>NZ_OX461105.1:0-5407376 GCF_949794035.1 Serratia proteamaculans
GTGTCACTTTCGCTTTGGCAGCAGTGTCTTGCCCGATTGCAGGATGAGTTACCTGCCACAGAATTTAGTATGTGGATACGCCCATTGCAGGCGGAACTGAGTGACAATACCCTGGCGCTTTATGCGCCCAATCGTTTTGTGCTGGATTGGGTTCGCGATAAATACTTAAACAATATCAATGGCCTGTTGAATGATTTCTGCGGTACGGATGCCCCATTACTGCGTTTTGAAGTGGGTAGCAAACCGCTCTCCCAAATCATCAGCCAGACCGTTACTGCCAGCGTCAGTGCACCCAGCGCGCCAATAGTACGCGTCGCGGCACCTTCGCGCCCAAGCTGGGACAACGCGGCACCGCAGCCTGAACTTTCTTACCGCTCCAACGTTAACCCAAAGCATACCTTTGATAACTTTGTAGAGGGTAAATCCAACCAATTGGCGCGCGCGGCGGCCCGCCAGGTGGCGGATAACCCGGGCGGAGCCTATAACCCGTTGTTCCTTTATGGCGGCACCGGTTTGGGTAAAACTCACCTGTTACATGCGGTGGGCAACGGCATCATGGCACGCAAGGCCAACGCCAAAGTGGTCTATATGCACTCGGAACGCTTTGTGCAGGACATGGTCAAAGCCCTGCAGAACAATGCCATTGAAGAATTTAAGCGTTACTACCGTTCGGTCGATGCGCTGCTGATCGATGACATACAATTTTTTGCCAATAAAGAGCGTTCGCAGGAAGAGTTCTTCCATACCTTTAACGCCCTGTTGGAAGGCAATCAGCAGATTATCCTGACCTCCGACCGTTATCCGAAAGAGATAAACGGGGTGGAAGATCGTCTGAAATCCCGCTTCGGTTGGGGGCTGACGGTAGCGATCGAACCGCCGGAGCTGGAAACGCGCGTAGCGATCCTGATGAAAAAGGCCGACGAGAACAATATCCGTCTGCCGGGCGAAGTGGCGTTCTTTATCGCCAAGCGCCTGCGTTCCAACGTGCGTGAGCTCGAAGGGGCGCTGAACCGCGTGATCGCCAACGCAAACTTTACCGGCCGTGCCATTACCATTGATTTCGTGCGTGAAGCGCTGCGTGATCTACTGGCGCTGCAGGAAAAGCTGGTCACCATCGATAATATTCAAAAGACGGTGGCGGAATACTATAAAATTAAAATCGCTGATTTGTTGTCCAAGCGGCGTTCGCGTTCCGTTGCTCGTCCGCGCCAAATGGCGATGGCGCTGGCAAAAGAACTCACCAACCACAGCCTGCCAGAAATCGGCGATGCGTTTGGTGGCCGCGACCATACCACGGTGTTGCACGCCTGCCGGAAGATTGAGCAGTTACGTGAAGAAAGTCACGACATCAAAGAAGATTTCTCCAATTTAATCAGAACATTATCTTCCTAGCGCTATGAAATTTATCGTTGAACGTGAGCATCTGCTAAAACCGCTGCAACAGGTGAGCAGCCCGCTGGGCGGCCGCCCAACACTGCCAATTCTGGGTAACCTGCTGCTGCAGGTGACGGAAGGCTCCCTGCTGTTGACCGGTACCGATCTGGAGATGGAGATGGTGGCGCGCGTTGCCCTGTCCCAACCCCATGAAGCGGGCGCGACTACCGTCCCCGCGCGTAAACTCTTTGATATCTGCCGTGGCTTGCCTGAAGGGGCCGAGATCACTGTAACGTTGGAAGGCGAGCGTATGCTGGTGCGTTCCGGCCGCAGTCGCTTCTCTCTCTCTACGTTGCCCGCGGTAGATTTCCCGAACCTGGACGACTGGCAGAGTGAGGTTGAATTTTCTTTGCCGCAGGCGACGTTGAAGCGCCTGATCGAAGCCACGCAGTTCTCGATGGCTCACCAGGATGTGCGTTACTACTTAAACGGCATGCTGTTTGAAACCGAAGGTGAAGAGTTGCGTACCGTGGCGACCGATGGTCACCGTCTGGCGGTGTGTTCGATGCCGATAGGTCAGCAATTGCCGTCGCATTCGGTGATCGTGCCGCGTAAAGGGGTGATGGAACTGGTGCGTCTGCTGGACGGCGGCGATACGCTGCTGCAACTGCAGATCGGCAGTAACAACATCCGCGCCCACGTCGGTGACTTTATCTTCACTTCCAAGCTGGTTGACGGTCGTTTCCCTGATTATCGTCGCGTATTGCCGAAAAATCCGGACAAAACGTTGGAAGCCGGTTGCGATCTGCTCAAGCAGGCATTTGCTCGCGCGGCCATTTTGTCGAACGAAAAGTTCCGTGGCGTGCGGCTGTATGTCAGCCAAAACCAGCTCAAGATCACCGCCAACAACCCTGAACAGGAAGAAGCGGAAGAGATCCTCGATGTCAGCTACGACGGCACCGAGATGGAGATTGGTTTTAACGTCAGTTACGTGCTGGATGTATTGAACGCGCTCAAGTGTGAAGATGTGCGCCTGCTGCTGACCGACTCGGTTTCCAGCGTGCAGATCGAAGACGGTGCCAGCCAGGCAGCGGCTTATGTCGTCATGCCGATGCGGTTGTAGTCTCATTACCTTGAATTACAGCACCGTCATCGGTAAAGAGATTGCATGGCTCTGACGCGTTTACTGATTAAAGATTTTCGCAATATAGAAGATGCAGATTTGGCGCTGGCACCGGGATTCAACTTCCTGGTGGGGCCCAATGGCAGCGGAAAAACCAGCGTGCTTGAGGCGGTTTACACCCTCGGGCACGGGCGGGCTTTTCGCAGCCTGCAGGCCGGTCGGGTGATCCGCCACGACCAGCCGGAGTTTATTTTGCACGGCCGTATTGACGGTGCAGAACGTGAAATATCCGTAGGATTAAGCAAGAGCCGTCAAGGGGACAGCAAGGTACGCATCGATGGCAGCGACGGCCACAAAGTGGCTGAACTGGCGCAGCTATTGCCGATGCAACTGATTACCCCCGAAGGTTTTACCCTGCTAAACGGTGGGCCGAAATTCCGGCGCGCCTTCCTGGACTGGGGCTGTTTTCATAACGAACCCGGTTTTTTCACCGCCTGGAGCAACCTGAAACGGTTACTGAAGCAGCGCAATGCCGCGCTGCGCCAGGTCAGTCGCTATGCGCAGATCCGCGCCTGGGATCAGGAACTGATCCCCTTGGCCGAGCGTATCAGCGAGTGGCGGGCAGCTTACAGCGACGCGATTGCCGCGGATATTACCGCGACATGCGCGCAGTTTTTGCCCGAATTTGCCCTGAGTTTCTCTTTCCAGCGTGGCTGGGACAAAGAGAGCGACTACGGAGAGCTGCTGGAGCGCCAGTTTGAGCGTGACAGGGCGTTAACCTATACCGCGGTGGGGCCGCATAAGGCGGACTTCCGCATCCGTGCCGACGGCACGCCGGTAGAGGATTTGTTATCGCGCGGTCAGCTTAAACTGCTGATGTGCGCGTTGCGCTTAGCGCAGGGTGAGTTTCTCACCCGGCAGAGCGGGCGGCGTTGCCTGTATCTGATTGATGATTTTGCCTCCGAGCTGGACACCGGCCGTCGCCGGTTACTGGCCGATCGCCTGAAAGCCACCCAGGCCCAGGTCTTTGTCAGTGCCGTGAGCGCTGAACAAGTGACCGATATGGCCGGTGAAAAGGGCAAGATGTTCCGCGTGGAACAAGGTAAAATAGAGGTTCAACCACAGGACTAAAATGAGCGAGAAACGTTGATGTCGAATTCTTATGACTCCTCAAGTATCAAGGTATTAAAAGGGCTGGACGCGGTGCGTAAGCGCCCGGGCATGTATATCGGCGACACCGATGATGGCACCGGTCTGCACCACATGGTATTCGAGGTTGTGGACAACGCTATCGACGAAGCACTCGCTGGCCACTGTAGTGACATCCAGGTGACCATCCATGCCGATAACTCCGTTTCGGTACAGGATGACGGCCGTGGTATCCCGACCGGTATTCACGAAGAGGAAGGGGTTTCTGCGGCACAGGTGATCATGACCGTGCTGCATGCCGGCGGCAAATTTGATGACAACTCCTACAAGGTTTCTGGCGGTCTGCACGGCGTGGGTGTTTCGGTTGTTAACGCCCTGTCTGAAAAACTGGAACTGGTGATCCGTCGCGAAGGCAAGGTGCACGAGCAAACCTACGCCATGGGCGAACCACAGGCGCCGCTGAAAGTGGTCGGTGAAACCGATCAGACCGGCACCACGGTGCGTTTCTGGCCGAGCTATGAAACCTTCACCAATAATGTCGAATTTGAGTACGATATTCTGGCCAAGCGCCTGCGCGAACTCTCATTCCTGAACTCTGGCGTGTCTATCCGCCTGAAAGACAAACGCACGGACAAAGAAGACCACTTCCACTATGAAGGCGGTATCAAGGCGTTTGTTGAGTACCTGAACAAAAACAAAACCCCGATCCATCCAAACGTGTTTTATTTCTCGACCATGAAAGATGACATCGGTGTGGAAGTGGCGCTGCAGTGGAACGACGGTTTCCAGGAAAATATCTACTGCTTCACCAACAACATCCCACAGCGTGATGGGGGTACCCACCTGGTCGGTTTCCGTACCGCGATGACCCGTACCCTGAACAGCTACATGGATAAAGAAGGCTACAGCAAAAAAGCCAAAATCAGCGCCACCGGTGACGATGCGCGTGAAGGCCTGATTGCTGTGGTTTCGGTGAAAGTGCCGGATCCGAAGTTCTCTTCTCAGACCAAAGACAAGCTGGTTTCTTCTGAGGTGAAAACGGCGGTTGAAACGCTGATGAACGAGAAGCTGGTCGATTATCTGATGGAAAACCCGAGCGATGCGAAAATCGTCGTCGGCAAAATCATCGATGCGGCACGTGCTCGTGAAGCAGCGCGTAAAGCGCGTGAAATGACCCGTCGTAAAGGCGCATTGGATCTGGCCGGCCTGCCGGGCAAACTGGCGGATTGCCAGGAACGTGACCCGGCACTGTCTGAACTGTACCTGGTGGAAGGGGACTCAGCGGGCGGCTCTGCCAAGCAGGGGCGTAACCGTAAGAACCAGGCGATCCTGCCGTTGAAAGGTAAAATCCTCAACGTTGAGAAGGCGCGCTTCGACAAGATGCTGTCTTCGCAGGAAGTCGCGACGCTGATCACCGCGCTGGGTTGCGGCATTGGCCGCGATGAGTACAACCCGGACAAGCTGCGTTATCACAGCATCATTATCATGACCGATGCCGACGTCGATGGCTCGCACATCCGTACGCTACTGTTGACCTTCTTCTACCGTCAGATGCCGGAAATCATTGAGCGCGGTCACGTGTTCATTGCCCAGCCGCCGCTGTACAAGGTGAAAAAAGGCAAGCAAGAGCAGTACATCAAAGATGACGAGGCGATGGATCAGTACCAAATCGCCATCGCGATGGACGGTGCCACCCTGCACACCAACGCCAGCGCCCCTGCGCTTGCCGGTGAGCCATTGGAGAAACTGGTTGCCGAGCACTACAGCGTGCAGAAGCTGATCGGTCGCATGGAGCGCCGCTACCCGCGTGCACTGCTGAACAACCTGATCTACCAGCCGACGTTGTTGGAAGGCGATTTGAGCGATCAAGCCAAGGTTAAGACCTGGATTGATTCGCTGGTGAAATTGCTGAACGATAAAGAACAGCACGGCAGCAGCTATGACTCGGTGATCTTTGAGAACCGTGAGCGCCAGATGTTTGAGCCGATCCTGCGCATTCGTACCCACGGTGTGGACACCGACTACGCACTGGACTTCGAATTCATCCACGGCGGTGAATACCGCAAAATCTGCGTGCTGGGTGAGAAACTGCGCGGCCTGATCGAAGAAGATGCCTACATCGAACGTGGTGAGCGTCGTCAGCCGATTGAAAGCTTCGAGCAGGCGTTGGAGTGGCTGGTGAAAGAGTCACGCCGTGGTCTGGCAGTACAGCGTTATAAAGGTCTGGGCGAAATGAACCCAGAGCAGCTGTGGGAAACCACCATGGATCCGGAAAGCCGCCGCATGCTGCGCGTGACGGTGAAGGACGCCATTGCTGCTGACCAACTGTTCACCACCCTGATGGGTGATGCGGTTGAACCTCGTCGTGCCTTTATCGAAGAAAATGCCCTGAAAGCGGCAAACATCGATATCTAACGCATTGATGGCTGTGAAAATCCGCGCCGGGCAACCCGCGCGGATTTTTTTACGCCGTTTTTGGCGCTGACATTACGGGCTGAAACGCGTTAGCATGGGGAAAACCACTGGGAGAGGCTCTAATGGCTATTGAATTGATTGCGATTGATATGGACGGCACGCTGCTCAACCCGCAGCACCAGATTACGCCGGCGGTAAAGCAGGCGATCGCCGAGGCACGCCGCAAAGGGGTGCATGTGGTGCTGGCCACCGGGCGGCCTTACGTCGGTGTGCAGGATTATCTGCGTCAGTTGGATATTCAGGGCCCCGGTGATTTCTGTATTACCTATAACGGCGCACTGGTTTTACAGGCGGCAGACGGCGCCTGCATCCTGCAGGAAACGCTGGGTTTTGAGGATTACCTGCACTTCGAGAAGATGGCTCGCGAGTTTGGCGTCCATTTCCAGGCGTTTGATTTCGATACCCTGTATACCCCGAACAAGGATATCGGCAAATACACCGTACATGAGTCTGAGATGACCGGTATTCCGCTGAAATACCGCAGCGTGGAAGAGATGGATCCTTCGATTCGTTTCCCGAAAGTGATGATGATCGACGAACCGGAGCTGTTGGATCGCGCTATCGCTCGCATCCCGGCAGAAACGCGGGAACGTTACACCATCCTGAAAAGCGCGCCTTATTACCTGGAAATCTTGCACCAGAAAGTGGATAAGGGGGCTGGGGTGAAAATGCTGGCCGATCATCTCGGTATTGCGCGTGAAAATGTGATGACGTTGGGCGATCAAGCCAACGACACGGCGATGATCGAGTACGCCGGGTTGGGCGTGGCAATGGGCAATGCTATCCCGGAGCTGAAAGCGGTAGCGCAGTACGTCACTACCACCAATACTGAAGATGGTGTAGCACGTGCCATCGAGAAATTTGTGCTGAATGCCTGATAGTGTTTTGCCTCCAAGGGGCGCAGCCGCGCCCCTGTAAGCAGGCTATAACCGCGCTAAAATGCCCTTCACAATCTGCACGTCCTGAATCGCCAGCCCGGTCAGATCGGCCAGGGTGATTTGCTGAGGATCGCTGCGCAGTTTTATCCCCTGAGCCAATGCGGTACCTAGTTCGACGATCGGCGTCGATTTAAGCAAACCCTGCCGGTAAGCAGTAGCGATCTCACCAAACTCGGTACATTGTGCCAAAGAATCCACCAACAGCACATCCGCCCTGGCCACCAGATCGGCTGCCAGCTCTTGCTTGCCGTGACTGTCCGCGCCGACCGCGGTGATATGGGTGCCGGGCTGGATATCCGCCGCCCGCAGAATGGGTTCGCGACTCGGAGTGGTGGTGACAATCAAGCGGCAGTGCGCCGCCAGTTCCGCCGCATCCTGGGTGATCTGCACCCGGAAACCTTCGGCTTCGGCATCGCGCCGGTAGGCTTGCAAAGCGACTTCGTTGCGACCCCATACCCAAACCTCGCGGCAGGCGGTCTGGGGTTTTAACTGTTGCAACTGCAACCGGGCCTGCATGCCGCAACCGACGATGCCAATCGCCGGGATCTTCGCCGGAGCGCAGAGTTCGGCGGCAATTCGCCCGGCCAGCGCGGTGCGTAATGCGGTTAGCCAACCTTCGTCCAGCAACAGTGCCTGCGGCTCACCGGTTTGCGCCGAGAAGGCCATCATTAGCCCCTGATTACTGGCCAGCCCTTGCGCCGGATTACGGTAAAAGCCGGAAGAGACCTTGACGACAAATTGCTCGTCGCCTTCCAGCCAGGCCGATTTAATGCAGCTGTCACCAGCCGCCTGTTCAAACAGAAAATGCTGTACCGGCGGCTGTTGCACCTGTTGCTGTGAATAGGCAATAAAACCCTGTTTGAGCAACAAAGTGACGGCATCTGCATTGAAAACGTCAAGGATCTGCCGTTTGTTAATGATTTTCATCGGCGATGGCCTTGAGGTATTTCTCCAGCACGATGTTTTTCCCGCACAGCACCACCGCCACTTTTTTTCCCTGGAATTCCGCTGCCAGTTTGATGGCGGCGGCCAAGGCCACCCCGGCGGCACCTTCGATGATCCAGCGATCGCTGGCGGCTATCTGACGCATGGCCTGTTTGATTTCCGCTTCACTGACCAATATTTTGCGATCGATCACCTGCTGGCACAGCGGGAAGGTGATGGCACCTGGTTCGACACCGCCCGCGGTACCATCGGACAGGGTGTCCTGCTCTTCTACCGGGTAAATATGACCGGCCTGCAGTGCGCTATACATGCTGGTGGCATTTTCCGGCCAGCAGGCAATAAGCTGGGTTTTCGGCGACAATTGCTGCAAAACGGTGCCAATTCCTGAGATATAACCCCCGCCGCCCACGGCGACGAATACCGCATCCAAATCCGCTTGTTGCTCCACCAACTCCATGCCGCAGGTACCCTGGCCGGCAATCACCTGTGGGTCGTTATAGGGGGAAATATAGACCTTGCCCTGTTCAGCGGCGGCCTTTTCTCCCGCCTGTTCGGCATTCAGCGCGTCGCCCGGTACCAGCTCGACCTTGCCACCCAGCGCACGGATGGTCTCGAGTTTGATCGCTGCCGCTGTCTCCGGGGCATACACCGTCACGCTGACGCCCATCAATTTTCCTGCCAGCGCGACGGCCTGGCCGTGATTGCCGGTCGAGGCAGCGATCACTCCGCGGCTGCGCTGTGACTCACTCAGCAGCCGCAGTTTGTTGCTGGCGCCGCGAAACTTGAAAGAGCCGGTATGTTGCAGATGGTCGCATTTCAGATACAGCTCGCAGCCCAACTGCTGTGACAGCAGCACGCTGCGTTCCAGCGGGGTCACGCGAACCTGCGGGCGCAATTGCTGATGGGCGGTAACAATCGCGTCAAATAGCTGACTCATACAGACTCCTTGATATTTTTCAGATAGTTGTAGACGGTAGCGCGGCCGATGCCGAGGATTTTGGCGACGTAGCCGGCGGCATTTTTTCCTTTGAAGGCCCCCTGGTGATACAGCGCCTCCACCATTGCCCGCCGGCCAGCGCCGTTAAGCGAGCTGAGCGTTTGCTGGCGTTGTTGCAACCATTGGTGAATAAAGGTGTTGATGCGCTCCTGCCAGTCGTCCTGGAACAGCACGTCCGGCTGCGGTTGCAGGGCATTGCCGCCAAGAAAGACTTCCAGCGCGGCTTTGGCGCTTTCCAGCACGGTGATATCAAGATTGATGCACATCAGACCAATAGGGTCGCCATTATCATCGCGCAATACCGCGCTGATAGAACGCAGTTGGCTGCCGTCCCAATTGCGTTTCAGATAGGGACCGATCACCTGCAAACCACGATCGTCCTGTAGTTCGCTCAGGTTGGAGTCTTCGCCCAGCTCACGCTGCGATCGGTTATTGCTGATGTAAACCAGCTTCTGGCTGGCAAGATCGTGAAGTGCCACTTCGGCGTAAGGGGCAAACAACAACGTAATGGCATCGGCGATGGCGTGGTAGCGGTTCAGCATGGTGATCTTTTTTTAGATTTAAAAATCCAATTTAGAATTTATTTTCTATTTTGTAAATCACTAAGCTTCCCGATTCGGTGTTTTTTTGTGATCAATCTTGTATTACAAGATTGGTTTTCGTGCTTACAATGCGCGGCAGCCTATTAAGTAATCAACCGGGTTTTAATCTTCATTGGCAGGTTTGTTCGGCTGACGAGATGGAAACACCATTGGATGCGTGGTTTATCAGAAACAGATCGCGCAAAAAGAACGTATTGCTCTGGGGGATAGATTATGGATGCCAGTACTTATTCCACGACAATCAAAAAGATGAACCGACGTATTATTCCATTTATTATGCTGCTTTATCTTATTGCATATATAGACAGATCTAATATTTCCATTGCTGCGTTGCAGATGAATGCCGATTTGGCGCTCAGCGCCGAAATGTATGGTATTGCTGCAGGGATTTTCTATGTTTCCTACATTATTTTTGAAGTCCCCAGCAACATATTATTGAGCCGTATTGGTGCCAAGATATGGATTGCGCGCATCATGGTCACCTGGGGCATTATCGCTGCCGGTATGAGCCTGGTACAAACGCCAACGCAGCTCTATGTGATGCGTTTTTTACTTGGCGTGGCAGAGGCCGGGTTTACCCCAGGAATTATTTATTATCTTTCCTGCTGGTATCCGCGCAGCGACCGTGCGCGTGCCATGTCGATGTTTTACATCGGCGCAGCCTTGGCTTCGGTTATTGGCCTGCCGCTTTCCGGCAGTATCCTGAATATGCACGGCTTATTTGAAATAGCCGGATGGCGCTGGCTGTTTTTGCTGGAAGGTATCCCGGCGGTGTTATTGGGTATCCTGACCTATTTTTATCTCGATGACGCGCCACAACAAGCAAAATGGCTGGCACCTTCGCAACGCCAATGGCTGGTCAAAAAAATGGCCGGCGAAATGGCGGAGACTGCGGGTGGACAATCACATCGCTGGAGCCAGGCACTGACCAACCGGCGGGTTTGGGCGCTGAGCTTTATGTGGTTGTTACAGGCGTTCGGCACCATAGGTATCACGCTATTTTTGCCTTTGATCGTCAAAGGGGTCGTCACGCAGCAAAGTTCCTTTGTCGTCAGTGTCCTTTCCGCCATCCCGTTTTTCTTTGCCTGCATTTTCATGTATTTCAATGGCCGACACTCAGATTTGACCGGTGAGCGTTCGCTGCATTTGGGCGGGCCGCTGATTGCCGCCGGTCTGCTGCTGCTGGCAGCGATTTATTGCCAAAATCTGGTGTTGGCCTACGGCATGCTGGTGCTTACTGTCGCGTTGAACTGGGCGATCACCCCTATTTTCTGGGCGGTAACTACCGAATCGATCGCCGGTGTGGCGGGGGCGGCGTCAATTGCCTTGATTAACGCCGTTGCCAATATTGCCGGCCTGGTGTTTCCGCCGGTCATGGGGCGAATTAAAGATGTTACCGGCAGCTATGATATCGCGTTGATGGCCATTGCTGCGGCGTTAGTGGCCGGAGGCATTATAGGCCTGCGGCTCGGCAAACCTGTGTTGGCTGGCGCTGGCGTGGCGGCTTTGCGGGAGAACAATAATGGCTGAGAGCATTTTGCAGGCCTCACCCTTGCCGCAAAGGCTGGTGGCACGGCTGCGTCAACATTTTCCGTTGGTGGATATGCGCGAGCTGGCGCCCTTGGCATTGGCATCACAGGCCGACGAATTCACCGTACTGCTGGTTGATGGAGAAACGGCGGTCAGTGCGGCGCAAATTACCGCCTTGCCGCAGTTAAAACTGATCGCGGTATTTGGTGTGGGTTATGAGCGGGTGGATGTGCTGGCTGCAAGGGCGAAGGGGGTTCGGGTAACCCATACGCCCGGGGTGCTGACCGATGACGTTGCCGATCTGGCGATTGGACTGCTGCTGGCGACGGCCCGACAGATTGGCGGCGCACAACGTTTTATCGAGCGTGGAGGTTGGCTGCAAGGCAGCTATCCATGGACGCGCAAGGTCAGCGGCGCACGCCTGGGCATTCTTGGTCTGGGGCGGATCGGGCGGGCTATCGCTCAGCGGGCGGCGGCCTTCAATATGGCCGTCAGTTATCATTCCCGCCAACAAGCTGCCGATTTCACCGGGCGTTTTTTTGCGACTCCGCTGGCATTGGCAGATCATTGCGATTTTCTGTTGGTTTGCACTAACGGCGGGGCCCAGACGCGTGCGCTGGTGGATGCCAGGGTCCTGGCAGCGCTGGGTTGCGACGGCATTTTAATCAATATTGCGCGTGGTTCGGTGGTGGATGAAGCGGCATTGGTGATGGCGATTGATCGGGGAACCATCGCCGGTGCCGGTCTGGATGTCTTTGAATGTGAGCCGCAGGTGCCTGCCGCGTTGATGGGGCGGGATAATGTGGTACTGACGCCACATATGGCCAGTGCGACCCACTGCACGCGACGGCTGATGGTCGATCTGGTGTTCGACAACATAGCGGCCCATTTTGCCGGTCGCCCCTTGCCAACGCCGGTTGTGGAAAGCCCCAATGCTTAGCATCACCCTTTCTTTATTCCTGCCTGATGATCACTCAACGATCGCTGTAGGTTATTGGCCCCCTTCACATGAATTGTCTGTTTTGTGATCTCGATTGTAGTACAACTTTATTTGTTGGTACTACAATGTGGGTAAGGTTACTTAGGTAAGTCATAAAGATTGTGCTGCAACCGCAGGACGCCAGTGGGAGACGCGGGTAAAGTAAATCCGTTATCACAGGATGGCGAATGCCACGGAGAAACCATGAACAAGCAGCAGATCGGTAAAACCGACCGCATCATCATCGAGATGGGCCAGCAGATCGTCGGCGGCAAGTATGTCCCGGGCGCAGCGTTACCGTCAGAGGCTGAGCTGTGCGAAGAATTTGAAACTTCGCGCAATATCATCCGCGAAGTCTTGCGTGCGCTGATGGCCAAGCGACTGGTGGAAGTGAAGCGCTATCGCGGCGCATTTGTGACGCTGCGTAACCAGTGGAATTACCTGGATACCGACGTCCTTAACTGGGTGCTGGCACAGGATTACGACCCACGTCTGATCGCATCGATGAGTGAGGTTCGCAACCTGGTGGAGCCTACCATCGCCCGCTGGGCGGCAGAGCGGGCGACTTCCAGCGAACTGGCGGTGATAGAGGCGGCGCTGAACGACATGATAGCCCACCATCAGGAGCGTGAACGCTTCAATGAAGCCGACATTCGCTACCACGAAGCGGTGCTGGCGGCGGTGCATAACCCGGTACTGCAACAGCTCAGCGTGGCGATCAGTTCTCTGCAACGCGCGGTGTTTGAGCGTACCTACATGTCGGATGAGGACAATATGCCGCGTACCCTGCGTGAACATCAGGAATTGTATGACGCGATCCGTCATCAGGATGCGGATGCCGCAGAGCAGGCGGCAATGGCGATGATCGCCAGCTCGACCAAACGCTTAAAGGACATTACTTGACTGCTCCCTGTACTGGGCGAGGTCTTCAGAGGGCTATTTGATGAGTGACAGCTTTATCGCGATTGACTGGGGTTCCACCAACCTGCGCGCCTGGCGTTACGAACAGGGCGTCTGTGTCGACAGCCTGCAGTCAGAGGCCGGTGTTACCCGCCTTGGCGATCGCACGCCGCAGCAGGTTTTCAGCGAGCTGATGGCGCGCTGGGAGGCACCGTTGCCGGTGGTGATGGCGGGAATGATCGGTAGCAATGCCGGCTGGCAGCAGGTTCCCTATCTGCCTTGTCCAACCCGCCTGACCGAGGTTGCCCACCAGTTAACGGCGGTAGAGCAGGCTTTACCTTACCGGGCCTGGATTATTCCGGGTATCTGTGTCGAACGTGAAGACAATTGCAACGTTATGCGCGGTGAAGAAACCCAGTTGATAGGTGCCTATGCGGAACAGCCGTCGGCGCTGTATGTCATGCCCGGCACTCACAGTAAATGGGTGCGAATGGAGGGGGACATTCTGGCAGATTTCCGCACGGTGATGACCGGCGAACTGCATCATCTGTTGCTCCGCCATTCGTTGATCGGCGTGGGGCTGAACGAGCAGCAACCGTCACCGCAGGCATTTTCGCGCGGGCTGGAAACCGGCATGAATGAAAGCCACATCGTGCGCCGTTTATTTGAAACCCGCGCTGCTCACGTGCTCGGCAAACTGGAGAAAAGTTCGGTCAGTGACTGGCTTTCCGGGTTGCTGATTGGCAACGAAGTCGCGCAGATGCAGCGTGAATACCCGCTGCCGTCGAGTGCCTCGTTAACGGTGATCGGGAATCCGCAGTTGGGCGGGCGCTATGCCCAGGCATTGAATCTGGCCGGAATACGCTACCAGCTACTGGACGGCGATCGGGCTTTCCAATCGGGAATAAGGAGCATTGTGCATGAGCTGGAACACTGAACTGCCGCTGATTGCCATTCTGCGCGGTATTACGCCACAGGAAGCGGGTGAGCATGTACAAACGTTGCTGGACGCGGGGTTCGATGCGATCGAAATTCCGATGAACTCGCCGGGCTGGCAACAAAGTATCGGCGATACGGTGAAAAAATTCGGCGACCGGGCCCTGATTGGCGCAGGCACCGTGCTGCAACCGATGCAGGTGGATGAACTGGCGGCGGTGGGCGGAAAGCTGGTAGTAACGCCCAATACTCAGCCGGCGGTGATCCGTCGGGCAGTGGAACTGGGCATGACGGTTTGCGCCGGTTGCGCTACCGCTTCAGAAGCATTCAACGCCCTGGAGGCCGGTGCTCAGGCGCTGAAAATTTTCCCGTCGGTTTCTTTCGGCCCAGATTACATCAAGGCGCTGAAAGCGGTATTGCCGCCGCAGATCCCCGTTTTTGCCGTCGGCGGGATCACACCGGAAAACTTGCCTTTGTATCTGGCCGCAGGCTGTGTGGGGGCGGGGTTGGGAGGCGATCTCTATCGCGCTGGCCAATCGGTGGAGCGCACCGCTCAGCAGGCTGCCGCTTTCGTTTTAGCCTATAAGGAAGCCACCCAATGAAAATAACCAAAATGACCACCTACCGGCTACCGCCGCGCTGGATGTTCCTGAAAATTGAAACCGATGAAGGTATCGTCGGCTGGGGCGAGCCGGTGATTGAAGGACGGGCGCGCAGCGTGGAGGCGGCGGTGCACGAGCTGTCAGAATATGTGGTTGGCCAGGATCCCGCACGCATTAACGATATCTGGCAGACGCTCTACCGTGGCGGTTTCTATCGCGGAGGCCCAATCCTGATGAGCGCGATCGCCGGCATTGATCAGGCTTTGTGGGATATCAAAGGCAAGGCGCTGGGTGTACCGGTTTATCAGCTGCTGGGCGGCCTGGTACGCGACAAAATCAAGGCTTATAGCTGGGTGGGCGGAGATCGTCCTTCTGACGTGATCGCCGGCATCAACAAGCTGACGGAAATCGGCTTCGACACCTTTAAACTCAACGGCTGTGAAGAGATGGGCATCATCGACAGTGCGCGTAAGGTGGATGCAGCGGTGGCGGTGGTGGCGCAGATCCGCGAAGCCTTTGGCAACCGCATCGAGTTTGGTCTGGATTTCCATGGCCGCGTCGATGCGCCGATGGCGAAAATCCTGATCAAAGAACTGGAACCCTACCGTCCGTTGTTTATTGAGGAGCCGGTACTGGCGGAGCAGGCAGAGTACTATCCACGTCTGGCAGCGCAAACGCATATCCCGATTGCCGCCGGTGAGCGCATGTATTCACGCTTTGATTTCAAACGGGTGCTGGCGGACGGTGGCCTGGCGATTATTCAGCCGGACTTGTCTCACGCCGGTGGTATCACCGAATGCTTTAAGATTGCCGCGATGGCGGAGACTTACGATGTAGCACTGGCACCGCATTGCCCACTGGGGCCGATTGCGCTGGCTGCCTGTCTGCATGTGGATTTTGTGGCGCGTAATGCGGTGTTCCAGGAGCAGAGTATGGGCATTCACTACAATCAGGGGGCCGAACTGCTGGACTATGTGGTGAATAAAGACGATTTCAAAATGACCGACGGCCATTTCTACCCGCTGACCAAACCGGGGCTTGGGGTAGAGATCAACGAAGAGCTGGTGATCGAGCGCAGTAAACAAGCGACGGATTGGCGTAATCCGGTGTGGCGTTACCCAGACGGTGCAGTGGCTGAGTGGTAATCGCGTATTAAATAATAATTAAATTCATCTTTAACAGGCACCTCACTGTGTCTCGCTTGACGTCGCCGTCAGGCGAGGTACTTGGCTGAAAATAGAGATTGGAAGTGGGCCAGATGAATAACTGACTGTGCTTGCCAGTTAGTTATTAAATAAGCGACCGGGAAATTAACTTTATTATTCCCCATTATATTAACCGCTCCGATTTCTCATGGCGGATGTCGCGGTTGGTGTTTTGTCAGACCGCATGGTTGCTCCACGTCATTTGAAAAATAGTTAAATCATTATCAGTAACTCGACTCGGCGGCGCTACCCTACAATATCGCACCGCTATTATTAAAATCCGCAAAATAACGGAATAAAGATAATGGATACAACATTGACCTCAACACCAAGAAGTAAACGCCGCTATCTAACGTTATTAATGATATTTGTCACCGTGGTGATTTGCTATGTTGACCGCGCCAATCTGGCGGTGGCTTCGGCGCATATTCAACAAGAGTTTGGTATCAGCAAGGCGCAGATGGGTTATATCTTCTCGGCTTTTGCCTGGACCTATACCCTGTGTCAGATCCCGGGGGGTTGGTTCCTGGATCGCGTTGGCTCAAAGCTGACCTATTTTATTGCCATCATGGGCTGGTCGATCGCCACCTTGCTACAGGGATTCGCCAGTGGCCTGGTATCGCTGATTGGCCTGCGTGCAGTGACCGGGCTGTTTGAAGCGCCGGCATTCCCCACCAACAATCGCATCGTCACCAGTTGGTTCCCCGAGCAGGAGCGCGCTTCGGCAGTGGGGTTCTATACCTCCGGCCAGTTTGTCGGGCTGGCCTTTCTGACACCGCTGTTGATCTGGGTGCAGGAGTTGTTGAGCTGGCACTGGGTGTTCATCATTACCGGCGCGGTTGGCATTGTTTGGGCGCTGGTGTGGCAGCGTGTGTACCAGTCGCCGCGCAACAGCAAAGGGGTGAATGACGCCGAGCTGAAATATATCCAGGCCGGTGGCGGCATGGTGGACGGCGACGTCGCGTCGGAAAAGAAAAATCGTGTCCCGCTCACCGCGGCTGACTGGACGCTGGTGTTTCACCGCAAGCTGGTCGGGGTGTATCTGGGCCAGTTCGCCATTACTTCGACGCTGTGGTTCTTTCTCACCTGGTTCCCGAACTATCTGACGCAGGAAAAACACATTGCGGCGCTGACCGCCGGTTTTATGACCACGGTACCCTTCCTGGCGGCGTTCTGCGGTGTCTTGTTATCCGGTTTTGTCGCCGATCGCTTGCTGCGCAGCGGTCGTTCGATAGGGTTTGCACGTAAAACGCCGATCATCTGCGGATTGTTGTTATCCACCTGCATTATGGGAGCCAATTACACCAACGATCCGCTGTGGATTATGGTGCTGATGGCTCTGGCGTTCTTTGGCAACGGTTTTGCCTCCATCACCTGGTCGCTGGTGTCATCGCTGGCACCGACCCGGTTGATCGGTTTGACCGGTGGGGTGTTTAACTTTGTCGGCGGGCTGGGGGGGATCACGGTTCCGCTGGTGGTGGGTTATCTGGCGCAAGATTACGGTTTTGCACCGTCGCTGATTTACATCGCCGTAGTGGCGTTGCTCGGCGCGTTGTCATATCTGCTGTTGGTGGGTGATGTGAAACGCGTCGGCTGATCCGGTAAGATGGCGGCTCAGTGCCAGCATGAGCAGGGGAGCCGCCATGAGCCATCGGGAAAAACAGCTGACTTTTGATCCACGTGGACATCAGTTAACCAATATTAACGTCTGGACGCCGGACAGCCAGTGGCTGGCCTATGACGTACGGCCGAGCGGCGCTTCTTTCACCGGCCTGAGCATCGAACGGGTGAACGTTGACAGCGGGATAGTGGAAGTGGTGTATCGCGCTCAGCACGGTGCCCACGTGGGCGTGGTGACCGTCAGCCCCGATGCACCGGCGCGCTATGCCTTTATTCACGGCCCGGAGCATCCTGATAGCGTTTGGCATTACGATTTTCACCATCGTCGCGGGGTGATCGTCAGCGAACCGGATCGCGAACTGGCCATTACCCTCGATGCGATGGATATCACCGCACCTTATACCCCAGGCGCCCTGCGCGGCGGCACTCACGTTCACGTGTTTAGTCCGGACGGCAGTCGCCTGAGCTTTACCTACAATGACCACGTGATGCATGAGCTGGACCCGGCGCAGGATCTGCGAAACGTTGGGGTGGCCGTACCGTTACAGGGTGTGAATCCCCCCAAGCAGCATCCGCGTGAGTATGATGGCAGCCATTACTGCGTGCTGGTCAGCGAGACTACGCCGCAACCGCAACCGGGCAGTGACCAAATTAATCGAGCCTACGAAGAGGGCTGGGTCGGCCAACACGGCTATATTCGACCAGACGGACGGCAGCAGCGCTGGGCGCTGGCGTTTATCGGCGATACGATTTCCAGCAGCGGTGAAACGTTACCCGAGGTTTTCATTGCTGATTTGCCGCAGGATGACGCCGATTACGCCAAAGCCGGTGCCCGTCCGTTGCAAGGCACCGCCACCCATTTACCTGCGCCTCCGTTGGGGGTACGTCAACGGAGGCTGACCTTTACCGGCCGGCGGCGTTATCCCGGCGTGGTGACCACTCCCCGTCACTGGCTGCGCAGTTCACCCGACGGCAGTATGATCGCCTGCCTGATGAAGGATGACTCGGGAGTGGTGCAACTGTGGACGCTTTCACCCAACGGCGGTGAACCGCACCAGGTCACCCGCGGTGAGCAAGGGATCCAGTCGGCATTCAGTTGGCATCCGCAGGGGGGCCGGATTGCACTGGTGTGTGATAACAGCCTGATGTTGTGTGAGGTGGCCAGCGGGCGGATGCAGCGTTTGACGCAACGTACTGCACTGCCGCCATCGGGGGATGCGATCGTGTTCTCGCCGGACGGCAGCAAAGTGGCGTTTATGCGTGAAATCGACGGATTCAGCCAGATTTTTGTGGCCGAGGTGTGAGCTAATGCGGGTACATGGCCCGCATCAATCTATTTTACTGCGGCGTGGCCGCGGCGGCATGAGCAGGGTCGCCGCTGGCGGCCAGGTTCTGCTCTTCACCGCGCAAGATGCGTGCTTTCGGTGAGTCTGCGGTGCCGTCACTGCCGGAGCGCAGGTAGTCGTAAGGCAGCAATACGGTGTCCATCACCGCCGAGAAAGGCAGGTCCAACGCCACCAGTGGCATCATCGCCCAACTGGTATTGTCGTCCTTCAGAACGTCCATGCTGGCACGAGTGCCGGGATAGTAGCCCTGATTCGGGCCGGTGTGACTCATCACGCTGGAGCAGCCGTTAGTCGCTAACAGCATGCAACTGGTTGCAATCACTCTTATCGTTTTCATTTTCCATCCTGCAGGGTGCTGTTCCCCAAAATCTGCTGATCTATAACATCTTGTGGATGTTTTAAAAGGAGCAAGAGCCCGCTCTGTGGCGGCCGTCTCAGTTTATTGTAAGGGATAAAAAAACTTTCGCCGCACTGATTATCATTTTTTTGATCGTCCGCGCTTGAAATGGTGAAAGCAACCCCCATTTTCTTATCAGAAGTAAATTAAGAATTCGCCGTAAGGGAATTCTGATTATTTAGCCTGTCCCAACGGGAAGGCTTAATTATTAAACCTCGCTGAAGTGCCTTAGGAGGCTGTTTTATGCGTAATTTTGATCTCTCTCCGCTCTACCGTTCCGCGATTGGCTTTGACCGTTTATTTAATGCGTTGGAGGCGGGCCAGAGTCAGGGGAATGGCGGTTATCCCCCTTATAATGTTGAGCTGGTGGATGAAAATCATTACCGCATCACCATCGCGGTGGCCGGTTTCGCCGAGCAAGAGCTGGAAATTACCGCTCAGGATAACCTGCTGATAGTACGGGGTGCCCATAATAACGAACCGGCGGAAAGAACCTACTTATATCAAGGTATTGCCGAGCGCAACTTTGAACGTAAATTCCAGTTGGCCGAGCATATCCAAATTAAAGGCGCCAAATTGGAAAACGGTTTGTTGTATATCGATATGGAACGTATCGTGCCGGAAACATTAAAACCGCGCCGGATCGAAATTAAATAATGCCTATTTCATCGGCGGAACGAACCGCCGGTGCAATGAATGTTGGTTAACTTGCCTGCCGTCAGGGGGCACAGCTTAATTTACCCTACGGGTAAAATCTCGCTTCATAGAAGGAGTTTACACTATGCGTAATTATGACTTATCCCCGCTGCTGCGTCAGTGGATCGGTTTTGACAAGCTGGCCAGTTCAATGGGCGGCCAGGAGCCGCAAGGGTTCCCGCCTTACAACATCGAGAAAAGCGACGATAACCACTACCGCATTTCTCTGGCGCTGGCCGGGTTCAAGCAAAGCGAGCTGGATATTGAAGTTGAAGGTCCGCGCCTGACCGTGCGCGGCAAGCCGACGCCAACGGAAAAGCAGGTGGAATATCTGCACCAGGGGCTGGTGTGCAAAGAGTTCACACTGACCTTCACGCTGGCTGAACATCTGCAGGTGTCCGAGGCCCAGTTTGAAAACGGCCTGCTGCATATTGATCTGGTACGTCAGGTACCGGAAGCCCTGCAGCCACAGCGGATTGCCATCGGCACCACGCCAGGGCTGGAAGCCAAATAATCGACTGAGAAACAGTTAAATTTTCAGGGGAAGTCCTAACGGGCTTCCCCCTTTGCTTTCTGTGGCGCAAGCCACAGTCACCCTTTCCCGCTTATGCCAAAATCCCTGTTAATTGTGCGTCTTTAACCGCAAACCGGTTGTTAAACTTCTGGCAAGGATGTGACCTATGAGCGAAATCGCCCTGACCGTCAGCATGTTGGCGTTGGTGGCCGTTCTCGGGCTGTGGATGGGTAACTGGAAGATCTATGGGGTGGGACTGGGCATCGGTGGGGTGCTGTTCGGTGGCATTATCGTTGGGCATTTCGCCCAGAGTTGGCAGCTCAATCTTAACGGCGACATGTTGCACTTCATCCAGGAGTTCGGCCTGATCCTGTTCGTGTACACCATTGGTATTCAGGTCGGCCCGGGTTTCTTCTCTTCCTTGCGGGTCTCCGGACTAAGGCTCAACGGTTTCGCCATTTTACTGGTGTTGGTTGGCGGGGTCGTTGCTGCAGTGGTTCATAAGCTGTTTGCCGTGCCGCTACCGATCATCCTGGGTGTGTTCTCCGGGGCGGTCACCAATACCCCCGCGCTTGGCGCCGGGCAGCAAATTCTTACCGATTTGGGGTCTGACCCGGCCCTGGTCGATCGCATGGGCATGGGCTACGCCATGGCTTATCCGTTTGGCATCTGTGGCATTCTGCTGGTGATGTGGCTGATACGCCTGTTTTTCCGCATTAATATCGAGCGGGAGGCGCAGGCGTTTGAAAGCAGCCTGGGCAACCAGCGCGAACTGCTGCACACCATGAACGTGGCAGTGTGCAACCCCAATCTGCAGGGAATGGCGATCAAAAATGTGCCGTTGCTGAACGGTGAGGACATCATCTGTTCGCGGCTGAAACGCGGCGATTTGCTGATGGTGCCGGCCCCGCTCGAGAAGCTGGAACTGGGCGACTATCTGCATCTGGTGGGTAAGCGCGAAAGCCTGGAAAATGCCCGGCTGGTGATTGGCGAGGAGGTCGACGTTTCGCTGTCAACGCGCGGTACAGAGCTGCAGGTGGTGAGGGCGGTGGTGACCAATGAGAAGGTGTTGGGCAGTAAAATCCGCGATCTGAACCTGAAGCAAAAATACGACGTGGTGATCTCGCGCCTCAACCGTTCCGGTGTCGAGCTGGTGGCCGGCAGCAATGTGACGCTGCAATTTGGTGACATTCTCAATCTGGTGGGCCGACCTGAATCGATCGAGGCGGTGGCAGCGATTGTCGGCAACGCCCAACAGAAGCTGCAACAGGTGCAAATGCTGCCGGTGTTTATCGGTATCGGTCTGGGCGTGCTGCTGGGGTCGGTACCGCTGTTTATTCCGGGTTTCCCGGCGGCCTTGCGTCTGGGGCTGGCCGGTGGCCCGCTGGTGGCGGCGCTGATCCTCGGGCGTATCGGCAGCATCGGCAAGCTGTACTGGTTTATGCCACCCAGTGCCAATCTGGCATTGCGTGAATTGGGGATCGTGCTGTTTCTGGCGGTGGTGGGCCTGAAGTCGGGGGGCAACTTTGTGGATACGCTGATTAACGGTGAAGGGTTGGCCTGGATTGGCTATGGTGCGCTGATTACCGCTATCCCGTTGCTCAGCGTGGGCGTACTGGCGCGGATGGTGGGCAAGATGAACTACCTGACGCTGTCCGGCATGCTGGCAGGGTCGATGACCGATCCACCGGCACTGGCCTTCGCTAACGGTCTGCACCCGACCAGCGGCGCTGCCGCGCTGTCCTATGCCACGGTTTATCCGTTGGCGATGTTCCTGCGCATCATGTCGCCGCAGTTGCTGGCGGTACTTTTCTGGGCAATGTAAAAAACTGGGCCATGTAAAACGACGGGGCGCCACTCGTGCGCCCCCTTTTACCTATCAACCCGCTTCCTGGTGCGCGCGTTCGATCTCTTCCGCCAGGATTGCCACGCCACGCTCAATCTTCTCCGGATCCGGCACGTAGTTCATCCGCATGCACTGATGGGTATGCGGCCATTCGTGTTCCAGCCCCGGGAAGAAGTAGTGACCCGGTACCATCAGCACGCCGCGTTTTTTCAGGCGCTGATACAGCAGTTCGGTGGTGATCGGCAGATCCTTGAACCACAGCCAGAGGAAAATCGCCCCTTCCGGTTTATGGATCAGGCAGCGCTCCGGCGACAGGTAACGGCGAATAATCTCGATAGTGTGCTCGACACGCTGTTGGTAAAACGGGCGGATCACCTCGTTTGACAACCGCAGCAGGTCACCGCGTTCAATCATTTCCGTGGCCATCGCCGGCCCGATGCTGCCCGGTGACAGGCTGATGATACCGTTCATGTTGGTCAGGGCGCTGATGGTCTTCTCATCGGCGATCACAATGCCGCAGCGTGAGCCGGGCAGGCCGAGTTTCGACAGGCTCATGCACAGAATGATGTTAGGGTTCCACAGCGGCGTCGCGTCGCTGAAGATAATGCCGGGGAAGGGCACGCCATAGGCGTTATCGATCACCAGCGGAATATTGCGCTGTTGCGCCAACCGATCGAGCTTCATCAGCTCTTCGTCGGTGATCACGTTGCCGGTGGGGTTAGTCGGGCGTGATACGCAAATCATGCCGATATCATCGCCGATGTTCAGGTGTTCGAAATCAACGTGATACTTGAACTGGCCTTCCGGCAGCAGTTCGATGTTGGGCTTGGCCGAGACAAACAGCCCTTCGTCCAACCCGGCATCGGCATAGCCAATATATTCCGGTGCCAGCGGGAACAACACGCGACGGCGGCTGCCGTCGGCATAGCGACCGGCAAACAGATTAAACAAGTAGAAAAACGCGCTCTGACTGCCATTTGTCAGTGCAATATTCTGTGGTGAGATCTGCCAGCCCAGTTCGTCGCGCAGCAATTTGGCCAGCGCTTTCAGCAGGGCGTCTTTGCCCTGCGGGCCGTCATAGTTACACAGCGCCTCGGTCAGTTTGCCCTGGTCGAGCATCTCCTGACACAACTGTTTGAAGTAGCTTTCCATCTCTGGAATTTGCGCCGGATTACCGCCGCCAAGCATGATGGCACCGGGGGTGCGCAGGCCTTCGTTCAGGTCATCCATCAAACGGGTAATGCCCGCGTAACGGGTAAATTTGTCGCCGAAAAGTGAAAAAGTCATAGGTGCAGCTGTATTGTTTTTAGCAGGTAATCCCCCACCATACCGCCAGACAATTTTCGGTGCAATGCGGTTCACAAAACAACCACCGGGAGTAAATTTCACCCGATGGTTATTTAACAGCATATTCCGCTGAATTAATCTGACCGATCGCCGGCCCACACCACCATCACCTTATCGTCGCCGAGCCGGCGGCTGAAGGCGTAATAGTGCGACGTTTGCTGCGACTGCTGGGTGCCGGCACCGATCGCCGGATGGCGGGCGCGGAATTGTCCCAGACGCTGCCAATGGGCCAGCAGGGGAGCTTTGTTGCCCTGCAGTTCGCTCCAGTTCATGTCGGAACGGGTACCCTGCAGCGGATCCGAACCGGTCGGGCCAAGCTGACGGCCACTTTCATCACCGTAGTAAATCTGTACCGCGCCGGGGGCCAGCAGCAGCAGATCGGCGGCGCGCTGTTGCAGCGGCAGCGACCCTTTGGCGTCACTGGCGAAGAACAGCCGGGTATCGTGCGAGGAGATATAACTCAACACATTGAAATCCTGTAGCTTGTCGGCCATCTGTTGATAGGTGGCATCGATGCTGGAGAAGCAGCCCAGAGCCTGCGACGCCTGATCCTGGAAATCAAAATTGATCATCGCGTCGAAACCGCTCTGGTAATAGTCGCTTTTCATCACGCCATGTCCCCAGGCTTCGCCGGTCATCCAGAATGGGGCGTTATCCAGCGCCTGCTGCGGATGAGCGGCTTTCCACTCGGCCAACGCCGCCGTGGCACGCTGTTTCAGCAGCGCCAGGGTCGGTTTCTCAACGTGCTTGGCGGTATCGACGCGGAAGCCGTCAATGCCGTAGTCGCGAACCCATTGACTGAGCCAGGTGGTCAGGTAGTCGCGGGTAGTGGCACCGGGAATATCCTGTGCGGCAGTATCGGGTTTGTGGCGATAAAACAGCGGCAGACCGCTGGCACCGGGCGCTTCAGTTTTGATGTCCGGGAGGAAGGCCAGCGACATGGTGAGGTCGTCATAGCCCGGCGAGTCGTAGTCGCCGATATCGGTGCGGATCCAGTTTTTGCCCCACCAGGCGTCCCAACCGGCCTTATCGCTGAAGTTGATGTAATCATTGAAGCTATGCCAGTTTTGGCCTGCGGCCGGTCGCCAGTCCCCCCAGTTTTTACCCAGCGTTTTTTCGATCTCCGCGCCTTTCAGATACAGCGAGCCGAACTGGAAGGTCTGCATATCCGCCAGCGTGGCGTAACCGACATGATTGACTACCACGTCAAACAGAATGCGGATCCCGCGCTGGTGCGCCTGCTCAACCAGTGTACGCAGATCCTGCTCGCTGCCCATGTTGGCATCGAGTCGGGTCCAGTCCAGCGCGTAGTACCCGTGATAGGCGTAATGCGGGAAGTCGCCCTTGGTGCCGCCACCGACCCAGCCGTGGATTTGCTCCAGCGGTGAACTGATCCACAGCGCATTGACGCCGAGCTGTTGCAGGTAATCGAGCTTTTGAGTGAGGCCGGCCAGATCGCCGCCGTGGAAGGTGCCTATTTCCTGCATGCCGTCACTGCGGCGGCCGTAGCTGTGGTCATTGGCCGGGTTACCGTTCTCAAAGCGGTCGGTCAGGGCGAAGTAGACGGTGGCGTTGTGCCAGTTGAACGGGGCGGCTTTCTCGCTGCTTGCCGACTCCAGCAACAGTAATCCTCCGCTGCCTGCGGCGGGTTGCAGGGTGACTTTGCCCTGGCTGACCTTCGCCGTTTGGCCAGAATAGAAATCACGCAGCGTTTCGCCTTCGGCAAAGGTGCCCGAAACGTCAAGCGTGAGCGGCTTGCCGTCCCAGCGTTGGCAGGTGTGTGCCACCGAAGCGGTGGCGGTTTCCGGCGCTGTTTTCAGGCTGAGCTGCAACGTCGGCGTTCCGCTGCGGGTATCGATACGCACCTGGTATTCACCGGCGCGGAACAGCCGCCAGTTAACCGGCGGATTATCGCCGCAGGGCTGCAGCGACAGGGTTTGATTCAGTTTGGCCGTGGCCGTTGGCTGCCAGCACTGTTGGTCCTGGTAAATCTTCAGCGGCAGTTCGCCCTTGGGCAAGGTGGCGTGGCTGGTGAACAGGCCGCTGGCGGATTCGTCAAAGGCCGGGAAGCTTTGCAGCGTCCAGCTCGCCATTGCCGCCGGTGACAGCAGCATCAGCAGGGGAAGGGTCAGGCGTTTCATGGCTCTCCTTACGCGTGGCAGGAAGCGTTTTTATTGTAGGGTAATGTCCAGTGTGACTAATGATGAAAAAATAGCCTCATCCCGGCGGGGAATTTCGGGGGGAGGAGAAGGAAGGGGGAGATCCTGGGCTGTCACTCGGTGGTTTTTTAATCTATATTACAATGTATACATTGTAGTGTGAGGTGACCTATGAGCGTGATGTCTGTTCGATTACCGGAAGATCTCAGTGAACAGCTTGAAGCCTTGGCTAAGGCGACCGGCAGAACAAAATCCTTTCTGGCTGGGCAGGCTATTCGGGATTTCATCAGCCGTGAAGCCTGGCAGATTGCTGAAACTCAACAGGCAATCCTTGAAGCAGAAAAGGGGGATTTTGTTTCTGACGATGAAATGCAGGCTCGCTTCAAGCGGATGGGGGTGATGAATAACGATGAAAATTAAATGGCTAAGGAAAGCCGCAAGCAATTTTGATGATGAGTACGATTGGTTTTACCAAGAGAGTCCTCAGGTTGCGACCCAATTCGCCAGGGAGGTTTTTCGTTTAGTGAACTTGCTGGTAGCCAATCCGGCCCTGGGCAGGGCTGGAAGGGTAATGGGAACCCGGGAAATTGTGATGAAAACCTTTCCCTATCTGATCCCGTACAGAATTAAAAACAATGGAATACATATTCTCAGGGTATTCCATATGCGGAGACGCCCGCCGAAAAGAGCGTGGTAATTTTGAATGGATGCCAGTTATTACTCCACTGGCATCCATGACAGTTACTTTTTCAGTAGTTGCGGGTTAACGCAGTTTTCTTTGACTGTGCCGGTCAATGCGGCAATCAGGTTGTCGACGGCGCATTCGGCCATACCGTAGCGGGTCTCATGGGTCGCAGAACCAATATGCGGCAGCGCGACTACGTTTGGCAGCTTCAGCAGCGGTGAAGACACGTCCAACGGTTCTTTTTCGAACACGTCCAGCCCGGCAGCGTGGATAGTGCCGTTTTGCAGTGCTTCGATCAGTGCCGCTTCGTCCACCACCGGGCCTCGACCGGCGTTGATCAGAATGCCGCTCTTTTTCATCTTCGCTAATTGTTCACGGCTGATCATATGGAAGGTTTCATCGGTCAGCGGCAGCGTAATGCAGATGAAATCGGATTCGGCCAGCAGGGTATCCAGATCGCAACGGCGGGCGTTAAAACGTTGTTCCGCTTCTTCATGAGTACGGCGCGCGTTGTACAGCACCGGCATGCCGAAACCGAAGTGCGCACGTTGCGCCAGCGCCAGCCCGATCCGCCCCATACCGAGGATACCGATGGTTTTATGGTGCACGTCGACGCCAAACCAGTCCGCCCCGATACTGCCCTGCCATTCGCCGGCTTTCACCCGCGCGGCCACTTCCACTACCCGGCGTGCCGTTGCCAGTACCAGACTCATGATGGTATCGGCGACGGTTTCGGTCAGCACGGTCGGGGTATGCATCAGCAGCACGTTATGGGCGTTAAGCGCGTCAACGTCGAAATTGTCGTAACCGACGGAGATGGTTGAGGCTGCACGCAGTTTGGGCGCCTGCTGCAGGAAAGCCTCATCAATTTTGCCGCCGGAACCGATGATCCCTTCCGCCTGTTGCAGTGCCTGGCGCAGCTCATCGCGGTTTTCCGGGTTCAGGCCGTCGAAGGCGTGCACGGTGAAGTGCTGTTCCAGCCGTTCACGCAGGTCGGCGGGAATGCTTTTGTATAAAACGATAGAAGGCTTCATCACGAACTCCAGCAAGCTAACGATTAGGACGTTGGGTATCCAACATAACATAAAGCAAAAAGGGTGAAGGGCGCAGTGCCCGTCACCCCGGTCATTCAGGCAGATCAGGCCAGTTGTGGTTGGGCCTCGTTGCGAGCGGGCTTGACGATTAGCGTCAGCACCACCGCCACCAGCAGGGCAATGGCCATAAACATATAAGAAGCTGCCGGGCTGCCGGTAGCGCCGTTCAGGTAACCGACAAACCACGAGCCGAAGAAGGAGCCCAGCGCACCCATACTGTTGATCAGCGCCATGGCGCCACCGGCGACGTTTTTCGGCAGCATTTCAGGAATGATGGCGAAGAAAGGTCCATAAGGGGCGTACATGGCGGCACCGGCAATCACCAACAGGGTGTAAGAGACCCAAAAATGGTTGGCACCGACGGCGTAAGAGCCGAAGAATGCCAGCGCGCCAATCAGCAACAATGGCCAGACGAACAGCTTGCGGTTTTGCATTTTGTCCGAAGCCCAGGATACCAGGATCATGGCGATAGTAGCCGCCAGGTAAGGCACCGCCGACAGCCAGCCGGCTTCCACCATACCCATCTGCATGCCGCTGCGCAGAATTGAAGGCAACCACAGCACGAAGCCGTACACACCGATACTCCAGGCAAAATACTGCGCGCACAGCAAAATCACGTTGCGTGAGCGGAAGGCTTCACCGTAGTTACGCACCGCTTTAATGCCTTTCTGTTCTTCTTCCAGCTGTTGCTGCAACGCCAGCTTTTCATCATCGTTCAGCCATTTGGCCTGCGCCGGTTTGTCTTTGGCCAGCACCCACCAGCAGAAGGCCCAGATCACCGCCGGAATACCTTCAAAGATAAACATTTCACGCCAGCCATAGGCGTGGATCAGGTAGCCGGAAACCACCGACATCCACAGCACCGTTACCGGGTTACCGAGGATCAGGAAGGTATTGGCGCGTGAGCGTTCTGATTTGGTGAACCAGTTGCTGATGTAAATCAACATCGCCGGCATGACTGCGGCTTCCACCACGCCGAGGATAAAGCGGATAGCGGCCAGCATGGGGATATTACTGACCATGCCGGTCAGTGAGGCGCAGGCACCCCACAGGATCAGGCACCAGAAAATCAGTTTTTTAACGCTGCGGCGTTCGGCATAGATCGCGCCGGGGATTTGGAAAAAGAAATAGCCGAGGAAAAACAGCGCACCCAGCAGCGATGACATGCCTTTGGTGATGCCCAGATCGTCATTGATGCCGGCGGCCGAGGCAAAGCTGAAGTTGGCTCGGTCGAGATAGGCCAGGCTGTAGGTGATAAACACGATGGGCATGATGTACCACCAGCGTTTAGCCGCGAGAGTCGCTTTGTTCATGTTCAGATTCCTCAGTGTTCTCTCAACGCGTCCTGGTTGTAGGGCCAGAGGTACACGTCATGCAGAGAAGTCGGTTAACCGATTATGTTTGTTATATTTATTCAGCCAGTGCCGCGCGGGTCGGCAAGCCTTCACTGTCGCCGATAGCCTGGATCGCCAGCGAGCCGATTTTGTTGCCGCGTTGCACCGCCTGTTTCAGCGTTTTGCCTTCCAGCAGGGCGCTAATGGTCCCGACGGCAAAACCGTCTCCCGCCCCTACGGTATCCACCACGTTGCTGACTTTGACGGCCGCGACGGCCGCCTGATCGCCGGCTGCGGTTTTAAACCAGGCGCCGTCCGGGCCGGTTTTGATGATCACCGCCTGCACGCCGTGTTCCAGGTAAAAATCGGCAATGCCTTCCGGCGTTGATTGGCCGGTGAGGATTTGTCCTTCTTTCAGCCCCGGCAGCACCCAGTCGGCGGCAAACGCCAGCTTGTTCAGCTGCTCGATCATCACCTGTTGGCTGGACCACAGCACCGGACGCAAATTGGGATCAAACGAAATGGTTTTGCCCATCGCACGCATTTCACGTGCGGCGTGGTGACACAGCGCCAGCGACTGGCCGGACAGGGCCGCGGCCACGCCACTCAGGTGTAGATGGCGAGCGGAACCGAAGTAATCGCGGTTGAAATCGTCCGCCGAAAGATGACTGGCCGCCGAGCCTTTGCGGAAATACTCCACACTGGGATCGGTACCATCGGTGGTTTTAGATTTGATCTGAAAACCGGTCGGGTAATTGCCGTCTACCGTCACCTGCTGGGCGTTAATGCCTTCTTTTTTCAATTGTTGCAGGGTGAAACGGCCGAAAGTGTCGTTGCCGACGCGGCTGACCCAGCCGACGTTCAGGCCCAGACGTGCCAGACCGATCGCCACGTTCAGCTCGGCACCGGCAATGCGCTTGGTGAAGGTTTCCACTTCCGCCAGGTCGCCGGTTTGGGTTGCCACAAACATGGCCATGGCCTCACCCAGAGTGACGACGTCCAATGGCGTGCTATGTGCGGTTGTCAGCATTTTCATGATGTTTTACTCCGCGCGCAGCAGGTTAACGTAGTAGCGGGTCACTTCTTCCAGACTGTCGCCCTGCAACGGGAATTCAATGCCGCGTGGCGCATCCAGTGGCAGGCGGGTCAACAGCTCACGCCATTTACCGTCACTGTCATCCAGCGCCACGGCGCGCCAGCCGCGCAGACCATGGGTGGCGGCCTTAACGTGGACATAGCTGACGTGGCGAGCCAAACGCTCCGCAGCGGCGAAGGCGTCTTGCCCCACCCAGTGCCAGTTGGCCATATCGAAAGTCATGCTGACCGGCAAACGGTTGGCTTCCGCCGCGTGGAAAAAGGCATTGAGCAGCGACAAAATGCCACAGTCAGGGGTCTGGTCATTTTCAACCACCAGGCTGACCGGATGCTGCTCCAGTGCCACTTTCAGTTCGGTAAAATCGAAGCCCGGCTGGTAGTGGCCCAGGGATAATTTTAACTGGCGCGCATTCAGCGTCTGGGCTTCCGCCAGCAGCGCCGGCAGGTTGGGGTTCAACGTATGCTGTGGGGTAAACAGGGCTTCGGGTGCGGAGTAAACGACGAACAGGTGCTGCTGTTCGATGGCCTGAGCCAATGCCGGCAGGCTCTGTAGCTCCTGGGCAGAAAACAGTTCGCGGCGGATTTCTACGCCGTCGGCGCCTGCACCGGCGATGATCGGCAGTAAAGCGGCCTGGCCGCCGAGCTGTTGGACAGTATCGGTGCCGTAGGCGCCGGTCACCACGATAATTTCTCTGGTCATTTTTTTGCTCCTGAGGTGGCGTTATTCCCACCGCTGCTGTTAAGCACAAGTTAAATGGTACCGGTTCCAGGCGAAAGCGACAGAATGTAAAAATATGATCGCAATCACGAACCTGAGCAAAAAATAGTCTGAATAGGGCGTTGCAGAAGCGCCGTAAGCCGCGCTCCTGCCGGAGAGAAGGGAATTATCGGGTGGTAGAGCCGCGCACGATCAGTTCGCCGGGGAACATCTGTTCGCTGATTGGTGTACCCAGGCCCTGAATGCGTTGCACCAGTTGCTCAAGTGCGGCATGGCCCATTTGATAGGTGGGCTGTTTCAGGGTGGTGATGCCCACCCCGGCCAGTTCGGCCCATTCCAGCTCGTCAAACCCCAACAGGCCGATATCGCTGCCCCACTGAATACCCAGACGGCGCATGGCGCGCGCCACCTGCAAGGTCAGGGCACCGTTGGCGGAAATCACTGCCTTGCGCATACCGCGATGACGGGTGTTGAAGTCACCGATCACGGCTTCCAGTTGCTTAACGTCGTTAAGCGGTGTTTCAGCCTGTTCGGCCAACAGCCCGGCATGTTGCGCCATGGTTTGGTTGAAGGCATGCAGCCGTTCCAGCCGGGTATTGACCGTGCCGATCGGCTCGCTGAGAAACAGAATGGCTTCGAACCCCTGTTGCAGCAGGTGTTCCGTGGCAATCGTCGCCGCTTCGTGATTGTCGAGGCCGACCACGTCGCAGGCGAAATCATGAATTTTGCGGTCGATCAGTACCATCGGCAGCATCGATTGTTGCAGCGTCGACAGCGCCTCTTCGCGCATGCCAACCGCGTTGACCACGATACCCTCAACCCGGTAGCTGCTGAGCAGTTGCAGGTAGTGCTGCTCCTGATTGACCTCGTTATTGGTATTACACACCAGCAGGGTAAAGCCGTGTTGGCGGCAGGCCGCTTCGATGCCGCGCATCACGTCCACCGAGTAGGGATTGGTGATATCGGCGATGATCAGGCCAATCAGGCGCGTCTGTCCGCCCTTCAGGCTGCGTGCCATCTGGCTTGGCCGGTAGTCGAGCTGGAGGATCGCCTGTTCAATACGCTGTTTGAGATCGTCAGAAAGCAGGTGCTGCTCACCATTCAAATAGCGCGATACGCTGGTTTTACCGGTCTTGGCGGTTTTCGCCACATCGCTGATGGTGGCTCGCCCCGAGGCGCGGATTGCCTTAACACTGCTCACAGCCGATCTCCCCTGTGGTTAATTGCCAAGGAGACTAACACACCCGACGCGGAGCCGGAATGTTGAATGGCAGAGTGCCGGGGGAATCAGAAACGGCGGGGCATAGCGCCCCGCACGGGATTACTGCAGCGGGCTGAGGGTGATCTCAACGCGGCGGTTTTGCGCCTTGCCTTCTGCGGTGCTGTTGGAGGCGATCGGATTATCCGGACCGGCACCTGAGGTGCGAACGCGGTTGGCCGCTACGCCCTGGGTGATCAACGCGCTGCCAACGCCGTCGGCACGTTGCTGCGACAGGGTCATGTTTAGCGCACGGGAGCCGGAGCTGTCGGTGTAGCCGATCACGTTAACCGCGGTTTTCGGGTATTCCTTCAACACCATGGCCACGCCGGTCAGGGTGTTGGCACCCGCCGGTTTCAGGGTGGCGCTGCTGCTGTCAAAGGTGACGTTGTTTGGCATGTTCAGCACGATATTGTCGCCCTGACGGGTCACGCTAACGCCGGTGCCTTTCATTTTGTCGCGCAGTTTGGCTTCCTGCACGTCCATGTAATAACCGGCACCGCCGCCCAGGGCTGCACCGGCCGCTGCGCCGATCAGTGCGCCTTTGCCGCGGTCTTTTTTCGACGAGGACAACATGCCGACGCCTGCGCCCAATGCCGCGCCGATCCCTGCGCCAATGCCGGATTTACCGGCTTCAGATTCCCCGCTGTACGGGTTGGTGGTACAGGCTGACAGCGTGAGCGCCAGGCTCACCGCGCCGGCAATAATCGCAATGCGTTTTTTCATGTTTTATCCTTTGTGGCATCAAAATCTGTGTGCGTCAGTCCAAGCTGGGGGACGCTAAAAAAACCGTGGCCGCCTGGCATGCCAGATTGCGGCGCTACTATGACGCGTATCCTCTCCGGCAGTTCCGGAAAAAAACGTGACAAATTATAAGCGGCTCACGGGCTGCGCCTGTTATCCGGCAAAACGGAGGGGAATACCATGCAGCGGATTCTGAATTGAACGCACCCCGGTGCGGGATGCGTTGTTTTTAGCCAGAAGTGACAAAAATCAAACGGTGGCGGACCAGTTCATGATCAACGTATAGGCTTGAGTTTCTTCATTTAACAGGCGCTGGGTCACCTGGAAACCCTGCTTGTGGTAGAACGCACAGGCGCGCAGATTCTGCTGATAGACCTCCAGGCTCAGCCGGGGGTAGCGCTGTTGGACATGCGCCATCAGTGCCTGACCGACGCCACGGCCGTGAAACGCCTGGTCAACAAACAGCGCGCCAATAAAGCGTTGATCCAACACGCTGATAAAGCCGACGATCTCCCCTTGATGCCAATACGCCCAACTGTGTGCTCGCGGCAGGTAGTTCTCCCGTACCAGCGTTGCGCTTTCCAGCCAGTAGCTTTCCTTCACGAACGGATGGGCAGCGATGGTACTGGGCAGCCACAGGGCCATCAGCCGCGGCAAATCGACCGGCTGGCAAGGGCGGATCGCTATGGCTTTGGGTAGCAGAGGCAGCCTGTCAGATGATCGTTCACCAGCCCGCTGGCCTGCATAAAGGCATAACAGGTGGTAGATCCGATAAATTTGAAGCCGCGTTTCTTCAGCGCCTTGGACATGGCGTCCGAGCGTTCGGTTTTCGCCGGTACCTCGCTCAGTTGTTGCCAACGGTTGAGCAGCGGTTCGCCGTCGACAAAGGTCCAGATAAAGCTGACGAAATCTTCACCGGCGGCTTCCATCGCCAGATAGGCCCTGGCGTTGGCGATAATAGCTTCAATTTTGCCCCGGTGGCGGATAATACCGCTGTCCTGCAGCAGCGTTTCCACCTCTTGCTCATCGATCGTTGCCACCCGCTGAGGATCGAAATTGTGGAAGGCGCGACGGTAGTTCTCACGCTTTTTCAACACGGTGATCCACGAAAGCCCGGCCTGTTGTCCTTCCAGACAGAGCATTTCAAACAGTTCACGCGCATCGGTGGTCGGCGCTCCCCATTCCTTGTCGTGATATTCGAGGTATAACGGATCTGCCGTCACCCAACCGCAACGTTCATTGACCATAATGACTGTCCTTGTGCTGTGTTTATTTACAGTAAGCATCGCCCGAAGTGGTGAACTTGGCAAGCCCCTGATTGTTTTATCATCAGCCGGCTTGACGTGGCGAAAAAGCCAGCAATATTTACTAGATGGCCGGCACTAAAAAAAGGCCAATGATAAAAGTGGTTTTCCTTCATTTGCTGGCTCTCAGGAGTCTATTCATGCCTCTAAAAATAACGAGTATGCCCCGCCCGGCGGTGCTTGCAGTGGCGATATTATGCAGTATGACCACCCCGGTGCTGGCCTACGACCAACTCTACGTCTTTGGCGACAGTCTGAGTGACACCGGCAACAATGGCCGCTTTACCTACGACAGCAATAAGCACCTGTTGTATGACGAAGTTTTGGCGCAGCGCATCGGTGCCGCGCTGGTGGCCTCGGATAACGGGGGCGACAACTATGCCGCCGGTGGTGGCGTGGCCGTGCCGGCGCTCAACCCGGCGGATAACACTCAGGATCAAGTCCAGAGCTATCTCAATCGGGTCAATGGCCGGGCTGATGGTGACGGACTGTATATTCACTGGATTGGCGGCAACGATTTGGCGGCAGCGGCGTTAAACCCGACAACCGCGCCGGGTGTGGCCTACAACAGTGCCGCGGCCGCCGCAGCGCAGGTTCAAACTTTGCTGAATGCCGGTGCCGGTACGGTGATCGTCCCGACGGTGCCAAATATTGGTTCTACGCCGCAACTGATGGAGCTGATTATCCAGCAGGCGCTGACCCCGGTGCAAAACGCGGCGGTACAGGCGGCCTATGCCACCCTTAATACATTGGCTACGCCGGATAACGACCAGCGTACCCAGGCCATCCACCAGGCGCTGACGGCTGCAGCGGCGCAGGGCAGTGCCATCCCGCAGGTGCAGCAGGCGATTGCGGCACAGTTGATTGCCGCCTTTGACAACCTGAGTGCTCAGGCCGGGCAACTGACTGATTTTTACAACCAGAGCGAAGACCGCCTGCTGGCACAGGGCAGCGGTAATATCGTCCGGGTCGACGTAAACAAGCTGTTTAGCGAGGCGATTGCCAACCCGGCGCAGTTTGGCTTTACCAATACCGCCGGTATGGCCTGTCCGCCGGGCGTCTCTTCCGCCGTGTGCAGTTCTGCCACGCCGGGTTTTGACAGTAGCCAATCCTATCTGTTTGCCGACCATTTCCACCCCAGCCCGCAGGCGCATCAACTGATTGCCGATTACATTCAGGCGGTACTGGACGGCCCAGCGCAGGTGGTGGCGCTGAATCAGGCGACGGCGGCCATGGCGCGCGACAGCCGCGCCACCCTCGACAGCCGTTTCCAACAGTTACGTAACGGTGATAATCCGCAAGGCGCGCTGGGCGTGTTCGGCGGTTATGCCGGGCAACACTATGACTATTCGTCCAATCTGGCAGCCGGTGACGGCAACGCCACCACCCACAATCTGACGGTCGGGGTGGATTACCAGTTGACCGATGGTTGGTTAATTGGGGCGCTGATTTCCGGCTCCAATGACGATCAGCAACCCTCCAGCCGCTATGACTATAAGGCGCGTGGCCTGCTGTTTTCGGCCTTTACCGCTCTGGATGTGTTTGAGCACGGCTGGGTGAATGCCGATTTGCATTACGCGACGATGGATTACGATGATATTCGCCGCAGCATGCAGCTTGGGGCGTTAAATCGCACCGAAACCGGCAGCACCGACGGTAAACAGTGGGGCGCACGGGTCACCGCCGGCTATGACTTCCCGGTGACCTCTTACCTGACCACCGGACCGATGGCGCAGTTCGCCTGGGATTACAGCAATGTCTCCGGTTACAGCGAGGACGGCAACGACAGCACCGCCATGCGGTTTAACGACCAGACCTACCATTCGCAGATTGGTGCACTGGGCTGGCGGTTAGACAGCAACTTTGGCCTGTTTAATCCGTATGCCGAGGTGAGCTATCAGCATCAATTTGGTGATGATGTTTATCGAGCCGGCGGCGGGTTGAAATCCACACAAACCTCTTTCACCCGCGACAGTGCCAATCAGGATAAAAACTGGGTGGATGTGACGCTGGGGGCGAACATGCCGCTGACCGATCAGGTGGCGGCGTTCGCCACCGTTTCACAGACCGGTGGCCTGAGCAGCGGCGAACAGTTTATGTATAACGTCGGCGTCAGCGCTCGGTTCTGATGGGTTGATATCTATCTCAGGGCCCTGAGATCGGGCCCGTAACCGATACAGATTGGTGCAATGAATCGTAGTTATAACGATGACGTACCTGACATCTGCATGACAGCATATTGATAATGGATGGCTGAAAAGTGCGAGTTTATTTATGAGGGATTAACCGATTTGCTACGGCTTATTGGTGGTACTGAGTGGGTTGAAACCAACGCTATAATGCGGTAATCACCGCTCTCCATATGAGAAAATACAGTGTGTGACTGTACTTTAGTACAACTATCATTCGAGTTTGAAAGACTTTATTGTTACCCCAGAAAAACAAGACACACATTACAAAAAAAAACTGATCCTGAATCAGGATCAGATAGCCAATTTGGCCAACACCAGGGAAATAATATTTAAATATTATTGTTTTCTATATTTTGATTGTCAATTTCTTTCTTTCACCCTGTCATTTGATGGGGTGAGGAAGTTATTGGTTTTTTGCCCTTGATAGCGAATGGTTTGCTTCTCTTCGTATTTACTCGTAATGCCTGCCTGGATATGTAGCTCCCTTGTTTATTTTGTTATTAAAATTAACATTTCAATCATCTGAATGCTTTGGCAGTTAATTATCGGAATTTCTCCTTGTTTACCCAGATTTGCCAAGTGTTCTGGTGATGATAGCCAGGCTTTTAATCTAATTAAATTAACGCACCGTGATTAACTTTATTGTGTAAATAAAGTTGAGTGTCGTTTTAAATTATCTTTTTGGATCATATTATTTGGCGGCTTTCTCAGTTATGCCATAAGTAGTTTTTATGTTATACTTTTTATTTATGATGGACTTTCATTTTTCAAGGAGACGATTGAGTGTCAAATTCATTCTTCAATAATGAAATTATTAACACCTCCATAAAAAACGATTTGGAAGCTAAACTTAGCGAATATAGTAATGTGAAGTACGCCTATGCCATAATGAATAAAAGAAATCCGGCGAATTTTGCGATAATTTCGAACAGAACGGAATGGTTTGAGTTTTATACAGATAATAACTATCAGTTTATTGATCCTGTTCTGATTACTGCCTCACGTCGCATTACACCTTTCTCCTGGGATGAAAATATAATGATTGACCCAGGGTTAAAGCTGCCAAAAATTTTTGACATGGCGAAAAATTATAATGTAGTTAATGGCTATACATTTGTGCTGCACGATCATAATCATAATTTGGTGGTGCTATCTATCATGATTGATAAGCATTGTGACGATAATATAGAAGAGAGAATAACGGCTAACCAAGACAAACTCCAAATGCTGTTAATTACTACGCATGATAAACTCACTACGTTTTACAAGGAAATCAATAGCCCCACCTATTTTGACAAAATGAATAATAAAGAAATATTCTCGAAGCGAGAGAATGAGATAATTTACTGGGCAAGCATGGGGAAATCCTATCAGGAGATTGCATTAATCCTGGGGATCAAACTCACCACAATAAAATATCATATTGGTAATGCTGTCAAAAAACTGGGGGTTACAAACGCCAAGCATGCTATCAGGCTAGGCGTTGAGCTACAGCTCATAAGACCCGTGCTGCCTGACGCGGAAGGCTAATGGCCAGGCGTCGCGATCCGGAGTTAAGCCAGGATGGGCCAAGTTGATGCGATCGATCAATATCTGCTGGTTACGATCGTCAACCGGCATATAAATAAGATAGATACGCTGGTTTTTCTCTGACTGTCCTTGCTCGACCACAGATATTTCCCAACCGGATCTTTGGAAGATAATTAGCATGGGGTGGCTAATAATGGCATAGATCCCCTGGTAACCGTAATTTCTTGCATAATTTATCATTGATAAAAATAGTATTGAACTGATGGGTTTCTTTTGCAGTTTCAACGTCTGAACACGCTCTTTATCGATAAAGAGTCTGCTGGCTTCAATGTAATTATCTTCCGGAATATCTATTTTGTTAAAATAGGATTTAAACGTTCCGGTGATCATGTTGTTGTATTTTGTTTCTATAAATCGCAGGCTGCAGATCACCATGTTGTCATACATGCCAAACAGATAGGTAGTATGATTGTTATCATACTCGTCAAACTCCATGTTGTTTTCACAATTCACAATCCAGTCGAGACGATCCTTAAATGTTCTCTTTCTTAAAGAGAATAATTCTTTCGATCGGTTATCCGACAGTAGATTGTAATCTACATCAAAAACTTCTATCATTTCTACATCTTCCATAATCGAATTTTAAATTTAATTACGTCTTGCAACATTGTTAATGTGCGATAGGTAATCCTACCAGAGTCAAGTCGGCAAGTAAATTTTTAGCCTTAGAGATAAATGATTGATAGATGCTTGTTATAATCGAGGGTTTCTTTCCTGTTGATAATGATTATTTTAATCTGTGCATCGTTTGTTTACTAATTATCCCTGCAATGTTTCACCTGAGGATGTTTTTATAAGCACTATTATTGCCGGTATGTTATCAATCGCGTAGATAATAGATTCGCTATTGTCGGCGGGTAGCAAAATTAACTTAACTCGACATGCGTTAATCTGACGGCATCCTTGCCTCATGGTTTTGTTGTTATCGCTGCGCTGCGTGCTGAATACCACGATGGTTCACAAGCGAGCTGTCGGCCCCGATCTTTCTTTCCGGCTGCAGCAAGGTCATGCACAGCATGCTGCAGAAAGACACCACGGCGGTGGCTAAGAACATGGCGCCATAGCCGTGGTGTTGTGCCAGCCAGCCGCTCAGCATCGGTGCGGTGATCGAGGCAATATTGGCAATCGCCAGCGTCATACCGCTGTAGGCGCCTACTGAAGCCTTCGGTGTGACGTCGATCACCACCGACCAATACACATTATTCACCAGCGCATTCAGCGCATTACCCAGTGTCATCAGCAGAATGATTTCGGTCGGCGTGCTCATAAAGGGGATCAGCAGGAAGCAGGTGCCGGTCAGCAGCAGCGTGACTGCCGCAAACAGATTACGGGCCAGCCGCAGGTTGCCGAAGCGTCTCAGCAGCGCATCGGCGATGCGACCGCCGAGCAGAACGGTGAAACAGGCTCCACTCCACGGGATCATCGCCACATACCACAGCGAGTGCAGATCGTAATTAAAGGTGTCTTGCAGGTATTTGGGCCCCCAGGTGACCAGCACAAAAGTGACATAGAGGAAAGAGAAGTAACCCAGGGCGTTAAACACCAGCGTACGGTTGGTGAAGAAAGCCCACCACGGCAGCCGTGGTTGTTGACTGTCTGCGTCCTGATCGGCGCTGATGGCTGCCAGTTCGGTTGCGTTGACCTCCGGATGCTCTTGCGGCGTGTCGGTGAAGAAGCGGGCAAACAGCAGAATGGCGAGCAGCGAGAACAAACCCAGCAAAATAAACATGCTGCGCCAGTCATCGGTCAGCAGTAGCAACCCTACCGCCAGCGGAGCGGTCAGCAGCGATCCCACCTGGGTGCTCAGCAACCCGATACCCAATGAAAACCCACGCTCTTTACGCGGTGCCCAGTTAGCGATGGTTTTGTTCATCAGCGCATAGGCCGGCCCTTCGGCAAAACCGAACATGATACGCAGTGCGGCGAAACCCATGATTGCCGAACCCCCGAACAGCGCTACCCCCAGTTCACCCGCCCAGGCGGTGGCGATCTCCAGTAGCGACCACAGTGCCCCGGCGATCAGCCAGACCTTTTTGGTGCCGACGCGGTCGGCCAGAAAGCCTCCGCACAGCGAACCAAACAAATAGCCAAAGCCGAAGTAACCGAGTACGGCACCCAACTGGGCCTTGTTGAAGTTGAATTCACGGGAGATATCGTTGGCGGCGAAGGAAAGCGCACCGCGATCGACGTAGTTGATCAACGCAATAAAGAACACCATGGCGAAAATACGGTAGCGATAGCGGCTGTCGGTTAAGGCGGTAGTCATCAGCGAACCTCCTGAAATGTTGATTATCAGGACGCTAGCAAGGTTAGTGCCACTCTCGGCGGCCAGGGAGGGCAGGGGCTCGTTATGTATCCGCAGCGTGAAACCGTGCCATGCGGGCGCATTTGCCCCATTTCAGTGCGTAAAACCCCGCGCTTCTTTGATGATTCGCACTTGTTGCCGGATTCGGGCTGTATATCTTACGGTCAACGGGTATACTGGCGCATCCCATTTAAATCCACTTGTATCGCGTGCGAATTCAACATGCAAAAGTTTGATACCAAGACCTTTCAGGGCCTGATCCTGACACTGCAGGACTATTGGGCGCGCCAGGGCTGCACCATCGTTCAACCATTGGACATGGAAGTCGGCGCGGGAACCTCACACCCGATGACCTGCCTGCGCGCACTGGGCCCGGAGCCTATGGCTACCGCCTACGTGCAGCCATCCCGCCGTCCGACCGACGGCCGCTACGGTGAAAACCCGAACCGCCTGCAACATTACTATCAGTTCCAGGTGGTGATTAAGCCGTCACCGGACAACATTCAGGAACTGTACCTGGGCTCGTTGAAAGAGCTGGGTCTGGATCCGACCATTCACGACATCCGTTTCGTAGAAGATAACTGGGAAAACCCGACGCTTGGCGCCTGGGGCCTGGGCTGGGAAGTGTGGCTGAACGGCATGGAAGTGACGCAGTTCACTTACTTCCAGCAGGTTGGCGGCATGGAGTGCAAACCGGTAACCGGCGAGATCACCTACGGTCTGGAACGCCTGGCGATGTATATCCAGGGCGTGGACAGCGTCTACGATCTGGTGTGGAGCGACGGCCCGCTGGGTGTGACCACCTATGGTGACGTGTTCCACCAGAACGAAGTGGAGCAGTCTACTTACAACTTCGAATACGCCGATGTGGACTTCCTGTTCTCCTGCTTTGAGCAGTACGAGAAAGAAGCCCAGTCGCTGCTGGCTCTGGAAAAACCACTGCCGCTGCCGGCTTACGAACGTATTCTGAAGGCCGGCCACACCTTCAACCTGTTGGATGCGCGCAAGGCGATCTCGGTGACCGAGCGTCAGCGTTATATTCTGCGTATCCGCACGCTGACCAAAGCCGTTGCCGAGGCCTACTACGCTTCTCGCGAAGCGCTGGGCTTCCCAATGTGCAAAAAGAACAAGAGCTAAGAGGCAGCCATGACTCAACAGACTTTCCTGGTGGAAATCGGCACGGAAGAGCTGCCGCCGAAGGCTCTTCGTTCACTGGCAGAAGCTTTTGCCGCGAATTTTACCGCCGAGCTGGATAGCGCCAACCTCGAGCACGGCGAAGTGAGCTGGTTTGCCGCTCCACGCCGTCTGGCGCTGAAAGTGGCTAATCTGAGCGCTGCACAGGCCGATCGCGAAGTCGAAAAACGCGGTCCGGCCATTGCCCAGGCGTTTGACGCCGAAGGCAAGCCAAGCAAAGCGGCCGAAGGTTGGGCACGCGGTTGTGGTATTACCGTCGATCAGGCCGAACGTCTGGCGACCGACAAAGGTGAATGGCTGCTGTATCGCGCCCACGTTAAAGGCCAGTCCGCGCAAGCGCTGCTGGCGGGCATGGTCAGCAATTCACTGGCCAAGCTGCCGATCCCGAAACTGATGCGCTGGGGCGATTCCGAGGTGCAGTTCGTGCGTCCGGTGCACACCGTGACGATGCTGCTGGGTGCAGAACTGATCCCGGGCACCGTGCTGGGCATCGATTCTGCCCGCACTGTTCGCGGCCACCGTTTCATGGGTGAGGCCGAGTTCACTATCGACAATGCCGACCAATATCCGCAGATCCTGCTGGAGCGCGGTAAGGTGATCGCCGATTACGAAACCCGTAAGGCGATGATCAAGCGTGACGCCGAGCTGGCTGCTTCGACCCTTGGTGGCAAGGCCGATCTGAGCGAAAGCCTGCTGGAAGAGGTGGCCTCGCTGGTCGAGTGGCCGGTGGTGTTGACCGCCAAATTCGAAGAAAAATTCCTGGCGGTGCCGGCGGAAGCGTTGGTGTACACCATGAAGGGCGACCAGAAGTATTTCCCGGTGTATGACGCCGCGGGCAAACTGATGCCGAACTTTATCTTTGTGGCCAATATCGAATCCAAAGATCCGCAGCAAATTATCTCCGGTAACGAGAAGGTGGTGCGCCCGCGTCTGGCCGATGCCGAGTTCTTCTTCAACACCGACCGCAAAAAACGTCTGGAAGATAACCTGCCGCGTCTGGAAACCGTGCTGTTCCAACAGCAACTGGGTACCCTGCGCGACAAGACCGATCGTATTCAGACGCTGGCGGGCTGGGTTGCCGGCCAGATTGGCGCCGATGTTAATCACGCCACCCGTGCGGGCCTGCTGTCGAAGTGTGATCTGATGACCAACATGGTCTTCGAATTCACCGACACCCAGGGCGTGATGGGCATGCACTATGCGCGTCACGACGGCGAAGCAGAAGACGTTGCCGTCGCGCTGAATGAGCAGTACCAGCCGCGCTTTGCCGGTGATGCGCTGCCAGAGTCGCTGGTGGCCTGTTCGCTGGCGATCGCCGACAAGATGGACACCCTGGCCGGTATTTTCGGCATTGGGCAACATCCGAAAGGCGACAAGGACCCGTTCGCACTGCGCCGTGCTGCACTGGGCGTGCTGCGTATTATCGTTGAGAAAAACCTGTCGCTGGATCTGCAGACCCTGACCGAAGAGGCCGTGCGCCTGTACGGCAGCAAGCTGACCAACGCCAAGGTGGTCGACGAGGTGGTCGAGTTTATGCTGGGTCGCTTCCGCGCCTGGTATCAGGAAGAAGGCCATGCCGTTGACACCATTCAGGCGGTGTTGGCACGTCGTCCGACCAAACCGGCAGACTTTGACGCTCGCGTTAAAGCCGTAACCCACTTCCGTACCCTGGAAGCGGCAGCAGCGCTGGCTGCGGCCAACAAACGCGTTTCCAATATTCTGGCCAAATCTACCGATACGCTGAATGACCGTGTACATGCCTCGGTATTGAAAGAAGCGGCTGAGATCCAATTGGCGACTCACCTGGTGGTGCTGCGCGATAAGCTGGAGCCGTATTTTGCGGCAGGCAACTATCAGGATGCGCTGGTGGAACTGGCTGACCTGCGTGAGCCGGTCGATGCGTTCTTCGACAACGTCATGGTGATGGCAGAAGACGAAGCGGTGCGTGTGAACCGTCTGACGCTGCTGAGCAAGCTGCGTGAGCTGTTCCTGCAGGTAGCGGATATCTCCGTGCTGCAATAAGCGGTTCTGCTGTGAAAAGGCGCCTTAGGGCGCCTTAGTTTGGTGACAAACACCCGAAAAACGTGGTTTTCGGATGTTTGGGATAAACCAGAAGACATAATTCTTTGCTTTTATTAGCACTCGAAATAGTACTTTTAACCATAAATAACTATGTCAGCAGTCTGAGGCGCCTTAGGGCGCCTTTTTTATTGCTGTTTCCGCAGTGGGCGGTTTTGTGTCAAACCTGTTCCTTTTAACGCTGCCAATAGCTCACCGACTTGGGGGCTGACTTGGGGGGTAGGGCTTTATTTCAGCGCTCTCAAATCATGTTCGACATGGTTTCAGATATCGCTATTACTCCCCTTTCACCGAAGAATAAGCCCCGAAAGGTGAATCGCGTATCGTATCGCACTCAGTTGATCTATTCTTATAGGCGCAGGGAGTGCAGAAAAAGGGACGGAGTCCGATGAAAAAGCAGGTTTATAACAGGAGTTATGTCACATGGCGGTAGGGATCCAGAGCAGAAATTTCGCGCGTTGGTTGGCCCCGGTATTGGCATTGTTGGTGGTCATGCAATTGACTGCTTGCGGCGATAAAGAGCCGGAACAACGCAAGGCGTTCATTGATTACATACAGAATACGGTGATGCGCAGCGGCGCGAAAATCCCGACGCTGAGCGAAGATCAGAAACAGAAGTTCGGCAACTATGCCGGTGATTACGCCATTTTGGTCGGTTTTTCACAGCAGTTGTCCAAATCACTGGATGCCAGCCTGACGCCGGCGTTGGATCAAATTAACCAGATCCGCACCGCGCAGGACTACATGAGCAAGCGTGATATGCTGCAACAGTCCGTGGGGGCGCTGAACCTGCTGGGGCAGCAGATCCAGTCAGCCAAGTCACAGGCGGATACCGCCCGGGCCGCACTGAAGCAACCTGACGACCTGAAAGCGGTGTATAACCAGGCCTATGACAAGATTGTCACCGGGCCGGCCAATGCGCTGATGCCGGTTATTCCTACTACCGCCAGTTTCGTTCAGGATCTGGTGCAGGTTGGGGATTTCCTGCGTACTCAGGGTAATCAGGTGAGTTTTAACAATAACGGCGTGCAGTTCCGTACCTCCCAGCAGGCAACGCAGTACAACACCATGATGTCGAATCTGGTGGCCAAGCAGCAGGATTTACTGAACGCACAGAAAACCGTTTCAAGCGTCACCCAGTAATAGTGTAAACGCAGAAGCCGGCATAACGGCTTCTGCCATTTCCCTTCCAGTCTTTCCAACAGCTTGCTCACTTCCTGACCGACGCTTCTGTACTACACTTCAATTAATCATCGTTTTCCAATATGTAGTTTTCTTTCATTCATCGCACCGCTATTTCCCGACGGGATGAATGCTCACAGGGAAGAACGTCCCCCAAACCAGGATTCGGTAGCCACCGATAAATAAATTGTGACCAACATCACAATTCAAAAACAAACACGCAATATCAAAATGTGATGTATATCTCATTTTTATCGGTTTTCAGGGCGAGTTCAGACCATTGTCTTTTTTTTACACCGAGTAAGTGTGACGCATATCACTATAACCACCCTGCCAATGGGGTGTTGTTGGTGATCTGCGTCACAAATGTTCGGAAGGTTCGCCGGGCAAAAAACAGCGTGATAGAGTCCATTTAGTAGACAGCACCAACACAGCTGGACCGTTACAACAATAATCACGCGCTCTATTGTCAGCGCGTAACAATAGGGGTGTGTTTTATGTTTTCACCAGACATCAAAGTCAAAGTTCAAAACTTTGGCCGCTTCTTAAGCAACATGGTGATGCCCAACATTGGCGCATTTATCGCCTGGGGTATCATCACCGCGTTATTCATTCCTACCGGCTGGCTGCCGAACGAAACCTTAGCCAAGCTGGTTGGCCCAATGATCACCTACCTGCTGCCGTTGCTGATCGGCTTTACCGGTGGCCGGTTGGTGGGTGGCGATCGCGGTGGCGTGGTCGGTGCCATCACTACCATGGGTGTGATTGTCGGTGCGGACATGCCGATGTTCCTCGGCGCGATGATTGCCGGTCCGTTGGGCGGCTGGGCGATCAAGCATTTTGACCGCTGGGTAGACGGCAAGATCAAAAGCGGTTTTGAGATGTTGGTGAACAACTTCTCCGCCGGCATTATCGGTATGTTGCTGGCCATTCTGTCGTTTATGGCCATTGGTCCGCTGGTAGAAGGGTTGTCGCATATCCTGGCTACCGGTGTAAATATCATGGTGACCAACAACCTGTTGCCACTGGCGTCGATCTTCGTGGAGCCGGCGAAAATCCTGTTCCTGAACAACGCCATTAACCACGGCATCTTCTCACCGCTGGGCATCCAGCAGGCGACAGAAACCGGTAAATCCATCTTCTTCCTGATTGAAGCCAACCCAGGTCCGGGTATGGGCGTGCTGATGGCCTACATGTTCTTTGGTCGCGGCAGTGCCAAGCAGTCTGCGGGCGGTGCGGCGATCATCCACTTCTTCGGGGGTATTCACGAAATCTACTTCCCGTACGTACTGATGAACCCACGCCTGCTGCTGGCGGTGATCCTGGGCGGTATGACCGGCGTATTCACCCTGACCCTGTTGAACGGCGGTCTGGTTTCTCCGGCTTCTCCTGGCTCGATTCTGGCGGTGTTGGCGATGACGCCGAAGGGCGCTTATTTTGCCAACCTGGCGGCCATCGGTGCGGCATTTGTGGTGTCATTTGTGGTCGCCAGTTTCTTGCTGAAAACCTCAAAAGTGAAAGAAGAGGACGACCTGGAAGAGGCGACTCGCCGCATGCAAGAAATGAAGTCGCAGTCTAAAGGCGGTGCAGCGGCTCATGCCGCCGTGGATGGTGACCTGACCACGGTACGTAAAATCATCGTTGCCTGCGATGCCGGTATGGGCTCCAGTGCGATGGGGGCCGGTGTGCTGCGCAAGAAAGTGGCAGATGCCGGGCTGAAAAACATCTCGGTGACCAACAGCGCGATCAACAGCCTGCCGGACGATGTGGATCTGGTGATCACTCACCGTGATCTGACCGAGCGCGCGATGCGTCATGCGCCACAGGCTCAGCATATCTCGCTGACCAACTTCCTCGACAGCAAGCTGTATAACGATCTGACCGAGCGCCTGGTGGCGGCCAACAAAACCACCGATAACCAACAAAAAGTCATTAGCACGCTGGACGACAGCTTTGAAGCGAGCGAGCAAAACCTGTTCCGACTGAGCGAAAGTAACGTGTTCCTTAACCTGCAGGCCAGCGACAAAGAGCAGGCGATCCGCTTCGCCGGTGAGCAACTGGTCAAAGGTGGCTACGTTGAACCGGAATACGTCCCGGCGATGCTGGAGCGCGAAAAACTTACCTCCACCTATCTGGGCGAGTCGATCGCCGTGCCGCACGGCACCATCGAAGCCAAAGACCGGGTGTTGCGCACCGGCGTGGTGTTCTGCCAATACCCGCAGGGCGTGCGTTTTGGTGATGAAGAGGATGAGGTGGCTCGGTTGGTCATCGGCATCGCGGCTCGCAATAACGAACATATCCAGGTGATCACCAGCCTGACCAACGCGTTGGATGACGATGGTGTCATCGAGCGGCTGGCGAATACCACCAGTGTGCAGGAAGTGTTGGATCTGCTGGGTGGCAAAAAAGTCGGATAACAGAATCATTTTAAGGGGTGCAGCTTGCTGCACCCTTCGACATTAGAAAGGTAGGAATATGAAAGCATTACATTTTGGTGCGGGAAATATTGGGCGTGGTTTTATCGGCAAGCTGCTGGCAGACGCGCAGGCCGAACTGACCTTTGCCGACGTTAACCAGACGGTGCTGGACCTGCTGAACAGCCGTAAAAGCTATCAGGTCCACGTGGTCGGCGAGCAGGCCCGGGTCGAGCAGGTTAACAACGTCAGCGCGGTGAACAGCGGCAGTGAAGAGGCTGTCGCGCTGATCGCCGAAGCGGATATCGTGACCACCGCCGTGGGCCCGCAGATCCTGGCTAAAATTGCCGGGACTATCGCCAAAGGGCTGATCAAACGTCATCAGCAGGGCAACAGCCAACCGCTAAACATCATCGCCTGCGAGAACATGGTGCGTGGCACCAGCCAGTTAAAACAGCACGTGTTCGATGTCTTGCCGCAGGATGAGCAGGCATGGGTCGAACAGCATGTCGGCTTTGTCGACTCGGCGGTTGACCGTATTGTGCCGCCGGCCGAAGCAGGCAGCAGCGATCCACTGGAAGTGACGGTAGAAACCTTCAGCGAGTGGATTGTCGATCAGACCCAGTTCAAGGGCCAGCCACCGGCGATCGCCGGCATGGAGCTGACCGATAACCTGATGGCGTTTGTTGAGCGCAAGCTGTTCACGCTCAATACCGGCCATGCGATTACCGCCTATCTGGGCCAGCAGGCCGGGCTGCTGACCATTCGCGATGCCATTCTCGACCCGACGATCCGTCGCGTGGTGAAAGGTGCTATGGAAGAAAGCGGTGCGGTGCTGATCAAACGTTACGGTTTTGATGCCGCCAGGCACGCTGCTTACATCGACAAAATCCTCAGCCGCTTTGAGAACCCGTATCTGCACGACGACGTTGAGCGTGTGGGCCGTCAGCCGCTGCGTAAGCTGAGCGCCGGCGATCGCCTGATCAAACCGTTGCTCGGCACGCTGGAATACGGTCTGCCGCATGCCAATCTGATCCAGGGGATTGCTGCTGCCATGAGCTACCGCAGCGAGCAGGATCCGCAGGCCAAAGAGCTGGTGGAGCTGCTGGCCAAACTGGGGCCAAAAGCGGCGCTGGCGCAAATTTCCGGCCTGCCGGCGGAAAGTGAGGTTGTAGAACAGGCTGTTGCTGTGTATAACGCCATGCAAAAGTAGATTCGGCATGATGAATCTTCGGGCGCAGCCCATTGCGCCCCTACACCCCGACTTCAGCATTGACGGCGCCACCCAGGCCATTCGAAAAGCGACGATGGAAGAAACACAGGCATTTGAAAATCAGGTTCTGGAACGACTGAACGCAGGCAAGACGGTGCGCAGTTTTCTGATCGCGGCGGTAGAGCTGCTGGCGGAAGCGCTCAACGTGCTGGTGGTGCAGGTGTTCCGCAAGGACGACTATGCGGTGAAGTATGCCGTCGAACCCCTATTGTCCGGTGCCGGGCCATTGGGTGAACTGTCGGTGCGCCTGAAGCTGATGTATGGGCTGGGGGTGATTTCACGTCACGAGTACGAAGATGCCGAACTGCTGATGGCGATGCGCGAAGAGCTGAACCACGATGGGGAGGAATACCGCTTTGTCGATGATGAAATTCTCGGGCCGTTTGGCGAACTGCATTGCGTGGCCGCACTGCCACCGGTGCCCACCTTCCTGCAGCCTGGTGAGGCGGACGAATCGCTGATCGCCATGCAGCGTCAGCGATATCAGCAGGTATTGCGTTCGACTATGGTGCTGTCGGTCACCGATCTGATTGCCGGCATCGGTGCCAAGCAACCGTCCCGGCTTTCCCCGCTCGGCCGCAATTAAGCAAAGGCCGCGCGCCACTCGTCGAATAACAGCCACAGAGCCGTGGCTGCCATCAACCCCGCCATGACGCCATTAAACACCCGCAGTTTCCAGGTCACGCGCAGCGCATCACGCAGGCGATCGCCCAATATCGCCCATACCAGTACGCAAGGAATGTTCAGGGCGGTGAAACCGGCAATGATCATCAGCGTATGGCTGAGGCTGGCCCCTTCGCGTGGGGTGAACAGAATGGCCACGTTAATTGCCATCAGCCAGGCTTTGGGATTCACCGCCTGAAACAAAGCGCCGTGGATTAAGCGCATCGGCTGTGCCTGTTGTTTACCGTCCGGCGATGCCGCCCTGAACAATTTCCATGACAGCCACAGCAGGTAGGTACAGCCGATCACCGCCAGCGGAAAGCGAATCATACCGGCTGAACTCAGGATCAGAGCCAGCAGGGTGGTGGTCAGAGCCAGTTGTACCGCACAGCCGACGCTAATGCCAAACACCATTGGCAGGGTGCGACGCAGACCAAAATTAACCCCGGACGATGCCAGCAGCAGGTTGTTGGGACCAGGGGTAATCGACATGACGGTGACATAACTGATAAAGGCGGAGTCCAGCATAAGGGTTCCTTAAAAGGCCGAGGAGCAAGGGAACCAGCATAAAACCTACGGGCAGATGGTGACAGAACCAAAAACCCGCTATTGTCATGGATACAGTTGTATCAAATTCAAACTGTACCCATTGCCTGGAGACAAACTGTGACCCTGCTCGATGAAATGCCGGAAACGCGTTATCAGCAACTGGCGGATACGCTGGCGGAAGCCATACGCCGCGGCACGCTGCTGCCCGGCAGCCGTTTACCTTCGGTGCGCCGCTGCGCGCAGACCCATAGCGTCAGTATCAATACCGTGGTGGCGGCTTACCGCACGCTGGAAGATCGCGGGTTGATAGAAGCACGGCCACAGTCTGGTTTCTATGTGTGCAACACCTTGCCGGCGCTGAAAGCCGCCTCACCGACCAGCAGCCGGATAGAGCCACCGGCGGATGACGTACTGGCGTTGATCGACACGGTGTTCGCCGCCCAGCAGAATTCGGCGTTCACCAACCTTTCGCTGGCCTGCCCGCAGACCTCTGATTTCTATCCCGGCGGCAAGTTGGGACGAATGCTTTCCTCGCAGTTACGCCGTCAGCCGAATCTTATTGGCCAGTACGCGTTGCCGCCCGGTAGCCTGCGGCTGCGCCAGCAGATCACCCGGCGTTCGATGACGTTGGGCATGCTGCTGGAGCCCGGCGATATCACACTGACTCACGGCTGCATGGAGGCGCTGCAACTGGCACTGCGTGTAACCACCAGGCCGGGCGACTGCGTCGGGCTGGAGTCACCGACCTATTTTTATCTGCTGCCGCTGCTGGCCAGCCTGGGGTTGAAGGCGCTGGAAATCCCTACCGATCCGCAGCACGGGTTGTCGCTGGATGCGCTGGAACTGTTGCTGAACGAGAAGCGGCTGAATGCGGTGATCGCCATGCCGACGGTGCAAAACCCGTTGGGCTGCACCATGCCGTTGGCGGCCAAAAAACGTCTGGCGCGGCTGATGAACGATCATCAGGTGCCCCTGATTGAAGACGGGCTGTACGCAGAGCTGCAGTTCGGCGGTGCGCTGACCCCGGCGGTGAAAGCTTTCGATCGCGACGGCTGGGTGCTGTTCTGCTCCAGCTTTACCAAGACGCTGGCGCCGGACTTCCGCATCGGCTGGATCAGCGGCGGCCGCTTTAACGAGGCATTGCGCAAGCTGAAGGCGGTATCGTCGATGTCGGAATCGCAGTTGCTGTCGGAAACGCTGGCGATGTTCCTGGAAACCGGCGGCTACGATCATCATCTGCGCAACCTGCGAAAACGCTATGCTGCCCAGGTGGATGAAGCACGGGCGCTGATTGCACGCCATTTTCCACGCGGTACCCGGGCGACTCAGCCGGCGGGCGGTTTTGTGTTTTGGGTGGAGTTCCCGGCCGGGGTCGACAGCGTGGCGCTGTTCCACCAGATGCTGGAGGAACAAATATGCCTGACGCCGGGCACGCTGTATTCCCCCAGCGGCCGCTATCGCAACGCATTGCGGCTCTCCTGCTGTTATCCGTTTAATGCGCGTTACAGCCAGGCGCTGGCGCGTGTCGGTGCCAAAGCCTGCGAGATGAGTGGCTTGCCGCCGGGCATTGCGCAAGACGAGTAACCACGCGCGCATTTTGCTACAATGTGGTCATCATTGATTAGCGTGCCGTACAGGCACAACAGGCCAGAAACCATGAAAGAGATAGAAAAGGCAGAGATCAAGCGCCTTAGCGACCTGCTGGACGCACTGAAGCACAAAGATACCCTGGTAATCCAACAGGGCAATCTTGACCTGATCGCTCAGCACACCAAAGAAAAAGAGAAGATGGCAGCAGAAATCGAGCGCCTGAAAGGCGTGCGCGTTGAGAAGCTGAGCGCCGAAGCGCAAAAGCTGAGCCAACTGCCGTTTAGCCGTGAAATCACCAAGAAAGAACAGGCGGACATGGGCACGTTGAAGAAAAACGTGCGCGGCCTGATCGTGGTGCACCCGATGACCGCACTGGGTCGTGAAATGGGCCTGAAAGTGGTCACCGGTTACGCCAAGAAAGCCTTCTGATTACCGGTACCCGTCATACTTGAAGTTGCATCTGTGTTAGCTGCGAGCGCTTACCCCAGTCACTGACTTGAGTCAGCTCCTGGGGACTCTCGCTCTTGCCGCCTTGATGCAACTCCAATTATTTTGGGTATGTGGCGCCCGGTTTTCATAGCTTGGTAGTGAAATACGCCTTGGTTTGATAGGGCACGGTCACGCTGTCCTTGCCCTGCAATTCCCCTTCCTCTGCCACCAACTGCCGAATCTGTTCGATCACCTGTTCCTGCTGCTGTGGCGGTAAGGCGGCGATAAAGCTGGTGGAGCGCACCCGGTTAAAAATCACATCCTCAACCGCACCCTGATGGCCGAGCATAAACACCTGCTCCTGCAACGCATCTAAGCCTTTGAACGGGAAAAGTTTACGCCATTCACCGGTGTAGAAACGCGGCGCGTCGCCTTCGTGACGGTCAACAATCTGATTCAGCTTACGCACCCAACTCACACGTGCATCACGCATGTTCCACACCAGGCCAAGTTTGCCGCCGGGCTTAAGGATACGTTGGATTTCGGCCAAAGCCTTTGGTGTGGCGAACCAGTGGAAGGATTGCGCGCAGACCACCGCGTCGACCGACTCATCCGGCAGCGGGATCGACTCCGCGGTGCCCGCCAGGGTTTTTACCTGCGGCAGTGCGGCCGACAGCTTTTCCAGCATCTGTGCCACCGGTTCAACGGCGATCACCTGCGCACCGGTTTCCAGCAGGCGCGGGGTGAACTTGCCGGTACCGGCACCGAGATCGATCACCGTCATACCGGCGTGCAGGCCGATGGTGTCGCGCAGCCAGGTGGTGATTTCCGGTGGGTAGTCTGGGCGACCTTTAACGTAACGATCGGCGTTGGCCTGGTAGCCTTCGGCTGCCGCGTGGTGGATCGAATGAGACGGGGTGTTCATAACTTTGCTCCTGCCTGAAAGAGGGGGTCGGAACGACCGACGCTGAACAGTATAGGTCGATGAAAGCTTTTAGCGCTGCATGCGGCATCAGGCTTGATTCCTGAGCGGTCTTGTTCAGCGGCCGAGCAAACGGCGATTAAAGTCTTCAAGACGGCCTTCGCTGATGCGCATCAGCATGGTTTTGCTCCAGCTGGCGGACAGCCCGGCTACCGCCAGCAGGCGGCGATACTGTTCTTCATCAAACGGCATATGCCAGGCAATACCGATGGCCTCGGCAACCGAGACATCGCTGTTGCGCGTCACCAGTTCCAGCGGATGATCGCCGCTGACTTTACCGGCAGACACCACGCGGTACAGCCAGCCACAGCGGCCGCTTTGCTGCATCAGCACCGAGATGTCATCGATATCAAAATGGTAGTTGAGCTTAAAGCACGGAGAGCGAGGCTGGGTGACCTGGATCAGCGCTTCGCCCCAGCGGAAGATATCACCCATAAACACGTTGTGTTCGGTCAGCCCCAGGGTAGAGATATTCTCACCAAAGGCCGGTGCGCTGAACTGTTCTGCCTGCGCCGGAAACTGCTCGCGCCAGTGGTGGTAATGTTCACGGGGATAGTGACACAGCGCGCGGTCTGGCCCGCCGTGATAACTTTTTTCCGCCTGTTCGTCGCCTTCCAGGCCGAGCGGGGTCAGCTTGACGGCTCCGTCCACCAGACGTTTGGCAATGCCGCTGGGCCGCCCGCCTTCGTAGGGTTGGATAGTGCCGATGTAAACCTCTGGGTGATGCATATGCGCCTCCATGTCTCGCGTCGAAGGTCCAGCATAGCCTGAGTTGGCAGGGAGGAACAATAACCCGCCCGAGAGGTTTCGGGCGGGGGAAGCATCAGAAGGTGGTCCAGTTGTCTTGCGCGGCGGTATGGGTAGCCTGGGGTTTGCCGACCGGTGTTTTGATGACGGCGCTTTTCACTGCGGCAGGGGCCTGATGCTCTGCCAGTCGGAACACCGAGACGCTCTGCAACAGCATTTCCGCCTGTTCTTCCAGCGAGTCGGCGGCGGCGGCGGATTCTTCCACCAGCGCGGCGTTCTGCTGGGTGGTGTGATCCATTTCGACAATCGCCTGACCAATTTGGGCGATGCCGCGGGTTTGCTCGTCGGAAGCGGCAGCAATCTCCGCCATGATGTCCCGCACATGGGTGACCGACAGAACGATTTGCTCCATGGTATTACCGGTGTTTTCCACCAGGCTGGTGCCGGTCTGTACCCGACTGACCGATTCGGTAATCAACCCTTCGATCTCTTTGGCTGCCTGGGCGCTGCGCTGTGCCAGGTTACGCACCTCGCTGGCCACCACTGAGAAGCCGCGCCCTTGCTCTCCGGCGCGCGCGGCTTCTACGGCCGCGTTGAGCGCCAGAATATTGGTCTGGAAGGCGATGCCGTTGATCAGGGTAGTAATTTCGGCGATCCGCTGCGAACTGCTGGAAATATCACGCATGGTGTTGACCACGCTCGCCACCAGCTTGCCGCCCTGTTGGGCCGTCTGAGAAGCATCGGTGGCCAACTGGTTGGCATGGTGGGCGTTTTCGGCGTTCTGCTTCACCGTGGCGGTCAGTTGTTCCATGCTGGCGGCGGTTTCTTCCACCGCGGCGGCCTGCTGTTCGGTGCGTGAGGACAAATCGGTGTTACCGGCGGCAATCTCTGCGGCGGCGGTGGACACCTGGCTGACCCCCATCTGGATTTTTTCAATCATATCGCGCAGGTTCTGGCTCATCGCTGCCACGGCGTTCAACAGCTGACCCAGTTCGTCGCGACGGGTGCTGGTCTGCGCCTGACGCAGATCGCCGCTGGCGATGCGTTCCGCCAGCGCCAGCGTACTTTGCAGCGGTCGGGTGATCTGCAGCGTGATGCGCCAGGCCACCAGCAACCCGGCAATAATGGCGATCAGCGTGGTGATGCCCATCTGCCACTGCGCCGAATTGATATCGTTATGGGTTTGCGTCAGTTCGTCCTGCATAAAGGCGTTAACCAGCGTGCCCACTTCCTGCGCGCTGTTGCCCAGCCGTTGGCTGATCGCTTGTTCCTGCTGATAGGCTGGCAGGTAGGCTTCAATGCGGTTTTTGTAGTCGTCGAGCGCGGTCAGCAAGGGCTGCAACAGAGGGCGCTGGGCGTCGCTGAGCCGCCGACTGAGCGCGTTGGCCGCGCTGCGTGCATCGTCAATCGCTGCCACCAGCGGGGCTTCAGATTCCGCACTCAGGCTCAGTAACAGGCCACGGGCACCGTAGCGCACCAGAGTCAGCTTCTGGTTCAACTGAATAAAGGCCAGTTGCAGGTCAGCGTTGGTGATTTGGCGCTCCACCTGGTTAAGACTGTCCTGCACTTCCGACATGTTCCAGCTTTGACGTACCGCGTCTTTCGCCGCCACCGCTTGCTCGAAGGCGTTTTGCTGCTGCTGGTATTGGCCGATCAGCCCAACCAGGCGCTGCAGGTCTTTTCGGCTCTGGGGATCCCAGTCCAGATCCTGGCCCTGGTTGATCAGCTTCACCGCGTTTTCGATATTGGTGCGGTTGTTTTTCAGGTATTCCGGTTTGTAGGTTTGGCCGAACAGTGCACGGTTGTATTTGGCCTGATTGATCTCGTCGTTCAGCCGGTTGCTGAAGTCGATGCGATCGGCGCGGGATTCGATAATATGCAGATACTGCGCGCCGGTTCCGGCGATGATTGCCGTCAGCAACAGCATCAGACCAAATCCAAGGCCCAGCTTTTTACCCACGGTGAGATGAACGAATTTTCCTGCCAATGTTTGCAATGCCGCCATAGTGATTTTCCTTTCCGGGCGAACGTCAATTGAACAAACTATCGGCAAAGGAAGGTCAAACTTTAGCGAATTTTGGGCAAAAAAATGCCCGCATTAAGCGGGCATCTTCATAGCCGGGGACGAATTACTTCTTCGCCGCGAAGCGTGCTGCTGCTTCGTCCCAGTTAACCACGTTCCAGAATGCCTTGATGTAATCTGGACGTTTGTTCTGATATTTCAGGTAGTAAGCGTGTTCCCATACGTCCAGGCCGACGATTGGGAAGCCTGAAGCGCCGGCAACGGCTTCGCCCATCAGCGGGCTGTCCTGGTTAGCGGTAGAGACCACAGCCAGTTTGTCGCCTTTCAGCACCAGCCAGGCCCAACCTGAACCGAAGCGGGTCGCTGCGGCTTTCTCGAATTCTTCCTGGAATTTCTCAACGCTGCCGAAATCACGTTCGATAGCGGCTTTCAGATCGCCACCCAGCGTGGTGCCGATTTTCAGGCCTTTCCAGAACAGGCTGTGGTTAGCATGGCCACCGGCGTTGTTACGCATGAAGGTGCGCTTGTCAGCAGGGACTTTATCCAGGTCCTGGATCAGTTCTTCAACGCCGTATTGAGCCAACTCTGGGTAGGCTTCCAGCACGGTGTTGGCGTTGTTAACGTAAGTCTGGTGATGTTTGGTGTGATGGATTTCCATCGTCTGCTTGTCGAAATGCGGTTCCAGTGCGTCGTAGGCGTACGGCAGGGATGGCAGTGAATAACTCATGATCATCATCTCCAATGGTATAGGGGCGGCGCAATATGTGAGCACCGCGTAAGCAGTCGGATCATTATAGTTATTTAAATGATATTGAAAATGATTATCAATGCCCTACTTATTGTAGGGTTTTTGGTTAGTCCACAATACGCTGCGGGTGGGTAAACACCGTGGCGCGGCCGGGTTTGCTGAAGCCGACCAGCGTCAGGTTGCTGCGTTCGGCAATTTCCACCGCCAGTGAGGTGGCCGCAGAAACCACAAACAGGATCTCGACGCCGCACATGGCCGATTTTTGCACCATTTCGTAACTGGCGCGGCTGGAAACCAGGATAGCTCCCTGCTGCCAGTCTTGTTTCGCGCGCACCCCGAGCAGCTTGTCGAGTGCGACGTGGCGACCTACATCTTCACAGCCACCCAGCAGTTCACCCTGTGGCGAAATCCAACTGGCGGCGTGGGTACAACCGGTGAGTTGGCCGACGGCCTGCACCTGCTTGAGTTGCCCCAGGGCACGGTCGAGGTTGGTGAGGGAAAAGGTCTGGGTGAACGGCAAAGCAGGCAGCGGGCGAAAAATATCCGCCAACTGTTCGATGCCACACACCCCGCAGCCGGTGCGGCCTGCCATGGCGCGGCGACGTTCTTTTAAACCGGCAAAGCGACGGCTGGAGAGCTCGATTTGCACCTCCAGTCCATTACAAGTTTGGTTAATCTCTATACTGTAGATATCGCGCGGTGACTCAATGATGCCTTCGGACAGAGAAAAACCCAGGGCGAAGGCCTCCAGATCCTTGGGGGTACACATCATCACCACGTGAGAGATGCCGTTGTAGACCAGTGCGACCGGAACCTCTTCCGCCAGCCAATCCTGTTGTGCGGTAGTGAGTTGCCCACGTTGATAAACCTGAGACTGGGTTACCCCCGTGAGCAAGGTCTCATTGATGTCATTGATATGTTGGTCTGGCTTTATATTGTTCACTTAAGTGGCACCTGTCTGTAACAACCACATACACGCTGTGGTAATATTGCCGCGTAAAAACAACAGTAATTTTAGCGCTTCCCGCTTCCAGGGGGAAAGCGCCATTTGAAACAATGTGACAATCGCAAGTGAAAGGAGACCCCCATGCAGGTCAGCAGAAGGCAGTTCTTTAAGATCTGCGCTGGCGGTATGGCAGGGACGACGGTGGCTGCTCTGGGCTTTGCCCCGGAAGTGGCGTTAGCGGAAACCCGGCAGTACAAACTGCTGCGCGCCCGTGAAACCCGTAATACCTGTACGTATTGTTCCGTCGGCTGTGGGCTGTTGATGTACAGCCTTGGTGATGGCGCCAAAAACGCCAAAGAAAGCATTTTCCACATTGAAGGCGACCCGGATCACCCGGTCAACCGCGGCGCGCTTTGCCCGAAAGGCGCAGGTTTGGTCGACTTCATCCACAGCGCCAGCCGTCTCCAATACCCGGAGTACCGTGCGCCAGGCTCTGATAAATGGCAGCGCCTCAGTTGGGACGACGCCTTCACCCGCATCGCCAAGCTGATGAAGGAAGACCGTGACGCCAACTTCGTTAAAACCAACGAACAGGGCGTGACCGTCAACCGCTGGCTGAGTACCGGCATGCTGTGTGCCTCGGCTTCCAGTAACGAAACCGGTTATTTAACGCAAAAATTTAGTCGCGCTCTCGGCATGCTTGCCGTAGACAACCAAGCACGTGTCTGACACGGACCAACGGTAGCAAGTCTTGCTCCAACATTTGGTCGCGGTGCGATGACCAACCACTGGGTTGATATCAAGAACGCGAATCTGATTATCGTCATGGGCGGTAATGCGGCGGAAGCGCATCCGGTGGGGTTCCGCTGGGCGATGGAAGCCAAAATACACAATAAAGCCAAGCTGATCGTCATCGATCCGCGCTTTACCCGTACCGCATCGGTGGCGGATTTCTACACGCCGATCCGTTCCGGGACCGACATTGCCTTCCTGTCGGGCGTGTTGCTGTACCTGATGACCAACGACAAGATTAACCGCGAATACGTCCACGCCTATACCAACGCCAGCCTGCTGGTGCGGGAAGACTTTACCTTCGAAGACGGCCTGTTCAGCGGTTATGACGCGGAGAACCGCAAGTACGATAAAACCACCTGGAACTACCAGTTCGACGAAAACGGCTTCGCCAAGCGTGATCTGACGCTGCAGGACCCGCGCTGCGTGTGGAACCTGCTGAAACAGCACGTCAGCCGTTATACGCCGGAGGTGGTGAACAATATCTGCGGTACGCCGACCGAAGATTTCATCAAGGTCTGTGAATACATCGCCGAAACCTGCGTGGCGGATAAAACCGCGTCGTTCCTGTACGCCCTGGGCTGGACTCAGCACTCGGTCGGCTCGCAGAACATCCGTACCATGGCGATGATCCAGCTGTTGCTCGGCAACATGGGCATGGCGGGCGGCGGCGTCAACGCGCTGCGCGGCCACTCCAACATTCAGGGTCTGACCGATCTGGGTCTGCTGTCGCAGAGCCTGCCGGGCTATATGACGCTGCCGTCGGAGAAACAGACCGATCTCGACACCTACCTGAAAGCCAATACGCCGAAGGCGCTGCTGCCAGGCCAGGTGAACTACTGGAGCAACTACCCGAAATTCTTCGTCAGCATGATGAAGAGCTTCTACGGCGACAAGGCGCAGAAGGACAACGGTTGGGGCTTTGACTGGTTGCCGAAGTGGGACAAAGGCTACGACGTGCTGCAGTACTTCGAGCTGATGTCACAAGGCAAGGTCAACGGTTACTTCTGCCAGGGCTTCAACCCGGTGGCGTCGTTCCCGAACAAGAACAAGGTAGTGGCCTCGTTGTCAAAACTGAAGTTCCTGGTGACCATTGATCCGCTCAATACCGAGACCTCCAACTTCTGGCAGAACCACGGCGAGTTCAACGACGTTGATCCGTCGAAGATTCAGACCGAAGTGTTCCGCCTGCCGTCCACCTGCTTCGCCGAAGAGAACGGTTCGATCGTCAACTCCGGGCGCTGGCTGCAGTGGCACTGGAAGGGCGCGGATGCCCCGGGTGAAGCGATGAACGACGGGGAAATCCTGGCGGGCATCTTTATTCGTCTGCGTGAGATGTACGCGCGTGACGGCGGTGCGGTACCGGAACAGGTACTGAACATGACCTGGGATTACCTGACGCCGGAAAATCCTGCTTCGGAAGAAGTGGCGATGGAAAGCAACGGTAAAGCGCTGGCGGATGTACTCGACGCCGACGGCAAAGTGTTGGCGCAAAAAGGTGAGCAGCTCAGCACCTTTGCCCATCTGCGTGACGACGGCACGACGGCCAGCGGCTGTTGGATCTTCGCCGGTAGCTGGACGCCAGCCGGTAACCAGATGGCGCGGCGCGATAACGCCGATCCGTCCGGCCTCGGCAATACGCTGGGTTGGGCCTGGGCCTGGCCGCTCAACCGCCGCATTCTGTACAACCGTGCGTCGGCCGATCCGCAGGGCAAGCCTTGGGATCCCAAACGTCAGTTGCTGGAGTGGGACGGCACCAAGTGGGGCGGGGTCGATATCCCGGACTACAGCGCCGCCGCACCGGGTAGTGACGTTGGGCCATTCATCATGCAGCCGGAAGGCATGGGCCGCCTGTTCGCCACCGATAAAATGGCCGAAGGGCCGTTCCCGGAACACTACGAGCCGTTTGAAACGCCGCTCGGCACCAACCCGCTGCACCCGAACGTGGTTTCCAACCCGGCAGCTCGGGTGTTCAAGGACGATCTGGCGGCAATGGGCACGTCCGACAAGTTCCCGTACGTCGGGACCACTTATCGCCTGACCGAGCACTTCCACTACTGGACCAAGCACGCGGTACTCAACGCCATCGCGCAGCCGGAACAGTTTGTGGAGATTGGCGAGAAGCTGGCGGAGAAAAAAGGCATTCAGCACGGGGATACGGTGAAGGTCAGCTCCAACCGCGGGTTTATCAAGGCCAAGGCGGTGGTGACCAAGCGTATCCGCACCCTGCAGGTGAATGGGCAAGACGTCGACACCATCGGTATCCCGATCCACTGGGGTTACGAAGGGGTGGCGAAGAAAGGCTTTATTGCCAACACGCTGACGCCGTTTGTCGGTGATGCCAATACGCAAACGCCAGAGTTCAAGGCGTTCCTGGTCAACGTGGAAAAGGTGTAACGGAGACGAATTATGGCAATGCAATCTCAGGACATCATTCGTAAATCCGCCACCAATGGCTTCACGCCGGCGCCACGCGCCCGTGACCACCAGGAAGAAGTGGCCAAACTGATCGATGTCACCACCTGTATCGGCTGCAAGGCCTGTCAGGTGGCCTGTTCCGAGTGGAACGACATCCGCGATGAAATCGGGCATAACGTCGGGGTGTACGATAACCCCGCCGATCTGACCGCCAAGTCGTGGACGGTGATGCGCTTCTCCGAAGTGGAGGAAAACGGCAAGCTGGAGTGGCTGATCCGCAAGGACGGCTGCATGCACTGCGCTGATCCGGGCTGCCTGAAGGCCTGTCCGTCGGAAGGGGCAATCATCCAGTACGCCAACGGCATCGTCGACTTCCAGTCCGAGCACTGCATCGGTTGCGGTTACTGCATCGCCGGTTGCCCGTTCGATGTGCCGCGCATGAACAAGGACGACAACCGGGTGTACAAGTGCACCCTGTGTGTCGATCGCGTTGATGTCGGCCAGGAACCGGCCTGTGTGAAGACCTGCCCGACCGGCGCTATCCATTTTGGCACCAAGGACGCCATGAAGGAGATTGCCGCCGAGCGCGTCAGCGAGCTGAACACCCGTGGTTATCAGAACGCCGGTCTGTACGATCCGGCGGGCGTGGGTGGCACCCATGTGATGTATGTGCTGCACCATGCCGACAAACCGCAGCTGTATCACGGTTTGCCGGATAACCCGACCATCAGCCCGGCGATCACGTTCTGGAAAGGCGTGTGGAAACCCCTGGCGGCCATCGGCTTTGCCGCCACCTTTGCAGCGAGTGTGTTCCACTATGTCGGTGTCGGTCCAAACCGCGTCGAAGAGGAAGACAACGACGAGCTGCACGATGAGGAGACGCGCAAATGAGGAAGGAAAAGCGTATTCAGCGCTACAGCGCGCCGGAGCGGATTAACCACTGGATTGTGGCGTTCTGCTTTGTGTTCGCCGCCATCAGCGGGCTGGGGTTCTTTTTCCCCTCCTTCAACTGGCTGATGAACATTTTCGGCACGCCGCAGTTGGCGCGCATTCTGCACCCCTTCGTTGGGGTGATCATGTTTGCGGCCTTCCTGCTGATGTTCCTGCGCTACTGGAAGCATAATCTGATTAACCGCGAAGACATCGTCTGGGCCAAAAACATCCAAAAAATCGTCATGAACGAGGAAGTGGGTGACACCGGGCGTTATAATTTCGGTCAGAAGTGCGTATTCTGGGCGGCAATCATTAGCCTGGTGTTGCTGCTGGCCAGCGGTGTGGTGATCTGGCGGCCGTACTTTGCGCCGTCCTTCCCGATACCGCTGATCCGCATCGCGCTGCTGGTGCATTCGCTGGCTGCGGTGGGGTTGATCATCGTGATTATGGTGCACATTTACGCTGCGCTGTGGGTAAAAGGCACCATTACCGCCATGGTGGAAGGCTGGGTGCCGGCGGCCTGGGCTAAAAAACATCATCCGCGTTGGTACCGAGAGGTCCGCGAGAAACAACAGGAAGACAAACCCTGATGAGCATCCGCATTGTTCCTAAAGAGCAACTAGGGGCACAGCGTGAGAAGTCCACAACGGCGGAAACCATCCCGCCGTTACTTTTCGCGAATCTGAAAAGCCTTTACAGCCGCCGTGCTGAACGCCTGCGCAAGCTGGCGACCGACAACCCGCTGGGCGACTACCTGAACTTCGCCGCCCAACTGGCCGAGGCGCAACATCATGCGCTGCACGACAACCCGCTGACGCTGGATTTGACCGACGCGTTGCAGCAGAGTGCCGCCAGCGGCAAACCGCCGCTGGATCTGAGCGTCTACCCGCGCAGTGAACACTGGCACAAGCTGCTGGCCTCGCTGATTGCCGAGTTGCGCCCGCAGGCGCCGGAACACATTCTGGCGGTGCTGGATAACCTGGAAAAGGCCTCGTCACACGAGCTGGAGTTGCTGGCCGACGCCTTGCTTAACCAGGATTTCGGCAAAATTGGCAGCGAGAAAGCGCCGTTTATCTGGGCCGCGTTGTCGCTCTATTGGGCGCAGATGGCCGGGCAAATCCCTGGCAAAGCGCGCGCGGAATATGGCGAACACCGCCAGTTCTGCCCGGTATGCGGTAGCATTCCGGTGTCCAGCGTGGTGCATATCGGTACCGTCAGCGGCCTGCGTTATTTGCACTGCAACCTGTGCGAAAGCGAATGGCACGTGGTGCGGATCAAGTGCAGTAACTGTGAGCAAACGCGCGATCTCAACTATTGGTCGCTGGACAGCGAACTGGCGGCGGTGAAGGCGGAAAGCTGCGGTGACTGCGGCACTTACCTGAAGATTTTGTATCAGGAAAAAGACCCGCAGGTTGAAGCGGTTGCCGACGATTTGGCCACGCTGGTGCTCGACGCCAAAATGGAAGATGAAGGCTTTGCCCGCAGCAGCATCAACCCGTTCCTGTTCCCGGGGTCGTAATCTCTGGCATATTGGGCTGAATGTATTCGGCCCTTAGCATTTACCGGATGATTAATTTCGGATTGGGCTTCTGGCATTCGCCCGGGCGAGTTGCTACGTTTACGGCATGACGCGCGAAGCGAAAGGAAAGGGATTGACGATGTTGAAGACCATTGCGAAATTGACGGCGGTTGCAGTTTTGACCCTTGTGCTGGCGGCCTGCGACAACAAGGACGACACCAAGCCGGAAGTGCCGAAGCCGGATACAAAACCGACCGTCACTCAACCTGCACCGCCACCGCCGGTGGTGGAGGCCCCACCCGCGGCGCCTCCAGGCCTGAAAGTCTCGATGCAAAAGGGCAAGATTACCTTTGAATTGCCGTCGGGCTTTAGCGATCAGACCGAGAACAGCGGCATTATCAACGACAGCAAATCCACCATTCAGCGCTTCCTTGACGGCAAGTCGCGTCAGAGCACCGTCTCTTCCGAAGTGATCCCGCCGGACGACATGAAGCTCAACAGCAGCGATAAAATGCTGAAAGAGCTGACCCAGAGCATTATCACCGAACTGGGCGACCGCTATCAGAACATCAAGACCACTAAAGAAGAGAGTTTCACCGTTGGTAAACAGAAATTCCATCGTCTGGATACCGAGCAGAGCGTCAACGGGCAGAAGGTGATGTCCACCATCATGCTGACGGTATTCAATAAGCGGGTGGTGACGTTGCAAATGTTGTCGCCGGCCAAAACGCCGGAGGCGCATCAGGCGCTGGTTCAGCAGGTTATCGACACGCTGGCGGTGAAATAACACCGCTGTGGTTTGCAAACCGAGGGGAAGACTGATGAAGCTTATTGGCAGTTACACCAGCCCTTTTGTCCGCAAGATTTCCGTGATGTTGTTAGAAAAGGGGATCGCGTTCGAATTCGTTAACGATCCGCCGTATGAGCCGGGCAGTCGGGTGGTGGAGCTGAATCCGCTCGCCAAGGTCCCGGTGCTGGTGGCCGAAGACGGTGCCGTCTTTTACGACTCGCGGGTGATCGCCGAATACCTCGAACTGCTGTCGGTGGCCCCGGCGTTTTTGCCCGCCGATCGCGCGGCAGCGCTGCGCATTCGTCAGGTGGAAGCCCTGGCGGATGGTGTAACCGAGGCCGCCGCCACGCTGTTTCGCGAGAGCAAACGGGCGTCGGAAAAACAGGACGAAAACTGGATCCTGCGCCAGCGCGCCAAGCTGACGCACGGACTGGACGCGCTGGAAAAACTGGCGCAGGAAAAAACGCTGCTGAACACCGACACGCTGACGCTGGCCGATATCGCCACCGGCTGCGCGCTGGGCTACCTTAATTTCCGCCGCATCATGCCCAACTGGTGCGTTGAGCGACCGGCGTTGATCAAGCTGGCCGAACGGCTGTTTGCCCGCGAAAGCTTTGCCCGCACCTCGCCCCCCTGATCTCCCTCACCCCGCTGCTGCGGGGTTTAGATTGATGACAAACACCCGAAAAACGTGGTTTTCGGATGTTTGGGGTAAACCAGGAGACATAATTCTTTTGTTTTTATTGGTACTCAAATCATTACGTTAACCACCAAGGCTTGGTCAGCAGTCTTACCCCGCTGCTGCGGGGTTTTGCTTTATGCCGAGACCACTACATTAAAACCGAGCGACCATGAGCACTGAATCCCAGTATCTTTACAGCCAGTTACCCGCCATTGACCGCCTGCTGCGCGATCCCGCTATTGAACCGCTGGTGGAACAACATGGCCAGACGCTGATTAGCGACCTGCTGCGCCAACTGCAACTGCAGGCGCGTGAAACCATTAAACAACATCAACGGCTGCCCGACTGGTGCGCCGATTGGCCGCAGGCGCTTGGCGCAGCGCTGGCACAACGGCAGCGCACGGCGTTGACACCGGTATTCAACCTGAGCGGTACCGTGCTGCACACCAATCTGGGCCGTGCCCTGCTGGCGCAGCCGGCGATTGAGGCGGTGACGCGCTCAATGGGAGAGCCGGTGACGCTGGAATACGATCTGGATGGCGCCGGGCGTGGGCATCGCGATCGCGCCATCGCGGATTTATTGTGTCAGCTGACCGGCGCGGAAGACGCCTGTATCGTCAATAACAATGCGGCAGCGGTGCTGCTGATGCTGGCGGCAATCGCACCCGGCAAGCAAGTGGTGGTGTCGCGCGGTGAGCTGGTGGAAATCGGCGGTGCATTTCGCATACCTGACGTGATGCGTCAGGCGGGCTGCCAGTTGGTGGAGGTGGGCACCACCAACCGCACTCACCTGAAAGACTACCGTAACGCCATTAACGACCAGACCGGGTTGCTGATGAAGGTGCATACCAGTAACTACAGTATTCAGGGCTTTACCGCCGCGGTGGACGAAGCCGAACTGGCGCAGCTCGGTGCAGAGCACGGCCTGCCGACCGCCACCGATCTGGGCAGCGGCTCACTGATTGATATGGCGCAGTATGGTCTGCCGGCCGAGCCTATGCCGCAGCGGTTGCTGGCCGCCGGGGTTGATCTGGTGACCTTCTCCGGTGACAAACTGTTGGGCGGCCCGCAGGCCGGTATCATCGTCGGTAAAAAGGCGCTGATTGCCCGACTGCAGCAGCATCCTTTAAAGCGTGCGCTGCGCGTTGGCAAGCTGACGTTGGCAGCGCTGGAGGCTACCTTGCGGCTCTATCAGCAACCCGAGCTGCTGGCACAACAGCTGCCGACGCTGCGATTGCTGACTCGCCCACAACAGGCAATGCAGCAGGCCGCCGAGCGACTGTTGCAGGCGCTTACGCCACAGTTTGCCGGGCATTTCCAACTGCGTGCCGAACCCTGCTGGTCGCAGATTGGCAGCGGCTCGTTGCCGGTGGATCGGTTGCCGAGCTATGCACTGACCTTTACGCCGAAGGACGGCCGCGGCGCGACGCTGGAGGCACTGGCGGAACGCTGGCGCCGTCTACCGCAGCCGGTGATTGGCCGAATTAACGACGGCCGGCTGTGGCTCGATCTGCGCTGCCTGGAGCAGGAAGAGGCGTTGATTGAGGCATTGAGCGCATGATTATTGCTACCGCAGGCCATGTCGACCATGGCAAGACCACCTTGCTGCAGGCGATCTCCGGGATCAACGCCGATCGTCTGCCGGAAGAAAAACGCCGGGGCATGACCATAGATCTGGGCTATGCCTACTGGCCGCAGCCCGATGGTCGGGTGCTGGGCTTTATCGACGTGCCTGGCCATGAAAAATTCCTCGCCAATATGCTGGCGGGCGTTGGCGGCATTGACCATGCGCTGCTGGTGGTGGCCTGCGACGACGGTGTGATGGCACAAACTCGTGAGCACCTGGCGATCTTGCGGTTGAGCGGCCGCCCGGCATTGACGGTGGCGCTGACCAAGGCCGATCGGGTGGATGAGGCGCGTATTGATGAGGTACGGCAGCAGCTTGGCGAAGAACTGGCCCGCCAGGGTTGGCATCAGGTGCCAATGTTCGTCACTGCTGCGCTACAGGCGCGGGGCATTGATGCACTGCGTGCGCACCTGTTGGCATTGCAGCCTGACGAACATGCGTTGACGCGCCGTTTCCGCCTGGCGGTGGATCGCGCATTCAGCGTGAAGGGGGCGGGTTTGGTGGTGACCGGCACTGCATTGGGTGGAAAGGTCGCGGTGGGTGACCTACTGTGGCTGACCGGTGTCGATGCTCCGGTGCGGGTACGAGGTTTACACGCTCAAAATCAGCCGGTTGAGCAAGCGCAAGCCGGGCAGCGTATCGCCCTGAATATCAGCGGTGACGTCAGCAAAGAACAGGTGGCACGCGGTGACTGGCTGCTGGCGCAAAAGCCGCTGTTGCCCGCCGAACGCATTCTGGTCGCACTGGATGCCGATCGGCCGATACGCCACTGGCAGCCACTGCATCTGCATCATGCCGCCAGCCATATCACCGGGCGAATTTCGCTGCTGAATGAAGGCTTGGCAGAGCTGCTCCTCGATCGCCCGTTGTGGCTGGCGGAAAACGATCGGCTGGTGCTGCGAGATATTGGCGCACGCCAAACGCTGGGGGGAGCCAGGGTGCTGAGTTTGACGACGCCGAAACGTGGCAAGCGCCAACCTGAGTATCTGGCCTGGCTGGCAGCGCTGGCACAGGCTGACGACGACCGACAGGCGCTGGCGTTGCATCTGCCTAACGGCGCACTGGATCTGGCCGCTTTTTCCTGGGCACGGCAACTGACCGAAGGCGAACTGGCGTCGCTGTTGGCGGGCCGTGAATTGCTGATTAGCGGCAATATGGCGCTGGCGCAGGAGAATGCCCAGCAGGGCCAACGGCGTCTATTACAGGTATTGGCCGAGTATCATCAGCAGCATGCCGATCAGCTCGGTCTGGGGCGGGCACGCCTGCGGCGTATGGCCTTGCCTCAGTTGGCTGAACCGCTGGTATTTATGATGATCGATCGGCTGCTGGCCGAGGGGGTTATACACAATACGCGGGGCTGGTTGCACCTGCCGGAGCACGGTTTGGCCTTCAGTGCAGAAGAGCTGGCTCTGTGGGTGCGTATCGAGCCATTGTTCGGCGACGAGGCCTGGTGGGTGCGCGATCTGGCGACCGAATTGGGCGAGGATGAGGCCCAGGTGCGGGCGACGTTGCGTAAAGCGGCGCAGTTGGGGCATGTCACGGCGGTGGTGGTGGATCGTTACTACCTAAGCCGACGCATAGAACAGTTCGCTGCACTGATCCGCGAGCTGGATGTGGAACAGGGCAGTGCTAACGCCGCCGATTTTCGCGATCGTCTTGGTGTGGGCCGCAAGCTGGCGATCCAGGTACTGGAGTTCTTCGACCGCAGCGGTTTCACCCGCCGCAAAGGTAACCAGCACCTGCTGCGTGATAGTGGGTTGTTTAAAATGTGATGTTGCTTTAGCCACACTTGTTCAATATTTGATAGATTACATCAATAAAATTAATATATTTAAGGATGAATATCATGGGAAGTATTGAGCAAGGGCAACTGTTGTATCATTTAACCAGCTTGAGTAATTTGTCTTCTATTTTGCGGTTGGGCTTATTAACCCGTGCTGAACTTAATCCTGAATTATTTGAAGATGTTGCAGATGGTGGCATTTTAGAAAAACGGAAAAAACTGGGTTTGGACTATCGGGTTCCGTTCCACTTTTTTGCCAATAACCCTTTTGATGGCAGGGTTCAAGCTGAACATCAAGGCAAACAATTCATTATCATCAGTGTCCGCCGAGATATGGCAGCACGCGACAATTGGCACATTGTTCCTCGTCACCCTCTTTCCCATGAAGATATACAACTTTTTGATTATCTGGACGGTATTGATCAAATTGACTGGGAGTGTATGGAGCGGCGTGACTATCATGATAGCCAATCAAAATGTGTTTGTATGGCGGAGTGCTTAGCGCCGGGCAAAGTTGAACCCGCATTGTTTAACACTATTTGGTGTAAAGATGAGGATACCAAGCAGCAAGTAGATGTGCTGCTGGCAGAGACGAAATATACTCCCCGAGTGACTATTAACCAGTGGATGTTCTTGAAGCAACATGGCGAACTATAAAAGCCTGAATCCCCAGAAAGCGCTGATTTGGCGCATCGTTCACAAGGATAATCTTCCTTGGATCCTGGCTAATGGTTTGCATGCCGGCAGTAGCGAGAAAAAAGCGTCTGACTGGGTGAGTATCGGCAACACGGAGCTCATTGAGCGTCGTAAACACCGTAAGGTGCCTGTAGCACCCGGTGGGACACTGGATGACTATATCCCTTTCTATTTCACTCCTTTTTCGCCGATGCTGTACAATATTCATACTGGCCGTGGTGGTGTAGCCCGGCAAGCTAACGAAGACATTGTCATTTTGGTTTCAAGCCTGCATCGGTTACAGCAGCAGGAGCGGGTTTTTGTATTTACCGATCGCCATGCATATACCCCTATGGCAGGTTACTACAGCCACCTTGCGCAGTTAGATAAAATTGATTGGGAACTGTTACAGCAACGTAATTTTAACCGAGTACCCGATAAACCTGAGCAAATTGAACGGTACCAGGCTGAAGCCTTGGTTCATCACCATTTGCCCGTCACCGCATTGTTGGGGATTGTTTGTTATAGCTCGGCGTTACAAGAAAAATTGCAAAAAGAATTCGGTCATTTACTGAACATACAGTGCTTGCCAGATTGGTATTTTAATGGTGGGGGGAACCAATGATTCGTTTTACACAAGGTAACCTGTTAGATGCGCCCGTAGAGGCGCTCGTCAATACTGTTAATACCGTCGGTGTCATGGGCAAAGGTATTGCCCTGATGTTCAAAGAACGTTTCCCGGCCAATATGAAAGCCTATTCTGCGGCGTGTAAGGCCGAGACGGTGCAAACGGGCAAAATGTTCGTTACTGATACCGGGGAGCTAATGGGGCCGCGTTGGATTATTAATTTTCCAACCAAACAACATTGGCGCAGTCCGTCCAAATTAGAGTGGATTGTTGAAGGGTTACGCGATCTGCGCCGCTTTATCATGCAAAACAATATAGCTTCAATTGCCATCCCACCTCTTGGGGCTGGGCATGGTGGGCTAGACTGGGTTGCGGTTCGTGATGTGATTATTCAAGAACTCAGCGATTTGCCACAGGTGGATATCATTATTTATGAACCCATTGAAAAATATCAGAATGTGGCAAAAAGCGTGGGTGTTGAAAAACTCACCCCAGCTCGGGCGCTGATCGCGGAGTTGGTCCGTCGCTATTGGGTCTTGGGGATGGAGTGCAGTTTACTTGAAATACAAAAGCTGGCGTGGTTCCTGGAGCGCGCAATCATCGCTCAACAAGTTGAAAATCCCTTGAATCTTCAGTTTAAAGCTCAGAACTATGGCCCTTATGCGGACAGACTACGTCATTTGCTTAACGGGTTGGATGGGAGCTATTTACGGTGTGAGAAACGGCTGGGGGATGCCAAGCCTTTGGATATCATCTGGTTTAATGATGCTAAGCGCGATGTGGTTCTTGCCTATCTCAAAAGCGAAGCTAAAACCTGGTTACCCGCGTTGCAGAAGACAACGGAGTTGATTGATGGCTTTGAATCGCCTTATGGACTGGAATTGCTCTCGACAATCGATTGGTTAGTCTACCAGGAACATATCTCTGCTGATGAAGAATCACTAGCGGAAGGAATTCGCCACTGGCCAGCAGGTGAGCGTTGGGCGCAACGGAAGTCGGGATTGTTCGACAAGACGGCAATAAATATGGCGTTAACCCGCTTACAAACATTATATCCCCCTCATGCTTGATGGGGGGCAGTTTATCAAACTGCCCCCCATCAGATGAGATTACATGCTTGTAGTTGCCGTCGGGGTTGCGTCGCCGCTGCGGCGTTTGCTGAGGAACAGCGCCACCAGAGCCAGCCAGCACAGGCCGCTGACCAGGTTGAACAAATTGAACAACCCGCTGCCGCCCCAGACGTAGGCCACTTTCGCCAGCTCAATTCCGACGGTGAACACCATCATGCTCAGCATGCCCATGGTGGCGGAAACCGTGCCCTTGCTCACATTGCTTGAGAACAGCGTCAGGCGATACAGCCCGGCGTTGGCCAGCCCGATACCGTAAGCGTACAGACTCAGGCCCGCAGTCATCCACAGATAGGCGTGAGTTGAGAACAGCGTGGCCAGCGCCGCGATCAGCAGCCCCAGCATCATTGGCCCTGCGCCCAGTTTGATCAGCCGTTGGACGCTGTTCTTGCCGGTCATCCGCGCCAGCGTCAGGTTGCCGAGGATCAGCGCGCCGAACACCGGAATTTGCAACAGGCCGTAATCCAGCGTCGACAGCGACTCGCCACTGATCAGGATCACCGGTGATTGGGCAATCCAGGCCAGCAGCGGCAGGCTGGCGAAGCCAATGGCCAACGCACCGCAGACAAAGCGACGGTTGGACAGCACCTGGCGATAGTCACGCCACAGGTTGGCAGCCGAGAGTTTCTCACCCTGCAGCGACGCGGTTTCCGGCATCGCTTTCCACAGGCCGTAGAAGGCAAACGCTGCCAGTGCCGCAAACAGCACGAACATGCTTTGCCATGGTGCGACGTGGATCAGCGCTGCACCGGCCAGCGGCCCGAGCAGCGGGGCGATCAGTGCCACGTTAGCCATCAGCGCGGTGATTTTTATGCACACCGATTCCTCAAAGGATTCCTGTATCGTGGCGTAGCCCACCGCACCGATAAAGCACAGGCCAATCCCCTGCAGGAAACGCATAAAGATAAACTGTTCAATGCTGGTCACCAGCAAAATCGCCAGGCAGGCGACGATAAAGAACGCCACGCCGGCCAGCATCACCGGGCGACGGCCACGGCGATCCGACAACGGCCCCAGCAGCCATTGCAGGAAAATACCGCCGGCCAGATAGGCGGTCATGGAGGTGGGCACCCACTCTTCACCGGCATTGAAATCGGCCACCACCGCCAGCATGCCAGGCTGGATCATATCGTTGGCGATATAGGTGGCGAATTCGAACAGCACCAGACACAGAGGGAATAAAAGCGCCTGTCGACCCAAGCGAGCCGCAGGTGGTAATGTTGTTTTCATATTTATCGTACTGAAAGTAAAGAAGAAATAAGGAACTGTCAGGGCGGGAAGCGCTATCTGAGCGAGTTGTGGCGGCTATTTTGCCGCCAATTGTTCACCTTGGCAATAATAAGGTGTTGTTTCAGCACATTCTGATATTGCCCGTCAGGGTTGCCACCCACACTTTCGCTGGTTAACCTCCTTTTAACAGACGAAGATGACAATATTGCGGGCGACCTTTTGAGTAATAAAATTGGCTGGATAGATAACTTGCGCGCGGTGGCGTGCATGATGGTGGTGATGATCCACGCGACCACCTATTACGTCACCAGCGGGGTGGCGGTGGGCGAACACAACTGGGATATTTCCAACCTGTTGAATTCGATGTCGCGCGTCTCGGTGCCGTTATTTTTCATGATTTCCGGTTATCTGTTTTTCGGTGAGAAAAGCGCCGGTAAGAAACATTTCATCCGTATTGGCTGCTGTATCTTGTTCTACAGCGCCATCGCGCTGATCTATATTGCGACGTTCACCAAGATTGGCTTCTGGCCGTCGCTGCGCGGCATATTGCTGAAACCGGTGTTCTATCACCTGTGGTTCTTCTATGCGATCGCGGTCATTTATTTGCTGTCGCCGCTGATCAACGTCAAACCGGTATCGCGCCGCTATCTGGCCGCTGTACTGGTGATCCTGGCGGTGATCGCCAACCCCAATACCCGTCCGCTGACCCTGGACAATGCGCACCTGCTGCCGGTGAATCTGTATATCTATGGCGACACCTTCTATTACCTGCTGTATGCGTTGGCCGGCCGGGCGATTGGCATGATGGACACCCAGGGACGTGGCATCAGTTGGCTGGCGGCGTCAGGTTTTGTGTTTAGCGTGGCGTTGATTATTCACGGCACCAAAAGCCAGATGTTTATTAACGGTAATTTCGCCGATACCTACTACATCTACTGCGGCCCGCTGGTGTTTATCGCGGCGGTATCACTGCTGATCTGGTTTAAAAACTGTCTGCCGGAGCCGATTGGCTGGTTGGGCGTTTTTTCCCGCCATTCGCTGGCGATCTACGGTTTTCACGCCATTATCGTTAACTTTATGCGTAACCGGCATCTGGAGCTGACGGCCCATCCATTGCTGGATATCTTCTGGGTGTTCGGGGTGGCGTTGGCACTCAGCTTGCTGTTGTCGATAGGGCTGCAGAAAATAGACCCTCGACGGCTGGTGTCATAGCTCGGCTGAACCGCGTTGCTGGGCGCGTCTCAGTTGGCGGCCGGAGGAAAACCCCGCCGCCAAGGCCGCTTTCTCCAGCCCATAGCCTTGCTGCAGGCGCTGCTGCGCTACTGCCAGCCGTAGCTGCTCATGATACTCGCGCACGCTGATACCGATATGGCTACGGAACAATCGTGCCAGATGACGGCTACTGACGTGGGCCTTTTCCGCCACCTGCGGCACCGACCATTCCGCTTCCGGTTCGGCGGCCATCACGTCTTGCGCACGGTGCACCGCCGGGTGCAGGTGGTTACGGTAGCGTAGCCAGGGTGAAAGCTGCGGGTCGTCGCCGGAACGGCGAAAATACACCACCATCTCACGGGCGATTTCCATTGCCCGGGTAGCGCCACACTGGCGGTTAATCAGGTGCAGAGCCAGATCGATACCGGCAGTGATCCCCGCGCTGGTGTAAACGCCGCGGTCTTCAACAAAGATGCGATTTTCTTTCACCTGCGCTGCCGGGGCCTGCTGGCGCAGGCGATCGAGCACGTCGTGATGGGTGGTGCATTGGTAGCCGTCGAGCAAACCGGCCTGCGCCGCCAACAGGGCGCCGGAACAGACGCAGACCAATGTGATACGTTGCTGTTGCAGGTCGGGCTTCAGCGCAGCCAGCCAGCGGCGGGCCTGTTCGGCTGGCGCAGTGGCGAAGAAATGCTGCGAATCACTGACGCCCGGTACCACCAGAATAGCGCCGTTTTCCAGCCGGTCAGGCAGCGGCTGTAGCTGACTCAACGTCATGCCGATCGAACAGGTGACCTGCGGCAGTGGGCTGATGTAGCGCAGGCTGAACTGCCCGGCCAGGCGCAGAGTTTCCGCCGGGCCGCTGACGTCCAGCGACAGCACCTGGGGCAGCATCAGAAAGTAGACGGCCTGCGGCATGATTACTCCTGTGAGAGTTGCGCCAGTGCCTCATCCACGCTGGCGATGCGGGCGAAGCGATCGACCAGCACCGTCTCAGTATGCCGCTTGAGCTGTTCGCTGGTAAAGACTTGTCCGTCGGGGTGTTGCATCGGGAAGGTCAACGTGGCTTCGGTGACAAAGGTGACCTGATAGCCGAGATCGGCCGCTACCCGGGTGGTGGTTTCACAGCACTGCTCGGTACGGATGCCGCAGATAATCAAATGCTTGATATGTCGCTCAAGCAACCAGGCATCCAGGCCGGACTCGGTCAGTGCGTTGTGCACCTGTTTGTGTACCGTGACATCGGCCTGATGGTCGAGGAAGGGCAGGCGCTTTACCCAGCCGGACGCCAACGAAAAGGGCCCCTCTGGCGACACGTGGAACACGTCAACCAGCGGCACGCCTTGCTGGTGACAGCCTGCGATCAACCGCGTCAGCGCCTGTTGGAAAGCCGGCAGATCCTCTTCTTGCCAGAATGGACGATGCTGGAATGATTGCTGAACATCGATGATCAATAACGCGCTCTGTGACATTTTCGGCCCTCCGCCAATTAGGTATAACGCCATACTGCGCCGTTATCCTGCAGGGAAGAAGGCCAAAAACGGCCATTATGGTGGCATCAGCGGACCAGCATCAGGCTTTGCCGATCTGGCCGGCGACCAGCCGCCCCTGATGGAAGGTGGCGCGGCGAGTTGGCAGGCGGGCTACCGCTTCGGCGGAGCAACTGGCGTTGATCAGCACGAACTCTGCGCTGTCACCGGCTTTGGGCCACACTCGTTGACCCTTGTCATTCAGCGGCAGCACGCCGCCGGTGGAAATGGCCATGGCGCGTGACAGATGAAACTCGTCAGAACCCCGGTAAAGTTGGGCGTAAAGGTTGGCTTTTTCCAGAATGTCGCCAGTGCCGAACGGGGACCAGTGGTCGATCACGCTGTCGGTTCCGGTCATCACAAATACCCCTTTCTCACTGAGCTGTGGCAGCGGCATCATCAGCCCGCCAATCGGCACCGTGGAGGCGATGGTGATTTGCTGCGCGGCCAGGCGGGTGGCGGTTTCCTCCAGCTCATTCGGATTCAGCGAGGTCAGGGCAAATGCGTGGCTGATGGTGACTTTACCGCGCAGCGAAGGGTTCTTTTCTACGGTGGTAATCATGTAGTTGATGGCGGCCACCCCGGCCGGGCTGGTTTCATGCAGGTGGATATCGACGCCTTTGCCGGTGTCGAGCGCAATCTGGAACATGGCGTCCAGTGACTGTTCCATCGCGCCGTCGACGTTGGTCGGATCCAGCCCGCCAACGTATTGCACCCCCATCTGCATGGCTTCACGCATTAAGCCGTCAACTTTAGAGTGCAGCAGGCCGTGCTGTGGGAAGGCGACGATTTCACAGCTGAAATCGGCCTGGTGAATTTCCAGCGCGCGCTGCAGGTGTTCCAGGCTTTTCAGCCCGCTGACCGGATCGATATTGCAGTGGCTACGCGCCACGGTACTGCCTTTGGATTGCAGCAGGGCGATCAGGTTTTCTGCACGTTGTTGTGAGGTAGGCAACAGCTTGGGGATCAGCGTCTGTTCCAGCGCAATCATATCCATAATGGTTTTGCCCTGGCGCGGACGCGGTGCCTGCCATGGGCCGCTGTAAAAGGTTTTATCCAGGTGGATATGCATGTCGCGAAATGCCGGCAACAGCAACTGACCCTGTGCCTGATAATGTGGCACGCCAGTGGGAACCGCTGCCTCTTTTGGGTGGATAGCGGCAATTTTTCCGTCTTTGATTTCAAGCTGATAGAGCGCGGTGCGGGTGCCTATCACCGTGTCACCGTCGTACTCAAAACCGTCTTCCAGCCGCACATCGCTCAGCCAGTAGTGGCTGTCGGTCAGGGTCATGGGTTGGGTCTCCGGTGTGCAGGGGCTTCCCGGCGGCACGGCGGCCTGCGCCACGCCGCCGGTCAGGCCGATCACCGCACAGGCAGTGGTAATTTTGCCGGTTTGGCTGAGGAAAGCTCTGCGGCTTTGTTGTTGATTTTTTTCCACGTTCAGTTCCTTAATCCAGAGGTGAGGTGTGTCAAAAGACAGCCACCAATTTAGGAGAGGAGCCGACGGGTTGGCAGTGACATTTGCCACTGGCGACTATTCGATTTGGCAATAATAAGGGGGGCGGGTATTACCCCACCCCTGTTTTTACATCAGCGGCAACAGACGGGTATAGAGTTCGCGGAAGGTGCTGCGTAGCGCAGTGTACTGTTGGTGGCGCTCGGCATCTGGGGTATGTACCTGCTCCAGCGGTAATTCAGGCAGCAGTTCGCCGAGTGGGCGCTGCGGGTTCAGTGCGATCTGCGCCAGCCGCGCGGCCCCCAGCGCCGGACCGACGTCGCCGCCGGTTCGGTATTCCAGCCGCTGGCCACTGATGTCCGCCAGCATTTGCCGCCAGAATGGACTGCGTGCGCCGCCGCCAATCAGGGTGATGCTGGAGGGCTGCAGGCCGCTGGCGTGCAGCACGTCCATCCCGTCGGCCAGGGCGAAACCGACGCCTTCCAGTACCGCCCGCGCCAGATCGTTCGGACCATGCTGATGGGTGAGCCCCCAGAATGCCCCCTTGGCGTTCGGATTATTATGCGGAGTTCGCTCTCCGGACAGATAGGGCAAAAACCACAGCGGAGCCGCCGCCGGGGAGGCCTGTTCAACGTTACGCAGCAGGGTGGCGACGTCTTCGACATTAGTCAGTTTGCAAACCCAGTCCAGACAGGAGGCGGCGCTGAGCGTCACCGACATCAGGTGCCAGGTGTCAGGCAACGCATGGCAGAAGCTGTGCACCGCGCTGGCCGGGTTGCTGAGAAAACCGTCGCTGACCGCAAAATACACCCCCGAGGTACCGAGTGACAGCATCGCCTGCCCGGCCTGATACAGCCCCACGCCGATCGCCCCGGCCGCGTTATCGCCGCCGCCGGCCACCACCGGTACCGGCGACATACCCCAGCGGCGGGCCAGTTCGGTATGGGTCTGGCCGGTTACCTGATTGCCCTCGAACAGTTGCGGCATCTGGCGGCGGGTCAGGCCGCAGGCGGCCAGCATCTCGTCGCTCCAGTCGCGTTGCGCTACGTTCAGCCAGCCGGTGCCGGCGGCGTCCGACATGTCGCTGGCGAAGTCGCCGGTGATGCACCAGCGCAAATAATCTTTGGGCAATAGCACTTTATCGATGTGCTGAAACACCTGGGGCTCATGCTGTTGTACCCACAGCAGCTTAGGGGCGGTGAAGCCCGGCATCATCAGGTTGCCGGTGATTTGCCGTGATTGCGGTACCGCCTGTTCCAGCGCCAGACATTGCGCGGCACTTCTGCCGTCGTTCCACAGGATCGCCGGGCGTAGCACCTGTTGCCGTGCGTCCAACAGCGTGGCGCCGTGCATCTGGCCGCTGAGACCGATGGCTTTTACCTGCTGCAGGCTGTGCTGCTTGCCCAGCGCCAGCATCGCGCGATCGGTGGCGTGCCACCAGTCCTGCGGCGCTTGCTCTGACCACAGGGGGTGAGGGCGGGAAATGGGCAGCGACTCACCGTGGCTGGCAAGCAGTTGGCCCTGCTCACTGAGCAAAATGACTTTTACGCCGGAGGTGCCGAGGTCGATGCCGATATACATGGTTAAGGATCCTTAAATGCGCGGCGGAGTGCCGCGCGGGGTCAGTTAGCCGAACAGGTAGCGGTTCATCAGGTTTTCAAGCTGCTCCTGGCGGCCGCTGACGTGCTGTGGCGCCAGTGCATGTCCTTCAGCGTACTGCGCCAGGGCTTCGAGCGACAGTTTGCCCTGCAAAATTTGCTGGCCCAATTCACCATTCCAGCCGGCATAGCGTTTGGATACCTGCTGGTGTAACTGACCGTCAGTCACCATTTTCGCTGCGACCTTCAGCGCCAGCGCCATGGTGTCCATGGCACCAATATGGCCATAGAACAGGTCGTATTTGTCGGTGCTTTGACGGCGTACCTTGGCATCAAAGTTCAGCCCGCCGGTGGTAAAGCCCCCGGCCTTGAGAATTTCGAACATCACCAGCGCGTTCTCTTCTACGCTGATCGGGAACTGGTCGGTGTCCCAACCCAACTGCGGGTCGCCCCGGTTGGCATCGACGGAACCAAAGATGCCGAGCGCAATGGCGGTGGCGATCTCATGGTGGAACGAGTGACCCGCCAGCGTGGCGTGGTTGGCTTCGATATTCACCTTGATCTCTTTCTCAAGGCCGAACTGCTTGAGGAAGCCGTAAACGGTGGCGACATCGTAGTCGTATTGATGCTTGGTCGGTTCCTGGGGTTTGGGCTCAATCAGCAAGGTGCCCTGGAAACCGGTTTTATGTTTGTGCTCCACCACCATCTGCATAAAGCGGCCAATTTGCTCACGCTCCTGGCGCAGGTCGGTGTTCAGCAAGGTTTCATAGCCTTCGCGGCCGCCCCACAGCACGTAGTTCTCACCCCCCAGGCGTTGAGTGGCATTCATGGCGGTAAACACCTGAGTGGCAGCCCAACTGAACACTTCCGGATCCGGGTTGGTGGCGGCACCGGCGCCGTAACGCGGGTGGGTAAAACAGTTGGCGGTACCCCACAGCAGTTTTACGCCGCTGCTGTACTGTTTTTCCTCCAGTACGTCGGTCATGACCGCAAAGTTGTGCAGATACTCTTTCAGCGAAGCGCCTTCCGGCGAAACGTCGACGTCATGGAAGCAGTAGTAGGGGACGTTCAGCTTGTGGAAGAACTCGAACGCCACGTCGGCTTTGCGTTTGGCCAGCGCCAGCGCATCGCCCGGTTGCTGCCAGGGACGATCGAAAGATCCGACGCCGAACATGTCCGCGCCGTTCCAGCAGAAAGTATGCCAGTAGCAGGCGGCAAAACGCAGGTGCTCCGCCATACGCTTGCCGAGCACCAGTTCATCCGGATTGTAATGATGAAAGGCCAGCGGGTTATTACTGGTAGGGCCTTCGTAGCGCACTTGCTCAAGCTGATCAAAATAAGATTGCATTATCGACTCCTGGGTAGCAATGCCCGGTTTACGGGATGCCTTTATCTTCGGAGTTTGCGACAGGCTGCTCAATTACGTTATTTCACACTTAAATTCACAGAATTATTAAATGTGCGGCAGATCTCATAATAGGTTTTTAACCACGGTTTATTTAAGGTTTCTTCATTTTTATTTGTCGACCTGCTGTTTTTCAGCCTGAAAGCATGACCGCCATCATAAAAACAACATTAAACCAAAAATCATAATTAGCCGGTAAAAATCAGTAATTGCTGAATATTAAATAACCGATAACAATCCGCTCTAAGCTGCGTCACTAGCCCGTTTCAATTATTGCCCCTACACGTTAAATAACAAAGGTATATAAGATGAAATTTAAACCTGTGTTCCTTTCGGTCTGCGCACTGCTGGCGCTGGCCAGCCAACCGGCGTTCAGCAAAGAAGTCAAAATCGGCATGGCGATCGACGACCTGCGTCTGGAGCGCTGGCAGAAAGACCGCGATATCTTTGTCAGTAAGGCCAAATCACTGGGGGCCGATGTGTTTGTCCAGTCGGCCAACGGCAATGAAGAAACCCAGATGGCGCAGATTGAAAATATGATCAACCGCGGCGTCGACGTGCTGGTGATTATTCCTTATAACGGCAAGGTGTTAAGCAACGTGATCAGCGAAGCCAAGCGGGAAGGCATTAAGGTGCTGGCTTACGATCGCATGATCAATAACGCCGATATCGATTTTTACATCTCCTTTGATAATGAAAAGGTCGGTGAACTGCAGGCGCAAAGCCTGGTGCAGCGGGTACCGCAGGGCAATTACTTCCTGATGGGCGGCTCGCCGGTGGATAATAACGCCAAGCTGTTCCGCCAGGGGCAGATGAAGGTGCTGCAACCGCTGATCGACGGCGGGAAAATCAAGGTAGTGGGCGATCAGTGGGTCGACGGATGGTTGCCGGAAAACGCATTAAAAATCATGGAAAATGCGCTGACTGCCAACAATAACAAGATTGATGCGGTAGTGGCTTCCAACGATGCCACCGCCGGTGGTGCGATCCAGGCGCTGGCCGCTCAGGGCCTGGCGGGCAAGGTAGCCATCTCCGGTCAGGATGCCGATTTGGCGGCGGTTAAGCGTATTGTCGCCGGTACCCAGACCATGACGGTGTATAAGCCGATCAGCAAGCTGGCCGACGAGGCGGCGGGCATCGCGGTGCAACTGGGCAAGGGTGAACAGCCGAAGGCCAACGCCACGTTAAATAACGGCAGCAAAGATGTGCCATCCTGGTTATTAACCCCTATTCCGGTGGATAAATCGAATATCGACAGCACCATTGTTGCCGACGGCTTCCACAAAAAAGCCGACATTAATTAATTCCGACAGCCGGTAATGCGGAGGGAATAATGCCCAGCCTATTAGAAATGAAAAATATCACCATGCAATTCGGGGTGGTCAAGGCGGTGGATAATGTCAGCCTGAAATTAGAGGCCGGACAGGTATTATCGCTGTGTGGTGAAAATGGTTCGGGAAAATCCACCCTGATGAAAGTGCTGTGCGGAATATATCCGCACGGCAGTTATCAGGGCGATATTTATTTCTCTGATGATTTATTAGCGGCAAAAAACATTCGCGACACCGAGCAGAAAGGCATCGCCATCATCCATCAGGAGCTGGCGCTGGTGAAGCAGATGACGGTGCTGGAAAACATGTTTCTCGGCAATGAATGGTGTCGATACGGCGTAATGGATTACGACGCCATGTACCTGCGCTGCCGACGGATGCTGGCGCAGGTCAAGCTGGAGGTGGATCCCAACACCCCTATCGGCGAACTGGGGCTGGGCCAGCAGCAGTTGGTGGAGATCGCCAAGGCGCTGAACAAGCAGGTGCGGCTGCTGGTGCTGGATGAGCCGACGGCGTCGTTGACCGAAAGTGAAACCGCTACGCTGCTGGCGATCATTGGGGATCTGCGCGATCACGGCATCGCCTGTATTTACATTTCGCACAAGCTGAATGAGGTGAAGGCGATCTCGGATCTGATCTGCGTGATCCGCGACGGCAAGCACATCGGCACCCACCCGGCGGCGGAAATGAGCGAGGACGATATTATCGCCATGATGGTCGGGCGTGAGTTAACCGAGCTGTATCCGCAGCAACAGCATGATATCGGTGAGGTGATCCTGCAGGTGGATAACCTGACCGCCTGGCACCCGGTGAATCGCCATGTTCGACGGGTGGATGATGTTTCTTTCAGCCTGCGACGCGGCGAGATCCTCGGTGTGGCCGGCTTGGTCGGCTCCGGACGGACCGAAACCATGCAGTGCCTGTTCGGCGTCTACGCTGGCCGGTGGCAGGGAAGCATTACCCTCAATGGCCAGCCGGCCGCTATTAATAATTGCCGCCAGGCGATGCGATATGGCATCGCCATGGTGCCGGAAGACCGCAAGCGTGATGGCATCGTACCGGTGATGGGCGTGGGGGCCAATATGACGTTGGCCGCACTGAGTGATTTTAGCGGTGCGCTGACGGTGATCGATGACGCCCTGGAACAGGCGACCATTCGCCAGTCGCTGGCACAGCTTAAGGTAAAAACTTCCTCGCCTGAACTGGCGATTGCCCGGCTGAGCGGTGGTAATCAACAGAAGGCTATTCTCGCCAAGTGCCTGCTGCTGAAGCCGAAGATTCTGATATTGGATGAGCCGACGCGCGGTATCGACATCGGTGCCAAACATGAAATCTATAAGTTAATCAATCAACTGGTACAGCAGGGGATTGCGGTGATCGTGGTGTCTTCGGAACTGCCGGAAGTGCTGGGATTAAGCGATCGTGTCCTGGTGATGCACCAGGGGCGCATCAAGGCGTCGTTGATCAACCGGGGTCTGACCCAGGAACAGGTGATGGAAGCCGCATTGAGGAGTGAAACAGATGTCGAAAAACACGCAGTCTGAAGCGATCGTGCCGGCAATGGTGGAAAAAAGACCCATAGTGAAACTGAAATCCATCAATTTGCAGGTGTTTGTGATGTTGGCGGCGATAGTCGTCATTATGCTGTTCTTTACCTTTACCACCGAGGGGGCTTATCTCAGCGCGCGTAATATTTCCAACCTGCTGCGCCAGACGGCGATCACCGGCATTCTGGCGGTCGGTATGGTGTTCGTGATTGTGTCGGCAGAAATCGATCTGTCGGTCGGTTCAATGATGGGGTTGTTAGGTGGGGCGGCGGCGGTTTTCGACGTTTGGCTTGGCTGGCCATTGCCGCTGACCATCGTGGTGACGTTGCTGGCCGGTCTGCTGTTGGGGGCCTGGAACGGTTGGTGGGTGGCTTATCGCAAGGTTCCGTCGTTTATCGTTACCCTGGCGGGGATGTTGGCCTTTCGCGGCATCCTGATCGGCATTACCAATGGTACTACCGTGGCACCGACCAGCGGCGCGATGTCGCAAATTGGCCAGAGCTATTTGCCGAACGGCCTGGGTTTTGGCATCGGTGCGGTTGGGCTGATGCTGTTTGTTGCCTGGCAGTGGCGGCGGCGCAGTCGGCGTGCCCAGCTCGGTTTGCCCGTGGCCACACCGACCGGTGACGTCACCCGGCAAAGTATTTTGGCGCTGCTGGTGCTCGGCGCCATCTATTTGCTCAACGATTACCGTGGGGTACCGACGCCGGTGTTGATCCTCACCGCGCTGATGCTGGCAGGGATATTTATGGCCACCCGCACCGCCTTTGGCCGTCGGATCTACGCCATCGGCGGCAATATTGACGCGGCGCGGCTGTCGGGTGTCAACGTCGAACGCACCAAGCTGGCGGTGTTTGCCATCAACGGTTTGATGGTGGCCATTGCCGGTCTGATCCTCAGTTCACGCCTGGGGGCCGGGTCACCTTCGGCGGGCAATATCGCCGAGCTGGACGCCATCGCCGCCTGTGTGATTGGCGGCACCAGCCTGGCCGGCGGCATCGGTAGCGTGGCTGGCGCGGTGATGGGCGCGTTCATCATGGCATCGCTGGATAACGGCATGAGCATGCTGGACGTGCCGACCTTCTGGCAGTACATCGTCAAGGGCGCCATTTTGCTGCTGGCGGTATGGATGGACTCCGCCACCAAGCGCCGGGCATAAGAATAGCGTCTGAGCTCACAGTTATGAGGTGATGCCTGCTGCTCTCGCAGATAATACCCTGTAGCTTTCAGGTTGCAGCCAGGCGACTCACTCGCCTATCCCCAGACATTGTAGGGGCGCTGCATGCTGCGCCCGCCTTAATCGGGGCGAATTTATTCGCCCCCTACAGTCACTGGGGGTTACCGGGGATGCCCATGTTCGAAAAGCGCTTTCGCATTACCTTGCTGTTCAACGCCAATAAAGTGTACGACCGCCAGGTGGTAGAAGGCGTCGGCGAGTATTTACAGGCTTCACAATGTGACTGGGACATCTTTATCGAAGAGGATTTCCGCTGCCGTATCGACAACATCAAGGACTGGCTGGGCGATGGGGTGATCGCCGATTTCGACGACGGTGAAATCGAACGGTTGCTGCACAACGTCAGGGTGCCGATCGTCGGGGTGGGTGGTTCTTATCATCGCGATGAGGACTACCCGCCGGTGCACTACATTGCCACCGACAATCAGGCACTGGTGGAGGCGGCATTTACTCATCTGAAAGAAAAAGGCATTAACCGTTTTGCCTTCTACGGTTTGCCCAGCGAAGGCGGTAAACGCTGGGCACAGGAACGTGAGCATGCCTTCCGTCAGCGGGTGGCGCTGGAGCAGTATCAGGGCGTGGTGTATCAGGGAATGGCCACCGCGCCGGAGAACTGGCAATACGCACAGAACCGGCTGGCAGACTGGGTGCAGACCCTGCCGCAGCAGACCGGCATTATCGCGGTGACCGATGCGCGGGCACGGCATTTGCTGCAGGTGTGTGAACATCTGGATATCGCGGTGCCAGAGAAGCTGTGCGTGATCGGCATCGACAATGAAGAACTGACGCGTTACCTGTCGCGGGTGGCGCTGTCTTCGGTGGCGCAGGGCACCCGTCAGATGGGGTATCGCGCCGCCAAATTATTGCACCAACTGCTTGATCGCCGTGAATTGCCGCTGCAGCGCATTCTGGTGCCGCCGGTGAAGGTGATTGAACGACGTTCTACCGATTTCCGCTCGCTGCGCGATCCGGCGGTGATCCAGGCGATGCATTACATTCGTCATCACGCCTGCAAGGGCATCAAGGTCGAACAGGTGCTGGACGCGATCGGCATGTCACGCTCCAATCTGGAAAAACGCTTCAGGGATGAAACCGGCGAAACTATCCACCATGTGATCCATCAGGAAAAGTTGGATCGCGCCCGTAACCTGCTGACGGCAACCTCACTGACCATCAACGAGATCTCACAGATGTGTGGCTACCCGTCGCTGCAGTATTTTTATTCGGTGTTCAAGAAAGGCTATGACATGACGCCGAAAGATTATCGCCAGCGTTATGGCGAGGTGAGCTATTAGGCTGCTTGTTTAATGTAGCCAATATGGCTACATTTGTAGCTAATATGGCTACAAAGAGAAACATCATGTGCGGTTCCCTGCTTGATCTCTTATTCAGTGAATATCGGCGAAAAGTGCTAAGTCTGTTGTTAACACAACCAGAACAAGCATTTCATGTCCGCGAAATTGCGCGCCGTACCGCAACTCAGGCCGGTACCCTACATAAAGAGTTGAACAAGCTGGCGCAGAGCGGCATCTTGCTCAGGCAGCAACAGGGAAACCAAATCTGTTATCGGGCTAACCCCGATTGCCTGATTTTTCCTGAACTGGCGGCTATTTTCCGCAAAACCTCCGGGGTGGCCGAGCGTTTGTGCCAGGCGTTGGTCGAACTTAACGCCGAGCTTGAACTGGCCTTTATTTTTGGTTCGATTGCCAGTGGTAAGGCCAAGGCTGATAGTGATATAGACGTCCTGATCGTCGGCAACTTGTCTTTCTCTGAGGTGATTAACGCGTTTTACCCGTTGCAGCAGGAATTGGGCAGGGAAATTAACCCCAAACTGTACTCGCCGGCAGAGTGGCGGGCGGCTTTGGCGGAAAACTCCGCCTTTATTCAGGACATTATGAGTAAGCCCCAGCTAGGGATTTTGGGAGACAAGGATGACGTTAGACAATTTGATAGGCCTTGGCCTGGAGGCGATACGACCTGACGCAGGCGCAATCAGAAAATTACTCTCCGCTGCTGCGCGTAATCGGCATGACGCCAGTATCACTCTGCTCAGCAATGAAACGCGTTTTGACACGGCGTATAAAGCGGTCATGCAAATCGCGAATGCAGCCCTGCAGGCAGAGGGTTTTCGGACCTCGCCCCATAAACCCGGTCATCATCAACTCATGATCCAATCATTGCCGCTGACCCTGGGTATTTCGCGTGAAGCAATGATCTGTTTGGATGCTTTACGAAAACAACGCAATATCGCTGATTATTCAGGTGATTTGGTGACGGATGCGGCGGTGCATGCCTGCCTGGAACAGGCAGAAATACTTTGGCTGGCGGCTAACGATTGGCTGCAGCTCAAACATCCGCAGTTTTTGGAATAACCTTCTCACACCAACCCACAAAACGCCTTTAGCCGTTCGGCCAGCGCCGGGGTAGCGGCGGGGGCACCATCGCGGTAATACAGCGCCAGTTCAATGTTGTCGATCGGCGGTAATCCTTCGGCGATGCCCAGTACCCGGTGGCAGGGCAAACGGCAGCCGGCTGGCAACAGGGTGACACCCAGCCCAGCGGCGGACGCGGCGGTAAGCGCGGCCAGACTGGCGCTGCTGTAACCGATGCGCCAGCGTTTGCCGAGGTTATCCAGCGCCTGACACAGGGAGTCGCGGTATAACCCATTGAGTGGGAACACAGCCAGCGGCACCGGCGATTGTTCGATAGCCGGGAAGGCCAGACTGTCCAGCCACAGCAGAGGCTCCGGCCTGGCGGCACGCGGTGGCTGGCTGCGACGTTGCTTAACCAGGATCAGATCCAGCTCTTCGCGGGCATAGGCGCTGTGCAGATCGGCACTCAGGCCGCTGGTGACATCCAACCGCAGATGCGGGTTTGCGCGGCTGAACTCTGCCAGCAGTTCGGTGGTGGGCGCGGCGAAATCCTCCGGCATCCCCAGCCGCAGTACACCGTCATGCCAGATGCCGGTCAAGGCATCGTGCGCCTCTTCATTCAGCGCGATGATGCGCCGCGCATAGCTCAACAGCTTGACGCCTTCCTCGGTCAGCAACACCTGATGGGAAGACCGTTCAAACAGCGGTTTGCCCAGCATCTCCTCCAACCGGCGTACCTGTTGGCTGACGGTAGATTGTGACAAAAACACCCGTTCTGCGGCGCGGGTGAAGCTGTTGCTGTCACACACCGCGACGAAGCTGAGCAGTAACTGCGGATTGAACATCGGATAACGATTCATTTTCCCACTGTTGGCTATTTTATTATTTAATTTCCCAATACTAGCGGGGATGCCTAGAGTAAGGCAACGCTGCGGCGGCCACTCTGTGACTCCGCACTCTTCATCCCGGAAGTTCAGGAATAGACCGTGTTAAATCATTTTGTTGTTCCCTCCTTGTTACGCCGCTGGTTCAACCCCCTGCTGTGGGCGCTGGTGCTGATTGGCCTGAATATGCGGCCATTGCTGACCTCGATCGGCCCGTTGTTACCGACGCTGCGGCAGGCTACCGGACTGAGTTTTGGCGGCGCAGCCCTACTGACTACCTTGCCGGTACTGATGATGGGGCTGATGGCGCTGGCGGGTGGGGCGATTAACCGCCTGTTCAGCGAACGCACTGGCGTGGTGTTGAGCCTGCTGGCGATTGGTGTGGGTGCCGCCTGGCGTGAGCTGGCACCGGGCAGCACGCAATTAATGCTGAGTGCGGTACTGGGTGGGCTGGGGATTGGGGTGATCCAGGCGGTGATGCCCGGCATTATCAAACATCACTTTCTCAAGCAGATGGCGCTGGTGGCCGGGCTGTGGTCGGCGGCACTGATGGGCGGTGGCGGCCTGGGGGCGGCGATTACCCCCTGGCTGATGAGTGTCGGCCATGACTGGCACAGTGCCCTGGCCTGGTGGGCCGCACCGGCGCTGGTGGCGTTAATCGCCTGGTGGCCGGTCAGCCGTGGTTTGGCGCGCCTGACGCCGTCGGGGACTTCCAGCGGGCCGAGCCTGTGGTTCAGCCGTCGTGCCTGGTTGCTCGGTGCCTATTTTGGTTTGATCAACGGCGGCTATACCAGCCTGATCGCCTGGCTGCCACCCTATTATATGCAGCTCGGCTGGCAGCCGCAGGCCAGCGGATCGCTGTTGGCGCTGATGACCTTCGGCCAGGTGGTAGGGGCGTTGCTGTTGCCGGCGCTGGCCCGCTCGGCGGATCGTCGCCCGCTGTTATTGCTGGCACTGGCCATGCAGTTGGTTGGTTTCATTGGCCTGATCTATCTGCCGCAGACGCTACCCTGGCTGTGGGTGTTGCTCTCGGGTTTGGGGCTGGGCGGTGCCTTCCCGTTGTGTCTGGTGCTGGCGCTCGATCATATCCCACACCCGGCGGCGGCGGGGCGGCTGGTGGCCTTTATGCAGGGTATCGGTTTCCTGCTGGCGGGTACCACGCCGTACATTTCCGGTCTGCTGCGTGATTACAGCGGCAGTTTTGTGCTGGATTGGCAAATCCACGCGCTGCTGGTGGTGGTGCTGATCGCCATCACCTGGCGCTTCCACCCGCACAGCTACCAGCAGGCCTTCGCCGAATAATATTTCTGTCATTGCGGCTCCCTATAGTGACGTTGCTTTTACTTCTGGGCGATAACAACAAAAAGGGAACCAAGACATGCACATCACCAAAACCCGCCTGGCGCTGTTGGCCGGCTGTATGGCGCTGAGCAGTAACCTGTGGGCAGAAGCTCAACCGGTGCCAGCGACCTTGGCCGGACACGCGTTACTGGCGGTGAAATCCAACGTTGCAGCCCCACAGGATGCCCCCGCCGATTTGCAGCAAAGCGGTAAATACACCAGCGGCAAACGCGTGACCGAACTGGGCAGCGTGGCGGGCAAATCCGCCGATCGCATGACCGGTATCGGCCTGCCGATCAACGGCCAGCCGCTGCAGGGCCATTCCGGCATCAAGCATATGCCCGACGGCACCTACTGGGTGCTGACCGACAACGGCTTCGGCAGCAAGGCCAATTCGCCGGATGCCATGCTGTACCTCAATCACTACAAAATCGACTTCGGCAACGGCACGGTGACGCCACTGAAAACGGTGTTTCTGCACGATCCCGACAAAAATGTGCCCTTCCATATCATCAATGAGAGCACCGATAAACGTTACCTGACCGGCAGCGATTTTGACCCGGAAAGCTTCCAGTTCGCCGACAATGCCCTGTGGATTGGCGACGAGTTCGGGCCTTATCTGATCAAGGCCGATCTGAACGGCAAGGTGCTGGCGGTGTTTGACACCAAGGTGGACGGCAAGGTAGTGAAGTCGCCGGATAACCCGACGCTGACCCTGCCGGGTGCGCCGGACGGCAAACAGAACTTCCAGGTGGCACGTTCCAAGGGCTTTGAGGGCATGGCGGCGTCACCGGACGGCAGCAAACTGTACCCGTTGCTGGAGGGCGCACTGTGGGACGGTGAAAAGTTTGAGAACCTCGACGGCAAACGCTATCTGCGGGTGCTGGAATTCGACGTGAAGCAGCAGGCCTGGACCGGCCGCAGTTGGCAATATGTGTTGGAAGACAATCAGAACGCCATCGGTGATTTCAATATGATCGACGCCACCCATGGGCTGGTGATTGAGCGTGATAACGGCGAAGGCACACAGGACAAAGCCTGTGCGGCGGGCGCACCGACCGACAACTGCTTCAACCAGGTGGCGAAGTTTAAACGGGTATATAAAATTGCTTTCTCCGACGATAACGTCGGTAAACCGGTCGACAAGTTGGCCTATATTGACCTGATGAACATTCAGGATCCGAACAAACTGGCGCACAAACCGCTGAACAACGGCGTGCTGACCTTCCCGTTCTTCACCATTGAAAACGTGGATGTGGTGGACGGTAGCCATATCATTGTTGGCAATGATAATAACTTCCCGTTCTCCTCCAGCCGTCAGCCGAACGTGGCGGATGACAACGAGTTTATCCTGCTGGACGTGAAGGACTTGCTGAAGCCTTAAACCCTGCGAGCCTCCGGCGCATTGCCGGGGGCTAGTGCTATTTCCCTCTTAGCACTGAGGGTAAACTGCGCTATAATCAGCCCCTTGCTTCCGATTCCCGAAGGAAGATCCTCGTCCCCGGTGGGGCGGCCGGACTTCAAATCCGGTTGGGGCCGCCAGCGGTCCTGGGCAGGTTCGACTCCTGTGATCTTCCGCCAAATTTCATCCTGACAGTTTCTGTAAATTCCATAAATCCCCCCAAATCAGTGCAGAACTGCTTTCATTCTAACTAATGGCAGATAATAAATTTTTGGTGAAAATAAACTTCACCAGTTTTAGCACAAAGAGCTAAAAACGCGTCTATCTTTACCATTGAACACTGGATCCGTAAATTAGAGGCGGTTATGTTTCTTAATTACTTTGCGCTGGGTGTCCTTATTCTGGTTTTCCTTATTATTTTCTATGGGATTATTATTCTTCATGATATCCCCTATCTCATTGCAAAGGCACGTAACCATCCGCATGCCGATGCTATCCATGTCGCGGGCTGGGTGAGTTTATTTACTCTGCATGTTATCTGGCCGTTTTTATGGATATGGGCTACGTTATACCGCCCCGAGCGTGGTTGGGGTATGCAAGGTCAGGAGGCATCGTTCGCACAGTTGCAGCAACGTGTGGCGGAGCTGGAGTTGAAACTGGGTGATAATAAAATGCCGCCTTCGGAGTAGCCACCATGGATCTGCTCATTATCCTGACGTATGTCGCTTTTGCCTGGTCTATTTTTAAAATTTTCAAAATCCCGGTCAATAAATGGACCGTGCCTACCGCTGCACTGGGCGGAGTGTTTTTAATCGGGGCGTTAATTCTGCTAATGAATTACAACCACCCCTATACTTACCTGGCGCAGAAAGCGGTGATCTCTATCCCTATTACTCCGCAGGTGACAGGTATCGTTAGCGAAGTAACCGATAAGCAAAACGTATTAATTAAAAAAGGTGAAGTGCTGTTTAAATTAGACCCTGTGCGCTACCAGGCAAGAGTTAATAGACTTCAGGCCGACCTGGTCACCGCGATTAATAATACTCAGGTGCTCAAAGGGCAGCTCGATGAAGCTATTGCCAACACTTCTCGGGTTAGCGCGGAACGCGATCGGTTATATAAAGACTACCAACGTTATGTCAGGGGCAGTCAGGCCAAGGTCAATCCATTTTCGGAAAGTGATATTGATAACGCCCGACAGAACTATCTGGCACAAGATGCGTTGGTAAAAGGCTCGGTGGCTGAACAGGCACAGATAAAAAGTCAGTTAGACAGCGTAATTAACGGGGAGCAATCTCAAATCGTGAGCCTCAGGGCGCAGTTAGCCGAGGCCAAATATAATCTTGATCAAACGGTGATCCGTGCCCCAAGCAACGGTTACATCACCCAGGTGCTGATCCGCCCAGGTACCTATGCCGCGGCGTTGCCATTGCGCCCGGTCATGGTGTTTATTCCTGAGCAAAAACGCCAGATTATCGCGCAGTTCCGACAAAACTCGTTGCTGCGCTTGAAAGCCGGTGATGAGGCCGAAGTGGTGTTTAATGCGTTTCCCGGCCAGGTCTTCCCAGGCAAATTGATAAGAATTCTCCCGGTGGTGCCCGGTGGTTCATATCAGGCGCAGGGCACACTGCAATCGCTGAGCATGACGCCTGGCAGCGATGGTGTTCTGGCCGTGATTGAGCTGGCGCCTAACAGTGAAGTTGACGAATTACCTGACGGCATTTTTTCTCAGGTGGCAGTTTACTCCGATCACTTTACCCATGTGGCGGTAATGCGCAAGGTACTGTTACGAATGACCAGTTGGATGCACTATCTGTATTTGGATCACTAACTCAGTATAAAAAAGCCGCTTCCTGAGGAGGCGGCTTAGTGACTTACGGTTTAGGCATATTGCGTTAATCGCCAGGTGACAGCCTGGTTATTATAGGGGGGCATGGTATTGCCTTTAGCAATAGGAGCGGTGGTTGATGGTGTACCTACAACTGTCCAGACGCCGCTTTCAGGGCACTTGTGCCCGGTAGAGGCTGTAGTACCGATAGGGGATTTAGCCATGATGATCTTTCCTTAATCAGTGCGGTGCTACCCTTAGCCCCGCTAAGAAAGATATTTACAGGTTCTCGTATATATTCAATCCCACAAGCCAAATACAAAGCATTAGTTTTTTATTAGTAAATTTAGGTGTCTATTATTTAAGTTTACATGTTCTTCGCCGTGGATTACTTCAATATATAATAAATTTATATTGTCAGTGTGATGGTATTCTATTTTTATATCATTTTTTGAATAATTTAAATTCTTTATTATTAAGTGGAGAGTTGTTCTATTAATAGAACATTGAAATGGAAAATACAAAACAGGCCCAACGTACAGTCATTCCCTAACCCCTGAACAACGAAGTTATCGGTGACAATAGACGTCGGTTGTCTGGCATAGAAAGCAACCCAATAAGGTCGGGTAGACGGCCTGCGGCCCTGGAAAAGATGAGTTTGAAAGAGTAAATTAGCAGGGTTAAGGTGAGGATCCCGGCCAGCAGTGACTTTTTGTCTATTCTGTCTGACCGGAAAGTTTCCCTGGTGTTGGCTGAGTGACCTACCTGATCTTGCAGAGCAGTTTTTTACTCTTCGCCTAACGCGGTTCATTATAAGACAGAGTGCCTGATTCATAACCTGAACTTAAGTGCAGCTCGTACCTCTACATAAGTGCAGGTTTTCTCACTAAATGGACCAAGTCAGACTGCCACGGAGCCCGTATGTTTTCTTCCTTCAGTGAAAATCAAACAATAACGGAAACGCTCAGGGGACATATCGACCGAAAGTTGTCCTCACTCGGTAGCCCTGAATTCGCCTACACGGTGATTAGAAAAAAAGATCCGTCAGATGTACTTATTATTTCCAGCTATCCTGAAGAATGGGTAGATCTCTACCGCACCAACAATTTCCAGCTCACTGACCCGGTGGTGCTGACCGCGTTCAAGCGCAGCTCGCCCTTTGTCTGGGACGAAAATATCACCCTGATGTCAGATAAGATTTTTTGCCTTTCCAGGCGCTACAACATTGTTAACGGCTTCACCTTTGTGTTGCACGACTCTATGAATAGCTTGGCGTTGTTATCGGTCATCCTCGGCGGCAGTGGAGAAGAGGATCTGGAAAAGCGGATCTCATCCGATCGCGGAGCCATGCAAATGTTGCTGATCGATATCAATGAACAAATGTATCGTCTCGCAGGCTCCGTCTCTTCCAGCCGGCGGAAGCATCATACGGATACGGAAAAACCCATTTTTACCCCACGGGAGAGTGAAGTGCTGTATTGGGCCAGTATGGGGAAAACCTATGGCGAGATTGCCGCCATCGCCAGTATTTCCCCGAGTACGGTGAAGTTTCATATGAGAAATATTGTGGTTAAACTTGGCGTCAGTAACGCCCGGCAGGCTATTCGGTTGGGTGTTGAGTTGGGGCTTATGACGTCGTCAGCAGCCAGATAAAATGAGTCAGGCCCGGTGAGACTCCTTTATGTCATCTCACCGAACCAGCCGAAGGCAGTTTGGCTTTATCTGGCAGAAGGACAGGTCTCCGCCAACGCGGTTAACCCTTCGCTTTCCTGCCTGAATGACACCTTGCCTTGATCCAGCGTGACCACGAAGACGCTGTCGAAATCGCTACCCGGCCATTTGGGCACCGAATTGGCGTCGCCTCCGCGTGCGGCCACGATGTTCTTCACCGCCTTATCGAGATTCTTGTGTTCCCAGGCGATGAAAATGCGTGAGTTTTGGTATTTATCGCTGAGCAACTCCTGTTGCAGCCCGGCGATGTCATCGGCGTGGAACTGAATGCCGATCGGTAACCTCACACGCACGGCGGTGGGCATGATGGTCGACAGCGCCCGCAGTGAACTGCCGGCTTTGTTTTCTTTCGGCCCCGCGGCAAAGATAAAGTCCGGCTTGCCGTAGCGGCTCAGCAGTATGTCCGGCAGCGCCAGCGCGCGGTTCAACCCTTTGCAGGTCAGCTGCCCGCTGTTGTTGGCCGGCTTTTCCCCGTGTCGCACAAAGATCAGCGTTTCCTGCGCCAGTGCACTTTGGCTGAACAGCAGCAACGCCGCCAAACCGCCGAGTAAATTGTGAGCTACTTTGTTAAACATCCTCAACCCTTATGTAATGGCTTGCTGATTTCTGTGCGCTTTTCGCCGCGTTACTCGCTATCATAACCGGCGTGACAAAAGGCCTACCGCACCGATGCGGGGCCTCTGGGATAATTAAATACTGGCCTAAGGAAGGATTTACAATGAAAAACATTTTCTTTTTTGATGCGATGCTGACACCGAAAATCATCACCGGTGTTTACTGGCTTTGCCTGCTGAGCATTGTTGTTGGCGGGATAGGGGCGATGTTCTACGGTGAGTTTTTCCGTGGTCTGTTCGCGATCATCATCGGCGGCGTGTTTACTCGCGTTTGCTTTGAAATGATCATTATTGCGTTTAAAAATAACGAATACCTGCGCAAAATCTCCGAAAAGCCGTAATGCCGTAAAAATCCGCCTTCGTAGAAGGCGGCATTGCTTGGGCGCCCCATAGGGGCGTACTAAGCTCGAACCCTAAGGGTCCTCACTTCACATTCCATGTAAACTCAGCTGGTTTTCTTCTTGCTCGTGTTTCTCTTGGTACTTTACGTACTTGCGGATCATCTCTGCGTTTACACCTACGGTGTCCACACAGTAGCCCTTCGCCCAAAAGTGATTTCCCCACAACTTGTGCTTCCTCAAGTAGGGGAATTTATTAAACAAACGGATAGCTGTTCGGCCTTTAAGGTGGCCCATCACTTCTGATACTGACAGTTTCGGCGGGATCTTTATCAGTAAATGAACATGATCTAACTGAACATTTAACTCCACTATTTCTACATGGAGTTGTTCACTTAATATTCTTATTTGCCTGTAAACCTCTTTCCCTACATTGTTTTTCAGTATTCGAAATCGGCACTTGGGCGTCCAAACTATATGGTATTGACAATGCCAGAGCACATGCGATGCTTTTTCGAACCTACTCATGGTTAAATCCTTATCAGTTATGGGGATAACGGATTCGGATTTTCCCATGAGTAGCATTACTGGCAGAGCCAAAAAGTCGATAACCACGTCCATAGGACGTGGTATTCAGTTAGAAATAAAAATGCCGGGCATCGCCCGGCATCCTGTTATTCCCCCAAAGTTAACGCCAGCCGTTCCCGCATCAGCTCGATAAAATTATCCGGCAATGTTTTCGCCGTTGGCGCCCGCAACGCCTGGCTCCAGACCGGCTCAGGGAAGTGCGAGTCGTCGAGGTAACGCGGGACGATATGCCAATGCAAATGCGGCAGCGCGGTGCCCAGGCTGGCGATGTTGATCTTCGCCGGCGTCAGTCGTTGGCGCAACTGCGCCTCAACCTGTGCCACCACCGCCATGATGCTGTTGCGTTGGTCGTCACGCAGGTCGCTTAACTCGGCGATGTGTTCATGCCACACCACCCGACACCAGCCGGGGAATGGGCTGTCGGCGATAAAAATTGCCCGGCACTGTGAGTTTTGCCACAGCACGATCTCATCGGTCGGATGGCAGTAAACACAAGATTCATGATTCATTTTATTCTCCTGCTGCGGTTTTGGGCGCAGCGAAACCCCGCCGCGCGTTAGCACAGCCAGGTATTCAGTGTGAAAGAGAGCGGGACCGGCGGCCCCGCCGGGGCTACGAGTTAATCACCGACTGGCGGCGTACCAGGCTGGGGGCAAATAAAAACTCCTCAACCGGCAGTTCCGGGTTTTCCAACCGGCCGATCAGCCGATCGACAATTTTCACTGCCATCTCGCGCAGCGGGGGTGCCACAGAGCTGAGCGCCGGGTTGAACAGTTCGGACAGAAACATGTTATCGATGCCGACCACCGAAATATCCTCCGGTACCCGCACCCCCAATCGCTGCAAGGCAGAAATCATGCCGATGGCCAGCATATCGTTCAGCGCTACCACACCGTCCGGCCGTGGTTCACTCTGGCAGACTTGTTCGGCCAGCGTTTTCCCCAGTTCGGCCATTTCGGCATCGCCGTAGGCGAACTGCGCTTTACCTTCGATCACCCTGACCGGCAGCCCGGCAGCCTCCAGTGCCTGCCGGTAACCGGCAATCTTGTTGGCACGGCTGCTGGTCATGCCGGAGGCGGTGGCGAAAGCGATACGGCGGCAGCCCTGGGCGATCAGATGCTGGGCCGCCATGCTGCCGGCGGCGCTATTGTCCATCGACACGCTGTCGATCGGCAGTGCCGTCTCACCCGGTGCCGTCAGGGTGCGTTCGTCGTAGTTAATCATTACCAGGCCGCGTTTCAGGGCGTCACGGAAATGGGGGCGATCGTAAAAGGTGGAGGCGACCACCACGCCACGGATGCCTAACGCCAGCAGGTCGTCGAGAAAACGGATCTCTTCTTCCTGCTGGCGATGGGTATCACCCAGCAGCACCTGATAGCCGTAGTTTTGCTTGGCCGCCAGCTCAATCTCACGCACCAGCGCAGCGAAGCTGGGGTTGACGATCGAAGGCACCAGCAGGCCGAGCATTTTGACCTGTCCGGTTTTGAGCTGCTGCGCCGCCCGGTTCGGCTGGTACTGCAACGCCGCCATCGCCTGCTCAATACGGGCCAGCGTATCCTTGCGCATCTGATCGACCCGGCCGTTCAGCACGTTGGAAACCGTACTGACCGAAACCCCGGCATGACGTGCCACATCACGTATATTCGCCATCACATTCCCGTTTTGCATTAACCCATTACCGCGACTTTATCACGCGCTCGAAAGTGAGTCACAGACCCTTAGGGCGCGATCTGTCCGCCGTTGACGTCGATAATCTGTCCGGTGATGTAGCCGCTGCAGTTATGCGATGCCAGGAACAGATAAGTGGGCGCCACTTCTTCGCTGCGGCCAAAGCGGCCCATTGGGATCGAGGCGCACATCTTGCCCAGCACTTCTTCGCTTTTGCCATGATGGAAGGCGGTGTCGATACTGCCCGGTGAGACGATATTGAAACGGATGTTGTCCTGGGTGAACTCCTTCACCCAGTTGCGGTGAATGTTGTGCAGCCAGGCCTTGGCGCTGGCATACAGACCGGCACCGATACCGCCGCCTTCACGTGCGGCGATGGAACCGGTGCTGATCACACTGGCAGTAGCGCCGCTCTCGCGTGCCGAGGCGCGCAGGTGTGGGATAGCGAATTTGGTGACCATCAGCGCCGAGCGGCAGTTCAGGTCCATCACCCGGTCAAAGAATTCGTCGTCTATCGCTTCCAGGCCGTTGCGCCCGCCCAGCCCGCCGGCGTTATTGATCAGAATGTCGATGCCACCAAAGCGGGCGACAAAGGCTTCGACCAGCGCTTCACAGCCTGCGGAGCGCGATAAGTCGGCCGAGAAGAATGCGCATTCACCGGGAAAGGCGGCTATTTCTGCCGGGGGTTCGCTGCGCATGCCGTTAATGCCCACTTTGGCGCCGTGTTGGGCGAACAGGGCGGCGGTCGCCAGACCAATACCGGCGGTGGAACCGGTGATCAGCACGCGTTTGTTGGTTAAATCAGAGAACATGGTGTGACTCCTTGCTTGAGAAAATCAGTAACCCAGCTGCGTGGGCAGCCAGGTAGTGAGCGCCGGGAACAGCGCGATAACGATGATGCCGAGCAGTATGATCAGCAGGTATTTGGCCATCGGCTTAATCACGTCCTGCATCGGCACACCGCAGATGGCGCAGGTGGTGTACAGACCCAGGCCGATGGGTGGGGAAAACAGGCCGAAACCCATCGCCAGAATCATCACAATGGCGTAGTGCAGCGGGTTAAAGCCAAGTTGGGTAGCGATAGGCACCAGGATCGGGGCAAAGATAATCAGCGCCGGAGCGCCCTCCAGCACCGCGCCGAAGATAATCAGGATGACAATCGACAGCAGCAGGAACAGCCACGGGCCGTAGTCCGCGCCGATGGCGACCAGCAGCTGTGCGCACTGCTGGGGGATCATCTCGATGGTCAGGGCGAAGGACAAACTGGTGGCGCAGGCAACGATAAACAGCAGCATGCCGGACAGCGCGGCAGTATCGACAAACAGCTTCAGGGTGGCTTTCAGGGTCAGTTCCCCAAAGGCCAGCCGACCGACCACGATGGCGTAAACCACGGCGAAGGCGCAATGCCGTTCACTTAAGTGGTGAGGCATAACGATTCACCGGATAACGGGTTTTTGATATCTTAACCGCCCTCGGCCTTGATGGTCGGGGGCGTTTTGTTATGAACATCGCCTCCAAACTCCCCCTCAGGTGCATCAGCCGTTTCGGTATCGTTCCGGGGGATACCGTATTACCCAGCACTATCAGTTCCGTCGCTATTACCCCAAAAGCAAATTTAAAACTCATCTCCGACGGCGCTCTTTTATACTGTTTTGCCGTCAGCGCCGCTTCCCGCCTGATAAGGTTGTAAGCCAGCAGCAACCCCCACACTTCCTGATGCAGCAACTCCACTTTGCGGCTTCTCAGCACCATCGCATTACTCTGCAGGCTGCTTTTGATATTGCGAAAACCCACTTCGATTTCCCATCGGGAATGATAAAGCTCCGCCACCGCTTTGGCCGGATAACGATCCGCAGGCAATGAAGTCAGCACGGTTTTCTCCACACCGCCGATATCGTAACTGACCGCCCGGGCATACCAGGACTCAGGAAGGGCCGGGTTTTGCTTTCGAGCCTGCGCAGAGACTTTCATTTTTAGCAGACGGTCGCCCGCTCCGTAGCTTTCCTGCACGTCTGCGACCATCCCTTTGCGGGCAGGCAGTAGCCAGTGGCGATTTTCGCCGCCATGGTTCACCCCTGTTAGTAAATCCGCACTAAAAAATAGCTTATCAAACAGGGTGATGGAGTTATCCGGTAACGCCTTAATCAGGTCATGCGCCAACCGGGTCTCGCTACACCGGTAAGGCCCGGTGACCGCATCCAGCAGAACATGACTGCTCAGGTTCATCAACGCCACCAGACGCATCACCGGAAAAGGACTCTGTCGGTCTGTAGAGGTGTTACTGGAACCAAAATGCGCACGAAGTTCCGGTTCATCGGGCGTACGCAGTTGTGCACCGTCGACGGCAAAGAGCTGCAATCCTCTCCAGTCATCTTTGGGATAGCGTTCAGTCCCCCAGGTTCGTGCTGTCTGGCGAAACAGCCATTCAACAGGGGCAGCACCGACACGCTGGCGTGCCTGTGTAATGGCGCTGCGTGCCAGAAGCTGCGTGCCGGCTTCGCCATCGGCACTGAGGTTAAGGCGGCGGACAATATCGGTAATGGGCTCATTACGAAAGAAGGCCATACAAACGACCATCCAGACCACCATGTCCCCGGGCAGGCGGCGGCGTCTGACGGTGGCATGGGTAGACAGAGAAAGGCAATGCTGGAGCCATTCAACAGGAAGATGTTCAGCAAAAATCTGCGCAGAAGGTGGCGGTAACAAAGGCTGGTCGCTAAAACTGAGCAGGTCATCGAGAAGTGGCATAAGAAAACGGCTCCCTGTAATGGAAGCCGTTATATTGCCGCAGATTAAGGATCGGTCAACCGATCCTTAACTGATCGGCATTGCGGCGAAGGCGGAAATCTCGGTGGAAGTGGCGATACCGGCCACCACGCCCTTGCCGATCATCAAAATCATTACCAGCCCGACGGCAGCCCCGATCAGCAGTTGGCGGGTCGGCATACGCACCGGGTAGGCGTCATCGACGTTGATGCGTTTGCCGAAAATCACGGCGGCAATCAGCAGCAATACCAGCAGGCACAGCGCCGGGATCAGTCCGGCGATGAACAGTGCGCCAATGGATATGTTGGCGATAAAGCCCATCACGATCAGGTTGACGCAGGGAGGAATGGTTTCCGCCATGATGGCCGAGGCGGCGAACACCCCAGCCGACTCTGCCGCCGGTTGGCGCGCTCGTCTTACTGCGGGCATCAGCACGCCGCCGACCGTGGCGACGTCCGCCAGCTTGGAACCGGAAATGCCGGAGAAAAACGCCATCGACACAATGGTGGTCATGTGCAGGCCACCGCGATAACGCCCCATGCCACGGACGATCAGCTCAACCAACCGCGACGACATGCCGTTAACCTCCATTACCGCACCGGCCAGCAGAAAGAACGGGATAGCCAGCAGCACGAAATGGTCGACGCCGGCAGTGACCTGCTGGGCAAAGAACACGAACGGCAGCGACGGATCGCTGAGGAAGAACACCATCGCCGACATGCCGAGGGTAAAGGCGATCGGCACGCCGGAGATGATGCCCAGAATAAAGCAGGCCAGCATCAGCACGGCGGGCAGTGAGCTGAATCCCAGCGGGATATGCAGGCTGAGGTAGCCCACGCCGCCCAACAGCACGACGGCGGCGGCGCTGATTAACACCACTTTCAACGGTGCCTGGCAGGCGTGATCGAGCGCGCTGACCAGCATCACCGCCGCGCCGATAAACACCGGCACCACAAAGATCGCCTGCGGCAGGCCGTGTTCGGTGGTCTGCGGCAGTGAAATACCCACCAGGCTGAAGCTGGAGACCGTCAGCCCCAAAGCCACCAGGACCAGCACCCAACGGCTGGCATGCACTACGTAGGGCCGAGCTACCGCGGGTACCCAGCGCAGGAACAGATCGACGCCGATGTGCCGACCGCGCCCGGTGGAGGTGGCGACGCCGAAGAACACCAACGTCACCATCAGCGCGCGCGCCACTTCTTCCGCCCATTCGATCGGGCTGTGCAGCGCGTAGCGCCAAATCACCGAGGCGAACACCACCACCACGTTGATCAGCAGCGCCAGTGCGCCACCCCAGGCGGTAAAACGGGTCAGGGCGCGGCTTAACTGCGTCAGGATGGCCACTTTTTTCACACTCATTTCAAGGGTTACAGGAAGGGTCATAGCAAATCCTCCGCCAGAGGGGCGTTACGGCTGCGCTGTGGCATGAATGGCATCCAGCACCGCTTTGGCCTGTGGATATTTCCCGCTAAACGCCGCCTGAAGTGGCAACGTTTGCTGACGGAAATAGTCGCGGTCGGTTTCGGTAAAGGTCACGCCGGCGGCTTTCAGTTTTTCCATCGCCTGAGTTTCTTTTTCCGCCGCGATTTTGCGTTCATAAACCGTGGCTTCGCTGGCTGCCGCCAACACCTCGGCTTGCAGTGGCTGCGGGATGCGTTGGAACGCCGCCTGGCTGATGGTGGCGACAATCGGGTTGTAGATATGGCGGGTCAGCGTGGCGTATTTGGCGATCTCGTAATACTTGCTGGTGTAGACCGTGGCAGCGTCATGTTCCACGCCGTCGATCACCCCCATTTGCAGCGCGGAATAGACTTCACCGCCGGGCATCGGGATCGCCGTGGCACCCATGCTTTTCAGCGTGGCGATAAAATTGGGTGCCGGCAGCACGCGTACTTTCATTCGGTTGAGGTCGTGCGGCGACTGCAGCGGCTTTTTACTGTAAATGTTGCGCGCGCCCAGGCTGAAGCCGTAGCCCAGTACCTTGATATTGCTTTGTTTGGCCAGCATGGCGCTCAGCAGTTGGCCCGCCTGGCCATCCAGCGCCCGACCCAATTGCGGGTTATCGTTAAACAGATAACCCAGATCCAGCACGCCGATTTCCGGTACCAGCGTGCCCCAGATGGAGGTGCCGGAGATCATCATGTCGATCGCGCCAATACGCACCTGCTGGACGGCATCGGCCTCTTTGCCCAGCATGCCGTTGGGGAAATAGTTGAGGGCGATTTTGCCCGGCAGGCGCTGGTCCAGATTCTGTTTGAAACGGTTAAACCAGATGGCGTGCGCGGAATATTCATCATCGGGCAGCGATGAATAGACCCGCAGGTTAACTTCGGCCGCATTGGCGCGCAGTGGCAAGATAAACAGCATAAATAACAGCGTGATAAACAGGCGCGGCGTTAAGCGGCATGTCAGTGATTTCATCAGCCTGGCTCCCGATCGCAGACAGCCTGCGATGCTGGTGGTGAAGATGATTTCCCCTGCGTGGCAAAGCTGTAGGGACAGGGGGAACGAGTACGATACTTTGTCTCTGGTCTTTAACTGTAACGTTTTAGTGTATCGTTACAGAAAACCTACAAACATTCCGTCGGCAGATCAATTTTTATCCGCAAAAATGGCTGGGAAATGCGGGTTCTGTGAGCAGGTTCTAAAAATCGGTGGGTCACGGCCGGCGATTGTCGGGCTGCCCCTGCGGGCATTTAACTTCTATAATCGCAGCTGGGATCACCGTGAATTCAGGAGTGGGCATGCCTTCCAGGGCGATAATTAAATGGACCAAACGGCTGACGATTGTGGCTGTCACTGTGTTGCTCACGCTGTTTGCGGTGCGCATTTATGATACTCAGAGCGGTCCGGCACTGGAGCCGTGGCATACCTTTGTGCCACACGAACTGTCGGCTGCCGAAATGGACAAGACTGACTGGCAGGGCTATCTGGCCGCAGAGAGCCGGGTGTTTGATGAGGTGAAGACCAACGTCACGGACAAACTTTCCGCCAGCGAACGCATCCCACTTAACCGCTACTTCGATGGCAGTCCGGTGTATCCGGAGCACTTTGCCCGCGACTGGAACCGTTCCTACGAACTGCTGCCGCAGGGGGAGCCGCGCGGTGCCGTGGTGCTGTTGCATGGCCTGACCGACTCCCCTTACAGCCTGCGGCACATTGCAGAGAATTACCGGCAGCAGGGTTATGTGGCGGTCGGCATTCGCCTGCCGGCACACGGTACGGTACCGGGCGCCCTGACCGATATTGAATGGCAAGACTGGTTGGCGGCAACGCGGTTAGCAATACGTGAGGCGCGCAGCCAGGCCGGGGGCGACAAGCCGCTGCATATTGTGGGCTTTTCCAACGGCGGAGCGCTGGCGATGAAGTACGCGCTGGATGCATTGGATGATCCACAATTGGCGGCGCCGCAGCGATTGATCCTGATCTCACCGATGATCGGTGTCACCAGCTTTGCCCGCTTCGCCGGCATTGCCGGTTGGCCGGCGGTGTTCCCGGCGTTTGCCAAAGCCGCCTGGCTTGGGGTACTGCCGGAGTTTAATCCTTTTAAATACAATTCGTTCCCGGTAAATGGGGCACGCCAGTCCTATCTGCTCAGCAATGGTCTGCAACAGCAAATCGCCCGCGCGGCGCGTGACGGCAAGCTGGATAAATTAGCGCCGGTGCTGACTTTCCAGTCGGTAATGGATTCCACCGTCAGTACCCGGGCGGTGATCCGCGCGTTATATAACGAACTGCCGGCGAACGGCAGCGAACTGGTGCTGTTTGACGTCAATCGTACGGTGAACTTCGGTCCGTTACTGCGGCCAAACGCGGCGGCGGCGGTCAGCCAACTGTTGCCTGCGCCTCCGCGCCGTTATCAGACCACGGTGATCGCCAACGCCTCACCGGAAAGCAGCGAGGCGATCGCCAGTGTGACACCGGCCGGGGCTACCACGCCAAGCGAGCAACCGCTGGGCATGACTTACCCGGCGGATATTTATTCGCTTTCGCACGTGGCGCTGCCGTTCCCGGTGAGTGATTCGCTGTATGGTCGGTTTCCGGCGCAGCGTGATGAGTTCGGTATTAGCCTGGGTACCCTTGCTGCGCGCGGCGAACGTTCCGTGCTGGTGGTCGATCTCGATTCGCTGATGCGCATTGCCTCGAACCCGTTTTTCCCCTACCTGTTGCAGCGCATCGATAGCAAACTCTAGGCGAAACCCAGGATGCTGAATGCATCGTCCTGCGGGTAGTAGCCGAGCAGGCGACTGGTTTCCTCCAGCGACAGTCGCTTATAGCGGTTATTGGACACGCCGTGCACCACCGCATGGTGCACGCCTTCAATGCGCAGGCAACGTTCCAACAGATCGGCGGCGTCACGGTGGCTGAGAAAAGCGCTCATGTCACGGGCGCTGAGCTGCTCGCCGGGTTTCAGCGTGGTGAAGTTGGCGATGCGTACCGACAGGGCGGAAAGCCCTTCCTGATGGGCGAAATAGGCGGCGATACCTTCGCCAAAGGCCTTGCTGACGCCGTACATATTTTTCGGTTTGGGCGCGTCCTGTGGCCGAATCTGGTAATCCAGCGCATAGCCTTCCACTGCCTGCGCACTGCTGGCGAAGACTACCCGTTTGCAGCCGGCGTCTTTTGCCGCCCGGAAAATATTGAAGGTACCGAGGATGTTGTTATCCATCAGCGAATGGCAAAAGTCCGCATCGGGCGAGGGATCGGCCGCCAGATGCAGCACGGTGTCAATATTGGCGCAGGCCGCACGGCAGGCTTCAATATCGGCGATATCAAAGCTGATCACCTCATCACCAGGCAGCAGATCGGTCAGCCGATCGAGGTTTTTTTCCGCCAACCGTAGCTGATAGCGATTTCCCACCGATTGACGGAATGCCGTCGCCACCCGGCCACCCGCGCCGGTAATCAGAATTCGTCCAAATTCAGTACGCAAAGTCATGATCTTAGCCAGTCCCTAAAGTCCATTATGTCGTGACCAGTAATAATCCGCCGCGTAAGATTTGTCCAGTATCAAATTAGCATGACTTATGTTTCAGCGCGTCAGTGGGCATTTTTCTCCGATGAGATCAGTCAGAAAAGTCATCACCGCGCGCACGGCCGTTGAGCGTGCCAAATCCGGGTAAGTGACCAGCCACAGTTCGCGGGTCGGTGCAGCGATTGAAGTCGGCAGTGTCACCATGTCTGGGTCGCTATCGGCGACAAACGTCGGCAATACCACCGCTCCTAGTCCCGATCGTGCCGCTTCCTGGAGCGAGAACAGATCGCTGGCCTGAAATACCACCGGACGGCCCTGCAACAGCTGTTGTAGCCACTGCTGATGCGGTTGGTTTTGGTAGTGGTGGTCGTAGCCGATAAAGGCCCGCGCCGACTCCGGCAGGGCGGCGTGCTGCGGCGTGGCGTACAGCCCGTAGCGCATCATGCCGATACGTTGCACCAGCAGATCCGGTTGTTGCGGGCGCACCATACGCACCGCGACTTCGGCGTCACCGCGATCCAGCTCGGCGATCGCCGATTCGCCGGAGAGTATCAGCGTAATGTGCGGAAAAGTATGATGAAATTGCGCAATTTGTGGGGCGATAACCCGTGCGGCAATCGACGGCGGCGCGCTGATACGCACCTGAGTTTGCGGCGTCTCACCGGCGCTGCGCGCATGGCGGACAATGGCGTGGCTTTGATTTTCGATGTCGGCCGCCAGCCCGGCAATCATTCTGCCGTCCTGCGTCAGCGGCGTACTGCGTGGCAGACGCAGGATCAGTCCCAGGCCGAGCGCCTTCTCCAGCGCCGCCACCCGTCGGCCTACCGTGGCGTGATCGCAGCCCAGCTCCCGCGCCGCTGCCGACAATGAACCGGTGCGTGCCAGCACCACGAAGTGTTTTAAATCCTGCCAATCGAACATCAGTGAATTCCTGCACAGTCTTGCCGCGAATTTATGGAATATTCACACAGACTGGGACGTGATTCAATGACGTTATCTTTGTAACCAGGTTGAATAATTCAATTAGGATATCTTATGAATTTGCATCTACAGGGGCGTATCGCGTTGGTGACGGGTGCCAGCGAAGGGATTGGCGCAGGCATGGTTCGGGTATTGGCGGCACAGGGGGTGATTGTGGTGGCGACGGCGCGCCGCGAAGACCGTTTGCAGACCCTGGCGGATGAGGTTGAGCAAGCCGGTGGCATACGGCCCTATGTCATCGCGGCAGATATCACCCAGACACAGGCGCTCGACAGCATGCTGGCGCTGGCGATACAGCAGTTCGGGACCATCGATATTGTGATTAATGCGGTTGGGGGTGCCCGCCCGACTTCACTCAGCGAAGGCGACGCGGGTTGGGAAGAGGCGTTTGCCCTGAACTTTACCCCGGCGCGTCGGATAACCCATGCATTGCTGCCCCGCATGCAGGCGCAGGGCTGGGGGCGCGTGATTAACATCAGCGGCTCGATGGAGCCGCGTAGCCTGAACGCGGCCACTGCCGCCAAAGGGGCATTGCATCTGTGGGCCAAGGGGTTGGCAGGCGAAGTGGCGGCGCAAGGGATTACCGTCAATACGCTGCAACCCGGGCGGATTAATAGCGAACAGGTGCGTGAAAAACTGCACCCGACCGAGGCCGCGCGCCAGGCGTTTATCAAACAGAATATCCCGATTGGCTACTTTGGTGAGCCGGAGGATATGGCCTATCTGGCCGCGTTTCTTTGTTCCCCGCAGGCGCGCTATATCACCGGAGCGGTGATCCCGGTAGACGGCGGCATGCATTATTTCGCTCACTGAAGCCGTTTTGCCCGCCGGATCACAGTTCGGTAATTTGCCGGGGCAAAGCCTTGCCCCACTGAAAAGCACAGTGTTAACGTCTTAGCTCAGCCGATTTAGGGTTGTCACTGCTCCGGCAGGCAAAACCTAAACCTCGTGCTTCTGTCCCCCTGGTGGGAGCAGAGGCCATGAGGTTTAGGTTTTTTTTTGCGCTGAATTTCGTGACGACGATTGGCCATCGCGGCACTGAGGTTGGCAGAACGTAGATTCTAAGGGTAACACTATGAAATATGAACAATTAGCCAGTGAGATCTTGGCCGGCGTCGGTGGCCGCGACAACGTGAGAAGTCTGGTGCACTGCGCCACCCGCCTGCGTTTCAAGCTATGTGACAGCCAGCGTGCCGATGCCGCGGCACTGAAAAAAAATCCCGGTGTGATCATGGTAGTGGAAAGCGGCGGGCAGTTTCAGGTGGTGGTGGGTAACCACGTGGCGGAGGTCTACAACGCGGTCAATCAGGTTGGTGGGCTGGGCGATGGCGCGGTGGCGGAGGATGACGGCAAAAAGGAAAACCTGTTCAGTCGCTTTATTGACGTGGTGTCCGGCATTTTTACGCCGCTGCTGGGGGTGATGGCCGCTTCGGGGATCCTGAAGGGGTTTCTGGCGTTGAGCCTGGCCTGCGGCTGGCTGCTGGAGAGTGGTGGCAGTTTTAAAATGCTGTTTGCTACCAGTGACGCGCTGTTCTATTTCCTGCCGATTATGCTCGGCTATACCGCCGGGAAAAAGTTTGGCGGTAATCCGTTCATTACCATGGCGATTGGTGGGGCTCTGACCCACCCGCTGATGATGGCGGCATTTGAAGCGGCACAGCAGCCAGACGCGGTGCGCGAGTATTTCTTCGGCATTCCGCTGACCTTTATCAATTACAGCTCGTCGGTGATCCCGATTATTTTTGCCGCCTGGATCTCGTGCCGGCTGGAGCCGCTGTTTAATCGGGTGATCCACAGCGCGCTGCGCAATTTTATTACGCCGCTGCTGTGCCTGGTGGTCACCGTGCCCTTGACCTTCCTGCTGATCGGCCCGGCAGCCACCTGGCTCAGCCATTTACTGGCCAACGGTTTTCAGACCATCTACGGATTTAACCCGATTATTGCCGGTGCCTTTATGGGGGCGATGTGGCAGGTGTGTGTGATCTTCGGTCTGCATTGGGGACTAGTACCCTTGATGATCAATAACCTGAGCGTGCTCGGCCGCGACACCATGGTGCCGTTGCTGCTGCCGGCGGTGATGGGGCAGGTGGGCGCCACGTTGGGCGTCATGCTGCGTACCCGCGATGCCAAACTGCGGGCTCTGGCCGGGTCCGCCATCGGTGCCGGGGTGTTTGGTATCACCGAACCGGCGGTTTACGGCGTGACCCTACCGAATAAACGGCCGTTTATTTTCGGCTGCATCGGTGGTGCGCTGGGGGGCGCGGTGATCGGCTATTTCCATACCGCCACCTATTCCTTTGGTCTGGTGAACATCTTTACCTTTGCGCAGATTATCCCTGCCAGCGGCTTCGATGCCACGGTGTGGGGCGCGATTGTCGGCACCTTGCTGTCATTTTGTTTCGCGGCGGTGGCCAGTTACCTGTTCGGTGTGGCGCCCGTTGAGGCCGCCGTGGAACCGGCACCTGTCGCACCGCTTAACCGTAAACAGTTTGTCGTCAGCCCGATTGCCGGCGAAGTGATGTCGCTGGAGCAGGTTAACGACGCCACCTTCGCCAGCGGGTTGCTGGGCAAGGGAGTGGCGATCGTGCCGCTGCAAGGGCGGGTGGTCGCGCCGGTTGCCGGGCGTGTGGCCTCGCTGTTTAAAACCAAACACGCCATCGGTATTGAGTCGGACGAGGGCGCAGAGATTTTAATTCACGTCGGCATAGATACCGTCAAGCTTGATGGGCTGCATTTCACTGCCCATGTGCAAGAGGGCGATCGGGTTAACCCGGGCGATCTGCTGATTGAGTTTGACCAGGTGGCGATCCGTGCCGCCGGCTTTGATACCACCACGCCGATCATCATCAGCAACAGCGATGACTACGTCGACGTGCTGACCAGCGGCCAGGGCAGGGTGCAGGAACAGGCACCGCTGCTGACTTTATTAGGTTAACCGAGGAGAAAGCGATGAGCAGCAAATTTCCAGACCATTTTCTGTGGGGCGGCGCAGTGGCGGCCAATCAGGTGGAAGGGGCTTATCAGACCGACGGCAAAGGGCTGTCGACCTCTGATTTGCAGCCGCAGGGCATCTTCGGCGCGATTACGCCACGGGTTGACGGCGACAGCGGCATCAAGGATGTGGCGATCGACTTTTATCATCGTTATCCGCAGGACATCGCGTTGTTCGCTGAAATGGGCTTCAAGTGCCTGCGTACCTCCATCGCCTGGACGCGTATTTTCCCGCAGGGCGATGAGGAGGCTCCGAACGAAGCCGGGCTGGCGTTCTATGATCGGCTGTTCGACGAAATGGCCAGGTACGGCATTCAGCCGTTGGTCACTTTGTCGCATTACGAAATGCCCTACGGGCTGGTGAAGCAATACGGCGGCTGGGGCAACCGCAAGACTATCGGCTTTTTCGAGCACTACGCGCGCACGGTGTTCGAACGCTATAAGCACAAGGTGCAGCACTGGCTGACCTTTAACGAGATCAATATGTCGCTGCATGCGCCGTTTACCGGCGTCGGTCTGGCGGAAGACAGCAGCAAAAGCGAGATTTATCAGGCGATCCACCATCAGCTGGTGGCCAGTGCCAGGGCGGTAAAAGCCTGCCATGAGATTGTGCCGGGCGGCAAAATCGGCAATATGCTGCTGGGCGGTATTCTCTATCCGCTGAGCTGCAAACCGGAAGACGTGCTGGAAACCCAGCGCCAGAACCGCGACTGGTTGTTCTTTGGCGACGTACAGGCGCGCGGCGGCTACCCGGCGTATATGCGACGTTACTTCCGTGAAAACGGCATTCAGGTCGAGATCACCGCCGAAGATCAACAGGCATTGCGCGAGACCATCGATTTTATCTCCTTCAGCTATTACATGAGCGGCTGTGTTACCACCGACGAGGCCCAGAACAACACTGCCCGGACCAACATTCTCAATATGGTGCCGAACCCGCATTTGGCCAGTTCGGAGTGGGGTTGGCAGATCGACCCGGTTGGCCTGCGTTATCTGCTCAATGTGCTGTACGACCGCTACCAGAAGCCGCTGTTTATTGTGGAGAACGGCCTGGGAGCCAAGGACCGTGTCGAGGCCGACGGCAGCATCAATGACGACTACCGCATCAATTATCTCAACGACCATCTGGTGCAGGTGGCGGAGGCGATTGACGATGGCGTGGAGGTGATGGGTTACACCAGTTGGGGCCCGATAGACCTGGTCAGCGCCTCTAAGGCCGAGATGTCCAAGCGTTACGGCTTTATTTATGTCGACCGCGACGATGCCGGCAACGGGAGCCTGGAGCGCCGCCGTAAAAAGAGTTTCTACTGGTATCGCGATGTGATCCAGAGCAACGGTAACAGTCTGAAAGACAAAGCTTAAACTTTATCAACCCACCCGGTGGCAACCGCCGGGTTATTACCTTTATCTACTGCTGCCAATTATGGGAAATTCTCGCCCAGGGAATGCTGTTGCCCGCAGTCAGCGTAACAGGCGGAGAAATATAATAATGAAATATCCATTACCTCACTCTATGACACTCGCCGCGCTCTTGCTGACCTGCAGCGGCGCGCAGGCGGAAACTTTGCAAAGCGCCAAGGACGTGGAGGCACCCACCGCCAAATGGCAAGGCGTCGCGCTCGGGTTTGAACCGCCGCAGCCAGGGCTGTTGGGCGATATGCTGGGGATCAGACCGATCCTGGAAGATCATGGCTTTCACTATAATCTGGGTTATCTCAGCCAGATTTCCTATAACGCCGGCGGTGGCTATAACCACGATAAGCAGCTGTCCTATATCGATCAGTTCTCGCTGACCTTCAGCCAGGACTTGCAGGCGCTGACCGGTATCCCGGATGCGGCGCTTGAAGGCAATATCGTTAACCGTAACCATGATAACAACCTGACGCGCGATCGCTTGCAGGACCCGCGTGTTAATCCGACTGACCTGTCGCAGGAAAGCTATGGTGGTCAGTCGATCACCCGACTGGGCTGGCTGACCTTTAGCCGCAGCTTCCTTGATCGCCGGCTGCAATGGCGTATCGGCATGATGAACAAGGTGCAGGACTTCGACCAGATCATTCCCTGCGATTTCCAGACGCTGACGCTGTGCGGCGGCAAGTCTGCCAACTCATTGACCTGGTATAACTGGAACGTCCACTACTGGGGCACCACCCTGCAATATAAACTGACTGACGGGCTGACCTTCAAGACCGGCGTGATGGAGCAAAACCCGCAGGCACCAAGCCGCAGCCATGCCTGGAGTGGGTCGACCAAGGGCAGTAAAGGCATGCTGTTACCGATGGAGTTGGAACTGAAGACCAACGCGGTCAATCAGTTGCCGGGGGTTTACAATATTGGCGTGCTGTTTACCAATGCCGACCAGCAGGATTTGTATGAGGGGGTTTCCGGTGGCCCGGGGGCGAGCGATCCAAACGGCTACCGCAGCCACGATCGCACCTGGTTCCTGTATAGCGGTTTTAACCAACAGGTCACGCGCCACCCAGACGACGCCAATCGCGGTCTGAGCCTGTTCTACAGCCTGGGGCTGGCGGATCAGCGCTCCAACTATATGCATTACTCCACTTCGACCGGTATCCGCTATCGCGGGCTGTTTGACGCACGGCCAGACGACTGGCTGGGTCTGGGGGTGTCCATGGTTAAGCTGAGCAACCATTACCGGGATAACCAGCGCTACCTGAATCAAGTCAACAACGCTACCGGGTATAACGATCCCAACTATCATCCGGTGCCGGGGCATTCGGTGACGGCAGAACTCTATTACCGCTTCAACGTCACCCCGTGGCTGCAACTGCAGCCGGGCATACAATATTGGCACCATCCGGCGGGCGTCAACGAAACTCAGGACGCCTGGGTGACGGCGCTGAAAACGGTGGTGACTTTCTGACGACTACGCCGCATCGCTTTCCCGGTAACGCTGGCGTGCATGTTCGAACCAGCTTGCCGGGACGTTATGCGGCGGCAACTGCAGCCTTTCCAGGCCTTTTTCGACGATGTGATGCGCCTGTTGCCACAGCGTCGGGTCACCTTCGGTCAACACTTCCAGCAGCCGCTGCTTTTCGATCAGATAGGTTCGGGCGAAATGACTGTCATAGTCCAACAGTGAGCGGGTGTTGTCGATCAGGTCCGCCAGCTTGATGGTCTTGGCCTGCGGTGATGCCTGGGCGCTGTGGTGTCGATCGCGATTTTTACGCTCGAAGCGGTTGCCGTCGCCGCTGCCGCTGACGTTGGTCAGCATTGCTACCAGGGCTGCGACCTGTGGCCCAAAGTGGCTTTCGATATCGCCGAGGGTGGTGGGCGTATCCTCTACCGTGTCGTGCAACCAGGCGGCGGCCAGCATTTCTTCACTGTGCGGCACGCTGCTGACGATTTCCATCACCGCCTGCGGGTGAACAATGTAGGGGTCATTGGTGTATTTGCGGCGCTGATCGATGGCCGCATGCGCCTTGGTGGCGTAGCGGCGCGCGCGTTCTGTCAGTGTGTCTGTCATATCCTTTCCCTCCAAACAGCACTTCGCTGTGGCATCCCCTGCTTTTAACAAGGTAGCATATTGGGTGACTGCTCCCCGCCGTAAACGGTGAGGCTTCCCACTTCTCAGGCCGCTACTGTCGATATGACAGATTTACGCTGGCCTCCATGGGCAGAAACGACGAGTCCCGCCGCCTGTAAATCCGTTATGCCCTTGCGCTGGATGTTGATGGCCGCGTTAATATCGCGGTCATGTTCAACACCACAGGCCGGGCATGGCCAGATACGTTTATTCAGCGGCATTTCTGCCATTTTATAACCGCAACAATGGCAGGTTTTAGAGCTGGCAAACCATTGATCACTTTTCACCAGATGTTTGCCGGCCTGCTCCGCTTTGTATTCCAGTTTCATCACGAACCCAGTCCACGACGCATCCGCAATGTGCCGCGCCAGCCGGTGATTTTTCATCATGTTTGCTGCTTTCAGTGTCTCAACAATGACCGCTTGGTTTTCGTCAACCAGTGTACGAGACAATTTATGCTGGAAGTCAGCACGGGAATTCGCCACATGCTCGTGACATTTAGCCACCCGTAAACGCGCTTTTGCCCGGTTTGCACTGCCTTTTATTTTCCGGGATAGCGACTTTTGTTTGCGCCGCAGATTACGGCTGGCGCGTACCAGAGGCCGTGGATTGGCTGTTTTTTCGCCATTAGACTGAATGAGGTAATGGGTCAGACCCAAATCACAACCGGTTACACGAGTTATCAGTGTGGGTTTGGCTGGCGCAGCCAGTCCATCGTCACAGAGTATTGAAGCATAATATTTTCCTGTCGCGCCACGACTGACGATGATACTGGATACCCTCCCGATAATATCGCGATGAATGACTGCTTTCATCGGTGTCATTTTTGGCAACTGGATCGCGTCGGTTAATACTTTGCCGTTGGGGTGATAGCTGGATTGTTTGCCATGCTTGCGCTTAAAGGTGGGGAAGCGAGCACGTTGCCTGAAAAAGTGTCCAAAAGCGGTATCAAGATTAATCACCGCCTGCTGTAACGCCAGTGAATCATAGTCTTTCAGCCAATGGTAACGACGGGATCTTTTTCCTACCGCCAGTAATGGTTTCAGGTCTCGCTTAACACTGACCGATACACCATGCCGCTGGTACCTGTGGCGGCTGATATGCAGAGCTTTGTTGTACGCAAAACGCACCGCGCCGAACTGAGCATTCAAGAATGCTTCCTGTTCGGTCGTCGGGTACAGGCGTACTTTAGTGGCTCTTTTCATCATGGACGCTCACCGATAATCAGCTTGTACTGTATGACCTTAGGAAGTCTTTGACCAGAAAATGTGCATCACTATAAGTTGACCGGTTATCTTCGCCGTCACCATTGGGTCAGCAAATGAGTTGTCCATTCTGGACGGGTTTTTATCTCACCGCAGCGCAACAATCGAAACACTGAAAACCTATGTACCATCGCAGAAAATACCTGATTAGCTCCCCTTATATCCCCGCCCGAGGGGGCGAGGGTTTACGGGGCAAATGCTAAAAAATAGTTTGCGATTACATCGTGCACTATCTATATTCAGAACATGAAAACCGAAAACACCGAACAACCCGAGACGAAAAACCTGCTGCTGCTCGACCAGCAACTGTGTTTTGCCCTGTACTCCGCCAACCTGGCGCTGAACAAGGTGTACCGTAAATTGCTGAGCCGGCTTGAACTCACCTATCCGCAATACCTGGTGATGCTGGTGCTGTGGGAACGGGATGAAATCAGGGTTACGGACATTGGCGAGCGGCTGTTTCTTGATTCCGCGACCCTGACACCGCTGCTGAAACGGCTGGAAATAGCCGGGCTGCTGGTGCGTTACCGTGCCACCACCGATGAGCGGCAGGTGATTATTGCGTTAACCGACGCCGGTCGCGCGCTGCGTGAAAAAGCTCAGTCGGTACCGGAAGCCGTCATGTGCGCTACCGATTGCAGCCTCGATGAAATCGTCAATATCAAGCAGCAACTGGAAAAGCTGCGCGGCAAGCTGATCAACCAGCTCTGACGGCCGGTGCCAGACGCAGGATCGGCCTTGATGGACTACACTGGAAGTAAGCGTCAAATATATAGTGTGCGATTTAATCGCGAAAGATATACCAATGACGGCGTTTTGCCTGCAAGAACCGCCGTCTAGCCTCCAACCAGAAAGAAGGAATGATGTATGTCGATTGAAAAAGTTGTTTACCGTGCTCATGCCACAGCAACCGGTGGCCGCGATGGCCGTGCGACCTCATCTGACGGTGTGTTGGATGTCAAACTGGGCGTGCCGAAAGAAATGGGCGGCGCGGGCGGTGAAGTCACCAACCCGGAACAGTTGTTTGCTGCCGGTTATTCGGCCTGCTTCCTCGGCGCACTGAAGTTTGTCGCGGCGAAAGAAAAGGTGAAGATCCCGGCCGAAGCCAAAATTGACGGTACCGTGGGTATTGGCGAAATCCCCAACGGCTTCGGTATCGAAGTGCAGTTGGATATCACCTTGCCGGGCATAGAGCGCAGTGTGGCAGAAGATCTGGTGAAAAAAGCCCACGTGGTCTGTCCTTATTCCAACGCCACCCGCGGCAATATTGATGTAACGCTTAACGTTAAGTAAGGTTTTCGCTAACGCCACGGAAAAAATGGAGGGTTCCCCCTCCATTTCTCATCCTGCCCCGCCCCTGCTTTTTGCACAAAAAATGACAAAAATGCTTATTTTTTGAGAATTCTCTTGATTATTACCCCCAAAATAGCGCTTATTGCCGATCGGCTGAACCTGCGGCCGCAATAAATGTCTGACTGACTTCAGAACTGTTAAAGCCCCCGGAGCCACCGCGTTACATGAACAAAGTTAAATCGCTATCACAGCAGAATTTATCGTTATTGTTAGCGATCTATATCGGCATCTTTTTGAACCTTTCCGTTTTCTATCGTCGCTTTGATTCATTTTCGCACGGCATTCAGGGGATTAAGGTTATTGCAGCGGTAACTGAGGTTGTCGCTATCGTTCTGTTCACCTTCTTTATTATGCGGCTGGTATCGCTCGGCGGCCGGCTGTTCTACCGCATCATTGCCTCGCTATTGGTGCTGATTTCCGTGGCTGCCAGCTATTACATGACGTTTTTCAACGTGGTGATCGGCTACGGCATCGTGGTGTCGGTGATGACCACCGATGTTGACCTGTCGAAAGAAGTGGTCGGCATGCACTTTGTGCTGTGGATGGTGGTGCTCAGCGCATTGCCGTTGCTGTGCATCTGGAAAAACAACCTGCGTTATACCCTGATCGAACAGCTGAAAACGCCCGGACACCGGATCAAACCCCTGGTGGTGCTGGTGGCGGTGGTTGCGTTGGTCTGGTTGCCGCTGCGTATGCTGGATAACGAGCAAAGCGCGCAGGAGAAAATCACCAATGTGGACTTGCCAAGCTACGGCGGCGTAGTGGCGCATTCCTATTTGCCATCCAACTGGCTGTCGGCGCTGGGGCTGTTTGCCTATACCCGTTACGACGAAAGTCAGGATCAGGCCAATTTGTTCGACCCGGCCAAGAACTTTACCTATGTGGCACCGGCCGATATTGATGACACCTACGTGGTGTTTATCATTGGTGAAACCACACGCTGGGATCACATGGGTATTCTCGGCTACGACCGTGACACCACGCCACGTTTGTCCAAAGAGAAGAACCTGGTGGCGTTCCGCGGCACGTCTTGTGATACCGCCACCAAACTCTCGCTGCGTTGTATGTTCGTGCGGGAAGGCGGCACGGCAGACAATCCGCAACGTACGCTGAAAGAGCAAAACGTGTTTGCGGTGATGAAAGATTTGGGCTTCACCTCCGAGCTGTTCGCCATGCAGAGTGAGGTCTGGTTCTATAACAATACCGAAGTGAACAACTATTCGTTCCGCGAGATGATCGCCTCCGAGAAACGCAACGACGGCAAACCGGTTGACGATATGCTGTTGGTGGATGAAATGAAGGAGTCGCTGGCCCGCTATCCCAAGGGCAAGCATCTGGTGATCCTGCACACCAAAGGCTCGCATTACCTTTACTCACAGCGTTATCCGCGCAGCTACGCACGCTATCAGCCGGAGTGTATCGGTGTTGATGATTTCTGCTCCAAGGATCAGTTGGTTAACGCCTTCGATAACTCGGTGCTGTATACCGACAGCTTTATTGCCAATGTGATTGACCAGGTGCGCGAGAAGAAGGCGATTGTGTTCTATTCTTCCGATCACGGTGAATCGATAGGCGAGAATTCACACCTGCATGGCACGCCGCGTGAAATGGCGCCGGTGGAGCAGTTCCGCGTGCCGATGATGGTATGGGCGTCCGACAAGTTCCTGGAAGACCCACAGCATCGCGGTGCGTTTGAGCAATTGCAGGCGCAACAGCGGGTTGGCAAAACCCACCGTCATGTTGAGTTGTTCGATACCATTCTCGGTTGCCTCGGTTATACCTCGCCGAACGGCGGCATCGAGGCCAAAAACAACTGGTGTAATATTCCGCAGGAAAAAGCGTCACCCAGCGAGCTGTAACCCTCCCATACCGGGCGCATGGCGCCCGGTAAAATCCGTTAATACCTTCCCTTCATCAACTAATCCGGCTCAGGCTTGCGGTATACTTGCGCACTTTCCCCCTCGGACCGGAGATTTCCATGACCTTGCGCGTGGCGTTTATTGACGATCATGACATTGTGCGATCGGGCTTTGTGCAACTGCTGTCGCTGGAGCCGGATATTCAGGTGGTCGGCGAGTTCAGCAGCGCGGCTCAGGCACGCGCCGGCCTGCCCGGTCTGGAGGCGGAAATCTGCATCTGTGATATTTCGATGCCGGACGGCAGCGGGCTGGATTTACTGGCGGATATTCCCTCCGGTATTCGGGTGGTGATGCTGTCGATGCATGACAACCCGGCGCTGGTGGAGCTGGCACTGGAACGCGGTGCCTGCGGGTTTTTATCCAAACGTTGCAAGCCGGAAGATTTGATCACCGCGGTACGTACCGTCGCCAGCGGTGGCGTGTACCTGATGCCTGAAATCGCCCAGCAGCTGGCGCGGGTGAAGGTGGACCCCCTGACTCGTCGCGAACGCGAAATCGCGCTGTTGCTGGCGCAAGGGCAGGAGGTGCGGGAGATTGCCGCTGCGCTGGGACTGTCACCCAAAACGGTACACGTGCATCGTGCCAATCTGTTTGCCAAGCTGGGTATCAATAACAACGTTGAACTGGCGAAGCGGATGCTGAACCTGTGATGCAACGCCTGATCACCCAACTGGCGCTGTTTTTTATCTATGCGACCAGCGCATTTTGCCTGTGGGGCATCGGCACCGCGCTGATCGACCCGCCGTGGCAGGCGCTGTTGCTGTTCCCGTTTGGCCTGCGTATGGGGATTCTGCTGCAAAGCCCTTATCGCTTCTGGCCGGGTATCCTGCTGGCCGATCTGCTGCTGATGGTAGTGCTGGCGGATCAGTTCGGTTACGGGCCGGCGCTGTGGGCTTCGGTGGTGGTGCTGGTGTTGACGGTATTGCTCAGCCTGGTGGCTTCCCCCTGGTTGCTGCGGCATCAGGAAAGCGACAGCGAATGGCAATGGCCCTTGATGCAGGGCGCGGTGGTGGCAGTGGCCGCGTTGCTGCAAGCGCTGGTGTGGCAGCTGGTGAACGGTGAGGGGGCCCGCGCGCTGCTGCTCGGGCTGGCGGGCGGCTTTACCATTGCCCCGACCTGTCTGCTGCTGTGGCACTATCTGGCGCGGCAGATCTGGGTCCCGCTGGAACCGGGTCTGATCCATAAGCCGGTGACGCTGCGGTTGCGCCATCTGGCCAGTTATTTGCTGCTGTTTGCTCTCAGTATCTGGCTGCAACAGCAGGTTAATGCCGCCGAGCTGCGCCGCTTTGCGCCCTTCTGTCTGGCCATCCCGATCGTCTTTATGTCTTATCGCTACGGCTGGCAGGGCGCGCTGCTGGCGACGTTGCTCAATGGCGTGGTGCTGGTGGCCAACGAACCGCCACAGCCCGAATCACACCGCGATTTGCTGTTGTCGTTGCTGGCCCAGAGCCTGACCGGCCTGCTGCTCGGCGCGGGTATTCAACGCCAGCGCGAACTGAACCAGCAACTGCGGCTGCGGTTGACGGAAAATCGCCAACTGGCGCGCGCGCTGGTCACGGCAGAAGAGCAGACCCGGCGGGAAGTGGCGCGGGAGCTGCACGACGAGGTCGGTCAAACCATCACCGTGATCCGTACCCAGGCCAGTATTATCAAGCGGTTGGCACCGCAGCCGCAGGTGATGGGCTGCGCAGAGGCGATAGATACGCTGGCGCTGCGAGTATATGACGGCGTGCACGATGTGCTGACCCAACTGTGGCCGGCCGCGCTCAATAATTTGCCACTTTCGGCGGCGGTGGCAGCGATGCTGCGTGAATCCTTGCCACAGGATGCGTCGCTGGTGAGCGTGATGCAGTGGCAGGTGCCGGATGAACTGCTGGATGAGACGCTGAAAATCACCCTGTATCGGGTGTGTCAGGAAGGGGTGACCAATGTTTGTCGTCACGCTGCTGCCAGCCGGATTGAGCTGGATGCGCGTCTTCGCCAGCGTAAAGGACGGCTGCCGCAAGTGCTGCTGACCATTCGCGATAACGGCGTCGGTATCGATCTGGCCAATCATGAGCCGGGTTATGGTCTGCGCGGCATGCAGGAACGCATCAGCGCACTGGGCGGCCGCCTGCGGCTGACGTCGGAGAATGGCACCTGTTTGAATGTGATCTTACCCACAGTTTCACCGGCGGAAGGGCCAAACTAGGAAATACTCCTAGCCGCGTCGGGAATCCGGCGTAAGTCATTTTCGCGCGCGCGCAGCATGATAGCGGCACTTTTCATATTCTCTGAGGTTTCACATGTGGTCTTTCCTTAAAAGCCGCGACGATGTGCCGCCGGTTACCGATCAAAAACAGATCGATGCCAGCTATAAATACTGGCGCATCCAGCTGATGTGGACGATGTACATCGGCTATGCCGCGTTTTACTTCACGCGCAAAAGCTTCAACTTCATTATGCCGGCGATGCTGAGCGATCTTGGCCTGACGATGTCCGACGTTGGCATCCTCGGCACGTTGTTCTACATCACTTACGGCTGCTCGAAGTTTATCTCAGGCATGATCAGCGATCGTTCCAACCCGCGCTATTTTATGGGGTTAGGCCTGATCATGACCGGCATACTCAATATCTTCTTCGGCCTCAGTTCTTCGCTGTTGATGCTGGGCACGCTGTGGATCCTCAACGCCTTCTTCCAGGGCTGGGGCTGGCCACCTTGTTCAAAAATCCTCACCAGCTGGTATTCGCGCTCCGAGCGCGGCGGTTGGTGGGCGATCTGGAACACCTCGCATAACTTTGGCGGTGCGCTGATCCCATTGCTGGTTGGCTTTATCTCGCTGCACTTCAGCTGGCGCTACGGTATGATTATTCCGGGCATTATCGGCGTGGTGATGGGCCTGTTGATGTGCTGGCGCCTGCGTGACAAGCCGTCCACCATGGGACTGCCTAGCGTGGGAAAATGGCGTAACGACGCCATGGAACTGGTGCAGGAATCGGAAGGTCAGGGGCTGACCAACCGCGAAATCATCAAGCGTTACGTGTTGACCAACAAGTATATCTGGCTGCTGGCGGTGTCCTATGTGCTGGTGTACATCGTGCGTACGGCCATCAATGACTGGGGCAACCTGTACCTGACCCAGGAGAAAGGCTATTCGCTGATGACCGCCAACTCGGCGATTTCCCTGTTCGAAGTGGGTGGTTTTATCGGCTCGCTGGTGGCCGGTTGGGGCTCTGACAAGTTGTTCCGCGGTAACCGTGGGCCAATGAACCTGATCTTCGCCATCGGTATCTTCCTGTCGGTTGCGGCGCTGTGGATCATGCCGGGCGTCACCTTCCTGCTGCAGGCCGCCTGCTTCTTTGCTATCGGCTTCTTCATCTTTGGTCCGCAGATGCTGATCGGCATGGCGGCAGCGGAATGTTCGCACAAGGATGCTGCTGGGGCGGCGACCGGCTTTGTCGGCCTGTTTGCTTACCTGGGTGCCGCGTTGTCCGGCTACCCAATTGCGCGGATTATGGAAATCTGGCACTGGAACGGTTTCTTCGTGGTGATTTCCATCGCCGCCTGTTTGTCTGCGCTGTTCCTGTTGCCGTTCTTACGCGCCCAATCTCCGGCGCTGAAAACGGCTAAGGCATAATGAAAAAGCGCGCTGCAGGCTGCTACAGCGCGCTTTATGCCGATTTTATCACCACTTGATGTGTCGGGACGAGAAAGTGATTGACGCGTATTATCGTCAGCAGTAACATGCGCCCGCATCGGCGAGTAGCGCAGCTTGGTAGCGCAACTGGTTTGGGACCAGTGGGTCGGAGGTTCGAATCCTCTCTCGCCGACCACATTCGAAAAACCTGCTTTTTTAAAGCAGGTTTTTTTTCGTCCGTAGTTTATAGGATGAGCACCTCCGAAGGAGGTTTGAGCCGAGCGCAGCGAGACAACGTTGCTTTAGCAACGGCCCGCAGGGCAGCATCGCAGATGCAGTAATCCTCTCTCGCCGACCACATTCGAAAAACCTGCTTTTATAAAGCAGGTTTTTTTTCGTCTGCAATTCAGGCAGCCTTGCCGACCACGAAGTCAAAATGGATCTCGTCATAGGGGAAGATAATGCCCCTTTCGCTTTTATCAATAATGCCGCAACCCAGCAGAGCCTGCAGATCGGTATGCACCGCTTTCACATCCCGTTTGACACGACGCGCCACTTCTCTGATGGAAAGCTCCCCACAACCGGTCATGGTATGCAGGATTTGCATTTTCTTGGGCGACAGGGTTTTCCACAGACTCTCCCAATCTAAAAATGTGATGTAGTTTCCTTGTTGCCGTTTTTTGCCTTGCAGGGCTTCATCCATATTGCGTTGAACCTCCTCAAGAGAAGCAACGCGGATAGTGACTCTGTTCATTCTCCTTCCCCTCTTAGTTGCGCGACTTCATCGAAGAAGCTGCGTTTCAGCGCTATCGGGTGGGTAAAAATAATAGGTTGCTCTTTATTTCCCACATGTTTGTGATCGCCTTTGCCTGCTTCATTGTCATAACGTAAACGGCAAATGCCCTCTTTGACGTAGGCAAATCGATACTTATAGTTATGAGTGCTGCCGTTAACCGGGGGCTCAACATGCCAAATAACCAATTGTATAAATTCAATGTTTGTTAGTTGGATTTTGTCCTGATAGATCAGTTGAGAAGGCACTTCCGTCTCCTTCATGTTGTTTAAAATAACAGCACATTTAGAGTGTTGTCAATGGTGACAACACCTTGTGGCATGACAAATATTTATCCTTTCCCTGTATTTAATTCACTATCCTTATTCCCACTGCTACGGATTATCCATTATTAAATTAATTCATTGTTGCTCAATAAAACCCGGTTGATGGCGCTATTGTTTTAATGATTATTTTATCTATAGTCTGAATACACGAGATGGGAATGATAGATTTCCATTACGTGGGAAAGATTAATGCTTATTTATTCATTTTAATCGGCCATGATTATTGCGGAATTGTTTTGCTCTGACAATCGGCGGCCGTCATTAAATATTTTATGTTTATCCTCTCGGAATAAAGGAATCAGTTATGCGCAAATTTAATAAACCGCTGTTGGCGTTGCTGATCGGCAGCACGCTGTGTTCTGCGGCGCAGGCCGCCGTACCGGGCAAGCCTACGCTGGCCTGGGGCAATACCAAGTTCGCCATTGTCGAAGTCGATCAGGCCGCGACGGCTTATAATAATCTGGTGAAGGTTAAAGATGCCGCCGACGTTTCTGTTTCATGGAATTTATGGAATGGCGATACCGGTACCACGGCAAAAGTATTATTAAATGGCAAAGAAGTCTGGAGCGGTGCCTCAACCGGCGCTTCGGGCACGGCAAACTTTAAGGTTAATAAAGGTGGCCGTTATCAAATGCAGGTGGCGTTATGTAATGCCGACGGTTGTACCGCCAGCGATGCCACCGAAATTGTAGTGGCAGATACCGATGGTAGCCATTTGGCACCGTTAAAAGAGCCGCTGCTGGAAAAAAATAAGCCTTATAAACAAGACTCCGGCAAAGTGGTCGGCTCTTATTTTGTTGAATGGGGCGTTTATGGCCGTAATTTCACCGTCGATAAACTGCCGGCGCAGAACCTGACGCATCTGCTGTACGGTTTTATTCCGATCTGCGGCGGTGACGGCATCAACGACAGCCTGAAAGAGATCGAAGGCAGTTTCCAGGCACTGCAGCGCTCCTGCCAGGGCCGCGAAGACTTTAAGGTGTCGATCCACGATCCGTTTGCCGCGCTGCAGAAAGGGCAGAAGGGGGTTACCGCCTGGGACGACCCCTACAAAGGTAACTTCGGTCAGTTGATGGCGCTGAAGCAGGCCCGTCCGGACCTGAAAATCCTGCCGTCGATTGGTGGCTGGACGCTGTCTGACCCGTTCTTCTTTATGGGCGACAAAGTGAAGCGCGATCGTTTCGTCGGCTCAGTGAAAGAATTCCTGCAAACCTGGAAGTTCTTTGACGGCGTGGATATCGACTGGGAATTCCCGGGCGGGCAGGGCGCTAACCCGAAACTGGGCAGTGCTCAGGATGGGGCAACCTATGTGCAACTGATGAAAGAGCTGCGGGCGATGCTGGACCAGCTTTCAGCACAAACCGGTCGCAAGTATGAACTGACCTCCGCAATCAGCGCCGGCAAGGATAAGATCGACAAGGTGGACTACAACACCGCGCAGAACTCGATGGATCACATCTTCCTGATGAGCTACGACTTCTATGGCGCGTTCGATCTGAAAAATCTGGGTCACCAGACCGCGCTGAAAGCGCCTTCCTGGAAACCGGATACGGCGTATACCACGGTGAATGGCGTTAACGCGCTGCTGACGCAGGGGGTGAAGCCGGGCAAAATCGTGGTGGGTACCGCCATGTACGGCCGCGGCTGGACCGGAGTGAACGGCTACCAGAACAACGTTCCGTTCACCGGCACCGCGACCGGCCCGGTCAAAGGCACCTGGGAAAATGGCATCGTGGATTACCGCCAAATCGCCAATGAGTTTATGAGCGGCGAATGGCAGTACAGCTATGACGCCACCGCCGAAGCGCCTTATGTGTTCAAGCCTTCGACTGGTGACCTGATTACCTTCGACGATGCACGCTCGGTGCAGGCCAAGGGCAAGTATGTGCTGGATAAGCAGTTGGGCGGGTTGTTCTCCTGGGAGATTGACGCCGATAACGGGGATATTCTGAACAATATGAATACCAGTTTAGGCAACAGCGCCGGCACGCAATAAATCGGTTGTAGCACGTTGCCGGGGGATATCCTTTCGCCCCCGGCTTTTTGACAGACGAAAGTTTTTTTACGGCGAATAGATTGTGGTGCCACTCAACTAAAAAAAGTGCCGACACCTCACCCTTTCGGGTAAGAGGGGCAGCATTTCATCCTGTATTTTACCTAGATCACAAAAATAACCGTTCAGATATTCATCATTCAGCAACAAACTTTTTTTGTTTTTTATCGGAGTTAAACACCAGTAACTTTCTGCAACACAGTCTATCGAGCTAAAAATGACCGCATAGCATAAGTTTTCATGCTGCAACTGTTAAAGAAAGGTTTTTTTTATGTTTGTTTGCTGTTTCTCACAGTCTGTGTAAATCCCCACTGGTTATATTGACGACACCCCAAACAGTTGGCAATTTGGTAGCCTGAGGGGTAAGAGCGAGAGTTGTTTGAGTGAATCCCATACGCTCAGACGTCCCCACCGGGAGGCGTTCCATCCGGCTCTCTTGCGACTATCCCCCCAGCCTTCGGGCACGACTGCACAGGCCGCGCAATAAAAAATACAGGCTCTGGCGGTAATACACACATCACATCACATAATGGAGCACAAACGATGACAAGTTCCTTGGGAAAAACGGGGATTCTGAAATTCGGTATTGGGCTGATTGCGCTGACCGTTGCGGCCAGCGTGCAAGCCAAGACTCTGGTTTACTGTTCTGAAGGTTCCCCGGAAGGGTTCAACCCACAGTTGTTCACCTCGGGTACCACCTACGACGCCAGCTCGGTCCCTATTTACAACCGTCTGGTCGAATTCAAAATCGGCACCACCGAGCTTCAGCCGGGCCTGGCTGAAAAGTGGGATGTTAGCGAAGACGGCAAAATCTACACCTTCCACCTGCGTAAAGGCGTGAAGTGGCAGAGCAGCAAAGACTTCAAACCGACTCGTGATTTCAACGCCGACGACGTGGTGTTCTCCTTCGAACGCCAGCTGGACGCCAATAATGCCTATCACAAAGTCTCCGGCGGCAGCTATGAGTACTTTGAAGGCATGGACATGCCGAAGCTGATTGCCAAAATCGAAAAAGTGGACGACTACACCGTACGCTTTGTGCTGACCCGTCCGGAAGCTCCATTTGTGGCTGACCTGGGCATGGACTTCGCTTCTATTCTGTCTGCCGAATATGCCGACGTGATGATGAAAGCCGGCACCCCGGAAAAAGTTGACCTGAATCCTATCGGTACCGGTCCGTTCCAACTGCTGCAATACCAGAAAGACTCCAAAATTCTCTACAAGGCATTTGACGGTTTCTGGGGCACCAAGCCGAAGATTGACCGTTTAGTGTTCTCTATCACGCCAGACGCTTCAGTGCGTTACGCCAAACTGCAGAAAAACGAATGCCAGGTAATGCCGTACCCGAACCCGGCCGACATCGCGCGCATGAAGCAGGACAAAACCATCAACCTGATGGAACAACCGGGGCTGAACGTTGGCTACCTGTCGTTCAACGTTGAGAAAAAACCGCTGGATAATCTGAAGGTGCGTCAGGCGTTGACCATGGCGGTCAACAAGCAGGCGATCATCGACGCGGTCTATCAGGGCGCAGGCCAGGCGGCCAAGAACCTGATCCCGCCGACCATGTGGGGCTATAACGACGCGGTGAAAGACTACACCTACGATCCGGTCAAGGCCAAAGAACTGCTGAAAGAAGCGGGCATGGCGGACGGTTTCTCCATTGACCTGTGGGCGATGCCAGTACAACGTCCGTATAACCCGAACGCACGCCGTATGGCGGAAATGATCCAGTCTGACTGGGCGAAAATCGGCGTGAAAGCCAAAATCGTAACCTATGAGTGGGGCGAATACCTCAAGCGCGCCAAAGCGGGCGAGCACCAGACGGTGATGATGGGCTGGACCGGCGACAATGGGGATCCGGACAACTTCTTCGCCACGCTGTTTAGCTGCGCCGCAGCCAAAGACGGTTCCAACTACTCTCGCTGGTGCTACAAGCCGTTTGAAGATCTTATTCAACCGGCGCGCGCCGAATCGAACCACGACAAACGCGTAGAACTGTACAAACAGGCTCAGGTAGTGATGCACGATCAGGCTCCGGCGCTGATTGTTGCCCACTCCACCGTTTACGAGCCAGTGCGTAAAGAAGTGAAGGGCTACGTCGTGGATCCGCTTGGTAAGCATCACTTTGAGAATGTCTCTCTGGATTAATTCCACTACCGGTTAAGTCAGCGCCCTCTCTCCCCAAAGGAGGGGGGCGTTGTTGCCCGTAGGCAGAGAAACACCAGAAGTGTGTGAGCTTTAATAAGCCTGGCGGACGATGAGCTGCCGGGCATTGATACAGAGAGTTCGGGATATGTTGCAGTTCATACTCCGACGTTTGGGGTTAGTTATCCCAACGTTTATCGGCATTACTTTGCTGACTTTTGCATTCGTCCATATGATCCCCGGTGACCCGGTGACCATCATGGCCGGGGAACGCGGGATCTCCGCAGAACGCCATGCACACCTGATGGCGGAAATGGGGCTGGATAAACCGCTCTATCAACAATATTTCACCTACGTATCCAACGTGTTGCATGGCGATCTGGGTACTTCCCTTAAAAGCCGTATCTCCGTGTGGGAAGAGTTTGTTCCCCGCTTCAAGGCCACTTTGGAACTGGGCCTCTGTGCGATGATTTTCGCCGTGCTGGTGGGCATTCCGGTTGGGGTGCTGGCGGCGGTCAGGCGAGGCTCAGTCTTCGATCATACCGCGGTCGGCATTTCACTGACCGGCTACTCGATGCCGATCTTCTGGTGGGGCATGATGCTGATCATGCTGGTCTCGGTGCAGCTCAATCTGACGCCAGTCTCGGGGCGGGTCAGCGATACGGTGTTCCTTGACGATAGTCTGCCGCTGACGGGTTTTATGCTGATCGACACCCTGATCTGGGGCGAGCCGGGCGACTTCGTTGACGCGGTGATGCATATGATCCTGCCGGCCATCGTGCTGGGTACCATCCCGCTGGCGGTGATCGTGCGTATGACGCGCTCCTCGATGCTGGAAGTGTTGGGCGAAGATTACATCCGTACTGCGCGCGCCAAGGGCGTGAGCCGCATGCGGGTGATTGTGGTGCATGCGTTGCGTAACGCTTTGCTGCCGGTCGTCACTGTGATCGGCCTGCAGGTCGGCACCATGCTGGCCGGTGCGATCCTGACCGAAACCATCTTCTCCTGGCCGGGCCTGGGGCGCTGGCTGATGGACGCGCTGCAACGTCGTGACTATCCGGTTGTTCAGGGCGGCGTGTTGCTGGTCGCCTGTATGATTATTCTGGTTAACCTGCTGGTAGACGTGCTCTACGGCGTGGTCAACCCGCGTATTCGCCACAAGAAATAAGGGGCGCTCTAATGTCTCAAGTCACTGAGTCTGTTGTTAAAGGTGCGCCGAAGCCAATGAGCCCATTGCAGGAGTTCTGGCACTATTTCAAGCGCAATAAAGGGGCCGTTGTTGGCCTGGTATATATCGTTCTGATGTTTGTGATTGCCATCGGGGCCGGGGTGCTGGCACCGCATGCACCGGCGGATCAGTTCCGCGACGCGCTGCTCAGGCCACCGGTCTGGCAGGAAGGCGGCAGTTGGCAATATCTGCTGGGTACCGATGACGTTGGCCGCGATGTCCTGTCGCGCCTGATGTACGGTGCGCGGCTGTCGCTGTTGGTGGGCTGTCTGGTGGTGGTGCTGTCGCTGATCATGGGCGTGGTACTGGGCCTGCTGGCCGGCTACTTCGGCGGTGTGGTGGATGCGATCATCATGCGTATCGTCGACATCATGCTGGCGTTGCCAAGCCTGTTGCTGGCATTGGTATTGGTGGCGATTTTCGGTCCGTCGATCGTCAATGCTTCCCTGGCGCTAACCTTCGTTGCCTTGCCGCACTATGTGCGTCTGACCCGTGCCGCAGTCCTGGTGGAAGTGAACCGCGACTACGTCACCGCTTCACGCGTGGCGGGTGCCGGTGCGATGCGCCAAATGTTTATCAATATCCTGCCAAACTGCCTGGCACCGCTGATCGTCCAGGCTTCTCTTGGCTTCTCTAACGCTATCCTGGATATGGCCGCTCTCGGCTTCCTGGGTATGGGTGCACAGCCGCCTACGCCGGAGTGGGGCACCATGCTCTCCGACGTGTTGCAGTTCGCACAAAGCGCCTGGTGGGTTGTGACCTTCCCCGGTGTGGCGATCCTGCTGACGGTGCTGGCATTTAACCTGATGGGGGACGGCTTGCGTGATGCTCTCGACCCCAAACTCAAGCAGTAACAGAGGACGAGAGAGATGGCGTTATTAAATGTAGACAAGCTTTCGGTGCACTTCGGTGACGAAGGCACCCCTTTCCGCGCGGTAGACCGAATCAGTTACAGCGTGGAGCAGGGCCAGGTAGTGGGTATCGTCGGTGAATCCGGCTCCGGCAAGTCTGTCAGCTCGTTGGCGATCATGGGGCTGATCGACTTCCCCGGTAAGGTGATGGCCGACAAGCTGGAGTTTAACGGCCAGGATCTGCGCAAAATTTCCGAAAAAGAGCGCCGCCAACTGGTGGGCTCGGAAGTGGCGATGATTTTCCAGGATCCGATGACCAGCCTGAACCCGTGTTACACCGTCGGTTTCCAGATTATGGAAGCGTTGAAGGTGCATCAGGGCGGCAACCGTCGTACCCGTCGTCAGCGGGCTATCGACCTGCTGACGCAGGTAGGCATCCCCGATCCGGCCTCGCGGCTGGACGTGTACCCGCACCAGCTGTCCGGTGGTATGAGCCAACGCGTGATGATCGCCATGGCGATTGCCTGTCGGCCAAAGCTGTTGATTGCCGATGAGCCGACCACCGCACTCGACGTAACCATCCAGGCGCAAATTATCGAACTGCTGCTGGAGTTGCAGCAGCGGGAAAATATGGCGCTGCTGCTGATCACCCACGATCTGGCGCTGGTGTCCGAGGCGGCGCATCACATCATCGTGATGTATGCCGGTCAGGTGGTGGAATCCGGCAAGGCATCGGAAATCTTCCGTGCGCCACGTCACCCCTATACTCAGGCGTTACTGCGTGCGCTGCCTGAATTCGCTGCCGACAAGGCGCGCCTGGCCTCGCTGCCGGGCGTGGTGCCGGGCAAATATGACCGCCCAAGCGGTTGTTTGCTCAACCCACGTTGTCCGTACGCCAATGAGCGCTGCCGTACTGAAGAGCCGGAATTACGCACTATTCCCGGCCGTCAGGTTAAATGTCATACACCGCTGGATGATGCGGGGAGGCCGACCGTATGAGCCAGAACCAACCCTTATTGCAGGCGATTGACCTGAAGAAACACTACCCGGTCAAGAAGGGCATCTTTGCCCCGGAACGGCTGGTTAAAGCACTGGATGGCGTCTCTTTCACCCTCGAGCGTGGCAAAACGCTGGCGGTGGTGGGCGAGTCCGGTTGCGGCAAGTCGACGCTGGGCCGCCTGCTGACAATGATTGAAGTGCCGACCGGCGGTGAGTTGTACTACCAGGGACAAGATTTGCTGAAGCCGGACGTCACCGCTGAGAAGCTGCGGCGTCAGAAGATCCAGATTGTGTTCCAGAATCCTTACGGATCGCTCAACCCACGTAAAAAGGTCGGGCAGATCCTCGAGGAGCCGTTGCAGATCAATACCGGGTTGAACAGTGCACAGCGTCGTGAGAAAGCGTTGGAAATGATGGCCAAAGTCGGCCTGAAAACCGAACATTACGATCGCTATCCGCATATGTTTTCCGGCGGTCAACGCCAGCGTATCGCTATCGCCCGTGGCCTGATGCTCAACCCGGACGTGGTGATTGCCGATGAACCGGTCTCCGCCCTCGATGTCTCGGTGCGGGCGCAGGTACTGAATCTGATGATGGATCTGCAGCAGGATCTGGGGCTGTCCTATGTGTTCATCTCGCACGATTTGTCGGTGGTGGAGCATATCGCCGACGAAGTGATGGTGATGTACCTCGGCCGCTGCGTGGAGAAGGGCAGTAAAGACGCGATTTTCAACAATCCGCGTCATCCGTATACCCAGGCGCTGTTGTCCGCGACGCCGCGTCTGAATCCGGATATGCGCCGTGAACGTATCAAGCTGACCGGCGAACTGCCGAGCCCGATGAACCCGCCGCCGGGCTGTGCATTCAATGCCCGCTGCCGTCGTGCTTTTGGGCCATGCACCCAGTTGCAGCCTCAGTTGAAGCAATACGGCGACCAGATGGTGGCCTGCTTTGCGGTCGATCAGGATGAAAATCCTGCGGCATAACTTTGTTATCAATGACTATTACTATCAATGCCGGCATCTACGCCGGCATTTTTTTGATTTAATCCAAGGGATTATTAATTAGATTATTTAGTCAAAAGCCAATCTGTATTAATGGCGCTTATTCAGTTTAACGAAATCCTTACTAAATAACCTTTCATTAGGAATCTTCGCAGGATCATAATAAATTAACCACTTAATTTTACTTTGCCTAATACCGGCTATAAAAAAGCACGCCCGAAGGCGTGCTGAGTATTAAAGGGAATATTCTTAGGCACGTTTACTGTGGGTAAGGCACCCAATCACCGCCGTTCAAACGGATGTAGGGCTTGCCCTGATACTGCATCACGATGGCGTTGTCATTTTCTGAAATGACCGCCGTCTGCGGCAGGTTCTGCGTCAATGCCTGCCAGTCTACGCTCGGTGCGGTAAACGCCTTGCCGTCGACCAGGCGCGAGACCAGATCGGACAGCGCCAGGTAGCTGCTCGGCGTCTTGATCTGCAGCGGGCTACCCTGATGTGGCGCTTTCATGCCCACCAGTTTGATGCCCACCGGGGTATGGGTAATGTTCGGGCTTGGGATATCCCGCAGGCCGGACATCTGCATTTTGTCACCCACCAGGGCTGCGCCGTGCTCCGGCACAATCACCACCATTACCTTGCGCCCGGACTTCTCCAGTTGATCAAGGAAGGTATTTAACTGGTCGAACAGCTTCTGCGCCCGTGGCTGATAGTCCGCACTCTTGTTTGAACCAACGAAGCGGTTACCGTCATGCAGCGGAATGATGTTGAAGAAGGTGGCGCTGCGGGTATCACCGCTCTTCTGCTGCTGGCTCAACCAGCGGGTGAGCAGTTCCAGATCGTTGTAGATCGGCTCGCCGTCAAACGACGCCAGCTCATTGCCGATACCGGCCTGAGACATCAGTGGTGCCTGCATATCACCCTGTTCGCGCAGCTCTTTCAGGAAGTTGCCGAACACGCCGGAGTGATCCAGCATCAGCTGTTCTTTGAAGCCCAGCTTGGCCAGATTATCAAACAGATAGCACTGCTGGTTCACCGGTTGATACAGGTCGTGGTGCGAGGGCTGGCCGCAGCTGGCACGCAGCAAACGGATTGCCGCCGGGCCGCTGTAGGCGGTTGCCGAGTTGAAGTTGTCGAACATAATGTCCATCTTCGACCACAGCGGGTGGTTTTCCAGTTTCACCGCATCCATGTCAGCCCAGGCCAGCGAACAGATATTAATCACCAGCAGGTCGAACGGTTGAGCATCGGCAGGCAGGCTGGCCGGGAAAGCGGTGGCGCGGGATTTTTCCTTATCGTAGAACTGGTTCAGATAGGCCGTCAGGTTGGCGCTGGTGGGCGGCGCGCTGTCCGCCGGAGCGCTATCACCGCCAGCCGCCGGGGCTGTCGTTGCCGGCGTGCTGCTGCTGGTGGAGGCGGTGGTGCTGGCCGGCAGCAGTGACACCGCCGGACCGGCAATATTGACCAGATTCAGCCACACCAGCGCAGCGACGGTGAAGACCGTCACCCGCACCCACTGGGCCAAAAACAGATAGGCAATCAGCATCACAAAGGCGGCGCCGATCATCTGCCAGTTGATAAAGCGGTTGGTCAGCTCCAGCAGATACTGGGCACTGAAGCCGGTCAGTTGCGAACCCTGACTCATAATGCTGTTGATACCGGGTAGCCAGGTGTCGTGATAGAACAGCGCGATACCTATCGGGATCGCCACGTAATGGCGCCAACGGTGCACGCGCAGTGCCGGTATCGGCATCAACAGAAACGCCATGAACACCAGGTTTGGCAGCGCATGGAAGTTCAGGTAACCGAACCACAGCAGGGCAAACTTGGCCAGGAAGTAGTAGTTCCAGCCGCCCAGCCCACGCCAGTAGCGCCACAGGGAGTTGTCGGATTGCGGGGTGTTTGTTGGCTTCATGGCTGCTTCTTACGTTTAATCTGAGATGAAGAACCTTCGCGCACCCATAACCCGACGGATTTTAAATAGCGCGGTGATAACAACAGGTTTTGCCAGTATTGACGCCAGCGCGGGAAACGCCGGTGAAAGGCATAGCCCAGTGGAATGAAAATAAGCGCGCACAGGATAATCAACTGCACAATATCGTTAAGATTCAACATGCTTGTTCTCCTGCGTCGCGGTGGTGAGCGTGAAGGCCACCGGCTGACGGCGCTCCGGCGGGCTGTCGGCCTCGGCGGCGGTCTGGCGTGGCGTCGCCGGGGCGGTTGCTGCCGCCAACGGAACCGGGGCGTTGTGCGCCAGCCGTTTGATTTCTGAAATAATGTCCACGTCCTGGTGCCACACCACCCGGTTACTGAAAGCTTCGTCCACCGGCAGGCGGAAGATAAATTTCAGGGCGGTATCCAGATCGTTAATCCGGCAGGTAGAAAGGAACAGCACCAGCCGGCCTTGCACCACGGTCATCACGTCGCCGAAGCGGCGCAAAAAACACAGGGTCATCGCCTGTTCGGCACGCAGTCCTGGAGCCGGGCGCAGTGCGACCATCACGCCCTTGCCGTCTTCCGGCAGCAGCGTGTTGCCCATCAGCGAAATGACCGCTTGGCTGAAATCCTCCGGCCGCATATAGCCCTTCAGTTGCAATGGACGCAGCCCGGCCAGCAGGGTATCGATATCTGCCGGAACGTGGCGTGAGAAGCGTTGCCCCTGGATACCTTCAAGCATGGTCAGAAAGCGCGACAGCGGCGCCACGTGCGGCACAATCAGGTTGGCGCCGCAGGCCAGCAGCAGGCGTTCGTCGCTGTAACGCAGGCTGGCGCTCATCTCGCGCACGACGATTTTCAGTCCGTTACCGCGCTGGCGGCGCAGGCTGTGAATTTGGTGGGCCAGTGCATCGATTTCGTCGCTCTGGTATAGCGCAAAAATCAACGTTGCCGAGAGTGTCAGCATGCCATGCTGCGCCAGCAGCGCGTTGCTTTCCAGCAGCTGCCAGTTGGCCGACAGCGGGGGGGCACCTTCCAGAATACTCTGCTGGGCCAGATACAGGCCCTCGTCGCTGCGGATAGCGGTCGGGGAGGGTTTGTTGTCATCGTCACCCTGCCAGCCGTGCTCACCGACATACAGCGTCAGCAGTTGGTTGGCGTTGATGCCGTTTTCGGTGCTCCACCAGTTGACCAGATACTGGGCGCTGTCCTGTTGCCATTGCAGGCTGGACAGGCCGTTAAGGATCCGGTGTTGGGCGCTGAGCTGCCCCTTGAGTTTGTTGACGCCGCTGCCGTGGCTGAGGATCAGCAGCGTGCAGCCTTGTCGGCGCAACCAGGCACCGGTAGCGCGGGTCCAGTCACGCAGTTCTTCACTGGTGAAGGTTTGCCACAGGCTGGCGTGGGCCAACAGGATTAACAAGCGGTTTTGCGGTTTTAAGGCGCGCATCAGGTCGTCGCTGAAATGCGTCAGCGCAGCTTTTTTTTCCGGTAACTGATACAGCGGAATTTTTTTCAGGGCAGGGGAGGCGAGTTCAGCCAGCAGCCGATCGGGTTTTTCTCCGCTGCAAATCAAAGCGACCTGGCTGGTTGCAGCCTGGGCAGCTAAAGTTTGTTGGCAGAGCAGGTTAGCATCGGTTTGACGGTCGATATTCACCCAATACAGACCCGGAGCCTGCATGACAGACAGTTCTTCCCAAATCTGCCGAATACCTAATGAGAAAGATTGCGCCATAGGTTATGTTTCTACTTTCGTTGAAAGTGTCGTCGCGGCCAACTGAGTCTTGCTATTCAGTCATACTATCATTGGGATCAATAATAACAAATCTTACATTCTGTGTAATAATATCTCTTAGGAATCATCTTATTGGCCATGTCTTTTTATTACGTTGCTATAGTTAATTAACATTAGCCTATTTTTAAAGGCGGCAGAATGAATAATCAATTAACGCGCTTTCATGCAGTTGTACCGCCAGAAACACAGGATGATCTACTGGCCCTCAGCCATGCCTTTTCTTTACCAAAATTAAGTTATATCGATATTTCGCGTCAGGAGCGTTTAACGCAGATGATGACGCGCTGGCCGCTGCTGGCCGAACTGGTGCAGACCACGGGGAGTCGCTAATTTATGCCGGTGATTGCGCTGCAGGGTTTGCGAGGCGGAATGGGCGCGACGTCGGTCACTGCGGCGCTGGCGTGGGCATTACAGCAGTTGGGCGAGTCGGTGCTGGCGATAGATTTCGCGCCGGATAACTTACTGCGCCTGCATTTTAATACGCCGTTTGAGCTGGCGCGCGGCTGGGCCCGGGCAGAGCAGGACGGCGGCGATTGGCGGCAGGGCGCGATGCGCTACTGCGAAAACCTCGACTTTCTGCCTTTTGGCCGACTTACTGCGCCGGAACGGTTAAATTTACAACAGCATTGTCAGCAACATCCCGCCCGCTGGCAGGATAATCTGGTGCAGTTAAGCGCCAGTACCCAGTACAACTGGATCCTGCTGGATCTGCCTGCGGATGACGAGGTGCTGGCCCAACAGGCGCTGCCGCTGGCGGATTGTGTGTTTATGCTGATCGCGCCGGATGCCAATTGCCAGGTGCGGCTGCATCAACAGGCGTTACCGGACGACTGCCGTTTCCTGATTAACCACTACTTCGCCGCCAGCCAGCTACAGCAGGATTTGCATCAGCTGTGGTTGCAAACGCTGGGCGGGTTATTGCCGGTGGTTATACACCGCGATGAGGCGATGGCCGAAGCATTGGCGGTGAAGCAACCCCTGGGCGAGTACCGACCGGAAAGCCTGGCGGCGGATGAAGTGCTGACGCTGGCCAACTGGTGTTTGATCAATCTGAAGGATACGGCACCATGAGCCGGGTGATGAGCCTGCTGCTGGTACCACCGGTCCAACAGGCGGTGCAGACGCGTTATCGCGCCTACCGTCGCCATGGCTCATCGGCATTTACCGCCTTTTTCACCACGCTGCTGGTGGCGTTGGGCTGGATTTTCCTGCGCTTTGAATCTCCGGGTTGGCAACGGCTGCGAGCCGGTCGCGCCTATTGGTTCCCGCATCTGTCGTTTAGTCGCCCACGCCCGGCGGATGTGCTGCGCTATCTGGTGCAGGGGGTGTGGCTGTTGGTGTTCCGTACCGACCGCGAACCTCTGGGCCGCAATTATTTCGCCGGCTGGCAGCGCCTGCAATTGCGCTATGCCAACTGGCTGAAAACGGTGCCGCAGCGGCTGGAAAGCGCCGGGCTGGAGCAGCGTTCGGTGGCACGACTGAGCCGGATGAACCGGCGCCTGCGTCGCGTGCTGTTTATTATTGTCGGTGTTCTGGCGGCGATCCTGGCGATCCTGTGTATTTCGCAGCCGTTCGACCTGTCGGCGCAGTTTGTGTTTGTGCTGTTGCTGTGGGGCATCGCGATGGTGGTGCGTCGGGTGCCGGGCCGTCTGCCGGCGCTGATGTTGATCGTGCTGTCGCTGACCGTCTCCTGCCGCTATTTGTGGTGGCGTTATACCGCCACGCTGAACTGGGACGACCCGCTCAGCCTGACCCTGCGGCCTGCTGCTGCTGGTGGCGGAAACCTATGCCTGGGTGGTGCTGGTGCTGGGCTATTTCCAGACCGTCTGGCCGCTTAACCGCCAACCGGTACCGATGCCCGCCGACAGCGCGACCTGGCCGACCATTGATCTGCTGGTACCCACCTACAACGAAGACCTCGGGGTGGTGAAACCCACCATCTACGCCGCGTTGGGTATCGACTGGCCGAAAGAGAAGGTGACCATTTACATCCTCGACGACGGCAACCGACCGGAATTCAAGGCCTTTGCCGAAGAGGTGGGGGTGAAATATATCGCCAGGCCCACCCATGAGCACGCCAAGGCCGGTAACATCAATAACGCGTTGAAACAGGCGACCGGCGAGTTTGTGGCGATTTTCGACTGCGACCACGTGCCGACGCGTTCCTTCCTGCAACTGACCATGGGCTGGTTCTTCAAAGACAAAAAGCTGGCGATGCTGCAGACCCCGCATCACTTCTTCTCGCCGGATCCGTTTGAACGCAACCTCGGGCGTTTTCGTCAGACACCGAACGAAGGCACGCTGTTCTATGGGTTGGTGCAGGACGGCAATGACATGTGGGATGCGACCTTCTTCTGCGGCTCCTGCGCCATTCTGCGCCGCAGCGCGCTGGATGAAATTGGCGGTATTGCGGTGGAAACCGTCACCGAAGATGCCCACACCTCACTGCGTTTACACCGTCGCGGCCACACCTCGGCCTATATTCGTATCCCACAGGCCGCGGGGCTGGCGACCGAAAGCCTGTCGGCGCACATTGGCCAGCGTATTCGCTGGGCTCGCGGCATGGTGCAGATCTTCCGGCTGGATAACCCGCTGTTTGGCAAAGGGTTGAAGCTGGCGCAGCGGTTGTGTTACGCCAACGCCATGCTGCACTTCCTGTCCGGTATTCCGCGGCTGATCTTCCTCACCGCGCCATTGGCCTTCCTGCTGCTGCACGCCTATATCATCTTTGCTCCGGCGCTGGCGATCGCGCTGTATGTGCTGCCGCATATGATCCACGCCAGCCTGACCAACTCACGCATCCAGGGTAAATACCGCCACTCTTTCTGGAGCGAGATCTACGAGACGGTGCTGGCCTGGTACATCGCCCGGCCGACCACGGTGGCGCTGTTCAATCCGCACAAAGGCAAATTCAACGTGACCGCCAAAGGCGGGCTGGTGGAGGAGGAGCATGTCGACTGGGTGATTACCCGGCCCTATATGTTCCTGGTGATCTTGAATCTGGCCGGGTTGGTCTTCGGCGTCTGGCGGCTTGGCTACGGCCCGGCGGATGAAGTCATGACGGTCGTCATCAGCCTGGTATGGGTGTTGTACAACATGACCATCCTCGGTGGCGCAGTGGCGGTGGCGGTAGAGGCCAAGCAGGTTCGCCAGGCGCACCGGGTGGAGATTGCCATGCCGGCGGCGATCGCTCGCGCCGACGGGCATCTGTTCCCCTGCACGTTGCGTGATTATTCCGACGGTGGGGTGGGGATTGAGATGCGCGTAGCGGATGCGCTGAAAGACGGTGACAAGGTGTCGCTGTTGCTCAAGCGCGGTCAGCAGGAATACAGCTTCCCGTGTGTGGTGACGCGTGCCTTCGGCAGCAAGGTGGGGATCCGCATGGTCGGCCTCAGCACCCGTGAACATATTGATTTTATTCAGTGTACCTTTGCCCGCGCCGATACCTGGGCGTTGTGGCAGGACGGGTTCCCTGAAGATAAACCGATCGAAAGCCTGCGTGACGTTCTGGCACTGGGCTTCCGGGGTTATATACGTATGGCGGATTACGCACCGCCGATGGTGCGCCGCCTGCTGGTCGGAACCACGACGCTGATTGGGTGGGTAGTGTCATTTATCCCGCACGGCGTCGGCAGGGCTCCGGCCTTCAGCCAAAAAGAGACAGTGGTATAGGCAAACCGCCCGCTTACTCGCCTGGCCCCCAGGCTCTAACATTGATGATGATACGATGACGAGAAAAATAACCTGGTTTACCGCCCTGGCCTTAGGCATCAGCACCCTGTCTCAGGCTGAAACAGCCACCGCGCCGACCGTTGCCGCACAACCGCCGGTGACGGTGCCTGCCGATGGGCCGGTCACCACGCCGATGGGATCGGTCGCACCGCAGGATCCGAATGCCCCGGTGCGTGACGTGCAATTGCCGTTTGCCAAGATTGCGCCGCCGCCGGGGACTTTCACCCTGCGCGGTACCCGGCCGGATGGTCAGGTCGAGTTTGGCGTGCGCAGTGATGAAGTGGTGTCGCAGGCGATGCTCGATCTTGAGTTCACTCCGTCACCGTCACTGATCCCGGTGGAATCACAGGTCAAGGTGTACCTCAATGACGAACTGATGGGCGTGACTGCCCTGGCCAAAGAGCAGCTCGGCAAGCCCAATCGCCTCCAAATGGCGATCGATCCCCGCTATATCACCGATTTTAACCGTGTGCGACTGGTGTTCGTCGGTCACTACCAGAACATTTGTGAAAACCCGGCCAGTACCACGCTGTGGCTTGAAGTCAGTAAATCCAGCTCGTTGAATTTGCGCTACCAAACCTTGCCAGTGAAGAACGAACTGTCGCATTTCCCGGAGCCGTTCTTTGACAGCCGCGACAACCGACCACTGACCTTGCCGATGGTGTTTGCCGGCCAGCCGGATATCACCCAGCAGCGTGCCGCAGGTATTCTGGCCTCGTGGTTCGGCGGCAAAGCCCAGTGGCGTGGCCAGTCGTTCCCGGCGTTGTATAACCAGCTGCCGGAACAGCATGCCATCGTCTTCGCCACCAATAAGCAGCGCCCGGACTTCCTGCGGGATTACCCACCGGTCAATGGCCCGACGGTGGAAATGATCAGCCATCCGGATAACCCGTACATCAAACTGCTGTTGGTACAGGGCCGCGATGACAACGATTTGATCACCGCAGTGAAAGGCATTGCGCAGGGCAACATCCTGTTCCGCGGTCAGAACGTCACGGTCGACAAAGTGGAACAACTGGCACCGCGCCAGCCCTACGACGCGCCTAACTGGGTGCGAACCGACCGGCCGATGACCTTTGCCGAGCTGCAACAATACGCTGAACAACTGCAGACCAGCGGCATCGAGCCCGGCCCGATCTCGCTGACCATGAACCTGCCGCCGGACCTGTTCCTGATCCGCAGTACCGGCATTGATATGCATCTGAAATACCGCTACACCGCGCCGCGTATTCAGGACGGCTCGCGCCTGAGCGTCAGCCTGAACAACCAGTTTGTGCAGGCCTATTCGCTGGTGCCGGAGCATGAGCAGGGCACTCAACTGTTGCGTTTGCCGCTGACTCAGGGGCTGATCGACTCGGACAAGAGCGTCAATATTCCGGCGCTGCGGTTGGGGGCGACCAATCAGCTGCGTTTCGACTTTGACTACACCACGCTGCTGGCCAGCGGTGCCGAAGGGCGCTGTGAAACCTACTCCTTTACTGCCAACCATGCGGTGATCGACGGTGCATCGACCATTGATTTCTCTGGTTACCGCCACTTTATGGCGATGCCGGATCTGCGTGCCTTCGCCAACGCTGGTTTCCCTTTCAGCCGCCTGGCCGATTTGTCGCAGACCCTGGTGCTGGTGAACAAACAGCCACAGCCACCGCAGGTCAGCGCATTGCTGAACGCGATGGGCATTATCGGTGCCCAGACCGGTTACCCGGCGCTGGCGGTGACGGTGAGTGATGACTGGTCACAGGCCAAGGAACGCGACGCCGATATTCTGATGATCGGCACTATCCCGCCAGAGCTGCGGGACGACAAAAAAATCAACCTGCTGGTGGACGCGACCCAAAGCTGGGTGAAACAGCCGACACGTCAGCTGTCGCTGCCGACCATGGACGTGCTGGCGGAAGACACCAGGGCGGACAGCAAAACCACCATCAGCTCAGAAGGTGCGATGTCGGCGATAGTCGGTGTGCAGTCACCGTTTAACAGCCAACGCAGCATTGTGGCGCTACTGGCCGACAGCCCGCGCGGCTACGATCTGCTGAACAACGCGCTGCTGGACAGTGGCAAGCGTGCGGCAGTGTTTGGTTCGGTGGCGGTGATCCGGGAATCAGGGGTGAACAGCCTGCGAGTGGGCGACGTTTATTATGTCGGTCACTTGCCGTGGTGGGAACGCATCTGGCACGCACTGTCGACCCATCCGGTATTGCTGGCGGTGATCGCGGTAGCGGTGGTGGTGATCCTGGCACTGATGCTGTGGCGTGGTCTGAAGGCCTTCAGTCGTCGTCGTTTGTCACCTGAAGATCGGGACTGATTGCCATGCCTGCGACGCTGAAAGGTCTGACATTTGGCATGCTGCTGCTGTGCGCTTTCAGCGCGGCGGCGGCCTGCGAGTGGCCGGCCTGGCAACAGTACAAACAGTTTTATATCAGCGAGCAGGGGCGGGTGATCGACCCGAGCAGCCCGAACCGTATCACCACCTCGGAAGGCCAGAGTTACGGCCTGTTCTTTGCGCTGGTGGCGAACGATCGACCGGCGTTCGACCACCTGCTGGAGTGGACGGAAAACAATTTGGCGGCGGGCGATCTCAGCGCCCATTTACCCGCCTGGTTGTGGGGTGAAGACGATAAAAAACAGTGGACGGTGCTGGACAGCAATTCGGCCTCCGATGCCGATCTGTGGATTGCCTATAACCTGCTGGAGGCCGGCCGCCTGTGGAAAAGCCGTCGCTATCAAACCCTCGGCACCCTGCTGTTGCAGCGTATTGCCCGTGAAGAAGTGGCGGATATCCCCGGTCTGGGGCTGATGCTGTTGCCGGGCAAGGTGGGGTTCGTGGCGGAAGATCGCTGGCGGCTCAACCCGAGCTACCTGCCGCCGCAACTGCTGGCGCGTTTTGCCGCGTTGAACGGCCCGTGGCGTGCGATGCAGCAGACCAATCAGCGGTTGTGGCTGGAAACGGCCCCTCACGGCTTCTCGCCGGACTGGGTGGTGTGGCAGGTTGGCAAAGGCTGGCAGCCGGACACCGTCAAACCGAATATTGGCAGTTATGATGCTATCCGGGTTTATTTGTGGGCCGGCATGCTGGCGGAGGACGATCAACACAAGGCGGCGCTGCTCAAGCAGTTGCAGCCGATGGCGCAGCTCACCGTTCAACAAGGTGTACCGCCGGAGAAAACCGATACTGCCAAAGGTAAAACCACGGGTGACGGCCCGGTGGGCTTCTCCGCCGCGATGCTGCCGATGCTGGCGAATCAACCCGAGGCGTTGCAGGTGCAGCGCCAACGCATTAAGCAAAACCCGCCGGGCGACGATGCCTATTTCAGTGCCTCGCTGGCGCTGTTCGGCCAGGGGTGGGATCAACAACGTTATCGTTTTAATCGGCAGGGTGAACTTCAACCCGCCTGGGGCGGCCAATGCGTAACTTCCGAATAAACTGGCTGGGCCTGGTGCCTTTAAGTCTGGCAATGTTGCCGCAGGCGCAGGGGGCAGAAACCGTCGCGCCGGAGCAATGGCTGTTGGAGCAGGTGCGCGTCGGTGAAGCCAGTAATAAGGATGAACTGGTTCGCCAGTCGCTCTACCGGCTTGAACTGATGGATCCGAACAACCCGGATGTGATTTCGGCGCGCATGCGGCTGGCCTTGCGGCAGGGGAATCAGGCGTTGGCACAGCAGCAGTTGGATAAGCTGAAAAAGATTGCGCCGCAGTCCAGCGCCTATCGCCAGGCGGAAATGAACATGTTGCTGACCCAGCCGGAAACCCGGCAAAAGCTGCAGCAGGCGCGGCTGATGGCGACCGCTGGTCGTTTGCCGGAGGCGAAGGCGCAGTATGACGCCCTGTTCCATGGGGATCCGCCGACGCTTGAACTGGCGGTGGAATACTGGCGGCTGGTGGCACGGCTGCCGGGGCAGGAAGCGGCGGCGCTAAAGCAGCTACAGACGCTGGATCAACAATATTCCGGCAACGTACCGCTGCGTATGTCGCTGGCGCGGATGCTGTTTAGTCAGGATCGTGACGCTCAGGCCTATGATTTGCTGCAGAAAGTGGCGGCCGATCCTGCCGGACGGGGAGATGCGGCCGATCTGTGGCTGGAGAAAGTGAAGGCCATGCCGGTCAGCCCGCAAAGCGTGGCGGCCCTGAACCGTTTCCTCGGGGTATTTGATACCGGCGATCAGGCGGTCAGTGCCCGGCAAGAACTGGCCCGGCAGCAGGCGCTGTTGTCGGACCCGGTCTATCTGGCGCGGGTGCGAGGGTTGGCACAGGTCGACAAGGGCGGCAGCCGTGCTGCGATCCCTGAACTGAAGAAAGCGCTGGCGGCGTCCCCCAATGATGCCGAAGTGCTGGGCGCGCTCGGGCAGGCCTATTCCCGCGCAGGTAATCGCCCGCAGGCGTTGAGCCTGTTCCGGCAGGCATTGCAGGCCGATAAAAGCGGCTACGGCAGCAGTAAGTGGCAGAGCCTGATCAAGAGCAACAGTTACTGGCTGGCGGTCGACGAAGGTGACAAGGCGTTGAAAGCCGGCAATCTGCCGTTGGCGCAGCAAAAATACCAACAGGCGCGGCAGTTCGACAGCACGGACAGCAGTGCCGTGATCGGCCTGGGTGACGTTGCGGTGGCGCGTAAAGATGACGCCGCCGCCGAGCGTTTTTATCAGCAGGCGTTACGGCTGGATCCGGGCAGCGGCAGTGCGGTGCGTGGCTTGGTGAATATCTATCAGCGTCAGTCGCCGGAGAAGGCGCTGGCCTATCTCAACAGCCTGCCGCGCAGCCAGCAAAATAAACTGCGCAGCACGCTCGAAGGCTTGCAACTCGATATGCTGAAACAGCAGGCCGACCAGCTGGTTCAGCAGCAACAGTGGCACCAGGCGGCGGAGAAATACCGCCGTGCCCAGCAGATGGACCCCGATGACGTCTGGCTGACTTACCATTATGCGCAAACGCTGCGTCAGGCCGGGCAGCCACAACAGGCGGATGCCCTGTTCAAGCGATTGGCGCAAAAACAGCGCGGCAACCCGCAGCTGAGCTATGCCTATGCGCTGTACCTCTCCGGCAGCGATCGCGACCGGCAGGCACTGGCGGAGTTGAATTCTTTGCCCACCGCGCAGTGGAACGACAATATGCGCGAACTGGCACAGCGACTGAAAATGCAGGCGACGCTGGAGCATGCCGAGCAGCTACGTGCCGCAGGTGACGAGCCGGGCGCGGTGGCTTATCTGCGCCGACAGCCGGCGGATACCCGCATCGATCTTCAGTTGGCCGACTGGGCGCTGGCGCGGGGTGACTATGACGCCGCACTGGCGGACTATCAGCGGGTACGAACGCGTGAGCCGAATAACCCGGATGCGCGGCTGGGGGAAATTGAGGCCTATGTGGCTCAGGGCAGGCTGAGCGAGGCTCGCCAGGGCTTGCAAACCAAAGCGTCGGAACCGACGCCTTCAGGCAACAGTGAGCGGCGGGAAGCAAACGCCTGGTATGCCGTCGGCGAACCGCAGAAAGCCACCGATATCTTTACCCGGCTGAAAACGGCGGCCCAGCCTGAGCCGGCAAGCCAGTCGAAGGCGCTGATTTACCGCGATGCGGCAAGGCTGGAACGTGACCAATTACAACCAGCGCTGGCGCAACAGGATTATAAACAGGCGATGGTGGCCAGCGGCATTGCGCCGAGCGTGCCGCAGGATAACGACAGCTACACCTATTTGACGCGCAATAACCCAGGCGACGACTGGCTCAAGCGCGGTATCCGCTCGGACGCGGCGGATTTGTACCGTCAGCAGGATGTTAACGTCACGCTCGATCACGATTACTGGGGCTCGAGCGGCACCGGCGGCATCTCCGATTACAAAGCGCATGACACCATGCTGCAGGTGGATATGCCGTTGTACGACGGGCGGGCGTTTTTCCGTTCCGATACCGTGCAGTTGGATGCCGGCAGTTTCTCCACCGACAGCAGCGGCAAATATTACGAGACCTTCGGCACCTGTAATACCCAGGGCTGTAGCGGCGACGAGCATCAGAAAACCACCGGCACCAGCGTGGCGGTGGGTTGGCAGAACGATCGCTGGTCGGGGGATATCGGTACTACCCCGATGGGCTTCGAAGTGGTCGACTGGGTCGGCGGGCTGGCCTACAGCAATGACTGGAACCACATTGGCTGGACGCTAGCGGCTTCGCGCCGACCGGTTTCCAGCTCATTACTGGCATTTGGCGGTACCAGAGACCCGAATACCGGCACCACCTGGGGCGGCGTTCGCGCCACCGGGGTTAGTCTGAGCGGCAGTTACGATCGCGGCGAGGCGCACGGCGTCTGGGCCGATCTCAGTGCGCATCAGTTGACCGGTAAGAACGTTGAGGATAACCAGCGTGAGCGTTTCATGGCCGGTTATTACTACAAGCTGATCAATGAAGATAACCGCCGCGTCACCGTCGGGCTGAACACCATGCTGTGGCATTATCAGAAGGATTTGAGCGGTTACTCTCTCGGCCAGGGGGGCTACTACAGTCCACAGCAATATATGTCGCTGGCGGTGCCGATCAATTATCGCCAGCGTACCGAAAATTGGTCATGGGAGTTGGGTGGATCGGTGTCGTTGTCCCATTCGAAAACCAACAGTCAGCAACGCTATCCACTGCAGGGGTTGATCCCGGACTCGCTGCCGGACAAGTTTGCGGTAGAGGACGGCAGCTCTTCTTCTGGCGTGGGTTATACCCTGCGGGCCATTGTTGAGCGCCGTCTCAGTTCGCACTGGACCCTCGGTGCCGGTCTCGATATTCAGCAGGCGAAAGACTATACGCCAAGCCACGCATTGATTTATCTGCGCTATTCGATGGCCGGCTGGCAAGGCGATTTGGATTTACCGCCGCAGCCGCTGACGCCGTACGCCGATTTCAAGTAACCCAACTCAGGTAGATTCAGAGTGTCGGACACAGGGTAGTTTTGCTACCCTGTGTGAGTTTGGTGTGCATCCTGAGATACCCGGGCCTAGCGCACCGAGGGGCGCTCCGGCAACTAAAGTTGCTACGACCCCTTCGGCACGCTCTCCCTAATAATCGGCTTTGCAGGCCGTTAGACACCCGGTAGTTTTGCTACCCTGTGTTTATTCCCATTAGGAAAAGACTGAAACCCGCGGTTTTCTTGGTTTTGTCCTGGGTATGGCCAGATAAAAACAGTCAACGATCGAGTATACTCAGACCGGTCCGAGGGATGGGTATTATTCATCCCTTTTTTATTTCAGCCCGAAGTAGCGGAGAGCAGGTTTGCGGGTCAGGCGTTCATTAACGATTAAACAGATGGCAACGGTATCCGGCGTAGCGCTGGTGACAATCTGTATCTTTATCGTGATCCAGTTATTCCATTTTGTGCAGCAGCGCAGGGATGACTATGCCCAGCAACTGGAAAATATTGCTCATTCCGTCCGTCAGCCGCTGGCGGAGGCCGTGTTGCGCATGGACGTGCCGGAAACCAAACGGGTGCTGAATACCCTGTTGCCGGTGGGTATCCTGAGCCGGGCGGATATCGTGTTGCCGAACGAATTCCAGGCGTTACACGCTAATTTCCCGCCGGAACGTCCGGTACCAACGCTGATCGCTCGCCTGTTCGAACTGCCGATCCAGATTTCCGTTCCGCTCTATTCGCTGGAGCGCGTGCCGGCCAACCCGCAGCCACTGGCTTATCTGGTGCTGCAGGCCGATTCGTTCCGCATGTACCAATTCATTCTCAGCATGCTGTCGACCATGTTATCGACCTATTTGCTGTTGGCGCTGATCCTGTCGGTTTCCATAAGCTGGTGTATGAATCGGTTGATGGTGCACCCGCTGCGCGCGATGGCTAAAGAGCTGGATAATATTTCGCAGGAAGAAGCGCCTTATCATCAACTGATGCTGCCGGTGTTACACCAGGACGATGAGCTCGGGCTGCTGGTGCGCAACTACAACCGCAATCAACAGCGGCTGGCCAAGGCTTATGCCGAGATGAGCCGCATGAGCACCCATCATCCGGTCACCGAGCTGCCCAATCAGGCGTTGTTTACTGCCCTGCTGGAGCAGCATATCGCTTCCAGCCTGCGGCCCGAGCGTTTTAATTTGCTGGTTATTGGCATTGAAACCTTGCACGAGGCCTCCGGCGTACTCAATCCGGCAATGCGTGAAGCGCTGTTGTTGACGCTGGCGAAGAAGCTGCGTGAATGCATAGATGAAAACGGCGTGCTGGCGCAGCTGAGCAAAACCGAGTTTGCCATTCTGGCCAAAGGCGTAGAGCGTCCGTTCCATGCCATGCAACTGGCGCGTCGCATCATGGCGCAGATTAATGCGCCGTTGAGCCTGCAGGAAATGCCGTTGCGGCCAAGCGCCAGCATCGGTATTGCCCATTATCTTAATTCGGGGGAGAGCGCGGAACAGCTGTTGCGTAGTGCCACCTCGGCGATGATGACGGCGCACCGCGAAGGCAAAAATCAGGTGTTGTTCTTCGAGCCAAGCCTGACGGAACGCACTCAGAAGCGACTGACGCAGGAAAGTGAAATCCTGCATGCCATCGAGCAGCGCCGCTTTACCCTGTTTTTACAGCCGCAGGTCGATATGCAGTCCAACGCGGTGATCGGCGCCGAAGCATTGCTGCGCTGGCAACAATATGACGGCAGCTTTATCCTGCCGGCAGACGTTATTCCGTTAGCCGAAGAACTCGGCGTGATCGTGCCGCTCGGCAACTGGGTCCTGGAAGAGGCTTGTCTGATCCTGGCGGATTGGCAGACCCGTGGCATTACGCTGCCGCTGGCGGTCAACGTGTCCCCGATCCAGATGAAGCACGAGGATTTTGTCCCGCACCTGAAGAGCCTGTTGGCGCAGCATCAGATTGACCCGCGCAAGCTGCTGTTGGAAATTACCGAAACGGTGCGTATTGACGATCTCGATCGTGCGCTGGCGCTGTTGCGGGAGTTGCACGATTTGGGGCTTTCCATCGCACTGGATGACTTTGGCATGGGATATTCCAGCCTTAATTACCTTAACCGATTGAAATGTTTGCCAATCGACTTGATTAAAATCGACAAGAGCTTTATTCAGGGCCTGCCGACGGACGACGCCATGGTGCGCATCGTCAGTTCGATTTCCGAGGTATTGGCGTTGCCGGTGATGGCCGAAGGCGTCGAAAATGCCGAGCAGCGTGACTGGCTGCTGCAGCACGGTATTCATAGCGGCCAGGGGTTCCTGTTTGCTCGTCCTTTACCGCGCAGTGAGTTTGAAGCCGAGTTCTGCCAGCCTCCAGCCTGAGGCCCTTCCTTGCCTTTTGCCATGGGCGGCATCCTCGTCGCCCGTTAATCCCGTCCGAAAACCTTCACTGGGCATCTACCTCTTTTGCATTAGTGCAAACAAAGGCTTACGTAATTTACAGCCTTACATTCGGGCTGGCGCGTTTCAGCTCTTAAATTCGTATCAACATGTATCTAGTGGTGCAACAAATTATTTCCATGTTGTTAGGTGGGTGTTATTTTCCGCGCAAGCGATGAACAGGCGAGATAACTAGACTACCGCCTGGTGCGTGTCTTCCCCCCCAAAGGATGTTCATATGAAACTCACTATCTTTAAGAGCCTCTATTTTCAGGTGCTGACAGCGATAACGCTGGGCGTCCTGCTTGGCCATTTCTACCCTGACATTGGCGCGCAGATGAAACCTCTGGGCGATGGATTCGTTAAGCTGATTAAAATGATCATCGCTCCGGTGATCTTCTGTACCGTGGTGACGGGCATCGCGGGTATGGAGAGCATGAAGGCCGTAGGCCGCACCGGTGCGATTGCACTGCTCTATTTTGAAATTGTCAGCACCATTGCGCTGCTGATTGGGTTGCTGATCGTCAACGTGGTACAGCCAGGGGCCGGGATGAACATCGACCCTGGCACGCTGGATGCCAAAGCGGTCGCGGTCTACGCCGAGCAGGCTCAGCAGCAAGGTATCATTCCGTTCTTGCTGGACATCATCCCTGGTAGCGTCATCGGCGCCTTCGCCAGCGGTAATATTCTGCAGGTGCTGCTGTTTGCCGTGCTGTTCGGTTTTGCCCTGCATCGTCTGGGTGACAAGGGCCAACTGATCTTCAATGTGATCGAAAGCTTCTCCCGCGTGATCTTCGGCATCATCAATATGATTATGCGCCTGGCGCCGTTGGGGGCATTCGGGGCGATGGCGTTTACCATAGGTAAGTACGGTGTGGGCTCGTTGCTGCAACTCGGCCAACTGATTGCCTGCTTCTATCTCACCTGTGTGTTGTTTGTGGTGGTGGTGCTGGGCTCGATTGCCCGTGCCAACGGCTTCAGCATTTTCAAGTTTGTCCGCTATATAAAGGAAGAGCTGTTGATCGTACTCGGGACGTCTTCTTCCGAGTCGGTACTGCCACGCATGCTCGACAAGATGGAAAAACTGGGCTGCAAAAAATCGGTGGTGGGATTGGTTATTCCGACCGGCTATTCCTTTAACCTCGATGGCACCTCAATCTACCTGACCATGGCGGCGGTATTTATCGCGCAGGCAACCAACACCCATATGGATGTTATCCACCAGGTGACTCTGCTGGTGGTGCTGTTGCTGTCCTCTAAAGGGGCGGCAGGGGTGACCGGCAGTGGCTTTATCGTGCTGGCGGCGACCATTTCCGCCGTGGGTCATCTGCCGCTGGCCGGTCTGGCGCTGATCCTGGGTATTGACCGCTTTATGTCTGAAGCCCGCGCCCTGACCAATCTGGTCGGTAACGGGGTGGCCACGGTGGTGGTGGCAAAATGGTGTAAACAGTTGGATGAAAAACAACTGCATGACACCCTGTCCAACAAGCACGGCTCAGGAGCTGATAAAACACTGCCTTCAGCCTGATTTTATCGTCAAATCACCGGTTGCAGCCGCAACCGGTGATGTTTTATCCCCCCGCGTAATGATTTCTTGCATTAAAAACTCGGTTATCCATTATTTTTCACACTAATGAGTGACATCCGCAAAGGCGCGCGGTCTAACTCGATGGTACACTTTCTGCTTTCCGCCCCACTGTGAAACTCAGGGCGTTTTGTAGGCTGTTCGTCGCAGCCTAATATTCCGGTGAATGGAATATCCGCATTTGCATAAAGAAATTGGATATACCCTATGAATTTCACGTTGCGGCTAGGCGGCCAGCTCGCTCATCCTCAGGCGCTTACTTGAGTAAGTAACTGAGGTGAACGAGTGCAGCTAACAACGCTGCAACTTGAAAGGCGACGGGTATAGTTATTAAGTAGGGGTTCACATGCAGGGCACCAGAATTCATCTCATAGCAGGTGGGCTGCTGTTGGCTGCAGCCAACAGCAGCGTGCAGGCTGAAACACTACAACCCGATCCTGCCTGGCAGCAGGGGGCGTTGGCCAACGGGTTTTCATGGCAGATATTAGACACGCCGCAACGACCGAGCGATCGCGTCGAACTGCGGTTGATGGTCAACACCGGCTCGTTAGTGGAGTCTTCGCAACAGATTGGCTTTGCCCATCTGTTGCCGCGCCTGTCTTTGGCGCGTAGCGAAAGCTTTACGCCACCGCAGCTGCGTTCACTGTGGCAACAGAGCGTGGACAGCGAGCGGCCTTTACCGCCGGCCATCAGCTCTTATGACTTCACCATTTATAATCTCAGCCTGCCGAATAACCGCCCAGATGTGCTGAAAGAAGCGCTGGCGTGGCTTTCCGACACTACCGGCAAGCTGGCGATCGACGAACATACGGTGCATGCGGTGGTTAATTCCAGCGTTGATCCGGTCGGGACCTTCCCGCCGAACCCGAAAGATGCCTGGTGGCGTTATCGCCTGAAAGGCTCGACGCTGTTGGCGCACGATCCAGCCCAGCCGCCGAAGCGTCCGGTGAATATCGATCAACTGAAAAAATTCTACCAACAATGGTACACCCCGGATGCGATGACGTTGTACGTGGTGGGTAAGGTAGACAGCCGCAGCCTGAGCGAGCAAATCAACAAAGCCTTTTCGCCGCTGCAAGGCAAGCGTGAAACGCCGGCCCTGATGCCAACGCTGACGCCACTGCCACCACAGCCGGTCAGCCTGATCAGCGAACAGGTGAAGCAGGATACTCTGTCGATCATGTGGGATGCCCCATGGCACCCGATCCGGGATTCACAGAATCTGAGCCGCTATTGGCGTGGCGATATGGCCCGCGAAGCCTTGTTCTGGCATCTCCAGCAGGTGTTGGAAAAGAGTGACCAGAAGAACCTGCATCTGGGCTTCGATTGCCGCGTGCAATATCAACGTGCTCAATGTGCCATCCATCTCGACACGCCTAATAACAACCTGAACAACAGCCTGGGCTTTATCGCTCGCGAGTTGGCTAATGTACGTAACAATGGGTTGTCGCAGGACGAGTTTAATGCCCTGCTGGCGCAGAAAAACGATCAACTCAGCAAGTTGTTCGCCACCTATGCCCGTACCGATACGGATGTGTTGATGAGTCAGCGCTTGCGCTCGCAACAAAGCGGCGTAGTGGATATCGCGCCGGAGCAGTATCAAAAACTGCGTCAGGAGTTCCTGAGCGGATTGACGCTGGAGGTGCTGAATCAGGAGCTGAAGCTTCAGCTATCCCAGGATGCGACGTTGGTGTTGATGCAGCCGAAAGGGGAGCCGGAGATGAGCATGAAGCAGTTACAGGAAACCTATAACGGCATTATGTCCCCAGCCCCGGCGGTGGTATCGGAAGAAGTCAAACCCACCGATACCGCACCCGCGCCAGAGACCAGCGCACAGTAACGAGAGAGGGGCGCTCGCCCCTCAGCTACGGTACAGTACTTTGATGATGTGGTAGCCGAACTGGGTCTTCACCGGGCCGTAGGGCTTCAGCAGCGGAATGCTGAACACCGCTTTATCAAAGGCCGCCACCATGGTGCCCTTGTTGAACTCGCCCAGAGAGCCGCCGTTGCGTTTTGATGGGCAAGTTGAGTATTTGCGCGCCAGGGTGTCAAAGCTGACACCGCGTTTAAGCTTGGCCAGCAGTTCGTCGGCCAGTTTTTCGTTATCTACCAGAATGTGCAGGGCGCACGCCGTCTTTGCCATGGTATTGCCTTTATCGATACAGAAATTGCGCTGATTATACCCGTTAAATCTCATCGGTGCTTTCTGCTACAATCCTCTTCCACGTTATAAATTCGAGCAATAAAGCGCCATGCGATTAAACCCCAGCCAACAACAAGCCGTCGAATTCGTTACCGGGCCCTGCCTGGTGCTGGCCGGTGCCGGTTCCGGCAAGACGCGCGTCATCACCAACAAAATCGCTCACCTGATCCACAACTGTGGTTATCAGGCGCGGCACATCGCCGCCGTGACCTTTACCAATAAGGCTGCGCGTGAGATGAAGGAGCGTGTGGCGCAAACCATGGGGCGCAAAGAAGCACGCGGGCTGTTGATTTCCACTTTCCACACGCTGGGGCTGGAGATCATCAAACGTGAATATGTTGCGCTGGGGATGAAGTCCAATTTCTCACTGTTCGACGACCAGGATCAGTTGGCACTGTTGAAAGAGCTGACCGAAAAATGGCTGGAGAATGATAAAACGCTGGTGGCGCAGCTGATTTCCACCATCTCCAACTGGAAGAATGACCTGGTCGATCCCCAGAAGGCGATGGAGCTGGCGCGTTCCGAACGCGACAAGTTGTTTGCCCATTGCTACGGTCTGTATCACGCGCATATGCGTGCCTGTAACGTGTTGGATTTCGACGATTTAATCCTGTTGCCGACTTTACTGCTGCAGCGCAATGAAGAAGTGCGTGAGCGCTGGCAAAACCGCATCCGCTACCTGTTGGTGGATGAATATCAGGATACCAACACCAGTCAGTACGAACTGGTGAAACTGTTGGTGGGCAACCGTGCGCGCTTTACCGTGGTCGGGGACGATGATCAGTCGATTTACTCCTGGCGTGGGGCGCGCCCACAGAACCTGGTGCTGTTGAAGGAAGACTTTCCGGCACTGCAGGTGATTAAGCTGGAGCAGAACTACCGTTCCAGCGAGCGTATCCTGAAGGCGGCGAATATCTTGATCGCCAATAACCCGCACGTGTTTGAAAAACGGCTGTTTTCCGAGCTGGGCTACGGCGAAGAGCTGAAAGTGGTGACCGCCAATAATGAGGATCACGAGGCCGAGCGCGTAGTAGGGGAACTGATTGCCCATCACTTCGTGAAGAAAACCAACTACGGCGATTATGCGATCCTCTATCGCGGCAACCATCAGTCGCGGCTGTTTGAAAAAATGCTGATGCAAAACCGCATCCCTTACAAAATCTCCGGCGGCACCTCGTTTTTCTCGCGGCCGGAAATCAAGGATCTGCTGGCCTATCTGCGCGTTCTGACCAACCAGGATGATGACAGCGCGTTCCTGCGTATCGTTAACACGCCAAAGCGTGAGATCGGCCCGGCGACGTTGCAAAAACTGGGTGAATGGGCAAACCAGCGTAACAAAAGCCTGTTCCGTGCCAGTTTCGATCTCGGCCTGAGCCAGCACCTGACTGGTCGCGGGTTAGAATCACTGCAGCGCTTCACTCACTGGCTGGACGGCATTGCCCAACTGGCGGAGCGTGAACCTATAGCCGCAGTGCGTGATCTGCTCCACGGCGTCGATTACGAAAGTTGGTTGTTTGAAACCTCACCCAGCCCGAAAGCCGCCGAAATGAGGATGAAAAACGTCAATACGCTGTTCGGCTGGATGACGGAAATGCTGGAAGGCAGCGAGCTGGATGAGCCGATGACGCTGACCCAGGTGGTAACCCGCTTTACCCTGCGTGATATGATGGAACGTGGTGAGAGCGATGAAGAACTGGACCAGGTTCAGTTGATGACATTGCATGCCTCCAAAGGGCTGGAGTTTCCCTATGTGTTCCTGGTGGGGATGGAGGAGGGGTTACTGCCGCATCAGAGCAGCATTGACGAGGATAACGTCGATGAAGAGCGGCGTCTGGCCTATGTGGGGATCACCCGTGCCCAAAAAGAGCTGATTTTCACCCTGTGTCGCGAACGTCGCCAGTATGGCGAGCTGGTACGGCCGGAACCGAGCCGTTTCTTGCTGGAGTTGCCGCAGGATGATCTGGCGTGGGAAAGTGAACGCAAAGTGGTTAGCCCGCAAGAACGGATGCAAAAAGGGCAGAGCCACCTGGCCAATATTCGTGCTCAGTTGGCCAAGGCGAAAGGCGAAGGTTAAAAGAAAGGGCGCTATTAGCGCCCTTGTCATATCAACGTTGTTCTTCCAGTATCAACGGCCAGTGAACGTAGCTTTGCCAATGACTTTCCTGATCCAGCGCCTCCGCCCGAAGCGGGTGCTGTTCCAGCCAACCTGGCGGCAGGATCACCGTCAACTCGTCATCATTGTTAGCGCGCAGACGTACCGCGGGCAGCGTGTCGTCGCGACGACGACTGGCAAAGATGATCGCCAGGCGTAAAAGTCGGCATAGACGTTGCGCCATACGCGGCGGCAGGGCGTTTTGCTGGCTCAGCAGCGGCAGATCGATAGTGTTGCTCTGATTTTGCAGCAGGGTGGCCAGCAGCTTTTTCTGTGCCGGGGTGAAACCGGGTAAATCCAGATGGCGAATCAGGTAGGCGGCGTGTTGCGGCGCTTGCTTGAAATCAACGCTGAGGCCAATTTCGTGGATCAGACAGGCGCTGTGCAATAACTCGCGACATCGCGCATCCAGTTGCCATTCATTGCTCACCTGCTGTGAGAAGTTGGCAGCCAACTGGCTGACGCGTTCGGCCTGCTCGGTATCCAACAGGTAACGCCGCTGCAGGTTGCGAATGGTGCGGCTGCGGATGTCCTGTTCAACCGGCAGATGCAGCATGCCATAGACCAGTCCTTCGCGCAGTGCGCCACCGGCCAGCATCATGCTTTCAATGCCCAGCTCCTGGAAAATTGCCAGCAGGATCGACAGCCCACTTGGAAACACCAGTGCGCGCTCCAGCGTCAGCCCTTCAATTTCCAACTCTTCCAGTTTGCCACACTGAATGGCGCGCTGTTTCAATTGGCGTAGCTTGGACAGGGTGATACGTTCATCCATGCCCTGCGCCACCATGATTTCCTGCAGTGCCTGAACGGTGCCGGAAGCGCCGACGCAGATTTGCCAGCCGTGTTGACGCAGCTGTGGCGCAATGGGACGCACCATTTCACGTGCTGCCTGTTCGGCCCGCTCGAAATTCTCCTGCCCCAAATTACGATCGCTGAAGAACCGTTCCAGCCAGGTGACACAGCCCATCGACAGGCTGTACAGCTGGGCCGCCTGCGCACCGGTGCCGGTGACCAGCTCGGTGCTGCCACCGCCGATATCGACCACTAAACGTTTGTCCGGCCCCCCGGTGGTATGGGCAACGCCGTGGTAGATCAGGCGCGCTTCTTCCTCGCCGCTGATCACCTGGATCGGGCAACCGAGGATCTGCTCGGCGGTCTGCAGGAATTCATCGGCATTGGATGCCAGACGCAGCGTGGCCGTGGCGACCACACGGATCTGTGCACGGGGAATGTCCTGCAGGCGTTCAGAGAACAGCTTCAGGCATTGCCAGCCGCGCTGCATGGCCTCATGCGAAAGGTGACTGTTCTGATCCAGCCCGGCGGCCAGACGCACTTTGCGCTTGATGCGCGCCAGGGTCTGAATACTGCCGGCCACCTCGCGTACCACCAACATATGGAAGCTGTTGGAGCCAAGGTCGATGGCGGCATAAAGTGCGCTGGAACTGAGCATTATCTATCAGCCTGAACGTTTACGGTTGCTGCGTGGCGCACCGCCACGACGTGGCGCGGAGTTACGGCGTGGGCCGTTGCCGCCGCGTGGGCGTGCCAGGCGTTTCGGCGCAGGCAGGTCACTCATTAACGCATCGCTGTTGTACTTGCTCACCGGAATGCTGTGACCGGTGTAGGTTTCGATCGCCGGCAGGTTGAGTGCGTACTCTTCACAAGCCAGGCTGATGGAATGACCGCTTTCGCCGGCACGACCGGTACGACCGATACGGTGAACGTAGTCTTCGCAGTCGTCAGGCAAGTCGTAGTTGAAGACGTGAGTCACCAACGGGATGTGCAGACCGCGGGCGGCGACGTCGGTGGCGACCAGAATATCGAGGTTGCCCTTGGTGAAGTCATCGAGGATACGCAGACGTTTTTTCTGTGCCACATCGCCGGTCAACAGGCCTACGCGGTGACCATCGGCAGCCAAATGGCCCCAAACGTCTTCACAGCGGTGCTTGGTGTTGGCGAAGATGATGCAGCGGTCTGGCCACTCTTCTTCGATCAGCGTCTGCAACAGGCGCATCTTTTCTTCGTTGGACGGGTAGAACAGTTCTTCTTTAATGCGGTGGCCGGTTTTTTGTTCCGGTTCCACTTCAACATATTCAGCGTTGTTCATCTGCTCGAAGGCCAGCTCGCGTACGCGGTAGGACAGGGTGGCAGAGAACAGCATGTTCAGGCGTTGATCGACCGCAGGCATGCGGCGGAACAACCAGCGGATGTCTTTAATAAAGCCCAGATCGTACATACGGTCGGCTTCATCCAGCACCACAACCTGGATCGCGCCCAGGTCGATATAGTTCTGTTTGGCGTAATCGATTAAACGGCCGGTAGTCCCCACCAGGATATCCACGCCGCTTTCCAGCACTTTCAGCTGTTTGTCGTAGCCATCGCCGCCGTACGCCAGACCCATTTTCAGGCCGGTGGATTGGGAGAGGGCTTCCGCATCGGAGTGGATCTGCACCGCGAGTTCACGCGTTGGCGCCATGATCAAGGCGCGCGGCTGGTTGATCTTGCGATCCTGTTTCGCCGGGTGAGAAAGCAAATAGTGAAAAGTAGACGCTAAAAATGCCAACGTCTTTCCGGTACCGGTTTGCGCCTGACCTGCAACGTCACGCCCAGAGAGCGTGAGCGGCAATGCTAACGCCTGGATAGGCGTGCAATATTGAAACCCTTTCTTTTCAAGGGCTTCAACGACTAACGGGTGCAGGGCGAAGTCGGAAAACTTCTGTTCGGTCAAGTGTGTTTTGCTCATAGTGTGGTAGAATATCAGCTAACTATTGCTTTACGAAAGCGTATCCGGTGAAATAAAGTCACCTTAGGTTGGTTAATGCTACACCAACAAGGTAGACACAATCCTTTGGAGTAGAACATGAGCGATAAAATTATTCACCTGACTGACGGCAGCTTCGACACCGACGTGCTGAAAGCTGAAGGGCCAATCCTGGTCGATTTCTGGGCTGAATGGTGTGGGCCGTGCAAGATGATTGCTCCGATTCTGGATGAGATTGCCGATGAGTTTGAAGGCAAGCTGACCATCACCAAGCTGAATATCGACCAGAACCCGGCAACCGCACCCAAGTACGGTATCCGTGGTATCCCTACGCTGTTGCTGTTCAAGAACGGTGAAGTGGCCGCGACCAAGGTTGGTGCGCTGTCCAAAGGTCAGCTCAAAGATTTCCTTAACGCGAATCTGTAATCGGGCGGGAAGCCCTATACCCACTGGATGTGACGCTACGGCCGAAAACGCCGCCGCGTGAGAGACAACGGGGATATACAGGCGTCTGGCGGGGATGTTCAATTCACCGCTAGACGCCTGCCAAGAAGCGTGTTAAGTTTAACCATACTGCATATAGAACTTGCCCGAAGTTGTAAATCTAAAGAGTCTAAATCTAAAGCTTTACTCTGTGTTGAACCGCTGGTTTTGAAAGAAAAAATGAACTCAGCCCGCGTTTTAGCAATCAAACAGTTTTGCAAAATCAATTTTAAGGTACCTTCGATCTTAAACCGTCAATGCGCGCGTCCTCTGTAAGCCATTTCTTACCGTGACAGCTCAGCGCCCGGTGGTCGAACGTCCAGTAAACAGGCACGAATATCCAATGGATTTCAAGGTGTGGCCAGTCGGCAACCGAACACATCTCCGCAGCTTAGTCCGCTAAGCCCAGAGGTGAGCAAGGCAAGCCAACGCAACCACTAGAAAGACCAAAGATATATCCCGCTGCCATACCATTCACGATATTAGTTCGAGACATACCCCGAGTTTAAGAACCCACCACTATGAATCTTACCGAATTAAAGAATACGCCGGTTTCTGAGCTGATTACTCTCGGCGAAAATATGGGGCTGGAAAACCTGGCCCGCATGCGCAAGCAGGACATTATCTTCTCTATCCTTAAGCAACATGCGAAAAGTGGAGAAGATATCTTCGGTGATGGCGTGTTGGAGATATTGCAGGATGGATTTGGTTTCCTCCGCTCTGGAGACAGTTCCTACCTTGCAGGCCCCGACGACATCTACGTATCCCCTAGCCAAATCCGCCGTTTTAACCTCCGTACAGGTGACTCCGTTTCCGGTAAGATTCGTCCGCCAAAAGAAGGCGAGCGCTACTTTGCCCTGTTGAAAGTTAACGAAGTTAACTACGACAAACCGGAAAACGCCCGTAGCAAGATCCTGTTCGAAAACTTAACCCCACTGCATGCCAACTCCCGTCTGCGGATGGAACGCGGTAACGGCTCAACCGAAGACCTGACGGCACGCGTGCTGGATCTGGCTTCGCCGATTGGTCGTGGCCAGCGTGGTTTGATTGTAGCGCCGCCGAAAGCCGGTAAAACCATGCTGCTGCAGAACATTGCGCAGAGCATTGCTTACAACCACCCAGACTGCGTGCTGATGGTGCTGCTGATCGACGAACGTCCGGAAGAAGTGACCGAGATGCAGCGTCTGGTGAAGGGCGAAGTTATCGCTTCTACCTTTGACGAACCGGCTTCTCGCCACGTTCAGGTTGCAGAAATGGTGATCGAGAAGGCCAAGCGCCTGGTTGAGCACAAGAAAGACGTGATCATCTTGCTTGACTCCATCACCCGTCTGGCACGTGCCTACAACACCGTAGTTCCGGCTTCCGGTAAAGTGTTGACCGGTGGTGTGGATGCTAACGCCCTGCATCGTCCAAAGCGTTTCTTCGGTGCGGCACGTAACGTTGAGGAAGGCGGCAGCCTGACCATCATCGCTACCGCGCTGGTTGATACCGGGTCGAAAATGGACGAGGTTATCTACGAAGAATTTAAAGGTACCGGCAACATGGAATTGCATCTGGCGCGTAAAATCGCCGAGAAGCGCGTATTCCCTGCGATCGACTACAACCGCTCTGGTACCCGTAAAGAAGAATTGCTCACCACTTCTGAAGAACTGCAGAAAATGTGGATCCTGCGTAAAATCATTCACCCGATGGGCGAGATTGATGCAATGGAATTCCTCATTAACAAGTTGGCCATGACTAAAACTAACGATGAATTCTTCGATATGATGAAGCGCTCATAATGACGATGCGCTCATAATTGAGTAAAAATTCAAAGAACGCCACGCCTAGTCGTGGCGTTTTTTGCTTTTGGCAGATACGATAAGTAACAGAAATGGAAACGTAAGTTATTTTCGTGACTTACTGAGAATTCATCTTATTTGCGGTCGGCGCTTCGTCGTTCGCGCATTGCTACTGTCGAAACAGCAGACAGAGACATTGGAATAAGAATGAATGGCTGTTGTCATAGGAAATGACTGAAAGGTAGCGGGATACCATGGCGCAACCTGTCGCCCGTGTTAAGCTGCCTTATCTTCTACAGAGATCTTGTTAACTGTGAACTTACTCACTATGAGTACTGAAATTCTATTTGTTTTCCTGTTTTCTTTGGCTTTTCTCTTTGTTGCCCGTAAAGCAGCAAAACGTATTGGTCTGGTTGATAAACCTAATTACCGCAAACGCCATCAGGGGCTGATCCCTCTGGTCGGGGGTATTTCTGTTTACGCCGGGCTGTGCTTCGCCTTCTTTATCTCTGACCAATCGATTGCGCATGGCAAACTCTACCTCGCTTGCGCGGGGATATTAGTGTTCGTTGGTGCTCTTGACGATCGTTTCGATATCAGCGTTAAAATTCGAGCGCTGGTTCAGGCTCTGGTCGGCATTGCGATGATGGTCTTCGCCGGGCTCTACCTGCGCAGTTTTGGCCATGTGTTGGGTGACTGGGAAATGCAGTTGGGGCCGTTCGGCTATCTGGTCACGTTATTTGCCGTGTGGGCTGCGATCAACGCCTTTAACATGGTAGATGGCATCGACGGTCTGCTGGGGGGGCTCTCGTGCGTGTCTTTTGGCGCGCTGGGCGTGTTGCTGTACCTGAGCGGCCATTCTGACCTGGCTTTCTGGTGCTTCGCGATGATTGCCGCCATCGTTCCTTATATCCTGCTTAACCTCGGCATTCTCGGTCGCCGGTATAAAGTGTTTATGGGGGATGCCGGCAGTACGCTGATCGGTTTCACCGCCATTTGGTTGCTGCTGCAAAGCTCGCAGGGTAAAGCGCATTCCATCAACCCTGTAACCGCACTGTGGATTATCGCTATTCCACTGATGGACATGATTGCGATCATGTACCGTCGTTTACGTAAAGGGATGAGCCCTTTCTCCCCAGATCGCCAACACATTCACCACCTGATTATGCGCGCGGGCTTTACGCCACGGCAGGCTTTCGTGTTGATTACCCTGGCGGCGGCACTGCTGGCGGCCATTGGCGTGCTCGGCGAACGTCTTACTTTTATCCCTGAGTGGGTAATGTTGGCATTATTCTTGCTTGCCTTCTTTTTATACGGTTACTGCATTAAGCGCGCCTGGCGTGTTGCACGTTACATTAAGCGTATCAAGCGCCGTCTGCGGCGTTCGAACGGCAATAAGCAAGTATCTTAACCAGAGGCTTTTGGGCAGTGATGAATCCAGAAACAATGTCTGACAAGAATATCCCGGCAGTGGATAACGAACTCGATATCCGCGGCCTGTGCTGCACCCTGTGGCGCGGTAAGCCATGGATTATCGGTATAGCGGCGTTATTTGCCGTGGTTGCGCTGATGGTTTCCTACCTGGTGAAACAGGAGTGGAGTGCGGCAGCAATTACCGATCGGCCAACAGTGAATGCGTTGGGGGGTTATTATTCCCAGCAGCAATTCCTGCGTAATCTGGATGTGCGGACGATGCCGGCCGCCAGCGCCGAGCAGCCGGGCATTGCTGACGAAGCCTATAATGAATTCATTATGCAGTTGGCAGCCTACGATACGCGTCGCGATTTCTGGCTGCAGAGCGATTATTACAAACAGCGCCAGGAAGGCGATGCCGCTGCCGATGCGGCATTGCTGGATGAACTGATTAACAACATTCAGTTTACTCCGCGCGATGATAAAAAAGTGCCGAACGACGGCGTGAAGCTGACGGCGGAAACGGCGGCAGATGCCAACCGTCTGTTACGTCAATACGTGGCGTTTGCCAGCCACCGTGCTGCTCAGCATCTGAACGAAGAGATCCAGGGCGCCTGGGCGGCCCGCACCACCTCGATGAAAGCGCAGGTCAAGCGCCAGGAAGCGGTGGCGGCGGCAGTGTATAAGCGTGAGTTGAACACCATTCAACAGGCGCTGAAAATTGCCGAGACGCAGGGCATCAGCCGGACTCAGACCGATACCCCGGCAGAACAACTGCCAGACTCTGACCTGTTCCTGCTGGGTAAACCTATGCTGCAGGCGCGTTTGGAAGGGCTGCAGGCTTCGGGACCGACCTTCGATCTGGATTATGATCAAAATCGTGCGATGCTGTCGACATTGAACGTCGGCCCGACGCTGGACGAGAAGTTTCAGACTTACCGCTATTTGCGGACCCCGGAAGAACCGGTAAAACGTGATAGCCCACGGCGGATATTCTGGTTGATCATGTGGGGCGCGATGGGCGCTTTGGTTGGCGCAGGTGTTGCCCTGGTGCGTCGGCCGCGTAATTAAAAATAATATAATAACTCGCTGATGGGCATGTAAGTGCCCAATTCGCAGGTACGCCTGCGGTTAACCGACCAAAAGAGATTCGCTGTGAAAGTGTTGACTGTTTTCGGCACCAGACCTGAAGCCATCAAAATGGCCCCGCTGGTACATGCCCTGGCTCAGGATGAAGCCTTTGAATCAAGAGTCTGCGTTACGGCACAGCATCGTGAGATGTTGGATCAGGTATTGCGGTTATTTGAGATAGTGCCTGATTACGACCTGAATATCATGAAGCCCGGTCAGGGATTGAGTGAGATCACCTGCCGTATTCTGGAGGGCCTGAAAGGCGTTCTTGAAGAGTTCAAACCGGACGTGGTACTGGTTCACGGTGATACCACTACCACGCTGGCGACCAGTTTGGCGGCGTTTTACCAGCGTATCCCGGTTGGGCACGTAGAGGCGGGTCTGCGCACCGGCGATCTTTACTCCCCGTGGCCGGAAGAGGCTAACCGCAAACTGACCGGTCATCTGGCGATGTATCATTTTGCCCCGACGGAAAACTCGCGTCAGAACCTGTTGCGCGAACTGCTGCCGGACGATCATATCTTCGTTACCGGCAACACGGTGATTGACGCGCTGTTCTGGGTTCGCGATCGGGTGATGGGTGATGCTGCATTGCATGACAGCCTGGCACAACGCTACCCGTTCCTGGATGCCAATAAAAAAATGATCCTGGTGACCGGCCACCGTCGTGAGAGCTTTGGCGGCGGGTTTGAGCGGATTTGCAGCGCGCTGGCAGAAATTGCCCGTTCGCATCCAGAGGTGCAGGTCGTGTACCCGGTGCATCTCAATCCCAACGTCAGCGAGCCGGTCAATCGCATTCTGAAAGGGATTGATAACATCATCCTGATCGACCCGCAGGATTACTTGCCCTTTGTCTACCTGATGGCTAACGCTTATATGATCCTGACCGACTCTGGTGGTATTCAGGAAGAAGCGCCGTCATTGGGCAAACCTGTGCTGGTGATGCGTGACACCACCGAACGACCGGAAGCGGTAGATTCGGGCACGGTGCGTCTGGTGGGAACCGACGTAGCCAAAATTGTTGATGCGGTTACCCGGTTGCTGACGGACGAAAACGAATATCACGCCATGAGCCGGGCGCATAACCCTTACGGTGACGGGCATGCCTGCCAGCGTATTCTCGAAGCTTTGAAGAATCATCAGGTGACACTATGAGTTTTAACACTATTTCGGTTATCGGCCTGGGTTATATCGGTCTGCCAACGGCGGCGGCGTTTGCCTCCCGCAAGAAAAAAGTGGTGGGCGTAGATGTTAACCAACATGCGGTGGATACCATTAACCGTGGCGCGATCCATATCGTAGAACCCGATCTGGATAAAGTGGTGAAAGACGCGGTCGACGGCGGCTACCTGCAGGCGGTGACCAAACCCCTGGCTGCGGATGCTTTCCTGATCGCGGTGCCAACGCCGTTTAAAGGCGACCATGAGCCGGACCTGGCCTATGTTGAAGCGGCGGCCAAATCACTGGCACCGGTGCTGAAAAAGGGCGACCTGGTCATTCTGGAGTCGACCTCTCCGGTGGGTGCCACCGAGCAGATGGCGCAGTGGCTGGCCGAGGCGCGTAGCGATCTCAGCTTCCCGCAGCAGGCGGGTGAAGCCGCAGATATCAATATTGCTTACTGCCCGGAGCGCGTGCTGCCAGGGCAGGTGATGGTTGAGCTAATTCAGAACGACCGCGTGATTGGTGGCATGACGCCAAAATGCTCAGAGCGTGCCAGCACGCTGTACAAGATTTTCCTCGAAGGCGAGTGTGTGATTACCAATTCACGCACTGCAGAGATGTGCAAACTGACCGAAAACAGCTTCCGCGATGTGAATATCGCCTTTGCCAATGAGCTGTCATTGATTTGCGCCGATCAGGGCATCAATGTCTGGGAACTGATCCGTTTGGCAAACCGCCATCCGCGGGTGAATATCCTGCAGCCTGGTCCTGGCGTTGGCGGCCACTGCATCGCGGTCGATCCTTGGTTTATCGTGTCACAGAACCCGCAGCAGGCGCGTTTGATCCATACTGCGCGCCTGGTGAATGATGGAAAACCTTTGTGGGTGGTTGACCGCGTCAAAGCGGCAGTGGCCGACTGTCTGGCCGCTACCGATAAACGCGCTTCAGAAGTGAAAATCGCCTGCTTTGGTCTGGCCTTCAAGCCAAATATCGACGATTTGCGTGAGAGCCCTGCGGTGGAAGTGGCGCATCTGATTGCCGATTGGCACGTGGGTGAAACCCTGGTGGTTGAGCCGAATGTGGAACAGTTGCCGAAATCGCTGGCTGGCCATGTGACGCTGAAAGCGCTGGCCGATGCACTGCAGCAGGCGGATGTGATCGTGATGCTGGTCGACCATAAGCAATTCAAGGCGATCAAGCCGGAAGAAATTACGCAATCCTGGGTCGTGGATACCAAAGGGGTATGGCGTTGAGACGTATTTTAGTCACTGGGGGCGCCGGTTTTATTGGCTCCGCGGTTGTGAGGCATATTATCGAAGCCACGCGGGACAGCGTCCTGGTGGTCGACAAACTCACCTATGCGGGCAATCTGGAGTCGCTCACGGTGATTGCCGATAACCCACGCTATTCGTTTGAGCAGGTGGATATCTGCGATCGCGCGGCGTTGGATCGTGTGTTTGCCGAGTATCAGCCGGACGTGATTATGCACCTGGCGGCAGAAAGCCATGTTGACCGTTCTATCGACGGCCCGGCGGCATTTATTGAAACCAACGTGGTAGGCACTTACACCATGTTGGAGGCGGCCCGCCATTATTGGCAGCCGCTGGATGCGAAGAAGAAGCAAGGCTTCCGCTTCCACCATATTTCTACCGACGAAGTGTATGGCGATCTGCACGGCACGGACGACTTGTTCACCGAAACCACGCCTTACTCGCCAAGCAGCCCGTATTCGGCCTCCAAGGCTTCCAGCGATCACCTGGTCCGCGCCTGGCTGCGTACCTACGGCCTGCCGACCCTGGTCACCAACTGTTCCAATAACTACGGCCCGTATCACTTCCCGGAGAAGCTTATTCCGCTGGTGATCCTCAATGCCGTTGCCGGTAAGCCATTGCCGGTGTATGGCGACGGGGCGCAGGTGCGTGATTGGCTGTATGTGGAAGACCACGCTCGTGCGCTGTACCAGGTGGTTACCGAAGGCGTGGTGGGGGAAACCTACAATATCGGCGGCCACAACGAGCGCAAGAATATTGAGGTGGTACAAACCATCTGCGATCTGCTGGAAGAGCTGGCACCAAACAAGCCGCAGGGCGTAGAGAAATACCGTGACCTGATTACTTACGTCAAGGATCGTCCGGGCCATGATATGCGCTACGCGATCGATGCCGGAAAAATTGACCGGGAGCTGGGTTGGCACCCGCAGGAAACCTTTGAAAGCGGCATCCGCAAAACGGTTTCCTGGTATCTGAACAATGAAACCTGGTGGCGTCGCGTACAGGACGGTTCCTATGCGGGTGAACGTTTAGGTTTATCCGACTAAATTTAGCGAGGTCGCTGCTAGGGTAGCGGCCCTGTGAGTCTGGAGTGAGTATGAAAGGTATTATTCTGGCGGGCGGTTCCGGCACGCGTTTACATCCGATTACCCGCGGCGTCTCCAAGCAGCTGTTACCTATTTACGACAAACCAATGATCTACTATCCGTTGTCGGTGCTGATGCTGGCGGGGATCCGCGATATTTTGATCATCTCTACTCCGGAAGATTTACCTTCGTTCAGACGCTTGTTGGGTAGCGGCGAAGAGTTTGGCATTAATCTCAGCTATGCCGAACAACCCAGCCCTGACGGCCTGGCGCAGGCGTTTCTGCTTGGCGAAGAGTTCCTGAACGGCGAACCAAGCTGCCTGGTGCTGGGCGATAATATTTATTTTGGTCAAGGGTTTAGTCCGAAACTGAAAACGGTTGCTGCCCGTACGCAAGGCGCCACCGTGTTTGGTTATCAGGTGATGGATCCTGAGCGCTTTGGCGTCGTGGAGTTTGACGATAATTTCCGTGCGCTGTCGATCGAAGAAAAGCCGAAAGAGCCTAAATCCAATTGGGCGGTGACCGGGCTGTATTTTTACGATAGCCAGGTGGTGGAGTTCGCCAAACAGGTCAAGCCTTCGGAGCGCGGCGAGTTGGAGATCACCAGCATTAACCAGATGTATCTGGAGCGTGGTGAACTGACGGTTGAACTGTTGGGACGTGGTTTCGCCTGGCTGGATACCGGTACTCATGACAGTCTGCTGGAAGCCAGCAGCTTTGTGCAGACGGTGGAAAAACGTCAGGGCTTCAAAATTGCCTGTCTGGAAGAGATTGCCTGGCGCAACGGCTGGCTGGACGATGATGGAGTTAAGCGCGCTGCCCAAGCGTTGCTGAAAACCGGTTATGGCAAGTACCTGCTGGATCTGCTGCATGCGCGTCCACGCCAGTATTGAGCCCTTAGCCTGGGAAACCGAGTTTTTCGCCCTTAACAGCGCCAAACTCAACTTTTCTACGCCTGCCCCGGTGCTCATCGAGGCCGATCTGGCCGCTTATACCTTGGTACAGGCTAAAATTCTTGCGCATCAAACGGCCTGGGCGGACGGCTTGGCCCGTTTGGGTTTCCAACTGGTAGAAGGCGAAGTCGATCTGGTGCTGAATATCGGCACGGAATGTGCATCCTCCCAGAGAGTGACTCCGCAGGCGATTCGTCCGGCGGTATCGGCTGATATCCCGATGCTGCGCGCGGCGGCAGCCAGCGTGTTCACCGCCAGCCGTTTCCGCGCCCCCTGGTATCACTCCCAGGATAGCGGCCGCTTTTATGCCGAATGGATAGAAAAGGCGGTATTGGGGACATTTGACCATCAGTGTCTGCTGGCACTGGACGATACTGGGCAGCCGGAAGGCTTCGTCAGCCTGCGTGAACTGGGTGGCCAGGAGGCCAGAATCGGCCTGTTGGCGGCGTTCCCCGGCGCGGCAGGCAAAGGAATAGGCTCGCGATTGATGGCGGCGGCCATTGCAGAGTGCCGGCAAGGGGCGTTGCAGCGTCTGCGGGTTGCGACTCAGTTCGGTAATATCGCCGCACTACGGCTCTATCAACGACAGGGTGCTGCTATTGAAAGCACCTCGTATTGGTTATACAGAGGAAGACATGATCCCATTTAACGCACCACCGGTTGTTGGCACTGAACTTGACTATATGCAGGCTGCGATGAGCAGTGGCAAGCTGTGTGGTGACGGTGGTTTTACCCGTCGTTGCCAGCAGTGGATGGAACAGCGCTTTGGCAGCCCGAAGGTGCTGTTGACGCCGTCCTGTACTGCCTCACTGGAGATGGCGGCGATCCTGCTGGATATTCAGCCGGGCGATGAAGTGATCATGCCAAGCTTCACCTTTGTTTCCACCGCCAATGCTTTTGTGCTGCGCGGCGCTACCGTGGTGTTTGTCGACCTGCGTCCGGACACCATGAACATCGATGAGAGCAAGATCGAAGCGGCTATCACCGATAAGACCCGTGCCATTGTGCCGGTGCATTACGCTGGCGTAGCCTGCGAAATGGACACCATCATGGCTCTGGCGGCAAAGTACAAGCTGTTCGTGGTGGAAGATGCTGCGCAGGGCGTGATGTCCACCTACAAGGGGAAGGCGCTCGGTACCATCGGTCATATTGGCTGCTTTAGCTTCCACGAAACCAAAAACTACACCGCAGGCGGTGAGGGCGGTGCCACGCTGATTAACGATCCGGCGTTGATTGACCGGGCGGAAGTCATTCGGGAGAAAGGCACCAACCGCAGCCAGTTCTTCCGCGGCCAGGTGGACAAGTACACCTGGCGTGATATCGGTTCCAGCTATCTGATGTCAGATTTGCAGGCCGCTTATCTGTGGGGCCAACTGGAAGCGGCCGAAGCTATCAACCAACGCCGTCTGAAGCTGTGGCAACAGTACTATGACAGCTTGCAGCCGTTAGCCGAGGCGGGCCGCATTGTGCTGCCGACCATCCCGGCGGACTGTGTGCAAAACGCTCACATGTTCTATATCAAATTGCGCGATGTTGAAGACCGTACGGCGTTTATCGATTACATGAAAGAAGCCGAGATCATGACGGTGTTCCATTACATTCCGCTGCACGATTGCCCGGCGGGCGATCGTTTCGGCCGCTTTGCCGGTGAAGATCGCTTCACCAGCCAAGAGAGCGCACGTCTGGTCCGTTTGCCATTGTTCTACAATATGACTGATATCACTCAGCGCACGGTGATCAATACCATTCTCAGCTTCTTCGCCTGATATGTCGCTGGCAAAAGCATCGATTTGGACCGCCGGTTCCACGCTGATCAAGATTGGCGTGGGACTGTTGGTGGTGAAACTGCTGGCGGTGGCGTTTGGCCCCAGCGGGGTTGGGCAGGCGGGTAACTTCCGCCAGTTGATTACCGTGCTGGGCGTGCTGTCCGGTGCCGGGATTTTTAATGGCATCACTAAGTACGTTGCCGAATACCATCAGGATCCGCAGCGGTTGAAACTGGCCGTCGGCACGGCGTCAACTATCGTGCTGGGCTTTTCCACGCTGTTGGCGCTGGTGTTCTTGTTCGCGGCAGAACCGATCAGTATCGGGCTGTTCGGCCATGCTGATTATGTTGGCGTGGTGCGGGCGGTGGCCTTTATTCAGATGGGCATTGCCTACGCCAACCTGTTTATGGCGGTGCTGAAGGGCTACCGCGACGCGATGGGCAATGCGCTGGCGGTGATTGGCGGCAGCCTGATTGGCGTGGTGGCCTACTACCTGTGCTTTAAGCTGGGTGGCTATGAAGGTGCGCTGGCGGGGTTGGCGTTAGTACCGGCATTAGTGGTGTTGCCCGCCGGCTTTATGCTGTGGCGGCGCAAAACCCTGCCGCTGAGCTATCTGGCGCTGGCATGGGACAAGGCGCTGGCCAGCCATCTCGGCAAGTTCACCATCATGGCGCTGATCACTTCAGTGACGCTGCCGGTGGCCTATGTGATGATGCGTAACCTGCTGGCCCGTGATTACGGTTGGGATGAGGTGGGGATTTGGCAGGGCGTCAGCAGCATTTCCGACGCGTACCTACAGTTTATCACCGCTTCCTTTACCGTCTATTTGCTGCCGACGCTGTCGCGGTTGAAGGAAAAAAGTGCCATCTCTCAGGAGATTGTGCGCTCGCTGAAATTTGTGCTGCCTGCGGTGGCGGCGGCAAGTTTCACCGTCTGGCTGCTACGCGATTTCGCCATCTGGCTGCTGTTCACGGACAAGTTCGTCGCAATGCGCGATCTGTTCGCCTGGCAACTGGTGGGGGATGTGCTGAAGGTCGGTGCCTATGTGTTTGGTTACCTGGTTATCGCCAAGGCGTCGCTGCGTTTTTATATCCTGACCGAAGTCAGCCAGTTCCTGCTGTTGACGCTGTTCTCGCATTGGTTAATCCCCTTGCACGGCGCGCTGGGTGCGGCACAGGCTTACATGGCAACCTACATTGTGTATTTCACGCTCTGTAGCTGCGTATTTATTCTTTATCGTAGACGAGTATGACTACACTGATTCACGTATTGGGATCTGACATCCCGCATCACAATCAGACGGTGCTGCGTTTCTTCAACGACGTGTTGGCGAAGCGCCTGCCGTCCGATCAGACACGCCATTTCATGGTGGCCGCCAAAGATGCCGCCGCCTTGGGGCCGCTCCCTGAACTGAACATTGAATATCATCCGGATAAGAAAAGCCTGGCGATGGCGGTGATTGCCCGTGCCCAGGCCGATCGCAAGACGCGTTTCTTCCTGCACGGTCAGTTTAACCCGACGCTGTGGTTGGCATTGCTGAGCGGTAAAATCAAAGCCCAGCAGGTGAGCTGGCATATCTGGGGCGCCGATTTGTATGAAAACGCCACCAGTTGGAAATTCCGCCTGTTCTATTTGCTGCGCCGTATTGCACAGGGGCGGGTGGGGCACGTATTCGCGACCCGTGGCGATGTGATCCACTACCAGCAGCGACATGCCCGCGTACCGGCCTCCCTGCTGTATTTCCCGACGCGGATGGATCCGGCATTGACCGGTGTCAGCGTAGAGAAAAATCTGGCCGGGCCGATGACCATTCTGGTGGGGAACTCCGGCGATCGCACCAACCGCCACGTTGAGGCACTGAAAGCGATTCACCAGCAGTTTGGCCCAGATGTGCGCGTGATCCTGCCGATGGGCTATCCGGCTAATAACGACGCTTACATTGAACAGGTCCGCGCTGCCGGGCTGGCGCTGTTCAGCGCCAAGAACCTGCAGGTACTGACGCAGCAGGTGGCGTTCGACGACTACCTGAATATCCTGCGCGAGTGCGACCTCGGCTACTTTATCTTTAACCGTCAGCAGGGGATTGGCACGCTGTGTCTGCTGATCCAGTTTGGTGTGCCGTTCGTGCTGAGCCGACAGAACCCGTTCTGGCAGGATCTGGCGGAGCAGCACTTGCCGGTGTTGTTCTATGGTGATTCGCTGGATGAGGCGGTAGTGCGTGAAGCGCAACGCCAGCTGGCGTCCGTCGATAAGCAGGCGATTGCCTTCTTTAATCCCAACTACGTTGATGGCTGGCAACAGGCATTAACCCTGGCGGCAGGGGATAATTCATGACGCTGGCGCAATTTGGCGGGTTATTCGTCGTCTACCTGATCGGTGCGTTGTTTGTTCTGACGTTGACCTACCAGGAGTTTCGGCGCGTCCGCTTTAATTTCAACGTCTTCTTTTCGCTGCTGTATTTGCTGACGTTTTACTTCGGCTTCCCGCTAACCTGCCTGTTGGTGTTTCAGTTTGACGTTGAGGTGGTGCCGGTAGAATTCTTGTTGTACGCCATCCTCTCGGCTACCGCGTTTTATGCGATTTACTACGTAAGCTATAAAACCCGGCTGCGAAAGCGTAGCGTGCAGCCGCGTAAACCGGTATTCAGCATGAACCGGGTTGAAACCCATCTGACCTGGATCCTGCTGGCATTGGTGGCGATGGTTACCGTCGGCATTTTCTTCCTGCAAAACGGCTTCCTGCTGTTCAAACTCAATTCTTACAGCCAGATCTTCTCCAGTGACGTGGCTGGCGTAGCGCTCAAGCGGTTCTTCTATTTCTTCATTCCGGCGATGCTGGTGGTGTATTTCCTGAAGCAAGATCTGCGAGCCTGGTTCTTTTTCCTGGCAGCGACGGTGGCTTTTGGCATCCTCACTTATGTGATTGTCGGCGGCACCCGCGCCAACATCATTATTGCCTTCTCACTGTTCCTGTTTATCGGCATTGTACGCGGCTGGATCTCGCTGTGGATGTTGGTGGCCGCGGGCGTGTTCGGTATTGTCGGCATGTTCTGGCTGGCGTTAAAGCGCTATAGCCTGGACGTCAGTGGCCCCGAAGCGTTTTATACCTTTCTTTATCTGACGCGAGACACCTTCTCGCCGTGGGAAAACCTGGCGTTATTGCTGCAAAACTACGACAAGATTGATTTCCAGGGGCTGGCGCCGATAGTGCGTGATTTCTACGTGTTCATTCCAGCCTGGCTGTGGCCGGGCCGACCGGACACGGTGTTGAACACCGCTAACTACTTCACCTGGGAAGTCCTGAATAACCATTCCGGCCTGGCCATTTCACCGACGCTGATTGGTTCGCTGGTGGTGATGGGCGGCGCGTTGTTCATTCCTGTTGGCGCGGTGCTGGTGGGGATGATCATCAAATGGTTCGACTGGCTGTATGAAATGGGCAAAAGCGAGTCGAACCCTTATAAAGCCGCCATATTGCAGGGTTTCTGCTTTGGTGCGGTATTCAATATCATCGTATTGGCGCGAGAAGGGGTGGATTCGTTTGTCTCGCGGGTGGTGTTCTTCTGCCTCATTTTCGGCGCCTGTTTGCTGATGGCAAAATTGCTGTATTGGCTGTTTGATACTGCCGGATTGATTAAGGTGCGGGTGCTGCGTTCGCGAACGCTGAGTCGTCCTGCTTCATCCGTGCAGGCCGACGGCCTTTTGTAAGGGTAATAACAAGATGGAAGCAAAAATCTCGGTGCCCAAATACGAGCTGCGCGGTTTCAGCCTGTGGGGATTTCGCGATATGGCGCAGTGCATGGATTTTCTGTTCGACGGTGGCCACGTAAAGCGAGGCACGCTGGTCGCCATGAACGCCGAAAAAATTCTGACGGCGGAACAGGATACTGAGCTGCATGCCTTGCTGGATGAGGCCGAGTACAAGTATGCCGACGGTATCAGCATGGTACGGTCAATTCGCCGGAAATATCCGGGAGCCGATGTGTCACGCGTAGCCGGAGCCGATCTGTGGGAAGCGCTGATGCAACGCGCCGGGCGTGAGGGTACGCCAGTATTTCTGATTGGCGGCAAGCCGTCGGTGCTGGCAGAAACCGAACAGAAGCTGCGCAGCCAGTGGAATGTGAATTTGGTCGGTAGCCAGGACGGTTATTTCAAGCCGGAACAGCGTGAGTCGCTGTTTGAGCGTATCCGCGCCAGCGGTGCCGCCATAGTGACGGTTGCCATGGGGTCACCGAAACAGGAAATCCTGATGCGTGACTGTCGCAAGGTACACCCCCAGGCGTTGTATATGGGCGTAGGCGGGACCTACGACGTGTTCACCGGGCACGTGAAGCGTGCACCCAAGGTTTGGCAGAACCTCGGCCTGGAGTGGCTCTATCGGCTGCTCAGCCAGCCGAGCCGCATCGGGCGCCAACTGCGGTTGCTGAAATTCGTGAGTTACTATTATCGCGGCAAGATGTGATGAAGGTGCCGGGGCGGATTATTCTGTCCCGGCGCAACAAGTTGTTCAAATAACCTGCTTTGTGGCCAATTTTCCAACATTCTATAACCTCAGCCGCTAAACCCCCTTGTGTTTATTCCATAAAGTTTTAACTTGCGGTTTGCTTATAGCGGCAAAATGCGAAACGATACCGCCCTGAAATTACCCCCAGCTGTTGGCGCCTGATACGGTCGCGCTGAACGACGTTTTTCTCGCCGTAAGATAGCCCCATCACAAGTTGATGACCGCCAACGCGGCGGGAGATGATTTACGCTATTTTTCATTAAAACAATAACGACCGGTAACGGCCGGCATGCAGACACAATCAAAAGAATATTATCGAGGATTTATGCCACACACTGAAAAACCGCAAGGACTACACCGGGGGCTGGAAGCCCGGCATATCGAGCTGATTGCTCTGGGCGGCACCATTGGTGTCGGCCTGTTTATGGGCTCGGCCAGTACGCTGAAATGGGCGGGGCCGTCGGTGTTATTGGCTTATATCATCGCCGGGCTGTTCGTGTTCTTTATTATGCGTTCGATGGGCGAGATGCTGTTCCTGGAGCCGGTCGCGGGCTCCTTTGCTGTTTATGCACATAAATATATGAGTCCGTACTTTGGCTACCTGACTGCCTGGGGCTATTGGTTTATGTGGATTGCCGTCGGGATCTCGGAAATTACCGCCATTGGGGTCTACGTGCAGTTCTGGTTCCCGGAGATCCCGCAGTGGCTACCGGCGCTGATCGCCGTAGCGATGGTGGCGTTGGCTAATGTGGCGGCGGTACGCCTGTACGGCGAGCTGGAGTTTTGGTTTGCCATGATCAAGGTGACCACCATTATTGTGATGATTTTGGTGGGGCTGGGGGTGATCTTGTTTGGTTTTGGTAACGGGGGGCAGCCTATCGGTTTTGCCAACCTGACCGAACACGGTGGTTTCTTTGCCGGTGGCTGGAAGGGTTTCCTGTTTGCGTTGTGTATTGTCGTGGCATCCTATCAGGGGGTTGAACTGGTCGGTATTACCGCCGGTGAGGCCAAGAACCCGCAGGTCACGCTGAAACGCGCAATTAATAATATCCTGTGGCGCATCCTGATCTTCTACGTCGGCGCCATTTTTGTCATTGTCACCATCTTCCCATGGAACGGTATTGGCACCGCCGGCAGTCCGTTCGTGCTGACCTTTGCCAAAATCGGCATCGTTGCCGCCGCCGGTATCATTAACTTTGTGGTGCTGACCGCCGCACTCTCTGGCTGCAACAGCGGCATGTATAGCGGGGGGCGTATGCTGTACGCGTTGGCCAAGAACCGTCAATTGCCCGCCTCGCTGACCCGACTGTCTGCCAGCGGCGTGCCGGTGAACTGTATTGCCGTGACCATCGCCTGTTTGCTGGTCGGTTCCTGCTTGAATTATCTGATCCCCAATCCGCAGGCGGTGTTCGTCTACGTTTACAGTGCCAGCGTGCTGCCGGGCATGGTGCCGTGGTTTGTGGTGCTTATCAGCCAGCTGTATTTCCGCCGCGCCCATAAGGAAGCGATCAAAACCCACAGCTTTAAGTCAATTATGTTCCCCTATGTGAACTATCTGACCATCGCTTTCCTGGTCTGCGTGCTGATCGGCATGGGAATTAACCCGGATACGCGTATTTCTCTGCTGGTCGGGGCAATATTCTTAGCAGCAGTCAGTCTGTGCTACTTTGCTTTCGGTATGCACAAGAAACATCATCCGGCTGAAAAACGGACAGAAACCCAGCAATAACCGGTCAAAAGGGGCTACGGAGAGCCCTTTCCTGCGCGGGAGTGAGCAAAGCGTAATCAAACGCAACATTTCTGCGAAAAAGCACTAGACAGGATTGGGTTAAAACCGTAGTATCCCCTCCCGCAACGGCGCTATGCGCCCGTAGCTCAGCTGGATAGAGCGCTGCCCTCCGGAGGCAGAGGTCTCAGGTTCGAATCCTGTCGGGCGCACCATTAAGTTTGTGTGCAAGAGCTGCGGTGGTAGTATTACCGCGTGAAGTTAAGAAGTAATGGTGGCTATAGCTCAGTTGGTAGAGCCCTGGATTGTGATTCCAGTTGTCGTGGGTTCGAGTCCCATTAGCCACCCCACTTCCTAAGAGAAGTGAAGAATTGTAAGCTGTTTTGTGACTGTGCGAAGGTGGCGGAATTGGTAGACGCGCTAGCTTCAGGTGTTAGTGTTCTTACGGACGTGAGGGTTCAAGTCCCTCTCTTCGCACCACACACAAAATGTCTAATAAATTTAATATTTACATAGACATAAGCGATAAAATTCGGTAGTATCTGCAACAAGAAATCGGCGAGTAGCGCAGCTTGGTAGCGCAACTGGTTTGGGACCAGTGGGTCGGAGGTTCGAATCCTCTCTCGCCGACCACATTCAAGAAAACCCGCTTTTAGCGGGTTTTTTTACATCTGTAGTTTATAGGATGAGCACCTCCGAAGGAGGTTTGAGCCGAGCGCAGCGAGACAACGTTGCTTTAGCAACGGCCCGCAGGGCAGCATCGCAGATGCAGTCATCCTCTCTCGCCGACCACCTTCAGAAAAGCCCGTTCAGCAATGAACGGGCTTTTCGCTTTCTGCCATTCAGTAAACCTCACTTTTAACTTCCTGCTGTCCTGCTTTTGGTTTCTGGAGTCGTGTTGGCTTTCAGCGACATCGGCACGGCGCATTGTCGCCAGGTTGAGACATATAACATCATGATTTAATACGATAAAAATCACTTTGGCTTAAGTCGTCGTTATAAGGCGACATATCTGCTGGGGTCAGGGAGAGGGTGGGGTAATACCCGATGAGAGGCGATAAATTTAATATGATGCTTAAATTGCTTTTAATTCATAGTTTTAGTTTATTTCCTTCAGGCTAAACGGCACTTCTCCCAAAGTTGGCACGCCAAGTGCAATATCTATTCCGTAGATGCTCATTCCACCTCTTATGTTCGCCTTAGGCTTCATAAACCCTGGGAATGACGCAGAGCCGATTTAGGGTGCCTATTGCCCACCAGAACGATGTCAGCGTTGCTAGCAACCCGACATCACACTCCGGGCATAACGTTGAGTGAGGCACCGCCCCTGTTGTCCTAGACCTGATTGCTTTTTTATACACTTGCCCCCGCGGCAAGTGTTTTTTTTTGCCTATCCCCTTCATACTTGAAGCTGCATCTGTGTTGGCTGCGTTCGTATGTCCCGGTAAGAGAATAAAGAGGATAAAAAAGGCGCACCCACAGGGCGCGCCTTGAAGACAATGCATTGTCGCGTTATTCGCCGTTCTGCTTCAGGGTCAACATCAGGCCTTCACGACGCATCTGGGCAGCCTCATCGGAACGGTGCAGCTTATCCAGTACGTCCGCCAGCCAGGCGTAGTCGTAGGCATCCGGACGCTGTTTCAGCGCTTCCCGGAATGCATCGGCAGCCTGTTGCCACTCGCCGTGTTTCATCAACAACTGACCCAGCGTGCTGTTCAGCAGCGGTGTGGCGCCATGCTGTTTCACCTGCTGGCGCAGCGCTTTCTCCAACTGTTGCGGATTGCCGGACTTCAGACGCGGGATCAACAGCACCAGACGCTCATCATATTGGCGCTTCAGGCTATCGAGCACGATTTCCTGTGCCAGCTCGTGGTCATTGCATTCAATCAGGTGATCCACCATCGCAATTTGCAGTGGAACTTCATGGCGCGTTTTGCGGCTCTGATCTTTCCACCAGCGTTTCAGACCGTCGCTGCCTTCATCTGCCATGGCCTGATTCATCAGGCCAATATAGGCCTGCTGCTGCAGGGTCTGCAGTTCAGCCTCGGTATGCAGGTTAATCTTGCTCATCGACGGCAGGATCTCCAGCAACGAGGCAAAAGCGCCGGTGCGCAGATAAGCCAGTTCCGCCAGACGCAACACTTCCGGATGACGCGGTGCCTGGTTCAGCAGGCGATCGACACCGTGACGTGCAGCATGGTTTTCTCCCTGCGCCAGTTGGATGCGCACGCGGGTGATATCTACCGGCAACTGGTCGGTGTCGGCGGCTTCGGCGGCACGTTCCAGGTACTGGTTAGTGCGGAAGTCGTCACCGCGTTGCTGTGCAGCTTCGGCAGCCAGCAGGTAGTTCACCACCGGCTGTTCGGCGTGATCGGCATTGCGCGTCAGCAGTTTTTCGACCTGCTTGTAATCGCCTTCGGCCAGTTTGATCAGCGCGGCCTTGGTTTGCTTGCGCGCGCGGCTACGTTTGCGGCCCAGGAACCAGCCGCGGGTACGTGCGCCGGTGCGGAAGACGCGGCGCAGGATCCATTCGATCACCAGCAGCACGACAAACAGCAGGACGCCCATGATCACCAGGCCGGTGACGCTGGTTTCGATATTGTAGTTATCGGTCTGAATCAGCACATAGCCCTGATGGCCGGCCAACATCGGCCCGACCACCACGCTTGCGATCAGCACCAGGAACAGAAATAGCACGCGTAACATGGCTTATCCCTCCTGGTGGGCAGCAGGGGACTGGGTCATCAGATTGCGCACCCGGGTCTGCATCAGTTTTTCCAGCAGTGGCTGGCTTTTCAGCTGATCCGGCACGTCCATGGTGATCGACTGCTGGCTCAGGGTATCCAACTCTTCCAGGAAAGCTTTCGTGGCCGGGTCGGTAGTATCGAAATAGGCGCGGACCCAGGTAGAGATGGTTTCCAGCGACTGTTTATACACTTCGTTCTGGTGGCGTGGAATTGCCTGCGCGGCCACCAGCAGGCGTGAACGGATATTTTCACGCAGGTAAATATCCTGATTCGGTGCCAGCAGCGGTTCGGCACTGCTATCACGGCGGCGAACGGTAATAAAGTCGGCCATAAAGTTGTGCCAGCTTTTGGTCAGGTTTTGCCGCCACTCGCCGATCGAACTGGATAGCTCGCTGCTGTCCTGATCCATCGGTGATTCGTCATTGTCGTTATCCGCCAGGCGCAGGTTATCAACCTGATTGGATAACTGATTGGTCTTGAGAATGATGCCGTCGAAATCTACCTGGGTCAGAGTGGACAGCGTGCTGACGTCTTCGGTAATCGCCCGGCGCACTTCGAGCAGGCTCGGATCGTTCATGTCTGCCAGGCTGGCATCGGCGCTTTTCAGCAGAGCGGCGGCGGTGGTGACGTCCTGATCGCTCCACAGTTTACGGCCGGCCATTTTCACCAGGAAATCGGCCTGTGCCAGTAACCAGGTCTTGGCATCGCTGCCGGAGATGATGGCGACTTTTTCTTGCAGCTCATTCAGTTGTCGCGTCAGGGTCGCTTGCTCGCGGTCAGCGGCATCCAGCGTTTTACCCTGTTGCTGCAACAGACCTTCCAGCGCGCTTCTTTCCTGCTGTTGGCTCTGCTTCAGCGCTTCCAGCTGTTGCTGCAAGGTTTGATTGGCGGCGATCAACTGCTGTGCCTGTTGATGTGTGTGGTAATAGCCGCCGGCGCCCAGGGCAATGACCAGCACGATGGCGATCGCGCCCAGTACTGGACCGGTATTTTTACCTTTACGCTTGTCAGCGTCGGGTGGCTTGGGGCTATCAGCCACTGGGGTTGGCTCTTCAACCGGGGCGGAGGGGGTATTTTGTTCCGTCATAGTGGCACATCCCATAGTCAGGTTTATTGTAGCGCGCGGATCAGCGCGTCATTATCGGCGTTATCAGCTACCCGAATTGTGCTCCAGCCCAATTCCTGGGCGAGGGTAGCCAGGCGTTCGCTCACCACTACCAGGCGGCAACGCAACAGCCACGATGAACGGTAGTAATCAGGAACTAAAGTATAGAGCTGTTGTAACATTTCACCGCTGGTGACTACCAGCGTATCAACACCGGCACGCTGCCAGTGGGCGCTTTGCTCGCTGCCATCATAGTGCACCGGGCTGCGTTGATAACATTCATAATAGCTGACGGTGGCACCACGTTCACTCAGGCTGTTGCCAAGCAGCTCGCGCCCGCCGTTGCCGCGCAGGATCAGCGCCTGCTTGCCGTCCAGCTTCTGTAAGGCAGGTAATAGAAGCAGCGTTTCGCTGATCTCCTGCTCACGTGGGTACTCCACCGGCAGGCTGCTGATGCGGTGCATCGCCAGCGCGGTGTTGCGACCGATAGCATAATAGGCCAGCCTGGCAGGCCATGGCAGCCCAACGCGACCCATCACCGAGTTGGCGTAGCTGACTGAATGCTGCGACAGGATAAACACCAAATCGCCATCATTAAGTTGCTGCAGCGCCTGTGGCAGTTTGGGCAGATCGCCGCCTGGGGCGAAGTCGATCAACGGGGCATGATAGGCAACCCGGCCGAGCGCGCGCAGTCGGCTCACCAATTGCTCTCCCGAAGGAGAAGGGCGGGTTACCAGGATCGTCATGCCGGGGGATTCCCTTGATAAACATCCTGCAGAATTTCACGGGCGCCCTGCGCCAGCAACTCTTCCGCCAGCTCAACGCCCATTTGTTCCGCTTGCGCGGCGGGGCCGCGACGTTCGCCACGTACCATCTGGCTGCCGTCCGGGGAGCCGACCAATGCACGCAGCCACAGGCTGTCGCCATCCAGTTCGGCATAGCTGCCGATCGGTACCTGGCAACCGCCTTCCAGTCGGGTATTCATCGCCCGTTCGGCGCGAACACGAGTTTCGGTTACGGCGTGATTGAGTGGAGCCAACAGCGCGCGGGTGGTTTCATCGTCAAGGCGGCATTCAATGCCCACTGCACCCTGACCGACGGCCGGCAAGCACTCTTCCGGGCTCAGCGGGCTACGGATGCGTTGTTCCAGGCCCAGGCGTTTGAGCCCGGCGACCGCCAGAATAATGGCGTCGTAGTCGCCGTTGTCCAGTTTTGACAACCGGGTACCGACGTTGCCGCGCAGGTCACGCACGATCAGGTCCGGACGACGTTCACGTAACTGGCACTGACGGCGCAGGCTGGAGGTGCCGACCACGCTGCCCAGCGGCAGTTGATCGAGCGAGGCGAAACGATTGGATACAAATGCGTCACGCGGATCGTCACGCTCACAAATGGTCACCAAACCCAGGCCCGCGGGAAAATCTACCGGCACGTCTTTCATCGAATGGACGGCGATATCCGCGCGGCCATCCAGTAACGCCAGCTCAAGTTCCTTAACAAACAGCCCTTTACCGCCGACTTTAGCCAGCGGCGTATCCAGAATAATGTCGCCCCGCGTGACCATCGGTACCAGTTCGACCTGCAGGCCAGGGTGGCTGGCCATCAGACGCTGCTGCACATAATGTGCCTGCCAGAGAGCGAGTGGGCTTTGTCGGGTGGCAATTCGAATAATTTTGTCTAACATGCTTGTTACCGTTTTTATAATTCGCTGTTCATCCTACCACTGAGTGTGAAAACTGTCAGTGCAAGAAGCCACAGGCGAATAAAGGACAACGGAATCAACGGGACGTGTGATGTGTTTTGGGGCAGTTAACACTGCGGGTAAATCGTTTGGAGTGGCGCAACAATAATAGTGAAGCGTTACCTCCTTTACGGTCAATCAGCAAGGTGTTAGATTGATCACGTTTCCAGCAATAAGTTGCCAAATATTCTTCCAATACTAACGGCGCTTATGGAATACGGGTTTTTTTCTAAATACCGGGATAATCAGGCGAGACGTCTTGTACCTCTACATCGAGACACTGAAGCAGAGACTGGATGCGATCAATCAATTACGCATCGATCGCGCCCTAGCGGCCATGAAGCCCGCGTTCCAACGGGTATACAGTCTGCTGCCTACCTTACTGCACCACCACCACCCACTGATGCCAGGTTATCTGAACGGTAACGTTCCCCATGGCGTCTGTATCTACACGCCTGATGAAACCCAGCAAGAATACCTCAACGATTTAGAAGACAAATGGGGCAGCCCGTTTGACAAGCTGGCCAGCGGTGAACTGCCGATTACCGGGGTTTATTCGATGGGCAGCACGTCGTCGATCGGCCAGAGTTGCAGCTCGGATCTCGACATCTGGGTGTGCCACCAGTCCTGGCTGGATAACGAAGAGCGTAACCGCCTGCAGCAGAAATGCAGCCTGTTGGAAAAATGGGCAGCGTCGATGGGGGTGGAAGTCAGCTTCTTCCTGATCGATGAAAACCGCTTCCGCCATAACGAAAGTGGCAGCCTGGGCGGTGAAGACTGCGGTTCCACCCAACATATCCTGCTGCTGGACGAATTTTACCGCACCGCGGTGCGCCTGGCCGGCAAACGCATTTTGTGGAACATGGTGCCGGGCGAAGAAGAAGCGCATTACGATGAATATGTGCTGTCGCTGTACTCGCAAGGTGCGCTAACGCCGAACGAGTGGCTGGATCTCGGCGGCCTGAGCACGCTGTCGGCGGAAGAATACTTCGGCGCCAGCCTGTGGCAGCTGTACAAAAGCATCGACTCGCCTTACAAGGCGGTGTTGAAGACCCTGCTGCTGGAAGCCTATTCCTGGGAATACCCGAATACTCAGCTGTTGGCGATGGACATCAAGCAACGCCTGCATCAGGGCGAAATCGTCTGCTTCGGTCTCGACTCCTACTGTATGATGCTCGAACGCGTTACGCATTATCTGAATGAAATCAACGATACCACCCGCCTCGATCTGGTCCGCCGCTGTTTCTACCTGAAAGTCTGTGAAAAACTTTCGCGCGCTAATGCGTGCGTCGGCTGGCGTCGTGAGATCCTCAGCCAGTTGGTCAGCGAATGGGGCTGGGACGAAGAGCGTCTGGCGATCCTGGATAACCGCGCCAACTGGAAAATCGAACGGGTGCGTGAAGCGCACAACGAACTGTTGGATGCGATGATGCAAAGCTATCGCAACCTGATCCGCTTTGCCCGTCGTAATAATCTCAGTGTCAGTGCCAGCCCGCAGGATATCGGCGTGCTGACCCGCAAGCTGTACGCCGCGTTTGAAGCGCTGCCCGGCAAGGTGACGTTGGTGAACCCGCAGATCTCGCCGGACCTGTCAGAAGACGATTTAACCTTTATTCACGTGCCGATTGGCCGCGCCAACCGCACCGGCTGGTACCTGTACAATCAGGCACCGGCCATGGACTCGATCGTCAGCCATCAACCGCTGGAATATAACCGCTACCTGAACAAACTGGTGGCCTGGGCCTATTTCAACGGCTTGCTGACGCCGAAGACCCGTTTACACATCAAGAGCGGCAATCTGTGCGACACCGCCAAACTGCAGGAACTGGTGGCCGACGTGTCGCACCATTTCCCGCTGCGGCTGGCCGCACCTACGCCAAAAGCCTTGTACAGCCCGTGTGAAATTCGCCATCTGGCGATTATTGTCAATCTGGAAAACGATCCGACCGCCGCCTTCCGCAATCAGGTGGTGCATTTCGATTTCCGCAAGCTTGACGTGTTCAGCTTCGGCCAGCAGCAGCAATGCCTGGTGGGCAGTATCGACCTGCTGTACCGCAACTCCTGGAACGAAGTGCGTACTCTGCATTTCAGCGGTGAGCAATCGGTGTTGGAAGCCTTGAAGACCATTCTTGGCAAAATGCATCAGGACGCCGCCCCGCCGGAATCGGTGGAGGTGTTCTGCTACAGTCAGCATCTGCGCGGCCTGATCCGTACCCGCATCCAGCAATTGGTGTCAGAGTGCATTGAACTGCGTCTGTCGAGTACCCGACTGGAGCCGGGCCGCTTTAAAGCGGTACGCGTTGCCGGTCAGACCTGGGGCCTGTTCTTCGAACGGTTAAGCGTATCGGTACAGAAGCTGGAAAACGCGGTGGAATTCTATGGCGCTATTTCCAACAACAAATTGCACGGCCTGTCGATCAAAGTGGAAACCGATCAGGTGCATTTGCCGCCGGTTGTGGATGGCTTCGCCAGTGAGGGGATCATTCAGTTCTTCTTTGAAGACACCTCGGACGACAAGGGCTTTAACATCTATATTCTGGATGAGTCGAACCGGGTTGAGGTTTACCACCATTGTGAAGGCAGTAAAGAAGAGCTGGTGCGTGACGTCAGCCGTTTCTATTCTTCCTCGCACGATCGCTTCACCTACGGCTCCAGCTTTATCAACTTCAATTTGCCGCAGTTCTACCAGATAGTGCAGCTTGATGGCCGCACTCAGGTGATCCCGTTCCGCAGCAACGTGTTGTCGAGCCTGTGTGTGCCGCTGACCGATGGTTCCGCTCAGCCGCTGAAACAGCAGTTCCAGCTACACTGACATTACAGGGGCTCGCGTTTGCTGAACCCCTGTGAATGCCGTTATTTTCAGGCAAATTTCACTGCTTCGCCTGCCTGCGCGCTGGCAGCTTCGCTCAGCAATGGGTAGAAGGCGCGATCGCTGCGATCGCAGAGCCACACGCCATCACGGTAGTTAAAGTGATAGCCGCCGGTCTTGGTCGCCAGCCAAACCTGATGCAGTGGCTCCTGGCGATTGATGACAATTTTGGTGCCATTTTCGAAGCTTAACGTCATTACGCCGCCGTTAGTTTCGTAATCGATATCCGCATCGCCAGCAAAATCGTCCAGTGTCTCTTCAATATTAAGCATCAGTTGGTCAGCTAACTGGTGAAACTCACTGTCGTTCATATTCAATTCCTATTGCTTTTCATGATCCACCTGCGATTATAGAGACCTTGGACGCATGAATTACAGGCATTAATGCAAATGAAAAAACAACTACGCTATGCGCTGATGGCAGTTCTGCTTGCCGGGCTCTCCGGCTGTGGTCTGAAAGGCCCGCTGTACTTCCCTCCAGCCGATCCGGCCAGCACTAAGAAACCGGCCACTCAGGTTCAGACTGGCGAGCAGGTACAGAAAAATCAGCAGGAACTTTCCAGCTCTCAGCAAAAACCGTCGATGAGCGCTCAGTAACACCTTGTTTGCGGCGGCACAGGCCACCGCAAACCAAGACGGATAGCGGAGTATGATATGCAGTTCTCCAAAATGCACGGTCTGGGCAACGACTTTATGGTGGTCGATGCCGTTACACAGAATGTCTATTTTTCACCCGAGCTGATCCGCCGTTTGGCCGATCGGCACCTGGGCGTTGGCTTTGACCAGCTGCTGGTGGTAGAACCGCCTTACGATCCGGAACTGGATTTCCACTACCGTATTTTTAACGCTGACGGCAGTGAAGTGGCGCAGTGCGGTAACGGCGCTCGCTGTTTTGCCCGCTTTGTGCGGCTGAAAGGGCTGACCAACAAGCGCGATATTCGCGTGAGTACCCAGACCGGGCGCATGGTGCTGAGCGTCACCGATGATGATCTGGTGTGCGTGAATATGGGCGAGCCGAACTTCGATCCTCAGACTGTGCCCTTCCGCGCGACCAAAGAAGAAAAGACTTACATCATGCGTGCGGCGGAGAATACGGTGCTGTGCGGCGTGGTGTCGATGGGCAACCCGCATTGTGTTTTACAGGTAGATGAGGTAAAAACCGCCAAAGTGGAGTTGCTCGGCCCGGTGCTGGAAGGGCATGAACGTTTCCCTGAGCGGGCCAATATTGGTTTTATGCAAGTTGTCAGTCGTGAGCACATCAAACTGCGCGTGTATGAGCGCGGTGCCGGCGAAACCCAGGCCTGCGGAAGCGGTGCCTGTGCGGCGGTGGCCGTGGGGATCCAACAGGAATTGCTGTCGGAAGAGGTGCATGTAGAACTGCCGGGTGGCAGCCTGCATATTCGCTGGAAAGGACCGGGCAGCCCGTTGTTTATGACCGGCCCGGCAACCCATGTATATGACGGATTTATTCATCTATGAAGAGCGTTGAGGACCAGGCTGTCGCAGGCATTGAGCTTGACGACGACGCCGTGATGCAGTTTCTGCTGCAAAACCCGGATTTCTTTATCCGCAACGCGCGGTTGGTGGAACAGATGCGCGTTCCCCATCCCGTTCGCGGTACCGTGTCGTTGGTCGAGTGGCATCTGGCCCGCCAGCGTAATCATATCAACCGGCTGGAAGAAGAAATTACCCTGCTGATGGAGCAGGCCAGCGCCAACGAAACGCTGTTTGCCAGCCTGCTGCATTTACAGGCCAATCTGGCCACCGCCGACAGCCTGCAGGATATGCTCAACCGCCTGCAGCGTTGGGCGCGCGGTTTCGGTTTGGCCGGTGCCAATATCCGCCTGTTTTCCGAAAGCTGGAAAATCGGTGCGCCTTCCGATTTCACCCACCTTGCCCTGTCGCGTTCGTCGTTTGAACCGCTGCGCATTCAGCGCCTGGGTGACCAACAGCATTTTCTCGGCAGCCTGAATGGCCCTGAGTTGCTGTTGTTACTGCCGCAGGCCAAGCTGGTCGGCTCGGTAGCGCTGTCGATGCTGGGTGAAGACGGCGAGCTGGGTATGGTGATCTTCAGCAGCCGCGATACGCAACACTATCAACAAGGCATGGGCACGGTGATGCTTAATCAACTGGCGCGCATGTTACCGGAATTGCTGGAACGCTGGGTCGAACGCGCATGACTCCGTTGGCGGCCAGCCTGCAACAGCCGGTGGACGCTTTTTTGCGCTATCTGAAGGTCGAGCGTCAGCTTAGCCCGCTCACCCAGTTGAGTTATTCGCGTCAATTGCAGGCGCTGATGGTGCTGGCGCAGGAGATAGGCGTGACGGAGTGGCCGGTGCTGGACGCCGCCAAAGTCCGCCAGCTTGCAGCACGCAGTAAGCGCGCCGGGCTACAGTCATCCAGCCTCGCGCTGCGCCTGTCGGCGTTGCGCAGTTTTCTCGACTGGCAGGTCAGCCAGGGTATGCTGATTGCCAACCCCGCCAAAGGGATCCGAACGCCACGCAGCGGCCGTCATCTGCCGAAAAACATCGACGTCGATGAAATGAATCAGCTGCTGAATATCGATCTTAACGATCCCCTGGCGGTGCGCGATCGCGCCATGCTCGAAGTCATGTACGGTGCCGGGCTGCGTCTTTCTGAACTGGTGGGTCTGGATTGTCGCCATGTCGATCTGGCCGCCGGTGAAATCTGGGTGCTGGGTAAGGGCAGTAAGGAACGCAAGCTGCCGGTGGGGCGGACTGCGGTGACCTGGCTTGAACACTGGCTGGCGATGCGCGATCTGTTCGGGCCATCAGACGACGCGATGTTTCTGTCCAATCAGGGCAAACGCATCTCGACCCGTAACGTGCAAAAGCGTTTTGCCGAGTGGGGCGTCAAACAGGGCGTTAACAGTCACATTCATCCGCACAAGCTGCGCCACTCGTTTGCTACCCATATGTTGGAGTCCAGTGGCGACTTGCGAGCGGTGCAGGAACTGCTCGGTCACGCCAACCTGACCACCACCCAAATCTACACCCACCTCGACTTTCAACATCTGGCCAACGTGTACGATGCCGCGCATCCACGCGCCAAACGGGGGAAATCCTGATGCATTTTTATCGTCCGTTGCGGCCGCTGGCGGCGCTGACCTTTGATCTGGACGACACGCTGTACGACAACCGGCCGGTGATCAAACAGACCGAGCTGCAGTCGGTGGCCTTTCTGCAGAACTATCATCCCGGACTGAACCACTTCCAGTCGGCGGATTTTCATCGCCTGCGCCAGGAACTGCGTGAACAGGATCCGGAGATTTATCATGATGTCACCCAGTGGCGCTGGCGTGCTATCCATCTGGCACTGAGCCGTCAGGGGCTGCGTGATGCCGAAGCCGCCGACGGGGCCGATGCGGCGATGCAGAACTTTGCGCTGTGGCGCAGCCGTATCGAAGTACCTGAAGCGACGCATGCTACGTTGAAGGCGCTGGGTGAACGTTTTCCGCTGGTGGCGATCACCAATGGCAATGCCGATCCGGCGCTGTGCGGGCTGGACGGTTACTTCCAGTTTGTGCTGCGTTCCGGGCCGGATGGCCGCGCCAAGCCCTATCAGGACATGTATCAACTGGCCGCTGAGCGGTTAGGCGTTGCCCCTGAAAGCATTCTTCACGTGGGTGATGATTTGACCACCGACGTCGCCGGGGCATTGCGCTCCAGCCTGCAGGCCTGTTGGATCAACGACCGCCAGCGCAGCCTGATGCAGGCCGCCGACAGCCGTCTGCTACCACATATTGAGATTTCGCAGTTGGCATCGCTGACAGCATTGTTATAATCCCTGCCAGAACTCTGTATAAATTCCCAGTGGAATCGCGTCCCTGACGCGCTTTCCCTTACCAATTAATGGTGCCTATGGACGTTTCCGATCTGCTCGACAGCCTGAATGAAAAACAACGCGAAGCCGTGGCGGCGCCACGTGGCAACCTGTTGGTACTGGCCGGCGCGGGCAGCGGTAAAACCCGGGTACTGGTGCATCGCATTGCCTGGCTGCTGTCGGTAGAGAACTGCTCGCCGTATTCGATTATGGCGGTGACGTTCACCAACAAAGCGGCGGCGGAAATGCGCCACCGTATCGAACACCTGATTGGCACCAGCCAGGGCGGCATGTGGATCGGAACCTTCCACGGCCTGGCTCATCGGCTGCTGCGTGCTCATCATTTGGATGCCAACCTGCCGCAGGATTTCCAAATCCTCGACAGTGACGACCAGTTCCGCCTGCTTAAACGCATCGTCAAAGCGCTGAATATCGATGAAAAACAATGGCCGCCGCGTCAGGCGATGTGGTACATCAACGGCAAAAAAGATGAGGGCCTGCGTCCACACCATGTTGAAACCTACAACAACCCGGTGGAGGCGACCTGGCTGCGAATCTACCAGGCCTACCAGGAAGCCTGCGATCGCGCCGGGCTGGTGGACTTTGCCGAACTGTTGCTGCGCGCCCATGAGCTGTGGCTGAACAAGCCGCATATCCTCAATCATTACCGCGAACGCTTCACCAACGTGCTGGTGGACGAGTTTCAGGATACCAACAGCATCCAGTATGCCTGGATCCGCCTGCTGGCCGGCAATAACAGCAACGTGATGATTGTCGGTGACGATGACCAGTCGATCTACGGCTGGCGCGGCGCTCAGGTGGAGAATATCCAACGCTTCCTGAAGGATTTCCCCGGTGCGCAAAGCGTGCTTTTGGAACAGAACTACCGTTCGACCAGCAATATCCTGAAGTCGGCCAACACCCTGATCGCCAACAACGGCGGCCGCATGGGTAAAAACCTGTGGACCGAAGGGGGCGAAGGCGAACCTATCTCCATCTACTGTGCCTTTAACGAGCTCGACGAGTCGCGCTTTGTGGTGGGCCGTATCAAAGCCTGGCAGGAAAACGGCGGTGCGCTGAATGACTGCGCCATCCTTTATCGCAGCAACGCCCAGTCACGCGTGCTGGAAGAGGCGCTGCTGCAAACAGCGATGCCATACCGCATTTACGGCGGGCAACGCTTCTTCGAGCGTCAGGAGATCAAAGATGCCCTGGCCTACCTGCGGCTGATAGCCAACCGCAACGACGATGCTGCCTTCGAACGCGTGGTGAATACGCCGACGCGCGGCATTGGCGACCGCACACTGGACGAAGTGCGCCGCACGGCCCGCGATCGTCAATTGACCATGTGGCAGGCTACCCGCGTGCTGCTACAGGACAAAGTGCTGGCCGGGCGTGCGGCATCCGCGCTGCAACGCTTTACCGAACTGTTGGACTCACTGGCGCACGAAACCGCCGATATGCCGTTGCACGTCCAGACCGACCGGGTGATCCGCGACTCGGGGCTGTTCATCATGTATGAGCAGGAGAAGGGCGAAAAAGGTCAGGCACGTATCGAAAACCTTGAAGAGCTGGTGACGGCAACGCGTCAGTACAGCTATCAGGATGAAGATCAGGATCTGATGCCGCTGCAGGCGTTTCTGTCACACGCTGCGCTGGAAGCGGGCGAGGGGCAGGCCGATGCTTATCAGGACGCAGTACAGTTGATGACCCTGCACTCGGCCAAGGGGCTGGAGTTCCCGCAGGTGTTTATCGTCGGTATGGAAGAGGGGATGTTCCCGAGCCAGATGTCGCTGGACGAAGGCGGCAGGCTGGAAGAAGAGCGCCGCCTGGCCTACGTTGGTCTGACCCGCGCCATGCAGAAACTGACGCTGACCTATGCCGAAACACGTCGTCTGTACGGCAAAGAGGTTTATCACCGGCCTTCACGTTTCATCGGCGAACTGCCGGAGGAGTGTGTGGAAGAAGTGCGTTTGCGCGCCAGCGTATCACGCCCGGTGAGCCATCGTCGCATGGGCACGCCGATCAGCGAAAACGACACCGGTTACAAGCTGGGCCAGCGCGTGCGCCATCCCAAGTTTGGTGAAGGGACCATCGTCAATCTGGAAGGCAGCGGCGAACACAGTCGGTTGCAGGTTGCTTTCCCGGGTGAAGGGATCAAGTGGCTGGTGGCCGCTTACGCCCGTCTGGAGACAGTCTAAGCTCTGGCGCTAACAGGGGCGAATGGACCCGCCCCTGCAGCCACATCAAACAGAACGGGTATAGCGATCGCCAATCTGCGCAGTAGCGTACCAACGTATCACGGCTTCAGTACCCTCAGCCCCTTCCTGCGGTGCCCACGGCATGCAGTCTTCTTCCGACAGCGCCTGATAAGGCCCTTGTTTCACTTCGAACACCACGCCGCCCGGATCAACCGACAGCACGGCATGCCAGGTAAACGCCGGCATCTCCAGTACTTTGGTTTCTTCGCCAAGCAGGGTGCGTTGGGTGACCACGCCGTCCTCGTCAAACTGCAACACCACAAAGCGGCCGCGCAGCGGCGTCAGCAGTTCCCAGGTTTGCGGATGGCGGTGGGGACGGATATAGGTGCCGGGTTCCATGGCAATCGCCAGCCGTTGCACCGGGTCGCTCAACTCTTCGTGTAAGGTACGGTGCGCGCGCAGGCGTGCCACTTTAGCGGCCTGTTCACTCATCGCCGTCAGGTCGTGGGCGGTAATCTGTTTCATCAGTAAAGTCCGCAAGCTTATCGTGGCCTAATCTTAGCAACATTCCTGTGCGTGGTCAGAGATCGCCGCGACTATTTCGTTACTGTTTATCGTGGATTAAGCCGATTCTGCCCCATGGGTTATGGCGATGAATTGTTGCGCAATTATCGAACCTAACCGGTTGACAGACTTTTTCTTCTCGGCGTAACATGCGCGCACTATTATCAATGAGGACATACGCCTTGGACACACCCAGTAGATACTGGCTCACTGACCTGGACAACAACAGGTACAACTTCTAAGGCTATCCCATTGAGCTGATAGCCTTCGTGGTTGTCGGCGACCGCTTATGTGTCGCTATGAGTCAGATCCTTCATGGTCTGAAACAAGCTGGTGATACAACATCCCCCCTGTTTCTGTGCTTCCACGCGTTGTTTACCCCTGTCACCCCAAGGGAGTTTTAGCAGATGCTGAGCGCGTTTAAATTAGAGAACAGCCGCCTGTCCCGTCTGGAGTTGGATGACTCCGATGATCTCACTACGTCACTGTGGGTTGACCTGGTTGAGCCGGAAGAAGGCGAACGTGAGCGCGTGCAAAACGAGCTGGGCCAAAGCCTGGCAACACGCCCGGAGCTGGATGATATCGAAGCCTCCGCGCGTTTTTTTGAAGACGAAGACGGCCTGCATATTCACTCCTTCTTCTATTTTGAAGATGCGGAAGATCATGCCGGTAACTCCACCGTGGCTTTCACCATTCGCGACGGACGCCTGTATACCTTGCGTGAGCGCGAGTTGCCGGCGTTTCGCCTGTACCGCATGCGCGCCCGTAACCTGACGATGGTTGACGGCAACGCCTACGAGCTGTTGCTGGATCTGTTCGAAACCAAGATTGAGCAGTTGGCGGACGAGATTGAAAACGTCTACAGCGATCTGGAAAAGCTCAGCAGGGTGATCATGGAAGGCCACCAGGGCGATGAATACGACGAGGCGCTGTCGACGCTGGCCGAGCTGGAAGATATCGGCTGGAAAGTCCGTTTGTGCCTGATGGATACCCAACGTGCGCTGAACTTCCTGGTGCGTAAGGCGCGGTTGCCGACCGGTCAGTTGGAACAGGCGCGTGAAGTGCTGCGCGATATCGAATCCCTGCTGCCGCATAACGAATCTCTGTTCCAGAAAGTGAACTTCCTGATGCAGGCGGCGATGGGCTTTATCAATATCGAACAGAACCGCATCATCAAGATCTTCTCGGTGGTTTCGGTGGTGTTCCTGCCGCCCACGCTGGTGGCCTCAAGCTACGGGATGAACTTTGAGTTTATGCCGGAGTTGAAGTGGTCGTTCGGTTATCCTGGCGCCATCAGCCTGATGATCCTGGCGGGGCTGGCCCCCTATCTGTACTTCAAACGCAAAAACTGGCTTTAATCTGACGGGCGACCCTGTTCGCCCGATATTTCTGCTGCTGCCAAAGATTAGCCTGCTAAATGAGGGTAGAATGCCCGCTTAGCTTATCTGTCCTTAAGGCGTGCGTGTCGATGGAGAAGTTCCCCCGCTTGATTCAATGGTTGATCCTGCTGCTGGCTTCGCTGGTGCTGGGGTTTGGCCTGCAAACTTTCCATATTCCCGCTGCGCTGTTGCTGGGGCCGATGATTGTCGGCGTGGCCATGGGGTTGTTGGGGGCCTCGGTTCGCATTCCCGGTTACCTTTTTATCGCCGCCCAGGCGGTGCTGGGCTGTATGATTGCACAAAGCCTTTCTCCCGCTATTCTCACGCCGTTACTCGACGACTGGCCGCTGGTGCTGCTGGTGCTGATCGCCACGCTGCTGGCCAGTGGCATTTCCGGCTGGTGTCTGGTGCGTTTTAGCAGCTTGCCTGGGCCGACCGGTGCCTGGGGCTCATCGCCTGGCGGAGCGTCGGCGATGGTGGCAATGGCCGGGGATTTTGGCGCGGACGTTCGACTGGTGGCCTTTATGCAGTATCTGCGGGTGCTGTTTGTCGCGACCGCAGCCGCTATGGTGGCCCGCATTGGGCTGGGTGATGAGGCGGGGCACGGTAGTGCGGCGCTGGAGTGGTTTCCGTCACTGGACTGGCGCTTCCCGGCAACGCTGGGTGTGGCCATTGTCGGTGCCTGGTTGGGCCCCCGGCTGCGCATTCCTTCCGGTGCACTGTTGTTGCCGATGATCATCGGTGCGGCACTGCATTCCAGCGGTACTATGGCGCTGCAGGTGCCGGAATGGCTGTTGGCGTTGGCCTATACGTTGATTGGCTGGAGCGTCGGGCTGCGTTTTACCCGGCCGATATTTTTGCTGGCATTGCGGACTCTGCCGCAGATGGTGGTGTCGATCGTCGCGCTGATGCTGTTTTGCGGCCTGCTGGCGTGGATGCTGACGCACTTTCTGCCGGTAGATCTGATGACGGCCTATCTGGCGACCAGTCCGGGCGGGTTGGATACCGTGGCCATCATTGCGGCGGGCAGCCGGGTGGATATGTCTTTTGTGATGGCGATGCAGACGCTGCGGCTGTTCACCATTCTGCTGACGGGGCCGGCGATGGCGCGGTTTATTTCCAACCACGCCACGCCGGCCTCAACTTAGCCCTGGCATCAACGCAGTTTACGTTGGGTGTAGAGTGCGTCGAGGATAAACAGCAGCAATGCCGCCCAGATAAAGCCGAAGGTGACCAGTTTGTCCTGACCGATAGTTTCACCGTAGAAGGTGACGGCCAGCAGGAACATCAGCGTAGGGCCAAGGTACTGGAAGAAGCCGAGCGTCGACAGGCGCAGACGGGTGGCTGCAGCGGTAAAGAACAGCAGCGGTATGGTGGTGACGATACCGGCGGCCACCAGCAACAGGTTCAGCGACCAGGCATTGGCCCCGAGGTGGCTGGTCGGGCTGTCAGCGAACAGGAACAGATAGGCCGCTGCCACGGGTAGCAGCCAAAGGGTTTCGATCAGCATACCGGTCTGCGCGTCGATGGCGATCTTCTTGCGTAGCAGGCCGTAGAAGGCAAAGCTGAATGCCAACCCCAGGCCGATAATCGGTAGCGAACCGAACTGCCATAGCTGGATCAGTACGCCCGCGAAAGCCAGTGCCACCGCCAACCACTGCATCCGGCGGAAGCGTTCGCCCAGGAACAACATCCCCAGCAGCACGTTCACCAGCGGATTAATGAAATAGCCCAGGCTGGCTTCCAGCATATGGTGGTTATTCACCGCCCAAATGAACAGCAACCAGTTACCGCCGATCAGCACTGCGGTTACCGCCAACAGCAGCAGCCGTTTGCGGTCGTGGCAGGCGGCACGCACCTTCGGCCAGTTACGGCCCAGCGAGATCAGCGCCAGCATAAAGAAGAAGGACCAAATCACCCGATGGGTGAGGATCTCATCGGCGGGTACCTGTTGGATCAGCTTGAAATAAGCCGGGGCGATACCCCAAATAAAATAGGCGGCCAGAGCAAAGAAGATGCCCTGCCGTGTTTGCTGTGCGTCCATGACGTTACTCGGATGGGTAAAACGGAGATGCGGTGAGTGTACTGAAGACCCTCACCGCACACAATCACCCGACCAGGTAGGTGGCGGTGGCGCTGGCGATATGCAGGCCATCGTGGTTATGCAGTTCGACGCGGGCGACCGCGACTTTATTGCCGCTGCGCAAGACGCTGGCGGCAGCGACGAAATGTTCGCCACGGCCAGGGCGCAGGTAGTCAACGCGCAGATCGATAGTCCCCATACGCGAAAGACGGGTGGCAACTTCTTCTTCGATCAACGGATCCAGGCGCATTAACACGCTGCCGGCGCATGCCAGGCCAGCGGCGACGTCCAGCACTGAGGCGATCACCCCACCGTGCAGGATTTTCTGGGCGGCATTGCCTACCAGCTTGGGCTGATTGGTAAAACTCAGTTCCACATAGTCGTCGTCAAAGCGGCGCAGCTCTAAGCCCAGCTCGCGATTAAACGGCATGTGATAAACAAAGATTTCGCCAATCTTCTGGCGGGCGGCTTCAAGTGTCAGTGGTGTGGTAGACATAAATACCCATTTTTTTCTGTGTAGTAGGGGAAGCTAACTGGTCAGTCCAGGTTAACTGTTTGTTGATATTATGCCTATATTTTGTTGCTTTCCAGACTAATCCAATAAATACACGTCACACTGCTGTAAAACCGGCTTTGTGTGTAAAATGGCCTGTTTTTATTTCAGAATTTGTCAATTTTGTTGGGGTGAGGAACGTTATGCGCATTTTGTCAGGGTTCATTTTGGCCACGCTGGCGGCGGCACCGCTGGTTCAGGCGGAAGAAGCCAAAGAGCAGCAAATTCATGATAAACCGGCGGTGCGCGGCAGCATTATTGCCAACATGCTGCAGGATCACGACAACCCATTCACGCTGTATCCGTATGAAACCAACTACGTGCTGTACACCGATACCAGCAATATCAACAAAGAGGCCATCAAGTCCTATAACTGGGCCGATAATGCGCGCAAGGATGAAGTGAAGTACCAGCTCAGCCTGGCTTTCCCGCTGTGGCGTGGCATTCTTGGTGACAACTCGGTGCTCGGTGCCTCTTATACTCAACGTTCCTGGTGGCAGCTTTCCAACCACAGTGAATCCTCGCCGTTCCGCGAGACCAACTACGAACCGCAGGTGTTCCTGGGGTGGGCGACCGATTACAGCTTCGCCGGCTGGACACTGCGTGATGTTGAAGTCGGTTTGAACCACCAGTCCAACGGTCGCTCGGATCCCACCTCTCGCAGTTGGAACCGCGGTTATGCGCGCTTTATGGCGCAAAACGGCAACTGGCAGGTGGATCTCAAACCCTGGTTCCGCTTCTCGGAAAGCGACAGCAGCGACGACAACCCGGATATCACCAAATACATGGGCTATTACCGCCTGAAAGTCGGTTATGCCTGGGGTGACAGCGTGTTCAGCGTCGACAGCCACTACAACTGGAACAGCGGCTACGGCGGTGCAGAAATGGGCTGGAGCTACCCGATCAGCAAGCACGTGCGTTTCTATACTCAGGTGTTCAGCGGCTATGGCGAATCCTTGATTGATTACAACTTCCGGCAGACACGGGTTGGCGTTGGTGTCATGCTTAACGATATTATGTAGTCCGGCCGTCATCAAGGCGTCGCTATACAGCAAAAAATGGGGAAGTGTGTGTCAACCGCAGCAGTGATAAACAAAGAGTTGCTGGCCGAACAGGTATTACGCGATACCTTCGGCTACCAGCAATTCCGACCGGGTCAACAAACGATTATCAACACGGCGATCGGTGGGCAGGATTGCCTGGTTGTCATGCCGACCGGCGGCGGTAAATCGTTGTGCTACCAAATCCCGGCGCTGGTGATGGATGGCCTGACGTTAGTGGTTTCCCCTTTGATCTCGCTGATGAAAGATCAGGTCGATCAACTGCTGGCCTATGGCGTCGCCGCCGCCTGCTATAACTCGACGCAAACGCGCGAGCAGCAGCTCGAGGTAATGGCGGGCTGTCGCAGTGGCCAGATCAAAATGCTGTATATCGCCCCCGAGCGGCTGATGATGGACAGTTTCCTCGATCAGCTCGGTGGCAATCCGCCGGCCTTGCTGGCGGTGGATGAGGCGCACTGTATTTCGCAGTGGGGCCACGATTTCCGTCCCGAATACCGCGCATTGGGGTTGTTGAAGCAACGCTTCCCGAATATGCCGGTGATCGCCCTGACCGCCACCGCCGATGAATCCACCCGTGGCGACATCGTACGCCTGCTGGCGCTGCAGGATCCGCTGGTGCAGGTCAGCAGCTTTGACCGCCCCAATATCCGCTATACGCTGGTGGAGAAGTTTAAACCGCTCGACCAACTGTGGCGCTTCGTGCAGGACCAACGTGGCAAGAGCGGCATTATTTACTGCAACAGCCGCGCCAAGGTAGAAGACACTACGGCACGTCTGCAAAGCCGCGGGCTGAGCGTGGGGGCCTACCATGCCGGGCTGGATAACGACCGCCGTGCGCAGGTACAGGAAGCGTTCCAGCGCGACGATTTGCAGGTGGTGGTTGCCACCGTCGCTTTTGGTATGGGCATTAACAAACCCAACGTGCGCTTTGTGGTGCACTTTGATATCCCGCGCAATATCGAATCTTACTATCAGGAAACCGGCCGCGCCGGTCGTGATGGCTTACCGGCCGAAGCGATCCTGCTGTATGACCCGGCTGATATGGCCTGGCTGCGCCGCTGTCTGGAAGAGAAACCCGCCGGACAGCAACTGGATATAGAGCGCCACAAGCTGAACGCCATGGGCGCTTTTGCTGAAGCGCAAACCTGCCGCCGCCTGGTGCTGCTCAACTATTTTGGCGAAGGCAAACACCAAAACTGCGGCAACTGCGATATCTGTCTGGATCCCCCCAAGCGTTACGATGGGCTGGAAGATGCGCGCAAGGCGCTGTCCTGCGTGTACCGTGTCGGCCAGCGTTTCGGACTGGGATATATTGTCGAAGTGCTGCGTGGTTCCAATAATCAGCGCATCCGTGAATACGGGCACGAGAAACTGCCGGTTTACGGCATCGGCCGTGAGCAAACCACCGAGCACTGGACCAGCGTATTGCGTCAGTTGATCCACCTGGGCTTTATCACCCAGAACATCGCCATGCACTCGGCGCTACAATTGACCGAGTCTGCGCGGCCGGTGCTGCGTGGCGAGCTGGAGCTGCAACTGGCTGTGCCGCGTATCCAGAGCCTGAAGGCGCGCAGCAGTGCCAACCAGAAATCCTACGGCGGCAATTACGATCGCAAGCTGTTTGCCAAACTGCGCAAGCTGCGTAAATCGATTGCCGACGAAGAAAACATCCCGCCTTACGTGGTGTTTAACGACGCCACACTGCTGGAAATGGCGGAACAGATGCCTATCAAGGCCGGTGACCTGTTGAGCGTTAACGGTGTCGGTCAGCGCAAGCTGGAGCGTTTTGGCGCTCCGTTTATGGCGATGATCCGCGATCACCTCGATAATGATGAAAATTAAGGGCAATAAATCATGCTGATGCTGTTTCTGACCGTGGCGCTGGTGCACCTGATTGCGCTGATGAGCCCGGGGCCGGACTTCTTTTTTGTTTCGCAAACCGCCGCCAGTCGCTCACGCCGTGAGGCGATGATGGGCGTGATGGGCATTTCACTGGGTATCGTGGTGTGGGCGGGCGTAGCGTTGATGGGCCTGCACCTGATCCTGCAAAAAATGGCCTGGCTGCATCAGATTATCATGGTCGGCGGTGGGATCTACCTGTGCTGGATGGGTTGGCAACTGCTGCGTTCCGCGCGTTCCCAAAATGCACAGTCGGAGCCTGCGCCAGAGGTGAAAGTGGCCTTGCCGAAGCCTGGGCGCAGCTTTATCCGTGGCTTTCTGACCAACCTATCGAACCCCAAGGCAGTTATCTATTTCGGCAGCGTGTTTTCACTGTTTGTGGGTGACGACGTTGGTGCCGGCGCACGCTGGGGCTTGTTCCTGCTGATCATTGCCGAGACCTTTGTCTGGTTCAGCCTGGTGGCGGTGGTGTTTGCATTACCGACCATGCGTCGTGGCTATCAGCGACTGGCTAAGTGGATCGACGGGCTGGCGGGCATGCTGTTTACCGGTTTCGGTTTACACCTTATTTTTACCCGCTAATCACTGCCACAGAAAATTTGAAGGCCGAACAGTCATGTTCGGCCTTTTTGCTTTATGCCTTGCGTGCCGTAGCCAGCAACCCGGCCACCAGAATAAACAGCGAACCGAAGATGCGGTTCAGCAACTGCATTTGGCGCGGTGTTTTCAGCCAGCCGGCAATGCGAGTGGCCAGGGTGGCGTAACCAATCATCACGAAAATATCCACCACCACAGTCGTGACGCCGAGCACCAGGTACTGTTCGGCCTGCGGCTGGTTGGGCAAGATAAACTGCGGGAACAGCGCGGCCAAAAACACGATGCTCTTCGGATTGGTCAAATTGACCAGGATAGCGCGGCGGAACAGGCGACGGCGCGGCATTGTCCCCGCCAGCGTATGCAAGTCCAGCGAACCTGCTGCACGCCACTGTTGAATGCCCAGCCATACCAGATAGGCGGCACCGAACCATTTCAGCATTTCAAACGCCAGCAGCGACTGTGACACCAGCGCGCCCAGACCGATGCCCACCAGCACGATATGCAGGCTCAGCCCGACCTGCAGGCCGGCAATGGATGCCGCTGCGCCGCGATAACCGTGGCTGATACCGGTGCTCATGGTGTTGATCGCCCCTGAACCGGGTGACAGGCTGAGGATAAGAGTTGTCAGAAGATAGGTTAACCACCAGTCCAAGGTCATTGAGGTACTCCCTGAAAGTGCCAATATGTGCCAAAATAGCCTCTATCCGGCGTCTTTCAAGCTGCAGCGTTGTTACCTGCACTCGTGCACCCCAGTCACTTACCGGAGTAAGCTCCTGGGGATGAACGAGCTGGGCGCCTAGCTGCAACTTGAAATCCATCGGATATAGTAATATTTATCACATTTTTATAGGCTCTACCTCCAGCTAAAAGGCATGTGATGACGTCGTTTACTCTCAGCACTAATGACTGGTTAACGCGTGAAAAGCAGTTTGCTGCTTTCGCCACGGGACCGCTGCTGGACTTTTGGCGGCAGCGTGAGGAGGGCGAGTTCAATGGCGTGGGTGGCGTGCCCATCCGTTTCGTGCGCTTCAGTTCTGCCCGCCATCAGCGAGTGGTGGTGATCAGCCCCGGTCGTATCGAAAGTTACATTAAATATCCTGAGGTTGCCTACGATCTGTTCCATTGCGGCTATGACGTGATGATCCTGGATCACCGCGGGCAAGGCCGTTCCGGTCGTTTGCTGGCTGATACGCACCGTGGTCATGTGATAAACTTTGCCGATTACGTCGACGATTTCGCCCAGTTTTATCAGCAGGAGGTGGTGCCGCACGGTTACCGGCAACACTTTGCGTTGGCCCACTCGATGGGCGGTGCAATTCTGGCACAGTTTCTGGCTCGTCAGCCGCAGGCCTTTGACGCCGCGGCGTTTTGCGCGCCAATGTTCGGCATTTATTTACCGATGCCGGGCTGGATGGCCAACCGCATTCTGAACTGGACGGAGAAGCACCCGGCGGTACGCGATTACTATGCGATAGGCACCGGTCAGTGGAGGCCGCTGCCCTATGTGGTCAACGTGTTGACCCACAGCCGTGAACGCTATCGTCGCTGTTTACGCTATTACGCCGATTATCCCGAGCTACAGGTGGGCGGGCCAACCTACCACTGGGTACGGGAAAGCCTTCAGGCCGGGCGAGAAATCATCGCCCAGGCGGCTAAAATTACCACGCCGCTATTATTATTGCAGGCCGGTGAGGATCGGGTGGTCGACAACCGTTCCCATCAGGCTTTTTGTCAGGCATTGTCAGACGCGGGCCATCCCTGTGAAGGGGGAAAACCGCAGGTTATCGAAGGTGCACGGCATGAGATCCTGTTTGAGCGGGACGCGATGCGCGCCGAAGCATTGAACGCAATCCTGCGTTTCTTTGCTCAACATTTAGGTGGTACCCCAACCGCCGACCACACCATTAGAGGTTAGAAATTACCGCTATGTATCACGTCGTCGCTTCCGATTTAGATGGCACGCTGCTATCACCCGACCACACTCTGTCACCTTACGCCAAAGAGACGTTGAAGCTGCTGACCCAGCGCGGCGTGCATTTTGTCTTTGCTACCGGCCGTCATCACATCGACGTTGCGCAGATCCGCGATAACCTCGATATCAGCGCCTTTATGATCACCTCCAACGGCGCTCGCGTGCACAATACCGACGGTGAGCTGATTTTCAGCCACAACCTGGCCGAAGACATCGCCCGCGATCTCTACGGTATGCTGCATAACGATCCGGACATCACCACCAACGTTTACCGTAATGACGACTGGTTCATTAACCGCGAAAGCCCGGAACAGAAAGAGTTCTTCCGCGAATCTGTTTTCCAGTACCAATTGTTCGAGCCGGGCCTGCTGGAAACCGACGGCGTGTGCAAGGTGTACTTCACCTGTGAAGATCATGAAAAGCTGCTGCCGCTGGAAGATGCCATCAATGCGCGTTGGGGCGATCGGGTTAACGTCAGTTTCTCGTTCCCAACCTGTCTGGAAGTGATGGCGGGTGGCGTATCAAAAGGCCACGCGCTGGAAGAAGTGGCCAAGATCATCGGATATACGCTGAAAGAGTGCATTGCCTTCGGTGACGGTATGAATGATCTGGAAATGCTGTCGATGGCCGGCAAAGGCTGCATCATGCGCGACGCGCATCAGCGTCTGAAGGACAAGCTGCCGGAACTGGAAGTGATTGGCTCCAACGTCGACGATGCGGTGCCGCACTACCTGCGCAAGATGTTCATCGCCTGATATACCCTTTGTCTTTCGCGCCGCAGCGTTGTTGGCTACGCGCGTTTACCCCAGTCACTTACTTGAGTAAGCTCCTGGGGATTCACGTGCTTGCCGTCTAGCTGCAACGCGAAATCCATTGGGTATCAATTAACGATAAGGGCACCTTGCAATTACTTGTGCTGGCCCTGCTTTTGCAGGAATTGCACACCTTTGTCAGGGAAGTCGGTGAACACGCCGTCAACGCCTGCCTGGTTGTAAATCACGTCATACAGTTGATTCACGTCGGTGACGTAGTTCGGCAGTGCATCGGCACGGATGGTGAAGGGGTGTACCGCCAGCTTATTGGCATGGGCTTCTTTCACCATGTCGGTCAGCACCACCTTGCCCGGCTTGGATTTCTCTGCCACGACCAGCATATGGTAGTCCGGCCCGATGCCATCGGCGTACTGGGCAATCTGCTTCATCGCACCCGGTTTGAACATCCAGTCATAGTCGTATTCCACCCACTTGCCGTCGGCCTTCTGCTCATAGGTTTCCTGCCATTTGTTATAGGCGATCAGCTGGATCAGCTTCAGATCCATGCCCATCTTCGGCTCCAGCTCGGTTTTAATCCGCTTCAGCTCGTTGGCGTCAAAGCATTGCAGATAAACGTTGTCGCCCTTGCCGGTATAACCGTACTGCTTCAGCACCGCCAGCACTTTGCTGGAAATATCCTTGCCTTCCTGCTTGTGGAACCACGGCGCTTTGATTTCCGGGTAAATACCGATGTTTTTGCCGGTTGAATGGTTCAGCCCCTGCACAAACTCGATCTCTTCCTGGAAGGTATGGACGCGGAAGTCGGATTTGCCCATCGGGAAACGGCCAGGGTAGCCCTGCACTTTTTTACCGTTTTCGATCTCAAAGCCTTCGGTGAACTTCAACGATTTGATTTCTGCCAGCGTAAAGTCGATGGCGTAATAGCGGCCGTCCTTACGGGCGCGGTCCGGGAAGCGTTCGGCTACGTCGGTGACGCGATCGAGATAGTGGTCATGCAAAACCACCAGCTCGTTGTCCTTGGTCATCACCAGATCCTGCTCGAGGAAGTCCGCACCCTGCGCGTAGGCCATGGCCTTCGCCGGCAGAGTGTGTTCCGGCAGATAACCGCTGGCACCCCGGTGGGCGATCACCACCTTGTCGGCGGCCTGTGCGGCGCTGACCATTGAGGTGGCCAGGATAATCCCTGTCAGCAGGGCTTTGACTTGAGTCCGCATTCTGTTGTTCTCCATGTTGTAGGGGCAGGGGTAGTAAAAAGGCCGCAGCGCGGCCTTTAAATAATGCGAAAGTTGTATGACGCTTAACCGCGTTTGTTGGCAGCGATTTCCGCGTGGTGTTTTTTCTCGCTCAGCATGGTCAACAACAGCAACAATACTGCGCCGACGCTGCCGCCAATCATCACCATAAAGCCACCGTCCCAACCGAAGTAGTCAACGGTGTAGCCGACAATGGCGCTGGCTGCGACCGAACCGCCCAGATAACCGAACAGACCGGTAAAGCCCGCAGCGGTACCGGCCGCTTTCTTCGGCGCCAGTTCCAGTGCGTGCAGACCGATCAACATTACCGGGCCGTAAATCAGGAAACCGATGGTGATCATACAGGCCATATCGATGCCAGGGTTACCGACCGGGTTGAGCCAGTAAACCACGGTAGCGATGGTCACCAGGGTCATAAAGAACACGCCGGTGGCGCCACGGTTGCCCTTGAACACCTTGTCCGACATCCAGCCACACAGTAGGGTGCCCGGGATACCGGCATATTCGTACAGGAAATAGGCCCAGGAAGACTTATCCAGCGAGAAGTGCTTCACTTCTTTCAGGTAGGTCGGTGACCAGTCCAGGATGCCGTAACGCAGCAGGTAAACGAACACGTTGGCCACGGCGATGTACCACAGCAGCTTGTTCGGCAGGATGTACTGCATGAAGATTTGCTTGGCGGTCAGCTCTTCTTCCGCTTTCTCGCTGTAGTCGTCCGGATAATCGTTTTTGTATTCTTCAATCGGCGGCAGGCCACAGGATTGCGGGGTGTCACGCATCAATGCGAAGGCGATCAGGGCCACCAGAATGGCACCGAAGGCCGGCATATACAGTGCAGCGTGCCAGTCGTTGAACCAGGCCATGCCCAGCAGGAACAGCAATGGCGGCAGACCGCCACCCACGTTATGGGCGCAGTTCCAGACCGAAACAATGCCGCCGCGCTCTTTCTGCGACCACCAGTGCACCATGGTACGGCCACATGGCGGCCAGCCCATACCCTGGAACCAACCGCACAGGAACAGCAGCACGAACATCACCGCAATGCTCGAAGTCGCCCATGGCACGAAGCCCATGAACAGCATCACTGCGGCAGCCAGGATCAGGCCGGCGGGCAGGAACACCCGGGGGTTGGAGCGGTCAGAAACCGACCCCATGATGAATTTGGAAAAACCATAGGCGATGGAAATACCGGACAGCGCGAAACCGAGGTCACCGCGGCTGAAGCCCTGGTCGATCAAATAAGGCATGGCCAGGGTGAAGTTCTTGCGCACCAGGTAGTAGGCGGCATAACCGAAGAAAATCCCCATAAAAATTTGCCAGCGCAATTTACGGTACAGCGGGTCGACTTTGTCGACCGGCACACGGGAAATGTGTGCTGCCGGCTTAAAAATACTCAACATGAGCGCCTCCGATGGCTTTATCTAGTTATCACATCAATATGACCTTTTACGTTCATTTGATGATTGAGCGGATATCGAATGTGGTGTTTTTTTGTTCCATAACGAGCGTCATCCTAGTCAAATCAGCCTGGTGTCGCTGTGATGAATGGCGCAATTGTTACACTTTTATGAAACACCGGCGGATTTTGAGCGATTCGTTAACGTTATGAAATAGAAAAACGCCCAAAAATCGTGATTATGATCACATTCATGGTTTTTTGTGGACATTTGGTTTTCGTTTATAGTTCGTTATTGTTCCTTATCAAACAAAGACCCCAATGACTGTGGCTCAATAGGCCAATAATCACGGATCCTGAGAGAGCCTCATGAGCAGTCATTCACCGGATAACGAAACGGATGTGATCATCATTGGCGGCGGTGCGACCGGAGCGGGCATTGCTCGTGACTGTGCGCGTCGTGGCCTGCGTTGCATACTGCTGGAGCGCCACGATATCGCCACCGGTGCCACCGGCCGTAACCACGGTCTGCTGCACAGCGGAGCACGCTATGCGGTGACCGACGGTGAGTCGGCGCGCGAATGCATAGAAGAGAACCAAATCCTCAAGCGCATTGCGCATCACTGCATCGAGCGTACCGATGGGCTGTTTATCACGCTGCCGCAGGATTCGCTGGCCTACCAACAACAGTTTATTGTCTCCTGCCACAGCGCTGGTATCAAAGCCGAAGCAATTGACCCGCAGTTGGCGCTGCGCCTGGAGCCGGCCGCCAACCCGGCGCTGATCGGTGCGGTGCGGGTGCCGGACGGCACTGTCGACCCCTTCCGTCTGACCGCCGCCAATATGCTCGATGCCCGTGAGCACGGTGCGCAGATCCTCACTTATCATCAGGTGGTCGGTTTACTTCGCGCGGGCGATCGCGTAACCGGCGTGCGCGTTTTCGACCATCAATCGGCACGCCACTACGATATTCACGCCGAGGTGGTGGTCAACGCGGCCGGTATCTGGGGCCAGCAGATTGCGGAATATGCCGATCTGCGCATTCGTATGTTCCCGGCCAAGGGCGCTCTGCTGATCCTCGGCCATCGCATCAATAACATGGTGATCAACCGCTGCCGCAAACCGGCGGATGCCGACATTTTGGTGCCGGGCGACACCATTTCGGTGATTGGCACCACCTCCACCCACATTGATTATGACCAGATCGACAACATGCTGGTGACGCCGCAGGAAGTGGACATTCTGATCCGTGAGGGGGCGCTGTTGGCGCCGGAACTGGCTCAGACCCGTATTCTGCGTGCCTATGCCGGTGTGCGGCCGCTGGTGGCCAGCGATGACGACCCCAGCGGTCGCAATGTCAGCCGTGGCATCGTGCTGCTCGATCATGCCAGTCGCGACGGGCTGGAAGGCTTTATCACCATTACCGGCGGCAAGTTGATGACCTACCGGCTGATGGCGCAATGGGCGACCGATAAAGTGTGTGAAAAGCTTGGGTTAGACAGCCCCTGTACCACCGCGCAGGAAGCCTTGCCCGGCTCCCGTCAGTCGGCGGAAGAGACGGTGCGCAGCGTGGTTTCCCTGCCTGCCAGCATTCGTGGTTCGGCGGTGTATCGCCACGGCGATCGTGCCAGTCAGGTACCGGCCGGCGATCGGCTGGATAACAGCCTGGTGTGTGAATGTGAAGCGGTCACCGCCGGTGAAGTGCGCTATGCGGTTAACTCCCTTACCGTCAATAACCTGGTCGATCTGCGCCGCCGTACCCGTGTCGGCATGGGCACCTGCCAGGGAGAACTCTGCGCCTGCCGTGCCGCCGGGTTGCTGACGCGTTTTAACGTCACCACCCCGCAGCAGTCGATCGATCAGCTATCGCATTTCCTCAACGAACGTTGGAAAGGAGTAAGGCCGATCGCCTGGGGTGATGCATTGCGTGAAAGTGAATTTACCAGTTGGGTTTACCAGGGATTGTGCGGGCTCGATGCCCGGGGGGAACAGGAGGCCGATGATGCGATTTGACGTAGTGGTGATTGGCGGCGGCCTGGCGGGCATGACCTGTGCCATTCGGCTGGCGGAACAGGGTAAGCGTTGCGCCGTGGTCAGCTCAGGCCAAAGCGCGCTCTATTTTTCATCCGGATCGCTGGATCTGCTGGCGCAGCTACCCGACGGCACCCCGGTAACCTCACCCCTGGCGGCAATGCCGGCGCTTGCGCTACAGGCGCCACGGCATCCTTATGCGCTAATAGGTGCCGAACGGGTGGCGGCACTGTCGGACGACGCAGCTCAGTTGCTGCAGCGCTGTGGTTTGAGCCTGCAGGGCAGCAGTGAACGTAATCATCTGCGGGTTACGCCATTAGGCACGCGTCGGGCGACCTGGCTCAGTCCTCAGGCCATCCCGGTCACGCCGTTGGACGGCGAACTGCCGTGGAAAAGTATCGCGGTGATTGGCATCGAAGGATTTTTGGATTTTCAGCCACAGTTGGCCGCCAGTTCCCTGACGCAGAGCCTGGGTATCCAGGCGGAAGTCGCTTATATGCACTTGCCGTCGCTCGACCGGCTGCGCAACAACCCCAGTGAGTTCCGGGCGGTGAATATTGCCAGAGTGCTGGATCTGCCGGAAAACCTGACGCCGATGGCGGACGAGGTGAGCCGATTGGCCGGTGATGCCGAGGCGATCTTCCTGCCCGCCTGTCTGGGGCTGGAAAATGATAGCTCACTGGCAGCACTGCAGATGGCGGTGGGTAAACCGATCCGTCTGTTGCCGACGTTGCCGCCTTCGGTACTGGGCATGCGCCTGCACCAGGCCCTGCGTTCGCGTCTGCAGCAACTGGGCGGCGTGTTCATGCCGGGTGACAGCGTGCTGCGGGCGGATATCGAAGCCGGGCGAGTCACCGGCCTCTATACCCGCAACCACACCGATATTCCGTTGCTGGCGCAACAGGTGGTGTTGGCCAGCGGCAGCTTTTTCAGCAACGGGCTGGTGGCGGACTTCGAGGGCATACGTGAGCCGGTGTTTGGGCTGGATGTCGACAGCCGGGCGGATCGCGCTGACTGGAGCCACCGTAATCTGTTTGCTCCGCAGCCTTACCTGCAATTTGGGGTACGCACCGATGAGCGGCTGCGGGCCTTAAGGCAGGGAGAGCCCCTGAGCAACCTGTATGCCATCGGTGCAGTGACCGGCGGCTATGATCCCCTGCAGCAGGGCTGCGGTGCGGGTGTTTCGCTGATTGGGGCGTTGTACGTCGCGCAACAGATTGCGGCACAGGAGGAGCGTCCATGAGCCTGCAGAAAGACAACAGCTTTGAAAACTGCATCAAGTGCACCGTCTGCACCACCTATTGCCCGGTGGCCAAAGTCAATCCGCTCTACCCAGGGCCCAAACAGGCAGGGCCGGACGGCGAGCGCCTGCGGCTGAAGGATCCGGCGCTGTATGACGAAGCGCTGAAGTATTGCACCAACTGCAAACGCTGTGAGGTGGCCTGCCCGTCCGACGTCAAAATCGGCGACATCATTCAGCGCGCCCGTGCCGACTTTGCCCAGAGCAAACCCACGCTGCGCGACGCCATCCTCAGCCATACCGACCTGATGGGTTCGCTGTCGACGCCGTTTGCGCCGATTGTGAACGCCGCCACCGGGTTAAAACCGGTGCGTGCCCTGCTCGACAAGGCGCTGAAAATTGACCATCGGCGTGAACTGCCAAAGTACTCGTTCGGCACCTTCCGCCGCTGGTATCGCCAGCAGGCTCAGGCCCAACAGCGTTATGCCGAGCAGGTGGCATTCTTCCACGGCTGCTTCGTCAATTACAACCACCCGCAACTGGGTAAGGATCTGATCAAGGTCTTTAATGCGATGGATATTGGCGTGCAGTTGCTGAAACGCGAGAAATGCTGCGGCGTGCCGCTGATCGCCAATGGCTTTATCGCCCAGGCCAAAAAACAGGCCAGGGTGAATGCCGAATCGCTGCACGAGGCGGTGCTGGAGCGGGGTATCCCTGTGGTGGCGACCTCTTCCAGCTGTACTTTTACCCTGCGCGATGAATATCCGCATTTGCTGGAAGTGGATACCTCGGCGGTGCGCGAGCGGGTGGAGCTGGCGACGCGCTATCTGTACCGCCTGCTCAATCAGGGTCGTCAGTTACCGCTGAAACACACACCGCTGCGGGTGGCCTACCATACGCCATGCCATATGGAGAAAATGGGCTGGACTGCCTATACGCTGGAGCTGTTGCGACAGATACCGGGGCTGGAGCTGGTGGTGCTGGATTCGCAGTGCTGTGGCATTGCCGGCACCTATGGATTTAAATCGGAGAATTATGAGACGTCGCAGGGCATTGGTGCGTCGCTGTTCCGTCAAATAGAGGAAAGCGGGGTGGACCTGGTGGTCACGGACTGCGAAACCTGCAAATGGCAAATCGAGATGTCGACCAGCAAGCGCTGCGAACATCCGATCACCTTGTTGGCGCAGGCATTGGCATAGGGCGCAGCGGGCTGCGCCCAGAGTAAGATTACTTGTTCAGTTTCAGCGTTTTGATGATGCCTTCGGCTTCGCTCTGCGCTTGCTGCTGGTTATCCGCCGGCAGCGTCACCTGAATGGTCAGCATATTGTTGTCCAGCGTGCCGATCAGGATAGAGGAATAGGCTTTCTCGCCGCCGCTGGTGATGATGCTGTCCAATTGACGCAGCGGTACGCCGTTAACGTCGATGGCTTTGTTGGTGATCACCTGCAGGTTGGCGTCACGCGAGCGCTGGGTATCTTCCAGACGCTTGCTCAGGGTTTCCAGGCTGTCGGCTGTTTTATCGCCGAGGATCACGATCAGAGCGCGCTGGCCGGTACTGTCGGCGTAAACGTGCATGTTGTTCGCCTGATTGCCCAGCTTGCCGCTTTGGTCCGCCATGCCCACCGGCAGGGTGAATGCCAGCTTGCCATCCAGCAAGCTCACCTGTTGCCCGGCTGGGGCGCTGGCTGCGGCATCACCTGCCGACGCCTTGGTGTCTTTGGTTTCGCCGTCACAGGCCGCCAGGCCAAGCACTAACAGGCTGATACCCATCAATTTTGCTACTTTACGCATTGGGCTTCCTTCTTCCTTTCAGGTAGGGTTTCACTGCCTTATCGCAACCTATTCCACGTTGAAATGCAAGGCTGATGTTGTCACAAGGTTTTCTCAAGTAATAGCCGATAATCAGCCACTTCGCCTTTCTTTTCCAGTTGAACAATCTGATAGTGACGGCCGATGAGCATCATCAGCGGCTGTGCAGGTTGCCGAATTCGGGGATTTGCTGATAAAGACGGTGAGTTTCTTCGAAGGTGGCGTGGCGGGTGGTGATGGTCATGGCGGCCTCCGGATCGATGCAGGCCGCCAATGATAACACGGGTCAGCCTGCTTGCAGGCTGCCGTTGTCTTGGCGGGCGGCGATACGCTTAAGCAGCATATTCAACAGAACGCCATACATCGGCAGGAAGAACAGCATGCAAATCAGCACTTTGAAGCTGTAGTCCACCAGGGCAATCTCAACCCAGTTGTTGGCCATAAAGGCGTCGCTGCTCTTGTAGAACGCAATAAAGAAGAACGACAGAGTATCGCTGATATTGCCGAGGAACATGGCGGCGGCAGGGGCAACCCACCAGGCACTGCGCTGACGCAGGCGATTGAAAACGTGAACGTCGAGGATCTGGCCGAGTACATAAGCCATAAAGCTGGCGACGGCGATACGCGCCACAAACAGATTAAAGCTACCCAGTGCGGCAAAGCCCTGCCATTCGCCCTGATAGGTCACGGTGGAAATCACGTACGAGATAAACAACGCCGGTACCATCACCGAAAGAATGATGCGTCGTGCCAGCGGGGCACCGAAAATTCGCACCGTCAGATCGGTAGCCAGAAAGATAAACGGGAAGGTAAATGCACCCCAGGTGGTATGAAAGCCGAAAATGGACATCGGCAACTGCACCAGGTAGTTACTGGAGGTAATGATGACAATATGGAACAGCGATAGCCAGACTAACGCGGTAAGGCGCTGCCGAGCAGTAAACGAATACATGTTGTAGCCTTTTTAATAGTGGGGTGAGGGAACCCAAATTGATACCCGTCGTCTTTCAAGCTGGTCGCCTAGCTGCAACTTGAAAGCCATAGGGTATCGTTATCAAAGCAGCGAAATAAGCTGCGCGGCCGCATGATACGCGTTTGCGCAACCAATGCAATGGTTAAATTTAACGCAAACGTTAACGCATCTTGCGCAGAAAAACTACCGGCGTAAACTAGGCGCTGATGAGATGCGGCGAGCGTTCGCCGATCGCTTTTGACCGAGAAAAATTGCATGACTGACTTATTTGCCCAGGCCGACCAGACGCTTGATGCGCTGGGGCTGCGCTGTCCGGAACCGGTAATGATGGTGCGTAAAACCGTACGCCATATGGATGACGGTGAAACGCTGCTGATTATTGCTGATGATCCGGCCACCACCCGCGATATTCCGGGGTTCTGCCGCTTTATGGAACACACGCTGGTGGCGCAGGAAACCGACGCCGCGCCTTACCGCTACCTGTTACGTAAGGGCGTCTAAGTACCGTAGCCATATTATGACACCCCAGGGGCAAGATATTCGCTGCCCCTGGGGTGTGTTATGACTTAGTCGCGCTTCTTCAGCAGTCGCAGGGCGTTGGCGGTGACCAGCGCGGTGGCGCCAGAGTCCGCCAGCACCGCCAGCCACAGCCCGGTCAGGCCCAGCAGGGTGGTGATCAGGAATACCCCTTTCAGCCCTAGCGCAATGGTGATGTTCTGCCGAATATTGGCGTGTGTTGCGCGTGAGATACGGATCATTTCCGCCACGCCCACCAGCCGGTTATGGGTCAGCGCCGCGTCGGCGGTTTCCAGCGCCACGTCGGTACCGCTGCCCATCGCGATGCCGATACTGGAGGCTTTCATCGCCGGTGCATCATTGATGCCGTCGCCGATCATCGCCGTTGGCCGCAGTTCGCTCAGTTCAGTCACCGCCTTCACTTTATCTTCCGGCAGCAGCCCGGCCCGGTAATCCAGCCCCAACTCAGTGGCAATCGCCGCCGCCGCACGCGGGTTGTCACCGGTTAACATCACCCCGTTGATCCCCAGCGCTTTCAGTTCGGCAATCGCCTGTTTGGCATCGCTACGCAGTGTGTCACGCAGTGCCAGCAGGCCAATCGGAATACCGTCTTCCAGTACCACCACCGCCGTTTTACCGGCATTTTCCAGTCGTTCTACCTGACTGACGTCTTGCGGAGTGAGCAGGCCTGCGGCCAGCTTGGCGGGAGCACTGATCAGCAGGGTTTTACCGTCGATAACACCCTCGACCCCAACGCCTGCCAGTGCGCGACGGCCCTGTGCCAGCGGCAGAGGCACGCCATACTGTTCGGCGCGGTTGATAATCGCTTGCGCCAACGGATGATGGGAACCGGCCTCGACGGCGGCGGCCAGGGTTAGCAATTGCTGTTCGCTGATGCCGTTGAGCGGGAGCACATCGGTCACCGTCGGTTTGCCTTCTGTCAGCGTACCGGTTTTATCGAAGGCGATGGTTTGCACCTGGCCCAGTTGCTCCAGCGCCGCACCGCCTTTAATCAGCGCACCGCGACGGGTGGCGGCTGCCAATCCAGAGGTGATCGCCGCCGGGGTAGAGATCACCAGCGCACAAGGACAGCCGATCAGCAGCAGGGTCAGGCCGCGATAAATCCAGATATCCCAGGGCTGTGCATACAGCAACGGTGGCACCAGGATCACCGCGATGGCCAGCAGCATAATCGCCGGGGTGTAGTAACGGCTGAAACGGTCGAGGAAACGTTCGATCGGCGCACGGCGTTCTTCGGCTTCTTCAATCAGTTGCAGGATACGGTCAATGGCGTTTTTACCCGGCTCGGAAATGACCTTCATCTGCGCGGCCTGATCGACCGACAAACTGCCCGCTGCGACTTTCTGGCCCTGCTGACGTTCGACCGGTACAGATTCGCCGGTCAGGGCGCTTTCGTCGAAGCTGGCGAACGGGTTGAGCAGCTCGGCATCGGCCGGCAGACGGCCGCCGGGGGCAATTTCAATCACATCGCCGGGGCGCAGGCTGGCAACGGGGACGCGTTTGCGTTGTGTTCCCTGCAACAGCAGGGCGTCTTCCGGCACCAGCTCCATTAGCGCCTTTACGCCGCGTCGCGCACGGTTGGCGGCATAGGATTCCAGCATCTCGCCAACCATAAACAGCAGCAATACCATTGCCGCCTCGGCGGTCGCGCCGATAAAGAGTGCGCCAATGGCCGCGACGCTCATCAGGGTTTCGATGGCAAACGGCGTGCCGGAGCGGATCAGGCGTACCGCCTTGGTGGCGACCGGGGCCAGGCCTACCAGCGTGGTGGCGATAAAGGCAATGCGGCTTAGCTCGGGGTTAACCAGGCTGAGTGCCCAACTGACGATCATCAGCGCAGTGAGCAGCAACAGGGGGCCAAACTCGCCAAGGCGTGACGTTTTTGGCAAATCGGCTGGGGTGGTCTGGGTACCGAGCAGGGTAAAACCGGCCTGTTTCACCGCATCCTGAATGCGCTGGCTGATATCGGATTGGGCGTCGACCACCAGTTTTTCGGTGGCAAACAGCACGCGGGCGTTGTCGACACCCGGGAGCGCCGTCACCGCATTTTCAATTTTCTTGGCACAGCTTGGGCAGTCCATGCCGGTGACTTTCCAGCTGTAGCGTTGGCTACCGGAGAGAGGGGCGGCGGCTAATCTGTCGCTTTCCTCATCCGGATCCTCATGATCGTCAGTGCTGCAACCGCCTGCGCCATGATCGTGCGTATGGGCATGTTCACCAGGGCTGGCGACACTTGGCTTTTCACTGCTGCAACCGTGCTGGGTTTTGCTGTGGCTGTGGTTGCAACCGCAGCCGCCTTCCGCGTGGTGATGTTCCTGATGATTATGCTTTTCATGGTGAGTCATAGCGTCCCCCTCCGGGCCGTTAATGAAGTTCATTGGCCAGACTCTACACCCTGGAGTCAACTCCAGAGTCAAGCAGCGGATGAGAATTATTGCTAACTGTGAGGCGGGAGTTATCGCGGGTGGATCAGGGCCGTTAGGCGAAATAATAAGATGTTATTCCAATACAAACTTAAAGGTCCCGGCGGCTAATAATAAAGAGTTATTAATCTATAACTCTTTAGCTAAATTTAACTTTTTGTCACTTAAATGCCAGCACGATCCGCTTGCACCTGCAGGCCGCATTTTTGTTGAAGTTTGTTGCTAACATGTGACGATTAAGTTTCATTTAGATTGTAAAGATCGCCAAAACCCAGCATAAGTCTCCTTCGTTGTGAAAATATATAGCTGATTATTTTATGTTCAGTTTTGCGGTCCTGCCTATAATTGGAATCGATTACCATTTATGGCGGTAATCTTATTTGCTGATATATATGCATTAATTCTATCTAACACACTGCCGGTAACGGCGCATAAGTCCCTGCCGGTTAGCCGACGGATCCTTCTTCGTGGCTGTCTGGCAGGTTATGTCTATCTGTCTGATTGATAACGATCAGCTAATGAGTGGAATCGAACCAATGCAATCTACTAAAAAGGCAATTGAAGTTACTGAATCCAGCCTCGCAGCGACCGGGTCCGGCTACAATGCTGTAGACGATCTGTTGCATTACCACGAGCGTGGCAACGGGATCCAGGTTAATGGCAAGGACTCATTTTCAAACGAACAAGCTGGGCTGTTTATTACCCGTGAGAACCAAACCTGGAACGGTTATAAAGTTTTTGGTCAACCGGCCAAATTAACTTTCTCGTTCCCGGACTATAAATTCTCCTCCACCAACGTCGCCGGCGACACTGGGCTGAGCAAGTTCAGCGCGGAACAGCAGCAACAGGCCAAACTGTCACTGCAATCCTGGTCTGACGTGGCCAATCTCACCTTCACCGAAGTTGCCGCCGGCCAAAAGGCCAATATCACCTTCGGCAACTACAGTCAGGATCGTCCCGGTCATTATGACTACGACACCCAGGCCTACGCCTTCCTGCCGAATACCATTTATCAGGGTCAGGATCTGGGCGGCCAGACCTGGTACAACGTCAACCAATCCAACGTTAAACATCCGGCCAGCGAAGACTATGGCCGTCAGACGTTTACCCACGAGATTGGTCATGCGCTGGGCCTGAGCCACCCGGGTGAGTACAACGCCGGTGAGGGCAACCCAACCTACAATGACGTCACCTATGCCGAGGACACCCGCGAGTTCAGCCTGATGAGCTACTGGAGTGAAACCAACACCGGCGGTGATAACGGCGGACACTATGCAGCGGCACCGCTGTTGGATGACATCGCCGCTATTCAACACCTGTATGGTGCCAACCTGTCGACCCGTACCGGCGACACCGTGTATGGCTTCAACTCCAATACTGGCCGCGATTTCCTCAGCACCACCAGCAACTCACAGAAAGTGATCTTTGCTGCCTGGGATGCGGGCGGTAATGACACTTTCGACTTCTCCGGTTACACCGCCAACCAGCGCATCAACCTGAACGAGAAGTCCTTCTCCGACGTGGGCGGGCTGAAAGGCAACGTGTCTATCGCGGCGGGTGTGACCATTGAGAACGCCATCGGCGGGTCGGGCAATGACGTGCTCGTTGGCAATGCGGCCAACAACGTGCTGAAAGGTGGTGCGGGCAACGACGTGCTGTTCGGCGGTGGCGGAGCGGATGAACTGTGGGGCGGCGCAGGCAAGGATATCTTTGTCTTCTCTGCGGTCAGTGATTCCGCACCGGGCGCTTCCGATGTGATCAAGGATTTCCAGAAAGGCGCCGACAAAATTGACCTGTCGTTCTTCAATCAGGGCAAACAGGGCGGCGATCAAATCCACTTCGTCGATCATTTCAGCGGCGCCGTGGGCGAAGCCTTGCTGTCCTACAATGCGTCAAATAACGTCAGCGATTTAGCCCTGAATATCGGCGGCCATCAGGCGCCGGACTTCCTGGTGAAAATCGTGGGTCAGGTAGACGTCACCACTGATTTTATCGTGTAACCGTGAGGATAACGCCCGGTGCAACCTGGCCGGGCGTTATGCAGGAGCCGATATGAAAGGCAGCTTGGCGCGTACCGCCATCATGGCGGGGAGCATAATGGTTACGGGGGCAGTTATGGCCAGCAGTTTGGTTCTTCCTACCGCAGGGTCACTGGCCGGGCAATGGCAAGTCGCTGATGCGCAACAACAGTGCCAGATCGAGTTTTTGGCCAGTGAACAGCGTGCAACTAACGGCTTTCAGCTGGTGGATCGGCAGAATTGCCTGAAGAAGGTGTTAACGGCTGAAGTGGTCGGCTGGCGTCCGGCGCCGGATGGCATCGCTCTGCTACAGGCGGACGGCAGCACGCTGGCGTTCTTTTCGCGCGACGGGGATATTTATCGTAACCAGCCAGGTGCGGGTGACGGCCTGACGCTGAAGGCGCTGGTGTAATCATAGCGGGTTCGGCAGCCGAACCCGCCCTGAGAAATTACAGGTAAAGCGAACGTACAATCAGGAAATGGCCCGAGAAGTAGCAGAATGCCACCAGCGCATCGGCTGCGCGGAAGGTAAAGCGATAGCGATTCAGCAGCCACACCACGTTGGCCAGCAACAGCAGTGAGGTCCCCGCCAGCAGCGAGAAACCGAAATCGGTGCTGCGCATGAAGTACTGTTCCCCCGCCAGCCACACCATCAGCAGCGTCATTGCTACCAGGGTGGCAATCGGCCAGCGCATCTCTTCCAGCCGGGTCCAGATAGTCGCCAGCAACAGCACACCAATCACCAGCAGCGCCAATGGCAGCGGCCAAAATAGGCTGAAGGTCATCTGACTGGCGAAACTCAGGGTATACAGCAGATTCGACAGGAAAAATGCACCGATGGCGTACAGCACGCGTTCGCGCGGCAGCAGTAACAGTGCGTCGGCGATCAGCGTCGCCAACAGGCCGAGGACAATCAGATAGCCCGCTGGGCCGAGCACCGGCGCTTGCCAGGCCAGTAATAACAGCAGCAGCAGGGTAACCGGTTTAAACACCCAACGTTGCCAGCGTGGCCCGCGGTAGGAGGCGTCAACGAACAGCCAACCGGAAAAGAATACGGCAAGGAACGGCCAACTCATATGTCTTCCTTATTCATTATGGGAGCCACAGCCTCCGGCTCCAAATTGTCACCAGTGTCACTTCCTGATTGCAGTGTAGGCAGCACGCCTGTAATCGACAACGCTTTCTTGAGAATGCTATGTTTACGCCGATTTAACCGCGAAGGGAATGGGAATCAAGATGAGTAAGCCACCGCTGTTTTTTGTCGCCGTGATTGCGTTGATCGCCGTACTGGCGACGCATCGCTATTTCAACCAGCGCCGTTCGGAGGCGGAAAACGACCGCGCGCCGGTTCGCAGCTTGCAGGTTACGGTGAGCGATAAGCGTGAGTTCCCTGCTTCAAATAACCGTTCACGCCAGCGCGAACATATCGTCAATGAAGCGATGCGGTATGAAGTGGTGTTCCACCCGCAGCGTGGGGGAGAGGACATTACCCTGCGGCTGAAACAGCAGCAATACGGCCCTATAGAGAAAGGTGCGCAGGGCATGCTGCTCGTACAGGGCACACGCTTTGTCTCTTTTACCGCTCAGCCGTAGGGCTCCCGATCCCGCGCCCGCGTGGTGTTATTTTCTTTTGATCGGCGGCTGTTTTTTCTGCCAGGCCAGCAGTTCGAAAACGCCAAAGATGAAGATCTTGGCTTCCTGCCAGTAGCTTATCGGCTGATCTTTAGGTTGCGTCGACTTCAGCAACACCAATTGCAGCCCGTGCATCACCACCATAAAGAACAGCGCCACGTCGATGAAGTACTTCAGCGGCTTGGGAAAAGGGTGAAACAGATTGGAGAGCAGAAAGCCCCATACGCACAGCATCAGCAGGCGACCCAGATTAATCAGCATTGTCGGTTTTCTCTTGAGAACGGATATAAAGACGGTAAGCCACCTGACCGGCGACTTTTTCACGGTGTAGCTGCCAGTTGGCCGGGACGTCCGTGGCGGCACTTTCGGCTTCGGCCTCTACATAGATCCAGGCCTCATCGGCCAGCCAGCCCTGTTGCTCCAGCAGCGTGACGGTTTCCGCCAGCAGCCCTTTGCGAAAAGGTGGATCGAGGAACACGACGTCAAACGGCTGAGCTTTGCCTGCCAGCCAGCTTAACGCGTTGGTATTGACCACCTTGCCTTTGCCTTGCAGCAGCGCCAGATTCTTTTCCAACTGCTGCGCCACCGGGCGTTCAAACTCTAACAGCGTGACGCTGCCGGCATAGCGTGACAGCGCTTCCAGGCCGAGTGCGCCGCTACCAGCAAAACAGTCCAGACAGCGCGCGCCCTGGATCACCGGTGCCAGCCAGTTAAACAGGGTTTCACGGACGCGGTCGGTGGTTGGACGCAGCCCTGGGCTATTCGGTACCGGCAGTTTTCGTCCACGCCATTGGCCGCCGATAATGCGGATCTGCCCGGCCGCAGCCTGAGGCGGTTTTTTGGCCGACGCCCGGGGCGATATTCTTGTCATAGGTTTGCTTTATTTCTTTCTGGGGCGGTGAAGGCCGCACAAGTTAACGAAAAGTTGCCTCTATTCTACCGGTGAGACGCGCCGGGGGAAACGGTAAAACTTTGTTGCCTGATTTCACAGCGGAAAGCATACCGGATGCGTGTTGCTGCGCGAGGGAAAGTGATAGACTCGGCGGAATAATTGTCAGTATAAGCAAGCCTTCGGTACGGAGTAGAGTCATAACATGGCAAAAGATAAGAAACGCGGGTTTTTCTCCTGGCTGGGCTTCGGCCAGAAGGAAGAAGAGCAACAGCAACCTGAAACGTCGGTAGAACCGGCGGAAAATCAGGCCGTGGAGACCCCGGCTGAACCGGTTGCTCCCAAGCTGGATGACCAGCTTCCCGCCCAGGAATCTGAACCTGCCGCCTCCGTAGAGACCCCTGGCGAATGGGACGGCAGCCTGACCGGCGAACATATCGCCGAAAGCGTGCCGGTGGTGACCGAGCACCCTACAGCGGCAGAAACGCTGGCAGAAGAGATTGTTATCCTTACCGAACAGGTGGCGGCAGAGCAACAACCTGCGGTAGTAGAGGAGATCGCCGAGCCGATTGCCGAGGTTGAGCCTGAACCGGAAGTGATTGCACCTGAGCCGGTTATCGAACCTGAGCCAGAACCGGTTGCTGTGATTGAACCTGAAGTGGTCGAGCCCGAACCTGAGGTGATTGCGCCAGAGCCAGAGCCTCTGCCGGCCAGCGTGGCGCTGGAGCCGATTATCGTCGCACCGGCCATTATTGAAGAGATTGAACAACAGCAACCTGAGCTGCTGGCCCCTGCGGTGACTCAGGAACAGGAACGCCCGACCAAAGAAGGCTTCTTTGCCCGCCTGAAGCGCAGCCTGGTGAAAACCAAGCAGAATCTGGGTTCCGGTTTTATCGGTCTGTTCCGTGGCAAGAAAATCGATGACGATCTGTTTGAAGAGCTGGAAGAACAGCTGCTGATTGCCGACGTCGGCGTGGAAACCACGCGTAAAATCATTACCTCCCTGACCCAACACGCCAGCCGCAAGCAGTTGAAAGATGCTGAGGCGTTGTACGGCAAGCTGAAGGAGGAAATGTCTGAAATTCTGACTAAAGTTGAACAGCCGCTGGATGTTAGTGGTAAAACCCCGTATGTCATTCTGATGGTTGGGGTGAACGGCGTGGGTAAAACCACCACCATCGGTAAGCTGGCTCGCCAGTTCCAGGCGGAAGGCAAATCGGTGATGCTGGCAGCGGGGGATACCTTCCGTGCGGCAGCGGTGGAGCAGTTGCAGGTGTGGGGCGAACGTAACCGTATTCCGGTCATCGCGCAGCAAACTGGCGCAGACTCCGCCTCGGTGATTTTCGATGCCGTACAGGCCGCCAAGGCGCGCGGTATCGACGTACTGCTGGCCGATACGGCAGGGCGTCTGCAGAATAAAGCGCACCTGATGGAAGAGCTGAAGAAGATCGTCCGCGTTATGAAAAAACTGGACGACCAGGCCCCCCATGAGGTTATGCTGACTCTTGATGCCAGCACCGGACAAAATGCGGTCAGCCAGGCGAAATTATTTAATGAAGCCGTAGGCTTAACCGGTATCACACTGACTAAACTGGACGGTACCGCCAAGGGCGGGGTGATCTTTGCCATTGCCGATCAGTTCGCTATCCCGATTCGCTATATCGGCGTTGGGGAAGGCATCGAAGATTTGCGGCCGTTTAAGGCTGACGATTTTATTGAGGCACTTTTTGCCCGAGAGGATTAATACGGATGATTCGCTTTGAACAGGTCAGTAAAGCTTATCTGGGCGGACGGCAGGCACTGCAGGGGGTAGATTTTCATCTGCGCCCGGCAGAGATGGCGTTTCTGACCGGCCATTCCGGCGCGGGTAAAAGTACCCTGCTGAAACTGATTTGTGGCATCGAACGGCCGAGCGCCGGCCATATCTGGTTTGGTGGTCACGACATCAGTCGCCTGAGAAACAGTGAGGTGCCGTTCCTGCGTCGTCAGATCGGCATGATTTTCCAGGATCACCATCTGCTGCTGGATCGTACGGTGTATGACAACGTGGCGATGCCGCTGATTATCGCCGGTGCCAGTACCGAAGACATCCGCCGCCGCGTTTCTGCTGCGCTGGACAAGGTCGGGCTGCTGGATAAGGCGAAAAACTTCCCGATCCAGCTTTCAGGTGGTGAGCAACAGCGTGTGGGCATTGCCCGTGCGGTGGTGAACAAACCGGCGGTGCTGCTGGCGGATGAGCCAACCGGTAACCTGGATGATGCGCTGTCGGAAGGCATTCTGCGCCTGTTTGAAGAATTTAACCGTGTTGGCGTGACCGTGCTGATGGCCACCCATGACACCGGGCTGATTGCCCGTCGCAATTACCGCACTCTGCGCCTGAGCCAGGGTCGTATGGCTGGAGGAGCGCATCATGGCGAATAACGCAAAAACCGCCAAGAGCAAAGCGCTGCGCGGCGGCTGGCGTGAACAATGGCGTTACGCCTGGATGAACGCCATCAAGGATATGCTGCGCCAACCCTTGGCAACGCTGTTGACGGTGATGGTGATTGCCATCTCCCTGACACTGCCGAGCGTGTGTTACATCGTCTGGAAAAACGTCAGTACCGCCGCGACCCAATGGTACCCAACGCCGCAGTTGACGGTTTATCTGGATAAATCCCTCGATGACGACGCGGCGGTGAAAGTGCTCGACGCCATCAAGGCGGAAGCCGGCGTAGAGAAAGTGAATTACCTGTCGCGTGAAGAGGCCCGCGGTGAATTCCGCAACTGGTCCGGCTTTGGCGGCGCACTGGACATGCTGGAAGAGAACCCGTTACCGGCGGTCGCCATTATTACGCCGAAAATGAGCTTCCAAAGTTCCGACACCCTCAACACCCTGCGCGATCGCGTGGCAGCGGTACAGGGTGTGGATGAGGTAAGGATGGATGACAGCTGGTTTGCCCGCCTGGCGGCGCTGACCGGACTGGTGGGCCAGGTGGCTGCGATGATCGGCGTGCTGATGATTGTGGCGGTGTTCCTGGTGATCGGTAACAGCGTGCGGCTGAGCATCTTCAGCCGTCGTGACACCATCAACGTGATGAAGTTGATCGGCGCGACCGACGGCTTTATCCTGCGGCCGTTCCTGAACGGCGGGGCGATGCTGGGCTTCTTTGGCGCATTGTTGTCGTTGCTGTTGTCCGGCGGGATGGTGTGGCGTCTGGAGTCGGTGGTCACCGGCGTGGCCAAGGTCTTTGGCACCACCTTTACCCTGCATGGGTTGGGTTGGGATGAAGCACTGTTACTGCTGATTGTCTCTGCGATGATCGGCTGGATCGCCGCCTGGCTGGCGACGGTGCAACATTTACGTCGATTTACACCACAATAAAGTTTTTTTGGTATACTCTTCTCCTGCTGCTCCGAGCGTGTTGCGGGAGAAGAGCTACCGGCACCAATCCAAGCACCATCCAGTCTCTTCTTTGCGCACAAATTCCCTATCGGCCTGAGTCTTCGTCACGTATTGTCATGCACAATGTGATCGAAAAACTGTGAACTAATAGGGCGGAACACGGTCAAAATCTGCAGCAAAATGTTATGGTGCCCGGCGTGTGGACCGCTTTTGCAATAGCAACTGCCGTAGAATCAATCATTTCCCCGCCGTGATAATCACCTGCATGACCTGTTTTTTTCAAGAGAGGGTTTGAATGACCAAAGAAATGCAAACTTTAGCTTTAGTGCCCCTGGGCAGTTTGGAAGCCTATGTTCGGGCCGCCAACACCTATCCGATGCTGACGGCAGAGGAAGAGCGGGAGCTGGCTGAACGGCTGCATTATCAGGGCGATCTGGAAGCCGCTAAGCAGCTCATCCTGTCTCACCTGCGCTTTGTCGCTCATATTGCCCGGAATTACTCTGGTTACGGCCTGCCGCAGGCGGATCTGATCCAGGAAGGTAATATCGGCCTGATGAAAGCTGTTCGCCGCTTCAACCCAGAGGTTGGGGTGCGTCTGGTTTCCTTTGCGGTGCACTGGATCAAGGCAGAAATTCACGAGTACGTACTGCGCAACTGGCGTATCGTTAAAGTTGCGACCACCAAGGCACAGCGCAAGCTGTTCTTTAACCTGCGTAAAACCAAGCAGCGTCTGGGCTGGTTTAATCAGGACGAGGTGGAACTGGTGGCCCGTGAATTGGGTGTGACCAGCAAGGACGTGCGCGAGATGGAGTCTCGTATGGCGGCACAGGATATGACTTTCGATCCAACGCCGGACGACGACGCCCGTGAAGGCCAGTCGATGGCGCCAGTGCTGTACCTGCAGGATAAAAGCTCTGACTTCGCCGAAGGTATCGAAGAAGATAACTGGGAAAGCAACGCCGCAGACAAACTGGCCTATGCGATGGAAGGCCTGGACGAGCGTAGCCAGCACATCATTCGTGCCCGTTGGCTGGACGACGACAATAAATCCACGCTGCAAGAGCTGGCCGATCAGTACGGTGTTTCTGCTGAGCGCGTACGCCAGCTAGAAAAGAACGCCATGAAGAAACTGAAAATGGCGATCGAAGCCTAATCCCGCGTAAGCGTTAAAAAGCCCGGCTCGCCGCAATGCCGTTCACTTAAGTGGTGAGGCATAACGATTCACCGGATAACGGGTTTTTGATATCTTAACCGCCCTCGGCCTTGATGGTCGGGGGCGTTTTGTTATGAACATCGCCTCCAAACTCCCCCTCAGGTGCATCAGCCGTTTCGGTATCGTTCCGGGGGATACCGTATTACCCAGCACTATCAGTTCCGTCGCTATTACCCCAAAAGCAAATTTAAAACTCATCTCCGACGGCGCTCTTTTATACTGTTTTGCCGTCAGCGCCGCTTCCCGCCTGATAAGGTTGTAAGCCAGCAGCAACCCCCACACTTCCTGATGCAGCAACTCCACTTTGCGGCTTCTCAGCACCATCGCATTACTCTGCAGGCTGCTTTTGATATTGCGAAAACCCACTTCGATTTCCCATCGGGAATGATAAAGCTCCGCCACCGCTTTGGCCGGATAACGATCCGCAGGCAATGAAGTCAGCACGGTTTTCTCCACACCGCCGATATCGTAACTGACCGCCCGGGCATACCAGGACTCAGGAAGGGCCGGGTTTTGCTTTCGAGCCTGCGCAGAGACTTTCATTTTTAGCAGACGGTCGCCCGCTCCGTAGCTTTCCTGCACGTCTGCGACCATCCCTTTGCGGGCAGGCAGTAGCCAGTGGCGATTTTCGCCGCCATGGTTCACCCCTGTTAGTAAATCCGCACTAAAAAATAGCTTATCAAACAGGGTGATGGAGTTATCCGGTAACGCCTTAATCAGGTCATGCGCCAACCGGGTCTCGCTACACCGGTAAGGCCCGGTGACCGCATCCAGCAGAACATGACTGCTCAGGTTCATCAACGCCACCAGACGCATCACCGGAAAAGGACTCTGTCGGTCTGTAGAGGTGTTACTGGAACCAAAATGCGCACGAAGTTCCGGTTCATCGGGCGTACGCAGTTGTGCACCGTCGACGGCAAAGAGCTGCAATCCTCTCCAGTCATCTTTGGGATAGCGTTCAGTCCCCCAGGTTCGTGCTGTCTGGCGAAACAGCCATTCAACAGGGGCAGCACCGACACGCTGGCGTGCCTGTGTAATGGCGCTGCGTGCCAGAAGCTGCGTGCCGGCTTCGCCATCGGCACTGAGGTTAAGGCGGCGGACAATATCGGTAATGGGCTCATTACGAAAGAAGGCCATACAAACGACCATCCAGACCACCATGTCCCCGGGCAGGCGGCGGCGTCTGACGGTGGCATGGGTAGACAGAGAAAGGCAATGCTGGAGCCATTCAACAGGAAGATGTTCAGCAAAAATCTGCGCAGAAGGTGGCGGTAACAAAGGCTGGTCGCTAAAACTGAGCAGGTCATCGAGAAGTGGCATAAGAAAACGGCTCCCTGTAATGGAAGCCGTTATATTGCCGCAGATTAAGGATCGGTCAACCGATCCTTAACTGATCGGCATTGCGGCTCGCCGGGCTTTTTTGTGCCTGAAATTCGGCGTTATGGCGCAACGGCGGCGAAGTCCGGTGCCGGGCAGCTATAGCCAAACTTGTTGGCCCAGGGGTAACGAGTCCCGGTGTTGATATAGCGCTGGTACAACGCCTGACCGGTTTTTGCATCACGTTTGATCACCCAACCGGCGGCATTACACAGCACGGCAGCATAGGCCTGGCTTTTAGGCGGCAACAAATCGGCCGCCTGCTGGGCCAGTGTGACGGCCTGCCAACGATAATGCAGGAAGCGATTATCCTGCGGCGGCAATGCCGCTTTGGCCCGCGCGGCCTCTGCGCTGCTGATCCAACTCTTATGCTTCAATTCACGGGTATCAAAGGCATCCCCCAGATAGGAATAGCCCGCGTCATAAATCGCGTAATCCGGCGTCATCTCATAACCGGTGAACGTTAACCCCTGGGTGCGCAGCAGCGTTGCCGCCTGATAGTAGGCTTGGGCGCGCGCCAGTTTATCGGTGGTTTTGTCCTGAGCCGTTTTCAGCTTATCGGCGTACTGTTGCGCCACCTGGCGATAGTTAGGGATGTCAAAATAACCCATGGCCTCTTGAGGACGTCCGGCGCGCATCAGCCGCCGCGCCAGCAGTTCGCGCAATTGCACTTCCGGCGTGAGGGGCTGGCCGTTGTATTCGTCCGGATTGACCGGTTTTAGCGGCGTGGTCGGCGCAGGCGCATGCTTATCGACAAAGCCTTTCAGTTCGTCGACGGTCAGCACCCGTTCGGCCACGTCGGCGACGTCCGCCCAATAAAGCGCCTTGCCGCGATACAGGAAATCCATCGCCTGCAGATAGTCACCGCGATCCAACGCCAGGATCGCCTGTTCCCCGGCCACCCGACACTCGGGGACGATAGTTTCCGGCGTAAAGTCGGCATTGCGCTGCTCGCCCCAGCTTTCACTGGATGGGAAAGCGGCCGCCGCTTTGGCGTAGTCTGCAGTCGCGGCCTTAACATCACCGTCACGCAGCGCCATCTTGGCGCGTAGCCACCAGGCCAGCCCGCTGTCACCGGCGTGTTTCAGCAGGCTGGCCGCCATCGGATATTGTCCGGCGCGGTAAGCCAATGCCGCCAATCGATCGCTGCCGCTGAAGCCGCTTTTCACCGAGGCATCCAACAGCGTCAGAATTTGGCTGACGATCTGCGTTGAGCGGCTGCTGGTGCCGTCGGTATCGGCCATTTGCAGATTACTGCTGCGGGCGAACAGTTCGATGGTCACCAGCTGTTGGATCAGCGGATCGGCAATCGCCTGTTTTAGCACCTCGAAGTGGTCAGGGTTGACCAGATAACTGGAGACGTACTGCAGCGACAGTCCACCCTCTTGATCGCCCTGTGCCGCCTGCTGCGCATACAGCCGCGCCGCTTGAGTGACGTCATTCAGCCACAGGTGAATACGTGCCTGCTGCCCCAGGCTGCTCAGCGCCAGCTGATCCGGATCGGCCGTGCCGGTTTTCACTCGTTCAATCACCTGCTGGAAAGCCGCCAGCGCTTGCTCCAGCTGTGGTTTCGCCGGGTGTTTGACTACCGTGGTCGCCGCGCCGTTCTCGTTCTCCGGCGTGCCATGGTCGTTCATCAGCAACCGACCCAGTGAGTACTGCGCCCGCAGTCCCCAGCCGCCCTGATCTGCGGCGGGCAGTGCCAGCACCTGCTGAAAGTATTCACCGGCACGTGGATCTTCACCGGCAAAAGCTACGGCGCCCAATTGGTAAAGGCGCGCAGCGTCAGACAGCCCCTGGGTATTGACCGCATCGGCTTCCTCAACCGTTTTGGCGGCGCGCATTTTGCCAATGATGATGGTTTCCGGCGGCTGCGGCATGGGTTTCGGCGGCATAGGCGGCGGTGGCGCTTTCCATAACGGCAGCTGTTTATCCACGGTGACCAGGCGACCGGCTTCAAAGGCAAAGTTGCCCTCCGGCATGTACAGCAGCGTGCCATTGCGATCGACCAGCAAACGGTTAGGGAAATCCGGCCCGCAGGCGTAACCGTTAATCGGCATCGCTAACGCTGAGCCGATCAGGGCAGCCAGTGGAAGGGTGCGAGTATTAAGGTGTGACAAGGGTGCCTCCTGGCGTCAGTTGTTGGCAGCGTAGCCAGCCCAGTGGCCGGGATTGCCCGGCGCGTAGTTGGTCGCCGCTAATCAGGACAAAGCGTTGCCGTTGAGGCTCACTTTCCAGCCGGTAATTGCCCGCGGCATCCCCCGCCAGGCACTCGCTGGCGGTGATGACGATTTCATGGGGCAGCGGGGCGTCAACCGGCCCGTTATTATGAATTATCAGATCATTCAACCCATTTTGCTGTGGCTGAGGGCTAAATTTTACCTGCCAGTTGACGCTGAGCGGCCGGTTTTCTATCACCGCCCGCAGCGTAGCCAGCGACCAGGCACGACGATCTTCCGCCAGTGGTAGCCGGAACCAGATAATGCCGCGCAGGTGTGGCGTGGTCTGCGCGTTCAATTGATGCAAAAAATCAGCCACCTGTTGCGGCGCGACCGTCAGTTCACGCGTGGTACCAGCCACGCGCAGCGAGGCTTCGCTTTCAACCTGTGCACCTTGCGCATCAAACCCCACCAGACCCATGCCATAGGCAGGTAACGCCACCCGGAAGGGTTTTGGCGTGATTTTCGCGTACTGTTTTACCCAGCGCAGTGCCAACGGGCCGGAAAATAACCCTTGCTGAGGAGACAGCACCGCATGCACCTGCAGTACCGAACTGTCCACCTGTTGTAATACACCCGGCAACGCCGCGGAGCCGATCCAGGCCGGTAAGGCGGTAATACCCAGTTGCAGTGAGTGAGGGAGCTGTTGACGCAGTTGCTGGAGGAAATGCTGATAATCAGGCAGACGTGCGGTGGCGGCGTCATGGTCTATTTCAACGCCGACGACCTGCAGCCCGGCGGCCTGCCACTGTTGTACCTGCTTTAGCAGGCGCTGGCGAATGGCGGGCTCATCCAACTGCGCCAGTTGTCCGTCCAGACGAGCCACCAACCACAGCGGGCGGCCATCTTGTTTCAGTAACGGCAGATTGACCGGGATCTCACGCCAGCCTTCACGCGGATGCACCTGCAAACCCAGCACCCGCAATGCAGGGAACAGATCGCGGCTTTGCGCCAACGCCACTGCATGTTGCGGCGTCCAGACCCGTTGCCAGACGTAGACCTGGTTATCCCAGGGCTGCGGTAACTGCAGTGCCTGCTGACGGCCGCCGAACCAGGCGATCGATGCCAGGGCCAGCATTAATAACGCCATTAGCCTGCGTTTCATTGCTGCCAGAGTTCGCCTTGCTGTGTGAACCCGCAGGCGCGCATAAAGTTATCCACTTCACCGCGTTCGCGTGGCGTCAGACCGGCGGTAGAAAGCTGCCAGTGCGTTATCTGCGGCAGCTGGCGCTGGGCGTCCTGTACCAGATACAGCCCGACACCGCGGCGGCGCGTCACTTCGCGCACCAGTAAATCCTGCAACTTGGCGTGATCACCGTTCAGCTCGATTTTCACCGCGCCCAACAGGCGTTCGTTGAAGCGAGCGGCAAACAGCGCTTTATCGCCGCCCAGCCAGCTTTCCCACTGTTCCGGCTGCTGATGCGGCCAGATTTTGCCAAGGTCGATAAGGTCTTGTGGGGACAGCGTGGTTAATCGCTCAATAGTCAGTTTCATGCAGGATTTCCGAACGGCTAATCGATGCCGACAGTGTAATAGATCTTGCGCAGAGCGATGTGTAAGTTTTTCTGTACGATTACTGGGCGAAATGTTTTTTGCAAGACGCATTTTCCGAGTAAATATGTAGTGAATCGATCGAGAACCAGCATAACGCGCTGCGCCTGGTGCTAAACAGCGCAGATTTAATCCGGATTTTATGCTGTTTACACCGCTTGTTCCTGATTGTGCAAGTTGATTTGCAGCAGAAAATTCCTGTTTAATGGCATGAAAAATAAAGTCTTATTAGAAAATATTGCCATGAAAACACCTAAATCATTATTACTTATGAATAAAAGCAGTAAATAAGGGTCAGGTGCAGGCAAACACAACAGGTACGTTCACAACGACAGATGGGGATTTGCGGATGAAATTAACAAAAGGTAAGGCGCTGTTGGCAGGTTGTATCGCGATGGCTATCGGGCATGCGGCAATGGCCAAAGACATTAAGGTTGCGATCGTCGGGGCGATGTCAGGGCCGGTCGCACAGTATGGTGACATGGAGTTCACCGGTGCCCGTCAGGCGATTGCCGACATCAATGCCAAGGGCGGTATCAAGGGCGATAAGCTGGTCGCCGTGGAATACGATGACGCCTGTGACCCGAAACAGGCGGTAGCGGTGGCCAACAAGGTGATCAACGACGGTATCCGTTATGTGATTGGCCACCTGTGCTCTTCCTCGACGCAGCCGGCTTCCGATATTTATGAAGATGAAGGCGTGATCATGATTACCCCGGCGGCCACCAACGCCGATCTGACCACCCGCGGTTACAAGATGATCATGCGCACCACCGGCCTGGACTCCGATCAGGGCCCGACGGCGGCCAAGTACATTCTCAGTGAGATCAAACCCAAGCGCATTGCGGTGATCCACGATAAACAACAGTACGGCGAAGGTCTGGCGCGCTCGGTGCGTGACAGCCTGAAAAAACAGGGTACCGACGTGGTGATGTTTGAAGGCATCACCGCCGGCGATAAAGATTTCTCCACTCTGGTGGCACGTCTGAAGAAAGAGAACGTCGATTTCGTTTACTTCGGCGGTTACTACCCGGAAATGGGTCAGATCCTGCGCCAGGCCAAACAGGCCGGCCTGACCACCCGCTTTATGGGGCCAGAGGGTGTGGGCAACTCCTCACTGTCTAACATCGCCGGTGCCGCTTCTGAAGGCATGCTGGTGACCTTGCCGAAACGCTACGATCAGGTTCCGGCCAACAAACCTGTCGTGGATGCGTTGAAAGCCAAGAAACTGGATCCGACCGGTCCATTCGTCTGGACGACTTACGCCGCACTGCAATCTCTGACCACCGGGATGGAGCGCAGCGGCAGCCAGGAGCCGGCCGACATCGTCAAGGATCTGAAAACCGGCAAGCCGGTGGACACCGTGATGGGGCCGCTGAGCTGGGATGACAAAGGCGATCTGAAAGGCTTCGAGTTCGGCGTGTTCGAGTGGCATGCAGACGGCACATCAACACCGATTAAATAAGCCATAATCATCAGGGTAGGGCGCAGTTCTGCTGCGCCCGCGGGCCGGTTCGCCGGCTCCGTATCCCTTTACCTGAATGATCTTCGCGTTCAGGTTTCGCAGCCAAGGGTTAGAGTATGTCAGAGCAGGTTCTCTATTTTCTGCAGCAGATGTTCAACGGCGTCACGTTGGGCAGCACCTATGCATTGATCGCCATCGGTTACACCATGGTCTACGGCATCATCGGCATGATCAACTTCGCCCACGGCGAGGTGTATATGATCGGCAGCTATGTCTCCTTTATTGTTATCGCCGCCCTGATGATGGTGGGTATCGACGTTAGCTGGCTGCTGATTGGCGCCGGTTTCCTGGTGTCGATCGTCATTGCCAGCGCCTACGGCTGGAGTATTGAGCGGGTGGCCTACAAGCCGGTGCGCAACTCCAAACGTCTGATCGCGCTGATCTCCGCCATCGGGATGTCGATATTCCTGCAAAACTACGTCAGCCTGACGCAGGGCTCGCGCGATCTGGCGCTGCCAAGCCTGGTCACCGGCCAGTGGGTGTTGGGTGAAAGCAACGGCTTTGCCGCCACCATCACCACCATGCAGTTGATTATCTGGGTCGTCACCTTCCTGGCGATGCTGGCGCTGACGATATTTATTCGTTACTCGCGCATGGGCCGCGCTTGCCGTGCCTGCGCGGAAGATTTGAAGATGGCCAGCCTGCTGGGTATCAATACCGATCGGGTAATCTCGCTGACCTTCGTGATTGGCGCAGTGATGGCGGCGGTGGCCGGCGTGCTGTTGGGCCAGTTCTACGGGGTGATCAACCCGTACATCGGTTTTATGGCCGGTATGAAAGCCTTTACCGCGGCCGTGCTGGGCGGCATCGGCAGCATTCCCGGCGCAATGATTGGCGGCCTGGTACTGGGCGTGGCGGAAGCGCTGACCTCAGCCTACCTGAGCACCGAATATAAAGACGTGGTGTCGTTCGCGCTGCTGATCGTGGTGTTGCTGATCATGCCAACCGGCATCCTTGGGCGTCCGGAGGTTGAGAAGGTATGAAACTCAATCTGCTCAATGCGTTGATCGCCACCCTGGTGCTGTTTGTGATGGCTTCATTCCTGATGGGGATGCAGCTAAGTCTCGACGGCACCAAACTGGTGGTGCATGGCGCGGCGGAAGTCCGCTGGATGTGGATCGGCATTGGCTGCGTCATCGTGTTCTTCTTTCAGTTACTGCGCCCGCTGATGCAGCAGGGGCTGAAAAAAATCTCCGGCCCTTCATTCGTCTTACCGAGCTTTGATGGCACCACTGCGCGTCAGAAGCTGCTGGCCGCGGCGATCATTGTTGCCGCCGTCGCCTGGCCGTTTCTGGTGTCGCGTGGCACGGTGGATATCGCCACCCTGACGCTGATCTACGTGATGCTGGGTCTGGGTCTGAACGTGGTAGTGGGGCTGTCCGGTTTGCTGGTGCTGGGTTACGGCGGCTTTTACGCCATTGGTGCTTATACCTACGCGCTGCTGAACCACTACTATGGCCTGGGTTTCTGGGAAAGCCTGCCGCTGGCGGGCATAGTCACCGCCATCTTTGGTTTCCTGCTCGGTTTCCCGGTGCTGCGACTGCGCGGCGACTACCTGGCGATTGTGACGCTGGGCTTCGGTGAGATCGTGCGCATCCTGCTGCTGAACAATACCGAGATCACCGGCGGCCCGAACGGTATCAGCCAGATCCCGAAACCGACCTTCTTTGGGCTGGAGTTCAACCGCAGCCTGCGCGACGGCGGCTGGGACACCTTCCATAACTTCTTTGGTCTGAAATACGATCCGAGCGATCGCATTGTGTTTTTGTATCTGGTGGCACTGCTGTTGGTGGTGCTGACGTTGTTTGTGATTAATCGTCTGCTGCGCATGCCGCTGGGCCGTGCCTGGGAAGCGCTGCGTGAAGATGAAATCGCCTGCCGTTCACTGGGCCTTAACCCGACCAAAATCAAACTGACCGCCTTCACCATCAGCGCCGCCTTCGCCGGGTTTGCCGGCACGCTGTTTGCTGCGCGTCAGGGCTTTGTCAGCCCGGAATCCTTTACCTTCGTCGAGTCGGCCTTCGTGTTGGCGATTGTGGTATTGGGTGGCATGGGGTCACAGTTTGCAGTGATCCTGGCGGCTATTCTGCTGGTGGTATCGCGCGAACTGATGCGTGATCTGAACGAATACAGCATGTTGTTGCTGGGTGCTCTGATGGTGTTGATGATGATTTGGCGGCCGCAGGGGCTGCTGCCGATGAAACGGCCACAGCTCAAACTGAAAGCGGCAGATATCCACGCGGGCAAGGGAGAGCAGGCATGAGTGTGCAACCTTTGCTGAAGGTCGAAGGGCTGTCGATGCGTTTCGGCGGCCTGCTGGCGGTCAATAACGTGGCGCTGGAGCTGAATGAAGGCGAAATTGTTTCGCTGATTGGCCCGAACGGTGCCGGAAAAACCACGGTGTTTAACTGCCTGACCGGCTTCTACCGCCCGACTGGTGGCACCATCAAACTGCGCGAACGTCACCTGGAAGGGTTGCCCGGCCAGACGATTGCTCGCATGGGCGTGGTGCGGACTTTCCAGCACGTGCGGCTGTTTCGTGAAATGACGGTGATCGAAAACCTGTTGGTTGCGCAGCATCAGCATCTGAAAAGCGGCGTCTTCGCCGGCCTGCTAAAAACGCCGGCTTTCCGTCGCGCCGAAGCCGATGCGTTGGATCGTGCTGCGGTGTGGTTGCAGCGGGTTGGCCTGCTGGAGATGGCTAACCGCTCGGCGGGTAACCTGGCTTACGGGCAACAGCGGCGGCTGGAGATTGCACGCTGCATGGTAACCCGGCCGGAACTGCTGATGCTGGACGAGCCGGCGGCGGGGCTGAACCCGAAGGAAACCGACGAACTGGACCACCTGATTGTCGAACTGCGTAATCAGCATAAGGTGTCGGTACTGTTGATTGAACACGACATGAAGCTGGTGATGGGCATTTCCGACCGCATCTACGTGGTGAACCAGGGCACGCCGCTGGCGCAGGGCACCCCGGCAGAAATCCGTAACAACCCGGATGTGATCCGGGCCTATCTGGGCGAATAATTTATGTTGTCATTTAATCAGGTATCCGCCCATTACGGCAAAATCCAGGCGCTGCATCAGGTCAGCCTGAACATTAAGCAGGGCGAGATAGTCACGCTGATCGGCGCTAACGGCGCCGGTAAAACCACGCTGCTCGGCACGCTGTGCGGGGAACCTCGCGCCAGCGAAGGCAGCATCACCTTCCTCGATCAGGACATCACCCAGTGGCAGACCTCACGTATCATGCGTGAGGCGGTGGCCATTGTGCCGGAAGGGCGGCGGGTGTTCTCGCGCATGACGGTGGAAGAGAATCTGGCGATGGGCGGTTTTTTTGCCGACCGTCAGCAGTATCAGCAACGCATCGAGCGGGTGTTCGAGCTGTTCCCACGCCTGCTGGAACGCCGTGCTCAGCGCTCCGGTACCATGTCCGGCGGTGAGCAACAGATGTTGGCGATCGGTCGTGCGCTGATGAGCCAACCAAAGTTACTGTTGCTCGACGAACCCTCCCTGGGGCTGGCACCGATCATTATTCAACAGATTTTTGACATCATTCAGCAACTGCGCGAAGAGGGAATGACCATCTTCCTGGTGGAGCAAAACGCCAATCAGGCGCTGAAACTGGCAGATCGTGGTTATGTACTGGAAAACGGCCGCGTGGTGTTGGAAGATACGGGAGCCGCATTGTTAGCAAACGAAGCAGTTAGGTCGGCATATCTGGGCGGCTGAAATACCCGTCGTCTTTCAAGCTACAGCGTTGTTAACTGCACTCGCTTACCTCAGTCACTTACTAAAGTAAGCTCCTGGAGGATAAGCGAGTTGGTCGCCTGGCTGTAACTGGAAATCCATAGGGTATTAGAGGGAATTTACCGATAAAGGTAACTCAGGCTGCACCTGCATTTTTAACGATTACGAGAAGAAGAAGAAATGAACACAGAAGGGTTACTCGCGCAGCGCATCGTAAAAGTAAAAAGCTCGGCAATCCGTGAATTGCTCAAGCACAGTAAGATGGAAAACGTCATTTCGCTGGCGGGCGGCATCCCCTCTGATGCCCTGTTTGATTTCGAAGGTTTGAGCATCGCTACCCATCAGGCGATCACCGAGCAGCCGAAAAGCGCCTTCCAGTATGGTCTGACCGAAGGCAGCCCGGTGCTGCGTGAGCGCATTTGTGAGCTGTGCGCCCAGCGTGGTGTTTCTGCCACCGCCGAAGAAGTGATGGTGACAGCAGGATCTCAGCAGGCGCTGGATCTGGTGATGCGTGCCATCGTCAACCCGGGCGACGTGTTTGTGGTGGAGCGTCCGACCTATCTGGCGGCGTTACAGACGCTGGAGCTGGCGGAAGCCAACATCATGTCGGTGTCGTCCGACAGCGATGGTATGGTGGTCGAAGAGCTGGCCGAGCTGCTGAAAACCCAGCGTATCAAGGGCGTGTATGTGGTGCCGAACTTTGGCAACCCGAGCGGTATCACCCTGAGTGCAGCCCGTCGCGAGCTGTTGGTGAAGCTGGCCGCAGAGCACAATTTCCTGATCATCGAAGATGACCCGTACGGCGAGCTGCGCTTTACCGAAGAGCGCCACGCCACGCTGCACCAGATTTCGCAGCAGGTGCTGGGCCATACCGATAACATTATCTACACCTCGACCTTCTCCAAGATCCTGGCGCCGGGCCTGCGTCTGGGCTGGGCAATTCTGCCGCCGTTCCTGCTGCACAAAGTGGCGATCATCAAGCAGGCGGCGGATCTGCACGCCAGCGCGCTGTCGCAGAGCATCGTAGAATGTTACCTGGGGCTGGATCGTCTGCCGACGCAGATCGAAAAGATCCGCGCAGCCTACAAGCAAAAAGGGGAGATCCTGGCCGGATTGGTGGAGCAAGAGCTGGGCGACCACATCAGCTTTGATATGCCGAAGGGCGGTATGTTCCTGTGGGCGCGTTTCCGTCAGCCGTTTAACGCCACCGAATGGCTGAAAACCACTCTGCAGCAGGGTGTGGTCTTCGTGCCGGGGGAATACTTCTTCTCTGACAATCCGGATCGCTCGACCTTCCGCCTGTCGTTCGCTACCGCCACTGAACAGCAGATGCAAGAAGCCGTTGCCCGCCTGCGTCGTTCACTGTAATTCCCACGGCGGCGGGGCACTTTTCCCCGTCGCCGACATCAAACCGCAATCTGCACTTCACTCTCCCGTCATATGGCTGTCATCTGGCGGTTATATTTCTGTCATCCGAGCATGGCATGTTATCCCCGTCATCTTTCAAGCCGCAGCGTTGTTGCCTGTCCTGATGCTTCCCTGTCACTTAGTTAACTAAGCTCCGAGGGATCCATCAGGTTGCCGCCTGGCTGCGACTTGAAAGCTATAGGGGAACGCTTCCGAACAAGAATTGATTCTTTTCGCTCACGCGCTTATTACACCAGCTTTTTTCAGGAGTTAGGCATGCTCACCTACGCTATTCGCAAAACTACGCTGTGCGTCGCGTTGACCCTGGCGGTCAGCACTCAGGCACTGGCGGCGACCGAGATCCCGTTCTGGCATTCGATGGAAGGTGAATTGGGTAAAGAAGTGGACTCCCTGGCGGACCGCTTTAACCAGTCGCACACCGACGTCAAAATTGTCCCGGTTTATAAAGGTAACTACGAACAGAGCCTGGCGGCGGGCATTGCGGCCTATCGCTCCGGTAAAGCACCGGCGATCCTGCAGGTGTACGAGGTGGGTACGGCAACCATGATGGCCAGCAAGGCGATCAAGCCGGTGTATGAGGTGTTTAAAGACGCCGGTATCAACTTTGACGAGTCGGTGTTCGTGCCGACGGTGTCCGGTTACTACACCGATAACAAGAGCGGGCACCTGCTGTCCCAGCCGTTCAACAGCTCCACCCCGGTGCTGTATTACAACAAAGATGCGTTTAAAAAAGCCGGTTTGAACCCGGACCAGCCGCCAAAAACCTGGCAGGAACTGGCGGCGGATACCGCCAAACTGCGCGAGGCCGGCATGAAGTGCGGCTACGCCAGCGGTTGGCAGGGCTGGATCCAGCTCGAGAACTTCAGCGCCTGGCACGGGGTGCCATTCGCTACGGAAAACAACGGCTTTGGCGGTACCAGCGCCAAGCTGGAGTTCAACAAGCCGTTGCAGGTCAAGCATATCCAACTGCTGGAAGAGATGAACAAGAAGGGTGACTTCACCTATTTCGGCCGTAAAGATGAATCCACCGAGAAGTTCTACAGCGGTGACTGCGCCATTACTACCGCATCATCCGGCTCACTGGCGGATATCAAACACTACGCCAAATTCAACTACGGCGTGGGCATGATGCCGTATGACGCCGACGCCAAGAATGCGCCGCAGAACGCCATCATCGGGGGTGCCAGCCTGTGGGTGATGAATGGCAAAGATGCCGCCACCTACAAGGGTGTCGCCGAGTTCCTGCAGTATCTGGCGCAGCCGGAAATTGCCGCCGAATGGCACCAGAAGACCGGCTATCTGCCGATCACCACCGCCGCTTACGATCTGACCAAGCAACAGGGCTTCTACGACAAGAACCCGGGCGCCGATGTGGCGACACGTCAGATGCTGAACAAGCCGCCGTTAGCGTTCACCAAAGGCCTGCGCCTGGGCAATATGCCGCAGATCCGTACTGTGGTGGATGAAGAGCTGGAAGGTGTGTGGACCGGCAAGAAAACGCCACAGCAGGCACTGGACGCTGCCGTGCAGCGCGGTGACGTCTTGCTGCGTCGCTTCGAGTCCCAGACCAAGTAGCGTCAACCGGGACTCCGTTCCGGCGAACGACACCGATCCACCCCCTCTCCCCTGGGAGAGGGCCGGGGTGAGGGGCTCAGTCAGCCCTTCCCCCACATTAACGGTTAACCCCTATGTCATCTTCCCGTCCCGGTTTCGGCTGTAGCTGGCTGCCCTACGTATTGGTGCTGCCGCAACTGTTGATCACCGCAATCTTCTTCCTGTGGCCCGCCGGCGAGGCACTGTGGTATTCGGTACAGAGCCTAGATCCGTTTGGCCTGTCCAGCCAGTTTGTCGGGCTGGATAACTTTACCCAGCTGTTCCAGGACCCTTACTACCTCGATTCGTTTTACACCACGCTGATCTTCAGCTTCCTGGTGGCGGGGATTGGGTTGGTGGTATCCCTGTTTTTCGCCGCGCTGGTGGACTACGTGCTGCGCGGCAGCCGAATTTACCAGACGCTGATGATCCTGCCTTATGCGGTGGCCCCGGCGGTGGCGGCGGTGCTGTGGATTTTCCTGTTTAACCCCGGTCTGGGGCTGATTACCCATTTCCTCAGCGGCTTGGGCTACAACTGGAACCACGCGCAGAACAGCGGGCAGGCGATGTTCCTGGTGGTGCTGGCTTCGGTATGGCAGCAAATCAGCTATAACTTCCTGTTTTTCCTGGCGGCATTACAGTCCATTCCGCGCTCGCTGGTGGAAGCGGCAGCCATCGACGGTGCCGGGCCAGTGCGGCGTTTCTTCAATCTGGTGTTGCCGTTGATCACGCCGGTGAGCTTCTTCCTGCTGGTGGTGAATCTGGTGTACGCCTTCTTCGATACCTTCCCGGTGATCGATGCCGCGACCGGCGGCGGGCCGGTACAGTCCACGACCACGCTGATCTACAAGATCTACCGTGAAGGCTTTGCCGGTCTGGACTTGTCCAGCTCCGCAGCGCAGTCGGTGATCCTGATGCTGTTGGTGATTGGCCTGACGGTGATCCAGTTCCGTTTTGTCGAACGTAAGGTGCGCTACCAATGATTGAGAACCGACGCGGGCTGGATATCTTCAGCCACGTAATGCTGATTATCGGCGTGCTGGTGGTGCTGTTCCCGCTGTACGTGGCCTTTGTCGCCGCCACGCTGGACGACAAACAGGTGTTCCAGGTGCCGATGACCCTGATCCCGGGCGGCCACCTGTGGGAAAACATCAGCAATATCTGGCAGGGTGGCGTGGGCAACCTCAAGGTGCCGTTTTCGCTGCTGCTGCTGAATAGCGTGATCATGGCGCTGGCCATTACCTTTGGCAAAATCCTGGTGTCGGTGCTGTCGGCCTACGCCATCGTTTACTTCCGTTTCCCGCTGCGCAGCCTGTTTTTCTGGCTGATTTTCCTCACCCTGATGCTGCCGGTGGAAGTGCGTATCTTCCCGACGGTGGAGGTGATCTCCAACCTCAACCTGCTGGACAGTTACACCGGCCTGACGCTGCCGCTGATGGCTTCTGCCACCGCCACCTTCCTGCTGCGTCAGTTCTTTATGACCTTGCCGGACGAACTGCTGGAAGCCGCGCGCATTGATGGCGCGGGGCCGATGCGCTTCTTCTGGGACATCGTGCTGCCGCTGTCGAAAACCAACCTGGCGGCGCTGTTTGTCATCACCTTTATCTACGGCTGGAACCAGTACCTGTGGCCGATCCTGATCACCAGCGACGCCTCAATGGGCACTGCGGTGGCGGGGATCAAAAGCATGATCTCCACCTCCGGCGCGCCGACCCAGTGGAATCAGGTAATGGCAGCGATGATTCTGACTTTAATCCCACCGCTGGCGGTGGTTCTTCTGATGCAGCGCTGGTTTGTACGCGGTCTCGTCGACAGCGAAAAGTAACGAGAGAAATTTTCACATGGCAGGTTTAAAACTACAGGCAGTCACCAAATCTTACGACGGTAAAACGCCGGTGATTAAGCAGATCGATCTCGATGTGGCGGACGGTGAGTTTATCGTGATGGTCGGCCCGTCCGGCTGTGGCAAATCGACGCTGCTGCGCATGGTCGCCGGGCTGGAACGTACCACCAGTGGCGATATTTATATCGATGGCCAACGCGTGACTGATATGGAGCCGAAAGATCGCGGCATCGCGATGGTGTTCCAGAACTATGCGCTGTATCCGCACATGAGCGTGTATGACAACATGGCCTATGGCCTGAAAATTCGCGGCTTTGGCAAACAGCATATCCAACAGCGGGTTGAAGAAGCGGCGCGCATTTTAGAACTGGAACCGCTGTTGCAGCGCAAGCCGCGTGAGCTTTCCGGCGGGCAGCGCCAGCGGGTGGCAATGGGGCGCGCTATCGTGCGTGAACCGGCGGTGTTCCTGTTTGATGAACCCTTGTCCAACCTGGATGCCAAGCTGCGTGTGCAGATGCGTCTGGAATTACAGCAACTGCACCGTCGACTGAAAACCACCAGCCTGTACGTCACGCACGATCAGGTGGAGGCGATGACGCTGGCACAACGGGTGATCGTGATGAACAAGGGCGTGGCGGAGCAGATTGGTACCCCAAGCGAGGTCTACCAGCGCCCGGCATCGCTGTTTGTTGCCAGCTTTATTGGCTCACCGGCGATGAATCTGTTGCCTGGCACCCTGAGTGCCGACGGCAGCCAATTGTTGCTGGCGGAGGGCATGACGCTGAATTTGCCGCAGGCCAAAGCGCAGTGGGCCGGCCGGCCGTTGACGGTCGGTATCCGTCCGGAGCATATTCAACTGACTACCGAGCAACAGGGCGGCGTACCGCTGGTGCTGCAAACGCTGGAGCTGTTGGGCGCAGATAATCTGGCGCACGGGCAGTGGGGCGGTCACGGCGTGATTGCGCGGCTGTCGCATGAAACTATGCCGGCGGCGGGCAGCACGCTATATTTACAGCTGCCTGCACAGGCACTGCACTTTTTTGATACCGATAGCGGATTACGGATGGAACAATGACCACAGCCTGGCCTTACCCACACATTGTCGCCCACCGTGGCGGCGGTTCCCTGGCGCCGGAAAATACCCTGGCGGCGATCGACGTTGGCGCGCGTCACTGCCACAAAATGATTGAGTTCGACGCCAAACTGGCGCAGGACGGGCAAATCTTTCTGCTGCATGACGATACCCTGGATCGCACCAGCAACGGCTGGGGCGTGGCGGGTGAGTTGCCGTGGGACAAGCTGGTGCAACTGGATGCCGGCAACTGGTATAACTCCGCCTACAAGGGCGAGCGTTTGCCGCTGCTGGCCGAGGTGGCGGAACGCTGCCTGCAGCATGGCATGATGGCGAACATTGAAATCAAACCCACCACCGGCAGCGATGACGAAACCGGTCGGGTGGTGGCGTTGGCGGCGCGTCTGCTGTGGCAGGGACAAACCGATCCGCTGCTTTCATCATTCTCGGTTGAGGCACTTGAGGCGGCACAGCGCACGGTGCCGGAGCTGCCACGTGGCCTGCTGCTGGATCAGTGGGATGACAACTGGCCGGCGCTGACCGAACGTCTGGGCTGCGTATCGTTGCACATCAACCACAAAGAGCTGACGGAAGAGCGGGTGGCGGCGCTGAAAGCGGCAGGTTTACGCATTCTGGTTTATACCGTTAACCAACCGGCGCGTGCGCGCCTGTTGTTGAACTGGGGCGTTGATTGTATTTGTACTGACCGGATAGATTTGATTGGCCCCGATTTTCCGAATGGTTAACCTGGGTTAAAAATTTGCCGCTGTCCGCTCTACCCTGCTGACAGCGGCTACGATCATCCTCATGGGCGCATCGGCGTAGCCGGCAACGGAGCCTGCGGCACCGAAGGCGTGGTGCGGTTGAACGGGTTACGTGGTTGGTTACCATTTGGCAGCAGTTGCCCGCCGTTCGGCGAATTTGGCTGCAGTTGCTGCTGATTGTTGTCGAACTGCCGCTGTTGTTGCAGGCGGCGCTGATCCAACTGCTGGTTATTCAGCATGCGCTGTTGCTGCGCTTGCTGATTGCGTTGGTTGAGAAACTGCTGTTGCGAGCTGAGCTCGGTGACGCCGTTGGCTGCGGTGGCCAACCCGGACAGCAGCAACAGGCCGTAGAGCAGGTGATAACGCTTCATGATCTTTACCTCCGTTTTCTATTAAGACTAACTCACCGGTGAAATTTTGCCGACAGTTTGTATTTTGCACAGATGTAAACCGCCTTTTCGTCACGACCTTTCCTGCCTTCCGTTACAATCGCCCTTTGTGAATTTTTAGGGTGAACCCATCGTGCTACTTCTGGTGATTACTACCATTCTGTGGGCGTTCTCTTTCAGCCTGATTGGCGAATATCTGGCGGGTCAGGTCGACAGCTGGTTCTCGGTGCTGATGCGTATCGGCCTGGCGGCATTGGTGTTCCTGCCGTTCCTGCGCTGGCGCAATATCAAACCGAAAGTGATCCTGATGTACATGCTGGTGGGGGCCTGTCAGCTCGGCATCATGTACCTGTTCAGCTTCCGCGCTTACATGTACCTGACGGTGCCGGAATTCCTGCTGTTTACCGTGCTGACGCCGCTGTACGTCACGCTGATTTATGATTTGATCAGCGGCCAGCGTCTGCGCTGGAGCTACGTATTCAGTGCGCTGCTGGCGGTGCTGGGGGCGGCGATCATCCGTTACCACCAACTTAGCGAGCATTTCTGGTGGGGATTACTGCTGGTGCAGGCGGCGAACATCAGCTTTGCCATCGGCATGGTCGGTTACAAGCGCCTGATGGAAGTGCACCCGTTACCACAGCACACCGCGTTCTCCTGGTTCTACCTGGGCGCGTTAGTGGTGGCGGTGGTAGCCTGGTGCCTGTGGGGCAATCCTCAGCAGTTGCCGACCACCAACCTGCAATGGGGCATTCTGGTGTGGCTGGGCGTGGTGGCTTCCGGGCTGGGGTATTTCATGTGGAACTACGGTGCAACGCAGGTGGATGCCGGCACGCTTGGCATCATGAATAACATGCATGTGCCCGCCGGGCTGTTGGTGAATCTGGCCATCTGGCAGCAACAACCGCACTGGCCAAGTTTTATTATCGGTGGGGCGGTGATTGTCGCTTCGCTGTGGGTGCATCGTCGTTGGGTGGCACCCAAGATAATCAGTAAATAAACCGGGCCGCCCAAGCGCAGGCAGCCCTGTTTTCAGGGTTGCGAAGCCAGCGGTTTGACGCTGGCAACACCGGCGCTTGGGCGGTCGGCATCACGCACGAAGGGCAGATGATTGCAGGCGTGCTGGCGCGCCGAACGGATAAAGGCTTCGGTTACCGCCTGGCGCTGCTCACCATCACGTACCGCCGCATACAGACGACTCCACAGGCCATCCCCCAGAGTTTTGGTCACCACCAGCCCCTGGCGTTCAAAACTTTCCACCACCCAATGCGGTAATGCCGCAATCCCCATCCGCGCCGACACCATCTGGATCAGCAGCAGGGTGTTATCGACGTTTTTCAGCGCCGGGCTGATGCCCGCCGGTTGCAGGAAATGACGCCAGATATCCAACCGCTGGCGCTGTACCGGATAAATCATCAGCGTTTCATCGATTAAATCTTCAGGCTCAATGTGCAGCTTGCTGGCTAACGGGTGGTCCGGCGCCAGCACCAACCGTACTTCAAAATCAAACATCGGTGAATAATGCAGACCGCTGCGCGGCAGAATGTCGGAGGTCAGCACCACATCCAGCTCGCCCTGCTGCAATGCCGGCTGCGGGTCAAAGGTGACGCCGGACTTGAAGTCCATCACCACCTGCGGCCAACTCTGGCGGAAGTTATCCAGCGCCGGTGTCAGCCACTGAATACAACTGTGGCATTCAATGGCGATGCGCAACGTGGCTTGATGCGGCTCGTGGCAAGTCTGCAGTGCCTGCTGGATTTGTGGCAGCACCTGCTCCGCCAGCTGTAACAGGATCTCTCCCTGCGCGGTAAAGCGCAGCGGTTGGCTTTTGCGAACGAACAGCTTGAAGCCCAGACGCTGCTCCAGATCGCTGAACTGATGCGACAGAGCAGACTGCGTCTGATGGAGTTGGGCTGCTGCGGCCGCCAGCGAGCCGGTATTGCGCAGAGCCTGCAGCGTCCGTAAGTGTTTCAGTTCGATCATGAGAGTCCTTCACAGTGACAGTGAATAAATTGCGCTTGTGGTTAATACAGTACCTGCGGATTATGGATGTGTAAACATCTGGACGGCTAAATGGGGAATATGACGATGGCAATTTTAAATCACACACTCGGTTTTCCACGCGTTGGGCTACGACGTGAGCTGAAAAAAGCTCAGGAAAGCTACTGGGCAGGTAACTCAACGCAGGAAGAACTACTGGCGGTTGGCCGCGAGCTGCGCGCTCGACATTGGCAACAGCAACAGCAGGCCGGAGTGGATTTAGTGCCGGTCGGCGATTTCGCCTGGTATGACCATGTGTTGACCACCAGCCTGTTGCTGGGCAACGTGCCGGCGCGTCATCAGAATGCGGACGGCTCAATCGATCTGGACACGTTGTTCCGTCTGGGCCGTGGCCGTGCACCGACCGGCGAACCGGCGGCAGCGGCGGAAATGACCAAATGGTTTAACACCAACTACCACTACATGGTGCCTGAATTCCATAAGGGCCAGCAGTTCAAACTGGGCTGGACCCAATTGCTGGACGAAGTTGACGAAGCGCTGGCGCTGGGTCACAAAATCAAGCCTGTACTGCTGGGGCCGGTCACTTATCTGTGGCTGGGCAAAGTGAAGGGTGAGTCGTTTGACCGCCTGTCGCTGCTGAACGATATCCTGCCGGTTTACCAGCAGGTACTGGCCGAACTGGCGAAACGTGGCGTTGAATGGGTGCAGATCGACGAGCCTGCGCTGGTGCTGGAATTGCCGCAGGAGTGGCTGAACGCCTTCAAACCGGCTTATGACGCACTGCAAGGCCAGGTAAAACTGCTGCTGACCACCTACTTCGACAGCGTTGGCCACAATCTTGACACCCTCCGTGAGCTGCCGGTGCAGGGGCTGCACGTCGACCTGGTTGGCGGCCACGACGATATCGAGGTATTGAATAAAGCGCTGCCGAAAGAGTGGCTGCTGTCACTGGGTGTGATCAACGGACGCAACGTCTGGCGCGCCGATCTGAGCAGCTGGTTTGAGCGTTTGCAGCCATTAGTGGGCAGCCGCCCGCTGTGGATCGGGACTTCCTGTTCATTGCTGCACAGCCCAATCGATCTGAGCGTGGAAACCCGCCTGGATGAAGAAGTGAAAAGCTGGTTCGCCTTCGCTCTGCAAAAATGTGCCGAAGTGGCGTTGCTGAGCGCAGCGTTGAATGCCCCGGGCGCAGCAAAACAGGCTGAACTGGACGTCTACAGCGCGCCAATCCGTGCCCGTCGTCAGTCCAGCCGCGTGCATAATGCGCAGGTTGGTCAACGCCTGGCGGCAATTACTGCCCAGGACAGCGAACGTCAGCGTCCTTACGTCGAGCGTGCTCAGGCACAGCGTGAGCGTTTTAACCTGCCGGCCTGGCCGACCACCACTATCGGTTCATTCCCACAGACCACCGAAATCCGTGGCCTGCGTCTGGACTTCAAACAGGGGCGTTTGGACGGCAATAACTACCGCACCAGCATTAGCGAGCACATCAAACAGGCGATCACAGAACAAGAGCGTCTGGGTCTGGACGTATTGGTGCACGGCGAAGCCGAGCGCAACGACATGGTGGAATACTTCGGCGAGAACCTCGACGGCTTCGTCTTCACCCAAAACGGCTGGGTACAGAGCTACGGTTCCCGCTGCGTAAAACCACCGGTGATCATCGGTGATATCAGCCGCCCGGAAGCCATCACCGTTGAGTGGGCGAAGTATGCTCAGTCACTGACCGACAAACCGGTAAAAGGCATGTTGACCGGCCCGGTGACCATTCTTTGCTGGTCGTTCCCGCGTGAAGACGTGACCCGTGAAGTGATTGCCAAACAGATCGCCCTGGCACTGCGTGATGAAGTGCAAGATCTGGAAAAAGCCGGCATCGGCATCATCCAGATTGACGAACCGGCACTGCGTGAAGGCCTGCCGCTGCGTCAATCCGACTGGGCTGCTTACCTGAACTGGGCGGTGGATGCGTTCAAACTGAATGCCGCCGTGGCGCAAGATGACACGCAGATCCACACCCACATGTGTTATTGCGAGTTCAACGACATCATGGATTCGATAGCTGCGCTGGATGCCGATGTGATCACCATCGAAACCTCACGTTCCGATATGGATCTGTTGGAAGCCTTCAAGGAGTTCGAATATCCAAACGAAATTGGCCCGGGCGTGTATGACATTCACTCGCCAAACGTGCCAAGCGTGGAGTGGATCGAAGCGCTGCTGCGTAAGGCTGCGCAGAACATTCCGGCAGAACGTCTGTGGGTCAACCCGGACTGCGGCCTGAAAACCCGTGGCTGGCCGGAAACCCGTCAGTCGCTGGCCAACATGGTGCTGGCAGCGCAGCGCCTGCGCGAACAGCAGGCCTGATAACCCTATTTTGGTGAGCTGATTCTGGGCGCTTCGGCGCCCTTTTTTATGTCGAGTTTGTTGGCGTTTGCTGCTGATGTCATTTGTTGTTCTTCCCCCGCGTTTTCGTTGTCGCTTTTGGTTATGATCGGCTATCGCTTTACCCCCGATTTGAAGGATTGCTTCGATGAAACACCCGCTTGCAACCTTGCTGGCACCACTGCTTAATGATGTGCAGGGTATTCGGCAGGTGTATTTCGCCGGTAATCAGCAACCGGCACCCGAACTGGCTTATCAGGTGGATTTTCCGCGTCTTGAAATGGTGATCGAAGGTGAACAGGAGATGGCTTGGGAGGGCGGTCAGGGTATCCAGCAACAATTGCTGCTGTCGGGAGATGTGCTGTTTGTTCCGGCGCAAGGGTGGAACAGCCCGCGTTGGCAACGGCCCGTAACCACGCTCAGCCTGTTGTTTGGCAAACAGCAACTGGGGTACAGCCTGGTGGGCTGGGATGGGGAAAATACGCGGCCGTTGGGGAAAGATAACGTGGCGCGTCGTGGCCCTCGTGTGGGGTCATTTATGTTGCAGGCGCTCAACGAACTGGCCTGGCGTCAAAGCGATCAAGCTACCGCACGTTTTCTGACCAAGGGATTGTTGAGCCATGCGCTCGATCTGTTCGGCAGCTCAGTGAAAACCGCTTCCCGCAGCCAGGCTTTGTTCGACGCAGTGCGCTGCCATCTGGAAGAGCATTATCGCGAACCTCTAACCCGTGAGTCGGTAGCCCAGGCATTTTATATCTCGTCAAACTACCTCTCTCACCTGTTTCAAAAAACCGGTGGGGTTGGGTTTAACGAGTATTTAAATCACGTGCGGCTGGAGCAGGCGAAGCATTTGCTTAAACGCTATGACATGAAGGTAAAAGAGGTGGCGCATGCCTGCGGATTTGTCGACAGTAACTATTTCTGCCGCCTGTTTCGCAAAAATACCGAGCGCTCTCCCTCGGAATATCGTGGGCAATACCATAGCGAACTGAAAGCGCGGGACGAGGCGGATTAAACCACCCGGATATGCGTTTGCTGCGGTGATGCGGCGGCTTTACGTACCGCACTTAGCGCCTTTTCCGGGGTATGTAAAAAAGTGTTGATGCCGATCTGCACGCAGCGGTGGTGCTCAAAGCGTTCACTTTCCGCCAGCAGGATATCGCTGATTAACAGTACTACGTCGGCCTCAGACAGGTCATTTACCGTCAGCGGATTTTCAATCCCCAGCGCGCCTTGAGTTTCGACTTTCAGCGGCCACTTTTCCTGAGCACAGAGTTTTTCCAACCTTTCGGCAGCCATATAGGTATGGGCAACCCCGCTGACGCAAGCCGTCACGGCCACCAGTTTTATCGCCATAAGATACCCCTTCCTCTGTTATCGCCAGTCATCCACCCATCGTTACCCGGAACCCTGCCTGTTGCGCCATGGCCTGCAACGGCGCGATCTCCTGCTCTGACGGGGGAGCAACATTGCGCAGTGTATATTCACGCCCCAGCAGTTCATATTTGGCCTCGCCATATTGATGAAAAGGCAGCAGGTGGATCTCCGACAGCCCAAAAGGTGCCAGGAATGCCAGTACCTGAGCCATATTCTCCCGGTCCAGGGTGTAGCCGGGGATCAACGGCAGGCGAGGGAGCAGCTTAATGCCGCGCTGTGCCAGCATGGTAAAGTTTGCCAATACCCGCGGCTGATTTATGTTCAACAGGCGTTTTGCAGCATTGGTGTTCATGATTTTCAAGTCGAACAACACTTGATCGCAATGTTCCGCCAGGGCCAGCACGCTGGCTAACGGCGCATCCCCGGCAGTTTCTATCGCAGTATTGATGCCCAATGCCTGCAAGCGCTGTAACAGTTGGCCGGCAAACTCGGCCTGCATCAGTACCTCGCCGCCGGAAAGCGTGACGCCGCCGCCGGAGCTGCGGTAGAACACCTCATCTTTTAAAATTTGCAGCAGCAGGGCATCCAGCGTCATGCTCTGACCGATAAGCTCCATCGCCCCGCTTGGGCACTCTTGTGCATCATTCAGGCAAGGTTGGCAGTGCAGGCATTTGGCTTTACGCCGCACCAGGTGGAACTTGCCCGACATCGATTCCGGATTGGCGCACCATGGGCAGGTGTGGGGGCAACCTTTAAAAAACACCAGGGTACGTATGCCCTGTCCATCATTCAGCGAAAACCGCTGAATGATGAAAATACGGCCCAGAGGGGCGGCGGTAGCGGCCCGGTCAAACCCGGGCGCAATAAGGTTACAGTTGATGCGCTGTACGGCGGATGATGTCATCCTGGATCTCCTTCGACAGCTCTACGAAGAATGCGCTATAGCCGGCGACCCGCACCACCAATCCGGCGAAATCCTGCGGCCGGGCTTGCGCTTCCCGCAGTGTTTCGGCATTCACCACATTGAACTGAACATGCTGCAATTTGAGCTTGGTAAAGGCCCCGAGGAAATCCGCCAGTTTGTTCAGCCCTTGTTGACCCTCCAGCGTAGCGGGTGTGAACTTCACGTTCAGCAACGTGCCGTTCGAAAGCAAATAGTTATCCAGTTTGCTTACCGATTTCAGCACTGCCGTCGGCCCTTGAGCATCCTGGCCGAGCATCGGTGAAAGCCCTCCGTCCGCCAGTTGTTCTCCGGCGTAGCGTCCATCCGGCGTTGCCCCCACCACGGCACCCAAGGGGACATGGGCGGATACGGTATAGGAACCTGGTGTAAATTGGCCGCCGCGCGGGTTGCGATATTTCTCCACTTCTTTGCAGTAAAAACGCAGCAAATCGGCACTGATCAGATCAACTTCGTCGATATCATTGCCGTACTTATCGAAATGGTTAATCAGTCTGGCCCGGATTTTTTCCCCCTCTGTCGTGGCAAAGTTGGCTTTTAACGTCGCCAGCAGGTCGTCAAAACTCAGACGCTGCTGTTCAAATACCAATCCTTTCAGGGCAAATAGCGAGTCGCTCAGGTTAGCGATGCCGATACCTTGTACGCCGGAGAAGTTATAGCGTGCTCCGCCGTCGGTAATATCTTTGCCGTTTTTCAGGCAGTCTTCGATAAACGAAGACAGCAGCGGAACCGGTGCCCAGTCGCGGTGGCCGATATCACAAATATTGCTGCCTTGCGCCATGAGCCGAACGTAGTGGCGGATCTTCTCACGGATCTGTTCCAATAACAGTGGATAGGTAAGGCTGCTATTGCCTTCATTGTCCAACAGCGTCAGTTCCATTACCTTCAGCAGGTTGAACATGGCGATATCGTGCAGGCCGTAGGTCCGTCCGGGGATCGACAGTTCAACACAGCCGACGACCGCATAGTCACGCGCATCTTCCAGCGACACCCCACGGTTAAGAAATGCCGGCACGACCACTTCATCGTTGAATATTTGCGGAATGCCGGTACCAAGACGAATAGTTTCGGCGGTTTTCAGCAGGAACGGTCGGTCGATAAATTCATTAACCCGTACGCCCAGGTTCGGCTGGGGCAAACGGATAGTCTGATAGGCGTCCAGGCACAGGAACGACAGCAGGTTGACCGCGCTGCGGCCGGTTTCCGTCAGGCCGCCCAACAAAATGGTGTAACCGGTAGGGAAGCCGGCGAAATAACGGGCGCTGGAGGTGGATCGCAGCAGGACGATGTCGTTGCATTTCACCCACAGGCTTTCCAGTAACTCCCGCAGGAAGGCCGGATCTTCTCCCTGATTGAGGGAGGCCTGGTAAAACGGCAGCATGTACTGATCGAAGCGGCCCAGTGATAACGAGCTGGCGTTGGATTCGTACTGCAAAATAATATTCATGTACCAAAATAGCTGGCAAGCCTGATAGAAATCTTGTGGTTTGTGGTGTGCGATCTGGGCAGAAACCCTGGCAATACGCAGCAATTCGGCGCTGCGGGTTTCGTCGCTGCACTCGGCCGCCATACCTCTTGCCAGTGTGGCATAGCGCAGGATATGGCGTTGTGAGGCTTGTAACAACAGCAGCGCGGCGGCGTAGAACGGGTTGTCCGGTTGCTGCACTACATGCTGTTGCAGTTCGGCTAATAAGCTATCCAGTCCATGGTTCAGCAGGCGGGGATAATCGATAATGATATGCCCCTGGCCCTTGTCGGTCTGATTGATGCTGAAAATCTGGGTTTGCGTAGCCGTTTTCACCTCTTCCGGCATTTGGCTGTTGATGAAGTCTTTCATCGAGCGCGTTGCCCAGTAGGGATAAAGCTGTTCACGGTAAAGCTGTTTGTCGGCATCAGAAATGGCGAAGCGATCTTGTGGACGGGTTGGAAAGGCATCCAGCTCTTCCAGCAGCCAGTAGGGGTCCATTTCTGGCGATACGATCCCCGCACGTGGTTTCACCGTGCGGTTACCGGCGATTAACTCGTCTGCCCGCAGCGAAATCTCAACGTGATCCAGAATATACGCGGTGGCTTTGGCACGGCGGATGAGGGTCGGTTCCCCTTCAGTTTGCCGGTGACTGTTAGTGTAAAGCTGCGCACGTTCCAGCGATATTTCACGTGGGGCGGAGAACAACGCAGTTTTCAGGCGTTCGATTCGGGAGGTCATCACGTTTTCCTTCTGTGAGGGTCTGCGGGCGGTAGCGCCCGGCATGGGGCCGGGCATACGTTCAGGCCAGTTGCGCCAGATGGGCTGCAATTTTGTCCATGATGGCGTCGGCGCGTTTTACCGCGTCGCTGATGGCTACGCGCACCACGGTCTTCCCCTTGAAACGCTCTTCAAATTTGATGCCGATATCTTTGGTCAGGATCACCACATCGGCGGCTGCCACGTCTTCGGTGCTGAGTTCGTTCTCCAGGCCAATAGAGCCCTGGGTTTCCACCTTGCACTGCCAGCCTTTGGCTTTGGCTGAACGTTCGAGGGCTTCGGCAGCCATATAGGTGTGGGCAACACCGGAAGGACAAGCGGTAACTGCGATAATTGTCGTCATAATCAGCTCCTTTTTTATTCAGTTAATTTCGAAATCCAGATCCAGGCTGGTTTCCTGCGGTGTATTGGCGGCCTGTTTCCTGGCGGCAAAGCGCTTCAGCAGGTTAACCAGCAGGGCGGTGACCACCATGCCTACCAGCAAGGCCGCGACGAAGCCCAGCTTGCCTTCAACCACCGGCAGCACAATCAGGCCACCCCAGCCGGCATAGCACTGCGCTCCGGTCAATGCGGCGGTAACGGCGGCACAGGCGGAACCGATCATGATGGAAGGGATAACCCGCAGTGGGTCGGCGGCGGCAAAGGGGATAGCGCCTTCGGTCACGCCGACGCAGCCCATCAACAAGGCGGCTTTACCGGCTTCGCGTTCTTCTGCACTGTAGTATTTACGGCCAATCAGCGTGGCGAACCCCAGACCGAGCGGCGGGGTGGCGATGGCAACGGCCGCTATGGCAACCACCGAGTAAACGCCTTGTGCCACGCAAATCAGCATAAAGGCATAGGCCACCTTGTTGACCGGGCCGCCCATATCAAATGCCAGCATCAACCCCAGGATAATCGCCAGTACGATGATGCTGCCCTGCTGCATGCCTTGCAGCCAATGAGTCAGGCCATTAGTCAGCGCACCGACCGGTTCCCCCAACCCCCACATCATGATGCCTGCGGTGAGCAGGGTGCCAATAATCGGGATCACGAAGATCGGCATCACCGAGCGCAGGATCTTCGGCACTGGGATCTTTTTCAGGTAGAACACGATAATGCCGCCCAGCAAACCGGCGATGATGGCACCAAAGAAGCCGGCACCGAAAGAGGCACCCACCCAGGCACCAATGGCGGAAGGCGCTAATGCAGAACGATCGGAAATCGAGTAGCCAATATAGGCTGCCAGGAAGGGCACCATCAGCGTCAGCCCCGCCACCCCGATGTCGAACAGTCTTTTCAGATTAGGATCGGTGGCGGCATCGGGTACGGCACCTTTGCCGTATAACATCACCGAGACGGCAAGCAGAATGCCGCCTGCGACGACAAACGGGATCATATGGGAGACGCCGGTCATTAAATGCTGACGCGTATTTTTAAGTATGCCGATCAGATCTTTCATTGCTCACTCCCTGGCCGCAACCAGCGTGCTTCTGGGGACAAAACCATCGGAGTAATAACCCCTGATGGAGAAAGGTTGTTGGCTATCACAATAGGCATCTGCCCGAGCAACAAACAGTGGATAAAATTGCCATTTACTGGATTTTTGTAATGTCAGAGTAAAAGTGCGATCAACCTCAAAGTGTGGGTCCCGATAAAGCGGCCTTGATAGAAAGGCTTTGTGAGCGGCTTCTCATTTATGCCGTCATCATACATTTGTCCAGTGTTTGGCATTTTTGTCCGATAGCCGCCACCCGCGTTGGGCTTTTATCCTTGTGACAAATTGGTGTTGTTCACTGCTGCCAAGGCATGAGGAAAGAGTGATGGCTAAAATTGTGACGTTTACCTGCGTGCTGCCTAATGGCGTTCATGCTCGCCCAGCGAGTCATATCGAAAAACTCTGTAACGGTTTTCATTCCCGCTTTGAATGGTATAACCCGCGCCGCGGTATCAGCGGTGATGGCAAAAGCGTGCTGTCGCTGATCGGCGCTGACATCCTGTTGGGGGATGAATGTCGGGTAACGATTGAAGGGGAAGATGAGCAGGCGGCGTCCGAACGCCTGAGCCAGTTCATTGAACATGAATTCCCACACTGTGACGAAGCATTGCCACAGGTGGATGATTCTGCCGAGCAGGAGCCCATCCCGGCCTCTCTGGCCAATCTCAATCCCTGGCTGCTGCGAGCATGCCCGGTCAGCCAGGGCACTGCCGGCGGTAAACTGGTGCACCTGGCGCGGGTCGATTTAAACTCGCTGGATTTACCAACGGCCAAAAGCGTTGAACAGGAACAAAATCAACTGGCGGACGGCCTGGCGCGTTTCGGTAAGGCGCTGGATCTGCAACTGATGGCAGGCAGCGGCACCACGACGGCGGTGCTGGAAGCGCACCGTTCGTTATTACGTGACGGCGCATTCCGCCAGCACCTGCTTGAAGCCGTGTTGTGTGGGGAAAGTTGTGCGGCAGCGATTGTGAGCGCCGCCGCTCACTTTAGTCGGCAGTTGGCGCAGTCTGCCAGTGCTTATCTGCGTGAACGCGAACTGGATATTCGTGATGTCAGTTTTCAGCTTTTGCAGCATATTTATGGCGAGCGCAGCTTCCCGGCGCAGCAGGCACTGAATGTCGACAGCATTTGCATCACCGATGAACTGACGCCGAGCCAGTTTCTCGAGTTGGATAAGCGCTATCTGAAAGGCTTGCTGCTGGGCAGTGGCGGCAGTACCTCGCATACGGTGATCCTGGCTCGTTCATTTAATATTCCGACATTGGTGGGGGTAGATGCCGCGGCATTGCAGCCCTACCTGAATCAATCGGTGCAGATCGATGGCGATCTCGGGCTGGTGGTCTGCGATCTCAGCGAATCGGTTCACCGCTATTATCAACAGGAGCAATGGCTGAGCGCGCAAATCCGCCAGCAGCAAAGTGCTTATCTTGATCAGCCGGGGCGCACGGCAGACGGTATCCGTATGGAAGTGGCGGCTAATATCGCCCATGCGGTGGAAGCGCAGGCCGCATTTGGCAATGGTGCCGAAGCGGTGGGCCTGTTCCGTACTGAAATGCTGTATATGGATCGCCTGACCGCACCTGCGGAAGATGAGCTGTATAACATTTATTGCCAGGCGATAGAGGCGGCCGGTGGCAAGGCGATTATCGTGCGCACCATGGATATTGGCGGTGACAAACCGGTGGATTACCTGAACATCCCAATGGAGAACAATCCATTTCTCGGCTACCGGGCGGTGCGTATCTATCAGGAGTTTTTGCCCCTTTTCCGTACCCAACTGCGCTCGATCCTGCGGGCTTCAGCACATGGCCCGTTGAAGATCATGATCCCAATGATCTCTTCGATGGAAGAGATCCTGTGGGTGAAAGACCAATTGGCGGAAGTGAAGCAATCACTGCGCGCTGCTCAAATCCCTTTTGATGAAAAAATCCCCCTCGGCATCATGCTGGAAGTCCCCTCGGTGCTGTTTATCATCGATCAGTGCTGCGAGGAGATTGATTTCTTCAGCATCGGCAGCAACGACCTGACGCAATACCTGCTGGCGGTGGATCGCGATAACGCCAAAGTCATCAAACACTACAACAGTCTGAACCCGGCCTTCTTACGCAGCCTGGACAGTGCGGTGCGCGAGGTGCATCGCCACGGCAAATGGATAGGGTTGTGCGGTGAACTGGGGGCCAAGGGCTCGGTGCTGCCGTTGCTGGTAGGCATGGGGTTGGACGAGATCAGCATGAGTGCGCCTGCGATTGCCGCCACTAAAAGCCGCTTGGCCAAATTGGACAGTCGTGAATGCCGTCTGCTGCTGAACCGGGCGATGGCTTGCCGTACTTCACTGGAAGTGGAACATCTGCTCGCGCAATTCCGTATGGAGCAAAGCGATGCACCGTTGATTACGCCAGATTGTATTGCGCTAGGGGCTGACTGGTGCAGTAAAGAAGAAGTGATCAAAGGTATGGCGGATAACCTGCTCCTGGCTGGGCGCTGTCGTTATCCCCGCAAGTTGGCTGCCGATTTGTGGGCCCGTGAGGCTGTCTTTTCCACCGGTCTGGGTTTTGGTTTTGCCATTCCACATACCAAATCCGAACACATTGAGCAGTCCACTATTAGCGTGGCCAAGCTGGCGCAGCCGGTCGTCTGGGGTGATGAAGAGGCGCAGTTCATCATCATGCTGACACTCAACAAGCATGCCGCGGGTGATCAACATATGCGCATTTTCTCCAAACTGGCACGACGCATTATGCATGAAGGCTTCCGCGATGCGCTGGTGAAAGCCGTGACGGCCCAACAGGTGGAAGCATTGCTGAAACAAGAACTGGAACTGTGATCCATTCAGGGCGCTGCGGCGCCCTTCATTTTAGCTTCGAGGGACAATTATGGAACTCTATCTGGATACTGCGGATATCAGTGCAGTAAAGCGTTTGGCGCGAGTGTTACCGCTGCAGGGGGTGACGACTAACCCGAGCATAGTGGCTGCGTCACATACCTCATTATGGGAAGTGTTGCCGGCATTGCGTGATGCATTGGGTGGGGAAGGCAAATTGTTCGCTCAGGTACTGGCCGCTACGGCAGATCAGATGGTGGCGGAAGCGGTAATGCTTAACCAGCGGGTTCCTGGCCTGGTGGTGAAGGTGCCGGTGACGGCTGAGGGGTTGGCGGCGATCAAGACGCTGCATAGCATGGGTATCCCGACGTTAGGTACGGCGGTGTATGGCGCGGCGCAAGGGTTGCTTTCTGCTCTGGCTGGGGCGGAGTATGTGGCACCCTATGTTAATCGACTGGATGCCCAGGGCGGCAACGGTATGGTTACCGTGCAAGAGCTGCAACAATTGCTGACGCTGCATGCGCCACAGGCCAAAGTATTGGCCGCCAGCTTCAAAACACCTCGTCAGGCGCTGGAATGCCTGCTGGCAGGTTGTGAAGCCATTACGCTACCGGTAGATGTGGCGGAGCAGTTTATTTGTACGCCGGCGGTACAGGCCGCCGTGGATAAATTTGAGTGCGACTGGCGCGCCGCGTTCGGGGGATTGACCTTAGGTTAATGGTAAAAGGGACGGGGCAATGTTTGCCCCTGCCCCTTATTTAACGCCCGGCACGCCATGTTGGGCGAACCATGCCAGCATGCGTTGCCAACCGTCTGTTGACGCTTCCGCATCATAGCTTGGTCGATAATCGGCATAGAAGGCGTGGCCGGCTTCGGGGTAGACCACGATCTCGGCTTCGGCATTGGCCGCGCGGATCGCCTGACGCATGCTGTCCACCGAATCCAGCGGGATACTGGTATCCTGCCCGCCATATAATCCCAGCACCGGCGCAGAAAGTTGCGTAGCGACATCGATCGGATGTTTTGGCGAATTCAGCGTTTTCTCACCCACCAGTTTGCCGTACCAGGCAACAGCGGCTTTCAACTGCGGGTTATGCGCGGCATACAGCCAGGTAATGCGCCCGCCCCAGCAAAAACCGGTAATCGCCAACTTGCCGGCATCGCCGCCGTGGCGCATCGCCCAATGAGCGGCATGATCCAGATCCGCCAGCACCTGACGATCTGGCACCTTGAGCACCAGCTTTTGGAACAGCTCGCTGATGTCGGTGTAATCTTTGGCATCCCCCTGGCGGAAATACAGCTCCGGCGCGATCGCCAGATAACCCTGTTTCGCCAGGCGGCGACAGATATCCTGAATATGTTCGTGAACACCGAAAATCTCCTGTACCACCAGCACCACCGGGAAGGGGCCGCTGTGATCTGCAGGTTTGGCGATATAGGCCGGCAGATTGTCACCCTGTGAAGGAATGGTGGTTTCCCCGGCATGAATGCCTTGTTCATCGGTGAGAATGGTCGAAGCAGCCAAGGGTGTAACGGCCGGGGTGAATCCCCCCTGGGCCTGTTTTAATGTCATCACTTGATCGGTTTTCATTGCGGGGCTCCATGCAATCGAGAAAAGCGCTGAGATTAACTATAGGAAAGATTAGCGGTTATTGGCACCGGGTGGAGCATTTTCAGTCAAGTCTGTAAAAAACGAATAATTATCTGGCTTTAGCGCATTTTTGTTGTCTTTTTATCATGCTATTACGCCTGTTGACCCGCATTAGCACCATAAGGTGCGTTAGCTCCCTTTATTGTGGCTAAGTCACCGATAAAATAAGGTTATTTTCTGTCATCTGGTAAATAGTTTCATCAGGTAATCAGCCCTGAGCTCAGGAAACAGAGTGAAAAATGGCGATGCATTTTGTCGACTAGACTAGGGGCATCTGAGACGTTCATATCGACTGCTCACTTTGTTTTTGTGACTTAAATCACAAAAGTTATGTAGATTGCAGTCTGTTTCTTTATTCATAGTGATGGTTGTCACGAAAATGAGTGACAATTTTCAGTAGAGTACTTTTTTGTTCCTCCCAATAAACATGATCTATGAGGAGTCTCGTATGTCCCAATCTGACGTTTTTCATCTCGGCCTCACTAAAAAAGATTTACAAGGGGCCCAGCTTGCCATCGTTCCAGGCGATCCACAGCGCGTAGAGAAAATTGCCAAGCTGATGGAAAATCCGGTGCATCTGGCTTCCCATCGTGAATTTACCTCCTGGCGCGCAGAACTGGACGGCAAAGCCGTGATCGTCTGCTCTACCGGTATCGGCGGCCCGTCTACCTCAATCGCGGTTGAAGAACTGGCGCAATTGGGTATCCGTACCTTCCTGCGTATCGGCACCACCGGTGCGATCCAGTCGAACATCAACGTTGGTGATGTCCTGGTCACTACCGCAGCGGTTCGCCTCGACGGTGCCAGCCTGCACTTCGCACCGATGGAGTTCCCGGCCGTGGCCGACTTTGCCTGTACTACGGCACTGGTCGAAGCCGCCAAGGCTGCCGGCGCCACCACGCACATTGGCGTGACCGCGTCTTCCGATACCTTCTATCCGGGCCAGGAGCGTTATGATACCTACTCCGGTCGCGTCGTCAGCCGCTTCAAAGGCTCGATGGAAGAATGGCAGTCGATGGGCGTGATGAACTATGAAATGGAATCTGCCACGCTGTTGACCATGTGCGCCAGCCAGGGCCTGCGTGCCGGTATGGTTGCCGGTGTGATTGTTAACCGCACCCAGCAGGAAATCCCGAACGCAGAAACCATGAAAAACACCGAAAGCAAAGCGGTGCAGATCGTGGTTGATGCGGCGCGTCGCCTGCTGTAATTACCCCGCAGTTCAACGGGTCGCCGACGCGGCCCGTTTCTCCATTCAACCGTAATCTGTTACGGTTAACCTCATCAGCGCCATCTTTATGGCCACCTCTATGACCCGTTGAGCCCGGCTTTGCTGCTGCTCTCTGGTTGCGTTTTTTCAGACAATCACCACGAGGACGTCTATGACCGCCCAGATCTTGCTTCATCCCTCATTGGCGCCGCTTGATGGCGGCATTAACTTTCGCGATCTCGGCGGCAACAGCGTCGCCGACGGCCGCCGTATCAAGCGTGGCCTGCTGTTCCGCTCCGGCTCGCTGGAACGTCTGACGGAAAACGACTGCACCTTCCTGGCCGGTGTGCCGGTACGCTCGGTGCTGGATTACCGGGACCCTGATGAAGTTCAGGCCAAGCCAGACATCCTGTGGCGCGGTGCCGATTACCATCATTTTCCGGCCAATCCGTTGAGCAATGAGGTGAATGCCAATCTGGAAAAACTGACCAGCGATACGCTGGCCGGTTTCGACGCACAGGCGTTTATGCTGGAGCTTTACCGTCGGCTGCCTTTCGGCAATGCGGCATACAAACAGTTGGCCCAATTGCTGAGCAACGTCGATAACGGTGCCATCGTCCAGCACTGTGCGGTGGGCAAGGATCGCACCGGCGTCGGATCGGCGCTGGTGTTGTTTGCGCTGGGGGCTGATGAAGCGACGGTGGTAGAAGATTACCTGCTGACCGAAACCACGCTGGCGACCTTCCGCGAGCAGATGCTGGATCAACTGTCGATTCGCCTCAACGCCTCTGCATTGGGGCAGTTTGCCTACGTGCTCAGTGCTCGCGAAGAGTTCCTGATGACCGCACTGAGCTGCATCCGTGACCAATATGGTTCTACCGATCGCTGGCTGGAGGCTGAGTACGGCCTGGGCCAACACCAGCGTGAAGCGTTGCAGGCATTCTACCTCGAGTAAACCGCGCAGGTGTTTAGCCGGGGTTTAACCGACCCCGGCCGACATTGCGTATTCTTGGGGCCATAAATCCCGCATCAGGAGCCTATATTGAGCCTCAATGACATTATCCACTGGGTCAGCGAAACCGTGCGTCAGCACGAAGGCTGGGCTATCCCGATTATCTTCTTCCTGGCGTTCGGTGAATCACTGGCATTTCTGTCGCTGTTGTTACCGGCCACGGTGATCTTGCTGGCGCTGGGAGCGTTGATTGGTGAAAGCGGCATTGCATTTTGGCCGATCTGGGCCGCCGCTGCCGCAGGGGCATTCTTCGGCGACTGGCTTTCTTACTGGATTGGCTACCACTATCAAGATCGTGTGGCGCACATGTGGCCGTTATCGCGTAATCCGCAATTGTTGACGCGTGGCCATGCGTTCTTTGAACGTTGGGGCGTACTGGGTATTTTCATCGGCCGCTTCTTCGGCCCGTTGCGTGCTGTGGTACCGCTGGTCGGTGGCATTTGCGGCATGCCCCAGCGTTATTTTCAGGTGGCGAATATCACTTCGGCGATGATCTGGGCGTTCGGCATTCTCGCGCCGGGGGCGTTTGGCATCAAGTGGTTAAGCCAGTGGTTTGGCTAGTTCTGGTCTGACTTGCGTAGCGTTTCGCAATTTTGCGCCGTTGGGGCAAAAACAGACTGGACATCCATACAGCATCCCCTTAACGTGACGGGCAACAGGCGCATAAAACGCCGGAACGGTCAGGTGTAACAGGAGGCAGGGTGGATACCAGTTTGGTTTACGGTATGGGCGGGGTGGCAATCGGCCTGCTGCTGGGGTGGCTAATCGCCAGCCTGCGGGTGCAGCAGACACATGCACAGCATGAAACCGAGCTACGGCTGTTGGAACAATCACTGCAACAGACGCAGCAGGAAATTGCGGCCCGACAAGAAACGCTACAGCGTAATGAACAGCAAATGCGGCAGAGCGATTTGGAACTGCGCAATTTGCACAGCCAGTTGGCGGCCGGACATGAAAAACTGCAACAGCTCGATCACTGGCGTAACGAATGTGAGTTGCTGAATCAGGAGCTGCGGGCCCAGCGTGAGGTTAACAGCGCGCAAGAGGCCGAGCTGCGGGAGGTGACTATTCGCCTGGAAGAAACCCGCATGGCGGCAGAAGAGAAGCAGCGTCTGCTGATCAACAGCGAACAGCGCCTCACTACCCAGTTTGAAAATTTGGCCAACCGCATTTTTGAACACAGCGGGCGGAAGGTTGACGAGCAGAATAAGCAAAGTCTGGATCGCCTGTTGTTGCCGCTGCGCGAGCAACTGGACGGTTTCCGCCGTCAGGTGCAGGACAGTTTTGGTCAGGAAGCTCGCGAGCGCCATACGCTGACCCACGAAATACGTAATCTGCAGCAGCTCAATGCACAAATGGCGCGCGAAGCGATTAACCTCACCAAGGCCCTGAAAGGGGACAATAAAACGCAGGGTAACTGGGGTGAGGTGGTGTTAAGCCGGGTGCTGGAGGCCTCAGGCCTGCGCGAAGGGCATGAATACGAAACCCAGGTCAATGTGCGGCTGGACCATCAGAGCCGTATGCAACCCGACGTTATCGTTCGTCTGCCGCAGGGCAAGGACGTGGTCATCGACGCGAAAATGTCGCTGGTGGCCTACGAACGTTACTTCAACAGTGAAGATGAAGCCGAGCGCGAGGCGGCGCTGAGTGAGCATATTGGCTCGCTGCGCGGCCATATCCGCCTGCTGGGGCGCAAGGATTACCAGCAGTTGCCAGGCCTGCGTTCGCTTGATTACGTGTTGATGTTTATTCCGGTCGAGCCGGCTTTCCTGTTGGCCATCGACCGTGAGCCGGAGCTGATCAGCGAGGCACTCAAGCACAATATCATGCTGGTCAGCCCGACCACCTTGCTGGTGGCGCTGCGCACCATTACCAACCTGTGGCGCTATGAGCATCAGAGTCAGAATGCTCAGCGCATTGCCGACAGAGCGGCGCGGTTGTATGACAAAATGCGGCTGTTTGTTGACGATATGTCGGCACTGGGGCAGAGCCTGGATAAGGCTCAGGGGAGTTATCGTCAGGCGATGAACAAACTGAGTGAAGGCCGTGGTAATCTTATCGGCCAGACCGAGGGGTTCCGTGCGTTGGGGGTTGAGGTGAAAAGGCCGATCAACCCGCTGCTGGCTCAACAGGCCAGTGCGCAGCATGATGATGAATTCGAGGCGGCGGGCGACGATGAAGTTGGCGCGCTGCCGGAGGCGGAAGACGACGACTCCGCAGAGGAACCCCGCTCCGCATCGCAGGCATGACAGCCGCTGCGAGGTGGGGTATTCCGTGGGGTTCTGGTACACTCATCCACACTAAATTGACTGAATAGCAGGCAGGACAATGGCAGATCAACCGCAGGAAACCACTGACTTTGGTTTTCGCACCGTAGCTCGAGACGAGAAGCAGGCCATGGTGGCAGACGTTTTTCATTCGGTAGCTGCAAAGTATGACGTGATGAACGACCTGATGTCGTTTGGCATCCACCGTGTCTGGAAGCGTTTTACCATTGACTGCAGCGGCGTACGCCGTGGGCAGCGGGTGTTGGATCTGGCCGGGGGTACCGGTGACCTGGCCGCCAAGTTCTCCCGCATGGTCGGTGAGCAGGGGCAGGTGGTACTGGCGGACATTAATGATTCGATGCTGAAGATGGGGCGCGAGAAGCTGCGCGATCGCGGCATTATCGGCAACATCAGTTACGTGCAGGCCAACGCCGAAGCGCTGCCGTTCCCGGATAACTATTTTGACTGCATCACCATTTCATTCGGCCTGCGCAACGTCACCGACAAAGACAAAGCGCTGCGTTCCATGTTCCGCGTGCTGAAGCCGGGTGGTCGTTTGCTGGTGCTGGAGTTCTCCAAGCCGCTGCTGGCACCGCTGAGAAAAGCCTATGACGCTTATTCTTTCCATGTGCTGCCGAAAATCGGCGAGCTGGTGGTGAAGGATCCGGAAAGCTACCGTTATCTGGCCGAGTCGATCCGCATGCATCCCGATCAGGAAACCCTGAAGGGCATGATGGGGGCCGCCGGTTTTGACAACGTGACCTATTTTAACCTGACCGGCGGTATTGTAGCCCTGCATCGCGGCTTCAAGTTCTGATATGGATATGCCGATGCTGTTAACCCCGTTGTTAACCGGCGTGCTGGAAACATCGCTCAACAGCCTGCTGTTCCGCGATCGCAGCATGAAGGCTGCCCGTCTGCGCCTGGCGGGTAAGGTATTGCGTATTGAGTTGCAGGAGCTTGCTTCACCGCTGGTGCTGATCTTCAGTGAGCAACGCGTCGATGTCCTTGGCCAGTCTGACGATACCGCCGACTGCACGGTGCGCAGCCGCATTTCGGTGCTGCTGAAGCTGCGAGATCGCCAACAACTCTCGCCATTGATGCGCAGCGGTGAGCTGATTGTCGAAGGTGATATTCAGGTGGTTCAGCAACTGGTTGGGCTGCTCGATCTGGCGGAGTGGGATCCGGCTGAATGGCTGGCCCCCTACATCGGCGATATTGCCGCGCAGGGCGTCACGCAGGTGCTCGGTAAAGGTGCGAACCTGCTGAAGACCGGCTTCCAGCGGCAACAGCATTATGTGGCGGAAACGCTGACGGAAGAGTGGCGTGTGGCGCCAGGCCCACTGGAAGTGGTGTGGTTCAACGAGGAAGTTGACGCCACCGTTCGTAACCTTGAAACGCTGATTGCTCGCATGGACAAGTTGGAGGGTAAACGATGACCCCTGGCGAACTACGCCGCCTGTATTTGATCGTCCGCGTTTTTCTCAGCTATGGCCTGGATGAACTTATCCCCCAGATGCGTTTGACGTTGCCGCTGCGATTTGGCCGCCGTCTGCTGTTCTGGATGCCAAACCGCCATGCGGATAAACCTCTGGGTGAACGTCTGCGTTTGGCTCTGCAGGAACTGGGACCGGTATGGATTAAGTTTGGCCAGATGATGTCCACTCGTCGCGACCTGTTCCCACCACAGATCGCCGATCAACTGACGCTGCTGCAGGACCGGGTTGCACCGTTCGACGGGGCACTGGCGCGCAAGCATATTGAGTTGGCGATGGGTGGCCCGCTGGAAACCTGGTTTGATGATTTTGACCAACAGGCGCTGGCCTCGGCATCGATAGCCCAGGTTCATACCGCCCGACTAAAAACGACCGGGCAGGAAGTGGTGCTCAAGGTGATTCGGCCCGATATCCGGCCGATCATCAAGGCTGACGTTCGCCTGATGTACCGTTTGGCAGCCTGGGTGCCAAAGCTGATGCCGGATGGCCGCCGTCTGCGTCCGCGCGAAGTGGTGCGCGAATATGAAAAGACCTTGCTGGACGAGTTGAACCTGCTGCGTGAAGCGGCCAACGCCATCCAGCTGCGCCGCAATTTCGACGGTAGCCCGATGCTGTATGTGCCGGAGGTTTACTCCGATTACTGCCGCGAAAGCGTGCTGGTGATGGAGCGCATCTACGGGATCCCGGTTTCGGATATCCCGACGTTGGAAAAGCAGGGCACCAACATGAAACTGTTGGCCGAACGCGGGGTACAGGTGTTCTTTACCCAGGTATTCCGTGACAGCTTCTTCCATGCGGACATGCATCCCGGTAATATTTTTGTCAGTTATGAGCATCCTGAAGATCCCTGCTATATCGGCATCGACTGCGGTATTGTCGGCTCGCTGAACAAAGACGATAAACGCTATCTGGCGGAAAACTTTATCGCTTTCTTCAATCGTGATTACCGCAAGGTCGCGGAGCTGCACGTTGATTCTGGCTGGGTGCCACGTGATACCAATGTGGAGGATTTCGAGTTCGCTATCCGCACCGTGTGCGAACCGATCTTCGAGAAGCCCCTGTCGGAAATTTCGTTTGGCAACGTGCTGTTGAACCTGTTCAATACTGCACGCCGGTTCAATATGGAAGTCCAGCCCCAACTGGTGTTATTGCAGAAGACCTTGCTGTATGTTGAAGGTCTGGGGCGGCAGCTCTATCCACAGTTGGATTTGTGGACCACCGCCAAGCCGTTCCTGGAAAGTTGGATGCGCGATCAGGTCGGTATACCGGCGGTGATCCGCGCACTGAAAGAAAAAGCGCCGTTTTGGGCCGAGAAACTGCCCGAACTGCCTGAATTATTTTACGATAGCTTGCAGCAGCATAAACTGTTGCAACAAAGCGTTGATAAGCTGACCAATCAGATGCAGGCCCAGCGCGTCCGTCAGGGACAATCGCGTTATTTGTTCGGCGTTGGCGCTACACTATTGGTAAGCGGTACGATTTTGCTGCTGGGGGAGGTTGAAGTGTTCCCAGCATGGCTGATAGCGGCCGGCATCGTATCCTGGGTGATTGGCTGGAAGCGAACCACCTGAATTGATTCGAAACTCTGGTAAAATCTGCCGTATAATGCGGCGGATTTTGAGAAAACCCTGTAAAAATAGAGGTAATTGCAATGGGCGGTATTAGTATTACGCAATTGTTGATCATCGCAGTGATCGTGGTGCTGCTGTTTGGTACCAAAAAGCTCCGTACTTTGGGCTCTGATCTCGGTGCATCAATCAAGGGCTTCAAAAAGGCGATCGGTGACGAAAATACACCACCGACCAACACAGCTGAGAAAAGCAGCCTGGACGACGCTGACTTCACGGCCAAGCCTATTACCGATAAGCAGCCGGAAGTGAAAACGGAAGAGTCGAAGAACAAAGAGCAGGTATAAACCGTGTTTGACATTGGGTTTAGTGAACTGCTGCTGGTTCTGGTTATCGGCCTGGTGGTACTCGGGCCGGAACGGTTGCCGGTAGCGGTAAGAACAGTTTCGGGCTGGATCCGCGCGCTGCGATCGCTTGCGGCTTCGGTGCAGAACGAACTTTCTCAGGAGCTGAAGCTGCAGGAATTGCAGGACAGCCTGAAAAAGGTAGAGAAGGCGGGCATGCAGAATTTGTCGCCGGAGCTGAAGGCGTCAATGGATGAGCTGAAAGACGCGGCGGAATCGCTGAAACGTTCTTATCAGGGCGACAGTGACATCAAAACCGAACCTGCGCACACCATCCATAACCCTCTGGTCACCGATCCTGAAGCCATTCATGACGGCGTGACGCCGGCAGAAGCCGCGGCCGTGGCATCGTCCCCGGCTGCCGTGCCGGAGCCGGTGGTTTCAGTAACGCCGCCGGTTGCACAACCCGTGGTCGAGCCGGTTAAACAACTGGCCGCTTCGGCTGCTCAGGCGACCCCAGAACCTGTTGTGGATAAAACCCCAGCGTCTCACCAACCTAGTGGCGATCGTTAAAACATGGCTGTTGAAGATACCCAACCCCTTATCAGTCATCTGATAGAACTGCGTAAGCGGTTGTTAAACTCGATTATCAGCATACTGGCGATCTTCCTGGTGCTGGTTTTTTTCGCCAATGACATTTATCAACTGGTGTCAGCGCCGCTGATCAAGCAGTTGCCCGCCGGGGCGAGCATGATTGCCACCGACGTGGCTTCACCCTTCTTTACCCCAATCAAGTTGACCATGATCGTCTCGGTGTTTGTTTCTGCGCCGGTGATCCTGTACCAGGTCTGGTCATTTATTGCACCGGCGTTATACAAGCATGAACGCCGCCTGATGATGCCTTTGCTGGTTTCCAGCAGCCTGCTGTTTTATCTCGGCATGGCATTTGCCTACTTTATCGTGTTCCCGCTGGCGTTCGGCTTTTTTGCCAAGACCGCACCGGCGGGGGTGATGATAGCGACCGATATTAATAACTATCTCGATTTCGTCATGGCGCTGTTTATGGCGTTTGGCGTGGCGTTCGAGGTGCCGGTTGCCATTATTCTGCTGTGCTGGAGTGGCGTCACTTCACCGGAAGACCTGAAAAAGAAACGGCCTTACGTGTTGGTCGGGGCATTTGTGGTTGGCATGCTGTTGACCCCGCCGGATGTGTTCTCGCAGACGCTGCTGGCGATCCCTATGTATCTGCTGTTTGAAGTGGGCGTGTTCTTTGCCCGTTTCTATACCGGCAAGCGTCGTTCGCAACCGGAAGAAGAAGACGAGGGTGACGAACCCCCGGCCGTTTAAAAATTAGTATGTCGCAAGCCGCCCGATGGGCGGCTTTTGCTTTGGAAAAACCATGTTTGATATCGGCGTCAATCTCACCAGTTCACAGTTTGCCAAAGACCGCCCTGCGGTAGTAGATCGTGCCCGCGCCGCCGGCGTGAAAGGATTGCTGATTACCGGCACCGACCTGCAGGAAAGTCTGGCAGCCAGTGAACTGGCGCAACAACATGCGGGTTTTTGTTGGTCTACCGCCGGGGTGCATCCGCACCATGCCAGCAGTTGGGACGATAGAGTCGCCGACCAACTCCGTGAGTTGGCCTCCCTGCCGCAGGTCGCGGCGATTGGCGAATGTGGACTGGATTTCAACCGTAATTTTTCTACTCCAGAGCAGCAGGAAGTGGCCTTCAGCGCACAATTGGCGCTGGCGGCAGAGTTGGCGATGCCGGTTTTTCTTCATTGCCGTGATGCACACGCACGTTTTGCCGCGCTGCTGGCGCCGTGGTTGGATAAACTGCCCGCGGCCGTGGTGCACTGTTTTACCGGCACCGCCGAAGAATTAGAAAGCTGCCTGTCGCTAGGCCTGTTTGTGGGGATTACCGGGTGGGTCTGTGATGAGCGGCGTGGCCTGGAATTGCGTGCGTTGTTGCCGCATATTCCGGCGGATCGTCTGTTGCTGGAAACCGACGCCCCCTATCTGTTGCCCCGGGATTTACATCCGAAACCTGCATCTCGCCGCAACGAACCCTGTTTTTTGCCTCATATCGTCCGGCAAGTGGCCGCCTGGCGACAAGAAGACCCCGAATGGCTGGGGCAGAAAACCGATGAGAACGCCCGCCGGTTATTCCGGCTGGAATGAGTTAGGAGAAAACTATGAGCTATGCATTTCCGGGTACCTTCCCAGGTCGCCGTATGCGCCGCGTGCGCCGTCATGATTTCAGTCGTCGTCTGGTGGCGGAGAACCAACTGACGGTTAACGACCTGATCTATCCGGTATTTGTTATGGAAGGCAGTAACCGTCAGGAAGCGGTGTCATCCATGCCTGGTGTATCGCGCATGAGCATCGATCTGCTGGTTAAAGAAGCAGAAGCCATCGCCAAACTGGGCGTGCCGGTGATCTCCCTGTTCCCGGTGATTGAGTCTGGCCTGAAGTCACTGCACGCAGAAGAAGCCTATAACCCGGACGGTTTGGTGCAGCGTACGGTACGCGCGTTGAAAGACGCGGTGCCTGAGCTGGGTATTCTGACGGATGTGGCGCTTGACCCGTACACCACCCACGGTCAGGATGGCATCATTGACGAGCAGGGTTATGTCATTAACGACATCACCAAAGAGATCCTGGTGCGTCAGGCACTGTCCCATGCCGAAGCCGGGGCAGAAATCGTGGCGCCAAGCGACATGATGGATGGCCGCATCGGTGCGATCCGCGATCAACTGGAGCATCAGGGCCTGATTAATACTCAGATCATGGCTTACTCTGCCAAATATGCGTCCTGCTACTATGGCCCGTTCCGTGATGCGCTCGGTTCCAGCGGCAATCTGAAAGGCGGCAACAAGAAAACCTACCAGATGGACCCAGCCAACAGCGACGAAGCCCTGCAGGAAATTGCGCAGGACTTGCAGGAAGGCGCGGATATGGTGATGGTGAAGCCAGGCATGCCGTATCTGGACGTGGTGCGTCGGGTAAAAGACACCTTCGGTGTGCCGACTTTCGCCTACCAGGTTTCCGGTGAATATGCGATGCACATGGCGGCGATTCAGAACGGTTGGTTGCAGGAACAGCCGGCGGTGATGGAGTCGTTGATGTGCTTCAAGCGTGCCGGTGCCGATGGTGTGCTGACCTACTTCGCCAAGCGGGTCGCTCAGTGGATGCATGACGAAGCCATGCAGCGCTAAGCTGTCTGTCTCCAATAATAAAGGCGCCTAGGCGCCTTTTTGCATTACAGTTTTTGGAACTGTCGATTATCCACGCTTTGACTGACCTGTTTGTTGATCAGATTCAGCAACAGCATTGAGCGTGCTTCACCATCCGGCTCGGTGTAAATCGCCTGCAGGCCTTCAAACATACCGTCGACGATCAACACGCTGTCTCCCGGTTGCGGCGTTTCCGGATCGAAGTAGGTTTCGCAGGTATGCGTCTGCAACTCTTCAATCACCTTCTGTGGGATGGTGGTCGGCGTCGAACCAAAGCGCACGAAGTGGCTGACACCACGTGTTGCGCTGATGGTGGTGGTATGGATACGCTCCGGATCAAATTCCACAAACAGATAGTTGGGGAACAAAGGTTCGCTGACCGCGATGCGTTTACCACGCACGATCTTTTCCAGCGTAATGATCGGGCTCAGGCAGTTCACTTCCTGCCGTTCCAAATGTTCTTGCGCCCGTAAAAGTTGGCCGCGTTTGCAATACAGTAGATACCAGGATTCCATAATTTCACATGCCTTTCTGTCAGCCGGTAAGCATATCAAAAGCCATTACGGATACATAGTGATGCAAGTTTCAGCATGTAACAGCCGCTATCTGTATGAATCGTTGGCAATTAGCGAGGGGTCACACACTTATCCGCACGGCTTGGGTATAACAGAGGGCTGAAAATTTGCTACCGTCGCAGTATGCCTTGAGGCGCTGTCGCCTGATGTGACGGTATTCATCGTTTTTGATTGAGGGGGAGAAATGGAGTTATTTCTGTTGAGCAACGGCAAGCTGTCCGGTGAGAGTGAACTGCTGGGCTATGCCAAGAACCACCTGTTGGCGATGATCGCGCGTCGCGGTATTACGTCCGCCGTTTTCATCCCATATGCCATGATCCGCAGTGATTACGATCAGCGCGCGCAGGATCTGGCACAAACTTTAGGCATCAAGGTCACCAGTATTCACCATGCCGAGTCTCCTGCCGCGGCGATTGAACAGGCGGAATGTATTTTGGTCAGCGGCGGCAATACCTGGATGCTGAACCAGATGCTGCATGAGAAGGGCCTGATCGTCCCGATCCAGCGAGCCGTTGGTGAACGCAGCATTCCCTATGTTGGCTGGAGCGCCGGGTGTAACGTGGCCACGCCGAGCATTCGTACCACCAATGACATGCCGGTGCGCAACAGCGTCGTGTTGCCGGCGTTGAGCCTGTTCCCGGTACAAATTAACCCGCATTACATTGACGCCCATATCAGTGGCCACATGGGTGAAACCCGTGATGAGCGCCTGGCGGAGTTCTGTGCAGTCAATCCGAGCGAATCTGTGGTGGCGCTGCGCGAAGGCAGCCTGTTGCACGTTGAGGGCAATGATCTGCGTTATTTCAGTGCCAGAGACCAGGGCTTCAAGGTGTTCCGCCACGGCGTGGAGACCCAGGAGTATCAGGATACGCAGGCATTAAGCCCGCTGGTGCCGTTCACGTGCCACTGAGTGCCGGTGAGGTCTTTACCGGTGTTTAACAAAAGTGCAGCAACAACCGTGAAGAGGGCCTATAATGCCCTTCTCACTGGCCGTTATAATGATCAGCATGAAATACCGTGACTTACGCGATTTCCTCTCGTTGCTGGAAAAGAGAGGCGAACTAAAACGCATTAGCCAGCCGATTGATCCCTATCTGGAAATGACAGAAATTGCCGATCGTACTTTACGTGCGGGCGGCCCGGCGTTGCTGTTCGAAAACCCTAAAGGGTACGACATGCCGGTGCTGTGCAATCTGTTCGGTACTCCCGGTCGGGTAGCGCTGGGGATGGGCCAGGAGGATGTCAGCTCGTTGCGCGAGGTCGGCAAGTTGCTGGCGTTCCTTAAAGAGCCGGAGCCGCCAAAGGGCTTTCGCGATCTGTTCGATAAACTGCCGAAGTTCAAGCAAGTGTTGAACATGCCGACCAAGGTGTTGGGTTCAGCACCTTGTCAGGAGCAGGTATGGCAGGGGGATGATGTCGATCTCAGCCGTATCCCGGTGATGCACTGCTGGCCGGAAGATGCCGCACCGCTGATCACCTGGGGCCTGACCGTGACCCGCGGGCCGCAAAAAGAGCGACAGAACCTGGGCATTTATCGCCAACAGGTGCTGAACAAGAATAAAGTCATCATGCGTTGGCTGTCGCACCGCGGCGGCGCGTTGGATTACCAGGAATGGTGCCAGGCGCATCCCGGTGAGCGTTTCCCGGTTGCGGTTGCGCTGGGCGCAGATCCCGCCACCATTCTCGGCGCGGTAACACCGGTGCCGGATACCCTGTCTGAATATGCCTTTGCCGGGCTGCTGCGCGGCAACAAAACCGAAGTGGTCAAGTGCATCTCCTGCGATCTGGAAGTGCCCGCCAGTGCGGAAATCGTATTGGAAGGCTATATCGAGCCGGGTGAAATGGCGCCTGAAGGTCCGTATGGCGATCACACCGGTTACTACAACGAAATAGACCACTTCCCGGTATTCACCATCACCCATATCACCCAGCGTCGTGATGCCATTTATCACTCGACCTACACTGGTCGTCCGCCGGATGAACCGGCGGTGTTGGGCGTGGCGCTGAATGAAGTCTTCGTTCCTATCCTGCAAAAGCAGTTCCCGGAAATTGTTGATTTCTATCTGCCGCCTGAGGGTTGCTCTTATCGTCTGGCGGTGGTGACTATCAAGAAACAGTATGCCGGTCATGCCAAACGCGTAATGATGGGTGTCTGGTCGTTCCTGCGTCAGTTTATGTACACCAAGTTTGTTATCGTCTGTGACGATGACGTCAACGCACGCGACTGGAATGATGTGATTTGGGCGATCACCACCCGAATGGATCCGGCAAGGGATACCGTTTTGGTGGAGAATACGCCGATCGATTATTTGGACTTCGCCTCACCGGTTTCCGGTTTGGGATCGAAGATGGGGCTGGATGCCACCAATAAATGGCCGGGTGAAACCCAGCGCGAATGGGGCCGTCCGATTCAGATGGATGAAAAGGTGCGTGCGCGCGTCGATGACATCTGGGATGAGCTCGCAATTTTCAGTGACAGAGAACCGACGCTGTAGCGCCAGGCTTTGTTCTCAGTTTTGCATTGATGACCCGACAGAGGGAACGCATGACAATATTGAGCTGTAAAGTGACCTCCGTAGAGGCCATTACCGATACGGTTTATCGGGTACGTTTGGTGCCTGAGGCACCGTTTTCTTTCAAGGCAGGGCAGTATCTGATGGTGGTGATGGATGAGCGCGACAAGCGTCCGTTCTCACTGGCATCGATTCCGACAGACAAGGATTACATTGAGCTGCATATTGGCGCTTCGGAGCTGAATCTGTACGCCATGGCGGTGATGGATCGTATTCTGAAAGAGCAGGCTATTACCGTTGATATTCCGCACGGTGACGCCTGGCTGCGTGAAGAAGGCAGCCGTCCGCTGGTGTTGATCGCCGGCGGTACGGGCTTCTCCTACGCGCGCTCGATTCTGTTGGCCGCACTGGAACAGCAGCCGGATCGCGATATCTCTATCTACTGGGGCGGGCGTGAGCTGAAGCACCTGTATGATCTGAGTGAACTGGAAGCCTTGTCGTTGCAGCACCCGAATCTGAAAGTGATCCCGGTGGTTGAACAGCCGGAAGAAGAGTGGCGTGGCCGTAGTGGCACGGTGCTCAGCGCGGTGTTGCAGGACTTCGGCACGCTGGCAGAACACGACATTTATATTGCCGGCCGTTTCGAGATGGCAAAAATCGCTCGCGAACGTTTCTGTGCCGAACGTGGCGCACTGGAAGCGCATATGTTTGGCGACGCCTTCTCGTTTATCTGAGGCGCGAAGCGGTATCAAACGGGGTGGCCAATGGCTGCCCCTTTTTATTGGGGGCGTCAGCGGATTTCAGGCATAAAAAAACCCGCCCCTGACAGGCGGGAAGTACGGCAACTAAACTTGGCGGGATGCTGCGGTTTTAAGTGTTGACGCAGGCATCCCAAATAGACACAGCTAAACGCGTTCGAAGACGGTGGCAATCCCCTGACCCAGACCGATGCACATGGTCGCCAGACCAAACTGCACGTCACGGCGTTCCATATTGTTCAGCAGGGTGGTAGAGATACGTGAACCCGAGCAGCCTAATGGATGGCCCAGAGCAATGGCGCCACCGTTCAGGTTGATTTTGTCGTCAATGCTGTCCAACAGCCCCAGATCCTTGATGCACGGCAGTGACTGGGCGGCAAAGGCTTCATTCAGTTCAAACAGATCGATGTCCTGCACGCTCAGTCCGGCGCGTTTCAACGCCAACTTGCTGGCAGGTACCGGGCCATAACCCATGATGGACGGGTCGCAACCGACCACCGCCATCGAACGAATGCGGGCTCGGGCTTTCAGGCCCAGCGCTTTGGCTCGTGACTCACTCATCAACAGCATGGCGGAAGCACCGTCAGACAAGGCCGAAGAGGTGCCGGCGGTGACGGTACCGTTGACCGGGTCGAATGCCGGACGCAGTGCCGCAAGGCTGGCGACGGTAGTTTCCGGGCGGATCACTTCGTCGAAGTCATAGCGGGTCAGCACCCCGTCGGCGTCATGGCCGGTGGTTGGGATGATTTCATTCTTGAAATAGCCGGCCAGAGTGGCGGCATGCGCGCGTTGGTGCGAGCGTGCTGCGAACTCATCCTGCATCTGGCGGCTGATATTGTGCATCTTGGCCAGCATTTCGGCGGTCAGGCCCATCATACCAGCGGCTTTTGCCACGCTGCGGCTCAGACCCGGGTGGAAATCCACGCCGTGATTCATCGGCACGTGGCCCATATGCTCTACGCCACCAATCAGGCTGACGTGTGCATCGCCGACCATAATGGCGCGTGCGGCATCGTGCAGCGCCTGCATGGAGGAACCGCACAGTCGGTTGACGGTGACCGCAGGAACGCTATGCGGGATCTCGGCCAACAGGGAAGCGTTACGGGCGATGTTAAAGCCCTGCTCCAGCGTTTGCTGCACGCAACCCCAGTAGATGTCGTCAATTTCGGCGGCATCCAGCGCCGAATTACGGCTCAGTACGGCGCGCATCAGGTGAGCGGAAAGATCTTCAGCACGTACCTGGCGGAAGGCACCGCCCTTGGATCGGCCCATCGGCGTGCGTACGGCATCAACAATAACTACGTTTTCCATCTTTATGACCTCATGCCGGTTGGCCAGTGGAGACATCGGACAGCGGGGCTGCCACCGGGTAGTAGCTTTCATTATGTTCGGCTTTGGCGCGCAGGCCGGCAGGCACCTGATACAGGGCACCAAGATGCGCATAACGCTGGGCCAGCTCAACATAATTGGCGGTGCCAAGCGTATCCAGGTAGCGGAACGCCCCGCCGTGGAACGGAGGGAAACCGATGCCGTAGACCAGCGCCATATCGGCTTCGGCCGGGCTGGCAATAATGTTTTCTTCCAGGCAGCGCACCACTTCGTTAATCATCGGGATCATCATGCGGGCGATAATTTCTTCGTCGCTGATGGTCTGACGCGGTTGGCTGACTTCGGCCAGCAGCACATCGGTCTGCTCATCGTTGTCTTTACGCGGCTTGCCTTTGTTGTCCTGACTGTAACGATAGAAGCCCTGCTGGTTTTTCTGGCCAAAACGCTGGTTATCGAACATCACGTCGATAGCGTCGCGGTAATCTTTCCCCATACGCTCCGGGAAACCGGCCGCCATCACCGCCTGAGCGTGATGTGCGGTATCAATCCCCACGACGTCGAGCAGATAAGCTGGGCCCATTGGCCAGCCAAACTGTTTTTCCATCACTTTGTCGATCTGGCGGAAGTCTGCACCGTCGCGCAGCAGCATGCTGAAACCGGCAAAATACGGGAACAACACGCGGTTGACGAAGAACCCTGGGCAATCGTTAACCACAATTGGCGTTTTGCCCATACGGCTGGCATAGGCCACCACGGCGGCGATGGTGCTGTCGCTGGTCTGCTCACCGCGGATAATTTCCACCAGTGGCATACGGTGTACCGGGTTAAAGAAGTGCATACCGCAGAAATTCTGTGGGCGCTTCAGCGATTTTGCCAGGTGATTAATCGGAATGGTCGAGGTATTGGACGCCAGCACGGTATCTTCACCGATCAGGCCTTCCACTTCGGACAGTACTGCTGCCTTAATCTTTGGATTCTCGACCACGGCTTCGACGATCACCTGTGCGCGTTCGATACCGGCATAATCCAACGTCGGTTGAATGGTCGACAGCACCTGGGCCATCTTCATACCATCCAGCTTGCCACGTTCCAACTGCTTGTTCAGCAGTTTGGCGGCTTCATTCATACCGAGCGTCAGGGACTTGTCGCTGATGTCTTTCATGATCACCGGCACGCCTTTGAGCGCGGACTGGTAGGCGATACCGCCACCCATGATACCGGCCCCCAACACTGCAGCCTGCTTCGGTGCTTCGATACCTTTTGCCAGCTTCTTCGCCTGACCCTTCACAAACTGGTCATTAAGGAAGATACCGACTAATGCGCGGGCCTCTTTGGAACGGGCCAATGGCACAAAGCTGGCGGTTTCCAGTTTAAGAGCTTCATCCCGGCCCAGCCTGGCGGCGGCCTCAATGGTTTTAACTGCGGTCATTGGCGCCGGATAATGTTTGCCGGCGGTTTGCAGCACCATGCCTTTGGCGGTGGTGAAGCTCATGGCCGCTTCGATTGGGCTGAGTTTCAACGGCTCGAGCTTGGGTTGGCGATAAGCGCGCCAGTCCAGTTTGCCCTCAATGGCCTGTTGCAGCATTTTCAGCGCAGCTTCCACCAATTTTTCCGGTGCAACGACCGCATCCACCAGGCCGACCTTCAGCGCGTCTTTGGCGCTGACGTCTTTACCGGCGGCGATGATTTCCAGTGCGCTGTCATTACCCAGCAGGCGGGGCAGACGAACCGAACCGCCGAAGCCCGGCATAATGCCCAGTTTGGTTTCCGGCAGGCCGATGCGCGCATCTGGTGATGCGACACGGAAGTCGGTTGCCAGAATGCATTCACAGCCGCCGCCGAGCGCATAGCCATTAATGGCCGAAATGGTCGGTACCGGCAGATCTTCCAGCCGGTTAAAGATCGCATTGGCGAAGGTCAGCCACTGCTGCAGCTTTTCAGCCGGGGCAGCGAACAGCGAAAGGAATTCGGTGATGTCGGCGCCGACAATAAAGGCGGCCTTGGTGGAACGCAGCAGCAAGCCTTTCAGCTCGGTCTGCTTTTCCAGCACCGCGAGCGCTTCGCCCAGGCTGGCAACGGTGCGGGTATCCAGCTTGTTGACCGAGCCTGGGGCATTGAACACCAGCTCGGCGATGCCGTTGTCGAGCCAATGTAGTTGTAATGTTTCGCCTTGGTAGAGCATGTCTATCTCCTGAATCAGCGTTTGATCTGGTATGACCAGATGATGAGGAGTGTGGTTTTTATGTTAACAATATGCAAATGAGAGATTGCATTTTTGCTGGTCTGATCACATGGCGTTGGGTTAGTGTTTTGATTTAAAACGAAGTTATATTTTATGCTTTATGGTGATTTGTCGGCGTGTGAAAGCCCTATTACTCTTGCCAGAGCAGAGCGCTGCCCACGCAGAGGTGTGAAATGAGTAAAGCGGTATGTGTAAAACACAGCGGTTTCTGGAGTATTCCCGCCAGAACCATGACGTTGGCTTGCCTGCTGGTGTTTATGGCTCAGATGGCGACGACGGTGTATTTACCTTCATTACCGACGGTGATGCAGGAACTGGGAATGACGCGCCGCGCCACCGAGCTTTCGATATCGATATTCGTGATAGGTGCCGCCCTGCCGGTATTGTTCTGGGGGGCGGCAGCCGATCGTTTTGGCCGTCGCCTGCCGCTGACATTGTCTCTGGCGCTGTTTATCAGTTGCAGTGCGCTGCTGGCGTTTTGCAGTAACGGTACTCAATTATTGATGCTGCGGGCGCTGCAGGGGGTGGCCGCCGGCGGTGCTGCGATCATCGCGCGAATTATTGTTCGTGATAACTGGAGTGGCGATGAGCTGGCAAGGCGTCTCTCGGTTCTGTCGATAGCCTTTATCGCCGCGTTGGGCGGTGGGCAATTTGTCGGCGGGCTGCTTAGCCAGTACTCACACTGGCAAATGGGTTTTGTCCTGATGGGGCTGACCGGGTTGGCGATCCTGCTATTAATGGTGACGCTGCCACTGGAAGCGGGTCGCACCCTGGGCCAGCGCCCGGCCATGGTGGCAACCTATTGGCTTATTCTGCGTCGACCGGGATTCTTCTGGCCGGCGATTGTCGGCGGATTGGGGTTTGCTACCACGGTCACCTTGCAGGAAGTGAGCCCGTTTATCATGCAGCAGGGGTTTGGCCTCAACGTTACCGCCTTTGGGGCGCTGGGGCTGGTGATCGGCGTGGCTTACTTTACCGGGGCAATGGCAGTAAACCGGACGGTGGCACGTATTGGTGGTAAGCGGCTGATGCAGGCGGGGACGAGTATCGTCGCCGTCACCACCATCGCGATCATGCTGCTGTGGTGGAGCGGTACGCTGGTGGGGCTTTCCGGTATGACAGTTTTCATCGCGCTGTATTGCCTGACGATTTTTGGTCAGGCGGTACTGTTCCCCAACAGCATGGCGATGGCGGTGAGCGATGCCAAAGAACAGGGTGCCTATGCTATGGCGCTGTGTGGTTTTCTGCAGCAGTGTCTGGCGGGTATTGCCGCTGCCGGTGCGGTTTTGCTCGAACATCACGGTCTGTGGGCAGCCGTGATTGCATTGCTTGGCCTGATCGCCTGGCTAATTGTTAAGCTACGGATGTAACGACGTTTACAGTGATTTGCGAACCGCTCCGCATGCCAGAGCTGATGGGGTTGGTGCACCTGAACGGTGTGCTAAGATGACTCATTCCGTTCTAATGGTATGTATAAGGGTATTGTGATGGAAACACTGGCTTCTTTGTATAACGACCACCTGGCAGAGCTACAAAAGCGGGCGCGTGAAGTGTTAACGCGTAACAAACTGGATGCGTTGCTGATTCACTCCGGGGAATTGCAGCGGATATTCCAGGATGACCGTAGCTACCCGTTCAAAGTGAACGCACACTTTAAGGCCTGGGTGCCCGTCACTTCAGTGCCAAACTGCTGGCTGTGGGTGGATGGCGTTAACAAACCGAAGCTGTGGTTCTATTCGCCGGTAGATTACTGGCACAGCGTTGAGCCACTGCCGGAGAGTTTCTGGACCAAGTCCGTTGAACTGATACCGCTGGCCAATGCTGATGAAATCGCGCAGCAGCTTCCTGCCCAGCGTGAGCGTGTGGGTTATATCGGCTATGCGCAGCAGCGTGCTCGCGATCTGGGCATCCTGGCGGAAAACGTCAACCCGAAAGCGGTGTTGAACTACCTCGATTTCCATCGTTCCATCAAAACCGGCTACGAGCTGGCCTGTATGCGCGAAGCACAGAAGACCGCTGTAATGGGGCACCGTGCTGCTCATGAGGCCTTCCTGTCCGGCATGAGTGAGTTTGATATCAACCAGGCTTACCTCACGGCGACGGGGCATCGCGATACCGATGTGCCTTATGACAACATTGTTGCGCTGAATGAGCATGCGTCAGTGCTGCATTACACCACGCTGGATCATCAGCCACCGTCCGAAATGCTGAGCTTCCTGCTTGACGCCGGTGCCGAATATAACGGTTACGCCGCTGATTTGACACGAACCTACGCGGGCCAGAGCGGCAGTGATTTTGCACACCTGATAAAAGATCTTAACACTGAGCAACTGGCGCTGATGGCTACCATCAAAGCTGGCGTGCGTTACACCGATTACCATGTGCAAATGCATCAACGCGTCGCCAAACTGCTCAAGAGCCACAAGCTGGTGAGTGGCATCAGTGAAGAAGCCATGGTAGAGCAGGGGCTGACCACACCATTCCTGCCACACGGTCTGGGCCACCCTCTGGGGTTGCAGGTACATGACTCAGCCGGCTTTATGCAGGATGAACAGGGTACCCATCTGGCCGCCCCGTCCAAATATCCGTACCTGCGCTGCACCCGGGTGTTGCAACCAGGCATGGTATTGACCATTGAGCCTGGCATGTATTTTATTGAGTCCCTGCTGACGCCATGGCGCAGCGGTGAATTCAGTCAACACTTTGCCTGGGATCGCATCGATGCACTGAAACCTTATGGTGGTATCCGTATTGAAGACAATATTGTGATCCACGAAAAGCGTATCGAGAACATGACGCGCGATCTGAATCTGGCCTGATGCAGCCTTATCCGATCCCGGCAGGCCCCGTCAGTGTCAGCGAAGAAATAAAGAAGAGCCGTTTCATCACCCTGCTGGCACCGACCGGCGGGGTTGATGTGGCAAAGGCATTTATCCAGCAGGTTCGTGATGAACATCCGGCGGCCAGGCACCATTGCTGGGCATTTGTCGCCGGGCCACCGACGGACTCACAGCAGTTGGGTTTTTCCGACGACGGAGAACCTTCCGGCACGGCGGGTAAACCCATTCTGGCCCAACTGATGGGCAGCGGCATCGGCGAAATCACCGCCGTGGTGGTACGTTACTACGGCGGTATCAAGTTGGGTACCGGCGGCTTGGTGAGAGCCTACGGCAGTGGTGTGCAGCAGGCATTAAAGCAATTGGCCGTGAGCTACAAAATTCCGCAGGCCGAATATACTTTGCAATGTGACTATGCTCAGTTGGCGTTGGTAGAGAATCTGTTGCAGCAAACTGAAGGGCGGATTGTACAGGGGGAATATGGCGCTTTCGTCATGCTGCATCTGGCTTTACCGGTCACCGGCGTTGAAGCGTTCGGGAATAAATTACGTGATCTCAGTCGCGGTAATTTGCAATTAACCCCCATTTCGCAATAATTCCCCCAACTGAATTGCTAAGGATCGTGCTGAAATGCATTTTCGCGCTATAACCCGTATCGTTGGTTTGCTGGTCATCCTGTTCTCCGGGACGATGTTTATTCCTGGTCTGGTGGCATTGATATACCGCGATGGGGCGGGGCGGGCATTCAGCCAGACCTTCTTTGTGGCGGTAACCATTGGCCTGATGCTGTGGTGGCCTAACCGTAAACAAAAGCATGAGTTGAAGCCACGAGAGGGGTTTCTGATTGTGGTGTTGTTCTGGACGGTGCTGGGCAGCGTCGGGGCATTACCGTTTTTATTTTCGGAGCGACCTAATCTTTCGCTGACCGATGCCTTCTTCGAATCGTTTTCCGGTTTAACCACCACGGGGGCGACGACGCTGGTGGGGTTGGACTCACTACCCAAAGCCATTTTGTTCTATCGTCAGATGCTGCAATGGATGGGCGGGATGGGGATCATTGTGTTGGCAGTCGCGATACTGCCCATCCTCGGCGTCGGTGGCATGCAGCTGTACCGCGCAGAAATGCCAGGACCGTTGAAAGATAACAAAATGCGTCCACGCATTGCCGAAACGGCCAAAACTCTGTGGCTGATTTACGTTCTGTTGACCATTGCCTGTGCGCTGGCACTTTGGGGCGCCGGCATGTCGGTGTTTGACGCCATCGGCCACAGTTTCTCGACCATCGCTATTGGCGGTTTCTCTACCCACGATGCCAGCATCGGCTATTACGCCAGTCCGACCATCAACACCATCATTGCGATTTTCCTGCTGATCTCCGGTTGTAACTATGGCTTGCACTTCGCCTTGCTGAGCGGCCGCAGTCTGAAAGTGTATTGGCGAGATCCTGAGTTCCGTATGTTTATTGCCGTGCAGTTGACGCTGGTAGTGGTGTGCACCGCCGTGCTGTGGGGACATGGGGTCTACAAAACCGGAATGGAAACGGTCAATCAGGCGTTCTTCCAGGTGGTGTCGATGGCGACAACGGCGGGCTTTACCACTGACAGCATTGCCAAATGGCCGTTATTCCTGCCGATGCTGTTGCTGTGTTCCGCATTTATAGGTGGCTGTGCCGGCTCGACCGGTGGCGGCCTGAAAGTGATCCGTATCCTGCTGCTGTATTTACAGGGCTCGCGTGAGCTAAAAAGGTTGGTGCACCCTAATGCGGTTTACACTATTAAATTGGGTAACCGCGCGCTGCCGGAACGTATCCTGGAGGCGGTCTGGGGATTCTTCTCTGCTTATGCGCTGGTGTTTATCGTCAGCATGCTGGCAATTATTGCTACCGGCGTTGATGATTTCTCTGCCTTTGCTGCCGTAACGGCGACGTTGAACAACCTTGGACCTGGGCTGGGAGTGGTGGCGGATAACTTTACCACTATGCCTGCACCGGCGAAGTGGATCCTGGTTCTGACGATGCTGTTCGGGCGCCTTGAGGTCTTTACACTGCTGGTTCTGTTTACGCCGACGTTCTGGCGTGAATGATCCTGATAGAAGGAGTAACGCCGTGAAGGCACTGATTCTTTATTCTAGCCGTGATGGGCAAACACGTTCTATCGCTTCTTATATAGCAAACAAATTGCAGGATACGCTGCGCTGCGACGTGATCGATTTGCTGCAGGCGGACAATGTCGACCTCAATCAGTATCAGCAGGTACTGATTGGTGCCTCAATACGCTATGGCCATTTCCATCCGACGTTGGAAAAGTTCGTTAAGCGTCATGCCGAACAGTTGAACCTGATGCCGAGCGCATTCTTTAGCGTGAACCTGACCGCACGTAAGGCAGACAAGCGTTCCCCACAGACTAACGCCTATACCCGCAAGTTCCTGTTGTCTTCCCCCTGGCAGCCAAAACAGTGTGTCGTGTTTGCCGGCGCGCTTCGTTATCCACGTTATCGCTGGTTCGATCGAGTCATGATTCAACTTATTATGCGAATGACGGGCGGCGAAACGGATACCAGTAAAGAAGTGGAGTATACCGACTGGCAGCAGGTGGACCGTTTTGCTCAGGAGTTTGGCCATATTCAGTATGAAAAATGACGGAAACGCTGACTTGTGCAGCGCTTTGCCGAAAAAATCCGCGCTTGAAAAGTTTTTTGCATTTAGGGGTTGCGGCCTTCTGAGAACTCCCTATAATGCGCCTCCACTGACCGGGAACAACGACTCCTCTAACGAGAACCAAGTCGCCGGGTCAGGAAGAGAAAAGCGAAATAAACGCTTGACTCTTCGGGTGAAAAGCGTAGTATACGCCACCTCGAGATAGCAAGCTGCGGCGGCTAACTCACTGCTCTTTAACAATTTATCAGACAATCTGTGTGGGCACTCCACAAGACGATATCCAGAACCTTCGGGTTCGAAAAAATATCAAGTCTTGAAGAGTGACCAAGCAATACGTTGTTTCGTTGGCTTGTCCAACGGAACGACTATTACGAAAGTTATTTTCGAGCATCGCTTCACGAGTTGAAGCAAATCAAGCTTTTAATTGAAGAGTTTGATCATGGCTCAGATTGAACGCTGGCGGCAGGCCTAACACATGCAAGTCGAGCGGTAGCACAAGAGAGCTTGCTCTCTGGGTGACGAGCGGCGGACGGGTGAGTAATGTCTGGGAAACTGCCTGATGGAGGGGGATAACTACTGGAAACGGTAGCTAATACCGCATAACGTCTTCGGACCAAAGTGGGGGACCTTCGGGCCTCACGCCATCAGATGTGCCCAGATGGGATTAGCTAGTAGGTGGGGTAATGGCTCACCTAGGCGACGATCCCTAGCTGGTCTGAGAGGATGACCAGCCACACTGGAACTGAGACACGGTCCAGACTCCTACGGGAGGCAGCAGTGGGGAATATTGCACAATGGGCGCAAGCCTGATGCAGCCATGCCGCGTGTGTGAAGAAGGCCTTCGGGTTGTAAAGCACTTTCAGCGAGGAGGAAGGGTAGTGTGTTAATAGCACATTGCATTGACGTTACTCGCAGAAGAAGCACCGGCTAACTCCGTGCCAGCAGCCGCGGTAATACGGAGGGTGCAAGCGTTAATCGGAATTACTGGGCGTAAAGCGCACGCAGGCGGTTTGTTAAGTCAGATGTGAAATCCCCGCGCTTAACGTGGGAACTGCATTTGAAACTGGCAAGCTAGAGTCTTGTAGAGGGGGGTAGAATTCCAGGTGTAGCGGTGAAATGCGTAGAGATCTGGAGGAATACCGGTGGCGAAGGCGGCCCCCTGGACAAAGACTGACGCTCAGGTGCGAAAGCGTGGGGAGCAAACAGGATTAGATACCCTGGTAGTCCACGCTGTAAACGATGTCGACTTGGAGGTTGTGCCCTTGAGGCGTGGCTTCCGGAGCTAACGCGTTAAGTCGACCGCCTGGGGAGTACGGCCGCAAGGTTAAAACTCAAATGAATTGACGGGGGCCCGCACAAGCGGTGGAGCATGTGGTTTAATTCGATGCAACGCGAAGAACCTTACCTACTCTTGACATCCACAGAATTCGGCAGAGATGCCTTAGTGCCTTCGGGAACTGTGAGACAGGTGCTGCATGGCTGTCGTCAGCTCGTGTTGTGAAATGTTGGGTTAAGTCCCGCAACGAGCGCAACCCTTATCCTTTGTTGCCAGCACGTCATGGTGGGAACTCAAAGGAGACTGCCGGTGATAAACCGGAGGAAGGTGGGGATGACGTCAAGTCATCATGGCCCTTACGAGTAGGGCTACACACGTGCTACAATGGCGTATACAAAGAGAAGCGAACTCGCGAGAGCCAGCGGACCTCATAAAGTACGTCGTAGTCCGGATCGGAGTCTGCAACTCGACTCCGTGAAGTCGGAATCGCTAGTAATCGTAGATCAGAATGCTACGGTGAATACGTTCCCGGGCCTTGTACACACCGCCCGTCACACCATGGGAGTGGGTTGCAAAAGAAGTAGGTAGCTTAACCTTCGGGAGGGCGCTTACCACTTTGTGATTCATGACTGGGGTGAAGTCGTAACAAGGTAACCGTAGGGGAACCTGCGGTTGGATCACCTCCTTACCTAATGATATTGATTCGAGTGAAGTGCTCACACAGATTGTCTGATGAAAAAGTAATGAGCAAAAGCGCTACCTGTTGATGTAATGAGTCTCTGACTCATGCTGATACGAACCGATTAAGACGTTCAGTTTAATCGGATTTTCGTGTCCCCATCGTCTAGAGGCCTAGGACACTGCCCTTTCACGGCTGTAACAGGGGTTCGAATCCCCTTGGGGACGCCATCCGATAATGAGTGAAAGACATTATCACCGGTTCTTGCCGAACCGAAAACATCTTAAAGATGACTTTAACGAGTCGTGTTTAAGATATTGCTCTTTAACAATCTGGAACAAGCTGAAAATTGAAACATGACAGCTGAAACTTACTCCTCCGTAGATGTATTGGAGTAAGGATTAACCTGTCATAGAGTCTCTCAAATGTAGCAGCACGAAGGTGGAAACACTTTTGGGTTGTGAGGTTAAGTGACTAAGCGTACACGGTGGATGCCTAGGCAGTCAGAGGCGATGAAGGGCGTGTTAATCTGCGATAAGCGTCGGTAAGGTGATATAAACCGTTATAACCGGCGATACCCGAATGGGGAAACCCAGTGCAATTCGTTGCACTATCATACGATGAATACATAGTCGTATGAGGCGAACCGGGGGAACTGAAACATCTAAGTACCCCGAGGAAAAGAAATCAACCGAGATTCCCCCAGTAGCGGCGAGCGAACGGGGAGGAGCCCAGAACCTGAATCAGTTCTTGTGTTAGTGGAAGCGTCTGGAAAGTCGCACAGTAAAGGGTGATAGTCCCGTACACTAAAATGCATTAATTGTGAGTTCGATGAGTAGGGCGGGACACGTGACATCCTGTCTGAATATGGGGGGACCATCCTCCAAGGCTAAATACTCCTGACTGACCGATAGTGAACCAGTACCGTGAGGGAAAGGCGAAAAGAACCCCGGCGAGGGGAGTGAAATAGAACCTGAAACCGTGTACGTACAAGCAGTGGGAGCCTACTTTGTTGGGTGACTGCGTACCTTTTGTATAATGGGTCAGCGACTTATATTTTGTAGCAAGGTTAACCGTATAGGGGAGCCGTAGGGAAACCGAGTCTTAACTGGGCGAATAGTTGCAAGGTATAGACCCGAAACCCGGTGATCTAGCCATGGGCAGGTTGAAGGTTGGGTAACACTAACTGGAGGACCGAACCGACTAATGTTGAAAAATTAGCGGATGACTTGTGGCTGGGGGTGAAAGGCCAATCAAACCGGGAGATAGCTGGTTCTCCCCGAAAGCTATTTAGGTAGCGCCTCGTGAACTCATCTTCGGGGGTAGAGCACTGTTTCGGCTAGGGGGCCATCCCGGCTTACCAAACCGATGCAAACTCCGAATACCGAAGAATGTTATCACGGGAGACACACGGCGGGTGCTAACGTCCGTCGTGAAGAGGGAAACAACCCAGACCGCCAGCTAAGGTCCCAAAGTCATGGTTAAGTGGGAAACGATGTGGGAAGGCATAGACAGCCAGGATGTTGGCTTAGAAGCAGCCATCATTTAAAGAAAGCGTAATAGCTCACTGGTCGAGTCGGCCTGCGCGGAAGATGTAACGGGGCTAAACCATGCACCGAAGCTGCGGCAGCGACGCTTAGGCGTTGTTGGGTAGGGGAGCGTTCTGTAAGCCGTTGAAGGTGGCCTGTGAGGGTTGCTGGAGGTATCAGAAGTGCGAATGCTGACATAAGTAACGATAAAGCGGGTGAAAAACCCGCTCGCCGGAAGACCAAGGGTTCCTGTCCAACGTTAATCGGGGCAGGGTGAGTCGACCCCTAAGGCGAGGCCGAAAGGCGTAGTCGATGGGAAACAGGTTAATATTCCTGTACTCGGTGTTACTGCGAAGGGGGGACGGAGAAGGCTAGGCTAGCCGGGCGACGGTTGTCCCGGTTTAAGCGTGTAGGGGGAGTGACTTGGTAAATCCGGTTACTTATCTAACCCTGAGGCGTGATGACGATGCACTACGGTGCAGAAGTAGTTGATGCCAAGCTTCCAGGAAAAGCCTCTAAGCATCAGGTAACATCAAATCGTACCCCAAACCGACACAGGTGGTCAGGTAGAGAATACCAAGGCGCTTGAGAGAACTCGGGTGAAGGAACTAGGCAAAATGGTGCCGTAACTTCGGGAGAAGGCACGCTGGCGCGTAGGTGAAGAGACTTGCTCTCGGAGCTGAAGCCAGTCGCAGATACCAGCTGGCTGCAACTGTTTAATAAAAACACAGCACTGTGCAAACACGAAAGTGGACGTATACGGTGTGACGCCTGCCCGGTGCTGGAAGGTTAATTGATGGGGTCAGCCGCAAGGCGAAGCTCTTGATCGAAGCCCCAGTAAACGGCGGCCGTAACTATAACGGTCCTAAGGTAGCGAAATTCCTTGTCGGGTAAGTTCCGACCTGCACGAATGGCGTAATGATGGCCAGGCTGTCTCCACCCGAGACTCAGTGAAATTGAACTCGCTGTGAAGATGCAGTGTACCCGCGGCAAGACGGAAAGACCCCGTGAACCTTTACTATAGCTTGACACTGAACATTGAGCCTTGATGTGTAGGATAGGTGGGAGGCTTTGAAGCGTGGACGCCAGTCTGCGTGGAGCCAACCTTGAAATACCACCCTTTAATGTTTGATGTTCTAACTCGGCCCCATAATCTGGGGTGAGGACAGTGTCTGGTGGGTAGTTTGACTGGGGCGGTCTCCTCCCAAAGAGTAACGGAGGAGCACGAAGGTTAGCTAATCACGGTCGGACATCGTGAGGTTAGTGCAAAGGCATAAGCTAGCTTGACTGCGAGAGTGACGGCTCGAGCAGGTACGAAAGTAGGTCTTAGTGATCCGGTGGTTCTGAATGGAAGGGCCATCGCTCAACGGATAAAAGGTACTCCGGGGATAACAGGCTGATACCGCCCAAGAGTTCATATCGACGGCGGTGTTTGGCACCTCGATGTCGGCTCATCACATCCTGGGGCTGAAGTAGGTCCCAAGGGTATGGCTGTTCGCCATTTAAAGTGGTACGCGAGCTGGGTTTAGAACGTCGTGAGACAGTTCGGTCCCTATCTGCCGTGGGCGTTGGAAGATTGAGAGGGGTTGCTCCTAGTACGAGAGGACCGGAGTGAACGCACCACTGGTGTTCGGGTTGTCATGCCAATGGCATTGCCCGGTAGCTAAGTGCGGAAAAGATAAGCGCTGAAAGCATCTAAGCGCGAAACTTGCCTCGAGATGAGTCTTCCCTGGGGACTTGATCCCCCTGAAGGAACGTTTAAGACTAAGACGTTGATAGGCTGGGTGTGTAAGTGCAGCGATGCATTGAGCTAACCAGTACTAATGATCCGTGAGACTTAACCTTACAACACCAAAAGTGTTTTAGAGAGACAGATTTTCAGCGAATGTTCCGAGATTGGTTCTGATGGCTACGGGTAGTGGCGGTTGGAATGAAACAGAATTTGCCTGGCGGCAATAGCGCGGTGGTCCCACCTGATCCCATGCCGAACTCAGAAGTGAAACGCCGTAGCGCCGATGGTAGTGTGGGGTCTCCCCATGCGAGAGTAGGACACTGCCAGGCATCAATTAAAGTCGAAAGCCTCATGCGAAAGCATGGGGCTTTTTGCTGTGTGCGAAAGAAAGAAAAGAAAGAACGGACGTAGCTACGCCGTGTCCTGCGAGATAACTCCCCGCCACAATAAACCCCGAATAAAATCCAACTGTTTACCTATAATATATAAATATTAACAATGTTTAAAAACGATGAATAACTTTAAATATATATAGCTCAGGTTGGATGGAGTATTTTAGTCCTCAGTAATAAGACTAATTTATAAAGAAATGTAGGTATTAATCACGTTGACGCCAGTCTGGTTCGTACTCCTCCATTAATTTATATAGAAAATACCTTATAAAACAATTGGAAATATTCCCTCGGTGGATGTTATCCAGATAAAAACTCTATCTATGAAAACAAATATTAGCCTGGCGAGCCGAATCGAGTAGACTAGGCGAAGGTTCATTTCCGTATAGGTATTTATCGTTATGTCTACTGAAAGCGCGTCATTAAAAAAACACAATACTTTTGCGCTCCCGGTCAACGCAGCGCATCTGGTCATTGCAGAAACAATCGAATTAATGATCAAGGTTTGGCAGAAAACGCAGAAGCGCCAAGAGCCGCTGCTGGTACTTGGGGAAGGGAGTAACGTCCTGTTTCTTGAGGACTTTGCCGGTACGGTTATGATCAATCAATTAAAAGGAATCGACATCAGAGAAGAGAAAGACGCCTGGTTTCTCCACGTTAGCTCTGGCGAGAATTGGCATGGTTTGGTTTGTCGCACTCTGGAAACCGGCATTCCCGGCCTCGAAAACCTGGCGTTGATCCCCGGCCTGGTAGGTTCAGCCCCTATTCAGAATATCGGCGCCTATGGTATCGAGCTCAAGAGCGTATGTGACTACGTTGATCTGCTGGATCTGAATACGGGTGCCATTGATCGTATTGCGGCATCAGACTGTGGCTTTGGCTACCGTGAAAGCATTTTCAAGCATCATTTTCAGAAGGGCCATATCATTGTTGGTGTCGGCCTACGCCTGAGTAAGCAGTGGGAGCCGATGCTGAATTATGGCGATCTGACAAAGTTGGACCCGGAAACGGTGACACCCCGTCAGGTGTTTGACTCAGTATGCGCAATGCGCCGCAGCAAACTGCCTGACCCTAAAGTAACGGGTAATGCCGGCAGCTTTTTCAAGAACCCACTGGTCAGTAGCGAAAAGGCCAGAATATTGATTACTGAATATCCTGGCATGCCGCATTACCCACAGCAGGACGGTCAGGTGAAGTTGGCTGCAGGCTGGTTGATCGACCAGTGTGAGCTGAAGGGGCACCAAATTGGCGGTGCAGCGGTACATAATCAACAGGCGCTTGTGTTGGTTAATGTAGATAACGCTTCCAGTCAGGATGTGGTGGCGCTTGCTCGCCACGTACGTAATACCGTCGCGAAAAAGTTCGACGTATGGCTCGAGCCGGAAGTTCGCTTTATCGGTACGGATGGCGAGTTAAATGCCGTAGAGGTTCTCTCATGAAGGATACCAAAGTCCCTCTTAAGCTGATTGCAATACTGGCCGATGGTGGTTTCCATTCTGGTGAGCATCTTGGTGAGTTGCTGGGTATGAGCCGTGCAGCCATTAATAAACACATCCAGACAATCCGTGAGTGGGGCCTGGATGTATTTACCGTACCAGGGAAAGGTTATAGCTTGCCTGGCCCAATCCAATTACTGGATGTCGAGCGTATTCTTAGCCAACTGGCTGATAAGCGCGTCACCGTGCTACCGGTAGTGGATTCCACCAACCAATATCTGCTGGATCGTATTGGCGACCTGCAATCGGGCGATGCCTGTGTCGCTGAGTATCAACAGGCTGGTCGTGGCCGTCGTGGTCGCCAATGGATCTCGCCATTTGGTGCCAATCTGTATCTCTCAATGTTCTGGCGACTGGATCAGGGGCCTGCAGCAGCAATGGGTTTGAGTCTGGTCATCGGCATAGTGATGGCTGAGGTGTTGAAAGGCCTGGGTGCGGAAGGGGTCAGGGTCAAATGGCCAAACGACTTATACCTTAACGATCGCAAGTTAGCGGGTATCCTGGTTGAACTAACGGGTAAAACCGGTGATGCAGCGCAATTGGTGATTGGCGCAGGTATCAATTTGGCGATGCGTGAAACCAATGCGAATGCGATTAACCAGGGCTGGATAAACCTGCAGGAAGCGGGGATTAATATCGATCGTAATGAACTGGCCGCCACTTTACTCAATGAGTTACGTCAATCGCTGCGACAGTTCGAGATTGATGGTTTGGCACCGTTTATTGCGCGCTGGCGTGCGTTGGATAACTTTATTGATCGGCCGGTTAAACTGTTAATCGGCGAACAACAGATCTTTGGTATTGCACGCGGCATCGATCAGCAAGGGGCTTTATTACTCGATCAAGAAGGTGTGATTAAGCCATTTATCGGTGGGGAAATATCTCTGCGTAGCGCCGAATAATTATTATTAATAAGGGGCAAGAGTGCCCCTTGTCTATTATTAAACTACTTTCTTAAGCGCACGTTTTCAACCGCGTGATTAGCACTCTTAGTCATTATCAGACTGGCTCGCTCACGTGTGGGGAGGATGTTTTCCTGTAAATTCAGTCCATTAATCTCATTCCACAGCTGAGTGGCTATATTGATAGCCTCTGGCTCAGGTAGCTTGGAATAGTTATGGAAATAAGAATCGGGATTAGAGAACGCACCCTGACGAAACTTAAGGAATCTGTTAATATACCAGCTTTGCAGCAGTTCTTCAGGCGCATCGACATATATTGAAAAATCAACAAAGTCAGACACGAATACACGATGCGGATCGTGAGGGTAGTCCATCCCACTCTGTAATACGTTTAGCCCTTCCAGAATAAGAATATCCGGTTGTTCGATGACTTTATTGCCTTCGGGGACAACATCATAAATCAGATGGGAATATACCGGAGCGGTCACACGCTTGGCACCGGACTTCACTTCAGAAACGAATTTCACCAGGCTGTGCATATCGTAAGACTGTGGAAAGCCTTTTTTCTTCATCAGCCCGCGTTCGTTCAGCACCTTATTCGGATGCAGGAAACCGTCGGTGGTGATCAGTTCAACGCTACGATGTTCCGGCCAACTGCTAAGTAACGCCTGCAGCAAACGTGCGGTGGTACTTTTACCTACAGCAACGCTGCCGGCAATACCGATAATGTAGGGGATTTTTTGCCCGTCGGTGCCGAGGAATTGCTCAAGTACGGCCTGACGGCGCAGGTTGGAACTGATATAGAAGTTCAACAAGCGCGATAGCGGTAGATAAATCTGTGCTACCTCTTCCAAAGAGAGATCTTCGTTAATCCCTTTAAGTTTAACAATTTCTTCTTCTGACAGTGTCAGCGGCACCGAATTTCGCAACGCAGCCCACTGGGTACGATCGAACTGAAGATAGGGCGTCGCTAAAGATTGATCTCTTTTTATCATAAGCCAAATTCTGCCTGTTAACGCAGGTTGGGAAAGGCGCCGGACGCCAACTCCAGATAAGAAACAAGCTGCATATTATAGACAGCTTCGTTTTTGGCGTAGACTTTTTTCTAAAAAGTTGGCGATTAGTATGAGTTTATGTCAATTGTGCGAAGCGGCGCGCAGTAGGCTGAAGTCGATTTCGGCGTATTCCTGCTTCAATTCACAGCTTGCCGAATGGGAGGAAACTGCTGTTCAGGTAAAATATGTGGACGACACTCGCAAAAGAACAATTACAGTGTAGGGAGTGATGACTGTGATTGATGAATCTTTGTGCGCCTGACGGTATGAATTGCCAGACAGTGAGCAAAATTGGGTAATTTGTGAGCGAAAGTGCAGCTAACGCAATTTTTTTGTTGCATAGGCCGTCCGGTCTACCTAGAATGCGCTGCACTTGATGCCGGCTTAGCTCAGTTGGTAGAGCAACTGACTTGTAATCAGTAGGTCACCAGTTCGATTCCGGTAGCCGGCACCAATCAAGTCACAGTAGTTAAAATCTGGTGGGGTTCCCGAGCGGCCAAAGGGAGCAGACTGTAAATCTGCCGTCACAGACTTCGAAGGTTCGAATCCTTCCCCCACCACCATATCTTGCCTTCGGCAACTAACCGGCCAGCGATAAACTCGCAACGGTTAATCTGCGGAAGGGGAAGGCGAAAGCCTTCAGCAAGGTTCGAGTTGTGCAGCGCATTGCGTAGCCGGCCCGAAGGGTGAGAGTTAAGCGACGAACAATCCTTCTCCCACCTAAAAATTCTACAGAAAAGTCAGGTAGCCGAGTTCCAGGATGCGGGCATCGTATAATGGCTATTACCTCAGCCTTCCAAGCTGATGATGTGGGTTCGATTCCCACTGCCCGCTCCAAGATGTGCTGATATAGCTCAGTTGGTAGAGCGCACCCTTGGTAAGGGTGAGGTCGGCAGTTCGAATCTGCCTATCAGCACCACTTCTTATTCTCTCGCCCCCTGATTTTCTTTCTGTTCTGGATTCAACAAGCAACTGCTTGGTTGATGTGGTGATACCACCGATTTATCCGTGTCTTAGAGGGACAATCGATGTCTAAAGAAAAGTTTGAACGTACAAAACCGCACGTTAACGTCGGTACTATCGGCCACGTTGACCACGGTAAAACTACCCTGACTGCAGCGATCACCACCGTTCTGGCTAAAACCTACGGCGGTTCTGCACGTGCTTTCGACCAGATCGATAACGCGCCAGAAGAAAAAGCTCGTGGTATCACCATCAACACTTCTCACGTTGAGTATGACACCCCGTCTCGCCACTACGCGCACGTTGACTGCCCAGGGCACGCCGACTACGTTAAAAACATGATCACCGGTGCTGCTCAGATGGACGGCGCTATCCTGGTTGTTGCTGCGACTGATGGCCCTATGCCACAGACCCGTGAGCACATCCTGCTGGGTCGTCAGGTTGGCGTTCCTTACATCATCGTATTCATGAACAAATGCGACATGGTTGATGATGAAGAGCTGCTGGAACTGGTAGAAATGGAAGTTCGTGAACTTCTGTCTGCTTATGACTTCCCTGGTGATGACCTGCCGGTTGTTCGTGGTTCAGCGCTGAAAGCACTGGAAGGCGAAGCTGAGTGGGAAGCTAAAATCATCGAACTGGCTGGCTACCTGGACTCTTACATCCCAGAACCAGAACGTGCTATCGACAAGCCGTTCCTGCTGCCAATCGAAGACGTCTTCTCCATCTCCGGTCGTGGTACCGTTGTTACCGGTCGTGTTGAGCGCGGTATCGTTAAAGTTGGCGAAGAAGTTGAAATCGTGGGTATCAAAGACACCGTTAAGTCTACCTGTACCGGCGTTGAAATGTTCCGCAAACTGCTGGACGAAGGCCGTGCTGGTGAGAACGTTGGTGTTCTGCTGCGTGGCGTTAAGCGTGAAGATATCGAACGTGGTCAGGTACTGGCTAAACCAGGTTCTATCAAGCCGCACACTCAGTTCGATTCAGAAGTGTACATCTTGAGCAAAGAAGAAGGTGGTCGTCATACTCCATTCTTCAAAGGCTACCGTCCACAGTTCTACTTCCGTACAACTGACGTGACCGGTACCATCGAACTGCCAGAAGGCGTTGAGATGGTAATGCCTGGCGACAACGTGAACATGAAAGTCACCCTGATCCACCCAATCGCGATGGACGACGGCCTGCGTTTCGCAATCCGTGAAGGCGGCCGTACTGTTGGCGCTGGTGTTGTTGCCAAAGTTATCGCTTAATCGCTGATAACATTTGACGCGACACGCGGTAAAAGGGCATCATTTGATGCCCTTTTTCTACGCTGTGAACTAGAACCTATCTCATCAGCGATTTTGCAGTCATAATCATTGGTGAGATGGGCTCTTAAAGCGTATTGACTGAGATACGTCATAGCGTAAAACACCGAAATGCTGCCGAGCAGCATTTGATCGGTTTGGTTTGCCTTGCAGTGCGAGGCAAAGTTGTCTGTTCTGAATTCATTGTGACAGGTTGGTTTATGAGTGCGAATACCGAGGCTCAAGGGAGCGGGCGCGGCCTGGAAACGGCTAAGTGGCTGATCGTCGCTGTTCTGTTGGTTGTAGCGATTGTCGGTAACTATTTCTACCGTGATTTCAGTCTGCCATTACGCGCGCTGGCCGTTGTAGTGGTTATCGCCGTTGCAGGCGCAGTGGCGCTGATGACGACCAAAGGCAAAGCCACCGTTGCGTTTGCACGTGAAGCGCGTACTGAAGTGCGCAAAGTGATCTGGCCAACTCGTCAGGAAACGCTACATACCACGTTGATCGTTGCCGCGGTAACTGCCGTGATGTCACTGATTCTGTGGGGGCTGGATGGTATTCTGGTCCGTCTGGTATCGTTTATTACTGGCCTGAGGTTCTAAAATGTCTGAAGCTCCAAAAAAACGTTGGTACGTCGTTCAGGCGTTTTCCGGTTTTGAAGGTCGCGTAGCGCAATCGCTGCGTGAATACATCAAACTGCATGATATGGAAGAACTGTTCGGCGAAGTCATGGTTCCTACGGAAGAAGTTGTTGAAATCCGTGGCGGACAGCGTCGCAAAAGCGAACGTAAATTCTTCCCGGGCTATGTACTGGTTCAGATGGTGATGAACGATGCCAGCTGGCACTTGGTACGCAGCGTTCCACGCGTAATGGGTTTCATCGGCGGGACTTCTGACCGTCCGGCTCCGATCAGCGACAAAGAAGTTGATGCGATTATGAACCGCCTGCAGCAGGTTGGTGATAAGCCGCGTCCGAAAACGCTGTTCGAACCAGGTGAACTGGTCCGCGTTAGCGATGGTCCGTTCGCTGACTTCAACGGCGTTGTTGAAGAAGTGGATTATGAGAAGAGCCGCCTGAAAGTTTCCGTTTCCATCTTTGGCCGTGCAACGCCAGTGGAACTGGACTTTGCTCAGGTCGAAAAAGGCTGATCAATTAATCAGCAATAAGTGGCTTTTTGCCGCTTGTCAGAGGCGCGAAATTGAACTATAATTTCGCGCCTTTTGTTTTTATAGGCCTTGCTCGTTGAGCGAGGTGAAACACGGGGAGCCTCTTACGAGGCGTTATTACCCAAACCGAGGAATTGTAAATGGCCAAGAAAGTACAAGCCTACGTTAAGCTGCAAGTTGCAGCCGGTATGGCGAACCCAAGTCCGCCAGTTGGTCCAGCTCTGGGTCAGCAAGGCGTTAACATCATGGAATTCTGTAAGGCGTTCAATGCTAAGACTGACAGCGTTGAGAAAGGCCTGCCGATTCCGGTTGTTATTACTGTTTATTCTGACCGCTCCTTCACTTTCGTTACCAAAACCCCGCCAGCAGCAGTTCTGCTGAAAAAAGCGGCTGGTATCAAGTCTGGTTCAGGCAAGCCGAACAAAGACAAAGTAGGTAAAGTGACTAGTGCTCAGGTACGTGAAATCGCAGAAACCAAAGCTGCGGACATGACTGGTTCTAACGTTGAAGCGATGACTCGCTCCATCGAAGGTACCGCTCGTTCCATGGGCCTGGTAGTGGAGGATTAAGAAATGGCTAAGCTGACCAAGCGCATGCGCGTGATCCGTGACAAAGTTGATGCTACTAAACAGTATGACATCACCGAAGCTGTTGCTCTGCTGAAAGAGCTGGCCACCGCTAAATTCGTAGAAAGCGTTGACGTTGCTGTTAACCTCGGCATCGACGCTCGTAAATCTGACCAAAACGTTCGTGGCGCTACCGTACTGCCTAACGGCACCGGTCGTTCCGTTCGCGTTGCCGTATTTGCCCAGGGCCCTAACGCTGAAGCTGCTAAAGCTGCTGGCGCAGAGCTGGTAGGTATGGAAGATCTGGCAGACCAGATCAAAAAAGGCGAAATGAACTTCGACGTTGTTATTGCTTCCCCGGATGCAATGCGCGTTGTTGGTCAACTGGGCCAGATCCTGGGTCCACGTGGCCTGATGCCAAACCCGAAAGTGGGTACCGTTACTCCGAACGTTGCTGAAGCAGTGAAAAACGCTAAAGCAGGTCAGGTTCGTTATCGTAACGACAAAAACGGCATCATCCATACCACTATCGGTAAGGTTGATTTCGAGTCAGACAAGCTGAAAGAAAACCTCGAGTCTCTGCTGGTTGCGCTGAAAAAAGCAAAACCATCCCAGGCTAAAGGCGTGTACATCAAGAAAGTTAGCCTCTCCACCACCATGGGTGCTGGTTTGGCTATCGATCAAAGCGGCCTGACTGCTGTAGCGAACTAATCGCCCTGCGATTATCGCTTTGACTTGGGGTTAAGATTTGTCTAGAATCTTATCCCCCAAGGTTTTGCTATTGGCAATAGCCATCAGCGAGACAAAGATTTTTCGGTTGGAGCCTGGCCTATCCAGGCCTCCGTCCAAGACCGCAGGTGTATCGAAAGGTACTTAATCCTTCCTGCGTAGACGGTGACAGAGCCTAAAGAATTTTTTTCTTTTTATAAAAGAATAGTCTTTGCTGGATTCTGCTCACCGTGTTTGAACGCTCTCACTGCGTGATTTATCACAAGGTGTTGAGTGATGTGAGTGCCGGGGATTTCCCCCGGCTAAATCCAGGAGCAAAAAGCTAATGGCATTAAATCTTCAAGACAAACAAGCGATTGTTGCTGAAGTCAACGAAGTAGCCAAAGGCGCGCTGTCTGCGGTTGTTGCGGATTCCCGTGGCGTTACCGTTGATAAAATGACTGAACTGCGTAAAGCAGGTCGTGAAGCTGGCGTTTACATGCGTGTTGTTCGTAACACCCTGATGCGTCGCGTAGTTGAAGGCACTCCATTCGAATGCCTGAAAGACACGTTTGTCGGTCCTACCTTGATTGCATTTTCTCATGAACACCCGGGCGCTGCTGCTCGTCTGTTCAAAGATTTCGCGAAAGCGAATGCAAAGTTCGAGATTAAAGCTGCGGCCTTTGAAGGTGAGCTGATCCCTGCGGCACAAATTGACCGCTTGGCAACTCTGCCTACTTACGATGAAGCAATCGCACGCCTGATGGCAACCATGAAAGAAGCCGCTGCTGGCAAATTGGTTCGCACTCTGGCTGCACTGCGCGATCAGAAAGAAGCGGCATAAGCCCTTTTTCTTATCCGTTGCTTACGTATTTAAACTATTTCTGAATTTTAGGAACTTTTGTTATGTCTATCACTAAAGACCAAATTATCGAAGGCGTTGCAGCTCTGTCTGTAATGGAAATCGTTGAACTGATCGCCGCTATGGAAGAGAAGTTCGGTGTTTCTGCTGCTGCTGTAGCTGCAGGTCCTGCTGCTGCTGCTGAAGCTGTTGAAGAAAAAACTGAATTCGACGTTGTACTGAAAGGTATCGGCGCGAACAAAGTTGCAGTAATCAAAGCAGTACGTGGCGCAACTGGCCTGGGTCTGAAAGAAGCTAAAGACCTGGTTGAGTCTGCACCAGCAGCACTGAAAGAAGGCATCAGCAAAGACGACGCTGAAGCACTGAAAAAAGCTCTGGAAGAAGCTGGCGCTGAAGTTGAAGTTAAATAAGCCACTGCTTTCTGAGTGCAGTCTGTTTTAACTAACAGACTGATGGCTGGTGACTTTTTGGTCACCAGCCTTTTTGCGCTGTAGGGCGTCAGTAGAGTTTCACACTGTTTGGCTACTGGCTAACCCCAATATTTCTTTCTATCGACGACTTAATATATTGCCTTCCCTGCCGCAGCAAAATCTGCCGCACACCGCAACGAAATGATTTAAGCGTGATAGAAACGAGTATTGCGGAGAGTGTTCCCGCTTTCCGGTCGACAAAATGGTGTTGCGTGAACCGTCCTTATATCCGGACGGACAAATAGGTTCGACTTTCCAGCGAGCTGAGGAACCCTATGGTTTACTCCTATACCGAGAAAAAACGTATTCGTAAGGATTTTGGTAAGCGTCCACAAGTTTTGGACATACCATATCTCCTTTCTATCCAGCTTGATTCGTTCCAGAAGTTTATCGAGCAAGATCCAGAAGGGCAGCACGGCCTAGAAGCCGCCTTCCGTTCTGTTTTCCCAATCCAGAGCTACAGTGGCAATTCGGAGCTGCAATACGTTAGCTACCGTCTTGGTGAGCCGGTCTTCGACGTCAAAGAGTGCCAGATCCGTGGTGTGACGTTCTCTGCACCGCTGCGCGTAAAACTGCGCCTGGTAATCTATGAGCGTGAAGCTCCGGAAGGTACGGTCAAAGACATCAAGGAACAAGAAGTCTATATGGGCGAAATTCCGCTCATGACCGAAAACGGCACCTTTGTGATCAACGGTACTGAGAGGGTTATCGTATCTCAGCTTCACCGTAGTCCTGGCGTATTCTTTGACAGCGATAAGGGTAAAACCCACTCTTCGGGTAAAGTGCTGTATAACGCACGTATCATCCCTTACCGCGGTTCATGGTTGGATTTCGAGTTTGACCCGAAAGACAACCTGTTTGTACGTATTGACCGTCGCCGTAAATTGCCTGCGACCATCATTCTGCGTGCATTGAGCTTCACCACTGAGCAGATCCTTGACCTGTTCTTTGCGAAAGTAGTTTACGAGATCCGTGATAACAAGCTGCAGATGGAGCTGGTTCCAGAACGTCTGCGTGGTGAGACTGCTTCGTTTGATATCGAAGCCAACGGCAAGATCTACATTGAGAAAGGCCGTCGTATCACCGCTCGTCATATCCGTCAGCTCGAAAAAGACGAAATTCAGAGTATTGAAGTACCGGTTGAGTACATCGCGGGCAAAGTGGTCGCGAAGGACTATATCGATACCAATACCGGTGAGCTGATCTGCGCAGCCAACATGGAGCTGTCGCTGGATCTGCTGGCCAAACTGAGCCAGTCAGGCCACAAGCGTATCGAAACGCTGTTCACCAACGATCTGGACCACGGTGCGTACATCTCTGAGACTGTACGTGTCGATCCAACTAGCGATCGTTTGAGCGCGCTGGTAGAAATCTACCGCATGATGCGCCCTGGTGAGCCGCCAACTCGCGAAGCTGCTGAAAACCTGTTTGAGAACCTGTTCTTCTCTGAAGACCGCTACGATCTGTCTGCGGTTGGCCGTATGAAGTTCAACCGTTCTCTGCTGCGTGACGAGATCGAAGGTTCGGGTATCCTGAGCAAAGACGACATCATTGAAGTGATGAAGAAGCTCATCGGTATCCGTAACGGTAAAGGCGAAGTGGACGATATCGACCACTTGGGCAACCGTCGTATCCGTTCCGTCGGCGAAATGGCTGAGAACCAGTTCCGTGTAGGTCTGGTGCGTGTTGAGCGTGCGGTTAAAGAACGTCTGTCCCTGGGCGATCTGGATACCCTGATGCCACAGGACATGATCAACGCCAAGCCGATTTCGGCGGCGGTGAAAGAGTTCTTCGGCTCCAGCCAGCTGTCTCAGTTTATGGACCAGAACAACCCGTTGTCCGAGATTACGCACAAACGTCGTATCTCTGCATTGGGCCCAGGCGGTCTGACCCGTGAACGTGCCGGCTTTGAAGTTCGAGACGTACACCCGACTCACTACGGTCGCGTGTGCCCAATCGAAACGCCGGAAGGTCCAAACATCGGTCTGATCAACTCCTTGTCCGTGTACGCACAGACAAACGAGTATGGCTTCCTGGAAACCCCGTACCGCCGCGTGCGTGACGGTTTGGTTACCGATGAAATCAACTATCTGTCTGCTATTGAAGAAGGCAACTTCGTAATCGCTCAGGCGAACTCCAACCTGAGTGAAGACGGCCGCTTCGAAGAAGACCTGGTCACCTGTCGTAGCAAAGGCGAGTCAAGCCTGTTCAGCCGCGACCAGGTTGACTATATGGACGTATCAACCCAGCAGATTGTTTCCGTTGGTGCTTCACTGATTCCATTCCTGGAACACGATGACGCCAACCGTGCATTGATGGGTGCGAACATGCAACGTCAGGCGGTTCCAACCTTGCGCGCTGATAAGCCGCTGGTAGGTACCGGTATGGAACGTGCTGTAGCTGTTGACTCCGGTGTTACTGCCGTAGCTCGACGTGGCGGTGTGATCCAGTACGTGGATGCTTCCCGTATCGTTATTAAAGTTAACGAAGACGAGATGCTCGCGGGCGAAGCAGGTATCGATATTTATAACCTGACCAAGTACACCCGTTCTAACCAGAACACCTGTATCAACCAGATGCCGTGTGTGAATCTGGGTGAGCCAATCGAGCGCGGCGACGTGCTGGCAGATGGCCCGTCCACTGACCTGGGTGAACTGGCGTTGGGCCAGAACATGCGCGTGGCGTTCATGCCGTGGAACGGCTACAACTTCGAAGACTCCATCTTGGTGTCCGAGCGTGTAGTTCAGGAAGATCGCTTCACTACCATCCACATCCAGGAACTGGCATGTGTGTCTCGCGACACCAAGTTGGGGCCTGAAGAGATCACTGCCGACATCCCTAACGTGGGTGAAGCAGCGCTCTCCAAACTGGATGAGTCCGGTATCGTGTATATCGGTGCTGAAGTGACCGGTGGCGACATTCTGGTTGGCAAGGTAACACCAAAAGGTGAAACCCAGCTGACGCCAGAGGAGAAGCTGCTGCGTGCGATCTTCGGTGAGAAGGCATCTGATGTTAAAGATTCCTCTCTGCGTGTACCAAACGGCGTTTCCGGTACGATTATTGACGTGCAGGTCTTCACCCGCGATGGCGTGGAAAAAGACAAGCGTGCGTTGGAAATCGAAGAGATGCAGCTGAAGCAGGCGAAAAAAGACCTGACTGAAGAACTGCAAATCCTGGAAGCCGGTCTGTTTGCACGTATCCATGCGGTGCTGGTTGCCGGCGGTGTTGAAGCTGAAAAGCTGAGCAAGCTGCCACGCGATCGCTGGCTGGAATTGGGCCTGACCGACGAAGAGAAGCAAAACCAGCTGGAACAGTTGGCAGAGCAGTACGACGAGCTGAAATCCGACTTCGAGAAGAAGATGGACGCCAAGCGTCGTAAGATCACCCAGGGCGATGATCTGGCACCAGGCGTGCTGAAAATCGTTAAGGTTTATCTGGCTGTTAAGCGTCAGATCCAACCGGGTGACAAGATGGCAGGCCGCCACGGTAACAAGGGTGTTATCTCCAAGATCAACCCGATCGAAGATATGCCTTACGATGAAAACGGCACGCCGGTTGACATCGTACTGAACCCGTTGGGCGTACCATCACGTATGAACATCGGTCAGATCCTGGAAACCCACTTGGGTATGGCTGCGAAAGGCATTGGTGAGAAGATCAACCAAATGCTGAAGCAGCATCAGGAAGTGGCCAAGCTGCGTGAGTTCATTCAGAAGGCCTACGATCTGGGCGACGATGTCTGCCAGAAAGTTGACCTGAACACCTTCACCGACGACGAAGTACTGCGTCTGGCAGAGAACCTGAAAAAAGGTATGCCAATCGCAACGCCGGTGTTTGATGGTGCGAAAGAGAGTGAAATCAAGCAACTGCTGGAAATGGGCGGGGTCCCAACCTCGGGTCAGATTACGCTGTTCGATGGCCGTACCGGTGAGCAATTTGAGCGCCAGGTTACCGTAGGCTATATGTACATGCTGAAACTGAACCACTTGGTTGACGATAAAATGCACGCCCGTTCAACCGGTTCTTACAGCTTGGTTACTCAGCAGCCGCTGGGTGGTAAGGCGCAGTTCGGTGGTCAACGCTTCGGTGAGATGGAAGTGTGGGCACTGGAAGCATACGGCGCAGCTTATACCCTGCAGGAAATGCTCACCGTTAAGTCGGATGACGTTAACGGCCGTACCAAGATGTACAAAAACATCGTGGATGGCGATCACCGCATGGAACCAGGCATGCCGGAGTCCTTCAACGTACTGTTGAAAGAAATCCGCTCGCTCGGTATTAACATCGAACTGGAAGGCGATTAATCGTTTTTCCAGCTCAGGCTCCCGACCTTAGGGAGCCTGAGGGTGGTTGTTCAGGTCACACGGGTGCGCGATTTGTCAGCGTGCACCCAACAGGTTTAACTCCGACAGGAGCCAATCCGTGAAAGACTTATTAAAGTTTCTGAAAGCGCAAACTAAGACCGAAGAGTTTGATGCGATCAAGATTGCTCTGGCATCGCCAGACATGATCCGTTCGTGGTCGTTCGGCGAAGTTAAGAAGCCGGAAACCATTAACTACCGTACGTTCAAACCAGAACGTGACGGCCTTTTCTGCGCCCGTATCTTTGGGCCGGTAAAAGACTATGAGTGCCTGTGCGGTAAGTACAAGCGCTTAAAACACCGCGGCGTAATCTGTGAGAAGTGCGGCGTTGAAGTGACCCAGACCAAAGTACGCCGTGAGCGTATGGGCCACATCGAGCTGGCATCACCGACTGCGCACATCTGGTTCCTGAAATCGCTGCCATCCCGCATCGGTTTGTTGCTGGATATGCCGCTGCGTGACATCGAACGTGTACTGTACTTCGAATCCTATGTGGTTATCGAAGGCGGTATGACTAACCTCGAGCGTCGTCAGATCCTGACTGAAGAGCAGTATCTGGATGCGCTGGAAGAGTTCGGTGACGAATTCGACGCCAAGATGGGTGCGGAAGCTATTCAGGCCCTGTTGAAAAACATGGATCTGGAGCAAGAGTGTGAAACTCTGCGTGAAGAGCTGAACGAAACCAACTCCGAAACCAAGCGTAAGAAGCTGACCAAGCGTATCAAGCTGCTGGAAGCGTTCGTACAGTCTGGCAACAAGCCAGAGTGGATGATCCTGACCGTGCTGCCGGTACTGCCGCCGGATCTGCGTCCGCTGGTTCCGTTGGATGGCGGTCGTTTCGCGACTTCAGATCTGAACGATCTGTATCGCCGTGTAATCAACCGTAACAACCGTCTGAAACGCCTGCTGGATCTGGCTGCGCCTGACATCATCGTGCGCAACGAAAAGCGTATGCTGCAAGAAGCGGTAGATGCCTTGCTGGATAACGGCCGTCGCGGTCGTGCGATCACCGGTTCCAACAAGCGTCCTCTGAAATCTTTGGCCGACATGATCAAAGGTAAGCAGGGTCGTTTCCGTCAGAACTTGTTGGGTAAACGTGTTGACTACTCTGGTCGTTCTGTAATCACCGTAGGTCCATACCTGCGTCTGCATCAGTGCGGTCTGCCTAAGAAAATGGCACTGGAGCTGTTCAAACCGTTCATCTACGGCAAGCTGGAGCTGCGTGGCCTGGCCACCACCATCAAAGCCGCCAAGAAAATGGTTGAGCGCGAAGAAGCTGTCGTTTGGGACATCCTGGACGAAGTTATCCGCGAACACCCGGTACTGCTGAACCGTGCACCAACCCTGCACCGTTTGGGTATCCAGGCGTTTGAACCGGTTCTGATCGAAGGTAAAGCTATCCAGCTGCACCCGCTGGTTTGTGCGGCATACAACGCCGACTTCGATGGTGACCAGATGGCAGTACACGTTCCGCTGACGCTTGAAGCTCAGCTGGAAGCGCGTGCGCTGATGATGTCTACCAACAACATCCTGTCACCTGCGAACGGCGAGCCAATCATCGTTCCTTCTCAGGACGTTGTATTGGGTCTGTACTACATGACCCGTGACTGTGTTAACGCCAAAGGCGAAGGCATGGTGTTGAGTGGCCCGAAAGAAGCGGAACGTATTTACCGCGCCGGTCTGGCTTCTCTGCATGCGCGTGTCAAAGTGCGTATCACCGAAGAGATCAAAAACACCGAAGGCGAGTCTGTACACCAGACTTCGATCATCGACACTACCGTAGGTCGTGCCATCCTGTGGATGATCGTACCGCGCGGTCTGCCGTACTCGATCGTTAACCAGCCTTTGGGCAAGAAAGCTATCTCCAAGATGCTGAACACCTGTTACCGCATCCTGGGCCTGAAGCCGACCGTTATCTTTGCTGACCAGATCATGTACACCGGTTTTGCTTACGCTGCCCGTTCAGGCGCGTCAGTAGGTATCGATGACATGGTAATCCCTGCCAAGAAAGCAGAGATCATCGAAGAAGCAGAAACCGAAGTTGCTGAAATCCAGGAGCAGTTCCAGTCTGGTTTGGTGACCGCCGGCGAACGCTACAACAAAGTGATCGATATCTGGGCCGCAGCGAACGAACGTGTTGCCAAGGCGATGATGGAAAACTTGTCTGTTGAAGACGTCGTCAACCGTGACGGTGTTGTTGAACAGCAGGTTTCCTTCAACAGTATCTTTATGATGGCCGACTCCGGTGCGCGTGGTTCTGCAGCACAGATTCGTCAGCTGGCCGGTATGCGTGGCCTGATGGCTAAGCCGGATGGTTCCATCATTGAAACGCCAATCACAGCGAACTTCCGTGAAGGTCTGAACGTACTCCAGTACTTCATCTCCACGCACGGTGCTCGTAAAGGTCTGGCGGATACCGCACTGAAAACGGCTAACTCCGGTTATCTGACCCGTCGTCTGGTTGACGTGGCACAGGATCTGGTGGTTACCGAAGACGACTGTGGTACTCACAACGGCATCCTGATGACTCCGGTTATCGAAGGTGGTGACGTTAAAGAGCCACTGCGCGAACGTGTTCTGGGTCGTGTGACAGCAGAAGATATCATCAAGCCGGGTACGGCTGATATCCTGGTGCCACGTAACACCCTGCTGCACGAGAAGACTTGTGACCTGTTGGAAGAGAACTCTGTCGACAGCGTTAAAGTCCGTTCCGTGGTTAGCTGTGAAACCGATTTTGGTGTGTGTGCAAACTGCTATGGTCGCGACCTGGCACGTGGTCACATCATCAACAAAGGCGAAGCTATCGGCGTTATCGCGGCACAGTCAATCGGTGAGCCGGGTACACAGCTGACGATGCGTACGTTCCACATCGGTGGTGCGGCATCTCGTGCGGCTGCTGAATCCAGCATCCAGGTGAAAAACAAGGGTACTCTGAAGCTGAGCAATGTGAAGTTCGTAATGAACGCCGCAGGCAAGCTGGTGATTACCTCTCGTAACACCGAACTGAAGCTGATCGACGAATTCGGCCGTACTAAAGAGCGCTATAAAGTGCCTTACGGTTCCGTCATGGGCAAAGGCGACGGCATCGAAGTTAACGGCGGCGAAACCGTTGCTAACTGGGATCCGCACACCATGCCAGTTATCACCGAAGTGAGTGGTTTCATCCGCTTCGCTGATATGGTTGACGGCCAGACCATTACCCGCCAGACCGACGAACTGACCGGTTTGTCTTCTCTGGTAGTACTGGACAGCGCAGAGCGTACCGGTAGCGGTAAAGACCTGCGTCCGGCACTGAAAATCGTTGATGCCAAAGGCGACGACGTATTGATCCCAGGTACTGATATGCCTGCTCAATACTTCCTGCCAGGTAAAGCGATTGTACAGCTGGAAGACGGCATTCAGATCGGTGCGGGTGATACCCTGGCGCGTATTCCTCAGGAATCCGGCGGTACCAAGGATATTACCGGTGGTCTGCCACGCGTTGCGGATCTGTTCGAAGCACGTCGTCCGAAAGAGCCGGCAATCCTGGCTGAAATCAGCGGGATTATCTCGTTCGGTAAAGAGACCAAAGGCAAACGTCGCCTGGTAATCTCTCCACTGGACGGCAGCGATGCTTACGAAGAGATGATTCCAAAATGGCGTCAGCTCAACGTGTTCGAAGGCGAAGTTGTGGAGCGTGGTGACGTTGTTTCTGACGGCCCAGAATCTCCGCACGACATTCTGCGTCTGCGTGGTGTGCATGCGGTTACTCGCTACATCACCAACGAAGTGCAGGAAGTTTACCGTCTGCAAGGCGTTAAGATTAACGATAAACACATTGAAGTTATCGTTCGTCAGATGCTGCGTAAAGGGACCATCGTTAGCGCTGGTAGCACCGAGTTCCTGGAAGGCGAGCAGGCTGAAGTGTCACGCGTTAAGATTGCCAACCGTCAGCTTGCTGCTGAAGGCAAAATCGAAGCAACCTTCTCACGCGATCTGCTGGGTATCACCAAGGCTTCCTTGGCGACCGAGTCCTTCATCTCCGCAGCATCGTTCCAGGAAACGACGCGCGTTCTGACCGAAGCGGCTGTTGCCGGTAAGCGTGATGAACTGCGTGGCCTGAAAGAGAACGTCATCGTGGGCCGTCTGATCCCAGCCGGTACCGGTTACGCTTATCATCAGGACCGCATGCGTCGTAAAGCTCAGGGTGAAACGCCAGTTGTTCCGCAGGTGAGCGCGGAAGAAGCAACGGCTAACCTGGCTGAACTGCTGAATGCAGGCAACCTGGGTGGCGGCAACAACGATTAATCGTTGAATGCGCCTTGGGGTTCGGCATTACCGGACTCCGACCAGATAAACCGCTCCTTCGGGGGCGGTTTTTTTTTGCCTTTATGACACCGTTAAACAGTCCAGGGGCAACAAAGCAGATTAGCCGGATATCAACAGCGGGAGGACCCGGAGTCACGCGGGAGGGTAATCCGACGTGATCCGGGAGAGGGTAAGGCGGAGCTGTCGAGGAGGTGACGGCTCCGGCTGGCACCGGGTTTGGCAACCAGCATCGCCACTATAGCGGGGCTGATTTGCCCCGCCAGCCACGTCGCTAGCTTCTGCGCAGCGCTCCCCTGGTTTTTTCAACGACGCTGCAAGGCTTGCAGATTACTGCGGGCTGCGCCCCAGGTATCCGTCCCAGTCTTTCCACACCGGCTGTAAACCGGCGTCGCTGATGGCTTGCGCCACCTGCTGTGGGGTACGGCCATCGTGCGGTTCGAACTGTTCCAGTTCAGGGGCGACATCGTCGGCATAACCGCCAGGCTGGGTTTTGGATCCGGCACTGACGCTGTTGATCGCCACCGGGATCATATGATCGCGGAAGAACGGTGATTCACGCGTCGACAAAGACAGCTCTACATCGGGGGCGAACAGCCGGAAAGCACAGATTAACTGCACCAGTTGCGGCTCGCTCATGATCGACGCCGGTTCGATACCGCCGGCACAGGGACGCAGGCGCGGGAACGAGATGGAATAGCGGCTTTGCCAGTAGGTCTGCTGCAGGTAGAACAGGTGTTCGGCCAACATATAGCAGTCGGTACGCCAACTGTTGGAAAGCCCAATCAGTGCACCAAGACCGATCTTGTCGATCCCGGCGCGACCCAGGCGATCCGGTGTGGCCAGTCGCCAATGAAAATCCTGTTTCTGACCGCGCAGATGATGCTGCAGGTAAGTGGCGGGGTGATAGGTTTCCTGATACACCAACACGCCATCCAATCCCAGCGCTTTCAGTTCGGCGTACTCTTTCTGCTCCAGGGGTTGCACCTCCATCATCAGCGAGCTGAAATGGCGGCGGATCGCTGGAATATGCTGTCGGAAATAGTCCATGCCAACCTTGGTCTGGTGTTCGCCGGTGACCAACAGCAAGTGCTCAAAACCCAGTGCCTTAATTGCCAGACACTCGCGTTCGATCTCGGCGGCATCCAGGGTTTTACGCTTGATGCGATTGCTCATCGAAAAACCGCAGTAGGTACAGTCGTTGGCGCACAGGTTGGACAGGTACAGCGGCACGTAGAAGCTGACCACGTTGCCAAAGCGTTGGCGCGTCAACTGCTGTGCACGCTGTGCCAATGGCTCAAGGTAGGACGCGGCGGCAGGGGAGATCAGCGCCATAAAATCTTCACGCGTCAGTTTTTCCGCATTCAGCGCGTGCTCGACATCACGTGCCGTCTTGCTGTTAATACGCAGCGAGATATCGTCCCAATCCAACTGCTGCCAGCGGCTACTGAAATCATCGGCCATCACAACATCTCCTCGCTCTGGCTGAGAAAAGCGGTCAGCGGGCTGGAGGCTATGGCATTGCGCTGGCTACTGCCCAATCCGGCCTGGCGTGCCAGCTCACCGGCTTCCAGCGCCAGACGAAACGCCCGCGCCATCTGCACCGGATCGCGCGCCACGGCGATAGCGGTATTCACCAGCACCGCATCGGCACCCAGTTCCATAGCCTCTAAGGCATGACTTGGCGCACCAATACCGGCGTCGATCACTACCGGTACCCTGGCTTGCTCGATAATAATCTCGAGAAAGTCGCGGGTGCGCAGCCCACGGTTGGAACCAATAGGCGCACCCAGCGGCATAACCGCGGCGCAGCCTGCTTCCTCCAACCGTTTACACAACACCGGATCGGCACCGCAGTAAGGCAGTACCACAAACCCCTCTTTTACCAGCGTTTCCGCCGCCTTCAGGGTTTCAATCGGGTCCGGCAGCAGGTATTTCACATCGGGATGGATTTCCAGCTTCACCCAGTGGGTGCCAAGCGCTTCACGCGCCAGTCGGGCGGCAAACACCGCTTCTGCGGCGGTCTTCGCACCGGAGGTATTCGGCAGCAGGCGTACGCCCAGCTGTTGCAGCGGCGCCAGAATGGCGTCATTACCGCCACGCAGATCAACACGTTTCATGGCCATGGTGACTAACTGCGAGCCCGAGGCCTGCAGGGCATCCAGCATCAGCGTCGGCGTGGCAAATTTGCCGGTGCCGGTAAACAGGCGTGAGGTAAAAGTGGTATCGGCGATTTGCAGCATGTCAGCCTCCGGCGATCGCTTGAAACAACAGAATGTCATCACCGTCTTGCACCAGGTGGTTAGCCCAGTCGGCGCGCGGGATGATGGTTTGGTTGATAGCCAGCGCGGTGCCCGGCTGGTGGCGCTGCAATTGCTCGAGCAGGGCGGTGACGCTCAGCGGTTGCGCCAGCTCCAGCGGTTGGTCATTAAGCCGGATCTTCATGCTGAGCCTCCGCACGCCGCGCAGCAGCTGGCCTGACTGAGTTGCAAAGTGCTCCAGCTTTGTTGTCTGCCGTCGAACAACCGCAGTTTGCCGCTGAGGGAAGAAGGCAGGCCCGCCAGCATTTTTATCGCCTCCAGCGCTTGCAGCGTGCCAATGACGCCGACCACTGGGCCAAGGACGCCAGCGGTACGGCAATTGCGCTGGGGTTCCGTTTGTTCCGGATACAGACAGGCGTAGCAGCCGTGGACATAGGGAGGTTCTATCACCAGCAACTGACCACTGAAACCTACCGCACTGCCGCTGATCAGCGGTTTACCGGCCTTGATACAGGCGGCGTTTACCGCATGACGGGTTTCCATGTTATCGCTACAGTCTAAAATCAGATCGGCGCGTTCAACGGCCTGCTGCAACACTTCCCCCTGCAAACGCTGCTCCAGTGCGATGGACTCCACCATTGGGTTTAGCGCCTGTAATTGACGCTGTGCCAGGGCGGCTTTGCTTTGGGTTACGTCGGAACTGCGGTACAGGATTTGACGCTGCAGATTAGTGAGGTGCAGTGTATCGTCATCGGCCAGCAACAAGGTACCGACGCCGGCGGCGGCCAGATAGAGCGAGGCGGGGGAGCCTAATCCCCCCAACCCGACGATCAGCGCCGTCGACTGTTTTAGCTTCTCCTGGCCTTCGGGGCCAATGTCCTCCAGCAATAACTGGCGGCTGTAGCGCAGGAACTCTTGATCGTTCAACATGGCATTACTCCTTGCCTTCGATCAGTTGTAGCAGTTGTGCGGTCGCTGCGCGCCAGTCCTCAGCCTGGGTAATGGCGCTGACCACGGCTACGCTGCCGACGCCACAATCCAGCACGGCCGCCACGCGATCGATGCTGATCCCGCCGATCGCCACCGTCGGATAGTCACTCAATCCGGCAATATGACGTTTCAGCTCCACCAGACCCTGAGGGGCGGAAGGCATGTCTTTGGTTTGCGTCGGGAAGATATGCCCCAGTGCAATATAGGAAGGTTTCACCGCAATGGCGCGGGCCAGCTCGCTATCATCATGGGTAGAAACCCCCAAACGCAGCCCGGCGCGGTGAATCGCCGCCAGATCGGTGGTAGCCAAATCCTCCTGGCCGAGATGCACGCCATAGGCACCGTGTTTAATCGCCAGTTGCCAGTAGTCATTGATAAACAATCGGGCATCGTACTGTTTGCCGAGGGCAATGGCCGCGGCAATGTCATCTTCGACCTGCTCATCCGGCCGATCCTTGATGCGCAACTGAATTGTGGTGACGCCTGCTTCCAGCAAGCGGGCAATCCATTCAACGCTGTCGACCACCGGGTATAGCCCCAACTTGTACGGAGTCGCGGGGAAAGGCGTGGTGATATCAGTCATTGCTCAGCTCCTCTTGCAGGTTGCTGGCGCTGTGGTACAGCTCACTACCGCGTGAGCGGAACTCGGCAGACATCTTTTCCATGCCGGTTAGCTGCACTTCTATCGGTTTGGCCGCTTCCTGCGCGGCGGCATAGTCGCGAACTTCTTGCGAAATTTTCATCGAGCAGAATTTTGGCCCGCACATGGAGCAGAAGTGGGCAATTTTGCCGGACTCCTGTGGCAGGGTTTCGTCGTGATAAGCACGTGCGGTGGCCGGATCGAGCGCCAGGTTGAATTGGTCTTCCCAGCGGAATTCGAAGCGCGCCTTGGACATGGCGTTATCGCGGATCTGCGCGCCGGGGTGCCCTTTAGCCAGATCGGCAGCGTGGGCGGCAATCTTGTAGGTGATCAGTCCCTGTTTGACATCCTCTTTGTTCGGCAGGCCGAGGTGCTCCTTCGGCGTGACGTAACACAGCATGGCGCAGCCGAACCAGCCGATCATCGCGGCTCCGATGCCGGAGGTAAAGTGATCATAACCCGGGGCGATATCGGTGGTCAGCGGGCCGAGGGTATAGAACGGCGCTTCGTGACAGTGCTCCAGCTCCTCGGTCATATTGCGGCGGATCATCTGCATCGGTACGTGGCCGGGGCCTTCGATCATCACCTGAACATCATATTCCCAGGCAATTTTGGTCAGTTCACCCAGGGTGTGCAGTTCGGCGAACTGTGCCTCGTCATTGGCGTCCTGAATCGAGCCCGGACGCAGGCCATCGCCGAGGGACAGAGAGACATCATAGGCGGCGCAAATCTCACAGATTTCGCGGAAGTGCTGGTAAAGGAAGTTTTCCTGATGATGCGACAGGCACCACTTGGCCATGATCGAACCGCCGCGGGAGACGATGCCGGTCAGGCGTTTGGCGGTCATCGGCACGTAACGCAGCAGTACACCGGCGTGAATGGTGAAGTAGTCAACACCTTGTTCTGCTTGCTCCAGCAGCGTATCGCGGAACATTTCCCAGGTGAGGTTTTCTGCTACGCCGTTCACCTTTTCCAGAGCCTGATAGATCGGTACCGTACCAATCGGTACCGGACTGTTACGCAGGATCCATTCGCGGGTTTCGTGAATATAGCGGCCGGTAGAAAGATCCATCACCGTATCCGCGCCCCAGCGGGTGGACCACACCAGTTTCTCGACTTCTTCCTCGATCGAAGAGGTCACCGCCGAGTTGCCGATGTTGGCGTTAACCTTCACCAGGAAGTTGCGGCCGATGATCATCGGCTCCGATTCCGGGTGGTTGATATTGGCAGGGATGATGGCGCGGCCGGCGGCCACTTCCTGGCGGACAAATTCCGGCGTGATGTTCTCCGGCAGGTTGGCGCCCCAACTTTGTCCCGGATGCTGGTGGCGTAACACCTCACCGCGGATGCGTTCGCGACCCATGTTTTCGCGGATGGCGATAAACTCCATCTCCGGGGTAATGATACCGACGCGGGCGTAGTGCAACTGGGTGACGCATTTGCCCGGTTGCGCCTTGCGCGGCAACGGCAGATGTTCAAAGCGCAGGTGATCCAGGCCTTCATCGGCCAGGCGCTGCTGGGTAAAACCAGAACTGACGCCCTTGAGGGCTTCGGTGTCACCGCGTTCGGTGATCCAACACGCGCGTAACTTCGCCAAACCGGTGTGCACGTTGAGTTCGGATTGAGGATCGCCGTAAGGACCGGCAGTGTCATACACCGGGATGGCTTCGTTCTGCTCGTACTGCGGGTTGTCCTTCTCACCGCCGATCAGCGTCGGGCTGAGCTGAATTTCACGCATGGGCACCTGCAGATCGCTACGTGAGCCTTGCAGATAGATACGGCGTGAATTGGGGAAGGAGACCCCTTGCAGGGTGTCGATAAACTGCTGGGCTTCTTCGCGTTGCTCTTTACGGGCACGGGGTTTTTTAACGTTAGACATAGCAAGTTCCTACCAGTGTGTTGGGTTGGGAAAGTTGCTTGTCTGGAGCTCGGAGGGAGTAATAATGCTGGCCGGGAAGGCGGGATTATCCCAAATCGGGTCACCTGCCTATGGCGATAGATTACTCTTGTTCCCTTCGCGGGTATTAACCCGATCAGGTTCCGCGGATCCCGAATTAACGGTCTCAGCCTGGCCAATTTGATGAACAAATCAGGCGCTAGGCACTCCGACAAGATGCCCTCCAGTATAGGAGGGATAATAAAATAGACTACAACATTTTAGCGGGCTGGATCCAGTGTCTTGTCCGGCTCCGCCTGTTGCCAAGTTTCAGCCGCCAGTTGGATCAACCTGTCTTCGAGGGTAAAACGTGCTGCCAGCGTTTCACCGATGTCGGACAAAGACTGATGCAATTCCAGACACAGGTCCTGATCGATATCCACTTCGGTATAGCGATCGTGGAAAGCCATGATCTGCTCGGTATTGGCCCACAGCTTGGGATAGATGTTGACCGCCAGAGACATTTTCGGACTGGATGCGCCTTCCACTTGTTTGATAATTCTGTCATAGATATGAAAATGGCCGGCGGAGAGATAATCCACCAGATTATGGCAAAAGTTCTCCAGCGCTTTTTCATTCAGCGGCGTATGCTTTTCTTTGTTCGGTTTGATGCCCACCAGGGCGCAATAGGCGACCAGCAATTGCTTGCGCGCCTGAAGCCATTGATCTACTAATTCATTACTACCACCAACGCGCTGAGTCAGGCTTTCCAAACGGTTGAGCATGTTTGACTCCGTAAGTAATAAAACGTAACAGTAAGTTATTAAAATGTAACAAGGCCGATTTGTAGAGTGCCAGTGAAGCTGAGGTTGTGCAACAACGATATGGAACTTGCATTAACGGGTAATGAAAATGGCTGGTGGATCGTCAGCCATGAAAGCAAACTTTGGTTACCGAACGGTGAATTACCGTGCGGTTCAGCGGCGTCATTCTCCCTGCAGGGGCGGATGGCTCGCGCTATTGGCGAATGGGAAGGGCTGCCGGTCTGGCTGGTGCGCCACGCGATGCCGCAGGAAATGGGCTCGGTGCGCCAACTGCTTGAACTCGATCGCGGGCTGTTCCAGCTCGCCGGGCGTGGCGTACAACTGGCCGATTTTTACCGTTCCCACCGCTACTGCGGCTATTGTGGCCATGAAATGCACCTCAGCCGCACCGAAAGTGCCTGCCTGTGCGGCAACTGCCGGGAGCGTTATTACCCGCAGATCGCACCCTGCGTGATTGTCGCCATTCGGCGTGACGATGAGATCCTGCTGGCGCAGCATGTGCGTCACCGCGGCGGTATTCATACCGTACTGGCCGGTTTTGTCGAAGTCGGCGAAACGCTGGAGCAGGCGGCTGCGCGTGAGGTTATGGAAGAAAGTAATATTGAAATCAAAAACCTGCGTTATGTCACCTCGCAACCCTGGCCATTCCCGCATTCGCTGATGATGGCCTTTATGGCCGATTATCACCGGGGCGAGATCCGCCACGATCCCAAAGAGCTGCTTAACGCCGGTTGGTACCGCTACGATCGGTTGCCACTGCTACCGCCACCCGGCACCGTAGCGCGTCGCCTGATAGAGGACACCGTAGCCTTATGCCGTGAACAATAAATCGCTACAATACCGGCAGATGAATAAGGGAGCCCCATAATGAATGAGTTGAAGAACGATCGTTACCTGCGCGCACTGTTGCGTCAGCCGGTGGATGTGACCCCTGTATGGATGATGCGTCAGGCCGGTCGTTATTTGCCGGAGTACAAGGCTACGCGCGCCGAGGCCGGTGATTTCATGTCGCTGTGCAAGAACGCGGAGCTGGCTTGTGAGGTCACGCTGCAGCCGCTGCGTCGTTTCCCACTGGATGCTGCGATCCTGTTCTCCGATATCCTCACCATTCCCGATGCTATGGGGCTGGGCCTGTATTTCGAAACCGGTGAAGGCCCGCGTTTCTCCTCACCGATCACCAGCTGTGCCGATGTCGACAAGCTGCCGGCGTTCGACCCGGAAGTGGAACTGGGTTATGTGATGAATGCGGTACGCACCATCCGTCGTGAGCTGAAGGGCGAAGTGCCGCTGATTGGTTTTTCTGGCAGCCCGTGGACACTGGCGACCTATATGGTGGAAGGCGGCAGCAGCAAGGCCTTCACCAAGCTGAAAAAAATGATGTACGCCGAGCCGGCGACGTTGCACCTGCTGCTGGATAAGCTGGCGGACAGCGTCATCTTGTACCTTAACGCCCAGATTAAAGCCGGTGCACAATCGGTGATGGTATTCGATACCTGGGGTGGCGTGCTGACCGGTCGTGACTACCGCGAGTTCTCACTGCACTACATGCATAAGATTGTCGACGGTCTGCTACGTGAAAACGACGGCCATCGCGTGCCGGTGACGCTGTTTACCAAAGGTGGCGGTCAGTGGCTGGAGGCGATGGCGGCGACCGGTTGTGACGCGTTAGGCCTCGACTGGACAACCGATATCGGTGATGCACGCCGTCGCGTAGGGGACAAAGTCGCGTTGCAGGGCAATATGGATCCTTCCATGCTGTATGCGTCACCTGAGCGTATCGGCCAGGAAGTGGAAACCATTCTGGCTGGTTTCGGCCACGGCGAAGGGCACGTGTTCAACCTGGGGCATGGTATTCACCTGGACGTGCCGCCGGAGAACGCAGGCGCCTTTGTTGAGGCGGTTCACGCGCAGTCGGGGAAATACCATCGCTAAGGATTGGACGTGATAGATACTCAGGCCCTGCGTACGGAGCAACTGCTTCGCGCCTCTGAAGTCATTCGCCAGGATGATTTTTTGGTCGATCCACCGGCCTTTATCGCCGGTGCCGACGTGGGCTTTGAGCAGGAAGGGGCGGTAACCCGCGCCGCCATCGCCATCCTGCGCTATCCGTCGCTGGAGCTGGTGGAATACCAGGTGGCTCGTGTTAGCACTAACATGCCCTATATCCCTGGTTTTTTATCATTCCGTGAATACCCTGCGTTGCTTGCTGCCTGGGAGCAACTGCATCAGAAACCGGACCTGGTTCTGGTCGATGGTCATGGCATCTCGCATCCGCGACGCCTGGGCGTTGCCAGCCATTTTGGCCTGCTGGTTGACGTACCGACCATCGGCGTAGCCAAAAAGCGCCTGTGCGGTAAATTCGCCCCATTGGACGCAGATGCAGGCGCATTGGCTGCGCTGGAGGACAAAGGCGAGCAGTTGGGTTGGGTATGGCGCAGCAAGGCGCGCTGCAATCCGTTGTTCATCTCCACCGGCCATCGTGTTGGCGCCGACAGTGCGCTCGCCTGGGTACAACGTTGCATGGCGGGTTACCGTTTGCCAGAACCTACACGTTGGGCCGATGCCATCGCCTCGCGCCGCCCGGCCTTCCAGCGCTGGTTACAGCAGCATCCGGAGGTGTCGCAATGACCGATTTCGGGTACACTGCGGCGCAGATAACGCGTAAGAGAGTGAATAATGCTACGTAACCCGATTCATTTACGTCTGGAAAAACTTGAGAGCTGGCAACATTTGACCTTTATGGCCAGTTTGTGCGAGCGTATGTATCCGAATTACCAGATGTTCTGCCTGCAAACCGAGTTCGGCGATCCGGCAATTTATCGCCGCATTCTGGATTTGGTGTGGGAAACGCTGGTGATCAAGGACGCCAAGGTCAACTTTGACAATCAGTTGGAGAAGTTGGAAGAGGCGATCCCCTCGGCAGAAGATTACGATCTTTACGGCGTTTACCCGGCGATTGACGCCTGTATCGCATTAGGGGAACTGATCCATTCGCGACTCAGCGGGGAGACGCTAGAGCACGCCATCGCCATCAGCGAAACGTCAATTCGCACCGTGGCGATGTTGGAAATGACTCAGGCCGGTAAGGAAATGACCGACGATGAGCTCAAGGTTTTGCCTGCGGTAGAGGAAGAATGGGACATCCAATGGGAAATTTTCCGCCTGTTGGCTGACTGCGAAGAGCGTGATTTAGAACTGATCAAAGGGTTACGTTCTGACCTCCGCGAGGCCGCAGTTAGTAATATCGGGATAAATTTAACGCAATAAGGCAAGAAAACGTGATTTAACGCCTGATTTGTCATGCCTTAAGGCTTCACATCCGCACCCTGTCTGGTCTACATTTGGGGGGCGTAAAAAAAGTGGCTATCGGTGCGTGTATGCAGGGAGTGCTGTACATCGGCATATCCGTCGCACTCGATGCTTTGCAAACGATAAACACACTGTAAGGATAACTTATGAACAAGACTCAACTGATTGATGTAATCGCGGACAAGGCTGACCTTTCCAAAGCACAAGCTAAACTGGCTCTGGAATCCACCCTGGCTGCTATTACTGAGTCTCTGAAAGAAGGTGATGCAGTACAATTGGTTGGTTTCGGGACTTTCAAGGTCAACCACCGCAACGAGCGCACTGGTCGCAACCCGCAGACTGGTAAAGAAATCAAAATCGCAGCTGCTAACGTGCCTGCGTTCGTTTCTGGTAAAGCACTGAAAGACGCAGTTAAGTAATACTGCGTGTTGGTGAAAAGATTAAACAGAGGGGCTATAGCGCCCCTTTTGTTTATCCGACAGGCGCTTATGGTCATCGGCATTGCCGGCGGCCTGAGCGCCTGCAGCAGTCATTCTGATCCCCCTGCCTTTACGGCCAGCGGCTATGTAGCCGACCAGGGCGTTATGCGTCTGTGGCGTAAAGATGACGATCGGCATCATCCACTGGTGTTGATGAGCGTCTACAGTCCCTATCGTGGTCCGGGTACCGTCACCACGCTGTACGAATATGAAAACGGCAAGCTGCGTCAGATTAAACGCACTGACGCCGATGGCGATCAAGACTCTATTCAATTGCGCTTTGCCGATGACGGCGGAGTGAGCTTTATGCAGCGCCAATTGGCTACGCGGCGTGAACAACTGACCGCCGATGAAATCGCGCTGTATCAATACCAGGCCCGACGAGTGCTGGAATTAAGCAATGCGCTGCGCGCCGGCAAGGTGAAGCTGCTGCAGGGGCGTTGGCAGCAAGGAGTAGTACAAACCTGCGATGGCCAAACGCTGAAGCCGGAACTGGACAGCAGTGCCGAAGCCTGGATTGCGCGACGCGCCCGCAATAGCAGCCAGCCGGTGAATATAGCCTGGTTGGATGCACCGGAAGGGCGTGAACTGCTGCTGGTGGCGAACGATGATTTTTGCCGCTGGGAACCGAAAGAAGACCAGCTATAAAAAAGGCTCCGCATTGCGGAGCCTGGCTAGCATTTCAGTGTTCAGATCATTTGCCGCGTGCAATCGCACGATAGCCAATATCCTTGCGGCAGAAACTCCCCGGCCACTGAATACCTTCCGCTAATTGATAGGCGCGTTGTTGCGCTTGTGCCACCGTTTCACCCAATGCGGTTACGCACAACACGCGCCCACCGCTGGTGACCACGTCATCGCCCTGCATGCGGGTACCGGCGTGGAACACCTTACCGTCGGCACTTTCCTGCTGTGGCAGGCCCTGAATGACTTCACCGTTGTTGTAATCACCCGGATAACCGCCGGCTGCCAGTACCACGCCCAGCGCAGGACGCTCATCCCACTCGGAGGTTTTCTCTCCCAGTTTGCCTTCTGCACCGGCCAGGCACAGTTCGATCAGATCAGAACGCAGACGCAGCATGATGGGTTGGGTTTCCGGATCGCCAAAGCGACAGTTGAACTCAATCACCTTTGGCTGGCCGTCGGCGGAGATCATCAGCCCGGCGTACAGGAAACCGACGTAGGTGTTACCTTCCGCTGCCATGCCGCGCACGGTTGGCCAGATGACCTGATCCATGGCGCGCTGGTGGATTTCATCGGTAACGACCGGTGCCGGGGAGTAAGCCCCCATGCCGCCGGTGTTTGGGCCGGTATCACCGTCGCCGACGCGCTTGTGATCCTGGCTGGTGGCCATCGGCACCACGTTCTCGCCGTCGACCATCACGATAAAGCTGGCTTCCTCACCTTCAAGGAACTCTTCCACCACGATGCGGTGACCTGCATCGCCAAAGGCGTTACCGGCCAACATGTCCTGTACTGCGTCTTCCGCTTCCTGCAACGTCATGGCGACGATCACGCCCTTGCCGGCGGCCAGGCCGTCGGCCTTGATAACGATGGGGGCACCTTTACTGCGCAGATAGGCCAGCGCCGGCTCAACCTCGGTAAAGTTTTGGTACTCGGCGCTTGGGATGTTATGGCGCGCCAGGAAGTCTTTGGTGAAGGCTTTGGAGCCTTCCAATTGGGCTGCCGCCTGGGATGGGCCAAAGATTTTCAGGCCCGCGGCCTGGAAGGCATCAACCACGCCAATCACCAACGGCGCTTCCGGCCCGACGATGGTGAGATCGATATCATGGCTCTGGGCAAAGGCAAGCAGCGCTGGAATATCGGTAGCAGAGATCGCCACATTCTCCAGATTGCTTTCCAGTGCGGTGCCGGCGTTACCCGGTGCAACGTAGACTTTATCTGCCAACGGCGACTGGGCCGCTTTCCAGGCCAGCGCATGTTCGCGCCCGCCGTTGCCGATAATTAAAATGTTCATTAGGTGCTCCACGCAGAGCGTGCGCCGGAGCGCACGCGGCAAAAGGGATTAATGGCGGAAGTGGCGCATGTCGGTGAAGATCATCGCGATGCCGTGCTCGTTGGCAGCGGCAATCACTTCATCATCGCGGATCGAACCGCCAGGCTGGATCACACAGCTGATACCTACCGCAGCGGCGGCATCGATGCCATCACGGAACGGGAAGAAGGCGTCAGACGCCATGGCGGAGCCTTTGACTTCCAGGCCTTCGTCCGCAGCTTTGATCCCGGCGATCTTGGCGGAGTAAACTCGGCTCATCTGGCCGGCGCCTATGCCGATAGTCATGTTGTCACGCGCATAGACGATGGCGTTGGACTTCACGAACTTGGCAACCTTCCAGCAGAACAGCGCATCACGCAGTTCTTGTGCGGTCGGCTGGCGTTCGGATACCACGCGCAGGTCGCCTTCGCTCACCATGCCCAGATCGCGATCCTGTACCAGCAGGCCGCCGTTGACACGTTTGAAGTCGAGAGCGGCAATACGTTGCTGCCATTGGCCACAGGCCAATACGCGCACGTTCTGCTTGGCCGCCAGCAGGGAGCGAGCCTCCTGGCTGATGCTCGGCGCGATAATCACTTCCACAAACTGGCGGCTGATGATCGCCTGTGCGGTGGCGGCGTCCAGTTCGCGGTTGAAGGCGATAATACCGCCGAAAGCAGAGGTAGGGTCGGTTTGATAGGCTCGCTCATAGGCCGCGAGAACATCATCACCGATCGCCACACCGCACGGGTTGGCGTGCTTGACGATCACACAGGCCGGCTCGGCGAACTCTTTCACACATTCCAGTGCGGCATCGGTATCGGCGATGTTGTTGTAAGACAGCGCTTTGCCTTGCAATTGTTCCGCGGTGGCGACAGAGGCTTCCTGAACGTTCTCTTCTATATAGAAGGCAGCTTGCTGGTGGCTGTTCTCACCGTAGCGCATATCTTGCTTCTTTATATAGTTGAGGTTCAGGGTGCGAGGGAAACGGCCGGCAGGTTGCTCAGTATCACCGTGGTAGGCCGGAACCAGCGCGCCGAAGTAGTTGGCGATCATGCTGTCGTAAGCGGCGGTGTGTTCGAAGGCTTTGATGGCCAGATCGAATCGCGTGGTGTATTGCAGCGAACCGTCGTTGTTATCCATCTCGGTAATGATAGCGGCGTAGTCGCTGCTCTTCACCACGATGGCAACGTCTTTATGGTTCTTGGCGGCGGAGCGCACCATGGTAGGGCCGCCGATGTCGATGTTCTCGACCGCGTCTTCCAGTGAGCAGTTCGGACGCGCCACGGTTTGGGCGAACGGATAAAGGTTTACTACCACCATGTCGATTGGCTTGATGTCATGTTGGTCCATGATGGCATCGTCCTGGCCACGACGGCCCAGAATACCGCCATGTACTTTGGGGTGCAGGGTCTTTACTCGTCCGTCCATCATTTCCGGGAAGCCGGTATAGTCGGAAACTTCGGTAACAGACAGGCCGGCATCTGCCAGCAGGCGGGCAGTGCCACCGGTGGAGAGCAGTTCAACGCCACGCTGGGATAGCGCTTCGGCGAATTCAACGATACCGGCTTTGTCAGAGACGCTGAGCAGGGCCCGGCGGATTGGACGAGGTTGTTGCATGGTTTTATCCCTTGGCTTTGGAGTCGCAATAAAAGAGCGTTACGTGAATTTCCACCTTCTACTCTCTATAAGGAAAGGTTTTTCTCTCTATAAAGGGGTGATCAGGCACAGATTCAGGTAACGCCCCCATAAAAAGGGGAGCGTTTCGTCGCGGGGAATTGTAGCGAAAACGTTTGCGTGGCGCTCGTAAATTTTCCGTGCAAATGACTTCTGTGGATAAGTTTGTGTACAACAAGGTATAAAGCGGGGTTTTGCTGTGGAATGCAGCAAACGATCGTTTTTGTCGAAAATACCTATTGCGGCCTGCTGAGAACTCCCTATAATGCGCCTCCATCGACACGGAACATGTGAACAACTTCACAGAGTCTCCGGGGTTCGAAGAGAAAAAATCCTGAAATTTAGGGGTTGACTCTGAAAGAGGAAAGCGTAGTATACGCCACCTCGAGATAGCAAGCTACGGCGGCTAACTCACTGCTCTTTAACAATTTATCAGACAATCTGTGTGGGCACTCCACAAGACGATATCCAGAACCTTCGGGTTCGAAAAAATATCAAGTCTTGAAGAGTGACCAAGCAATACGTTGTTTCGTTGGCTTGTCCAACAGAATGACTATTACGAAAGTTATTTTCGAGCATCGCTTCACGAGTTGAAGCAAATCAAGCTTTTAATTGAAGAGTTTGATCATGGCTCAGATTGAACGCTGGCGGCAGGCCTAACACATGCAAGTCGAGCGGTAGCACAGGAGAGCTTGCTCTCTGGGTGACGAGCGGCGGACGGGTGAGTAATGTCTGGGAAACTGCCTGATGGAGGGGGATAACTACTGGAAACGGTAGCTAATACCGCATAACGTCTTCGGACCAAAGTGGGGGACCTTCGGGCCTCACGCCATCAGATGTGCCCAGATGGGATTAGCTAGTAGGTGGGGTAATGGCTCACCTAGGCGACGATCCCTAGCTGGTCTGAGAGGATGACCAGCCACACTGGAACTGAGACACGGTCCAGACTCCTACGGGAGGCAGCAGTGGGGAATATTGCACAATGGGCGCAAGCCTGATGCAGCCATGCCGCGTGTGTGAAGAAGGCCTTCGGGTTGTAAAGCACTTTCAGCGAGGAGGAAGGGTAGTGTGTTAATAGCACATTGCATTGACGTTACTCGCAGAAGAAGCACCGGCTAACTCCGTGCCAGCAGCCGCGGTAATACGGAGGGTGCAAGCGTTAATCGGAATTACTGGGCGTAAAGCGCACGCAGGCGGTTTGTTAAGTCAGATGTGAAATCCCCGCGCTTAACGTGGGAACTGCATTTGAAACTGGCAAGCTAGAGTCTTGTAGAGGGGGGTAGAATTCCAGGTGTAGCGGTGAAATGCGTAGAGATCTGGAGGAATACCGGTGGCGAAGGCGGCCCCCTGGACAAAGACTGACGCTCAGGTGCGAAAGCGTGGGGAGCAAACAGGATTAGATACCCTGGTAGTCCACGCTGTAAACGATGTCGACTTGGAGGTTGTGCCCTTGAGGCGTGGCTTCCGGAGCTAACGCGTTAAGTCGACCGCCTGGGGAGTACGGCCGCAAGGTTAAAACTCAAATGAATTGACGGGGGCCCGCACAAGCGGTGGAGCATGTGGTTTAATTCGATGCAACGCGAAGAACCTTACCTACTCTTGACATCCACAGAATTCGGCAGAGATGCCTTAGTGCCTTCGGGAACTGTGAGACAGGTGCTGCATGGCTGTCGTCAGCTCGTGTTGTGAAATGTTGGGTTAAGTCCCGCAACGAGCGCAACCCTTATCCTTTGTTGCCAGCGCGTAATGGCGGGAACTCAAAGGAGACTGCCGGTGATAAACCGGAGGAAGGTGGGGATGACGTCAAGTCATCATGGCCCTTACGAGTAGGGCTACACACGTGCTACAATGGCGTATACAAAGAGAAGCGAACTCGCGAGAGCCAGCGGACCTCATAAAGTACGTCGTAGTCCGGATCGGAGTCTGCAACTCGACTCCGTGAAGTCGGAATCGCTAGTAATCGTAGATCAGAATGCTACGGTGAATACGTTCCCGGGCCTTGTACACACCGCCCGTCACACCATGGGAGTGGGTTGCAAAAGAAGTAGGTAGCTTAACCTTCGGGAGGGCGCTTACCACTTTGTGATTCATGACTGGGGTGAAGTCGTAACAAGGTAACCGTAGGGGAACCTGCGGTTGGATCACCTCCTTACCTAATGATATTGATTCGAGTGAAGTGCTCACACAGATTGTCTGATGAAAAAGTAATGAGCAAAAGCGCTACCTGTTGATGTAATGAGTCTCTGACTCATGCTGATACGAACCGATTAAGACGTTCAGTTTAATCGGATTTTCGTGTCCCCATCGTCTAGAGGCCTAGGACACTGCCCTTTCACGGCTGTAACAGGGGTTCGAATCCCCTTGGGGACGCCATCCGATAATGAGTGAAAGACATTATCACCGGTTCTTGCCGAACCGAAAACATCTTAAAGATGACTTTAACGAGTCGTGTTTAAGATATTGCTCTTTAACAATCTGGAACAAGCTGAAAATTGAAACATGACAGCTGAAACTTACTCCTCCGTAGATGTATTGGAGTAAGGATTAACCTGTCATAGAGTCTCTCAAATGTAGCAGCACGAAGGTGGAAACACTTTTGGGTTGTGAGGTTAAGTGACTAAGCGTACACGGTGGATGCCTAGGCAGTCAGAGGCGATGAAGGGCGTGTTAATCTGCGATAAGCGTCGGTAAGGTGATATAAACCGTTATAACCGGCGATACCCGAATGGGGAAACCCAGTGCAATTCGTTGCACTATCATACGATGAATACATAGTCGTATGAGGCGAACCGGGGGAACTGAAACATCTAAGTACCCCGAGGAAAAGAAATCAACCGAGATTCCCCCAGTAGCGGCGAGCGAACGGGGAGGAGCCCAGAACCTGAATCAGTTCTTGTGTTAGTGGAAGCGTCTGGAAAGTCGCACAGTAAAGGGTGATAGTCCCGTACACTAAAATGCATTAATTGTGAGTTCGATGAGTAGGGCGGGACACGTGACATCCTGTCTGAATATGGGGGGACCATCCTCCAAGGCTAAATACTCCTGACTGACCGATAGTGAACCAGTACCGTGAGGGAAAGGCGAAAAGAACCCCGGCGAGGGGAGTGAAATAGAACCTGAAACCGTGTACGTACAAGCAGTGGGAGCCTACTTTGTTGGGTGACTGCGTACCTTTTGTATAATGGGTCAGCGACTTATATTTTGTAGCAAGGTTAACCGTATAGGGGAGCCGTAGGGAAACCGAGTCTTAACTGGGCGAATAGTTGCAAGGTATAGACCCGAAACCCGGTGATCTAGCCATGGGCAGGTTGAAGGTTGGGTAACACTAACTGGAGGACCGAACCGACTAATGTTGAAAAATTAGCGGATGACTTGTGGCTGGGGGTGAAAGGCCAATCAAACCGGGAGATAGCTGGTTCTCCCCGAAAGCTATTTAGGTAGCGCCTCGTGAACTCATCTTCGGGGGTAGAGCACTGTTTCGGCTAGGGGGCCATCCCGGCTTACCAAACCGATGCAAACTCCGAATACCGAAGAATGTTATCACGGGAGACACACGGCGGGTGCTAACGTCCGTCGTGAAGAGGGAAACAACCCAGACCGCCAGCTAAGGTCCCAAAGTCATGGTTAAGTGGGAAACGATGTGGGAAGGCATAGACAGCCAGGATGTTGGCTTAGAAGCAGCCATCATTTAAAGAAAGCGTAATAGCTCACTGGTCGAGTCGGCCTGCGCGGAAGATGTAACGGGGCTAAACCATGCACCGAAGCTGCGGCAGCGACGCTTAGGCGTTGTTGGGTAGGGGAGCGTTCTGTAAGCCGTTGAAGGTGGCCTGTGAGGGTTGCTGGAGGTATCAGAAGTGCGAATGCTGACATAAGTAACGATAAAGCGGGTGAAAAACCCGCTCGCCGGAAGACCAAGGGTTCCTGTCCAACGTTAATCGGGGCAGGGTGAGTCGACCCCTAAGGCGAGGCCGAAAGGCGTAGTCGATGGGAAACAGGTTAATATTCCTGTACTCGGTGTTACTGCGAAGGGGGGACGGAGAAGGCTAGGCTAGCCGGGCGACGGTTGTCCCGGTTTAAGCGTGTAGGGGGAGTGACTTGGTAAATCCGGTTACTTATCTAACCCTGAGGCGTGATGACGATGCACTACGGTGCAGAAGTAGTTGATGCCAAGCTTCCAGGAAAAGCCTCTAAGCATCAGGTAACATCAAATCGTACCCCAAACCGACACAGGTGGTCAGGTAGAGAATACCAAGGCGCTTGAGAGAACTCGGGTGAAGGAACTAGGCAAAATGGTGCCGTAACTTCGGGAGAAGGCACGCTGGCGCGTAGGTGAAGAGACTTGCTCTCGGAGCTGAAGCCAGTCGCAGATACCAGCTGGCTGCAACTGTTTAATAAAAACACAGCACTGTGCAAACACGAAAGTGGACGTATACGGTGTGACGCCTGCCCGGTGCTGGAAGGTTAATTGATGGGGTCAGCCGCAAGGCGAAGCTCTTGATCGAAGCCCCAGTAAACGGCGGCCGTAACTATAACGGTCCTAAGGTAGCGAAATTCCTTGTCGGGTAAGTTCCGACCTGCACGAATGGCGTAATGATGGCCAGGCTGTCTCCACCCGAGACTCAGTGAAATTGAACTCGCTGTGAAGATGCAGTGTACCCGCGGCAAGACGGAAAGACCCCGTGAACCTTTACTATAGCTTGACACTGAACATTGAGCCTTGATGTGTAGGATAGGTGGGAGGCTTTGAAGCGTGGACGCCAGTCTGCGTGGAGCCAACCTTGAAATACCACCCTTTAATGTTTGATGTTCTAACTCGGCCCCATAATCTGGGGTGAGGACAGTGTCTGGTGGGTAGTTTGACTGGGGCGGTCTCCTCCCAAAGAGTAACGGAGGAGCACGAAGGTTAGCTAATCACGGTCGGACATCGTGAGGTTAGTGCAAAGGCATAAGCTAGCTTGACTGCGAGAGTGACGGCTCGAGCAGGTACGAAAGTAGGTCTTAGTGATCCGGTGGTTCTGAATGGAAGGGCCATCGCTCAACGGATAAAAGGTACTCCGGGGATAACAGGCTGATACCGCCCAAGAGTTCATATCGACGGCGGTGTTTGGCACCTCGATGTCGGCTCATCACATCCTGGGGCTGAAGTAGGTCCCAAGGGTATGGCTGTTCGCCATTTAAAGTGGTACGCGAGCTGGGTTTAGAACGTCGTGAGACAGTTCGGTCCCTATCTGCCGTGGGCGTTGGAAGATTGAGAGGGGTTGCTCCTAGTACGAGAGGACCGGAGTGAACGCACCACTGGTGTTCGGGTTGTCATGCCAATGGCATTGCCCGGTAGCTAAGTGCGGAAAAGATAAGCGCTGAAAGCATCTAAGCGCGAAACTTGCCTCGAGATGAGTCTTCCCTGGGGACTTGATCCCCCTGAAGGAACGTTTAAGACTAAGACGTTGATAGGCTGGGTGTGTAAGTGCAGCGATGCATTGAGCTAACCAGTACTAATGATCCGTGAGACTTAACCTTACAACACCAAAAGTGTTTTAGAGAGACAGATTTTCAGCGAATGTTCCGAGATTGGTTCTGATGGCTACGGGTAGTAGCGGTTGGAATGAAACAGAATTTGCCTGGCGGCAATAGCGCGGTGGTCCCACCTGATCCCATGCCGAACTCAGAAGTGAAACGCCGTAGCGCCGATGGTAGTGTGGGGTCTCCCCATGCGAGAGTAGGACACTGCCAGGCATTAATTAAAGTCGAAAGCCTCATGCGAAAGCATGAGGCTTTTTGCTGTGTGCACAATAAAGAATTGCCGCCATTCCTCTCAATTTTCACCCCAGTCTTCAATGTGCATCACATAAATCACGCTATATTCTTCGCCCGCTATTTCTGAGATATCCCTTCTAATATATAAACCTGGTTGTATGATTTATCACACGACATGGATAAATTTTCGTCTTAATACCCTCATGATATTGTCGGCCTACTTTTAAATCCTTTTAAAATGTAGGTGAAATAATATGAGCGAAGAATATAAAGAAACCGTCTCCCTGAGGGAACATGCTGATAAAACGGCTGCTTTATTGGCAAGAATAGACTTTAATACGGAAATTAAAGATGTTTCAGGTAATAACAGTATAGAAAAAGTCACAGGAAATATTGTTCTCACTAAAAACAATATTGGTCAGGACGGATATTTCGAAAAAGGCTCTATTTCTTTGGTGAAGGATAAATTTTTATTCTCTACCGATCGTAACCTGAGTCTATCATTCTGGATTAAATCTGGTACATCAAGTGATGGCGTAATTATCTCTAATAAAGACTGGGGGAAAGGTTCTAATATTGGTTGGTTGCTGGGTATTAATAAGGATTATTTGGTTTGTAACTGGAAAGGTGCCTCCCGATCCCGCCTGGACCTGGGAGCTGAACAAAACATTAAAATTGCAGACAACCGTTGGCATCATGTTGCCGTTACGTTTGATCGTCAGGGTGACGCTGTCTTCTATAAGGATGGAGAAGAGGTTTATACCATTAACATTGCCAACTCTGGCAATATTGATAGTAACTATGCCACGGTGATTGGGGCTGATGCGCTGGGTAAATATTCTCTGGATGGTTGTCATCTGGATGAGTTGGAGATCCATGATAAGCTCCTAAGCCACGAGGAAATTAAGCAAAGATTTTATGATCTAAAAGATAAACTACAAAAGTCATTAGCAGTATTGATGAACTTTGACGATGATTTGAAAGACAGTTCAGACCAAGGCTACCATGGTGTGGCTACCGGAGATATTAGCTTTGTTCGTGGTTTTGACGGCAAAGCGGCTAAGTTGACGAAATCTTATATTACACTGCCTCAAAGTGAGCTGTTCCCGGCGCTGGATGAGGATTTCAGCGTTTCTTTCTGGATTAAAAGCAATGCACAATATGAGGGTGTTATATTTTCGAATAAAGACTGGAGTGTTGGTGGAAATATAGGTTGGGTTATCGGTATTAGTGGTGAAAAAATGCGATGGAACTGGAAAGGTATTTATGGTGGCCGGTTAGATGTCAGTGATATTCTCATCGCTGACTTTAAATGGCACCATGTTGCTATTACGCATAATAGGCGTGGAGACGCTATTTTTTATATCGATGGGCAGGAGAGAAAACGCATCTCCATCGCCGGCAGTGGCCATACCAATACTCATTTGGATTTCAATATTGGCGCCGATGGATGGGGTAAGTACCGCCTGGAAAATGCTTTGCTTGACCGCGTTCAGATATCAAACACTATTATTTCGCCTCAGCAGGTTCAACAGGAGTATGAAGCTTATGCCCAACAGCTTGTTCCTGTTCTTAAAACCCTTCACTACTCGTTTGATGGCACTTTGAATGAAAGCACAGATAAAGGCTACCATGCTATCGCTCACGGCAAAGAGGCATATACACCAAACTTTGCCACCAGTGCATTTCTGTTCGACGGAAAAACCTTCCTCACTGTTCCCAATGCAGAATTACCAAACGATTTAGCCGGTGATTTCAGCCTGTGTTTTTGGATCAACTCCCCAACGGTGAATCAAGAACAAACGATTATCGCGAATAAAGACTGGAACAGCGGCAGCAATCCAGGCTGGCAGGTGGGGATCCATGAAAATACGTTGAGCTGGAACTGGAAAGGCAGTAATGCAAGTCGTTACGATCTTGGCGCGGACCACCCGATCCATATGGCTGATGGCAGATGGCACCAAATCACGGTGAGTCACGATCGTGCTGGCAATGCTTGTTTTTATAAAGATGGTGTACTGCAACGACAGATTGATATTCGCTCTTCGGGTGATACAACAACGGTTCTGGATATCGCTATTGGTGCAGATGCCAAGGGCCAATTTCGTTTAAGTAACGAAACGCAGATTGATGAATTACGGATTATCAACCGAGTCGTCAGTGCACCAGAGGTGCTGGCATTTTACGAGGAATACCGTGATCTCGTCGTTAAACCGTTAACAGAGAAATTTAGCGGCAGCCTGGCATTAGTTGGGGCAGAACAAACGGTAGCGGACTCTGCGTTTACGCTCAATCTGCATTTGCGTACCGAAAATATGGTCAACGTGATTGATGAGTTCACCAGTGAACTTCATTATGATCCTTCATCATTTGAATTTATTGAGGCTATCGGTAGAGATATCTCTGTGCAGGTGACTGATGGGGGGATCTTGAAAATCAGCGGCTATGGCGGTCGTACATTTAATGATAATGATCCTCTAGACTGGCAAAAAACGAAAATGGGGGAATTACGTTTCAACACCACCGCTGTATTGGGTAATGGTGCATTCTCTTTATTGAATAGTCAGTTCTATGAAAATGGTCGCTTATATCAGATTGATTCTTTGAATGCAGAAACGCATCACGTGACTATTAATCCGGCATTATCTCTGGATCGCAATCAGGATGGCGTGATCACGCTGGCTGACGTTATTGGCGCACCCGCTGAGCAGCAAACCCGAATTGCAGAACAGCTTATTTTTATGCCTTATAAGAGAGTGTTATTTATTGGCATGGATGGTGCGGGAGCCAGTGTGAGCCCACAAGCCCCTTATTGGCCTTCAGTCGATGCGAAAAAAGAAATTGTTGGTGATCGGTTAGGTATTCCATGTTTACGAGGAGTGATCGAGCATGGTGCGGTGACCTACACGGCACAGTCAGTCATGCCATCCGACTCGGCCCCAAACTGGGGCGCGATACTTACCGGTGTAGATACCAGTAAACACGGGGTTACCAATGGTGTGGCTGCCGAAAGTTATTATCCGGAAAATAGCCCCTATCCGACGTTGTTCAAGCGGCTGCGCCAGGCGATGCCAAACCGTAAGCTTGCGGCCTACGTCTCTTGGGAGGCCATTGCCAACAGTTTGATTGAGCCTTCGCTCGGGGTGGAATGCGTCAAGGGTGATGACGAGGCCATTGTGAACAAGGCTACGGCTTATATTGCTGCAGGCAAGTTGAAAGATACCGCATTCATGATGGTTCATCTGAGCGAGATCGACTTGGCCGGGCATGTGAATGGCTATTATGGCCCTGCGTACTATCAGGCATTAGCCATTGCCGACAAACAAATAGAAACACTGCTCAGTGAGTTGGATCGGCAGGGCTTACGTGAAGATACCCTGGTGATTGTCTCGCCCGATCATGGTGGTGGCACTGAACAAGTCGATGGAACCCAAACTCAGAATTTTAGTCATGGACAAAATTCCGCCATGGCGCGAACCATCTTTATCGCGGCGAATGGTCGAACCGTGGCCAGAGAAACTCGGGGTGAAAAAATTGTTTCAGGGGGATCGACTAAAGATATTGCCGGTATGGTGCTACATGCTTTGAATATTCCCTACGTCAGCAATGAGACAGGTTTACAAAGTATGTTTGCGGCGCAGGAGAATTTGTCAGATGCCGACCTGCCGGAATGGGTAATGACCAAAGTGGTGAATACACCTTCGAATAGTGTCGCTAGCTACCAGCTGGCGCTGAAAAATAGCGAATACGATCTTTGTGCCGGTGATTTGACTATCGAATTGGAGAATACTCTGGTAGAGCGGGTTACTCCTCATTTGGAGGGTATTACCCTATTGCGTCAGGAACTGACGGCAGAAAGGTTACGTTTGGTGTTTATCTCTGACCAGCCGTTACCTGCCGGGCAGGCATTATTTACCTTCACAACGCGCAGACATTCAGCTCAGCACGGCCTGCATATTAAGGATGCGATGGTAGCCACTCAGCAAGGACGCGAGATCTTGCCGAAATTAACAGAGCAGCAGCAGACGCAAGACGATCCATTTGGCATCACGCTAAATGAAGAGATGATGACGTTGGAAGTCGGTAAAGGTTTTACTTTAATCGCCAATATTAAGGCAGTGAATGCCGGGGATCTGAACTGGGGCAATACGCACAAAGAAGTTGCTGGCTTGCAAGTGAATGAAACCTCTTGCGTGGTTACGGCGTTCCATCCTGGTCTCACCCAAATAACGGTCACCAGTGCTGACGGTGCCTATTCTGCCGTTTGTGAGGTGACGGTGGTTGCGGCTTTCACCCTGGATAACCAAGGCGTTACCGATAAAAGTCGTTATTTAATGGGCGCGGCAACGCCGGGTAGCACCCTTGAAATTACCACGGACAGCGGGGTATCGCTGAGCGGTTTGGTGGCTGATGATGGGCGTTTCAAACTTGAGCTACCGCCATTGTTGGAACATTCTCAACTTTATATTCAGGAACGTTATCCTCACGGCATCAAAGGGGTGACGCACCAATTTGAGGTGCGGCCAAGCTATAACCTGTTGTGGGATATCGCTGCCAAGGCCAGTGCCAGCAGCATATGGTTTAACCAGGCACAGTATACGGCGGATAAAGCCATTGATGGTGATAGCGGGAGCCGCTGGGCATCTCATAACCTTCCGCTGCCCGCATGGCTTACTGTGGATTTTGGGAACGAGATTAATGTCGATCTGGTGCAGATTAAAGAGTATGAGTCTCGGGTAAGTGCTTTTACCCTTGAAATTCTGCAAAACGGGCAGTGGTTACCGGTTTATCAGGGAACGACTCTTGGCCCACAGGCCAAACTTTATTTCCCGCGCGTTAAAGCATCACAAATCCGGCTGAATATTACGGCAGCAAGCGATTTACCTTCCATCTATGAACTGCAAGTTTTTGATACGGAAAAGCCGCCGGTTCGTGAGATTAGCGATTCAGCGTTGATTGATCTGGAAGCCAGAAAAAGCTTCAATTTCTTCTGGGAAATGGCGAATAGTGATCCTGCCAGCCCTGGTTACGGATTGGTGAGCGATTCGAAAACATCCGAAATTTGTAATGTGGCACAGGTCGGTTTTGCCTTGTCGGCGATTCCGATTGGCATTGATTATGGGTGGATTAGCAGAGAAGAAGGGGTTTCCCGCACGGTGGGCACGCTGAATATGCTGCTGAACCATGCCGAACAGCACAAGGGGTTCTTCTATCATTTCCTGAACAAGTCGACCGGGAAACGAGCCTGGACTTCTGAACTTTCAACCATTGATACCACGCTGGCGCTGAATGGGGTGATTGTTGCCGGCGAATACTTCGGTGGTGAGATAAAACAAATGGCGGACCAGATTTATCATAAGGTCGAATGGCCATGGTTCCGCGATGCCAAGACCAATCAGTTTTATATGGCCTGGTTCCCGGAAAATGGCGGCGGGTTCCATGATATCAAATGGTCAGGTCCGGTAGAGCAAGCCAGCATGTATGTTCTGGCGGCAGGTTCCCCGACGTATCCGGTCAGTGGCGATATGTTCTATAGCATTGGTCGTGACAAGCGATCCTATCGTGGCAGTAAACCGGTATTTGACACCTGGTTCGGGTCCAGTTTTACCAATCAGTTCTCGAATGCCTGGGTCGATTTCCGTGGCAAGGTCGATAAGCTGGGTGATGACTGGTTTAATGACGGGGTGCTTAGCTCGCAAATCAGTCGCCAATACAGCATTGATGAACAGGATAACTTCAAGACCTTCGGTCCTGACTCATGGGGGTTATCGGCGGGCCAGGGGCCGGATGGCAGTTATCATGGCAACTATGGTGCGCCGCCGGCAACCGCTGCCAATACGGATGGCACCATGGTGATCTCCGGTGCGGTAGGGGCAATGGTGTTCACGCCAAAAGAGTCACTGGCAGCCATGCAAAACTATTACCGAAATCACCCATATACCTGGGGGAAATACGGTTTTAACAGCGGGTATAACCTGGATGTTACGCCACACTGGTACGCTTCATCGGTCAACGGCCTGGAAAAAGGGATTAGCATTGTCATGCTTGAAAACTATCGCACCGGCATCATTTGGCGGCTGTATATGCAAAATGAGGCGATTAAGCAGGGGATTGCGGCTATTGGCTTGAAGGTACACGAAGAGTAAAGTCACTGACAGGAAAGAGCCTATTGCCTTGTCTTGGTGATGCGATAAGAGCGGGTTCAGCATGCTGAACCCGCTGGTTTATGGTTAATGTGAACTGCCCTGGGAAATACCCAGGCCGGTTTGTGAACGTACAAATTGGAAGCGGAAACGTTCACGCTCTTGCTGCCCGGCCAATGAGCTGTCGGTCACCGAGAACAGCCAGGTACCGATAAAGGCGACCAGCATCGAGAACAGTGCTGGATATTCATAAGGATAAATGGCTTTCTCGTGTCCCAGGATCTGCACCCAGATGGTTGGGCCGAGGATCATCAGGATCACCGCCGTCAGCAGACCTAACCAACCGCCGATCATCGCGCCGCGAGTGGTCAGGCGTGACCAGTACATCGAAAGAATGATAATCGGGAAGTTACAACTGGCCGCAATCGAGAAGGCCAGCCCGACCATAAAGGCGATATTCTGTTTCTCGAACAAAATCCCCAGTGCAATGGCCACAATACCCAGGATCACCACGGTAATCTTTGAAACCCGCAGTTCATCACGTTCAGTCGCCTTGCCGTTTTTAATTACACTGGCGTACAAATCATGAGATACCGCAGAGGCCCCTGCCAGCGTCAGGCCGGCAACCACCGCCAGAATGGTGGCAAAAGCAACCGCCGAGATAAAGCCGAGGAAGAAGTTGCCGCCCACCGCGTTGGCCAAATGCACCGCCGCCATGTTGGTGCCACCTAATAATGCCCCGGTGGCGTCTTTGAATACCGGATTAGGGCCAACTAACAGGATCGCACCGAAACCGATAATAAAGGTCAGGATGTAGAAGTAACCGATAAAACCGGTGGCATAGAACACGCTCTTACGGGCCTCTTTAGCGTCACTGACGGTAAAGAAGCGCATCAGAATGTGCGGCAGACCAGCGGTACCAAACATCAGCGCCAGCCCCAGTGAGAGTGCAGAAATAGGATCGGACACCAGCCCGCCAGGGCTCATGATGGCGATGCCTTTCGGATGAACCTTCACGGCCTCGGCAAACAGGGTATTGAAGTCAAAATTGACCGATTTCATCACCATTAGCGCCATAAAGCTGGCACCAGCCAATAACAGCACGGCTTTGATAATCTGCACCCAGGTGGTCGCCAGCATGCCGCCGAACAGCACGTACAGCACCATCAAAATACCGACCAGGATGACCGCCACGTGATAGTTAAGGCCAAACAGCAACTGGATCAGCTTACCGGCGCCCACCATCTGAGCAATCAGGTACAGCGCGACCACCACCAGTGAACCACAGGCGGAGAGGGTGCGGATCGGCTTTTGCTTCAGTCGGTAAGAAGCCACGTCAGCAAAGGTATAACGGCCCAGGTTGCGCAGGCGTTCTGCAATCAGGAACAAAATGATTGGCCAGCCGATCAGGAAGCCGATGGAGTAAATCAGCCCGTCATAGCCAGAGGTATACACCAGGGCGGAAATACCGAGGAAAGAGGCGGCTGACATAAAATCGCCGGCAATCGCCAGACCGTTCTGCAAACCGGTAATTTTCCCACCTGCAGTGTAATAATCCTGGCGTGAGCGGGTGCGTTTGGAAGCCCAGTAGGTGATGTATAGCGTAGCGCCGACAAACAGCACGAACATGACGATCGCCTGAATGTTCAAGGGTTGACGCTGAACTTCCCCCCCAATGGCATCGGCAAAGGCCAGGCCCGGTAGCGTCAGCAGGGCGGCGGCAGGCAGTAAACGCTTCATTTCTTCACCTCACGCAGGATTTCTGCAGTCAGGCGATCGAACTCGCCGTTGGCGCGGAATACGTAGATCCCGGTCAGCACAAAAGAGATCACGATCAGGCCTACGCCTACCGGGATCCCGCGGGTAATGGTTGATCCTTCGGCGATCGGCGTGCCCAACCACTGAGGATCGAAAGCGATCAATAAAATAAAGCTGACATACAGTGCCAGTGTAATCAGTGAAAGCAGCCAGGCGAAGCGGCTACGTTTTCGCACCAATTCTATAAAGCGCGGGTTTTCCTCAATCCCTTGATAAATGGTGTCATTCATCAGAGCATCTCCAGTAGGTATTGATAGAGTCCGCCGCGCTTGAAGCCGACCATCGGGGACTTCCCGCTGATCGGCCTGAGGCGGCGGAAATTAGGACGGAACTTTCATTGATTGTTTTTCTTCCAACAGCTTTTCGACTACGGCCGGATCTGCCAGCGTTGAGGTATCCCCCAGGTTGCTGGTATCGCCGGCGGCAATTTTGCGCAGGATGCGGCGCATGATCTTGCCGGAACGCGTTTTAGGCAGTGAATCTGTCCAATGCAGGACATCCGGCGTGGCGATCGGCCCTATCTCTTTGCGTACCCAGTTACGCACTTCGGTATACAGCTCAGGCGTGGGCTCTTCGCCGTGGTTCAGCGTGATATAGGCGTAAATCGCCTGGCCCTTGATGTTATGTGGAATGCCGACCACCGCCGCTTCGGCGATTTTTGGGTGGGAGACCAGTGCTGACTCAATCTCGGCGGTGCCCAGACGGTGACCAGAGACGTTAAGCACGTCATCGACGCGACCGGTGATCCAGTAGTATCCGTCTTCGTCACGGCGTGCGCCGTCACCGCTGAAATACATGCCTTTAAAGGTGGAGAAGTAGGTTTGCTCGAAACGATCGTGGTCGCCGAACAGGGTGCGAGCCTGGCCAGGCCAGGAGTCGGTGATCACCAGGTTACCCTCACAGGCACCTTCTTGCGGGTTACCGAGGTTATCGACCAGCGCCGGCTGTACGCCGAAGAATGGTCGCGTAGCGGAACCGGCTTTCAGTTCGGTGGCGCCAGGCAGCGGGGTGATCATAAAGCCGCCGGTTTCGGTCTGCCACCAGGTGTCGACGATCGGGCATTTACCGTTGCCGATTTTATTGTAATACCACTCCCAGGCTTCCGGGTTGATCGGCTCTCCAACCGAACCCATGATGCGCAGCGAGTCACGTTTGGTCCCTTCGATCGCCTTGTCACCTTCGGCCATCAGGGCTCGAATGGCGGTCGGTGCGGTGTACAGGATATTAACCTGATGCTTGTCGATCACCTGCGACAGACGGTTAACACCCGGGTAGTTTGGCACCCCTTCGAACATCAGCGTAATGGCGCCGCAGGCCAGCGGGCCGTACAGCAGATAGCTGTGGCCAGTGACCCAACCGACGTCGGCGGTACACCAGTACACGTCGCCGTCGTGATAATCGAATACGTATTTAAAGGTCATGGCGGCATACACCAGATAGCCGCCGGTGGTGTGCAGCACGCCCTTGGGTTTACCGGTCGAGCCAGAGGTATAAAGGATAAACAGCGGGTCTTCCGCATTCATCTCTTCCGGTGGGCAGTCGGCCGAAACATCCTGGGTCAGTTCATGCCACCACAGATCGCGGCCTTCCTGCCAGTAACCCGGTTTACCGGTACGCTGGAATACCACCACGTTGGTGATGCTTTTTACGCCTGGATTTTTTAGCGCGTCATCGACGTTTTTCTTCAGCGGGACGGCACGTCCGGCACGCAGGCCTTCGTCAGCGGTGATAACCAGTTTGGAGTTGGAGTCGATAATGCGCCCGGCGACCGCTTCCGGAGAGAAACCGCCAAAGATCACCGAATGCACTGCCCCGATACGGGCGCAGGCCAGCATGGCGACGGCGGCTTCCGGCACCATTGGCATATAGATAGCCACGACGTCGCCTTTCTTCACGCCCAGCTTTTTCAGCACGTTGGCGAATTGGCAGACATCATGGTGCAATTGTTTGTAAGTCACCTGTTTTGACTGAGTGGGATCGTCACCTTCCCAGATAATGGCGGTTTGGTCGCCGCGTTCGGCCAGGTGGCGATCGAGGCAGTTAGCCGCCAGGTTCAGGGTGCCGTCTTCAAACCAGCGAATGCTGATATGGCCCGGATCGAACGAGGTGTTTTTGACCCGGCTATAAGGTTTAATCCAGTTCAGGATTTTTCCCTGCTCGCCCCAGAACGTTTCTGGGTCTTGCACAGATTGTTGATAATATTGTTGATATTGTGTCGAATTAATCAGGGCGTGTTCTGCAATTGCAGAAGGAATAGCGTGTTTATGCACTTGGCTCATGGCTTTTCTCCTTGAAGTTGTTAATAATATGTCAACTGAAGGTTAAGTATAGTTTGCTCCGATTCTTTGTTTCTTTTTTGCGCGGCAGATCACGCAACGAAGATATTGATTTGTAATAGTTCTACCTCATTTGCGCTAGGCATCCACCCGCTTGGTGGGACAAAACGCTTAGATAGGCGGTTTTTGCCAGAAAACGCTATCTAAAGAACTAAAAAGAATAACCAACCCGATAATAAATTCACTTTTTATCGCTAATAGTTAATGTCATACACCCGGTATTAAATCCCGATTAAATCATTTTGGAACATGGCTGATTGTTAATATTCGATATTGATATTAATAATTGGATAGTCAGCCAACTTCACTAATAAATAAACTTACTTGAAGTTTTCCGGCTGAAATATGATGGAGGTATAGGGGCATATTGTCAGGGATTTTCATTTTGAAAACTTTAATGCAACATAATATAAACATCCTCATTGGACTAAATATGCAAGTTTAGTGGGAATTAACGCATTTTCATCAGGTGTAAATATTAATCCATCAGAGTATTCCGTGACCTGCATCACATAAAATTATGCTTTTAATAACAGTGAATTATGCCATTTAGAATTAAAATTAAAATTTAATGCGGTTAAATGTTACACAAAGGCCTGATGAAACAAGGCTTGCAGACTATGCCTTTCAAATGGTAAAGATTTAAACAGCGTCACACTAAGGGCAGGTGAGCGCTTGCTTGTCATTAACATAAGCCTGTATTAAATGATTAATTATTCTTTTCGGCGCATTACTATAAATGTGCTGAAAAGAGTCTTTGAGGACTTTTAGGGTATGAAGAGTGTAAAAATAAGTCTTGCCTGGCAAATTATGATCGCGCTGGTGCTGGGTATTATCGTCGGAGCCGTGCTCCATAATCAGGTTGAATCACGAGAGTGGTTGGTCAGTAATATTCTTAGTCCGGCCGGTGACATATTTATTCGCCTGATTAAGATGATTGTGGTGCCGATCGTTATTTCTACGCTGGTTGTGGGTATTGCCGGTGTGGGGGATGCGAAGAAGCTGGGCCGTCTCGGGTTGAAAACCATTATTTATTTCGAAGTGATCACCACTATCGCCATAGTGGTGGGGCTGACACTGGCTAACGTTTTTCAACCCGGTCACGGCATCGACATGTCGACGCTGACTGCGGTCGATATCTCGCAGTATCAAAAAACCACCGAACAGGTGCAAAGTGGCTCGCACAGCCTGGTTGGCACCCTTCTGTCGTTGATTCCGTCGAACATCTTCGCTTCGATGGCCAAAGGCGACATGCTACCGATTATCTTCTTCTCGGTGCTGTTTGGTCTTGGGTTGTCTTCATTGCCGAAAGAAACCAAAGAGCCGCTGCTGAAGGTGTTTAAAGCCGTTTCGGAAAGCATGTTCAAAGTCACCCATATGATCATGCGTTATGCGCCGATTGGGGTGTTTGGTTTGATCTCAGTGACGGTCGCCAATTTTGGTTTCGCCTCGTTGTTACCCTTGGCCAAGCTGGTATTGCTGGTGTACTTCGCTATCGCTTTCTTTGCGCTGGTGGTATTGGGTGCCGTTGCCCGCATCTGTAACCTGCGTATCTGGACGCTGATCCGTATTCTGAAGGACGAACTGATCCTGGCTTTCTCTACCGCCAGCTCGGAAACGGTGTTGCCGCGCATCATTGAAAAGATGGAGGCTTATGGCGCACCCAAGGCGATCACCAGTTTTGTGGTCCCGACCGGTTATTCCTTCAATCTGGATGGTTCGACGCTGTATCAGAGCATTGCAGCCATCTTTATTGCCCAGCTGTACGGCATTGAGCTTTCTCTGGGCCAGGAGATTGTGCTGGTGGTGACGTTGATGCTTACCTCTAAGGGCATTGCCGGCGTGCCGGGTGTTTCCTTTGTGGTGCTGTTGGCGACCCTGGGGAGTGTAGGGATCCCGCTGGAAGGTTTAGCGTTTATTGCTGGCGTAGATCGCATCCTGGATATGGCACGTACCGCACTGAATGTCGTGGGCAATGCGCTGGCGGTGCTGGTGGTGGCTAAATGGGAGCATCAGTTCGACAGCAAAAAGGCGTTGGCCTTCGAGAAAGAGTTCTTGTCCGGCAAGATGAAACAGATAAAAGAGTCTTAATCGCCATTCTGCGCGATGATTGGAAAACCCGCCTGGTGGCTAACACCATTCGGTTAAGCATTTGATTAAAATATTAATCATCAAAATGCTTAACAAGAGAAATGATGGCCCCCAATCCAACAGGGGTTCTCAGAAACAGAGGATGCCTGTTTACATCCTCATTTCTCTTAAGCGAACGGTGTTAGCCTGGTGGCGGGTTTTTTTTATCGTCTATCTCGGGATCAACATGCGGGTGCGGAGCCCTGAGGCGGCAGGAAGCGCAGCGGATCCAATGCGGTAGCACGATAACGGATTTGGAAATGCAGCATCACCTTGTCGGTACCGGTGCTGCCCATGGTGGCAATCTTCTGCCCGGCTTTCACTTCCTGAGCGTTGCGAACCAGCAGGGTGTTGTTGTGGGCGTAGGCGCTGATGTACTCATCATTGTGTTTTATCATAATCAGATTGCCGTAACCCCGCAGCTGGTTGCCAACGTACACCACCCGTCCTTTGGCTGCGGCAAACACCGGCTGACCACGGTTACCGGCGATATCAATACCTTTATTGCCTCCGTCGGCGGTGGAATACTTGCTGACGATATTGCCCTGGGTTGGCCAACGCCAGCATTTGATACTGCTGCGGATCGGTGGCGTAACGGCTGCAATCTGGCTGGTAGACTGCGTTTTGCGTGATTTGCCCTTCTTCGCCGTCGCATTATTCAGCGCCAGCTTTTGGCCAATCTCCAGGTTGTAGGGTTTGGGGATCTTATTACGCCGCGCCAACTCGCTGACTTCACTGTTGGTGATCCAGGCAATATAGAACAGCGTATCGCCGCGTTTAACGGTATAGGTGTTGCCGTTATAACTGCCTCTGGCCAACTGATCATAATCACGGTTGTAGCTGTTCGATTTTTTTCCGGAGCCGCACCCCAGTAATCCCAGACTGATCATGCACACGGCAATCAGTCGCCATACAGCGAATGTGCTTCCCATACTCAAATATCGTCCTTAAACGTCGTCGCGCCCTATTGTGATCCGCCTATAGTAACATCAACGGTCAGGTGGTCAAAAACGCCGCCATGGACTAAATTTGCCGGGATTAAGATATGGCGGGCAGGGAGTTAAGGCATCCTGTTTTGCCCCGGGGCTCAATAACATTCATGGATGGGAAAAAGCTCACGTGCAGGAAACCTTAACGTTCTCGAGTTATCTGGTGCTGGCAGCCACATTACTGGTGGCGTATGTCATTTTCGGCATCGCCGGTTTTGGTTCTGCGTTAGTCGCCAGTCCGATAATGGCACTCTATATGCCGGTGGCGAAAATCGTTCCCTTACTGGCTCTGCTGGATATGTGTGCGGCGATTGTTAATGTCAGTTGCGACGGGCGGAACGCGCAATGGCCTGAATTAAAACGGCTGATTCCATTAATGGTCATCGGCAGTCTGCTAGGGGCGGCGATCCTGCTGAAAACCCGGCCAGAGATCCTGTTGCTGGCGCTGGGGATTTTTGTGGTGTTTTACGCGCTCTATTCACTCAGTGGTTTAAAGCCTGACCGGCAATTTTCACCCAGGGCGGCTGTGCCTTTCGGTTTGGTTGGCGGGGTATTCAGCGCGCTTTTTGGCAGCGGCGGTTTTATTTACGCTATTTATCTCAGTGGGCGGATTGAGAAAAAAGAAGCTTTCCGCATCACTCAGACCACGCTGATAGGCATGAGTACGCTGACCCGAGTGGTGATTTTTGCCCTGGCCGGTGTTTATCTGGACGTTGATTTATTACTGCTGGCATTAGTGCTGGTGCCGGGCATGTTGGTGGGGATTACTCTGGGCCGTTACTTCACGTTGAAGATGTCGCGTGAGCAATTCCTCAGGCTTATCAATGTGATCTTGCTGGGCTCGGGCGCCATGCTGGTTGTCAGGTACTTTAGTTAACGACGATGGCGGGGCAGCCTGTGGGGAGAAGGCATTATACCTACCAAGATTGCCCTCGATGATATGTCAATGGATGGGTATTTGAGGCAGAAAACAATTTCCGAATGTCGTTGAGTATTCGTATTAAAATTAGATGGATAATTGTTTTTAGACTGAATGCTTGATTGTGCAAATAATATTATTCTATGGATATTTTTATACGTAATTAACGTATGAACCGGTATCGATTATTTTTGTTGGCTGGCAAGTTGATAATGCATTACCTATAACTAATTGGGTGTTTAATTTATAGAATTGTAAGCGTGCTAACAATTCAAGATCTATTAATATCTAATTGATAGGGTATTTATTTAAGGAATAGGAAAAATCTTAACTGGCGGTGATTGAAAACATCTAACATGAACTTTTGGATAAGGTGCGTTGCTTTTTTATTGTAAAAATACAGTAAAAATAGTGTGTTGTGTGTGAGTTATTTGTGGGTGAGCCGGGGCATTACAAGGCTTGATTTTATTATTGTGAATAATAAGGTGATCTTGTTTTTCCTGCTTTGCTCGTAATTATAACCGGTTGAAAATAATATTTTAACCGGTTATTGGGTGGTGAGGAATTAGGGTCGTGAGGGGGCGATTCGCGTGATGATATATCGCCAAGTTAATTCTGAAACGGTATTTGCACTTTTTAGATTAGATTCTAGTCTGAATTAGAACCTAATTTAACATCTCCACTACTTCCTATGGGAGAGTGTCATGAGCAAACCGATCAAGAATATCGTCATCGTGGGTGGCGGCACTGCGGGCTGGATGTCCGCCTCGTACCTCGTCCGGGCGCTCCAACAGCAGGCGAACATTACGCTCATCGAATCTGCGACGATCCCCCGGATCGGTGTGGGCGAGGCGACCATCCCAAGTTTGCAGAAGGTGTTCTTCGACTTCCTCGGGATACCGGAACAGGAGTGGATGCCCCAGGTGAACGGCGCGTTCAAGGCCGGCATCAAGTTCGTGAATTGGAGAGCGTCTCCCGACCACTCGCGCAACGATTACTTCTACCATTTGTTCGGCAATGTGCCGAGCTGCGACGGTGTGCCGCTTACCCACTACTGGCTGCGCAAGCGCGAACAGGGCTTTCAGCAGTCGATGGCTTACGCCTGCTATCCGCAGCCCGGGGCGCTCGATGGCAATCTGGCACCGTGCCTGCATGACGGCACCCGTCAGATGTCCCACGCGTGGCACTTCGACGCGCACTTGGTGGCCGATTTCTTGAAGCGCTGGGCCGTCGATCGCGGGGTGAACCGAGTGGTCGACGAGGTCGTGGAGGTTAACCTGAACGAGCACGGCTTCATCTCCAGCCTGTTCACCAAAGAGGGCCGGAAGCTGGAGGCGGATCTGTTCATCGACTGCTCAGGCATGCGGGGGCTGTTGATCAACCAGGCCCTGAAAGAGCCCTTCATTGACATGTCCGACTACCTGCTGTGCGACAGCGCGGTCGCCACCGCCGTACCCAACGACGACGCGCAAGGGGGGGTCGAACCCTATACCTCCTCGATTGCCATGAACTCGGGGTGGACCTGGAAGATTCCGATGCTGGGTCGGTTCGGCAGCGGCTACGTCTTCTCAAGCAAGTTCACCTCCCGCGACCAGGCCACCACCGACTTCCTCAACCTCTGGGGCCTTTCGGACAATCAGCCGCTCAATCAGATCAAGTTCCGGGTCGGGCGCAACAAGCGGTCGTGGGTCAACAACTGCGTCTCTATCGGGCTGGCGTCGTGCTTTTTGGAGCCCCTGGAATCGACGGGGATTTACTTCATCTACGCGGCGCTTTACCAACTCGTGAAGCACTTCCCCGACACCTCGTTCGACCCGCGGTTGGCCGACGCGTTCAACGCCGAGATCACCTACATGTTCGACGACTGCCGAGACTTTGTCCAAGCGCACTATTTCACTTCGTCACGCGAAGACACGCCGTTCTGGCTTGCGAACCGGCACGACCTGCGGCTCTCCGACTCCATCAAAGAGAAGGTTGAGCGCTACAAGGCGGGGCTGCCGTTGACCACCACGTCGTTCGACGATTCCACGTACTATGAGACCTTCGACTTCGAATTCAAGAACTTCTGGTTGAACGGAAACTACTACTGCATCTTTGCCGGCCTGGGCATGCTGCCCGACCGGTCGCTGCCGCTCTTGCAATTGCGACCGGAGTCGATCGAAAAGGCCGAGGTGATGTTCGCCCGCATCCAGCGTGAGGCCGAGCGTCTGCGGGCGAGTCTGCCGACGAACTATGACTACCTGCGGTCGCTACGCGAGCGCGGAGCGGGGCTGTCTCGACCCGTGCCGACGCCCGCGTCGCCGGAGAGCCGGTAGTGGAGCGCGCCCTGGACCGGGCATGCGTATTCGCCGCCACGCACGCTGCCGTGTCAACCTGCGATCCGCTGCAGGCTCGCTCGCTCGTTTTGCAACTGCCGGGCCTGAACCGTAACAAGGACGTGCCCGGTATCGTCGGCCTGCTGCGTGAGTTCCTCCCGGTGCGCGGCGTGCCCTCCGGCTGGGGCTTCGTCGAAGCCGCCGCCGCGATGCGGGACATTGGGTTCTTCCTGGGATCGCTCAAGCGGCACGGACACGAACCCGTGGACGTGGTGCCCGGGCTCGAGCCGGTGCTGCTCGACCTGGCGCGCATGACCGACTTGCCGCCGCGTGAGACGCTCCTGCATGTGACGGTCTGGAACCCCACGACGGCCGAAGCGCAACGGAGCTACACCGGGCTCAGCGACGAAGCGCACCTGCTTGAGAGCGTGCGCATCTCGATGGCGGCCCTCGAGGCGGCCATCACGGTGACCGTCGAGCTGCACGACGTACCCTTGAGGTCGCCCGCGTTCGCGCAAGGGTGCGACGACCTGGCAGCCTATCTGCAAAAAATGGTCGAATCGATTGTTTACGCGTACCGCTTCATCTCGCCGCAGGTCTTCTACGATGAACTCCGCCCCTTCTATGAACCGATTCGCGTCGGGGGCCAGAGCTACCTTGGCCCCGGTGCCGTAGAAATGCCCCTCTTCGTGCTGGATCACGTCCTGTGGGGCTCGCAATCGGACCACCAGGCTTATCGAGAATTCAAAGAGACGTACCTGCCCTATGTACTTCCCGCGTACAGGGCGGTCTACGCTCGATTCGCTGGGAGGCTGTCGCTCGTCGATCGCGCGATCGGCGAGGCGCGAGTAGGTGCGCAGGGCGAACCCGTCCGGGCCGGGCTGGCGGCCCTCAACCGGATCTTCGTGGTCCTGCTGCGCTTTCGGGCACCTCATGTTCAATTGGCGGGGCGGGTGTACGAAGCCGGGCGAAGCGGCCCGGCAATCGGCAGTGGAGGGTACGCGCCCAGCATGCTCGGCGATCTGGTCACGCTCACGCTTGCCGCGCGCTCCCGCATTCGCACCGCTCTCAACGAGTTCTGACGCGCACGGCCATCTGTTCCATCTCATTAAGGAGATTTGCCCTCATGACTCAGAAGATCCCCGAGAACGGGCGCGATAACAACCACTTCGACGTGATCATCCTCGGCTCGGGCATGTCCGGCACCCAGATGGGGGCTATCCTGGCCAAACAGCAGTTTCGCGTGCTGATCATCGAGGAGTCGTCGCACCCGCGGTTCACGATCGGCGAATCGTCGATTCCCGAGACGTCTCTAATGAACCGTATCATCGCCGATCGCTACGGCATTCCGGAGCTCGACCACATTACGTCGTTCTACTCGACGCAGCGTTACGTCTCGTCGAGCACGGGCATTAAGCGCAACTTCGGCTTCGTATTCCACAAACCCGGTCAGGAGCACGACCCGAAGGAGTTCACACAGTGCGTCATCCCCGAGTTGCCCTGGGGACCGGAGAGCCATTATTACCGGCAAGACGTCGACGCCTACCTGTTGCAAGCCGCCATTAAATACGGCTGCACGGTCCGCCAGAAGACTAAAGTGACCGAATACCACGCCGATAAAGACGGCGTCGCGGTGACCACCGCCGAGGACGAACGGTTCACCGGCCGGTACATGATCGACTGCGGAGGACCCCGCGCGCCGCTCGCGACCAAGTTCAATCTCCGCGAAGAGCCGTGTCGCTTCAAGACGCACTCGCGCAGCCTCTACACGCACATGCTCGGGGTCAAGCCGTTCGACGATATTTTCAAGGTCAAGGGGCAGCGCTGGCGCTGGCACGAGGGGACCTTGCACCACATGTTCGAGGGCGGCTGGCTCTGGGTGATTCCGTTCAACAACCACCCGCGGTCGACCAACAACCTGGTGAGCGTCGGCCTGCAGCTTGACCCGCGTGTCTACCCGAAAACGGACATCTCCGCGCAGCAAGAATTCGACGAGTTCCTCGCGCGGTTCCCGAGCATCGGGGCGCAGTTCCGCGACGCCGTACCGGTGCGTGACTGGGTCAAGACCGACCGCCTGCAGTTCTCGTCGACCACCTGCATCGGCGATCGCTACTGCCTGATGCTGCACGCGAACGGGTTCATCGACCCGCTCTTCTCCCGGGGGCTCGAGAACACTGCGGTGACCATCCACGCGCTCGCGGCGCGCCTCATCAAGGCGCTGCGCGACGATGACTTCTCCCCTGATCGCTTCGAGTACATCGAACGCCTGCAGCAAAAGCTTTTGGACCACAACGACGACTTCGTCAGCTGCTGCTACACGGCGTTCACGGACTTCCGCTTGTGGGACGCGTTCCACAGGCTGTGGGCAGTCGGCACGATCCTCGGGCAGTTCCGGCTTGTGCAAGCCCACGCGAGGTTCCGTGCGTCGCGCGATGAGGGCGACCTCGATCATCTCGACAACGACCCCCCGTACCTCGGGTACCTGTGCGCAGACATGGAGGGGTACTACCAGTTGTTCAACGACGCCAAAGCCGAGATCGAGGCCGTAAGCGCCGGGCTCAAGCCGACCGGGGAGGCCGCGGCGCGGATCCACGCCCTCATCGACGAACGAGACTTCGCCAAGCAGATGTTCGGTTTCGGGTACTGCATCACCGGGGACAAGCCGCAGCTCAACAACTCGAAGTACAGTCTACTGCCGGCGATGAAGCTGATGCACTGGACACAAACCAGCGCGCCGGCAGAGGTGAAAAAGTACTTCGACTACAACCCGATGTTCGCGCTGCTCAAGGCGTACATTACGACCCGTATCAGCTTGACTCGGAAGAAGTAATCGGCCGTTGAGGACACAAAAATGATGAGCGACATTCAATGGGTTCAAACGAGCGTCGAGGAGCATCCTTCGAGGGCGTACGACGCGACCACGAGCGTGGCCGCGAGTTGGTACGTCGCGATGCGCTCGGACGACCTCAAGGATAAGCCGACGGAGTTGACGCTCTTCGGCCGTCCGTGTGTGGCATGGCGTGGCGCGATGGGGCAGGCCGTGGTGATGGACCGCCACTGTTCGCACCTCGGCGCGAACCTGGCCGACGGGCAGGTCAAGGACGGGTGCATCCAGTGCCCGTTTCATCACTGGCGGTACGACGAGCAGGGCCAGTGCGTTCATATCCCCGGTCACAACCAGACGGTGCGCCGGCTGGAGCCCGTGCCGCGATCGGTGCGCCAGCCGACGTGGGTCACCGCCGAGCGATACGGCTACGTGTGGGTCTGGTACGGCTCCCCAGAGCCGCTGCACCCGCTGCCCGAAATCGCCGCAGCCGATATCGACAACGGCGACTTTATGCACCTGCACTTCGCGTTCGATACGACGACAGCTGTCTTGCGGATCGTAGAGAACTTCTACGACGCGCAACACGCGTCCCCCGTGCACGAGCTCCCGATCTCGGCCTTCGAGCTCAAGCTGTTTGACGATTGGCACCCGTGGCCGGAGGTTGAGTCTCTGGCACAGGCGGGCGCGTGGTTCGGTGCCGGGATCGACTTCACCGTGGACCGGTATTTCGGGGCCTTCGGCATGCTGGCACGTGTGCTCGGCCTGAACATGTCGCAGATGAACCTGCACTTCGATGGCTACCCCGGCGGGTGCGTCATGACCGTCTCCCTGGACGGAGACTTCAAATACAAGCTGCTCCAGTGTGTGACGCCGGTGAGCGACGGCAAGAACGTCATGCATATGCTCATCTCGATCAAAAAGGTGGGGGGCGTCTTGCGCCGCGCGACCGACTACGTGCTGTTCGGGCTGCAGACCCGACAGGCAGCGAAGTTCGACGTTAAAATCTGGAACGGGATGAAGCCGGACGGCGGCGGCGCGTACAGCAAGTACGATAAGCTCGTGCTCAAGTACCGTGCGTTCTACCGGGGCTGGGTCGACCGCGTAGCGAGTGAGCGGTGATGCGTAGGTCGGCGCCGCTTTTTCCGAGGCATTCATGACTGTCTGGCTGTTGCAACTGGTGCTGGTGATCGCGCTCTGCAACGTCTGCGGCCGGATTGCCGAACGGCTCGGCCAGTGCGCGGTCGTCGGCGAGATCGCAGCAGGTTTGCTGTTGGGTCCTTCGCTGTTGGGCGCTATCGCCCCGGATTTTTACGATGCGTTGTTCGGCCCACACACGCTGTCGGCGATGGGGCAAGTCGGTGAAGTCGGCCTGATACTGCTGATGTTTCAGGTTGGTCTGCATATGGAGTTGGGCGAGACGCTGCGCGACAGGCGTTGGCGCATGCCCGTCGCGATCGCCGTGGGTGGGCTCGTCGTACCGGCCGCGATCGGCATGATCGTCGCCACTGTCTCGAAAGACATGCTCGCCAGCGATGCGCCGGCGCTGCCCTATATACTCTTCTGCGGTGTCGCGCTTGCGATATCAGCGGTACCGGTGATGGCGCGCATCGTCGACGACCTGGCGCTCAACGCCATGGTGGGCGCACGGCACGCCATGTCTGCCGCGATGCTGACGGATGCGCTCGGATGGATACTGCTTGCAACTATTGCTTCGCTATCGAGCGGGCCTGGTTGGGCATTTGCGCGCATGCTCGTCAGCCTGCTGGCGTATCTGGTGCTGTGCGCGTTCCTGGTGCGCTTCGTGGTTCGACCGACGCTTGTGCGGCTCGCATCGACTGCGCATGCGGCGCGCGACCGCTTGGCCGTGTTGTTATGTTTCGTCATGGCGTCGGCACTCGTGACGTCGCTGATCGGATTTCATAGCGCATTTGGCGCACTTGCGGCGGCGCTGTTCGTGCGGCGAGTGCCCGGTATTGCAAATGAGTGGCGGGAGAACGTTGAAGGTTTTGTCAGGCTTGTGCTGATGCCGGTGTTTTTCGCGTATGCGGGGCTGCATGCGTCGATCGGCACGATCGACGACGCGGCATCATGGATGTGGTTCGGCGTATTCTTCGCGGGCGGATTCATCGGCAAGTTCGGCGGCAGTTATCTGGGCGCGCGTGCCACCGGACTTGAGCCACGCGATGCGATGTTGGTGAGCTCGCTGATGAATACGCGCGGCTTGATGGAGCTCATCGTCCTGTCAATCGGTCTGCAGATGCAGATCCTTCCGCCAAAGGTCTATACGATCCTCGTGGTGTTCGCGCTGGTGACGACGGCGCTGACCGTACCGCTGGTTCGATTCACGCTGCGCGTGCAATCGCGCGCGACGTCAGCAATCCCGGACGCCGATAAGTGACGCGCATCTGGTAGGCTTCACTTTTCAACCGTTCAGGGTTATAACCAGCGTGCTTTCATGCAGAATTAGTGGTGCCCGGACTCGGACAACCGGCGTTTACGCCGTGTTGAACAACGCTTTAGCGTTGGCCCGTAGGGTGAGGCCTTTGGCCGAATAATCGAACGTGTTCGATGCAGAGTCCGTATCTCAGAAAGTAAAAAACCCGCCATAGGCGCAATGCCGTTCACTTAAGTGGTGAGGCATAACGATTCACCGGATAACGGGTTTTTGATATCTTAACCGCCCTCGGCCTTGATGGTCGGGGGCGTTTTGTTATGAACATCGCCTCCAAACTCCCCCTCAGGTGCATCAGCCGTTTCGGTATCGTTCCGGGGGATACCGTATTACCCAGCACTATCAGTTCCGTCGCTATTACCCCAAAAGCAAATTTAAAACTCATCTCCGACGGCGCTCTTTTATACTGTTTTGCCGTCAGCGCCGCTTCCCGCCTGATAAGGTTGTAAGCCAGCAGCAACCCCCACACTTCCTGATGCAGCAACTCCACTTTGCGGCTTCTCAGCACCATCGCATTACTCTGCAGGCTGCTTTTGATATTGCGAAAACCCACTTCGATTTCCCATCGGGAATGATAAAGCTCCGCCACCGCTTTGGCCGGATAACGATCCGCAGGCAATGAAGTCAGCACGGTTTTCTCCACACCGCCGATATCGTAACTGACCGCCCGGGCATACCAGGACTCAGGAAGGGCCGGGTTTTGCTTTCGAGCCTGCGCAGAGACTTTCATTTTTAGCAGACGGTCGCCCGCTCCGTAGCTTTCCTGCACGTCTGCGACCATCCCTTTGCGGGCAGGCAGTAGCCAGTGGCGATTTTCGCCGCCATGGTTCACCCCTGTTAGTAAATCCGCACTAAAAAATAGCTTATCAAACAGGGTGATGGAGTTATCCGGTAACGCCTTAATCAGGTCATGCGCCAACCGGGTCTCGCTACACCGGTAAGGCCCGGTGACCGCATCCAGCAGAACATGACTGCTCAGGTTCATCAACGCCACCAGACGCATCACCGGAAAAGGACTCTGTCGGTCTGTAGAGGTGTTACTGGAACCAAAATGCGCACGAAGTTCCGGTTCATCGGGCGTACGCAGTTGTGCACCGTCGACGGCAAAGAGCTGCAATCCTCTCCAGTCATCTTTGGGATAGCGTTCAGTCCCCCAGGTTCGTGCTGTCTGGCGAAACAGCCATTCAACAGGGGCAGCACCGACACGCTGGCGTGCCTGTGTAATGGCGCTGCGTGCCAGAAGCTGCGTGCCGGCTTCGCCATCGGCACTGAGGTTAAGGCGGCGGACAATATCGGTAATGGGCTCATTACGAAAGAAGGCCATACAAACGACCATCCAGACCACCATGTCCCCGGGCAGGCGGCGGCGTCTGACGGTGGCATGGGTAGACAGAGAAAGGCAATGCTGGAGCCATTCAACAGGAAGATGTTCAGCAAAAATCTGCGCAGAAGGTGGCGGTAACAAAGGCTGGTCGCTAAAACTGAGCAGGTCATCGAGAAGTGGCATAAGAAAACGGCTCCCTGTAATGGAAGCCGTTATATTGCCGCAGATTAAGGATCGGTCAACCGATCCTTAACTGATCGGCATTGCGCCATAGGCGGGTTCTTCTAAATAGGGTGCCCGGACTCGGACAACCGGCGTTTACGTCGTGTTGAACAACGCTTTAGCGTTGGCCCGCAGGGTGAGGCCTTTGGCCGAATAATCGAACGTGTTCGATGTAGAGTCCTACCCCTGAAATGCAAAAACCCAGCCATAGGCTGGGTTCTTTAAATATGGTGCCCGGACTCGGAATCGAACCAAGGACACGGGGATTTTCAATCCCCTGCTCTACCGACTGAGCTATCCGGGCAACGCGCAGCATTAAACCGTATTGGCCGAAGGCAGTCAACGGCTTTGTGAATGAAATCAGGTAAAACGCGACTGGTTGCTGGCTTTTCGGTCAAAGGGTTCGAAAATTGTGCCGAGTTGGCTGCCATTCTGCGGCGGCGGTATACCGCCGCACACTGAATTAGCTTAACGCCCCGTTTCTGCGGCACTGGGCCACCTGCAAGATATCTTCCGCCAGCCGCTTGGCGACGGATACGTCCTGTAGCTGGCGTTTTACCAGCAGTTTGCTCAGGCAGCCTTCCTGGATCAGCTCCATTTGCTGCGCCACCATGTCGGCGTCGTCGGCGTCCATTTCCCGCAGCAGATCGCGGGTCAGATCCAGCGAGGTGAGTTTCTGTTGCTCAGCCAGCTGGTGGATCGGGTGATCCACTTCCGGGAAGAAACTGCAGGCGGCGATAAACAGGCAGCCGGGGTAGCGGTCGTGTTTGACGTATTCTTCCAAAACGTCATAGCGTGCCAGCAGCTTTTGCTGTGGGCTCAGAGTCTCGTCCAGCAGTAACTGGCGGCGCCAGGTATCAATTTGCTGACCATGATAGCGCAGGCAGTCATACAGCAGCGCTTCGCGATCCGGCCAGAACCGTTTCAGGTCGCCCGGTTGCACCTCGAGTTTATCTGCCAGCATTTCCAATGTGGTGGTCGCCAGGCCCTGTTGTTCCAACAGCCCCAGTGCCGTATCAAGGACGTGTTCACGTTGCACTTGTGCTTCCTCCAAATTCGGTTCCGATCCTCAGTGTTATTTATTGCACCGTTTTCTGCAAATGCGCGTTGAACGCCGCCGCATCCATAAATCCGGTAACCCGTTGGGCCGTTAACTCTTGCCCGGTACCGTTAAAGAACAGAATCGTTGGCAATCCCAGGACTTTCAGGTGCTTAAGCAATGCGACCTGTTCGGCGTCGTTGGCCGTGACATCGGCCTGTAACAGCACCGCGTTAGCCAGCTTAGCCTGAACGCTGGCATCGCTGAAGGTATATTTCTCGAACTCCTTACAGGCGACGCACCAGTCGGCGTACAAATCCAGCATCACCGGCTTTCCCTGCGCCTGCTGTAGCGCCAGATTGAGTTGATCTACATTACTGATCCGCGTGAAGTTCAGGTGTTGCACCGCTGCCTGCTGTGCGCTGTTGGCGCCAAAGGCCCAGTCTTGCAGCGGTCGTGCGGCGATCACTGCCGCCGCCAGCAGCAATAATTGCAGTGCACGGACCCAACCACGGGAAGTCTTCAGGCTTAACGCAAATGCCCAACCGAAGAACGCCAGACCGAGCAGGCTCCACAACCGCAGTCCCCACAGATCGCCAATCACTCGCTCCAGCAGGAACACCGGCAGAGCGAGGATCACGAAGCCAAAGGCTTCTTTGACATACTGCATCCATGGGCCGCTGCGCGGCAGCAGGCGGTTGCCGAACAGGGTCACCAGCACCAGCGGGATCCCCATCCCCAGCGCATAGAGATACAAGGTGCCACCACCGGCCCACATATTGCCGCTTTGGGCGATGTACAGCAGGATCGCGCTGAGCGGCGCCGTGGTGCAGGGGGAGCAAATCAGTCCGGCCAGTGCGCCCATCAGGAATACGCCGGGCAGCGAACCGCCTTGCTGGCTGTTACTCCAGCCCGCCAATCGCGTTTGCAGCGAAGAGGGCAACTGCAGCGAATACAGACCGAACATCGACAGGGCCAGCGCGATAAACAGCACTGACAGGCCGATCAATACATACGGGTGTTGCAGCGCCGCCTGGAACTGCAACCCGGCGGCGGCGACTACCAGGCCTAGCACCGTGTAGGTCAGTGCCATGCCCTGCACGTAAACCACCGCCAGCGCCAGTATGCGGCCGCTGCTGTGTGGCTTTTCACGCCCAAGGATGATGCCGGAAATCAAAGGATACATCGGCAACACGCAAGGGGTGAAGGCAATGCCAATACCAATCAGCAGCGCCCACAAAGGGGAGAACGGCAGACTGGCGGGTGCCGGTTCTTCCGGTGCGCTGGCCGGCGGTGCGGTTGAAGCACTCACCGCATCCAGAGGGATCACCCGCGTCTCCGGCGGATAGCAGAAACCCGCTTCGGCGCAGCCCTGATAAGTCACGCTCAGGCTGGCACCGCTGGCCGCCTTTTGCAGTGGGATCGGCAGATTCAGCTGTTGTTTGAAAATGGCGACTTCGCCGAAGAATTCATCCTTGTGGCTCAGCCCGGCCGGCAGCTCAAAGGAGCCTAACGTCGCTTGCTGTGGCACCAGTTTAATCTGCTGGCGATAGAGGTAATAACCGGGGCGGATTTGCCAGTTCAGCGTCAACTGGTGGTCCTGCTGCTTAAAATCGAAGGCAAAAGCCTGATCGACCGGCACGAACTGGTTGCCGCCGTTCGGGGAGAATAGCGATGCCTGGGCCGCCTGCGGCAAAAAAAACAGGCTGCAAAGCAGGAATATCAATTTAATGAGGCGTTGATCCATAACAGGTAGTCTTTATCTCCAGCCATCACCGGCAGCACCAGCAGCTCGGGCGTTTGATACGGGTGATGTTGTTTCAGGTAGTTGAGCAGGGCGTCTTGATGGCGGCGATCGCTTTTGAACAGCATTTGCACTTCATACTCCTGTTCCAGTTTCCCTTCCCAGTAGTATAACGATGATGCGCCGGGCAGCAGCGTGACGCAGGCCGCCAGTTTTTCCCCCAGAACCCGGGCCGCCAGGTCTTGAGCCGTGCCCTCATCGGGTGCGGTGCAGAGTATGACGACAGCTTCGCAATCAGACATCTTCAGCCCTCTCATCCAGATTATCAGTGGGCACTATACCTTGAAGGGCGGTCGGCTAGAAGGCGAGTTTATCGCCAATGGGAAGGGGGGAGAAACCGGGGCCGCAGCCCCGGTGAAAGCATTACAGCATCACGCTACCCAGCAAGAAGCCGAACAGCACCGACAATATTACCCCGATGGTGCCGGGAATAAAGAACGGGTGGTTAAACACAAAACGTCCGATGCGCGTGGTACCGGTGTCATCCATCTGTACTGCGGCGACCAGCGTAGGGTAGGTCGGCAGGATGAACAGGCCGGAGACGGCGGCAAAGGATGCGACGGCGGTCAATGGCGAGACGTTCAGCGCCAGTGCCATTGGCATCAGCGCCTTGGCGGTAGCGGCCTGAGAGTACAGCAGCGCCGAACAGAAGAAGAAAATCACCGCCAGCAGCCACGGATGTGATTGGATCACGGTACCCGCAGTCTCTTTGATCCAGTCGATATTGGCCTGTACAAAGGTGTCACCCAGCCAGGCCACGCCCAAAATACAGATACAGGCGCTCATACCGGCCTTAAAGGTGCTGGAGTTGAGCACCATATCGGTATCGACTTTGCACAGCAGGGTGGTCAGGGTGGCGACGCTCAGCATGATGATCAAAATCGCGTTGGTGGTGTTCATCAAGGGTTTTGCCACCAGGCCGAGACCCGGGCTGTTGATGATGGCGTAGGCCACCACGCACAGTACGCCCAACAGGAACAGCAGCACCGAGACTTTGGCGCGTGGTTTGATTTCCACCACCTTGTTGCCGCGCAGGGTAACCAGACCTTCTTCAAGGCGTTTCTGGTAAACCGGATCGTCAGACAGTTTGGAGTCGAACATCCAGCTGACCAGCAGCGACATCAGCACCACGGCGCAGAAGGTAGAAGGCATTACCACCATCAACAAGTGCAGATAGCTGACGCCATGGCCTTCCATCACGGAGGACATGTAGACCACCGCAGCGGAAATGGGGGAGGCGGTGATGGCAATCTGGGCAGATACCACGGCGGTAGATAGCGGACGGCAAGGCTTGATGCCCTGTTCTTTCGCCACTTCGGCAATCACGGGCAAGGCAGAAAGCGAAATATTGCCGGTACCGGCGAAGATAGTCAGAAAATAAGTGACGATCGGCGCCAGAATAGTGATGTGTTTGGGGTTCTTGCGCAGCAGCTTTTCAGTTTGCTGCACCAGATAATCCATCCCGCCTGCGACCTGCATTGCCGAGATCGCGGCAATCACTGCCATGATGATGGAAATGACATCGAACGGAATGCTGCCCGGCTTCACGCCAATCAGTGCCAGGACCAAAACGCCGAGCCCGCCTGCAAATCCAATCCCGATACCGCCCAACCTGGCCCCTAAAAAAATGGCCAGCAGAACGATAACCAATTCTACGGCTAACATAGTGTCTACTCCTCAAAATAAGATTATTTGAAAATAAAAAGTTAAATTTTTGTGGGCGATGGAAAGTAAAAAGGCACGCTATCCAGAGGATTTAGCGTGCCTTTTTGGGCTACCGGGTGTGTCTGTTATTGTTCATTTTCATCCGTATAGCGTTTGGCTTTATAGGCCGGGTGCATCAGGTTCTCCACGGAGAAGATGTCATCCAGCTCGGCTTCGGTCAGCAGACCGCGTTCCAGCACCACTTCGCGTACGCTCTTGCCGGTTTCGGCACAGATCTTCCCGACGATGTCACCATTATGGTGGCCAATGAACGGGTTCAGATAGGTGACGATACCGATAGAATTGAAGACGTAGTGCTCGCAGACTTCTTTATTCGCGGTGATGCCGTTAATGCATTTTTCCAGCAGGTTATAGCAGGCGTTGGTCAGGATGTGGATGGACTCAAACATCGCTTGGCCAATCACCGGCTCCATCACGTTCAACTGCAACTGGCCTGCTTCGGCCGCCATGGTAACGCAAGTGTCGTTGCCAATCACCTTGAAACACACCTGATTGACCACTTCCGGGATCACCGGATTCACCTTGGCAGGCATGATAGAAGAGCCCGCCTGCAGTTCCGGCAGGTTGATTTCGTTCAGGCCGGAGCGTGGGCCTGAAGACAGCAGGCGCAGGTCGTTACAGATTTTGGAGAGTTTGACCGCCAAACGTTTCAGCGCGCTGTGCACCATGACGTAGGCACCGCAGTCGGAAGTGGCTTCGATCAAGTCTTCGGCCAGCACGACCGGCAGATTACTGACTTCCGCCAGTTTCTGTACCGCCAATTGCGCGTAACCTTCCGGAGTGTTCAGAGCGGTACCGATCGCCGTGGCCCCCAGGTTCACTTCCAGCAGCAGTTCGGCAGTGCGGTGCAGGTTGCGAGTCTCTTCTTTCAGCAGCACGCTGAAAGCATGGAATTCCTGACCCAGAGTCATAGGTACCGCATCCTGCAACTGGGTGCGGCCCATTTTCAGAATGGTTTCGAATTCTTTGGCCTTGTGGTCAAAACCTTCGCGCAGCTGGTTGATGGCGTCGATCAGCTTTTGGTTGGAAGCGTAAACGGCAATGCGGAAACCGGTAGGGTAGGCATCGTTGGTGGACTGGCATTTGTTGAGGTGATCGTTAGGGTTCAGGTATTGGTATTCGCCTTTCTGATGACCCATCAGTTCCAGGCCGATATTCGCCAGCACTTCGTTGGTGTTCATGTTCAGCGAAGTCCCTGCACCGCCCTGGAACACGTCTACCGGGAACTGATCCATACATTTGCCTTTATCCAGTACTTCATCACAGGCCTGGATGATGACATCGGCGATTTTGCGTGGGATGGTTTTTAGTTCTTTGTTCGCCAGCGCAGCGGCTTTTTTTACCATCACCATGCCACGAACAAACTCGGGCACATCGCTAATTTTGCTATTGCTGATATAAAAGTTTTCAATCGCACGCAGAGTGTGAACACCGTAATAGGCTTCTGCGGGGACTTCACGTGTTCCTAACAGGTCTTCTTCGATACGAATGTTATTTGACATGAGAACCTTCTTTATATTGCTGCCGAATTAATTAATTGTCAGGTAACCAAATTATGTTGCCGAAGGCTTCAGGCGTGAAACGATTAACCACAGTGCCCGTTGCTGCCCAGATCATATGCTGGTTAGTAATAAATGACTGAATCCAGATCACCTTCTTAGCCTTCTAAAATCACGTGTTTCCCGTTCTGTGATCTCATTCACGTTTACTAACTTTAGCAATAAAAAAGGGCCTTTGGTTGAAATGACCATTGGCTGACCCCATTGTATTCAGGTCGGCCGTTTACCGGCCCCTTTTTCGCGTCGTCGCCTCCGTGCGGCGGCGTAGATCTACCAGAGGAGAACCAGGTGCGCTGGTTACCGTTACTGCTGATATTTCTGTTGGCATACATAGAAATATCTCTATTTATCAAAGTCGCCGCCGTCATGGGCGTGGCGATCACCCTGTTGCTGGTGGTGTTCACTTCCTGCGTTGGTATTTCGCTGGTGCGTAATCAGGGCATGAAAACCTTCATGCAGATGCAACAGAAGCTGGCCGCGGGTGAAAGCCCAGCGGCGGAAATGGTGAAGAGCGTTTCACTGGTGTTGGCGGGCTTCCTGCTGCTGGTGCCGGGGTTCTTTACCGACTTCCTGGGCTTGTTGCTTCTGCTGCCGCCGGTGCAGAAGTCGCTGACGCTGAAGCTGATGCCGCATCTTTCGGTCTATCGTCCTGGCGGTTGGGGACCGGGCGGAAATGCGGCCAACGGCAATACTTTTGACGGCGAATTTCAACGTAAGAACGACGATCGTTATACGTTGGATCACCAGCCGGACGATCACGACAAACCTAACGATCGATAAAAAAACGCGGCCCAGGCCGCGTTTTTTGCATCCGTAGCCCAGTATGGCCATCAAAAGCGAAAATTTTTTTGTCTGGCCCCTTGAAGGGGGATGGAATGCCCCCATTTCAAATCCCACGAGGCCGGTAATAACAATCCGGTGACAACCCTAAATCTGATAGAGACCTTCTTACAGGAGAGCGTTCAATGAGTATTCGTCCATTGCATGACCGCGTTATCGTCAAGCGCAAAGAAGTTGAATCAAAATCTGCTGGCGGCATCGTTCTGACTGGCTCTGCAGCGGGTAAATCTACTCGTGGTGAAGTAGTAGCCGTTGGTAAAGGACGTGTTCTGGAAAGCGGCAGCATCCAGCCGCTGGATGTGAAAGTTGGCGATATCGTGATTTTCAACGACGGTTACGGTGTGAAAGCAGAGAAGATCGACAATGAAGAAGTGTTGATCATGTCCGAAAGCGACATTCTGGCAATTGTTGAAGCGTAATAACGCTTTATCTTCTGAACTGAACGAGTTGAAGGGAAATACCAATGGCAGCTAAAGACGTAAAATTCGGCAATGACGCTCGCGTGAAAATGCTCCGCGGCGTGAATGTTCTCGCTGATGCAGTAAAAGTGACCCTGGGCCCGAAAGGCCGTAACGTAGTGCTGGATAAATCCTTCGGCGCTCCTACCATCACTAAAGATGGCGTATCTGTTGCTCGTGAGATCGAACTGGAAGACAAGTTCGAAAACATGGGCGCGCAGATGGTGAAAGAAGTTGCCTCTAAAGCGAACGACGCTGCGGGCGACGGTACCACCACTGCAACCGTATTGGCTCAATCCATCATCACCGAAGGCCTGAAAGCAGTGGCTGCCGGCATGAACCCGATGGATCTGAAGCGCGGTATCGACAAAGCGGTTATCGCCGCTGTTGAAGAGCTGAAAAAACTGTCCGTACCTTGCTCTGACTCCAAAGCCATCGCTCAGGTAGGCACCATCTCTGCAAACTCCGACGAAACCGTCGGTAAACTGATTGCAGAAGCGATGGAAAAAGTGGGCAAAGAAGGCGTTATCACCGTTGAAGAAGGCACTGGCCTGCAAGACGAGCTGGATGTTGTTGAAGGGATGCAGTTCGACCGTGGTTACCTGTCTCCGTACTTCATCAACAAACCAGAAACCGGCTCTATCGAACTGGAAAGCCCATTCATCCTGCTGGCTGACAAAAAAATCTCCAACATCCGTGAAATGCTGCCAGTACTGGAAGCCGTGGCGAAAGCCGGCAAACCACTGCTGATCATTGCTGAAGATGTTGAAGGCGAAGCGCTGGCTACCCTGGTGGTTAACACCATGCGCGGCATCGTGAAAGTGGCTGCGGTTAAAGCACCTGGTTTCGGCGACCGTCGTAAAGCCATGCTGCAGGACATCGCTACCCTGACTGGCGGTACCGTAATCTCTGAAGAGATCGGTCTGGAGCTGGAAAAAACTACCCTGGAAGATCTGGGTACGGCTAAACGCATCGTGATCAACAAAGACACTACTATCATCATCGATGGTAATGGTGAAGAACCTGCGATTCAGGGCCGTGTGTCCCAGATTCGTCAGCAGATCGAAGAAGCAACTTCTGATTACGACCGTGAAAAACTGCAAGAGCGCGTAGCAAAACTGGCTGGCGGCGTTGCGGTAATCAAAGTCGGTGCAGCTACCGAAGTTGAAATGAAAGAGAAGAAAGCTCGCGTTGAAGATGCTCTGCACGCAACCCGTGCTGCAGTAGAAGAAGGCGTGGTTGCTGGTGGTGGTGTTGCACTGATTCGTGCAGCGTCCAAACTGGGTGAACTGCGTGGCGTGAACGAAGATCAGAACGTGGGTATCAAAGTTGCGCTGCGCGCAATGGAGTCCCCACTGCGTCAGATCGTTCTGAACTGCGGCGAAGAGCCATCTGTTGTTGCTAACACCGTGAAAGCGGGCGAAGGTAACTACGGTTACAACGCAGCAACTGAAGAATACGGCGACATGATCGCGATGGGTATCCTGGATCCAACCAAAGTAACCCGTTCTGCTCTGCAGTACGCGGCTTCTGTGGCTGGCCTGATGATCACCACCGAGTGCATGATCACCGACCTGCCAAAAGGCGACGCTCCTGATTTAGGCGGCGCTGGCGGTATGGGTGGCATGGGCGGCATGGGCGGCATGATGTAATCATCCCCCACACGTTTGTGTGCTGAAAACCCCGGTCAATTGGCCGGGGTTTTTTTATGCTCTGTGGGATCAGTCTTCCGCAGGTGCAGTGGCTTTTTGCTGACTATTGAAGAACAGAAATGCCGGATACTCGCTCTCGTGGGTGCCAAAAACGGTTTCGATACCGTAATCCGTGGTGACACAGAAGGATATATCACGGGCACCTCTGGCCCAGGCGGCTTTAACGGTGCTGCTGATATCATCTGAGTTGCGATAGTTGCCATTTGAGGCGACCCAGGCTCGTGTGACCTGTCTCCCGCCGCAGACCGGGGCATTATGTTGGGTCAGTGTCTCTTCATCCCAATTGGCGCTGGTTTCAAAGAAATGGAGCATGTGGCTCGAGCCACTGAGGGTATTGGCGCTGTGGAAACGCAGGAAAATACCGTTATAAGGCACTCCGTCCAGTTCTTTTTCTTCGGGCAGCTTGAATTTGAAATAGGCGGTCTGACGCTGTTCCTGTGGGCTACTCGTTCCATTTTGTGCCAGCATGCCGGGTTCGCTGCCGTAGTTGGCATTGGCATACTCGCCACCGCGGGTATAACTATCGGCGATAGCGGGTTCAAAGACACTCGGTAGCCTTTTATCACACAAGACACCACTATTCAGACAGTAGTTGACCGCATATTTGAGGGTATCTTCCCGCCAGCCATTAAAAAAGTCAGCGTGGGCGGTATACAGACTGCCCCATTTGGGCTCAACCCGTCCCCCGGTGATGGTAGGGTTCATCGATAACCGCAGGGCCGAGAGTTTGGTTCCGTTAGGGAGTACGTAAGCAATATTCATTTGCAGCAACGGAATTTTAACCGGGTAGTTGGATGGGCAAACGCCGTCTACATCATATACCGCATTGCGTGGCCCATGATGCGGAGGGGCCAGGTGTTTGCCGTCCCAGCAGTTAGGGAAGGAGAATGCCAGGTTAAATTGGGTGTGGCCATCACCATAGGTTGGGCAGGTTTCCAGTGGGTCCGGAGTGTAATGCCCGCCCTCATCGGTTTTGCAAAAATACATAACGCCTTGTTTGGCGCTGCTGCTTTCGTGTTGGCCAACCATTAATTGCAAACCTTTGGGGAATGCGACTACCGGATGGCGGGTATCGGCATTTCGGTAATAGGTTTTCATATGGTCAGGTTTAATGATTTCACCGTTGGTGGTATCCAACAGCTGCGGTGCCCAGTATGAGGTGCCGTCTGCGGCCGAAGTGCAGGTGTTATCCGGCTTGGCCATCAGCGAATCTACCGTGCTATAGGCATTGGCCTCCTTGTTACCAAAGAAATCGTGCACCATGGACTCCCCCGGGCGGCCAAATGCCATCATCGGATCGTCCGGTAAGGTATGGGACAACAGGCATTCAATATTGAATTGCCCCATGCCCTTTTCTGCAGTTCCGCCTTCGGCATGAACCGCACCGCTGAGCGCCAGCATCACACCGCTGGAAAGGAGAAGTAACCCTTTGTTTTTTTGCCCGTTCATATTAAGAATATCCCTCGATGATTGAGTCCATAAAACAGAATAAAAAGGAGAATGGAGCTTTGGCATCAAGGTGGCATAAAATTGAGATCGGGTAGTCTCAAATTCGATGAATATAAGGTTTTTTAAGTTGTTGGGTTCTTATTAACCCTGAAAATCAACTCATCGGGATGGGATAAACGTGGATTGATGGGTATTTGCGTGCTTAGTCGCACTGTATTTGATGATATTTTTGCAGACCAGGCTGATTTAGCTGGTAAACTGATCTTTCATCAGCTGTCGCTCAAGACGTTGGCCTGGCACCAGTGGCAACGGATGCTTAAGAGATGGCATCGCTTTCTGATAAGCTTTTGCGAAATTCTCAATATCATATGGGGAACAAGATGCGGATTAAAGCCTTACTGGGTCTTTCGGCAGCTGTGCTGCTGGCAGGTTGCAGCAGCACCAATGAACTGTCCGCCGCAGGTCAGCAGGTTAAATTTACCGACACCAAACCGGCAGCAGAGTGCCAGCTGGTTGGCGAAGTGACGGGCACCCAGAGCAACTGGTTGTCCGGTAACGGGGGTGAAGGCAGCTCCATGCGTGGCGCGGCAAACGATCTGCGCAACAAGGCCGCAGCGATGGGCGGCAATGTGATTTATGGCGCAACCAGCCCAAGTCAGAACCTGCTTTCAAGCTTTGCCCCGCTGGACAGCAAAATGGCCGGCCAGGTTTATAAGTGCCCGTAACGGCCTAATGAGCAACTCGTAACATAAAAAAGAGGCATGCCCCGGCATGCCTCTTTTTGTATCTGCAATATATCCGTCAGTCAGTCTTGCATCAGGTGCAGATCGAGAGGGGTTTTGCTTGGCTTTCCGCCGACTTCGCGGGTCAAACGCGGCACCAAATAGCCGGAAACCTTGCTCAACAGTGCCTGCATGATAGCGCGCGCCTCGTCGTCGCTGACCATAAAGTGCGCTGCACCCTGCACCTTATCCAACACGTGGATGTAATAAGGCAGAATACCAGCGTCAAACAGTGCGTTGCTCAGGGCCGCCAGCGTATCGGCATCGTCATTGATACCGCGCAGCAGCACGCTTTGATTCAGCAGCGTGACGCCAGCCAGACGCAGTTGTGCCATGCTGGCCTGCAGCTCGCGGTCAATTTCATTGGCATGGTTGATGTGGGTGACCATCAGTACCTGAAGACGCGACGCCGACAGCCGCCGACACAGCTCTGGAGTAATACGCGCCGGGATAACCACGGGCAAACGCGTGTGGATACGCAGGCGTTTTAGATGCGTAATGGCTTCAAGTTCACCGATCAACCAGTCCAGTTCGTGGTCCTTCGCCATCAGTGGATCACCACCGGAGAAAATAATCTCATCCAGTTCCGGGTGTTGACGGATATAATCCAACGCCTGACGCCAGTTGGCCTTATTGCCCTGGTTGTCCTGATACGGAAAATGGCGGCGGAAGCAGTAGCGGCAGTTGACCGCACAGCCGCCTTTAACCAGCAGCAAAGCGCGATTACGGTATTTATGCAGCAGTCCTGGCACCACGCTACGCTGTTCATCCAGCGGATCGGTGGTGAAGCCGGGGGCGTTGATGAATTCCTCGCTGACGGTCAGTACCTGACGTAACAGCGGGTCATTGGCATCACCCGGACGCATGCGTGCAGCGAAGGCGCGAGGGACGCGCAACGCAAAGAGCTGGCGTGCTTCGCGGCCCTGTGGCAGTTCCGGATGCGTATTCAGTGACAAAAGCTGCAGTAATTCATCGGGATCGGTAATAACATCGGCGAGTTGATGCAACCAATCTTCTCTATATGCCGTATTTTGGGTTATAATGTGTGCCATTTTTTTGGCTAAGCTACCAGTTTAAATATTCAGAGGGCCATCATGGCGACTTATTCTAGCAACGATTTCCGTCCGGGTCTTAAAATCATGTTCGAGGGCGAACCTTACGCTATCGAATCCAGTGAGTTCGTTAAGCCGGGCAAGGGCCAGGCGTTTGCGCGCGTTAAAATGCGTCGTCTGCTGACCGGCAGCCGCGTTGAAAAAACCTTTAAATCTACCGACTCTTGCGAAGGCGCAGACGTGGTAGATACCAACATGAACTACCTGTACAACGACGGTGAGTTCTATCACTTCATGCATCCAGAAACTTTCGAGCAGCACGGGGTTGAAGAAAAAACCGTATCTGACGCGGCAAAATGGCTGCAAGATAACGCGGAATGTATCGTTACCCTGTGGGATGGTCGTCCTATCGCAGTTCAGCCACCGAACTTCATCGAAGCTGAAATCACTGATACCGACCCAGGCCTGAAAGGCGATACTGCCGGTACCGGCGGCAAGCCTGCAACCCTGAGCACCGGCGCAGTAGTTAAAGTGCCATTGTTCGTACAGATTGGCGAAGTTGTCCGTGTTGACACCCGCTCTGGCGAATACGTTTCACGCGTAAAATAAGTTTCAAAACAAAGGAGCCCAGCGTGGCTCCTTTGTTTACCCCTCCCGCATATTGTTGGCAGAATCCACATAATGAAGAAAACTCTGTTGGCCATTATCTCCCTGTTGTTACTGATGTCCCTTAGCGGGTGTAATACTTTCCGTGGCTTCGGTGAAGACGTTCAGCACCTCGGCGGCGCTATCTCGCGAACAGCCAGTTAATAAGTATCAAATGCACTAATGTAATAGTGCGAAATAAGACCGTTTTAAACAGCAACTCCCGCTGATATTTACTAAGCTTAGAAAGCCGTACTTTTTCCTCACTGACAAATAAGGGCTTTCATATGCTGAAGAAAAGTATTATCGCGATTTTCTCTTTGATGATCTTAACCTCATTGACCGCATGCAATACCACTCAGGGCGTAGGCGAAGATATTCAGGCTGGCGGTAAGGCCATCCAGCGTAGCGCGCAATAACTTACCTTGCTGATTTCTGCGGTATTCCGCGAACCGCCACGAACAGGCATCGTCGTGGGATACCGTTTCCCCTGCTGAACTTCCTCCTGCAAGCACCTTTGTGCTGTTATCCTCTCCAGCGGAAGGTATAATCTCTGCGCATATCACAACGCTAAACGGGACGACCTGTTTACGCATCTGCATTCGGGGACGACCCCATCGTAATGGAGCCTGTTACATGGCTTGGATTATTCTGCTTATTGCCGGTTTACTTGAAGTGGTTTGGGCTATCGGCCTGAAATACACCCATGGTTTTACCCGCCTGACCCCCAGCCTTATCACTATTGCCGCCATGGTGGTCAGTATGCTGTTGTTGGCGCATGCGATGAAAACGTTGCCTGCCGGCACGGCCTACGCGGTATGGACCGGTATTGGTGCAGTAGGGGCAGCGATTATGGGGATGGTGTTACTGGGCGAATCAACCAATATTGCGCGCATTCTCAGCCTGTGCCTGATCGTTGTTGGCATACTCGGGCTGAAGTTCAGCAGTCACTGATTCTGCGACTGTTTTACCCAAATCAGCTTATCGATAGCAAAGCCGTTGTTCTTCGCGGTTTGTAATAACCTGTCGCGTGTGGCAGCGTCCAGCTCTGGCGTGCGCGACAGGATCCACAAGTAATCCCGGTTCGGGCCGCAGACCAGCGCGTAGCGGTAATCCGTATCCAACTCAATCACGTTATACCCGCCATAGAAAGGCCCAAAGAACGACACTTTTAGCGCAGCCACCTGCGGTGAGCCAATGAAATAGGCTTTGCCGGTGCTTTCTTGCCACTGTTGTTTTTGCGTATTAAAGCCACGGTTAATCACTTTCAGGCCGCCATCTTCGCGTGGGCTGTAATTGGCGGTGACCTGTTCAAGGCCACGTTCGAAGCGGTGGTCAAGGCGAGCGATTTCGTACCAGGTTCCAAGATAGCGCTGGCTGTCGAAATTATTCACTACTTTGACGTCCTTCGGCGGGGAAACGCTGCAAGCGACAGAGAGCAGGGCGGAAAGCATCACATAAAGTTTTGACCAGAAATGCATGGGTGACTCCTGTTTACCTTATTGAGTTAAACAGTGTAGCCCAAAGGCAGGGCTGGCGACCTACGAAAGTGGGCCGCCAGAAGGGGTTTACAGGGTCACTACGCCGATAACGGTCACGACGCTGAGGATTGCAGCCAGGCCGTAGAATACCCATTTGCCGGCCGGCACATGGATTTTCAGATCATGCATCGCATGGTGGATACGGTGAAGACCGCACCATAGCGGCAGGATAATCATCAGCAGCAGGAACAGGCGGCCGATCAGGCTTTGGCAGAATGCCAGTACGCGGTCGTAGCCCAGCGCATCGCCGGGAAACAACCCCAGCGGCAGCAGAATGCCGACCAACAGTACGATAGCGGGGGCAATGATCGCTCCCCACATGCCGCCGGCGCCGAATAATCCCCAGAAAACCGGTTCGTCTGAGCGTTTAGGTGCTTGATTTATCATGTTTCCTCCGGATTACACCAAGGCCACGGCCAGGATGACCACGCTGGCGATCAGGGTCACCGCCCACAGCGTTTTCACTATGGGCCCCGGGCCCATTTTCTCGCTGTTGACCACTATATTGGCGGCTTTCGGCGCCAAATCGAACCAGGTCTTGGTATGCAGCAGCGCGGCCAGCAGGGCGACGACGTTAATCAGCAGTACCAGCGGGTTTTGCAGAAAACCGACGAAACCCGCCCAGCTGTCCACGCCGCCTTTCAGCGCAAAGACACCGTAGATCAGCACGATACTGAACCAGACTGCCGGTACCGAGGTACTTTCTCGCAGCATATAGAAACGGTAGAAGCCGAGCTTTTGCCACCAGGTCGGCGTCATGGTGCGCACATAGGGCTTACGTTGTGTTGTCATTACTGTTTATCTCCCTTATTGCGGCTTCAGCATGGCGATCATGAAGTCTTTGGCACTCTCTACCTTGCCCTGCTGAATAGCAGCGGCCGGGTCGACGTGCTTCGGACAAACTTCAGAGCAGTAGCCGACAAAGGTACAACTCCAGACGCCGTTTTCACCATTGAGCTGCGCCATACGCTGTTTCTGGCCGTGATCGCGGTTATCCAGGTTGTAGCGGTGCGCCAGAGTGATGGCCGCCGGGCCGATAAACTCTGGATTCAGACCGAACTGCGGGCAAGCGGCATAGCACAGGCCGCAGTTGATGCAACCGGAGAACTGGTGATACTTGGCCATCTGCGCCGGCGTCTGCACGTTAGGGCCATCTTCCGGTTTGCGGTTATTGCCGATGATGTAAGGCTTAATCGCTTCCAGACTTTCGATAAAGTGGGTCATATCGACCACCAGATCGCGTTCAATCGGGAAGTTGCCCAGCGCTTCTACCTTCATGCCGCCGGTATATTCGCGCAGGAAGGTTTTACAGGCCAGCTTCGGCACCCGGTTGACCATCATGCCGCACGAGCCGCAGATTGCCATACGGCATGACCAGCGGTAGGAAAGGTCGGGGGCCAGGTTATCCTTGATGTAGCCCAAGGCGTCGAGCAACGAGGTTTGCTCATCATAAGGCACCGCGAAGGTCTCGAAATGCGGCTCAGAGTCGCGTTCCGGGTTATAGCGCATGACCTCGATTTTCAGCGTGTTCATCTCAGCCATTTGCCTGCTCCTTATCCTTTTTATCCTGCGCTTCGGCTTCAGCGCCGTACACACGTTTGGCCGGTGGCAGTTTGGTGATCTTCACGTCGCTGTATTCCAGGCGGGGTGCGCCGTTCGGGTTATGGAACGCCAGCGTATGCTTGAGGAAGTTCACGTCGTCACGTTCGGTACAGCCTTCGTCCAGACGCTGGTGAGCGCCGCGGGACTCTCTGCGGTTTAAGGCGGAATGTGCCATGCATTCGGCCACGTCCAGCCCGTAACCCAGCTCGATGGTGTACAGCAGATCGGTATTGAATACGCTGGAGCTGTCGGTAATTTTGACGCGCTTAAAGCGTTCTTTCAGCTCAGCCAGTTTATCGACGGTTTTCTGCATCAGTTCCGGTGTACGGTAAATACCGCAGCCTTCTTCCATCGACATGCCCATCTCGTCGCGGATTTTGGCCCAGTTTTCGTTGCCTTCCTGCTTTATCAGGTTGCTCAGCCGGGTTTCGACGTCGCGCCCTTGTGCATCCAGGGCACTGCCGTTGGCCGGGCCGGTTTCCAGCGCGCGGCGAGCGGCTTGCTCACCGGCTACCCGGCCGAACACCACCAGTTCCGCCAGTGAATTGGAACCCAGGCGGTTGGCACCGTGCAGGCCGACGGAGGAACATTCGCCGACGGCAAACAGCCCCTTGATGCGGGTTTCGCAGTTTTGATCGGTTTCAATGCCGCCCATGGTGTAGTGCGCGGTTGGGCGCACCGGGATCGGCTCTTTCACCGGATCGACACCGACGTAGGCTTTGGCCAGTTCACAGATGAACGGCAGGCGTTCCAGCAGTTTCTTCTCACCCAGGTGACGCAGGTCGAGATAGACCACATCACCGCGTGGGGTAGGGACGGTGCGACCGGCGCGCCATTCGTGCCAGAAGGCCTGCGAGACTTTGTCACGCGGACCCAGCTCCATGTATTTGTTCTTTGGCTCACCCAGCGGAGTTTCCGGACCCATGCCGTAGTCCTGCAGGTAACGATAGCCGTCTTTGTTTACCAGAATACCGCCTTCACCACGGCAGCCTTCGGTCATCAGGATACCGGAACCCGGCAGGCCGGTAGGGTGATATTGGACGAACTCCATATCACGCAGGGGGATGCCGTGGTGGAACGCCATGCCCATACCATCACCGGTGACGATGCCGCCGTTGGTGTTATAGCGATACACGCGGCCGGCACCGCCGGTCGCCATGATCACGGCATTGGCGCGGATCTGTACGCGAGTGCCTTCCATCATGTTCATCGCTACCAGGCCGCGGGCCTGGCCATCATCTACCAGAATATCCAGTACAAAGTGCTCGTCGAAACGCTGGATTTGCGGGTATTTGAGGGAGGTTTGGAACAGGGTGTGCAGCATGTGGAAGCCGGTTTTGTCGGCGGCGAACCAGGTGCGTTCAATCTTCATGCCGCCGAAGCGACGTACGTTGACCGAACCGTCTTCTTTACGGCTCCATGGGCAGCCCCATTGTTCAAGTTGGGTCATTTCGCGCGGGCAGTTGTGAACGAAATGGTCGACCACATCCTGCTCACACAGCCAATCGCCCCCGGCAACGGTGTCGTTGAAGTGGTAGTCGAAGCTATCGTGATCCTGAGTGACGGCGGCGGAGCCTCCTTCAGCGGCCACCGTATGGCTGCGCATCGGGTAGACTTTTGAGATAAGCGCGATTTTCAGTTGGGGGTTGGCTTCCGCTGCGGCTATTGCCGCACGTAAACCAGCACCCCCGGCCCCAATAATGGCAAGATCGGCGTTAAAGGTTTGCACTGCATTCCTCCAATATTCTTGTTAAGAACGGCAAATTAAATATCTATGCTTAATATTTATAAAAATTCTTCGGGTGCTAACTAACTGAGTTCATTATCGTTGCATTAACACTAAGGATAGATATCTCCCACCAATAATGTGGAATTAACTATACCTAAAGTTAAGTAGAAGAAATTTGATGTGATCGATTGTTTTGCCTTTTAACCGCTGGCCGGAAGGATAATTTACTGCCAGCAGGATTTAACGTTTATTCACCTTTTATTAACCTTATTACTAACGCTTTATCAGTTAATAGCCCGGTTAAAAGCGTCCTGCCTGTTAAGAATTTGTTTGCATGCCGGGATACGAGTAGACTGCATCCCCTGTTTGATTTCGGAGTAATTACCATGAGCGAAACGGCAAGCTGGCAGCCAAGTGCACCCATCGCCAATTTGTTGAAGCGCGCAGCGATCCTGACTGAGATCCGGCGTTTCTTCGCCGATCGTGGCGTGTTGGAAGTTGAGACGCCAACCATGAGCCAGGCGACGGTCACCGATATCCACCTGTTCCCGTTCCAGACGCGTTTTGTCGGGCCCGGCGCGGCGGATGGCCTGACGCTGTACATGATGACCAGCCCGGAATACCACATGAAGCGGCTGTTGGCGGCGGGTAGCGGTCCGATCTATCAGATGGGACGTAGTTTCCGTAATGAGGAAGCCGGCCGTCACCACAACCCTGAATTCACCATGCTGGAGTGGTACCGTCCGCATTACGACATGTACCGGCTGATGAACGAGGTGGACGATCTGCTGCAGCAGGTGCTGGATTGCGATAGCGCGGAAACTCTGTCGTATCAGCAAGCTTTCTTGCGTCATCTGGATATCGATCCGCTGTCAGCGGAGAAGGCGCAGCTACGTGAAGCGGCGGCCAAGCTTGATCTGAGCAACATTGCCGATACCGAAGAAGATCGCGATACGCTGTTGCAGTTGTTGTTCACCGTCGGCGTGGAGCCGCACATTGGCCGTGACAAGCCGGCGTTCGTGTATCACTTCCCGGCCAGCCAGGCATCGCTGGCGGAGATCAGCACCGAAGATCACCGGGTAGCGGAGCGTTTCGAGGTCTATTTCAAAGGTATTGAGCTGGCGAATGGCTTCCGTGAACTGACGGACAGCCGCGAGCAAGGTCAGCGCTTTGCACAGGACAACCGCAAGCGTGCGGAACGTGGCCTGCCACAGCACCCGATTGATAACAACCTGCTGGACGCTTTGCTGCACGGCATGCCTGAATGCTCCGGTGTGGCGCTGGGGGTTGACCGCCTGGTGATGCTGGCGTTGGGGGCCGAGAGCCTGAGTGAAGTGATTGCCTTCCCGGTTGAGCGCGCGTAACCGCGATACCCGTCGTCTTTCAAGCTGCAGCGTTGTTACCTGCACTAGCTCACCCCAGTTACTTACTCAAGTAAGCGCCTGGGGATGAGCGAGCTGGGCGCCTAGCTGCAACTTGAAAGCCATAGGGTATATTGTGGTGGTAAAAGGGTTCGGTGTTGCATTGCACGCCGAACCCTTTTTGCATTCTGCGCTTACAGACTGCCCGATTCGCGTTTGGTGTTTGGCGCTGGCGTTGACGGCGGAGTACGGCCATTACTGGTCAAGCGCGATAGCGTCTCGCTGCGTACCTGGAACGGTGGGTATGGCAGTGTAATGCCATGCTCGCGGTAACCGGCCAGAATCAACTGATGGATCTCGTGGCGTAGCGGCATGCGGTGACCCATCTCGGCGGCGTAAATACGCAGCTCAAAGATTTGGATACCCTGCTGCAGATCGACCAGATATACCTCTGGTGCCGGGGTATCCAACACCAGCGAACAGCGCTCGGCGGCGTTGGTCAGGATCTTGGTCACCTCTTCGCTGTTGGCTTCTCCCGGCGCCGGCACCGTCAGTACTACACGGGTCAGGTTGTCCGACAGCGACCAGTTAATGAACTGCTCGGTGATAAACGCCTTGTTCGGCACAATGATCTCTTTGCGATCCCAATCTGAAATGGTGGTGGCGCGAGTATTGATCTTGGTAACGCTGCCGGTCAGGTTGCGGATCGTTACGGTATCGCCGATGCGGATCGGTTTTTCGAACAAAATGATCAGGCCGGAGATAAAGTTGGAGAAGATCTCCTGCATACCGAAGCCCAACCCCACGCTGAGCGCGGTCACGACCCACTGCAGTTTCGACCATTCAATGCCGATCCACGAGAAGCTGAGCAGGGCGCCGAACAACAACAGCAGGTACTTGGTGATGGTGGTAATGGCATAGCCGGTGCCTGGCGTCAGATCCAGGTGTTGCAGTACCGCCAGCTCCAGCAGCGCCGGCAGGTTACGTACCAACTGCATGGTGACAATCAGCACCAGAATGGCGATTAACACCGCACCCAGGGTAATCGAATGCGCGGTATCCACCCCATTGACCGTCGAGCTGACGTTCCACAGGGTGATATTTTCCAGGAAGCTAAAGGCGGAATGGATCTCTGACCACAGCACGATCACCGACACCAACGCGATCATCGTCAGGATCGAACGGACCAGCCGCAACGACTGGGCGCTGATGGTGTCCAGATCGATCTCCGAATCATCCAGGTCCATCGAGCCTTCGGTACTGTTAGGCGTGTGTGAGCTTTCTTCCTCACCGCGAGCACGCTGGGCCAGGATATCGGCGCGGCGCTGCTTGGCACGGTCAAAGGCGATACGCCGCCGCTGGATCAGCATCCAGCGGCGAATAATATGGTAAATCACCAGCAGGAAGAACCAGATGGCGACCGAGGTTTCCAGACGCGCCAGCAGCGCCTGTGAAGTGGTCAGGTAGCCGACGGCCGAGGCCAGCGCTGCCAAAACCGGTGCCGACAGCAGCAGTCCCCACAGCGCAGTGTTGACCATGTTCTCGCCGGAGCCTTTCTTGTCCAGATACAGCGGGATCCCGGCACGTTTCAGGCTGTTGGTCACAAGAGCCAATGCCAGACACAGCAAGATAAAGCACAGTCGGCCGAGGGTATTGGCAAATTCGCGTTCTTTCAGGCTGTCGAAGGTGATCAGCGCCATGATCAGCGGCACGATCAGCCAGATCGACATCTTGTAGTAACGCATGGCGCGTGAAACCTGTTTCGCCGGCCAGCGGAAGTGCACGATAAACAGCCCTTGTGGATGGGCGAAGGCGGCGCAGATCATGCAGACCCACAAGATTGGCAGCGTGGCAGTGACGCCCTTGCCGATGGCTTCGGCTACCGGGTAGTTCCAGGCACTTTGCAGGCCAAAGCCGAGCGCAGCCCACAGTACCGGCAGCGGCAGCGCCACCAGAATCGACCAGAACACGGTGCGTACCGTCAGGAAGAACTCATCCTGGGTGACTTTGCCCACCCGGCTGCTGGCGCGTGTCAGGAAGGCGTGGTAGTGCTTGCGGGAACTGATGCTGAAAATCACCAGCAGCAGGGCGCCGAAAATGGGGATCAGCGTTTCTTTGCTGGTGACCATCATCATAAAGGCGCCGCCGAGCTGCGACAGCGTATCCAGTGACAGTAACAGGGTGAGATCGTGCGCCACGTTAATCGGGTAGGACAGGTTGATCGGATTAATGTCCGGTACCCAGAACAGATAGCGGTGGGTGGCGTCCCGGATTTCGTTCAGCGCTTCAATCAGCTGGGTGTTGGCGACTTTCAGCTTGGTCAGTTCGAGAATTTGGGTATCACAACCCGAGAGCAGTGAATTCAGCAGTTCGCGCTGGGTACGCAACTGGGCGTCAACGATACGCCGTTCCGCGCTGGTCAGCTCACTGCCGTCGTCGCGCTTAAACTCACGCTGTGAGAGCTTCTCCAGCTGGCTTTCAAACTGCAGCCGTTGCACGCGGAGTTGGGCCATATCACCGTCCAACTGCTGCGGCTTGGGCATTTCCGGCAGTGTCGCCACCTGGGCACGCAGGGTTTCACCTAGCGCCGATGAGGAGCCGAGCCACTGGGCTTGTTCGATAATGGTGCTTAATGCCTGGCGCACCTGCAGCGTTTGCGCGGCAGCCTGACGTTGTTGGGATGAGATCAGATCCATGCGCTGGGCCTGATTGTTCAACGCGGCGGAAAGCTCGCGGTTGATCTGTAGCTGCTGGCTGATGCTTTTCGGCAGGTCACCGTTCTGCTCGGCCAGCTGCTCGGTTTTTTCCAGTGCCAGTTCGGCTTCACGCTGCCGCTGGGCATTGAGGTTATTACGCAGCGCCTGCAGCTGGATGTCGATTTTCTCGTGGCGCTTTTTGTAGACCTCGGCGCGCATCCGCGCCAGTTCCTGGCGATTATTGGCCGACAGTTGTGCCAGTTCGAGTTCATCGACTTTGGCCTTGCGCGCAGCGGCTTCGGTTTGTAATAACGCCAGCGCGGCCTGAGCATGCGGGGTGGTCGGGTTGGCGGGCTGAGCCTGCAGGCGGCGCTGTACTTCCGTCAGCGCCCGGCGAGCATCGGTCTGCTGCTGGGGCAATTGGCCAAGAGAATCGCTGATTTCCCGCGTTCGCTCCTGTTCCTGCTGTAACAGACGAGCCTGTTCCAGCAGCAGGCTGCTGGTTTGCAAGATCTGCTGCTCGAGATCGCTGGCCGGCAGGTTATCGCCGTTCGGCAGGATCTTACTGTCTTCCACCACCAATTGACGGCGCAGTTCCTGCGTCATCTTCGGAAAATCGTCGATCACCCGCTGATACTGCTCAACGCGGGTCAGCGATTCTTTGCGTTCCGATAACCAGTTAAGGGCGCTTTGCAGCGCCTCAGTGGTTTCCGCCTGATTAGGCGCGTTCTTGGTGCTCTCTACCTGCTTCAGCTCCTGTTTAAGCTGATTTTCGGTAGGCACCGTGGCGGCCAGCACCGATTGAGACAATAAACAACCGAGCAATAGCGTGATAATCAGGCGCACAGTATCAATTCCCTTAGATCTGCGGTGTTTGTGCGGCGGCAGGTACAGCCGGGATTTCTGCGAAGGCCTCGCCCATGCGGGTTACGGTGCCGTTGTTCAACTGCGGGGCAAACTGCACGCTGCCTGGGGTAAACAGGTTGATGACCGTTGAGCCCAGCTTGAAGCGGCCCATTTCTGCCCCTTTCTCCAGTGCGATAGCGCCTTCAGTGCCTTCTGCCGGATAGGTCCAGCGTTTGATAACGCCTTCGCGCGGTGGCGTAACGGTGCCGGCCCAAACGGTTTCGATGCTGCCAACGATGGTGGCACCCACCAGGATTTGCACCATGGGGCCGATGGCGGTATCGAATACGCAGATCACACGCTCATTGCGGGCAAACAGATTTGGCACGTTGGCGGCAGTCAGCGGGTTGACGGAAAACAGGTCGCCCGGGACGTAAATCATTTCGCGCAGCACGCCGTCGCACGGCATATGCACGCGGTGATAATCACGCGGTGCCAGGTAAGTGGTGGCGAACAGGCCATTGCGGAACGGCTCGGCCAGCATGTAGTTGCCGGCCAGCAGTGCTTCCAGGCTGTAGTAATGGCCTTTTGCCTGGAAAATCTGGTCGTCGTTGATTGGGCCGAGTTGGCTAATCGCACCGTCGGCAGGCAGCGCCAGCCAGTTGGCATCGCTGATGATAGGACGCGCGCCATCACGCAGCGGGCGCACAAAGAATTCGTTGAAGCTGGCGTAAGAACTCAGCTCTGGGTGTTGCGACTCTTGCATATTTACACGGTAGTAACGGGCGAATGCCTTCAGTACCAACTGGGTCAGCCAACCGGCTTTTTTATCCGCGCCCCAGCCAGCCAGACGGGTCAGCGCCAGCTTGGGTAACCAATACTGCAATTTAATTTTGATGCTATCCAGCACATTAACCTCGTGAATCGGGGTAAAGGGCGCGCATTGTAACCGTGGCTCCGCCACAGTCAACGCCGCCCGGTATTATCAGCCTGCGGCGTCGGTAAAGTTCTTGCGAACCTTCACGGATGCCATGCTTTCCAGAATGCGATGGTAGTTTTCAAAACGCTCTTTCGCGATATCGCCTTTCTCCATCGCTTCGCGGATGGCGCAGCCTGGGTCGGTGTCGTGGCGGCAGTCGCGGAATTTGCATCCGCCCAAATAGTCACGGAATTCGACATAGGCTTGAGTCACTTGTTCCGGCTCCAGATGCCACAGACCAAACTCACGCACACCCGGTGAATCGATCACATCGCCGCCGTGCTGGAAATGGTACAGCCGCGCGGCGGTGGTGGTATGTTGCCCGAGGCCTGAGACATCGGAAACCTGATTTACCAGAATTTGCTTATCGCTCGGTGGCAGCAGAGCATTCAACAGGCTGGATTTGCCCACCCCGGACTGGCCGGCAAAGATACTGATGCGATCAACCAGCGCTTGTTCAAACGCCTCCATGCCTTCACGCGTCTGGCTGGAGACTTCCAACACCCGATAGCCGATATGGCGATAGATATCCATCATGCCGTCGACGTGCTTGCGTGCTTCGGCATCCAGCAGATCGATTTTGTTCAGTACGATCAGCGGTTCGACCTCCAGTGTTTCACAAGCCACCAGGTAGCGGTCGATCATATTCAGTGACAGCTCTGGCAGGATCGCGGAAACGATGACGATCTGATCGATATTGGCAGCGATGGGTTTCACGCCGTCGTAAATGTCGGGACGATTCAGGACGGAAGTGCGTTCATGCACGGCCTCGACGATGCCTTTGACCCCTGCATGGGTGCCGACACCTGGGCGCCACACTACGCGATCGCCGGTCACCAGCGAACGCAATGTCCGGCGGATATTGCAGCGGTGCTGGGTGCCATCCGCGGCTTCAACGTCGGCGTGCATGCCGAAACGGCTGATGACGATGCCGTCTTGCGGCTCGCCCAGCTGGGAATCATCCAATTCCGGTTTCTTATCAGTGCGTTTCAGGCGACGTTGATGGTTCGCCTGCACGCGGCGTTCTTGACCTTTGGACAGTTTGTTCTTGCTCACTGCGCCTCACTTGAATCCGCTTTATCGCTCATGGCGACCAAAACGACTATGATACACGCTATTTTATATTAAATAACCGTTGTTAGCCGCTACGCGCAGCGGACCTCCGTCGGTAAATAGCCAGCGCCGGTCGCCGCCTTGTCTGCAGTTTGTTTATCTTTTGGCTTTTACGCAGGAAATATCATGACAGGAAACGAAAATAACCTGATTTGGATCGATCTGGAGATGACCGGATTGGATCCTGAACGCGATCGTATCATCGAGATCGCTACATTGGTCACTGACGCCAATCTGAACATTCTTGCGGAAGGGCCGGTGATCGCCGTGCATCAATCCGATGAGCAGCTTGGCCTGATGGATGACTGGAACGTGCGCACTCATACCGGCAGTGGGTTGGTGGAGCGGGTGAAGGCCAGCCAATTCGATGATCATGCCGCCGAGCTGGCCACCATTGCCTTCCTGCAGCAGTGGGTGCCGGCAGGTAAATCACCGATCTGCGGTAACAGTGTGGGCCAGGACCGCCGTTTCCTGTTCCGTTATATGCCTGAGCTGGAAGCCTACTTCCATTACCGCTATCTGGACGTCAGTACTTTGAAAGAGCTGGCGCGTCGTTGGAAGCCGGAAATTCTCAGCGGTTTTAAAAAGCAGGGCACTCATCAGGCAATGGATGATATCCGTGAGTCGGTGGGCGAATTGGCCTATTACCGTGAGCATTTCATTAAGTTGTAATGGATGCACGGCCCCATAACCGGGGGCGTCTTGTCAAAAGCGGCCGATCCCGCCGCTTAATTAGCCAGTTTGGCGCTTTAATCGGCAATCAAACAAAAAACGTGTTTTTTTGCTTTCAGGGGCTTGCGGCAGAAAGGATTTCTCGTATAATGCGCACCCCGTACCGATGAAGAATTTCGTTTAGTTCCGACATCGTTACGCCGGGCGGGAATAGCTCAGTTGGTAGAGCACGACCTTGCCAAGGTCGGGGTCGCGAGTTCGAGTCTCGTTTCCCGCTCCAAATTCAACAATGCTGCTTTATGTGGCGTGATGAATAAAAAAAGTATCAAGTAGTACCCATGCGACGCGGGAATAGCTCAGTTGGTAGAGCACGACCTTGCCAAGGTCGGGGTCGCGAGTTCGAGTCTCGTTTCCCGCTCCAAAAAATTCAAAGGCCATGTTGTTGTTTGATGGCCGGATGCACAAGCATCTCAATGCGGGAATAGCTCAGTTGGTAGAGCACGACCTTGCCAAGGTCGGGGTCGCGAGTTCGAGTCTCGTTTCCCGCTCCAATTTTATCTTCGGTTTAACTTAGTCCAACGCCTTTATCGGCGCGGCTTCTTGTCCCGTTATACATACCCTGTCGAAATGTTGTAAACAGACTTATCCACAGGTAGCGTACATAATACCCTCAGCTCAAAAAATCAACGCCACAGAAATGAAATATTTATTGCATTGATTCGTAAGCATTTTTATTTATCGAAAAACGTTATACCGATCACTTGCTCTTTTTGTTGCACTTGAAAGACAAAGCATTTTTATTTTTATGCACAAATCCACAGAGTGACTGTTGGGCCCGGAAGTAAGGGTTTAGGCATCCCTCGGTAATCCTTTTTCCACAGCCCGAATCAATCGTTTTTTCTGCGTTGTCTGTACTTCTATACCCTGTGCCTCGCGCCGTCCCAACTGCTGCTCCAGCGCCCAATGAATATGTTCGTCCAGCATGGCGTCCTGTTCCAACCGGGAGCGCAGCGCAATGACTATCGCATCCTGATAAGGGGCATTGCCTAATGCCACGGCAATATTACGCAACCAGCGCAAATGGCCGATTCGCCGGATAGCGGACCCTTCGGTAATGCGCAGGAATTTCTCTTCCGTCCAATCGAACAGTTCAATCAATTGCGGCGCATGCAACGCAGCTCGTGGGCTGAAGTCATCTTCGTCGGTGAGCTGTGAGAAACGGTTCCACGGGCAGATCAGTTGGCAATCATCGCAGCCGTAAATACGGTTGCCTAACAGTGGGCGGAACTCTTCCGGGATCGCACCCTCCAGCTCGATGGTGAGGTAGGAGATGCAGCGTCGGGCGTCCACGGTGTAGGGCGCGACGATGGCGCCGGTCGGGCAGGTGGTGATGCAGGCCACGCAGCGGCCACATTGTTCCTGTTGCGGCTTGTCTACCGGCAGGGGCAGATCGATCAGCAGTTCGCCGAGAAAGAACCAGGAACCGGCTTCGCGATTGAGAATAAGTGAGTGTTTACCAACCCAGCCAATCCCGGCCTTGGAGGCCAAGGCGCGTTCCATCACCGGTGCGGAGTCAACAAAAGGGCGAAAATTTAGCTCGCCGCAATAGGCCTGGATCTGGTCGCCGAGCTTTTTCAGCCGTTGGCGCAGCAGTTTGTGATAGTCCCGCCCCAGTGCATAGCGGCTGACATAACCCAATTCAGGGTTTTGTAATGTGCTGGCAAAGGCCGCTTTGGCCGGCAGGTAGTTCATGCGTACGCTGATGACACGCAGTGTGCCGGGCAGTAACTCATGAGGCCGGGCGCGCAGCATGCCGTGGCGCGCCATCCATTCCATTTCGCCGTGGTATTGTTTGTCCAGCCAGGCCTGTAGTTTAGGCTCTTCCGCGCTGAGATCGGTGTCGCAGATGCCTACCTGCTGGAATCCTAGCGATTGGCCCCATTGCTTGATATGTTGGGCTAGCTGATTGAGATCGAGGGGGTGAGTCATGACGGGCCACAGTGAAAAACAATACTCTGACAGTTTATCACACTCTGTCTGGTCTGCGGACTGGATCCGGCGTGCGGAAGCCAGCGCCGCCGCCTCGCAAGGTATTTCACTATACCAACTGATGCAACGTGCCGGAGAGGCCGCTTATACCCTGGCGCTTGACCAATACCCGGCCGGCCACCACTGGCTGGTGCTGTGCGGTCATGGCAACAATGGCGGTGACGGTTACGTGGTCGCCAGGCTGGCAGCGGCGGCTGGTGTCAAAGTTAGTCTGATCGCCTGCGAAGGCACGCGCCCACTGCCGCCTGAAGCTGCCGAAGCACGACAGGCCTGGCTGGCCGCTGGCGGCGAAATTCTTCCGGCTGAGAGCCGTTGGCCGGAAAGCATCGACCTGATTATCGACGGCCTGCTTGGCACCGGGTTGAGCAGCGCACCACGAGCGCCGTACCATGCCCTGATTGAAACCGCTAATCGCCACCCCGCACCGGTTATCGCACTCGACATTCCCTCTGGCCTGTTGGCTGAAAGCGGCGCTGCGCCTGGGGCGGTGATCCGCGCCAGGCACACGATGACGTTTATTGCCCTCAAACCGGGCCTGTTGACCGGTCAGGCTCGTGACTGGGTCGGGCAACTTCACCAGAGTACGCTAGGATTATCTGGCTGGTTGGCGAAGCAACCGACACCGATTCAGCGGCTTACTGCCGAGTCCTTGCCCCAGTGGCTGAAACCGCGTCGTCCCTGCTCACATAAAGGTGAACAAGGGCGTCTGCTGGTGGTCGGTGGCGATCACGGCTTTGGCGGCGCGATACGCATGGCGGCAGAAGCGGCCTTACGCAGCGGTGCCGGATTAGTGCGAGTACTCACTCACATTGAGCATGTTGGACCCTTGCTGACCGCCAGACCTGAGCTGATGGTGCAGCCTTTGAGTGACGAGACGCTGCAACAGGCACTCGAGTGGGCTGATGTGCTGGTCGTGGGGCCGGGATTAGGCCAGGGAGAATGGGGTAGGAATGCGCTGAAAGTATTGCAAGCCAGTGATAAACCGGCGTTATGGGACGCGGATGCGCTTAACTTACTGGCATTAAACCCCGAGAAGCGTCAGAATCGTGTGATTACCCCGCATCCTGGGGAGGCGGCACGCCTGCTGGGGTGCCGTACCGCCGAGATTGAGAGTGATCGCTTACTTGCAGTGCGTAACCTGGTGGCGCAATACGGTGGCGTAGCCGTGCTGAAAGGCGCCGGCACGCTGATTGCCGATCGGCAAGGCCAAATGGCGATCGCCGACGTCGGCAATGCCGGCATGGCTTCTGGCGGGATGGGTGATGTCCTGTCGGGCATCATCGGCGGTTTGCTGGGGCAAAAGCTCTCGCTGTATGATGCTGCCTGTGCCGGATGTGTGGTGCATGGCGCAGCTGCCGATCGCGTGGCGGCAAGACAAGGAATCAGGGGGATGCTGGCGAGTGATTTACTGCCTGAAATTCCTTATTACGTTAATCCTGAGTTGGCATAAATAGAAACTATCGAATGAAAGAACTCGTTTTACCTCTGCCGGATGAGGCAGCGACTGTCGCATTGGGAGCCGTCTTGGCTAAGGCGTGCGATCGTGCCAGCGTAATTTATCTTTACGGAGACCTGGGTGCCGGTAAAACCACCTTCAGCCGAGGTTTCCTGCAGGCATTGGGGCATCAGGGCAACGTTAAAAGCCCAACTTACACGCTGGTGGAGCCGTATGCGCTGCAACCGCTGGCGGTGTATCATTTTGATCTGTATCGCTTAGCCGATCCGGAAGAACTCGAATTTATGGGTATTCGCGATTATTTTGCGCAGGATGCCATTTGCCTGGTGGAATGGCCACAGCAGGGCACGGGCGTATTGCCGGAGCCGGATCTGGAACTGTATCTCAGCTATCAGGATCAGGGGCGAGAGGCAAAAATTCAGGCGGTTTCCGCCTACGGCAGCCAGCTTTTAGACCGTATTCACGGGCCACAGGAATGACGCCGCAATGACGTATGCGTTGAGAAAACTACTCGTAATCGCCCTGATCGCCGTATTGGGGCCCTTGGGTGCGGCCAGTGCGCTGGCGGCATCGTCGCTGTCTGATATTAAAGTCACCAATGCCCAGCGCGAAGCTACGGTTTCGGTGAGCTTCAATGGTCCGCCGGATTATGCCTTCTTCCCTTTGCACGGACCTGACCGGGTGGTCCTGGACGTTAACCAGAAAGGCAAAGTTGGCGGTCTGCCGCTGAATTTTAGCGGACAAAACCTGGTGAAAAGCATTCGCTCCAGTACGCCGAAAGATGCCCAGAGCGTGCGGTTGGTGTTTGATCTGACCCAGCGCGCGAAGACCCGGGTGGCGACACGCCAGAGCGGCAGTATCTATACCGTGGTGTTTACCATTGCCGCGGAAGGCCGTGCGAATACAAATGTCGTGCGTAAAGCCCCGGTGCCGGTGCCTGCTCCGGTGGCCGTGAGCCAGCCAGTGCGCAAAGCGCAGGTGGTGAGTGAACCTGAGCCTGAGCCAGTCCCGGTGCGTAAAGCGCCGAGTGGTTCGAACCCCTTCACCAATAAGCCAACCGTGGTTGCAGGTACCGCATCGGAAGTTACGCCGCGTAGCAGCCGCGTTTCCGCAGGTTCCGGCGATCGGGTCGTGGTGGCGATTGATGCCGGTCACGGCGGTCAGGATCCGGGTGCCATCGGGCCGAACGGCCTGAAAGAGAAAAATGTCACTATTGCCATCGCTCGTCGCCTGCAGGCGTTGCTGGATGCCGATCCTCAGTTCAAACCGGTCTTAACGCGTAATGGCGACTACTTCATCTCGGTGATGGGACGTTCCGACGTGGCGCGTAAGCAGGGCGCAAACGTGCTGATCTCCATTCACGCCGATGCTGCACCAAACCGCAGTGCCAACGGGGCCTCGGTTTGGGTGTTGTCCAACCGCCGTGCCAACAGTGAGATGGCGGGCTGGCTGGAACAGCATGAGAAACAGTCTGAATTACTGGGTGGGGCGGGTGATCTGCTGGCCAACAGCCAGGCGGACCCTTACCTGAGCCAGGCGGTGCTGGATCTGCAGTTCGGTCACTCGCAACGCGTGGGTTACGATGTCGCGGTTAAAGTCTTGCAGCAGTTGCAAAGCGTCGGTTCATTGCATAAACGTCGTCCGGAACATGCCAGCCTTGGCGTGTTGCGTTCGCCGGACATTCCATCATTGCTGGTGGAAACAGGATTTATCAGTAATAGCACGGAGGAGCGGCTGCTCGGCAGTAGCGCGTATCAGGAAAAAATTGCCAAGGCGATCCATAACGGCCTGCGCAGTTATTTCCTGGCGCATCCGCTACAAGCCGACCCAAAGGTGGAAAACCGACCGCTGGACGTCGCAGCGGCGGTTAACTCCTCAACAACAGACGTCAGTCAGCCTGCACCGGTCGTCAGTTCGGCCAGCAGCAGCCGCATTAGCGGCAAAACACAGATTCACGTGGTGAAGCGGGCGGAAACGCTCTCCGGTATCGCCGACAGCTATGGCACCACCATGGCGGCGTTACGTGAGCTGAACAAGCTGAAGAAGGATGGCGTGTGGGTCGGCCAGCGCCTCAAAGTACCGGCGGGTAAAACTGCCGCTGCCAGCACGGTCGCCAAGGCCAAGCCCAGCGTGAAGAAGCCGTCGAAGCATAAAGTGACCCGCGGTGATACTTTGACATCTATTGCCAGTCGTTATGGTGTCAGCGTTAGCGACCTGAAACGCGTGAATAAACTGAAGTCGGACGTCGCGCCGCTGGATCGGACGCTGACCATTCCGCAGGCCTAGTGCCCACATTACAGGAGTCAGCATGCCCATCCAGGTGTTACCGCCCCAGCTTGCCAACCAGATTGCCGCCGGTGAAGTGGTCGAGCGCCCCGCGTCTGTGGTCAAGGAACTGGTGGAAAACAGTCTGGATGCCGGGGCGACGCGCATTGATATTGATATCGAACGCGGTGGCGCCAAGCTGATTCGCATCCGTGATAACGGCTGCGGTATTGGCAAGGATGATTTGGCTCTGGCGCTGGCCCGTCACGCCACCAGTAAAATCAGCACCCTCGACGATTTGGAAGCCATTGTCAGCCTCGGCTTTCGCGGTGAAGCTTTAGCCAGCATCAGCTCGGTTTCCCGTTTGACTCTCACTTCTCGCACCGCAGAACAAAACGAAGCCTGGCAGGCTTATGCCGAAGGCCGTGACCAGGCAGTAACGGTCAAGCCGGCGGCGCACCCGACAGGCAGCACGCTGGAAGTTTTGGATCTGTTCTACAACACCCCGGCGCGGCGCAAATTTATGCGCACCGAGAAAACCGAATTCGGCCATATCGATGAAGTGGTGCGACGCATTGCGCTGGCACGCTTCGATGTGGCAATTAACCTCAGCCACAATGGCAAACTGATGCGCCAGTATCGTGCGGCGAAAGATGAAAGCCAGTACGAGCGTCGCCTGGGCAGCATTTGTGGACCGGCTTTTTTACAGCATGCATTGAACATATCCTGGCAGCACGGTGATCTGACCATTCGCGGTTGGGTGGCCGATCCTGCTGGCGCGCGCCAACTGGGCGAAATGCAATATTGCTACGTCAACAGCCGCATGATGCGCGATCGTTTGATCAATCACGCCATCCGTCAGGCCTATCAGGATCAACTGAAAGACGACCAGCAGCCGGCTTATGTGCTATATCTCGAGGTTGACCCGCATCAGGTGGACGTGAATGTCCATCCGGCCAAGCACGAAGTGCGTTTCCATCAGGCGCGGCTGGTGCACGACTTTATCTATCAGGCGGTAACCACCGTATTGCAGCAGGTTGGCAATGCACCACTGCCGCTGGCCGAGGAAACAGATCAGCCATCTGCACCAGTCTGGCAGCCGGAAAACCGCGTCGCCGCCGGTGGCAACCATTTCTCGCAGCCGGCACCGCGCCGCGAAACCGCATCGACCGAACCTGCCGTCGCGCGTGAGCGTGCGCCACAACCGGCTTATCATTCGGGCAGTGGTTATCAGAAACGTGAAGGTGAGCTGTACAGCAAACTGTTGCAGGCCACTCCGGCTGCTGAGCCTCTACGGCAAGAAACACCGAAACAGCCGCTGTTCCCTCCGGTAAAAACCGAGCAGGAAACGCCGCTGGCCGGCAGTCAGCACAGTTTCGGCCGGGTGCTGATGATCCACCCTCCCTGCTATGCGCTGATTGAAAACCGTCAGCAATTGATGTTGCTTAATCTGCCAGTGGCCGAACGCTGGCTGCGCCAGGCGCAACTCAATCCTTCGCCAGAAGGTTTGCGGCCTCAGCCGCTGCTGATCCCGATCAAGCTGACGTTGAACAAGCAAGAAGCGGCTGCCTGTGTGCACCATCAGCCGCTATTGGTAAAAATGGGGCTGGATCTGCAGGCAGATCATGGGCGTGTGACGCTGCGCGCAGTACCTTTACCATTACGCCAACAAAATTTACAAAAACTGATACCCGAACTGTTAGGCTACTTGGCCGAGCATCAGGAGATGTCGCCCGCGGTATTGGCTACCTGGTTCGCCCGCCATTTAGGGAGCGAACATGAGCAATGGAACACCTCGCAAGCGATACAATTGTTGACCGACGTTGAACGACTTTGCCCGCAGCTGGTCAAATCACCACCGAGCGGACTTTTACAACCTGTTGATTTACAGGCTGCACTGGCAGCACTTAGGCATGATTGAAACTGAAATGACACCACGTCCCCCGGCTATTTTTATCATGGGGCCGACCGCCTCGGGCAAAACCGCATTGGCGATCGCGCTGCGTGAACGCCTGCCTGTGGAATTGATCAGCGTGGATTCCGCGCTGATTTACCGCGGTATGGATATCGGCACGGCCAAACCGAGCGCTGAAGAATTGGCGCAGGCGCCGCATCGGCTGATTGATATACACGATCCTGCCGAAGCCTACTCCGCTGCGGATTTTCGTGCCGACGCACTGAAAGAAATGGCTGCCATTACCGCTGCCGGGCGTATCCCGCTGCTGGTGGGGGGCACCATGCTTTATTTCAAGGCGTTGCTGGAAGGATTATCGCCGTTGCCGCCCGCCGATCCGGCGGTGCGCGAACGCATCGAACAGCAGGCGGCAGAGCAGGGTTGGGACGTTTTACACCGTCAGTTACAAGAGATTGACCCGGTTGCGGCATTGAGAATTCATCCGAATGATCCGCAGAGACTGTCCAGAGCACTGGAAGTTTTTTTTATTTCGGGTAAAACTTTAACGGAACTGACTAAAATTTCGGGTGAATCGTTGCCGTATCATGTTCACCAATTTGCGATAGCACCGACCAGCCGTGAGTTGATTCATCAACGTATCGAGCTGCGGTACCATCAAATGTTGGCGGCAGGTTTTGAAACGGAAGCGCGTGCACTTTTTGCACGGGGTGATTTGCATACGGATTTGCCTTCCATTCGCTGTGTCGGTTATCGCCAGATGTGGTCATATTTGTCTGGCGAGATTAGTTACGATGAGATGGTTTATCGTGGTATTTGCGCAACGCGTCAGTTGGCCAAGCGCCAAATGACCTGGTTACGAGGCTGGGACTCGGTACATTGGCTGGACAGCGAGAAGCCGGGAGAGGCTTTGGACTCGGTAATACAGGTTGTTAGTGCATAGGTTGAGTGATTGTGTACAATTGATGAGTATTCAGCGCGCAAATTTTTTAGGTCGTTTATTTTAGAGCCGACAGGTTCTTAGTTAAAAACAACAAGCAAATAAGGAAAAGATAGAATGGCTAAGGGGCAATCTTTGCAAGATCCGTTCCTGAACGCATTGCGTCGTGAACGTGTTCCGGTTTCTATTTATTTGGTGAATGGTATTAAGCTGCAAGGCCAGATTGAGTCTTTTGACCAGTTTGTCATCCTGTTGAAAAACACGGTGAGCCAGATGGTTTATAAGCACGCTATCTCTACCGTTGTCCCGTCACGCCCGGTTTCGCACCATAGCAATACTCCGAGCGGCGGCACCAGTAATTATCACCATGGTAACAACCCGTCTGCGCCGCAACAGCCGCAGCAGGAAAGCGATGACGCTGAATAAAGCGCGTTGCGAGTCAACCATGACGGGGAGCATAAGCAGCCGTGGGCTGTTTATGTCCCCCAAACTCACGGGTTCCCGTTTGAGAGGTTGCAAGCTTGTTTGACCGTTATGAAGCCGGTGAGCAGGCCGTCCTGGTTCATATCTATTTCTCGCAAGACAAAGATACAGAAGATCTCAGTGAGTTCGAATCCCTGGTGTCCTCTGCGGGTGTCGAAGCTTTGCAAGTGGTGACTGGTAGCCGCAAAGCCCCACATCCCAAGTACTTTGTCGGTGAAGGAAAGGCCGAAGAAATTGCAGATGCGGTAAAAGCCAGTGGCGCATCTGTTGTCCTGTTTGATCACTCCCTTTCTGCGGCGCAAGAGAGAAACCTTGAACGCCTGTGCGAATGCCGGGTGATCGATCGCACCGGGTTGATTCTAGACATCTTTGCCCAGCGTGCCCGTACCCATGAAGGTAAGCTGCAGGTAGAGCTGGCGCAGTTGCGTCACATCGCCACGCGTTTGGTTCGTGGCTGGACGCACCTTGAGCGTCAAAAAGGGGGGATTGGCCTGCGCGGGCCAGGGGAAACCCAGTTAGAGACCGACCGTCGTCTGTTACGCGATCGCATTAGCTTGATTCTACGCCGCCTGGAGCGGGTAGCTAAGCAGCGTGAACAGGGCCGACGTGCGCGTACCCGTGCTGAAGTGCCAACCGTATCGCTGGTGGGATACACCAACGCCGGTAAATCCACCCTGTTTAATCGAATAACGTCTGCGGATGTCTATGCTGCAGACCAGCTATTTGCCACCCTGGATCCAACCTTGCGGCGCATTGATGTGGCCGATGTGGGCGATACCGTGTTGGCGGATACCGTAGGCTTTATCCGGCACCTGCCGCACGATCTGGTGGCCGCCTTCAAGGCAACGCTGCAAGAAACGCGTCAGGCCTCTTTGCTGTTACATGTAATCGACGCCGCGGATACCCGTGTCGATGAAAACATTGAAGCGGTAAATACCGTGCTGGCAGAGATTGACTCGGATGAGATCCCTACACTGTTAGTGATGAACAAAATAGATATGCTGGATGATTTTGTTCCGCGTATCGACCGCAACGATGAAAACTTACCGATCCGGGTGTGGCTGTCCGCCGCCAGCGGTGAAGGTATCCCGTTGCTGTATCAGGCGTTGACGGAGCGCTTATCGGGGGAAATCGCGCATTATGAGCTGCGCTTACCGCCAGAGGCAGGCCGTCTTCGTAGCCGTTTTTACCAGCTTCAGGCAATTGAGAAAGAGTGGAACGAAGAAGACGGCAGCATTGGCGTGGTGGTGCGTATGCCCATCGTCGAATGGCGTCGCCTCTGCAAACAGGAACAGGATCTGATTAACTTTATAGTATGATCATATCCTGTTACATTTGAGCTTCGCGTAAGCCTGAAGTACCCAATCACAGAATATGGAGCTAAAACATGGCGTGGAATCAGCCCGGTAATAACGGACAGGACCGCGACCCGTGGGGGAGCAGCAATAACAATGGCGGCAACTCTGGCGGTAATAACAAAGGCGGTCGCGATCAAGGGCCACCTGATTTGGACGATATCTTCCGCAAGCTGAGCAAGAAATTGAGCGGCTTGGGCGGGGGCAAAGGCTCCAACGGCAATAACAGCGGCGGCACGGGCACCTCGGGTCCAGGCCTCAGCGGTCGTATTATCGGTATCGCCGCGGTTGCGGTGGTGGTGATTTGGGCCGCCAGCGGCTTCTACACCATCAAAGAAGCCGAGCGCGGTGTCGTGACTCGTTTTGGCAAGTTCAGTCACCTGGTACAGCCGGGTTTGAACTGGAAACCGACCTTCATCGATGAAGTTCGTCCGGTCAACGTGGAATCGGTGCGTGAACTGGCCGCTTCTGGCGTGATGCTGACCTCCGATGAGAACGTGGTGCGCGTAGAAATGAACGTGCAGTACCGCGTAACCAATCCGGAAGCGTATCTGTTCAGCGTGACCAATGCCGACGACAGCCTGAGCCAGGCTACTGACAGCGCCCTGCGTGGCGTTATCGGCAAGTACACCATGGACAAGATCCTGACCGAAGGCCGTACTATCGTGCGTAGCGATACCCAACGCGTACTGGAAGAGACTATTCGTCCGTACAACATGGGCATCACGCTGCTGGACGTCAACTTCCAGGCCGCTCGTCCGCCGGAAGAGGTAAAAGCCGCATTTGATGATGCGATTGCCGCACGTGAAAACGAGCAGCAGTACATCCGTGAGGCAGAAGCTTACGCCAACGAAGTTCAGCCACGTGCGAACGGTCAGGCGCAGCGTCTGCTAGAAGATGCCAAGGCGTATAAAGACCGTACCATCCTGGAAGCTCAGGGTGAGGTTGCTGGCTTTGCCAAGCTGTTGCCGGAATACAAGTCTGCACCGCAAATTACCCGCGAGCGTCTGTATATCGAAACCATGGAAAAAGTCCTGAGCCACACCCGTAAGGTGTTGGTGAATGACAAAGGCAACAATCTGATGGTGTTGCCACTGGATCAAATGCTGCGTGGCCAAGCCGGCGCGGCAGCTGACGGCAGTAAAGACACCAGCCTGATTCGTCTCAACCCGGGTACATCTGCCAACAGCGGCGCCAGCTCCAGCAGCCAGCGCACCAGCAACGGCTCGGTCATGGACCAGCGCCGGGCTAATGCACAGCGTGACGACACCACTCGCGTAGGGAGAGAATAATCAATGCGTAAGTCTTTTGTAGTAATCGTCCTCGCGGTGCTGGTGGCGTTGTACGCCTCTCTGTTCGTGGTTCAGGAAGGTCAGCGTGGCATCGTGCTGCGTTTTGGCAAGGTACTGCGTGACAGCGACAATAAGCCGCTGGTATATGCGCCGGGTCTGCACTTCAAGATCCCGTTCATTGAGTCAGTGAAAACGCTGGACGCACGTATCCAGACTATGGACAACCAGGCTGACCGCTTTGTTACCAGCGAGAAGAAAGACCTGATCGTCGATTCTTACCTGAAATGGCGTATCAGCGATTTCAGCCGTTACTACCTGGCAACCGGCGGCGGTGATGTTTCACAGGCCGAAGTGCTGCTGAAACGTAAATTCAGTGACCGTCTGCGTTCCGAGATTGGTCGTCTGGATGTGAAAGACATCGTAACCGACTCGCGCGGCAAGCTGATGTCCGACGTACGTGACGCGCTGAACACCGGTACCGTGGGTGATGACCAGGAAGTGGCGACCACCGAAGCCGATGACGCTATCGCCTCTGCGGCGGCGCGTGTTGAAAAGGAAACCACCGGCAAACTGCCGAAGGTTAACCCGAACAGCATGGCGGCATTGGGTATCGAAGTGATCGACGTGCGTATCAAGCAGATCAACCTGCCGGCCGAAGTGTCTGATGCAATCTACCAGCGTATGCGCGCCGAGCGTGAAGCGGTAGCCCGTCGTCACCGTTCACAGGGTCAGGAAGAGGCTGAGAAGCTGCGCGCGACTGCAGACTATGAAGTGACTCGTACCCTGGCAGAAGCCGAACGTACGGCGCGTATCACTCGTGGTGACGGTAATGCCGAAGCGGCCAAACTGTTTGCTAACGCATTCAGCCAGGATCCGGACTTCTACGCCTTCATCCGTAGCCTGCGTGCTTATGAAACCAGCTTCAGCAGCAGTAACCAGGACGTGATGGTACTGAGCCCGGACAGCGATTTCTTCCGCTACATGAAGTCGCCTGATTCCGTGCGCAAGTAAGCACGACAGGTTAATGATCGAGGGCCCGTTTAAACGCGGGCCCTTTCTTTTTGGGAGTCACTGATGAATTCAACGATCTGGCTGGCACTTGGGCTGGTTTTGGTGCTGGAAGGCTTGGGCCCGATGTTGTTCCCGCAGGCCTGGCGTAAAATGATACTGGCGATGACCCAGTTTCCTGACGCGACACTGCGTCGATTTGGCGGTGGAATAGTGGTTGCGGGCTGCGTGATCTACTACATGTTGCGTACACACGCAGGGGTTTAAAGTTTAGCCTAAAAAATATGCAACCCTATGCTAAAAGTGCTGAAACTCACGAATTACGGTGGTAGAATCCATTTTTAAGCAACCGGTGATTTTTAAAATGGGTAAGAACGTCGTCGTACTGGGCACTCAATGGGGTGACGAAGGTAAGGGCAAGGTCGTAGACCTGCTGACCGAACGGGCTCAATATGTAGTGCGCTACCAAGGGGGCCATAACGCTGGCCACACTCTGGTTATTAACGGTGAAAAAACCGTCCTTCATTTGATTCCTTCAGGCATTCTGCGTGCAAACGTGACCAGCATCATCGGCAACGGTGTGGTTCTGGCTCCCGACGCATTGATGAAAGAAATGGGTGAACTCGAAGCGCGCGGCATCCCGGTACGCGAACGTCTGTTACTGTCCGAAGCCTGCCCGCTGATCCTGCCTTATCACGTTGCGCTGGATAACGCGCGCGAGAAAGCACGTGGCGCGAAAGCCATCGGCACCACCGGTCGCGGTATTGGCCCGGCTTACGAAGATAAAGTTGCTCGCCGCGGTCTGCGCGTTAGCGACCTGTTCAACAAAGAAACCTTCGCCGTTAAGCTGAAGGAAATCGTTGATTATCATAACTTCCAGTTGGTCAACTACTACAAAGTTGAAGCCGTTGATTACCAGGCGACTTTGGATTACGTGCTGTCTATCGCCGATATCCTGACCGCCATGGTTGTTGATGTGTCCGAACTGCTGGACGGTGCGCGCAAGCGTGGCGATCTGATCATGTTCGAAGGCGCACAAGGCACCCTGCTGGATATCGACCACGGTACCTATCCGTACGTGACCTCCTCCAACACCACTGCTGGCGGCGTTGCTACCGGTTCAGGTATTGGTCCGCGTTACGTGGATTACGTGCTGGGCATCGTTAAAGCCTACTCCACCCGCGTGGGTGCAGGTCCGTTCCCAACTGAGCTGTTCGACGAAACCGGTGAGTTCCTGTGCAAGCAGGGTAACGAGTTCGGCGCCACTACGGGTCGTCGTCGTCGTACCGGCTGGCTGGACGCGGTAGCGGTTCGCCGCTCAGTACAGATCAACTCCCTGTCCGGCTTCTGCCTGACCAAGCTGGACGTGCTGGATGGCTTGAAAGAAGTGAAGATCTGCGTGGGTTACCGCATGCCTGACGGCCGCGAAATGACCACCACTCCGCTGGCGGCTGAAGGTTGGGAAGGTATCGAGCCAATCTACGAAAGCATGCCGGGCTGGAGCGACACCACCTTTGGCGTGAAAGAACACAGCAAACTGCCACAGGCGGCGCTGAACTACATCAAGCGCATTGAAGAGCTGACTGGCGTACCGGTAGACATTATCTCTACTGGCCCAGACCGTAGCGAAACCATGATCCTGCGCGACCCGTTCGACGCATAATCTGGCCTTGCTGCAGTAAAACAAACCGGGCAATGTCCCGGTTTGTTTTTATCATTTTTCTCCCCGGTTGCGGTTTCACTTCGAAAAATCCTTTCTTTAACCTGTCCAGAGCCCGAGATACGCTAAATAATTAGCGGCGAACTCTCTGGCTGGTTTATTATCCAATAAGTAATCTTTTGAATAATGCCGAAAATCGGCGTATCAGACGGGTAAAATGATACCCAGAGGTAGATGTGCAGTTAACAAGTTTTACTGATTACGGCCTGCGGGCGTTGATCTACATGGCCTCGCTGCCACCGGACAAAATGACCAGCATCTCGGAAGTTACCGAGGTCTACGGCGTGTCCAGAAACCATATGGTAAAGATCATCAATCAGTTAAGCCGGGTTGGGTTTGTGACCGCGGTGCGCGGTAAGAACGGCGGCATCCGTTTGGGCAAACCGGCCGAAACCATTCGCCTCGGCGATGTCGTCAGGGCGCTGGAGCCGCTCTCACTGGTTAACTGCAGCAGTAACTTTTGCCACATAACCCCTGCTTGCCGCCTGAAACTGGTGCTGCAACAGGGCGTACAGAATTTCCTTGAAGAGCTGGACAGCCATACGCTGGCCGATATGGTCGAAGACAATCCATCGCTCTACAAGCTATTGCTTGTCGAATAAAGCGTCGCTGAGAAGACAAGGCTCAGCGGCACCCTGCTGATGACAACGGAGGAACCGCAATGTCACAAGATCCATTCCTGGAACGAGAAGCAGAAAAATATGAATCCCCAATCCCAAGCCGTGAATTCATTCTGGCCCATCTGGCGAAAAGAGAAACGCCGGCTAGCCGCGAAGAGCTGGCCAAAGAGCTGAATTTAACCGGTGAAGAACCTTTAGAAGCGTTGCGCCGCCGTCTGCGTGCGATGGAACGTGACGGTCAGTTAATCTTTACCCGCCGCCAGTGCTATGCACTGCCGGAACGCCTTGATCTGCTGCGCGGCACCGTTATCGGCCACCGTGATGGCTTTGGTTTCCTGCGTATTGAAGGCAGCAAAGACGACCTGTATCTGTCAGCCGAGCAGATGAAAATGGCGATCCACGGTGATGTGGTGCTGGCACAGGCAATGGCTGCAGACCGTAAGGGCCGCCGTGAAGCGCGTATCGTCCGCGTATTGGTGCCAAAAACCAGCCAAATCGTCGGCCGCTTCTTTATGGACGCCGGTACCGGCTTTGTGGTGCCGGACGACAGCCGCCTGAGCTTTGACATCCTGATCCCTGCCGAGGCCGCCAGCGGTGCGCGCATGGGCTTTATGGTGGTGGTTGAGCTGACCCAGCGTCCGACCCGCCGTACCAAAGCGGTGGGCAAGATCGTTGAGATCCTCGGCGATAAAATGGGCACCAGCATGGCGGTGGATATCGCTCTGCGCACCCATGAGATCCCGCATGTCTGGCCACCACAGGTAGAAAAACAGGTTGCCGACCTCAGCGAACAGGTACCGGAAGCCGCCAAGAAAGGCCGTGTCGATCTGCGTCAGTTACCGCTGGTGACTATTGATGGCGAAGACGCGCGCGATTTCGATGATGCGGTTTACTGCGAGAAGAAACGCGGCGGTGGCTGGCGCCTGTGGGTAGCTATTGCCGACGTCAGTTACTACGTACGTCCGCGCACGGCGCTGGATGACGAAGCGCGTAACCGTGCGACTTCGGTGTACTTCCCGTCGGAGGTTATCCCGATGCTGCCGGAAGTGCTGTCCAACGGCCTGTGCTCGCTGAACCCGCAGGTTGACCGCCTGTGTATGGTGTGTGAGATGACCATCTCCGCCCAGGGGCGTCTGTCGACGGCCAAATTCTATGAAGCGGTAATGAGTTCTCATGCCCGTTTAACCTACAACAAAGTCTGGCACATCTTGCAGGGCGATCAGGAGCTGCGTGAGCATTATCACCCGCTGGTCAAGCACCTGGAGGAACTGCACACCATGTACAAGGTGCTGGATCAGGCGCGTGCCGAACGTGGCGGTATTGCTTTCGAAACCGAAGAAGCCAAGTTTATCTTCAACGCCGAACGCCGTATTGAGCGCGTAGAGCCAACGGTGCGTAACGACGCCCACAAGCTGATCGAAGAGTGCATGATCATGGCGAACGTCGCCGCGGCGCGCTTCGTTGAGAAGAATAACGAGCCGGCGCTGTTCCGTGTGCACGATCGTCCGAGCGACGATCACATTACCGCATTGCGCAGCGTGTTGGGCGAACTGGGTCTGACGTTGGGCGGCGGCAACAAGCCGCAGCCGAAGGACTACGCCACTTTGATGGATGAAGTGTCCGAACGTCCTGACCATGAAATGCTGCAAACCATGCTGCTGCGTTCCATGAAGCAGGCCGTCTACGATCCGGAAAACCGGGGCCACTTTGGTCTGGCGCTGGCTTCTTATGGCCACTTCACTTCACCGATCCGCCGTTACCCGGATCTGGCGATGCACCGCGCGATCAAATATCAGCTGGCTAAAGAGCACGGCGAGCCGAAAGAGCGCTGGACGCCGACCGGTGGCTGGCACAGCGAGTTTGAAGAAATGCTGCAGCTGGGCGAACACTGTTCGATGGCCGAACGCCGTGCTGATGAAGCTACGCGTAACGTGGCCGACTGGCTGAAATGCGACTTTATGCAGGATCACGTTGGCGAAGTGTTCAGCGGTATTATTGCCAGCGTGACCGGCTTTGGTTTCTTCGTCCGCCTGAACGATCTGTTTATCGACGGTCTGGTGCACGTATCATCGCTGGATAATGACTATTATCGCTACGATAATATCGGTCAGCGTCTGATTGGCGAATCCTCCGGCGTGGTTTATCGCCTGGGTGATACGGTGGAGATCCGCGTTGAAGCGGTGCATATGGACGAGCGTAAAATCGACTTCGCTCTGGTCTCCAGCACTCGCAAACCGCGTGGTGAAGGCAAAACCGAACGCGATCGTGCCAAGAATGGTGGCCAACGCACTCTGCGTGGCGGGGCCGGTGCAGGCCGTACTTCTGCGCCACGCAAACGTCGTGGTGGCAAAGCGCCAGCCAATTTTGAACCTGACAGCGCCTTCCGTAAAGACGAAGCCAAATCCGCTGACAAGGTGAAGAAAGACAAAAAGGCGAAAGCCAAAAAAGTGTCCGACAAAACCCGGAAAATAGCGTCGGCGACCAAGGCCAAACGCGCCGGCAAGAAGAAAGGTGCTGAGCAGGCTTAATCTGCCACACGTCATTATCACCGGCTGGCATACGCCAGCCGCACAGTTAAAAGAGCATCATGAGCGAAATTATTTACGGTATTCATGCCGTCAAGGCCCTGTTAGACAACGATCCGCAACGCTTCCTGGAAGTGTTTATCCTCAAAGGGCGTGACGATCGCCGCTTGCAGCCGCTGATTGCCGAGCTGGAAGCGACCGGCATTGTGATCCAGGTGGCAAACCGCCAGTGGCTGGATGAGAAAGTCGAGGGCGCGGTGCATCAGGGCATTATCGCCCGGGTGCGCGAAGGGCGTCAGTATCAGGAAAATGACTTGCCGAAGTTGCTTGAAAGCGTGGATACGCCGTTCCTGCTGGTGCTGGATGGCGTGACCGACCCGCACAACCTCGGGGCCTGTCTTCGCAGCGCCGATGCGGCCGGCGTACACGCCGTCATTGTTCCGCGCGATCGTTCTGCCCAGCTGAATGCCACGGCCAAGAAAGTGGCCTGCGGCGCGGCGGAAAACGTTCCGTTGATTCGCGTGACCAACCTGGCGCGAACCCTGCGTTTGCTGCAGGAAATGAACGTCTGGGTCGTCGGCACTGCCGGCGAAGCCGACCACACCTTGTTCCAGAGCAAAATGACCGGCCCAATGGCGCTGGTGATGGGCGCGGAAGGCGAAGGCATGCGTCGCCTGACTCGCGAGCACTGCGATGAGTTGATCAGCATCCCGATGGCAGGCACGGTATCTTCACTGAACGTTTCAGTCGCCACCGGCATCTGTCTGTTTGAAGCGGTGCGTCAGCGCAGCTGATTTACCGGTAAGGGCGCAGAATTTTGCGCCCTTATTACTTTCTCAATTCCCACCCTGTGATCTTACCTGCGGCAGAAATCCCCCTGACGACCATAATTACTCCTGACGCTTTTATCAGGGAGCAAGCCCATGGTCTGGAATACACACACCGTTTTTAATCAGCCGAAGCCACTGGGGAACAGTAATTTGTTCCTGTCCGATACGCCGCTGCATGAAGCGGTACAGCGCGAACAAGCCGGTTGGGATGTCGAGGTGCTGGCCTCGCTGGGCCAACAGTTGGGCACCCAGGAGTCACTGGAGCTGGGGCGACTGGCCAATGCCAATCCGCCGGAGCTGCTGCGCTATGATGCCACCGGCCAGCGGTTGGACGATGTCCGTTTCCATCCCGCCTGGCATATCCTGATGCAGGGGCTGATTGCTAACCGGGTGCATAACCTGCCGTGGCAGGAGGATGCCCGCATTGGTTCGTTCGTGGCACGCGCCGCGCGCTTTGTACTGCATGCCCAGGTCGAAGCCGGCACCCTGTGTCCGGTGACCATGACTTTTGGCGCCATTCCACTGCTGCAGCGCTCATTACCTGCAGAATTCCAATCCTGGCTGACGCCGCTGCTTTCCGACCGTTACGATGCGCATTTGTTGCCCGGTGGGCAAAAGCGCGGTTTGTTGATTGGCATGGGGATGACAGAAAAGCAGGGCGGTTCCGACGTATTGAGCAATACCACCACCGCCAACCCGCTGGCGGTACGGGACACGGGGGAAGCTTACCGGCTGGTGGGACACAAATGGTTCTTCTCGGTGCCGCAGAGCGATGCGCACCTGGTGCTGGCGCAGGCCGAGGGCGGTCTGTCCTGCTTCTTTCTGCCGCGTATTTTGCCGGACGGCACGCGCAACGCCATTCGGCTGGAACGGCTGAAGGATAAGCTGGGTAATCGCTCCAACGCCAGCGGTGAGGTGGAGTTCCAGGATGCCATCGCCTGGCTGGTGGGTGAGGAAGGGGACGGTGTGCGGCATATCCTGAAAATGGGCGGTCTGACGCGTTTTGACTGTGCGTTGGGCAGCCAGGGTTTGATGCGCCGCGCGTTGTCGGTGGCACTGTACCACGCTCTGCAGCGGCAGGCGTTTGGCAAGCCCCTGATCGAGCAGCCTATGATGCGCCAGGTATTGGCACGGATGGCGTTGCGGCTGGAGGGGCAGACGGCGGCCTTGATGCGCCTGGCGCGTGCCTATGACAGCATTGGCGTCGGAGCCCCTTTGGAACAGGCGCTTTGTCGGGTAATGACCCCGGCGGCGAAGTTTGAAGTCTGCCGGCAAGGCATCCCTTTTGTTGGCGAAGCGATGGAAGCGCTGGGTGGTATTGGCTACTGTGAAGAGAGTGAACTGCCGCGGCTGTACCGTGAAATGCCGGTGAACAGTATCTGGGAAGGTTCTGGCAATATTATGTGTCTGGACGTGATGCGGGCCTGGGGAAAGTTGCCGGTGGTGCAGGAGGCGCTGGAGCTTGAGTTTGGCGAGGTCAGGGGACAGAACCGCCACTTTGATCACCAATGGCGACGTCTGCTCCAGTTGATGCGCAAACCCCAGGAAGAGCAGGGCCGCGCGGTTACCGGCGCGTTATTCAATCTGTTCGCCGCAGCACAGCTTCTGCGTTACAGTTCACCGCCGTTGGCGGAAGCCTGGTGTCAAATGATGCTTGATGCCCGCGGTGAACGAGCATTACCAGACCGACTGTGCGAGATGCTGTTCGCCCGAGCGATGGGTGGCTAGGGAAAACAGTGGCGCTACAGCGGGAAAAGCTTTTTAATTCAGCACTTGGCCCGTAAGGGATACTGACCTCTGACCAGGAAAATGACATGGATATTCTCAGCGCGTTGGCGGCATTCGCCTCTTATTTCTTCAGTGGCTTTGCCATGGTTCTGGTGTTTTTGTTTGTCTATACCCGCATTACGCCGCATGACGAATGGGCGTTGATCAAGGCCGACAATCAGTCAGCCGCCTTTGGTTTTGTCGGTGCCTGCCTGGGTTATGTGATCCCGCTGGCCAGTGCGGCGATCAACTCGGTCAGCCTGCTGGACTACCTGTTATGGGGCGTGGTGGCATTGGTGGTACAGCTGCTGCTGTTTGCGGCGGTGAAAATCTACATGCCGCGTATCAGCGACAAGATTGAAGCCAATCACGTAGCTGCCGGGATTTTCCTGGGGGGCGTATCGATCAGTGGCGGCGTGTTGAATGCGGCCTGTATGACCTACTAAAGATAGAGTATTGCCGAGGCGCGCCAGCCTGGCTGATGCGCCTGTTCTTCCAGCCGCAGGATCCGGTAATAGCTCGCGCCATGCTCATCAGCCTTGCGGGCAATCAATTGTTCGACATCCTGAGGCGAGCCGGACAGGTTATTCAGGGTGATTTCCGCAATTTCGCTAAGCGGCGTAACGCGGTCTGCGGGCGCCAATTCAGCGGATTGGGCGCTGGCGCTGAGTAACCCCATTGAAAGCAGGAGGGCGGTGAGTGCGGCGGAGCGTGTCATGGCGTTCCCCTTGGTCGGATCCTGGATCCACGCCCGCAGGCTGCGGCGCGCTGACCGCCAGTGTGCAACAGCCAACTTCAGTCTGTGCAAAGCCAATGTAAATCTTTTTAAAACTCCAGCGTTTACCGGTACAGGATCGCTTGCGAATACCATTGGCCGGGAACCACGGTTTCACTGTTCATCATGATCATGTAATAGCGTGCACCGCTGGCGTTGGCTTTCTTCTGAATTTCCGCCTCTACATCCATTGGACTACCGCGGACCAGCGCGCTGGTGGTGCCCATTTTCACCAGACTGCCGGTTTGCGCCCGGGTGATCTCTTGCGCTTGCCCGGTGGGTGCCGGTGGGGCTTTTGGCGTAGTGCTCATTATGCCGCAGGCGCTAAGCAGCGTGACCAGCGTCAGGGGCAGTAACAGGCGGGACGGTTTCATAGGCACCTCGGTATAGCGGATAGCATGATTTCAGTGTAACCCATTATAAATTGGAACAGATTAAGCTAATGCTTTTTAGCGCAAGTTTGCCATTATGAGGGCCAACAGCAACGCAGAGGGAAAACGGATGATTGAAATCTATGACGAGCGAGTGGGAGACATTGCGGTGATCCACGCGGTGCCCGCGGGACAGTATCATCAACCGCTGCCGACGGTATTTTTCTACCATGGCTATACCTCTTCGAAAGAAGTCTATGCCTACTTTGCCTATGCCTTGGCCAAGGTCGGGTTTCGCGTGGTACTGCCGGATGCCGATCTGCACGGCGAGCGTTTTGATGGTGATGAACCGAAGCGGCTGGCCAGATTTTGGGAGATCCTCCGTCGCAATATTGACGAGTTACCGGCACTGAAGGCGCATTTTGAGCAGCGCGGTCTGGTTGCCGGAGGGCGTATTGGCGTGGCTGGGGCATCAATGGGCGGGATGACGACGCTGGGCAGTTTTGCCCGTTATCCGTGGGTGAAGGCTGCTGCCAGTCTGATGGGGGCCGGTTATTACACCTCTCTGGCGCAAACGCTGTTCCCGCCGCTGGATGAGCAGGGGGAGCCTTTGTCGCCCAGCGGCTTTGACGCGCGCATTGCCGTGCTGGCGGAATACGGTCTGGAGCACCAGTTGGAAAAAATTGCCGACCGCCCACTGTTGCTGTGGCACGGTGAGGCGGACGATCTGGTACCGGCGGCGGAAAGCCTGCGGTTGGCGACTGAACTGCGCCAGAGCGGCTGGGACCGGCAATTGACGTTGCTCACTGAGCCGGGGGTCAAGCATCGCATTACGCCGCAGGCGCTCAGTGCTACCGCTGATTTCTTCGTGAGAACGCTGTAAAAAAAGCCCCCTGCATGCAGGGGGCTGATGGTGACTTGCGTATTTTAATTGACTGTTTTGGGCACGACTTGCTTCCCTGGTACTGCATTTTCACTTAGCGATACAGCTCGGCGCTGACGTGGATGGTGCTGTTGTTTTCAGGCTCATGCAGGGCAATGATCCGATAGGCAGTGGCGCCGCGCTGATCGGCTATCTTGCTCACCTGGCTGGTGGCGTCATCCGGGGAGACCACATTCTGGTTCAGCGTGACGAATCCTACGCTCTGACGTTGGTCAGCCTGATGGGAAGTGATCTCGGTCGCGGCCATGACGTTGGCGGAAAACAGCAAAGCAATGGCGGTAACGATGGTAATACTTTTCATAATTGCCTCTCTTAACTGTTTGCTTCAACGGCCTGACAGCCGATGCCAGTGCAGCAAAAAGTTATTTGCATGTATTGAATAACCTCAAATCTTTTTCGTCGCGCTGTCTGCGGCGGATAACTACCATTTTAGACCTTCCCGTCGGATTAAAAAGGCCATCATTTTGATAACCTCGTTCAAAAAAAATGAATGAAATTCATGCGGCAGTGATGATTTTATTGAGAGATTTTTTGAACTGATGGATTTGTGTACATAGGTTTTGCTAACAGCAAATCGTGCTATTTTCGCATCCGCTTCGCATTACCGATAATAAGCCCCCTTCGACCCTTGAGTTTTTCAGCCTGCGCAAGTATGATTACGCGTCATTTTTTCAGCCGCACACACATACACGTTCCTTGCTTCCATGGGCCGCGGTTGACCCTGACAGGAGGCTGAATAATCCGTAAGGAGCAATTCGATGCGTCATTACGAAATCGTTTTTATGGTCCACCCTGACCAAAGCGAACAGGTTCCGGGCATGATCGAGCGTTACAGTGCTACCATCACTAACGCTGCTGGTCAGATTCACCGTCTGGAAGACTGGGGCCGCCGTCAACTGGCTTACCCGATCAACAAACTGCACAAAGCTCACTACGTTCTGCTGAACGTTGAAGCTCCGCAGGAAGCGATCGATGAGCTGGAAACAAACTTCCGCTTCAACGACGCCGTTATCCGCAGCATGGTTATGCGCGTTAAGCACGCGGTAACTGAAGCATCTCCGATGGTTAAAGCGAAAGACGAACGTCGTGGCGATCGCCGCGAAGACTTCGCTAACGAAACCGCAGATGATGCAGATGCTGGGGATTCTGAAGAGTAATTTACCGTGACGGCTAATCGGCTGACGTTGTCTGGCACTGTGTGCAAGACGCCGACGCGTAAAGTGAGCCCGTCAGGTATTCCACATTGCCAGTTCGTGCTTGAGCACCGTTCAGTGCAGGTGGAAGCCGGTTTTACCCGGCAAGCCTGGTGTCGTATGCCGGTGATTATCAGCGGCAAAGCCCATCAGGCCATTACTCAAAGTATAACGGTCGGTACGCCTCTCACCGTTTCAGGTTTCATTAGCAGCCATCAAGGGCGCAATGGACTGAACAAGACGGTGTTGCATGCCGAGCAGATTGAATTGATAGATTCTGGAGACTAGCCTAATGGCACGTTATTTCCGTCGTCGCAAGTTCTGCCGTTTCACAGCGGAAGGCGTTGTTGAGATCGATTACAAAGATATCGCAACGCTGAAAAACTACATTACCGAAAGCGGTAAAATTGTCCCGAGCCGTATTACCGGTACTCGTGCAAAATACCAGCGTCAGCTGGCTCGCTGCATCAAGCGTGCTCGCTACCTGTCCCTGCTGCCATACACTGATCGTCATCAGTAATCGGCCGCCGTCTATTAACGACTTTAAGAGGATAAGGTAATGCAAGTTATTCTGCTTGATAAAGTAGCAAACCTGGGCAGCCTGGGTGATCAAGTTAACGTTAAAGCGGGCTACGCCCGTAACTTCCTGGTACCACAGGGCAAAGCTGTTCCTGCTACCAAGAAAAACGTAGAGTTCTTCGAAGTACGCCGTGCAGAACTGGAAGCCAAACTGGCTGAAATTCTGACTGCTGCTGAAGCTCGCGCAACCAAGATCAACGAACTGGGTTCAGTCACCATCGCGTCTAAATCAGGCGACGAAGGTAAACTGTTCGGCTCTATCGGCACCCGCGACATCGCTGACGCAGTTACTGCGGCTGGCGTTGAAGTTGCCAAGAGCGAAGTTCGTCTGCCGAATGGCGTTCTGCGTACCACTGGTGAACACGAAGTTCAGTTCCAGGTACACAGCGACGTATTCGCACAGCTGAATGTAGTTGTGGTAGCAGAAGCTTAATCGCTGCTGCTCACCAAGTTAAAACGCCAGCCTCGTGCTGGCGTTTTGCTTTTCTGCGTCCGGCAAAACGCGTTACCCTGTTATCACCCTGGGTGAGGAGCAGCGGCAAATGGCAGAGATTAACCTACAGCGTGTGTATGACTTTACCGGCCCGGCGCCGGAGAACTGCTATCTGATTGATCGACTGTGGCCGCGAGGCATCAGCAAGGAACGGCTACAGGGCGTACAGTGGCTAAAGCAGGTCGCGCCGGATAATGCACTGCGGCAGTGGTTTCATCAGCATATAGAGCAGTGGGAAGAGTTTGAAAGTCGCTACCGACGGCAACTGGCGGAAAATGACGCCTGGCAGCCGCTGGTGGCGTTATTACGGCAAGGGCAACCCGTGACCTTGCTTTATGGCAGTAAAGACACACAGCACAACCAGGGCGTCGTGCTGCGCGACTTTCTGTTGGCGCAGTTAGCGAATTAACGCTCGCGGCGATAGCTGCCGTCAGCCTGGCGGCGGAATAGCACCTGGCTGTTATCTGCTGTAGTGACCGACAGGGCGGTGATCACACCGTTGGTATCCCGTTCGATACGCACTTCCTGGCCGGCCTTCATATTGCTGAGTGGCTTGTCGTTGCCTTCCACCTGCGCCATGGCGAACACTTCGTTCACTGGCAGGTTGTTGTCGCGGAACAGTTGCGCCAGCGTCTGGCCCGGCTGGATCTGGTAGCGTTGCCAGTTACCCGCCGGTTCCGCCTCTGGGGCGTGCTGTTGCTGAGCGTCATTTTGCAAATCGGCCCGCAATGGGACGCTGTTATCCTGCTGAGTGACCGGGAAGGGCTGCCCGCTGTTTTGCGAAGAATATGGCCACAGCAGCGCCAGCAGCAGGATGATGCCGAAAATCAGGGTCCAGCGGCGGTGAAAATAGGGTAATGGCTCCATCCAACCAAAACCGTCCGGCAGATGCCAGATCTTCAGCAGTAACGCTTTGATATTCTGTCCCTTACCCTTTTCCGGTGGTTGTTCTGAATCCGGATCTTCTACCGCCTCTGGCGCGGAGCCTGGTTTCAGGCGCTGGCTGAAGTTCAGCCAGGTGCGCAGCAATGGCTGGTAGACACGGGTGGTTTTCCTTCTCCTGGGCGAGATTCTGCCCATGGTGACCTCTCTTCAACGGCGTAAAATATCAGAGTACAAAAGGCTGTACCGACGGCCCGATGCCCTGCTTCCAGTATAGCCCGCTAACTGATTGAAGTGAAAGGCAGCAGCAAACTCATGTCTGTTGCGGCAGGCGACTCGCCTGGGATCGCGTAAGCGGGCGTTAACAGAAGGTTATTGTTTCTTTTTCTACGACAAAAGTCATCATTCTCCACACAAGATTTTACCCGGCTTTGCGGCGCTGTTATGCTGCGCTTTCGACTTTTTACAGACTAAAGGAAAACCCCATGACAACCCCTTCTTTTGACAGCGTTGAAGCGCAAGCGAGTTACGGGATTGGTTTACAGGTCGGCCAGCAGTTGCAAGAGTCCGGTCTGGAAGGTTTACAACCGGAAGCTTTGCTGGCAGGTTTGCGTGACGCGCTGGAAGGGAATGCCCCGGCGGTTCCGGTAGACGTGGTTCACCGTGCCCTGCGTGAAATCCACGAACGTGCAGATGCCGTGCGTCGTGATCGTCAGCAGGCAATGGCCGTTGAAGGTCAGAAGTTCCTGGAAGATAATGCCAAGCGTGACGAAGTGACGCTGACCGAATCCGGTCTGCAGTTCTCCGTGCTGGAGCAGGGCAATGGCCCAATCCCGTCCCGTCAGGATCGCGTGCGTGTACATTACACCGGTCGTCTGATTAACGGCGACGTGTTCGACAGCTCTGTAGAGCGTGGCCAACCGGCTGAGTTCCCGGTTAGCGGCGTGATCCCAGGCTGGATCGAAGCACTGACCCTGATGCCGGTTGGTTCCAAATGGCAGTTGTATATCCCACACGACCTGGCCTACGGCGAGCGTGGTGCAGGCGCATCCATCCCGCCATTCAGCGCGTTGGTGTTTGACGTAGAACTGCTGGAAATCCTGTAATCCTATAATAGGTTTCTCTGGGCGCCTTGGTGGCGCCCTTGTTTTATGCGCCGTTTAGCGCGCGGGGGAACAGCAGGTTATTCTCCAGATTGATGTGTTCCATCAGGTCATCGATGAACTCGTCAATACCGCCATACAGCGCCTGCCAGGTATTGCAGGCTCCTTCCGGTGGCGTCACGTTATTGGTGAGGAATTTCACCACCTCTAATTGCTCGCCCGCTTCGTCATGCTCATGTTCCATTACCGAGATCGGCCCAGCCGCCTGGCGTCCCATACCCTGTCTGATCATCGGGAACAGGATCTGTTCTTCTTTCATCATATGATTTTCCAGATCCAGCCGGATCAGGTTCAGCTGTTTAGCCAGACCGCGTGGACAGGTGGGCTTGTCTGCGTGAACCCGTTCGACTTTTTCCGCCATCAGTACCAACTCGGCCAGTTGTTCGCGGTGCCGCTGATGGAAGCGTGGCAGGATATAGTCAATCACGTCGCCGAGGGGGGCCGTGCGCCAATCATGGCTTGGTTCCGGTTCGGCGGCGAGGGTAGCCAGCTGGTTTTCCAATTGCTCGATATCCAGCCCTTTACGCTCGGCGGCGCGTTGCAGCGTTTGTTTACCGCCACAGCAGAAATCCAAATCGTTCAGGCGGAACAGGCGTGATGCCCGGGGAATGGCGATGGCGAGAGCGCCAAGGGATTGGTTACGGTAATCCATGGGAGTGCCTCTTTAAATGAAAGAATTTATAACATGCATTATAAATGCAATTTAAAAGACGCACCAGAGAGTAAAAGGGGTAGATGGCCAAGGGAAGGTGGCTTCCCCCGGCCTACTGCTTATTTATTTACGGCTCAAATCAATCTGATAAACCGCAAAACCTACGCTGTCTGTCCCTTCGGCTTTCATCGGGTATTGGGCGTGCGCTTTGATAAACGCAGTGGCTTTGTCACTCGGTGAGGTTTCGAAGCGGATATCCAGTGGCTGCGAACTGCTGAACGTCGCCAGGCGCCAGTTGTTATCCACCTGTGGCCGTACCGCGCCGCGCCGTTGGGTTTCAGCGCTGATATAAGCCGCCAGTACCGAACGGTTCTCATCCGGTGAGGCGAAGGCGATGTGCTGATCGCCGGTCCCCGCAAACTTGCCGCCGTAGGCGCGGTAGTTATTGGTGGCAACCAGGAAGGTGGCTTTCGGGTCGATCGGCTTGCCTTTGAACGTCAGATCCTTAATGCGCTCTGCCCTGTCGTTGATCAACTGGCATTCGCCGTCGTAACGCGCCGGCTGGCCGACGTCGACCTGATAATTAACCCCGTCAATCACATCGAAGTTATAGGTGCGGAAACCGTCCCAGTTGATCAGGCCCTGGGGCTTGCTGCTGTTAACGTCGATCTGGTTGAACTGCCCGGCGGAACACTCCAGCCATTCTTTCACCTCTTTGCCACTGGCCTTCACCACCACCAGCGTATTGGGGTAAAGGTAGAGATCGGACGCGTTACGGAAGGTGAGCTGACCTTTTTCCACTTCAACAAAGCTGGCCGGATCGTTCTTGCGCCCGCCCACCTTGAACGGTGCCGCGGCTGACAGAACCGGCAGGTCGGCCAAATCCGGATCGCCCTGAATATAGTGCTCGACGTAGGCTTTCTGCGCGTTATTCACGATTTGCACCGTCGGGTCATCTTGTACCAGCGCCAGATAGCTGTACATGTTGTCGTCAGCCTTGCCGACTGGCTTACTGACGAAGTCCCGCGTGCCTTTATGATCTTCCGCCAACACTTTCACCAGTTTGGCGTCTTCCGCTGCCAGTGATTTTTTGTTCTCTTTGTCGTAAATCGGCCGTGCTTGCGCCTTGGCTGCCGTGACTTTCCAGGTGCCGCTGTCGTTATTCAATTGCAGATCGACCACGCCGAGGTGATCGCCCCACTGGCCCGGCATCACCGCCGGTATGCCATTCAGCGTACCCTGTGCGATGTCAGCCCCTTTGATATTGGCGAAATCCTTGCTTGGGAATACCGCGTGAGCATGGCCGAACATGATGGCATCGATGCCTGGCACCTGGCTGAGGTAGTACACCGAGTTTTCCGCCATGGCCTTATAGGGCTCGCTGGACAGGCCGGAGTGTGGGATTGCAACGACCAGATCGGCACCCTGTTTGCGCATTTCCGGCACGTAGCGTTTAGCCGTTTCGGTGATGTCGTTGACGGTGACCTTGCCCTGCAGATTGGCTTTATCCCACACCAGGATTTGCGGCGGTACAAAGCCGATATAACCGATGCGTAAACTATGTTCTTTGCCGTCACGGTCTTTTACCGGCGTATCGACGATAATGTAAGGAGTGAATAGCGGTTTCTGAGTTTTGGCGTCGATCACGTTGGCGTTGATGTACGGGAATTTGGCACCGGCAATGGCGTTTTTCAGATAGTCGAGCCCGTAGTTGAACTCATGGTTACCGATATTGCCGACCACATAGTTCAGGGTATTCATTGCCTTATACACCGGGTGTACATCACCGGGTTTCAGGCCCTTGGCCGCCATATAATCGCCGAGCGGGCTGCCCTGAATAATGTCGCCGTTGTCCACCAGTACCGTATTGGCGGCTTGCTGGCGGGCCTGTTCAATCAGGCTGGCGGTGCGAACCAGGCCGAATTTATCGGTCGGTTTATCCTTGTAGTAATCAAAGTCCATCATGTTGCTGTGCAGGTCAGTGGTTTCCAGCACGCGCAGATCGACCGTTGCCGCCTGTGCCGAGGCGCAAACCAGCACAGCGAGGGCAGACAACGTCAGCGGAGGCTTCATCATTGTTGGCTTTCTCCATTCCATTTTTCGAGTTTTATCGCAGAGGGACATGTAATTAACATTGGTCGTCTCACCAAACTGTGAAGTGTGGCAGAAAATTAGCCGAGGGAGCGCAGGAAATGTCACAGTTGTGACGGCAAAGACTTGAACGATTACCGCAGGTTAAATCGTTGTGATGGATATTCCATGCAAAAAAAACTAGGCTGCTAGCAATGAGAAAGGGGAAATGACCCACGGAACTGCCTATCTGAGGTGAATGATGTTAGAGCAAATTTGCCAACTGTCCCGCGAGGCGGGCGCGGCAATCATGGCGGTGTATGACGGTGAACAACCGCTTGATGTCGCACAGAAAAAAGATGACTCGCCGGTGACTGCGGCCGATCTGGCAGCGCACCACATAATCAAACGTGGCCTGGCGGCACTAACGCCGGAAATCCCCTTGCTGTCGGAGGAAGATCCACCGGCCTGGGAAGAACGGCAGAATTGGACACGCTACTGGCTGGTCGATCCGCTGGACGGCACCAAGGAATTCCTTAATCGTAACGGCGAGTTCACGGTAAATATCGCGCTGATAGAAGGCGGTGAGGCGGTGATGGGCGTGGTGTATGCCCCGGCGATCGACGTGCTGTATCTGGCCGAGCGCGGTAAAGCCTGGAAAGAAGAAAAGGGCCAGCGTCAGGTGATTGGCGTCAGTAATGCCAATCCGCCGCTGGTGGTGGTGAGCCGTTCGCACAGTGACGAAGAACTGAAGGATTACCTGAAACAGTTGGGGGAGCATCAGACCATTTCTGTCGGCTCCTCACTGAAGTTCTGTCTGGTGGCAGAGGGCAAAGCGCAGCTCTATCCGCGTTTTGGGCCCACCAATATCTGGGATACCGCTGCCGGTCACGCAGTCGCGGTGGCCGCCGGGGCGCAGATCCACGACTGGCAGGGCAGACCGCTGCTCTATACACCGCGTGAATCTTTCCTCAACCCCGGCTTCCGGGTCTCGCTGTTCTAAATCAGTTCGCCAGGAGCTGGTGCAGTTGGGTCATTACCTGCTGCACCTCTTCCGGCGTCAGCGCGCCGTCTTTGGCGAACTGGATCCTGCCTTGCTTATCCAGCACCACAATGGCTGAACCCTTCGGCTGCAGATCCCAGGCTTTACGCACGTTACCGTTGCTGTCGACCACAAACTGCGACCAGGGGAACTCTTTCTTGCTGTCTTCAATGCTGCTGCGGACAAACATCGCGGTGCCGAGCAGGGCATCGTCGGTGTTCACGATTGTCGTCGTTTGGTAACGATCGTGCGGTAGCTTGGCTTTCTTAATCGCTTCTATCAGTGGGTCGTTCATGTCTTTGGCGGAACTGCGGCCGGCAATATGCTGGATGACTCGCACTTTTCCACTGAGCTGCGCGCTATTCCAGTTTTGATAGCTAAACTTATCATTAGCGTAGTTCAACTCCCCCTTGTCGCTGACGCCAATTGGCGCGACGCGTTGCTGGAGCTGGAAGTTGTGCGCAGAGGCCAAAAGGGGTGCAAACAGCAGGGATACAATGAGCATGTGACTTTTTTTCATGCCTTCTCCTTGAAGGGGAAACGGTGCCGACAGCACCCGACAGCCTAAAGCATAGGTGGTGATCGGAGGTCTGTCCTGTTAGCCGGATCTCAGTTTTTCCTTCTGGGGAGTAATACCTGGATTTTGAAGGGATATACTGAAAAAATTATATATAATCATATACAATTCTGTCAAAAAGTGTAAATCCAGTGAAGATCACCAGGCGGAAATGAACGATATGGTCTTTACTAGGTCTACTACATGGCAATCAAGTTGCGTTCTTACTTTAGAGGCTGCCACCTTGGCGGCTCGCTGAGCGCATGGACCAAACGGAGGAGAGTAATAGAATGAGAATCTTCCAGCGTTATAATCCGTTGAAAGTGGCGAAGTACGTAAAGACCCTGTTTCGTGGCCGGCTGTATATCAAAGATGTAGGCGCGTTCGAATTCGACGAAGGGAAAATCCTGTTACCGAAAATTCGTGACCGGCGCCACTTCAGCGTGATGTCAGAGGTCAATCGCCAGGTGTTGTTATTGCAGACTGAGATGGGTTGATAGATTACCCGTCGGCTTTCAAGCTGCAGCGTTGTTACCTGCAAAAGCTAAAATAATTGCGGCCCCGATGGGGCCGCTGACGTTTTTATCGCTTGGGATCAGGCGGCGGGATTTTCTTCCGGTGCCTTCGGCAGTACCGATGCCGGCTTGTCGCTCAACCGGGTCACCAACAGCTGGTCAATCTTGTAGCTGTCGATGTCGACCACTTCAAACTTGTAGCCGGCATATTTCACGAAGTCGGTACGTTTCGGGATCTTGCGCAGCATGTACATCATAAAGCCGCCGATGGTTTCGTAGTTGCCCGCCTGCGGGAACTCATCAATGTGCAGAACACGCATCACATCGTCGATCGGCGTACCGCCCTCAATCAGCCATGAGCTCTCATCACGCGCCACGATCTGCTCTTCCTGGCCTTGGCCCACCAGATCGCCCATCAGTGTGGTCATCACGTCATTCAGTGTGATGATACCCACGACCAACGCATATTCATTGAGAATAACCGCAAAGTCTTCACCGGCGGTTTTAAAGCTTTCCAGCGCTTCGGACAGCGTCAGGGTATCCGGCACGATCAGCGCCGAACGGATCTGCACGCCGCTGCTCAGTACCAGGCTCTGATTGCCCAGCACGCGGTTCAGCAGGTCTTTGGAGTCCACATAGCCGACTACCTGATCGATATTGCCGTCACACACCAGGAACTTGGAGTGCGGATGGGTCGAGACCTTTTGGATAATGCTTTCTTCGGTCTCACGCAGATCGAAGTAAACCACGCTTTCACGCGAGGTCATCGACGAAGGCACGGTACGTGATTCCAGTTCGAACACGTTTTCGATCAGCTCATGCTCCTGCTTGCGCAGCACGCCCGCCAGAGCCCCGGCTTCCACCACCGCATAGATGTCGTCAGAGGTGATGTCGTCCTTACGCACCATCGGCAGTTTGAACAGGCGGAAGATCAGGTTTGCCATGCCGTTGAAGAACCACACCAGCGGCCGGAAAATCATGATTGAGAAACGCATCGGGTTGATGATCCGGACGGCAAACGTCTCTGGTGCAATCATACCGATGCGCTTCGGGGTCAAATCTGCGAACAGGATAAACAGGCTGGTCACCAGCACGAACGAACAGATGAAGCTGGCCTGCTCTGCCAGTTCAGGCGACAGGAAACGGTCGAAAATCGGTTGGAAAGTGGGGGAAAAGGCTGCATCGCCAACGATACCGCCGAGGATTGCCACGGCGTTCAGGCCAATCTGTACCACGGTAAAATACAACCCCGGGGTTTCCTGCAGTTTGAGGACTTTGGCGGCATTGACGTTACCTTCGTCAGCCATCAGTTTCAGTTTAATCTTGCGTGACGCGGCCAGAGAAATTTCCGACAGTGAGAAAAACGCACTCACTGCGATCAGAAAAAGAATCAGTAAAATACTGTTTAACATAATCTATCCATACGTACCGACGGGATGACGGCGCTCTTGAGGAAGGGTAGTACATTGTAAAAAAAGTAGCGATAACAACCAGAAAGAAGGTTATCGGGCCGCAGAGGCAGCCCGCACAGTATAGCAGCAGCCCTACAGGGGCCGCCAGCGGTTAAAAAATTACCGTCAATCGGTGTCTTAGCCCTGAGGTGGCAAACAGACACCGATACCGCCCAGACCACAGTACCCTTCCGGATTCTTGTACAGATACTGCTGGTGGTCGTCTTCCGCATAGTAGAACGGCAGTGCCGGTGCCACTTCGGTGGTGATGGCGCGTTTATCGCCGGCCTCGTTCATCGCCTGCTGGAAACGTTGCAGGCTGCTTTCCGCCTCGGCCTGCTGCTCTGGTGTCAGCGTATAAATCGCTGAGCGGTACTGGGTTCCGACGTCACCGCCCTGACGCATACCCTGAGCCGGGTCGTGGTTCTCCCAGAACACCTGCAGCAACTGTTTATAGCTGATGATTTTCGGGTCAAATACCACACGCACCACTTCGGTGTGACCGGTCTGGCCGCTGCACACTTCGCGGTAGGTTGGGTTTGGTGTATAGCCGCCGCTGTAGCCGGCTGCGGTGCTGTAGACCCCCTGCTGTTGCCAGAACAGGCGTTCGACACCCCAGAAACAGCCCATGGCGAAGATCGCTACCGCCATACCGTCCGGCACCTGGGTCATTGAATGATCGGTGACCACGTTGAGCGTGGCAACCGGCATGGGAGTGGTGCGGCCAGGCAGCGAGTTTGCCTTGTCGACGGTTTGTGTTTTATCAAAAAATGGCACCACGGTTGACTCCTGTTGTCACAGTAGGAATTGGCCCAAGAGGCGGCTGTTAAGTTGTATCTAACCGCAACTTTGCCCACAATAAGCTGCATATTGAGATCAGGTATCAGCTTAACGCAGTATTTTGTACGCCAAAAGATAAGAATGCGTCAGTTTACTGTGACACTAAAATCGTAACATGCAGCGTCTGGAATCATGCTGAAAAGGGCTGCCGTCTTGATAGCGCGGAGTAGGCCCTGGCACCAGAGCGAGTGTTATTGCAGGAAAGAAAAATAAATTAAGGAGAACGCGTGCCACGATACCGTGCCTTGTGCTTTTTGTGTGCGCTGCTCGCCACGCCTGTGGCGTATTCGGCGAATGTGCGGCTGCAGGTTGAAGGACTTAGTGGGGAACTGGAAAAAAACGTTCGAGTGCGTCTGTCGTCCATCACGCCGGAAGAGGTCAGCACGGATGGCCGTTTTCGCGCTCGTGTGGATGAAGCCGTCCGTCAGGGCCTGCGAGCGCTCGGCTATTATGAGCCGACCATCGACTTTACGCTGGATGACCGTCCAGGGCTGGCTCGTCCGGTGCTGCACGCCAAGGTTAACCCGGGTGAGCCGGTGCGGATTGCCGGTGCCAATATCGCGCTGGAAGGCGGTGCGAAAACCGATGACGACTATCTGACGCTGGTCAAAAAAGGCAAGCCAACGATAGGCGAGATCCTCAATCACGGTAAATACGACAGTTTTAAAGGTTCGCTGACCGGCCTGGCATTGCGTAAAGGCTATTTCGATGCCGATATGACCAAGAGCCAGCTCGGCGTGGCGGAAGATCTGCATAAGGCCTATTGGGACATCGATTTCAACAGTGGGCAGCGTTACCGCTTCGGCCAGGTGAAGTTCACCGGCTCGCAAATTCGTGAAGACTATCTGCAAAATCTGGTGCCCTTTCATCAGGGGGATTATTACAGTTCGGAAGATCTGGCCGAGCTGAATCGCCGTTTGTCCGCCACTAACTGGTTTAACTCGGTGGTGGTGTCCCCTGATTTCCAAGATGCCAAAGAGAACAAGATTTTGCCGTTAGATGCGCTGGTGTCACCGCGCACTCGCAACACCATCGAAACCGGGGTGGGCTATTCCACCGACGTGGGTCCCCGGATCAAAGGCACCTGGAAAAAGCCGTGGCTCAATGACCGCGGCCACAGTCTGGAAACCAGCGCCAGCATTTCGGCCCCGGAACAGCAGCTTGATTTGACCTATAAAATCCCGTTATTGAAGAACCCGCTGGAGCAGTACTACCTGTTGCAGGGCGGCTTCAAGAACGTCGATCTCAACGATACCAAGTCCGTCACCTCAAAAGCGGTGGTTTCCCGTAACTGGGATCTCTCCAGCGGCTGGCAACGGGCGTTGAACCTGACCTGGCGTCTTGACCACTTTACTCAGGGTAACGTCACCAACACCACCATGCTGCTGTACCCGGGCGTCAGCGTTAACCGTACCCGCTCGCGCGGCGGTTTGATGCCAACCTGGGGTGACAGCCAGCGTTATTCTATCGATGTGTCCGACAGCACCTGGGGCTCCGACGTGGACTTTGCGCTGATGCAGGCGCAGAACGTCTGGATCCGTACGCTGGCCGACAAGCACCGTTTTGTCGCGCGTGGGCAGGTGGGCTGGATCGAAACCAACGACTTTGAAAGGGTACCGCCGGATCTGCGATTCTTCGCCGGTGGTGACCGCAGTATCCGTGGCTATAAGTACAAGGGCATTTCACCCCGTGATGATGACGGCAAGCTGACCGGCGCCTCCAAAATGCTGACCGGCTCGCTGGAGTATCAATACAACGTGACCGGCAAATGGTGGGGCGCGGTGTTTGTCGATTCCGGCGAGGCGGTGAACGATATCAAGCAGAGCGACTTTAAGACCGGTGCCGGCTTCGGCGTGCGCTGGCAGTCACCGGTTGGTCCGGTGAAGCTGGATATCGCGGCTCCGGTTGGGGATAAAGACACCCACGGGGTGCAGTTCTATATTGGTTTGGGGCCTGAACTATGAGCCTGATAAAAAAGATTTGTCTCGGATTTCTGATTGTCCTGCTGTTGCTGATCGGCGGCGTTGCATACCTGCTCGGGACCACCAGTGGTCTGCATTTGGTTATCAACAGTGCGGCGCGCTGGGTGCCGGGGCTGGATATTGCCAGCGTCACTGGCGGCTGGCGTGACCTGACGCTGAAAGGTGTGAAATACCAGATGCCGGGCGTGACGGTGAATGCCGGCCAGTTCCATCTGTCGCTCGATCTGGCCTGTTTTAAAAACAGTTCGCTGTGTGTCAATGCTTTGACCGCACAGGACGTGGACGTGGTGGTGAAAACCAAAGAAATGACGCCGTCCGCGCCGGTGACAGAAACCAGCGAGCCAACCACCAACCTGAGTACACCATATCCGATTACCCTGCGAATGCTGGCGTTGAACAACGTCAAAGTCAGCGTAGACGATACGGCAATTTCCCTTGGCGAATTCCGCACGGGGGCGCAGTGGCAGGAACGTGCGCTGACCCTGCTGCCAACCAAAATCAGCGGCTTGCTGATTGCCCTGCCAAAAACCCCACAGAACCCGTTACCGGAGGCAGTACAGCCGGTGGTCGAGGTGGCGAAAAAGGTAGAGGAAAAAGCCAGTCAGGGCGTGAAGCCGGCACCACAGCCGGAAGAGAAGCCGCTGGGTGAAACGCTGAAAGCCCTGTTTGCCAAGCCACTGCTGCCGGATTTACCGGACATTCGCCTGCCGCTGGATATCACCGTCAAGGAGATCAGCGGTGAACAACTGCGGTTGACCGGTGACACCGACGTGCTGATCACCAGCCTGTTGTTGCAGGCCAGTACTCTGGATCAGCATATCCAGCTGGACAATTTCGATGTCAAATCCCCGCAAGGCACGCTGTCGGCACAGGGACAGGCCACGCTGACGGGCACCTGGCCGGTGGAGATGGTGGCGAATAGCACGCTGAACATCGATCCGCTGAAGGGCGAAAAGGTCAAACTGAACATCGGCGGTGGGTTGCGTGAAGAACTTAAGGTGGCGCTAAACCTGTCCGGTCCGGTCGGCGCGCAGCTTGATCTGCAAACCCAACTGGCCGAAGTCGGTTTACCGCTGGCGCTGACGCTGCAAAGTAAACAGCTGAAATGGCCGCTGAGCGGCGAATCGCAGTACCAGATCAACGATTTCCGCCTGCGCTTTAACGGCAAGGCAACAGAGTATGCGTTGTCGACCCGCGCCAATATCAAAGGGCAGGACTTGCCACCGGCGGTATTGACGCTGGACGGCAAAGGCAACGTTGAACAGTTTAAACTGGATCGCCTGCGCTTGGCAGCCTTGCAGGGCAATACCGATCTGACCGCGCTGGTGGACTGGAGCAAGGCCATCAGTTGGAATTCACAACTGACGCTGAGCGGCATCAATACCGCCAAACAGTGGCCGGAATGGCCGGCGAAGCTGGATGGCAAGATCACCACCCGCGGCAGTCTGCACGGCGGCAGTTGGCAATTACAGGTGCCGGTGCTGCAGCTCGACGGTAACGTGAAGCAAAACAAGGTCACCGCACGCGGTACGCTCAGTGGCAATGCTGCCGGCCAGTGGAAAATCCCGGGTATCGATCTGACCCTGGGACGCAACCAACTGAACGTGAAAGGCCAACTGGACGAGAAGAGTTGGAACCTGGATGCGAACATCGACGCACCGCGTCTGGACGGGGCACTGCCAGGATTGGGGGGCACGGCGAAAGGCTTGCTGAAACTGCGCGGTAACCTGCAGGCACCTCAGTTGCTGGCTGACCTGACCGCTTCCGGTCTGCAGTGGCAGGCGCTGCATATCAACCGGGTGAAAATTGACGGTGACGTACGCTCCAGCGACCAGATCCAGGGGCAACTGGCGGTACGCGTCGAACAACTGAAACAGGATGCGTTGGACATCAGTCTGTTGACGCTGGATGCCAAAGGCAGTGAGAAGCAGCATCAGCTGCAACTGAAAATTGACGGCAAGCCGGTCTCCGGCCAGTTGGCGCTGCAGGGCAGTTTTGATCGCCAACAGCAACGCTGGCGTGGCAACCTGAACAATACTCGCTTCGATACCCCGGTGGGGGAATGGCGGTTAACCCGCGCTATTGCGCTTGATTACCTGAATAGCGCACAGAAAATCAGCATTGGGCCACACTGCTGGCAGAACCCGAATGCTGAACTGTGCGTACCGAAAACCATCGAGGCCGGCCAGAGCGGCCAGGCCAGCGTGGTGCTGAACCGCTTTGATCTGGCGATGATTAAACCTTTCCTCGGTCCGGAAACGGCGCTGAGTGGCGTGTTCACCGGACGGGCAGACGTGAGCTGGAAACCGGGTGGTGCGCTGCCGGAGGCAAAAGTCTCGCTGGTGGGCAACGGGGTGAAGGTGGTACAGCAGGTGCAGGGTAATGCGCTGCCGATTGCCTTTGACAAGCTGAATCTTAATGCCGGCCTCGCCAATGGTCGGGCGCAAGCCGACTGGTTGATCAAGTTGACGAATAATGGTCAGTTTGACGGTAACGTACAGGTTGTCGATCCACAGGTGCGTCGCAATATCAGCGGTAACGTCAACATCACCAATATTTCTCTGGCGATGATTAATCCGGCGCTGATGCAGGGGGAGAAAGCCGCGGGCATGCTGAATGCCAACCTGCGTCTGGGCGGTAACGCGCAGAAACCTTTGGTATATGGTCGTATGGCATTGGACAAGGTCGATATCGACGGTCACTGGATGCCGTTTGACATGACCGAAGGTCGTCTGGCGATGAACTTTGACGGTATGACCTCGACGCTGGAAGGTCTGGTCAGCACCACCCACGGTCAGCTTAATCTGTCCGGCGATGCGGACTGGCGCGACATCAACGCCTGGCGTGCGCGTATCGCTGCCAAGGGCGATAAATTGCGGGTGACGGTGCCGCCGATGATCCGTATCGATGTTTCACCGGATCTGATATTCGAAGCGACGCCGCAGTTGTTCTCACTCAATGGCTCTGTCGATATTCCGTGGGCACGTATTACAGTACAAGAGCTGCCGGAAAGTGCGGTGGGCGTCTCTTCCGATGAAGTGATGCTGGATGACCAACTTAAACCGATACAGCCAAAAACGGCGGGGATCCCGATCAACAGCAACCTGATGATCCACGTTGGCAACGATGTGCGATTGGATGCCTTTGGTCTGAAGGCCCGGTTGAAGGGCGATCTGAAAGTGGTGCAGGATAAGAATGGCCTGGGCTTGAACGGCCAGATTGACATCCCTTCCGGTCGCTTCCATGCTTATGGTCAGGATTTGATCGTTCGCAAGGGCCAGTTGATGTTCTCTGGGCCGCCGGATCAGCCGTTGCTGAATCTTGAGGCGATCCGTAATCCGGATTCTACCGAAGACGACGTCACCGCAGGGGTGCGGGTCACCGGGTTGGCGGATGCACCGAAGCTGGAAGTGTTCTCGGATCCGGCCAAATCCCAGCAGGAAGCGCTGTCTTATCTGCTGCGTGGGCAGGGATTGGGCAGTTCCGGCGCAGATGGCAACGCAATGACCTCAATGTTAATTGGGATGGGGGTTGCACAAAGTGGTCAACTTGTGGGTAAAATCGGCGAGGCGTTTGGCGTAAGTAATTTGGCCCTGGATACTCAGGGGGTTGGCGACAGTTCCCAGGTTGTCGTGAGTGGTTATGTTCTCCCAGGCTTACAAGTAAAATATGGGGTGGGCATTTTCGACTCGCTGGCCACGCTGACGTTGCGTTACCGCCTGATGCCTAAATTGTATCTTGAAGCGGTGTCTGGTCTCGACCAGGCATTAGATTTGCTCTATCAGTTTGAGTTTTAGCGATGCGAATAATTGTCTACGGCAGTTTACGACGCAAACAGGGAAACAGCCATTGGATGACCAACGCCCAATGGCTCGGCGAGCATGAGCTCGAAGGCTATCAGATTTATAATCTGGGCCATTACCCGGCGGCGATCCCTGGAGAGGGCACGGTACATTGTGAGGTGTACCGCATCAACTCATCGATTTTGGCTGAGCTGGACGAACTGAAAAGCAACACCAAGGACTATAAGCGCGAGCTGATTCAGACGCCTTATGGGAGTGCGTGGATCTACCTGTATAAACACAGCGTGGACGGTTACCCGCGGATTAATAGCGGTGACTGGCTGAAGCGTCTCGACGAAAAGTAAAAAAAAACACCGCTCACTGAGCGGTGTTTTTTTATCGGACGGCGGCTAAGAATTACTTCTTGGCAGCACGTTCGAAAGAAGCAATGATTTCAGCTTTAGCCGCGGCAGCGTCTGCCCAGCCTTCCACTTTCACCCATTTGCCTTTCTCCAGATCTTTGTAGTGCTCGAAGAAATGAGAGATCTGTGCTTTCAGCAGTTCCGGCAGGTCGTTCACATCTTTGATGTGATCGTACTCTTTGCTCAGTTTGCTGTGCGGAACGGCAACCAGTTTCGCATCTTCACCGGCTTCGTCGGACATCTTCAAAACGCCAACCGGACGGCAGCGGATCACTGAGCCAGGCTGCAACGGGTATGGCGTTGGTACCAATACGTCAACCGGATCACCGTCCAGAGACAGGGTGTGGTTGATGTAACCGTAGTTGCACGGATAGAACATCGCGGTGGACATGAAACGGTCAACGAACAGCGCGCCGGTGTCCTTGTCGATTTCATATTTGATCGGATCGGCATTGGCCGGGATTTCGATAACTACGTAGATGTCTTCTGGCAGGTCTTTGCCAGCAGGGACGTTAAGCAAGCTCATGTCGGTTTCCTTTAATCAAACCAGAAATGGAGTGGCGGCTATTATAGCGGACTCTTTTGCGATTTCCTGCCCTTTTCATCACCCTCGCCCCGGCAGACGGCCATCCACTGAATTTCCAGATTAATCCTCCAACGGCGTTAAGTTTTTCCCGCGGTTGCCGATAACTTCATCAAATAATAATGAGTCGGCGAAGTCTGGCTCTGCGTTTTACCTCCTCTACGTTAGAACTCACTATTTCTGAAGCCGGGAACAACTCATGTTAAAAAAGATTACGGTCAAGGCCGGGCTGATTGCCCTGCTGAGCCTGATGACGCTGCTGTTGATTATGGTCAGCACGATCGGCGTCAACGCCATTAACGAAGGCTCGCGTTCGTTAAATACCCTGAACCAGATCCTGGGGGAAGAACTGGGATCGCTGGCCAGCAGTTCCAACCTGACGCTGCGGGCCAGAACGGCCGCCTCACTGGCGGTGCGCCAGCGCGAAATTGGCCAGATCGAAGTGTCTGATGCCACGGTGGGCCGTATTTATGATTACCTTGCGCAGTCAAAGCAGGAAATGGCGCGCTTTGTCAGCGTCGGCACCGTTACCGAACGTGGGCGCGAATTGTCCACTCGTTTGCAAAACAGCTATCGCGCTTATCTGGAGCAGGGCGTCAGGCCAATGGCCGATGCCATCAAGGCTGGCAAAGTTGATGATTATTACGACATCCAGGAAACCAAAATCTCCGCCCTGAGCATCGCTTTCGAAAAAGACCTCAGCGATTTCCGTAGCTTTGCCATGAAGATTGGCCAGCAACGGGTACATGAGGCGGAAGGCAATGCCAGCACCAAGATTACCCTGATCCTGATCGCCGGCCTGCTCAGTGTATTGCTGGCGGTACTGGCCTGGTTTGCGTTGCGAGTGATTATCCTGCGGCCACTGGATGAATCTATCGCTCAGCTGGAACATATCGCCGGCGGCGACCTGACGCACCACATCACCGGCGAAGGGGAAACCGAAATGGGCCGTCTGGTGTGTGCGATGCAGCGGATGCAACAGGCATTGGTCAGTTCAGTCAGTAAGGTGCGTGATGCCAGTAGCCAAATTGACACCGGTTCACGCGAACTGGCTGCCGGTAACCAGCACCTGGCGCAGCGTACCGAAGAGTCGGCTGCTTCGCTGGAGGAAACCGCCGCCAGCATGGAGCAACTGACCTCAACGGTGAAAATGAATGCCGAGAACTGCGAACAGGCCAATCAACTGGCGCTGAGCGTCTCTGATATCGCCAATCAGGGCAGTGAGGTGGTCAGCCAGGTAATGGACAAGATGCAGGCGATAACCGACAGTTCACGGCGCATCGCCGATATCATCAGCGTGATGGACGGCATCTCTTTCCAGACCAATATTTTGGCACTGAATGCGGCGGTAGAGGCGGCACGTGCGGGTGAACAAGGGCGCGGTTTCGCCGTGGTAGCCGGTGAGGTTCGCAACCTGGCCCAACGTAGTGCGCAGTCGGCGAAAGAGATTAAAGGGTTGATCGAAGCATCGCAAAACCGGGTGCAGGAAGGCGAACAGATGGCCGAGTCAGCGGCGAAAACCATGAATGGGATCACCGGTGAAGTGGGGCGTGTAACGGCGTTGATGCGGGAGATTTCTGCGGCTACGCGTGAGCAAAGCAGCGGTATTGAGCAGGTCAACCTGGCGGTGGCACAGATGGATCAGGTGGCTCAGCAAAATGCGGCTTTGGTCGAAGAGTCGGCGGCAGCGACACGCTCGCTGGAGGAGCAGGCTCAGTTGCTGGCGCAGAGTATGGCGGCGTTCAAACTATAATGCAGGGGGGCGAAATGCGCCCCCCGCATAGAACCGGTTATTCGTCCGGGTTCTCGGCGATAAAGCGCTCGGCGTCTTCCACCATGGATTTGGTGCCGACGAAGAACGGTGCTCGCTGGTGCAGTTTCACCGGGGTAATGTCCAGAATACGGTTTTTACCGTCACTGGCTTTACCGCCGGCCTGTTCCGCCAGGAACGCCATCGGGTTGCATTCATACAGCAGGCGCAGCTTGCCTTGCGGGTGGCTGGCGGTGCTTGGATAAATATAGATGCCGCCTTTCAGCAGGTTGCGGTGGAAGTCGGCAACCAGTGAACCGATGTAGCGGGAGGTGTAAGGGCGTTGCGTCGCTTCGTCCTGCTCCTGACAATATTTAATGTATTTCTTCACACCGCGCGGGAACTTGATGTAGTTACCTTCGTTGATGGAATACATATTGCCGCTGGCCGGGAAGCGGACTTTCTCATGGGAGAGGCAGAACACGCCCAGAGAAGGATCGTAAGTAAAGGCATGCACGCCATAACCGGTGGTGTACACCAGCATGGTGGATGAACCATAAACCACGTAGCCGGCGGCGACCTGAGCGCTACCTGGTTGCAGGAAGTCTTCTTCGGTCACTGGAATGCCGACCGGGGTAATGCGACGATAGATAGAGAAAATCGTACCGACCGAGACGTTGACATCGATGTTGGACGAGCCGTCCAACGGATCCATCAGCACCACGTACTTGGCATTTTCAGCCCGCTCGCCGTCGAATATCACGATTTCATCTTCTTCTTCAGAAGCGATACCCGCAACTTCACCGCGTGCTTTCAATGCTGCTTTCAGCTTTTCGTTGGCGTACAGGTCCAGTTTCATCTGAACTTCACCCTGTACGTTGGAAACGCCGCTGGTGCCGAGAATATCAACCAGGCCCGCTTTGTTGATATCGCGGTGGATGATTTTGGCGCCCAGTTTAATTGCAGAAAGTAATGCTGTCAGCTCGCCGGTGGCGTGAGAGAAGTCGTGCTGTTTCTCGACGATAAATTCGCCTAACGTTTTCATGACACAATCCCTGAATCTACGGATGGGTAGCGGTTTGTTAACAAACCGCCAACGTATTCGCGAGCAGTGTAGCCCAAAGATGAACGCTATTCATAGGCAAATCCATTTCTTCTGGACGATTCTGAGCGTTAGAATGGGGGCAACATTCGACGTACTCTATGAGAAAACTATGCGCATTCACATTCTTGGGATCTGTGGCACCTTTATGGGCGGGCTGGCGGTGCTGGCACGTTCGCTAGGGCATGAGGTGACCGGCTCTGACGCTAATGTCTATCCGCCGATGAGCACGCTGTTGGAGAGGGAAGGGATCGATCTGATCCAGGGTTACGATCCGGCTCAGTTGGATCCTGCACCAGATCTGGTGATCATCGGTAACGCCATGACACGCGGCAATCCGTGCGTTGAAGCGGTACTGGAGCAGGGTATCCCTTACGTTTCCGGCCCGCAGTGGCTGCACGATTATGTGCTGCGCGATCGTTGGGTGTTGGCCGTTGCCGGGACACACGGCAAAACCACCACCGCGGGCATGGCGACCTGGATCCTGGAAGCCTGCGGCTACCAGCCGGGCTTTGTTATTGGTGGGGTTCCGGGCAACTTTGACGTTTCTGCTCGCCTGGGCGACAGCCCGTTCTTTGTGATCGAAGCCGACGAGTATGATTGCGCGTTCTTCGACAAGCGTTCCAAGTTTGTGCATTACAGCCCGCGTACGCTGATCCTGAACAACCTTGAATTTGATCACGCCGATATCTTCGACGATCTGAAAGCGATCCAAAAACAATTCCACCATCTGGTGCGCTTGGTGCCGGGCAAGGGCAAGATCATTTTGCCTGATAATGACAGCCACCTGAAACAGGTGATGGCGATGGGCTGCTGGAGTGAGCAGGAACTGGTTGGCGAAGAGGGAGCATGGCGTGCGCAGAAACTGACGCCGGATGCCAGCCATTATGCGGTATTCCTCAATGGCGAACAGGTAGGTGAAGTGAAGTGGTCGCTGGTGGGTGAACACAACATGCATAACGGTTTGATGGCCATTGCCGCCACCCGTCATGTTGGCGTGCTGCCTGCCGATGCCTGCCGTGCACTCGACGACTTTATCAATGCTCGTCGTCGCCTGGAGTTACGTGGTGAAGCCAATGGCATCACGGTATATGACGATTTTGCCCATCACCCAACGGCGATCCTGGCGACCCTGGCCGCGTTGCGTGGCAAAGTCGGCGGCACCGCCCGCATTCTGGCTGTGCTCGAGCCGCGTTCCAACACCATGAAAATGGGGATTAGCAAGAACGATCTGGCGCCATCCCTTGGCCGCGCTGATGAAGTGTTCCTGTTCCAGCCGCACCATATCCCCTGGCAGGTTGCGGAAGTGGCGGAAGCCTGCGTTCAGCCGGCCCACTGGAGTGCCGACCTCGACACGCTGGTGGATATGATCGTGAAAACGGCCCAGCCGGGTGACCATATTTTGGTGATGAGTAACGGCGGCTTTGGTGGGATCCACGATCGGCTGTTGGAGGCTTTGGCCAACAAACCGGAACCGAAAGCAACCTATTGATTGCTTGGGAATTTGAAGTGTTTTGTGCAGAGGGCCGGTAACGGCCCTTTTTTACGCCCATAAAAAAGCCCTCGCGAGCGAGGGCAACGGGGTCCGTCGGATAGGACGACGAAGTTTCTTCAGAGAATCAGTGCTTACGACAGAACTCGGCAGTGGCAGTGACGAGGGTAATCAGTTCGGTAAGCATGTCCCCTGAATTGTTATTTGTAGATTTCTGCTGTCGCGTGCCAGTTGCCGTTTTCGTAGGCTTCGATCACGCGGTAGGCTTTAGCGCCTTGCTTGTCGGCCTTGTCGGACAGGGCCTGGCGAATATCGGAAGGCGCGCCGGTAATGCCGCTGGCGGTAATGGTACCGACAGACTGAAGATTGTTGGCCTGGTCATTAGTGATTAACGTAGCGGCAGAAGCACCGAACGAAACGACTGACAGCAGGCTGAGTGCGGCGAGGGTAGTTTTCATGTTCATGATATTGGGTCCTGTTGCGATAACCGCCTGGAAGGGCTTTTGCAGCGTTTTTATTCTTGAAGGCTGTTATCGGTAATGCTGGGTTCCAGAGTTTTATTGCCCGTTTCCGGGTAACACCTTGTACTTATTTGTAAATTTCTGCGGTGGCGTGGAAGTTGCCTTCGTTGCGCGCTTCGATTACACGGTAAGCGGTTGCCCCTTTGGCATCGGCTTTTTCAGACAGTGCCTGGCGGATGTCTGAAGGTGCACCGGCAACGCCGCTGACGGTAATAGTCCCTGCGGCCTGCATTTTTGCGGCCTGATTTGCATCAACAGATTGTGCTGCAAATGCGCCGAAAGAAAGCATGGATAGAACGCTCATGGTTGCGATGGTAGCTTTAATTTTCATGATTTAGCCTTTTCGTATTCTTTTATCAGTTCCAATGAACTGTGATTTACGTCACGGAAATGAGTATACATCTAGTAACCCTAAAAATTAATAGTTAGCTAACAGTTTCTTGTGAAACTTTATTATGGTGTTGCTTATTTTTAATAACCAGATGGAATAAAAACCGCTCATAAAACGATCTTTCAATGTTAAAATTATGTAATTTCAATGAGGTAAGTGCTTTTGACCAAAAGTGCGGAAGATAGCAGTAGCTATCACTGGTTACGGTGAAATGTCATTGAAATGTGTTGTGGTGTGGAGGAAACTTGGTTTTAAACGTGGTAGATGATGGGGGAAAGGTAAGGGTAGGGTTAAAGAAGTGCTAACAAAACGCGACCGTTGGCCGCATTTTGTTAGCGCTATGCATCATAACTCTTGTTCGAACAGCGTCAGGATGGCTTCGTACAGCTGACGAGCGGTAAAGCTGCTGGCCGGGGTAACGAAAATAGTGTCGTCACCGGCGATAGTGCCGAGGATGCCTTCAGATTTACCCAGCGAGTCCAGCAGGCGGGCTATTAACTGTGCGGCGCCGGGACTGGTGTGGATCACTACCACAGCATCGTTATGATCGACGTCCAACACCAGGTTTTTCAGCGGGCTGGTGGTGGTGGGTACGCCGAGTTCGGCCGGAAGGCAATACACCATTTCCATTTTGGCATTGCGCGTACGCACCGCACCGAACTTGGTCAGCATGCGCGATACTTTGGATTGGTTGATGTTTTCGAAGCCTTCTTCTTGCAGCGCCAAAACAATCTCGCCTTGAGAACTGAATTTTTCTTCTTTCAATAACGCTTTAAACGCCTTGATCAGATCTTCCTGCTTTGCGGGATTACGCATTTTGCACCGTGGAATGTTGACAATTGAAGTGATTATTATGCATATAAATGAATTTTTATGCAATAAAAGGACGCCCGGAAAAAACAAAAAGGCCCGGACAATGAGGAAAGGGCAGCATTTTAACAAAATCCGTATCCCATGAATATGCCCTTTCCGTGACCGAAAAAGCCGTCTGCGGTAGTAAAGAAAATGTTATTAAAATGATGTTGTTCTGATGTTGTGTAAGGGTGTAATGTAACCGCCGGTTAACTTGCTCGTGAATAACCTCGCAGTATTTTTGATTAGTGTGCGCTATGCCCTTAATGCGTAAGCGATTTAATCTAAGATGAGCGCGACATCGGCCGTTTTATTGCGCCAGTTCTCAAACAGACTGTTAAGAGATTGTTTTTAAAGGTGTAATAATTTAAGGTCCGTACCCAACATATTCACGGCGCTTTATATATTTAAGATAATAAAGGAGTATAGGATGAAAGTTGCAGTTCTCGGTGCTGCTGGCGGTATCGGCCAGGCCCTCGCCCTTCTACTCAAAACCCAGCTTCCTTCAGGTTCTGAACTCTCTCTCTACGACATTGCCCCCGTTACCCCAGGCGTTGCCGTCGATTTAAGCCACATCCCAACCGCAGTTAAAATCAAAGGCTTCAGTGGCGAAGACGCGACTCCAGCCCTGCACGGCGCGGACGTGGTACTGATTTCTGCCGGCGTTGCACGCAAACCAGGCATGGATCGTTCAGATCTGTTCAACGTGAACGCGGGCATCGTGCGTAATCTGATCCAGCAAGTGGCAACAACCTGCCCGCAAGCCTGCATCGGTATTATCACCAACCCGGTTAACACCACCGTGGCTATCGCAGCAGAAGTGCTGAAGAAAGCCGGTGTTTATGACAAAAATAAACTGTTCGGCGTGACTTCGCTGGATATCATCCGTTCCAACACCTTCGTGGCTGAGCTGAAAGGCAAACAGCCGGAAGAGCTGAACGTACCGGTAATCGGCGGACACTCTGGCGTGACCATCCTGCCATTGTTGTCACAGATCCCTGGCGTGAGCTTTACCGAGCAGGAAGTGGCTGATCTGACCAAGCGTATCCAGAATGCGGGTACTGAAGTGGTTGAAGCTAAAGCCGGTGGCGGGTCTGCAACCCTGTCAATGGGTCAGGCGGCGGCGCGTTTCGGCCTGTCTCTGGTTCGTGCGCTGCAAGGCGAAAAAGGCGTGGTGGAATGTGCTTACGTGGAAGGGGATGGCAAATATGCTCGCTTCTTCGCACAACCGCTGGTGCTGGGTAAGAATGGCGTTGAAGAACGCAAAGACATCGGGACTCTGAGCGCGTTCGAACAGAAAGCGCTGGAAGACATGCTGGATGTTCTGCACAAAGATATCGAACTGGGCGAAAAGTTTATCAATAACTGATCATTCAGTGGTGCATGAGTATACATAGGCCGCCGGACAGCGTACCGGCGGTTTTTTTATGCCCGAAGCTATGACCGGATGCGGGCTTTTCGATCCAGCAGGTTATGGGTGTGTGGATCGAAATAACGGCTTGGCCAAATCTCTGCAGGATGGATGTTAAGTGATTCGGCAATTAACCATTCCCCTTTTGGCCAGGGGCGCGATAGCGCATTCGCCAGCGTTGATGAGCTTAGCCCTGCCTTGCGCGATACCGCCGCCAGTGTGGTTCCCTTCTTACGTAAAGCCGCAATGATATCCGCCGGATGCCAGTCCTTGTTCCTTGAGTTCATGTTTGCATTCCTTTTTTGATTAGCGAAAGTTCTGTTAGTGGTATAACTAACAGGTCAAAATTAATCGTTTGAACAACATGAAACGCTTATACGGAAACTAGGATACCACTAAATTTCTTAAAAAATATCCCATAAATTTCCCAAAAAAAGATATTTGCCGACTTTTGCCCAGAGAACATGGCTATGAAAAAAGAGTGGTTTGCCGCCAAGGAGCTGACAGGCGTAGCAGGATTACCCTCCTCACCACAGGGAATAAATTTGATGGCGCGTCGTGAAGGCTGGATCAGCCGCCGGCGTAAAGGCGTGCAGGGGAAAGCGCTGGAATACCATATTGACAGCTTGCCTGCCGGGATACGTAATTTATTGGTATTAAAAGAAGAACCTGCGAGCTATGAGATTGACCGCAAGGATCCGCTGGCCGTGTGGATTGAATATTTCTATCACCTGACGGAGAGCGAACGTGAGAAAGTTTTGGCGTTCCTGATGCGAGAAGGGATCGGTAGCTTACTGGCGCGTATTTCAGCGGAGAAATGAGCAGACCCGCAGAGCGGGTCTGTGGAAACAGCAAGACGTTTATTGTTTCTTAAAAATCACGTTGAACCGCAAGATGCGCTAATCCTTCCAGCGCGGAACGATGAGCGGATTCCGGGAGAACCTGCAATGCGGCAATGGCCTTGTCGGCCTCTTCCTCAGCACGCTGGCGGGTATATTCCAGGGAGCCGCATTGCTGCATGGCCTCCAACACGGGCTCCAGCAAATGACGGCCGTTACCTTGTTCAATAGCCCCACGGATCATGGTTTTCTGTGCGCCTTCGCTGTTATGCATGGCGTGCAGTAACGGCAGTGTCGGCTTCCCTTCATTGAGATCGTCACCGGTATTTTTACCCAGCGTGCTGCCGTCGGCGCTGTAATCGAGCAGGTCATCGATCAACTGGAAAGCGGTGCCAAGGTAGCGACCGTAATCCTGCAGCGCTTTTTCTTCTGCTTCACTTGCATCTGAAAGGATGGCTGAGGACTGTGCTGCCGCTTCAAACAGACGTGCGGTTTTGCTGTAGATCACCCGCATGTAACTTTCTTCGGTAATGTCCGGATCGTTGACGTTCATTAACTGCAGCACTTCGCCTTCGGCTATCACGTTGACGGCCTCTGACATCAGCGCCAACACGCGCAGCGATTCCAGGCTGGTCATCATCTGGAAAGCACGCGTATAAATGAAGTCGCCGACCAGCACGCTGGCGGCATTGCCGAAGGCGGCATTGGCGGTGGCCTTGCCGCGGCGCATATCTGATTCATCCACCACGTCATCATGCAGCAGGGTAGCGGTGTGAATGAATTCGATCAGCGCAGCCACGGTAATGTGTTTATCACCCTGATAATGCAACGCCCGCGCCGCCAGAACGGCGATCATCGGGCGGATGCGTTTACCGCCACCACTGATAATGTAATAGCCAAGCTGATTGATGAGCGTGACATCGGAATTCAGCTGTTCGAGAATTGTTGCGTTCACGGCCGCCATATCTTGCGCGGTTAACTCGGTAATTTGCTCTAGGTTCATTGTATTTTTTTCAGCTGTGTTTCTCTTCACCGCGTTGAGATCGCTGCTCACATCGGTACATGGCGGTAACTGTCCCTCTGATTGTACTTGAAAAACGGCTCAGATAAACGCCATGAAAGAAACTGTGCTTTTTTTCTTCTTTTTTCTGCTTCTGGTCTTATTCTGCTCTTGTCATATGCTGGATTATTGCGTAGAATTCGCGCCCTATTGTGAATATTTATAGCGCGCTCTGTACTAAACAGTTGGGCACGCGGAAAGCGGAGTTTTATATGTACGCGGTTTTCCAAAGTGGTGGTAAACAACACCGAGTAAGCGAAGGTCAAACCATTCGCTTGGAAAAGCTGGACATCGCAACTGGTGAAGCAGTTGAGTTTGACCAGATTCTGATGATCGCTAATGGCGAAGATATCAAAATCGGCGTTCCTTACGTCGATGGCGGTAAGATCAAAGCTGAAGTCGTTGCTCACGGTCGTGGCGAGAAAATTAAGATCGTTAAGTTTCGTCGTCGTAAGCACCATCGTAAGCAGCAGGGCCACCGTCAGTGGTTCACTGACGTTAAAATCACCGGCATCAGCGCTTAAGTTAGGGGAGCAGATTAATGGCACACAAAAAGGCTGGCGGCTCGACTCGTAACGGTCGCGATTCAGAAGCTAAACGTCTGGGCGTAAAACGCTTTGGCGGCGAAGCAGTACTGGCAGGCAGCATCATCGTTCGTCAGCGCGGCACTAAATTCCACGCTGGTACCAACGTGGGTTGCGGCAAAGACCACACTCTGTTTGCTTTGAAAGACGGTAAAGTCAAATTCGAAGTTAAAGGCCCGAGCAATCGTAAATTTATCAGCATCGAAGCTGAATAATTTTCCGAGCCTTACTAAATAGATGTAAGCCCCGCAATTCGTTGCGGGGCTTTTTACATTTATGGGCTGCTTGTGTATCGGCCCGTCAGCGCTGGCAAAGGTAAGATGGAAACGAAACAGCAGGTCGGAATTGGCATTTCTCTGGCGGTGACTACGGCAGTTTGCTGGGGTGCATTGCCGATTGCGATGAAAGAAGTGCTGGTAGTGATGGAGCCGTTTACCATCGTTTGGTATCGATTTACCATTGCTGCACTTGGATTGGGGCTTATTTTGGCCGTGCGTGGCAAGTTGCCGCCGGTGACCCTGTTCCGTCAACCGCGCTGGTTGTTGATTCTGGCCATCGCCACCGCAGGCTTGCTGGGGAATTTTATTTTCTTCAGCTCTTCACTGCAGTATCTCAGCCCGACAGCATCGCAAGTGATCGGCCAACTATCGCCGGTCGGCATGATGTTTGCCAGCGTGCTGATTTTAAAAGAGCGCATGCGTATTACCCAGGTGATTGGCGCGCTGATGCTAATCTGCGGGTTGCTGTTGTTCTTCAACGTCAGCCTGATTGAAATTTTCACCCGCCTGACGGATTACACCCTTGGGGTGTTGTTGGGTGTGTGTGCGGCAACGGTCTGGGTTACTTATGGCGTTGCGCAGAAAGTGTTGCTGCGTCGATTGGCCTCGCCGCAAATCCTGGTAATGTTGTACACTTTATGTGCAGTGGCGTTATTTCCTCTGGCCAGGCCGGAGGTGATTTTCCAGCTCAGCGGTTGGCAATTAGCCTGTCTGCTGTTCTGTGGTGCCAACACGCTGATTGGTTATGGTGCGCTGGCTGAGGCCATGGCGCGCTGGCAGGCGGCACAGGTGAGCGCGTTAGTGACGCTGACACCGCTGTTTACCCTGCTTTTTTCAGATTTATTGGCGCTGGCCTGGCCACACGTATTCGCCGCCCCGACATTAAATGTCGTCGGCTATGTCGGTGCTTTCGTGGTGGTAGCGGGCGCCATGTTTTCCGCAATTGGTCACCGTTGGTGGCCGCGACGGGCAGAACCCCGCCTGGTTGCTCCTTTGAAGCAGCCTGGTGAATGATTTACGGAGACGGTAAATGAAGTTTGTAGATGAAGCAGCGATTTTGGTCGTTGCAGGTGACGGTGGTAATGGTTGCGTCAGCTTCCGTCGCGAAAAGTATATCCCGAACGGCGGGCCTGATGGTGGTGACGGCGGCGATGGCGGCGACGTCTATCTGTTGGCGGACGAAAACCTCAACACGCTGATCGACTACCGCTTTGAGAAATCTTTCCGCGCCGAACGTGGCCAGAACGGTCAGAGCCGTGACTGTACCGGCAAGCGTGGCAAAGATATTACCATCAAGGTACCGGTAGGTACTCGCGTGCAGGATCAGGGCACCGGCGAGATCCTCGGTGACATGACCCGTCATGAGCAGCGTCTGATGGTGGCGAAAGGCGGTTGGCACGGTTTGGGCAACACCCGTTTTAAATCATCGGTCAACCGTGCTCCGCGTCAGAAAACGTTGGGTACCGCCGGTGAAGCTCGTGACATCCTGCTGGAGCTGTTGCTGCTGGCCGATGTGGGTATGTTAGGCCTGCCGAACGCCGGCAAGTCGACCTTTATCCGCGCCGTGTCTGCTGCCAAGCCGAAAGTGGCTGACTATCCGTTTACCACTCTGGTACCAAGCCTGGGTGTGGTGCGTATGGACCACGAGCAAAGCTTCGTGGTTGCCGATATCCCAGGGCTGATCGAAGGTGCCGCTGACGGCGCTGGTCTGGGTATTCGCTTCCTGAAGCATCTGGAGCGTTGCCGCGTGCTGTTGCACCTGGTGGATATCGCCCCAATCGATGAGTCTGACCCGGTAGAAAATGCCAAAATCATCATCAATGAGTTGAATCAGTATAGCGAGAATCTGTCGCAGAAGCCTCGCTGGCTGGTTTTCAACAAGATTGATGTGATAGGCGAAGAAGAAGCTGCCGAACGTGCCAAGGCGATTGCAGAGGGCATGGGTTGGGAAGGTAAATACTACATGATCTCCGCCGTCAATCGCGAAGGTGTCAATGCGCTGTGCTGGGATGTGATGAAGTTTATCAATACCCAACCGAAAGCCATGGCCATCGCAGAAAGCGCGCCGGAGAAAGTCGAGTTCATGTGGGATGATTACCATCGTGAACAGATCGCTGAAGTGGAAGCTGAAGCGGATGACGACTGGGATGACGACTGGGATGAAGAAGACGACGAAGGCGTCGAAATCGTTTACCAGAAGTAATCTTGCGAAGAGAGGGGCTCAGTTAATACTGGGCCCTTTTTTTATTTCAATACGTTTTCCGGCAACCAGCATTGAGCATTGAGCCCGTGGGTATCCTGACGGTTTTCCAACGTTAAGCGGCCCTGATGCAGTTGTACAATACGGGTCACGATGTTCAGCCCCAGCCCACTGCCGCCATAGCGCTGATCCATACGGCGGAAGGCCTGGGTGAGTTCGCCGACCATTTTCTCTTTGACGCCCGGTCCTTCATCGATCACCTGTAGCCGATGCCCGCGATCCTGCCGAGTCAGTTGCACCTGGATCCTGCTGCCCTCGGGGCTATAACGATGGGCATTCTCCACCAGGTTGCGCAGCAGCAGACGTAACAGCACCGGGTCGCCATGTACCGGCGCGGTGGCCGGAAGCTGCCATTGCAGACTTTGTCCGCGTTGCGCAGCCAACTCCTCGAGTTCTTCCCGTAGCGGTTGAATAACGTCGCTCACCCAATCGAAGCGTTGATAATGGCCACTGGCAAAATCTTGCCCGGCGCGCGCAAGCATCAACAATTGCTCGACGGTGTGCATCAGTTGGTCAATGCGGGTAATCAGCGGTCCGCTTTGCGGGATCCCCTGCTTTTCCATTAACTCCAGATGCAGACGGATCCCCGCCAGAGGTGTACGCAGCTCATGGGCGGCATCGGCGGTAAACAGCCGTTCCTGTTGGATGGTGTTATCCAGTCGCGAGAACAATTGGTTGAGTGTGGTGGTAACCGCCATCATTTCCAGACTGTCACTGTTGAGCGGCAGTGGCGTCAGGTTATCGGCGGAGCGCTTTTCCAGCCGTTGCTGCAGTTGATTAAGCGGTCGGATAATCCAGCTGATAGCCCAAAATGAGGCCAGCAGGGTGACGATCATCATGATCAGTGAAGGGGCGAGCAACGAGGCTATCGCTTCGGCGATTTCCGTATCGACACGCTCGGTACGAACCTTGGCCGACAGGGTTTCATCCACCAGGAAGCTGATTTGCTCCTGGCTTTCATGCCACAGCCAAAAGGCACTGATAAGCTGGGTGACCAAAAGGATCAGCGCCAGCATCAACAACAGACGACGGCGCATGCTGATCATGATGAGGATTCCAGGCGATAGCCGATACCGCGAACGGTACGGATGCGATCCTTACCCAATTTGCGGCGCAGGTTATGGATATGCACTTCCAGCGTGTTAGAGCCCAAATCATCCTGCCAGGTATAAAGATCCTGCTGCAGCAGTTCACGGTTGACCGTTTGTCCGGCGCGCATCATCAGACGCGACAGGATGGCGAACTCTTTTGGAGTGACTTCCACCGGCTGTTGTTGAACATAAACCTGCTGACTGGAGAGATTGAGCTGGAGATCGTCCAACTGCATGAGATTGTCACTGTGGCCCTGGTAGCGGCGGATCAGCGCTCGCACGCGCGCCTGCAGCTCAACCAAAGCAAAGGGCTTCACCAGGTAATCGTCGGCGCCGGCATCCAGCCCGTCGACACGATCTTCCAGTGCGTCACGTGCTGTCAGAATTAGTACCGGCAATTCAACTTGCTGGCGGCGCCACTGCCGAAGCAGGCTGGCGCCGTCCATGTCGGGCAGGCCCAGATCGAGGATAATCATACTGTACTGACTGGTGAGGAGCAGAGCACTGGCCTCCGCCGCCGTGGCGGCGCAGTCGCAGGCATAGCCTTCCCCGGCTAATGCCAGTGCCAGGCCTTGTTGCAGCAGCTCATCGTCTTCAACAATCAGCAGTTTCATCATAACCCTCAGTTATTCTGATAAATATCCCGGTACAGGCGGCTTTCGAAACGTACCAAGGGAGCACGGCGCTGTTTCTGATCTTCCGGCGGCACGGCATAGCCTGACAGATACTGTACGAAGGCAAAACGCTGTCCGCTGGCGGTGGTGATAAACCCGGCCAGGTTATACACGCCTTGCAGCGCACCGGTTTTGGCAGAAACCTTGCCGTCGACACCGGCTTCATGCAGACCGCCACGGTAACGCAGGGTTCCGTCGTAGCCGGATAACGGCAGCATCGAAATAAAGTTTAGCTCGCTGTCATGCTGCGCAATGTACTGCAATGCCTGCATCATGGTTGCCGGGGCCAGCAGGTTATGGCGTGACAGGCCTGAGCCGTCTACCACGATGCTGTTACCCAAATCGACGCCGGCTTTCTGACGAAGGACCTGACGCACCGCGTCGGCACCGGCACGCCAGGTGCCCGGAACGCCAAAACGCTCATGGCCGATAGTGCGGAATACGGTATCGGCGATCATGTTGTCCGATTTCTTCAGCATGATCTTCAACAACTCGTGCAGCGGCGCTGATTGAGCTTGGGCGATCACCGTTCCTTTCAGGCCTGGCTGGGTCTGACGCTTCAGGTGGCCGTCGATCTGAATGCCGGCCTGTTTCAGCTCATCTTTTAAAATAGCACCGGCATAGCTGGCGCCATCCTGGATAGCAAAAGCCAGCGGCAGTGGGTCGCTGCGTTGGGTCAGACAGCCGGTCAGCGTAAAGCGGTTCAACTCGCCCGGCACCACATCCAGTTCGCAATATTGGGCGTCCGCAGAACCTTTCGCCAGCGTACGTACCTGGCTGAACATATTCACCGGATAATAGGAGGCCACGCGAATAAAGGCCATGTCGCCCGGATTTGGCGCGCTGTACAGCGACACCGAGAAGCAGTTGCGGTCGACTATCGCCGCCGCCGGTGGTGCGCTGAAGCACTGCGTCAGGTCGTTCCACGGCCAACCGGGGGCTTTGTCATGGCTGGCGAATACCGAAGTATCGACCAGCACATCGCCGGTGATCTGGCGTACGCCCTGTTTTTTCAGGATCGCCACCATGTTGCGCAGACTTTGGCGCTTAAAGGTCGGATCGCCGCTGAAGCGGGCAATCAGGTTACCGCGCAGCACGCCGTCACTGATATCACCCTGGCTTTCCAGCGTGGTCGTGAAGCGATAGTCGGGGCCGAGCTGCAATAATGCAGCCAGCGCGGTCAGCACTTTCTGGGTACTGGCCGGCAACGCCATTTGCTGAGAGTGATAATCGATGGTCGGTGTGTCTGCACCGATCTTCTGAACTACCAGGGCAAGGTTGGCCCCATCAGGCAAATATTGTGTGTAATCTTCAACCGGGGCCGCATTCGCATTTAGAACAAATGCGCAAGCCAATGCACTGACAATTCGTGAAAAACGCATAATCTCGGGATAACAGCTGGATAACGTGCCGTCATACTACGGTGCATTCAGGGAAAAAGTAAACGATGACCCTCAAGGAACTCTACGCTAAAATGCGTATCAAAATGCAAAATCGATCCTGACTTGGGCAACAGTTCCGAGTCAGGCTTCTTTTGTTTGTCGCCTGGAGGCGGGGGGCATGTACCCACCGTTTTTTCATTCGAACACGTCAGGATGACGGTTATTTGAACAGGAAAGATTTAGAGGTATTTACATTATGAAACAGATTCCGATGACCTTGTTTGGCGCTGAAAAACTGCGTGAAGAACTCGATTTTTTGAAAGGGGTGCGCCGTCCGAAAATCATTGCGGACATCGCTGACGCCCGTGAACACGGCGATTTGAAAGAAAACGCAGAGTACCATGCCGCTCGTGAGCAGCAGGGTTTTTGCGAAGGGCGTATCCAGGAAATTGAAGCCAAGCTGTCGAACGCGCAGGTGATCGATATCACCAAGATGCCAAATAATGGCCGCGTGATTTTTGGCTCCACCGTATCGGTGATGAACCTGGATAGCGAAGAAGAAGTGACCTACCGCATCGTTGGTGACGACGAGGCCGATTTCAAGAAAAATCTGATTTCGGTGAATTCACCGATGGCGCGCGGTTTGATCGGTAAAGAAGTTGATGACGTGGTCGTGATAAAAACCCCGGGTGGCGATGTCGATTATGAGATCTTGAAGGTTGATTATCTCTGATCTCTCTGCATTCGTTCAGAAAATCGCCAGGGTTTTGTAAAGAAAGGAAAAAGGCCGCACGCGGCCTTTTATCTGAATCAGGTGCATGGCACCTTTTCGTTAACCCAATGCTTATTAACGCGGTAGACTGATCTTGCGCTCTTTAGACGGGCGGTAAAGAATAAGCGTACTGCCGATGACTTGCACGTTGCAGGCACCCGTTTCACGCACGATAGCGTCGGCGATCAGGGTTTTGGTCTCGCGATCTTCAGCAGCGATTTTTACCTTGATCAGCTCATGATGCTCCAGAGCCTGTTCAATTTCAGCCAGCACCCCTTCGGTGAGACCGTTATTACCCAGCATGACAACCGGTTTTAACGGATGCGCCAGGCCTTTCAGGTGCTGTTTTTGTTTATTATTCAGATTCATTGTCTTTTTTGCTTAAGTTGGGATTGAAAACGGTACATTCTACCGCCATCTCATGTATATCACCAAATCGGTCTTCACCGGTGTGAGTCTACATGAGCAGCGAACCTGACATTAAGACTCTTTTTATGATAGTTGGAAAACGAGATGGCTAATAAAAAGCGTTCTGCTAGCTCCAGTCGCTGGTTACAAGAACACTTTAGCGATAAATATGTTCAACAGGCGCAGAAAAAAGGGCTGCGTTCGCGCGCCTGGTTTAAACTTGATGAAATACAGCAGAGTGACAAACTGTTTAAACCCGGTATGACCGTAGTGGACTTGGGTGCGGCACCGGGGGGCTGGTCGCAATATGTCGTGACCCAGATCGGCGGTTCCGGCCGTATTATCGCCTGTGATATTTTGCCAATGGATCCTATCGTTGGCGTCGATTTCCTTCAGGGCGATTTTCGTGATGAACTGGTGATCAAGGCTCTGTTGGAACGTGTAGGTGAAAGCAAGGTTCAGGTGGTTATGTCTGACATGGCCCCGAATATGAGTGGCACTCCGGCCGTCGATATTCCAAGATCGATGTATCTGGTGGAATTAGCACTGGGAATGTGTCGTGATGTCCTCGCACCAGGCGGAAGTTTCCTGGTGAAGGTGTTCCAGGGAGATGGTTTTGACGAGTACCTACGGGAAATTCGCTCCCTGTTTACGAAGGTTAAGATTCGTAAGCCAGACGCTTCCCGCGCACGTTCGCGCGAAGTGTACATTGTAGCGACAGGGCGCAAGCTGTAGTACCCTAACGCTGTTTGTTAACACAGTTGTAATATGAGGTTAATCCCTTGAGTGACATGGCGAAAAACCTAATTCTCTGGTTAGTCATCGCGGTAGTGTTGATGTCTGTATTCCAGAGCTTTGGGCCCAGCGAGTCGAATGGCCGTAGGGTGGATTACTCTACCTTCATGTCCGAGCTGACCCAGGACCAGGTTCGCGAAGCGCGAATCAACGGACGTGAAATTAACGTTACCAAGAAAGACAGTAACAAATACACGACCTACATCCCTGTCAACGATCCTAAATTGCTGGATACGTTGTTAACCAAGAATGTGAAAGTTGTTGGTGAACCACCTGAAGAGCCGAGTTTGCTGGCTTCTATCTTTATTTCGTGGTTCCCAATGCTGTTGCTGATCGGGGTTTGGATCTTCTTTATGCGGCAAATGCAGGGCGGCGGCGGCAAGGGCGCGATGTCCTTTGGCAAGAGCAAGGCCCGCATGCTGACGGAAGACCAGATCAAAACCACTTTTGCTGACGTTGCTGGTTGTGACGAAGCAAAAGACGAAGTGAGCGAACTGGTGGAATACCTGCGCGAGCCGAGCCGTTTCCAGAAACTGGGCGGCAAGATCCCTAAAGGCGTGCTGATGGTTGGCCCTCCAGGGACCGGTAAAACGCTGTTGGCGAAAGCGATCGCCGGCGAGGCAAAAGTGCCGTTCTTCACCATTTCCGGTTCCGACTTCGTGGAAATGTTTGTGGGTGTCGGTGCGTCTCGTGTGCGTGACATGTTCGAACAGGCCAAAAAAGCGGCTCCGTGCATCATCTTTATCGATGAAATCGACGCCGTCGGTCGCCAGCGTGGCGCCGGTCTGGGTGGCGGTCATGATGAACGTGAGCAAACGCTGAACCAGATGCTGGTTGAGATGGACGGCTTTGAAGGCAACGAAGGCATTATCGTCATCGCTGCGACCAACCGTCCAGACGTGCTTGACCCGGCATTGCTGCGCCCAGGCCGTTTCGACCGTCAGGTTGTGGTTGGTCTGCCAGACGTACGTGGCCGTGAGCAGATCCTGAAAGTGCATTCTCGTCGCGTGCCTTTGGCGCCAGATGTTGATGCTTCAGTATTGGCACGTGGTACTCCGGGCTTCTCCGGTGCTGACCTGGCTAACCTGGTCAACGAAGCAGCGCTGTTTGCCGCTCGCGGCAACAAACGCGTCGTGTCGATGGTTGAGTTCGAAAAAGCCAAAGACAAGATCATGATGGGTGCGGAACGTCGCTCCATGGTGATGACCGAAGCGCAGAAAGAGTCGACCGCGTATCACGAAGCAGGCCATGCCATTATCGGTCGTCTGGTTCCTGAGCACGACCCGGTACACAAGGTAACGATTATTCCTCGTGGCCGTGCATTGGGTGTCACCTTCTTCCTGCCGGAAGGCGATGCAATCAGCGCCAGCCGTCAGAAACTGGAGAGCCAAATCTCTACTCTGTACGGTGGTCGTCTGGCTGAAGAGATCATTTACGGGCCAGAGAAAGTCTCTACCGGTGCGTCGAACGACATTAAAGTGGCGACCTCGATTGCCCGCAACATGGTGACCCAGTGGGGCTTCTCCGAGAAGCTGGGGCCACTGCTGTATGCGGAAGAAGAGGGCGAAGTGTTCCTGGGTCGTTCCGTGGCCAAGGCGAAACACATGTCGGACGAAACCGCGCGCATCATCGACCAGGAAGTTAAATCCCTGATCGAACGCAACTACATCCGTGCGCGTGCGTTGTTGATGGAAAACATGGACATCCTGCATTCAATGAAGGATGCGCTGATGAAATATGAAACCATCGATGCGCCACAGATCGACGATCTGATGAACCGCAAAGACGTGCGTCCGCCAGCGGGTTGGGACGATGCGAGCAAAGGCAGCAACTCCGACAATGGTGGCACACCAAAAGCTCCAACGCCGGTAGATGAGCCGCGTACGCCAAACCCAGGCAATACCATGTCTGAACAGCTAGACAAGTAACTTTGGCTGTGTAATAACATCGAACCCCGGCATGCCGGGGTTTTTTATTGTCCGGCGGGCAGTGAACCAGGCAACAGTAAGGTGGATTAGTAATGCAGTTAACCGTGCGAGACACGACTTTCGATCTTTCCCATCCACGGGTGATGGGGATCCTCAACGTAACACCGGATTCTTTTTCTGACGGCGGCCAACACAACTCGCTAAATCAGGCGTTGCTGCATGCCCATGCACTGATTTCGGCCGGTGCGACCATGATTGATGTGGGTGGTGAGTCGACCAGACCGGGAGCGGCAGAGGTCAGTGAAGAAGAAGAGATCGCACGCGTAGTGCCCGTGGTGGAAGCGATAGCCCGTCGTTTTGAAGTCTTTATCTCGGTGGATACCTCAAAAGCCGGGGTGATCCGTGAATCGGCCCTGGCGGGGGCGCATTTGATTAACGACGTTCGCTCGTTGCAGGAGCCGGGTGCGCTGGCCGCAGCCGCAGAAACTGGGCTACCAGTATGCCTGATGCATATGCAGGGTGAACCGCGAACCATGCAGCAGGCGCCGCACTATGACGACCTTATTGGTGACGTAAACGCCTTTTTCCAACGGCATATTGAACGCTGTAACGCCGCCGGGATTACAAATCAGAAATTGCTGCTCGACCCAGGATTCGGTTTCGGTAAGAATTTAGCGCACAATTATCAGCTTCTGGCCAGATTGTCCGAGTTTCATCACTTCGGCCTGCCGTTGTTGGTGGGAATGTCGCGTAAGTCGATGATTGGGCAACTACTTAACGTGCCCCCTGAGCAGCGGGTCATCGGCAGCGTGGCCTGTGCGGTGATCGCCGCCATGCAGGGCGCACAGATTGTCAGAGTGCATGACGTTAAAGAAACCGTCGAGGCGATGCGTGTCGTCGAGGCAACACTTTCAGCTAAGGGATGATAGAGACATGAGCGAGCGCAAATATTTTGGTACCGACGGCATTCGTGGCAAGGTCGGTGATAGTCCTATTACCCCTGAGTTTGTTCTGAAGCTTGGCTGGGCGGCGGGTAAGGTACTGGCACGTCACGGATCTCGTAAAATTATTATCGGTAAAGATACCCGAATCTCCGGCTATATGCTGGAGTCGGCGCTGGAAGCCGGGCTTGCCGCAGCGGGGCTGTCTGCCTCGTTCACCGGCCCGATGCCGACGCCGGCGGTAGCGTATCTGACGCGTACCTTCCGTGCTGAAGCCGGTATTGTGATCTCCGCATCGCATAACCCGTTTTATGACAACGGCATTAAGTTCTTCTCGATTGATGGGGCCAAGTTGCCGGACCATGTTGAAGAAGCTATTGAAGCCGAAATGGAAAAACCGCTGACCTGCGTGGAATCCTCAGAATTGGGCAAGGCCAGCCGGATCATCGACGCTGCCGGCCGCTACATCGAATTCTGTAAAGGTACCTTCCCGAGCGAACTGAGCCTGAAAGGCCTGAAAATCGTGGTGGACTGCGCCAATGGCGCAACCTATCACATTGCGCCAAGCGTGCTGCGCGAGTTGGGTGCCACAGTGATTGCCATCGGCGTTGAGCCGGATGGCATGAATATCAATGAAAAATGCGGAGCGACCGACGTTCGTCAACTGCAGGAGCGTGTGCTGCAGGAAAAAGCCCATGTCGGCCTGGCATTTGACGGTGACGGCGACCGCGTGATGATGGTTGATCACCTTGGCAACAAGGTCGACGGCGACCAAATCCTGTATATCATTGCCCGTGAAGGACTGCGTCAGGGCCAGTTACGCGGCGGTGCGGTCGGTACGCTGATGAGCAACATGGGGCTGGAGCTGGCACTCAAGCAGTTGGGCATTCCCTTTGCACGCGCGAAAGTCGGTGACCGCTACGTACTGGAGAAGCTGCAGGAACTGGGGTGGCGTATCGGTGCGGAAAACTCCGGCCACGTGATCCTGCTGGACAAAACCACCACGGGTGACGGCATCGTCGCCGGCCTGCAGGTGCTGACCGCGATTGTTCGTAACAGTATGAGTCTGCACGATCTGTGCAGCGGCATGAAATTGCTGCCGCAAATTCTGGTCAACGTGCGCTTTGTCGGCGAGCACAACCCGCTGGAATCCGAAGAAATGCGTAAAATTACCGAGCAGGTTGAAGTGGAACTGGCCGGTCGCGGTCGCGTTCTGCTGCGCAAATCTGGTACCGAACCCCTGATCCGCGTGATGGTGGAAGGTGAAGACGAGCAGCAGGTGACTGCGCTGGCGCATCGTATCGCTGATGCGGTGAAATCTGCGGGTTAATTGAACGCTGATGAGTCCGGGGGCGGTGGTTGCCCCCGAAAATCACAGACTGCGAATTTTATTGGTGTTTTTTTCCGCAAACGCGCCGGTGGCTGCAAATTGCCCTTGCGTGGTTTAGCGCCTTTGGTTAGTATTCACACCCGCTTCAGTGGGCAGTTTGATATAACGCCTGCGACTTCTTTTTAGAAAAGAAGCCTATGGGGTGTGAAGCATTTGGCACGCGGTGAAGCCGCAAGGATACGGGTACAACTATGTACGAAGCTCTTCTGGTAATTTTCCTGCTGATCTCAATCGGGCTGGTAGCTCTGATTATGCTGCAGCAAGGTAAAGGCGCTGATATGGGAGCCTCATTCGGAGCAGGTGCGTCTGGCACGCTGTTCGGTTCGAGTGGTTCCGGCAACTTCATGACCCGCATGACGGCTGTGCTGGCGACGTTGTTCTTCGTCATCAGTCTGATCCTGGGCAACCTTAGCACCAACCAGACCAAGAAAGGCAGCGAGTGGGAAAATCTGGGTCAGCCAGTGAAATCTGAGCAGACTACCGCGCCGGCAGCACCAACCAAGCCGAGCAGCGATATCCCGCAGTAAGCGCCAGGCAGTAACAGAGTTTGAAAACGGTTGTTGTTACCTCGATATAAATAACAGCCGTTAGCAGTAAGAGTCAGTACCGAGGTGGTGGAATTGGTAGACACGCTACCTTGAGGTGGTAGTGCCCTAACGGGCTTGTGGGTTCGAGTCCCATCCTCGGTACCAAATCCCAGAGATAACTTGCTATTTTGCGATTATCGGCGTAATATTTGCCACGTTTTCGGACGCGGGGTGGAGCAGCCTGGTAGCTCGTCGGGCTCATAACCCGAAGGTCGTCGGTTCAAATCCGGCCCCCGCAACCACTTTCCTTTAAGTGTTTATTTTCAAATACACTTTTCGATTGAATTCCGCTTTTCTCGATCAACATTTGAAAATGACACTTGTTAGAAAGTTGCACCGAAGCCGCTTAGCGGCAAACAGGGTCCAGTTGCATAAAGCCCCGAATTTTCGGGGTTTTTTGTTATTTGGCAACAGAATCACTGGGCTATTAGGCCCTTTTTTTATGTCTTGGGGGTGGGCTTGTCCACATTAGAGCAAAAATTAACAGAGATGCTTTCGGCACCGGTAGAAGCGTTGGGCTTTGAACTTGTAGGCATCGAATTTATTCGTGCGCGCCAATCGACGCTCCGTATCTATATTGATAGTGAAAACGGCATCAATGTTGACGATTGTGCTGATGTCAGCCACCAGGTCAGCGCTGTATTGGACGTCGAAGAGCCAATCACAGTCGCTTACAACTTGGAAGTCTCCTCTCCTGGCCTTGATCGCCCGATGTTCACCGCCGAGCACTATACTCGTTTCCTCGGTGACGAAGTCAGCTTGGTCCTGCGCATGGCCGTACAGAACCGTCGCAAATGGCAGGGCATTATCAAGTCTGTCGATGGCGAGATGATCACGGTTACTGTGGAAGGGAAAGATGAAGTGTTCGCGCTGAGCAACATCCAGAAAGCGAACCTGGTACCCCACTTTTAAAGTTTGGATGAGGCAACTAGGATGAATAAAGAGATTCTGGCTGTTGTTGAAGCTGTTTCCAATGAAAAATCCCTTCCGCGTGAGAAGATTTTCGAAGCGCTGGAAACCGCATTAGCCACCGCCACCAAGAAAAAATACGAGCAGGAAATCGAAGTTCGCGTCAGCATTGACCGCAAAACGGGTGATTTCGATACCTTCCGCCGTTGGGTTGCTGTAGATGAAGTGACTCAGCCAACGCGTGAAATCACGCTGGAAGCTGCACAGTATGAAGAGCCAGGCATGGAACTGGGCGGTTACATCGAAGATCAGATTGAATCTGTCACCTTCGACCGTATCACCACTCAGACCGCGAAACAGGTTATCGTACAGAAAGTTCGTGAAGCCGAGCGCGCGATGGTGGTTGATGCCTTCCGTCAGCACGAAGGTGAAATCGTCACCGGCGTGGTGAAGAAAGTTAACCGTGACAGCATTGCGCTGGACCTGGGTAGCAACGCCGAAGCGGTCATTGGCCGTGAAGACATGCTGCCACGCGAAAACTTCCGTCCGGGCGACCGCATCCGCGGTATCCTGTACGCCGTTCGTCCTGAAGCCCGTGGTGCGCAGCTGTTTGTCAGCCGCTCCAGCGCCGAGATGCTGAAAGAACTGTTCCGCATCGAAGTACCGGAAATCGGCGAAGAAGTGATTGAAATTAAAGCGGCAGCCCGCGATCCCGGCTCCCGTGCAAAAATTGCAGTGAAAACCAACGACAAGCGCATCGACCCAGTCGGCGCTTGTGTCGGTATGCGCGGTGCGCGCGTTCAGGCTGTTTCGAGCGAGCTCGGCGGCGAACGTATCGACATCATCCTGTGGGATGATAACCCTGCGCAGTTCGTCATCAACGCCATGGCGCCGGCAGATGTTGCCTCGATCGTGGTTGATGAAGATAATTGCACCATGGATATCGCCGTTGAAGCCAGCAATCTGGCACAGGCGATCGGCCGTAATGGCCAAAACGTGCGTTTGGCATCCCAGCTGTTAAAACAACATCGTGACGATGACCGTTGGGAACTGAACGTGATGACGGCGGACGATCTGCAGGCCAAGCACCAGGCCGAAGCTCATGCCGCCATTGATACCTTCACCAAACATCTTGATATTGACGAAGATTTCGCCACCGTACTGGTTGAAGAAGGCTTCTCTACTCTGGAAGAGTTGGCTTACGTGCCAATCAAAGAGCTGCTGGAAATCGACGGTCTGGATGAAGATATGGTTGAAGCGTTGCGCGATCGCGCCAAAGCTGCATTGACCACGCTGGCCCTGGCACAAGAAGAAAGCCTGGGCGACCAAAAACCTGCTGACGATTTGCTCAACCTGTCGGGTCTTGAGCGCAGCATGGCCTTTAAACTGGCCGCGCGTGGGGTTTGTACGCTGGAAGATCTTGCCGAGCAGGGTGTTGACGATCTGGCTGATATTGAAGGGCTTAGCGATGAGCAAGCCGGCGAGCTGATTATGGCCGCACGTAATATCTGTTGGTTTGGCGACAACGCGTAATAAACTGTAGCAGGAAGGAACAGCATGACGACAGATGTAACCGTAAAATCGCTGGCAGCAGAGATCCAAACTCCAGTTGATCGCCTGGTACAGCAGTTTGCTGATGCAGGGATTAACAAGTCGGAGAGCGACTCTGTAACCCAACATGAGAAAGAAGCCTTACTGGCGCACTTGAACCGTGAACACGGTAGCGCGCCGGGTAAGCTTACATTGCAGCGCAAAACGCGCAGCACCTTGAATATTCCGAGCACCGGCGGTAAAAGTAAATCGGTGCAAATTGAGGTCCGCAAGAAACGCACTTATGTAAATCGCGATACGCCAGAAGCCCAACAGGCTGAAGCGGCAGAGCAGGCACAGCGTGAAGCGGAAGAGCAGGCACAGCGCGCAGCAGAAGAGCTGGCGAAACGCGAAGCAGAAGCAAAGCGCGCAGCCGAAGAGCAAGCCAAACGTGAGGCCGCGGAGATCGCTAAGCGTAATTCAGCGGAAAAAGAAAAAGTGACGAATCAACATACCGACGAAATGACCAAGCCAGCACAGGCAGAAAAAGCACGCCGTGAAGCCGAAGCCGCAGAACTGAAACGTAAAGCGGAAGAGGAAGTTGGGCGCAAGGTTGAAGAAGACGCCAAACGCGTAGCGGAAGAAGCGCGCCGCATGGCCGAAGAGAAAGGCGAAGAATGGGCTGCTGCTGAGAAAGCCAGCGCAGCGGTTGAAACTGCCGATTATCATGTAACCACTTCCCAGCACGCCCGTGCTGCCGAAGACGAAAACGACGCTAAAGTTGAAGGCGAACGCCGCGCCCGCACTCGTGGCGGTAAAGCGACCAAGCAGAAGAAAGGCAACAAACTTTCCGAGTCTAAAGCAGACCGTGAAGAAGCGCGTGCCGTGACCCGTGGTGGTAAAGGCAAGCGTAAGCCAAGCACTCTGCAGCAAGGCTTCAACAAGCCGGCTCAGGTGGTTAACCGTGACGTTGTGATCGGCGAAACCATCACCGTAGCCGAACTGGCTAACAAGATGGCGGTTAAAGGCTCCCAGGTCATCAAAGCGATGATGAAGATGGGTGCAATGGCCACCATCAACCAGGTTATCGATCAGGAAACCGCGCAGCTGGTTGCTGAAGATATGGGCCACAAAGTTATCCTGCGTCGTGAGAACGAGCTGGAAGAAGCGCTGATGAGCGACCGTGATACCGGTGCTGCGGCTGAGCCACGTGCGCCAGTTGTGACCATCATGGGCCACGTTGACCACGGTAAAACTTCTCTGCTGGACTACATCCGCTCCACCAAGGTGGCAGCAGGCGAGGCCGGTGGTATTACCCAGCATATCGGTGCTTACCACGTAGAAACCGAAAATGGCATGATCACCTTCCTGGACACCCCAGGCCACGCAGCCTTTACTTCAATGCGTGCTCGTGGTGCTCAGGCGACAGACATCGTTGTTCTGGTTGTTGCTGCCGACGACGGCGTTATGCCGCAAACCATCGAAGCTATCCAGCATGCGCAAGCGGCGAAGGTACCTTTGGTCGTTGCAGTAAACAAAATTGACAAGCCGGAAGCCGATCCGGACCGCGTTAAGCAGGAACTGTCCCAGTACGGTGTTATGCCGGAAGAGTGGGGCGGCGAAGCACAGTTCGTTCACGTATCTGCGAAAGCCGGTACTGGTATCGACGAACTGCTGGAAGCTATCCTGTTGCGTTCTGAAGTTCTCGAACTGAAAGCGGTACGCAGCGGCATGGCCAGCGGCGTAGTTATCGAATCCTTCTTGGATAAAGGTCGTGGCCCGGTTGCTACCGTGCTGGTACAGGAAGGTACGCTGAATAAAGGCGATATCGTTCTGTGTGGCTTCGAATACGGCCGTGTGCGTGCGATGCGTGACGAACTGGGTCACGAAGTGACCTCTGCAGGTCCTTCTATTCCGGTTGAGATCCTGGGCTTGTCCAGCGTTCCTGCTGCCGGTGATGAAGTGACTGTCGTGCGTGACGAGAAGAAAGCGCGTGAAGTTGCGCTGTACCGTCAAGGCAAGTTCCGCGAAGTTAAACTGGCGCGTCAGCAGAAATCCAAACTGGAAAACATGTTTGCGAACATGACCGACGGTGAAGTTTCTGAGCTGAACATCGTACTGAAATCCGACGTACAGGGTTCTTGTGAAGCGATTTGCGAATCACTGCTGAAACTCTCTACCGACGAAGTGAAAGTGAAGATTGTTGGCTCTGGCGTAGGTGGTATCACCGAAACCGACGCCACGCTGGCAGCGGCTTCCAACGCCATCATCCTGGGCTTCAACGTTCGTGCCGACGCTTCTGCGCGCCGCGTGATTGAAGCAGAAAGCCTGGATCTGCGTTACTACTCCGTGATCTATAACCTGATCGACGAAGTGAAGCAGGCGATGAGCGGTATGTTGGCGCCTGAATACAAGCAGCAGATTATCGGCCTGGCCGCCGTGCGTGACGTGTTCAAATCGCCTAAATTTGGTGCCATTGCAGGTTGTATGGTTACCGAAGGTAATATCAAACGTCACAACCCAATCCGCGTTCTGCGCGACAACGTGGTTATCTATGAAGGCGAGCTGGAATCCCTGCGCCGCTTCAAAGATGACGTTAACGAAGTCCGTAACGGCATGGAATGTGGTATCGGTGTTAAGAACTACAACGACGTGCGCGTCGGCGACATGATCGAAGTATTCGAAATCATCGAGATCCAACGCACCATCGCTTAACGCTAGCACATCTGCTTAAGTCTGTTCTGGGGGGCCTTGTGCCCCCCGATTTGTCTGGAGAATCCACAAAATGGCAAAAGAATTCAGCCGCGGTCAGCGCGTGGCACAAGAGATGCAAAAAGAGATTGCTATCATTTTGCAACGTGAAGTCAAAGACCCGCGTGTCGGCATGGCTACCGTTTCTGGTGTAGAAGTTTCCCGTGATTTGGCCTACGCCAAAGTTTACGTCACCTTCCTGAACGTGTTGACCGAAAACGCCGATCCGGATCTGGTGCCTAAAGGCATTAAAGCTCTGGAAGACGCTTCAGGTTACATCCGCACGCTGCTGGGTAAAGCCATGCGTCTGCGCGTAGTGCCTGAGCTGACCTTCGCTTACGACAACTCTCTGGTTGAAGGCATGCGCATGTCCAACCTGGTGACCAACGTAGTGAAGAATGACGCCGAACGCCGTTCCGCATCAGGCGATGACGAGGAGGCTTAATGAGTCGCCCTCGTCGCCGCGGCCGTGATATCCACGGTGTCCTGTTGCTGGACAAACCGCAGGGGCTGTCGTCCAACGACGCCCTGCAAAAAGTAAAACGCCTCTATAACGCCAATCGCGCGGGCCACACCGGCGCGCTCGACCCGCTGGCGACCGGCATGCTGCCGATTTGCCTCGGTGAGGCGACCAAGTTTTCACAGTTCCTGCTTGATTCCGACAAACGCTATCGTGTGATTGCCCGACTTGGCCAGCGTACCGATACCTCGGATGCTGACGGTCAGATAGTGCAGGAGCGGCCGGTGAATTTCACCCAGGCGCAGCTCGATGTGGCGCTGGACAGTTTCCGTGGCGATATCAAGCAAGTGCCTTCGATGTATTCGGCACTGAAGTACCAGGGCAAGAAACTCTATGAGTATGCTCGCCAGGGTATCGAAGTACCGCGTGAAGCGCGCAGCATTACCGTTTATGAACTGCAGTTTATTCGCTGGGAAGGGGATGAGCTGGAGCTGGAAATTCACTGTTCGAAAGGGACTTACATCCGCACCATCACCGATGACCTCGGTGAGTTGCTGGGTTGCGGTGCGCACGTGATCTACCTGCGTCGCCTGCAGGTGGCGACCTACCCAACTGAGCGCATGGTCACGCTGGAGCAGTTGAATGAATTGCTGGAACAGGCCCACCGGCAGGAAGTCGCCCCGGCCGAGCTGCTCGATCCGCTGTTGATGCCGATGGACAGCCCGGTGGAGAACTACCCGGAAGTGAATTTGCTGCCCGTTGTCGCGGGTTACGTGAAGCAGGGGCAACCGGTTCAGGTTGCCGGCGCACCGGCCTCGGGCATGGTGCGTATCACCGAAGGTGAAGAGCGTAAATTTATCGGCGTGGGTGATATTGCCGATGACGGTCGTGTGGCGCCGCGCCGCCTGGTAGTCGAATATTTCGACTAAGGGCAGAAAACGCACTGTCTTGCGATCGCACTGCGCTAAGAGTAGAATGGCGCAGCTTATGCATTGGGTTGCTGAATTAGAGATCGGCGCCTGTATTTATTATCTATAATCTGGAGTATGACAATGTCTCTAAGTGTTGAAGCTAAAGCTAAAATCGTAGCTGATTTCGGTCGTGGTACTAACGACAGCGGTTCTTCCGAAGTTCAGGTTGCCCTGTTGACTGCGCAGATCAACCATCTGCAAGGCCACTTCTCAGAGCACAAAAAAGATCACCACAGCCGTCGTGGTCTGCTGCGTATGGTTTCTCAGCGTCGTAAGCTGCTGGACTACCTGAAGCGTAAAGATGTAGCACGTTACACCAGCCTGATCGAGCGTCTGGGTCTGCGTCGCTAATCAAGCGAGTTTCAGTGGAAAGGGGCCTATTTTGGCCCCTTTCTTCTAGGAAGCATAAGCAAATCAGGTTAATGTATTACTGATGTTTCCAAACAGGATCTTCCGTTACAGAGGTTCGCGCGGCTAATGAGAGGCTTTGTCTCAGGCTTGAGATAAGGATTGTCATTAGTCGCGAGGATGTAGTGAGAAGGCAAACCGAGTCACTGGCGTGTCGAGTCGTCAATACGATTGCGCGCCTAATCTAAGGATATAATTTTGCTGACACCGATCATTCGCAAATTCCAGTATGGCCAGCATACCCTCACTATTGAGACCGGTATGATGGCTCGTCAGGCCACTGCCGCCGTTATGGTGAGCATGGATGACACCGCCGTATTCGTTACCGTAGTTGGCCAGAAAAAAGCCAAACCAGGCCAGAGCTTCTTCCCACTGACGGTTAACTATCAGGAGCGTACTTACGCTGCTGGTCGTATCCCGGGTAGCTTCTTCCGTCGTGAAGGCCGTCCGAGCGAAGGTGAAACTCTGACCTCCCGTCTGATTGACCGTCCGATCCGTCCACTGTTCCCGGACAGCTTCCTGAACGAAGTTCAGGTGATCGCGACCGTAGTTTCTCTTAACCCGCAGGTTAACCCGGACATCGTTGCGATGATCGGCGCCTCTGCAGCCCTGAGCCTGTCCGGTATTCCGTTCAATGGCCCAATCGGTTCTGCCCGCGTGGGTTACATCAACAATCAATACGTGTTGAACCCAACCAGCGACGAGCTGAAAGAAAGCAGCCTGGATCTGGTGGTTGCCGGTACCGCTGGCGCAGTACTGATGGTTGAATCCGAAGCTGACGTTCTGAGCGAAGATCAGATGCTGGGCGCGGTGGTCTTTGGCCACGAGCAACAGCAAATCGTTATCGAGAACATTAACTCCCTGGTTGCCGAAGCCGGCAAAGCCAAGTGGGACTGGCAGGCACCTGCAGTCAACGAAGCGCTGCACGCGCGCGTTGCAGAACTGGCAGAAGGCCGCCTGGGCGACGCTTATCACATCACCGAAAAACAAGAGCGTTATGCTCAGGTAAATGCGATCAAGAGCAGCGTTGTTGAAACCTTGCTGGCACAGGACGAAACTCTGGACGCATCTGAAATTCAGGACATCCTGGGTAGCGTTGAGAAAAACGTCGTTCGTAGCCGCGTGCTGCGTGGCGAGCCGCGTATCGACGGCCGTGAAAAAGACATGATCCGTGGTCTGGACGTGCGCACCGGCGTGCTGCCGCGTACCCACGGTTCCGCACTGTTCACCCGTGGTGAAACTCAGGCACTGGTTACCGCAACACTGGGCACCGCCCGTGACGCGCAGAACCTGGATGAGCTGATGGGCGAAAAAACCGACAGCTTCCTGTTCCACTACAACTTCCCTCCGTACTCCGTTGGTGAGACCGGGATGGTAGGTTCGCCAAAACGTCGTGAAATTGGTCACGGTCGCCTGGCGAAACGTGGCGTATTGGCTATGATGCCTAAACCAGAAGATTTCCCGTACACGGTGCGTGTGGTTTCTGAAATCACCGAATCCAACGGTTCTTCTTCCATGGCTTCCGTCTGTGGTGCTTCTCTGGCGCTGATGGATGCAGGTGTGCCAATCAAGGCTGCCGTTGCCGGTATCGCAATGGGCCTGGTGAAAGAACAAGATAACTTTGTTGTTCTGTCTGACATTCTGGGTGACGAAGATCACCTGGGCGACATGGACTTCAAAGTGGCCGGTAGCCGTGACGGTATTACCGCGCTGCAGATGGACATTAAAATTGAAGGCATCACCCGCGAAATCATGCAGGTTGCACTGAACCAGGCCAAGGGCGCGCGTCTGCACATCCTGGGCGTGATGGAACAGGCTATCAGCACCCCGCGTGGCGATATCTCTCAGTTTGCACCACGTATTCACACTATCCGAATCAACCCGGACAAGATCAAAGACGTGATTGGTAAAGGCGGTTCTGTCATCCGTGCGTTGACTGAAGAGACCGGTACTACCATCGAAATCGAAGATGATGGTACAGTTAAAATCGCTGCTACCGACGGTGAGAAAGCGAAATTCGCTATCCGCCGTATCGAAGAGATCACTGCCGAGATCGAAGTGGGCCGTATTTACCAGGGTAAAGTTACCCGTATCGTTGATTTCGGCGCATTCGTGGCGATCGGCGGCGGTAAAGAAGGTCTGGTACACATCTCTCAAATCGCTGACAAGCGCGTTGAGAAAGTGACCGACTATCTGCAGATGGGTCAGGAAGTACCGGTCAAGGTACTGGAAGTTGACCGTCAGGGCCGTGTGCGTCTGAGCATCAAAGAAGCGACAGCACCAGAAGCAGGTTCACCTGCGCCTGAAGCAGAATAACTGTATAGATAGATTTACAGCTCCCAGCCATGGGGTTGGGAGCTGTTCGTATCGCGCGGGTAGGATGCCTGCGTATTAGCAAACGGATGAGAGGATGTTCATCCAATGTTTGTCTTCGGGAGTGGGAAATGAAGCCTTTCTTGCGCTGGTGTTACGTTGCGACAGCACTCATGCTGGCAGGATGCAGCAACCATGATTGGCGTAAAGACGAAGTTTTGGCGATCCCGTTGCAGCCAACTCTGCAGCAGGAAGTGATCCTGGCGCGCATGGAACAAATACTTGCCAGCCGGGCACTGACGGACGATGAGCGTGCGCAGCTTTTATATGAGCGCGGTGTACTGTATGATAGCCTCGGGCTACGTGCACTGGCGCGCAATGATTTCTCGCAAGCGCTGGCGATACGTCCTGATATGCCAGAAGTTTTCAACTACCTGGGCATTTACTTAACGCAGGCAGGCAATTTTGATGCTGCCTATGAAGCGTTTGATTCTGTACTAGAGCTTGATCCAACTTACAATTACGCGCGTTTAAACCGGGGCATCGCTCTTTATTATGGCGGCCGCTTCCCGTTGGCGCAGGATGATCTGCAGGCGTTTTATCAAGACGACCCAAACGATCCCTTCCGTTCGTTGTGGCTGTATCTTGTGGAAAGAGAAATCGATCCCAAGAAGGCTGACGTAGCGCTCAAGCAGCGTTATGACAAAGCGAACCGAGGGCAATGGGGATGGAATATTGTCGAATTCTACCTGGGCAACATCAGTGAAAAAACGCTGATGGAAAGGCTCAAGGCAGATGCAACGGATAACACTTCGCTCGCTGAGCATCTCAGTGAAACTGACTTCTATTTGGGTAAACACTACCTGAGTCTGGGGGACAAGGACACCGCTTCGGCGCTGTTCAAACTGACGGTTGCTAACAACGTTCACAACTTCGTTGAGCACCGCTATGCATTGTTGGAATTGGCGCTGTTGGGCCAAGAACAAGACGACCTATCGGAATCGGACCAGCAATAGCTGACGAACAACTATCAGCCTGATATACATTGGTTTTTTGCCAAAGTTATCGCCTTAACGGGCGAGGGCTTTTTTGTTCGTTTTATAATCTAATTTGAGCCGGTTCACACTTTTCAATGAAAATGACTGAAAATTTTCTCGACGAGTTATGTAGACTGGCTGCCATTATTAATGAGGCACGTGTACATGACTACTGAGCTTGAAACCTCTTTTGCTGACCTGGGGCTGTCTGCTCCGATCATTTCTGCCCTGACCGATCTGGGCTACGAAAAACCGTCACCGATCCAGGCTGAGTGTATTCCTCACCTGTTGAACGGCCGCGATGTGCTGGGCATGGCACAGACCGGTAGCGGTAAAACTGCAGCATTCTCGCTGCCACTGTTGCACAACCTGAAAGCTGAGTTGAAATCACCTCAGATTCTGGTGCTGGCACCGACCCGCGAACTGGCGGTTCAGGTTGCTGAAGCAATGACCGATTTCGCAAAACACATGAATGGCGTTAACGTTGTGGCCCTGTACGGCGGCCAGCGTTATGACGTTCAGCTGCGCGCTCTGCGTCAGGGCCCGCAAGTTGTAGTAGGTACCCCAGGCCGTCTGCTGGACCACCTGAAGCGTGGCACTCTGAACCTCTCTAACCTGAGCGGTCTGGTGCTGGATGAAGCCGACGAAATGCTGCGCATGGGCTTTATCGAAGACGTTGAAACCATCATGGCGGAGATCCCGGCTGAACATCAGACCGCGCTCTTCTCTGCAACCATGCCGGAAGCTATCCGTCGCATTACCCGTCGCTTTATGAAAGATCCGCAGGAAGTGCGCATTCAATCCAGCGTCACTACCCGTCCGGACATCAGCCAGAGCTACTGGACTGTGCAGGGCATGCGTAAAAACGAAGCATTGGTACGTTTCCTGGAAGCTGAAGACTTTGATGCGGCGATTATCTTCGTCCGTACCAAAAACGCGACCCTGGAAGTGGCCGAAGCGCTGGAGCGCAGTGGTTACAGCAGCGCCGCACTGAACGGTGACATGAACCAGGCCCTGCGTGAGCAGACACTGGAGCGTCTGAAAGATGGTCGTCTGGATATCCTGATCGCGACCGACGTTGCTGCCCGTGGCCTGGACGTTGAACGTATCAGCCTGGTTGTGAACTACGACATCCCTATGGATTCCGAGTCTTACGTTCACCGTATCGGCCGTACTGGCCGTGCTGGTCGTGCCGGCCGTGCGCTGCTGTTCGTTGAAAACCGCGAACGCCGCCTGCTGCGCAACATCGAACGCACCATGAAGCTGACCATTCCAGAAGTTGAACTGCCGAATGTAGAACTGCTGGGTGAGCGTCGTCTGGCCAAGTTTGCCGCTAAAGTACAGCAACAGCTGGAAAGCAGTGATCTGGACATGTACCGCGGCCTGCTGGCTAAACTGCAGCCGGGTGAAGAAGAGCTGGAAATGGAAACTCTGGCCGCAGCACTGCTGAAAATGGCACAGGGCGAACGTCCTCTGATCCTGCCAGCTGATCCTGTGTTCAAACCGCGTCAGCGTCGTGAATTCAACGACCGTGACGATCGCGGTAGCGACCGTCGTCGTGACGCGCGTCCAGACAGCCGTGACGGTGGCGCTGAGCGTCCACGTCGTGAACGTCGTGACGTTGGCGAAATGCAGCTGTACCGCATTGAAGTGGGCCGTGATGACGGCGTTGAAGTTCGTCATATCGTTGGCGCGATCGCTAACGAAGGCGACATCAGCAGCCGTTACATTGGTAACATCAAGCTGTTTGCCGGCCACTCCACTATCGAGCTGCCAAAAGGTATGCCGGGCGAGATCCTGTCTCATTTCACCCGTACCCGTATCCTGAACAAGCCGATGAACATGCAACTGCTGGGCGATGCACAGCCGCATGAACGTCGTGAGCGTCCTGCACCTGCCGGTAACGGTGAGCGTCGTGGCGGGGCTCGTCCTTCCACCGGCGAACGTCGTGAAGGGGCAAACCCAGGCCGTCGTTCTTTCGGTGATCGTCGTGAAGGCGGTGCTGCTGCACCTGCCGGCAACGGTGGCGAGCGTCGTGGCGGTAACTTCAACCGTGACGGCCAGCGCGCCCCACGTCGTGATGACGCCGCTCCGGCTGCACCACGTCGTCGCTTCGGTGATGCATAACGCCTGATTTAGCCGTTCACGGTTAATCGGACTAAAAACCAGCCTTCGGGCTGGTTTTTTTATGCCTGAAATTCGCCGTTAATGGGCAGAAAATGGCGTATCATTTATAAGGTTTTTTTCTTATGGATACTACGCACGGGAGATGCCATGAGTTGGCAGCAGTTTAAGTCTCAATACCTGGTGCGCTTTTGGGCACCTTTACCTGCGGTGATTGCCGCCGGGATCCTTTCTACCTACTACTTCGGTTTGACCGGGGCCTTCTGGGCGGTGACCGGCGAGCTTACCCGCTGGGGCGGCCACGTTTTGCAGTGGTTCGGTCTGCACCCCGAGCAATGGGGTTACTTCAAGGTCATCGGCCTTGAAGGGACGCCACTACAGCGCATCGACGGCAGAATGATCATCGGCATGTTCGCCGGCTGTATCGCCGCTGCGCTATGGGCCAACAACATCAAGCTGCGCCAGCCGCAGAACCGCATCCGCATTGTGCAGGCGCTGCTGGGGGGGATTATCGCAGGTTTTGGGGCACGCCTGGCGATGGGCTGCAACCTGGCTGCCTTCTTTACCGGCATTCCGCAGTTCTCGCTGCACGCCTGGTTCTTTGCGCTGGCGACCGCCGCCGGTTCTTACTTTGGTGCCAAATTTACCCTGCTGCCGATGTTCCGCATTCCGATCAAATTGCAGAAAGTGAAGGCCGCCGCGCCGCTGACCCAAAAGCCGGAACAGGCGCGCCGTCGTTTCCGTCTGGGCATGGTGGTTTTCTGTCTGGCGATCGCCTGGTCGCTGTGGACGCTGTTTGATGCCCCGAAGCTGGGGATTGCCATGTTGTTTGGCATTGGTTTTGGCCTGCTGATTGAACGGGCGCAAATTTGCTTCACCTCGGCGTTCCGCGATCTGTGGATCAGCGGCCGTACTCACATGGCGAAAGCGATCATTCTCGGTATGGCTGCCAGTGCGATTGGTATTTTCAGCTACGTGCAACTGGGTGTGGCACCAAAAATCATGTGGGCTGGCCCTAATGCGGTACTGGGCGGATTGTTGTTTGGTTTCGGCATCGTCCTCGCGGGCGGCTGCGAAACTGGCTGGATGTACCGCGCGGTAGAAGGTCAGGTGCATTACTGGTGGGTAGGGTTGGGGAATATCATTGGCGCTACGCTGTTGGCCTATTACTGGGATGATTTGGCCCCAACGCTGGCCACCGACTACGATAAGGTCAACCTGCTGGAGACCTTCGGCCCAATTGGCGGCTTGTTGGTGACCTACCTGCTGCTGGCAGTGGCGTTTGGCGCCATGCTGTGGTGGGAGAAACGTTTTTTCCGCGCCAAACCCGACGCGCAGGTGGTTAATTTAAGGAATGTGTCATGAAACAAGCGGCGATAGTGCCGGATTACCGGTTGGATATGCTGGGCGAGCCTTGCCCTTATCCGGCCGTGGCGACGCTGGAGGCGATGCCGCAGTTGAAGCCGGGGGAAATCCTCGAGGTGATCAGCGACTGCCCGCAGTCGATCAACAACATTCCCCTTGATGCACGCAACCACGGCTATAAGGTGCTGGATATCCAGCAGGACGGACCGACCATCCGCTATCTGATCCAGCGCTAGTCAGCAGTCAGAGGAAAAGCAGGGAGGCAATAAACTGGGGGATCATCTCCCCCAGTTCTCACTTAGGCTTTCACCAAATCGCCCTTCACGGCGGCGACAATCTCAAACGAATGCAGCCGGGCCTGATGGTCAAAGATCTGGCCGTTGACCATGATTTCATCCGCCCCGGTTTCATTCAGTAGCGTCTGCAACCCGCTACGTACGGTCGCTTCATTGCCGATAACCGACATGCGCAGCGCCTGATCGACCCCGTATTGTTCCCCGGCGGTCCACAAGGCGTGGATATTGTCGACTGGCGCCGGCAAGGGGCCCGGCGAGCCGCGGCGCAGATTGATAAACTGCTGCTGCATCGAGGTAAACAGGAAGCGCGCTTCAGCGTCACTGTCGGCGGCCACCACGTTGACACATACCATGGCGTGCGGTTGCTGGCACTGCTCGGAAGGCTTGAAGTTATCGCGATACAGATTAAATGCCTGGAACAGCATCTCTGGCGCAAAATGGGAAGCGAAGGCAAACGGCAGGCCGAGCTGTGCCGCCAGCTGTGCGCTGTACAGGCTGGAGCCCAACAGCCAGATCGGCACGTGCAGCCCCTGGCCGGGTACCGCCTGCACCGGCTGACCCGGTTGGACATCACAGAAGTAATGCTGCAGTTCCTGCACGTCGCGTGGGAAATTATCCACTTCACCGGACAGATGACGACGCAGCGCCATCATGGTGCGTTGGTCGGTTCCGGGAGCGCGGCCCAGACCCAGATCGATACGCCCGGGATAAAGCGATTCCAGCGTGCCGAACTGCTCGGCGATCACCAAGGGCGCATGGTTGGGCAGCATCACGCCACCGGATCCGAGGCGGATGCTCTGGGTACCGGCGGCCAGATAGCCCAGCAGCACCGAGGTGGCCGCGCTGCCGATGCCGGTCATATTGTGGTGTTCTGCCAGCCAATAACGCTGGAAGCCCCATTTTTCGGCATGTTGTGCTAGATCTAAAGAGGCGTGAAATGCATCGCGCGGTTTGGCCCCTTGCGGAATAGGGGATAAATCCAATACTGAGACAGGTACCGCCGTTTTTTCAGTCATGACATCGTCCATCAAAGAGTTGATCGCTTAAAGGGCGATTGCAGAAGTCTGCAAACTACAAAGCCAAATGTGCTTTAAGTGTTAAAAGCATAATCCAATTTATGGTTATAAAAGAGGATATATGTGCTTGTGATATCCTTATGAGTAAAATGGTTTTTTTGGGAGCCGATTGAAATATGGACGTGATGATTCCACCCGCCGCTTATCGCTCAGGGAGCTGAGAGAATGAAAAAAAAGACGTTGTTTACCTTACTGTTGATGGTGGTGGCGGTCGCCATGGCGATCTTGTTCCGCGCGCATAATCAGGATTTGTTATTGCAAGGGGAAGTGGACGCACCGGAGGTGATCGTGGCCTCCAAAGCCAAGGGGCGAGTGATTGAACGGCTGGTGGAGCGGGGTGACGACGTAAAAGCCGCACAGGTCATGATCCAGCTTGATAGCCCGGAGTTGATGGCGCAACTGCGTTCTGCACAGGCGTCACGCGATGAAGCCAAGGCGCAGCTCGACCAATCTCTGCACGGTACGCGTGAAGAAAGCATCCGTAATCTGCGTGCCAACCTGGCGCAGGCCGAGGCGCAATACCGTAATGCGCAGAATGACTACAACCGTAACCTGAGCGTATCCGGCAAAGGTTATATTTCGAAGTCCGAGTTGGATAGCTCGCGCCGTGCACGTGATACCGCATTCCAACAGGTGCAGGCGGCCAAGGCCAATCTGGACGAAGGCACTAACGGCGACCGTATCGAACTGCGCCAGCAATATGCTGCAGCGCTGCGGGCGGCGGAAGAAAACCTGCTGCAAGTGAAAGCCCAGACGGATGATCTGCGGGTTGTAGCCCCGGTGGCCGGTGAAGTGGGGCCGATCCCGGCGGAGGTGGGAGAACTGCTGAATGCCGGCAGCCCGTTGCTGACGCTGATCCGCGTTCCGGATGCCTACTTCGTGTTTAACCTGCGTGAAGACATTTTGGCTCATGTTCGCAAGGGCGATAAGATCCAGATGCGGGTACCGGCGCTGAAGAACAAAATGATCGAGGCAGAGGTACGTTACATTGCGCCGCTGGGCGACTACGCCACTAAACGCGCCACCCGCGCTACCGGTGACTTCGATCTGAAAACCTTTGAAGTGCGCCTGTATCCGTCACAGCCGGTTGACGGCCTGCGTCCAGGGATGAGCAGCTTATGGCTATGGAAAGAGTAAGGGCCGGTTGGCGCTGCTTCAGCCACGCGTTTGACAACGAGTGCCGCGTTGCCTTCCGCAGCCCGGTGGTGCACTGGCTGAGCTGGATTTTTCCGCTGATCCTGTTTGGCCTGATCAGCAGCAACTTTTCCGAAGGCACCTTGCTCGATCTGCCGGTGTCGGTGGTGGATAACGATCACAGTTCGCTGTCCAAGTCGCTGACCCGCAGACTGGATGCCGGCTCTCATGCCCATGTCGAACTCTATGACGGCGGGTTGGCCGAATCGCTGCACCGTCTGCGTAGCGCACAGGATTACGCGCTGCTGTATGTGCCGCCGGATTTCGAAGCCAATGCGCTGGCGGGCAAACAGCCGAGCGTGGTGATGTACTACAACGCGTTGTTCTATGGGGCCGGGTTGTATTCCACCCAGGATTTCAGCGGTCTGATGACCGAGATTAACGCCAACTACCGCAGCATTATCGCCGCCGAGATGGGGAAAACCTTGCCACCGCTGGCGGACGTGACGCTGTCGTACGGCAGTTTGTTCAATGCCAGCGGCAGCTACATCTATTACCAGCAGTTTGCCGCCACCATTCACCTGCTACAGCTGTTCGTGGTGACCTGTATGATCTACGTGCTGGCACGCAGTAAATCGCTGCTGACGGCCCGGCCGTTCAGCCTGGCGCTGCTGGGTAAACTGGCACCCTACACCCTGTGTTTCACCAGTCTGTTGATGGTTGAGATTGCTGCGCTGGTGGGCATTTTTGATGCCCGCGTCAGTGGCAACCCTCTGTTCATGCTGATGATCGCTTTCTTCTACGTGATGGCGGCGCAGAGCATTGGCCTGCTGTTGTATACCTTTACCAGCACCACCATCACCGCCTATAGCCTGATCGCCATCCTGGTGAGTATTGCGCTGACCTTCTCGGGGATGGCGGTACCGGAACTGTCGATGCCGTTACCGGCACGCATCATCTCCAATATTGAGCCCTTGACCCATGCGCTGTATGCGATGTTTGACGTGTTCCTGCGGCAGGTACCGGCCAGTGCCATCTTCAGCGTTTGCGCGTTGTTGTTTGTCTATCCGCTGGTGGCCGCGCTGCTGGTGCGTAACCGACTGCTGCCGCGGTTGCAGAAAGAAGGGAACGCAGGATGAAAATCTACTGGAAAACCTTCGTCCGGGTGCTGTTGGGCATGCTGGAGCGGCCGATGTGGCTGATGCTGATCCTGTCGCTGTGCGTCATGAGCATGGTCTATGCCAACCGAACGGTGTGGGATCTGCCGGTCGGCGTTATCGATCAGGACCACAGCACGGCCAGCCGTGAATTGATCCGCCAACTGGATGCCACCTCGAAGATTGCCATCGTGACTTACGACAGCCTTGAGCAGGCAAAAAGTGACCTCGGCTGGCGTAAGCTGTTCGCGGTGATCATCATGCCGGTGGATCTGGAGAAAAAGATCCTGAGCGGCCAAAATATCGTGGTGCCGGTTTACGGCGATGCCACCAACCGGCTGGCCAATGGGCAGATCCAGCAAGACGTGGTGGCGGCCTATCAACAGCTCCTTTCCCAGTACAACAATGGCTTATTGTTGCGCAGTGGTTTCAGCGAACGCCAGGCACAGGTGATCCTGACGCCCATACAGGGGCAGACGCTGGATGTGTTCAACCCCGGCATCAGCTTTGCGGCGATTATCTTCCCCGGCCTGCTGGTGATGCTGTTGCAGCACTCGTTATTGATTGCCTGCGTACGTGTCAGCATTGCCATGAAGAGCATGCCCGGTGGCAAGCCACCGCTGGCGGCCCATTTGGGCGGGCTGACGGCACTGTTGCCGATCTGGTTATTCCTGTCGATCGTGCTGTTCGTCCTGTGGCCGTGGGTGCTGGGTTACCGCCAGACCGCGGGCATTCCAGAAATTTTGCTGCTGACCTTCCCGTTCCTGTTGGCGGTACTGGGGCTGGGTAAGCTGGTGACCGAGTGCCTGCGCAGCGTTGAAATGATCTACCTGACGCTGGCATTTATCACCACGCCGATATTCTATCTCTCCGGTACCATCTGGCCGTTACAGGCGATGCCGAGCTGGGTGCGGGCGATTTCCTATTGTATTCCCTCGACCTGGGCCACCAAGGCGGTTGCTGGGGTAAACCAGATGGGACTGTCGCTGAACGAGGTCTGGGGCGATGTGATGATGTTGCTGGTGCTGGGGATTATTTACACCCTGCTGGGGGTCGGCGTGGGTTTTGTGCACAACAGCGTAGCGCTGCGCAGCCTGCTCCGCAGACGGCAATCCAGCAAGGAGGGCTGAAGCCACCCTTTCCTTGACCCTTAACAAGGTGGACCGGCGCAGGCTCTCGCATAATCACGCCCGTGGATCCTCTTACTGGTGTGATTATATGGCTTACCAACTGAACCTGAACTGGCCCGAGTTTTTAGAGAAATACTGGCAGAAAAAACCTGTTGTTTTGAAAAATGCCTTCCCGAACTTTGTCGACCCAATCACGCCAGACGAACTGGCGGGATTGGCGATGGAGTCAGAAGTGGACAGCCGTCTGGTCAGCCAGACCCATGGCGAATGGCAGGCCAGCAACGGTCCGTTTGAACATTTCGATGGCCTGGGCGAAACAGGCTGGTCCTTGCTGGCGCAGGCCGTGAACCACTGGCATGCCCCCTCAGCCGAACTGGTGCGCCCGTTTCGCGTTTTGCCAGACTGGCGTCTGGATGACCTGATGATCTCCTTCTCGGTGCCGGGCGGCGGCGTGGGGCCACACATCGATAACTACGATGTGTTCATCATTCAGGGAATGGGCCGTCGTCGCTGGCGCGTTGGCGATGCCTTGCCGATGCGTCAATTCTGCCCACATCCGGCGTTGCTGCATGTTGATCCGTTCGAACCGATCATTGATGAGGATTTGGAACCGGGCGACATTCTGTACATCCCGCCAGGCTTCCCCCATGACGGCTTCACTCACGAAACCGCGTTTAACTATTCAGTGGGCTTCCGTGGGCCAAACGGCCGCGACCTGATCAGCAGCTTTGCTGACTACGCACTGGAAAACGATCTGGGGGGCGCGCACTACAGCGATCCTGACCTAACCCTGCGTGAGCATCCGGGCCGGGTAGAAGAACACGAACTTGAGCGCTTGCGCTCAATGATGGTCGAAATGATCAACCAGCCGGAAGACTTTAAGCAGTGGTTTGGCCGCTTTGCCACCACGCCGCGTCATGAGCTGGATATCGCTATGGCGGAGCCGCCGTATGAAGCGCACGAGGTGCTGAACGCACTGATGGACGGTGAAACTCTGACCCGTTTGAGTGGCTTGCGTGTGCTGCACATCGGTGACAGCTTCTTCGTCAACAGCGAACCTCTGGACACCGTCGATGCACGGGCGGCCGATGCGCTGTGTCGTTATACCGAGCTGGGCCAGCCAGAACTGGGCGATGCGTTGCAAAACCCGGCGTTTGTGGCTGAGCTGACAGAGCTGATAAATCAGGGCTACTGGTTCTTCAAAGAGTAGTTGCCGCTGTGCCGGGTGACGCTATGCTTACCCGGCCTACAAAACCAAACTCCCATCCTGTAGGCCCGATATTCTGTCGCGTGCCTGCGATTACGACACCAATTCCAGCCCGGCGACCCGCCGCCAGTAACCATTGCAGTCGGCCTGATCGGTGAGGGTTAATGGCTGTGTGCCTTGCTCATTGGCGCGAAAGCGCTCGACCAGCGCCAGCGTCTCTGCCCCCTGCGGCGACAGGCGCACGATGTCCACCAGCCCTTGCATACTGGTCAACTCGTTGCCCAGGTTGTAGCAGTAGCCACTCATGGTCTGAATGCCGTTGAGCACAAACACTTGCTGTTGTTCCTGTGAACGCATCACTCGCCCCTGTGGATACTTAATGCAGCAGGTTTCGCATTCATCCTTGGCGCGGTCTTCCGATCGTGCGGTAAAGCAGCGCGCCGAATAGGCCAGCGGCAGATGACCGTAGCTCAGTACTTCCACCTCAAACTGCTGGCGGAAACCCAGTTCATCGCACTGTTCCAGCAGCTTGGCCAGCCAGTCGCGGGACAGCTCGACCGGCATACACCAGCGCGTCATGCCCTGGCGGTGCAGCAGGCGCAGGGTGTAGGCGTTGTAGCAGTTCAGCGCGTGGCCGGCGATAAACGGCAGGCTGCGTTCCGCCGCCATGTTCACGGTACCCAGATCGTTGGCTTCAATCAGGAATTCCCCGTTTTCCACATAGCGCTTCAGTTCGTTCAGTTCGGACGGTGCCTGCAGCAGGGCCAGGGTGGAGAGAGCCACCTGTTTACCGCTGCGGGCAATCTCCTGCGCCAGTGCCAGCCAGTCGCCGACCTTCATCTCGCGTCGCTTGGTGCAGACGCTCTCGCCGAGATAAATAATCTCTGCGCTGCTGTTCACCGCCTGCCGGTAAAAATCTTCGACCTCGGTTTTCGGCCAGTAATACTGCACCGGGCCTAATGCGTATTTCATGCTTCCTCCTGCTACTGCCATTTACGGTGATAGGCACCGAGCGTGGTTTGAGTGCCTTCAGACACGGCACCCAGGGCTTCCATCCAGCCTGCGTCGGCCTGATAAGCGGCGGGGTCGGCCTGGCAGCGATCAATAGCCTGACGCCAGACGCGGGCCACCTGGCTAACGTAGGCCGGGCTGCGTTGGCGGCCTTCGATCTTCACCGAAGCGATATTGGCGGCCAGCAACTCCGGCAACAGTTCCAGCGTATTGAGGCTTGTGGGCTCTTCCAGCGCGTGATAGCGCACGTCGTCCACCAGATAGCGGCCCTTGCACAGCGTAGGGTAACCGGCATTTTCATCATCCCGGTAACGGTCGATCAGCACGCCATTCAGACGTGACTCCATGCCCTGCGCCGTTTGCTGCCAGCGTACGTAGCGTGCCGGAGAACAGGCCCCGACGGTATTGGGAGACTCACCGGTCAGGTAAGAAGAGAGGTAGCAACGGCCTTCGGCCATGATGCACAGGCTGCCGAAGGCGAAGACTTCCAGCGGCACCGGGCTGGTACGCGCCAGCTGTTTGACCTGATGCATCGACAACACGCGCGGCAGTACCACCCGGCTGACATCAAAATGGCGCTGGTAGAAACGGATCGCCTCTTCGTTGGTGGCGGAAGCCTGCACCGACACGTGGCGTTCCAACTGCGGATAACGTTCGGCGGCGTATTCCAGCATCGCCAGGTCAGCCAGGATCAGCACGTCGGCACCCAGTTGTGCCGCCATATCCACCGCGCGCTGCCAGCGGGCATAGCCGTCCGGGTGGGCGAAGGTATTGATGGCGATGTGCAGTTTACGCTTGTGGCGATGCACGTACTCGACCGCCTCCTGCAGCTTTTTCTCGGTAAAGTTGAGGCCGGCAAAGTGGCGGGCGTTGGTATCATCTTTCAGGCCGATATACACGGCATCGGCGCCGTTATCCACCGCAGCCTTCAGGGCCGGCAGGTTACCGGCGGGACAAAGCAGCTCCATAGATTTATCCTGACTCAGCCGTACACCCATGGCGGGCATAGACTGTCACAATGGTTGCCGGTGAGGGTCATCAACCGGCAAACGCTAATCGGGAGGCAATTTTAGTGAAAGCGCGATGAACAGGTTTTGATTTGAGGCAGCTTCTGGCGTATTGATAAAGCTGGCGGCGAAATGCACTATTTGTTGATATAGAGCGCTTCAGCCGTGCGCCACTGTGGCAAAATAGTGCATCTGTGTTGAAAGGAGTGAACGACAGTGTTGGAACAATTACGAGCGCGCATTGTGCGCCAAGGGCCGTCGCTGCTGCGCGTACCGCTAAAATTCACGCCGTTTGCTTTGCAGCGCCAGCTTCTGGAACAGGTGTTGGGCTGGCAGTTCCGTCAGGCGCTGGCAGATGGCGATCTGGAATTTCTCGAATCGCGCTGGTTGAAGATCGAAGTTCGCGATCTGGCGCTACACTGGTTTATGACGGTAGAAAACGACAAACTGGTTGTCAGCCAACACGCCGAAGCTGATGTCAGCTTCAGCGGCGACGCCAACGATCTGATACTGATCGCAGCGCGTAAGCAAGATCCCGATACGCTGTTCTTTCAGCGTCGGCTGCAGATTGAAGGGGATACCGAATTGGGCCTGTATGTAAAAAATCTGATGGATGCCATCGAGCTGGAAGCCATGCCTGCGCCGTTGCGCATTGGCCTGCTGCAACTGGCCGAGTTTGTGGAAGCAGGGCTGCAGGAGGGCACGGTGCAAACTTCCCGTGTGCCACTGACATGTTAATCCGCGTAGAAATTCCGGTAGATGCGGCAGGTATCGATGCTCTGCTGCGTCGCGCCTTTGGGCGAGATGACGAAGCTGACCTGGTACAGCAACTGCGTGAAGACGGCCTGCTGACGCTGGGCATCGTTGCTACCGACGACGAAGGTGGCGTGGTGGGCTATGCCGCGTTCAGCCCGGTGGACGTAGCCGGTGAGGATCGCCAATGGGTCGGTCTGGCACCGCTGGCGGTGGACGAAAGTCTGCGTCGACAGGGGCTGGGCGAAAAGCTGATTTACGAAGGGCTGGATGCGCTGAACGAGTTCAGCTATGCCGCGGTGGTGGTGCTGGGCGAACCGGCTTACTACGGTCGCTTTGGCTTTAAGCCGGCTGCTGCCTATGGGCTGCAATGCCGCTGGCCAGACACCGAGGCCGCGTTCCAGGTTTATCCCCTGGCGGAAGATGCCTTGCTTGACGTTAGCGGGGCGGTGGAATACTCCGAGCCGTTTAACCGGCTTTAACCTCAACGTCCGGCAGTAAATAATCCAACGAAAGAGGCGGGTGACTCACCAGCCTCTCTTTTTGCATTTTGCTCAGTTGCTTGACCCGATATTCCAGTCTCAGTGCCCTTGAACGATCCCCTGCCAGGCAGTGAAACGCCAGCACCAGCTCCCCTTTACCTCGCAGTGCCTTCGCACCCTTACCGGCCTGATGTTGCACCAGCCGCCGAGCCACGTCGGTGGTGATGCCGGTATACAGCATGCCGCTGGGCATGCGCAGCATATAGAGGTGCCAGGTTGGGAGTATTTCGTTCATGAATATGCAGCAACTTTGATGGCCAGGGACGGAATATGATGGCATGTTCTCCCGCGCAATCCCATCCCCGGCGGTCAAGTTGTGTTACTGCTGTGAGCCTTTTTTCCCCACCATTTCGAAACGCGGTGAAACCATGCCGTACAGCGTCCAACCGAGGAAGGTGGCGATAGCGCCCCACATCATCGCTTCTTCACCGGAGCTGTACAGGGCATAGAAACTGTACAGTGCGCCAATACCGGCAATGATGTTGGCAATTCGCGCTTTCTTCTCAGGTACTTTCGCCACTTTCTGAATGATGATCAGCGCCGCCATCGACAGAATATAAGGGATGATATTGGTCACCACCGCCAGATTCACCAGCACGTTGAACTGTTTATTCAGCGACGGGCTGATGGTCATCAGCGACAGCACGCTCTGGATCACAACTATGGTCAGCATGCCTTTGACCGGTGCATCGGCCTTGCTGAGTTTGGAGAAAATTTTCGGGAAGAAGCCGCTGTCGGCAGAGGATTTGAATACCTGGGCGATAGTGAACTGCCAACCCAGCAGTGAGCCGACGCAGGACATGATCATCAAGGCCATGATGATCTTGCCGACCGTTGGGTTGAACATATGGGAAAACGCCAGACCAAATGGCGCGGTCGAATTGGCCAGCTCCATGTTCGGCACGATGCCGGCGATCACGTTGGTCGAAACGATATAAATGACCGCGGCGCTGAGGGTGCCGCCCAGTACGGCGATTGGCACGTTACGTTCCGGGTTTTCCACCACGTCGGTGTTGGCGCAGGCGGACTCAAGCCCCAGGAACGCCCATAACGTCATGGAGATAGAGGCGCCAACGGCTTCAAAAGTCGGTACCGAGTGCGGGTTCCACGCGGCAATATAAGCGCTGCCGCTAAACCAGTGCCAGCCGACGATCGAGATCCCCACGACCGGGATAATTACGCCCCAGACGGTGACGCCGCTGATTTTCCCGGTGAGGCGCGCCCCGCCGAAGTTGGCGACGGTAGCCAGCCATAACACGCCGATGGTGGCGATACAGATCCCCAGCGGCGACAGGTTGGCGCCAAACAGCTCGGTGCCATAGCCGACGGCGGAAATGGCGATGGCGATGTTGGCGATCAGCAGCGACACACCATAGGTGTAGTTGGCCATGAAATTGCCGGATTTACCGAAGGCGTATTCGGCATATCCACCCATACCGCCGGATTTGCGGCTGAACATACCGCATTTGGCGAAGGCGTACGCCAGCGCCATTGAGCCCACGGCGGTGACCAGCCAGGAAACGATAGAAATAGTGCCGACTTCCGCCAGCTTGGTGGGCAGCATAATTATGCCAGAGCCCATCATGTTGACCGCCGTCAGGATCGTTAGCTGCACGACCCCCATTTTATTATTGGTCTTACTCATGATCATTCTCTCTTTTATAATACGATCCGGGCGGTGAATAAAATTCACCGCCTTGTAAGGTGATTAATTTTTCATTACGTAGCCGTAAGCGCGGTTCCAGCCATCTTCATCCTGCTGGATATACACGCCCTGTAATTCCGGTGCGAAGCCTGGCAATAAATTGATGCCTTCTTCCAATGCCAGGAAATAACGTTGAGCGGCACCGCCCCAAACTTCACCTGGGACCACACATAAAACACCTGGGGGATAAGGTAAAGCGCCTTCGGCGGCAATTCGGCCCTCGGCTTTGGCCAGTGAGACCAATTCAACATTGCCGCGGACGAATTCGGTATTAGCGTCTTGCGGGTTCATTGCCACTCGTGGGAAGTAGCTTTTCCGGAACATTTCTTTCTGCAGTTCTTTAACGTCGTAACTTACGTAGAGGTCGTGCATTTCCTGGCAAAGCTGGCGCAGGGTATAATCTTTATAGCGCTGCTGATTGTTTTTATAAACCGCAGGCAGAACTTCGCTAATTAACGAATCTTGCTCGACATGTTTTTCAAAGCGGGCAATCAGCGCCACCAGATGCTGCATTTTGGCGATGTCTTCGGCCGGGGTCAGCAGGAACAGAATGGAATTGAGATCGCATTTCTCCGGTACTATGCCGTTTTCGCGCAGATAGTTGGCCAGAATGGTCGCCGGAATGCCGAAATCGCTGTAGTTACCGCTAGCCGTATCGATGCCCGGCGTGGTGAGCAGCAATTTGCACGGGTCGACAAAATATTGCGATTCCTCATAGCCTTCAAAGGCGTGCCATTTTTCACCGGGAATGAAGTTAAAGAAGCGCAAATCGTTAGACATTGTCTCGGTGTCATAAGACTGCCAGGCTTTGCCATCAATTTGGTCCGGCACAAAAGGTTTGATTAAGCTGCAGGTATCCAGCAGCATTTTGCGCGCTTCAATACCTACGCGAACACATTCTTTCCACAGGCGTCGACCGCTTTTACCCTCGTGCATCTTGGCGTTGACGTCCAGTGCGGCAAACAGTGGGTAGAACGGGCTGGTGGATGCATGCAACATAAAGGCATTGTTAAAGCGTTTATGGTTGCAATAACGGTCTTGTCCCTTGATGTGCTTGTCTTTCTTGTGAATTTGCGAGGTTTGTGAGAACCCGGCCTGCTGCTTGTGCACGGACTGGGTAACGATGATCCCCGGGTCGTTTTCATTCAGCTCGAGCAGTAAAGGCGAGCAGTCTTTCATCATTGGAATGAACTGTTCGTAACCCACCCAGGCCGAGTCGAACAGAATGTAATCGCACAGATGACCAATTTTATCGACCACCTGACGGGCGTTATAAATGGTACCGTCATAAGTACCTAACTGAATGATGGCCAAACGGAAAGGCCTGGCTTCATTGGCGCGTTCCGGCGCTACTTCGCGGATCTGTTGGCGTAAGTAGCGTTCTTCAAAGCAGTGCGCGTCAATGCCGCCGATAAAGCCAAACGGGTTGCGAGCGGTCTCCAGATACACCGGTGTCGCCCCAGCCTGGATCAGCGCGCCATGGTGGTTGGACTTATGGTTATTGCGGTCGAACAGCACCAAATCACCGCGCGTCAGCAGAGCGTTGGTCGCGACCTTGTTTGAGGCGGAGGTGCCGTTGAGAACGAAATAGGTTTTATCGGCATTAAAGACTTTGGCGGCATGCTGCTGTGCCGCGCAGGGCGCGCCTTCATGGATCAATAAATCACCCAGTTTGACGTCCGCGTTACACATATCCGAACGGAAAAGGGTTTCGCCGAAGAAGTCAAAGAACTGGCGCCCTGCCGGATGCTTACGGAAGAACTCACCGCCCTGATGCCCAGGGCAAGCAAAGGTGGCGTTACCCATTTCGACATACTGGGTCAGCGTGTTAAAGAAAGGTGGCAGCAGTTCACTTTCATATTTTACCGCTGCGGCCTCCAGTTGCTTGCCGTAGAACTGGGTGTTCTTACCACAGAGTTCAAATACGCCATGCAGGGCCGGCAGGATGTCATTATCCAATTCTTCTTCACAACACACCGCAACGAACAGGGGAATATTCAGGCCAATTTCTTCGAGGTGCGCCACCATGCCTTGCGTGACGTCTTCCACCGACAGCACAATGGCAGCAATATCATTAAAATCACTCTGATGTACATCGACAACTTCGCGTGCTGTTTCAAAGCAGCTTAATGTTTTGGTATTAGCGGCAATTTTTAATTTATTCATTTTTATCATTCTTCAGGCAAAGGCATCCCATCGACAAGTTAATAATCTTGTCGTTAATACCTTCACTCAATAAAGGCATGAGGAGAACGAGGTAATGCTTAAAGGCATAACCTGAGTTCATTCTATTTTTGATTTTATTTCGTGCGTACCCTAAACAGTCATTTAGCTACACTATTTACCGGATAAATTAAATTGATACCGATCCTGATTCTTCAGGATAAATAATTTAGGCGTAATGGTGACAGGCTGTTAAGAGTAACAACGAGAGAGGTGGGGGTTATCTGCAGTTAAAGAAGGCGAAGCTAAAGCAGCTACGATGGGCCATCATCATAATATGAGTGGTCCGTCTGATGTGTGCCATTTTACGGTTATTGTTTTCCATTTCTAATCCACCTTATGGAGTGAAAAGATGGCGCTATTTTAACGTGCTTCAGACTAAAATATGTGATGATTGTCACGTAAATGCTCTGTTTGATAAATAACTATTCACTTGTTATGCAGTGGTTTGAATAAAAAATGATTTTGAGCATTTTTTGAGATGTAAATATTTTGATAAAAAATGAAGTGGTTAGAGCGGTAATTTTTACCGCGCCGTAGAATGAGCAAAAAAAAATGGATTTAAACCGGGTCTATGATGCCAAAATAAATCTACTTTGTTTTATATATGTTAGAAGGGTAATTATTCAAATTTTGAATATAAATGCAGTGAATGTGTTTATGTATTCCATTTTGTGTGGTGATGGAATTATCGTTATTTGTGACCGACTTCAACAACACAGGGTAAGATAAAGCCAGATAAAGAAGGGAGAATTGACCTTGAACACGACTGAAGAGCAGCAACAGATTGCACATTTCCTCAGCAAACAGCATGTGCTGACGCTGTGCGCCGGCAATGGCCTGGACATGTGGTGCGCCAACTGTTTTTACGTGTTTGATGCCGAGCGCATGGTGCTGTGGCTGATGACCGAAACCCATACCCGTCACGGTGAGTTGATGCTGCAAAATAGCCGGGTGGTCGGCACCATTGCGCCGAAGCCGAAGACCATTGCGTTGATCCGTGGCGTGCAGTATCGCGCCGAAGCGGTGATGCTGAGCGGTGATGAAGAACAGCATGCACGTGCGCGCTACTGCAAGCGTTTCCCGATTGCCAAAGTGATGAAAGCGCCAGTTTGGCAACTGAGTCTGCAAGAAGTGAAGATGACCGACAATACCCTCGGCTTCGGTAAAAAGCTGCATTGGACGCGGGCCTGACACAACACACTATACTTTTCAGAGCGATCAATTTGGCGGAGGGGATATGGCACGGGTATTCATTGTAGGGGCTACAGGGTTGGTGGGTGGCGAACTGTTGCGCCTGCTGCAGGCCGATCCGCAGGTCACGGCGATTGTGGCGCCTACGCGTAAGCCACTGCCGGTGCACCCAAAACTGGATAATCCTGTGGGTGATGATTTGTTCGCGCTGCTGACTGAGCAGGAGCAGCCGGTCGATATTGTGTTCTGCTGTCTGGGTACCACACGGCGCGAGGCCGGCAGTGATGCCAATTTTCACTACGTCGATTACACGCTGGTGATCGAAAGCGCGCTGACCGGTCGGCGGTTAGGCGCGCAGCACTGTCTGGTGGTCAGTGCACTGGGCGCCAGTCCGCGCTCGACCTTCCTTTACAACCGCACCAAGGGTGAAATGGAACAGGCGCTGCGTGAGCAGAACTGGCCGCGCCTGACGCTGGTACGGCCATCCATGCTGTTGGGGGAGCGCTCCTCGCCGCGTTTACTGGAGCGCCTGAGTGCTCCCTTGTTCAAATTACTGCCCGGAAAATGGCGCGGAGTTGCCGCTAAAGACGTGGCACAGACGCTGCTGGAGCAGGCGTTCAGCCCCGGCAGCGGCGTTAAGGTGCTGGAATCCGATCGGCTGCATTGTTACCGCAGTGCACGCTGAGATTATCGAACGCCAGCTCCAGGCCCGGCGGCAGCTCGTTGTCCATTAGCCACAGATCGAGATGGTGGCTGATGTGCGTCAGCAGGGTGCGGCCGGGTTGTAAGCGTTGCTGGGTTTCCAGCGCGCGGGTCAGATCGTTGTGGTTGCGCGGTGCCTGCGGCTGGGGCGGAAGGCTGCAGTCGAGCACCATTAAATCGATGGGTACCCCACGCAGGTAGGCTTCGGTCTCTGGTGGCAGGCCGAGGGTATCGGTCAAATAGGCCAGCGATTTCCCTGCTGCCTGGATCAGGTAGCCCAGAGTGAGTTTCGAATGCTGCAGCGGCAGTGGAGTGATCTGCAGGCCGCCCAGTTCCACCGTTTCGAAAGGTTTGAACGGTGGCTGAAACGCCAGAATACCCGGGTGTTTGAACAGATCGTCACAACCCTGTTCATCGGCCGGGCCATACACCGGAATAAAATTTCCGCAGCCCCAGCGCAAAGGAAATAGCCCCTGTACGTGATCCATGTGGTAATGTGTCAGTAAAAAACGTTTAATTTCCCCCGCCGAAAAGCGCCGTTCCAGCGACGGCAATCCCGCATCCAGCAAGGTCGTTTCCCCCTGAAATTTAAGCATTGCACTGCAAGGTCTGCGCCGAAATGCAGGCTCGCGCCGTGCCCGCTGACACACCAGACAATCACAGCCGAACACCGGGATCTGCTGAGCACCGCCGGTACCGAGAAAGGTCAGTTGCATGTCGTCACTCCCGATTATAAATACTTCTCCGCGAAGGCATGGATATCACGGAAATCCGCCAGCCGTTGTTGAAGCGTTTGGTGGTCCCAGTGCCACCACTGGCCGCGTTCAATACGTTCAATCAGTGTGTCGTCAAAACGCATACCGATCTTCTTGGCCGCCACCCCGGCGACAATTTCATAAGGGGCCACATCCTTGGTCACCACTGCCGCGCTGCCAATCACTGCGCCGTTGCCAATGCTGACACCGGGCATCACGATGGCGTTATGGCCGATCCACACGTCGTGGCCAATGGTCACGTGGTGCTCACGCCGCCAGTCGAAAAACGCCTCGTCATCTTCCCCCAGATCGTACTCCGACGCGCGATAGGTGAAATGGTGCTGGGCGATGCGCTGGTAGGTGGGGTGGTTGCCGGGATTGATGCGCGCGTAAGAGGCAATCGACACGAATTTACCGATGGTGGCGTAAAAAATCTGGTTATGTCCGGCGGTGTAGGAGTAATCGCCCATTTCCACTTCCTCGAGGATCGCATCGTCGGCCAGATGGACATACTGGCCGAGACGGCTGCGGTTAAGCGTCACGTTGTCGCCGATTTTCGGCTGCGCCAAATCGTTCATGGCATGGCATCCTGTGGTTGTTTGGCGGAAGCGGGCAGCAGCGCCAGTAGCGCTGTCAGGGTGTCATCAAGGTTGCCGTCGTTATCCAACCGGCTGCAAAGGGCGGGAAGTTTTTGCTGATACTCCGCCGCCCGCGCCAGCCGTTGTTCGATTTGATCGGCATTTTCACGCCCGCGATTTTGCAGGCGCTGGCGCAGAACATCGCTGCTGACCTGCAGGCATACCGGCAGCAGCTGTGCACCATAGCGCTGCTGCGCCTGCGACAGGTGGGCACGCGAGCCGTTGACCACCACGTCGATCCCCTGCAACAGCCAGAGATCGACCTCGATCCCAAAGGCGTAATGGTGCTGGTGCGCCTGCCAGTCGAGGGCAAATAACCCTTTGGCACGGCGGCGCAGGAACTCCGCTTCGCTGAGCGCAATATGGTTCTCGCAGCCGGCGTCTGCCGGCCGGGTGATATAGCGGTGCGCCACCAGCGGCGCGCTGTCGGCATCGGCCCGCAGTGCGGCCAACAGGCTGTCTTTGCCCGATCCGGAAGGGCCCATCAGATAGATAAGCTGCGCCATCAGAATACCTGCTTGCCCTGGCGCCACACGTTCTGCACGTAGATGTGCTCGCCGTGTGGTCGTGCCAACACCAGATCCGCCCGCAAACCTTCGGCGATAGTACCGCGATCCTGCAGATCCAGCGCTCTGGCCGGGTTACGGGTGATCATCTGCACCGCCTGCGGCAAGCTGTAGCCGTTGCGTTCATCGGCCGCAATGCGAAACGCCGCATCCAGCAGGCTGGCCGGATAATAGTCGGAGGACAGGATATCCAGTACCCCCAACGCCGCCAGGTGATGGGCCGCTACGTTGCCGGAATGCGAACCGCCGCGCACGATGTTCGGCGCGCCCATCAGTACCTGTAACCCCTGCTGGTGCGAAGCGAGCGCGGCATCTTCGGTGGTGGGGAATTCGGCAATCACGCTGCCCAGCGCACAGGACTCGCTGACGTGGTCGGCGGTGGCATCGTCGTGACTGGCGAGCGAAATTTTACGCGCCCGGCAATGGGCGGCGATCGCCTCACGGTTCGGCGTGGCCCAGCGGGCCGAAAGCCCGACCTGCTGCTCCTCATATTCACTCATTTGCTGGTCATTAAGATGGTATTTGCCCTGATAATACTCACGGTATTTTTCACGCGAGGCGAACTGGCGCTGGCCCGGTGAATGGTCCATCAGCGACACCAGCGACACGCCGGGCTTGTCCATCAACTGCTCGAACAGCGGCAGAGTGCTCTCGTTTGGCAGTTCGCAGCGCAGGTGCAGCCGGTGCTCGGCGCGGTTGACCCCGGCGCGTTGGCTATAGATCACCGCGTCGATCATTTTTTGCAGGTTTTCCAGCCGGTGGCCGCCGTCCCGAACGTCACCGATCGCCACCGCGTCCAGCACGGTGGTGATGCCGTTGGCTACCATCAGTGCATCATGGCTGCTCATGGCCGAATGCGCCGGCCAGTCGACGTTCGGCCGCGGGGTGAAAAACTTGTCCAGATTGTCGGTATGCAGCTCAATCAGCCCGGGCAACAGCCAGCCACCTTCACCGTTCAACGCCTGCGGCAACTGGCTTGGCGTATCGGCAAAGCTGCGGATCACACCGTCGTTGATCTCCAGCGATCCTTCGACGATCTGATCTTCCAGCACCAGTTTCACGTTATTGATGATCATCAGAGGATCTCCAGCGCCTGTGGCGCCTGCATGTCATATAACCTGTCGGCGACCTGCTGACGGACGCCTTCATCATGAAAAATGCCGACGATGGCTGCACCACGTTGTTTAGCCTGCTCGATCAGCCCGACCACTGCCGCGCTGTTACGGCTGTCGAGTGAGGCGGTCGGTTCGTCCAGCAACAGGATCGGGTAGTCGACGATAAAGCCACGAGCGATGTTCACCCGCTGTTGTTCGCCGCCGGAAAAGGTGGACGGTGCCAGCTGCCACAGGCGTTGCGGCACGTTGAGCTGGTTGAGCAGCGTCTCGGCGCGTTCGCGGCATTCGGCGCGGTTGACGCCCTGTTCCAGCAGCGGTTGCATCACTACGTCCAGCGCGCTGATACGCGGGATCACCCGCAGAAACTGGCTGACCCAGCCGAGGGTATGGCGGCGTACCGCCAGGATCTGGCGCGCTTCGGCTTGCACCATGTCCAGCCATTCCCCCTGGTGGTTGACCCAGATATGACCGCTGTCGGGCAAATAGTTGGCGTACAGTGAGCGTAGCAGCGTGGATTTACCGCTGCCGGAATGGCCGTGCAGCACCACGCATTCGCCATTGCTGACCGTCATGTTGGCGTCGTGCAGGACCGGCAGTTGCGTGCCGTGCTGCTGGTGGAGCACAAAGGTTTTGCTGAGGTGTTCAACCCGGATTTGAATAGTCATTTATCATTACCTTGCGTTACGACAGCACCGAAGAAACCAGCAGTTGGGTATAAGGATGGTGCGGATCGTCCAGCACCCGGTCAGTCAGGCCGCTTTCCACCACCTCGCCCTGTTTCATCACCAGCAGCCGGTGTGCCAGCAGGCGCGCCACGCCGAGATCGTGGGTGACAATCACCGCCGCCAGCTGCATCTCTACCACCAGCGTGCGCAGCAGATCGAGCAGCCGCGCCTGTACTGAAACGTCCAGCCCGCCGGTGGGCTCGTCCATAAATACCAGCTTGGGATGAGTCACCAGATTGCGGGCGATTTGCAACCGCTGCTGCATGCCGCCGGAGAAGGTGGTCGGCAGATCGTCAAGGCGTGACACCGGGATCTCGACGTCCTCCAGCCACTGTCCGGCCTGTCGGCGGATGTCGCCGTAGTGACGCTGGCCGATAGCCATCAGCCGTTCGCCAATGTTGCCACCGGCAGAAACCTTGGGCCGCAGCCCGTCGAGCGGATGCTGATGCACCACACCCCAGTCGGTGCGCAACAGGCGGCGGCGATCGCTTTCCGCCATCGCGTACAGGTCATGCTGTTGCCCGGCCTGCGGACGATAAAGGATTTGTCCGTGCTGCGGTGCCAGCCGTGCGGAGATGGATTTCAGCAGCGTGGTCTTGCCGGAGCCGGACTCACCAACGATGCCCAGCACTTCGCCGGGGTAGATATCGAAAGACACATCGCTAAAGCCTTTGCCCGGCGCGTACAGATGGGTGAGGTTATTCACCGACAGCAGTGGCGTGGTGCTCAGAGGGATAGAAGTCATCAGTGCTGCGCCTCTTGCGAAGGTTGCGCCAGCTGCTGCTGGCAGTAATCGGTGTCGGAACAAACGAACATGCGGCTGCCCTGATCGTCGAGCACCACCTCATCCAGGTAGCTGTGGCGTGAGCCGCACAGGGCGCAGGGTTCGTCCCATTGCTGCACGGTGAAAGGATGATCGTCGAAGTCCAGGCTTTCCACCTTGGTGAATGGCGGCAGGGCGTAGATGCGCTTTTCACGCCCGGCGCCGAACAGTTGCAGTGCCGGCATCATGTGCATTTTCGGGTTATCGAATTTCGGGATCGGCGACGGGTCCATCACATAGCGGTCATTGACCTTCACCGGGTAGGCATAGGTGGTGGCGATATGGCCGTAGCGTGCGATGTCCTCATACAGTTTCACCTGCATCACGCCGTACTCTTCCAGCGCGTGCATTTTGCGGGTCTCGGTTTCACGCGGTTCGATAAAACGCAGCGGCTCCGGGATCGGCACCTGATAAATCAGGATCTGATCTTCGCGCAGCGCAGTTTCCGGGATGCGGTGTCGGGTCTGGATCAGCGTGGCTTCCGGCGTGCGTTCGGTGGTTGCCACCCCGGCGACGCGCTGGAAGAAGCGGCGGATGGAGACTGCGTTAGTGGTGTCATCGGCACCCTGGTCGATCACCTTCAGCACGTCGGCGCGGCCAATCACGCTGGCGGTCAACTGAATGCCGCCGGTGCCCCAGCCGTAAGGCATTGGCATCTCACGGCCGCCGAACGGTACCTGATAACCGGGGATCGCCACCGCCTTCAGAATGGCGCGGCGGATCATGCGTTTGGTCTGTTCGTCCAGATAACCCAGGTTATAGCCGGTTAATACTTCACTCATCGCGGGCCTCCTGACGCTCGCTGAACTCCTGTCGCAGGCGCTTGAGCAATTCCAGCTCGGCCTGAAAATCGACGTAGTGGGGCAATTTGAGGTGGGAAACAAAGCCGGCGGCTTCGACGTTATCGGCGTGGGCCAGCACGAACTCTTCGTCCTGCGCCGGACTGGCGATACCTTCGTCGTAGTCGGGGCTTTGCAGTGCGCGGTCCACCAGCGCCATCGCCATCGCTTTACGTTCGGCGCGGCCAAACACCAGGCCATAGCCACGGGTGAAATGCGGTGGCTGGTCGGCCGGGTCGATGAAACCGTTGACCATTTCACATTCGGTCAGCAGGATCTCGCCGATATCTACCGCGAAACCCAGCTCTTCAGGCACTATCTCCGCCGAAACATAGCCGGTACGGATCTCACCGGCGAACGGGTGGGTACGGCCGTAACCGCGTTGGGTGGAGTAGCTCAGCGCCAGCAGAAAACCTTCATCACCGCGCACCAGCTGTTGCAGACGCGCCGAGCGTGAACAGGGGTAAACCGGCGGATTACGGGTGATATCATCCGGTGCGGTGCCGTCGTCCTGCTCCGCCAGTGCCAGTTGCTGCTGACTGAGTAAGTCGAACACGTGGGCGCAGTTCTCCGGCAGCGGTTCGTCGGCCTGCGGCGCACGCGGCGCTTCGCCTTCGGCCAGCAGGGCAAAATCCAGCAGACGGTGGGTGTAATCGTAGGTCGGCCCCAGCACCTGGCCGCCGGGCAAGTCCTTGTAAACCGCCGAGATACGGCGTTCCAGCCGCATGTTTTCGGTCGCCAATGGCTCGCTGACCGCCAGCCGTGGCAGCGTGGTGCGATAGGCGCGCAGCAAGAAAATAGCCTCGACCAAATCGCCACTCGCCTGCTTGATGGCCAACGCCGCCAGCTCAGGATCGTAGATGCCGCCTTCGGTCATCACCCGATCCACCGCCAGGCCCAGTTGTTGTTCGATCTGTTGGGTGCCGAGCGCCGGTACGCTGTCGTCACCGCGCCGTAGCTGTTCCTGTAACTGATGGGCGGCCTCAATGGCTTTTTCGCCCCCTTTAACGGCAACGTACATCAGCACACCTCCACATGGGTGGTTCGCGGCAACGCCAGCAGGCGCTCACCGCAGGTCAGCAGGAAATCCAGCCCCAGCGGGAAGCGCTGCGGGCGGTTAATCAGGTAGTCCAGCAGCACTGGCGGCAACGAGGGCGAGATCACCCGTTGCTGTTCAATGCCGGGGCCGGTCAGGCGCAGTGCAGTGCCCTGTTCCAGGCTGTCGAGCTGTACCACTACCGTGGTGCTGAACTCGGGGGAAATCTCACTGCCGTGCGGCAACGCCTGTAAATCAGCGGCCTGCAATTGCGCATCGAACAGGGCAAAACACACTTCTTCGGGGTTATTGGCCAGCGGCGCACCGCTGTGGAAGCGAATGTTTGTTAGCACTTGCTCACTTTCGAATGCCAGACAGAGTTGGATCGGGGTTTCCTGATCGGCCAGCGTCAATAACGCAGCGGTGCTGGCGGCGTTCAGCGCCCCCCAGGCCGGGCTGTCTGGCAGGGTGACGATATGGCCCGGTTCACTTAACGCCTTAAGGATCAAGCGGAAAGCCTGTTGCGATTGTTCAATCGGCTGTGCAAAACCTGTCAGTAGGCTCATCGGTTAATCTCCTCGTACCAGCGTAAAGAAGTCGACCCGGCTGGAGGCGACGGCGCGGGCGCGCAGTTGGCGTTGCTCATGCTGCAAGGCGGCCAGTGGCTCAATCAGCTGTTGTTGCAGTAATTCGGCCAGCTCCGGCAGTTGCAGCAGGGCATCCGCCAGGGCGCAAAGTTCGGCATGCGCCTTGTCACGTCCGGCGATATAGCTGTAGCCGTAGCCGCCGTTTTCGAGCTGTACCACCGCGCGGGTGACGGTCATGTCGCCCAGTACAAAGCGACGGCCGGTGGCCCCCATGCGGCCCTGTAACTGCGCCAGGCCAATCTCCGGCGCGCGAATGGTTTGGTAGCGCGGGCTGAGGTTCAGCGCCTGCCAGTGGCTGCGCAACTGGGTCGGCTGGCTGTGCGCCAATACCGACATCCAGCGTTGTCTTGGCTGTAAGGCTTGCATTCAGTGCTCCATGGTCAGTTCAATCATGTCGGCGCGTGCCAGGCTGACGGAGTATTCCGCCACGCTGTCACCGCCGGTGCAGACGTTCAGGGTGCGCACGCACAGCAGCGGCGCGTGGGTGGCTATTTCCAGCAACCGGCTCTCTTTGGCCTGTGCGCGGCGCGCGCTGATGCGCGTCTGCTTGCGGGTCAGCGGCTGGTGGATGTTGAGTTCGATAAATTCGTGCAGCGAGCCGCTGTGGAACTGCTGCAACGCCGGCCACCAGTCCAAATCGGGCAGATAATGGTCGATCAGGCTCATTGGCACGCCGTTGACCCGGCGCAGGGTGCGCAGGTGGATCACCGTTTCACCTTCTTCACGCGACAGTGCTCTGGCGACATGGCCATTGCACGGGCGTAATACTGCTAGTAAGCGCTCACTGGTGGGGTGGCTGCCCTGCTCGAACAAGTTCTGGCTGAACCGGGTATTGGCATGCAAGGGGTAGTCATACGGGCGCATCAGCACCAAAATGCCGATGCCGTGCCGACGTTGCAGCCAACCACGATCCACCAATTGGTCGACCGCGCGGCGCAAGGTATGGCGATTGACCTGATAGCGTTCTGCCAGCTGTTGTTCGGAAGGCAGATAGTCGCCACAACGGTATTGAGTTCGCAGCTCTTGCTCAAGCTGTGCGGCGATCTGCTGGTAACGGGTAGGGAAACTGGTCGGATGTCTAGATAAGTCCATCATAATAAAAACCTCAGCGTGCCGAATACTCATTAAAATCCAGGGGTTGTCAGCCTTTCTGACAGTGCTGGTGCTTACCCTATGACTTTCAAGCTGGCGTTATCTTGCCGGGCCCAGATGACAATCTCGTTACGCGTCAGTGGCGAACAGATGAACTATTTTGGACAGGCTGATGATGCGTCCGTGGCCGTGGCGCGCTAAGCTGACGTCATTGTTCACTGAACCGAGCCAACCCGATGCCACATCCCCTGACCGCAACTGAACACCGCAGCCGCCCCTGGCCGCTGTGGAAACCGATCCTGTTTCTGCTGGTGGTGGCCGTAGGCCTCTACTACGTCAAATGGCAGCCTTATTATGGCAAGGCTTTTCTGGCGGCGGATACCCACTCGATTGGCAAATCGATACTGGCTAACAGCGACAGCAGCCCGTGGCTGGCGGCCTGGCACTATGCGGTGGTTTATTTCACTGCGGTGTGGAAGGCGGCGGTGCTCGGCGTGGTGTTGGGCTCGCTGGTGCAGGTGCTCATCCCGCGTGATTGGCTGATGCGTACGTTGGGCCACCCGCGGTTCTCCGGCACCCTGTTGGGCGCGGTGATCGCGCTGCCGGGCATGATGTGTACCTGCTGTGCCGCACCGGTCGCCGCCGGGCTGCGCCGTCAGTCGGTGTCCAGCGGGGCGGCGATGGCGTTCTGGTTGAGTAACCCGGTATTGAACCCGGCGACGCTGATTTTTATGGGCTTCGTGCTTGGCTGGCAGTTTGCCGCTATCCGGCTGGTGGCCGGGGTGATTATGGTGTTGGGCATCGCCTGGCTGGTGCAACGTGCCACCGCCAAGGATCCGCAGCCTGCGGCACTGCAAATGCCGGTGATACCACTGGAGAAAACCGAGGCTCAGCCCTTTCTTGGTCGTTGGCTGAAGGCATTGTGGTCGCTGTTTTGGTCCACCATTCCGATCTACATTCTGGCGGTGCTGGCGCTGGGAGCGGCGCGTGTCTGGCTATTCCCCCATGCCGATGGTGCGATAGACAACAGCCTGCTGTGGATTATTGGACTGGCGATCGCCGGTTGCCTGTTCGTGATCCCCACGGCGGCAGAAATCCCGATTGTGCAGGCCATGATGCTGGCGGGAATGGGCACTGGCCCGGCGCTGGCGCTGTTGATGACCCTGCCGGCGGTCAGCCTGCCTTCGCTGCTGATGCTGAACAAAGCCTTTTCCGCCAAGGCTCTGTGCCTGACCGCCGCGCTGGTGGCGCTATGCGGGATCGTCACGGGCGTGGTGGGAATGGGGTTGGTATAAATTGTTTAATAAATAGTCTCTCATTCGTGTTTGTGTTGTCACAAATGTGCTAACGTTGGTCCGTTGTCAGTTGTTAATTATTGAGCGAATGCAGGAGTATCAAGATGGAAAGTCGTATCCAGTTTCGCATTGAGGATGAGACTAAACGTTTGGCGCAGAAAGCCGCAGAAGCCAAAGGGATCACTTTGAGCGAGGCGTGTCGACGTTTGGCTGAGCAAATGGCGGATGAGCAACGGGCAGCTGAGCAACATGAAAATTGGTTGAAAGAAAAGGTTGATGCCGCTTTTTCCCGTCTACATGAAGGAAGTGCGGTCTATCTTAGCCAAGAGCAGGTTGAAGAAAGCATGGATGCCTTTAAGGCAAAAGTCCGGGCGAAATACGACCAAAAATAGGGATCGTTATGCGTGTCGAATGGGATGATGAAGCGCTATTGGACAGGGAACGTATTTTTGATTTTCTCTATCCCTTTAATCCACAGGCTGCTGAGCAGGCTGATAGTGAGATTGATAAGGCAGTGAAGCGCCTGTTGGATTACCCTGAACTCGGTAAAATTTGGTACGGACAGGCGCGTAAATTATTGATCAGTCAAGCTTCATTATTAGTTTTATACGTTGTTGTCGGCGACGTGATTAAGGTTTTAGCCGTTGCCCATCAACGAGAGAAATTCCCTGACTTATAGAGTCAACGCAGCTTATGCACCACCTGATTAGCGCTGCCGCGCCAGATCAGCGCCGGGTCTTTTAAATCCTGCACAAACTTGCCGTCAATCAGCACGTTAATCCGATCCGCGATTTGCATTTGCTGGGCATCCAGCTCTGCCAACCGGTAGCCGGTCCACAGCCAGATATCCTTGCCGGGGCACTCGGCATGCACCCGTTTCACCAATTGCAGCACCGCCGAGAGATTGGCCGGATGCAGCGGATCGCCGCCGGACAGCGACAGGCCCTGACGCGGAATACGCGTGTCGTTCAGATCGGCAATCAACTGGTCTTCCATCGTCTGACTAAACGGCTGGCCGGAATTGAGCCGCCAGGTGCTTTTGTTGTAGCAACCGGGGCACTGGTGCACGCAGCCGGCAACAAACAGCGTGCAGCGGGTGCCGGGCCCGTTGACCACGTCGATGGGGTAGTACTGGTGGTAATTCATATTTCGCTTTCTGACGGTAGGGGCTCAGCATGCTGAGCCCAGATTCATAACAGCCCGGCGTTAGCCGATCTGCCCGTTCCCCAGGTGTTTCACCCGGCGTTTCACTTCTTCCTGCTTGCCGGCGTTGAACGGCCTGGCGTCCGGACTGCCGAGGTAACCACACACCCGGCGGGTCACCGACACCTTGGACGGTTCGTGGTTGCCGCATTTAGGGCAGGTGAAGCCCTTGCTGGTACAGGAAAATTCGCCGGTAAAGCCGCACTCGTAACACTCATCGATCGGCGTATTGGTGCCGTAATAAGGCACGCGGCTGTAGCTGTAATCCCACACGTCTTCCAGCGCTTTCAGGTTGTGCTGCAGGTTCGGGTATTCGCCGTAACAGATGAAACCGCCGTTGGCCAACGGGGGATAGGGCGCTTCAAAATCCAGCTTGTCGTAAGGATTGACCTTTTTCTCTACGTCGAGGTGGAAGCTGTTGGTGTAATAGCCTTTGTCAGTGACGCCCGGCACCACGCCGAAATCGGCGGTATCCAGCCGACAGAAGCGGTCGCACAGGTTCTCGCTCGGCGTGCTGTACAGGCTGAAGCCGTAACCGGTCTCATCTTTCCAGCTCTCGGTGGCGGCCCGCAGGTGGGCGACAATGGCAACGGCCTTTTCGCGCAGTGTTTCATCGTCGTAAACGTGTTGCTGGTTGCCGAACAGTGCGTTGATGGTCTCATGCAGGCCGATATAGCCCAGAGAGATCGACGCACGGCCATTCTTGAAGATCTCGGCGATATTGTCGTCCGCCTTCAAGCGCACACCACAGGCGCCTTCCATATACAGGATCGGTGCAACCCGGGCCTTGATGCCTTCCAGCCGGGCGATGCGCGTCATCAGCGCCTTCTTCGCCAGCAGCAAACGTTGGTCCAGCAGACGCCAGAAGCGGCTCTCATCGCCCATCGCCTCCAGCGCAATACGCGGCAGGTTCAGGCTGATCACGCCGATATTGTTGCGGCCGTCGTGTACCAGTTCGCCATCCTCTTCATAGGTTCCGAGGAAGCTGCGGCAGCCCATCGGCGTTTTGAACGATCCGGTGACTTTCACTACCTGATCGTAATTGAGGATGTCCGGGTACATGCGCTTGCTGGCGCATTCCAGCGCTAACTGTTTGATGTCGTAGTTAGGGTCACCGTACTGGTGATTGAGACCGTCGCGGATGGCGAACACCAGTTTGGGGAATACCGCCGTCTTGCGGTTCTTGCCCAGCCCGGCGATGCGATTTTTCAGGATCGAACGTTGGATCAAGCGAGATTCCCAGCAGGTACCCAGGCCGAAACCGAAGGTGACGAAAGGCGTCTGACCGTTGGCGGTGTGCAGGGTGTTGACCTCATATTCCAGCGACTGGAAGGCGTCGTAACACTCTTTTTCGGTGCGCGCCATGGCATAGCTCTGTGCATCCGGGATCTGCCACTGTTCGGCGACCTGCTGATGCTTGTTGAAGCTTTCGCTGACGAACGGCGCCAGGATCTCATCGATCCGATTAATGGTGGTGCCGCCATAAATATGGCTGGCGACCTGCGCGATGATCTGTGCGGTGACCGCGGTGGCGGTGGAGATCGACTTCGGGGGTTCGATCTCGGCGTTACCCATCTTGAAGCCGTTGGTCAGCATGCCTTTCAGATCGATCAGCATGCAGTTGAACATGGGGAAGAAAGGCGAGTAATCGAGATCGTGGTAGTGGATCTCGCCGCGCTCGTGGGCCAGTACCACGTCACGCGGCAGGATGTGTTGTTTGGCATAATGTTTGGCAACGATCCCGGCCAGCAGATCGCGCTGGGTGGGGATCACCTTGCTGTCCTTATTGGCGTTTTCATTCAGCAACGCCATGTTGCTTTGCTCCACCAGGCCGCGGATCTCCTGGTTCAGCCGACCGCGCAGCTCACGTGCGACGTCGCGATCGTGGCGATATTCAATATAGGCGCGCGCCAACTGCTTGTACTCGCCGGCCATCAGCTGATTTTCTACCGCCTGCTGGATTTCATGGATATCAACGCGCTGCTGCTGAGACATCCGCTGAGCGACTACGCGGGCGACAGTTGCGCAGTAGTCGGCATCGACAATACCGGCGGCCAGCGCGGCGCGCTCGATAGCTTGCCCAATACGTGCCTCGTCAAAAGGTACCTGACAACCGTCCCGTTTAATCACTACTGGTTTCACGTTGTTACTCCTTGTTCCCCGAGGGAGCGCTGATGCCCGGCAGACTGAACGCTGTTGGGTATCGGTATGATTTCGGCTTATCCACAGGGCAATGCCGCAGCGCACAAGGGCTGAGGCGACGTGTGGATAGTTTTGTTGATAACTACTACATATAGGTGCTGGTGTTTCTTAACGCACTATATATAGATATTGGCGGGGTTTTTTTGACATAGGACAAGGAAATGGAAAGAGCGGGCGCTAGCTGTACAACCGATTATTTTTGGCCAGAAAACTCAGGACGGGCGCTGACGAAAATGCTCGAGCAGGAACTCAACCCAGACGCGTACCCGTGGCGGCAAATCGGCGGAGGCATAGTACAACCACAGCTGGGTTGGCTGCGGCCAGCAGTCCGCCAGCACGGGCTGTAGCGTGCCTTGTGCAAAATGAGGTTCCGCATACCAGCGCGCCAGACAGACGATCCCCAGCCCGGCTAACGCCGCATCCAACAGCATCTCTGGTCGGCTGGCGACCAGGCGACCCTGCAGCTCCAGCGTTTTGGCTTCGCCATGTTGTTGCAATGGCCATTTTACGCTGCGGCCGGTGGCCGGGTTACGATGCAGCAGACAGTTATGCTGCAACAGATCTTGCGGATCCTGCGGCATGCCGTGTTGCGCCAGATAGCCGGGCGAGGCTGCCAGCACCATCTGCATCGGGTACAGCGGCCGCGCCACCAACCGGCTATCGGGATCGACCCGGCTACCGATCCCGACATCAAAACCTTCCCCCACCAGATTGACCACTCGCGCATCCAGTGAAAGATCGAGGTCGATCTGCGGATAACGCTCGAGGAACTGCGGGATCAACGGCATCAGCATCTGGCGGCCGAAGCCCGGGATCATGCTGACGCGCACCGTGCCGGACGGCGCCTGCTGTGCGCTGCCGGCGGTTTCCAGCGTGGCGGACAGTGCCTGCCACAAGGGGGCCACTTGCTGCAACAGCGCCTTGCCTTCGTCGGTCAGCACCACGTTGTGGGTGTTGCGCTGGAACAGCCGCAGAGCCAGCTTTTCTTCCAGCACGCGGATATTTTTGCTGATGGCCGCCGGCGTGACACCCAGTTGGCGTGCGGCAGCGGAAAAGTTCTGTGCCTGGGCGGCGGCGAGAAAGGCCGGCAGCAGGCGATGCACGTCAAAGGGCAGCGACATAATGGTTGATACTTTCAGTTGAAATTGAAGTGACAACCAACAGCCTACACCCGACGCGCAGGAAATGGAAAAATGCGATATCAAATTTTAATCAAGGATCTCCTATGTCGCGCATTTTAGTGTTAACCGCCCACCGTTTTCCCGATGACTCACGTATCAACAAAGCCTTGATCGACGCGCTACGTCCTTTGCCTAATGTGACGGTTCACGAACTGATGCGCGCTTACCCGGACTACCAAATTGACGTGGCGCGTGAGCAGGAGTTGCTGCAGGGGCATGGGGCGGTGGTGATGCTGTTCCCGTTCTACTGGTACAGTTCCCCGGCGATCCTCAGCGAATGGCAGGACGCGGTATTAACCCACGGTTTCGCTTACGGCAGCGAAGGTACCCAACTGCAGGGGAAACCTTTGCAACTGGTGGTCACTACCGGCGGCAATCAACAGGCCTATACGCCAGAAGGCTATAACCGCTATCCGGTGACAGATTTACTGCGCCCGTTCCATGCGATGGCCAACCTGACCGGCATGGATTACCTGCCGCCGCATCTGGTGCAGGGGGTGTTTGATATGAGCGATGAACGCCTGGCGCAAGAGGCTGCCGGCGTGGTGGAACTGCTGAAAAAACTGTAGGGCGCGGCAAGCCACGCCCCGACAGCATCAGTCTTCCAGCAACCACCATACCGCTTCGAACGGTCGCAGGGTGGTGGCCTGCAGCTGGACAGGTGCGTCGGCGTAGTTGCTCATCAGCGGACGCCACAAATCGGACGACTCTACGTTTTCCGCCTGCCAGGCCAGTGGTTCGCGGCCGAGGTTGGCCACTACCAGCAGGCGTTGGCCATTCCAGCTCCGTTGATAGCACCACAACGCCGGGTGCGAAAGAGCCAGATCGCGATAGTCGCCGTGGGTTAACAGCGGATACTGCTTACGCAGGGTGATTAACTGGCGATAGGCGTAAAACACCGAGTCCAGATCGGCCAGCGCCGCTTCGGCGTTGATCTGCGGGTAGTTTTCCGCACAGCCAATCCACGGCGTACCCTGGGTGAAACCGGCGTTCGGCGCGGCGCTCCACTGCATCGGCGTGCGACCGTTATCGCGTGATTTGCTGGCCAGGATCGCCAGCAGCTCGGCGTCACTTTTGCCCTGGGCGCTGAGTTCGGCGTACATGTTCAGGCTTTCCACATCGCGATACTGCCCAATGCGGCCAAAGCCCGGGTTGGTCATGCCGATCTCTTCGCCCTGATAGATATAAGGCGTGCCCTGCATGCCGTGCAGTACCATCGCCAGCATTTTGGCGGCCGGTACCCGCAGTTCGCCTTCATCGCCGAAGCGTGAAACGATGCGCGGCTGATCGTGGTTACACCAAAACAGCGCGTTCCAGGCCTGATTGTGCATGCCCTGCTGCCAGTGGCGGAATATCTGCTTGAGCTCGACATAATCCGGTGCCGCCAGGGTCCATTTTTCGCCACCGGCATAGTCCACCTTCAGGTGGTGGAAGTTGAAGGTCATCGACAGCTCTTCACCGCTCTGTGCCGCGTATTGTCGGCAATGCTCCAGCGTGGTGGAAGACATTTCCCCTACGGTCATCAGGCCACGCGGCTGGAACACATCGCGGCTCATTTCCTGCAAAAACTCATGAATACGTGGCCCGTCGGTGTAGAAACGGCGGCCATCACCCTGACTATCGGACGGGAAATCCTGCTGCTTGGAGACCAGGTTGATCACGTCGAGACGCAGGCCGTCGACGCCTTTGTCGGCCCAGAACTGACACACTTTCTTCAGCTCTTCGCGCACTGGTGGGTGCTCCCAGTTGAGATCTGCCTGTTCGGTGGCGAACAGGTGCAGATAATACTGGCCGCTGTCGGCGTGCCATTGCCAGGCGTTACCGCCAAACTTGGAGCGCCAGTTGTTCGGCAGGGCGTCACCTTCGCCGTCGCGCCAGACATAAAACTGACGGAATGGGCTGTCAGGATCCTGCGAGGCTTGGAACCACGGGTGCTCGGTCGAGGTGTGGTTGAACACCATGTCCATCACGATGCGGATGCTGCGCTGGTGGGCGGCGGCAATCAGACGGTCGAAATCCTCCATGGTGCCGTAGGCCGGGTCGATGGCGCAGTAGTCTGCCACGTCATAACCGTTGTCCACCTGCGGGGAGACATACACCGGCGTCAGCCAGATGGCATCGATCCCCAGCTCCTGCAGATAGTCCAGCCGTTCCGTCACACCGGCCAGATCGCCGTAGCCGTTACCGGTGCTGTCCTGAAAACTCTTCGGGTAGATTTGGTAGATGACACCGTTTTGCCACCAGGGGATTGGATTGCTCATAGTAATACCTTTGACTTGTGACAACGGGCCCGGCGTACCGGGCCCCTACATTTCAATCAGACCGGCAGCTCACCGCGGCTGGCTTTGCGTTTGTAGACCATGATGGTCAACACCAGTGGGATCACCACGGCAACCACGATCGCCACCGTGTAAATCATCCAGAACTGCGGTTTGATCGACAGGATACCCGGCAAACCACCGACACCGATGCCGTTAGCCATCACGCCGTCCAGGCCGCAGATCAGCCCGGCAAAGGCGGAACCGATCATCGCGCACAGCATAGGGAAGCGGTACTTCAGGTTGATCCCGTACATCGCCGGTTCGGTGACGCCGAGGTAGGCCGAAATTGCCGCCGGCACCGAGATTTCACGTTCGTTGGCCTTGCGGCTGACAATGATAATGCCCAGTACTGCCGAAGCCTGCGCAATGTTGGACAGTGCAATCAGCGGCCAGACCGGGGTGCCGCCCATGCTTTGGATCATCTGCATATCGATGGCCAGCGTGGTCTGATGCACGCCGGTGATCACCAGCGGTGCGTACAGGAAGCCAAACAGCGCGGCGCCAATTGGTGCGAAGCTGCCGGTCATCACGGCTTTTACCGCCCAGGCTACGCCATCGCCAATCATGCGGCCGAATGGCCCGATAAATGCGTGCGCCAGGAACACCGCCAGCAGCAGTGAAACCACAGGCACCACTACCAGGTACAGGTAATCCGGCACGATCTTTTTCAGCCGGGTCTCAATCCAGCCCAGCGCCATACCGGCCAGCATGGAAGGGATCACCTGCGCCTGATAGCCGACTTTCTGAATGGTGAACCAGCCGAAGTTCCACACTTCCGGGATCTGCTGCCCGAGCTGATAGGAGTTCATCAACTGCGGGGACACCAGCGTGATGCCCAGCACGATACCCAGCACCGGCGTGCCGCCCATTTTTTTCACCGTTGACCAGCAGATGGCGACCGGCAGGAACATGAAGATGGCTTCACCGAGCAACCACAGGAAGTCATAGATGGTTTTCCACGCCGGGTGCATCTGCGCCAACGTTTGACCGCCGGACATCGGGATGTCGCCGATCACGTTGCGGAAACCGAGGATCAAACCCCCGCTGATCAGCGCCGGCAGCAGCGGGAAGAAGATTTCGGCGAAGTGCGAGATAGCGCGTTCGCTCCAGGTCATGTTCTGGCGCGCCGCCACCTTGGCCTGCTCTTTATCGGCTTCATTGACGCCGGTGGTGGCGATCAGGGCCTGGTAGTAATCCCCAACCTCGGGGCCGATCACTACCTGGAATTGCCCGGCGTTGGTGAAGCAGCCTTTGACCATCGGCAACTCTTCGATTTCTTTCGGTTTGGCCAGAGCTGGGTCATTGAGAACAAAACGCAGCCTGGTAATGCAGTGGCTGACGGTCGCGATATTCTCGCGCCCGCCCACCAGCACAATCAGGCGATCGATATCCTGCTGTTTTACTTTGCTCATTATTAGATACCTTTCTTGGTATGGGACTGCCGCAGAGGTGTTGTCGGAGTAATGATCAAAGCTTAGTCACTCCGCTTTTTTTATGAAATGGGAACGTTCCCGGTTTGGGGCGAGGATCACAAAACGATAAAAAAATGACCATTTATCCAGCAGGGAATTTTGCGAGCCAGCCGAAACATCCGGAAATATTATCTTGAACAAGGGCATTGGCGGCTATACTGTCACCCTTAACAATCAATAAGTTGATTGAAATTAGTGGCACCTATTACTTAAGACGTTAAGCGAGTGCCGCTACCACGCACTTTTTTCAAGGAAGAATGATGACTTTGACACTGCCTCGATTGCTTATTGTCTTCACCGCACTGTTGCTGAGTGCCTGTACCAGCCAAAAAAGCAGCCCGGAACGCCACGCCAAGCATGCGATTTATCAAATGGCGCGAGAGGATTTTTCCCCAGAAATACGAACCCAAATTCCGGACTCGATAAAAGCCTCTATTCCGTTCTTTGACCAGTTCTATCAAATGGGGAAGGCCGATCGGGCCAAGGGATTGACGCGCCAGCAGGCAGAACAGCGGGAAGCCTATTTCCGCAGCCCTGAATTCCTCAGCGACGTGGGGAAGAAAGGGAAATTTATCAATCAGGAATATTCAGTGGATAACCCGCAAAAACAACGCCAGATCCTGCTGGATTCCGCCGTGGCTACTTACTGGGATGGCTATGACGGCCGGCCTTGAGGGATAGAGTAAAACGATGGCGTTAATTAAAAGCCCAGCAAACTAGTGTTTGTTGGGCTTTGTTTAAAATAAATTGTTTGTGAAACTTAGATAGTTATTCGATACCGTATTTTTTCTCTAGCACGAATTTTGGAGTTTTCCAGTTAGGGCCTTTTTTAACGAGCATTTTATCCCCCCATTCTACGATGCCACTTTGGCGTAACTCCTCAAATACTCGCATGAACTCACCGCTCTCAATTACTGAAAATTTGTAACGGCTAAATAATCTATCCATCTGAGGATAGCCAAATCCTGTTCCTCTCCCCGCTAGAAAGGCAATCACATCCGCGACTTTTTCTTCCTTTGCCAACCGATCAAAATCAATCATTTTAACATCCTCAATTCTTGTTCTTCCTCAGATTTTATAGCCTCGGGCGTATATAAAAGCGACTCGGAATTACCTAATCTATAATCCTCTAATGTTGCGGTGTGGGTATTATTCCATGTTTCTCCGGGGTTATTAGGGAGTGCACCATCTTTAACATCAAGATTACGATACCTTTCCAGTTCTCTAATCTCATGAGTATAAAACCGCTTGTCAGTATCGGTAGCTACGAGTTCACCTCTCAGAATTTTATCCAGGCGACCGATCATTACTTTATTGGCATCCGACTCTGTAAACCGCCCTATATGCAGTTTTACCTTGTCTACACCGGCACGGTCAATCCTAGCGGTTTTCCAGTCCAGATTCTGGATAGGCCCGCCGGCTTTCTCGGTATTGTAATCACGGCCGCTGTGTTCGCCTCTGGCGTTAGTTTCCCCATAAGGCTTACTGACCATCACATAGATAGCTTCAACGCCGACTTCCGTCGCATCCGGCTGCCACAGGATGAAATCTTGCAAATCCTGGACGACATCTGCAGGGAAGGTCGTGACGACTATGCTGTCCGCCTGCCTGACATTGGTGCCGGTATGTACTGGTGATTTGGGTGCCGGTGAACCATTGCCTGTATGTGACGGTGCTGCTGGCCCCGAGGGAACCGGGTTGATCAGTATGGTCCGGGCAGGCACGCCTCCCATTGCAGGCAATGTGATTTTATCCAGCCCGGTTGCCTCATCACGGACCGGTCTGAACACCGGTACGCTGGCAGATACACCGCCGACACCCGTTCTGACAAAGTTTACACTCTGCCTTCCGTCCCTGTCCCTCGATATAAAACCGCGCACCGGCAAATCGATCGAGGTCATCCCCGGCTGGATCGTCGTTGTTCCAACGGCCGCCAGACTTGCCTGGAAGGCAAACATATTGATGTCACGACCGGGAACCTGGTCACTGCCCGTTCCGGCTGCTGTCGGAATAAACCCGAGGGCAAGAGCCCCCAGTACCGATCCTGCGGCGACAGCGGTACCGGCACGTATGCTGCCGACTTCCGTTGCCCCACGCCACAGCGCGCCCGCTACGGAACCGGCCAGTTCGCTGGAGGTGGTTATAACACCTTGTGCCACCGTCGACATCTGCAGCATGGCGGGCGCACGGTTGAGTACCATTGCGCCTGCGGTAGCCAGCGCGGCATTGGCTGCTTTCAGCTTTTCGGGTGGGTAAGCCGGCGCGTCCAAAATACCCGCTTTGGCAAACAGCGCTTTCCTCGCCTCTTCAACTTTTCGGGCTTCTTCGGCCTTACGGGCTTCCTCGGCCTTACGGGCTTCTTCGGCCTTGCGGGCTTCTTCGGCCTTGCGGGCTTCTTCGGCCTTACGGGCTTCTTCGGCCTTGCGGGCTTCTTCGGCCTTGCGGGCTTCTTCGGCCTTGCGGGCTTCTTCGGCCCTGCGGGCTTCTTCGGCCCTGCGGGCTTCTTCGGCCCTGCGGGCTTCTTCGGCCCTGCGGGCTTCTTCGGCCCTGCGGGCTTCCTCGGCTTTCCGAACCTGCTCCTCTTTTTCCTGTTTCAATATTTCCTGTTGTTCTTGCCATATTTGTTGAGATGCATCAAGCATGTCCCAAGAATTACCACCAAGAATACCTATCCACGGGTTATTCGTTGGGGTATTTGGAAACCCAATGCCTGGATTTCCTGTATGATTGACATTACCATTATTATTAGGGTTTACTGTTAGTATGTCACCGTTCCAATTACCTGTGGTTGGCCATCCCCACTGTGCTCCGTCCCATATCTGACCTGTCTCAGGTGGAGTGCCATTGTTATTGTTACTGGAGTTTCCCATGAGAATCCTTTTATTAATTTATAAATAATGCAGTTATTTTTTTGTTTTATTTAGATTTAAGTTTATCCTTTGTATAATATAAGTTAAATATTATTATTTATTCTGATTTATTTGTTCTAGCACCGTCAACCGAGCCTCCAGCGCAAGCCGGGCTTCACGTTCTTCCTTTAGCGCTTCAACCAGCAACGCGACCACGCCATTGATATTAATTCCGCGGGCGTCTTTCAGAACGCTGCCGTCATTTAATTTCAATTCGGTGGTGGTGACGGATTGAGGTAATACATTCTCTACTTCCTGGGCAATGACCCCGGCTTCCGGCACGCCCTGTTTCAGGTAGGTATAACCGCCAATTTTCCCCAGCTTCTCCAGCGCACCGCCAATTTTTTCGATATCGGTTTTCATTCGGGCATCGGAGCTGCTGTTCCAGGTGCCATTGGTGTAGGCATTACCTTTATCCCGGAATTCATACCAGCCATCGCCGCCACCGTTGGCAACGTGCAGCGCCAGCAGGTGGTGCTTGCCAATACGTTCATAGTGGTATAGGTCGGCGGACAGATCTCCTGCTCCCTGTATATGCAGGCCGTTGGTAATGCGGTCGGCATTATTGTTAACGTTTTTATTGCCAGCAGCCCAAATCCAACCATCGGCATTGCGTTTGATTAATTGCCCGACCGAAAGCTCGCTGTTGGCTCTGATCTGTAATTCGTTCCAGTTCCCCTGCCAGTCACGGTAAGAGAGCAAGCCATGATCCTCCTTGCCGGCGACAACGCGCGATCCCATCAACATGGTGGTGGTCACATTGCCGCTGGTGAAACCGGCACTGACGTCGGCAGCATAGTAGACTTGCCCTGCGATCAGCGGTGTTGGGCCGGTGGTCTCGGCGCTGATGCCTGCATTGTGTGAAACCATAGCGCCGCCAGAGATATCTACGCCGTTACGCAGTGAAACCCGGCCGGTTGAGAGGTTAAAAGAGAAGGGACGCAGGGTGTTCCACTGCCCATCCTGTGCCTGACCCTTGGGTGTGGTCAGGGCGTAAAAATCCTTACCGTCGTTACGCAGCATCACGCCGGTATTGCCGTTTGCCAGGCGAAAACCGTTTGCCGCCTTGGTCACAATTTCACCGTCACTGACGACACGTTTACGCAGGGTGGTCAGTGACTTCAGCTCAGTCACATCGTCATTAACACCGTTAGCCACCTGAGCATTTTCCTTTTCTTCAGCCATGATTATTTTCCTTTTCGACTCTCTGTTTCCTGATGGTTAACAGCGTCCGGTACCCTCCGTTGCTCCTGAATGGCAGGTCTGGGGAGGTACACACTCCGTGTGCTGAAAAACCGCTAAAACACACAGAAAGCACTGTGTGTATAAACAGTAATTTACTTGGGGAGGTGAAGAAGGTCGATTAACGGTGGTTGTGTGGTGGTTGGTACAAAATAGCGATGAAGTGACGCTCACTGGGTGTGAGCATCAACAGAGGATTTCAGGCTGGGGAATTTATGCGGATAAACAAAGAACCGCCCTCAGGCGAGTTGGCTTGGCACGATGATCTGGCGGATGCCCTGTTCGCCGCTGAGTTGGCCCAGCAACTGTTGGGCGGCCTGTAGCCCGGCCGTGCCGTAGCCCAGATCAACTGAAAAGGTTTCGGGGAACAGGAAGTTCAGTAGCGGAGTGTTACCGATACCGCACACCTGCAGCGGGGCAATCTGTTGCTGTTGCAGGTATTTAATCGCGCCGAGGGCGATGGTATCGGAGGCGCACACCAGCGCGGTGGTCTGGGCATCGATGGCCGAGGCGGCCAGTTGAAAACCACTCTGATAACTCAGTTCGCCCAAGGCCACGCTCGGGGTAATCTGCTGCTGGCGACAGGCGTCGAGGTAGGCCTGGTGGCGGCGCATACCGGTGGTGGCGTCCGACAGTTGCACCCCCAGGTAGCTGATATGTCGGTGGCCATGCTGTTGCAGGCGATCCATCAGCAGCCGCACGGCGCCGTCGTCGTCGTAGCAAACCGAAGAAAACCCCTCATATTCGCGCGCCAGCACCACCATTTTATCCTGCCATGGGCTGAGCATGGCCGCCGTCAGGCCGGTGAAGCCGAACAGGATCACCCCGTCGACGTTGCGCTGCTGCAAGACGTGCAAATGCTCTTCCACCAGCCGGGTCTCGAACTGGCTTTCCATCACGATCGGGTCGAAGCCGTGCTGATACAGCAGCGGCAACATGGTGCGTACGGCCTGATTTTCGGACGGCGAATCGAGACGGGAAACGATAATGCCCACCACTTTGTCGCTCTGGCCGCGCATGGCACGTGCCGACTTGGACGGGGTAAACCCCTGCTGACGGATCACCGCTTCCACCCGTTCGCGGGTCTGCGGGCTCACGCTGCCTTCGTTGTTCAACACACGTGATACAGTGGATTTACCTACGCCGCTCAGGCGTGCGATGTCCTTGATGGTCAGCCGGTTTTGCATGGTTTAATTTTCGTTGAGGTTAAAAGGCGTAAACTGGCGGCCTACGCTGAATGCCCGTCAGCATAGCCTATTTTCCGCAACGGATCTTGGCGCTGTGCAGGGATTTACGTACTGCGCTGAACGGCCGCTCTTGTCGTTTGATCTTTTCATTTACCGGAGGTTATCAACCGTATGGATCCCGATCCGACCCCGTTAGACCCTGACTCGGCTCCCCGGTAAAACCTGCCCGCTTTGCGCTGCTGTTTTACCGGTGAAGTAATAAACGGTAACCGGTAGCGCGCGCCCGTCGTTCGCTCCTGCTGCTATAAAAAAAGACAAGGATCTGCCCAGGCAGAGGCTTTTTGGCGTGTCCAAAAACCCGGCTGGGGGCGATCCCGCGTTCACCCGCTGCCGTGAGGCAATGGGCGACGAGGTGCAAAAAATGAAACTAAAAAACATCCCCCGTCAGCTGCTGGGCCTGCTCAGCCGCAATTTACCGCGCCGTTTGGTGCACCGTGACAGCCTGTTGGACGGCCTGGGCGGCAAAGCGCAGGGGTTGCCCGCCGGTCTGGCGCAGCAGCGGCTGGAATGCGCTGCGGCTGATACCACCGAGCTTTACCTGCGTTTCCACAGCCACCCGGAAGGCATGACCGCCCATGAGGCGGAACGGGTGCGTGAGCGCTGCGGTGAGAACGTGATTGACGATCAGCAGCAAGAGGCCTGGTGGCAGCACCTGTGGCACTGCTATCGCAACCCGTTCAACCTGCTGCTGACCGCGCTTGGCATGATCTCTTATGCTACCGAGGATCTGACCGGTGCACTGGTGATCGCCCTGATGGTGGTGATCTCCACGCTGCTGAACTTCATTCAGGAAGCGCGATCCAACAAGGCGGCGGATGCACTGAAGGCGATGGTCAGCAATACCGCGACGGCTTACCGCAGCGACGCATTGACCGGTAAAAGCGAACATCTGGAACTGCCGATCTCACAACTGGTACCGGGCGATATCATCAAGTTGTCGGCAGGCGACATGATCCCGGCGGATCTGCGCGTGTTGTCGGCCAAGGATCTGTTTATCAGCCAGGCGGCGCTGACCGGTGAGTCTCTGCCGGTCGAGAAAATTGCCGAGCTGCGCGGGCAGGTGGAGGATCCGCTGGAATGCCAAAACCTGTGCTTTATGGGCACCAACGTAGTGAGCGGCACCGCGCTGGCGATGGTGATCGGTACCGGTGGCGACACCTACTTCGGCCAGTTGGCGCAGCGCGTTATCAGTCAGGATCAGCAACCCAATGCCTTCCAGAGTGGGATCAGTAAAGTCAGTTGGTTGCTGATCCGTTTCATGCTGGTGATGACGCCAATTGTGCTGTTGATCAACGGCTACACCAAGGGCGACTGGTGGGAAGCGGCGCTGTTCGCGCTGTCGGTGGCGGTGGGGCTGACCCCGGAAATGCTGCCGATGATTGTCACTTCGACCCTGGCGAAAGGGGCGGTGAAACTGTCCAAACAGAAAGTGATCGTCAAGCGTCTGGACGCCATTCAGAACTTTGGCGCCATGGACATTTTGTGCACCGACAAAACCGGTACCCTGACCCAGGACAAAATCGTGCTGGAGCGCCACACCGACGTGTTTGGCGTCGCCAGCGACCGGGTGTTGCATTACGCCTGGCTGAACAGCTTCTACCAAACCGGGTTGAAAAACCTGCTCGATGTGGCGGTGCTGAGCTGCGCGGAACAAAGCCAGCAGCCGGATGCGCTGCAGCATTACCACAAGGTGGATGAGATCCCGTTTGATTTTGAACGCCGTCGGATGTCGGTAGTGGTGGCCAAAGACGCGCAATACCACGAGTTGATCTGCAAGGGTGCGCTGGAAGAGATGCTGGCGATTTGCAGCCACGTGCGGCAGGAAGATGAAGTGATCCCGTTGACCGAGGCGTTGCTGGCGCGCATCCGGCGCGTTACCGACGATCTTAACCAGCAGGGGCTGCGGGTGGTAGCGGTGGCCAACAAGATCTTGCCGGCGCAGGCTTATGAATATGGTGTGGCCGACGAATCCGATCTGATCCTCGAAGGCTATGTGGCCTTCCTCGATCCACCAAAAGAGAGTACGGCGCCGGCGTTGGCGGCGCTGAAAAACAGCGGCGTAACCGTGAAGATCCTCACCGGCGACAATGAGCTGGTGGCGGCCAAGGTGTGCAAAGACGTCGGGCTGGCGGCGGATCACGTGCTGCGCGGCAGTGAAATCGAGCAGATGAACGATGAGCAACTTGCACAGGCGGCGGCGCGTACCACGGTGTTCGCCAAGCTGACACCGCTGCATAAGGAACGGATCGTCAAGCTGCTGCGTCAGCAGGGCCACGTGGTGGGCTTTATGGGTGACGGTATCAACGATGCACCGGCGCTGCGCGCGGCGGATATCGGTATTTCCGTCGATTCCGCGGTGGATATTGCCAAGGAGGCGGCGGACATTATCCTGCTGGAAAAAAGCCTGATGGTGCTGGAGCAGGGGGTGATCGAAGGCCGTCGGACCTTCGCCAACATGCTCAAGTACATCAAGATGACCGCCAGCTCCAACTTCGGTAACGTCTTCAGCGTGCTGATTGCCAGCGCTTTTTTGCCGTTCCTGCCGATGTTGCCGTTGCACCTGCTGATCCAGAACCTGATGTATGACATTTCGCAGATTGCCATTCCGTTCGACAACGTTGATGACGATCAGATTACCCAGCCGCAGCGCTGGAACTCCGGCGATATTGGGCGCTTTATGGTGTTCTTTGGGCCGATCAGTTCAATTTTCGACGTGCTGACCTTCAGTCTGATGTGGTGGGTATTCAAGGCCAACACGCCGGAAATGCAGACGTTGTTCCAGTCCGGCTGGTTCGTTGAAGGGCTGCTGTCGCAAACGCTGATTGTGCACATGATCCGCACGCGCAAAATTCCGTTTATTCAGAGCCGTCCTTCGTGGCCGCTGTGCATCATGACCCTGGTGGTGATTGCCACCGGTATCGGCCTGACCTTCTCGCCGCTGGCCGGTTTCCTGCAGTTGCAGGCGCTGCCGCTCGGTTACTTCCCGTGGCTGGTGTTGATCCTGACTGGTTATATGGTGCTGACCCAGTGCGTGAAAGGCTGGTTTGTGCGCCGCTACGGCTGGCAGTAATTCCCTCGCCCCTCTTGCGTCCGCAGGAGGGGCATTTGTGATCCAACCCGGCTTTTCATCCTCGCTGTTGGACATCTGCCCTGTGCTCAGTCTTTATTTACAGCTTCATTATCGTTTGCTGTTTTTATTGATTTTTTTCCTCTGAGGAATTTCTGATGCACAGATCCCTGCGTTATACGCTACTGGCTTCATCGTTATTGCTTTCCCTGGGCGCGCTGGCGCAGCCGGCCGGTGATTTACCGCTGATGCCCTGGCCGCAGCAGGTGGAACTGACCCAGCCGGCGGGCAAGCTGGTGCTGGATCACCGCCTGTCGATTAGCCTGCAGGGCGACGATCTGGCCGATGCGCTGCAGCGCTGGCGGCAACGTATTGAACTGCAAACCGGCTGGACGCTGGCACCACCGGCAGCAAAAGCCGCAGGTGTGGTGATTAGCGTGAATATCAAAGACAAGGTGGCGGCGCAGCCGCTGCCGGGTAGCGATGAAAGCTATAAATTAACGGTGGCGCCACAGGGCGTTACGCTGACCGCCAATACCCGTTTCGGTGCGCTGCGTGGCATGGAAACCCTGCTGCAACTGGTGCAGACCGACGGGCAAAATACCTTCATGCCGCTGGTGAGCATCACCGATGTGCCGCGTTTTCCGTGGCGCGGGGTACTGCTGGATTCAGCGCGTCATTTCCTGCCGCTGGCGGACATCCTGCGTCAGCTCGACGGCATGGCGGCAGCCAAGCTCAACGTGTTTCACTGGCACCTGACCGACGATCAGGGCTGGCGCTTTGCCTCTGAGCATTACCCCAAACTGCAACAGCAGGCCAGCGATGGCCAGTTCTACACCCGTGAACAGATGCAACAGGTGGTGGCCTACGCCACGGCGCGTGGCATCCGGGTGGTGCCGGAAATCGATCTGCCGGGCCATGCTTCCAGCATCGCCGTGGCTTACCCGGAGTTGATGAGCGCGCCGGGGCCGTACGTCATGGAGCGCAAATGGGGCGTACACCAGCCGACGCTCGATCCCACCCGTGAGGAAGTTTATCAATTTGTAGACGCCATCATTGGCGAACTGGCGGCGATCTTCCCCGATCCTTACCTGCATATCGGCGGTGACGAGGTCGACGCCAGCCAGTGGAAGCAATCAAAAACCATTCAGGCCTTTATGCAGCAGCATCAGTTGGCGGACACCCACGCGCTGCAGGCCTACTTCAACCAGAAGCTGGAAAAAATCCTCGAGCAGCATCAACGGCAGATGGTCGGCTGGGATGAGATTTATCATCCGTCGCTGCCGCGCAGCATTGTCATTCAGTCCTGGCAGGGGCAGGACTCACTCGGGGCCAGTGCACAGGACGGCTATCAGGGCATTCTGTCCACCGGCTTCTACCTCGATCAACCGCAGAGCACGGCCTACCACTATCGCAATGAGATCCTGCCGCAGCCGTTGGGGGTAGACACCCAGGTGCAGCCCGGTGAAAAAGCGCAGAGCTGGCAGTTCAGCATGCCACGGCTGAAGGGCAGCGCAGTGGAAGGCAGTTTTACCCTGATTGAAGGGAAGCAGGGTTGGCGCGGCTTTATCGATTTCAAGGGTAAATCCCGCCGCGCCTTGCAGGATGTCGTCTGGCGTTCACCGCAGCAGGTGAGCTTCCGCGTCGATACCTGGATGGGGGAGACGCGTCCGGTGTTCACGTTGGCGCAGGACCAACTCAGCGGGTATACGCTGGTGGGCAACGTGCGTTACCCGACCAGCGGCAGCCGGCTTGCGGCGATCCCGGAGGGCAAGATGCCGGTGGTGCCGGATGCGAAGCAGCAGGCCAATATACTCGGTGGCGAGGCGGCGCTGTGGGCGGAGAACATCAGGGCGCCGATCCTCGATCTCAAGCTGTGGCCGCGTGGGTTTGCGGTGGCGGAGCGTTTGTGGTCGGCACAGGATGTGACCGATGAAAATAACATGTACCGGCGGCTGGCGGCGGTTGATGCCTGGTCGGTAGTCTCGGTGGGCTTGCAGCAGCATGCAGAGACCGCCCGCGAATTCACCCGGCTGGCGAACAGCGTGCAGATCGCGCCGCTGCAAACCCTGGCCGAGGCGGTGGAGCCGGGCCAGTACTACACCCGCCAGCACCTGAAATTCAGGGCCGGCAATTACCACCAGTTCGAACCGCTGAATCGCTTTGCCGACGCGTTGCCACCGGAGAGTAATGCGGTGCGTGAGATGGGCCGACAGGTTGCGGCGTTAGTGAAAGATCGCAACGACCGGGCGGCAGCACAGGCGCTGCGTGAGCGTTTGCAACGCTGGCAGTTGAATACCGCGCCGGTGAAAACGGTGATTGCCGGTAACCGGGTGATGCAGGATCTGGCACCGGTGGCGCAGGATGTCGGTTCGTTGTCCGCGCTGGGGCTGATGCTGTTGGAGCGTTATCAGCAGGGTAAGCCGTTGAGCCAGGCCGAAGCCGGGCAGATACAGCAGCAACTGGATGCGGCGGCGCAAATACGCGACGAAGTGGTGATTGCGGCGGTTTACCCGCTGGAGGCCTTGCTACGCGCCAGCGCGATCGAATGAGGTCAGTATCGTTGGGCTCAGCATGCGTAGGGGCTCCACATGCTGAGCCCTAAAAAAACTACAGCTGCAACGGTGGCAACTGTTTGAAAATGCTGACCAGCCCTTCGCCCCAGCCTTTGCGGATGGCGCTGAAATGCGGATGATCTTCGGTGATGCGGTACTGCTGTGCGCTGCTGAAACTGTCGCGTAGGTAAATCATCACGTCGAGCGGCAGGCCGACCGACAGGTTACTGCGCAGCGTGGAGTCGAGAGAGATCAACGCGCACTGCATCGCCTGTTCCAGTGGAGTGTGGTAATTCAGCACCCGATCGATAATCGGTTTGCCGTATTTGCTTTCACCAATCTGGAAATAGGGCGTATCGCGGGTGGCTTCGATAAAGTTGCCCTGCGGGTAGATATGGAATAACTGCATCTCCTCGCCATGGATCTGGCCGCCGAGCAGCAGGCTGCAACTGAAGTCGGTGGTGCTGCCGCTTTGCTGGGCTTCGCTGTCGCGTTGGATCACTTCTCGCACCGTTTCACCCACCAGGGTGGCGGCTTCGTACATGCTGGGGGCATTCAGCAGGTTGGGGCGCTCGGCGTCCTTGCAGCGGCGCTGCAGCAGGCTGATGATGCTTTGGGTCGTCGCCAGATTGCCGGCGCTTTGCAGCACCAGCATGCGTTCGCCATCCTGCTGGAACACGTGCAGTTTACGGAAGGTGGAGATATGGTCCACTCCGGCATTGGTGCGTGAATCAGAAGCAAAGACCAGCCCGGATGCCAAGCGCATGGCCACACAATAGGTCATTCCACAATCCCTCAAAACAAGACTGGCACGCCGCCAAACGCCAGCGTGCCGTAAACCTTCACCTTCGGCAAGAGGCTATTGTCCGGTGGGCATCATCTGCACTTCGGCCATGGTCTGCATATTCTCGCAGCCGCCGCCGAGTCGCATGCCGCGCACCGGGCAGGCGTCCAGATAGTCGATGCCCACCGCCAGCTTAAGGTGTTGATTCGGCAGGCGAGTGTTATTGGTGACGTCAAAACTGTGCCAGCGTTCGTCGACCCAGGCTTCTGCCCAGGCGTGGGTAGCCACGTGCGTTGAGTCCTCGCTGTAGAGATAACCGCTGACATAGCGCGCCGGAATATTCAGGCTGCGGCAACAGGCCAGGAACACGTGGGTATGATCCTGGCAGACGCCGGTACCGGTCGCGAACGCCTGAGCCGCGCTGTCGGTGACGCTGGTAGAGCCCGGGGTGTAAGGCATTTTCAGCAGCAGTTCGCCCATCAGATTTTCCAACCCTTCCAGCACCGCCTGCGGTTGATAGTAGCGCAGGGCGAACGCCTGGATCGCACTGTCGGGCTGGGTCAGTGGGCTGTGGCGCAGGAACACCAGCGGTGACAGATGCCCCATCACCTGGTCCTCTACGCCATCTTCTATTTCCACCACGCCGTTGGCCTGAATGGTGATCGCCTGATGCGGATGATCCAGCGTCAGTACGTGCAGCACGTTACCGAAGGCGTCGGTGGTACATACCGCATCTTCCGGCAGCGTCAGTTGCCAGGAGATGATGCGCTGGTGCTGTGAATTTTGTGGCGTCAGACGCAGATACTGGGTGCTGCGCTGCACCTGCTGGGCGTAGGTATAATGGGTATTGTGCTCAATGTTAAGTTTCATTGTGCCTCCAGATAAGTGTGATGGATGCTCTCCGCAATGCCGCCAATCTGTCCGAGAAACGCGTCCAGCCAGTCGTTCAGGCCGACCTGGTTCAGATCCTTCATGCTGCTGAAACGCAGTTCGGCGTGCAGCGTGTGTGCCAGTCGGCGTGGCTGATTCGAACGGTTGCCGCCAATCTGTTCCAGTTGCTGCACCATATCGCCGACGCAGGCCAGCAGGGAGCGCGGGATTTCATTACGCAGGATCATCAGTTCGGCAATGGTGTCGCGGCTGAGCTGTTGCTTGTAGATGCTGTGATAGGCCTCGCGCGCGCTGACTGCCCGCAGCAGCGTGTCCATGCGGTAATACTCGCGCACCGGGTCGCCGTCGCTGTCCATTAGCGCGTTCTTCACCCCCAGCAGGCGGGCGGTGCTGTCGGCCCGCTCCAGCAGAGTGCCGAGGCGGATAAAGCACATCGCGTCGCTGCGCAGCAGGGTGCCGAACATCGCGCCGCGAAACAGGTGCGAACGTTCTTTCACCCAGTCGAAGAAGGCATCCGCCCCCACCGAGCCGATGCCCTGGCGGCGGATCAGCTTCATCTCGATCCAGGTGGCGTTAATGCACTCCCAAACTTCGGAAGACAGGCTGCCGCGCACCGCATGGGCATTGTTCCAGCCCATCTGCAGACAGCTGTAAATGCTGCTGTGGTTGCGGCTGTCGAGCGCAAAGAAGCTCACCAGATTGGCCATGGTCAGGTCAGGATAGGCGGCGGCGTACAACTGGCCGGTACTGGTCAGATTGAGCGGCACCTGCAGATCCTGATCTTCGCTGTCGCGGATCGGCATCATCGACAGCTTGTTGGTGACGTCGAGCACCCGGGCGATGCTTTCTGCCCGCTCCAGATAGCGGGCCATCCAATAGAGTTCACTGGCAGTTCGGCTCAGCATGCGTCGTCCTCCAACACCCAGGTATCCTTGGTTCCCCCGCCTTGCGACGAGTTGACCACCAGTGAGCCTTGCGCCAGCGCCACGCGCGTCAGGCCACCGGGCACCAGACGAATTTCCGCGCCACTGAGAGCAAATGGCCGCAGATCGATATGCCGTGGTGCCAGGCCGTCGTTGACGAAGGTCGGGCAGGTCGACAGCGCCAGCGTGTTTTGCGCAATGTAATTGTGCGGTTTGGCCAGCAGCAGGGTGCGGAAGTGGGCGATTTCGTCTTTGCTCGCCGCCGGGCCGATCAGCATGCCGTAACCACCGGCACCGTGGACCTCTTTCACCACCATCTGTTCCAGATTCGCCAGCACGTAAGACAGCTCATTTTTGTGACGGCATTGCCAGGTCGGCACGTTATTGAGGATCGGCTCTTCCTGCAGATAGAAACGCACCATGTCCGGCACGTACGGATAGATCGACTTGTCGTCGGCCACGCCGGTACCTATGGCATTGGCCAGCACCACGTTGCCGGTGCGATACACCGACAGCAGCCCCGGCACGCCGAGCATCGAGTCCGGGCGGAACGCCAGCGGATCGAGGAAGGCGTCATCGACCCGACGGTAGATTACATCCACCTTGCAGGGCCCGGCGGTGGTGCGCATAAAGACCGCGCCGTCCTTGACGAACAGATCGGCGCTTTCCACCAGTTCAACCCCCATCTGCTGCGCCAGGAAGCTGTGTTCGAAATAGGCACTGTTAAAGCGGCCCGGCGTCAGCACCACCACGGTGGGATCGTTAATCGGCGAGCTTTCACGCAGGGTTTGCAGCAGGTGCGACGGGTAGCGTTCTACCGGTGCGATACGCTGCTGGGCAAACAGTTCCGGGTACAGGCGCATCATCATCTTGCGGTTTTCCAGCATGTAGGACACGCCGGATGGGGTGCGCAGATTGTCTTCCAGCACGTAATACTGGCCGTCGCCGCCGCGCACCATGTCTACACCCACGATGTGCGCGTAAATATTACGGTGCAGGTCGACCCCTTGCATGCAGGGCTGGTACTGATCGTTGGCCAGCACCTGTTCTGCCGGAATGATCCCGGCTTTCAGAATATGCTGTTGATGGTAAATATCGTGCAGAAAGGCGTTGAGCGCCTGGACGCGCTGGCGAATACCGCGATCGAGCATCGCCCATTCGTCGGCAGGAATGATGCGCGGCACGCTGTCGAACGGGATCAGCCGTTCTGCGCCATCATCCTCACCATAAACGTTAAAGGTAATACCCACCCGGTGAAACAGCAGTGCAGCCTCTTCCCTTTTGCGCTGAATGGCCTTTTGATCGGCCTGTTGCAGCCAATGCCAGTAAGCTTCGTAGTGGCCCCGGTGTTTACCCTCAGCCAGAAGCATCTCATCAAAAAACGGTGAAGCAGACAGATCGATATTCAGCATCGTCACCTCGTCGACATTGCAGGCTGTAAACCGATCCAGCATAAAATGTGCCAAGGTGATAAAGGAGCGTAAATGGCGCGAAAACGCCGGGTTGCGGTGGGAAACAGCCCGCTTTCGGTGCAGCCGACCCGGCCACCGCCTTAAAACGGGGCAAAACTGCGGCGCGTGCCTCAGACTCTAAACCCAGCAGTGGATGCCTCGAAGACAGAATGAAAAGTGCGTTATAAAATTGAAGCCGTATTTCTAACGCCTTAATTTATAAAAGCATTCAAGGGACTGATAATGCCGCATGATTTTAATGTTCAGGAGCTGGGACAAAGGGTATTAGCAACAACCAATGAAATCTTTGCTGCCGGTGAACATAACATTCGGGTGCAAATGTTAACCGCAGAAGATTTGGAATGGTGCATTGTGCAGACGCGCCAACAGCCTGAAAATCAGCGTATCCCTTGGGCGTTGAGCGGAGCGGTGCTGGATAATCCCGATGCTTTCAGATTTAGCTTTAAAATTCTGGATGCGGATCAAAGGCCGGCTGGTGCCTGTATATGTCAGTTTTGCCCCGCGACAGGCAATATGCCTGCGGTGCTCAATGTTGAAATGCTGCAAAATCTCCACATCCAAGACTCGTGTCTTGATGGCAATACCTTTCGCTTTGCTCTCTATGCAGCCGTGTTGTTCATGGTCGAAACCCAATGCGTAGGCTTGCGGCTAATATCACCGATCAATGCGAGAGTCGCTGATTACTACATCAATGAACATCACTTTATTGATATCACCTCAGGTGATAATGGCATTCTCTATCGTGATGCACAGGCTTTATTCCAATGGTTTATCGAAGACTCAATCCGTCCAGATTCATCGGCCTCGGTTGATGCTGCACAATATTTGAGCGACAATGATGACCTGCTGACGGGATTATAGGGGGTGATATGGTCATTAAAACTACAGGTCGGATTGTAGCGGAAACTGCTTTCTATGAGCTGGAAGTGTATAAAGCCGAAGGGGAAGGGCTGACAATGGTCAAAACCTATAGCTCTGAGGAGATTAACAGCCTGACGCCACGTGGGAGGGCAATTACCGCCTCACCTGAGGATGTGATAGCGGTTTTGAAACAAGCAGCCAAGCACATTAAACCTCAAAATGATCCGATTATCGAAGCTGCCGGTGGTATCCGTCGAAACCGAACCCATAAGTAATCAGCAATGGCCGCAATAGCGGCCATTAGATTATTCAGTTCAATAATCACCTTTCACATTTCCGGGCGCCCTGGTCTTTATACCTGCAATGATTGCTGCGAAGTGCCGATAGACTGCCGCAGATAATTCAGCAGCATTTGTCGGGTAAAGCGCGGCTCTTCGATCCCACTGTGCTGCAGAAAATACTTCAGGTTGCTGCAATCCCATTGGTAGGTATTTTGGTAGAGCTGCACCGTCGATTGACCATTCACCATATTGTCCCTGAACAGGCTGAGCAACGGATAGAGCGGCGCATCGCCGTTATGTTCCCACTGCGCCCGCCACTGTTCGAAGGGCAGCGGCCGGAAACGGTAGCCGAATTCGCGCTCCAGCAGGTTGAAGAAGCCCTGCAACGTCAGGTTATTCTGGTGCTGGTGGATCAGGTTGAATTTCTTCCCCAGCGCCTGCGGATTGCGGCTGACATGCGCAATGGCCTGGGTCATATAGTCCACCGTCGTCAGGCCTTCGCGCAGATCCTGCAATGCCGGTAGCGTGCCGCTGGCAATGCAGGTTTTCACCAGCCGTCCCCACCATTGATAACTGGCACTGACGCCGGTTCGGCTGTGGCAGGTGGCGTACCCCAGACGGAAGGTCATCAGCGGTAAACCTTGCGATGCCGCCAGGTCGGCTATTTTCTCCATCACCCATTTGCTGCGTACGTAGCCGATGTCGGTGATCACCGCCGGCAGGTTCTGATCGATATCGTCACTTTCCCGCATCACCCGTTTGCCGGTGTGCAGATGCCCCCAGCTGTAGACCGAAATCGTCGACAACAACATCAGCGGCTTGGTGCGCTGGTGGGCGGCAAAGCGAATGATTTCACGCAGGCCCTGCACGTTGTCGCGTTTCATATAAGAATAGGGTTGGATAAAGTTCACTGCGCTCGCCGAGTGATAAATGATATCGACCTGCTGGCTCAGCGCAGCATAGCGCTCGGGTGACAGGGCGAAATTCTGCTCTGCCACGTCACCGGGGACCAGATGGATCCGTGCGCGCTGTTCGGCGGATAAAGCAATCTGATAGCGGGCCAGGATCTCATCGAGTCGTCGTTGAGGGGACTGCTGGTGGCGATCCCGTACCAGGCAATGCAGTTCGGCGCGGGTGGTGGTCAGTAGCTCCGCCAGCAAATGCGCGCCGACAAATCCGGTGGCCCCGGTGAGTAAAATGGCTTTGGGCGAGCTTATTTGCCGCAGGTCATAATCCGGGTTGAAGGTGACGCCCTCGGGCAGCCAGACATCGTCTTGCAGAGCACGCACCGGTTCGCTGTCTACCGTTGGCAGGGCATGGCCGCTGCGCTCATCCAGCGCTTGTGCCAGACGGTTGATCGTTGGGTACTCATAAATATCGCGTACATAGACTTTAATCCCAAGCTGCTGGTCGATGGCCGTCACCAGCTTTGCGGCCAGCAGTGAATGGCCGCCGACGTCGAAAAAGTTGTCGTCGGCACGGATATCGGTCATCCCCAACAGGTTGCGCCAAAGGGTGGCAATGGCTTGCCGACGGCCGGTTAGCGTTTCGGTTACCGTCGGTTGATCCGGGCGGGAGAGGGCCAGCAGGGCGGCCTTATCGGTTTTGCCGTTGGCGTTGATCGGCAGACGTTCCAGCAGCAGGTAGTCGGCGGGCAGGAAGTAGGACGGCAGTTTTTCCTTCAACTGTTGCTTCACGCGTTCGAGTAACTCAGGGGCATTTTTGTCGGCCACCAGAAAGGCCAGAATCTGTTTGTTGGCTGGATCCTGTGGCTGGGTGACGATGGCGACGGCTGCCTTCACGCCTGCAACCTGCGCCATAATGCTTTCTATTTCCCCCAACTCCACCCGATTGCCGCGGATTTTGATTTGGTCGTCGATGCGGCCGAGAAACTGGATACGCTGGTCCGGCAGCCAGCGTGCCCGATCGCCACTGCGATAGAGACGTTTACCGGCGAAATGTGGCGGCGTAATAAATTTTTCGGCAGTGAGCTGCGGGTTATTCAGGTAGCCACGCGCCAGGCAACTGCCGCTGATGTAAAGCTCGCCGGGCTGCTGGTCGCGGACCGGTTGCAGGTTGTCGTCGAGAATGAAGATCTCGGTATCCGCCACCGGTCGGCCGATGGTGGCAGGGGCATGTTGTGTCGCACAGCTGACCGGATTCCAGGTGGCGAAGATGGTCGCTTCCGTCGGACCGTAGTAATCCACCAACGGATAATTTATCCCGCTGAGATCGACCGGGTTGAGTTTTTCCCCGGCGGTAAACAGGTAACGCAGCGCCAGCTTTTCCGGCTGTGGCGTGCTGACGATGTCTGCCACCAGCACCGTGGGGACAAAAGCATGGGTAACCTGGTGGTGTGCAAAAAAGTTGAGCAAGGCAGAGGGTTGCAAGCGGGTCTCTTCATCCGGCAAATACAGCGTGCCGCCGCTGGTCAATGCCGCCCAGATTTCCCACTGCGCCACATCAAAGCCGATGCCGGCCATCAGCGTTGAACGACTTTGGTGATCCACCGCGAATTTTTGGTTATGCCAGAGAACAATATTCAGCAGTGAATGATGCTCAATCATCACTCCCTTGGGGCTGCCCGTGGTGCCGGAGGTGAAAATAATATAGGCCGTTGCATCTCCTTTTGGCTTTATTAATTCAAAGGGCAATAATTCACCTGAGGTTATATTATCAATCACAAGGGGATTTATGCTCGAGTCTTTTATTTCAAAATCGATTGATAAGTTACTTAATATTATTGTTTTAGACGCACTTTGTCTGACGATATCTTGAATTCTTTTTTCAGGGTATCGGGCATCGATGGGAATATAGCTGGCACCGGCTTTGATAATCGCCAGCATACCGATCAGTAATTCCGGCGTGCGCAGTGCCACCAGAGGTATATAGTCACCGGGGCTGATACCCTGCTGTTGCAACCGACCACAGAGTTGGTTACTGGCATCATCCAGTTGCCGATAAGTGAGGCGCTTATTGTTACTGACTATCGCCAACTTCTCGGGGAAATAAGCAACCTGTTGGATAAAATGATCCAATACGCTTTGAGCCATGGGTATATTCTCCTGAGATTATTAGTCTGATCAACAAACTACGAAGAGTCATGGCCCGGCCGGGTGAAGAATAATTATAGACGCATTTTTATTATGGGAATGAAAATATATTGAGAATGGAGTTATCTTTATAAAATAACTGGAATAATAATTTTCCTAAAATAAAAGCGGCCAGCCGATGGCTGACCGCTGGGCGCGTTAGCGTGGAATTAACGACGAACGGCGATAGCTTCGATTTCGATCTTCACGTCTTTCGGCAGACGGGCGACTTCGACGCAAGAACGGGCCGGGAACGGCGCGCTGTGCTCGGTGAAGAAGCTTTCGTAAGCGGCGTTAACGGTGGCGAAATCGTTCAGGTCTTTTACGAAGACCGTGGTTTTCACGATGTCGGCGACTTTCAGGCCGGCAGCTTCAACGATCGCTTTAACGTTTTCCAGTGACTGGCGTGCCTGTGCGGCTACGTCGTCGGCAACGGCGCCGGTTTTAGGATCGACCGGGATCTGGCCGGAAGTGATGATCATGCTGCCCAGATCAACGCCCTGCACGTAAGGACCAATGGCTGCCGGGGCGAGTTCAGTGCTAATGTTACGTGACATTTTTTCTCCTAATTTACCCTTCGTCTTTCAAACCGCAGCGTTGTTGACTGCGTGTGCTCACCCCAGTCACTGACTTAAGTCAGCTCCTGGGGATTCCCACACTTGCCGCCTAGCTGCGGCTCGAAATCCATTGGGTAATAAACGTGGGTATTTTCTTCAGTGACTCATTATAGGGAGTGGCGAGCAGATTAACAGCGCCGTTCCCGGTCAATAGGCATATTTCAGTCTGCCTGCAATACCACCTGATGTTCGAACTCTTTCTCGCAGTAGCGGCACTTCAGGTGCACGTCGCCGTCGCGGGATTTCACGCTAAAGCTGGAAGACACCGGCTCACTGCGGCTGATGCAGTTGCTGTTCGGGCAGGTCAGCACGCCGTCGATATGATCCGGCAGGCTGAGGGTCAGCTTGCGTACCACTTCGTAATTGTCGATGCGGTTGACGGTGGCTTTTGGCGCGTACATCGCCAGCTGGTTGGCCTGCTGTTCGGTCAGGAAGGTGTTCTCGATTTTGATCAGGTCTTTGCGGCCCAGCTCGTTGGAAGGCAGGTTCAGGCCGATAGTGATGCGCTGGTCGGTGGCGGTCAGCTTGAACAGCGTCAGCAGTTTAAAGCCTATCTGCGCCGGAATATGGTCAATCACCGTACCGCACTTGATCGCTTCAACCTGCAGTTTGTTATCGTGAGTCATGACGGTTCCCCCTTAAAGAGCCAAATCTGCGTTTAATACCAGCGCCAACAGCGCCTGACGGGCGAAAATACCGTTGCCCGCCTGCTGGAAGTAGTGGGCGTACGGCGTTTTATCCACGTCGGTGGTGATCTCATCAATGCGTGGCAACGGGTGCAGCACCTTGAGGTTGTCGCGTGCTCCGGCCAGATCTGCCGCGCGCAGCACGAACTGTGCCTTCACGTTGGCGTATTCGGAAGGATCCAGACGTTCTTTCTGCACCCGGGTCATGTAGAGAATATCCAGCTCCGGCACCACTTCTTCAATGCTGCTGTGCAGGCTGTACTGGATACCTTTCTCTTCCAGCATCTGCAGGATGTAGGCCGGCATCGCCAGCGCGTCCGGGGCGATGAAGAAGAAGCGGTTGCCTTCAAACTTGGCCAGCGCCTGCGCCAGTGAGTGCACGGTACGGCCGTATTTCAGGTCGCCGACCATGGCGATATTGATGTTGCTCAGGCGGCCCTGGGTTTCCTGAATGGTAAACAGGTCGAGCAACGTCTGGGTCGGGTGTTGGTTGGCACCGTCACCGGCGTTAAGCACCGGAATGCCGCCGGAGAATTCGGCCGCCAGCCGTGCAGCGCCTTCCTGCGGGTGGCGCATCACGATGGCATCGACGTAGGTGCCAATCACCGAAATGGTGTCGGCCAGGGTTTCGCCCTTCTTGCCGAGTGAGGTATTGCTGCCGTCGGCAAAGCCCACCACCGAGGCACCCAGGCGGTGCATCGAGGTTTCAAACGACAGGCGGGTACGGGTTGAGGCTTCAAAGAAGCAACTGGCGATCACCTTGTGCTTTAACAGCTCGGGCTGTGGATTGGCTTTCAGGCTGGCGGCGGTGCGCAGCACCAACTCCAGATCCTCGCGGCTGAGATCGTTAATAGAGATGATATGTTTGTGATACAGCGGGTTGGCCATTTTTCACTCTCCTCGACTCGTGCCCGTGGCGCGGGGCTTTGAACAGATTTTTCAGGCAAAAAAAAGCCCCTCAACGAGGGGCTTGAAACGATCGGTTTAGCAACAGGAGAAACAACGGCAGTGTGCTGCCGATTGGCAGTCGGTTTTGTCGGTTGTGGCTAACAAAACAAACGTCGTTTTTCATGCTTTCTCCTGGCAAATTGTCGTGCATTATACTCGCGCTTTTGATCACTGCAAGCGCTAAAACGCCGATTTTTGTCCTTTCGCAATCGATTGGCTGGTGGCTTTCAGAGACGGACTGCGTTATTCGACGATCATGGGGTTCGTCGTAGCAAAATAACCAGCACAAAAATACCGCCAAGACCGGCAGTAATAATCCCGATGGGCAGTTCCTGGGGCGCGGTAATGACCCTGCTTAGCAGATCGCCGGCTGAGAGCAATATGGCGCCCAATACGCCCACCAACGGCAGCAGACGCCGGTGACGAACGCCGGTAAAGGGGCGTGCCAGATGAGGGACCATTAAACCGACAAACCCAATCACGCCGGTTAATGCCACCAGTAACGCGGTCGCCAGCGAACAACACAGAAAGACTTCGGTGCGTAAGCGACGGGTGTTGATACCCAGAGAACCTGCGGTTTGTTCGCCGGCCAGCAAGCCGTCCAGCGAGCGCCAGCGTAAGGCAATCAATGCCACCAGTAACAGCAAAGCTATCAAGGCAAAAATCAAATTATCCCAACGAGCCAGCCCCAGCCCACCCAGGGTCCAGAAGAGCACGCTGCTGGCGGTGCGTTGATCGCCGGAAAACACCAGATAATTGGTGAAGGCGCCGAATAAAAAAGAGACCGCCAGGCCGCAGATAATCAGTTTCTCGGTGCCTTTCTGCGATTGAGTCATAAAAATAATCATCACCACCGCAGCGGAAAGTATGCCACCGACAAAAGAGGAAACCGGTAATGCCCAGGCTCCGAGGCTATTACCGAGCCGGGTGATCACCATGACTACACCGGCAGAGGCACCTGAGGAAAGGCCGAACAGGAAGGGATCGGCCAGGTCATTGCGGGTAGTGGTTTGTAATAGCGCGCCGACCAGTGCCAACCCGGCCCCGGCCAGTAACCCCAGCAGCGTTCGGGGCAGACGGAGTTCCAGCACAATGCTTTTGATCATCGGCGGCACTTCGCCAGAGGTGATACCCAGCGCGGTCATCACCTGCGAAAAGGAGAGCGACACGCTGCCTTGTGCCACATTGGCGAGGATCAGCCCTGCCAGCAATAGCGGGGCGATGACCCATGCCAACCGGAAACGCATTTTTTCCGTCATCAGATGAAGACAGTGGGGTGAAGCGCGTGAGCCAGTTTGTGGATGGCATCAATATTGACCGGCCCCGGCGTCAGCTCCTGATATTTTAATCTCAAATAACGATGATGGAGCACCGCCAGGGTGTGTTTCATCAAGGGATGTTGTTCCAGGAAACGTTGCCGTGCGTCGATATCGCCGGTGGCCTCTGACTGGTAATCCACCAAAATGATAAATTCAGGCTCCGTCGCCGCAACACTTTCCCAATTGGTGGTCGTCCAACTGGTATTCAGGGTATCCATCACATTCTTCGCTCCGGCGGCTTCAATAATCGCCGTCGGCATCGCGTAAGCCCCGCTGGTGTAGGGCTTATCCTCACCGGAATCATAAAGGAACACCTTTATCGGCTTTTGGGTCGCAACTTTGCTGTGGATATCGGCCACTTGCTGCTTCCAGCCATTGACCAGCGTTTGTGCATCTTCCTGTTTGCCGAAGACTTTACCGAGCCTGATGATGTCGTCGTATAACAAATCCAGACTGGCACGCGGGCGATGACTGTCGACGTGAATGCAGCTTTCACTCAGCACCAGCGTTTTGATATTAAATTTTGCCAGCGCCTGTGGGGTTACATCACCACGAAGCCCATAGTTCCAACCGGCGAAGAACAGGTCAGGCTCCACGGCGAGAAGATTTTCGATGGTCGGATATTTCGGTGCCAGCTCAGGGATAGTCCCTCGCTGCTGGGTGAATTCAGGGATGTTTTTATACCAGCCGGAGATCCCGGTGACGCCAACCATGGACGGCTGTAGCTGCAGGGCAAACGCCATTTGCGACATATTGATGTCTTGAATCACGGCACGCTGTGGGGCCTGGCTAAAAGTCAGTGGCTGGCCACAGTTGTCTACCGTGACAGGGAAGCCAGAAGCAGCGGCGCTTGTTGAGGTTAATGCCAGTAATGCGGTGAGGATTAACTTTTTCACATCGACTCCAGGTTGATAAACCGGAGTCAGTCGCCCGGTTGATTGGAAACCGGGGCAACATACCTGAATAATTTGTATGGCAAATGTAGTTAGATCAAACAACCTTCGATTTGGGTGAATTTCAGCGGGATGAGGGCGGTAACGCCTCGAAAAAGCGTAAGGCTGCGCCGGTGATCGGGTGGCGGGCTTGCAGCGATTTCATACCAAACACCTGTTGCAGATGCGCTGACTCCAGCACCGCATCGGGGGGGCCATAACAAAGGATTTCCCCTTGATTCATCATGATGACTTTGTCGGAAAAAGGTTGAACCAACTCAAGATCATGCAGCACTTTTAAGGTGGCGATGTTTTTTTCATGGATCAGCGACAGCAGTTGGTGTCGGGCCAGGGGATCGAGATGGTTGGTGGGCTCATCAAGTAATAGCAATGTCGGCTGCTGCGCCAGCACCCGGGCGAACCCGGCACGTTGACGTTCGCCACCCGAAAGCTGGCCTAATGGCATATCTTGCAGATGGCGGATACCCACGTCATCCATGGCTTTTGCCACAATCAACGGGTGCTCGGATTGCCCCTTTTCAGCCTGCCAGGGCAAACGGCCCAGGGTCACATACTCGTTAACCTTAAGCCGTAAATCTGCATTGTCGTGCTGGCTAAGCAAGGCGATAGAGCGCGCGCGTTGCTGGGGCTTAATGGCGGATAAGGGCGTTCCCTGAAAGAGAATTTCACCTTCGCTGGGCTTGAGTTCACCGGTTATCAGCCGTAATAGCGTGGATTTTCCGCTGCCGTTTGGGCCGATAAGGGTAACGGACTCCCCTTGCTGCAGGGCAAAGGTGAGCCGGTTAATCCGCGGGGGTTTCCCTGGGCTGGCCAGGGAAATATTCTGCACCGATAAGAGGCTGTCGGTGGGCAGGTTATTCATCAGCTATCCTTTTCTGTCATCAGAAAAACGTCTCTATGGTTTCGATAACGTTGTAATCATCATCAATCAAAAACAGCGTTTTCCATTTATCAAAGGTCAGGCACGGGTGCGAGGTGGCGAACACCAGAATATCACCAACCTGCAGCGGGAATTCTGCCGGGCAGCTCAGCATGGCGTGCTGATCCATTATGCCATGGGTAATCAGGTGCTGGGTGTCGCTTTCCTGGCGAACCCCGTTGCGGTAATGGGCGATTGGCTGTGGCAGACCGGCATCGAAGGCCGCATCCCGCTTGCCGAAGTTGACGATAACCCGGCCTGGTTCCGGCACCGACTGCACCAGCGCCACCAGTTCCAATGCCGAGGTTAATTCCCCCGCCAGGTCGCAGGCGTAGCGGTCGCGGGCCAGCACGGCATTTTGCGCGTCCTGGTAAATGCCCTGATCGTGGGTGATGTAGCAGCCGGGGCGGATCACCACCCGACAGTTTGCCGGCAGCGCTTCTTCACGCCAGACGTTACACACCACGTCATACCAGGAAGAACCGGCACCGGTCAGGATCGCCTCCCCGGCGTTCAACAAGCCTTGCTGGTGCAGCGTACGCAGCAGACCGGCGGCGTCACGCAGGAATTGTTCGATTTTGCTCTGGGCGTCATCGCCGTGCATCACGCCTTCATACAGTTCGATACCCTGCAGACGTAACCCCGGCAGCGCGGCTATTTCCTGTGCCAGTTGTTCCGCCTGCGCCACGCTGCGGCAGCCACAGCGCCCACCGGGTACCCCCAACTCCAACAACACATCCAGAGTTTGCCCGCGCTGGCTGAAAAACGCCGCGAGGGTTTGCGCATTGCTCAGGCTGTCGATACAGCAAAAGAAACCGCTATTGGGGTGCTGCGCTTTGAGTTCGGCGATCAGTTGCATATTGGCCTTGCCGACCAGTTGGTTCGCCATCAGTACCCGAGGCACACCGGCTTCCATGGCCACTTTTGCCTGCCAGGCCGAACCGACGCCAATCGCCCAGGCCCCTTGCGCGACCTGATGCTGGAAGATCCACGGCGTCATGGTGGTTTTACCGTGTGGGGCCAAAGAGACGCCGCGCACATCGGCATAGTTTTGCATCCAGGCAATATTGTTTTTCAGGCTGCTGGATTTAATGGCGGCGGCCGGCAGGCAGACATCCTCATTGAGCAGGTTTGCCGGCGCATCAGGGTGATTGTGCATCACGGCGGCTTTGTGGGTAACGGAGAAATCTTTTTGGTATTTCATAACATTATCCTTTAAGGGTTCTATCTTTTTCAAAATGAGTATCGTTATTAAAATTATTGATTTAACTGGTTTTTAAATATTTATTATCGTGAGTTGGGTACAAAGTATCATTTTTAGAACTGTTTTTTGTGTAGTCTTCCACTGTTTTCTTGCATTGTAAATGACAAAATTTAACCACTATGAGGTGAGGCGATGGGTGTTGAAATCGACATTATCTCGCGCATTACGGAGCGTTTTATCGAGCTGAGCAGCGCCGAGAAACGTATCGCGCAATTCATTCTGGACGATGCCGACGCGGTAACTGCGCTGCCGATCGCCGAACTGGCCCGGCAGGCTAACGTTAGTCAGGCTTCGATCACGCGGTTTGCCAAAACGCTGGGCTGCCGGGACGTGCGTGATCTCAAGGTCAAGCTGGCGCAGTCGTTGGCGGTGGGGCAAAGGTTTATTCATGAAGAGCCGGACCTGGAAGGGATCCAGGGGATTTATGAAACCATCATCAATGTCCTGAACATTAACCGGCGGACCATCGATGAAGCGGCGTTGGGCAAAGCGGTAGGGTGGCTCAGCGATGCGCGGCAAATTTTGGCGATTGGCATGGGCGGCGGCTCGACTATTTGTGCGGCAGAAGTGCAGCATCGTTTGTTCCGGCTCGGGCTGCCGGTGATCGCGCAAAGTGACGGTCTATTGGTCCGCATGATGGCGGCGGCGGTGAGCAAACAGGATGTGGTGGTGGCGCTGTCACTGGGCGGCTACACGCAGGAAGTGGTGGAAAGTGCCGCCATTGCCCGCCAGTACGGGGCCAAAGTGGTGGCGATTACCCCCGCCGGAACGCCGCTGGCGGCACAGGCTGACGTACTGCTGGCGCTGGTGGTGCGGGAAAATGACTACATCTACAAACCCAGCACCTCGCGCTACGCCATGCTGGCGATGGTGGACGTACTGGCGACGGCATTGGCCATGGCGAATAAACGCCAGTCCAGGGACCGGTTGCGTCGCATCAAGCTGGCGCTGGACAGCCATCGCGGAGGGGCCGATCGGCAGCCGTTGGGTGACTGAGCCGGTATCCCACAGACAATAACGGAAGGATGAGGATTCATGCGGTATCAGTATCTGTTTAAAAATGTCACGGTGATCGACGGCAGCGGCGGGCCGCAGTACCGGGCGGATGTTGCGGTCAAAGACGATCGGATCGCGGCGATTGCCCCTGCTATAGAAGCCGACGCCGAGGTGGTGATCGATGGCCGGGAGCGGGTGTTGTCTCCGGGGTTTATCGACGTGCATACCCATGATGATACCAACGTGATCCGCATGCCTGAAATGCTGCCGAAGATTTCCCAGGGGGTGACGACGGTGATTGTCGGCAACTGTGGCATCAGCGCGGCCGGTGCGGTGATCAGAACCCAGGTGCCGGATCCGATGAACCTGCTGGGTGAGAAAGAACATTTCGTTTACCCGACCATTGCGGCTTACCGTCAGCAGGTGGAAGCCGTGACGCCTGGAGTGAACGTCGCGACGCTGATTGGGCATACTACCTTGCGCAGCAACCAGATGGATGACCTGTTCCGCCCGGCCAATGCCGGGGAGATCGTCGCCATGCGCGAGCAATTGCGTACGGCATTGCAACAGGGCGCGTTGGGGTTGAGCACCGGTCTGGCCTACGCCACGGCGTTTTCGGCCCCCACCGAGGAGGTGATGGCCCTGGCGGAAGAGTTGGCGGGCGAGCAGGGTATTTACACCACTCACCTGCGCTCGGAGTTTGAACCTATACTCGAGGCGATGGATGAGGCCTTCCGCATTGGCCGTCATGGCCGGGTGCCGGTGGTGATTTCACACCATAAATGTGCCGGGGCTAAAAATTGGGGCCGCACCCAGGAAACGCTAAAACTGTTCGATAAGGTGCGTCAGACGCAGGATGTGTCCTGCGACTGCTATCCCTATTCCGCCAGCTCGTCGACGCTGGATTTAAAACAGATCACCGATGAATTCGACATCGTCATCACCTGGTCCGAAACGCACCCGGAGATGGCGGGGCAGTCATTGCGGGACATCGCCGGAACCTGGTCGATGAGCCTGCATGAGGCCGGCAAGCAGCTGATGCCGGCGGGCGCGATTTACTACAACATGGATGAGCAGGATGTACGCCGGGTGCTGAGTTATCCGCTGACCATGGTCGGGTCGGATGGCTTGCCGAACGATCCGATGCCGCATCCGCGCCTGTGGGGAGCCTTCCCACGCGTACTGGGTCATTATAGCCGCGATGAAGGCCTTTTCCCCCTGACCGTGGCGGTGCACAAAATGAGCGGCATGTCCGCGGCGCGTTATCAACTGCCGCAGCGTGGGCTGATCAAAACAGGTTACTACGCCGATCTGGTGTTGTTCGATGCGTTGAAAGTGAAAGACAGCGCAACCTTCAGCCAGCCCCAACAACCCGCCGCCGGGATTGACGCGGTGTGGGTGAACGGCGTACTGAGTTATGAACATCAGGCCGTTACCGGCCTGCGCGCCGGGCGGTTTTTATGCCGCCAGGGCAAATAAATCGACAGGAGCAAGGCATGACGATCAAAAGATACGGTATTGATGGTGGCACCGGCACTGGTGGGCAACATCTGCCCTTTTCCAGAGCGGTAGAAGCGGGTGGCTGGCTGTATATCTCCGGCCAGACGCCGATGAAAGACGGTGAAGTGGTGGAGGGCGGTATTATTGAGCAGTCCCGCCTGGCGATCCAAAACTGCCTGGATATTATGCTGGAAGCGGGATATGGCCTGGAGGACGTGGTACACGTAAAGGTCATTCTGACCGATGCCCGTTATTTCCAGTCATTCAATAAAGTGTTCCGTGAATTTTTCGCCGCTCATCCACCGGCGCGTATTTGCGCGGTGGCCGATTTGGTGGTGGATTGCAAAGTTGAAGTTGATATTACCTGTTATAACGCAGCACGCATTACCCGATAGTCCCTTTCTAAAAATATAAAACGTAATAGGGTGGTTCACCACCCTTAATAATAAAACGCCTGATTTATTTCAGGCGAGATAACGCTATTTTTATTTTCTTATTTTACTGCTACCCAACACTGACAGGATGTGAGATATGAATAATTTATCTTTCCTTATCTGGTTCGCTATCTATGCCCTCGCCATGATTGCACTTGGCTGGTATGTTTCGCGCCACCAAAAAAACGGCGATGACTTTCTGCTGGGTGGCCGTTCCCTGCCGATGTTTCTGACGCTCGGCTCGACGGTCGGCACCATGGTTGGCACCGGCTCCAGCGTCGGCGCGGTAGGCTTTGGTTATGCCAACGGCTGGGCCGGTATGCTGTATGGCATTGGCGGGGCGACGGGCATATTGCTGGTCGCCTGGCTATTTGCCCCGGTCAGAAAAATGCGTTTTATGACCATGAGTGAAGAAATATCATATTATACCGGCGGCAGTAAAATAATTAAAAACGTCGTTGCGCTGCTGATATTTATTGCCTCTATTGGCTGGTTGGGTGCCCATATTCTGGGGGGCGGATTATATCTGGCCTGGGCCAGCGGTATTGATATTAACGTGGCTAAAGTAATTATTGCCCTGGCCTTTGTGGTTTATGTGGGTATTGGCGGATATTCTGCGGTGGTTTGGATCGATACGGTGCAATCTATTGTGCTGTTCCTCGGCTTTATTTTGATGGCGGTGTTGGCGGTACAGCATGTCGGTGGTTGGGCTAACATTCAGCACGCGGTAGATCCCGCGGCGCAAAGCCTGTTTGCCATCGACAAACTGGGCATGTTACCGGCGTTCTCACTGGCCTTGGTGATCGCCGTCGGCGTACTGGCCACCCCTTCTTATCGCCAGCGGATTTACTCGGCGAAAACCGTCTCGTCAGTGCGTCAGTCATTCACCATTACCGGCATTCTTTACCTGTTTTTCTCCTTCCTGCCGGCCATCATCGGTATGGCGGTCTGGACCATGAACCCCAATCTGGAAAACAGCGGTTTCGCTTTCTTGTTCGGCACCCAGGTACTGCCGCACGTGGTGGCAATGGTGATCCTGGTGGCCGGGATGTCGGCGAACATGTCCTCGGGCAGCTCAGATGCCATCGCCGGAGTGTCGATCATCCTGCGTGATCTCTACACCTTGTTTACCGGCCATATGCCGGCGGAAGACAAGGCGATTCGCCTGTCACGGATCTTCCTGGTGCTGGTGATTGCGCTGGCGCTGGTGTTTGCCCTGACCTCCAACGACATCATCAGCTACATCACCAAAATGATCTCAATGATCATGTCCGGCCTGTTTATTTGCTCAATTCTGGGCCGTTTCTGGACCCGCTTTAACTGGCAGGGGGCATTGGCGGCGCTGATCGGCGGGGCGGCAACCTCAATGGCAGTGCTGATGAACAGCGATTGGCTGGCGTTTTGGGGCAACCCTTGCTTCCCTTCGGTGATGTTCAGCCTGATTGGCGCGGTAGTGGTGACGCTGGTGACACCGGCCAACAAAATGAGCCGCGAGCAGGCGCTGGAGATGATTACCCGCGAGCGGGAAAACCGTCCGGCGGTCAAGGTGCCGTTGGGTAAAAGCGCCGCCGTTGGCCGTAACGCTTAAGCGCAGGAGAACAGCATGACCGCAAATTATATTGCCATTGACTGGGGCTCCAGCCACCTGCGTGCCTGGCGCATAGAGAACGGGGCGTGTGTCGCGCAACAGCAGACGGCGCAAGGGATAAAGTTTGTCGAACCGGGCAGCCACGATGCCGTATTGATGGCGCTGCTGGCACCGTGGCGGGCGTGGATCGAAGCGCGGCAAATTCCGGTACTGATGGCCGGCATGGTCGGCAGTGACAGCGGCTGGCTGGACAGCGGCTATCAAAGGTTACCACTGCCGGTGGAAGCGATTGCCGCCGGGTGCATTGCCGTGCCGTCCTCGCTGTGCAGCCCGGTGTGGTTACGTCCGGGGCTGGCACAGTGGGAGGAGGAGGGTGCCAACGTGATGCGCGGTGAAGAGGTGCAACTGCTGGGAGCGCTGGCCTGCCAGCAGGCTGATATTTATCTGTTCCCCGGCACGCACAGCAAGTGGGTCAAACCCAGTCTTCAGGCAGATGGTGTGCTGATAGAAGATTTTTCTACCGCCATTACCGGTGAGCTGTATCAGTTGTTGCTGCAACATAGCCTGTTAGGCAAAGGTTTGGCGGAGGGCGAGAACGACCCGCAGGCGTTTGCCGACGGCGTACAGGCTTCGCTGCGAGGGGAAGATAGCCTGTTGAATCGCCTGTTCTACGCCCGCTCGCGACGGGTGCTGGGTTACTTGGCGGCGACCCGCGTGGCGTCCTGGTTATCCGGCGTATTGATTGGTGAAGAACTGGCACAACTGGTGCGGCGCTGGCCGCAAAGCGAGAGGCTGGCGCTGGTGGGGGATGCCCCGCTGGTGACGCATTATCTGGCCGCGTGTCATATCGCCGGGAAAAAAGCAGTGGTTATCGAGGCGCAGGTCGCCATGTTGAACGGATTCGGAAGGATTTATGCAGCCTTATAAATTACCGCTGGTGGCTATTCTGCGTGGTATTACACCCGCAGAGGTCCTGGAGCACGCCAGTGGCCTGCTCGAGGCCGGGTTTGAAATGATCGAAGTGCCCACCAACTCGCCCGACTGGCAGCAAAGCGTGCAGTTGTTGCAACAGCACTACGGTGCGCGAGCGCACATTGGTGCCGGGACGGTGATCGACGACGAAAAGCTGGAGGCGCTGATCGCCAGCGGTGCGCCGCTGATGGTGACACCCAATACCGATCCGTTGTTGATCCGCCGAGCCAAAGCCGCGGGATTGATTAGCTGCGTGGGGGCGATGACGCCGAGCGAGGTGTTTGCAGCGCTGGCGGCGGGCGCGGACATCGTGAAAATCTTCCCGGCGGGTGCGCTGGGTGTGGGCTACATCCGGGCGCTGGTGAGCGTGCTGCCGAAAACCACCCAACTTTACGCGGTGGGCGGTATCACCCCGGAGAACCTGGCGGACTATCTTGCCGCCGGTTGCACGGGCGCAGGGTTGGGATCCGATCTGTATCGCGCAGGCCAAACGTCGGAGGAAACCCGGCATAAGGCCGGGCGTTTTGCCGCCGCCTGGCGCAGGGCGGTGGAGTGACCCTGCGCCGAACAACGCTTACTTGCTGACGCGATCGTAGTAGACCATGTCGGCATTCAGGCCCTGCTGGTAACCTTTGACGTTATCGCGCAGCACCACTTCGGTTTTGGCCTGATCGATAAACACATACGGCGAACTGCGCTGCAGCTCCTGCTGCATAGCGGTATACAGCGCGGTGCGCTTGGCCGGATCGGCTTCGGCCACCGCTGCCAATGTTTGTTGGCTTAACTGCGGGATCTGCCAGCCATTGAGGCCCGCTACGGTGCTGGTCTTGCCGTCGTTATAGGCGAAGGCACTGGCGTTGGAGTGGGCGTCAAAGTAGTCCGGGATCCACAAACGGATCGCGGCCTGATGCTGGCGAGCGCGTACCCGCGAATAGACCTGGCTGCCGGCGGCCGGCAACAGTTCCAGCTTCACGCCGCCCTCGGCAAAGCTGGCCTGCAACGCCTGAGCGATAGTGATAAACGGCGGCTTGTTCTCCACGTCCAGCGTCAGTGCGGCGTTGGTGATACCGGCCTTGGCCAGGATAGCCTTGGCCTTGGCGGGATCAAAGCTGAACGGGTTGTCTTTCAGCGCCCCCGGCAAGCCGACCGGCAGGAAGCTCTGGTGAACAAAGTACTGGCCTTTCAGCAGATCTTTGGTGATGCCCTGATAGTCGATCAGATAGCGCGCCGCTTCCCAGAAGGCCGGGTTTTTCAGCAGCGGATTGGCGGTATTGCCGGTGTTGAACACCAGATAATTTTGCTCGGCGGATGGGATCTCCAGCACCTTCACACCCGGCTGCCCCTTCAGCGCCACGGTTTGGTCCGGGCCAAGCTCGCGTGCCACGTCAGCGTCGCCCTGCTGGATCAACAGACGACGGGTGGCAGAGTCCGGCACGCTTTTAATGATGATGCTTTTCAGCAGCGGCTTGCTGCCCGGCGACGTCGGGTTGGCATCCAGCACGATCGCCTGATGCGGCTGGTAGACGCGCATTTTGAACGGCCCGCTACCTGCGGAGTGCATTTTCAACCAGGCGTTGCCGTAGTCGCCGTCTTTGGCGTTGGGCTGCACCGCCTTGCTATCGACGATCGAGGCGATCGGCGTGGAGAGAATGTTCAGCGCCACCGCCGGGCTGACGTCAGCCGTCCAGCTCAGTTGCAGGCTATGTTCGTCGATTTTTCTCAGCTGTGCATCGATGTTATCCGGCTGCCAGCCGAGTACGTTGAGGATAAACGCCGGTGACTTGTTCATCTTCACCGCGCGGCTGTAGGAAAAGATCACGTCATCGGCGGTCAATGGGTTACCGGAGGCAAATACCGCCTGTGGGCGCAGTTTGATGATCAGGGTTTTGGCTGCCGCGTCGCCCTGCCAGCTTTCTGCCAGCACCGGTACCACCTTCGCCGGATCGTCGCGATCCGCCTGTACCAACCGCTGATACAGGCTCGGCACGGTCTGGATACTGGACAGTTCATTGGCTTCCGCCGGATCGAGGCTGACGATATCGTCCAGCGATTGCACTACCACCAATGTATTGGGTGGCGTGGCAGCCAGCGTGGCGGTGGACAGTGCGGCAAGAATTAACAGCGGCAGGACTTTGGCTTTCATTGATATTTCCCCTGAATGCACCGCGGGCTCCGGTGCCGAGAAGTCTTTGTTATCGTTAGTTTTCGCGGCGTTTCGCCGTCAGCATGCACGGTAGAACCTTTGCCGGTGGCTGACAAAGGTTAATCGGCTATTTGATATGCTTTAAACATCTTAGACGTAATGCCTGGGATTGGCAGAAAGGAGGGCGCGGGTCTGTAAACCCGCGCGGGTGTCAGAAGGTTTCGCTCAGGGTAGCGACCATCACCGCCTTGATGGTGTGCAGGCGGTTTTCTGCTTGATCGAATACCACGCTGTGCGCCGATTCGAACACTTCATCGGTGACTTCCATGCCGCCGTGCAGCCCGTATTGTTCCGCCATCTGCTTGCCGAGGGTGGTTTGGTCATCGTGAAATGCCGGCAGGCAGTGCAGGAACTTGACGTTCGGGTTACCGGTCAGTTTCACCATCGCCATATTGACCTGATAGGGTTTCAGCAGCCCGATACGCTCATGCCAGGTTTCTTTCGGCTCACCCATCGACACCCAGACGTCGGTGTACAGGAAGTCCGCGTCTTTCACCCCTTCGGCAATGTCTTCGGTCAGGGTGATCTTGGCACCGGTCTGTTTCGCCAGTGCCTGACACTCGGCGACCAGCTCCGGCTGTGGCCAGCAGGCCTTCGGTGCGACCAGACGCAGATCCATACCGGCCAGCGCGGCGGCTTCCAGCAGAGTGTTGCCCATATTGTTGCGGGTGTCGCCGAGGTAAGCGAATTTCACCTCGTTCAGCGGCTTGCCCGGCAGATGTTCCTGCACCGTGAGCAGGTCCGCCAGCAACTGCGTCGGGTGGAACTCGTTGGTCAGCCCGTTCCACACCGGCACCCCGGCATGTTTGGCCAGGGTTTCCACCAGATGCTGGCCGTAACCCCGATACTGAATACCGTCATACATCCGACCCAGCACGCGGGCGGTGTCTTTCATCGACTCTTTATGGCCAATCTGGCTGCCGCTTGGGCCGAGATAGGTGACCTGAGCACCCTGATCGAATGCGGCAACTTCGAAAGAGCATCGGGTACGGGTCGAGTCTTTTTCGAAGATGAGCGCGATGTTTTTGCCCTGCAGGTGGCGGGTTTCCTTGCCTTGTTGCTTGGCCAGCTTCAAATCGGCCGACAGTTTCAGCAGCGCTTGCAGTTGCGCCGGGGTGAAATCCATTAATCTCAGGAAGTGACGTTTGTAGAACGGGTTTATGCTACTCATTGCCGTATATCCTTACCGTTTAAATTGAATTTAAATTCACTTTATATGTATGAATATTCAATTTCAACCCCGCAGTGGAAATCTTTCACGTTTATCGTGGAAGCAATGCCGACGGTGTGTGAAAATAGGCGCAATACAGGCCATTTGACTTGAGGATATAGGCATGGCAAACAGCGAACAGCTAGACGAACAACGTGAAGAGACCCGCCTGATCATCGAAGAACTGCTGGAAGACGGCAGCGATCCAGAGGCGCTCTACACCATTGAACACCATCTCTCTGCCGAGAAGTTTGAAGTGCTGGAGAAAGCCGCTGTCGAAGCCTTCAAGTTAGGCTTTGAAGTGACCGACGCCGAAGAGCTGGAAGTGGAAGACGGTACCCTGGTGATGTGCTGTGACGTGATCAGCGAAGTGGGTCTGAACGCCGAAGTGATCGACGCTCAGGTCGAGCAGCTGGTGGCGCTGGCGGCACGTTGTGGCGTTAACTACGACGGCTGGGGCACCTACTTCGAAGATCCGAACGGCGAAGAAGGCGACGATGAAGAAGAAGAAGGTGACTTCATCGACGAAGACGACGACGGTAAACGCCATTAATAAACGCTGTGGGCCGGCGCTAGCCGGCCCTCTGATAAGAGCCGATGAAATACCAATCCCTGTTAGCCCCGATTTTAAACTTCCTGCACTGTGAAACCCCAGACGCCTGGATTGACGCCGCGCGTCGCCCGGAAAACCTGCCGCTGTTGCTGACCGACCATATGGTGTGTGAGTTAAAAGCCGCGCAGACCGGCATGTGGTTGATCCGTCGTTACGTGGCGGACAAGGAGAGCGGCGATGCGCTGCTGGCCCTGCTCAGGCCTTACGAGGCGTTTCTGCATGAAGCGCAGGGCGTGCCGGAAGCGCTGTTCAAGCAAAACAATTTCACCCGCAAGATCCTGCCGAAAAACGGCTCGGCCTATGGTCAGGATCTGGCAGATAAAATGGTGCTGCTGATCAAAGAAGAACTGCATCATTTCTCGCAGGTACTGGAGATCATGCTGGCGCGGCAGATCCCGTATAAGAAAATCACTGCCAGCCGCTATGCCAAAGGCATGATCCGTGAGATCCGCACCCACGATCCGGTCACGCTGATTGATAAACTGATTTGCGGTGCTTATATCGAAGCGCGCTCCTGCGAACGTTTCGCCCGGCTGGCACCGCACCTGGACGACGAGCTAAACCGCTTCTATGTTTCGCTGCTGCGCTCCGAAGCGCGCCACTACCAGGACTACCTGACATTGGCCGAACAGATTGCCGGTGGCGATATCAGCGAGCGAGTGGCCCACTTTGGTCGTATCGAAGCGGCGCTGATCCAAACCCCGGACAGCGAGTTCCGCTTCCACAGCGGCGTGCCCGTCACCGCCTGATTGCCGGGCACCCGTGAATGATGTTATTCCGGCGCGCCCAGCAACAAATCCACCGCTTTTTCCGCCAGCATGATGGTCGGCGCATTGGTATTGCCGCTGGTCACCTGTGGCATCACCGAGCAGTCGATCACCCGCAGCCGTTCAAAACCGTGCACCCGCAGTTGTAAATCCGTCACCGAGTCCTGCGGAGATTGCCCCATGCGACAGCTGCCCACCGGGTGATATACCGTTTTGCAGAAGTTGCGCACGAACTCTCCCAGTTGCGCCTCATCGTTCAGCCAAGCCGGCTGTGGCATCAGCAGATCTTTGATAATCGGTTTGAGCGCGGCGGTTTGCAGGAAACGCAGGCCGAACTTCACCGCACGCACGCTGCCGGCCAGATCTTCCGGGTGGCCGAGGTAGTTGGCGTGTAGTTTCACCGGATCTTTGGGATCGCGACTGCGCAACAACACTTCGCCACGTGCCTTCGGCTGCAGATAACCGACCTTGAGCGTGAAGCCGTGGATATTGGGCAGCGGTTCGCCGGGCACGTCGTCCCAGCTGTCGAGCAGCGGCAGGAAGTGGATTTGTACGTCTGGCCTGCCGTCACCCAGGCTGTCGGTGAAGGCGGCGCCTTCCAGCACGTTTGAACTCAGTACGCCGCTGCGGAATGCCAGCCATTCGGTGCCGTGACGCAGCGCCTGCAGGCCGCGATCGGCGCCGTACAGGCTGATCGGCTCGCGGGTGCTGACGTTGATCGACATATGCAGGTGATCGTGGAAGTTCTTGCCCACCGGCAGATCCGCCAGCGGTTCGATACCCAACTGTTGCAGATGTTCACGAGGCCCGATGCCGGACAGCATCAGGATCTTCGGCGATCCTACCGCCCCGGCGCTGAGGATCACTTCCTGTGTGGCATGAGCGGTGACTTCGGCGCCGCCGTTTTGGCTATACACCACGCCGGTGGCGACGTTGTTATCGAACACCACCCGGTGCACCAGCGCATTCAGTTTCACCACCAGCCGCTGTTCGTTTCGCACCGCTTTCAGGTAAGTGCGTGCGGTGCTGGCGCGTTCGCCATTGTGGGTGGTGGTCTGGTAGAAACCGACGCCGTGCTGGCCGTCGCCGTTGAAATCGTTGCGGTAGGGGAGATCCAGCTCCTGACCGGCGCGGATAAACGCCATGCTGAGCGGGTGACGATAGCGGTTCTCGCTGACCGGCAGTAGACCTTCGCCGCCGTGATAGGCATCCGACAGGCTTTCGTTGGCCTCGGCGCGTTTGAAGTAGGGCAGTACGTCCTGATAGCCCCAACCGATGCAGCCATAACGATCGGCCCACTCGTCGTAATCCTGTCGTTGGCCGCGAATATAGATCATGCCGTTGACCGAGCTGCTGCCGCCCAGCACCTTACCCTGGGCTATCTGCATGCGGCGGTTATTGGCATGCGGCTCCGGCTCGGTTTCATACGGCCAGCTTTTTTTGGCGATGATCTTCGCCACGCCGGCCGGCATCTTGATAAACAGGTTATTGTCGTCGCCACCGGCTTCCAGCAGCAGCACCCGTGCCTGAGTGCGGCGGATCAACTGCGCCGCTAGTACGCAGCCGGCGGACCCTGCGCCGACAATGATGTAATCAAAAGCGTTTTCCGACATGACTGCTCCCTGTGCGATTGCGGCATGAGCCTGTGTTGGCAGAGTATCGCAAGCGGGCGGCAGGTCAATTTGAATTCATTAATTTGTTAATGAATATCACAAAAAATATTTGTAATTTTTATTATATACATGATTTTTATGAATAAAAAACAATATAACGATATTAATGTTTTGTTGGTTTTTCTGAGCGATATGGGCTGGCGAGGAAAACCTGGGGTTTTATAAATACCCGGCGCATTGTTTCTTAAAGGAATATTAAATATGAGACTTATCCGATCTGGAAAGAAGGTGTCAGAGCAAAATAGCTGCTATATGATGGCGAAACCTGTTATTGGATAAGATATTAAGAAATATGGAAATTTCGATTAATAAATCTAATTATTTAAAAGGGATTGCCATCATTCTGATGTTAATCCATCACCTGTTTGCCTATCCGAGCCGTATTAGTCCGGATATCCCGGTTTATCATATGGTTAACAGCGTCGATATTGAGATGTTTGTTGGCCTGTTCGGCAAGATTTGCGTGTCGATGTTCCTGTTTCTCTCCGGTTACGGATTCTCGCTGAAAAAAGAAGTCTCGTTTAAATATATCTGGGGCAAGCTGAAAAACTTATATATCAGCTACTGGATAGTGCTGTTTATCTTTGTGCCGATCGGCATCATTTTCTTTCCGGGTGAAAGATATTCCCTGTCGCCGTCGCTGTTTTTCGAAAACCTGATTGGCATTAAATCCACTTATAACAGCGAGTGGTGGTTCTTTAAACTCTATGTTTTGTACGTGCTCTCTTTGCCGCTGTTATCGCGCTTGAATATCGGCCCATTGCTGGGGCTGCTGTTTTTGGCGGCGCTGTGTGGCAAGGGGTTGCAGTATGTCGCTTGGGCGCCAGAAGTATTGATCGAATATTGCACCTGGCTGCTGCCGTTTGGCTTTGGCATGGTGTTTGGCCGCAGCCAGAAAATGCCACCGAACTCGTGGCTGGCGAAACTGATCACCACCCTGAGCCGCACCCATCCGCTGATTTTGCTGATGGTGACGGTGGCCGTGTTTATTGTCGCCCATAACCCGGGGCTGCTGCTGGTGACACCGCTGTTTATTATCGCGCTGATGAAAACCGCCGATGGGCTGGGCAGTACGGTGAACCGGGTGGTGAGCGAGCTGGGCAAGCATTCGCTGTACATGTGGCTGACCCACAGTTTTTATTGCTATTACTTCACTCAAAAGCTGATCTTTGCGCCGCGCTATACGCCGCTGATCCTGCTGTTGTTAATTGCGGTGTCGTACCTGACCAGCCTGGTGCTGAGCCGGATTGAGTTGGCTATCAAGGGCGGGGTGACGGGGAAAGAGCAGAAGGCGGGGTAAGGGCGTAGGGGCGCTGCATGCTGCGCCCGTTATTACCGCGGGCGCAGTAGCAAGATTACAGCGTCTTCAGCATGGTGACTTCACAGTCGACGTGGCCGGTGGTGCCCATCGCCTGGTCGATATGCTCAAAGCCCAGATGCTCATACAGGCCGATGGCCTGCGTCAGGCTGGCGGTGGTTTCTAAATAACAACAGCGGAAACCCTGTTGACGGGCGAACTCCAGTGCCTGCAGCGCCAGGCGTTTTGCCAGGCCCTGGCCGCGTAAAACCGGCAGGAAATACATTTTCTGTAATTCGCAAATATCGTCTTCACCGCCCTGCAGCGGCGCAACACCGCCACCCCCGGCAATCTTGCCGTCGACTTCTATCACCCAGTAAGCGCTGCGTGGCAGGCTGTAGAGCTGATACAAGACGTCCAGATTGGGGTCGGAAACGGTATAGCCTTTGTCCGCTGTCAAACCGTGCTCGGCGGAGACTTCGCGAATGACATTAGCAATAGCGGCATTATCATCAGCCGTTATTGGGCGCACCAGAAGACGTACTGGGGTTGCTGTTGTCATATTTACACTCGCCATAAGAAGAACCTTAGTGGTTCCGAAATTTCATTTTTGTTGCAGACAAAAACGCGCCGAGTTTATATCCCGGCGGCGTCCATGCAGCATTAATACCCGTCATCTTTCAAGTTGCAGCGTTGTTACCTGCACTCGTTCACCCCAGTTACTTACCTGAGTAAGCGCCTGGGGATGAGCGAGCTGGGCGCCTAGCTGCAACTTGAAAGCTATAGGGTGAACCTTGTAATAACATCTTAAGCGGGCCGGATGCAACGGCGATAAAAAAACAGCGGGGAAATCCCCGCTGTTTTCAGCTGTTGCAGCGAACCGACAGATTACAGTGCGGCGATGGTCGCCTGCTGTTCCTGCAGCTTCACTTTGCCTTCTTTGCAGGCCGTCAGACGTTCGCGCTCTTTGGCGACCACGGCTTCTGGCGCACGCGCCACAAACCCTTCGTTAGACAGCTTGCCTTCGATCGAGGCGATTTCCGCATCCAGCTTGCCCATCTCTTTCGACAGACGCGCAATCTCGGCGTCCTTATCGATAAAGCCGGCCATAGGGATCAGCAGCTCGGCACCGTCCACCAGTTTGGTGACCGACAACGGGCCTTTGTCACCGGCAGGCAGCAGGGCGATCGACTCCAGACGCGCCAGACGCTGAATAAAGCTCTGGTTCTCCTGCACGCGGCGCTCAGCGTCGGGGTTGCAGTTGCGCAGCAGCACTTCCAGCAGTTTGCTCGGTGCAATGTTCATCTCGGCACGAATGTTACGTACCGCGGTGATTGCCTGCTTGATCCACTCCAGGTCGTTCAGCGCTTGCGTATCTTCCAGCGCGGCGTCGTACTCTGGGAACGGCTGCAGCATGATAGTGTCTGCGGTTTCGCCGGTCAGGGTTTTCACGCGCTGCCAGATGGTTTCGGTAATGAACGGGATCACCGGGTGCGCCAGGCGCAGCAGGGCTTCCAGCACGGTGATCAGCGTATGGCGAGTGCCGCGCTGTTCCGCTTCGCTGCCGTTGGTCACTACCGGCTTGGTCAGTTCCAGATACCAGTCACAGAACTGGTTCCAGGTGAATTCGTACAGGATGTTGGCAGCCAGATCGAAGCGGTAAGTGTCCAGCGCTTCGCGGTAAGCTTTCACCGTACGGTTGAATTCAGCCAGGATCCAGCGATCCGCCAGCGACAGCACTTTCTCGCCGCCGTTGAAGCCACAGTCCTGGCCTTCTGCGTTCATCAGCACAAAGCGGCTGGCGTTCCACAGCTTGTTACAGAAGTTGCGGTAGCCTTCCAGGCGCTTCATGTCCCAGTTAATGTCACGGCCGGTGGAAGCCAGTGCCGCCAGGGTGAAGCGCAGGGCGTCGGTGCCGTGCGGTTCGATGCCGTTCGGGAACTGCTTCTCGGTGCGCTTGCGAATTTTCTCCGCCAGCTGCGGCTGCATCATGTTACCGGTGCGTTTTTCCAGCAGGTCTTCCAGCGAGATGCCGTCAACCATGTCCAGCGGGTCGATCACGTTACCTTTCGACTTGGACATCTTCTGCCCTTCGTCGTCGCGGATCAGACCGGTCATGTAGACGGTCTTGAACGGAACCTGTGGCTTGCCGTTTTCATCCTTCATAAAGTGCATGGTCAGCATGATCATGCGCGCAATCCAGAAGAAGATGATGTCGAAGCCGCTGACCATCACGCTGGTCGGGTGGAAGGTTTTCAGCGCGTCGGTCTGCTCTGGCCAGCCCAGGGTAGAGAAGGTCCACAGGCCGGAAGAGAACCAGGTGTCCAGCACGTCTTCGTCCTGGTTCAGCACCACTTCCGGGCCCAGGCTGTTCTCGCTACGCACTTCTTCTTCGTTGCGGCCAACATAGACTTTGCCGTTCACGTCGTACCAGGCCGGGATACGGTGACCCCACCACAGCTGACGCGAGATACACCAGTCCTGAATGTCACGCATCCAGCTGAAGTACATGTTTTCGTACTGCTTCGGCACGAACTGGATCTCGCCTTGCTCAACCGCTTCCACCGCCACTTTCGCCAGCGGGGCAGTACGCACGTACCATTGGTCGGTCAGCATAGGTTCGATCACCACGCCGCCGCGGTCGCCGTAAGGCACCGTCAGGTCGTGCGGTTTGATCTCTTCCAGCAGGCCCAACTCTTCAAAGGCGGCTACCACGGCTTTACGCGCCGCGAAACGCTCCAGGCCACGGAACTGGGCTGGGATTTCGTTGCAGTAGTCGGTGCAGATTTCGCCGAGGGTGTTGAACACTTCCGCTTCCTGACGGATATCACCGTCGAAAGTCAGGATGTTGATCATCGTCAGGCCGTGACGTTTACCGACTTCGTAGTCGTTAAAGTCGTGCGCCGGGGTGATTTTCACGCAGCCGGTGCCTTTTTCCATATTGGCGTGTTCGTCACCGACGATGCGGATGCGGCGGCCAACCAGCGGCAGAAGGATTTCTTTGCCGATTAAATCTTTGTAGCGCGGATCTTCCGGGTTCACGGCCACGCCGGTATCACCGAGCACGGTTTCCGGACGGGTGGTGGCGACCACCAGGTAATCTTTGCCTTCGGCAGTTTTAGCGCCGTCGGCCAGCGGGTAGCGCAGGTGCCACATGGAACCTTTGGACTCGCGGTTTTCCACTTCCAGATCGGAGATAGCGGTGCGCAGTTTTGGATCCCAGTTCACCAGGCGCTTGCCACGGTAGATCAGATCTTCTTTGTGCAGGCGGACAAACACTTCGCGTACCGCGTTGGACAGGCCTTCGTCCATGGTGAAGCGCTCGCGCTCCCAGTCCACGGAGTTGCCCAGACGGCGCATCTGACGGGTGATGGTGCCGCCGGATTCTGCCTTCCACTGCCAGATTTTGTCGATGAACGCGTCGCGGCCATAGTCATGGCGAGTTTTGTTTTCTTCTGCGGCGATTTTGCGCTCAACCACCATCTGGGTAGCAATACCGGCATGGTCGGTACCGGCCTGCCACAGGGTGTTTTTACCCTGCATGCGCTGGTAGCGGATCATGGTGTCCATGATGGTCTGCTGGAAGGCGTGCCCCATGTGCAGGCTGCCGGTGACGTTCGGCGGCGGGATCATGATGCAGAAGCTTTCCTGGCTGGTATCGCCATTGGGCTTGAAGTAACCCTGGTTTTCCCAGTGATCGTACAGCTTCTGTTCGATCTCTTTCGGGTCGTAGGCGGTATCGAGGTGACTGTTTGTCTTTTCCATTTTATATCGTTGTTCAGTGAGTTGGCGGCGTGGCCGTGGTCAAATGGAAGCCGACGCTGCGATAAGCTTTATATCGGTCGCGCGCCAACTGTTTCAGGGTGTCTTCGTATGGGACGAAGTCTACCACTTCATGGAAAGCAGTAGCAAAATCTGCAAACTGCGGCAGCAGGGCGATCAGCAGGTCACGCGGGGAGTTACCGCGTTTGCCGGGCCAGCACAGTTCGACCGGGGCACCGTAATGCGGGCCTTCACCGGCCAGGTTATGTGGCACAAACTGGTGTGGATCGCGCTGCCACAGCGCTTCGTCCAACCGCTGGGCCTGTTCCTGACTCTCGCAGGCGATCAACACCCGCTTGCCGGAGCGCCAGCGTTCGGCTGCAACGGCGCAGGCCACGGCCTCATGCGCGCTGAGCGCACCTGCGGGTTCCGCGTGTTCGATTAGATAGAACGTTGCCTGTTTCATGGTCTGATTCACCGCTGCCTATAAAAAGTGTAGGGGCACAGCATGCTGTGCCCCTCGGGATTATACCTGAATTACCACTCAGATTTAATCGTCGCCGTTTAACCCGGCGCGGTTCAACAAGAATTGAGACAGCAAGGCGACCGGACGACCGGTGGCCCCTTTGGCCTTGCCGGAGCGCCAGGCGGTGCCGGCGATATCCAGGTGTGCCCAGCTGTACTTGCGGGTAAAGCGCGACAGGAAGCAGGCCGCAGTGATAGCCCCGCCCGGACGGCCACCAATGTTCGCCATATCGGCAAAGTTGGAGTCCAGCTGCTCGTAGTACTCGTCGGACATCGGCAAGCGCCACGCACGGTCGCCGGCCTGTTCGGACGCGCCGATCAGTTCGTGCGCCAGCGGGTTGTGGTTCGACATCAGGCCGGTGATGTGGTGGCCCAGCGCGATCACGCAGGCGCCGGTCAGGGTGGCAACGTCAATCACCAGCTCCGGATCGAAACGCTCGACGTAGGTCAGGGTGTCGCACAGCACCAGGCGGCCTTCGGCGTCGGTGTTCAACACCTCGACGGTCTGGCCGGACATGGTGGTCAGCACGTCGCCCGGACGATAAGCGCTGCCGCCCGGCATGTTTTCACAGCCGGCCAGCACGCCAATCACGTTCAGCGGCAGGTTCAGTTCCGCCACTACGCGCATCACGCCGTACACGGTGGCGGCGCCACACATGTCGTACTTCATCTCGTCCATGCCTTCGGCAGGTTTGATCGAGATGCCGCCGGCATCAAAGGTCAGCCCTTTACCGACGAGCACAATTGGCTTAGCGTCCGGGTTCGGGTTGCCCTTATATTCCATCACCGACATCAATGATTCGTTACGCGAACCAGCGCCAACCGCCAGATAGGCGTTCATCCCCAGCTCTTTCATCTGCTGTTCGCCGATGACGCGGGTGGTGATGTTGGTGCTGAAGGCGTCTGCCAGTTGGCGAGCCTGTGAGGCCAGGTAACCGGCGTTACAGATGTTCGGCGGCATATTGCCGAGATCTTTCGCCGCTTTGATGCCGGAAGACACCGCCAGCCCGTGCTGGATCGCACGTTCACCGCTGGTGAGTTCACGACGGGTCGGCACGTTGAACACCATCTTGCGCAGCGGACGACGTGGCTCCACTTTGTTGCTTTTCAGCTGATCGAAGGTGTAGAGCGTTTCTTTTGCGGTTTCCACCGCCTGACGCACCTTCCAGTAAGTGTTGCGGCCTTTCACGTGCAGCTCGGTCAGGAAGCAGACCGCTTCCATGGAGCCGGTATCGTTAAGGGTATTGATGGTTTTTTGAATCACCTGTTTGTACTGGCGTTCATCGAGCTCGCGCTCTTTGCCACAGCCAATTAACAGGATGCGTTCGGAGAGAATGTTAGGTACATGGTGCAGCAGTAACGTCTGCCCGACTTTACCTTCCAGTTCGCCACGGCGCAGCAAAGCGCTGATATAACCATCACTGATTTTGTCGAGTTGTTCTGCGATAGGGGACAAGCGGCGCGGTTCAAAAACGCCGACTACAATACAGGCACTGCGCTGTTTTTCCGGGCTACCGCTTTTTACACTGAACTCCATGCACTCTCCTGAATCTTAAAGACAAAGGCAGGCGCTACGGCTAGAATGACGCACTCCGTAACGATCTCCCGCCATTGAGTTAACGAGTTATGTTAACCTGAACGGCGTAAATTGCTCTGTTTTGGCGACTATAGGCAAGTTCCTATAGGACACCCAAATGCTAGATGTTGTAATACTATTTTAGCTGTGTCGGTTGCCATATGATGAGAATAAATGGCGGATTAGCGATGAAACTATCGATTTTCCTGCAAAAAGACAAGTTTTCACAGGCGTAATAAGCGTGATCATCATAAGATATCTGGTACGGGAAACGCTAAAGAGCCAAATCGCGATCTTGTTCATCCTGCTTCTGATCTTCTTTTGTCAGAACCTGGTCAGGGTGTTAGGCGATGCGGTGGACGGCGATGTCCCGACAAATTTAGTTCTTTCTTTGCTCGCATTGGGTGTGCCGAAGATGGCGCAGCTAATCCTGCCATTAAGCCTGTTTCTCGGCCTATTGATGACGCTTGGGCGGCTGTATACCGACAGCGAAATCACCGTCATGCATGCCTGCGGACTGGGTAAACGAACCCTGATTATCTCGGCGATGGTGCTGGCGTTGATCACCTCCGTTGTGGCAGCGGTCAATGTGTTCTGGGCAGGCCCCATGGCCTCGCGCTATCAGGACGTGGTGCTCAGCGAAGCCAAAGCCAACCCCAGTATTGCCGGGCTGGCGGAAGGGCAGTTCAAAACCTCGCAAGACGGCAACGCGGTGCTGTTTATCGGCAACGTTAAAGGCAGCACCTTCAACAACGTGTTCCTGGCGCAACTGCGGCCGAACGGCAACCAACGCCCTTCCGTGGTGGTGGCCGAGCACGGCCAGATCAACCAGATTAAAGACGGTTCGCAGGTAGTGACGCTGGATAAGGGCACCCGCTTTGAAGGTACCGCGCTGCTGCGCGACTTCCGCATTACCGATTTCAACGACTATAAAGCCGTGGTAGGCCACCGTGCAGTTGCCGTGGACGGCAACCAGGCCGAACAGATGTCGATGACGACGCTGCTGGCGTCTGACGACCCGGACGCGCGTGCCGAGTTCCACTGGCGCCTGACGCTGGTGTTGTCGGTGGTGATTATGGCGTTGCTGGTGGTGCCGCTCAGCGTGGTGAACCCACGTCAGGGCCGCGTGCTGAGCATGCTGCCGGCCATCCTGCTGTATTTGATATTCTTCCTGCTGCAGACCTCGCTGCGTTCTAACGGCGGCAAGGGCAAGCTGGATCCGATGATATGGCTGTGGGTGGTCAACGCGGCGTACTTCGCGATCGCGCTGGCGCTGAACCTGTGGGATACCGTGCCGATGCGTAAGCTGCGTGCACGCCTGAGAGGAGCGGCCTGATGTTTGGTGTTTTAGACCGATATATCGGTAAGACAATTTTCAACACCATCATCATGACGCTGTTCATGCTGGTGTCACTTTCCGGCATCATCAAGTTCGTCGACCAGCTGCGTAAAGTGGGCCAGGGCGAGTATACGGCGTTGAGCGCCGGGATGTTTACCCTGCTGAGCGTGCCGAAGGATATCGAGATTTTCTTCCCGATGGCGGCCCTGTTGGGTGCATTGCTCGGCCTGGGGCAACTGGCAACGCGCAGTGAACTGGTGGTGATGCAGGCTTCTGGCTTTACCCGCATGCAGATCGCCGGTTCGGTGATGAAAACCGCCATTCCGCTGGTGCTGTTGACCATGGCGATTGGCGAGTGGGTTGCGCCGCAGGGCGACCAGATGGCGCGTAACTACCGTGCACAGCAGATGTACGGCGGTTCACTGCTTTCCACCAAGAACGGCCTGTGGGCGAAAGACGGTACCGACTTTATCTACATCGAACGCGTAGCGGGCGAGAAAGAGCTTTCCGGCGTAAACATCTACCACTTCAACGACCAGCGCAGGCTGGAGACGGTGCGTTATGCCGCGACCGCCAGCTTTGAAGACGGCGTGTGGAAGCTTTCGCAGGTGGATACCTCTGACCTGACCGACCCAAAACAAGTGACCGGCACCCAAACACTGACCGGCGAATGGAAAACCAACCTGACCCCGGACAAACTGGGCGTGGTGGCGCTGGATCCAACCTCACTCTCCATCAGTGGCCTGCACAACTACGTGAAGTACCTGAAGCAGAGCGGCCAGGAAGCCAGCCGTTACCAGCTGAACATGTGGAGCAAGGTGTTCTCGCCGCTCTCCGTTGCGGTGATGATGCTGATGGCGCTGTCGTTCATCTTCGGGCCGCTGCGTAGTGTGCCGATGGGCGTGCGTGTAGTGACCGGTATCAGCTTCGGGTTCCTGTTCTACGTGCTGGACCAGATATTCGGCCCACTGAGCCTGGTGTACAACATGCCGCCGGTGCTGGGCGCGTTGCTGCCAAGCATGCTGTTCTTGTTGATCAGCGTTTATATGCTGCTAAAACGTAAGTAGCGGCATTGCAGGCAGTTTAAGAAGGCGTAGCCATTGGGTTACGCCTTTTTTGTTTCTGCGGCCTGGTGGCACGCTCCTGCTGATATTAATACGTAGGGGCGCCGCATGCTGCGCCCACAAAACGGGCCCAACGTAACCTCGGAGACGATTTTTTCAGCACTTAACTCATTGAACAACGGATAAGTGTTGCACGCGGATCGCTGAAAGGTATAATGCCCACGTTTTCCGCATACTACTTGCAGTGCCGAAGTGGCGAAATCGGTAGACGCAGTTGATTCAAAATCAACCGTAGAGATACGTGCCGGTTCGAGTCCGGCCTTCGGCACCATTAGTACAGCGCGAACAAGAAGCCACCGAAAGGTGGTTTTTTTGTGCCTGGAATTTGGTCCGCGAGTTTTCCCTATCTTACTCAGACTTATCTTCATCAACGGATTGCTGCACCTCGTCATTGCCACTTTTGTGGGCAGGTTCCGCAGTCCCTTGAACGCTCATTTCCTTCTAAGAGGTGCTGGACTAACCGGGAGTGATGATTATCATGTTATCGAGACTACAGACCCAGAGAGCGTGTTATGCAACATATCATTGAAGGTTTCCTCAGCTTCCAGAAAGATATTTTCCCACAGCGTAAGGAACTCTTCCGCAGCCTTGCCTCCAGCCAGAACCCTAAAGCACTTTTTATTTCGTGTTCTGACAGCCGCCTGGTACCCGAGCTTGTGACTCAGCAAGATCCGGGGCAGCTTTTCGTTATCCGTAACGCAGGCAATATCGTTCCTTCCTTTGGCCCGGAACCGGGTGGAGTGTCGGCGACCATTGAATATGCGGTTGTTGCACTGGGCGTCACGGATATCGTGATTTGCGGCCACTCGAACTGCGGCGCCATGAAGGCTATAGCGTCTTGCCAGTGTCTTGACCCGATGCCTGCTGTGGCCCACTGGTTGCACTATGCTGACGCAGCAAAAGCGGTGGTAGAGAAGAAAACGTGGGATAGCGAAATCGACAAAGTTAACGCCATGGTTGAAGAGAACGTCATAGCCCAGCTAAATAATATTAAGACTCACCCGTCCGTTGCCGTGGGTCTGCGCAACAACGGCCTGCGTCTGCACGGTTGGGTGTACGACATCGAAAGTGGCGAGATCCGCACGCTGGATAAAAATACGAAGAATTTCGTTTCACTGGCAGATAACCCCGCAGTTCACTTCGAATAAAGTGATGGCTGGCCTCGACTATGATATTGAATCCACGTTTCGGCGTGGATTTTTTTATGGGTAGATCTAAAGAATCATGTCCGCTTTTGATACTCACTAAAAGCCATAGCAGATCCATCGTTATGGAGAGGGCATGATATTTCAGCGGAGTTTGGCTCTCGGACAGCTCACCCGCCAGGCGGGAACAGTGGTGATGATATGCGTCGTTCATAACCATGGTTAGCCGTGACTTATTACTGAAAGACAATGGCTTCAGTTTCGACGCTGTAGTAGCCGTCTTTCTCAGGTTTCAGCAGGAAATAGCGTGAACTGCGATAGGTCGCATTCTGCACACTGTAGTTCTGCTCAACAACATAGACATTTTCTCCGCTGCCATTGGTACGGCCCATCCCTAAGAAATCAATCGCATAGTTGCCGTCAATGTTATCGGCCAAGTTAAAGACACCGTCTTTTCTATCTACAAAATGGATAGACCCATCTACAGACAGCAGGGATTTTCCCGCGCTAACTTGCTTGGCTCTAAGCTTGAGGTCATCGTTACTTATTGCCTGATACATCAATGCGGGCAACCGCTCCGGCAAGCTGGCTGGTGTGCCAATAACCAACCCTTTTTGTCCTGCTGCGAATGAGCCTGCCCGTAAACCGTGATGAATCAGGCAGGCTCCCAGATATTGCCGAAGCGTATTAAAATCCATCGCATTCCTGGATTGTTCAACTGGTGGCCCGAACTGTTGATATTTTTGGTAAAAGTCGGCGCAGGATACGGCTTGCAGCTGCTTGTTTCCTGCCCCTTTGAAATAAAACTGATCTGAAAAATCGCTGTCTTTGGCGAAAATAGACCGATCAATTTCTGATGGGGACAACAAGCCCGCTTTAGCGCTGGAGAACCCGAATACGAAGGGGACAATCAACCATAACTTCTTCACTTGAGCCATTCCGTGTGCTTCCTTTTCAATGAGATATGTTGATGTGGGGATGATGGTTTGTGTCAGGAAGTAAATATGCTGTCTGTAGCCGTGGTGATAATATTTTATCTTTAAGGGATTGTTATGAGCATAATATTAGCACCTTTGCTCTTGGGTTTAGACTCGGGCAGGCAGGTTTCCTCAGGGTTTGATACGTTTCCTTCTATAGCCTGACAGCGGTTAAGAAAACGACAGGTAGTTATCTTTTAAACAGCCTTTAAGCTGTGTTTTTAATGGAACACTCTATAGGCTGTACCTAGGTTTTTATTTCATTTCCCACCAGCGAAGATCATACTGAGTTAAAAGGGCGCCAGAGACTTGTCTTTGCTGACACACTGACAGAATTGTTTGTCCTGCTAATCAATGACAGAAGCTATGGTCGCAACTTTTTGATATACAAATGTTTATTTTGCATCTTTTGTTGCCGTAGTCCCTTATGGGCTAATAACAGGGCTAAATAATCTCCAAACGAATCATTGACCTCAGTATTGGTAATCTTACTAAGGAATTTTAATTGCGCATCTGGAAACATAGCCACAGAAGCAGTTTGCATAACCTCTGTTAGCGATGGCAGCAACATTGCCTGAAAGCCTTCGTGTAATGCGATACTCACCCCTTTGGGGTCAAAATCACCAAAGTAGTAGGCGGGTTTCCCCGTTTCCCTCCAGGACTTTTTCAGTGTTGATGATCCTTTGCCGTATATCTTGTCGCCCCGATAAATGATTAGTGGTGAATGGAAATCTTCTGTAGGGAGAAAAAACTTATTCAGCTGATAAAAACAGTCCAAATTCTCGACCACTAATAAAGCATCAAACTCCACTAAGTTTATATCCTGCCACTCGCTGTCGACCACCTGAACTTGTATGTTCTTGCTGCAGACAACTGGATCTGTCAGATAAAACAGCACACGATTCTGGCGCGGTTTAATACCGAGGCTTTTTATTTCCTGATCGCTTCTCGTAGCGTTTTCAAGTCGATTTTTATCCTTTAGCAGTTCACGAAAGTTGCTCTGTTTTAATTGGTTCTGAATAGTGGCTATGTGCTCGAGAAGATGCAAGTTGAAAGTAAATTCTGGCAAGTTTAGGATATTATCTGGCAACAGTCCTTGCTCAATGCACCAGCGTAAAACAAGTATCACGCTTTTGCCGCTGGTTTTCTTTTTCTCATTACCTTTCGCCCGCAGCCTTACCTCAAGAGCGTTTAGCCATACGAGCTCTGCATGTTTTAACCCGTTAGCTTGTATCATGGCAGCTGTAGCCTCAGGTGGATATCAGAGATGATTCTCAGTGCATTGAACTGACCAGCGGGTTTTTCCATATTGCGTAATCTAAACAATTTTTTATTCTTTTGTGGTAGGGAGTGATACTCGGAAATAACCTGAAATAACCACATCTCACTGTCCCATGGCAGGTGTTTTTCAAAGAGATAATTCACCGCACTGATGGCTTTTGACTGCTCAACAACGTACAGATAGAAATTATCAACATCGATTTTCAATGCCTGTTGACGTGCAAGTATAGCTTCATCAATACCATGATCGGCTGTACTGACAGTTTCAAATTTCGCTACCGTCGGCAACGTTGGACGAGGTATTGCATGCAACAGCTCAGCAAGAGTCTGCCGATCGGCAAATCTATCGAGCGCGATCGATGCCTGAGTATGAAGAACAGTAGCAATATTAAACAAATCGGGAACGTCAAGACGATCGGTATAACTCGCGGGTTTATATTGAGGATGCTGCTGTAAAAATGCTGCCATATTACTGACCAAGAGTGACCGAGACTGTTGTTGGCGAAACTTAGCCATGAGATCTACAAGCCGACGCTGAACTTCCAGTAAGGTGCTGTGGTGCGAGCTACAACGATGCTGCAACTGACTGACGAGCAGCTTGCGCAGGGGGTTATTGCCCTCAGCCAGTTCAATCAACTCATTAAAATCCAGTAATTCCAGGCCATCTAGCAGGCGGCGAGACTGTTTTTGTGCTCGGGCATTTTCATTTATTTTTTCGTTCAGTGTGCTGACAAATCCAAAGTCGTTATTTAAACGATGCCAGAGACTGTCAATTGCTTCTTCAAACTGACCACTGAGATCGTGAACGTGTTCTGCCAGTCTCTGCATATGCAACTCAGCCACCACATAATCTGCTTTGTAATGAGAGTCGCGCCATGCCTGTACTTTATTGCGTATTTGCTCGAGTTTTTCGGCCACATCGGCATTTATTTGGCGACGGTTCTCATCAGCAATCATGCTGGCAATCAGTTCACTGACCAGGGGTCGTAGCATCAGTGGTTGCTGTTCATCCGGTCGATAGAGAATACGTGCAACAATTAACCTCTTGAGGGCAGTATCGCTGAAGGATGTTTCATCAACATAACCATCCAGATAGCCTTTCATCAGCGCCTGATGATGTTTCCCCAGCAGTGCAAGGCGTTCGGAACCGGTTCTAAACAACCCGGAGGTGAGGACATCTTCAGTCATCAGATCAAGCTCTCCTGCACTGGAGCAGTATCTTCCACTGGAAGGTGCTCTTCATCACGAATAAACCTGATAACATCAATCAGGTAATCAATTTTACCGGTAACATAAAAATAGTGGCGATCGGCATGGGGCTGTCTCAGATAACCATGCTCTTTAAGGCGGTTAAAAATCAGCTTCAACTGAGTATCAGCCGCCGGGCTCTGACTATTGAAAAAACGGTGACTTGCGAGTTGATTTAAGCGATGACGTAAGCTTTGATTATCTTCGACTCGTGCAATTATTTCTGCCAGTTTGAGAACGTCCCCTGCGATCAGGGTATTTTCCTGCCCCAGCGTTTCCTGCACTAGTCGCATCCACTCAAGCAGTGGCAGCAATGCCGTGATAATCAAACTGAACTGGTTGCTAAGCTGATTTCGAGCCTCCCTGGTCAGCTCACAATAACCTGCGTAGTACACCGTACTACTGTCATTGCTGACCACTCTACGGTTCAGTGGGCGCAAATAATCATTTATTTTTTGGCGGGTCTGTTCTTTATGTAGATGACGAAATGCATCACTGTCGCTGACATTGCAGATAAATTCACCGGCCAGTAAACGCTCTAATAAAGGACCATGTTGCAGCATTACATCGTCTCCTGTTGTTTTTGCGCCAGGCGTAGGGATAACCTGTTTGGTTCGGGATGGATGCGCTTCAGCCGACGTTTGCCTGGTTCAAGCTGATCGGCTTCAATCAGATAGCGGTGCTGAAATAGCATCAGCACCTCTGACTCCGGGTTCGGGAATGCTCCAACGATAACAATGTTATTGTTGTTACAGGCAGTGAACAGTTTTTCCACATTGTGGTAGGCCAGAGTACCGATCTCATCGATCGGCCAGTGAATGGTCACCTCTGAATTACCACGCAGCAGACGAGTAAAGGCCAACAGATATTTGCAAAGGATAAGATAGGCCATTCCATGACTGGAAGCCTCCAGCAGTTGGCGATCACTTTTAATCACTAAATCAGAACCGCTTTCATGCAAATGAAGCTCAAGGCTCAGTAAGGACTCCATGCTGAAACGTTCATCGCCTTGCATCAGGTCGACAACATCGGCTAAAGCATTGAGATAGTTTGTGGAAGGGGCAGCTTTGCCGGAAGAACGCCATTCATCATAACTGCGGGCGAAATGCTTTAATGGCCGCCAAAACTTCAGTTCATCAATAGTGGAACGAATCCGTACTTCAGATTTGCCGATCTCTTCCAGCAACAAATCATCGGCCACTGCTTCACTTAAACGGCGGCTCTGGAGTGAAATGCGACGATTGATATCACTAAACACGGTGAAGAATTTCTTTAGATCGCCGCCAATGTTTTCTCCCATTTCAAGGAGTTGCTGTTGCTGATCCTTAAGGATTTTCAGCAGTCCAGACAGGATGGGTATCTGCTGGCGCTTGGCCGTTGGATCTGGCAACTGTTTGACTTCATAGTCGAGCCGATCGAGAAATTCGGTTTGCGCATCCAGGCTGAGTACTGACTTGAAGTCATGCAGTTTACTTTCCAACTGTGCCGTGATCCTGGCGTACAGCTCACACATTTCATCGGTGCGTGCCAGACGCTCCAGAATATCGGCTGTAGTATCCAGCCTGGCTGGAGTGACGTTTTCCAGATTAAACAGCTGTAGCACAGAAAGCCTATCTCTTAACTGAATCAGTAAATTATCAATCTCGGCTATTTCACGCTGAAACTGCAGTCGTTGGCTGCTGAGCTGTTGTTTCTGGCCATGATGGCTGATATTGAGTCGATCTAACTGTTGTTTTAGTTCGCGCTCGAGATGACTGAGCGTAGTTTCCTGGGCTTCGCGTTGTGGGCGCAGTTCGTTCCAAAAGGAACGCATGAAATGCTTCCAGCCTTTAAGCTCATCAGCACGATCCTCAATTATCTGGATTTCTTTTCTTAATTCTTTATACCGCTGTTCAACTAATCTGATACGCGCGTGATCAATTCCTTTTTCTGACAGCTCAACATTTAGCGTTTGCTGTAACTCCTCAATTTGTTGGCTGATGCTGTCGCGCTTATCACTTATCTGTCGTTCTAGAGCTTCCAGTTCTATCTCAACGCTCTGAATTTCACCCTGAAGATCAAAAGAGGACTGCAACTCCTTAAGATCCTGCTCTGTTTTTAATTCTGTCAACATGTGCTGTTGCTGTTGTAAAGCCGACTGTTGGTTCTTCTCAAGATGCTGTAAATCTTCGCGTTTCAGCTGTTTACGCTCCAGATCTAAAGCAGTGTGTTTCTCTTTTAGCCGTTGGCGACTAGCTCGAGTATGTTCAATTTCAATTTGCTGTTGGCAATTATCTCTCACCAACTTCTCCAACTGTATTTTCTGCTGTTCGACCTGTTTATGGTATTCGTCGAATTTTTTTTCAGTGGCATGCAACGCAGCTTTCGCCTGTGTAACTTCCTGCTCTGCACGGGTTATGTGATGCAGGATGGCGGCTTCATCTAGGGCGAAGACGGGCATTTCCACGTTGACCAGTTCAAGTTGCAGGCCATAAAGCAAATCGTTGGGAGCAGCCAGGTAAGGTTGGAGATCTTTACGATCGAGCAGATTTTCGTTGAGTACTTTCCCCAAATTCTGCTGCCAGTCAGGGTAATTTGAACGTAGAAAATAGCGCAAAGTGCCCTGTTCTGGATCTAACTGGCGATGTAGCTGCTGCAGTTCGATCTCTGTTTTGTGATGCCGGACTCGACATTGTTCAAGCTGTTGATCGGCAGTTTCTTGCTGCTGAAACGCTTGCTGATAGTGTTGTTGTTGCAGTTGGAGTTGCTGCGCCAATAGCTGCGCATTTGATTGAGCTTGTTCGACACGAAGTTCTGCAATCTGGCTTGCTTCACATTCTTCGACAGTGAGCTGTGAGTGCCCTAGTTCTGTTTTAATAATGGCGATATTTTGCCCAATATCTCTGAGCTGAAGGGTAAACTGTGCTGTTTGATGCAGTTGCCGCTCACTAAACTGCTGAATAAGCGCTTTATTTTTCAGGTCATAACGTTGGTAGATAGCGTCTTTATCTTTATTAAGGTACTTGATTTTTTGTTGTACTTTTTCAGTAAGTTCATGAAAATTTTCTTTAAGTTTTAATTTGTGTTGTTCAAATTTATTCGCCAGCTCACCTTGTTCTTCCCTCATCAATTGTCGCTCTTCAGCCAGCTCCTGTAGCGAAATACGCCACTGCGGTAGCGCGGCGGTATCGACCTGCAATTGCGCTATATCCCGACGTTCATACTCCTCATACTCTTCGTGAATTTTTTTCAGGGAAACGCGGGTGGTCCCTAGTTCACTACGTGTTTCGCTGAGTTTTCCGTTCAGTTCGCCAAGCTGTAAGTTGTAATCTTCTTCCAGTAGCTTTAACGCTTCACGACAGTGCAACAGCATTTGTTCTTTCTGAGCCAGACTCTCTTTTTGCTGTAATTCATCAGCGTGCAGTAAAGGACGCAATGCGGCGAGCTGTGATTCGTGATCATCCAGCTGTAAACCTAGTTGTTGCAGGTGTTCAAAGTTCTGCTGCAATTTGTCGAAGTGCAAAGAATGGCGCATTTTCTGGATCCATTCTCGTGCTTTGCTGCTTTTGACTTTGGTTTCAGGAAGGGTCACACCATCTTCTTCGAAAATCGCCGCCAGCATTGCTTTCAGCGTGTCCATTTTTCCTTCTTTGGCATGTACCGCACTGACCAGTTTTTCAATATGCCGAAGTTTATGGCCGCCTTCGACCAGGCTAAATACAGCGGCCAGACGGCGTAATTTATGGTTATCCACGCTGTTGCCACGCAGAGCTGTCATGTCATTCTGGATGATGCTGCGATATTCACTGGTGGCGCTGATTTTTGCGGTAATCTGAATATTACCTAGCTCACGCATTGCTGAGACTAGGCCGCTGTAGCTTAATGCTTTGACGCCCTCGTCTGTATGACGCAGATAATGCTCGCTATTATAAGCACATGCGACAAAGCGGTATTCAACCCCACCTTCATTTCTGCGGGTGAGGACCACCTGGCAAATATTGCCGTTAGTGCGTCGATATTCATAGATGATGTAGCTGTTGCTAAAGGGTAGGTAGAATTCGTCAAATTTCTTGCGGTTGGCACAACCCGGTTAGGTTGCTCACCATAAAATACGGGTAGCAGACGCTGAAGCGTCGTTTTCCCTGACGCATTGGTGCCACAAATATTCGAATGTTGATCAAGCTCTATTTCATATACGCCAGGTAAATGGGTATGAATCAAGATAAGGCGAAGCAGCTGCGACATATGCTCTCCCTGATTAGGATTTCTGCCCCCAAGGCAGATAATACAAATAAGTTAAATCGTCTAATTTGAAGTTGATATACTCACCTTCGTTATTTTTAACCGGCGGTAACTCACTGAAAATAAAGAGATATAAAGGCTTTGTTGCCAATGCTATTTTATCCAACGTCTCCCTGGACGTTCTATCATACTCTGAACTGTCAACGAGTCTGGCTGGGATGAAAAAGGTTGGCTTGCATCTTAATTTTCCTGCCCGAATTTTTTTATCAAAACGAACAAGATAGTAATCATCCTTGCGGTTGAGCCATGCCTTACCGAAGAAGATGCGCGGTTCATCCATATACTCGCTCAGATCCTTGCTATCGTCGACTTTGATAAAGAAATTTCTAAGAGGTAATTTTCCTTCTGTTGTGTTGAGGAAAAAGTTTTCTTTTCGAATAAAGGCGTTAACTAGTCCTGAAAGACGCTTCCTTGAATTTCGGTGTTTAATGTTCTCCCCATCCTCGGTTACTCCTCTGCGTAGTCGTTTTGCCACGGCCTCCTCATCATCTGATGCGGGTAAGTCATGAATGGTGCATTTTTTTGGTGAGGATAAATCTAAATCCACTACATCATCAAAAATGAATGGGAGGGCTTCAGGGTCTTCTCGAGTCATTCTTACATGACGTATATTTTCATCTGTTTCGGCTTCTAGGCGACACCCCAAACTATGTTCAGAAACAAATTTGAAGTAAGGCTCCCGTTTACGAAGACGCTTTGGCCTATCCAAATTGGCACAGGTTACTTGGGCGCTACAGTTTGACTCAGGGCATTCAAAAAGGTGTTTTGAAGTTAAAACTCCCTCTGAAAAAAATTTATCTGCCTCTTCTGCAGTAACATCTTTCACAATTTGTAGGCTATGTGCCAGTTCCAGTTTCATTGTACCTCCCATTTGAACATGAACTTTATCGTTTAAAAAATACGTCCCTATTAATTGTTTAAATAATTGTTCCCCTTTGCGCCGTGTATTGATTAAAATCAATGAGTAGCGATATTTTCTTTTCGTTGTTAACGAGTTCAGTATATTCAACTGGGCATAACATTCCGATACTGGTTAGTTAAACATGTAGCATTTTGGAGCACTTATGACAGTGAGTAAGCTCACTTGGGATCAAACCTTACGGTATCGTCTGCTTGAGATTGTGTTGCAGTGGGAGGGGCGGCTGACTGCTAATCATCTTTGTACTGCGTTCAATATCGGTCGCCAGCAGGCATCAAGAGATATCAATCGCTATATCAAAAATCATTCTCGAAAAGGGTTAGAGTACGATCCTAAACTGAAGGGATATAAGCCTACCGTGCATTTTGTTCCCCGCTTTAGCGAAGGAAAAGTAGACGAGTACTTAACACTTCTATACGAGGAGAAACAACAGGTACGTCAGCATCAAGATCATGATGCAGTACTTCCCATGATGGATTTACGCTATGGCCATATTGAAATTCTAAATGTCCCGGTTCGACATATTGACCCAGTCATAGTTCGAGGCTTGGTGCAGGCTGCTCGCTATCAGTTAAGAGTTGATGTGGACTATGTCTCCTTAAACTCGGGAGAGCAAAGCGGACGCAATATTATTCCGCATACCTTGGTCTATGATGGGATTCGATGGCATGTTCGCGCTTACTGTGAAAAGAAGAGTGATTATTTGGACTTTGTGATGAGTCGTTTTCGCGGGATCCCGGAATTACTTGATGTATCAGAGCATGGTAGGGAGCAGGATCGTGAATGGAATACACAAGTAGTTGCTGTGGTTGTACCAAATCCCGAATTAAGACGCACTCAACAAGAAATCATAGCTAGTGATTACACGATGAGTAAGGGGAAGCTTCTAATTACCCAACGTATCCCGCTAATGCATTATGCCCTAGAGCGGCTGCAAGTCAGCTATGACGGTGAGCATTACGAGAAGCCACTGCAACACCCTCTTGTGCTAGCTAATAGGACCGAATTGATTACTCAAGGGTGCAGTTTCAAACTTACAAGTGCGGATCTGCCAGGAATGTTGGGTTCGTAATTTTAGGACTTAAACGGAATTCGGAGTGAATTCTAGTTACTATCGCAAAGGGGGGTAAGTATGGCAGCGATAAGGCGAGTTCTATGTGGTCCATGCTTTGGTTTTAGACTCCGTCAGGCATGGGCTCTGGGGCTGAGGCGTTTCCTGTTATAACCTGACAACAGTTAAGAAAGAGCCAGCGAGTTATCTTTTTAACAGCCTTTAAGCTGTATTTATAATAATACAGCCTATAATCTGTACAGAGCGATGAGGCAGCGAGCCGCTATCTATGAATACCGTCTATCCATTAAAAACACTGCGTCAGCTACGCCCGTTGCTGGTTGGTTTTCGTAAAGCAAAAGGGCTGACACAAAAAGATGTCTCTGAAAGGCTGGGTGTTACCCAGCAGACCTATGCGCGTCTGGAACTAAACCCTGCTTCAGCCAGTATGGAACGTCTGTTCAGGGTGTTTAATGTGTTGGGCATTGAAATGGTGTTTTCCTCCGAGCTTGCCTCCCCGGGATGTGAAGCAGAGGAGGCTTCCACAGCTCATATAGACTCACCCGCCAGGCGAGAACAGTGGTGAGTACGGGGCGCTTGCGTTAAGCATCAATAATGTCGCCTGGCTTCCGGTTATGAAACCCTGTAAAGCCTATAGTTATTAACTGGCTTTCAGCGATTTGGATTAACTGGATAAGGAGTGTTTATGGCAAGAGTTTTTATGTCTTATACGCATAAAGATGAAGCTTTGCGGGACGAATTAGAGGTCCATTTAGCCATGCTTAAGCGTGAAGGCGTCATTGATGTTTGGCACGATCGTCGAATTAATGCGGGCGATGATTTGAATGCATCTATTGATGCACAGCTAGATCATGCAGACATCATTTTGCTGTTGGTTAGCCCCGACTTCTTAGCTTCAAAGTATTGTTATGACATTGAAGTCCAAAGAGCGATCGCGCGTCACCATGCTGGGGAGGCGAGAGTTATTCCGGTAATACTGCGTCATTGTGATTGGCAGTCTCTGGCGGTGCCGTTTAACCAGTTATTGGCTGTCCCACGTGATGGATTACCTGTGACCCGGTGGCCAGATCGCGATGAGGCATTTCTCGATATAGTTCGCCAAATCCGTGGTGCGTTGCCAAAAGCGGCTCGACAGGCGTTTTCCCAGCCTTCAGGAGCTGTCATTAGCGAGAATATCCAACGTGTTGACGTACCGAGATCGAGTAATCTCAGGCTGACTAAAACCTTTACTGACGTGGATAAAGATCGCTTTCTTGATGAGGCTTTTGCATTTATCAGCTTGTTTTTCGAACACTCTTTGTCTGAACTTCAGCAACGTAACCCAGGGATTGATTCGCGGTTTATCCCTATTGATGGTAATGCTTTCGGCTGTGTAATTTATCAGCAGGGCAAAGCCGTGGCTCGTTGTGGCATCCGAAGAAATGTGGCTCGGGGGTTTGGTGCAGGGATTTCGTTCTCCCATGACGAGAGTGCCCCTGGCAACACGTTGAATGAAAATTTGACGGTTGAAAACGATGAGCAATCAATGTATTTGCATCCGATGGGGATGCAAATGTTTCGTGGCGGCTCGAGAGAGTCAAAACTGAGCTTTGAAGGTGCTGCAGAGCATTATTGGGCTTTACTCATTGAGCCTCTGCAACGTCGTTAGTCATTATCTTTACAAAAAAGACGCTAAATAGTGTTTTTATTGTACATATACCAATGGTAAGTTAGGTATCTATACAGTAATGACGTTAAATGGCGTCTTTTTTGTTGAGATAAACACAATGGATAAACTGACGGCGATTACCAAGCTTGATGAATTTAGTCATAATGGGCGCTATATTTTTCATCTGCATGATTTTGATAAAATTTTTCCTGATGAGTCCCCCAGGGGCTTAAAGGCTTCGCTTGAGCGTTTGGTGCGAAGCAAAATCCTGACTCGGGCTGTACAAGGCGTTTACGTTTACAATCGGGCCACGAAGGATAGTTATATCCTTGAACATATTGTCAAAACTATGCGGAGAGGCGAATACAATTACGTCAGCCTGGAATCCGCGTTATCACAATATGGGGTTATCTCACAGATCCCTATGGATCGTTTAACCGTCATGACGACGGGAAGATCCGGTGAATATAAAACGCCGTGGGGAATTATTGAGTTAACCCATACCGAACGTTCCGTTAGCTCTATCTTGGAAGGGACGGTTGAGACAAAATCCCCAATTAAATTCGCGAAAAAAGAAACGGCGGTGCGAGATCTACGCAGGGTTGGCCGAAATACACACCTAATTGATAATAGGGAGCTGGAGAATGTCTAAGCGTATTGATTTTGATGGTTTAGTCGCGGAAGCGATCCAACAACAAGGGCTGTCTGCTTTGCGCCCTGTTGTTGAAAAGGAATTGTTACATTACGACATTCTCTTCTGTTTGTCAGAGGCCGGTTTATTAAAGTCGTTAGTATTTCAAGGGGGGACTTCGCTGAGATTATGCTATGACTCAAATCGTTTCAGTGAGGATTTGGATTTTGCTGGTGGCGTAGAGTTTTGCTCTGCCGATCTTGTTGCAATGAAAAAGTGTATTGAATCCTACTTGGGTGATCGTTATGGGTTGGAGGTTGTAGTCAAAGAGCCTAAAGAGCTGCGTGCAGAGCCTGAATACTCAGAGGTTAAGGTTGATAAGTGGCAAATTTCGATCACAACGGCACCTGAACTACGGGATGTACCAAAGCAACGTATCAAAGTTGAAGTTGCCAATATTCCAGCCTATACGCGTTCAGTGAGGCAGCTTGTACGCAACTATTCGGTTCTCCCTGATGGTTATAGTGACACGTTGATTAATGTTGAAACGCTGGAAGAAGTGATGGCTGATAAATTGGTCTCACTCCCTGCCACGACAAAGTATATCCGGTATCGTGATTTATGGGATTTAGTCTGGCTTAAGCAACGCTCAACCAATGTGAACTCTGAACTGGTTCGTAAAAAATTGGATGATTATAAAATTGAAAACTTTGAAGGTAAGCTCCAGTCAAGAATTGACTCACTGGAAGATATTATCGGCGGCGGACGGTTTCATGAAGAAATGAAACGATTTATCCCTAGTCATGTTTATGATACGAGTCTGGGACGAGAAGGGTTTTCACAGTACTTACTGGATACATTGAAATTGTTATTGACTCAGGTGAAAAATGAACTCTATGGCAGAAATGAAATAAATACTGTCTTTAAGATGTGAATATCTTAATGATTATTAGAGAGTATGCCCGTTGGGTTGTTTCACAGGGTGATGACTGACGATTATATATTATCCGATATGAATATATGCCTAGGGGTAAACGTTAGAACGAATTTGCGTGCCTCAGTTGACTATTGCTGTACCCAAGTAAAAATCACTACGCACTGATGTCACAGCAAGCAGTATTGATTCATGTATAATCTAGCCATCTTTTTGCGCCCCTATTCAGGTTGTTGATATGGCTAACACAAATTTCTCTCAAACAGCTGCTTTCATCTGGTCGGTAGCCGACTTGCTTCGCGGTGATTTTAAGCAATCCCAGTACGGGCGGGTGATTTTGCCTTTTACCCTGTTACGCCGTCTGGAGTGCGTTTTAGCCGCCAGTAAAGAAGCCGTCGTAGCTCAAGCGGAAAAGCTAAAAACTAGCCCGTTGCCGGAAGAAGGAAGAGATAAGTTTCTGTTACGTGCGACCAATGGCCTTACGTTCTTCAACATCTCGCCGATGGATCTTGGCAAGATGGGGCAGAACGATATCAAAGCCAACCTGGAGAACTACGTTCAGTGTTTCTCAAAGGATGCGCGGGAAATCTTTGAACACTTCAAGTTCAGCGAGTTTGTGGGCCTGTTGGATGATGCCAACCTGTTGTACAAAGTGGTTAAAAAATTCGCCACCACCGATCTGAGCCCTAAAGCTATTTCTAACCATGATATGGGTTTGGTGTTTGAAGAACTAATTCGTCGTTTTGCGGAGAGTTCAAACGAGACGGCGGGTGAGCACTTTACCCCGCGCGATATCGTGCATTTGACCACTTCGCTGGTGTTTATGGATGATGACGAAGCGCTATCGAAAGACGGCATCATCCGTACCATTTACGACCCCACTGCCGGCACCGGTGGCTTCCTCTCTTCCGGCATGGAATACGTCCACAAACAGAACCCGAACGCGGTGATGCGTGCTTTTGGTCAGGAGTTAAACCCAGAGTCCTACGCCATCTGTAAAGCCGATATGCTGATCAAAGGGCAGGATGTTAGCCGCATCAAGCTGGGGAACACCCTTTCTAACGACCAGCTACCGCAGGACCAGTTCGATTACATGCTATCTAACCCGCCGTTTGGCGTGGACTGGAAAAAGATTGAAGGCGAGATCAACGACGAACATCAGCAGAGAGGCTTTAACGGGCGCTTTGGTCCTGGCCTGCCGCGCGTCTCTGATGGTTCGCTGTTGTTCCTGATGCACCTGATCAGCAAAATGCGAGATAGCCGTAACACCGATAGTTCAGTGAGCAACGGTGGGCGTATCGGTATTATCCTCAATGGTTCACCACTGTTTACCGGTGGCGCGGGGAGCGGTGAGAGTGAAATTCGCCGTTATATTCTGGAAGCCGATTTGCTGGAAGGGATTGTCGCGCTGCCAACGGAAATGTTCTACAACACCGGCATTGCGACCTATGTGTGGATCCTGTCGAATAAGAAGGCGCCAGAGCGTAAAGGCAAGGTCCAACTGATTGATGGCACCAACCTGTGCGGCAAGATGCGGAAGTCATTAGGTTCTAAACGAAATCTGATGGGCGAGGACGATATCAAGCTTATCACCCGCACCTTTGGTGAGTTTGAAGTGGTGGATGCGACTTCTCTGGAGGATTTAGGTCTGGAAAAAGCGCCAGAGCAGAAATCTAACCGTGGTCGCCAATCGGCAACGGCGAAAACCGAAGTGCCAAAAACCTTCGCCAGCAAAATCTTTAACAGCACTGACTTTGGCTACCGCCGCCTGACCATTGAGCGCCCGCTGCGTTTATCTGCACAGGTCACGGATGAGGCCATTGCCACACTGCGCTTTGCTCCAAAGCCGTTTAATGCACCCATGGAACGTCTGTATGAAGAGTTCTCCGCACAGTGGCAAAACGATAACTACGGTGACTTTAGCGAACTGGAAGTTGAAGCCCGCGCCATTATCAAAGCTGAATTTGCTGAGCTGAAAGAGAAGCAAATTAAAGACCTACTGGACAGCAAACTGTGGCTGGCACAGCGTGCCTTGATGGACAAAGCGCAGCAAATCCAGACTGCACTGGGTGTTAAAGCGGGTGGCAAAGAACGTGTCAGCGATGACTTTAATGAGTTCCAGCTCACTCTGAAAGGCGCAATTAAAACTGCTGGCGTTAAGCTGGATACCAAAGAGAACAAGCAGTTTATCGATGCCATCACCACTAAAAATCCGGCCGCCGAGCCGGTGGTGAAAAAAGCACTGAAAGAAGCCGCCCAACCGCTGTACGGTGCCTTTGAATACAAAGGCAAAGTGGTGGAGTTTGAACAGGACGGTGAGCTGCGTGACAACGAAAACGTGCCGTTAAACCCAGAAGTTACCACCAGCGATTTGATCGAGAGCTACTTTAAAGCGGAAGTGTTACCGCATGTAGCCGATGCCTGGATTAACGCCGATAAGCGTGATGCGAAAGACGGTGAGGTGGGGATTGTCGGTTATGAAATTCCGTTTAACCGCCATTTCTATGTTTATCAACCACCGCGCCCATTAGAAGAGATTGATGCCGACCTGGATGCCGTTAGCGCCGAGATTATGAAGCTGCTGCAGGAGGTGCATTCCTGATGGCTAAATATCAAGCTTATCCGGAGTATAAGGATTCTGGGGTTGATTCAGTGGGCGTTATTCCTCATCAATGGTCTGCGTTGAAACTTAAATATATTTTTGATATTAAGAAAAGAATCGCAGGCAAGATTGGTTATGACGTTTTGTCTGTAACCCAAAAAGGGATAAAAATAAAGGATATTGATAGCGGTGAAGGTCAGCTTTCTATGGATTACTCAAAGTATCAAAGAGTATATCCAGGTGAGTTTGCAATGAATCATATGGATTTATTAACAGGCTATGTTGACATCTCTAATTATGATGGTGTAACTAGCCCAGACTATCGGGTGTTTTTTGTACGAGATAAACATAACTTATATAGCCGTTACTATCTTTACTTATTGCAAGATGGCTACAAGCAGCGTCGATTCTTTCATCTTGGGCAAGGAAGTGCTCATTTAGGCCGCTGGCGTTTACCTACTGAAGCTTTCAATGAAATTCGCTATCCTTGCCCTTCGTTTGAAGAACAAACTCAAATAGCTACCTTCCTCGATCACGAAACCGCAAAAATCGATAACCTGATCGAGAAGCAACAGCAACTGATTGAACTGCTAAAAGAAAAACGTCAGGCGGTGATTAGCCATGCTGTGACTAAAGGGCTAAACCCTGATGTGCCGATGAAAGACTCTGGTGTTGAGTGGTTGGGGGAAGTGCCGGAGCATTGGGATGTATGCCTACTCAAATTTAAATGTAGTTCCATTACAGATGGAGCACATATATCCCCTGATACGAATGGAGGAACCCACTATTTTGTATCAATAAAAGATATTAAGAACGGTGTCATAGACTTTGATAATGCTCTTCTTACTACGACTAAGAGCTATTTTTATTTAATTAAAACTGGCTGTATGCCTTTGCCCGGAGACATTCTTTTTAGTAAGGATGGAACTATTGGTCAAACGGCAATTACGCCTTCAAATATTGACTTTGTTGTTGCGTCATCTTTGATAATTATTCGCCCTAATAGACTACATGTATTGCCTGAGTTTCTGGATTTTCTTTTACAAAGCTCATTTGTAAAGGAACAAGTTGAGAGTTTCGTGAAAGGAGCTGCATTACGACGCCTATCAATCCAAAATTTACAAAAAATATTTGGAATATTTCCTTCTCTGGAAGAACAAAATAGCATTTCAAATTTCATTAGTAACAAACTAGTTATGTTTGATGTTTTAGAAAATCAAGCTACTTTTCAAATTGGATTTCTCCAAGAACGCCGAACCGCCCTTATCTCCGCCGCTGTGACCGGCAAAATCGACGTACGCAATTGGGTCGCGCCAGAAGCCCGAGAAGCTGAGGTATCACAGGAGGCTACCGCATGAGTATGGACACCACCAAAGAGGCAATCTTCCAAAATGAAATGATTGCTCAAATGGTTACCAAGGGATGGATTGTCGGCAAACCAGACGGCTACGATCGAGAACGCGGTTTGTACTCGCAAGACGCTATCGCCTTTGTGCAAAACACTCAGCCGCTGGAGTGGGATAAATTTGCCAAGATTTACCCGACCGATACCGAGCGCCATTTCCTCGATGCGTTGGTGGCCCAACTTAAAAAAGCCGATAACAACGCCACCGATAAGCTTTCGCGGACTTACGGCACGCTGGGTGTATTGCGTCACGGAATCAAAAGCCATAACGCACGATTTTCCCTGTGCCAGTTCAAGCCCGAGCATAATCTCAACCCGGAAACGTTGGCGCGGTATCAGCAGAATATCTGTCGCATTGTACCGGAGCTGGTATACAGCCCGCATGCCTCTAAAGCCGCGTTTGAAGATACTGGGATAAAAGCGAAGAAATGGCGAATCGATCTGGTGCTGTTTGTTAATGGCCTGCCGATAGCGACGTTAGAACTGAAATCTGAGTTCAAGCAGGCGGTACAAAACGCGATTAAACAATATAAGAAAACGCGTTTGCCGAAGGATCCGGTCACCAACAAGCCGGAGCCGCTGCTCACCTTCAAGCGTGGTGCGCTGGTGCATTTTGCTGTCAGTCAGTACGAAGTGTTTATGGCCACCAAACTGGCGGGCGATGACACCTTCTTCCTGCCGTTTAATAAAGGCACCCAAGAAGGTGGGGCGGGGAATGATATCCCTGAAGACCCAAATCGCTATGCCACCGACTATCTGTGGAATGAAGTGCTGTTGCCAGACAACCTGCTGAAAATCCTCGCCAGTTTTGTGCATCTGCAAATCGAAGAAAAAGAAGACTGGAATGGGCTGAAAGCTAAGAAAGAGAGCCTGATCTTCCCGCGTTATCACCAGTGGGACGTGGTGAATAAACTGATTAGTGCGGCCACGGTGGAAGGGACGGGGCATAAATACCTTATTCAACACAGCGCCGGCTCCGGGAAATCTAACTCTATTGCCTGGACGGCACACCAGCTTTCCCGGTTGTATGACGAGAAAGGCGAGAAGCAGTTCCATTCGGTGATTGTGGTCACCGACCGCACGGTACTGGATGACCAGCTTCAGGACACCATTTACCAGTTTGAACATGCGGACGGCGTGGTCGGCCGCATCAATAATAAAGAAGGCGATGGTTCGAAGTCGGAGAAACTCGCCAGCGCGCTGGAAAACTCGCAGCCGATTATTATCGTCACCATCCAGACCTTCCCGTTCGTGCTGAAAGCTATCGAAAACAGCGTTAGCCTCAAGCAGCGTAAATATGCGGTAATCGCCGATGAAGCGCACTCATCGCAAAGCGGTTCCACTGCTCGTCAGTTGAAAGAAGTACTGATGACGGAAGAGGCGGATGATGATGTCGAGTTGTCGTCGGAAGACATTCTCGATGCTACCGTCGCCGCGCGCAAAGGCAGCAGCAATCTTAACTACTATGCGTTTACCGCCACGCCAAAAGCCAAAACTCTAGAGTTGTTTGGCCGTCGTCCTAACCCGCTTGAACCGGCATCGAAAACCAATAAGCCAGAAGCCTTCCATATTTACTCCATGCGTCAGGCGATCGAAGAAGGCTTTATTCTTGACGTGCTGAAGAATTACACCAACTACAAAGTGGCGTACAAACTACTGCAAAAGTTGGACGATCCCGGTCGTGAAGTCGACAGCAAAAAAGCCAAAATCAAACTGAATCAGTGGGTGACACTGCACGACTATAACGTTGCTCAAAAAGTAAAAGTGATCGTCGAGCACTTCCGTAAGCATGTGATGCATCTGCTGGGTGGGCAGGCCAAAGCGATGGTGGTGACCAGTTCGCGTAAAGCGGCGGTGCGCTATAAGCTGGCGTTTGATAAATACATTGCCGAGAATAAATACGAGAAGATTAATGCGATGGTGGCATTCTCTGGTGAGGTGGAGTTTGTTGAAAGTGATCACAATAGTCTTGCGCTGCTGAATCAAAAGTTTACCGAAATGAATATGAACCCAGGGCTGAAAGGCCGGGACATGCGTAAAGCTTTTGATAGTGAAGATTATCAGGTGATGCTGGTGGCGAATAAATTTCAGACTGGTTTTGACCAGCCAAAGTTATGTGCCATGTACGTGGACAAAGCGCTTGGCGGTGTAGAGTGCGTACAAACGCTGTCGCGCTTGAACCGCACTTATCCAGGCAAAGCGCAGTCGGGGACTTTTGTGCTCGATTTCTATAACGAGCCTGATGAGATCCTCGCTGCCTTCCAACCTTACTATCAAACGGCAGAGCTAACGGATGTCAGCGATCCCCAGCTAGTTTTTGAACTATTCGAGAAACTGCGCACCAGCGGCATATTTCTTTGGAGCGAGGTGGAACAGTTCTGTGAGGCCTTCTTTACCAAGAACAAATCCAATGCGGCGATCAGTAATATCTGCAAGCCGGCCGTTGAGCGTTGGAAGAAGCGTTATACCTCCGCTATCGATGCTTACGTGTTGGCAAAAGAGATCTTTGAACGCACGAAAAAAACCAACGATGTGGTGTTGATCACCAATGCTGAAAACAGCTTCAAAGACTGTAAACAAGAAAAAGACAAGCTGGATATCTTCAAAAAAGACCTCGGCAGCTTTGTTCGTTTCTACGAATTTATGTCACAACTCGTCGAGTACGACGATAAAGATCTGGAAAAACTGAGTCTGTTTTCCCGTCATCTGCGCCCATTGCTACATGAACAGCGCATAGAAGAAGATGAGATTGATTTAAGCAACGTGGATATGAGCCATTACCGTCTCTCGAAAATCCACGAACAGCATCTCAAGCTCCAGGAAGATGTCGAAGAATATAAAATCGAGCCGGGTAATGACGTCGGTACAGCCAAGCCGAAGGATAAGAAAGAAGAGTTCCTGTCGAACATTCTGGCGCGTCTGAACGACCTGTTTATTACCGATAATCTTAGCGATAAAGACATGATCAATTATGCCTTTACCGTGCGCGACAAGCTGTCGGAAAACCAAGCGGTGATGACGCAGATTGCCAACAATACCCGCGAGCAGGCCATGCTGGGGGATTTCCCGAAAGCCATTGATGACGCGATCATGGACAGCAACGAAGCTCAGCATGAAATGATGGTGCAGTATCTGTCCAACCCAGAGCTCGCCAAGGGATTTGCTCGCGTGGTGTTTGATATGCTGAAAGGCGCTTGAGGTTGATTCGGCAGTAGCTAGCAGCCTTGATGTTAACGTCTCGGCTGCCGTGTTTTTGTAGTTGCAGTACCGGTTTTTCTTTCAAATAATGTCACCGTACAGGAATTATCGTGATGGATATCGTTGCCGATGTTGAAGCAGGTAAGCTGACTCTCAGTGAATTGATTAACTCTCTGGCTGAATACAAAGATTACTCTCATTCAGAGTGGGATCGCCGTTACCGTGAATTTACGGCATTGCTTCAACAGACCCAGACATTCTCGGAGCCGGAGACGGATGATCTGGTCAAACGGCTTTGGTATGAGCGTGATAACGGTATTGCCAGTATTCGTCAGGGTGTTCCATCCTTGGCCGAGTTCCAACAAAGCCTGCCGCTGCTCAGAGAACTGACTGAGCGTATTCATCGACAACCCGATGAGCAAACTTACCAATATGTAGAAGCCGCCTTGAAGCAAGCCAAGGAAACCGGACAGCTCAAGCGGATGTATTGGAGCTTGAGAAATCGCGTCTTTGCGGCTTTTACACCGGTAACCTGTACCAGCACGGTAGACGAGAATGCGTTTACCAAAGCCGCGACGTTTTTGAATGAACAATTCTCGCTTGGGCTGACACTGGCTGGCGATTGGTTGCAGAAAAACCATGAATTGAAGAGTGCGATTAACAGGCTGTTGCCAGATGCAGACCCTTACTATGTGAACATGGCGATCTGGCATCTTTATGAGCTGCTGCGTGAGCGTGACAGTGAGCAAAAACAAGAGAAGATAGTTAGCAGCCCAGTCATGGTGAGTAATGAAGCGGTGAGCGTGAAGATACCGCAGCATTCACCCGTCAATATGATCTACTTTGGCCCGCCGGGAACTGGGAAGACCTTCATTTTGCAGCAGAAGATGAAGGAATATACCACTCAAGCAGCGCCCGCCGACTATGATGCCTGGTTAGATTCCCGCCTTGAATCGCTTAACTGGATGCAAGTGACGGCGCTAGTCTTATTGGATTTAAATAAGCGAGCCAAAGTTCGCCAACTCATTGAACATCCGTGGTTCCAACGTAAAGCATTATTAAATGGCCGCAGCAGTAATTTATCGCAAACGGCTTGGGTGACGCTGCAATCCTTTACCGTGCCAGAATCCACTACGGTTGAATATAAAAGCCGCCGTGAGCCTGCCATTTTCAATAAAACGGCAGAGAGCGAGTGGTTCTTGGTTAAGTCGCAGCTAGAGCAAGTGGAAGATCTTGTTTCACTCTATGATGAGTTAAAACAAGGCCCGCAAACAGCAGAGGCTATTCAGCGGTTTGCCGTGGCTACCTTTCATCAGTCTTATGGTTATGAAGAGTTCATTGAAGGGATGCGCGCTCGTGCCGACGAGGGCGGTAATATCTCTTATCCTATTGAGCCCGGCATTTTCATGCGTTTATGCCAGCGTGCTAAAGCCGATCCGGCGCATCGCTATGCCATTTTTATTGATGAGATCAATCGTGGCAATATCTCCAAGATTTTCGGTGAGCTGATTTCGCTGATTGAAATCGACAAGCGGGCAGGCATGAGCAATGCGATGAGCCTGCAGCTGTCCTACAGCTGTCAGACATTCAGTGTTCCTGGCAACGTCGACATCATCGGAGCAATGAATACCGCAGACCGCTCGTTAGCGCTGATGGATACCGCATTGCGCCGCCGCTTCGATTTCGTCGAGATGATGCCAGATCTCTCATTGCTCAGTGGGGCCACAGTAAAAGGTATTGAGCTTGAATCGTTATTAGAGAAACTTAATAGCCGAATTGAGGCGCTTTACGATCGTGAGCATACGTTAGGGCACGCGTTTTTTATGCCGATAAAAAAAGCCTGCGATGCAAAGGATGAAGAGAAGGCATTTAAACAGCTGAAGGCGGCATTCCAGAAAAAGATCATTCCGTTATTGCAGGAATACTTCTTCGACGATTGGAATAAGATCCGGTTGGTGTTGGCGGATAATCAGAAACAAGACGACAGCCTACAGTTTGTCATTGAGCAAACCGACGATCTAGAAATGTTGTTTGGTTCCGACCATGGTTTACGGCGTCACGATCAGCAATCAACAGCCTACGAACTTAAGGCTTTTGAGCAAGAGGTCTGGAGTATGCCCCAGGCTTACCGTGCGATTTATCAACCTGAAGAGGCTGCTCTTTCTACCCAGGCTGCGCAAAATGGGTGAGGTGATCTCTGTTTTTGAGTATGACCTGTTAGGTATTGAAAAAGAAACGCCGGTTGGTGCTGTTTCTCTCCCTCTCGAGGTATTCCATTATTTAGAATCGCTTAGCCTAACCAGCGAGAAGGGGAGCCAATTACTCAAACTCACCTCACGCTCTGGCTGCCGGTTGCTTCAAGTACAGAATTACGCAGGGATACTTTATACCCCCTATGGCCTGCAGCTCGAAATTCTGCCCAAGATAGGCAAAAACCTTTCACGTGGGGACGCGCGCGAAACTTTGCTGATTATGCTGAGCCATCTGTCTGGGTTTCGACATATCCAAACTCAGCAGGCTTCAGTGCATGCGCAACGGATGCCTTTGCTAGAGATTTTTATTAACCAGTTTTTGCATAGCGTTAGCCAACTGCTTAAGCAGGGTCTGCGTTCAGACTACGTGAATGAACAGGGCAATTTACCCTTCATGAAGGGCAAGCTGATGATGTCAGCTCAGTTGCGGCATAACCTAGTGGATCGCCATAAATTCTGTGTAGATTACGATGACTATTTGCCCGACTGTGCTGCCAATAGGCTCTTGCATTCAGCCCTTCATAAGTTAGCTAGTCTTAGTCTGTCATCAGATAATCAGCGCTGGCTGCAGGAACTACGCTTTGCTTTTGATGGCGTTCCGTTTAGCCGAGATGTTAATGGGGATATATCGAGCCTGCGGCTGGATCGCGGTATGGCCCATTACCATGAACCGCTTGCATGGGCGCAATTGATATTGCACGGAATGAGCCCGAGCGCCTTACAAGGCGATGCTAAAGCTTTGTCGCTATTGTTCCCCATGGAGGCGGTATTTGAGTCTTTTGTCGCACAAACGCTTGCTGATGAGCTGCCACCTGACTTTAAAGTGAAACAGCAGGCTGCGGGCCATTCGTTGGTTAAACATGGGGAAAGGGACTGCTTTAAGTTACGTCCAGACTTGTTGATTCAGTCACGCCATCCGGTCAAAACCAAGATGGTGCTGGACACTAAATGGAAGTTGGTGAATAGCAATTCGCAGGAGAAACCCCTTTACGGGATTGCGCAATCCGACTTCTATCAGATGTTTGCTTACGGCCAAAAGTATCTTGGTGGGGATGGTGAGATGTATTTGATCTACCCGGCGCACGATGACTTCAATCATCCAATACCACAGCATTTTGCTTTCTCAGAGACATTACGTTTGTGGGCTGTACCTTATCGGATCACCGCAAAGCGTGGGCAGAGGATGATGTGGGGAAAAGATGAACCTTTTGCGTAGGCTCATCTCTTCAAACATCATCCGTGAAGCGTTTCTACTTGAATGTTTTTTATAAAGAAAAACTATTTAAAACTAGCCTCTTTAAACTCCAGCTTCACCATCAAATCCTGGTTCAGCGCTTTCCCATCTTCGCCACTATGGATCCGACGGTGGCAGGTAGGGCAGATAGCACCAACCCATTGAGGGTGATCAGGGCCTTCATCGGCTAGGCGTTTTGTGTGGTGTGGTTCTAGGTAAGGCTCGCCATTCTTTTTCTTGAACGGTGCGGGTTGCTCACATGACTCGCAGATGCCATCGGCTCGTTGCAGCACGTATTTTTTTACGTCCTCACTGCGCTTGAACCAAGAGTTTTTGCTGTCACTCTCTTTGCGCTGTCCCGTCATCATTGATGATGCTATCGCCTTGGCTCGTAGCTGTTCGAGTGTCTCCTTCTTCGGCGTTACTTCTGAAGTATCAATATCATTATCAACTTCGCGAGCAGAAGATACCGGGAATAAATTAAAGGTGATTCCTTGCCTCATATTTTTCTCGGAATCTAAGCATTCAATGTAATCCCAAGTATCACACTCAAACATTCCAACGAACCTTACACCTTTATCTTTTTTATTATCTTCAAATAAGAAAATATCTTCGCCATTCTTTTTGTGGTCACGGATGGCTTTATTACCCCGAATAAACTCCATCGGACCTTTTTGGCCTTCTCCGGTGTAGGCGAAGCTGCCATCAGCAGACCATCCGTCTTTGTAGCCGTATGCCTCGCCGCTCTCACCGGTAAAGATGAAGATGACGGGAAACTCTGTAGGTGTCCAAATGCCGCCCTGGAGTTGTCCACCATAGAGGTCGATAAGCTCTTTACGCGTGTAAAGCCTACCTTTCACTAAATGCTCAATAGGATGTGGCGTTTCTACGATCTCGAAACCGAGGTTTTTAAGCGCTTGGATAGCGCTCTTAACACCACTGTTAGAATTTATTTTTTCGAATGGTATTCCGAACTGCTCAATATAAGCTGCCGCGACAATACCTTTGATATCGTACTTTTCGTTATTATAAAGAAGCTCACATTTTTTAATTCGTTTGACTTCGTATTTTTCTAGGAAGGCATCGCGGCCTAATAATTTATATTCTTCGATGGCTTTTAAAACAGCATCTTTCGAAGATAACGTCTCTATCTTAGTAGACAAAACAATCCCCTCATTGCAGAACAGATTCTGATCAATGCGTTTGCGTACTGCCAGCGGCCATGCGTCGTCACCCAGCAGTTAACTCATCGATTTATCGAATGCGTTAACTATGCCAGGCCACGGGGGAAATGCCTACCTTCGTGAATGTGTTTATCGTGATATGTCAGTCAGATCTATAAAATTTACCAGAGTGATAAGAACGGTACAAAACTAATACCGTTCTTATTATTTATTTTGTCTTTTATTTTAACCTCTCAGCTCTGGCACTCCATCTGCCGCAGTGCACGGCCATAAAGGTTGCAAAGCGCTGGCACCAAGTGAGCTGTCGCATTGATGTAGTGATTCAGTTGTTCCCACTGGGTGTCGTCGGCTTGCGGGTTGTTTTGCAACAGATCGCCAAACAGCATCAGGCCGTGGCAGAGCCCTTCGGCTTGTTCGGCGGAGAGAGCGGCAAGGTCTAGGAGTTGTGTTGAGTCTAAGGTGCTGAGATCGAGCTGATTGAACAGTTGGCGATAGAGGGTACTTGTGGCGGGTTGTGAGGTGGAAGTATCAGCCATGATTGCATCTCCGTATGTCATTGGATAATGACTACCATCAGAGACGCTAAACTCGGGTGGCAGCCCAGACGGGGTTAGCGTCACCGGGACATAGGAACCGGCGCTTCTTGCGAAGCCCCCACCTGAGCTACCATAATTTTTGGTGAGCTAAAGCTGCGGCATTATTACACAACGCCGCGGTATATGTCAGATTCGGAACGCTAACTCCGGCTGCGTATTTTGACGCAGCCCAAAAACTATAACGCTATCGCCAAAATGAAAGAATAACCTGTACAGAATTACAGTTAATTTACTCTTTGGATTGGAATGCAACTCGCAGTTATTCGTAGTAACCTCGGACGTTAACGTATTATCTATATATGCATTTATTATATGTTTAATGTCCCGGTTTATGATTAAGGGAATATTATGAAGGGTAATTTACTGTTCACGGAAGTTGGCGTGATTTTGCTAAGGGCTTGCCAGCATGAGATTGAATTTTATTCCCATAGATAAACGAGAAAACCTGCAGGACGCATCCGGCAGAGCTTTTATTGCCCACTTCAAAGTGAAAAAGATCAATGGCAGCTACGATTTATTGTGAATGGGTAAATATCTAGACCCTGTTTAAAGTAATCGCTAATATGCCATTACCATATGGTCATAGGGAGTTTGACTCATGTTAACGAAAGAGCAGAAAAACCAGCAGGTGGAAGAAGGAACGCTACGTTTAATAACGCTTGGTGAGATTTCTATGGCTCGCCAAATTTTTGGTAAATCAATCGTCTACAACCGTGTATGGATCCATTGCGATAGTTACTTACCCTTTGGTCTACAAGGTAAACATGTTGGCATGTCACCCAATGGCGAAATCTATTTCCGCCAAGAGGAGTATTTAGCGGATTTCTCTCAGATTAATAACTATGCTAAACAGCACTTTTTTATCCATGAGCTTGCCCATGTGTGGCAGCATCAACATGGGCAATGGGTGCGCCTGAGAGGTACTTTTAGCTGGGCGGCTGATTACAACTATAAATTGGATGTGAATAAGACACTCACTAACTACTCTTTAGAGCAACAAGCTTGTATTATCGCAGATTATTGGCTGTTAATACGCTATGGCCATGGTGCTTGGGAATACGGTATCGGGCGTTTTGTTAGGTATATTGGCCCCAAAACCAATGAAATTCGCTCACAGTACGAGCAGGTTTTAGCTAAGTTTTTACGTCAGAGGTAATTATGAAACGGATTTTTATACTTTCGTTACCTTTCCTGCTCGCAGGCTGTCCTTCGATGGGGGATCGTATTCCCGTCGACTACCCCGCAACCGTCACTCTGCGCGATGGTGCAGTGTGCGTGACGGTGATGCCTGAAGGTGATGAGAAGTTAGCAGGCATCTCGATTAATCGGTTGGATAATACGCAAAATCGTGACTTCAAATTCTTCGACCCACTGCGTGAAATCGCGCGCAACCAATGCACCCCCGATGAAGGCTACGTATTTGCTCCAGGGCAGAAATATCATTTTTCAGTGAAACTGATATCCCCTAAAAAACAACAGGCGGGTGATTTTCCCTTTGCTCGCGAGTTCGTAACCGAATTCTCGGTTAATCAATCGAACGGAATTTTGCAGGTCGAAGCATTGCCAACCTCGCGTTAAGTCCAACGCTGGAGCCTGAGGAACTCAGGCTCCGAAAGCTCCGAAGTAAAAGTCAGCGTCAGCTCACTCCCCCCAACCCCATCACCCCAAATCCCCCCCATTGCTAGCAATAACGGTTTTGTACCACCAGAAAGACTTCTTGCGGGTACGGGCGAGGGTGCCGTTGCCGTTGTCGTCGCGGTCGACATAAACCAAACCATAGCGCTTGCTCATCTCGCCGGTCGAAGCCGCTACCAGGTCAATGCAGCCCCAGGTGGTGTAGCCCATCACCGGCACGCCGTCGGCGATGGCGTCGGCCATGGCGCGGATGTGTTCGCGCAGGTAGCTGATGCGGTAATCGTCCTCTATCTCGCCGTCGGCGTTGAACTCATCGTGTGCGCCCAGGCCGTTTTCCACCAGGAACAGCGGCTTTTGGTAGCGGTCGTACATCATGTTCATGGTGATGCGCAAACCCAGCGGGTCGATGCCCCAGCCCCAGTCGCTGCGCGGAATATGCGGGTTGGTCAGGGATTTCACCACGTTGGCGGCGCTGCTGTTGCTGTCGTTCATATCGGCAGAAGCGCAGCGCGAGGCGTAATAGCTGAAGGAGACAAAATCGACCGTGTTCTTCAGGATTTCGCTGTCGCCTTCCTCCATCGCGATGCTCACGCCTTTCTCGCGGAACACCCGGGCCGAGTAGGAAGGGTAGCTGCCTCTGGCCTGCACATCGATAAAGAACAGGTTCTCGCGGTCTTTTTCCAGCGCGGCCCACACGTCTTCCGGCTTGCTGGACCAGGGGTAGAAATTGCCGCCGGCCAGCATGCAGCCCACCTGGTTGGCGGGGTTCACCTCATGCGCAATGCGCGTCGCCAGGGCGCTGGCCACCAGTTCGTGGTGCACCGCCTGGTATTTTACCTGCTCGGGGTTTTCGTCTGTTTCAAACACCAGCCCGGCACCGGAAAACGGGCTGTGCAGCACAATGTTGATCTCGTTGAAGGTGAGCCAGTATTTCACCAGGCCATCAAAGGCTTCGAAGCAGGTGCGGGCATAGCGGGTGAAAAACTCCACCATTTTGCGGCTGCGCCAGGAGCCGTATTCGGTCACCAAGTGCATCGGCACGTCAAAATGGCACAGGGTCACCAGCGGCTCGATGCCGTATTTGCGGCACTCTTCAAACAGGCTGCGGTAGAAGGCGATGCCTTCCGGGTTCGGCGTCAGCTCGTCGCCCTTGGGGTAAATCCGGCTCCAGGCGATGGAGGTGCGGAATACGCTAAAGCCCATCTCCGCCATCAGCGCAATGTCGTCGCGGTAGCGATGGTAAAAATCAATGGCGTCGTGGCTGGGGTAAAACTCGTCTTCACGCAGGGTAAAGCGTTTCTCCAGGCCCAGTTTCACCGGCATGCGGTTGGGGCCATGCGGGATCATGTCGACCGTAGTCAGCCCTTTGCCGCCCTCCAGATAGCCACCTTCAGACTGGTTGGCGGCCAAGGCGCCGCCCCATAAAAACCCTTGCGGGAATGTCGAATCAGACATGAAATCCTCTGTAACTTAAATAGTGCGTCATTGGGTATTCGCGGCGTTAACGGTATTCGTCGCCGGGGCCGGGGGCGCGGTTTGGGGTTCTTCGCTTTCCGGGATGTCTTCGAAGCCCAAAAGCAGCGTGAGCACGAACGACAGCACCACGGCCAGCACCATCACGCCGCCGACCCAGACAATGCTCATCGGGTTGGTCGGGTCGAAGAACTGTACGCTGGTGAACAGGCCGGGCGAAGCCATCGAATGGCTGGCCAACCCGCCGATACCGGCGACGGCACCGCAGATAAAGCCGCTGATCAAACTGGCGATTAACGGGCGCTTAAGCCGCACTGCCACACCATACAGCGCCGGTTCGGAAATCCCTGCCACAATGGCGGAAGCAGCGGCGGCCAATGCGGTCTGGCGCAGTTCGCGGTTCTTGGTTTTGAACGCCACGGCTAGCGAAGAGCCGCCGAGCGACAGGTTGGCACCAATCTCCGAAGGCATCACCATGCCCTCTTTGCCTGTCTCGGCGATGGTCTGAATGATGGTTGGGGTGAATACGCGGTGCATGCCGGTCATCACCAGCAGCGGCCAAATGGCCCCCATAATGGCGACGGAAAGCCAGCCCAGATAGCCATGCACGGTGTACACCAGCGCCGAAATCCCGCTGCCGATCCAGATGCCGAGCGGCCCGATAAACACAATCGCGATCGGTGCGGCAATCAGCACAATCAGCATCGGCTTAAGGAAGTTCTTGGTCACCGCCGGGGTGATGCGATCGACCCAGCGTTCGATGTACGACAATATCCAGGTCATCACCAGCGCGGGGATCACCGTATAGGTGTATTTCACCGCCGTCACCGGGATGTAGGCGAACTCCACCGCCTGGCCCTGCGCCGCTTTGGCCATCAAGTCGATAAAGTTAGGGTGCAGCAGCACCCCGGCAATGGCGATCGCCAGCGACATGTTGGTTTTGAATTTCAGCGCCGCAGAGGCAGCCACCATCACCGGCAGGAAGAAGAACGCGCCGTCGCCAATCACGTTCAGTATCACCAGGGTCGACGAACCTTTGTCGAACACGCCGGCCATATCCAGGATCATCGCCAGCAGCTTCACCATCGAACCGCCGATGATGGCCGGGATCAACGGCGACATGGTGCCGACCAGGGCGTCGAGAATGCCGGCGCCAATGCCTTTCAGGGTGATTTTGCGTTTTGCCGGTGTGGTGGCGGGCGTCGCACCCGGCATACCGAGCGCCAGCACCGCCTGATAGGCTTTCGACACTTCATTGCCGATGATCACCTGGCATTGCTCGCCGCTGTGCACCACGCCCAAGACGCCATCAATGGCCTTCAGCGCCGGGGTGTCGATCAGCGCCTTGTCTTTCACCACGAACCGCAGGCGGGTCATGCAGTGGGTAACGGCTTCGATATTGTTGAGGCCACCCAACGCCTTCACGATAGCGGGGGAGATCTCTGCGTAATTCTTCGGCATGGAATTATCGTCTCTCTAGATAGGAATTCGGATTGCCCAAAGGCGAACTTTTACTGCCTGGGCGATCCGCCGTTCCATCTGAATGAAACGCCCACAAGAAACCGGTTTCACAAAATCATGATGTGATATCTAATTGGTGGCAAGAATTATGATTTTTTGGTTTTTCGTTTCGTGATGCTGCTCACTTTTAGTTCAGGAGTGGCGGCAGAAGCGGGCGTGAAAACATTTCAAACCGAGGGCGTCTTGCGTAGACTGCGCTGACCCAATCGATTTTGACGGCGCAGAGATGGCAACAATACTTGAGGTGGCTAAAAGGGCGGGCGTGTCGAAAGCGACGGTGTCCCGCGTGTTGTCCGGCAGCGGCTATGTCAGCCCGGAAAAGCGTGAGCTGGTGGATAAAGCCATCGCCGAAACGGGTTACCGGCCCAATCTGCTGGCGCGCAATCTGGCGACCAAATCCACCCAGACCATCGGGCTGGTAGTGACCAACACGCTGTACAGCGGTAACTACTTCAGCGAGCTGATGTTCCAGTCTGCCCGCATTATGGAAGAAAACGGCCGCCAGCTGATTTTGGCGGACGGCAAGCACACCGCGGCAGAAGAAAAGGCCGCCATTCAATACCTGCTGGATATGCGCTGCGACGGCGTGATCATCTACCCGCGTTTTCTGTCGATTGCCGAAATGGACGAGATCATTTCCCAGCACAAGCAGCCGATCCTGGTTATCAACCGCCGACTCAGGCTTAACGACAGTTACTGCATCTTTAGCGATCAGCACGCCGCCAGCGCGACGGCGGTGGAGCAGTTGATCGACCGGGGGCATCGCGATATCGCTTTTATCACCGGCTCACTGGATTCCCCCACCGGGCTGGAGCGGCTTTCGGGCTACAAATCGGCGCTGGCGGAGCATGATATTGGCGTAAAAGACGCGCTGATTGTCGAAGGGAAGTGGAACGCGCAAAGCGGCATGGCGGCGGTCGAAACGTTGCTGGCCAGCGGCCACACCTTTAGCGCGATTGTTGCCAGTAACGACGAGATGGCCATCGGCGCCATCAAGCGGCTGACGGAATGCCAAATCCCGGTGCCGTCCGCCGTCTCGGTGATAGGGTTCGATGATATTCCCTTGGCGCCTTATACCATTCCCTCGCTGTCCAGCATGAAAATGCCGGTGACCGAAATGATTAAGGAAACCATCCATCGGCTGGTCTCGATGCTGGACGGCGGTGAGTTGAGCAAGCGCCCAACTTTCCCGGCCAGCCTGATGCTGCGGGATTCAGTCGCGGTGGGGCCGTATTTGAGTGGCAGAAAAGGCGTGCCGTTAACGGCGGATCAGCATATAGGCGCGCGGCGAGCTGCCGGTCATATTTTTAAAGAAGGTTGAGAAGGCGCTGTCGCTGGAGAATTCAAGCTTGCCAGCGATATCTGACAGGCCGTATCCCTCCGCCAGCAGCTCGATGGCTTTGATCAAACGCCATTGCTGGCGCCACTGCTGGTAGCTCAACCCGGTTTCCTTGCGAAAGATGCGGCTGATGGTTTTCTCCGAAGCGCCGCTGTAGCGCGCCAGCTCATTGAGTGGCGGCACCTCCTCCATGCCGGCCAGTTGCCGTAAGCGGCGGTCCTTGGGCAGCGGCAATAAGGTCAGCTCGCGCTGCGCATGCCGTATTTCGTCCAGGCATACGGCAAGAATATTGGCGCTGGGGCCGCTTTCCCACTGGGTGGCAAAGTCGGCGAGGGCGATCCGCTCCAGCACTTCCCGCAGCAAAGAAGAGGCCGACAGCACTTCCAAATGGGGCGAAAGGTCGGGATAGCGCTGGTTGTCGAGATAAACCGAGCGATAGCCCGCCACGCCGGTAACCTGAACGCGGTGCACCACCTTTGGCGGGATCCAGGCAATGCGTGCCGGCGGCAGGAGGCAAATGCTTTCATTGAGCGTGATGCGCATACAGCCCTGCTGGCTGAATAGCAACTGCCCCATGTGGTGCCAGTGCGGCCCGGAATCATGCTGCGCCAGCTCGGCCGCAATGCCTAACACGCTATTGTTGATCGCATCGGGATCAAATTCGTCCTGTGCGCTGAGCCATGCCATAAGTGTGTCCGATTTTATAAGTTTTTTGTCTTTTATATTGTAATGGTCGGGGCGGGGAAGGTGCTACTTTGTGGCCTACTTTCTTTTTGGATACGGGATGTACTATGCAACGCAGACTGACCCTCACCCTGGCGACACTGATGATGATGTTTCCCCAGATTGTGGAAACGATCTATAGCCCGGCGCTAACGCACATTGCCGACGGTTTTCACGTCAGCGCGGAGGTCGCGGCGCAAACCCTGTCCTGTTACTTTTTCGCTTTTGCATTCGGGGTCGTCGTTTGGGGCCGTTTGTGTGACGTGATCGGCCGGCGTCCCACCATTTTGGCCGGTTTGGCACTGTATCTGCTGGCGTCGATCATCGCCATCTTCAGCACCAGCTTTACCCTGCTGTTGGCGGCCAGGGTGCTGGCGGCGTTTGGTGCGGCGGTGGGCTCCGTAGGCACTCAGACCGCCATTCGCGACCGGTTCGACGGCTATGAGCTGGCGCGGGTGTTTTCCGTGATGGGGATTGCGATGGCGGTCAGCCCTGCGGTGGGGGTGCTGAGCGGCGCCCTGTTGACCCATTACTGGGGCTATCAGGGGGTGTTTGCCGGGCTGGCCACGTTGGCCGCCTTGCTGCTGGCCTATGCCGCATGGCAGTTGCCGGAAACGCGCCCGGCGCAGGTGGTGAAAAGTTCTTTCTTCGGCACGTTTAGCCGCATGGCGAAAGACGGCGATATCTGGCGCAGCGCATGGCTGGTGGCCCTGTTCAACGTCTGCATGTTCAGCTATTACCAGCTGGCGCCGTTTCGGTTTGAAGCGCTGGGCATTCCGCCGCAATGGTTTGGTTATACCGGGTTTGTGCTGGCCGCCGGCGTCGGGATCGGCGCGGCAATCAACAAGTTTCTCATCGCCAAACAGTGGTTGTTTACGCCGCTGCTGATGCTGGCCTGCGTATTGGCGCTGATCGGCGGCGGCCTGGTGTTCCTGTTGGAGGATAAGCTGTGGTTCGTGCTGCCGATGATGCTGGTGGTTATGGCCTACGGCATCGCGATCCCCAATATTCTGGCGCGGGCGCTGCAGAATTATAAGGATTGCATGGGCACTGCGGGCGCAATCCTTGGCCTGATGTATTACCTGATGCTGGCGGCGGGGCTGGTGCTGGCCGGGTTGGCGCAGCGGCCGGGCATCGTGCTGATGGCGAGCAGCGCCTGCGCGCTGCTGCTGGCGTGGACCGTGGTGCGCGGCGAACGCACCGCCACATTGGGTAAACGCCATAGCGAGCAGGCTTAACCCTCAGCGCGGAGTTGGCGGGGCGCTCAGCGGGCCCGCCAGCAAGGTATGAAGTGCCCCTATCACCGCATTGCGCTGTTCGTTCAAAAAGAGGTGCCTGCCGGGGAAGCGTTGTTCATGCACTTCGCCCCCGGCCAGCAACCGCCAATCTGCCAGATCCTGCCTGTCGACCCAAAGATCGTCCTCGCCATAAAAAACCGCCAGCGGGATCGGCAAATGTGTTTCCCTTGGAAAAATAAGCTGGCTGGCAAGTAGGAGATCGGCGCGGATCAGCGGCAAATAGGCGTCAAGCAGGTCGGCGCTTTCGTCGGTGATCTCACCTGTTTGCCCGGACTCGTGAAGTGTTTCAATCAGCGCGCTGCGCGTCAGGCGCAGCAAACGACCGTGCTTTGCCGCGTAGGGCGTGGAGCAGGCGGACACGATCAACCCTATGGGCGGCAGCCGGGCTGAGAGTGCGGTCGCCAAGGCCAACCGGCCGCCAAGGCTGTGGCCGAAAAAGACGCAGGGTTTGTCCTGCAGGGGGGCCAACGCCTGCTGCAGTTCGGCCACCAGCCTGCGGTGCTGGCACGCCGGTGCTTCGTTCGCCCGCTCTTCACGCCCGGGATATTGCATGGCGAACAGCTCGATGTCCGGGTGCAGCAAACCGCTCCAGGCGCGGAAGGTGCCGGCGCTGCCGCCGGCATGAGGAAAGCAAATCAGCCGCAATTTACCCTGGCGTGTGGGAGTCAGCGCTTTCAGGCATCGCTCGGCTCCCCGGAATGGTATGGTGTGCATGGCAGGTTAATCGCCGTTCAGGATGAAGGGGAAGGGGATCGCGCGATCCCCTGGTTCTCGGCTAAGGCGATCAGTGGATCGCCTCCCACAGTTCGTCAAAGATCGGCGTAAACAGCGTGGATTTCAGGTAATCGGAACCGGCGGAGCCGCCGGTGCCTTTACGTTGGCCGATGGTTCTTTCTACCAACTTGACGTGCCGATAGCGCCATTCCTGCAGCAGCGAGTCCAGATCCAGCAGCTGATTCAGCAACAGCGACTCGCTGGAAGCTTCCTCCAGCACGGTTTTTATGATGTCTTTGAAGGACTCGGTCTGCTGTCCCTGGCGATCGTTGAGCAGTAGCAGGTGGCGCTGAACCGTTTGCCAGAGCGATATGGGGCGAATGATCGCGCCAAGCATTTTCTGAATGGCCGGATCTTCACCGTACTGCTGCAACTTTTTACCGTTCGCTTTACCCAACAGCGCCTCAATGCCCGCAAATTGGTAGGACTGAAATCCGCTGGCGGAACCAAGGTAACCGCGAAATTTTTGGAACTCATGGAATTTCAGCGTGAAAATCACCTCAATCTGGTTCACCACGGTTTTCGTGATGGCGTTGATGCGGATCAGCCCGTTGTTGGCGGCGGCTATGTCTCCGTTTTCTATCAGATCGATAAGGCAGTGGAGTTCATCGATCAGCTGTTTGAACCACAGTTCATACGTCTGATGCGTAATGATGAAGAGGTTCTCGTTGCGGTGTTCGCTCGGTGGCGAGGCCGGTTGTTGCAAAGCGAGTAGCTGATTTAACTGCAAATAACCTGAGTAATTCATGCTGCGTCATTCCCTCGGGAGAACGGAAACAAAATGGGTTTGCTGGGGAGGGCGTCGCCCGAACAATCCGGCAAATGCAATGACAGGAAATAGCTGCCGGCCGGGGTTGCCGGCGAAACCTGTGCCATTTCCGTTACGGAGCAGCGCAATCTTGCTCGCGCCTCCGCCGTCGACAGGCCCATTCCCCAAAAGCAGCGGTGGTTGTCCATCCTGCCGCCATCGTGCAATCGGTCAATCGAAGGCACATCAACCACCAGGTGATGTACGCCAAGCTCGACGATGCGCGCCATCGCCTGGTGGCTGAAATAAGGCGGTATTTCATCCGCCAGTCGCCAGCTCGGCGCTTTGGCGGCGATCACCAACGCCTGAAGATAATGCGGCGCCACCTGCGACAAGGCATCGTCGATCGCCGTGCGGGTAATGACCAGGTCCGTTCCCCGGGCGCTCGCATTATAAGTTTCCGACATCTCGCCCGCCCTTTGCAGCGGCACTCGAATCAGCGTAGCGGCAATGAATGGCTCGAAAACCAACTCTGCCACGTTATGTTCGCCAGGCATGATGTGCCCGACGCACTCAGTGTGGGTGCCGTGACAATGCGGCACCAATGAGATGCGGGAGGCATTGCACGCCCCCCCATGCTCTACGCTGGCCAGCGAATCGCCGTAGCGCAAGGGGGCCGCGCTCGCCGGCGTAACGCCGTAGATATTGGTTGGGTTGTCGCCGAACTTCAGCATGGCGGACAGCGGGATCCGCTCATGGTGATGCACCCGGTACCGCCGGCCGCGGTAGGTTACCTCAATGCACTCCATCTGCTTCCTCCCTGGTTTTGGTGAGCGCCAGCGCGGTCAGCTCGCGAATTTGGCTGTGCAGGATGAATTCGCGGATAGTGAGGGAAATGTGCATCGCCTGGCGAATGGCGTGCAATAGCCGTGGGATCTGCAGCGAGTTGCCGCCCAAGCTGAAAAAACTGTCCGTCACGCTGATGTGTTCCTGCATCAACACGGTTTGCCAGATTTCCTGCATGGCGCGTTCCGCCTCGCTGGCCGGCGGCACGTAATCCGTTTCGGAGGACGAGTAGGTTATCGTCGGGGTAGGTAGCCTGCGAACGTCGATCTTGTTGTTGTTGGTCAGCGGGAAAGCGGACAGCACCATAAAGCTGGAGGGTATCATGATGTTGGGCAGCCTGCTCTTCAACGCCGCGCGCACAGATTTCTCGTTTAACTCCGCGCCGGGCACCATTTGCAGGTAACTGACGATCCTGGCGTTATTCCCTTCTCCGACGATCAGGCTCAAGGCATGCGCGATGCTATCCATGGCGGATAAATTGAGGTCGATCTCGCTGAGCTCAATGCGATGGCCGCGAATTTTTACCTGGTGATCGTTACGGCCCAGATATTCCAATTGCCCACGGCTGTTGAAGCGCGCGATGTCGCCGGTTTTATACAGGTAACGGACGGCGCCAAGGACCTGGCGTTTGATGAACGCCTGGGCGCTCAGCGCACCGTTGTTCCAGTAGCCCGGAGATACGCTGGCGCCGCCCAGGCAAAGCTCGCCGAAAGCACCGCCGGGCACCAGGCCGCCGGCCGAGTCCATGATGAAAGCCTCGGTCATGTTTATCGGCGTGCCGATGCAGGTGCTGTCGCCCTCAAAGGTCAGATCGGCACAGGTTGACCAGATGGTGGTTTCCGTCGGCCCATAGACCTGCAGCACCTGAGTGGCGATGCGCCGCAGTTGTGAAAGCAGCGCGACGGGCATTTTCTCGCCACCGCACAGCACCGTCAGCGGCCGGTTGCCCGCCGCCGGTAAATGGCTGACGATGGTGCCCCAGACGGTCGGGGTGGCCTGAATGACGCTGGGTTGTTGCTGCTCGATAAAATGATAAAGCCTGACGGGATCCATGGCGGTTTCCCGCGGGCACAGCACGACATGGGCGCCCGAGGCCAGAGAGCAAAACAGTTCCAGGCCGAAAATATCGAAACTGATGCTCGTCAGGCTCAACATCTTGTCAGCAGGCCCCAGGGCCAATCGGTCGGCAAAGTCATTGGTGAAATTGGTCAGATTACTGTGACTAATCATCACACCTTTCGGGTTGCCGGTAGAGCCGGAGGTGTACATGATGTAAGCCAGCGGATCCTCTTCTCCGTTCGAACGCGTTTGCTCAACGGCGGGGCTGGCAGACAGTATTGACTCGAAAGTCACGTGCGGGCAATCCGCTGGCACCGTGGCGTTTGCTTCGTCGGTGACCAGGATTTTCGTTCGCGCATCGTCAATCATGTACCGCACGCGATCCGCCGGGTAATGGACATCAATGGGAATATAGTATTTGCCGGCCTTGAGTGCGCCGAGGATCAGTGCCGCCACCCTGCAGCTCTTTTCCATCATAATACCGACAGAAAACGCGTTGTTGTCCAATTCGCTCAGGTAATGGGCGATATGCTCTGAGAGGCGCCACAGTTGCTCGTAGCTGTAACTCTCTTTTTCGCAGCTCACCGCGGGTAAATCCGGCTGCCTGCGTGCCAGGTCATGAATTTGCTCAATCAGCGTCCCGCGCGAGCTCTGCGTCGTATTGCTCGCCAGCTGTAAAAGCCGGGTTTGCTCCGCCTCGCTGAGCGGGTTTATAGCGGCAAGCGCCATCGAGGGGGATTGCGTCAGCAGCTGATGCAGTACCTGTTCATAATTGTTCAGCATCATCTGCAATCTGGCGGCGTGGAACAATTCGCTGGCGTAATCAAGCTCAATGCTGATGCCGTCTGCGGCCAGGCTGAAGTTCCAGGTCATGTCGAACATCGAGAAACCCGAAGACACCGGCAATTTTTGCAATGAGCAGTCATGGAGGCCTGCCTGGCACACGTCTCCGGCGTTTTGCAGAATGGCCATGATTTGGAACAGCGGGTTTTTGTTCGATACGCGCTCGTAATCAATCTGGTGGAGAATGCGGTCGAAGGACAGCTGTTGGTGCCGATAGGCGCCCGTACAGGTTTCCGTCATTTTACCGATCAGGGTTGCCAGGGTGTCATCCGCGCTCAGCACCGTGCGCAGCGGTACGGTATTGACGTGGAATCCGCTCACCTGCTCGAGGTAAAGATTGTCGCGTGCGGCGATGGCGCTGCCAATGACAATATCGTCTTGGTTAGTGTATTTACTCAGCAGATAGGTCAGCGCTGCGGTAAGCAAAACGAAGGGAGTCGCACCTAATACCCTGGCGCGCTGTTCCAGCAGCCCCGCGATGGCGGGATCCAACCGGCGGCCTATGCGTTCACCGGCATGCGTCGGTGCCAGGGGGCGAGGCATGTCTAAGGGGAAATCCAATTCTCTGCACGCGTGCAGTTTTTGCTGCCAGTAGGCGATATCGCTCTCGAGGCGGGGTTCCCCGGCATCATTGACGATATCAATTGTTTGAACCTCTGGTACCGGCAGTGCGTAGGGGCCCCCGCCGCACAGATGATTATATTGCCGCCAAAGATCGTTGAGGATGAGGTCCTCACTCCAGGCATCGGTCAGAATGTTGTGTTTCACCCATACTAACACGTGGTGCTGGTCATGGTACTGCACCAAACGCAGGGTGACCGGCGGGCGGCGGGTAATATCGAAGGGGACGGCGCAAAGCTGTTTCACCCTGTCTTCCAGAGGAGGATGCTGCCCGGTGAGGGTATGCCCGGCAAGGTTAATGGGAATATGCGGCAGCGCATGCTGATAGGCGATGCCCTGATCCTCGCCGAATTGAGTACGCAGGCTTTCATGTTTTTCATAAATGAAATTGATGGCCTGCTCGAACAGCGAAAGATTTAGCGGCCCGCGGATCTCCACCGCAATGGGTAGGTTATAACTGCAATCATCAGGATTCAGCGCGCTCAGGTACCACAGTAAATTTTGCTGGGGGCTGAGCGCCGCACGGCGTTGCTCGCCGATGGGGACGGTCCTGTCGGCGGAGACCGCCTTATTCTCAATATATTCCGCCAGATTACGTATCGTATTGTTTTGGAAAAGGTCGGCGATATTCAGACGACAGCACAAATCCCGGGCGACCAGCGAAACGATTTTACTCATGGTAAGCGAGTGTGCCCCCAGGCAGATAAAGTCCTGCGTGACGTCGGCGCGGGTACAACCGATGGCCTCGGTCACGATGCGCTCCAGGATCACTTCCGTTTCGGTTTCCGGCAACGCCATATCGCCGTCACCGTCTTCTATAACCCAGTTTTCCAACTGCTGGCGCGCAACTTTGCCATTGGTGGTCAACGGCAATGCAGGCAAGAAAACGAAAGCGGTCGGAATGGCGGCTGCATGCAGCAGAGGGGCCAGCGAATGCCGTAAGCCATCGGCGGTCAGGGCCGGCGACGAGGCTTGCACAAACGCCACCAGCGCTTTGCCGGCGGCCTGCGGTTTGGCTACCACGCACACGCTTTCTACCTGCGGATGGGTGCGAATGGCCGTTTCCACTTCGCCAATTTCGATACGCACGCCGCGGATCTTGACCTGATGGTCTTTGCGGCCAATAAAAATAATATTTCCCTGTTTATCCCATTTGGCGATATCGCCCGTTTTATAAATGCGTTCTTTACCCGGACTGCCGGGTAGGGCGAACGTGATGAATTTTTCGCCGGTCAATTCGGGCTGATTCAAATAACCGCGGGCAAGGCCGTGCCCGGCGATGCACAATTCACCCTCGAAGCCGAGGGGCTGCAGATTATTGTGCGCATCCAGGATATGGCAGCGGTAATTCTTCAGCGGTTTGCCAATGCAGTTCCAGGCCACGCCGGATTGATATTCGCACAGGGAGGTGGCGATGGTGGCCTCTGTCGGGCCATAGCCGTTGAACAGACGAGTCTGCTCAGCCCACCAGGCCACCACATCCGCCGGCGGTGCATCGCCCATCACAATCATCGATCTTAAACCGCTCCAGGCTTCACGTGGCAGCAATTCAAGGATGGCCGGGGTAATGGTGATATGGTTCACCTCGTGCCGCGCGAGGTAACGGAATAAGGCATCGATTTCGGTATGCAATGTCGTAGGCGCGAGGTAGAGCGTTGATCCGCTGATCAAGGCACCGTAAACATCCCAGCCAAAAGCATCAAAACCCAGAGAGGCAATCGACAGGACTTTACTGCCGGTTTCCAACCGCATGAAGTCGCGATGGTTTTGCGCGACGTTGGCAAGCCCCTCACGAGTGATCATGACGCCTTTAGCTTTGCCGGTGGTGCCCGAGGTGTAACAGAGGTAAGCCAGGCCATCAGACGGCAGGGGAAGATGTGACGCCGGCAGGGTCATTGCCGGGTAGTTAATGGTTGCCGGATCAATGCACGGCGCATTCCCCGCCTGCAGAAGAGTATCGGCCAGGATCAGCGTGGGTCGCACATCATTAAGGATATTCTGATTGCGGGTTGCCGGGGCCTGCGGGTCGAGCAGAACATAGGTCTTATTACTTTTCAGGATGCCCAGCATTACGATCGGCAGCAGGGCGGTTTTCTGCATGGATACGGCAATAATGTCGTGGCCGTCTACGTCGCCGCAGTGTTCGAGCAGCCAACAAGCCATTCTGTCAGAGGCGTCATCGAGCTCAGCGTAGCTGTATTCTCTGTCGTCGGCATGCAAGGCGATAAGCGCCGAATTTTCCGCCGCCGTACGGCGAAACAGGGTGACAATATCTTGGGAAAGCAGGGCCGCGTCCGCGGTATCATTGAAGGACGCCAACTGGCGTATTTCATCAGGAGAAATGACCAGTGGTGCGGTAGCGGGATCGTCCTGAGAGATGAGTAGCGCGTCCAGATAGTCGGTGAAGCGTTGGAAACGGGCATCGTCCCCAGTTACCGTGACCAACACGCCATCACCATCGCCGGCGGGGGCGAGGGTAATCATCGCATTGGCTTGCGCGTATCGGTTTTGTTTGAGAATGCCGGTTTCATTGAAGAAGAAATGCCGCAGGTTTTGATTCTCCGGCGTGACCTGGTCTTCGGCAAGGGTATGAAAGTCAGCTTCTTTTCGCCAGGTGACGAAACAGAGATCGGTCGCGCAACGCCCCTGGGTTTGGTCACCCAAGCGTTGTAAAAGCGTGACGATCAAAGCGCGCAGGCGTTCTGGCGGAGCGGAATAACATTTCTGGCCGATGCAAGGAGGCAAACTGATATTGTCAGGCAGTATGCCGCGTGACAGAGAGACCACTACGTCGCAGATTAAGTCTTTCAACTGCTCTGCGTTATTCCGTTGGCTATGTCGGGTATCGGGTATCAGACTGCCGCACAGGTAGCCGGTTTTTTCTTTTTGAATAAAGTACAGGGATAAGTATTCTTGTTTTTGTAAACTATCTACATCGGTGATTATTTCTTTATTTGACGATATCACCAGAACGTTTTCAGATAATTTCTGCAGTCGTTGTAATTCATCCTGATGATTGTTTGTCGTTATTATCAGGTCGATTTTCCCGGCTGGTAAAGATGATGAAGATAACGGGTAAATATGATGACCATATTCTTGTATTTCTGAGGTGAGCGCTTCCCCGCAATGGATATTGCCTGAGAATACTATGTTTAATAGTTCCACATTGGCTTCCTAGTAATAGTGTAACGTGAGCATCCGGTGCTGATGTCCAGTTTTTATTCGGTTTATCTGTTTTATGCCTGCGCTATTTTCGAAATCGGCAGGTCTTCGAGTATGCCCGCTTTATCCAGTGCCAGCAGCATCTGCTGCGTAACAATATTATTGGTTTCCCATGGCTTGGTGTCGGCAGGTGGATAAGTGTCGTGAATGACGGCGGCGATGGTTTCTGCATCCATATTCAAATGATCTAACATCCGGACGCTAAATTCTTTAGCGATGGCATCCGTCGTATAGTGTTCAATAAAGGTCAGGATGGGGCGTTTCATCGCCTCTTTTGCATGCGTATCGCTGTGGCGCCATATATGCCCAAGTATCTGTTGAGAAAAGCGGGCGTGTCGGCCTTCGTCCGCGACATGGTCTTTCATGATCTGATAGAAGGAGGGGAAAATATCTTCATTGTCGATGACATCGATGAGATCGGTGGTTAACGCCTGTTCTGACAGGGAAACGCACACCAGCCGGAATAATTCTCGGTGTTCATCCGGGGTCTGGCCAAGCGCGAGCGCGAGCGCGAAGGACGCTTCGGTGTCTTTCGGCATGCTCAGCGGTGCTATGCCCGTCATTTGTTCGACCTGATTGATAAGGTCTAGTGCGACCAGAGCATGATAGGACTCATCTACAACGACGGTTAATGCTTCCAGGCGTATATTCGCGGGGAAATCGACACCTGCGGTATTTTTGTACAACTTGTAGGTTGAGTCATTAATAATCTCCAGCTCAATGTTGGCGATGCCATTCAGATAGTGATAAAGCGTTTGGACCTGAATATAGCGCAGCGCTTCGTCACCCAACGCCGCCACGCGCGGGTGCATGCAAAGCGGCAGACGTTCCGTAGGGAAATATTGCCTGGATTGGTAATCTTGCTCATTAAGTATGCGACGCGGACGGGAGCGGACAATAGCAGCGCGATCCCATTTTTTCAGGGTTGTTTCAATTATACTCACGGAAAGAATCCTTCTTTAATAGAGTTCGACTTCAATATCCGACAGCGGATAGGCACAGCAAGCTAATATAATATTTTCCTCAAGCTCATCTTCGGCGAGGGCGCTTTGTTTTCCATGACGCACTTCACCTTTGACTAACAACATTTTGCAACAGCCGCATTTTCCTGCGCGACATAAATGTGGAATATCGATACCTTTGCTCTCAAAGTTATCTAATAGTGACTTCTCGGCGCAAAAGCTACCCGTGTCCTCACCATCAAGAATAACCTGATAGTGGGCGATTTTTGATTGTGAAATCATGACGGGGATTTCCTTAGCTATTAATTAAATGGTGTGGTGTCCATTATTCTTACCTTGGTTGAATGAGATTTTTATTATGTGCCTTGATGGCGGAATAACAGTAGCTTCTGTGTTGTTTATTGTCAACATGAATGGTTAATAACTTTAACATTTCATTAATTTTTGCATTGTCTTTTTATTTTTTAATGGTTAACTCGTTAATTATTTATTTTTTTATTTTTACAGGTGAATATGACCATATTGCAATAATTGATTTTAAAATTATTTTATTTGGCAGCGGCGGGGCCGCATCGGCAGGTTAAATGAGTGGGCTGCAATTGAATGTGCAGCCCTATAGGTTCAGGCTTGCGCCAACTCGGCAAACCGCTGGCGAATGGTGTCTTCCGGCAAATCCAACCCAATAATTACCAAAGTACTGCGACGTTCTTCGTCAGGTAACCACTCGCGGTCCCAGTCGGCGTTATACAGCCGTTGCACACCCTGGAACAGCAGGCGGCGCGGCTCGTTCTGGATCGACAAAATCCCTTTATAACGCAGCAGGCTGTCGGCGTATTCCAGCAGCAGGCCTTCCATCACTTCTGAAACCTGCATCAGCTCCAGCGGTTGGTCGTGGTACACCACAATCGACTGAATGTTGTTTTGCGCCTGCGGAATGCGGCGGAACAGCGGGGCGGGCGGCGTCAGGTTCAGCTTGTCGTTCAGCACAAAGCCTTCGATGTCGAACAACACACTTAGATCGATATCGCCGTGCGTCACTGTGTAAACCGGTGCGCGGGCGTTCATCTGTTGCAGCCGTTGGATCAGCGCTTCACAGTCCGGTGCCACGTCGGTTTTGGTCAGCAGAATACGGTCGGCGTAGCCCACCTGCGCCTGTGCGATGCTGAACTGGTTGAGTTGTTGATCGGCGTGTGCGGCGTCCACCAGCGTGATGATGCCGTCCAACAGGAAGCGTTCGCAGAGGATCTCATGCGAGAAAAAGGTCTGGGTGATCGGGCCGGGGTCGGCCATGCCGGTGCATTCAATGATCAGCCGGTCGAACTCCAGTTGGCCCTGGTCAACGCCGTCCAGCAAGTCCAGCAGTGCGTCTGCCAGCTCGTTGGATTTGCTGCAGCAGATGCAGCCGTTGCTCAGGGTGGTGATGCGGCTGGCGCGATCGCCAATCAAGGCGTTGTCGATCGGCACTTCGCCGAACTCGTTTTCAATCACGGCAATCTTGTAGCCGTGTTCGGCGTTGAGAATATGGCGGAGCAGGGTGGTTTTACCGGCACCCAAAAAGCCGGTCAGAATGGTGACTGCGATGGGTTTCATTCAGGATCCTTGTTAACAACAGCGCATGCCGCCTTTGCCGTCCCCACCGTAGCGGGCCTGCTGGCGTTCGCGGAAAAACTCTTTATAGGTCATCACCGGCTTGTCCGGGTGGTTGTCTTTCATATGCTGGACGTAGGTATCGTAGTCAGGTACGCCGACTAACATGCGCGCCGCCTGCCCGAGGTATTTACCCGCCTGGCCGAGATTACCGAACATAAGCCTTCTCCCAAAAAATTACCCTGCATAACAGATTTCATTATGCAGGGTATCCGTTAAATCACCATCAGTGCTGCGGTGAAACTTTGACGTCTCCCTCAGTTATGCCGTTGGAAGGCGCTTCTTCAGGCACCGGCACGTACGGCGTTTCCTGGTCGCTGCGGTTCGGGTTTTTGTGCGCCGCCATGGCGGTTTTCACCCCGTAGAAGATGATGCTGTACACCACCAGCAGGAACAGAATGCTCAGCCCGGCGTTGGTGTAGTTGTTCACCACAATATGGTTCATGTTGGCGACCTGCTGGGTGGTCAGCTCGGCGCCGCCTTCGGCGATTTTGCGTTTGTACTCGCCGGCCTGGAAGAAGAAGCCTTCCAGTTGCGGGTTGTTGCTGAACAGCTTCAGGCCCAGGGCGTAGGTGGTACAAATCAGCAGCCACACTGCCGGAACCACGGTGACCCAAATGTACTTGGTGCGCTTCATCTTAATCAGCACCACGGTACCCAGCACCAGCGCCACGGCGGCCAGCATCTGGTTGGAGATGCCGAACAGCGGCCACAGGCTCTTCACGCCGCCAAGCGGATCGACCACCCCTTGATACAGCAGGTAGCCCCACAGCCCCACACAACCGGCGGTGCCGACAATACCGGCCACCAGCGAGTCGGTTTTTTTCAGGAACGGCACAAAGTTGCCCAGCAAGTCCTGCAGCATAAAGCGGCCGGAACGGGTGCCTGCGTCCAGCGCGGTCAGGATGAACATCGCTTCGAACAGAATACCGAAGTGGTACCAGAAGCCCATATTGGCGCCAGGAATGATCTGGTGGAACACGTGGGCGATACCCACCGCCAGGGTTGGTGCACCACCGGCGCGGTTCAGTACCGAAGGTTCACCGATGTCTTTGGCGGTCTGCAGGATCTGTTCCGGACTGATGACAAAGCCCCAGGAACTGACGGTCGCCGCCGCATGGGCGGTCACATCACGCAGTGAGGCCATGATCATCGGTGCATCTTCGGTGCCCAAGCGGTGCAGGTCTGGCATGGTGATGCCCAGTGCGGCCGGTGGGGTGTTCATGGCGAAGTACAGGCCCGGTTCGATGATGGAAGCCGCGACCAGCGCCATGATGGCGACGAAGGACTCCATCAGCATGGCGCCGTAACCGATAAAGCGCGCGTCTTTTTCATTGGCCAACAGCTTCGGCGTGGTGCCGGAGGCGATCAGCGCATGGAAGCCGGAAACCGCGCCACAGGCGATGGTAATGAACAGGAACGGGAACACCGAACCTTTCCACACCGGGCCGGTACCGTCGATAAACTGGGTCATCGCCGGCATTTTCAGCTCAGGGTTGAGGATCACGATGCCAATCGCCAGCCCGACGATCACGCCGATTTTCAGGAAGGTCGCCAGATAGTCGCGCGGTGCCAGGATCAACCACACAGGCAGCAGAGCGGAGATAAACGCATAACCAATCAGCGTATAGGTGATGGTGGTGTCTTTAAAGGTCAGCGCCGGGCCCCAGAACGGGTCGTGGGCGATCACGCCGCCAAACCAGATGGAGAGCACCAGCAGCACGATGCCAATCACCGAAATCTCACCGACCCGGCCAGGGCGCAGGAAGCGCATGTAGATGCCCATAAACAGGGCAATCGGCACGGTGGAGCACACGGTGAACACGCCCCATGGGCTTTCCGCCAGCGCTTTCACCACGATTAGGGCCAGCACCGCCAGAATGATGATCATAATCAGGAAGCAGCCAAACAGCGCGATGGTGCCCGGTACCGGCCCCATTTCCTTTTTGATGATCTCACCGAGCGATGCGCCGTTGCGGCGTGAGGAGATGAACAGCACTAAAAAGTCCTGCACCGCCCCCGCCAGCACCACGCCGCCCAACAGCCACAGCGTGCCGGGCAGGTAACCGACCTGCGCAGCCAGCACCGGGCCGACCAGCGGGCCAGCTCCGGCAATGGCGGCGAAGTGGTGGCCGAACAGCACGTACTTGTTGGTCGGCACATAGTTCAGACCGTCGTTATTGACCACCGCCGGGGTGGCGCGGAAGGCGTCCAGCTTCATCACCTTGGTGGCGATGTACAGGCTGTAATAACGGTAGGCCACCAGATACACCGCCACCGAAGCGACGATGATCCACAGTGCGCTGATGTGCTCGCCGCGACGCAGCGCCACCACACCCAGGCAGGAAGCGCCGAGTATCCCCAGCAGCATCCAGGGTATGTGTTTTAAAATCCCCTCTCGGTTCATTGAAGTGTCCTTAGTTCAAATCTGCAAAAAAAATGAGTGAGTTAATCCGCTTATAAGATGTTTAGGCGCGTGGCCCGAATGCGGATAACGGTCGGATAGAGGTATAGGAACAGTTCATCATTGCGGCTTGGGGCAGGGGAAGACATCTGAATTTCAGTCAGCGGTGCTATAGGGGCGCTAAGCGGTCAAAATCCCGGGGTGAGCGGTTGGGCGCTGTGCGGCAGCGCCCCACTGGGGACGCGGAAAAGGGATTGGGAAGAGTGAGTCACTGTCTGATGGCTGGATAATAAACGGTTGCATATACTGCGGATAACTTGGTTATTCCGGAGAAAATCCATGATCAGAGCCTTAATCGTGTTTGCCGCCGCCATCACAGCGTTCAATGCCGCTGCGTCGTCCGAAGCCGCCTGGGCCAGCGGCGATAAAGCGCTGCAAGCGGCCTGTCTGAAAGCCAGCGGACTGAAAGGTGCCAAAGCCGCCGGGAGCATTATTCATTATGGCGACGACGTCGGTTACTCGGCGCTGCTGATTAGCGGCCGTTACCCGCAGGCGTTTATGCACAACAAATCGGGTAAAGAGCTGTGCCTTTACCAGCGAGCGACTAAAAAAGCGGTGATCCAGGATGCCGACGGGCTGGTGGGTAAGCCGTAGCCGCCATTCAGGCTCAGGATGAATGAGGTGGAATCGATCGAAGGAAATAAAAATGCCAGTCAGGCTTAACTGACTGGCATTAAAGGTCTTCGTGGTAGGGGCGTTGCATGCTGCGCCCTATTGCATAATCAATGGGTTAAGTCGGGTCGAACATGTTCGACCCCTACCGGTTTAGCCCTTACGCCTGTCGGTGTTATTTCAAAGCGATACGGATCACGTCATCCGGATCTGTGGCTTCTTTTTCACGGCTGGAAGCCTGTTTGACGCTGACGTACAGCGTCTGGCCATCCGGTGACAGCGCCAGGCTGTTTGGGTGGGTCGGCGTCTTGATCGTCTGCAGCAGCTTGTAGCTCTTGGCGTCAATCACGCTGACTTCACCGGCCTGGCGATGGGTCACATAGACTTCATTACGCGCCGGGTTGAACAGCACCGCCAGCGATTCCGGCACGTCGATCGTGCTCAGAATTTTGCCGTCGCGGGTATCGACAACCAGCACCTGCGCCTGCTTGGAGTCAGTAATAAAGGCGCGGTGAGTGGCTGGATCCAGGCTGATGTTCAGGAAGAAGTGCTCTTTGGACTCATCGAGTTTCTTGCGGCTGACAACCTTGTTGGTTTTGGTGTCGATAGTCACCAGTTCACCGTCGGCGTTGGTCACATACAGACGGCCGGCAGCGGCGTCCAGCGCCAGACCAGTGCCGTATTTACCGGTCTCGGTAATGGTGGTGCGCAGGGTCAGATCCTTGCCATCCACCACCCAAACCACGCTGGATTCACCCAGCCCGGTGATATACAGGGTATCGGTGGTGGCGTCGGCGAGCAGTTCACGCGGCGCTAACGGCTTTACCGTCTCGGAGCGTTTACGCGCATCCAGCACCAGGCGGCCTTTCACTTCACCGGTTTTGCCGTCGATGGCGGTCACCGAGTTGTTGGTGGTGTTGCCGAAGAACAGCGTGTCGGTTTTGCTGTTAATGGCCGCACCGAAAGGTTTGATGTCGTTGTGAATAATCTGGGTGATATCCAGCGTTTGTGGATCCAAACGATAGACTACGCCACCTTTATCCAGCTTGCGGCTTTGCGAAGTGGCCAGGTACAGCGCGTTCTCGCCCTGACTGTAGACCATCTCATAAGCACCTTTGCCGACCGGTTTACGCAGCAGTTCTGGCTCGCCCTGAGCCAGCAGCGGGGCGGAAAACAGCATTGAAGTGAGTAACAGCAGTGGGAAAGCCGTGCGCCCGCCGAAACGACGGTTGCGAGTTGTTGCAGAGTTCATAACCTCTCCATGGAGTTAAAAAGCCTATCGCCGCAGAGCCGTTGCTCTGAGGCCAAGAAAGCTCATCATCGAATTGAAGGTAAAGTCCTGCCGGTCACGTCGTGGCGCACCGGGCTTTATTCTTGAGAATAATAATCATTATTTATTGAGAATGGGAGTTATTTCAGTGAAGGCTGGGGTGAAAATCACAGTGTGGAGGAGGGGGCCGCGGCCATTTCCCGTTCGATCACGGTGGCCAGCGCCTGGGCCGCCGAAGACAAACGGTGTTGAGCAAGGCGGATTAACCCGACTCGCCGTTCGATCACCGGGCCGAACAGTGGCACGCAGGTGGCACCCAGCTCGCCCATCTGTTGTTCACACAGCGCCGGTACCGCGCTGGCACCCAGCCCGTTGGCCACCATGCGCCCGACCGTCACCAACTGGTGGCTTTCAAATGCCACCTCCAGCGTTCTGCCGCTTTTGGCCAGCGTTTGTTCCAGCAGCAAACGCACCGCAGAAGGGCGTTGCAGGGTAATAAAGTCCAGCGTCAGCAGCTCTTTCCAACTCACCTGCGCCCGGCCTGCCAGCGGCGAATCCTTCGGTACCACCGCCACAAAGCGATCGTTGCACAACGGGGTGAAGTGCAGGGTGTCGCTGGGCTCCGGCTCGAAGGCGATGCCCATTTCTACCCGGCCTTCACGGATCATCTCGAACACCTGCTCGTTAATCACATCGTGCACCGCCACGTTGATCCCGGCGTAGTGATCGCGAAACACTTTCAGGATCGGCGGCAGCGGATTAGCGGCGAATGAAGGCATGGCAGCGATGGCCACCTTACCCATTTGCAGGGTAAAGCGCTGGTGCATCGCCTCTTCCGCATTGTCCCAGTCCGCCAGCAGTTGGCGTGCCATCGGGAAGAAGCTCTCCCCTTCCGGCGTCAGCGCCACGCGGCGCGTGGTACGCAGCAACAACTGTCCCCCCAACGCGTCTTCCAGCCCGCGAATGGCCAGACTCAGCGCCGGCTGCGAAATATTCAGCCGTTCGCTCGCCTGGGCGAAGTTAAGAGTGTGAGCTACCGCTAAAAACGCGCGTAACTGTTTGATGCTCATTTTCATTTTTGAATTATTTAACTCTTTTGAAAACAGCCATTAACAATTGATTAATAAAAATTCTAAATCAATGGGGCACAAAAACAAAATTAACAAATCATTTTTGTGACCTGATGATGCCTTTACACCAGCAGGGGTATACCGCCCATTGCTACAGAACACTCAGAGGCAGCGAATGGCAGGGCTCGATAAACGCGTCGGAAGCTACCAGGAAGCGCTGGCAGGCCTGACGAATAATATGACGGTGTTGGCGGGCGGTTTCGGCCTGTGCGGCATCCCGGAAAACCTGATTAATGAGATCCGTCGTTTGGGAGTGACCGGCCTGACGGTGATATCAAACAACTGCGGCATCGACGGCTTTGGTCTCGGCCTGCTGCTGGAAAATCGACAGATCAGCAAGGTGGTAGCCTCCTACGTTGGGGAGAACGCGCTGTTCGAGCAACAGGCGATCAGCGGCGAGCTGGAGGTGGAGCTGACGCCACAAGGATCGCTGGCGGAAAAAATCCGCGCCGGGGGAGCCGGTATTCCGGCGTTCTTCACCGCCACCGGCTACGGCACCCCGGTGGCCGAAGGCAAGGAAGTGCGCGAATTCAACGGCCGCCCCTACATCATGGAGCAGGCAATCACCGGCGACTTCGCCATCATCAAGGGCTGGAAAGCCGATCACTTCGGCAATGTCATCTATCGCCACACCGCACAGAACTTTAACCCGCTGATGGCCACCGCCGGACGGATCACCGTGGTGGAGGTGGAAGAAATTGTCGCGCCGGGCGAACTGGATCCGGCGGCGATCCACACCCCCGGTATCTACGTCGACCGCCTGATCCAGGGCAGTTTCGAAAAGCGCATTGAACAGCGCACCCTGCGGACCTGAGGAGAACCCCATGCTTACCCGTGAACAAATGGCGCAGCGCGTGGCACAAGAACTGCGTGACGGCGACTACGTCAATCTGGGGATCGGCATTCCGACGCTGGTGGCCAACTATGTACCACCGGGCATGGACGTGATGCTGCAATCCGAAAACGGCCTGCTGGGCATGGGCGGTTTTCCGACCGAGGCAGAGCTGGACGCCGACATGATCAACGCCGGCAAGCAAACGGTGACCGCCCGTATCGGCGCCTCGATTTTCGACTCGGCGCAGTCGTTCGCCATGATCCGCGGCGGCCATGTTGATCTCACCGTGTTGGGCGCTTTTGAGGTGGACGTTGAGGGCAATATTGCCTCGTGGATGATCCCCGGCAAGCTGGTGAAGGGCATGGGCGGTGCGATGGACCTGGTAGCAGGCGCGGAAAATATCATCGTGGTGATGACCCACGCGTCAAAGAGTGGTGAGTCCAAGCTGTTACCGCACTGCACGCTGCCGCTGACCGGAGCCCACTGCATTCGCAAGGTTCTGACCGATCTGGCCTACCTGGAAATTGAAAACGGTGCTTTTGTGCTGCGCGAACGAGCCCCCGGCGTCAGCGTGGAAGAGATTGTCGCCAAAACCGCCGGTCGGCTGATCGTGCCGACACTGGTACCGGAGATGCGCTTCTGATGACGTTACCCAAGGAGAAAACCATGCAACAGGTGGTGATTGTGGCGGCTACGCGCACGCCGATTGGCAGTTTTCAGGGCGCGCTGGCTACGTTGTCGGCGGTGGATCTGGGCACGGTGGTGGTGAAAGCCTTACTGGCGCGCAGCGGTGTTCCAGCGGCTCAGGTGGATGAAGTGATCCTCGGTCAGGTGCTGACGGCCGGTTGTGGCCAGAACCCGGCACGTCAGACCGCGCTGAACGCCGGGCTGCCCTATAGCGTACCGGCGCTGACCATCAATAAGGTCTGCGGTTCGGGTCTGAAGGCGATCCATCTGGCGGTGCAGGCGATCCGCTGTGGTGACGCCGAAGTGATTATCGCCGGAGGGCAGGAAAGTATGAGTCAGTCGCCGTACCTGATGAACGGCGCGCGTGCCGGGCTGCGTCTGGGCCACGGCCAGTTGATCGACAGCGTGATCCAGGACGGCCTGTGGGATGCCTTCAACGATTATCACATGGGCATCACCGCCGAAAATCTGGCAGATAAATACGCCATCAGCCGCAGCGAGCAGGATCAGTTTGCGCTGCAGTCACAACAGAAAACCCAGGCCGCGCAGCAGGCCGGGCATTTTGCGTCGGAAATCACCCCGGTAGCGGTGCCCAAACCCAGGGGCGAACCGCTGCGGGTGGCGTCGGATGAGCAGCTCCGCGCTGACGCCACGCTGGAGAGTCTGGCCCGGCTGCGTCCGGCATTCCGCCAGGACGGCACGGTGACCGCCGGTAATGCCTCCTCGATTAACGACGGTGCGGCGGCGGTACTGTTGATGAGTGCGGCGAAGGCTGCCGAACTGAAGCTGCCGGTGCTGGCGCGCATTGCCGGCTATGCGGCATCGGGTGTTGATCCGGCGATCATGGGCATCGGCCCGGTACCGGCGGCGCGTCGCTGTCTGGCTAATGCCGGTTGGTCGCTGAGCGAAGTCGATTTAATCGAGGCCAATGAAGCCTTTGCCGCACAGGCGTTGGCCGTCGGCCGTGAACTGGAGTGGGACAGCGCCCGGGTCAATGTTAACGGCGGGGCGATAGCGCTCGGACACCCGATCGGCGCTTCCGGCTGTCGCATATTAGTCACGCTGCTGCACGAGATGCAGCGGCGTGAGGTCAATAAGGGGCTGGCGATGCTGTGTATCGGCGGCGGACAGGGCGTGGCGCTGGCGGTCGAGCGCGGCTGATTATCTGGGAGGAAGCTATGCATTCACCTGACTATGCAGTGCTTGGCGCCGGGCTGATGGGGATTGGCATCGCCACCCATTTCGCCCGCCATGGTCATGACATCCTGCTGTACGACCCGGATCCGCAGCGGCTGGCGGAAGTCCCGGCGGTCGCGGGCAGTATTTTGGCGGAACTGACCGACGTTGGGCAGTTTGCAGCGACGGAACAGGCGGCGGTGCTGGCGCGCCTGAGCGTGACCGGCGATCTCAATGATCTGGCCCGCGCCCGGCTGTTGATAGAGGCGATCCCGGAACGCCTGGCGCTCAAGCACGCGTTATATGAACAACTGGAAGGGCTGATTGCCGACGACGCGGTGATCGCCAGTAACACCAGCGGCCTGCCGCCGGACGAGTTGGCAGTGCGGATGATCCATCCGCAGCGCTTGCTGATCGCCCATTTTTGGAACCCGCCCCACCTGATCCCGCTGGTGGAAATTGTGCCCGGCAGCGCCACCGATCCCCGCCATCTGGCCGCGGTGCAGCAGTTACTGAGTGGCATGGCGCTGGAAGCGGTGCTGTTGGATCGCGCCGCACCGGGTTTTGTCGGCAACCGGCTGCAGTTTGCGCTACTGCGCGAGGCGCTGTACATCGTGCAAAGCGGCATCGCCAGCCCGCAGGTGGTGGATCAGGTGATGCGAGCTTCGCTTGGGCGGCGCTACGCGATGGTTGGGCCGCTGGAGGCCGCCGACATGACCGGGCTGGAGACGGTGGCAGATATCGCCCGCCACCTGCTGCCAGAGTTGGCGACCGATGAAAAGATGATGGCACTGGTGGAGGAACAGCTTCGTCAGGGCAACACTGGCCAACGCAGCGGCCAGGGGTTTTATCACTGGGATGAAGCACGCAGGGAACGCATTCAACAGCGGCGGGCGCACCAACTGCGTTTCGCCCTGAAACCTTAACCGCACCCAACAACAATAATGAGTTGCTCAACATGGCTGGAGTTGTTCAGACATCAAGGGCAATAGGGAGTGATGATGAGCGTTTTGATTGCCCTGGCAGCACTGGGAGTCCTGATGCTGGCCGCTTATCGCGGCTACAGCGTGATTTTGTTTGCCCCGATAGCCGCGCTGGGCGCGGTGTTGTTGACCGATCCCGGCGCGGTCGCCCCGACCTTCACCGGGCTGTTTATGGAAAAGATGGTCGGCTTCGTCAAACTCTATTTCCCGGTGTTTCTGCTGGGCGCGGTGTTTGGCAAACTGATTGAGCTGTCCGGGTTTTCCCGTTCGATAGTGGCCGCGGCGATTAACATTCTTGGCCGTCGCCATGCCATTCCGGTGATTGTGCTGGTTTGCGCGCTGCTGACCTACGGCGGCGTCTCGCTGTTTGTGGTGGCGTTTGCGGTTTACCCCTTTGCCGCTGAGCTGTTCCGCCAGAGCGGGATCCCCAAACGGTTGATCCCGGCGACGGTGGCGCTCGGGGCGTTCTCTTTCACCATGGATGCACTGCCCGGTACGCCGCAGATCCAGAACATCATCCCGACCAGCTTTTTCGGTACCAACGCCTGGGCAGCACCCTGGCTGGGGCTGATTGGTTCGTTGTTTATTATCGCGGTCGGCCTGTTTTATCTTGAACGCCAGCGACGCAAGGCGCAACTACGGGGCGAAGGTTACGGCACCGAGTTGCTGAATGAGCCTGAAACCCCAGACAACATCAATCTGCCCAATCCGCTGATCGCCATTATGCCGTTGATCCTGGTCGGGCTGTTGAACCTGGGGTTTACCCACTGGATCCCGCAGTGGTATGGCGTCAGCCACGAGCTGACATTGCCGGGGTTGGCCAAGCCGATCACCACCGAGATCGGCAAGATCACCGCCATCTGGGCGGTGGAGGCGGCGCTGGTCTCGGGTATTCTGCTGGTGCTGATTTTTGGTTTCCGTAACGTTCGCGGGCGGCTGGCGGAGGGCAGTAAAACGGCGGTCGGCGGGGCGATTCTGGCGGCGATGAACACCGCTTCGGAATACGGCTTTGGCGCGGTGATCGCGGCGCTGCCGGGGTTTCTGGTGCTGTCGAAGGCGCTGGCGACCATCCCCAACCCGCTGGTGAACGAGGCTGTCAGCGTAACGCTGCTGGCGGGCATCACCGGTTCGGCCTCCGGCGGCATGAGTATCGCGCTGGCGGCGATGTCTGATTCCTTTATCGCTGCCGCCCACGCCGCGCAGATCCCACTGGAAGTGCTGCACCGGGTGGCTTCCATGGCCAGCGGCGGCATGGACACTTTGCCGCATAACGGCGCGGTGATCACCCTGCTGGCGATCACCGGCCTTAGCCATCGACAAGCCTATGGCGGCATCTTCGCCATCACCCTGATCAAGAGCGCCGCAGTGCTGTTTGTGATCGGCGTGTTCTACCTGACCGGCATTGTTTAAAGGAGCGATAACATGAATTTACAAGGTAAAACTGCACTGGTGACCGGCTCGACCAGCGGTATCGGTCTCGGGCTGGCGTCCAGTCTGGCCGCCGCGGGCGCCCAGGTGATCCTCAACGGCTTTGGCGAGGTGGAGCAGGCGAAGGCACATATCGCGGGTTTGGGCGCCGCGCCCGGCTACCACGGCGCGGATCTCAGTGATCCGCAGCAGATTGCCGACCTGATGCGCTATGTCGAGCTGGAGTTCGGCGGCACCGATATTCTGGTCAATAACGCCGGTATTCAGCACGTTTCTCCGCTGGAATCCTTCCTGGCCGACAAGTGGAATGCGATTATCGCGATTAACCTGTCGTCAGTGTTTCACACCAGCCGTCTGGCGTTGCCGGGCATGCGAGAGCGCGGCTGGGGGCGCATTATCAACGTTGCCTCGGTGCACGGGCTGGTGGCGTCCAAAGACAAGGCCGCTTATGTGGCGGCCAAGCACGGCGTGGTGGGGCTGACCAAAACCATCGCGCTGGAAACCGCCCGCAGCGCCATTACCTGTAATGCCATCTGCCCCGGCTGGGTGCTGACGCCGCTGGTGCAGCAACAGATCGACAAGCGGGTTGCCGCCGGGGTGGATCCGCAGCAGGCGCGTGATGATTTGCTGGCGGAAAAACAGCCTTCGCAAGAGTTTGTGACGCCGGAACAACTGGGCGAACTGGCGTTATTCCTGTGCAGTGACGCGGCGGTGCAGGTGCGCGGGGCCGCCTGGAATATGGATGGCGGTTGGTTGGCGCAGTAACTTTTTAGTCGGGGCAGTGTTCGTCATTACATGACGATCCCGGCCCCTTGTGCCCGATCCGCTGCGTTTTTCTCCGCCAGATAACGCGCCGGGGGTTTGCCCACCGCTTTTCTGAACATGGTGACAAAGCCGCTGGCACTCTCGTAACCCAAATCCAACGCCACGCGCTGCACGCTATCGCCCTGGGTCAGCCGTTGCAGCGCCAATACCACGTGCAATTGTCGCCGCCAGTGACCAAAACTCATGCCCATTTGCTGTTGCAGCGTGCGGTTGAGCGAGCGTTCGCTCATGCCGATACGCTGCGCCCATTGGCTGAGCGTCGCCTTGTCTGCCGGGTTGGCCAACAGGCGCTCGGTTAACTGACGAATGCGTGCATCATTGGAGACCGGCAGGTGCAGGTTCTCAACCGGCGCTTTGACCAATTGATCCAGCAGCACGCTGGCCAGGCGTCCTTCGGGCCCCTGTTGGTCGTACAGCTGTTCGAACCCGCTGGCCTGGAACAGCAGCTCACGCAGCAGTGGGGATACCGCCAGTGTGCAGCATTGGGTTGGTAACCCGGCGATAGCATCCTGATCGACAAACAGGCAGTAGCATTCGCTGGCGCTGGCCCCTTGTGCGTTATGCAGCACATTGCTGGGCATCCACAGAGCACACTGCGGCGGCACCAGCCACAGACCGTTTTCCACCTCGCAACGAACCATACCGCGCACCGTATAAATCAGCTGTGCCTTGCGGTGTCGGTGATGGGTGATCTCCCAATCTTTATCAATGGTGGAGCCCTGCACGGCAAAAATGGCGCGCGGCACCTGATCGATATCGAAACGCGGCTCGGTGATAAAGGTCATGAGAATAATTCTCAGTTTGGCGTAATTGAAAAACATTATGTCCTGATTGTGCAATGTGGTCTAGCGCGGCAACCGATACAGTGAGCGCTGGTTTTCGCACTCTGAGGAAGCGGTATGTATCAGCAACAGGTGATTACGGCACTGCTGGCCTGGATCGAGCAGAACCTCGACCAGCCGCTGACGCTCGATGATATTGCGGCTAAATCAGGTTATTCCAAATGGCACCTGCAGCGGCTGTTCAAAGAGTTAACCGGTGAGATCCTGGGAACTTACGCCCGGCGCAGAAGGCTGACGGCTGCCGCGCGTGAACTGCGGCTCACCAGCCACGGTGTGGCCTTCATTGCCGACAAGTACCAGTTTGACTCTCAGCAGACGTTCACTCGCTGTTTCAAAAAGCAGTTCGGTATGCCGCCGGCCGGTTACCGGCGCAGTACGGACTGGTCAGGACAGGGGATGCAGCCCCCACTGCGCTTGACCGAAGGGCCATTGCCGCAGGCGGAGATCATTACGTTGCCGGCGATGCAATTGGTCGGGTGTACCCAGCACCGTAGCTGTACATTGGGGCAACTGCTGCATTCGAAAAATGAGCTGCGTCAGCACGCCTGGCGTCAGATGCTCCCTATGGAGACCGAGTCGTCTTCGGTGGTCTATGGTCTCACCAGCCTGGAGGCCGACAGCCGACTGCGGGGTGGGCAACGCATGGCTTATACTCTGGCACTGGCGGACGAGCGAGCGGAAGGCGAAACGGTGCTGATCGAGCAGGGCGATTACGCCAGCTTTGCCTATCAGGGGCAGGTGGAAGAGTTACAAAACTTTATCGCCCGCCTGTACGATACCGCGATGCCAATGATGAAAGCCGTTCGGCGGCCGGGTAAGGATATCGAGCGTTTCTATCCCGCGGCAGGTGACGTTTGTAGCGCCGGCGGCACGGCGATCCGCTGTGAATACCTGATCCCCATTCGCAGAATATCACCGGCAATCGCCGCGCTTTAGCGGCGGTTTTCACAGTTACACCTCTTCGTGCCGCACCAGGTTACAAAAAAGTTCGATATTGCGCCGGTAATGTTTCACACTTAGGTCGATGTGCACATATAATGCGCATCCGGTCATTCATGGCCGAAATAACCTATAACTGCCAGTGGCCACAACCAACACGAAGATGAAAATGAGCATTCGCGCGTTACTAACCCTGTTTACGGCACTGGTGGTATTCAGCCAAGCTGCCTTCGCCGTTGTCTATCCTTTACCAGCCAAAGACAGCCGTCTGGTGGGTGAGAACATCCAAATCACCGTACCGGAAGACAGCAAGCTGCCGCTGGAGAGCTTTGCCGCTCAATACCAGATGGGCCTGAGCAATATGCTGGAAGCCAACCCGGGTGTGGATCCGTTCCTGCCGAAGGCCGGCAGCACCCTGACCATCCCACAGCAGTTGATCCTGCCGGACGCTCCGCGTGAAGGCATTGTCATCAACAGCGCCGAGATGCGTCTGTACTACTACCCGAAAGGCACCAACACGGTGATCGTGCTGCCAATCGGTATCGGCCAGTTGGGCAAAGACACCCCGTTGAACTGGACCACTACCGTGCAACGTAAGAAAGACGGCCCAACCTGGACGCCAACCACCAAGATGCGCGCAGAATATGCCGCTGACGGTGAGATCCTGCCTGCGGTATTCCCGGCCGGTCCGGACAACCCTATGGGTCTGTATGCACTGTACGTCGGTCGTCTGTACGCGATCCACGGCACCAACGCCAACTTCGGTATCGGTCTGCGCGTAAGCCACGGCTGTGTGCGTCTGCGTGCTGACGACATCAAGTTCCTGTTCGACAACGTGCCGGTCGGTACCCGCGTGCAGTTCATCAACGAGCCGATCAAAGCCAGCGTTGAGCCGGACGGTTCCCGTTACCTGGAAGTGCACAACCCACTTTCCGCTAACGAAGAACAGCTGAAGTCGAAAGATCCGGTGCCATTGACCATCTCTGCGCCAGTGGGCAAAGTGATGATGGATGCTGCCGTTAACCAGAGCGAAGTGGACGCGGCGATGAAAGCCCGTTCCGGTATGCCGGTTAAAGTGAACTGATTAAATCAGTGCTACAAACAAGACGCCTGCGGGCGTCTTTTTTATGGCTGTTATTTGAAACAAAAAGATTTATCACTCAAGTAAGTAAATTGTCGCCCGGTGGAAAGGATAGTTATATTTTAAATGTTTATTACCGTTGGGTGATATTTATATAACAAAGATTAGTAACCATGATTAACCTATTTTTAAATAATATAATCATGCTGATTTAATTCAGGTTAATATATTTATTTCTAGAATTAACTTTTAAAGTTTATCTATATTTCCATTTTAATTCATGGTGTTATCTCGCGTTAAGTTCTGTATTACACGTTCATCTTACCATGGTCGATAATATAATCCGGCGGTTGCTTGTGATAGTGTGGAATCAAATAATACGCAAAGGCTATCAGGGAATGAAAAAGAAAAACAAAACGCCAACGCCACACGATGCGGCATTTCGTCAATTTTTGACGCAGCCGGAGATTGCCCGCGATTTTATGGAGCTCCATCTTCCGCCAGAACTGCGTGCCATCTGCGACCTCAGCACGTTGAAACTGGAATCCGGTTCTTTCGTTGAAGATGACCTTCGCCAGTATTTCAGCGATGTGCTCTACAGCCTGAAAACCACTACTGAGGATGATGGTTATATCCACGTACTTATTGAGCATCAGTCTACCCCCGATAAACACATGGCTTTCAGGCTAATCCGGTATGCAATAGCGGCCATGCAGAGACATTTGGATGCCGGTCACAAAAAACTGCCGTTGGTGATACCTGTCCTGTTTTATACCGGCAAACGCACTCCTTATCCTTATTCCACCAACTGGCTGCGGGAGTTTTACGATCCGGAACTGGCGGGAAAACTCTATACAGCCGAATTTCCGCTGGTTGATGTGACGGTTATCCCTGATAACGAGATCATGGACCATCGCAGCATGGCCGCACTGACCTTGCTGCAGAAACATATTCGGCAACGAGACCTGGCAGAGCTGACTGACAAACTTGCCACCATCCTGCTGAGTGGCTATCTGTCTTCGCCACAGGTGATTTCGCTGGTACACTATATTCTTCTGGCCGGAGAAGCGTCCGATGCTGAAGCCTTTGTACGCGAATTGGCACTGCGGGTACCGCAACATGGGGATGAACTAATGACTATTGCACAACAGCTTGAACAGAAGGGCATCGAGAAAGGTATCGAAAAGGGCATCGAGAAGGGTATAGAGAAAGGTATAGAGAAAGGTATTGAGAAAGGGCGTCAAGAAGGCGTGCTTGAAGGAAAGCTTACCGTTGCCCGCGCCATGCTGGCGAACGGCATCGACCACGACTCGGTAATGAAAATGACCGGTTTGACGGCCGATGACCTGGCACAAATCCGCCATTAATTGTGTGAACCCCTCCTCCGAAGTCCTGATGCAAAAGCACGGTCTGAAGACCTTGCTATAAAGTGTCAGGATAATCACAAACTACCTGCCTATGCATTAACCGTTATAAGTTCCCCGTCGTCATTATTCCATTAAAAATCATATCCAATTAACCAGTTATAAAACCCCTCTGACCCGTTACCCGCTGGGAAAATTCTCTCAAATGATGTGCGTTGTGAAAATAAGATCACACAAGCGTAACAAAAGGTAAACATAGGCTCTCTATATTGGCTGCTTTGCTTTTGGGAGGGAGTGCCATGCGTAACTGGAACGAGCCGAAAAAGAACAAAGCGCACATCGAACTGATCCCGATGATCGACGTGATGATGTTTTTGCTGGTGTTTTTTGTGTTGATTAGCCTGAACGTGATCCCAGCCCTTGGGCTGAAAACCCAGTTGCCGTCCGCCGGCAGCGCCCAGCAGTTGAAACCACAGAAGAAGGCGATCATTACGCTGGGTGCTGAAGATCAACTGCAACTCGACGGTCAACCGCTGGCGCTCAGCGCATTGGTCAGCACGCTGAAGCAACAGCAGCAGGAAAACCAGACCACCACCATTATCGTCAACAGCGACAAAGGCGTCGCGGTAGAGCGGCTGGTGGCGGTGATGGATAACCTGCGCCAGAGCGGTTTCTACTCCGTCTCTATCGCCACACGGAAGCTGTGACATGTATCTGCTCTATCGTTCACGTCACCTTTTCAGCTGGTTACCGGCGTTGATCGTCGTGGGCTGCGTGCTGTTTGCCAGCCAACAGGCGGCGCTGAAAATTCAGCCGCGCTATGACGAAACCACCATGGAGCTGGCGCTGGTCGAACCGGATCCTGAACCTCAGCCGGAACCACCGGTGGAAACCCCGCCACAACCCGAACCCCCGCCGCCGGAGCCGGAAGCTATTCCTGAGCCGGTCATACCGGCCCCGGAGCCGATTATCGAAGCCAAGCCGGTACCTAAGCCGAAACCGAAGCCGAAACCGGTGAAAGAAAAAGCCAAGCCGGTGGAAAAGGCCAAACCCGTCGCGGCCCCAACCGCCCCCAGAGCATTGGTCAGCAAGCCGGCGACACAACCTACTCCGGCAGCCCCGGCGGCGCCCAAAGTGAATACGCAGGCGATCGAAAACGGTTATCTGCAGGCGTTGCGTCGTGAGCTGGAGCAGCGCAAGCGCTACCCCAGCGGTCGGCAGGCATCGCTTGAACGGCCCCAGGGCAACGTCGAAGTCTGGCTGGAGGTCGATCGCAGCGGTCGGGTGCTCTCGTCCGGCATCGCCAATAAGGCCACCAGCATGCTGCTTAACCGCGCGGCGCTGAGCAGTCTGCAAAGCATCAGCCAGGTGAAGCCGTTCCCAAGCGAGGCTTTCAACGGGCAAACAACAAAACGATTTTCAGCCACGTTCAATTATCAGGCTCCTTGATGCCTGGCATAACAGTTTGATTTTTATGGGATGGAAACAATGAAATCTTTCAATCGATCTGGGATTTATCTGGCAGTGATGTCGGCGATATTGCCGGGTACGGCGCTGGCGGCGGACTCGACCGACGTCGGTACCATCAATGTCAAAGGGCAGTCGCTGGGTGGTGGCATGATGGTGCAGGACGACAGCGCCAAGTCGCGATCTACCGTCACCAAAGAGGCGATGGATAAAATGCCGGCGGCGGCCAACGCCATCGACAAACTGAAATACACTCCGGGCCTGAACGTCAACAGTAACGACGCCAGCGGCCTGAGCGGTGTCGATTACACCATGCGCGGCATGAACTCCGATCAAATCGGTCTGTCGATGGACGGTATCCCGATCAACGACTCCGGCAACTATGCGGTGTACCCGAACCTGCTGGGCGATTCGGAGAACCTGGAAGAGATATTCGTTACCCAGGGTTCCTCTGAGGTGGACGGCCCGCATATCGGTTCCAGCGGCGGTAACATCGGGATGGTGACGCGCCGTCCCGCAAAAGATTTCGGCGGCTTCGTCAAACAGACGCTGGGCAGCAACAACCTGAGCAAAACCTTTGCGCGTCTGGAGACCGGTGAGTACAACGGTTTCAGCAACTGGATCTCCTACTCACACACCGAGGCGAAAAAGTGGCGCGGGGAAGGGCGTGAGTACTCCAACAAGTTCGAAATGAACTCGTTGTATGAGGACGGTAACGGCAACAGCAGCAACCTGATCATGAAGTACAACCAACAGAATAACGTCAACTACAGCACCCTGAGCAAGGCGCAGTTTGAAAATGACGGCCGTGATACCGACTACGCCACCTCACCGGAATACAACAGCAAGGGCCAGTTGAACAAGTACTACAAACTTAACCGTAATCCGTTTGACACCTTCACTCTGTCGTTCACCCAGAAGCTGCAACTGCGCGACAACCTGGCGTTGACCCTGCAGCCGTATTACTACTGGGGTAACGGTGGCAGCTATACGGGGCAAACGGCTTCGGTGTTGTCCAATACTTCGGATAAGGCCGGTCAGTACGATCTCAGTAATTTGAAGTCCAACACCTATTACCGCCCATCCTGGACCCAGACCTGGCGGCCGGGTATCACCACCAAGCTGAAGTGGGATATCAACGACCAGCACAGCCTGGATATCGGTTATTGGTATGAGCGTGCGCGTCAGTCGCAGACCCAGCCGTTTATCGGCATCAAGGACGACGGTAATCCTGAACAACTCTCCGGCAAACCGGGCGGTTCCGATCAGGTGAAGGACGCCAATGGCAACACCGTGCAGGGGCGTAATCAGTACACCATCACCCCGGCACAAAAAGTGTGGCTGCAGGATACCTGGTTTGCCACGCCGGACTGGACCTTCGTCGGCGGATTGGCCTATCAGTACGTTGAACGAAAAGGGGATAACAAGGGCAGCCTGTATAACGTGCCGGAAAAGCGTGATGCCAAATACCATGAATTCCTGCCGAACTTCAGCGCCAGCTACAAGCTGAACCCGGAAAATCAGGTGTTCTACAACCTGACGCGTAACATGCGTACCCCGCCAAACTACGTGTTGTACAACGTGGGCGACTCGATCAGCACCAAACCGGAGCTGAGCTGGAACCATGAACTGGGCTGGCGTTTCCAGCAGGAAGACATGCTGATGAGCGCCACGCTGTTCTACATGCGCTACAGCGATCGTCAAATCTCCACCACCAACCCGGCCGGTGACTACGAGATGATGAACATCGGCAACGTCGAGAACAAAGGGCTGGAGCTGGAGTGGAGCGGCCAGTTGCCGCATAACTTCAACTACTACACCTCGTATACCTACACCCAATCCAAACAGAAGAGCGACATTGTCAGCAATGGCCTGCCGTTACCGAGTAGCGGTAAAGAGGTGCCGAACGTCCCGAAAAACCTGCTCAACATGACGCTGGGTTATGACGACAGCCGTTACTACGGCAGCGTCAGCGGTAAATACGTCAGTTCGTTCTACGGTGACCTGACCAACGACGAGAAGATCGGCGGCCGCACGGTGGTCGATCTGGCGGCGGGGGTGTATTTGCCGGTGGACAAGAAGATCGTCAAGAGTGCGGCGTTGCGCTTTGGCATCAGCAATCTGTTCGACAAGGAGTATCTGACCTCGGTACGTACCACCACCTTCAACGCAGCGCCTTATGACGGCGTGAAGGCCAGTACGCCGTACTACAACGTCGGGGAAGAACGTACCTTCAGCGTGTCGCTGGAAGCCACCTTTTAACTATTTATACCCTGCGGCCTGAAAGCCGCAGGGTTGGAGGATTGAATGATGAATGCCAATCTGTTGCACGACATTATTTTCTACGTGATGTACGCCGCGCTGGCGATAGCGCTGGTGATTATTATCGAACGCGCGCTGTATTTCGCTTATACCCAACGTCAGGCTCGCAAACTGGAGCAGGCGCTGACGCTGGATGTGCGTCGTACCGCCGATCTGCCGGATGAGCTGACCCAGCGCAACAGCTTGCCGCTGGCGGTGATCTCACCGGTGTTGGAGCAAAAACACCGCGCCGGTAACCGCGAAGCGATCGGCGATCTGATCGACGCCCAGTACCTGCTGAGCAAACCGCTGATGGCGCGTGGCCTGTGGCTGCTGGAAACCATCGTTACCGCTGCACCGCTGTTGGGGCTGCTGGGTACGGTGATGGGGATTATCGAAACCTTTAAGGCGCTGGCCGCTTCCGGGGTCTCCGAGCCGAGCCTGGTCTCTGCCGGCATGGGTACCGCGTTGTACGCTACCGGGCTGGGTATCGCCATTGCATTACTGTGTCTGGTGGGCAACAACTATCTGCAAAGCCGCATGGAGCGGATTAACGAACTGCTGAAGGTGCTGCTGATCCGTGCCGGTGCGCCAGCCAGCCGTCCGGAAAACGGCAACCGTGAGCAATGGGTTGACAGTGAGGCGCCGCGCTATGCCTAATGGCCGTCAACCACGGCGGCCGCTGGGCCGCCTTTACACTGCGTTATGGGGTAGCTGTCTGTTGATGTTGAGCCAGAGTGCGACGGCGCGTTTTGATATTCCCGGCTATGAATTGGTGTATACCGCGCCGGTGGAAACCGCATTGCAGGCGGATGACCTGCGCAACACCGCCGAAGTGTGGCAGCAAATGTTTGATGCGGCGAAAACCCGCATCGATCTGGGCCAGTTCTACGTGGCGAACCAACAGGGTTCGCTGCTGGACGGCGTGCTGCAACACCTGAAGGCGGCGGGCGAGCGCGGGGTGAAAATCCGTTTTCTGATGGAAGAGAAGGGCATCCGCATCTCTACCCCTGAGACGCTGGAACAGCTAAAAGCGATCCCTAATCTGGAACTGCGCATTATTCCTTACCAGCGGCTGAGCGGCGGGATTTTGCATGCCAAATATCTGCTGGTGGACGGTGAGCAGGCGTTTGTCGGCAGCCAGAACTTTGACTGGCGTGCGTTGGCGCATATCCATGAAACCGGGCTGCGCATCAGCGATGCCGGGGTGGTCGGGCAGATCCAGGCGATCTTCGAGCAGGACTGGCAAGCGCAGGCGTTGCTGGTGGTGGATAAGCCGGTGCCGCAGCTGCCTTACCGGCCAAAGGCCGAAACGCCGCAGGGTAATTATTTGGTCGCCAGTCCACGCGCCTATAATCCGGCGGGGGTGATTGACTCGCAGGTGGAGTTGCCGCGCCTGTTGGCAACCGCCAAACAACGCGTGCGGGTGCAGGTGATGGACTACGCGCCGTTGTCTTATGGCCCGGAACACAGCCGACCTTACTACGCGGTGATCGACAACGCCCTGCGCAGCGCCGCCGCACGCGGCGTGAAGATCGAGCTGATGGTGGCCAACTGGAACACCAAAAAGCCGGATATCGCCTGGCTGAAAAGCCTGGCGGTGGTGCCGAACGTGCAGATAAAAATCGTCACTGTCCCTCCGGCCAGCAGCGGTTTTATCCCGTTCGCCCGGGTGATCCACAGCAAAATGATGATTATCGACGGCGAAACGGCGTGGATTGGCACCAGCAACTGGACCGGCGGTTATCTGGATAACTCGCGTAATCTGGAACTGGTACTGCACAGCCCGGCGATGAGCCAGCGGGTGGATAAGCTCTACAGCCAGCTGTGGGACAGCGTGTATGCCGAACCGATCAAGCTGGATTACGACTACCCGGCACCCAAACCGGGCGGCGAATCCTGATTAACTCGGGGCGCGAGATGCCCCGACCCTTAAGCTCGCCAGCCGGCTTGTTCCAGCGCGGTCAGCAACTGATCCGCGCTTAACCCTTCTGCCCGATGGCCGTTGCCGGAAACGGTATTGGCCGCCAGCAGGGCATTGATAATCGCCTCTTCCACCGCCTCGGCCGCCGCCGCAAACAGCTCGGAGATGTAGTCGTTATTCACCATCTGTAACGGGGTGGTGAAGGCCCCTTTGTTGGCGTAATCGGCAGGCGGCAGCTCGTCGTTGCCGGTGGCGAAGGCGATAAAAATATCGCCACTCGAGTCTTCGGTGCCGCCGCCGGTGCGCGCGATACCGATGCTGGCGCGTTGGGCCAGGCGGGTACATTGGTGCGGCAATAGCGGCGCGTCGGTGGCCAGAGTGACGACAATCGACCCCATGCCCGGATGCGGCAGTTGCGGGGTGAATGGCGAATGAATATGCCCCAAATGACGGCCCACCGGGTAGCCACCGACCAGCAGCGAGGCACGTTTGCCGTGGTTGGCCTGCACGATGGCGCCGACCGTCCAACCGCCGCGATCGGCTGGCAGGCGGCGGGAAGCGGTACCGCTGCCCCCCTTGAATTCATGGCAGATCATGCCACTCCCCCCGCCGACCGCGCCTTCCTGTGGCAAGCCGTTATGCGCCGCCTGCAACGCCTGCCGTACATGCTCTGGCTTGACGTGAAAGCCGTTGATGTCGTTGAGCAGGCCGTCGAAGGTTTCCATCACCACCGGCATGTTCCAATACAGGGCCTTATCGTCGGCGGGCAGCGCTTCGCGTTCCAGGGCGATCAAAGCGTCGCGCACCACGCCGACGCTGTGGGTGTTGGTAAAGGCAATGGGGCTGGTGAGCAGGCCGGCTTCGCGGATCCACTCCAACCCGGTGGCGTCGCCGTTGCCGTTAAGCACGTGCACCCCGGCAAAACAGGGAGACTGCCGGGCCTGACCGGCACGCGGTTCGATCACCGTGACGCCGGTACGTACGCTGCGGCCATCGGCCAGATCGGCATGGATACTGGCATGACCCACCCGGACGCCGGGCACGTCGGTGATGGCGTTCAGCGGGCCGGCAATGCCGTGGCCGATTTTAATGCCCAAATCCTGAGCGCGCTGCGACATGGTTATTCTCCTTCAACTGAGGGTTCAACGAGCGGGATGGCCTGCCGGTTGCGCAGGTAGCTCAGCACCAGACCAAAACAGAAGATGCCGGCAATGATAATAAAGTCTTTCAGGCTGCTGGCGATCAAAATTGTCCACAACACGTACAGACAACCGATCAGCGCGATCGCCACCGGCAACGGCCACAATGGCATCAGATACGGATGGTGAAAGTGCACACGGCGGCGACTGATCAGCGCGGCGATGGCCATGATGATGTACACCAGCAGCAGCAGGATCACGGTAAAGGAGGTCAGGTCGCCAAGGTTGGAGCAGAAGGCCAGCAGCGCCGAAGGAATGCCGAACAGCAGGGTGGCGATCCACGGTGTGCCGAAGCGCGGGTGGATTTTTTTCAGCGCGCGGTTCACCTGCGGCAGCCAGAAACCGTCACGTCCGCTGGAGAACATCATTCGGCTGAACTGCGCCACGATGGCGATAATGGCGTTGAATACCGACAGGTAAATCGCGCCGCTGACCACCCGTGCCAGCGTCGGCCCGCCCAGTTGGCTGACCACGTAACCGACCGGGTCGGCCTGCTTGGCCATTTCAACCAAAGACGGCGCACCGATCAGCAGCGCGGTGAAGGGCAACAGCTCGACCAGCACCACAATCACCAGCGTCAGCATGATGGCAGTGGCCATGGGTTTACCTTGCTCACGCATGTCTTCCGCCATATACACTGCCGCGCCATAGCCGTTATAGGAAAACAGCGCCACGCCGACCATGGCGACAATCAAAGGGACGGAGACCGGGGCCAGCAGCCCTTCGGGGTTGAGCATCACCGGTGAGGTGAGTATCTCCGCACTCTGGTGCGGGTTGCTGAACCCCAGCCAGGCGATGAGGCCCAACACCGCGACCTCGACCACCAGGAAGGTGCCGGTCAACAGCGCGTTGGCCTTGATGTTGAAGATAGCGCAGGCACCGCCGATCAAAATGGTGACCATACCGGCGGTGGAGGCGTCGAACTGAGTGCCCAGGGCAGTATTTAAGTAGGGTACCGCACCGGTGGCTAAAACTGCCGGCACAAACAGCGCGGCGCTGAGGATAAACAGGTAGGTCTGCAACCCGCACAGGGTGCCGAACAGCCGTTTGATGATGCTGTATTCGCCCCCGGCGCTGGGGTGCGCGGCCCCCAATTCGGCGTAGCATAAAGCGATGGTGGCGGCGATAAAGGCGGCGATCAGAAACGAGATAAAGGCGCCACTGCCGGCGCTGGCGATGGCCAGCGGGGCAATGACGAAGATCGAACTGGCTGGCGTGACGCCGGAGGCGGTAATCATCACCACGTCGAGGACGCTGAGATTGCCTTTGAATTTATGTTCTGTCATGGCTTAACCCTGCCCGGATGGGAAACTGAAGCTGGCATATTGGGCATCGCTGGATGAGGGCCAGCGCTGGGTGATGGTTTTGCGTTTGGTGTAAAACCGGACGGCATCCGGGCCGTAGGCGTGCAGGTCGCCAAACAGCGAGCGTTTCCAGCCGCCAAAGGAGTGGTAGGCTACCGGGACCGGCAGGGCGACGTTAATCCCCACCATGCCGACCTGAATATGGCTGGAAAAGTAGCGTGCGGCCTCGCCGTCGCGGGTGAACAGGCAGGTGCCGTTGCCGTATTCATGGGCATCAATCATTGCCATCGCCTCCTTCAGCGAAGCGACCCGCACCACGCCCAGCACTGGGCCGAAGATCTCTTCCTGATAAATCCGCATGCCGGGTTGTACGTGGTCAAACAGCGTCGGGCCGAGGAAGTACCCCTGGCTGATTTGTCCGTTGTCATCCCGTACCGCCAACTCACGGCCGTCGACCACCAGGCTGGCACCTTCGTCAACGCCCTGATCGATATAGCCTTTCACTTTCTGATAATGCTGGTGGGTCACCAGCGGCCCCATATCGTTGCGGTTATCGCTACCGGCACCCACCCGCATATTGGCCATTTGCTGCCGCAGCCCGGCGATCAGCGCGTCGGCGGTGTCATCACCCACGGCCACCACCAGCGGGATTGCCATACAGCGCTGTCCGCAGGAACCGAAGGCGGCGCCCATCAGCGCGCTGACGCTACCGGCGATGTCGGCGTCCGGCAGCACCACCGCATGGTTTTTGGCCCCGCCCAAGGCCTGCACCCGTTTGTTTTGGCCGCAACCGGTGTGATAAATATGCTCCGCTACCGGCGTTGAACCGACAAAACTCACCGCTTTAACGCGTGGGTCGTGCAGCAGGGTTTCTACCGCCTCGCGGTCACCGTTAACCAGGTTCAGCACCCCGGGCGGCAGCCCGGCCTCTGACGCCAACTGGGCAATATACAGGGTTGAGGAGGGGACGCGTTCGGAGGGTTTCAGCACAAAGGTATTGCCGCAAACGACCGCCATCGGCCACATCCACAACGGCACCATCGCCGGGAAGTTAAACGGCGTGATGCCTGCCACCACCCCCAGCGGCTGGAACTCACTCCAGCTGTCGATACCCGGCCCGGCGTCCTTGCTGTGCTCGCCTTTCAGCAGCTCCGGCGCATAGCTGGCGTACTCAATATTCTCGATGCCGCGCTGCAATTCACCCATGGCGTCGCTGAGCACCTTGCCGTGTTCGGCGGTAATCAACTGACAGATGTGGTCGGCATGCTGTTCCAGCAATGTTTTCAGGCGGATCATGATCCTGGCCCGCTTCAGCGGCGGGGTATCGCGCCAGGCCGGATAGGCCCGTTCGGCAGCGTCGATGGCGCTTGCCACCGTGGCAGGGTCGGCCAGCAACACTTCCTGCTGTGACAACCCGGTCGCCGGATCGAATACCGGCTGGCTGCGGCTGCCGCCAGTGGCGGACTGACCGTTGATCCAATGTGCAATGGGCATGGTATTCGCTCCTGTTATTCGGTTGCGTTGATGGCGTCGCCCAGGGCGTTGATCAACGAATCGATCTGCGCCTCGCTGCTGATAAACGGTGGCGCCAGTTGCAGGGTGTCGCCGCCGTAGCGGACATAAAATCCTTTTTCCCAGCAGCGCATCGCCACCTCATACGGCCTGCGCGCCGCTTCTCCTGGCCGTGCCGCCAGCGTGATACCGGCCGCCAGACCAAAGTTGCGAATGTCGGTCACGTGACGGCAGCCCTGCAAACCGTGCACCGCCTGCTCAAAATAGGGGGACAGTACCTGCACCCGTTCGATCATCTGCTCGCGCTCAATGATATCCAGCGTTGCCAGCCCGACCGCACAACTGACCGGATGGGCGGAATAGGTGTAGCCGTGAGGGAATTCGAGCAAATAATCCGGTTCATCGGTGGCCATAAAGGCCTGGTAAATTTCTGGTCGCACCACCACCGCACCCATGGGTTGTGCGCCGTTGGTGACCTGTTTGGCGATATTCATCATGTCTGGCGTGACGCCAAAGGCTTCGGCACCGGTCAGGGCACCGCAGCGGCCGAAGGCGGTGATCACTTCATCAAAGATCAGCAGGATATTGTGTTGAGTGCAGATCTCGCGGATGCGTTGCAGGTAGCCGACCGGCGGTACGATCACTCCGGCGGAACCGGAGAAGGGTTCGATAATCACGGCGGCAATGGTCGAGGCATCACGCAGGGTGATGATCCGGTTCAGCTCCTCCGCCAGTTCTGCACCCTGTTCCGGCATACCGCGTGAGAAGGCGTTACCCGCCAGCAAGGTATGGGGCAGATGGTCAGCTTCGGCACTGGTGCCAAAGGCTTTCCGGTTTCCGGCGATGCCACCCACTGCAACGCCGCCAAAGTTAACCCCGTGGTAGCCCTTTTCGCGCCCGATAAAGCAGGTTTTGCCCGCCTGGCCTTTGGCTCGCCAGTAGGCACGCGCCATTTTTAATGAGGTGTCCGCCGCTTCGGAGCCGGAGCCGGTGAAAAACACATAGTCCAACCCGGCCGGGGTCATGGCCTTAATTTTATTCGCCAGTTCAAAAGACAATGCATGGCCAAACTGAAACGCCGGGGAATAATCCAATTGAGAAAGTTGCCGATAAGCCGCCTCAGCAATTTCTGTGCGGCCATGGCCCAAGCCGCAGCACCATAACCCGGATAAACCGTCAAAAATTTTGCGCCCATCCTGGCTGGTATAATAAACGCCTTCAGCGTGGCTTATCATTCTCGGGTTGGCTTTAAAATTACGATTACCGGTAAACGGCATCCAATGGGCTTCTAACCATTCACGTTCGGGTTTATTTTCAGGGTGATTTAATTCAGCCATTTTTCCCTCCGGGGGGGAGAATAGGTACGGTTAATTAAATATACCCGTCATCTTTTAAGTTACAGCGTTGTTATCTGCACTAGCTCACCCCAGTTACTTACTTGAGTAAGCGCCTGGGGATGAGCGAGCTGGTCGCCTAGCCGTAACTTAAAAGCTATAGGGTATAAATAAACGTGTTAATGAATTGTTGCCTGAAATTGACTATGTGCCGCTTCTTCACTAATGTGAATAATCAAATATCGAAACTTACTTAAGGTTTTATGCAAGTAAAAAAGCGCGCAATTTTGGGACAGTTGTCGGATATGGACCTGCGATTGTTGCGGGTATTTAAGGCGGTGGTCGACTGCGGCGGCATGAGCGCGGCCGAGCTGGAGCTGAATATCAGCCTGTCGACCATCAGCAAACATATCAAGGATCTGGAGCAACGCTTGGGGCTGACGCTTTGCCACCGCGGGCGTGAGGGGTTTGCGGTCACTGACGAAGGGCTGTTGATTTACCAGGAAACCACCAAGCTGCTGGCGGCCACCGAGGCATTTCGCCGTGGAGTAGATGACGTGCACCAGCGCCTGGGCGGGCAACTGCACGTGGCGATATTTGACCATACCGTCAGCAACCCACAGGCACACATCGGCCGGGCGATTGCTTTATTTAGTGAGCAGGCACCGGAGGTGTCTTTGCAAATGTATGTGGAGCCAATAAATACCATTGAACGTGGCGTTATTGACGGCCAATTTCAGATTGGCATTATTCCCATGCACCGCAGTGCGGAAAGTTTATCTTATAGTTCATTATTTAATGAGAGGATGTTCTTATATTGCGGCGCGCAACATGAATTATTTTCCGCTAATCACGACGCGCTGAATTGGGATCTCCTGCACAATTATGCTTTTGCTGGATTAGGCTATCACTCGCCGAATATGGAGCTGAGTTTACAGCAGCATTTGCAGCGCAAGGCGACGGGTTTTGCTCAGGAGTCTATCGCCACCTTAATCCTCTCCGGCAAGTACGTGGGTTTTCTTCCCGACCACTATGCGGCGTTTTTCGTCGCGCAGAATATGATGCGGGCGATCAAACCGGCGCTGTTCCGCTATCACTGCGAGTATTCCAGCGTACTGCGGCGCTCACCCAGCCCACAGCGGGTGGTGAAGCTGTTCCACGAATGCCTGCTGACGACTCATGGAACAGCGTGATGTTTACTGGTCTTTCTTCTTGCCAAAAATCTTGATCAGCACGCCGACCAGGATGCCAATGGCGATGCCGGTAAAAATCCAACTGACGATACCCATTTCCCATCTCCCGCTATTACTTTGAGCGAATTATATAATCATTCGACGCGGAAAGCGCCTTCGATCATTAGCTGTCGCTGGGGCGCGCTGTAGTCGATCAATGAGTTCTTGCTGTTGGATTTTGCCTGCGTCACCGCCAATTCGTCGGCAGAAATCGGCAGGTCGTCCTGCCAGAAGGTGGCGATGGCATGGCGGGTAATAAAGTCGATCAGATAGCGCTCCGGGCTGTCCTGTTGCTCGGGGAACAGACGCGCGGCGAGTTCGGCCATCAGCGCCCGTTGCTGCGGTTGTTCGCTTTGTGCCAGCATTTCGAGGAACGGCAACAGCAGGCGGCCGCAAACCTGGCCGTGGTGATAGTCACGCAATGCGCCAATCTCACCGGCAATGCCGTGGATCACCCCAAGTCCAGCAGCGCTTAGCGTCAGCCCGCCAAGGTACGAGGCCTGCATAATATCCTCGCGGGCCTGGGCGCTGCGGTTGAGCGTCGGCCAGGCGAGCAGGAAGTGGCGGATACCGGTCAGCGACATCTCGCGGGTCATGGCGTTGGCGGTTTTGGACAAATAGGCTTCGAACAGGTGAGTAAAGGCGTCGATGGCGCAATAGGCCAGTACCTTGTCCGGCGCGCCTTCCAGCAGTTGAGGATCCAGAATGGCGGTATGCGGCACAAAGTTGTTATGGCGCAGCGAGGCTTTCACCTTACTGAAGTGGGTGTCGGTGATCACCGCGTTCTGGGTCACTTCGCTGCCAGTACCGGCGGTGGTCGGAATGGCGATCAGCGGCAGGGTGGCACCGCTGATTTTCGTATCACCGACCTTTTCCATATAGCGCAGGGTCGGCAGCGGATGCTCCACCAGGGCGGCAAACGCTTTGGCGGCATCCAGCACGCTGCCACCGCCGATGGCCACCACCCGCTGGGCTTTACCGCGCCAGCGTGTCACCCAGGCGTCGATCTCCTGCGGCGAAGCCTCGTGGCTGACGATCTCCGTGCCGATCAGCAGCGGTGTCAGCGCGTCGGCCAGAGAGGAATATACCGCACCATTGAGGAATGAGCGGCAGCTAAACAACAGCGTCGGCTGTGGTTCGGCGGTCAGTAGCGGGATCAGTTGGCTGATACTGCCGTGGCCGAACCAGGTATGGCGGTTGGCGATCGTCAGGCTGGGGGTCATGGTCTCTCCTTGGCGCGCGAAAACCACAGCATAAGCCAGCCTCTGCGGCTGAACCACTGCTTTTCGCTGCCTTAAAGGCATCCGTTAATATATTAACCCAGCATCTCTGAGCCTGACGGCGATAATCGGGCGAAGGTGTGATTTGTTTAACATGTAAACAATTGTGCTGTTGCATTTGGCGCTATTGAGTGTTTTCTATAACAAGCAGGCCAGGGCACAGCCGGAATAAGGTGATTGTTAATTTATTAATGATGGCGAGGCGGAGATGAATATTCAGGTCGAAAGATTATCAGCGGTGATCGACACAGTGGCGACCCCGCGTTTCTATCCCAGCCTGCTGGCCTGGCTGGAAGGTTACTTCGCCTTTGATAACGCCATTGTTTATGCCTTCGACCGTGGTCAGCCACCACGCTGCCTGATCAAAACCGAGAAAGAAAACAGTGACGCGGTAAATCAGCTCTACCAGCAGGGCGCTTATCTGCAGGATCCGTTTTATCAGGCGCTGAACGGCGGTGGGGGTAGCGAGGTCTTGACCCTGCGTCAACTGGCCCCCAGCGGCTTTTATCACACTGAGTATTATCGTAATTTTTATCGCATGACCGGCTGGCATGACGAAGCCGGTGTGCTGCTGCCGTTGACGCCGGAACGCGGGTTGGGGGTGTTTTTTGGCTCGGCGCGCCAGTCGGTGGGGGTGCGTTCCCCGCAGTTGGCTGACCTGAGTGACGCGCTGACGCTGCTGAAAAGCGTCGCTCGCCTGCATGGTGAAGTGAGGGTTGCGCCCGCCACGCCAGACCGGGTAACGGACAGTGCCGTACAGGCGCGTTATTTGCTGACCCCTCGTGAGCGCGAGATTGTGGATCTGATCCTCGATGGCTGCGGTTCGCAACAGATCGCCGACCGGCTGTTTATCAGCCTGGGTACGGTGAAAAACCACCGCAAAAATATCTACAGCAAGCTGGATATCGGCTCACAGGCCGAATTGTTCAGCCTGTTGTTGGCCACGCCGCTGCGTCGCAGCGCCTGAGTGTTAATTATTTGTTGCGAATGTCCCTAAGGGGACATGGTGGCCGTCGGGCCGCTTGCCGATAATCCGCTGACAGAGCCAGGGTCATCGGGAGTGCGGCAGTGAATAATAATATCGAATCCTTAACCTATTACGCGGCAACCAAAAAGTACGATCTGCGCTTCCCCACGCTGGAAGAGGATCTGGATGTTGACGTGGTGATCATCGGCGGCGGCTTCTCCGGCATCAATACCGCGCTGGAGCTGGCGGAGCAGGGCATCACCAATATCGCCATTCTGGAAGGTCGTCATTTGGGTTACGGTGGTACCGGGCGTAACGGCGGGCAGGTGATGGCCGGGATCGGTCACGATCTGGAAAAGATCAAACGCCACGTTGGCCCGGCCGGGCTGGAAACCATCTTTAAAATCAGCAATCTCGGCGCCGGGATTATTCGCGAGCGCATCAAAAAATACCAAATCGATGCCGATTTTTGCTTTGGCTATGGCTACCTGGGCAGCAACGCGCGGCAGGAGAAAACCCTGCGCAGCTGGCTGAAGGAGTTCAAGACGGTCTCGCCGGACGAAGAGATCGAACTCTATACCGGATCCGAGGTGAAGCAGGTGGTGGGATCGGACGCCTACACCTGTGCATTGAAACACATGGGCGGCGGCCACGTGCATTCGCTCAATCTGTTGCTGGGCGAGGCCCAGGCGCTGAGCGGCTACGGCGTGAAGATCTTCGAAAACAGCAGCGTACTCGACGTGGAGTATGGCCCGCGCATAAAGGTGCGTACTGCCATGGGGTCGGTACGTGCCAACAAAATGCTGTGGGCGTGCAACGGTTTTCTCAACGGCATGGAGCCGTTCATCTACAACAAAACCATCAATACCTACGCTTTCCAGCTGGCGACCGAACCGCTGTCTGACGAACTGATCCGCCAGATCAGCCCGATCCGCGGTGCCTACAGCGACATCCGCCCGGTGATCGACTATTACCGGGTGACCAACGAAAACCGCCTGCTGTTCGGCAGCGCCACTCGCTTGATCGAATACATTCCGGCAGATCTCAAAGCCTGGAACCGTCATCTGATGTTGAAGGTGTTTCCGTACCTGCATAACGTCAAGATCGACCTGGCCTGGGGCGGGCCGCTGTGCTGCAGCGCCAACCTGTTCCCACAGATCGGCACCTTGCCGCAGCACGATAACGTGTTCTACGTGCAGGGCTATTCCGGCTTTGGCGTAACCCCGAGCCATATCGTTTGCAAGGTGCTGGCGGAGGGCATGAGTGAAGGATCCGATCGTTATAGCCTGATGAGTTCGATCCCGCACGTCAATATCTTCGGCAAGGACAAACTGCGGCGGGTGATGACCACCGCCGGCAAGGTGTGGCACCAGACATCCGGCTACTGGAAAGGCCGCCGCTAATTCTTATCACAGGAGAGAAAAATGAAACCATTACTGCTTAAACAACCGCTGCCTGAACTGCTGGAGATTGGCAGCGTCAGTAATCTGGGCGCCAGAGTGATCGCCGGTGAGCCAACCGTCGGCGTGGCGGGCATTTTCGGTGAGCCGACCGACAACCTGAGCTGCGGCATTTTTAGCTGTACCCGTGGCACCTTTGTGATGGAGTATCCGTTTGCCGAACACGCCACGGTGTGGGAAGGCACGGCAACGCTGACCGATGAGAACACCGGTCAATCCGTACAGTATCAGGCCGGGGATTCGTGGTTTGTCGAGAAAGGCACGCCGGTGCGCTGGGAGATCACTTCCGATCGCTTTGTGAAACACTATCTGGCGATTGTCGAAGGTTGATCTCGGCGCCAGCCCCTCTCCAGCGGGAGAGGGGCAATCCGCTATCCCAGCACCCGCTTAATAAAATCGCCGATCCGCCGCAATATCTGATCCTTGTTGGTTTCGTTAAAACTTTCATGCCGTCCGCCGGGGTTAATCATGACCTCAAAATCACTGCCCTTCAGCAGGTTAATGGTGGTTTGCGATTGCGCCATCAGCACCAGCCGGTCGTCGTCACCGTGTATCCACAGCGTGGGCAGTGCGCCGAAGCCCGGCCCGTCGTTGATTTTGGCCAGCATCTGCTGCATGGCGTGCAACGTCGGGCGTTTGAAGGGCCCATGCCACACCAGCGGATCGGCCTGATAAGCTACGCCGACTGCCGGATCGCGCGACAGGGTGGCGGTATCGAGCGGTTCATCAGGGATCTTCGGCAGGCCAAGCAGATCGGAGATCTGGGTTCTTTCGCCGATCAACGGGCCGGAGAGCACCAGCGCGCGCACGTCATCACCATAACGCTGAACGTAGCGGGTGGCGATCATACCGCCCATCGAATGGCCGATGACCACCAGCGGGATGCCAGGGTGCAATACCTTAAAATGCTCAACTACGCAGTGAACGTCGTCGACAACGGCATCATAATCCTCAATCAATACGCGTTCACCCTGTGACAGCCCATGGCCGAGATGGTCAGGGCCGAACACCCGTGCGCCCTGTGCTTCTAACATTCGCGCCACATACTGATAGCGACCGAGATGCTCGCCATAACCGTGCACCAGCAGCGCCAGAAAGCGTGGCCGCTCATGACCCCAATCGTGGACCGCGATATCGCCCTGACTGCCTTTGATAAAGCTAATTTTCTGTTCAGACATATTATTTTTCTCATCGGTAGGGATTACGGAGGTCTTATTCAGCGTAGTGGTAAAGCGGGGAATGGTCAGGGGCGCTGAGTGCTGCGCCCCGGAGTGATTAGCGAATGAACTGCTGCGCCAGCCTATCGATGGCCTGGCGTTGGAACTGGTTGAAGGCTTCGCGCGGTTGCTGCTGCTGGATGAATTCCAGCAGCGGATCCTGGACTTCGGTGCGGATGCCACTGAGTTGTTCCATCACCGCCAGGCCGCAGAACGGCACGTAGGATTCGGCATAACCGCCCTCATGCACCATCACCAATTTTCCTCCACACAGACGGTCGGCCGCGTCCTGCACCAAAGCCGTCATGTTGCGGAAACTGTCGCTGTGCAACTGCATGCGTGCCAGCGGATCCAGCGCGTTGGCGTCGTAGCCGCAGGCGACAATGATCAACTCCGGCTGGAATTGCTCCAGTGCCGGAACGACGATTTGCTGCATGGCATACAGATAGCCGTCGTCACCGGCCCCGGCCAGCAGCGGAATATTGATGTTATAGCCTTCGCCCGCCCCGGCCCCGCAGTCTTGTTCACCGGAGTACCCGGCGGGGAAGCAGCCGTCCTGATGCAGCGACAGCGTCAACACGTCGTCACGCTGCCAGTAGATATGCTGGGTACCATTGCCGTGATGCACGTCCCAGTCGAGTACCGCCACCTTGCCCAAACCGTATTTTTGTTTAGCGCGCTCGATGGCGATCGGGATATTGGCCAGAAAACAAAAGCCCATCGACTGGTCCGGCAGGCAGTGGTGTCCCGGTGGGCGTGACAGCGCATAGGCGTTATCCAGCTCACCCAGCAGCACGGCCTCGACCGCCGCACAGGCCAACCCGGCGGACAGTTTGGCAATCTCATAGCTGCCCGGTCCCAGCGGGGCTTCTTCCCCCAGCATGCCGCCGCCGTTGTCGCTTAGCTGTTTGAAACGTTGTAAATAATCGGCCGGGTGAATGCGCCGCAGGTCTTCGTCCGTCGCCAGTTCGGCGCTCAGCAGTGTGAGCTGACGTGACAGGCCGGACACATCCATCAGGTTCTTCATCCGCCGTTTGGTTTCCGGCGACTCGGCATGGCCGGCCCCCGAAGGCGGTTGCACCCAGCCGCCAACCGGCAGCGTGGTGGCGTGCAGGCCGGTGCTGTGCCAGAAACAGCGTTCATCAAACAAGAAACCGGTTTTTCTTTTCACCTTTTTACTCCTGTTAAACGGCGCGGCGAGCGCGCGGTGAAGCCAACAAAATCAACAGTAACGACAGCAGTGAGCAACCCAACGCGCCAACCAGCAGCGCGTCAAAGCCGCCTGAAGATTCAATCAGGTAACCGGCCAGCGTTGGGCCAATCGCCATACCGCCGCCAATCACCAGATTGATGTTGTTCATCAGCTTGCCGTTGTTATCCAGCCCGGCGACGCGGGCCAAAATAAACGGCAGCACAAAGGTCCAGGTAAATTTGAACAACACCGCCGCTATCGCGAAGCGCAGCAGCAGGGGCTCGCGGATCAGCAGCGCGATACCGGCGAGCAGCAAACCGTAACCCAGCCAAATCAGCCGGTTGCCGCCACGACCGGCGCTGATCAAAGCGGCAGCGCCGGCACCGACGATGCCAAACAGCGTGGCGGTGGCCAGTACCTGACCGCTGTGTACCGGCGAGAGACCGGCCGCGGCGGCGATGCTGCCGATAAAGGTCCAGACTGCGCTCAGGCTGATGTAAAAGGTCAGTACCGCCAATACGGCGATGATTTTGCGCAGCCGGGGGGCGGTGGCGGAATGAGCGGCGGATTGCACCGGGTGAAACCCGCTGGGGAAGGCGCCGATCAGCGGCAGGCAGCACAGCATGATAGCCGCCAGGATCAGATAGACCGCCATCAACCCAAAATGGGCGAACAGCGGCGGCAGCACCAGCAGCCCGACCGCGCCCAACACCAGTTGGCCGAGAACCCACAGGGCGTAAACCCGGCTGGGGTTGGCGGTGCCCGCCGCGCAGGTGATACACAGGATCATCAAGGTGCCGCCCGCCAGCGAGGCGATAAAACGCAGCCCCAGCAGCAGGCTGAAATCGCTGACCCACGCCGAGGCCAGGTTACCGGCGATAAACACCGCCGCTGCCAGTGCTGCCACCCGGCGCCAGTTAACGCGGCTAATCCACCACCAGGCGGGCAGCGTGGCCAGGCTCATTGCCCCCAGCTCGGTAGAAAACAGATGGCCGATTTGCGCCGGAGTCAGCAGCCATTGGCTGGCCAACTGCGCGGCTATGGCCGGTGCGGTCATCAGGATGCCCGGCGCAATGGCGGCAAAGAGAATAATGGCGGTCAACAGCCGTGGCGGGCAGGGAAGCGCCGTCCCGACGGTGGGCACAGAAACAGAATCACTGGACATAATAATGATCTCCACGGGGTAAGCCTGAGTCAGATATACCCGCGATGCCATGTTTTAGGCAGGCGGAAACCGCGCCATTGATGACGAATAATTAACGCGTTTAATTTATCGGTCATAAGCCATTGCTATGGCTTAATTTATCATCCGTGTGCAATAAAGCTGTTGGCGACCAATTCGGTGCGATTTACGACTTCGGTTTTGGCAAATATATTGCGCATGTGGGTTTTCACCGTCGAAAGGGAAATACCCAACTTCAGCGCGATGCGTTTATTACTGGCCCCTTCGCGCACCATATTGACGATCTCTTGCTCCTTGGCCGTCAGCAATTGGGCTTCACCACCAGGTAGCAGATCGCGGGTCGCCAGCTCGATCAGCGGCATCACCGCCCGCAGGCGACCGCGTTCCAATTCGGTAAACGGCGTATCGCGAATTAATGACACTCCGGCGACAATGCGTTTACGCTGGCGGATAAATATCTCCGTCATATCGCGCATGTGATTGGGCAGCATAAAGTCATGATAATAGTGGCGGTTATTGGCGATCGCCGCCGGGCTCATGCCGACCATATTAATGTCCTGCTGGTGGAAGTTGGCCGGTTTAAGCGGATCAATCTGCTGGAAATGATTCAAATACTGCTGATGGGTGTTATCGGAAATACCATGCAAAATATAATGGTCTGGCCGCAGATCCGGATTAACCAAATAAAATACCCCGGCGGACACCGGGATAAGATGAGCAATGGTGTTCAGACAGCTCGTGATAAAGGCATCGGATGGTGCGGTGGTGTGCATGATTCATTTCCTCCCCTTATCATTCTGTCTGGAGAACTATTGCGGTCAATATATGAACGATACAAGCATAGCGGTAGCAATTTTGCAACACAATTAAAACATATTAACAACGTGAGCCGGATTGCAATAAAATACATAAATAACAAGGCGGCGATCGGTTGTTGATGGCTCCAGCGGTCTTTTGGTGTCAATATTTCATTAATATATTAACGAATGTGGTATGTCCTTCCCGCTGAATTTACAGCGATTTCCTATTTAGAGTGACGTCCCCGCCACGAATCGCCCTTTTGTAACCCCGCAGGGCCGTCTTCGACAGCTCGTTCTTAAGAACGATAGACAAACACCGCAGCGCTTGATCCTCTCTGGAAATCCTTTCACCCCGGCTAAAACCATAACGGCTGACCGGACTAAAAAGGTAAGACGAAAAAGCTATGGCTCGGCCTTAGATTCCTTAAAAAGCCAGTTATTAGGGAGAGCGTGCCGAAGGGGTCGTAGCGGCGCAGCCGCCGGAGTGCCCCTCGGTGCGCTAGGCCCGGGTATCTAGGGCTAAATAGCAACTTTGCGATCAAATCTTCTCGTTCTTAAGGACGATAGTCAGCATTTTCTTTTCCTCTCTATAGTGATATTGCCGCCACTGGCGACGCCAAATCTGCAAATGCAACATCAGGGCAAAACGATAAAACTATAAGAGGAAATAACCATGAACCTGTCGTCGCGGCTTCACGCCCATCTTGAGCGGGGCAAGGTCGGATTCCCCACCACGCTGGCCAGCTCGGTCGGGATGATTATGGCCAGCCCGGTGATCCTCACCGTCACCAGCGGTTTTGGCATCGGCGGCGACACCTTCGCACTGGCGATGCTGATCGCTTTTATCATGATGCAGGCCCAGCTCACGACCTTCTCGGAAGCGGCGGCGATCCTGCCGACCTCCGGCTCGGTCTATGACTACATCGCCTGCGGCATGGGGCGTTTTTTTGCCATTACCGGCGCGCTGTCGGCCTACCTGATTGTGCATATCTTTGCCGGTACCGCCGAAACCATACTCTCCGGCATCATGGCGCTGGTGAATTTCGAGCACCTCAACACCCTGATGGAAACCCACAATGCTTCCTGGATGGTCGGGGTTGGGCTGGTGATCGTGTTCGGCATACTCAACGCTTTTGGCATTGAGGCGTTCGGTAAAGCGGAGATTGTGCTGACCTTCGCCATGTGGAGCACGTTGGTGATCTTCGGCATTGCCGGGTTGCTTTCACCGCATGCCGTGCCGCTGGAAGGCTGGTTCGGTAGCACTCTGAGCCTGAACGATCCGTTCGCGGTGTTCAGCCTGATCGGCATGGCGATGTTCATGTTCGTCGGCTGCGAACTGGTTACGCCGATGGCGCCGGAGATCAAACGTTCCGCCAGCGTCATCCCGCGAGCCATGTCACTGGGGCTGTGCGGCGTGGCGGTGTGCATGGCCTTATACGGCGCGGCGCTCAGCCACCAGGTGGAAAACGTGCTGGTGGATGCCGCCAACGGCGTTCATCTGCTGGACACGCCGATGGCCATTCCGGCCTTTGCCGGCCAGGTGATGGGCGAGTTCGGCAAATATTGGTTGGGCATCGGGTTGCTGTTGGCCGGGGCGGCGACCATCAACACGCTGATGGCCGCGGTGCCACGTATTCTTTATGGCATGGCGCTGGACGGCGCGCTGCCACGCATCTTCGCTTACCTGCACCCGCGTTTTAAAACTCCGGTGGTGGGGATTTTGGTGGCGGTATTGATCCCCTGTGTGCACGCGTTTGCCATCCAGGGCAATCTCGACCGCATCATTCCGCTGGTGCTGGCGGCGGTGTGCGCCTGGGGCGTTGCCTACCTGCTGGTGACCTGCTCGGTGGTGATCCTGCGTGTTCGCCGCCCGGATCTGCCGCGTGCTTACAAGTCGCCGTGGTTCCCGCTGCCGCAAATCGTCTCCAGCGTTGGCATCGTGCTGGCGATTATCTATATCACTCCGCCGGGCATGAACCCGCGCGCGGTGTATATCCCTTTCAGCATCATGATTGGCCTGACAGCAGCTTACGCGCTGTTCTGGACTCTGTGCGTGCAGAAGGTCAACCCGTTCAAACCGGTGCCGGTCGAGCAGGTGCTGGAAACCGCCTTTGCCAAAGCAGAAGGCGAGGAGGCGCAGTTTGATCGGCTTACTTCCCTCACTTAACCGTTTCTGGCAGCGCGCACCGGCGGGTTATCAGCCGGGCGTCACCCTCAGCCGCCTGGTGAACAACCTGCAACCCTACGCCTGCGAGCGTCTGGCGCCGTGCCTGCTGCGGCTGACGTTAGCGCAAGGGCCGGTGATCGACATCAGTGAACAGGTCAGTGCGTTGTTTATGGCACATATCGTCAGCCACCGCTTTCAACTGCAGGGGGACTGTACGCTGAAAGAGCCGCTGACGCTGCGCATCACCGCCGGGGGATGGCTGCGGCGCAATGGGGTGGTGTATCGCGCCGCCCGCAATGATGCTGCGGCGCAGCGGGTGATTGCTGCCTTTCAGCGCTATCCACAAGTTGGCCAAACGCTGGCACAGCTGGATTTCCGCCGCATTCAACTGACGCTGGTTGCCGGACACTGGCGACTGGAGATCGAACATTTTGCCGCTTCGGAAGTGGTCAGCCGTTTGCCTGCCGGTCGTCGCTATCTGCGGCTGGAGCCGGAGCAACGGCGATTGCTGCTCAGCAGCCTGCTGATGATCGGCCAATTGATGGAGAGAATCGATGAATAGAGTGGTAGTGATTACCGGCGGTGGCACCGGCGTGGGCGCCGCCTGTGCCCGGTTACTGGCGGCCCAGGGCGATCGGGTATTTATCATCGGTCGTCGTCCTGAACCGCTGACCGCACTGGCGGATGAGATCGGCGCGCAGGCGTTGGTCGGCGACGCCGCCAGTGGAGAAAGCTGGAACACCCAATTGTTGCCAGCCATTTTGCAACAGGCCGGGCGTATCGACTGCCTGATCGGTAGCGCCGGCGGTATGGGATTCAAACGCATTACCGACATGACCGACCAACAATGGCAGCAGGCGATGGACAGCAATCTCAACAGCGCATTTGCCAGTGCTCGCGCCTGTTTGCCGGAGCTGATGAAAACCGGCGGTAACCTGCTGTTTGTCGCTTCTATCGCCTCGTTGGCCGCCGGACCGGAAGTTTGCGGTTACGTCACTGCCAAGCATGCATTGATCGGGCTGATGCGTTCCATCGCTCGTGATTACGGTCCGCAGGGGGTGCGCGCCAACGCGGTGTGCCCTGGCTGGGTCACCACGCCGATGGCGGATGAAGAGATGCAGTTGCTGATGGACGCCCATCAGATTTCGCTGGCGCAGGCTTATCAGATGGTCTGCCGCGATGTGCCATTGCGCCGCCCGGCCAGCGCTGAAGAAATCGCCGGCATCTGCCGTTTTCTCTGTTCGGCAGAGGCATCGATCATTACCGGCGCGGCGCTGGTGGCCGACGGCGGTTCAACCATCGTCGACGTGCCGACATTGGCTTTCACTTCCCTTTAAGGAGCATCAAATGAGTTCAGAAGCGGTATTTATTCAGGTGGGCGCGCTGGCGGAAGGCTTTGCCCCGCACAGCAATACGCTGGAACAACAACACGGCCTTAGCGGCAGTACGCTGGCATTGCGCTTTGCCGACGGGGAAACGCTGAGCTGTCATTTCGTCGATCAGCAGACGCTGAGCTGGGGTGAGTACCGGGGCATTGCTTATCGTGCCACCAGCATTCGCCCCGGCATTCTGTTTATCGATTTTCTCGATCCTGCGCAGGACAACGCCAGTATTACGCTGGTGTGCGATCGTAATCAGGGCAATTTCACCGCAGTCTACGGCCAGTTGCCGGATGAGCAGCAGACACGACTGGATGCCTTCAGCCGGGTTGAGCAGGGGTTGCCGCTGACGGCGGTCAAGGCGGAGTTCCACTTTGGCACGCTGGATGATGCCACCGTTGCGCCGCCACAGTTCACCGATGAGTTAATCGGCATGCGCAATATGTATACCTACAGCCCGACCGAACGCTATGAGCACATTTACCTGAACGACAATTTCTATGCCTGGCAGTGCCTGGACGGGGTGGAGAAAGGGCTGGCGGATGTCGATCGCTGTCATTACGTGAAGGTGACCGAACAGCTCTACCTGTTCGTCTGGCGCGAGAAGATTGTGCCGACGCTGGGCGTGGTGATGATCGATCTGCAGGGCATGCGCACCGACGGCAAGATCCTCGGTTATCAGGGCAGTGACTTCAATGCGCTGAGCAATTTTGCCGTGGGTGCCCACGCCCAGGTGCTGAATACCACGCGTCATCCACGGGGATAGGCCGATGAAGACACCTTATGCGGCCGATGCCTTTAGCGGCCAGGTGGTGCTGGTGACTGGCGGCGCGCAGGGCATCGGGCTGGCGATTGTCAGCGCCTTTGCCCGGCTGGGGGCCACGGTGGTACTGGCGGATCTGCAACTGCAGAAGGCGCAGGATGAGGCGGAAATACTGCAACAACAAGGTTGGCGGGTGCAGGCAATGGCCTGTGATCTGGCCGATCCGGGGCAGATTGCCGAACGGGTGGCAGAGGTAGGCCAGCGGTATCAGCGGCTGGACGTGGTCGTCCACAACGCGGCCTACTTCCCGCTGACTCCCTTCGCCGAGATTGACGCGGTGCTGTTGCAACGCACGCTGAGCGTCAATCTGATGGCACCGTTTTTTCTGGCACAGGCGGCGTTGCCGTGGATGCAGCGTCAGGGCGGTGGCAGCATTCTGGTGACCTCGTCGGTCACCGGGCCGCGGGTGGCTTATCCGGGGCTGGCACACTATGCCGCCTCGAAAGCCGGGGTGAACGGTTTTATTCGCGCGGCGGCGCTGGAGTTGGCGGGGGCGGGGATACGGGTCAACGGCGTGGAGCCGGGGATGATCCGCACACCGGCGATGGCCAATCTGGGGGGCGCTGCGGTCAATCAGGCGATTGCCGCAGCGGTACCGCTCGGGCGGCTGGGAGAGCCGGAAGACATTGCGGCGGCGATGGTGTTTCTCGCCTCACCGGCGGCGGCCTATATCACCGGCCAAACGCTGGTGGTGGACGGCGGCGCGTTACTCCCCGAGGCTCATCCTCTTCTTTCTTGACGTTGCAGCGTTGTTGGCTGCATGCGCTCACCCCAGTCACTTACTTAAGTAAGCTCCTGGGGACTCACGCCCTGGCCGCCTGGCTGCAACGCCAATTAATTAGAGGATGATAATCGGAAGGATCATTTCTTTGCAGGATGGGCGGTCACGTTGGCGGGCAGTTTGTCGCCAAGCCGGATCAGTTCGTCCAGCAGCGTCATCAGTTGTTCCATCTTCTGCTGCGAAAACGCGGCTTCAATCTCACCGTAGCCCTGCTCCACCTGATGCCGCGCCACTTCATACAGCTCCTGGCCTTGCTGGGTCAGCGAAACGTACAGCTTGCGCTGATCGTTAACCGGCTTCAGGCGGAAGATCAGTTTATCGCGCTCCATGCGCGACAAAATGCCGGTCAGGCTGGGGCGCAGAATGCAGGTTTCCGCCGCCAATTCGTGGAACTCAATTGAACGGCTGTTGGCCAGTACGCGAATGATGCGCCATTGCTGTTCCGTCAGGTTATGACTTTTCAGAAACGGGCGGAAAAACCCCATGGCGGTTTCACGCGCCTGCAGCAGGGCAATGGTTAAAGATTCATGCATAGATTTGGCCTTAGCTATCAAGGTGTTCGTTATTCCGGTGCCGAACGCAGGGATGCAATGGACGGCCTGGATTTATTAATAACTTAATAGTAGCCAAGTTTACCCCGACGGATAAAGCGAAAATGTAGCTACGGGTGGAAAAATCGCCTGAAATTGATTAATGCGTTGAATAATCACGCTAATGTTCGCGACTTGTGAATATTTTGTTATCACGATCACAAATCAACCCACCCGCGTTGCGTAAAAGCTGAACAGCGTATAAAAGTAATCATTAACATATTAATGAATGCCGGTTGTCATGTTCTGTCATTGAAAGGAGTTTGCATGAAAGGCACTGTATTTTCCGTCGCGTTGAATCACCGCAGCCAGATGGATGCCTGGGATCAGGCGTTCCATCAGCCACCTTATAAAACCCCACCCAAGACCCCGGTGTGGTTTATCAAACCGCGTAATACCTACCTCGCCAACGGCGGGGCGATCCCGTTTCCTGCCGGGGAGCAAGTGCAGAGCGGCGCGACGCTGGCGGTGGTGATTGGTAATACCGCGCGCAAGGTGCCGGCCGAACGGGTGGCCGACTATCTGGCCGGTTATGCGCTGGCCAATGACATCAGCCTGCCGGAAAGCAGCTTTTACCGCCCGGCGATCAAAGCAAAATGCCGCGACGGCTTCTGCCCGCTGGGGGATCTCGGCCAGTTGGCGACCACAGGCAAACTGGAAATCATCACCGAAATCAACGGCGTGGAACAAGATCGCTGGTCAACGGCCGATCTGCTGCGTTCGGTGCCGGAACTGATTGCCGCCATCAGCGACTTTATTACCCTGCAGCCGGGCGACGCGGTGCTGATCGGCACGCCGCACCAGCGGGTGGAGATTAAACCCGGGGACGAAGTGACGGTGCGTGCCGCCGGTCTGCCGACCCTGACCAACCGCGTGACGCAGGCAGGAGAAGCATCATGAAACACGCCCGTATTCGCCATCATGGCCAAATTGTTAACGTCAACGTCGACGATCAACTGCGTGTCACTCTACCGGACGGCAGCGTTGTCGATGAGTTGGACGTCGAGTGGTTGCCACCGGCGCAAGGCACGGTGTTTGCCCTGGGCCTGAATTATGCCGACCACGCCAGCGAGCTGGAATTCAAGGCACCGGAAGAACCGTTGGTGTTCCTGAAGGCACCAAACACCCTGACCGGGCATCGCCAGGTGTCGGTACGTCCGGCCGACGTTGAGTATATGCACTACGAAGCCGAGCTGGTGGCGGTGATCGGCAAGACTGCGCGCAATGTCAGCCGCGAAAACGCCATGGACTATGTGGCGGGTTACACCCTGTGTAACGACTACGCCATCCGCGACTATCTGGAAAATTACTATCGCCCGAATCTGCGGGTGAAAAGCCGCGACACCCTGACGCCAATCGGCCCGTACATTGTCGATCGCGATGATATTGCCGACCCGCACCGTTTGGCACTCAGCACTTACGTCAACGGTGAACTGCGTCAGCGCGGCAGCACCGGCGACATGATTTTTGATATCCCCTATTTGATCAGCTACCTGAGCGAATTTATGACGCTGCAGCCGGGCGACATGATCGCCACCGGCACCCCGAAAGGCTTGGCCGACGTGCAGCCGGGTGACGAAGTGGTGGTGGAGATCGAGGGCATCGGCCGTCTGGTTAACCACATCATCAGTGAAAAAGATTACGAGGAAAGCCTGCGATGAAAACCATCAACCATTGGATTAACGGTAAAAACGTAGCCAGCAAAGAGTACTTCACCACCACCAACCCGGCCAACGGCGAGGTGCTGGCGGAAGTGGCGTCCGGCGGACAGCTGGAGATCGACCAGGCGGTGGCCGCCGCCAAGGCCGCCTTCCCGAAATGGGCCAATACGCCAATGAAAGAGCGTGCGCGCCTGATGCGTCGCCTGGGTGAACTGATCGACGAGAACGTACCGCAGATCGCCGAGATGGAAACGGCCGACACCGGTCTGCCGATCCACCAAACCAAAAACGTGCTGATCCCACGCGCCTCGCACAACTTTGAGTTCTTCGCCGAGATCTGCCAGCAGATGAACGGCCGCACCTACCCGGTGGACGACAAGATGCTCAACTACACGCTGATCCAGCCGGTCGGGGTCTGTGCGCTGGTGTCGCCGTGGAACGTGCCTTTCATGACCGCCACCTGGAAAACCGCGCCCTGCCTGGCATTGGGCAACACCGCGGTGCTGAAAATGTCCGAGCTGTCACCGCTGACCGCCGCTCGTCTGGGCGAACTGGCGCTGGAAGCCGGTATTCCGGCCGGGGTGCTCAACGTGGTGCAGGGTTACGGCTCTACCGCCGGGGATGCGCTGGTGCGCCATAAAGACGTGCGCGCCGTGTCCTTTACCGGCGGCACCGCCACCGGTCGCCGGATTATTGAAAGCGCCGGGCTGAAGAAGTTTTCCATGGAGCTGGGCGGTAAATCGCCGGTGCTGATTTTTGAGGATGCCGACATTGAACGTGCGCTGGACGCCGCGCTGTTCACCATTTTCTCGATCAACGGTGAACGCTGCACCGCCGGTTCTCGCATCTTTATTCAGGAGAGCATTTACCCGGAATTCGTCAAACGCTTCGCCGAGCGCGCCAACCGCCTGCGAGTGGGAGATCCGCAAGATCCCAACACCCAGGTCGGCGCGTTGATCAGCCCGCAGCACTGGGAAAAAGTTTCCGGCTATATCCGCCTTGGCATCGAAGAAGGGGCAACTCTGCTGGCCGGCGGCCCGGATAAACCGGCCGGTCTGAGCCACGGCAACTTCCTGCGCCCAACGGTGCTGGCGGATGTCGACAACCGGATGCGTATCGCGCAGGAGGAGATTTTCGGGCCGGTGGCCTGCCTGCTGCCGTTCAAATCAGAAGAAGACGGCCTGCGCATGGCCAACGACGTGGAATACGGCCTGGCGTCGTATATCTGGACGCAGGATGTGAGCAAGGTGCTGCGTCTGGCCCGCAATATTGAAGCGGGCATGGTTTTCGTTAACACCCAAAACGTACGCGATCTGCGCCAGCCGTTTGGTGGCGTGAAATCTTCCGGTACCGGCCGCGAAGGCGGGGAATACAGCTTCGAAGTGTTTGCCGAGATGAAGAACGTGTGTATTTCCATGGGTGATCACCCGATCCCACGCTGGGGCGTCTAAATCAGCTCCATGTTTTAAAACTAAAACAGGCTATACCCAACAGCTTTCGGATTGGGGCTAGGCGGCAAGTACGGACATCCCCAGGAGCTTACTTAGGTAAGTGACTGGGGTGACCGTAGGCAGCCAACAACGCAGCAATTCGAAAGATGAAGGGGATAGGAGGTTGTATGGGTAAGTTAGCTTTGGCCGCCAAAATTACGCATGTTCCATCGATGTATCTGTCGGAAATGCCAGGAAAAAACCACGGTTGCCGTCAGTCGGCGATCGACGGTCATAAAGAGATCAGCGCGCGCTGCCGCGAAATGGGCGTCGACACCATTATCGTATTCGACACCCACTGGCTGGTGAACAGTGCCTATCACATCAACTGCAGCCCGCATTTCGAAGGGCTGTATACCAGTAACGAACTGCCGCACTTCATCCGCGACATGACCTACGAATACGAAGGCAACCCGGCGCTGGGGCAGTTGATCGCCGCGGAAGCCTGCAAACTCGGGGTGCGTGCCAAGGCGCATGAGATCCCAAGTCTGAAGCTGGAATACGGCACGCTGGTGCCGATGCGCTACATGAACAGCGACAAACATTTCAAGGTGATTTCGATTTCGGCGTTTTGCACCGTACATGACTTTGCCGACAGCCGTCGGCTGGGGGAAGCGATCAAAACCGCGATTGAGAAATACGACGGCACGGTGGCGGTATTGGCCAGCGGTTCGCTTTCACATCGCTTTATCGACGACCAGCGTGCCGAAGAAGGCATGAACAGCTATACCCGCCAGTTTGACCAGCAGATGGACGAACGGGTGGTCAAGCTGTGGGAGGAAGGGCGCTTCCGCGAGTTTTGCGAAATGCTGCCGGAGTACGCCGACTACTGTTACGGCGAAGGCAACATGCATGACACCGTGATGCTGCTCGGCCTGCTGGGGTGGGACAAATATGACGGCAAGGTGGAGTTCATTACCCCGCTGTTCGCCAGTTCCGGCACCGGGCAGGTTAACGCCGTGTTCCCGCTGCCGGCCGAAGCCTGAGGAGCCGCCATGCCCCATTTTTACGCTGAATGTACCGACAACATCCGCCGTGAGGCGGATTTACCCGCGCTGTTCGCCAAGGTCAATCAGGCGCTGGCGGACACCGGGATTTTCCCACTGGCCGGGGTGCGCAGCCGTGCCATCTGGCTGGACACCTGGCAGATGGCCGACGGCCGGCGGGATTATGCTTTTGTGCATATGACGCTGAAGATCGGCCACGGCCGCAGCCTGGAAAGCCGTGAACAGGTGGGGGCGATGCTGTTCACGCTGATCACCGAGCACTTCGCCGAGCTGATGGCCAACCGCTTTCTGGCGCTGTCGTTCGCCATGGAAGAGCTGGATCCGGTGCTGAACTACAAGCAAAACAATGTCCACGCGCTATTCCGTAAAGAGTAAGGGGCCGTCAATGTTGGATAAAGAGCTGGTTAGCCGTGCCGTGCAACGTTTGCATCAGGCGGAGCAGAACCGTGAGCAGATCCGCGCGCTGTCGCTGGATCATCCCGAGATCTCCATCGAAGACGCCTATGCCATTCAGCGGCAGTGGGTGGCGCTGAAAATCGCCGAAGGCCGCACCTTGAAGGGCCATAAAATCGGCCTGACGTCGCGCGCCATGCAGGTCAGTTCGCAGATCACTGAACCGGATTTCGGTGCGTTGCTGGATGACATGTTTTTTAACGACGGAAGCGATATTCCGATCGATCGCTTTATCGTGCCGCGCGTTGAGGTCGAGCTGGCGTTTGTGCTGGCCAAGCCATTGCGTGGGCCGAACTGCACGCTGTTTGACGTCTACAACGCCACCGATTACATCATTCCGGCGCTGGAGATCATCGATGCACGTAGCCATAACGTCGACCCTGAAACTCAGCGCCCGCGCAAAGTGTTCGACACCATTTCCGATAACGCCGCTAACGCCGGTGTGGTGATGGGCGGCCGGCCAATCAAACCGGACGCGTTGGATCTGCGTTGGATCAGTGCGCTGCTGTACCGCAACGGGGTGATCGAAGAGTCCGGCGTCGCAGCGGCGGTGTTGAACCATCCGGCCAACGGCGTGGCCTGGCTGGCCAACAAGCTGTTCCCGTATGACGTGGAACTGGAAGCCGGACAGGTGATCCTCGGCGGCTCCTTTACCCGGCCGGTAGCGGCACGACGCGGCGATACCTTCCATGCCGATTACGGCCCGATGGGCTGCATTAGCTGCCGGTTTGTTTGATTTCCCCCTCAGGGAGGGGAAAACACCATGGAGAACACAATGTTAACCAACGTTTTTAAGCAGGCGCTGCAGGAAAAGCGCCCGCAGATTGGCCTGTGGCTGGGGCTGTGCAGCAGCTACAGCGCAGAACTGCTGGCCGGTTCCGGTTTTGACTGGTTGTTGATCGACGGCGAACACGCGCCCAACAACGTGCAAACGGTGCTGGGGCAGTTACAGGCGATTGCGCCTTACCCGAGTCAGCCAGTGGTGCGCCCGGCATGGAATGACGCGGTGATGATCAAGCAATTGCTGGATATCGGCGTGCAGACGCTGCTGATCCCGATGATCCAAAATGCCGAGCAGGCGCGTGATGCGGTGCGTGCTACCCGTTATCCGCCGCACGGCATACGCGGTGTTGGCAGCGCGCTGGCGCGTGCCTCTCGCTGGAACCGGGTGCCGGATTATTTGCAACAGGCCGACGCGCAGATGTGCGTATTGGTGCAGATCGAAACCCGTGAGGCGGTGAAAAACCTGGATGAGATCCTGCAGGTGGAAGGGGTCGATGGGGTGTTTATCGGTCCGGCAGATCTGAGTGCCGATATGGGGTATGCCGGCAATCCACAGCAACCGGAGGTGCAACGCACCATCGACGATGCCATTGCGCGCATCAGCGCTGCCGGCAAGGCACCGGGCATTCTGACCGCTAACCCGGAGCTGGCGCAGCATTACCTGGCGTCCGGCGCGCTGTTTGTCGCGGTCGGGGTAGATACCACCCTGCTGGCGCGGGCAGCGGAATCCCTGGCCGGTCGCTTTAAGCAGCAACAGCCTCCCGTGCAATCCCCGGGCGTTTATTAGGTTGCAGGACGCAATCTTACTGGAGACACCATGAGCAACGTCGATTCGCTGCCGCCGGTTAACCCGGCGCAGCAACATAAAGCGTTAACCGCCACCGAGCAATCGGTGATTAAAAAGCTATTTCGGCGACTGATTATTTTCCTGTTTGTGCTGTTTGTTTTCTCTTTCCTCGACCGCATCAATATCGGTTTCGCCGGGTTAACCATGGGCAAGGATCTCGGCCTCAGCTCGACCATGTTCGGTCTGGCGGCGACCCTGTTCTACGTCACCTATGTGATCTTCGGTATCCCGAGCAATATCATGCTGGGGATCGTCGGGGCACGGCGTTGGATCGCCACCATTATGGTGCTGTGGGGCATCGCCTCGACCTGTACTCTGTTCGCCACCGGGCCGACCAGCCTGTATGTGCTGCGGATGATCGTCGGCATTACCGAAGCCGGTTTTCTGCCGGGTATTCTGGTGTATCTCACCTACTGGTTCCCGGCGTTTTACCGCGCTCGCGCCAATGCGTTGTTTATGATCGCCATGCCGGTGACCATGGCGATTGGTTCACTGGTGTCCGGCTATATTCTGGCGCTGGACGGGCTGATGAACCTCAAGGGCTGGCAATGGCTGTTCCTGGTGGAGGGCATTCCTTCGGTGCTGTTGGGCGTGGTGGTGTGGTTCTACCTGGACGATACTCCGGCCAAGGCCAAATGGCTGACCGACGAAGAAAAAACCAGTCTGAAAGCCATGATGGACGCCGACAAGTTGCAACTGGTGCAGCCCAATGGGCCGGGTAGCCATCGGGCTATGCAGCAGCGCAATCTGTGGCGAGAAATCTTCACCCCGATTGTGCTGATGTACACGTTGGCCTATTTCTGCCTGACCAACACCCTGAGCGCCATCAACATCTGGACACCGCAGATCCTGCAAAGCTTCAACCAGGGCAGCAGCAACATTGTGATCGGTATTTTGGCGGCGATCCCGCAGATCTGTACCATTGCCGGGATGATTTGGTGGAGTAAAAGATCGGATCGACTACAGGAGCGCAAGCACCATACCGCGTTGCCGTACCTGTTTGCCGCCGCGGGTTGGTTGCTGGCTTCTGCCACCGATCACAGCATGATCCAACTGCTGGGGATCGTCATGGCTTCTGTCGGCTCGTTCACGGCTATGGCGATCTTCTGGACTACGCCGGATCAGTCGATCAGCCTGGAGGCGCGGGCAATCGGGATCGCGGTGATCAACGCCACCGGCAACATAGGATCGGCGGTCAGCCCGCTATTGATCGGCTGGTTTAAGGATCTGACCGGTAGCTTTAACTCCGGGCTGTACTTTGTTTCGGCGCTGCTGATCATCGGCGCGTTGATCGTCTGGCGTATCCCGATGCAAAGTTCACGTCCACGGGCCACGCCTTAGTGAGGACAGTTTGCGGGCGCGGTATGCGGCGCCCCTTACCGGGGGAATGAGGTCATTACATGCAGAAAAGTACCGGTTTTATCGCCAACATCGATATCTGCAAAGAGTACGATGCGCGTTACGCCACGGATGAAGTGCATTATGAAACCTTTGCCGGGCTGGCGGCCTTTTTTGGCCGCGATATGCAGGTGCACTGGCACGACCGCTTCTTCCAGGTGCATTTTCTGGAGACCGGCAAGATTGAGCTGCAGTTGGACGATCAGCACTATTCGGTGCAGGCACCGCTGTTTATCCTGACACCGCCCTCGGTGCCGCATGCCTTCTTCACCGAGCCGGACAGCGACGGTCACGTGCTGACGGTGCGTCAGGAATTGATCTGGCCCTTGCTGGAGCGGCTGTATCCCGGCAGCAATCTGGCAATGGATATGCCGGGTATTTGTCTGTCGATGGCCGACGCGCCGCAGGAACTGACGGCGCTCAGCCATTATTGGGCGTTGATCCGGCGTGAGTTCGGCCAGCGCTTGGCCGGCCGCGAACAGACGCTGGCGTTGCTGGCACAGGCGGTGTTGACCCTGCTGTTGCGCAATGCATCGCTGGAGGATTCCGCCACCAGTGGGGTGCGCGGCGAGCTGAAATTGTTCCAGCGTTTCAACCGGATGGTGGACGAACGATTCCGCGATCACCTGCCGGTACCGGACTATGCCCAGGCGCTGGGCGTCACCGAATCCAGACTCAACGACCTGTGTCGGCGTTTCGCCAATCAGCCGCCCAAACGACTGATATTCGATCGCCTGCTGCGTGAGGCCAAACGCATGCTGCTGTTCAGTGCCTGCACGGTGCATGAAACCGCTTATAGCCTGGGCTTTAAAGATCCGGCCTATTTCGCCCGCTTTTTCAATCGGCTGGAAGGCTGCTCCCCCTCGACCTACCGCGCTGCACAACATTCCCTTTCGTAAGCTGGATCACAGTTTGCCGCTAAAGCGGCAAACCTGCCTGAAAAGTACCGGCGATTGCCGCAAAAGTCTCTTCTCGAAACCGGCATTGGGGGCTTCAATTAAGCAACCAAAAGAAAACATTATTTTAACAAGTGGCCGAACCCACGGCCCCTAAAATACCGATTACGAGGAAGAGTTAAATGAAACCTGAAGACTTTCGTGCTGACAACAAACGCCCGTTCACCGGTGACGAATACCTGAAGAGCTTGCAGGACGGCCGTGAAATTTATATCTATGGCGAGCGGGTGAAAGACGTGACTACCCATCCGGCATTCCGTAATGCGGCGGCCTCGGTCGGTCAACTGTACGACTCACTGCATGACCCGGTTAGCCAGGACCGCCTGTGCTGGGGTACCGATACCGGCAACGGCGGCTACACCCACAAATTCTTCCGCTACGCACGCAGCCCGGAAGAGCTGCGTCAGCAGCGTGACGCCATCGCCGACTGGTCGCGTCAGAGCTACGGCTGGATGGGGCGCACCCCGGACTACAAAGCGGCCTTCGGCTCCGCGCTGGGCGCTAATCCCGAGTTTTACGGCCAGTTCGCCGACAACGCCCGCCACTGGTACAAACGCATTCAGGAAACCGGGCTGTACTTTAACCACGCTATCGTCAACCCGCCGATTGACCGCCACAAGCCGGTCAACGAAGTGAAAGACGTGTTTATTCAGGTGGAGAAAGAGACCGACGCCGGCATTATCGTCAGCGGTGCCAAGGTGGTAGCGACCAACTCGGCGCTGACCCACTACAACTTTATCGGCTTCGGTTCGGCCCAGGTGATGGGTGATAACCCGGATTTTGCGCTGATGTTTGTCGCACCCATGGATGCCGAAGGGGTGAAACTGATCTCCCGCGCCTCCTATGAACTGGTGGCCGGTGCCACCGGATCGCCGTTCGATTACCCGCTATCGAGCCGTTTTGATGAGAACGATGCGATCCTGATTATGGATCATGTGTTGATCCCATGGGAAAACGTGCTGATCTACCGCGATTTCGATCGTTGTCGTCGCTGGAGTACCGAAGGGGGATTCGCCCGCTTGTTCCCTTTACAGGCCTGTGTTCGCCTGGCGGTGAAGATGGACTTTATCACTGCGCTGCTGCAAAAGAGCCTGTCCTGTACCGGCGTGTTGGAGTTCCGTGGCGTGCAGGCCGATCTGGGCGAAGTGGTAGCCTGGCGCAATCTGTTCTGGTCGCTGACCGATGCGATGTGTGCCGAAGCCACCAAGTGGGAAAATGGCGCTTATCTGCCGGATTCCGCTGCGCTACAGACTTACCGCGTGATGGCACCAATGGCCTACGCCAAGGTGAAGAACATCATCGAAAAGAACGTCACCAGTGGCCTGATTTACCTGCCGTCCAGCGTGCGTGACATGAATAACCCGGAGATCGACAAGTACCTGTCCCGCTATGTGCGCGGATCCGACGGTATGGATCACGTCGAGCGCATCAAGATCCTCAAGCTGATGTGGGATGCGATCGGCAGTGAGTTCGGTGGTCGTCACGAACTGTATGAGATCAACTATGCCGGCAGCCAGGATGAGATCCGCCTGCAGTGCCTGCGTCAGGCGCAGGGATCCGGCACCATGGGCAAGATGATGGAGATGGTCGACAAATGCCTGTCCGACTACGACCAGCACGGCTGGAAAGTGCCGCATCTGCATAACAATGACGACATTAATCAGTTGGATAGACTGCTTAAGTGATCCGCAAGGAGGTTTGTATGTCTCAGGAAAATGAACACCGTCTGCTGTTTCGCGACGCCATGGCCAGCCTGTCCGCAGCGGTGAATATCGTCACAACCGACGGCCCGGCGGGGCGCTGTGGTATCACTGCCACCGCGGTTTGCTCAGTGACCGATACACCACCGACGCTGCTGGTGTGCATAAACCGGAACAGCGCGATGAACCCGGTATTTCAGGCCAATCAGCGGCTGTGCGTCAACGTGTTGAACCATGAGCAGGAGCTGATGGCACGCCACTTTGCCGGTATGACCGAGGTCAGCATGGAAGAACGTTTTCGTCTGGATGACTGGCAGAGCGGCACGCTGGGGCAGCCGGTGCTGCGTAACACGCTGGCCAGCCTGGAAGGGGAGATCGAGCAGATCCAGAGCATCGGCACCCATCAGGTGTATCTGGTGCAGATCCGCCAGATCGTGGTAAGCGCGGCCGGCAACGGGCTGATCTACTTCAAGCGCAACTTCCATCCGGTGATGCACGAAAGACTGGCTCTGGCCTGACATTCATGGGGCGCAGCTCACTGCTGCGCCCCATGGCATTAACTTTTATTCGCCGCCAAATCACTTACCAGCCGGTTCACCGGATCGCTCATGTTGGTGAACTTGCTCAGTTCCGAGCGGGTCACCACCACAAACACCCCGACGTTTTTCTGCGGGATCATCGCCATATAGGTAATAAAGCCGCCACCCCCGCCGGTTTTCTGAATAATCCCCGGTAACTCACCGTTCGGTGCCATATACACCCAACCCAGTCCCAGCGCACTGGCTTCACCCGGTACGTCCATGCCTTTTAGCGACACCAGATCGTTACGCTGGAAATACATGGTCTGTTCGCTGGCGGCGGTCGATTTACGGGAGCCGGAAACATTGGAGGTCAGGAACTGCTGCATCCAGCGCTGCATGTCGCGCGGCGTGGAGTAAACGCCGCCGCTGCCGGCCGCGGCAGTGGTATCACGGCAGGCGCTGGGGCCGGCCGAGGCTACCATCAGGCGTGAACACTGTTCGGCGCTTGGGCTCAGGGTGGTATCGACCATGCCGAGCGGCGCGGTGATCTTTTCTTTCAGCAGGGCGCTGTAGGGTTTGCCCGCCGCGCGGGATAACGCGTCGGCCAGCAGGTCATACGCCAGATTGGAATAAGAGGCACGTACGCCCGGTGGCACCGCGACGTTGGCATGTTCCAGCCACTGCCAGCGCTGTGCCTTGGTCGGCCAGGTAAAGACCGGTGTTTTCGGCGGCTTCTTGCCCGGTTGTTCACGCGGCAGTGCGCTGGTGTGGGTTGCCAGATTCAGTAACGTGATCGGTTGGCGAGTGTTATAAGCCGGGACGTAAGCGCCCTGTGGGGCGTATTTGCGCAGCGGATCGTTGAGCTTGACCCGGCCTTCTGCCGCCATCTTGACCATCACTTCGCTGGTCATCAGCTTGGTGATAGAGGCGATGCGGATCAGGGAATCCGGGCGTGGGCGCAGATTATTGCCGGGTTTGGTGTCGCCAAAACTGCGGTTAACCACCTGATTACCGTCGATCACCACCAGTGCCATCCCGGTGGCACCGCTGTTGTAGAAAATATGTTCAGCATACTGGTCGACAATTTGCGAGGCCAGTTGCGGTGCGGCGGCCTGTGCGGCCAGCGGGGCGGCACACAGGCTCAGCGCCAGCAATGAAGCGGAGAAAGAGTTCTTCAACGGTTGTTATCCATTTTAAAAGGCAACAGGAAAAAGGCCTGAACCGGGATATGAGCCGGTTTCGTCTGTTGTCAGTGTAATGTGCCTCGGCCCTGGCTGCATGTGGAAAAAAGAGCGGTTTGATAAATAATTTTCTGCCGCCCTGATGATGCCGAATCGACTTACTGTGCGCGGGTGAAAATGGCGATCACCTGATCCAGATGGGCCTTCATTGCCTTGCGCGCACCGCGCACGTCACGCGCTTCGATCGCCGCTAAGATGGCCTGATGTTCCTGCTCGGAACGGTGTGACATATCGTCCGGCGTATAGTTGCGCTGCAGTACGCGGAACATGCTGCCATAGCGGTGGCCGAGCAGGTGACCGATGATAAAGGCGTAGGCCGGGTTGCCGCTGGCCTGGGCGATGCGGATATGGAACAACCGGTCACCGGGATGGGTGGCAGATCCTTCACGGTTATCACGGCAGTTTTGTTCGTAGGCGGCACGGATGCCTGCCAGCTCCTGGTCAGTAGCATGGCGGGCGGCCAGCGCGGCGGTTTCCGGTTCGATCAATAAACGGGTTTGCAACAGTGAGAAGGGCGGCAGCTCGGCATTAAAATCCAGCTCGATATTCAGCTCATCATCGATTTCTGCCCACTGACCGCGCCCGGCCTGTGCCATCACCGGTTCCTGCGAAATCATTACCGGCGTCTGTGCCCGGACGATCACCCCATTGCCGACTTTGACATCCACCAGACCAATCACTTCGAGTGCGATCAGCGCCTCACGCACGGAGGCCCGGCTGACCTGTAACTGCTGGGCCAGATCCCGCTCGGACGGCAGGCGGCTGCCTGGTGGAAATTCATTATTATCGATGAGCCGTTTCAATTGGTCGGCTATCTGTCTGTAAATACGTGGGTTTTCCAGTCGGGTGATCGGCATTTTTTACCTTAGGCTATTCGAAGTTAAGTGATGCTGCGCACAAATATTGCTCAAGCCGCTTGAGTAATCGTTATTCAAGTGTAAAAAATTGGTTAATCAAAATGCTGTTTTAAGTGTGTCTCATAATATTCTCACCAAACCATAACGCGTAAAGCGTCTTTTGTCATGTTAAAGGTCCGACCTTTAAACGCCTTTAATGGCCTGACCATTAGGCCTTTAGGCCAAGGGAGCGAAAATGAATTTAACTGGAAAACGCGTGCTGATTACCGCCGCTGGACAGGGGATTGGTTTCAGCACTGCCAGGCTGTTTGCCGATGCGGGCGCCGAGGTGATCGCCACCGATATCAACACCGAACAACTGCAGGGGCTGCCCGGTATTCGACCGATGACGCTGAACGTGACCGATACTGCGGCGATCGCCGCGGCGGCGGAAACCCTGGGGCCGATCGACGTGCTGTTCAACTGCGCCGGCGTGGTACACAGCGGCTCGATCCTCGAGTGCAGCGAAGAGCAGTGGGCGTTTGCCCTCGATCTTAATGTGACGGCGATGTTCCACATGATCCGTGCCTTCTTGCCCGGCATGCTGGCGCGCAAAAACGGTTCGATTATCAACATGTCGTCGGTCGCTTCCAGCGTGAAAGGGGTGCCGAACCGCTTCGCTTACAGCGCCAGCAAGGCGGCGGTGATCGGCCTGACGCGTTCAGTGGCGGCGGATTACGTCACCCAGGGCATCCGGTGTAACGCCATTTGCCCCGGCACGGTGGAATCACCGTCGCTGCGCCAGCGTATTGCCGAACAGGCGCGTGAGCAGGGCCGCAGCGAAGAAGAGGTGTATCAGGCGTTTGTGGCCCGCCAGCCGATTGGCCGTATTGGCACCACCGGCGAGATTGCCCAGTTGGCGCTCTATCTGGCGTCCGACGCCAGTTCCTATACCACAGGTACGGTGCAGATTATTGACGGCGGCTGGAGCAACTGAGGCCCGGAACTTCAGGCGATGACGCCCGACACATTTTTCTACAGTGAGGACAGGATGAAACTTTTACGCTATGGCGCACCGGGGCAGGAACGTCCGGGAATATTAGACAGTCAGGGGCAGATCCGTGACCTTTCACAGCATATCGCCGATCTGAGCGGTGAGGCACTGTTGCCTGCCGCTTTGGACAAATTGCGCGCGCTGGACATCAACCAACTGCCGACGGTGGCTGGACAGCCGCGTTTGGGGCCATGCGTGGGCCACATCGGCAAATTTATCTGCATTGGTCTGAATTATGCCGATCATGCGGCGGAAACCGGCGCGGCAATCCCTTCTGAGCCGGTGGTGTTCAGCAAGTGGACCAGCGCGGTGGTGGGGCCTGACGATCAGGTGCAAATCCCGCGTGACTCGCTCAAGACCGACTGGGAGGTGGAGCTGGGTGTGATCATTGGTCAGGGCGGACGCTATATCAGCGAGCAGGACGCGATGCAGCACGTTGCCGGCTACTGCGTGATTAACGACGTCTCGGAGCGTGAATTCCAGATCGAACGCGGCGGCACCTGGGACAAGGGCAAGGGGTGCGACACCTTTGGCCCCACCGGCCCCTGGTTGGTGACCGCCGATGAAATTGCCGATCCCCATAGCCTGAATCTGTGGCTGGAGGTGGACGGCAAGCGCTATCAGGACGGCAACACCAGCACCATGATCTTCCGCATTCCCCAAATCATCAGCTATCTGAGCCGCTTTATGAGCCTGCAGCCGGGCGACGTGATCTCTACCGGCACGCCACCGGGCGTCGGCATGGGGCAGAAGCCAACGCCTCTCTACCTGAAAGCCGGGCAGACGATGCGTCTGGGGATTGAAGGTTTGGGTGAACAGCGTCAAACAACCGTACAAGCCTGATGGGGAGCACTGCCATGACGAAGATTACCGCACTGCGGGTTGAAGATATCCGCTTCCCCACCTCGCTGGCGCTGGACGGATCCGACGCGATGAATCCGGATCCGGATTACTCCGCTGCCTACGTGATCCTGGAGACCGATCGCGACGATCTGAGAGGCCACGGGCTGACCTTTACCATTGGCCGCGGCAATGAGATCTGCTGCGCGGCGATCCGCGCGCTGGAGCATCAGATCGTCGGGGTGTCGCTGGAAGAGATCGCCGCCGATATGGGCGCTTTCTGGCGACGCTTTACCAGTGACAGCCAGTTGCGCTGGATCGGCCCGGACAAGGGGGCGATCCACCTGGCGACCGGGGCGGTGATCAACGCGGTTTGGGATCTATGGGCCAAAGCCGAGGGCAAGCCGGTGTGGCGGCTGGTGGCCGAGATGACCCCCGAGGAACTGGTGCGTTGCATTGATTTTCGCTACATCACCGACTGCATTACCCCGCAGGAAGCGCTCACCCTGCTCAGACAACGGGCGCAGGGCAAGGAACAGCGCCTGGAGCGGCTGCTGCAGGAGGGTTACCCCTGCTACACCACTTCCGCCGGTTGGCTGGGCTATCCGGACGACAAGCTGCGCCGGTTGTGTCAGGAAGCGGTCGATGCCGGTTTCTCTTACCTGAAGCTGAAGGTCGGGCGCGATCTGGAAGATGATATCCGCCGGGTGCGCATTGCCCGCGAGGTGATCGGCCCCGATCGTCAACTGATGATCGACGCCAACCAGGTGTGGGAAGTCAACGACGCCATTCCCTGGGTAAAGCATCTGGCCTTTGCCAAACCCTGGTTTATCGAAGAACCGACCAGCCCGGACGACGTGGAAGGGCATCGCCGCATCCGCGAGGGGGTGCATCCGGTCAAGGTGGCCACCGGTGAGATGTGCCAAAACCGCATCATGTTCAAGCAGTTCATCATGCGCGAGGCGATTGACGTGGTGCAGATCGATGCCTGCCGTCTTGGTGGCGTCAACGAGGTGCTGGCGGTGATGCTGATGGCGGCCAAATACCAGTTGCCGGTGTGCCCGCATGCCGGGGGCGTGGGACTGTGCGAATACGTTCAGCATCTGTCGATGATCGACTACCTGTGCATTGCCGGCACCCACGACGGCCGGGTGATCGAATACGTCGATCATCTGCATGAACATTTTGTCCACCCTTGTGAGGTCAAGGGAGCGGCCTACATGCCGCCGCTCAATCCTGGCTATTCGATTGAGATGCATGCGGCGTCGCTCGAACAATACCGGTTCCGCGGTTGAACGGGCAACAGGCCATGCTGCGCATCGATGCTCATCAGCATTACTGGCATTTCCATCCGCAACGTTATCCGTGGATCAACGAGCAGATGGCGGTGTTGCGACAGGATTTTGGCCCGAAACAGCTTGAACCCCTGCTGCAACAGCACGGTTTTGACGGTGCGCTGGTGGTGCAGGCCCGCCAGTGTGAGCAGGAGACCCAGACGTTGCTGGCGCAGGCGCAGCAAAGCCAAGGCGTATGCGGCGTCGTGGGCTGGCTGGACATCACCGCCCCCCGGTTGTCGCAACAGCTGGAGCAACTGCAGCAACAACCTTTGCTGCGCGGCCTGCGTCATCTGGTGCAGGACGAACCGCAGCCGGAAGCCTGGCTGACACGGCCGGAAGTGCGGCGTGGTATGCAGGCGGTGCAGCGACAGGGGTACGTTTACGACATTTTGGTCACTCACCGCCATTTGTCGGTGGCGGCGCAGTTTGCCGCCGAACATGACGATTACTGGCTGGTGCTGGACCATTTCGGCAAACCGGATATCGCCCGGGGCGCAGAACACTGGGCGCAGCAAATCAAACCCTTGGCGGCGTTGCCGCACGTGGTCTGCAAGCTGTCCGGGTTAATCACCGAAGCCCCCAACGGGCATTGGCAAGCCTCGCAGTTACTGCCGTTTTTTGAGGCGGCGCTGGAGGCGTTCGGTCCGCAGCGACTGATGTTCGGATCCGACTGGCCGGTGTGCCTGCTGGCCGGTGATTACGGCCAGGTTTATCAACTGAGTGAGCAGGCCATCGCCACGCTGAGTCCTTCGCAGCAGGCGGAGATTTGGGGTGGTACGGCCTGCCGAATTTATGGGTTAACGGAGTCTGGTTATGGATCTGTATCTGAAAGATAAGGTGGTGATGGTGACCGGTGGCGGCTCCGGCATCGGTGCGGCTGTCTCCCAACTGCTGGCGGAAGAGGGGGCGATCCCGGTGATTGTCACTAATGCCGTGCCGGAAGCGGAGTTTTTGGCGCAGCTGCGCCGGTTGCAGCCGCAGAGCACGGTGATCATCACCGATTTGTGTGAAGAACAGGACTGCCGGCGGGCGGTGACACAAACACAGGAAACCTTCGGCCGTATCGATGCCTTGGTGAATAACGCCGGGGTTAACGACGGCGTGGGGCTGGAAGCCGGCCGCGAAGCCTTTGTCGGATCGCTGGAGAAAAACCTGATTCATTACTACCTGATGGCGCACCTGTGCCAGTCGGCGTTGCAAAGCAGTAAGGGGGTCATCGTCAATATTGCCTCCAAGACCGCACTCAGCGGGCAGGGCGGCACCAGTGGCTATACCGCTGCCAAGGGTGCGGTGCTGGCTTTGACGCGTGAGTGGGCGGTATCGCTGCGCCATCAAGGCGTGCGGGTGAATGCGGTGGTGCCGGCAGAAGTGATCACGCCGCAGTACCAGCGCTGGATCAATACCTTCGAGCAGCCGGAGCAGCAGCTTGAGAAAATTACCGCGCGCATTCCTTTCGAACAGCGGATGACCACGCCGCAGGAAATCGCCAACACCGTGGTGTTTCTGATCTCATCGCGTTCGTCACACACCACCGGGCAATGGGTGTCGGTGGACGGTGGCTATCTGCATCTCGACCGGGCGATCACATGAGTGGCACGGCGGAAACGGGGCAGCGCTTTTGTCAGGCTCTAGATCTGGTCGATTCACCGGCATTGATCGAGGAATACCTGGTTCACCATCAGCGTATCTGGCCGGAGATTGCCGCCCACCTGCGTGAGCACGGCATTCAGGATATGGAGATTTACCGGCTGGGTACCCGGCTGTTCATGATCGTTGAAGTCAGTAGCGGGTTCGATGCCGAGCGGTTTAACGCCGCCGGTTTGAGCAATCCCCACGTGCAGCGCTGGGAAGCCCTGATGTGGCACTACCAGGTGGCCACCCCCTGGACGCCGCAAGGCGAAAAATGGGTGGAGATGGAGCGGATATTCTCTTTGCAAAAACAATAACACTGACATCGTTACCCTACCGAGGATATATCAATGCTTGCTGAAAAAACTGCTGCCCCCCCTCAGGTGGGCGCCAAGGCGACGGCCAATCTGCGCTGGGCTTTTATTCTGGTCACCAGCCTGTTCTTTATGTGGGGGCTGTCGTATGGCCTGTTGGACGTATTAAATAAACACTTTCAGGAAACCCTGCACGTTACCAAAGCGCAATCGGGATTATTACAGGCGGCGTATTTCGGTGCCTACTTCCTGGTGGCGCTGCCCGCCGGCTATTTTATGGACAAGAAAGGCTACAAGGCCGGCATTCTGATCGGGCTGTGCCTGTATGCGCTGGGGGCATTGCTGTTTGTACCGGCGGCCTCCGCCAACAGTTTTGGCATGTTCCTGTTCGCGCTGTTTGTGATTGCCTGCGGGCTGGGTTGCCTGGAAACCGCAGCCAACCCTTATGCCACGGTATTGGGGGACGCACAGGGGGCTGAACGGCGGTTGAACCTGTCCCAGTCGTTTAATGGGTTAGGGCAGTTTATCGGCCCGATGATCGGCGGTACGCTGTTTTTCTCTGCCACCCAGGGGGCGAGCAGCGGTGACCAAAGTGCGGTGAAGATGACCTATGTGGCGATCGCCGTGCTGGTACTGCTGATTGCCTTTTTATTCAGCCGCACCCGCTTGCCGGACATCCGCGAGGAAGAGCAGCCGGAGCACGGTGAAATCGCTCAGGGGCTTTGGCAGCACAAGCACTTTGTTGGCGGGGTGATTACCCAGTTCTTCTACGTGGCGGCACAGGTCGGGGTCGGTGCGTTCTTTATTAACTACGCCACCGAACACTGGAGCGATGTTTCCAACCAAAGCGCGTCCTATTTGCTCTCCATCGCCATGATTTGCTTTATGGTGGGGCGCTTCTTCAGCACCTGGCTGATGGGCAGGGTCAAGCCGGCCACGCTGCTGATGATTTACTCGCTGGTTAACATTGTGCTGTGCGGTGTGGTCATGCTCAGTATGGATGGGATCTCGGTGGTGGCGCTGATCGCCGTATTCTTCTTTATGTCGATCATGTTCCCGACCATTTTCGCCCTCGGGGTGAAAAACATGGGTAAACACACCAAGCGCGCCAGTTCCTTTATGATCATGGCGATCGTTGGCGGTGCCATCATGCCTTACTTTATGGGGGCACTGGCGGATCGCTACAGCACCGCGTTGTCGTATTTCCTGCCGCTACTGTGCTTCGCCGTGGTGTTTGTTTACGGTCTGCAGCAGCGCCGTCGCTAAGCTCACCGCCCGCCGGCTTAGAGAGCGGCGGGCTGAATGGTGGGTGCCAGCTGAATATTATTGCGCCCGTTGTTTTTCGCCTGATATAACGCGGCGTCGGCCGCCCGGATCGCCGAGGCGACATCCAGCTTGTTCAGCGCGGAAATCCCTGCACTGAGCGTCACCGTGGTGGTTTCAAACTGATTAAAGCGATGGGGGATTTTTAATTCCTGCACCCGCTGCCGCACCCTTTCAGCCACCTGGGTGGCGTAATCCTCACTCACATTGGTCAGCAGCACCAGAAACTCTTCCCCGCCGTAGCGCACCACGATATCGCGCGAACGCACCGAATCGCGGATAGCGATGGCCACCTGCACCAGCGCCTGGTCACCCATGGTGTGACCATAGTTATCGTTATAAGCCTTGAAGTGATCGATATCGAGCAACACCACGAAATGGCAGTCCGACGGAGGCGTCGGCAACATATTGATTTTATTCTCCAGACCCCGGCGGTTATAAAGCCCGGTTAAGGGATCGATCATGCTTAAATTGCTGAATCTGTCCCGTTCGTTATACAGATTCGCCACCAGCGTTTGAGTAAAGAGTTCGCTGCGTTTGAGCATCAGGTGATGGATGGAGAATGCGATAATCGGTAATACCGTAGTGAATACGATGCGCATGGTATTGTGCATACCGTCCAGTAATAGAATGACTAATGCTGATGGAACGGCATGCAGGCAAAAGGCGATAAAGTTATCGGTCAGGGCAATGGCACTGATAAAGAACATACTGAACAGACTAATTAATAGAAAACTTTGATTATTCGGCGCACAGTGCTGACTTTTAAGGTAAATATGCGCCGCCCACAGCAGGCCGAGCACGCAGGAAAATAGATTCAGTTTTTTGACGTATAACCGCGGAGACCGCAGGGTAAATAACAGTGCCGCCAGACAAAATAGCGGTATACCTATTAAAGGTAGGGTAAAAGCGGGTTTGTTTTGAAATGGGACTAATAAAGTAAATACGGAAGAGGCAGCGTTCATCAATAAAAATAAAAATAATGATAAGCGGTGTTTGCTGTTCAGCAGTTCCTGATAAGAACGCGCGTTCATACGGGGTTCACTCTTTACAATATCGATCTGTCGAAAAATTAAGGTTGCGAAAAATTCTGTCGGTGTGAATTAAACACCCGCATTGTATGGTTGTAGATTGTGATTATTAACATGCGAATAAGACTAAGAATTTTCTTATGGCAAACTATCATTTTTCAACCGCTGTGTCATCCGGGTTTGGTTGTTGCGGCGAAAATGATGCGCAGTGAAAAAAAGTGGTATATGATATTGGTTCTCATTATCACTTGAAGGGTAGGGTTATCATGATTGCAGCCATGATTACCGCGTGTGGGCTGTGGGGTGTCAGTTGGTGCCTCGGCAACCGTTTGGCCAGCGCCTGGGGCGTTTTACTGCCATGCGCCTTGATGCCGTTACTGGCATTGATCAACCTGGATATGATGCAACTGCGCACGCTGATTGTGATCGCTATGCTGGCCACATTGGTGATGCTGTTCAACAGTCGTTGGCGTCACTACCTGTTGTTGCCTTCCTGCATGGCACTGGCTGGCGGATTGGCGGCGATCGGTCTGAACTTCAATCTGGGCTGAAAACGCAAAACCACGCTTTCGCGTGTTCTTCATCGTTTCGATTGGGGATTTCTTTGGGGGATATTACCGGAGAGAGTTATCGATTGGTGCGAAGAGAGGGACTTGAACCCTCACGTCCGTAAGAACACTAACACCTGAAGCTAGCGCGTCTACCAATTCCGCCACCTTCGCACAGCCGATATCTTTACTTTGCTTTCGATTTATATCACCAGCTTGGTGCGAAGAGAGGGACTTGAACCCTCACGTCCGTAAGAACACTAACACCTGAAGCTAGCGCGTCTACCAATTCCGCCACCTTCGCATTGATGCTGTGCAATATAAATCATGTGGTTATTTGGTGCGAAGAGAGGGACTTGAACCCTCACGTCCGTAAGGACACTAACACCTGAAGCTAGCGCGTCTACCAATTCCGCCACCTTCGCATTCCAAGAAACATTACCGGAGTAACGTTACCACGGAGGCGAATTCTAGAGATTTTGGCGGGGACGTCAATAGTTATTTCCCCTGTTTGCGGGCGTTTGCTGGAAAAACGTCCGTTTTAGGTGATTGGTACTGCTCAAACAGCCAAATCAGCCAGTCAATCAATACCCTGACCCGGGGCGCAAGGAACCGACCGGGGGGATACATGATGTAAATGGGCATTGGCGGCGGCGGGGTGTCTGCCAGCACTTCGACTAATTCCCCTTTCTGCAGCCAGGGCGCCAGCGAGTAGTGCGCCGCCTGTATCAGCCCCATGCTGGCACGACAGCCGCTGGTATAGGCGTCGGCACCGCTGACGCTCAATCTGGCGGGTAAATCGCGCAACTCCACTTTGCCGTTGCGGCAAAACTCCAGCGGGTAATTGCGATTACTGGTGAGGGAAAAATAGCCCACCGCCTGATGCTGCTGCAATTGGTCAATCGACTGGGGGACGCCAAACGTGGCCAGATAGCCGGGAGAAGCGCAGGTCAACTGTGGCAGCATGGCGATGCGCCGCGCCACCAAGCTGTCATCTTCGGTTTCCCAGGCGCGCAGCACGCAATCCACTCCCTCACGCAGCAAATCCACGTGGGTATCGTTGGCGCCCAATGCCAGAGTCAGATCCGGATAGCGCTGGTAAAAGTCATCCAGGGCGGGGATCACGATTTCACGCGCCAGCGAATGGGGCATATCAATGCGCACCTTGCCGGAGGGCTGCAGTTTATGGTGGCTGAACAGCGTGTCCGCCTCTTCCAGCGCACCCAGCAACTGCACGCAGCGCTGATAATACAGCGTACCTTCGCTGGTCACCTGGACCTGGCGGGTGGTGCGGATCAGCAGGCGGACGCCGAGACGCTGCTCGAGCCGCTTGAGCGCATTGCTGACTGTGGCACGTGGCAGTTGCAAGCGTTCGGCTGCCCGGCTGAAGCTGCCCAGTTCGACAATGCGGGTGAAAATGCGCATGGCCTGGATCTGATCCATCTTGCCGCTCCCTATTGTTAGCGATTTATGAACAGTGATGAGCAATCTGCATTATTTATCTTTTCAGGGTAAACAACCAGACTCTGTTGCACCAGCACTCCGCTGAGACCAACCGCATGAGGGCAACACAATGCAACAACGTCAATTAGGTCCCAATGGCCCGATCGTTTCCGCCCTGGGTCTGGGCTGCATGGGGATGAGTGATTTTTATTCGACGGCGCAGGATGAACAAGAGGCCATCGCCACCCTGCATCGGGCGCTGGAACTGGGGGTGACCCTGCTGGACACCGCCGACATGTACGGGCCGCACACCAATGAACAGTTGATTGGCAAAGCGATCAAGGGCAAACGGCAGCAGGTCTTCCTGGCCACCAAATTTGGCATCCTGCGCGATCCGACCGATCCCAGCGCCCGGGGCGTCAGCAGTCGGCCGGAGTATATCCGTCGTTCGGTGGAGGGCAGCCTGCAGCGGCTCGGGGTCGAGGTGATCGATCTTTATTACCAGCATCGGGTGGATCCTGAGGTGCCGATCGAAGAGGTGGTTGGCACCATGGCGGATCTAATCAGCGAAGGTAAAATCCGCTACATCGGGTTGAGTGAGGCTTCGGTCGCTACGCTGGAGCGTGCGCATAAGGTACATCCGATAACCGCTTTGCAGACCGAGTATTCATTGTGGACGCGTGATGCCGAGCAAGGGGTATTGGCGGCCTGTGAGCGGCTGGGCATTGGCTTTGTTCCTTACAGTCCACTGGGCAGAGGTTTCCTGACCGGGGCGATCCAGCGGCCGGAAGATTTGGACGCCGACGACTTCCGCCGCAGCAATCCGCGCTTCCAAGGGGAAAACTTTGCCCGCAATCTGGCGCTGGTGGAGAAAGTGACCGAACTGGCCAAACAGAAAGGTGTGGCGCCGTCACAGCTGGCGTTGGCCTGGGTATTGGCGCAGGGCGAGCATATCGTGCCGATCCCGGGTACCAAGCGCCGTCGTTATCTGGAAGAGAACATTGCGGCGGCCGAATTGACGCTGAACAAGGCGGAGCTGGCGGCGATTGAGGCGGTGTTCCCGTTGCAGGCGGCGGCAGGCGCACGCTACGGCGCAGAGTCGATGACCTATATCAACGGTTAAAAAAAAGGCGCGGCGTGTGAACGCTGCGCCCGGATACCCGATACTCGCGTGTCGGGGGGAACTTATTTCTTCTTTTTGCCATCGCGTGGCGCACGGGCAACGGTTGACTGGTACACCTTGAAGCGGCCGTTTTGTGCCAGCACTTCATGGCTGCCGAAGGTGGCATCCAGAATGTCCGGGTACGGCAGGAAGGCGTTAGCCACGATGCGCAGACGACCGCCGATAGGCAGGTGTTTTAACGCACCGCGGATCAGGGTTTCCGCTGCGGTCAGGCTGGTTTGCAGCCCATCATGGAACGGTGGGTTGGAGATGATCAGATCGAAACGGCCGGTAATGTCGGAATAGACGTTACTGACGATCACTTCACCTTCAATGCCGTTGGCGGCCAGCGTCGCGCGGCTGGATTCAATGGCTGCGGCGTTGACGTCGCTGAGGGTCAGCTTCATTTTTGGTGACATTTTGGACAGCACCGAGGCCATTACGCCGGCACCACAACCCACGTCCAGCACTTTGCCTTTCATGTGTTTATCCAGGGTCGACAGCAGCAGTGAGCTGCCAACATCCAGCCCGTCGCGGCTGAACACGCCCGGCAGGGTTTTCACTTCCAGATCGTGCAACTGATAGCTTTCCCACCAGTCTTCCAGGTTGAATCCAGTCTGGGTATCCAGACGACCGTGATACAGGCCACAGCGGCGGGCGCTGTCGATTTTAACCAGTGTGGCGTAGTCTTCCACCATCTGATCTGCGCTGCGCACACCGCTGCGGTTCTCACCGACCACGAACACGTCAGTGCCTACCGGCAGCAATGCCAGAATGTTGCACAGCTGGAATTGCGCTTCCTGTTTGCTCTTCGGCCAGTAGTAGATCAGCGTATCGCACTCGGCGACGAACGCGGCATCTACGGTCAGGCCGTACTGCACGTTGTCACCCATCGCCCGGTTCAGTAACTGCCAGTGATGGTATTGCTGGGTATGGACACGCACATCCGCGGCCTCAAATTGGGCCGGCAGGGCGTCCTGCAGGTCACCGGCGAACAGAACGCGGCGTTCGATAAACTCATCACTGTGGCGCAGCATGACTTCACTGGCGGGGGTTAATGCAGACATCAGGTTTTGGCTCCTAGAAATTAGACCGGGGATTATAGAGCTTTGTGGCGATATGTTCGACGGGTTTGTTGGCGCAGGCCGCGCGGGTTTGTTAGCATAGCGCGGCGCATGGCAGGCATGGCGCACCACAACGGGTAGATCCTGACAGGAATCGGCATGGCATCAAAACGCGACTGGCTGTTACAACAACTGGGTATTACGCAGTGGACATTGCGCCGCCCGGGCGTGTTGCAGGGCGAAGTGGCGGTCAGTCTGCCACCCGAGGTGCGTTTGCTGATCGTGGCGCAGGCGTTGCCTGAACCTAACGATCCACTGTTTTGCGACGTGCTGCGCAGCCTGGGGCTGACCCCGGCACAAACCTATGCCCTGACGCCGGACCAGGTGGCGATGTTGCCTGAGGATACCGAATGCAACAGTTGGCGGTTGGGCGTTGCGGAGCCGCTTGCGGTGGCCGGCGCGCAGCTACACAGCCCGGCACTGGCCGAGCTTTCTCTCGATGCGAGTGCCAAACGCGCACTCTGGCAGCAGATTTGTCATCATGAACACTATTTCTACCCTGACCGCGGCCGACCTGGCCACAGCCTTCAAGATTGAGCAAGCCAGCCACGCCTTTCCCTGGACGCAAGCCACCCTTACCAGTAATCAGGGCGAGCGCTACCTTAACCTGAAACTGGAAGCCGACGGGCAGATGGCGGGTTTTGCCATCACCCAAATCGTGCTGGATGAAGCCACGCTGTTCAACATCGCCATTCATCCCGACTGGCAACGCCGGGGATTCGGCCGTCAATTGCTGGAAGCGCTGATTGCACAACTGGAACCCCGTGGCGTATTTACGCTGTGGCTAGAAGTACGAGCCTCTAACCGTGCCGCCATCGCGCTGTACGAAGATCTCGGCTTTAATGAAGTGACCATCCGCCGTAACTACTACCCTGCTGCCCATGGGCGTGAAGACGCGATAGTCATGGCGCTGCCGCTGGCTTGAACCCAAGAAAAACAACTCTTTTATTGTTTCTACGTTGATTTACAACAAAAGGGTTGTTTTTATATGTAGATACAACAAATTGATTGTTTTTATGCTGATTAACAACTAATTTATTGTTTATCGATGTGATGACAATCAATAGGTTGTTTTGAGGTGACTGATGCGTAAATCATCAGAAATATCAAAGTTTTTGAAAGAAAAACGCGCCGAACTGGGCTGGAATCAAAAAGACTTTTTGATGAAGATTGGCATGACCCAGCAGCAATATCAGCGTATCGAATCCGGTAGTGATATGAGGATGAGTACGCTGCTACGCATACTGGTGGCGATGGATTTGGAATACCTTATCGTGCCGAAAAAAAATGTGCGTGACGTGGAGTTGTTACTACAAAAGGATGTGGACAAAGTTTCAGAAGCGGTTGGATTGCAGAGTTTCGACAAAAAACTGAAAGACCTCGAGGACTAGCTGATGGATGGACAACGGCAGGTTGAATCGGTACAGGCATTAGCATTGGTATTACACAATGTGCGTATTGGTGTGCTGGCGCATTATAGCGGTGGCAAGAATTTCCTGACGTTTGATCCGCAATATCTTGCTATGCCAGAGTCCACTCGCCCGGTGTTCACCCTAAGGCAGCGGGCGCACCCGGGGTATCTGGATCAGGTTTTGATGTCATCAAAGCGCCTTCCCCCCGTGTTATCCAATTTGCTGCCTGAAGGGGCGTTGCGTAGCTGGTTAGCTCAAGCTTTGAAAGCGCATGCTTCTGAAGAGTTTCCTTTGATGGCATGGACAGGGGCCAACCTGCCGGGTGCACTTGAGGCACGGGCGCTTGCGGCGAGTGAGATCCCTGCTTGGGCGTTAACGTCGCGTGGTAAACTGGAGGCCGTGCAAATCGAGGTGGGGCTGGATGCTCAAAAATTTTCTCTGGCAGGCGTACAGATGAAGTTTTCCTCTTTACGTCAGGACGGCCGTTTCAATATTTCCTCTCAGGTGGGTTCTGATAGTTGGATTATCAAAACGCCTTCAACAGTTCATCGCAGCGTGCCTGAAAATGAGTATACGGCTATGCGATTAGCGCAGGCCATCGGTGTGGAAATCCCTGATATTGAGTTAGTTGCGTTGGATCAGTTAGATAATTTACCTGATATGCGCCTGGCAGATGAGCCTTTTGCTTATGCCATCCGGCGTTTTGATCGTAGCGAACGCGGGCGAGTACACACGGAAGATTTTGCCCAAGTGTTTGAACTCTATGCGCATGATAAATATCGTGGCAAAAACTATGAGCAAATAGCGGCTTATCTTTATGACTGGGGCAGTGAACCCCTGGTTGATGTGCAACAGATGGCTCGCCGCTTATTGGCCAATATTCTGCTGGCCAATGGCGATGCCCATGTCAAAAACTGGTCAATGATTTATCCGAACCAAACCGATGTTCGGCTTTCTCCCGCTTATGACATTGTAACCACCTTGGCTTATATTTCGCATGAATCAGAAGTAGCGCTTAATATGGCGCGGGAAAAGCGTTGGTCGATGATTTCAATGCAAACCTTCGAACATTGGGCAGAGCGCGTCGGCATTCCTTGGCCGGCTATACGGGTGCATTTACTGGATGCCATCGACAAGGCACGCACCTTATGGCCGCAGTTATTGGAAAACTTACCGATGGTGGAAGAGCATAAAACGGTATTGCGTCAGCATTGGGCGGTGTTGTCCCCAGATTTCCGACTGCATTGACGGTTTAATCTTGCTTCGCAAGATCCATTGATTGTCACCGGTGGGTAAATCAGCGAAAATGCCCGGCTATTATCTTTTATTTACCGCTTTGCCTGGCGCCGTGCGCGGCGCGTTCTGATACTTTCGCAGGGCGGACTAACTGTAGAATCTGAAAAACATGTCTCCTAGTGAATTTGCCCGCGAAGTCTCGAAAAGAAGAACTTTCGCCATCATCTCGCACCCCGATGCCGGTAAAACGACCATTACCGAAAAGGTGCTGTTATTCGGACAGGCTATCCAGACCGCCGGTACGGTAAAGGGCCGTGGCTCAAACCAGCATGCCAAATCCGACTGGATGGAGATGGAAAAGCAGCGTGGGATCTCGATCACCACCTCGGTGATGCAGTTCCCGTATCGCGAATGTCTGGTTAACCTGCTGGACACCCCGGGACACGAAGACTTCTCCGAAGATACTTACCGTACCCTGACCGCGGTTGACTGCTGTTTGATGGTGATCGACGCCGCGAAAGGGGTTGAGGATCGTACCCGCAAGCTGATGGAAGTAACCCGTCTGCGCGATACGCCGATCCTGACCTTTATGAACAAACTGGACCGCGATATTCGCGATCCGATGGAAGTGATGGATGAAGTTGAGCGTGAGCTGAAAATCGCCTGCTCACCGATCACCTGGCCTATCGGCTGCGGCAAGCTGTTTAAAGGGGTTTATCATCTGTACAAGGATGAAACCTACCTTTATCAGACCGGTAAAGGCCACACCATTCAGGAAGTGCGTATTGTCAAAGGGTTGGACAACCCGGAGCTGGACGTCGCCGTGGGTGAAGATCTGGCTGCGCAGCTGCGTGAAGAGCTGGAGCTGGTGCAGGGTGCCTCTCATGAGTTCGATCATGAAGCTTTCCTGAGCGGTGATTTGACGCCGGTATTCTTCGGTACCGCTTTGGGTAACTTCGGTGTGGACCATATGCTCGACGGCCTGGTGGCCTGGGCACCGGCACCGATGCCGCGTAAAAGCAGCACCCGTGAAGTGGTGGCGGCGGAAGAGAAATTCACCGGCTTTGTGTTCAAGATCCAGGCCAACATGGATCCTAAACACCGTGACCGCGTGGCCTTTATGCGCGTGGTCTCCGGCCGCTATGAGAAAGGCATGAAGCTGCGCCAGGTGCGCACCGGCAAAGACGTGGTGATCTCCGATGCCCTGACCTTTATGGCGGGTGACCGTTCGCACGTGGAAGAAGCTTACCCGGGCGATATTATTGGTCTGCACAACCACGGCACCATTCAGATCGGCGATACCTTCACCCAGGGTGAAGACATGAAGTTCACCGGTATTCCGAACTTCGCGCCGGAGCTGTTCCGTCGTATTCGCCTGCGCGATCCGCTGAAGCAAAAACAGCTGCTGAAAGGCCTGGTGCAACTGTCCGAAGAAGGCGCGGTGCAGGTATTCCGTCCGATCGCCAGCAACGATTTGATCGTCGGCGCGGTCGGTGTGCTGCAGTTCGAAGTGGTGGTTGCGCGTCTGAAAAGCGAATACAACGTGGAAGCCTTGTACGAGTCGGTCAACGTTTCGACTGCCCGTTGGGTTGAATGCAGCGACGTGAAGAAGTTTGAAGAGTTCAAGCGCAAGTGTGAGCTTAACCTGGCGTTGGACGGCGGTGACAACCTGTCTTACATCGCGCCAACCATGGTTAACCTGAACATCACCCAGGAACGCTACCCTGAAGTGGTGTTCCGCAAAACACGCGAGCACTAACAGAACAGCAGGGCGCCTTAGGGTGCCCTGCGGTCATATTGTTTCCCCCATTCTGCTAATTAATAAGTCTCCTTCATCTTTTCAGCCCCTCTGCATCCGCCAGGATTTGCTCAGCTATACCTGCGTTTTCTGCCACATGGTCTATATTTAACAGGGCATAACCGATCCGGTAAGCGTAATTCACTGCATTTTGTCATAACGGTAGCGAGTTATTCGGCACTGTTGCCAATCAGAGACAGTGTGATGCCATGTAAATCAATAACATAGCAATAACATTGATTTTACTGATTGGTATTGTCGTCAATAGGCGACAGTTTTTAGCCTGAAAAGTAAGCTGTTTTTGTTTTGTTGTTGATTTTAAAGGGTGTTTTAAAATTGGCACAGCCGTTGCAATACTCCTGCTGTGACAACAATCGTTTAACGTGACTGTTTGAACGTATAGAAATCGTGAAGTATTACTGAGTGGGTCGCGTTATGGCGGCTGAAGGATCCGCAGTCATTTTGGATCCACAACCAAAGGAAGAGATCGATGAAAAATACTAAATTTGCACAATCACTGATGGCTGTTGTTTTGGGTTCCGTTCTGGTTAGTGGCAGCGCGCTGGCTGAAGAGACTATGCTCAATAAAGCGTCAAGTGCCGCTGATAGCGCGGGTGCCAAAATCGATAGCTCCATGAAAAAAGTTGACGGCTACATGGATGACAGCGCAACAACGGCTAAAGTTAAAAGTGCGCTGGTCGATGACAAAACCATCTCCAGCACCGATATCTCGGTGAAAACCGAAAAAGGCACCGTTACCCTGAGTGGTTTTGTCGGTAGCCAGGCGCAGGCCGAGCACGCGGTTGAAGTGGCCGGCAAAGTAGAAGGCGTCAAATCCGTCAGCGACAAGCTGCATGTGAAAGACGAAAGCAAACAGTCAGTGAAGGCTTATGCCGGTGATACCGCAACCACCAGCGAGCTGAAAGCCAAACTGCTGGCCGATGACATCGTGCCTTCACGCAACGTGAAAGTAGAAACCACCGACGGTGTGGTACAGCTTTCCGGTGAAGTGAAAACTCAGGCACAGGCAGAGCGTGCAGAGAGCATCGCCAAGGCTATCGATGGCGTGAAAAGCGTCAAGAACGACCTGGTCGTTAAGCCATAAATTTTTTAGTACGCGTGACAACAAGCACCAAATCCCGGGTTAGCAGAAAGGTTAACCCGGGATGCACCATCAAAAAAAGAAACTGACCTGCAATCTTGCAGCGCCCGAGAAGGGCACGGATTGCGATGCGTTTTTTCACTATGGTAAGGAGAAGCTTATGTTTCGTTGGGGCATTATCTTTTTAGTCATCGCATTGATTGCTGCGGCGTTAGGTTTTGGGACGCTGGCGGGTACCGCCGCCTGGGCAGCAAAAATCGTCTTCGTCGTGGGTATCATTCTGTTCCTGGTCAGCCTGTTTACCGGCCGCCGACGCCCTTAGCTTTTCTCTCAAAGTGTAACAAAGCTTAATTCCTTTTCTCTTAGCAGGGAGGTCAGTCATGAATAGCGACATCATCTTCGGACGCTGGAAACAGCTGAAGGGCCGGGTGTGTCAGGCATTGGCGGAGTGGTCCGACAGCGACTGCATCTGGCTGATGGGAAGTAATGACTGCCTCTCTGGTGTACTGCAAGAGGATTACGGAAGAGAGCAAGACAAGGTATCCTCGGGTAAAACGTCTCACTGAGGATGCAGGGTTGGGATACAGAATACCCATCACGCTCGGCAATATCGAACCGCTGGCGTATAAACCTTATCGGCCCGGTAAAATGGCGCTGGTATGTGAAGGGGGCGGGCAGCGCGGCATTTTTACCGCCGGCGTGCTGGACGAGTTTCAGCGTGCCCGCTTTAACCCTTTTGATCTGATGATCGGCACTTCTGCCGGCGCACAGAACCTCTCGGCTTTTATTTGTGGCCAGATGGGCTACGCGCGGCGGGTGATCACCCGTTACACCACCTCCGCTGAATTCTTTAACCCGTTGCGCTTTGTGCGCGGTGGGCATCTGATTGATCTCGACTGGCTGCTTGATACCACTTCGCAACAGGTTCCGTTGGCGATGGATGTGGCGGAAAAACAGCTGATTGATGGGCGTGAATTCCTGATGTGTGCCTGCCGCAGTGATGACTTCGAACCAACCTACCTGCCGGCGCAACGTGCAAGCTGGTTGCCGGCTCTCAAGGCTTCCAGTGCCATCCCCGGTTTTTACCGTATGGGCGTAGAACTGGACGGTGTCAGTTATCAGGATGGCGGCATCAGCGATGCGATCCCGGTTGAAGAGGCCTATCGCCGTGGCGCGGACACCATAGTGGTGATCCGTACCGTGCCGTCGCAGATGTACTACACGCCGCAGTGGATGAAGCGTATGGAGCACTGGCTGAGTGAAAGCAGCCTGCAGCAGATGGTACGCATCCTGCAACACCATGAGCAAAGCTATCACCGCATTCAGCAGTTTATTGAGAAACCGCCCGGCAAACTGCGCATCTTCGAGATTTTCCCACCGAAGCCGTTAGCCAGTAATGCTTTGGGGAGTCGCGTCACGTCGCTCAATCAGGACTATCACCTGGGCCGTAAGTGTGGGCGTTACTTCCTGGCGACCGTCGGCCACTGGCTGGTAGAGCAGGACAAACTGGACGGCATGAAGGTGAAGAAGGCGCTATCACGGCGTTTGATCCAGCCGGAAAACGTCATCATGCCTTCACCGATCATTACCGATATCAGTCACCCGCGCGATCTTGCCACCCAGACGGAAGCCAAACTGGCTGCGATGGAGATTATCTTGCCGGGTGATATACCTCCGGGTGAGGGTGGCCTGCTGTGATGCACGACTTCACCGACACCCACTGCCATTTTGATTTCCCACCGTTTAGCGGACATGAGAGCGAAAGTCTGGCGTTGGCCGAACAGGCGGGTGTGCGACGGATTATCGTGCCGACGGTGACCGCCGATCGCTTTGTGCGGGTGTTGAAGCTGGCGCGCGAATATCCGCCACTGTTTGCCGCTCTGGGGCTGCACCCGCTGTATATTGCCGGGCACCATGAACCTGAGCTGGAGCAGTTGGCGGCGTTTCTTGCCAGCCGACCGCCGAAGCTGGTAGCGGTCGGGGAGATCGGCCTCGATCTGTATATGGAAAACCCGCAGTTTGAGCGGCAGCAGCGGGTGTTAAACGCCCAGTTGAAGCTGGCCAAGCAATACGACCTGCCGGTGATTTTGCATTCCCGCCGCAGCCACGATCAGTTGGCGGCGATGCTGCGCCGTGCCGAGGTGCCGCGCCGTGGCGTGGTGCACGGCTTTGCCGGTAGCCTTTCCCAGGCGCAGGCGTTTATTCGCCTGGGGTATTACATCGGCGTCGGTGGCACCATCAGCTATGAGCGGGCGCAGAAAACCCGTAATGTGATGGCCCAGTTACCACTGACTTCGTTGCTGCTGGAAACCGATGCGCCTGACATGCCGCTGGCAGGTTATCAGGGGCAAGCCAACCGCCCCGAGCGTGCCGTTGAAGTGTTCCATACGCTGTGCCAACTGCGTTCAGAATCCCCGGATGATATTGCCGCCCATCTGCAACACAACACTCACGCCTTGTTTACCCTCGAAGGTTAAATGTCGCAATAAGTGTGACTTGCGTCACGTTATAAGATTTTCATTTGCTTCCTGTTGTATATATTTGTGACATAAATCGGTGCGGGTGCTGCCCCGCTCCGTATAATCGCACTCCGAAATCACTCATAAGCAACCCTCGCGGCACAACCGGATAGGGCTGCATTTCTTTTTCGCAACAGGGATACTTTGCATGCAACTCATCATGAGCCTGGTCGGCATGGCGGCGCTGATCGCCATTGCCGTGCTGCTTTCCAGCAACCGCCGTGCGATCAGGTTTCGCACCGTTGGCTGGGCATTCGTTCTTCAGGTAGCCATCGGCGCGCTGGTGCTGTATGTCCCGGTTGGCCGCAGCATTCTCGGTGGCATGTCGGCCGGTGTGGCGAACGTGATCGCCTACGGTAATCAGGGGATTTCATTTATCTTCGGCGGTCTGGTATCCGACAAGATGTTTGAAGTTTTCGGCGGCGGCGGCTTCGTTTTTGCGCTGCGCGTCCTGCCGGTGATCGTGTTCTTCTCCTCATTGATTGCCGTGCTTTATTACCTCGGCATCATGCAACTGGTGATCCGCGTGCTGGGCGGCGGTGTGCAAAAGCTGTTGGGCACCTCGCGTACTGAATCCCTGTCGGCTACCGCCAATATCTTCGTGGGCCAGACCGAAGCCCCACTGGTGGTGCGTCCGTATATCGCTACCATGACCCAGTCTGAACTGTTCACCGTTATGTGTGGCGGCCTGGCCTCGGTGGCCGGTTCGGTGCTGGCGGGCTATGCCCAGATGGGCGTACCGCTGGAATACCTGATTGCCGCTTCATTCATGGCTGCGCCGGGTGGCTTGCTGTTTGCCAAGCTGATGGTGCCGGAAACTGAAAAAACCCACGATAAAGACGATGCGACGAAGCTGATCGCGGAAGAAGATCGCCCGGCTAACGTGATCGATGCGGCGGCTTCAGGCGCGGCTTCCGGCATGCAGTTGGCGTTGAACGTGGGCGCGATGTTGCTGGCGTTTATCGCATTGATCGCCCTGTTGAACGGTATCCTCGGGGGTATCGGCGGCTGGTTCGACTTCCCGCAACTGTCACTGGAATTGATACTCGGCTGGGTATTCTCACCGATAGCCTTCCTGATCGGGGTGCCTTGGCATGAAGCGATGACCGCCGGTTCGTTTATCGGCCAGAAAATTATCGTGAATGAATTTGTTGCCTACATGAACTTCGGTGCCTATCTGCGTCCGGATGACGTGGTTGCGGCAGACGGGTTGCAGGTGTTGTCGGCGCATACCAAGGCGATCATCTCCTTTGCCCTGTGCGGCTTTGCCAACCTGTCATCGGTGGCGATCCTGCTCGGCGGCCTGGGCAGCATGGCGCCGAACCGTCGTCACGACATCGCACGTTTCGGTCTGAAAGCCGTAGCGGCGGGCACGCTCTCCAACCTGATGAGCGCGACCATCGCCGGGTTCTTCCTGGCGCTGTAAGCCCGGGGCTGTCCTGCAGAGGGCAACAGGCTCTATTGCAGGACACCGCCTATACTTCTAACACGGGCACAGAATGCTGTGCCCGCTGTCTTTGCCCGTTTCTTTAGCGAATTTGTGAACGATATCGCGTTATTTTGTGATGCTCTTCACATATAATTCCGGTCTGTTACAGTGTTATTTCATATAGTGTGACTGCGAGCGCGAATTGCCTCAGGCGATCGTGTTCAAATAGCTATTACTGACCCTGCGCGAGGCGCAGCGTCATGTGCGGTGAGAAGGATCTCAGTTGCCGATGAGGGAACCCGTTCCCCAGCGCTATCTTCAAGGAACCAAGTCCGCTCGCCAACACCCAGGTACTCAGTTGGAGAGTTTTATGACCGAATTAACCGCAGCAGCGCAACGTGCGCTGACCCTAATGGATTTAACCACGCTGAACGATGATGACACCGATGAGAAAGTGATCGCGCTGTGTCGTCAGGCGAACAGCCCGGCCGGACATACCGCGGCCATCTGCATTTATCCGCGCTTTATCCCGGCGGCGCGCAAGGCCCTGCGTGAGCAGGGGACGCCAGACATCCGCATTGCGACCGTCACCAACTTCCCGCATGGCAACGATGATATTGAGATTGCGCTGGCGGAAACGCGTGCAGCTATCGCTTACGGTGCCGATGAAGTGGACGTGGTATTCCCTTACCGCGCGCTGATCGCCGGTAATGAGCAGGTCGGTTTTGAACTGGTAAAACAGTGCAAGCAGGCCTGTCTGGCCGCCAACGTGCTGCTGAAAGTGATCATCGAAAGCGGTGAGCTGAAGCAGGCCAATCTGATCCGCAAGGCGTCGGAAATTGCCATCAAGGCCGGCGCAGACTTTATCAAGACCTCAACCGGTAAAGTGCCGGTCAACGCGACGCTGGAAAGCGCTGAGCTGATGATGTCGGTGATCCGCGATCTGGGCGTCGCCAAAACGGTGGGCTTTAAGCCGGCCGGTGGTGTGCGTACGGCAGAAGATGCACTGCATTACCTGCAACTTGCCGATCGTATTCTGGGTGAGGGCTGGGCCGATGCACGTCATTTCCGCTTCGGGGCTTCCAGTCTGTTAGCCAGCCTGTTGGCGACGCTGGGCCACAGTGCCGAGACGTCCGGCGACGGTTACTGATCTATTCCGTCGGTAAGGCGCGAAATGGCGCCTGCCCGTACTCTACATTAGCTAAAACAGGGGGACGCCTTGTTCCTGGCACAAGAAATTATTCGTAAAAAACGTGACGGTCAGCCGTTGAGCGAAGCGGAAATCCGCTTTTTCATCAATGGGATCCGTGACAATGTGGTTTCCGAAGGTCAGATCGCGGCATTAGCGATGACCATTTATTTCCACGATATGACCATGCCGGAGCGCGTGGCGCTCACCATGGCGATGCGTGATTCCGGTACCGTGCTGGACTGGAAAAGCCTGTCACTGAACGGACCGCTGGTCGACAAACATTCTACCGGCGGCGTGGGCGATGTGACTTCGCTGATGCTCGGCCCGATGGTGGCGGCTTGCGGTGGCTATGTGCCGATGATTTCCGGCCGTGGCCTGGGGCATACCGGCGGTACGCTGGACAAGCTGGAGGCGATCCCGGGCTTTAATATTTTCCCGGACGACAATGCCTTCCGTAAGATTATTCAGGACGTGGGCGTGGCGATTATCGGCCAGACCAGTTCGCTGGCCCCGGCTGACAAGCGTTTCTACGCTACCCGCGATATCACCGCCACCGTGGATTCTATCCCGCTGATCACCGCCTCTATTCTGGCGAAGAAGCTGGCAGAAGGGCTGGATGCCTTGGTGATGGACGTTAAAGTCGGTTCCGGTGCCTTTATGCCAACCTACGCGTTGTCGGCCGATCTGGCGCAGGCGATTGTTGGTGTGGCGAACGGCGCAGGCTGCAAAACCACCGCGCTGCTGACGGACATGAACCAGGTGCTGGCTTCCAGCGCCGGTAACGCGGTCGAAGTTCGCGAAGCGGTACGTTTCCTGACTGGCGAATACCGTAACCCGCGCCTGCTGGAAGTAACTATGGCACTGTGCGTGGAAATGCTGCTTTCCGGCGGCCTGGCGAAAGATGACGCCGATGCGCGTGCCAAACTGCAGGCGGTGCTGGACAATGGTAAAGCGGCGGAAGTGTTTGGTCGCATGGTGGCGGCGCAACAGGGCCCGACCGATTTCGTCGAGCGCTATGACAGCTACCTGCCTGCCGCAACCCTGAGCAAACCGGTTTACGCCGAAAAACAGGGTATCATCAGCGCCATGGATACCCGTGCGCTGGGCATGGCGGTGGTATCGCTGGGCGGTGGTCGTCGTCGCGCGACCGATAATATCGATTACAGCGTCGGCCTGACCGGCATGGCGCGCCTGGGTGACAAAGTGGATACCCAGCAACCGCTGGCGGTGATCCACGCCAACGACGAAGAAAGCTGGCAGCAGGCGGCCGAAGCGGTACGCAGTGCAATGGTGCTGAGTGACAAAGCGCCGGAAGTGACGCCAGTGGTCTATAAGCGCATCACAGAATAGGCTGTGTCCTTACAACATTGATATACCCTATGAATTTCAAGTTGCAGCTAGGCGGCTAGCGTGTAAATCCCAGGAGCTTACTTAAGTAAGTGACTGGGGTTTACACGTGAAGCTAACAACGCTGCGGCTTGAAAGGCGACGGGTATACAGGAGATAAGCATGAAACGTACATTCATTATGGTATTAGACTCATTCGGTATTGGCGCAAGCGAAGATGCCGAAAAATTTGGCGATCAGGGTTCCGATACGCTGGGGCACATTGCCGAGGTTTGCGCGCGCGGTGAAGCCAACGTTGGCCGTCAGGGCCCGTTGACTCTGCCTAACCTGAGCCGTCTGGGCCTGGGCAAAGCGGCGGAAGAGTCCACCGGTACCTTCCCGCAAGGGCTGGATCGCAATGCGGACATCATTGGCGCCTATGCACACGCCAGCGAACTCTCTTCCGGTAAAGATACGCCGTCAGGCCACTGGGAAATTGCCGGTGTGCCGGTCCTGTTCGACTGGGGCTACTTCAGCGACGAACACAACAGCTTCCCGCAGGAGCTGCTGGACAAGCTGGTTGAGCGCGCCAACCTGCCGGGTTACCTCGGCAACTGCCACTCTTCCGGCACGGTGATCCTCGACCAGTTGGGCGAAGAGCACATGAAAACCGGCAAACCGATTTTCTACACCTCTGCTGACTCGGTATTCCAGATCGCCTGTCACGAAGAGACCTTCGGTCTGGACCGTCTGTATGAGCTGTGTGAAATCGCCCGTGAAGAGTTGACCGAGGGCGGTTATAACATTGGCCGCGTGATCGCGCGTCCATTCCTGGGCGACAAGCCGGGCAACTTCCAGCGTACCGGCAACCGTCACGACCTGGCCGTCGAGCCACCCGCGCCAACCGTACTGAAAAAGCTGGTGGACGAGAAGGGCGGTGAAGTGGTGTCGATCGGTAAAATCGCCGACATCTACGCCAACGTGGGTATCACCAAAAAGGTCAAGGCTACTGGTATCGACGCGCTGTTCGACGCCACCCTGATCGAAATGGAAAAAGCCGGCGACAACACTATCGTGTTCACCAACTTCGTTGATTTTGACTCCTCTTACGGCCACCGCCGTGACGTGGCAGGCTATGCTGCCGCACTGGAGCTGTTCGACCGCCGCCTGCCGGAGCTGCTGAAACTGGTTAAAGATGAAGACATCATTATCTTCACCGCTGACCACGGCTGTGACCCAACCTGGCCGGGTACCGACCACACCCGCGAACACATCCCGGTATTGGTTTACGGCCCGAAAGTGAAGCCGGGCTCGCTGGGCCACCGTGAAACTTTCGCCGACATCGGCCAGACGATCGCCAGTTACTTTGGTGTGTCGCCGATGGATTACGGCAAATCGATGTTCTAAGACTTTGTTAGTGCCGGGCGGTTGCCCGGCGTATTTTTTTATTCATGACGACGATTTAAAGGAAGACAATTATGGCTACGCCGCATATTAATGCTGAAATGGGTGATTTCGCTGACGTAGTACTGATGCCGGGCGATCCGCTGCGTGCAAAATACATCGCGGAAACTTTCCTGGAAGGCGCGGTGGAAGTGAACAACGTGCGTGGCATGCTGGGCTTCACCGGGACTTACAAAGGCCGCAAAATCTCCGTAATGGGCCACGGTATGGGTATCCCGTCCTGCTCCATTTATGCGCGTGAACTGATTGCCGAATTCGGCGTGAAGAAAATCATCCGCGTGGGCTCCTGTGGCGCGGTGCGTGACGATGTCAAACTGCGTGACGTGGTGATCGGTATGGGTGCTTGCACCGATTCCAAAGTGAACCGCATGCGTTTCAAGGACCATGACTATGCGGCTATCGCCGACTTTGACATGGTGCGTAACGCGGTAGACGCAGCGGCAGCGCAGGGTATCCCGGCGCGCGTAGGCAACATCTTCTCCGCTGACCTGTTCTACACGCCAGATCCAGACATGTTCCAGGTAATGAAGAAGTACGGCATTCTGGGTGTGGAAATGGAAGCGGCCGGTATCTACGGCGTGGCGGCAGAGCTGTACGAAGAGTTTGGCTGTAAGGCACTGACCATTTGTACCGTTTCTGACCACATTCTGCGTCACGAAGCGACCACCGCAGCAGAGCGTCAAACCACCTTTAACGAAATGATCGTTATCGCGCTGGAATCCGTGCTGTTGGGCGACAAAGAGTAATACCCAGCGGGCGCAGCAGCTTGCTGCGCCCCTGTACCTATCTATTCACTAATCTATTCATTTCAGCAAAATAAAAGCCAGTTTTTATTTTTGATTCAGCCAGTTGAATGATATTCAATCTATTCAATATTCATTCATCAGCATGTGATCATCAGATTTTCTTCTCTTCTTCTTTGTTCTCTTGCGGTCGATCGTCATCATCGTCATTTTCTACCGTGTTACCTTCTTCCAATGGCGTATTGGCGGTCAGCAGATACGGTGATTGTTGCCAGCGGCTGCGGCGGTGTTGCAGTAGCGTGCGCGCCAGAATAATACCTATGGCCAGAGCCAGCAGGATCATCAGGCGCAGCAGGTTGGTGGTGTTGTCCACCTGTTTGGATTCGGTCGCCAGCACGTGGGTGTCCAGCGTGATGCGGATAAAGCCGATTGGACCGTCTTTGCCCTGAATGGACTCGACCAGTTGATGATTGAAGTAGCTGCCTGCGCGTTTACCGTCGAGCGACAAACGATCGCGTATACTTATCTGTTCACCGGCGTGGGAAACTAACGTGCCGTCAAGCTGATAGACGCTGGCATCCAGAATGCGACTGCCCGCGGTGAGCTGTTTGAGGATGGCGTCGATGCGCTGGTTATCGACGTCGCTGTCGTCGTCCATCAGCGGTGCCAGGCTGGAGGCCACCTGTTTGGTCAGCGTTTGCGCCAGTTCTTCCACCTGTTCGGATCGCGCCAGTTGATGACTCAGGCTAAAATAGGACGCGCCCTGCATCAGCAGCACCAGCAAAGCCAGGCAAATCAGGATAATAGCGGTGCGGTGCAGGCGAAATTTCAGTTTAGCGCGAGCCATGCAGGTTCCTTGGGCATCTTCGAGACTTTATGTTGCCAGAAGCAATGGCGATAGGATAGCTTGATGCGTCGTTTTATCATGCAGTGTTTTTTCAGGAGTTAAGGATGTCGAATAGTCTGACCTATTGCGATCTCCCGGCAGAGATCTCTCAATGGCCGGGTCTTCCCCTTTCGCTGAGCGGTGACGAAGTGATGCCGCTGGATTATCGGGCGGGTCATACCGGTTGGCTATTATATGGCAGAGAACTGAACAAAACGCGCATTACCGATTTCCAGCGCAAGCTGGGTGCGGCGATGGTGATTGTTACTGCCTGGTGCGTCGAAGATTATCAGGTGGTGCGTCTGGCAGGCACCCTGACGGCGCGTGCCAAGCTGTTGGCGGCAGAGGGCGGGCTGGATGTAGCACCGCTCGGCAAGATCCCCCATCTGCGCACCCCCGGGTTGCTGGTGATGGATATGGACTCTACCGCGATTGAGATTGAATGCATCGACGAGATCGCCAAACTGGCGGGCGTCGGTGAACAGGTGTCTGAAGTCACTGAACGTGCGATGCGCGGCGAACTGGACTTTACCGCCAGCCTGCGCCAGCGCGTAGGTACGCTGAAAGGTGCCGATGCCAATATCCTCAAGCAGGTGCGCGATGAGTTGCCGCTGATGCCTGGGCTGATTAACCTGGTGCGCAAGCTGCAGGCGATGGACTGGCACGTGGCGATCGCGTCCGGCGGTTTCACCTATTATGCCGAGTACCTGCGTGACAAATTGAAGCTGGTGGCGGTGGCGGCCAACGAGCTGGAAATCCGCGACGGCAAACTGACCGGTGAAGTGCTGGGGTCAATAGTCGACGCACAGTTCAAGGCCGATACGCTGGTTGCTCTGGCGGAAAAGCTGGGTATTTCGCCGCAGCAAACCGTGGCCATCGGCGACGGTGCCAACGATTTGAAAATGATGCAGGTTGCCGGGTTGGGCATTGCCTATCACGCCAAACCGAAAGTCTATGAGAAGGCGCAGGTGTCGATTCGCCATGCTGACCTGATTGGCGTGCTGTGTGTACTGACCGGCAGCCTGAAACACGAAGTTCGCTAAACCCTTCATACTTGAAGCTTGGCTGCATTGCTCACCCCAGTCACTTACCTAAAAGCTCCTGGGGACTCACAAACTTGCCGCCTTGATGCAGCTCCAATTATTTAGGGTATAAACAAAAGATTGAGGTAATACGTGGCAAAAGCAGCAAAACGGGCGTTTGTATGTAATGAGTGCGGGGCCGATTATCCGCGCTGGCAGGGGCAGTGCAGCGCTTGCCACGCCTGGAACAGCATTACAGAAGTGCGCCTGGCTGCGGTGTCTTCCTCCTCTCGCAATGAGCGTCTTAGCGGCTACGCCGGTGATGCCGGTATCAGCAAGGTGCAAAAGCTGTCGGACATCAGTCTGGACGAGCTGCCGCGTTTCTCCACCGGTTTCCTTGAGTTTGACCGGGTGCTGGGCGGTGGGGTGGTGCCGGGCAGTGCGATCCTGATCGGTGGTAACCCTGGTGCCGGCAAGAGTACGCTATTGCTGCAGGTGCTGTGCAAGCTGTCCGAGCAGATGAAAACCCTGTACGTCACCGGCGAGGAGTCACTGCAACAGGTGGCGATGCGCGCCCACCGCCTCGGTTTGCCAACCGGTGGCCTGAATATGCTGTCGGAAACCAGTATCGAGCAGATCTGCCTGATTGCCGAGCAGGAGCAGCCGAAACTGATGGTGATCGACTCCATCCAGGTGATGCACATGGCTGATATTCAGTCTTCGCCGGGCAGCGTGGCGCAGGTGCGTGAAACTGCCGCCTATCTGACACGCTTCGCCAAGACGCGCGGCGTAGCGATTGTGATGGTGGGACACGTCACCAAAGACGGCTCGCTGGCCGGGCCGAAAGTTTTGGAACACTGTATCGACTGCTCGGTGCTGCTGGACGGCGACGCCGATTCGCGTTTTCGTACCCTGCGCAGCCACAAAAACCGCTTTGGTGCGGTGAATGAATTGGGCGTTTTCGCCATGACTGAGCAGGGCCTGCGCGAGGTCAGCAACCCGTCGGCCATCTTCCTCAGCCGTGGCGATGAAGTGACCTCCGGCAGTTCGGTGATGGTGGTCTGGGAAGGCACGCGGCCGTTGCTGGTGGAGATTCAGGCGCTGGTGGATCATTCGATGATGTCCAACCCGCGCCGGGTGGCCGTTGGCCTGGAACAAAACCGGTTGGCGATCCTGCTGGCGGTGCTGCACCGTCACGGCGGGCTGCAGATGTCCGATCAGGACGTGTTCGTCAACGTGGTTGGCGGGGTGAAAGTCAGTGAAACCAGCGCCGATCTGGCACTATTGATGTCACTGGTGTCCAGCCTGCGCGATCGCCCGCTGCCAAACGATTTGGTGGTGTTTGGCGAAGTGGGGCTGGCGGGGGAGATCCGCCCGGTGCCCAGCGGTCAGGAGCGAATTTCCGAAGCGGCGAAACACGGTTTCAAGCGAGCCATCGTGCCGCATGCCAACGTACCGAAAAAACCACCGGCCAATATGCAGGTGTTCGGTGTGAAGAAATTGGCAGACGCGCTGGATGTCCTGGAGCAGTTTTATTAATTGCCACGCGGTGTGCAGATTATGCTATTTTGTTTAGCATATTAAACGGAGGGGCTATGCGGCAATTCGATTACCTGAAGGCGTCAATTAAGCAGAAGAGCTGCACTCTGCAGCAGGTGGCGGATGCCAGTGGCATGACCAAAGGCTACCTCAGCCAGCTGCTAAACGACAAAATCAAAAGTCCGAGCGCCCAGAAACTGGAGGCGCTGCACCGCTATCTTGGCCTGGAATTTCCACGGCGTGAGAAAAAGGTCGGCGTGGTGTTTGGTAAATTTTACCCCCTGCACACCGGCCACATCTATCTGATCCAGCGCGCCTGTAGCCAGGTGGATGAGCTGCACGTGATCCTGTGTTACGACGAACCGCGTGACAGAGAGCTGTTCGAGAACAGTTCGATGTCGCAACAGCCGACGGTCAGCGATCGCCTGCGCTGGCTGCTGCAAACCTTCAAATACCAGAAAAACATCCATATTCATTCGTTCGACGAGCAGGGTATTGAACCCTATCCGCACGGTTGGAACGTCTGGAGCGATGGGGTGAAGGCCTTCCTGGAACAGAAAGCCATAGTGCCGAGTTTCATCTATTCCAGCGAAGCGCAGGACGCCCCGCGTTACCGTGAACATCTGGCGATTGAAACTGTCCTGATCGATCCCGAACGTTCATTTATGAATATCAGTGGCCGCCAGATCCGTCAGGATCCGTTCCGCTATTGGGATTATATTCCGACCGAAGTGAAGCCGTTCTTTGTGCGTACCGTGGCGATCCTCGGCGGGGAGTCGAGCGGTAAATCGACCCTGGTGAACAAGCTGGCAAACATCTTTAACACTACCAGTGCCTGGGAGTATGGCCGCGACTATGTGTTCTCGCACCTTGGCGGGGATGAGATGGCGCTCCAGTATTCCGACTACGACAAGATCGCCCTCGGGCAGGCGCAGTACGTCGACTTTGCGGTGAAGTACGCCAACAAAGTGGCATTTATCGACACCGACTTTGTCACCACTCAGGCGTTTTGCAAAAAGTACGAAGGGCGAGAACACCCCTTTGTGCAGGCGCTGATCGACGAATATCGGTTTGATCTGGTGATCCTGCTGGAAAATAACACCCCCTGGGTGGCGGATGGCCTGCGCAGTCTGGGGAATCCCAAGGATCGCAAGGTGTTCCAGCATTTGTTGGAAGAGATGCTGCGGGCCAATAACATCGAGTACGTACACGTGGAGTCCAGCGACTACGACGAACGCTTCCTGCGCTGCGTCGAGCTGGTCAAGCAGTTGCTGGCAGCTGATGCCAGTCGGCTGGTCGGTGTTGCGGCGGTATAAGCCATTGGGGCGCAGTTCAGTGCTGCGCCCCAACTGTCATCAGTAAACAATCACCAGTTTGCCCTGCATATGCCCGTCGTGCAGCTTTTTATGCGCGGCGGTCAGGGTCTCTACCGTCAGCCCTTGCAAGGTTTCGCTCAGGGTGGTGCTCAGTTTTCCTTCATCCAGCAGTTGCGCCACTTGCTTGAGGATCTCACCCTGTTGGGCGATGTCCGGCGTGGTGAACATGCTGCGAGTAAACATCAATTCCCAGTGCAGCGCGGCACTTTTCAACTTCAATGCATTTTGGTCCAACGGCTGGGCGTTTTCTACGATGGTGCAGATATGGCCCATTGGCGCGATCAGATCGGAAATGGCTTGCCAGTGACCGTCGGTATCGTTCAGGCAAAGAATATAATCCACGCTCTCAATACCCTGCTGCGCCAGATTAGCTTTCAAATCGTGGTAGTCGACCACCAGATCGGCACCGCGCTCCCGACACCAGGCCGCTGATTCGGGGCGCGATGCAGTCGCAATCACCTTTACCTGGCTGCGCTGGGCAGCAAATGGGATGGCCAACGAACCTACGCCACCGGCACCGCCGATAATCAACAGGGTTTTGCCAGGCGCGGCGTCCTGAATTTTCAGGTGTTCGAACAGCGCTTCCCAGGCGGTCAGGGCGGTCAATGGCATCGCTGCGGACTCGGCCCAGTTCAGGCTACGTGGCTTATGGGCGGTAATGCGCGAATCAATCAACTGATGGGTGGTGTTGCTGCCTGGGCGGGTGATGTCACCGGCATACCAGACTTCATCGCCGGGCTTGAAACCACTGACGCTGCTGCCCACTTCTACCACTACGCCGCTGGCATCCCAACCGAGAATACGTGGCTGCTGCAGGCCGCTTTTTTGCAGACCGGCGTGAACCTTGGTGTCCACCGGGTTGACCGACACCGCTTTGACTTCCACCAGTAAATCGTACTGGCCTGGGGTGGTTTTTTCCGGGCTGATTTCAATGAAACCGGCGGGGTTTTTCGGGTTTACGGCAATGGCTTTAATCGGCATGACTTTGCTCCTTTCGAATGTATAGCCCCAGTGTAGACCTGTTGGAGGGGAGTGATAAGATGGACAATAACTAACTAAGTGTTCGTTTGAGGTGAACAATGAGGTTTAAGCAGCTACAGGATATGGCGTTGTTTGCGCTGGTGGCCGAGTGTGGCAGTTTTACCGCCGCCGCCAAACGTGCCGCTTTGCCGAAGTCCAGCGTTAGCCAGCGCATCAGCCAGTTGGAACAGACGCTGGGCCTGCGGCTGCTGAACCGTACCACCCGTCAGCTCAATCTGACCTTTGCCGGCGAGCGTTATCTGGAGCACTGCCAGGAGATGCTGTCCGCCGCCGAACGGGCCGATCTGGCGCTGCAACGGCTGCGTGATAACCCCAGCGGGCGGTTGCGCATCTCGACGCCTGCCGGACTGGGGGCGACGTTGCTGGCGCGGCTGGCGGCGGATTTCCAGCGCCAATATCCGGACGTCTCGCTGGAGGTGTCGGTGTCTGATGCGATGGTGGACATGGTGCAGGAAGGGTTCGATGCGGCGTTGCGCACCGGCAAGCCACAGGATTCTTCACTGATTGGCCGTCGCTTGGGGCATGCGCCGCGTTATTTACTGGCTTCACCGGCTTATTTGGCAGAGTCCCCACCGATTGTCGATCCGCAGCAGTTGCAGCAGCACCGTTGTATTGCACACCGCTCCTGGCCGGTCTGGAGCCTGCGCAGGGGTGACGACTATTTTCGTTGGCAACTGCCGATGCGGCATATCACCGATAATCTGTTGTACGCGCGTGAATGTGCGATTGCCGGTGCGGGCATTACCTTGCTGCCGGCTTTTCTCAGCCGTGAGGTGGTGGCACAGAGGCAATTGGTTGAGGTGTTGCCGGACTGGCAGGCGGAAGGCAATGAACTGTATTTGGTCTATCCGAGCCGCAAGTTGAATTCACCGGCGCTGGCCTGTTTTATCGATGTGGTATTGCAGCACTCGGTATTTGACGACTATGCCCGCGAGCTGGCGCGGGAATAAAAAAGGCGCCGCATGCGGCGCCTTTCGGATTACTTGGTGATTCTTTTGTACTTGATACGGTGTGGCTCAAGCGCTTCGGCGCCCAGCGTCCGTTTCTTGTACTCTTCGTATTCGGTGAAGTTACCTTCGAAGAACTCCACTTTGCCTTCATCCTGGTAATCCAGAATGTGGGTGGCGATGCGGTCAAGGAACCAACGGTCGTGCGAGATAACCATCGCGCAGCCAGGGAACTCCAACAGGGCGTTTTCTAACGCGCGCAGGGTTTCAATATCCAGGTCGTTGGTCGGTTCATCGAGCAGCAGTACGTTGCCGCCAACCTGCAGCAGCTTGGCCAGATGCAGACGACCACGTTCACCCCCGGACAACTCGCCGACGCGTTTGCCCTGATCGACACCCTTGAAGTTAAAGCGGCCGACGTAGGCGCGGCTTGGCATTTCGGTGTTGCCGACACGCATGATGTCCTGACCGCCAGATACTTCTTCCCACACGGTTTTGGAGTTATCCATGCTGTCGCGGAACTGATCGACCGAGGCCAGCTTGACGGTGTCACCCAGCACGATGCTGCCGGAATCAGGCTGTTCCTGACCGGACATCATGCGGAACAGCGTGGATTTACCCGCGCCGTTCGGGCCGATAATGCCGACAATCGCGCCTTTCGGTACCGCAAAGGTGAGATCGTCAATCAGTAAACGGTCGCCGTAGGACTTGCGCAGATTACTGATTTCTAGAACCTTATCACCCAGGCGTGCGCCAGGTGGGATAAAGAGTTCGTTGGTCTCGTTACGCTTCTGGTAATCAGTGCTGTTCAGCTCTTCAAAGCGGGCCAAACGGGCCTTGCCTTTAGACTGACGGCCTTTAGCGCCCTGGCGAACCCACTCCAGCTCTTTCTCGATGGATTTGCGACGTGCGGCTTCGGAAGAGGCTTCCTGCGCCAGACGAGCGTCTTTCTGCTCCAGCCAGGAAGAGTAGTTACCTTCCCATGGAATGCCTTCGCCACGGTCCAGCTCGAGGATCCAGCCGGCCACGTTGTCGAGGAAGTAACGGTCGTGGGTAATGGCCACCACGGTGCCTTCGAAGTCGTGCAGGAAGCGTTCCAGCCAGGCCACGGATTCAGCATCCAGGTGGTTGGTCGGTTCGTCGAGCAGCAGCATGTCCGGTTTTTCCAGCAGCAGGCGGCACAGCGCTACGCGGCGACGCTCACCACCGGAGAGGTTGGCGATTTTCGCGTCCCATTCCGGCAGGCGCAACGCATCGGCGGCACGCTCAAGCTGGGTGTTCAGGTTGTGGCCATCGTGGGCCTGAATGATCTCTTCCAGGCGGCCCTGTTCAGCGGCCAGCTTGTCGAAGTCGGCGCCTTCTTCAGCGTACAGCGCGTACACCTCATCAAGACGTTTCAGTGCGCCGACCACTTCCGCCAGCGCTTCTTCGACTGACTCACGAACGCTGTGTTCCAGGTTTAACTGCGGTTCCTGTGGCAGGTAACCGATTTTAATCCCTTGCTGCGGGCGGGCTTCACCTTCGATATCGGTATCGATGCCGGCCATGATGCGCAACAGAGTGGATTTACCTGAGCCGTTCAGACCCAGCACGCCAATTTTGGCGCCCGGGAAGAAGCTCAGCGAGATGTTTTTCAGGATGTGACGCTTCGGCGGAACCACTTTGCCGACGCGATGCATGGTATAGACGTATTGAGCCACGGTGCCTCTGCCTCTCTATATCAGTTTTTATAGGATGTCTGGCTGCGGAGTGTAGCCCGTTTCGAAAGCGGATCCCAGACATCACACAGCGATCGCTAAGTATAACCCTATAGCTTTCAAGTTGCAGCTAGGCGCCCAGCTCGCTCATCCCCAGGCGCTTACTTGAGTAAGTAACTGGGGTGAGCTAGTGCAGGTAACAACGCTGCGGCTTGAAAGATGACGGGTATAACCCTTTATGCGCCCGTGATGGCGCATATTGGTCGCTTAAGGGGTGACAACAATAGCGACGCGGCGGTTTTCCGCACGGCCGCTGGAGGTGCGGTTATCGGCCACCGGATCGCGTTTACCCATGCCGCGGGTTTCGATGTTGGAACGAGGAATGCCGACGCTGGCCAGCAGATCGGCCACCGCGTTGGCGCGGCGCAGCGAAAGCTGATCGTTATAGTTGTCTTCACCGTAATTATCCGTATGACCGTCCAGACGGAATTGGGTGATGCCGACGCTCATCAGCGCGCGACCCATTTTTTGTACCGTATCGGTGCTTTCCGGGTTCAGTTTGCCGACGTTATTGCCAAACAGCACCTTGTCGGACAGGCCAAATTCCCAGCCGTTGTCCGTCAGTTTGAACCCTTGTGACTGCAACAGGGCAATCTGCTCAGGCGTCAGGCCCTGCGGTTTGCTCTGGCAGCCGGCGAGCGCCAGCAGGGCGATAAACATCATCGCCAGCAGTGAGAAACGGTTTTTTAGTGTTTGCTGTATCATAATCAAATCCCTAGTTTTATTTTTTAGCCGGGGCTTTATTTCTGTATTGCCAGCCGCCAGCCTCCGTTATAACGATGCTTTGCCTGGTACATTGCATCGTCAGCTTCGTGCAAGAGCCCTTGAGGCGTTACCGCATGCTCAGGGTAAAGGGCAATACCGATACTCAGAGAGGAAATCACCGCCTCGTCGTTCGGCAAAATGACCGGTTGGGTCATGCAGTCAATAATGTTATCGGCAATCTGCAGGACATCTTCCGTAGTGTGGACCGGTGCCAATAATACGGCGAACTCATCACCTCCTAAACGTGCCACCAGGTCGCTTTCACGCAGCTGTGCGCGAATGCGCCCGGCAATGGTGGTCAGCACCATGTCGCCTGCGGCGTGACCGTAGCTGTCATTGACCTCCTTGAAGCGGTCACCGTCGATAAACAGCACCGCCAGCTTTTCGGTCGGTTTAATGTCCCCCAACGCACGGCTCAGTCGCCCTTCAAAGAAGGCGCGGTTCGGCAAGCCGGTCAGGCTGTCGTGCGTTGCCCGGTGAGTCAGTGAATCATTTTCCTGTTTCAGGTGTGCCTGCCAGGCTTCCAGCTCATCGAGCAGGCCATTAAAGTCGACGCTCAGCTCATGCAGTTCGGCAATTGGCGCTGATGGCACCCGCAGGCCAAAGGCGCGATCGCGGCGTACCGCATGTGCGACATTGGCGATGTCATCCAGCGAACGGACAATCCCCAACAGCATGCGACGGGAAAGCACCAGCGCACACAGGGTACTGAGCACCAGACAGGCGATCATGCCGACCATACCGCGCAACAGAAAACGCAGCAGGCTGCCGCCGTGGCCGAGCAGCCATACTTTGCCGACCTCTTTGCCTTCGTGAGTAATCGGCAGGATCACCGGCTCGGGCAGCGCCCAGTGGGCCACGATTTCTTCCATACCGTGCAGCGGGCCATCTTTGGGATGACGCCAACTGGCGAGCACTTTGCCGCTGTTGTTCAGAATTCTTGCCTCTGATACTTCTTCTTTGGAGGCGATTAATACCAGTGCCTCACGTGCGGCAGTGCGGTCTTCAAATACCACGGCAGCTTCGACGGTGTAGCTGATGGAGCGCGCAATCAGATGCAGGTTATGGTCGGCATAGGCGCGCAGCGCAAACAACGCGACCAGCGTCAGGAAAATTCCGGCGGTGCCGACGGCAATCAGCGCCAGTCCAAGGTGCACCCGTTGCAGCACCCGCCCCAGCGTAGGTCGCGACTGACCCGATCGGTTCTTGCGCAACCACTTCATAGTGGGGGGGCCTGTTTACGTGCCAGTTGCAGCACGTTGGGGTGAACGCGCACGCCGCTGCGTGCCAGTGCGTCAAGGTTCACTTTAAAGCTGGCCGTGTCACCTTCGAACTGCAGGCAAAATGCGTTGCCGGCGGAGCATTCATCATCATTCTCGCTGATGCTGAGAATGGAGTGGCCGTTAATGCGTTGCATAAAATTCTGTTTCTGACCGGCATTGATATTGCCCAAATAAATCACGTCACAGCCGGTGCTCAGCAACGGGCTGTCGAAAGCGATACGCTCGGCTTTTATTGGCCTGGGGGCGCTCAGCAAGATGGGATCGAACAGGCCTTCGGCATATTGTGTCGGCGCCGTCACGCAAAGTCGGATGGGGTTGGGTTCACTGGGCCAGCGGGCATAGCTGATAATGCCGACTACCACGGTAGTGACGGCGTGGGTGCGACTTTTATGTGGGTCGCCAGTCTCGGGACGTGCCAAACCGGGAAATGCCAACAGGACGAGCAGAACCAGCGACAACAGACGGCTGCAGTCCAGACGTGCGCAAATGAAGCTCCTGAGGGAGCTTTTTGCGCAGGTCGCTAACAACGCGGCATACTTTGCCATCTTCATCTGCCATTCCTGCCCACGTCCGCAGTGCTGTTGCGGCAACATAACAATGAGAAGCCTGACCCGGTTGAAGGGATAATTGTCTTGCTGAAAACTGTCAATCGCACTGCCTGGTGAACACTATCTAACCCATAATTGGCGCGGATTGTATTATAAGATATCCCTGTTGCGCGCTTTATGTGCCGTTTTCTCGGAATTATCCTAGCTTTTTTTAATAGTATAAAAACGTCCCTCAGGGTTTGCCAGGCGTTTTCTGCAAAGTTAGTGCGGCAGACCTGGATTCTGGCGGTTTGCGCAACGTTTCTGCTTATCGTTTTGATGGCGAAATCCTGCGACGGCTAATAATTTCAAATGGCTTCATTTTATATTGGCAGCGGGGATTAATAATTGAGGATCCGGCCGGTTAGTGTTAACGCCGGAGTGAAATGATTAATACGGCAAAATTGTCGCCAGCTTTAATTAATTTGTCAGCGAGGGTAAACCTTTTTTACCTGAGGCCCATCGTGACGATAAACTTCTTCTACAGTAGTGAATGGATAAGCGATCCCGCTGTCTATGGTAGATGGCTGAGCGGGTTGCTCAGCGCCCCCTCTTTTGTTCTGGCGTGCCGGATAGTCGTTATCCCACGACAGGGCGTGAAATACTCGGAGAGTCGGGTTTACCGATCCGTTGGCTGCTGGCGTAGCGCGGCAACGGGGTGAACCGGCTCTGGCAACACCATCAGCATTAGCGAGGAAAGAGTCAGTATGGTCAAGGTAGACAAGTGGCGGTTTTTAGCTGTGGGCCTGTGCCTGACGGCATTTTCAAGCGCCGCATTGGCGGACTCGCTGGACGCTCAGCGTCAGCGTTACCTGCAGATTAAGCAGGCGTGGGACAGTAAACAGATGGACGTGGTGGCGCAACTGATGCCGACGCTGCGTGATTACCCACTTTACCCTTATCTGGAATACCGTGAGCTGACGCAAGATCTCAGCCAGGCCGGATTCTCTGAGGTAAATGACTTTATCAAGCAGCATCCGACGCTGCCGCCGGCCAAGTCACTGGCTCCGCGTTTTGTGAATGAACTGGCGCGACGTGAAGACTGGCGTACCCTGTTGACCTTCAGCCCGCAGCCGCCGAAACCTATCGCGGCACGCTGTAATTATTACTATGCCAAATGGGCCACCGGCGATAAGCCTGCGGCCTGGAGCGGCGTCGACGACATCTGGATGAGCGGTAAATCGTTGCCGGGGGCCTGTGACAAGTTGTTCAACGTGTGGCAGGGGGCCGGTAAACAAACGCCATCGGCTATTTTGGAACGCATGAAACTGGCGTTGAAAGAGGGCAACAGTGGCCTGGTGAACAGCCTCTACCGTCAGTTGCCGTCAGATTATCAGACCATGGGCGATGCCCTGGTGCGCCTGCAAAACGATCCTGCGACGGTCGAGTCCTTTGCCCGCAGCGTGGGCCCGACTGACTTTACCCGTGCGGCAACCGGCATCGCTTTCGAGCGTCTGGCGCGTCAGGATGCGGAAAATGCCCGCGCGATGATCCCAACCCTTGCCCGCCTGCAGAAAATGAGCGATAGCGAGCGACTGGGACTGGAAGAGGCAGTGGCATGGCGTCTGATGGGCAGCGACGCGACCTTTGAACAGACCCAGTGGCGCGACAAGGTGATCTTGCGTAGTCAGTCACCGGCACTGCTGGAGCGTCGCGTGCGTATGGCGCTGGGCGCCGGCGATCGTCAGGGGGTGGCAACCTGGCTGGCGCGTCTGCCGACGGAATCACGTAATAAAGATGAATGGCGCTACTGGCGTGCGAGCATTTTACTGGACGAAGGCAAACGTAGCGAAGGGGAAGAGATCCTGCGTCGGCTGATGAGCGAACGTGGCTTCTACCCGATGGTAGCGGCGCAGAAACTGAATACGCCTTATCCGGTGATGGTGGCAGTGGCGGCGAAGCCCCGCGCTTCGCTGGTGGACGGACCGGAAATCGCCAGGGTGCGCGAACTGATGTACTGGAACATGGATAATCTGGCGCGCAGTGAATGGACTTCGTTCGTGGCCAGCCGCAGCCGTCCGGAACAGGAAGCGCTGGCGCGTTACGCTTTTGAGCAAAAATGGGCCGATCTCAGCGTGCAGGCGACCATCGTCGGCAAAATGTGGGATCACCTTGAAGAACGCTTCCCGGTGGCCTGGCCGCAAGAATTCCGTGCCGCGACCGATGATAAGGGGATAACACCAAGCTATGCCATGGCCATTGCCCGTCAGGAGAGCGCCTGGAACCCGAAAGCGCAGTCACCGGTCGGGGCCAGCGGCCTGATGCAGGTGATGCCACGTACCGCGCAGCATACCGTGCAGATGTACAATATTCCCGGTTACTCAAGCCCAAGCCAACTGCTTGATCCGCGTGTCAATATTACCATCGGTACCAGCTATCTGGAGTACGTATACCAGCAGTTCGGTCGCAACCGTATCCTGTCATCGGCGGCTTACAATGCCGGTCCATCGCGGGTGAATACCTGGCTGGGTAACAGTGAAGGGCGGGTTGACGCGGTGGCGTTTGTCGAAAGCATTCCGTTCTCGGAAACCCGTTCCTACGTGAAGAACGTGTTGGCTTACGACGCATTTTATCGCTATCTCATGCACCGGCCGGCCAAAGTGCTGACCGATGCCGAGTGGCAGAGGCGTTATTGATTTTGACGTCGCTATGGTATGCTGCTGTACTAGTTAAATAGTATGGTGGCTTGCCATGACGCAATTATCGCTTAACGACCCGGCTCTTTCAGAACAAGGTAATGAGGATTGGCTGCGCTTTGTTGCGCTGCTGCAGAATTCGTTTGCCCAGGATTTGCACCAACCGCTGATGCAACTGCTGTTGACGCCGGACGAACGCACGGCTTTAGGTACGCGGGTACGGATTATTCAGGAGCTGATGCGCGGTGAAATGAGCCAGCGTGAGCTGAAAAACGAACTGGGGGCGGGAATTGCCACCATCACTCGCGGTTCGAACAGCCTGAAGGCGGCGACGCCGGCGCTGAAACAGTGGCTGGAACAGCAGTTGCTGGGCGATGCACAGTAGCGCCGCGCCCGGCAAAGGCTATTTCTGTGCTGTGTTGTTATGGTTCTGGTAGATCGGGTTGTGGAAAGGCACCAGCGCCAACAGCAGAGCCTGATGGTAAACGCTGGTGCGGCTCAATCGCCCATCGGTAAAGATACCGATAGCGCCACCCTGGCGTTTCACTTCGGCATTGCCGGTGATGATCGCCATCTCACTCCCCAATTCGCGGCCGGCGCGAATTCCCTGTAAAATTGTCTCCGGTAGCATCAGACTGGCTGAGCGCGATTCGCCACGGGTATGCGGGTTTTCCACCGTCATCCAGGCGAAAGTCATATTCTCTTCGATTCCTGCTTCTACGCCGACCCAAAAGTCGGCCTCCGGGCGTACCTGCCGTGCTTCCATTACGCGCTGACGTGCGCCGGTGCGGGTTTCGTGATTACCTATGGGTTGCAGTGAGACACCGCTGGCGACGTCGACCGATTCAATACGGCATTGGCCCGTGCCAAAGGTGTCATCAAAGGCCAATTGAATAGCCTTGATCTTTGCTGGGTTGGTAGTTGCAGCGACAACATGATACATAACGGGTTTGGCATCCTTAAGCTAAGAGCCTATTCACTACGTCAGACGCTTGCGCAAGCGGCATCTGACGACGATAAACTCAGGTTTCACGCAGTATAACGGAAAAGCAAAATGTTACAGGTATACCTCGTTCGCCACGGCGAAACGGAATGGAATGCGGCTCGCCGTATCCAGGGACAGTCCGACAGCCCGTTGACCGCTAACGGTGAACATCAGGCTCGTCTGGTTGCCCAGCGCGTCAGCAAACAAGGCATCACGCACGTGATTACCAGCGATCTGGGGCGTACCCGACGCACCGCGCAAATCATCGCAGAGGCTTGCGGCTGCGAGGTGATAACCGATCCACGTTTGCGTGAGTTGCATATGGGGGTGCTGGAAGAGCGCCTGATCGACAGCCTGACGCCACAGGAAGAACAGTGGCGTAAGCAGATGGTCGATGGTACTGCCGACGGCCGGATCCCTCAAGGTGAATCCATGAGTGAGCTGGGTGACCGGATGCGCGAGGCGCTGGAAAGCTGCCTGATGTTGCCTGAGGGCAGCAAACCGTTGATTGTCAGCCACGGTATCGCTTTGGGCTGTTTAATCAGCACCGTACTCGGATTACCGGCTTACGCAGAACGCCGCCTGCGTTTACGCAACTGTTCATTGTCGCGAGTCGATCATCAGCAGAGCCCATGGTTGGCTTCTGGCTGGATCGTCGAAACGGCGGGCGATGTCACGCATCTGGACACGCCCGCGCTGGACGAACTGCAGCGTTAACGGCGGATCGGGATCAAATAATCGCAGTTGATCTCGGTCGGCGGTTGGGGTGGCCGACGGTCACCCTTGGGATAAAAGCGCTCAATATCGTGCCCTTTACGGCGCGTGAGTTTGAGCGCCGGCAGGCAGGTGCCATACACGGTCAGAATGAAGTCTTGCAGGCCAGAGGTCGGGCCTTCATAGCTGAACATCGCGTACTCGCCACCTTGCAGCACCAGTGGCTGTCCGGCCACGATCTTTGCCGGCACGTGATGTGGCTCCAGCGCTGTGGTGTATAGCACTTCCTGTTCGTCGTCTTTTTCCTGACTCGGGCGTGAATGGTGCAGCCCGTACAGTACCGGCGGTAGCGTTTCAGCTTCGCCCAAATACTGGCGCCAGAATTGTGAACGCAATTCGGTACGACAGTGAGAGATTTGCTCCAGCGTACAGGAATAGCTTTGCGTCAGGCCAATCAACTGCTGTTCCGGCAAGGTAACAAATTCTGGCTGCGGCAGAGTAAAGGCACCCAGGCGGATCGGCGGACAGATGCCGAATGCGCTCCAGTCTTCGGCTCGGCGGTACAGCGCTGGCGTTTGGGCAAACTGTTTCTTAAATGCGCGTGTAAATGTCTGCTGCGAGTCGAAGCGATACTGTAAGGCGATATCCAAAATTGGTCGACTGGTTAAACGCAGCGCCACCGCAGCCTTGGATAATCTCCTTGCCCGGATATAAGCGCCGATGGCGTTACCGGTAATATCTTTAAACATCCGTTGTAAATGCCATTTAGAGTAACCTGCTTTGGCCGCCACGTTGTCCAATGACAGGGGCTGGTCCAAATGGCTTTCCAGCCAGATAAGCAGATCACGAATAATACCGGCTTGATCCATAGATCTTCCTCGTAGAGCTTTAGGGTAGGGACCCGAACTGTTTATTCATTACGCTGGTGCTTGCGCTATCAGACCAATCCATGAGCCATTTTGCGTAGCACTCTTTGCCTCTTGCAGCGGGTTGCGCAAGGGTTGGACAGGGGCACACCTAAACGGGCGCAAAGATATAACGACGCCGCATAATAGCAATTTTTTTCCTCCGAGACTCTCAAAGATTTTTTTCACGCTCTGTGCTAAAAAGATCGGTGCGGACTGGAAAGATCCCTATTCTGTGACCTAAAACATAAACAATATTGATTGCCTGCGTCTATTTTCAGGATTCAGGCTATTGGAGTTAAGTGAATGAAAAAAGGATGGATATTTTTGTTTGGTTTAGTTTGCGCAACGGTAAATAGCGCGCAGGCAGAACAGGTTGGATCGGTCGATACGGTATTCAAACTCTTTGGTCCGGACCATAAAATTGTGGTGGAAGCCTTCGATGATCCTGATGTTAAAAATGTAACTTGTTATATCAGCCGGGCAAAAACCGGTGGCATCAAAGGTGGGCTGGGATTAGCGGAAGATACCGCGGATGCCGCCATTTCTTGCCAGCAGGTCGGGCCGATTGCGCTGAACGATAAAATCAAAAATGGTAAGGCGGAAGGGACCGTGGTGTTCCAGAAACGAACGTCGCTGGTGTTCAAGAAACTGCAGGTGGTGCGTTTCTACGATGCAACTCGCAATGCGTTGATTTATCTGAGCTATTCAGATCGTGTGGTGGATGGTTCACCGAAGAATGCGCTGAGCGCCGTGCCGATCATCCCTTGGGGTGAGGCAAAATAAGATTTGGGGTTCGACGGAACCCCAAATATTTTAACGCGGGAAACTTACTCTTCCAGATCACCGCAGAAACGGTAACCTTCACCGTGAATGGTGGCGATGATTTCTGGCGTGTCCGGTGTCGATTCGAAGTGCTTGCGGATGCGACGGATGGTCACGTCCACGGTGCGGTCATGTGGCTTCAGCTCGCGGCCAGTCATCTTCTTCAGCAGATCGCCACGGGATTGGATCTTGCCCGGATTTTCGCAGAAGTGCAGCATGGCGCGGAATTCACTGCGTGGCAGTTTATATTGCTCACCCGCTGGGCTGATCAGTGAGCGGCTGTTGATGTCCAGCTCCCAACCATTGAATTTGTAGCTTTCAACCAGACGACGTTCTTCGCCGACGCTGCCCAGGTTCATGGTGCGTGACAGCAGATTGCGTGCGCGAATGGTCAGTTCACGCGGATTGAACGGCTTGGTGATGTAATCATCAGCGCCGATTTCCAATCCGAGGATCTTATCAACTTCGTTATCACGGCCGGTCAGGAACATCAGCGCAACGCTGGCCTGTTCGCGCAATTCACGCGCCAACAGCAGGCCATTTTTGCCTGGCAGATTGATGTCCATGATAACCAGATTGATATCATTTTCAGACAGGATGTTGTGCATTTCTGCACCATCATTGGCTTCATGAACAACGTAGCCTTCCGCCTCGAAAATGCTCTTCAGGGTGTTACGAGTGACTAGCTCGTCTTCGACAATCAGAATGTGCGGGGTCTGCATATATGCTACCTAAAATTGCCAACAAAATAGAAAATAGGAAGTACAGAAGTCTTTGTTTTCATAGCGGAGGGCAGAGATTAGCGCTCACGTTCCCTGCTACCCAATGACTAAAGTACGTAAACTCGTTCTTGATGCACTTTCCATCCCATGTCAACAAGATCGCTAGCTTGGTTGGGGCGCTATTCCTTACATCCCCAAAGGTGCCAAAACGGTGCATATCCTAACCGTATTAACAGCAATATAACAGTGCACACCGAATTCATCACCCAACAAAACTAAGGTTTGTTGACATATATCAAATTCAATTGTAGCACGTTAACAGTTTTGTGAAAAACACTTACAGAAATGCCAGCTTAAGTCACAGAACTCTAAATTCTGTGTTCGATTCAGCATTGTGGCACCTAATGAGGTAGAATTATTGGCTTGTTGATAAATGGCTTCTTTTAACGCTTTGATTAATAAGCGTAGTAAAACATAAGTAGCAATAATATGTATTACGCGCAATTTATCAGGTCAATAACCCATTTAACTCCGTCTATCGTGTTCTCCGGGATTATTGTTGCACAGATGTAAATATAATCAGACTCTCTCAAACAGTCAAAAATACGTGATCCCTCATTCAGTGGAGTATTGATGCAGCTTCATATTGTTTTAGTGGCTCCGGCGCGGCCGGAAAACGTCGGCGCTGCGGCGCGGGCAATGAAAACCATGGGTTTCACTTCGTTGCGCATTGTCGACAGCGAAGCGCACCTGCAACCGGCGGCTCGCTGGGTTGCGCATGGGGCGGGGGATATCCTCGACGGCGTGCAAACTTTTGCCACTCTTGAGCAGGCGCTGGCGGACGTGGATTTCACCGTTGCTACCACTGCCCGCAGCCGCGCACGTTTCCATTATTACTGTACGCCGCAGCAACTGCTGGGTCAGTTGAATGAGCGCAGCCAATGGGTAGGTCAGGCGGCGTTGGTGTTTGGCCGTGAAGATTCAGGCCTGACCAATGAAGAGCTGGAACTGGCGGATCTGTTGACCGGCGTGCCGATGCAGGCGGATTACCCTTCGTTGAATCTCGGCCAGGCAGTGATGGTGTATTGCTATCAATTGTCGGAGCTGATGAATGTTAGCGCACCGCAGGAGCCGGCGGCCAATGAAGGCCAGCTCAAGGCGTTGCGTCAGCGAGCCGAGGGATTATTGACGGCACTGGAGGTCAGTGACGATCAAAAATTGCGCGATTGGTTGCATCAGCGGCTTGGCGCGTTACAGCAGCGCGATACCGCGATGTTGCATACTTTGCTGCATGACATCGAAAAAAAACTGACAAAGTGATACCCGCAAACTGGGCTAGTTAGGCAGTGTGATCCACTATAAAACTGTTACCTGTCTGTCTTTTTATTCTGTCATTTGGCTTTTTGACTATCGCATTGCCCAGTTGCGCTGCTGGGTGATAAACAAGCAAAAACAAGAAATAATTTGACTTGGGATAGTGATTGCTTTAACCAATAGAGGGGACAGAGTAATTAATGAGACAGACAGACAAAATGCGAAATATCAGCCTGAACACAACAATTATTACCACCACCGATACCACAGGTAACGGGGCGGGCTGACGCGTACAGGAAACAAAAGAAAAAAGCCCGCACCTAACCAGTGCGGGCTTTTTTTTCGGCTTAAATTCGGGAGAGATAAGAAATGCGAGTGCTGAAATTTGGCGGAACCTCGGTAGCGAATGCAGAACGTTTTCTGCGCGTTGCCGACATCATGGAAAGTAACGCACGTCAGGGACAGGTGGCCACGGTCTTGTCCGCTCCGGCTAAAATCACCAACCATTTGGTGGCGATGATTGAAAAAACGGTAGCGGGGCAGGACATTCTGCCAAATATGAGCGATGCAGAACGCATCTTTGCCGACCTGCTGAGCGGCCTGACGCAGGCGCTGCCAGGCTTTGAGTACGATCGTCTCAAAACCCTGGTCGACCAAGAGTTTTCACAACTCAAGCAGGTATTGCACGGCGTTGCGCTGCTGGGGCAATGCCCGGACAGTGTGAATGCGGCCATCATCTGCCGCGGTGAGAAGCTCTCGATTGCCATCATGGAAGGGGTGTTTCGTGCCAAGGGTTTCCCGGTTACGGTGATCAACCCGGTGGAGAAGCTGCTGGCACAGGGGCACTATCTGGAGTCCACGGTAGATATCGCCGAATCCACACTGCGTATCGCCGCTGCGGCAATCCCGGCGGATAACATCGTGCTGATGGCCGGTTTCACCGCCGGTAATGACAAAGGGGAACTGGTGGTGCTGGGCCGTAACGGCTCTGACTACTCTGCGGCGGTACTGGCAGCCTGCTTGCGCGCCGACTGTTGTGAAATCTGGACCGACGTTGACGGTGTTTATACCTGCGATCCACGCACTGTCCCGGACGCCCGGTTGCTGAAATCGATGTCGTACCAGGAAGCTATGGAGCTTTCCTATTTCGGCGCCAGCGTGCTTCACCCCCGCACTATCGCTCCCATCGCCCAGTTCCAAATCCCTTGCCTGATCAAAAATACCGCCAATCCGCAGGCCCCGGGCACGCTGATCGGCGGCGAAAATTTGGATACCGAAACTCCGGTGAAGGGCATCACCAACCTGAATAACATGGCGATGATCAACGTATCCGGGCCGGGAATGAAGGGCATGGTCGGCATGGCTGCGCGAGTGTTCGCCGTGATGTCGCGTGCCGGTATCTCGGTGGTACTGATCACCCAGTCCTCCTCTGAATACAGCATCAGCTTCTGCGTACCGCAGAGTGAGCTGCAACGTGCGCGTAAAGCGCTGGAGGACGAGTTCTATCTTGAATTGAAAGACGGCCTGCTGGAGCCGCTGGACGTGATGGAACAGTTGGCGATCATCTCGGTCGTTGGCGATGGCATGCGCACCCTGCGCGGCATTTCGGCCAGCTTCTTCTCCGCACTGGCGCGCGCCAATATCAACATTGTCGCTATTGCCCAGGGGTCTTCCGAGCGTTCCATCTCTGTAGTGGTCAGCAATGACTCCGCCACTACCGGCGTTCGCGTCTGTCACCAGATGCTGTTTAACACCGATCAGGTGATTGAAGTGTTTGTCATCGGCGTCGGCGGCGTGGGTGGCGCGTTGATCGAACAGATCTACCGTCAGCAGCCGTGGCTGAAACAAAAACATATCGATCTGCGGGTGTGCGGTATCGCCAATTCACGCGCCATGCTGACCAACGTACACGGCATCGCACTGGAAAGCTGGCGGGATGAGCTGGCCGGTGCGCAGGAGCCGTTCAACCTCGGTCGCCTGATCCGCCTGGTGAAGGAGTACCACCTGCTGAATCCGGTGATTGTCGACTGTACCTCCAGCCAGGCGGTGGCCGATCAATACGCCGATTTCCTGGCCGATGGTTTCCACGTGGTGACACCGAACAAAAAAGCCAATACCTCGTCGATGAACTATTACCAACAGCTGCGCACCGCCGCTGCCGGTTCACGTCGCAAGTTCCTGTACGACACCAACGTCGGTGCGGGCTTGCCGGTGATCGAGAACCTGCAAAACCTGTTGAACGCCGGTGATGAACTGACGCGTTTCTCCGGTATCCTGTCCGGTTCGCTGTCATTTATTTTCGGCAAGCTGGACGAAGGTATGTCGTTGTCGGCCGCGACCCTGGAGGCTAAAGCCAAAGGGTATACCGAGCCGGATCCACGTGACGATCTTTCCGGTATGGACGTTGCCCGCAAGCTGTTGATCCTGGCCCGTGAGGCGGGTTACAAACTGGAGTTGGCGGACATTGAGGTTGAGTCGGTGCTGCCGCCTTCCTTTGATGCCACCGGTGACGTGGAAACCTTTATGGCGCGCCTGCCGGAGCTCGACAAAGAGTATGCCCGCAACGTGGCCAACGCCGCCGAGCAAGGCAAGGTATTGCGCTATGTCGGGGTGATCGAAAATGGCCGCTGCCAGGTACGTATAGATGCGGTAGACGGTAACGATCCGTTGTATAAAGTGAAGAACGGCGAGAACGCTTTGGCTTTCTACAGCCGCTACTATCAGCCATTGCCGCTGGTGCTGCGCGGCTACGGCGCCGGTAACGATGTGACCGCAGCGGGGGTGTTTGCCGACCTGTTGCGCACACTGTCATGGAAGTTGGGAGTTTAATATGGTTAAGGTGTATGCGCCGGCCTCAATTGGTAACGTCAGCGTCGGTTTCGACGTTCTGGGTGCAGCAGTGTCGCCGATCGACGGGACCTTACTGGGCGACTGCGTCAGTGTAGAGGCCGCCGAAACGTTCAGTCTGCAGAATGCCGGGCGCTTCGTCAGCAAACTGCCGGATGACCCGAAAGAGAATATTGTCTACCAGTGCTGGGAGCGTTTCTGCCAGGAAATCGGTCAGCAGATCCCGGTGGCGATGCGGCTCGAGAAAAACATGCCAATCGGTTCAGGGCTGGGTTCCAGCGCCTGTTCGGTGGTCGCCGGGTTGATGGCGATGAATGAGTTCTGCAACCGCCCGCTGGACAAAATGACGCTGTTGGGCCTGATGGGCGAGTTGGAAGGCCGCATTTCCGGCAGCGTGCATTACGATAACGTGGCGCCTTGCTATCTCGGCGGCCTGCAACTGATGCTGGAAGAAGAAGGCTTCATCAGCCAGGAAGTGCCATGCTTTAAAGACTGGCTGTGGGTGATGGCTTACCCGGGCATCAAGGTATCCACCGCCGAAGCGCGTGCGATCCTGCCCGCGCAGTATCGTCGTCAGGACTGTATCAGCCACGGTCGCTATCTGGCGGGCTTTATCCACGCCTGCCATACCCAACAGCCGCAGCTGGCCGCCAAACTGATGCAGGACGTGATTGCCGAGCCCTACCGCACCCGCCTGTTGCCGGGCTTTGCCGACGCGCGCAAGGCTGCCCAGGATATCGGTGCGCTGGCTTGTGGTATTTCCGGTTCCGGCCCGACGCTGTTCGCCGTCTGTGATGACGGCGCGACCGCACAACGTATGGCCGACTGGCTGACTAATCACTATCTGCAAAACGACGAAGGTTTTGTTCATATTTGCCGCCTGGATACCGCAGGCGCACGACTACTGGGATAACGCATGAAACTGTACAACCTTAAGGATCATAACGAGCAGGTCAGCTTTACACAGGCGATCAAACAGGGCCTGGGCAAGCAGCAAGGGCTGTTTTTCCCGCTGGATTTGCCTGAGTTTGAGCTGACTGAAATCGACCATCTGCTGGAACAGGATTTTGTCACTCGCAGTAGCCGCATCCTGTCGGCGTTTATTGGTGATGAAGTCTCTGAGGAGGCATTGCGTAAGCGTGTTGCGGCAGCCTTTGAGTTCCCGGCACCGGTAGCGCAAGTGGAAGATGACATTGCCTGCCTGGAACTGTTCCACGGTCCAACGCTGGCGTTCAAAGACTTCGGTGGCCGCTTTATGGCGCAAATGCTGGCAGAAGTAGCGGGCGATGAGCCGGTGACTATCCTGACCGCGACCTCCGGGGATACCGGTGCGGCAGTGGCCCATGCTTTCTACGGCCTGAAGAATGTGCGTGTGGTGATCCTGTATCCACAGGGCAAAATCAGCCCGCTGCAGGAAAAGCTGTTTTGCACCCTGGGTGGCAACATCCACACCGTGGCGATCGACGGTGACTTCGACGCCTGCCAGGCATTGGTGAAACAGGCATTTGACGATCAGGAGCTGAAAGAAGCGCTGCACCTGAACTCGGCCAACTCGATCAACATCAGTCGCCTGCTGGCGCAAATTTGCTACTACTTTGAAGCGGTGGCGCAACTTCCGCAGGAAGCCCGTAATCAACTGGTGATCTCGGTACCCAGCGGCAACTTCGGCGATCTGACCGCCGGCCTGCTGGCCAAATCATTGGGCCTGCCGGTGAAGCGTTTTATCGCCGCGACCAATGCCAACGACACCGTGCCGCGCTTCCTGACTAACGGTCAGTGGCAGCCGCATGCCACGGTAGCTACGTTGTCCAATGCCATGGATGTTAGTCAGCCGAACAACTGGCCGCGGGTCGAGGAGCTGTTCCGCCGTAAGATCTGGCAGTTGAAAGAGCTGGGTCATGCCACGGTCAGTGACGAAACCACCAAGGACAGCATGCGTGAGCTGGCGAAGCTGGGTTACCTCTCTGAACCGCACGCGGCAATCGCTTATCGCGCGCTGCGTGACCAGTTGCAAGAAGGGGAGTTTGGTTTGTTCCTCGGCACGGCACACCCGGCCAAGTTCAAAGAGAGCGTTGAGGAAATCCTCGGTCAGGAACTGCCGCTGCCGAAGGCATTGGCGCTGCGTGCCGATTTGCCGCTGCTGTCCCACAGCCTGCCGGCCGGTTTTGGCGAACTGCGTAAGTTCCTGATGGCTCTGCCTGCCTGACTTGCGTGGGGCTCTGCCCTGATATAAAAGCGAAAAGCCGTCATTGCGACGGCTTTTTTATGGGCGGGTATTTCACTGCTCGGGGCGTTTGAACACCAATTCGTTGCCTTTGGAATTAGCCGGGTCGAAAGCGTAGCCTTCCAGGTTAAAATCAAGCAGTTGTTCGCGCTGGGTCAGGCGATTTTTGATGATAAAACGGCTCATCAGTCCGCGCGCTTTCTTGGCGTAGAAGCTGATCACTTTGTATTTGCCGTTCTTCTCGTCGAGGAACACCGGTTTAATCAGCGTGCCATGCAGTTTGGCCGGCTTCACCGATTTGAAGTATTCGTCGGAAGCCAGGTTGACCACCATGTCGTCCCCCTGTTGTTCCAGCGCCTCGTTGAGCTTCTTGGTGATCTGCTCGTCCCAGAAACTGTACAAATCCTTGCCCTTGGCATTCTCCAGCTTGATACCCATCTCCAGACGGTAAGGCATCATCAGATCAAGCGGACGCAGCACGCCGTACAGTCCGGACAGCATGCGCAGATGCTGTTGGGCGAAATCAAAGTCATCTTCGCTGAAATCCTGCGCGTGCAGGCCGGTATAAACATCGCCTTTAAACGCCAACAGTGCCTGGCGGGCATTGTCCGGGGTGAATTTCGGTTTCCAGTCGCCAAAGCGCGCGGCGTTCAGGCCAGCCAGTTTATCGCTGATGCCCATCAGGCTGGAGATTTGCACCGGCGTCAGGTCGCGGCAGATTTTGATCAACTGTTTCGATTTGTCCAGTAGCTCCGGCTGGGTGAAGCGTTCGGTTGCCAGCGGGCTTTCGTAATCAAGAGTTTTTGCAGGTGAAATAATAACGAGCATGGCCAGATCCTGTTTATCCAAGAGCGGATACTGTAGCAAAAAGCGCGGGAAAAAGGGTCAATGGGTCTGATAGGCAGGGCGCGTGCCAGCCGCGCCCGCAAAAGTTAATTTTTGTCCCACACGCCCGGTTCAAGCTGGGATTTCAACTCAGGGAAGCGGTTGGCGTCGAAAGTGGGCAGTCTTCCCAGCGTTCTCTGGCGATGATAATCGTTAGCCAACTTCAGCGCCACGCGTGACAACAGCAGGATCGCCGTCAGGTTGGTGATGGCCATCAAAGCCATTGAGGTATCGGCCATTTTCCACACCACCGGCAGTTCGGCCAGTGCACCAAACATCACCATACCCAGTGCGGCGCAACGGAAAATCAGCAGGCCGGCCGGGTGGTTGCGCTCCAGGAACAGCAGATTGCTCTCGGCATAGGCATAGTTGGCGATAATCGAGGTAAAGGCGAAGAAGAAAATGGCGATAGCGACAAACGGCGAGCCCCAACTGCCGACGGCGGTGGACAGTGCACGCTGGGTCATATCGATACCGCTGATGTTGGCCACCGGCTGATCCAATACGCCGGAAGAAAGAATGATCGCAGCGGTTGCGCTGCAAATCACGATGGTATCGATAAACACCCCGAGCATCTGCACATAGCCCTGCGAGGCCGGATGCGGTGGGTAAGGTGAGGCGGAAGCCGCCGCATTAGGTGCCGAGCCCATACCGGCCTCGTTGGAAAACAGGCCACGCTGAACACCCTGGGTCATCGCTTGTGAAATACCGTAACCGACGGCACCGGCTGCCGCTTCCTGCAGCCCGAAGGCGCTTTTGACCACCAGCGAGAGGATCGCCGGCATATGCTCAATGTTATGGCCAATCACCCAGAGGGCCAGCAGTAAATAAACTGCGGCCATCACGGGCACCACCAGTTCTGCCACGCGGGCCACGGAGCGAATGCCGCCGAAGATCACGATACCGCTCAGGACCACCAGACCGAGACCGACATACAGTGGTTTCGCGTGGAAGGCGACGGCGGAGGCCTGGGCGATGGAGTTGGCCTGAACGGCGTTGAACACCAGGCCGAAGGCGATGATCAGGAAGATGGAGAACATCACGCCCATCCAGCGCATGCCCAACCCTTTCTCCATATAGTAAGCCGGGCCGCCACGGTAGTTACCTTGTTGGTCTTTGGTTTTATAGAGCTGCGCCAGGGTACTTTCAACAAAGGAGGTGGCCATGCCGATAAACGCCACTACCCACATCCAGAAGATGGCACCCGGGCCACCGGCGGTAAGGGCAATTGCCACGCCGGTCAGGTTGCCGGTGCCGACCCGTGCGGCCAGCGTGGTACACAAGGCTTGAAAGGAGGAGATCCCCGCGCTGTCGCTCTTGTTACTGTGCTTAAGCACCGAGAACATATGGCTGAAATGGCGGACCTGGATAAAACGGGTGCGCAGGGTGAAATAAATGCCGGTACCGAGCAGCAAATAAATCAGTACTGAACCCCACAAAATATTATTAATAAAATTCATCAGGTCCGTCACGGATCCCTCCTTGTTGAAATTTGTTGCGCACCGCGCCGCATCCACCGCGGGTGAAAATAGATTGATTGAATTTTTACAAGAGCTTAGCTGAAATTCGCCCGGTTCAAAGCAATTGAGATTTTTCTCAGATTCTGAGGCTCATTGCATTAATTTTCGCGAATTTAACATAATTTATTCAATCGATAGCACGTTATTGCCTTTTCATCCGCTCGGGAATGACGAAAGATACCAGCGTAAACGGTTGCTCGCTCAAGGATAAAACCAGCGCCGCCGGGCCGCGATTTTCCAGCCTTGCACCGGGCCTTGCGCATGTTATTATCAGGGCAGGGCATGGTTGAACGATGCCAAAAGTTCATGCACAAACGATGAGATAATGCCAACATGACCGATAAATTAACTTCCCTGCGCCAACTGACCACCGTGGTTGCAGATACGGGCGATATCGCGGCTATGAAGCTGTATCAACCGCAAGATGCTACGACCAACCCTTCGCTGATCCTCAATGCAGCCCAAATTCCTGAATACCGCAAACTGATTGACGAAGCCATTGCCTGGGCGCGCGAGCAGAGCAGCGATCGCGAACAGCAGATCGCCGATGCCGCCGACAAGCTGGCCGTTAACATCGGTCTGGAAATCCTGAAGCTGGTTCCGGGCCGTATCTCCACCGAAGTGGACGCACGCCTGTCCTACGACACCGTGGCCAGCGTTGCCAAGGCCAAGCGCCTGATCAAACTGTACAACGATGCCGGCATCAGCAACGATCGCATTCTGATCAAACTGGCTTCTACCTGGCAGGGTATCCGCGCTGCGGAGCAGCTGGAAAAAGAAGGCATCAACTGTAACCTGACGCTGCTGTTCTCCTTCGCTCAGGCTCGTGCCTGTGCCGAAGCCGGCGTATTCCTGATTTCTCCGTTTGTTGGCCGTATCCTCGACTGGTACAAAGCCAATGGCGACAAGAAAGAGTTCGCGCCAAACGAAGACCCGGGTGTGGTTTCCGTTACCGAAATCTATCAGTATTACAAACAGCACGGTTTCAAAACCGTGGTGATGGGCGCCAGCTTCCGTAACGTCGGCGAAATCATCGAGCTGGCCGGTTGTGACCGTCTGACCATCGCCCCTGCGCTGCTGAAAGAGCTGGCAGAGAGCGAAGGGACCCTGGAGCGCAAACTGGCCTACACCGGCGAAGTGCAAGCGCGTCCTGCAGCCTTGACTGAACCTGAGTTCTACTGGCAGCACAACCAGGATCCAATGGCCGTTGAGAAACTGACCGACGGTATCCGCAAGTTTGCCGTAGACCAGGGCAAGCTGGAAAAAATGATCGCCGATCTGCTGTAATTGCGGCAATCAGTGCAGAAAAAGGTGGCTTAGGCCGCCTTTTTTTATGCCCGCAGATCCCGGCGGCAGGCAGACACTTTATACTCTCAAGATTCAAAATAGGGCGGGAAGCGAACCCGTCCGAACCCCATCAGGCTGTAGAGGTTACGCATGGACATATTACGTATTGGTTTGGTTTCTGTTTCTGACCGCGCTTCCGGCGGCGTTTATCAGGACAAAGGTATCCCGGCGCTGGAAGAGTGGCTGAGCGGCGCGCTGACTACCCCGTTCAAACTGGAAACCCGCCTGATCCCCGATGAGCAGACGTTGATCGAACAAACCCTGTGTGAACTGGTGGATGAAATGGGCTGCCATCTGGTGCTGACCACCGGGGGAACCGGCCCGGCGCGCCGCGACGTGACCCCTGATGCCACGCTGGCGATCGCCGATCGCGTGATGCCTGGCTTCGGCGAGCAAATGCGTCAGATCAGCCTACACTATGTGCCAACGGCAATTCTTTCACGTCAGGTAGGGGCAGTCCGCAAGCAGGCGTTGATCATCAACCTGCCGGGGCAGCCCAAGTCGATCAAGGAGACGCTGGAAGGGGTTAAGGACGAGCAGGGCAAAGTGGTGGTGCATGGCATCTTTGCCAGCGTGCCGTACTGCATTCAGTTGCTTGAGGGGCCCTATGTGGAAACCGAGGCCGCAGTGGTAGCAGCATTTCGCCCGAAGAATGCGCGTCGCGAGATAAACCTCTAAATTTCAGCCTTTTGTGAGATAAGCGCTAGCCGATCTGGTGTGAAAATAATTTGCCGTTATAGTAAGGATTCGTTTACAGAAAGCCGATGGCTCAGACTGCTGACAAAGCCCATTATTAGGGAGAGCGTGCCGAAGGGGTCGTAGCGGCTTGCCCGCCGGAGCGCCCCTCGGTGCGCTAGGCCCGGGTATCTCGGGTTCAAAGACAACTTTGTCATCTAACTTCAGCCGATGGCTTTTATTTTCACAGTTTCCTCCGACGGTACCCTATGCCTCACGATAATAATCGCCGGTTAAACCGGCAAGACTACAAAACTCTGACGTTAGCTGCCCTGGGTGGTGCGCTGGAGTTCTATGATTTCATCATTTTTGTCTTCTTTGCGGCGGTGATGGGCGAGCTGTTCTTCCCGGCGGATATGCCGGAATGGCTACGTCAGGTGCAAACCTTCGGCATTTTTGCCGCCGGTTATCTGGCTCGACCGCTGGGCGGCATCGTGATGGCGCACTTCGGCGATCTGGTCGGTCGCAAGAAAATGTTCAGCCTGAGTATTTTACTGATGGCGCTGCCGACGTTGGCGATGGGTCTGTTACCGACCTATGCCAGCATCGGCATTGCTGCACCGCTGTTGCTGTTGCTGATGCGGGTGCTGCAAGGGGCGGCGATCGGCGGTGAAGTGCCAGGGGCCTGGGTATTTGTTGCTGAACACGTGCCGCGCCGCCGCATCGGTTTTGCCTGCGGCACGCTGACTGCCGGCCTGACCGTCGGCATCCTGTTGGGCTCGCTGGTGGCGACGGTGATCAACACCACGCTCAGCCAACAGACCATTATTGACGGGGGCTGGCGTATTCCGTTCCTGCTTGGCGGCATTTTCGGTCTGGTGGCGATGTACCTGCGTCGCTGGCTACAGGAAACGCCAATCTTCATCGAAATGCAGGCGCGTAAAGCCCTGGCTGAGGAGTTGCCGCTGAAATCGGTGGTGCTCAATCATCGCAAGGAAGTGGTGGTGTCGATGCTGCTCACCTGGCTACTGTCCGCCGGTATCGTGGTGGTGATCCTGATGACCCCGACCTATCTGCAAAAACAGTTTGGTATCGCCCCGGCGCTGTCGCTGCAGGCTAATAGCATTGCTACCATCATGCTGATTGCCGGTTGCATCCTCGCCGGGTTGTCGGCGGATCGTTTTGGTGCCAGCAAAACCTTTATCGTCGGTAGCCTGCTGCTGGCCGGTTGCAGTTGGTTATTTTATCGGACGGTGGGCGAACACCCGGAAATGTTGTTCGCCTGCTATGCGCTGGTGGGCTTCAGCGTAGGCATCGTGGGTGCGGTACCCTACGTGATGGTACGGGCTTTTCCAGCGGAAGTTCGGTTTACCGGGATTTCGTTCTCATATAATGTTGCATACGCTATTTTTGGTGGTTTAACCCCAATATTTGTGACGTTGATCATGAAGTTAACCCCGTTAGCGCCCGCTTACTATGTGTTGGCGCTGTCAGGTATCGGACTGCTGCTGGGAATTTACCTGCATCGCGATCTGAACAGCGAAACCAAGGCGCAGCGAGCCGGTTCCTACAGCTAAAAAAAAGCCCTGCAATCGCAGGGCTTCTTGTTTCAGGCTAACGGCAATTATGCCACGGCCCGAATAGGTTCAACATTGTTGACCTTTGGCTCGCCAATCGGCAGCACCGTGCGGCCAAACTGCTCGTTGAGCACTTCCGCCATGGCCAAATAAATGGCGCTGGCTCCGCAGATAATGCCTTCGTAACCGGCAAAGTTCAGCAGCGCATGGTTGCCGGTGATGTTGCCGATGGCCAGCAGGGCGAACAGCAGCGTCAGGCTGCCGAACACGAACTGCAGCACGCGGTTGGCGCGCAAGGTGCCGAAGAACATAAACAGCGTGAAGACACCCCATAGTGCCAGGTAGATGCCCAGTACGCCGGCATCGGTCGGTTCAGCCAACCCCAGGCGTGGCAGCAGGAGCAGCCCGACCAGGCTCAGCCAGAAGCTGCCGTAAGAGATAAAGGCCGTCATGCCGAAGGTGTTGCCTTTCTTGTATTCCAGCAGGCCAGCCATAATCTGGGCCAGTCCACCGAAGAAAATCCCCATGCTGATGATGGCGGAGTTCAATGGGAAAAAGCCCGCGTTGTGCAGGTTCAGCAAGACGGTGGTCATCCCGAAGCCCATCAGGCCGAGAGGGCCGGGATTTGCCAACTTGTTGGTGTGCATATGTCCTCTGCGATAACAGAATTTTAACGAAAATGGATAGGTAAATTCATAAATGGTCTGAATGGTCGAAAAAACCCTAACTTCCATCAGAGCGCGCGGCATCATAATGATCCCCAGAACAGGAAACAATGATCTGAGTGACGATAAAAACGAATTTTTTTTTGCCCTGCCCCTTGATGCTGGATGGTATGGCCCCATCTTATTTGCAACCGCAGTTGCTGACCGCGGCTAAGACTGAAATGTCGGGCAGTTGAAAAACAAAAAATTGCCCACATATAGGTTAGCAACCTGACCGAATATGAATTTATTAGTGGAGACGTTTAGATGGGCAAAATTATTGGTATCGACCTGGGTACTACCAACTCTTGTGTAGCAATTATGGATGGTGGTAAAGCGCGCGTGCTGGAGAACAGCGAAGGCGACCGTACTACACCTTCGATCATCGCATATACCCAGGATGGTGAAATTCTGGTTGGCCAGCCTGCTAAGCGTCAGGCTGTGACTAACCCACAAAACACCCTGTTTGCGATCAAGCGCCTGATTGGCCGTCGCTTCCAGGATGAAGAAGCACAGCGTGATAAAGACATCATGCCGTACAAAATTGTGGCTGCTGATAACGGCGACGCATGGGTCGAAGTGAAAGGCCAGCGTGTAGCACCTCCGCAGATCTCTGCTGAAGTGTTGAAGAAAATGAAGAAAACGGCTGAAGATTACCTGGGCGAACCGGTAACTGAAGCGGTTATCACCGTACCTGCTTACTTCAACGATGCTCAGCGTCAGGCGACCAAAGACGCCGGCCGTATCGCAGGTCTGGAAGTAAAACGTATCATCAACGAACCGACTGCTGCAGCCCTGGCTTACGGCCTGGACAAAGAAGTCGGTAACCGTACCATCGCGGTTTATGACCTGGGTGGCGGTACTTTCGATATCTCTATTATCGAAATCGACGAAGTTGACGGCGAAAAAACCTTCGAAGTTCTGGCAACCAACGGTGATACCCACCTGGGTGGTGAAGACTTCGACAGCCGCCTGATCAACTACCTGGTGGACGAATTCAAGAAAGAACAAGGTTTCGATCTGCGCAAAGATCCGTTGGCGATGCAGCGTCTGAAAGAAGCCGCTGAGAAAGCGAAGATTGAACTGTCTTCCGCTCAGCAGACCGACGTTAACCTGCCGTACATCACTGCAGATGCGAGCGGTCCAAAACACATGAACATCAAAGTGACCCGTGCAAAACTCGAGTCGCTGGTAGAAGATCTGGTTGCGCGTTCTATCGAGCCGCTGAAAGTGGCCCTGACAGACGCAGGCCTGTCGGTTTCCGACATTCAGGACGTGATCCTGGTGGGCGGCCAGACCCGTATGCCAATGGTTCAGAAGAAAGTTGCTGACTTCTTCGGTAAAGAACCGCGTAAAGACGTTAACCCGGACGAAGCCGTTGCGGTGGGTGCTGCGGTACAGGGCGGCGTGTTGGCCGGTGATGTGAAGGACGTTCTGCTGCTGGACGTTACCCCGCTGTCGCTGGGTATCGAAACCATGGGCAGCGTGATGACTCCGCTGATCACTAAAAACACCACTATCCCGACCAAGCACAGCCAGGTGTTCTCTACCGCTGAAGACAACCAGTCTGCGGTAACCATCCATGTGCTGCAGGGTGAGCGTAAACGCGCTAACGATAACAAGTCACTGGGCCAGTTCAACCTGGACGGCATCCAGGCTGCTGCACGCGGTATGGCGCAAATCGAAGTGACCTTCGACATCGACGCCGACGGTATTTTGCACGTGTCTGCCAAAGACAAGAATACTGGCCGTGAGCAGAAAATCACCATCAAGGCTTCTTCTGGTCTGAACGAAGAAGAAATCCAGAAAATGGTGCGTGATGCTGAACTGAACGCCGAAGCGGACCGTAAGTTCGAAGAGCTGGTGCAGACCCGTAACCAGGCTGACCACCTGATCCACGGCACCCGTAAGCAGTTGGAAGAAGCGGGCGACAAACTGCCGGCAGAAGACAAAACGGCTATCGAAGCGGCGCTGAAAGATCTGGAAGTGGCGGTTAAAGGCGAAGATAAAGCCGAGATCGAAGCGAAGACCCAGGCTCTGGTGCAGGTTTCCGGCAAGCTGCTGGAAATGGCTCAGGCGCAGCAGGCTCAGCAAGGTGCTGATGCCGGTGCTGACAACGCGGCGCAGAAAGACGACGACGTGGTTGACGCTGAGTTCGAAGAAGTTAAAGACAAAAAATAATCGCCCTTAAGCGGGCACGGAATGGCCGAGAGGCCGTTACCGCAAACCAGCACGGGCGTCGAGGCAACTCTACGCCCGTGCACGCATGTTAAGGGTTACAGAAATAATGGCGAAGAAAGACTATTACGAGATTCTCGGCGTCTCCAAGACGGCGGAAGAACGTGAGATCAAAAAGGCGTATAAACGCCTGGCGATGAAATACCATCCTGACCGCAATCAGGAGCAAGACGCCGAAGCCAAGTTTAAAGAGATCAAGGAAGCGTACGAAATCCTGACCGACAGTCAAAAGCGTGCGGCCTACGATCAATACGGCCATGCAGCCTTTGAACAGGGCGGTATGGGCGGCGGCGGCGGGTTTGGTGGCGGCGGTGCTGAGTTCAGCGATATCTTTGGCGACGTATTTGGCGACATCTTCGGTGGTGGCCGCCGTCAGCGCGCCAGCCGCGGTTCCGATCTGCGCTACAACATGGAGCTCTCCCTCGAGGAAGCGGTTCGTGGCGTGACCAAAGAGATCCGCATCCCGACGCTGGAAGAGTGTGACGTTTGCCACGGCAGCGGCGCGAAGCCGGGCAGCTCGCCGGTGACCTGTCCAACCTGTCACGGGCAGGGCCAGGTGCAGATGCGCCAGGGCTTCTTTACCGTGCAGCAGGCTTGTCCGCACTGTCATGGTCGCGGTCAGATTATCAAAGACCCTTGCAATAGCTGCCACGGCCACGGCCGGGTAGAGAAAGCCAAAACGCTGTCGGTGAAAATCCCGGCCGGCGTTGATACCGGTGACCGCATCCGCCTGGCGGGTGAGGGTGAAGCGGGTGAGCACGGCGCGCCGGCAGGCGATCTGTACGTTCAGGTTCAGGTGAAAGCGCACCCGATCTTCGAGCGTGAAGGCAATAACCTGTACTGTGAAGTGCCGATTAACTTCGCGATGGCGGCATTGGGCGGCGAGATTGAAGTTCCGACGCTCGATGGCCGTGTGAAGCTGAAAGTACCGGCAGAGACGCAGACGGGTAAACTGTTCCGCATGCGCGGCAAGGGTGTTAAATCGGTACGTGGTGGCAGCCAGGGTGACCTGCTGTGCCGTGTGGTGGTCGAAACCCCGGTTAACCTGAACGACAAGCAGAAGCAATTGCTGAAGGAACTGGAGGAGAGCCTGGGTGGCCCTTCTGGTGACAAAAACAGCCCGCGTTCGAAGAGCTTCTTCGACGGGGTAAAAAAGTTTTTTGATGACCTGACGCGTTAAGCTGCTGTTTCCGTTAGCGTACTGCATAACCCCGGCGTCAAAACCGGGGTTTTTTATTGGCTCTGACTCGTCTAATAACCCTAATAAAAGCGTGACATATATCTCTTATTGATCGGTTTTTACGATGCTTTAAGCATTTATAAACGTATTTTATCGAAGTGATTCGCCGTCTATACTCATTCCATTACTTTGTCTGCAGGGCCTTCTATGCCTTGCGCTGCTCTGGAGAGACGTATTGTGACCAACATCATTCGTCAATTTTTACGTCAGGAAGCCGCGGGCGGCATTATCCTGATCGTAGCCGCGATTATCGCGTTGATCATGGCCAATACCCCAGCCCAGGGGATTTATCACGCCTTCCTCAATTTACCGGTAATGGTAAAGGTGTCCTCACTGGAGATTGCCAAGCCGTTGCTGTTGTGGATTAACGATGGCCTGATGGCGATCTTTTTCCTGGTGGTCGGGCTGGAGGTCAAGCGTGAGCTGATGCAGGGGTCATTGGCCGGGCGTGACAAGGCGGTGTTTCCGGCGATTGCCGCATTGGGCGGTATGCTGGCACCGGCGTTGATTTATCTGATGTTCAACGGGGCGGACGAGATAACCCGTCAGGGATGGGCGATCCCGGCTGCGACCGATATTGCCTTTGCCCTCGGGGTGATGGCGCTGTTGGGCAACCGCGTGCCAACCAGCCTGAAGGTGTTCCTGTTGGCGCTGGCGATCATCGACGACCTGGGTGTGATCGTGATTATCGCGCTGTTCTATACCCACGAAGTCTCGATGGCGGCGTTGGGCGTGGCGGCGGCATCTATCGCCGTGCTGGCATTTATGAACTGGCGCGGCGTGGGCAAAACCTCATTGTATATGATAGTTGGCCTGGTCCTGTGGGTCGCTATCCTCAAGTCCGGGGTACATGCGACGCTGGCCGGGGTCATCATCGGCTTTATGATCCCGCTGAACGTGAAGAAGGGGCCGTCACCGTCAGAAACACTGGAGCATGAGCTGCATCCGTGGGTAGCGTTCCTGATACTGCCGTTGTTTGCTTTTGCCAACGCCGGGGTTTCATTACAGGGCGTGTCACTGAGCGGGCTGACCTCACTGTTGCCGGTGGGCATCGCAGCGGGCCTGTTTATCGGTAAGCCGTTGGGTATTTTCACTTTCAGCCTGTTGGCGGTGAAACTGGGTATTGCCAAGCTGCCTGAAGGAATTGGTTTCAAACAGGTGTTTGCCGTTTCCGTGCTCTGTGGTATTGGTTTTACCATGTCGATCTTTATCGCTTCGCTGGCGTTTGGCGATGCGGATGTTGTACTAAGCACCTATTCGCGGCTGGGTATCCTGATTGGATCAACCACGGCGGCGGTGGTCGGGTACGGTCTGTTGCGTATGTCGTTACCGCGAGTCAGATAACCCTTTTAGGGGATCCCCTGTTCGTGGGGACACTCTACAATAGCTGGTCGGAGCTGTGCAGGATAAAATATGCACAGCTTCGGCCGTTCTGTTTGGGACGAATGCAGCAACAGGTTGTCTGAAACAGGGAAAGGACATTAGTCGCTCGTCATGGCCGATCGCCGCCATGACGAAATGTTAAGGAGAGCACCTCGTGAGGATGTCGCATATCAACTTTAATCACCTTTACTACTTCTGGCAGGTCTGCAAGGAAGGTTCGGTGGTCGGCGCCGCCGAAGCCTTATTTCTGACACCGCAGACCATCACCGGCCAGATCAAAGCGCTGGAAGAACGTTTGGACGGCAAGCTGTTCAAGCGTCAGGGGCGTGGGCTGGTACCATCCGAATTGGGGCAACTGGTTTTCCGCTATGCCGACAAGATGTTTATGCTCAGCCAGGAAATGCTGGATATCGTTAATTACCGCAAGGAATCTAACCTGTTGTTCGACGTCGGGGTTGCGGATGCGCTGTCCAAACGTTTGGTGAGCCAGGTGCTGGAGACGGCGGTAGTGGTGGATAATGAGCAAATTCACCTGCGTTGTTTCGAGTCGACGCACGAGATGCTGCTGGAACAGCTCAGCCAGCATAAGCTCGACATGATCCTCTCAGACTGCCCGGTGGACTCCAGCCAGCAGGAAGGGTTGTTCTCGCTCAAGCTGGGTGAATGCGGCATCAGCTTCTTTTGCCGCCAGCCGGCGCCGGATCTGCCGTTCCCCGCCTGCCTGGAACAGCGAAAATTGCTGATCCCCGGTCGGCGTTCGATGCTGGGCCGTAAATTACTGAACTGGTTTAACACCCAGGGCATTCAGGTCGAGATCCTGGGCGAGTTTGATGATGCGGCCCTGATGAAGACCTTTGGCATGTACCACAACGCGATCTTCGTTGCACCGACGCTGTATGCGCAGGATACCTATAACGATGATGACGTGGTGGAGATTGGGCGTATTGATAGCGTGCAGGAAGAGTACTACATCATCTTTGCCGAGCGCATGATCCAGCATCCGGCGGTACAGCGGGTGTGTAACAAGGACTTCTCTGCGCTGTTTGCTTACTAGAGCGGGTATTGCAGACGTAAAAAAACCGGCCTAAGCCGGTTTTTTTATCAAGCTGACAACGTAATGCTTATTGCATTGCGTTGATACGCGCAGTCAGATTTGACTTATGGCGTGCAGCTTTATTTTTGTGGATCAGGCCTTTAGCTGCCTTGCGGTCCACGATTGGTTGCATCACGAGGAATGCATTTTTTGCAGCTTCTTTGTCGCCAGTTGCGATAGCAACTTCTACTTTCTTGATGTAGGTACGCATCATTGAGCGGCCGCTAGCGTTGTGCTTACGACGTTTCTCAGACTGTACGGCGCGTTTCTTAGCTGATTTGATATTAGCCAAGGTCCAACTCCCAAATATATTCTATTGAGGACAATTCGAAGGCCGAGGAATATCCCCTTTTAGTCTTCGTTTGTCAACGGATTTGTGCAAATAAGCGCCGTTTGTACTGGCGGCACTTGCTACGTTGTGATGGGGCAGGATTTTACCAGCTTCGGTCATGGGAATACAGTGTTTCGCGAGAAAATTCGCCAATGAGTTGCCGTATTGGCCGCAAGCTGTTGGCCGCGGTCGATAATCAGCTTTGTGTCGCCGGATAAACTGCGGTTAGGGCGTTTCACCTGCAGATTATCTCCGGTATGGTATGTCTATTACATAAAGGCACCAATCGCGGGTTAACCTTAACCGCTGTACAAGGTATAATCCGGCGATTTCCACTGTTTTGAGCCAGCTATGGAGCTAATTCGCGGCATTCACAATATCCGGGCACGCCACCATGGTTGCGTGCTCACCATCGGCAACTTTGACGGCGTACACCGCGGTCACCAAGCGTTGCTGGAGCAGCTGAAACAAGAGGGGCACCGCCTCGGGCTGCCAGTGATGGTCATGATCTTTGAGCCGCAGCCGCTGGAAATGTTTGCAGCGGACAAGGCACCGGCCCGTCTCACGCGTTTGCGTGACAAGGCCAAATACCTGGCGCAGGCGGGTGTTGACTACCTGTTGTGCGTCAAGTTCGACCCGCGTTTCGCTGCCAACACGGCGCAGGCTTTCGTTGCCGAACTGTTGGTCGAGAAACTGGGGGTGAAATTCCTGATGGTCGGGGATGATTTTCGCTTTGGCGCTACCCGCCAGGGCGATTTTCCGCTATTGCAAAAAGCCGGTAAAGAATACGGTTTTGAAGTGATCAGCACGCCGACCTTCCGCGAGGGCGATCAACGTATCAGCAGCACGGCGATTCGCAATGCGCTGCGCGATGACGACCTGGCACTGGCCGAAACGCTGCTGGGCCACCCGTACAGTATTTCTGGTCGGGTGGTGCACGGCGATGAACTGGGCCGTACCATCGGTTTTCCCACCGCTAACCTGCCGCTGAAGCGCCTGGTTGCCCCTGTGAAAGGGGTCTATGCGGTAGAAGTTTATGGCCTGGGGCCTGAACCGCTCCCCGGCGTGGCCAATATTGGTACACGCCCAACCGTTGCCGGCGTGCGACAGCAGCTGGAAGTCCATCTGCTGGATGTCACAATGGATCTTTACGGGCGCCATATTGACGTGGTGCTCCGCGCGAAATTGCGCAATGAACAGCGTTTTGCTTCGCTCGATGCGCTGAAGCAGCAAATCGCCAATGATGTGGTGACGGCCCGGAAGTTTTTCGGGCTACAGACACCGGTTTAATCTCTATAGCCGAAAACGGAACCGAGAATCTAATGAGTGACTACAAGAATACCCTGAACTTGCCGGAAACAGGGTTCCCGATGCGTGGCGATCTGGCCAAGCGTGAACCTGGCATGCTGCAACGTTGGTATGAACAGGATCTGTACGGGATTATTCGTACTGCCAAAAAGGGCAAAAAATCCTTCATTCTGCATGACGGCCCTCCGTATGCGAATGGCAGCATTCACATTGGTCACTCGGTTAACAAGATTCTCAAAGACATTATTATCAAGTCGAAAGGGATGTCCGGTTTCGACTCGCCTTACATTCCGGGTTGGGACTGCCACGGCCTGCCGATCGAACTGAAGGTCGAGCAACTGTACGGCAAGCCGGGTGAAAAACTCACCGCGGCAGAATTCCGTATCAAGTGCCGTGAGTACGCCGCAGAACAGGTTGAAGGTCAGAAGAAAGACTTCATCCGTCTGGGCGTGCTGGGGGACTGGGATCACCCGTACCTGACCATGGACTTCAAAACCGAAGCCAATATCATTCGCGCGCTGGGTAAAATCATCAGCAATGGCCACCTGTTGAAAGGTGCCAAGCCGGTGCACTGGTGTACCGATTGCCGTTCTTCACTGGCGGAAGCGGAAGTTGAGTATTACGACAAAACTTCGCCGTCTATCGATGTGGCTTTCCACGCGGTTGACGCAGCTGCCGTGGCGGCCAAGTTTGATGTGGCCAGCTTTAACGGTCCGGTTTCTCTGGTTATCTGGACCACCACCCCGTGGACGCTGCCGGCTAACCGCGCCATCTCGCTGCACCCTGAATTTGCGTATCAGTTGGTTCAGGTTGAAGGCCAATGCCTGATCCTGGCGGCCGAACTGGTGGAAAGCGTGATGAAGCGCGCCGGCATTACCCATTGGGAAGTGTTGGGCGGCTGCAAAGGTGCCGATCTGGAACTGATGCGTTTCGAACACCCGTTTATGGGCTTCGACGTGCCGGCGATCATGGGTGAGCACGTGACGCTGGATGCCGGTACCGGTGCGGTACACACCGCAGGCGGTCACGGTCCGGATGACTTTGTCATCAGCCAGAAATACGGTTTGGAAATCGCCAACCCAGTGGGGCCGAACGGCTGCTACCTGACCGGCACCCATCCGCTGCTGGATGGCAAGTTTGTTTTCAAGGCCAACGATCTGATCGTTGAGCTGCTGCGTGAGAAAGGCGCACTGCTGCACGTGGAAAAACTGGTTCACAGCTACCCATGCTGCTGGCGCCACAAAACGCCGATCATCTTCCGCGCTACGCCTCAGTGGTTCATCAGCATGGATCAAAAAGGCCTGCGCAAGCAGTCGCTGGAAGAGATCAAAGGCGTGCAGTGGATCCCTGAGTGGGGCCAGGCACGTATCGAAACCATGGTCGCCAACCGTCCGGACTGGTGTATTTCGCGTCAGCGTACCTGGGGCGTGCCGATGTCACTGTTCGTGCACAAAGACACTGAGCAACTGCACCCACGCAGCGTCGAGCTGATGGAAGAAGTGGCCAAGCGCGTTGAGCAGGACGGTATTCAGGCCTGGTGGGATCTGGACGCGGCCGATATTCTCGGTGCGGATGCTGCCGACTACGTGAAAGTGCCAGACACCCTGGACGTATGGTTCGACTCCGGTTCGACCCACTCTTCCGTGGTCGACGTGCGCCCTGAGTTCAATGGTCATGGCGCCGACATGTATCTGGAAGGCTCTGACCAACACCGCGGCTGGTTTATGTCATCACTGATGATCTCCACCGCGATGAAAGGCAAGGCGCCATATAAAGAAGTTCTGACCCATGGTTTCACCGTGGACGGTCAGGGCCGCAAGATGTCCAAGTCGATCGGCAACACCATCAGTCCACAAGACGTGATGAACAAGCTGGGCGGCGACATCCTGCGTCTGTGGGTAGCCTCTACCGACTACACCGGCGAGATCGCGGTGTCGGACGAGATCCTGAAACGCTCTGCCGATTCTTATCGTCGCATCCGTAACACCGCGCGCTTCCTGCTGGCCAACCTGAACGGGTTTGAGCCGAGCACCGACTGCGTGGCACCGGAAGAGATGGTCGTACTGGATCGCTGGGCTGTGGGCCGTGCACTGGCGGCGCAGCAGGATATCGAACAGGCTTACGCCAACTATGATTTCCATGAAGTGGTACAGCGCCTGATGCAGTTCTGTTCGGTCGAGATGGGCTCCTTCTATCTGGATATCATCAAGGACCGCCAGTACACCGCGAAGAGCGACAGCGTCGCCCGCCGTAGCTGCCAGACTGCCTTGTTCCATATCGCAGAAGCGCTGGTGCGCTGGATGGCACCTATCATGTCGTTCACTGCCGATGAAATCTGGGCTTTCCTGCCGGGCAAACGCGCGCAGTACGTGTTCACTGAAGAGTGGTACGACGGCCTGTTCGGTCTGGCGGAAGGCGAAGGCATGAACGATAGCTTCTGGGCCGAGCTGCTGAAAGTGCGTGGCGAAGTGAACAAGGTACTGGAGCAGGCGCGTGCCGACAAACGCCTCGGTGGCTCGCTGGAGGCCGCGGTAACGCTGTATGCCGATAGCGAACTGGCTGAGCGTCTCAACAGCTTGCAGGATGAGCTGCGCTTTGTGCTGCTGACTTCGGCGGCGCGCGTTGCACCTCTGGCCGATGCGCCGGCGGATGCCCAAGCGTCAGAACAGGTGAAAGGTCTGAAAATCGCCTTCAGCACCGCAGAAGGTGAGAAGTGCCCGCGCTGCTGGCATTACACCACAGATATCGGCCTGGTGGCGGAACATGCAGATCTCTGCGGCCGCTGTGTGATCAACGTAGCCGGTGACGGCGAAAAGCGTAAGTTTGCCTAATGAGTAAACCTATTTGTTCGACCGGCTTGCGCTGGCTGTGGTTGGTAGTGGTGGTGCTGGTGCTGGATTTTGCCAGCAAACAGTGGATCCTCGGTAACTTCGTGCTGGGCCAGTCCCAGCCGCTGATCCCGTCGTTCAATCTGTTCTATGCGCGTAACTACGGTGCCGCGTTCAGCTTCCTCGCCGATCACGGCGGCTGGCAGCGCTGGTTCTTCGCCGGTATCGCCGTCGCTATCGTGGCGGTGCTGCTGGTGATGATGTACCGCAGTTCGGCGCAGCAAAAGCTGAACAATATCGCCTATGCCTTTATTATTGGCGGTGCGCTCGGCAACCTGTTCGATCGCTTGTGGCACGGCTTCGTGGTCGATTTTATCGACTTCTACGTGGGCGGCTGGCACTACCCGACCTTCAACCTGGCGGATAGCTTTATCTGCGTGGGGGCGGCGATGATCGTACTGGAAGGCTTTTTATCGCCGGCGAACAAAAGTGCAAAGAGCAAAGGTGAGTAATATGACGGCTCAGATTAAGGGCGATAGTGAAGTGCTGGTTCACTTCACGTTGAAACTGGAAGACGGTTCAACCGCAGAATCCACTCGCAGCAACGGTAAACCGGCGCTGTTCCGTCTGGGTGACGGCAGCCTGTCCGAGCCGCTGGAAGCACAGTTGCTTGGTCTGAGTGCGGGCGACAAGTGCGCGTTTACCCTGCAACCGGAAGCGGCGTTCGGCGAAGAGAACCCGGACCTGGTCCAGTTCTTCTCACGCCGTGACTTCGCGGAAACCGGGGTACCGGACGCGGGCACCATCATGCTGTTTACCGCCGTCAACGGCAGCGAAATGCCGGGTGTGGTGCGTGAAGTGGCGGAAGATTCGATTACCGTTGATTTCAACCATCCGCTGGCGGGCCATCCGGTGACCTTCGATATTGAAGTGCTGGAGATTGACCCGCAGCAGGAGGAGACGCATGCAAATATTGCTGGCTAACCCACGTGGCTTTTGCGCCGGGGTTGATCGTGCGATCAGTATCGTTGAACGCGCGCTGGAAATTTACGGCGCGCCTATCTACGTGCGTCACGAAGTGGTGCATAACCGCTACGTGGTGGACAGCCTGCGTGAGCGTGGGGCGGTATTTATCGAGGAAATTACCGAAGTGCCGGACGGGTCGATTCTGATCTTCTCGGCGCACGGGGTTTCCCAGGCCGTTCGGGCCGAAGCCAAAGCGCGTGATTTGACCATGCTGTTTGACGCCACCTGCCCGCTGGTCACCAAGGTGCATATGGAGGTGGCGCGAGCCAGCCGCCGTGGTACCGAAGCGATCCTGATCGGCCATGCGGGCCACCCGGAAGTGGAAGGCACCATGGGCCAGTACAGCAACCCGAAGGGCGGCATGTATCTGGTGGAGTCACCGGACGACGTGGGTAAGCTACAGGTGAAAGATGAAAGCAACCTGTGCTTTATGACACAAACCACGCTGTCGGTGGACGACACTTCTGACGTGATTGATGCCCTGCGCAAGCGTTTCCCGAGCATTATCGGGCCGCGTAAGGACGACATCTGTTACGCCACCACTAACCGTCAGGAAGCGGTGCGTAACCTGGCCGGGGATGCGGATGTGGTTCTGGTGGTGGGGTCGAAGAACTCCTCTAACTCCAACCGTCTGGCGGAGCTGGCTCAACGCGTGGGTAAGCCGGCGTACCTGATCGACTCCGCGGCTGACATTCAGGAAGCCTGGCTGAAAGATGCTAGTAATATCGGGGTTACCGCCGGGGCATCGGCACCAGACGTATTGGTGCAGGACGTGATCAGTCGCCTGAAAGCGCTGGGCGGTGTCAACGTGCAGGAAGTCAGTGGCCGTGAAGAGAACATCGTGTTCGAAGTGCCGAAAGAGCTGCGGGTTGATATCAAACAGGTCGATTAAGCATCGGGCATAAATAAAATAACGGGGAGCTTTGGCTTCCCGTTTTTTTTTGGGATCGGTATCAGACAGTGAAAGTATTAAAAAGGCGTGGGAGAGAGAACTGATTCAAATTTTCTGTTACTTAAAGTCAAATTCGTTCTGACAATTTGAATTAATGACGGAGTAAATGCTTATATAGGCAACGAGGAAGTTATTAAGGTTAATATCATTAGGCTGCGATCTAAATAAACTCTGGTGCTGGTCAGCAATCGGCTGAAAAGTTAAATAACTAAATAAAGTGTCGTTACAGATTTTTCTTATTTTATTAAGTCCGTAACTGGCCTACGGAATTCTGCTCTTTTTTCTGTAAATGGATTTTCATATGCTCGAGTAAACGGCGAACCTTTAATGGCTGGCTGTCCCGACGCGGCATAATCGCGTAGCAATTAATATCCGGTAATCGCCAACCCGGTAACACCTCGACCAGGTCGCCCCGGCACAATTCATTTTCAACGTTAACGAAGAAATTACGGATGATCCCCTTGCCGGCCAGCGCCAATTCTTTCATCGCCATACCGTTATTGGTAAATAAACGTCCGGTCATGCGCAACCGATGCTCGTCGCCGTTAGGGTGGAGCAGGCGAACAAACTGCGGGTTTCCCAACGGGGTAAAAGTGACCCATTGATGGTGTGTTAATGCCTGTGGGGTATCCGGTATGCCATGGCCGGCAAGGTAGGCCGGTGAGGCGCACAAAACTTCACGAAAGCGCGCCAGGCGGGTAGAGACGTAGCTGGAATCTGCCATTACGCCGCCGCGGATCGCCAGATCGATACGCTGGCCTATCAGGTCGATCTTTTCATCATGAATTTCCAGCCTCAGCGTGATGCGTGGGTGTTCATCAAGGAAGCTCTGTAGCGCCGGCACCAGATAATGGGTGGCGAATTCCGTCGAGGTGGCGACGCGCAACTCACCGGCCAGTTCACCGCGTAGCGCGGCAATACGCTGTTGACCCCGCTCGGCAGCATGGATCATCAGAACACAGTCCTCATAAAAACACAGCCCGGCTTCGGTCAGGCTCAGTGAGCGAGTAGAACGCAGAAGTAATTGAATGCCCAGCTCGTTTTCCAGCTGGCGGATATGCTGGCTGACAGCGGAGGTCGTAATGCCTAATTCTTTGGCTGCCATGCTGAATGCGCCGCAATCGACAACTTTAGAAAAAATGGCCATGCGTTTTAGAATATTACTCATAGTTTGTTAAGTTCAACTTAACCAAGATTGTTAATTATACGGGCTAATAATATAGCATTAACTCTTCTATATTGCCTGAAGCAGATAAATCGCGAGGCGAGGCTTATTTCCCACGCGACACCTCTCTTTTTGATAAGTCTTATTGCGTTTGCGAATAAGTTGCCTGCGCCACATCTGAACAGGAGTTAATTGTGGATAGTGCCCGTACTGAACAAATATCGTTAAAAATCCTTCATGAGCTATTGCAATATCGGCGTCGATTCCCGGGATTGGAAGCCTCAAATGCTGAAGAAGAACAGGCCGTTTCACAGGTGCAATTACCGCGTATCCGGGCATTCATTGAAAATGAGCAGCGTATTGAATTTGTCCTGCCCGCCTTCCCGACAAAATCACCCAATACGAATAAGGTGATTGGTTCGGTACCCGATATGGCAGAGCGACTGTCGTTGATATTTCTTAATTCTCTCTGCCAACGTATTCAGCTTTATTACCCGCCGGGTGCCCATATCGTCATCTGCTCGGATGGCCATGTCTTCGGTGATTTGATCCGTGTCAGCGACGAGGCTATCAACCACTATCAGCATGAAATCGAAAACCTGTTGCATGAGGTCGGGGCGACGCACCTGAGCGTGTTCAACCTGGGGGACGTGGAAGGGCTGGCCGAGCATACCGGCGACTATGACCTGCTGCGCCAGTTGTTGGTCGACGGTTATGCCGAGCCGGAGGCGACAATCAAACAGCAACTGATGCAGGACGAGCAGGGGCTACAGTTGTATCGCGCCATCACCCGGTTCCTGTATGAAGACAGCCAACTGCCGGGCTACAGCGGCTCCAACGCCGCATTGCAAAAAGACGCCAAACAGCGCGCCTGTGGTGTGATCCAGCGCAGCTGGGCCTGGGGTAACCTGCTGGCCCAGCATTTCCCGCTGGCGATACGTTTGTCGATCCACCCGCAGCCCGCCGACAGCCTGAAAATGGGCATTCATATGATGCCAACCAAAGACGACTGGCTAACGCCGTGGCATGGCGTAGCGGCCAACGTCAACGGACAGTTTGTGCTGATGAAACGCAAAGACGCTCAGCAGTTGGCGGGCGAACTGGTGGCGATCCGCGGCACGCCCAGCCATTACCTGATCGAACAGCCACAGATGGCCTGATGCATCACCTTACGCCCGTCACTTTGGCGGGCGTCTTTTAACGGCCCGGTTGCCGTGTGAGCAGAAAATTCGATTCAAGGAGAGTGACCTATGGACCACCAAACACTGAACTGCCGTATTGAACTGAATACTCCTTTTGGCGCGGTATTGACCCCGCAATATCCTGGGCAACCGATCAGCGAACTGCCGGTAGCGACGCTGCGGGCGTTGGCTCAACAGCATCACCTGCTGGTACTGCGTGGCTTCGACTCTGGCTTTACCGATCCTCAGGTGCTGACAAGCTATGCCGAAGGCTGGGGCGAGATCATGATGTGGCCATTTGGTGCAGTATTGGATGTGAAAGAACATCCGGATGCCAAGGACCATATTTTCGACAGCAGCTATGTGCCGTTGCACTGGGACGGCATGTACAAACCGACCATCCCGGAATTCCAGCTATTCCACTGTGTGGCCGCGCCTTCGCAGGATGAGGGCGGGCGCACCACCTTTGTCGATACCACGCGCCTGCTGGCCAATGCCGATGAGGCGTTGTTGGCCCAGTGGCTGAAGGTGTCGATTTCTTATCGCATTAAGCAGGTCGTGCACTACGGCGGTGAGGTTTGTTCGCCGCTGGTGGTGACGCATCCGAGCGGCCGTGGGCAGATCATGCGCTACAACGAACCGCCGATCGAAGGCAAAAAGTTCCTTAACCAGCACGCGCTGGAATATCACGGTGTGCCGCAAGACAAGCAAGAGGCATTCCACCAGACCCTGCAACAGCATCTCTACGATCCGCGCCATTACTACGCCCACCAGTGGCAGCAGGGCGACGTAGTGGTAGCGGACAACTTCTCGCTGCTGCACGGGCGTGAGGGCTTCACTGCACGCTCTGCTCGCCATTTGCAGCGGGTCCATATTCAGAGCAACCCGGTGTGCGCCAATCTGGCGTTGAAGCCGGCAAACACAGAGGCTTAAGCCGTTATGGCACGTATTCTGATGGCCGCGGTGGCCACGCCCGGCCACGTTTATCCGATGCTGAGCATTGCCCGGCACCTGATTGCGCAAGGGCACCAGGTTCGGGTGATGACCGGTGCGCTGTTTCGCCAACGTGCTGAGGCCGTCGGCGCGCAATTCATTGCTTTTGATCAGCGGGTCGATTTTGACTACCGCTATCTTGAGCAGCACTTTCCAGAGCGGGCTGCGCTGCCGCCGGGCAATGCACAGATGGCGCTGGCGCTGAAAGACTTCTTCGCTGCTCCGATCCCCTTGCTGGATCAGCAGTTGCGAAGCGTGATGGCCGCCGAGAGCACAGATCTGTTGATTGTGGAGAACTGTTTCTACGGGGTGTTGCCGCTATTGCAGACTCGGGATCGCCCGCCGGTGATCGGCATTGGCGTGACGCCGTTATCGTTCTCCTCTACGGATTCGATCTTCTACGGGCCGCGGATCCCTCCGGCATTATTGCCCTCTGAGCTGCGGCGCGAGCAGTTGGTGGATGAAGGCACCCGCGCGTTAATCGAGGAGGTACAACAGAGTTTTGATGCTGCGATGGCACAATCCGGCGGTCAGCCACTGCAACAGCCGTTTACCGATGCGTTAATTGGCGGCTGCGATCGCTTTTTGCAACTGGCAACCCCGGCACTGGAGTATCTGCGTGAAGATTTACCGGCCAGCGTGCGCTTTATTGGTCCGCTGCGCAGCACGGCAGCGGCGGTTGAAACTGCCGATGAGTGGGATGAAGCCGACCGGCGGCCGCTGGTGATTGTCTCGCAGGGTACGCTGGCGAATGTCGATCTGCATCAGCTGATTGTCCCGACGCTGAAGGCGCTGGCTGAATTGCCGGTTCGGGTGTTAGCGACCACGGGGGGCCGCCCGATTGACGAGTTGTTGGCGCTGTTGCCCGCTAATGCCAGGGTGCAGGAGTTTATCTCTTTCGAGCACTGGCTGCCGCAGGCCGCACTGTTGATCACCAACGGCGGTTACGGTTCAATCAACTACGCTCTGGATCAGGGGGTGCCATTGATTGTCGCCGGTACCGGTGAAGATAAACTCGAGGCCGCCACGCGGGTGGTGGCTGCGGGATGCGGAATTAACCTGCATACCAGCAACCCGGATCAGGCGCAGTTGCGGCAAGCTGTGCAGCAAATTTTGACGCAGCCGATGTATCGGCAGCGTGCTGCACTGGTCCAGGCCGATTACGCTCGCCATGATGCACTGACGGCAATCGCCGACGAGGTGGCGGTGTTAATCTAGCCGGTTGAATGGTCTGTCGAACGGGGGGCTTTGGCTCCCCGTTTTTCTTTCAGTTAGTCGGGGTCTTCATCCTGCATGATGGCACTGCGTCCTCCGTCCATCACAATCGTGGTGCCTGCGATAAATCCCGCGTGTTCACTGGCGAGAAACAAACACAAATCACCGACTTCTTCAGGTGCTCCGAGGCGGCCGACCGGGTGCTTGTTAACGGTTCTTTCCCGCGCCAGTTTGGCATCTGGGTGGCTATCGAACCAGGTTTGGTTGCCTTCGGTATCGATAAAACCAGGAGCAATCCCCAGAGTGCGGATCGCCGGCCCCCACTCGATAGTCAGGCTTTGTACCAGGGAGAGTAGTGCCCGCTTGCTGATGTTATACGGCGCACAGCCCGGCAGGGTGGAAAATGCGTGGTTGGAGGTGATCACCAGGATCACGCCACGGCTTTGGGTCAGGGCCGCACGGGCACATTTGGCCAGATACCAATGCGAGCGCAGATTGAGATTGAAGTTATGCGTCCAGTCTTCTTCTTCGCAATCAATGCCTTTGAAAACGTTTTTACCGGCGTTGGAAACCACAATATCGATACGATGGAACCGTTGCTCAGCATTGGCGACAAAACGTTTTATCTCGGTGGTCTGCGTGACATCCACCGAGTCGTAGAAAAAATGTTGCGGGTACTCGCGTCGCAATTGCTGGGCATGGGGGGCTTTCTCCAGGGTTGGTTCGGCGCAACCCATAACGCTATCGCCGTTAGCGAGAAAGGCCTTGGTAATAGCCAGACCTATGCCCTGGCTGGCACCGGTGACGATCACCACTCGTCCGGATTTGTCGATAAGCATATAAACCTCGGCAAGGGCTGTTTTGCTACAGAGAAAACTGGCCTAAAAACCGGTCGATCATCCGGTGATCGTCCGCGGTGAGTTGCCAGCCGGGGTGACGGCAGTAATCGGTGGCAATGATATTGCGCCGCTGCAGAATCGTCTTCTCAACCTGAATAATGTATTCGCAGTGGCTCATCCAGCGCTGAATGTAAGGCAAGAGTGCCTGATGCAGCCTCTGCGCCTGTTCAGCTTCACCGACTTGCCAGTGGTGATAAATGCGCAGGTAAACCTCACTGAATGAACAGCCGGGCATCACGCCTTTGCCCCCCGCCGCCAGCATTGGCAACATATAAAGTCCGGCATAGCCGTTTAACACGCTGGCTTGCGGCGCCAGTTGCAGAAATTCTTTGGTGTAATCCACCGGCGGATTGCACTCTATCTTAAACACCGCATGGGGGTAGCGTGCTGCCACGTCAGCCAATTGTTGAGGCGTGATCGGCAATCCGGTTTCACCCGGCGCGTATTGCACCATCACCGGGATGTCCACGGCATCCAGTACGGCAAAAATGTGCTGTTGGATCTCCTGTGGACTGGGCTGCAGGAAAAATGGCGGCAGCAGCATCAACGCATCCGCGCCCAGTTGTTGATAATGGCGGGCGCGCTTAACGGCGACTTCGCTGCTGTGATCGGTGACCGAGATAGCACGGTACAGCGGGGCGCCTGCCAGCGTGGTGATAAAGATTTCTGCCAGGCGGCCGCGCTCGTGGTCGTCCAATTTGGGAAATTCACTGGCGATACCAAACAGCGTCGTTCCCTGAATGCCGGTTGCGGCCAAATGTTCCAGCAATCGCACAAAGCTTGTTTCATCGATCTCGCCGTCAGGACTGAACGGCATAGCGACAATAGGGTTGACCCCGCAAATATCAGCGGCTTGATAACGGCTCATTATTCTTCCTCCCGGTCAGCCAGCACGGCACCCTGTGCGGCCGGCATTGCCCAGCGACGATAAAGTCGCAGGAAACCTCGCGGTACTTCTTTATCCAGCGGCTGCCAGGTTTTACGTCGCTGGATCAGTTCGGTCTCGCTGACGTGTAGCGTCAGGGTACGCGCCGGAATATCTATCGAAATTTCATCGCCATCCTGCACCAATGCCAGTTCGCCGCCGTCCATTGCCTCAGGCGAGATATGGCCGACAAACAGCCCGCGGTTGGAACCGGAGAAACGGCCGTCGGTGATCAGGGCGCAGCTGTCGGCCAACCCCATCCCCTCCAGCGATTTCATCGGCTTATACATTTCCGGCATGCCAGGGCCGCCTTTGGGCCCTTCATAACGCAACACCAGTGCGCTACCCGGCTTAATTTGACCGGACATAATCGCCTCGACAGACTCCTGTTCGCTGTTGAACACCACAGCGGGACCACGGAAACGCATCAAATTTTCCGGCACGGCCGCAGGCTTCACGACGCAGCCGAGCGGCGACAAATTACCGTGCAGCACGGCGACACCGGCTTCATTACGCACCGGAATGGCGAGGGTGTGGATGACCTCCGGACGTCGGCTTGGCGGGGTCTTCGCCAGCAGTTCAGCTTTGGTTTTGCCGGTAACGGTTAAGGCGTTAAGATCGAGCAGTTGGGCAATCTCAACTTCGACCGCCGGTACGCCGCCTGCCTCCCAGAAGTCAATCATGTCATGTTCACTGGCCGGGTAGAGTGAGGCGACCAGTGGCACCTGATGGCTCAGTTCATCAAAGGCGGACAGCGGCAGATGCCCCAATTCCGCTTCGTAGTGAATGGCTTGCAGATGCAGAATGGCATTGGTGGAACCGCCGGTGGCCAGTAGATAAACCATCGCATTGCGGATCGACGCCGCGGTGATGATCTGTCGCGCGTTGATGCCATTGAGCACCAGCGCCACCGCCTGACGGCCGGTTTCGATAGCGCACTCGCGCCGTGCGGCTGAAACCGCCGGTAGCGTACTGCTGCCCGGCAGGCTCATGCCGAGCACCTCGCCGATACAGCACATGGTGTTGGCGGTGCCGTACATGGTGCAGGAGCCCGGTCCGGGTTCAGCGATATTTTCGATGTAAGCGAATTCGGCCTCATCGATTTCACCGCGTTTTTTCCAGCCGATGGCTTCGGTGACGATGTTGCCGTCCCAGTGTTTGCCCTTATATTCTGCCGGGTACATCGGGCCACCGTTGACCATGATCGCCGGAACGTCCAGCCGTGCAGCCGCCATCAGCATGGCGGGCACAATCTTGTCGCAAGAGCCGAGCAGCACCATGCCATCGAAGCGATGGGCGCGCATCATCACTTCAATTGAGGCCGTGATCACTTCACGAGCAGCCAGGATATAGCGCATGCCAAGATGCCCTTCGGCAATACCGTCGCAGGGGGCGATAGTGCCGAACACCATGCCGACACCGCCGGCTTCTTCAATGCCCTGCAATACCTTGGCCGTCAGTTCATTCAGGTTGACGTGGCCGGCGGTGGCATTGGTATAACTGTTGACCACGGCGATCACCGGGCGTCGCAGTTGTTCGTCGCTGTGGCCCATCGATTTATACAGCGCACGTTTCAGCGCACCGTCATCACCCTCGAGGATTGGGTTAAAATGCGAGCCACAACTGCCGCCGCCACAGGTTCCACATCCGCTCATAATCAAAATCTCTCAGTGATATTTAAAGGGCCGTCGGTATCAGGCTGAGTCGCCTGATGCGGTTTTATCTTTGGGTTTATCAATCTGGCCGGAAGCATGAAGATCAACGGGGCGCAGAGCAGCAGGAAGCCCGCCAAAATATACAGGCCACTGTCAGTCTGGCCGGTTTGGTCTTTCAGCCAGCCGAGCACCGTGGGGCCGAAGAACCCCGCGAGATTGCCGACTGAATTCACCAGTGCGATACCGGCCGCCGCCGCAGTGCCGGAAAGCAATGCGCCCGGCAGGCTGATATAGGTGGGGATCAGCGCCAGGGTGCCGGACATGGCAACGCAGATCCACGTCATCATCCAGAAGGTCGAGCCGCTGCAGTAAGCGCTGAGTGTCAGCCCGATACAGCCAATCACCGCCGGAATGGCAATATGCCAACGGCGCTCCTGTTTCAGATCGGAATGACGGCTGTTCCATATCATAAACAACGCGCCAAATACGTAGGGCAAGGCCGCCAGCAGGCCGATTTGGAAGTCGTCGCTGATACCTGAGGTTTTGATGATGGAAGGCAACCAAAAGCTGATGCCGTAATAGCCGACGTTGAAGCTGAAGAAAATCAGTGCCAGCAGCCAGACATAGCGGTTAGCCAGCATCTCTTTCAGGCTGTGGGCCGCTTTGCCGTTGGCAGCCCGGTCACGATTGGCGCGATCTTTGGCCAGATCGGCCTGTACGAGGTTTTTCTCTTCGGCGGTTAGCCACTTGGCTTCGGCCACGTTGTTATCCAGATAACGCAGTACCACAAAGGCCAGAACCAAAGATGGGACCGCTTCAATCAAGAACAGCCACTGCCAGTTATGCAACCCCCCCACATCCTCAAACAGCTTGAGGATCAGGCCTGAAAGCGGGCTGCCGATGATCACCGACAGCGGGGTGACCAGAATAAACAGCCCCAGCGTGCGGGCGGAGCGCCATGAAGGAAACCACAGGGTTAAATAGAATACGATGCCGGGGAAGAAACCGGCTTCGGCCACGCCGAGCAGAAAGCGCAATACATAAAAGCTGGTGGGGGTGGTGACGAACATCATGGCGGCTGACAATAGTGCCCAGGTTGCCATGATGCGGGCTATCCAGAATCGCGGCCCAAAACGTTGCATAAGCAGGTTGCTGGGCAACTCAAAAATAAAATAACCAATGAAGAAGATACCGGCACCCAGGCCATAAACGGTATCGCTGAAATTCAGGGCATCCTGCATGTGCAGCTTGGCGAACCCGACGTTAACGCGGTCCAGGTAAGCGAAGAAATAACACAGGATCAAAAAAGGGATCAGGCGGCGTGTGATCTTACCGTAGACCTGTGTTTCAGCGGCTTGCTTCACCGTCTGGTTTTCCGTCGTCAACTTCATGAGCGGTTCCTCAGATTTATTAGTCGGGTTATACCGGCGTATTCAAGGAGCGAACATCAGCCTTCGGCTGCGGTGATTTGCCGATGTGGCGCAGGGCAACACCGTTCATCAGGTTTTTTTCGATGTGTTCAAGCGAGATATTCTTGGTTTCTGGCACCAGCCATAACGTCAGCAAGATACAGAACAGGTTGAGCCCAGCGTAAAGCCAGAAAGTACCGGCACTGCCGACGGTGTCGATCAGCGTCAGGAAGGTAGCGCCGATGATCATATTGGCCATCCAGTTGGCCATGGTGGAGCAGGTAACGCCAAAATCGCGTCCGGCCAGCGGCTGGATCTCGGAGCACAATACCCAAATCAAGGGGCCTGCACTCATGGCAAAGCCGGTGATGAAAATCAGCAGCACCATAACCGCTGCGTATTGTTCTGCTGGATTGCTGATGCCGGTGTGGAACATATAACCCAGGGTGCCCATGCAAATGGCCATCACACTGAAACCCAGCTTGAGCATTGGCTTGCGTCCCCAACGATCGACCAGCGCGATAGCGATAAAGGTAGCCAGCACGTTGGTCAACCCGGCGATCACGGTGCACCACATTTGTTCGCTGGTGGTGGAGAAGCCGGCGATTTCAAAGATCTTCGGTGCGTAGTACATGATTATCGTCATGCCGGTGAACTGCTGCATAAATTGCAGCAAGATGCCAAGACAGGTGGAACGGCGGAAGTTGGCATTGTGGCGAAACAGTTGCCAGCCGCGTTGCTTCATTTGCAGACTTTCACGGATTTGGTCCAGCTCCACGCGGGCTTCATCATCCGAGTTACGTAGCAGCATTAGCACCTTTGAGGCCAGCTCGCTGCGGCCTTTCATGGCTAACCAGCGCGGACTTTCCGGCAGCGTCACCACGCCAATAAACAGGATGATGGCGGGGAATGTGATAATACCCAACATCCAGCGCCAGTGACCTCCGGCGCTGAAGGCGGTGTCAGACAGAAAGGCCGCCAGAATGCCGATAGTGATCATCAATTGATAAAGCGAGATCATGCTGCCGCGAATACGCTCCGGGGCGATTTCCGACAGGTACAGTGGTGCAGTGAACGACGCTACGCCGACGGCTAAACCCAGAATAAAGCGCGAAATAACCAACACTTCGAGACTAAGGGCAATGGCGCAACCGACAGAGCCGACGACAAACAACACGGCGCTCAACAACAGGCTTTTTTTACGGCCAAGGCGGGAAGACATCGGCCCGCTGCCCAGTGCCCCGAGTGCGGCACCGAGCATCATAATGCTGACCACGATTTCCTGCTGTTGGCTGGACAGGCTGAATTCGTGGGCCAGGAACGGCAACGCACCGGCGATTACCCCCATATCCAGGCCAAACAGCAGCCCTGCTAAGGCGGCGAGAAAGCAAACCTGCAGGGTTTGTCGGTTAGCTTTGGCGGGAACAGCGATTTTTTCCATAACAACACCCTTTTATTCAATGCGTTATTTTTTTATGCGGAAAGCGCTGGCACCGAACTGTCGGTGAAGCCCGCCCCAGACGTAAGCCGTTCAGTTATTATTTATTCAGGTAATACAAAAATGGTAATCTTGTAATACAAGAATGCTAGAGCCAAAAGCACTCTGGAACTGTGAGATTGATCGAAATTACAGCAAAGGAGGGTTTTTAGAGGATATGGGCGAACATTTCCGGTTGTTGATGCCAGTTATTCTTTTTGGCCGCGTTGAGCAGAATCACCCGCATACGCTGGCGCGCATTTTCCACCTGCTTGAAGCGAATCGCCTCCAGCAGTTGCTGATGTTCTTCTACGGCATTTTTGGCCAGACGGACGTCCTCTTCCAGCGTTTGCTGGAAAGAGAGGGCCATGGCGGCGGAAAGTGCGCTGCCTAATGAATACAAAAAGGGGTTATGGCTGGCGCTCAACAAGGCGAGGTGGAACGCCATATCGCCCTGTTCGAAGAGTTCGCGGCTGGCTTGTTGTTGCCCTTGTGCCATCAGTTTGCAGGCATCTTCAAGTGCGGCCAAATCATGGCCGGTTGCGTTAACGGCCGCCAGTGCGGCGATATTAGGCTCAAAGATAAGGCGAGTGACCATCAATTGCTCAACCAACAACGGGTCGAGGCTGCCTTCTGCCAGCCAGGCCAGAACATCGGTATCCAGAAAACTCCATTGCTCGCGCGCATTGACCGTGCTGCGTTTCTTCGCCTGGATGGAAATCAGCCCTTTTGCCGCCAGCACTTGCAAGGCATTGCGCACCGAGGTGCGTGAAACCTCATATTGCAGCGCCAGTTCATTTTCCCCCGGCAGTGACAGCCCGGGCGGCAGATCGCCCTTGATGATACGGCGGGCCAGATCTTGCGTCAGGGTTTCCGATAGGGTGGTGGGTGCGGTTTTCATCCGTGGCTCTCAGGCAATAAAGCGGCAGTTACTGCATATACTAAGCTAAGCGACAGGTTGGTGGTACCTATGCCGATTTTAGTGAAGCGAATAAGCGGTTTTTCATGCAGATTATGCCGGTTAAAACTGCATGATTATGTAAATCAAACCATCGACGCTTTTTAGGTTAAATGTTAACCCATTGACAGCATTGCTGATGAAATGCGTGGGATATCATAATTTTCTAATTATGAAATGAATCCTCTGGCGGTGATAAGGTGGGGCAGTTACCCTGAACCGATAGCCTAATGGGATAGGCGTCAAATCAACAAGAGAGCAAGCATGACTGATTCACAAATCCGCATTGCGGTTGCGGGTTCCGGCGGCCGTATGGGCCGTCAATTGATCCAGGCGGTACAGCAGGCACCGGGTGTGGTGCTGGGAGCCGCGATTTCACGGCCAGGCTCAAGCCTGATTGGTACCGATGCCGGTGAACTGGCGGGCGTTGGCACGCTGGGCGTGACCGTTAGCGACAGTCTGGAAAAGGTGGTTGGCGATTTCGATATTCTGATCGACTTCACCCGTCCGGAAAGCACCCTGGGCTACCTGGCTTTCTGCGTCGAGCATAAAAAAGCCATGGTGATTGGCACCACCGGCTTTGATGATGCCGGCAAAGAGGCCATCCGTGCCGCCGGGCAGCAGATTGGTATCGTCTTCGCCGCCAACTTCAGCGTCGGCGTCAATCTGGTGCTGAAACTGTTGGAAAAAGCCGCTCAAGTGATGGGCGACTATACCGATATCGAGATTATTGAAGCGCATCACCGCCATAAAGTGGATGCCCCTTCGGGCACGGCGTTGGCGATGGGCGAGGCGATTGCCGGTGCACTGGGACGCGATCTTAAAGAGTGTGCGGTGTATGCGCGCGAAGGTTATACCGGTGAGCGCGATCCGAAGAGTATTGGCTTTGCCACTATTCGTGCCGGCGATATCGTCGGGGAGCACACCGCCATGTTTGCCGACATCGGCGAGCGGGTAGAGATTACCCATAAAGCCTCCAGCCGCATGACTTTCGCCAGTGGAGCGGTGCGCGCGGCATCATGGCTGTATAAGCGTGATAAAGGGCTATTTGATATGCGGGATGTGCTCAATCTTGACCAGTTATAATTGATTTATATACCATCGTGATGTGGTTGTATTGATCATAATGCTATGATTAACGGACAATAATTTTATTGTCCTTTTTTTTAACGCTTAAAATGATGATGATGCATTTATTTTATAGTGTAATGCTTGTTTTTATGTGTTTAATTTGATTTTTTTGCCGTTAATCTCAAACAATGATGTTTTTAGCCCGGGATTTTGCCTTTATCATTGCGCTTTTTTGTCATTCCTCCCCGCAACCGTTTACCAACCCGAGTTTAGCGGTGTTTTTGTGGCTGCTAACCCTATTAAACGTTGAGAAGTGCAAAAATAAGAGAAAAAATGGCGCTTTGGGTAGACAAGCGGAGCTCTCATCATTAAAATGCGCCCAATTTGCCAAAAATTGACCTTGAAGGCGGTTTTTGCATTGATTTAGATCGCGATATCTGAATTAATATGCAAATATTGTGATTGATTATTCCTTGGAGGGTGTTTTGATTAAGTCAGCGCTATTGGTTCTCGAAGACGGAACCCAATTCCACGGTCGGGCCATCGGGGCAGAGGGTACGGCAGTGGGGGAAGTGGTCTTCAATACGTCGATGACCGGTTATCAAGAAATCCTCACTGATCCTTCCTACTCCCGCCAGATCGTTACTCTTACTTATCCTCATATCGGCAATGTCGGCACCAATGCTGCTGACGAAGAATCCTCCGCTGTACACGCCCAAGGCCTCGTCATTCGCGACCTCCCACTGATTGCCAGCAACTACCGCAACGAAGAAGGCCTGTCTGACTACCTGAAGCGTCACAACATCGTGGCGATTGCCGATATTGATACCCGCAAGCTGACCCGTCTGCTGCGTGAAAAGGGTGCACAGAACGGCTGCATCATCGCCGCTGACACACCGGATGCTGCCCTGGCATTGGCGAAGGCCAAAGGTTTCCCGGGCCTGAAAGGCATGGACCTGGCGAAAGAAGTAACCACTCAGGAAGCATACAGCTGGCAGCAAGGTAGCTGGACGCTTGAAGGCGAACTGCCGGAAGCCAAAGCGGCCTCCGAGCTGCCGTTCCACGTGGTGGCCTACGACTTTGGCGCCAAGCGCAACATCCTGCGCATGCTGGTGGATCGCGGCTGCCGCCTGACGGTAGTGCCGGCGCAGACCCCGGCAGATGAAGTATTGAAGATGAGTCCGGACGGCATTTTCCTGTCCAACGGCCCGGGTGACCCGGAGCCTTGTGATTACGCCATTACCGCCATCAAACAGTTCCTGGAAACCGACATTCCGGTATTTGGCATCTGCCTCGGCCACCAGTTGCTGGCACTGGCCAGCGGCGCGAAAACCGTGAAGATGAAGCTCGGCCACCACGGCGGTAACCACCCGGTAAAAGATCTGGATAAAGACTGCGTCATGATCACCGCGCAGAACCACGGTTTTGCCGTGGATGAAAACAACCTGCCGGCAGAACTGCGCGTAACGCACAAATCCTTGTTTGACCACACGGTGCAGGGCATTCACCGCACCGACAAGGCTGCGTTCAGCTTCCAGGGGCACCCTGAAGCCAGCCCGGGCCCACACGATGCCGCGCCGCTGTTCGATCACTTTATCGAACTGATCGAGACTTACCGTTCTAACGCCAAATAATCAGGAGCAGTAAAAATGCCAAAACGTACAGACATAAAAAGCATCCTGATCCTCGGCGCTGGCCCGATTGTTATCGGCCAGGCGTGTGAGTTCGACTACTCGGGTGCTCAGGCGTGTAAAGCGCTGCGCGAAGAGGGTTACCGCGTTATTTTGGTGAACTCCAACCCGGCCACCATCATGACTGACCCGGAAATGGCGGATGCGACCTACATCGAGCCGATTCACTGGAAAGTGGTACGCAAAATCATCGAAAAAGAGCGTCCGGATGCCGTGCTGCCGACCATGGGCGGCCAGACCGCACTGAACTGTGCGCTGGAACTGGAACGTCAGGGCGTGCTGGCCGAGTTTGGCGTGACCATGATTGGCGCTACCGCTGACGCGATCGATAAAGCTGAAGACCGTCGCCGTTTCGACGTGGCGATGAAGAAAATCGGTCTGGACACCGCGCGCTCCGGCATTGCGCACAATATGGAAGAAGCGCTGGCGGTTGCCGCTGACGTCGGCTTCCCGTGCATCATCCGTCCTTCCTTTACCATGGGCGGCAGCGGCGGCGGCATCGCCTATAACCGCGAAGAGTTCGAAGAGATCTGCGAACGCGGCCTGGATTTGTCACCGACCAAAGAGCTGTTGATTGACGAGTCGCTGATCGGCTGGAAAGAGTACGAGATGGAGGTGGTGCGCGATAAGAATGATAATTGCATCATCGTCTGCTCGATCGAAAACTTCGACGCCATGGGTATCCATACCGGTGACTCGATCACCGTCGCGCCGGCGCAGACGCTGACCGACAAAGAATACCAAATCATGCGTAACGCCTCGATGGCGGTGCTGCGTGAAATCGGCGTGGAAACCGGTGGCTCCAACGTGCAGTTCTCGGTTAACCCGAAAACCGGCCGTCTGATCGTCATCGAAATGAACCCGCGTGTATCCCGCTCTTCGGCGCTGGCGTCGAAAGCCACCGGCTTCCCGATTGCCAAAATTGCCGCCAAGCTGGCGGTGGGTTACACCCTCGACGAACTGATGAACGACATCACCGGTGGCCGCACGCCAGCCTCGTTCGAACCGTCCATCGACTACGTCGTGACCAAAATTCCTCGCTTCAACTTCGAGAAATTTGCCGGTGCCAACGACCGTCTGACCACCCAAATGAAATCCGTCGGCGAAGTGATGGCGATTGGCCGTACTCAGCAAGAGTCACTGCAGAAAGCGCTGCGTGGCCTGGAAGTGGGTGCTACCGGCTTTGACCCGAAAGTGAGCCTGGACGACCCGGAAGCGCTGACCAAAATCCGTCGTGAGCTGAAAGATGCCGGTTCTGACCGCATCTGGTACATCGCTGACGCCTTCCGTGCCGGTCTGTCGGTTGACGGTGTCTTCAATCTGACCAATGTGGACCGCTGGTTCCTGGTGCAAATTGAAGAGCTGGTGCGCCTGGAAGAGCAGGTTGCCGAAACCGGCATCAACGGTTTGACGTCGGAATTCCTGCGTACCCTGAAGCGTAAAGGCTTCGCCGATGCGCGCCTGGCTATCCTGGCCGGCGTTGCAGAGAGCGAAATCCGCAAACTGCGCCACGGTTATGGTCTGCACCCGGTTTACAAGCGTGTGGATACCTGCGCGGCAGAATTCGCCACCGACACCGCTTATATGTACTCCACTTATGAAGAAGAGTGCGAGTCCAATCCGACCAATGACCGTCCGAAAATCATGGTGCTGGGCGGCGGTCCGAACCGTATCGGCCAGGGCATTGAGTTCGACTACTGCTGCGTACACGCCTCGCTGGCGCTGCGCGAAGACGGTTACGAAACCATTATGGTCAACTGTAACCCGGAAACCGTGTCTACCGACTACGACACTTCCGACCGTCTGTACTTCGAGCCGGTGACGCTGGAAGACGTGCTGGAAATCGTGCGTATCGAGAAGCCGAAAGGGGTGATCGTCCAGTACGGCGGCCAGACCCCGCTGAAGCTGGCGCGTGAGCTGGAAGCCGCAGGCGTGCCGATCATCGGCACCAGCCCGGATGCGATTGACCGCGCCGAAGACCGTGAGCGTTTCCAACAGGCGGTGCACCGTCTGGGCCTGAAACAGCCGGCCAACGCCACCGTCTCCACCATCGAACAGGCGGTAGAGAAAGCGGCCGGCCTCGGCTACCCGCTGGTGGTACGTCCTTCCTACGTGCTGGGCGGCCGCGCGATGGAAATCGTTTATGACGATATCGACCTGCGCCGTTACTTCCAGAATGCAGTCAGCGTTTCCAACGACGCGCCAGTGCTGCTGGATCGCTTCCTGGATGATGCGGTAGAAGTCGACGTCGATGCCATTTGCGACGGCGAGCGGGTGCTGATTGGCGGCATCATGGAACACATCGAACAGGCGGGCGTGCACTCCGGTGACTCCGCTTGCTCACTGCCGGCCTACACCCTGAGCAAAGAAATTCAGGATGTGATGCGCCAGCAGGTTGAGAAACTGGCGTTCGAGCTGCAGGTTCGCGGCCTGATGAACGTGCAGTTTGCGGTGAAGAACAACGAAGTCTACCTGATTGAAGTCAACCCACGTGCTGCGCGTACCGTACCTTTCGTCTCCAAGGCGACCGGCGTCCAGTTGGCCAAGGTAGCGGCACGCGTGATGGCGGGCAAAACGCTGACCGAGCAGGGCGTAACGGAAGAAGTTATTCCGCCTTACTACTCGGTGAAAGAAGTGGTGCTGCCGTTCAACAAGTTCCCAGGCGTCGACCCGATTTTAGGGCCGGAAATGCGCTCTACCGGGGAAGTGATGGGCGTAGGCCGCACCTTCGCGGAAGCCTTCTCCAAGGCGATGCTCGGCAGCCAGTCAGGCATGAAGAAACAGGGTCGTGCGCTGCTGTCGGTGCGTGAAGGCGATAAAGCCCGGGTGGTGGATCTGGCGGCAAGCCTGCTGAAACAGGGCTTTGAGCTGGATGCCACCCACGGTACCGCCGTGGTGCTGGGCGAGGCGGGGATTAACCCACGCCTGGTCAACAAGGTGCATGAAGGTCGTCCGCATATTCAGGACCGTATCAAGAATGGCGAGTACACCTACATCGTTAACACCACGGCCGGCCGCCAGGCGATTGAGGATTCCAAGTTGATTCGCCGCAGCGCGCTGCAGTACAAGGTGCATTACGACACCACCCTGAACGGCGGCTTTGCCACCGCGATGGCGCTGAAGGCCGATCCGACCGAACAGGTGACCTCGGTGCAGGAGATGCACGCACGCATCGGTAAGTAATCTCTCTATGCCGTAACATCAGGGCGCTGCAGTTGAATGCAGTGCCCTTTTTTTATCTCCATCAGCCAATTTGTTGTCTCACGTTAAAAATTTCCGCTATCAATCATTCAGCAAACTGTCACTCTGTGTGATTGGTATATGCTTGATATATTGGCAAGGAACGAAGGAACGACGACAACCATGATCCTGATAATTTACGCCCATCCTTATCCCCGGCATTCTCATGCCAACCATCGGCTGCTACAGGCGGTGAAGGACCTTCCCGAGGTGGAAGTCCGTTCGCTGTACGAGCTGTATCCCGATTTCAATATTGATATCAACGCCGAGCAGCAAGCGCTGGAGCGTGCCGATCTGGTGGTGTTGCAGCATCCGATGCAGTGGTACAGCCAACCGCCGTTGCTGAAACTGTGGATCGACAAAGTGCTGGAGCACGGTTGGGCCTATGGTCATGAAGGCGATGCGTTGGTAGGTAAAGATGTCCTGTGGGCGGTGACCAGTGGGGGGGATGAGCACCATTTCGAACTGGGCGATTACCCCAATTTTGCCGCACTGGGGCAGCCGCTGCAGGCCACGGCGCTGTATTGCGGTATGAACTGGCAGCCCTACTTTGCCGTGCACAATACCTTTACCTGCAATGAACCGGCGCTGATTGCCGCCGGAGAGGCCTATCGCCAGCGGCTGGTGGCGTATCTGATGGAACACAGTGAACCGGCGGATCAGGGAGTCGAGCATGGATAATCACCATATGATGATTGAGGGGCTGATCTATCTGGGATCGGCCGCGTTGTTCGTGCCGATAGCGGTGCGATTGGGGCTGGGCTCGGTACTGGGCTACCTGATCGCCGGCTGTATTATTGGCCCCTGGGGGCTGAAACTGGTCTCTGACGCGGAGTCGATCCTCACCTTTGCCGAGATCGGCGTGGTGCTGATGCTGTTTATCATCGGGCTGGAACTGGATCCGAAACGACTGTGGACGTTGCGCGCCTCGGTATTTGGCGGCGGCATTATCCAGATGGCGGCTTGCGGGCTGGCGCTGAGTGCCTTTTGCTATTTCCTCGGGCTGGACTGGAAGGTGGCGCTGCTGATCGGCCTGACGCTGGCTCTGTCCTCCACCGCCATTGCCATGCAGGCGATGAGTGAACGTAACCTGACGCCGTCGCCGATTGGCCGTAGCGCATTTGCTGCATTGCTGTTCCAGGATATCGCGGCGATCCCGCTGGTGGCGATGATCCCCTTGCTGGCCAGCAGCGGTGCCGTCACTACCCTGGCGACCTTTGCCCTGTCGGCGGCCAAGGTGGTGGGTGCGCTGGTGGTGGTGGTACTGCTCGGTCGTTATGTGACCCGGCCGTTGCTGCACTTTGTCGCCCGCTCCGGCATGCGCGAAGTCTTTAGTGCCGTGGCGCTGTTTCTGGTATTTGGTTTTGGCATTCTGCTGGAAATGGCCGGGCTGTCGATGGCGATGGGGGCCTTCCTTGCCGGGGTGATGCTGGCGAGTTCCGAATACCGTCATGCTTTGGAAAGCGATATTCAGCCGTTCAAGGGCCTGCTGCTCGGGCTGTTCTTTATCGGTGTTGGCATGTCGATCGACTTCGGCACCCTGTTCCACCATCCGTTGTTGATTGCCTCGCTACTGTTGGGCTTTATGTTGATCAAGGCGGCGCTGCTGTGGGTGATTGGACCCTGGCTTGGCGTACCGAAGCGTCAGCGCGGCATGTTTGCCATTTTGTTAGGGCAGGGCAGTGAGTTTGCCTTCGTGATTTTCGGGGCCGCCCAGTTGGCCGGGGTGTTGCCGCCGGAATGGGCTAAATCGCTGACGCTGGCGGTGGCCTTATCAATGGCGGTGACGCCAGTGCTGTTGGTGGTAGCGGCTCGCATTGAGAAAAACGCGCCGAAGGATGAGCGTCCGGCGGATGAAATTGATGATGAAAACGCCAGCGTAATCATTGCCGGGTTTGGGCGCTTTGGTCAGATTGCCGGCCGTTTACTGCTGGCCAACGGCGTGCATACCGTGGTGTTGGATCACGACCCGGATCATATTGAAACGCTGCGCAAGTTCGACACCAAGGTGTTTTATGGTGATGCCACGCGTGCCGATCTGCTGGAGGCCGCGGGTGCCGAGCACGCCAAGGTGCTGATTAACGCCATCGACGACGTGGAGGCCAATTTACAATTGACCGAGTTGGCCAAGCGGCACTTCCCACACCTGAAGGTGGTGGCGCGCGCACGCGATGTTGACCACTGGTATCAGTTGCGCCAGTTAGGGGTGGAAAGCCCGGAGCGTGAAACCTTTGAAAGCTCGTTGCGCATTGGCCGCGAAACGCTGGAACTGTTGGGGCTGGATGCTTACGAGGCACGTGAAAAAGCGGATACCTTCCGGCGCTACAACCTGAAAATGCTCGAGGAAACGCTGGAGAATTATCAGGATACCGAATTCCGTCTTGCCGGTCTGCAACGGGCCAAAGAGATGCTCAGTGCGGCTATCGAGCAGGATCAGAATCGGTTGGCGAGGGTACAGCAGAGTGGCTGGCGCGGTAGTATCGATGGCAAAGCACCGGAGGATGAGGTGGTAGAAGTCAAGGGGTAAACCCGGTGGGCGCAGCGTCAGGCTGCGCCCCACAAGAGATGGGTTAGCTCAGCGCTACCTTGATACCCAGGGCAATCAGCATGCCGCCCAGCAATTTATCCACTACCTTCTGGGTTTTCTCCAGCCCGCGACGCACCGGTCCGCTTTGGATCAGGAACACCAGCACCGGCCACCACAGGGCGGACAGGCCAAGGATAATCCCCGCATACCACAGTTTTTCACCCAGCCCGGAGTTGATCTGCAATACCTGAGTAAACACCGCCAGGAAGAACAGTGTGGCTTTCGGGTTGAGCAGATTACACAGATAGCCCTGCACAAAGGCACTCTTCAGACTCACCTGTTGCTGCGGCAGATTGCTGACGTTCATCTTGCTGCCACTGCGTGACAGCAATGCCTGAATACCTACCCAGATCAGATAGACCGCCCCGGCGTACTTCAGCACGTTGAACAGCCATGGTGTGGTGGTGATCACCACTGCCAGTCCGGCCACGCAGTAAGACATATGGGTCGCGACGCCGCAGATCACACCGAAGGCGGTCATCATGGCGGCCAGGCGCGGGTAGCGGGCAGCATTCTTGATCACCAGAAAAAAATCCGGGCCGGGCGACAGCATCCCCAGGGCGGCAATACCAGCAACGAACAGCGAAGTTTCAAGCATGATTTGACTCTCTGCACAAAAGGCCTAATTGCGCTGATAATAACGCCGCTTCCCCTGATGCGCATCAACCAAATGAGGTAATGTTTAACCCTATGATGGATCCTCAGTCTGAACAAACCCCGGGGCCCTATGCAGCAACTGACAACCACCGACCTACCGTCACCGCAGCGGCAACAGCGTGAAATCACCCGTCTGTGCATTCAATGTGCTTTGCTGTTGTTACAGCACGGCGCCGAAAGCATGGTGGTGGAGCAATTATCCACCCGGCTGGGGCTGGCGTTGGGCATGGACAGCGTGGAAAGTTCGATCTCGGCCAATGCGGTGGTGCTGACCACCCTCAGTAACGGTGAATGCCTGACCACCACGCGCAAGAACGTCGATCGCGGCATCAATATGCAGATGGTGACCGAGGTGCAGCACATCGTTATTTTGGCGGAGCACCGGCTGGCGGATGCGCATGATGTGGCCCGGCGCTTCGAGAAAATTCGTCCGCTGCGTTATCCGCGTTGGTTGGTGGTGCTGATGGTAGCGCTGTCCTGCGGTTGCTTCAGCATGCTGAACGGCGGCGATCAGAAAGCCTTTGCCGTGACCTTTATCGCCAGCGGCCTGGCCATGTCGGTGCGCCAAATGCTGACCGCCCGCCACATGAATCCACTGATCAACTTTTGCCTGACGGCGTTTGTCGCCACCTCGGTTTCCGGCCTGTTGCTGCGGCTGCCGGTGTTCAGCCAAACCTCTACGGTGGCGATGGCCGCCAGCGTACTGTTGCTGGTGCCGGGGTTTCCGCTGATTAACGCGGTGGCCGACATGTTCAAAGGCCATATCAATACCGGGCTGGCGCGCTGGGCGATGGCCAGTTTGCTGACGCTGGCCACCTGTATTGGCGTGGTGATGGCGATGTCGTTGTGGGATCTGCGGGGGTGGTCATGAACCTGCTTTGGGCTTTGCTGCAGGACATGCTGCTGGCGGCGGTACCGGCGCTGGGCTTCGCCATGGTCTTCAACGTACCGGTGCGCGCACTGCGTTATTGTGCACTGTTGGGGGCGGTGGGCCATGGTTCACGGATGCTGATGATGCACGCAGGCATGAACATCGAATGGGCCACGTTCTTGGCGGCGATTTTGATCGGCATGATCGGTATTTACTGGTCGCGCTGGCTGCTGGCGCACCCGAAGGTGTTTACCGTGGCGGCGGTGATCCCGATGTTCCCGGGTATCTCGGCCTATACCGCGATGATCTCGGTGGTGGAAATCTCGCATTTGGGGTACAGCGAGGCGCTGATGGCCACCCTGATGAGCAATTTCCTCAAGGCCTGTTTTATCGTTGGTGCGTTATCGATTGGGCTGTCACTGCCCGGGCTGTGGCTGTACCGTAAACGCCCCGGCGTCTGAGAATCAAGGGGTGGAAAAACGGGTATTAGATATTCTAATAAGAGCTATCTTATATATTCATATTGCTTGATTAGCCTATCGACGGCAGTTGGGGCTTTACGTATAGTGTGAGCAATTTTGCTGCCTACACAGGGTTTAACAATGATTATCAGCCTGATCGCTGCCTTGGCGGCGGATCGCGTTATTGGCATGGAAAACGCCATGCCGTGGCACCTGCCGGCGGACTTAGCGTGGTTTAAACGTAACACGCTGAATAAACCGGTTATTATGGGCCGTAAAACTTTCGAATCCATTGGTCGCCCATTACCGGGCCGTCATAACATCGTTTTAAGCAGCCGTCCCGGCACGGATACCGGGGTGACCTGGGCCACGTCGATTGACGAAGCGCTGGCCGCTGCCGGTGATGTGGAAGAAGTGATGGTGATAGGGGGCGGGCGTATTTACAGCCAGTTCCTGGCTCGCGCCAACCGCATGTACCTGACGCATATCGATGCCGAAGTCGGTGGCGATGCTCACTTCCCGGACTATGAGCCGGACGAATGGGAAACCTCGTTCAGTGAGTTCCACGATGCTGACGAACTGAATTCTCACAGCTATTGCTTCGAGATTTTAGAACACCGCTGATTGCCGGGTGTGAGTCCGACCTTCCTGAGGGCGCAAGAGATTGCGTCCTTTGTCGTTTCTGCGGCAAAATTTCCGCCGACTTTTGATTGTAACATTTTCGTCACACTTCCTGATTAGTATGAAGCCCAACTCTGAGCGCCCGGCAACTCTGGTGAATCTCGATCGCGGCGCCATTTAAAAAGGAAGCAAAGCAATGACGAGCAAAATTGAGCAATTAGACGCCGACCGCCTGACCGATCCCACCCGTCGTAAACTGCTGCTGGGTAGCGCCGGTGCCGTTGGCCTGGCCGGCTTCCTCGGCGGTGGCATCTGGACCGTTTCCGCCCAGGCGCTGGCCGAAGACTTACCGCCGAACAAGCTGCTGGGTTTCAAAGGCATTGCGGCCTCAACCGCCGATGAAGTGGTGATTGCACCGGGCTACCGCGCCGAGGTGTTGATTTCCTGGGGGGAGCCGCTGGTGGAGGGGGCTGCCGCTTTTGACCCACAGGGCAACAATAGCGCCGCCGATCAGGAAAAACAGTTCGGTGATAACAACGATGGCATGAGCTTCTTCCCGATTGATGACAATCACGGCGTGATGGCTATCAACAATGAATACGTAAACGAGCAGTATCTGTTCGCCCACGGTGGCAGCAAAGCCACCAGTCTGGAAGACGTGCGTAAATCTCAGGCCGCGCACGGGGTTTCCATCGTGGCGGTACGCCGCACCGGTGACAGCCAGCGCTGGGAAGTAGAGCGCCCGTCGCGCTATAACCGCCGCATAACGGCCAATACCGAGATGCAGTTCAGCGGCCCGGCTGCCGGTCATGCCTTGCTGCAAACTGCGGCCGATCCTACCGGTCGCAAGGTTCTGGGCACCTTCGGCAACTGCGCTAACGGAAAAACCCCCTGGGGCACTTACCTGACCTGCGAAGAGAATTACGATACCTATTTCGGCACCCATCAGGCCGACTATAAGACCACGGCGGATCAAAAGCGCTACACGCTGAAAGTCAGCGAGCCGGAACGCAACTGGCCGGATTACGACGAACGTTTTGACGTGGCGAAGAACCCGAATGAGTTCAACCGTCACGGCTGGATCGTCGAAATCGACCCGATGAATCCAACCTCGACGCCAATTAAACATACGGCACTGGGCCGCTTCAAACATGAAAATGCCGCTGTGACCGTCGCCAAGGACGGTCGCCTGGTGGTTTACATGGGTGACGATGAGCGCGGTGAGCACATCTACAAGTACGTTTCCAAAGGCGTGGTGGACGTGGCTAATCCGGCCAACAATCGCAGCCTGTTGGATGAAGGCACGCTGTACGTGGCGCAGTTTGATGGTGATGCCGCCGGTACGCCACTGAAAGGGACCGGGCGCTGGATTGCGCTGGAGTTCGGCAAAAATGGCCTGACGCCGGAAAATGGTTTCCGTGATGAGGCTGAGGTGCTGATCTTCGCTCGCAAGGCCGCGGCACAGGTGGGTGCCACCAAGATGGACCGTCCGGAATGGATCGCGGTCAACCCGCATGATGGCCGCGCCTACTGCACATTGACCAACAACAGCAAACGTGGCGAAGAAGGCATGCCATTGAACGCGGCGAACCCACGCCCGAACAATGTCTATGGCCAGATTATTCGTTGGGATGAGGGCGGTGATGCGACGGCAGCGTCATTCTCCTGGGATATTTATGCCCTGTGCGGCAACCCGATTGCGCACCCGGAAGGGGTCAATCGCGGCACGCCAAATATCACGGCTGACAATACTTTTAACAGCCCGGACGGCTTGGGCTTTGATAAGGCCGGTCGCCTGTGGATCCTCACCGACGGCAAATACAATAACAAGGGCGACTATGAAGGACAGGGGAACAACCAGATGCTGGTGGGCGATCCGCAGAGCGGGGAGATCCGCCGCTTTATGGTCGGGCCAAAATCCTGTGAACTGACCGGTATTACTTTCACCCCGGATTACAAGACCATGTTCGTCAACGTCCAGCACCCGGGCGAAGAGGGCGATTCTCATTTTCCGAACAACAGTCCACGTCCACGCTCGTCAGTATTGATGATTACGCGTGAAGACGGTGGGGTGATTGGCGCTTAAGACGAAAACAGTGGGGCGGCGTTGACCGCCCCGACTTGATTATGACGCGACCTGTTGGTGCACGCCATCCAGCAGATCGCGGCGGTGGGCCGGTTGGGTAAAGTACTGCTGGTCTTCCCAGCGCAACATGGTCAGATCGCCTCCCCAGCAACAGCCGGTATCGAGGCCAATAATGCCTGCCGGTGTGCCTTTGCCTTCCAGTGATGCCCAATGACCAAAGATAATGGTGTAATCGGCATCGACCAATCGTGGCAATTCAAACCAGGGTTTCAGCGGCGCAGGCGCGGTGCCTGGTGCATCTTTGCAAATCATGTCGAGCTGGCCGTTCGGGAAGCAGTAACGCATGCGCGTCAGGGCATTGGTGCTGAAACGCAGGCGTGCCAGGCCACTCAGTTCCGGACTCCAGTTGTTCGGCATATCGCCGTACATGGCGTCGAGGAACAGCGGGTAGCTGTCGCTGCTCAGTACCGCTTCCACTTCGCGGGCGCAGAGCTGTGCGGTTTCAATATCCCACTGCGGCGTAATGCCGGCATGTGCCATAACCAGTTTAAGTTGTTCATCTACCTGCAGTACCGGTTGGCGGCGCAGCCAGTTGATCAATTCATCGGCGTCCGGGGCCTCCAGCAGCGGGGTGATGCGGTCTTTGGGTTTGTTGCGGCTGATACCGGCGTAGACCGCCAGCAGATGCAGGTCGTGGTTGCCCAGCACCATACGTACCGCCGGACCCAGTGAACGTACGTAGCGCAAGACGTCCAGCGAGCCGGGGCCGCGGGCGACCAGATCGCCGGTCAGCCACAGTTGGTCATGCTGAGGATCGAAAGCCACCTGGGCCAATAGCGATTTCAGTTCATCGAAACAGCCATGAACGTCGCCGATAAGGTATGTCGACATAATTAGTGGATCAGCGTTGGAATAGCTAAGCGGAACACCGGAATAGCGGTCTGGAATGGCTGACCCTGATGATCAACCATTTCGTAATGGCCTTCCATGGTACCCAGCGGCGTTTCAAGGATCGCACCGCTGGTATATTGGAATTCGCCTCCAGGCGGGATGAGCGGCTGTTCGCCGACGACACCTTCGCCCTGAACTTCGGTCTGACGGCCATTACTGTTGGTGATCAGCCAGTAACGGCCCAGCAGTTGCACATTGAAACGCCCCAGGTTGCGGATGGTGATGGTATAAGCGAAGACGTAACGTTCTTCCTCAGGTATCGACTGTGATTCCACATAGACACTTTGTACCTGAATACATACGCGGGGCGAATCAATCATGACCACTACTCCTTATTGCTGCGGCGTGGGATTGGCTGAAAGCCAGTTGGCCAGCTTACAGTATTGCGCCACAGAAATATTCTCTGCTCTCAGTATCGGATCGATACCCAACTCCGTCAGTTGCTCCGGGGTGAACAGGTCGCCCAGGCTGTTACGGACGGTCTTCCGGCGTTGGTTGAACGCCTGAGTGGTAATACGGCTCAGCATGCGCACGTCGCCCACCGGGTTCGGGTTCACCAGGTGTGGCACCAGACGCACCACGGCGGAATCCACTTTCGGCGCCGGGGTGAAGGAGGTCGGTGGCACTTCCAGCACCGGGATAACGTTGCAGTAGTACTGCGCCATCACGGTCAAACGCCCGTAGGCCTTGCTGTTCGGGCCGGCAACCAGGCGGTTAACCACTTCTTTCTGCAACATAAAGTGCATGTCGCGAATGGCCTGAGTATAGCTGAAAAGGTGGAACATCAGCGGCGTCGAAATGTTATACGGCAGGTTACCAAACACGCGCAGCGGTTGGCCTGCCTGCTCGGCCATTTCGGCAAAGTTCACCGTCATGGCATCTTGCTGGTGAATGGTCAGTTTGTCTTTCAGCTGCGGGTGGTTCGCCAGGCGGGCCGCCAAATCGCGGTCCAGCTCAATCACCGTCATGCGATCCATACGTGCGCCGACCGGCTCGGTCAGTGCGCCCAGGCCGGGGCCGATTTCAACTACCGCTTCGCCCGGCATCGGGTGAATGGCGGAGACAATGCTATCGATGACAAACTGATCGGTTAAAAAGTTCTGTCCAAAGCGTTTGCGGGCAAAGTGCCCTTGGTGGACTTTATTATTCATTACAATTAATTATCATTTTAATGGCGAGATTCAAGGCCGTTTTAAAACTGCCTGCATCGGCGGTGCCGGTGCCGGCCAGTTCCAAAGCGGTACCGTGGTCGACCGAGGTACGGATAAAAGGCAAACCGAGGGTAATATTTACCGCCCGGCCGAACCCTTGGTATTTTAGCACCGGTAGACCCTGATCGTGATACATCGCCAGCACCGCATCGGCATGTTGCAGATACTTGGGCTGGAACAGGGTGTCCGCCGGCAGTGGGCCGATCAGATGAATACCTTCAGCACGCAGCGCGTCGAGCGCCGGGATGATGGTATCTATCTCTTCATGCCCCATATGGCCGCCTTCCCCGGCATGCGGGTTCAGGCCACAGACATAGATCTGCGGTTGAGCGAGGCCAAATTTGGTTTTCAGGTCATGGTCGAGAATGCGGATGACTTCATGCAGGCTTTGCCGGGTGATAGCGCCAGGCACCGCCAGTAAAGGCAGGTGGGTGGTCGCCAGCGCCACGCGCAGCTCTTCAGTCGCCAACATCATCACCACGCGATCGCAACCGCTGCGATCGGCAAAGAATTCGGTATGGCCAATGAACGGCACGCCGGCGTCGTTGATCACCGCCTTGTTCACCGGGCCGGTGATCAGCGCGGCGAATTCACCGTTCAGACAGCCGTCACAGGCGCGCGCCAGAGTTTCCACCACGTAGGCGCTGTTGCCCACGTTCAACTCGCCTGCCACCACCGGATGAGCAGTAGCGACCGGCAACACCGTCAGCGTACCGGCGCGCTGTGGCTGAGCAGGCTGCTGTGGCTGATAGGTGCGCAGTTGCAACGGCAGGTTTAACTGTCGGGCGCGTTCAAGCAACAAGGCCGGATCCGCGCACACCACCAGTTCAACAGGCCAATCCTGTTGCGCCAGCGCTGCCACTAAATCCGGCCCAACCCCGGCAGGCTCGCCGGGGGTGATTACGATGCGATTATTGTTGTGCATTACCGTCAAGGATCTTCACGTAAGCCTGAGCACGTTGTTCCTGCATCCAGGTTTGCGCTTCTTCAGCAAACTTGCGGTTGAACAGCATGCGGTAAGCGCGATCTTTCTGCGCTGCATCGGTTTTGTCGACCTGACGCGTATCCAGCAACTGAATCAGGTGCCAGCCGAAGGAAGAATGCACCGGTTGGCTGACTTCGCCTTTGCTCAGCTTCATCAACGCGTCGCGGAAGGCCGGATCGTAGATGTCTGGAGAAGCCCAGCCCAGATCGCCGCCCTGCAGTGCAGAACCCGGATCCTGAGAAAGCTGTTTGGCTTCGTCAGCAAACTTGGCGCGGCCGCTTTTGATTTCTTCGGCTACCGCTTGCAGCTTGGCGCGTGCTTGATCGTCGGTCAGCACCACAGAAGGTTTCAGCAGAATGTGACGTGCATGAACCTCAGTAACGGACACCGACTGGCTGGAGCCACGGATGTCATTCACTTTCAGGATGTGGAAGCCTACGCCGGAACGGATCGGCCCAACCACGTCGCCTTTTTTGGCGTTAACCAGTCTTTCGGCGAACAGGGTAGGGATTTCCTGCAGCTTGCCCCAGCCCATGTTGCCGCCTTTCAGCGCCTGGGAGTCGGCAGAGTAGGAGATCGCCAGCTTGCCGAAGTCGGCACCGCCGTTGATTTCGCCCATCAGTTTTTTAGCCAGGGCTTCCGCGTCGTCAACCTGTGCCTGCGACGGGTTTTCCGGCAGTGGGATCAGGATGTGGCTGATGTTCATTTCGGTATCGCTACCGTTCTGAGCGCCAACCTGAGTGGCCAGGGAGTCAACTTCCTGAGGCAGGATGGTGACGCGGCGGCGCACTTCATTGTTACGCACTTCCGTAATCAGCATTTCCTTGCGGATCTGCGAACGGTAGGTGTTGTAGTTCAGGCCTTCATACGCCAGACGGCTGCGCATCTGATCGATGCTCATTTTGTTCTGTGCGGCGATGTTGCCGATGGCTTTGTCCAGATCGGCGTCAGAAACGTTGATGCCCATTTTCTTGGCCATCTGCAGCTGGATGTTATCCATAATCAGACGCTCAAGGATCTGGTGACGAAGCGTTTTGTCATCCGGCAATTGTTGGCCGGCCTGCTGCGCATTGAGCTTCACCGACTGCAACAGGGTGTTTACGTCGCTCTCAAGGACCACGCCGTTATCCACGACGGCGGCGACTTTATCCACTTCTTGGGGTGCTGCGAACGCGGTATTGGCACAAACCACCAATCCGAGAATAAGCGTTCTCCAGTTCTTCATACATTTCCCATTATGTAATCCGCAAATGCGGGTTAAAGTTCTCGTTTTCAAAGTGTTACAAAGCATCAAAATGCACGCTGGTAAGGCAGAATGCCGGAACGCAGCATTTCCGCGGAGCCCAGACTGTGATCGCTGCTCAGGCCACGCAGTTCGACGTTGAACGAAACTTTGTTGTCATAAACGCTGGTATTGTTGCTGCCATTCCAGTCGGTGATCTTACGCTCATAGCCCAAGGTCACTGCCCAGCAGCAGGTGTTGTACTTCACGCCGAGCAACTGATCGGCGGACTGCTTGGCACGGGTGTCGTAGTAATAAGCACCTACGACGGCCCAACGATCGGCGATTGGCCAACTGCCGGTGACGCCCACCTGCGAGATACCGTCCTGATAGGCCGGAACCTGCGTGGTGTTCAGTGCCGTCTCAATATACTCCGGCGTGGCGTAACGGTAGTTCAACTGCAATACACGTTCAGAATCCTGACGGTATTCCAGTACGCCGTTGCCCAGCGAGACGCTATTCAGGCGCGTATCATACTGCAGGCCGCCGCGCAGGCCCCAACGATCGTCTATCTTCCAATAGGTGTCGCCGGCCCAGGCCAGGCTGCCGGTGTCATCATTGTTATCGTAACCTGTGGTTTGGTCACCGGTACGTGAACGGCTGAAGTAGTAGATTTGACCCACGGAAGCATTAAAACGTTCAACCAGCGCGTCATCATAAATTCGCGTGGTCAAACCGGTAGATACGCGGTTCTGTGAAGCGATGCGATCCAGGCCGCTGTAGGTACGGTCACGGAACAGGCCGGAGTAGTCGGTTTGCAGCAGTGTGGTGTCGTAGGTGTAGATATTGCTCTGATCGCGATACGGCACATACAGGTACTGCATGCGCGGCTCCAGGGTCTGGGTATAGCCTTCCGACCAATCCATTGGGCGATCGAACACCATTTTTCCGTCGACCTTGAACTGCGGCAAGACGCGGTTAACCGAGTCTTCAAGACCTGGCGCGTTGTTGCCGGTACGGGTCTTGTAGTTGGCGGCGAAACCGTCAGGAATATCCTGCTGATAGTGGGTCGCCAGCAGTTTGGCTTCGGTGTTCAGACTGCCCCAGCCGTTGGTCAGCGGCAGGCTCAGCGTCGGTTCCATATGCAGACGAGTGGCGTCCGGACTGTAAGGGTTGACGCTGATAAACTTGGCCGCCTGGCCGTAGATGCGGAAATCAAACGGGCCGAGATCGTCTTTATAGTAGTTCAGGTCCAGCTGTGGCTGAACTTTGTACGAGTCTGACCGGCTGCGATCGGTATCGTCGTAGATCTGGAACTGTTTGGAACTTAAGGTGGCGTCCCAGTTATCAATGGCATAGCCGAGGCTGAATTTCTGCGTGGCATAACCGTCGGTGGTGGAACCGTAGGTTGAGTCCAGATCGGTAAAGTATTTGGAATCACTGACCTTGGTGTAGTCGACGTTGAAGCGCCACACCTGGTCCATCACGCCATTGTGGTTCCAGTAGAATAACCAGCGTTTGCTGTCGTCAGGGTTATTCTTGCTGTATTCCTTGTCGTCCGGCAACCAGTCGAATTCCATCAGGCCCAGGCCAGGCTGCACCAGATAGCGGAATTCGTTCTGCAACTGCAGGCCGCGTCGGGACATGTAGTGCGGCGTGATGGTGGCGTCGAAGTTCGGCGCAATGTTCCAGTAATACGGCAGCATAAATTCAAAGCCATTGCTGCTGCCATATTTTGCATTCGGGATCAGGAAACCGGAGCGACGTTTATCACCGACCGGCAATTGCAGGTACGGGCTGTAAAACACCGGCACACCGCCAATCTTAAAGCGGGCGTTCCAGATTTCCGCTACCTGTTCTTCACGGTCGTGGATCACTTCGGAACCGACCACGCTCCAGCTGTCGTCACCCGGCAAACAAGAGGTAAAGGTACCGTTTTCCAGAATGGTGTAACGGTTGGCGCCGCGCATCTTCATCTTGTCGGCGTCGCCACGCCCCTGACGGCCTACCATTTGGTAGTCACCCTCATAGACGTCGGTATCTTTGTTGTTCAGGTTTGACCAGGCCTTCGGACCTTTCAGCTTGATCTGATTGTCGCTGTAGTGCACATCACCGGTAGCGGTCACGGTGCGCACCGGATCGGTCTGCCCCGGATTTTGCGTCTGGGTCAGTTCCACCTGCTTGGCGGTCAGCGTGCTGTTACCTTGTTCAATATTTACGTTACCGGTGAACAGCGCGCTTTTCGGATAATCCGTGCGAGAGTCATCAGCGTTGATAGTGACAGGCAGGCTGTTGGGGTCGCCGCTGACCAGCGGTTTGTCATAAACAGGAACGCCAAGCATACATTGCTCGGCCAGGTCAGCCAGGGCATGCTGGCTGTAGAGTGCCGTCCAAATCAGTGTGGCCAGCAGTGTTGGGAAACTTTTTTTCATACGCGGTTTTGGTGTTCCGTCATCAGAGGCGTCATGTCCGGCAAACGGTCAGAGACTATATTACTCATCTGCGTTGCGCTAGTGTTAAATCCGGCCGTTTACTTGCGTCGTCGATAGGCGCAAAGATAAATGACAGGTATGATAATCCAAATCCTGAGAAAAATCGCCTTAACCCTCACCTAAGACGGGAGGGAGCAGTCGGCTTTCGGCATGATAATTGAGGAGTATATGCAGTATTGGGGAAAACTGCTCGGGGTCATCGTGGCCATTTGGGCTGGCGCGGGATTCTGGGGTGTAGTTTTGGGGCTGATTGTCGGTCATATGATCGACACTGCGCGCAGCAATAAGCGCAGCCGGGGCTTTTTCGCCGGCCAGCAAACGCGGCAAACGCTGTTTTTCCGCACCACTTTTCAGGTGATGGGTCACCTGACCAAATCAAAAGGACGTGTTACCGAGGCGGATATTCAGATCGCCAGCCTGTTTATGGATCGTTTGCAACTGCACGGGGAAGCCCGTACGGCAGCGCAGCAGGCGTTTCGTGAAGGTAAACAGAGCCAGTTTCCGCTGAGAGAAACGCTGCAGCAGTTCCGCAGCATTTGTTTCGGCCGTTTTGACCTGATTCGGATGTTTCTGGAAATTCAAATCCAGGCGGCATTTGCCGATGGCTCGCTGCACCCGAACGAGCGTCAGGTGCTGTATGTGATTGCTGAAGAGCTTGGCATTTCGCGTGCGCAGTTCGATCAGTTCCTCAGCATGATGGAAGGCGGGCGTCAGTTTGGCGGTGGTCAGCAGGGCGGTTATTCGCACGGCGGTTACCAACAGGCGCAACGTGGGCCTACGCTGGAGGATGCCTGCAAAGTGCTGGGTGTCAGCAGCAGTGACGATGCCACCACCATCAAGCGTGCTTATCGCAAGCTGATGAGCGAGCACCATCCGGATAAGCTGGTGGCGAAAGGTTTGCCGCCGCAAATGATGGAAATGGCCAAGCAGAAAGCGCAGGAAATTCAGGCAGCGTACGACCTGATCAAGCGTGAGAAAGGCTTTAAGTAATAGCGGGCTCTGAATGCCTGACAGGGGCCCAGCATGCTGGGCCCCTCGTTATAATACCACTCAGAAATCCGGTTCGACGCGAAAGTGCATTGGCGTCTGGAATACCGGGTGGGTAATTCGCAGTTCCTGTGCATGCAGCTGTAATCTGGGCGCCATGGCTTTGGCTTCTGGAGGGGCGTAGAAACCGTCGCCGAGGATCGGGTGGCCCAACGCCAGCATATGCACGCGTAACTGATGTGAGCGGCCGGTAATCGGCATGAGTTTTACCCGCGTGCTGCCATCGGCATCGCGTGACAGCACCAGATATTCGGTTTGCGCCGCTTTGCCGGTTTCGAAACACACCTTCTGCAACGGCCGGTTCGGCCAGTCACAAATCAGTGGCAAATCTACCAAACCTTCGTCCTGCTCCAGATGGCCCCATACGCGGGCGATATAAGACTTCTTCGGCTCCCGCTCGCGGAACTGGCGCTTAAGCTCGCGCTCGGCAGGCTTGTTCAGCGCCACTACAATCACGCCGCTGGTTGCCATATCCAGGCGATGTACTGATTCTGCCGCCGGAAAGTCCGCCTGAATGCGTGTCATCAGGCTGTCTTTGTTTTCCGGCGCACGGCCAGGTACCGACAGCAGGCCGCTCGGTTTGTTGACCACGATAATGTGCTCATCCTGATACAGAATATGCATCGGGCCCTGCGGGGGATTGTAAGGTTCCATCTTGTTGACTCCGCTGAAAGTGACGGTACGGGGAACCGCAGTTCCCCGTCGCACAGATTACTGGTGAGTCACGACCACCAGACGGATCGCATCCAGACGCCATCCCGCTTCATTCAGGTTAACCAGCACCTGCTTGCGGTTGAACTCCAGCGTTTCGACTTCGTCATCACGGATGTTCGGGTTGACCGCCTTCAGGGCTTCCAGACGCGCCAATTCGGTGCTCAGCTTGTCATCCGCTTCCTGTTTCGCCAGTTCAATCAGCGCACGGGCCTGCTCTTCAACCAGGCTTTCCGCCTGTTGCAGCATGGCATGCACATCCTGCTGCACCGCATTGACCAGCTTGCTGGAGGTGTGACGATTAACCGCGTTCAACTGGCGGTTGAAGCTTTCGAATTCAACCTGTGCCGCCAGATTGGTGCCTTTGCGGTCCATCAGCATGCGGATTGGCGTCGGGGGCAGGAAGCGGGTCAGTTGCAGGTGCTTCGGCGCCTGTGCCTCAACCACGTACACCAGTTCGACCAGCAGGGTACCGACCGGCAGCGCCTTGTTTTTCAACAGGGAGACCGCACAGCTGCCGGTATCGCCGGACAGGATCAGATCCAGACCGTTGCGGATAATCGGGTGTTCCCAACTGACGAACTGCGCATCTTCACGCGACAGGGCCTGTTCGCGATCGAAGGTGACGGTGCAGCCGTCCTGCGGCAGGCCCGGGAAGTCCGGCACCAGCATATGGTCGGACGGCGTCAGCACAATCAGGTTGTCGCTGCGATCGTCCTGGTTGATACCGACGATATCGAACAGGTTAAGCGCAAAGCCCACCAGATTGACGTCGTTGTCCTGATTGGCGATAGCTTCTGCCAGTGCTTGCGCTTTCTCACCGCCGTTGGAGTGCATTTCCAGCAAGCGGTCACGGCCCTGCTCCAGTTGCACTTTCAGGTGGTCGTGCTGCTGACGGCAGGCATGAATGAATTCATCCAGCCCTTCCTGCTCGGTCGGCGACGCCAGGAAACCGATCAGTTGCTCGTAGCCGCTGTCATAAATGGTGCGGCCGGTTGGGCAGGTATGCTCGAAGGCATCCAGCCCTTCGTGGAACCAACGCCCCAGTACCGCCTGAGCGGTGTTTTCCAGGTAAGGCACCATGATTTGAATGTCATGCATCTGGCCGATACGGTCCAGACGGCCGATACGCTGTTCCAGCAGATCCGGGTTGAACGGCAGATCGAACATCACCAGGTGGCTGGCGAACTGGAAGTTACGGCCTTCAGAACCGATTTCCGAGCACAGCAACACCTGAGCGCCGTCTTCTTCTGAGGCGAAGTAGGCGGCGGCACGGTCGCGTTCGATAATTGACAAGCCTTCGTGGAATACGGCAGCGCGGATCGCTTCACGTTCACGCAGCACCTGCTCCAGTTGCAGCGCGGTGGCGGCGTGGGCGCAGATCACCAGTACTTTCTCGTGACGGTTGGCCACCAGGTAATTCAGCAGCCACTCAACGCGTGGATCGAAGTTCCACCAGGTGGCGTTTTCGCCTTCGAACTCCTGATAAATTTGCTCCGGGTACAGCATGTCGCGCGCGCGGGCATCGACGGTTTTCTTCGCACCCATGATGCCGGACACTTTAATCGCGGTCTGATACTGGCTCGGCAGCGGTAGCTTGATCTGGTGCAGGTTACGGTGTGGGAAACCTTTGACGCCGTTACGGGTGTTACGGAACAGCACGCGGCTGGTGCCGTGGCGGTCCATCAGCATGGTGACCAGTTCCTGACGCGCCTGCTCACTGTTGTCACTGTCGCTGTTGGCCGCTTTCAGCAGCGGTTCGATGTCCTGCTCGTCAATCAGTTCACCCAACAGGTTCAGCTTGTCATCGGTCAGACGTTCACCGCTCAGCAGCAGGGTGACGGCGTCGGCCACCGGGCGATATTTCTGCTGTTCGGCGACAAAGTCGTGATAGTCGTGGAAACGGTTCGGATCCAGCAGGCGCAGACGGGCGAAGTGGCTCTGCTGGCCAAGCTGTTCCGGGGTTGCGGTCAGCAGCAACACGCCGGGAATGTGCTCAGCCAGTTGCTCAATCACCTGATACTCGCGGCTTGGCGCGTCTTCGCTCCAGGCCAGGTGGTGGGCTTCATCGACCACCAGCAGGTCCCACTGGGCGTCGGCCAGCTCTTCCAGACGCTGCTTGTTGCGGCGCACGAAGTCCAGCGAGCAGATCACCAGTTGTTCGGTTTCAAACGGGTTGCTGCTGTCGAGTTTGGCCTCTGAGTAACGGCTGTCGTCGAACAGTGAGAAATACAGGTTGAAGCGGCGCATCATTTCGACCAGCCACTGGTGCTGCAGGGTTTCCGGCACCACGATCAGTACGCGCTCGGCGCGGCCTGCCAGCAATTGCTGGTGAATGATCATCCCGGCTTCGATGGTTTTACCCAGGCCGACTTCATCCGCCAACAGCACGCGCGGTGCGTGACGCTGACCGACTTCATAGGCGATATGCAACTGGTGCGGGATCAGGCTGGCGCGCATGCCGCGCAGGCCGGCAAACGGCAGACGATACTGCTCGCTCTGGTATTTACGCGCACGGAAGCGCAGGGCGAAACGGTCCATACGGTCGATCTGGCCGGCAAACAGACGGTCCTGCGGCTTGCTGAAGGTCAGCTTGCTGTCCAGCAGCACTTCACGCATTGCCACACCGCTTTCCTGGGTATCCAGGCGGGTGCCGATATAGGTCAGCAGGCCGTTATCCTCTTTGACCTCTTCCACCTGCAGCTCCCAGCCTTCGTGGTTGCTGATGGTGTCGCCCGGGTTGAACATCACGCGGGTGATTGGCGAGTCATTTCTGGCATAGAGGCGGTTTTCGCCGGTTGCGGGGAAAAGCAGGGTAATCATGCGCGTATCCAGCGCCACGACGGTACCCAGTCCTAATTCGCTTTCCGTGTCGCTGATCCAGCGTTGACCAAGTGTAAAAGGCATATATTGTCGGCTCGATTCTTTAAGTAAGTCTTGTTACCGGGCGAGAAGGCCGCGGCACCCGTATCAAACGTCTGCTAATCCCGATTTATTTTAATATGGCGGGCAATAGCTATTCATCCCATGCATACATCATCGATGGCATGGGTGGAGTGTGGTCCAGAATTTGGGAAGGGCGCTATGGTAATGGAAGGCGGCGCGTTCGTCACCTGCAAAACCCGATGATTTTTCTTAACCCTTCGCCAACGCCCGCATGGCGGGCGGAATGTTAAAACAGGCCCATCTGTCCGGTCACCAGAGTGGTAAAATCGTCATGTAAAAATGGCAGTATGGCGTCAGCCACCGGTTCCAACTGGCGCTCGAGATAATGGGGGTAATCAATTGCCGACTGCTGGGTTTCCAGCGGCTCTGGCCCGGCCACGGTCATCACATAGCTGATCCAGCCGCCGTTCTGGTATTGCAGCGGTCGCCCCTGCTGACGATTATAGTCGTCAGCGATGCGGGCTGCGCGAACATGTGGCGGGACGTTACGTTGATATTCGTCCAGCTTTCTGCGCAGGCGCTTGCGGTAGACCAGCCGATCGTCGAAGTCGCCGTTAAGCGTTTGGCTAACGTATTCACGCACAAAATCCTGATACGGCTGCCGCTTGAAAATACGTTGGTAAAGCAGCTGTTGGAACTGCTGTGCCAGCGGTGTCCAGTCGGTACGCACCGTTTCCAGCCCTTTGTACACCATCTCTTCGCTGCCGTCCGGTTTGGCGATCAGCCCGGCATAGCGTTTTTTACTGCCCTGTTCGGCACCGCGAATGGTGGGCATCAGGAAGCGCGAATAATGGGTTTCGAACTCCAGCTCCAGCGCATTTTCCAGCCCGTACTGTTGCTGTAAATGCTGTTGCCACCATTGGTTCACCTGTTGCACCAGGGTCCGGCCTATTTGCGCCGCCTGTTGCTCGTCATGCGGCTGCTTGAGCCACACGAAGGTGGAATCGGTATCCCCGTAGATCACCTGATAACCCTGAGCCTCGATCAGCTCGCGCGTCTGGCGCATGATCTCATGGCCACGCAGGGTGATTGACGAGGCCAACCGCGGATCGAAAAAGCGGCAACCGCTCGATCCCAGTACGCCGTACAGCGCGTTCATAATGATCTTTAATGCCTGGGACAAGGCTTTGTTCTGTTGACGCTTGGCTGCCTCACGCCCTTGCCAGATCTGTTCGACGATCGCCGGCAGACAGTGTTTGCTGCGCGAGAAACGTGCATGGCGGAAACCGGGCACCGAATCGGCATCGCCGGGGTGCTGCATGCCTTCCACCAACCCGACGGGGTCGATCAGGAAGGTGCGGATGATCGACGGGTACAGGCTCTTGTAATCCAGCACCAGCACCGAGTCATACAGGCCGGGCTGTGAATCCATCACAAAGCCACCAGGGCTGTGTTCTTCCGGTTGCTCGCCGAGGTTGGGGGCAACAAAGCCCAGCCGGTGCATGCGCGGCATATACAGATTGCTGAACGCGGCCACCGAACCGCCGCTGCGGTCGGCGGCCAGTCCGGTCACCGTGGCGCGCTCCAGCAGGAAGGTCAGCAGATCGGTCTTGGCGAAGACTCGCGTCACCAGTTCGCAGTCCTTCAGGTTGTAGCGTGCCAGCGCCGGTTTGTCTTCGGCAAAGCGCCGGTCGATTTCCGCCATTCGCTGGTAAGGATTGTCGATCGACTTGCCTTCTCCCAGCAGTGTCTGCGACACATGCTCGAGGCTGAAGGAAGGGAAGTTCCAGGTGGCGGACTTCAGTGCCTCGATGCCATCAATAATCAACCGCCCGGCGGCGGAGGCAAAAAAGTGATTCTGCTTGAAACCGTGTTCACGCCACTCCAGCAGGTTGCCGCCACGACCAAACCGTAACGGGATTTGGTAACGCTCGGCATGTTTTTGCAGCACCCGTAAATCGAACTGCACCAGATTCCAGCCAATGATGGCGTCGGGATCGTGTTGTTCCAGCCACTGATTCAGCCTTTCCAACATTTGTGGGCGGCTGACACAGTACTCCAGGTCAAAATCCAGCGCCTCATTGCCACCGTTAGCCGGCCCGAGCATGTAAACCTGACGCTGACCGCAGCCTTCCAGCGCGATCGAGTAGAGCTCGCCATGGGCGGAGGTTTCAATGTCCAGCGAGACCAGTTTCAACGTGGGGCGATATTCCGGCGCCGGCTTCATCTGGCCGTTGATCAGCGGACCATTGCCGTTGTCCTGGCCGGTGAACCACACCGGCGCAGTGATAAAGCGTTCCATCAGGTAGCGTTCCGGTGGGCGGATATCGGCCTCATAGAGATTGACACCGCCGTCTTTCAACAGCCTTTCCAGTTTGATCAGCTGACGGTGCTGACGGCAATAGAGCCCCAACACCGGGCGATGATGAAAATCGGTTAGCGGCAGCGGTTTTAGCTCCCATTGGCGCTCTTCACGCAGCAATTGCTCAGCGCGTTGACGCTGTTCGACCGGGATAAAGGCGACGGAGGTCTGCGGCGACAGGCGAAGTTGCTGCGGGCCGTGATCGGTCGCCAGCCAAAACTCCACCTCGGTGCCGGCAGGCGTATCACGCCAGTGGCGGGTGAGCAAGAAACCCTGTTGGAGTGACATCACGCTGTTCCTGACAAGCTAAGCTAAAGGGGGGAATAGATAAGTTATAGTATGGGTTTTTATACAGTAATTGTCCATTACCGCACAGTTCTGCCAAAAACGCATACAATTCACCGGTTGACTCGTTTCCGGCGGCACCTGACAATCCCACGCCCACGCGCTTTGGATAACCAACAGAGGTTTAATGGAAGCCTATTTACAGCATTTGATCACCCAGTCTTTGGCTTTCACTCTGATGGTCGTCATGTTTGTCGCGTTTTTGGAATCGCTGGCGCTGGTCGGACTGCTGTTGCCCGGTACGGTGATGATGGCCAGCATCGGTGCGCTGATCGGCAGTGGTCAGGTGGACTTCTATTATGCCTGGGCTGCCGGGATCGTCGGTTGCCTGCTGGGGGACTGGATCTCTTATTTTATCGGCCGCGCTTTCAAGGGGCCGCTGCACCGCTGGTCATTCCTGAAAAAGAACAAGGCGATGCTCGACAAGACCGAACATGCGCTGCATCAACACAGTATGGCGACCGTTCTGATTGGCCGCTTTGTCGGCCCGACCCGCCCGCTGGTACCGATGGTGGCGGGGATGCTGGACTTACCGCCGTACAAATTTGCACTGCCGAACATTATCGGCTGTATCACCTGGCCGCCGGTCTACTTCTTCCCGGGGATTCTGGCCGGGGTGGCGATCGACATTCCCGCCAGCGCCAACAGCGCTTTATTCAAATGGCTGCTGTTTGCGGTGGTGGTGTTGATCTGGCTGGCCGCCTGGCTGAGCTGGCGCTGGTGGCGTGAAGGCAAGCGCAGCGCCGATCGACTAAGCAACTGGCTGTCACCGGTACGGCTACGGATGGCCTGCGTACTGAGCTGGATCCTCGCGCTCACCACCTTTTATTATCTGCACCAGCAGCCGTTGATGCCGGTTTACCGACATTTGCTGTGGAAGGTGCTGGCCGGGCAGTAACCAGGGGTTATTCGCCTCAGATTGTGACAAAGCCTGTTATTAGGGAGAGCGTGCCGAAGGGGTCGTAGCGGCTTGTCCGCCGACCAATTTGCCGGGAGCAAATTGGAACGACTTCCAGTCGGCCCGTAGGGTGGGACACATGGACGTGTCCCATAATGGCCCTCGGTGCGCTAGGCCCGGGTATCTCGGGTTCAAAGACAACTTTGTCATCAAACTCGGGGGCGTAACGCCCCTCGGTGCATTACTGGAAGAAAGCCTCTAACTGTTCGAACACCCGCACGTCTTCGCTGTGGCGTTTTACCTGCAGCACATCTTCGAGTTTTTCCACCTGGCTGATCATCTGCATCAGCCGTTGATCGTCCGCCACCAATAGCCAGATACGGCTCTGTTTGCCGTCTTTCAGCGGCAGACACAGAATGCCCTCTACGTTGAAGGCGCGGCGGGCAAACAGGCCGCACACGTGCGACATCACGCCGGGATGGTTACGTACCGTCAGCTCCAGGATCACCTGTGGGTTATTGTGTTGTTCTGACATGGCTTATTCTCCAATCATGTCGATGTTGGCGGCACCCGGCGGCACCATCGGGAAGACTTTTTCATTGATATCAATCAGCGCGTGGATCAGGCAAGGGCCGGGCCGTTGGATCGCTTCGGCCAGCGCGGCCTGCGGATCTTCTGCGGCGTTCAAATCGCAGGTATCCAGCCCGAAACCGGCGGCAATCTTGATAAAGTCGGTACGCTTGGGATAGGCGGCGGCAAAGATGCGCTGCTGGTAGAACAGCGTTTGCTGCTGATGCACCAGCCCCAGCGCTTGGTTGTTCATCAGGATAATTTTCACGTCCAGATCCTGCTCGACGGCAGTGGCCATTTCCTGAATGTTCATCATCAGACTGCCGTCACCGGAGAAGCACAATACCTTGCGCTGCGGCTCGGCCAGGGCTGCGCCGATCGCCGCCGGCAGGCCGAAGCCCATGGTACCCAGGCCGCCGGAGGTCAGCCACTGGCGTGGACGGCTCAGCGGATAGGCCTGCGCCACCCACATCTGATGCTGGCCTACATCGGTGGTGATGATGGCGCTTTCGTCCACGCAGCGTGCAGCAGCCAGCACCAACCCGTAGTGACTCAGCGGATCTTCGGCGTTCGGCATGCTGAACGGGAACTCGCGCTTCAGGCCGTTGACGGTTTCCAACCATTCGCTGCGCGGCTGCGCCTCAATCTGCGGCAGCAGCTGTTGCAGCACCTGGCCGACGTCGGCATGAATGGCAATGTTGGCCTGTTTCACCTTGCCCAGTTCGGCACGGTCGATATCCACGTGAATGATGCTGGCGTTCGGGCAGAACTGTTCGGTTTTGCCAATTGCCCGATCGTCAAAGCGTGCGCCCAGTACGATCAGCAGGTCGGCCTCTTGCAGAATGAAGTTGGTACTGCGCGCCGCGTGCATCCCCAGCATGCCCAGCGACAGCGGGTGCTGTACCGGCATGGCACCCAACGCCATCAGCGTCATGGTGGTCGGCAGGTTGGCGCGTTCCGCCAACTCAATCGCCTGTTGGTGAGCATTGGCGCAGATGATGCCGCCGCCCAGGTACAGCACCGGGCGCTTGGCCTGGTTGATCATCGCTGCGGCCTGCGCTACGGCAGTGGCCTCGAAGGTGGGGGCGGCGTCGGGAACGGCGATCGGCGGCAGTTCATCCCAATCGATCACCGCGGTTTGTACGTCCTTCGGTACGTCGATCCACACCGGGCCAGGACGGCCGGATTCGGCGATACGGAATGCGTCGCAGATCACCTGTGGCAGTTCACGGATATCGCGCACCAAATGGTTGTGCTTGGTGATAGGGATCGAGATGCCGTAGGTGTCTACTTCCTGAAAGGCATCGGTGCCGATCATCGAGGAGGGCACCTGGCCGGTGATGCACACCAGCGGAATGGAATCGAGCTTGGTGTCGGCGATGGCGGTCACCAGGTTGGTGGCGCCCGGCCCGCTGGAGGCGATGCACACCGCAGCTTTACCATTGGCGCGTGCCATGCCCTGCGCCATAAAGCCCGCGCCCTGTTCGTGGCGTGCCAGTACGTGATGAATGCGGGTGCTTTGGCTCAGTGCGTCATACAGCGGCAGCGCCGCGCCACCGGGAATGCCGGCGACGGTGGTGATGCCCTGACGTTCCAGCAGATGAACGATCAACTGTGCGCCGGTGAAGCGGTTGCCTTGCTGTGGCGTGCCCGAAATTGCCATGTTCCTATCCTTTCTCAAGGCCGGTTCGCTTTTCTGGGCAGGGGGCTGAAACTAAAAACCCCGCCCGGTTGCGCCGGCGGGGTTTGGGAATCGATGCGTTGATTCGGACCCTACGGCGCATTGCCGACGACCACCACCACACGCACGACGACCATCACCGCGGCTGGTAGCGCGGTAACTAGTAGGGTCGAAGTCAGCGAGGATGCGATCACAGGGAACCTTATCATCAGTAAAAAAAGTCAGGTTTTTATAAAACCACAGGCGAAAAATTCGCACAACAGGTTTATTTGCGCAGCATAAAAAACGCGCGGCAGATCACGGTTTGTGTGAAATGCCCAACACCCGGGCTTCCGGCGCACTGCCGTCCAGCAATGCCTGGGTTGGACCGTCGTAATATATGCGTCCATCGACCACCAACAGGGTACGTGGCGCGATGCGCGCGGCGTCATCCAGGTTGTGGGACACCATCAGCAGCGTCAGGTTGCGCTGGTCACACACCTCCCGCAGCAGGTGCAGCATCTCATTGCGTAACGCCGGATCGAGCGCCGAAAAGGGTTCGTCGAGCAGCAAGATGGGTCGCTGGCGGATCAGACAGCGCGCCAGGGCGGCACGCTGACGTTGGCCGCCGGAAAGCTGGGACGGCAGACGTGGCAGATGCTCTTCCAGCCCCACTTGCCGGGCAATCTGTGCCAACTGCTGCTTTTGCTGCTCATTCAGCCGCAGCCCCGGATCCAGCCCCAATCCGATGTTCTGCGCCACCGTCAGGTGGGCAAACAGGTTGTTTTCCTGAAACAGCATCGAGACCGGGCGTTTGGCCGGTGGCGTGGCGGTGTGAACGCTGCCGTTCAGCAGCAGCTTGCCGCTGGCGGCCGGCAGGAACCCGGCGATCAGGCTGAGCAGGGTGCTTTTGCCTGCGCCACTGGGGCCAAGCACCGCGACACGTTCGCCTGGCTCAATGCGCAGGTCAAAGCGCATCGGCAGGTGCTCATACAGGTAGGTCAGTTTTTCAAGCTCTATCATGGCGGCCCGGTAAGCGTTCGATCAGGGTAAACAGCAGGAAACACAACAGTAGCAACAACAGTGCGGTGACCGCGCCGTCATTACTGCGATAGGCGCCAATCTGCTGATACAGGTAGTAAGGCAGAGTGCGAAAGTGCTCGTTGCCAAACAGGGCCACCACGCCGAAATCGCCGATCGACAGCACGCAGGCAAAGGCCAGCGCCTGGGCCAGCGGGCGGCGCAACGCTTTCAGCTCGATAAGCCGCAGCCGCTGCCAGCCGTGGATATCCAGCGATAGACACAGTGGGTTGTAGCGTTCGGCCAGGTCGCGCATCGGGTTTTCCAGCACTTTCAGCGCGTAGGGCACCGCCATCAGTGCATTGGTGAGGATCACCAGTGCGTACGGCGACTGTGGCAGCCCGACGGTATCGCTCAGCAGCAGGAAGAAGCCGGTCGCCAACACGATGCCCGGCATCGCCAGGATCACCATGCCGCTCAGTTCCAGTGCATGGCCCCAGCGCAGGCTCTGTTGCAGCTTCAGCTCACGGCTGCTCCACAGCAGCATCATGGTCAGCACCACGCACAGTGCGCCGGCACCGAGAGCAATACGCAACGAGGTAAACAACGCCTGCCACAGCACCTGCTGTTGTAGCACGCTGACCAGAGTTTGGTTGGCACCGTCGGCAATCACCGCCAACAGCGGGGGTAACAGCAGTAGCAGGGCAGCGACGATCAGCAAAAAGTCGCTGACCCGGCGCCCCAGGCTGTCTTCCGGGTTACGCCAGACGTGGGCCTGGGTGTTGCCGACCGGCAAGGCCTGGCTCAAGCGCTGGCTGAGTACCACCAGCCCCAGGCAGCAGGCCAGTTGGATCAGCGCCAACAGCGCGGCGCGGCTGAGATCGTAGTCATAGCTGAGCGCCTGGTAGATCGCCAGTTCGATGGTGGTGGCCTGTGGCCCGCCACCCAGTGACAATACGGTGGCGAAGCTGGCAAAGCACAGCATAAAGATCAGTGCCCCGCTCGGCAGGATCTGGCGGCGTAGTGCCGGCCATTCGACAAAACGAAACTGTTGCCAGCCGCTCATGCCGAGTTGTGCTGCCAGTTGGCGCTGTTCGACCGGAATATTTTCCAGCGCCTGCAACAGCAGGCGGGTCGCCAGCGGCAGGTTGAAGAACATGTGGGCCAACAGGATGCCCTGCAGGCCATAAGGCGAGAAGCTGTAATCAATGCCTAACCAACCGCACAGCGCGGCCAGCCAGCCCTGTCGACCATAAACGCTGAGCAGGCCGAACACCGCCACCAACACCGGCAACACCAGCGTCATGGCGCACAGCCGCAGCAGTAATTGGCGTCCGGGGAAACGGCGGCGGTACAGCGCGCGCGCCAACAAAATGGCGGGCAGCACCGAGATCAGCGCGGACAGCAACGCCTGCCAGAAGGTGAAACGCACCACATGCCACAGATAGCTGTCCTGCCATAGACCTTGCCAGTCGCTTTCCGGCGCGTGCCGCCACAGAGAACCCATCGCCAGTGCGGCGATGGTCAGGATCAGACCGGCAGCCAGCAGCCCCGGCCATAGCCAGCGTGGGATCAGTGGCTGACGGCGGTTTGCCATGCCCGGATCCAGTTGCCGCGTTGTTTGGCCACTTCTTCAGCGCTGTATTGCAGCGCGGTCTGCGGGACGGTCATTTGCTCAAACCCGGTCGGCAGCTGGGTTTTGATCACCGGGTACATCCAGTTGCCGGTGGGAATACTGTTCTGGAACGCCGGGGTCACCATAAATTGCATAAAGCGTTCTGCCAGCTCGGGTTGTTTGCTGGCCTTGAGTTTGCCCGCCACTTCGACCTGCAGATAATGGCCTTCGCTAAAGTTAGCGGCGGCGTAGCTGTCTTTTTTCTCTTCGATCAGATGGTAGGCCGGGGAGGTGGTGTAGCTGAGCACCAGGTCACCTTCGCCTTTCAGGAACAGGCCGTAGGCTTCACTCCAGCCCTTGGTCACGGTGACGGTTTTCTTCGCCAGCTTTTGCCAGGCTTCGGGGGCCTTGTCGCCATAAACTTTCTGCATCCACAGCAGCAGGCCGAGGCCGGGGGTGCTGGTGCGCGGATCTTCGTAAATCACCTTCCAGTTCTGGTCACTGTCGACCAGCTCCTGCAGGCTTTTTGGCGGGTTCTTCAGCTTTTCTTTGTTGTAAACGAAGGCAAAGTAGCCGTAGTCATAAGGCACAAAGGTTTTATCCTGCCAGCCGCCGGGGACGCTCAACTTCGCGCTGTCGACGTCGCTTGGCGCGAATAAACCGGTTTGTTGCGCAGCCTGCAGCAGGTTGTTGTCCAGCCCCAGCACGACGTCGGCGGCGCTGTTTTTCCCTTCCATGCGCAGGCGGTTAAGCAGCGAAACGCCGTCTTCCAGCGCGACGAACTTCAGCTCACAGTCACACTGGGCCTCAAAGGCTTTTTTGACCGCCGGACCCGGGCCCCAGTCGGCAGCGAACGAATCATAGGTGTAGACCGTCAGCGTGGGTTTGGCGAACACCGGTGCGGCGCACAACAACAGTAATAAGGGCAGGCTTTTCTTGACCACTTTGCACTCCTGAAAATTTAGGGGGGCAAGGGTATCTGAGGGGGCGATCGGCTGCTGCCTGTTCGCTGGGCTCAAATCCCTCCGCCGGTATTGACCGGATCAGGTTCGACGGGTTTGTTCTCAGCAAATTCGGCACGCCGCCGTTTTGCACCCCGTTGAGACGGCGCCATTGTAAAGACTAACGGGCGCCGGTGAAAGGCGCTTATGCTTCCGGCGGCGCAAACCAGGCGGATTTAAAATCAAACCAGCCGAGGGTGTTCATCCGCACGCCGCGCATGCTGCGTTGGCCGTGCAGTTGCAACCAGTGGTGGAACAACGGGTGTAACTGATGATTGCTGACCAGGCGTTGGCAAAAATCGGCCAGCGGCAAGGCATTGGCACGCCACAGTGCGGCATCCGTAGCGAGGTCTTCATTCATGCAGTGCTGCATCAGCGGCAGTTCATACAGGGTAGCGAACAGCGAGAACTCCAGCGGCAGATAGAAGTTGGCGCTACCGAGCCATAAATCGCTACTGGCTTCGCCTTTATGCCAGGTGTCGTAATCCACAACCTGGATCTTCAGCTTGATGCCCTGCTGCGCCAACAGGGGTTCGATCGCCTGTTGAATGGCGTGGAATTCCGAATGCTCGCTGTAGTAGGTCAGCGTCAGTTCGGTCAGCCCGGCCGGTTTGGGCTGCTGCGCCAGCGTGCGGTTGTGGTGCCAGCGCGGCAGAAGACCGTAGGCCGGTGACCAATAGCGCTGATAGACCGGGCCGGCATTGCTCAGCAGCGAAATGGGGTTGATCAACTCGCATAGCCAGCTGCGAATAGCCGGATCGGCCGCCAGCGGCGAACGCTGGTCGAACAGCAGGAAATAGCAGCCTTCTTCCAACCGGCTTTCCAGCTCATTTTTGCCGGTATCGTCCGCCTGCAGTTGGACGCCGGAATGCACCAGTTCCTCAGTCACTTCCGGCAACACCCAGATATTCACTTCATCGATCAGCGCGCGGTAACCAAAGTAATCGTCAAAAGCGTGAATTTTCATCTGGCTGCGGTGGTTGCGCACTACGCTATACGGCCCGGTGCCCACCGGGTGGCGTGAGAATTCCGGCAGGCTCTGCCATTCGCGCGGCAGGATCATCGCGGGCACGCTGCCCAGCAGCCACGGCAGCCAGTAATCGGGACTGTGCAGATGGACGTCGATCACATAAGGCGTCGGTGAAGTCACTCGTTCAATATGGGAAAACAACGGCTGTGGGATCAAGCGGGTAAGCGAACTGATGACATCCTCCATTTCCAGCTCGCGGCCATGGTGAAAATGAATCGCCGGGCGCAGATAAAAACGCCAGTGCTGTGGAGTTAATGGCTGCCAGTGATGCGAAAGGTCAGACTCCAGTTCCCCGTTTTCCTCATTTATCCGCGTCAGGCCGCTGAAAATTTGCCGTGCCAGATGGGTTTCCGAACGCCGCAGCGCCGAACCGGGCAACAGGTTGTACAACTGGCGATAGTAGAGCACCCGCAGAATGTGTTTCCCTTGACGAAAGCTGCGCCCCAGTTGGGATAGCAGCATCTGGCGTACCACGTTTTTATCGCCGACCAGTTGCACCAGTTGATCGATGCGGTCCTGCTCCAGCAACTCCTCCGCCCGCTGCTGTTGCAGCGCCAGACCGGTGTAGTGGAAGGTGAGCCGTGAACGCTTGCCGCGCCCCGACTCTGCCTGCCAGGTTAGCCAGCCCTGCTGCTGCATGGCGCCCAGTAACGAACGTACGTGGCGGCGCGAACAGGTGAGCACTTCGGCCAGCTCTTGCAGGGTCGTTTCTGTCGGCTCGCCGTGGCAGCGCTGCCACAGGCGAATGAACTGCTGTTGCAATCTGGAGGTGGACATAAAAGAGGAACGCTCCGGCATCAACCCATCAATTTATCTTTCCCTATATTACGCCGATAATTTTCCTCAATGAAAGGGGGAGGGCGACGGATGAAAGTTTTCTTGTCAAAACAGTTCTATCAGCGGTATTTCACAGCGGTACGCCGCCAGCGGGCCGACTGGTTGGGGCTGGTGCCTGAACAGGTGCGGCTGGAGATACTGGCGCATGTAACCCAATGGGATATCCATAGCATGACAGATAAGCAATACCGCGAGCACCTGTGAGGCTCGGGTAGAAAAGGTTTCTGAGTAATGGTGTTGTTCACCAGCCAGTGGGGTTATACCCACTGGTTTTTTTATTATGGGTCGCGGTGATGTTCTTGCAATTTTTCCACCGTAGCCTAAGGTTCTGTCTTCCGCTTTAGGGTCAGGAACAAAGATATGAAACGCCAGCGCTGGCTGCCACGCCGCTTTAATCCGATCTTTGCCGCATTCCTGCTGATTGCTTTTCTTTCCGGCATTGCCGGCGCGCTCTTGGCGCCGACGCTGAGCCTGTTCCTGACCACCGAGGTCAAGGTACGGCCGCTGTGGGTCGGCCTGTTTTATACCGTTAATGCCATTGTCGGCATTGCAGTCAGTTTCCTGTTGGCCAAGCGTTCGGATTCACGCGGCGATCGGCGCAAGTTGATCCTGTTGTGTTGCCTGATGGCGGTTGGCAACTGTCTGCTGTTTGCCTTTAACCGTGACTACCTGACATTGATCACCGCCGGGGTGTTGCTGTCGGCGATTGCCAATACCGCGATGCCGCAGATTTTCGCGCTGGCGCGGGAATATGCCGACAGTTCGGCGCGTGAAGTGGTGATGTTCAGCTCGGTGATGCGTGCGCAACTGTCGCTGGCCTGGGTGATTGGTCCGCCGCTGTCGTTCACGCTGGCGCTGAACTACGGATTTACCGTGATGTTCATGATTGCCGCGGCGACCTTCGCGATCTGTGCATTGCTGGTGTGGTTTACCCTGCCTTCGGTGCCCCGGGCGGCTCCGGTCGATCCGGGGAATGTACTGGCGGCGACCCCTTCGGCTCCTATCGCCCCTGCCAGCGTCTGGCGCAACCGCGATGTACGACGCTTGTTTATTGCCTCGATGCTGATGTGGACCTGCAACACCCTGTATATCATCGACATGCCGCTGTATATCACCGCCGATCTGGGCCTGCCGGAGGATCTGGCGGGGCTGCTGATGGGGACCGCCGCCGGGCTGGAGATCCCGGCAATGTTGCTGGCCGGTTATTACGTCAAACGGTTCGGTAAGCGCAACATGATGCTGTTCGCCGTGGCGGCCGGCATCCTGTTTTATGCCGGGTTGGTGGTGTTTAAATTTAAGCTGGCACTGATGGTGCTACAGCTGTTCAACGCCATATTTATCGGCATCATCGCCGGTATCGGTATGCTCTATTTCCAGGACCTGATGCCAGGCCGACCGGGCGCGGCAACCACGCTGTTTACCAACAGTATTTCCACCGGGGTGATCCTGGCCGGGGTACTGCAGGGGGCGCTGGTGGAAAACCTGGGGCACTATGCAGTTTACTGGTTGGCGACCCTTCTGGCGGTGGCGGCGTTGTGGATGAGTGCCCGCGTGCGGGAAGTGTGAGCTTAAACGTCACCAACCTTGACGCATGTCATTGAGAACATGACGCCAGCCCCCCAAGCTGAACGGACCCGGAACGCGATGAGCGCGTTCCCGCCCATCTTGCTGCTGAGATGCCGATCCGTTTAGAAAAGTGGGTATGTTATGGATAAACTAACGCCGCTCAAGCCCGTCCCTTCTCTGTGTGCCGTCGTTGCCGCCTTGCTTATTTGGTTTGTGATCCCCGTGCCTGAAGGGGTGGAACCGAATGCCTGGCATTTGCTCGCGCTGTTTATCGGCACCATCATCGCCATCATCGGCAAAGCTATGCCCATCGGCGCCGTTTCGGTGGTGGCGATTGCGCTGGTGGCCGTCACGGGCGTCACCAATCCCGGTAAACCCGGTGCTGCGCTGAATGATGCGCTCAGCGGATTTTCCAACCAGTTGATCTGGCTGATCGGCTTTTCGATCATGATCTCCCTTAGCCTGAACAAAACCGGGCTGGGGGCGCGTATCGGCTATTACTTTATCTCGCTGTTCGGTAAGAAGACGCTGGGCATCGCCTATGCGCTAACGCTGGCGGAAACCACTCTGGCACCGGTGACCCCAAGCAACACCGCCCGTGGTGGCGGGATTATCCATCCAATCATGAAGTCGATCGCCGACAGCTTTGGCTCCAAACCCGAGTTGAACACCTCCGGCAAGATTGGCCGTTATCTGTCGCTGGTAAATTACAATATCAACCCGATCACTTCGGCGATGTTTATCACCGCGACCGCACCTAACCCGTTGATCGTCAGCCTGATCGCCAAGGGCACGCATGGTAACTTCGAGCTGTCCTGGTCCATGTGGGCAGTGGCCGCGCTGGTGCCGGGGTTGTGCTCGCTGATCGTCATGCCGTTGGTGATTTATCTGCTCTATCCGCCGGAGGTGAAAAGCACCCCGGATGCCCCGCGTTTCGCACGCGACAAGCTGCAAGCGCTGGGACCGGTGACGCTGCCGGAGAAAATCACGCTGGCGGTGTTTGCCTTGCTGCTGGTGCTGTGGGCCGGTATTCCGGCGATGATCTTCGGCCCGGCGCTGGCGGTCAACCCGACCACCGCCGCGATGATTGGCCTGGCGGTGCTGCTGGCGACCGGCGTGTTGAGTTGGGAAGATGTGCTCAGGCACAAGGGGGCCTGGGACACGGTGGTGTGGTTCTCCGCACTGGTGATGATGGCCAGCTTCCTTGGCAAGTTGGGGTTAATCAGTTGGCTGTCGCAAACCGTGGGCAACGGTATTGATCATATGGGGATGAGTTGGGTTGGCGGCACGGTATTGCTGACCATTATCTATCTGTATTCGCATTACTTCTTCGCCAGCACCACCGCGCACGTTACCGCCATGTTTGCCGCCTTCTTTGCCGCCGGTATTGCGCTCGGCGCACCGCCCGCGTTGCTGGGTTTAATCCTGGCCTTCTCTTCTTCATTGATGATGTCGCTGACCCACTATGGTACCGGCACGGCACCGATTGTCTTCGGCTCCGGCTATGCGACGCTGGGTGAGTGGTGGAAAACCGGTTTGGTGATGAGCATAGTTAACTTGCTGATTTGGATGTTGATTGGTGGGGCGTGGTGGAAATGGCTCGGTTATTGGTAGTCGGTTATTGATAATAAAAAAACCCGCCTGGCGGCGGGTGATTAATATCAGTTCAGGAAAGCCGGCTGCTGCGCCTCGTAGCGGGAAATATCCGCTTCGTGTTGCAGCGTCAGACCGATGCTGTCCAACCCGTTAATCATGCAGTGGCGGCGGAAGCTGTCGATCTCGAACGGATAGCTTTTGTCACCGGCTTTGACCGTCTGGTTTTCCAGGTCAACTTCAAATTCAATGCCTTCGTTGGCCGCGACCAGTTGGAACAGCGTTTCCACGTCCTGCTCGCTCAGCTTAACCGGCAGCAGCTGGTTGTTGAGCGAGTTGCCGTAGAAGATATCGGCGAAGCTGGGGGCAATCACCACTCTAAAGCCGTAGTCGGTCAGTGCCCAGGGGGCATGCTCACGCGATGAGCCGCAACCGAAGTTTTCACGCGCCAGCAAAATGCTGGCACCTTTGTAACGCGGTTGGTTCAGTACAAACTCCGGATTTGGCTGCTGGCCGGCATCGTCCAGAAAACGCCAGTCGTTAAACAGGTGCTGGCCAAAGCCGGTGCGCGTTACCTTCTGTAAAAACTGTTTTGGAATAATGGCATCGGTATCGACGTTAGCCGCATCCAAAGGCACCACTAAACCGGTATGTTGAGTAAATTTAGCCACGGTTGCGTCCCTTAGTGAATATCACGGATATCGGCGAAATGGCCGGCAATAGCGGCCGCAGCGGCCATTGCCGGGCTGACCAGGTGAGTACGTCCACCGCGGCCCTGACGCCCTTCGAAGTTACGGTTGCTGGTGGATGCGCAGCGTTCGCCCGGGTTCAGGCGGTCGTTGTTCATCGCCAGGCACATCGAGCAGCCCGGCAGACGCCATTCAAAACCGGCATCGATAAAGATTTTATCCAGACCTTCGGCTTCCGCCTGCGCTTTCACCGGGCCAGAGCCTGGTACCACGATGGCCTGAACACCGCTGGCAACCTTGCGGCCTTTGGCGATGGCCGCCGCTGCGCGCAGGTCTTCAATGCGTGAGTTGGTGCAGGAACCGATAAATACCTTGTCGATCGGCACGTCTGTCAGCTTGATACCCGGTTTCAGATCCATATAAGCCAGGGCTTTTTCGGCCGAGGCGCGCTCACCCGGATCGCTGAACGATTCTGGCGCGGGGATGGTCTGGTTGACGGCGATAACCTGACCCGGGTTGGTGCCCCAGGTCACCTGTGGCGCGATGTCTTCAGCGCGCAGGGTAACAATGGTGTCGAATTTGGCATCGTCGTCGGATTTCAGCGTGCGCCAGTAGGCAACGGCCTGTTCCCAGTTATCGCCGGTTGGTGCAAACTGACGGCCCTTCAGGTAATCAAAGGTGGTGTCGTCCGGCGCAACCAGCCCGGCTTTGGCACCCATTTCGATCGCCATGTTGCACAGCGTCATGCGGCCTTCCATGCTCAGCGCCTGAATGGCTGTGCCACAGAATTCCACCACGTGGCCGGTACCGCCGGCACTGCCGGTTTTACCAATCACTGCCAGTACGATGTCTTTAGCGGTGATGCCAACGGCGGCATCGCCGGTCACTTCAATTTTCATGGTCTTGGCGCGGCCCTGTTTCAGGGTCTGGGTCGCCAGCACGTGCTCCACTTCAGAGGTACCGATACCAAACGCCAGTGAACCGAAAGCGCCGTGAGTCGCGGTGTGTGAGTCACCACAGACGATGGTCATGCCCGGCAGCGTCATGCCCTGCTCAGGGCCGATCACGTGTACGATGCCCTGATACGGGTGGTTCAGGTCATACAGCAACACGCCAAACTCTTCGCAGTTCTTGATCAGCTCTTGCATCTGAATGCGCGCCATCTCGCCACTGGCGTTGATGTCTTTGGTTTGGGTGGACACGTTGTGGTCCATGGTGGCAAAAGTCTTGCCCGGCTGGCGTACTTTACGGCCCATGGCGCGCAGGCCGTCGAACGCCTGCGGGGAGGTCACTTCGTGCACCAGGTGGCGATCGATATACAACAGCGGGGTTTCTTCCGGTGCTGAGTAGACCACGTGGGCATCGTATAATTTCTGATATAACGTTTTAGACATGTTATGCCCCCTGAGCAACAAAGCGGGCGATGATGTCACCCATTTCATCGGTGCTGATGGCTGGACCAACACCGGCCAGATCGGCGGTGCGGTAACCCTGTTCCAGCGCCTGATTGATGGCACGTTCAACGGCATCGGCCGCTTCGCTGGCACCCAGGCTGTAACGCAGCAGCAGGGTGGCTGACAGGATCTGGGCGATCGGGTTGGCAATGCCTTTACCCGCGATATCCGGCGCTGAACCACCGGCCGGCTCATACAGGCCAAAGCCCTGTTCGTTCAGGCTGGCGGAAGGCAGCATGCCCATCGAACCGGTGATCATCGCACATTCGTCAGACAGAATGTCACCGAACAGGTTGGAGCACAGCAGCACGTCGAACTGCGACGGGTCTTTGATCAACTGCATGGTGGCGTTGTCGATGTACATATGCGACAGCGACACATCCGGGTAATCCTTGGCGACCTGATTGACCACTTCGCGCCACAGAATGGAACTCTGCAATACGTTGGCCTTATCAATCGAGGTCACTTTGTTGCGACGCTTGCGGGCGGACTCGAAGGCGATGCGGGCAATGCGCTCGATCTCGAAGCGGTGATAAACCTCGGTATCGAAGGCGCGTTCTTGCATGCCCTGGCCTTCGCGGCCTTTTGGCTGGCCAAAGTAGATGCCGCCGGTCAGTTCACGCACGCACAGAATATCGAAACCGCGGGCGGCGATGTCGGCACGCAATGGACAGAACTCTTCCAGCCCCTGGTACAAACGAGCAGGGCGCAGGTTGCTGAACAGTTTGAAGTGCTTACGCAACGGCAGCAAAGCGCCACGTTCAGGCTGCTCTGCCGGCGGCAGGTGTTCCCACTTCGGGCCACCGACTGAACCGAACAGGATGGCGTCGGCTTGCTCACAACCGGCGAGGGTGGCCTGTGGCAGCGGGCTGCCATGGCGATCGATGGCGATGCCACCGACGTCGTATTCGGCTTCGGTGATACGGATGTCAAAGCGCTGACGCACTGCGTTCAACACTTTACGTGCTTGGGCCATTACTTCCGGGCCGATTCCGTCTCCGGGCAAGACGGCAATGTGGTAAGTCTTCGTCATGTTCACACCGTTTCCTGATTATTTTGATGTTTGCTTTGCTGCAGACGCTGTTTTTCTTTTTCTACCTGCTGGGAGCGCCAAATATTATTTAATACGTGAACCATCGCCTTGGCGGAGGATTCCACAATGTCGGTCGCCAGACCCACGCCGTGGAAGCGGCGGCCGTTGTAGGACACCACAATATCAACCTGGCCCAGGGCGTCGCGGCCCTGGCCTTTGGCGGTTAACTGGTATTTCACCAGTTCAATGGGATAACCGGTAATGCGATTGATGGCCTGATAGACCGCGTCAACCGGCCCGTTACCGGTGGCCGCTTCGGCTTTCTCTTCTTCGCCGCAGATCAATTTCACCGATGCGGTGGCCATGATGCTGCTGCCTGACTGCACGCTGAAGTAGTCCAGGCTGAAATGCTCGGGCTCTTCCTGCTGCTTATTAATGAAGGCCAGGGCTTCCAGATCGTAATCGAACACCTGACCTTTCTTATCGGCCAGCTTCAGGAAGGCGGCGTACAGATTGTCCAGGTTGTAGTCCTGTTCTTTGTAGCCCATCTCTTCCATGCGGTGTTTCACCGCCGCGCGGCCGGAACGGGAAGTCAGGTTCAACTGCACATCTTTCAGACCTATGGTCTGCGGGGACATGATTTCGTAGTTTTCACGATTTTTCAGCACGCCGTCCTGATGAATGCCAGAGGAGTGGGCGAAGGCATTGGAACCGACGATCGCCTTGTTGGCAGGGATCGGCATATTACACAGCTGGCTGACAATTTGGCTGGTGCGGAAAATTTCCTGATGGTTGATGTTGGTGTGCACGTTCATGATGTCCTGGCGCACTTTGATTGCCATGATCACTTCTTCCAGCGAGGTGTTGCCTGCGCGTTCACCAATGCCATTCAAGGTACCTTCTACCTGGCGTGCCCCCGCCTGCACCGCGGCGATGGAGTTGCCGACCGCCATCCCCAGATCGTCGTGGCAGTGCACAGAGATAATGGCCTTGTCGATATTCGGTACGCGGTCATACAGGGTGGTGATAATGCCACCAAACTGGTTCGGCGTGGTGTAGCCAACGGTGTCTGGAATATTGATGGTGGTAGCACCGGCGTTGATGGCGGCTTCTACCACACGACACAGGTTATCGATCGGCGTACGGCCTGCATCTTCACAGGAGAACTCTACGTCATCAGTGTAGTTACGGGCGCGCTTCACTGAGCGGATTGCCATCTCCAGCACTTCGTCGAACGAGCGCTTCAGCTTGGATTCAATATGCAGGGTGGAGGTAGCCAGGAACACGTGAATACGGAAGGCTTCGGCCACGCGCAACGCTTCGGCTGCGACGTCGATGTCTTTATCCACGCAACGGGCCAGGCCACATACACGACTGTTTTTAATCTGGCGGGCAATGGTTTGTACGGATTCGAAATCGCCCGGTGAGGATACCGGGAAGCCGACTTCCATGACGTCGACACCCATTCTCTCCAGCGCCATCGCTATCTGAATCTTCTCTTTCACGCTCAGGCTGGCTTGCAGCGCTTGTTCGCCATCACGCAGCGTTGTATCGAAAATAATGACTTGTTGGCTCATCAGGGCGTTCCTTATCGTGTTTATTTCACGCTAAGCGGGTAAAAAAAAACCCGCGCAGTAGCGCGGGTTTGTTATGAGGGTGGGCTAAATCAGCTCTGAACTGCGTCCACCGGCATACCGCGCAAACAAGATGCGTTAAGTAGTAGGCCTAGTAGACGGTAAGTACGGTTCATGGCGGTTCAGCTTCTCTAAAATAGTTTCGTTGCCTAATTTGATACGTTATTGGCTTGGTCATGTCAACACCTGATTGAAAATGAGGGTACTCACTGACCTCCTGATTAACGTTCCGCGGCGAACAGAAGATAGTTCGGTAAAAAATGACATTGTCAGATAAAAGGCAATGAAGGATTTGCGGGCCTGTTAGCATAAATGAAATGAATATATATCGTCGCAATTGCTTCTGATGTTCATTAGGTTAAAATTAAAGATGCAAAACGACAGAAGGCATGCTAGCCAAAAGAAAAATAGGGGTGGTTATATTTTTTCCATCAATATGTTTGTGGTTTGTTATGTTTTTTATGAATTATTCATAGAGTTAATGGCTATCAGTAATTAATGAGGGGGTTTTATTAAAGGAAGTGGTTATTAACCGTATTTTTATCGGAGTAAGTAAGGGTGAGGAACAGAAGTTAAATGAAGGTGCAAAGAGAGGTTTGTGAAGTTAACCGATTTAAATGGTGTGTGTGATCTCTTCCCGCGAGAAAAATGGATGTGATGTGCGGCAGGTATTAACTTTTAACCATGTTTGTATATAGGACGTTGCTTGAGCTCGGTTTAAATGAACGGAGCGAGAGATAACTAATTCTGCTTTGTGCGATTAGAACAGCGATGAATTATCACTCGTTAATTGTACTTTGGGGATTATCTACACAGGACTTAGTGGAGTGGGATATGTCGGAATATAATTCAGAAGTTATCACTGAGAAAGAAACCAGCGATTTGCATTTACGCAGTGTCGATCTGAATTTGCTAACGGTGTTTGATGCCGTTATGCAGATGCAGAATATTACCCGGGCCGCGAGCTTTTTGGGGATGTCGCAACCGGCAGTGAGCAACGCCGTTGCGCGCTTGAAACTGATGTTCAATGACGAGTTGTTTGTGCGCTGTGGGCGCGGGATCCAGCCTACTGTAAGGGCCAGGCAGCTTTTTGGGCCGGTGAGGCAAGCATTGCAGTTGGTGCAAAATGAGCTGCCTGGCGCGGAGTTTGAACCCTTTACCAGTGAGCGAGTCTTCTCCATCGCCATTTGCAGCCCACTTGATTTGCGCTTGGGATCCGCGCTAATCAACCACCTGAAGGAAATAGCGCCTCAGACCCATTTAAAAATAAAATCATATATAACGAGTAGTATTGATAGCCAATTGCGCTACCAAGAGGTTGAGTTCGTTATTGGCTATGCCTGTTTTGAATCGGCAGAGTTTAAAAGTGTGAGGCTTTTTGAGGATGAACTGGTGCTGGTTCTTGCCAAGAAACATCCGAGAATTGAAAAAGCCATCACGCCGGAACAAATTCTTGGGGAGCAGCATGCGGTGGTTTCGCTGGATATTTTTAACTCCTTCAGTAAGCCTTACTATATAGAGGAGGCGATGCAGCGCGTCGTGGCTCAGCAATGTACCGATTTATACAGTGTGCTGAATATGGTATCCAATACTGACATGATTGCCATAGTTCCTGCCTGGCTGGCTCAGCAGCAGGCTGAAGCATTACAGCTGCGTTTTATTCCTTTCCCCTGCAGTGAGAATAAGGTGACCTGTTATCTATCCTGGCATGAGTCGGCAGAAAGAGATAAGGGACATCTATGGATGAAAGGTATGCTTGGCCAGTCTGATATGTCTGAGTAAATCAGCCGATTATTACCCCCGAGGTGGTAGTTTCCCGTTGGGGGAATAATTTTTCCCATTCGTTGGTTAGGAATTACCTTGGGTTTATGTAAGATATATCTTGGCTTAAGTGTTCTGAATTAACCGCTTCCGCATGACCTCGGTAGTTTCATTGAAAATTATTATAATGAAATTATATTCTGAAATATTAATTACAGTTGGTGTTTTTATCTGTTTTCTTCGGTGCCTGTCGAACCCGCGTTTTGTGACCTGGATAAAACCTTTTCATCACCCTTCTGTCCAATGAGAGGTTGCGGTGAAATTAACCTGGGTTTTAGCTCACACTTCTACGCTGAAATCTCTTTTCCCGTTGCCAGAGAGTAGGTAGACTGCGCGAAAAAAAGTAAACACGTGTAAGCTGAGATGCAGAGCAAGATGGCCTGCTCAACGCTAACTGTTTGATTCATTTCAGGCTCAGGGCGCTATGATCAATAATCTGCTGCAATACCATTTGACTCACCGTATACAGCACCAAATTTCCCAGCGTGCCGATCGCACAGCTTTTCGCCAATGGTCTCCTGCTGGAGAGACCCAATTGACCTGGCAGCAGGTCGATACGCATATCAACCACATTGCCAGTGCGCTGTTGGCGTTGGGCACCGAGGTGCAGGAGCGTATCGCGATCTTTGCCAATAACAGCATGGCCTGGTCGCTGGCGGATTTGGCGATCCTGCGCTTACGTGGGGTCAGCGTGCCGCTGTATGCCACCAATACACCGGCCCAGGCGGCTTTTATCATTAATGACGCCGATATCCGCATTCTGTTCGTTGGCGAACAGGCTCAGCTGGATGCTGCCATCGCATTACGCGGTGTCTGTCCGCAATTGAACCACATTATTGTGTTTGATGACGGCGTTGATCTGCGCGGTTGTGAGATTGCTCAGCACCTGAGCGCCTTTGAGCATGAAGCCGATCCGGCGGCGTTTGAATCGCAGCTGCAGCAACGCATTGCCGATTGCGATCTGCGGGATCTGTTCACACTGATCTACACCTCCGGTACCACCGGCGAACCTAAAGGGGTGATGCTGGATTACCGCAACCTGGCGGCACAGCTGTATCTGCACGATGAGCGACTGACGGTAACGGAAGAAGATGTCTCTCTCAGTTTCCTGCCGATGTCGCATGTGTTTGAACGCGCCTGGAGTTTCTTCATTATGCACTCCGGTGCGCAAAACGTGTTTTTGCCCAATACCGACTGGGTGCGTGAGGCCATGACGGCGGTACGCCCGACGCTGATGTGCGCGGTGCCGCGGTTCTACGAAAAAATCTTCAGTGCAGTGCACGAGAAAGTTGCCCGTGCCCCCTGGCTGCGCCGTGCACTGTTCCACTGGGCAATTGTCTGCGGTGAGCGTAAGTTCCTGCAAGAACGCGCCGGTAAACCTCTGGGCAAGTTGTTTGATCTTTCCCACCGTTGGGCCGATAAGCTGGTGTTGAGTAAACTGCGCGGCATTCTCGGCGGGCGGGTGCGGTTCTTGCCGGCTGCCGGTGCCAAACTGGACGACAATGTCATCCTGTTTTTCCAGGCGATGGGCATCAACATCAAATATGGTTATGGCATGACCGAGACCTGCGCCACCGTTTCCTGCTGGGAAGAGGGCAATTTCCGCTTTGGCTCGATTGGCAAACCCTTGCCGGGGGTTGAGGTGCGTATTGGTGAGGAGAATGAAATCCAGGTGCGTGGCCCGGTGGTGATGCGCGGTTATTTCAATAAGCCGCTGGAAACCGCCGCCTCCTTTACCGAAGATGGCTGGTTGAAGACCGGCGATGCCGGTGCCATTGACGAAGGCGGCAACCTGTTTATCACCGAGCGCCTCAAGGATCTGATGAAAACCTCCGGCGGCAAGTACATTGCTCCGCAGATGCTCGAAGGCACGCTGGCGCAGGATCGCTTTATCGAACAGGTGGCGATCATTGCCGACGCACGTAAATTTGTCTCCGCCTTGATTGTGCCCAGCTTTGAGTCGCTGGAAGAGTATGCCAAGTCCATCAACCTGAAATACCAGGATCGGCTTGAACTGCTGCGCAACAGCCATATTCTGGAAATGTTCGACAGCCGCCTGCGTGAGATGCAAAAAGAGTTGGCGCGTTTCGAACAGGTGAAAAAGTTTACCCTGTTGCCGGCGGCCTTTTCGATGGAGTTGGGGGAACTGACACCGACGTTGAAGCTGCGTCGTAAAGTGATTTTGCAGCGCTATCAGAGTGAAATTGATTCAATGTACCAGGAGAAGGCTTAACCACGCCTTAGTGCAGGTTTCCCGGTTAAAAAAACGGCATCCTTCTTGCCTGATATAGTTCTGTAATTCCTCGCCTGACTGAAACAATGCCTAGCCCGATTTGCCAGCGGCTAGTGCATTGTTTCTGTAAACCCCCGATCCCCAGCTCGTTGCCAGTAACCCTTTTGTTGTTGTGCCATTTTGCCGTTTGCCTGCCTTATATTCTGACGTTATGTTAATGGGTTATAGTCAATCCATAAAAAGTTTGGGGTATTGCCCCACAACAGGCGCCACGTTCCGGCGCCAGATAAGAATAAGTTAGCCTGGAGGCAAACCCATGGAGATGTTGTCAGGAGCCGAGATGGTCGTCCGATCGTTGATCGATCAGGGCGTTAAGCATGTATTCGGTTATCCGGGCGGGGCGGTACTCGATATCTACGATGCCCTGCATACGGTCGGAGGAATCGATCACATATTGGTACGCCATGAGCAAGGTGCCGTGCATATGGCCGATGGCTATGCGCGTGCGACTGGCGAAGTGGGGGTGGTGCTGGTGACCTCAGGTCCCGGAGCGACCAATGCGATCACCGGCATTGCGACCGCCTATATGGATTCCATCCCAATGGTAGTGCTGTCCGGTCAGGTTCCCAGCTCGCTGATTGGCTATGATGCCTTCCAGGAGTGCGACATGGTGGGGATTTCTCGCCCGGTAGTGAAGCACAGCTTCCTGGTCAAACGCACCGAAGATATTCCCGGCATCCTGAAGAAGGCTTTTTACCTGGCTTCTACCGGTCGCCCTGGTCCGGTGGTGATCGACCTGCCGAAAGACATCGTGGGTCCGGCGGTGAGAATGCCTTACGCCTATCCGCAGGAAGTGAGCATGCGTTCCTATAACCCGACAGTGCAAGGGCATCGCGGGCAGATTAAGCGTGCGTTACACACCGTACTGTCGGCTAAAAAACCCGTGATGTACGTTGGCGGCGGGGCGATCAACTCGGCCTGTGAGGCAGAGCTGCTGGAATTGGCGGAGAAGCTGAATCTGCCGGTGACCTGCACCCTGATGGGGTTGGGTGCCTTTCCCGGTACGCATCGCCAGAGCGTCGGCATGCTCGGCATGCACGGCACTTATGAAGCCAACAAAACCATGCACAACTCTGACGTGATTTTTGCCGTCGGCGTGCGTTTTGACGATCGTACCACCAACAACCTGGCCAAATATTGCCCGGACGCTACCGTACTGCATATCGACATTGACCCTACCTCAATTTCCAAGACGGTAGACGCCGATATTCCAATTGTTGGCGATGCCAAACAGGTGCTTACGCAGATGCTGGAGCTTCTGGCACAGGAAGACAAGGCGCAGGACCACGATGCGTTGCGTGACTGGTGGCAGTCCATTGAGCAGTGGCGCGCGCGCGATTGCCTGAGCTACGACAAAAACAGCGGCACCATTAAGCCACAGGCAGTGATCGAAACCCTGCACCGGCTGACCAAGGGTGACGCTTATGTCACTTCCGATGTCGGCCAGCACCAGATGTTCGCCGCGCTCTATTATCCCTTCGACAAGCCACGCCGTTGGATTAACTCCGGCGGGCTGGGCACCATGGGCTTTGGTCTGCCGGCGGCGCTGGGCGTGAAGTTGGCGCTGCCTGATGAAACCGTGGTGTGTGTCACCGGGGACGGCAGTATCCAGATGAACATTCAGGAGCTGTCCACCGCGCTGCAGTACAACCTGCCGGTGATCGTGGTGAACCTGAACAACCGCTATCTGGGGATGGTGAAGCAGTGGCAGGACATGATTTATTCCGGCCGCCACTCCCAGTCTTATATGGATTCCCTGCCGGACTTCGTCAAACTGGCGGAGGCTTATGGCCACGTAGGCATCGCCATTCGCACCCCGGATGAGCTGGAAAGCAAACTGGCACAGGCGCTGGCCGAGAAGGAGCGTCTGGTATTTGTCGACGTCACCGTCGATGAGACCGAACATGTTTACCCGATGCAGATCCGGGGTGGAAGCATGGACGAAATGTGGTTAAGCAAAACGGAGAGGACCTGATCATGCGCCGTATTTTATCTGTATTGCTGGAAAATGAATCCGGTGCGTTATCGCGTGTGGTGGGCTTGTTCTCTCAGCGCGGTTACAACATTGAAAGCCTGACGGTAGCACCGACCGACGATCCCACTCTGTCACGAATGACGATTCAAACCGTTGGCGATGAGAAAGTGCTGGAGCAGATCGAAAAGCAGCTGCATAAGTTGGTGGACGTGCTGCGCGTCAGCGAACTGGTGCAGGGCGCGCACGTTGAGCGTGAAATCATGCTGGTGAAGCTGCAGGCCAGCGGTTATGGCCGCGAAGAGGTGAAACGCTGCGCCGACATTTTCCGCGGTCAGATTGTCGACGTCACCGCCACGCTATACACCGTTCAGCTGGCAGGTACCAGCGACAAGCTGGATGCGTTCCTGAGTGCGGTGCGTGAAGTGGCCGAAATTGTCGAGGTGGCGCGTTCCGGTGTGGTCGGCGTGTCGCGCGGCGATAAAATCATGCGCTGAGGCGTGATACCGGCATAATCTAGGGGCGTAGCCAGGCTGCGCCCTTTGTTTTTCGGTGTTTTTTGCCCGTTTGCTGGCACCTTTCGGCAAAAGCGGTTGCTAGGCAGTGTTTTCTGCTGTTAGATCGCAGAGGCTGGATTGAATAACCGCACAGGATGCGATGGTTAATCCGGGCATGGTTTTCACTTCTATTTTCAGCGTCATTAAGGGGTTAACGTGAAACTGGATGAAATCGCGCGTCTCGCAGGCGTTTCGCGCACTACGGCCAGTTATGTCATCAACGGCAAGGCGAAGCAGTATCGTGTCAGCGATAAAACCGTCGAAAAAGTGATGGCCGTGGTCAGGGAGCACAACTATCATCCGAATGCCGTCGCGGCAGGGCTGCGCGCCGGGCGGACTCGTTCAATCGGTCTGGTGATACCGGATCTGGAAAACACCAGCTACACCCGCATTGCCAACTATCTGGAACGTCAGGCTCGCCAACGCGGCTACCAGTTGTTGATTGCCTGTTCGGAAGATCAGCCGGATAACGAAATGCGCTGCATTGAGCACCTGTTGCAACGCCAGGTCGACGCGCTGATCGTTTCCACCGCCTTACCGCCGGAGCACCCGTTCTATCAGCGTTGGGCCAACGATCCACTGCCGATTATTGCTCTGGACCGGGCACTGGATCGCGAGCATTTCATCAGCGTGGTGGGGGCCGATCAAGAGGACTCATTCGCGCTGGCGCAGGAGCTTCGTACCTTCCCGGCTGAATCGGTGCTGTATCTGGGGGCCTTGCCGGAGCTTTCCGTCAGCTTCCTGCGTGAGCAGGGGTTCCGTGAGGCATGGCAGGATGACGAGCGGCATGTCGATTATCTGTATGCCAACAGTTATGAGCGTGAGGCTGCCGGCGTGTTGTTTGCCGAATGGCTGAAAACCCATCCGATGCCCCAGGCGTTGTTCACCACCTCATTCTCTTTGCTGCAAGGGGTGATGGACGTGACGCTGAAGCAACGTGGCCGCTTGCCGACCGATCTGGCGATCGCTACCTTTGGCGATCACGAGCTGTTGGACTTCCTCGAGTGTCCGGTTCTGGCGGTCGCCCAGCGTCACCGTGACGTGGCCGAGCGCGTGCTGGAACTGGTGCTCGCCAGCCTGGATGAACCGCGTAAACCCAAACCGGGTCTGACGCGCATCCGGCGCAATCTGTTCCGTCGCGGCAGTCTTAGCAGGAAATAATCCTCAACAGGAGCGCGCCGTTGCGCTCCTGCTTCATGCTTCACACGTAGCCTGCCACTCTGAACAATCTTCTGCAGTATTCGAGAAAGTAACCGTACACCACGCCCATTGCCATCGACACCACTGCGTTACTGGTCACCGCCGTCATGATTTGTTGCCCATCGGCACCGACGCTCCACAGGATGGCGGCATAGACGGGGGACTGGAAACTGACATAGGCCAACAGGTCGGCCAGGTTGCGCAGTAAAAAGGGTTGGCGGTGAAAGCGCCTGGCGACACGGATAAACAGATCGCGATAGCGGCCATAGGGCCAGGCGATCAGGATGTTCACCGGGATCGACAGCAAACGGGACGAGAGTGATTGTTGAAAGCTCATGCCGGACACCAGGATTTCTATCGCCATACCGGCGATGAAGCAGTACACCACCAGTGCAAAGGTATCGGCAGCGGCGCTGCGCCAATGAGGGACAGGCGAAAGCATGATGCAATCTCCGTGGTTATTGGTTAATATTCTGTTAAATCATTAATTATTGGTTGTTAAATCTGGTTTTTTATTCTTTTTGTAGTTTACACTTCCGCTATGAATTAACTAAGTAGCTAAATATTTTTATTTTAAGGTGTTGCGTGGTTTTTGTGCTGAGCTCGGGCAGAGGAATATGGCGCGAAGGGATTAAAAATGGATGAATTGCAACTATTCAATAAAAAACAATGAGTTGCATTATTTGTTGCGGCGAACTGCTTTTTCACAGTAAAAATTGTGGGAATAAATGATGTAAGGAAATGAAACCATAATTGTAAACAGGTATTTTGAGAATAATCTTACTAAATTGATTTAAATCGAAATTAGCTCCCCTCGTAATATCCGAGTCATTTATTTTTTCAGCGAACTTATCACTGAGGCTTTAATTGAAGTAAAATAGCGGCCGGTGTGGGGCGTAATAACCGTTGAGCGTTATTAACTCAATGGCTTAAGCCCTATTTCGGCGGTAAGGCAAGTTTGCGCCGGGCCTTGTCCGGTGCGGGTCCCAACGGGTTACAGGGATGTGATTGCCGAGCTAAAAAATGAGACATCGATTGCAGAAGGAAGTATTGAGTTAATTAATCGCCAATTTGTCAGGTTTTTAATCACGTTCTTTCCGCTTAGAAATTTCTCCCCGTTTATCATGATGTTAATTTTTAATCATCTAATAAATAGCGTTCCTTTCGCGAGCCAGCTCCCAAAATGACCGAAGAAATATTGCCAAAGCGCTGGCGCTCTGGCTTGACAAGGTTTTCATACCCTCCGTAAACTCCATTATGTGGGAATTTGTGGGGTAAAGTGGTGAAAATGGTCGTGGAGGGGTAGCTCAGGCATGTTCCGTGGAGCAACGATGGTTAATCTCGACAGCAAAGGGCGGCTTGCCGTACCCACCCGTTACCGGGATTTGCTGAACGAGCAATCGCTAGGCCAAATGGTTTGCACCATTGACCTCCATCAGCCCTGCCTACTGCTTTACCCACTGCCCGAATGGGAAATTATCGAGCAAAAGTTATCCCGTCTGTCGAGTATGAATCCCGCCGAGCGCCGCGTTCAGCGCTTGCTGTTGGGACATGCTAGTGAGTGTCAGATGGATAGCGCCGGTCGGTTGCTGTTAGCGACAACGCTACGCCAACACGCCGGGCTCACCAAAGAAGTGATGCTGGTCGGGCAGTTCAACAAGTTTGAACTGTGGGATGAACAGACCTGGTATCAACAAGTCAAGGATGATATTGACGCAGAACAGTCGACTCAGGAACCGTTGTCTGAGCGGCTACAGGACTTGTCGCTATAAGCATGTTGGAAAATTATAAACACACCACCGTACTGTTGGATGAGGCGGTAAAAGGTCTCAATATTCGCAGTAACGGCATATATATCGACGGTACTTTTGGCCGCGGTGGCCATTCGCGTCTGATTCTGTCCCAGTTGGGGCCGGAAGGGCGTTTGCTGGCAATTGACCGCGACCCACAGGCGATTGCAGCCGCCAAGTCTATTGAAGATCCTCGTTTTAGCATCGTACACGGCCCATTTTCAGATTTGTCACACTATGTGCGGGAACGCGAATTAGTGGGGCAGATAGATGGCATTTTACTCGATCTGGGCGTTTCTTCGCCGCAGTTGGATGACGCAGAACGCGGCTTCTCCTTCATGCGTGACGGACCACTGGATATGCGTATGGACTCCTCAAGCGGTCAGTCAGCCTCAGAGTGGCTGATGAAAGCGGAAGCCGACGACATTGCCTGGGTGTTGAAAACCTTTGGCGAGGAGCGTTTCGCCAAGCGTATCGCTCGCGCCATCGTGGAAAGAAATCTGGTCGATCCGATGACTCGCACCAAACAGCTGGCTGATTTGATCGCCAACGCCAGCCCGTTCCGGGATAAACACAAACACCCGGCAACCCGTAGTTTCCAGGCGATCCGCATCTACATCAACAGTGAGTTGGAAGAGATCGAACGTGCGCTGGACGGCGCGCTGGAAGTGCTGGCCCCGCAGGGTCGCCTGTCGGTGATCAGCTTCCACTCGCTGGAAGACCGTATCGTTAAACGCTTTATGCGCCACCACAGTCGCGGTGCTCAGGTACCGGCCGGTATTCCGCTGACCGAAGCGCAATTGCGCAGCATGGGCGGACGCACGCTGAAAGCGCTGGGCAAGATGATGCCTGGAGATGCCGAAGTGGCGGAAAACCCACGTGCGCGTAGCTCGGTGTTGCGTATTGCCGAGAGGATGCCCGCGTGATTGGTAATGAGCGTCATGGCTTAGTCGGGGTGATTGGCGGCGATCTGCTGCGTAACGCCAAGATCCCGTTGATTTTGCTGATTGCCTCGCTGGTGTCTGCGGTTTTTGTGGTGACTACCGCGCACCGTACCCGTTTGCTGACCGCCGAGCGCGAGCAGCTTGTTTTAGAGCGAGATGCTCTGGACATTGAGTGGCGCAACCTGATTCTGGAAGAGAATGCTCTTGGGGATCACAGTCGGGTAGAGCGCATCGCTACTGAAAAACTGCAGATGCAACATGTTGATCCATCGCAGGAAAATATCATCGTTAAACAATGAATGGTTTAACTGAAATCACTACACGGAGTAGAAAGGGAACGCATGAAAGCAGCACGCCCCGGTAAGTTGAAACGCCAGGAAGATCAGGCCAGCTTTGTAAGCTGGCGTTTTGCGTTGCTGTGCGGCTGTATTTTGCTGGCGTTGGTGGGGTTGATGCTGCGTGTGGCTTATCTGCAGGTAATTAACCCGGACCGCCTGGTGAAAGAAGGCGACATGCGTTCACTGCGCGTGCAGGAAGTGCCAACCTCTCGCGGGATGATCAGCGATCGCTCAGGGCGCCCGTTGGCGGTGAGCGTGCCGGTTAACGCCATTTGGGCTGACCCGAAAGAGCTGAATGAGCGTGGTGGCATAACGCTGGACAGCCGTTGGAAGGCACTGTCCGATGCGTTGAATATCCCGCTGGATCAGCTTTCTACCCGTATTAACGCCAACCCGAAAGGGCGCTTTGTCTACCTGGCGCGCCAGGTGAACCCGGCGATTGGCGATTACATCCACAAGCTGAAACTGCCGGGGATTTACCTGCGTCAGGAGTCTCGCCGTTACTATCCTTCCGGCCAGGTGACCTCGCATATCATCGGCGTGACCAACATTGATGGCCAGGGGATTGAAGGCGTCGAGAAGAGCTTTGATCGCTGGCTGACCGGGCAACCGGGCGAAAGAACCGTGCGTAAAGACCGCTATGGCCGGGTGATTGAGGATATCTCCTCGGTCGACAGCCAGGCGGCGCATAACCTGGTGCTGAGCGTCGACGAACGTCTGCAGGCGCTGGTTTATCGCGAACTGAACAATGCCGTGGCGTTCAACAAGGCCGAATCCGGTACCGCAGTACTGGTGGACGTGAACACCGGCGAAGTATTGGCCATGGCCAACAGCCCGTCTTACAACCCGAACAATATGGCCGGTACGCCGAAAGAAACCATGCGTAACCGTGCTATCACCGATATTTTTGAACCCGGCTCCACCGTGAAACCTATGGTGGTCATGACGGCATTGCAGCACGGCATTGTGAAAGAAAACAGCGTGCTGAATACCGTCCCTTACCGTATCAACGGCAAGGAAATCAGGGACGTTGCGCGTTATGCGGAACTCTCCCTGACCGGGATCTTGCAGAAGTCGAGTAACGTCGGTGTTTCACGACTGGCGTTATCGATGCCGTCCTCAGCGTTAGTAGATACTTACTCTCGTTTTGGATTGGGAAAAGCGACCAATTTGGGGCTGGTCGGAGAAAGCAGTGGCATATACCCAAAAAAACAACGGTGGTCTGACATAGAGAGGGCCACCTTCTCTTTCGGCTATGGGCTAATGGTAACCCCGTTACAGTTAGCGCGAGTCTACGCAACGATCGGCAGTTTGGGCGTTTATCGCCCGTTGTCGATTACCAAGGTTGACCCACCGGTTGCCGGTGAGCGCGTGTTCCCTGAACCTCTGGTGCGCACTGTGGTGCACATGATGGAAAGCGTTGCCCTGCCGGGCGGCGGTGGGGTGAAAGCCGCGATCAAGGGCTACCGTATTGCCATCAAAACCGGTACCGCCAAAAAAGTGGGCCCGGACGGCAAATACGTCAACCGATACATCGCTTATACCGCCGGCGTTGCGCCGGCGAGTAATCCCCGATTTGCTCTGGTGGTGGTCATCAATGACCCGCAGGGTGGGAAATACTACGGTGGTGCGATCTCCGCACCGGTGTTTGGCGCCATCATGGGCGGCGTATTGCGCACCATGAACGTCGAGCCGGATGCGTTGCCTACCGGTGAGAAAAGCGATTTTGTAATTAACAGAAAAGAGGGTTCAGGTGGCCGATCGTAATTTGCGCGATTTACTCGCTCCGTGGGTGCCAACGGCGCCCGGGCGCGCGCTGCGGGAAATGACATTAGACAGCCGTATTGCGGCTGCCGGGGATCTGTTTGTCGCCGTTGTCGGCCATCAAACGGATGGACGCCGCTATATTCCGCAGGCCATCGCGCAGGGCGTTGCCGCTGTGATTGCCGAAGCTGAAGGTCAGGCTGAAGACGGCGCTATTACTGAAATGCACGGCGTGCCGGTGATTTATCTGAGCCAGCTCAATCAGCGTCTTTCCGCGTTGGCCGGTCGTTTTTACCATCAGCCGGCGGAGCGCCTGCGTCTGGTTGGCGTCACCGGGACTAACGGCAAAACCACCACCACTCAACTGCTGGCGCAGTGGGGCCAACTGTTGGGCGAAACCAGCGCCGTGATGGGCACCGTGGGCAACGGTCTGTTGGGCCAGGTATGCCCAACGGAGAATACCACCGGTTCTGCGGTGGATATTCAGCACGTGTTGAACGAATTGGTCGACAGCAGTGCGACCTTTGCCGCGATGGAAGTTTCTTCCCATGGGCTGGTGCAGCACCGCGTGGCGGCGTTACCTTTTGCCGCTGCCGTATTCACCAACCTGAGCCGCGATCACCTGGATTACCACGGTGATATGGCCAATTACGAAGCGGCCAAGTGGTCGCTGTTCGCCGGTCACGAAGTGGGCCAGGCGATTATCAATGCTGATGATGAAGTCGGTCAGCGCTGGTTGAGCAAATTACCGGATGCCGTGGCCGTTACCATGCAGGATAACCTGCAGCCGGGCTGCCATGGCCGCTGGCTGAAGACCACTGCGGTCAACTATCACGATAACGGTGCCACCATCCACTTCAGTTCAAGCTGGGGTGACGGTGAGATTGAAAGCCGCTTGATGGGGGCCTTCAACGTCAGCAATCTGCTGCTGGCACTGGCGACGCTGCTGTCGCTGGGGTATCCGCTGGACAAATTGGTCGCCACCGGCAATCAGCTGCAGCCGGTCTGCGGCCGAATGGAAGTGTTCAACGCGCCGGGTAAACCGACGGTAGTGGTCGATTACGCCCACACCCCGGACGCGCTGGAAAAAGCCTTGGAAGCCGCTCGCTTGCACTGCCTGGGGCAGTTGTGGTGCGTGTTTGGCTGTGGCGGCGATCGTGACAAAGGCAAGCGTCCGTTGATGGGCGGTATCGCCGAACAGTTCGCCGATCGCGTGGTCGTGACCGACGATAACCCTCGTACCGAAGAGCCGCAGGCGATCATCGCCGATATCCTGACCGGCCTGCTGGACGCCGGACGTGCTCTGGTGATCCACGGTCGTGCGGAAGCGGTAACCAGCGCCATCATGCAAGCTAAAGAACAAGATGTGGTACTGGTGGCAGGTAAAGGCCACGAGGACTACCAACTGGTGGGGAATCGCCGCCTGGATTACTCCGATCGCACCACCGTAGCGCGTCTGCTGGGGGTAGTAGCATGATCCCTGTCTCCCTTCGGACACTGGCCGATGTATTGAACGCTGAGTTGATCGGCGCCGATTGCCAAATCGTTGAGGTGACGACAGATACCCGTCAGGTAACCGCGGGTTGCCTGTTTGTGGCATTGAAAGGCGAGCGTTTCGACGCTCACGATTTTGCTGTTGATGCGGTAGCCGCTGGCGCTGGGGCGCTGCTGGTAAGTAAGCGCTTATTGGTGGAGGTTCCGCAACTGGTGGTAAAAGATACCCGCCTGGCTCTGGGACAGCTTGCTGCCTGGGTTCGTCAGCAGGTGCCGACTCGCGTAGTGGCATTAACCGGTTCATCGGGCAAGACCTCGGTGAAAGAAATGACTGCGGCCATTCTGCGTGAATGCGGTGAAGTGCTGTATACCGCCGGTAACTTCAACAACGATATCGGCGTGCCGCTGACGTTGTTGCGTTTGCAGCCGCAGCACGACTTTGCCGTGATTGAGCTGGGCGCCAACCATATTGGTGAAATTGCTTACACCACGGCTTTAACCTGTCCGCAGACCGCACTGGTGAATAACCTGGCGGCCGCCCACCTGGAAGGCTTTGGCTCTTTGGCCGGTGTCGCTCAGGCGAAAGGCGAAATTTTTGCCGGTTTGCCGGCTGACGGCGTGGCAATCCTCAACGCCGACAATAACGACTGGCCGCACTGGCAGAGCATGCTGGACGGCAAAACCGTCTGGCGTTTCTCGCCGCAGGCGGCAGAAAACATCGATTTCTTCGCCAGCGATGTGCAGGTGAATGGCAAAGGCACGCAGTTTACGCTGCACAGCCCGTTCGGTACCGCGCCCATCGCATTGCCGCTGCCGGGCCGTCATAACGTGGCCAATGCGTTGGCCGCTGCGGCGCTGGCAATGTCGGCGGGTGCCTCGCTCGAAGCCGTGCGTCAGGGATTGAAACAGTTACAGGCGGTACCGGGGCGTTTGTTCCCGATTGCGCTTTCTGACCACCAGCTGCTGCTGGATGACAGCTATAACGCCAACGTCGGTTCAATGACGGCTGCCGCACAGGTGCTGGCGGAAATGCCGGGCTACCGCGTGATGGTGGTGGGTGACATGGCAGAGTTAGGGGCAGAAGCCGAAGAATGTCACCGTCAGGTGGGCGAAGCCGCCCGGCTGGCAGGGGTGGATAAAGTGTTGGGCGTTGGCCCGTTAAGCCAGGTGCTGGTTGCAGCCTCGGGTCATGGCGAACATTTACAGGATAAGGCAGCAGTGATCGCGCGCGTGGCGGAATTACTGTCAGAGCATGCGGTAATTACCGTGTTAATCAAGGGTTCACGTAGTGCCGCAATGGAGCAGGTAGTACGCGCGTTACAGGAGAAAGCACCATGTTAGTTTGGCTGGCCGAACATTTGGTCAAATATTATTCCGGCTTCAACGTCTTTTCCTACCTGACGTTCCGAGCCATTGTCAGCCTGCTGACCGCGCTGTTCCTCTCCTTGTGGATGGGGCCGCGGGTGATTAAACGCCTGCAGGAGATGTCCTTCGGCCAGGTGGTGCGTAACGACGGTCCGGAGTCGCATTTCAGCAAGCGCGGTACGCCGACCATGGGCGGCATCATGATCCTGACCTCCATCACCGTTTCGGTATTGATGTGGGCCTATCCGTCGAATCCTTATGTGTGGTGTGTACTGTTCGTGCTGGTGGGTTACGGGATTGTTGGCTTCGTTGATGATTACCGCAAGGTGGTGCGTAAAGACACCAAAGGGCTGATTGCCCGCTGGAAATACTTCTGGCAGTCGGTGATTGCGTTGGTGGTTGCCTTCGCCATGTATGCCGTAGGAAAAGACACGCCAGCCACCGAGCTGGTTGTGCCGTTCTTTAAGGACATCATGCCGCAGCTCGGCCTGTTATACGTGCTGCTGGCGTACTTTGTGATTGTGGGCACCAGCAACGCGGTCAACCTGACCGACGGGCTGGATGGCCTGGCGATTATGCCAACGGTGTTTGTGGCCGCGGGCTTTGCGCTGGTGGCCTGGGCGACCGGTAACATGAACTTCGCCAACTACCTGCACATTCCTTATCTGCGCCATGCCGGTGAGCTGGTAATCGTCTGTACCGCCATCGTCGGTGCCGGTCTGGGCTTCCTGTGGTTCAACACCTACCCGGCTCAGGTCTTTATGGGTGATGTTGGCTCCCTGGCACTGGGCGGCGCGTTGGGCACCATTGCGGTGCTGCTGCGCCAAGAGTTTTTACTGTTGATTATGGGCGGCGTGTTCGTGGTTGAAACGCTGTCGGTGATTTTGCAGGTGGGGTCGTTCAAGCTGCGCGGACAACGTATCTTCCGCATGGCACCGATTCACCACCACTATGAATTGAAGGGCTGGCCAGAACCGCGCGTGATCGTGCGCTTTTGGATTATTTCGCTGATGCTGGTGCTGATTGGCCTGGCGACGCTGAAGGTGCGGTAATTATGACGGATTATCAGGGTAAAAAAGTGGTCATCATCGGGCTGGGCCTCACCGGCCTGTCCTGTGTTGATTTCTTTATGACGCGCGGCGTGACGCCACGCGTTATGGATACCCGCATCTCACCGCCAGGGCTGGACAAGCTGCCTGAAAGCGTTGAGCGTCATTTGGGCGATTTGAATCTGGACTGGCTGTTGGCGGCAGATTTGATCGTCGCCAGTCCAGGCATGGCGTTGGCGACCCCGGCATTAAGCGCTGCTGCAGAGGCTGGCGTGGAGATCGTCGGTGACGTCGAGCTGTTCTGTCGCGAAGCCCAGGCACCGATCGTAGCCATCACTGGCTCTAACGGCAAAAGCACCGTCACCACTCTGGTGGGTGAGATGGCGAAAGCGGCCGGTTGGGCGGTGGGGGTTGGCGGCAATATCGGCCTGCCGGCGCTGAGCCTGTTGCGCCAGGAATGCCAGCTGTACGTGCTGGAGCTGTCAAGTTTCCAACTGGAAACCACCTTCAGCCTGCATGCGGCTGCGGCGACCATTTTGAATGTCACCGAAGATCACATGGACCGCTATCCGTTTGGCCTGCAGCAGTACCGTGCGGCCAAACTGCGCGTTTATGAAAATGCCAACCTGTGCGTGGTGAATGCGGATGATGCGCTGACCATGCCAGTACGCGGTGCCGACCAGCGCTGCATCAGCTTCGGTGCCGATGTGGGCGACTACCATCTGAACCGTCAACTGGGTGAAACCTGGCTGCGCGTGCGCGGCGAGAAAATCCTCAATACCCGTGAGATGAAGCTGACCGGCCGCCACAACTATACCAATGCGCTGGCGGCGTTGGCACTGGCCGATGCGGTGAATATCCCGCGTGCTTCCAGCCTGAAAGCGTTAACCACCTTTACCGGGTTGGCACACCGCTTCCAACTGGCCTGGGAACATAACGGCGTACGCTGGATTAACGATTCCAAAGCCACCAACGTCGGCAGCACCGAAGCGGCGTTGAATGGTCTGCAGGTTGACGGCACTCTGCACCTGCTGCTGGGCGGCGACGGCAAATCTGCCGACTTCTCCCCGCTGGCGCAGTATCTGCAAGGCGACAATGTCCGCCTTTACTGCTTCGGCCGTGATGGTGAACAGCTGGCGCAGCTGCGACCGGAGGTGGCTACGCTGACCGAGACCATGGAACAGGCGATGCAGGCGATAGCCGGTCGGGTGCAGTCCGGCGATATGGTGTTACTGTCACCGGCATGCGCCAGCCTGGATCAGTTCCGTAATTTTGAAGTGCGCGGCGATGAGTTCGCCCGCCTGGCACAGGAGCTCGGTGGATGAGACTACGCTTGCCGAACTTCGGGCTGACCGAACTGTTTAAAAACTGGGTGGCGGGATCGCGGGATAACGATTCGGTCAATATGGTGCTGTACGACCGTACCCTGCTGTGGCTGACCTTTGGGTTGGCCATTGTCGGCTTTGTGATGGTGACTTCGGCGTCGATGCCGATCGGCCAGCGTTTGGCAGACGATCCTTTCCTGTTCGCCAAGCGTGACGCGCTGTACCTCGGGTTGGCATTTGGCCTGTCGATGGTGACGCTGCGCATTCCGATGGAAGTCTGGCAGCGTTACAGCAATGTCATGCTACTGATGTCGATTGTGATGCTGCTGATCGTGCTGGTGGTCGGTAGCTCGGTAAACGGGGCATCGCGCTGGATTGCATTGGGGCCATTGCGTATTCAGCCGGCGGAGCTGTCCAAGCTGTCGCTGTTCTGTTACCTGGCGAGCTATCTGGTGCGCAAGGTAGAAGAAGTGCGTACCAACTTCTGGGGCTTCTGTAAGCCGATGGGTGTAATGGTGGTGCTGGCGGTATTGCTGTTGGCACAGCCGGACCTCGGTACCGTGGTAGTGCTGTTTATCACTACGCTGGCGATGCTGTTCCTGGCCGGCGCCAAAATGTGGCAGTTCCTGGCGATTATCGGCTCTGGTGGCTTCGCCGTGGCGCTGTTGATCATTGCCGAGCCTTACCGTATGCGCCGCGTGACTTCGTTCTGGAATCCATGGGCCGATCCGTTCGGCAGCGGCTACCAGTTGACCCAGTCGCTGATGGCCTTTGGGCGCGGTGAGTTCTGGGGACAGGGGTTGGGCAACTCGGTGCAGAAACTCGAGTATTTGCCGGAGGCGCACACCGACTTTATCTTCTCGATTTTAGGCGAAGAACTGGGCTATATCGGTGTGGTTTTCGCATTGTTAATGGTATTCTGCGTCGCTTTTCGTGCTATGTCGATTGGCCGCCGTGCGCTGGAGCTCGATCAACGCTTTTCCGGCTTTTTGGCCTGCTCAATTGGCGTCTGGTTTAGCTTCCAGGCGCTGGTTAACGTCGGGGCCGCCGCCGGTATGTTGCCGACCAAGGGCCTGACGCTGCCGCTGATAAGTTACGGCGGCTCGAGCCTGTTGATTATGTCGACGGCGATCGTGCTGTTACTGCGTATTGATTATGAAACGCGTCTGGCTAAAGCCCAGGCGTTTGTGAAGAGGTAAGGGATGAGCGGGAAACCTAAGCGTTTAATGGTGATGGCAGGCGGTACCGGCGGACATGTGTTCCCGGGACTGGCGGTCGCACATCATCTGATGGCGCAGGGCTGGCAGGTGCGCTGGCTTGGAACCGCAGACCGAATGGAAGCCGATCTGGTGCCCAAGCACGGGATCGAGATTGATTTCATCCGTATTTCCGGCCTGCGCGGCAAAGGGCTGAAGGCCCAGTTGAGCGCACCGCTGCGTATCTGGCACGCCGTTCGTCAGGCGAAGGCGATTATGCGCAGCTACCAGCCGGACGTGGTGTTGGGCATGGGCGGTTATGTTTCCGGCCCTGGCGGTTTGGCGGCATGGCTGTGCGGTATCCCGGTGGTATTGCACGAGCAAAACGGCATTGCCGGGTTGACCAACCGCTGGCTGGCGCGCATTGCCAAAACCGTGCTGCAAGCCTTCCCCGGCGCGTTCCCGAACGCGGAAGTGGTGGGCAACCCGGTGCGAACCGACGTACTGGCGCTACCGTTGCCGGCAGAGCGATTGATTGGCCGTGAAGGGCCGACCCGCGTGCTGGTTATAGGCGGAAGTCAGGGCGCCAGGGTGCTGAATCAGACAGTTCCTGAAGTCGCGGCGAAATTGGGCGATAAAATGACGCTCTGGCATCAGGTAGGTAAAGGCGCGCTGGAAAACGTGTTACGCGACTACGAGAGGGTAGGGCAGACACAGCACAAGGTGACCGAGTTTATTGATGACATGGCTGCCGCCTACGCCTGGGCTGATGTGGTGGTGTGCCGTTCCGGCGCGCTGACCGTCAGCGAGATTGCTGCTGCGGGCCTGCCGGCGATATTTGTGCCGTTCCAGCACAAAGACCGTCAGCAGTATTGGAATGCTCGTCCGCTGGAAGAAGCCGGCGCGGCGAAGATTATCGAACAGCCACAGTTTAACGCCGATGTCGTGGCAGAACTGCTGGCCAGCTGGGATCGCCCAACGCTGTTGGCGATGGCTGAAAAGGCACGTGCAGTCGCTATCCCGGATGCCACCGAACGCGTGGCGGCGGAGCTGGTGCGGGTCGCCAAATAATTTGCAGGGGTTCGGTACGCCGGACCTGAATTAAAGAATGTCATACAGGGGCCCGGCAAGCCGGACCCGGATTAGAGAGAGTGATGAATACACAACAACTGGCGAAACTACGTACTATCGTGCCCGAGATGCGACGCGTCCGGCACATTCACTTTGTCGGCATCGGTGGCGCCGGCATGGGTGGTATCGCCGAAGTGTTGGCTAATGAAGGTTATCAAATCAGCGGTTCCGATCTGGCACCGAACCCGGTAACCCAACAGTTGAGCGCGCTCGGGGCGACGATTTACTTCCATCACCGCCCGGAAAACGTGCTGGATGCCAGCGTAGTGGTAGTTTCTACCGCCATTTCCGCCGACAACCCGGAAATTGTCGCTGCCCGTGAGGCGCGTATCCCGGTGATCCGTCGCGCAGAGATGCTGGCTGAACTGATGCGCTTCCGCCACGGTATCGCCGTTGCCGGTACGCACGGCAAGACTACGACCACGGCGATGGTATCGAACATTTATGCCGAAGCCGGTCTGGATCCGACCTTTGTGAACGGCGGACTGGTGAAAGCGGCGGGTACCCATGCACGTTTGGGATCCAGCCGTTACCTGATTGCGGAAGCGGATGAGAGCGATGCGTCGTTCCTGCATTTGCAGCCGATGGTGGCGATTGTCACCAATATCGAAGCCGACCATATGGAGACTTACCAGGGCGACTTCGAGATTCTGAAGCAGACGTTTATTAACTTTTTGCACAACCTGCCGTTCTACGGCCGTGCGGTGATGTGTGTTGATGACCCGGTGGTGCGCGAATTGCTGCCACGCGTGGGCCGCCATATCACCACTTACGGTTTTAGCGATGATGCCGATGTTCGCATCGAGAACTACCGTCAGGTGGGGCCACAGGGCCACTTTACCCTGAGCCGTCAGGATAAGCCGTTGATGACGGTGACCCTGAACGCACCGGGCCGCCATAACGCGTTGAACGCCGCGGCGGCAGTGGCGGTAGCAACAGAAGAAGGCATTGACGACGCAGATATCCTGCGTGCGCTGGCGAATTTCCAGGGTACCGGTCGCCGCTTTGATTTCCTCGGCGAATTCCCGCTGGAGCCGGTAAACGGCAAAAGTGGTAGTGCGATGCTGGTGGATGATTATGGTCACCATCCGACCGAAGTTGACGCAACGCTGAAAGCCGCACGTGCCGGTTGGCCGGACAAACGTCTGGTGATGATTTTCCAGCCGCACCGTTACACACGTACTCGCGATCTGTACGACGATTTCGCCAATGTGCTGTCGCAGGTCGATGTGTTGCTGATGCTGGATGTGTATTCCGCGGGTGAGACGGCAATCCCGGGGGCGGACAGCCGCTCGCTGTGCCGGACCATTCGCAGCCGCGGCAAGCTGGATCCGATTCTGGTTTCCGATGCGGACACGGTGCCGGAAACCCTGGCGCAGTTGCTGCAAGCCGACGATTTGGTACTGGTGCAGGGCGCCGGTAACGTGGGTAAAGTTGCCCGCAAACTGGCTGAGCTGAAACTGCAGCCACAGAAAAAAGAGGAGGAACATCATGGCCGATAAAGTTGCCGTACTGCTGGGTGGCACCTCCGCTGAACGTGAAGTGTCATTGCAATCCGGCGCCGCCGTACTGGCCGGGCTGCGTGAAGCCGGTATCGATGCCCACGGCATTGATATCCGTGACTTCCCGGTAACCCAACTGAAAGAGCACGGGTTTACCAAGGTATTTATCGCGCTGCACGGTCGCGGCGGTGAAGACGGCACCCTGCAAGGGATGCTGGAGTTCCTCGAACTGCCTTATACCGGCAGCGGTGTGATGGCTTCGGCGCTGACCATGGACAAATGGCGTACCAAGATGGTGTGGCAGTCGATGGGCTTGCCGGTTGCGCCCTATGTAGCGCTGAACCGCAAGCAGTATGCCGGTGCAGAGAAAGCGACGCTGATTGCTCGCGTGGAGGCCCTGGGCCTGCCGCTGATCGTCAAGCCAAGCCGTGAAGGTTCCAGCGTCGGGATGAGCAAGGTCACCGAGCGTGACGCGCTTGAAGCGGCATTGGAAGAAGGTTTCCGCCATGACGACGACGTCCTGGTCGAGAAATGGCTGAGTGGCCCGGAATACACGGTGGCGATGCTGGGTGACCAGGTTCTGCCTTCGATCCGCATTCAGCCGGCCGGCGTGTTTTACGACTATCAGGCCAAGTACATTTCGGACGATACCCAATATTTCTGTCCGAGTGGCCTGGGTGCGGAACAGGAAGCCGAGATGGCTGCCCTGGCGTTACGCGCCTACCGTGGGCTGGACTGCAGCGGCTGGGGCCGTGTGGATGTAATGCAGGATAGCGATGGCAGCTTCTATCTGCTTGAGGTGAATACCTCGCCAGGCATGACCAGTCATAGCCTGGTGCCGATGGCAGCGCGCCAGTCTGGTTTAAGCTTCTCGCAGCTGGTAGCGAGAATTTTGGAGTTGGCCGACTGATATGTCGCAAGCTGCCCTGAATGCACGTGAACGCGAGGTGGATAACAACCCGCGCCGCAGCAATGGAACCCAGTTGGCGGGAATGGTTTTCCTGCTGATGGTGTTGGGAACGGTCCTGTGGAGTGGCTGGGCGGTGATTGGCTGGATGAAAGACGCCAGCCGCCTGCCGCTGTCACGACTGGTGGTGACCGGGGAACGTCACTACACCACCAACGACGATATTCGCCAGGCGATCCTGGCGTTGGGATCGCCGGGGACTTTCATGACGCAGGATGTGGACATCATCCAGCAACAGATTGAACGCCTGCCGTGGATCAAGCAGGCCAGCGTACGCAAGCAGTGGCCGGATGAGCTGAAAATCCACCTGGTGGAGTATGTCCCGGTAGCGCGCTGGAATGATTTGCACATGGTGGACGCCGAAGGCAAATCCTTCAGCGTGCCGGCAGAACGAATTGGCAAACAGAAATTGCCGTTGCTTTATGGCCCGGAAGGGAGCGAACAGGATGTTCTGGATGGATATCGGACCATGAGCAGCATGTTAGCGGCCAGCAAATATACGCTGAAAATGGCGGCCATGAGTGCCCGCCACTCCTGGCAGCTGGCTTTGGATAATGATGTTCGGCTGGAGCTGGGACGCGACGATCGCACCGGACGCCTGCAGCGCTTTATCGAGCTTTATCCGGTATTGCAGCAGCAGGGGCAGGCAGAAAGCAAGCGAGTCAGCTATGTCGACTTACGCTATGAGGCCGGTGCATCGGTAGGTTGGGCCCCAGTGTTAATCGACCCGCAGGCAGCAGGCGATCAGCAAAACAGTAATCAGCAACAGAATCAGGCACAGGCAAAACAACAATGATCAAGTCGACGGACAGAAAACTGGTAGTTGGACTGGAGATCGGTACTGCAAAAGTCTCCGCATTGGTAGGGGAAGTTCTGCCCGATGGCATGGTCAACATTATCGGGGTGGGCAGCTGCCCGTCTCGCGGCATGGATAAGGGTGGCGTTAACGACCTGGAATCGGTAGTGAAGTGCGTACAGCGCGCTATCGATCAGGCCGAACTGATGGCTGATTGCCAGATTTCTTCGGTTTACCTCGCATTATCGGGGAAACACATCAGTTGCCAGAACGAAATAGGGATGGTTCCTATTTCCGAAGAGGAAGTGACACAGGAAGATGTGGAGAACGTGGTGCATACCGCTAAATCGGTACGCGTACGCGATGAACACCGCATCCTGCACGTCATCCCTCAGGAATACGCCATCGACTATCAGGAAGGCATCAAAAACCCGGTTGGGTTGTCCGGCGTGCGTATGCAAGCCAAGGTGCACCTGATTACCTGTCATAACGATATGGCGAAGAACATCGTTAAGGCAGTAGAACGTTGCGGTCTGAAAGTAGACCAACTTATTTTCGCCGGTCTGGCCGCCAGCTATGCGGTACTGACCGAAGATGAGCGCGAACTCGGCGTTTGTGTGGTGGATATCGGCGGGGGCACCATGGATATGGCGGTGTACACCGGCGGTGCGTTGCGCCACACCAAAGTGATCCCTTACGCCGGGAACGTGGTCACCAGCGATATCGCCTACGCCTTCGGCACACCGCCGACAGATGCGGAAGCGATCAAAGTTCGACACGGCTGTGCGCTTGGGTCGATTGTTAGCAAGGATGAAAGTGTAGAGGTGCCAAGCGTTGGGGGGCGTCCTCCTCGTAGTCTGCAAAGACAGACACTGGCTGAAGTTATTGAGCCACGCTACACCGAACTGTTGAATCTGGTTAACGATGAGATTTTGCAATTGCAGGAGCAACTGCGTCAGCAAGGGGTTAAGCATCATCTGGCAGCGGGTATTGTGCTGACCGGTGGCGCCGCCCAGATTGATGGCCTGGCAGCTTGTGCGCAACGGGTATTCCATACCCAGGTACGCATCGGCCAACCCTTGAACATCACGGGTCTGACGGATTATGCGCAGGAGCCTTACTACTCTACGGCGGTAGGTCTGCTGCACTATGGAAAAGAGTCTCACCTGAGTGGTGAGGCAGAAGTAGAAAAACGCGCCTCGGTGGGCAATTGGTTTAAACGTATCAATAGCTGGCTGAGAAAAGAGTTTTAATGTTTCAACAAAGAGATCATGCTGAGTAATCTTTTTATGATCTCGCAGCGACAGGCACAAAACGGAGAGAAACTATGTTTGAACCAATGGAACTAACCAATGACGCGGTGATTAAAGTCATCGGCGTCGGCGGTGGCGGTGGCAACGCCGTTGAACACATGGTGCGCGAGCGCATCGAAGGTGTTGAATTCTTCGCCGTTAATACAGACGCTCAGGCGCTTCGTAAAACGGCAGTTGGCCAAACCATCCAGATCGGTAGCGGTATTACCAAAGGTCTGGGTGCAGGCGCGAACCCTGAAGTGGGTCGCAATTCAGCGGAAGAAGACCGTGAAGCCCTGCGCGCCGCACTGGATGGTGCAGACATGGTCTTCATTGCAGCCGGCATGGGCGGCGGTACCGGTACCGGTGCAGCGCCAGTCGTCGCAGAAGTTGCTAAAGATCTGGGTATTCTGACAGTGGCCGTGGTTACCAAGCCTTTCAATTTTGAAGGCAAGAAACGCATGGCGTTCGCTGAGCAGGGTATTGCAGAATTGTCCAAACATGTGGACTCACTGATCACTATCCCGAACGACAAGTTGTTGAAAGTTCTGGGTCGCGGTATTTCTCTGCTGGACGCGTTCGGCGCGGCTAACGACGTGCTGAAAGGCGCGGTGCAGGGTATTGCCGAACTGATCACCCGTCCGGGCCTGATGAACGTCGACTTTGCCGACGTGCGCACCGTAATGTCCGAAATGGGCTACGCGATGATGGGTTCCGGCGTTGCCTGTGGTGAAGACCGTGCTGAAGAAGCAGCGGAAATGGCGATCTCCAGCCCACTGCTGGAAGACATCGACCTGTCCGGCGCTCGCGGCGTTCTGGTCAACATCACCGCCGGCTTCGACCTGCGCTTGGATGAGTTCGAAACCGTGGGTAACACCATTCGTGCTTTCGCTTCCGACAATGCGACCGTAGTTATCGGTACCTCGCTGGATCCGGAAATGAACGACGAACTGCGCGTGACCGTGGTTGCGACCGGTATCGGCATGGACAAACGTCCGGAAATCACTCTGGTGACCAACAAACAGGCCAGCCAGCCAGTGATGGATCATCGCTACCAGCAGCACGGCATGTCGCCGTTGCCGCAGGAAGTGAAACCTGCCGCCAAGGTAGTTAACGATCCGACTGCGCAGCCTAATAAAGAGCCCGACTATCTTGATATTCCTGCCTTCCTGCGCAAGCAGGCAGACTAAGAATATCCTGAGAATTTGGAATCTCCGCTCTTTGTGCTAAACTGTCCCGCCGACCTTGCTGTATGCTTGGTCGGTAGGATTGATAACATTGCGAGATAAAACGATGATCAAACAAAGGACATTAAAACGTATTGTTCAGGCGACTGGTGTCGGTTTGCATACCGGCAAGAAGGTCACGCTGACAATGCGCCCCGCGGCGGCTAATACCGGGGTCATCTATCGTCGCACTGACTTGAATCCCCCGGTTGATTTCCCGGCTGATGCAAAATCCGTGCGTGATACCATGCTCTGTACTTGCCTGGTGAATGAGCATGACGTGCGTATTTCTACCGTTGAGCATCTTAATGCCGCACTGGCTGGATTGGGCATCGACAACATCGTTATCGAAGTTGACGCCGCCGAAATCCCTATCATGGACGGCAGTGCCAGTCCGTTCGTCTTCCTGTTGCTGGATGCCGGCATTGAAGAACTGAACTCTGCGAAGAAATTCCTGCGTCTTAAAGACACCGTGCGTGTTGAAGATGGCGACAAGTGGGCCGAGCTGTCCCCGCATAACGGGTTCCGCCTGGACTTCACCATCGACTTCAACCACCCGGCAATCGATGCCAGTACGCAACGCTACCGCCTTGATTTCTCTGCCGACTCGTTCGTGCGTCAAATCAGCCGTGCGCGTACCTTCGGTTTTATGCGTGACATCGAGTATTTACAGTCACGTGGCCTGGCCCTGGGCGGCAGTTTTGACTGCGCCATCGTGGTAGATGATTACCGCGTGCTGAACGAAGACGGTCTGCGCTTTGAAGACGAATTCGTACGCCACAAAATGCTGGACGCCATCGGCGACCTGTTCATGTGCGGCCATAACATTATTGGCGCGTTTACCGCCTACAAATCTGGTCATGCGCTGAACAACAAACTGCTGCAAGCGGTTCTGGCGAAACAGGAAGCGTGGGAATTTGTCACCTTCCAGGACGAAGCCGAAATGCCACTGGCATTCAAAGCCCCGTCCACCGTATTGGCATAAGCTGATACTGCTGATTACTTATCGCGACTGGTAGCGTTGGCACCTTCTCCGGCCAACGATGCCAGTCGTTCCAATATCTTGCGCAGTTTTTCTGGGCTGCGACTCGCCAATCCCCTTAATTCCTCAGCACTTTCCTGGCTCAGATGACGCATAGGCACCTTCGCCTGCGGATTTCCTGTGGTTTTTGCGGCGTTCTGCACAAGGTTGTTTCCTTTTGCCATCAAGGCAGGATTAATCCTGATGTCGATCGACGACAATGATGGTAGAATTTGCGCTCGTAGTGCAGATAATAAAGCCGGTTGTTCGTAGCGTAGACGCATCATCCAGCTGGCATTTGCCGTTTCTAGCACTAAAATACCCTGTCGGAAATTAGCGACGCGGCACCAGGGATGCAGTTGAACCGGCAATACGCCTTTCACTGCCCGGTTAAGCTTAAGCAGCGCCACTGCGCGTTGCTGGACGTTATACAGCGGGCCTTTGTCTTCTGTGTGAGCGTCGTCAAACAGGGAATCTAATAATTGTGGACGGCTATCGCGCATAATGGGCTCCGGCGGATAATAAACTCGTGATCGGTATTCTAAATCGTTGGCGACAATTTGGCAGACGTTATTTCTGGCCCCATCTCCTGTTAGGGATGGTCGCGGCCACGCTTGGCGTACCTACAAATCTGTCCGGCGCACCCGATCAAGCCGCTCTGCCGAGCACCTCGTCCAGCCTTAACCGGCAAAATTCCGCCAGCGGTGCCTTTAACAGTCTGGCATTGCTGCAGGAAGCGCATCGTCGCCCGAATTTCAGTGTCGATTATTGGCACCAGCATGCGCTTCGCACCGTCATTCGTCACCTTTCTTTTGCTCTCGCTCCGCAGGCAGTTTACGCGCGGATACAGGAACGCGAAGCGGAAGCGACCGAACCCCCATCACAGGTAGCGCAACTGGCGCTGCTTTCTACTCTCAACGCGCTGTTGACGCATGAGCCGAAGCCGCCGACCATCATTCGTGATACCCACCATGCCGTGCTGCCTGCCATTGCGCAGCATCAGACAGGGTTGTGGCTTGCACAGGTGCAGGGCATCCGTGCTGGACCCACAGTCTTAAGCTGATTTTTTGCCCGTCGGGCGACAAAAAACCTAAAAAATAACAGCAAATTGACGGCCTGTGTTGGCTGTCATGACAGAGATATCAAACATTATGTTAGTGAAATTATTGACCAAAGTTTTTGGTAGTCGTAACGATCGTACACTTCGCCGCATGCGTAAATCGGTTGAGCAGATCGGTCTGATGGAACCGGACATGGAAAAACTGTCCGATGACGAGCTGAAAGCCAAGACCAACGAGTTCCGCGCACGCCTGGAAAAGGGCGAAGTGCTGGAAAACCTGCTGCCGGAAGCCTTCGCCGTAGTGCGTGAGGCGAGCAAGCGCGTATTCGGTATGCGTCACTTCGACGTGCAGTTGCTGGGTGGTATGGTCCTGAACGATCGCTGTATCGCAGAGATGCGTACCGGTGAAGGTAAAACCCTGACCGCAACCCTGCCTGCCTACCTGAACGCCCTGAGCGGCCGTGGTGTGCACGTGGTAACAGTGAACGACTATTTGGCACAGCGTGACGCCGAAAACAACCGCCCACTGTTCGAGTTCCTCGGTCTGAGCATTGGTATTAACCTGCCAGGAATGCCTGCGCCAGCCAAGCGTGAAGCCTATGCCGCTGACATTACCTACGGTACCAACAACGAATACGGTTTCGACTACCTGCGCGACAACATGGCGTTCAGCCCGGAAGAGCGCGTTCAGCGTAAGCTGCACTATGCGTTGGTGGATGAGGTTGACTCCATCCTGATCGATGAAGCACGTACTCCGTTGATCATCTCCGGCCCGGCCGAAGACAGTTCCGAGATGTACATCAGGGTCAACAAGCTGATCCCTAAGCTGATCCGTCAGGAAAAAGAAGATTCCGATTCCTTCCAGGGCGAAGGCCACTTCTCGGTTGACGAGAAAGCGCGCCAGGTGCACCTGACCGAACGCGGTCTGATCCTGATCGAAGAAATGTTGATGGAAGCCGGCATCATGGATGAAGGCGAGTCACTGTACTCACCGACTAACATCATGTTGATGCACCATGTGACCGCCGCACTGCGTGCCCATGTGTTGTTTACCCGTGACGTTGACTACATCGTAAAAGACGGTGAAGTCATTATCGTTGACGAACACACCGGTCGTACCATGCAGGGGCGTCGCTGGTCTGATGGTCTGCATCAGGCAGTAGAAGCCAAAGAAGGCGTGGAGATCCAGAACGAGAACCAAACGCTGGCCTCCATCACCTTCCAGAACTACTTCCGTCTGTACGAGAAGCTGGCCGGGATGACCGGTACCGCTGACACCGAAGCCTTTGAATTCAGCTCTATCTACAAGCTGGATACCATCGTGGTGCCGACTAACCGTCCGATGATCCGTAAAGACATGCCGGATCTGGTCTATATGACCGAGCTGGAAAAGATTGGTGCAATCATTGAAGACATCCGTGAGCGTACCGTCAACGGGCAACCGGTGTTGGTGGGGACTATCTCGATTGAAAAATCCGAAGTGGTTTCTCGCGAGTTGACCAAAGCCGGTATCGAGCACAAGGTACTGAACGCCAAATTCCACGCCATGGAAGCGGACATCGTAGCTCAGGCCGGCCAAAGCCGTGCGGTCACTATCGCCACCAACATGGCGGGCCGTGGTACCGATATCGTGTTGGGTGGCAGCTGGCAGGCCGAAATTGAACAGTTGGAAGATCCGACTGAACAGCAAATTGCTGAAATTAAAGAAGCCTGGAAAATCCGCCATGATGAAGTATTGGCTGCGGGTGGCCTGCACATCATTGGTACCGAGCGCCATGAATCACGCCGTATCGATAACCAGCTGCGCGGTCGTTCAGGTCGTCAGGGTGACGCCGGTTCATCCCGCTTCTACCTGTCGATGGAAGATGCCCTGATGCGTATTTTCGCCTCGGATCGCGTTTCCAGCATGATGCGTAAACTGGGTATGAAAGAGGGTGAGGCCATTGAGCACCCATGGGTCACCAAGGCGATTGCCAACGCACAGCGTAAAGTGGAAAGCCGCAACTTCGACATTCGTAAGCAATTGCTGGAGTACGATGACGTGGCCAACGATCAGCGCCGCGCTATCTACAGCCAGCGTAACGAACTGCTGGACGTGTCTGACGTTAGCGAAACCATTACCAGCATTCGTGAAGACGTGTTCAAGACCACCATCGACGGCTACATTCAGCCGCAGTCGCTGGAAGAAGAGTGGGACATTCAGGGGCTGACAGAGCGCCTGAAAAACGACTTCGATCTGGACATGCCAATCGCCGAATGGCTGGATAAAGAGCCTGAGCTGCACGAAGAAACGCTGCGTGAGCGTATTCTCGAAAAAGCGAAGGAAGAATACCTGCGCAAAGAAGAAGTGGTTGGCACCGAGATGATGCGCAACTTCGAGAAAGGCGTGATGCTGCAGACGCTGGATTCCCTGTGGAAAGAGCATTTGGCGGCGATGGACTACCTGCGCCAGGGCATCCATCTGCGTGGTTATGCGCAGAAGGATCCTAAGCAGGAGTACAAGCGCGAGTCCTTCAACATGTTCGCCACCATGCTGGAATCGTTGAAGCATGAAGTGATCAGCGTACTGAGCAAGGTACAGGTGCGGATGCCGGAAGAGGTTGAAGCGCTGGAGCAGCAGCGTCGTGAAGAAGCTGAGCGTCTGGCCAAACAGCAACAGCTGAGCCACTATGAAGAAAATGCGCTGGTCACCGAAGATCCGAATGCGCCGGCAACGGCGGAACGTAAAGTAGGGCGTAACGATCCATGCCCATGCGGTTCCGGTAAAAAATACAAACAGTGCCACGGTCGTCTGCAGAACTAAGACCGGCAGTGTTTAACCAATAAAACCCAGGGGTTCAGCATGCTGAGCCCCTGTTTTTTGGGGCGTTTCCCGCGCCCGACAAATCTATCAGGAGGATGTGATGAAACATCTGAACATCGCCGTTGGCATCATTCGTAACGCCCAGCAGGAAATCTTTATTACCCGACGCGCCGCCGATTCGCATATGGCCGGTTTTTGGGAGTTTCCAGGCGGTAAGATTGAGCAGGGGGAGACGCCGGAGCAGGCACTCAACCGTGAACTGCAGGAAGAAACCGGCATTGAAACCGAGCGCGCAGAGCTACTGGAAGTGCTTGAACACCGGTTTAGCGATCGTATTGTGACGCTGAATTTTTATCTGGTGGAAGGTTGGGCAGGCGAACCCTTTGGCCGTGAAGGCCAGCCTATGCGCTGGGTGAAGCAGGCTGATTTACGGGAGGAGGAGTTCCCGGAGGCCAATGTCAGTATTATCAAACTGTTGGTGGCACAGGCGAACGCTGCACAGTAAAACGAGCGGCCTGGCAGACACCAGGCCGACAAAAGACGATCGATTAACGATCGTCCCCTTCACTCCATTCTTCGCTTTCCGACAGATCGCTGCTGCTGGGAATGCGCTTTTCTTCGTCGGCCCATTCGCCCAAATCAATTAACTGACAGCGCTTGCTGCAAAACGGGCGGAACGGGCTGACTTCACCCCAAACCACGCCTTTGCCACAGGTTGGGCATTTCACTACGGTCGTCATATCTGTTCCTTACTCCCTTCCAACGCGTGAAAGGTTTTTATGTCATTGGGTTAGCAACAGGCCAACTCAAAGGTTAATCGTTCCGGGACCACGCCAAGCTCACTGTCCAGCGGCAGGAAGCGGATCGCATAGCGCGTTTTATGGCCGGAAATCTGTGGGTAAAGCTGATGGGCCAGATTGATGCGCAAGCGCAACAGATCGGCGCCTTCCGCGTTATCCTGGAAGAAACCGTTCAAACTGATCTGATTGCGAAACGGGCCGGACTGACGGATCAGATCCAGCACCATGATCAGCGCCTGGTTCAGGGGCTCCAGCGTTTGCTGCCATTTGCTGACGTCGTCATCCCGCTCTTGCTGTGGAGCATGCATCCACATGTGCAGCGTCGGTAAATCAAAGCTGCAACATCCACCGGGGATGCTCAGGCGTTGACGCACCAGGCTAATCAGCCGGTCTTCACGCAGCGATTGACCGAGGCGGGGAGCAGACATCAGTGCCGCCGCGCGCTGTTTCAGCTGGTTGCGTAACTGATCCACCAGCGACATATCGACGCCCGGTACATCGGCCCATGCCAGCAGCTTTTGCTGCTGACGTTCCAGCTCTTTCAGTAACTCGGTACGCACTTCACCACGTTCCAGTACGTCGAGCAGATCGGCGACAGTGCGGAAGAAGGTTAGGGCGATAGCGGTTTCGCTCAATGCCCGCTGGCCATGCAACTGCTGCAGTAAAAACTCCATACGCAACCAGGTGCGCATTTTTTCATTCAACGGGTGTTCAAAAAGAACGCTTGGGGAAACATCACTCATTCAGTTTAATCCTGTCGGGTCGCTGATGCCGCCAGCTCAAGGTAACGGCGATGCAGTGCGGCAACCAATGGCTCTATCCCCTGAGCGGTGCCGCTATTATCAATTATGTCATCTGCAGCGGCCAAGCGCTGCTCGCGCGTGACCTGCGCGGACAGTATGTTCTGTGCCTGCTGACGACTGATACCGTCGCGGGCGATGGTTCTGGCCAACTGAGTCTCGCTGTCAACGTCGACCACCAGCACGCGATCGGCGCGTGCCTGCAGGTTGTTTTCCACCAACAGGGGAACCACCCAAAGTGCATAGGGGCTGGTGACTTGCGCCAGTTGGCGTTGGGTTTCCTGATGAATCAGCGGGTGCAGCAGTTGGTTCAGCCAGCGCTTTTCGTCAGGGTTACTGAAGATACGCTGGCGCAGTGCGGCACGGTTAAGTGTGCCGTCTGACTGCAACATTTCATTACCAAATCGTTCGACGATGGCAGCCAGCGCTGGAGCACCAGGTTCGACAACCTGTCGGGCGATGACGTCCGCGTCGACCACCATCACGCCGTGGCGGGCAAAGGCGTCTGCCACGGTTGACTTACCGCTGCCGATACCCCCTGTCAACGCAACAATGTAGGTCATGGTAGGGAATGCACCTGATGTTCATAAAAAAATAATAGACGAATCATAAAGCGATCGCGCAGAAGTGCAAGTCAGCAGGCGGCGCTTGTCTGGCAGCTTGCCCCGTACGGTGATAAAAAACGCAGCCGGAAAGGGAAAATGAGCGGGAGGTCACACTGCGTATTCGCAGGTAAATTTGTCGGATTGTAGCGTAAATAAAGGAGAATTCGCAGTCTTGTCCGGCGATTATTAGCGAGTATGATAACGACACTGGAACTGGCATTAATAACGTTCGATCACAACCCTGCGATCCGTCGCCATAAACCAGGAAATCATAAGTCATGCGTATTGAAGAAGATTTGAAGTTAGGCTTTAAAGATGTGCTGATTCGCCCTAAACGCTCCACGCTGAAAAGCCGTTCAGAAGTTGAACTGGAGCGTCAGTTTACCTTCAAACATTCTGGCTTGAACTGGTCCGGCGTGCCGATTATCGCCGCCAACATGGACTCGGTCGGCACCTTCAGCATGGCAGAGGCCCTGGCTTCCTTCGACGTACTCACCGCCGTCCACAAACACTACAGCGTTGAACAATGGGCCGCATTTGTGCAGCGCGTACCGGCATCGGTGCTGCGCCACGTGATGGTCTCAACCGGCACCTCCGAAGCTGATTTTGTGAAGATGCAGCAAATTCTGGCCTTGTCGCCGGGGCTGAAGTTTATCTGTATCGACGTCGCTAACGGTTACTCCGAGCATTTTGTCGCCTTCTTGCAGAAAGCGCGCGAGGCCTGCCCAAACCATGTGATTTGTGCAGGCAACGTGGTCACCGGCGAAATGGTGGAAGAGCTTATCCTGTCCGGTGCCGATATCGTCAAGGTGGGTATTGGTCCTGGTTCAGTTTGCACCACCCGTGTGAAAACTGGTGTGGGTTACCCGCAGCTGTCTGCGGTGATCGAGTGTGCCGATGCGGCACACGGCCTGGGCGGCCAGATCGTCAGCGACGGTGGCTGCTCTGTACCGGGCGACGTAGCGAAAGCCTTTGGTGGCGGCGCGGACTTCGTCATGCTGGGCGGCATGCTGGCGGGTCATGACGAGTGCGAAGGCACCGTAGTGGAAGAGAACGGTGAGAAATTCATGCTGTTTTACGGCATGAGCTCCGAGTCAGCGATGAAACGCCACGTCGGCGGTGTTGCTCAGTACCGTGCGGCCGAAGGTAAAACCGTCAAGCTGCCATTGCGTGGTGAGGTTGAGTTTACCGTCCGTGACATTCTCGGCGGCCTGCGCTCCGCTTGCACTTATGTCGGTGCAGAGCGTCTGAAAGAGCTGACTAAACGCACCACCTTCATCCGCGTAGCGGAGCAGGAAAACCGCGTGTTCGGCAGTAACTGATTTAGCCTGACCAAACCTTGGGTGCCGTTCGGTGCTGCACTCAAGGTTCTCCAGGCGTTATCCCAATACGTTCCCCAATTGAAATATCGGCAGGTACATGGCGATCACCAGCGTGCCGACGATCCCACCCACCACCAGCATCAATATCGGTTCCAGCGTTTGCGCCAGCGTATCGGCTAACTCAAAAGTTTGCTGCTCATGCCACAGCGCCAGTTTGCCTAACAGCGTATCTAACGAACCGGACTCTTCGCCCACCCGCACCAACTGCTGACACAAGGTGGGGAAAAGCGCCTGCTGCCCCAATGCGCTGTGGAAAGTCTGTCCTTGTGCAATCTGTTGCCGCACCCTCTCAATCGCCTGACGGTAAAATAAATTATCCACCGACAGCGCTGCGGCGTTCAGCCCTTCAATCAGCGTGAGCCCGGCCTGCTGAGTCATGGCCAAAATACGAAATATTTGGCTCAGGCAACCGCCTTTGATCAATTGTGCAACCAGCGGCAGGCGCAGCAATACGGCCTGTTCGCGTCTGCGCCAGTGTGGTTGCGGGTGCAGTTGGCGAAAATAGGCAAATAGCGTGCAGCCCAGTATCGCCGCCAGCCAGGGGCCGCCGTGGATCAACAGGGTGGAAAGGTTCAACAGTCCCTGGGTAAACCACGGCAGTGGGGCATCGAAAGACTGGTAGACGCCGGCAAATTCCGGCAGCACCATGACCAGCATCAGAATACTCACCAACAGCGCCACTGCGCAGATAAACAAGGGATAACGCAGCGCTTTAACCACTTTCTTCTGCAATTTTTGCTGTGCTTCCTGTTGCTGGGCCAGTTGCAGGCAGCACTCATCCAGGTGGCCGGTCAGTTCTCCGATGGCGATCAACTGGCGGTAGATCAGCGGGAAGATGGCGTGTTGCCCGGCGATAACCTCGGAAAACGGCTGGCCTTGCCGTACCTGTTCGCCCAGCTCGCGCAGCAGGCAACGCCAGGCTGCGGACGGGTGTTCTGTCGCCAGCAGCTGCAACCCGCTGACCAGCGGCAACCCAGCCTGCAGCAGGGTGGCCAGTTGGCGGGTGAACTGGATCAAGGGCTCTCCGCGCCACTGGCTGGGAGCAATGCGTTTCCCGCTGTTAATTTGGCAGGGTTGCAGTCCTTGTTCGATCAGCCACTGACTAACCCGGTTTTTTTCGCTGCTCATCAGTTCGCCCTGACGCAGTTGGCCCTGCGGGTCAATCGCCTGCCAGAGGAAAAGGCGCAGCGCTTTCATACGGCCTCCTCACCGGCAATGTTGCCGACAATGCGGTACACCTCCTCCAGCGAGGTGACGCCTTGCGAAACCAGCGTTAACCCAGCCTGCAGCAGCGTGGTCTGCCCTTGCTGTCGGGCGATCTCGGCCAGTTGACCAGGAGCCGCTCCCTGCAACAGACCGGCCTGCACCTCCGGAGTGATGGTTAGTAATTCATACACGCCGGTGCGGCCGTAATAGCCGCTAAAACAGTGCTCGCAGCCGTCAGCTTGCCAGGGCAGCAGGGGCGTGGCCCAAATCGCCGCGGGGAAGCGTACCGGTTGGCTGTGCTGATAGCGACAGTGGCTGCAAAGTTTACGCACCAGCCGTTGGGCGATCACCAGCTTCAGGCAAGCGGCAATCAGATAGCCGGGAATGCCCATATGGGTCAGGCGTGTCAGGGTTTCGCTGGTGGAGTTGGTGTGCAAGGTGGATAACACCAGATGACCGGTTTGCGCGGCTTTCACCGCGATCTCTGCGGTTTCCCGATCGCGGATCTCACCGATCATGATCACGTCTGGATCCTGTCGCAGTAAGGCGCGTAAAACGCGGGAAAAATCCAGATCGGTTTTGGCATTAATTTGCGTCTGGTTAACGCCGAACAGGGGGATCTCGATCGGATCTTCGACGCTGCATAAATTACTTTGCGCGTCATTCAACTGGCGCAACCCACTGTACAGCGTGACGGTTTTACCGCTACCGGTCGGGCCGGTGACCAGCATCATACCCTGCGGGCAGGACAACGCGGCGGCGAACTGCGCCAGCGCTGTCGGATCCATTCCCAACCGATCCAGCGGCAGATCCTGGCGCTCGGTTTGCAGGATCCGTAGCACCACTTTTTCGCCGTGCAACGTGGGCAGGGTGGCGATGCGCATTGAGTAACTGGCGTTATCCAATTGCACACTGAGCTGGCCATCTTGCGGCAGGCGACGCTCGGCGATATCCAACTGCCCCATGATCTTCAGCCGGGCAGTGAGGCGGGCGGCGAGCGCAAAAGGCGGTGAGGTTATCGTCTGCAGTACCCCATCAATACGCAGCCGGATACGCAGAGCCTGTTGGTAGGGCTCGAAATGAATATCCGAGGCCCGCCGTTGAATGGCGATGCGCAGCGCCTGATTGATAAACTGGACTACGGGTGCGTCACTGTCATCGTTTAAGGAGGGCATGTCAGGCCCAACTTCTGGAACGTCTTGCGCAGGGCGATCGTCCTGTATTTGACGGTGGTTCAGTTCCAGCTCCAGCCGGGCTGCCGGCCACTGTTCCAAATGAATGCGCTTGCCGGTGGCGAAACGCAGTGCCGACAGCAACGCTTGTGGCGCCTCCTCCGTCAGGGCTACGCTCAGGCTGTGCTGGTCCTCGCTGAGAGCCAGCGCTTGATAGCGCTGGCACAGCGCATGGATTTCGTCGCTGATTGTCGTACTCATGGCGTTGGTGCCGTTGCGGTAGTGTCAAAACGGAAAACTTCCTGACAGGTTTCCTGCAGATTGGCGTTGGCGCTGGTGCATTGGCGTGTCCAACGCGTCAGCCCGCTGGTGTTTTGGGTAGGGGTCAGTGCGACCGTTAGCCCCTGCAGCGTTTGAGTACCGGTCAGCGAGATCACTCCCTGGTTGACCTGGACGGCACTGACATAACGTGAGGCGTCACCGGTCGGGATACCTTGGCTGCCGGCGTTACAACCGGTTGGTGCACCGCTGTCGAGCACGCACAGCTCAACGGCCAGCTTATACGGCGTCATGGTTTGCAGCATGTCGGTCATCGCTGCTTTTTGGATATAGCGCTGGTAGGCGGGAATGCCTATGGCGCTGAGGATCGCGATAATGGCGATCACCACCATCAGTTCGATCAGGGTAAAACCGCGCTGTGTTTCCATCTGTTATTGCCTCCATGTGAATGTGGAAGCAAAGGTAAGCGCACAGGGCGTGAGCTTCGAGCGGGTTATGGCGGTTTTGGGGCGCAGTTCCACAGCAATTTATTAGCATTGCAGAGGAAGGAGAAAAGATGGGGCGAGCTTCGCAATTCTGACGAGAAAATACCTCCCCGGCTGGCCAGGGAGGTCTGGATGGCGGAGATTATTTAAAGCGCATTGACAGATCGAGCGCGGTTACGTGCTTGGTCAGGGCGCCCACCGAGATGTAGTCCACGCCGGTTTCGGCGAAGGTACGCAGGGTTTCGCTGGTCACGTTACCTGACACTTCCAGTTGAGCACGGCCCTGAGTTTGCGCCACCGCGGTACGCATCATCTCGACGCTGAAGTTATCCAGCATGACGATGTCGGCACCGGCGTCCAGCGCCTGCTGCAGTTCATCCAGCGACTCGACTTCTACCTCGACCGGTACGTCGGCATGCAGCCAGAAAGCCTTCTCGACCGCCTTTTTAATCGAACCGGAGGCAATGATGTGGTTTTCCTTGATCAGGAAGGCATCGGAAAGCCCCAGGCGATGGTTACTGCCGCCGCCGCACAGTACGGCATATTTCAGCGCGGTACGCAGCCCCGGCAGGGTTTTGCGGGTATCCAGCAGGCGAGTTTGCGTGCCCTGTAACAGTGCCACATAGCGGCTGACTTCGGTCGCGACGCCGGAAAGCGTCTGTACAAAATTCAGCGCCGTGCGCTCACCGGTCAACAACACCCGCGCCGGACCGGTCAGTTTGCAGAGCGGTTGGTCGGGGACCAGGCTATCGCCGTCTGCCACCAGCCATTCGACCTTCACCTGGTTACCCAGTTGAATGAAGACTTCGTTCAGCCAGCGCTGGCCGCAAAATATGCCGGGCTCGCGGGTAATAATAGTGGCTTCGGCCTGGGTGTCGGCCGGTAATAATTGCGCGGTAATATCGCGTTCGGCATCGACTTCGCCCCCTAGGTCTTCACGCAGCGCCTGGGCAACGGCATAGGGGATATCGCTTTCAATTCGTTCAAGAAGCTCGGTGCGGCGACTGTCGGCACTGTAGCGGCGTGTCGGCATAGAAAACTCCGAAATGGACGGTAATATCGTAGGGGGAACATGCTACTCTGTTGCCGTGACAAGTACCACCGCAGCGCAGTGGTTGCACTGCTAATCAGGCATTAATCCGATGTCAGCGGCGCGGATTACCGGGCACAGTAATATCGCCACAGGCCGTAAAACCGATCCAGGCCCGATATTTGATCGGGATTTAAATCTGGCATCTCTGGAACAACCCGGCAAGCCCGATAACGCTATGCTTGGAACAATGGAAAGGGAGAGGAGTCGCTAATGACGCTGTTTACGCTGTTACTGGTTCTGGCGTGGGAACGTTTGTTCAAGCTGGGTGAGCATTGGCAGTTGGACCATCGCCTGGAGGTGGTGTTTCATCGGTTGCACCGCTTTTCGCTGGCGCAGACGTTGCTGATGACCCTGGCCTGGATGGTGGTGGTCGGCGGGATCCTGTGGCTGGCTCAAGGGCTGTTTTTCGGCGTAGTGACGCTGTTGCTGTGGATCGTTATTGATTTGCTGTGTGTGGGTGCAGGCATCAAGCGCAAACACTATCGCGCCTACCTGAAAGCGGCGCGCCAGGGGGATGTTCATGCCAGCGACCAAATGGCGGAGGAGCTGGCATTGATCCACGGTTTGCCGGTGGATTGCAGCGAAGAGCTGCGCCTGCGCGAACTGCAAAATGCGCTGCTGTGGATTAACTTCCGTTATTATCTGGCACCGCTGTTCTGGTTCGTGGTCTGTGGGCCTTACGGGCCGATCGCGCTGGCGGGCTACTCTTTCCTGCGTGCTTACCAGACCTGGCTGGCGCGCCACAATACCCCGCTGGAGCGTTCGCAGTCGGGTATCGATCATCTGTTGAACTGGCTGGACTGGATCCCGGTGCGGCTGGCAGGCGTGGCTTACGCTCTGTTTGGGCATGGTGAGAGAGCGCTGCCGGCGTGGTTTGCTTCGCTGGGCGATCTCCATTCTTCTCAGTATCAGGTGCTGACACGGCTGGCGCAGTTCTCATTGGCACGCGATCCGCATATGGATCCGGTGCAGACGCCGCGGGCTGCGGTAACCCTGGCACGTAAGGTGACCATGATTATCGTGGTGGTGGTGGCACTGCTGACGATTTACGGCACTTTGCTCTGACGGCAAAATTTGAAAATAAAAACGGGCGCTCAGCGCCCGTTTTTATTGGATGGTCGAAACTTACAGCTTGGCGAAGCAGCGGCGTGCGGCATCGACAGTGCGCTGAATGTCTTCCTTGCTGTGGGCAATGGACATAAAGCCGGCCTCGAAGGCCGAAGGCGCCAGATAAACCCCTTCCTCCAACATCAGATGGAAGAAGCGCTTAAAGCGTTCGACATCGCACTGCATCACGTCCTGGTAGCTGGTGACAGCAGGCGCATCGGTAAAGAACAGGCCGAACATGCCGCCAACGTGGTTCACCACCAGCGCGACATTTTCTTCTTTCGCCGCGTGTAGCAGGCCGGTTGCCAGCATATCGGTCAGTTCGGTCAGCGTCTGGTGGACACCGACCTGCGAAACCTCGGTCAGACAGGCAAAGCCGGCCGCCATGGCAATCGGGTTACCGGACAGCGTGCCCGCCTGATAGACCGGGCCAGTGGGGGCCAACGCCGCCATCACTTCACGACGGCCGCCGAACGCGCCAACAGGCATACCACCACCGATGATTTTACCCAGACAGGTGAGGTCAGGTTCCACATCGTAATAGGCCTGTGCCCCGGCCAGTGCCACACGGAAGCCGGTCATGACTTCGTCAATAATCAGCAGCGCGCCATACTTGTCGCACAGTGCGCGCAGGCCAGGCAGGAATTCTGGCAGAGGTGGCACGCAGTTCATGTTGCCCGCGACCGGTTCGACGATGATGCAGGCGATCTCGGAAGGGTACTGTTCAAATGCGGTGCGTACCGAATCGAGATCGTTAAAGGTGCAGGTCAGAGTATGTTTGGCGAAGTCGGCCGGCACGCCCGGTGAGTTTGGCTGGCCCAGGGTCAGCGCGCCGGAGCCGGCTTTTACCAGCAGACAGTCGGCATGACCATGGTAGCAGCCTTCAAACTTGATGATTTTATCGCGGTTGGTATAGCCACGCGCCAGACGAATGGCGCTCATGGTGGCTTCGGTACCCGAGTTTACCATCCGCACCATGTCCATGGTCGGCACCAGTTCGGTGACCAGCTCCGCCATTTTGACTTCCATTTCGGTGGGGGCGCCAAAGCTCAGACCGCGCTGCGCCGCTTCGATGACCGCGTTGCGGATCGCCGGGTGGTTGTGTCCCAGTACCATTGGGCCCCAGGAACCGACGTAGTCGATATAGGCTTTGCCGTCGACGTCGAACAGGTAAGCCCCGTCCGCCCGTTCGATAAACAGCGGCACACCGCCAACGCCGTTGAATGCACGCACCGGAGAGTTAACCCCGCCTGGGATTACCTGTTTTGCCTGGGCATACAGACTTTCGGACTTGCTGTGTAAGCTCATAAATCGGCTCCTGGATTCTGTTTTGAATGATTTGACCGCGCTATTCTAGTGAAGTGTTCGCCGATATGAAACGATCACAGTCAGATACCTATTTTGAGGGGCGGTCAGCCAGCAGGTAAGCTAGAATAATCGGCTGGCCTATTTGTATTACATTTAATTCCATTAATGAATAACCCATTATGACTGAATTACAGCAACAGCCGCCGCTAGCGCGTGCCCCACGCCTGAAACGCAGTGACGCGGTGCGTCAGCTTATGCGCCGTGATAAAACCCCGATAGCGATCCTGTTAATGGCGGCAGTGGTGGGAGCCCTGGCGGGCTTGCTCGGCGTGGCGTTCGATAAAGCGGTGGATTGGGTGCAGCAGCAGCGTTTGTCCGGGCTGGCCCAGGTCGCCGATTATTGGATCCTGGTTTGGCCGCTGGCCTTTATTATTTCCGCCCTGCTGGCGGTGCTGGGGTACTATCTGGTACATCGCTTTGCCCCGGAGGCGGGCGGTTCGGGTATCCCGGAGATCGAGGGGGCGTTGGAAGAGCTGCGTCCGGTGCGCTGGTGGCGCGTGATCCCGGTGAAGTTTATCGGCGGCATGGGCACGCTGGGGGCGGGCATGGTACTGGGTCGTGAAGGGCCGACGGTACAAATGGGCGGCAATGTTGGGCGCATGGTGCTGGATATCTTCCGCATGCGTGGCGCCGAAGCGCGTCATTCGCTATTGGCCACGGGGGCGGCGGCTGGGCTTTCTGCTGCCTTCAACGCGCCGCTGGCGGGTATTCTGTTTATCATTGAAGAGATGCGTCCGCAGTTCCGCTATAACCTGATCTCGATTAAAGCGGTGTTTATCGGCGTTATCATGTCGAGCGTGGTATTCCAGCTGTTCAACGGTGAAGGTTCGGTGATTGCAGTGGGTAAGCTCTCCTCGGCACCGATTAACACCCTTTGGCTGTATCTGGTGCTCGGGGCGATCTTTGGTGCGGTGGGCGTCATGTTCAATGCGCTGATTTTCCGCACTCAGGACATGTTCGCTCGTCTGCACGGCGGCAAAATGCGTAAGGTTTTGCTGATGGGCGGCTTGCTTGGCGGCATCTGCGGCATTCTGGGGCTGATCCAGCCAGAAGCGGCAGGCGGGGGCTTTGGACTGATCCCGATCGCAGCGGCAGGTAATTACAGCGTCGGCATGCTGATGTTTATTTTTATCACCCGGGTGATCACCACGCTGTTATGCTTCGGCTCCGGTGCGCCGGGTGGGATTTTTGCCCCTATGCTGGCATTGGGCACGTTGTTTGGTACTGCCTTTGGCCTGGCCGGTGCCCACCTGTTCCCGGCGTACGGCATTGAGGCCGGTACCTTTGCCATTGCCGGGATGGGCGCCCTGTTTGCCGCCACGGTACGTGCGCCCCTGACCGGGATCGTGCTGGTGCTGGAAATGACCGATAACTACCAGCTCATACTGCCAATGATCATTACCTGCCTTGGTGCTACGCTGGTAGCGCAGTTCCTCGGGGGTAAGCCGTTGTATTCCTCAATATTGGCCCGAACCTTACAGCGTCAGGAAGCGTTGCAGACGCGCGAAGCGGCAGATAAAACAGGTAAAGAAAATACAACAAATGCGGTGAATACTTGAACGGAACACTCAGGTATTGGATAATCATTAACATTAATCCGGCCGCCATTGTAGCGACCTGATGCAGAACAATGTTGGGAGTAAAGAGTATGAGTGATGAAACAGCACTGCCCCTGCAATTTACCGAGGCAGCAGCAAGCAAGGTTAAAGTCCTGATTTCTGATGAAGAAAATCCGAATCTGAAGTTGCGGGTTTACATTACCGGTGGCGGTTGCAGCGGATTCCAGTACGGCTTCACTTTTGACGACAAGGTCAACGATGGCGACATGACCATCGAGAAGCAGGGCGTTGCGCTGGTGGTTGACCCAATGAGCCTGCAATATCTGGTGGGCGGTTCGGTCGATTATACCGAAGGGCTGGAAGGCTCACGCTTCGTGGTGACCAACCCGAACGCCAAAACAACCTGCGGCTGCGGATCCTCGTTCAGCGTCTGATCCTGCCTGCAACAGTATAAAACCCGCCAACCTCACCGGTTTGCGGGTTTTTTTATTGCTACCACTCTACGGTCACCAGTTCCTGGTGGGACCCGTTTTCACTCCCGGCCTGCAACGGGCTGTGGGTGACTTTAGGCTGGGTATCGGCCGTACCACCGCATTTCACCTGGGGCACGGAATCGTCGATATGCACGCTGCACTTTGGGACGATGGTCAGGCTGACGCCGATTTGTCCGCTGGTGGCACCGGCGTAAACGAGCGGGCTGCACAGCAGTACACTGAATAAAGAGAGAATATTTTTCATAATTTGGGGAATAGCCATCCGTAAGCAATCACATAATGGCTTATCGGCAAAAAGTTAATAAGATTTAACAGGGTGGGAAAATAATTAACCTGGCGTTAAAAAGTTTATTACATTGTTTTCCCTGCATTTTTCAGGCGTTGATAATAACACTTTGCTTATTTTTTAGTCGAAAATTCTGTTTTTAAATGTGACTGCCTGATAAGGCTCCGCCCGTAGATCGGGCGGAGGGATTAGCGCTCGAGGATAAAGGCGGGAAGTTTCAGGTGCCAGCGAATGGCCGCCAGGCGGATCGCCAGCGTGATGCCCATGCCGAGCATCATCGCCTGCTGCAGCGGCATACCGAAGGTGGCATAGGCCGTAGCATGCACAATGCCGCCGATGATACAGGCGGTGGCGTAAATTTCAGTTCGCAGGATCATCGGAATTTCCCGCGCCAGCACATCACGGATAATGCCACCGCCGACCCCGGTGATCACGCCCATGCAAATCGCCACCAGCGGACTGGCGTCGGCGGCAAAGGCTTTATTGACCCCGATACCGACGAACACGGCCAGGCCGACGGCATCGAGCACCGGCAGGATCCACTTGGGCAGACGGCGCGGCTGGCGTACCAGCAGCAGCGTCAGCACGCAGGTGATCATGGCGACTATCAGATCGGTCGGATCTTTCACCCAGAATACCGGCCCGTTGGCCAATGCCATGTCGCGGATGGTGCCGCCACCGACCGCCGTGACCACGCCCAGTACCAGTACGCCAAATGGATCCATCCGCAGCTTGCCCGCCAGCAATACGCCGGAGATGGCGAAAACCGCAGTGCCGAGAATATCCAGCCAAAACACCAGCATTAACGGATCTCCGCCAGTTGGCTGCACAGTTGCTGCGCCGCCAGCATGATGCGAGGGCCGGCGCGGTTGAACCAGTCGCCATTCACCGCAAGCACCGGCACCTGTAATTGCGGTGCCCAGAAGGCTTTCACGCTGGCGATTTCTTTTTGGTCGCCGGTAATGACGATGGCCTGCGGTTGGCGGGCCAGTACCTGTTCGCGGCTGATTTGCGGCCACGGCATACGGCTGTCGGCAAAGATATTCTCTGCGCCACACAACGACAGCACCTGGCTTTGCAAGGTGGCGCCGGAGCTGGTGAACAGCGGCTGGGTACCGAATTGCAGCAGCACCCGTCGTGGCTGACTGTGTGGATATTTTGCTTTCAGCGCAGCAATTTGCTGACGGATCGCGTCTGCCGCCTGATGCGCTTGCTCAGGATGCGGGCTGTATTGGGCCAGGTCATCCAGCCGCTGGGCGATGTCATCAATGGTGGTGGCATCGGCATAAAAGATCGGGATACCAAAAGCGGCGAGCTGATCCAGCACTCGCTGCGGGTTGCCGCCGCGCCAGGCCAGGATCAGGTCCGGCTTCAACGCCAGCACTCGCTCCAGATTGATCCCTTGCCAGGAGGCGACTTGTTCCAGCTTCCTGGCCTCTGGTGGGTAGTCGGAATAAGCACTGACTGCCAGCAGGGTTTCGCCCATGCCGGCAGCATAGGCAAGTTCAGTGGTGTTGGGAGCCAGGCTGATCACCCGTTGGGCGGCGCCGGCAGGCAGCGCCATCCATAAGGCCAGCAGCCACAGCAGGGCTGAAAAGCGTCGTGTCACATCAACCGCGCTTAGCCAGGGTTTGCAGCATGGCGTTGACCATCAGCGTAGATTGCTTGGCAGCCACGGTAAGGAACTCGTCAAAACTCATGTGCGATTCACTGTCGGCCACGTCAGAGATAGCGCGCACGACGACAAACGGCGTAGCGAACAGGTGGCAAACGTGCCCGACCGCCGCCGCTTCCATTTCTACCGCGGCCACGGTCGGGAAGGTGGCACGGATGCGGGCCAGCGGCTCGGCGCCGTTAATGAAAGCATCGCCGCTGCAGATCAGGCCGCGTACGGCGTTCAGGTTCAGCTGTTTGATGCAGTCTTCCGCCAGCGCAATCAGCGCGTCGTCCGCCACAAACGCCGCCGGGCAGCCGGCCATCTGACCTGGCTCGTACCCAAAGGCGGTCACGTCGGCATCGTGGTAGCGCACTTCTTCGGACACCACGATATCGCCGACCTTCAGCGTGCTGGCCAGGCCACCGGCGGAACCGGTATTGATCACCAGATCCGGCTTGCAGTGTTCCAGCAGCAGGGTGGTGCCCATGGCCGCAGAAACCTTGCCGATGCCAGACTTCAACAGCGCCACGTCAACGCCGCCGATCTGGCCGGTATAGATTTCACAGCCCGCGCGTTGAAGGGTCTGACGGTTTTCGATTTGATCGCGCAGCAGGGTGACTTCCTGCTCCATTGCGCCGATGATGCCTACTTTCATAAATAACACTCACTGATTGGGTGTGGGAATTTCGCCATAGTCTATCATGGCTCTCATAGAGAGATAATCCGTTGCATATGCCGTCGGGAATTGTTATCACGGGGCAGGGTACAACGGCGGAGAAACAGATGTCCGGGATCGACTTTAAGCAGAAAATCAGCTTCCAACGGCCATTCAGCAAGCCAATTGAAGCCGAGGAAGAATACGATATTGTCCGGCAGTTCGAGAGCGATCGCGGGCGCATCGTCAATTCCGCCGCCATTCGCCGTCTGCAGCAAAAAACCCAGGTGTTTCCTCTCGAGCGTAACGCCGCGGTTCGCAGCCGCCTGACACACTCGATGGAGGTGCAGCAGGTCGGACGGCATATCGCCAAAGAGATCCTCAATCGTTTTAAACAGGACGGACGAATCGATGAGCTCGGCCTGACAAAACTACTGGATCCCTTTGAAAGCATTGTTGAAATGGCCTGTCTGATGCACGACATCGGCAACCCGCCCTTTGGTCACTTTGGCGAGTCCGCGATTAACAACTGGTTTTCCCAGCGGCTCGATCCCGCCAGCTGCGGCAGCGAGCCGGCCAGTAACGATCGTTGTCAGGTCAGTGCACTGCGTCTGCACGAAGGCGAGAGCGATCTTAACCGTCTGCGCAGCCGCATCCGTCAGGACCTCAGCCATTTCGAAGGCAATGCTCAGGCGATCCGGCTGGTGTACAGCCTGCTGAAACTTAACCTGACCTATGCGCAGGTGGGCTGTATCCTGAAATATACCCGCCCGGCCTATTGGGCCAGTGACATTCCCGTCAGCCATAACTACCTGATGAAAAAACCGGGCTTTTATCTGGCGGAAGAAGCGTTTGTCGATCGGCTGCGGCGCGAGCTGAATATGGGCGAGTTCGACCGCTTCCCATTGACCTATATAATGGAAGCCGCTGACGATATTTCCTACTGCGTGGCCGATCTGGAAGATGCGGTGGAAAAAAACATTTTCACCGTTGAGCAGCTTTACCAGCATTTAACCCAGGAATGGGGGGCAGTGTCGCCGGGCGATTTGTTTGATAAAACCGTGGCCAGCGCATTTCGCAAGATCGATCGCGGTGGCGCGCGACGCAGCAGCGAAGACCAGTTCTTCATGTATTTACGGGTTTTCACCGTGGCGCGGTTGGTCCCGCATGCGGCGCAGCGGTTTATTGATAACCTGGAGGCGGTTTATCAGGGGAACTTTAATCAGGCGCTGTTGGAGGATTCCAGCCCGGCTTACCAATTGCTGAAAATATTCAAAAATGTCGCGTTCAAACACGTGTTTAATCATCCGGAAGTCGAGCAGCTTGAACTGCAGGGGTACCGGGTGATCAGCGGCCTGCTGGATATTTACAGCCCGCTGTTGGCAATGCCGCTGGCGGATTTTACCCTGTTGGTGCAGGAAGACAGCCATCGTGCTTATCCAATCGAAACGCGTCTGTTTCATAAGCTGTCGACCAAACATCGGCTGGCTTACATAGAAGCGATTGAAGGCCTGCAACACCTGTCGCCCGAGCAGTTGGCGATCCGCGAGTATTATTTTCGTGCACGTTTGCTGCAGGATTATATCAGCGGTATGACCGATCTTTATGCTTATGACGAATACCGGCGATTAATGGCTGCTGAATAATTCATTCAGCTAATAAATATTATTTTAAGCACTTTACTGGACGGCGCGTTATCTATTTCGAGTTTTGTAAAGACGGACAATATTTGTTTACTATTACCAATAACCTGCGCTGGAACTTAGGGGTATTAATACGTTCTGACTATGCACAAAGACCGTAATACTTTCTGAACGACTTTATAAGAGACACACAGATGAAAAAAACCGCATTAGTTCTGAGCGCATTGGCTTTCAGTATTGGTATGGCGATGGGTCCGATGACGGCCAGCGCCGCAGAAACCGCTTCTTCCAGCACTCAGCAATTGCCAAGCCTGGCACCGATGCTGGAAAAAGTGATGCCTTCCGTGGTGAGCATCAATGTTGAAGGCAGCACAACCGTCAACACGGCGAAGATGCCGCCGCAGTTCCAACAGTTCTTCGGTGAAGACTCACCGTTCTGCCAGGACGGTTCACCGTTCCAGGCTTCGCCGATGTGTCAGGGCGGTGGGCAGGGTGCACCTGGCCAGGGGACTCAGCAGAAATTCCAGGCGCTGGGTGCCGGGGTGGTGATTGATGCCGCCAAAGGCTATGTGGTAACCAATAACCACGTGGTGGATAATGCCAACAAAATACAGGTCCAACTGAGCGATGGCCGTAAATTTGACGCCAAGGTGATCGGTAAGGATCCGCGTTCCGATATCGCATTGATTCAGCTGAAAGACTTTAAAAATCTGACGGCGATCAAGATGGCGGACTCTGAACAACTGCGTGTGGGTGATTACACCGTAGCGATCGGCAACCCGTATGGACTGGGTGAAACCGCCACCTCCGGCATCGTTTCTGCGTTGGGTCGTAGCGGCTTGAATATCGAGAACTACGAGAACTTTATCCAGACCGATGCGGCAATTAACCGCGGTAACTCCGGCGGTGCGTTGGTTAACCTGAATGGCGAGCTGATTGGCATTAACACTGCCATTTTGGCACCGGACGGCGGCAACATCGGTATTGGCTTTGCCATCCCGAGCAACATGGTGAAAAACCTGACGGCGCAAATGGTCGAATTCGGTCAGGTGAAACGCGGTGAATTGGGCATTATGGGCGCTGAGCTGAACTCTGAGCTGGCGAAAGCGATGAAAGTGGACGCGCAGCGCGGGGCATTTGTCAGCCAGGTAATGCCGAAATCTTCTGCCGCCAAGGCGGGCATCAAGGCCGGTGACGTGATTGTCACCATGAACGGTAAAGCCATCTCCAGCTTCGCGTCGTTCCGTGCGGAAATCGGTACTTTGCCGGTCGGCAGCAAAATGTCGCTGGGTATTATCCGCGACGGCAAACCGATTACCGTGGACGTCACGCTGGAGCAAAGTTCACAGACTCAGGTTGAATCCGGCAATATCTACACCGGTATCGAAGGCGCCGAACTGAGCAATGGCCAGACGGGCAGCCAGAAAGGCGTGAAGGTGGATAACGTTAAGGCCGGCAGCGCGGCTGCACGTATCGGCCTGAAAAAAGGCGACTTTATCCTGGGGGTTAACCAGCAGCCGATCCAGAATCTGGGCGAACTGCGTAAAATCCTCGACAGCAAGCCGTCGGTACTGGCGCTGAATATTCTGCGTGGCGACACCTCGCTGTATCTGCTGATGCAGTAATAGCTAACCAGTCCCAATCAGAGGCACGCTTCGGCGTGCTTTTTTTATTGCGTATGGCATCAGGCCAGGTGCGCGCGAGCCGCCTGGCTGACCAGTTCAATCTCATCCAACAGCTCCAGCCACTCCGGCTCCAGCTCATCATTACTGACGCCCTGACGCAGTTGCTGTTCAAGGTAGAAACACAGCTGTTTCAGGCGGGGTACGCCGCTGTAGCTGCAACTGCCGTGCAGTTTGTGGATCAAATCGAGAATGCCATCATCCGGCGTGCCGTCCAACATCGCTTGTACCCGTCCGCTGACCTGCGGCAGGAAATCGAGCAGCATCTGTAGCAGGTCATGCGCCAGATCGGGCTTGTTCGCGGCCTGACGCAGCGCCAGCGGCCAGTCGAGCGACAGCAGCGGCTGATTAAGCGGCGCTACCGGCTCCGGTTCGCCACTGTAATAACGTGCCAGTACGCGGGTCAGCATCGCTTCGTCAATCGGCTTGGCCAGATAGTCATCCATACCGGCCTGCAACAAATGTTCGCGCTCGCCACTGACCGCATGGGCGGTGACGGCGACGATCGGCGTCGAATTGTGGTGCGGCAGTTGGCGGATCAGCTCGCTGGTACGAATACCGTCAATATTGGGCATCTGGATATCCATCAGGATCAGATCCAGCACGTTGTCGCGCGCCAGTAGCAACGCTTCTTCCCCACTTTCACACAGCAGGGTCTTTTCCACCTGTTCGGCCAGCAGAGTGCCAATCAGCTTCAGGTTGGCCGGGTTATCGTCGACCGCCATCACCGTCAACGGCAGGCGTTTATGTTCCGGCAGGGCGGTGAGGCGCAGCGGGGTTTCCATACGCAGCAGCGGGAACAGACGGTTGCTGGTGATCGGCTTGATCAGGCAGCCGGCCGCACCTTGCTGTTTAAGCTGTTCGGCATTGATCTGTGACTGAGAGGGCAGCGCCAGAATTACCCGGTCGGCGATCTTCAATGCCGCCAACAGCTTGCTTTCGTGCTGTGCCATATTCTCGCGGAACGGGATCGGCACTCCCACCAGCAGGAAGTCGTAATTTTTCTTCGGTAACTGGGCCAGCGTTGGCGAATGGGTGATCACCAAATGGGTGACGCTCAGCATATTCAGCGTCGCCTGCGCCGCCATCGGGTTGGCTTCGATATAACCCAGGGTCTTGCCTTGCAGATCCGGCAGGTTTGACGGCAGCGACAGCATGCCCTCATGCAGATCAAGAGTGATATGGAACCAGAAGGTCGAGCCGCGGTTCAACTGGCTGTGGAAGCAGATATCGCCCCCCATTTCCTTCACCAGCTTCTGGGTGATCACCAGCCCCAGGCCGGTACCGCCGTGGCGGCGTGAAATACTGGCATCCGCCTGACGAAACGCCTGGAACAGCTGCGACTGCTGCCGTTCGGAGATGCCAATGCCGGTGTCATGGATCTGCACTTCCAGCTCCATCTGGCGATCCTGCTGGCCACGTAGCTCGACGCGGATATCGATGTTGCCGGTCTCGGTAAATTTGATCGCGTTGCCCAACAGGTTGGTAATGATCTGTTGCAGTCGCAATGAATCGCCAATCACCTGTTCCGGCACGTCGTTGTGCACATCCAGCGTCAGTTCCAGCCCTTTCTCATGGGCGCTGGGGGCCAGCAGCACTATCACTTCGTCCAGCGTCTCACGCAGCGAGAACGGGATATGCTCCAGTACCAGCTTGCCGGCCTCCAGCTTGGAGAAGTCCAGCACGTCGTTGATGATGGTCAGCAGGTTGTTGGCCGAGCGCTCGATGGTTTGCAGATAGTCGGTCTGGGTGACGCTCATCTCGGTTTTCAGCATCTGGCGGGTAAAGCCGATCACGCCGTTGAGCGGGGTCCGCAGCTCGTGTGACATGTTCGCCAGGAATTCGGATTTGATACGCGCCGCTTCCTGAGCGCGTTTTTTTGCCAGGTCCAGCTCAACGTTCTGGATCTCCATCTGCTCCAGCGTTTCGCGCAGGTCGGAGGTGGCCTGATCGATATTCTGCTGCATCTCTTCATGGTAAGCGGTGAGCGACATCGCCATCGAGTTGATGCCGTTTTTCAGCATGTGCAGTTCGCCGAGCATAAAGCCTTCGACCCGACTGTCGAGCTGGCCACGGCGGATGCGGTCAACGGTGTTCACCATATTGCGGATCGGGCCTGTGACGTCACGCATCAGGCGGTAAGCAAACAGAATGGCGATACACATGCACAACAGCAGCAGCAGGGTGGAGACAAACACCTCTTTGTATTGCTGCAACCGGACTGACTGCAGATCCAGCTCGATCGCCACATAGCCCAGGCGGTTATCCTGCTGGGGATCGCTGCTGACGGCTTGGTCCGGATATTGGCTCTCCGACAGGATCGGGGTGCGCAGGATCAGCGAGTCGCCACGCCGTGTCAGCATCAGATCGGTGGGGATAGGTACCCCTTTCGGTAACTGCAATTGGGTAAAGTTGTGATGATAATTGGAGGTGACAAACAGATTGTTCTGCGCGTCGAACACCGTAATGGATCGCACGATATCCGAATGGCGACGGTGCAACAGGCTGACCAATTGCCTGACCGACTCACGGCTGCGGAACGTCATGCCGTACTCGCTGGCCACCGCCAGCGGTTCGATAATACTGGCACCGGCATCAACCAGCTGTTCCTGTAATTCATTGTAGCGGTGCACCACGAAGAAAGTGCTGAGCAACAGACCAATCAACAGCGTTGGGGCCAGAATCAGGATCATCATGCGCGCCCGCAGGCTGTATTTGGTCATGGGATTCCAATGTGGGAAAATTGCCGGACAGGCTCTACTTTAAATGAACCGGCACTCGATCGACAAACTATGGCGCACTTCTTTATTCGGCACCGGGCAGTGAGAGTCTCGAAAAACTGTGCGCTGAAACGCCGTATTATCAGAGCGACGGGCTACGCTTAGACTTTGGTTGGTGTGACTTTATTCAGATAAATAGCTTATTAAATCAGTTAATGGTGGGGCTTGCCCTTGAATGGCAGGCTATTCAACCCAATGTTCGGGTATTGGATCTGTTCTGCGGCCTGGGGCTTTTTACCCTGCCGTTGGCGCGACGCGCCGCTGCGGTGGCAGGCATAGAAGGTGTTGCCACACCGGGAGCGAATGGGCAATATAATGCACATAAGAATAGGCTGAGTCACGCCAGCTTCTTATCGTCTTGCGCGTGTGTGAATGTTGGAACGGTTTTCGCATACGGGGCATATTGAGTCAATGGCGCTGTTGATTAACGGTTTGCGCCAGAGGTCGCTGCAAAGTAGGGAGAGGTTATGGTTGCGGTAAGAAGTGCACATCTGAACACGGCTGGCGAATTTGCTCTCGACGAGTGGATTGCCAGCTTGGGGCTACCTAACCCGCAGTCATGTGAGCGATTAGCCGCAACCTGGCGCTACTGTGAGCAACAGACTCAGAATCACCCTAACGCCTCGCTATTGCTGTGGCGCGGGCTGGAAATGGTTGAAATCCTCTCGACCCTGAGCATGGACAACGACAGCATGCGTGCTGCGCTGCTGTTCCCGCTGGTGGATGCCGGTATTGTGGAGGAAGAAACCCTGACCGAAGCCTTCGGCAAGGGCATCACCTACCTGGTACACGGTGTCCGCGACATGGATGCCATCCGCCAACTGAAAGCCACCCAAAACGATTCGATGGCCTCCGAACAGGTCGACAACGTGCGCCGCATGCTGTTGGCGATGGTGGAAGATTTCCGCTGCGTGGTGATCAAGCTGGCGGAGCGTATCGCTCACCTGCGTGAAGTGAAAGATGCGCCGGAAGACGAACGCGTACTGGCGGCCAAAGAGTGTTCGAATATCTATGCACCGCTGGCCAACCGCCTCGGTATCGGGCAACTGAAATGGGAGCTGGAAGATTTCTGCTTCCGCTACCTGCACCCGGACGAATACAAGCGCATCGCCAAACTGCTGCATGAACGCCGCATCGATCGCGAGCAATTTATTGATGATTTCGTCGCTACATTGCGCGGTGCTATGGGCGACGAGGGCATCAAGGCGGATATTTACGGCCGCCCGAAACATATCTACAGCATCTGGCGCAAGATGCAGAAGAAAGCCCTGGCGTTTGACGAGCTGTTTGACGTGCGCGCGGTGCGCGTGGTGGTCGAGCGCTTGCAGGACTGCTATGCGGCGCTGGGGATTGTGCATACCCACTTCCGCCATCTGCCGGATGAGTTCGACGACTATGTCGCCAACCCGAAGCCTAACGGTTATCAGTCGATCCACACCGTGGTGCTGGGGCCGCGCGGTAAAACGCTGGAGATCCAGATCCGTACCCGCCAGATGCATGAAGACGCCGAACTGGGCGTGGCTGCGCACTGGAAATACAAAGAGGGTGCGGTTGCGACAGTGCGTTCCGGCTATGAAGAACGCATCGCCTGGCTACGCAAACTGATCGCCTGGCAGGAAGAGATGGCGGACTCCGGCGAGATGCTCGACGAGGTTCGCAGCCAGGTATTCGACGATCGGGTTTATGTGTTTACCCCGAAAGGTGACGTGGTGGATCTGCCGGCCGGCTCTACGCCGCTCGACTTTGCCTACCATATTCACAGCGACGTCGGCCACCGCTGTATCGGCGCCAAAATTGGCGGCCGCATCGTACCCTTTACCTACCAGTTGCGGATGGGCGATCAGATTGAAATCATCACCCAGAAGCAGCCGAACCCGAGCCGTGACTGGCTGAACCCGAACCTGGGCTACGTCACCACCAGCCGCGGGCGCTCCAAGATCCACAACTGGTTCCGCAAGCAGGATCGTGACAAGAACATCCTGGCCGGTCGCCAAATGCTGGACAGCGAGCTGGAACACCTCGGCATCAGCCTGAAAGAGGCCGAGAAGCTGCTGATCCCGCGTTACAACATGAATTCGCTGGATGAAATCCTGGCGGCGATTGGTGGCGGGGATATTCGCCTGAATCAGATGGTGAACTTCCTGCAGGGCAAGTTCAACAAACCGAGCGCCGAAGAGCAGGATCGCGAAGCACTGCGCCAACTGGTTCAGCACAAGGCGCCGGCGGCAACTCGCAGCAAGGACAACGGCCGGGTGGTGGTGGAAGGGGTAGGTAACCTGATGCACCACATTGCCCGCTGCTGCCAGCCGATCCCGGGCGACGACATTGTCGGCTTTATCACCCAGGGACGCGGTATCTCGATCCACCGGGCTGACTGTGACCAACTGGTGGATCTGCAGTCGCACGCGCCGGAACGTATCGTTGACGCCGTGTGGGGCGAAAGCTACTCCAGCGGCTATTCACTGGTGGTGCGCGTGATGGCCAACGATCGCAGTGGTCTGCTGCGCGACATCACCACCATTTTGGCCAACGAAAAGGTCAACGTGCTGGGCGTGGCCAGCCGCAGCGACACCAAAAAGCAGTTGGCGACCATCGATATGGACATTGAAATTTATAACCAGCAGGTGCTGGGCCGGGTATTGGCCAAGCTCAACCAACTGCCGGATGTGATAGACGCCAAGCGACTGCACGGCAGTTAAATCCCCTGGGTCTTTCGAGCCGCATCGTTGTTGGCCAAGCTCCGTGGCTTCAGTTATCGTAGGGGGCGAATATATTCGCCCCGATTGACTCGGGCGCTGCATGCAGCGCCCCTACGTTTCACCTTAATGACTGATGCCCATTCTTTTGTCAGAGACTTTCATATGACCCAATCTTCTCCGCTGCAACGCTTGCTGAACATCATGAAAACGCTGCGCGATCCGCAGGCCGGTTGCCCGTGGGACCGCAAGCAAACCTTCGCCACCATCGCGCCTTACACGCTGGAAGAAACCTACGAAGTGCTGGATGCCATTGAGCGCCAGGACTATGGCGATCTGCGTGATGAACTGGGCGATCTGCTGTTCCAGGTGGTGTTTTATGCCCAAATGGGCCAGGAGCAGGGGCTGTTTGACTTCGATGAGGTGTGCAATGCCATCAGCGACAAGCTGGAGCGCCGTCATCCGCATATCTTTGGCGAAGCCGATGCTGCGGACAGTGAAGTCGTTGCGGCGCGCTGGGAGCAGTTGAAGGCCGGTGAACGTGCTGAGAAAGAGCTGCATTCGGCCTTGGATGATATTCCTCAGGCGTTGCCGGCACTGATGAAGGCGCACAAAATCCAGAAACGCTGCGCCTCGGTCGGTTTTGACTGGCACACCCTGGGGCCGGTGCTGGACAAAGTGTACGAAGAGATCGACGAAGTGATGCATGAAGCGCGGCAGGCGGTGGTCGACGAGCAGAAGCTGGAAGAGGAAATCGGCGATCTGCTGTTCGCCACGGTGAATTTATCCCGTCATCTTGGTCACAAGGCAGAAAACGCGCTGCAGGCAGCCAATCGCAAGTTTGAGCGCCGTTTCCGTCAGGTGGAAGAGATCGTCAAACAGCGTGGACTGCAAATGGGTGAAGCCACGCTGGAGCAGATGGAAGAGGCGTGGCAGCAGGTTAAACGTCAGGAAAACTAATCCGCTGCGGTGCTGTCCTATGAATGTCGCAATGTTGATCGGCGACAAGATTTAGCCAAGCTGAAACGGTTAAGCTTTGGGTCATGGTTTGCTGAACCGCGACGTCCCGACAGTAAAACGCCAACAAACTGAAATCTAAGGTGTTTTATGGTTGCCAAAGGGCGGTAAATTGAGATTTTCCGTGCTAACTCATTGTTTTAAAAAGACCACCGAGGGTGTGCCGATAAGGTAAACCCGGATGAACTCCTGAGGGTGACAGAGATGATGGACAGTAAAACGATCGTTTGTAGGTCTGAAGAGGTTCGGGTATACTACTTTCCCGTCTTGGTTCTTCCATCGTCTTTAAACCTAAACTCTCAGGTTCAGCATGACAACTAATTATATTTTTGTGACCGGCGGGGTCGTATCCTCTCTGGGTAAAGGCATTGCCGCAGCCTCTCTGGCGGCTATTCTTGAAGCCCGTGGCCTCAACGTTACCATCATGAAACTGGACCCGTACATCAACGTGGATCCGGGCACCATGAGCCCGATTCAGCATGGGGAAGTTTTCGTCACCGAAGACGGCGCAGAAACCGATCTGGATTTGGGTCACTACGAGCGCTACATCCGTACCAAAATGTCGCGCCGCAATAACTTCACCACTGGCCGTATCTACTCCGACGTTCTGCGTAAAGAACGCCGTGGCGACTATCTGGGCGCAACCGTACAGGTTATCCCGCACATCACCAACGCGATCAAAGAGCGTATCCTCGAAGGTGGCGAAGGTCACGACGTGGTATTGGTGGAGATCGGCGGTACCGTGGGCGATATCGAATCGCTGCCGTTCCTGGAAGCCATTCGTCAGATGGCTGTGGAAGTGGGCCGTGAGCACACCCTGTACATGCATCTGACGCTGGTGCCGTACCTGGCCGCTGCCGGTGAAGTGAAAACCAAACCGACTCAGCATTCCGTAAAAGAGCTGCTTTCAATCGGTATTCAGCCTGATGTGCTGATTTGCCGTTCCGATCGCGCCGTTCCTGCTAACGAACGTGCGAAAATCGCACTTTTCTGTAACGTGCCGGAAAAAGCGGTTATCTCCCTAAAAGACGTTGATTCTATTTATAAAATCCCAGGCCTCTTGAAATCTCAGGGCCTTGATGATTATATTTGTAAACGATTCAGCCTCAACGCGCCGGAAGCCAACCTGGCCGAATGGGAGCAGGTGATTTACGAAGAAGCCAATCCGGGCGGCGAAGTGACTATTGGCATGGTCGGCAAATATGTCGAATTGCCGGATGCCTATAAGTCAGTGATTGAAGCCTTGAAACACGGCGGCCTGAAAAATCGTCTGACCGTGAACATCAAGCTGATCGACTCGCAGGATGTGGAAACCCGCGGCGTAGAAGTGCTGAAAGGTCTGGATGCGATCCTGATCCCAGGCGGCTTCGGCTACCGTGGTGTGGAAGGCAAGGTGATGACCGCGCGTTTTGCGCGTGAGAATAACATCCCTTACCTGGGCATCTGTCTGGGTATGCAGGTGGCACTGATGGAGTTCGCCCGCAACGTGGTGGGTATGGAGAACGCCAACTCTACCGAGTTTGTGCCAGACTGTAAGTATCCGGTGGTGGCGTTGATCACCGAGTGGCGTGACGAAGACGGCAACGTCGAAGTGCGTACTGAAGAAAGCGATTTGGGTGGCACGATGCGTGTCGGTGGCCAGCAATGCCACCTGACCGACAATAGCCTGGTACGTCAGATGTACGGCGAACCGACCATTGTTGAACGTCATCGTCACCGCTATGAAGTTAACAACATGCTGTTGAAGCAGATCGAAGCCGCCGGGCTGCGTGTTGCCGGCCGTTCTGCAGACAACAAGCTGGTTGAGATTATCGAACTGCCGAATCATCCGTGGTTTGTAGCTTGTCAGTTCCACCCGGAATTTACTTCGACGCCGCGTGATGGTCATCCGTTGTTCGCCGGCTTTGTGAAGGCCGCTGGTGAGTATCAGAAGCGCCAGGTGAAATAAAATATTTGGTAGGCGGCGCGCGGTGAGAACCGCGCGCTGTTTGTCTGGAGTTTTAGTTTAACTTGTACTGAGGAAAACCTAATGTCCAAAATCGTTAAAGTCATCGGTCGTGAAATCATCGACTCCCGCGGTAACCCGACTGTTGAAGCCGAAGTGCATCTGGAAGGCGGTTTCGTAGGTCTGGCTGCTGCGCCGTCAGGTGCTTCTACCGGTTCCCGTGAAGCACTGGAACTGCGTGACGGTGACAAGTCTCGTTTCCTGGGTAAAGGCGTACTGAAAGCCGTTGCTGCAGTAAACGGCCCGATTGCTCAGGCAGTACTGGGTAAAGATGCGAAAGACCAGGCTAACATCGACAAGATCATGATCGACCTGGACGGCACCGAAAACAAATCCCAATTCGGCGCTAACGCCATTCTGGCGGTTTCCCTGGCTGCTGCCAAAGCGGCTGCGGCTTCCAAAGGTATGCCGCTGTATGAGCACATCGCTGAGCTGAACGGCACCCCAGGCAAATTCTCTATGCCACTGCCTATGATGAACATCATCAACGGCGGCGAGCACGCTGACAACAACGTCGATATTCAGGAATTTATGATTCAGCCGGTTGGCGCGAAATCCCTGAAAGAAGCCGTTCGCATCGGTTCTGAAGTATTCCATCACCTGGCGAAAGTGCTGAAGGCCAAAGGCCTGAACACGGCTGTCGGTGACGAAGGCGGCTACGCACCAAACCTGGGTTCCAACGCTGAAGCACTGGCTGTTATCGCTGAAGCGGTAAAAGCAGCAGGCTACGAGCTGGGCAAAGATGTGACCCTGGCTATGGACTGTGCGGCTTCCGAGTTCTACAAAGACGGTAAATACGTACTGGCCGGCGAAGGCAATAAAGCCTTCACTTCCGAAGAGTTCACTCACTTCCTGGAAGACCTGACCAAACAGTACCCAATCGTGTCTATCGAAGACGGTCTGGACGAATCTGACTGGGATGGTTTCGCATACCAGACCAAAGTGCTGGGCGACAAAATCCAGCTGGTGGGCGACGACCTGTTCGTAACCAACACCAAGATCCTGAAAGAAGGCATCGATAAAGGCATCGCTAACTCCATCCTGATCAAATTCAACCAGATCGGTTCTCTGACCGAAACCCTGGCTGCTATCAAGATGGCGAAAGACGCAGGCTACACCGCGGTGATCTCTCACCGTTCAGGTGAAACCGAAGACGCAACTATCGCCGATCTCGCGGTAGGGACTGCGGCTGGCCAGATCAAAACCGGTTCCATGAGCCGTTCTGACCGCGTTGCTAAATACAACCAACTGATCCGTATCGAAGAAGCGCTGGGTTCACGCGCACCGTTCAACGGCCTGAAAGAAGTTAAAGGTCAGTAATAACGGCTTGGTTCGTTGCTAAATAAAAACCCGCTGCGGCGGGTTTTTTTATAGGTGTTATCCAGCGATTTATAATTCCAGTAAGTTATAGTGTGTTATTTATTAGTATATTATTAATTGTTGATTAGGTGTTTTATAACTCTATAATTTAATTATAATAATAAAATTCCCATTTATAAATACCCTTTTTAATTGCTTTATAATTTTTAGTTACTAGACTGCCAGTAAGGCAGAGCTCGGATAGCAGTAACCTGCCTCAATTCGTTCCCCTATTAATTTGCCGACCCGCAGGCCGGCTGGGCGAGGGCTTGATGCGAAACAGGATTGTGATTGTCGGTGGTGGCACTGGCGGGACTATATTGGCTAATTTACTGGCCGCGAAATTACATCGGGAGATAGTGAATAATAAAGTTGAGTTATTAATGATATCGGACTCCCCGTTTCACTATTATAAACCGGCATTTATGTATGTGGCTTTTAACGCCTTCTTCAAGCAGGAATTAACCCGTTCTCAACAAAGCCTGTTACGCCCGGAAATAAAGTTTATTGTCGACAAGGCAGAGCGATTCGATTTATCTCAACTGGTGATCCATTGCCACAGCGGTAAACAGTACCCCTATGATTTTTTGGTGTTTGCCACTGGCTGTGTGCCCTGGCCGGATCGTATCGACGGACTGGCGCAGGCGGGCGATCACTTCTACCAATATCAGGCAGCCCGACAGCTGGCGCAAAAGCTGGCGACAATTGAAAAAGGCCGAATTTTTATTACCGTCTCCTTCCCCGAAACGCCTAACGTGCCGCATCAGTGCGGTATTGCACCGATAGAAACCACGCTGATGCTCGATGATTACCTGCGTCGACGCGGGGTGCGTAAGGCGATCGAAATTGTTTATACCTACCCCAGCGTCTCGCAGTTGCTGCGTAACTGTTTGTTTTTGCAACGTCCAACCGCCGAGGCCTTGCCCGGCATCTTCGCGGCGCGTGATATCCGTCATCAGCGTGGGTTTACTCTCAGCCGGGTGGACGCACAGCAGAAAATTGCTTACTCCGCCGAGGGTGAGGAACAGCCGTTCGATATCCTGATGGCTACGCCACCGATCCGCGCGGTTGAGGCGGTGCGCAATACCGGTCTGAGTGAGGGCAACACTGGCGAAGGCTGGCTGCCGACCGACCACCAGACGTTACAGGTTTATGGTCAGCAGGGGGTTTATGTCATCGGTGATACGGTGGATCTGCCGGTCAGCAAGGCCGGTGGCTCTTGCCACAATCAGGCACCGGTGATCGCCGACAATATCGCGGCTGAACTGCGACTGGGCCAGACCGTCAGCCACTACGACGGCAAAGTACAGGCGATCGCTCAAATGGGGCTGCAAGCCGGTATGCCGCTGGTCTATGACTATCGCCACGATGTGCTGCCGACACCGTCAACCAAAGTGGGCGGCATGCTGCGCAACGGCTTTAATCGCGGGCTCTATTGGGCAACGGTACGCGGGCTGATCTAACGGAGGGCCTATGAACGCATCTGAACAACAATCCCTGGCACCCTTGCTGGACAAGTTACAGCCACTGCTGGCCGGTGGGCGGCTCGATAACGTGGTCGATCTGCTGTCGCTGCTGTCGGATCTGGTGGATATCGCCGATAACGCGCTGGTGGAGAAATTGTCCGGCGTGTTTGAAGGCCTGGTGGCTGCGGGGTGGGAAGGGGGAATGGCATTAAAGATGGCGCATACCGAGCTGCAGTCGGATCCCTCACCCGCTAATTTTCGCTCGCTGTATGCCTTGTTGCGTCAGCCAGATACCTTGCTGGGCCTGATGCTGGTGCTACGTACCCTGCAAATCATCGGCCAGCGGGTGCGCAGCGGAGCACTGCCCCCAGAGGTTTAATCGGAATCATTGGAATTGCTTTCACTTACTCAGGAAAGGAGTTGTTATGTCTGCCATCCTCAGGCACGGCTTTGCCACGCGTGCGATCCACCACGGCTACGATCCCCAGCAATATCTGGGGGCGCTCTGCCCACCGGTGTTTATGAGTTCGACCTTTACCTTCCCGACGGCCGAATACGGCGGTGCCTGTTTTGCCGGCACTGAGCCAGGCTATTTTTATTCACGTATTGCCAACCCAACGGTCAACCTGCTGGAACAGCGAATTGCCGATCTGGAAGGTGGGGAGGCGGCGGTGGCTTTTGCCTCCGGCATGGGCGCGATTACCGCCTGCTGCTGGACGCTGCTCAGCCCGGGGGATGAGCTGATCGTCGATGAAACCATTTATGGCTGCACTTTCAGCTACTTCCATCATGGGCTGGCACGTTACGGTGTAAAAGTCACCCACGTTGACCTGACCCGGCCAGAGCGGTTGGCGGCGGCGATAGGGCCGCGTACCCGGCTGGTGTATTGCGAAACGCCGGCTAACCCGAATATGCGGCTGGTCGATATTGCTGCGGTCGCCGAGATTGCTCACCGTCAGGGGGCGTTGTTGCTGGTGGATAACACCTATTGCACGCCGTATCTGCAACGGCCGCTGGAGTTGGGGGCGGACATTGTGGTGCATTCCGCCACCAAATACATCGGGGGGCACGGTGACTTACTGGCCGGTCTGGCGGTGACACGTCAGGATCTGGCGCAGGACATCCGTTTGGTCGGGTTGAAAGACATGAACGGTGCGGTGCTGTCGGCACAGGATGCCGCGCTGTTGCTGCGTGGGCTGAAAACCTTGCCGCTGCGTATGGAGCGCCACTGCGATAACGCCCAGCGCCTGGCGGAAATGCTGGCACAGCATTCGGCGGTGGAACGGGTTTATTATCCCGGTCTGGAAGACTTTCCGCAGTATGCATTGGCGCAGCGGCAAATGGCGCGGCCGGGCGGCATGCTGGCATTTGAACTGAAAGGCGGTATGGCCGCGGGGATCCGCTTCCTCAATGGGCTAGGTCTCATCTTGCGCGCGGTCAGCCTGGGGGATTGTGAATCTCTGGCCCAACACCCGGCCAGCATGACGCACTCGGCCTACAGCGCCGAGGAGCGGCAGCGTCACCATATCAGCGACGGTTTGGTGCGGCTGTCTGCCGGGCTGGAAGATCTGAGCGATCTGCAGGCGGATATCCGTCAGGCTCTGGCTCTGCGCTAACCTGGGTGCCCCCGCCCGGCGGGCAGGGACGGGGGTTACAGTAATGCCGGGGCAATCTCCGCCAGCGCCTGCTCATCCTGCAACAGCGCGGCGCTGCTGGCGATGTCCGGTGCCAGCCAGCGGTCCTGATGATAGGGTGCCACCACTTGCCGCAGCCGCTGCCAGGCACGCTGGGTGCCGTCACCGAAACGGTACTGCTGCAGGAACTCAAAGGCCTGCGCCGCCAGCAGGTATTCAATCGCCAGGATCTGGTTAACGTTGGCCAGCGCCTTATGCAGCCTTAGCGCTGCCCCGGTGCCCAGGCTGAGGTGATCTTCCTGCAGCGCCGAAGTCACATAGTTATCCACCACGCAAGGCTGTGCCAGTTGGCGGTTCTCCGCACACAGCGATGCCGCAACGTATTGAGCAATCATCATGCCCGAGTTTACCCCAGGCTCGCTGACCAGAAATGCCGGCAAGCCACTGACCAGCGGGTTAATCAGCCGATCGATACGCCGCTCTGCGATACCGCCGAGTTCGGCGATGGCGATCGCCAGCAGATCGGCGGCCATGGCCACAGATTCTCCGTGTGGATTGGCCTGCGACATCACGCGATAGTTTTCCGGCGTGCCGAGCAACAGGGGATTATCCGTAGTGCCGTTCAGCTCGGTTTCAATCTGCCGTTCAGCATGAGCAATTTGATCGCGGCAGGCACCGTGCACCTGTGGGATCGAACGGATACTCAGCGCATCCTGGGTACGAATGCCCTCGCTGGCGGCTATCATCTCACTGCCGTTCAATAACATGCGCAAATTACTGCCCACCCGTTGCATTCCCGGGTGCGGCTTCAGCGCCAAAATTTCGCTGTCGAAGGCGGCTATCTGCCCGCCCAGCGCTTCAAAACTCATCGCCGCGAGCACGTCCGCCCAGCGGGCCAGCCGCCAAACATCGGCCAGCGCCAGACAGCTTAATCCGGTCATGCACGGCGTGCCGTTGACCAGGCACAGGCCATCTTTGGCGCCCAACTGCGGTGGCACAATGCCTTCCTCCGCCAAAGCCTGGGCTGCGGTGACGAGTTGACCGCGGTAGCTGACTTTACCCAGCCCAAGCAGTGCGACGCCGACGTGTGCCATATGGGTCAGGTAGCCGACTGAACCCTGCGACGGCACCTGCGGGGTAATTCCGCGGTTAAGCAGTGCCAGCAGGGTTTCGACTAGCGGGCGTTGAATACCGGATTTTCCTTGGCTGTAGTTGACGATGGCACAGCAGATAATGGCGCGAGTCTGCTCATCACTCAGTGGTGCACCCACGCCGCAGGCGTGACTCATCAGCGTGTTGCGTGACAGTTGCGACAGCTGTTCGCCGTGCAGCGCCTGATTGCATAACGCCCCCAGACCGGTGTTGACGCCATAGGCGCGTTGTTCACTGACGACAATTTTCTGGACGATGGCCTGCGCATTGTCGATACGCGCCCAGGCAGCGCCAGACAGGCTGAGCGGGGCCTGATACCGAGCCACCGCCACCACGTCCTGCCAGCGTAGCGGCAGGGTGTCTAGGGTGATCGAAGGAGGATAGTGCATGTGGCTCTCCTCAGGCGCGGGCTGCGATCATTGGGCGCGGTTTCTGTACGTTTTCATCCAGCGCCAGACGGCGTTGCACGAAGCGGTTAACATACTCATCGGCCGGGTTGTTAAGAATTTCCTGTGGTGTGCCGACCTGGATCAGTTTGCCGTCTTTGAGGATCGCGATCCGATTACCGATACGCACGGCTTCATCCAGATCGTGGGTGATAAACACCAGCGTCTTGTGCAGCTCTTTTTGCAGCGCCAGCAGTTGATCCTGCATCTCGGCGCGGATCAACGGATCCAGCGCGCTGAAGGCTTCGTCCAGCAAAATGATATCGGTATCGGTGGCCAGCGCACGCGCCAGCCCGACACGTTGACGCATGCCGCCGGAGAGCTGATGCGGGTACGATTTCTCATAGCCCTTCAGCCCGACGGTGTTGATCCAGTGCAGTGCGCGCTCCTGATAGACTTCTTTTGTCTCACCGCGAACTTTCAGGCCGTAGGCCACGTTGTCCAGCACCGTCTTGTGTGGCAGCAGGCCAAAGCTCTGGAATACCATGCTGATCTTATGACGGCGGAAGTGCTCGAGCTGCTTCTCGTCGTAACGCAGAATATCTTCACCATCCACCAGGATCTGGCCGCTGGTGGGATCGATCAGCCGGTTGAAGTGGCGCACCAGCGTGGATTTACCCGATCCTGACAGGCCCATGATCACAAAGATCTCACCGGCCTCGATCGACATCGACAGATCGTGCACGCCGATCACGCAGTCGGTTGCTGCCTGGACTTCCTGCTTGGTTTTACCCTGCTCGCTCATGGCCAGCGCCGCAGCCGTTTTGTGGCCGAAGATCTTGTAAACGTTTTTGATTTCGATTTTGTTCATCGGGGTTACCTCGCAACGGCGGAGCGGCCATAAGCCTGAGTGATACGGTCAATGACCACGGCCAGAATAACGATCGCCAGACCCGCCTCCAGTCCCAGGCCGACGTTCAGCGTCTGAATGCCCACCAGCACGTCTTCGCCCAGGCCACGAGCACCGATCATCGAGGCTACAACCACCATCGACAGCGACATCATGGTGGTCTGGTTGATCCCAGCCATAATACTTGGCAGTGCCAGCGGTAACTGCACGCCGAACAGTTTCTGCCAGCGGTTGGCACCAAAGGCGGTGACGGACTCCATCACTTCTTTGTCCACCTGGCGGATACCCAAATCGGTCAGGCGGATCAGCGGTGGCGTGGCGTAGATCACCGTCGCCAGGATCGCCGGCACCTTGCCCAGCCCAAACAGCATTAATACCGGGATCAGGTACACAAAGCTTGGCATGGTTTGCATCACGTCCATCAGCGGCATCATTACTGCCCGCACCCGATCGTTACGCGCCGCCAGCACGCCCTGCGGAATACCGATAATCACCGCCAGCAGCGTGGCGACCAGCACCAGAGCCAGGGTTTGCATTAATTTGTCCCACATGCCGGCGGTACCGACCAGCAGCAGCAGACCGACGATCACCACCGTCGGCAGCCAGCGGCGGGTAGCATGCCAGGCCAGCAGCCCAACCACTGCCAACATCAGCCACCAGGGCGTAGCACGCAGCAGGCTTTCGAGGTGGATCACCGCCCACAGCAGGGTGTCGGAGATCTTGCGGAACGTATCGCCATAGTTGTTGACCAGGACATCGACCCAGCGATTGATCCAATCGGCGATGGAGAAGGTAAAGCGATCTGGGAACATAAGTATTACCCCTGTCAGGCCCGAAGCGCACAGGCTTCGGGTTGGTGTTTACTGAATGCCAAAGCGATTACAAGGAGGCTTGAATTTTTTTCGCTGCGTCTTCGCTGACCCACTGTTTCCAGATGTCTGGGTGCTGCTTGAAGAACTCCAGTGCCAGCTTCTCTGAGCTGATGCGTTCCTTGCTCATGCGCGCCAGATTCTGGTTAACCAGATCGAGCGGCAGGTTCACTTTTGACAGCACCTGCACCAGTTCAGGTGCCTGCTGGTTAAACTCGCTGGAAAGACCGACCTTGATGTGAATGTTCTTGTTCACACCCGGTTCGTCCAGTTTCACCAGATCGAGCTGGCCCATGATCGGGGTCGGTGACCAGTAGTAGAACAGGATAGGTTCGCCACGACGGTAGCTGGAGAGAATAGCGGTATCCAGTGCCGGACCGGTGCCTGGGCGGAAGTTGGTGAATTTGTCATCCAGCTTGAATTTCTTCAGGATCGCGGTGTTGTCCAACTCGCAGGTCCAGCCGGCCGGGCAGTTGTAGAAACGGCCTTTGTCCGGCTCTTCCTGATCGCGGAACACCTGGGCATATTTGGCTAAGTCCGGGACGCTTTTCAGGTCCGGTGCCAGCGGTTTCAGGTTGCGTTTGGCATCGCCCTCAATCACATAGCGCGGCACGTACCAGCCTTCCACCGCCCCGACAATCGGTGCGCCAACGCTGACCGCTTTGCCGGCTTTTTCGGCCTTGTTCCAGACTTCGCTGCGGCCAATCCATTCTTCGGCGAATACCTGAATGTCGTTGTTGCCCACCGCCTGCTCCATGGTGATGGAGTTACCCGGCAGCGCGTCGGTTTTGCAGTCGTAACCCTTTTGCAGCACGTATTGCATGACGTCGGTCAGCAGCATGCCGCTTTCCCAGTTCAGCCCGGCGAACTTGACCGGCTTGCCGGATTCGCACCAGCCTGCTGCACGGGCGGACAGGCTGCCTGTCATCAGCCCGAGTGCAATAAGCGGTATCCATAGTTTGTGTCGTGTTTGCATAATGATACTCCAGTGTAATGACTAAGAGCCCGGGAACGGCGGGCTCATGAGGTTAATACTGGGGGGACGACGTGACGGGTGAACCCCCGCCCTTTTTACGTACCCACAACCAGTAAGCCAGGGTAAGGAAGGCCACCCACACCAGCCCAACGTACAGGGCGATGCGGCTGTCTTCGAAGTAACCGAGCAGGCCAATAACGAACAGCATAAATATCGTTGCCAACGCTGGAGCAACCGGCCACCACGGCACCGGGAAACTCAGTTTGCTGACCTCTTGCGGGGTCAGCGTGCGGCGCATGGCGATCTGCGACAGCAAGATCATCAGCCACACCCAGACGGTGGCGAAGGTGGCAATCGAGGCGATGATCATAAACACCTGTTTTGGCATCAGGTAGTTGAGCACCACGCCCAGCAGCAGGGCCACCGACATCACCAGCACCGTCATCCAGGGCACGCCGTTGTTGGTCAACCGGGTAAAGCTTTTCGGCGCCTGGCCATCCTGTGCCATGCCGTACATCATGCGGCCCGCACCGAAAATATCGCTGTTGATGGCGGAAATCGCGGCGGTGATCACCACCACGTTCAACACGTTGGCGGCGGAGCTGATCCCCAGATTGCTGAAGATCTCAACAAATGGGCTGCCGTTCTGACCGATGCTGTTCCACGGATAGATAGCCATCAGTACCAGCAGCGTCAGCACATAGAACAGCAGGATACGAATCGGAACCGCATTGATCGCCTTCGGCAGGACCTTTGCGGGGTCTTTCGCCTCGCTGGCGGTGATGCCGATGATCTCAATGCCGCCAAAGGCGAACATCACGACCGCCAATGAAGCGATCACGCCGCTGAAGCCGTTAGGCATAAAGCCGCCGTGTTCCCACAGGTTGCTGATGCCGGTGGCATGCTGAGTCTGGCCGAAACCAAACAGCATCACCGCCGCACCGCCGATGATCATTGCCACAATGGCTGCAACCTTGATCAGCGACAGCCAAAACTCCATTTCACCGAACACTTTCACGCTGCACAGATTGAGCGCGCCGATAAACATAATAATGCTGAGTACCCACACCCATTGGGCGACGTCCGGGAACCACAGCCCCATATAGATGCCGAAGGCGGTCACGTCCGCCAGGGCGACAATCACCATTTCGAAGGTATAGGTCCAGCCGGTGAGGAAACCGGCCAGCGGGCCGAGATAGTGGCTGGCGTAGTGGCCGAACGAACCGGAAACCGGCTGGTGTACCGCCATTTCACCCAGCGCGCGCATCACCATAAACACCGCCGCGCCGCCCACCATATAGGCCAGCAGCACCGCAGGACCGGCCAGTTGTATCGCCCCGGCGGAGCCATAAAACAGACCGGTACCGATGGCGGAACCGAGTGCCATAAAGCGGATATGTCGCGCGTTTAATCCGCGTCTGAGTTGTGTTGTTTCGTTATGCATGTTGCTTCCCGTCGAGTTTTTACGGCAGAACAGGCACGCGCTATCCGCACCGGGCGGAACGCGCCCGGTGGGACAGAACAAACTGCGTGGTAGGGTTTATTTATGCCTGGCTAGGCAGCAGCGCTGCAGGCATCAACGAGGTCAGATGACCGGCCGCCAACAGCAGGCTGGCGGCTTCAATGTCGGGGGCGAAGAAACGATCCTTGTCGTAGTAACTGACTTGCTCGCGTAGCACCCGACGGGCCTGTTCCAGACTTTCGGTGGTTTTCAGCCCTTTACGCAAATCCAGTCCCTGACAGGCAGCCAGCCATTCAACGGCCAGAATGCCGCGCACGTTATCGGCCATCTCCCACAGGCGGCGACCGGCGGCCGGTGCCATGGAAACATGGTCTTCCTGGTTGGCGGAGGTTGGGATGCTGTCGACGCTGGCCGGATGCGCCAGTGCCTTGTTTTCGCTGGTCAGCGCCGCGGCGGTAACCTGAGCAATCATAAAGCCGGAGTTCACCCCGCCGTTGTCCACCAGGAACGGTGGCAGTTGCGACATGTGCTTATCCATCATCAGCGAGATGCGACGTTCGGACAACGAGCCAATTTCGGCAAACGCCAGCGCCAGATTGTCGGCAGCCATCGCGACCGGCTCGGCGTGGAAGTTACCGCCGGACAGCACGTCACCCTGCTCCGCGAACACCAGTGGGTTGTCAGAGACGGCGTTGGCTTCGATTTCCAGTACTTCGGCGGCCTGGCGGATTTGGGTCAGGCAGGCACCCATCACCTGCGGCTGGCAGCGCAGGGAGTACGGATCCTGCACCTTGTCGCAGTTGCGGTGTGAATCGGACACTTCGCTGCGTTCACCCAGCAGGTGGCGGTAAGCGGCGGCGGCGTCAATCTGGCCGCGCTGGCCACGCACGGCATGAATACGCTCGTCGAACGGGCTGCGTGAGCCCAGAGCGGCTTCCACCGTCATGCTACCGGTGACCGTTGCTGCGGCGTACAGATCTTCTACATCAAACAGGCCACGCAGGGCGAAGGCGGCGGAAACCTGGGTGCCGTTCAGCAGCGCCAGGCCTTCTTTGGCCGCCAGCGTCAGCGGTTTCAGGCCCGCTTTGGCCAGTGCTTCGGTGGCGGGCAGCCATTCGCCCTGATAACGGGCCTTGCCTTCACCCAGCAGCACCAGGCTCATGTGTGCCAGCGGTGCCAGGTCGCCGGAGGCGCCAACGGAGCCTTTCAGCGGGATATGCGGGTAAACTTCGGCGTTGACCAGCGCCATCAGCGCCTGGATCACTTCCAGACGGATGCCGGAGAAACCGCGCGACAGGCTGTTGATCTTCAACACCATAATCAGACGCACCAGGCTATCGTCGGTTGGCGCACCGACACCGGCAGCGTGGGACAGCACGATCGAACGCTGCAGATTTTCCAGATCTTCGCGGGCGATGCGGGTGGATGCCAACAGGCCGAAACCGGTGTTGATACCGTAAGTGGTGCGGTCTTCTTCAACGATACGCTCTACCAGGGCGACGCTCTGCTGGATGTCGGCGTAGGCATTGTCGTCCAGTGTCAGGGTGACCGGGTGTAGGTAAACTTCACGCAGTTGCGCCAGCGTCAGGTGGCCAGGGCGAATAGTCAGCGCTTTCATGCTTTGTCTCCTTGAGTCGCAGCCACCATCGGCAGGTTCAACCCTTGCTCGCGGGCGCATTCAATGGCGATGTCGTAACCGGCATCGGCATGACGCATCACGCCGGTGGCCGGGTCATTATGCAATACGCGGGCGATGCGTTCTGCGGCTTCATCGGTGCCATCACAAACGATAACCATACCGGAATGCTGGGAGAAGCCCATGCCGACGCCACCACCGTGGTGCAGAGAAACCCAGGTCGCGCCACTGGCGGTATTGAGCAGGGCATTAAGCAGTGGCCAGTCGGAGACGGCGTCTGAGCCGTCTTTCATCGATTCGGTTTCACGGTTCGGGCTGGCAACGGAGCCGGAGTCCAGATGGTCACGGCCGATCACTATTGGTGCGGAAAGTTCGCCGCTGCGGACCATTTCGTTGAACGCCAGACCCAGCTTGGCGCGCTGGCCCAGACCGACCCAGCAGATACGTGCCGGCAGGCCCTGGAAGCTGATGCGCTCGCGCGCCATATCCAGCCAGCGGTGCAGATGCTCGTCATCCGGGATCAGCTCTTTAACCATGGCATCGGTTTTGTAGATGTCTTGCGGATCGCCGGACAGAGCAGCCCAGCGGAACGGACCAACACCGCGACAGAACAGCGGGCGGATGTAAGCCGGTACGAAGCCCGGGAAATCAAAGGCGTTGCTGACGCCCATTTCTTTCGCCATCTGACGAATGTTGTTGCCGTAGTCGAAGGTTGGTACGCCCATTTTCTGGAACGCCAGCATGGCTTCGACGTGTTCGGCCATCGACTGCTTGGCGGCGATCACCACCTGAGCCGGTTCGCTCAGCGCACGCTGACGGTATTCTTCCCAGCTCCAGCCTTTAGGCAGGTAGCCGTTCAGCGGATCGTGGGCGCTGGTCTGGTCGGTGACCATGTCCGGACGCACGCCGCGGCGTACCAGTTCCGGCAGAACATCTGCTGCGTTACCGCACAGGGCGATGGAGATGGCTTTGCCTTCGGCGGTGTATTTCTTGATGCGGGCCAGTGCGTCGTCCAGATCCACCGCTTGTTCATCGACATAGCGGGTTTTCAGACGGAAATCGATGCGGCTCTGCTGGCATTCGATGTTCAGCGAGCAAGCGCCTGCCAATGTCGCGGCCAGCGGCTGTGCGCCACCCATGCCACCCAGACCGGCGGTCAGCACCCAGCGGCCCTGCAGGCTGCCGTCATAATGCTGGCGACCCGCTTCCACGAAGGTCTCGTAGGTGCCCTGGACGATGCCCTGGCTGCCAATGTAGATCCAGCTGCCGGCGGTCATCTGGCCGTACATGGCCAGGCCTTTGGCGTCCAGTTCGTTAAAGTGTTCCCAGGTTGCCCAGTGAGGCACCAGGTTGGAGTTGGCGATCAGTACGCGTGGCGCGTTGCTGTGGGTTTTGAATACCCCAACCGGTTTGCCGGACTGCACCAGCAGCGTTTCGTCGTCTTCCAGGGTTTTCAGGGTGGCGACAATTTTGTCGTAGCAATCCCAGTCACGCGCAGCGCGGCCGATACCACCGTACACCACCAGCTCGTGCGGGTTCTCCGCCACTTCAGGATCGAGGTTGTTCATCAGCATGCGCAACGGCGCTTCGGTCAGCCAGCTTTTTGCATTTAATTTTGTGCCGCGTGGCGCGCGTACTTCGACATTGCGAACTTTGTTATTTGCAGTCACAGCATTTTCCTCAAACAGTATTGGAGCAGATCCCATAACGCGGTGGGGTGAATCACCACGCCATAACAATGCGTAGGGTTTATTAACATATACTTGTATGTACAAGCATATGCAACACCGACCAGTGGATGCCAAAAATGGCATAAGAGAAAGCTATTGTTGTTGTTAATCAGGTTGATACGGATTTATTGGGCGTTGTACTCATTAGTCTGACAGGGGAGAACAGTGAGCTATTCAACAAAAATGAATTAAAAATGGGTCAATTTTGAGCGTCCAATCACAATAATTTTACATACCTATTACAAGTTAGGCGCTGTGATAAAAAAGTCCTATCGCTGGAAGCAAAACGCCCGCCAGAGGGCGGGCGTGAGGCCGTTGACAGAGTGCTCGGTTGTTTTGTGGCAGGGGCACTGCATGCTGCGCCCTACCGGTTTAGCCCTTACGCGGGTTTATCAGCAGGCTGTAACACCGCCCGGCGGGTCATTTTGAATACCGTGGCGATAGCGGCGATCAACGCCGGCACGCACAGGAACATCAAAATACTCTGCACTTCCCACTGCATGGCCAGCAACTGCGCCCCCATCATGGTACCCGCTACGCCACCAAAGCGGCCGATGCCCTGCATCCAGGCAATGCCGGTTGCACGACTGTGAGTCGGGTAAAAGGTCGCTGCCAGCGTTTGCAGGCCGGACTGCGCCCCGTTCATGGTGATCCCCATCAGGAAGATAAAGGTGCCCAGCAGCACGATATGGCTGTCTTCGGTCGCCATCGCCACAATCAGCAGCGCGGTAATGACAAAGCCGCTCGACACCACCTTATGGGCGTTCCAGCGGTCCATCAGCCAGCCGGCCACCAGAATGCCGAGGGTCCCGCCAAAGGTGAACAACGAGGTCAGGATCGCCGACTGCTCCAACTGATAACCCAGACCCTGCATCAGGATCGGCATCCAGCTCAGCAAGACGTAATAAATCACCAAACCCATAAAGTAGGTCAGCCACAGCATCAAGGTTCCGGTCAGATAAGGCCGGGTGAACAACAGGCCGACGCTGGTTTTTGACTTCGCCAGTGGTTCTTCATACAGATAAAAACGCGAGACGTTATCGAGATCCTGGCTGACAAAGCGCTGGGCGATGCGTTTGATTTTGAGCGTCTCTTTGCCGCGGTTAACCATGTACTTCACCGACTCCGGCAGGAACAGGATCAACAAGACCGTCAACACCAGCGGAGCTATCGCCCCCAGCAACAGCACGCTGTGCCAGCCATAGGCCGGGATCAGCCACGACGAAATGGCGCCGCCGCCGGCCGCACCCAGTGGGAAACCGCAGTACATGGTGTTAATCGCCATCGAACGGCAGCGCTGCGGCGCATATTCGGAAATCAGCGTGATGGCGTTCGGCATTGCCGCACCCAGCCCCAGGCCGGTGAGAAAACGCCATAGCGTCAGACTGTTGAGTGATCCTGCATAGGCAGTAGCCAGACTCGACAGGCCGAAGAACAGGCACGAAAACACCAGCACCCGTTTGCGGCCGATACGGTCGGAGATCGGCCCGGCAACCAGTGCACCGAGTGACAGCCCCAACAGGGCGGCGCTCAGCACCGGGCCGAGATCCTGCTTCACGATGCCCCAGTCTTTGGCGACCGAAGGGGCGATATACCCCATTGCCGCAGTGTCAAAGCCATCAATGGCCAGGATCAGGAATCCCAAAATGATCAAGGTCCAGTGAAACAGCGAGAATTTGCTGTCGTCGATGGCCTGTTGAATATTCAACTCGGTGGAATGAGCCATGGCACCCTCTAAACGCAGATATGATTGTGGTGAATGAACCGCCGGAACTGACGTCCGACTTGTGCTTGCCTGTATATACATCTGCGTGTGAGCGGTTTATGTCAAATATATTTATCTTATACGTTAATTAAATGTTGTTTTTGCGAAGCAGATTACACCGTCAATGCAAGGGGATGGCACAGTAAGCGAATTAAATGAAGCCGATAGCCGGTGAGATAAGCTGCCGATAGCGCGGAGGATAAAATTTAATACAATTTCGCCTGTTTGGTCACCGGGCCGGAATCTGCGATAATCCCTTTTTACCTTTCCAGATTGAGAAACCGATGCAGTACCCGATTAATGAAATGTTCCAAACCTTGCAGGGCGAAGGCTTTTTTACCGGCGTTCCGGCCATTTTCATCCGCCTGCAGGGCTGCCCGGTAGGATGCAGCTGGTGCGATACCAAACATACCTGGGAAAAGGAAGCCAATCGGGAAGTTGATATGCAACGGATTCTGGTTAAAACCGAAGAGAGCGATGCCTGGGGCAGCGCCAGTGCCGAGCAGTTGTTGGCCGTCATGCGCCAGCAAGGTTATACCGCGCGCCACGTGGTGATCACCGGCGGTGAGCCCTGCATTTACGATCTGACTCCGCTGACCGAGTTACTGGAAGATCACGGCTACGGCTGCCAGATTGAAACCAGCGGTACTCACGAAATTCAATGCTCGGCGAAAACCTGGGTAACGGTTTCACCCAAGGTGAATATGCGCGGTGGCATGAAGGTGTTGAGCCAGGCTTTGCAACGTGCTGATGAAGTGAAGCATCCGGTCGGACGCGAGCGTGATATTGAAGCGCTGGATGCGCTGCTGGCGACGCTGCATGATGAGAAACCGCGGATTATCGCGTTGCAGCCGATCAGTCAGAAGGAAGAGGCGACCCGCCTGTGTATTGAAACCTGCATTGCGCGCAACTGGCGCCTATCGATGCAGACCCATAAGTATCTGAATATTGCCTAAAATTCAGGGCGCCATCGGCGCCCTTTCTTTAACCTTTATACACGCATCCCGCGGTACAGGTTTCTTTCACCATCACCGCAGTCAGTTCCGGCAACTGGGGTTTGAGCTGCTGCCAAATCCAGGCGGCGAGAACTTCGCTGGTGGGATTTTCCAATCCTGGAATATCGTTTAGATAATTGTGATCCAGGCGCTCCCAGATAGGGGAGAACACGGCTTTAAGCTCGGCGAAATCCATCACCCAACCGGTGTGTGCATCGACTTCACCGGTCACTTCCAGACGCACCATAAACGAATGCCCGTGTAGACGACCACATTTATGGCCCTCCGCGACGTTCGGCAAGCGGTGTGCGGCTTCAAACTGAAAATCTTTAAACAGCGTGGTTGCCATTATTACGGCCTCATTGACTCAAAAACCGCCGAAGTTTACCGGAAATGGAGCCTGCTTGCCATTTATACCGCTTTGGTCTACCGCCAGCCGCCGCAAAGCGGTCTTAACACTTTTTTTGTTTGGTCATTGATAGACCTATCGGTTGGGGTAATGAGTGGTAAATGCGAGTCATTCAATAAGCTTCAAAAAAACAGGTTTATTTTCATAGGGATAAAAAATACACCTTAACGCTTTAACTGCTAACCCTTACCAGAAAAACCGCTTAGTCATTTTAGTTATTATTTATGGCTATCCCTTATTTAATCGTTGCTAATCTGCTCGGTAACCTTACAAACTATCCTGATCTTTTCAGCACCACGGACTGAACGAAAAGACAGCGACTGACATTGGCGAGCACCTGGCTGGATAGGTGCCAAGTATAGGAAATAAGTACTGCAATGACGACTCAGGCACCTCCAACATCTTTGCTCCCGCTGACGCCCGAACAGCTGGCACGCCTGCAGGCGGCGATTGGTGAATATTCACCAACGCAGCTGGCGTGGCTGTCAGGTTATTTCTGGGGAATGGTTAATCAACAGCCTGGCGCCGTAGCCATTGCGCCGGTGGCCTCTGCTGCCGCCAGCATCACGCTGATCTCCGCGTCGCAAACCGGTAATGCACGCCGTCTGGCAGAACAGCTGCGTGACGATCTGTTGGCCGCCAAATTGAGCGTCACCCTGGTGAACGCCGGTGACTACAAGTTCAAGCAAATTGCCCAGGAACGTTTGCTGGTGATCGTCGCCTCCACGCAGGGGGAAGGTGATCCGGCGGAAGAGGCGGTTGCGCTGCATAAATTCCTGTTCTCGAAGAAAGCCCCCAAACTCAATGAGACCGCGTTTGCGGTATTCGGGTTGGGGGACACTTCCTACGAAAACTTCTGTCAGTCGGGGAAAGACTTCGACGGCAAACTGGCCGAACTGGGTGCCGAGCGCCTGGTCGAGCGGGTTGACGCCGACGTGGAATATCAGGAACTGGCCACGGCCTGGCGTAAACAGGTAGTGGAAGTGCTGAAAGCACGTGCCCCGGCTGAAAGCGCTGCACCGGGCCAGCTTGCCAGCGGCGCGGTTGATCTGCTCGACAGCAGCCCATACAGCAAAGAACAGCCGCTGACCGCGCAACTGGCGGTGAAGCAAAAAATTACCGGCCGTGCGTCAGACAAAGACGTGCGCCATATCGAGATCGACCTGGGCGATTCTGGCCTGCGTTACCGACCGGGTGACGCGCTGGGTGTATGGTTCGATAACGATCCTGCGCTGGTGGATGAGCTGGTGCAACTGCTGTGGCTGAAAGGCGACGAGTCGGTGGAAGTGGAAGGTAAAACCTTGCCGCTGGCGCAAGCGTTGCGCAGCCATTTTGAGCTGACGCAGAACACCACGCTGATTGTCGACAAATACGCGGCCCTGTCGCGTGATGAGAAGTTGATCGGCCTGCTGGCGGATAAAGCGGCGCTGCAGCATTACGCGCACAACACGCCGATTGTCGACATGGTGCGTCAGGCCCCGGCCGATCTCAACGCCGAACAGTTGATTGCTTTACTACGTCCGCTGACGCCGCGTTTGTATTCCATCGCTTCCTCGCAGGCTGAGAACGAAAACGAAGTGCACGTTACCGTCGGTGTGGTGCGCTACGACATCGACGGCCGCGAACGTGCCGGTGGCGCCTCCAGTTTCCTGGCCGATCGTCTGGAAGAGGACGGCGACCTGCGGGTCTTCATCGAACATAACGACAACTTCCGTTTGCCGGCCAACCCGGAAACACCGGTGATCATGATTGGTCCGGGTACCGGCATTGCGCCGTTCCGTGCCTTTATGCAGCAGCGTGATGCTGACGGTGCCGGTGGCAAGAACTGGCTGTTCTTCGGCAACCCGCACTTTACCGAAGATTTCCTGTATCAGGTCGAATGGCAGCGCTATGTGAAGGACGGCCTGCTGACTCGCATCGATCTGGCCTGGTCACGCGACCAGCAACATAAAGTCTACGTGCAAGACAAACTGCGCGAACAGGGCGCTGAAGTGTGGCGTTGGATCCAGGAAGGCGCACACATTTATGTCTGCGGCGATGCAAACCGCATGGCGAAGGACGTGGAAAATACATTACTGGAACTGGTGGCCGAGCACGGTGGTATGGATGCCGAGCTGGCGGATGAATTTTTAAGTGAGCTGCGCCTTGAGCGCCGTTATCAGCGAGATGTTTACTGATGAGTGATAAACACCCGGGGCCTCTGGTGGTTGAAGGCAAATTGGCCGATGCCGAGCGTTTGAAGAAAGAAAGTAACTTCCTGCGCGGCACCATTGCTGAAGATTTGAAGGACGGCCTGACCGGCGGTTTTACCGGTGACAACTTCCTGCTGATCCGTTTTCACGGCATGTACCAGCAGGACGACCGTGATATCCGTGCCGAACGCGCCGAGCAGAAGCTGGAGCCGCGTCACGCGATGATGCTGCGTTGCCGTCTGCCGGGGGGGATTATTTCCCCGCAGCAGTGGCTGGGCATTGATAAGTTTGCGCAGGAAAGCACGCTTTACGGCAGCATTCGTATCACCAACCGTCAGACCTTCCAGTTCCATGGCATTTTGAAGGGCAACGTGAAGCCGGTTCACCAACTGCTGGGCCGACTGGGCCTGGATGCGCTGGCTACCGCCAACGACGTCAACCGCAACGTGCTTTGTACCTCCAACCCGGTAGAGTCCGAGCTGCATCAGGAAGCCTACGAGTGGGCGAAGAAGATTTCTGAACATCTGCTGCCGCGTACCCGCGCTTATGCAGAAGTGTGGCTGGATCAGGAAAAAGTGGCGACCACCGACGAAGAGCCAATCCTCGGTGCTACCTATCTGCCGCGCAAATTTAAAACCACGGTGGTGATCCCGCCGCAGAATGACGTTGATCTGCACGCTAACGACATGAACTTCGTTGCGATCGCCAAAAACGGCAAGCTGGTGGGCTTCAACCTGCTGGTGGGCGGTGGTTTGTCGATTGAACACGGCAACAAGAAAACTTATGCCCGCCAGGCCAGTGAATTCGGCTATATCCCGCTGGAACACACGCTGGCCGTCGCGGAAGCGGTAGTGACCACTCAACGCGACTGGGGCAATCGTACCGATCGCAAGAACGCCAAAACCAAATATACGCTGGAGCGTGTCGGGGTCGACACCTTCCGTGCTGAAGTGGAAAAACGGGCAGGCATCACTTTCGAGCCAATCCGCCCATACGAATTTACCGGTCGTGGCGATCGCATCGGTTGGGTGAAAGGCATTGATGATCAATGGCACCTGACGCTGTTTATCGAGAATGGTCGATTGTTGGATTACCCAGGGCGTCCGCTGAAAACCGGCGTTGCCGAGATAGCACGGATCCACAAAGGGGATTTCCGTCTGACCGCCAACCAGAACCTGATCGTCGCCGGCGTGCCTGAAAGCGAGAAGGCGAAGATCGAAGCTCTGGCACGGGATCATGGTCTGATCGACGACGGGATCAGCGTACAGCGTCAAAACTCGATGGCCTGCGTATCTTTCCCAACCTGCCCATTGGCAATGGCAGAGGCTGAGCGTTTCCTGCCGGAGTTTGTCACCAAGGTGGAAGGGATCCTGCATCGGCACGGGGTAGGTGACGAGCACATTGTGCTGCGCATCACCGGTTGCCCGAACGGCTGTGGTCGTGCGCTGCTGGCGGAGATTGGTCTGGTAGGTAAAGCGGTTGGCCGCTATAACCTGCATCTTGGCGGTAACCGGGAAGGCACGCGTATTCCGCGCATGTACCGAGAAAATATTAACGAAGAAGAAATTCTGCGAGAGATTGACCAACTGGTGGGCCGTTGGGCCACCGAGCGCACGGCAGGCGAAGGCTTTGGTGATTTCACCATCCGCGCCGGTGTGGTCCGGCCGGTGGTTGATCCGGCACAGGATTTCTGGGACTGACGCCATTTGGCCCCGCTGTTACAGGGGGCTGGATCTGCGCGGTATGATTCAAGTATCAGGAGGCAGGCAACATGGCTGAATTCAATCTGGCAGAGCTGAATGCGCTGCCCAAGTCTGGGCAGGCGTTGGCACTGGCGGTGGTTAATGGTCAGTTGGAGACACTTTCTGCCGAGCAACGTGTGGAATGGGCGCTGGAACATCTGCCGGGCGAGTTTGTGCTCTCTTCAAGCTTTGGCATTCAGGCGGCGGTGTGCCTGCATTTGGTCACCAGGATCAAGCCGGATATCCCGGTGATCCTCACCGATACCGGCTATCTGTTCCCGGAAACCTATCAGTTTATCGACCAGTTGGCTGACAAACTGAAGCTGAACCTGCAGGTGTTCCGCGCCGAGCAGTCGCCTGCCTGGCAGGAGGCACGCTATGGCAAACTGTGGGAGCAGGGCGTTGAGGGCATAGAGAAGTACAACCAGCTTAACAAGGTTGAACCGATGAACCGCGCGCTGGAAACCCTGGGCGGACAGACCTGGTTCGCCGGCCTGCGCCGTGAGCAATCCGGCAGTCGCGCTCATTTGCCAGTGTTGGCGGTACAACGCGGGGTGTTCAAGATCCTGCCGATTATCGACTGGGACAACCGCAAAATTTATCAATACCTCACCGAGCACGGCCTGAGTTACCACCCGCTGTGGGAGCAAGGCTATCTGTCGGTAGGGGATACCCATACCACGCAGAAATGGGAACCGGGCATGAGCGAAGAAGAAACCCGCTTCTTCGGTCTGAAGCGCGAGTGCGGCCTGCACGAAGGCTAATACCCTATTAAACCGGCCAGGGGCTCAGCATTTGCTGGGCCCTTGTTAATTCAGCAACATATGCCGCCAGAGTGCCGCACCGATATCTTGGCGGGTATGCAAAATAAGTAGAATATCTACGCGATTTTCTGTCACTTCATATAGCGTTCGGTAGTCGTGACGATCCAGTCGCTCACGCACCGCCAGCCCAAATTCAGCTAACTGAACGTTATACCGGCAGCGTAGCGGATCAAGGTGTAAATGTTGGAGAGTATCGGCAAACAGTGAGTCAACGAATCTTGCTGAGCCTTGTGGGCCAAGAGTGGAGGCCTTAAAGGATTCAATATCGCTGAGGCACTGCAATGCTGTATTCGTAAGGTGAACATCATACATGGTGGTGATCCTTACCCCCGTGATGCGCGTAACCTTTGTAATGCCTCTTCAGCAGAAAGTGTTCTGCCTTCGGTGACATCCTGTTTTGCCTTCAAGGTCAGTTTCAGCAACGCATGCGTTTGCCGTTCTCGTTCCCAAGCGGCGAGCTCTTCCTGGCGCTCGGCTGCAGTTTGAACGAATAATTCAGCGGTTCCATTTCTCGTCACCCAAACACCTCCCTCGAAATTTTCGGGAGAGCCGAGGCTTTCCCGCGTCGCTTTCTGCGACAGGGTCTTTTGCGTGCTCATCAGTAGGGCTCCTGCTGCGTATTCCTGGCAACAGTATACTCAGTCGAGTACTGGGGTACAAAATTTGTACTGAATTTTGCCCCCGATACGACTACTTCTTCTTGGGTGTTTTTACCGGGTGTGCCTGTGCCAGCTCTTTGAGCAGCGGCAACAGGATCTGCACGCTCTCGCGGCTGCGCTTGTCGATTCGCCCTGGCAGATTACGCTCCAGGTATTGCAGGTTATCGTACTGCGGGCGATGCCAACTGATGCCCTGCGGGAAATGCGGGCTGACGGCGCGTTGTTGATAGCCGTCTTTATCACCCAGTGACCAATTGGTGGCTTCGACGGCCAGTACCGGGATACCTGCTTTATCAAACACTTCCTGATCGGAGCAGCAGCCGGTGCCTTTTGGGTGCGCCTTAGTGCCCGGGTTAGTGGCGGCGGCGATGCCGTAGCGATGGGCAATATCCAGCGCGCGATCGCGGCTCTGTTTCGCCAGTTTCGGCGGCGTGTTGAGACCGGAATTGAAGTACAGGCGATCGCCGGTAATCAGGCTGTCGAGGTTAATCACCAGCAGCGTATTACGTTTCTCTTCCGGGCTCATGCGCTGCAAATAGTTCTGTGCACCCAGCGAACCGATCTCTTCGGCGCTGGTGGCGACAAAGCGCAGGCCGTAAGTCGTGGGGATATTCTTCAAGCGTTCCGCCAACTCCAACATCACACCAACGCCAGAGGCATTGTCATCGACGCCCTGTAGTGTCAAGCCGCCGAGATTGTTGTCCAGATCGGCATCGCTCTTCGGCGTATAGGTATCAAAATGCGCCACGATCAGGATTTGCTGCGGATTACTGCCATTTTTGGCGGCGATCACCGAGCTGGCGGTGACGTTATTCCAGTTCTTCTTGCCGTCTTTGCTGGTGTAGATATACCGGGTATTGAAACTGCGGATATCGCTCTGATACCCCATCTTGCTGAACTGCTGGTTCAGATAATCGGCGGTGAGCAATTCGGCTGGGCTGCCTGCCATACGGCCGGGGAAATAGGTGGCAATATGACGAATTTGATCGGCGGCGAACTTGCCCATCGGGGCCTCTTTCGCGGGCTGGGCGGCAGCCGAAACGCTGAAAATACCGCCAAGCACTGCCACCAGCAGGCCGGTCTTCAGGTAAACGCGGGAAAACATACCGAAAAATCCTTCTTTTTAATGTCGGTAATACCGATTCTTTTTGCGGCTCTCAGTATGAGACTCGGCGGCAGATTAAACAATTTCCTCCGCTCTGAAATTTACGCTGTGCAGGCAAAATTTCGGCGCTGTGCGCAACTATTGATATCGATCCCGGGTTCGTGCAACACATTTTGCGAAATGCTGGGCATATTACGGGAATCGGTATTTAACCATGTCCAGTGTGTGGTTTATTATTCAGCGATAAGGTTCATACGGGCCGAAGGAGAAACCCTGATGTTGGACAACTGTGATAACAGGTTCGGCCTGATAGAGAAGAAAGCTGAGTATGTGGAACATACTCTCACTCAGGTTAAAACCGATTTGGCGACGCTGACCATGCGTTCCGTAGAGTTTGTTACCAAAGGCGATTTGCATAAGGAAGTGGGATTGCTGCACCGGGAGATCGGTTTGGTTCATAAAGAGATGGCTAATCAAACCAAATGGATGGTTAGCACCATATTGGTTGTAGCCGGACTGTGCATGACTGCCGCGAAGTTTTGGTTTTAACTTCCGTCCCCTGGCGTCTGCCTGGGCTGGTTCATCGCTGTGGCCATACCGGGCGTGAAACCGCCGCAAACCCTGACGCGGCGTGCCTTATTCCATTATTGCACTAGTCATTCCTTTTCGTCATTTCAGAGGCTAAATCTCAGCCCGTATAGTCACAGTATCTTCCTGCATAGATGAAAAGGCTGTTGTGGACTATCTACCTATATTTGCCGACCTAAAACAACGTCCGGTGCTGGTCGTTGGCGGCGGTGAAGTGGCTGCGCGCAAAGTTGATCTTCTCCTGCGCGCCGGGGCTGAAATACGGATAGTTGCGCAGTCACTCTCACCGATACTCGAACAATTACGTCAGCAGGGGCAAGTCCACTGGCTGGGAAAAGCTTTTGTCGCTCAGCAACTGGATGAGGTTTTCCTGGTGATTGCCGCCACTGATGACAGTGCGCTGAATGCCGAGGTGTTTGCCGAAGCGGACAAACGCCGGGTGCTGGCCAATGTGGTGGACGATCAGCCGCGCTGCTCGTTCATCTTCCCGTCGATAATCGACCGTTCACCCCTGGTGGTGGCCGTCTCTTCCAGCGGCCAGGCTCCGGTGTTGGCGCGCATGCTGCGTGAAAAACTCGAAGCCTTGTTGCCCGCCAGCCTGGGGCAGATGGCCGAGGTCGCCGGGCGCTGGCGCGGGCAGGTGAAACAACGGCTGAATGCGATCGGTGAACGCCGGCGCTTTTGGGAAAAAACCTTTGGTGGCCGTTTCGCAACGCTGGTGGCCAATGGCCAAACTGCCGAGGCAGAACGGCAACTGGAGCAAGACTTACAGCAGTTTGCCCAGGGCAGTGAAGGCACTCAGGGCGAAATCTCGCTGGTGGGCGCCGGGCCGGGCGACGTGGGGTTACTGACCCTGCGCGGGTTGCAGGTGATGCAGCAGGCCGACGTGGTGCTGTATGACCATCTGGTCAGCGATGAAATCCTTGATTTGGTTCGTCGCGATGCCGAACGTATCTGTGTGGGCAAACGCGCTGGCGCGCATTTGGTGATCCAGGAAGAAACCAACCGTCTGCTGGTGGAACTGGCGCAACAGGGCAAGCGCGTGGTGCGGTTAAAGGGAGGCGATCCCTTTATCTTTGGCCGGGGTGGCGAAGAATTGCAGGTGGCTGCTGCGGCAGGCATTCCGTTCCAGGTGGTGCCGGGTGTGACCGCTGCCGCCGGGGCTACCGCCTATGCAGGTATCCCGCTGACGCACCGCGATCACGCACAAAGTGTCACCTTTATTACCGGTCACTGTCGTCCCGACGGTGATGGGCTGGACTGGGCCGACCTGGCGCGTGCGCGTCAGACTCTGGCTATCTATATGGGCACCATGAAGGCGGCGGATATCAGCCAGCGCCTGATAGCCCACGGCCGCGCGGCCACTACGCCCGTAGCGGTCATCAGCCGCGGCACGCGTGCGGACCAACTGGTGCAAACCGGTACGCTGCAACAACTCGAACAATTGGCTCAACAGGCACCGTTACCGGCGCTGCTGGTGATCGGCGAAGTGGTGGAGTTACATCACCAAATCGCCTGGTTTGGGCATCAACCGCAGACGGAAGGGGTATCACGCCCAGCCGTCGTGAATTTGGCTTAAGGATCTGTTATGGACGAAAAACGACTCACTCATTTGCGGCAATTGGAGGCGGAGAGTATCCATATCATCCGTGAAGTCGCCGCTGAATTCGGCAACCCGGTGATGCTCTATTCCATCGGTAAAGACTCTTCCGTGATGCTGCACCTGGCGCGTAAGGCCTTTTACCCGGGCACGCTGCCGTTCCCTCTGCTGCACGTGGATACCGGCTGGAAATTCAGCGAAATGTACCAATTCCGTGATCGCACCGCGAAGGAATACGGTTTTGAACTGTTGATCCACAAAAACCCGGAAGGCGTGGCGATGGGCATCAACCCGTTCGTTCACGGCAGTGCCAAGCACACCGATATCATGAAAACCGAAGGCCTGAAGCAGGCGCTGAACAAATACGGTTTTGATGCCGCCTTTGGCGGTGCTCGCCGTGACGAAGAGAAGTCACGAGCCAAAGAGCGTATCTATTCTTTCCGCGACCGTTTCCACCGCTGGGATCCGAAGAACCAGCGTCCGGAGCTGTGGCACAACTATAACGGCCAGATTAACAAGGGCGAGAGCATTCGTGTGTTCCCGCTGTCGAACTGGACCGAGCTGGATATCTGGCAATACATCTTCCTGGAAAAGATCGACATTATCCCGTTGTACCTGGCGAAACCCCGCCCGGTGGTAGAGCGCGACGGCATGCTGCTGATGGTGGACGACGATCGTATTGATCTGCAGCCGGGTGAAGTGATCAGCCAGCGCATGGTGCGTTTCCGCACGCTGGGTTGCTGGCCGCTGACCGGTGCGGTGGAGTCCGAGGCCGAAACGCTGCCGGAAATCATCGAAGAGATGTTGGTGTCCACCACCAGTGAGCGCCAGGGACGGATGATCGACCGCGATCAGTCCGGCTCGATGGAGCTGAAAAAGCGTCAAGGGTATTTCTAAGGAGCCGCCGGATGAATAACGCAATTGCACAACAAATCGCTGAACAGGGCGGGGTCGAGTCTTACCTGCACGCACAGCAACACAAAAGTCTGTTACGGTTCCTGACCTGCGGCAGCGTCGACGACGGTAAAAGTACCCTGATCGGCCGCCTGTTGCACGATACCCGCCAGATCTACGAAGATCAGCTGTCAACGTTGCACAGTGACAGCAAGCGCATCGGCACCCAGGGCGAAAAGCTCGATCTGGCATTGCTGGTCGACGGCCTGCAGGCCGAGCGTGAACAGGGCATTACCATCGATGTGGCCTATCGTTATTTCTCGACCGAAAAGCGCAAGTTTATTATCGCCGATACGCCGGGGCATGAGCAGTACACCCGTAATATGGCGACCGGTGCCTCTACCTGCGATTTGGCGATCCTGTTGATCGACGCACGCAAAGGGGTGCTGGATCAAACTCGCCGACACAGCTTTATCGCTACGTTGCTGGGGATCCGCCATCTGGTGGTCGCGGTCAATAAAATGGACCTGGTGGATTATCAAGAGTCAGTATTCGAGCAGTTCAAACAGGACTATCTGACCTTCGCTCAGCAGTTGCCGAACGATCTGGACATCAAGTTTGTCCCGCTATCGGCGCTGGACGGCGATAATGTGGCCAGCGAAAGCACCCAGATGCCTTGGTATAACGGCCCAACGCTGCTGCAGGTGCTGGAAAGTGTGGATGTGATCAGCGAGCGCGAAACGCAGCCGCTGCGCTTCCCGGTGCAATATGTTAACCGTCCGAACCTGGATTTTCGTGGCTATGCCGGCACCCTGTCTGCCGGTGTGGTGCGCGTGGGCCAACGCGTGAAGGTGCTGCCTTCCGGTGTGGAATCTACCGTTGCACGCATTGTTACCTTTGATGGCGATTTGCAGGAAGCGGTGCCGGGTGAGGCGATCACGCTGGTGCTGAAGGATGAAGTGGATATCAGCCGTGGCGATTTGCTGGTCGATGCCGGGGAAACCTTACAGGCGGCGCAAAGCGCACTGGTCGACGTGGTGTGGATGGCCGAGAAGCCGCTGTTGCCAGGGCAGAGCTATGACATCAAGGTTGCCGGTAAAAAGACCCGTGCACGGGTGGAAGGTATTCGTCACCAGGTAGAAATTAACTCCCTGGCCCAACATCAGGCCGACACCTTGCCGCTGAACGGCATTGGTCTGGTGGAGCTGACCTTCGACGAGCCGCTGGTGCTGGACAGCTATCAGCGTAACCATGATACCGGTGGGCTGATTTTTATCGATCGCCTGAGTAACGTCACGGTCGGCGCCGGATTGATCCGCGAAACCTTGCAGGACGCTCCGGTAGCGGCAGGGGAGTTCAGTGCGTTCGAGCTGGAACTGAATGCTCTGGTACGCAAACACTTCCCGCATTGGGGCGCGCGTGACCTGATCGGGGGCAAATAACGTGGCCGATGCAGAGCAACGGCCAACCGGGCCGGAGGACGATAACGTGGTCTGGCACCCGCATGCGGTAGCGCGTGCGGATCGTGAAGCCCGTAATGGCCATAAAGGCGTGGTGCTGTGGTTTACCGGGCTGTCCGGCTCGGGTAAATCCACCGTCGCCGGTGCACTGGAGCAGGCGCTGCACGCCCTTGGCGTCAGTACCTATCTGTTGGATGGCGATAACGTTCGCCATGGCCTGTGCCGAGATCTGGGCTTTTCCGATGACGATCGACGCGAGAACATTCGCCGCGTGGGTGAAGTGTCCAAACTGATGGTGGACGCCGGACTGGTGGTGCTGACCGCGTTTATTTCACCGCACCGCGCAGAACGGCAGATGGTGCGCCAACTGCTTGATGAAGATCGCTTTATCGAGGTGTTTGTCGACACGCCGCTGGCGATTTGTGAGGCGCGCGATCCGAAGGGATTGTACAAAAAAGCCCGCGCCGGCGAACTGCGTAATTTCACCGGAATCGACTCGGTTTACGAGGCACCGCAACGGCCGGATATTCACCTTGATGGCCAACAATTGGTAACAAATTTGATTGCGCAATTGTTAGACGTGCTGCGTGGTCGAGCTATTATCAAACCCTGAATTCAGAAAAGCGTGTGGCGTTTTTGCGTCATACGCTTTTTACGCTAAGCCCGCCGAAGAGCGTGCCGAATAACCAGGGATCACTATGCAAAATGTCTCGCCTATCTTGATTGACTCAAACCAGGAGAAAGAGGAACCCTCTTATTCTTTCCTGGGCGGCGTCTGTGGCTTTGTTTTCTACTGGCTGGCGTTCGCGGTGCCGTTCGTGGTCTATGGCTCCAATACCCTCTTCTTCCTGCTCTACACCTGGCCGTTCTTCCTGGCCCTGATGCCGGTTTCGGTGCTGATTGGCATTACGCTCAGCATGCTGCTGCGTGGCCGTCTGATCCTGACGTTGCTGCTGACTGGCGCTATCGTGCTGTGTCTGTTCTGGCTGGTATTCAGTTTTCTGACCGGTTGGTGAGAGAGCGGGCGCAGTCGTCTGCGCCCGAAGCATTGCAAAGCCGTGCCGAAGGTTACAAAACTTTGCTTAGAAAAGCCTGAGTTCGCGGGTTGGCAGGCTGGCTGAAAATCTGCTGCGGCGTGCCTTCTTCCTGAATGATCCCTTGATCGATAAACAACACCCGATCGGCCACTTCGCGGGCAAAACCCATCTCGTGCGTAACCACCACCATGGTCATTCCTTCGTGCGCCAACGACTTCATGACCGCCAGCACTTCGCCGACCAACTCGGGATCAAGCGCTGAGGTGGGTTCGTCGAACAGCATGATTTTCGGCTCCATCGCCAGCGCCCGGGCAATAGCCACCCGCTGTTGTTGGCCGCCGGACAGGCTGCTGGGATAGGCGTCAATCTTATCCAACAGACCCACTTTACGTAACAGCGCTTCTGCGCGCAGGACGGCGTCGGCGCGCGACAGCTTTTTCACCCCCATCGGCGCCATAATGATGTTCTCCAGCACCGTCATATGCGGGAACAGGTTAAAGCGCTGGAACACCATCCCCACGCTCTCACGCATTTTATTGAGATCGGTTTTCTGGCTGTGTATGGCAAAACCGTTAACCAGGACCTCGCCGCCAGAAAGCGTTTCCAGCGCGTTGATACAACGCAGGAAGGTGCTTTTACCGGAGCCGGACGGGCCGATGACGCAGACCACTTCGTTGGTCGCGATTTCGCAGGAGATGCCACGCAGTACGTGGCTTTCGCCGAATTGTTTTTGCAGATTATGTACGCGAATCACTTTTCCCGAACCTCTTTTCCATGTGTTGCACCATCAGCGAAAGCAGGAAGGTGAGGACCCAATAGACCAGCGAAATGGTCAGGTAGGGCTCCCAATAGGTGGCATAGGCGCCGGAAACCGTCCGGGCGGCATAGGCCAGATCGGCCAAACCGATGGCGGAGGCCAAAGAGGAATCCTTGACGATGGCAATGGCGTTGTTGCCCAGCGGTGGCAGCATGCGACGGAATGCCTGTGGCAGGATCACCTTGCGCATGGTTTTGCCGTAGCTCATGCCCAGTGAGCGTGAAGCCTCCATCTGGCCGCGATCGATTGACTGAATGCCGGCACGGAAAATTTCCGAGACGTAGGCACCGGCGTTGAGCGTAATCGCCACGACGCAGGAGAGAAACGCGCCGTAGTCGGAGCGCAGCGCACGGGCGAAGTCACTGCTCATCAGGCCGTTGGTGACCAGCAGGCCGTCACGTGGGTTGATAAACAACGGTACCAGGGCGAAGTGCACCACCATGATCTGCACAAACAGCGGTGTGCCGCGGAAGGCACTGATATAAATGCGCACCGGCCATTGGACGCCGTAATGCAGTATCGGTTTCCAGATGCCGTGCGGTGCTTGTGCCAGACGGCCTAACCCCAGGAGCAGCCCCCAGGTGGTGCCCAATATCACGCAGATAATGGTGCATTTGATGGTCATCCAGGCGCCTTCCATAAACAGCGGGGCGTACTCCTGGATAATCTCCCAACGGAAATTCAAGGTCGGATCCTTCTTTAAGAGTGTTTAGGCTACTGCGCGTCGTCATCTCGAGCTTGGGCTGTGCTCGCCATCCTCATGGACGTTGTGTCCATTCCGGTGGCTGCGCGCTACCCGCACCCGAGATGACTTAGCTCGCTACGCCTGCCTGCGAGTGTTTTCCGGTTGCAGGCAACTGTTGAGTTATTCGGCAGGCAGCGTCGGCACGTTGCTGTCAAACCAGGTCTGGTAAATTTTGGCGTAGGTGCCGTCGGCGATGATTTTCTTCAGGCCGGCGTTGATCTTGCCGCGCAGTTCCTCGTTGCCCTTGGCAACGGCAATGCCGAAATACTGACGCTCGAATTTGGCGTCGGACACCAGTTTGAACTCTTTTTCCGGGTGAGTTTTGATGTAGAACTTGGCCACGCCAACGTCGCCCACGGCGGCGCCGATGCCGTCTTCGTACAGCTCCTGCAACAGCAGCGGGGTGTTGTCGAAGCGTTTGATGGCGGTGCTGTTTTTGCCCAGCACGTCGGATACCACAATGTCGCCGGTGCTGGAGTTCACCACACCGACCTTCAGCGCTTTCAACGCGGCGATGGAGTTCACGTTAGAGTCTTTAGGCACCACGATAGTCTGCTCCGCCGGGAAGTAAGGCGCAGAGAAATCAACCATTTGCTTGCGTTTGTCGGTGATGGTGATGCCGGAGATAATGATGTCGCGATCGCCGGAATTCAGCGTGGCGAAGATCCCTTCCCACGGCGTATTCACCAGTTTGACCTGGAAGCCTTCGGCCTTGGCCACGGCCTTGATGATATCAATATCAAAGCCTTCCAGCTGTTTGTTGCTGTTTTCGAATTCGAACGGACGATAGGTGCCGCCGGAGCCGACGACGTAAGTAGGTTCGGCTGCCAGGGCAGAAGCCGACAGGGTGGCGGCCAGGCAGGCGCCAATCAGAACTAAGCGTTTTAACATCACTATCCCCGGTAATTAAAAGTTATCCATTGGATTTATTTATGCACTATGAGTGCATAAAAATAATCCTTAATGAATAAAAACACAACTCTTACCTGATGATGGAATTTTCAATGGTGTTAAATATGCACTTTTCGTTCGTGGTCGGCGGAAGCGTTGGCAAAACGACGGGGCAGCCAGTTTTTCTTGCTGCATAACCGAGAAAAACCCTGATTGAGGGAGGGCGGTGCTGTCGATCTGTGTCTTATCGGGTGAAAGTGGTTTTTTTTGCCGCTTTCGGCGCGAATTTAGGTTATAAACTCAAGAAATTCTCATCCTACTCTGAATTTGGCGGTGAAATGCCGTTCTCAGTGTGGAGTCCAACGAAAAGTTGTGGGATGATTAGGCGGTTTTTCAGGGGGCGGAGATGGGAAAACTTACGCTGTTATTGCTGGCATTGCTCGGTTGGTTACAGTATTCACTGTGGCTGGGCAAAAATGGTGTTCACGATTACGTGCGGGTCAATGATGACGTTGCAGTCCAACAGGGCAGCAATGCGAAATTGAAAGCGCGTAACGATCAGCTGTTCGCCGAAATCGACGATTTGAACGGCGGTCAGGAAGCGATCGAAGAGCGTGCGCGCAATGAACTGAGCATGATTAAGCCCGGTGAAACTTTCTATCGTCTGGTTCCTGATCAATCCAGACGCAACGCGGCGTCCTCCTCGCAAAATAACCTACAAAAGTAACGCATGAATCACTCCGCAGGAACCGTTCCACCGGTGATTGCCGTCCTGCCCGCTGCCGGTATCGGCAGCCGTATGCAGGCGGATTGCCCGAAGCAGTATTTAACCATCGGCCACCAAACCATTCTTGAGCATGCGATCCACGCGCTATTGCGCCATCCGCGTATTCCGCAGGTGATTGTGGCGATCGGCCCCGATGACCAGCAATTTCACCAGTTACCTATTGCCAGGGATCCCCGCGTGCGGGTCACCGTCGGCGGTCAGCAACGCGCCGATTCGGTAATGGCCGGCTTGCAACTGGCCGGTGAGGCAAAATGGGTGCTGGTACACGATGCTGCGCGGCCCTGTCTGCATGCCGACGATCTGGAACGCCTGTTGGCGATCACCGAACACAGCGAGGTGGGGGGGATTTTGGCCGCACCGGTACGTGACACCATGAAGCGTGCCGAGCCGGGTCACAGTGCAATCTCCCATACCGTTGAGCGTCAGGACCTGTGGCATGCGTTAACGCCGCAGCTATTCCCGCTGGCCTTGCTTAAACTTTGCCTGCAGCGCGCGTTGGACGACGGCGCGACGGTCACCGATGAGGCCTCTGCGCTGGAGCATTGTGGCTATCATCCGTTGCTGGTCAGTGGACGCTCGGACAATATTAAAGTCACGCGCCCGGAAGATTTGGCGCTGGCGGCCTTCTATTTAACTCAGTTGGACAATTAAGGAGCGCATCATGCGTATCGGTCACGGTTTTGACGTACATAAATTTGGTGGCGAAGGGCCGCTGGTGATCGGTGGTGTTCGTATCCCTTATGAAAAAGGTTTGCTGGCCCACTCCGACGGTGATGTGGCGCTGCACGCGGCGACCGATGCCCTGCTGGGTGCGGCGGCGTTGGGGGATATTGGCAAGCTGTTTCCGGACACAGACCCCGCTTTCAAAGGCGCCGACAGCCGCGTGCTGCTGCGTGAGGCCTGGAAGCGTATCCGCGCCAAAGGCTATCGTCTGGGGAATCTGGATATCACCATTATTGCCCAGGCCCCTAAAATGGCGCCGCATATCCCGCAAATGCGCGTTTTCCTGGCGGAAGACCTGCAATGCCATATGGATGATGTCAACGTTAAGGCTACCACCACCGAACAGCTCGGATTCACCGGGCGCGGCGAAGGCATTGCCTGCGAAGCGGTTGCCTTGTTGATCAAGGAATAAGTGCATGGATATGGCTAACCTGACCTGGCTGCATGGCCAGCCGCAGAGCACCGGCGTGTTAAAAGCCAACCCGGAAGATTTCGTGGTGGTGGAAGACCTGGGTTTTGAGCCGGACGGCGAAGGCGAACATGTGCTGGTGAACATCCGCAAAAATGGCTGTAACACCCAGTTTGTCGCCGATTATCTGGCGCGCTTTGCCGGTATTCACGCCCGCTCTGTCAGCTATGCCGGTCTGAAAGATCGTCATGCGGTGACCGAGCAGTGGTTCTGCCTGCATTTGCCGGGTAAAGAAACACCCGATTTTACTCAGTTCTCACTGGAGGGCTGCGAAGTGCTGGCCAGCGCCCGCCACTTGCGCAAAATGCGTATTGGCACGCTGAAAGGCAATGCCTTCACGCTGGTACTGCGTCATATCTCCGATCGTCAGGATGTCGAACCGCGTCTGCAGGCGATTGCCGCCGGCGGTGTACCGAACTATTTTGGCAGCCAGCGCTTTGGTCGCGGCGGCAATAACCTGGTGATGGCGCGCCGCTGGGCAAATGATGAGATCCGGGTTAAAGAACGCAGCAAGCGCAGTTTTTATCTTTCTGCCAGCCGCAGTGCGCTGTTTAATCTGATTGCCAGCCGACGTCTGGCCAATCAGCAGCAACATACCGTGCTGGAAGGAGATGCCTTGCAGCTCAGTGGTCGTGGCAGCTGGTTTGTTGCCCAGCCTGAAGAGTTGGAAGCGCTGCAACAGCGGCTGGATGCCGGCGAACTGATGATTACCGCCCCCTTGCCGGGTGACGGCGAGCCGGGCACCGCCGGTGAAGCGTTAAATTTTGAACAGCAGTGTTTGCTGGAGCAACCGGAACTGATGGCGCTTTTAAAGCGTGAACGTGTTGATCCGGCCCGCCGTGCGCTGTTGTTACAGCCAAAAAATATGCAGTGGGACTGGTGGGATGATGCCACCGTTGAACTGCGTTTTTGGCTACCGGCCGGCAGTTTCGCCACCAGCGTGGTGCGCGAAATTATGCGGCAGGACAGCAGTGATGCGGATATTAGCGAGTAATAGAAAACCTGCTTAGGCAGGTTTTTTTTCGTCTGGAGCATGACGGCGCCATGAGGTGTATTGGCCCTGTCTGCGGTTTTTGGTGTTAAGAAGTGTGCCGAAGCCGGTCGAAAATTCGTCTTTTCCCTTGGTGACTGGACATGCCGGGGGGAGTGAACATAATATCTGCTGGTTAAGCCCCTCCTTTTGGGCGTTCATTCCGAGTAGTTAAATAGCCGGCCCGCTTAAAAAGGGTCAGGTTGAGAGATAAAAAAGAAGACAACCTCTTATGCGGATATTGCTGAGTAATGACGACGGCGTGACCGCCCCGGGCATTCAGGTGCTGGCGGCGGCATTGCGAGAGTTCGCCGAAGTTCAAGTTGTGGCACCGGATCGTAACCGCAGTGGTTCATCCAATGCGCTGACGCTGGAATCCCCATTGCGCACCCTGACGATGCCCAATGGCGATATCGCCGTACAGCAGGGAACGCCGACCGACTGTGTGTATCTGGGTGTGAATGCCCTGATGCAGCCTGCGCCGGATATCGTGGTTTCCGGTATCAACGCCGGGCTTAATCTGGGGGATGACGTTATCTATTCCGGCACCGTAGCGGCTGCTATGGAAGGGCGTCATTTGGGGTTACCTGCGCTGGCCGTGTCGCTGAACGGCCATCAGCATTATGCGACCGCCGCGGCGATCACCTGTCGGGTACTGCGTGCGTTACTGCGGGAACCGTTGCGAACCGGTAAAATTCTGAATATTAACGTGCCGGATTTGCCGCTGGACCAGATTAAGGGCATTCGTGTGACCCGCTGCGGCAGCCGCCATCCGGCTGACAAGGTGTTCTGTCAACAAGATCCGCGCGGGCAAAATCTCTATTGGATCGGGCCGCCGGGTGATAAGTTTGATGCCGGGCCAGACACGGATTTCGCTGCGGTAGAACAAGGTTATGTGGCCATCACGCCACTGCAGGTGGATTTAACCGCCTATGCGGCTCAGGACGTGGTAAAAACGTGGTTAACCAAAGCAGGGGTCGGCGGGGAATGGTGAACAAGCGTATGCAAACATTGCTGACGCAGCTGCGTCAACAGGGGATCCGGGACGAACGGTTGCTGCAGGCGATCGAAGCAGTGCCGCGGGAACGTTTTGTTGATGAAGCACTTGAACACAAGGCCTATGAGAATACCGCGTTACCCATTGGCTCCGGCCAAACGATCTCCCAACCTTATATGGTCGCACGCATGACCGAACTGCTGAACCTGACGCCAACCTCCCGGGTATTGGAGATCGGTACCGGTTCCGGCTATCAAACCGCCATCCTGGCGCATCTGGTGCAGCATGTTTGCTCTGTTGAACGTATCAAAGGGCTGCAATGGCAGGCCAAGCGCCGGTTGAAACAACTCGATCTTCACAATGTTTCCACCCGTCACGGCGATGGCTGGCAGGGCTGGGCATCGCGCGGGCCGTTTGATGCCATCATTGTCACGGCGGCACCACCGGAGATCCCTCCGGCGCTGATGGAGCAGTTGGACGACGGTGGCATTCTGGTGTTACCGGTCGGTGAGCAGGCCCAAACGCTGAAGTACATTCGGCGCCAGGGAAGCGAATTTGTTATCGATACCGTCGAAGCGGTGCGTTTTGTTCCCCTGGTGAAGGGCGAATTGGCCTAGCGATTGTCTGAATTTTCGACAGGAAACGAAATCTGTTGCACTTTCATCACCTCCGGTTAATGTTTTAACGTTTCAATAAAACTAATTTTCAATACAATTGCCTTTCTGCGCAGTTGTCTTATGGTGCAGCGGCGCTAATGTGGTTAGCATTGGCGCGCTGTTTTGAGGCTCCGGCATGAGGATTTCCTGACGTTCAGGGATCGGCCGTGGGCACCTTTCAGGGTAGAAATCGAGAGAATGTTAAAAGCTCAGCTACCATGTAAAGGGTATTTGGATATATCGCTGATATTGCTGTCATGGGGGAAGCATGAGCACGGGAAGCCCAATGATTACATTACGCCGGGTTGCGGTGTGTACGATGGTAAGTTTGTGGTTGGCAGGTTGTTCGAACACTGAGTCGACATCGGCCCCTATTAGTAGTGTGGACGGTGGCGGAGCCGCTGCATCCGGCAATGCTGGATCACAGGCTAATGCTGAAGGGCACATTGTTTACAACCGCAGTTACACTTCGATCCCCAAAGGGAGCTACAGCGGTAATACCTATACGGTTAAGCGCGGAGACACGCTGTTTTACATCGCCTGGATCACCGGAAACGATTACCGTGACCTGGCCCAGCGCAATAATATTCCTGAACCATACAGCCTGAATGTCGGCCAAAGCATTCAGCTTGGTAATGGTTCTGCCAACGGAAACGGCGGCATGCTGGCGGCAACAGACGCAACCAGCGGCGGTGTTCCGAAGCCGCCATCGACCTCTCAGATACAAACTGCAACGGTTGATTCTCCATCAACTAACGCGTATTCTGATAATTCGGGTAAACAGAATGTAGGTAAGATGTTACCTACAGCAGGTGCAGTGGCGGCAACTACCGCAACAGCCCCTGTTACCGCACCGGTAGTTGCTCCACCAGTGAGCAGCACCGTCAGCAACAGCGCCCCAGTAAGTACCTGGAGATGGCCGACTGACGGTAAGATTATTGATAACTTTTCCTCATCAGAAGGTGGGAATAAAGGTGTCGATATCGCCGGGACTCGTGGGCAGCCAATCTTCGCTACCGCCGATGGTCGTGTAGTGTACGCAGGCAACGCTTTACGGGGTTACGGTAATCTAATCATCATCAAACACAATGATGATTACCTGAGCGCCTACGCTCACAACGACACAATGCTGGTCCGGGAACAACAAGAAGTGAAGGCGGGTCAAAAAATAGCCACCATGGGTAGCACCGGAACCAGTTCAGTACGTTTGCATTTTGAAATTCGTTACAAGGGGAAATCCGTAAACCCGCTGCGTTATCTTCCGCAGCGATAGATTGGGCAGAATACGCTGTATTCTGCTCGCGGTATCACGGGTAGGAGCAGCATATGAGCCAAAATACGCTGAAAGTTAACGAGTTACATGACGATGCGGATTTCGACGAGAACGCAACGGAAGCGGAATCATTCGACGAAAAAGCACTGGTTGAAGAAGAGGCCAGTGAGAGTGATTTAGCGGAAGAAGAGTTGTTGTCACAAGGCGTGACCCAACGCGTATTGGATGCGACGCAGCTCTATCTTGGCGAAATCGGTTATTCTCCGCTGCTGACCGCAGAGGAAGAAGTTTATTTTGCGCGGCGTGCACTGCGCGGTGACGTGCCGTCCCGCCGCCGAATGATTGAAAGTAACCTGCGGTTGGTGGTGAAAATCGCCCGCCGTTACAGCAATCGCGGCCTGGCGCTGCTGGATCTGATTGAAGAGGGTAACCTCGGTCTGATCCGTGCGGTGGAAAAGTTTGACCCAGAACGCGGTTTCCGTTTCTCGACTTACGCAACCTGGTGGATCCGGCAGACGATTGAACGGGCGATCATGAACCAAACCCGTACCATCCGCTTGCCTATCCACATTGTTAAAGAACTGAATGTCTATTTGCGCACCGCGCGCGAGCTTTCTCATAAACTGGATCATGAACCGAGCGCTGAAGAGATTGCAGAGCAACTCGACAAGCCGGTCGATGACGTCAGCCGTATGCTGCGTCTGAACGAACGTATCACTTCTGTCGATACGCCGTTGGGCGGGGATTCAGAGAAGGCTTTGCTGGATATTCTGGCAGACGAGAAAGACAACGGACCGGAAGACACCACGCAAGACGATGACATGAAACAGAGCATCGTTAAATGGCTGTTCGAACTGAACGCCAAACAGCGTGAAGTGCTGGCGCGTCGCTTTGGCCTGTTGGGCTACGAAGCGGCAACGCTTGAAGATGTGGGCCGTGAAATTGGCCTGACTCGCGAGCGAGTACGCCAGATCCAGGTTGAAGGTTTACGCCGTTTACGTGAAATTCTGCAAATGCAGGGCCTGAGCATTGAGGCTCTGTTCCGCGAGTAACGTCGACAGTCGAATCGCATCAAAATAAAAACGGTGAGCATCATGCTCACCGTTTTTTTATGCCTGCAGTTTATGCAGGATCAGACCATATTCTTCAGACGGTAAATCCACTCCAGCGCCTGGCGTGGCGACAGTGAATCCGGATCCAATGCCTCGAGTGCTTCAACCGCCGGTGAGGTTTCCTCATTCAGCAGCGTCATCTGGGTGGCATCAACGGTACCGGTAGCGGTATGGCTGGAAATGGCCTCCAGTTCACGCAGCTTCTGGCGCGCGCGCTTGATCACCTCACGCGGTACGCCGGCCAGTGCAGCAACCGCCAGACCATAACTCTTGCTGGCCGCGCCGTCCTGCACGCTGTGCATAAAGGCGATAGTGTCGCCGTGTTCCAGCGCATCCAGATGCACGTTAACCACGCCTTCCATTTTTTCCGGCAGGGTGGTGAGCTCAAAGTAATGGGTGGCGAACAGCGTCATGGCTTTAATGCGGCTGGCCAGGTTCTCGGCGCAGGCCCAGGCCAGGGATAAACCGTCATAAGTTGAGGTACCGCGGCCAATCTCATCCATCAGCACCAGGCTGTTTTCGGTGGCGTTATGCAGGATATTGGCGGTTTCGGTCATCTCCACCATAAAGGTAGAACGCCCGGAGGCCAGATCGTCCGCCGCGCCCACGCGGGTGAAAATGCGGTCTACCGGGCCGATGACCGCCTTGCTCGCCGGCACATAACTGCCGATGTGTGCCATCAGCACGATCAGCGCCGTTTGGCGCATATAGGTACTTTTACCGCCCATATTTGGGCCGGTAATGATCAACATCCGACGCTGAGGTGACAGCGACAGCGGGTTGGAAATAAACGGCTCGCTCAGCACCTGCTCGACCACCGGGTGGCGGCCTTCGGTGATGCGCACGCCGGGTTGTTCGCTCATGGTCGGGCAGGCGTAGTTCAGCGTCTCTGCACGTTCAGACAGGTTGGCCAACACGTCCAGCTCGGCCAGTGCACCGGCGCTTTGTTGCAATTCACCCAGGTGCGGCAACAACAGGTCGAACAGCTCTTCGTACAGCCCTTTCTCGATCGCCAGCGCTTTCCCTTTCGAGGTCAGCACCTTGTCTTCATATTCTTTCAGTTCTGGAATGATGTAGCGTTCGGCATTTTTCAGCGTCTGGCGGCGCACGTAGTGGATCGGCACCAGATGGCTTTGCCCGCGGCTGACCTGGATGTAATAGCCATGCACGCCATTGAAGCCCACCTTCAGCGTATCCAGCCCCAGTTTTTCACGCTCGCGGATCTCAAGACGGTCGAGATAGTCGGTGGCACCATCGGCCAGCGCGCGCCATTCATCCAGTTCGCTGTTGTAGCCGGGAGCGATCACGCCGCCGTCACGTACCAGCACCGGCGGGGCTTCAACCACTGCGCGTTCCAGCAAATCCTGTAGTTCATCAAACTGACCGACCTGTGACAGCAACTGTTGCACATAGGGGGTTTCTACCCCTTTTAGCAACGCATGGATATCCGGCAATTGTTGGAAAGCATGACGCATACGCGCCAAATCGCGTGGACGGGCACTGCGCAACGCCAAACGGGCCAGTATGCGTTCCAGGTCGCCGACCTGGCGCAGCGAAGGCTGCAAATCGGCATACAGATCCTGCAGGGAGCCAATTGCCTGCTGGCGGTTATTCAGCACCTTGATGTCACGGGTGGGCATGTGCAGCCAACGCTTAAGCATGCGGCTGCCCATCGCCGTCACGCTACAGTCGAGGATCGCCGCCAGGGTATTTTCGCTGCCGCCGGACAGGTTCTGAGTCAGCTCAAGGTTACGCCGCGTGGCGGCATCCATGATAATGCCGTCCTGCTGGCGCTCCATGGTGACCCCGCGGATATGCGGTAATGAGGTACGTTGGGTATCTTTAACGTACTGCAACAGACAACCGGCAGCGCGCAGCGCCTGATGAGCCTGTTCAACGCCGAAACCGGTGAGATCGCGGGTGCCGAACTGCAGATTAAGCTGCTGGCGTGCCGTTTCAGGTTCAAATTCCCACAGTGGACGACGGCGCAGGCCGTGGCGCTGTTCAATCAGCGACATCTGTTCAAAGGTTTCGGGGTACAGCAACTCGGCGGGATTGGTGCGCTGCAACTCTGCCGCCATGGTCTCGATATCTGCCGGTTCGGCAACGCGGAAACGACCGGAGCTGATGTCCAGCGTGGCGTAACCAAAGCCGCGTGCGTCCTGCCAGATGGCCGCCAGCAGGTTATCCTGACGTTCTTGCAACAGGGCTTCGTCGGTGATGGTGCCTGGCGTGACGATACGCACCACTTTGCGCTCCACCGGACCTTTACTGGTGGCGGGATCGCCGATTTGTTCACACAGGGCGACAGATTCACCGAGCTGCACCAGCTTGGCCAGATAGTTCTCTACCGCGTGGTGGGGTACGCCGGCCATTGGGATAGGCTCCCCCGCTGAGGCACCGCGTTTGGTCAGCGAGATATCCAGCAGTTGGGAAGCGCGTTTGGCGTCGTCATAGAACAGCTCGTAAAAGTCGCCCATGCGGTAGAACAGCAGGATCTCGGGATGCTGGGCCTTAAGGCGCAGGTACTGCTGCATCATCGGCGTATGTGAATCGAGCTTGTCGGTACTATTCATAAGATTACTGTTTCCAATCCATTGAATTTAAAGTTGGTTGCGATTTTGATTGTCATCATCAGGGGGCACGCCGTGGCATAAAAAAACCACTCGATAAGCTGTGGTTGACGGCGTTAAGGATCAATAAGCCCTTAATACTGTCGCTATACTAGCCCAGCGGGCAATCGGCTGTCACAGGTAAAAATGGGAAGCTTTACGCAAAGTCGGTTTGCAAGACGGGGGATGAGGTTGCAAGGACCTATACCGAGCAGAACCTCGTTTAAAACTCGGCCACCTGGCCATTGTATTAACTGCGTTCAACATTGACATGATACTCACTCGGGAGTTTACTATTTTCATTATTGTTAAACCAAGGGTGAATCTATGTCATCAAAGTTAAACTGGCTTTTGCAGAATACGGCACCGGGATCCTTGGTTTTGCAGTCCTGGCTGACGAAAAATGGCATCAGCCCTTCTTTGGCCAATAAGTATATGCACAGCGACTGGTTGCAAAAACTACGTGCTGGAGTATACGTGAGGAGTGGGCGTGAGCCTCAGTGGAGTGATGCAATTCTATGCCTGCAACATCAACTTGGGGTTTCTGTACATCTGGCAGGGCTTACTAGTCTGACCTATCAAGGACGCTCTCATTATCTTCAGTTAACGCGCCAGGTTATTTGGCTCTGTGTTGAAAATAAAGCTTCATTGCCAAAGTGGTTCAAAGAATTTCCCAATGTTGAGTGGCTTTTACTTTCAAATCAGAAGCTCAATATGCATGACGGAAAATATCTGACCGAGGTAGAAATTAAGGGCGAGCGGTTGAAGGCGAGTGTGCCGGAGTTAGCGGCTTACGAGGTTGCTAACGCCGTTCCAGGTTCGCTTTCATTTGAGCATGCAGCAGAGCTGTTTCAGGGCCTGGTAAACCTGAGTCCACGTAAAGTCGAAGCATTGTTGCAATCCAGTCGAGCAGTGCAAACTAACCGCCTTTATCTATTTTTGGCCGATCACTATGCTCATGCATGGGTTAAGCGAATAGATAAAACCAACATTGATTTAGGGGCAGGAAAGCGACAGATCGTATCGGGTGGCAAGCTGGACCAAAAATATCAGATCACGGTTCCAGAGAGTTTTGTTAGCAAAGAGATCTCACATGGATAAGCATTCACCCTATTATCGCCAAGTGGCGTTGCTACTCAGTACATTACCTGTCGTAGCATCAGAGCGCTGCTTTGCACTAAAGGGTGGGACGGCGATTAACTTGTTTGTTCGCGATTTTCCACGTTTATCAGTTGATATTGATTTGGCTTACATTCCGCTGGAAAACAGAGATGTGGCATTGCCAAATGTTCGGGCGGCCTTGACACGTATCGCTGAAATACTGCAACAACAGGCGGGTATTTCGGCGGTGCTACAAACGAATAACTCTGATGAAATGCGCATTGTTGTTTATTCTCAGCAGGCACAGATTAAGATTGAAGTTTCGCCTGTCGCACGAGGCACTCTGTATCCTTCAGAAGAACGTGATGTTGTTGAAGCGGTCGAAAACGAGTTCGGTTTTGCAACCATTCAGGTTGTATCACTTGCCGATCTCTATGGTGGCAAGCTTTGCGCTGCATTGGATAGGCAACATCCTCGCGATTTCTATGACGTCAAAATGCTACTCGAAACACAAGGTATTGATCGCCAAATCTTTAATGGATTTATCACCTATCTGCTGGGACATCCACGTCCATTATCAGAGGTACTGAACCCCCGCTGGAAAAATATCTCTGAACTGTATGCGAATGAATTTAACGGAATGACATTCGATATGGTTTCTCTGGAAGAACTCAATGCGATACCCGAATTAATGGTGACGGCTCTCAAAGTACAATTTACTCAGCGGGATTGTGATTTTCTGATGTCTTTCAAGCGCGGTGAACCGGATTGGAGCCTTGCTCCCGAAAACCAGATTCAGTATTTACCTGCGGTGAGGTGGAAGCTCCAAAATATTGGTCGTATGCCAAAAGAGAAACACATTCAGGCGTTGGTGAAGCTTGAGGAGACTCTTGCCGGGTGGATAGGGTAGTTTAAAATTTTGACTGTACATTCACTCTGAGTGTCACTTTGTGGTGTTTTATAAACCGCATCGTTTTTTACGGTTATGCGAAAATGAAGAAGGCCCAAAAATAGGGCGCTGGACTTGTGGAGTATATTCTCCAGCAAGCCCAGAAAGGTTGAAGTGTCAGTTGGCGGCGGATAAGGGCAGTGGAAGTTGGTAAATACGAAAGCTGTCGGGTACTTCGGCTTCGTGGCCGGGCAGCAGGCGGTGGCGAATACGCGATTCAGTGACAAAGGCGCAGCCCTGTGGCGTGATGTCCAGATTGACCGGCGACTCCATTCCCTCACGAATAACTTCAATAGAATGCATACCGGCAGCATCGGGATCGGTAATTCGCAGGATCCTGCCCTGGCCGCTTTTAATGCCATTTTCGAGCACGATCAGCGAACCGTCTGGTGCCATTCCCATCCCATCCGGATTTTCGATAGTGCGAGGCAGCAGGATTTCAGTCAGTTGCGGCGTCGCCTCCCCATAGCTCAGGGTATAGAGCTTTCCGCTGCCAAAGTTGGCAACCGCCATTATCCGGTCATTCAACAGAACAATGCCTGCGGCACCGATACCCTCGGGACCAGCCAGACGTTTATCGCGGAAGAGGATCTGAAAGTTGTCTTCACCCGGGCGTAGCCTCATGATGCTGCCCGCTTTGGTCTCCGTAAGATAAACCGTGCCATCTTTGGCGAGAACCAGGTCATTGCCCATGCCCCCCTCTGGTAAGGTCAAACTGCGGTTAATCGTGGCACTGGGGACATTCAGGGCAAAAACGCGATGGGCGCGGGTTTTTCCTGTGGGCAGGAAATCCGGCGAGTTTCCCCATAACAGACCATGTTGTTCATCCAACCGCAGCGTGGTTGAGGCGAAAACGGTATCGGCGCCGGCAAAGAAGGTCTCCCAATCTTCGTTCGGGCGTTTGCGCAGGATGCGGCCACTGGTCACCAGGCCAACATACAGGGTGCCGTCGGATGCGCGGGCAATGCCATTAGGGTAGAGTGCGCCCGGCGGTAATGTCAGACTGGACGAGTTGCAGGTGGCGTTCGGCGCAGCGGTGACGGCAGCGGAAACCGCAGGCGTTGTCATGGCGAGCATAAAGGCCACCAGCGCAGCCTGTGCCGGGCGATAGTTTATAGCGTATAACATTGAGCCTCTCCTGTGATTGATGATGGGGCGAAGTCCTACCAACGCTGAAGGCGAGTCTGTTCTTTCATCGGTGCTTCAAGTTGTGCGATTTCCTCATGGGACAGCGTGAGAGAGAGCGCCTTGAGCGCATCCTGGAGGTGATGTGACTTGGACATACCGACAATCGGCGCAGCAACCACCGTTTTGGCCAGCACCCATGCCAGAGAGACCTGGGCCGCCGGAACGCCTCTCTCGGCAGCGATGTTTTCAACGGCCATAATGCTTTGTTCGACTTCTTTTCTGTCGCCGTACCAGCGGGGCGCTTGTTCGTCGGTTTCGGCGCGTAGCGTCCCGGCTCCTTTTGCCCCTGCCAGTAACCCCCTCGCCAATGGCGACCACGGAGTCAGGCTGACTCCTTCCTTCAGGCAGAGCGGGATGAGATCCTCTTCATCCTCACGCGTGACCAGATTGTATTGGCTTTGCATGGAAATAAAGGCGGCCAATTTGTTATGGCGTTGAAACGCCAACATTTTCATAAAATGCCAGGCCTGCATCGAGGACGCGCCGAGATAGCGGATCTTGCCGGCCCGCACCAGCGCATCGAGCGTTTCGGCCGTTTCCTCAATCGGGGTTTCCTCATCGAAACGGTGCATGACGAACAGATCGAGATAATCAGTCCCCAGACGTTGCAGCGAGGCCTCAACGCTTTGAATGATATGTTTGCGTGACAGGCCGCGATTGTTGGGCTGTTCGCCCATCGGGAAGAATGCCTTGGTGGCGATCACCATGTCATCGCGGTGGGCAAAATCCTTCAACGCACGCCCGAGAATGCGTTCACTCTCGCCTGAAGAATAGATATTGGCAGTATCGAAAAAGTTAATTCCGGCTTCCAGCGCTTCCCGGATGAAGGGGCGGGCTTGATCTTCTGGCAATACCCAGGGACGCCAACCGGGATCGCCATAGGTCATACAGCCCAGACAAAGCTGGGAGACTTTCAGACCGCTATTTCCAAGGCGCACATAGTTCATCATCTTCCCTCCGGGGACTCGTCGAGCTGGGTGTCGACAGGGTTATCTCTCAGCGCATACCGGCGATGGTGTAGCCGCCGTCCACCAAAATGCTTTGTCCGGTGATAAAGCGGGCGTCATCCGTCGAAAGCCAGACGGCGACATCACCGATATCTTCAGGCTGACCCAGACGTTGGGCGGGCGTATGTGCGATGAAAGGCGTAAAGGCGGATGCGTCGGATATGCTGCTGTGGGCCATCGGCGTGTCGATGATGCCGGGATTGATGTTGTTGATACGGATAGCCTGATTGCCATACTCAAGCGCTACCGCACGGATCAGCGAATCGAGTGCACCCTTGCTGGCGGAATAACTTGATGATCCGGCAAGTGCGCCTTTGGCGAGCCAGGAAGAGGTGTTGACGATCACGCCGCCCGAGTTTTGCGCCAGGAAAGTCTCGACCTGGTATTTAATCGAGAGCCACACGCCCCTGAGGTTGATGGCGATCACCGCGTCGAAATCTGCACTGGTTTGTTGATGAATCGGCACAAAGTTGCCGAGAATACCGGCGTTGTTGAAGGCGATATCCAGTCGTCCGTAGTGCGCGTTGACTCTGGCGAGCAAACGACGGACATCTTCTTCCTGTGAAACGTCAGCCACCACGGCCAGCGCTTCTCCGCCGGCCAGCACAACCTCATGAGCGGTGGCTTCTATCTCTGCAGCGCGGCGCCCGGCCAGCACGACTTTCGCCCCTTCGCGAGCATAAGCCAGTACGGCGGCGCGCCCGATACCGGTGCCCCCGCCGGTAACCAGGGCGACTTTCCCCTCCAGACGTTTACGGGAGGGCGTTTGTACAGCATCAGCGTAGTGAGTCATGGCATTAATACTCAGTAATTGAACACCTCACCATGCTATGTTGTTGCGAAAAGGATAACTATCCGTTAAAAATTCACTTCACTATTAGATTATTTATATCAATCCAATGAAAAAAACCGACTTGTCAGGGCTGGTGGCTTTCGTCGCCATTGCTCAGGAACGCAGTTTCAGGCGGGCTGCCGCCAGGCTTGGCGTGACGCCGCCAACGCTCAGTCATACGATGCGCGAGCTGGAGGCGCAGGTCGGTATTCGTCTGTTGAATCGGACTACCCGTAACGTAGCGCCGACTGAGGCCGGTGAACATCTGTTGGCGCAGCTGGTACCGGCGTTTACGGATATAGATACCGCACTGGAAAGCCTGAATACCTTCCGCGAACAACCCCAGGGGCTGGTGCGGATCAATGCGCCGCGAACGGCAATAGAACTTGCGCTGGTCCCTCATTTGGGGCGACTGGCCCGTGATTACCCAGGAATTACGCTGGAAATCGTGGCGCAAGAGGGCTTTGCCAATATCGTTGAACAAGGTTTTGATGCCGGTATCAGGCTCGGAAAGGATCTGCACAACGACATGCGGGCGGTGCGCGTTACCCCTGATTTGCGGCTGGCCATTGTGGCAACCCCTGAATATTTCCAACAGTACGGCAAGCCGAATCATCCTGAAGATCTGTTGAGTCATCGCTGTATCGGATGGCGAAAGATTGCCTCAGGAGAGCTCTACAAGTGGATATTCCAAAAAGGGACTCAGGCGCTTTCCGTCTCGGTGAACAGCCCGCTGATACTGGATGACGCGAGACTGATGTTGCAGGCTGCGTTAGCTCACGCAGGCATTGCGTTCGCTATCGAGGAAGAAGTGAATGAACATCTGGCAACAGGGCGGCTGGAGCGAGTGTTGGCTGACTGGTGCGCGCCGTTCCCTGGTTTTTATCTTTATTATCCGAACCGCAGAAACCATCCAGTGGCACTGACCACGGTGATCAATGTCATGCGTTATCCCAGCCAGGCGAATAATCCCGCGGAGTCATAGCACCGAGTCCAGACCTCATCCGGCAAACGCCCTCTGCTCAAAATCCCTGCCATTTTACCTCTGGTTTTCCTCTGTCGAATCGTCCCGTCTTGTTGAAGTCGGCTAATCAAGGGCGAACGATTTTTTGTTCATCTATCGAGCGATGGCTGGTCCCGCGCGTCGAATAATCCATAAATACCCTGCATGTTTATAACTTATTGTTTATAATTGTTTTTTAGTTATTTTTATCGAATTTATTCAGTAATTTAAGGTTATTTGCGACGTCGATCACACTATTTTTTTATGTGAAATGTGAAGAGGGTCAATCAGGCAGGTCAAGCAGAGACGGTTCTCTATGCTGATGGCTTACCGATCCGCTGCAATGCCTCCGTATACTGTCTGCAACCAGGGCAAAGTGACGGAAATTTTCATAAGGAATGTGCGTGAGGCAATGGCTATTGCATCTGGCAAACAAATGACACGGGGCTTTTTTGATTATCTTGAGGGATTGGGTATGGAAAAGAAAAAAATCTATCTGTTTTGTTCTGCCGGTATGTCGACTTCCCTGCTGGTTTCCAAAATGAAAGCGCAAGCCGAGAAGTACGAAGTGCCGGTAATCATTGCCGCTTATCCGGAGGCGCTGGCAGCAGAAAAGGGCGCTGAGGCAGATTTGATCCTGCTGGGGCCGCAGATTGCCTACACGCTGGCTGAAGTACAGAAGCAGTTGCCTAATAAGCCCGTCGAAGTGATCGACTCTGCTTTATACGGCAAGCTCGATGGTCTTGGGGTATTGAAGGCCGCAGTCGCCACTATAAAAAAAGCTAACCAATAAAGGGGTCTGCCGTGAATACGTTAATTGCCTCGTTGGAAAAGGTCATACTGCCTTTTGCTGTGAAAATTGGTAAACAGCCCCATGTTAATGCCATCAAAAACGGGTTCATTCGATTAATGCCGCTGACGTTGACCGGGGCGATGTTCGTGCTGATCAACAACGTGTTCCTCAGCTTCGGTGAAGGCTCGTTCTTCTTTTCAATGGGGGTGCGGCTGGATGCGTCCACCATTGAGACGCTGAATGGCCTGAAGGCCATCGGTGGCAGCGTTTATAACGGCACCCTGGGGATTATGTCCCTGATGACGCCCTTCTTTATCAGCATGGCTTTAGCCGAAGAGCGCAAGGTCGACCCACTGGCCGCGGCTCTGCTGGCGGTTGCCGCCTTTATGACGGTGACCCCGTTCAGCGTCGGTGAGGCCTATGCCGTTGGCGCTAACTGGCTGGGTGGTGCCAACATTATTTCAGGCATGGTGATCGGCCTGGTGGTGGCAGAGATGTTTACCTTTGTGGTGCGCCGCAACTGGGTGATCAGCCTGCCGGACAGCGTACCTTCTTCAGTGTCACGTTCGTTCTCGGCCCTGATCCCCGGCTTTCTTATCCTGTCGATCATGGGCGTACTGGCCTATTGCCTGACGCTGTGGGGAACCAACTTCCACCAAATCATTATGGACAGCATCTCGGCACCGCTGGCGAAAATGGGCAGCGTAGTGGGCTGGGTGTATGTGATGTTCTCCTCACTGCTGTGGTTCTTTGGGGTGCATGGTTCGATGGCTCTGGCCGCGCTGGACAGCGGCATTATGACGCCATTCGCGCTGGAGAACGTAGAGCTGTACAACAAGTATGGTTCCGTCGAAGCGGCAGTGGCTGCCGGTAAAGAGTTCCACATGTGGGCGAAGCCGTTTGTTGACTCCTACATCTATCTGGGTGGGACGGGATCGACGCTGGGGCTGATCATTGCCATCTTTATCGCTTCACGCCGCGAAGATTATCGTCAGGTTGCCAAGCTGGCGACGCCATCGGGCATCTTCCAGATCAACGAACCTATTCTGTTCGGTCTGCCGGTGATTATGAACCCGGTGATGTTTATTCCCTTTATCCTGGTTCAGCCGGTGCTGACGATCATCACCACGGTGGCTTATTACACCGGGCTGATCCCGCCAATCACCAACATTGCACCGTGGACCATGCCGGTGGGGTTGGGGGCGTTCTTCAACACTAACGGCAGTATCGTCGCCATGTTGTTGAGCTTCTTCAACCTGGGCGTCGCGACCTTGATTTACCTGCCGTTTGTGATGATCTCCAACAAGGCGCAGAGCCAGATTGATCAGGCAACGGAAAGCGAAGAAGACATTGCCAAAGCGTTGAAATTCTAACTGCAGTCTGGGGCAGCGCTTGCTGCCCCGGTTTTAGGGAGCCTTCGGATGAAATATCAATTTGCTGACGATTTCTGGTGGGGAAGTGCCACCTCTGCGCCGCAGTCGGAAGGGGCAGCAGCCCGGGATGGCAAAAGCCAGAACATCTTCGATTACTGGTATGAGATTGCGCCAGAACGCTTTCATCATCAGGTTGGCCCGTCCGAGACCTCCACCTTTTATGACCATTTCCAGCAAGATGTCCTGTTGTTAAAGACCCTTGGCCATAATAGCTTCAGGACTTCCATCTCCTGGTCGCGGTTGATCCCGCAGGGGGATGGCGAAGTGAACCCGAAAGCGGTCGCTTTCTATAATGCGATGATCGACAGCCTGCTAGCCCAGGGCATCACGCCATTTATCAATCTTTACCATTTCGATATGCCGCTGTGCATGCAGCAACAGGGCGGCTGGGAAAGCCGGACGGTGGTGGAAGCCTACGCCCGCTATGCCAAAACCTGTTTCAGCCTGTTCGGCGACAGAGTCAGCCATTGGTTCACCTTCAATGAGCCGATTGTCCCGGTCGAAGCCGGGTATCTGAATGACCTGCATTATCCTTGTGTGGTTGATTTCAAAAGGGCGATCGCGGTGGCTTACCACAGCGTTTTGGCCCATGCCAAAGCGGTGAACGAATTCAGAGCGCTGGGGAATCAGGGCAGCATCGGGATTATCCTGAACCTGAGCCCGACTTATCCGCGTTCGGACAGCCAGGAAGACGGCATTGCCGCCCACTATGCGGATCTGCTGTTGAATAAAAGTTTCCTCGATCCGGTGACCAAGGGCCGCTATCCGGAAGATCTGGTGAATTTACTGCGGGCCAATGATTTGTTGCCGCAGACAGCACCGGAAGACGCGCAGCTGATTGCCGATGGGGTGGTGGATATTCTGGGCGTCAATTACTATCAACCGCGCAGAGTTAAAGCCAAGTCCGGCTATCAGGCCAGTGACCCGGTGACGATGCCGGAAGATTTGTTCAGCTTTTACGAGATGCCGGGCCGCAAGATTAACCCGCATCGCGGTTGGGAAATCTATGAAAAAGGCCTGTATGACATCCTGATGGACTTGAAGGAGAACTACGGCAATATTCCCTGCTATATTTCAGAAAACGGCATGGGTGTAGAGGGTGAAGAGGCCTTTATTGGTGCCAGTGGGCGGGTAGAGGATGATTATCGCATCGACTTTATTCGCGACCACCTGAAATGGCTGCATCAGGCGTTGTCCGAGGGGGCTAACTGTAAAGGCTACCATTTATGGACCTTTATTGACTGCTGGTCCTGGCTTAATGCCTACAAGAATCGCTACGGGTTGGTTCGACTGGAGCGGGAAAGCCAACGGCGCACGATCAAAAAGAGCGGCTATTGGTTTGCTGAGACGGCCAGACAAAACGGCTTTGACTAATGGGAGCGCGCGCGGTGTCTGAGAACCTGGTTTCGCTGAATGCGAACGACGTTAAGCTGATTCGGGAGCAGGATTTTTTTAACTGCAAAGATTTCCATCTGTTTATCTATAACAAGGTGGAGAGCGCCACCGGGCTGCATCAGCATGACTATTACGAATTCACCATCGTCCTGAGCGGCAAATGCTATCAGGAGATTAACGGCAAGCGGGTGCTGCTGGAGCGGGGGGATTTTGTGTTTATCCCCATTGGCTCGCGTCACCAAAGCTTCTATGAATTCGGCGCCGCGAAAATCTTTAACGTGGCGGTCGGCAAGGTTTTCTTTGAAGAGAACTATTTGCAGCAGTTACCTCGTTGTTTTGTCGCCTCTCAGGCCTATAGCCTGAAGAACGAGTTCCTGGCTTATATCGAGTCGGTGGTCAGTTCACCGCAGTTTCGTGAGGATGATTTTGCCGAGTTTCTGGAAACGCTGACCTTTTATATCATCAGCCGCATTCGTCATTATAAGGAAGAGAGTGGCGAGGGGGATGACATTCCTCAGTGGCTGAAGAACACCCTGGCGGGGATGCATGATAAGGCGATGTTTGGTGAAAAGGCATTGCTTAATATGGTAGAGCTGTCGGGGAAAACGCAGGAGTACCTGACCCGGGCAATGCGGCGTTATTACCATAAAACCCCGATGCAGGTGATCAATGAAATCCGCATCAACTTCGCCAAAACCCAGCTTGAGGTCACCAACTATTCGGTCTCGGATATTGCCTTTGACTCGGGCTATGGTGACGTGAGCCTGTTTATTAAAAACTTTAAAAGACTCACTGAAGTGACGCCGGGTAATTACCGAAAAAAGTTCTACGGCCCTATTTAGGGCCGCTCCCGATAAGCATTAACGCCGATATTCCGAATGCCTTTCAGGCCGCCAATAGCCTGATGCGATAAATTTCTTTGCTTAAGCGAAGGGGAATTGCCGTACCTGACGGACGGTATTCCCTTGCCAAAAATTTGTTAAATGGATGCCCACAATGGACAAGTTACTGATAGTGAATGCCGACGATTTTGGCCTGAGCAAGGGCCAGAACTACGGCGTTATCGAGGCGTTTCACTCTGGGGTTGTTTCTTCGACCACGGCCATGGTCAATAGCGCGGATGTGCACCATGCGGCCAGGCTCAGCCAGCTTTATCCCGGGCTGCAGATTGGCCTGCACTTTGTACTGACCCACGGGCATCCCCTGACCGCCATGCCGTCGCTGGTCAACGAGCGTGGGGAGCTGGGCAAGTGGTTATGGGAACGCGCGGAATCTGCGCTGTTGGACCTGAACGAAATCCACGATGAGTTGGTGAGCCAATACGACAAATTCGTGGCCGTGTTTGGTAAAGCGCCGACGCATATCGACAGCCACCATCACGTGCACATGCTGCCGCAGATTTTTCCGCTGGTGGAGGCCTTTGCCCAGACCAAATCCATCCCGCTGCGCATCGGCCGCGAAGAAGTCGCACGGCAAGACATTCCACTGCGCTATGGTCGCAGCACCGAATGGTTTGATGCGGGCTTTTATGGTGAGGAGATATCCGAGGCGCTGTTTTTACAGGTGCTTGAGCGCACCGATCAACGCGGTGCCCAGTCGGTGGAGATGATGTGTCACCCGGCGTTTTTGGATAAAACGATATTGGCGAGCAAGTATTGCTACCCGCGCCTGGCCGAAGTGGATGTTTTGACATCGCCAGGCATTAAAAACATGATTGCGGAGCGCGGCTACCGTCTGGGATCCTTCCTGGATCTGTGAAGACCCCGACGTAGCATCATAAAAATGGCCCGCTTAAAGCATCGAGTGGGCCTTTTTCAGCCCGGTATCCTCATCAGGATCGGCGCCCTGCGGGACCGGTGTCTCTGCGTCTTCTTCCCCCGACGTTTCACTGGTCTGTGGCTCGACCGGATCCGGTGCCGCTTCCGGCGGCGGCATGGTGTCATGGATGATCTGCTCATCGAAGGTTGGGTTCAGCGCCGGAGAAAGCGGGGAACTGGTCAGGCTGTCCGGCAGGGGAATATGCGGCAAGGGCGCATCCTGCACAAACTGCGATTCGTCCTGTTTTACCGTCCGACTGAAGCCCACCAGCAGCAGACCGCAAAGCGAGAAGAAGGCATACAGAATATTGCCGCCCAGTGGCTCAATCAGCGAGCCGACTGCCAATGGGCCGATACTGGCACCTACGCCGAAGGCCATCAGCAAACAGGCGGCCAGGGATACGCGTCGTTCCGGTTCAATCAAATCGTTCGCCAGGGCGACCACCAGCGGATACAGCGTGAACTGCAGCATGCTGACGATAAAGCCCACCACCAGCAACACCGGAAAATCAATGTGCGGCACCAGCGCCAGCGGCAGGGCGGCGACGATCAATAAAATGGCGTTGATGCGCATCAGCAGTGTGCGGTTGTAGCGGTCTGACAGCCAACTAAGCGGGAACTGCGCTACCAGCCCGGCGAAGATGGCTATCGCCATAAACAAGCCGGTCTGCTGAGTAGTCAGCGATTGCAGGCTCGCGTATACCGGTGCCAGCCCATAGAAAGATCCCACCACCATGCCGATCACCAGCGTGGTGGCCAGCACCTTGGGAATGGCCCCGATAAAATAGCGTAGCTCCATTGGAGCCGGTGACATATGGCGTGCATTGGTGCGGGTGGTGAGGGCGATAGGTACCAGGCAGAGTGCAAAGCACAGGGCGATCACCAGCAGGGTGGTGATGCCGAGATTGCTTTGCAGCATTAACACCACCTGACCCAATGACATACCCAGATAGGTGGCCGCCATATAAAAGCCGAAAACCGTTCCGCGCTGATTGGATTCCGCCTGATCGTTCAGCCAGCTTTCCAGCACCATGAATTGACACATCATGCACATGCCGATAATCAGCCGCAGCACCACCCACACGGGAATATATTCCGTCAGGCCATGTCCCAACACCGCGGCGGTGATAATACCGGCGCAGGAAACGTAGGCGCGGATATGACCGACGCGGGCAATCAGAAAATGGCCGACTTTGCCGCCGATCACCAGGCCGATGTAGTTGGCGGCGATAATGGCGCCGATCAGCGCACCGGTCACGTGGATAGAGGTTAAACGCAGGGAGACGTAAGTGGTGAGCAACCCTGAACCCAGCAGCATCAGCAGGGTGGTGGTATACAACGGAAAGAAGACGCCTAACGTTTTTTTCACTCTATCATCCTAATCTTTTATCCTGGTTTGCCCTGGGGCTGACCCTGCCGGTGGCAAACGCAACCCGGTGAGATCCCTCGTGCAAAACACCGCCCGTTAACCCGAGCATTACATTCGATACTAGCAGTTTGGTTTGCCGCTTAACACCGCCTCGCCTGCGAAGCGCCGCGCATTTCTGTCATCACGCCGTCAGGCAAGCTTGATAAATGCTACTATCGGGCGCATATACCTGATTCGCTAAGGAGAGGTTATGAGTGAAAATCAACTGCGTAAACTCAGCATTGCGGTGGGCGAAAAACTGAAGGCCAACGGCCAGTGGATCACCTGCGCAGAGTCCTGCACTGGCGGCGGCATTGCCAAAGCCATCACCGACATTGCCGGGAGTTCTGCCTATTTCGACCGTGGCTTTGTCACCTACAGCAATACGGCGAAACATGAATTGTTGGGCGTGGCAGAAGCCACCCTGACAGCCCATGGTGCAGTGAGCGAAGAGGTGGTGCGTGAGATGGCTCAGGGGGCATTACACGCCGCACGGGCCAGCCTGGCGCTGTCGGTGAGCGGCATTGCCGGGCCAGACGGCGAGAGTACGGAAAAACCGGTGGGCACCGTTTGGTTTGGCTTTGCCGACCGCTCCGGAAGGGTAGTGGCGCACAAGAAGCAATTTAGCGGCGATCGCGATGCAGTGCGGCTTCAGGCGACGATTTTTGCGCTGCAAACCGCGCTTGATGATTTTTTGTAAAATTAGGCTTGATACTGTATGACCATACAGTATAATTAGTGGCATTTCCTGCACAACATACAATCAGTGGCAGTGTGGGGTAACACCGACATTGCGTAACGAAGGAGCAAAAATGGCTATTGATGAGAACAAGCAAAAGGCGCTAGCTGCGGCACTGGGCCAGATTGAGAAACAGTTCGGCAAAGGCTCCATCATGCGTCTGGGTGAAGACCGTTCTATGGACGTAGAAACGATCTCCACCGGCTCACTGTCACTGGATATCGCACTGGGTGCGGGCGGCCTGCCAATGGGCCGTATCGTTGAGATTTATGGCCCGGAGTCTTCAGGTAAAACTACCCTGACGCTGCAGGTTATCGCTTCGGCACAGCGCCAGGGTAAAACCTGTGCGTTCATCGATGCCGAACACGCGCTGGATCCGATTTATGCGAAAAAGCTGGGTGTTGATATCGACAACCTGCTGTGTTCTCAGCCGGACACCGGTGAGCAAGCGCTGGAAATCTGTGATGCCTTAACCCGCTCTGGCGCGGTTGACGTGATCATCGTTGACTCCGTAGCGGCGCTGACGCCAAAAGCGGAAATCGAAGGTGAAATCGGTGACTCACATATGGGCCTGGCGGCGCGTATGATGAGCCAGGCGATGCGTAAGCTGGCGGGTAACCTGAAAAACGCCAACACGCTGCTGATCTTCATCAACCAGATCCGTATGAAAATCGGTGTGATGTTCGGTAACCCGGAAACCACCACTGGCGGTAACGCACTGAAATTCTACGCTTCTGTTCGTCTGGATATCCGCCGTATCGGCGCGGTAAAAGAAGGCGATGAAGTGGTCGGCAGCGAAACCCGCGTAAAAGTGGTAAAAAACAAAATCGCTGCGCCGTTCAAGCAGGCCGAGTTCCAAATCCTGTACGGTGAAGGCATCAACAGCCGCGGTGAACTGGTTGATCTGGGCGTTAAGCACAAGATGATCGAGAAAGCCGGCGCCTGGTACAGCTACAACGGCGACAAAATCGGTCAGGGTAAGGCGAACGCCTGTAACTTCCTGAAAGAAAACCCGGCGGTGGCTGCTGAGTTGGATAAACGACTGCGTGAACTGCTGCTGCACAGCAACGGCGAACTGGTCGCTGCCACCAACGAAGGCTTCGATGATGAAGCTGAAACCAGCGAAGAGTTTTAATCGCTGCTGACGTTCGTGAGCACCATTGAGGGTTCACGAACGTTAATTAATCAGGCTTGAATAATGAATGATTTGCTAAGCCGCGCCATGCGCCTGCTGTCGCAACGCGATCATAGTGAAGCTGAACTGCGCCGCAAACTTGCGGCGCAGCCATTTATGGCGAAAGCCAGATTTGGCACCAAAACTCCCTCGTCCTCTGCTCCGCCCCCTGAAGAACCCATCGATCCTGCCGTTATCGAGCAGGTGATTGCCTATTGCTACCAGCATAACTGGCTGGACGATGAGCGCTTTGCCCGCAGCTACATCGGTAGCCGCAGCCGTAAAGGCTATGGTGCGCAGCGCATCCGATCTGAACTGATGCAAAAAGGCGTGGATAAAGAGCTGACACAGGCAGCGTTGGCGGACTGTGAGATTGACTGGTGTGAACAGGCCAAACAGGTGGCACAGCGTAAATTTGGCGACTCATTGCCTACGGACTGGAAAGAAAAAGCCAAAGTGCAGCGTTATCTGCTCTATCGTGGCTTTTTCCAGGAAGAAATTCAGTCAATTTTCCGTGATTTTGCGCAATGAACGCACACGGGGTTTTACTTCCCTCTGAAGAAAATTTATCTTATCCCCACTTTTTGTTCGTGAGTTAGATGCATCGTCAGGATGTCGCGTATCTTGCTCACGTGTCGTTATTCTAGCCTTTCCGGGAAAATTATGAGCAAGAGCACCGCTGAGATCCGTCAAGCGTTTCTCGATTTCTTTCATAGTAAGGGCCATCAGGTTGTAGCAAGCAGCTCCCTGGTGCCTGACAATGATCCGACATTGTTGTTTACCAATGCCGGCATGAACCAATTTAAAGATGTTTTCCTGGGGCTGGACAAGCGCGCCTATTCCCGAGCCACTACCTCACAGCGTTGCGTACGTGCGGGCGGCAAGCATAACGATCTGGAAAACGTCGGTTATACCGCACGTCACCACACCTTCTTCGAAATGCTGGGTAACTTCAGCTTCGGCGACTACTTCAAACACGATGCCATCAGCTACGCGTGGGAACTGTTGACCGGTGAAAACTGGTTTAACCTGCCGAAAGACCGGCTGTGGGTGACCGTCTATGAAACCGATGACGAAGCCTTCGACATCTGGCAGAAGCAAATTGGCGTACCGGCAGAGCGTATTATCCGCATTGGCGACAATAAAGGCGGCGCCTTTGCTTCCGACAACTTCTGGCAGATGGGCGATACCGGCCCATGTGGCCCGTGCACCGAGATTTTCTACGATCACGGCGATCATATCTGGGGTGGCCCACCGGGCAGCCCGGAAGAAGACGGCGATCGCTACATTGAGATCTGGAACCTCGTATTCATGCAGTTCAACCGTCAATCCGACGGTACCATGCTGCCACTGCCAAAACCTTCGGTAGATACCGGTATGGGACTGGAGCGTATTGCCGCAGTCTTGCAGCATGTGAACTCCAACTATGAAATCGACCTGTTCAGCAAGCTGATTGCCGCGGTGGCCAAGGTGACCGGCGCCACAGATTTGGATAACAAATCCCTGCGCGTTATTGCCGACCATATCCGTTCTTGCGCCTTCCTGGTGTCAGACGGTGTGACACCGTCAAACGAAGGCCGTGGTTATGTGCTGCGTCGCATCATTCGCCGCGCGGTTCGTCATGGCAACATGCTGGGTGCGAAAGACACCTTCTTCTACAAGCTGGTCGCACCATTGATCGAAGTGATGGGGCCGGCAGCCGATGAGCTGAAGCGCCAGCAGTCACTGGTTGAGCAAGTGCTGAAAACCGAAGAAGATCAGTTTGCCCGTACCCTGGAGCGTGGTTTGACGCTGCTGGATGAAGAACTGGCCAACTTGCAGGGCGATACCCTGGATGGTGAAACTGCATTCCGACTGTATGACACCTACGGTTTCCCGGTCGATCTGACGGCAGACGTGTGTCGTGAACGTGGCCTGAAAGTGGATGAAGCCGGTTTCGAACAGGCCATGGAAGCCCAGCGCCGTCGTGCGCGTGAGTCCAGCGGTTTCGGCGCAGACTACAACAGCATGATCCGTGTTGATGGTGCCAGCCAATTCAGCGGCTATGACCATGAACAACAGCAGTCCACCGTGACCGCGCTGTTCCGTGATGGTCAACCTGTGGACGAGATCCACGCCGGTGAAGAAGCCGTGGTGGTACTGGACGAGACCCCATTCTACGGTGAGTCCGGTGGCCAGGTCGGCGATAAAGGCGTGCTGAAAGCCGCCGGCGCTGATTTTGTGGTGAGCGATACCCAGAAATACGGTCAGGCGATCGGCCATCAGGGCAAGTTGTCTCAGGGTTCGCTGAAAGTGAATGACCGCGTTGATGCGCAAATCGACACTGTTCGCCGCAACCGCATTCGTCTGAACCACTCCGCGACCCACCTGCTGCACGCTGCACTGCGTCAGACGCTGGGCGAGCACGTGGCGCAGAAAGGCTCGTTGGTTAACGATAAATACCTGCGTTTTGACTTCTCGCATTTTGAAGCGATGAAGCCGGAGCAAATTCGCATTGTGGAAGACTTGGTAAACCAGCAGATACGTCGTAACCTGCCGGTGCAAACCGAGGTCATGGCGTTGGATGATGCCAAAGAGAAGGGCGCTATGGCGCTGTTCGGTGAGAAGTACGACGACAACGTGCGCGTACTGACCATGGGCGACTTCTCGACCGAGCTGTGTGGCGGCACCCATGCCAGCCGTACCGGCGATATCGGTCTGTTCCGCATTCTGAGTGAGTCTGGCACCGCCGCCGGTATCCGCCGTATTGAAGCGGTAACCGGTGAAGGGGCGATTGCTACCTTGCATCAGCAAAACGATCTGTTACAGGACGTTGCTCATCTGGTTAAGGGTGACAGCAATAACCTGACGGACAAAGTGCGAGCGGTGCTCGATCGTACCCGTGCCTTGGAAAAAGAGCTGCAGCAGTTGAAGGACCAGCAGGCGGCGCAAGAAAGCGCTTCATTGTCCAGCAAGGCGAAAATGGTTAACGGCGTACAGCTGTTGGTCAGCCAGTTGGATAACGTTGAGGCCAAAATGCTGCGAACCATGGTTGATGACCTGAAAAATCAACTGGGTTCTGCGATTATCGTGCTGGCCACCACGGCCGATGATAAGGTGAGCCTGATTGCCGGCGTGACCAAAGATTTGACCGACCGGGTGAAAGCCGGCGAGCTGATCGGTAACGTGGCGCAGCAGGTTGGCGGCAAAGGGGGCGGACGCCCTGATATGGCGCAGGCCGGGGGGACTGATGTCAGCGCCCTGCCAGCGGCATTAGACAGCGTAGAAGCCTGGGTGGCCTCGAAACTGTGAATATAAATAAATAGCACTTACAAACGCCATAACTCATTACTGATTATGGCGTTTTTAAACTGTGCTAACACAATTTGGTTACAATTACGGGAACAAAGTTTTTCAGGTCGGCTAAACTTATCATTATCTGAGGTGAGACCAAGTCTGCTTACATTTATTGTGGGTTACATGACTTACGTTTTCGCAGCATATGATGGATACTGACGGGGAAACTGAGAGACCCGACTCTTTTAATCTTTCAAGGAGCAAAGAATGTTAATTCTGACTCGTCGAGTTGGTGAAACCCTCATGATTGGCGATGAGGTCACTGTCACAGTGTTAGGGGTCAAAGGCAACCAGGTTCGTATTGGTGTGAATGCCCCTAAAGAGGTGTCAGTTCACCGCGAAGAAATCTATCAGCGCATTCAGGCCGAGAAGTCTCAACAGACGACTTTCTGATTTCGAAGCAGCGTCTCGTTGCTCAGCGAGACGCTACTGCGCTTTTTTGTGCCCGCCACCGACCTTTCCCAGACTTCCCCTGCAAAATCTTTCTGCCGCTTCTTTCGCTTTGTTTGCTAATTCACTGTTATTGCCTGTTGATAAAACACTCTTTTTGACGTGAAATCGCCCATGTTGAGCGTGAATTGTGCAAACACGCATGAGATGGGAAAAATTGTTTGACTTAAAAGTCGGAGAAAGTAATATGTGCGCCACGCAGTGCCGATGAGCTTCTCCAAAGCAAGTTAGGCACAATTCGCAAGAAGCGTATGGTGAGGTGGCCGAGAGGCTGAAGGCGCTCCCCTGCTAAGGGAGTATGCGGTCAAAAGCTGCATCCGGGGTTCGAATCCCCGCCTCACCGCCATTTGCATCCATAGCTCAGCTGGATAGAGTACTCGGCTACGAACCGAGCGGTCGGAGGTTCGAATCCTCCTGGATGCACCATATTTTGCAGTATGGTGGGGTAGTAACAACGTACCATACGGTATCAAAAAAGAATTCCTGTGCATCCATAGCTCAGCTGGATAGAGTACTCGGCTACGAACCGAGCGGTCGGAGGTTCGAATCCTCCTGGATGCACCATTCTTTCTGTCAAACTTGTTTCTTCAAGCAGACAAACCAAAAATAGTAATGCATCCATAGCTCAGCTGGATAGAGTACTCGGCTACGAACCGAGCGGTCGGAGGTTCGAATCCTCCTGGATGCACCATCTAAGAAAAACCCGCCTTGGCGGGTTTTTCGCTTTCTGGCATTCGGCGATACGCTACTGTAATCCCACCATCTTTACTCTTGCGCACAGCACATTCCGCTATTACGCGATCAGCGACAACCTTCCGGCTTTACGCTAAAGTAGTTTTCTTTCCACAACGATCATGGAGTAACGATGTACGACCGCTATCAGGGTCTTATTTTCGACATGGACGGCACCATTCTCGATACTGAGCCGACGCACCGTAAGGCGTGGCGTGAAGTGTTGTCCCGTTACGGTATGACGTTTGATGAGCCAGCGGTGATGGCGTTGAGCGGTTCTCCGACCTGGCGCATTGCCCAGGCGATTATTGCCAGCCATCAGGCCGATCTTGATCCTCACCATCTGGCTGCAGAGAAAACCCGTGCGGTAGAAGCAATGCTGCTGGACAGCGTACAGCCCTTGCCATTGATCGAGGTGGTGAAAGCCTACCATGGCCGCCGCCCGATGGCAGTGGGTACCGGCAGTGAGCATCGTATGGCCGAAACCCTGCTGCGTCATCTGGGCCTGTTCCACTGTTTTGATGCGATCGTGGGTGCTGACGACGTGCAGCGTCACAAGCCGGAGCCGGACACCTTCCTGCGTTGCGCCGAACTGATTGGCGTACCGCCAGAGAAATGTGTGGTGTTTGAGGACGCAGATTTCGGCATCCAGGCGGCGAAAAGCGCCAATATGGCTGTGGTAGATGTCCGCACGCTGTGAGTAGTACGCTGGCCGTGATGTCGTTATTCGGCGGCAGCTTTCTCAGTGCGACGTTGTTGCCGGGAAATTCAGAAATTATTTTGGTCGCCTTGCTGACCAACAGTCGTGTCTCACCGGAATTGCTGGTGCTGGCCGCGACGTTGGGCAATACGCTTGGTGGGCTGACCAATGTCATTATCGGGCGCCTGTTACCGGCGTTGAAACCACAGCGAGGGCTGGATACAGCACTGGGGTGGATGCAACGCTTTGGCCCGGCTGCGCTGTTGCTCAGTTGGGTGCCGGTGGTGGGCGATTTGTTGTGCGTGTTGGCAGGCTGGCTGCGCATGCCCTGGGGCCCTGTCGCGCTGTTTCTGTGTATCGGAAAGGCGCTGCGTTACATCATTTTGACTATGATAACGTTACAGGGAATGGCCTGGTGGCATTAACGACGTGAATATAACTCAATATTCTCTCGGGTGCAGATTCAGTATGCTTACGAGTTCTTGTTTTTAGAAGCGGGAGGTCAATTTGATCCCGGACGTATCCCAGGCGCTTTCTTGGTTGGAAGCCCATCCCCATGCATTAAAAGGCATTCGTCGCGGCATTGAGCGTGAAACGCTGCGTGTCACCGAAGACGGAAAGCTTGCAACAACCGGACATCCGGAGAAGTTGGGGGCGGCATTAACGCACCACTGGATAACCACAGACTTTGCCGAGGCGCTGTTAGAGTTTATTACGCCGGTTGACGACAACCTCGATCACCTGCTGACGTTCTTGCGTGATATTCATCGTCACGTAGCGCGTAATCTGGGCGAGGAGCGCATGTGGCCGCTCAGTATGCCGTGCTTTATTGAAGCCGAGCAGGACATTGAGCTGGCGCAGTTCGGCTCGTCGAATATTGGCCGCATGAAGACGTTGTACCGTGAGGGGTTGAAGAACCGCTACGGCGCGCTGATGCAGACCATTTCCGGCGTGCACTACAATTTCTCCCTGCCGCTGGAATTCTGGCAAGCATGGGCTGGTGTTAAAGATGCCGAAAGCGGTAAGGAGCAGATTTCAGCGGGCTACTTCCGTCTGATCCGTAACTATTATCGTTTTGGCTGGGTGATCCCGTATCTGTTCGGCGCATCGCCGGCGATCTGTTCTTCGTTCCTGAAAGGGCGTGAAACTGCGTTGCCGTTTGAGCGTACCGAACAGGGTATGTGCTATCTGCCGTATGCCACTTCACTACGCTTGAGCGATCTGGGTTACACCAATAAATCGCAAAGTAATCTGGGCATCACCTTCAACGATCTGCAAAGCTATGTTGAAGGCCTGAAGCGGGCGATTGTCACGCCTTCAGAAGAGTTTGCCAAGTTGGGTGTGAAAGACGGTGATCGTCATCTGCAGTTGAACAGTAACGTACTGCAGATCGAAAACGAACTCTATGCGCCGATCCGGCCGAAGCGTGTGACTAAAAGCGGTGAGACACCGTCAGATGCGCTGCTACGGGGCGGTATCGAATACATTGAAGTTCGCTCGCTGGATATCAACCCGTTCTCGCCAATCGGCGTAGATGCGGTGCAGGCGCGTTTCCTGGACCTGTTCCTGGTGTGGTGTGTACTGGCCGATGCGCCGGAGATGAGCAGCGATGAATTGCTGTGTACGCGCAAAAACTGGAACCGGGTGATCCTCGAAGGGCGTAAACCGGGTCAGACCATTGGCATCGGTTGTGATGACAGCCGTGAGCCGTTGGCAAAAGTAGGCAAAGCGCTGTTTGACGATTTGCGCCGCGTGGCGGAAGTGTTGGATAGTGAAGCCGGCGATCGCCAGTACCAGCAGGTGTGTGACGAACTGGTCGCGGCATTTGACGATCCGGAACTGACATTCTCTGCCCGTATTCTGAAAGCGATGAAGGAAGAGGGGACTGGTCGTGTAGGCCTGCAACTGGCTGAGCAATACCGTCAGATGCTGATGGAAGAGCCGTTGGAAATCCTGACTGAAGCCGAACTGGCGAAGGAGCAGGAAGCCTCATGGCAGCGTCAACGCAACATAGAAGCCAGTGATACGCTAAGCTTTGAAGAGTTCCTGAAGCAACATGGCGGGAGCTGAAAAAGAAAAAGGCCACATCAATGTGGCCAAATATGCATCTCTGATGACAGGGATGATGATAACAAATGCGCGTCTTTCACATATTCAGACTCGCTGAGTTGGAAAAGGTTTCCTGGATAGATAAAAAAGTTTCGAAATAAATACACTTTTACGAGGAGGTAACGAAATGCCACTGCTGGATAGCTTCACCGTAGACCATACCCGCATGGCAGCCCCGGCTGTCCGCGTTGCGAAAACCATGAAAACTCCTCATGGCGATACCATCACCGTATTCGATCTGCGCTTCTGCCGTCCGAATCTGGAAGTGATGCCTGAACGCGGCATTCATACGCTGGAACACCTGTTTGCCGGCTTTATGCGTGACCATCTGAATGGCCAGGGCGTTGAGATTATCGATATCTCCCCAATGGGATGCCGTACCGGCTTCTACATGAGCCTGATTGGCGTGCCGGAAGAGCAGCGTGTTGCCGATGCCTGGAAAGCCGCGATGAGTGACGTGCTGAAAGTGACCGATCAGCGCAAAATTCCTGAGCTGAATGAGTTCCAGTGCGGGACTTACCACATGCACTCGCTGGAAGAAGCACAGGAAATCGCCAAGCACATTCTTGATCACGACGTGGTAGTGAACCACAACGAAGAGCTGGCGTTGCCGAAAGAGAAATTGCAGGAACTGCACATCTAGTTCGTCACCTGGCTACAGCGATAAAAAAAGACGCGATGTTCGCGTCTTTTTTCCTTTCGGGCAGGCGGTCAGTGTTGCTGGACGCTGGATTGCAGCGATTTTATTGGCGTGACCCGCACCTGTTTGATCATATTGTCCTGCACGTCGAGGATATCAACGTCGTAATGGCCTACCCGAACCCGGGTGCCAATCTCAGGGATCTCTTCCAGCTCTTCCAACAGCATGCCGTTAATGGTGCGTGCATCGGTGGCCGGCAGTGTCCAGTTGAATGCCTTGTTCAACTCGCGCACGTTGGCGGTGCCGTCGATCAGGACCGAGCCATCGCTCTGCGGATTGACCTCTTCCGCCAGCGTTGGCGACATCGAGGTAGTGAAATCACCGACGATCTCTTCCAGGATATCTTCGACCGTCACCAAGCCCTGAATATCGCCGTATTCGTCTACCACGATGCTGACTTTCTCTTTGTTGCGCTGAAATTTCACCAGTTGGACGTTCAGCGGCGTGCCTTCCGGCACGTAGTAAATCTCATCGGCGGCGCGCAACAGGTTCTCTTTGTTGAACTCTTTTTTCTCGGTCATCAGGCGGTAGGCTTCACGCACCCGCAGCATGCCGATGGCATCGTCCAGCGACCCGCGATACAGCACGATGCGGCCGTGTGGTGAGTGGGTGAGCTGACGCATGATCGACTTCCAGTCATCGTTTACATCGATGCCGACGATCTCGTTGCGGGGCACCATGATGTCGTCAACCGTCACCTTCTCCAGATCCAGCACTGAAATCAACATGTCCTGATTGCGACGAGAAATCTGCGAGTGGGATTCATTCACGATAGTGCGTAGCTCGTCTTTGCTGACGGCGTCGCTGACGCGCACGTTGGTATGGATGCCAAACAGGCGCAAGACCAGCGTGGTGATGCCGTTGAGCAGCCATACCAGTGGGAACATGACCTTCTGCAGCGGTGCCAGCAGAACGCTGCTGGGGAATGCGATGCGCTCTGGATAAAGTGCGGCGAAGGTTTTTGGCAGCACTTCGGCGAACAGCAGCACGGCAAACGTCAGGATACCGGTGGCGATGGCTACGCCGAGATCGCCATACAGACGCATACCGACGATGGTTGCCAGCGCGGAGGCCAGAATGTTGACCAGGTTATTGCCGATCAGCACCAGGCCAATCAACCGATCCGGTTTTTTCAGTAGCCTCTCGACCCGGCGGGCAGAGCGGTTGCCCTGCTTGGAAAGATGACGGAGACGATAGCGGTTTAGCGTCATCATGCCGGTTTCGGATGCTGAAAAGTAAGCGGAAACCACGATCATAACCACCAGGACAATGATCAGGGTTCCTGTCGAAACGTGCTCCAACGCGGTATTCCTTATGTATGGAGAAAGATAGCCTGAGGGCTTAGCGAACCATCACTTGTTGGATCAGACGGCTGCCGAAGTAGGCCAGCGTCAGCAGAAAGGCGCCGGCAAAGCTGAACCACACGACACGGCGGCCACGCCAGCCTTCATGGTAATGGCCCCACAACAGAACGATATAGACAAACCATGCCATGATCGACAGGACGGCTTTGTGCACGTTTTCTTTGCTGAACAGGTTATCCATATACAGCAGGCCGGTGCACAGCGTGAGCGTGAGCAGCACGACACCGATCTGGGTGATGTGGAACATTTTACGTTCGATGCTCATTAACGGCGGCATGTCGGCGCTGAACGACAGCTTTTTGTTTTTCAGCAGATAGTCCAGCCAGGCCAGTTGCAGCGCATACAGCGCGGCAATAATCAGCGTGGCGTAGGAAAACAACGCCAGGCCAATGTGCACCATCAGTTCCGGGCTGGCTTCCAGATGGGTAATAAATTCACCTGGCATAAAGCTGGCGAAGGCCAGATTGATCATCGCGAAGCTGTAAACAATGGGCAGCAGGAACCAGCCGCGGTCACGTGAAGCAACGAAGGTCATGACCGAACAGATGATCAGGCTGACTATCGAGCCGATGTTCAGCAAGCTGAGGTTTTGCCCGGCGCTGACATCAAAAATACGTTGCTGCAGTGCGATGGCGTGGCAAACCAGCGCCACCACTGCTGAGACGAGAGCAAGCCGACGGTATGCGCTATTCTTCCGCAACAAGCTGGGAATAATCAGTCCAAGGCTGAGCAGGTAGGCGATCAAAGCCACAATGGAGAAAACTGGCATAGCGTTTAATTTTGCTTCGGCGTGGTGAATGGGATTGTCAGTATAGCGTCGAGCGCGTCCCACTCCAACCGATCTCCAACGCTGAGGCAGAGATCCTTTTCGCTTCGTGTTATCATCGCCGTAATTATGTCGCCAGAGCGGCCTGTTATTACACGTTGAGCAAGAGACGATGTTTGAAAATTTAACCGATCGTTTGTCGCGCACCCTGCGCAATATCAGCGGCCGTGGGCGGCTGACCGAAGAAAATATCAAAGAAACCCTGCGTGAAGTGCGTATGGCATTGCTGGAAGCGGACGTTGCGCTGCCGGTGGTGCGGGACTTTATCAACTGCGTAAAAGAGAGCGCGGTAGGTCATGAAGTCAACAAAAGCCTGACGCCGGGGCAAGAGTTCGTCAAAATCGTCAAGAACGAGCTGATTGCCGCGATGGGCGAAGTGAACACCGAGCTGAACCTGGCGGCACAACCGCCGGCCGTGGTGCTGATGGCGGGCCTGCAGGGCGCCGGTAAAACCACCAGCGTCGCCAAGCTCGGCAAGTTCCTGAAAGAAAAACAGAAGAAAAAAGTGTTGGTGGTTTCTGCCGACGTTTATCGCCCAGCGGCGATCAAACAGTTGGAAACGTTGGCGGAGAGTGTCGGCATCGACTTTTTCCCGTCCGATGTTAAAGAAAAGCCGATCGATATCGTTAACCGTGCGCTGCAACAGGCCAAGCTGAAGTTCTACGATGTGCTGATCGTCGATACCGCCGGCCGTTTGCACGTTGATGAAGCGATGATGGACGAGATCAAGCAGGTGCACGCGGCGATTAAGCCGGTGGAAACCCTGTTTGTGGTCGACGCCATGACCGGCCAGGATGCGGCCAACACCGCCAAGGCCTTTAACGAAGCGCTGCCGCTGACCGGTGTGGTGCTGACCAAAGTGGACGGTGATGCGCGCGGCGGTGCTGCGTTATCCATCCGTCACATTACCGGCAAGCCGATCAAGTTCCTCGGTGTCGGCGAGAAAACCGAAGCGCTGGAGCCATTCCATCCGGACCGCGTAGCATCGCGTATTCTCGGCATGGGCGACGTGCTGTCGCTGATCGAAGATATCGAAAGCAAAGTTGACCGTGAACAGGCGGAAAAACTGGCTAACAAGCTGAAGAAGGGTGACGGTTTCGATCTGACCGACTTCCTGGAGCAGCTGAAGCAGATGCGTAACATGGGCGGCATGGCCAACATGCTGAGTAAACTGCCCGGTGCCGGCCAACTGCCGGACAATGTGAAATCGCAGATGGACGACAAGGTTTTGGTGCGTATGGAGGCGATGATCAACTCGATGACGCTCAAAGAGCGCGCCAAACCGGAAATCATCAAAGGTTCGCGCAAGCGTCGTATTGCGGTGGGTTCCGGCATGCAGGTGCAAGATGTTAACCGCTTGTTAAAGCAGTTCGACGATATGCAACGCATGATGAAAAAGATGAAGAAAGGCGGAATGGCGAAGATGATGCGCGGCATGAAAGGTATGATGCCGCCGGGCTTCCCAGGCCGCTGACAGCCGCTTGCCCTCTGGGGTGAGCGCGTTTAAGCATTTGCCGTTCGCGGTGAAAACCGCCCGAAATATTACTGGCTATAAAAAGTAGTTGACGACGATCTACGCTTTCGATTGCTTTTTGCGCCAAAATGAGTAAAATTTTCGGGCTTTTTATATTGCAACCGGGCCCCGTTCCCTCAATGGGGCCCGGCTGTTTTATTAACTAAAGAGGATGTTATGGTAACAATTCGTTTGGCACGTGGCGGCGCAAAAAAGCGTCCGTTCTATCAAGTAGTAGTGACCGACAGCCGCAATGCTCGTGATGGTCGTTTCATCGAGCGCGTAGGCTTCTTCAACCCGATCGCATCTGGTCAGGCTGAAGCACTGCGTCTGGACCTGGACCGCATCGAACATTGGGTCGGCCTGGGTGCAACTGTTTCTGATCGCGTTCACGCGCTGATCAAAGACGCTAAGAAAGCAGCTTAATCTGTCGCGGTGGTGGCAATGAGCAAGCAACTCAAACCGGTAGCACCTAAGCAGCCGATTGTACTCGGTAAAATGGGGTCTACTTACGGCATCCGTGGTTGGCTCAGAGTATTTTCATCCACCGAGAACGCCGAAAGCATTTTTGACTATCAGCCGTGGTTTATCCAGCAGGCGGGTCAATGGCAGCTTGTCGAGTTGGAAGACTGGAAGCGCCACAGTCAGGACCTGATCATCAAAGTCAAAGGCGTTGACGATCGGGATGCTGCGAATCTACTGACCAATCGCGAGATCCTGGTGGATTCGGAACAACTTCCTGAGTTGGTGGGTGATGATTACTACTGGAAAGACCTTATGGGCTGCCAGGTAGTCACAACCACCGGCTACGAACTGGGTAAAGTCATCGATATGATGGAAACCGGTTCGAACGATGTGTTGGTTGTTAAAGCTAACCTGAAAGATGCATTCGGCATGAAGGAGCGGTTGGTCCCGTTTCTTCATGGGCAGGTTATCAAGAAAGTCGATCTCACTGCTCGCGTGATTGAAGCAGATTGGGATCCTGGTTTTTGACCTCCGAATTAAACGGTCGAAACAAGTGGAATGACAGTATGGGGATTGGCTTGTGTTCATTGGTATTGTAAGCCTGTTTCCTGAGATGTTCCGCGCGATCACCGATTACGGGGTGACTGGCCGGGCAGTAAAAAATGGCCTGCTGAGCGTGCAGTGTTGGAGTCCACGTGACTTCACCTACGACCGGCATCGTACCGTGGACGAGCGCCCTTATGGCGGCGGCCCGGGAATGTTGATGATGGTGCAACCCTTGCGGGAAGCTATTCATGCAGCAAAAGCAGCGGCAGGCGAGGGAGCAAAGGTGATTTATCTGTCACCTCAGGGGCGCAAGCTGGATCAAACTGGCGTGTGCGAACTGGCGGCCAACCCGAAGATGATTCTGGTGTGCGGTCGCTATGAAGGGGTAGACGAGCGCGTAATCCAAACCGAAATTGATGAAGAATGGTCAATCGGCGATTACGTTCTCAGCGGCGGGGAACTGCCGGCAATGACCCTGATCGATTCAGTCGCCCGCTTTATACCGGGTGTGCTGGGCCATCAGGCTTCAGCAGAAGAGGATTCTTTTGCCGATGGATTGCTGGACTGCCCGCACTATACCCGTCCTGAGGTGTTGGAAGGGATGGAGGTTCCGCCAGTTCTACTGTCGGGCAACCATGCCGAGATACGTCGCTGGCGCTTAAAGCAGTCGCTGGGCCGTACCTGGCTTAGAAGACCTGAACTTCTGGAAAGCCTAGCTCTGACTGACGAGCAAGCGGTGTTGCTGGCTGAGTTCCAACGGGAACATCAGACCAAGTAGCAGGACTATGAAGGGAACGTCTGAGCAATTGGCTCGACGGGACCGATATATCAGTTTACCTAGGGTAAGAGACATATTATGAGCAACATTATTAAGCAAATTGAACAAGAGCAGATGAAGCAAGACGTACCTGCATTCCGTCCGGGTGATTCCGTGGAAGTGAAGGTATGGGTCGTTGAAGGTAGCAAAAAACGTCTGCAGGCATTCGAGGGCGTGGTTATCGCTATCCGTAACCGCGGTCTGCACTCTGCATTCACTGTTCGTAAGATTTCCAACGGCGAAGGTGTTGAGCGTGTATTCCAGACTCACTCACCAGTAATTGACAGCATTGCTGTTAAACGTCGTGGTGCCGTTCGTAAAGCCAAACTGTACTATCTGCGTGAGCGTACTGGTAAGTCTGCTCGTATCAAAGAGCGTCTGAACCGCGTCGGCTAACGCTGCATCCAAAAGTTAATAACTGTGAAGGGGTTGGCAATATGCCGACCCCTTTTTTTTATGCTTAAAATCCAATAGTCGTATTTGCAAGATTTTATTCTTGTAAAAGTAAGTTACGACAGGCATAAAAAAGCCTGCGGAGGCAGGCTCTTTGCATTACAGCGCGGCGGCGCGCGGCTTGGCTTTTTCCGGGTGCGGCTGAGCCGGAATAATATCGCCAGGCTTTACAATCACTCGCGCGACGGACTCATGCGTGGCGAAGGTGCAGCTACAGTTAATGTTCTGGCATTGGTGATAGCGCTCTTTGGTCGCTTCACTCAGGTACCGACTGGAGCGAGTATGGGCCACGCTACCGCAAAGTGGACAGTGCATCATAGTTGAATCCCTCTTTCGACTGCATCAAGTTATATGACTTATAATAGCTCAATAACTTGCAAAAGCAAGATTAAAACTCAAATGAAAATCAGGAATCGATGATGGCGAATTCAACCCGCTGAGTCAGCACATCAAGAGCGATTTTGGTGACATAACCACTGCCGTTTAACGTGTGAACTACCGTATTGATTATCCAGCTTTGCTGGTCGATGGCCTCTTTGAATCCACGTACCTGAATGGGCATCTCCGGATAAAGTTCGGGTCGCCCCATTGCCAGATTAATAGAAAACTGCACGCTTCCCTGCTGGATGCGTTCCCACTTTGCCTTTGCTGCCCGCATGGCGCTCTCTTTGTTGGCATAGACCCTGGGCAAGGTGAAAACGTTGTCGCTGTCCCCCTCAAGATAGCTGGAGCTCTCTGCGCCGTCGGCGGCACCATGTTGACGTTGTACCGTCAGCTGCTGCGGCTGGGCGTTCTCGGTATCCTGCCATTTGGCGCGAACGCCGGTGTAATTTCCGCGATCGGCCAGGTTAAAATAGTGCTGGTCGCCGTCGTTACGCTGCAGGATAAGCGGTGCTATGGGTTTGCCTGAAACTGTTTGCCCTGAGCCAGGGATGAGAAACAGCAGACGCTCATCCTTGATGGCTGCCACTGCGCCATTCATGGTGGCTAGTCGAGTCATAAATGCGGCATCTGTTTCTTGAGCCTGGTCTATGTGGGATATCTTTATTTCGGCCAGTCCCGCCGCCAGCGTATTGCCCATGCGGTTGCGATTCGCTATCTCATTGACGATTTCCCCCAGGGTTCTGTCATGGTAAGAACGATCGCGAGCGGTATTCATCGAACCTCTAAAGTCGACGCTGCGGGCGCGTAGGGTGAGTTTGTCCGGCGCACCCTGATGATCGACTTCATCAATGATGAACTTGCCCTTATTGACTAACCCCTGGCCCTTCCAGCCCAGCTTCAGGGTAATTACCTGATTACGCGCCGGCATCACCACCTGGCCATCGGCGTCGTCAAGCTCAAGAACCAGTTGGTCGGCAGTAAAGCCCCGATTATCAGTCAGAGTCAAAGATAGCAACCGGTGTCTGAAGGTTTCCGTCACGTCCTGCTGTTGCAGAAATAGGGCATAGTCCGGGGCGACTTGCGCCCCTATAGGTAATGGCGTTTGGGTGATCACGATAGCAGCCCTCCAATGCGTTGTATGCCATTCCCTGCCTTATCCGCCAAATCCAGCGCCTGCTGGCGCAGATCGCCAAACATACTGATCAGTGACTCATCAACGCGCATCAGGTTGATGGTGAACTCAATCTGCCGGGCGCTGCCGTTAGAGAAAAGCTGGGTTTTGGTTTCAGCGATGCTCTCAATGACATACATGCCATAAATAGTGCCGCTGCCTTCAATTAGCGGCCAGGCTCGTCCCTGAGAAGCCATCAGTTGCAACGTCATCAACGACAGTGCTCCGCCGGTGACTTCCGGCATCAGCACCCCTGTCAGGGTGATTTTTTCGCTGTCGGCACCCAAAAACTGCGCGGAAGGGCGCTGGCCGATGCGTGCGTTGGTTGGCCAACGGAAACTGCTGCTGCGCTGCATGCTCTGGTAGGGCACGGTTTTTAGCATAAAAACAAACATGCCGAGGGTAAGCATCATGGTTTTTTCTCCTCAATTAACTCATTCGGCTGCGAGCATCTGCGGCCTGACGTCGCGTCAGCAACTCAAATTGCCGCGCGACTTCACGACCGATATCTTGCTCACTCTGGCCGGGGCTGGAGGTAACATTGATGGTGACTGACGGGATTTGGATCTGCGTTGTGGGTGAAACCGGTGTCGGTGAGGCCGCCATCACCGGGGCACTGAGCGACAGCAATGCCGCTGACATCGCTGCCGTACGGCGACGACTGGTCACCTGCACCGGACCACCGATCAGTTCCGGGCCGTTTTCACCCACAAGGCCAAATTGCCCGGCAGGAATACTCCCGCCGGAATCAAACTTGCCGGCGAACGAGAATCTATCGTCGTCATCTTGATTTTCGGTATAGCCTGCATCGCTGCTTTTATTGCCAAATGACATCCAGTCGGGGAGCATGTCAGTCAGCGACATGAATTTTTTTATCCAGCTATCAATGGTGTCCGTAATGTACTTCTCCATTGCTTTGCATCCAGCAGAGATGCTCTCCCACAGATTGCTAAAGAATGGTGCCAGCTTGTCCCAGTTTTCGATCACCGCAAAAGCCGCAATGGCAATCAAGCCGACAATGGCCAGCAATGGGTTGGCCATTGCCATGCGCCCCAGCCAAATCATGGCCTGCCCGGCTTTGAGGATTGCACCATTAATGATGGTGAACCCCTGGAGTACCTGAGTGGCGACCAGGCTGACGCCGCTAAGCCCACCAAGCAATAACGTGAGTCCGCCGGCGACCTGCAACAAGGTGCTGGCCAATGCGGGGTTACTGGTCACCCAGGAGTTCAGTTGCACCAACCATTGCGTCGCCGTTTGGGTCAGCTCCCGCAGGGCGGCGCTTTGGCCGGAAAACAAATTGATCCGCAGGCTGTCCCAGGAGGCAAACAACTTTTGGATGTCCCCATCCAAATTGTCGCCTTTGACGGTGACCAAATGCTGCGCGGCACCGCCAACCTGATTGGCCTGCAGTTTTTCCCTGCCTGCTGGGGCAATTTTTTGCGCAGCAGTGAACAGGTCGCTCCCTGGGCCTGCTTTGCCTTTCAAGGCTGCACCGATGGATTGTACCGACATACCATATTGGCTGCTGGCTAGTGCCAGCACATCGGCAATCCGATCGAACTGGTCGGCGGGCAGATTAAAAGCATTCTGCACCGCGGTCATCGCCTCCACAGTCTCATTGACGCCGCTGTCTGTGGCATTCGACAGCCTGAGCGCGGCAGGTGATGCCCCCATGATTTCATTGGCACCCAAGCCTTTTTTAGCTAGTGCCGTTTGCGCCTGGATTGTTTTATCCGGTGACGTGCCAGATTGGCCAATATTGCGTGCCTGCTGACTCAGTGCGGCAAGTTGCGGATCGGATTTATCCAGCTTTAGTTGCACCTGCAATTGAGAAAGCTGTTTTTCGAAATTAACACCTGGCGCCAGCAGCCTGGCTCCGCCGACGGAGGCTGTTTTGGCTATGTTGAAGCCTGCGGCGCTAGCGTTGTTTATTTTGCTGAGGTTTTCACGACGTGTCTGATTGGCGGCATGTGCAGTGCTGAATCTCTGGCCGGTCATCACCTGCCGTTGGTTTTTCATCGAGACAATAGCGGCATTGGCATTGATTTTTTTGTCGCGAAGCTGTCGTTGCTCGTTGCTGAGTGACTTAAGATTAATGCCTTGCCTGGTCAGGCTATCGCGCTGGTTACGATCGATGGTTTTGAGCAGTCCGTGCTTTTTCTCCAAAGCGCTAATGGTTTCCGCCACCAGCGCAACTTCGTTATTCATCTGTTGGGAATGTTGACCCGGCGAGCTACCTTTTGCCAACGTTTCAAGTACGGAATATTTTTTCCGCGATTCTGTTAATAATTTATTGGTTCTAACCAGTTCCTGATTATTTTTCCTAAATGAATCGATGCCATTTTCCTGCTGATGCAGGATTTTCAGGTTTTTCTCCGCACGTCGAATATCATTACCCAGCATGTTGTATAGACTTTTATTACCAAGGGGTTGACGCAACTGCTTCATCAGAGCGTTGGTCTGTTTTTCGATCGCTTCGAGCCCTTTAATTATCTCGTTTTGTGACTCCAGTTCCTGCCCGTTGCTACTCATCTGTTTTTACTCCACTACGTTGAAGGGCCTTATAGCGCCAGTCCATCAGCTCGGTCAGCGTCATGCCGTTCATCTCCGATGGCGGCCAGTGAAAAATCACTGCGATGTCCGCCATCAGGTCGTCCACGGTCAGAACGGGGTCGATGTTTACTCGGCCGATTTCGGTGACAAAAAACCGATCACCTGGCCGGCCAGCGCAATCAGGTCCGGCAGTTCCAGGCGCGCGCACTCTTCTTTGGTCAGGTTTGGATAGGTCACGCGCGGCAGGATGGTGATCAGGGCGTCGACGTCGGCGTTGGCCAGTGCCGCCAGGCCGATGCCGCGCAGGCTGCCGGCGTTCGGTTTGGTGACCTGCACTTCACGGATCTCGCTGTCGCCGCGTTTGATCGGGGTTTCCAGCATTACGGTGTTTTCTGGGGAGGCATTCAATTCCATGGGATATCCAATGATTGTCAGGGGAAACAGGGCCAGCACTGCGGCTGGCCATTGAAGTGATAAATTACAGACCGATAGCGCGGCGATGGGCCGCCAGTAGATCCACGCCGTCGACTTTTTCGATCATGTTGACGGTATCGATCTCGATCAGCTCTTTGCCGTCGATGCTCAGCTTGAAGTAGGTACAGTCGGTAGAAACCTTGGTCTCGGTGTCTTCGCCTTGCTTAAAGTCGCCGCTGTCGATTTCTTTGTGGCGACCGCGCATGACCACTTCGAGCGCCGATACTTCACCGGTGTCGTCACGTTGGAAAGAGCCGGTGAAGCGCAGTGGTACCGCATCGACGCGGCCCCATTGTTTCAGCACCAGTTCATCGATGCCGCCCATGGTCCATTCGACCACCAGCGCATCGTCGTCCAGGCCGAAGTCGACCGACGCTGCGCCGTTCATGCCGCCGCCACGGAATTTTTCCAGTTTGCGAGTCAGTTTTGGCAGGGTCATGGCCGAGACCACGCCCATATAATTGAAGCCGTCATTAAACAGGTTCAGGTATTTCAGTTTTTTTGGCAGTGCCATGATTCGGGTCTCCTTAGCTGTTCACGGACGCGGCGAAATTCGCCAGGTAACGGTCGGTGATGCGCTGGCGCAGGGTTAAATCTTCCAGCGGCGGTACTGGGGTGTAGTCGTAATCGATAAACAGCTTGCCGGCCTTCAGGGTCTCTTTATCGTTGGCGCTCTCGTCATACCAGCAGTCGCCGTCAATGATCAGCCCGGCGGATTTCAGCTCGCGGAACTTGGCTTTGATGCCGTCGATCATGTCGCGGATCAGCGTTGGCGTAACCGGGCGGTCAACTGCCCACAGATGAGCTTCAGCCATGGTGTCAGCCAATACCTGCGCGGTGCGGGTATAGTTTTCGAACTGGAATAATGGATCGTCGGAACAGGTGCGTGAGCCCCAGAACTTGAAGCCATCTTTGCGGATCAGGGTGGTGACGCAGGCTTCGTTCAGCAGGTCAGCATCGGTACCGACGGTTTGCAGATCCCAAAATACGCTGGCTGAAATACCGCTGACGCCGTTGACGCCGACGTTGGACAGGGTTTTATGCCAGCCAGTATCCTGGTCAATCTTGGCGCGCAGACCGAGTGCACGAGCGGTGGCATATGCGATGTCGCTGCTGTTGGTGGTGGTGTTCCAGTTAACAAAGTCCGGCCAGATCAGCATCAGTTCGCGTTGGCTGAAGCCTGCGCGGTACTTGATGGCGTCGGAGACGGTCTTGCAACCGTAAGCGCTGATATAACCAAAGGCGCGCAGTTGTTGGCAGATACCGGCCAGTGCGGTTGCCACCTCCAGATTGTCGTGGCCCGGTACACCCAGGATACGTGGCTTCACGCCCAGTTCGGCCTGTGCCGCCAGCAAGGCTTTCATGCCGGTGTATTTACCGTTTTCATCGGCGCCGCCAATGATATTGGAGGTGGTTTCAGCCTCGTCTTTGCCTTCTGCCACACGTACCACGACGGTGACCGGTTTGGCCTGCTCAGCGATCGCCAGCAGCGAGCGTGCCAGGGTGCCATTTTTGCCGGCCTTGCCGCTGGCGGCCAGAACGTCAGTGATCAACACCGGAGTGTTGAGAGGGAACAGGCTTGCATCGGCATCTTCTGCAGTACAAACCATGCCAATAATCGCCGTCGAGACGGTGGAAATTACGCGGGTGCCTTCATTGATTTCGAGGACACGCACGCCGTGGTGATAATCACCCATAGCATTACTCCGTTTGTGGTTGGTAACAACAGAATGCCCTTCGCGATGGGGTCGCGCATCTCATTGGGTATGTATGAGAACTGGTACAACAGCAGGAAAATCAAGATAAAAAAAACGCCCCGGGCGGGGCGCTGATAATGCGATTATTGCGGTGGCTGCGGCCAGTCGATGTCTGGGGCATCTTCTGTCTTTATCCGACTGAGTTGCACGGAGTATTTCTCCCAGGCGATAAGTTTTGTTTTTTCATCCTGGGTCGCTTCATTGTATTTAACTGCACGTGATAATGGGGCAATAATGGCTTCAGCTTTTTCAACTTGCAGGTGTTTTCTGGTTATAGCCATCATTATTAACTGCTCCTGAGTGGGCTGAGGCGCCTCGACCCAAGCGGGGAGACCCGATTTATCGGCTCCCCTAATTTTGCCTTCAGGGGGAGACAACACGAACGTGTTATAGACTTCATTATCTACGCTTACCAAATCGTCAGGTAAGGTGCCTGCTTTGCGGTAATCATCCAACATTTCTGCAGGGTAGAAGCTGCTTGTTGTAGAACTGAATTTATATGTAGTCATCATTAGTATCCTACGGCCATCCAATAGACATCGCGCTCGGCGGCTCCATGGAACCAGGTAAAAGCATCTCGTGCTCCGCTTAAATCACTCACTTGTGGGTTCCAGGTGGTTTGATACCCCTGTGCAAAGTTCTTGATAGTGACTGAAACATGCAGCAGGCGATTAGGAACGGAGATATTTAAGGCGATCCGATAGGCTTCTCCACTATCAGTATTATTACCGATCGCGTGCCCACCTTGAAAATAGATGCCTGTGCGGTGATCTTTGTACCACCAGTTGTCGCCGTTAACTGACAGTTGACCACTTTCACGTACCCGATCGTTGATCCAGTTGTTCAGATAACCTCCCCAAACGGGGCCGCCAATATTGCCATCTGTCTGGAATGTAGTGCCACCAACATACAAATTAGCGCCTAAGTGACTTTCTCCTGCGACATATAATGTGCGATCAATGTAAGCATCAACACCGACAGAAAGATTTTCATTGGCTCGAACGGTTTTAGCTCCCAGAGTGAGCTGCCCTTGTTTTTCGTTGATAATACGGACGTCATAATCCGTATTGGTATTGCCGTAATGAAAATCAATAAAAGGGGATGCTCCGAACAGTTCGACACCGGCTTTAGCTGTCAGTTGACCTGAAATAACCGAGTTACCATTCACCGATAATGACGGAGTGGTCAGCCCAGATTTTGTTTCGATGGCGCCATTCACCGTCAAACCACCGATAATGGTGTCGCCGCTCTGTTTGACAAACCTGCCGTCGGCCTCGGGCTTACTGTAGGCGCCAACATCCGCCGCCGTAGGTTTATAACCCGTGTGAAAAAACGTATAAGGCTTACCGGCTACCAGTGTTTGTGGATTGGTTTGCGATATGATAATTGAAGGTACGTTGCTGCCTCCCAATAAAACGGCATTCGGATAGGTTTGATTGCCAAGCATGACCATATTATTCTGAGCTCCGGCTGCATCCAGTCCATAGATGCCGGTTTTATAGCTCATTCTTACCAAGCCGGTTAGATCACCCCCGCTCAGTGGCAGACGTTTTTTGACTTCATCATTCACCACCTTCAGCGCTTTTGGCGTCGCCGCCAGGGTTTCGCTGTTGCTGTTGATGTCGCTGCTCAGTTGGGTGAAACCTTTGGCCAGCAGGGTGGCATCTGGGTGGTTACGTGAGCGCGCATGCTCGGCGATAGCGGCATCCAGCGTATCGCGGGAAACCAGTACGGCGGTTTTGTCCGCCACAATCACCGCGCTGGCATCGCCTTTGACCAGCAGGACCATACGTACCACCTGGGTGCGGCCGGCCCCTTCGGCCAGTAGCGGTTTGTAGGTGTCTGGCGTATTGGCCACGGCCACCAGTACACCGTTTTTATCATACAACCCCAGTTCGCGGATCCACCAGCCGCCGGTATCTTCCGGGATCACCTGCTCGGCGATCACCTGATTGCTGCTGTTAGCGTCAACCTGTAGGGAGTTCAGCGCGGCGCGTCGCTTTTCGTTCACCAACCTGGTCTGGCTTTCGCTGGGCAGGGTGGCTGCACCGCCGCCGTCGCCGACGGCCATCTGGGTGATTTCCAGCTTCTGGCCGGTTGCCGCGGCGTTAGCCAGCAGCGCTTTGCCCTGATCGGTGAGCAGGGCGCGGTATTTTGCTGTCATGTCGTTGCTCTCTTTTGTTTGTCGGCCGGATAGTTGAGGCCGCTCTTGTACATCACATACAGGCTCAATCCGCGCAGGATTTCACCCGACCAAAAACCGAAGAACATCCCGTTGTCCGTGCCGGTACGCGGTGCCGGCGACCAGGCGCCATCCATCACATCCCCACCGGTGAGATAATTCTTCTGTAACTCTGTAACGCATTGTTCGATAAAGTGTTCTGTACCCACGACCTCACTGCCGGCCATTTTTGCCAGCACGGCGCCGGCCAGCCACAGACCACACATATGGCCGGTGAAGTCATGTTTGTCAGGTTGCGGGATCCCCGTCATCGGGAAATCGGTCGGCGTAATACCGCCGGAATCCTGGGTAAAACCGATCAGCCAGTGCAGCCAGTTTTCGACATAGCTGACCAATTTGGCAGGTGGTGTTTTACCCGCCAGTTTCAGCTCATGCCAGGCGCGTGCAGCGCCAAAGAAAGCTCGCGGTTGATAACCGGACCAGGCCGTCCCATCGCCCCAGTGGTACATGGTCCAACTGTCTGCTTTGCCATAGCTCAGGTTGTCCCAACGATTCCAGATATAGGCGGAAGCACCGGGCCCCAATACGCCAAACTGCTGCTGGTACCACTGTTGCGACTGCCATAAGAACTCGGTCATGTTGTTGAGCATCAGGCCGTCGGCATCGGCGTCGGCATGCACGAAAATGAAGGGGTATTGGTAGCCTGGATAAGGCATGCCGTGCCAGCCGTCGAATTGCTGGCTGTCCGCCTGATAGATATTGGAGAAAGGGATCACTCCAGGGGTACAGAACAGGTTGTCCTGGCGGTGGCCCAGCAGGGTGCAATCACCCAATAGTGCGGTATAAGGGTTTTCTGCCTGCAGTGTGACGCGGTATTTGATGGTGTAGCCGTCGTCGGCGCTGAAGGTTGGCGGTATATCATTCAGCACGTAGTAACTGAAGTTGGCGTTAGCCACATTCCCATCCTGCAGGATAGTGACCTGATCAACCGTACTGAAATTAGGACGGGCAGGTTTCTCATCAGTATCCTGATGGTCCGGTTGATAGCCGCTCAGCACCGCGGCAGCCGGGTCAAAGGTTGCCGACTTCCATTTACCCTCGGTGGCGGGCAGCATCCAGTACCAGCGCCATTTATCGTCGTCCTCAAGCCGCAGATTGAAGTCGGCATCAGCACGATAAACCAGTTGGTTTACCGGAAAACGTTCCTCTGTGGTTAGCCAGGCGCCGATCACCATGCCAGCGTCATCGTTGGGGTAGCTGGCGTTGATTACCGTTGCGCTGCGTTGATCGTAAACCTGTTCCTCAAACCGACTGCCAATCACGCAACCGCCGTAATCGGTCACCGCCCGCAGATCGGCCAGTAGATAATCGCTGCCATCCTCGCGAGTCAGTGCTGCCAGGCTGGTCAGTGCGATATCGTAAGTTTTTACCTGCGCCTGGGTAGACTGCGGCAGACCGATACCCCAGTCGGTGGCTTGTTCAGCATCCTTTTCAGGTGCTATGGCCAATTGTAGCCTGCAGGAAATAGGCTGGTTTTGATCATCAACACCACCGAAAGTGGTGCGAACTTTGGACTGATTGCTCACGCGGAACCACACCGATTGCTGTTCCAACGATTGTTGTGACGCAACGTCTTTGCGCAGTGTAATCATGCCTTCGGCATTGCGCGCATAGCTGACGGATGCATCGGCAGGATATGACCAGTCATAGGAGATGCCGTCGGTGAACGGCGTATTGGCATGCAGGCTCTGACGGAAAAATTTATCCTGCGCATCAATATCGGTGTATTCCATAGCGGTGAATTCAACGCTTTTCCAGGCATTGAAATAACGCTGCTCACCGGTGATTTTATACAGCAGGTAACAGGCATCGGCGAACCACAGCTCGGCGTCAGCCGCATTGCCCATGGCATTGTGCGGGACCGGCACGTGCAGTGGGCGGTTATGCTGGATCTGATTACGTTCAATCATGACTCCGCCGTGCTCGACGGGCTGACGATTGGCGAAGTTCAGTTTATGACTACCGCTGAGTGTGGTGTCTTTCAGTTGAACGGTACCAAACTGTGCGAGGGGCAGCCCTTTGGCCAGAATGTCACCGTCGGCGTTAATCTGATAACCCTGCCAGTTAATGATCCACTCGACGTCGTAGCGCTTGCCGTCACTGTTCCAGTCCACGTTGCCGGTGGCGTCGACCGCACGCACCTGCGCATTGATGGCGTCCCAGGCCAGAGTGCCGTCAAAGGCGAAAGTAGCGATATCCAGATACTCTCCCCAGTAAGGTGCACCCTGTGGGACCTGCGTCTTGCCTTTGGTGAAGGCCATCGGTACGCCTTTGAAACCGCTATGTGTAGGATCTTTGTTATCCACTGGCCAGTTGGCAGGTACCGGCTCCTTGGCGTTGACGATCCAGTTGGCGACCCACCGCTGAGGGGTTTCCGGAATAGGGGTAGCGTCGTAAAAATGAGTTACGTAAGCGTCAAAGCAGGCAATGGCCTGATCCAGATACTTCTGTTGTTGGGTCGCCAGATAGGCATGGGCATAACCGAGGATTTGTAACGCCTGTCCCTCGGTGGTGGCGTCATTGGGTAATCCCGCCATGCGGGAAAGCTCTCGTTCATGGCGCGAGTCGGCCAGTATATGTTCTTCATTGAGAACAAAATGCTGTTGGGTCGAATCCAGAGTGGTACCGGTATTACGTTGTAAAAATTGATAGTGGCCCTCCAGCATCTGGCGAGCAAACTCAACGTAATCCGGATATACGGTGGTGATCTCGGCGTCGTAATGGCCACCGGCCACCTCGATGCTGCCAGATGCCTCCAGGTTCAGCGCCAGGCCGGTCAAGTGGCGGCTGACCGGCTTGGCGTCGGCGATCATTCGTTCCATTTCCAGGTACATTTCTTCGGTGATGCCATTTTCCAGCACGCCGATATCCAGGGAAAAGGTGCCGGGTTCCGCGTTGGTTTCCCACCATTCACGCAGTTTGATCAGATAGCCCAACGGCTCTACCACGCGGCGGATGGCGCCAATAGTGCCTTTATGGCGATGCACGAAGAAGGCAGAGGAGACGACGCTGCGTTTGCTTTCTTCCGTCCAGCCCTCATCCCAATGATCGACTGAAAACGCCCAGGCCAGATACGGCAGCAGGTTGACCGGGCAGGTCGCGGGGTTCCACAACTCGCGCAGCGGTACCGGCATTGCAGCCAGCTCGGCGCAGGCGGCCGCTGCCGCAACCTCCAGAGGCGAAGAGCCGACTGGCAACAGACGGTTACTCATCGGAGCCTCCTACGGTCAGAAGATAACTGGCGCAGTACGAGGCCTGGGTTTTATCCAGCACGATATCGGCCTGTGGGCTTTTCAGTTCCACCCGCTGTACCCCTTCGGCATGCAGAGCGGCATAAATTGCCGACAAACGGATATCACGGCCCAGGCGGTGTTGTGCGCTGATGTAGCTTTTCAGCTTGGCTTCGGCAGCACGGCGGATTGGCTCGGCTTCCGGACCTGGGTAAAGATAAAGCAGCGCATCGATACTGTAATTGACGATAGTAGCGGAACGAACGATGACCCGATCCGCCACCGGGCGTACGTCTTCATCGTTCAATGCTTTATCGACAATCGCCACCAGTTCGGCGCTGGCGGTGCCATCACCTTCACGAGATAGCACGGAGATCAGTACGTTAGCCGGGCTGGGACTGGTGGCAGAAACGTCGGCCACCCGACCATCGGCGGAGCGGCCGTGGTATTCGTAGGAGCCACTGGAGCCGGCAACGCTCAGTCCTTCGAATGCCTGCTGGATGCGTACGCGGAAATCGCTGTCGGACTCCATAATTGCCGCTACCGGTGGAATGACCGTCGTGTCAGGTTGCTGAACCACCAGGCGTTCAACCTGGAAGTTACCGCCAAGCTGATCGAGATCGCTGCCACCGGCATAGCCGAGCATCACCGCCTGGGCGGCCTCGTTAATGCGCTGACGCAGGATCAGTTCGCGGTAAGCATTTTCCTGCAGTAGCTTGACGATCGGTTCCGATTCCAGCGTCAGCGTGCGTGCAATCGCTTCACGCTGCTCCTCCGGATAAAGGGAAATCAGCGTGGCCTTGCGATCGGCCAGCAGCGACTCGTAGTCGAGGGGATCGACTACCGTGGGGGCGGGTAATAAGCTCAGGTCAATGGTTGCCATGGTGTCAGCTCACTGAAACAGAAAGAGAAAAGGTATCCGGCGTATCGGTACGGTTGCCGGTAATGTCGACCACCATTTTTCCGTCGATGGTGGTGTTAAAGGTGATGCCGCTTAGTTGAATGCGTGGCTCCCACTGCAGCAGCGCGCTGTAGCAGGCGGCCATGATTTGCAGCCTCAGTACGTCGTTTTGCGGCTGATCCAGCAGTTCGGACAGCAGCGAACCGTAATTGCGGCGCATGATGCGTGAGCCGATCGGGGTGATTAAAATGTCACTTACCGATTGACGGATATGGTCAAGGTCGGTGATCGCGCGGCCGGAGCCGCGGTTCATGCCGAAATATTTCGCGTTATTCATGCTGGTTTATCCGTTTGGCCTCCGCCGTTTTGCACGCCGCCGTGGGTGTGGGTATGCACCACTACGCCGTTAGAACTGATGCTGCCGCCGGAGTGGTTGAGATCGCCGGTCATCGAGCCGCCTTGTCGGATGGCAATGGTGCCGGTGGTTAATAACTGGGTGCATTCCACTTCAGGGGCATCCAGCGTGATCTTGCTCGTTGCACGACAGGTGATGGCCGGTGCGGTGACGTTTACCTGCTCTGTGGCTTCAATGGTGGCACTTTTGATGCCCATGACTTTCAGCGCACCTTCTGCCGGTTCGTACTCGATCACTGCGCCGTCAGGGAAGGTGATGTGTGCCGCCTGGGCCGAGGTTGACGGCGCCGGATGGGCATCGGAAAAAATACCGGGTAGCACGAAGGCGGTGTCGAGCTCTCCCCCCAGCGACAGCACCAGCACCTGTTCGCCTACGCTGGGCGCCCACCAGCAACGAGCATCACCGGCGCGGCCGGTCAGCCAATTAAGCCAGTCGGTGAGGTTGCCACCGGTGGCTACGCGGCAGCGTCCGCGATCGAGGTCGACCTCGCTGATGGTGCCAATGCGTATCAGGTTGCGCACCAGGCGCTGAATATCGAAGTTGTCTGTGTTCATCTCTTAAGAATGCCGCCGTGTTAGGGGGGCGACAACGCGGCGGCGTTTAGCTGGCGCCAGCACAACCGAAGCCGTCCCGCAGGTCAGTTTATGGTTGCTGAAATTGGCTTATCAGCTCGCCGTGCAGGTAAACCTGGGTGAAACGAATGACGTTTTCCGGCAACGGTGGCTCGGTCAAGGGTGTGATATGCAACGCGCCGTCGCGCTGTTCCACCTGAATGCGTTCGGTCAGTTGCAACTGCAGATCAAGCTGGCCGGCGGCACTGATATCGCGTTTGAAGGTAAAGCCATTTTTTCGTTTTTCCGCGTTGGCGAGAATGTCGGGCTGGTGACTGCGCAGCCAGGCCAAGACGGTGACCATTACCAGATCTTCTTCATTGACCTGATCGCTCAGCGTCAGGTTGAGTTGGTATTGATATTCGAAAGACAGTGAAGGGCCTAATGTAGAGACCACGCGCCCGTTATCCAGGCTGATGTGTAGCTTATCGGGATGTGTCTGTAGGTCTGGTAGCGCGTTGGCCAGTGCAGTACGCAACTGCTCGGGTTTTAACATGATGTCTCTCCTGGCAGGCAGTGCCTGCTGAGTGGTTGAATTGAACAAACAGGGATATCAGCGCTGGACACCCTGCAGGCACAGTGCCTGTTCGGCATTGCGGCGGCGTTCAAGCCCTTGGTTTTTAACGCTGTTGACATAGACCCAGCGGGGGAGCTGATCGCAAGCTTCCTGCCATTGTTGGCGCTTGATAAAGGTGGCCAATGTGGAATTGCAGGCCGCGCTAACTCCTACGTTGAAAGCAAAGGCGCTGACTGCGTCATAAACCGGCTGCGGCATCTCTACCGCCATACAGCGGGCGATACCGCGTTCGACGGTGCGGACATCGTCGATCAGATTGGCGGCCGCCTGACGTTCGTTGATGACGGTGCCGGATTTCACCCCAGCGGTATGGCCGATGCCGTTGGTCCAGACGCCGGCACTGCACTGATAAGGTGAAAGCCGGCAGCCTTCGAAATCGGCAATCAGACGCAATCCCTGCTCAGAGGTGTGCAGGGTATTGAACTGTGGCAGCAGGGCGGCGAGGGCCAAAATAGCCGCCACGCTGCAGCGTTTAGCGAGTGAGCTCATCGTAGACTCCGCGTTTCAGACCGTTTTTTTTTAACGATTTCAACAGCTGGTAGCTTTTACGCCGGTAGTACCAATTCACCGCAAAAGTACCAACACCGACCGCAGCACCCACCAAAAGGGCAATGTCCTGTGTAGAGTGCCGCCCCATCCAGGCCAGGCAGGCCGCCGTGAGATAGGCAAGCGTTGAGGTGAGTTTCTCCATCGTTTAGTCCCACAGTTTGACGGTTTCTCGTTGAGCGGCCGCCGGCAGATCCGGCAGTTCGATCGGATGACCGTGGGGAAGAATTGGGCCTGCATCGGCCAGGCCGCGATTGGCGAGATAAACCTGCTCCACCAGACGCTGAGTGCTGCCGTAATAGCGCCAGCAAATTGCGTCGATGGTGTCGCCTTGTTGTGCATAAATTTTCATCATTAGGCTCCTGCTTGGGGGAAAGTGAGATGGGCGCGGGGGCCCTGGATATATCCCAGTTTCCCGTGCGAGGCAGGCGTCGGCAACGCGATGGGGTTGTGGATGCGCTGGCACAACGGAAGGGAGAAAATGCTGCTGGCAGAAACGAAAACACCCGCTGGTAGCGGGTGTTGGAAAAGGGGGTTAGCTTAAGCAAACGCTGATTTAGCGAGAGTCCTGTCGATCCGCCGGGTAAAATATTTCTTGATAATCATTGTCTGGCAGCACCTGGCTGGCCAGATCTGAAATCAGCGACATGGCGATCAGAAATTCGGCGGCATTGCACTGTGCGGCCTGCGAAACATCGGCGATGAACTGGATGCGGGACAGTGTTAGCTGTTGTTTATCCATAATTTCCACTGTTCTTGCCCTCTCTTAAGTATACTGTTTATTTATACAGTATTAAGCAAAACGCTAAAGGCGTCAATGGTTGGATTTATCATTTGTGCAGTAAAAATAGGGCCAGTCATTGATTAGCGGAAATTGTACAAGTTGTTCACCGAAGTGGATTTTGCCTCCCCTCACCAGCACTTCCAACTGCCAGCGTTCAGGATCGATGCCGATCTGCCGAAGATCGCAGGCAATCGTCAGGCAGCGCTGTTGTTGTGCCGGCGTCAGACGTGCGGAAGGCGCGGGTTTTGGGCGGTTAATCGACAGTAATCCACAGTTATTGGCAGAACTCCAAGGTGTTGCAGGCTCAGAGTTTTTAGCCACGATGCGCCACTGCAACGTACGGGTCCGGTATACCCGATCAGGGCCCAGGTGGGAGGCATAAATACCGACCACCTTTTGCACTCGTTCGTCATAGCTGTTCAATGTGGGTGCATCATCACGGGCTACACGCACCCACTGTTGGCTGCGCGGTACGTTGGCACCGCCCTGAGCGTTGATATAACCGGCAAAATCGCCAGCATCGGCCGCGGCGCGTACGGCTTCGGTTCGCTCATCGAACTGCTGCGACAGGCTATGTCCACGAATACGACGACATTCACGGTAGGCGCCTATGCTGGGTAGGCCAAAAGGGTGAAACTGCGGAATGCGCCAGGTACTGGCCCAGGCGCTGACCGCATTGGCGGTTTCGCTTAGTGGGGTGCCCGTCTCGTGATCCCGTTCTCCTTCCAGCGCATAGCCATCGAGGTTCTTGGCAACGTATTTGGCCATGTAAGCGGTCGCGCCTCCCCGATTCAGGTGCTTACAGTGGAGGCGATTCTCCTGCGCTCCGGGTTCCCCGGCATCTTGCTGCAGCGCATAGCGGCGCAGAATATTGATCACTTGCTGACGGTGGGGTTGGGGGGTAAACAGCATCAGGTGCCAATGCGGTGTGCCGTCGTGGTGCGGTTCGACCACTCGAACACCATAGACCTGCAACTGGTGATCTTTGAATGCGGTGCGCATTTTGCTCCATTGTTTCACCAGGTAGCCTTGGCCGTCTTTTGGGGTGAAATCTTCACGATCCCAGCGGTGATTAAAGCGTGCCTTGCCGTGGCCGCCGAAGGTACGAGTGGGATGAAAACGTGCGGGAGTCGTCAGGGTGATAAACAGACCGATGTGGCTGTTGTTTGCTGCGTAGGCTTCAATCCCTGTCAGAGTATTCATTAGTTCCATACGGCGAATGGCTGGATTGGCAATGCTGCCCAGCACTTTCTCCATCAGATCGATACGCTCCCCGGTAAGGGTATTCTCCAAATCGCAACGGCGCAGATAATCCAGGTTTGACTGGCGTCGAGCCTTCACGTCCCGAATGGCCTGTCGACTGGCATAGGGTGAAGTGTTGCGACTGACATTGCCGATGGCAATCAGTAGCGCCTCACGCCACTGCATGCGTTGCATTTTCAGGCGACGAAACCACCAGCGATCGCTGGTCAGTCTCGACAGTGCCGCTACCGCGCGGTGGCTGTCCAGCAGTCCCTTGCGGTAGCACTGCCAATGCATTGGCTGGATATTGAAAGCGCGTGCCATGCCGGCAATTTGGCCATACAGCCGTGATTGGAATTCGTTGCGTAGCAGTGCTGAAGTCTCTCCCGCATGTTTCACCAGTAGGGTGTCACACTCGCTTTGATAAAGCGCCAGTAACTGGCCGGCAATACGTTTTGCCAACTGTTCCAGCGCCTTGTCACCCAGCGTTGGCAGAGCATGATAGCTGTCTGCCTCATTGCCAAAGCGCATTGAGGCCTGCCGATTCAGGCCAAATTTGTCGTTCACTTGTTGAATACGCGGCCATATACGACGTTCGAAAACCAATACCAGATAGTGCCAGGCCGCTTTCGGGCCCTGCTGACTCAACAGATGTTGGTGGCGCTCGGTAAACTGTACGCGCAAATAATAGGGCAGGGTATTGACGCGCTGCAGCGCGGCCTGCCACTGGCGCAGCCGATCGCGGTTTAGCGTGGGTTCGCGGCCAATGGCTGGCCGCGGGATATTCCAGAGGTAGGCGCCTTCAAACAGGGGCGAGGGTTGGCGGCCTACATGATCGGGAGGAGCTGACATCGCTTAACGCCGGATGAAATGACGTTGCTGAGCCTCTGCGATCTCCTGGCAGGCCACGCAGCGGATTACGCCGGGAATAGCACGGCGCCGTACCTCCGGGATTGCCGCGTCACACTCGACGCAAAACAGCTCAGAGGCCTGGGTGATGACGGGTCTGGCGTGCGCGATTTGTTTCTCGAGCATCAGTGCCTGGCGCTCCTGCGCCATATCAATGGTATCAGCCATGGTGTGTTTTCCTGTTAGGGGGAATTTGGGCCGAACGGCATCCGGCGGGTTGCACGCCAGAAGTTGCAGAACGGCTATTTTTTATGATTCAGCAAGCAATCTTCTTCGCTGATATAGCGCGGCAGTGACTTGCCCAACTCAATGAATGCATTGAGCGCAGCGACAATTTGTTGTCGCTGGGGATAGCTCATTTCGTGGAACCGCAGCATCACGTGACGTTCGGTCAGGCCTGCATGAAAACAGAGCGTGTGACGTAGGTGCAGTGGAGCGGTGTTGTAGATCTCCTCGGCCTGATTTTTATTTTGGGCGAACAGCGTGCGGCGGATTTCACCAATGCGCCGTAGGCCGATAGCCCGTTGCTCTTCACTCGCCAGTAGCATGACAACCTCCCTGGATACGAATTGATGAGTAGGCTTGCAAAAGCGAGGTGGGTTCCTGGTCGGGTCACGGCCACTTTATAGGAGGCATGCCTGCTTTCTGTCAGGCGATTGTCGGTGTAACTCGCTATTGGATTACCATGGCGTTTGCATTTTCATCAATCATGTCGCATCATCTTAACTAAAGTGACATATGAGTCGCTTGTGCAACGTTGTGATGGCACTTTAGATCGCAAAATGCGACTTGTAAATGCAAATTTTGATTTTAATCGGTGATGATATGCGTGAAGAGACTGTGAACGATAACGCCTCCGTAGGCGCAGTGATTGAAAGGATCCTTTCATCTTATGGTGTTAGCACGCAAAAAGAACTGAGTGAAATCTTGGGGATAGCCCCTAATAACATCAGCAGCTGGCAACAACGCGGCAGTGTGCCTGGCTATGTGATTATCAGCTGCGCACTGGCGACGGGCGCTGATTTGGCCTGGTTGATGAGCGGTGAGCTTGCAAAAGCAAAAAATGAACGCAAGTCCATTCAACCCGCACAGGGCAAAGCGCTTTACGATCGGGTTCTGGCCTCTGGCGGTAAAGGCGTGCTACGCCGTATCCTAGATGCTTATGGTTTCAGTCTGCAGAAGGAACTCGGTGATTTGCTGGGCATTTCGTCAGGCACCATGAGTACCTGGGTTCGTCGTAACTATTTCCCAGGCGATATTGTGGTGACCTGTGCTCTGGATACCGGCGTCTCTCTGTTGTGGCTGGCAACCGGGCAGGGGGAGATGGGGAGTGGCAACACCACGGAGGCTGCTCCTGCGGGAGGACGTGCGTTGCCGAAGCACCGGCTCGTCGCCGGACAGTTGAAAGATGCGGGAGAATGGCTGGCGGACAGTTCACTGATCCCTGCTGGGGTCGCGAAGCCAGCTTACATTGATGGCGGCCGGCTATCCTGGCTGGTGGATTTGGCCGTGACTCACATTGCCAATGGCCGTTGGCTGATCGATATCGACGGCAATATCGATGTTTATGATATTGCGCGTTTACCGGGCAATCAGGTACAGGTCAGCGGGGGGAATGCAGACTTCCAGTGTTCTACCGATGCGCTGAAAGCCTTGGGCATGGTCTGGTTGACACTGACACCTCAGGCATAAAAAAAGCCCATCGATGATGGGCTTAGCGGCGTCATAAGTATTGGGACGGAAGGATTACAGGCCGTATACCAAACTGATTGAAGTGGTGGTGTCGGTGTTCTTCGGCGCTGACGCCGGCGGCTTGCTGTTGTAAGTCACGGTGTAAGCCAGACGCAGGGCGAACCTGTCGTTTATCGCAACGCTCAGCGCGGTTTCGGAGTTCAGCGTGGTTTCTTCGTTCGCCAGTGCGGAAACGCCTTCGGAGAACTTGGTATTATCGGTCAGCTGGTACGAATAGTTGGCTGCACCGTAAGCCAGTGCTTTGGTTGAGCGGCCACCGCCATGATACTCATCGTGACGCACACCTGGACCAAATTCGACCCGCAGATCGCTGAGTGGCCCGTTGAGAATTTGGCGACCATAACCGCCGGTCAGCGTGGAGCGAGAGTCATAACCGTTGAAGCGGTCGCTCAGCCAGCTTGCCTGACCGAACAGGTAGTTGCGATCGGACAGGTTATAACGGGTACGGCCACCGGCCTGATACTTTTCAGATGAGCGCACGTTGGAGGACGTGGTGTTGTTGGCGGCTCCCCACAGGCTGTAGGCGGCATCGCTGTTGAACCAGGTCATGCTGGTGTTGGCCAGCAGGGTCGAGCTTTGTGAGTTGCCAGACTGCGAGTTGTAACCTGCCTGGACGTTGCCTTCAAACGGCTTTTTAGCGGTGGCCGGATCGTCCATCGCGGTGAAAAGTGTATTGTCGGCAAGGGCTGAAACACTGGTGAAAGTCGTTAAGCAGCTAATGAACAGCGGAATAGCGCGGCGAGCGCGTAAAGAGAGCATTTTGGATCCAGTTGTTAAGAGTGATTATAAGTGATGTCAGTCACATTATATCGGTTCGTCATGGCGACCAAAATAGCTACGATTAGCTTAAGTTTTTAATTTCTCATCATCACTTATTCACTTTTCTTCTACTTAATTAACCCCTTCCTGCGGCATATCATGCTGAGTGTCCTTAGCGTTTGGCTGGGCTTTGGCTGCGGTTGTCGTTTGGTAGCAACAGTCGACAAAGATGCATGCCAGTTAATCCGGGTTCAACGGAGAGGCTTGCCCTAGTCTGGTGCACGGTTAAACAAAACAAGTGTACAGTTATGTTTACATTTTCTGGTGGCGGAGTGAATCAATCAAGATCAAAAAAGTTAAACGATATGTTTAATTCTTGATTGATTTTTGTAGTTATAAATCATGTTGTTGAGTTGTTTTATGCGTCTCCGTTCAAACTATTTTTTTGGGTCTCTAACGGATGGTAATTTTTTATTTACAGATATCGGATTGAAAACTTTACATCGCATGGTATGGTAAGGACCTGAAACGCTCAAGGTTGTATTAACGCTTACGCATAACGGCAAACGACAGGAACAGCATCATGCAAAAAGACGCGCTCAATAACGTTCATATCAGTGCAGAACAAATTCTGATCACTCCGGAAGAGCTGAAGAACCAGTTCCCGCTCAGCGGCAGCGATGAAAACGAAATCGCTACCGCGCGCAAAACCATCGCCGATATTTTACAGGGGCGCGATCATCGCCTGCTGGTGGTGTGCGGACCTTGTTCTATTCATGACCCGGATGCCGCGCTGGATTACGCCCGTCATTTGAAAACCCTGTCGGCTGAATTGAGCGATCAGCTGTATATCGTTATGCGTGTCTATTTTGAAAAACCACGAACCACGGTCGGCTGGAAAGGCCTGATTAACGATCCGTACATGGATGGTTCGTTTGATGTTGAAGCCGGTTTACACATCGCGCGTCGCCTGCTGCTGGATCTGGTGGGCATGGGCCTGCCGTTGGCCACCGAAGCCCTGGATCCGAACAGTCCGCAATACCTGGGCGATCTGTTCAGCTGGTCAGCGATTGGCGCGCGCACCACGGAATCACAAACTCACCGTGAGATGGCTTCAGGGTTGTCGATGCCGGTGGGCTTCAAAAATGGTACCGACGGCAGCCTGGGTACGGCAATCAATGCCATGCGTGCTGCGGCGATGCCACACCGTTTTGTCGGCATCAACCAGGCAGGGCAAGTATGCCTGCTGCAAACGCAGGGTAACCCGGATGGGCACGTGATCCTGCGCGGCGGTAAAACGCCGAACTACAGCGCCGAAGACGTTGCGGCTTGCGAAAAACAGATGCAGGAGGCGGGACTCCACCCGTCCTTGATGATAGATTGCAGCCATGGCAACTCGAACAAAGATTATCGCCGTCAGCCGGCGGTTGCCGAGTCCGTGGTAGAGCAGATTAAAGCGGGTAACCGTTCGATCACCGGCATCATGCTGGAAAGCCACCTGCACGAAGGCAGTCAGTCTTCTGAACAACCTCGTGCAGATATGCGCTACGGGGTTTCTGTTACTGACGCCTGCATTAACTGGGAAAGTACAGAGACGCTGCTGCGCCATATGCACCAGGAACTCGGCACTGCGCTGACGGCACGTACTGGAGAGTAGTAAGTTATGGTGGCTGAACTGACCGCGTTGCGCGATCAAATTGACGAAGTGGATAAGGCTCTGCTGGGGCTGCTGGCAAAACGCTTGCAACTGGTGGCGGAAGTGGGTGAGGTTAAAAGCCACCATGGTTTGCCGGTGTATGTTCCTGAGCGTGAGGCGGCGATGTTAGCCTCACGGCGTCAAGAAGCCGAGAAGCTTGGTGTGCCACCTGACCTGATCGAGGATGTACTACGTCGGGTGATGCGTGAGTCTTATGTCAGTGAGAACGACAAAGGCTTTAAAACCCTGCACCCACAGCTGCGTCCGATTGTCATTATCGGCGGTAACGGTCAAATGGGACGGTTGTTTAACCGCCTGCTGACGCTGTCCGGCTACCAGGTCAAGGTATTGGATCAGCAAGATTGGCCGCAGGCCGACACCTTGCTGGCCGACGCCGGCATGGTGATTGTCAGCGTGCCGATTCACGTGACAGAACAGGTCATTGAGCGGTTACCGCCACTGCCGGCGGACTGTATCCTGGTCGATCTGGCTTCAGTAAAAAATCGCCCACTGAATGCCATGCTGGCAGCACATCCAGGGCCTGTGGTAGGGCTGCATCCGATGTTTGGTCCGGACGTAGGCAGCGTGGCCAAGCAGGTAGTGGTCTACTGTGATGGCCGCCAACCGGAAGCTTACCAATGGTTGCTGGAGCAATTGCAGGTATGGGGCGCTCGTTTGCACGGTATCAGCGCGGTTGAACATGACCAGAACATGGCGTTCATTCAGGCATTACGCCATTTTGCGACCTTTGCCTACGGTCTGCATCTGGCGGAAGAAAACGTACAACTGGAACAGTTGCTGGCACTCTCCTCGCCAATCTACCGGCTGGAGCTGGCAATGGTCGGGCGGCTGTTTGCTCAGGATCCGCAGCTGTACGCCGATATCATCATGTCGTCGGAAGAGAACATTGCATTAATCAAACGCTACTACCAGCGGTTTGGCGAGGCAATAAAGCTGCTGGAGCAGGGCGATAAACAAGCGTTTATTCAGAGCTTCCAGAAGGTCGAGCATTGGTTTGGTGACTACGCACAGCGCTTCCTGGTGGAAAGCCGTTCTCTACTGCGTCAGGCGAACGACAGTCGGCAATAAAATATCCGGGTTCGGCAATGGCCGAACCCTTTTTTTATCTCAGTCAGGACGGATTAACCGGCACCACGTTGTCGCTTGGGTAGCAACCCAGTACTTTTAGCGAGCGGGTGATTGGCGTCAGATCCCTCAATGCTTTCTGCATTGATTCAGAACGCAGGTTTGCCTGCACATCGATATAAAACATTTCTTCCCACGGATTGCCGTTAATCGGGCGAGATTCCAGTTTGGTCATGATGATGCCGTTTTCGCGCAGCACCAACAGGGCTTCAACCAACGCACCTGACTGCTGGCCGGTCGCCATAATCAACGTGGTTTTAGCCGGAACCTGTTCGGACACTTCAATAGCCTTGCGCGCCAGTACGATGAAACGGGTGATATTCTGCTGCTGATTGGCCAGATTATGCTCCAGTACTTGCAGCCCGTAGAGGGCTCCACCGGCTTCGCTGCCTAGCGCTGCGGCTTTTGGCGAGTTCAATTTGGCCACTTTTTCCATCGCGGCGGCCGTGCTTTCACAGTATTCGATTTTCCAGTGTGGATAACGGTTAATGAACTGACTGCATTGCTGGAACGGCTGCGGGTGGCTATATACGGTTTCAATCTGGGCGAGATCGGTCTCACTGGCGACCAGGACACAGTGATCGATAGGGTTGGTCAACTCGCCGACGATCGACAGGCTGGTGTGTTGCAGCAGGTCGTAAACGTCGTTAATCGAACCGGAGCTGGTATTCTCGATCGGCAGGATGGCGTAATCCGCCTGGCCGGTTTCGACCTGGGTGAAGATGTCCTGGAATTTCTGGCAACCGCATTCGACCAACTGATCGAAGTGGCGAGCGGCATATTGGCGCGCGGCCAGATGTGAATAGGACCCCTTAGGGCCAAGGAAGGCGATGCGGGCGGAATGCTGGCTAACTTGATTGAGCTGGTTCTGCAGTAGTGACTGCTGGGTTAATACCGAGTCTTCGATAATCAGCTGGAACAGGCGGGTAACGTAAAAACCGTCCAGGTCGTAGGGTTTGGCGGCGGCGATCAGGGCGTCCAGCAGGTCGCGTTCGCGCTCTTTATCACGGATTGGCCGGTGAGAGTGCAGCTTGGTCTTTCCTACTTCTACCGCCAGCTCACGGCGTTCTGCCAGCAAGGACAGCAGTTTCAGATCCAGTGCGCTGATGCGTTTGCGCAGCACGAGTAACGGGTTGTCGGTCATAATCAGCTTCTGCCTTGTATTTTTATACGTCGTAAAATAGCCATAAAAAAAGCCCCCTGGTTTCAGGAGGCTTTGTTGTTCGTCTTCGCATTCTTTATCACACGACGAAACGCCTCCCAATCAGGGGAAGGTAAAAAAGAATGCGAAGAAAAACGGTTTACGGAACATGGGTTATCCAGAGTATGCATGAGACAGGTTTTAAAGTAACCGCAGGCCTTTATCTCGTCAATAAAAAAACCAGACAAAAAACGCGCCCTCAGGCGCGTTTGATGTGAAACAGCCGCTAAACGGTTATTCTTGTTCCGGCTCGACTTCTGGAATGATGTCTTTCACGCTGGTCGCGGCACGGCGTGCTTCGCCTTTGTGCTGCACCTTATTCAATTGGCGCTCCAGCTTGGCGATCAGATCGTTAACGGCGGTGTACATGTCTTCATGTTTTGCGCTGGCGACCAGCGGGCCGTTAGGGGTAGTAATGGTGGCATCGGCAACAAACCCTTTCGGCTCTTTGGATAAGACGATATGTGGGTTAATCAGTTGGGCCTGCCATTTTTCCAGTTTGGTGAGACGGTCTTCGACGTGACTGCGGATTGCGGGAGTGATATCCATTTGTTTGCTGGTAATGTTCAATGTCATATAACTTACCTCTCTGTCTTTCCGTCTTGGATGGATCCAGCATACCCCGCTTCTTGCTTAAATGCGTGATGAAAATCACGTATTTTTGTCACTTTTTGCAAAGTTAGTTCAATCTGTGATTCAGCATTTGAAATGGCTATCTAACGCTTGAGTCTTGTGAGCGGAACGCGCATGATTGAAAGGATAAGCGGTGGCGCAGTCTTGCTAACATCGTGTTTTTGCTTGTGTATTTATCCAGCCCTGGCTAAGTTCGCAGCAAATGAAAACGGCAGCCGAAGCTGCCGTTTTGTTTTTCTACCCTTGCCAATTCGGTTACGCCGGGTTGGCGGTAATCACTTTGGCCACTTTGTCGGCCTGACCGTTCAGTTGCAACTGCTTATATGCATTTTCCATCAGCGGCAGCGCGTCGCGCGTCGCTTGAGTATCTGGATATTCACGTAGCATCTGTTCGGCACGATTAACGACCGCGACGTAGGCACCGCGTTTAGTGTAGTATTCCACCACCGAAAGCTCATACTTGGCCAGGCGGTCTTTCAGATACACCAGACGCTTGTTGGCATCGGTCACATACTGGCTGTTCGGGTACTGCTGAATCAGCTGGCTGAAATCGCGAAACGCAGCGCGAGCATGCTGTGGATCGCGGTCTGAACGATCGACCCCGAAGAAGCCTTGCAATGCACTGTCATCCAACGCCATATCGGTCAGACCACGCATATACATCACGTAGTCGATGTTCGGGTGCGTAGGGTTCAGACGCATGAAACGATCGATAGACGCCTGAGCCAGCGGTAAATCGGCAGATTTGTAGTAGGCATAAATCAGGTCTAACTGAACCTGCTGGGAGTACGGCCCGAAAGGATAGCGGTTATCTAACGCTTCGAGTTGCGTAATCGCGCCCTTAAAGTTACCGTCCTGCAGTTTTTGCTGGGCAGTAGCATAGATTTCCGAAGGTGGGTTGTCGGGAACCGCATCCTTGGATGTGGAGCAACCTGCCAGCGCCAGGCTCAACGTGGCTGCCGCCACCAGATATTTCATACGCGTCATGACGTTTTGATTATCCTCAGGGTGTTATTCCGGGAGACTGTCCGTTAAGCTCCCGACAAAGACCAGTTACAATAGCACATTATATTAAACGGCATCGCCGTGAAAACCCAACGTTAACGAAGAAGCTGCATATGGCACAACAAGTACAACTCACCGCAACGGTGGCCGAATCTCAACTCGGACAACGTTTAGATCAGGCTTTGGCCGAATTGTTCCCTGATTATTCACGATCTCGCATAAAAGATTGGATCCTGGACAATCGGGTACAGGTTAATGGCAAAACGATAAACAAACCGAAAGAGAAGGTACTGGGGGGAGAGACGGTCGCCATTGATGCACAGATAGAAGAAGACGCCCGTTGGGAACCGCAGGACATCGCGCTGAATATCGTCTACGAAGACAGTGACATTCTGGTTATCAACAAGCCACGCGACCTGGTCGTGCACCCTGGCGCCGGTAACCCGGATGGCACGGTGCTCAATGCATTACTGCACTACTATCCTGAAATTGCCGATGTGCCGCGTGCCGGCATTGTGCACCGTCTGGACAAAGACACTACCGGCCTGATGGTCGTGGCAAAAACCGTTCCGGCGCAAACCCGGCTGGTCGAAGCGCTGCAGGCGCGTGATATCACCCGTGAATATGAAGCGGTTGCTATTGGTACCATGACCGCCGGTGGCACCGTCGAAGAGCCGATTTCGCGCCATTCGACCAAACGCACCCATATGGCAGTGCACCCGATGGGCAAACCGGCGGTGACCCATTACCGTATTATGGAGCACTTCCGCGCGCATACTCGTCTGCGTCTGCGTCTGGAAACCGGCCGTACTCACCAGATCCGCGTTCATATGTCACATATCAACCATCCTTTGGTGGGTGATCAACTGTACGGTGGCCGTCCACGTCCACCAAAAGGTGCGTCGGATGCATTTATTGCTGCGCTGCGCGGTTTCGATCGCCAGGCACTGCACGCCACCATGCTGCGTTTATATCATCCAATCAGCGGTATCCAGATGGAGTGGCATGCGCCGCTGCCACAGGATATGGTCGATCTGATTAACGCGCTGAAAGCTGATACCGAAGAATTCAAAGATCAGATGAACTGGTAATGGATCCGCTCATCCTGCCCGATTGGCCGTTGCCTGCGGGGGTAAAAGCCTGCAGCACCACTCGTCATGGCGGCGTTAGCCTGCCGCCGTATGACTCGCTCAACCTCGGAACCCATGTGGGTGATGAAGAGCGGGCGGTGGCGGATAATCGCCAACGGCTGGTGGTGGGTGCCAGCTTACCTCAGATGCCAGTTTGGCTGGAGCAGGTGCATGGTACCCGCGTAGTGCGGCTGGATGGGCAAACGCCAACCGATCTGCAAGCGGATGCGGTTTACAGCAATGTGCCGGGGCAGGTGTGTGCCGTGATGACGGCAGATTGCCTGCCTGTGCTGTTTTGCTCGCAGGCCGGTGATGAAGTTGCCGCAGCCCATGCCGGTTGGCGTGGGTTGTGCAATGGCGTGCTGGAACAGACTCTGGCCGCTTTTGCCGCCCAGCCAGGTAGCATCAGCGCCTGGCTGGGGCCGGCGATTGGCCCGCAGCAGTTTGAAGTCGGGCCTGAGGTCCGTGCGGCATTTATTGCTGTAGACGCCGTCGCAGCAGCGGCTTTTACCCCCCAGGGTGATAAATTCCTGGCCGATATCTATTTATTAGCTCGCCAACGCTTGCAACGTGCAGGCATTCACACTATCTACGGTGGCGATCGCTGTACGGTGAGCGAAATCAGTCATTTTTTCTCCTATCGTCGCGATGGAATAACCGGACGTCTGGCAAGTTTAATCTGGCTGATATAACCTATTGAATTAGGACGGTCCAAAGACGCATGATGTAGTACCGAAAATATACAGTCGAAATAACCTTGAATTTTTGAGGGATGACCTCATTTAATCTCCAGTAGCAATTTCGACCCAATCTTGGAGGTGTTATGCGTCTGGATCGTCTTACTAACAAATTCCAGCTTGCCCTCGCCGATGCCCAATCTTTAGCCCTTGGGCGCGACAACCAATTTATTGAACCGTTACATCTGATGAGCGCCTTGCTCAATCAGGAAGGGGGCACGGTTCGTCCACTCTTAACTTCTGCCGGTATCGATGCAGGGCGCGTGCGCACTGAAATCGAACAGGCACTGTCTCGTCAGCCTCAAGTCGAAGGCACCGGTGGCGACGTTCAACCGTCCCATGAACTGGTGCGTGTCCTTAACCTGTGCGACAAGCTGGCGCAAAAGCGGGCGGACAAATTCATTTCTTCCGAACTATTTGTGTTGGCGGTGCTTGAAGATCGCGGAACATTGACCGATCTGTTGAAAGCGGCCGGTGCGACTACCGATAAAATCAGCAAGGCGATTGAGCAAATGCGAGGTGGAGACAGCGTGGAAGATCAGGGTGCTGAAGACCAACGTCAGGCATTGAAGAAATACACTATTGATCTGACCGAACGTGCCGAACAGGGCAAACTTGACCCGGTTATCGGCCGTGACGAAGAGATCCGCCGTACCATTCAGGTATTGCAACGCCGTACCAAAAACAACCCGGTGTTAATCGGTGAGCCTGGCGTGGGTAAAACCGCCATCGTCGAAGGTTTGGCGCAGCGCATCATTAATGGTGAAGTACCGGAAGGCCTGAAGCATAAACGCGTGCTGTCCCTCGACATGGGGGCGCTGATCGCCGGTGCCAAGTACCGCGGTGAGTTCGAAGAGCGTCTGAAAGCGGTGCTGAGTGATTTGTCTAAACAGGAAGGCAGCGTCATTCTGTTTATTGATGAATTGCACACTATGGTCGGTGCGGGTAAAGCCGATGGCGCGATGGATGCCGGTAATATGTTGAAACCGGCGCTGGCACGTGGGGAACTACACTGCGTCGGTGCCACTACGCTGGACGAATACCGCCAGTATATAGAGAAGGATGCGGCGCTCGAACGTCGTTTCCAGAAAGTCTATGTGGCTGAACCCAGCGTTGAAGACACCATCGCAATTCTGCGCGGCCTGAAAGAACGTTATGAACTGCATCACCATGTGCAGATCACTGACCCGGCGATTGTTGCGGCGGCGACGTTGTCACACCGTTACATCTCCGATCGTCAATTGCCGGATAAGGCTATTGACCTGATCGATGAGGCAGCGTCCAGCATCCGTATGCAGATGGACTCGAAGCCGGAATCACTCGATCGTCTGGAGCGCCGCATTATTCAGCTCAAGCTGGAGCAGCAGGCGCTGAGTAAAGAGTCGGACGACGCCAGCAAGAAACGTCTGGAAATGCTGAGCGGCGAGCTCGAGCAGAAAGAACGCGAATATTCAGAGCTGGAAGAAGAGTGGAAAGCGGAAAAGGCTTCACTCTCCGGCACGCAGAATATTAAAGCGGATCTTGAGCAGGCCAAGATCACCTTGGAGCAGGCGCGTCGCGTCGGCGATCTGGGGCGGATGTCGGAACTGCAGTACGGCAAGATCCCTGAGCTGGAAAAACAGCTTGCCGCCGCCACGCTGGCCGAAGGCAAAACCATGAAGCTGTTGCGTAACCGGGTGACGGACGCAGAAATCGCCGAAGTGCTGGCGCGCGCCACCGGTATTCCTGTTGCCAGAATGCTGGAAGGCGAGCGTGACAAACTGTTGCGTCTGGAGCAGGAGCTGCATTCTCGGGTCATTGGCCAGGATGAAGCAGTGAGTGCGGTCTCTAACGCGATTCGTCGTAGCCGTGCCGGTCTTTCAGATCCAAACCGACCTATCGGTTCATTCCTGTTCCTCGGTCCGACCGGGGTGGGTAAAACCGAACTCTGTAAGGCACTGGCTTCGTTCCTGTTTGACAGTGACGACGCCATGGTGCGTATCGACATGTCCGAGTTTATGGAGAAACATTCGGTATCGCGGCTGGTGGGTGCGCCTCCGGGCTATGTCGGGTATGAAGAGGGCGGTTATCTGACCGAGGCAGTGCGTCGTCGACCTTATTCGGTGATCCTGCTGGATGAAGTTGAGAAGGCGCACCCGGATGTGTTCAACATCCTGCTGCAGGTATTGGATGACGGGCGTCTGACCGATGGTCAGGGCCGCACCGTTGATTTCCGTAATACCGTGGTGATTATGACTTCTAACCTGGGGTCCGATCTGATCCAGGAACACTTTGGTCAGATGAACTACGCGCAGATGAAAGAATCGGTGATGGAAATGGTCACACATCATTTCCGTCCGGAATTCATCAACCGTATAGATGAGGTGGTGGTGTTCCACCCACTCGGCCAGAAACACATTGCCGAGATCGCCAAGATTCAGTTGGCGCGTCTGTACAAACGTCTGGAAGAACGCGGTTACGAAGTCACTATGACCGAACCGGCGTTGGAGCTGCTGGGCAAAACCGGTTTCGACCCTGTGTATGGTGCGCGTCCGTTGAAACGCGCTATCCAGCAGGAGATCGAAAACCCATTGGCGCAGCAAATCCTTTCCGGCAAGCTGATTCCGGGCAAACCGGTGACGCTGGATGTAGAAAACGAGCATATCGTCGCCAGACAGTAACGACTATCTATAGTTATTACGATAAAAGGGAGCGGGAAACCGCTCCCTTTTCTTTATCTGTTTTCATTGGGTTTATAGGGTTTTCCGAGGCAACGACCTTAAAATCTCACTTTTCTGGCTAATAAATATCCTAAAATGGCTTTTTTGGTGGTTATTTGAACGCTTGAAAAGTTTTTTGCATTTAGGGGTTGCGACCTTCTGAGAACTCCCTATAATGCGCCTCCACTGACCGGGAACAACGACTCCTCTAACGAGAACCAGTCGCCCAGCCAGGAAGAAGCAAGCCGGTGAAAACACCGTTTCTTAATAAGAAAAAAGCTTGACTCTTCAGCGGGAAAGCGTAATATGCACCTCCCGCGTTACCGAGAGTTATCTCAGTAACGAACGCTCTTTAACAATTTATCAGACAATCTGTGTGGGCACTCCACAAGACGATATCCAGAACCTTCGGGTTCGAAAAAATATCAAGTCTTGAAGAGTGACCAAGCAATACGTTGTTTCGTTGGCTTGTCCAACAGAACGACTATTACGAAAGTTATTTTCGAGCATCGCTTCACGAGTTGAAGCAAATCAAGCTTTTAATTGAAGAGTTTGATCATGGCTCAGATTGAACGCTGGCGGCAGGCCTAACACATGCAAGTCGAGCGGTAGCACAGGAGAGCTTGCTCTCTGGGTGACGAGCGGCGGACGGGTGAGTAATGTCTGGGAAACTGCCTGATGGAGGGGGATAACTACTGGAAACGGTAGCTAATACCGCATAACGTCTTCGGACCAAAGTGGGGGACCTTCGGGCCTCACGCCATCAGATGTGCCCAGATGGGATTAGCTAGTAGGTGGGGTAATGGCTCACCTAGGCGACGATCCCTAGCTGGTCTGAGAGGATGACCAGCCACACTGGAACTGAGACACGGTCCAGACTCCTACGGGAGGCAGCAGTGGGGAATATTGCACAATGGGCGCAAGCCTGATGCAGCCATGCCGCGTGTGTGAAGAAGGCCTTCGGGTTGTAAAGCACTTTCAGCGAGGAGGAAGGGTAGTGTGTTAATAGCACATTGCATTGACGTTACTCGCAGAAGAAGCACCGGCTAACTCCGTGCCAGCAGCCGCGGTAATACGGAGGGTGCAAGCGTTAATCGGAATTACTGGGCGTAAAGCGCACGCAGGCGGTTTGTTAAGTCAGATGTGAAATCCCCGCGCTTAACGTGGGAACTGCATTTGAAACTGGCAAGCTAGAGTCTTGTAGAGGGGGGTAGAATTCCAGGTGTAGCGGTGAAATGCGTAGAGATCTGGAGGAATACCGGTGGCGAAGGCGGCCCCCTGGACAAAGACTGACGCTCAGGTGCGAAAGCGTGGGGAGCAAACAGGATTAGATACCCTGGTAGTCCACGCTGTAAACGATGTCGACTTGGAGGTTGTGCCCTTGAGGCGTGGCTTCCGGAGCTAACGCGTTAAGTCGACCGCCTGGGGAGTACGGCCGCAAGGTTAAAACTCAAATGAATTGACGGGGGCCCGCACAAGCGGTGGAGCATGTGGTTTAATTCGATGCAACGCGAAGAACCTTACCTACTCTTGACATCCACAGAATTCGGCAGAGATGCCTTAGTGCCTTCGGGAACTGTGAGACAGGTGCTGCATGGCTGTCGTCAGCTCGTGTTGTGAAATGTTGGGTTAAGTCCCGCAACGAGCGCAACCCTTATCCTTTGTTGCCAGCGCGTAATGGCGGGAACTCAAAGGAGACTGCCGGTGATAAACCGGAGGAAGGTGGGGATGACGTCAAGTCATCATGGCCCTTACGAGTAGGGCTACACACGTGCTACAATGGCGTATACAAAGAGAAGCGAACTCGCGAGAGCCAGCGGACCTCATAAAGTACGTCGTAGTCCGGATCGGAGTCTGCAACTCGACTCCGTGAAGTCGGAATCGCTAGTAATCGTAGATCAGAATGCTACGGTGAATACGTTCCCGGGCCTTGTACACACCGCCCGTCACACCATGGGAGTGGGTTGCAAAAGAAGTAGGTAGCTTAACCTTCGGGAGGGCGCTTACCACTTTGTGATTCATGACTGGGGTGAAGTCGTAACAAGGTAACCGTAGGGGAACCTGCGGTTGGATCACCTCCTTACCTAATGATATTGATTCGAGTGAAGTGCTCACACAGATTGTCTGATGAAAAAGTAATGAGCAAAAGCGCTACCTGTTGATGTAATGAGTCTCTGACTCATGCTGATACGAACCGATTAAGACGTTCAGTTTAATCGGATTTTCGTGTCCCCATCGTCTAGAGGCCTAGGACACTGCCCTTTCACGGCTGTAACAGGGGTTCGAATCCCCTTGGGGACGCCATCCGATAATGAGTGAAAGACATTATCACCGGTTCTTGCCGAACCGAAAACATCTTAAAGATGACTTTAACGAGTCGTGTTTAAGATATTGCTCTTTAACAATCTGGAACAAGCTGAAAATTGAAACATGACAGCTGAAACTTACTCCTCCGTAGACGTATTGGAGTAAGGATTAACCTGTCATAGAGTCTCTCAAATGTAGCAGCACGAAGGTGGAAACACTTTTGGGTTGTGAGGTTAAGTGACTAAGCGTACACGGTGGATGCCTAGGCAGTCAGAGGCGATGAAGGGCGTGTTAATCTGCGATAAGCGTCGGTAAGGTGATATAAACCGTTATAACCGGCGATACCCGAATGGGGAAACCCAGTGCAATTCGTTGCACTATCATACGATGAATACATAGTCGTATGAGGCGAACCGGGGGAACTGAAACATCTAAGTACCCCGAGGAAAAGAAATCAACCGAGATTCCCCCAGTAGCGGCGAGCGAACGGGGAGGAGCCCAGAACCTGAATCAGTTCTTGTGTTAGTGGAAGCGTCTGGAAAGTCGCACAGTAAAGGGTGATAGTCCCGTACACTAAAATGCATTAATTGTGAGTTCGATGAGTAGGGCGGGACACGTGACATCCTGTCTGAATATGGGGGGACCATCCTCCAAGGCTAAATACTCCTGACTGACCGATAGTGAACCAGTACCGTGAGGGAAAGGCGAAAAGAACCCCGGCGAGGGGAGTGAAATAGAACCTGAAACCGTGTACGTACAAGCAGTGGGAGCCTACTTTGTTGGGTGACTGCGTACCTTTTGTATAATGGGTCAGCGACTTATATTTTGTAGCAAGGTTAACCGTATAGGGGAGCCGTAGGGAAACCGAGTCTTAACTGGGCGAATAGTTGCAAGGTATAGACCCGAAACCCGGTGATCTAGCCATGGGCAGGTTGAAGGTTGGGTAACACTAACTGGAGGACCGAACCGACTAATGTTGAAAAATTAGCGGATGACTTGTGGCTGGGGGTGAAAGGCCAATCAAACCGGGAGATAGCTGGTTCTCCCCGAAAGCTATTTAGGTAGCGCCTCGTGAACTCATCTTCGGGGGTAGAGCACTGTTTCGGCTAGGGGGCCATCCCGGCTTACCAAACCGATGCAAACTCCGAATACCGAAGAATGTTATCACGGGAGACACACGGCGGGTGCTAACGTCCGTCGTGAAGAGGGAAACAACCCAGACCGCCAGCTAAGGTCCCAAAGTCATGGTTAAGTGGGAAACGATGTGGGAAGGCATAGACAGCCAGGATGTTGGCTTAGAAGCAGCCATCATTTAAAGAAAGCGTAATAGCTCACTGGTCGAGTCGGCCTGCGCGGAAGATGTAACGGGGCTAAACCATGCACCGAAGCTGCGGCAGCGACGCTTAGGCGTTGTTGGGTAGGGGAGCGTTCTGTAAGCCGTTGAAGGTGGCCTGTGAGGGTTGCTGGAGGTATCAGAAGTGCGAATGCTGACATAAGTAACGATAAAGCGGGTGAAAAACCCGCTCGCCGGAAGACCAAGGGTTCCTGTCCAACGTTAATCGGGGCAGGGTGAGTCGACCCCTAAGGCGAGGCCGAAAGGCGTAGTCGATGGGAAACAGGTTAATATTCCTGTACTCGGTGTTACTGCGAAGGGGGGACGGAGAAGGCTAGGCTAGCCGGGCGACGGTTGTCCCGGTTTAAGCGTGTAGGGGGAGTGACTTGGTAAATCCGGTTACTTATTCAACCCTGAGGCGTGATGACGATGCACTACGGTGCAGAAGTAGTTGATGCCAAGCTTCCAGGAAAAGCCTCTAAGCATCAGGTAACATCAAATCGTACCCCAAACCGACACAGGTGGTCAGGTAGAGAATACCAAGGCGCTTGAGAGAACTCGGGTGAAGGAACTAGGCAAAATGGTGCCGTAACTTCGGGAGAAGGCACGCTGGCGCGTAGGTGAAGAGACTTGCTCTCGGAGCTGAAGCCAGTCGCAGATACCAGCTGGCTGCAACTGTTTAATAAAAACACAGCACTGTGCAAACACGAAAGTGGACGTATACGGTGTGACGCCTGCCCGGTGCTGGAAGGTTAATTGATGGGGTCAGCCGCAAGGCGAAGCTCTTGATCGAAGCCCCAGTAAACGGCGGCCGTAACTATAACGGTCCTAAGGTAGCGAAATTCCTTGTCGGGTAAGTTCCGACCTGCACGAATGGCGTAATGATGGCCAGGCTGTCTCCACCCGAGACTCAGTGAAATTGAACTCGCTGTGAAGATGCAGTGTACCCGCGGCAAGACGGAAAGACCCCGTGAACCTTTACTATAGCTTGACACTGAACATTGAGCCTTGATGTGTAGGATAGGTGGGAGGCTTTGAAGCGTGGACGCCAGTCTGCGTGGAGCCAACCTTGAAATACCACCCTTTAATGTTTGATGTTCTAACTCGGCCCCATAATCTGGGGTGAGGACAGTGTCTGGTGGGTAGTTTGACTGGGGCGGTCTCCTCCCAAAGAGTAACGGAGGAGCACGAAGGTTAGCTAATCACGGTCGGACATCGTGAGGTTAGTGCAAAGGCATAAGCTAGCTTGACTGCGAGAGTGACGGCTCGAGCAGGTACGAAAGTAGGTCTTAGTGATCCGGTGGTTCTGAATGGAAGGGCCATCGCTCAACGGATAAAAGGTACTCCGGGGATAACAGGCTGATACCGCCCAAGAGTTCATATCGACGGCGGTGTTTGGCACCTCGATGTCGGCTCATCACATCCTGGGGCTGAAGTAGGTCCCAAGGGTATGGCTGTTCGCCATTTAAAGTGGTACGCGAGCTGGGTTTAGAACGTCGTGAGACAGTTCGGTCCCTATCTGCCGTGGGCGTTGGAAGATTGAGAGGGGTTGCTCCTAGTACGAGAGGACCGGAGTGAACGCACCACTGGTGTTCGGGTTGTCATGCCAATGGCATTGCCCGGTAGCTAAGTGCGGAAAAGATAAGCGCTGAAAGCATCTAAGCGCGAAACTTGCCTCGAGATGAGTCTTCCCTGGGGACTTGATCCCCCTGAAGGAACGTTTAAGACTAAGACGTTGATAGGCTGGGTGTGTAAGTGCAGCGATGCATTGAGCTAACCAGTACTAATGATCCGTGAGACTTAACCTTACAACACCAAAAGTGTTTTAGAGAGACAGATTTTCAGCGAATGTTCCGAGATTGGTTCTGATGGCTACGGGTAGTGGCGGTTGGAATGAAACAGAATTTGCCTGGCGGCCATAGCGCGGTGGTCCCACCTGATCCCATGCCGAACTCAGAAGTGAAACGCCGTAGCGCCGATGGTAGTGTGGGGTCTCCCCATGCGAGAGTAGGACACTGCCAGGCATCAATTAAACGTTATCGGTTTGACACCCGGTAATGAGCAGGATCGCCATGAGCGGTTTTGCCACATCGAAAGATGTAACGTGAAAGAACCGGTGGAGCGGTAGTTCAGTTGGTTAGAATACCTGCCTGTCACGCAGGGGGTCGCGGGTTCGAGCCCCGTCCGTTCCGCCACTAATTTGATAAGCCCTGAGTCTCTGACTCAGGGCTTTTTCATATGAAAAATTCAGAGAAATAGCCTATTGCAGCGTGATTTATGCGGTGAAAATCTATTTTGATAAATAATTATCTGAATTGAATGCCAATATAAAGAATAATATACCCGGCAGTAGGATCCCCACCGGGTAATCTACATTCTCGTCGTTATTTAATATTCTGACGGGCGAGTTCCAACTGAATATCCTTATCCAGATTGGCCACCCAGCGATTATAGTTTGGGTGAATCTTTCCGTCTTTGGCATCCATATTACCGCTGCCAATATAGTTAATCTGATAACTATTCGTGTTGTAAGTGATGCGGATGTCGGCACTGTGACCACGCAGCAAAATTTTGCCATCGATCACGCCGTCAGCGGTCGGGTTCATAATCCAGCCACGGTTCAAGCCTGCAGAGAGAATGGCCTGACGCACCTGTGCGTCACTGTGGCTACCAGCAACCTGTTGACTGACGTTTCTTACCGGGGCTGTGCCTGCGCAACCACTGACCAGAACCGCAGCGAATACGCCAGTTAAAATGAATTTTAATGGTTTCATACTCTTTTCCATGAGTGATGGTGAATAAGAAATGTATTAGCCACACACCGGGTGTAGTGTATGACTCTCCCCGATTAAGATACTCCGATGAAGCATTTTCGACAAATATTGCTGGTTTTCATTACGATAATTCCTTTTTCTCTCAAGTCTCATCAGGTTATGTCGATAAGTAAACCTAATCGTTTAATCGAATATTCCGTGTAAAAATAGGAATTTTGGGAATGCATTCTGAGGTTAGATATAATAAATTTACCCACGGAATTTTTCTGACCGGTAATACCCTTTAATGGCGGGCGACATGAATATACTCAGTTGGTGGGCGATGGCTCCCGATCGTGGAACGCGTGATGCATGGCGCCAATGGGCTACGGATGACTCTCTTGCCGCTGAATATCAGGGCGTATTACCCGGCTGTTCTCATATCCCCATGATGTCGCTGCGTCGGATGAGTATCGGAACCCGTTTGGCAGTAGAAAGCGGACTGATCTTGTTGAATGACTACCAGGCGGATATGGCGATCTTTACCAGTCGTCATGGCGAACTGGAGCGGACGCACAAAATTCTTCGGCATCTGCATCAGGAACAACCCTTATCGCCAACGGATTTTGCCATGTCGGTGCACAACACGGCGGCAGGCTGGTTGACTATTACGGCGAAGAATACTTTGCCGACCACTTCATTGGCTGCCGGGGCAGACAGCTTTCAGCAGGGGATGATTGAGGCCCAGGCGCTATTGGCCACGGGCAGTGCGGAGCGGGTGTTGTTAATCGATTTCGACGGTATTGTGCCGGAGGTTTATCGCCCTTTCGCGCAGGAAAATTCGGTTCCCTATGCTGTTGCCCTGTTGCTCGAAAGCGGTGGCACTCTGCATTGCCAGGCAACAACCACCGAACAGGCTAACCGCCATGAGCCGCAAGGTCTGGCATTTTTGCGGGGATGGCTGAGTGCTGATGATGAATTCACGGTACCGGGCCCACGGCACGACTGGTCGTGGAAACGCTGATGGCTACGACGATCCCTGCGGAAAGTACTCCCGAAAAATCATCCTGGTTTAATCGCTGTTGGCGGGTGGTGGCGACGGGCTTTTGCTTTTCACTGTTTGGCTTGGGCGGCCTGTTACTGTCTGGCGTCTGGTTTAATCTGATGCGTCTGGTGGTTCGTGATCCAGAGCGCCACAGTCGGTTGACACAGAACTCGATCCGTCACAGTTTCCGTTTCTTCCTGGCCACGACACGCTTTTTCGGCGTGTTGGATTACCATTTCGACAATGTAGAGCGCTTCAGTGAAGATCGTGGTTGCCTGGTGATCGCCAACCATCCCAGCCTGCTGGATTATGTGTTGTTGGCATCGCAGATGCCGCGCTGTGACTGTATCGTCAAAGAGGCCTTGCTGAGTAATGTGTTTGTCAGCGGGGTGATCAAAGCGGCAGGGTACTTGGCCAATGCGCAGTCGGATATCCTGTTGGAACAGTGTCGCCAACGTCTGGCCAGCGGAGGGACCATCCTGATCTTCCCGGAAGGCACTCGGACTACGCCGGGCAAGGCGCTGACATTGCAACGGGGGGCCGCCAATATTGCGCTACGAGGGCAGTGTGACATCCGCGTGGTGCATATTCATTGCCAGCCCCCCATGCTGACGAAGCAGGGCAAATGGTATAAGATCCCGGCGATAAAGCCGCAGTTCCATATCACCGTTCAGGATAAGATCGACGCCCGCGCATTCATTCATGCAAATGACGTTTCTCCCGCCCTTGCGGCAAGAAGATTAACCCAGCATTTAACTGACGCCTTACAGTCAGAACCTATAAATAATGAGAAATAGTGGAATGAATTTATTGAGCACCGAAATCAAGCAATTGATCATTGATACGCTCAATCTTGAAGGTATGACACCGGAGGAGATTGACGCTGAGGCACCGCTGTTTGGTGATGGACTGGGTCTGGATTCCATTGATGCATTGGAATTGGGCCTGGCATTAAAGAACCGTTATGGCGTGGTGCTGTCGGCTGAAAGCCAGGATATGCGCCAACACTTTTATTCCGTGGAAACGCTGGCGAAGTTTGTTTCTGCACAGCGTAGCAAATAAGGGGTTTTCATGGATAAGCAAGAAATTTACCTGCAAATTCAGGCGCTGTTGGTCAAGCTGTTCGAGCTGGACGCGGATGACATTAAGCCGGAGTCCCGCTTATACGAAGAGCTTGAGCTGGACAGCATTGATGCGGTGGATCTGGTTGTGCACCTGCAGAAAACAACCGGCAAGAAGATCAAACCGGAAATGTTCAAGTCGGTGCGCACCGTGCAAGACGTGGTTGATGCCATCGATGAGCTGCTTAAGTCAGACAGTTAAGGCCGCAGTATAAAGGTGAACACTGCCCCTTGGCTGAGTTCGATGTTGCGGCTGTTGCAGGCCGTGACCTGGCTGGTGTTGCTGCTTTATCCACTGGCGGTTTGGGTTGGCTTGACTCGCTGGGGAACCACTGTCCTGGCGCCGCTGTTGGTGACGGTGTTTACCTTACGCTTGCTGGTGCTGCGCGGTAAACTTCGTCAGCAAATGTGGTTAGGCAAAGCCCTGGCTATTGTCGGTATCTTGCTGGCGCTGGCCAGTTGGGCGCTGAAGCAGAGCCATTGGTTGCTGTATTACCCGGTATGGGTCAACGCATTACTGCTGTCGCTGTTTGCATACTCGCTGTTTTCGCCACCCACGGTGGTTGAGCGGTTGGCGCGTATAACCGAGCCGCAGCTGGATGCCGCTGGCGTGGCTTACACTCGCCGGGTGACTCAGGTTTGGTGTGGGTTCTTTATTGTTAACGGCGCGATAGCGCTGGCAACCTGCCTGTCCGGTGATATTGCACTCTGGACGCTGTATAACGGCGGCATCAGCTATCTGCTGATGGGGGCATTAATGGGTATTGAATGGATAGTCAGGAAAAGGATCAGGCGCGCCTGAGTTTGCCGATGAGCCAATGGCTCAGCCCGGAGCGTGATGATGGGCTGCTTATTGCCTGGCGTGGCGCTCAGGCGTTCTATCTCGGTCAGTTTCGCCGTGACGTTGCCGCATTGGCTACAAAGCTGGCGGGCAGGCAAGAGCGTCGTTGGGCGCTGTGTTTTGATGATAGCTATCGCTTTGCCGTTGCGTTGTTGGCATCCTTGTATGCCGCCAGGGTGCCGGTGATTTTTGGCCACCAGCGCGAAGCCATCCTCAAAGAGCAGCGGGCAGATTACGATGCGTTGCTGACCGATATGCCTCTCGATCCCGGCGTGCCGGTGTTGTCGGTATCCGAGGGGGCCAACGCGGGTAGCGTACTGCCCGCCTGGCCTCAGGATCCTCGTTTTATTCTTTACACTTCCGGCTCTACGGGCCAGCCGCAGGCGGTGAATAAATCCGTTGCCTGTATGGACCATGAAAGCGAACTGCTGGCTGAAACCTGGCACGAGCCCTTGCAAGGTTGCTGCGTTATCGCGTCGGTGTCTCACCAGCATATGTATGGCCTGAGTTTTCGCCTGTTCCTGCCACTGGCTTTTGGCCTGCCGTTTGATGCGCAGTTAACGCAGTATCATGAACAGTTGATTGCCCGACACCAGGGCCGGCGTCTGGTTTTTGTCAGCAGCCCGGCGTGGCTTAAGCGTTTGGATAGCTGCCTGGCGCCGACCGAATGCGTTGAGGTATTTTCCGCCGGTGGCCCGCTATCTGGCGCCGAAGCCCAACTGTCGCAGCAGATGCTGGGCGGATTGCCGTTGGAAATATACGGCACGACGGAAACCGGCTCGCTGGCCTGGCGTAAGCAAGTTCGAGAGGCCGCACTGTGGCAGCTATTTGATGGCGTGACGCTAACGGTTAATGCAGACAGCAGTGTCAAGGTCGTGTCGCCACTGATCCCTGATAGCGGCGAACTGGTGTTGAGCGATATTATTCAGCTCGCCCCGGATGGCCGACAATTTCAATTAAACGGCCGCGCCGATCGTATTATCAAACTGGAAGAGAAACGCCTGTCGTTAAGCGAGATTGAGCGCCGGCTGACTTCGTTACCGGAGATCGCCGATGCCGCGGTGTTAACGCAGCAGCAAACAGGGCGCACGGTATTGGTAGCGGTGATCGTGTTGTCATCCTATGGCGAAACCCGCCGACAAAGCTTGTCCGAAGGGGCGTTAACCCGCGAACTGCATCAGGCGCTGCGGGGCTGGCTGGAGCCGGTGGCCCTGCCGCGCCGCTGGCGTATTATCGATGCCATTCCGCTGAATCCGCAGGGCAAGCGCGCCTATGCTGAACTACAGGAGCTGTTTTTATGATGCAACCTGAGGTGCTGCAACAGCAGGTGAGTGACGCCACCCATGCTAGCCTGCAGCTGCGTTTGCCCGCCGGGCTGTTTTGGTTTCACGGCCATTTCCCTGAACATCCGATCCTGCCGGGGGTCACGCAGTTGAACTGGGTGATGCAATATGCCCGGCAATTGCTGGCTATCGAGGCCGGGTTCAAAGGGATCGAAGTGATCAAATTTCAACAACCCCTGTTGCCGGAACAAACCGTACTGTTACAGCTTGAATGGCAGCCGGCGCGGCATAAACTGTTATTCAGCTACCGCGTGGGTGAAACGATCGCCAGCAGCGGTAAGATCTCATTATGTCAGTGAGCGCCCCCTTCACCCCCTGTCTCGTTATCCCTTGTTTCAATCACGGGCAGATGATGGCCGCGGTACTGAGTTCGTTAGCCGGTTATGGCCTGCCATGCCTGATCGTGGATGATGGTAGCGATATCGACACCGCCGGGGAACTCCAGCGGCTGGCTGCGGAGCTACCCTGGGTCAGGTTGCTGCGGCTGGAGAAAAACCAGGGGAAAGGGGCGGCGGTTATCGCCGGTCTGCAGTTGGCACAACGGCAGGGTTACAGCCACGCTTTACAGGTGGATGCCGACGGCCAGCATCAACTGAGTGATATCCCGGCCATGATCGACGAGGCGCGCGCTCATCCGGATTGTCTGATTTCCGGCCGACCCATTTACGACAGCTCGGTGCCAAAAGCTCGCCTGTATGGCCGCTATGTCACCCATGTCTGGGTATGGATAGAAACCCTGTCGCTGTCGTTGAAAGACAGCATGTGTGGTTTTCGCGTTTATCCGGTGGGACCGACGCTGGCGCTAACCACGCGCCATCCACTCGGCAAGCGCATGGATTTCGATACCGAAGTGATGGTCCGGCTGTACTGGCAGGGGGTCCCCAGCCGTTTTTTACCGACGCGGGTCACCTATCCGGCCGACGGCGTTTCTCATTTTGACGCGCTGCGCGATAATCTGCGTATCTCCTGGATGCATACGCGTTTGTTCTTTGGCATGTTGCCGCGTATTCCTCGCCTGCTGCGGCAACGCCAACGGTCGGCTAATTCACAACATTGGTCGGCGACCCAGGAGCGTCGTGGCCTGTGGGGCATCCGGCTGATGCTGCAGATCTACCGGCTGTTTGGCCGCCGGGTATTTCAATTATTGCTGTATCCGGTGATCGGTTATTTCTGGCTGACCGGGCGTCGCCAGCGCGAGGCATCGCGCGCTTACCTGCAGCGTCTGCGGCAGTTCGCCCAGAGTCGGCAGCAGCCGTTGCCTGCGCCGCTCAGCAGCTTCCATCACTTTATGCGTTTTGGCGAGGCGATGCTCGACAAGCTGGCGAGCTGGCGCGGGGAACTGAATGATATTCGGTTGGTGGATCGCGCTGGCTGTGAACGCCAGATAGCTTCCGGCAAAGGTACGCTGATCCTGGCTTCACACCTGGGGGATATCGAGTCCTGCCGTGCCCTGGGCGAGCTGGATTCCGGCGTAAAAGTGAATGCCCTGGTGTTTACCGAGCACGCCGAGCGCTTCAACCAGATGATGAAAGAAGTGAATCCGCGCGCCAATCTGAATTTGATCTCAGTGACGTCGCTGGGGCCGGAAACGGCCATGCGGCTGCAGGACAAGCTGGATGCCGGTGAATGGGTGGCGATCGTCGGCGATCGCACCTCTGCCGGTAAACATCAGCGAGGTGAGCAACCCCGCGTAGTATGGAGCCGTTTTCTCGGCCAACCAGCCCCTTTCCCGCAGGGACCCTTTGTCCTGGCTGCCGCACTGCGTTGCCCGGTATTTCTGATGTTCGGTCTCAAGCAGCAAGGGCGCCTGAACGTTTATTTTGAGCCGTTTGCCGATCCGCTGTTATTACCCCGTCAGCAGCGCCAGCAGGCGTTGCAAGACGCGGTGGATAGTTATGCCGCACGGCTGGAGCACTATTGCCTGTTGGCACCGCTCGACTGGTTTAATTTTTTCGATTTTTGGCAACTGGCGGCGCAGCCGTCAGCGCAACAGGGGCCTGAGACATGAAGCTAAAAGACGATCCGCGATTCTCCGTCAGTATTGAAATCGCTATCCCTTTCCATGATACCGATGCCATGGGCGTCGTGTGGCACGGCAACTACTTCCGTTATTTTGAGATCGCGCGCGAAGCGCTGCTCAAACAGTTCAGTTACGGTTATCGGCAGATGCAGGCTTCGGGCTATGTCTGGCCGATCGTGGATACGCGAGTGAAATACATCGCGCCGGTGCTGTTTGAACAGCGCATTATCGTTTGCGCCGAGCTGGAAGAATATGAAAACCGCCTGCGCATTGGCTACCGCATTCTGGATGCAGAGAGCGGCAAAACCACCACCCGCGGTCATACCATTCAGGTAGCGGTAGACGCTGACAGCAAAGAAATGTGTTTTGCCTCACCGCAGGTGCTGCTGGACAACATTGAGGGGGCGCAATGAAGTACGGGTTATGGGTTCTTATCGCCTTTTTCAGCCTGAGCGTCCAGGCGGTCACATTGCCGGAATTGCAACAGCGCTTTAGCCAGCAGCCGGTGTTGCGCGCCGAGTTTGAACAGCAGCGCAGCATCAGCGGCATGACGAAACCTTTGAGATCCAGCGGTGAGCTGCTGATTTCCCAGCAAAAAGGGCTTTGGTGGGCGCAACAGAAACCCTTCCCGCTGACCCTGCTGCTGGATGATAAGCGCATGGTACAAACCCTGGCAGGCCAGCCGCCGCAGGTGGTAACGGCGGACAACAATCCGCAAATGTTTCAGTTCAACCACCTGCTGACCGCGCTGTTTCACGCCGACAGCCAGGCGCTGGATCAAAATTTTGCTTTGCAGTTCAGCGAGTTGGGAAAAAACCAATGGCGACTGGTGCTGACACCCAAAACCACTCCTCTCGACAAGTTGTTCAAGCGAATTACCCTCAACGGTGCGCAATTCCTGGAAACCATTGATATCGATGATATGCAAAGTGATGCCACCCATATCCGCTTCTTTAACCAGCGTACGGCACCACAGACGCTGACCGCCGAGGAGCAACAGCGTTTTGCGTCCTGAATTGCACCGGCGGTTGGCGTTTGGCTGGCTGGCGATTTGCCTGCTGTTGCTGGCGGCTTTGTGCTGGCTGTTGCCGCGCAGCCAGATCAACAGCAGCGTATTGGCGTTATTACCGAAGCAGCAACTGGTGGGCGTGCCGGATGAGCTGGCCGAAGGTTTCAGCCGCCGGCTCGACCGCCAACTGATGTGGCTGGTCAGCCCGCCGCCGGGAGCAGATAGCGCTGCGGTGAACTGGTGGTGGCAACAATTACGCCAGATGCCGGAACTGCAGCAGGTTGGCGGGCCAATGGATGCGCAACGTCAGCAGCAGTGGGGGCGTTTTTTCTACCAGCACCGTAATGTGCTGCTGGACGATGCCACCCGGCAACGCTTGTTGCAGGGGGCGGATGCGCAAAGCCAGTGGATCCTTGGGCAACTCTATTCTGCTTTCGCCGGGGTTAGCGGCAAGGAGCTGGCTAACGATCCGCTGATGCTGGTGCGAGCCTCGCAGCTGGCACAGCAACAAAACGGTGGCTTGCTGAGCCTGTCCAATGGCTGGCTGGTGGCGCGTGATGCACAGGGTCGCAGTTGGTATCTGCTGCACGCTGAATTAAGTGCCTCTTCTTATGACATCAGCAGTGCCCGGCGCACGGTGGATAAACTTACGGCATTGCAGCAACAACTGCAGCAGCGCTGGCCGGGCGCAGAGGTGCTGAACCGCGGTACGCTGTATTACAGCAATTACGCCAGCCAACAGGCCGAACGGGATATTTCCACTATTGGCCTGGCGTCGGTGGTGGGGGTGTTTGTATTGGTGCTGTTGATGTTCCGTTCACCGTTGCCGCTGTTGCTGTGCGGGCTATCGGTGGGGATAGGCGCCTTGGCGGGCACCGTCGCCACGCTGTTGGTCTTTGGCGAAATACATTTGATGACGCTGGTGTTGAGCATCAGCATCGTCGGCATTTCGGCCGATTACACGCTCTATTTCCTGACCGAACGTATGGTGCATGGTGAGCAATCGACACCGTTGGCCAGTTTACAAAAGCTGTTGCCGGCGCTGTCGATGGCTTTGCTGACTACGGTGGTGGCTTATCTGGCGCTGTTGATTGCGCCGTTCCCGGGTTTGCAGCAGTTGGCGGTGTTTGCCGCTGCCGGGCTCAGCGCTGCCTGTCTTACCGTGATTTGCTGGTATCCCCGGTTGTCGCGTCGGCTGCCGGTGCGGCCGGCGCCGGGTTTGCCGCTTATCCTGCGTTGGCTGCATGCCTGGCGACATCGTCCCTTACTGCGCTATGGGTTGCCCGCAGCGGTATTGTTGCTGGTGGTGGCCGGTTTCAGCCAGTTGAAGGTCGACGACGATATTGGCCAATTGCAGGCGTTACCCACGGCGTTACAGCAACAGGAACAACGCATTGCGGCATTGACGGGTCAGCATAACGATCAGAAATGGCTGGTGGTCTACGGCGAAAATGCCGAACAGTTGTTGCAGCGCATCGAGTTGCTGCAGCCCAAGCTGGCGCAGGCAAAACGGCAGGGCGTGCTGGCGGATTATCGTCTGTTACCTCTGCCTTCACTCCAGCGCCAGCAGCAGAACATCGCTCTGTTGCAGCGGGTGGCACCGCAGGTGATGAAGCAATTACAGCAGGCGGACCTGACCCTGAAAGCCCCTGACTTGACCGCTGAATGGGTGAAACCGGATCAGTGGCTGGGTAGCGTGGTCAGCGAGGGTTGGCGACTGCTATGGCTGACGCTGCCCGATGGGCGCAGTGCAGCGCTGGTACCGGTCAACGGGGTGCAGAACAGCGCGGCGATGCAGGCATTGGCTGAACAGGTGCCGGGCACCGGTTGGATCGACCGTAAAACCGAATTCAGTGAACTCTTTGGCCAGTACCGGCTGTATCTTTCCTATCTGCTGATGCTGTCAGTGGCGGCGATCGCGCTGATTTATCTGTGGCGTTTTGGCCTGCGTCATGGCTTGCGTTGCATGGTGCCGACGCTGTTGTCGCTGGGCAGCGGTATTGCGGTATTGGCGTTGAGCGGCCATACGCTGAACCTGTTCTCGCTGCTGGCGTTGGTGCTGGTATTGGGGATCGGCATCAATTATACGCTGTTCTTTACCAATCCCCGGGGGACGCCGACTACCTCGATGTTTGCCATCTTTATGGCGGTATTCACCACACAATTGACCTTTGGCATGCTGGTGCTGAGCCATACTCAGGCCATCAGCAGTTTTGGCATTGTATTGAGCAGCGGCATCGCCGTCGCCTTTCTGTTAGCGCCGCTGACGTTAGCAACAAAAAGAAAAAGAGGAAAAGCCTGATGCGTGGCTTACGAATGATGCTGTTAACGCTGGTCGCGGTGCTGGCCGGTTGTGCCGGTTCGCAGGATCCAACCCTGCCGCAGGCGTGGCTGAAACCCGGTACACGGGTGACATTACCCGCACCGACGCTGGCGCAGCCGTTCAGCCAGCAGCAACTGCTGACCGCCGAAGTGAAAGGGCAGCAGCATTCGATGCTGGTATTGCTCAATGCCGACGGCCAGCGCTTGCAATTGGTTGGCATGTCGCCGCTCGGTATCCGGCTGTTCAACCTGACCTACGATCGTCAGGGGATCCATACCGAACAGTTGATTAAAGTGGGCGAATTGCCGCCCGCCAGCCAGGTGTTGGCCGACATCATGCTGAGCTATTGGCCGTTGGCGGACTGGCAACCTTTGCTGCCTGCCGGGTGGCGGCTGGAAGATCAACCGCAGGTGCGGCGTCTGTATGACGATCGTGGGACGATCATCAGTGAAATCCGTTATCAGCAGGGGGACGGGCGGCGTGAACCGCAGTCTATCACCCAATCCGCTTTCCATTACCGCATCACCATTCAGAACCTGGGGAGCGAATAATGATCTACTTCTCCGCCGTAGGGATGGTGAATGCGTTGGGTAACAGTTTGCCGCAGATAGCGGAAAATCTGGCGAGTGGCGTGTCGCCCGGCATGCAGCAGCAGACGCAGTGGCTGCTCGGGGGCGCGCCATCCTGGTTCGGAAATGTACAGGGCGAACTGCCTGCCATTCCTGAGCCCCTCAAAAAGCATAACTCTCGCAACAACCGCCTGCTGCTGGCAGCATTGGCGCAGATCGCCACGCCAGTGCGCGAGGCTATTGCCCGCTACGGCGCGGATCGTGTTGCGGTGATTATGGGCACCAGTACCTCCGGCATCCACGAAGGTGAGCTGGCGCTGCAACAGTATCAGGCGGGGCAGTGGCCGCAGGGTTATGATTATCAGCAGCAGGAGTTGGGCGATCCGGGCCTGTTTCTCAGCGCGTTTCTTGCTACCCGTGGCCCGGCTTATACCCTGTCTACCGCCTGTTCCTCCAGTGCGCGTGCCATTATCAGCGGTAAACGCCTGATTGAGGCCGGGCTGGTGGACGCGGCGATTGTTGGCGGTGCCGACAGCCTGTGCCAAATGCCGATTAACGGTTTCCACAGCCTGGAGTCACTGTCAGCGGAACGCTGTACGCCGTTCGCCACTGGGCGTAGTGGCATTAATATCGGTGAGGCGGCAGCGTTGATGTTGTTAACGCGGGAACCGGCACCGGTCGCACTGTTGGGCGTCGGTGAATCTTCCGATGCCTGGCATATGTCGGCACCGCATCCTGCCGGTGAAGGAGCCGAACGGGCCATCGGCATGGCGCTGCGGCAAGCCGGTCTGAACGCCGGGCAAATTGGTTATATTAATCTGCACGGTACCGCTACACGGCTTAACGATCAGGTTGAAGCGCAGGTGGTCAATCGCCTGTTCGGTAGCCAGACGCCGTGCAGTTCTACCAAGCATCTTACCGGCCACACGTTGGGTGCTGCCGGTGCGGTCGAGGCGGCGTTGAGCTGGCTGTTGCTGACTCAGCCGTTGCCGCTGCCGCAGCAAGATTTCAGTCGCGTGCCGCGTGATGCCGAATTGGCACCGATAGGCTTGGTTTACCAACCACAACCGCTGCGCCAGCGTGCGATTTTGTCCAATTCATTTGCCTTCGGCGGTAACAATGCTTGTCTGCTGTTGGGAGAAGCCTGATGAATCACTATCACACTGCCGAATACTATTTGCCTCATGCATCACCAATGGTGCTGTTGGAACAGGTGCTTGAAGTAGGTGAAGAGCATGCCCGCTGTGCCGTTACGGTCAGTGCCGACGGCGTGCTGGCGCCATTTCTTGACGCGCAAGGCGCACTGCCGGGCTGGTATGGCATTGAGCTGATGGCACAGGCGATTGGCGTCTGGAGTGGCTGGCATGGCCGTCAGAGCGCCCAGCCGCCGCAATTGGGCATGTTGCTGGGCGGACGTGCGATTCACTGCGAGTTACCGATCTTTCCTGCCGGCAGTAAACTGTTGGTTAGCGTGCAGCAACTGTTGAAAGACGAAAAGTTAGCCAGTTTTGAGTGTGAAATCAGTATCGATAATGTGCGCATCGCACAGGGCAGGCTGAATACTTACCAGCCTGATCAACAAGAAATCATTCAATTGACGACCTTAAGGGGAGACGCATGATGCGTTCCGTTTTAGTCACCGGCGCCAGTAAAGGGATCGGTCAGGCCATCGCCTGCCGCCTGGCTGCCGATGGCTTTTTGATGGTAGTTCACTACCACAGCGATAAGACCGGGGCAGAACAGACACTGCAGCAAATTACCAACGCCGGTGGGCAAGGGCGGTTGCTTCAGTTTGATATCAGCAACCGCAGCCAGTGCCGTGAGGTGCTGGAGCAGGATATTGAAACCCACGGCGCCTATTATGGCGTGGTGAACAATGCGGGCATTACCCGCGATGGTGCTTTCCCTGCGCTGAGTGAGGACGACTGGGATGGTGTGATCCATACCAATCTCGACAGCTTCTACAACGTACTGCACCCCTGCGTGATGCCGATGATTGGCCTGCGTAAGGGCGGGCGGATTATCGCGCTGTCGTCGGTTTCCGGCGTGATGGGTAACCGTGGGCAGGTCAACTACAGTGCGGCCAAGGCCGGGGTGATCGGTGCCTGCAAGGCGCTGGCAATCGAGCTGGCGAAACGCAAAATCACCGTTAACTGCATCGCGCCTGGCCTGATTGATACCGGCATGATCGACATGGAGCCGGCGGCGCTGGATGAAGCGATGCGCGTTATCCCGCTTAAACGCATGGGCTCGGCGGAAGAGGTGGCCGGGCTGGCCAGCTATCTGATGTCGGATATTGCCGGCTATGTGACGCGGCAGGTCATTTCCATTAACGGAGGAATGGTATGACGCAACGAGTGGTAGTAACCGGCATGGCAGGTGTGACAGCGTTCGGCAATAACTGGGCGGATGTCTCCAGCCGGCTGAAGCAGGGCCAGAATGCGGTGCGTTACATGACGCAATGGGAAGAATATCAGGGGCTGAATACCCACCTTGGCGCACCGATCGAGAATTTTGTATTGCCGGAGCACTATACCCGCAAGCGTATTCGTTCGATGGGCCGGGTTTCGCTGCTGGCCACGCGGGCAACCGAACTGGCACTTGAGCAGGCTGGGCTGCTGGGTGAGGCGGTACTGACCAACGGTGAGACCGGTATCGCTTACGGCTCATCGACCGGCAGCACCAAGCCGGTCAGCGAGTTCGCCACCATGCTGACCGAGAAGCACACCGGCAATATTACCGGTACCACCTATGTGCAGATGATGCCCCACACCGCGGCGGTGAATACCGGCCTGTTCTTTGGCCTGCGCGGCCGGGTGATCCCGACCTCCAGCGCCTGCACCTCAGGCAGTCAGGCCATTGGCTACGCCTACGAGAGCATTCGCCATGGGTATCAGACGGTGATGGTGGCGGGCGGAGCCGAAGAGCTGTGTCCTTCGGAGGCGGCGGTGTTCGACACGCTGTTCGCCACCAGCCAGCAGAACGATCACCCGGCGCTTTCGCCACGCCCGTTTGACCGTCAACGTGACGGGTTGGTGATTGGTGAAGGGGCGGGGACGCTGATTTTGGAGTCACTGGATCATGCGCTGGCGCGCGGTGCTACCATTTACGGCGAGATTGTCGGCTTTGCCACCAACTGCGATGCCGCGCATATTACCCAGCCGCAGCAGGAAACCATGCAGATCTGTATGCAGCAGGCACTGAAGGCCTCCGGGCTGGCGATCGGTGATATTGGTTATATTAGCGCTCACGGCACGGCGACCGATCGTGGTGATATCGCAGAAAGTCAGGCAACGGCGGCGATTTTTGGCAATAGCACGCCGATCTCCTCGTTGAAAAGCTACTTTGGCCATACGCTGGGTGCTTGCGGTGCATTGGAAGCCTGGATGGCGCTGGAGATGATGCGTGAAGGCAGCTTTGCGCCGACCATCAACCTCAGCGAACCGGACAGCGCCTGCGGCGATCTGGATTACATCATGGGCGGCTATCGCCAGATTGATACCGAGTTTGTGCAGTCGAACAACTTTGCGTTTGGCGGTATCAATACCTCGCTGATCCTGCGCCGCTGGGCGTAATCTTGCCTTGCCGGGGTGCTTACCCCGGCAATTGTTGTATTTTAATCAAAAGTCTTATGCACAATAGGGCGTTTTTGATCAACAAAACAGTTGCCATAATCCTCCCATATCGCTTCAACATCCTAATGAGAGAATAAAATTATGAGCATCCCTGCATTTGGTTTAGGTACCTTCCGTCTTCAGGACCAGGTCGTTATCGACTCGGTTAGCACCGCGCTGGCACTGGGGTATCGCGTCATTGATACCGCACAGATCTATGAAAACGAAGCGGCAGTGGGCCAGGCGATCGCCGCCAGCGGTATCCCGCGTGAAGAGCTGTTCATCACCACCAAGATTTGGATCGCCAACCTGGCGAAGGGCAAGTTGATCCCAAGCCTGCAAGAGAGCCTGAGCAAACTGCAAACCAGTTATGTTGATCTGACTCTGATCCACTGGCCGTCGCCGAATGACGAAGTCTCTGTCGCGGAGTTTATGGCTGAGTTGGCGGAAGCCAAAAAGCTGGGCCTGACCCGTCAGATTGGCGTGTCCAACTTCACTCTGGATCTGATGCAGCAGGCGATTGATGCGGTAGGCGCGGACCAGATCGCCACTAACCAGATCGAGCTGTCGCCGTATTTACAGAACCGCAAGGTGGTGGAGTTTGCCCAGCAGCACGGCATTGCCATCACCTCCTACATGACGCTGGCCTATGGCCAGGCGCTGCAGGATGAGACCATCAAAGCTATCGCGACAAGCCGCAACGCCACTCCGGCACAGGTTATCCTGGCCTGGGCGCTGCAATTGGGTTACACGGTGATCCCATCATCGACCAAACGTGAAAACCTGGCGAGCAACCTGTTGGCGCAGCAACTGACGCTGACTGCCGAGGAAATGGCGGCAATCGCCAGCCTGGAAAACAATGGCCGTCTGGTCAGCCCGGAAGGCCTGGCACCGAACTGGGATTGATTCTCTAGCATCTATACATCAGGGCGCCCAAACGGGCGCCTTTTTTATGGTGCCAAACGCTCACTGATAAAATCGATAAAGCTGCGCAGGCGGTTGCTGACTGCACTGTCGCTGTAATACACGGCATTGATCGGCATTGCTACCGGCAGGGTTTCAGCAACCAAAATCGGGACCAAATCGCCGCTATTGATATCTGCATCAATCATAAAATTCGACAGGCAGGCAATACCGTTGCCGTGCAGGCACAGGTGACGCTGGGTTTCACCACTGTTGGTGGTCAGGCCCGGGGTTATTTCCAATTGGCGGCCGTCGGCGCAGGCCAACGGCCAGCGGTTCAGACTGGGCAGGTCGTTAAAACCAATGCAGCAGTGCTGCTCTAATTCTTCTACCGTCTGTGGCGTGCCGTACTGCGCCAAATAGCGGGGGGAGGCGAGAACGCGCCGATAGCTGGTCATCAGCTTGCGTGCCTTCAGGCTGGAGTCGGTCAACTCACCGACGCGGATGGCAATATCTACCTTACGCTCGATCAGATTGATAAAGTTCTCCGATGACACCAGCGACAGCGTCATCTCCGGGTAGAGCGTCCGAAACTCCGCCACCAGCGGCGTCAATACATGCAGTACTACCGGTGTCGCGGCATCGACGCGTAACAGCCCTTGCGGACGCTGACGGCTTTCCATCAGCGCATTCTCCGCCGCCGCCATATCACTCAGTACCTTCTGCACCTGACGGAAATAGTTCTCCCCTTCCTGCGTCAGGCTGATCTGGCGTGTCGTGCGGTTAAGCAACGTCACGCCCAGCTTGGTTTCCAGCTTCTTGACCGTACGGCTGACTACCGAATTCGCCTGAGCAAGCTGTTCTGCCGCCCGGCTGAAGCTGCCGCTTTCTACCACGGTGACGAAGGTGATGAGTTCATCGGAGTTCGCTTTCACTATTGCTCCTTTGGCAAAATTAATTTGATATTTTGAGCATTTTTATCATTTAAGCATAGGCCGATAATAGCCGTCATCAACCTGAACGCTATTTGGAGTAAAAAAGATGCCTCTCGCATTACTTGCATTGACCATCAGTGCCTTTGCTATCGGTACGACGGAATTTGTGATTGTCGGACTGATCCCGACGATTGCAGAGCAGTTAGGGGTAACTGTGCCGTCCGCCGGGCTGCTGGTGACTATTTATGCTATCGGCGTGGCCATTGGCGCGCCGGTGCTGACGGCGTTAACCGGCCGTGTGCCGCGCAAGCTGCTGCTGATCAGCCTGATGGTGCTGTTCACCCTCGGTAACCTGTTGGCCTGGCAGTCGCCAGGCTATGAGTCGCTGGTGATAGCTCGTCTGCTGACCGGTCTGGCCCATGGGGTGTTCTTCTCAATCGGTTCTACCATTGCTACCAGCCTGGTCGCGAAAGAGAAAGCCGCCTCGGCGATCGCCATCATGTTTGGCGGCCTGACCGTGGCGCTGGTGACTGGGGTACCCTTGGGGACCTTTATCGGCCAGCACTTTGGCTGGCGTGAAACCTTCCTGGCAGTATCACTGATTGGCGTAATAGCCACCGTGGCCAGCGCTATTTTGGTGCCAAACAACATTAAAAATCAGGCCAGTGCCAGCATTAAGGACCAGTTTAAAGTGCTGACGCATCCTCGCCTGTTGCTGATTTACGCCATTACTGCACTGGGTTACGGTGGTGTGTTCACTACCTTCACCTTCCTGGCGCCGATGATGCAGGAGCTGGCGGGCTTCTCCGCTCCGGCAGTCAGTTGGATCCTGCTGGCCTACGGTATTGCGGTGGCGATTGGTAACATTTGGGGCGGAAAACTGGCGGATCGTCACGGTGCCGTGCGCGCATTGAGCTTTATTTTCGCCGCTCTGGCCGTTCTGTTGCTGGTGTTCCAGTTCACTGCCAGCCACAGCATTGCCGCGTTGCTGACGGTGATCGTCATGGGGGTGTTTGCCTTTGGTAACGTTCCGGGTCTGCAGGTGTATGTGGTACAAAAAGCCGAGCAGTACACGCCAAACGCGGTGGATGTGGCTTCCGGCCTGAACATTGCGGCCTTTAACGTGGGTATTGCCCTTGGCTCCGTGATTGGTGGCCAAACCGTGGCGACCTTGGGTCTGGCACAAACACCGTGGATAGGTGCGTTGATTGTGCTGGTGGCGCTGTTACTGGTGGGGGTCAGCGGCCGGCTGGATAAGAAGTACCGGCAGCAATTGGCCTGAACCTCATAGTTTTTTCTTCACTGGCCCGCATTTTGCGGGCCTTTTCGCATTTATGACACGCCGCCGCTAACCTTTACACACATATACTGTCAGAAGATTGAAATCCCTGTATCACGCCCCTATAACTGAAAGGGTATAACCCCTAAAAGCCATGCCGTCAGCCGAGGGCAGGCGTATAATCAATTCATTGTTGGTGGGAATGTCACCGCCAGTTTCATCCTAATGGGAAATAGGCGAATAGCGTGCCGAAACGAACTTATGCAATGAGGTATGTTGCAGGCCAGCCAGTTGAGCGAATTTTCCCTGGCGCCATCGACCAAGCGCTGCCGCCCGGGGCTGCATTGCCCACGTCCGGCGCGTTACGGGTCATGGTGTGGAATATCTTTAAACAGCAGCGGGCCGACTGGCTTTCGGTGCTGAAAAGCTATGGCAAGGATGCGCAACTGGTGCTGTTGCAGGAAGCGCAAACCACGCCTGAACTGGTGAGCTTTGCTACGTCAAACTATCTGGCAGCCGATCAGGTGCCGGCATTTGTGTTGCCGCAGCATCCTTCCGGCGTAATGACGCTGGCGGCGGCGCATCCGGTCTATTGTTGTCCGCTACGTGAACGTGAGCCTTTGCTGCGATTGGCCAAGTCGGCGTTGATCACCGTCTACCCGTTGTTTAACGGCCAGTTATTGATGGTAGTGAATATTCATGCGGTGAATTTCAGCCTGGGCGTGGACGTTTACAGTAAGCAACTGGGGCCGATTGGTGAGCAGATTGCCCATCACCATGGGCCGGTGATCATGGCCGGGGATTTTAATGCCTGGAGCCGTAAACGAATTAATGCGCTCTATCAGTTCGCCAGTGATATGGCGCTGCGTGAGGTGAATTTCACCGATGATCACCGTCGCAAGGCTTTTGGTCGCCCACTGGATTTTGTGTTTTATCGCAACATGGGGGTGGCAGAGGCTTCGGTTCTGGTGACCAGCGCGTCGGATCATAATCCGCTGTTGGTGGAGTTTCATCCAGAGGCCGACAAACCGCACTGGTAATGTTCACCCCTGTATTCAGGACGGGTCACAGACAATAAAAAAGCACCCCGAAGGGTGCTTTTTTTGTGCCGAAAATTTAGGTATCCGGCGACGTTTTATCGCTGACAAACAAGGTCAATTTCAGACCCGGTTGCAGGCTGCTGTTAGCCTTGGCAAGCGTTGAGTTCCAACGCATCACGTCGTTAATATCGACGCCGTGACGACGTGCAATACTGGCAAGCGAATCACCTTTACGAACCTGATAGGTGATACTGCTGTTACTGCCGGTGTTGCTGGCCACTTGCAGGGTTTGCCCAACTTTCAGCGTGCTCTTGGCACGTAAATTGTTCCAACTCTGCAAATCGCTGGACTTGATATTCAACCGCTTGGCAATGCCCGATACCGTATCGCCGGAGCGCACTTTATACGAGCTGCCACCAGTCAAACCGCTGTTCTTCGCCAACTGGGTAGTTGGTTGAGTCACTGCGATCTGGCCATCGGCCAACGAGTCTTTCAGCTGATCGGCATGACCTTTGGGAACCATAATGTAATGGGGCCCGTTGGGTGCCGTAACGCCTTTTTTGTAGCCTGGGTTGTAAGCTTTCATCTTGGTCAGTGAAAGCCCAGCCATCTCAGCCGCCTGAGTTAACTGTATTTGCTGCCCAACATCAATACGCGCCAGTGCACGGGTGTTATCAGTCTTAGGCAGATTGATACCGTACTTCTTGCTGTTTTTAATGATGTCGCTCAGCGCCAGCATTTTCGGGACATAAATTGACGTTTCACGTGGAAGCGACAATGCCCAGAAATTGGTTGGCTTACCCTGGCGTTTATTCGCCTTAACCGCCTGCATGACACGGCCTTCACCACTGTTATAAGCAGCAATGGTCAGTAACCAGTCACCCTTAAACATGCGGTTCAAATACTGCATCATATCAAGCGCAGCAGTTGTCGAGGCCACGACATCGCGTCGCCCGTCATACCACTGATTGTTTTTCAAACCATAATTCCGACCCGTTTGCGGCACGATTTGCCATAGCCCTGCGGCGTTGGCACTTGACGTGGCGTGGGGGTCAAAAGCGCTCTCCACTATGGGTAGCAGTACCAGTTCCATCGGCATATTGCGTTTCTTAATCTGCCCGACTATCCAGTACATGTACGGCTCTGCCCGTAATGTTACATCGTGGAGATAGCTCTTACTTTTTAGGTACTTTCTTTTTTGATCACGGATCCGGGAATTTTCCGGAACCTCCATCTTCAGCTCGTCGCTAATGAAGTTCCACAGGTTCTGTTGCGCGGCACCACTATTGTTATCTAGCCACCGCGCCGAGCTCGCTCGACCATTCGCTGTGTACTCTCCTGCTTCACCTTCTTGACCTGCCGAAGACAAACTCTGTGCATGCTGTTCTGGGGCCGGTGCGTCCTGCCTGGACGACTGGCACCCCACTAGCAAGACTGAGGCGAGAAATATCGCTTTAGCCTTCATGTGTGTGTCAATATAGTTGCTTAAAAGACGAGCAATCATACTTTGCTTCGCCAAACAACACAACTAAAAGCTCAGAAGTTGTCTTTTCGCAGGCGTAATTCGGAAAAAACTGAATGAAGGTGATTTGGTGGCGTATGAAAGCCTAATTTCTTTTGTAAATCAGTGTCATGGCAGCGTAAAAATAGGTTAATTTTACGCTCTAATTGTAGCAGAGTAGGGATGCTGGGTTGGCCTTTTGCCCGTAACGCCTCGACTTGTTGCTGATATGTTTCAATCTGTCGATCTTCCGGCAAAATAGCCCGTGCAAACTTAAGATTTGAAAGCGTATATTCATGCGCGCAACAAACTAACGTGTTATCGGGAAGTTGCGCGAGCTGTTGAAATGAGTCGTACATTTGCTCGGCGGTCCCTTCGAAAAGCCTGCCGCAGCCGGCAGAGAAAATAGTGTCTCCGCAGAACAGATAAGGTGCGCTATAGAAAGCCACATGACCCAATGTATGTCCGGGAACCGCGATGGTGGCGAATTTTTGTCCGTTAATTTCGATGGTGTCGCCGTCATGAACGATGTGGTTAGCACCTTTGTCGGCGGTTTCCTGTGGGCCATAGACTTTCAGCCCGGGATAGCGCGCTGCAATTTGTGCAACGCCGCCAACGTGATCGTGGTGATGGTGGGTCAGCAGGATCGCATCAGGCGTCAGGTTCAGGCGATCCAGCGCTGCCAACACCGGCTGCGCCTCGCCGGGATCGACGATAGTGCAATGCCCCTGCTGGTCATCCAATAACCAAATGTAATTGTCCTGGAAGGCGGGAATACTGATAAGATTCATGTTGGACCTCTCGTTGGCAACGGCTTGAAAGAAGATAATAAATCATGAAACCAGCCCATACTCTACAAAAGCTCACCGGCCCACAGTCCTGGGCGGAGTTGCCGTGGGGGGAATACTATCGTGAGGCGCTTGAGCGGCAGTTGCAACCCTGGTGGTCGAAGCTGTTTGGTTTCCACCTGCTAAAACTCGGTAATCTCAGTGCCTGTCTGGCAACCGACAAATGCGCCATTTCTCATCAGGTGAATGTGGGTCTGGAAGGGGATAACCTGCAGGTGATTGGCGATGCCTACCAGCTCCCCTTTGCCGCCAAGTCGGTGGATGCCTGCCTGTTGGCGCATACGCTGTCTTATGCTGACGATCCGCACCGCATGCTGCGTGAGGTTGATCGCGTGTTGATCGACGACGGCTGGCTGGTGATCAGCACCTTCAATCCGTTCAGTCTACTGGGGTTAGGCAAGCTGGTTCCCGGGTTACGCCAACGTCAGCCTTACGTCAGCCGGATGTTTACCCAGATGCGCCTGTTGGACTGGCTGAGCTTGCTGAATTATGAAGTCCTGCATCAGTCGCGTTTTCACGTGTTGCCGTGGCAGCGTAAAGGTGGGAAGTTTTTATGCACTCATTTACCGGCGCTGGGGTGCATGAGCGTGATTGTGGCGCGTAAACGCACCCTGCCGCTGACGCCAACACCGATGAAGTTCGGTGCCAGGAAGCCTGCTCTCAGCCGCGCCGTCGGCGCGACCAAGAGTTATCGCAAACTGCCTTAACTTTCCGGTTTATAACCGACGTCATCCTGGGTTGGATTACCGGCCGCATCGCGCGCCAGCACGTCGCAGCGTTCGTTTTCCGGATGGCCGGCATGGCCCTTGACCCATTCCCATTTGATGGTGTGGCGCTGAATGGCCAAATCCAATCGCTGCCATAAATCGACATTCTTGACCGGTTTTTTGTCGGCCGTTTTCCAGCCGCGCTTTTTCCAGTTGTGGATCCAAGTGGTAATGCCCTGGCGCACATACTGGCTGTCGGTGCTCAGAACCACTTCGCAAGGGGTGGTCAGAGCTTCCAGCGCGACAATCGCCGCCATCATCTCCATGCGGTTGTTGGTGGTCAGGCGGAAGCCCGCGCTGAAGGTTTTTTCAGTCTGCTTATAACGCAGTATTGCGCCATAACCACCGGGGCCCGGGTTGCCAAGGCAGGAGCCGTCAGTGAAAATTTCTACCTGTTTGAGCATCTCTGGTAGACTCTTCCTATCAGTTTTATAAAAGCCAAGTCTGACATAAACACGCGCTGCGAGCACTGCAATATGATCTCTACAACCACCAGACAGATTGTCCTCGATACCGAAACCACCGGTATGAATAAACTCGGGGTGCATTACGAAGGCCACCGCATCATTGAAATTGGTGCACTGGAAGTGATTAACCGCCGCCCGACCGGCCGTCACTACCACGTCTACATCAAGCCGGATCGGCTGGTGGATCCTGAGGCCTATGGGGTTCACGGCATCAGCGATGAGTTCCTGGCGGATAAACCGACCTTTGCCCAGATTGCCGATGAGTTTATCGACTTTATCCGCGGCGGTGAGTTAGTCATCCATAACGCGGCGTTCGACATCGGCTTTATGGATCACGAATTCCGCATGCTGCAGCAGGGCATCCCGAAGACCGATACCTTCTGTACCATCACCGACAGCCTGTTAATGGCGCGCCGCCTGTTCCCGGGCAAGCGCAACAACCTCGATGCTCTCTGTGGCCGCTACGAGATAGACAACAGCAAGCGTACGCTGCACGGCGCGTTGCTCGATGCCGAGATCCTGGCGGAAGTCTATCTGGCGATGACCGGCGGTCAGACGTCGATGGCATTCCAGATGGAAGGCGATACGCAGAATAATAATTCAACGCAGGACATTCAGCGCATTGTGCGTCCGGCGACGACGATGAAAGTGGTCTACGCCAGCGATGAAGAAGTGGTGGCTCACGAGGCACGTCTGGATTTGGTGGCGAAAAAGGGCGGCAGCTGCCTGTGGCGTACAGAAGTGGAATAACGCTGTTTTAATCTGGGCAGATAATCTTTTGCCCCTGTTAGCTGAAAAACTGTGCAAACGGTTCATTTGGTAAGAGAAAGGCATTGACGCCATAGTGGCTCAACCGTAATATGCGCCTCGTTCCTCTCGAAAGAGAAGAACGGCGCGGAGCGGTAGTTCAGTTGGTTAGAATACCTGCCTGTCACGCAGGGGGTCGCGGGTTCGAGCCCCGTCCGTTCCGCCAACATTCAGAAGCCCTGAGTTAGCAATAACTCAGGGCTTCGTTGTTTTTAATCTTTGCTTAATTCTGCCTTGGCAAAGGTCACTGCCTGATTGGCTGCCCATTCGCGGCGGGCAATGATTCGATAACCTCCCCCACCCAGTGCCGCACCGATAAACCAACTGAAGTTAGCCACCTGATGCAGGCCCGGCGTAAAGCTGATGGCCAGCCCGATCGCCACGGCCGGTACCAGCGCCCAAATCGCATTCGGATTGAAGCCGTTCTTGTACCAGTAACGGCCGTTTGGCGTGGCGTTATACAGGTCGTCGACGTGCAGTTCGCCGCGCTTGATGATGTAAAAGTCCACCAACAGAATACCGAACAGCGGGCCGATAAAGGCGGCCAGTACGTCCAGCGTGTAATGAATCAGCTCGGGTGACTGGAACAGGTTCCACGGCGTCAGCAGGAATGAGCCGACGGCGGCGATCATGCCACCAGTGCGGAAGCTGATCTTCTGTGGCGAACAGTTGGAGAAATCAAACGCCGGCGACACAAAGTTGGCCACGATATTGATGCCGATGGTAGCGACAATCATGGTCAGCAAACCCAGGGCGACGGCGATATCGCTGTCGAGGCGGGTGACGGTTTCGATCGGATCGGTGATGAGCTGCCCAAACAGCGGCAGGGTGCCGGAAACGATCACCACGGTCACCAGCGAGAACAGCAGATAGTTGAAGGGCAGGCCCCAGCGGTTACCGCGCTGCACTTCGGCAAAGCTTTTGCCATAGCGGGTAAAGTCACCGAAGTTAAGCAGCGGGCCGGAGAAGTAAGACACCACCAGCGCGGTAGCGGTCAACATCAGCCAACCCTGTTCACCGGTGCTCAGGGTTTTGCTCGACAGCGTGAGGGACAGGTTGGAAAAACCGACGCGGTAAACAATCCAGCCTGCCAGCGCGAACATCACCAGGTAAACGGCCGGTCCGGCGATATCGATAAAACGCTTAATGGCCTGCATGCCGTGCCAAAACACCATCGCCTGCAACAGCCACATGGTGATGTAACAGACCCAACCCAGTTGCGACAACCCGAGGAAATGCGGCTGGGTCATCGGCTCCAGCGACGGGAAGAATTTCAGCAGCGTCAGCATCAGTGCGTTGGAAGCCAGATAGGTTTGGATGCCGTACCAGGCGAAGGCGATCATGCCACGGATCACCGCCGGAATATTGGCACCGAACACGCCAAACGCCTGACGGCTTAAAACGGCGTAGGGCACGCCACCGAGCTGGCTGGGTTTAGCCACAAGGTTGGCGCAAAACTGCACGATGCAAATCCCCACCAGCAGACAAATCAAGACCTGCCAGCTCGACAACCCGAGGGCGAAGAAGCTGGCGGCCACCACATAGCCACCCATGCTGTGCACATCCGACATCCAGAAAGAAAAGATGTTGTACCAACTCCAGTTCTGGTCACGCGTGGGGGCCAGGTCGTCGTTACACAGCTTGGGACTGTAGTTTTCATTAGGGTTTGGCATAAATCGTGCTCCTCTCAAGAACGTCACCCGGATGTTGTTATCTGTTTTTTGGCAAAGATTGCTGAGAGGGCTTTTGCAGGATCCAGGCCAGACTGCTCATTTTTGTATACAAAATATATTATTCTTGTATACGATTTGATTATCTAAGGGGACGGGGAGCAGCAAAATGATCGGTACAGCGATCGGCACCAATGCCGCGTGGCATGGGCAGCAGGCCAGTTATTTCATTGAAGATAAAGACGATCATATTTACAACTCACTGGTGAAGGCGATTGTTGAGCATCGGTTGCTGCCCGGCAGCAAATTGCCGGAAGAAGCGTTGGCGGAGACCTTTGGTGTCAGCCGCACCGGTATCCGGCGGGTGCTGCAGCGCCTTGCCGCAGTGCAATTGGTTACCCAACTGCCCAAACGTGGTGCACAGGTCGCCACGCCGGGGCAGGGCGAAGCGGCGAATGTTTTCCAGACGCGAAAAATGCTGGAGTGCGCCAATCTGCCGCAGGTGATTGCCCACTGCCGTGAAGAGCAGCTGTTGGTGATGGAACAGATAGTGGCGCAGGAGCAGCAGGCCCACCGCGATCAGGACGGTGCGGCGGCGATCCGCCTGTCCGCCGCGTTTCACGTTCAACTGCAGGCGATCGCCGGTAATCAGGTGCTGACCGAGATGGTTTCACTGCTCACCCTGCGTTCATCGTTGGTGATAGCCGTTTACGGCTCTCCCTGGCAGCAGGGCTGTCGCTGCCACGATCACAGTGATTTGCTGATGTTGCTGCGCGACAAAGACAGCGCGGCGCTGGCGGATCATATGGCCCGTCATTTTGACGACATTGTGGCCAATCTGCGGTTTGACCAGGCTGTAAATGAAACGCCGGATTTCGCCCAAATCTTTGCCGAATCCGGCTCGCGGGAGTCGCTATGACCGCGGGCTGCATCATTCAGGTCATCAATCCGAACACCAGTCGGAGCATGACCGAAACCATTGCTGTGGCAGCCCGATCGGTGGCCGCACCCGATACCGAGATCCTGGCGGTCTGTCCGCAGGAAGGGGTGCCATCAATAGAAGGGCATTTTGACGAAGCCATTGCTGCCATCGGCGTATTGCAGCAGGTGAAGTTGGGACGTGAGGCGGGCGTCAGCGGCCATGTCATCGCCTGTTTTGGCGATCCGGGCCTGCTGGCGGCGCGGGAGTTGGCAAACCGGCCGGTGATTGGCATCGCCGAGGCAGCCATGCATATGGCGACGCTGGTGGCGACGCGTTTTTCCATTGTCACCACCCTGCCGCGTACGTTGGTTATTGCGCGGCATTTACTGCATCAATACGGCTTTGAGCGCCACTGCGCCGCACTGCATGCGATCGATCTGCCGGTATTGGCGCTGGAAGACGGCAGCGGTCTGGCGCAGCAAAAGGTGCGTGAACACTGTATTCAGGCAAAACAACAGGACGGCAGCGGGGCGATTGTGCTCGGGTGCGGCGGCATGGCCGATTTGGCGCGTGAGTTGACTCAGGAACTGGGGATCCCGGTGATCGACGGCGTCAGCGCCGCGGTAAAAATGATCGAGTCGTTGCATGCGCTCGGTCTGAACACCAGCAAACACGGCGATCTGGCTTTTCCGCAGGCCAAACCCCTGTCCGGTATGTTTGGCGGTTTTAACCGGTCATCAGTAAAGGGAAACAGCGATGAGTGACTACCAGTTCAACCAGGATTATCCCCGTGATTTGATCGGCTACGGTGGCCAGCCACCCCATGCCCGTTGGCCGGGACAGGCGCGGATCGCGGTGCAGTTTGTCCTCAACTACGAGGAAGGGGCGGAAAATAGCGTGCTGCACGGCGACGCCGGTTCTGAACAGTTTCTCTCCGATATTATCGGCGCGGCCAGCTACCCTGAACGGCATATGTCGATGGAGTCCCTGTACGAATACGGTTCTCGTGCCGGGTTCTGGCGTATCCATAATGAGTTTCAGCGCCGTGGCCTGCCGTTGACGGTGTTTGGTGTGGCGATGGCGCTGGCGCGTAATCCGTTGGTGGTTGAGGCAATTAAAAATGCCAATTATGACGTGGTTAGCCATGGCTGGCGCTGGATCCACTACCAGCACATGGACGAAGCGACCGAACGGCAGCATATGCAACAGGCGATCGCGGTATTGCGCGATCTGTTCGGCAAGGCACCGCTCGGCTGGTATACCGGCCGCGACAGCCCGAACACCCGCCGGTTGGTGGTGGAGCAAGGTGGACTGTTGTACGACAGCGATTATTACGGTGATGACCTGCCGTTCTGGACCGAGGTGCAGTGTGCCAACGGTGAGACGAAGCCGCATTTGATCGTGCCTTATACGCTCGAGGCTAATGACATGCGCTTTGCTTCGCCGCAGGGGTTTAACACCGGTGAGCAGTTCTTTACCTATCTGAAGGACAGCTTTGACGTGCTGTATGCCGAAGGGGCGGAGTCGCCGAAGATGTTGTCTATCGGCATGCATTGCCGTTTACTCGGGCGTCCGGGCAAGTTCCGCGCGTTGCAGCGTTTCCTGGACTATATCGAGCAGCACGATCGGGTCTGGGTATGTCGCCGGCAGGATATCGCCGACCATTGGCTGGCGCAGCACCCGTTCAAGCAATAAAGAAAGGGCCGATACGGCCCTTTCTTATGTTGTTCGAGTGCGGCAGCTCCGCCCAAAGGATCAGAACAGGACGGAGTAGTTCAGGCCAAAGGTGCGGCCGCGGCCTTTATAGCTGTAAAGCTCTGGCGAGCCGTAAGTTGGGCTATAAAGGATCGGTGCGCGCTGGCCCCAGACGGTGGTGTATTCCTTGTCCAGCAGGTTCTCCACGCTTAAGCTGACTTTACCCACCGGCAGGGCGTAACTGCCGAGGAAATCGATGGTGTTGTAGCCATCAATTTTGCGGCCCTGAGTGGAGCCGGCCTTGGTGTAGTCGCCGTCATCCGACACGTCGAAGCTCTGCTGTGACTGCAGGCGCAGGTTCCAGTCGCCCGGTGCCCAGCCAACATAGGCGGTGACTTTCGACGGGCTGGCGGTGTCCACCAGCAACTTTTTCCACTCGCCGTTGACCTTGGTCTCGGAGCGAATGAAATTGAAGTTGGTGCCCGCACTCCAGTCACTGTCTTCGAAGAAGTAATCGACCGCGCCTTCCACCCCGTAGATACGACGTTTATCCGAATTGACGTTAATGGTCATGTCGGTTTTGTTGATCGAAATACTCTTATCGGACAGAGAATAATAGCCGGCGATCTGCGTGCGCAGGTTGTCGCCGGTATAGCGCCAGCCGAGCTCATAGGAGTTAACCTTGATGCCTTCCAGCTTGGAGTCGCCGACGTTGACGCTTTTGTTCAGCTGATAGTGGCCGTTGTTCAGCGAATAAGTGCCGTTGCCGTAATATTTGCCCGGATCCGGAATTTCGTAGCCCTGTGAGAAGTTGACCCAGGTCTGTTGACGTTCGGTCAGGTGCGCCAGCAGGCCGGCGTTGAACAGGGCGTTGTTGTAGTCGGTTTTCCCGCCTGGGATCGCATCCGCTGAGGTTGCACCGCCGGTAGCGATGGCCTGCTGTTGGTTATAGCCGACAAAGTCATCAATCTTGTTTTCGGTGTACTGATAACGCACACCGCCGCTCAGGGTAAAGATCGGGTTGATGTCGTAACTGGCCTGCATAAAGGTGGCCAGATTGCTGGTGGTATAACCCGGATAGCGGCCGGTGTTATAGGCATTTTCCAGCGTCATACCGCCGGATTGCTGCGCCTTCGACAGATTGAAGAACTGCTGATTGGAGTTAAAGCTTTCATGCTCGGCGTCGATGCCGTAGGTCAGCGTCAGGGCGTCGATCGGTTTACTGTTCAGCGTCAGCTTGCCGCCGTAAAAATCGGTTTTCTGCTGTGAGGCACCGATGCTGCTGACATAGTAGTCCGGCGCTTTGCCCGCCAGCGTCGGGAACGGATAGAAGGTCAGCGACTCATCGCGATAATAAACCTGAGCGACCAGATCCTGCCCGAGGAAATCGGTGTTGGAGTATTGCAGGTTAATCAGGTGGCGTTCAGTGCCTGGAATACGATCCGAATTCAGGTCACCGCTGTTGTACGCCTTGGCGCTGCCGGTCACGGCCGCGAAATTCTCCCCCAGATACAGGCCGTGGTCACCATCGGACTGGCTTTTGTAATACTGGGTGGTCAGCTGCAACTGCTGGTGATCGTCAATATTAATGGTGCCGGTACCCATCACGTCGAGACGATCGGAATACTGCAGGCCGGTCTGGGTATTGTCGATCAGGACTTCATTGCCTTTGCCATCGTACCAGCCGCCGTAACGCTGGTAAGAGACCGACAAGCGGCCCGAGGCATTGTCGTTGCCACCGCTGACCGCCGCCGCCACGTTCTCATCGTGGTCGTTATGACCGCCAAAGCCGGTTTTGCCGCCGACCTGTAGCTCAACCTGCTGCTCTTTCTGGCCCTTTTTGGTGACGATGTTGATCAAACCGCCGGTGCTGCCGCCGCCGTACAGCGAGGTGGCACCGGAGATCACTTCAATGTGGTCGATGTTAAACGGGTCGATCGAGTCCAACTGGCGGCTGTCGCTGCGTGAAGAGTTCAAACGCACGCCGTCGATCATCACCATCATCGAACGGCCGCGCAGGTTCATGCCGTAGTTGGTACGGCCCTGACCGCTGACGTCCATCCCTGGGATCAACTGCGCCAGCATGTCCTTGATCTCTTTGCCACCCTGTACCTGTTGCTCAATTTCCTGGCTTTCAATCACCCAGGTGGTCTGCGCCATTTCTGCCACGGAACGGTGCGAGCGGCTGGCGGAAACCACCATTTGCTCTTCGCTTTTTTGTTCTTCTGCCCAGGCTGCTGCGGGTGCGATCATCGCCAGCAGACAAGGATTTAATACCCAGAGGTGTTTGCGCTTCATCATTATTTTCCAGTGGTTCCCATCATTGGTGTGTAGTTAAAACTCGGTGTAATTGAGCATGGCGTGATCGGGACGGGCTGGGGTGCCCGGCTGCCGACTGCGCCATTGGATCACCGCCGGGGTGGACGTTAAATCGAACTGGTCGCGTCCTAAAGCCCGGTTGAGAATACGAGCCGATCGCCAGGCCATCAGGCTGAGCTGGGGTTCGGCGATGCCGTGACTGTGCATGCCGGCGTTAACCGCAAACAGGCAGTTTTCCTTGGGGCCTTCCCATTCGAGGGTGAAGTCGGGGGCCACGCGATACTGGTCATCGGCCGTGGTCAACAGACGATCCGCCAGCGGCTCGAGGAAAGCCGGGCGATCCTGCTGATAGCCGGTAGCGAAGATCACCACGTCGGCATCGAAAGTTTCCTTACCCTGATCGAGATGGTGATGAGTCACCAACTGCCAGCCGTTGCCTGCGGCCTGGATCGCCGCCAGCGAGCGGCTTGGCAGCAAGTGCGCCCAGGGTTTTTCACGCAGCACTTCAAACTGGTGATACATCGCGCGGTAGATAGCCAGCAGCGAGTCGCTGGTGATGCCGTCGGAAGTCATCTTCTGCTCGGTCAGCATGCGCTGCTTGGCGCTGTCGTTCAGGCCATAGAAGCTGTCGACGTAGTCCGGCGTGAAGTACTCGTTGGCGAAGGCGGCTTCGTCCAGCGCGTTATAGTTGTTGCGACGTGAGATCCAGTTCAACTGCGCCGGCTGGCCCCATTCGGTGCGGAAGATGTTCAGGAACAGATCGGCACCGCTCTGGCCGCCGCCGACGATGGTGACGCGCTTGCCGGTCAGATCCGGGTTGCGCAGCGTCATCTCACTGGCGTGGAAGCAGCGGTCGTTCTGTTCGGTGACGCAGTCCGGCAGCTTGATGCGTTTGCCGATACCCAGACAGACATGGCGTGCCCGGTAGGTGGCTCGCGGGGTGGTGACGACAAATTGGCGCTGCTGGTCGTCAAAATCCACGCTTTCAATTCCCTGGCTGAACTCGAGCGATTTCAGGCCATTGGCGGCCCAGTCGAGGTAGTCGGCGAACTCTTCACGCGATACCGTGCGCAGTTCGGTGGTCAGGAAACGGTAAAATTTCTTCCGTTTCACCAGATAGTTAATAAAGCTGTAGGGATTGGTCGGCGATACCGCGCTGACCAGATCCTTCAGGAAACTGGTCTGCATATGGCAGTCCGGCACCATCATGCCGGGGTGCCAGGAAAAGTGCGGTTTGCGCTCGAGAAACTTCATGTTAAAACCGGCAACTTCACTGCCCAGTGCGGCAATGCTGAGGTTGAACGGGCCTACGCCAATGCCGATGAAATCCAGGGGCTGATTCATTGGGCAAACTCCTTGGTGACCAGGTAAAGAGGGTTATCCAGATCCTGCAGATAGTTTGGCAACATACGGCTGCCGCCATCCTGCTCCGAGTAAGTGAGTTTCACCGGGTTGAGCACCACGCGAATGATTTGCGGTTTAAACAAATCAAACAGGGCAAAACGTTCCGCCATCTCCGGGTGCTGTGCCATATAGCTTTCCAGCACCTGCGCCAGCAGTTGATAGAAACGCGGTTCACTGACCCCGCAGGCTTGCATCAACGGTGAGATAAAACGCAGCACGGTGACGAAATGCCCGGTTTGCAAATCATGGATCAGATAGTCGGCGGACAGACGCACAGTGACGTCTTTCACCACTTTCGGCAGCGAAGCCGCTTCGGGGAAGTCCTGATCCACCAGGCGCATATCCCCCTGGAAGTCTTTCAACAGCACGCGCTGCGGCACCTGGTCTTTCATCACCAGCGTGATGTTCTGCCCGTGGGCGATCAGCGCCACGCCGTAGCGGCACATCAGGTGGTACATCGGCAGCACCACCACGCGGAACATCTGTTGCAGCCAGGCTTCGGCGTCGAGAGCGGAATTGGCAATATAGGCGGCGATCAACGGTTGGCCGAGGTTGTCGGTTTCCATCAGCGTCGCCATCAAAATGGCCTGTTCGCCTTCCTGCAGATAACAAGAAGGGTTCTCGCGCCAGATCACCCCCAGCATTTCCTGATAGCGGTAGGGCGCCTTGGCCAGCGAAGCGTAGGTTGGATGAGTCATGTAACCTGCCGCCGGTTCGCCAAGGATCTCGGCGCCGCTGGTACGCAGCGTGCTGTCTTCGGCAAAAATCTGTTGTAGCCAGCGGGAAGCGGCCGGTCCGGCGCTGATATATTTGCCAGGAATGCCGCGATAACACGAGGTGTTGTAAATGGTCAGCGGCAGCTTGATGTCGAACGCGGAGCGGCGGCTGATGTTGGTCAGGGTGCGCAACGATTGCTGGGCCAGATAGCTGTCGCCGAACTCACCCAGCTCCACCAGTTCCCCTTCGGCCAGCTGCGGCAGGAAGTGCAGGGCGATTTTTTGCTGCCACTGCCACGGGTGCAGCGGCACCGGGATCCAGTCTTGGGTCAGTTTCAGCTCGCGCCAGCGGCGGTCAAAGCGCTGACGTTCGGAGCTATCCATGGCGCTATCCAGCAGATTGGCCAGCGGATAGGCTTCATCAGCACACCAGACGAAGCTGCCACGTTTGGCTGCCACCCAGTGCAGCCGGAACTGGCCCTGGTATTCCGGCGCATACTGCTGCAGCGCGGTCAGCCCCCAACCGCGACGGCCTTTGTTAAAGATAAACTTGGGATGTCCTGCCAGCAGACATTGCAGCGTATCGGCGTCCAGCGCGATCAGATCCTGTGCGCTCATGCCGTGGCGGGCAGACAGCAACTGCATATCGCCGCGCAGCGTGGCGTACAGGTCTTCCAGATGTTCGGCGACCTGTGCATCGTCCATCTTCAACACCTGTGCCAGTTGGCGCAGCGTTTGGTCGGCGGCTAACGGCGATTGATCGCAGACCAGCGTAGTCGGATCGATGTGCAGCCAACCCCAGATACCGCGTTCGGCGCTGAAGCGGTAGTGGGCATCGCCCAGCGCAATGCGCCATTGCCCATCCTGTTGTTCGGCCTGCAGCGTGCGTTCGTATTCCAGTTCGGCGAGGATCTTGGCGATCATCTGGCGGTTAACGCGCTGCCAGTCGGCGTAATCAGGGGTCATCATACGCAAGCCTCCCGGAAGAATTCATCACGCTGATTCATTATCAAACGCGAACGTTTATGTGGGAAATCAAACTCTTTAAGGGTGTGATAGCCGGCGGCAGGCAGGTGGCGGAACAGCCGCTGGTTGTCAGCACGCGGCTCGGCGACCACTCGCGTGGTGCGTGGCTCATCCAGATACAAATAATGCGTCAGGCCGCGTAGCCAACTGCGGATGTACTGTGCGCCGCGGCAGTCTTCCTCACCGACCAGCATATGCAGCCCGCGATCGAATGGCTGCCAACGGTAGTGACGGCCAATACGATCCTCCGGCGCCCAATAAACTTCGAAATAACCGAACGGGCGATCGTCAAAGCAACCCAGCAGCGGGTAGCAGTAGCTGGAGTCCAGTTGACGCTGCAGGTAGGTGGCCTGGGTTTCGAGCGGGCCGCTCATTTCCCAGAAGGCATCGACACGCGGCGAGTTCATCCAGCGGGTGAATTGTTCGGCATCGTGTTCCACTTCCGGCAGGCGGAAGCTCAGGGTCTTCTTCAATTGCGGATCGTAACGGCGATAGACCTCACCGCTGGGCCGTACCGGGCGCTGTGGAAACCACAGGCTGCGTTCGGCGTCATACTGCATCTGGCCAGAGGCACGGTTGCGTTCAGCAATCAGCCACAGCGGTAATTGATAAAAGGTTTCGCGCGCCAGATAGTCACTGCTGGCCAGGGCGAACAGTGCCTGCGCCTGCGGTTCTTCACGCCATTGCGCATAGGGCAAGGTGACACCGCTGAGCTGCGGTGCCGCTACCAATAACTGGTCCAGCGCCACTACCAGCCAGCCCTGCGGCAACGGGCCCGGATAGTGCAGCACGGCGCTGCCATCGAGACCGAAACCCAACTGCAACTCCTGTTCCAGCTGCTCACAGCGAAAACCGTCGCCGGCATGCATCAGTTTGGCGTGTGGCATCATTGGGCAGCCCCCTGGCGCAGCGGGTTAACGAAGTCGAAGTAAATCACCGCCGGATCGACAATGGTGTTTTCGTTATGGTCGTGCAGGTAACAGAAGAAGTTGCCTTTGCAATTCCAGTGGCTGTTGTCGAGCACGTAGTCCAGGCACAGGGTGTTTTTGGCGCTGGCTCGCAGGCCGCTCAGTGCGTCGCGAACCCGGGCCATCAGCTGTTCTTCACTGTCGAAACCGGCCGCGGCCAGCGCGGCGGTTACCGCCAGGCTGGAGTTCACCAGCAGGTAGTAAGGGAAGTAGCGCAGCAGTTGCTGTTCGCTGAAGCGGTTTTCCGCATCGGCTTCGCCAATTTCTTCCAGCCAGGGGCCGGCATCACGGGTAAAGCCGCTGCCCTGACAGTCGCGGTACAGCATGCCGATCGGCAAATCCTGCTGCATCTCAACCAAAATGTTTTGCTGGTGAGCCAGCAACACCAGGCCGTAATCGGCTTCGGTGCTGAATAACGGCAGCAAAACCTGTTGGCAGTAAGCGTCCAGCCAGATATGGGCGGCCTGTTGCAATGGCAGATTCAGACGGCTGGCCAAACGGCGTACCGCTGCAGCCAGCAGGCTGTCGCCGCCATCCGGCGCGGCCTGGGTCAGCGTCACCAACACGTTGGTCTGGCTTTGTGGCTGGTCGAACAGCAGGTTATCGCGCAGCGCCATCAGGCTTTCTTCCTGGATGGTGCCGTCCGCCGAACGCAGACCGGCCCAGCCGTCTTCCTGCATTACGCGGAAGGTCGGATAGCGCGCCTGCAACTGCTGCCAGCGTGATGTTTGCGCCAGACGTGCCAGGCGGATGCCGCGCTTCACTTCTTTTACTGACAGGGTGCGTACCGAGTTGGTCAGACGCACGCTGAGGGAAAACTTGATCATGTCGCGGTTGCTGGCGCTGTACAGCGAGCGCGAAGAGCTGGTTGGCAGCCAGCGTTCGCCGGCTTCGCCCAGATCGTGCAGCAGCCCCTGGGCCACCAGATCCTGACACCAACTCTGGGTCAGCAAATGGTCGGCCTGCCAGGGATGCATCGGCAGCAGCCAGACGTCATCGCTAAAATGGGCCAGCAGCTGCGGGGCGCTTTCGGCGGCAAAACGTTGCAGGCGTTGCTGCAGCGTCAGGTTCAGGCTGTCACCGCACAGTTGGCGTTTATCCACGGCGAACCAACGCAGCGGGAAGCTGGCGCCAAAGTCCGGCAGATAACGGCGTGCCTGCTGTTGGTTGAACGGCTCATGAGACTTCGGTGCCGGGTGGAAGGCGTGACCGACCAGCAGGCCCTGTTCCGCCTGGGCGAAGTTCAGCGGCTTGTCGCGCAGCGCAGGCCAGTCCAGACGGATATCGATCGCCTGTTGGGTATTACCATGACTCTCCAGCACACGCTGACGAAAACGAGCGACCACGTCATCCGACAGTTCGCCTCTCACCGCCGGTTTTTCCAATATCAAGGAGATAAGCTGTTCCACGCTCAGCGCAACGCCGGCACCGTCATCCTGCTGATGCAGGTAGGCGGGGAACCGATATTGGTGATGCTGTGTGGGAGAGATATGGCGTAAAGCGATGCGAATAGCCTGAGAAGGCGAAAGTGGAATGTGGAGCTGCGGATGCTGTTGGTCGTTGGCTGGCGGAATGATTTGCCAGTCCCGGGTTTCACGCATCAATGCGTTGAGAAAACATTGTGCAGCCACGTCGGTCGTCGCGGTTTCAAACTGGATTGTCATGATCCCATTTCACTGTTGAATCAATTGAGAATGATTCTTATATCAATAATATTTATTGTTATCAATCGTCCTATGATACAATTTTTCAATGAATTGAACATAACCTTATAATATTATTAACGGTAAATTTACGTTTGATGCATATTTCTTCTCCCCCAAAATCACCGACAATTGGGAATACGTCTCCTTCCAACTGGCCGCTGGCACTTTGCGCCGGGTTGTTGGGCATCGGGCAAAACGGCCTGCTGGTGGCGTTACCGGTGTTGGTCAGCATGACTCATCTGTCGCTTTCCGTCTGGGCCGGGCTACTAACGCTCGGCTCAATGCTGTTTCTGGTTGGCTCTCCCTGGTGGGGCAGACAGTCTGAAATTCGCGGCTGCAAGTTTGTAATAACCCTGGCCTTAACAGGGTATTTGTTCAGTTTTGCTTTACTGGCATTGGCGGTTTGGGGGCTGGCGGCCGGCTGGCTTTCGCCGATGCTGGGGCTGGGCGGCCTGATCGTGGCGCGGATTATTTATGGTTTGACGGTCTCCGGCATGGTACCGGCCAGCCAGACCTGGGCTTTGCAGCGTGCCGGTTACGAACAACGGATGTCGGCGCTGGCGACCATCAGCTCCGGGTTGAGCTGCGGGCGGCTGCTTGGCCCGCTGTGTGCGGCATTGGCGTTGTCGATTCATCCGATGGCGCCGCTGTGGCTGATGGCGATTGCGCCTTTAATCGCCTTGTTGGTGATATGCCGCCAACAAAAGGATCCGCCTTTACCGCCGGTGGCCCATCAGCAGAATCGTCTGCGTCTGAATATGGTGCCTTACCTGCTGTGCGCGGTGCTGTTGGCGGCTTCGGTCAGCCTGATGCAACTGGGATTGGCACCGCATTTGACCCATTTGTTCAGCCACTCGGCCACTGGCGTCAGCCATCATGTGGCGGTGTTGCTGAGTGTGGCGGCGGCCTGTACGTTGTTGGCACAGTTCCTGGTGGTGCGGCCACAGCGCTTTAGCGCGCCACAATTGCTGCTGATTGCGGCGGTGTTGATGGTCGTCGGCCTGGGCCTGATGTGTGCTCAGCCGCTGGCCTTGTTCTATGCAGGTTGTGCGCTGGCCTCCTTTGGCGCGGCCATGGCGACACCTGGCTATCAACTGATGTTGAACGATAAATTATCAACCGGCAAAGGATCGGGAGCTATCGCCACCAGCCACACGCTGGGTTACGGCCTGAGTGCGCTGATGGTGCCGGTGGTGGCCAGGTTTTATGGTGAGTCGCAGCTGATCGCGGCGGCTCTGATGATGGCGGTTCTGCTGGGCGGTATCAGCGGCTGGTTGTGGTGCCAGCACCGTATCCAGGTAAATTCTGCGGGAGAGTAACTGTTATGTCCGGCGCATCAAGCTACAGAATTTTTGATATCACACTGAAAGTAAAAGAAAACGTATCGCCTTCCTTGCTGCGCTGCGTATTCGAAGGACCGGACGTCCATCGCATGAAGTTAGAGGCGCCGGATCAGCGCATCAAACTGTTGTTCCCGGCCGAGAATGGCCAGCAGCCACTGTTGGAAAACAGCGACGACTGGTACCGCCACTATATGGCGATCCCGAAAGAGCAACGCCCGGTGATGCGGACTTATACGCTGCGTGCGTTGCGCACGGAACACAATCAGATGGACGTCGAGTTTGTGCTGCATGGCGTCAACGGCCCGGCTTCCGCCTGGGCGACCCAGGCCAAACCGGGGGATGTCCTTCAGGCAGTGGCACCCAATGCCGATTTTGACGGTGACAGCGGCGGTTATGAATGGGCACCGCCGAGCGTGCTGCAACATGCCTTGCTGATTGCTGATGAAACGGCGGTACCGGCGGCGGTAGGTATTTTGGAACAGCTGGCACAGCGGCCCAATCCACCGCAAGTGCAGGCGTTCTTTGAAGTACCGGTAGCGGGGGATTGCCTGAATATGGACCGTTTCCCGTTTGCCGAGGTGTATTGGTTACCGCGTGACGTTGGGCACCAGCAAATACATGGCACACTGCTGGTGGAGTCGGTACGCCAGCGGGTAAATATTCCAGAGTCGGCGCGTACGCAAGCACAGTCGCTGACGGAAAACAGCCTGGGCGGCGACCTGCTGTGGGAACGGGCGGAAGGGGCGAAAAGTTTCTACGCCTGGGTTGCGGCGGAGTCTTCAGCGGTGAAGGCATTACGCCGTTACCTGATTGGCGAACGCGATTTGGATCGTTCCACCGTGAACTTTATGGCCTATTGGTGCTGAGCTAATCCTTCAATAGCCGGCTTCACTTTGGTGGCGCACCGGGATCTCCGCGTCGTCACCTCTTTCCAGGTCGACGAGCCAATTATTGGTCTCTTCCTGAGACAGATGTCTACCATTTGCCTGATAGGCTTCCCATGCCTGTAACGCATCTTTGCGCAGCGCTTCGCGTTTTTCTTCTCGTTCGACATATTCACGGATCGCCTCACGCATTATCCAGTGCGCGCTGCGCTGACGTGTAGCCGCAATTTGCTGCACCCGCTGCTTCAGTTGTTCATCAATTTTAATCAATGTTGCACTCGTCATTGGTCTTCCCTGTTAGCTAAAAATAATACCTCAGACGGCTGACAAAGCCCGTTATTAGGGAGAGCGTGCCGAAGGGGTCGTAGCAGCCTTGGCTGCCGGAGCGCCCCTCGGTGCGCTAGGCCCGGGTATCTCGGGTTCAAAGACAACTTTTTCATCAAATTCAGATAGTACCTTTGGCTACTATACGGCGGGTTGAGTCGAGTTGTCCGAATTTCGTTCAGCCACGATTATTCCGCCATCAAACTCACATGCGCGGCGACGATACGCCAGCCGCAGGGCAGTTTGACCCAGGTTTGCATCTGGCGGCCGAGCCTATCGCTGCCCGAGCGGCGGAATTCGGTACTGGCCACCGCCATATCATCGCCGTAGGTGGTGATGACGGTGTTCTCCAGCAGACGATCCAGCCCTTTCGAGGGGCGCTGCTGGCGGAAGTCACGGATCTGATCGATGCCGTACAAATTTTCCGTCGCACCGTAACGGACAGTGCGCCCATCGTGCCAAAACAGCTCATCCAAAACTTCAATATCATTGCCAATCAGCGCCTGTTCATAGCGATAAAACGCGCTGTTCACTTCTGCCAATACCGCCGGTCGATCGATATATTCACTTTTCAAGGTTAATCCTGTTTTCCCGCTAAACCACAGAAGGCCACGCCGCGTTGCTCCAGCGCATAGGCGGCTCGCAGCGCCAGATCCTCACGCCACGGCGGCGCGATAAGCTGCAGGCCGATCGGCAGCCCGGCCGCAGTTTTCAGCGGCACCGTCACCACCGGCAGACCGAGGAAGGAGATCGGCTGTGTCAACATGCCCATGCTGGCGCGGATCGGCAGGTCGGTGCCGTTGATACGCATGGTTTCCTGACCAATCTCCGTTGCGCCGCACGGCGTGGCCGGGGCGATCAGAATGTCCCAGTGTTCAAACAGCGGCAATACCTGCTGCTGGAAATGAGAGCGGAAACGTTGCGCCTGCAGATACCAGGCGGCGGGCAGCATGGCACCGGCCAACAGCCGCTCGCGTGACAGCGGTTCAAAGCGTTCAGGCTGGCTGCGCAACTGCGGCAGATACTGGTTCCCCCCCTCGGCGGCGGTGAGAATGAACGCCGCCGAGCGTGCCAGTTCGGCCTGCGGCAGTTCGACTTCGGCGATGGCCTCCAACGCCTGAGCGACCTGTTGCACCGCCGCTTTGGCGTCGTCATTGCACCACTGCTGGAAATAACCGGCCAGTACCGCACAACGCAACCCCTGTTGACCGCGCGGCAGCAGTGATTCGGTTTGGGTGATTGGTTTTTCCGCCTGGAAGCGGTCTTCGACGTCGGTACCCTGCATCACGTCATACACCGCTGCCAGGTCGCGTACCCGACGGGCAAAGGGACCGACATGATCCAGACTGGCGACAAACGGCTGGCTGCCGCTGCGCGAAAGGCGGCCAAAGGTTGGTTTCAGGCCAAAGATGCCGCACAGCGAGGCGGGCACGCGTATTGAGCCGTTGGTATCGCTGCCGAGCGAAAATGTCACCAGTCCGGCGGCGACTGCAGCCGCTGATCCGCCAGAGGATCCACCGGCAATACGTGTGGTGTCGTGTGGGTTGCGCGTTGCACCGTAGTGGCTATTTTCGGTGGTAAAACCGTAGGCATAGGCGTCCATATTCAGCATGCCAGAGAGCAGCGCGCCTTGCGCCGCCAATTTGTTTACCACCCAGGCATCTTGTTTGGCAGGGGGGTTATCGCTGAACAGGCTGGCACCGGCCAGGGTGGTTTCCCCGGTGACGTCGAACAGGTTTTTCACCGCGTAAGGAATGGCTGCCAGGCTGGGTAGCGTTTGCCCCTGGGCACGGCTGCGATCGAGAAGATCGGCCTCACTCAACATACGTTCGCGGGTGACGTGGGTATAGGCGTTCAGCGAAGGATTTTGGCTGTCGATATTGTCCAGCGTTTGCTGGGCGATCTCGCGGGCGGAAATCGCGCCTTGTTTCAGGGCTGCGCGGATCTCGGCGATCGACAGTGCGCTTAATGGATTCATGCTCGATATACCCCGGCAATCTCCAGACGCTGATCGAGCGGCAGGGCCATCAGCGGTTCCGCCATCGCAGCGATGCGGTTGAATTGGATCAGCAGTTCCTGACGGCGCACGTCATTCAGCTCCAGGGCCAGCACGGCTTCCATCTGGCTGATATAGGTCGCCCAGTCGGTGGCAGGTGGGTGGTTCATCGGTGTCCCCTTTTTGAGAGATCGGTTAGAAGCCGGCGGCGCTGCCGTTGCTGCGTGGATCAAAAGCGCCTTCGAGCATGCCGTTAGTATGGCGAACAATGGCACCGGCGTGGCCGACCGCTTCGCTGAAGTCCGGCAACAGTTCCACGTCGTGGCCGCGTTGACGCAGGTAGGCAAGGGTTTCTTGGCTGAAACGTCCCTCCAGTTTTAGCGAATCGGAGCTATCGCCCCAGGTGCGGCCGAGTAGCCAGCGCGGCGCACTGATCGCCTGTTGCAGCGGCAGCCCCTGCACCACATGGCGGACAAATACCGCCGCCTGGGTTTGCGGCTGGCCATCACCCCCCATGGAGCCGTACACCAGGGTACGCCCGTCATACAGACGTGCCGCTGCCGGGTTCAACGTGTGGAAAGGTTGTTTGCCGGGTGCCAGTGCCAGCAGGTGCGCGGCATCCAGGCTGAAGGACGCACCCCGGTTTTGCCACAGTACGCCACTTTGCGGCAGTACCACGCCGCTGCCGAATTCGTGATAGATACTCTGGATAAAGGACACCGCCAGACCGCTGCTGTCCATCACGCCCATCCAGACGGTATCGCCTGGCCCTTTGCCTTTACCCCAGGCGGCGGCTTGTTCAGGATCGATGCGCCTGGCCAGGGTATCCAGATGTTCTGCCGTCAGTAGTTCTTGCGGATCCTGAGTCATTTGACGCGGGTCGGTGATGAATTGATCGCGCAGGCCGAAGGCCAGTTTGGTGGCCTCGACGATGCTGTGTACCACCGCGCCTTCGCTACGGCTGGCGAGCGGCAGGCGGTCGGTTAGCCCGAGGATTGCCAGCGAGACCAGGCCCTGAGTCGGTGGTGTCAGGTTAAAAATTTCCCCTTTCTGATGCTCCAGCCGCAGCGGGGTGCGGCGGCGCGGCCGATAATCTGCCAGATCCTGTGCGGTGAGCGGCATACCGAGCTTGGCCATATCCGCTGCCATGCCCTGTGCCAGCGGGCCGCGATAGAAGTTGTCCAGGCCCTGTTCGGCCAGAGCGATCAGAGTATCCGCTAACTGCGGCTGACAGAAACGTTGTCCGGCGTGAGGGATTTCCCCGTGCGGCAGGTAGGTGCGGGCAAAATGCTCCCGATCTGCCAACTCATGATATTTGCTGCGGGTAGCCGCCTCCTGCGAGGCAGTGACCGGAATGCCGTCTGCGGCATAGCGAATCGCATCTGCCAGCAGGCGCGACAGCGGCAACTGTTCGCCACCCAATTCAACGGAGTAGTCCAGTGCTTCCTGCCAGCCACCGACGGTACCGGCGACGGTCAGCGCGGCTTTTGGCCCCCGATGTGGAATGTGACTTTCACCAGCGTAAAAATCCAGAGTGGCCAGCGATCCGGCAGCGCCGCTGGCGTCGATCGCCACCGGATCACCCTGCGGCGGAACGATCAGCCAGAATCCGTCGCCCCCCAGGCCATTCATGTGCGGGTAGACCACGGCGATGGTCGCGGCGGCGGCGACCATGGCTTCAATCGCGTTGCCGCCTGCGCGCAGTACCGCCAGTGCACTTTCACTGGCGAGGTGATGTGGCGTGACGGCCATGCCCAATGGCGCGGTGTTGCTGTTAATCATTTCTTGGCCCTTGTTTGAGGTCAGCGTCTGCCTTAAACACAAGCAAGAGACGTTCCATGTTTTCTGCCAGGGCAATAATCGCTTGCCAGCGGGTGGATTGGCCGTGGTATGTTCCGCTGAAACAAAGGTTACAGCTGGAGTAGCAATGAAGCAGATTGATGAACGCCTGCGCGGGGACTATCCGCAGCTCACGCCGCAGGAACAGCGGGTGGCCGATTTTATTTTCGATCACTTTGATGACCTGATCAGCTACAACAGTGCCGAACTGGCGCGCCTGAGCGGCGTCTCCAAAGCCACCGTCAGCCGCTTGTTCAAACGCCTGGGTTACCCGAGCTACCGCGCTATGCGTGATGAATTGCGCACCCTGCGTCAGAGCGGTATGCCACTGACCGATAACCGTGATGCGGTGCAGGGCAATACCCTGCTGGCACGCCACTACAAGCAGGAAATGGCTAATCTCACCCAGTGGGTGAACCATATTGATGCCGAGCAGTTCAACGCGGTGATCGCTGCTTTGGTGCAGGCGCGGCGGGTGGTGCTGATGGGGTTTCGCAATAGCTATCCGGTGGCGATGCATCTGCGTCAACAACTGATGCAGGTGCGTGAGCAGGTGTTACTGGTGCCGCAGCCCGGCCAGACGCTGGCGGAGGAACTGGTCGATATTGATCGGCGGGATGTGGCGGTGGTGGTGGCATTTCGTCGTCGGCCCCGCCAGTTGCGGGCGTTATTGACGCAGTTACAGGTTCAACAGGTGCCGACTTTGCTGGTGTGTGAACCGCAGGCGCAGGCATTGATCCCGCTGGCCAACTGGCATCTGGCGGCGCCACTCGACAGCGTTTCTGCTTTCGACAGCTACTCTGCCGCCATGAGTCTGGCCAATCTGCTCAGCAATGCCTTGCTGCATGAGACGCTGGCGCAAGGGCGGCAACGTATTCACCAGATTGCCGATCTGTATAGCGATCTGGATGAGTTGGAACAGCGCTAAACTCAGCGCCATTTTGGTGCTTTCGCACTTAGATGGTGCGCTACTTGCCCGCTTAATAGATCCCCCTGCTATCACTTTGACAGGGGAGTTTCCTTCTTAATGCCCTAACTTACGGTCACTAAAGCCGATCGTTCCTGACACCCCGGATTGGCACATTAGTTGCAAAGTGATAATCAAAGAATCTTTTGTTTCATCATTTCACCATCGGGGATAATCTATGAACTTCAAGAAAATCGGGGTAGTGGCGTTAGGTGCGGTGCTGTTGCTGGCGCAGGCCGCTTCGGCGATGGCGGATCAACTGCAGGAAATCCAGCAGCGTGGCGTGCTGCGGGTGGCGGTACCCCAGGACTTCCCGCCATTCGGCTCCGTGGGCACCGATCTGCAGCCGCAGGGTTATGACATCGATATGGCGCAGTATCTGGCCGACAAGATGAAACTTAAGTTGCAGTTGGTGCCGGTCACCAGCGCCAATCGCGTACCTTATCTGCAAACCAACAAGGTCGATCTGGTGATTTCCAGCCTGGGCAAAAACGCGGAACGCGAGAAGGCGATCGCCTTCAGCCGTATCTATGCGCCGTTCTTCCTGGGCGTGTTTGGCCCGAAAGAGTCGGTACTGGCTGACGCCGCGCAGTTGGACGGTAAAACCATCGGCGTGACGCGCGGTGCGGTGGAAGACATGGTGCTGAGTGATACCGCGCCGAAGGGCGCACAAATCAAGCGCTATGAAGACAACAACACTACGTTGTCGGCCTATCTGTCCGGCCAGGTGCAATACATCGCCACCGGCAACCTGGTGGTGAGCGCCATAGCGCGGCAGAACCCGACCAAAGCGCCGGTGGCCAAATTTATGCTGAAAGATTCGCCCTGCTACGTAGGCCTGCGTCTGGGTGAGCCGGCGCTGAAAGCGAAAGTGGACGAACTGATTGAGCAGGCGTTAAAGGATAACACCCTTAATGGCCTGTCCGAGAAATGGCTGAAAGCGCCGCTGCCTGCCGACTTCGGCGCATAACGGGAGCGCCTGATGACCTATCAGCTGAACTTTCCTGCCCTGTGGCCTTACCTGCCCGAATTGCTGGCCGGTCTGCTGACCACCATCGAGCTGACGGCGCTGGCTACCTTGATGGGGGTGGCGCTGGGTATTTGCGGTGCGGCGATCCGCAGCGGCAAGGCCAACTTGCTCAGCCGCGTTTGGGGTATTTACGTTGAGGTGGTGCGCAATACGCCGTTCGTGGTGCAACTGTTCTTCATCGTCTTCGGCCTGCCGAGTCTGGGCTGGAAACTCACCGCCGGGCAGGCGGCGCTGCTGGCGATGGTGATTAACCTGGGGGCCTACAGCACCGAGATCATCCGTGCCGGCATTCAGGTGACGCCGAAAGGCCAGTGGGAAGCCGGTAGGGTGTTGGGTCTCAGCCGCAGCCAGACATTTTTGCGCATCGTGTTGCCGCCGTCGCTGCAACGGATTTATCCGGCGTTGGTCAGCCAGTGCATTATCGTCATGCTGGGGTCATCGGTGGTGTCACAGGTGTCGTTCGAAGAGTTGACCTTCGCCGCCAACCTGATCCAGTCACGGACCTTCCTCAGTTTTGAGGTCTATCTGGTGACGGCGCTGTTTTACCTGTTGTTATCCATATTGATGCGCCAGCTGTTGCTGGCCGCCGGACGCCGTTTTCTAGGGAGCCAGGGCTGATGCTGACTTTTACCGACTGGGACATTGTGCGCAACCTGCTGTTGGCGGCACGCTGGACCTTGCTGCTGTCGCTGACGGCGTTTTTTGGCGGCACCCTGGTGACGTTGCCGCTGTTATTGCTGCGCCTGAGCAAGCGTAAGTGGGCGTTGCGGTTTGTCCGCTGTTATTCCGAACTGTTTCAGGGCACGCCGCTGCTGATGCAGTTGTTCCTGGCCTTCTTTGGTCTGGCGCTGTTCGGCATTGATGTTAGCCCCTGGACCGCTGCCGCTTTGGCACTGACTTTGTTTACCAGCGCTTTTCTGGTGGATATCTGGTCCGGCAGTATTGCCGCGTTGCCGAAAGGCCAGTGGGAAGCGTCGCGCTGTCTGGGGCTGAGTTTTGGTCAGACCCTGGTGCGGGTGATTGTGCCGCAGGCGGTGCGTATCGCTATCGCCCCTACCGTCGGTTTTTCGGTGCAGGTGATCAAGGGCACCGCACTGGCGTCGATCATTGGTTTTATCGAACTGACCAAGGCCGGCACCATGCTGAACAATGTCACTTATCAACCGTTTAAAGTTTTCGGCCTGGTCGCGTTGGGCTATTTCCTGATGTGTTATCCGCTGTCGCGCTACAGTCATTATCTGGAGAAGAAATTCCATGCCGCTCATCACAATTAATCAGGTGCAGAAATATTACGGTCAGAACCATGTGCTGAAGGGCGTGGATTTGGATATCGATATGGGCGAGGTGATTTCGATCATCGGCCGCAGCGGCTCCGGCAAGAGCACCTTGTTACGCTGCATCAACGGGTTGGAAGGCTATCAGGAAGGCAGTATCAAGCTGGGTGGCATGACCGTCACCGATCGCGATTCACAGGCCCGTGAAATCAGCCGCTCCATTGGCATGGTGTTCCAGAACTTCAATTTATTCCCGCACATGACCGCGCTGGAGAACGTGATGCTGGCGCCGCGTCGGGTGCTGAAGAAAAGCCCGGCCGAATGCCGTGAACTGGCGGAAGAGATGTTGAACAAGGTCGGGCTGGCTGAGCGCATGCATTATTCACCGGCTAACCTTTCCGGCGGACAGCAGCAGCGGGTGGCGATTGCCCGGGCGCTGGCGATGAACCCGAAAGTCTTGCTGTGTGATGAAATTACCTCGGCGTTGGATCCTGAGCTGGTGGGCGAAGTGCTCAAGGTGCTGGAGCAACTGGCCAAAGAGGGCATGACGCTGATCCTGGTGACCCATGAAATGAACTTTGCCCGCGAGGTCGGCGACCGGGTGGTGTTTATGCACCAGGGCAAGGTATGGGAGCAGGGCGACAGTCGCACGCTGTTCGCCAATCCGCAAACGCAGGAATTAAAACAGTTTATTGCATCGGTTCGCGGCCTGTCTGAGCACTGATGCCACCAAGTCTATTAAGTTATTAAGCTGGCAAGGAATCAACATGTTAGATATCACCCAATTCGATCAGATTAATCCACCTGCCCGCCTGCTGATGGGGCCGGGGCCGATCAACGCGGATCCGCGCGTGCTGCGCGCCATGTCGAGCCAGTTGATTGGTCAGTACGATCCGGCGATGACCGGTTACATGAATCAGGTGATGGAGCTGTATCGCGCGCTGTTCCGCACCGAAAACCGCTGGACGCTGCTGGTAGACGGCACTTCCCGCTCCGGTATCGAAGCGATGCTGGTCTCTTCAATCCGCCCTGGCGACAAGGTGCTGGTACCGGTGTTTGGGCGTTTCGGTCATCTGCTGTGTGAGATAGCCCGCCGCTGCCGCGCCGAAGTGCACACCATAGAGGTGCCCTGGGGCGAGGTATTCACTGCCGACCAGATTGAAGACGCGATCAAGAAGGTACGCCCGCGCCTGCTGTTGACGGTGCAAGGCGACACCTCTACCACTATGCTGCAGCCGCTGGCGGAATTGGGGGATATCTGCCGCCGCCATGGCGTGCTGTTTTACACCGATGCCACCGCTTCGTTTGCCGGCAACCCGCTGGAAACCGATGCCTGGGGGCTGGATGCGGTCTCTGCCGGCCTGCAGAAATGTCTGGGTGGCCCGTCGGGCAGTTCGCCGGTCACTCTCAGCCCGCAGTTTGAAGAGATCGTTCGCCGCCGCAAATGCGTAGAGCAGGGCATTCGCACCCTCGACCACGCGGATGGTGACGACGAAATGATCTACTCCAACTACTTCGATCTCGGCATGATCATGGATTATTGGGGCCCGGAGCGTCTGAATCACCATACCGAAGCCACCAGCATGCTGTTTGCCGCACGCGAATGCGCCCGGGTGATCCTGGAAGAAGGGCTGGATAACACCATCGCCCGGCATAAATTGCACGGTGCGGCGATGCTGGCCGGCATTCAGGGCATGGGGCTGGAAGTGTTCGGCGATCTTGATAACCGCATGAATAACGTGCTCGGCGTGGTGATCCCGCAACAGGTGCACGGCGAGCAGGTCCGTCAGATGATGCTGAACGATTTCGCCATTGAGATCGGCACCTCGTTCGGCCCGCTGCAGGGCAAGATCTGGCGCATCGGTACCATGGGTTACAACGCGCGTAAAGACTGCGTGCTGCAGACCCTCACCGCGCTGGAAGCGGTGCTGAACCGGCTGGGTTTCGCCAGCAAACAGGGTGAAGCGCTGCAGGCGGCCTGGAATACCTACGACGACGGGAGTCGTTGATGGTGGCGCTGTTAACCGCCCAGGAGGCGGAGCAGGCTGCGGCTCGGGTGATGGCCCGCTGCGATGCGCTGGCGGCGATCAGCGCTACGCCGGGCCAGTTGACGCGGGTTTACCTGTCGCCGGAACATCAACGCGCCAACCAACTGGTGGGTGACTGGATGCGCACTATTGGCATGAAGGTCTGGCAGGATAGCGTCGGTAACCTTTGTGGCCGCTATGAAGGCCAAACGCCAGATGCGCCTGCGTTGCTGCTGGGTTCACATCTGGACACGGTGCGCAACGCCGGGCGCTATGACGGCATGCTCGGCGTGTTGACCGCGCTGGAAGTGGTGGCGCATTTGCATCGACAGCAGCGGCGTTTGCCGGTGGCGGTTGAGGTGATTGGCTTTGCAGATGAAGAAGGCACGCGTTTTAGTATCGCGCTGCTGGGCAGCCGGGGCATTACCGGACAGTGGCCGGCGGATTGGCTGGAACGCACCGATGCTGATGGCATGAGCGTGGCACAGGCGTTACGTGAGTTTGGGCTGGATCCGGCGGCGGTTGGCGAAGCGCGACGCGCGCAAAGTGATATCTGCGGCTATCTGGAACTGCATATTGAGCAAGGGCCCTGCCTGGAGGCGACCGATCTGGCTTTGGGCGTGGTGACGGCGATTAACGGCGCCCGTCGGCTTAACTGTACCTTTACCGGCCAGGCAGGCCATGCCGGTACCGTGCCGATGGGGCAACGTAAAGACGCGCTGGCGGCGGCGGCGGAATGGATGGTGGCAGTAGAGGCAATGACCTCGGCCAGCGATCGGCACCTGGTGGCTACCGTTGGCCGAATTGAAAGCCTGCCGGGGGCGGTCAATGTGATCCCCGGTGAAGTCAAACTGACCCTCGATGTACGCGGGCCGGAAGATGGCCCGCTGGCAGCGCTGTTGACGCAGTTGCTGGAGCAGGCGCAGGCGATCTGTACCCGTCGGGGACTGCGTTTTGACAGTGAAGAGTTTTACCGCATAAATGCAACGGCCTGTGATGCAAATTTGCAACAGCGCTGGCAGCAGAGCGTGATGGCGGTACAGGGGCGCAGTATGGCGTTGCCGAGCGGCGCCGGGCACGATGCGATTGCCGTAGCGGCCTGTTGGCCGGTGGGGATGCTGTTTGTCCGCTGCGATCGCGGCATTAGCCACCATCCGGCCGAAGCCGTCAGCCAGTCCGATGTGGCGCTGGCGATCCAGGCTTACTGCCAGACGGTTAGCGGTTGGGAGGAGGCCTGATGAGTCTGCAACGATTTAATCAATTGCCGCAGGCGGAAGCGGAGCGTTTACTGCGGCCCTGCGTGGATATTGCGGCCTGGATCGCGGCGGTGATAGTAGCGCGGCCCTTCAGCAGCATCGACGCCGCGCTGGCGGTGGCCTGGCAAGCGGCACTGCGCTGGCAGCCGGAAGAGATCAGCCAGGCATTGGCGCAGCACCCGCGTATCGGTGAACGTGCCAAGGGCCAGGGGCAAGAGGCGCAATTTTCACAGCGTGAGCAAGCGGCGGTCAACGCGCAGGATGCTGGGCTGACCGAAGTGCTGTGGGACGGGAATCGACGCTATGAACAGCAATTTGGTCAGGTATTTTTGATCCGTGCCGCCGGTCGCGATGGTCAGAGTATTTTACGTGAGTTACAACGGCGATTGAATAACAGTGCGGAGCAGGAACGGCAGGAAACCGCCGAACAACTGCGTGAAATCGTGATGCTGCGTTTTAAGGAGTTACTGAGCGATGAGTAATATCAGCACCCATATTCTGGACACCTCACTCGGTAAACCCGCTGCGGGCGTGCGGGTGTGGCTGGAGCAGCAACAGGACGGGCAGTGGCGAACCCTGGCAGAAAGCCATACCGATGCCGACGGCCGTGCGCGTGACCTAACCCCTGACAGCCTGCCTGCCGGGCATTACCGTCTGTCTGCCGATCTCGGCGCTTACTTTGCCGCTGACCGGCGTGCAACCTTGTATGCCACGGCAATTATCGATTTTGTCATCAATGATGCGGCGCAGCATTACCATTTACCGCTGCTCATCAGCCCGTATTCCTACTCAACCTACCGGGGCAGTTAAACGCCCTTAGCGGTTAACCCGCATTGACGAGGTACCTATGGCTCTGTCTCAGGATAAGGGCGCGGCTTCGTGCTGCCCGGAAGATGAAAAACTGCCGCTGGCAAAGACCTTCGCCTACGGCTTGCAGCATATTCTGACCATGTACGGCGGGATTATCGCACCGCCGCTGATCATCGGGTCGGCCGCAGGGTTAGGCGCGCCGCAGATTGGCATGCTGGTGACGGCAGCCCTGTTTGTCAGCGGGTTGGCGACGCTGTTGCAAACCCTTGGGGCACCCGGCTTCGGTTCGCGTCTGCCGCTGGTACAGGGCGTGTCCTTTGCCGGGGTGGCGACCATGGTGACGATTGTGACCGGCGATGGCGGGTTGCCGGCGGTGTTCGGTGCGGTGATTGCCGCCTCGCTGATTGGGTTGTTGATCGCGCCGTTCTTCTCACAAATTATCCGCTTCTTCCCGCCGGTGGTCACCGGTACCGTGGTGACGGTGATCGGGCTGTCGCTGATGCCGGTGGCGGTGCGCTGGGCCATGGGCGGCAACGCCAGGGCGGCAGACTGGGGATCAACCGGAAATATTGGCCTGGCGGCTTTCACGCTGGTGGTGATTCTGCTGCTGAACAAGGTCGGCTCTCCGGCGCTAAAACGGCTGTCGGTGTTGCTGGCGATGGCGGTCGGCTGCGTGGTCGCCGTGCTGGCGGGTAAAGTAAGCTTTACCGCCGTAAGCAGCGGGCCATGGCTGGCATTCCCCGAGCCTTTCGCCTACGGTTGGCCGACCTTCGAACTGAGCGCGATCCTCTCCATGCTGTTGATCGTGTTGGTGTTGCTGACGGAAACCACCGCCGGGTTGATGGCGGTTGGCGAGATCGTCGGTTCGCCGGTGAATGCGCGCCGCATAGCCAATGGCCTGCGCGCTGATATGCTGTCCAGCGCGCTGTCGCCAGTGTTCAACTCATTCCCACAAAGCTCGTTTGCCCAGAACATTGGATTGGTGGCGATCACCGGCGTGAAGAGCCGCTTTGTGGTCAGCGCCGGAGGGGCCATTTTGGTGCTGCTGGGGTTACTGCCGGTACTGGGGCGGCTGGTGGCCTGTATTCCGTTGCCGGTTTTGGGGGGCGCAGGCGTGGTGCTGTTCGGTTCGGTGGCTGCCAGCGGGATCCGCACCCTGGCAAAGGTGGATTACAAGGACAATATGAATCTGGTGGTGGTGGCGACGGCGATTGCCTTCGGTATGATCCCGATCGTGATGCCGACCTTTTACGATCAGTTCCCGAACTGGGTGCGTACCTTATTGCATTCCGGTATCAGCGCTTCCTGCCTGGTGGCGTTGCTGCTGAACCTGCTGTTTAACCCTATTGGTGCCAAAGAAGAAAACGCGGTGGAAGAGGAGCTTTCCTGAAACAACGGGCGCAGCGGACCGCGCCCGGAAGGATTAATCGTGGCGCAGGAAGCTGTCGGCATCACGCCAGGCCGGGAAGGCGCTGCGGTAACTTTGCAGGTTTTCCAGCGACAGTTCGGCGTCCAGCCGTGCGGCGGCACCGGGTTCTGCCTGGGCCAATGTTTCCCCCTGTGGGCTGAGGATCAGGCTGTCACCGCTGTAGTTCAGGCCGTTGCCGTCTTCGCCGACGCGGTTGCAGCCGGCCACGAACACCTGGTTCTCAATGGCGCGTGCTGCCAGCAGCGTTTGCCAGTGTTTGCTGCGCGGTGCCGGCCAGTTGGCGACGTACAGTGCCAGATCGTAATCCTGTTGATAGCGGGACCACACCGGGAAACGCAGGTCATAACAGATCTGCGGCAGGATTCGCCAACCGCGCCACTCGAAAATTTCACGCCGTTTGCCAGCCTGATAGTGCAGGTGCTCGCCGGCCATGCGGAACAGATGGCGTTTATCGTAGGCATGCACCCGGCCGTTCGGCTCGACCAGCAGGAAACGGTTAACCGCGCCCTCGGCAGTTTTCAGCGCTACGCTGCCGCCGACCAGGGCGTTACTTTTACTTGCCCAGCCGTGCAACCAGTCGACGACCTGCTGTTCCGGCAGTGCGCTTTCCCCGGCATCCATAGCAAAGCCGGTGGTAAACATCTCCGGCAGCACGATCAGGTCTCGGCCGCTTAACGGCGCCAGCAGCGCATCAAAATGACGCAGGTTGGCTTCGCCATCGCGCCAAACCAAAGGTTGCTGCAACAGGGTAATTTTTAAAGTCGACATAACCGCTCCGCAGCCGCATCCAGCGTGGCATCCTGTTTAGCGAAGCACAGCCGGATCAATTTATGAGGGAAAGGATCGGCACAGAAGACCGACAGCGGGATCGCCGCCACGCCAACGTGCTCGGTTAACCAATGGCAGAATGCCACGTCGTCCAAATCGGAAACGGCGCTGTAATCGGCCAGTAAGAAGTATGTACCCTCGCAGGGCAAAATTTCCAGTCGACTGTTGGACAGCGCCTGCACAAAACGATCGCGCTTGGCGCGATAAAATGCCGACAATTGCTGCCAGTGTTCCGGCTCGCTGCGCAGCATGTCCGCCAGCGCCAACTGGGCCGGGGTGTTGACCGAGAAGGTCAGGTACTGGTGCACCTTGCGCACTTCCGCACTCAGCGCGGCCGGAGCCACGCAGTAACCCACTTTCCAGCCGGTCATGTGGAAGGTTTTGCCGAAGGAAGACACGGCGATGGCGCGCTGACGCAACTGTGGGTGCGCCAATACGCTGGTGTGGCCGCCCTTGGCGAAACAAATGTGCTCGTAGACTTCATCGCTCAGCACGTAGATCTCGTGATCGCCAATGGCATGCCACAGTTGCTGCATATCTTCCGCCTGCCAGGCCGTGGCGGAAGGGTTGTGCGGCGTATTGAGGATCACCAGCCGGGTGCGGGGTGACAGCAACTCAGCAAACTGTTGCCAGTCGACGCTGAACGCCGGGGGTTGCAGCGCAATACGTTTTAGCGTGCCGCCGGATAAGGTCACCGCCGGCGCATAGCTGTCGTAGCTGGGATCAAAGCAGATCACTTCATCGCCAGGGCGTACCAGCGCGCTGATAGCGGCGAACAGCGCCTCGGTGGCACCCGCGGTGACGGTGACTTCGTTAGTGGCGTCCGGCAGCCAGCCGTACAGGGCGGCGGTTTTCTCGGCGATGGCCTCACGCAGTGGGGCGACACCGGTCATCGGAGCATATTGGTTCGCGCCCTGGCTGACATGCCAGGCCAGACGTTCTTTCAGGTAGTCCGGGCCATCGAAATCGGGGAAGCCCTGCGACAGGTTGATCGCCTGATGCTGCGCCGCCAGCGCACTCATCTGGGTGAAAATGGTGGTGCCCAGCGCGGGCAGTTTACTTTCGGGAATCAATGCTGAAGTGCTCATAGCAGGCTAATACTCCTGGCGCTTATGTTGCCGTCAATATAACACGATGTTAGTATTTGGCAATCAAGACGCTTAGATGGCTAAATGAAGAAAAAATCTAACCATTAATCAAATCATTCTAAGCTTCACCTGCAGATGACCTTACAGACCGGGAAACGATAATGACCGAAAATCCGCAACTTACAGCGCTATTGTCTGCCTGTCACTGGATTGGTGAAAAGGGCTGGTGCCCGGCGACCGGTGGCAATATGTCGCTGCGTCTCGATGACCAGCATTGTCTGGTGACCGAATCCGGTAAGGATAAAGGCAGCCTGACCGAAACTGACTTCCTGCTGGTGGAAACCGCCAGCAACCATGTGCCGAGCGGCCGCACGCCGTCGGCGGAAACCGGTCTGCATACCCTGATTTACCGGCTATATCCGCAGATTGGTGCGGTGCTGCATACGCATTCGGTGAATGCGACCGTGCTGTCGCGGGTTGAACGCAGCGATGGACTGGTGTTGCAGGGCTATGAGATGCAAAAATCCCTCGGCGGCCAGAGTTCGCATCTGGACAGCGTGGTGATCCCGATTTTCGATAACGACCAGGATATCCCGCGTTTAGCGGCGCGCGTGGCGGCCCATGCCGAAGTCACGCCGCTGCAGTACGGTTTTCTGGTGCGCGGCCACGGTTTGTATTGCTGGGGCCACCAGGTCGCGGAAGCACGTCGTCATCTTGAAGGGCTGGAATTCCTGTTCCAGTGCGAACTACAACGCCGTTTACTGGAGGCAAAATGATCCGCGCCATTGTTACCGACATTGAAGGCACGACCAGCGATATCCGTTTCGTCCATCAGGTGCTGTTCCCCTATGCACGCGAACGCCTGGCGACCTTTCTCCGTCAGCACGCTGGAGAGGCCGAAGTCGCCGCCCCGCTGGCCGCTTTGCGCCAGGAACTTGAGCAGCCGCAGGCGGATATCGAGCAACTGATTACCGCGTTGTACCGCTTTATGGATGAAGACCGTAAATCTACCGCGCTGAAGGCGCTGCAAGGCATCATCTGGCGCAGCGGCTACCAGAACGGCGATTTTCGCGGGCATTTGTACCCGGAGGTGGCTGAGCAACTGGCCGCCTGGCAATTGCAGGGGCTGAAGCTGTACGTCTATTCTTCCGGCTCGGTGGAGGCGCAGAAACTGCTGTTCGGCTACAGCGACGCCGGGGATTTACAGCCGCTGTTCAGCGGTTATTTCGATACCCACGTCGGTGCCAAGCGTGAAACCGCTTCGTACCGCAATATCGCCAGTGAAATCGGTATCGTCCCTGACCAGCTGTTATTCCTTTCCGACATTCATCAAGAGCTGGACGCCGCTCGTGCCGCAGGTTGGCATACCTGCCAACTGATCCGCGATGACGCCGATAACCAGAGTCAACATCCGCAGGTTAACCGTTTTGATCATATCGATTTAGGGGAGTTTGCCTCATGAGTGGATTGACTATTTTCAGTGATAAAGAGCCGCAGCAGCCACTGTGGCAGAGCCGCGACGCGCAGGCCATCCAGCAGCAACTGGCGCAAATTGGCGTTCGTTTTGAGCGCTGGCAGGCGGACCGTGAACTGGGTGAAAACCCGGAGCCGGCGACGGTGATTGCCGCCTATCAGCAGCAAATCGATCGGCTGGTGGCGGAGAAGGGCTACCAGAGTTGGGATGTGATCAGCATGCGTCCGGATAATGCCCAGCGTGAAGTGCTGCGCAGCAAGTTTTTATCCGAACACACGCACGGCGAAGATGAAGTACGTTTCTTTGTTGAAGGGGCCGGGCTGTTCTGCCTGCATCTGGATGGCAAGATCTTCCAGATCCTGTGTGAGAAGAACGATCTGATCTCGGTGCCGGCTGATACCCGCCATTGGTTCGATATGGGTTCGGCACCGAATTTCACTGCTATCAGGGTGTTCGATAACCCGGAAGGCTGGGTAGCGCATTTCACCGGCGATAACATCGCCGATGCCTACCCGCGCCTAGACTGACCGCTACGATGCGGGTGTTAACCTAACGCCCGCTGGAAAATCCCTTCATTGACCTGCTGTGGCGTGATCACGCCGCTGTCGAACACCCAACCGCTAATCAACGCCGCGGGCGTCACGTCAAACGCCGGGTTATAAACCTGGGCATCGGCAGGGGCCCACTGGCAAGAGCCAAAACTGCCGGACACACCGGTCACTTCAGTTGCGGCACGCTGCTCGATAGGGATTGCGGCACCATTCGGACAGTGCGGATCGTGCGTAGTGTGCGGGGCCGCGACGTAGAACGGAATGCGGTGATAGTGCGCCAGTACTGCCAGGCTATAAGTGCCAATCTTGTTGGCGACGTCACCGTTAGCGGCGATGCGGTCTGCACCCACCCACACCGCATCCACCTGGCCTTGCGCCATCAGGCTGGCTGCCATGGAGTCACAAATCAGCCGGTAGGGGATGCCCAGCTCACCCAGTTCCCAGGCGGTCAATCGGCCACCCTGCAATAACGGGCGGGTTTCATCGACCCACACCTGCTGCACCTTGCCCTGCTGATGAGCGCGCAACAGCACGCCGATAGCGGTACCAATGCCGGCGGTTGCCAGACCCCCGGTATTGCAGTGGGTCAGCAGGCGGCTGCCGGGTTTCACCAGCTCGGCGCCGTGATCGGCAATGCGATCGCACAATTGACGATCTTCTTCCACCAGGCGTAGCGCTTCTTCCACCATTGCCGGCACCCAGTGCGGTTGTGCCAGTGCCAGCTTCATGCGGTCCAGGTTGTTCATCAGGTTGACCGCCGTCGGTCGTGAGGCGCGCAGGGTGATCAGCGCCTGCTCCAGTTCCTCACGCGGTAAGCCGCGCTCTGCCAGCAGAGCCAGTAACAGGCTGGCAGACAGGCCGATCAGCGGCGCACCCCGCACCCGCAAGGTGAGAATATGATCAACCAGCTGTTCCACGCTGTCGCAGGTCCGCCACTGTTTTTCCTGCGGCAAAGCCTGCTGGTCGAGGATCCAAAGTCGGTTGTCGCTCAGGGTCAAACTGGTGGTGTTAAGCGCTTGCATCGGCGGTTAATTCCTTGTTGCGTAGTTATTGCATCTGGAAAGCTATTCTGCCAACATGACTTCCGGATGTATAGACGTCCAAATGCTTTTACGTCTAAAAAAATATAATCGCTGGGTCAGTGAGAAAGTTCAGAGGGGTTGGGAATGTCGCATTATCGTACGTTTACTGCTGCTGATGCCGTTGAGTATGCCCGTCAATATGGGCAGTTAGCCGATCCCCAGGCGTTGGTGAGCGCTGACGAGATTGGTGACGGTAATCTGAACCTGGTGTTCAAGATCCGCGATCGTGATGGTGTGAGCCGGGTGATAGTCAAACAGGCGCTGCCGTATGTTCGATGCGTGGGCGAATCCTGGCCGTTAACCCTGGATCGCGCACGTATTGAAGCGGAAACCCTGTTGATCCATGGCGGTTTTTGTCCAAGGCATACGGTAAAGGTGTTGTATCACGATCCTGAACTGGCGGTGATGGTGCAGGAAGATCTTTCTGATCACCATATCTGGCGCAGTGAGTTACTCAAGGGGCACTATTACCCGTTGGCTGCCGGGCAACTGGCGGAGTATTTGGCGCAAACCCTGTTCCATACTTCTGACTTTTATCAGACCGCGCAGGAGAAAAAAGCGGAGGTTAGTCGCTTTAGTAACCCCGAACTGTGCCAGATCACCGAAGATCTGTTCTTTACCGATCCCTATATTGACCATGAGCGTAATCAGTTTGAGCCGGTGCTGTTGCCGCAGGTCCTTGAGCTGCGTGACGATGCGGCACTGAGGCTGGCGGTCGCCGGATTGAAGCATCGTTTCCTGAGCAAGGCGGAAGCGCTGTTGCACGGTGATATCCACAGCGGCTCGGTTTTTGTCGCGGAAGGCAAGCTGAAGGCGATAGACGCCGAGTTTGGTTTCTATGGCCCGATCGGTTTCGACGTCGGCAGCGTATTGGGCAATTTGTTACTGAACTATTGCGGTCTGCCAGGGCTTTTGGGGCCGCGTGACGCCGCTGCCGGGCGCGAGCAGCGCTTGCAGGATGTTCGCGAACTCTGGCTGATTTTTGCCGATCGTTTCCTGGCATTGTGTCACCAACAGACACGAGAACTGGCGCTGGCAGTTCCGGGCTACGCCGAACAGTTTCTGCAACAGGTGTGGACCGATGCGGTTGGTTACTGTGGTAGTGAGTTGATCCGTCGCACCATAGGTCTGGCGCACGTTGCCGATCTGGACAGCATCAGCGATGACGATATGCGTGCCGAATGCCAGCGCAGTGCGTTGAGTCTGGGCCGCGCGCTGATCGTCAACGCGTCGCAAATCGAACATATCGACGCGTTGTTGGCGCGCATCCGCCAGAACGGCTAAGCCTCCTGGATATGGTGAAAAGGGTGCTCGTGGATCCGTCGCTAACAACCAACAGGCGGGGGCGAACCCCGCCGTTGGGTTGCCTTACCCTTCGGGTTCGTAAGCCAAAATGGCGGCTACCTCCGTGTCTCCCAGTGTGATGCGCAGTTCACATAGCGAACCGCGGGTGATCCACATCAGCGCTATCAGCGTGATGCAGATAATCATCAGCCTCAGAACGACCCGTTCCTGCTGCATTTTTGACCTCCTTATCCTTGCCTTGCGGCGGGGAAGAGGCTAACCTGACGTTGCTAGGCGTTCAGAGTGGCCTCGGGTTGATTACATCGACTCGGGGCCTTTCTCTTTCTATCCGTAACCAAGGCTCCGGACAGAAAGATCCAGAGCACCCATCCGCAGTCTATCCGATAGTCCCCAGGGTTAAATTAGCCGTTCTGATAAGGTGCGGAGCACCGCGCAGTTTTGAACGGAATGCCGGTGAAAGGGGGCGATGATGCAAATCCGTAAGTCTGGCAGGGGGAAGGGTGCTCATGGATCCGTCGCTAACAACCAACAGGCGGGGCAAGCCCCGCCGTTGGGTTGCCTTACCCTTCGGGTTCGTAAGCCAAAATGGCGGCAACCTCCGTGTCTCCCAGTGTGATGCGCAGTTCACATAGCGAACCGCGAGTGATCCACATCAGCGCTATCAGCGTGATGCAGATAATCATCAGCCTCAGAACGACCCGTTCCTGCTGCATTTTTGACCTCCTTATCCTTGCCTTGCGGCGGGTAAGAGGCTAACCTGATGTTGTTTGGACATACAGAGTGGCCTCGGGTTGATAATATCGACTCGGGGCCTTTCTCTTTCTATCCGTTACCAAGGCTCCGGACAGAAAGATCCAGAGCACCCATCCGCAGTCTATCCGATTATCCCCAGGGTTAAATTAGCCGTTCTGATAACGTTGCGAAGCTCTGCGCATTTATGGGGATAAATAGAAAAGGGGCGATGATTATCGCCCCTGGGTAAGTCAGTTTATTGCAGTTACGCGGCTTCGGTGTGTTTCTGGCGCTTATCCTGCTTGAGCAACTTTTCCGGCTTACTGGCCGCCAGCGCATCCGGCTCAAAGTCATCCACGTTGATGGAACGCAAACGGCTCTCTTCGGCTTTCACCAGGATCTTCGCTTCGTCGGCGTTAATCTTGCCTTCTTCCAGCGCACGCTGCGCCAGACGATCCAGTCGGGTGAACGGCAGGTTCTTGCCAGCCGCCTTGCACAGACGATCGTGGATCGGCTCGGCGGCGATCACGTCAACCAGTGCGGCTTCCAGCAGACCGACCGGGTTATGCTCGCTTGGCGTCAGATACTGACCACGACCCAGACGGCTACGGGTGGCGGACGGCTGTTGGATAATCTTGGCCAACTGGTGATCCAGACGGTCAGACGGTGCAGTATGCACACGGCCTAACGGGAAGATAACCAGACGCATCACGCCGGCGATAAAGCGGTTCGGGAAGTTGCGCAGCAGATCGTCCAGCGCCTGTTCTGCCTGATGCAGACTGTCCTGTACGGCCCAATGTACCAGCGGCAAATCTTCTTTCTGACGACCTTCATCTTCAAAGCGTTTTAGCGAAGCGGAAGCCAGGTACATTTGGCTGAGAATATCCCCCAGACGGGCGGAGATACGCTCACGGCGCTTCAGGCTGCCGCCCAGTACGCCCATGGAAACGTCCGACAGCAGCGCCAGGTTAGCGCTCAGGCGGTTCAACTGCTGGTAGTAACGACGAGTTGCATCTTTGGTCGGTGTACTGCTGGTGCGGCCGTTGGTTAGACCCAGCCAGAAGCTGCGTACCTTGTTGCTGCCCACGTGGCCCAGATGGCCGAACAGCAATTTGTCATAGGCGTTCAGGTCGTTATTCTGCGCTGCCGCCATTTCGTCCAGCACATAAGGATGGCAACGGATCGCACCCTGACCGAAGATCATCATGGTACGGGTCAGGATGTTGGCGCCTTCTACCGTGATAGCGATAGGCGCGCCCTGATAGGCACGGGCCAGGAAGTTGGATTTACCCAGCATGATGCCTTTACCGCCGGCGATATCCATTGCATCAATGATTGCCTGCTGGCCGCGGTGGGTACAGTGGTATTTCACGATGGCCGACAGCACGGCCGGTTTCTCGCCCAGCATCAGACCACTGGTGATAAGCGTAGCCGCTGCATCCATCACATAGGTGTTACCGGCGATACGCGCCAGTGGCTCTTCGATACCTTCCATCTTGCCGATCGACAGTTTGAACTGACGGCGGATATGGGCGTATGCGCCTATTCCCAGCGCCATGGATTTCACGCTACCGGTAGAGTTGGAAGGCAGGGTGATACCGCGACCTACCGACAGGCACTCAACCAGCATACGCCAGCCCTGACCGGCCATTTTTGGCCCGCCGATGATGTAATCAATCGGGACGAACACGTCATTGCCGCGAGTCGGACCGTTCTGGAACGGCACGTTCAGCGGGAAGTGACGGTTGCCGATTTCAACACCCGGCGTGCTGGTTGGGATCAGCGCACAGGTGATGCCCGGTGATTCATTGGTGCTCAGCAGGTGGTTCGGGTCATGCAGTTTGAACGCCAGGCCCAACACGGTCGCCACCGGTGCCAACGTGATATAGCGTTTGTTCCAGGTCAGGCGCATGCCCAGAACCTGTTCGCCTTGCCACTCGCCCATGCAGACGGTGCCGACGTCCGGAATGGCACCGGCATCGGAACCCGCTTCCGGGCTGGTCAGGGCGAAACAAGGGATCTCGTCGCCGCGCGCCAGGCCTGGCAGGTAATGGTTTTTCTGTTCGTCAGTACCGTAATGTTGCAGCAGCTCGCCCGGACCGAGGGAGTTCGGCACGCCGACGGTGATGGCCAGAATGCCGGAAACACCGGACAGTTTTTGCAGTACGCGTGCCTGAGCATAAGGAGAGAAGTCCAGGCCGCCGTATTCTTTCTTGATGATCATCGCGAAGAAGCGGTGTTCTTTCAGGTATGCCCAAAGTTCCGGAGGCAAATCGGCCAGTTCATGGGTGATCTGGAAATCGTTGGCCATGCGGCAGGCTTCTTCCACCGGACCGTCGATAAACGCCTGTTCTTCGGCGGTCAACTGCGGTTTAGGGTAATTATGCAGCTTGTTCCAGTCCGGCGTACCGCGGAACAGATCGCCCTCCCACCAGGTGGTCCCGGCTTCGATCGCTTCCTTTTCGGTGGTGGACATTGGCGGCATCACCTTGCGGAACGCGCGCAGCGCCGGTGCAGACAGCAACGAACGGCGCAGTGACGTGACGTTCAGTGGCAGCAGAATAATCGCCAGCGGCAGCAGCATCCAGAAGGTCCACAGACCGATGGCGCCCATGGCGGCGGTGTATGCCAGAAGAATAAGGCTACTGAGGGTGAGGTTCACTCGGTGATAAAACACCACACCAATGAGTGCCAGTAAAACAACAATACTAAGAACCATCATAAGAAGCTCCGAAGTGGCAAGAGGTCTGACCTGTTGTGTGTATGTAATAGGTTTTAGTACAACCCCATATTTTTATCAATGCATTTACAGTTTAATTACAACTTAAGTCACAAACTGACCGCATCAATCATCAAAAACCTCATCGGCGCCTCAACCGGGCTGCTGTTTGACTGACAATGCTTCTCGGTTTTTCCCCGATCCGTTACACTGCGGGGCGGAAGATTGACGATAACAAGAGGTTCCTCATGTACCACGACCTTATTCGTAGTGAACTGAACGAAGCGGCCGATACCCTGGCGAAATTTATCAATGACGACGCCAATATCGACGCGATCCAACGCGCAGCCGTGCTGTTGGCCGATTCCTTTAAAGCCGGTGGGAAAGTCATTTCTTGCGGTAACGGTGGCTCCCACTGTGACGCGATGCACTTTGCCGAAGAGCTGACTGGCCGCTACCGTGAAAACCGTCCGGGTTATCCGGCGATTGCCATTTCCGACGTTAGCCACCTGTCTTGCGTCAGCAACGACTTTGGTTACGAGTATGTATTTTCACGCTATGTGGAAGCGGTAGGCCGTGAAGGCGACGTATTGCTGGGTATTTCCACCTCAGGCAATTCCGGCAACATCATTAAAGCCATCGAAGCGGCGCGCGCCAAAGGGATGAAAGTGATCACCCTGACCGGCAAAGACGGCGGTAAAATGGCCGGTTCTGCCGATGTGGAAATCCGCGTACCGCACTTCGGTTACGCAGACCGCATTCAGGAAATTCATATCAAAGCGATCCACATCTTGATTCAGCTGATTGAAAAAGAGATGGTTAAGGCTTAACGGCTTTAGGGGGCATGGCGCCCCCGTTAATAATGCACAGGGGCGCAGTTGATCGCGCCCGAATAGACGGTGTCAGTGGGAGTTAAGGAGTGGCTGGCGATGTGTGAATTGCTCGGGATGAGCGCAAACGTACCGACCGATATTTGCTTTAGCTTTACCGGGCTGGTTCAGCGCGGTGGCCGTACCGGGCCACATAAAGATGGTTGGGGCATTACCTTCTATGAAGGGAACGGTTGCCGCACGTTTAAGGATCCCCAGCCGAGTTTCGACTCGCCGATCGCCCGTCTGGTGCAGGAATACCCGATCAAATCCTGCGCGGTAGTATCACATATCCGTCAGGCCAATCGCGGTGAAGTGGCGCTGGAGAATACCCACCCGTTTACCCGCGAACTGTGGGGCCGTAACTGGACCTACGCGCACAATGGGCAGTTGAAAGGCTACCGTCAGTTGGAAACCGGCACTTTTCGCCCGGTTGGCCAGACTGACAGCGAGTACGCTTTCTGCTGGTTACTGCATCAGCTTTCCCTGAAATACCCGCGTACCCCGAGCCGTTGGCCGCCGGTGTTCCGTTATATCGCTCTGCTGGCGGATCAACTGTGTCAGAAGGGGGTATTCAATATGTTGCTGTCGGATGGGCGCTTTGTGATGGCTTATTGCTCCACCAACCTGTATTGGATCACGCGGCGCGCGCCGTTTGGCAAAGCCACGTTACTCGATCAGGATGTAGAGATTGATTTTCAGCAGCAGACCACGCCCAACGATGTGGTCACGGTGATTGCTACCCAGCCGCTGACGGCGAATGAAACCTGGCACAAGATTGCACCAGGCGAATTCGCATTATTTCACTTCGGTGAGCGGCTTGGCCTGAGCGAAGGGATTGGTACTGACAGCGGGAGCCGTGTTTGACGCATACTGCGTCATCTGGCCGCTGCTCAGCACGGGTTGACCCAATACGTACTGACCATTGGCTACGCTGACCATCGGTGGCTGGTGGTTTTTGACAAAGTAGTCATAGCCCGGTTTCAGCTGACGCCAGAAGGCGATGTAGCTGGAAGAACTGTGGCGTTTCAGGTTCTTATCGGTCATGCGGAACGGATAGATACTGATATCAATCCGGTTTTGGCCGTAGGCGAACGCAGCTTCGACGTAGCGGTAAATCTCATCCATATAGGTGTTGGTCATCGCATAACAACCAATCGATTTACATTCACCGTGGATCATCAGATAAGCGCCGGAATAGCCCTGTGATTTATCGTAATCATTTGGGAAGCCGATATTGATTGCCCGATAATACTTGCTGTCGGGTTTCAGATGGCGCGCGTCGACGCTATAAAAGCCTTCCGGACTCTTAAAGTCACCTTCACGGCGTTTCGGGCCGAGGCCGCCGGAGAAATTACAGATTTGGAAAGAGTTCACCAGACGGAATTCGTTGCCCATTTTGGCATACAATTCCAGCGTGCGTTCTTCTTTGAAGATCTGAATATAGACCGGTGAACCCACTAATTGCTGCTTAACTACCGGAACCTCGGGAACCTGCTCGCTGGCGCTGCAGGCCGTGATCATCGGCATAGAAAAAAGCATCGCAAACAACAACGCGATTTTGCTCATTATTATTCCTGCTTATATTTATCTGTCGGCTCAATGCAATTGGCCAACATGCCACTGATTATTGTTTTACGGTCTTAAAACACCGCCAGATTACCAGTGTGTTCTTTTTTAGCAATATGCGATGTGTATAAAAAAACTACAAACTTCGATAAAAGTGAATCTATAGGCAGATTTTAACGATTAGTCGCGTAAAACGGCCGAAATTTAATTGTGTTTGCTTGACTCAGGTCACTGCCTGACGCAGAAAAATGTTGTGGAAAATGTTAATATTCCGGCTCGAATAAATGCGCAAAAAATGGACGCAGGAGTTAATCAACGGAATGTACGTTAGCCCATTTTATCAGTGCGAAAGATTTCATGTTGAGCGTGATGCCGTTGCGCTCAACCCAGAGGCTGCTGATGCGGCCTCATCATCCAGGCATCGTCAGTACCAGCCTCTGGGGTCGGTAAGACGTGTGAAACTAACCAACATCGTATAAAACCTATGATTAAAATCAGAAAAGGGTTAGACCTGCCAATTGCCGGAACCCCGGTTCAGGCGATTCAGGACGGCCCAGTCATTCAGCATGTCGCCCTGCTTGGGGAAGATTACGTCGGAATGCGCCCGTCTATGCTGGTGCAGGAAGGCGACAGCGTTAAAAAAGGCCAGGCACTGTTTGAAGATAAAAAGACCCCCGGGGTTTTCTTCACCGCGCCTGCCAGTGGTCGCATTGTGGCTATCAACCGCGGTGAACGACGCGTATTGCAGTCGGTCGTCATTGCCGTTGAAAACGGCGGCGATGATCAACTGGAGTTTGCTCATTTTCCGGTCGCCGAACTGACGATGCTGCCGCGCGAACAGGTTGAAAGCGAACTGATCGCCAGTGGCCTGTGGACCGCACTGCGCACCCGTCCCTTCAGCAAAACACCGGCACCGGGCACCAGCCCACGCGCCATCTTCGTTACCGCCATCGACAGCCAGCCGCTGGCCGCCGATCCGCAGGTGATCATTTCCGAGCAGTTGACGGCGTTTAACGCCGGGCTGGCGGTATTGGCTCGCCTGACTGACGGCAAGGTGCACGTTTGTCATGCCGCAGGGGTGACCCTGGGCAAGCAGCCCGATGCGCAGGTGACCTATAACGAATTCGCCGGTCCGCATCCTGCCGGGTTGGTGGGCACCCATATTCATTTCCTCGAGCCGGTCAGTTTGAAAAAAACCGTCTGGCATATCGGCTATCAGGACGCGATTGCCATCGGCACCTTGTTCACTACCGGCAAGCTCGATACCCGCCGGGTAGTGGCACTGGCCGGGCCGCAGGTGGAACAGCCGGTACTGCTGCGCACCCGGTTGGGCGCCAGCATCGACGAACTGACCGCCGGCCGTCTGAAAGCGGGCGAGAACCGGGTCATTTCCGGCTCGGTGCTGAGCGGCACCCACGTCGCCGGGCCGAACGCTTACCTTGGCCGTTTCCACTCGTTGGTTTCCGTGCTGCAGGAAGGGCGTGATAAAGAGCTGTTTGGTTGGATTGCCCCATCACCGGATAAATTCTCCATTACCCGCACCACGCTGGGCCACTTCCTGAAGAACAAGTTGTTTGCCTTCTCGACCACGACTCACGGCGGTGAGCGTGCGATGGTGCCGATCGGCAACTACGAGCGGGTAATGCCGCTGGATATCCTGCCGACCCTGCTGCTGCGTGACCTGCTGGCGGGTGACAGTGACAGCGCGCAGGCGCTGGGCTGTCTGGAGCTGGATGAAGAAGATCTGGCGCTGTGCACCTTTGTTTGCCCCGGCAAGTATGAATACGCTCCGGTGCTGCGCGATGTGCTGACCAAGATTGAGCAGGAAGGATAACCGATGGGCCTGAAGAATTTTTTTGAAAAGATCGAGCATCACTTCACTCCGGGCGGCAAGCTGGAAAAGTGGTACCCGCTGTATGAAGCGACCACCACGGTGTTTTATACCCCGGGGCAGGTGACGCGCGGTGCTTCGCACGTGCGCGATGCTATCGATCTGAAACGCATGATGATCCTGGTATGGCTGGCGGTCTTCCCGGCGATGTTCTGGGGGATGTACAACGTCGGCCAGCAGGCCATTCCGGCGCTGCACCACCTTTACAGTGGCGATCAACTGCAGCAGGTGCTGGCGGGCGATTGGCACTACCGGTTGGCGCAATGGCTCGGGGCATCGCTGGCGGCGGACGCGGGCTGGATCAGCAAAATGGTGCTGGGCGCCTGCTATTTCCTGCCAATTTATGCCGTGGTGTTCCTGGTGGGGGGCTTCTGGGAGGTACTGTTCGCGGTCATTCGCAAGCATGAGATTAACGAAGGCTTCTTCGTCACCTCGATTCTGTTTGCGCTGATTGTGCCGCCAACGTTACCGCTGTGGCAGGCCGCGCTGGGTATTACCTTCGGCGTAGTGGTGGCCAAAGAGATATTCGGCGGCACCGGACGCAACTTCCTTAACCCGGCGTTGGCGGGGCGTGCATTCCTGTTCTTCGCTTACCCGGCGCAGATTTCCGGGGACCTGGTGTGGACCTCCGCCGACGGTTTCTCCGGCGCGACTCCGCTGGCACAGTGGAGCGCGGGCGGGGCACACAGCCTGAGCAACGTGGCTACCGGCCATTCCATTAGCTGGATGGACGCGTTTCTTGGCAACATCCCCGGCTCGGTCGGTGAAGTCTCCACGCTGATGATCCTGCTCGGCGGGGCGATAATCCTGTTTGGCCGCGTGGCTTCCTGGCGCATTGTCGCCGGTGTGATGCTTGGCATGATGGCTACCGCCTTCCTGTTCAATTCGATCGGCTCTACCACCAACCCGCTGTTCGCCATGCCGTGGTACTGGCACCTGGTGTTGGGGGGCTTCGCCTTCGGTATGATCTTTATGGCTACCGACCCGGTTTCTGCCTCGTTTACCAACAAGGGGAAATGGTGGTACGGCATTCTGATTGGCGTGATGTGCGTGCTGATCCGGGTGGTCAACCCGGCCTATCCGGAAGGCATGATGCTGGCGATCCTGTTCGCCAACCTGTTCGCGCCGCTGTTCGATTACCTGGTGGTGCAGGCCAACATCAAGCGGAGAAAAGCCCGTGGCGAATGAATCTAAAAACGACAGCATCGGTAAAACGCTGCTGGTGGTACTACTGCTGTGCCTGGTGTGTTCTGTGGTGGTGGCGGGTTCCGCCGTCGGCCTGAAGTCCAAACAGCAGGAACAGAAGTTGCTCGACAAGCAGCGCAATATTCTCGACGTGGCCGGTTTGTTGCAACCGAAAATGGAAGGCGAGCAGGTCAAGGCGCTGTTCACCCAACGTATCGAACCGCACCTGCTGGACTTGAACAGCGGTGAGTTTGTCACCGGCAAGGCGACGGCGTTCGATCTGGCTGCGGCCCTGCGTGATGACGCCAAAAGCGTAGCGCTGCCGGCGGCTGACGATCCGGCCGGCATCAAGCGTCGCAGCAATCAGGCTGAAATCTACCTGGTGCGCGACGACAGCGGTGCGGTCAACAAAATCGTGCTGCCCGTCTACGGCACCGGCCTGTGGTCGATGATGTACGCCTTTGTGGCGTTGGATAACGACGGCAACACGGTGAAAGGCATCACTTACTACCAGCAGGGGGAAACTCCGGGACTGGGCGGTGAAGTTGAGAATGCCAGCTGGCGCCAGCAGTGGATCGGTAAAAAGTTGTTTGACGACAACGGCCAACCGGCGATCCGCGTGGTGAAAGGCGGGGCGCGTCAGGGGGATGAACACGGGGTCGACGGTTTGTCCGGTGCCACACTGACCTCCAACGGCGTGCAGCATACTTTTGACTTCTGGTTGGGCGAGCACGGCTTTGGCCCGTTCCTGCAAAAAGTTCGTGAAGGAGCGCTGAAAAATGGCTGATTCCAAAGAGATTAAACGGGTCCTTTTAGGGCCGCTGTTCGACAACAACCCGATTGCCTTGCAGGTGTTGGGCGTCTGTTCCGCGCTGGCGGTAACCACCAAGCTGGAAACGGCGGTGGTGATGACCATTGCGGTGACGCTGGTCACCGCGTTCTCCAGCTTCTTTATTTCCCTGATCCGTCACCATATTCCGAACAGCGTACGCATCATCGTACAGATGGCGATTATTGCCTCACTGGTCATCGTGGTCGATCAGTTGCTGCGCGCCTATGCGTTTGAAATCTCCAAGCAGCTGTCGGTGTTTGTCGGCTTGATCATCACAAACTGTATCGTGATGGGGCGCGCCGAGGCGTATGCCATGAAGTCACCGCCGATCGAGAGCTTTATGGACGGCATCGGTAACGGGCTGGGCTATGGGGTGATCCTGGTGCTGGTCGGCTTCCTGCGTGAGCTGTTCGGTTCCGGCAAGCTGTTCGGCATTCCGGTGCTGGAGACGGTACAGAACGGCGGCTGGTATCAGCCGAACGGCCTGTTCCTGCTGGCACCGAGCGCGTTCTTTATCATCGGCCTGCTGATTTGGGCGCTTCGCACCCTGAAACCAGCGCAGATCGAAAAGGAGTAATGGCCGATGGAACATTATATCAGCCTGTTTGTACGCGCGGTGTTCGTTGAGAACATGGCGTTGGCGTTCTTCCTGGGGATGTGTACCTTCCTGGCGGTGTCGAAAAAGGTGTCGACCGCCTTTGGTCTGGGTATCGCGGTAACGCTGGTGCTCGGGATCTCCGTACCGGTGAACAACCTGGTCTACAACCTGATCCTGCGCGACGGTGCGCTGGTGGAAGGCGTTGATCTGAGCTTCCTTAACTTCATTACCTTTATCGGCGTGATTGCGGCGTTGGTGCAGATTCTGGAGATGATCCTCGATCGCTTCTTCCCGTCGCTGTACAACGCACTCGGCATTTTCCTGCCATTGATCACCGTGAACTGCGCCATCTTTGGCGGCGTGTCCTTCATGGTGCAACGTGACTACAACTTCGTCGAATCGGTGGTGTATGGCTTCGGCTCCGGCACCGGCTGGATGTTAGCGATTGTCGCGATGGCGGGGATCCGCGAAAAACTCAAGTATGCCAATGTCCCCGCAGGGTTGCGCGGCCTGGGCATTACCTTTATCACCACCGGGCTGATGGCGTTGGGCTTTATGTCCTTCTCCGGTGTTCAGTTGTAAAGGCGGGAAGAATTTATGGAAATTATTTTAGGCGTCGCGATGTTTACCGGCATCGTTATGGTGCTGGTGCTGCTCATCCTGTTCGCTAAGTCCAAGCTGGTGAACACCGGTGACATTGCGGTGGAAGTGAACGGCGATCTGGACAAAAGCTTTACCGCTCCGGCGGGCGACAAGCTGCTGAATATGCTCTCCAGCCAGGGGATTTTCGTTTCGTCCGCCTGCGGCGGCGGCGGTTCCTGCGGCCAGTGTCGGGTGGTGATCAAAGAGGGCGGCGGCGATATCCTGCCGACCGAGCTGTCGCACATCAACAAGCGTGAAGCGAAAGAGGGCTGTCGCCTGGCTTGCCAGGTGAACGTGAAGCAGAACCTGAAAATCGAGCTGCCGGAAGAAATCTTTGGCGTGAAGAAGTGGGAATGCGAAGTTATCTCCAATGATAACAAAGCCACCTTTATCAAAGAGCTGAAGCTGAAAATCCCTGATGGGGAAGACGTGCCGTTCCGCGCCGGTGGTTTTATCCAGATCGAAGCGCCAGCGCACGACATCAGCTATGCCGATTTTGAAGTACCGGACGAATACCGTGGCGACTGGGACAAGTTCAACCTGTTCCGCTACCGCTCAGTGGTGAATGAAACCACGGTGCGCGCCTACTCAATGGCCAACTACCCGGACGAGAAGGGCATCATCATGCTCAACGTGCGTATCGCTACGCCGCCACCGCGTGATCCGGACGTGCCACCGGGCATTATGTCTTCTTATATCTGGTCGTTGAAAGCCGGTGACAAGGTGACCATCTCCGGGCCGTTCGGCGAGTTCTTCGCCAAGGAGACCGACGCGGAAATGATCTTTATCGGCGGTGGTGCCGGTATGGCGCCGATGCGTTCACATATCTTTGACCAGCTCAACCGCCTGAAGTCGAAGCGCAAAATCACCTTCTGGTACGGCGCGCGTTCACTGCGTGAAATGTTCTACGAGGAAGATTTCAACCAACTGCAGGCAGAGAACGAGAACTTCACCTGGCATGTGGCGCTTTCCGATCCGCAGCCTGAGGATAACTGGACGGGTTACACCGGCTTTATCCATAATGTTCTGCTGGAGAACTATCTGCGTAACCACCCGGCGCCGGAAGACTGCGAATTCTACATGTGCGGTCCGCCAATGATGAACGCCGCGGTGATCAAGATGTTGAAAGATCTGGGCGTCGAAGACGAAAATATCATGCTTGATGACTTTGGTGGCTAAATGCGTGCAGGGGCAATGAAGGGGTTAATGACCACGGTGGCGCTCAGTGCTACCCTGTTATTGACCGGCTGCGGACCGGAGCAGGTGAATCTCGATGGCAAAACCATGGGGACCTCTTATTCGATCCGCTATGTCACTGGGGACGACACGCCGTCTGCCACCAAAATGCAGGCGGAGATCGACAAGCGACTGGAATTGGTGAACGACCAAATGTCCACCTACCGGCCGGGCTCTGAACTGAGCCGCTTCAACGCCAGCCGCGCGGTGGATAAACCCTTCCCGGTATCGGCAGCGACCACCGAGGTGGTGCTGGAGGCGTTGCGTATCAACCGCGTCACCGACGGTGCGCTGGATGTGACCGTCGGGCCGTTGGTTAATCTGTGGGGCTTTGGCCCGGAAGGGCGCCCGGATAAAGTACCGAGCGCCGCCGAGCTGGAGCAACGCCGCGCCTGGACCGGGATCGACAAACTGTCGGTGCAGGGCAACGCATTGGTAAAGAGCATTCCTGAGCTGTATGTCGATCTTTCCTCGATCGCCAAGGGCTATGGGGTGGATGTGATTGCCCAGTACCTGCAATCGCAGCAGGTTAAGAACTACATGGTGGATATTGGCGGTGAGGTACGGACTCGCGGCCATAACGGTGAGAAAAAACCGTGGCGTATCGCCATTGAACGGCCAACCGCCGGCATGGAGCAGAAGGCGCAGTTGGTGATCCAACCGGGCGAGATGTCGATCGCTACTTCGGGGGATTACCGCAACTACTTCGAGCAGGGCGGCGTGCGTTATTCGCATACCATAGATCCGGTCACCGGCAAGCCGATCCACCACCATCTGGTCTCGGTCACCGTGTTGAGCCCGACCTGTATGGCTGCCGACGGCCTGTCGACCGGGCTGAACGTACTGGGGCCGGAACGCGGCATGGCGCTGGCGAACCTGATGGGGATCCCGGTGTTCATGATTGTAAAAACCGCTAAAGGTTTTGAAGAGCGCTACTCCGAGGCGTTCAAACCCTATTTGAATAAGAGCTGATGAGGTCGCTATGTTGACAGTATTTGTCGCCAGCTTCGTGTTGTTTCTGCTGATTGTCGGCGGGATGTCATTGGGTTACGTGTTCAAGCGTAAAAGCCTGCAGGGCAGTTGCGGCGGCATTACGGCGCTGGGGATGGATAAAGTCTGCGACTGTCCTGAACCCTGCGATGCCCGTAAAAAGCGTCTGGAGAAAGAGGCGCTGCGCCAGCAGCAGTTGGAAAAACACCGGATCATCTGAATAACAGGGGCGCATGCAGCGCCCCTTTTTACATCAGTTATTTGGCCTTAACGAAGCTCTTTGCTTCGGCCGGTGAGTTAACCATAACCCCGTCTACGCCTAGCGCCAGCGCCTGCTGGTATTCCGCCGGTGAGTTGATACCGAACAGAATGATGTGCGCCGGTCCTTGCGAACGGAAGCAGTCGATCGATTCTTTATCCCAGGTCAGAAACGCTTTGGAGCGCCCTTCACCCAGGGTAAATTTCTCCACCACTTCCACTTCACGTTTCAGTTCCAGCCCGTACCAGCGTGGTTGCTGATTGTCTGGCTTCAGCTCACACAGGTGTGACAGGCTGATATTCGCCAGCAGGTCGCGGGTTTCATCGCGGGTCTCAAAACGTTTAATCGCCGGTGGCAGCGCCTGCAGATATTTGGCATCGGTGGAGTACACGCGGGTGCGGTTCAGGCTGTGGGTCTTTTCCAGCGTTGCCAGCAGGGCTTTGCCGAACTGGGCCGGGTCAGCGTCCGGTGATTTGATATCCAGATAGAAATTGACCTTGGGGAAGGCGTTGAGGATCTCATCCAGCCGGGGAATACCAATGCCCTTACCGCGGAACGGATGAGTCTCCCCTTTGGCAAATGACCAACCGGCGTCAACTTTTGCCAGTTGCGCGGCGGTAAAGGCAGAGACCAACCCCTGCTGATTGGTCAGCGCCTTTAGATCCGAAGGGCGGTACAACACAATCACCCCGTCTTTGGATTCCTGCAGGGTGATCCAAATGGCATCGGCACCGTTTTTCAGTGCGGTTTCAATGGCGACGCGGGTATTTTCAGGGGCGTCGGCCGTTCCACCACGGTGAGCGATAATGGCGGGGGCGGCGGTAGCGGCAAGGGATATCAGGGATAAGGCTGAAGCTAATAAATAGACCGATAATGTTTTCATGTAGGGCACCATCCTGTGCGTAGCGTTATTGTTATCAGTAAGCGCGGCGGTTAATTTGCCACAGCGTACTATTGAAAAATTACGCTTTTTTAACAAGTCGAAGATAATTGGGTGAAACCCTGTTTTCTCCGAGTGGAGCCGAGGCTTGAGCTTTCCATTGTTGCCTGTATACTTATACAGTGTTATTGGAGGCGAGATGCGTAAAATCATTCATGTCGATATGGACTGCTTCTTCGCGGCGGTAGAAATGCGCGACGATCCCAGCCTGCGCGATATTCCATTGGCGATCGGCGGCAGTGCCGACCGGCGTGGGGTGATCAGCACCGCCAACTATCCTGCCCGTCGCTATGGCGTGCACAGTGCGATGTCGACGGCGATGGCGCTCAAGCTTTGCCCACACCTGAAACTGCTGCCCGGCCGCATGGCGGCGTATAAAGAAGCCTCGCAGCATATCCGTGAAATCTTTGCCCGTTACACCCCGTTGATTGAGCCGCTGTCACTGGATGAAGCCTATCTGGACGTGACTGACTGCAGCCAGTGCAACGGTTCGGCGACGCTGATCGCCGAACAAATCCGCCAGACTATCTCTGATGAACTCAACCTCACTGCCTCTGCCGGTATCGCGCCGATCAAGTTCCTCGCCAAGATTGCCTCAGAGCTGAATAAACCGAACGGACAATACGTTATCACGCCGGCGCAGGTGCCGGCGTTTTTACAGCAGTTGCCGCTGAGTAAAATTCCCGGCGTGGGCAAAGTCACGGCCAAACGGCTGGAAGAAGTGGGGCTAATCACCTGTGCCGACGTGCAGCAGTATGATCTGGTGTTGCTGTTAAAGCGCTTCGGCAAATTTGGCCGGGTCCTGTGGGAGCGTTGTCAGGGGATCGATCTGCGTGAGGTCTCGTCAGAGCGGCTGCGTAAGTCGGTGGGGGTTGAGCGTACGCTGGCGGAAGATATTCATGACTGGGAGGATTGTGAAACACTGATTGTCGACAAGCTTTATCCCGAGCTGGAACTGCGGTTGCGTAAGGTGAAACCGGATCTGCATATCGCCCGGCAAGGGGTAAAATTCAAGTTTCAGGATTTCCAGCAAACCACCCAGGAACACGTCTGGCCGGTACTGAATAAAGACGATTTGATCAACGTGGCGCGGCAGGTCTGGCGTGAGCGGCGTGAAGGGCGCGGGGTGCGACTGGTCGGGTTGCACGTGACGCTGCTGGATCCGCAGCTGGAACGGCAACTGCTGCTGCCCTGGGAATAACAAAGGCGCAAATATTTGCGCCTTTGGTTTAATCACTAAATCATCTGTAACATTACGCGCGCTCTGGGATGGCCTTCAGCAGTGCGGTCAGCAATTTCCAATACAGACCCACGCTTTCGATATGCACCTGCTCATCCGGCGAGTGTGGCCCAGTGATGGTTGGCCCAATCGATACCATATCCATATTCGGGTACGGCTTTTTGAACAGGCCGCATTCCAGACCGGCGTGGATCACCATGATGTTCGGCGTCTTGTTGAACAGGTCCTGATAGATCTCGCGCACCAGATGCATGACCGGTGAGTCTGCGTCTGGCTGCCAGCCTGGGTAGCCGCCTTTTGGTGCGACCTTGGCGTTGGCCAACTGGCCCAGTGCGGTCAGCATGCCGACCACGTAGTCTTTACCACTGTCGATCAGCGAGCGGATCAGGCAGATGATTTCTGCTTCGCTGTCGCTGGTGGTAACCACGCCCACGTTCAGTGAGGTTTCCACCACGCCTTTCACCGCGTCGCTCATGCGGATCACACCGTTTGGCGTACCGTTCAGCAGCGCCACAAAACGCTGTTGGCTGTCGGCAGTCATCGCCTGAGAGGTGCTGGTGACAGGCTCCAGCAGCACGGTGATGTTCTTCTCTTTGGCCGCCAGCTCGTTTTGCAGGGTCGCCAGGAACGCCTGGCTCAGCGCTTTCAGCGCATCGGCTTTCTCGGCCGGTACGGCAACCACCGCAGAGGCCTCACGCGGGATAGCATTACGCAGCGTGCCGCCGTTCAGATCCAGCAGGCGCAGATTCAGCTCAGCGCTATGATCGAACAGGAAGCGTGCCAGCAGTTTGTTGGCGTTGCCCAGCCCGACGTGGATATCAGCGCCAGAGTGGCCGCCTTTCAGGCCTTTGAGCGTCAGTTTCAGGGTTTGATAACCGGCAGGCACGGCTTCGCGCTGCAGCGGCAGGGTGGTGATGAAATCGATACCCCCGGCGCAACCCATGTAGATCTCGCCTTCCTCTTCGGAGTCGGTGTTGATCAGGATATCCGCCTGCAGCCAGTTCGCCTGCAGGCCGAATGCGCCGTCCATACCTGCTTCTTCGGTCATGGTCAGCAGCACTTCCAGTGGACCGTGCTCGACGCTGTCGTCGGCCAGCACTGCCAGCGCGGAAGCCATACCGATACCGTTGTCGGCACCCAGCGTGGTACCACGGGCCTTGATCCACTCGCCGTCAATGTACGGCAGGATCGGATCCTTGGCGAAGTCGTGCACGGTGTCGTTATTTTTCTGCGGCACCATATCCAGGTGCGCCTGCAGGGCGACCGGTTTGCGGTTTTCCATGCCTTTGGTGGCAGGTTTACGCAGCAGGATGTTGCCTACATGGTCACGCTCGGCGTGCAGGTGTTTCTCTTTGGCCCACTCGAGGATGTGCTGTGCCAGCGCTTCTTCATGATAAGAAGGATGCGGAATAGAGCAGATTTTGGCAAAAATATCCCACAGCGGCTGTGGCGAAAGTTGAGACAATTCAGACACTATAAGTCTCCTGTAACAGCATTCTCGGCAATGCGGGAATGCCGCTCGGTTAGGGTTAGGGGCATCTGTGCTTCGTGGCACGATCTCCAGAGAATATCACTTTCTTCCGGGCGGTGCCCGTGCCGTATTGCGCTGTTTAAGCGCTTGATCACACTAGTTTGATGCGTCATTGCTCATTTATGCAGCATCAATCACCAGACGAAATACTTATGATTTCCAAGGTACAACTGGTATTTGGTGCGTCCAGTCTTTATAATCTCGCGCAACCTTTTTTCCCCTGATTACTGAGTAAGCCGCACCACTGCTGGCTGGGACACCATTCTATGAGCGAAAAATACGTTGTTACCTGGGACATGCTGCAAATGCAAGCGCGCAAACTGGCTCACCGCCTGCTGCCTGCTGACCAATGGAAGGGCATTATTGCCGTCAGCCGTGGCGGTCTGGTTCCGGCCTCTCTGTTAGCGCGTGAGTTGAGCATCCGTTATGTGGATACCGTCTGCATCTCCAGCTATGACCATGACAACCAACGCGAAATGAAAGTGCTCAAGCGCGCCGAAGGCGACGGTGAAGGCTTTATCGTTATCGACGATCTGGTGGATACCGGCGGCACCGCGAAAGCGATCCGTGATATGTACCCGAAAGCGCATTTCGTCACCATCTTCGCCAAGCCGGCAGGTCGTCCGCTGGTTGATGACTATGTGGTTGATATCCCACAGGATACTTGGATCGAGCAGCCATGGGACATGGCGGTGACCTTCGTGCCACCGATCGGCGGCCGTTAAGCTAGCCACGCTGATTCACCAAAACGCCCGGTTCTGCCGGGCGTTTGCGTTATTTTGCTTTATCGCTCCAGAGTTAGGTACACTACCTCCAGTTGATTAGGCTGTTTGCGGCCTATTACCAGATTTACGGAGGCTGTTGTTACCATGGCACAAGCCAACCTTTCTGAAATCCTGTTCAAACCCTCATTTAAACACCCTGAGACCTCAACTCTGGTACTGCGCGCGCGCAACAAAGTCAGCGCCGATCTGCATTCCACACTGGAAGGCGACACCGTCAGCAATTGGTACCGCATGCTCAACCCGCTGTTGTGGGCCTGGCGCGGTGTTGATCCGATTGAAATCAACGAAGTGCTGGCACGCATTGCGGTCGCGGATGTGGAACACACCAACGACAAATGGCTGGATACCGTGATCGGTTACCGTAACGGCAACTGGATCTACGAATGGGTGCATCAGGGCATGCTCTGGCAACAGCGTGCGCTGGAACAACAGGATCCGCTGATTGGCGGCCAGTACTGGCTCAACGCCGCCAACTTTTACAGCATTGCCGGCTACCCGCACCTGAAAGGCGACGAGTTGGCCGAGCAGGCGGAGTCGTTGTCCAACCGGGCTTACGAAGAAGCCGCGCTGTTATTGCCGTACCAGTTGAAAGAGCTGGAATTCCGCATTGAAGGCGGCAGCAGCATTACCGGCTTCCTGCATTTGCCGGAGAAGGGCGAAGCGCCGTTCCCGACGGTCTTTATGTGCGGCAGCCTGGATACCCTGCAGACCGACTATCACCGCCTGTTCCGCGATTATCTGGCACCGCAGGGCATCGCCATGCTGACCATTGATATGCCTTCCATCGGTTCTTCTTATAAGTGGAAGCTAACCCAGGATTCCAGCTTTCTGCATCAGCAGGTGCTGACCCAATTAGCCTCAGTGCCCTGGATTGACCATCAGCGCGTCACCGCGTTTGGCTTCCGCTTTGGTGCCAATGTGGCCGTCCGGTTAGCCTATCTGGAACCACAGCGGCTGCGTGGCGTGGCCTGCCTGGGGCCGGTGGTGCATCGCCTGCTGTGCGACATCAACACCCAGAAGAACGTGCCGGACATGTATATGGACGTGCTGGCCAGCCGGATGGGCATGGCCAACGCTTCGGACCATGTGCTGAAGGTCGAGCTGAACAGCTATTCGTTGAAAAATCAGGGGCTGTTGGGCCGCCGCTGCCCGACGCCGATGCTGGCCGGTTACTGGGATCAGGATCCGCTCAGCCCGAAAGAAGAGGCGCAGCTGATCGCTTCATCCTCGATGGACGGCAAATTGATCGCCATACCGCGCAAGCCGGTGTACAGCAGTTTTCACAAGGCGCTGCAGCAAATGTCTCATTGGATGAAAGATAAAATGCGTTAAATAGTTGCTAAATTTTAACAATTTGTTAAAAAGAGTGGTCTACATTGAGGAGCTTAAGAATGACGTTACCGAGTGGTCACCCTAAAAGCCGACTAATGAAACGTTTCGCCAGCTTGGGGCCGTATCTGCGTGAAGGGCAATGTGAGAACGACCGTTTTTTCTTTGATTGTTTAGCCGTCTGCGTCAATGTTAAGCCTGCTCCAGAGCTGCGAGAGTTTTGGGGTTGGTGGATCGAACTGCATGCTGAAGATACGCGTTTCACCTACGCCTATCAGTTTGGCCTGTTTGATAAGAAAGGGCAGTGGACGCCGGAAAAGATTAAGGATACTGAAGTAAAAACCAAGCTGGAAACCACCCTGCGTGATTTCCATCGTCGTCTGGGCGATCTGCTGGCCACCATGGAGCTGACGCTTGAACCGGCCGCTGATTTCAAAGAAAAATTGATTAAACTTTCCGCCTGACCCCGTTTGACCGCAAGTATTCTGCTGATTTCGCGTTGTGCCTGTTGGCATAACGCGTCTCTCCTGTTACAAAGTCCTTTGCACTATTCTTCTCATCTTACACGGCAGAAACACTATGAACGGCAGCCAGACACTGGTTGTGAAATTGGGCACCAGCGTGTTGACCGGCGGATCGCTGCGTCTTAACCGTGCCCATATTGTCGAACTGGTTCGCCAGTGCGCACAACAGCATGCAGCGGGTCACCGCATCGTTATCGTCACCTCTGGCGCGATTGCCGCCGGGCGCGAGCATTTGGGCTACCCCGAACTCCCCGCCACCATCGCCTCCAAGCAGTTGCTGGCGGCGGTCGGGCAGAGCCGGTTGATCCAACTGTGGGAGCAACTGTTCTCCATTTATGGCATCCACGTCGGGCAGATGTTGCTGACGCGCGCCGATCTGGAAGACCGCGAACGCTTCCTCAACGCGCGTGACACCATGACGGCGTTGCTGGACAACCGTATCGTGCCGGTAATCAATGAGAACGACGCGGTAGCGACCGCAGAAATCAAGGTGGGCGACAACGACAACCTGTCGGCATTGGCGGCGATCCTGGCCGGGGCCGATAAACTGTTGTTGCTGACCGATCAGCAGGGGCTGTACACCGCCGACCCACGTAATAACCCGCAGGCAGAGCTGATCCGTGAAGTGCACGGTATCGACGACGCACTGCGCGCCATCGCTGGCGACAGCGTTTCCGGCCTGGGTACCGGTGGAATGGGCACCAAGCTGCAAGCCGCCGACGTGGCCTGCCGCGCCGGTATCGACGTGATCATTGCGGCCGGCAGCAAACCGGGCGTAGTGAGTGACGTGATTGAAGGCAAACCGGTGGGCACCCGTTTCCACGCGCTGGAAACCCCATTGGAAAACCGCAAACGCTGGATCTTCGGCGCACCTCCGGCCGGTGAGATCACCGTCGACGACGGTGCGGTCGATGCCATTATGGCGCGCGGCAGTTCACTGCTGCCGAAGGGCATTCGCGAAGTCAAAGGCGATTTCTCCCGTGGGGAAGTGATCCGCATCCGCAACCTGACGGGGCGCGATCTGGCGCACGGCGTCAGCCGTTATAACAGCGACGCGATGCGCATGATTGCCGGTCACCACTCGCAGGAAATCAGCGAAATTCTCGGTTATGAATACGGCCCGGTGGCAGTACACCGCGACGATATGATTGTCAGCTAAGGAGTGAGCATGCTAGAGCAGATGGGGAAGGCCGCCAAGCAGGCTTCCTGGCAACTGGCGGTGCTGAGCACGGCGAAGAAAAACCAGGTGTTGTCGGTGATTGCCGACAAACTGGAAGCCGAAAGCGAAGTGATTTTACAGGCTAACGAACAGGACATGGAACAGGCACGCGCCAGCGGGATGACCGAAGCGTTGCTCGATCGCCTGTTGCTGACCCCGGCACGCCTGGCGGCGATCGCCAATGACGTGCGTCAGGTATGCCGCCTGAACGACCCGGTCGGCCACGTATTGGACGGCAGCCTGCTGGACAGTGGCTTGAAGCTGGAACGCCGTCGGGTACCGCTTGGCGTGATTGGCGTGATTTATGAAGCACGGCCGAACGTCACCATCGACGTCGCCAGCCTGTGCCTGAAAACCGGCAACGCGGTGATCCTGCGTGGCGGTAAAGAAACCCACCACACCAACCAGGCGACGGTGAAGGTGATCCAGCAGGCGCTGGAACAGTGTGGCCTGCCGGCAGCGGCGGTACAGGCGATTGAAAGCCCGGATCGCGCCCTGGTGAATGAACTGCTGCGCCTGGATCGCTACGTCGACATGCTGATCCCACGCGGTGGCGCGGGCCTGCACAAGCTGTGCCGCGAACAGTCGACCATTCCGGTGATCACCGGCGGTATCGGCGTTTGTCACACCTACGTGGATGACAGCGTCGATTTCGACAAAGCACTGACGGTGATCGAGAACGCCAAAATCCAACGCCCAAGCGCCTGTAACTCGCTGGAAACACTGCTGGTGAATCGCAACATCGCCGCAGAGTTCCTGCCAGCACTGAGCAGCAGAATGGCGGCGGTCGGCGTCACCCTGCACGCAGCGGAGAACGCCATGCCACTGCTGCAAGACGGCCCGGCAACGGTGGTAGCGGTAGCGGCGGAAGATTACGACGACGAATGGCTGTCGTTGGATTTGAACGTGGCGCTGGTGGATGACATCGATCAGGCCATCGACCATATCCGCACCCACGGCACCAGCCACTCCGACGCGATCCTCACCCGTTCACTGAGCAGCGCCGAGCACTTCGTGCGTGCGGTGGACTCAAGCGCAGTGTACGTCAACGCCAGCACCCGCTTCACCGACGGCGGCCAGTTCGGCCTGGGCGCAGAAGTAGCCGTCAGCACCCAGAAACTGCACGCCCGCGGCCCGATGGGTCTGGACGCACTGACCACCTATAAGTGGATCGGTTATGGTGATGATTTGGTTCGTAGCTAAGGTTTGGTACGAGGTTTAGGAAATGCAGGGGCGCAGTTCATTGGACTGTGCCATTTTTATTTGGGGATCTCAGCGGCGGAACCTTATCTGACAGTCGGCTTTGTGCCAAAATCGGAAGATCAGCTGTTAACTTTTTAGCATTAAATTGCGCGCTCTTTGGACGTTTAGATAATTCTGTCCATAAGTGAGAGGCTTTCGAATCTTACTGATACCGAGATATCTGATCGGCAGTTATGAGCGAGGAACAGAAAAACCAGGTAATTATTAACGAGCTGGTTATTGAGGATAATATCGTAGAAACCATTAAAAATTTGAGATTAGTACTCGCTTATCTAGATATTTCGTAAATCATCTAAAAAAATGGTGTCATGATAAAAATAAATACAAAAAATTATGAATTATCGCTAACGCAATATATTCATGACGTATAATTAGGATCTGATATGGATAAAAATAAATTAGTTAAATTTTCACTCATCGAAAACGCCCTAGATTCTATTGACCTAGGGTTAGAGTATTTTTACGATGCAAAGAAAGAGTTCACGCCGCGTAGATACAAACAATGTTTAATAAATATGTTTCATGGTTCGGAATTGATTTTAAAAGAAATATTGAGCAGAGTAAATATTATACTTATATTCGACAAAAACTCTTTATTCAAAATTTGCCAAGCCCCTCTTTCTCCTTCCGAGGATGAGTCATACAAATTAAAATCAATAGATATAAATAGTTTGTGCGATGAAGTTATGAAGCATTATCCGAATAGCTTTGAAGGAAAACTCAACATTGTCAAGGGATTAGCAAAAGAAAGGAACAAAATACAACATTTTGCAATCGAAATATCACCAGAGATATTATCAAAGTTACTATTAAGCCTTTATGTTGAAGTTTTCAAACCATCCTTTAAAATTATTTTATCTGAGCTTGATTACGTCAATCAATACAACTCATTGCTTGAAAAACAGATTATAAATGCTGAAAAGACATTTCTTAGAATACAAGGTGATACAGATAGCTATTTAGCTCTTTGTCCAAAGTGTGAGAACCATTCCCACTTTATATTGTACAAAGGTACTGGTTACCCTGTTGAAACTTATTGTATTTGCTGTGATTATAAAAATACAGATATTGACATGTCAAATTACCTGGAATGTCCTGAATGCGGATTTCCGTCTTTGATATTTGATGGAAACAATAATGCAGGAGTCTGCCTCAACGAAAGGTGTTACTATGGAAGGGAAGGTGGGTTCGTAGAAATGGAACCATGTAAAAAATGTGATGGTTTTATTATTGAGAGATCATGCCCAGAATGTGATAAGGAAACGGATTAAGTTTACTCGACTGCTGGCATTCTGATGCCTGCAGTTGCGCGATCTCTTTCTCAATTGCCTGCAAATCCCTATGGCGCTAACGAGCGCCAGTTACTGAATTGCTGGCACCCGTTACCGGTTATAATCCAGACTGCTTAACTGTGAATGAAGTAGTATCACAGAGATTTATTTTCCAGTCCGATCACCTTCTATTAAACCGCAGCTCCAGAAATAAAGAAGTTAGAGGAAAAAATAAATGATACTTAAAGAATTCTACGACACGTTTTCCGTGAAAATTTTGAAAGAGATGCATGAGAGCCCTGGTAGGGATTATGAGCATGACCGTAATTTAACTCAGCAACAAAAGGATGCTGCGCTAAATTTTCGGTGTCCATTGGCTTATTACGGTACTGATGTAGAAAAGGACTGGCCTGAACATGTTGATGCTATAGAGGAAGCCCTGTCAGCTAAAAATGTAACATTCATACCTATTGTCAAATAGCTGATACAGCAAGAGGCCGTTCTTTCGACCTTTTTTCTATTCCTCCCCACTTGAGCTTGGACGTTCAGGTTATTCTGTCCAAGTTATTGATCTTATTTACGCCAGAACTTCCACCATGGGCGTGATTTATTAACGCCTTGAAGTGCAGTTTTCTCCTGAAGGATTTCAGCACTCATCATACCCTGCAAAAGAGCGAATGCATCTCTTGCTGCATTGCGGTAGATATCTATATCTTCATTAGGCTTTCTGACGAGGATAAACTGGGAGACTTTCGATTGAGTATCAAAAGCTAACAATCGTATTTCCGGCGTTGATGTGATGGTCACAATATTATGCAGCCTCATATATTCAGCATAATCTTCGCTGCGGGGGTCACATGATTCGTACAGATATCTCTGCATAAGTAGTTGAGTAGTAGAGAGAAAATTAATGTATCGCTCAATCTTTTTGTCGATTTCTTTTAAACGCAGTTCCAGCACATTCTTTTTAATTTCATGTTGTTGCGTCAGCCTCAGTGTCAGCCATCCTCCCAAGATCGTAATCAGCGAACCAAGCCCGATTTTAACGGCATTATCAGTCACCTCTACCCATTCAACGGCCATCTGTTTCCCTTAGTTAACTGTAATTTAGGTTTTCAGTATAAATCCGGATTACATTGGACAAACAGCGTATTCTGTCCATTGCTGGCATTCTTCTCGCTGCAGCTGCGCGGCCACCGCCTTAATTGCAAGCAAATCCGCATGGCGCCAGCGGGCGTCGGTCGCTGAAATTCTGGCGCCCTCTGCAGGTAAATTCTCCTGAAACGCGATTGAAACGTGTTCTATACTGGCGAAACCTCACGCATGTCGTTAGGGGGGCGCTGGCAGTACCAGTCGTTCATCTCGCAATCCTCTGGGGGATTTTATGGGCGTTAACGAAAGTATTCTGCATCACCAGATAACACACGGCATTCTTGATAATGAAGCACAGATAGTGAGGGGGATCGCGCAGCTTGCTGTTGATAACGTGTTTATCTCGCTGTCAGGCAAGCAGCGCGCCGTCCTTGAGACAGCACTGCTCCGGCGTCACCGATCCGGGTGGTCATCACAATGACTGTGGTCAGACTCTTACGGGGGATGACCTACTTGCCGCTTATGAGCAGTCCGAAGAAAGCGAAAGCCTGAAGTGCGAAAGCTGCCGCAGTGAAAGCGGCTATTACGCGAACCAGTGGGAAAGACTCGAAAAATAATAGCACGCTGCACTTACAAGACCGCTTTTTCGGCCTTTTTAATAGCGATTTATTTTATTTTCATTAACACCATCTGTACCAATGTGTCCTATTTCGTTGGGGGGAAATAATTAAATAAAGGATAGTGGCATGTATCAGAAGACTATTGACTCACTTAAAAAGACGCAGGCCATAACTGCACATATAAAAGGTCTGTGAGATGTTTTTATTTCAACTGAAGATCCCAACCTGAAACAACTAATTGAGTTTGTTTATAGCTCGCTACAGTCTGCACATTCAAAAAAATAGGGGGGAAATTAACTCCCATACTCATATATACCTCACAAAATCCAATGATTAGAAGGCTGATCAATTACTGTAATCAGTTTATTCAGGTCGGGAAACCAGAATGGCAGGTGATGGCTGTGCGCAACGGCTGGACATCCCCTGCTAGCGCCTAATCATGGCTAAGCCGAACCCGTGTGAAGTATTCTGCTGGGTTACTTTTCCCTGCTCAGAAAAATCCGGGTAGCGCCGTTCTGTTACCCAGATTCCCCCTCTAACTAAATCCTTTCCCTTCCTGGACGTTCCGCGTTTTATCTCCAGTTATCCCGCCTTATCCTTTGTTTATGTGGATAGACCATATCTGGTGTCCCTGTGCCAGCCACTACCGTATTGATAGCCCTCACACCGCGCAAATCGTGCTTTATAGCCTGGACGAAAGAGCACATTCGGAAATAATGTCCAGTGACGGCGTCAGGCAGATCGGAATTAATCATATTTACGTTATTGCGTAACTTCAAACCGCGTGGTTTCTAAAAATTTATGTCAGCTGTTCGCTCTTGAGGGACCACCATACTCAAATCTCCACATGGCAGGATATTTGAGTATGAACACGTCACTGTGGAACAAAGATCGTATCATCGGAAAAAAAGACCGCTTCAGATATCTCATGTCTGGGGGATTCGAGTCAGACTTGAACTGGAAGGTAAAACGCGCGATCTGGCTCTATTCAACATGGCTTTGGATAGTAAGCTACGGGGCTGTGATCTGGTAAAACTTAAAGTATCAGATGTTGCATGTGGTGGTTCTGTTTCAAGCAGAACAACGGTGTTGCAACAGAAAATCGGTAGCCCTGTCCAATTTGAGATAATCAAAGGGACAAGAGAAGCTGTAGCTTGGCAATTTGCACAGTAAAGACTTCCTGTTCCGGTCGGTACTTGCCAACACATATCAACCCGGCAATACAACCGAATTTTTCAGGGGTGGATAGCAAAGCTTGGTCTCTAAGATTCTCTTTACAGCACGCATTCCATGAGAAGAACAAAACCTTACTTGATCTACAAGAAAACAAAGAATCTCAGAGTGATCCAACTCCTTCTGGGCCACAAGAAACTGGAAAGTACAGTTCGGTATCTGGGCATTAAAGTCGATGATGCGATGGAGATATCTGAATCGATCGAGATTTGAGGTTATTAGGGCTGCGACAGCAGCCCTGTGCCCATAGCCGTCGTTGCTAAGATCAGTATGTGCTCATCAACGGGATGCAGGTCAAAACCACTGCATAAAGCGGGCAGGAGTGGTGGGGAAATGAGTGCGCGCTCAAGCTGGTTAAATAGTATTTGAAGCTTCATAATAGAGCTGAAAAAACGTTGTTCGAGTACCAATAGTGGAACTCTTTTACTGGGGTGAGGAATATATACCGATGGCAATGTATGTAGATAACTGTCCAAGATGTGACACGCAAAACACAGCTTTTGATGTCCACGGGGCTAACCATTTTGGTAGTTATAAAGAGTTTGCAAAGCCAGATGTTCCCGCATATGAATTTTATTGCGTGTGTCGAGAATGCCACAAGACAACGATTTTCCTTGGAATTAGCATAGACAAACATCAAGAACTTCATATGGTCAATTGGGGCATGGCTATGTTCGGGTTGAAAGATGTAGCAAAGGTATTACGACCAATTTCGCCTGCGGATCTGAGCATCGGTGAACCACCTGAGTTTTTACCGCAAGAAATCAATGACGCTTATGAAGAAGGGGCAAAATGCCTTGCAATTGGTTGCAATAATGCGGCTGGAACAATGTTTAGACTTTGTATTGATTATGCAACAAAAGGACTTGTCCCTGACGGTGATGGTGGGCCAGCAGCGAAAATAAAGAGAAGCTTGGGACTAAGAATGGAGTGGTTATTTGATAATCAAATCCTGCCGGCAGCTCTCAGAGAACTAGCTGAGTGCGTGAAAGATGATGGGAATGATGGTGCTCATGAAGGGATTCTAGATAAGACCGCAGCAGAAGACCTTGAGGAGTTCACATACTTGTTTCTGGAGCGGCTATACACAGAACCTCAGCGCCTTGCTAAAGCCAAGGTAAGACGTGAAGAGAGAAGAAATAAAGGAGCCTGATTTTACTCAGCATCAAACGGTAAGAATCGAAAGTTAAAACTTCTTTATCTGGGCAGTAATTAAGCCCCTGCAGCCATTTTTGTAGAGGCATCATTTCATTGCGAACAAAGACTCGACTGGTCTTTTCGACATCCCTAAACCAACCAACATTATTAGGCATAATCCCCATCATCTGAGGTGGCACGCGATGAGCTGCCATCATGTTATCCCGGTGACCTGCTCCCATTAGATTAATACACAGCAGTGCTTGTTAAGCCATCTTCTGTGGTAGGTAAAATATGCTCTTCGCTCATAGCTACCGAAGCCCTGTGAAGGATGCAGCCCAACTATAAGGTAGGAGCGTCTACCGATGTGGGATCAGCCCACCAATGCCTAGGGAGTGTCTAATTTACCCGTGGCGATTCGATACACATTGATATTGGCTCTACCCTATCTAACACAATGAATGAACCCGTCCACCAATTCGTTCCATAACCGCCCCAGCATCAACCCCAAGTAGCCGGGCGATCAAAGCAAACTCCACCACATCCAGCTTACGCTCGCCGTTCTCAACTTTGGCGATAAACGACTGAGGGCGACCTAGCGCTTCGGCCAGCTTGGCCTGAGTGATGCCTTTTTCTATACGAGCATCCCGAAGTATTTTTATAACTAATTGATACTCGGTTGAATAAACTGAAGTCATGGCGTTTTCCACGAGTGATATCCCAAAATCGAATATCTGCCATTGCTGCGATTATCCCAAAACAGGATAATTAAGTCATCAGATAACCAGGAGGATTAAGCATGATGGATAAACGTGACTGGCACCCGGCGGACGTGATTGCTGCTTTAAAGAAGAAGGGGACAACGTTGTCAGCAGTATCCAGAGAGGCGGGGCTGGCTTCCTCGACGCTGGGCAATGCCTTGGCGCGGCATTGGCCGAAGGGGGAGCGACTGATTGGCGAGGCTTTGAATCTGCCACCGGCGGAAATATGGCCTTCAAGATACTCTGAACCTGTGGGTGAGTCGTAATTGAACAACGTTTTAAAATTTGGGGCCAGGGCAGTAAACCACCCGAAGCCCCCAGTATTACCCATCAATATCCCCGTTATTTCTTAACCATAAGATGTTTGCGTTGTTCTTTAGTCATCGCCTTGTTTGAGCTGGAAATAACGCAGTTATATTCTTTCCCTTTATTTATGATCATAAAGGTGCTGACCGGGTTTTTAAAATCTTTGTCGATGGTGAAATAAACATAGTCCTGTGGTAACACATTGGGTTTAAAGGCACCAAACGCATAAACCCCTTCGATGCCGAGTGGGGATAAATCAACCGTCAACTCTAGCGGTTGGGTAGCCATCGGGGATGGCAGCATCGATTTCGCCGACATCATCATCGAGCTGGGGTTAACGGTGTATTCGCTGGTGACTTTCATCCCGACATACTTGGAAGTCGGCATAGAAAGCTCTTTCATACAGGCCGCGTCGTGCTTGGGCGCGGGACTACCATTTTCTTGCACGGCGTGCACGTGCTCCAGGGTAACCGTCTCTTTGCCGGTCATCGGTTGTTTGCTGTCTGCTGCGTGCGCCATGCCCGCCATTGCGATGGCGGCAACCGTAGGTAAAATAACGCCAGTCATTATTTTCATTACTTTGCTCCTGACTTTTAGTTTGGAAAAGTAATATTAACTTTCCCGTGTGTGTAGCCGATGGAATTTAATTAATGAAATCATGGGTGCACCGCATCGCCTTGTGTAACCACAGGTCATGACAGAGCTCTCCTGAAAAATAACTGGCGTTTTTTAAGATGAATATAATGAGTGGTTAATAATATTGGTTGCGGATCTTCGTCAGCCCGTGGGCTTATAATTTGTATGAATAACCTTAGTCAATAAACGGAATAGATACAACTCGCCGGATGCAAATTTATTTTTAATCGCCATAAACTATAAAAACAATAAGCCAATGGATTATATCTATTGGCCTATATATACATGCTTATTATTACACTGTGGGTATTGTCACCTTTAGCTAAGGCTTTTTCAGCCATGGCAGCATACGCACCAGCGCATTGTCCTTCATGAGGTAGTGATGGAACAGCGCCGCTGCGGCATGTAGCCCAATCAGCCAATAGCCGAAGGCTGCCAGCGTCTTGTGCCAGCCGATAATCATCCGCGCCTGTGGTCGGTCGGCGACTTCGGCAAAGGGCATCGGCAGGCCAAACAGAAACCACTCTTTACCACCCAGATAGCGGGAATAAACGCCCAGCACCGGTAGCGTCAGCAGCAGCAGATAAATCAGGCTGTGCACCAGATGGGCCGCGCCGGTTTGCCATTTAGCCGGTTTCGGGTTGATGGCGGGGCTGGTGTGGCGCCAGCGCAGGAACAGGCGGGCGATCATCAATACAAATACTGTCACGCCACAGCTGAAGTGGGTCACCACCAGCACGTACCACAGCGGGGTGCCTGGCACGCTAAAGCCTCTCAGCTCAATCGTCGTACAGGTTACGACCAACAGGATCGCCACCAGCCAGTGCAGGCGGATCTGCATCGGCATATAAGAGTTCTGCACCGGGTTGCCTTTGAATGTTAAATCACAGTGCTGATGAGAGTAACCAAATGTTACAAGAGAGGAAAGCGCCGGATGTGAATATCATCCGGCGCTTGGTGTTACTCAATCGACCTTGGCTTTGGCGAAGTCACTACCGTTAACGTCAACCACATAGCCACTGACGTTGCTGCGGGTGGCGTAGAACACCTTGCCGTTAGCCAATGGCAGCAGTGGCACCTGTTTGGCAAAGATCACCTGCGCCTGCTGATAAAGCTTGGCGCGTTCGGCCGGGGCACTGACCAAAATTGCCTGATGGATCAGTTTGTCATAGCTGCTGTCGCACCAGCGGGACACGTTGGCACCGGTCTGTACGCCAGCGCAGTTGAGCAGCGTGGCGAAGTTGTCCGGGTCGCCGTTATCCGACATCCAGCCATACAGCGCGCTTTGCTGTTCCCCTTTACGCAGCCCGGCCAGGTATTGGCCCCATTCCCAGGTGACGATTTTGGCTTTCACGCCCACTTTCGCCCAGTCGCTCTGGATCATCTCGGCGATGCGTCGTGAGTTAGGGTTGTAAGGCCGCGCCACTGGCATTGACCAGATGTCGGTCTCAAAGCCTTTTTCCAGCCCGGCCTGCTTGAGCAGTTCACGCGCTTTCTCCGGGTTATAAGCGTATTCCGGCAGCTTGTCGTTATAGCCCAACATGCCCGGCGGCAGGATCGAGTTGGCCGTGGTGCCACTTTCCTTGAACACCGCCGCGACGATGGCCTTTTTATCCACCGCATAGCTCAGAGCCTGACGCACCAGCACATTATCAAACGGCTTCTTCTGGGTATTGAACGCCAGATAGCCGACGTTCAGGCCATTGATATCGTGCAGTTGCAGGTTTTTGTCGCTCTTGATGGCGTCAAACTGTTCCGCCAGCGGGGCAGGGATGATCTGGCACTCGTTGGTTTTCAGCTTGGCCAGCCGGGTTTGCGGGTTCGGCGTGATGGAGAAGATCAGGTGCTTGCTGGCCACCTCGCCCTGCCAGTAATGTGGGTTGGCGATGTAGCGGATCAGTGAATCCTGTTTGTACTGTTGCAGCGCGAACGGGCCGGTGCCGATCGGCCAGTTGTCGACATACTCCGGCGTGCCTTTTTTCAGCATGGCGTCGGCATATTCGGCAGAAAGGATCGAAGCGAAGTCCATGGTCCAGTCTGCCAGGAACGCGGCGTTAGGCTGGCTGAGGGTAAAGCGCACGTGGTCGTTATCCACCGCTTCCACTTTGGTGATCAGCTTGTCCAGCCCGGTATCGGTAAAGTACTCGTAGTTGCCGCCGGACACCTTGTGATACGGATTATTGGCATCTTTTTGACGCATCACGGTGAACACCACGTCCTCGGCGTTAAAGTCACGCGTTGGGGTGAAGTACTTGTTGCTGTTGAATTTCACGCCCTTGCGCAGCGTAAAGGTGTAGGTCTTGCCGTCCGGGCTGATGGTCCACTCGGTCGCCAGTGAGGGAGCGGGGGTTTTATCGCTTTCACGCAGCGTCAACAGGCGGTTATACAGCACCTGCGAGGTGGCGATAAAGGTGGTGCCGGAGCTGGAAAGCTGCGGGTTGAAAGACTCCGGTGAGGCCACGGTGCAGTAGACCAGGGTATCGCTGGCGGCCAGGGCATTGCCCGCCGTCAACAGGCCGGTTCCCGCCAATAACAGACCCACAGTGCTTGGTTTTAAACGCATAAAATGGATGGCTCCCTCAGGTTGAATGAGGACACTGCCGCCGCTGTGGCATTCAGGCAGCCCTCAGTTTAAATATAAGTGATTGATAGAGGATATGGGAACTGGTGCTTGATGATTGATCGAGTCGTCAGGTTAACACCGCCGTCAGTTTAGCCAGGGAAATTGTATGCTTAGGTAAATAACCCCGGTTTTTCGGCTGTCTGACAAAAATGTTATCAGCGGGTCATTTTGGGGTCAGTAACCCCCATTTAGAATCACCTCACCAGGCAGAACCGGGTCTGGTCAATCCAACGAGGTGGTTATTATGAAAGCAACTAAATATGTTATGGCGGCTTTACTCCTGGCTGTGGCTTCAACCAGCAGCTTTGCGGCCAGCAGCGTCAGCTCTGAGCAGGGGCTGACCAAAATCGGCGTGGTATCCGCCAGCGGCGCGCTGACACTCTCCGGTCTGGAGAACAAATTGGCGAAAAAAGCCGACGAGGCAGGGGCCAGTTCCTACCGCATTATTGCCGCCAGCGGGGGCAACAAACTGCACGGCGTGGCGGTGATTTACCAATAATGGTTGCGACATTGCGTTCAATCGGGGCGGTACTCGCCACTGCCGCCCCAACAACCCCGTTTTTAGGCTTCTTTCCCTCTCCTTAACGGCGTTATTGCCGCCACATTCTCTCTTTGTTCGTTCCTCCCTTGCGGTATGAGCAGGTTATTCTATATTCATGAAAATGATAATAAGTGTTATTATCATTTTCATTTGTAACTGAATCGAAACATCTTCCGTGCTGCGGTTGCTCAGTCAAGTGGCCCACGCCGTCTCGTTTTTACCTGTACCAGGGAGGTCAGGCACGCCAACCACAATAAGAAGGATCACGCCGGGCAGCCCGCGAGCTGGCCGTCCAGCCGTGTCCGGCATTCACCCCGTTTTGGCCGCTATCAGATGCACTTTGCGGCGGCGGGGTTTTAGCTTCCGTTGTTTCAACATTTGTTTATGGCTTATCAAAGGTAGGTAACATGTCGGGAACTGTTTTGGCTACTGAATGGCTGCCGCTAACACCGGCGCAGTTAGACTTCTGGGAAGAATTTACTCTGCACCCTGAGCAGCCGTTTTCCACCGTCGCCCACGTCACTGAATTACGCGGCGCAGTCGACGAGGCGGCGCTGTCTCGTGCAATTACGCTCACCATGGTGGAAACGCAGGCGTTTGCACTGCGCTTTGGTGCCGACGCGGAGGGTCACCCACCGCTCCAGCGTTACGATCCTCAGTGGGTGCCCGAGTTGCATCGCATTGATCTGCAAGCACAGGCCGATCCTTATCAGGCCGCGATGCGGCTGATGCAGGCGGATGTCGAACAGCCGATGGACTTGTGCAGTCAACCGGTGGCCGCGGTGTGGTTGCTCAAACTGGGGCCAGCGCGCTTTATCTGGTATCTGCGCGCTCACCATATTGTGATTGATGGGTTCGGGATGGCGTTGGTCGAACACCGCTGCGCCACGCTATACGCGCACTTCCTTGGCAGCGGCACGGCGGGGCAGGCGCTGGGCTCCTTCAGCGCTTTCCAGCATCATGAACTGGCCTATGCTGCCTCTGAACGCTGCTCAAAGGATCGGCATTTTTGGCAGCGCTATCTGCCGCCGTCGCAGACTTTGCCGACGGTGCGCAAGGGCGGTCGGCAATACGGCGTGAAATGCCTGAGCACCAGCACCGCACTGCCGGAAGAGATCTCGCAGCGGCTGCGTGAGTTATCGGAGCGTAGCGGTATCGGCTGGCCCGATCTGCTGTTGGCGCTGTCCGCCGCCTGGTTGTTCTTTACCTTACCGCCGTTGCCGCATGATAAAGGCGATACGCGCACCCTATGGATGCCGGTGATGAACCGCCGCAGTAGCCAGGCGACCAATACCCCGGCGCTGGCGGTGAATACCTTGCCGTTTTTGGTATCACTGCGCGGGGAGGAGACGCTGGGGCGTTTTCTGTCTGAGATGGCACAAACACTGCGCGAGCTGCGCAGCCATGCCGCTTACCGGCTGCGGCAGATAGCCGCCGATCGTGGTGTGACACCCGCTTCTCGTTTATTTATCTCTCCGTTTATTAACGTCCAGCCGTTTGATCCGGCCGGTTTCAGCGGTTGCACCAGCACGCGTCGGGTACTGGCCGGTGGTTCTGGCGACGGCGCAAACCTGACCTTTCGTGGTCGCACCGATGCCGGCGATCTGTATCTGGATATTGATATTTACGTGCAGCAGTTCCCCACGGCAGGGGTTGCCGACTACGGCAATGCCTTGCAGGAGTTTTTACTGCGTGCGTTGCGGGAAGAGGCGTTGGAAACGGCGGTCGGTGAACTGGTGGCGGTGCCAGCCTGAAAAAAGCGGGCAGGGTTTGACCCTGCCCGCGGTGATATCACGGTTAACGCGCCAGCAGCGCTGCAACCTCCCGGGCATTTTTACAGGGGATCAGCAGCGTGGGCGGCAGACGGGTGCCGAAGGCCTCATTGAGCTGCGCAGCCACCTGTCGAATGTGCGGCAGTTTCAACCCCATGCTGATAAAGGCAGTTTCTTCCCCCCACTCCGGGCGCGGCGTAGTGCCGATCGCCTGCCAATAGATAGCCAAAATTTTGTCGCTGTTGGCCGGAGGCGCGCTTGGCAACGGCGCTGCACAGGCGTTGAGTCCCGGCGCTGCCCGATCGGCGCTGAAGGCGGCACGAATGCGGTGGCGGTCTGTCTTGCCATTGCCCGAAAGCGGCAGCGCTTCGGCGTGGATAAAGCGCGTCGGGATATGAGTGCAAGGCAGGTAGCCGGTTGAGAAGGCGCGGATTGCCGCCAGCGACAGCGGTTTACCGTCGTGGGTAAGGTACATCGCCCCCAGCGTGGCCTCGGCATTATCACCACCGGGGTAATCCACCACCACGATATCGAGGATCGCCTCGTGTCCTCGCAGCACGTCTTCAATCTCCGGCAGCGAAACGCGCACACCACGGATTTTCACGTAGCCGTTTACCCGGCTGGCGAACAGAATGTTACCGTCCGGACGATAGTAACCCTGGTCACCGGTACGAAAGGCGCGCAGCGGTTGCCCATCGGGGCCGTCCAGCGTGACGAAATCATGCTGTTTTAAATCGCCGTCTTCCAGATAACCCAATGCCAGATTCACCCCCGCAGTGTGGATGCGGCCAACCACGCCGACCGGGCAGTGGCTGCCGTCGTCATGGCAAATAAAGTATTGGTTGGCCGGCAGTGGCTGACCATAGGGCACGGTTCCGGTGTCCTGCGGCGCAATCGGGTGCCAGATACTCCAGATGGTGGTTTCGGTTGGGCCGCCGAGCGAGAACAGGCTGATATCCGGGCGCAGGCGGCGTAGTTGCTGCACCGTGGCCGGTTTGATGTAGTCGCCGCCCTGAGCCACCAGCCGCAGTGAGCGCAGGCTGTCGTCGGTTTTGCAGGTGAGCAGCATCTCCAGAATGGCGGGAACCGAACACCACAGGCTGACGCGATGGCGCTCCACCAACTGGTTCCAGCTGATGGCGTCTTTTTCCTGATGCGCTGCCGGTAACACCAGTGTCGCACCGGCGCTGAGTGAGCCGAACAGATCAAACATCGACATGTCATGGTGCGGTGGGGTGACCGAGATCATCACGTCATCGGCGGTGACCGCCCAGCGTTGCAGAGTCTGGCCGATAACGTTAGCGGTGGCGCGGTTGTTGAGTACCACGCATTTTGGCTTGCCGGTGGTACCGGAGGTATACAGGTAATAGCTGGCCTCGGTGCTGGCGCTGCGCTCGGTCAGCGTCTGGCTGTCCGGGAGTGCCGCATTGTCCGCCGTCGGGGCGAGCAGTTCCGCAGGCGTGACCCCGTGCGGCGTATCCAGCTCGCCGTGATGCACCACCAGATCCGGCCGACAGTTGGTCAGCAGATAAGCGGTGCGCTCCGGCGGCGAGTTGATGTCGATCGGTACCCAGATAACGCCCAGCAGCGCACAGGCTAAGGAGATAGTGACATGTTCCGGGCTACGCGCCAGATACAGCGCCAGCACCCTGCCGGGCCCCAGACCGCGCTGTTGCAGATTGGCCATTACCGCGCCGACCTGTTGACCAAGCTGCGGATAAGTCAGGCTCTGCTGATCGCAGATTAACGCCGGTCGTGGCTGTGGATTGTTAAACAAGCGCTCAGCCAGTTGCGTCAGGTACGGATAGGCGGTAAATGCCGCCTCGCTGTGGTTATGCCGGTAGTGCTGGTAATCGATAAATTGTGCCGGAGCAATTTCCAACTCACCCTCTTGGCACATTAGCGTCACCCGGCGTTGCAGCGCGTCCAGCATCGCCTGTACCTGTTCGCCGTCCAGCGCCTGCTCGGCGTAGTCAACGCACAGCAGCAGATTTTTGTCGGCATCCTGCGTCAGCCGAATATCTATCGCCACCTGCGGCGTCTGGGTCACGCCGTCATGGTAATGCACCGGCGCGTTAGCTGGCAGCGTCTCCCAGCCCAGGCAGTTGGTGAGGATCACCGGCAGCGCAGGGGATCCCTGGCTGTGGTTTAGTAGCTGTCGTGCCAGGTCAACGCCGGAAAATTTCAGGTGATCGAGCGCGCCCAACACATCGTCTTGCAGCGCCTGCGCACGGCTGACAAAGGTGCCGCCCAGGCGGCTATAGCGCACCGCCACAAAGGTGGAGGCGTTACTGAGTGAGCCATCCGCCGCCGGAAATGCCACGGGTACGCCGACGCACAGTTCGCCGTCGGTGGTCCATTGCGCCAGCGTATCGAGGATCAACGCCGAAAGGCTGCTGTTGCGCAGCAGGGCATGGGCAGAGCCCAAGCGTGAGAACTGTTTCAGCACTTCGCGCGGCAGGGTCAGGTTGGCGCGACGGTAGCGCGAAGATTTGATGTTGGCCAGCGGAGTGATCCATGGCAAGGCCGACGGGGTGGTGATGTCCTGTAGCTTGGCCTGCCAATAGGCGGCATCGGCCTGGCGTTGTTCCGCCGTGGCGGCGACCGGTGAGCTTGTCGGCGCGATTGGCGGCAGTGGGGCATCGTCAAACAGCCGGGCGATCACGGTGGAGATGCCCTGGCCATCGAGGATCAGCGCGTCGAAGCTGGTGAAAATCACGGTGTCGTAGTTATTGCCTGTTGCATCCGGCGTTACAGGTAACTGAATGGCGGCAATGCGCCACAGCGGCTGTGCGGGATCGTGGCGCTGGTGCGAATACTGTTCTCGCAGGATCGTCAGACGTTGTTGCGCGGCCTGAGGATCGAGTGTCCGCAGATCGTGCCGATCCAGATTCAAAGTGGCTTCTGATCGTACCCGTTGAGTGAAACGCTGGGGATCGATGCAGGTGCGAAGCGCCGCGTAATGTTGCACCAGTTCGCTCAGTCGGGCTTCCAGCCGGGCCAAATCCAGCTTCAGACCGCGATATTCGCGAAAGTCGTGCATTGCCACGCCGCCGAGCGGCCATTGTTCGCTGCGGCCGAGCAGATAAGCCTGCTGCAGCGCGGTTAATGGTGTCTCCATGGTATTTCCCTATTGTCGCTAACCAATGAAAAAGAAAGCAGGGCGCGTGAGGTTACACGCCCGGAACCGATATCAGGCTTTGGGCGTCAGCACCTTCAACAGCATTTGCACCGCCTCCTCGGCGTGGGGTGCCCGCTCGCAGATCAGGGCGGCAAGCGCAGCCGGGGTAGGGTGGGTCGCCACGTCTGCCGTGGTCAGCGCCACCGGCAGATATTTGTTAACCACCGCCAGCAAGGCCTGCAGACCGGCCTGCGGCAGTTGCAGGGCGTTAATGTCATCGTCGTCGCCGAGCCGGGCATCCGGTGCGACACGCGCCAGCAGCCGGTGCAGTAATTGACGCACCGGTATTTGGCGGGCCAGCGCGGCTGCAGAGCATTGTTCCAGCCACTGCGCCAGCGGTTGCCTGAAACTGTCCGGCCGATTGGCGGCCCGTTTCAGCAAGGCGCCGTAGGTGGCGAACAACTGTGGCAGCAGCCGATCCGGAAAGGCGTCCAGGCGCACGTCCCAGTTGATCAAAATGCCGCCGTTGGCGTGTGCCACCTGAGCATCCAGCGCCACCTGTGGCCCCTGGGAGATCACCCATTCCAGCGGGCCAAAGGTGTGGGTGACGTTGTCGGAGAACAACGCCTTGCCGTGGATGCCGAAACCGGCGGTAAACACCACCGGTGAAGGCTGCATGCTGCCCTGCAGGCGCGACAAATCGCGCATCACGCTGACGCCAGGGTAGTCGGCATGGGCAATCAATTCCGCCAGTTGTGCCATCAGGCGCTGGCAGAAGGTGGGCAGGTTTTCAGCCGGATCCAATTCCACGCCGAGCAGCACCAAATTGGAGAAGTCGCCAATGATATTGCCGACGTTCTCTTCGGCCCGATGGAATAACGGCACGTTCAGCCGAAAGCGCGACAGGTTCCAGCCGTGGCCGACGGTGACGGCGAACAGCGCTAAAAACAACGATGAAAGCGTGATGCGGTGCGCTTTGGCCGCATCTTCCAGTGCTTTGGTTTCTTTGGCGTTCAGTTGCAGCGCCAGCCGATCGCTACGGCAGCGGTCCGGCGTTCGCAACAGGTGCGGGGCGGGTGGCAATTGAGCCAGGCGTTCCCGCCACCAACCCTGAGCGTGGGTGCGGCGTGCCTGCAGCGTCGTATCGGCATGCTGCCGGTCGAGATAGTCAAAGTAGGCCACGCCGTTGTCGTTGGGAGCGGCAGGGCACTGATGATAAAAGCGCGCCAAATCTTCCATTAGCACGCGGAAACCCATGGCATCTCCGGCGATCATGTCCAGATCGACATGCAACCGGCTGTGGCCACCCGGCAACAGACTGAGGCTGATATCACAGGGGATACCCTGTTCCAGCGGCAACTTTTGGCTGCTTTTTGCCTGACGTTTTTCGGCAAGCCGGTGGGTGACATCGGCAGTATTCGCCTGGCTAAAATCGTCCAACTGCAGGCGATGCTGCGGGCCGCTGGGGGCAATGGTCTGCTGGCCATCGGCGGTGATCTGCAGGCGCAGCATCGGGTGATGCTGGTAAAGAGTGGCAACGGCCTGTCTCAGTCGTTCGACGTCCAGGTCGCAGCAGTTAAATTCCGCATACAGGTGGGCGGAGACGCCCCCCAGCGGCGCTTCAGATTGCCGGCCCACCCAGTAGGCGGCCTGCATCGTGGTCAACGCTTTCATTGGGTTTCCATCAGTATTGAGAGACTGTAAGAATATATTGCAATGTTAATGGGAATGAAAATTATTACTATTTTTATTTGTTGATATAAGGCGCGGGAGTCATGAGGTTAATCGCGGTATTTCCTCATGGGGAGAAAATAGTAATATTGATATAGTTATGTTTTATATTCATTTTAAATGAAATCATTGGTTTTTTTGGTGATTTAAAAACTTCGTTTTATTGCTTTCCCCGCTGATTGTTTTTTAACGCATTCATTTGCTTAAGTGATAATGATTTGCATTAAAATATGTAAAATATTATCATTATTAACATTTCTTTACGTTTCCAGACAAAAAAACCGCTTCTGCCCGCTGTATCTCGGGGGTGGGGCAGTTGTCTGCGGCAGGGATATGCATAGCAAGGTCAGGAAGGCCGCAATGCCATTGTCAGTGTGAGAATCAGCGTCGTTACCTATGTGAAAACAATTAAATTTTTGTGCATCTGGGATGAAAGGAGAATACATCTATGAGCAAGCATTCAGCGGCTCAAAGGCATAAAATCGTAGGAAACAAGGAAAAAGCAGGCTTACAGGCCATTGGGGCATTTTCCTCACTCTTTCTGGGTCTTTGTTCTTTGTCGGTGGGCAGCGTTAACGCCGCCGTCGTGGACGAGAAGGTTCAGGAAGCCGCCGACAGCAAACGTAACGATAATTGGCAGGACTCGGAGAGCCTGTTGGTTACCGGCGAAAAAATTAAACGCAGCATTTTTGATACCGGCTCCAGCGTGCAAGTGTTCGACAGTGAACGTATTGCATCCATGCCCAATGCATTGCAGATCCCTGATTTGCTACGTATGACCACCAACGTGGTGGATTTGGGCATTGGCAACAATTTGCCCACTGTGCGCGGTATCGATGGCTCCGGTCCTAACACCGGTGCCAATGCCTTCCTCAGCGGCACCCGTCCGCGCCTCAATCTGTCACTGGATGGCCGCTCGCTAACCTATAACGAGCAAGCCTACGGCCCTCAGTCGCTGTGGGATCTGGATCGTGTTGAAGTGTTCCTCGGCCCACAGAGCTATATCCAGGGGCGTAACGCCATTGCCGGTGCCATCGTGATGACCAGTAAGGATCCTACTTTCGACTGGGAAAGCGCCTTTAAGGGCGGGGTTGGCAATCAGCATTCTTCGCAGTTGTCCGCCATGGCCTCCGGCCCATTGGTGGAGGATCAGTTGGCGTTCCGCGTCAGCGTTGATCGTCAGCGTCGCCGCAGCGATGCCGACCTGCCTGCTTATGAACCGGTGGGCGATCCGCGCGAGGTAGAAGCTACCACCGCCCGCGCCAAGCTGTTGTTCAACCCGGCAGGTATGCGCGAACTGACCACCAAGCTGACCTTTAACCATTTTGGCAGCACCTCACCGCAAAACGAGAGCCTCAACCCACTGGTTCACCCTACTAACCCACGCCACGATCCCCGTCGCGCGGTGTTTAAAAGCAACAACAACAGCGGTGTTTGGGATATCGCCTGGGAACAGTCCGACAGCCTGACGCTGGAAAACCGGGTGATCTACACCGACTTTAATATCAACCGTCCTACTGCTTACAACATTCAATATGCTGAAGTTAACGGTAAAGAGGTGCATGTGGAGCCGGTGGCACGCTTTGGCGGGCCGGATAGCCGTCTGCATGGGTTGGCGGGGTTGCGCTATTTCCACGCCAAGCAGGATGAATTCGTCAATATTTTCGGTGGTTCCAGTTTCAAGGATAAAACCGATACTAATTCAGCCTTTGCCGAACTGACCTTTGCCATCACGCCAAAAGTTGATCTTACCGCTGCCAGCCGCCTGGAGCACGAACATCGCCGCCGTACCGGCGGTAGCAACACCGCGCGTATCGACTTCGACGAGACCTACGACGTGTTCCTGCCGAAGCTCGATCTGGCCTGGAAACCGACGGATACCCAGACCTACGGTGCCAAGGTGGCGCGCGGCTATAACGCCGGCGGCGCAGGCATCACTATCGGCACGCCGGTGGTCAACTACACCTATGGCTCCGAGTATGTCTGGAACTATGAGCTGTATTCCCGTCATCACTTGAAAGATGCCAACGTCATCCTGACCAGCAACGTTTTCTATAACGACTACAAGGATATGCAACTGCCTTATTCTTTGGGCGAGAACTCGAGTGTGATACGCAATGCCGACAAGGTGGAAACCTACGGTGCGGAAATGGGTGCTACCTGGCAGCCGCGCTGGGACTTCGAGCTGTTCACCAACGTTGGCCTGTTGAAGACCAAGATCAAGAAGTTCTCGGGTAGCGGCGTAGAAGGGCATGAGTTGGCGCGCGCACCGGCCTATACGGCCAACATGGGTGCCAAGTACCAGTTGATGGCCGGGCTGGAATTGAGCGGCAACGTGGCGTTCTCAGACTCTTACTACTCACAGTACGACAACGACTCACGCGGGCATATCGGTTCCTACTGGTCGGCAAATACTCAGTTGGCGTACACCTTCGCCTATGGCCGCGCCACTCTGTATGCACAGAACCTGTTTGATTCGGAACGTCGCGTGATGGTGACCGGCAATGATGTGTATACGGCGTCTCAACAGCGTCCGCGTATGATCGGTGCGGCACTTGAACTGACCTTCTGATGCGTTAGCAGCCAGTCTGCACCAGGGGCGTATCAACGCCCCTTCTTATCATCAGCGTTCCCCGATGTTCCGGCGTGGCCGGGCACAAGGAGATAGAGCAGTGAGCGGTTATTTTGACAATATTCTTAGCGATGACGAGGCCCAGCGTCTGGATCTGGCGTTTGAGACGCTGGGCGCGCGGGCAGCAGAGGCCTCCCAGCCATTAAGCGAAGCGGAAGAGCTGGCGTGGTTTATGCACCAGCAGCGGGGTGATGGTGGCAGCCAGCAGGCGATGGCCTGGCGATTAGGCGGTGAGCCGGATATCGGCCGGTTGGTCAGTGCACTGGAAGCCCTGACGCGGCTGATGCCAGAGCTGGACGTGCGTTATGACTTTGATGACGAGCAGGGTCTATGCAAGCTGCGCGGTAACGCGACGCTAAACCCGGTGAGCATTCAGGCAGTGGCAGACGAACGACAGGCGGTTAGCCGTGTGTTGCAGGCGCAGGCCACGCCTCTCGAGCTGGCACGTGAAGCACCGGTACGTTTTCTATTATTCACCGGTGCCAGTGCGGTGCTGGGCGTGGTGGCACACGATATTTTGGCCCCAACGCTCTCCTGTCGGCAATTATTGACCACGCTGTCGGCGCTGTATAACGGAGTTGAGCCGACGCAGAGTTTTGCCATTATCCCTGCGGTGGCCCCGCAGACGGAAGCGGCCGATCTGGTGCTGCCGTGGCCGCGCCAGGCGACGGCTCTGCGGGATTATCAGGCATCCGTACCCCAGGATGCGCTTCTGGCGCAGGCCGGGGTGCGTATAGCGACCCGCGTAGCGCGCAAAATCTTGCCGGTCGCAGACAACCCGGCGACGCTGCTGGCGGCGATTGCCGTGCGCTTTGGTCGCTTTATCTCAGCTCAATCCGGCGGGCTGCCGGTGCAACTGAGTGTGCCGCAGGACGACGCGCAGCAGGCGAGTGGTCTGGATGCCTGGATGAGCACGGCAAGGTTGAAACGTCTGACCCTGCAGCCTACGGATCCTGAGGCGGAAAGCCGACTGCTGGCACAGCAAACGGCAGAAGCGGTCAATCCTCAGTGGGCCCAACTGCTGGTGACCTGGCTGGCGGACCCGTCGGTGGCGCTGCAACTTGACGGTGTCAGTGCCGAACGGTTATTGCTGCCACCGCTGCACACGCCTTTTGAATTGGTGCTGGCGTTGAGCCTGCCGGATCCGGATTCGGTGGTGTTGGAACTGGTGGCCGATCCCCGCTTAACCCCACATGCAGCCCCTTTCCTGCTGGAGCAGTTTGTCGCTTTCCTCGCCGAAAGGACGATAACCACGGCGCTGCTTGCCGCTGCAGAACACCCCTCAACGCTGGCCGAGGGCGTTTTGGCCGTTGAGGACACGCAGGAAGAAAATGCCGAGATCGCCCAACTGATCCTGGCGGAATTCCGCGACGCGCTGGTCGCACCGGAGATGACCGCCGATGAAGATTTCTTCGACCGTGGCGGACACTCGCTGGTGGCCACCCGCGTCATCGGTCGTTTGCTCAGCCTGCACCGCATCGAACTCAACATTAACGATCTGTTCAGTCACGCCACCGCCCGAGGATTGTCGGCTTACGCCAAACGTCAGGCAGTGGCGCTACCGGTCGTGCAGGAACCCACTACACAAGCCCAGGGCGAAACTGTCCAGGCGCCGTTGTCACTGGCGCAGCATTCCCTGTGGAAAGTTTACGAGGCGTTTGGTCACGACGAGATCTTCAATCTGCCCTTTGCCATCAGCTTCCTTGATCCGGTGGACGAAACGGTACTGCGTCAGGCGTTTATCGACGTGATGACGCGCCACAGCGTATTGCGCTCGCTGTTTATTCAACGTCAGGGAGAGGTGTATCAGCAAGTGGTGCCGGCCGCTGAGCTGCTGGACTACGCCTGGTTCTCTTTCTCCGATGACACACCGGCCGGTAACGCCAGCGAGTTGCTGGCCAGGGCGGGGGATCACCGCTTTGACCTGACTGCCGAACTGCCGTTGCGCGCCACCTTCCTGCGTGATGCGGCAACCGGTCAGCAATTGCTTTCGCTGTTGTTCCATCATGTGGTGATCGACGAGTGGTCGCTGAACCTGATGATGGACGAACTGGGCATGGCTTACCGTGACCGCATGGCGGGGCAGCCACCGCAGTGGAGCAGCGAAGTACCGCAGTTTTATACCTTTGCCCGACAGCAGCAGGCGGGCGGCGTCGTCCAGCAACACCTGGATTATTGGCTTGATAACCTGCGCGATGCGCCGGTCGGTCAGCCATTGTTCCAGCAGGAACCCTCGCACCATCCTGCGGTACCGGCTGAGGCCGACGTTAACGGTGGCTGGCTGGAGTTCGACGTCGACCCGGCGGTGGCCGATGGGCTATACGCGCAGGCCAGAAAGAACAACGCCTCACTGTTCAACGTAGTCTACGCCGGTATTACCACGGCGCTGCGGCTGCTGGGGGGGCCGGCGGATCTGCTGGTGGGCACCTCTACCTCAGGGCGTAACGACGCCGAGTTCTTCGACACCATCGGCTACTTTACTACCGTGGTGGTGCACCGGGTGCGCTTTGGCGAACAGCTGACGGTGGCGGGGCTGATCGACCAGGTAAAAAACACCATTAACGGTTCGATGCCCTACACCGATATCCCCATCGATCTGGTGGAGGAAGGGCTGTTTGGTGTAGATGCCGATCGCAAGAACCACATGTTCGAAGTGTTCATTCAGATCCACAGCCGCATCAAGCTGAATGGGGAGTTCACCCTGCGGGACGGCAGCACGGTGGCCTACCGTCAGGTGGAGCCGGAGAAAACCGAATCCTTGCTTGGCCTGCAGTTTGAAGTGATGGAAGAAAACCTCGATGGCGTGAAATCCCTGCGCGTGATGATGACCTACCGCACCGATCACTATACCGCGCAACAGGCGGGGCTGATCGCCGGCACCATTGAGCAGGTGTTTTCGCATTTTTCTCAGCAGGCAGGTGGGGAGATGCAACTTGCGGCTCTGCCACCGACACCACAGCAATGACGTTGTTCACCCTAACTGACTTTATTACTTTCATGGAGATAAACGGATGTCTGGAACACCAGGAACACCTCGCGCTTTATTGTCACTGTTGATCGCCACGTCGTTGGTGGTAGCGGGTGCGGCACAGGCCCGTGATAACGGGATTAAGCCAGAGGATATCAAGCGTCAGCCGTTGTCGTCGGCGGTGGTGGAGATGGCCTATAGCCCAAGCCAGCAGTCGCTGTTTGTCAGCGCACCGGACTGGAAGGAAGAGGCGAAATCTCGCGTGTTGCGTCTGGATCCGGCCACGCTGGCGGTGCAGGCGGAAATCCCTCTACAGGTAAAAGGTTTTGGCGTAGCGCTGGATGACGCCGGTCATAGACTCTATCTGACGCAGGGCTTCAACGGCTCGGTCGGCGTGGTGGATACCGCCACCAACCGTGCTCTGGACAGCATTCCCGTGACTGAAAAGACGATGCTGGAAAAGACCTACAAAGATGCCGGCATCAGTGGAAAGCGGCTGGAATTTCTGCTTGAGGAGCTTAAGCGCTTCAAGATCACCGAGGATTATCAGTACCGCATCCGCGAGGCAAAATATGATGCGCAGACCGGCCGTCTGTTCCTGCCGGGACTGGGCTTTGGGGTCGACAGCGTGCTGTTTGTGGTGGACACCAAGACCAAAAAACTGGAGAAAACCATCCCCGGTTTCGGTTACAACGCGGTGGGGATCACTATCGATGAAAAAGGGCGGCGGGTCTTCGTCTCCAACATGCAGGGGCAGTTGATCACCCTGAATGCCGATACGCTGGCGATCGCCTCTACCCAGGAGATCCAGGCGGATCAGTTGCTGAACCTGGTGTATGACGGCAAGAACAACCGCTTGTTAGGCGTGGATCAGGGTATCGATCGCGATAACTACCGTAACACTCATTTGGGGCATGACTACGCGAAGCGCAGCAGTGGCCATCGGGTGTTTGCACTGGATGCGGACAACGGCAAAGTGTTGGCCAGCGAATTGACCGACGAAGTGCCGATCGGCCTGCTGCTGGACGATCGTAACCAGCGGATCTACGTCGCTAACCGTAAAGGGATCCGTGTTGATCACGGTGCAGGGACCTTGACGGTGTTTGATTCGAAGACGCTTAAACGCCAGCAAAGGGTAGAACTGCCACCGCACCCTAACAGTCTGGCGCTGGACACCCACAATAACGTGCTGTTCGTGACGGTGAAAAATGACGGCGCCGGCACCAAGGCCGGTAAACCGGAAAGCGTCGTGCGTATTCAACTGCCAAAAAACTAGTTTTACCCTGCTGCGTCGGTGAAGGCTGACGCAGCGTATTCCCTTATTAATAGTGATTAGCGGAGCGGCTCTCTGGCGTTTGCTTATTCTGTTGTTTTAAAAGGGCGGGTTAATATCCCGCCCTGAGCATTTCATCGCGTAATAAATCGATAATGGCCGGCTCTATATGGGGGAACTTGCGTTTAATCTCTGCGATGGCTTCTGCCACGGAAGGGGCGGTAAAGGTCCCGGAGAATGGCAGCAGGGGAAGGCTGGCATCGCTGTCCGGGAATTCACCGCTGATGGTGCCGGTGATCATGTCCGCTCTCTTTTGCGCGGTGAAGTCGTATTCACCAATGTTCTTATTAATCGATGTCATTTTAACCTCGGTATCGGATTTCCTGGTGCCGTTACGCACCGGTCAACGCCTTCTTTTAAGCATAGTCCCTGAGTTGCAGAGCACCACCGACTCTCAGCCCGACACCTTTGATATGGGTCAATCCCACATAAACATAAGGTAATAAAGCCTGGCCTTGAACCGATAATTTGATTATAAACAACGGCGTTAGGGACAATGTTCTCATCTGAATTGGAGTATTTAAGTTGGCTAAAGTGAATCGACTGTTTGCCGGTGCGTTACTGGCGTTATTGCTTCCTGCTGTCGCTGCGGCGGCGGATTACCGCGCGGGTGAACAATATACCCGCCTGGATAAGCCGGTGGCCTCTGCCCCTGCGGTGGTGGAGTTTTTCTCCTTCTATTGCGGCCCCTGCTATCAGTTTGCCGATACCTACCATGTGGGCAGCACCGTCAGCCAGGCCTTGCCTGCGGGCACCAAACTGACCAAATACCACGTTGGCCTGATGGGCAAACTGGGTAATGAGCTGACCGAAGCCTGGTCGGTGGCGATGGTGATGGGCATTGAGGACAAAATTGAAGGCTTGCTGTTCGACGAGCTGCAAAAGAAGCGCGCCATCAACAGTGAACAAGATATCCAGCGGGTGTTTGCCGCTGCTGGTGTGGATGCTGCTACCTATGAAAATGCGCGCCACAGCCTGCTGGTGAAGGGCATGATTGCCAAACAGAATGAGGCCGTGAAGGCGCTGGACGTGCGTGCAACGCCATCGTTTTATGTCTCCGGCAAGTACAAAATCGACAATGCCGGTATGGCGAGCCAAAGCGTTGACGGTTACGCCAAAGAGTACGCCGCCGTGGTCCGCTATCTGCTGACCACCCAACCTTAATATTTTCCCCTTACTCTTGTTTTTACCTACCCGGCTGCGGCCGGGTTTTTCATGTTGTGTGGAGTAAGGCGCAATCTGTGATCCCTGCGCCAAATCCCGTCCCCGACATTGCTTGTATGTTACCGGGTTGTTATGTTGATTTTCTGTTCGACGCCGTTCGCGTTTCATCGCTGATGTTTGAGGGGTAAGCCATGGCAATTTCCGCACAGGTCAGGGAGGTCGGTTTCGAGGAATGGCTGGCGAAAATCAATTCCGCCTGTGGCCGGTTTTGCGCCAAGACGCTGGGGCCTGGTTTTAGCGGTGCGATGCAGGAGTTCCGCGCCCACGCGTTGCGTCTGAGCGTGGTTGATGCTGCCCAGACCCGGCTGTACCGTACCCAACAGGAGATTGCCCGTAGCGACGGCTCGCACTTTTTCACGGTGTTTCAACTGCGTGGCAGCTCATTGATGGAGCAGGGCGATCGGCAGGCGGTATTGTCCGCCGGTGACGTCACGCTGATTGACGCCTCACGCACCAGCAGCTTTACCTTCCAACAGAATTCCCGCCAAATCTCATTACTGATGCCGCGCAGCTATCTCGAGCAGTCTGCGTCCGAAGTACAGTACGCCCGGCGGCTCGATGCGCAAAGCAGCGTGGTGCGCCTTAGTCGGCAACTGGTGTTGGGTTGCATGCAGGACTCGCAGATGAGCGCTCCGGAAAGTGAAGCGATACTGAACGCGGTGGCGACGCTGTTGCGTCCGGTGCTGGTCGAGCGCGTGGTTGAGGAAGACCGTCATCCGCGCAGCTTTAGCCGAACGCTGGCGTTTATCGATACGCATATTCAGTCACCGCAGTTGCGGCCGGAGTGGATTGCCGGCGAGCTTGGCGTTTCGGTACGCAGTTTGTATCGGATGTTTGCTCGTCAGGGACTGGTGGTGGCGCAATATATCAAGCACCGCCGTCTGGATTTGTGTGCGCAGGCATTACGCAGCGCACCGGAGCGACAGAAACTGGCCACTATCGGCTATGACTGGGGCTTTAGCGATCACAGCCACTTTTCCACCGCCTTCAAAAGCCGTTTTGGCGTTTCGCCGAGCGAATACCGTAAACAGCATCAATAGCGCCACAGGTGGCGCTATTGATGATTAAGTCGCTGTTTAGTAACGGATACACACCGATTTGGATTCGGTATAGGCATCCAGCCAGTCCGGGCCGAAGTCGCGGCCACTGCCCGATTGTTTAAAGCCGCCGAAAGGCATGTTGGCGTCGATCAACGTATGGGTATTGACCCAGACCGTACCGGCCTGAATGCGTGGCGTGTACGCCATTGCTGCCTGCAGACTGGTGGTCCACAGACTGGCGGTCAGACCGTAGTCGGTGTCGTTGGCTTTGCGCAGCGCTTCTTCGGCGTCCGCCACCCGAATCAGATTCACCACTGGACCAAACACTTCTTCGCGCGTCAGGTTCAGCTTATCGTCTGGGTTAATCACCAGTGTCGGCGGAATATAAAACCCCTGAGAATCCGGCCCGCTCGCGCCGCTGATCAGCTCCGCATGCTTGGATCTGGCATCGTCCAGATAGGCCGCCACTTTATTACGGTGATCGCTGGATACCAACGGGTTGATCTGCGCATTGGCATCCATGCCCGGCCCGACGGTCAGGGATTTCACCGCCTGCTCGAACCCGGCCACCAGGGTGTCGTAGATCGGTGCTTCAATATAAATCCGCGAACTGGCGGCGCACACCTGGCCCTGATTGAGGAAGCTGCCCGCCATCAGGCCTTCGATGACCTGTTGGGGATCGGCGTCTTTTAGCACGATGGCCGGGTTTTTACCGCCCAGTTCCAGCGTGACGCGGGTCAGACGATCTGCCGCTGCGCGCGCGATACCTTTGCCGACCGGCGTGGAGCCGGTAAAGCTCACTTTGGCGACCAGCGGGTGTTCGGTCAGTGCCTTGCCGCAGCCGGTGCCTTTGCCGGTTACCACGTTGAATACGCCCGGCGGAATACCGGCCTCGGTGGCCAGTTCGGCCATGCGCAGCACGGTGAGCGGGGTGGTTTCCGAGGGTTTGATGACGATAGAGCAACCTGCCGCCAGCGCCGGCATCACTTTCCACATGGCGATCATCAGCGGGAAGTTCCACGGCACAATACCGGCCACTACGCCAATCGGTTCTTTGCGGGTATATACCTGATATTTGGCACCCGGTGGTATCGGGATCGACACGTCCAGCGTTTGGCCGGTGATCTTGGTGGTCAGCCCGGCGGTGTAGCGCATCCAGTTCACCGTGCTGCCGACTTCAAACATGCGGGCGATATTGATCGACTTGCCCTGTTCCAGCGTTTCCAACTGGGCCAGCTCTTCGCTGTGTTGCTCAAGGAGATCGGCATAGCGCAGTAAAATGCGTTCGCGCTCGGTGGGTAAACGCTGTGCCCAGATCCCGGCGGTAAAAGCCTGATGGGCCGATTGCACGGCACGCGCGACGTCCTGTGCGTTGGCATCGGCGGTAGAGGATATTTGCTGTCCGTCGGCGGGGTTATACACCGCCAGCCGGCCTTCGGCGCTGGCTTCGCACCATTGGCCGTCGATATATAGCCCATGATGACGATCGAGAAAACGCGAAACGCTGTCCATCACTGCTAGGGTATTGTCAGGCATACGCCCTCCTGTCAGACAAAAAAGGTCGCTATCGTTAACCTTAAAAGCTTACAGCAGGTGGAGAGGGTCGACTTTTGTCTGCCTGACAATCGGTTTGCCCTGCGTGACATGATGGGGGAGAAGCTAACGGCTGAACGGGTCAGCCGTTAGGGAACCGGATCAGGAACTGAGGGTCGCCAGACGGGTGGCGAAGCCGAGGAACAGCAGGCCAATCAGACCATTGCCCAGTTTTGCCAGGCCTTTCTTGTGGTTGAAGAAGTGCGCCAGCATCGCGCCGGAGAAGATCAGCGTGGTCATATAGAGAAAACTGACCGACTCGAGGATCAACGCCAGAATGGTGAACGACAGGCCGGTGTGGGCATAGTCGAAGTCGATAAACTGCACGAAGAACGACACATAGAACAGGATCGCTTTCGGGTTGGTCAGACTGAGCGTCAGCGATTTGCGCAGAATACTGTGGCTGCCTTCAATCTGCTGATGCTGTGCCGCATTTTTCTGGATAAAGGTGGCATAGAGAATTTTTGCACCCAGAAACAGCAGGTAGATCGCGCCGAGAAAACGCACCAGGGTAAACAGGAACGGCGTGGTGCGGATCAGCGAAGCCACGCCGATATAGGCGCAGAAAATCAGAATTGCATCACCGATAAACACGCCCAGCGCGGCGGTATAGCCAGCTCGCACACCGCGTGTCACGCCGGTTTTCAGCACGTACAACGTATTCGGGCCCGGCAGGATGATGATAAAAATCACCCCGGCCAGATAGGTCCAAAGATTCAGGACGCCAAAACTCTCTAACACAATAACCTCTCCATGCGAGGAACTGACAGCCAATAACACTGGCTACACCCGTAGCCGGGCGCGATCCTAACGCCGCAGCGGCGGGTTGGCAACGTAATAAACTTCATGTTGTTTGCCGTATTTCGCCGCCCGTTACACAGGGGTCAAAAAGGGGTTATGGCTTGCGTGCCAGCAGCGTGGCGAAACGCAGCGAAATGCGGTTACCGGCGGCGTCGGTCTTGTGCAGTTGGCCAACCTCTTCGTTGTACTTAAGCACTTCCCAACCGGCGTAATACTCTTTCAGCTCACCCGGTTTAAAGGTGAACGGGAAAGGCAGGCTACAAGGATAATCCGGTGTATCCATCGCCGCGACGATCAGGTTGTAACCGCCGTTGACGGTACTGTCTTGCATGTTTTTCACCAGCGAGGGGATTTGCGCCGGGTCGAGGAACATCAACACCACGGTAGAAAGGATAAAGTCGTATTCGCCGCTGAAGCTGTGGGTGTTGAGGTCTTGCACACTGGCGCGAATGTGCGACAAGCCTTCGCTATCGATGATGCCGTTGAGATTATCAATCGATGGGCTGTGTTTGTCCCAGGCGGTGACGTCGAAGCCTTTCAGGTTGAGATAAAGCGAGTTGCGTCCGCCGCCACAGCCCAGATCCAGTGTTTTGCCAGGCGCGATACGCTGTACGGCCTCGATCACTTCGGAGTGGGTACGGGTCAGTTGGTGTTTCTTGTGGTAATAATCTTCTGGCGAACAATAGAAAGCCAGTTGGCAGGTCATATCATCGGAGAATGAAACGATGCGGTGCCATTGCTGTGGCTCGATAAACGGCGGTTGACTCTCGGGGCTGAACTGCCAGGTTTCGGTTGTTTCGCCCTGTTCGGTCATCAATGCGAAGGTTAATGTCCCGCTCAGCAGCCTGAGTTTGGCCCAGGTGCCGCTCTGGGTGTTGTGCTTTTTCTGGAAACTCTCCGGCAGCGTGGTGCTGTTCCATTCTGGCAGGGTTTTATAACAAAGCAGGTCATTCATAAATCACTCCTTGAGTTCTGCGTTTCCGCATGTAGCGGGCGAACAGAATAATTTTATATGTTGCATATAAAATACATGTTTATGGGGCCGTTGAAAATGCCCAGCAGCATGAAAGGTATAATTTAGAGCTTCAGGTGCATTCGGGTATTGACGGCCCTGAAGCCGAGCCGGGTATATAGCCTGGCTGCCGTTGGGTTATCGTTGAAGACCGCCAACTCGGCATATTCCGCACCGGCAGCCCGTCCTGCGTCCAACACCGCGCTCAGGATTTTCTCACCGTAGCCCTTGCCCCGCCAGGCGGCATCGACTTCAAAATCATAAACGAATAGCTGCTTACCATAGGTGCGTTGTTTGATGTTGTACCAGACGATGGCGATATTCTGTTCTGCTCCCACCCGCCGGGCACAAACCAACCTGTGGTTGGGCGTCGCCAACCCGTTGGGTAACGAGTCGTTGTAGGTTGCCGCGGCTTCCACCAGCGCCTGCTCTTGGCTCAGCGACAGCGAACGCGCCAGTTCCTTGGCGTATTCTTCGATTGCGTGAGCACAGTAACGTTCGAATTCCTGCTGGCTCATGTCCGTGAGTTCAATCATTGGGTTATTCCTTGACGGCTATTTTCCTTTGATGGCCCAGTGCAATGGGCGGATCGGTATATTTAAACTGGATCGCGGCCCGTGGCTGGGCTAACGTCAGTGCAGTTTAAGCTAAAACGATCAGGGAAAAGATGCTAATTCGCCGTTTTATCAACCCGATGACCTTGCGTCCGTTGAGCCTGGCCGCGCTGCTAGTGTTGGCCGGTTGTACCACTAAAACGCCTACCGCGCCGGTGCAACGTCCGGCAGACGTCAAAGCCCAGTTAGTGCGGTTAATGCCGGCCAACACCGCCGATCGCCAGGGCTGGGCCACCGATATCACCGCCGCCTTTGCCGCACAGGGTATTGAACCCAGCGACCAAAACCTGTGTTCGGTACTGGCCGTCACCGAGCAGGAGTCGACCTTTCAGGCCAACCCGCCGGTGCCGGGGCTGCCCAAAATCGCCTGGAAAGAGATCGACCGCCGAGCCGACCAACTGCATATCCCCAACTTCCTGGTGCATACCGCCTTGCTGATTAAATCGTCGAATGGCAAGAGCTACAGCGAGCGGCTGGATAAGGTGCGTACCGAGAAAGACCTGAGCGATATTTTTGATGACATGATCGATTCGGTGCCGATGGGGCAGAAGCTGTTTGGTAGCCTGAATCCGGTGCATACCGCCGGGCCGATGCAGGTGAGTATCGCCTTCGCCGAGGCTCATGCCAAAGGCTATCCTTACCCAATTGACGGCACTATTCGCCGCGAAGTGTTCAGCCGCCGTGGCGGCATGTATTTCGGTATCGCTCACCTGTTGGGGTATCCGGCCAACTACAGCCAGCCGATTTACCGCTTTGCCGACTTCAATGCCGGGTGGTACGCCAGCCGCAATGCGGCTTTCCAAAGCGCAGTCAGCCGGGCAACGGGGATCCCGCTGGCGCTGGACGGCGATGTGATTAACTACGGCACCGACAAGCCGGGCACCACCGAACTGGCCGTGCGCACCCTCGGCAAGCGCCTGGATATGAGTAACTCGTCGATTCGCCGGGCGCTGGAGAAGGGCGATTTACTGGAGTTTGCCGACACCGACCTGTATGAGCGTGTCTATGCTCTGGCGGAGAAATCCACCGGCAAGAAACTGCCACGGGAAATGCTGCCGGGCATTCAGCTGGAAAGCCCGAAAATTACCCGTAAGCTGACCACCGCCTGGTTTGCCAAGCGGGTGGACGAGCGGCGCCAACGTTGTATGACGCGCGCCTCGGCGGGTTAAACCTGTGGGGTACTGATAAACGCAGGATGCCGCTCGGCCTGGGCGGCAAATGCCGCCAGCGTCGGGTGGTTATCGGCGCTAATCAGCCCGGGGAGCATGAGTTGAGTGAAGCTCCAGGCCACCGCCACGCTGACTTCAGCGCTGCCCGTAACCTGAGGTGTTGCGGGGGCTCGCAGCAACTGTTTCTCCAGTTCTGCGTAGGCTGCCAGCAGTTGGCCCTGAACGCGATCCAACCAGGGTTGATGCTGTTTCTCCTGCGGCCGTAACTGCTGCTCATAAACGATCTGCACCGTCTTTTCGCAGGCGGCCAGCGCCAGCCCAGTCAGTTGCAGAGCATAGAGTCGTGCAGCGCCCTGAGTCGGCAGCAGAGCCTTGCCGGTGGGGGCGATGCCGGCGGCATACTCCAGGATCAACGAAGAGTCCATCAGGATTTGATCGTCGGCCAGCACCAGCGTTGGGGCTTTCACCACCGGATTAATGGCTTTGAATTGTTCAAAACCGCGGAACACCGAAATGGCGTGGTGCTCAAATTCGATCTCCAATAATTTCAGACAAATTGCCACCCGGCGCACATAGGGTGAATCCAGCATGCCAATCAGTTGCATCATGTTCTCCTGAGCCTATTCGCCCGATTTAAGTGAATGAATAAACGTCACCAGCCGTTGGGCTACCGTTTCCGGCGCGTCTTCCATTAAAAAATGTCCTGCCTGTGGGATCACCTGCAGCCTGGCACCGGGAATGTCGCCCTGCAAACGGTAGGCGTAACTTACCGGCTGCCACTCATCGTCCTCACCCCAGAGGATTTGCACCGGCAGGCGGAGCTCTGGCAGGCGCTGGGCGAAGTCTTCAGTATAGCGGGCGTCGTAATGGGCGATTTGATGTTGATAAAATGCCGGTTGGCCGACCACACCGACGATCGGTGCCAGATAGTGCTGCAATAGCTCTCCGGACATCCGCGACTTGTTGAACACCGCCATTTTCAGTTGGCGAGCCAGGGTTTGCTCGTGCTGTGACGCGTCCATGACCGCGTACTGGCGATAGCTATTACGGATGCCGCGCCAGGTCGGAGAAGGCCAGGAGTCGTAACTGCAAATATCCGCGATGGTCAGCGAGCGAAAGCGTCGGGAGTGCTCGAACGCTGCACGCAGTGACAATGCGCCCCCAATATCGTGACCAAACACGTGGGCGGAATCCAGTTGCCAGTGGTCCAGCAGGCCGATCAGTAATTCCGCCTGCGCTGCTATTGAGGTGTCTGCCGACAACGGGCGTTCTGATGCGCCATAGCCCAGTAAATCGTATATATAAACCCTGAAGCCCGCTGCCGTCAGGCTGGGTAACAAATCTCGCCAGATGATCGAGTGGGCAGGGGTGCCGTGTACCAACACCAGCGGTTCACCTGCGCCCTGGATGCCGGTGGCAATACGGTGACCCTGAATGATAACTTGCTGATTAAGCAGAGAGGCTAAGTCGTTCATGATGACTCACGGATTGTCGTGTTGTAGACAAACCATACCTACCGTCTTTCCATGACGCTAATGACAAGTTATGGTGATTAAATCCAACTTTTGTCATGGTCTGTTTATGAACCAGCGTTTATCCATTGATGCATTGCGAGCGCTACTGAGCGTGATCGATACCGGTAGCATGACGCGTGCGGCACAACAGCTCAATCTCAGCCAGTCGGCGGTGAGTTGGAAAATCAAACGTCTGGAGGAGCAGTTGGGGCGCAGACTGGTCGATCGTCAGGGCATGACGTTGACCGCCACAGCGGATGGCGAGGCCCTGTTGTCGCATGGGCGGCAGATTTTGCAGGCTCACGATCGGGCATTGGCGCATTTCTCCCCCTCGTTATTGCAGGGCAGGGTGCGTTTTGGCGCCACGGAGCAGATGTCTTTACCGCAGTTGGCGGCCTTGCTGGCGGCATTCACCCACCAACACCCGCAGGTGGATGTGCAGTTGGTCATCGAGCAAAGCCAGGTGCTGCGTAACGCACTGGATCAAGGGACGCTGGATCTGGTGCTGCATCAACAGTTTTGCGATGCGCTGAGCGCAGAAGATGTGGTGCTGGCAACGGAGCGCATTCACTGGTGTGTGCCACCGGGGTGGCGCTATCAGTCAGGAGACAGGGTGAAGCTGGTCAGCTATGGGCCGGACTGTTTTTACCGCCGCCTGGCGGAAGAGCGACTGAGCGCCGCGGGTATTGCCTGCCAGGTGTCGGTGGAATGTCCGTCGGTGGCGGGGATGTTGGCGGCCATTGCTGCCGGGATGGGCATTGGCCTGCTCAATCAGCAGTCTATCGATCGACGGGTGCAGATCGAGACCCGCTTAGAGCGCCTGCTGCCCTTACCGAACGTGGCGCATGCGTTACGTCTGGGGGCCAAGCGGCACCACCCACTACTGCAAACCTTGCAACAGCAGGTGGTGCAGGCTCTGGGGCCAGCCGCCTTTCCCTGAGCAACGGCGGATGGATGCTGATGGGGTTAAGCGCGACGCGGGTTGGTCAGGCCGAAGTTAAAGTGATTACAGCGATTGCAGAACTCCTTCATCACCGGCGGGGTGTCCATCATCGGTACCTTCACTTCGATAAAGGCCAGCCGATCCTGCCGCGAGGCGTGCTCCAGCGCAATTTCCAACTGTTGAGTGGTTTCTACCGCCACGCTGAACGGCGTCGCCTGGGTGTTGAGTACCGCCGGCAGTTTGGCGTAGTCCCACGGCCCAATATCGTTGTATGACGAGTTCTCCCCGAGAATGTAGCGCTCGATGGTGTAGCCGTCGTTATTAATCAGGAAGATAATCGGCTTCTGATCGTAACGCAGCAGGGTGGAAACTTCCTGCGCGGTCAGTTGGAAGGAGCCATCGCCGATAAACAGCAGATGTCGGCGATCCGGTGCGGCCATCATGGTGCCCAACAGCGCCGGTAAGGTATAACCGATCGAGCCCCAGATCGGCTGATTGACCACCTGGACGCCGTCCGGCATCCGCATGCCGCCAATCGCTGCGCCCGAAGTGCCATTCTCTACCACCAGGACATCATCGGCCCGAATAAAGCGTTGCAGGCGCTGCCATAAATAGGCCTGGTCGATCGGGGTTTCGCTCGGCGTCGCCAGCCGATGGCGCGCTTCAGGCAGTGGAGCCGGGTGATAATTTGCCACGCCTTCGCCCAGCGCCAGCAGTGCCTGCAACAGGTCTGCCGTTGCCACTGCCGGGTAAGAAGTGTCACCCAGCTTCACTGAAAACGGTTGAATATCAATTTGCGCGTCGGACGGGATGCGATGCGAGAAATAACCGGTGGTGGAGTCCACCAGCCGTACCCCAAAGCTTAGCACGCAGTCGGCGTGCGCCATGTGTTCATACAGTTCGGGGCGTGACAGATTGCCGCTGTAACCGCCCATCCAACCCGGTGTGGTTTCCGGAATAATGCATTTGGCCGTCGGCATGTTGGTGAGTGGGATAGCGAATTTATGCGCCACGTCGATCACTAACTGCTGTAGCTGAAAGCGATCCACCATTTGGTCGACCAGAATAATCGGTTTTTTCGCCTGTTTGATCCGCGCCAGCAATGCCATCGCCGCCAGTTGAACATTATATTTGTCGCTGGCCGGCAATTGCGGCGGGGTTATCACCTGAGTAATTTCAATTTCCACATCACAGATATCGGAAGGTAATTGTAAATAAACCGGTTTCTTTTCCGTCCAGGCACGGGAAATAACCCGGGGGATTTCCACCGCCGCATTTTCCGGTGTAATTAATGCCTGGGCGACGGTGAATTGTTTAAAGCAGTTCATCACGTTATCAAAGTTACCGTCTGCCAGCGTGTGGTGCAGCAGCAGATGGTTTTTCATTGCGTGCAGCGGCGGGGTGCCGGACAGGCAGACCACCGGGGCAGATTCGGCGTAGGCACCGGCAATACCGGACAGCGCGGCCAGATCGCCGACGCCGTAGGTGGTGATCAGTGCCCCGGCACCTTTTAGCCGTGCATAGCCGTCGGCCGCATAGGATGCATTCAGTTCATTGCAGTTGCCGATGAACTCAAGGTTGTCCTCCTGTTCAATCAATTCCAGCAGCGCCAAATTATAGTCGCCGGGTACGCCATAAATACGATCGATGTTCAGGGTGCGGAGCTGCTGCAGGATGAAAGCTCCAATAGTGATTTTCATGTAATTCTCCGGATTTTTTATCTTTCTTTTATCAGGCAGAGAACAGCAAGTTAATTGCCGACGATGTTGTGTAGAGAACCTTAAAATAACGCTGGACCCGTACAGTCAGGGGGGCGCTGGTTAGCTTTAACAATTATTTAAACTATCGGCTTGTTCAAGTTGAGGTGGCTGTCGCGGGGGCGGGTGATTTGTATTCCCGGGTTTACGTTGTGACTAATCGGTATTAAAGGTGGGGTTATCGGCGGTGGTATTTTTCATTGAATGTAATAGAGATGTAAAATCTGGCTTGTGTCGCCAGTTCATAGCGTGCTGGGTGAGTGCCCGGTACTTTTGCTCGCGGATTAAATGGCTACCGGTCATCTGCCCGTTTTTGATGGCACCGACCTCTACGGCAGTGATGTAACTGCATATTTACAGCAGTGCCAGGCGACAGAACCCTTAGCGTGGCAGGAGCGCCGGTAAAACGGCTTTTCAGTCCCGATTAAAAACGTGATCGCCGTTACATTAGCTTGCCGGGCGGCAGTAAAGATTCCGCTACACCTGGTGAAGGAAAGAAGTTTTACCGTATGCCAGCTAACCGCTAGCGCCCTCTGCGCTGACGGCACGATTGCGGAGTTTTCTGACAGACGCTGCACTGAGGGAAGAGTAGCCTGTGCGCCGCAAACCGCCTTTCCGCCTGACGGCAGCTAAACTTAACCAAGTGACAACGAGTAAGAAAAACTGGCTGGATAAATAAGATACAGCTTGATCTTGAGTAGGTGATAGGTAAGAATCCCCGGCCTTATTTTTTACAGGAGTTTGATAATGCTTTTTAAACGGACCGTTTTGGCTTGCACAGTGGCGCTGCTATTTCCTGCACTACCTTCTTACGCTGAGGTTGGTGCCGAAAATAGCAATGCCGTGCAGGCTGAAAAACCGGGCCTGTGGCAGCGTTTCACCCGTAACGTGGCGGAAACCTGGAACAATTCACCAAATAAAGATCTCTATGTGCCGGCGATTACCTGGCATAACCGCTGGACCTACGATCAGGAAAAAATCGACTCCTACAACGAGCGCCCCTGGGGCGGTGGTTATGGCATCTCGCGCTACGACAGCGACGGTGACTGGCATGGTCTCTATCTGATGGTATTCAAGGATTCGTTCAATAAGTGGGAACCGATCGGCGGTTACGCTTATGAGAAGATCTGGCGGCCGCTGGAGGACAAGGATTTCCGTTTGGGTCTGGGCTTTACCGCCAGTATTACCGCGCGCGATAACTGGAATTACATTCCTATACCGGCGCCGTTGCCTCTGGCCTCTATCGGCTATAAACAACTGACCTTTCAGGCCACCTATATTCCCGGTACCTACAATAACGGTAACGTGTTCTTTGGCTGGTTCCGTTGGCAGTTCTGATCGCCGGCGGGTCGTTCATTCTGCCACCCCCAATTCTCCCTGTCGTGCGTTTCCCAGCCAGAAAATTACCTGAATTCTGAAAAAATCGCTGCATTGTCAGATAAAAGGAACTTGTCGCGGGTGGTGGCGTCCGAAGAGGTGACCCAGCGCATTGCGCTTATTGCACACGATATACCCACCTGATTTCTCCCGCCGCAGAGCCAGGGGAACCAGGCAGGGATGGCAAGATAAACAGGAGTTTTACCCCATGAACACCAAGCATCGTTTACTGTTGGCGCTGACATTGACCACCGCTATGACCTGTGGGGCGGCTCAGGCTGCCGGATTGATGGATTCCCTGAGCAGCGCAGCCGGTGAGCTGAGCAAGTCAGGCGACAGCACGGGTGGCACTTCACTGTCCTCGCTGACCGGCTTGCTGAACGGTGGCGATAAAGCGCTGAGCTCCAGCAGCATGACCAATGCCGCCGGTATCCTGCAGTACTGTGTGAAAAACAACGTACTGTCAGCCAATGGCGTTCAAGGCGTGCAAGACAAGCTGTTGGGCAAATTGGGCATCAGCAGCACTGAGAACGCCAAGAGCCAGGACTACCAGCAAGGGCTGGGCGGTTTGCTGAAAACCGGCGAAGGCAAGAGCCTGGATTTGAACAGCCTGGGCACTTCGCAAATCACCGAAAAAGTGAAGCAAAAAGCCTGTGATCTGGTTCTGAAGCAGGGCGCGTCCTTCATTTCCTGATAACGTAAACGGCGGTTGCTTATGCACCGCCGTTTTTAATTTGTATAAGCTGAAAAAATGAAAAAAATTCTGATGGTCTCCCTGCTTGCAGGGATGGCGATGCTACAGGGCTGCACCATGAAATCCAACGATGCGCCACCTCCACCGCAGATGAAACCGATCGGCATGGCCAACCCAGCAGACGTTTATTGCACCGAGATCGGCGGCAAATTGAATGCCAAACAAAATGCCAACGGCCAGTATTCCACCTGCACCTTGCCTAATGGCCAGGAAATTGAAAGCTGGGAACTGTTCCGTCGTGACCACCCGGTGAAGAAATAAGCGCTCGGGTTAAAACTCACGATCGCTGATCGGCTGGAGCCGCACGCTGCCGTCCGTTTGCGTATTGAGCGGCAGCCGCCAGTCCAGATGGCTGCTGAGGGTGAAGGGCCTGGAACGGAAGTTACAGCCGCTTTTGATGTTTCTGATCTTCATGATGTATTCGCCGGCCGGATTGGTTTTGATATTGAAACTGCCGGCAGCGGGAATAAACACTTCAGCCAGCTGTTGTGGCTGGCCGGGCGTTTCCAGTTTGACCAGCACCGGAAAATCGTTGTTTTGATTGTCCAGTGTCAGCTGCTGCAAGCGACCGCTGTTTTTGTGCTCTGGTTGATGCAGGTAACCGGCCGACGCGGGCCAGGGTTGTCCGGCATTGTCATGCAGCGGGCCTCCGCACTGTTCGCGAGCCTCGCGCAGCGGCATTTCACGCTGGATGGCCCGGTTGTAATCCGTGGGGGTGATCGAGACAAACTCATCGTCATTTTGATGGGCACGCAGATAGCGCTTGGTGCTGAACACCCCAACGGCAATCAGCATAAAGAAGATAAAAATCGTCAGGCGACTCCTGAATATCCCGCCAAACAGCCTGCCCGGCAATTGAAACAGCCACTTCACTAATTTTGACAGCATCTTTTTCCCTTAGCGCCCAAGCCGTTACGTTCTGCGGTAACGTTGCCTGCCTCAGTATAGCCAAATCGTTCGCCAAGAGGTGAGCGTCTCATGAAATTCCCGTGTTTACCCGCTTCCTTCTTCCAGCAACAGCAGCAGTAAATGCCCACAACGACGGCAACCACAAAACTCAGCAGCCCAGCCCTGTTCTCGAATTATTTGTACGTTTTTGCACGTTTGTGTACATTGGTGATCACTTGTTCGCCAGCGAGAGGCAAAATGTCCAAACTGTTACCCAACCAACGTCATGAGGCGATCCTCACCACGCTGCAACAGCAGGGGCGTGTGCTGGCGGTTGAAATGGCGGAGCGTCTGAATACCACCGAAGCGACCATTCGGCGCGATCTGCGCCAGTTGGCGGCACAAAACCTGTGTAAACGCATCTATGGCGGAGCACTGGCCCCCACACCGGCAACCGGGCCGATCGGGGATCGGCTGCATTTGAGCGGTGATGAGAAACAGGCTTTGGCGCTGGCCGCACTGGCGCTAATCGAGGAAGGGCAGGTGATTTTCCTCGATGCCGGTAGCACCCATCTTTATCTGGCCGATCTGTTGCCCCCTGACCAGCGGCTGACGGTGGTGACTAACGCGCTGAGTATCGCCGCTAAAATGCTGGAAAGGCCGGGGATCCGCGCTATTTTAATTGGCGGTGAACTGGATGCCGACATCGGCGGCTGTGTCGATGCCAAAGCGGTGCAGGAAATTGACGGTTTTCATTTCGACATCGCTTTCACCGGCATCTGCGCTTACGACCCGGCCAGCGGTTTCTCGGCGTTGAATTATCAGGATGCCCAGTTCAAGAAACGCCTGTTGACGCGATCCGGTAACGTAGCGGTGCTCTGTACCGGCGACAAATTGAATACCTACGCCCCCTACAGCTTCCTGCCTGCCAACCGCGTCGATTATTTGGTGACGCCGCCTGGCCGACATCCACAGCTCGAACAGCAGGTGACCCACAGCGGTGGCAAGGTGCTGTACAGCGACTCATCAATTGGAGAGTGAAATGAAAATAGCCCATGTTGCCCTGTGGACCCGCGATATTGATGCCCAGGTGGCGTTCTGGCAGCGTTACTTTAACGGCGTGGCCGGAGAATTGTACGTTAGCAAAAACCGCCCGGGTTTTGTTTCCCGTTTTGTCAGCCTGGCTAGCGGTCCGACGCTGGAGATCATGGGTTTACCGGCGTTGCTACCGGCGGATCAGGCCGAGGAACGTGTGGGTTGGGCGCACATTGCGCTGTCGTTAGGCGACGAGGACCTTGTCGACCAGTTAGCGCAGCGTGCGCAGCAGGAGGGGATCCTGCAGGCGCCGCCGCGCTGGACCGGCGATGGTTTTTACGAAGCGATCATCCGCGATCCGGACGGCAACGCCATCGAAATCACCGGCTGATCACTCTTCTTCAATGATGGCGAACTGCTGCGCCAGATAGTCGAGCAGCAGCCGCACCGCCGGCAGTAACCCACGGCGTGACGGGTAAACCGCGTGCACCACGCCGCCCTGTGGCTGCCAGCCGGGTAACAGTTGCACCAGTTCCCCACGCAGGATGTTATCGCGCATCATCATCGAGGGCAGTTGCACAATACCGGCACCGGCAATCGCGGCAGTACGCAGCATCAGCATGTCGTCAGTCACCAGCCGTGGCGTGTGTTCCCACTCCACTTTTTCACCGTCCGGCCCGGTCAATTGCCACAGGTGCTGCGCGCGTGCGGGACCAAGATCGAGCGTGGGATATTTATGCAGATCCTCTGGCCGTTGTACCGGCCCGAGGGTGCGCACCAGTGCCGGGCTGGCAGCGACGCACCAGGTACGCTGCGCCAGGATCTTCAGCACCAGATCGCTGTCTTCCAGCGGCGGCGGCCGCACGCGGATCGCCAGATCCAACCCTTCTCCCACCACATCTACCCGGCGGTTGGTGGCATCCAGATGCACCGTGACTTTCGGGTAATCGGCCATAAAGGCCGCCACCATACTGCCGACCCGGGTATGCAAGATCGCTACAGGACAGGACATACGCACCGTACCGCAGGGTTCGGCGCGGGTTTGTTCGATCGCCTGCTGCGCCGCATCGGCTTCCACCAGCATCGCCTTACAGTGTGTGTAGTAGTTCTGGCCGACGTCAGTGACGGAGAAACGTCGCGTAGAGCGCTGGATCAGGCGCACACCCAGACGTTCTTCCAGCAGCGCCACGCGGCGGCTCAGTTTGGACTTCGGGATGCCCAGCGCACGACTGGCGGGGGCGAATCCCTGATGATCGACCACGCTGGCGAAATAAAACAGATCGTTCAAGTCGGTGAACATCGCCCGTCCTTATCGTTCTATAAATAGAACGCTGAGTGTACATCTTGCCTACTACTGCAGCAAATGGCGTTGGATTAAACTTCTGGCATCAACCTAAGGTCGTGAGACCTGAAACAGGAGTTCAAGATGAAAAAGATCCTCGGTATTTACAACAGCCCTGAAGCCCACTGGGTCGGCAACGGCTTCCTGGTGAATTCGCTGTTCTCCTATAACGATCTGGGGGCGGAAATGAGCCCGTTCCTGCTGTTGGATCATGCGGCGCCAACCAAGTTCCGCTCTGCTTCCGGCACCCGTGGCGTTGGCCAGCACCCGCATCGCGGGTTTGAAACGGTGACCATCGTCTACCAAGGGGAAGTCGAGCACCGCGATTCCACCGGCAGCGGCGGGGTGATTGGCCCTGGTGATGTGCAGTGGATGACCGCCGCCTCAGGTATTTTGCACGAAGAGTTCCATTCCCGGGATTTCTCGCGCAATGGCGGCACCATGGAAATGGTCCAGCTGTGGGTGAACCTGCCGGACAAGGACAAAATGGCTGAGCCGGGTTACCAGACGCTGTTGAATGCGGATATCCCGGTGGTTCCACTGGCAGACGGCGCAGGGCAGGTTCGGGTGATCGCCGGTAGCTTCGGCGATGCAGCCGGCCCGGCACGCACCTTCAGCCCGCTCAATGTCTGGGACATGAAGCTGAACGCCGGTCATACCACCACGTTGACAGTGCAAGAAGGCCATACGCTGGCGCTGGTAATGCTGCACGGGGCTATTCATGTTAACGGCGAGGAAGTGGTGCGTGAAACCCAAATGGTCAGGTTTGACCGGGCGGGGGATTCAATCACCATCGAAGCCAACAACGACGTCAGCTTGCTGGTACTGAGCGGTGAGCCAATCGACGAGCCTATCGTCGGCTATGGCCCGTTTGTCATGAACAGCGACGCGGAAATCCAGCAGGCTTTCCATGACTTCAACGGTGGCAAGTTCGGCAGCATGGCGGCAGAGCACGACGTCGGCTAAACCCATCCATACCCGAGAACCGATCCGGTAAAATAATGCCGGATCCGGTTCTACACTTTAAGACAACCTCTGCGCTCTGGCTTAACGGCCAAGGGCACTTTTAACCGCAATAATCAAAACCCCACAGGAGTAAACCATGACTGCAAATTACAAACGCCTCGACAAGGATCAGGCCGCCGTATTGCTGGTGGATCATCAGGCAGGGCTGCTTTCACTGGTACGAGATATCGATCCCGATCGTTTTAAAAATAACGTACTGGCACTGGGGGATTTAGCGAAGTATTTCAACCTGCCGACCATTCTGACCACCAGTTTTGAAGACGGCCCCAACGGCCCGCTGGTACCGGAGCTAAAAGCTCAATTCCCCGATGCGCCCTTTATTCCTCGCCCTGGACAGATTAATGCCTGGGACAACGATGACTTCGTCAAGGCAGTGAAAGCGACCGGGCGTAAGCAGTTGATTATTGCCGGGGTAGTCACCGAGGTGTGCGTGGCCTTCCCGGCGCTGTCTGCCCTCAGCGAAGGTTTTGAGGTGTTTGTAGTCACCGACGCCTCCGGCACCTTTAATGAACTGACGCGCCAATCCGCCTGGAGCCGCATGGAAGCCGAAGGCGCACAGCTGATGACCTGGTTCGGCGTCGCCTGCGAACTGCATCGCGACTGGCGCAATGATGTCGAAGGGCTGGGTGCACTGTTTGCCAACCATATCCCCGACTACCGCAACCTGATGACCAGCTACAGCACGCTGACCAGCGGTAAGTAATGCGATACAGGAAATACACGCCGATGAGTCTTTATATAATCCTTAAGTTTTCATCAGGTTAGCGGTGGGGTGTAAGCAAAGATCATCGGGGTGAAAAGGTCGTGAAAAGCGACTTTCTCATGTGCCGGGGGCGGGGTAGGTTAAGCCCAATCCCGGCCAGTACGGCCAAGCATTATGAAGTCCGCGTTTCGGTAGTGGCATTGCCGGATAAACCCCTGGCTCCTTCGGTGCCTTAAACGGGTCTGCTGGCTCTGAGGGGGAATGCGCGCTAGTCTGGTGGCATTCCCTCAGGAGGCCAAATGAATCGGTCAACGCTCCCCCCTTATCTGCGGCCTGGTGATCGGGTGTTGTTATTCGATGGCGAATGCAACCTGTGTCACGGGCTGGTGCGATTTTTGATCCGTGCCGATCGGCAGGGCAAGATCTTGCTGGCCACGGTGCAATCCGAGGAAGGGCAGGCGATCCTGCGTTGGCTGGCGTTACCCACCGACCGTTTTGACTCCATTGTTTACCTGCAACAAGACCAGCACTGGTTACGTTCAGCAGCATTTTTTCAGGCACTGCGCCAGCTTGGCTGGCCATTTCGCCTGCTGGCATGGGCCCGCTTTCTGCCGCAGCGGCTGGCGGACGCGCTTTACAATGCGGTTGCGAGCAACCGCTACCGATTGTTTGGCCGCAATCAGGGCACCGCCTTGCCCGGTGAGCATTTACCAGGGCGTTATTTGCATCATCGCAGTGAGTAAATCTGCTGAGCTTTACGCTTCTTTACCCTTTAATCGATTGAAATATCAGCACTCCGGCCCCATATAATGGAATGTTCAGTCAATCAGGAGAGGGTATGGGAATCAGTGAAGAAGAGCACATTCGCCGTTTAAGCCAGGAAAAGAATGCGGTGGGAAATACGGCGAAATGGGTGGCGATGGTGTCTGCCATTTACTTCGCCATGATGGTGTTTTATGGCCATCCGATTGGCGTACTGACTATGTCCGGGCTGATTTTTATCGTCGCCACCACCACCTGGCTGAAGAAGCGCCAAAAGGTGAGGTCCTATCGCCGGGAACTGGCGAAAATCAATGATGATCCGCCGTCTCAGCAGCTCTGATACTCGCTGCGCAGCAGGCTGTAAACCAGGCTTGGCCTATCGCCAGGCACGTCATCCAGGGTATCCACCAAACGTAAACCCGCTTTTTCCAGCACGCGGCACGAGGCCAGATTTTTTTCACGTACAATCGCGGAAATTTCTGCCAGCCGTAGCTGTTCAAAACCATATTCCAGTGAAGCTTGCGCCAGTTCCGTCGCCAATCCACGGCCCCAAACCTGCGTATCAAAGCGATAGCCCAGATTCACCGTGCGCTGTGCCCCCAGTGGCCGCCAGGAAATCCCGCCAAATCCAATAATCCACTCCGGCCGTTCATGTAATGCAATCGCCCAGGAACCATAGCCGTGCTGCTGCCAGTTTTCGATCCGTTCAGTCAGTGCCTGCCGTGCCAACTGTTCACTGGCGACAGGTCCGGCGGGGTTAAAGCGTTGAGTTTCCGGATCGCCAAAAATAGCGTAAAAGCGAGCAACATCGTCGGCCACCGGCGGACGCATCAGCATACGGGCGCTAACAAAAAGGGGCGTAGGGGGAATTTGCGGCATGGCTTCTCGTCACCTGCAGTCATTGGGCAGGGTTAACTGTAGACCAGGATGCGGGGAACAAGAAACACTAAACCCCTCCCCGGACGGAGAGGGGGGCTGCATCAGATAAACGAATCGTCGTCGTTGTAGTCGTCATCCGAGAAGTCGGTGTTATCGTCGTTTTGATAATCCGCGTTCTGGAAGCCGTTGTCCTGATTGAGGAAGCGACTATCGCCACCGTTGAAGGTGTCGAGGTTGTTGGAGGCGTCGAAATTATTCATCGCGCTTTCATCCACCGGTGTCACCGGTGCTGCTGGGGTCTCGTCGATGATGTTCACAATCTCTTGCGGCTGCGAATGGCGGAACATGCCGGTCAGCATATCGGCCAGCACCACACCGCCCGCCACGCCGGCTGCGGTCTGTAATGCCCCACCGAGGAACCCGCCGGCGCGTGAAGGTGCTGCCTGCTGAGGTTGACTGTAGGTCGGCTGCTGCTGTTGCTGTTGCGGAGCATAGCCCGGCTGCGGCTGATTGTTCCAGGCCGCGTTATTCTGCTGTTGTGCCTGATACTGCTCGCGCGGGCTTGGCGTACTGCGGTTACCGCCGCCGAACAGCCCGGCCAGAAAACCGCCGCTGCTTGGCGGGTTGGCACTATTTTGCTGCTGTTGGGCAATCTGGCTTTCCAGATCTTTCACCCGTTGGTCCAACTGCTTCAGTGCCGCTTCCTGAATGATCATCACCTGCGCCATGTAATAGGGGGCGGAAGGTTGTTCACGAATGTGCTGATTGATTTGCTGTTCTGCCTGGAGATCCCTCTGGCCCGTCTTGGTCTCGGCTTCTTTCAAGCGGCCAAACAGACCATCGATAAGACGTTGTTCTTCGGATTGCATAGGATTACCTCAAGGAGATTAATAACGTTACTGGATGATGACTATCATCGGTAACTATCACCCTAGCGCGTTTATATGAACCAATAAATAAATGGCAGGTAAACCTGTTCATGAATTTGTTACCAGTTACGGCAAAGGGATCAGCATCACCAGCTTCAGCCCGCTATTTTCCGCCGGATTAAACGTCAGTTGCCGATAGCGCAACGCCCCCTGCTGCAAATGGGTGAATGCTCGCTCGCCTCCCTCCCGCGCCAGCACGTCCTGCTGTTTCCACCAGTGGTGAAAGGCCTCGCTGTTGTGCGTCATGTTGCGCACGAAAGCGCGTATCTCTTCGGTGTTCTGGTGGTGGCTGGTTTCGGCACGGAACTCGGCGACCACGCGCCGTGCACGATCGTCCCAGTCGCTGACCAACGTTTTTGCCAACGGGTGGAAAAACATAAAGTGCAGCAGATTGGGGCTGCCGGCCTGATCCAGCCAGCCGCTGAACAGGCTCTCCGCCTGTGGGTTCCAGGCGACGACATTCCAGGTGATATCCAGCAGGTAGCAAGGCACGGTCACCTGGTGAACACTTTGCAAAACGGCACTGTTGGCCGTTTCCTGATGATGCTCCTGCTCGGGATCGGCTACGCGCGCCAGGGTAAACAGGTAGTGACGTTCGGCTGGCCCCAGCCGCAGTGCCTTGGCGATGCGAGCCAGCGTATGGGGTGATATGGAAACCTCGCGCCCCTGTTCTATCCAGGTATACCAGGTGGCGCTGATACCGCTGATTTGAGCCAGCTCTTCACGACGCAGGCCGCTGGTGCGACGGCGCGGGGCGCTGGGTAACCCCAGCATTTCCGGTGTGATACGTTCACGGTGCGCACGCAGGAAGGCACCCAGGGCTTTAGGGCCGGACAAGGCTTCTGATTGCATAGACTGGTACCTTCTGATACTAGGATAACTGCTTATATTGTACCCGTATAATAAGGCGATTATAGTCATTAAAAGCCATCCGGCACAGGCGAAAGCCATACAATAATAAGGGAGCACCTATGAGCATCAGCAATAGCCATAAAAATGCGGTTGACCGTCAGTTTGGTGAGCAAGCCAGCGCCTATCTGACTAGCGCAGTGCATGCACAGGGAAAGGATTTACAGCGGCTGGCACGATTGTTGGAACCTCACACCAACGCCAGATTACTGGATCTGGGTTGCGGCGCTGGGCACGCCAGCTTTACCGCAGCAGCCAAAGTGGCGCAGGTGGTAGCCTATGATTTGTCGGCGCAGATGCTGGCAGTGGTAAGCCAGGCGGCGATAGATAAAGGTTTCAACAACATTCAGGTACAGCAGGGCGTGGCGGAATCCTTGCCGTTTGACGATGCGAGCTTTGATCTGGTGATCAGCCGCTACTCGGCACACCATTGGCATGACGTCGGCCAGGCATTGCGTGAAGTTCGACGGGTGCTGAAACCGGGTGGCAGAGCGATTTTTATGGATGTGGTTTCACCGGGGCATCCGCTGCTGGATATCTATCTGCAAACCGTTGAGGTGCTTCGCGATACTTCACATGTGCGTGACTATGCGCCGGGTGAATGGTTGGGCCTGCTGACCGAAGCCGGTCTGCTGGTACAGGAAGTGACGTCGGACCGGCTGCATCTGAAGTTCAGCAGTTGGGTAGAGCGGATGCGTACGCCGGAGCATTTCGTTACCGCGATCCGTGCTTATCAGCAGGGGGTTTCTGAAGAGGTGATACAGCATTTTGCCATCGAACCGGACGGAACATTCACCAGCGATATTATGATGTTTGAGGTAGTCAGAGGATAAATAACATCAGGGCAGTCAATAGACCCTTTATTTTTCCGATTGCAGCGGGTTGGCTGCAATCGGAAATTCATGGGATATAGCGACTGCCCTGACCGATCATTACCGGATAGAAATTACTTTTTGTCTTCCAGCAGGCAGCGATAAATCAGGCCGCCGATAACACCGCCCACTAATGGCACCAGCCAGAATACCCAAAGCTGTTGCAATGCCCAGGTTCCCTGGAATATTGCCACGCCGGTACTGCGCGCCGGGTTAACGGAAGTATTGGTTACCGGAATACTGATCAGGTGAATCAGGGTTAACGTCAAACCAATGGCCAGCGGAGCAAAGCCCGCAGGCGCACGTTTATCGGTCACACCATGAATAACGATCAGGAAGAATGCGGTCAGCACCAGTTCAATTACGATAGCCGACTGCAGAGAATAGCCACCCGGCGAGTGCTCGCCGTAACCGTTGGAGGCAAAGCCGCCGCCGGTAGCGTCAAAACCAGCTTTACCGCTGGCGATCAAATACAACACCGCTGCTGCAGCGATCCCGCCAATAACCTGAGCAATCACATAGGGAATCACGTCTTTGGCAGCGAAACGGCCACCGGCAAATAATCCTACGGTAATGGCCGGGTTAAAGTGCCCGCCAGAAATATGGCCAACGGCATAAGCCATGGTGACCACGGTCAGACCAAAAGCGAGTGCCACACCAAGAAAACCAATACCCAGCTGTGGAAATGCTGCTGCTAATACTGCGCTACCACAACCACCAAACACCAACCAAAATGTGCCAAAAAATTCGGCAAAAAGTCGCTTTGACATAGACTCCATCCTACGGAAAATACTAACGGGCGTTAGCACTAAAAACTATAGAACACCTTTTTCATTTAATGCAGGTTTCTATCAGGATTATTCTTAATGCAGCTTGAATAACAGCAGATATTAAATCCCCGTCAATTAACTTTGTCTATGCGAATACGGCTATATTTGGGGTGTTGCGGTGTGTTTGCTGGTTTTTTTATCGCTGTTATAAGAATTTACCCTAAGCTTAGCGGTATAAGTATTTCTGGCGGGAAATAGCTACGGTTAAATTCAATTTTTCATATGATTTTCCCATTCGATTTGTCCGTGTTAATTGTTAATTCCTATTTGCCATATTTAATTTTCACGAAAATTCAGAGTATTAGACCGGTTTGTCATCAAACTGTCATGCCGGGCTAATACCTTAGCAAGCTGCCAACTTCACACCCTTAACTCTGAGCCATAATCATGAAAATAAAATCGGTTTCGCTGTTAATCAGTTCGTTGTTTCCTCTGTTCTCCTATGCTGCCACTGACGTTGAGGTGGCGCGCTATGTGGTCAGCTTTCCCGGCGGCGAACATGTAAGTTATCAGGGCGCTTTTGCCAAGAATTTCCCACAGGGATTGCCGGTGGGTATTGGTTCTGGCCTGGTATTCAATGGCCGTGAAGGCAATGATCTGCTGTTGACTACCCTGACCGATCGCGGCCCCAATGCCGATGCGCCTGCGGTCGGTGAACAGGAAGCGAAAATCTTCGCCAACCCTGAGTTTGTTCCGCTGTTGATGGATATTCGCGTCGGCGGTGGCAAAGCGGTCGCCAGCAATTCACGCCCGCTGCATGACCAGCAAGGGCCGATCAGCGGGTTGCCGTTGCCAGCAGGCCTGATTGGTTCAACCAACGAAGTGGCGCTGAGCGATACGCTGAAAACGTTACAGGGCGATCGCCGTGGGTTGGATACCGAAGGCATTACGGCGGATGGTAAGGGTGGCTACTGGCTGTGTGACGAATACGGCCCGTTCCTGATCCACATCGACAACCAGGGCAAGATCCTCGCCAAATACGGCCCAACGCCGGAGCAGGGCGAGCAGGCGGTGGCCGGTGGGTTGCCGAATATAATCAAGTGGCGTCAGCCGAACCGGGGTTTTGAAGGCATCACCCGTTTGCCGGACGGACGCATTCTGGCAGCGGTGCAGAGCACGCTCGACGTTGAGGGTAAAAGCAAGAACAAGGCGCAGTTCACCCGTCTGGTCAGTTTTGATCCGGCCAGCGGAAAAACGGCAATGTACGGCTATCCGATCGATATCGACAGCTATAAAAAGGCTAAAGACGCCAAGGTGGGCGACATCGTGGCGGTGGACAATCAACACATCCTGCTGGTCGAACAGGGTAGCGATAAAGACAAGCAGATGATCAACAAGATCTACCTGGTTGATCTCAGCCAGGCGACCGATCTGACGGCCTTTGACGGTAAGGGAAAAGCGCTGGAGTTTGATGATGCAAAAGATCTCGCTAAACGCGGCGTGAAGCTGGCGCAGAAGCGGGAAGTGGTGGATCTGCGTAAATTAGGCTGGCAGCAGGAGAAGGTCGAAGGTCTGTCGCTGATTGACGATCGCACGTTGGCGGTGATTAACGATAACGATTTTGGTCTGCAGGCCAAGCTGGTGGACGCACAACCGAAGGCGAAGAAAGTCGGCGATTACCAGTTGGATCAACAGGGTAACCTGAGCCTGGAGGGCAAAGCCGTATCGACTCGTATCGAACTGCGCCCGCTGGATAAACCGGAATCGCTCAGCGAGCTGTGGGTACTGACGCTGCCACAACCGCTGAAGTAAGCATCACGGCCGGGGGCGTGGCCCCCGGTCTCCCTTCTTTATTTATTAGATGGCCTCACTGTTGGCTTGCGGCGCTCTGCCGCGCGAAATGCTCTCCCACACGGCCACTGCCACCATAATCAGGGTGGTCAGGGCATTTACCATCAGCAAATCGGTGAGAAAAGCGATCGGTGCCAGCACCGCCAGCGCGATCAGCCCCAATAAATGCGACAGCGGGAAACGGCGATATACCAGCCGCTTGTACAGCGCATTGGCGAGCAGATAAATCGCCGGGCCGAGCAGCAGCACCGCCGCTGTCACGTTGTTGATATGGCCGTCAGGGTGGGCGATCACCAGCTCATTGGCGACGGCGCAGACGATGATCGCGCCAACCAGTACCACATGAACATAATGGAAGTTGGCACCCAGTTGGCCAGGGTTTTCCGCCTGGCTGATGGCATGGCTACCGGCTTTGCTGCTGGTATCGAAATACACCCACCACATCGCCAGGCTGCCGAGAAAGGCCACCAACGATGCAATCAGTACCGGCGCGCGCCAGGACTCCATTTCGCTGAGGGTGGAGCCGGTGATCAGAATGGTTTCCCCCAATGCCACTATCACGAACAGTTGGCAGCGTTCCGCCAGATGGTGGCCTTCGATGGTCCATTCACTGCTGCTGTCGGAGCGACCAAGCACCGGCAGGCGGAAACCGAACATCGGTGAAACATATTCGCACAGCACCGCGATGGCCCACAGCAACAGCCGGTGATGGCCTTCCGCCAGCCCGCCGAGGATCCAGAACACCGCCGAAATGCACATCCAGCCGAGAATGCGCCGAAAGTTTTGTTTCAGTGGATGGTGGGCGGGGAGCAGCTTCAGCACCACCAGCGAGCGGCCAACCTGAATGGCTACATAGAACAGCGCGAACATCAGCCCGCGTTCACCAAACGCCTGGGGTAGCGCGGAGGAGGCGAATAGCCCCAGCAGCATGATGGCGAAGAGCAGGATACGGATAGGGCGGGTATCCGGGTTAAACCAGTTGGTGACCCAGGCGGTGTATTGCCACGCCAGCCAGACCGCAAACCACAACAACAGGGTTTCCAGCGCACCGCTCAGCGTCAGATGGTGCAGCAGGTAATGGGACAGTTGGGTCACGGCAAAAACGTAGATCAGGTCGAATAACAGTTCCGAGAACGAAACCGAGGCGCCACGACCATCACGCACACGAAGCAAGGTTTGCGACATAGGGGATCCTTCCAAAATGATAACCTTCAGCAATAGCGTAGTTCAGCCACCTGCGGGTGGGAGAGAAATCTTAAAAGTGAGGATTTTTATCTTTCCCTGGCCAAACGGACTTTTAATTGTCATCTGCCGGGAGTAGAGTCACTGCGTAGCCCGCTATTATTCCCTGTAAGACATATCTGCATGCACCTCCTCCTTATTTTCATCACAATGATTGATGTTCTTTACATTGGATTACGTCTATTTTCATTGCCTGGCGGATAATTAACTCCATTGATACGAGAAAATAAACAAAAACACCTGGAGTTAATCATGAAACTATTACCTGGCATCGCAGCAGTTCTATTGGCAGCCGCTTCGTTCTCTTCCTTTGCAGCGCCGCTGTCGTCGGTAAAACAGGTCAGCACAGAGCAGGCCAGCGGCCTACAGAGCCTTGGCGTAGTATCGGTTTCCGGCGTCAGTGGTTCACCGGGTGATGCGGTTCACGCGCTGAAAGAAAAAGCTCAGGCCGATGGTGCCAGCCACCTGCGTATTATCGGGCTGGACACCCCAGGAGATTCCAGCAACTGGCGTGGTAATGCGGAAATATACCGCTAATAATCCGGCAATAAATACAATTCGGCCACTGTAACAGGTGGCCGATAAAATAAACGGTTGTGGATAATAATCTGACCGGTAATGCCATTCCTGGCTTACCCGATGATGATGACCACAACCTTTTTTTTGCCTGTGGTCAGTCGCATTTTATTACAACTGTGTCGGTGGTTTTAGGAAACATGTTAATGAATACTTAAGGAATTGAGTTCAGATTGGTGGCTACTCAACCTAAGGAGGCCCCCAATGTTAAATGCGACACGGCTGCAACTGAAGAACCACTTTTCCTACCTCCAGCAGTTTATGGCTTCGCCGCGAACCATTGGCACACTGGCGCCTTCTTCTCCCTGGCTGTGCCAGGCGATGCTCAATCAGATTGAATGGACCGGCGCGCTGTCGATCGCGGAGCTGGGTGCGGCGGACGGCGTGTTGACCAAGCGGATACTGGGGCGCATGCGTGCCGATGCTTCGCTTGAGGCCTTCGAAATCCAATCCCATTTTGTTCATCAGCTGCGGAAAATTGACGATCGTCGCCTGCAGGTGATGGACCGTTCGGCGGAACAGATGGCCCGTGATTACGACGTGGTGTTTTCCTGCCTGCCGCTGCTGTCGATCCCGCTTAAAATCAGCATGCGTATTTTGCAGCAGGCGCAGCAATGCTTGCGTGCACGCAACGGGACCCTGGTGTTGTTCCAGTACAGCCATCTGTCGGAAAAGCTGCTGTCCCGCTATTTCCACTGGAAACGGCTGCGGGTGGTGCGTAACTTCCCGCCGGCGCTGGTGTATGTCTGTACGCCGCGTTAGCTAAAGCCTTTTTTCCATCACCACCACTTGATCCTCATATTGCTGCCGACGTTCGATGGTTTGCCAGCCCCAGCCCGTATACAGCGCCTCGGATTGATCGGTGATCAGGTGTAATACCGGGTGGTTGCGTTGGCGCGCCAATTGTACGATGGCGGCCTCCAGGCGCTGTGCAATCCCCTGACGACGGTGGTCAGGATGAACAAACACCCCCGCCAGCCAGGGGGAAAGGTCCATCCGGTGATGATCATCGCTCGGCCACAGGCTGGCCATTCCCAGTGGGCGCTCACCCTCAAGCATCAACAACGTGGTGTAGTCTTCACTCGGCTGGGTACACAGCGCAAAGCGCTGACGCGTGCGTTCCAGCGAACCACCGCGTTGCGAGCCCCATTGCCCAAATGCCCATGCGGCACAGACGTCGCTGAACTCTGGGCACTCCGTCAGGGGAATAATACGTTGGGTCATCTCTGTACCTCCTGAATCTTCAGCCAATCTGGCTGTTCCATAATCGGGTTATCGACCAAATTTTTAACTTTATAAAACCGTATTTACAGCGGTTTTGCACGCATCAGCGTCGAAATAGCGCAATTCAGCGGATTTGACCCGCTCCGAGCGTGTTGGGATTGAAAGTGTTAATGAGAGTGATTATCATGCGCGCATAATTTAGCTAATCCGGCTTACTGATGCGCAATTCCCTCATTTTTCTGCTGCTTTCCCTGCTACTCGGCGCTTTTGGCGTTCAGGCTAAAATGGTCACCGACATCATTGGCCGTCAGGTGAAAGTGCCAGACAACCCACAGCGCATCGTGCTGGGCGAGAGCCGAATGTTGTATACCCTGGCGCTGCTGGAGCCGGGTAACCCTGCCCAACGTATCGTCGGCTGGCCGGAAGACATGGCGCGTTTCGATGCGCAAAGCTGGCAGCTCTATACGCAGAAATTCCCACAGATCACAGCGATACCTTCTATCAGCAAGGGCAATTTTCGCCAGGTTAATATTGAAAACCTGATCCGGTTGAAGCCGGATCTGGTGATCCTTGCGCGCTATGCACGGGAAGAGGGCGACAGCGATCTGGTGCTGAGCACGTTGAGCAAGGCCGGCATTGCGGTGATCTACGTCGATTTGCGGGTCGATTTGCTGAATAACACCGTGCCGAGCGTCCGCCTGTTGGGTGAGGTGCTTAACCGTCAGCAGCGTGCAGAGCAATTCATCAGCTTCTATCAGCAGCATATGACGGTGATCCAGCAGCGGCTGGCTGGCTACCAGGGGCCGAAACCCAAGGTGATGCTGCACCTGCACCTCGGGCGGCGCGAAACCTGCTGCACCACGGCGGCCCATGGCAACCTCGGCGACCTGCTGGCCTTTGCCGGCGGCGACAATATTGCCAGCGCCAGCATCAAGGGCGTCTACGGTGAGCTGAACCCGGAAACCATCCTGACCGCCAATCCTGACATCTACATTGCCACCGGCATGGCCGGGCCGCAGGGCAAGCATTTCTCCGATCTACGCCTTGGGCCACTGGTCACCCAGCAGGAAGCCGATGAGAGCTTCCGTAGGGTTATGCAAAAACAGCCGATGCTCGCCAACCTGAAAGCAATAAAAAACCACCAGGCCTGGAGCATCTGGCACAACTTCTATCTCAGCCCTTACCACGTGGTGGCGGTTGAGATGTTCGCCAAAGCCTTCTATCCGGATCTGTTTGCAGACATCAACCCGCAGCAGACCTTTAAGCAGTTATATCAACAATTTTTGCCGTTACCTTTTTCAGGGACCTATTGGAGTCAGTTAAATAATGAATAACACTCAGCGTGGCTGGTGGTGTGCACTGCCTTTGGCAGCCTGTGCTTCTGCACCGGCGATCGGTGCCGACAAAACCGCACAGAAGGGCGAGACCCTGGTGGTGGTCGGCCAGGCGCAGACCGATGGCGTGCAAAGCTATCAGCCGCTGACCAGCGTGACCGGTACCCGCACGGAAACCAGCTTGCTGAACGTGCCGCAGGCTATCGACGTGGTGCCGCAGCAGGTGATTACCGATCAGGCGGTCAGCAGCCTGGATGAGGCTTTGTATAACGTCAGCGGTATCACCCAGGCGAATACCTTGGGCGGAACTCAGGACGCGGTGATGAAGCGTGGCTTTGGCGATAACCGCGACGGCTCAATTCTGCGTGACGGTGTGCGCTCGGTGCAGGCACACAACTTTACCCCCACCACCGAACGGGTTGAGGTGCTGAAAGGCCCGGCCTCGATGTTGTACGGCATGGGTGAGCCGGGCGGGATGATCAATATGATCACCAAGAAACCGCAGTTGCAGCAACACACCCATGTGGAAGGCTGGGGCAGCAGTTTCAAGGGCGGTGGCGGCCAGTTGGACGTTACCGGACCGTTGGGGACTTCCGGATTCGCCTATCGGATGATTGTCGATCATGACGAAACCGACTACTGGCGCAACTTCGGGCGTAATCGCCAGACGGTGATCGCGCCGTCGTTGATGTGGTACGGCGAGAGCACCACGGTGCGCGTTGCCTACGAGCATATGGAATATCTGGTGCCGTTCGATCGCGGCACCATCATCGATTCGCGTACCGGCAAGCCGGTGAATACGCCGCGCGACCGCCGCTTCGACGAAGGTTATAACGCCACGCGTGGCGATCAGGATAGCGTTACTTTACAGGTCGATCAGGTGCTAAATGAGAGCTGGAAAAGCTCGCTGACTTACGCCTACAGCCGCAACAGCTACAGTGACAATCAGGCGCGTGCGCTGGCTTTGGATCCTGAAACCGGCGTGCTGTCGCGGCAGGCCGACTCCACCGCCCACGCCGTTAGCCATGCCAATGCGGTGCAGCTGACGCTCAACGGTGACGTCGATTGGGGCAGTATCAACCACCAGATGCTGTTCGGCTTTGATTTTGAAGATAACCGCACCTACCGTGGCGATATGATCCGCGGTAAAAAGAACAGCGATTTCAATATCTACAATCCGGTGTACGGCCAGATGCCCACCTCGAACGCCGTCAGTGCCAAAGACAGCGATCAGCGTGAAAACCTCACCAGCTACGGCTGGTTTATGCAGGACTCCGTGCAACTGACCGATAAATGGCTGGTGATGGGCGGATTGCGCTACGACGCTTTTGACGTGTTTGCCGGCAAGGGGCGCCCGTTTGTCACTAATACCGACAGTTCCGACGGCAAACTGGTACCGCGTGCCGGGGTGGTTTACAAGCTGACGCCGTATGTGTCGCTGTACAGCAGCTACACCGAGTCTTTCAAGCCGAACTCTTCCATCGCCAGCCAGATTGGTTCGTTGCCGCCGGAACAGGGCAAGGCCTGGGAAGTGGGCAGCAAGCTTGAGTTGCCGAATGGCATTACCGGTACGCTGGCGCTGTTTGACATCACCAAACGCAACGTGATGGTCAGCGAGTTGGTGAATGGGGAAACCGTCACCCGCACCGCTGGGCGTGTGCGCTCGCAGGGTGTGGAGTTGGATGTCGCCGGAAATCTTACCGACTCCCTGAGCCTGATCGGGTCTTACGCCTATACCGATGCGCGGGTGGTGGATGATCCTGACAACAAAGGCAAAGAAATGACCAACGTAGCGCGTCATTCTGCCTCATTGTTCCTGACGCAGGATCTGGGTTCCCCAGGATTGTACAGCGGGGACCACGTGCGAATGGGGGCCGGTGCGCGTTACGTAGGGCGCCGTCCGGGTGATGCTGCCAACAGCTTTAATCTTGATAACTACACCGTCGCCGACGCCTTTGCCGCTTACACCATGCCGGTGAATGGTTACCGGGTGAAATGGCAGTTGAATGTAAAAAACCTGTTCGACAAAACCTATTACCCCTCCAGCGGCGGCAATTTACGTGTGGCGGTGGGGGAACCGCGGGAAGTGGTGCTGCGTGCCAGCGTTGATTTCTGATTTGGCGGTTAAAAAGCTGGCCCGGTGGCAGGTATCTGCCGCCGGGGAAATTTGGTTAAATACCCGGCCCTGTTGTTGAGGAGAACCCGATGAGCCTGAAGATCCGTCTGGCGCAGCCACAGGATATTGCTCAGTTGATTGCCGTTGAACGATCGGCGGCGCAACTGTTCCATCAATATCCGGCCTGGCGTTATATCGCCGAAGGTCCGGTGATGAGCTCAGAGCAGCATGCCGATTTTATTCAGCGGCAGGGAGAATGGCTGGCGGAGAGCGCCGCGGGTGAGGCGGTCGGATTTATCGCCGTGGTGCCGCAACCGCAGGATTGGCATATCGCCGAACTGTCGGTTGCTGCCGACTGGCAACGCCTGGGGATTGGGCGTCGATTGATCGCCGAAGTGGCCGCTCAGGCCCGATTGCAAGGGGTGCAGCGCCTGACGCTGACCACCTTTATTGATGTGCCCTGGAATGCACCTTATTACCAACGGCTGGGGTTCCGGCCGGTAGCCGTCGAACGGCTCAGTGCGTCACTGAGCCATCACCTGGCGGAAGAACGGGTACAGGGCTTTGCCGCAGGCAGTCGCTGTGCCATGGAATTTACACTATCGTAAATATTGAAATACAGGCGGATGGCGGTATGATGCAGCAACCACGCCATCGCAGGATCTGCACGCCGGTTTCTGGCGGGCAAAAATGTATTCAAGTCACCGTATAAGGGACAACCCGTAATGACACAAACCATTTTCATGGTAGGCGCGCGCGGAGCCGGTAAAACCACGGTGGGTAGCGCACTGGCGTTGGCGCTGGGCTATCAATTTATCGATACCGATCTGTTTATGCAGCAGACTACGCAGATGAGCGTGGCGGAAATGGTCGAAAAAGAAGGCTGGCTGGGATTCCGCCGCCGTGAAAGCATTGCGCTGCAAACGGTGACTCAACCGTCAACTGTAGTTGCCACCGGTGGTGGCGCGATCCTGGCGGAAGAGAACCGCCGCTTTATGCGTCAGCACGGCACCGTTATTTATCTGCGCTCCCCGGCCGAAGTGTTGGCACAGCGGCTGGAAGAGTACCCACAAGACACGCAGCGCCCCACGTTGACCGGCCGTCCGATTACCGAAGAGATGCTGGAAGTGCTGGCGGCGCGCGAAGCCTTGTATCAGGAGGCCGCACACTACGTGATGGACGGCACCGGCAACCCGCAGCAGGTGGTAGAGCAGATCCTGGCCGCCCTGCAGTTGGAAACGGTAAAGTAACCCGCCTTTTGCTTTTCCTTCGGGCACCGCCACTGGTGCCCGAATCTCTGCTATTGCTCTCTTTTTTCCTCACTCTCGATAGATTGCCCCGTAGCCGTGCTGCCCCTCGGTGATTTTTTGGATGAAGGTCATCATCTATTGAGCGCCGTTCGGGGATGGCCTAAGATGGTGTCTGATTGATAAGGGGAAACGCCATGGCACGGGTATCAAAGCAACAGATGGAGCGCAATCGCGAGGCGATTGAGCAGGTGTCCTCACAACTGTTTCGCGAACGCGGCCTGAATGGCGTCAGCGTCAACGATCTGATGGCGGCTGTGGGGCTGACACACGGTGGTTTCTATGGCCATTTTGCCTCCAAGGACGAATTGGCCGCGGTAGCCAGTCGCAGGGCGGCAGAAGAGTCCGCTCAGCGCTGGGAAGCGATGAGCCGTCAACCTGGTCAACACAATTTGCAGGCCCTGATTGACGGCTATCTGAATGTTAAGCATCGCGACTGCCCGGCCGAAGGCTGTGTGGTGACTGCCCTGGCCAGCGATGTGGCGCGAGAGGGCGTGGATAAACCGGTACATCAGGCTTACCTGAATGGCGTGAAATCCATGCTGGCGCGGCTGGAGTCGCTGTCCGCGGTGGAAGATGAGCAACAACGGCAGCAGCAGGCACTGGCGCAGATGGCGATGCTGGTGGGCGCGCTAACGCTGGCGAGGGCAACCCAGGGTGATGCTGTGTCGGAACAGTTTCTCAACGCGGCGCGTCAGGCATTGCTGCCGGCGGACGCTGAGTAAAATACAGCCCTGGGGTAGTGCCAAAGCGCTGGCGGAAAGCGGCAATATAGGCGCTGACATTGTCATAACCACAGTCACCGGCAATCTGATTGACGGCTTCACCGCGTGATAGCGGCTCCAGCGAGCGGATCACCCGGGCTTGCTGGCGCCAGCGGGCGAAAGTCACGCCGGTTTCGCTGAGAAAATGCCGGCTCAGGGTGCGGACGCTCAACCCGGCCCAGGCGGCCCATTCACTCTGGCTGCGTTTGCTGGCCGGCTCATTGAGTAGCGCCCGGGCGATTTTCAGCAGTCGGGCATCCTGCGGCAACGGCAGTTGCAACGGCGTGTTTTCCTGCGCGCGCATCTCATCCAACAATACTTGTAGTAGTCGCCGTTGCGGCGCGTTCAGCCTTTGGCCTGCGAATTGTGCAATGCGTTCCATTAACGCCAGAATCAACCCGGATGCGCTGCTCAGATGCGGCTGTTCCGGCAGCGCTGCACATTGGGATCCGGGCAGATACAGGCTCCAGCCGGCGACGTTGCCACAGGCCAATGCCTGGTGCGCGCAGTTCGGTGGCAGCCAGCCGATGCTACCGGCGGTCATAGCCCATTGCTGCTCCTGGGTTTCCAGCGCGATCATGCCGTGGGTTAATAAATAGACCTGTCCGCTGGCGTGTTGATGCCAGGGCGTTAAGTGTTTTTTCTCATGCCAAAGTCGCTCGCTTTGCAGGATCATGATGATTGGCCGATTTTCCGTATAGAAAGTCCAGTTGCGGTTATTATGCCACCTTCTGCCTGATCTATGATCTCCACATCATTCAATTTTGGAGATAAATGATGAGCCTGAAAACCCCAACCGCCCTCGTGCTCGAGGCCTTGCAACGGGTCGTCGCGGCACCTCAACACCAGCCGGTGCTGATCGCTGAGTTTTTCAGTGAGGATTACCAGCAGCAGGTGGACGGCAATACGCTGGATTACGTCCATTTTATCCAGCATATGGCGTTACTGAAACAACTCACCCGCAGCATGACGTTGGAGATCGTCGCCGTGGCCGGGCAGGGAGATTCGGTACTGACCCACCACCGGGTACGGGTGGAAAAACGTGACGGTGCCCGCAGCCTGATCAAGGTGTTGGCGCATTTCACCGTACGCGACGGCAAGATCTGCGCCTGCGATGAGCTGACGCAACTGCTGGAAGGTGAGCACGACGATCGTGATTTGGGGTCGCGCGTGTCGGTATAAATACCGCTGCTATACTTAACTCTGTGTAAACGACAGGGGAGATCAGCATGCGCGAAAATAATCGGCCTGGCTATCCGAGAACTGCCCGAGTGGTCGCCGTTGACCGGGGCGATCCGAGCTTGAATATGCACCGTTTTGAGGTGCGCACCGATGACATTGAGCCCAATACGCTACTCAGTGAACACCCTACCGAGCAGGAAGCGCTCGATGCCAAGCACCGCTATGAAGATCCGGCGCTGGAAGATTAATTAGCTCGCCTCAGAAACCGGCGTCAGGTCGGTTTCTTTATTTATTCCGCTTACCACTTTCACTAATTACCTCGCAACGCCGTGCCAAATTAGCATGACATGCTGGTTTATAACGGTACAGTCGAATAACCACGCGGTAATTGACCTGTTTTATCAGCGTTCTCTGTTGTATTTAATTTAGCGAAGCATCATCCGCTGCTATTAACCTACAGGATAGAAAATAAACTGCTTGACGATAAGTTGTACGAGTTTTAGTTTCTTATTATCAAACAGGAACTAAGTTCCATATAGTGGAACAAGGCGCATCATGACAACACTGGAAAATGCTGCTGCGGTATTAAAGTTATTTTCACAACAGCGAATGATGCACGGCCAGTCCGGTATTTCATTCAGTGATGTGGTGAATCAATTGGCGTTGCCAAAAAGCACCGCATCACGCCTGCTGCAGACTATGGAAATCCAGGGCATGCTGGAACGGGATGCTGACAGCAAGCTGTATAAAATTGGCCGTTTGTTGTTATCAGTCTCCAGTCACTATCTGTCGACGCCGTTGGTCGACAGCGTGGCAGCCAACATGGTGCAGCTCAGTCAACAGACCCACTGCACGGGTTATGTCTCGGTGCTGGAGGCGCAGGAAATCATGGTGATGCGCATGTTCCCTGGCCGCCATTTCCTCCAGGTGGTGACGCCGGCAGGCAGCCGTTCACCGGTGGCGGAAACCTCGGTGGGCCGGGCGATATTGGCGCGTGACAGCGATGAACAGGTGATAGCGCGTTTTACGGCCGGCTACCGTGCGGCTTCACCTAACGCTCCGCAAACGCTGGAGGCGTTATTGAATAAGCTGGCGCAGATCCGGCGGCAGGGCTGGTCCCTGGCGCGCAACGAAACCCTGCAGGGCATCAGTTCGCTGGCGACTGCGGTGACCAACAAACACCGCAATGAAACGGTCGGTCTGTGCTTGTCTTTCCCCACGCAGGCGGAAGAACAGCCGTATTCACCCGGCGTGCTGGAGGCATTAATGACAGTATCCCGGCAATTGGCGGAAAAACTCGGTGATGATTATTGGCAACAGATCAAATAACACACCGAAACAGTTCGTCAGCACCCGATAATTAAAGAAAACCAACACCAGGGAATTTCTTAATTATCTCACTTAGCGTTATGGGTAATAACTCTTTAATTTCATTCGCAGTTCCAATATTTGGAACTGCGATGGCCGCTTTATGCCGAAATTAACGTGGTCAAACGCCAGGGAATATTCAGGGGAATTAAAACGATGAAACCAAATAGCAGCATCAATCCGTTGAAAGATATTGGCACCCTGCTGGTGATGGTGCTGCTGTCCATCGTCGGCGCAATTATCGGCGTGCAGTTGATCACCACGCTGGGGGTTACGCCCAACACGTCGATCATTGGCGCGTTACTCGCCATGTTGTTGGCGCGTATTCCGCTGCAAATGTTCCAGCGTTACCGCTCGGTGCATACGCAAAACCTGGCGCAGACGGTGATCTCCTCCGCTACCTTTGGCGCTGCCAACTCATTACTGATGCCGATTGCCGTGCCTTATGTGATGGGACAACCGCAGTTGATCCTGCCGATGTTTTGCGGGGTGGCTGCGGCGATGTTGCTGGACGCCTACCTGCTGTATCGCATGTTTGACACCAAAATCTTTCCTGCGGCCAATGCCTGGCCACCGGGCGTCGCGGCGGCGGAAGCCATTAAGGCCGGTGACCGGGGCGGTAAACAGGCCTGGCTGTTGGTGGTAGGCGTGGCGGTAGGTATCGCCGGTTCGATGCTTAAAATCCCGATGGCGGCGTTTGGTACCGCGTTTATCGGCAATATCTGGGCATTGGGTATGTTTGGTGTTGGCCTGTTGTTGCGAGCCTACGCAGAACCGATGGCGGGTTTCGACATCAATGCGAATTTCATCCCTCACGGAGTGATGGTCGGTGCCGGGCTGGTGGCGTTGATCCAGGTGGTGCAGGTGATCCGCAGCAAACGCACGGACACCGCCGGTTTCAGCCGGGACGACAACGAAGTCCGCAAGGCGCTGGGGTTGGGCGCGGTGGGTTATATCGTTATTGCCGCGCTGCTGGCATTGGCCGCTGGGCTGTACAGCGAGATGTCGCTGGGCATGCTGGTGTTGTTTGTGATTTACGCCGCGTTTGCCGCCTTCGTGCATGAGTTGATCGTCGGCATTGCCGCGATGCATTCCGGCTGGTTCCCGGCCTTTGCGGTGGCGCTGATTACCCTGATTATCGGCATTCTGATTGGTTTCCCACCGCTGGCGCTGTGCGTGCTGACCGGGTTTACCGCCGCCACCGGCCCGGCGTTTGCCGACATGGGTTTTGATCTGAAAGCCGGCTTCATTCTGCGCGGCTACGGCAAAGACCTGCAGCAGGAGCTGCTGGGACGTCGCATTCAGTTGTTTGCCGCATTGATCGCCTTTGTCGTCGCCATCCCGGTGGTGTACTTCGCTTACACCAGCTACTTCCTGCAGGACCTGATCCCGCCGGTTGCACGGGTGTATGCCAAAACCATCGAGGCGGGTGCCCAGCCGGGCATTGCCTACAGCCTGCTTATCTGGGCGATCCCCGGAGCCATCGTACAGTGGATTGGCGGACCCAAGCGTCAGCTCGGTGTGCTGTTGGCCACCGGCCTGTTGATCAATAACGCGTTGGCGGGTTGGGCCGTGCTCGTCGGTATTGCGCTGCGCATCCTGATTATTCGCCGCTGGGGTGACAAGGGCCGCACGCCGATGGAGATCATGGCAGCCGGTTTTATCGCCGGTGACGCGCTGTACAGCTTCTTCAATTCCATTTTTTCCAGCAAAGGGAAATAACCCATGCCCAAGATAATTGGAGTTGCATCGCGGCGGCAAGTTTGTAAGTCCCCAGGAGCATAGTCCGCTATGTAACTGGGGCGAGCAAATGCCGCCAACAAAGATGCAGCTTCAAGTATGAAGGGGATACTCGGTTAAATTGTGAGGTCAACCCATTATGAGTTTGCAACAAACGCTGCAGGTCTTTGAATTAATTGATAGTGCTTACGCGAGCGGTCAGGAGGTCGTCGATCTGTTCACGTCATATCCCGGTATCCGCGCCATCACGCTGCGCGCCAGCGGGCCGAAAGGTGCGACCGACTTCGTGCGCATTGAGATCCCCGGCAGCGCCGGTAAAAGTCAGGGTGGCGATGCGCCGACGTTGGGCATCATCGGCCGATTGGGTGGTATCGGTGCGAGGCCAACGCGTATTGGCCTGGTATCCGACGGTGACGGGGCGATCGCTGCGATTGCCAGTGCGCTAAAACTGGCGGAAATGCAGCGCAAGGGCGATGTGCTGGCGGGCGATGTGATCATTACCACCCATATTTGTCCAGATGCGCCCACCCGTCCGCATGATCCGGTCGATTTTATGGATTCACCGATCGATGACGTGACGATGAACGATAATGAAGTGGTGGCGGAGGTCGATGCGATTTTGTCCATCGACACCACCAAGGGCAATCGCATCATCAACCACAAAGGTTATGCGTTGTCGCCGACGGTGAAGGAAGGCTACATCCTGCGGGTGGCGGAAGATCTGCTGCGGATTATGGAGATGACCAGCGGTCGCCCGGCGGTGACCTTCCCGATCACCACTCAGGACATTACGCCGTACGGCAACGGGGTGCACCATCTGAACAGCATTCTGCAGCCTTCTACCGCGACCTCTGCACCGGTGGTTGGCGTGGCGATTTGTACCGAGTCGGTGGTGCCGGGCTGCGGTACCGGTGCCAGCCATGAAGTGGATATTGCGCTAACCGTTAAGTTTGCGGTGGAAGTGGCGAAAGAGTTCGGGCGTGGTACCTGTCATTTTTATCAGGCCGACGAATATGCGCAGCTGCTGGCGCTGTACGGCAGCCTGAGCCACCTGCAAAAAAGGAAATAACCGGATGAATGCCTCATTTGCCACGCTGACTATCGGCCAGGCGCCGCGCAACGACATCATGCCGTTGCTGTCTGCCTATCTGCCCGCGGAGCAGGTGAGGCACGTTGGGTTGCTGGACGGGCTGAATACCCGCCAGATTGATGAAGGTTACGCACCGCAGGCCGGAGAGAAGGTGTTGGTTTCACGCCTGCTGGACGGCACACAGGTGAGATTGGCGGCCTCGCGGGTTGAGCAGGGGTTGCAGCAGAAAATCAATGTGCTGGAAGCGGAGGGTTGCGAGGTGATCCTGCTGTTGTGCACCGGAGAGTTTGGTCAGTTGCATGCAGAACAGGCGCTGTTACTGGAGCCGGATCGCATTATTCCACCGCTGATTTCTGCCATCGTCAGCCAGCATCGGGTTGGCATTGTGGTGCCGGTGGCGGAGCAAATCAGCCAGCAGGCAGGCAAGTGGCAGTTACTGGCGACGCCGCCCTGTTTCGCCGTTGCCAGCCCTTATCTGGCGGATGACGCGGTACTGGAGTTGGCCGCGTGCGAGCTGCAGCGGCAGGGGGCGCAGGTAGTGGTGCTCGACTGTATCGGTTATCACCGCCAGCATCGTGATTTCCTGCAGGCACGGCTTGAAATACCGGTGCTGTTGTCCAACGCGCTGGTGGCCAAGCTGGCTGCAGAGCTAATCGACTGATTAAAAAAGCTAATAAAATCTTATCTCGCGGTCCGTCGGGGGCGCCGCTGCGTGCTTTTGGCCGTGGATCCAGAACGGCGGGCTGACGGTCAACTGCTCGGCAGAGTTTTACTCTGCGCCACGATCGCATTTCGTGAGAAAAACCAGTGACAGATCAACCGCAATCCCCCAATATGGATTTCCCATAAAGTTGATTACGCGGGTGTCAGTCTATGCTGAAAGTGAACGAGTATTTTGCCGGAAAAGTGAAGTCTATCGGTTTCGATAGTAGCAGCATCGGCCTTACCAGCGTCGGTGTTATGGAAGAGGGAGAGTACACCTTTACCACCGCCCAGCCGGAAGAAATGACCGTGATTACCGGAGCGTTGAAAGTGTTGCTGCCGGGCTCGCCGGACTGGCAGGTGTTTATGCCGGGTGAGAAATTCTTCGTGCCGGCCCACAGTGAGTTCAACCTGCAGGTGGCTGACGCTACCGCCTACCTGTGCCGTTACTTAAGTAAATAATTTTCACCCTTCGGTGATAAATCAGGGCTCTGCATGCAGAGCCCTTGGTGCCATATTTCAGGCCAGGAAAACCATTCTATTTTCCCGCCAATGCTATTTTCTGAATAACTGCTAGCCGTTTTTAATTATCTTTTCTCAACACGTATTGAGACCATTTATAAATAGCATTAAAAATAATTTCATATTTATACTAATTAAATCATGAAAAGGAATTGTTTATGATGCAGGAAGATAGATTACAATCTCTCAGACTACTGTCAAAGCTTGTTATTAGGGAGAGCGTGCCGAAGGGGTCGTAGCGGCTTGCCCGCCGGAGTGCCCCTCGGTGCGCTAGGCCCGAGTATCTCGGGTTCAAAGGCAACTTTGCCATCAAACTCAGAGATTGCAATATCTCCGCTTAAGCAAAAGGAGTGAGTTGTGAAACAGGAAAGAATAAAACGATTAATGTTCGTTTCAGGAGTTTCTTTTTCAACCTACTTAATCGTACACATAAGAGAACTTTCCTTCCCAAGCTCGTTAATCAAAGCTTTTTTAGCGTCTATTATCTTCACATTGATTTATGCATTTCTTTCCAGCCGCTTCTGGAAAAAGTATGTTCTAAAAATAAAAGATGAAGAATAACCCTGGGGTTCAGCACCACGTTGTACCCAATATCCCAGGTCGCAAATGTCTGAGGGCTCTGCATGCAGAGCCCTTGGTATTTTCAGGCAGGATTAACGTTGGGCTTCGCCACCCAGGGCTTCGATGGTGTTCTTGATTAACGCCGCCAGTTCGCTGGTCATCAGGATAAAGTCGGCGTCAAAACGCTGGGCGAAGTCGTCACGATCGATATCGTCATTCTGTTCACGCAAGGTATCGGCGAACTTCAAACGCTTCAGTGAGCCGTCATCTGCCAGCACCAGCTGAATACGCTCTTGCCAGTCCACTGCCAGCTTGGTCACCAGCTTGCCGGCTTCGATATGCACCGCAATCTCATCGCTGATCAGGTTCTGTTTTTTGCAGCGGATCACGCCGCCGTCTTCCAGAATTGCTTTCAACTCTGCTTCGTCCTGAATGATAAAACCGGCCGGCAGTTCGCCGGAACGCACCCATTCGGTCAGCGTCAGTTCGATTGGGCTTTCCATGGTCAACGGCACCACCGGCAGTGAGCCCAGGCTCTTGCGCAGCAGCGCCAGAGTGTCTTCCGCGCGTTTGGCGCTGGCGGCATCAACCATGATCAGATCGTTAACCGTGTCGATCCACATAAAGGTCTGGTTAAAGCGGCTGAAGGCGCGTGGCAACAGGCTGTGCAGCACTTCATCTTTCAGCGCATCTTTCTCGGTTTTCTTCAGCTTGCGGTGCTGTTCGCCTTCCAGGCGTTCAATCTTGGCCTGCAACTCTTGTTTGATGACCGGCGACGGCAGGATTTTTTCTTCCTTGCGCGCGCAGATAACGATCTGGCCGTTAACCGCATGCGTCAGTGACTCGCTGTGTGAGCCCATCGGGGAAACCCAGCCGGTTTTCGCCATGTCCTGGCTGCCGCACGGGGTGAAAGCAAAAGCGCTGAGCTGTTTTTCCATTTCATCCGCGTTTAACGCCACTTCGCGGCTCAAACGGTAAACCATCAAATTCTTAAACCACAGCATAATGTTATCCCTGGCTGGGCGTGCGTCTGGCACGCTGATTCATCAAAAGCAGGGCGGCATAATAACGAATCAGAGGCGAAAAATCGCCTCATTCCCTCCTAATTGCGTCGCCGGCCGCGTTTGAATGGCGTGCCCGTTGCAGTGCCAGCGCCAGTTGCCGCTGGCTGAAAGGCTTGCGCAGCAGTTCCACATTGGGCAGTGTGTCTTCGTGGTGGCGGCGTATATCCTGACCGCTGATCAGCAGCGCGGTGATATGCGGATTAATCTCCCGCGCCAGGCCAATCACCTGCACGCCATCCAGTTCACCCGGCAACATCAGATCGCTGATCAATACCCCAATATCCGGCGTCTGGCGCAGCAGGGCCAGCGCCTCATGGCTCTCCGCGCAGTCCAGCGTCAGGTAGCCGAGCTGGTGCAGGTGCTCACACAGCGTATGACGCACGTCGTTTTCATCTTCCAGCACCAGCACCAGATTGTCGGTGCCGTCGTTTTCCTCTGGCGGTAGTGTTGGCGCTTGCGCGACGGCCGGTGTAGGGGCTCGCGGCAGTTGCAGACGCACCAGCGTACCTTCGCCCGGAGCGGTCTCAATCTGCACCCGACCGCCGGACTGGCGGACAAAACCGTACACCATCGACAACCCCAGCCCGCTGCCACTGCCGACGGCCTTGGTGGTGAAGAAAGGCTCGAACACCTGTGCCTTCACCTCTTCCGACATACCGCAGCCGGTGTCGATCACCTCCAGCGCCACCATGTCCTGCTTTTTGCCGCCGCTGCGTTGTACCCGCTGGTTGTAGATGCGGATCTTCACCACGCCGCTACGGCCTTCCATGGCATCCCGGGCGTTGACCACCAGGTTGATCAGCGCGTTTTCCAACTGATTGGCATCGACCCACGCCGGCCAGCCGGGCCGCTGAGACTCAATGCTCAGCGACAGCGTGGTAGGCAGAGAGTGACGCAGCAGCTCCTGCAGATTCTCCACCAGTGACTGCAGCGTGACGGCCTGCGGGTGCAGTGCCTGTTTACGCGAGAAGGCCAGTAACCGCTGGGTAAGCTGTGCACCGCGTTCGGCGGCCTTCAGCGCGCGGGCGATGCGCTGCTCGGTCTGCGCATCCTGAGTCTGTTGGGTGGTCAGTTCCAGGCTGCCGATGATCACCGCCAGCAGGTTGTTAAAATCATGCGCCAGACCGCCGGTGAGCTGGCCGACCGCCTTCATTTTTTGGCTGTGCAGCAGCGCCTCTTCCAGCGCCTTGCGCTCGGTGCGCTCCAGCACCACGTTGACCACCCCACGGTTAGGCACCGGGCTGAAGCGCAGTTCGACGGTGCGGCCATCGCTCAGGCGCAGCTCCTGTGGCTGCGGCAGTTCGCTGGACAGGTTAGCCAGTACCGCTTCCCAACGCTGGCCCGCCGGTGGCGTCACGTGTTGCAGCAACTCACGGTAGTGCTGACCACGGTGTAACTGGTGTTCGTTGAGCCCCAGCAACAACGGATACTGCGGGTTCCACACCACCAATTGGCCGTCGTTATCGAACAGCGCAAAGCCGTCGCGCATCGCCAAAAAGGTGGTTTCAAGTTGGGTGCTTTTCTCTTTCAGCAGGCGGGAGGTCTGTTCCAGCGAAGCGGTGTTGCGCGCAAAGACGTTGAATGCTCGCGCCAATTCGCCCAGTTCGTCACGCCGTTGCAACGCCGGTACGCTGACGTCACGCTCACCGCGCGCCAGCCGCGTCATGGCACCGGCGATCGCCGTCAGGTTCGAACCGAGGTTGCGGTAGATATACAGCCCGGCGAAGCCGGTAATCACCAGCGCCAACAGTGCGAACAGACCGATAAACCAGCTGATGGAGCTGAGTTCACGATGCGTTTGGTGGGTGCGCAGCTCCGACTCGTCCGCCACCTTCTGCACGTAAAGGTTGATGTCGTCGTTGAGCATCGCCACCAGGGCTTTGATATGGTAGGTGTAATAGGCCAGCGCCAGATCGCTTTGCTCCAGCTCCAGCGTTTCGGGCAGCAGGCGCTGCTCACTGTCGCGAAACTGCCGCATTTTCTCGTCTACCAGGGCATCCGGGCTGCGCTGCGGCCAGTAGGCCATCACGCTGTCGAGCTGTTGGGCGGCGGCCTTGGGCGTTGGGGTTTGAATGGCGATCGCCAGCAGTCGGTCAATCTGGCTCAGCAGCGGCAGCGAAGGCTGGTCCAGGTTATTACGCTGATTGAGGCTGGCGATATGCCGCAGTGTGCTCTGTGACTGATACAGCCCACTGAGCAGGATATTGCGTTGCAGATGCCGCGCATGGCCGAGATCCAGCATACGGGTCACGCTGGTTTCCAGCGCGTTGCTGCGGCTGATGATGCGCTGGACCAGTTCCGGCTCGCTGTGTGCCAACGGAGCGTCCGCCAGTCGGCTGAGCGAGGCCTGCAGCGCCAACTGGGTCTGCTTCAGGCGGGCCGATTCGCTCTGGTACTCCAGCGCGCCCACCACCTGCGAAAGCCGGATGGCGGCGGTCGCTACGTTCGAAGTATCCCGGCTCAGCGCCATGCTGCCGTTCATCTCTTTCAGCGTCTGCGCCTGCACCTGTTCCTGCAGCTTGCCCGCATGGTTAAAACCGACGATCGCCACGCCGCTGACCATCAGCGTCACTGCCACCACCAGCAGGTTGAACATCAGCAGGCGCCCACGTGCACCGGCAAGGAAAGGCAGTCTGCGCATCGTATCCCCCGTAACTGACTGTTCGCAGTATAAATCCTCGTTCCATTAACAATATGACAAAGATGAACGGCCGCTGACATTTTGCATTTATTTATGCGTGGTTAACTGCACTCAATCCGAACCGCAACCTGAGGTATGACGATGAGCGCAACCCCGATTCTGGAAATGCACAACATCGCCAAGAGTTTTGGTCAGTTCTATGCGCTGAAAGGCGTCAACCTGACGGTTTATAGCGGTGAGATCCACGCGCTGATGGGTGAAAACGGCGCGGGTAAAAGCACGTTAATGAAAATATTGGCCGGCGCTTATATCGCCAGCAGCGGGGAAATTTTTATCGATGGGCAGCCGTTTGCCATTAAAGGGCCAAAAGATGCCCTGGCCGCAGGCATCACGCTGATTTACCAGGAAATGAATCTGGCGCCGAATCTGACGGTGGCGGAAAACATTTTTCTGGGCAGCGAGATCCAGCGCGGTGGCCTGGTGAAGCGCCAGCAGATGTTGCTGGAAGCACAGAAGGTGATCGATCGTTTGGGCGCGCAGTTCAGCGCCGGCGATCGGGTGATGAAATTAACCATCGCCGAACAGCAGCAGGTGGAAATCGCCCGCGCGCTGCACCGCAACAGCCGTATTCTGGTGATGGACGAACCGACGGCGGCGCTCTCTTCGCGTGAGACACATCGGCTGTTTGAGTTGATCAAACGTCTGCGCGATGAGGGGATGGCGATCATTTACATCAGTCACCGCATGGCGGAAGTGTACGAGCTGTCGGATCGCGTTAGCGTGCTGCGCGACGGCCAGTACGTCGGCAGCCTGATGCGCGACAAACTGTCTGCCAGCGAATTGGTGCGCATGATGGTGGGCCGTCCACTGAGCGATTTGTTCAACAAGGAACAAGGTATTGCCGTGGGTGAGCCGCGCCTGACGCTACACGGGCTGACCGACGGCAAGAAAGTGAAACCGGTCAGCCTGCAGGTCCGTGCCGGAGAGATCGTCGGTCTTGCCGGGCTGGTGGGGGCAGGGCGTTCCGAACTGGCGCAGTTGATTTTCGGCGTGCGCAAGCCGATCGGCGGTACGGTAGAAATTGACGGCAAACCGGCCAATATCCATTCACCGCGCGACGCCATTGCGCTGGGCATCGGTTTTCTCACCGAAAACCGCAAAGAGCAGGGCTTGTTCCTCGATCTGGCGGCGCATGAAAATATCGTTATGGCGACGCTGGAGCGCGACGGGCGCTATGGCCTGCTTAATCGCCGCAAGGCACAGCGTATTTCCAGCGATGCCATCGGCCTGCTGAATATCCGCGTGCCGCATGCTCAGGTACGGGCCGGTGGGCTGTCCGGCGGCAACCAGCAAAAGCTGCTGATTTCACGCTGGGTGGCGATCGGCCCGCGAATTCTGATCCTCGATGAACCGACACGCGGCGTTGACGTCGGCGCCAAAAGCGAAATTTACCGCATTATGAGCCAGATGGCGCAGCAGGGAGTGGCGATCCTGATGATATCCAGTGAACTGCCCGAGGTGGTCGGCATGAGTGACCGGGTCTACGTGATGCACGAAGGCAGCATTGCCGGGGAGCTGAGCGGCGGCGAGATCAGTCAGGAGAGCATTATGACGCTGGCTACCGGCGTCGAACCTGTTCTGGAGGCGGCCAGCCATGAATAATTCTATCCCTACGCTCAAGGAGCCTGTCATGACTTCAAATCCGCTGCCACCGGCCGCAAAAAATCCGACGCTGAAACGGGCATTTTTGGGCGATATGATGCAAACCGTCGGGATCTTGCCGATCTTGATCCTGATCGTCGCGGTTTTCGGCTTTGTCGCGCCCAATTTCTTTACCGACGCCAACCTGCTGAATATTGCCCGGCAGGCGTCGATTAACATCGTATTGGCGGCGGGTATGACCTTCATCATCCTGACCGGCGGTATCGATCTCTCGGTGGGCTCGATGCTGGGTACCACCGCGGTGGTGGCGATGGCGGTCTCACTGATGCCGGGCCTGGCCGGGTTGTCGATCCCCCTGGCGCTGCTGGCCGGTTTGGGCATGGGGCTGTTTAACGGTTTTCTGGTGGCCTATGCCGGGCTGCCGCCGTTTATTGTCACGCTGGGGACCTATACCGCCCTGCGCGGTGCGGCTTATTTGCTGGCCGACGGTACCACCATCATCAATTCCGATATCAGTTTTGAATGGATCGGCAACTCTTATCTGGGACCGATCCCCTGGCTGGTGATTATCGCTTTCGCGGTGATCGCGCTGTGCTGGTTCATCCTGCGCCGCACTACCCTGGGCGTCCATATCTATGCGGTGGGCGGTAATATCCAGGCGGCGCGCCTGACCGGGATCAAGGTCGGTGCGGTACTGCTGTTCGTCTACGGCATGAGCGGCTTGTTGTCAGGGTTGGGGGGGATAATGAGTGCCTCACGCTTGTACAGCGCCAACGGCAACCTCGGCATGGGCTATGAACTGGACGCGATCGCTGCGGTGATCCTGGGCGGCACCAGCTTTGTCGGCGGCATTGGCACCATTACCGGCACGCTGGTGGGGGCGCTGATTATCGCCACCCTGAACAACGGCATGACGCTGATGGGCGTCTCATACTTCTGGCAATTGGTGATCAAGGGGGCGGTGATCATCATAGCTGTGCTGATAGACAAGTACCGCACCCGCAATTACCAGCACTAGCTTACCCGTCGTCTTTCAAGCCGCAGCGTTGTTACCTGCACTAGCCCACTCCAGTTACTTACTCAAGTAAGCGCCTGGGGATGAACTAGCTGGCCGCCTGGCTGCAATTTGAAATCCATAGGGTAGGTTGGGTGATAAAGAAAGGTTGGTTGGCGCCCACCGGGGCAGATTTTTCGTAGATCGGAAAATAATGAGGAAAACACTATGCGTTTCAAGCCATTGATTACCGCGTTACTGGTTACCGCCGCGCTCGGCAGTGCCTCGTTGGTGCAGGCAAAAGAGTTGAAATCGATTGGGGTGACGGTAGGCGATTTGGCCAACCCGTTCTTTGTCCAGATCACCAAGGGTGCGGAAATGAAAGCGCGTGAGTTGGCCGGCGACAAGGTCAACGTGACGCTGGTGTCGAGCGGTTACGATCTTGGCCAGCAGGTGGCGCAGATCGACAACTTTATCGCTGCCAAGGTCGATATGATCATCCTGAACGCCGCAGACTCCAAGGGCATCGGCCCGGCGGTAAAACGCGCCAAGGATGCCGGTATCGTGGTGGTGGCGGTTGACGTGGCGGCCGAAGGGGCCGATGCCACGATCACCTCGGACAACACCCAGGCCGGGGCGATGGCCTGTAAATACATCAGCGATCGCCTGAAAGAGAAAGGCAACGTGGTGATCATCAACGGGCCGCCGGTGTCTGCCGTGCAAAACCGGGTAGAAGGTTGCATGACCGAGCTGAAGAAACACCCGGAGATCAAACTGCTGTCTTATAACCAAAACGCCAAGGGCAGCCGTGAAGGTGGGCTGGAGATCATGACCGCGCTGTTGGCGGCCAATCCGAAGATCGACGGCGTGTTCGCGATTAACGATCCTACGGCGATCGGTGCCGATCTGGCCGCCAAGCAGGCGCAGCGTAGCGAATTCTTTATCGTTGGCGTAGATGGATCGCCGGACGGTGAAGAGGCGCTCAAACGCGGCGGAAAATCGCTGTTTGTCGCGACGCCGGCGCAGGATCCTCAGGTGATGGCGGCCAAGGCGGTCGAGATCGGTTACGACATTCTGCAGGGTAAACCCGCGCCAACCGGCCCGGTGCTGATCCCGGTAACCATGATCGATAAAAACAATATCGGCAGCTACAAAGGCTGGACGGTGAAATAACCTGTTATCGGCGGGGCCTGCCCGATCGGGCCCCTCATTCCCTTACTGCTTCCGGAGGCACCATGAACCGTTCCGCCGTGAACCAAATCCTGCAGCAAACCCAGCATTTTTTTGCCCGCTTCGACGTCCATCTGCCGCCGTTTGCCCATTTTAGCCCAGCGGTCTGGCAGCAGCTCGATCGCCAGCCTTGGCAGGAAGTGTTTGACCTGAAACTGGGTTGGGACGTCACGGCATTTGGCGACGATGATTTCGCCCGCAAAGGGTTAACGCTATTTACCCTGCGTAACGGTTCACCCGGTGGGCAACCTTACGCCAAAGGCTACGCGGAGAAAATCATGCATTGTCGCGAAGCGCAGGTGACGCCGATGCATTTCCACTGGCGCAAGCGGGAAGACATTATCAACCGTGGTGGTGGCAACCTGATCGTCGAGCTGTATAACGCAGACCTTCAGGAAGGGCTGGCCGATAGCGCGGTGACCGTGACGCTGGATGGCTGCCGACAGACCCACGCCGCCGGTTCGCGCCTGCGGCTGGCACCGGGAGAAAGCATCTGCCTGACGCCGGGTATCTATCACAGCTTCTGGGGCGAGGAGGGGTTTGGTGACGTATTGGTGGGCGAGGTGTCGACGGTAAACGATGACGACAACGACAACCGTTTCCTGCTGCCGCTCAGTCGTTTTAGCCAGCTTGAAGAAGACCAGCCGCCACAGTGGTTGCTGTGTCACGAATACTTGCGCTTTATCGCTTAAGGAGAACCAGCATGGCATTGATTTCACTGGCGCAGGGGTTGGCGCAGGCACGTCAGCACGGCTATGCGCTGGGCGCGTTCAACGTGCTCGACAGCCACTTTCTGCGTGCCTTGTTTGCCGCGGCGCAGGCGGCGCGATCGCCCTTTATTATCAATATTGCCGAAGTGCACTTTAAGTACGTCTCGCTGGAATCCCTGGTGGCGGCGATTAAAAGTGAAGTGGCGCAGCACGATATTCCGGTGGTGTTGAACCTGGATCACGGCCTGCATTTCGAAGCGGTGGTGCAGGCGCTGCGACTGGGGTTCAGCTCGGTGATGTTCGACGGCTCCGGCCTGAGCTACGAAGAGAACGTACGTCAGACGCAGGAAGTGGTACGCATGTGCCACGCGGTCGGCGTCTCGGTGGAGGCGGAACTGGGGGCGGTCGGCGGTGACGAAGGGGGAGCGCTGTACGGCGAGGCGGACAGCAACAAATTTACCGATCCGCAGCGGGCGCGCGAGTTTGTCGAATTGACCGGCATTGATGCGCTGGCGGTGGCGATTGGCAATGCGCATGGCAAATACAAAGGCGAGCCGAAGCTCGATTTTGAGCGGCTGGCGGCGATCCAGCAGCAGGCCGGTATCCCGCTGGTGCTGCACGGCGGGTCCGGCATCAGCGATGCCGATTTCAAACGTGCGATCGGCCTGGGCATTCACAAAATCAACTTCTATACCGGCATGTCGCAGGCAGCGCTGGGGGCGGTTGAACAGCGCATCACGCAGCGCCACGCGATTTACGATGAATTTGCCGAAGTGCTGCTGGCGGTGGAGCAGTCGATCAGCGAAGTGGTGCAGCAGCAGATGCATATTTTCGGCAGCGCCGGACGGTTGTGATGACCCGACGTGGCATTGTTTCGGCCGGCAATATGCTGGTGGATCATGTGCATCAAATTGCTCACTGGCCGCAGCCGGGCTGGTTGGTGGAGATTGAGCACAGCCAACGGGCCACCGGCGGTGCCCCACTGAATGTGCTGCTGACATTGGCACGCATGGAGACCGGGTTGCCGCTGGCGGCGCTCGGGTTGATCGGCTGCGATGCGGATGGTGACTACATCCTGCAGATGCTGGCGCAGCATCGGGTCGACAGTGACCTGGTGCGGCGCAGCGAAACGGCCATGACCGCCATGTCGCAGGTGATGACCGAACCGGGCGGGCAACGGACGTTCTTTCACGCACCGGGTGCCAATCGCTGTCTGGATCTGACCGATTTTGACGGACTGGACAGCGAGCATAAAATTTTCCATCTGGGTTATCTGCTGCTGCTCGACAGCCTGGATCGCCCGGATGAGGAATTCGGCACTCGCAGCGCGCGCCTGCTGGCACAGATGCAGCAGCGCGGTTACCAGACTTCATTGGATCTGGTGTCGCGCCAGGGGGATCCACGCTATCGCCCGCTGGTGTTACCGGCACTGCGCTGGCTGGATTATCTGGTGATCAACGAACTGGAGGCCGGTGAGTTTACCGGGCTGGCATTGCGTGCGGCTAATGGTGAGGTGCAGCCGCAGTTGATGGCCGAGGCGGCAGAACAGTTATTGCAGGCCGGTGTGCGGCGACGAGTGGTGATCCACTGCCCGGAAGGCGCATACGGTGTCGAGCAAGGGGGAGAGGCGCGCTGGCAGCCGTCTTGGCGTGTCAGTGAAAGCGAAATTGTCGGCAGCGTCGGTGCCGGGGATGCTTTCTGCGCCGGTGTGTTGTACGCCAGCCATGAAGACTGGCCGTTGGTAGCGACGTTGCAGTTGGCACATGCCTGTGCGCGGTTCAATTTACTGTGCGCCAACGCGATCGATGGCGCACGATCCTTGCCGGAACTGCAGGATTATATCAGGCGACAGCCACCGGTTGGCTGACGTCGGCGGCAAAAACATAGCCCAGCCCGCGAATGGTACGGATCAATTCGGGCTGATGCGGATTGCTCTCGATCTTGCGTCGTAACCGCATGATCAGCACGTCGATGGTGCGATCGAACACCTCCAGCGTTTCGCTGTGGGTTAGTTCCAACAGGCGGTCGCGGGTCAGTACTTTGCGCGCATGTTGCACCAGCGCCAGCAGCAGGCCGTATTCGCCCTGGGTCAGATCGACCGGTTGTCGCTGCGGGTTGTGCAAGGTGCAGCGGGCAGTATCCAGACACCAGCCGTTAAACTGCCAGCCTTCGGGTTTGTTGTGACCGGCGGCGGCCGGTTCCAGCGCCAAGGCACCGGTACGACGTAATACCGCCTTGGCGCGGGCGACCACCACGCGTGGGTTAAAGGGTTTGGCGATGTAGTCGTCGGCTCCCATCTCCAGACCGACCACGACGTCGGACTCGGAACCCAGGCCGGTCAACATCACCACCGGCAGATCCGGTCGTAGCCGGTGGATCTGCTGCAACACCAGCAGGCCGTTGGTGTCCGGCAGGATCAGATCAAGCAGCACCAGCGCAATGTCAGGCTGCTGGTTGAGTAGTGTCAGCGCCTCGCTGCCCCGGTGGCAGGCATGCACGGTAAATACGTGCTCATTGAGCACGTCGCAGAGCAGATCACAGATAGCGGGGTCGTCATCGACAATCAATATGGCAGGTTTCATCGCTGCTCTCCGGATTTTATGATGCGGAAAATGTTATCAATAAGTTAACTGGCTAACTGCAGTGTACCCGATGGCTAATTAATAAACGGTAGTCGGTGTGGATCTGATGCGGAAATTGCCATCACCGTCACACTCGGCGCTGATTGAGTGATCCTGGCAACTGAATATATTAGGCTGTGGCAACGTTGTGGTGCATTGAGGAGAAAAATCGTGCGCATTGGTATCGACCTGGGTGGCACCAAAATTGAAGTGATCGCGTTGGCTAACGATGGGCAGGAACTGTTCCGCCATCGTATCGCCACGCCGCGCCATGACTACCAGCAAACGCTGGATGCGATTACCGGTCTGGTGAAGTTGGCAGAAGAAAATACCGGCCAGCAGGGCTCGGTCGGCGTGGGCATTCCCGGCACGCTGTCGCCCTATACCGGGCTGGTCAAAAACGCCAACTCGGTGTGGCTCAACGGCCAACCGCTGGATAAAGACCTGTCAGCGATGCTGGCGCGTGAAGTCCGTATTGCCAACGATGCCAACTGTCTGGCGGTATCGGAAGCCACCGATGGCGCTGCCGCCGGCAAGCAAACCGTGTTTGCGGTGATTATCGGCACCGGCTGCGGTGCTGGAGTGGCGATCAACGGCCAGGTACACTCGGGCGGGAATGGGATCTCTGGCGAGTGGGGGCATAACCCGCTGCCGTGGTTGGATGAGGACGAGCTGCGTTTTCGCGCAGAGGTCCCTTGTTACTGTGGGAAGCAGGGCTGCATTGAAACCTTTATCTCCGGTACCGGTTTTGCCACCGACTATGCACGTTTGAGCGGCAACCCGCTGAAAGGGCATGAAATCATGACGTTGGTGGGGCAAGGGGACAGGTTGGCGGAGCAAGCCATCAGCCGTTACGAGCTGCGGTTGGCGAAGTCGCTGGCGCACGTGATCAATATTTTTGATCCGGACGTGGTGGTGTTGGGCGGCGGGATGAGCAATGTGGATCGTCTGTATCAGCGGGTACCGCAGTTAGTGAAATCCTGGGTATTCGGCGGCGAATGTGAAACCCCGATCCGCAAGGCCGTCCACGGCGACTCCAGCGGCGTGCGCGGCGCGGCCTGGTTGTGGCCACAGCTGTAACTGTTGCAAAAAAGCGCGGGCCCGCTCGCGCTTTAATCAATTATCTGTACAAAAATTAGACTCCCCTCTATGCTTTAGCTAACTTAGCTAAGGAGATCGCGTATGCCTATCCAGGCCAATATGCACGAAGCCAAATCCAACCTGAGCCAACTGGCGGATAAAGCCGCACAGGGAGAGACCGTGATTATAGCGAAAGCAGGGAAGCCGTATGTTCAACTGATAGCCATCAAGGGGCAAACCCGTAAGCCTGGTGCCGCCAAGGGCAAATTTACCGTGCCGGACAATTTTAATGATGGCGATGCAGATATCACCGCGCTGTTTGAGGGCGATGAATGAAACGTCTGCTGCTGGATACCCATGCGTTGCTGTGGTGGCTGATCGATGACGCCAGCCTGGGGGAGAACGCCAGAAGGCAGATCGCCGATCCCGGTAATGTGGTGTACGTCAGCGCGGCCAGCATTTGGGAGATTTCGATTAAGCGGGCGTTGGGCAAGCTGGCGCTGCCGGAGGACATTTTCGAGGTAATTGATGCCGAAGATTTTCTGCCGTTGCCGATGGCCGCCTTTCATGGTCAGCAGGCGGGCCAATTGCCGCCGCATCATCAGGATCCTTTTGATCGCATGCTGATCGCCCAGGCGCAGGCCGAAGGGCTGACGTTGATTTCCGCCGATGCCGCTTTCCCGCAGTATGGCATCCGGGTGTTTGACGCCCGGCGCTAGATCTATTTCACTTCGCTCTCGCTGCGTACCCGTTCGATATGAATAGTCAGGAACATCATTTCTTCGCTGGTGAGCTGGTGCTGGTAATTTTTTTCGATGTGTTGGTTAATCTTGCCTGAGCAGGCGAAGGACTCGCGGTACTTTTCTTTCACTACCTGATAGAGCGAATCGTCGTCGCTGTCGACGTAGTTTTTCCCCAGCAGGCGCTGCGCGAAGAACTTCAGATGGGTGACAAAACGGTGATAGCTCAGGGCTTCTTCGTTGTAGTCAAAACGGAAGTGATATTTGACGATGTTCAGGATCTCCTGCATCACCCGGGTGATGTGCAGGGTGTTGTGCATTTCGTCATTCAGTTGGGCGTTGACCAGGTGCAGAGCGATAAACCCGGCCTCATCTTCCGGCAGGGCGGTGCCCAGTCGTTGAGCGATTAGCGCCAGCGCTTCCAGCCCGACGGCAAACTCCGCCGGGTAGAGTTTTTTGATTTCCCACAGCAACACGTTTTTAATGTCTAGCCCTTGCGCGTGGCGCTGCAGCGCAAAGTGGATATGATCGGTCAGCGTGATATAGACGATGTTGTGCAACTTACCCGGCAGACGCTGGCGGGCAAGGGTGATGATCTTGTCGGCGGTGGTCACGCAGGCCAACGGGATCTCCGACAGCAGCGTTTTAAAGCGCTCGGCCATTTCGCTGCCGTTCAGGGTGAAGATCTTCTCGATCAGGCTTTCGTCCAGCGGATCGCCAGCCTTCTTTTTAAAACCAATACCTTTCCCCATGACGACCGTTTCTTCCTGACGATCGTCCAGCGTAATCACCACGTTATTATTGAGTATTTTTTCGATCTTCATGGCTATTCCCGGATGTTTCAGCATGCTGAAAACGAAAAAACCTGACGCACAGGAGCGATCCCGTGCGTCAGGTTTTGCCTGTATTTAAATATCTCTACCCTATGAATTTCAAGCTGCGGCTAGGCGGCCAACTCGCTCATCCCCAGGCGCTTACTTGAGTAAGTAACTGGGGTGAGCGAGTGCAGGTAACAACGCTGCGGCTTGAAAGGCGACGGGTATACAGTAACAATCCTGTTATCAGCCGCATCATAACCCTTGCTAGCGTTGGCTCAATGCTTTTAGCCGGGGACTGCCGCCGCGGTCACATTTCTTAGTCAGTGCAGCATTATTCCAGGCGGAACTGCGGCTCCAGCCGGCTGATGCCGAGACCGTTAACCTTTTTCACCTTAATCTGCACCGGAATGCGTTCTTTCATGGCTTCAACATGGCTGATTACGCCAATGGTTTTCCCGGAGGCGTTCAGGCTGTCGAGCGCGTCCAGCGCGGTATCCAGGGTTTCTGCATCCAGCGTGCCAAAGCCTTCGTCGAGGAACAGCGAGTCGATGCTGGTCTTGTGGCTGACCAGATCGGACAGCGCCAATGCCAGCGCCAGGCTCACCAGGAAGCTTTCACCGCCGGACAGGGTGCGGGTATCGCGCAGCGCATCCGCCTGCCAGGTGTCCACCACCTGCAGCTCCAGCGCGTCGCTGGTTTTGCGTTGCAGCAGGTAACGCCCATGCAGCCGCCCAAGCTGGTTATTTGCCAGATACACCAGATGATCGAGCGTCAGCCCCTGGGCAAACTTGCGGAATTTGTCCCCCTCTTTGGAGCCGATGAGCTGGTTGAGATAGCTCCAGTCGTCGTACTGGCTCTGGCTTTGACTGATTTGCTCAAACAGCGACTGCTGATTGATGCGGCGTGCGGCATCGCTTTCTAACTGATTGCGCACCTCACCCTGGCGTAGCTGCAGGGTTTTTAACTGCTGTGCCAGCGCTTCCAGACTCTGGCTCAGGGTCTGGGGATCGACCTGACTCTCATCCAGCCCTTCAGGGCGCTGTTGTTGGTGCTGCTGCAGGCTATCTGTGGCCTGGGCCAGCAGGGCGCTGGCTTCAACCTGATGCTGTTGCAACTGCTCTTTACGCTGTTGCAATTGCTGGCGCTGGTGGTCATCCAACAGCGCGGCGCTAAAGGCGGCCTCGTCGCTGAATTCACTGGCGGCCAGCGCCTGTAGCCACTCTCGCTCTGCCTGCTGCAACCGCTCGGCCTGTTGCAGCAGTTGCTGCTGTAGTACGGCCAACTGGCCGCTCAGACGATCGCGTTGTTCCTGGGCTTTCTGCCATTGTTCGGCAGCCTGCTGGCTGGCCTGCTCACAGGCCGTCTGGCGGGTGCGCAACTGTTCGCGCACCTGCGTGATTTGCTGTTCACCAAACAGGGCCAGTCGCTGCGCACGTTGCTCACCAAGGGCTTGTTCACCCTCCTGCCACTGCTGCTGCAAGCGCTGCTGTTGCAACTGGGCTTCGGTGTGGTTTCTCTCCAGCAGGGTGAAACGCTCGTCCAGCCGCGCCTTGTCTTGTTGCGCCTGCTGCTGCTGTGTTTGCAGTGCGGCCAATTGGTCCTTGGCCTGTTGTACGGCGTGCGACGCCTGCTCGTGTTGCAGCAGAGCGGCCTGACCCAGACGTTCTTCACTGTCGCAGGCGTTCAGCCACTGGCTCAGACGTTCGGCATCCTGCAGGGCAAAATCAAACGCCAGCGGTGTGCTGAGTGTTTGCCACTGCTGCAGGTGTGCGGCCAGCTGCTGCTCGTCTTGCGCGATGAGTTGCTGTTGGCGCTGTTGCTGTTGTTGCAGGCTATCGTAGCGTGCCCGTAATTCGACGCCTTTCTTTTGTAATGCTTCGGTCTGGATTTTCATTTCTTCCAGACGCTGTGAGGTTTCTGACAGCTTTACCGCTTGGTATTGCTCAACTGCCGGATGCGCATTTGAGCCGCACAACGGGCAAGGCTCACCGGGTTGCAGACGCGCTCGGTCGGCTTCCAACCCCACGATCCGTTTTTCCAGCTCTTCTGTTTTTTCAACGTCGGCTTGATGGGCTTTTTGTTGTTTATATTGTTGACGAGCCAGTTCCAATTGTGGCTCTAACTGAGTTAGCTCGTTTTGGCCGACGTTTAACTCTTGCCACTGCTGCTCCAGCCGTTTGGCAATCTGTTGAGACAGCGAGGAGAGGGCGAATAACTGCTGGCGCACCGGACGCAGCTCGGCCAATTCGGTCTGACGCTGACGCAGCGCCGCCAGCGGGGACTGGGCTTCCAGCGCATTTTGCCGCTGTTGCTGCGTTGCCAGCGCGGCGGTGAGGCCGTTAAGCTTTTCCTGATGCTGTCCGGCCTGTACGGTTAACTGGGCTCGCTGAAGCTCGAGCTTTTCCAGCTCCGCTTTTTGCAGTGCGTATTGCTGGATGGCGTTAGTGCAGGCCTGTTGCAGTTCGGCCTGCGTTTTTTGCCACTGGGCGATCTGGTTATCCAGCGGAACCACTTGCTCGTCGATCACACGCTGCTGAGTCTGCTGGTATTCAACATGCGCCTGCAGTTGCGCGCGCGCTTGTTCTACCGCCTGTTGCAACGGCGCCATCTGGGCAAGCTGTTGCGCCTGCTGCTGCGTCAACTGTGCGATCTGTTGTTGCAGCGCCTGTTGATCGTGGCGGCAGCGGTTACGTTCGTTAAGCAGCGGTCGCAGTTTTTCTGCAGGTTCGCTGCGCGCTAACTGCTGCAGTTGCGGTTCGGCCGCGGCCTGTTCCTGCTGTGCCGCGTTCAGTTGGCGTTGGTATTCCTGCTGCTTGTGCTGCGTCTGTTGCCACTGCTGTAACCAGTTCAGCGCCTGCTGCTGCTGGCGGGTCTGTCCGCTAAGGGTATTTTCCTGCGTCCCCAGTTCAACCAACTGATTTTCCAGTTGCTGACGCTGTTCGTCATTCAGCAGTTCAATGCCGCTGGCACGTTGGTGCAGTGCATCCAGGTCGGCCTTGGCCTGCTTATGCTGTTCGAAAACCCGCTCGGAAAGCTGGCCGTAGATCTCGGTACCGGTCAGCTCTTCCAGCAGTTCGGCGCGATCGTTGGCGTCGGCATTGAGGAAGGCGGCGAACTGCCCCTGGGACAGCATCATCGATTTGGTAAAGCGGCCGAAATCCAAGCCGGTGATCGCGGCGGTCATATCCAGCTTGTCGCGCACTTTGTCTGCCAGGATCTTGCCGTCTTCACGCAGCGCCAGTTCGACCTTTGGTGCCTGCAAATTGCCGTCCGGGGCGTTTTTGGCGCGTCGTTGGCTCCAGAAAGCACGGTAGCCGACGCCTTTAACTTCAAATTCGACCTCAGCCAGCGATTCGGCGGTGTGGCGCGTCATCAGCTCGTTTTGGCTTGGCGTAACGTTAAGGCGCGGCGTTTGGTGGTACAGCGCCAGACAGATGGCGTCCAGCAGGGTAGTTTTGCCCGCGCCGGTGGGCCCGGTGATGGCGAACAACCCATTACTGGCAAAGGGTTCGGCGGTGAAGTCGATCTTCCATTCGCCCTGCAATGAATTGAGGTTCTTTAATCTCAGGCTGAGAATTTTCATTGGCTCGGCTCCTGGTCGTTATGCTGAACGGCCGCGACCACCTGCTGGAACATTTGGCTCATTCGTTGCCGACGTTCTTCAGCCATTTCAGGCTCCTGCGCCAGCCGCCGTTCGAACACCTCATTAACACTCAGTTCGTTTAGCGTTTCTTTGTCCTGCTGTTCAATCGCCTGGCGGCGTTGTTCTTTGCTGCGGCGCAACAGCACCACTTCTACCGGCAGCTGATCGGCCAGGAGCTGGATGCGGCGCTGAATGTCGCTAAGGTAATCCTGCGTTGCCACTTCGATATCCAGCCACACCGGTAATTCACCCTGATAATCGGCGAACTGCTGCAATTGTTGCTCGATCTGCGCCAAATCGCCCTTGATAAGCTGCATGGGCTGGAAGCTGGGGATCTCCAGCGTGCTGACCTGTTGCAGGGCACCCGCGCTGAAATCCACCATAAACACGCTTTTGGCCTTGCCCAACTCGTCAAAACTGAGGGGGATCGGCGAGCCGCTGTAGCGAATATGTTCGGATTTGGCGACGTTTTGTGCACGGTGAATATGCCCCAGCGCGATGTAGTCGGCCGGTGGGAAGGCCTGCGCCGGAAAGGCGTCCAGCGTACCAATATAGATATCGCGCACCGAGTCGGAGGTGGTGACGCCTACGGTGGTCAGGTGGCCGGTGGCAACAATCGGCAGGGGCAAGCCCAGCGCGTCACGGCGTGCACAGGCCGCCTGATACAGCGTTTGATAATGGTCGGCGATGGCCTCTTGCAGCGCCTGCTGTTTTTGTACCCCGGATTCTCCGGCGCGGCTGGTGAGCAAATCGCGCGGGCGCAGGAACGGGATGGCGCACAGCACCGCGCCCGGCTGGCCGTCGCGCTGATTCAGCACCAGGATTTGCTGTTCGGTTTCGCTCTGTGCGTTGGCAATCACGGTGGTATTCAGGCAGGAAAGCAATTCACGCGATTCATTTAAGGTTGCCACAGAGTCGTGATTGCCGCCCAACACCACCAATTGGCAGCCGGTGCGCTGCAGCTCGACTACAAAACGGTTATACAGCTCGCGGGCATAACTTGGCGGCGAGCCGGTATCGAACAGATCCCCGGCGACGATCAGCGCATCCACCTGCTGTTGTTCGATCTGCTCGATCAACCAGCGCAGAAAAGCCTGATGTTCGGCGGCGCGGCTTTTGGTGAAAAAATACTGGCCAAGATGCCAGTCAGAGGTGTGGATCAGGCGCATGACACTCCCAGGGCGATAGAGTAATGGCAGGGATTATAAAGGGAATATGATGTTTCTGCGTGACTAGAAATAATCGCTATGCTTACTGCCTACAACAGGCAGGTTTTTTCATGGCTATTTATTTCATAAATCTGTCACAAAACTGACGCATAATGGCGACCGCAATCAACTGTGATCGCTAACACATTGGCAGGATTGACGATGGCAAGACGCATACTGGTGGTGGAAGACGAAGCGCCGATCCGTGAGATGGTGTGCTTTGTGTTGGAACAGAATGGTTACCAACCGTTGGAAGCTGAGGATTATGACAGCGCAGTGACGCGCCTGTCTGAGCCGTTCCCTGATTTAGTGTTGCTCGACTGGATGTTACCCGGAGGCTCCGGCATTCAGTTTATCAAACATATGAAGCGTGAAGCGCTGACCCGAGATATTCCGGTGATGATGCTGACTGCCCGCGGTGAAGAAGAAGACCGGGTACGTGGTCTGGAAGTCGGGGCGGATGATTACATCACCAAACCCTTCTCGCCAAAGGAACTGGTGGCACGCATCAAGGCGGTCATGCGCCGTATTTCACCGATGGCGGTGGAAGAAGTGATTGAAATGCAAGGGCTGAGCCTGGATCCTTCTTCACACCGGGTGATGGCCAACGAACAGGCGCTGGATATGGGGCCGACCGAGTTCAAATTACTGCACTTCTTTATGACCCATCCTGAGCGTGTTTATAGCCGCGAGCAGTTGCTTAATCACGTCTGGGGCACTAACGTTTATGTGGAAGACCGCACCGTTGACGTGCATATCCGTCGACTCCGTAAGGCGTTAGAGACCAGTGGTCATGACAAAATGGTTCAAACCGTTCGGGGCACCGGCTACCGATTCTCAACGCGCTACTGATCGCGCCGCGCTGGAGAATATGCCGTGCTAGAACGTCTATCCTGGAAGAGGCTGGCCCTGGAGCTGGCCCTTTTCTGCCTGCCTGCCTTACTGCTGGGGCTGATTTTCGGCTATCTGCCCTGGCTGCTGCTGGCCTCCGTGCTGGCGGCGCTGGTATGGAATTTCTACAACCAACTCAAACTTTCCCACTGGCTATGGGTCGATCGCAGCATGACGCCCCCCCCTGGCCGCTGGAGCTGGGAACCGCTGTTTTACGGCCTGTACCAGATGCAGCAGCGCAACCGTCGCCGGCGTCGTGAGCTGGCGCTGTTGATCAAACGTTTCCGCAGCGGGGCGGAATCGCTGCCCGATGCGGTGGTGATGACCACCGTCGAAGGCAATATCTTCTGGTGTAACGGTTTGGCGCAGCATCTGTTGGGTTTCCGCTGGCCGGAAGACAATGGTCAGCACATCCTTAACCTGCTGCGTTACCCGGAGTTCAGCCACTATCTGCAACAGCAGGAGTTCTCCCGGCCGTTAACCTTGCAGTTGAACAATGAACATTACGTCGAATTTCGTGTGATGCCTTATTCCGAAGGGCAGTTGCTGATGGTGGCGCGTGATGTCACCCAGATGCGCCAACTGGAAGGTGCGCGACGCAACTTCTTCGCTAACGTCAGCCACGAGCTTCGCACTCCGTTGACGGTGTTGCAGGGCTATCTGGAGATGATGAGCGACGAAGAGCTGGATGGCTCGCTGCGCGGCAAGGCGCTGGGCACCATGCAGGAGCAGACCCGACGAATGGACGGGCTGGTCAAGCAGTTGCTGACGCTGTCGCGGATTGAGGCAGCGCCTAATGTCGAAATGAACGAACGGGTCGATATCCCGCTGATGCTACGGGTGCTGCAACGCGAAGCTCAGTCGCTGAGCGGGGGCAACCATGAGATTACTTTCCGGGTGAACGAGCAGCTCAAGGTCTTCGGTAACGACGACCAACTGCGCAGTGCGGTATCAAACCTGGTGTATAACGCCGTCAATCATACGCCGAACGGCACCAATATTGAGGTGAGCTGGCAGCAGACGCCAAATGGAGCGCAGTTCCAGGTCAGTGATAATGGGCCGGGCATCGCTGCCGAGCATATTCCGCGCCTGACCGAACGCTTCTATCGCGTCGACAAGGCCCGTTCACGCCAGACCGGCGGCAGTGGGTTGGGGCTGGCGATCGTCAAGCATGCTCTCAGCCACCACGACGCGCGGCTGGAGATCCTCAGTGAGCAGGGCATCGGCACCCGATTCATCTTTACCTTGCCTAACCGGTTGATTGTTCCCGCAGCTTTGTCAGAGAATGCGGTGAAAAATTAACGCGGAGAGGCTGGTATGAACCGAATGACCCGAGGGCTGTTGCTTTGCCTGGCGCTGCTGGCGAGCCGTGGCGCGTTAGCGCAGCCGGATGGCATGCTGTCCGGCAACCTGTCGAGCGTCGGTTCCGATACGCTGGCCAATCTGATGGCGCTGTGGGCGCAGGACTTCAGTCAGCATTACCCCAACGTTAATTTGCAGATCCAGGCCGCAGGTTCCTCGACCGCGCCTACCGCATTGGCGGCAGGTGCCGCGCAGCTTGGCCCCATGAGCCGCCCGATGAAAGCGGCGGAGGTGTCGGCTTTCGAACACCGTTATGGCTATGCACCGCTGGCAGTACCGGTTGCGGTGGATGCGCTGGTGGTGCTGGTGCATCAGGACAACCCGCTGCGTGGTCTTAACCTGCAACAGCTTGACCGGATTTTCTCCGCGACTCTACGCTGTGGCGAAAACCGACCGTTGACGCGCTGGGGAGAACTGGGGCTGAGCGGCGATTGGCAGCAGCGCACTCTACAGCGCTTTGGTCGCAATTCGGCATCCGGTACCTACGGCTATTTCAAACTGCGTGCGCTGTGTGGTGGTGACTTTATGCCACGGGTCAATGAATTGCCCGGCTCGGCCTCGGTGGTACAGGCGGTGGCCGGTTCGTTGAACAGTATCGGCTACGCCAGCATCGGTTTTCGTGCCAGCGGCGTGCGGCTGTTGCCCCTGGCGGAGTCCGGCGAAAACTATGTCATCCCCAATGACACCAACGTGCGCAACGGCAGCTACCCGCTGTCACGCTATCTGTACATTTACATCAACAAAGCCCCCAACCAGCCGTTGGAGCCGCTGACCGCCGCATTTCTCGATCGCGTGCTGTCCGATACCGGACAAAACCTGGTGAACCACGACGGCTATCTGCCGCTGCCGTCGGCCACCCTGAAGAAAACCCGCCTGGCATTAGGCCTGAAATAAACTTCTCCCGGGGTGCGGCCACGCGCCCAACATGAATTTCTCTCACTACCGATGAAATTTCTTCTATTGCTGCCCGGCAGTCGATATGACAGCATGCTGTTTATTGGATTTCTAGACGTCTGGATGTCTATCGTAACCCAGCGTAATAGTTCACACCGTAAATTACTGAGGCAAAGGCCCGATCTTTTGCCTGCCACCGGGAGTCATAAATATGTGCGATTGCAATCACGCTTTTCACGCTGACGTTGTCGGCAGCCTGTTGCGCCCTGAGGCGCTGAAAACTGCTCGCCAACAGTTCCAGCGGGATGAAATTAATGCTGACCAACTGCGTGCGGTTGAAGACGAGCAGATCCGTCTGGCGGTGGCCAAACAGAAAGATCTTGGCCTGGCGGTGGTGACCGACGGCGAATTTCGTCGGGCGTGGTGGCATTTTGATTTTCTGGAAGGGCTGGACGGCGTGGAGGGTTATGACGCGGAGCAGGGGATCCAGTTCAACGGCGTGCAAACCCGGGCGCGCAGTATCAAGGTGGTCGGCAAGCTGGGTTTTAACCCGCAGCACCCGATGCTGGCAGATTTTCGCTTCCTGAAGGCGACCGCCGGTGATGCGGTGCCGAAAATGACCATTCCCAGCCCGAGCGTGCTGCACTTTCGCGGCGGGCGCAAGGCCATAGACAGCCAGGTTTACCCGGATCAGAACGCCTATTTTGACGATCTGGCGCAGACCTACCGCGACGCGATCAAGGCGTTTTATGACGCCGGCTGCCGCTACCTGCAACTGGATGACACCGTTTGGGCCTATCTGTGCTCGGACGATCAACGGCGGCAGATCCGCGAGCGCGGAGAAGATCCTGATCGTCTGGCGCGTATTTACGCGGATGTGTTGAATGCAGCGATCGCCGACAAGCCGGACGATCTGATCATTGGTTTACACGTTTGCCGCGGCAATTTCCGCTCCACCTGGATCTCCGAAGGCGGCTATGAGCCGGTGGCGGAGATCTTGTTTGGTCAGGTGAATATCGATGCCTTCTTCCTGGAGTACGACAATGAGCGCTCCGGCGGGTTCGAGCCGTTACGTTTTATCAAACCGGGTAAACAGCAGGTGGTGCTGGGGTTGATCACCACCAAAAACGGCGAGCTGGAAAATCCTGAACAGGTGAAACAGCGTCTTGAGGAGGCTGCGCAATTTGTCGATCGCCGCCAACTTTGCCTCAGCACCCAGTGCGGTTTTGCCTCGACCGAAGAGGGCAACAGCCTGAGTGAATCACAGCAGTGGAATAAACTGCAAAGCGTGGTGAACATTGCCCGACAGGTTTGGTAGCGGCGAAAATCCCGTCCAGACCGCGCGGAAATTGGCTGTTTATTGGCGTTTTCGCGCGGTCATTCGCTTTAGGCTTCACGTTTTGTGAATGTGTCGCTCAAAAATGATACAAATCATGTATTGTATATTTATTGATAGCCACTATGATCGACTGGCCCTGAAAGATTATCTGGTCTATAACTCTGCTTTTTGTCATGCGCCTTGCCTTTCAACGCTATAAACGTTTAACTTAGCCTCCGTTGTCGGACTAAACCTCCATTTATAACTCTTAAAACTCTGCCCATCATCATGAGTGGTCACTTTCGAATAAGGACAAAACGCCGGACGTTATGCGTTTTCTGCTCTTATTGGTCTCGCGATGAAATGGCAAGCCGGCAACCGGGTGGGGCATAACGCCACCACGTATCGGGCACTTTTTTTCATTTGAACAGGCAACACGACATCGTATGAGTCATCGTTTAACGTCAAAAGATATTATCGCATTGGGTTTTATGACCTTTGCCTTATTCGTCGGCGCCGGGAATATCATTTTCCCGCCGATGGTCGGTTTACAGTCCGGTGATCACGTCTGGACCGCAGCTATCGGCTTCCTGATCACCGCTGTCGGTCTGCCGGTGATGACCGTGATTGCGCTGGCACGCGTCGGTGGCGGTATTGACGCCCTGAGCACGCCGATTGGCCGCCGCGCCGGTCTGCTGCTGGCGACCGTCTGTTATCTGGCTGTTGGCCCGCTGTTCGCTACCCCGCGTACCGCGACCGTCTCCTTCGAAGTGGGGATTGCACCGCTGACCGGTGATGGCGCCATGCCGCTGTTTATTTACAGCCTGGTGTACTTCGCCCTGGTGATCGCCATTTCTCTGTATCCGGGCCGCCTGCTCGATACCGTGGGTCACGTATTGGCACCGCTGAAAATTGTTGCGCTGGGCGCGCTCGGCATCGCCGCGCTGGCCTGGCCTGCAGGTACGCCAATTCCGGCGACCGAGATTTATCAGAACGTTCCATTCTCTACCGGCTTCGTTAACGGCTATCTGACCATGGATACGCTGGGTGCGCTGGTATTCGGCATCGTCATTGTTAACGCCGCGCGTTCCCGTGGCGTGAAGGATGCCAAATTGCTGACGCGTTACACCATTCTGGCGGGATTGATCGCCGGTGTGGGCCTGACGCTGGTTTACCTGAGCCTGTTCAAGCTGGGTTCCGGCAGCGGCGTATTGGTGCCTGATGCAACCAACGGCGCGGTGATCCTGCATGCTTACGTACAGAATACTTTCGGTGGGCTGGGCAGCTTCTTCCTGGCGGCGCTGATCTTCATCGCCTGTATGGTAACTGCGGTCGGCCTGACTTGCGCCTGTGCCGAGTTCTTTGCCCAATACCTGCCGTTCTCTTACAAGACGCTGGTGTTCATCCTTGGGCTGTTCTCGATGCTGGTTTCCAACCTGGGCCTGAGCCATCTGATCCAGATCTCCATCCCGGTGCTGACCGCGATTTATCCGCCGTGCATCGTGCTGGTGGTGCTGAGTTTCACCCTGCGTTGGTGGAACAGCGCACCGCGTATCATTGCGCCGGTGATGTTAGTCAGCCTGTTGTTTGGTATCCTTGACGCGGTGAAAGCGTCTACCTTCCAGCACTTCTTGCCGGAGTGGACCAATCACCTGCCATTGGCGGATCAGGGACTGGCATGGTTGCCGCCGTCGCTGTTGATGCTGGTGCTGGTCGCGATTTATGACCGGGTTTGTACGCGCTCCGAAGTGACCGCGCACTCCTGATCCCCCGGCTAAATTTTGGGCCACGGACTTGTCCGTGGCTTTTTTACGTTTAAAAACCACGGGTTATTTTCATGCAACAACAGTCACCCGCCGCCCCCGCGGCCAATAAGCTGAAACGCGGTCTCAGCACGCGTCACATTCGCTTTATGGCTCTGGGTTCGGCTATCGGCACCGGTCTGTTCTACGGCTCGGCGGACGCGATTAAAATGGCCGGTCCAAGCGTTTTGCTGGCGTACCTGATTGGCGGCATCGTCGCCTTTATCATCATGCGTGCGCTGGGTGAGATGTCGGTCAACAACCCGCAGGCCAGTTCGTTTTCACGCTACGCGCAGGACTACCTTGGCCCGATGGCCGGCTATATCACCGGCTGGACCTACTGTTTTGAGATCCTGATTGTCGCCATTGCCGATGTGACCGCCTTTGGTATCTATATGGGCGTCTGGTTCCCTGAGGTACCGCACTGGATTTGGGTGCTGAGCGTGGTGCTGGTGATTGGTGCCATTAACCTGATGAGCGTGAAGGTGTTCGGTGAGCTGGAGTTCTGGTTCTCGTTCTTTAAAGTGGCCACCATCATCATCATGATTGCTGCCGGTATCGGCATCATCATTTGGGGGATTGGCAACGGCGGTCAGCCGACCGGTATCCATAACCTGTGGTCTAACGGCGGCTTCTTCAGTAACGGCTTTATCGGCATGATCCTGTCGCTGCAGTTGGTGATGTTTGCCTACGGCGGTATCGAAATTATCGGTATCACCGCCGGCGAAGCCAAGGATCCGAAAACCTCGATTCCCAAGGCCATCAACTCAGTACCCTGGCGTATCCTGGTGTTCTACGTCGGTACGCTGTTCGTCATCATGTCGATTTACCCGTGGAACCAGGTGGGCACTAGCGGCAGTCCGTTCGTGCTGACCTTCCAGCACATGGGCATTACCGTGGCGGCGGGTATCCTTAACTTTGTGGTGATTACCGCGTCACTGTCCGCGATTAACAGCGATGTATTTGGCGTTGGCCGCATGCTGCACGGCATGGCCGAACAGGGCCACGCGCCGAAGATATTCAGCAAGGTCTCCAAACGCGGTATTCCGTGGGTCACGGTAGTGGTGATGATGCTGGCACTGCTGCTGGCGGTGTATCTCAACTACATCATGCCGGAAAACGTGTTCCTGGTGATTGCGTCTCTGGCGACCTTCGCCACCGTGTGGGTATGGATCATGATCCTGTTCTCACAGATTGCCTTCCGTCGCAGCCTGAGCAAAGAGCAGGTGAAAAACCTGGCCTTCCCGCTGCGCGGCGGCGTATTTACCTCGGTGGTGGCGATCATCTTCCTGGTGTTTATCATCGGTCTGATTGGCTACTTCCCAACCACCCGCGTATCACTGTACGCCGGTCTGGTCTGGGTCGTGGTGTTGCTGGCGGGTTACTACTTCAAGCTTAACCACCAGAAGAAGCTGGCGGTGCTGGCGCAGCAGCAGGATTAAAAATAAAAACACCGGCCATGCGCCGGTGTTTTTTTATCGTAAGTTCAATCGTGCCCGTTACGCAAAATCCAGCTTACGTAGTTTTGATACATCGATAGTTTGCCTGGCGTGCCAAAGGTCGTAAGCATCCTGCATTCCCATCCATACCCGTTCTGAACTGCCAATGACTATCGACAAACGGATAGCCATCTCTGGGGAAATATCTGATTTGCCGGTAATAAGGCGCTGTACCGTTGATGGCGCTACGTCCAGCGCTTTAGCCAGACCACGAGCGCTGAGGTTTAATGTCTCCATGGTTTCTTTTATCAGCTCTCCGGGATGCGGCGGGTTAAACATTTGAGTCATTAATGGTAATCCTCATAGTTAACGATATAGACCCGTCATCTTTCAAGCCGCAGCGTTGTTACCTGCACTCGCTCACCCCAGTTACTTACTCGAGTAAGCGCCTGGGGATGAGCGAGCTTGGCGCCTAGCTGCAACTTGAAAGCTATAGGGTATAAACGTCACCTTCGAACCATAATCAACTGCTGAGCAGGGCGCAACGATTGTGATTTATTTTCAACCAATGACGTTTAACGTTTTTCCTCGGGCTCATCGTCGCCGGAAGCTCGGGCTTCGATGCGCAGGCTGCCGTCATTCAACTGGTCTTCCTTCTCTTCACCTGCTGCGCGCGCCAGCATCTCGCGGATATCCTGCATGTTGCGGCTCAGGGTACTCAGTGCCGGCTGCAAGGTTTGGCTCATACGGCTTTCGTCCACAGAAGCATTGTGCAAGCAGCCGACAAACATCAGGGCGGCCAACAGGGCGAACAGCCGGTGGCGTAATGGTTTCAGCAATCCTCTTTTCCTTCAGCGAGCGATAATCAATGCATTAACGCTGTTTTTAGGCCGAAAGAAAAGCGGGCCGAGACATCCGTTGCCCCTGGGTTGATAGTCATTACCGGCTGAAACAGTTACGTCAGCCTGCGTCAGGAAATCTCCGCCGTTTGTCGCATTTGGCTAAGCATGCTGCGCATGTCGTTGCCAGTTGGCGTTTGGTGCACCCGCAGATCGAATTCATTAATCACCGCCAGAATATGGTCAAAAATATCCGATTGAATACTTTCGTATTCAGCCCAGACCGTGGTGTTGGTGAAGGCGTAAATCTCCAGTGGCAATCCTTCCGGCAGCGGTGCCAGCTGGCGCACCATCAGCGTCATATTCTGATGAATATTCGGGTGGGCGCGCAGATATGCCACCAGATAAGCGCGCAACGTACCGAGGTTGGTCAGGCGGCGGCCGTTGAGAGGGGAACTGAGATCGACGGCAATCTGCTGGTTATGTTGGCTTAACTCCTGCGTTTTATCGTTCAGATAGCGTTGCAGCAGCGGGTTGCGGTTCAGCCGTTGCTGCTCTTCATCCGACAAGAAATGCACGCTGGTGGTGTCGATATTGATGCTGCGCTTGATGCGACGTCCGCCGGATTCGGACATTGAGCGCCAGTTCTTAAAGGAGTCGGAGATCAGCGCGTAGGTCGGGATGGTGGTGACGGTATTATCCCAGTTGCGTACTTTTACCGTGGTCAGGCCGATGTCGGTGACCGCACCGTCCGCGCCGTATTTCGGCATCTCCAGCCAGTCGCCAATGGTCAACATATCGTTGGCGGAAAGCTGAATGCCGGCCACCAGACCGAGGATCGGATCTTTAAACACCAACATCAGTACGGCGGTCATCGCACCCAGGCCGCTGAGCAGCAGCAGGGGTGACTTACCCATCAGCAGGGAGACGATCATGATGCCAATCAGAATGGCCGCGACCAGCTTCAGCCCCTGGAAAATCCCGCGCAACGGCAACTGGTTTGAAATCGGGCTTTGGCGCAGCATCGCCAACAGCGTATCCAGCAGGGAAAATAACGACAGCAGGGCGAAGCCCATGATCCACACCTGGGCGGCGGTGACGATAATTGCCTGGGTTTGACCGCCGGCGTGCAACCACAGCACCGCCTGCAGATTAATGATCACCCCTTGCAGTAACAGCGCCATGCGCTGGAACAGCTTGTACTGAGTGATTGCCTGTTGCCATACGCGCTGCGATTGCTGACCACGACGTTGGATCGCCTTCAGTACCACGCGGTGCAGCACCAGATGGATCACCACCGAAATCAGGACGATCAGCCCCAGCACCATCAGCAGGGACATCACCCCGCTAAATTCCAGCCCGAACTTCTCCAGCCACAGGGTTATCTGTTGTTGCATTACCGCTCCTTTAAAAAATGTGCAAAAAATATCCAATACACTCAAAACAGGTTAGCCTAATGGCTGCGGGCCATAATGTGCGTCTTTTTACCCTTTTTTACATAGGCTTGCCGCTGACCGACTATCTCCACCCCCCGGCTCCTCCCCGAGTTTACCGGCCAGAGAGGAGGGGGACTGGCACTCAACGTGGCATTGTTCGTGGCATTGAATAACGTCGTCGATTTCGTTTTGTACAGCAGGAGGAAAGTCATGCTTAACGCCTGGCACCAACCGGTCCCGCCCTTCGTGGTGAAGAAGGGGCAGCGCCTTGATATCACGCTGTGGTTACAGGGGGATGATTTACCCGAACGGGTATTTTTACGTGCCGAACCGGATAACGAAGAATGGCTGCTGACGATGAAAGTGCAGCAGATTGACGGGCTGCATCGCTATCAGGCCAGCCTGACGCTGAATGAGGGGGAGCCGAGCCGCCGTTACTGCTTCAAGCTGGTTTGGGCCGAGCGTCAGCAATGGTTCGGCCCCCTGGGCTGGTCGGTGACGCCGCCGGGGCAACTGACACAGTTTGCTGTCGATATGCCCGACAGCAGCCCAGCCTGGGTGGCGGATCAGGTTTTCTATCAAATTTTCCCCGATCGCTTTGCCAGTAGCGGGGGGGAACATGGCATTCAGAGCGGCAGCTATCGTCATCATGCGGCCGGTTGCGATGTAGTGCGCCACGATTGGCAGCATCCGCTGGAAGACCACCATGCCGCGTCCACCTTCTACGGTGGCGATTTGGAGGGGATTAGCCAAAAACTGCCTTATCTACAGCAGCTGGGCGTGACGGCGCTGTATCTGAATCCGATTTTCACCGCACCCAGCGTGCATAAATACGATACCGAAGACTATTACCAGGTCGATCCCTATCTCGGCGGTAACGCCGCCCTGCAGCGTTTGCGAGTGAGTACTCACAAGGTGGGAATGAAACTGGTGCTGGATGGGGTGTTTAACCATACCGGTGATTCGCATCCGTGGTTTGACCGCCACCAGCAAGGTGATAACGGTGCTTGCCATCACCCGGATTCACCGTACCGCGGCTGGTTCAATTTCTACCCCGATGGCCGCGCGCTCGACTGGAAGGGCAATGCCAGCCTGCCGAAGCTCAATTTTGCCGAGCCGCAGGTGGCGGAGGCGATTTATCGCGGCGACGATAGCGTGGTGCGTCACTGGCTGCGGCCGCCGTACAGCATTGACGGTTGGCGGCTGGACGTGGTGCATATGCTGGGTGAAAACGGCGGCGCCACCGGCAACCTGCAACATCTGGCGGGCATTTATCAGGCGGTTAAACAGGAAAACCCGCAGGCTTACGTGCTGGGCGAGCATTTTGGCGATGCGCGTCGTTGGCTGCATGCCGGTGTGGAAGATGGCGCGATGAACTACATGGGCTTCGCTCTGCCGGTGCGGGGATTCCTCGCCGGGCTGGACGTGGCGCACCACCCGGTGCAGATGGATGCGGCGGACTGTGCCCAATGGATGGACGACTACCGGGCCGGGTTGCCGCATGGCCGCCAGTTGATTCAGTTCAACCAGCTGGACAGTCATGACACTGCGCGCTTTCTGACACTGCTGCAGGGCAATCAGGCGCGGATGCGCATGGCGGCGGTGTGGCTGATGAGCTGGATCGGCGTGCCTTGCTTATATTACGGCGACGAGATTGGCCTGGATGGTGCCAACGATCCGTTCTGCCGCAAGCCTTTCCCGTGGGACGAAAGCCAGTGGGATCACAGCCTGTTGGCCCTGTGCCAGCGCATGGCAGCACTGCGTAAACAGAGTCTGGCACTGCGTCGCGGCGGCTGTCAGGTGCTGTATGCTGCGGCAGAAACACTGATATTTGTGCGTCTCTATCAGCAGGAACAGGTGTTGGTGGCGTTACAACGTGGCGGGAGCGGCAAAGTGACGTTGCCGCACAGCCCGCTGCTGGCGGCAGGCCAATGGCAACGTCTGGAAGGGGACGGTGAGTTGAATAATGAGCTGAGCGCGATCTCGCTGCAGTTGGGCGAGGAATCGGTGAGCCTGTGGCGGCGGGTAGGGTAAGGCTGACAGGGGCCGATTTTCCGGCCCCTGGATAAGTTAGTGGGCGTTCACACGCCCAGTCAGATCAATAACCTACGGCGGAACCGGCCGGGCGACGAACGTCGTTGGCACCGTACAGGTAGCCTTCGCGCACCTTGCCGGACACCGCAGAGTCATTGCCTGAGTTAGCCGGGCTGACGCCTGCCGCACCTGGCAGGCCAACCAGAATCAGTTCGGCTGCGCCCCAGGGGGTTTGTTCAACCATTTTGTAACCCATACCGCTGAGGATTTTCAACGTATCGGCAGAAACCCCGCGCTGTTCGTAGTAAACCTCATCCGGCAACCATTGATGGTGAATGCGCGGCGCATCGACAGCTTCCTGCGGTGCCATGCCGTGGTCGATCACGTTCAGTGCGGTCTGCAGCGTGATGGTGATGATGCGTGACCCGCCCGGCGAGCCGAGTACCATAAAGATTTTATTGTCTTTGGTCACCAGCGTCGGGCTCATTGACGATAGTGGGCGCTTACCGGGGGCAATGCTGTTGGCGGTTCCCTGCACCAGCCCGTAGAGGTTTTTCTCACCCACTTTGACGGTAAAGTCGTCCATTTCATCGTTGAGGAAGAAACCTGTGCCTGGGGCGATCACTACCGCGCCAAAACGACCGTTGACGGTATAGGTGGTGGAGACGGCATTACCCTGATGATCGACAATCGAGTAGTGGGTGGTTTCCGGCTTCTCGTGGGGTTCCATGCCGGGCTGCACGTTCTCAGACGGCGTGGCCTTGTCCGCAACGATTTTCTTGCGGATCTCTTCGGCATAGCTCTTGCTGACCAGCCTGTCGATCGGGTTCTTGATGAACTCCGGGTCGCCGAGGTAGGTATTACGGTCCATATAGGCGTGGCGCATGGCTTCGGTCATGGTGTGGATGGCCGCCGCCGAATTAAAGCCCATGCTCTTCAGGTCATAACCTTCAACCACGTTGAGAATTTCGCACAGCGTCACGCCGCCGGAGCTGGGTGGCGGGGCCGAGACAAATTTATAACCGCGATAGCTGCAGGTAATCGGTGGGGTTTCGGTGACTTTGTAATTGGCGAAATCGGCTGCGGTCAGGATGCCGCCGCCCTGTTTGGCGGCTGCCTCAACCGCCTGTGGAATTTTGCCTTTATAGAAGGCATCCGGGCCGTCTTTGGCGATGGCCTCCAGCGTATTGGCCAGGTCGCTCTGCACCAGGCGATCGCCCGGCTGCAACGGCGTGCCGTCCGGGCGCAGGAAGATCCGGGCAGATTCAGGATCCTGTTTAAAGCGTGCGATGGTGGTATCGAGAATATCGGTATCGGCACGGGTCAAAACAAAGCCCTCGCGTGCCAGTTTGATTGCTGGCTCCATCACCTGCTCGCGGCTCAGTTTGCCGTATTTTTTGCGTGCGGTTTCCATGCCCAACACGGTGCCCGGCACGCCCGCAGCCAGATAGCCGTACAGGCTGGCGCCTTTCTTCACGTTGCCTGCGGCATCCAGATACATATTGGCACTGGCCGCTGCCGGCGCGGTTTCACGGAAGTTGATAAAGGTGTCGGTGCCGTCGGCCAGGTGCACCGTCATAAAACCACCGCCGCCAATGTTGCCGCAGCAAGGGTTAACTACTGCCTGTGCATAGCCGACGGCTACGGCGGCATCAATTGCATTGCCGCCCAGTTTCAATATATCCACGCCGACCTGCGAGGCCAGATGTTGCGATGTCACTACCATGCCGTTTTTGGCTTCGACCGCCGGATTGGATGCGGCATACAGGCTGCTGCTGACCAGCAGCGCCGCCATGGTCAGCGGTTTGCTCCATTTTTGTAAAAACATAGTTATTCCTACCCTGTCAGTTTTCTTATTGTGTTTGGCTTGCCTCTCCAGCTGTGCAAAGAGCGGGCCAGCGTTATTGATACTAGTCAGAGTTCAGGGATAGCGCGGAGAACAGCCGGGTAAATGTGAGCGGAAACAAGGAAATGAAGCACACAATGGAGGCGGCTGCCCTAAAAAAGGGCAAAAAAAAACCGGCCGCGAGGGCCGGTTGATACACTTGCAGGCTGAAATTACAGCTTGGAAGCGTTCTCAGACAGGTACTTAGCTACGCCGTCCGGAGATGCGCCCATACCTGCTTTGCCTTTTTCCCACTGAGCCGGGCAAACTTCGCCGTGTTGCTCGTGGAATTGCAGCGCGTCAACGGTACGGATCATTTCGTCGATGTTACGGCCGATTGGCAGGTCGTTAACAACCTGAGCACGAACCACACCGTCTTTGTCGATCAGGAAAGAACCACGCAGGGCAACGCCTGCTTCTGGGTGCTCGATGCCGTAAGCTTTCTGAATTTCACGCTTGATGTCAGCAACCATTGCGTATTTCACTTCCCCGATGCCGCCATTCTCGACTGGGGTTTTACGCCATGCGTTGTGGACAAATTCTGAGTCGAATGAAACGCCAACCACTTCAACGCCACGCTTCTGGAATTCTTCATAGCGGTGATCGAAAGCGATCAGCTCAGAAGGACATACGAAGGTGAAGTCCATCGGCCAGAAGAACAGGACGGCTGGTTTGCCGTTCAGGTGCTTCTTGAAGTTGAAGTTTTCTACGATTTCGCCACTGCCGAGTACGGCAGCTGCAGTGAAGTCAGGGGCTTGACGAGTTACCAGGACCATAATTACTCCTGTAATAGGTGTTAAGGGGTTGATGTAAAAGCAAGGGCCAGTATAGGGGCCACGACTTGGTGAAGAAAGGGTAAAAGACCAATCAATGAGATAGCTTTCACCTATCAAAGTCGATGATTAAATTTAGCAGTCTTTAAAAATAACCTTTTCCCATAAAAGGGCAAGGCTTAAAAAGCAATTTCTTGTAAAGCATCGCATTTTCAATGGCTTTGGCTTGACCTTACAGCTTCTTGTCTTTGGCCTGCTCCATCATCTGCGGGTAAAACTGCCAGAATTGTGTTTCAAGCTGATGATAGTTGCGTTCCACGTCGGCGAAAGAACCGGCCAGTGCGGCAAGGCGCGGACGACGGCTGGCCATGCCTGCCAGCACGTTGCCGATAAACGGCAGCTCGGCGTAGCGCTCCAGCCAGCGTTCCGGCCATAAATAGCCGTTCAAATTCTGAAAACGCGGTGGCGTCAGCGCTAAATGCGGCACGATCTGGCTGCGGGCGTGCTGGGTAAACCCCTGCAGGCTGAGAGAGGGCTCCAGTTGTTGCCAATGGCGCGCCAGGAAGTGATCCCACACCACGTCCAGCGTGATGGGGGCCACGCGCCGGTGCTCATCAGAGAAATACGCGCGGCAGGCCTTTACCTGCGGCAGACTGTCGGTCAGAACATCGATGCGGCGGTGCATCATAATGCCGGCCACCACGGCGGGATCGTACTCGCCTGCGGGGTTGCCGCGCACGAAGTCGGCCAACAGATTGCCCAACAACGAGCTTTCCGCCAGTGAGGCTAAATGGAGATGAGCGAGAAAATTCATCCGGCAACTATACCTGAAGTCATGCAAATCCTCCTTATTTCTTGCCGCTGACCGCCCGCAGCTTTAGACTAGGCCGCCTGTTTTTTACCAACCCGTCCTATATTGAAGAAGTGAATAGAGCCATGCGCGTCGCCGATTTTTCGTTTGAACTTCCCGAGTCCCTGATTGCCCACTACCCTCAACCTGAGCGCAGCGCTTGCCGTCTGCTGCAGTTGGACGGGCCGAGCGGGGAGCTTAAGCATGGCGTATTCACCGATTTGCTGGATAACCTGGAAGCCGGCGATCTGCTGGTGTTCAACAACACCCGGGTGATCCCGGCGCGCATATTTGGCCGCAAGGTCAGCGGCGGCAAGATTGAAGTGCTGGTTGAGCGGGTGCTGGACGATCACCGGGTGCTGGCGCATGTACGCGCCTCGAAGGCTCCCAAGCCGGGCACCGACTTGCTGTTGGGTGACGACGAAAGCATCGCCGCGACTATGGTCGCGCGCCACGATACGCTGTTCGAACTGCGCTTTAATGATGAGCGCGACGTATTCACTATCCTTAATGCCGTCGGCCATATGCCACTGCCACCGTATATCGACCGTCCGGACGAAGACGCCGACCGTGAGCTTTATCAGACGGTCTACAGCGAGAAACCGGGCGCCGTGGCGGCACCGACCGCCGGGCTGCACTTCGATGAGCCGCTGCTGGCTGCACTGCGTGAGAAGGGCATTGAGATGGCGTTTGTCACCCTGCACGTGGGCGCGGGCACCTTCCAGCCGGTACGGGTGGAAACTATCGAAGAACACGTCATGCATGCCGAGTACGCAGAGGTGCCGCAGGACGTGGTTGACGCAGTATTGGCCTGCAAAGCGCGTGGCAAGCGTGTGGTAGCAGTCGGCACCACCTCGGTGCGATCGCTGGAAAGCGCCGCCAACGCCAGCAAAGAGGCATTAATTGCCCCGTTCTTCGGCGATACCAGCATCTTTATTTTCCCGGGTTACCACTATCAGGTGATCGACGCGCTGGTGACCAATTTCCACCTGCCGGAGTCGACGCTGATTATGTTGGTTTCCGCTTTTGCCGGTTATAAAAACACCATGCATGCCTATCAGCAGGCGGTGGCCGAGCAGTACCGTTTCTTTAGCTATGGCGATGCGATGTTCATCAGCCGTAACCCGCAGGCGGAGCAAGAGTCCGTCGGCGCCTGATTTCCTGGGCTGCGCATCTGGCGCAACCCTGTTTTAACGACATCAGACTGTTTCTCTGATGCTGGAGGCTTTGTGAAGTACGAATTAGACACAACCGATGGCCGCGCCCGCCGTGGCCGCCTGATCTTTGAACGTGGCGTGGTGGAAACCCCAGCCTTTATGCCGGTCGGCACCTACGGCACGGTAAAGGGCATGACGCCGGAAGAAGTGAAAGAGACCGGTGCGCAGATCCTGCTGGGCAACACCTTCCACCTGTGGCTGCGCCCAGGGCAGGAGATCATGAAGCTGCATGGCGATCTGCATGATTTCATGCAGTGGCATGGCCCGATCCTCACCGACTCCGGCGGCTTCCAGGTGTTCAGCCTGGGCGCGATGCGCAAGATTAAAGAAGAAGGCGTTCATTTCCGTAATCCGATTAACGGCGATAAAGTGTTCCTCAGCCCGGAAAAATCGATGGAAATCCAGTATGACCTGGGTTCCGACATCGTCATGATCTTCGACGAATGTACGCCGTACCCGGCAGACTGGGACTACGCCAAGAGCTCGATGGAAATGTCCCTGCGCTGGGCGCAGCGCAGCCGTCAGCGTTTTGACGAACTGAATAATAAGAACGCTTTATTCGGCATTATTCAGGGCGGTGTTTACGAAGATTTACGTGATGTATCAGTAAAAGGGCTGGTGGATATCGGTTTTGATGGTTACGCTGTGGGCGGCTTGGCAGTCGGTGAGCCAAAAGAGGATATGCATCGCATTCTTGAACATGTTTGCCCGCAAATTCCGGAAGATAAGCCACGCTACCTGATGGGCGTGGGCAAACCGGAAGATCTGGTTGAAGGCGTGCGTCGCGGTATCGATATGTTCGACTGTGTGATGCCAACGCGTAATGCCCGTAACGGTCATCTGTTCGTGACTGACGGTGTGGTAAAAATCCGTAATGCCAAGCACAAGGATGATACTTCTCCGCTGGATAAAGACTGTGATTGCTACACGTGTCGCAATTACAGCCGCGCCTACTTGCATCATCTCGATCGTTGCAACGAAATACTGGGTGCCCGATTGAACACCATTCATAACCTGCGTCACTACCAACGCCTGATGGCGGGTTTACGCGAGGCCATTGAACAGGGTAAATTAGAGCTGTTTGTTGCGGATTTCTACGGTCGGATCGGTAAACCGATTCCACCTTTAAACGCTTGAATTAATAATTGATAACTTAATGAGGGAATTTCAATGAGCTTTTTCATTTCTGACGCCGTCGCATCCGCAGGAGCTCCGTCTCAGGGAAGCCCGTACTCTCTGATCATTATGCTGGTGGTTTTTGGCCTGATTTTCTATTTCATGATCCTGCGTCCACAGCAGAAACGCGCTAAAGAGCACAAGAAACTGATGGACTCGATCGGCAAGGGTGATGAAGTGCTGACCACCGGTGGCCTGATTGGCCGCGTGACCAAAGTGGCTGACACCGGCATTATCGCTATTGCGCTGAACGACACCACGGAAGTGATGATCAAGCGTGACTTCGTGGCGGCCGTTCTGCCGAAAGGTACCATGAAGGCCCTGTAATTTTGTTTTCCCGAAGGGAATTGCCGTGCTAAACCGTTATCCTTTGTGGAAGTATCTGATGCTGATCGTCGTGATCCTCGTCGGTCTGCTTTATGCGCTTCCCAACCTCTATGGTGAGGATCCGGCTGTACAAATCACTGGCGCGCGCGGTGTCGCCGCCAGTGAAACTACGCTGGACCAAGTCCGTACCGTATTAGAAAAAGACAAGATCGCGAGCAAGTCGATTGCGCTGGAAAATGGCGCCATCCTGGCTCGCTTTAGCAATCCTGATATTCAGCTGCGCGCCCGTGAAGCCTTGATGGCAGAACTGGGCGACAAGTTCGTGGTGGCACTGAACCTGGCCCCGGCAACGCCGACCTGGTTGGCCATGCTGGGCGCCGAACCGATGAAACTCGGTCTGGATCTGCGTGGCGGTGTGCACTTCCTGATGGAAGTGGACATGGACACTGCGCTGAGCAAGCTGCAGGAACAGACCATGGACACCCTGCGCAGTGAACTGCGTGAAAAGGGCATTCCTTATGCGTCTATCCGCAAGCTGGACAACAACGGCGTGGAAGTGCGTTTCCGTGACGATGCTGCCCGCGATCAGGCCATCAGCTACATCAGCTCGCGCCAGCGCGATATGGTGCTCTCGGCCAATGGCACCAATACTCTGAAAGCCAGCTTGACGGATGCCCGCCTGAGCGAAGCGCGTGAGTATGCGGTGCAGCAGAACATCACTATCCTGCGTAACCGCGTTAACCAGCTCGGCGTTGCCGAACCGCTGGTACAACGCCAGGGTTCTGACCGCATCGTGGTCGAACTGCCGGGTATTCAGGATACCGCACGCGCCAAAGAGATCCTGGGTGCCACTGCGACTCTGGAATTCCGTTTGGTTAACACCAACGCGGATACCACTGCGGCAGCCAACGGCCGCGTGCCGGGCGACTCCGAAGTAAAAGACACCCGTGAAGGCCAGCCGGTTGTGCTGTACAAGCGAGTGATCCTGACCGGTGACCACATTACCGACTCCACCTCCAGCACCGACGAATATAACCAGCCGCAGGTTAATATCTCGCTGGACAGTGCCGGCGGTACCGCAATGTCCAACTTCACCAAGGACAATATCGGCAAGCCGATGGCGACCCTGTTTGTGGAGTATAAGGACAGCGGCAAGAAAGACGCTAACGGCCGTGCAGTCCTGGTGAAACAGGAAGAAGTGATCAACGTGGCGAACATTCAGTCGCGTCTGGGCAACAGCTTCCGTATTACCGGTATCGGCAACCCGAACGAAGCACGCCAGCTCTCGCTGCTGCTGCGCGCCGGTGCGCTGATTGCGCCTATCCAGATCGTGGAAGAGCGTACTATCGGTCCGACCCTGGGACAACAGAACATCACCCAAGGTCTGGAAGCCTGCCTGTGGGGCCTGGTGGCATCCATCGTGTTTATGGTGGTTTGGTACCGTAAGTTCGGCATGATCGCGACCACGGCGCTGGTCGCCAACCTGGTGCTGATTGTCGGCGTGATGTCCCTGCTGCCGGGGGCGACGCTGACCATGCCGGGTATTGCCGGTATCGTGCTGACGCTGGCGGTGGCGGTCGACGCCAACGTACTGATCAATGAACGTATCAAGGAAGAGCTGAAGAACGGACGTTCCGTTCAGCAGGCGATCCATGAGGGCTATAAAGGCGCGTTCTCCAGTATCGTTGATGCCAACATCACCACCCTGATCACCGCGATTATTCTGTACGCAGTGGGCACCGGTTCGATCAAAGGCTTTGCGATTACCACCGCAATCGGTGTGGCGACGTCCATGTTCACCGCGATTGTCGGTACCCGTGCCATCGTCAACCTGCTTTACGGCGGCAAACGCATTAACAAGCTGTCTATCTGAGGAGTGCGTTGTGGCACAGGATTATACTGTTGAACAACTCAACTACGGCCGTAAAGTCTATGACTTTATGCGCTGGGATTACGTGGCCTTCGGCATCTCGCTGGTGCTGCTGATCGCGTCAATCGCCATTATGTCGGTGCGTGGTTTTAACTGGGGTCTGGACTTCACTGGCGGTACCGTCATTGAAATCAGCCTGGAACAACCGGCCAACCTCGATCTGATGCGCGATACGCTGGAAAAAGCCGGGTTCCAGGACCCGGTTATTCAGAACTTTGGCAGCAGCCGTGACGTGATGGTGCGTATGCCACCGGCGATCGGCACCGCAGGCCAGGAACTGGGTAACAAAGTGATCGGCGTGATCAACGACTCGGTGGATAAAAACGCCACCGTGAAGAGGATTGAGTTCGTCGGCCCGAGCGTGGGCACCGAACTGGCGCAAAACGGCGGCATGGCGCTGCTGGTGGCGTTGATCTGTATTCTGATCTACGTCGGTTTCCGCTTCGAATGGCGCCTGGCGCTGGGGGCGGTTATCGCGTTGGCGCACGACGTGATTATCACCATGGGCGTGCTGTCGTTGTTCCGTATCGAGATTGACCTGACCATCGTCGCATCATTGATGTCGGTTATCGGTTACTCGTTGAACGACAGCATCGTGGTTTCCGACCGTATTCGTGAGAACTTCCGCAAGATCCGCCGCGGGACGCCTTACGAAATCATGAACGTGTCGTTGACCCAGACGCTGAGCCGTACCTTGATGACTTCCGGTACCACCCTGATGGTGGTTCTGATGCTGTACATCTTCGGCGGCGCGATGCTGCACGGCTTCTCTCTGGCTATGCTGATTGGTGTGTCTATCGGTACCATATCTTCTATCTACGTGGCGTCCGCGCTGGCGTTGAAACTGGGTATGAAACGCGAACACATGCTGCAGCAGAAAGTGGAAAAAGAGGGCGCAGATCAGCCTTCGATTATGCCGTGATTTGCCCGTGAGTTGAAAATATCATGCCGGTCGGTTTATCCCGACCGGCATTTTTTTTGCCTATAGGCGGCTGACTCCGCTCTCCGGGCGCTCGGTTAACGTCAATTGGTTGAGTGAGTTCACCAGCTCCGCCAGGCTGGCGGCCTGCATTTTTTCCATCACTCTGGCCCGATGTACCTCAACGGTACGCACCGCAATGAAGTGACGATCGGCAATCAGCTTATTGGTCATTCCGGCGGCCACGGCGCGTGCTATCTCGCGTTCACGCGGCGTCAGCGCACTGAAACGCTGCTGCAACTGGTAGCGTTCCAATCGGTCTTGAGAATGGGCGATCCCGCGCTCCAATGCTTCGATCAGCGGCGCGGCGGCAATAGGTTTTTGCAAGAAATCCACGGCTCCCAGCTTCATCTCTGCCACGGCCATGGCAATATCGCCGTGACCGGTGACAATCACCACCGCCAGCGTACTTTCCTGTCGGCGCAGTTGCTGATGAACCTGTTGTCCGTCCATTCCCGGCATCCGAATATCCAGCATCACCACACCGCATTGATAAAGACTGACTTGATCGACGAACCTTTGGCTGTCGTGCCAAATCTGCACCCGATAGTTAAGTCCCTCGAGTAAGAAACGACAGGCGTCGGTAACGGCTAAGTCGTCATCGACCAGATGTATTAGCGCCATGGCGGGTTTCCTTTTGGATCACGGGGAAGTGCAGAGTCACGCGCAGCCCCTGTCGTTGAGTGGTGGAAAAGTAATTTTCCAGTGTCAGTTCACCCCCCTGGTTTTTCAGCAGCCGCTGGCAGATCACCAGCCCCAGGCCGAGGCCTTCCTGCTTGCTGCTGCGAAAGGGCACGAACGGCAGTGTCAGTTGTTCGGTGCTCAGACCGCCGCCGTCATCTTCAACCATCAGCCGTTGCTGATGGGAGTCGGTTTCCAGCCGCAGGGTGATGTGTAGGGCACCCGCTTGCAGACTGTTACTCAGTAAATTGGCGAGCACCTGCTCCAATAACGTGGTCTGGCTATACAACTGACTTTGGTCCGGGATAGCCAGGGTTATCTGGCACTGCGGATACTGTTGTTCTATCTGCATCAGTTTAACCAGGTGTTCCACCAGCGGTCGCAATAACAGGGGCTGCGCGTTTTCTTGGTGTGGAGTCTTGCTGGCCCAGCGGCGTAAATTAACAATGCTTTCCGCGCCACGCTGCGCCTGCTGACCAATCTGTTCGAGGATCGGCAGCAGTTCATGCTGTCGATCGCTGCGCTCAAGACGAATGCGGCAGCCCTCCGCATAATGCCGGATCGCCGCCAGCGGTTGGTTGAGTTCATGAGCAAAGCCGGAAGCCATCTCCCCCAGGGTACTGAGGCGTTGCGCCTGGGCCAGAGCGGTTTCCCTGGCGCGCAGCGTCTGATGCATCTGTTCGAGCTGACGCCCGCGACGGCGGACCAGATGACCAATCCACAGATGGTTAGCGCCAAGCAGCAGCATTCCGCCGAAGATGGCACCGAGCAACAACCGGTGTTGCTGCGCCCAAAGGAATACGTCTTGCCAGAGCGATCGCTGGGTTGGGTGGATATTCAAATCGCTCAGTAATTGATTAACCTGGCGGGATGACGCCGGGGCGCCCCAAACCGGCAGGCCGGGAGCCTTTATCTGCAGTAACTGGCGGGTTAACTCATCTGCCAGCCGGTCCGGGACGTGGTTTAAGGCGGCAAATGACCAATTGGGATACAGCTCGGTGCTGGTCAGGCAGCGCTGGTCACTGTGCTTCGCCAACAGGGCGCGGTAATCGCTGGCCTGTAGCAAGCCTTCCGCCTGCATTTTCTCCAACAGACAAACCGGTACTATCACCGCATCCAGCGCCCGATCGCGCAACTGATAAAGCAGGGCATCCGCCGGATAACCGCTGAAGTGCAGTTGCAGGTCTTTCTCCGGCTGCAGGCCGGCACCAAGCAGTTCTTTATACCCCAGCAGGTAGCCGCCAAAGGCGTCAGCGGCGACGGCACCGACCTTTTTACCGAGTAGCTGGCTGGCCGTGGTAATGGGACTGTCGTGGCGCACCAGTATGACGCTGCCGACCACGTTGCCTGAGGCCTGTTGCGGCTGTTGGGCGGATCGCAGTGAAACCAGCCAGCGCAACGGGTAGCGGTTATCCAACTGAACATATTGCGCCGGGTTGGTGAGCAAAAAATCCACGCGTTGGTTACGGACCGCGTCATCCATGCCGGTCAGGCTGAGCGGCGACAGTTGGAAATGGTCGTCGGGAAACTGGCGATTGAGGTGGTCGACGAGGGGTTGCCACTGGGCCAGTGCATGGGCATCGCCGCGCAGCGCCAGCACCGCAATGGTCCATTGTCCTGCCCAGGCCGTATTTAACCAACCGCCCAGCAACAGAATTAGCACTGCTCTTTTCACATCGTCTCCGCTTTTATGATCCACATCACCGGGTTGAATTGTCCTGGATCAAGCCGCCGTCGGGAATGTGGTAAACCACAATATTGGCGGTCGGTCGTCGTTTTTACACTCCTTTGTATCAGTTCCCCGGCGGATACTTATTGGGAGAAATCAATGGACAGTGGGAAACGGCAGTTTTTACAACGACTCGGTGCGCTGACCGCCGGTGCCGCTTTGGTGCCACTGGCGCAGTCAGGGTGGCAGTTGCAACCGGCCCGGCGGGAAGGTGACAGCAAAAAGCGCATGGCGATGTTGATCGACCTGCGCCGTTGCATCGGTTGTCAGGCTTGTACGGTCAGCTGCGCGGTGGAAAACCGGCTGCCACAGGGGCAATTCCGTACCAGTGTACAGCAATATCAGGTCAGCCTGACGGGACAGGATTCGACCACCAACGTGTTGTTACCCCGGCTGTGCAACCACTGTGACAATCCGCCCTGCGTACCGGTCTGCCCGGTGCAGGCGACTTTTCAGCGTCAGGACGGCATCGTGGTGATCGACAACACCCGCTGCGTCGGCTGCGCCTATTGCGTGCAGGCCTGCCCTTATGAGGCGCGGTTTATCAACCACGAAACCCAGACCGCCGACAAATGCACTTTCTGCGTGCACCGGCTGGATGCCGGGCTGCTGCCCGCCTGTGTTGAATCCTGTGTTGGTGGCGCTCGGATGATCGGCGATCTCAACGATCGGCAAGGTGCATTAAGGCGCGCTTTGGATGAGCATCAGGCGCAGCTCAAGGTATTGAAACCCGAACAGGGAACCCACCCTCAGGTGTTCTATCTGGGGCTGGATGAGGCTTTTGTCAGTCACGTCCGGGGACAACCGGCGCTGTGGCAGGAGGTACACTCATGATCCGCGAAATTATAGCCCGCCCGCAGGAGATCGCCTGGTTGCCCTGGGCGGTGCAGTATTTTTTCTTTATCGGTCTGGCCTGCGGCAGCATCATGATCGCCGTTTGGCTGCGCTGGCGCGATCCGCAGAATACGTCACGGCTGGAACTGGCCGCCGTCTCGTTGGCGCTGGTGAGCGGCACCGTGGCACCGATGGCCCTGAGCGCAGATTTACATCAGCCCGCTCGTATCTGGCATTTCTACGCCTACTTTACCCCCTGGTCGTGGATGTCGCTCGGCTCACTGTTTTTACCGCTGTTTACCCTGCTGGTGGTCAGCTATTTCGTCCTGCTGTTACGGGGGCAACTACGCACGAAAAGCCTGCCGTTGTGGGCTCGTTGGCTACAGTTCCGGCCGGCATGGCGTGAAGATAAATGGCTGCGCGGGGTGGCATTGGCCACTTTGCTTTCGGCGTTCAGCATCCTGCTCTATACCGGGCGTGAGGTTTCGGTGCTGCGGGCGCAGCCGCTGTGGTACAGCCTCTGGTTACCCTGGCTATTGTTATTGACCGCTATCCAGGCCGTTGCGCCGCTGTTGGCTTATTGGCTGCGTCAGGAGCCGCAATGGCAGCGGCGCCTGGCTCGCTATCAGGTCATCAGCCTGCTGTTGCTGTGTGTCTCGGCTCTTGGCTGGTGGCTGGATGGCAGCAGGTCTTCCGTCGCATTGCACTCGCTGGCGACTCAGGGGGCCGTCTGGCTCTGGGCAGGTGTCACTTTTGTCGGCTTGACCCTGTTGCTGGTGGCGCTGGCATGGCGAGCACGCACTCAGGCGTTGGGCTCGAATGGGCTACGGGTGCAGTGTGCCGCAGCGCTGCTGCTGTGCTGGGGCGTGCGCTGGATGTTGCTGATGCAAACCCAGACGCTGCCCAAGTTCAACGTATTGACCAATCCTTATGTGTTACCCCTCGGCAGCGAAGGGCTATTGGCGATCCTTGGCACCCTGGGCTTGTGGATAGCTTTAATCATTGGAATTCGTGAACTACAGCATGGGCTGATGGAGAAAAAACACTATGGCTAAGTCAACGCGGCGTCAGTGGTTGAAGGGTGGGCTCGCGCTGGGCGGATTGACCCTGTTTGGTGCCAGTTACAGTGAGATGGTGCAGAAAGTGTTTACCGGCCTGCGCGACGGCAGCAGCGGCAAACTGACGCTCGATCGGATCAGCGCCAACTCGTTACCGACAGAAGGCCGTCGGCACCCGGATGGCTGGCAGGCCAATCCACAGCAGGCGGTCTCCATGACCCAATGTTTTGGCTGCTGGACGCTTTGCGGCCTGCGGGTCAGGGTGGATCGCGACAGCAATCAGATCTTGCGCGTGGCGGGCAACCCTTATCATCCGCTGTCTCACGACCACCACTTTCCCTACTCTTTACCGGTGAGTGATGCACTCAACCGGCTGGGGGGCGATGAAGGTCTTGAACAGCGTTCCACCGCCTGCGCCCGTGGGGCGACCTTGCTGGAAGGGCTGACCAGCCCCTATCGCGTGCTGGAGCCGATGAAGCGGGTAGGGCCACGCGGCAGCGGGCAGTGGCAGCGCATCAGTTTTGAACAGTTGATCCACGAAGTGGTCGAGGGCGGCGATCTGTTTGGCGAGGGGCCGGTTGAGGGGCTGCGAGCGATCCGCGATCTCGAAACGCCGCTCGATCCTGAGCAACCTTCGCTGGGGCCAAAGGCCAATCAGTTGCTGGTCACCAACGCCGGTGATGAAGGGCGGGACGCTTTTATCAAACGTTTTGCGCAAAACGCCTTTGGGACACGTAACTTCGGCCATCATGGCGCTTATTGCGGGCTGGCTTACCGGGCGGGCTCCGGGGCATTAATGGGCGATTTGGAAACCAATGCGCACGTTAAACCGGATTGGGACCATTTACGCTTTGGACTGTTTCTCGGTACCTCGCCGGCGCAGTCCGGCAATCCGTTCAAACGCCAGGGGCGTCAGTTGGCCAACGCCCGTCTGCGCGATGAATTCCGTTACGTGGTAGTGGCTCCGGCATTGCCATTAACCACCACGCTGGCCAACGATCACAACCGTTGGGTCCCGGTGTTGCCGGGTACCGATTCCGCGCTGGTGATGGGCATGATCCGTTGGATCATCGAGCAGGAGCGTTATAACGCTGACTACCTGGCGCTGCCCGGCGAGACGGCCATGCAGGCGGCCGGTGAAAAGAGCTGGACCAATGCCACACATCTGGTGGTGATGAATGACGATCATCCGTTGTGCGGCCAGTTTTTGCGCCAGGTACATTTGGACGGCGGCACAACCGGAGAGGCCGAAAGTCCGCCTTTGGTCTGGGATACGCAGCGGGCTGAACCGGTGTCGGCCAACCAGGCGCTACAGGGCGCGTTGCGGGTGGAGCAACAGCTGCGGCTGGCCGACGGTTCACAGGTCCAGGTTCGTTCGAGCTTTCTCTGTCTGCAGCGGGCGGCTGAGCGCTTCACGCTGGCTGAGTACAGTACCCGCTGTGGCGTCAGTGCCGAGACCATTGCCGCGCTGGCCAGGGAGTTTACTTCCTATCAGCGGCAAGCGGCGGTGATCGCCCATGGCGGCATGATGAGCGGCAATGGCTTCTATAACAGTTGGGCGGTGATGATGCTCAATGCGCTGATCGGTAACCTGAACCTTAAGGGCGGCGTCTCGGTCGGTGGCGGTAAGTTCAAAGAGTTTGCCGATGGGCCTCGCTATAACCTGAAGAGTTTCCCCGGCATGGTGAAACCGAAAGGACTGGTGCTGTCGCGCAGCAAACAGGCGTACGAGCAATCGGACGAATATCGCCGCAAACTTGAGCAAGGTGAAAAACCTTATCCGGCGCGCGGGCCCTGGTACCCGTTTGTCGCGGGGCAATTCACCGAGCAACTGGCTCCGGCGCTGATGGGATACCCCTACCCGCTGAAGGCCTGGATCAGCCATATGGGCAACCCGCTGTACGGCGTTGCCGGTCTGCGCGAGGTAGTTGAAAGCCGGCTGAAAGATCCCCGCCAATTACCGTTGTTTATCGCGATCGACGCTTTTATTAACGAAACCAGCGCTCTGGCGGATTATATCGTGCCGGACACCCATAACTTCGAGAGCTGGGGCTTTACCGCGCCCTGGTCCGGCGTGATGGTGCGGGCAAGCACTGCACGCTGGCCAGTGGTTCCGTCGCGGACTGCGACCACGGCGGACGGTCAGCCGGTGGCACTGGAAAGCTTTGTTATTGCGTTGTCGAAGGCGATGCAGTTGCCGGGGTTTGGCGATGCCGCCTTGCAGGATGCGCAGGGGAATGCCTGCGGCTTGCACAACGCCGAAGATTATTATCTGCGTGCTGCGGCTAACGTGGCCTTTGCCAGTGAGCCATTGCCGGAAGCGACGGAAAGCGAGCTGCGGCTGACCGGGGTGGATCGCCTGCAACCGGCGTTGGATAGGGTCTTGAAAACGGATGAGCGGTTGCGGGTCGGCTATATGCTGGCGCGTGGTGGGCGTTTCGCGCCTTATGAACAGGGCTGGCGAGGACATGAAACCGGGCCGCAGTGGAAGAAAGGGCTGAATATCTGGAACGAAGAGGTGGCGCGCCATCGCCATGCGATGACCGGAGAACGTTATAGCGGCTGTCCGACCTATTATCCGCCACGCTTTGCCGACGGGTCCGACGTTGGGGAACACTATCCAGAGGAGGCATGGCCGTTCCGCCTGATGTCGTTTAAGTCGCACCTGATGAGCAGTTCAACGGCGCCGATCGATCGTCTGCGCGCGGTGAAGCCGGTCAATCTGGTGGCGCTTAATCCGGCCGATGCTGAGCGTTATGCTCTACAGCATGGCGATCGGGTGCGGTTGCAGACCCCGGGCGGCAGCGTTGAGGCGCAGATCAGCTTGCTGGATGGCGTGATGCCCGGCGTGATTGCTATCGAGCATGGTTATGGTCATCGCGAGATGGGGGCGCGAACGCATATGCTGGATGGTCAGCCGCTGGCAGCCGATGCGCGCATTGCCTCCGGCATCAACTTAAACGATCTCGGGTTGCCCGATCCGACCAGAGAAATCAGCAATAGCTGGCTTGACTGGGTCAGCGGGGCGGCGGTGCGCCAGGGGCTACCGGCCAGGCTGCAACGGCTGGGTTAAGCTGATGGCCCACTCTCGCGAAGGGTTGAGTGTGGGCCGGGCCTGGTTAGTTTGCTGCGGCTGCCGCTGCAGTGGGTTCTACGCTGTGCAGTCGAACATAGCCCAGTTGATCTGGCGTCAGGCCACTGAAACGCAGCTCAAAACTGTGCTCCGTTTTGGGTAGCAGCGAGTCCGCACTGGCGATCGGCTGAGAAAGCGCATCGGCCGTCAGTGGCTTGCCGGTGGCCGCATCCAGTTGGCCCCATTCCACTGTGGCCTTGAATGCCGGCAGCGACGCCTGCGAAAGCGTGCGGACGTGCAGCATGGCCTGGGTGCCGTTAGCCTCGCTCTTCACGTGGCTGAGTGACACGCTCAGTTCACCGAGACTGCTGTGCAGGCGAGCGCCGTTATTGGCCGCCGGCAGCAGGTAAACGCCGCTGGTGGAGTTTTGGTTCAACTGGTTTTGCTGTTCCAGCGCCGTGGCCTGGTTAGTCAGGGTGGTTAATTGCTGATTCAGTGCAACCACCTGATTATGCAGTTTTGGCACTTCGCGAGTTTGCGCGCAGCCTGACAGCAGCACCAGTGTGCCGAGCAGGAAAATCTTGGGGTAACGGGTTGTCATGGCGGGGATTTCCTATTCAACTTCTCCTGTTATCAGCTTAGTCCGCCTGGCCGGGAAAGTCATGTTAACCCTCGTTTTGACTGCCGTTGATAACGGGTCTTCGCAACAAATAACCGACGGCCTTTGTTGTAACCGCACTTCGGGGTAAACTGTTCTTAACTATGAAAACGTTTATCAGGACGTGTTATGCATTGCCCTTTCTGCGCCGCCGTTGATACCAAAGTCATTGATTCCCGCCTGGTGGGTGATGGTTCGCAGGTGCGCCGTCGCCGCCAATGTTTGGTTTGTAATGAACGCTTCACCACTTTTGAAGTGGCTGAGCTGGTGATGCCGCGGGTAATCAAAAGCGACGAAGTCCGTGAGCCTTTCAACGAAGACAAGCTGCGTCGCGGCATGCTGAAGGCGTTGGAAAAACGCCCGGTCAGCTCTGACGACGTGGAGAACGCGATCAACCACATTAAATCCCAGCTGCGCGCCACCGGTGAGCGTGAAGTGCCGACTAAACTGGTCGGCAACCTGGTGATGGACGCGTTGAAAAAGTTGGATAAAGTGGCCTATATTCGCTTTGCTTCGGTCTACCGCAGCTTTGAAGATATCCGTGAATTCGGCGAAGAGATCGCCCGTCTGCAGGACTAAGGGACCTTTGATGCATAACGACGAATTGTATATGGCACGTGCTTTTGAACTGGCGCGATTGGGCCGTTTCACTACCGCACCGAATCCCAATGTCGGCTGCGTTATCGTGCGCGATGGCGAAATCGTCGGAGAAGGTTACCATCTGCGCGCCGGTGAACCCCATGCGGAAGTGCATGCGCTGCGCATGGCGGGCGAAAAGGCGCGTGGTGCCACCGCTTATGTCACGCTGGAACCCTGCAGCCATCATGGCCGCACGCCACCCTGTGCCGATGCGCTGGTGGCTGCCAGCGTAGCCCGGGTTGTGGCGGCGATGCAGGATCCCAACCCGGAAGTTGCCGGTCGTGGGCTGTACAAATTGCAGCAGGCGGGGTTGGATGTCCGCCACGGTTTTATGCTGGCGGAGGCCGAAGCGGTGAATCTGGGTTTCCTCAAACGGATGCGCACCGGCTTTCCTTATGTACAACTCAAGCTCGGCGCTTCACTGGATGGCCGCACGGCGATGGCTTCCGGCGAAAGCCAATGGATCACCTCTCCGCAGGCGCGTCAGGATGTACAGCGCCTGCGGGCGCAAAGCGCCGCGATCCTCAGCTCCAGCGCTACCGTGCTGGCGGACGATCCGTCACTGACGGTGCGTTGGGATGAGCTGGACGCCGAGACGCAAAGCATTTACCCGCGTGAAAACCTGCGGCAACCGTTGCGTATTATTCTGGATAGCCAAAATCGTGTCACCCCGCAGCATCGGGTGGTGCAACAGCCGGGGCCTACCTGGCTGGCACGCCTGCAGCCGGATCGGCAAACCTGGCCGCAGGATGTCGAGCAACTGATCTTCCCGGCGCACGGCGGTGGGGTCGATCTGGTGGTGATGATGATGCAACTGGCGAAACGTCAGGTGAATTCCATCTGGGTCGAGGCCGGCGCGCAGTTGGCCGGTGCCTTGCTGCAGGCCGGGTTGGTCGATGAGCTCATTTTGTATATCGCGCCAAAATTGTTGGGTGATAATGGCCGCGGCCTGTGTCACCTGCCGGGCCTCGAGCGCCTGGCTGATACACCGGAGTTCGTCTTCAGCGAAGTACGGCAAATCGGCCCTGATTTACGGCTGCGATTGAAGGCAAAATACTGAATGTAACGTCCGCTTGCCGGGACGGTTGTCGTTTTACAAAACCGCCCGCGCAGGCTGATAAAGAATGTGATAGAATCCGCCCCCCTGCGGGGTATTGAACCCATTTTTAAGGAAAGCCCATGAAAGTTATCGAAGGTGTTGTTGCTACTCCAAATGCCCGTGTGGCGATTGCAATTGCACGTTTTAACAATTTCATCAATGACAGCCTGTTGCAAGGTGCCATCGACGCACTGAAGCGCATTGGTCAGGTTGCTGACGACAACATCACCGTTGTCTGGGTCCCGGGCGCTTACGAGTTGCCGCTGACTGCACGCGTGCTGGCTAACACCGGCAAATACGATGCAGTGATCGCACTGGGCACGGTTATCCGTGGGGGCACCGCGCACTTCGAATTTGTCGCGGGCGAAGCCAGCTCCGGCCTGGGCAGTGTTTCTCTGAACACTGAAATCCCGGTTGCCTTTGGCGTGCTGACGACCGAAAGCATCGAACAGGCTATCGAGCGTGCCGGCACCAAAGCAGGCAACAAAGGTGCTGAAGCGGCTCTGACCGCACTTGAAATGATTAATGTTATCAAAGCTATTAAAGCCTGAATTTAGTTAAGGGGAATTCCGTGAAACCTGCTGCTCGTCGCCGCGCTCGTGAGTGCGCTGTTCAAGCGCTTTACTCTTGGCAGTTGTCTAAAAATGACATTGCCGATGTTGAACACCAGTTCCTGTCGGAGCAAGATGTCAAAGATGCAGACATCGCCTATTTTCGGGAGCTGCTGTCCGGCGTGGCGGTGAATGCAGGTCTGCTGGATAGCCTGATGGCACCTGTCCTGTCGCGTCAGCTCGAAGAGCTGGGCCAGGTAGAAAGGGCCGTTCTGCGCATTGCGCTGTACGAGCTGAAAATGCGTGAGGATGTACCTTACAAGGTGGCAATCAACGAAGCGATCGAGCTGGCGAAAACCTTCGGCGCTGAAGACAGCCACAAGTTTGTGAATGGCGTGCTGGATAAAGTGGCACCAAGCATCCGCAAGAAAAAATAAAAAATTAAGGCCGGTATCCCCGGCCTTAATTTCTTCTATTGGAATATCGACCATGGCATGTGGCGAATTTGACCTCATTGCCCGCTATTTTGACCGGTTTAAGAGTCTGCGCCGGGATGTACAGTTGGGCATTGGAGATGACTGCGCACTTCTGACAGTGGCAGAAAAACAGCTTTTGGCCGTCAGTACCGACACTCTCGTTTCGGGCGTTCACTTCTTGGCGGATATCGATCCCGCCGATCTCGGCTACAAAGCACTGGCAGTTAACCTGAGCGACCTGGCGGCCATGGGCGCCGATCCCGCCTGGCTTTCATTGGCACTAACCCTGCCGGACGTGAATGAGCCCTGGCTGAAGGCGTTCAGCGACAGCCTGTTCGAACAACTTAATTATTACGGCATGCAGTTGATTGGCGGCGATACTACTCGCGGTCCGTTAAGCATGACGTTAACCATTCACGGCCTGATCCCGGCCGGTCGGGCATTGACCCGCAGCGGCGCGCGCATCGGTGACTGGATCTACACCACAGGTACGCTGGGTGACAGCGCCGCGGGCCTGGCTGTGCTGCAGGACCGTTTGCAGGTGACAGATACCGAAGCACGCAATTACCTGCTTGGTCGCCATCTGCGGCCACAGCCACGGGTGTTGCAAGGGCAGGCGTTGCGCGATCTGGCCAGTTCGGCGATTGATATTTCGGATGGCCTGATTTCCGATCTGAAGCACGTGCTGAAAGCTTCTGATTGCGGGGCGCGCATCAATCTGGATGAGCTGCCGTTGTCGCAGGCGTTAAGCAGCCATACGGACGCTGATCAGGCACTGCGCTGGGCGTTGACCGGCGGTGAGGATTACGAACTGTGCTTCACCGTGCCGGAAATCAACCGCGGCGCGCTGGAAGTGGCGTTGAGCCATCTGGGCGCTGACTACACTTGCATCGGCCAAATTGGCCCGCTGTCCGAAGGCATCAAGTTCTACCGCAACGATGAAGTGGTGGAACTGCCATGGCAGGGGTTCGATCACTTCAGTGAAGGGCAGGCGTAACATGGATGAAGCTAAACGCCGCTTGCGGATGAGCAATCCGTGGCACCTGTTGGCCACCGGCTTCGGTAGCGGTTTGTCGCCGGTGATGCCGGGCACCATGGGGTCATTGGCAGCGATCCCGTTCTGGCTGCTGCTGATCCAATTGCCATGGCAACTGTACTCGCTGTTGGTGATGTTCAGCATCTGCATTGGCGTCTACCTGTGCCACCAGACCGCCAAAGACATGAAGGTACACGACCACGGCAGCATCGTCTGGGACGAATTTGTCGGTATGTGGATCACGCTGATGGCGCTGCCGGTCAATGACTGGCAGTGGGTTGCGGCGGGCTTCGTGATTTTCCGTGTTTTGGATATCTGGAAGCCATGGCCAATCCGCTGGTTTGATCGCAACGTGCACGGCGGCATGGGGATCATGGTCGACGACATTGTCGCCGGGGTGTTTTCCGCCGGTATTATCTACCTGGTTGGCCACCACTGGCCGCTTGGGTTGCTCTGATCTTGAGGGCGTAGTTCAATGCTACGCCCTTGAACCCTCTGCGTTATTCAAATCCTGTCACATGGTGCGGTACATAAGCCGTTTCCAGTTCGGCAATCTCTTCCGGTGTTAACTCAAGATCGACGGCGGCGACGGCGTCTTCCAGATGATCATGGCGTGATGCGCCGATAATCGGTGCGCTGACAACCGGCTTGCTCAACAGCCACGCCAGTGCGACTTGCGCACGCGTCACACCGCGTTCTTCAGCAATACTGGCTACGCGTTCGGCAATGATGGCATCGATGCCTTCGGTTTCATCGTACAGATTTTTACCGACCTGATCGGAGACCAGCCGCGCGGTGGTTTCGCCCCAGGGGCGGGTTAATCGACCCCGTGCCAGCGGGCTCCACGGCAGCACCGCAATGCCCTCGGCGGCACACAGTGGCAGCATTTCCCGCTCCTCTTCACGCTGGATCAGGTTGTACTGGTCCTGCATGCTGACGAAGCGCGTCCAACCGTGCAGATCGGCGGTGTACAGCGCCTTGGCGAACTGCCAGGCGTACATTGAGGATGCGCCGATGTAGCGTGCCTTACCGGCTTTCACCACCTCATGCAGCGCTTCCAGTGTTTCCTCCAGCGGCGTTTCATAATCCCAGCGGTGGATCTGCAGCAGGTCAACGTAATCGGTGCCCAGGCGGCGCAGGCTGTCGTCGATGGACTGCATGATTTTGGCGCGCGACAGGCCGCGTTCCAGATTGCTCAGGGGGAAATAGACTTTGGTAGCGATCACCACCTGGTCGCGGCGGGCATAATCGCGCAGTGCCCGGCCGACGATCTCCTCACTGCTGCCATCTGAGTAGCTGTTGGCGGTGTCGAAGAAGTTGATACCGGCATCCAGCGCCTGTTTCAGCAGTGGTCGGCTGCTTTCATCCGGTAACGTCCAGGCATGGTTGCCACGGCTGGGCTCACCGTAGGTCATACAGCCCAGACAGATGCGTGAGACGTTCAGGTCGGTGTTACCCAATTTCAGATACTTCATGCTTGCCTCCCGGTGTCAGCACAGAACTTTAACTGTAGCGGATTTTCGGACGGCAGAAACAAAAACGCCCCCGCAAAGCGGAGGCGTTGATCAACCCGGCGCGAGGATTATTGCGCCAGCCAGGTCTCAATTTGTCGTTGTATACCGGCAGCGTCCAGACCCAGATCGCTACGGACTTCTTCCTGACTACCCTGGGAGACAAAGTAGTCCGGCAGGCCGATATTCAGCACCGGAACTACGCGGCGCTTGGCCATCAGCAGCTCGTTCACGCCACTGCCGGCACCCCCCATAATGGCGTTTTCTTCCAGCGTGACCAGCGTGCCGTGGCTGGCGGCCAGTTCAAGTACCAACTGTTCATCCAGTGGCTTCACGAAGCGCATATCCACCAGCGTGGCGTTGAGGTTTTCTGCTACCTGCGCGGCTTCCGGCAACAGCGTGCCGAAGTTCAGGATCGCCAGCTTTTCGCCTTCACGACGGACAACACCTTTACCGATCGGTAGCGCACTGAGAGGTTCCAGCGACGCCCCGGTACCGTTACCACGCGGATAGCGTACGGCGCTTGGGCCTTCGTTATAGTGATAGCCGGTGTACAGCATTTGGCGGCACTCGTTCTCATCGCTTGGCGTCATGATCACCATGGTTGGGATGCAACGCATGAATGACAGATCGAAGGCTCCCTGGTGAGTCTGGCCGTCAGCGCCGACAATACCGCCGCGATCGATGGCAAACATCACCGGCAGTTTTTGGATGGCGACATCGTGGATCAACTGATCGTAAGCGCGCTGCAGGAAGGTGGAGTAAATTGCTACCACCGGCTTGTAGCCGCCAATCGCCAGGCCGGCGGCAAAGGTCACCGCATGCTGTTCGGCAATCGCCACGTCAAAATACTGCTGTGGATAGTCGCGGGAGAACTGCACCATGCCCGAGCCTTCACGCATGGCCGGGGTGATGGCCATCAGCGAGCTGTCTTTGGCGGCGGTTTCACACAGCCAGTCGCCAAAGATTTTTGAATAGGTCGGCAGACCACCGGCGCTTTTTGGCAGTGTACCGCTGGCCGGATCGAATTTTGGCACCGCGTGGAAGCTGATCGGGTCTTTTTCCGCCGGGGCGTAACCACGGCCTTTTTTGGTCATGATGTGCAGCAGTTGCGGGCCTTTCAGATCACGCATATTTTTCAGCGTGGCGACCAGCCCCTGGACATCGTGGCCGTCGACCGGACCGATGTAGTTAAAGCCCAGCTCTTCGAACAGCGTGCCCGGTACCACCATGCCTTTCAGGTGCTCTTCGGTGCGCTTGACCAACTCTTTGATTGGCGGCAGGCCGGACAACACTTTTTTACCGCCCTCACGCAGGGTGGAGTAGAGCTTGCCGGACAGCAGTTGCGCCAGATGGTTGTTCAGAGCGCCGACGTTTTCCGAAATCGACATTTCGTTATCGTTCAGCACCACCAGCATATCCGGATCGATGTCACCGGCGTGGTTCATGGCTTCAAACGCCATACCGGCGGTGATGGCGCCATCGCCAATCACGCAGACCGTGCGGCGATTTTTGCCTTCACGCGCTGCGGCTACGGCCATGCCGAGACCGGCACTGATCGAGGTGGATGAGTGGCCAACCGACAGAACGTCATATTCACTTTCCGCACGCCACGGGAAAGGGTGCAGGCCATTTTTTTGGCGAATGGTGGCGATTTTATCGCGACGCCCGGTCAGGATTTTATGCGGGTAAGCCTGGTGGCCAACGTCCCAGACCAGATGATCGAAGGGGGTTTGGTACACATAGTGCAACGCCACCGTCAGTTCGACGGTACCCAGCCCGGAGGCAAAGTGGCCGCTGGAGCGGCTAACGCTGTCCAGCAGGTATTGCCGAAGTTCGTCACACAGCTTCGGTAGGCTCTCTTTTGGCAGCGAACGGAGTTCATCGGGATTTTCCGCTAGCGCCAGGGTCGGGTATTTGGCTATATCAAGACTCATTCGATACTCATATCAGAGGAGTTAACGTCACACGTTAATTGTCGCGTTCAATAATGAAGCTGGCTAACGCTTGCAATGGCGCTGTGTTATAAGATTGTGCTGCCAAAGTGTCTAATGCAGCTAAAGCTTCCTGATAGAGATCCCACGCTTTTGCTTTCGCGCTGTCAAGCCCGAGCAAAGCTGGATAGGTACTCTTTCCGTGTTGCTGGTCCGCCCCCTGGCGTTTACCGATTTTTTCGGTTTCGCCGACCACGTCCAAAATATCATCCTGCACCTGGAACGCCAGGCCAATCGCAGCGGCGTAGCGGTCAAGCTGCACCAGTGCGGCACGGCCAGGTTCACCGGCGGCTAACGCTCCCAGACGAACGGCTGCGCGAATTAACGCGCCAGTCTTATGGCGATGGATCTGCTCCAGCGCTTCCAGACCAATCTGCTGGCCCTCGGCTTCGAGATCCAACGACTGGCCGCCACACATGCCGGCAACACCGCTGGCGGTTGCCAGTTCGGAGACCATCGCCAGCCGATCGCGCAGCGCCACGTCGGGCATCTCGGCATCGGCCAGAATGGAAAATGCCAGCGTCTGCAGTGCATCGCCGGCCAAAATGGCGTTGGCCTCACCAAATTTGATGTGGCAGGTCGGCTGACCGCGACGCAGGTCGTCGTCGTCCATGGCCGGCAAGTCGTCATGGATCAGTGAATAGGCGTGAATGCATTCTACCGCAGCGGCGGGCGCATCCAAATTATTCAGTGATACGCCAAACATCTGCCCGGTGGTGTACACCAGGAACGGACGCAGGCGTTTACCGCCCAGCACAGCGCCGTGACGCATTGCCGCCACCATATTGCCATCGTTGAACGGCAGCGGCGCGATAAAATCCAGCAGCGTGCGGTCGGCCCGCTGGCGCAAGGCCTGCAACTGGTCAGAAAAAGCGGTCTGTTGGACAGTTTCGGACATGGTAATTACTCGGCATCCGGTGTGAAAGGCGCCAGCGCGGCATCATCGGCGCTGTCGTTAAGCAAAATCTGTACGCGTTGCTCCGCCTGCTGCAATTTCTGCTGGCCCTGACGCGCCAACTGTACGCCGCGTTCGAATTCATTCAGCGCGTCTTCCAGCGGTAGCTCACCCGATTCCAGACGCGTCACGATGTTTTCCAACTCGCTGAGGGAGTTTTCAAAGCTGACGCTTTGCTCTGTACTGTCTGATTGTGCAGGTTTTTTTGGCATAATTTTCTTTTTACATCATCATGTGAACAGTGGCGCCAGAGCCTATCCTAGCGGATCTTGATTAGCAAATCATGGCGTACCTGTGTGGTTTTGTGCACCGAGCCCCACCAGATAGTGGTATACTCTGCGCCGCAAATGCGATTGATAAAACATTCGGCAACCCCGTTGGTTTTATCAATCGCATATACATTGTAAATCCTTTTCCCTCGTAATTCTGACAATAAAGACCGCCATGAAGTTTATCATTAAATTGTTCCCGGAAATCACCATCAAGAGCCAATCTGTGCGCTTGCGCTTTATCAAGATCCTCTCGACCAGTATTCGCAACGTCCTGAAGCAGTATGATGAAACACTGGCGGTTGTCCGTCACTGGGATCATATCGAAGTTCGCGCCAAAGATGAAAACCAGCGGCCTGTGATTGCCGATGCGCTGACGCGCATTCCTGGCATTCACCACATCCTGGAAGTGGAAGATCGCGACTATACCGATATGCACCACATTTTTGAGCAGACGCTGGAAGCCTATCGCGAGCAACTGGAAGGCAAAACCTTCTGCGTGCGCGTTAAGCGCCGCGGCAAGCAGGACTTCAATTCGCAGGACGTAGAACGTTACGTTGGCGGCGGTCTGAACCAGCACATTGCCAGCGCTCGCGTTAAGCTGTCGCATCCGCAGGTGACGGTCAATCTGGAGATCGAAGACGACAAGTTGATGCTGGTTAAAGCTCGCCGTGAAGGCATCGGCGGTTATCCGGTCGGGACTCAGGAAGACGTGCTGTCGCTGATTTCCGGTGGTTTCGACTCGGGCGTTTCCAGCTATATGCTGATGCGTCGTGGTTGCCGCGTGCATTATTGCTTCTTTAATCTGGGCGGTGCCGCGCATGAAATTGGCGTGCGGCAGGTGGCTCATTACCTGTGGAACCGCTTTGCCAGTTCGCACAAGGTGCGCTTTATCGCTATCGATTTTGAACCTGTGGTTGGCGAGATCCTGGAAAAGGTCGAAGACGGTCAGATGGGCGTGGTGCTTAAACGCATGATGGTACGTGCCGCTTCACAGATAGCCGAACGTTATGGCGTGCAGGCACTGGTGACCGGTGAGGCGTTGGGGCAGGTCTCCAGCCAGACGCTGACTAACCTGCGCTTGATCGACAACGCGTCCGATACGCTGATCCTGCGTCCGCTGATCTCTCACGACAAAGAGCACATCATCAAAGTGGCGCGTGAGATTGGCACCGAAGACTTTGCCAAGACCATGCCGGAATACTGCGGTGTGATCTCGAAAAGCCCGACGGTGAAGGCGATTAAAGCCAAGATCGAAGAGGAAGAAGGGCACTTTGATTTCAGCATTCTTGATCGCGTGGTTAGCGAAGCCAAGAACGTGGATATCCGCACCATCGCCGAACAGGCGCAGGAGCAGGTTGCCGAAGTGGAAACCGTGGCAGAGTTTGACGCTGATCAGGTGATCCTGGATATTCGTTCTAACGATGAGCAGGAAGACAAGCCGCTGAAGCTGGAGCAGGTTGAGGTGAAACCGCTGCCGTTCTACAAGCTCAGCAGCCAGTTTGGCGATTTGGATCAGAGCAAAACCTACCTGCTGTACTGTGAGCGTGGCGTGATGAGCCGCCTGCAGGCGCTATATTTGCTGGAGCAGGGCTATACTAACGTGAAGGTCTACCGCCCATAATTAATCCAGGGGGCGCAGTGCCGCCCCCGTGATTTAATCGCGGAAATCGTACATTCCCGGTATCAACACCAACTGAGCGGCGATCTCCGCCGCTTTGGCTTTACCCAGCAGCAAATCAATCAGCTTCAGCGCAAATTCCATCGAGGTCCCCGGCCCCTGGCTGGTGAGCAGGGTAACGCGCGGATCAAACACCACACGTTTTTCTATCCATTTGTCGGCCGGGATCTGTTCTTTCAGCCCCGGGAACCCGGTCATATTGCCGATGGGGAACAGATCGTGGTGTTGTAGCACCAGCGCCGGTGCTGCGCAGATGGCGGCGACGATATTGCCCTGCAGGTGCATCTGACGTACTTTCTCCACCAGCAGCGGGCTGTCACGGAAGCACTCGGCGCCTTTCAGACCGCCGGGCAGCACGATGGCGTCAAAATGATCGTCCACAATCGACACCAGCGGTGCGTCGGCCAGCAGCTTTACCCCGCGTGAACAGACGATAGTCAGGTCGCCATCGCCGGCAACGCTGGCAGTGGTGACTTTGACACCCGCCCGCACCAGCAGATCGATGGTGGTGACGGCTTCGGTTTCTTCGCTACCAGGTGCCAGGCAGACCAGCGCCGATACGCTCATATTCATTTTCCTTTCGCTTAATCAATTCAAACAGTCGTGCGTTCTCTGGCAGAGTCACGCCGTGGCTACGCGCGCGGCGCAGCAGGTAGCCGGTAATGTAATCGATCTCGGTGTGCCGCTGGGTGCGGATGTCCTGCAGCATCGAAGAGATGTTGTCTGCGGTGCTTTGGATCACCTCCATGACATATTGCTGCAAGGCTTCGCATGAGGTGTGGTAGCCCTCCATTTCCATGATGCTGGCGACCTCGCGGCAGAGGGTCTCGATTTGCTCCGGATAGCGTTGTAAATCGCCATTACGGCAATTATACAGCGCCGTTAGTGGGTTGATCACGCAGTTGACCGCCAGCTTGCGCCAGTTCGCCGAGGCAATGTTGTTGTGCCAGGCGACGTCAGGCAGGGCCTGATGCAGCACTTCCGCCAGGTGGCTAAGGGATTGCGCCGCCGGAGAGGTCGGGCCGATATGGGTGGTGCCACCGGCGACATGGATAATAGTGCTGCCGTCATGGCGCGCCGCATGGGTGGTGGTACCCTGCAGTATCGGTTGGTTGTTCGGCGGCAATTCATCCTGGGTGCCCATGCCGTTATGCAGCAGCAGGATGGCGCAACGCGGGTTCAGCTTTGGCAGCAGCGTGCTGACCGCGCTGGACACCTGCCAGGCCTTCAACGTGACCAGCAGCAGTTCGCTCTGGGCTAAATGTTCGGGATCGTTGGTGGGCAAATTACGGTTGAACGAAGCGCCTTCCGGCTCAATCACGTTCACTGCGCAGAAGGGCTGTGGCACTCGTAGCCACCCCTGAACATCGTGACCCTGCTGATAAAGCCGGGAGAGCCACAGTTGTCCGAGCGCACCGCAACCAAGAATAGTTATTTTCATCCAGACTCCTGGGGGTAACGGGAATATCGCTCAATGACTGTCGTATAATTATAGACTTTTCTGCTGTTCGACGGCTTATTTGCCGGTAGCTTCAGCCGATTTTGCCTGCGACGCTAAAGCGGTTATCATGCTCGGCATCGAAATCGCCTATCGCATTAGGCTCTCATTCAGGAGGAAGAAGTATGCCATCTTTCGACATTGTTTCCGAAATTGATATGCAGGAAGTGCGTAACGCCGTCGAGAACGCCACGCGCGATCTTGGCACCCGTTGGGATTTCCGTAATGTGCCGGCCAGTTTTGAGCTGAACGAAAAAGATGAAAGCATTAAAGTGGCCAGCGAGTCTGATTTTCAGGTGCAGCAGTTGCTCGATATTCTGCGTGAAAAGCTCAGTAAACGCAGCATCGAAGGCAGCGCGCTCGAGATCCCGGACGAACTGACTCACAGCGGTAAAACCTACAGTGTGGACGCCAAGCTGAAGCAGGGGATTGAAAGCGCCCAGGCGAAGAAACTCGTCAAGCTGATCAAAGACAGCAAGCTGAAGGTCCAGGTACAGATTCAGGGTGATGAAGTGCGGGTAACCGGCAAGTCACGCGACGATCTGCAGGGCGTGATGGCGCTGGTGCGCGGTGCCGATCTGGGACAGCCTTTCCAGTTCAAGAACTTCCGCGATTAAGGTTTATCTAACTACTGACAAAGCCAGTTATTAGGGAGAGCGTGCCGAAGGGGTCGTAGCAACTTTAGTTGCCGGAGCGCCCCTCGGTGCGCTAGGCCCGGGTATCGCGGGCTAAAAACAACTTTGTTATCAAACGTGGGCCAGCTTGCTGGCCCTTTTCTTTACAGTGAATTCACCAGCGCTTCCAATTGGCCGCGGTTGGTTTGTTTTGTATCGACCTTGACGTAGGCACTGCGCTCTTCCGGCACCACTATCGCTTCTGCCACGCCCGGCTGGGCTTTTAGGCGGCTTTCCAACGCCGAATCTTTCACCGCCAGTTCCGACAGCGTAATACGCAGGCTGCTGACGTAAGGCGGTTCTTGCATGGTGCTGCTGACCAGGAACCATACGGCAGCTAGTACCGCCCCGGCGATAAACACCAGTCCTGCCCCCTGCAGACCATACAGCAAGCCACCCAGGCTGCCGCCGATCGCCACGCCGATAAACTGACTGGTGGAGTAAACCCCCATCGCCGTCCCTTTGTAGCCGGCCGGAGACTCTTTACTGATCAGCGAAGGCAGTATTGCTTCCATCACGTTAAACGCCATAAAGAACAGCTGCACGCCGGCAATGATGCCCCACAGGTGTGCGCCAGACAGCCACAACAGCACCTCAGCGCAGAACAACACCGCTACGCAACCCATAAAGACCTGCTTCATGCGGCGCTTTTTCTCGGCATAAATGATAAACGGCACCACGGCGGCAAAAGAAACCAGCATAGTGACCAGATAGACAATCCAGTGCTCGCTCGGGGCCAAACCGGCTTTCTCCATCGCCAGCGGCAACGCCACGAAGCTGGACATCAGCAGGATATGCAGACACATGATGCCGAAATTCAGCTTTAGCAGGCGGGAATTGCTCAACACCTTACTGAAGCTGCCGCGCACGATGCTGGATTCACGGTTCAACACGTGGTGGCTGGCGGAAGGGACTACCGCCAGAGTGATCACGATGCCGGCCAATGCCAGTACCGCAATCATCCAAAACAGCGCATGCAGGCCAAAGGCGTGAGTGACGATCGGGCCCACCACCATGGCAATGGCGAAGGTAATACCGAAGCTGACGCCGATAAACGCCATCGCCTTGGTGCGGTTCTGTTCGCGGGTCAGGTCGGACAGCAGCGCCATCACCGCCGCGGCAATAGCGCCAGAGCCCTGTAATGCCCGGCCGAGGATCACGCCCCAGATGGAGTCGGTCGCGGCGGCAATCACGCTACCCAGCGCAAAGATCAGCAGGCCGCCGACAATCAGCGGCTTGCGGCCGATACGATCGGAGATCAGGCCGAAGGGGATCTGGAATACCGCCTGCGCCAGGCCATAAATACCGATGGCGATACCGATCAGCGTTTCGCTGGCGCCGTTCAACGCCATACCGTAGGTGGTCAGTACCGGCAGCACCATAAACATGCCCAGCATGCGCAGTGAGAATACGGTTCCTAATCCCCAGGTCGCTCGTCGTTCCAGCGGGGTCATTGCATTATCGTTCATTAAAACCTCATTAAAAGCCATTCCGTCAGGCTATCGGTGATAGCGCCTGAGGGGATAGCTTCTGTCAAAGCTGCGTCATTTTAGTGTGAAGGGCAGGGGGGGTAAATCTAATGTTGTTTAACAGATATTACAGTTCGTCGGCTTTTTGGCGAGACAAATAAAATGGGCCGCGAAAGCGGCCCATTCACAGACGATTTGGCTTACCAGACGTACGTCATCAGCGCTTCCGGTGCGGCTGTCGCACTGAAGTCGATAGACATCATTACGCTCAGCGAAGTGATGGCAACAATCGAGAACACAAACAGCTTACGTGCCCAGACGCTGTCATTTTCGGTTTTGTAACCACGCAGCGCCATGCCCAGCCACCATACGCTTACTGCCGCAGCGACAATCAGGTATTTGTAGCCGGCGTAGCCGCCCAGGGTCAACATCAGGGTGGCAATCATAAACGCCACAATGTAGACCGTGATGTGGTTCTTCGCCACCGAAATGCCTTTCACAACCGGCAGGACCGGAATGTTGGCTGCCTGGTAATCTTTAAAGCGGAAGATGGCAATCGCATAGGAATGCGGCATCTGCCACAGGCTAAAGATAGCCAGCAGGATCAACGCACCGGCATCGAACTCGTTGGTGACTGCGCAATAACCGATAACCGGTGGCGCAGCGCCCGACAAGCTGCCGATCAGCGTGCCATAGACCGAGTGGCGTTTCATGTACAGGCTGTAGACGCCGACATAAACCACAAAGCCCATCACCGCCAGCCACATGGCCAGCGGGTTGGCGCCGATATACAGCAACGCAAAGCCCGCAATACCCAGAGCGGTAGCGTAAACCAGGCTTACACTCGGCGCGATCAGGCCCTTAACCAGCACCCGATTCTTCGTTCTCTCCATTTTCTTGTCGATGTCGCGGTCAATGTAGTTGTTAAATACACAGCCCGAAGCGACAACCAACGAGACACCCACCAGGGTGGCGAGAAACAGGGGATAGTCGATGCTCCCTTTAGAGGCGAGCAGGAATCCCCCGACGACAGAAATTAAATTGCCGAAAATAATTCCTGGTTTAGTTACTTGCAGGTATTGCTTAATCATCACGTCCAGCTCTGCTCTTAATCGACCATCATATTGATGTTGAGGTTGTACATAATCCAGAGTGAACCCACAACAACGATACCGATGATCATAGCGGTGAACAGCAATGCCACCAGGTTCCAGCGCTCTTCCGATGAGGTATTCATGTGCAGGAAGTAAATCAGGTGAACAACCACCTGAATGACCGCCATGCCGACTACAACCGCCAGGATAGTTGAATGAGAGGCGGTGCCGCTCATCACCATCGCAAATGGAATCACCGTCAGGATGATCGACAGAATAAAGCCGATCAGATAGGTCTTGACGCTACCGTGGCTTGCGCCGCCGTGAGAAGTTTCATGGGATGAATGACTCATGACATAACCCCCAGCAGGTAAACAACGGTGAATACGCAGATCCAAACCACGTCCAGGAAGTGCCAGAACAGGCTCAGGCACATCAGACGGGTTTTATTGGTTGAAGTCAGGCCGCGCTTGCTGACCTGAATCATCATGATAACGATCCAAACCAGACCGGTAGTCACGTGCAGACCGTGGGTAGCAACCAGTGCGAAGAAGCCGGACAGGAACGCACTGCGATCCGGGCCATAGCCTTCAACGATCAGGTGATGGAACTCATAGATTTCCATCGCTACGAAGCCCAGACCAAACAGGAAGGTCAGGAACAGCCAGGTATTCACGCTGCCAACCTTGCCTTTGTTCATGCCGATCATCGCCATACCGTAGGTGATGGAGCTGAACAACAGCAGGAAGGTCTCAACCAGAACAAACTTCAGATCGAAGATGTCTTTGCCAGAGGGACCGCCAGCGGTCCCGTTCACCAGTACTGCATAAGTCGCGAACAAGCTCGCAAACAAAATACAGTCGCTCATCAGGTAGATCCAGAATCCGAAGACTTTGGTCTCTCCTGCGTCGTGGTGCCCATGCTCTGCATGGGCTGCATCATGGTTAGTCAGAGTATCAGTTGACATGTTTCACGCCTGCTTTGCTGATTTGTTCATAGTGTTGGTTTTCAATGCGCTCGATTTCATCAACCTGCACATAGTAATCAACATCTTGATCGAAGCTCTTGGCAATCCAGGTCACGATCATACCTACGAAGGCAGCGATCGCCATCCACCAGATGTCCCAGATCATCGCGAAACCAAATACCAGGCTGAAGCCAGCAATAATCACACCGGCACCGGTATTTTTCGGCATATGAATCGGCTCGTATTTCGCCGGTTTCTTATAAGCGTTGCCTTTTTCTTTCATGTCCCAGAATTCATCACGGTCATGAATCTGTGGCACTACGGCAAAGTTATAGAACGGCGGTGGAGACGAAGTAGACCACTCCAGCGTACGAGCGCCCCATGGGTCACCGGTCAGATCACGGTTCTGCTCACGGTCACGCACACTGACGTAGATCTGAATCAGTTGGCACAGGATACCGCAGGCAATCAGAGCCGCGCCGCCAGCCGCTACCAGCAGCAGTGGGTGGAACTCTGGGTTGATGTTCTGGCTGATACGACGAGTCATACCCATAAAGCCCAGAGCATACAGTGGCATAAAGGCCACGAAGAAACCGATGATCCAGAACCAGAACGCACGGATACCCCAGGTTTCGTTCAGCGTGAAGCCGAAGGATTTAGGGAACCAGTAGGTCAGGCCGGCGAAGCAACCAAACACCACACCACCGATAATCACGTTATGGAAGTGGGCAATCAGGAACAGACTGTTGTGCAGCACGAAGTTCGCGCCCGGTACTGCCAGCAGAACGCCGGTCATCCCACCCACGGAGAAGGTGATGATGAAGCCGATGGTCCACAGCATTGCGGAGTTGAGCTGAATGCGGCCCTGGTACATGGTGAACAGCCAGTTGAAGATTTTCACCCCGGTAGGGATGGAAATGATCATGGTGGCGATACCGAAGAAGGCGTTAACGTTCGCGCCGGACCCCATGGTAAAGAAGTGGTGCAGCCATACGATGAACGACAGAACGGTAATCGCGATGGTTGCCCATACCAGTGAGGTATAGCCGAACAGGCGTTTTCTTGAGAAGGTCGCGGTGACTTCAGAGAACACACCAAACACTGGCAGAACCAGGATATACACCTCTGGGTGACCCCAGGCCCAAATCAGGTTGATGTACATCATCATGTTGCCGCCCATATCATTGGTAAAGAAATGGAAGCCCAGGTAGCGATCCAGGGTCAGCAACGCGATGGTAACAGTCAGAATTGGGAAAGAAACGATGATCAGGACGTTAGTACACAGCGCCGCCCAGGTGAACACCGGCATCTTCATCAGAGGCATGCCAGGAGCACGCATCTTCATGATGGTGGCGAAGAAGTTCACACCGGTCAACAGGGTACCCAGACCGGAAATCTGCAGACTCCAGATCCAGTAATCGACCCCGACGCCAGGACTGTATTCCTTGCCCGACAGCGGCGGATACGCCAACCAACCGGTCTGCGCAAACTCACCGACACCCAGAGAGATGTTGATCAGTACGACACCTACCACGAAGAACCAGAAACTCAGGGAGTTCAGGAACGGGAAGGCAACGTCACGTGCACCGATTTGCAAGGGTACAACCACGTTCATCAGGCCGACCACGAAAGGCATCGCCATGAAGAAGATCATGATTACGCCGTGGGCGGTAAAGATCTGGTCGTAGTGGTGCGGCGGCAGGAATCCGGCCTCGCCGGCGGACGCAAGCGCCTGCTGGCTACGCATCATGATGGCATCGGCAAAACCACGCAGCAACATAACCATTGCCACGATGATGTACATGATACCAATTTTTTTATGGTCGACCGAAGTCAGCCAATCGCTCCATAGCCATTTCCACTTGCCGAAATAGGTTATCAGCGCCAGCAGAGCCAGGCCCCCGATAACAATTGCAGCAACGGTGACCATGATGATCGGTTCGTGGTACGGAACCGCATCAATCGTTAATTTTCCCAACATCAGTTTATTCCTCGGCTCCGGCGTGAGCAGCATGTTCACCCATGTCCATACCCTGGCTCATGTCCATACCTTCGTGCGTGGTAGCGCCCTTGTGCATGTTCATATCGCCCATGAATTTGCCAATAGTTTCTTTGAACAAATTAGGTTTGACACTGGAGAAGTACTCGACCGGGTTATTTTCACTCGGCTCTGCCAGTTTGTTAAAGTCGCTGGTGGCGTTAAGGTTAGTCGACGATGCTTTCACCTTGGCAACCCACTGATCGAAGTCGCCTTCGGTTGGGGTGACAATGGCGGTGAATTTCATGCCGGAGAACCCGCGACCGCTGAAGCTGCTGGAAATACCGTCGTATTTGCCGGCTTCATTGCCGATCAGGTGCAGTTTGGTCTGCATCCCGGCCATCGCATAAATCTGCCCACCTAACTGAGGAATAAAGAACGAGTTCATTACCGAGTTAGAGGTGATTTTGAATTCAACTGGAACATCTTTCGGGAAAGCCAGTTCATTAACCGTTGCGATGCCTTGTTCCGGGTAGATAAACAGCCATTTCCAGTCAAGCGACACCACTTCGATCGTCATCGGCTTCTTGTCAGTGACAATCGGCTTGAACGGATCCAGCTCGTGGGTAGTCTTCCAGGTAATGGTGCCAAGGATGGCGATGATAATGATAGGAATGGTCCAGACGACCGCTTCGATTTTGTTGGAGTGTGACCAGTTCGGACTGTATTTGGCATCTTTGTTGGAAGCACGGTACTTCCAGGCAAAGGCGAACGCCATAAAGATGACTGGTACCACCACGATCAACATCAAGGCGATTGCAGTGATAATCAGTGTCCGTTGCTCAACACCAATTGCTCCTTTGGGATTCATCAATACCATATTGCAACCGCTGAGCATTACAGTGGAAGCAATTAATGACAACATCCCAATACTTTTATTGTATTTCTTAAGTCTCATCTAACGACCCCAATTACAAAGGCTCTATATTGTCGTTTCATGTGTGCGGGCATTTTACGGGAAGGTTGCAGTACTGTAAACATGCTTAAGGGAGTGTCAGCGCCTTGTTGACACTTTCTGTTAAGGGGGTCACAGATGTCACGTTGCGTGACAATTTACTAATGGCAACAAAGCGTTGGCTCGCTGAATCGTGGCGAGCAGACTCTATGTTAAGGAAAACTAAAGGTATGCTGAGTTTGGCAGATTTAGCTGTCGTTTTTAAATACGCAGGAAAGGTTTATTTAATGTAAAATAATTGTGTATTTAAAGTGAATTTAATTTTATTTCCGAGTGCCTTAGTCGGATAAAAAAATAATTCCTCCGCCATTTATGTTCTTTTATCCGAAATAAACTCATCACGCTGATGCATTTTTGCCGACCGGTGTGATCACCGGCCGACGATATCAGGCAAGTTTAGTGCGGCGCAGTGCCAGATAGTCCAGCAAACTGCCCATCACAATACCGACCAGACTTAGCGCGGCACCCAACTGCAACAACCGATCGGCCAGGTTCGGCAAGGCACTCCAGTCGAGCGCGTTGGTGATCAGCAGAATCAGCCACAGCCCCAGCAGTGAACAACCCAGGGTCAGCATACGTAGCGCCCAGCGGTAAAACTGGCGAAATTCAGTGCGTGGCATGAAGTTATCGGTGCGCTGCGTGTATTCCAGCGTCTGTCGGCACAGGCGCAGCAACAGCAGGCCGGGCAAGGCCGCGGCGATCGAGAATAGATAGAACAGCGGCCAGCCGTGTGCTTCGACAAACCAGCCGGCAATGGGGCCAACATAGACGCGACCGACCGCCGACAGCGCTGACAGCAGGGCAAACTGAGTGGCGGAAAATGACCGGTTGCACAGCGTCATCAGCAGCGCGACGAAGGCGGCGGTACCCATGCCGCCGCACAGGTTTTCCAGGAAGATCGCACTGCCCATGGTCATGATGTTTTTATCGGTGACCGCCAGTATCCAGTAACCGAGATTGGAAACCGCCTGCAGGATGCCAAACAGCATCAGGGCACGGAACAGGCTAAGGCGCTGCATCAGCACGCCGCCAAACAGTGCACCGATGATGGTGGCGAACAGGCCGAGGGTTTTATTCACCAGCCCGACTTCCCCAGCATCGAAGCCGACACCGCGGATCAGGAAGGTGGTACTCAGGCTACCGGCAAAGGCATCGCCCATCTTGTACATCACGATCAACAGTAAAATCAGCCAGGCGTTGTTACGCGCGAAGAAATCACGCAGCGGGGCGACAACTGCTTCTTCCATGGTGCGCGGCGCAGGAATGCTGTTGTCCGGCTCCGGTGCCAATAGGGTGGCGACGATACCGATCAGCATCAGCCCGGCCATCAGCCAGTAGGTAGACTGCCAGCCGAAATAGCGATCCGCCAGCCACAGTGCCAGCCCGCCGGACACCAGCATCGCCAGCCGGTAACCCAGAACCGAGACCGCAGCGCCAGTGCCACGTTCTTCAGCGCTCAACAGATCGGTTTTATAGGCGTCGAAAACAATATCCTGCGACGCAGAACAGAACGCCACCAGTACCGCCAGTGCTGCCAACCACCACAGATGCTGTGCCGGTTGCATAAAGCCCATCGCCACAATCGACACCACCAGCAGCAGTTGGCTGATCAGCAACCAGCCGCGCCGCCGCCCAAGGAATGGCGGGGTGTAGCGATCCATGAAGGGTGACCACAGGAATTTGAACACATAGGCCTGACCGACCAGCGAAAAGATGCCGATGGTTTTCAGATCGATGTTTTCGACGGTCATCCAGGCTTGCAGCGTGCCGGAGGTCAATGCCAACGGCAGACCCGACGCAAAGCCCAGCAGCAGGAGGATGGCGGAGTTACGCTGGGTGAAGATATTCAGATAGTTTTTCGACATGAGTTCCCTGTCTGCACCGCCCGATGGTTTGGGCGGCACAAGGCGTTCGTGGCTTAACGCGCGTTTTGCTTGATAAAATCGTTGACGCTGGTGTCTTGTGCCATATCGGCAATGACGTCGCCGAGCACGGTGTTGACCGCGTTGGTGATTTTCTCGTTGGTCGCCGTGAAGGCGCCCTGCACGTTATAGGTTGAGCGGTAGTTTTTCACCTGCTTGTTGCCGTTCTTCGCCTGGGCGGTGATAGAGATATCGGCCTTGGTGGTGATGTTGTAGCGCAGGTTGCCTTCGGAGACGTCTGCATACAGGTTATTGACCACGATTTGCAGGTCAACGGCACCGTCAGCACCGATCATATAGCCGCGCGCGCCCATTTGTTTCTCCAGCACTTCCTGCAGCAGGAAGCGCAGATCGCGGGATGGGGTAAGGGTCACCAACTGACCGTCGCGGTTCACTTTCGCCAGTGCCTGGTCCTGGCGCTGATCCGCACCGTTAATGCTGATGGTCACACCTTGCAGCGTCGGATCCTGTTGTGGCAAGACGATCTTTGGCGTGACGTTCAGGGTGTTGCTGCTGGTAGCACAGCCAGCCAGCAGCAGTGCGGCCAACAGTGGAAGGCAAAGTTTCTTTAACATAGTTACTGTCTCATTCTCGATGGATTTTAAGCCGACGCAAACAGCCCATGACAGAGAGGCCGATTTGAGCAAGCTTTCTGTAATAATCAGAGCGGGATAGCCAACAACAAATTGTCGACATCATAGCATCGCCGCCGGCCGGAGGAAGCGCAGAACGCACCGGAGTGACAAATTTTTACCTGCCGTTGATAAAAACATGCTTTTTTGACCGTCTCAATCAGAAAAACCTCAAGCGACGGCGGATGTTGGCCGTTTTTTGCCCGCAAAGAAGAGAAATTTAGCTGAGGAATGGTCTAAACGGGAAGAAAGCGGCTAATATTGAAATAGATGGGGACGGTCCTCTGCCGGTGTAGTAAGGAGATCCTATGATTCGCGAGCAAATAGAAGCAAAGTTAAGGGCGGCATTTGAGCCCGCGTATCTGGAAGTCGTTGATGAAAGCTATCGTCATAACGTTCCGGCGGGCTCAGAAAGCCATTTCAAGGTGGTGTTGGTCAGCGATCGCTTCGTCGGCGAACGTTTCTTGACGCGGCATCGCTCGATTTACGGCGTTCTGTCGGAAGAGTTATCCGATGGCGTGCATGCGCTGGCACTGCACACCTATACCCTGAAAGAGTGGGAAGGGTTGCAGGATACCGTGCCGGCTTCTCCCCCTTGTCGTGGGGCTGGTACCCTGGCCTGACGGCTAAATTTGCGGTATCAGTGGAACTTTGACCACGATTTGGGGTATTACTACAGACGAATTTTGGAACGGCCTGCGGGCCGTTTCTGTTTTTGACGACGACACAGCCGATGCGCAATGCAGCCAAGGCCGGGTCGGCTTCGGCGGCCTTTTGGCGATCAAATCGGCAAAAGTGTGAGTTTTAGCGCGCCGCCGCCGCCTTGCTTTCCTCGACTCGCTCCGCATGCGCCGCTATAATGTCGCGTCTTATTTTTCCGGAATGGTTTCGGGACGCTTCTGTCATCAGGAAACTCGGTTCTGTAATGTAGCCGTCCTGGTTCTTGGAACGGAGTTGACCGAGCACTGTGATTTTTTTGAGGTAACAAGATGCAAGTTTCAGTAGAAACCACTCAAGGCCTTGGGCGCCGTCTCTCTATTACTGTACCCGCTGATACAATCAAGCAGGCTATTAAAAAAGAGCTGATCAACGCTGCAAAAAGCGTTCGTATCGATGGCTTCCGTAAAGGCCATGTACCGATGAACATCGTTGAGCAACGTTATGGCGCTTCCGTTCGTCAGGACGTACTGGGCGATGCGATGCAACGCAGCTTCGTTGATGCGATCATCAAAGAAAAGATCAATCCGGCTGGCGCACCAAACTACGTGCCGGGCGAGTACAAAGAAGGTGAAGATTTCACTTTCACCGTTGAGTTCGAAGTGTATCCGGAAGTTGAGCTGAAAGGCCTGGATGGCATCGAAGTTGAGAAGCCAGTGGTTGAAGTTAACGACGCTGACGTTGATACCATGCTGGACACCCTGCGCAAGCAGCAGGCGACCTGGAAAGAGACCGACCGCGCAGCTCAGGCTGAAGACCGCGTGACCGTTGACTTCTCAGGCTCTATCGACGGTGAAGAATTCGAAGGCGGCAAAGCCTCTGATTTCGTACTGGCCATGGGCCAGGGCCGCATGATCCCAGGCTTCGAAGAAGGTCTGGTCGGTCATAAAGCCGGTGAAGAATTCGCTATCGACGTTAACTTCCCAGAAGATTATCACGCTGAAAATCTGAAGGGCAAAGCGGCTAAGTTCGACATCGTTCTGAAGAAAGTGGAAGAGCGTGAACTGCCAGAGCTGACTGAAGAATTCATCAAACGTTTCGGCGTGGCTGATGGTTCTACCGAAGGCCTGCGTGCTGAAGTGCGTAAAAACATGGAGCGCGAGCTGAAAGGCGCAGTGCGTAACCGCATCAAGACTCAGGCAATCGACGGCCTGGTCAGCGCTAACGAAATCGACGTTCCTGCTGCGCTGATCGACGGCGAAGTTGACGTTCTGCGCCGTCAGGCTGCACAGCGTTTCGGCGGCAACGAGAAGCAAGCGCTGGAACTGCCACGCGAACTGTTCGAAGAGCAGGCTAAGCGTCGCGTCGTTGTCGGTCTGCTGCTGGGCGAAGTGATCAGCACCAACGATCTGAAAGCTGACGAAGATCGCGTTAAAACGCTGATCGAAGAAATGGCCTCCGCTTACGAAGATCCAAGTGAAGTTGTTGAGTTCTACAGCAAAAACAAAGAGCTGATGAACAACATGCGCAACGTTGCTCTGGAAGAACAAGCGGTTGAAGCCCTGCTGGCAAAAGCGAAAGTGACTGAGAAAGCCACTACCTTCAGCGAGCTGATGAACCAGACTCAACAGGCGTAATGTCTGTACGCCAGGGCGCAACTCGTTGCGCTCTCGGGGCCGCCTGGTCGGTCCCGGCGTTAAAAAAGCCCGTAACCTTCGGTTGCGGGCTTTTCTTTTTGCCACGTTGCTGATTAATCTCAGGTTAAGCGTGACAATATGCACTATATTTACACTGTTGATCTTGCAACAGTCTGGCATGATGGTTATCACCCGCAGCGAAGGTGTGCAGGATAACCGCTAAAAATACGCCGCCGGGCTTGAAATTCTGACAGTGGCCCCAATCTGTAAAATGTATATATTTAGGCTGTTTGCCAGAGTGCGCGGGATGAAAAAAAACCGTCGGGTACGTGTGGCGTGGGTCGAATGCTTGAGCATAGTCATCATGACCGTTCTCAAGTAGAATCGGTGTAATAGGGTGTAACCCTGGCCGCCAAGGCAATTTCTATTAGGAGACGGTAATGTCATACAGTGGCGAACGAGATCAATTTGCACCTAACATGGCCCTGGTGCCGATGGTGGTAGAGCAGACTTCACGCGGGGAGCGTTCTTACGACATTTATTCCCGCCTGCTGAAAGAGCGCATTATTTTCCTGACCGGCCAGGTCGAAGATCACATGGCCAACCTGATTGTGGCGCAGATGCTGTTCCTCGAAGCAGAAAGCCCGGAAAAAGACATTTTCCTCTACATTAACTCCCCGGGTGGCGTGATCACCGCAGGCATGTCAATCTATGACACCATGAAGTTCATCAAGCCGGACGTCAGCACCATTTGTATGGGTCAGGCGTGCTCGATGGGCTCCTTCCTGCTGACTGCCGGTGCCAAGGGCAAGCGCTTCTGTCTGCCGAATTCACGCGTGATGATCCACCAGCCGCTGGGCGGTTATCAGGGCCAGGCGACGGATATCGAAATCCATGCGCGCGAAATCCTGAAGGTGAAGGCGCGTATGAATGAGCTGATGGCAGAACATACCGGCCAGACACTGGAGCAGATCGAACGCGATACCGAGCGCGATCGCTTTATGACCGCGGAAGAAGCGGTAGAATATGGTCTGGTTGACGGTATTCTGACGCACCGCAAGTAACACCACGCGGCTGGCGAGATAATTGTGCGAGCCGATAGACTATAGTAATCAGAGCGGGCGTGGCTCGCTCTGGTGAGCATTATCGGCATTCCCGGTATGAATTCGGGGCGCACGGCCGCCGTGATTTTCCTGCGGGACAAAGACTAAAGAAGAGGTTTACTGATGACAGATAAGCGCAAAGACGGTTCAGGAAAGCTGCTGTACTGCTCTTTCTGCGGCAAAAGCCAGCATGAAGTGCGTAAGCTGATTGCCGGTCCGTCAGTGTATATCTGCGATGAATGTGTTGACCTGTGTAACGACATTATTCGCGAAGAGATTAAAGAAGTTTCACCGCATCGTGAGCGCAGTGCGCTGCCGACGCCGCACGAGATCCGCCATCACCTGGATGACTACGTCATCGGTCAGGAACCGGCGAAAAAAGTGCTGGCAGTCGCGGTGTATAACCACTACAAACGCCTGCGCAACGGCGATACCAGCAACGGTATCGAGTTGGGCAAAAGCAACATTCTGCTGATTGGTCCTACCGGTAGCGGTAAAACCCTGCTGGCGGAAACGCTGGCACGCTTCCTGGATGTGCCTTTCACCATGGCCGATGCCACCACGCTGACCGAAGCCGGTTATGTGGGTGAGGACGTGGAAAACATTATCCAGAAGCTGCTGCAGAAGTGTGACTACGACGTGCAGAAAGCTCAGCGCGGCATCGTCTACATCGATGAAATCGATAAGATTTCTCGTAAGTCAGACAACCCGTCGATTACCCGTGACGTTTCGGGTGAAGGCGTGCAGCAGGCGCTGTTGAAGCTGATCGAAGGCACCATTGCCGCCGTTCCGCCGCAGGGCGGCCGTAAGCATCCGCAGCAGGAATTCCTGCAGGTTGATACCTCGAAAATCCTGTTTATCTGTGGCGGCGCCTTTGCCGGCCTGGATAAGGTGATCGGTCAGCGCGTGAATACCGGTTCCGGTATTGGTTTTGGCGCCACCGTGAAGGGTGAGGCTGAGAAAGCGACCGAAGGCGAACTGCTGCTGCAGGCTGAGCCGGAAGATCTGATCAAGTTTGGTCTGATCCCTGAGTTCATCGGTCGTCTGCCGGTGGTGGCTACGCTGAGTGAGCTGAGCGAAGATGCGCTGATCCAGATCCTGAAAGAGCCGAAAAATGCCCTGACCAAGCAGTATCAGGCATTGTTCAATCTGGAAGGTGTGGAACTGGAATTCCGTGAAGAAGCACTGAACGCCATCGCCAAGAAGGCCATGAAGCGTAAAACCGGTGCTCGCGGTCTGCGTTCCATCGTGGAAGCCGCGCTGCTGGACACCATGTACGACCTGCCATCAATGGACAGCGTCGACAAAGTGGTGATCGACGAGTCGGTCATCGCCGGCCAGTCCAAACCCTTGCTGATTTACGGTAAACCGGAAGCACAGGCTTCAGGCGAATAATTCGCCAGTCAAACCAGAAAGTTAATGTCAAAATGGGGGATTTTATCCCCCATTTTTATTTCCTGCATTCTGCCGTTGAATGTAAGAGATTCATCCCCATATACTCATTAACCAGATTTTATGAAACGTTTGATGCTTGCGTCTCATGAGATTCCCCCTCAACCTGGCGGAAGTTAAACTTAAGAGAGAGCTCTATGAACCCTGAGCGTTCCGAACGCATAGAAATCCCCGTCTTGCCGTTGCGCGACGTGGTGGTTTATCCGCACATGGTGATCCCGTTATTTGTTGGCCGGGAAAAATCAATTCGGTGCCTCGAAGCAGCAATGGATCATGATAAGAAGATCATGCTGGTGGCACAGAAAGAGGCCTCAACGGATGAACCTGGTATTAATGATTTGTTCTCTGTCGGCACCGTAGCGTCGATCCTGCAAATGCTGAAATTGCCTGATGGCACGGTAAAAGTGCTGGTCGAAGGTCTGCAGCGGGCGCGTATTACTACGCTTTCCGACAGCGGAGAGCATTTTGCTGCCCAGGCCGAATATCTTGAGTCACCTGCGATTGATGAGCGTGAACAAGAAGTGCTGGTGCGCACTGCAATCAATCAGTTTGAAGGCTACATCAAACTGAACAAGAAAATTCCACCGGAGGTGCTGACGTCATTGAACAGCATCGACGATGCTGCACGCCTGGCGGATACCATCGCTGCGCACATGCCGCTGAAACTCAGCGACAAGCAGTCGGTACTGGAGATGTTCGATATCACTGAACGTCTTGAATACCTGATGGCGATGATGGAATCGGAAATCGACCTGCTGCAGGTTGAAAAACGCATCCGTAACCGCGTCAAAAAACAGATGGAAAAAAGTCAACGCGAGTACTATCTGAATGAGCAGATGAAGGCGATTCAGAAAGAACTGGGCGAGATGGACGATGCGCCAGACGAGCATGAAGCGCTGAAGCGCAAGATCGAAGCGGCGAAAATGCCGAAAGACGCGCGTGAAAAAACCGAAGCGGAACTGCAAAAGCTGAAAATGATGTCGCCAATGTCTGCGGAAGCCACCGTGGTACGCGGCTACATCGACTGGATGCTGCAGGTGCCGTGGAATGCGCGCAGCAAGGTTAAGAAAGACCTGCTCAAGGCGCAGGAAGTGCTCGATATCGATCACTACGGCCTGGAGCGCGTCAAAGACCGTATTCTTGAGTATCTCGCAGTACAGAGCCGCGTCAGCAAAATCAAAGGGCCTATCCTGTGTCTGGTAGGGCCTCCTGGCGTAGGTAAAACCTCGTTGGGTCAGTCGATCGCCAAAGCGACCGGTCGCCAGTACGTGCGTATGGCGTTGGGTGGCGTGCGTGACGAAGCGGAAATTCGCGGTCACCGTCGTACCTATATCGGTTCCATGCCGGGCAAGCTGATCCAGAAAATGGCCAAGGTTGGGGTGAAAAACCCACTGTTCCTGCTGGACGAGATCGACAAGATGTCTTCCGACATGCGCGGTGACCCAGCCTCTGCACTGCTTGAGGTACTGGATCCGGAACAGAACGTGGCGTTTAACGATCACTATCTGGAAGTGGATTACGATCTGTCCGACGTGATGTTCGTGGCTACCTCGAACTCGATGAACATTCCTGCGCCGCTGCTGGACCGTATGGAAGTGATCCGCCTGTCCGGATACACCGAGGACGAGAAGCTCAACATTGCCAAGCAGCACCTGTTGCCGAAGCAGCTCGAGCGTAACGCCCTGAAGAAAGGTGAGCTGACGGTCGACGATAGCGCCATCACCGGCATTATCCGCTTCTACACCCGTGAAGCTGGGGTGCGTAGCCTGGAGCGTGAAATCTCCAAGTTGTGCCGTAAAGCGGTGAAAACGCTGCTGATGGACAAGAAGATCAAGCATATTGAGATCAACGGCGACAACCTGAAAGACTACCTGGGCGTACAGCGTGTCGACTACGGCCGTGCGGATACCGAAAACCGCGTGGGTGAGGTTACCGGCCTGGCGTGGACGGAAGTGGGTGGCGATCTGCTGACCATCGAAACCGCCTGCGTACCGGGCAAGGGTAAGCTGACCTACACCGGCTCGCTCGGTGAAGTGATGCAGGAGTCGATTCAGGCTGCACTGACCGTAGTGCGTGCGCGCGCGGATAAATTGGGGATTAACCCTGATTTTTACGAGAAGCGTGACATCCACGTGCACGTGCCGGAAGGCGCTACACCGAAGGATGGCCCGAGCGCCGGTATTGCGATGTGTACCGCGCTGGTTTCCTGCCTGACGGGCAACCCGGTTCGCGCCGATGTGGCGATGACCGGCGAGATCACGCTGCGTGGTCAGGTACTGCCGATTGGTGGCCTGAAAGAGAAATTGCTGGCGGCCCATCGCGGCGGTATCAAAACCGTGCTGATCCCGTATGAGAACAAGCGCGATCTGGAAGAGATCCCGGCGAATGTTATCGCCGATCTGGATATTCATCCGGTGCAACGAATTGATGAAGTTTTGGACCTTGCGTTGCTGAATCCGGCCTTCGGTGCACTGCCGGTAGCGGCAAAATAGTGACGTATCGCAAAAACCATTGATAAAACTTATGCTGGCAAGTCATTTCGGACTTGCCAGTCTTTTTTTGTACCGCTAAGTTAGACAGCTGTCGGCCTGCGTTTTGTCACGCTTTCGGTGGCTTGCCAAGGCACGATGGGATTGATATAACAGCTGCGCTGTCGCGCCGTAGGGATTTTTCGGTGCGACGATTGAATTCTAGAGGGGATGATAGAGTGAATAAGTCACAACTGATCGACAAAATTGCCGCAGGTGCTGATATTTCCAAAGCGGCAGCTGGGCGTGCTTTAGATGCAGTGATTGCATCTGTTACTGAATCCTTGAAGGAAGGGGATGATGTGGCCCTGGTAGGTTTCGGTTCCTTCACCGTGCGTGAGCGTTCGGCCCGTACTGGCCGTAATCCGCAAACCGGTAAAGAGATCGCCATCGCGGCAGCCAAAGTTCCGGCCTTCCGTGCAGGGAAAGCGCTGAAAGACGCAGTAAACTGATTGTTTGCGTCTAACCGTTTAGCGTTACAGGGCTTTGTAATAAACAATCACCTGACGCAACGGTGCTGGTAAGGTAAGATATAAGGCGCATCAGATTGATGCGCTTTTTTTATTTTTGTCGCAGGGAACGCGCCTGCGCAAGGGTGTTTTTAATCCACATCACAGCGGAGTGTTGTCACACTATGATGGACAATTTACGCGCGGCAGCTAATAACGTCGTGCTCAAAATCATCCTGGCCCTGATCATCTTGTCATTTATTTTGACCGGGGTGGGTAACTACCTGATCGGCGGTTCCGGCGATTATGCAGCGAAAGTAAATGGTCAGGTGATCGAGCGCGCTCAGCTGGAACAGGCTTTCCAAAGCGAACGCAGCCGCATGCAGCAACAGCTGGGTGACCAGTTCTCCGCACTGGCGGGCAACGAAGGCTATATGCAGCAGATGCGCCACCAGGCATTGTCACAGTTGATCGACAACATGCTGCTGGACCAATATGCCAAGAAATTAGGCCTGAGCGTCAGCGACGATCAGGTAAAAGACGCTATCCGCAAGGCGCCTTACTTCCAGACTGACGGCCAGTTCGATAACGCCAAATATCTCGATCTGATTAGCCGCATGGGTTACACCGCCGATAACTTTGCGCAGTCCATGCGTCAGCAACTGGTTAACCAGCAGGTGATCCAGGCCTTTGGCGATTCAGGCTTCATTCTGCCTGCCGAAGCTCAGGACATGACGGCACTGGTGCTGCAACAGCGCGATGTGCGTCTGGCGACGCTGGATCTGAAAGCGTTGCAGGCCAAGCAGACCGTGACCGACGACGAGCTGAAAGACTACTACAGCCAGAACAAGAACAGCTTCATTGCGCCAGAACAGGTCAAAGTAAGCTACATCCCAATGGATGCCGCTTCCATGCAGGACAAGGTAACGGTAGCCGATGCGGATATCAGCGCCTACTACGACCAGCACAAAAGCAGCTACGGCCAGCCTGAGCGCAAGAACTACAGCGTGATCCAGCTGAAAACCGAGGCGGAAGCCAATGCGGTACTGGACGAACTGAAAAAAGGCGGTGATTTCGCCACGCTGGCGAAAGACAAATCCACCGACATCATCTCACGCCGTACTGGCGGTGAGCTGGGCTGGCTGGAGCCGGACACCACGGCAGACGAACTGAAGCAGGCTAACCTGACCGAAAAAGGCCAGCTTTCCGGCGTCGTGAAGTCCTCAGTAGGGTATCTGGTGATCCGTCTGAACGACATTCAGCCGGAGAAAGTGAAGCCGTTGAGCGAAGTGCGTGACGCCATCGCCAAGCAGGTTAAGCAGGAGAAAGCCGTAGACGCTTATTACGCGCTGCAGCAGAAGGTCAGTGAAGCGGCTACCAGCGATAACGAGTCTCTGGCATCAGCCGAAGAAGCGGCTGGTGTGAAAGCGGCACATACCGACTGGTTTACCCGCGACAATATTCCGGCAGCGCTGAACTTCAAACCGGTCATTCAGTCGATTTTCGACGGCACACTGATTGGCGAGGGCGGTTCTCCGGGCAGCAACTCCGACGTGATCACCGTTGATGGCGACCGTGCCTTCGTGATCCGCGTGTCTGGCCACAAGCCGGAAGGCATTGAACCCTTCGACCAGGTGAAAGATCGCGTGGCGGAGCTGGTCAAACGCAACAAAGCGGAACAGGAAGCGAAACTGCAGGGCGAGAAACTGCTGGTTGAGCTGAAACAGGGTAAGGGCGACGAGGCGATGAAAGCGGCCGGCCTGAGCTTTGGCAGCGTGCAGAAGATGGCTCGTGCACCGGAAGACAGCCAGTTGGTGCAGAGCGTGTTCGCGTTGCCGCATCCGCAGGAAGGCAAGCCGGTTTATGGCATGTCGCAGGATCGTCAGGACAACGTGGTGCTGATTGCGCTGGATGCAGTCAACCCTGGCACCTTGCCGGCAGAAGAAATGAAAACCTTCGTCAGCAAAATGGAAGAAGGTTCGACCGGTGTGTCCTTTGACTCTTTGTTGGCCAGCCTGCGCAAAGAAGCCAAGATCACCATGGGCGCCGCTGAGCAGCAGCAACCTCAGTAAAGCGCCGCAGTTTTCTGCAACGCAATGTAATCCTCAAAGGCCGCTTTCGCGGCCTTTTCCATATCTGAAATCCGCCAATTGCTGAAGTTTGCCCACTGCGGCAAGGTGAGCTTGCTGTTAAACACAAGGAGGACACAGCATGCAACTTACAGAAATAAAAGCGGTAAAGGCTTTCAGCTTCAAAGCGTTGCTGACCGTAGCACTGCTCTCCCTGGCCGGGCTATCGGTGGCCGCGGAAGAGAAAGTGGGGGCTGGGCAACCGGTGCTGTCCGTGCCGGCGGGTAATGCAGGACAAGGTGCAGAGGCCGGAGCGGCTGCCAATGATGAGGCGTCGGTCAGTATCAATCAGGCCGATGCCGAACAACTGGCCAGCATGCTCAAAGGGGTAGGGTTGAAGAAAGCGGAGAGCATTGTGCGCTACCGTGAGCAGAACGGCCCCTTTACGCAGATTGAGCAACTTCAGGAAGTACCGGGCATTGGGCCTGCACTGTTTGAAAGGAATCGCACGCGGCTCAAAATGTGATTTCGATCACGGCTGCGTGGCAAAGTGATAATGCAGCCCTTTTTCCTCTGCTACATTTTACAGGTCTTACCAGTTTGGCATCTTGACCAAATGGGTGAAGGAGTCGCTTGCGGCTCCTTCTTTCTGTAATCACCAGGCAGGAGTGGCCGTTTCCTATGCACCAGACTTTTATCAAAGTTCGTGGTTATCATCTTGATGTTTATCAGCACGTGAATAACGCCCGCTATCTGGAGTTTCTGGAAGAGGCGCGTTGGGATTGGCTGGAGAATCAGGAAGGCTTCCGCTGGATGACGGAAAATAACATCGCTTTCATCGTGGTGAACATCAACATTAACTATCGCACCCCGGCAGTATTGGGCGACAAGCTACGTATTGACAGCCAGATGGTGCAGCTAAACGGCAAAAGTGGCGTGTTGAGCCAGAAGGTATTGCAGGATGCCACGGGGGCTCAGGTGGCGGATGCGCTGCTGACCTTCGTTTGTGTCGATCTGAAAACCCAACGGGCCTTGCCGATTGAGGGACAACTGCGCGAACACCTGCAGGTGCTCACGCCGCCAGAAGATCAGTAAAGCAACGAGCGGCAGCCCGTGCCGCCGTTAACCCCGTCATACTTCAAGCCGCATCCTTGTTGGCCGCACTCACTTACCCGAATCATTTACTTGAGTAAACTCATCGGGATGCGTTTACTTGCCGCCTCGATGCAACTTGAATTATTTAGGGGGATCAATCAGACCAGACCGGTCTTTTGCTTCAGGCTCGCCATCACTTCGGCCTTGTTGATTTGGTATTGCTTCAGCCCGTTGGCGCGCAGATGGCAGGCCGCACATTCACCGCAGCCGTCACCCTTAATACCGTTGTAGCAGGTCAGGGTGTCCTGTTGCACCAGATCCAACTGATGGTAGTAATCCGCCAGTGCCCAGGTTTCTGCCTTGTTCAGCCACATCAGTGGCGTTTCAAAGCGGATATCGCGGGCGATGCCCAGCACTATTGCCTGGTTCAGCGCTTTGACAAACTCGTCACGGCAGTCAGGGTAGCCGGAGAAGTCAGTCTCACAGACGCCGGTGATCACCGCTTCAGCTTCGACCTGATAGGCATAAATCGCTGCCAGCGTCAGGAACAAAATGTTGCGACCTGGCACAAAGGTGCTCGGTAACCCATTGCTCTGCGTGCTGTCGTAGGCGGGAACCGGAATGTTATCACGGGTCAGGCTGCTGATCGCCAGCTCATTGAGCAGGCCTACGTCCAGCAGCTTATGCGCCTTGGCTCCCAGGGCCACCGACAGTTCCTGAGCCACCTCAATCTCGGCACGATGGCGCTGGCCGTAGTCAAAGGTGACGCAGTGAACTTCATCATACTGTTTCAATGCCTGAATCAAGCAGGTCGTGGAATCTTGTCCACCGCTGAAAACGACAACCGCGCGCTTCATAAAATAACCTCAAATTATTGCTGAGACCCTACCCGATACACATTCGGGCGGTAGGATAAAAATGCGTTGCGGCAACAATGGTAGCAGAAATGTCTGGTTACCGCAGAGCCAGCCAGACTTAGTTTGTCGCAGGGGATCCCATGGTGTCCACCGGCGGTGGTAGCCAGGCCTGACAGAAATCGAACCAACCGTGGGCGGTCAGGGTAACGCCATGAATGCGCGGCGGCGCGCTGATTTGATACTGATAGTGAAACAGCGGAGTGATGATCGCTGCCGCCATCAGTTGCTGATAATAGTCTTTCAATTGCTGATATCGCGGCGGCTGTGCCGGGAGCTGCTGGATCTGTTGCAGCGTTTGTTGCTGATGCTGCCAGCGAGCGTCGGGCAGGATACCCCGCCACAGCGTATCCTGCCGCAGCCAGCTTTCCAGCGTCGCTTCCGGTGATTCCCCGATCAGGTTATCCGCCAGTAGCAGATCGGCCTGTTCTATTTGTTCGGTACTCTGCCAACGTTTGCCCGCGTAGTAGCGTAGCTCCAGCTCGCAGCCATGTTGCGCCAACAGTTGCTGCAAGGCCACTGTGACCGTTTCCAGCTCCACCGGTGGCCGATACAACAGCGTCAATTTGGCGGGCAGGGCAATATCCTCGTCGGCCTGATGCTGTGGGATTGCCCAGCCGGGCAGCATTTCGTGGCTGGGGGTGATGACGCTGTTGGGCACCGGCAGATTGGCCAGCAGACCGGATCGCTGGATCAGCATCAGCAGTTTTTTCCCCTGCGCTTCACTGAGTACGCCGTGCTTCAAATTCACCGCCAGATAGCACCAGCCCAGGCTCATGCTGCGCTGTACCGGGCGGGCCAACGCCATCTCTTCCTGCTGACCAAGGGTAATGCGTACCGGATGCTGGCAACTGGTATAAGCATCGCCAACATTCAGTTCGGGAGTGATCCAATACTCAATGCTCTCCAGATAGGGATGCTGCAAATGGTAAAACGGGTGTTGTTCCAGCCGGACCAGGTGCGGTTGGTTCAGCGTCAATTTAAACGGGCCGGCACCCATGCCTGAAGCATCCGGGTGGGTCAGCAGGCAAGGCAACTCCGCCAGCCGGTGCGCCAGCCAGTAGTCCGGATGCTGCAAATCAAACTGCAGGCACAGCGGATGGGGCAGACTGAGGCTGGCAACGTTTGCCAGGCTGGGTTGACTGCGAGGATGCTGCTGCAGTTTTTCCAGAGTTTGCAGCAGTTGCTGGCCGGTCAGTGGTTCACCGTTGTGCCAGCGTAGTTGGCTGCGCAGAAAGAACTGCCAGCGCAGGCCGTCATCGCTGATTTGCCAATGGTGGGCCAGATCTGATTGTGGCTCGGGATTACCGGTAATAAACCGCGTTAACCCGGCATGCAGGGTGGCAACCAAATGCTGTTCGGCGCGGCCGGTAAGGGTCAGCGGATCCAGCGATTCGAGCGTGCGGTAGTAGGGGATACGCAGCGTTGGGCTGCCGGCTTGCCATTGACCACCAAGATGTGGGCTAAGCAGTTCCTGTAAATGTTGCGGATCCAACTGCGCCATTTCCAGCGCACCCTGATGATCGCCCTCCTGCAGTAGCCTCTGAAGATGGGCAGCCCGCAGCTCGTCCGGCGTTTTCAGACAGTGCAAACGCGCACGTTTACCGCGCCCGGGCTGTGACTGCCAGCTCAGCCAACCCTGATCTTGCAGTTGTTGTACCAGAGTGCGGGCGTGGCGCTCGCTGCAATAGAACATCGCTGCCAGCTCACCAATGGTGATGGCGACCGGTGCGCTACCGAGTTGCAGGTACAGGCGTTGATACTGGCTGAGGCGGTGGGTCAGGCGCATGTCAGTAAATCCGGAACAGTTTTCCAGAATTGTTCACTATTACTTCCGCAAATACCATCCCATACTGCAGGGACTGTAATCGCGTTCACATTCACGAGGTCTTTATGTATCGCCTGGCGGCTTTTGATATGGACGGCACGTTGTTGACACCGGATCACCGGGTCGGGCCGGAAACTCTGGCGGTGCTAAAGCAACTCCTCGAGCGGGAGATGATCGTCACTTTCGCCACTGGGCGGCACTACCTTGATGCGCAGCCGATCATGGCGCAGTTAGGCCTGCAGGGCTACCTGATTACCGGTAACGGTACGCGGGTCTATGATAATCAGGGGCAGCAACTGCACGCCACCGACTTGCCGGCCGATATTGCCGAAGAGGTGCTGCATACCCACTGGCAAACCGACGCCAGCATGCACGTCTTCCGTGATGAAGGCTGGATGACCGGGTTTGCGCTGCCGGAGGAAATGTTGCTGGCCCACCATCTGAGCGGCTTCCATTACCAGCTTACCGAACTGCGGCGTTTACCGGCGTTCGGCAACAGCAAGGTTTGTTTTGTTGGTCCGCACGAGGAATTGCTGAAACTTCAGGTGCAGCTGCGCCAGCACTTTACTGCGCGTGTCGATCTTTGTTTCTCGGCCTATGAATGCCTGGAAGTATTGCCACTGGGCTGCAACAAGGGGTCGGCGCTGAATATGCTGAGCCGCCATCTGGGGCTGGAGATGGCGGATTGTATGGCGTTTGGTGATGCGATGAACGACAAGGAAATGCTGGCGGCGGTAGGGCACGGGGTGGTGATGGGCAATGCTCTGCCACAGTTGAAGTCGCTGTTGCCACAGCTACAGGTTATCGGTCACTGCGAACAGCAGGCGGTGGCTCACTATTTGCAACATTGGCTGCGTTCACCTTACCTCACCTATTCCCCCGAATTATGAGGCTTTATTGGCAGCCGCCGGGTAAGACTTACCCGGCTTTTTTTCGTCTGAACCTGCCGATTACAAATCCGCCAGCTGCGCCAGATACGGCGTCAGATCACCGATATTGTTGCTGACCCATTCTGGGTTGTAATAGGTGTCCAGGTAGCGCTCACCGCTGTCGCACAGCAGAGTGACGATGGAACCCTGCTCGCCGTTTTCCCGCATTTGCTTCGCCAACTGCAGCGCGCCCCATACGTTGGTGCCGGTAGAGGCCCCCACCTTGCGCCCGAGAACTGTCTCCAGCCAATGGATGGTGGCGACGCTGGCGGCATCAGGCACGCGGATCATACTGTCGACCACCGACGGGATAAACGAGGGCTCGGCGCGTGGGCGGCCAATGCCCTCGATACGGCTGCCGCAACTACCGATGAGGGTACGGTCGCGCTGGTGGAAGCAATCATAGAACACCGAGTTTTCTGGATCGACCACCGTCAGGCGGGTGTCGTGCCCCTGATAGCGGATATAGCGCCCCAGAGTCGCGGAGGTGCCGCCAGTGCCGGCGCTCATCACGATATGTTTTGGCACCGGGAAGGGTTCACGCGCCATCTGCCGGAAGATGCTGTCGGCGATATTGTTATTGCCGCGCCAGTCGGTTGCCCGCTCGGCGTAGGTGAACTGATCCATATAGTGGCCGTTCAGCTCTTGCGCCAACTGTTCGGAGACGGCGTAAATCTGCGCCGCATGGTCGACGAAGTGGCAACGACCGCCGTAGAACGCGATCTGCTCAACCTTGCGGCGTGCGGTGCAGGAAGGCATTACGGCAATAAACGGCAGGCCAATCAGCCGGGCGAAGTAGGCTTCGGACACCGCCGTACTGCCGGAGGAGGCCTCGATAATCGTGGTGTTTTCGGTGATCCAGCCGTTACACAGGCCGTACAGGAACAGTGAACGCGCCAAGCGGTGCTTCAGGCTGCCGGTCGGGTGAGTGCTTTCGTCTTTCAGGTACAGGCAGATACCGGGAAATTCCGGCAGGTTCAGGCGGATCAGGTGGGTATCGGCGGAGCGTTGAAAATCCGCTTCTATTTCGCCGATAGCATATTTTACCCAAGAATTTGTCATCATCTGGCCTCAGAATAGGGGGCTTGTTTGATGCATAATATAGCCTGCTGTGGGGAAAAAAGGATTGCCATTTTCCCTGTTTAATCGCCTAATGAGAGAAAATTATTCTCCTGGTTGACGATATGCTAGATAAAACAGACCGTAAATTACTGTGCATGCTGCAACAGGACTGTACGCAGCCGCTGCAGGTGCTGGCCGACGCGGTCAATCTGACGTCGACACCCTGTTGGAAAAGGCTCAAGCGACTGGAAGAAGACGGTTATATCCGGGGGCGAGTCGCGCTGCTGGATAACGAAAAGCTCGGCCTGGGCCTGACGGCATTTGTGCTGATCAAAACCCAGCAGCACAGCAGCGAGTGGTATCAACAGTTTGTGCAACTGACCAAGCAGATGCCGGAGGTTCTGGCGTTCTATCGCATGGCCGGAGAATACGACTACCTGATGCAGGTGGAAGTGGCGGATATGAAGAGCTACGACAGCTTTTACAAGCGTCTGGTGAACGGCGTACCGGGGCTGATCGACGTCACTTCCAGCTTCGCAATGGAAAAAATCAAATACACCACTGCACTGCCGATCCCTGAGTGAAAAGTTCACCAAATTGGCAAAGTAACGGTGGTATCCTACTCTGCTGAGGCAGAACAAGAGACAAAACCATTACATCCTGGAATAAAACTGCGTGAGACTATTTGCTCAAATCGGCTGGTATTTCCGCCGCGAGTGGCGTCGCTACCTCGGGGCGGTGGTGCTGCTGATCATCATTGCCATACTGCAACTGTTGCCGCCCAAGCTGGTGGGGATCATTGTGGATGGCGTCACCGAAAAACAGATGTCCGGCGGCGTGCTGATGGCATGGCTGGGGCTGATGCTCGGTACCGCCGTGGTTGTCTACCTGCTGCGCTACGTGTGGCGGGTGCTGTTGTTTGGGGCGTCCTACCAGCTTGCCGTCGAACTGCGTGAAAACTTCTACCGCCAGCTTAGCCGTCAGAATCCGGCCTTCTATTTGCGTCACCGTACCGGTGATCTGATGGCGCGCGCTACCAACGATGTCGATCGGGTGGTTTTCGCCGCCGGTGAAGGGGTGCTGACGCTGGTGGATTCGCTGGTGATGGGATTGGCGGTGCTGGTGGTGATGAGCACCCAAATTAGTTGGCAGCTAACCCTGCTGTCGCTGATCCCGATGCCAATCATGGCGATCGTCATCAAGTACTACGGCGACCAGTTACACCAGCGTTTTAAATCGGCGCAGGCGGCGTTTTCCAGCCTGAACGATCAGGCGCAGGAAAGCATGACCAGCATCCGTATGATCAAGGCGTTCGGTCTGGAAGATCATCAGTCTAATCAGTTTGCCGAAGTCGCTGCCCAGACCGGTGCCAAAAACATGCACGTGGCGCGGGTGGATGCTCGTTTCGACCCAACGATTTATATCGCCATCGGTACCGCCAATCTGCTGGCGATCGGCGGTGGCAGTTGGATGGTGGTGAACGGAACCATGACGCTGGGCCAACTGACCAGCTTCGTGATGTACCTCGGCCTGATGATTTGGCCGATGCTGGCGTTGGCCTGGATGTTCAATATCGTTGAACGCGGCAGCGCGGCCTATAGCCGTATTCGCAGCCTGCTGGATGAAGCCCCGGCAGTGACCGACGGTGAGCAATCGCTGCCGGCCGGGCGTGGCAATCTGGCGGTCGATATCCGCGCATTCCACTACCCGGGCAATAGTCAGCCGACGCTGCATGATGTGGTGCTGAAGCTGGAACCAGGGCAAATGCTCGGCCTGTGTGGCCCGACCGGCGCCGGTAAATCGACGCTGTTGTCACTGATCCAGCGCCAATTTGATGTTGATGACGGCCAGATCAGCTATCAGGGGCTGCCGTTGACCCAGGTCAAACTCGACGATTGGCGCTCACGGCTGTCCGTGGTCAGCCAGACACCGTTCTTGTTCTCGGACAGCGTGGCGAACAACATCGCGCTGGGAAATCCGGGGGCGACGCAGGAACAGATTGAGCGCGCGGCCCGCCTGGCCAGTGTGCATGAGGATATTTTGCGCCTGCCGCAGGGTTATGAAACCGAGGTGGGCGAGCGTGGCGTGATGCTCTCTGGGGGGCAGAAGCAACGTATCTCCATTGCCCGCGCCCTGTTACTGGATGCAGAAATCCTGATCCTCGACGACGCGTTGTCGGCGGTGGATGGCCGTACCGAACACCAGATCCTGCATAACCTGCGCAGCTGGGGGCAAAACCGCACGGTGATTATCAGCGCGCACCGGCTTTCGGCACTGACCGAAGCCAGCGAAATTCTGGTGATCCAGCACGGCGCTGTGGCACAGCGTGGCCAGCATGCGTCCCTGGCCGCTCAACCCGGCTGGTATCGCGATATGTATCGCTATCAGCAACTGGAGGCGGCATTGGATGAGGCCCCGGAAAGCGGCGAGGAGAGTGAAGCCAATGAATAAGATGCAAAAGCTGTGGCCGACGCTGAAGCGCTTGCTGGCTTATGGATCGCCGTACCGAAAGCCGCTGGGGCTGGCGGTAGTGATGCTGTGGGTCGCCGCGGCGGCGGAAGTCGCCGGGCCGATCCTGGTCAGTTATTTTATCGATAACTACGTTGCCAAGGGCCAGTTACCGCTGACTATCGTCTGCGGGCTGGCAGCAGCCTATATCCTGCTGGAGCTGTTGGCGGCGGCGCTGCACTATTTTCAGGCGTTGTTGTTCAACCAGGCGGCGGTCGGGGTGGTTCAACGTCTGCGAACTGACGTGATGGACGCTGCGTTGCGCCAACCACTTAGCGCCTTTGATACCCAACCCGTCGGGCAGTTGATCTCGCGGGTGACCAATGACACCGAGGTGATCAAAGATCTGTACGTGATGGTGGTGTCCACGGTGCTGAAAAGCGCGGCGCTGATCGGTGCCATGCTGGTGGCGATGTTCAGCCTTGACTGGCGTATGGCGCTGGTGGCGATCTGCATCTTCCCGGCGGTATTTGTGGTGATGGGCATTTATCAGTACTACAGCATCCCTATTGTGCGCCGGGTACGTAGCTATCTGGCGGACATCAACGACGGCTTTAACGAAGTGATTAACGGCATGGGCGTGATCCAGCAGTTCCGCCAGCAGATCCGCTTCGGGGAGCGCATGAGCGCCGCCAGCCGTTCCCACTATACCGCGCGTATGCAGACGCTGCGGTTGGACGGTTTCTTGCTGCGTCCGCTGCTCAGCCTGTTCTCGGCGCTGGTACTGTGCGGTCTGCTGATGTTGTTCGGCTTCAGCGGTGAGGGGGCGATCGGCGTTGGTGTGCTGTATGCCTTTATCAACTATCTGGGCCGTCTGAATGAGCCGCTGATTGAGCTGACATCGCAGCAGTCTATCCTGCAGCAGGCGGTGGTGGCCGGTGAGCGTATTTTCGAACTGATGGATCGCAAACAGCAGAGCTACGGGGCGGACGATCGCCCACTGGAGAGCGGCCGTATTGATATTGACGACCTGAGTTTTGCCTACCGTGATGACAAAAAGGTACTGCAGCATATTTCGCTGTCGGTCCCTTCGCGTGGCTTTGTGGCGCTGGTCGGCCATACCGGCAGTGGTAAGAGCACGCTGGCCAACCTGCTGATGGGCTATTACCCGGTTGATCAGGGTGAAGTGCGTCTCGACGGACGTCCCCTGGCCAGCCTTTCACACCGGACTCTGCGCCAGGGTGTCGCGATGGTGCAGCAGGACCCGGTGGTGATCGCCGAGTCAGTGCTGGCCAACGTCACGCTGGGACGCAATATCAGCGAAGAGGCGGTTTGGCAGGCATTGAAAACGGTACAACTGGCCGAGTTGGTGCGCAGTTTCCCGCAGGGCATTCATACCCGGCTGGGCGAACAGGGCAATAATCTGTCGGTGGGCCAGAAGCAGCTATTGGCGATGGCCAGGGTGCTGGTACAGGCACCGCAGATCCTGATCCTCGATGAGGCCACCGCCAACATTGACTCAGGCACGGAACAAGCGATTCAGCGGGCGCTGCGTTTGATCCGCGAACACACCACGCTGGTGGTGATCGCTCACCGTTTGTCGACCATTGTGGATGCCGATTCGATTCTGGTGTTGCACCGGGGTCAGGCGGTCGAGCAGGGCAACCATCAGCAACTGCTGGCGCAGCAGGGGCGTTACTACCAGATGTATCAACTGCAACTGGTGGGTGAAGAGCTGGCTGCCGCAAACCGCGAAGAAACACAAACTGCATAATGTCAGAGGCCGCTTTAGCGGCCTGAGTTTGACGATAAAGCTGTCTTTGAGCCTGAGATACCCGGGCCTAGCGCACCGAGGGGCGCTCCGGCGGACAAGCCGCTACGACCCCTTCGGCACGCTCTCCCTAATAACGGGCTTTGTCAGCGGCCTCTTTCTTTTCCACCACGCACCACAAACTGGCATCGCCGCGTTTTAAATCCCTTTCTCTGCACTTTTTCGACGCGTCACGCACCAAAATAGTGCGCAATATTTAATCAATTCCCTGTGCGATAGCGCGTCGTTGGCTCATCGCAGTGCACCCGATTGCCGTCCTGCCGGTTAATTTGCTGAATTAGCGTACAAAACCATTTGTGGCATAGCCTTTGCTTTATAAGACTCGTACCAGGGGTGAGTTTGGGCTTAATTCGTGGAGGGGCAATATGAAGCTGGTGACCGTGGTGATTAAACCATTCAAGCTGGAGGACGTGCGTGAAGCCCTATCCTCTGTAGGTATTCAGGGGCTGACCGTAAGCGAAGTAAAAGGCTTTGGTCGCCAGAAGGGACATGCTGAGCTCTATCGCGGAGCTGAATACAGCGTCAACTTCTTACCTAAAGTAAAAATCGACATTGCTATCGCTGACGATCAGTTAGATGAAGTGGTTGATGTCATTAGTAAAGCGGCCTACACCGGCAAAATCGGTGACGGCAAAATTTTCGTTGCCGAATTGCAACGTGTCATTCGCATTCGCACCGGCGAAACAGACGAAGCAGCACTGTAATCACTGGCTCAGTAAAGTAATGGGGATGGATTGATAATGAAAAAACTTTTATCCATGTTGGGCCTGAGTACGGTAACCATGGTTCCTTCTTTGGCACTGGCCGCTCCGGCGGTCGCAGACAAGGCGGATAACGCCTTCATGATGATTTGCACCGCTTTGGTGCTGTTCATGACCCTGCCGGGTGTCGCGTTGTTTTACGGTGGTTTGCTACGTTCCAAAAACGTGCTCTCCATGTTGACCCAGGTGACCGTCACCTTTGCACTGGTGTGCGTACTCTGGGTGCTTTATGGCTACAGCCTGGCCTTCAGCGAAGGCAATGCGTTCTTCGGCGGTTTCCAGACGGCGATGCTGAAAGGCATTGGTATCGATAGTGTCACCGGAACCTTTAGCCAGATGATCCACGTGGCGTTCCAGTGTTCATTCGCCTGTATTACCGTGGCGCTGGTCGTGGGCGGCTTTGCCGAGCGCATCCGCTTCTCTGCGGTGGTGATCTTCGCGGCCATCTGGTTCACCATCTCTTACCTGCCGATTGCCCACATGGTGTGGGGCGGCGGCTTCCTGGCCGCTGATGGCGCGCTGGACTTTGCCGGCGGCACCGTTGTGCATATCAACGCCGCAAGCGCCGGTCTGGTGGGGGCTTACCTGTTGGGCAAACGGGCCGGTTTCGGTAAAGAAGCGTTCAAACCGCACAACCTGCCAATGGTGTTTACCGGGGCTTCCATTCTGTACATTGGCTGGTTTGGCTTTAACGCCGGTTCTGCCAGCGCGGCTAACGGCATTGCGGCACTGGCGTTCCTGAACACCGTGGTGGCGACTGCGGGTGCTATCCTCTCCTGGACCTTTGCCGAGTGGATTGTTCGTGGCAAACCTTCACTGTTGGGCGCCTGTTCCGGCATGATCGCCGGGCTGGTTGCCATCACGCCGGCGGCAGGCACCGTGGGCGTGGGCGGGGCGTTGATTATCGGCCTGATTGGCGGTATTGCCGGTCTGTGGGGCGTGGTTACGCTGAAGAAATGGCTGAAGGTAGATGATACCTGTGACGTGTTCGGTGTACATGGCGTGTGCGGTATCGTCGGTTGCTTGCTGACCGGGGTATTCACCTCCACTTCACTGGGTGGCACGGGGTATGCTGAGGGTGTCACCATGGGGCATCAGGTGTGGATCCAGCTGTTAAGCGTGGTAACCACGCTGGTGTGGTCTGGTGTGGCCGCCTTCATTGCCTTCAAAGTGGCGGGCGCCATCGTTGGTCTGCGCGTACCGGAAGAACAGGAACGCGAAGGTCTGGACGTCAACAGCCATGGCGAGAGTGCCTATAACCAATAGGCCTGAAGAAGGGCAGTGCGCTAAATAATTCGAAAAATAATGATGATAGAAAGGGCGATGGAGACATCGCCCTTTTTCTTTGGCTGGCGTTTAAGCTTCGCGCTGGCGGATCACGCCTTCCTGTACCGTGGTGGCAACCAGTACGCCTTCACGGGTATAGAATTGGCCGCGTACAAATCCACGAGCACCGGAAGCGGAAGTGCTTTCCACCACGTATAGCAGCCAGTCATCCATGCGGAATGGGCGGTGGAACCACATTGAGTGATCGATGGTGGCTACCTGCATACCGGGCTCCAGGAAACCGACGCCGTGTGGTTGCAACGCCGTCGGCAGGAAGTTGAAATCAGACGCATAACCCAGCAAATATTGATGGATGCGCAGATCGTCCGGCATGGTACCGTTGGCGCGGAACCACACGTAGCGGTGCGGATCTTCCACACTGCCTTTCAGCGGATTGTGGAATTTGACCGGACGCATCTCAATCGGCTTCTGGCCGATAAACTTCTCACGTACCTTGTCCGGCAGCATATGCGACAGCTTCTGGGCAATGTCTGACTCAGACATCAGACCTTCTGGCGGTGGCACGTCCGGCATGGTGTTCTGATGTTCAAAACCTTCTTCCGGGCTTTGGAAGGACGCGGTCATATAGAAAATGGGTTTGCCGTGCTGAATGGCACTGATGCGTCGGGCACTAAAGCTGTTGCCGTCACGCAGGATTTCCACGTCATAAACAATCGGCTTGCTGCTGTCACCCGGACGCAGAAAATAGCTGTGGAACGAGTGAACGCTGCGCTCCGCCGGTACCGATTGTTTGGCGGCATACAGCGCCTGACCCACCACCTGACCACCGAATACCTGGCGTAACCCCAGATCTTCACTTTGCCCGCGGTACAGCCCTTCTTCAATTTTCTCCAGATCCAGCAGATCGAGGAGGTTTTTCAGTGCCTGGCTCATAAAGTTACTACCCTTTTAATAATCATTTTGCGCAGTGTGCGGAATATCACGGCAAGCCGTCAATATATTGCGTTATGGCACAGAGAAAATTGACTGAATGCTGAGTGTTATTAGAGGGGTAAGTGATTAATAGGCAGGACTAAATGGATTTTTCAGTGTTTTGTGCTAAGTTTAATAGGTGCGGTGGTGAAAGCCACCAACGTGTTGATAATAAAAAAGGAGACCGATCCATGAAACTCTGGCAAATCGTAGGTGGAGCAGCAGCGTTAACCGTTACCCTGGCGGGTTGTGCCCAAAAGAGTGCGGACGTGCCTGTTCCGACAGCGGGAAACCCGGCGATTGCGCAAACGCAGATTCAGGGCCCGGCGGTGACTGGTTCGGTTAACATTCGCCAGCGCATTGCGCTACCACCGGATGCGGTACTGACCGTCACGCTCTCTGATGCCTCGTTGGCGGATGCTCCGTCTAAAGTGATCGCCCAGCGTGCGGTTCGCACCGAGGGCAAGCAGGCGCCGTTTAATTTTGTCCTGCCGTACAATCCGGCCGATATTCAGCCTAATGCACGCATTATCCTGAGTGCGGCAATTACGGTAAATGGTCAGATGACCTTTATTACCGACACTATCCAGGAAGTGGTGAACCGTAACGGCACCCGTGCCGATCTGGTGATGGTTCCGGTGCAGGGTGTTGCCGTTCAGGCCGCCCCGGCGACCATGCCTTAAGCCGGTAACCCTTAAGCAGTAAACCCTTAACAGCCTTTGCGCTCCGGCCAAAGGCTGTTTTGTTGTTACCAGCGCCAACCATAAACCAACAGGTCAACCGTGCTGTGCGTACCGAAGATAATCCCTTCTTCAAGCAATGCCTGCCGCTGGCGTTGGAAGTCCTCCCCCTGCTGCGAAATTTGTCCGTGCCGGTTAATCACCCGATGCCAGGGCAGGCTGCTGCCTTCCGGCAGGCGCCTTAATACGCCACCGACCTGACGCGCGGCGCGCGGTGAACCGGCCAGTTTCGCTATTTCGCCATAGGTCGTGACCTTGCCATAGGGAATGGCGGCCACCACGTGGAACACGCGCTGGCTGAATGAGGCGTCTTCTGGTTCCATTTCTGTTTTCCTGCTGCAGCAAAAACCAATAAGGGAAGTGTGCCACAGCCAAGGTGGGTAAGAAAACAGCGGTTGGCCCCGGTTGGCTTGCTATTTGGTTGGCCATCACCGATACTAGCCACCGCTTCGCAGTCATGTGAAGCCGTCAATGGGGGCCCTGTTGGTTCTCCCGCAACACTAACTTGTGAACTCGGTCAGATCCGGAAGGAAGCAGCCGCAGCAGGTGACGTGTGTGCCGGGATGTAGCTGGCAGGGCCTCCACCAATTTCAGTCACTGAGCAATCTCGGCTCGTCCCCCCCAAGACATTTGCTATCCCTCGATAAAACTAAATCCTTAAATTACCCACTGCAGGCTAAAAGCAAAGCGCAAGGGCAGCATGCCGGCGAATTTCATGATGCCAGAAAGAGACGATGGGCTGTCGGAGGGTTTTAAATGTGGCAGGGCGACAGGGCAATATGCGAACCGTTGGTATTGGCCGGATTTACCCTGCGACGTAGAAAGCCGCAGGGTATTGGGGTTACGGAGTTACAATATTGAACCAGAATTCAAAGTTATCCATATAGCCTAACATTTCGTCCATTTTTGCAGCGTTACCCGTCACCTTCACTTCTCCCTTATCCTCCGCCTGTTTTAGCGTTTCTTCCTTGAGGATAATTTTATTCAAGGTGTCGCGGTTAAGCGTGAGAGTGGCATCGGCATCTTTGGCTTCGGCATTGGCGGTGTGGTTGAGTACTCCATTTTCCAGTTCCAGCTTGTACTTGCCGCCATCGCTGCCCAGATCAATGTTAAACACGGCTTTGGCCTTGCCCGCTTTTTCACCGTTGATATGTACAGCCAGGAAGTCAAAGAACATCTCAGGCGTCATCGCCCGCACGGTATCTGGGCTGGCGGTATTCGGGGTTGGCCCTTTCACCACGCCGTTACGTAGCTCCTGAGCACCGGTGAGATAGAAATTACGCCATGGGCCAGATTCAGCCTGATAGCCCAGTTGTTCCAGCGCATCAGCCTCAAGGTTGCGTGCATCCTGATTGTTCGGATCGGCAAAGACTATTTTGCTGACGACCTGAGCAACCCAACGGTAATTGCCCTGATCAAAGTCGGTTTTGGCTTTCTTGAGGATCGCATCGGCACCGCCCATGTAATCGACAAATTTCTTCGCGGCTTCTTCCGGTGGCAGTTCATCCAGCGTGGCCGGATTGCCGTCAAACCAGCCGAGATAGAGCACATAAGTTGCTTTGACATCATGACTTACAGAACCGTAATAACCCCGGTTGGCCCAGGTTTTCGCCAGGCTGTCCGGCAGTTTGAACTTCGCCGCTATTTCATCACGGGTCAGGCCTTCATTCGCCATTCTCAGAGTCTGGTCGTTAATATAGCGGTAAAGATCACGCTGACTCTTGAGAAGGTTAACGACGTTTTCGTTGCCCCAGGTTGGCCAGTGGTGCTGAGCCATAATGATTTCCGCTTTGTCGCCCCAGCGAACTATCGCTTCGTTGATATATTTTGACCAAGGGAGCGGCTCACGAATTTTTGCGCCACGCAGGGAATAAGTATTATGCAGCGTATGGGTCACATCTTCTGCCGCTTCGATGAGTTTCTTCTCTTCGATAAACCACAGCATTTCTGATGGTGCTTCAGAGCCTGGCGCCAGCATGAAATCATAAGTAAGGCCGTCGATGACCTCTTTTTGACCATCTTTCTCAATGATGTTGGTTGGGGCAATCAGGGTGACGGTACCTGCCGACGTGGTGGTACCCAGGCCTGCACCAACCTGACCTTTGGTTTCTGGTTTCAACAGGTTGCCGTACATGTAGCTGGCGCGGCGACTCATGACGTTACCCGCCATGATATTTTCTGCCACGGCCGCTTCCATAAAGCCGGCGGGCGCATAAACTTTCACTTTACCCGATTTAACATCAGCTTCATCGACTACACCTCGTACGCCACCGTAGTGGTCTACGTGGCTATGAGTGTAGATAACAGCGACAACCGGTTTTTTCCCCCGGTTTTTAAAATAGAGATCCATGCCCACTTTGGCGGTTTCGGCTGAAACCAGAGGGTCAACCACAGTCACACCCTCTTTGCCCTCAATGATGGTCATGTTGGACAGATCCAGGTTACGGATCTGGTAAACACCATCTGTGACCTCAAACAGGCCGCTGATGTTAATCAACTGCGACTGACGCCACAGGCTCGGGTTGACGGTATCCGGCGCTTTCTCGCCTTCCTTGATAAAGGAATACTGCTGTGGGTTCCAAATGACATTACCTTGCTCACCTTTGATAATTTCGGTTGGCAAGGCAGCTATGAAACCTTTATGCGCGTTGGCAAAATCGGTGTTATCTGAGAAAGGGAGCTGATCGTACAGTGCATCATTGGCTTGTTTGGTTGCGGGGGCCGCTTCTTTCGGTGCAACCTCTGCCCAGGATGGAATTGCGAAGGTAGTTAGCACTCCCGCTAACGCTAACCCTCTCATGATGGGTGTTAATTTCATTGGAATCCTCGCTGGATTTTAGATGGCGAAGTTAGGTAGCTTTTACTTCCGTTGTAACGAGTTGTAACTCAAATACTAAATGTAATAGAAGATTGGTATTGAGCAAGTTTAAATAAAAAATATTAAATCACTGGAATCAGACTGAATAGAAATTATCCGAAGTCGATATTGTTAATATAAAACAGCAATCACATCTATTTTTTGACGGTTAAATAGTGGGTTTTAGACGTTAGCGGTGTGTTTATGTCTTTGTTTTTATTGATTTTTTAATTAAATAATGGTGGTGGTGTTTTCTGGGTGATATTTATGAAAAAGTTTATACTTTGTGGTTGGATAATTTAAAATAGCGGAGAGTAAATCATAGCAGAGGATTTGGTGAGTGGAGGTTTTATCGTGAAATATTGTGATTTGTGTTTGTTATCGAATGACTGAAGTGTTGCGCCGACATGTTATCAGCGCAACACTTGCAGATTAATGCCTTACCAAGGTGGCGAAATAGTATGCCAGTGGGATCGCCAGAAAATAGAGGCCGACCGGCACTTCACGCCATTTGCCAGCAATCACTTTGATAATGATGTAGAACAGCAGCCCGCCGGCGATGCCGGTACCGAAGCTGTTGGCGATCAGCGTGATCATGACCATCATCAGCACCGGCAGGCCGTCGGTGAAGTTGGCTAAATCAACTTTGCGCAGTCCGCTAAACATATTCAGGCCGATCAGGATCAGCGCCGGGGCAGTGGCTTCTTTCGGGATCATCAGGGCAATCGGTGTGAACAGCAGCATCAGTAAAAACATTACCGCGGCCGCCAATGCGGTTAACCCGGTTTTACCTCCGGCTTCGGCCGCCGCAGAGGATTCAATCAGCGCGGTGGCGGCAGGAATACCGACTATAGGGCCCAGCGCAGCAGCGATAGAGTCCACCATAAAGGGGCGGTTGATGTGCGGCATATTGCCGTGTTCGTCCAGCAGCCCGGCTTCACCGCCTACGGCCAGCGTAGTGCCCATGGTGGAGAAGAACTCCGAGGCGAAAAAGACGAACAAATAAGGCAGAAAGGCGATATTCAGTGCACCGATCAGATCAACATGGCCGAGCACCGGGGCCAATGAATGCGGCATTGCCATCAGGCTGTCCGGCAGGTGGGTAACGCCGAACGGGATACCCACCAGAGTCGCAAACAGGATCGCCCACAAAATGGCGCCGGGAATGCGTCGGGCTTGCAAGGCAATCGCCAAAAACAGGCCGCACAGGGCGATCAACGCACCGGGTGCGGTGAAATCACCCAGCATCAATGCATTGGATTTAGCGTTGGCCAGCACCAGTCCGGCGTTGCGGAAACCCAGTATCGCCACAAACAGCCCGATAGAGGCCGTCAGCCCCAGCTTGATCGATTGCGGCACCGAGCGGGTCACCACCTCGCGCAGCCCGAGCCGGGTCAGGGCGAAAAACAGAATGCCGGACCAGCAGGCGATGCCCAGACCAATCTGCCAACTGATACCTTCGCTGCCCGCCAACGTGACGCCGACCAGCACCGAACCGCCAATGCCCGGCCCGACGATAAACGGCAGGTTGCCGTAAAACGCCATCAGCAAGGTCCCCAGCACAAACACCAGAATGGTACCTGTAGTCACTGCGCCCTTATCCATGCCGCCGACAGCCAGTAATCCGGGGATCACCACCAGCAGGTAGGCCGCCGCCAGAAAACCGGTGATACCGGCCAGACATTCGGTTTTGACATTACTTTGCCGCGCATGCAGTTGAAAACGCCGTTGCAGCCAGCTCCCTGGTGTAGGAACCGACGCTGAATTATCAGCCATATCAATTATCTCCGTCGCTACCCGTCATATTTCAAGCCGCAGCGTTGTTGGCGGCACTCACTCACCCCAGTAACTTACTTGAGTAAGCGCCTGGGGTGAGTGAGCTGGCCTGCCTAGCCGCAACGTGAAATCCATTGGGTACATATTGTTATTATGATTATTTTTATACCGGGGTTTCCCAGCAGGCGATCAGCGGATCGACAATCTGGCGCGTTGTGCCGTCGGTCAGGCCGAGATCGGTCAGGTGCGGCCCGGCGTTACACGCCAGACAGGTGCCTTCAATGGCCTTGAAAACCCGGTAGGGCGGTTCCCAGTCGGCGATTCGTGCGCTCAGATCGCGCAGGTTTTTAAACTGTCGTGCCAGTTCGGCGGCGGGCAGGTCGGAAAGCATACCGGCTATTGGCATTGCCACCTGCGCCAGGATGGCCCCGTTTTGGCTTAAAGCCATACCTCCGCCACTGGCAATCAGGGCGTTGGCGGCCAGCGCCATGTCTGCGGCATCCCGGCCTAACACCACCAGGTTGTGCGAGTCATGTGAGTAGCTGGTAGCGATAGCGCCCCGGAGTTCACCCCAACCTTCCAGTAGCGCCAGTTGTGGTGTGGCCTGGTGACGGCCATGACGGTGTTGCACCCAGATCAGGCTGAAGCCTGGCGGGATCTGCACTTCGCCATTACGCACCTCGACCGTAGTCTCGTTCCACTGGGTAAAGCGTGCGCCCTTAATGTGGCGCAGAGTGGCTTTGCCGTGGCAGATAGCCGGCACCTTCAATACGAAATCCCCGGCGACCAGGGGTTGCAACTGCAGGGTATCGCGCGGAGCCGTCACGTTCGGGTTAGCGCTGAGCGGTGCCAGCATTTTGCCTTGCTGTGCCACCAGTTTCCCGGCGACGTAGACCTGCTGTGCATTAAGTTGAGTCAGCGAATCAAACACCACCAGATCGGCGATGCGACCTGCGGCAATCAGCCCAAGATCGTTGCGTTGCAAGCGGATGGCGGCATTGAGCGTGGCCATGCGCAGCACGTCAGTCGCCGGCAGCCCCTGTTCGATCAGCATATTGAGTAACGCCACAATCCCGCCTTTTTCCAGCAGCATGTCTGGGGGGACATCGTCGGTGCAGACGGTGATTTGTGATGACAGGTGCGGCAGTGTTTTCAGTGCTGCGACGATTTCCGGCAGCAGGTAAGGGTGGGAACCTCTGATCTCCAGCGTCAGACCGGCGCGTAATTTCTCCAGCGCATCGGCTCCGGAGGTCAGTTCATGGTCAGAGGTGACTCCCGCCGCCAGATAAGCCTGCAGATCGGCACCGCTCAGGCCGCGTGCGTGGCCTTCGATCAACTTGCCGCTGTTCAGCCCGGCATTGAGGATCTCCAGCATGCGTTCGCTGCCGTTCAACACGCCGTGCATGTCCATCACCTCGGCGACGCCGCCGACTTCCGGCCAGGCCAACATGGTTTCCATTTCCTGACCGGCAAAATCGGCACCGGACATTTCCAGTCCCGGCGTGGAGGGGACGCTCGAGGGCGCGGCACAGATCACTCTGAGTGGCAAGCCACGGCTGGCGTCTACCGCATAGCGCACGCCGGCTACGCCGAGTACGTTGGCCAGTTCGTGCGGATCCCAGAAAATGGTGGTGGTGCCTTGAGCGACGACGATCTCGGCATAGCGTTCCGGTGGCAGGTGTGAACTTTCAACATGGACGTGGGTGTCGATCAGTCCGGGGCTCAGATAGGCACCGGCCAGGTCCTGCGTCTGCAGGGCTTCGTTCAGGGCACCACAGGGATGAACGCTGGCGATCAGTGCGCCAACGATGCCGACATCGGCGCTCCGGACTTCACCGGTTGCCATGTCAATCAACGCGGCGTTAGTCAGCAGCAAATCAAAAGGAAGTTGGCCCAGTGCGGCCTTCACCGCACGCTGGCGTTCGCCCGTGCTGATGCAATGAGTGGTCATGGTAATTACCCGGCATGATGACAGGGTTGTTACTCTAGGGGCCCCGGCAGGCTTTGCACAGATGATTTAATTTATCGCCTGATAAGAAACGTTTATGCTGTCGCAAACGTTTACTTTTTAGCGGACGGAAAGCTGATATGTCTGAACCCTGGCGCCGATTGCCGGCGCTTTCTCTTAAGCAGATCCAATATTTCGTCACTCTGGCGCAGCTTCGGCATTTTACCGACACCGCGAACCGTCTGGCGATCAGTCAACCCGCGTTGAGTAGCGCATTGCGGCAGATAGAGTCGGTGCTGGGTGGCAAACTGGTGAACCGTACCGCCTCTGCGGTGACGCTGACGGAGCAGGGCGCCGCTATCTTGCCGCATGCTGAACGGCTGCTGAATGTGGCACAGGTGGCTTTTGACGATATGCAACGTATTATGCTGGCGGGCGGAGACGGCACTTTGCGTATCGGGCTGGTGCCTTCGGTCAGCGGGCTGTTATTTCCTGCCGTGCCGCAATTGCTGGCGGCGAATTTTCCGCGCTTGCGCATAGAATTTCACGATCAAACCAATGACTCGTTGTTATTACAATTAGAGAACGGCCTGATTGATTTTGGCATTGGTGCGCTCGACAGTTCGGTACCGGAGTCACTGGAAATATATCCGCTGCAAGAGGACCCGTTCGTGGTAGTGATGCGCCGTGACGATCCGATGGCTGAATCTCACCATCTGCCATGGCGACAATTAACCCGGAGAGATATCGCGGTTTTTTCCAAGGGGAATATCAGTCGGTTGGTATTGGCATTGGCGGAAAGTCATCGTCTGAATTTAACCGCACGCTACCAGGTGGATTTTCTGGAGACGTTATATGGTTTGGTGCGTTCGAAATTAGCGGTGGCTATTTTACCGCAACTTTATACTACCCATTTGAATGATGATGAATTAACCGTGGTTCAACTGCAGCAACCCATGCTTAGCCGCACCGTGGCGTTAATGCGCAGCGCGCATCGGAACCATCCGGCGTTAATTGAAGATTGTTTCCAATTGCTATTGCAGGATTTTCAGCAGCGAATGAAAGTGTAGTAAGTCAATGAGATAAATACGGGGGCAGGATAAACATTGAGGCCGACGAATGTATCGGCTCAACGCAGTTTAGTCGGAATTATCTTACGAATTTCCAAACGGCCGTTGGGATTTTATCGTACAGCTTATTCATGGTGAGCTCGGCAAGGCGGTGGTCGGCTGCAGAGTAAAACAGCTCCAGCTCGTCATCTGAAAGCTCGTACTTGTTTTTTTCAATAACGCGTTCCAGTGTCTCAATTGTGGTGCATTTACGTAAACGCATCAGATAATCAATTTTAGTCATGATAGCCTTTGGTGTTATAAACCGTAGAATGGAATAAATTGGGGATAATTATCCCCTAAGTTTTCATTGTCGTACAGATGTCCTCTCCTGAGAACATTCTGAATAATCGCGCCTTGGTCTTTTGCCAGCGACGCAGATCGGAATCATTGATACCGTAACTGCTGAACAGCGTGTAGGTATCATCGAGATACTCTTCGACCAGTTCCGATAAATCACTTTCGTCCATGTATTTAATTTTATAACTCATCACAAACGAAGCAATATGTTCTATCAACTCATTAAGCTGGAGGTTGACGGAAGACGTCGGATCGTTCACCCAGCCGTGGTGGCTGTCGCCCAGCGTGGCAATGCCTTCATCATACAGGTTTTCACACAAGAATTTCAGCTGAGCAATATCGTGCCTTTTAGGCGAATACTCATCCATATCATCCCCTCCGTAAGTCTTAATTTCGGTGTTGATAACACTCTGTGAGTAAGCTGATTTACATCATGGCCAGAGGTAGCTTAATGATGATGATAAAATAAACTTTCTGTATAATGAATATAAATCATTTCTCCGCATCTGGCCTGCTGTTATTACGTAAACTTACAATTCATCTGCGGTAGATGGACGGGAGTTATCAATGATGTCAAAGATGAGCCCTGCTTCGGCCAGGCTAAATGTGACACTATCGCTGATGTATTCCTCGGCGCTGATATCCAGACAGGCATTGAAAATTGTCCATTTATAGCGGTAACTCATTGAATAATGGCCGTTGCTCATTTCTTGAATATCAAGTATTTCTAATGAACCTTCAGCATAACGCGCGCTTTCAGAATAAAAACTCAGGCCACTGGTCAATGCCGGTGCCAACTCTGATATTTTTTCGTTAATCACTTTCTTTAGTTTTTTAACAGAAAGTGCTTCCGTCATTGTGTCGCAGCGAAGAGTTACTTGCATTTAATGCCTGACCATATCGCGATCCTATCTATTAATCTTACTCCTTTTTTATCAATTCGTCGGTAAACTTTTCGTTTGTTACCGGCTTTTTTACCCTATCTCAACGTTGTTTACTGATTAATAACCCTGATATTTCTCAGTCTATCTCCAACGGGGTAGTGCCAGCGTTCTGAAGCCGGGGAATAGTCAGTGAAGCATGACGTGCATTGTTACGTTCAGTTGCATTAATCGTTGGGGCAGAGGCTTGAGTCATTGAAGTGTTTGTGATGTTATATTATAACATTTAAATCTCCTTTCGTTTGGCCATGAAACTGACACCGACACCTCAAGATGACGCTGTACCGTCATTAAACTCATTGTTCACCGCCTCTGCAGGGTTGCGCTGCGGTATCGCCGTGATGCTACTGGTCCTACTCTGGCTGGGCATTCACTGGGCGGTAGCACTGCCATGATCACTCTGCAGCAGGCCGTCCTGGGCTACGGCGGGGAGCCCCTTTTTCCCCCACTCAACGGTCACTTTGCCGCGGGTTCTCTGACGGCGGTGGTCGGCGTGAATGGTGCTGGCAAGTCCACATTGTTGAAAGCTTTGGCCGGACTTTTACCGCTGCAAAGTGGCAAGCTGTCTTTCAGCGGTAATAAACCGCCCCGAATGGCTTATTTACCGCAGCAGGCCGAGTTGGATCGCCAGTTCCCGATCGTGGTGAGCGATCTGGTGGCGATGGGCAGTTGGCTGCAGATGGGGATGTTCGGTGGACTGAGCAAGCGCACAGCGCAGCATATTGCCGAGGCGCTGGCTGCCGTCGGTATGACCTCAATGGCCCACAGTCCGGTCGGTGAGCTTTCCGGCGGCCAGCTGCAGCGGGTGCTGTTTGCCCGCCTGCTGGTCCAGCAGGCACCGCTGATTTTATTGGATGAACCCTTTACCGGCATCGACAGCGCGACCACCCAGTTATTGTTGCAAGTGATCGCTCAGTTGCATAAACAGGGGCAGACGGTGATTGCTGTGCTCCATGACATGTCGATGGTAGAGAGGCATTTTCCGCAGGCCTTGTTATTGACGCCGCAGTGCTGCCACTGGGGAGCCGCCGATCGGGTGCTGGACCACATTCCCGCGTTGAATATTGCCAACCCGCCGCTGTGCCGTAGGGCGGTGGCGCAATGATGCTGCTTGAGCCCCTCATCGATCCCTTTGCCTCTTTCGGTTTCATGCGCCGTGCGCTGGTTGCCTGTTTTGCACTGTCGCTCAGTGCTGCGCCGCTGGGGGTTTTTCTGTTGTTACGCCGCATGAGCCTGGTGGGTGATGCGCTGTCCCATGCGGTGCTGCCTGGTGCCGCGATAGGCTATCTGATCTCCGGCATGTCGATGGTGGCAATGGGCGTCGGCGGCTTTATCGCCGGGCTGGCGGTAGCGATGTTATCTGGGCTGGTCAGTCGTCGGACGCCGCTGAAAGAAGACGCCAGTTTCGCCGGTTTTTATCTGGGGTCGCTGGCGCTGGGGGTGACCCTGGTTTCGCTGCGCGGTTCCAGCGTTGATTTGCTGCATGTGCTGTTCGGCTCGATTCTGGCGGTGGATACACACGCCATTGTGATGGTGGGGGCGATAACCAGTTTTTCTCTCCTAGCGTTGGCCGCACTGTACCGTGCCCTGGTGATTGAATCTTTCGACGCCACTTTTTTACGTGTCGGTGCGCCGCGCTGGCTGGCGGTAATACACGGGTTGTTTCTGGCGTTGGTGGTAATCAATCTGGTCGCCGGTTTTCAAATTCTCGGCACCCTGATGTCGGTCGGGCTGATGATGCTGCCGGCCGCCAGCGCACGTTTCTGGGCACGTAATCTGCCGCAAACGCTGGCGGTGGCTATGGGCATCGGCATGCTGTCCAGCCTGATTGGGCTGGAGTGGTCGTACTACGCTTCGTTGCCCGCCGGCCCGGCAATTGTGCTCAGCGCCAGCGTGATCTTCTTTGTATCAATTTTGTTTGGGACGCGTGGGGGGATTTATTCCCTGGCGCGCCGTTGAGAAGTGCTATATGCAAGGAGAAAGTATGAAACGTTTACCTTTATCGCTGGCGGTCGCTGCTCTGCTGTCCAGCCCATTGGCCATGGCCAAGACCGTGGATGCCGTCGCCAGTTTTTCCATCCTCGGCGATATCGTCAAGCAGGTGGGGGGAGAACATGTCAATGTCTCTACGCTGGTAGGGCCGGATGGCGATCCCCACAGCTTCGAGCCTTCACCGAAAGACAGTAAGTTGTTGTCGCAGGCTGATGTGGTGTTCGTTAGCGGCCTGGGGCTGGAAGGATGGATCGATCGCCTGGTCAGTGCGTCGGGTTACAAAGGGCCGGTTATTACCGCTTCGCAAGGGGTTAACTTGCGTCAGATGAACGACGACGGCAAAGAAATCACCGATCCCCATGCCTGGAATAGCATGAAGAATGGCGTGCAGTACGCCACCAACGTGATGAACGCGCTGATTGTCGCCGACCCTGAAGATGCCAACTATTTCCGCCAGCGGGGTGCCGAGTATATTCAGCAGCTGCAGAAGTTGGATCTGTGGGCCAAAACGCAGTTTGCCGCAGTGCCACAGCAAAAACGTAAGGTGCTGACCAGCCACGATGCTTTTGGCTACTTTGGACAAGAATATGGCGTCACCTTCCTTTCCCCGGTCGGCTTCTCTACTGAGGCTGAGGCGAGTGCCAGCGACGTGGCTGGGCTGATCAAACAGATCAAGCAGGAGAAGGTTAATGCTTACTTTATTGAGAACCAAACCGATCCGCGCCTGGTGAAGCAAATTGCCGCGGCTACCGGTGCTAAAGCCGGCGGTGAACTGTACCCAGAGGCGTTGTCCAAACCGCAAGGACCGGCGGCCAGCTATGTGCAGGCATTCAAACACAATGTCGATACCTTGCTGGGTAGCATGAAGTAAACCGTAGCGGCCCTGTCATCATGATGGGGCCACTGTGGGCGTTTCAGTTTCTCCATAAAAAAAGCCCCGTTGAGCAGCAACGGGGCTTTGCGACAGACAGATGGCACTGCTGTTTACTTAACGCTTTTTCTTACGTCCCTGTACCGCTTTGAAGCGTGGGTTAGCTTTACAGATCACATAGATGCGGCCTTTACGGCGCACAATCTTGCAATCCGGATGGCGTTTCTTCGCCGAACGCAATGAACTCAAAACCTGCATGTAGATCCCCTGTTACTTATTGCCAGTAAAGAAGCGACCAAAACGCTGCTGGAAGCGCGCCGTGCTGCCTTCTTTTGAGAAATCTTTCTGCTTGCCGGTGTAATACGGATGCGAAGCGGAAGAGATGTCGAGCGTGACATACGGCCAGTTCTCACCTTCAAGCTCAATGGTGCGATCGGTCTTAATGGTCGATCCCACTTTAAAGTAGGTATCGGCACTCAGATCGTGGAACACCACGGTACGGTAGTCAGGATGGATGCCTGCTTTCATGATGCACTCCAATGTAATGTTATACTATAACAATAATTATGCGCCGCACGGTAGGGCGGATCAAGTACAAAATGCATTTGCAGAGGAATTAATGAGAGTGGTTTGTATTAAGCCGCTGAAGCCAAAGAAAAAGGCCGCATAAGCGGCCTAAGATTACTGACGAAGTTACTTGGGGTTAAAGCAACGACTTGATAGCTACCAGAACCAAAGGATGCTGTCTCTGGTTTAGCCCAAACATCCGAAAACCACGTTTTTCGGGTGTTTGTCGATAAGTTAAAGGCCGCATAAGCGGCCTTTGTATTCAGGGAGAAGCAGTCACTGAGTTATCAGTGATGATCAACCGGATGGCTGTGTTCTACATCGTCAGACTTCTTACTGAAGCGGCGGCGAACCACCACAAAGAAGACCGGAACGAAGAAGATGGCCAAGACGGTCGCGGTAATCATCCCGCCCATAACGCCGGTACCTACCGCGTTCTGTGCGCCGGAGCCTGCACCGCTGCTGATAACCAGCGGCAGAACCCCGAGGATGAATGCCAGAGAAGTCATCAGAATTGGACGCAGACGCATACGGACCGCTTCCAACGTGGCTTCGATCAGACCCTTGCCTTCTTTATCCATCAGGTCCTTGGCGAATTCCACAATCAATATGGCGTTCTTCGCCGACAGGCCGATGGTGGTCAACAGCCCCACCTGGAAGTAAACGTCGTTGTTAAGGCCGCGCATGGTGGCCGCCAATAACGCACCGATAACCCCCAGTGGCAGAACCAGCATGACCGAGAACGGAATTGACCAGCTCTCGTACAATGCTGCCAGACACAGGAATACCACCAGAATCGAGATGGCATACAGTGCTGGAGCCTGGTTACCGGACAGACGTTCCTGATAGGACATACCGGTCCAGTCGTAACCAATGCCGCTCGGCAGCTTGGAGGCCAGTTCTTCCATCAGGTTCATGGCTTCACCGGTACTCTTGCCTGGCGTTGCCTGGCCCAGAATTTCCATCGAAGGCAGACCGTTATAACGTTCCAGACGTGGTGAGCCGTATTCCCATTTCGCCGAGGCGAAGGAGGAGAACGGAACCATCTGGCCGCTGGTGCCGCGGACAAACCATTTATTGATGTCTTCCGGCAACATACGGAACGGCGCATCAGCCTGCACGTACACTTTCTTCACACGGCCGCGGTCGATGAAGTCGTTAACGTACGAGCCACCCAACGCGGTGCTCAGCGTGCTGTTAATGGTGGTAATGCTGACACCCAGCGCCTTGGCTTTTTCCTGGTCGATAATCAGCTTGAACTGCGGCGTATCTTCCAGACCGTTAGGGCGCATGCCCACCAGCAAGTCCGGATGCTTGGCAGCCATGCCCAGCAACTGGTTACGTGCATCGGTCAGTTTTTCATGCCCCAGGCCACCCTGGTCGATCAGCTGGAAGTCAAAACCGGTCGCGGTACCCAATTCGATAATCGCCGGCAGGTTGAACGGGAATACCATGCCGTCTTTAATCTTCGAGAACGCGCCCATTGCACGGCCTGCGATCGCCGGCACTTTATTCTCTTCGCCTTTACGCTCAGACCAGTCTTTCAGGCTGACGAACGACAGGCCGTTGTTCTGGCCATTACCGTTAAAGCCGAAGCCCGCAACGGTAAACACCGAAACCACGTTGTCTTTTTCTTTGGTCATGAAGTAGTCGGTGACTTCTTCCAGAACCTTAGAGGTACGAGCTTCGGTAGCCCCCGCAGGCAACTGCACCATGGTCAGCAAAATGCCCTGGTCTTCGTCCGGCAGGAACGAGGAAGGCAAGCGCAGGAACAACAGCGCCATGCCGACAACGATCAGCAGGTAGATCACCAGATAACGACCGGTACTGCGCAGAATATTGGCTACGCTGTCGGTGTAGTGGTGGGTGCTCTTTTCGAACATGCGGTTAAACCAACCGAAGAAGCCGGTTTTAACCCCGTGGTCGCCTTTTTTCACTGGTTTGAGCATGGTGGCGCACAGCGCCGGCGTCAGAATCAACGCCACCAGTACCGACAGCGCCATCGCGGAAACGATGGTGATGGAGAACTGACGATAGATGGCACCGGTCGAGCCGCCGAAGAACGCCATCGGTACGAATACCGCTGACAGCACCATGGCAATACCGACCAGCGCACCCTGGATCTGTTCCATCGATTTCTTGGTGGCTTCTTTCGGCGGCAGTCCCTCTTCGGACATCACACGCTCGACGTTTTCCACCACCACGATGGCATCATCCACCAACAAGCCTATCGCCAGCACCATGCCGAACATCGTCAGGGTGTTTATCGAGAAGCCGAAGGCCGCCAGAATGGCAAAGGTCCCCAGCAACACTACCGGCACCGCAATGGTTGGGATCAAGGTTGCGCGGAAGTTCTGCAGGAACAAATACATCACCAGGAATACCAGGATGATGGCTTCGATCAGCGTTTTCACCACTTCGTTAATCGAGATCTTAACGAACGGGGTGGTGTCGTACGGATAAACCACTTTCATCCCTTGCGGGAAGAATGGTTGCATCTTGGTCAGCGCGTCTTTAACCCCTTGCGCGGTGTTCAGGGCGTTGGCGCCGGTCGCCAGTTTGATACCCAGACCCGCTGCCGGTTTACCGTTATAACGTGCGGTTACCGCATAGCTTTCAGCACCGCGCTCAATATGAGCCACGTCGCTCAGGCGAACCTGAGAACCGTCCGCATTCACCTTCAGCAGGATCTTGCCGAACTCTTCAGGCGAGGTCAGACGGGTCTGCGCGATGATTGAGGCGTTAAGTTGTTGACCCGGTACCGGTGGCATCCCACCCAATTGCCCTGCGGCGATCTGGTTGTTCTGCTCGGTGATGGCGGACGTCACGTCCGTCGTGGTCAACTGGAAATTGTTCAGCTTGTTCGGATCCAGCCAGACACGCATTGCGTACTGGGCACCAAACAGTTGCACCTCACCCACACCGGATGAACGGCTGATCGGGTCCTTGATGTTGGAGGCCACATAGTCCGCGATATCATCCTGAGTCATGCTCGGGTCATCGGAAATGAAGCCGGCCACCATCAGGAAGCTGCTGCTGGACTTTTCAACTTTCAGGCCCTGTTGCTGCACTTCTTGCGGCAGTAACGGCGTAGCCAATGACAGTTTGTTCTGGACCTGAACCTGAGCGATGTCTGGGTCAGTGCCGGAGTTAAAGGTCAGTGTAATGGTGACGCTACCAGAGGAGTCACTGGTGGAGGACATGTACATCAGATTATCGATACCGTTCATGTTCTGTTCGATAATCTGAGTGACGGTATCCTGCACCGTTTTAGCATCTGCGCCCGGATAGTTTGCGGAAATACTTACCGCCGGTGGTGCAATAGTTGGATACTGCGCAATCGGCAGTTTCATTATTGACAGCACACCCGCCAACATGACGATGATGGCGATTACCCAGGCGAAAATAGGGCGATCTATAAAGAACTTAGCCATGTCTTACCGGCTCCTTTTTATGACTTCTGCGCTTCAGACTGCGGCTGCTTTTGCGCCTGAGTGTCAACTTCCTGCACTTTTACCTGAGCGCCTGGGTGGGCTTTCATCAGGCCGGTGACAATCACGCGGTCGCCGGTTTTCAAGCCGTCGGTAACCAGCCATTTGTCGCCAATAGCCAGATCCGCTTTCAGCGTGCGCAATTCGACTTTGTCGTCAGCACCCACCACCAATGCGGTAGCTTCACCACGCGGGTTACGTGTCACACCCTGTTGTGGCACCAGCAAGGCATCGCTACGCACGCCTTCGTCCAGACGGGCGCGAACGAACATGCCCGGCAACAGCGTATCGTTCGGGTTCGGGAACACCGCACGAATAGTGATGGAACCGGTGGTTTCATCAACGGTGACGTCAGAGAACTCCAGCGTACCTTCCTGAGCGTACTGCGTGCCGTTTTCCAGCAGCAGTGTCACCTTGGCCTTGCCGTTTTCCTGTTTCAGCGCACCGCTGGCCAGTTCTTGTTTCAGGCGCAGGAAATCGTTGCTCGACTGAGTCACGTCGACGTACATCGGATCCAACTGCTGCACGGTGGACAGAGCAGTAGTCTGGCCGTTGGTAACCAGCGCACCTTCAGTCACGGCAGATTTGCCGATGCGACCGGAGATCGGTGAAGTCACTTTGGTGTAAGCCAGGTTGATACGCGCGGTTTCCACTGCGGCTTTAGAGGCCACTACTGCGGCTTCTGCCTGTTGCAGCGTGGAGACAGCAGTATCGTAATCCTGCTTACTGATGTAGCTGGTACCCAGCAATGGTTTGTAGCGGTTTACCGTGACGCGCGCGATCGAGGCACTTGCCTGGGATTTAGCCAGGTCGCCTTTGGCGCTGTCATAGCTTGCCTGATAAGTAGCAGGATCGATCTGATACAGGGAAGACCCTGCCTTGATATCACTGCCTTCAACAAAGTTGCGTTTCAGGATAATACCGCTGACCTGAGGGCGAACTTCGGCGATACGATACGCAGCGGTACGGCCAGGAAGATCGGTAGTCATATTGAGAGGCTCGGCCTTCAACGTCACTACACCCACTTCGGGAGCCGGTGGTTGGGCGCCTTGCTGTTGGGTTTCTTTATCGTTACATCCTGTAAGCATTAAGCTGCCTGAAAGCATCAGAACTGCCGCCAGAGGCGTTAACCCTCTGTTTTTGTTCATAGAAAAACCTCAAGTGTCCGATTTCAAAATGATCAATGGATCACAAGCTTTAAAACCCATTGCTGCGTTAATTATATGTGCGTGCTATGGTACATACATACGCGAATGTATGTAAATCACACTCCCCCGAAAAAACAACGCCATGGCACGAAAAACCAAACAGCAGGCGCTAGAAACTCGACAGCACATACTTGATGCTGCGGTGCAAGAATTTTCTGAACGTGGCGTTTCTGCAACCTCACTGACAGATATTGCCACGGCTGCCGGAGTTACGCGTGGTGCAATTTATTGGCACTTCAAGAACAAGGTAGACCTGTTTAACGAAGTTTGGGAATTATCAGAGTCAAAAATTGGCGATCTCGAACTAGAGTATCAGGCAAAGTACCCCGAGAATCCACTGCGTATTTTACGAGAAATTCTGATTTACATTCTGACGGCTACGGTCGATGACAGCCGTCGGCGAGCCCTGATGGAAATCGTTTTTCACAAGTGCGAATTCGTTGGTGAGATGATGCCGCTGCATGAAGCGCGTAAAGTCTTGTACCTGGCAGGTTACGAACGTATTGAGTCGGTGCTGCGCGACTGTATAGCCCATGGCCAATTGCCCGCTGATTTACATACCCGTCGCTCGGCAATCATTATGCATGCCTATATTACCGGCCTGATGGAAAACTGGCTGTTTATGCCGGAGAGCTTTGATCTGAAAGCCGAAGCGCCGGTGTTGATCGATTCTTTCCTCGAAATGGCCCAATTCAGTCCCACGTTGCGGCTCAGGCCGGAAGAGCTGGCGGCGCAGCCGTGCAGTGTCGAAAGTCATCCTTTATAAGGAGAAATACCATGTCATCGTCCTCCGTTGTGTTGATTGCCAATGGCGCCGCCTATGGTCACGAATCCCTGTTTAACGCCTTGCGTCTGGCGATTACCCTGAAAGAGCAGCAAAGCGATCTCGACCTGAAACTGTTTCTGATGTCCGACGCGGTCGTCGCCGGTCTGGCTGGGCAACAGCCGCGAGAGGGTTATCATTTGCAGCAGATGCTGGAAATTCTCACTGCGCAACAGGTGCCGGTAAAACTGTGCAAGACCTGCGCCGACGCGCGTGGCATCAGTCAACTGCCGCTGGCGGATGGGGTGGAGATTGGTACTCTGGTAGAGTTGGCGCAGTGGACGCTGGCGACCGGGAAAGTGCTGACGTTCTGATCCCGCGATCTCTCTGTACATCACCAGCAACGCTTTTCTTATTCTGTGGCTATCTGCGATCGTGATAATCTTGACGCTTCTTTATTGATTCGAAGCCAAATCATGCATCGCAGGTTAGCTAAACGTTCTTTTCTGGCGTTACCCTCGTTCTTCGGTGTGGGCCTCTCCCGCGCCCTTGCCCTGTTTTTACTGATCGCGGTTTGCGCGGTCTGCCAACCTGCGGCCTATGCGTCCCTGAATGGCGATCTGCCGTCACGCAGCGAAATCCAAAGCCAGCTTGAAGCGCTGAACAAGCAAAAGACGCTGACGCCGGTCAATAAACTCACCCAACAAGATTTGACCCGCACGCTTGAGCTGCTGGATGCCATCGAACGCACCAAACAGGACGGCGCTCAGCTTAAGCAGCAGTTGCAGTTGGCTCCGGGGAAACTGCGTCAGGTCACCGCCGATCTGGATGCGCTGAAGACGCCGGTCGACAGCGCAGCCGCCAGAGCCGAACTGCTGCCGCTTTCCCTGCGTCAGTTGGAAACCCGGCTTTATCAGACACTCGACGATCTGCAAACCGCACAGGAAAACCTGTCGACTTATAACAGCCAACTGGTTTCGCTGCAGACCCAGCCGGAGCGGGTACAGAGCAGCATGTATACCGCTTCGCAGCGCCTGCAGGAGATCCGCAACCAGATCAACGATCAGACACCGGGCCAAAACTCACTGCGCGACAGCCAGTTAGTGATGCTGGCGACTGAACAGACGCTGCTCAATGCGCAAATTGACCTGCAGCGCAAGAGCCTGGAGGCTAACACCACTTTGCAGGATCTGCTGCAAAAGCAGCGTGATTACACCACCGGGCACATTGATGCGCTGGACCACAACGTGCAGTTGCTGCAAGAGGTGGTCAACAGCAAGCGCCTGACGCTGTCGGAAAAAACCGCCAAAGAGGCACAGAACCCGGAAGACGCCACGGATATCCAGCACGATCAGTTGGTCAGTAAAGAGCTGGACGTTAACCGCCAGCTCAGCCAGCGGCTGATTGCCGCCACCGAAGAGAGCAACGTGTTGTTCCAGCAGAATATTCGGGTGAAGAACTGGCTCGATCGCGGCCTGCAGGCGGAACGCAATTTGAAAGAACAAATCCAGGTGCTGAAAGGCAGTCTGGTGCTGTCGCGCATTTTGTATCAGCAACAGCAAAGCCTGCCGCAGGGCACGCTGGTGGCGGACATGGGCACGCGAATCGCCGATCTGCGTCTGGAACAGTTTGATATCAATCAACAGCGCGACGACCTGTTCAAAGGTGACGACTACATCAATAAGCTGGTTGCCGACAGTAAAGAAAAAGCCAGCACGGACGTGCTGGATGCTTTGAGCGAAATCGTCGATATGCGACGTGAACTGCTGGATCAGTTAAACAAACAGCTGAGTAATCAGTTGGCACAGTCGATCAGTCTGCAGATCAACCAACAGCAGCTGACCAGCGTTAACAGCTCGCTACGGGATACGCTGACTCAGCAGATTTTCTGGGTCAACAGCAACAAGCCGGTTGATCTGGCGTGGCTGAAAGCTTTGCCGGGCGCGCTCAGGGATCAGATTGCCACTCTCGACTTCAAGTTAGACATCGGCAAAATGGTGCAGGGCGGGCTGAATTCACTGGTCATCCTGATCCCGTTGCTGCTGTTGCTCGGCCTGCTGCGCTGGCGCTACAAGTTGATCGACAGCCATTTGCAGAAACTGGCTAACGATGTTGGGCAGTTAAAGCGTGATGGCCAACTGCACACGCCAAAGGCCATCATACTGACCTTGCTGAAGGTATTGCCAGGCTCAGCGTTGCTGCTGGGTGCCGGTTTCTGGTGCTATCGTGCTGAAATTGGCCTCAGTGATTTTATTTGGGCGCTGTCGCAACAATTGGCGCTGTTTTGGCTGATTTTCGGTTTCACCTATCGCACCCTGGCGGTGGGGGGCGTTTGCGAGCGGCACTTCAATTTCACTCCTGAGCTTTGTGCACACTACCGCCGGCAGACGGTGCGTCTGGGCTTGGCGCTGCTGCCGTTGATCTTCTGGTCGGTATTGGGCGAGAAAGCGCCGCTGCGGCTGGTGGAGGATGTCATCGGTCAGGTGGTGGTGATGCTGACGTTGGCGCTGCTGGCCGTACTGGTGTTCCCGATGTGCCGTGACAGCTGGCGTGAGAAAGGCTCGCACGCAGTGCGATTGGTGATTGTTACCGCGATTGCCGCCACGCCGCTGATCCTGCTGGGGCTGATGTTTGCCGGTTACTTCTACACCACGCTGCGGCTAGCCGGTCGCTGGATCGACAGCCTGTATCTGTTCTTCCTGTGGAACATTGTTTATCTGACGGCTATTCGCGGCCTGAGCGTGGCGGCGCGGCGTTTGGCCTATCGTCGTGCGTTGGCCCGTCGCCAAAGCCTGGCGAAAGAAAAAGAGGGGGCCGAAGGGCTGGAACCGGTCGAAGAGCCGCCTTTGGCGCTTGACCAGATCAACCAGCAGTCGCTGCGTCTGACCACCATGGCCCTGTTTATTATCTTTGCCAGCGCCTTCTATGCCATTTGGTCCGATCTGGTGACGGTGATTTCGTATCTGGACAGCATCACGCTGTGGCATTACACCAGCACCGTCGCCGGCAGCAGCGTGGCGCAGGCGGTGACGTTGGGCAACATGATGGTGGCGATTGCTGCGGTTATTGTCGCCTACGTCATGACGCGCAACCTGCCGGGCTTACTGGAGGTGGTTGTGCTGTCGCGGTTGCAGTTGCGGCAGGGCACCTCTTACGCCATCACCACCATACTGACCTATCTGATCACCACCGTGGGTGCAGTGACTGCGCTCGGATCGCTGGGCGTATCCTGGGATAAGCTGCAATGGCTGGCCGCCGGTTTGACCGTGGGGCTGGGCTTCGGACTGCAGGAGATTTTCGCCAACTTTGTCTCCGGCCTGATTATCCTGTTTGAACGGCCGATCCGCATCGGCGATACCATTACTATTGGCACTTTCTCCGGCTCGGTCAGTAAAATTCGTATTCGCGCCACCACCATCACCGACTTTGACCGCAAAGAGGTGATCATCCCGAACAAGGCGTTTGTCACCGAGCGGCTGATTAACTGGTCGCTGTCAGACACCATCACCCGCGTATTGATCAAGGTTGGCGTGGCCTACGGCTCCGATCTGGACAAGGTGAAAGCGGTGTTGCTGCAGGCAGCGCGTGATAACCCGCGGGTGATGACCGATCCTGAGCCGCAGGTGTTCTTCCTGAATTTCGGCGCCAGCACGCTGGATCACGAACTGCGCCTGTACGTGCGTGAGTTGCGTGACCGTAGCTATACCGTTGACGAACTGAACCGCTCGATCGAACGCCTGTGCCGCGAGAACGATATCAATATTGCCTTCAACCAGCTTGAGGTGTACTTGCACAATCAGCAGGGCAACGAGGTGCAGGAAGTGAAACGGACGCTATCACCGGATGAAGGCGGCATGTCGGCAGGCTAATGGGATAAGGGTAAGGGTTCAGCGCAGGCTGAACCCTTTTTACTGGTCGACAGGCAGGTAAGGGGAGGTCACACCGTTGCGTTGCAATTTTTCCTGATAGTCCCGTTTGACAATATCCAGCGCCGCCAGCGCGGTAACCGGATCGATCTCATTACATTCCAGCAGATAAATCAGATCTACTGCCAGTTGCAATTCTGCTGAGGCATTTTCCAGAGACATAAAACCCACGTTTAAATTGAGATGAATGAGTGATGCTTCGCTTCGGCTGAGTATAGTGAACAAGATCCGCGGAGGGGAATAATCATTAAAATATTGTGATAAATATTCAAAAACCGTTTTCTTTACGTTCGATACTGCGCTCAATACGGGCCAGCGCCTGACGGCAACGCATCAGTCGACCTTCCAGCGCCGCCAGCTCATGCTGCAGTTTTTGCTGCGCCGCCAGCGTGGTCTGCCTGCCTAACAGACTTTCCCGATCCTGGATCATCGAAATGATCCGACGTTCATAATCCTGATGTTCAGCCAGCTTGTGATACAAATCTACGGCCGTCACTTGCTTGGGCTGATTTTTCCGACGCAACGCCTGGGTCGCCAATTCGCGCTGCAGGGCGGTGATTTGCGCCACCAGTCTCTCGGCCAGAAAGGCCACCTGGGTAGTGCGGCTATCGTTGGCTGCGGTTTGCAACTGGGCAAAGTTCTTTTGTACTTCTGTCAGGTAATCACGCAGCCGGGTACCACGGTTGGAAAATAACGCAGCGTCAAAGCGTGCCTGAGGGATCGGGGCGTCGCCTTGCGGCGTGATTTCACCGGCTAACACGGTGATCTGTTGTTCTAACACTTGTAAAAGACGCTGAGTACTCACGTTGGCTCCATGGCGATGATATTGGGCTCAGCTTGCCTTCGATCACGCCATGAAACAAGCGCTGTGCACATATTCCGGCCGTTGCGGCTGGTGGCGCAGGGGAGGCCGATGATAAAGTGACGGCAGACAGGTTGATGGACAAGGACTCGCATGACGCGTTGGTTATTGATAATCCTCGGTTGGTTAGCGGTGGTGCTGGCGACGCTGGGCGTGGTATTGCCCCTGCTGCCCACCACGCCGTTTCTGCTGTTGGCCGCCTGGTGCTTTGCCCGTTCATCGCCGCGATTCCACGCCTGGCTGCTGTACCGCTCCTGGTTTGGCTCCTATCTGCGCCACTGGCAACAGCACCGGGCATTACCGCCTGGGGCCAAATGGAAGGCGGTGTTGATGATTGTGCTGACGTTTGCGGTTTCTCTGTGGTTGGTGAAAATCTGGTGGGTGCGCGGCTTACTGTTAGTGATGCTGGCCATTCTGCTGATCTTTATGTTGCGTCTGCCGGTTGTTGACCTGTCGCAACAAAAACAGCGTTGATCGCACACCGCCGGTTGCATTTGTCCGCCAGTTTGCATAAATTTGAGCGTTTTCGTGCGCGGGTTGCAGACGACCTGTGCGCAAGTCATCAGGCAGTTTTATCAGGCAACAATTATGACCGCTACTGCGCAGCAGCTTCAGTTTATTAAAGACAGTATCAAAACCATCCCGGATTACCCTAAGCCGGGCATACTGTTCCGTGACGTCACCAGCCTGCTGGAAAACCCGCTGGCCTATGCCGCCAGCATTGAATTACTGGTTGAGCGCTTCCGTGAAGCGGGCGTCACCAAAGTGGTTGGCACCGAAGCGCGCGGCTTCCTGTTTGGCGCTCCGGTTGCGTTGGCACTGGGCGTAGGCTTTGTACCGGTACGTAAACCGGGCAAGCTGCCGCGTGAAACCCTCAGCGAAAGCTATGAGCTGGAATACGGCACCGACCGACTGGAAATCCATACCGACGCTATCAGCGCCGGCGATAAAGTGCTGGTGGTGGACGATCTGCTGGCTACCGGCGGCACCATCGAAGCCACCGCAAAACTGATCCGCCGTCTGGGCGGTGAAGTCACCGACGCCGCCTTTATTATCAACCTGCCGGATCTCGGCGGTGAAGCGCGTTTAAACACCCTGGGTATTGAATGCTACAGCCTGGTCAACTTCTCCGGCCACTGATCTGCATTACCACAACGGCCTCGCGGATTGCCGCGGGGCTGTGTTAGCATGACCCTCCAGATTACTCGACTTTTCCGGTATTAATGAGCTATCAGGTTCTTGCCCGTAAGTGGCGCCCTCAAACGTTTGCAGATGTTGTCGGACAGGAACATGTCCTGACTGCACTGGCTAACGGCCTCTCGCTGGGGCGGATCCATCACGCCTATCTGTTCTCGGGCACGCGTGGCGTGGGTAAAACCACCATTGCGCGCCTGCTGGCCAAAGGCCTGAACTGTGAAACCGGCATCACCGCCACACCGTGCGGTCAATGTGACAACTGCCGCGAGATTGAGCAGGGACGTTTTGTCGATCTGATCGAGATCGACGCCGCGTCCAGAACCAAGGTGGAAGATACCCGCGATTTGCTGGATAACGTCCAGTACGCTCCCGCCCGCGGCCGCTTCAAGGTTTACCTGATTGACGAAGTGCACATGCTTTCGCGTCACAGCTTTAATGCGCTGTTGAAAACGCTGGAAGAGCCGCCTTCGCACGTCAAATTCCTGCTGGCAACCACCGATCCGCAAAAGCTGCCGGTGACCATTCTGTCACGCTGTCTGCAATTTCATCTCAAGGCGCTGGACGTCGATCAGATCCGTGGCCAACTGGAAACGGTGCTGCAGGCGGAACAGATCACCAGCGATCAGCGAGCGTTGCAGCTATTGGCGCGAGCCGCCGATGGCAGCATGCGTGATGCACTGAGCCTTACTGACCAGGCGATTGCCATGGGCCAGGGGCAGGTAACTACCGCCACCGTCAGCCAAATGCTTGGCACGCTTGACGACGAACAGCCGTTGGCGATCCTCGAAGCGCTGGTCAGTGCCGATGGCGAAAAGGTGATGGCGCAGGTTGCGCAGGCCGCTTCGCGCGGTGTCGATTGGGAAAATCTGCTGGTCGAGACGCTGGCGTTGCTGCACCGGATTGCGATGGTGCAACTGCTGCCGTCGGTGTTGGACAATCATTACGCCGCCATTGAACAACGGCTGCGTGAACTGGCGCGTACCTTGCCGCCGACTGACGTACAGCTCTATTACCAAACGCTGTTGGTTGGACGCAAAGAGCTGTCCTTTGCGCCAGATCGCCGCATGGGGGTTGAAATGACTCTGCTGCGCGCGCTGGCGTTTCACCCGAAAGCGGTGATCCCGGAGCCGGTGGCGATGGTGCAAACCGCGATGGCTCAGCCACAGGCTCAAGCGGCCCAGCCGTCACAGTTTCAGGACGCGCCCCCGCCGTTAGGGCAGGTTGCGCCGCAGAACAATCAGCAAGCGAATTTACCGGATGCCACCGCGCAATTATTAAAGGCGCGAACCCAACTGCTGAGGCAGCAGGGAGCATCCACACCAAAAAAGAGTGAACCGGCGGCGCCTGGAAAAGCGCGGCCGGCAAACTCAGCACTGGAGCGGTTAGCTTCCGTGACTGAGCGCAGCCAGCAGCGCCAGGCGGAAAAGATCGTGCAGGAAAAACCGGCCAAGCCGGAGGCTTATCGCTGGCGTGCACTGACCGAGCCGGTGGCCGAACCAGAGCCGCTGGCCACGCCGAAAGCGCAGCGTACCGCGCTCGAGCATGAGAAAACCCCCGAGCTGTCGGCCAAGCTGGTGGTTGAATCGCTGGAACGCGATGCCTGGGCGGCGGAAATCGATAAGCTGAAAATACCGAAACTGGTGCAGCAGTTGGCATTAAACGCGGTTAAACAGCTGCTGGAACCCGGTAAGATTTGTCTCCATCTGCGGTCGTCGCAGCGTCACCTGAACTCGCCTTCGGCGCAGAAGGTGCTGACCGAGGCGCTCAGCGAGCTGTATGGCAGCCCGGTTGAGTTGACCGTGGTGGAAGACGATAATCCGGCGGAGCGGACTCCGCTGGAATGGCGACAAGCCATTTACGAAGAAAAACTGGCGCAGGCGCGCCAGTCGATCGTTGCGGATACCCATATTCAGACGCTGCGCCGGTTCTTCGACGCGGATCTGGATGAAGACAGTATTCGCCCCATTTAAACGCCGCGTAAAGTGCGCGGCCCTAGCGACGAGAGACGACTATGTTTGGTAAAGGCGGTCTGGGCAACCTGATGAAGCAAGCCCAGCAAATGCAAGAAAAAATGCAGCAGATGCAGGAAGAAGTCGCCAAATTGGAAGTGACTGGCGAATCCGGTGCCGGCCTGGTGAAAGTCACCATCAACGGCGCGCACAACTGCCGTCGTGTGGAGATCGATCCGAGCTTGATGGAAGACGATAAAGATATGCTGGAAGATCTGATCGCTGCTGCGATCAACGACGCAGCACGTCGCATCGACGAAACCCAGAAAGAGAAGATGGCGTCTGTGTCCAATGGCATGCAACTGCCACCTGGCTTTAAGATGCCGTTCTGATGCAAACCAGCCCGCTCCTTGAAACATTGATGGAGGCGTTGCGTTGCCTGCCGGGCGTTGGCCCGAAGTCGGCGCAGCGCATGGCATTCCAACTGTTGCAGCGCGATCGCAGCGGTGGCATGCGTTTGGCGCAGGCGCTGACCCGCGCCATGTCGGAAATCGGCCACTGTGCCGATTGCCGCACCTTCACCGAGCAGGACATCTGCACCATCTGCGCCAATCCGCGCCGTCAACAAAACGGCCAGATCTGCGTGGTGGAAAGTCCGGCTGATATTCACGCCATCGAGCAGACCGGCCAGTTCGCCGGGCGCTACTTTGTGCTGATGGGCCACCTGTCGCCGATGGACGGCATTGGCCCTGGTGATATCGGTCTGGATCGGCTGGAGCAACGGCTGGAAAAAGAAAGCGTTACCGAAGTGATCCTGGCAACCAACCCGACGGTGGAAGGCGACGCAACCGCCAACTACATCGCCGAAATGTGTGGTCAGTATGGCGTAGTGGCCAGCCGCATTGCCCACGGCGTGCCGGTGGGTGGTGAGCTGGAGATGGTTGACGGCACCACGCTGTCACATTCCCTGGCCGGTCGCCACGTTATCAAGTTCTGATGCTTTTCTCTGACGGGGCTATCCGGCCCCGTCAGTTATTCTGCAAAAATTTCCCTCCACTCGCTTGAAAAACAATACCCTGACCCCCACTTGATCCTCATTGTCCGATTTTGGTAGTTATTGTCTTTGAGGTAATCAATGAGTATGAAAGGTCAAGAAACCCGTGGTTTCCAGTCTGAAGTAAAACAACTGCTTCATTTGATGATTCATTCGCTGTACTCCAATAAAGAAATTTTCCTGCGCGAGCTGATCTCCAACGCCTCGGACGCCGCCGACAAGCTGCGTTTCCGCGCGCTGTCCACGCCTGAGCTGTATGAAGGTGACGGCGAGCTGCGTGTGCGTCTTTCTTTCGATAAAGACCAGCGTACGCTGACCATTGCCGATAACGGCATTGGCATGAGCCGTGAAGAAGTGATTGAAAACCTCGGTACCATCGCGAAATCAGGGACCAAATCATTCCTGGAATCTATCGGTTCCGATCAGGCCAAAGACAGCCAACTGATCGGCCAGTTCGGCGTGGGCTTCTACTCCGCGTTCATCGTGGCGGATAAAGTCACCGTGCGTACCCGTGCTGCCGGTGCAGCCGCCGATCAGGGCGTGTTCTGGGAATCTGTCGGCGAAGGCGATTACACCATTGCCGATGTCAGCAAAGAAGATCGCGGTACTGAAATCACTCTGCATCTGCGCGAAGGCGAGGATGAATATCTCGACGCCTGGCGTCTGCGTTCGGTGATCGGTAAATACTCCGACCACATCGCACTGCCGGTTGAGATTGAAAGCAAAAACGAAGAAGACGGCACCGTTACCTGGGAAAAAATCAACAAGGCGCAGGCCCTGTGGACCCGTAGCAAGGCCGACGTCACCGACGAAGAATACAAAGAGTTCTACAAGCACATCGCTCACGATTTTACCGATCCGCTGAGCTGGAGCCACAACCGGGTGGAAGGCAAGCAGGAATACACCAGCCTGCTGTATATCCCGGCGCAGGCTCCCTGGGATATGTGGAACCGCGATCACAAGCACGGTCTGAAACTGTATGTACAACGCGTGTTCATCATGGACGACGCTGAACAGTTCATGCCGAACTACCTGCGTTTCGTGCGCGGCCTGATAGATTCCAACGATCTGCCGCTGAACGTCTCGCGTGAAATTCTGCAGGACAGCCGTGTGACGCAAAACCTGCGCGGCGCGCTGACCAAGCGTGTGTTGCAGATGCTGGAAAAACTGGCCAAAGACGACGCGGAAGGCTACCAGAAGTTCTGGCAGCAGTTCGGCCTGGTGTTGAAAGAAGGCCCGGCGGAAGACGCGAACAACAAAGAAACCATTGCCAAGCTGCTGCGTTTCGCTTCTACCCAGAGTGACAGCTCGGCGCAAACCGTCTCGCTGGAAGAGTACGTTGGCCGCATGGCGGAAGGGCAGGAGAAGATTTATTACATCACTGCCGACAGCTATGCCGCCGCCAAGAGCAGTCCGCACCTGGAGCTGTTCCGTAAGAAAGGCATCGAAGTGTTGCTGCTTTCCGATCGCATCGACGAATGGATGATGAGCTATCTGACCGAGTTTGACGACAAGCCGTTCCAGTCGGTCAGCAAGGCGGACGACGCGCTGGACAAGCTGGCGGACGAGACCGAAGAACAGAAGGCCGCAGAGAAGCAACTGGAGCCGTTTGTTGACCGCGTGAAGACCCTGCTGGGCGATCGGGTGAAGGACGTGCGCCTGACGCACCGCCTGACCGATACGCCGGCTATCGTCATCACCGACGCCGATGAAATGAGCACCCAGATGGCGAAACTGTTTGCCGCTGCGGGCCAGGAAGCGCCGGCCGTGCAATACATTTTCGAACTGAATCCGGAGCATGCGCTGGTCAAACGCGCATCCGATGTGGGCGATAACGAACAATTCGCCGAATGGATTGACCTGTTATTGGATCAGGCGCTGCTGGCTGAACGCGGCACGCTGGAAGACCCAAATCAGTTTATCCGCCGCATGAATAAGCTGTTGTCCGCATAACAGTGACTCTATACGCCCCTGGCCTAAAGGTTGGGGGCGTATTTTTTTGCTTTTCTCACTGATTTTCCATGTTTTATCCTCTTTTATGTCCCTTCTGCTCCGCAATCGATTTCCTCGCGTACCTTGAGCCAGCCCCCCCTGAAATGGTATGGTTGAGCGTTTTCGCAATTTTATAAAAACTACATAGCAAGGGGATTTACGCAATGCGTATCATTCTGCTGGGCGCTCCGGGCGCTGGTAAAGGTACTCAGGCTCAATTCATCATGGAGAAATACGGTATTCCGCAAATCTCTACGGGTGATATGTTGCGCGCAGCCGTGAAGGCCGGCAGTGAACTGGGCAAGCAGGCGAAAGAAATCATGGACGCCGGCAAGCTGGTGACCGATGAGCTGGTTATTGCACTGGTTAAAGAACGCATCACTCAGGAAGACTGCCGTAAGGGCTTCCTGCTGGACGGTTTCCCACGCACTATTCCACAGGCTGATGCAATGAAAGAAGCCGGCATCAACGTGGATTACGTGCTGGAATTTGCCGTGCCGGACGAACTGATCGTTGATCGCATCGTTGGTCGTCGCGTACATGCGCCGTCTGGCCGCGTGTATCACGTGAAATTCAATCCGCCGAAGGTGGAAGGCAAAGACGACGCGACCGGTGAAGAACTGACGACTCGTAAAGACGATCAGGAAGAAACCGTGCGTAAGCGTCTGGTGGAATACCATCAGATGACGGCACCACTGATTTCCTACTACAGCAAAGAAGCTGCAGCAGGCAACACCCAATACCGTAAAATCGACGGCACCCGTAAAGTGACCGAAGTGAGCGCTGAACTGGCAACCATCCTCGGCTGATCGGTTTTTCATTGCGGTGTATAGCGCCAGGCCCTATCGGTCTGGCGTTTTTTTTCGCCATTTTCCAGCCGAACTGTGATCGCCGTGGCTTGTTGCGCCCGTGTGCTTTAATCATCTGCGATAAATGGCGTATAACTGCCCCCATGTAACCCTCGGGGATCATCCTCATGCTCAGACCCACCAATTTGCTGGCAGAATCCACCGCGCGCCAGATCGTGCAGCGGGCGATGGGTATCATCAATCATTCCGTCAACGTGATGGACAGCAATGGCGTCATCATCGCCTCCGGCAACCCCTCACGGCTGTTCCAGCGCCATGAGGGCGCGGTACTGGCGCTGACCGAAAATCGGGTGGTGGAAATCGATGCGGTCACCGCTGCGCACCTGAAGGGCGTGCGTCCAGGTATCAATCTGCCGTTCAGTTTTCGTAGCCAGCAGGTAGGGGTGATCGGCATTTCCGGTGAGCCAACCCAAGTGCGCGCCTATGCCGAGCTGGTAAAAATGGCGGCTGAGCTGATGGTGGAGCAGGCGGCACTGCTGAGCCAAAACCAGTGGGAAAAGCGCTACCGCGAGGAGCTGGCAAACCAGTTGCTGCAGCCGCAGCCGGCATCGGCCTCACTGGAGGCCATGGCCGCTTATCTGGGACTGGATCTGCAACTGCCGCGCATTGTTTGGATCGTGGAGTTGCAGGAGCCGCAACCGCATTTGCTGCGTGAACTGCTGACGGAGCTGGAACACACCCAGCGCGAAGCGCTGCTCACCATCACCGGCTTCAACGAAATGATCCTGCTGCGGCCCGCTAGCCTGGTGCAGGGGGAGTGGAGTTTGAAGCAGGAACGCAAGCAGGCACAGCAGTTGCAAAGCCAGCTGCAGTCTCGTTTCAACCTGCGTTTGATTATTGGCGGTTTTTTTAGTGGTGAAACGGGACTGCATCGCTCAAACCTGACCGCCCGCGCCACGCAGGCGATGGCGCAGCGGCTGAAACTGCGTCACAAGACGCTGTTCTATCAAGATTATCCTCTGCCCTCATTGCTGTGTGATTTGGGTGAGGACTGGCGGGCACAGGAACTGTCTCGCCCCTGGCAGACTCTGGAGGCCAGCGATGAAAAAGGGGTACTGCGCAGCACCCTGCGACACTATTTTTCGCGGAATTGTGATCAGACGCAGACCGCCGCCGAGCTTCATATCCACGTCAACACCCTGCGTTATCGCCTGCAGCGTATTGAGGTCATTACCGGATTGAAAATCAACCAGTTAACTGATGCATTGCAGTTGTATATCGGCATGCTGATGCACGACTGAATTGTGTGAAACCACAACTTTCCGGCGTACCGCCCGACGGGTTTTTGTGGCTTCCTCTCACGCTAATGTTCGGCGCTCAGGATATGTTTTCCCCACACCAACAACGGGGAAAATAATAATGATAACGGTATCTACATTGGGGGCGCTGGTGGCATTGGTCGTCGCTATCGTTCTGATTTTACGCAAGGTCCCGCCGGCTTACGGCATGATTGCCGGTGCACTGGCCGGTGGATTATGCGGCGGCGCCGATCTGGTACAGACCGTGACGCTGATGATCACCGGCGCTCAGGGCATCACCAACGCCGTGATGCGCATTCTGGCGGCGGGGGTGCTGGCTGGGGTGTTGATTGAGTCTGGCGCGGCACACACCATTGCTGAAACCATTGTCCGCAAGGTCGGGGAAACCCGAGCGCTGCTGGCGCTGGCGATAGCTACACTGATCCTGACGGCGGTTGGGGTATTTATCGACGTGGCGGTGATCACCGTGGCGCCTATTGCACTCTCCATTGCCCAGAAGGCCGGGATCTCAAGGGGGGCCATCCTGTTGGCGATGATCGGCGGCGGCAAGGCCGGTAACGTGATGTCGCCCAACCCGAACACCATTGCCGCTGCCGACAACTTCCATGTGCCGCTGACCTCGGTGATGATGGCCGGTATCGTGCCCGGCCTGTGTGGGTTGGTGGTGGCCTATCTGCTGGCCCGTCGCCTGAGTAACAAGGGTGAAAAGGTGATGGCAGAGGAACTGACTCAGCATGCCGAAGGATCTCGTCCAGGTTTTGCGGCGGCGATCAGCGCGCCGTTGGTTGCCATTGTGCTGCTGTCGCTGCGACCGATCGCCGGTATCGCAGTTGATCCGCTGATTGCATTACCGGCTGGCGGATTGGTCGGGGCCCTGTTGATGGGGCGTATTCGCCAGTGTAATCAATTTATGGTTTCTGGCCTGAGCCGTATGGCACCGGTGGCCATTATGCTGCTCGGCACGGGTACGCTGGCAGGTATTATCGCCAACTCGGCGTTGAAGGACGCATTGATTAACGGATTGACCCACACCGGGATGCCGGCCTGGCTGCTGGCACCGCTCTCGGGGGCGCTGATGTCGATGGCGACGGCCTCGACCACTGCCGGCACCGCCGTGGCATCCGGGGTATTCAGCAGTACCTTGCTGGAGCTGGGCGTCAGCGGGTTGGCCGGTGCGGCGATGATCCATGCCGGTGCGACGGTGCTGGATCACCTGCCACACGGCAGCTTCTTCCACGCTACCGGTGGCAGCGTCAATATGGCAGTCCATCAACGGCTGAAGCTATTGCCGTATGAAACCCTGATCGGCTTTACCATCGCGGCCGTCTCGGCGCTGATGTTTGGCGTATTTAATCTGGCGGGATAAGGAATACTGATGAAAACGCTGAAAAAAGTGGTTATTGCTCCAGACTCGTTTAAAGAGAGCCTGAGTGCGATGGAGGTGGCCGAGGCCATCGAGCGCGGATTCCGCCAGATTTACCCGCAGGTGCAGTATGTGAAGTTGCCGATGGCGGACGGCGGCGAAGGGACGGTGGACTCGATGGTGGCGGCTACCGGCGGAGAAATCGTCAGCGTTGAGGTGACTGGCCCGCTGGGCCAGCCGGTATCTGCCTTTTACGGCTTGCTGGGGGAGGGGAGAACCGCCGTGATTGAGATGGCGGCCGCTTCCGGCCTGCATCTGGCGCCTAATGGTCGACGCGATCCGCGCATTACCACCAGTTACGGTACCGGTGAATTGATCCTGGCGGCGCTGGAGCGCGGCGTGAAGGCGATTATTCTGGGCATCGGCGGCAGCGCTACCAACGATGGTGGTGCCGGTATGATGCAGGCGCTGGGCGCCAGGCTGCTGGATGACAACCAGCAGCCGCTGGCACCGGGGGGCGCGGCGCTGGCCCGGTTGGCGCAAATTGACCTTTCTGGGGTGGACCCACGCCTGCAGCAGGTGAGCGTGACGGCCGCCTGTGACGTGGATAATCCTTTGTGTGGCCCGCATGGTGCCTCGGCGGTGTTTGGCCCACAGAAGGGCGCCACGCCGGAGATGGTGACGCAGTTGGATGCGGCACTGAGCCATTTCGGCCGCTTGCTGGAGCAGGCTACCGGCCGTCAGGTGCTCAATGCGCCGGGTGCCGGTGCGGCGGGCGGAATGGGGGCGGCATTGCTCGGCATGCTCAACGCCCGCCTGCGACCGGGAATTGAGATCGTGATTGAAACCTTACGGCTGGAAGAGGCGCTGCGTGATGCCGATCTGGTGATCACCGGAGAAGGGCGGCTGGACAGCCAGTCGATCCACGGTAAAACGCCGATTGGCGTGGCACGGATAGCCAAACGCTACGGCCTGCCGGTGATCGGCATTGCGGGCAGCCTGTCGAAAGATTATCAGGTGGTGCACCAACATGGCATTGACGCGGCCTTTTCGGTGCTCGATCGCGTCGTCACGCTGGAAGAGGCCCTGACGGATGCGGCCACTAACCTGGAGGTGACGGCACGTAACGTGGCGGCGGTCTGGCGGCTGGCACAAGGCTGAGGTCAACCTCTTTTACCATGGGCACTACCTGTTGCTGATATCGGTTCCGATGAGGCGCTTTTCCGTTACAATAGGCGCCATTAATCGAGGTTAATCCCCTGACCCAGAACGGGGGGTTAGCTTGCAAGGAATCAAGGGGAACTGAGATGAAGCAAGAGAAACACGGAGTATTGCTGGTGAACCTGGGCACACCAGATGCTCCGACCTCGTCGGCGGTAAAACGCTATCTGAAGGAATTTCTTAGTGACGACCGTGTGGTGGATACTGCCCCTCTAATCTGGTGGCCGATCCTCAACGGAGCGATCCTGCCGATCCGCTCACCGCGGGTTGCCAAGCTGTATCAGTCGGTATGGATGGACGAAGGTTCACCGTTGCTGGTTTACAGCCGCCGTCAGCAGCGTGCACTGGCCGCACGCATGCCGAACACGCCGGTTGAACTGGGTATGAGCTACGGCTCCCCGAGCCTGGCCGAGGCGATCGACAAGCTGCTGGCACAAGGGGTGACTAACCTGGTGGTGCTGCCGTTGTATCCGCAATACTCCTGTTCGACCAGCGCTGCGGTGTGGGACGGGGTGGCGCGCATACTGAAAGGCTACCGCCGTCTGCCGTCAGTCAGCTTTATCCGCGATTATGCCGAGCACCCGGCCTACATTGCCGCGCTGCGCCAGAGCGTTGAGCATTCGTTCGCTGAGCATGGTCAGCCGGATCGTTTGGTGCTGTCATTCCACGGCATCCCCAAGCGCTATGCGCGCCTCGGTGACGATTATCCGCAGCGTTGTGAAGACACGTTACGTGCTCTGACGGCGACATTACCGCTGGCGCCGGATCGGGTGATGATGACCTATCAGTCGCGCTTTGGCCGTGAGCCCTGGCTGACGCCTTACACCGACGAAACCCTGAAAGGCCTGCCGGCTCAGGGCGTTAAGCATATTCAGCTGATCTGTCCCGGCTTCTCGGCGGACTGCCTGGAAACGCTGGAAGAGATCAAAGAGCAGAACCGTGAGATTTTCCTCAAGGCCGGCGGTGAGAAGTTCGAGTACATTTCTGCGCTGAACGACGAGCCGGCGCACATTGATATGATGCAGCAACTGGTGGCGCAACGCTTCTGATCCTCAGCATGCAAAATGGTGACAGCCATCATCAATCAGGCAGGAATGTGCTAACATTCTCTGCCTGTTAACTGCCACTGCCGCCAATTAAATGAAATTTCCTGGTAAACGTAAGTCCAAACACTATTTTCCGGTGAACGCCCGCGATCCGCTCTTGCAGCAAGCTCAGCCCGAAAATGAAATCAGCACCTCCTATGTCGTCGGTATTGACCAGACGCTGGTGGATATCGAAGCAAAAGTGGATGACAGCTTCGTCCAGCGCTATGGCCTGAGTCTGGGGCATTCCCTGGTGATCGAAGATGACGTCGCCGAGGCGTTGTATCAGGAATTGATCGACAAAAATTTAATCACCCATCAGTTTGCCGGCGGCACTATCGGCAATACCCTGCACAACTATTCAGTGCTGGCGGACGACCGCTCGGTACTGCTCGGCGTGATGTGCAGCAATATCAAGATTGGCAGCTACGCCTACCGCTACCTGTGCAATACCTCCAGCCGTACCGATCTTAACTATCTGCAGGCCGTTGACGGTGCCATTGGCCGCTGCTTCACGCTGATCGGTGAAAGCGGTGAGCGAACCTTCGCCATCAGCCCGGGACAGATGAACCAACTGCGGCCGGAAAGCGTCACGGAAGAAGTGATTGCCGGCGCTTCGGCGTTGGTACTGACGTCCTACCTGGTGCGTTGCAAGGAAGGGGAACCGATGCCGGCGGCCACCATGCAGGCGATCGCGTTTGCCAAAAAGCACGACGTGCCGGTGGTTCTGACGCTCGGCACCAAGTACGTGATTGCCGATAACCCGCAGTGGTGGCGCGACTTCCTGAAACAGCACGTGTCGATCCTGGCGATGAACGAAGATGAAGCGCTGGAACTGACCGGGCTGAGCGATCCGTTGACCGCCTCGGATATGGCGCTGGAATGGGTCGATCTGGTGCTGTGCACCGCCGGGCCAAACGGCCTGTATATGGCGGGTTACACCGAAGAGTCCAACAAGCGGGAAACCCAGCATCCGCTGCTGCCGGGGCATATCGCCGAATTCAACCGCTATGAGTTCAGCCGCGCGATGCGCCGTGAAAGCTGTGAGAGCCCGTTCCGCATCTATTCGCACATTGCGCCATACATGGGTGGGCCTGAGAAAATCATGAACACCAACGGTGCCGGTGATGGCGCGCTGTCGGCGCTGCTGCATGATATTGCCGCCAACGGTTTTCACCGTAATAACGTGCCGAACTCCAGCAAGCACGTTCGCAGTTACCTGACTTACTCCTCGCTGGCGCAGGTGTGTAAATACGCCAACCGCGTCAGCTATCAGGTGCTGAACCAGCATTCACCGCGCCTGACGCGCGGCTTGCCGGAGCGGGAAGACAGTCTGGAAGAGTCTTACTGGGAACGGTAAAAAACAAAAGGTCCGGCGAGCCGGACCTTTTTTACATCGCTTGTCACATCAGATCGGGCAACCGCCCATTTTCTCTTCTTCAGTCAGCGTATCCAGTTTAAGGATATTCAGCATGCTGTTGGCGATTTCCCGTTCGCCCATCACCACCTGATCCGCGCCGCGATCGGAGATATACGACACTTCGTCATCGTAGTGCGCCCGGGCAATAATCTCGATATTAGGCCGCTTGGTTCGCGCAGAGGCTACGATCTCACCGGCCTCGTAACCGTTGGGTATGGTCAACAACAGCCAGCGAGCGCAGTCTAGTCGCGCCAGATCCATCACTTCCGGATTGGCGGCATTGCCCAATACCGTTTTGATGCCCTGTTCACGCAGCGCCTCAACCCGTGGACGGGAATTCTCGATCACCACCAGCGGAACGCCGGCCTCGGCCAACTTGGCCCCCAGCAGGCTGCCTACGCGGCCATAGCCGACTACCAGCGCATGGTTGCACATATTGACCGGGATCTGCTTCTCGTCTTCTACCGCTTCTTCCAGGATTTGGTCTTCTATGGTCTCCGTCTTGGCCAGATAACGCTCGAGCAGGGTGAACAGCAGCGGGTTAAGCATGATCGACAAGATAGCCCCAGCCAGCACCAGATTGCGACCGTGCTCCGACATCATGCCCAGCGTGATCCCCAGCCCTGCCAAAATGAAGGCGAACTCGCCAATTTGCGCCAGGCTGGCGGAGATGGTCAACGCGGTGCGCTTGGAGTGACCGAACATTTTCACCAGCAGGAACGCCGCGGCTGATTTACCGAACACGATAATCGCCAGCGTTGCCAGCACCGCCAGCGGTTCGCGGATTAGGATCATCGGATCAAACAGCATGCCGACCGAGACAAAGAACAGTACGGCAAACGCATCGCGTAGCGGCAGCGTGTCGTGGGCGGCGCGGTGGCTCAGCTCCGACTCGTTCAGCACCATACCGGCGAAGAAGGCCCCCAGGGCAAAGGAAACGTCAAAGAAGCCGACAGCGCCGTAGGCAATGCCCAGCGCCAGCGCCAGCACCGCCAGGGTAAACAGCTCGCGTGAGCCGGTACTGGCGGTTTTCGCCAGGATCCACGGCACCAGACGGCGACCAACCACAATCATCAGTGCCATAAAGGCGATAACCTTGCCGATGGTAATGGCCAGCTCGATCAGCAACTGACTGCTGCTGGCGTTGTCGTTACCCAGCATGTTGGCAAAGGCCGGTAACAGTACCAGCGCCAGCACCATCGCCAGGTCTTCCACAATCAGCCAGCCAATGGCAATTTGCCCGCGTTGGCTATCAATCAACTGGCGTTCTTCCAGCGCGCGCAACAGCACCACGGTACTGGCGGTGGACAGACAGAGCCCGAACACCAGGCCGGAAATCAAATCCCAACCCAATAGCTTTGACAGCCCCATACCGAGCAGGGTGGCGACGGCAATTTGCGCGACGGCACCGGGAATGGCGATATGTTTTACTGCGAGGAGGTCTTTAAGGGAGAAATGCAGGCCAACACCGAACATCAACAGGATCACACCGATTTCCGCCAGTTCTGGAGCCAACGAGGTATCGGCAACAAAACCGGGAGTAAACGGGCCGGCGAGTACGCCTGCGGCAAGGTATCCCACCAGTGGGGAGATGCGCAGGCGATTTGCCAGCATACCGAAGAGGAAGGCGAGTACTAACCCTCCGACAATGGTGGAGATTAGCGGTGTTGAATTATGCATCCAGACTCCTTCTAGTTATGCATCGCAGCAGAGAGGGAAACGCAACAGAGTTACGAAAAGATACATTTAGTTTATTGCATTTGTTCGCGCCTTGCTTAGCTAAATATAGCTATTTTGCGAAAAAGCAGAGGATTCCGCTTTTGGCACGCCAGTAAGGGGATTTAACACTTAATAAGTCAAATAACATGGGATTGTGTGGGAGATGACCCGGTTGAACGATGGATTACAACCGGGGTTTCAACAGGGTTATTTGGCGTTATGGTCCGTATTTGGCAGTAGAGCAGTGATAATGCCGATCAACGGCAGGAAAGCACAGATTTGGTAGACCAGCTCGATGCTGGTCAAATCTGCGACATAACCAAGAACTGCCGCGCCTAACCCGCCCATACCAAAAGCAAAACCGAAGAATAAGCCGGAAACCATACCCACTTTGCCGGGGATCAGTTCCTGGGCATAAACCAGAATGGCGGAAAACGCTGAAGCGAGAATTACCCCGATAAATACCGTTAAAATGCCAGTCCAGTACAGAGATGCATAGGGTAAAACAAGGGTAAATGGGGCTGCGCCAAGAATAGAGCCCCAAATAACACGTTTCCTTCCTATCTTGTCGCCAAGAGGCCCGCCAATAATGGTGCCTGCGGCTACGGCAAACAGGAACGCAAACAGGTGAAATTGGGCATTCTGCACGGATACACCGAACTTGTGCATCAAATAAAAGGTGTAATAGCTGCTAATGCTCGCCAGGTAGAAGTATTTGGAGAAAATCAACACCAGCAGGATGCCAATCGCATAGGTAACGGTACGTTTTGGCAGCGGTTTCACCATCGAAGCCACTTTAGGCTGGCCTTTTGTCGCACGATGCTGCTGTTGATACCATTTACTGACCTGCAACAACACCACGATGGCCAGCAGAGCCGCCAGTGAGAACCAGGCGACATTGCCCTTGCCATAAGGAGCGATAATCAGTGCCGCCAGCAGTGGCCCGAGGGAACTGCCAAAGTTGCCTCCCACCTGAAACAGCGATTGTGCCAGGCCATGTCGGCCACCGGACGCCATACGCGCTACGCGAGAGGATTCTGGGTGGAATACCGACGAGCCGGTGCCGACCAACGCAGCAGCCAGTAGCACCAGTGGGAAGGTATTGGCCACGGACAGCAGCAGCAGACCGCACAGGGTAAAGCCCATGCCGATCGGCAGCGAATAAGGCTGCGGGTGTTTATCCGTGTAGTAACCAATCAGCGGCTGCAATAAGGACGCCGTGAGCTGATAGGTCAGAGTAATCATGCCGATTTGCACGAAGCTGAGGCTGAAGTCAGCCTGCAGGATCGGGTAAATCGCCAGGATCAGCGATTGAATCATGTCATTGAGCAGGTGAGAGACGCTGATGGCTCCGAGGATCGAGAAAGCCGTCCCTTTAACCGCACTGCTCTTGGCCGGTGGCAGGGCAGTTTCGCTACGGTCGGTCATTTTATTATTAGCCTGGTAAGTTTTAGAGGACAGAGCAGATATCTTAGGCAAGTTGTTCACTATTTACCATATCCGACATAATTTGACGCATATCGCAAAAATTTGAAATTTGTTACCTTCGTTTCGCGCTACAATTTCGTCCACCTCAAAAAAACAGTTAATTATCATATGGAGTTCGCCATGCGCTTTTCGTTAAAAACCACCGCATGTGCCCTGGCCGTATCCCTGACTTTCCTGTCGGGAGCCGCCAGCGCCTGGGAAAAGGATAAGACCTACGACATTACCATTCTGCACACCAACGATCACCACGGTCATTTTTGGCAGAACGACCACGGTGAATATGGTCTGGGCGCACAAAAAACGCTGGTGGACAGCATCCGTCAGGACGTTGCGGCCAAGGGCGGCAGCCTGTTGCTGCTGTCGGGTGGCGACATCAATACTGGCGTGCCGGAATCCGACTTGCAGGATGCCGAGCCGGACTTCCGTGGCATGAATCTGGTGGGCTATGACGCGATGGCGATCGGCAACCATGAATTCGACAATCCGCTCAGCGTGCTGCGCCAGCAGGAGAAGTGGGCCACCTTCCCGCTGTTGTCGGCCAACATCTATCAGAAAAGCACCCAGCAGCGTCTGTTCAAGCCTTATGCCTTGTTCGATAAACAGGGCATCAAAATTGCGGTGATCGGCCTGACCACCGATGACACCTCCAAGATTGGCAACCCGGAATATTTCACCGACATCGAGTTCCACGTGCCGGCGCAGGAAGCCAAACAGGTAGTAGAGCAACTTCGTAAGGACGAGAAGCCTGACGTGATCATCGCCGCGACTCATATGGGCCATTATGATGACGGCAACCACGGCTCTAACGCACCCGGTGATGTCGAAATGGCGCGCAGCCTACCTGCCGGTTATCTGGACATGATCGTCGGTGGCCACTCGCAGGATCCGGTTTGTATGGCTGGTGAAAACCACAAGCAGGTGGATTATGTGCCGGGCACCCCGTGCTCGCCGGATCGTCAGAACGGTACCTGGATCGTGCAGGCGCACGAGTGGGGCAAGTATGTCGGCCGTGCCGATTTCCAGTTCCGTAACGGTGAACTGAAGCTGGTGCATTATCAGCTGATCCCGGTCAATCTGAAGAAGAAGGTGGAGAAAGCCGACGGCACCAGCGAGCGCGTGTATTACACCCAGCAGATCGCGGAAGATGCGTCGATGATGAAACTGCTGACGCCGTTCCAGGAAAAGGGCAAGGCGCAGTTGGACGTAAAAATTGGCAGCGTCAACGGCAAGCTGGAAGGCGATCGCAGCAAGGTGCGCTTTGTTCAGACCAACCTGTCGCGCGTGCTGTTGGCAGCGCAGATGGAACGTGCCGAGGCCGACTTCGCCGTAATGAGCGGGGGCGGGGTACGTGACTCGATTGAAGGCGGCGACATTACCTATAAAAACGTGCTGAAGGTACAACCGTTCGGCAATACGCTGGTTTACGTCGAAATGAAAGGCAGCGAGGTGGAAAAATACCTGGCGGTAGTCGCCAACATGAAGGTGGATTCCGGTGCCTACGCGCAGTTTGCCAACGTTAGCCTGACGGCGGACGGTCAGCAGGGTGTCAGCAATGTCAAAATCAAAGGCGAGCCGCTACAGGCGGATAAGACTTACCGTATGGCAACGCTGAACTTCAATGCGCTGGGCGGGGACGGTTATCCGAAGCTGGATACTCTGCCAAGCTACGTCAATACCGGCTTTATCGATGCCGAAGTGTTGAAACAGTACATTGAGAAGCACTCACCGCTGGATGCGGCGGCCTATGAGCCGAAGGGCGAGATCGTTTATCAGTAGCTAAATATAAAGGCGGCTTTTTTTGCTTTAATTTAAGGCTGGCCGCCTATTTTTGTTACCTTCAAGTACTCTCAGTATAACGGTGCAAAAAATAAGCAATATTACACTGCAATAACAGCCTAAAATGCCTTCCTTCGATTTTGTCAGCTTTGTCACGTACGATTAGCAATTGGCTTATTTTCACTTGTTCCTATTATTATTTGCAGCGAGAAAATTCCCAGTCACCAGAGATTTATAGCGCTTGTTAGTTTTTTATTCTGATATAAGTATCGTTGGTTAAAGGCTCTCAAACGGCCCTGGCAGAGTGAGTGTCGATGATTGCTGGATTTCACGGTTGCTTGAGATACCGGCGTGTTGAGCCCTCCCTCCTCAATATGTAGGTAACTATAGACAAGAAAGCAAAGTGGCAATTTTACCTCTCAAATCATTATCTTTGAGAAATATCTGAATGTAAAAACATGATTTATGTTATGTACTATCATTAAATTGTTGATTATATTCGGTGATTATTAATGAAAGTAAACTTAACAGGTGCGATTGGCGGCGAAAATTTTGGTGATGAATTTATATTAAATGCGTGTATGGACGAGTATTTAAAACTTTTCCCTTGTGACTTTATCTTTAGCGGCTTTGCGGAAAATATAGTCTTGAGAAAAGGTAAAGTTGTAGAAAATGATGGCATCAATTTCTTTGACTGTATGAATGAATTAAAAGTACTAAAAGAGAAAAATGGAAATATTACAGAAAATGATGCTTTTACTATTTTTGATAGGTATTCAAAATCAGATATCATTCATTTTATCGGGGGGGGGTATGTAAATAATTTATGGCCGTCAAACTATGCATTGGTCGCTATTGCATATTTGTATGGTGTCTATTATGATGTACCTGTTATTGGTACGGGTCTGGGGCTATATCCTGCTGATATTACTCCTAAATTGGTTGATTTACTTCAAAGCTTAGATTTTATTGATGTCAGGGATGAATGCTCTCACAAACTAATCCCATCCTCAACATATACAGGGGATGATGCGTTGTTGGAATATGATAATTTGAATTCTTTGATACAAAATCGTGAAAAACCTTTTTTGGCCATGTCTGTACAAAATCATTTATTTAGTGGGGGGCATATTATTGATTATATTTTCTCTAAAAAATTCCTTAGAAATCTTAACGAAAATGGAATTAATGAAATCATAGTCATTGAAGCTGCGCCTGAGGATACTGTGCCATTTAGCAGAGAGAATTTAAAAAACGCATCTGAGCTTGATTTTCATATCAGTTTTATTACTGGAAATGAACTAATCAAGAGCGGAATACCCTACCACCCGAACAGTAAGGTAATATCATCTCGTTATCATATAAACTTACTTTACTCTATGCTTGGATTAGAGGGAGTGGCAATAGTTGAAAATGATTATTATGATAATAAACATAATTCAATTGTTAGTATTGGAGGAAAGTGGCCCATCTTTAATAAAAATGATTTTTTTAGTAAAATAAATCTCGTGGATATTTTTAGTGGTCATTATGTGGCTGATTTTAACACTTTGTTGAAATACCAAAGAGAAAAGAAAGCGTTATTCGGAAAAATAAGTAATATTAACGCAAAGACACACAAAAAAATTGCTACCGAAGTAGCAATTAGTATTGTCTGTGACTATATCGATTAAGCGATATCAGTTTCAATAGGCGTTAATGAGGTCGCTTTCAATCTATGACTCCAACCATCGTGATCTTCATACTCTGAGTATCGATCATTAATACCGCTGATGGCTTTATCTAAATAATCCTGGCGTAAATGTTCGTCTAATCGACCAAGTACCCAATTATGGGTGCCAATCTCAACTTGTCTCATTTGTTTCATTATGGCCATCGAGGCCCATGGTCTGGCTTGTTTATACAACCAAGAAAATATTTCGAAATTTACAAATAGCTTTTCATCTGTGACTGAAACATCTTGCCCTGGTCTATTAAGTCTATAAGCATAGTAGCAGTCAGGAATAACGCTGAGTCTCTTAGCTCGCGATATAGTCAGAAATGCAAATGGAAGATCATCATATCTTCTAATATGTTCTGGGAATTCAATGCGGTGCTCATTGAGGAAACTCTTCTTATAAATCCTACGCCAGATAGAAGGCATAAGAGTAAGGTACTCAAGCGTATTTCTTACTAAACCAGAGGTCCCGTTTTGACCGTCGGCTCCCCACGCGGTAGGATGGAAAATCTTGGTTTCGCTACTATAAAATTCGTAAAACCCACATTGGGAGATATCTGAATTGTGCAATGCAGCGGATTCAAATAAATCTTCGTACATTTGTTTCTCTACCCAGTCGTCGCCGTCAACGAAAGCAACGAATTCCCCTTTGGCTTCTTTAAGGCCAGTAAGCCTTGCTGAAGCACAGCCACCATTTTCTTTATGTATCACTCTTATGATTTCTGGGAATCTTTTTTCCCATTCATCGGCTTTTTTCCCTGTACCGTCAACAGAACCATCGTCAATTATCAGGATTTCAATATTTTTAAGTGTTTGTTGTGCAATAGAACCAATACATTCATCAAGATATTTCTCAACGCCATACGCGGCTACTATAACCGAGACTTCTGGATGTTCGGCTGTCTTTTTTAGCCCAGAAATTTTATAATTTTGCCCTTTGACGTTAAAGAAAAAATTATTCGATTTTAATCTACACTCTCTATAAAGATTGATAGGTCTACATTGTGTTTCATCGGTTTCACCGCACAAAGAACCTATTGTGTGTTTTTTAAGCAATTCCAGTACGGCAGTGTAGTCGAAGTGATCTCTATCAATTCTAACAAGGTCTATATTTTGTGTGTCTGCCGCGAGGAAAAAATCAGCAAATGATTCGAATGAAAGTATATTATCAAATGGTAGTGTTTTTAGTTTTTCTCGTTTATTTTTGTTTTTTTCAATAACATATATTTTGGTGTTTTTATTATTATGTGCAGAAAGTATTATTTCTAAACCAGAGCGAGAGCCGACAAAAAGAACAGTATCTTTATAAATAAGATGGTTGCAGGACTTCCCATAATAAGAATTTCTGATTTTAATATAGTCGTCAGAGAGTGCTTTATCATCAAGAATAAACTCACCAAACACTCTTGATACTTCTTCAAATTCCATAAAATTCAACATGTTATTTCCCCCAATTCACTGCTGTTTTAATTTTTCCTTTGATTCTCGAAAGAATAACCTTGTTCCTTAATAGAGCATCTATTTTTGAATTGATAACATTAAATCTATCATGGGCCCATCCGTCACGTTGTTGTGAAATAAGTTGCTCAAGTTTGTCATTAATTACATTCAAATTAACTTGAACGTTACTGCTGAAGTTATTCTCTTTTGTTATGTGAGGGAACCCACCTTCAGCTGCCACATACAGTACTTCTTTATCATTATTCAAGTATGCAAGACAAACATTATATTCTAACTCACTATAGCAGTACTCATTCATGTAAGTTGCTATTATCTCCTTAGGAAGCCGATTAAACAGAGTAATTGATCGGTCTACAAAGTTTTTCTTGTCTTCGTATGCGCAGTTTTCGCTACACCAAACAGTCATTCTTAATAGTAAACCAGTTAAATTAGCCCAAACATTATCGGCAACTTCTTTTTTATTATATTCATTGATAACTTGATCTAAAACATGAAGAATGTCTTCTCTTTTTTTTCCAAAAGAGTTTGTTATTTGGCCACTTCTGTTTACTCTATACATCAAAAGCGTTTTATTTATAAATGCAATTTTTTTCGATTTCAATATGCATTTAGCATGAAATAAGGCGTCTTCGAAATATAGTCCTTCAGGAAAAGTCAATGAGTTACCAACCAAAAAGTCACGACGAAATACCCGGACTACTGCACTTGGTTCAAGGCGAGCTATTCTTGGTTCTTGATGCGCGGTGAGTATTTTAAAATCAGAGTTTCCCATGATTTTTTCCCAAACATAGTAATCAGGGAATTCATATGTTTCTTGTGTCTTGTGATCGAATGAAACGCCTCTGGATACAGAGAAATCAACATCATATGTATTCATAATATGTAGGGTTTCATGATACAAAGAAGAAATGGCTATATCATCACTGTCAAAGAAAGTTATAAACTCACCGTTTGCCTCTTTAATTCCCATGTTCCGTGTGGCCGACAGGCCTTCATTTTTTTTGCTGAAGACTCGACAAGAAACCTTGTTGTTGCTTGCAACCCATTCCTCAGCTTTTTTTAGTGTGTTATCTGTACTGCCATCATCAATAAGAAGTAGTTCTATGTTAAAGTTAGCGACCCCTTTCATTGAATCTAAGGTTTCAATGATATAGTCTTCAATATTATACATTGGTATAATAATTGACAGGTCAATAGGTTCGTTATTCATTGTAGATATGATTTCCATTTGATTATTCCTAAACGGTGCTGCAATAAACCTCAATTGCATATGTTTAATGATGGCTTTTCTCAGACTGACATTTTTTCATAGCTTGCTTTCAGTATAGCATCGCCTGCACCTAGGCGGTGTTAATACAAGTATATGATTATTTTTGCGTAATATATTAATTATGTATATCAGCCGGAGGTATGAGCTTATCACTGCTGTCGCCAAATTTTTCATCGTGGGGTTGACATCCTTGCCATGGTTCTCGATTGGGTTTGTTATCTTTCTTGTACTATTTTGGTAATAAAGTCCATTGGAAATTGGAGGGAAACGATATCTCAAAGAAGATAGGATGTATGTAATTTTCTTGTTAATCATCATTTCAACGCAAAGGGCAGCCCCAACCAAGTTGCCACTAGTATTTCATATGGTGCAAATCCTTTCAATCGCGCTTGGCGATATCGGCGAAGCTACCTGCCAACAATCGGCAAAGATCTGCTGCTGCCAGCTCAATGTCCAGCCCGCGTTTGCCGCCGGAAACGTAAATGGTGGCGAACTGCTTTGCCGGGCTGTCGATCACCGTAGGCAGGCGTTTTTTCTGCCCCAACGGGCTGATGCCCCCCACCAGATAACCAGTGACGCGTTGCGCCAGCAGCGGATCGGCCATTTCTGCTTTTTTAGCCCCCAGTGCACGGGCGACCTTTTTCAAATCCAACTGAGTGGCGACCGGCGTGACCGCTACCGCCAGATGTTTGGCATCACCGTTCAGTGCCACCAGCAGCGTCTTATAAACGCGGTCGGCATCCAGTCCAAGTTTCTTCACCGCTTCATCACCGAAGTGGGTTTCTGCACTGTCGTGATGATAAGGGTGAAGGGTAAAGGCGACTTTTTGTTTCTCAAGCAGGATCACTGCGGGCGTCATGGGTTTTCCTATTTCTCCCGACGCACAAGGGTGCAACGGGTTGCAACAAAACGACAAAAATATAACGGTAACAGCAACCTGAGCAACGGCAACATAAAGCGGGTTGCCAAGATGTTCACTCGGTTGCTACCCTGTGTGTTGTAACCGTTAACACGGTTGCTATGCGTATAACTAAAATACAAGAAATTCCTCTTTGACTGGCCAGTAGCGATATTGGCCACTTTTTTTACTGCTCCTGCAGCATCGCCGGCAGATTATCCTCGCCGTACAGATGCAGCGCACCCACCGCCACTACGTAATTGCCTGCCGGTAACGCCTCCAGTTTTTGTCGCCAGTCGCGGTTGCGCTGATGCATCAACACGTCGTATAGATCGGCACTGAAAGTCGCGGGCAGGGTTTCCAGCATGCCGTTGGGTTTCGCGTCCAGCCACCAGCTCACCATAGTTTGCAGCAATCGTGCGTTGGTATGCCAGTGCTCCAGCGTATCACGCAGCAGCGCCATGCCTCCTTCCGGTAACTGTTCCAGCATCGTCATCTGCTGTTCAGCACCTTCCAGCTCGATCACCTTTTTATGCTGTGCCCTGGCGGCCTGCAACAACTGATAATCCACGCCGTATTCGGCGCGCAGCCCCAGCCGCTGAGCCTGACGGGCCTGCATCATCAGTGCCACCTGCCAGCCGGGCAGGGTTGAAAAGGTCTCGGCATCGGTCCCCAGCTCCTGGCACAGCGTCAACAACTGCTGAAATTCGGGTTCGGAGAGCCGTTGATCCAGCTCTGCCTGCTGCGAGATGTGGTCAAAGGGGGAGGCGGAGCCGGTGATATCGGCCTCCACGATCAAGGCATCTGCCTGCTTCAGGCGTGCGGCCAGTTTGGCCGGCAGCGGTGACATATCCACCGTCCCCATATGAATACTGCCCACCAGATGGAACTGACGATCGCCGGGCAGTCGAATATCCAGTGCCGGATAGGCGTAGGTGATGGGGGAGATCAGGCCGAGAAAGGCGGCGATGCGGCGTAACAGTTGACCCATACAGCGTGGCTCCTGAATAACTTGTTCGCCTTTCAGCTTGAAAGGTGAGGGGCGTAACATTTACCCCATGCTAAACGCTATCTGGCATACAAGAAAGTCTGAAGAGTGAAGGAATTATCCCAAAGGAAATGGGGCGAGATGAATGAACTGCGCCCCGTGGTCTTGGTTCAGTCTATGGGGGGTTAGGCAAGAGTGGCGTGATAACCGGCCTGTTCCACTGCGTTAATCAGCGTTTGTGGGTCGGCATCGCCAGTCACTTTGGCGCTATCAATAGCCACATCCACGGCGGTAACGCCAGGCACGGCTTCCAGGGCTTTACGTGTGCTGCCAACACAATGCATGCAGGAAAGTCCCTGCAATGCCAGTACGGTAGTTTGTGACATGGTTTGATTCCTCGCTCAAGTGCGGTGTTTAAAGGTTGACCGCTTGACCTGTTTTCACTAAGAATGAAGGATAAACCTTCCAGCAAGGGGAAGGTCAAGGAGTGAAAATGAATATCAGCGACGTGGCGAAAAAAACCGGTTTAACCAGCAAGGCAATCCGCTTTTATGAAGAGAAAGGGCTGGTGACCGCGCCGATCCGCACCGATAACGGTTACCGCAGCTATAACCCAAAGCACATTGAAGAACTGACGCTGCTGCGCCAGGCTCGGCAGGTGGGGTTTAATCTGGATGAATGCCGTGAGCTGGTGGCGCTGTTTAACGATCCGGCCCGCCATAGCGCCGATGTGAAAGCGCGCACGCTGCAAAAAGTGGCTGATATTGAAAAGCACATCACTGAACTGGGTGAGATGCGCCAGCGTTTGCTGACGCTGGCGGATCAGTGCCCGGGCGATGACGGAGCCGAGTGCCCGATCATTAACAATCTGGCGGGTTGTTGCCATAATCACTAACGGGTGGTAGCCCGGATCACCAGAGTGATGCCTTCGACGGCGATCACTTCGACCTCGGTACCCACCGCCAGATCTTCACTGGCCTGGGCACGCCAACTGCTGTCGCCGATGTTAATGCGCCCCATACCGTTATGCATAGGTTCAGTCAGCGTGGCGCGGGTGCCAATCAACTGGCGGTTGCGCTGGTTCAGCACCTGCGAACCGCTGGAAGCCGCAGCCGGGCGCTGGCGCAGCCAGTACCACCACAGGTAGGCCACTATCACGGTCAGTACGGCAAAAATCACCCCCTGCCATTCCCAGCCCAACTGCGGCAACAGCCAGACGATGGCGCCGACCACCACCGCCGATACGCCACTCCACAACAGGTAGCCGCTGGCACCGAGCATTTCTGCCGCCAGCAGCAGCCCGCCGAGGGAAAGCCAAAACCAGTGCGGGTTTGCAGCAATTTGTTCGAGCATGATTACTTGCCTTTGTTGTCTTTCAACAGTTCGGCAATGCCACCAATTGAACCTAGCAGGCTGCTGGCGTCCAGCGGCATCATGATGACTTTACTGTTGTTGGCGGAGCCGATTTTCTGCAGCGCATCGGTGTATTTCTGCGCCACAAAGTAGTTCACTGCCTGGATATTGCCGCTGGCAATAGCGTCGGATACCAGTTGAGTGGCTCGCGCCTCTGCTTCAGCGGCACGCTCACGGGCTTCTGCCTGCAGGAACGCCGACTGACGTTCACCCTCTGCCTTGAGGATTTGCGACTGTTTGTCACCTTCGGCACGCAGGATGGCAGCCTGACGCACGCCTTCGGCCTCCAGAATATCTGCACGCTTGGTTCGCTCGGCCTTCATCTGGGCGTTCATTGCCGAGATTAATTCTGCCGGCGGACGTACGTCTCGGATCTCAATGCGGGTGATTTTAATGCCCCACGGATTGGTTGCTTCGTCGACGATATGCAGCAGGCGACTGTTGATGCTGTCACGTTGCGAGAGGATTTCGTCCAGCTCCATGGAACCGAGCACGGTACGGAAGTTGGTCATGGTCAGGTTGACGATTGCCAGCTCAAGATTACTCACTTCATAAGCGGCACGCGCCGGATCGACCACCTGGATAAAGCATACCGCATCGATGGCCACGTTGGCGTTGTCGCGCGAGATGATTTCCTGTGAAGGGATATCCAGCACCTGCTCCATCATATTAATTTTTCTGCCGATGCGGTCCATAAACGGCACCACCAGGTTTAAACCGGGCATCAGCGTTTTGGTGTAGCGGCCGAAGCGTTCCACCGTCCATTGGAACCCTTGCGGAACAATTTTGACGCCGGCAAATACGATGATCAGTGCGACGACAATCACGATGGGAATAAGGGTGAACATGGCAAACCTCCTGTCAGACATATGTAAACAGATATTACGCCAGCCGCAGTGTAAAGACTAATAAATCAGGGGCGCTGGGCCATTAACATTCCAAATTGGCATGTTTCCAATAATTTTAATTCATTTCATGACGTTGTCCGTGTTGGCTACAGTAAAAAGCATTGCCGCTTTTCACTTCGAATATTTGTCATTTTTATTTGCGACTATGCTTTTTGAAATGACATTTCTCCAAGGATTGTTATGGACTCAATCAGTGTTGATGAACTCGCCCCAAAAAAAGATCGTTGGTATCGCATTGTGGAGGAATTACTGTCCGCCGCCGGTATCGCCATCAATGGTAACCGTGCCTGCGATATCAAGGTGCATAACCCGGCGCTGTTTAAACGCATTTTGCAGGAAGGTTCGCTTGGGTTCGGCGAAAGTTACATGGACGGCTGGTGGGACTGCGATCGGCTGGATGGGTTATTCACCCGCATTTTACAGGCCGGTGTCGATGAGCGCTTGCCAAAAAATCTGAGCGACATTGCGCGCATTGCCTACACCCGATTGTTCAACCTTCAGTCACGCAAACGTGCCTGGCAGGTGGGCAAAGAGCATTATGACATTGGCAACGATCTGTTCCGCGCGATGCTCGATCCCTATATGCAATACTCCTGTGGTTACTGGAAGGAGGCCGAAACGCTGGAACAGGCGCAGTTGGCCAAGCTGAAAATGATCTGCGAAAAGCTGCAGTTAAAACCGGGCATGTCGTTGCTGGATATCGGCTGCGGCTGGGGTGGGCTGGCGCAGTATGCGGCGGAAAACTACGGGGTCTCGGTGTACGGTGTGACCATTTCCGCCGAGCAGCAAAAGCTGGCGCAGGAGCGCTGTGCCGGTCTTGAGGTCGAGATCCTGCTGCAGGACTATCGTGACTTGAACCTGCAGTTTGACCGCATCGTTTCAGTCGGTATGTTTGAACATGTGGGGCCGAAAAACTATGACACTTATTTCCGTGTCGCAGCGCGTAATCTCAAACCCGATGGCCTGTTCCTGCTGCACACCATTGGTGCCAACCAAACAAATCTTCACGTCGACGCCTGGATAGACAAGTACATCTTCCCCAATGGCTGTCTGCCTTCGGTGCGTCATATCTCCGAAGCCAGCGAAGGGCGTTTTGTGATGGAGGATTGGCACAATATCGGTGCCGATTATGATCGCACGCTGATGGCCTGGTATGAGAATTTCAAACAGGCCTGGCCGATGCTGTCCGAGGGCTATTCTGAACGTTTTGAACGGATGTTTACCTATTACCTGAACGCCTGTGCCGGCGCATTCCGTTCGCGTGATATTCAGCTCTGGCAGGTGTTGTTCAGCCCGAAAGGCGTTGAAGGAGGTATTCGGGCTTACCGCTAATATCCCCGTCATATTTCAAGCTGCATCTGTGTTGGCTGCGTTTGTGCGCCCCAGTCACTTACTTGAGTAAGCTCCTGGGGACTTACAAACTTGCCGCCTGGATGCAACTTGAACTATTTAGGGGATATTTCTTATTTGCTTTGGAATAGATACCCAATGGATTTCCAGTTGCATCTAGGCGGCAAACGCGAGAAACCCCAGGAGCTTAGATAACTAAGTGACTGGGGTTCGAGCGAGCAGCCAACAACAATGCGGCTGGAAAGACGAAGGGTATTTAGTAGAGCAGTGAATACAGCTGACGACGGTACTTGGCGGCCAGCGCGTCGCCGGTGCCCAGTGCGGCCAGAATATCCATCAATGTTTTACGCGCGCTGCCGTTGGCGGCGGCGAGATCTTTCTTCAGATGCCCGAACAACAGCTCCAGCGCCTCTTCATTACGCCCAACCTGATGCAGTTGCAGCGCCAGTTGCACGGCCAAGTCGACGTTTTCCGGCTGCTGCTCCACCTGCTGTTGCAACAGCTGAATTTCCGGCGTGTCGGCGGCCTGTTTCAGCAGTTCAATTTGCGCCACCAGGCCCTGATAACGGGTATCTCGATCCTGTAACGGGATAGTCGCCAGCACGGCTTCGGCATCTTCAGTGCGGTTCAGCGCGATCTGGGTTTCTGCCAGTGTCAGGCCGATATCACTACGTTGCTGGCTGGCTTGCCAGGCGTCTTTCAACAGGGGCAGCGCCTCTGCGGCTTTGTCTTCGGCCAGCAGCTCGGTCGCCTGCGCCAGTTTCAGATCTTCTTCCTTCGGCAGGAAACGCTGCAGGAATTCACGGATCATTTCTTCCGGCTGTGGGCCCTGGAAACCGTCGACGGGCTGACCATCTTTGAACAGATACACCGTCGGCAGCGAGCGCAAGCCAAACTGGGCAGCGATGGCCTGTTCTGCGTCACAATCGACCTTTGCCAGCAGGAACTGACCGGCATATTCCGCCGCCAGCTTATCGAGTATCGGGGTGAGTTGCAGACAGTGCTGGCTGCGATCCGACCAGAAGTAGAACACCACCGGCATGGACATTGACTGTTCCAGCGTCTGGTGCAGGTTTGTTTCGTTAATATCAACAACAGCTTGAGCTAGCATGTAATTTTCTCTCTGATCTTGCGGAGCCATTGGCTTTTAGATGGGGGCGGAGCGCCATTCTTCAACCCCGGTGGCCAAATTAACCGTTGCTGCGTAATACCCAGTCCAGACAGCGGCCGGGCAGGATGCGACGTAAGACGCTCAGCGCATGCGCCAGCAGGGTCACCGGGTAACGCAGTTTGGCCCTTGGGCTTTCCAGCGCGTGGCGCAGTTTGGGTAAAATGGCCTCCGGCGGCAGCGTCAGACGCTTGGCAATGCCGGGGTTATGCACCGGTTTATCGCTCTGCGCCTGATTGACGTTCTGGGTAAAGTGGGTGGAGATTGGGCCGGGTTCAATCAGGCTGACCTGAACGCCGGTGCCGTGCAATTCCATTCGCAGCGCGTCGGACCAGGCTTCCAGTGCAAACTTGCTGGCGGCATAGGCACCACGTCCGGCGCTGGACACCAGCCCCATCACCGAACTGGTCTGAATAATGCGCCCTTCACCGTGCGGTAACATCGCCGGCAACAGCAGCTGGGTGAGTTGATGGGTACCGAACAGGTTGGTGGCGAACTGCCGTTCCAACTGCTGGCGGGAAATGCTGCTCAGCGGGCCGTAAACGCCAAAACCGCCGTTATTGAACAGGCCATACAGGCGGCCGCCGGTCAGTTCGATTACCTGCGCGGCGGCGCGTTCGACGCTGGCGCTGTCGTCCAGATCCAGCTCAATGCCTTCCAGCCCAAGCTGAAGCATATTCTCTACGTCCTGCTGCTTGCGACAGGCGGCCAGTACCCGGTAGCCACGGTTACGCAGATCCTGCGCGGCAATCAATCCAATCCCGCTGGAACAGCCGGTTATCAACACTGCTTTTTGCATAACTTTACCTAGTGTACAACCCTATTTAGTTAGACTCATGTTTTACTAGAGGTTCCAGGCGTTCCGCCATCCAGGTGGCGATAAACGGTTGGGCATCCTTATTGGGATGCAATCCGTCATCCTGCATCCATTCCGCTTTTACCACCACCTGTTCCATGTAGAACGGCAGCAGTGGAATGTCGAACTGTTTGGCCAACTGCGGATAAATTGCGCTGAAGGCCTCGGTATAGCGGCGGCCATAGTTGGGGGGAATACGGATTTGCATCAGCAGCGGCTGTGCACCGGCCTGCTGCACCAGCGTGATGATTTGGCTGAGGTCGCGCTGCAGGTCCTGCGCCGGGAAACCGCGCAGGCCATCGTTGGCACCCAGTTCAATCAGTACCCAGCGTGGCTGGTGTTGTTTCAGCAACTCGGGCAGGCGTGCCAGCCCCTGTGCGGCGGTGTCACCGCTGATGCTGGCGTTGACCAGCTGCGGTTCACCCGGTTTTTTCTGCCATTGGTCGGCCAGCAGCGTCGGCCAGGCCTGCGCCACCGGCAAGCGGTAGCCGGCACTTAAACTGTCGCCCAATATCAATAAGGTATCGGCGGCGACAGCGCGTAAACTGAATAATCCCAACAGCAAAAGGAAGGGAAGATGCCAGCGGAAAACGTTCTTGAAGTTCATCATCTTAGTAAACACGTTGGTCAGGGTGAGCATCAGCTCTCCATCCTTACCGGAGTCGAGCTGGTTGTCAAACCCGCGCAGACAATTGCCCTGATTGGCGAGTCCGGTTCGGGCAAGTCAACGCTGCTGGGGATCCTCGCCGGGCTGGACGACGGCAGTGAAGGGGAGGTGCATTTGTTGGGCGAGTCACTGACCGCGCTGGATGAAGAAGGCCGTGCCGCCCTGCGCGCCAAAAATGTCGGCTTTGTATTCCAATCATTTATGCTGGTACCGACGCTCAACGCGCTGGAAAACGTACAGTTGCCGGCGTTGCTGCGTGGCGAAAGCGATCGCCAGAGCCGCGAACAGGCGGTGCAACTGTTGGAGCAACTGGGGTTGGGCAAGCGCCTTGACCACTTGCCGGCACAGCTTTCTGGCGGTGAGCAACAGCGCGTAGCACTGGCACGGGCGTTCAGTGGCCGACCACGGGTCCTGTTTGCCGATGAGCCCACCGGCAACCTCGATCGCCAGACCGGTGAACGCATCGCCGATTTACTGTTTTCCCTCAACCGCGATTTTTCCACCACGCTCATTCTGGTCACCCATGACGAAACCCTGGCGGCACGCTGCCAGCGGCGGCTACGCCTGCGTGAAGGCAAGCTGTGGGAGGAAGCATGATCTGGCGCTGGTTTTGGCGCGAGTGGCGTTCGCCGTCACTGCTGATCGTCTGGCTGGCGCTGACGCTGTCGATGGCCTGCGTGCTGGCCTTGGGCAGCATCAGCGACCGTATGGACAAAGGCCTGAGTCAGCAGAGCCGCGATTTTATTGCCGGTGATCGGGTGTTGCGCAGCGCCCGGCCGGTACCGGAAGGCTGGCTGCTGGACGCACAGCAACAGGGGCTGAAAGTCAGCCGACAGCTGTCGTTCACCACCATGACCTATGCCGGCGATCGGCCTCAATTGGCGGATGTGAAGGCCACCGATCTGGCCTATCCGCTGTACGGCAAGCTGGAGACACGCCCGGCCAACGTCAAACTGGATCCGGGGAGCGTGCTGGTGGCACCGCGTCTGCTGGCGCTGTTGAACGTGAAGGTGGGGGATCAACTGGACGTGGGCGATACCCGCTTACGCATCGCCGGAGAAATCATTCAGGAGCCGGATTCCGGTTTCAACCCGTTCCAGACGGCACCGCGCATCATGATTAATCTGGCGGACGTGGACAAAACCGGGGCAGTGCAGCCGGGCAGCCGCCTGACCTACCGTTATATGTTTGCCGGTACTCCTCAGGATATCCAGCGTTACGAAGATCGCCTGACGCCGCAGTTGGGGCCTGACCAGCGCTGGTTTGGGCTGCAGGAGTCCGGCAGCGCCCTGGGGAAATCATTGCAGCGTTCTCAGCAGTTCCTGCTGTTGTCGGCGTTACTGACCCTGTTGCTGTCGATTGCCGCCGTGGCGGTGGCGATGAGCCACTATTGCCGCAGCCGTTACGACTTGATCGCGGTGCTGAAAACCCTGGGGGCCGGTCGCAGCGCGTTGCGAAAGCTAATCGTCGGCCAGTGGTTGGCGGTGATCCTGCTGGCGGCGGTGTGTGGCGGCATTATCGGGCTGGGGTTTGAAGCGGTGTTGATCCGCCTGTTGGCACCGGTGTTGCCGGCGGAGTTGCTCGCAGCCGGAGCCTGGCCGTGGTTGTGGGCGATCGGCGCATTGCTGATGATTTCGCTGCTGGTGGGGCTGCGGCCATACCGGCAGTTGCTGGCGACCCAGCCGCTGCGGGTACTGCGTCGTGACGTGGTGGCCAATGTCTGGCCGCTACGCTATTTCCTGCCGGTGACGGCGGTGATTGTGGTGGCGCTGTTGACGGCATTGATGGGGGCCAGCACGCTGCTGTGGTCGATCCTCGCCGGCATTCTGGTGCTGGCACTGCTGTTGGGCTGTATCGGTTGGGGTAGCCTGCTGTTGCTGCGCCGTATTACGCTTAAAAACCTGGCGCTGCGGCTGGCGGTTAATCGTCTGCTGCATCAACCCTGGGTCACTGTCAGCCAACTGGCGGCGTTCTCGCTGTCATTTATGCTGTTGGCGTTATTATTGGTGCTGCGTGGCGATCTGCTCGAGCGTTGGCAGCAGCAGTTGCCGCCGGACAGCCCGAACTACTTCCTGTTGAACCTGACCGAAGCGCAGGTGCCTCAGGTGAAAACCTTCCTGCAACAGCATCAAATCAAGCCGGAAACTTATTACCCGATTGTCCGCGTACGCCTGACCGAGATTAACCAGCAGGTGGCGACCGAGCGGGTGCATGAGGACGATCCGGGTGGCGAGGCGGTGAATCGTGAGCTGAACCTGACCTGGCTGGCAGATCTGCCTGCGCATAATCCGCTGCTGGCTGGCAGTTGGCCGCCGAAAGTCGGCGAGGTGTCGATGGATCAGGGCATTGCCGGGCGGCTCAAGATCAAACTGGGTGATACGCTGACCTTCAGCGGCGATACTCAGTCGTTCAGCGCCAAGGTCACCAGCCTGCGTCAGGTGGATTGGGAAAGCCTGAAGCCGAACTTTTACTTCATCTTCCCGCCGGGTGCGCTGGACGGTCAGCCGCAAACCTGGCTCACCAGTTTTCGCTACGACGGGGATGGTCAGATGTTGACCCAGCTTAATCGTCAGTTCCCGACGCTCAGCCTGCTGGACATAGGTTCGATCCTCAAACAGGTGGGGGGTGTACTGCAACAGGTGAGTCGCGCACTGGAAGTGATGGTGGTGCTGGTGGTGCTCTGTGGCGGCCTGTTGCTGATGGCGCAGGTGCAGGTGGGTATGCGTCAGCGGCGTCAGGAACTGGTGGTGTATCGCACGCTGGGTGCCAGCAAGCGCCTGTTGCGCAGCACGCTGTGGTGTGAGTTTGCCCTGCTGGGGCTGGTGGCGGGCATTGCCGCCGCGGTGGGCGCGGAAGCGGCGCTGTGGTTGCTGCAGAGTCAGGTGTTTGACTTCCCATGGGCGCCTACGCCGGTACTGTGGTGGGCACTGCCGTTACTCAGCGCGCTGTTGTTGTCACTGTGTGGCGGTTGGCTGGGCGTGCGCTTGCTGCGCGGGCAGGCGCTGTTCCGCAGCTACGAGGGTTAACTCACCGTAATATCAGGCCGGCCCAAGTGACAGGGCCGGCCATAACCACAATAAACACTGCCCTCACGCGTTCCAGTTCTTCGCTTACCCCCGTATTTATCCCCAACTCCAGCGCTTTCGGCCAGGGCATTTCGACGTTCTGAGTGTGAAATCGGTTACACTTAATGTTCGATTTACTAAAACAGACATCAAAAATGAGGGTAAAGGGATGTTACCAATATCGTCATTTCAACTCCACGATCTGGCAAATTATCACATTAAATCAATGTATTTAAGTCTGTTTAGGATTGTGGTTTGTATTTTTTCGTGATAATTAAATTATGTAATCGTTTCCACTAATGTGATCGCACTCACTTCTCTCCGGCGGATTGCCTCCTATCATAACGGCAACTTAAGAACGTTATCGATTGGAGGCAGTATGAGTACTACCGTCAAAGTGTCGGCGGCTGAGAAAAGCCAAAGCAATGCAGGCATGACTTTTTTCGTCTGTTTTTTAGCCGCACTGGCCGGGCTGCTGTTTGGTCTGGATATCGGCGTTATTGCGGGGGCTCTGCCGTTTATCACTGATTCGTTTCATATGACCAGTTCCCAGCAGGAGTGGGTGGTCAGCTCAATGATGTTTGGGGCCGCGGTCGGTGCCGTGGGCAGCGGTTGGATGAACTTCCGTATCGGGCGTAAATACAGCCTGATGATTGGCGCAGTGCTGTTCGTGCTGGGCTCGTTGTGCTCAGCGGCGGCACCTAACGTTGAAGTCTTGCTGCTGTCGCGCATTCTGCTCGGGCTGGCGGTGGGGGTCGCATCCTATACGGCGCCCATTTATCTGTCTGAAATCGCGCCGGAAAAAATTCGCGGCAGCATGATTTCGATGTATCAGCTGATGATTACCATCGGCATTCTGGCGGCCTACCTGTCGGATACCGCATTCAGTTACACCGGCGCCTGGCGTTGGATGCTGGGGGTGATTACCATTCCAGCCGTACTGCTGCTGGTCGGGGTGTTTTTCCTGCCGGATAGCCCACGCTGGCTGGCTTCGCGTAACCGTCATGAACAGGCGCGTCAGGTCTTGGAGAAACTGCGTGATAGCAGTGCTCAGGCGCAGCATGAACTGAACGAAATTCGTGAAAGTCTCAAGCTGAAACAAAGTGGCTGGTCACTGTTTAAAGACAATAAGAACTTCCGCCGTGCCGTTTTTCTCGGCGTCCTGCTACAGGTGATGCAACAGTTCACCGGCATGAACGTTATCATGTATTACGCACCGAAGATCTTTGGTCTGGCGGGCTTTGCCAGTACCGCCCAGCAGATGTGGGGGACGGTGATTGTGGGTTTGGTCAACGTACTGGCCACCTTTATCGCGATTGGCCTGGTTGACCGCTGGGGCCGCAAACCGACGCTGACGCTGGGCTTTATCGTCATGGCAGTGGGCATGGGGGCGCTGGGGACGATGATGCATGTGGGGATGAACTCACCGACCGAGCAATACTTCGCCATTATCATGCTGCTGATGTTTATTGTCGGTTTTGCCATGAGTGCCGGTCCGCTGATTTGGGTGCTGTGTTCCGAGATCCAACCGCTGAAAGGTCGTGACTTTGGCATCACCTGTTCCACCGCCACCAACTGGATCGCCAATATGATCGTCGGGGCGACGTTCCTGACCATGCTGAATTCGCTGGGCAGCGCTTATACCTTCTGGGTCTACGCGGCGCTCAACCTGGTGTTTATCTTCATCACGCTGGCGTTGATCCCGGAAACGAAAAATATCTCTCTGGAACATATCGAACGCAATCTGATGGCCGGCAAACCGTTACGCAACATTGGTTCACGCTGAGCGGTTAACCAGGTACACGAGACCCGCTGATACGGCGGGTTTTCGCTCCTGATACTGAATAAGGGGAAGTGAAGTTATGACGATTCTGGTAACCGGCGGCGCGGGCTACATTGGTTCACATACGGTACTGGCGCTGCTGGAACGTGGTGAAGATGTGGTGGTGCTGGATAATTTGGTCAATGCGTCCGAAGAGTCTTTACGGCGCGTGGAACAACTGACGGGCAAAGCCGCGACGTTTTATCAGGGAGATGTGCAGGATGCCGGTTGCCTGAAGCGCATCTTTGAGGAAAACAAAGTTGCCTCGGTGATCCACTTTGCCGGTCTGAAGGCGGTGGGGGAATCTACCCAAAAACCGCTGGAGTATTATCAGAACAACGTGGCGGGGACGCTGGTGTTGCTGGAGGCGATGCGCGAGGCGGGAGTCCATCAGTTTATCTTCAGCTCCTCCGCCACGGTGTACGGAGAACATGCCCCGGTGCCTTACCGGGAAGATATGCCGATCGGTGGCACCACCAGTCCCTACGGTACTTCCAAATGGATGGTCGAACAGATCCTGCAGGATTTTGCCAGGGCCGAACCGGCATTTTCGATTATCGCGCTGCGCTACTTTAATCCGGTGGGTGCCCACGAATCTGGCCTGATTGGCGAAGATCCGAGCGGCATCCCCAATAACCTGCTGCCTTATATCGCGCAGGTGGCCATCGGCCAGCGGGAAAACCTGAGCGTGTTCGGCGGTGACTACCCAACCAAAGACGGCACGGGTGTACGTGATTATATTCACGTGATGGACGTGGCGCAGGGCCATTTGGCGGCGATGGATCATTTAGCTAAGATCGTCGGTTTTAAAGCCTATAACCTGGGTTCTGGGGTTGGCTATTCGGTGCTGGAAATGGTGCAGGCGTTTGAAAAAGCCTCGGGCGTCGCCATTCCTTATCAGATCCTACCGCGCCGCGCAGGCGACTTGCCTGCCTTCTGGGCCGATGCCGGGTTGGCGAAACAGGAACTGGGTTGGCAGGTGCAACGCGGGCTCGACGTGATGATGCGCGATACCTGGAACTGGCAGAGTAAAAATCCGCAAGGCTATACCCGCTAGATTTTCATCGGCAATAAAAAAGGGTTCAGCTCTGTGAGTTGAACCCTTTGTTTTGGCGCGGCGTAACGCTTAAGCCAGCTTTTGCTGTGCCCAGGCCAGACCGCTTTGGTATTCGGTTGGTAGCAAAGGTGCCAATGCCTGTAACGTCTGCTGCAATGCCGCGGCGTCAGGATCGTTCAGGTTCAGGTGCCCGACCTTACGGCCTTCACGCACCTCTTTCTCGTACCAGTGCAGATGCACCAGCGGCAGCGCCAGCCACTGCGGATCCACTGCGGTACCGATCAGGTTGACCATCACCGACGGGGTGCTCACTACCGGCTTCGGCAGCGGCAGGGCGAGAATAGCGCGCAGATGCAGTTCGAACTGGCTGATGGAAGCACCGTTCTGCGTCCAGTGACCGCTGTTGTGCACCCGGGGGGCCAGCTCGTTAATCAACAGACGATCGCCAACGATAAAGCACTCCATCGCCATTACGCCGATGTAGTTTAGCTCATCAAGGATGGCCGTCAGCATTTGCTCCGCCTGCTGTTGCAGCGCAGGGTTGGGCTGCGGTAATGCCACGCTGGTGCGCAGAATGCCTTCTTCATGCAGGTTATGGGTCAGCGGATAGAACACCGATTGGCCATCATGCCCGCGTGCACCGACCAGCGAGACCTCACCGGAGAAGTTAATGCCCTGTTCGACGATACATTCGCCATAGGCATCGGCCGGCAGTTCGGTTTCCTGGCCTGGACGCAGACGCCATTGGCCGCGGCCGTCATACCCGCCAACACGGCGTTTAACGATCGCCAGTTCGCCAAGGGCAGCAAACACCTGCGGCCATTCGGCGGCATCGGCCAGCAACTGCCACGGCGCGGTGGCCAGGCCAAGCTGATCGAGCAACTGTTTTTGCGTCAGGCGGTCCGCCAGACGTGGGAAGATATCGCGGTTGACGAAGCTGTTATGGGTCGCCAGTTCGCGCGTCAGCGCGGTTTCCGGCCAGCGTTCGATTTCAGCGGTGATCACGCTGTTCTGGTAGGGCACGGCTTCCGGTTCGGCGTCGAGGCCAACCGGATACACGGCGATGCCCAGCGGCTCACCGGCCTGGCGTAACATGCGCCCTAACTGGCCGTTGCCCAGTACGCAAACCGGCTTCATGCTTCCTCCCGCGGATCCGGGTTGTTCAGCACGTCGTCAGTCTGTGCCTGACGCCAGTCGGCCAGGCGTTGTGCCAGCGCGGTGTCGTGCAGCGCCAGAATTTGCGCCGCCAGCAGTGCGGCATTGGCAGCACCCGCTTTGCCGATCGCCAAAGTACCGACGGGAATGCCACGCGGCATTTGCACGATCGAATACAGGCTGTCTACACCGCTCAGGGCGGCGCTTTGGACCGGAACACCCAGCACCGGAACCAGCGTTTTCGCCGCCAGCATGCCTGGCAGATGCGCAGCACCACCCGCACCGGCAATGATCACGTCAAAACCGTTTGCCGTCGCCTGTTCGGCGAAGCTGAACAGCTTGTCTGGCGTGCGATGAGCGGAAACGACTTCGACATGGAACGGGACATCGAGCGAGGTCAGGACGTCGGCCGCAAACTGCATGGTGGCCCAGTCACTTTTCGATCCCATTACAATTGCGATTTTGACCCCAGCGTGGGTGGCTGAAGCGGCGTTGGCTCCCATGGGTGTAAGGCTCCTGTGATTGTACAAACGACGGCCGGTTGCCTGCGGCGGGAGGCCGAATGAGGGCGTAGAGCATACCATGAGCGCACGGCGAGGAAAACGGTTGCGTCGCCGGTTTTCATCGTCAAAAGGGTGAATTTTTTTACCTGTGCGACAAGTCAGGAACTTAGAATGGGAACTGGATCAGTTCGACGGCGTCGGCGCTGACTTTGATCATTGAGCCTTCGACGTGCCAGGCACCCAGCACCACGCGGTGGGCCTTGCCGTTGCTCAATGCCAATTCATGCACCGCCGGGCGGTGAGTGTGGCCGTGGATCATCCAGTGAACCTGGTGGCGCAGCATTGCCTGCTCAACCGCTTGCGGGTTGACGTCCATAATCGATTCCGACTTGTACTGGTTGCTCTGCTGGCTGCGGGCCCGCATTTTGGCAGCGATCTTCAGTCGCCAGCGTAGCGGCATCGCCAGAAACAGTTTTTGGATCAGGGGATTGTGCACTTTGCGACGGAACTGTTGGTAGGCCTGATCGTCGGTACACAGCGTGTCGCCATGCAGGATCAGGATTTTTCGGCCATACAGATCCAGCACTTTTTCTTCCGGCAGCAGTTGCATGCCGCTGGCGCGGGCAAAGCGTTTGCCGACCAGAAAATCACGGTTGCCGTGGATAAAGTAGCAGGGGACGCCAGTCTGTTGCAGCGCCTTCAGGGCCGCGGCGATTTCGCCGTGTAGCGGTTCGGGATCGTCATCACCGATCCAGGCTTCAAACAGGTCGCCAAGAATGTACAGGGCGTCGGCGTGGGGAGCATCTTGCCGCAAAAAACGCAGAAAACCGGCAGTGATTGCCGGTTCCTGTGCGCTTAAATGCAGATCTGCGATGAACAGCGTGTTCATGCAGCCGCGATTACTCGCTGACGGTAACGCTAGTGACGATCACGTCTTCTACCGGTACGTCCTGGTGCATGCCGCTACGGCCAGTTTTCACCGCTTTGATCTTGTTAACCACGTCCATGCCTTCAGACACTTCAGCAAATACGCAGTAGCCCCAGCCCTGCGCGTTTTCGCCGCGGAAGTTCAGGAAGTCGTTGTCAGCCACGTTGATGAAGAACTGTGCGGTCGCAGAGTGTGGATCGTTGGTACGAGCCATTGCCAGGGTGCCGATGGTGTTTTTCAGACCGTTGTTGGCTTCGTTCTTGATGGTCGCTTTGGTGTCTTTCTGGGTCATGCCAGGTTCGAAACCGCCGCCCTGAACCATAAAGCCATTGATAACACGGTGGAAAATGGTGTTATCGTAGAAACCTGCACGGCAATAGTTCAGGAAGTTTTCAACGGTAACCGGCGCTTTGTCAGCAAAGGTGTTGATAACGATATCGCCGTGATTAGTGTGGAAAGTAACCATAGTTTTAGTCCTAACAAGATGAATTGAGATGTCACAGGGATCGAGTGAACAATCAGACCGCCGTTATAACATATCTCCTTTAATCAGTCAGCAGCGGCTAAACCGCATGCCGACTGTGGTAAAACGACAGTTGTTATATTATAACGTTGAAGGCGATCGCTGATTTCTCACCGTTTTCCACCTCCCAGCTTAGCAAACCGCGGCCTTAACCTTGCATTAGATCAGGCTTCGGGTTTCAATACGCTGCTGGGTGAATCGCCTAATTACTATTTTTGTTATCACGCACACCACGGAATGTCCCGATGCTAAAGATTTTTAATACCCTGAGTCGTCAAAAAGAGGAATTTAAACCCATTCATGCCGGTAAAGTGGGCATGTACGTGTGCGGGGTAACCATCTATGACCTGTGTCATATCGGCCACGGGCGTACCTTTGTTGCTTTCGACGTAGTGGCGCGTTATTTACGCTACCTCGGCTATTCGCTGAACTACGTGCGTAACGTTACCGACGTTGACGATAAAATTATCCGCCGCGCGACAGAGAATGGCGAAAGCTGCGATCAACTGACCACGCGCATGCTGGCAGAGATGCACGCCGATTTCGACTCCCTGCTGATTGAACGCCCGGACATCGAACCGCGTGCTACCCAGCATATTGCCGAGATCATTGAGATCACCCAGCGCCTGATCGATCGCGATCACGCTTACGTGGCCAGCAACGGCGATGTGATGTTCTCCATCGACAGCGATCCACAATACGGCTTGTTGTCACGCCAGGATCTGGATCAGTTGCAGGCCGGTGCACGCGTAGAAATCGACGACGTGAAACGCAACCCGATGGATTTCGTGCTGTGGAAAATGTCCAAGCCGGGCGAACCGAGCTGGGAATCGCCATGGGGCGCAGGCCGTCCGGGTTGGCACATTGAATGTTCTGCCATGAACTGCAAGCAATTGGGCACTCATTTTGACATCCACGGCGGCGGTTCCGATCTGATGTTCCCGCACCACGAGAACGAAATTGCCCAGTCGAGCTGTGCGCACGATGGCCCTTACGTCAACTACTGGATGCACTCCGGTATGGTGATGATCGACAAAGAAAAAATGTCGAAATCGCTGGATAACTTCTTCACCATCCGCGACGTGCTGGGCTACTACGACGCCGAAACTGTGCGTTACTTCCTGATGTCTGGCCACTATCGTAGCCAACTGAACTACAGCGAAGAGAACCTGAAGCAGGCGCGTACTGCCCTGGAACGTCTGTACACCGCGCTGCGTGGTACCGACGTCAACGCTCAACCGGCCGGTGGCGAAGTGTTCGAAGCCCGCTTCCGCGAGGCAATGGACGACGACTTCAATACGCCAGAAGCTTACTCAGCGCTGTTTGATTTGGCGCGTGAGGTTAACCGCCTGAAGGCTGAAGATCTGACGGCAGCCAGCGGGCTGGCGGCGGAATTGCGCAAGCTGGCGAAGGTGTTGGGCTTGTTGCAGCAAGAACCGGAGCTGTTCCTGCAGGGCGGCGCACAGGCTGATGACGGTGAAGTGGCGGAGATCGAAGCCTTGATCAAACAGCGCAACGACGCGCGCAAAGCTAAAGATTGGGCGCTGGCGGATGCCGCGCGCGACCGCTTGAACGAGATGAACATCGTGCTGGAAGATGGCCCACAGGGGACCACCTGGCGCCGTAAGTAATTCGCTTTAGGCTGACAAACAAAAAAGGCGCTGAGTTAACCCTCAGCGCCTTTTTCTATGGAGCACGGCTTACGGCTTAACGACAACCTTGCCGCCGTTATACTCGACTACCTGATCGGCAACGATTTTGCAGCGCTTACGCGTTTCTACTTTGCCGTTCACTTTCACCTGCCCATCGGCGATGACTTCTTTGGCGCCGCCGCCGCTTTCACACCAGCCCTGGAATTTGAGCAGGTCGCACAGTTCGACGTGCGGGTGATTATCCAGATTAAAAGTTTCCATACTGCCTTACTTATTTAGGTTGAACGTCGTGATAAACCTCGCAGGCCTGCAAGGTATTTTGGATCAGTGTAGCAACGGTCATTGGGCCAACGCCACCCGGAACCGGAGTAATGTAGGCTGCGCGCTCGCTGGCGGCTTCAAAATCTACGTCGCCGACTACTTTACCACTTTCCAGGCGGTTAATGCCGACATCCACCACGATCGCACCCGGTTTGATCCAATCACCCGGAATAAAGCCCGGTTTACCGACCGCAACCACCAGCAGATCGGCGTTTTCGACGTGATGACGAAGATTTTTGGTGAACCGGTGGGTCACGGTGGTGGTGCAACCGGCCAGCAGCAGCTCCATGCTCATCGGGCGGCCGACGATGTTGGACGCGCCAACCACGACGGCATTCAGGCCATAGGTATCGATGTTATAACGCTCGAGCAGGGTGACGATGCCGCGCGGGGTGCAGGGACGCAGTTTAGGCGAGCGCTGGCACAGGCGACCGACGTTGTATGGATGGAAACCGTCGACGTCTTTATCCGGATGAATACGTTCCAGCACTTTGACGTTATCGATGCCGGCAGGCAGCGGCAACTGCACTAAAATACCGTCGATCTCGCCGTCGGTATTCAGTTGATCGATCAGCGCCAGCAGTTCGGCCTCACTGGTGGTGGCAGGCAAATCATAGGAGCGGGAGAGGAAACCCACTTCATCACAGGCGCGGCGTTTGCTGGCGACATAAATCTGTGAGGCCGGGTTTTCGCCAACCAGTACGACTGCCAGGCCCGGCGCGCGTTTACCGGCAGCCAGACGTTGTTTAACTTGCTCAGCCACTTCGTTTCTAACCTGCTGCGCAATCGTTTTACCATCAATAATCTTTGCTGACATCAGTGAGGAAATCCATCAATTAAGAAAAGCGGGGATGGTGCTATTTTGTCAGAAGCGGAGCGCGCTGTCAGGCGCTGAATCGTGTTCGACGCCGTTTGCCTGGCATGATTTACGTTTTTTTATGCCAACAGAATGATCCGCTACACCTTTTTACCGCCCGGTACCGAGCCGAACTCAAGATAAATAACGATGTTAACTTCATAGCGATATCTGTAATGGCTGAAAAAACACCATAAAGCACGGCTACAGCCGTAACGTCATGAAAAGGCATTGACTCAGTAACCCCTGACCGTATAATCCCCTCCCGCAACCCTCGGTTGCCGCATCCCAATGCGCCCTTAGCTCAGTTGGATAGAGCAACGGCCTTCTAAGCCGTAGGTCACAGGTTCGAGCCCTGTAGGGCGTACCATTTAGATTCAACGAATTAAGCTTCTTCCTCAACAGCTACATTTTCCAAAAGTGCCAGATTAGTGACATTGTCCGCCAAGACTTCGTCAATTTTTTCTCGTAGGTTCGGTTAAATGATATGGGGAAACGAGGCAGCTCTCCAAAAGTAGCAATCAGCAGACCTGAAACTGGGGGACGGAAAAGTCTGGGAATATCCCCCTAAAAGAGAAAGTCAGGGATGCAAGTAATGTTTCAAAAAAGTCACCCCATCTTTTAATCCAGCCATGCCTGCCGGATGGGTGGTGGTATCTTTAAAGAATTGAATAAAGCCATGCTCAGCATTTTTATACACGTTAACCAGGGTTGTTACTCCCGCATGGTTTAAAACATCGCCCAACTGTATACATCCATCGTAAAGTGGATCATTGTCACCTACGGATATAAGTGTCGGGGAAAGGTGATGGTGATTTCCATATAATGGTGAAACGAGCGGATCGTTTATTGCCATCCCTTCAGGGAGGTAACAACTTGCCACAAATTTCATAATGTCAGTAGTAGGGAAATTAGTTTCACCAAATGCGGCGAAGGATGGCGTGTCAAAATCGAAACTGGCACTGGGATACATCAACCACTGTGCACAAATGGGAGGACCTTTACGATCACGGGTGAGGGCATTCACCACTATAGCTATTGTCGCTCCCGCGCTGTCGCCGGTTACTGCAATAGCATTGCGGTCGATCTGCAACGCCTCTGCCTGCTGATGTAACCATTGTAAGGCTGCATAGCTATCTTCAATCCCTATTGGGGCGGGAAACTCTGGGGCTAGACGGTAGTCAATTGCCAGCACGACAGCACCGAATTTATTGGCCAGGGCGCGGCAAAGTACATCATGAGTATCTAAATCGCCCGAGACCCAGCCACCACCATGAATAAACAGAATTGCAGGTTTAAGTGTATTTTCTTTTTGTGCAGGGACATACAATCGTGCAGGCATATCATATTCAGGTGAGGTGGGAATAACTATTTCTGACAGGGTTTCTACCCAATCTGGCTCACCGGCAGTCGGGATCAGTTGACGATAATCACTCCGCATTTCTAAAACTCGTTCGATTTTCTTGTCCATTAAATGGCTACTCCTGTCCGTTTATCGAAACGTCCCTAAAAAAGGAATGTTGTCTTTTGCCGATTATTTTTTCCCTACCTGAAATGCTGCCACATCGGTTCTGTTCTGGATAACCCACTCACCACTGGCACGGAATGATGCCGCAGAGGCATAAGTATCTTCCATGAACTGAAAATATACGATTTTACTGTTTTCTACTTTAGCCTTGATCGAAAAGGGGGAGGTAAACTGGTGGCCCAGAGCGACAGAGGTGTAAGTAAATTGCCCAAATACGGCCACTGTATCGCCCTCTGCAAGGATATCTGTGATATCAAAGGCATCAACATTCCAGTAGGTCCCAACATTGACGAAGGTATCAATATACACTTGACGCCCTTGGGAGGTACCCGCCCAAGGCTCAATCTGTTTTAACTCAGGGTTGTTAAAATTGAGCGAGACATAGGTAGCATTAATATCTACTAATTGATTAGCGGCATTTTCAACTTTATCCTTAGCGGTATTTTCTAAGAATGCCTTTACAATATCTTTGGGTTGTCGCGTTTTTAATGCTTGTTCAATCGACATGATATCTCCTTCGTTAATGTTTTTGGTCCAGGTTTGAGAAACTGTGCAGATTCACGTTTGGACTCTGCGCTGAAATTCTTTCTTTTTACTGGGTCACCTTGCGTTGTTCTGAGGTGAGATATGACCCCAGTTAAGCTGCTCAAATTCAGTAAACCACTGCATTCTGGCACGATAGAGGGCACTGTAGTGCCCTCTGTTTCCTCTGCCTCACTCATATGCGACATGAGGGAATTTGCAGCGAGTATTACTTACATATATTTCTACTTTACTGATATTTATCGAGATTTGTCTCTGGACCATCCTTGACGACAGCCTGGGCTTTACTAAAGCTTTCCATCAGGCACTTGTACTCAGGGCACACATGCTCAGAAAGTATTTCAGCAAAGCGTGAACCTTCAGCACGGTTCCAGGTTCGCATTAACTCAGCAACGATAGCGAAGGTATCAGTAGGGATCGCGCCAGCTTGCGTGACTCGAGCGATAGTGGTGTCAGTTGCCAACTTACTCCAGTTTCCTGAAGCATCGACGACACAATAAACATTGTAGCCCTCTTGTCTCGCACTCACCGCAGGGAAGGCCATACAAACGCTTGTAAGCGTGCCGGCGATGATCAGTGTCTTCCGACCCGTCTTCTTAATCTCTTCCACAAATAAAGGATTGTCCCACGTGTTTATCTGCCCTGTGCGCGGCACATATATTGCATGGGGTGCATACTGATGTATTTCTGGGATCAGTGGGCCATTGGGACCATCTGGTACAGAAGCAGTAGTGATCACCGGAATATTCAGCAATGTTGCTGTCTTCGCGATCGCTGTAACGTAATTGCGAAGATCAGGAATGGATACGTCACGAACCGTATTGAACAGCCCACTCTGGTGATCGATAAGTAAAATAACCGAATCATCTGGGTCTAGCATTCCATTGGTAGCAGCCATATTGTTCCTCTTAATATCCAATTTTTACGACGATGTACATCACCAGTTCGGTGAAAGTACTTGAGTCGGGCAATGATAAAATATATCTTGCACATCCAAACCACAACTACTTACATTTATGTTACTAGTTTCCAAAATGATACTGAGAACCTGAAATGTCTATAGCTAATAAAAAGGCAAACTGTCCCGTCGAAATCACGTTGAAAGTCATTGGGGGGAAGTGGAAGGTACTGATCATTCATTTTCTTCTCGAGGGTACCAAAAGATTTGGTGAGCTGACGAGATGCCTTGGACCCATATCGCCAAAAATTCTCGCTCAGCAACTGCGCGAATTAGAGGAGGATGGTCTTGTCATTAGAAAGGATTTTGGGGAAATACCTCCGAGGGTCGAGTACGCGATGTCTTCGCTTGGTAACACCCTCTCACCTATCTTGTATGCAATGGCGGACTGGGGCGATTTTTTTGAAGCCAGGCAAGAAACTGAAAAGCCAGAAATGGATATATGATGAAGAAGAGGTTGTTCTGTGGGTATGGAATGATTTTCGCAAATTTTAGCAGGGAAAAGTCATTTCCAGCTACAGAATGAAATTATTGAAAAATTATTCCTCCCTGGCATTAACAGCCTGATTTACACCTTTTACCACTCTGAATGACACCTTTCCCGCGTGCTTGTCTTTGAAATAGAGGTGTTGATGCTAGATTTACTAGCTGATCATTGTAATATACAGATTAGTGAGGTGCAGGGGGAACTGATTAATGGAAATTACAGAAATTAATTTCTAAATAGGTAAGGTAATGGCAGGCCATGGATATTATATTGTCAAGTTAAGGCTACTGTCATGAACGTATTAATTGGAACGCATGCTGATGTTACTCGATGGAAAACTCATTCCTGATAACCGTGCAGATATTGCTCGTCGTCTCAGCGATCATATTAGCGAGCAGAAAACCTCTGACCGCTACGAAGACGAACTGTTTAAGATAAAGTACTTTCAAAAGGGGACCGGGAATATCGTATTCAAACGCCTAGATCTAGTAGAAAAGATGAACGACATCATTGCTAAAAATTATCCCAGCATGCTGGCTCGTCGATAATTGGCTGTATTTTCTAACAAATTTATCTGTTGGTATAAATGTTGGTGCGAATTTTATCGAACACAGTTTTATTCATATTAAATATATATAATTAGCGTGTTCGAATCCTGTAGGGTAACAGCTTACGAAATTCTTAATCCTGCCTGATTTTCTTCTTTTGTCGTTAACACTCAATAATATGTCAATTTTTCGTGCATGTTCTGTCAAAGGGTTAGGTGCCAAATGTGCGTAACCGGTTTGCTTCTTAGCGGGTCAACCAGCAAATTCGTTCAACAGCCGGGTAGTGCCTACCAGGTAGCCGGGAGCTAGGTAAGCTGAGACGCATAAGGCAAGCACACCGAACCAGACGATTTGATTGAATGACATGATCGCTTCGGTACGCCCCGTGGGCGCGATGAGGGTTGGCTGACTAACGCCGTTTTGGCTTATTCAATTTGCACAGCAGTTCTAGCGTTAAGTTCAAGTTGCTGAATGCGATGAACGTCCTGCGATAACTTCGCGTTGATGTGTTTCAAGTCTTCGTTTTTAATCTGGTAACTATCTGTTATATAGATATAAATAGTGGAATTCAGGCAACAAAAAAGGCCGCCTTAGCGACCTATATTGCGTGCAGTAATTATTGCTTTTTTTTCTTTTCCCAATCCCATTCTGCATGAGCCCATATGCCAAGCATTAGCAACTCGATGATAATTTCCATTGAGTTAATTGGTGATTTAAGTTCGAATAAAATTAAAACCAGAAAAGTTAAAGACATCAATGCTGCTAATCTAATAATCGCTTTATATAGTATGTTTAGAATCATCTTTTCATCCCTGCTGAATAGATGGGTAAAGCGTATCAGATTAGCAATAGGAGATCTCTTATTGATTGCCGCTCAATTTCTCTTGATGACGCATGGTGATTGCTTCGCTCACCTTTGGACATATCATCTGCTCTTTGTTTAAGGTACATCGTGTAACTCTCCGTTGTACTAGTTATTCCTCCCACAGTGGTGTCGTTTGCTAAACATTCGCTTGGCCAGAACTGCTTTCTGCCGCTGCGCTTTATGTTCCCCACATCCGTCATTATTGAAGCTGATAAATGAGAGGGTAGGGGCGCGGGGAACCACTATGGCTGCAGGAGGAACCGATACGGATCTGCAATCTGTCTGTACCTGGTGTGGTCATCTAATCAAGTAACAGATTACTCTAGGGAGGAACATTGAGTAATGGTCGCTGTGGTGGGCATTGGAGATGTGTCGTAGGTGCTCGTAGAATACCCAAAGGGGATCCTCACGAGAGAGGATAAATGCGGAGAGGATCCTCCGCATTCGGCTACAGCTCAAAAGTTAAGCGCCGCTTTTACCAGCAGACAAAACCACCATCGACGACCAGATCAACACCGGTACAGAACGACGCGGCATCACTGGCGAGGAAGAGTGCCGGGCCAGCCATCTCCTCCACTTTTGCCATTCGCTGAATCGGCGTCTGGCTTTCAAATTCGCGGGTCTGATGGATCATCTCAGGGCGTGTGTTCATTGGCGTAGCGGTGTATCCCGGGCTGATGGAGTTGACGCGGATCCCTTTGCTGACCCATTCCATTGCGAGGCTTTTGGATAGGTGAATAACACCCGCTTTGGAGCTGTTGTAATGTGCCTGCTCAAGACCGCGATTAACAATAATGCCGGACATGGAGGCAATATTAATAATCGAGCCACCGCCTAATTCCTGCATCAGTTCGGCTTCCGCTTTACAGGAGTTCCACACGCCGGTGAGGTTAATATCGATAACCCGCTGCCATTGTTCGGTTTCCATCTCAAGTGCCGGGTTGGCGTTGGCGATACCGGCCGCGTTAACGGCGATATTGAGGCGGCCGAAGCGGCTTTTGGCCAAGGCGACGCCAGCACGCAGATCGCTGAGTTGACGCACGTCCCCGGTATAAAAGCAGGCCTGCCCGCCAATCGATTCGATATTTTTAACGGTTTCGGCAAGGCCACCGTCTTCGCGTAGATCAAAACAAACCACCCGAGCGCCCGCGCTGGCGAGTCCGTAAGCAATCATCTGACCGATGCCGCTGCCTGCACCGGTCACGAAGGCCACGCGGTCCTGCAGACTAAACAGCTGTTGAGAAAAATTTTTTGTGATCATAGCCATCACTCTCTGAATTAATATCCCGTGGCGCAATACGGCGTAAACCGACGGGTAGGAGTATCCCGGGTTACGACTAACGCCTTCCGGGCCACTATTCTGGTTTTGTCGTCCCTGACGGGCATTACGACATAATCAGGCCGCCGTCGATGTTGATGGTTTGCCCGGTAAGGTAGCGTGCATCGTCGGATGCGAGGAAGGCCACCAGTCCGGCGACATCTTCCGGCTTACCCGCGCGCTTCATCGGAATACCTTCGACCCATTCCGCCATCAGTTCACCTTTGCCATAGCGTTTTTGTTCGGTACTCAGGGCTTCGCCCCACACCCGGTCGTTGTAATCCCACATTTCGCTTTCGATAATGCCTGGGCAGAAGGCGTTGACGGTGATATTCCACGGCGCCAGTTCGTGGGCCAGGCTTTGCGTAATGCCTATAACGCCCATTTTGCTGGCAGCGTAATGCGGAGTGTAGATAAAGCCCTGACGACCCTGGCCTGAAGACGTATTAATCAGGCTGCCGTGCTTTTGTTTCACCATGTATTTGGCGGCCTCGCGGCAGCAGAGCCAGACGCCGGTGGTGTTAACCGCCAGCACTTTCTCAAAATCAGATTTCGGCATGCGATCGTAATAATCGATGGTGATCACGCCAGCGTTCTGGATAGAAACATCGATAGTGCCGAAACGGGCTGCGGCTTGCTCGTACAACGATTGCACCTGCGCTTCATCAGTGACATCGACCTGCAATGACAGGATCTCGGCCTGGTAACTTTTGCGCAAGGTTTCTGCCGTTTCGTGAACACGCTCGGCGTTGGAGACCATCACCAGGTTTGCACCATCGCGAGCAAAGCGCTCAGCAATACCAGCACCAATCCCACGGCATGCGCCGGTGATAACGACCGTTTTGTTATGGAAATTTCTTTGCATGTTTTTTCCCTTGTATAGGCCGGACGCAAGCGCGTGCGGCGGGGTAATGAAAGCGTATTAACTGGCGGCCTGGGCCGTGGCAAGTTTTTCCTCATGGCGACGCATCAGGATGACTTTGTTCTGTAATTTCTGCTGGAATTGGTCGACGACGACGGCGGTGACAATAACCACGCCCTTAATGACCATTTGCCAGAAATCGCTGACTCCCATCATCACCATGCCGTCAGCAAGGAAGACGATGACGAAAGCACCAATAATTGAGCCCGTAACCCGCCCACGCCCACCTGCCAGCGCGGTTCCGCCCAGCACGGTGGCACCGATGGCGTCCATTTCGAACATATTGCCGGTCATTGGATGGGCCGTTTGCAGCTGTGAAGCGACGATCAGGCCAACAAATGCGGAACACAGGCCGGAGAAGGCGTAAACGAATATTTTTGCTTTAACGATCGGGACACCAGCCAGACGAGCAGCGGATTCGTTACCACCAATAGCGTAGATATAGCGGCCAAGTGGCGTTTTGGTCGTCAGCCAGTAACCCAGCAGCAGGAAACCAATCATCAACCAGATAGGCAGATAAATACCCATCAGCGTACCGGAGCCCAGAGTAGCGAAACCGGTATTGCCCAGCGCTTCTATACCGTTGAGGTTGGGGTAGGTGCTGCCGTCGTTGAACAGCAAGGCAGAGCCCCTGGCGACATACATCATGCCCAGCGTACAGATAAAGGGTGCCACGCCGAAACGGGTGATCACGGCACCGTTAATAAAGCCAACAACGATGCCGAAAATGGCCACGCAAAGAATAACTTCGGGGACGTTGAAGAAGATGACGCTGCCGTTCCATAAGGGCAGGCCGTTGGTCAATAATGCCCCGGCGACCATTCCGCAGATCCCGGCGACGGCACCGACAGAAAGGTCGATCCCTCCGGTCAGGATTACCAGCGTCATGCCGATGGCCAGCAGGCCGGTGATGGCCACGTGCTGAGTCATAATCAGCAGGTTAGATGTGGTCAGGAAATTCGGTACCATCACGCTGAAGAACGCGATAACCAGCAGCAGAGCGATAAAGGTTCTGGCCTTCAGCAGGTACATATAAATCATATATTTCTGGTTCATGATGGATTCCAGCCTGATTAATCTTGAGGTGTTGAAGCCGCGATTAATTTTTCGCGGGTAACCGCATGACGCGGTAAATCGGCGGTAATTCGGCCATCGGCCATCACCAAAATTCGATCCGCCAGCGCCATGACTTCATCCAGTTCCGATGAAGAGAACATCACTGCCAGACCCTGTTGGGCCATTTTGCCTATCAGGTGATAAACGTCAGTTTTGGCACCGACGTCGATACCGCGAGTGGGTTCATCGAGAAAAACAACCTGTGGACGTGTCATTAGGGCTTTGCCTAACACCACTTTTTGTTGATTGCCACCGCTTAAGGACGTAATCGGCAGTTCAGGGTCGCTGACTTTGATAGCGAGCTCGCGGATCATCTCTTTGACGCTGGCGTGTTCTTTTTGCGGGTTGAGCCATTTCCATGCCTGGCGAAAACCTTTCAGGCTAAAATCCGATAAGGTCATATTCGATTGAATCGACATAATCTGTACCACGCCTTCGCCCTGTCGGTCCTCGGGAACTAACGCCAGGCCTTTTTTAAGTCGGGCCTGAAACTGGGCTTTGCCAATATTTTCGCCATTAAGATGGACGCTGCCCTTCTGGCAAGGCATCAGTCCTATCAGACCTTTAAACAGCTCCGTGCGCCCGGCACCCAGCAGACCGTAAATACCGATCACTTCCCCTTTACTCAGCGTGAAGCTCACATCGTTGAGCTTATATCCGCCGCTGTGGTGTAGCGCTGTCAGACCTTCAACGGCAAGTACCGTCTCGCCTTTCTGCGCGGGCTGATAGTCGAAATGTTTTTTCTTATCACCGACCATCTGTTCGATAATCCAGGGAATGCTGGCATCGCTGACATTACGTTCACTGATAAAGCGTCCATCGCGGAAAATGGTAATGTGATCGCCAATTTCCATCAGTTCTTCCAGTCGATGGGAAATATAAATAATGGTGACGCCGCGACGTTTAAGCTGCTCAATAACGTTAAACAGGATTTTAACTTCCGACTGGCTTAGTGCAGAAGTAGGTTCATCCATGATTAGTACGCGAGTGTCCTTCGACAGTGCACGTGCAATTTCGACCAACTGCTGGTGGCCGATACCTAATTCACCAAGTTGCGTATAGGGATCGACATTGAGCTCCAGTCTTTCCAGTAATTTTTTGGCTAACTCATATTGATATTTTTCGTTGATTTTCCCTTTCTGAAAAAACTCGTTAGCCATGAAGATATTATCCATGATGTTCATGTTCGGGAATAAATTTAATTCCTGAAAAATGATGCTGATTCCCTTCTTTTCGGCCTGGTGAGTCGAGCTAAGGGAAACCGGGGTACCATCAAGAATAATTTGACCGGAGGAAGGGGTTTCAACGCCAGCAAGCATTTTCATCATGGTGGATTTACCCGCACCATTCTCTCCGATCAGAACGTTTACTTTATTTCGATAGACCCGGTAGCTCACGTTATCTAAGGCCACGACCCCTGGATAGACGCGGGATAACTCACGGGTTTCGATAATAACTTCAGATTCGACTGGTTGGGGAGTGACGAGTTCTTGCTGTGGCATTTTATTTCCCTCCCAAACGAACAATTTTCGCTGGCGTAATATCAGGAATGGTTTGCGGAATATCCCAGGCCGAGAATACGCCATACACTTGCGTAGCTTCGCCCGTTTTAACTTGTGCCGCTTGAATCATTTTTACCGCATGTTCGTTAATGGCCTGGCCATATTCGCCAAACAGAACCTGGTCGTTAAAGTCCTGATAACTGGTACCCTGGTAGGCGTCGCGTAACAGCGTGCCGCGCAGCGTTGGGCCAATTTGCACCACAACATTGCTGCCGCCGGTATCCTGAATCGTCATTTTTCCGCTACGGGAAGTCGAGTCAATATGGGTGATATTGCCTTCAACCTTGACGTAAAAAATGCACGGATTCTCATCCTGAGCGCGATAGCCTAATGTTTTGCAAGCGCTATCAATATCTTTAGCCGCGCGTAAGGCTGTCATTAACTCGGCAACGGGACGGGCCTGAGAAACGATCTGTGGAACCACTTTGTCTTGCCACGTCTGATCGATATTCGCCATATGCGGATTGGGCGGGGATTTAAGATCGGCCAGCTCTTGCTGAGAGACTATACGACAGCCTCCAAGCGCAAGAACGGCCAGTGCCAGCCAGGTTTTTTTATACATAAACTCTCCTATACGCCCCCGAAGGGGCGCAACAACCCGAACTCAGGACTTGATGTTGAAGTCCTGAACTTTGTCTGCATTGTCTTTGGTGATCAGAATGCCGCGGAACATAACGCGTTGTTTTGCCGGTTTTTCACCTTTTTGCAGGTAGTTATCGAGGTCGGTAACACCCTGAGCAGCAATCGCCTGAGCCTGGAGCATCACCGTGGCTTGCAGGGTTCCGGCTTTAACGGCATCGCGTTCATCGTTGCTGCCATCAATACCGACAACCACAACATCGGTGCGATTCGCGGCTTTCAGCGCGGCAATAACGCCCAGTGCGACAGGGCCGTTGCCGCAAATTACGCCTTTCACGTCAGGATGCGCCTGCAGAATGCTGTCCATAATGCGTTTGCCGTCGATTAACGTCCCTTTGGCATCTTGTTTCGCGACGCTGACCATATCCGGGTATTGGTCGATGACCTGATGGAAAGATTTAGAACGGGTAACGCAGTTATTGTCAGCAAGGTTACAGGTCAGTTCGGCATATTTTCCTTTTTCCGTCATCTTCTCAACAAATACGTTGGCGACTTCAGAACCAGCCTGGAAGTTATTATGGGTGATTTGTTCAAGCGCGACGTCATCAACAGGAATTTCCCTGTTGATTAAGATCACCGGAATACCTGCTTTCTTTGCTTTCTCAATTGCCGCGACGCTGGCGGTTGAGTCGGCATTATCAAGGATAATCCCCTGAACTTTTTTACCGATGGCTGTATCAATCAGTTCATTCTGTTTTTTTACATCTTCACCATGCGACAGAATTGTGGTTTGGTATCCCAGTTCTTTTGCTTTCTCGCTGGCACCTTTGGCTTCAGAAGCGTAATACGGATTATCCAGCGAATTTACCATGATCATAATGGTGCCTTTTTCCACTGCCTGGGCAGTAAAAGAAAAAGCGGTCAGGGTAGCAACAGTTAAAAGCGTTAAACGTAATTTCATGACAATGTTCTCTCTTGGTTGTTATTGTCGGGTACGGTGAAACAACGTAAGGCCTGAATATCAAGTTTATGGGTGAGGGGCTCCTTTGGTTGATGATTAAGGTTCGTCGCACACGAAGATTCCCTGGTGGGTGTCAGGTGGACGATGCCGGTTTCCATAATGTTCTGTTCACCGCATGGCGCCACTCCTGCCATCTTTTTTGCAGGCGCTGGTGGCGGGCCATGTCGGGAATAAATTCACTGTGTTCGGTTAAAAAGCCCTTCAGGTCGGTAATCGATCCTGGCGTGAGGGCTTTGCGGGCGAGTAGGGCGGCACCAATCGCCGAAAGTTCGGCAACATTGCTGCGCATCACCGGGCAACCCAGCAGGTCTGCCTGGTACTGCATTAACCAGTCGTTTTTCGTTGGGCCACCGTCGACCATTAATGCTGTTAAGTGAAAGTCATCCTGCTGGCGCATGGCGACAACCACATCGGCGATTTGATAGGTAATTGACTCCAGTGCAGCACGAATCAGATGCGCGCGTTTGACACCACGGCTCAGGCCGCAAATCACGCCGCGAGCGCTGTCATCCCACCACGGCGCGCCAAGGCCGGTTAATGCAGGCACAAAATAGACGCCCAACGTAGATTCCACGGAGGCGGGCAGGGTATTGAGTTCGTGAGCCAGTTCGGCATCGGAAAGCTCGCTTAAGCCCGTGCTGTCAGCCATCCACGCAACGGCATCACCGGTATGGGGGATATTGCCCTCCAGCCCATAGGTGATGCGATCGCCATCGTGCCAGGCAATGGTGGTGGCCAGCGCGTCAATGTCGCATTTTGCCGATTGCACCGGTGCCATCACCGAGGAGCCTGTCCCATAGGTGGCTTTAACGCAGCCCAGTTCGCCGAGGGCGTGACCAAACAGCGCGGCATGGGAGTCTCCCACCATCGCCATCACCGGAATACCATCCGGGATCGCGTTTAGCCCGCGGGTATAACCAAATAATCCGCTGGAAGGTTTAATCTCCGGCAGTGCGGCAAGAGGGATCTGGAACAGCGCCAGCATCTCGTTGTCCCACTGCCCGGTTTGCAGGTTCAGCAACTGGGTGCGTGCGGCATTGGAGTGATCGCAATAGAACGCCTCACCCTGGGTTAAATTCCACAGCAGCCAGCTATCGATGGTGCCAAGGCAGATTTCTCCGCGTTCTGCGAGCTGGCGGCCTTCAGGAAGAGACTCCAGCAACCAGCGCATTTTTGAGGCAGAGAACAGGGGGGCGATCGGCAGTCCGGTGGCGGTTTTAATTTGCTGTTCTTTGTTCTCGCAACGCAGTTCATCGCAAAAAGCGGCGCTGCGGGTACACTGCCAGGAGATGGCGGCGTTAATCGGTTTACCGCTCTGGCGATACCAGCCAATGGCGGTCTCGCGCTGATTGCTGACAGCTAATGCAGCAACGTTTTCTGCGCCAACGTATTCAACGGCTTTAGCGATAACGTCGAGTGAGGCTTCAACCAATAGCTCGCCCGACTGCTCGACCCAGCCGTCGCGCGGCGTTTGAATTGCCAGCGGCTGAGAGAATTTCACCACAATGTGGCCGCGGCTATCGAGTACGACGGCTTTGGCGTTAGTGGTGCCTTCGTCCAGTGCAATGATGAACTCTTTACGTGTTGCCTGCATTAGGTCGTCTCCTGAGTCACACTTTGTCCTGGCGCGGAGGGGGAAGGGGAGGCATTCCTCGTTCTCGCACTGCTGCCTGGCAGGCCATGATGTGACAATTCGTTTTCACTTATTCAATCACTGAATATATATTCGATAGTGATTATTTATTTAATACCTTAGCCAGAAAGTTACCGTCGGGCTACAGGAAAAGTTATCAATTGTGCTGGCAATCACACTTATCCGATCGATGACGCTTGCGGATGTGGGTGAAAGAGAGTGAAGGTGGGGGTGATTATGTCATTGAAATATATGTGTTTATTTTCTATGCCTTTACGCTCGGGATAAAGCGTAAAGGTTTTGAGAAAGTGTTTGGCTGGGAAGTTAACCGGCGACAAGCAGGCGCGCGGTTGGGTAATCCGTGATTAAAACATCGATGTAACCACCCGAGAGCGCGCCTTTGATAGCGGCAACCTTATCGGCGCCACCGGCAAGGGCAACCACATTAGGGCACTTTTTCACTTTCTCCAGCGCCATGCCGATAACAGGATCTTCATCATCGCGTAACACAGCCTGGCCGTTCTTATCGTAGTAGTGCAAACAGATGTCGCCGACCGCTCCACGTTCCGCCAACACCTGAAGCATATCTTCGTGGTAGTAGTTTCCTGAAGTTTTGAGCAGTTGCGAGGGTTCGAGGATGCCAATACCGACGATGGCAATATCGACTTCATCGAAGCGAGCAATCACATTGGCGACATCTTTACTGGCAACGAGACGATTTTTTTCCTCCGTCGAACCTTCAATGCTCTGGGAGGGCAGCAGCCAGGCATCACAGTTCAGATGTTGCGCCAGGGTTTGGGTGAGGATGGTAGCCTGCACGTTACCGTTAGGCCCCACGCCGCCCAGTAGTTGAATAACACCGTTAGCCTTCAGGTTTTGGGCGTGAACCTCATCGACCATGGCGCGGATTGTTGAGCTCCAGGAAGAGACGCCAATCAGATCTTTCGGCCGTAATCGCGTTTCCAGATAGTGGGCGGCGGCAGAACCGATGGCGCGCTTGATGGTGTGATCGTTGGCATCCTCTTCGGTATCCACCACGATGGCTTGTTTAATTCCGTAGCGATCCTCAAGACCTTTTTCAAGATTCAGAAAAATATTCGATGGCTGAACAACGCTAATTTTGACCACGCCTTCCTTTTGGCAACGCGTAATTGCTCGGGAGATAAATGACTGAGAAAGCGAGAGAAGTTGAGCAATATCGGACTGTTTTTGTCCTTCAAGATAGTAAAGCGTGGCAATCTTAACTAATAGCCGTTGTTCATCCTGCTTAGCCATATATTTCCCCGAAAATCATTTACGTGCAGCCATTATGTTAGAGCTCTTTATCATACGCGAAAAGAAAAGACATTTAAGTGTGATGAATATCTAACTTTCACCAATACTCAAAATCAGCTATGGACAAAAACAGAACAGTGATTGCATAATTGAATAAAGAATCGTTATTGAATATATATTCATTGGTGATTCCAGGTCAACTGAAAAAGTATCCAGGTGCAGATAAGCCTGGTGGTAAGGAGGCAGAATGTTCCTGAGTATGATGCAGCGGCGGAAGCCTTGCGATGCCTTGTCTGGGGATATCTGGTTTTTTTAGTCCCTGACGGAATAAATATTCCAAGTTGAAAATAAATTCAGAGGTATTAAATGAATCCCTATAGCTATGATGTCCCGGCACTTGAGCGTAAAGCCCGCGCCATACGTCGCCATATCGTCAGATTGAATGCCAACAGCCCTGCCGGTGGGCATACCGGAGCCGACCTGTCTCAGGTTGAACTGATCACTGCACTCTACTTTCGCATTCTAAATGTTGCGCCAGAACGTATTGCTGACGACCAGCGCGATATTTACATCCAGTCCAAAGGCCACGCGGTGGGATGCTACTACTGTGTGTTGGCCGAAGCGGGTTTCTTCCCCGTTGACTGGCTGGAGACCTATCAGCATCCGAACTCCCATCTTCCTGGCCACCCGGTTCGGCAGAAAACCCCAGGTATCGAACTCAACACCGGCGCGCTGGGCCACGGCTTGCCGGTTGCCGTGGGGCTGGCGCTGGCTGCGAAAAAAAATAATAGCCCCCGCCGCATCTTTTTAATTACCGGCGATGGCGAGTTGACTGAAGGCAGTAACTGGGAGGCGGCCTTGGCTGCAGCACACTACGGGCTCGATAACCTGGTTATCATTAATGACAAGAACAATCTCCAGTTGGCAGGGCCGACCCACGAAATTATGAACACCGATCCGCTGGCCGATAAATGGAAAGCCTTCGGCATGACGGTGACCGAGTGCCAGGGAAATGACATGGCGTCGGTGGTTGCGACGTTGGAAGGACTGAAACAGGAAGGTAAACCCAACGTTATTATCGCCAATACCACGAAAGGTGCCGGTATCTCCTTTATCCAGGGGCGCCCGGAATGGCATCACCGGGTACCGAAAGGCGAAGAAATTGCACTGGCACTGGAGGAACTGAAAGATGAGTAATGCAGAACACCTGGCGAGCGTAATGGTTCAAGCGTTTATTGATGCAGTTGAAAGCGGTATTGATCTGGTACCGGTGGTGGCTGACTCAACGTCAACGGCAAAGATTGCCCCTTTTATTAAACAATTCCCAGGCCGCCTGGTTAACGTAGGGATCGCCGAGCAGAGCATGGTCGGAACGGCGGCCGGGCTGGCGCTGGGCGGGAAAGTGGCGGTGACCTGTAATGCCGCACCCTTCCTGATCTCTCGCGCCAATGAGCAAATTAAAGTCGACGTTTGCTACAACAATACTAACGTCAAACTGTTCGGTCTCAACGCAGGGGCCAGCTATGGCCCGCTGGCGAGTACCCACCACGCGATTGACGATCTGGCAGTGATGCGCGGCTTCGGCAATATTCAGATTTTCGCGCCCTCTTCACCGCGAGAATGTCGGCAGATTATCGATTATGCCATTCGCTATCAGGGGCCGGTTTATATTCGCCTCGATGGCAAGGCGCTGCCGGAACTGCATGATGAAAATTATCAGTTTGTGCCGGGGGCCGTGGTGACGCTGCGCGAAGGTGAAGATATTGCGCTGGTAGCAACCGGATCGACGGTACATGAAGTTGTCGATGCTGCGCAAAGGCTTGCTGACGCGGGGATTCAGGCCAAAGTGGTCAGCGTCCCTTCAATTCGTCCTTGCGATACGGCAGCGTTGCTGCTGGCACTGAAACCATGCAAAGCGGTGATCACGGTTGAAGAACATAACGTGAATGGCGGGTTGGGAAGCCTGGTTGCGGAAGTGCTGGCCGAAGCGGGTGTCGGCATTCCGCTCAAGCGTTTGGGGATCCCTGATGGAGAATATGCGGCGGCGGCCGATCGCGGCTGGCTGCGTCAGCACCACGGTTTTGATGCAGCCGCTATTGCTGTACTGGCGCAGAAGATGCACTAATTTTGCTATAACAACCTGCGCGGGCAACCGCGCGGTTTTTTGCGTTTATGACGTGCAGAGTGTCCTCACAAGGTCGTCGATCTTAGCCGGTCATCGAACCAAAAAGCGCCCCGACGCCTGATGAAACCCCCATTGCCAGGGCGCTCCAGAAAGTAATGCGAATAATGCCGGGGCCTATCGGCGCCCCGCCGGCTTTAGCGGCAATACCGCCAAGAATGGCCAGAGAAACCAATGCGGAAAGGGCAATGGCGGGGATTGCCCACTGGATCGTGACCATCGCTGCGACCAACAGAGGCAGTATTGCCCCAACCGAGAAACTCATGGCTGAGGTCAACGCGGCCTGCAAGGGGCGGGCGGTAGTGATTTCCGATATGCCCAACTCCTCACGCGCGTGTGCGGCCAAAGCGTCATGGCTCATCAGTTTTTCTGCCACTTGCTTCGCCAGCGCGACGTCCAGGCCACGATGGACATAAATTGACGTTAACTCGCGGAATTCCCCCTGAAAATCGGCATCCAGCTCGGCCTGTTCTTCTGCCAGAGCGGCTTTCTCGGTGTCTGACTGAGAAGACACCGAGACATATTCACCGGTTGCCATCGACATTGCGCCCGCGACCAAACCGGCAATGCCGGTCAACAGAATACTTTGGTGGGTGACATTGGCGGATGCCACTCCCAGCAGTAAGCTTGCAGTAGAAACAATCCCATCGTTCGCGCCAAGGACAGCCGCTCTGAGCCAGCCTATCTTTTCTATACTGTGTCGTTCTCTGTGCGTCATGGCGCTCCCATTTTATATCCTGCTGATTCAACCGGTCTGTTTTGAGGAGCTCAGGGGGTTGGTCAGCAAGCAAAGTTCGGAAACTCTGGTTTAGCCTGCCACGGTTTTTCGGACGATTAATGCCTGGAGAGTGGTCGCATTAATTCCAGCACTTTTAATGGTGGTGGGTTTTAGTTGCGTCTAATTGTGGTTCACCCCGTCAGATAAGTGGATGACGCCAACGATACCACTCAATTTTCGCATTAACGGCGGCCAGGCGTTGAGGCACTACTTTTCGTCAGGAAGGAAATAGTGGCCGCATTTGGGGCAAATCAGGGTGATGTTTTTACGCACTTTACGGCTATTTTGTTCAAAAGCGTGAGCGCATTCTGGACAAGTGACTTTTACCGTTGTGCTGCTGAACATCTTAAGGGCATCAAAGATAGACATATCTTTCACCGGGTAGATGTAGGGAACATCATTCTAGCATTCGGCACCCTTAATAGCCCTTTATTGATTGTTTATTAATCATTTTTGTGAGCGCGGCGGGGGGATTGTGGTGCAGCCTGCGCAAGCGGGCATAGGGTAAAAATGTCACATTTCCATCGGGCGTTACATCTGCCAGAGCAAACTTACTCAGGGATGACAGTTCTATACATTGGGATTGGTAGTGTAGTCCTACCCGATGATGTTGTGTGTTATCCATTCCCTGTAGTGTATTACCCCATCCCTGTTAAGTTTATCCCGCCTGGTGCGGGATTTTTTTTATCTGCGCTCAATCGTCAAACCGCCAAACATAATGTCGTGTGTAGCTTGTAGCGCCAGAAAATCATGGGGGAAACCCAGTTCAATAGCGCTTGCCGTTTCCAGGCGTTGCCACTGCTCTTCTGTCAGCCTGACCTCCAGCGCCCCCAGGTTATCTTCCAGCTGTGCCAGCGTGCGTGCACCGATGATCGGGGCCGTCACTGCCGGATTGCGGAGTGTCCAGGCCAGGGCCACTTGAGAAGGGCTAAAACCCGCCTCCCTGGCCAGCGCCAATACCGTTTCGGCAATGGTAATATTGCGCTCGGTCAGCATCCCCTTGTTGCGAACCATGGCACGTCGGGTGCCGCTCTCTTCCCCCTGCGCTTGCAAATCCTGCCGACTGTATTTTCCGCTCAATATGCCACCGGACAGCGGTGACCATGGAATGACGCCAAGGCCCAGCGCTTGCGCCATCGGGACCAGTTCGCGCTCTACGGTACGTTCCAACAGGCTGTATTCAATCTGCAGGCCAATCAACGGCGACCAACCGCGCAAATCCGCCAGCGTCTGCATTCTGGCGGCCTGCCAGGCGGGCAGATCCGAAACGGCCAGATATAACACTTTGCCGGTACGCACCAGATCGTCCATGGCGCGCATGATCTCCTCCGCCGGGGTGGTGGCGTCCCAGGCGTGCAGATACAGCAGGTCGATATAATCGGTATTCAGGCGTCGCAGGCTTTCCTCCACTGAGCGCACCATGCTTTTACGGTGGTTGCCACCAGAATTTGGATTATCGGGCTGCATGGGGAGCGTGTATTTGGTGGCGATCACCAGACGGTCGCGGCGCCCGGTGGCAAATTCTCCAATAAATCGTTCAGAACTGCCTTCGGTATAGCGGTTAGCGGTATCAATAAAATTGCCGCCACGTTCGACATAAACGTCGAACAGCCGACGAGCTTCCGCTTGTTCTGCACCCCAGCCCCAATCGGTGCCGAAGGTCATGGTGCCGAGCGCCAGCGGCGAAACGCGCAGGCCAGAGCGGCCCAGCAGGCGGTAATGGTTCAGGGCCAGTGATGTCAGCATGGGTATTTCCTCTGTGGTTTTGTTCAAGCATAGGCCCCACCGGGAGTGTATTGAATACGCTATAATCTTCATGAATTATTAAGTGCAGGAGACATAATGAGAGGAAGTGACTTCGCGGAGTTGCGCGCTTTTACCGCCATTGTTGAACATGGCAGTTTTACCCGTGCCGCAGCGCAATTGGGCATGTCCGCCTCTGCACTCAGCCAGACGCAGCGCAATCTGGAAACCCGGTTGGGCGTGCGCCTGCTGAATCGCACCACGCGAAGTGTCGCGCTGACCCAAGCGGGGGAGTTGTTGTTGGCGCGTCTCTCACCGGCGATGGCGGAGATTGAGGCCGCCGTGACGCAGACCGCCGCGTTGCGTTTGCAGCCGGCGGGCACCCTGCGGCTTAATGCTTCCAGTCTGGCGGCGATCCAGTATTTGGCTCCGCTGTTGGCCCCGTTCAATGCACATTATCCCGATATTGTGGTGGATCTGAGTGTGGAGGATCGGCTGGTAGATATGGTGTCCGCGGGTTTTGACGCGGGCGTGCGGCTGCATGAGCGACTGGAGAAAGATATGGTGGCCGTCGCGCTGGGGGGCGAGCAACGAATGTGCGTGGTCGCCTCGCCAGCCTATTTGGCGCGTTATGGTTCGCCGCAAACTCCCGATGCGCTACGTCAGCACCGTTGCCTGAATACTCGCTGGCCAACCAACGGCAGTCTTTATCGTTGGGAATTCGAGCGCGGTGGCGAAAAGCTGGAGATCGCGGTGGAGGGACCGCTAATTGTGAACGAGCCGCAGGTGTTGGTGCGTGCCGCCACGGATGGGCTGGGGATTGCCTATTTGTTTGAGAGTCAGGTGGCAGATGCACTGAGCGACGGCCGTTTGCTGCCGTTGCTGGCGGCCTGGACGCCACCGTTTCCCGGTTTCTATCTTTATTACCCCGCCAACCGGCAAATGCCGCGGCCGCTGCGCGCGTTTATTGATTTCGCCCGGCAGCAGGGTCCGCAGGCCATGGGCGCATGATCTGTGCCCGGTTTTTTTGAATAACTCTGTCAGATAAATTTGGTATTCACCCCAAGGCCAGTTGATTAGATTGGATCAGAGTATCCTCGGGTGCCGTGGGCACCCTACTGCAACGATCAGGGAGTTCCTTATGGCGAAGACAGTGGTAATTTTTCATTCCGGCTACGGCCACACCGAGCGTTTGGCAAAGGTTGTTGCCGAGGGCGCTGAAGCGGAACTGATCGCTATCGATCAGGAAGGCAATATCAGCGACGAAGCCTGGCAGAAACTGGACGAGGCGGATGCCATCATTTTTGGCTCACCGACCTATATGGGCGGTCCGTCCTGGCAATTCAAAAAGTTTGCCGATGCCAGTTCGAAAGCCTGGTTTAGCCGTAAATGGCAGGACAAGGTTTTCGGTGGGTTTACCAACAGTGCCAGCCTGAACGGCGATAAGCAGGTCACGCTGATCGCTCTGCAAACCCTGGCCTCGCAGCATGGCGGCCTGTGGGTCAGTCTGGGACTGATGCCGGCGAACACCAAATCGGCGCAGCGTACCGATATAAACAATCTGGGGGGCTCGGTAGGGCTGCTGGTACAGACGCCTGCCGACGCTGGCGTGGATGAAATGTTGTCTGGCGATTTGGAAACTGCCAGCCTATACGGCCAACGTGTCGCGGGCTTTGCTGCCAAACTGGCTTAATCAGTATTGCTCTTTCGCTCATTTTTTCTACACAATTGCCGCGTAAAGTGGCGAATGTTATTAGCCTGCTTGGGCTAACACTGCATTTCGTACAAATATTCCCGGTTCCTAGACCGGGTTTTTTGTTGCTAAGGTGGGCTTAAGCTTCCGGCGATACAATGAGCAGCAGCACAGGCATGCAATGGCTGTGTCGTAACTGTCAATTAGCTGCTCTTCAAGCGAGCCCGCACTGTGCGGGCTTTTTTTATATTTTCATTTTTAATTGCTGTCGGGAGTATCTTGCTGGAAAATAATAGCCAACAGAATAGTTTGTGCGACAAGTAAATACCCTTTTTATTATTATGGTTTTTACGGTGTGCTGATTAACGATGGTTTAGGCTATGCTGATAGATATCTTTGAACATTATTTCCGGAGGGATGAAAATTCGTTCCGTAGTAAACGATGCCGGTGAGGGGTTGAGTTAAGAACATTCCGTTAAATAGCCGTGAATGTATCTTTGTGACTGATCTGCCTGTATTTTTTAAGTCTGCTTTTGTTTTTCATGTCATTCGCATCATGCCGGGCGAGGGAATATGCATAGAATTGCTCTGGTTATTATAAATACATGGGTTAGACGATGAACGCCAGAATAAGCGACAGACATGGCTTGCCTGCTGCTATCCCGTTGATTACGCTTTTTCTACTGGCATTTTTGCTTTCCCTACTGGGTATTTTTACCCGGCCAATAGGATCACTTTCCCTGTTTTGGCCGGTGAATGCGATTTTACTCGGTTTGCTATTACGTAAACCCGCCTATGCTACGCCGGCTGGTTGGTTGATCACTTATATTGGGATGATCGCTGCCGATTTAGCCAACGGCGAGAGCCTGTCGCTGGCGATGTGGCTGAATGCCTGCAATATGTCCCTGATTGCCACCGGTTACGGCGTGATGTTGCTGCTGCCAAAGTCGCAGCGCAGGATGGGCAAGCCCCAGACGATCCTTTATATGTTTACCGCCAGCCTGAGCAGCGCGGCGGTGGCGTCGACCTTATCGATACTGCGCAGTGAAAGCCTGTATAACAACACGGCCGTTATCGCCTGGCTGGCGTGGTTCAGTGAACAGTTCTCGACCAACCTGTTGTTGTTGCCGGTATTGCTGGCTGCCCCGCGTCTCAAACAGCTGTTGCGAATGCAGATCAACTGGCAACTGCGTGCCAGTATGCCGCTGCTGGCGCTGTTATTCTCACTGGTGTTTAGTGTCTATATCGGTGGACCGGGGGCGATTGCCTTCCCGATCCCGGCATTGCTGTGGTGCGCGGTGCGTTATCAGCTGTTCACGGTGACCTTGTTGACGCTGCTGACCGGCATGACCGAGATCAGCAGTATTTCCGCCAATTTGATGCTGTATGAAACGCCGAACAACCACAATGCCTTCCTCGATACGCTGATGTCGGCGCGTCTGGGGATCGCCATGCTGGTAATGGGGCCGCTGATCCTTGCCAGTTCAATTGCCGTTAACCGTAAGCTGCTGCGGCGGCTGGAGCACAGTGCCAATCACGACTTTCTGACCGGCGTACTGGCACGCAACGCGCTGACGCGTAAGGCCGGCGAGTTGCTGGAGCATAAGCATAAATCGAAAGAGGCGGTGTCGCTGCTGCTGATCGATATTGACCATTTTAAACAGATCAACGACACCCACGGCCACCTGGTGGGCGATGAGGTGTTGGCTTCATTCGCCCATATCGTGCGGCGCGAGTTACGTCACGATCAGCTATTTGGCCGTTTGGGGGGGGAGGAATTCGCGATTATTCTGCCAAGAGCGCTAGCGGCGCAGGGCGTGGCACTGGCAGAACATTTACGGCAATTGGTACAAAAAGCCGATTTGCACCCTGGCGGTAAGGCACCGTTGAATATCACTATCAGCGTTGGCGTCGCCAGTCTGGCGATGAATGAAGTGAAATCGTGGGAACAGCTGATGAATATGGCGGATATCGCGCTTTATCGCGCCAAGTCGCAGGGGCGTAACCGGGTGGAGTCGTTTAACGTGGTGAGCGGCAACAGCGTCGGGCACATCATGTTCAAATAAGCGGCTTCAGTTCTGCTTGGGTTCAAACTCGGTGCCGCAGTTTGGGCAGATCAGCATGACATTTTGCCGCAGCGTCGCGCATTTTTGGGTGGTGACGTAGGCGCATTTGGGGCAGGCGATTTTGGTAGAGCGGTTGATAAAGCCTTTAACACTGCTGGTATCAGACATAATAAAATGGCCTGTGTCAGGTGAAAGCCCACGCTAACACAGGTGGTATCAAATTGCTTAGAATGTTTTTTATACGCCTGAAAAGGGTTTACAGGCTTTTCAGCACTTTCAGCGTTTCATCCATGTCGATCTCATGTTCCGAGAAGGTATGGGTATCGTTCTGGAAGGTGGTGATGGTCAGCATGCGCAGCGTTTGCATGGTCTGCGGCGCTTCTTCGGACTGTGGGCGAATGCGGTTCATCAACAGGCCGACCGACAGCACGGTATTTTCTTTATCCACATCCGCTTTCACCGGCACTTCTTTGGTGAAGGTGTTGAAGGATTTGATGCTGGTGATCTTGATTCTTTCGTTGGCGATGATGATGTACTTGCTCGACGCCAGCACCTTGACCGCAAACGCCGACGGGCCTTTGGTGTTGTTGGTCGGTTCGAAAGTCACCGCCGCGTTTTTCTTAATCAGCTCCGGGTTCTGTACTTTAATCACGTGAAAATAACGATTTTCCCCGTTCTCATCGGTAATAAAGCCGAAGCCTTTGTCTTCAAAAAAAGTCGTTATCTTGCCGTTCATCATCATTCTCATAAAGTCGCTCAATACAGTGCTTATGATAGCGCGGAATGCCTTGCAGTGACAGATTGCGTGCCCGGCATTTGATAATGCGATTACGGCATTTAGCGGGTTTGTGGCCACATGCTATTTTCTTTCTTACTTTATTCAATTCTGAAAGGGAAAATCGATGGGCATTAAACGGCTTAACCATGCGGTGCTGTATGTCAGCGACGTGCAGCAGAGTGCGGATTTTTATCATCAGGTGTTGGGATTTAAGCTCAAACCCTCCAACAGTCCGGATAAAGCGGTGTTTACCCAGGCGGCCGATTCGGATAACGATCACGATTTGGCGTTGTTCAGCAAGAATCTGGGGCAGCAACGGGCCGGGGTGTTTCGTGCCAACGGTGAGCCGCCGGCGGAAAACGAGCCACCGGCCGGGTTGTACCATTTGGCCTGGGAAGTCGACAGCCTGGACGAACTTGAACGCATTCGCGACCAGTTGGCGCAGCGTGGCATTCTTGGGCTGGAAGAAGATCATGGCGTGCACAAGAGCATTTATGGCCACGATCCGGATGGGCTACTGTTTGAAGTCACCTGGTTTATTCCTCCGGCGTTACTGACCGAGCAGGATCGCAATCAGCGTGGCATCAAACCGCTGGATTTTGCCGCCGAAAAACGCCGGTTCGCGTTGGTCTAACGGAGCGGGGCGCAGGCTGGCGCCCCGTCGGTCACAGCACTTTATTGAGGAAGTTGATGGTACGATGGTGTTGCGGATGGTTCAGCACCCGGCGGGCGTCGCCCTGCTCGACGATTTGCCCATCGACCATGAACACAATCTGATCCGCAGCCTCGCGCGCAAAGCCAATTTCATGAGTGACTACCACCAGCGTTACCCCCAGATCCGCCAGCCCCTTGATCACGTCCAACACTTCGCCGACCAGTTCCGGATCCAGTGCTGAAGTCGGTTCATCAAACAAAATCACCTTCGGGTTCAGCGCCAAAGCGCGGGCAATGGCGATGCGTTGTTGCTGGCCGCCGGACAGATGGCGCGGGTAGGCGTCTGCCTTGTGACGCAGGCCGACGGTATCCAACAGCTGATAGGCCACCTCTTTGGCCTCGGCCCGCGAGTAAATCTTATGCACCACCGGTGCTTCAATGATGTTCTCCAGCACCGTCAGGTGAGGGAACAGATTGAAGTTCTGGAACACATAGCCGACGTTGATACGCTGCTTGAGAATGGCATTCTCTTTGAGCTCATACAGTTTGTCCCCCTTGCGCCGGTAGCCCACATAGTCGCCGTCGATACGGATAAAACCTTCGTCGACACGCTCCAGGTGATTGATGGTTCGCAGCAGGGTAGACTTACCGGAACCGGAAGGCCCGAGGATCACCGTAACGGTACCCGGCTGTAGCGTCAGGCTGACGTCGTCCAGTGCCTTGTGTTTACCGAAAAACTTGCTCACGTTGCTGATTTCAATCAGGCCACGCGCCGGTACCGGAACGATGCTGTGCACCGGCGCTTCGCGCAGGGCATAATAATCAATGGCTTCGGACATGGGATCCTCCTAACGTTTTAACCAGCCGGCCAGTTTCTGCCATGGCGTGAGTGGCAATTCGCGCAACGCGCCCCGGGCGAAATAGCGCTCAATGTAATACTGAATGACCGACAGCGCGGTGGTGATGAACAGGTACCAGACCGTGGCGACCATCAGCAGCGGTATCACCTGCTGGGTGCGGTTGTAGATCACCTGAATGGTATAAAACAGTTCCGGCAGCGCCAGCACGTAGACAATCGAGGTCCCCTTCGCCAGACTGATGATTTCATTGAAGCCGGTTGGGATGATGGAGCGCAGCGCCTGCGGCAAAATAATGCGGAAAGTGCGGCGATAGCCCGGCAACCCGAGTGCCGCCGCTGCCTCATGTTGACCGTACTCGACCCCAATAATGCCGCCACGGATAATTTCTGCGGTGTAGGCCGACTGCACCAACGTCAGTCCCAGCACCGCGACCGAGAACTGGCTGAGAATATCAATGGTCGGATAGCTGGCGAACACCAGTGAGGTAAAGGGAATGCCCAGTGAAATGGAGTCGTACAGATAAGAGAAGTTATACAGAATGATCAGCACCAGGATCAGCGGCAGCGAACGGAACAGCCAGATATAACCCCATGCCAGCGACGTCAGCAGGTAAGAACGCGATAGCCGCGCCAGTGCCAGCAGCGTACCGAAGATAATACTGAACAGCGTGCCGAGCAGCGTCAGCAGCAGGGTTTGCCCCAGCCCCGACAGGACTGCGGGCGCAAAGAACCATTCGGCGAAGACACCCCATTCCCAGCGCTCGTTGGCCGCCACCGACTGGACTATTGCCGCCAGAATAAACACCGAAAACAACGCGCCCACCAGCCGAAGCGGGTAGCGGGCGGGAACCACTTTTAATACTTCTTGCTTGGACATGACCATTCTCCTGAAACAGATAAAGGGGGTTAACAAGGGGACGGGCCCCTAGGCAATCTTCCTTTCCGGTGCACAACAGAGTGCGTCCGCTGTTATCAGGCTTTTGCGAAATGGCAGCCTGCCATCGTAGGGCGGGCGGCTGTAAACTTCACTGTCGACGCTGGGATCGAACTGTGGCTGGTAACCGTTGCTCAAATACAGGCCCACCGCCTCCGGCTGACGAAAGCCGGTGGTCAGATAGAGCTGGTGGTAACCCTGTTCCTGCGCCAGCGTTTCCAACTGCTGCAATACCCGTTGTGCCAGACCCTGACGACGCAGATCGGTCCGTGTCCAGATGCGCTTCAACTCGGCAGTCTGTAAATCGTAGCGTTTGAAGGCCCCCATGGCGATCGGCTCCCCGGCGCGCAGCAGCACGATAAAGGCGCCTTGCGGCGGGGCGTACAAATCCAGCGCTTCCTGTTCCTGGTCACCAAAATAGTCGCCGTAGCGTTGGCGATATTCACCGAATAGCCCTGCGATCACCGGCTGGACCAGCGGATCGTTCGGCAGCGTTTGGATAAAAACGTCGTTTGCCATCTGTGTGCTCCTAATCGCCCAGGTCGTTGCGTTTGGCGGGCAGGACGCTAAAGGTTGTTCGCATAGCGGATATCCTTGAAGAAATATTATTGTTATTGAGTAAATTGGTTTGGCGGCAGCTTCAGGCCAAGGTGGTCACGCAAGGTGTTGCCGCTGTAATCGCTGCGGAACAGGCCGCGCTGCTGCAGGATCGGCACCACGCGATCGACAAAATGACCGAATGAATTTGGCGTGCCACCGCTAATGATGAAACCGTCGGCAGCCTGGGTGTCGAACCAGTTTTGCAGGCCGTCTGCCACCGCTTCCGGCGTGCCGCCAAATACCGGGCGTGGGGAGGCGGCTTCCAGCGCCACTTCGCGCAGCGTCAGATTGCGTTCGCGGGCATTGCGCTTAATGGCGTCGGTGGTGCTGCGGAAACTGTTTTGTCCCAGTTCGCCGACGTCCGGGAAGGGCTCATCCAGCGGATGGCGGGCGAAGTCATAGTGTTCAAAGTAACGGCCAAGGTAGTTGAGGGCGTTTTCGATACTGACCAGGCGCGCGGTTTCCCAATACTGACGTTCCACGTCTTCATTGTCGTCACCGACAATCACACTGACACCCTGGAAGATCCGCAGGTCATCCGGTTCACGGCCCTGTTCCACCAACTGTTTTTTGACGTCCTGATAAAACACCTGCGCCTGTTGCTGGCTTTCATGGTGGGTGAAAATGGCATCCGCGTGTTTGGCTGCCAGCTGCTTGCCGTCTTCCGAGGCGCCGGCCTGGAACAGAATCGGCCGCCCTTGTGGTGTACGGCCAATATTCAGTGGCCCCTGTACCGAGAAGAACTCCCCCTGGTGATTCAGGGTATGCAATTTACCGGCGCTGAAAAACTCACCGCTGTTCTTGTTGCGTACAAAGGCATCGCTTTCCCACGAGTCCCATAACCCTTTGGTGACGTCGAGGTATTCGCTGGCAATGCGGTAGCGCAGGCTGTGTTCCGGGTGCTCGGTGCGCGAGAAGTTCTTTGCCGAGCCTTCCAGCGGTGAGGTCACTACGTTCCAGCCGGCTCGACCTTTGCTGAGGTGATCGAGGCTGGCGAACTGGCGCGCTACGGTAAAGGGATCGCTGTAGGAGGTGGATAACGTGCCCACCAGCCCGATTTTATCGGTGGCGGCGGACAGCGCGGCGAGCAAGGTTAGCGGTTCAAAACGATTGAGAAAATGTGGAATGGATTTCTCATTGATATATAAACCGTCGGCCACAAACACGAAATCCAATTTACCCTGTTCGGCTTTTTTTGCCGTGGCAATATTAAAATCAAGATTAATACTGGCATCGGCAGTGGCATCCGGATGTCGCCAGGCAGACATATTTCCCGATGCGCCATGCAAAATGGCGCCAAGGCGCAATTGTCGTTGTTCTTTCGCACTGTTGCTCATTGCTTTCACCCTGTTAAGTGCCGGTGTGGCGCTATCTTTAGAGCCCCACTATTGACGAGCACTCTCAGGATGTAAAACAACAAAACAGCATATTCAAATGTTGAAATTAGCAAATATAACCAAAGGGGAAATAATAACTCGCAGCGCAGAATTCACTGCGCCGCGAAATAATAGCCGGGTGATTTTTAAGCCTTGCTGGTGGCTTTTTCCGGGGCGGTGGCTAATTGCTGCAGCGTGCGTTCTGCCAACAGATCAAAATATTGTGAGGCCGGGAAAATCGCCTGTTCATCCGGGTTGAAGCGCGGGTGGTGCAGGCCGAACTCACTCGCCGAGCCGATGCTGACAAACACCCCCGGTACGTGGTGCAGATAAAGCGCAAAGTCTTCTCCGCCCATCTGCAGTTCCGCTTCTTCCACCCGGTAGCCGGCTTCGGCGGCGACGGTTTTACTGAAGGCGGCCCAGCGTGCGTCATTGACCACCGCCGGTGGCCCGGCCTGCCAGCGCAGTTCTGCCTGTGCGCCCAGCGAAGCGGCTACGCCGTTAATCACCTGACGGATTTTATCCGGCACCTGGCGACGGACCTGATCGCTATGGGTACGTACCGTGCCTTCCAGCTCCACGGTCTGTGGCAGGACATTCCAGGTATTCCCCCCCTCGATGCGCGTAATACTGACCACCAACGACTCCAGTGAACTGAAGCTGCGGCTGGGCAGGGTTTGCAACGCGTTGACAATCTGGCTGGCGGTGACGATGGTGTCCACCCCTTGCTCCGGCTTGGCGGCATGGGCACCTTTGCCGGTGATCAGGATTTGGAAACGATCGACGTTGGCGTAAAACGCGCCGGCGCGGGTGGCAAAAGTACCGGTGGGCAGTTCCGGCGCGTTGTGCAGACCGAAGACCGCAGCCACGTTATCCAGCGCCCCGGCGTCGATCAGGTGCTGGGCACCGTTGAAGGTTTCCTCCGCCGGCTGGAAGAATATACGCACCGTGCCGGGCAGGGAGGCCTCACGGGCTTTCAATAAATGCGCGGCCCCCAACATCACCGAGGTATGAAAGTCATGTCCGCAGGCGTGCATCACGCCGCTGTTTTGCGAAGTGAATGGCACACCGGAAATTTCTTCTATCGGCAGGGCATCAATATCCCCACGCAACGCAATGATCGGCCCTTTGCCACTGCCGATTTCAGCCACCACGCCGGTTTTCAGCCCCAGCGGCAGAATACGGATACCGGCCTCTTCCAGCCAGCGGGTCAGGCGGGCGGTAGTGGCAAATTCGTGGTTGGACAGCTCAGGGTTCTGATGCAGTTCACGGCGGTAGGCGACGATTTTTTCGGCCAGTTGGCTGGTCATAGTCTTGGCTCACAGTGGTTAGTAAGCTCTAACCCTAGTGCAGGGCGGCCGGAAGCAAAAAGACTATCTGGTTATATTTCATAGCGATTGTGTCTGCATCGCGTCGTCAATGCGCGTTGACGGTAGATGAAACAGGCGTTCGACCGCTGTTCGCCGGGGTTTAAAGAGGATTGGACTGCCCGGGAGCCGATGACCCAGAGGGTGAGCGCTTTACAACGGAGGCGGCGGACTTTTTCACTTTTTATCGTTTTTATGTGATCCAGGTTGTGGACAAAAACCCGTCTAATTGCTGTACTGTATTGGACACACGTTTTGTGTCTTTCATTCACGTTAAAGGTAAGTTTGATGTCTAAGATTAAAGGTAGCGTTAAGTGGTTTAATGAATCCAAGGGCTTCGGCTTCATTACTCCGGAAGATGGTAGCAAGGACGTTTTCGTTCACTTCTCTGCCATCGCTAGCAATGGTTTCAAAACTCTTGCTGAAGGCCAGCGTGTAGAATTTGAAATCACGAACGGTGCCAAAGGCCCATCTGCTGCTAACGTTATCGCTATCTAATGCTACAGCCGAAATTCTTAAAACCCGCTCACTGAGCGGGTTTTTTATTGCCTTTTTTAGCGTCGTTCTATGCCTGCGTTTTGCGTACCAGCAGGGTAAACAGCGTAATGGCGACGGCGTAACAGCCGACAATGGTCAGCGCCATCGATACGCTGGAAGTGCCCCCCAGACCGGTGAGCGGCACGCTGCAGGCGCCTAGAGCAAACATGCTCACGCCAATCAGCGCAGAGGCGCTACCTGCTTTGTCGCCCTGGCTTTGCATCGCCAAAGACGAAGCGGTAGGGCCGACAATACCGATCACCGCCACCGAGAAGAACAGCGGTACCATCAACAGCGCCAACGGCGCGTGCAGACCGGCGGCCAGCAGCAACAGCAGCGAAGAAACCGCCGCCAGGGTTAATCCCCCTTTCAGTACCTTCCTTTCGCCAAAATGGATGCTCAGGCGGCTGGCGATCTGCGCCGAGATAATCAGCCCGACGCCGTTAATGGCGAAGCACAGGCTGAACATCTGCGGGCTGAGGCCATAAATCTGCTGAAGCACAAAGGGAGAGGCGCCGATATAGGCGAACATCCCGGCCATCACAAACCCTTGCGTCAGGCACAGGCCCATAAACTGGCGCTGGGTCAGTAACCCGCCCAATGACCGCAGCATGGCCAAAATGCCGCCCTGGCTACGGCGCTCTGCGGGCAGTGATTCGTGTAGCTTCAGGCTGGCGAGAGTAAACAGCAGCACTGCAATGGCTGCCAGTACGCCGAAAATCCCACGCCAGTCCATAAACTGCAACATGGCGCCACCCAGCACCGGTGCAATGATCGGTGCCAGACCGTTGACCAACATCAGCAGGGCGAAGAAGCGCGTCAGTTCGTGTCCGGAATAAAGGTCACGGGCAATCGCACGAGAAATAACTGCACCGCCGGCACCGGCCAACCCTTGCAACAGGCGAGCGATCAGTAATTGGTCGATGTTCGGCGCCAGTGCGCACCACAGCGAGGCGAACAGCAACAGCGCCAGTGACAGCAGCAGTGGGCGCATACGGCCGAGCTTGTCGCTGTAGGGGCCGAAAATCAGCTGACCGACGCCCAGCCCGAGCAGGCCCGCAGTCAGGCTGAGCTGTGCAGTGGCAGTAGAGGTATTCAGCTCACCGGCCATTTCCGGCAGGGCGGGCAGGTAGAGATCGATGCACAGCGGGCCCAGTGAGGCGAGCAGGCCAAGCACCAGCGCGTACACCAGACGTTGTCTGGCGAGTTGTTTGGTCATGAGGATTAAGGTTTCCTGAACAGGTGAGAGATAGCTTGTTGGTATAAGCCGTTCAGCAGGCTGACGTCGGCTTTTTGTGTGGTGAGTATGCGATAACCGGTGCCTTCGCTTAACACGGCGATAAACTCCACTCTGGCAGCGATTTCCTGCTCGCTGAAGTGCGGGTAGATCCGCCGCAGGCTTTGGCAAACATGGTGGAATAACCGGGTTTCGGCATCGCTGAGCATTTTTGCCACTGTTGGGTTGCGGGTGGCTTCGGCGGTGACCTCCAGCATCAGCATATGGTCGGTTTCGCTTTCTCCGGGCTGTTGAAACAGGGTGCGCGCCGCCAGGGTGCCGGCGATCAGGTTGATATGATCGCCAAGATCTTCCAGCCGCCGCATTTTACTGGCGATGATGCGGTTAACGATCTCTTCGATAATCGCATCTTTGTTGTCGAAATAGCGGTAGATCTGACCAACGCTAAGCTGAGAACCCTGTGCGATTTCCGCCATGCTGGCGGCGTGAAAACCGTGCTGGCGAAAACAGAGTTTTGCGGCTTCGACAATCTGATCGCGGCGGGCCTGTACTTTGGCCTGCCTGCTGTCGCTGGTGGATATCATGTCCCGGTCCTTTGCCAAATGAAATGCGGTTCGCTTTCTGGGTGCGAACGTTCATTCTCAATTGTAATGCAACCATGGCAATAGGCAAGAGCGCAACTGTAAAGGTGGGTTTTGCGGGGCCGAACTTAGGCGAACAGATAAACCTTGATGAAGGCACCCATAATCAGCAGGCACAGCAGAGTGGCGGTCACTTCAGCGGCAGTTTTCGGCAGGCTAAACATCTGAGTTCTCATCCAGTGGGGATACTGGATGAGATTATGCTCAGTGCAGATTAAGGAAACATTAAGAAGTCGAAATTAATTATTGCCCGTTAATCCAGACCACCAGCATAAACGCCAGCAGGGTCATCGCCAGCGAGCCCGCCAGATTCAGCAGCATGTTGGTCAGCGCCCAGGCGAAGCGGCCATCCTGCAGTAAATACACCACCTCCAGAGAAAAGGTGGAAAAGGTGGTCAACCCGCCGCAGAAACCGGTGGTGATCAGCAACTTCCAGGTGGGATCCAGGTGTGTCATACGGGTGAAGATGGCGATAGCCAAACCAATAATAAAACCGCCCAGCAGATTCACCGCCAGCGTCCCCAGCGGGATGTGCGCGTTAAGCGGATTCATCTTCATGCTTATGGCCCAGCGCAGGACGCTACCCAAACCGCCGCCAATAAAAACTGCCAGTAAAGAACTCAACATGGTTGAAACTGCCTTTCATTAATTAGGGAGTCAAACTCAGAAAGGTTCAGGCGCAATGCTACGCACCTCTCTGAGAGGTTACGTAGACATCATCAGCCTGTGAAGGCGGTTATGGAGGAATGTCATCTCCGTCGATCGGCGCTGCTGTTTGCCGCGCAGGCGGGATCTTACACCCGGTGCCGTCTGTTTTGTAGTATCAAAAGTGACGAGACAGCAGAAATTGTCACTCCTGGCCTCAGTGGCCGGGCACGGCCAGCTCCAGGCGGTTGCGACCGTTGTTCTTCGCCCGGTACAGCGCGTTGTCGGCGGCTTTTAACCAGTCCAGATAGCCGTTCATATCGCCGTGATAATCCGCAATGCCGGCACTGATGTTCAGTTTTAGCTGTGGCGCTTCGCGGAAAATAATGTCGTTTAGCCGTTCCTGAATACGCAACAGCGCAATGCTGGCCTGTTCGGCGCTGGTGTTCGGCAACACGGCACCAAACTCGTCGCCGCCGTAGCGTCCGACAATATCCACGGCGCGCAGGCCAATTAGCAACTCCTCCGCCAGTACCGCCAGTGCCTCGTCACCCAGCGCATGGCCGAAGGTGTCGTTGATGGTTTTAAAGCGATCGATATCCATCAGGATCAGGGTCGCGCTGTGCTGATAGCGGCGACAGCTGTCAAATTGGTGATGCAGCAAATGTTCCCAATGGCGGCGGTTGTACAGCCCGGTCAGGCCATCACGCATACTGATACGCAGCAATTCCTGCTTTTTCTCCGCCAGGCGCTTGGCGGTGCGGTAGGTCACTAATCCCAATAGGGTCGGATAGAGATAGATCATGGGCAGACATAGATAAATCTGCAGCGGCGTGCTTTGTGGCTGAAAAGGGAAACCCAGCAGGGCGCTGATTGCCAGCGCACTGACGGCTTGAACAATCAATCCTTTAAAGAACAAAGATTTGCCGGCGGAAGCGATATTGTTCATGCCCATCATCGACAGGATGACCACCGACGGTAAGGCATTGAAGGCCATTGTCGCCACCCACAGCCCACCGAAAAACGAATCGATCAGCAGGTTACGGATTTCAGCCTTGAAGGGCATGGCGGAACGGCGTGCCCATTGGTAGGCGAGGTGCGGCCAGACAAAACCGTGGAAAATCAGCAGCCCCCACAGCCAGGGTGCGGTCTGCTGTGAGGAGAGCACCGAGAACACGCAGATAAAACCGACCCCCAGGCCGACGATGCGTGGCAGGTAAGTGCGTCTGGCGAAGCTGAGGCCGGAACGTCTGGTATCAATGACTGATGGCGTATACATCCGGCAACTCCATAATGAGCAGGAGGACAGCGTACCATGCAGCCGGAAAACTCAGAATAGTCTGAAGCGCGTGCGACGTATTTAACCTTGCTTATTGGCGCAGGATCTCACTCTGTTACATGTTGCTGTTGTTTTGGCACAGGGAAAGTAGGTAAATATCCTCAGGCAAGGTTTGTTTTCTCGCTGCGTCCGCAGCGCTATATGAATAAGAAGGTGAGTATGGAAGGGATCAGTATTACCAAACTTCTGGTGATTGCGGTGTTGATCGTTTTGCTGTTCGGTACCAGCAAACTGCGTACTTTGGGCGCTGATTTGGGTGCTGCACTGAAGGGCTTCAAAAAGGCCGTGGGCGATGACACGACTCCGCCAGCGGCAACCACGGCTGAAAGTCAGTCCAACCCGCAGAGCGTCGAAAAGAAAGACGTTTAATTTCGTCTTCTGCCAGGCAATAAAAAACGGATGCCGCATGGACATCCGTTTTTTGCCGTTCCCGTCGTTGAAAACGTAACAAATAATTACTTCACTTCCATCCCTTTTGCCTGCAAGTCGGCATGGTAGGACGAACGGACAAACGGGCCGCAGGCGGCATGGGTAAAGCCCATCGCCATCGCTTCTTCTTTCATTTCATCAAATTCGGCCGGGCTGACGTAACGCTGTACCGGCAGGTGATGGCGGCTTGGTTGCAGATACTGGCCCAGAGTCAGCATGGTAACGCCGTGGCGACGCAGATCGCGCATCACTTCAACGATTTCCGCATTGGTTTCCCCCAGACCGACCATCAGGCCTGACTTGGTTGGAATGTGCGGATGTGCTTCTTTAAACCGCTCCAGCAGCTTCAATGACCACTCGTAGTTAGCTCCAGGGCGAACCTGACGGTAAACACGCGGTACGTTTTCCAGGTTGTGGTTGAACACATCCGGTGGCGTTTCGGTCAGGATTTCCAGTGCACGATCCATACGGCCGCGGAAGTCTGGTACCAGCGTTTCAATCTTGATGGTCGGGTTCTTGACGCGGATAGCCGCGATACAGTCGGCAAAGTGCTGGGCACCGCCGTCGCGCAGATCGTCGCGGTCAACCGAGGTGATCACCACATAACGCAGGCCCATATCGGCGATGGTCTGAGCCAGTTTTTCCGGCTCGTTGGCATCTGGCGCCACCGGGCGGCCGTGGGCCACGTCGCAGAACGGGCAGCGGCGGGTACAGATAGCGCCCAGGATCATAAAGGTGGCGGTACCGTGGTTGAAGCACTCAGACAGGTTCGGACAGGAAGCTTCTTCGCACACCGAATGCAGACCGTTTTTACGCATTGCGGCTTTAATGCCCTGAATGCGCGTAGAGTCGGCAGGGAGTTTGATTTTCATCCACTCGGGTTTACGTAACAGCTCCTGCCGTTCTGTGACCACCGTTTTTACCGGGATCAACGCCATTTTGTCTGCATCGCGGTATTTGACGCCGCGTTCCATCTGAATTGGTTTACTCATAATCGTGCAGGTTCCAGTTACGAAGCTCGACCTTCGGGTAGCCGAGTAAATGAACAAATTCCTGTACCAGGACTGGGTGTACGTCTTCTATGCCAACACCGGGCACCAGCGCGCTGACCTGCGCCATCTGCATACCGGCGTAACCGCAAGGGTTGATACGCTGGAAGGGGGTGAGATCCATGGCCACATTCAGGGCCAGGCCGTGGAATGAACTGCCTTTACGGATCCGCAAACCCAACGAACAGATTTTTTGCTCCCCCACATAAACACCGGGCGCATCAGGACGGGCACGCGATTCAATGTGAAAGTAGGCGAGGGTATTGATAACGGTATCTTCGATAGCCGTGACCAGTTGGCGAACGCCAACCTTGTTGCGTTTCAGATCGACCATCACATACATCACCTGCTGGCCCGGCCCGTGATAGGTCACCTGGCCACCGCGATCGCTCTGGATCACCGGAATATCGCCCGGCATCAACAGATGCTCCGCTTTCCCGGCCTGGCCCTGGGTAAACACGGGCTGATGCTGAACCAGCCACAGCTCATCGGGCGTGGTTTCGGTGCGGCGATCGGTGAAGTTGTGCATGGCTTGGGATACAGGCTCATAGGGCTGCAACCCCAGCTGACGCAAAATGATCTTGTCTGGTTGCAAAAGAGTCATCGTCAGGTTACAGAAGTGGTGTTGCCATTATACCGGGCGCTCTGGCCGGCGACCAGCGTTTCGCTGACCAAAAATGCGCAACCCGGGCAGAGAATGCTCTGTCCCGGGCTGAAATGCAGGGGTTTGTGCTGGAATTACAGCACCATGCGGACAATTTCAATGTTGCCCAACTCATCATATAAGGTTTCCACCTGGTCGATATGGGTGGCGGTGATGGTGATGGACACGGAGTGGTAATTGCCTTTGCTGCTAGGTTTAACCTGCGGGTTGTAATCCCCGGGAGCATGGCGCTGCACCACTTCAACCACCTGGTCTACCAGCTCGGGTTGTGCCAGGCCCATTACCTTGTAGGTAAATGAGCAAGGGAATTCGAGCAGTTCGTTCAGTTTAGTTTTCATGTGCGCTCCAGAGTGCGGCTATCGATATAGCGATTCTATAAATTATAACTCCCGCCGGAGCGGGAGTTAATGTTAATCAGTATATGGGGGCGATTTCGCCCATTTCAACTGTTAACCGAACCAGTGGTGGAACATCAGTTTGATGTAATCCACGATACGGCTGAAGAAACCGCCTTCTTTCACTTCGTTCATCACCACCAGTGGGCGCTGATCTATGGTTTTGCCATCCAGCTGGAAGTTGATGCTGCCGACAACCTGGTTTTTCGCCAGTGGTGCATGAATTTCCGGGGTGTTCAACACGTAGCTGGCTTTGAGATCTTTCATCCGGCCGCGTGGGATAGTCAGGTAAACGTCTTTGTCTACGCCCAGCTCAACGCGATCCGCATCGCCGAACCATACCGGCTCAGACGCAAACTCTTTGCCCACTTTCAATGGCGCAACGGTTTCGAAGAAGCGGAAGCCCCAGGTCAGCAGTTTCTTGCTCTCGGTTTCACGGCCTTTATAAGTACGACCGCCCAGCACCGCAGAGATCAGACGCATCTGGCCTTCGGTGGCAGATGCGACCAGGTTGTAGCCTGCTGCATCGGTATGACCGGTTTTGATGCCGTCGACGTTCAGGCTGGTATCCCACAGCAGACCGTTACGGTTCATCTGGCGGATATTGTTGAAGGTGAATTCTTTTTCTTTATAAATTGCGTACTCGTCCGGCACGTCGCGGATCAGCGCCTGGCCGATCAACGCCATATCGCGCGCCGAGCTGTACTGACCCTGTGCATCCAGGCCATGTACCGTCTGGAAGTGGGTGTTCTGCAGGCCCAGCTTACTGACGTAGGTGTTCATCAGGTTAACGAACGCGTCCTGGCTGCCGGCCACATAGTCGGCCATCGCCACACAGGCGTCGTTACCGGACTGCAGGTTGATACCGCGGGTCAGCTTGGAGACCGGCACGCGGTCGCCTGGCTTCAGGAACATCAGTGAAGAACCCTTGAATACCGGGTTGCCGGTTGCCCAGGCATCTTGTCCAACGGTAACCAGATCTTCCTGACCGATCTTGCCTGCTTTCAGTGCCTGGCCGATGACGTAACTGGTCATCATTTTGGTCAGGCTGGCAGGATCGCGGCGGGCGTCGGCGTTCATTTCCGCCAAAACTTTACCGGAGTTGTAATCAATCAGGACGTAGGCTTCCGCATCGATCTGCGGTACCCCTGGGATCATGGTTTTGATATTAACGTCATCGGCATGCGCAACGGAGGTTGCACTCATCGCGATAACGGTGCCGAGCGCTATGCTCTTGATTAAGCTGAAAGAGGTTACTTGTTTCATGATCGAGACTACAACATCCATGAGGGTAAAATTAAAAACGAGCCACACTATAACAGATGAGATCCCGGCAGGCATTAGCCAATCCTCTGACTAATCGCGCTTTATTGGCTTTAGCTGAAAGAAAATGTTTCAGCTATAGGAACGCTTATCAACCGCGTTCGCCTGCCGGAGAGTTGTTTTAAGGTGCGGCAGTGACAAAAGATTGTTGCTGCGCTTCGCTGGCCAGACGCTGCTGAAGTTCGGCAGCTTGCTGACGGCTGCTGAACGGGCCTAACTGCACGCGGTAAACGCTGCCGTTGGCGGCGACTTTACCCGGTACGCCAAACTTTTGGCTCAGGCTTTGTTGCCAGCTTTGGGCGCGTTCGGCACTGCTCAATGCGCCAACCTGTACCACATAGCTGCCACCCGTAGAAGCATTGGCGGCGACGGCGGCGGTCGCTGCAACCGGTGCGGCAATGGCTGCGGCACTGACGGCAGGTTCAGGCTCTGAGCCCTCCAGTACGCCGACCGGGACCGCGCTTGGCGCACCCAGGAAACCGCTACGGCTATTGCCGGCAGTGGCGGCCGGGGCGTTGTCGCCGGTGTTCAGGCTGCTGTTGTCAATCGGGTGTACTGCAGCACCGTTGGGAACCGGAACATCCTGTTGCATCGGGGTTCCCATGCTGCTGGCTCCGAGTTCCGGGCGTGCGGGCAGGGCATAGCTTTGTTTGGCGACGGTAGTTCCAATGGTGCCTGGGCCGCTCAGAGTTCCGTCCGGTGCCACGTTGATGAAATCAACCTTGACCTTGGTGTTGTTGGACAGGTTCAGACGGTCGGCGACGGCTTTCGACAGATCGATAATGCGGCCCTGGGTGTACGGCCCGCGATCGTTAACCCGCACCACCAGTTGGCGGCCGTTGGCCAGGTTGGTCACACGCACGTAACTAGGAATTGGCAACGTCGGGTGTGCGGCCGTCAGGCCGTTAGGATCGAACTGTTCCCCTAGCGCAGTGGTGTTGCCCCGGGCTTCTTCACCATAGGAGCTGGCCAGACCGGTCTGTGAGAAGTTCTGCGGATCTTTGACGATGCGGTAAGTGTCGCCATTAACCTTATAATCCTGCATGTTACTAGGGTTATAGGGTTCATATTGAGGCTCAACGCCACCGATTTCCACCACCGGCCCGTTATACGGCTGCTGCGGTGGTGCTTGCTGTTCCGTGGTCGGGGCGGTACAGGCGGAAAGCAATACCGCGACGACGCCGACCCAAAGCCATTCCTTACGCATTACTCACCCCTTATAAACTCTTGGACATCATTTTTCGATGCGTGTGGATCGACATGATAATGCCGAACCCAGCCATAAGCACAATCAGCGCCGAACCCCCGTAGCTGACCAGAGGCAAAGGTACGCCAACTACCGGCAAAATACCACTGACCATACCAATGTTAACAAACACATAAACGAACAAAATCAGCATCAGACCGCCGACCATAACCCGGCCGAAGGTGGTTTGTGCCTTGGCGGCGATCATCAGCCCGCGGATAATCACCAGCAGGTATAGCGCCAATAACACCAGCACCCCGATCAGCCCCAGCTCTTCGGCCAATACCGCGAAGATAAAGTCGGTGTGACGTTCCGGCAGGAATTCCAACTGTGACTGGGTGCCGTGCAGCCAGCCTTTGCCGGACAGGCCGCCGGAGCCGATGGCGATTTTTGACTGAATAATATGGTAACCGGCACCAAGCGGGTCGGTTTCCGGGTCGAGTAGCATCATGACGCGGTCGCGCTGATAGCCGTGCATCAGGAAGAACCACAGCACCGGGATAAAGGCCGCCAACAGTACGGCGGCCACGGCGATCAGCTTCCAGCTCATACCGGACAGGAACAGCACGAACAGGCCGGAGGCGGCGATCAGAATCGAGGTCCCCAGATCCGGCTGTGCGGCCACCAGCAGGGTCGGCAGGAAAATCAGCACCAGTGCAATGGCGGTATTCTTCAGTGAAGGTGGGCAGACGTCGCGGTTCATAAAGCGCGCCACCATCAGCGGCACGGCGATTTTAGCGATCTCGGACGGCTGGAAGCGCACAAAGCCAAGATCCAGCCAGCGCTGTGCGCCTTTACTGATCTGGCCGAAAGCGTCCACCAAAATCAGCAGGATCACGCAGAAAATATATAAATACGGTGCCCAGCTTTCATAAACTCGCGGTGGGATCTGTGCCATCACGGCCATCACGATCAGCCCCATCACGATCTGGCCGATCTTGCGCTCCATCATGCCGATATCCTGACCGCTGGCGCTCCACATCACGAACGCGCTGTAGACCAGCAGGGCCAGAATTAATACCAGGAATGTGGGGTCGATATGGATTTTGGTCCAGATCGAGCCCTTTTGTTGGCTTTCAGTCATGTTCTACCTTAATCACCTTCTACACCAGGCGGCAGTGGGGCCGCATCCGGTAATTGCGTATTGTTGTCGCCCAGCAAAATATGGTCGAGGATCTGACGAGTAATCGTCCCGACCGCCGGACCTGCGCCGCCGTTTTCCAGAATGATGGCGACCGAGACCGTCGGATTATCGTAAGGTGCGAAGGCCGTCATCAGTTTATGGTCACGCAGGTGCTCTGCGAGTTTGTGGGCGTTATAGGTTTCGTAACCGAATACCTGTGCGGTACCCGATTTCGCCGCGGCTTTATATGGCGTACCTGCAAAGTACTTGCGTGCCGTGCCGTTCGGACGGTTGGCCACGCCATACATGCCATCTTTGGCAATTTCCCAGAAGCCGGAATGAATATCGCCGATCTGCTTGCTTTCTTCCTGAATGAAAGGCACCAGCGCACCATTGATTCTGGTGCTCTGCAGCAGGTGCGGCGTTTTGACATTACCGTCGTTAATCAGTGTGGTCAGTGCCTTGGCCATCTGGATCGGTGTTGCGGTCCAGTAGCCCTGGCCGATGCCCACAGGAATGGTGTCGCCCTGATACCAGGGTTTTTTATAGCGCTTGAATTTCCAGTCGCGGGTCGGCATCAGGCCTGAACGCTCTTCGGACAGATCAATGCCGGTATATTCGCCATACCCGAACTTGGTCAGCCAGGTCGACAGGCGATCGATACCCATATCGTAGGCGACCTGATAGAAGAAGGTATCCGCTGACTCTTCCAGGGCTTTGGTGACGTTCAGGCGGCCATGGCCCCACTTTTTCCAGTCACGGAAGCGTTTTTCCGAGCCGGGCAATTGCCACCAGCCGGGATCGAACAGGGTGGTATTTTTGGTGATCACCCCGGCGCTGAGCGCCGAGACGGAAATGTAGGGTTTCACCGTTGAGGCCGGTGGGTATAGCCCCTGCGTGGCGCGGTTAATCAACGGCCGGTTCGGATCGTTGAGCAGCCCCTGATAGTCTTTACTGGAGATGCCATCGACGAACAGGTTCGGATCATAGCTGGGGTTGGACACCATCGCCAGAATGCCGCCGGTGCGCGGATCGCTCACCACCACTGCCGCGCGACTGCCGACCAGCAACTGCTCGATATAGCGTTGCAGGTTGAGATCCAGCGTCAGGTAAACGTCCTGACCGGCGGACGGGGGTTGTTCATGCAGTTGGCGGATCACCCGGCCGCGGTTGTTGACTTCAACCTCTTCGTAGCCGGTTTTGCCGTGCAGGGTATCTTCGTAATAACGTTCGATACCCAGCTTGCCGATATCGTGGGTGGCGGCGTAGTTGGCCAGCTTGCTCTCTTTATCCAGGCGTTCGACATCGCGGTCGTTGATCTTCGACACGTAGCCGATCACGTGGGTCAGGGCTGAGCCATACGGGTAGTAGCGACGCTGGTAGCCTTTGACCTCGACGCCGGGGAAGCGGAACTGGTTAACCGCAAACCGTGCTACCTGAACTTCATTCAGGGCGGTTTTCACCGGAATGGAGACGAAACGGCGCGAGCGCTTGCGCTCTTTCTCGAAGTTGGTGATGTCTTCGTCGGTCAGATCGACCACCGGACGCAGTGCCTGCAGCGTGGCCTTCAGGTCATCGACCTTTTCCGGCATCAGCTCCAGTTGGTAAATGGTGCGGTTGAGCGCCAGCGGAGTGCCGTTGCGATCATAGATAATGCCGCGACTGGGCGCGATCGGCACCAGTTTGATGCGGTTTTCGTTGGAACGGGTGCGGTAATCCTCAAAGCGGACGATTTGCAGGTTATACAGATTGGCGATGAGGGTGCCGGTCAGCACCAGGATGACAAAGAACGCCACCAGGGCGCGGCGTACAAACAGGGCGGATTCAGCCGTATAGTCGCGAAAAGGGTTACGTTCTATTTTCATCCCGCTGCTTTATTTCACTCTGTCACGGTTACCACCGGTTATTCCCGGTGGTAAGGATGATTTGTTGTAATACTCCAGGCGCGATAGAGGCTTTCAGCCACCAGAACGCGCACTAAAGGATGCGGCAATGTCAACGGTGAGAGCGACCAACTTTGTTCTGCTGCGGCCTTGCACGCCGGTGCCAGCCCTTCCGGGCCGCCAATCAGCAGGCTGACGTTGCGGCCGTCCTGCTTCCAGCGTTCGAGCTGCTGCGCTAACTGCGGCGTTTCCCACGGCGTACCGGGGATATCCAGCGTGACAATGCGATTGCCTTTGCCTACCGCCGCCAGCATCTGTTCGCCTTCCTTTTCCAGAATGCGTTTGATATCGGCATTCTTGCCGCGCTTGCCCGCCGGGATTTCGGTCAGCTCAAACGGCATATCTTTCGGAAAGCGATGCAGATAATCCATAAAGCCGGTCTGCACCCAGTCTGGCATTTTAGTGCCGACCGCTACCAGTTGCAGTTTCACCGCTTAGCTCCAGAGTTTTTCCAGCTCGTACAGACGACGGCTTTCTTCTTGCATTACGTGGACGATCACTTCGCCCAGGTCAACCACTATCCAGTCGGAAGCTTCCTGGCCTTTCATGCCAAACAGTTCCATACCCGCAGAACGGGATTCTTGTACCAGATGGTTGGCGATCGACATCACGTGACGGGTAGAAGTACCGGTGCAGATGATCATGCAATCAGTGATGCTGGATTTACCCTGTACATCCAGAGCGATAATGTCTTGGCCTTTCAGGTCATCAATTTTATCGATGACGAAATCTTGGAGCGCTTTACCTTGCAAAGGTTCCCCCTCGGGAGTGTTCTGTTCATTCGACTGCGGCGGGCAACTGCCCGTTTTGCGGCCTGAATCAATGATAAGTCGGCAGGATGCCGCTGAAAGCCAGCTGGTGACTGCCCGGCCAGCTAAGGTTTCCGGGGTTTTCAGCGAATACCTGAAAAATAGCGGCGCAGTATATCATGCGGCTCTCGCTAGCGATATAAACCCTGTAACTCGATATAGCGCTGTACCGAACGCGGCAACAGGTCGTCGCAGTCGAGGCCCCGATGGCGGCGCTGGCGGATTTCCGTCGCTGAAATTTCCAGCTGCGGCGTATCGGCCAGGTAGATATAGCCCTGTGGTTGCAGGCTCAGCAGCGCAGCATTGGTCACCTGATGCTGTTCCAGCCACTGTTGTAGTTCCGGTGTGTCCATCCGGTCGTTGTAGCCAGGGCGCGCCAGCACCAGCAGGTGACAGGTCTCCAGCAGCGATTGCCAGCGGTGCCACTTGTGCAACGTCAACAGCGAGTCCTGGCCAATAATAAACGCCAGCGGCAATGCAGCGCCACGTTCTTTACGAATGGCTTCCAGCGTCTCTATGGTGTAGGACGGCGTGGTGCGGTGCAGTTCGCGATCGTCAACCGCAAACAGCGGGTTGCCGGCGATCGCCAGTTCAACCATCTTTAACCGTTGCTGAGCGTTAGCCTCGGGCTGAGGGCGGTGCGGCGGCACGTGGTTGGGCAGCAGTGTGACCCGGTTCAGGCCAACCTCGGCGGCCAGCGCTTCCACCGGCCGCAGATGGCCGTAATGAATCGGGTCAAAGGTGCCGCCAAACAGGGCGTGCAGGACGGTGGTGTCTTGCGGATTAGTGGGCATCTGAAAAACTCGTGGCCAGAGGTTTGCCGCACAGCAGCATCGACAGGGTTTCCAGTTCCGACCACACCGACTGGCCGTAATCCTGCTTAAGGGTAATTTCAATCTGCGCCAGCAGATGAACCGCTTGCCGCAGCTGGGCAGCGGATAACCGTTGTAATGCCTGGGTGACCAGGTTACGGCGGTTTTGCCAGACCTTGTACTGGTCAAACAGCGTACGCAGCGGCACTGACGCCATGCGCCGTTGCAGGTTCAGTAACTGCAGCAATTCACGCTGCAGGGTGCGCAGCAGGATCACCGGTTCGACATCTTCCTGCTGCATCTGCTGCAGGATATGCCAGGCGCGCTTGCTTTTGCCCGCCAGCAGGGCGTCCAGCCAGTGGAATGGCGTGAAGTGCGCGGCGTCATTGACCGCCAGTTCAACGCGCGGCAGGGTAAGCTTGCCGTCCGGGTGCAGCAGCGACAACCGTTCCAACGCCTGCGACAGCGCCAGCAGGTTACCTTCGTAGCAATAACACATCAGTTGATTGGCTGCGTCGTCCAGTTCCAGCTTCATGGCTTTGGCGCGTTGCGCTACCCAGCGGGGTAACTGCGCCTGTTCCGGTGTCTGGCAACTGACGTAAGCGCCATGCGGGCTGAGCGCCTTGAACCAGGCGCTGTTTTCCTGCGCTTTGGTCAGGCGTGGCCCACGCAGCATCAGTAAAATGTCGTCATGCAGCAGAGCGGCCAGCTTGATCAGCTGTTCGCCGATCGGGGCGGTCGGTCCGTTATCGGGGAAGATCAGCAGCAGCGTCTGACGGCTGGCGAACAGGCTCATGGCCTGACAGATACTGAAAATGGCGTCCCAGTCGGTATGGGCGTCGAGCGAAATGCTGTAGTGCTCGGTGAATTGTTGTTGCTGTGCCGTTTGGCGGATCAGATCCTGACTCTCCTGCAACAGCAGCGGCTCATTGCCACTCAATAAATAACAAGCGCGCAGCCCCTCTCGGAGCTGCGCGGCAAGTTGTTCAGGGTAAATACGGATCATTGATCGACGCGACTTGCCGCTTTTTCACCAGCGGCAGCAGCTTTTTGCTGAGTTTCTTCTTCCGCTGCGTGTACCGTCAGCAGTTTACGCACCAGTTGCTGGGCGGCCTGGTCACGCATTTCCTGGCGAATAATGTCCTGTTCGGAATCTTTTGCCAGTGCGGTCAGCGGGTTATCGAAGAACGAACGGAACACTTTCACGTTCAGCGGATACAGATCGTGACCCGGGATCAGCACCTGTGCCTGGACCGACAGTACCATCTGGTACTCAGCGGTTTTACCGTCCTGGAAGATCGAGGCGGTATCCTGGCTTTCAGTGGCGCCAATGATGCGCAGGGAAGGGAGATCCTTACGTTTTGCATCTTTGACAATGGTCACGTCGCTCAGACGTAATTGTTCACGCACCGAGCGGGTCAGCGGACCATAAGGGTCTGAGCTGTCCAGAATCAGCGTTTTCATTTCCGAGGGTACCTGCGTGGTGCCACGCAGGTGAAAACCGCAGCCGGCGGTGACCAGCACCGCCAACCCCAGCAACAGCGTCAGAATACGTTGTCGCACAATTCCTCCTTGTGTTAACCCACAACCAGGTTAAGCAATTTGCCCGGAACATAGATCACTTTACGAACCGTAACCCCGTCCAGATATTTAGCGACCAGATGTTCCTCAGCGGCGCGCGCACGCACCTGTTCTTCGGTTGCATCGGCTGCCACAGTGATTTTAGCGCGAACCTTGCCGTTGACCTGTACCACCACCAGCTTGGAGTCTTCGACCATGGCTTGCTCGTCGGCTTGCGGCCAGGCTGCGGTATCCACATCGCCTTCACCGCCCAACGCCTGCCACAGTGAGAAGCACACGTGCGGGGTGAACGGATACAGCATGCGAACCACAGACAGCAGCGCTTCCTGCAGCAGGGCGCGATCTTGCTCGCTTTCTTGCGGTGCACGAGCCAGCTTGTTCATCAGTTCCATCACGGCGGCAATCGCGGTGTTGAAGGTCTGACGGCGGCCGATATCGTCGGTCACTTTGGCGATGGTTTTGTGCAGATCGCGGCGCAGTGCTTTCTGGTCTTCGGTCAGCGTTGCTACGTTCAGCGGCTGCACTGCCCCTTTCTCCAGGTGTTCGTAGGCCAGTTTCCAGACGCGTTTCAGGAAGCGATTTGCCCCTTCTACGCCGGATTCTTGCCATTCCAGCGTCATTTCTGCCGGCGAGGCGAACATCATGAACAGACGCACGGTGTCTGCACCGTATTTCTCAACCATCACCTGTGGGTCGATGCCGTTGTTTTTCGACTTCGACATTTTGCTCATGCCAGCATAGACCAGTTCACGACCTTGTGGATCGGTGGCTTTGATAATGCGGCCTTTGTCATCGCGCTCAACGGTGGCGTCGACTGGGGAAACCCAGACGCGTTCGCCGCTGTTGCCGCTGTAATAGAAGGCGTCTGCCAGTACCATGCCCTGACACAGCAGGCGTTTTGCCGGCTCGTCGGAATCGACCAGGCCCGCGTCACGCAGCAGCTTGTGGAAGAAGCGGAAGTACATCAGGTGCATGATGGCGTGTTCGATACCCCCGACATACTGATCCACCGGCAGCCAGTAGTTGGCGGCGGCTGGATCCAGCATGCCCTCGTCGTACTGCGGGCAGGTGTAGCGCGCGTAGTACCAGGAAGACTCCATAAAGGTGTCGAAGGTGTCGGTTTCACGCAGCGCCGGCTGGCCGTTAACGGTGGTTTTCGCCCACTCGGGATCGGCCTTGATTGGGCTGGTAATACCGTCCATCACCACGTCTTCCGGCAGGATCACCGGCAGTTGGTCTTCCGGGGTTGGCATTACGGTGCCGTCTTCCAGCGTGACCATTGGGATTGGTGCACCCCAGTAACGTTGGCGAGAAACACCCCAGTCACGCAGACGGTAGTTAACCTTGCGCTGACCGACGCCTTTGGCGACCAGTTTGTCGGCAATGGCGTTGAAACCGGCCTGGTGATCCAGCCCGTCAAACTCGCCGGAATTGAACAGTGCGCCTTTTTCGGTCATCGCTTCGGCCAGGACATCCGGTTGGCTGCCGTCGAGTGTGAGTACGACCGGCGTGATCGGCAAACCGTATTTGGTGGCGAACTCCCAGTCACGTTGGTCGTGAGCCGGAACCGCCATTACCGCGCCGGTGCCGTATTCCATCAGCACGAAGTTGGCGACCCAAATCGGCACTTGCTCACCGGACAGCGGATGGATGGCGAACAGGCCGGTCGGCATGCCTTTCTTCTCCATCGTCGCCATTTCGGCTTCGGCCACTTTGGTGTTGCGGCATTCTTCGATAAATTCAGCCAGCGCCGGGTTGTTCACCGCGCCTTGTTGCGCCAACGGGTGACCCGCAGCGACGGCGACATAGGTGGCACCCATAAAGGTGTCTGGACGGGTGGTGTAAACGGTCAGTTTCTCTTCGCTGCCCGCTACATCAAAGGTGATATCCACCCCTTCGGAACGGCCAATCCAGTTACGCTGCATGGTTTTCACCTGCTCTGGCCAGCTTTCCAGCGTATCCAGATCGTTCAGCAGTTGGTCGGCGTAAGCGGTGATTTTGATAAACCACTGTGGGATCTCTTTACGCTCTACCTTGGTGTCACAGCGCCAGCAGCAGCCGTCGATAACCTGTTCGTTGGCCAGCACGGTCAGATCGTGTGGGCACCAGTTCACCGCAGAAGTCTTCTTGTAGACCATGCCTTTTTCGTACAGCTTGGTGAAGAACCACTGTTCCCAACGGTAGTAATCCGGATCGCAGGTGGCGATCTCGCGATCCCAGTCATAGCCGAAGCCCAGCAGTTTGAGCTGGTTCTTCATGTATTCGATGTTGTCGTAGGTCCACGGGGCCGGAGCGGTGTTGTTCTTGACCGCGGCACCTTCCGCCGGCAGGCCGAACGCATCCCAGCCGATCGGCTGTAGTACGTTTTTGCCTAGCATGCGCTGATAGCGCGAGATCACGTCGCCGATAGTGTAGTTACGAACGTGTCCCATGTGCAGACGGCCTGATGGGTATGGCAGCATGGATAGGCAGTAATACTTTTCCTTGCTCGCATCTTCGGTAACCTTGAAAGTCTGCTTCTCTTGCCAGTGAAGCTGTACGTTCGATTCTATGTCTTCTGGACGGTATTGCTCTTGCATGGCGGCTGGTGGTCCTGTAGGTGTAAAACAGCTACATCCGTAGCATTCTGTTGAGTACTTATAGATCCGCATAGCATAGCTGATAAGACCTCTCGGCAACAACACCAAGCGCCCGACTCGACGTATTTAAAAAATCCCCGCCATGATATGACTCACATCTTGAGGATCCCGTGCCTTGCCAAGTGACATCAGCAATTTACGGCTAAAATGATAAGGGATAGTTTGAAGAGGTAAGTCCCGTCACGTAAGTTCATCGAGGAGAGATTATGAACAAGGTTGCTCAGTACTACCGCGAATTGGTGGCATCTCTGACCGAACGCTTGAAAAATGGCGAACGTGATATTGACTCGCTGGTCGCGAGCGCTGAAAAACGGCTGAACGAAGCGGGTGAGCTGACGCGCGATGAAGTGGAGCAGGTGACCCTGGCGGTACGGCGCGATCTGGAAGAATTCGCTCGCAGTTATCAGGAAAGCCGGGAAGAATTTACCGACAGTGTTTTTATGCGGGTGATTAAAGAGAGCCTGTGGCAGGAACTGGCGGACATTACCGACAAAACCCAGTTGGAATGGCGCGAAGTGTTCAAGGACGTCAGCCACCATGGCGTTTACCACAGCGGTGAAGTGGTTGGGCTGGGGAATCTGGTGTGCGAGCAGTGCCACCATCATATGGCGTTTTACACGCCGGAAGTGCTGCCGCTGTGTCCGAAATGCGGCCACGACCAGTTTCAGCGTCGGCCTTTCGAACCTTAAGTTCTCCGCACCCTGGCCTTCTCCTGAGTGGAAAGGGCCGGGGCAGGGAGATCGTCATTAACCGAAAAGCTTTTTCATCAGGTTACTGAGAAAACCGCCGCCAGTCGGGGCCGTTGCCCGTTCAGGCTCGCTTGTGAGGGCGGTGTATACGGTTGCAGGGACTTTCTGTGCCACCGCGATACGGCTGTCCTGTGCCGCTTTTTCTGCCGCTTCCGGCCCGTAAGCAAACCCTTCCGCCAGCACGAATTCCACGTCCGTAATACCGATAAAGCCCAAGAACAGCTTCAGATAAGGCGTGATCAGGTCGGTTGGCGTCTCGGCGTGGATACCGCCACGGCTGGAGATTACGATCGCTTTCTTGCCGGTGACCAGGCCTTCGGATCCTTCAGAGGTATAACGGAAAGTTTGGCCGGCGCGTGCTATCAGGTCGAAGTAAATTTTCAACTGGGTCGGGATGTTAAAGTTGTACATCGGTGCGCTGATGATCAGGGTGTCATGCGATTTCAGTTCGGCAATCAGCTCATCGGAAAGTGCCAGCGTCTGTTGCTGATAGGGGGTTAAGGGTTTATCCCCGGCACTAAAACCGCCGATCACTTCACCGTTCAGTTCTGGCAGAGTGGGGTTGGCCAAATCGCGGAAGGTAAAGGTGTCACTTGGGTGCGCTTCTTGCCACTGTTGAACAAAAAAATCGACCAATTTTCCAGACTGGGAGTAATCGCCCAGAATACTTGATTTCAGGACCAGTATACGACTCATGCGGTTATCTCCAGGCTTGTTCTAAGGGCGTCAGCAATGCTGTGCGTTTAACAGCATCTTAGAGGCAAGCCGGGATCAGTGATAGCGTAAAAATTCGCTCAGTTAAATCAAAAAAATTGAACATTAGGGCGCATCTTGCGCCCCAGTGGGTCAGTAACGCGCAACGCGTTCAGCCAGCAGGCTGATAAACCCTTCACGATCGATAGCGGTCAGCACTTCCACGTTGGCCGCTTTGCCGGTTTGCTGGAATACATCTACTACCGTCATGCCCTGGGTGTATTCCCCTTTGGTTTCCACCCCGACCCAGCGTTCGATACTGCTAAACAACTGAGGGGCCAGCAGCCAGGCGATGGTGCAGGGGTCGTGCATTGCGGCACCCGGTAACCCACGTGGGTGGCTGAGATACAGCGGCAGGTAGAAGTCGAGCATTTCGGCCACCGCCTGTGCCACCGGGTTGTCAATTTGGCGGATACGTTCGATATCTTGTGGTAGCACCAGAGCCTGGTGGGTGACGTTCAACCCGGCCATGGTCAAGGGCACGCCGGACTTCAGTACCATCTCGGCGGCTTCGGGATCGACAAAAATATTAAATTCCGCCACCGGGGTGGTATTACCGGCGTTCATGCCACCGCCCATAAAGACGATGCGCTCGATGTTGCCTTTCAGTTCGGGGTGCTGGGCCAGCAGCAGGGCGATATTGGTCATCGGGCCGGTGACCACCAGGGTGATCGGTTCCGGGCTGCTGCGCAGTAGGCTGGCGATCAGCTCGACGGCGCTTTGCCCGACTGGCTTGAGGGTGGGCGTCGGCAGGTGGGTATTGCCCATGCCGGTTTTGCCGTGGACGTAGTCGGCAATCACCAGCTCACGCATCAGTGGGGCGGCGGCACCGGCCGCGACAGGGATGTCTTCACGCTTCATCAGCGTCAGCAGGCCGAGCGCGTTATGCAGGGTTTTCTCCGGCGTCTGGTTGCCGGCGGAGGTGGTGATGGCTTTAACGTCCAGTTCCGCTGAACTCAGTGCCATGGCGAGGGCAATGGCGTCGTCGAGGCCGGGATCGCAATCGATAATGATAGGGCGTGGCATATGTATCTCCTTTTTACCCGTCGTCTTTCAAGCTGCAGCGTTGTTACCTGCATTACAAGACCCATCCGTGGGTCTTGCCCCTTCGGGGCCGCTGCAAGCAGCGTTCAAATCTGTTCCCGACAGATTTGTCACTCACCCCAGTTACTTACTCAAGTAAGCGCCTGGGGATGAGCGAGCTGGTCGCCTAGCTGCAACTTGAAAGCCATAGGGTAGAGTTGTGCTGCGAGCATCGGATCAAAACCAGGGAGAAACAAGCGCTTTTAGTGCCGGGAAGGGGGAGATGCGCCCCGAATGGAGCGCATCAGATAAATCAGTGCAGGATTTTTGCCAGGAAGTCTTTGGCGCGCTCAGACTCAGGGTTGTTGAAGAAATCGTCTTTATTGCGGTCTTCGACAATTTTGCCTTCATCCATAAAGATCACCCGGTTGGCCACCTTGCGGGCAAAGCCCATTTCGTGGGTCACCACCATCATGGTCATGCCTTCGTTCGCCAGTTCGACCATCACGTCGAGCACTTCGTTGATCATTTCCGGATCGAGTGCCGAGGTCGGTTCATCGAACAGCATGGCGATGGGATCCATACACAGCGCACGGGCGATAGCCACACGTTGCTGCTGACCACCGGAAAGCTGCCCAGGGAACTTGTTGGCATGGGCGGTCAGGCCGACGCGCTCCAGCAACTTCAGGCCTTTCTCGCGGGAAGCGGCTTTATCACGCTTGAGCACTTTTACCTGTGCCAGCGTCAGGTTGTCGATGATCGACAGGTGCGGGAACAGCTCAAAGTGCTGGAACACCATGCCGACCTTGGAACGCAACTGCGCCAGGTTGGTTTTCTTGTTGTTGACCGGCGTCCCGTTCACCTGGATATCGCCCTGCTGGATCGGCTCCAGGCCGTTGACGGTTTTGATCAGGGTAGATTTGCCCGAGCCTGAAGGACCGCAGACTACCACCACTTCGCCTTTTTTGACTTCGGTGGTGCAATCGGTCAGAACCTGAAAGTGACCGTACCACTTAGAAACATTTTTCAGGGATATCATCAAACAGTCCTTTTCTTCAAATAGCTTACCAGCGCCGAGGCGGCGAGACTGATAACAAAATAGACAAAGCCGGCGAACAGGATCATTTCAACCTGGGTGCCGTCGCGCTCGCCGATGGTTGAGGCGGTACGGAAGAAGTCAGCCAGGCTCAGTACGTACACCAGCGAGGTATCCTGGAACAGTACGATGCCCTGGGTCAGCAGCAGCGGCACCATGGCGCGGAACGCCTGCGGCAAAATAACCAGCTTCATTGACTGCCAGTGGGTCATGCCCAGAGCCAGTGCGGCGGAAGACTGGCCGCGCGAGATGCTGATAATACCGGCACGGATAATTTCCGAGTAATAGGCCGCTTCAAACAGGGAAAAGGCTACCATAGCCGAGATCAGGCGAATATCGGTTTTCGGCGACAGCCCCAGAACTTGTTGTAATAAGCTTGGAACCACCAGATAGAACCACAGCAGTACCATCACCAACGGCACTGAGCGGAACAGGTTGACGTACAGGGCGGCGAACCAGCTGATTGGCTTGATCGGCGACAAACGCATTACCGCCAAAATGGTGCCCCAAAGGATACCGAAGACGATGGCGGTCACGGTGATCTTCAGCGTGATGAACAGACCCTGCAGCAGATAAGGGAAGCTTGGGACAATCGATGCCCAGTCAAATTCGTACATTATTTACTCCCCATATTGCCGGGCAACTGCACTTTTCTCTCTACCAGCCGCATAAACAGCATGATCACGGCGTTGATGGCGATATAAGCCAGCGTAATCGCGGTAAAGGATTCATAGGCGTGCGCCGAGTAATCCAGCAATTTACCAGCCTGGGCAGCCATGTCGACCAGTCCGATGGTGGAAGCGATGGCGGAGTTTTTCACCAGGTTAAGCATTTCCGAGGTCATCGGCGGCACAATCACCCGGTAGGCGTTCGGCAACAGCACGTAGCGATAGGTTTGCGGCAGCGTCAGGCCCATGGCCAGTCCGGCGGCTCTCTGACCGCGTGGCAGTGACTGAATGGCAGCGCGTACCTGTTCGCACACGCGAGCGGCGGTGAACAGCCCGAGGCACAGCATCGAAGAAACGAAGAACTGCACGTTAGGATCGAGTTCGGTTTTGAACCACATACCGATATTCACCGGCAGCAATTCAGGGATCACCAGATACCAGGTAAAGAATTGCACGATCAGCGGCACGTTACGGAAAAGTTCGACGTAACAGGTACCGAGGGTGGAAAGAAAGCGGTTAGGTACGGTACGCAAAATACCGAATAGCGAACCGACAAAGAAAGCGATAATCCATGCACAGACGGAGAGGGCCACCGTGACCTGAAAGCCGGACCAAATCCAGCCGAGGTAGGTGGTATTCCCAAACGGGGCCTGCTGCAGGAAGATACCCCAGTTCCAATCTATTGACATAACAAACTCCGTTAAGCGGGCGCAGAGCGCCTAAAGATTGATGACTATTCAGCGCCAATGGCACCGCGGCCAGTCGGGCTGACTTATCTGTGCGGGCATCGGTGGTGCGTTATGGGGAAAATGCGGGAGGGGAACGACCTCCCGCATGCCTGTCTGTCCCAGTCATCAACAGAGCCAGGTTGGCCTGGCGCCTGTTTTATTAGTTCAGTGCTTTATCGTTAGGCTCTTTGAACAGTTGCTTCATATCGTCTGACAGTTCGAAGTTCATGTTGAGGTTCTTCGGTGGGATCGGTTGTTTGAACCACTTATCAAACCATTTGGCCGCTTCACCTGAAGTCTGAGCCTGAGCGATGGTGTCATCGACCAGTTTTTTGAACTCAGGATCGTCTTTACGCAACATACAGCCGTAGGCTTCTTTCGACTGTGGTGTGGCGATGATTTCCCATTGGTCCGGTTTCTTCGCTTTCGCGCGTTCACCTGCCAGCAGAGCGTCATCCATCATAAAGGCGACTGCGCGGCCGCTTTCCAGGGTGCGGAATGAATCACCGTGGTCTTTGGCGCTGATGATACGCATGTTCATTTTGTTGCTGTCGTTCAGTTTATTCAGCAGTACTTCTGAGGTAGTACCGGATGTCACCACCACGGCTTTACCGGCCAGATCTTTGAAATCTTTGATGTCAGACCCTTTTTTCACCAGCAGACGGGTACCGACCACGAAGATGGTGTCAGAGAAGGCGGCCTGTTTCTGGCGTTCAAGGTTGTTGGTGGTCGAGCCGCACTCGAAGTCAAAGGTGCCGTTTTGCAGCAGTGGAATACGGTTCTGCGAGGTGATCGGCAGCATTTTGACCTGCAGATCCGGAGCGTTCAGTTTTTTCTTAACCGCTTCAACGATTTGGTTGGAGTAGTCCTGGGAGTAACCCACAACTTTCTGCTGGTTGTCGTAGTAGGAGAACGGCACTGACGATTCGCGGTGGCCGACAACGATCACGCCGTTGTCTTTGATTTTCTTCAGCGTACCGGTCAGTTCTTCCGCATGGGCTACGTTAGCCGCCATACCGATCAGCAGTAACGATAACGCCAATTTACGCATTTGCATGGTCCAACTCCTTTGCTGTTGTGGTAGCTCAAATTCAAAGAGCATCAGATTCTAAATGGAGATTTATTGCTCAAGTATAAAGATAGTCCTAGAACAGATAACCGTTAGAAAATAGCCGATTGTGAACGGATTGAAACTAAAATGTTTCATTTTTTGAGACGCCACGCGCACCAAATTAATGCAACAAAATATCAATGCACCCTTATGGTGCCAGTGATGCTCTCAGGTTGTGCACGGATGCGACGAAACGTCAGCAAAAGTAAATCGGTTCTAAATCACGGAGTAATTAAAGCAAGGAGTGTGCCAGAAGCATTGATTTGGCAATGATTTTGGACCGGTGGGGGAAACAGCGGGGCGCGCGGATGGCAACGCCCCGGGGGATTATTTACGACGCAGGCCGAGGACCAGCGCCAGACCGCCGAGCAGCAGGGTGATGATCCACAATGGCGTGGCGCCAAAGCGGGCATAAGGGGTAATGCCGGTGGTTGGGGTCATTTTCACCTCCAGCACCTTGCGAGTGAACTGCGGGATCTCTGCAATCACTTCACCATTGGCATCGACAGCGGCAGTCACGCCGTTGTTGGTGCTGCGCAACAGGGGTCTGCCCAACTCCAGTGCACGCATGCGCGCCATCTGGAAGTGCTGCCACGGGCCGATGGAATGGCCAAACCAGGCATCGTTGGAGATGGTCAGCAGGAAGTTGGTGTCCGGGCGGAAGTTATCGCGCACCTGCTGGCCGAGGACAATTTCATAACAAATCGCCGCCGTCAGGTTATAGCCCTTCACGCTGAGCTGTGGCTGGACGTAATCGCCGCGGCTGAATGAGGACATCGGCAGGTCGAAGAAGGGGGCCAGTGGCCGCAGCAGCGTTTCCATCGGCACAAACTCGCCGAACGGCACCAGATGGTGCTTGTTATAGCGGTCTTTGGCCGGATAAGTGTACGGCGTCGGTTCACCCAACACGATGGCACTGTTGTAAATTTGCTGGCCCTGTGGGGTGGCGCGGACGTCAACAATGCCGGTGATCAGACTGCTGTTTTTGGCTCGCATCAGGTCGTCCATCATGGTCAGGAAACCGTTCTGGCTGGCTTCGTAATCCGGGATGGCAGATTCCGGCCAAATGATGATCGGCGCTTTGCCCATATAAGGACGGGTTTCATCCAGATAGGTTTGCAGCGTACTGACCAGCGCTTTGGGATCCCACTTCATCGACTGAGCGATATTGCCCTGCACCATGGCGACGTTGACCGCCTTGTCCGGCTGTGGGGTATACCAGTGCAACTGGCGCAGCGGCCACGGTAACAGCAACAGGGCGACAGCTACCACCGCCGGCGTGATGCGGCGTTGATTGATGGCATATACCAGCAGCCCGGCGATCGCTATCAGCATAAAGGTGATGGTATCTACCCCCAGCAGCGGCGCCACGCCTTTCAGCGGGCCGTTGAGCTGGCTGTAGCCGAACTGCAACCAAGGGAAACCGGTCAGCACCCAGCCGCGCAGAAACTCAGTGACCTGCCACAGCACCGGTGCGGCAATCGCCAGACGGTACCAACTGGTGGTTGGCCAAAGGCGTGCCAGCAAGCCGGCGAACAGCCCGGTATACAGCGACAGATAGGCGGCGAGCAGCGCCACCAGGAAAATATTGACGGAGAACGGCATGCCGCCGAAGTCGGCAATGCTGACGTAAACCCAGTTGATCCCGGTACCGAACAGGCCGAAACCCCAGCAGAAGCCGAGCAGAGCAGACTGTTTGGTGGTGCGATTGAGGGTAACGGCCAACAGGCCGAACAGGGAGACAATGGCCGCTGGCCAGATATCGTAAGGAGAAAACGCCAGCGTGCCGCTGGCACCAGTCAACAGCGCCAGCAGGGCGCGAACCCACTGGCGATCAAGGTAAGAGGCTTTAGCCATGTTCGATTTATTCTTCCAGTTTCGGTTGCGGAGAATCGTCCGGAATTTTTACATGAACCTGGATGATACGTCGACTGTCGGCCATCGCAACTTTAAATAAGTAACCTTCGATTTCAATGGTTTCCCCCCGTGCTGGCAGGTGACCGAAGGCTTGCATGACCAGGCCACCGATGGTGTCGACCTCGTCGTCGCTGAAGTGGGTACCGAAGGCTTCGTTGAAGTCTTCAATCGGTGCCAGCGCGCGCACGGTATACATATGACGGCTGAGCTGGCGGATATCCACATCGTCCTCGTCGTCATACTCATCTTCAATTTCGCCGACAATCAGTTCCAGAATGTCTTCGATGGTGACCAGGCCGGACACACCGCCGAATTCGTCAATGACAATCGCCATGTGATAACGCTGGGAGCGGAACTCCTTCAGCATCCGATCGACCCGCTTGCTTTCCGGCACCACTACTGCGGTACGCAGCACCTTGTCGATGCTGAACTCCTCGGTTTCTGCGCGCATAAACGGCAGCAGATCCTTGGCCATCAGGATGCCTTCGATGTGATCTTTATCTTCGCTGATCACCGGGAAGCGCGAGTGGGCGGATTCGATAATCACGTCCAGGCACTCTTCCAGCGTTTGGTTACGCTTGAGCGTCACCATCTGGGAGCGCGGGATCATGATGTCGCGCACGCGCTGTTCGGCGATATCCATCACGCCTTCCAGCATGTCTCGGGTATCGGGATCGATCAGGTCGTTTTGCTCGGAATCACGGATCAGCTCTACCAGATCGCCACGGTTTTTAGGTTCGCCGTGGAACAGCTGGTTAAGGATAAGAGTAAAGAACCCCTTCTTGGGACTGGGGCTGTCATTGCTTTGTGAATGGTCGTCGCTCATGGCGTTTTAGTTAATATCACTCATGTCAGAGTTAGGGGAGTCAGCGACAGCCCCATACAGGGGCTGTGGGGAAATCAACTGACGTCAGAGGGGGTCTTTTTCCGCCAGGTACGGGTCCGGGTAACCCAGTCCGTGCATGATTTCGGTTTCCAAAGACTCCATTTCTTCGGCTTCATCGTCTTCGATGTGGTCATACCCTAGCAGATGAAGGCTGCCGTGAACAACCATATGCGCCCAGTGGGCCTCCAGCGCCTTGTCTTGCTCAACGGCTTCACGCTCAACCACCTGCCGACAGATGATCAAATCGCCCAGCAGCGGCAGCTCGATGCCCGGAGGGGCTTCGAAGGGGAATGACAGCACGTTGGTCGGTTTGTCCATGCCACGATAGGTCAGGTTCAGTTCATTGCTTTCGGCCTCGTCCACCAGGCGAATGGTCACCTCGGCCTCTTCCTGAAACTGCGGCAGCACGCCTTCCAGCCAGTGCTGGAAGGTGGCTTCGTCCGGCAAGCCGCTGTTGTCTGCACAGGCCAGCTGCAGATCCAAAATCACCTGACTCATCGTGTCTCCTGCTCGGAGGCGAGGGTCGCCTCACGTTGACGTTGTTCTGCAATCGCATCTTTGCGCTTTTGTTCGGCGGCTTCCCAGGCTTCATAGGCGATTACCACGCGGGCGACCACCGGATGACGCACCACGTCTTCACTATGGAAGAAGTTGAAGCTCAGTTCTTCGACGTCCGACAGCACTTCTATCGCGTGACGCAGGCCGGATTTTTGGTTGCGCGGCAGGTCTATCTGCGTCACGTCACCGGTAATCACCGCCTTTGAGTTAAAGCCGATGCGCGTCAGGAACATCTTCATCTGTTCGATGGTGGTGTTCTGGCTCTCATCAAGGATGATAAACGCGTCGTTCAGGGTGCGACCGCGCATATAGGCCAGCGGCGCAACTTCAATCACGTTACGTTCAATCAACTTCTCCACGCGCTCGAAGCCCAGCATTTCAAACAGGGCGTCGTACAGCGGGCGCAGATAAGGATCGACCTTCTGGCTCAGATCCCCCGGCAGGAAGCCCAGTTTTTCACCGGCTTCGACCGCTGGGCGGGTCAGCATAATGCGGCGTACGTCCTGGCGTTCCAGCGCGTCTACCGCAGCGGCAACCGCCAGGTAGGTCTTGCCGGTACCAGCCGGGCCAATGCCGAAGGTAATGTCATGGTCGAGAATATGGGCGATGTACTGCGCCTGGTTTGGCGTCCGTGGTTTCACCATGCCGCGTTTGGTTTTGATGGTGACCGCTTTGCCGTAATCCGGCACGCTGTCGGCAACCTGTTCCAGCACCCGGCTTTCTTTGATCGCCAGATGGATCTGTTCTGGATCGATATCCGGGATCACGCCGCGAATGGGGGAAGTGTCCACATACAGGTGGCGCAGAATATCGGCGGCGGCTACCACGCACAGGTTCTTGCCAACCAGCTTAAAGCGATTGTCACGACGGTTGATCTCAATGCCCAACCGGCGTTCGAGTTGTTTGATATTGTCATCAAACGGGCCGCACAGGCTGAGCAATCGCTGATTGTCTGCCGGCTCTAACAAAATTTCTTGTGTTGCGACGTTCAAACTATTCCTCAAGGCTCATATCGGGCCTGGTTGATTTTCGGTACGCGCATTCAGGGCAAACCCTGAGGTTCTCTACTTTGAATTATTCATGGTGCGAAGCACGGGCGCAAGTTTACCCATGATCTATCTGTGCGCCGACGGTGTAATTCAATGGGCGGCAGAGGAAAAACGCGGCCAAAACAGCCGCGTACTGACTTGAGAATAGGGACCGGGGATCAGTTCTTTTTCACGAACTCGGATTTCAGCTTCATTTGGCCAAAGCCATCGATCTTGCAGTCGATGTTGTGGTCGCCTTCCACCAGACGGATGTTCTTCACCTTGGTGCCAATTTTCAGCATCGAAGAGCTGCCTTTGACCTTCAGATCTTTCACTACGGTCACGGCGTCGCCGTCGGCCAGCAGGTTGCCGTTGGCATCTTTGACAATCAGGGCATCGTTGTCTTCTACCGGGGCGCTGTCGCTCCACTCATGGGCGCACTCAGGGCAGATAAACAGGTTGTTGTCCTGATAGGTGTATTCGGAATTGCACTTCGGGCAGTGTGGGAGTTGCATGCTATGTCGCCTCTTTAATCATCAAAAAAATAAAAAAAAGAAAAATTGCCGGGCGTATGGCCCGACAGAGAAATAAAGGGGTATGTGCTAATTGTCATCCCAAAATAATTGGCGCTGCATCAAGGCGGCAAGAACGTGAATCTCCGGGAGCTTAGAAAACTAAGTGACCGGGGCGAGCGTGCGCAGCCAACACAGATGCAGCTTCAAGTATGAAGGGAAGGTTGGTAAATGCCGACACCCAGCGCATTCTCTTTGCGGGTACGGGCGATCACCGACTGCGGGGATTCATGTACGCGCAGGTCCATCTGCTGTTCGGTACGCACCACTGCGCCACGCAGTGAATTGGTCAAGATTTCGGTGATTTCCACATCAACGAACTGGCCGATCATATCCGGCGTGCCTTCAAAATTGACCATGCGGTTACAGGCGGTACGGCCTGCCAGCTCCATCACGCTTTTACGTGAGGTGCCTTCCACCAGAATGCGCTGTACGGTGCCGAGCATCCTGCGACTGAACTGCAGCACCTGCTGGTTGATGCGATCCTGCAGGATATACAGGCGCTGTTTCTTTTCGTCTTCGCTGACGTCGTCCACCATATCGGCCGCCGGGGTGCCAGGGCGCGACGAGTAGATAAAGCTGAAGCTGGTGTCGAAGTTAATCTCGGCAATCAGGTTCATGGTCTGTTCGAAGTCGGCCTGGGTTTCCCCCGGGAAGCCGATAATAAAATCAGAGCTGAGCTGGATGTCCGGCCGCGCCTTGCGCAGTTTGCGAATGATCGCTTTGTATTCCAGTGCGGTGTGCGCGCGCTTCATCATGGTCAGTATGCGGTCTGAGCCGCTCTGTACCGGCAGATGCAGGAAACTGACCAACTCCGGAGTGTCTTCATACACCGCGATGATATCGTCGGTGAATTCAATCGGATGACTGGTGGTGTAACGGATGCGGTCGATCCCGTCGATGGCCGCCACCAGGCGCAACAGTTCGGCAAACGAACAGATGTCGCCGTCGTAGGTAGCACCGCGATAGGCATTAACGTTCTGGCCAAGCAGGTTGACTTCACGCACGCCTTGCGCCGCCAGTTGGGCGACTTCGAACAGCACGTCATCGCTTGGACGGCTCACTTCTTCACCGCGAGTATAAGGCACCACGCAGAAGGTACAGTATTTGTTGCAGCCTTCCATGATGGAGACAAAGGCGGTTGGGCCTTCAGCGCGGGGTTCCGGCAGGCGGTCGAACTTTTCGATCTCCGGGAAGCTGATGTCGACGATCGGGCTGCGGGTGCCCTGCACGTGGTTGAGCATTTCCGGCAGGCGATGCAGGGTTTGCGGCCCAAACACCACGTCGACGCAGGGCGCACGGCTGCGAATGTGTTCGCCTTCCTGCGAGGCCACACAGCCCCCCACGCCGATGATCAGCGCCGGGTTCTTTTCTTTCAGCAGTTTCCAGCGCCCTAACATGGCGAAAACCTTTTCCTGCGCTTTCTCGCGGATCGAGCAGGTATTCAGCAGCAGCACGTCGGCTTCTTCAGCGTTGTCGGTCCATTGGTAACCGTGCGTGCTTCCCAGTAAGTCCGCCATTTTTGATGAATCATATTCATTCATCTGGCAGCCCCAGGTTTTGATATGTAGTTTTTTGGTCATTGACTTGCCATTACTCAGTGCGGAGCGAAAGTTGCGATACGCGACATGCAGGGTGCTTATAACTTATGGCTTTCAAGTTGCAGTTAGGCGGCAAGTTCGGGAGTCCCCAGGCGCTTACTCAGGTAAGTAACTGGGGTGAGCGAATGCAGCCAACAACGCTGCAGCTTGAAAGACGACAGGTATATTGTAAACATTTGACGCCGTTGTGACCAGCGCGGGGAAAACGGCATGCGACCTGAAGCCAAATTAAAAATCCGTTACACTGATGCCAAACGCCATGTCGGTGGGGATGGCGATAATTAACCAAGAAAAAATAGCCAATATGAACACTTCTCAAAAACGGTATGACGCGGTGGTGGTAGGTGGCGGCATGGTCGGCGCGGCCGCTGCGTTGGGGCTGGCGCAGGCCGGCTGGTCGGTAGCCTTGCTGGAACATCAGGCACCACAGGCGTTCGATGCGCAAAGCCCGCCGGATTTGCGTATTTCCGCGATTGGCTGCACCTCGGTCGGGTTGCTCAAGCAGCTCGGCGCCTGGTCGGCGGTGCAAGCGATGCGCACCGCACCCTACCGCCGGTTGGAAACCTGGGAGTGGGCATCGGCACGGGTGGCGTTTGACGCCGCTTCGCTCGGCCTGCCGGAACTGGGTTTTATGGTGGAAAACCGTATTCTGCAACTGGCGCTGTGGCAGCAACTGGAGCAGTGCGACAATCTGACGCTCTGCTGCCCCGCCAGGCTGCGTTCGCTGCAACGTAATGATGACCATTGGCAAGTGACACTGGACTCTTCTGAGACGCTACAGGCGCGTCTGGTGGTTGGGGCTGACGGTGCCAACTCGCAGGTGCGTAATCTGGCGGCCATCGGCACCAGCGGTTGGCAGTACCGCCAGTCCTGCATGCTGATCACCGTCGAAACCGGTGCGCCGCAGCAGGATGTGACCTGGCAGCAGTTCTTCCCTTCCGGGCCACGCGCTTTCCTGCCGCTGTACGATCAATGGGCTTCACTGGTGTGGTATGACAGCCCGCAGCGTATCCGTCAGTTACAGGCGATGCCGCCGGCACAGCTTGAGCGGGAAATCGCGGAGGCGTTTCCTGCACGTCTGGGGGCGGTGAAAGTGCACGCCGCCGGTTCTTTCCCGCTGGCACGCCGTCATGCACAACGCTATGTGTTGCCGGGGCTGGTGTTGCTCGGTGACGCGGCGCATACCATTAATCCGTTGGCCGGGCAGGGGGTGAACCTGGGCTATCGTGATGTGGAAGCCTTGCTGGCGGTATTGAGTGAGGCGCGGGAACAGGGCGAGGACTGGAGCACTGAAGCGGTGTTGATGCGTTATCAGCGTCGCCGCCGTACCGATAACCTGCTGATGCAAAGCGGTATGGATCTGTTTTATACCGCCTTCAGCAATAATTTGGCGCCGTTAAGCGTGGCACGCAATATTGCGTTGATGGCGGCCCAGCGGGCGGGCAAGCTGAAGGAACATGCGCTGAAATACGCACTGGGCTTGTAGCGGCGGATTCGGGATAGGGCGTCGGGTACGGCGCCTTCATCACCCCGTATTTTACCTGAACGCCAGACAGCAAAAAGCCCGCCGAAGCGGGCTTTTCTAAATGTGGCTGGGGTGCCAGGATTCGAACCTGGGTATGCTGGTATCAGAAACCAGAGCCTTACCGCTTGGCGACACCCCAATTGTAAAACAGTAAAATATGGTGGCTACGACGGGATTTGAACCTGTGACCCCATCATTATGAGTGATGTGCTCTAACCAGCTGAGCTACGTAGCCATTTTCGATATTTTACTTTAAAAGTCAATAGTGTTGATGGCTGGGGTACCTGGATTCGAACCAGGGAATGCTGGTATCAAAAACCAGTGCCTTACCGCTTGGCGATACCCCATCAACAAATTTTCAACTCCTTCTTACTGCATCAAACCATTTAAAAAATGGCTGGGGTACCTGGATTCGAACCAGGGAATGCTGGTATCAAAAACCAGTGCCTTACCGCTTGGCGATACCCCATCTGATGCCTGCAACTCGATGAAAAGAAATGGTGCGGGAGGCGAGACTTGAACTCGCACACCTTGCGGCGCTAGAACCTAAATCTAGTGCGTCTACCAATTTCGCCACTCCCGCAAAAAAAAGATGGTGGCTACGACGGGATTTGAACCTGTGACCCCATCATTATGAGTGATGTGCTCTAACCAGCTGAGCTACGTAGCCATCTTTTTTCGCGCAACCTTCATCGGCGTTGCGGGGCGCATTATGCGTATATGGCCGTTTTGCGTCAACAAGTTTTTTCCCGAAAAAGCGACCGGATGTGTTGTTTGTCTGGGTTGTGAACATTATGGCGATAAAATCATCAATTCAGACAATTAATGGTTGAAAACATCAACAAAAAGGCGGGCCCGAAGGCCCGCCCAGGGAATAAAACGCAGGACGCTTATTTGTAGGCGGACTGGTGAACGCCGACTGCACGACCAGAAGGATCGTCCATCTTTTTGAATGACTCATCCCATTCGATGGCTTTCGCTGAAGAACAGGCCACTGACGGGCCACCAGGTACGCATTCAGCCGCGCTTGGCAGCGGGAACAGCTCTTCGAAGATTTCGCGATACAGGTAGCCTTCTTTGGAGCTCGGCGTGTTGTACGGGAAACGGAAACGTGCAGTTTCGAGCTGTTGATCGCTGATCTGCTTGGCAGCGACTTCTTTCAGCGTGTCGATCCAGCTGTAGCCAACACCGTCAGAGAACTGCTCTTTCTGGCGCCAGGCCACGCTGGCCGGCAGGTAGGACTCAAAACATTCACGCAGGATATGTTTTTCCATTTTGCCATTGCCGCACATTTTGTCTTTCGGGTTGATACGCATTGCCACGTCGAGGAATTTTTTATCCAGGAACGGCACGCGGGCTTCCACACCCCAGGCGGACATCGCCTTGTTGGCACGCGCACAGTCAAACATATGCAGCGCCAGCAGTTTACGCACGGTTTCGTCGTGGAACTCACGGGCATCCGGTGCCTTATGGAAGTACAGGTAACCGCCGAACACTTCATCGGCCCCTTCACCAGACAACACCATCTTGATGCCCATCGCCTTGATCTTGCGTGACATCAGGTACATCGGGGTAGAGGCGCGAATGGTAGTCACGTCATAGGTTTCAATGTGATAAATCACGTCGCGAATGGCGTCCAGGCCTTCCTGCACGGTGAAATGAATTTCATGGTGCACGGTGCCCAGGTGGTTAGCCACTTCCTGAGCGGCACGCAGATCCGGTGAACCTTCCAGGCCGACGGCGAAGGAGTGCAATTGTGGCCACCAGGCTTCGCTACGCTCTTGATCTTCCACACGGCGCGCGGCGTATTTTTTAGTAATGGCGGAGATCACTGAAGAGTCCAGGCCACCAGATAGCAGCACGCCGTAAGGCACGTCGGACATCAGGTGGCTTTTTACCGAGTCTTCCAGCGCGTTGCGCAGGGCGTTGGCGTCGGTCACGTTGTCTTTAACCACGTCGTAATCGAACCAGTCACGCTGGTAGTATTCGCGGATCTCACCGTCCTGGCTCCACAGGTAGCTGCCCGCCGGGAATTCTTTAATGGTGCGACAAACCGGCACCAGCGCTTTCATTTCAGAAGCGACATACAGGTTGCCGAATTCATCATGGCCCATGTACAGCGGGATAATACCCAGATGGTCGCGGCCAATCAGGTAGGCGTCTTTCTCTGAGTCGTACAGAGCGAAGGCAAACATGCCCTGCAGATCGTCGAGGAAGTCGGTACCTTTTTCCTGATACAGCGCCAGGATCACTTCACAGTCGGAACCGGTCTGGAACTCATAGCGATCGCTCAGCTGCTGGCGCAGCGCCTGGTGGTTGTAAATTTCACCGTTAACCGCCAGGACGTGGGTGTGCGCAGCGTTGTACAGCGGTTGGGCACCATTGTTGACGTCGACAATCGACAGGCGCTCATGCACCAGAATGGCTTTATCGCTGGCGTAAACACCGGACCAATCCGGGCCGCGGTGGCGCATCAGACGGGACAGCTCCAGCGCTTTCTTACGCAGTTCAACGGGATCAGACTTCAGATCGAGCACACCGAAAATAGAACACATATACCGACTCTCCTAACGACTTTTTTAGACTGTGATGTTGTTTTTGCTGTTATAGGCAGCGTGGCCGGCTCATCAACGATGGCGCGGTTTTGCTGCGTTGTGTTTATGAAAATGCGTCAAAAGCGGCAGGGGATGCAAGCGTTTTAGCGCTGCGCTGAAAAATAGTTGTTTGGGGTCGGTCGAAAATTAGCGGATATTCAGTTAATGGCGGTTTAAATTGACGGATATGTAATTTTTTGACGAATAGATGAGTTGCCGGAGAATTTTACCGGCAACTCATTGCAGACTATCAGGCGGTCAACTGCCACAGGGTAAAGGCTGCATCTGGCGTCCAGCCCGCGTTAGAGGTGTGGGCCTGAAGGCAGGTGTATTTCTTGCCTTTATAGGTCACCACATCACCGGCTTTATAGCTGTGGTTGTTCTGCCACTCGCTTGGGCTCGGATCGGGTGGTGTACCGCCGTCAGCCGTTTTCACCGCCAGCGCACTGCTCGGCAGCGAGGTATTGCCCTGGTTGTCGGTGGCCGTGACAAAGTAACTGTACTGAGTCGCCGGTGCCAGGCCGCTGTCTTGTAGCGACAGGCCGCCGGTCTGGCCGATCGCGCTGCCGTTACGGTAAACCGTATATTGGCTAACAGGATTGACGCTGCTGGCGGCCGCCCAGTTTAACGTCAACGACGTTGAGGCGATCGCGGTGGCGTTCAATGCCGTCGGCGCATCAGGCTTTCCCGGCGGTGGTGTTACACCCCCCTGGATCAGCGCGGCGTAACGCGTTTTAAACTCCCAGTTATAAGCTACGCCAGCTTTGCTTTTGCCGTTGTCCCAGTTAACTGACCAGGTCATCAGGCCTTTGATCGACAGACCCTTGGCATCGAGACGAGCAAAGGCGTTATAGACCGCCATTTTATCGACCACATAACCGGTGGCGGCAGCGTCATTGTTGGTTGGCAGACCAATAACAAATTTGGCCGCCGGGATTTTGGTATAACCACGGGTGCCGGTGACCAGGCTTTCGGTCAGGTAATACAGGAAGTCTTCTTTCATGGCGTCGTTATTCTGGGTGATCCAGGCGCCTTTACCGCCATTGGCTTCATCAACCCAGATGCCGTCACCGCCCTGGTTATAATATTGCGGCGCGATAAAATCGTAATAGCCTTCGAGCGCGGTAATATAATCCAGGTAAGTGCCGTTGGTGCGTAAATAAGGGAATTCTGGTGCCATGCTGACAATGAAATTTTTGCCCTCGGCGGCATAATGCGCTTTTACTTTTTTCAGTGCGGCTGGCAAAACGGTTTTATTATTGGCTGCGCCGATGGCCGCCTGCTCCAGATCGATATCCAACCCGTCGAAACCGTAGGTTTCCACCAGGCGGATAATCTCATTAGCCAGTTTGTCTTCGTCGCCGGTTTTCAATTCGATATGCGCGTCTGCACCACCCAGTGAAATCAGTACGGCACGGCCCTGACTGTTCAGCACGCCGACCTGGCGGCGGAACTCGGTATCGGACAGGTTGTAAGGTTTGAAGGTGGGAATACCGTCGCCTTTCATAAACGCCACGGCCACCACGTTATATTCGGCCGGGATGTCGGTCAGGTTCATATTGGCGAATTGCCCTTGCTGATAACCGTCACTGGCACCGGCGGCCCAGTTGTGCCAAAAACCCATCATGATTTTTTTATTGGTCATGTCCGGCATGATGGCTGCGTCATCTGCTGCTTGTGCATTGATAATATTATTGGTGCTCATGGTAACCTCGTTAGGGTAGGTAAGATTATTTCCACTGACCGCCAAGGTTTATTATTGGCGGGGCGTAAATATATAGTGCGGGTTTTTAACGAGGCTGGGGTGAAACCTTTATTGACCAATAATAAATTAAATTCAACTTGGGGAATATACCCTAAATAATTGGAGTTGCATTGAGGCGGCAAGTTTGTAAGTCCACAGGAGCATAGATAACTATGTGACTGGGGCGCATAAACGCAGCCAACAAAAATGCAGCTTCAAGTATGACGGGTATAAGGGTGGCCGTGATGGCCACCGCAGGCATTAGAAAATATTGATATCGGCAACCGAAGGGAAGATATAGCTCGGGCGGAACGGCATGGTTTCTACATCGTTCAGCGTTGAGACACCAGACAGTACCAATACGGTCTCCAGACCGGCCTGGAAGCCCGCCAGGATATCAGTGCGCAGGTTATCACCGACGATCACCGTTTCTTCTGAGTGCCCCTGCATTTTGTTCAGCGCAGCGCGGATGATCCATGGGCTTGGCTTGCCCACGTAAAACGGCTTGCGGCCGGTGATCTTTTCGATCGGGGCACACAGCGCGCCACAGGCCGGGACAAAACCATGGCCGTGGGTATCCGGGTTGGTGGCAATAAAGCGCGCGCCGTTGTTCACGAAGTAGGCGGCCTTGTGCATCATGTCCCAGTTGTAGGAGCGGGTTTCGCCGACAATCACGAAGTCAGGGTTGATATCGGTAATGGTGAAACCGGCTTTATACAGCTCGTGAATCAGTGCGCCTTCGCCGACCACATAGGCTTTTTTACCTTCCTGACGGCGCAGGAAATCGGCGGTGGCCATGGCAGAGGTATAAAACGCGCTTTCCGGCACTTCGAGCCCGGCAGCGGAGAAGCGGTTCGCCAGATCCTGCGCAGTCTGCGATGGATAGTTGGTCAGCACCACCAGCGGCATGCCCTGTTCCTGAATGCGTGCCAGGAAAAGATCGGCGCCGGGAACCGGCGTGTTGTCATGCAGCAGCACGCCGTCGATATCACATATAACGTTTTTGATTGTCATTGTTGCTGTTTCTCATGATTTGCGGCAGGCAAAACGCGAAGATAGCACACCTGCCTGAAGCGGCGGATCAGCTTTCCAGCAATCGCTGTAATAGCACGCCGTTGAGCATCGCCCGCTTGGCCAGGGCGAAAGCGCCGATCGCCGAGCGATGATTGAGTTCGGAGGTGACCACCGGCAGATTTTTGCGGAAGTCTTTCAACACCTGGGTATTGATGCAGCTTTGGATTGCCGGCAGCAGTACTTTTTCTGCCTCGGTAATTTCACCGGCGATCACCACTTTCTGCGGATTAAACAGGTTGATGGCGATAGCCACCGCCTTGCCCAGGTAGCGGCCAACGTGTTCGATCACTTCGCTGGCCAGCAGGTCGCCGCGGTTGGCGGCTTTGCAGATGGCAGCGATGCTGCAATCGTCGAGGGTCAGCTTGCTGGGATAGCCCTGGGTCAGTAACTGGCGCACGCGGTGTTCAATCGCAGCGTTGGCGGCGACGGTTTCCAGGCAGCCGAAGTTGCCGCAGTGGCAGCGCTCGCCCAGCGGGTCGATCTGAATATGACCGATTTCACCGACGTTGCCGTTGTTGCCGAGGAAAATCTGGCCGTTAACGATAATACCGGCACCGGTGCCGCGGTGCAGACGCACCAGAATAGAATCTTCGCAGTCGCGGGTGGCGCCAAAATAATGCTCCGCCAGCGCCAGGCTGCGGATATCGTGGCCGACAAAGCTGGTGACGTTAAAACGCTGCTGCAGGTTGTCTACCAGCGCCCAGTTGTTGACGCTGATATGGGGCATATAACGCACCACGCCCAGCGCCGGGTCAACCAGACCGGGCAGGATCACCGAGATGGCGATCAACTCACGCAGCTTGCGCTGATAGTTTTCGATAAATTGGGCAATGGCGATAAACAACGCGTTTTCCAGTGTCTCCTGGGTGCGTTCCGGCAGCGGGTAGTGTTCTTCACCGAGCGATTTGCCGCTCATGTCGTACAGGGTGATGGTGGCGTCGTGCCGACCGAGGCGCACGGCCACGGTGTGGAAATTCCGGGTTTCGGAGACAATGGAAATGGCGCGGCGGCCGCCGGTAGAGGCTTGCTGATCGACTTCTTTGATCAGCCCGCGCTCCAACAGCTGGCGAGTAATTTTAGTGACGCTGGCGGGCGCTAGCTGGCTCAGTTCGGCAATTTGAATGCGCGAGATCGGCCCTTGTTGGTCGATCAGACGGTAAACCGCCGCGCCGTTGAGTTGCTTGACTAAGTCAACGTTCCCTATCTGTGCCTGTCCGCCAGTACTCATCAATAATTTTACTCGCTATTCATTAAATTAAACCTCGTTACCGTTAACGAGCGTCTTGGTGATATTAAAATCACGGGTAAATGCGGTCAGGTTCGCCACTTTACCGGCTTCGATAGTGCCTAAACGGTGGTCCACGCCGATAGCGCGCGCCGGATACAGCGTCGCCATGCGCAGTGCTTCGTCCAACGCAATACCGACGTGCTCAACGCTGTTTTTTAACGCGTCAATCATGGTCAGCGCTGAGCCGCTCAGGGTGCCGTTTTCGTCCACGCACAGCCCATCACGATAGTATATTGTTTTACCGGCAAAAATAAATTGGTCGATATCGGCACCTGCCGGCGCGGTGGCGTCGGTGACCAGCACCAATTTATCACCTTTCATGCGCTTGGCGTTACGGATACTCGCCCAGGCCACGTGATGGCCGTCGGCGATAATGCCGGTATAGACCTCAGGTGTGTCGAAAATCGCCCCCATCAGCCCCGGTTCACGCCCGGTGATATATGGCATGGCGTTGTACAGGTGAGTGGCGAAGGTGATACCGGCGGCAAAACCGATACGGGCCTGATCGTAAGTCGCATTCGAGTGCCCGGCGGACACCACAATGCCGGCCTCGGTCAATTGCTTGATAAAGTGGGGCTCCACCATTTCCGGCGCCAGCGTGACCTTGGTGATCACATCGGCATTGGCGCACAGATAGTCGATCATCTCGCTGGTCGGTTTGCGGATAAACGCCGGGTTATGGGTGCCTTTCTTCAGTGGGCTGAGGTACGGCCCTTCCAGATGCAGGCCAAGCGCCTGATTGGGGTGTTTTTTCAGATAAGCGCGCATCACTTCGATGCTGTGCTTCATAAATTCGTCGCTGCTGGTGATCAGCGTCGGCAGATAGCTGGTACAGCCGGATTTTTCGTTGGCGCGCTGCATGATCTCCAGCGTCTGTTCCGAAATGGCTTCCAGCGAATCGTTAAATTGCACGCCGCCACAGCCGTTAAGCTGCACGTCGATCAAACCGGGGGCCAGGATAGCGCCACCCAGATCGCGCGTTTCAATGCCGGCCGGCAGGTCAGCCAGCGGGCAGACTCGTTCAATCAGCCCATCAGCGATAACAACTGCGTGGTCGTCAAGTACGTCGTGGCCGGTATAAATACGGCCGTGGGTTAAAGCGAACATCGTAGCCCCCTGCAAGAATTAAAGACTCTTAACGCTTTCCGCTTCTAACTCGCGGAAATATTTAACGGTTTTGACTTTCAGTTCCATGGTGGATGGCTCATCGCACACCACAACGGCCTTGGCATGCAACTGCAGGCAACTGATGGTCCACATGTGGTTGATGTTGCCTTCCACTGCGGCTTCCAGCGCCTGTGCCTTGGCGTGGCCGGTCACCAGAATCATCACTTCTTCTGCGTCGAGCAGCGTACCTACACCGACGGTCAGGGCAAACTTGGGTACCAGGCTGACATCACCGCCGAAGAAGCGGGAGTTGGCGATACGGGTATCTTCAGTCAGGGTTTTGATGCGAGTCCGAGAGGCCAAAGATGAAGCCGGTTCGTTAAACGCGATATGACCGTCGATGCCAACGCCACCCATAAACAGGTTGATCTTGCCGTAGGATTTGATTTTCGCTTCGTACTGGCGGCACTCGGCGTCAACGTCCGGCGCATTACCATTCAGCAGGTTGATATTTTCACTTGGGATATCAACGTGATCAAAGAAATTACGGTACATGAAGGTATGATAGCTTTCCGGGTGTTCCTGCGGCAGGCCAACGTATTCATCCATGTTGAAAGTCACCACATGCTTAAAGCTTACTTCACCTGCTTTGTGCATCGCAATCAGATGTTTGTAGGCTTCCAGTGGAGTCCCGCCGGTGGGCAGGCCGAGAACAAACGGACGCTCCGCAGTAGGCTTGAATGCGTTGATGCGCTGGACGATATGGCGGGCGGCCCATTTGCCGACTTGTGCAGTATCTTTCAGTGGGATAAGTCTCATCTAACACCTCTTGGGGTAAGTAAACTAAAGCTATACTGGTTCGAGCCTGAACGAGAGCCTTAAGCTTAACCCAGCTTTATGATTCTCACGTGATGCGTCAGGTCCGATGATTTTTTTAATGATAAAATAAGTTTTGTGTGATGGCTAGCAATGTGGCAGCTTAAGACTGCTTTTTGGTGATATAAATCACAAAAAAGGAGGTTTTAATTTGCGATACGAAATAATTTTTTTACACTCCACGTGTTGTCGTTCGTCCAGAGTTAATCGCAGTGTGTGATGGCGCTTGCGTAAAATATGATAAAGCCCATAAAAGGGCATTAGGGGGAATACTAAGGTGAACATACTCGGCTTTTTCCAAAGATTGGGCAGGTCGTTGCAACTGCCAATCGCAGTACTGCCCGTTGCGGCGCTTTTGCTACGCTTCGGCCAGCCTGACTTACTCAATATTTCGTTTATCGCACAGGCCGGTGGATCAATCTTCGATAACCTGGCGTTAATCTTTGCTATCGGTGTGGCGGCAACCTGGTCGAAAGACAATGCCGGTTCGGCCGCATTGGCAGGCGCGGTGGGTTACTTCATTCTGACCAAAGCAATGGTCACCATTAACCCGGCGATCAATATGGGCGTGTTGGCGGGTATCATTACCGGCCTGGTGGGCGGTGCGGTCTATAACCGTTGGTCCGGCATCAAACTGCCAGAGTTCCTCTCCTTCTTCGGCGGTAAGCGTTTTGTCCCTATCGCTACCGGCTTTTTCTGTTTAATCCTGGCCGCCGTCTTTGGTTATATCTGGCCGCCGGTGCAGAATGCTATTCATGCAGGCGGTGAATGGATTGTGTCCATGGGCGCTATCGGTTCCGGTATTTTCGGTTTCGTTAACCGTCTGCTGATCCCAACCGGCTTGCATCAGGTGCTGAACACCATTGCCTGGTTCCAGATTGGTGAGTTCACCAACGCTGCCGGTACCATCTTCCACGGCGACATCAACCGCTTCTACGCGGGTGACGGCACTGCCGGGATGTTCATGTCCGGCTTCTTCCCGATCATGATGTTTGGTCTGCCGGGTGCGGCACTGGCCATGTATTTCGCTGCGCCGAAAGAACGTCGCCCAATGGTTGGCGGTATGCTGCTGTCCGTTGCCCTGACGGCTTTCCTGACCGGTGTGACCGAGCCGCTTGAATTCCTGTTCATGTTCCTGGCTCCGCTGCTGTACCTGGTCCATGCCATTTTGACCGGTATCAGCCTGTTTGTAGCCACCTTGCTGGGCATTCACGCCGGGTTCTCCTTCTCTGCGGGTGCCATCGACTATGTGTTGATGTACAACTTGCCGGCCGCCAGCAAGAACGTCTGGATGCTGGTCCTGATGGGCCTGGTCGCCTTTGCGGTGTACTTCGTGCTGTTCTCGGTCATTATTCGTGCCTTCAACCTGAAAACGCCGGGCCGTGAAGATGCGTCTGACGATGTTGTCGCTCCTGAAGCCAACAGCAATACCGATGAAGGCCTGCGCGCACTGTCTCGCAGCTATATTGGTGCCATCGGCGGTTCTGACAACCTGACCGGCATTGATGCCTGTATCACCCGTTTACGTCTGACGGTTAAAGACTCTTCCAAAGTGCTCGATGCCAGCTGTAAGCGCCTGGGTGCTTCCGGCGTAGTGAAACTGAACAAACAAACCGTTCAGGTGATTGTGGGTTCTAAAGCTGAAGCCATTGCCGACGGTATGCGTGCGGTGATTGCGACCGGCCCGGTTCCTGCGGCAGAAGTGGCGCCGGCAGCCGGCGTGAGTGCAGTAAAATCGCAGGCCGTGCCTAATGCACCGAAGGTCGCCTTCGAGTCGCTGGTGGCCCCGGTCACCGGTGAAGTGGTGGCGTTGGAACAGGTTCCTGACGAAGCCTTTGCCAGCAAAGCGGTGGGTGATGGTCTGGCGATCCGCCCGACCGACAAAATCGTGGTAGCACCGGCAGACGGCACCATCGTGAAAATCTTCAACACCAACCACGCGTTCTGTCTGGAAACCGACAAGGGTGCGGAGATTGTGGTGCACATGGGGATCGACACCGTTGCGTTGAACGGTCAGGGCTTCAAACGTCTGGTTGAAGAGGGTGCTGAGGTGAAAGCCGGCCAGCCAATCCTTGAACTGGATCTGGAATTCCTGAACGCCAATGCCCGCTCGATGATCAGCCCGGTAGTGGTCAGTAACTCTGACGATTACGCCGGTCTGACGGCGCTGGCCACCGGTTCTGTGGTTGCCGGCCAGACCAAATTGTTTGAGATCCAGAAATAAACTGTTTTACCTGAGTAGTACCCGGGGTGTTTAACGAGTCATGACGGAACGCACCCTACCTTTGGCGGGAAGAGAGTAATCTCTTCCCGCTTTTTTATGGGCAAAGTTTGCCCCCTCATGGTGCTGTGGTCTCTCGCGGTGCAACGTTGCGCATTTTTCGTGAAACAAACGGTTGTTTCCGGGCGTGGCTTGTTGGATCATAGGCGGTTATGTGTAGCGCTTTGCATTGAGGAATAATGAAATGAGTGAGGCTGAAGCCCGCCCAACCAATTTTATCCGTCAGATCGTCGATGAAGATCTGGCGTCCGGGAAACACACGTCAGTCCATACCCGTTTCCCGCCGGAGCCAAATGGCTATCTGCATATCGGCCATGCTAAATCCATCTGTCTGAATTTCGGCATCGCTCGCGATTACCAGGGTCAATGTAACCTGCGTTTTGATGACACCAATCCGGTGAAAGAAGACATCGAGTTCGTTGAGTCGATCAAACACGACGTGGAGTGGCTGGGCTTTGAGTGGAGCGGCAACGTCCGTTACTCCTCAGATTACTTCGATCAACTGCACAACTATGCGGTGGAGCTGATCAACAAAGGCCTGGCCTACGTCGACGAGCTGTCGCCTGAGCAGATCCGTGAATATCGCGGCAGCCTGACGGCTCCGGGCAAAGACAGCCCGTACCGTGGTCGTAGCGTGGAAGAGAACCTGGCGCTGTTTGAGAAAATGCGCAACGGCGAATTCGCCGAAGGTACCGCTTGCCTGCGTGCCAAAATTGACATGGCTTCATCCTTTATCGTGATGCGCGATCCGGTGCTGTACCGTATCAAATTCGCTGAACACCATCAGACCGGCAACAAGTGGTGCATCTACCCGATGTACGATTTCACCCACTGCATTTCCGATGCGCTGGAAGGGATCACCCATTCGCTGTGTACGCTGGAGTTCCAGGACAACCGCCGTCTGTATGACTGGGTGCTGGATAACATCACCATCCCTTGTCATCCGCGTCAGTACGAGTTCTCGCGCCTGAATCTCGAGTACGCCATCATGTCGAAGCGCAAGCTGAACCAGTTGGTGACCGAGAGCATCGTTGAAGGCTGGGATGACCCGCGTATGCCGACCGTCTCCGGTCTGCGTCGCCGTGGCTATACCGCAGCATCCATCCGCGAGTTCTGCCAGCGTATCGGCGTGACCAAGCAGGATAACAACGTCGAAATGATGGCGCTTGAGGCCTGTATTCGTGAAGATCTGAACGAGAACGCACCGCGTGCGATGGCCGTGCTGGATCCGGTGAAGGTGATCATCGAAAACCTGACCACCGGCGTAGAAATGGTGACCATGCCTAACCACCCGAACAAGCCGGAAATGGGCAGCCGCGAAGTGCCGTTCAGCCGTGAGATTTATATCGATCGCGCCGACTTCCGTGAAGAAGCCAACAAGCAGTACAAGCGTCTGGTTCTGGGCAAAGAAGTTCGCCTGCGCAATGCTTACGTGATCAAGGCGGAACGCATTGAGAAAGATGCTGAAGGTGAAATTACCACTATCTTCTGCAGCTACGATCCAGAAACGTTGAGCAAGGATCCTGCCGATGGCCGTAAGGTTAAGGGCGTGATCCACTGGGTTTCTGTCGAGCACGCGTTACCGGCTGAAATCCGCCTGTACGATCGCCTGTTCAGCGTACCAAACCCAGCGGCGGCAGAGGATTTCCTCACCACCATCAACCCGGAATCGCTGGTGATCAAGCACGGCTTTGTGGAGCCAAGCCTGGCAGTTGCACAGCCGGAAAAAGCCTACCAGTTCGAACGTGAAGGCTATTTCTGCGCTGACAGCCGTGACTCTTCTGCTGAGCACCTGGTGTTTAACCGCACCGTGGGCCTGCGTGATACCTGGGCTAAAATTGGCGCCTGAGTGCTGATCAATAGCTAACGCGATAAAGCGCAACGTCGGTTGCGCTTTTTTTATGCCTGCCAGCCCCATTTTCTCCCCCGTTAAAGCGTTTAATTCCTCAATCTATTTTTAAATTTTAATCAGGCGGTTGTACCAGCAATTTCTTGATAAAAATCAGCAGTCATATAACATCACCTTATATATTCGCGATGCGAATTAATGTCATTTAGAGAGCGCTCTCATGTTTTTTCTTCTGACTGACTTTTTTGATTAAGCTGAAACCATTAATCGTCTCTGATTGACCTGATATCAATATTTATTCTGATTTAATTGAATTTTTTATTCGACAGCCTCTTTGCATAGCCACGTAACATAATCTCATCGATATGTGCTCTTTGTCATACTTTGACAAATCTCTCTCATAATTCATTTGATAATTCGCGTCGCGAAAAATAGTCTGTCTGTAGCAATAAGTGCTGTGGGGTTTGAGCCCGTCAGCAATATTTTTTTACCCGATTGGGTTTTTTATTAGCGGTCGTGCAGGGCAGTGGTGAACACGGGCGACTGCAACTTTTAAAGTTAAGTCAAAGAGGAATTTCATTATGGGTACGCACGGTGCTCAGCGTAAAACGCTGGCGCTCGCAGTCGCGGGTGCGCTGTTGGGAACAGGGTTTGCCATGGCCCCTGAGGCGAAAGCCGCAGGATTTATCGATGATTCCACGATGACCGGCGGTGTGTATTACTGGCAGCGTGAGCGTGACCGTAAAGATCTCAATCCGACCAGTGACGATTACAATGAATACACTACCAACCTGTCGCACTCGACCGCCAACCTGAGCCTGGATTTTGCTTCGGGCTATGCCTGGGACATGTTTGGTGTGGACGTCGGAGCCTTTACCGCCATTGAACTGGCCGAGTCCAGCGCCAGCGGCCACCCGAATGAAATTGCGTTCTCTTCCAAAAACCGTACCTATGATGAAGACTATTCCGGCGATAAAGGCGGCATCAGCCTGTACAAAGCCGCGGCTAAATTCAAGTATGGCCCTGTCTGGGCGCGCGGCGGTTATATCCAGCCAAGCGGACAAACCCTGCTGGCACCACACTGGAGCTTTATGCCCGGTACCTATCAAGGGGCCGAGGCCGGAGCCAAGTTTGACTACGGTGATGCCGGTGAGTTGAGCTTCTCCTACATGTGGACCAATAAGTACAAAGCACCATGGCATATCGAGATGGACGACTTCCGCCAGAACGACAAAAAAACCGGCGTCTCCTATCTTCACTCTCTGGGTGCCAAGTATGACTTCAAAAATGATTTGGTACTGGAAGCGGCCTTCGGCCAGGCCCAGGGCTATGTGAATCAGTACTTCACCAAGGCATCTTACAAGTTTGATTTGGTAGGCAACCCGCTGACCACCAGCTATCAATTCTACGGTACCGAAGACCGTATCAGCGACAAGAACGACCCCAACAGCATTTACGACGGCCTGGCCTGGCTGCAGGCGTTGACCTTTGGTTACACCACCGGCCAGTTCAACTGGCGTCTGGAAGGCACCATGGTCAAGGCTGAAGGTAATCAGGGCTACTTCCTGCAACGCATGACCCCAACCTACGCCTCTTCCAACGGCCGCCTCGACGTCTGGTGGGATAACCGTTCCGACTTCAACGCCAACGGCGAAAAAGCGGTTTACGCCGGGGTGATGTATGACCTGAGCAACTGGAACCTGCCGGGTATGGCGGTTGGCGGTTCTTACGTTTACGCCTGGGATGCCAAGCCGAGCACCAACCCGATGTATGACCAGAGCCAGCGCCTGAAAGAGAGCGCCTGGAGCCTGGACGCGATGTACACCATTCAGGAAGGCCGCGCCAAAGGCACCTTGCTGAAACTGCACTACACCCAGTATGACAACCACACCAACATCCCAAGCTGGGGCGGTGGTTACGGCAACATCTTCCAGGACGAGAAAGACGTCAAGTTTATGGTTATCGCGCCATTCACCATCTTCTGATGCGTTCCCCGGCGGCTGCGCCGGGGACACTTAAAGGGAAAATTTTGATGAAAAAAATCATGCTGATGTTAGCCGCGGCAGTCACGCTGAGTGCCTGTGTGCAGCCCGCCGCACCGCCGGAAGATGCCAAACTAAAACAGGCCTACAGCGCCTGCATTAATACCGCAGAAGGTTCACCGGAAAAATTGCAATCGTGCCAGGCGGTACTGAACGTGCTGAAACAAGAGAAGCAGCACCAGCAGTTCGCCGAGAAAGAAACGGTGCGAGTGATGGATTATCAGAACTGTATTCAGGCAGTTCACAGCGGTAACGGCCAGGCCTACGACGCCAAGTGTGGCCAGATTTGGAAAGAGATCCACGATAACAATAATTAAGGATGATGCTAAAAATGAACAAATTCAAATTGAGTACGCTTGCTGCATTAACGGCAACCGTTGGATTATTTGGCAGCGTGGGGAATGCGTTGGCCAATCAGCCGCTGGTGGATCAACTAAGCCAGCTAAAATTGAATTTGAAAATGGTTGATAACCGGGCCGCCGACAGCGGCCTGGATTGCGGTAAATTGGGTGCCGACTGGGCAGCCTGCAACAAGGTATTGATCAGCCTGACCAACGATCATCAGGAGATTAAAGGTCACGACTGGGCGATTTACTTCCACAGCGCCCGTCAAACCATGAGAGTGGATAATGATCAGTTCAAAATAGCTCACCTGACAGGCGACCTGTACAAACTGGAGCCGACCGATAAATTTACCGGCTTCTCGGCTGGTCAAACGGTTGAAATCCCGATCATTGCCGAATATTGGCAGCTGTTTAAAACCGACTTTGTCCCCCGTTGGTACGCCGCTTCGGGCGATGCCAAGCCAAAAATTCTGGTCAACACCGATACCGAAGATTTGAACCAGTTTGTGACGCCCTTTACCGGCGACCAGTGGAAGCGCATCAAGGATGATAACAACATCCTGATGACGCCGGCTTCCCGCTTTACCAAAAACGCCGAGTTGAAAACCTTGCCTGCAGCCTCGCTGCGCGGCCAGATTGTACCGACGCCACTGCAAGTGAAAGTGCATCCGCAAGATGTGGATCTGAGCAACGGCGTTGCGCTGGAACTGAGCGCGTTGTCCAAACCGGCGGCGGACGCGGCGACCCAACGTTTCGCACTGTTGGGCGTAAGCCATAACGCGGCGGGCTACCCTGTCAAAACCGATATTCAGTCGGGTAAATTCAAAGGTGAGCTGGCGGTGCCGGGAGCCTATGAGTTGAAGATTGGCAATAAAGAAACGCGGGTGATTGGCTTCGATCAGGCCGGGGTGTTCTATGGCCTGCAGTCCATTCTGTCGCTGGTACCTACCGACGGCAGCGCTAAAATCGCTACCCTCGACGCCAAAGATGCACCACGTTTCCAGTATCGCGGCATCTTCCTCGACGTGGCGCGTAACTTCCATCATAAAGATGCGGTACTGCGCCTGCTTGACCAAATGGCGGCTTACAAGCTCAATAAATTCCACTTCCATCTGAGTGACGACGAAGGTTGGCGTATTGCCATTCCAGGCCTGCCTGAACTGACTGAAGTCGGGGGCCAGCGTTGCCACGATCTGAGCGAAACCACCTGCCTGTTGCCACAGTACGGACAGGGGCCAGAGGTGTATGGCGGGTTCTTCTCGCGTCAGGATTACATCGAGATCATTAAATACGCTCAGGCGCGCCAGATTGAAGTGATCCCGGAAATCGATATGCCGGCACATGCCCGCGCTGCCGTGGTCTCTATGGAGGCGCGCTATAAAAAGCTGCATGCCGCTGGTAAAGAGCAGCAGGCCAATGAGTTCCGCCTGGTGGATCCGACCGATACCTCCAATACCACCTCGGTGCAGTACTTCAATCGACAAAGTTACCTTAACCCATGCCTGGATTCGTCCAAGCGCTTTGTTGACAAGGTGATCGGCGAAATTGCCCAGATGCACAAAGAGGCCGGGCAACCGTTGCGCACCTGGCACTTTGGCGGCGACGAAGCGAAAAATATTCGTTTGGGTGCCGGCTATACCGATCAGGCCAAGCCCGAAGCAGGCAAAGGCATTATCGATCAGAGCAAAGAAGACAAGCCATGGGCGAAGTCCCAGGTCTGCCAAAAGATGATCAAAGACGGCAAAGTCGCCGATATGGAACATCTGCCAAGCTACTTTGGTGTGGAAGTCAGTCAACTGGTGAAAGCGCATGGCATCGACAGAATGCAGGCCTGGCAGGACGGCCTGAAAGACGCGAAAAATGCCAAGGCCTTCGCCACTCAACGGGTTGGGGTTAACTTCTGGGATACGCTGTATTGGGGCGGTTTTGATAGCGCCAACGACTGGGCGAATAAAGGTTACGAAGTGATCCTTTCCAACCCGGATTACGTTTACATGGACTTCCCGTATGAGGTGAACCCGGACGAGCGCGGTTACTACTGGGGCACCCGTTTCAGCGACGAACAGAAGATGTTCAGCTTTGCCCCGAACAACCTGCCGCAGAACGCCGAAACTTCGGTTGATCGCGATGGCAATCACTTTACCGCCAAGAGCGACAAGCCGTGGCCGGGTGCTTACGGTATCTCCGCCCAGATGTGGAGTGAAACTCAGCGCACTGACGATCAAATGGAGTACATGATCTTCCCGCGTTCCTTGTCAGTGGCTGAGCGCGCATGGCATCGGGCGGATTGGGAGCAGGATTATAAGGTGGGTCGGGAATATAAAGGTGGCGAAACCCACTTTATCGACAGCCAAAAACTGGATCGGGACTGGCTGCGTTTTGCCAATATCCTCGGCCAGCGAGAGTTGGCGAAACTGGACAAGGGCGGCGTGAGTTATCGGTTGCCAGTGCCGGGTGCCCGCGTGATGGGGGGCAAACTGGAGGCTAATATCTCGTTGCCGGGTCTGGGCATTGAGTATTCCACCGACGGTGGCAAGCAATGGCAGCGTTACGATGCCAAAGTCAAGCCTGGCGTCACCGGTGAGGTGCTGATCCGTGCGGTCAGCCCAGACGGCAAACGCTATAGCCGCGCCGAGAAAGTGTAATCCCTGAGCCACGGCCCGTCTGTTTGCAGGCGGGCCGTTATTGATGGTTAACAGCAGCGACCGACGGTAATCAGAGATGAATTCGATACGGCTGACCTTTATGGTCGTTGCTTTTTTTTCCGGGATTGCCGGGGCACTGCAAATACCGACCCTAAGCCTATTCCTCACCACCGAGGTGCGGGTGTCGTCATTATGGGTCGGTTTTTTTTATGCGGTTAACGCCGGGGTCGGCATTATTGTCAGTTTTTTATTGGCGAAAAAATCAGATCGCCAGCGTGACCGGCGTTATTTGATTTTAATCTGTTATTTATTGGCGGCAGGGAACTGTCTGTTATTTGCTTTTAATCGCAATTACCTGACGTTAATTACGGCGGGCGTGCTGTTAACCGCCATTGCCAATACGGCGATACCGCAATTATTCGCTCTGGCACGAGAGTACGGGGAGCGTTCATCGCAAAACGTCGCTATGTTCAGCGCCATCATGCGCGCCCAACTTTCTTTGGCCTGGGTTTTTGGTCCGCCGTTGGCTTTTATGCTGGTGGTGAATTATGGCTTCACGGCGATGTTTATTTTTGCCGCCGGCATATTTCTGCTGGTCACACTGCTGGCCTGGTGGATATTGCCCGAGGTCGCTCGCCCCGTGGTGGGCGATGACGTCGCCATACAGCAAAAAACAGTCTTCGATAAAGACATTAGCCTGCTGTTTTTCGCCTCGGTATTGATGTGGACCTGCAGCGCGATGTATCTGATTGATGTGCCGCTGTATATCACGGCCGAGCTGGGTTTGCCGCAAAGTCTGACCGGCTGGATGATGGGCATCGCCGCCGCAATCGAAATCCCCATCATGATCCTGGTGGGACGTTACGTAAACCGAGTGGGCAAGCGCCTGATGATGGCGGGGGCCATGGTGGCCGGCATCGTGTTTTATGCCGGGATGCTGTGGTTTACCTCGACCACCGGGTTACTGGCTTTGCAGCTGTTTAACGCCATTTTTATCGGCATTATTGCCACCGTCGGCATGCTGTATTTCCAGGATTTAATGCCGGAACGGGCGGGTATGGCCACCACGTTATTCACCAACAGCATTTCTACCGGCGTGATCCTGGCCGGAATATTACAAGGGATCCTGACCGAGTACGGGCCACATTCCTCCGTTTATCTGTTAGCCATATTACTGCTTTGTATTGCTTTACCTGTCGGTTTTAAGACCCGGGAAGTTTAGGTGGTTTCTGAGTGAGTCGTTTATTTTAAACACAAACAAGGATATATGATGGCTATATTGGTGACGGGCGGCGCCGGTTATATCGGCTCGCATACGGTGTTGGCGCTGTTGGAATACGGTGATGGAGAGGGGCTGAATAAAAAAAAGGATTTTGGTGTTCAGACATTTATGTTCAGCTCTTCGGCCAGGGCTTACAGACCAGTGAAATATAGAAATTCTTCTACACCGCTGCCAAATCAGTACGGATGGTAGCGATGAAGCTTAACGATGGGCATTTGGGTGTTCTCCAGGATGATCTGTTTCGAGCCGAATACGAGGCACGGATCCACGACCTGAAGTTTGAGTTTGTGAAGTATCAACGTGAAGCCTCGTTGGTCATATTGGAACGTTTTCAGCGTGGGGTCACTCAACTGCGTGAATGGCTGACGGCACATGGGCATTTATTCGATGCCGCCCGCTGTTCTTCACTCTTTTGCGTTCCTACCCGCCCGCTGGCAGCGAGTGAAAAACGGCTGCACCGAATCTGGCTGGGGGGCGCTATCCCTGACGATGCCAGAGAGGTTATCTCCCAATGGGGGGACGCGCAGCAGGCGGTGGCTAGCGCCGAGACGACTGACTGGGTCGGCATGTTGTGGGTTTGGGACGCGCAGCAACTGGCAAGGGATGCGTATTTCATCCCCGTACCGGTGAGAAAAGGTGGCTACCTGGGGGAGTATGATGCCGGTAATCATCGCCTGCAGGTGCATTCACTGAGCGAACTGGCGCAAAAAAGGGTCGGCGACAACCTGGGCTTTATCCATCAACTGCATGATAAGCGCTATTACGCCACGCTTTCCGACTACTTCCGCTTTCTGATTTTGATCGAGATGGGGGGGCTGTACATGGATATCGATACCATACCCCACCGATCGGCGACGCTGTTTTTGATCAAGCCTGAACTGCCAGATTATCTTCAGTTTCTGGCTGGGGGCGAGGTCAGCCACGTCAGCTGGCTGAATCTGTTTCTCGATGAAACCGGCATGATAGTCAGCCGCAAGGGGGATATCTCGCTGTGCCAGATGCTGGCGGGGTTGGATCAGATCTATGCGGCGGAAAGTGGCGAAGTCCCGGACAAGAATTCGGTTTATGAACGGAAGCTGTTTGATCCCTTTTATCAACTGTGGAGTCGCTATATAGGCTGTACGTTCCTCAGTCATGATCGCTTCTGCCGGGATTACGGTGTCCTGTATAACGCTGACCCGCAGGCGGTCACCTGCGGAGTCCGTGGCATGCGCCTGTTGGAGGATGTGATCACCGATGAACGGTTACCGCTGTCACAGGAAGAGCAACGCAGTTATCTGCAATGTGTCAGCCGTTTGGAGCAGGTGGATTGGCGGCTTGAACAACCCTTGGATCTGGCACGCCATGCGGAAATATTTACCGTCGATGAAGTGCCGCGTATGGCCTATCCAGCGCAGATCCGTTCCGATATCGACCATTACCACTATTATTCCGTGCTTTCCCATGACCGCCAGCTTGATCGGGTAAATCAACTGTTTGGAGAATACCTGATCGCCGATAACCGGCGGCAGATTACGGCGGGTAATTACTGGTGCCAGACCACAGGAGAGGGGGATGCGGTGTTGTCGGAGTCGGGGGGATCATTGCATTTTCTACCGGGACGGCAGGCGAGTGAAACAGATAAAACCCGCATGGCGAAGCTGATTTTTAGTACCAGCTACCTGGAGTACTGTTCTGCTGGCAACCGGGCCGGGCTGGATCTGGTGTCGGTACAGCAGGCACAAAATATCGAGCCTTATCTGGATCTGATCACGGTGGCTTACGATCGGCGCGGGACGTTTGTCGGCTTTTTCAATGCGGCTACTGTCAGTGAGCTGTATGGCGTAAAAGCGGATTACCACTACCGCGATGAACTGAAGCCGCTTGATGAGGCTTACGATCACTTTGTGCAAAGCCTGTGCACTGAGGATGATTATTTTATCTGTAGCCTGGCGATTGAAAGCCAGTTTCGCGGACAGGGGCATTTTAACCCGATGTTCGCCCTGATAAAGCAGCAGGCTGATCGGCACCAGGCGAAAAACATTGTGCTGTGTGTATGGCAAAGCAGTGAGGCCAGCCAAATTTATCTGAACAAAGGGTTCCGTGTCCGTGGTGTATTCGATCAGGCCTGGTCGTTGTTCTTTGACCGGCTGCTGTTTCTTGAGTATGAGCTGTGAAGAGTTTGCCCATCCGCGTGTCGGCGGGTGAGTTGACGGTGAAGTGAGTGTAAGTGGGAAGTGAGAGAGAAGTGCCGCTGCAATTGTCGTATTTCAAGCTGTGAACTTTCCCCGGACCTGTCCGGGGATTTTTTTATCCGCTCGTCGCAGGCATAAAAAAACCGCCGTTAAGGCGGTTCTTGATGCCGGTTAAGGGCATTATTTTTTGTCGTGCAGAGTGTCGTCTTCGCGGCAGTCACCAATTGCACAGTGGCCGTACAGGTACAGACTGTGATTGCTGAGCTTGATGCCGTGTTGTTTGGCGATATCACGCTGACGCGCTTCGATAGATTCATCGCTGAATTCGATCACTTTGCCGCAGTCCAGGCAAATCAGGTGATCGTGGTGATGCTGCTGGGTCAGTTCGAACACGGACTTGCCGCCTTCGAAGTTGTGACGGGTCACGATACCGGCATCATCAAATTGGTTCAGTACGCGGTAAACTGTAGCCAGGCCAATTTCTTCGCCCATATCTATCAGTTTTTTGTACAGATCTTCCGCACTGACGTGATGGCATTCCGGATTTTGCAGTACTTCCAGGATTTTGAGTCGCGGAAGCGTGACTTTTAAGCCGGCCTTCTTCAATGCGGTGTTGTTGTCAGTCATGCGGATTCAGTCCTGTTACTATGCTAATCAAGTTGAGGCGTTCTCGCCTGTGGCATCGGTCGGCACAAAGAGTTAATTGCGTCTCATTATAGAACCGGTTGACCTAAATAGAAACCGCCGGTTGTTAACAAAGATATAATTGCACTATTGCATGTCACACACGCAACGTCTTGATGGGCGGGATAAACCGATAACTCAGTCTACCTTGACGATGTGGGAAGTTACAAATTTGTATCTTCGATTGCAGTAATCAGTACTGCCAATGATGGCCCTGCCGGCAACACTATGCACTCTGCAGGGCTTTTGTTCAACCTTTGGCGTTACCCGACAATTTCGGCCAGGCTCAGCTCTTCGACGATTTGTTTTACCCAGCCTTCAACACGTTCGTTGGTCAGCTCCGGTTGACGATCTTCGTCAATCGCCAGGCCGATGAAATGGCTGTCGCTTGCCAATCCTTTAGAGGCTTCGAAATGGTAGCCTTTAGTTGGCCAGTGGCCGACAATGGCGGCACCACGCGGTTCAATGATGTCGCGGATGGTACCCATCGCATCACAGAAATATTCTGCGTAGTCTTCCTGATCGCCACAGCCGAACAGCGCTACCAGCTTGCCGTTGAAGTCGATGTCTTCCAGCGTCGGGAAGAAATCATCCCAGTCACACTGGGCTTCGCCGTAGTACCAGGTTGGGATGCCGAGCAACAGGATATCGAAACCTTCCAGGTCTTCTTTGCTGCTTTTGGCGATGTCGTGAATTTCGCACACATCGTCGCCAAACTGTTGCTTAAGAATTTTCTGGATCATCTTGGCAATGTTTTCGGTATTGCCAGTGTCGCTGCCAAAGAAAATGCCTACATTAGCCATATCGCGTATAACCTTTAAATTCAATTAATTGCATTACACGATGTTAGCGCTGACCACGATAACACCGATTAAAATGATGCCATGACAAGGGATATCCCTCACCGGTAATTGCGTATCATGCCAGAAATTTACCCCGGGGTTTTATCGCGTTTATGCGATGCCGGGTGGAATAAAACGATGTTGATCGGGCGTCATCCTTAACGCCGCGCCGCATGTGCGGCTGCAATGATCAATGTTCTGGCTGGTCGTCCGCCAGTTGTGCCAACAGCATTTGCTCAATAAGCTCGCTGCGGCTGATATTCCGCTGTTCCGCCAGTTTGTTCAGGGCGTCCACCGCATCCGCGTTGATCTTCAGTTCTACACGCCGTAAGCCACGGACTTTATCGCGTCGAAGCTGATTACGCTTATTGATTCTAAGCTGTTCATCTCGGGATAGCGGGTTGGTTTTCGGGCGCCCCGGACGGCGTTCATCTGCGAACAGATCCAGCGTCGTGCGATCCGTTTGTTCTTTTGCCATAGGTAGCGGTACTGCAAGGGAGTTTGCATCTAAAAGCGCGTAGACGCTTCTGGATGGTTCGGTTAACACACTTCGGGCCAATAAACCCTAACCCAAATTTACCCCCAGCCTGGCGTTAATGAACACGCCCGGCACGGCGGCAAAATTATAGCGCGCCATATTACCCCAGCAGGTGGAGCAACGACAATGCTTAACTGAACTCAAAACGCGCTAAGCCGTTATCTTTAGCGCGTTTTTTCACCAGATGGCTATTTTAGGCGGAGTCTGCACTGTTATAAGGTCGCGTTCGGCTCAGGCTTCACCGAGAAAACGGTGAATGGCACGCAGCACCGCCTCTGGTTTTTCCGCATGCACCCAGTGTCCGGTACCGGCGACCACATGCGCGCGAGCCTGCGGGAACTGGCGGGCAATATCTGCGCGGTAGCTGTCCTGCACGTAGGGTGACAGGCCACCGCGAATGAATAATGTAGGATGTGGCCAGGCGGGCACTTCCTGCCAGCCGGTGATGTTTTCGTATTGCTCGATCAATACCGGCAGGTTAAAGCGCCATTCGCCCTGGTGGAAGGATTTCAGCAGGAACTGGATCACCCCTTCCTCTTGCAGATAGTCGCGCATCAATTCCGCCGCCTGCTGGCGTTGGGTGATACCGGCCGCGCTTACAGCCTGTAAGGCGACAAAAATTTCGTCGTGGCGGCGGGTCTGATAATCCACCGGCGCCACATCAATAATGATCAGTTTCTCCACGCGTTCAGGTGCGATTGCCGTTAGCGCCATCGCCGCTTTGCCACCCATCGAGTGGCCGATCACAATCACCTTGTCCAGCTGCAAATCATCCAGCAATGCCAGCAGATCCTTCGCCATCTCCGGGTAGGTCATCACCGCTGAGCGGGGCGACAGGCCGTGGTTACGCAGATCGACCTTAATCACGCTGTGTTGTTGGTTGAGATCGCGCGCCAGCACACCGAGATTGTCCAGATTGCCGAACAGTCCGTGGATCAGGATCACCGGCAGCGCGTCGGACTCGGTAGCCAGCAGTTGATAATGTAATTTCATGGCAAAGTTCATACTGAGAGAGATTCAGATTAGGGTATCATGATTGAAACTCACGATGAATAACGCGGATTTTTCATGGTAAGGTGCTGGGTTGGCAGGGCCGATGCCAAGCAGGCTTTAGGTAATTGTCTGCTTTTGCCGTGTTGAGGCACATTGTTATGTTCGCACCTGCGCTTTTAACCTTATAATCCCATGACTTGAATGCCGGATCTGGCTTCAGGTTCTAAGTAGAAAAAAACAGTACTGGATAAAGATGAAAACTATTGAAGTCGACGAAGAGCTCTACCGTTATATTGCCAGCCACACGCAACATATTGGTGAGAGCGCGTCCGATATTTTGCGCCGCATGTTGAAGTTTACCGCAGGTCAGCCGTTACGTGCTGTGCCGGCCAGCAGTGCTCAGAGCGCCGAGCAGGATAAGATTGTCGCCGTGTCGCGTCCGCGCGATCGCGTGCGTGCCGTACGTGAGCTGTTGTTGTCGGACGAGTATGCCGATCAGAGCAGAGCGGTACATCGTTTTATGCTGGTACTTTCCACCCTGTATACCCTGGATGCGGCTGGTTTCTCCGCTGCTACCGATGCGTTGCATGGTCGTACCCGCACTTATTTTGCCGGCGATCAGCAAACCCTGCTGGCGAACGGAACGCACACCAAACCGAAGCACGTTCCGGGCACGCCTTACTGGGTGATCACCAATACCAATACCGGTCGTAAACGCAGCATGGTGGAACACATCATGCAGGCTATGCAGTTCCCCGTGGAACTGACAGAAAAAGTTTGCGGCACTATCTAATTTAGCGAACAGCCCGTCATGGTGGCCGTGAGCGACATATTGCCAGGCCGCAGGACAGGGATTAGGGAGATATGTCGATGGCGAATAATCCACGTGCCGGGCAGCCGGCTCAGCAAAGCGATTTGATCAACGTAGCTCAGCTGACGTCGCAGTACTATGTACTGCAACCTGAAGCGGGCAATGCGGCACACGCGGTGAAGTTCGGAACTTCAGGCCATCGCGGCAGTGCTCTGCGCCATAGCTTTAATGAAAACCATATTCTCGCTATCGCGCAGGCGATTGCCGAAGTCCGTCATCAGCAAGGGGTGACCGGCCCATGCTACGTGGGTAAAGACACCCATGCGCTGTCCGAGCCGGCCTTTATTTCCGTGCTGGAAGTGTTGACCGCCAACGGCGTCGATGTGATCGTGCAGGAAAATAACGGCTTCACGCCAACCCCTGCGGTCTCCCATGCCATTTTGTGCCACAACCGCAACGGTGGGGCACTGGCCGACGGTATCGTCATCACCCCGTCCCACAACCCACCGGAAGACGGCGGCATTAAATATAACCCGACCAACGGCGGTCCGGCCGACACCAATCTGACTTCAGTGATCGAAAAGCGCGCCAATGAACTGCTGTCATTGCAGTTGAAAGGCGTACAGCGTCAGTCACTGGATAAGGCCTGGAACAGCGGTCGCGTGCACGCACAAGATCTGGTGCAACCCTATGTCGAAGGGTTGGTGGATATCGTCGATATGCCCGCTATCCAGCGCGCCGGCCTGAAGCTGGGCGTTGACCCGCTTGGCGGTTCCGGCATTGCCTACTGGCAGCGTATTGCCGAGCATTACAAACTGGATCTGACGTTGGTGAACGATGCTATCGATCAGACCTTCCGCTTTATGCACCTGGACCACGATGGCGTGATCCGCATGGACTGCTCGTCAGTTCCGGCGATGGGCGGTTTGCTGGCGCTGCGCGACAAGTTCGACCTGGCGTTTGCCAATGACCCGGATTACGACCGCCACGGCATTGTTACACCGAAGGGCCTGATGAACCCGAACCACTATCTGGCAGTGTCTATTAACTACCTGTTCCAGCATCGTCCGCAGTGGGGCGCTGATGTGGCGGTGGGTAAAACGCTGGTTTCCAGCGCGATGATTGACCGTGTGGTCACCGATCTGGGCCGTAAGCTGGTGGAAGTGCCGGTGGGCTTCAAATGGTTTGTTGATGGTCTGTTCGACGGCAGCCTGGGCTTTGGTGGCGAAGAAAGCGCCGGGGCATCCTTCCTGCGTTTCAACGGCACCCCTTGGTCGACTGACAAAGATGGCATGATCATGTGCCTGCTGGCGGCGGAAATCACCGCGGTGACCGGCGAAAACCCACAGAATCACTACGAAGATCTGGCCAAACGCTTTGGCGCGCCTAGCTACAACCGTATTCAGGCGCCGGCAACTTCAGCGCAGAAAGCGGCATTGTCCAAGCTGTCGCCGGAAATGGTCAAGGCCGACACTTTGGCGGGTGATCCGATCACCGCACGACTGACGGCAGCTCCGGGCAACGGTGCACCGATTGGCGGTCTGAAAGTGATGACTGACAACGGTTGGTTTGCCGCGCGCCCATCCGGTACTGAAGAGGCTTACAAGATTTATTGTGAGAGCTTCCTGGGTGCTGAGCACCGCGAAAAGATCGAGCATGAAGCGGTAGAAATCGTCAGCGCAGTGCTGGCCTCCGCCAAGTAATCTTTCCCTGCCTGATAAAAAGCGCTGTTTTTACAGCGCTTTTTTTATGCCTGCAATTTAGATATATCTTTTTAATCAACCCCTCTTGCGCATTTAGATATATCGATCTAGATTAGATATATCGAAGTGACTTAGATATATCTAAATCACCTCGTCAACTGATTATCCATTGAGAGGTATACCCTATGTTTCACCGTTTAGATTTACACCGTCGTCACGGTTGCCACCCTGACAGCGAAGAAGGGCACGGCCATCATCATCGCCGTCGCGGCGGGCGTCATCACTTTGGCGGCGATCACGGCGAAGAGCATGGCCGGGGCGGGCGCGGGGGCCGTGGTGGTGGTCACCGCATGTTTGAACATGGCGACCTGCGGTTGGTGTTGCTGGCGCTGGTGGCACGTAAACCGAGCCACGGTTATGAACTGATCAAGGCCATTGATGAGGCGTCTTCCGGCCTGTATGTGCCAAGCCCTGGGGTGATTTATCCGACCCTGACGCTGCTGGAAGAGCAGGATTTCCTCGAGCCGATCACCAGCAGTAACGGCCGCAAAAGTTATCAGATCACCGAACTGGGTCAGAGTGAACTGCAAAAGCACCAGGCCGCTGTCGACGTGATCCTGGCCCGTTTGGCGGGTGTCGGTCGCGGACATCATCATCACGGTAATCTGGCTGAAGGCATCTCCGAAGCCATGAACCGCCTGCGCAGTTTGCTGCGTGGCAACGTGATGCGTGCGGATCTTTCACCGCAGCAGGTTGAGAACATTAATGCGGCGCTGCTGACCGCCGTGGCGGCGATTGAAAGCGAAATGAACATTGCCCCGACGGCACAGGAGAGTGAATGATGCCAGGCCACCGTTTTCGCATTACCGTTGAAGCCCTGAGCGATCGCAAAGGCGAACCGGTAGATAAAGCACCACTGAGTTTTGAAGTAGAAAACCACGACGACATTCTTGGCATCGTTGAGCGCATCAAAGCGCGTGAAGATCTGAACTTTGGCGAGAACAACAGTGCGGCCTTTGCGGTTGGCCTGAAGCTGTTTTCCGAAGTGATGATCGAAAACCGCAAGCATCCGGTATTTGCACCGCTGCGCGAAGCGTTCAAGGAATTTATGATGGGATTGAAGAAAGGTCCTAACGCGTAGGGGCGCCGCATGCTGCGCCCGTTTAATCAAATACCGCGTCAGGTTAACCGTATGCTGCGCCCGTTAACCTTAAGGCATAAAGCGGTAACCGACGCCGGTCTCGGTCAGCAAGTGTTTCGGCCGGGCCGGGTCGGCCTCCAGTTTCTGTCGCAGATGCCCCATATATATCCGTAGATAATGACTATGCTCGACATAGTTTGGCCCCCAGACGTGGCTCAGTAATTGACGCTGGGTGATCACCTTGCCGGAGTTGGCCAGCAGTTCGGCCAGCAGACGGAACTCTATCGGCGTCAGGTGCAGATCTTCACCCTGACGCAGTACCCGGCGGTTGATCAGATCGACGGTGATTTCGGAGAAGCTGACCAAGGGGCTTTCTTGCAGGCTACCGGAATGACGACGCAACGCGACCCGCACGCGGGCCAGCAGTTCGCCGATACCAAACGGTTTGCTGAGGTAGTCGTCTGCCCCGGCGTCGAGCGCGGCGATTTTGTCTTCCTCCGCATTGCGTGCCGACAGCACGATCACGGGAATGGCGCTCCACTGCCGCAAATCGCGGATATAGTTCAGCCCGTCGCCGTCTGGCAACCCTAAATCGAGAATAATCAGATCCGGCTTGCGCGTGCCGGCTTCAATCAGCCCGCGTTGCAACGTTTCGCTTTCAAACACCCGCAGGCCTTCACTTTCCAGTGCGGTGCGGACGAAACGCCGGATCTCTTTCTCATCTTCGACAATCAGAATATTGGTTGGCGTGCTGCTCACAAGGCTCCCGGTAATTAATTACAGATCAAAGGCTTCGCTGTCTATCTCAGGCGGTTTCTCCAGCGGCAGAACAAAGCGGAAGCTGGCACCGCCATTGGCTCCGTTTTCTGCCCAGATACGGCCACCGTGCACTTCAATAATGGCACGGCAAATCGCTAACCCCAAACCCACGCCGGGGATCGCCGATTCTTTATTACCGCGGGAAAACTTATCGAAAATAAGCTGCATTTTCCCTTCGGGAATGCCCGGTCCATCGTCCCAGACCTCGACTTCCAGCCAGTCTGGCAGCGTATGGGCACGAATACCGATAGTAGCATCGTAACCGGCATATTTATTGGCATTTTCCAACAGGTTAGTGAATACCCGTTCCAGCAGGCTGCCATCGCAGTTGACCAAGACCAGCTCCGGTGGCAGCTCCACTTTGATCTGATGCTGGGTCATCAGCGGCTCCAGCATGTGCAGTGATGCGCCGACGATCTCTTCCAGCGACTGCCACTCTTTACGCAGGTTAAAGCCGCCGGATTGAATACGCGCCATATCCAGCAGATTATTCACCAGCCGGGTGGTGCTCAGCACCTGCTGGCGGATCTGACTGGCCTGGGGCGCATGGTTGGAGCCTTCTGCCGCCAGATCGAGCGTCAGAATCTCTGCCTGACCGAACAGCACCGTCAGCGGGGTGCGTAAATCGTGGGACAGTGCTGCCAGTAACGAGTTGCGCAGTTGTTCGCGCTCGGCGTCAAGCTTGGCTTCCTCGGCGCTGCGCGCCAAATGCAGGCGTTCCAGTGCACTGGCAATCAACACCGCAAAGGTCTGTAGCAGCCGCTGTTGCTCCGGCACCATCAGCTGGCGCAGGTTGCTGGGCTCGATGGCCAACAGGCCGAAGGTTTGCTTCGACGTGGCTAGCGGTAACAGCTGATAGGGCACGCCAGGCAGAGTGTCGGTACCGGCCCCGGCCGGCATACCCTTGTCAAAGCTCCAGCGGGCAATGGCCTCATCCACCGACAGCAATCCGCCGGTTTCGCCGACCATTTGCTGCAGTTTGCCGTCTTCCTGTGGCAGCAGCAGCACGGTTTTTGCCTGGAAACTGCTGGAAAGGAAGTGGCGGCTGGTTTTGGCGATGTCTTCGGTGGTCAGCGCCTGGCTCAGCCCACGGGAGATCTCATACAGATGGCGAGCCCGTTGCTCGCGATAACGCGCCACCCTCGCCTGATAACGCACGCCGGCGGTCAGGTTACCGATGGTGATTCCTACAATCAGCATCACGCCAAAGGTCAGCAGATACTGCATATCGCTGACGGCAAACGACCATTGAGGCTGAACGAAAAACAGGTCAAAGCTGGCGACGTTAATCACCGCCGCCAGCACCGACGGCCAGCGGCCAAAGAACAGTGCGACAATGGCAACGCCAAGCAAGTAGACCATCACCAGGTTGGCTTGATCGAAGCCTGGCAGCAGCCAGCGGGAGAGCAGGGTGATCAGGGCGCACAGTGCGACGGCGACCGCGCAGCCGCGCAGTTGGATACGCCATTTCTCGCTAAAGCTTCGGCTGTCATGCTCTTTACCCGGTGACGGCAGGCTGTCATTTTCCAGCGCGACGATCACCAGATCAAGATCGGGCCCCAACCGGCCGAGACGATCGGCAAAACTGCCGCGCAGCTTCCAGCGTTGTTCGCTGCGGCGGCCAATGATGATTTTGCCCAGGTTGTGCTCGCGGGCGTAACGCAGCACCGCGCGTTCTTCATAAGGTTCGGACAGGGTCGCGGTTTCAGCGCCCAATTCTTGCGCCAGCCGCAGTGCCCGCAGGATCGCCCGGCGCTGACTCTCCGGCAAACGGTGTAACTTGGGTGTTTCTACATATACCGCGTGCCAGTGACAGCCCAGTCGGGCCGCCAGCCGGGCGGCGATGCGCACCAGCTTTTCGTTGCCGTTGTTATGGCCGACGCACAGCAGGATACTGTCACGGGTGTGCCATACGCGCTCACGGCCCTGGGTATCGCGGAAGGCACGCATCTGGTCATCGACCCGATCGGCGGTGCGGCGCAGGGCCAATTCGCGCAGGGCGATTAAATTGCCCTTGCGGAAAAAGTGCTCGATGGCGCGCTCGGCCTGGCCGGGGATATACACCTTGCCTTCATTCAGCCGCTGGCGCAGATCGTCCGGCGGCAGATCGACCAGCACCACTTCAGTGGCTTCATCGAATACATGATCGGGAACCGTTTCACGCACCCGCACCCCGGTCACGCCGCCGACCACGTCGTTCAGGCTTTCCAGGTGCTGCACGTTGACGGTGGTCAGCACGTCGATACCGGCGTCCAGCAACTCTTCGACATCCTGCCAGCGCTTCGGATGACGCGAGCCGTGGGCGTTACTGTGCGCCAGTTCATCCATCAGGATCATTGCCGGGTGGCGTGCCAGCGCGGCGTCGAGATCAAACTCCTGAATCTGTCGGCCACGATACTGAATACGCTTTTTCGCCAGCAGATCCAACCCGTTCAGCAGTGCTGCGGTTTCACTGCGGCCATGGGTTTCCACCACGCCGACCAGCAAGTCCAGCCCCTGGGCACGCAGCCGCTGCGCCTCCTGCAGCATGGCATAGGTTTTACCCACCCCGGCACAGGCGCCGAAGAACACCTTCAGGCGGCCGCGGGGTTTTTCATTGGCCAGCGCTAGCAGGCTGTCAGGGTCAGGGCGCTGTTGTTCCTCATCCACCATCGGAGTTCCTTTTGCAGCAACGTAAAGCGGGTCCGGCATGCCGAACCCGAGAACTATTTTTTAGCAGCACGCGAGGCACTATTTCAATGCGTCGAGTGCCAGATTCAATTTCAGCACGTTGACCACCGACTCACCCATAAAGTTGGGGGTGGCCTGATCGGTACTTTCATCGATCAGTTTGGCGACCTGCTCCGGTGCCAGTTGACGCGCCGCCGCAACCCGCGCCAGTTGATACTGTGCCGCCGCGGGGGAAATTTGCGGATCCAGGCCGCTGCCGGAAGCGGTCAGCAGATCGACCGGGATCGGGCCTTTCATCGCCGGATTAGCCTGACGCAGTTGCGCCGCACGCTCGGCAATGGCTTTGTCCAGTGCCGGGTTGGTGGCGGCCAGGTTGCTGCCGGCAGACGCCATGGCATTATAGGCTGAATCACCGGTGGCAGAAGGGCGGCCCCAGAAATACTCGGGCTTGGTGAAGTTTTGGCCGATTAACGCCGACCCCACCACTTTGTCGCCCTGGTACAGCAGCGACCCGTTGGCCGCACCGGAAAACAGCAGTTGCGACAGCCCGGTGGTCAATAGCGGATAGGCGATACCGGTAATCAACGTCAGCAGGATCAACATCACCAGCGAAGGTCGTAAATAAGACATTTTCATTTCCTCTTAATGATTAACCGGCGATATGCAAGGCGACCAGGATCAGGTCGATCAGCTTGATACCAACAAACGGCACCAGCAGACCGCCCACGCCATAAAGCCACAGGTTCCGACGCAGCAGCGCAGCGGCGCTCATTGGTTTGTAGCTCACCCCTTTTAGCGCCAGCGGGATCAGGAACACGATCACCAGGGCGTTGAAAATAACCGCCGACATAATGGCGGAAGCGGGGGAGTGCAGGTGCATCACGTTCAGCGCATTCAACTGCGGATAGGTTGCCGCGAACGCCGCCGGGATAATGGCAAAATACTTCGCCACGTCGTTGGCGATACTGAAGGTGGTCAGCGAACCGCGGGTCATCAGCATTTGTTTACCGATGTGCACCACTTCAATCAGCTTGGTTGGGTTAGAGTCCAGATCGACCATGTTGCCCGCCTCTTTGGCGGCCTGGGTACCCGAGTTCATCGCCACCGCCACATCGGCCTGCGCCAGTGCCGGGGCGTCGTTGGTGCCGTCGCCGGTCATCGCCACCAGGCGACCTTCCGCCTGATATTGACGGATCAACGCCAGCTTGGCTTCCGGTGTTGCTTCCGACAGGAAGTCATCGACTCCGGCTTCGGCGGCAATGGCGGCAGCGGTCAGCGGGTTATCACCGGTGATCATCACCGTTTTGATGCCCATCTTGCGCAGTTCGACAAAGCGCTCTTTGATGCCGCCCTTGACGATATCCTTCAGCGCCACCACCCCCAACACGCGCGGTCCTTCGGCCACTACCAGCGGCGTGCCGCCGGTACGTGCCACGCTGGCCACCAGGTCATCCACCGCCTGCGGGAAGTGACCCTGATTGGACTCCACGTGGCGACGAATGGCATCCACCGCCCCTTTGCGGATCATACGGTCCTGCACGTTGACACCGCTCATGCGCGTCTGGGCGGAGAAGGGCACGAAGGTGGCGTTCAGCGCCTGCAGGTCACGTTCACGCAGGTTAAAGCGCTGTTTGGCCAGGACCACGATGCTGCGGCCTTCCGGCGTTTCATCCGCCAGGGACGACAACTGTGCGGCGTCGGCCAGTTCCTGTTCTTTAACGCCCGGCGCAGGCAGAAACTCGGAGGCCTGACGGTTACCCAGCGTGATGGTGCCGGTTTTATCCAGCAGCAGCACGTCAACGTCACCGGCGGCTTCCACCGCACGGCCACTGGTGGCAATCACGTTGGCACCCAGCATCCGGCTCATCCCGGCCACGCCGATGGCGGACAGCAGGCCACCGATGGTGGTGGGGATCAGGCAGACCAGCAAGGCCACCAGCACGGTGATGCTAACTACCGACCCGCCATTGGCGGCGTCCACGCTGTATTGCGAGAACGGGAACAGCGTGGCGGTTGCCAGCACGAACACCAGGGTCAGCGCCACCAGCAGAATGGTCAGCGCCACCTCGTTCGGGGTTTTGCGACGCTTGGCGCCTTCCACCATGGCAATCATCCGATCAAGGAAGGTTTCGCCCGGGTTGACGCTGCACTGCACCACCAGCCAGTCGGACAGCACGCGGGTGCCGCCGGTGACGGATGAGAAGTCGCCGCCGGATTCACGGATCACCGGTGCCGATTCGCCGGTAATGGCGCTTTCATCCACCGATGCACCGCCTTCCAGCACTTCGCCGTCGCACGGAATGGTATCGCCGGCTTCCACCAGCACCACGTCACCCTTGCGCAGGCTCTCGGCGGAGACTTTCTCGGTGGCGCCATCGCGACGTGGCCCGGCCAGTTTCTTCGCCCAACTGGTTTTCTTGGTGCCCCGCAGGCTTTCTGCCTGGGCTTTGCTACGCCCTTCGGCCAGCGCTTCGGCAAAGTTGGCGAACAGCACGGTAAACCACAGCCACATGGCGATGCTGCCGGTAAAGGCGGCGCTGCCGTCGGTCTGTTTGGCCAGGATCGCCAGCCAGATGGCCGTGGTCAGAATGCTGCCGATATACACCACGAACATCACCGGGTTGCGCCACTGGGTGCGTGGATCCAGTTTTTTCAGCGCATCGATCAGCGCGGTACGGACCAGCGCCGGTTCAAACAGGGCGCGTTGTTTGCGAGTCATCTTTTATTCTCTCTCTTTATTTCATTCCCTATGGATTTCGAGTTGCAGCTAGGCGGCCAGCTCGCTCATCCCCAGGCGCTTACTTGAGTAAGTAACTGGGGTGAGCGAGTGCAGGTAACAACGCTGCGGCTCGAAAGGCGACGGGAATGCGCCTGTTATTTGGTCAACCAAAGTTGCAAATGCTCGGCCACCGGTCCCAGCGCCAGCGCCGGTACGAAGGTCAATGCGCCCACCAGTAACACGGTGCCGACCAGCAGACCGATAAACAGCGGTCCGTAGGTTGGCAGAGTGCCGTTGCCCGCAGGCTGACGCTTCTTGGCGCACAGTGAGCCGGCAATCGCCAGCACCGGCAGGATCACCCCGAAACGGCCGATGAACATGGCGAATGCCAGCAGCAGGTTGTAGAACGGCGTGTTGACGCTCAGCCCACCAAAGGCGCTGCCGTTGTTATTGGCAGCGGAGGAAAGTGCATACAGCACTTCGCTGAAACCGTGAGCACCCGGGTTCAGGATGCCGGCGCGGCCCACATCGGTGGAGATGGCCAACGCGCTGCCCAGCAGCACCAGGGTCGGTGTGACCAGGATCGCCAGTGCGGTCATTTTCATGTCATAGACGTCGATCTTTTTGCCCAGGTATTCCGGCGTGCGGCCGATCATCAGTCCGGCGATAAACACCGTCAGCAGCACGAACAGCAGCATGCCGTACAGGCCGGAGCCGACGCCGCCGAACACCACTTCACCAATCTGCATCAGCCACATCGGCACCATGCCGCCTAGTGCGGTGAACGAGTCATGCATCGCGTTGACTGCACCACAGGACGCGGCGGTGGTGACGACCGAGAACATGCTGGTGGCGAGAATGCCAAAGCGTGATTCTTTGCCTTCCATATTGATGTTGCTGGCACTGCCCAACTCGCTCAGATGCGGGTTACCCGCCAGTTCGGCGAACATCACCACCACCACGGCCACGATGAAGATCAGCGACATCGCCCAGATCAGCGCATGGCCCTGACGGTTTTCACCGGCCGCCTGACCGAAGGCAAAGCACAGCGCGCAGGGGATCAGGAAGATTGCCAGCATTTGCACAAAGTTGGTCAGCGCGGTCGGGTTTTCGAACGGGTGTGCCGAGTTGACGCCGAAGAAGCCGCCGCCGTTGGTACCGAGCATCTTGATCGCTTCCTGTGAGGCCACCGGCCCCATCGGCAGCGTCTGCTGCGCGCCTTCCAGCGTGCTGATATGCAGGTAAGGCAGGAAGTTTTGCAGCGTGCCCTGGCTGACGAAGAACAGCGCGATCAGCAGTGAGATCGGCAACAGCACGTACAGCGTCACGCGGAACAGGTCGATCCAGGCGTTACCTATGGTGGCGCTGGACCGGCGGGTGAAGGCGCGGATCAACGCAAAGGCCACGGCGATGCCGGTAGCCGCAGACAGGAAGTTCTGCACGGCTAGCCCGGCCATCTGGCTAAGGTAGCTGAGGGTGCTCTCACCGCTGTAGGCCTGCCAGTTGGTATTGGTGACAAAGCTGACGGCGGTATTGAACGCCAGATCCCAGGACAGGCCAGGGAAACCCTGTGGGTTAAGCGGCAGTGAGCCTTGGCTCATCAGCAGTACAAACAGCAGCACCAGACCCAGCAGGTTGAACCACAGGATCGCCAGTGCGTACTGCCACCAGTTCATCTCGGCGGTGGTCGTGCCGGCACAACGCCAGACGGCGGCCTCTGCCCGACGCAGCGCGGGCAAGGGTTCACCTTCGATCAGGCGCGCCAGGAAACTGCCTAACGGCCGGGCCAGCAGCAAAAGCACCAGTATGAAGCTGGCAATCAATAAAAAGGCTGAAGCTGCCATCAGAAGTCCTCCGCGTTGAACAGGGCATAAACCAGATAGCCCAACAGCAGCAGGACCAACAGCGCACCACCAATAACGCTGATACTCACAGGACACCTCCAGAGGTGTAGTTTTTGATAGAGCGAGTGTAGGGAGGGCGGTAGAAAGAAGATGAAAAAATAGCGTCGGTCGGTGTAAAAAAAGTATAAAAATGGCTGAAATTACAGCGAAAAATGGCTTTTCATCGAGGGGGTTGTGGGGGGCGGCGAGTTTGGATCAGCGCTTTGCCTTTCCAGGCAGAGCGGTTGGCGTAAACAGGCGGTCAATATCCACAATGTAACCAATGGTTAGTTAATTATTAACTTGCTTGTAACAAAATTACGCAATGGCGCATTTATTTGCGATTTTTTGACCAATTTAGTGGTCGGATGAGTAGTAAACTTTCATCAGTTGCGCTAAAATTTTGTCCAGTTACCAAATCATCCCGTTTTAATGGTTTACGCCAGTGCTGTTTCCAAGACAAATCGACGGCCGGGCGTTTTTAAGGAGGTTCGCATGTCTATCTACCCAGCTTATTCATTGCATCGGATTCTCCTGCGTCGCAGCGCAGTGATCCTGGCAGGTGTGTTGGCTTTACCGGTAATGCTGTTCCGCAGCGACCGCGCCCGTTTTTACAGCTATTTGCACCGCGTCTGGTCAAAAACCAGCGATAAACCGGTCTGGCTGCAACAGGCGGAACTGGCGGCCTGCGATTTCTACTGATCGCCCCCGCTTTCCCCTGAAACCCTCGCTTCTCAGCGAGGGTTTTTTTATGGGCGCTATTCGGCCTTGGTGCTGGTAACGTTCGTCTCCTGACGCAAATTCCTCTACACTTTTAACATCATCCAATACTGCGGGAGCCCATCAATGAGTGACAAAATTCCTATCGGGATCAGCGCCTGCCTGTTGGGCGAGACGGTGCGTTTTGACGGCGGACACAAACGGCTGGCCTTCGCAGTGGAACAACTGGCGCCCTATGTAAAGTTTGAGGCGATTTGCCCGGAAATGGCGATCGGCCTGTCGACGCCGCGTCCGGCGCTGCGGTTGATCAAAAAACCACATCATGTGGCGCTGCGCTACAGCAACGACGACAGCATCGATGTGACAGACAAGATGCAGCAGTTTTCCGCCCAGCGAATTGCCGCTTTGCAGCACCTGTGCGGCTACATTGTTTGTGCCAATTCGCCAAGCTGCGGGATGGAGCGGGTGCGGCTGTATGATGAAAACGGTGAGGGCGCACGTAAAAGCGGCGTCGGGCTGTTCACCGCCGAGTTGCAACGCCAAATGCCCTGGCTGCCGGTGGAAGAGGACGGACGGCTGAATGACGCAACGCTGCGGGAAAACTTTGTCGAACGAGTTTACGCGCTGTATGAGCTGAACATGCTGTGGCGCAAGGGGCTGACCCGAGGCGGGCTGATCGCCTTCCACAGCCGCTATAAGCTGTCGCTATTGGCGCATTCGCAGCCGGAATACCGTGAGCTCGGGCGTTTTGTGGCAGACGTGGATAAATGGACCTCGCTGGAGGCGTTCGCGATTGAATACCGCAGCCGGCTGATGAAACTGCTGGCGCACAAGGCGACGCGCCGCAATCACACCAATGTGTTGATGCACGTGCAGGGGTATTTCCGCAGCCACCTGAGTTCGGCGCAGCGCCAGGAACTGGCACAGTTGATCGACCGTTATCGGCAGGGCGTGCAGCCGCTGCTGGCACCGATCACGCTGCTCAAACATTACATGGCCGAATACCCCGATCGCTATCTGGCCGATCAACGCTATTTCGAACCCTATCCCGAGGCGTTGCGCTTGCGTTATGGCCACTAACTGACAAGGAGTTTTATGACCACGCATCTGGTCTGGTTGCGCAACGATCTGCGTATGACCGACAACAAAGCGCTGCATGCCGCCTGCAGCGATCCCGACGCCCGAGTGCTGGCGGTATTTATTGCTACTCCGCAACAATGGCGGCAGCACGAGATGGCGCCGCGTCAGGCCGAATTTATCCATGCCAATTTGCTGCAGATGCAGCAGGCCCTTGCCGAACGGGGCATTCCGCTTAGCTACCACCAATGTGATGATTTTGCCGCCTCGGTTGACTGGCTGACGGCGTATTGCGCGCAGGAGCGGGTGGATACGCTGTTTTACAATCGCCAGTACGAAATCAACGAACGCCAACGCGACCAACGGCTGGAGCAGCGTTTGTCCGGGCAGGTGATTTGCCAGAGCTTTGATGACAGCCTGCTGTTGCCGCCGGGCAGCGTGAAAACCGGCGGCGGTGAAATGTACAAAATCTATACGCCATTCCGTAAAGCCTTTATCCAGCGCCTGACCGAATCCGACGTTCGCTCCTTACCGGCACCGAAACCCCGGGCGAGCGGAGCATTGTCGGTAGCTGCCGTCCCTGCGGGATTTGATTATCCGCCGGCCGAGCCTTCGGGGGATTTTCCCGCCGGGGAAGAGGCGGCGTTGCAACGGCTGCGTACCTTTTGCCGTGAGCAGGTGCAGGATTACCTTGAACAGCGGGATCGGCCTGCTATTGCCGGTACCAGCAGCCTGTCGCCCTATCTGGCGATCGGCGCATTGTCGCCACGACAGTGTTTCAACCGCCTGCGCGCTGAATGTCCACAACTGCTCGAAAATCACGACAGCGGTGCCTTTGGCTGGCTGAATGAGCTGATTTGGCGCGAGTTTTATCGGCATCTGATGGTGGCCTATCCTGCGTTATGCAAGCACCGTCCCTTTATCGATTGGACGGATAGGGTACGCTGGCGGGATAACCAAGCCCTGTTGCAGGCCTGGCAGCAGGGTGCCACCGGCTACCCGATTGTCGATGCTGCCATGCGCCAGTTGAATACCACCGGCTGGATGCACAACAGGTTACGCATGATCAGCGCCAGCTTTCTGGTGAAAGACCTGCTGATCGACTGGCGTGCCGGTGAACGCTATTTCATGTCCCAACTGTTGGACGGCGATCTGGCGGCCAATAACGGCGGTTGGCAGTGGGCGGCCTCAACCGGCACCGACGCCGCGCCGTATTTCCGCATCTTTAACCCGACCACTCAGGGCGAACGTTTTGATCCGCAAGGCACTTTTATCCGTAAATGGTTGCCCGAGCTGGCGGATGTACCGGACAATGCTATCCATCAACCCCATCGCTGGGCGGAACAACAGCAGCGTGTGCTGGATTATCCGCTGCCGATTGTCGACCACAAGCAGGCGCGGCTGGAGACGCTGGCTGCCTTTGAAGCGGCGAAGCGCGGGGAATATTAAGGCAACAGCAAGGAGCGAAATAATGATGAAAAAGGTGCTGGCCCTGTGTCTGAGTGGCTATTCAGCCCTGGCGCTGGCCGGCTTTGACGTGGTGGCGCTGGGCGTGGACGGCGGCGTCAGCGACGGCAATCTGACCTCCTACCTGATCCGCAACGACAGCCAGCCGCAGTATCTGGCGCTGGATGCCGGTTCACTGCTGCCGGGCATTGCCAAAGGGCTGGAGAAAGGCAGTTTCCCGCAGGTTACCCCTGAGTTGGCCGCGCCTTATACCCAGCAGGGCTACATATTTCGCCAGTTGATCGGCGCCTACTTTATCAGCCACGGCCATCTTGACCACGTGGCAGGGCTGATTATTGGCGCGCCGGAAGACACTAAAAAGAATATCTATGCCCAGGCCGATACCATTCTGACCCTGCGCAATCATTACTTTAACTGGAAGGCCTGGCCTAACTTTACCGACTCCGGCAATGGTTCACGCTTGGGGACCTACCGGCTGCAAACGGTACGGCCGCAGCAACGCGTGACCCTGGGCGTCACTGGCCTGAGTGGCGTGATGTATCCGCTCAGTCATGATCGCTACCCTTCCTCAATGCTGTTGGTGTCCGATCGCAGCGGTTCTTTCGCCTATTTCGGTGACACCGGGGCGGATGCCCTCGAGCAATCACGCAATCTGGATAGTGCCTGGCGCGTGCTGGGGCCGCTTATCGAACAGAAAAAACTGAAAGGGATGATTATCGAAACCTCCTATCCCAATGAGGTGGAAGATAAAAACCTGTATGGCCACCTGACGCCGGCCTGGTTGTTGAAGGAGCTGAAAAGTCTGACCCAGTACAGCGGGGGTGAAGGCTCGCTGAAAGATTTCCCGGTGGTGATCAGCCATATCAAGCCCAGCCTGAAGCAGGGGGAAGACGTGCGTGCGACCATCAAACAGCAGTTGGATCAGGGTAACAACCTGGGCGTAAAATTTATCCTGATGGAACAGGGCGACCGGCAGACATTTTGAATTGAAGAGAGAATTCTATGCGTAACCTCGATCTGGAACAGTTGATCAATAACGAGCTGAACACCGCGGCCTTTCAGGATTACGGTCCGAATGGCCTGCAGGTGGAAGGGCGGCCGCATGTGCAGCGTATCGTCACCGGTGTGACCGCCTGTCAGGCACTGCTGGATGCCGCAGTGGAGCACCAGGCGGACGCCATTGTGGTGCATCACGGTTATTTCTGGAAAAACGAAGCGCCCTCGGTGCGTGGTATGAAGCGTAACCGGCTGAAAACGCTGCTGAGCAATGACATCAACCTGTACGCTTATCACCTGCCGCTGGATGCGCATCCGGTGCTGGGTAACAACGCACAGTTGGCGCATCTGCTGGGCATTCGGATGGTTGGCGAAGTGGAGCCGTTGGTGCCGCACGGTGAATTCGAGCAGCCGCTGACCGGTGTTGAACTGCAACAGCGCATCGAGAGCCGTCTGGGCCGTGCGGTGCTGCACTGTGGCGATAACGCCCCGGCGCATATCCGCCGTGTGGCCTGGTGCACCGGCGGTGGTCAGGGCTTTATCGACAGCGCCGCACGCTTTGGCGTAGATGCCTTTATCAGCGGTGAGGTCTCTGAGCAAACTATTCACAGCGCGCGGGAAATGGGCATTCACTTCTTCGCCGCCGGTCACCACGCCACCGAGCGCGGTGGCGTCAAAGCGCTCGGTGAATGGCTGGCCCATCATCATGGCTTTGATGTGACCTTTATCGATATCCCCAATCCCGCCTGATTTTCCTCCCCAGGATCCAGCCCGGTTTTTACCGTGGCTGAATCCTTTTAATAGCCTAATCCCTTATTTTATCAAAGGTTGTTCTATTGACAGCCAGCGCGCTGTCACGCATAACAGATGGGTTTTGAAAATAATAAAAGATGACGGGGATAAGGGGAAAAGGGTGCAACGAGCACGATGTTACTTATTAGGTGAAAGAGCGGTAGTGCTTGAACTGTCGCCACCGGTGACGCTGCCAAGTCAGCAGCGGATCTGGGCGCTGGCCGAAAAACTGAATCATCATCCCGATGTGCGTGAAGTGATACCGGGCATGAACAATCTTACGCTGCTGCTGAATACGCCGCAGGCCGACGCGCAAGAGATGCTGGCGCTGTTGCAACAGGGGTGGGACAGCAAGGAAAGTCTGATGCCAGAATCGCGTCAGGTGGATATTCCGGTGATCTATGGCGGTCAGGATGGCCCCGACCTGGATGAAGTGGCCCGCCACACCGGCATGACGCCGCAGCAGGTGGTGGAATGCCATTCCTCAGCGGCCTACGTGGTCTATTTCCTTGGCTTTCAGCCTGGTTTCTCCTACATGGGCGGCATGCCGGAAAAGTTGGCGACACCGCGCCGCGCCGAACCGCGCCTGTCCGTGGCGGCAGGCTCCGTCGGCATCGGTGGCAGCCAAACCGGGATTTATCCATTGAACACCCCCGGTGGCTGGCAGTTGATTGGCCGTACTCCGCTGGCACTGTTTAATCCTTATGAAATGCCGCCAACCTTGCTGCGCCCCGGCGATAGCGTGCGGTTTGTGCCGCAGAAGGAGGGGGTATGCTGAAGATCTTGCGTGCGGGCATCTACACCACGGTGCAGGATCTGGGCCGTAACGGTTTCCGTCGTCTGGGCGTTAGCCAGGGCGGGGCGCTCGACGAACCTGCGCTGAGGATCGCCAACCTGCTGGTGGGCAATGACGCCCATGCTGCCGGGCTGGAAATCACCCTTGGGCAATTTAGCGCCGAATTTACTCAGCCAGGTTGGATCGCTCTGACCGGGGCCGGTTGCGATGCGCAATTGGACGGCAAGCCGCTGTGGACCGGCTGGCGTTATCCGGTTAATTCGGGCCAACAGCTGATACTGAAAACGCCAAAACGCGGTATGCGCACCTATCTGGCGATCGGCGGGGGCATCGCGGTACCGGAAATGCTCGGTTCGCGCAGCACCGATAACAAAGCCGCCTTTGGTGGGCTGGAAGGGCGCAACCTGCGTGATGGCGATAGCCTGCCGCTGGGGCAAGGCCATTCATTGCCACTGCAGAGCACCGGCGTGAAGCAACCGCTGTTCAACAACCGTATCCGGGCGTTACCGGGGCCGGAATATGATGAATTCAGCGAAGAGGCTAAAGAGGCTTTCTGGCGCACTGCCTGGCAACTGAGCCCGCAGAGTAACCGCATGGGTTATCGTCTGCACGGCAGCCATGCGCTGAGCCGCACCACTGACCGCGAAATGCTGTCGCACGGCTTGTTACCGGGGGTGGTACAGGTACCGCATAACGGCCAGCCGATCGTGCTGATGGCAGACGCGCAGACGACCGGTGGTTACCCGCGTATTGCCTGCGTGATCGAAGCCGATCTTTACCATCTGGCGCAGATCCGTCTGGGTGAGGCCATCCACTTTGTTCCCTGTACTTTGGCCGAGGCACAACGCGCCAGGGTCGAACAGGAGCACTTTATTCAACAGATTGCCTGGGGGTTAAATGATCGTTGATTTGAACGCCGATCTCGGCGAGGGCTGCGCCAACGATCAGGCGCTGCTGCAACTGGTCAGCTCGGCCAATATCGCCTGCGGTTTTCACGCCGGTGATGCGCAAACCATGCGTCAATCGGTGCGTTGGGCGCTGGAATACGGTGTAGCCATTGGCGCGCACCCGAGTTTTCCCGATCGCGAGAACTTTGGCCGCACCCGCATGCAGCTGCCGGCGGAAACGGTTTACGCGCAGGTGGTGTATCAGCTTGGCGCGCTGGCGGCGATCGCCCGTGCTGAAGGCGGGGTGATGGTTCACGTCAAACCGCACGGCATGCTGTACAACCAGGCGGCGGTAGAACCGGAACTGGCGGAAGCCATCGCCCGGGCGGTTAAAGCGGTCGATCCGACCTTGCGGCTGGTGGGGCTGGCAGGTAGCGAGTTGATCCGCGCCGGTGAAAAACAGGGGCTGGTGACGCGGCAGGAAGTGTTCGCCGATCGCGGTTACCAGGCCAACGGCACCTTGGTCCCTCGTGGTCAGCCAGGGGCACTGATTACCAGCGATGAACTGGCGCTGGCACAAACGCTGGAAATGGTACGTCACCATCGGGTTCGCACCCTGGACGGCACCTGGGCCGCCGTTCAGGCTGAAACCGTCTGCCTGCACGGCGACGGTGAACACGCGCTGGAATATGCGCGCACGCTGCGCGAACGTTTTGCCCTGGAAGGCATCAGCGTCAGCGCAGAATAAAAATAATTAAATACGTACAACACAAACACACAACACAAACTATTAGAAATTACCGAGGGAATACTATGGAACAGGCCGTTAACTTATGGCCACTGATTGGTATAGCTGCCATCGTGGTTGGATTTGTTTTACGCTTTAACCCAGTGCTGGTAGTGATTGCCGCCGGCATTATCACCGGTCTGGCGGCGCTGATGCCGCTGGACGTGATCCTGGAAAAACTGGGCGAAGGCTTCCTCAATACCCGTAACCTGCCGCTGATCCTGTTGCTGCCATTGGCGGTGATCGGCCTGCTGGAACGTCACGGTCTGAAAGAACGCGCACAGGCGTGGATCGCCAAGATCAAAAGTGCCACCGCCGGACGTTTGCTGATCGTCTATCTGTTTGTGCGTGAAATTACCGCCGCCATGGGGCTGACCAGCCTGGGCGGTCACCCGCAAATGGTGCGTCCACTGCTGGCGCCGATGGCTGAAGGGGCGGCGGAAAACCGTTACGGCGAGCTGCCGGAGCGTACGCGTCACCGTCTGCGTGCCATGTCTGCCGCTACGGATAACGTCGGCTTGTTCTTTGGTGAAGATATCTTTGTCGCCTTCGGCGCAATCATCTTCATGCACAACTTTATGCTGGAATCCGGCGGCATCCAGACCGAGCCGTTGCATATCGCCTTATGGGGCATTCCTACCGCCATCTTTGCCTTCCTGATCCATGCGTTCCGGCTTTACCGGATGGATAAACAGCTCAGCGCTGAACTGTCGCAGCTCAACCAGGCGGCGCTGCAGGCCAAAGGAGATGCCCAATGACTTTCCAACAACAATATCTCTACTGGCTGGCCGGCGTAGTACTGCTGATCGTGGCGGTGATGTCATTCCGCGATCGTGCCAACCCGCGCCGCGTCACCACTGGCCTGTTCTGGGCACTGTACGGCCTGGTGTTCCTGGTCGGCGACTGGACCTATAGCCTGTTGGGCGACGTGCTGGGTGAAGGCAGCAACGAGAAACGCATGCTGCACATCATTGTCGGCGTGGTAGTGGTGATCATGGCGTTGATCGCCGGTTTCGGCGGTGTGCGTTTGGGCAGCTATCACCAACGTACCCCGCAGCAGCGCGAAGAGAGTGCCAAACGTCTGGGCAACCGGCTGTTTATCCCGGCGCTGGCAATCCCGGTGGTGACGGTGGTGGGCGTGCTGTTGTTCAATAATATTCCGGCGCTGCAAACTGCGGTCTTCGGCAGTGGCAACCATGCCACCTTGATTACTCTGTTCTCGATGACCGCCGGTTGTTTGCTTGGCCTGGTTATCGCAGTAAAAATGACCCATGAAAAAGCGTTGCAGCCGATCCAGGAAGCGCGTCGCCTGCTGGACTCCATCGGCTGGGCGTTTATTTTGCCGCAAATCCTCGCCACGCTGGGCCTGCTGTTTACCACTGCTGGTGTCGGTACGGCAATTTCTCATCTGACCCAGGAGTATCTGGCCGTCGATAACCGCTTTATCGCAGTGGCGGTTTATGCCATCGGTATGGCGCTGTTGACCATGATTATGGGTAATGCCTTTGCTGCGTTCCCTATTGTTACCGCCGGTATCGGCATCCCGATCCTGGTGCTGCAGCACGGCGGTAACCCGGCAGTGATGGCGGCTATCGGCATGTTTTCCGGCTATTGCGGCACGCTGATGACGCCAATGGCTGCTAACTTTAATATTGTACCGGCGGCGTTGCTGGAATTGCCGGACAAGAATGCGGTGATCAAGGCACAGATCCCGACCGGGGTGCTGTTACTGTTGGTCAACGTATTCCTGCTTTATTTCCTGATGTTCCTGTAAGGAGAACGCATGCAAAAGGTATTGATCACGGGCTTTGAGCCCTTTGGCGGCGAACGCGTTAATCCTTCGTGGGAAGTGGTCAAGCAACTCAATGATATGGAGCTGGCCGGTGCGCGCATCATTGCTCGCCAGTTGCCTTGTGTGTTTGGCGAAGCGCTGGAAGCACTGAATACGGCGATTGATGAAGTGCAGCCGGTGATGGTGCTGGCTATCGGCCAGGCCGGTGGGCGTACCGATATCACCCTCGAACGGGTGGCGATCAACGTCGATGATGCACGAATTCCCGATAATCAAGGGCAACAGCCGATCGACGAACCTATTGTTGAAAGCGGACCGGCAGCCTATTTCAGCACGCTGCCGATCAAGGCGATGGTGGGCTCGATGCGTGAAGCGGGCATCCCCGCCTCGGTATCGCAAACGGCCGGCACCTATGTCTGCAACCACGTGATGTACGGTTTGTTGCACCGTTTAAGCGACCAGCAGGCAATCAAAGGCGGGTTTATTCATATCCCTTATCTGCCGGAACAGGCTGCCGCTCACCCGGGCGCGCCAAGCATGGCGGCGACCACGGTGTTGTTTGCATTGGAGCTGGCCATTTCCATTGCGCTACAGGTTGAACACGATCTGAAGGTCGTCGGCGGTGCGACGCATTAACCGCAGTTACACCCCCGGTGTGCTTTGCTGCACCGGGGTCCACTCAGGAGTTTTCATATGCCGGAAGGACCGGAAATTCGCCGGGCGGCGGATGCACTGGCGGCGGCGGTGATCGACCAGCCACTGACCGAAGTCGGTTTTGCCTTTCCCCAGCTTAAACACTACCGCGACCGGTTAATCGGTGAGCGTATTATCGCTATTGAGCCGCGCGGTAAGGCATTGCTGACCCACTTTTCCAACGGACTGACGCTGTATAGCCATAACCAATTGTATGGCGTGTGGAAGGTGGTGAAAGCGGGGGAGACGCCGGAAACCAAGCGGGACCTGCGCGTGCGACTGGAAACGGCGGAGCGGGCGATTTTGCTGTACAGCGCCTCGGAGATTACCGTCGGGCCGCGTGAAGAAATTGAACAGCACCCGTTCCTACAGCGTATCGGTCCCGACGTGCTGGATATGACGTTAACGGCGACGGCGGTAGAACAGCGGCTGTTGTCACCGGCGTTTCGTCGTCGGCAACTGGGCGGCATGTTGCTCGATCAGGCGTTTCTTGCCGGGCTGGGCAATTATCTGCGGGCTGAAATTCTCTGGCAGGCAGAGCTGGCACCCCAGCACAAGCCACAGGATCTGGAGCCTGATGTTTTGCAGCGACTGGCGGAGGCGCTGCTGGCGGTGCCTCGTTTGTCTTACCAGACGCGCGGGCAGGTGGATGAAAACCGCCACCACGGCGCGTTGTTCAGTTTTAAGGTGTTCCATCGCAGTGGTGAACCCTGTGAGCGATGCGGTGCGATGATTGAGCGTACGACGCTGTCTTCACGACCCTTTTATTGGTGCCCGGGTTGTCAGAAATAGGTTATTCAATGTTTCCCTCACCCCGCCCCTCTTCCTGGGGAGAGGGCAAAAAAAACGCCGTCCAAGGGGACGGCGTTTTGCTGCTTTATGTAGGGTAAAGCGGCGTTATTGGTTTTTCAGTTGGGACTTGAAGTCACGCTCGGCATAGCCGGTGTACAACTGACGCGGACGGGCAATCTTGATGCCTTCGTCATGCATTTCGTTCCAGTGCGCAATCCAGCCGATGGTACGGGCGATGGCAAAGATAACGGTGAACATGGAAGAAGGAATACCCATCGCCTTCAGGATGATGCCTGAGTAGAAGTCGACGTTCGGGTACAGTTTCTTCTCGATGAAATACGGGTCGTTCAGCGCGATGTGTTCCAGCTCCATCGCCACTTCCAACAGGTTGTCATCTTTCTTGTTCAGTTCTTTCAGCACTTCGTGACAGGTTTCACGCATCACGGTGGCGCGTGGGTCATAGTTCTTGTACACGCGGTGGCCGAAGCCCATCAGACGGAACGAGTCGTTCTTGTCTTTGGCGCGCTTGATGAACTCAGGGATGTGCTCAACGGTCTTGATCTCTTCCAGCATCTTCAGTGCGGCTTCGTTGGCGCCGCCGTGTGCCGGGCCCCACAGAGAAGCGATACCGGCAGCGATACAGGCAAACGGGTTAGCGCCTGAAGAGCCTGCGGTACGTACGGTAGAAGTGGAAGCATTTTGCTCGTGGTCTGCGTGCAGGATCAGGATGCGATCCATTGCGCGTTCCAGCACTGGGTTCACCACGTATTCTTCACACGGGGTGGCGAACATCATATGCAGGAAGTTACCGGCGTAGGACAGGTCGTTACGCGGATAAACGAACGGCTGACCCAGCGAATATTTGTAACACATGGCCGCCACGGTAGGCATTTTGGACAGCAGGCGGAACGCGGTGATCTCGCGGTGACGCTCGTTGTTGACGTCCAATGCATCGTGGTAGAACGCCGCCAGGGCGCCGGTCACACCGCACAGTACGGCCATTGGGTGTGAGTCACGACGGAAGCCACGGAACAGATGGGTGATCTGGTCGTGGATCATGGTGTGACGGGTCACGGTAGTTTTGAAGGTTTCAAACTCTTCTGCGGTCGGGGTCTCGCCGTACAGCAGGATATAACACACTTCCAGATAGGAAGACTCTTTCGCCAACTGTTCGATCGGGAAGCCGCGGTGCAGCAGTACGCCTTTGTCACCGTCAATGAAGGTGATTTTGGATTCGCAGGAAGCGGTAGAGGTAAAGCCGGGATCAAACGTGAAATAACCTTTGGAGCCCAGGGCGCGGACATCAAGGACATCGGGGCCCAGTGTCGGGGTCAATACGCCCAGTTCGATTGGAGCTTCACCATCATTAATGGTTAGCGTCGCTTTCTTATCAGTCATTTACAGTCTCCTTTGCGCCTTATTTTAAAAACCTCTAACAACTGAAATACCTTAATTCTCCTCAGGTTGCCCGCAAAAAATGGAGCGGACGCTAACTCTGTGAGCGACTGCGCAAATGCGCGGGTAGGGTACAGAGTGCTAACCAGGCGAACGAGGCGGGTGACCAGTTGTTAACGATTCATCGGAATTCGTTATGTTCTGTTAATCTTACCTACGACGTGTTCGGGGGTGGTTGAACCTATCCCAATAGGCTGTTTTATATGCCTTATTTGTGCTTATCTGCGGCAATATGCTGCAAATGTGACCGGCAAAAACCGCCATTGGGATAGGTTCTTTCAAATACACTGTTGCATATCTTGAACATCGGGGAAAGTGTATCTGCTGACCTATAGCGCATCATAGGGCCGTTTGTGCCCCTATATGTAATGGAATTGTTGATCTCTTGTCAAATCAGATAATTAATTTTGTGCCAATTGTGAAATCCGTGATCTAAATCACTGTTCGGGGGAAATGTTACCAAAGGGATTGTATGGGAATTGTAATCAGAATGTGATCCTCCTATACTGCCGCCAGGTCTCCGGGATACCCTGAAGTAGGAGCACCCAGCGTTATAACTACGCGCCGTTTAAGCACAGAGGATGTTGTTGTTTGAGCGCGTGACGTGTGAGGGTTTTGGCTCTTAACGCTGTCTGATCCCCGCCCAGGCCGGAGGAAGGAAAATAATAAGAGCTGTGTGGGCAAAAACGTGAAAAAACAAAGACCTGTCAACCTGGATCTGCAAACGATTCAGTTTCCCGTAACTGCGATAGCGTCCATCTTACACCGAGTCTCTGGCGTAATTACCTTCGTTGCCGTGGGTATCCTCCTCTGGCTGCTGGGCCTGTCACTCTCTTCCCAAGAGGGTTTCATGCAGGCTGCTGCCATCATGAATAGCTTCGTTGTCAAATTCATATTCTGGGGCATCCTCACTGCGCTGGCCTATCACATTTGCGGTGGCATTCGCCATTTGTTAATGGATTTTGGCTATATCGAAGAGAGTTTAGCCGCCGGTACCCGTTCTGCCCAGGTGGCGATCGGTCTGACCGTCGTGCTGTCAGTTCTGGCTGGAGTCCTCGTATGGTAAACAATGTTTCTGCATTAGGACGCAACGGCGTACACGATTGGTTGTTACTGCGTGCTTCCGCTATCGTCATCACCCTGTATGTTCTGTATATCCTGGGCTTCTTCGTCACGGCTCCGGATCTCACCTACGAAATCTGGCGTGGCTTCTTCGCCACCTCTATTACGAAAGTGTTCACGCTGCTGACGCTGCTGTCGATTCTGGCTCATGCCTGGATTGGTTTGTGGCAGGTGCTGACGGATTACGTCAAGCCGGTAGCGGTACGTCTGGTGTTGCAACTGGCGATCGTTGTCGTGTTGCTGGTCTATTTACTGTACGGAACAATCGTAGTGTGGGGTGCGTAAGATGAAACTGCCGGTCAGAGAGTTTGATGCTGTAGTTATCGGTGCAGGCGGCGCAGGTATGCGCGCGGCACTGCAAATTTCTCAAACGGGCTCTACCTGTGCCCTGTTGTCCAAAGTATTCCCGACCCGTTCCCATACCGTGTCTGCGCAGGGCGGCATTACCGTAGCCCTGGGTAATAACCACGAAGATAACTGGGAATGGCATATGTATGACACGGTGAAAGGTTCCGATTATATCGGTGACCAGGACGCCATTGAGTATATGTGTAAAACCGGCCCGGAAGCGGTTCTGGAGCTGGAGCACATGGGTCTGCCGTTCTCCCGTACCGAAGAAGGCCGCATCTATCAGCGCCCATTCGGCGGCCAGTCACTGAACTTCGGTGGCGAGCAGGCGGCACGTACCGCGGCGGCGGCTGACCGTACCGGTCACGCCCTGTTGCATACCTTGTATCAACAGAACCTGAAAAACCACACCACCATCTTCTCCGAGTGGTATGCGCTGGATCTGGTGAAAAACCAGGATGGCGCGGTGGTCGGCACCACGGCTATCTGCATCGAAACCGGTGAAGTGGTTTACTTCAAAGCCAAAGCTACCGTGCTGGCGACCGGCGGTGCAGGCCGTATTTACCAGTCCACCACCAACGCCCATATCAACACCGGTGACGGTGTCGGCATGGCGCTGCGCGCCGGCGTGCCGGTGCAGGACATGGAAATGTGGCAGTTCCACCCGACCGGTATCGCCGGTGCCGGGGTACTGGTAACTGAAGGCTGTCGTGGTGAAGGCGGTTACCTGCTGAATAAACACGGCGAGCGTTTCATGGAGCGCTATGCGCCGAACGCCAAAGACCTGGCGGGCCGTGATGTGGTTGCCCGTTCGATCATGATTGAAATCCGCGAAGGCCGCGGCTGTGACGGTCCGTGGGGCCCACACGTCAAGCTGAAGCTGGATCACCTGGGTAAAGAGGTGCTGGAATCCCGCCTGCCGGGCATTCTGGAACTGTCGCGCACCTTCGCACACGTCGATCCAGTCAAAGAACCTATCCCGGTTATCCCAACCTGCCACTACATGATGGGCGGTATTCCGACCAAAGTGACCGGCCAGGCGTTGACGGTGAACGAGAAAGGCGAAGACGTAGTGATCCCGGGGCTGTTTGCCGTAGGCGAAATTGCCTGCGTATCGGTACACGGCGCCAACCGTCTGGGCGGCAACTCGCTGCTGGACCTGGTGGTGTTTGGCCGTGCCGCCGGCATGCATCTGCACGAATCTCTGGCGGAGCAGGGCGAAAGCCGTGATGCCAGCGAATCCGATGTGGAAGCCTCGCTGGATCGTCTGAACCGCTGGAACAACACCCGTTCAGGTGAAGATCCGGTTGAAATCCGCAAGGCACTGCAAGCCTGTATGCAGCACAACTTCTCGGTATTCCGTGAAGGTGATGCGATGGCGAAAGGGCTGGAAGAGCTGAAAGAGATCCGTGAACGTCTGAAGAATGCACGTCTGGACGATACCTCCAGCGAATTCAACACCCAGCGCATCGAATGCCTGGAGTTGGATAACCTGATGGAGACCGCGTTTTCCACCGCCGTGTCGGCAAACTACCGTACCGAGAGCCGTGGCGCACACAGCCGCTTCGACTTCCCGGAACGTGATGATGCCAACTGGCTGTGTCACTCGCTGTATCAGCCGCAATCGGAAAGCATGACGCGTCGTGAAGTGAACATGCAACCGAAGCTGCGCCCGGCATTCCCGCCGAAAGTGCGTTCTTACTAATTGCGGAGATCGATTGATGAAACTCGAATTTTCAATTTATCGCTACAATCCGGATGTTGACGACGCTCCGCACATGCAGGACTACAGCCTGGAAGCGGAAGAAGGTCGCGACATGATGTTGCTGGATGCGTTGATCCAGCTGAAAGAAAAAGATCCAAGCCTGTCGTTCCGTCGTTCCTGCCGTGAAGGCGTATGTGGTTCCGATGGGATCAACATGAACGGTAAAAACGGCCTGGCCTGCATCACTCCGGTGTCGTCGCTGACCAAAGGCAACAAAAAGATTGTGATCCGTCCGTTGCCGGGCTTGCCGGTGGTGCGCGATCTGGTGGTTGATATGGGTCAGTTCTATACCCAGTATGAAAAGATCAAGCCATTCCTGCAGAACGACGGCAAGAACCCGCCGGCGCGTGAGCACCTGCAATCGCCGGAAGAGCGTGCCAAGCTGGATGGTCTGTACGAGTGCATTTTATGCGCTTGTTGTTCCACCTCTTGCCCGTCATTCTGGTGGAACCCTGACAAGTTCATCGGCCCGGCTGGCCTGTTGGCGGCGTACCGCTTCCTGATTGACAGCCGTGACACGGAAACGGAAGAACGTTTAGACGATCTGGACGACGCTTTCAGTGTTTTCCGCTGCCATAGCATTATGAATTGTGTCAGTGTATGTCCTAAGGGCTTGAATCCGACGCGTGCAATCGGTCATATCAAGTCTATGCTGCTGCAACGCGGGGCATAAGTGGAATGAGATGCTGCGCCGGGCAGTTTCCGGCGCACATCACAAAGGAGGGAACCTCTAAAAACTGACCCGCGGCTGCGGCACTAAGCAGCCTGGTTCGCCCGCCGGTTTTTAGAGGTTCCTTGTAAGGGACCGCAAGGTCCATAGCAGAACGTACCGAGCTTTTATGGCTATAAGGTACGTCGCGTTTCTACGGCAAACCGTATCCATCACGGTAATTATGTTAACCACGGCGAAAACTAAAGCTTCAAAGCTTAAGGGATCATGATGCAGAACGGCGCAATGAAGGCCTGGCTGGATTCCTCCTATCTGGCGGGCGCGAACCAGTCTTACATAGAACAGCTCTATGAAGACTTCTTAACCGATCCGGGCTCCGTTGAAGATAGCTGGCGTTCCATTTTTCAACAGCTACCAACCGCGGGTGTAAAACCCGATCAGCTTCACTCTCAAACGCGTGACTACTTCCGCCGCCTGGCGAAAGACTCTGCGCGTTACAACACCACCATCAACGATCCAGACACTGACGCCAAACAGGTCAAGGTACTGCAGCTGATTAACGCCTTCCGTTTCCGCGGACATCAGCATGCCAACCTCGATCCGCTCGGTCTGTGGCAGCGGGAGCAAGTTCCTGACCTTGAACCTGCCTACCACAACCTGACCGACGCCGACTTCCAGGAAACCTTCAACGTGGGTTCTTTCGCCATCGGCAAAGAAACCATGAAGCTGGGCGACCTGTACGCGGCGCTGAAGCAGACCTACTGCGGCTCGATCGGCGCGGAATACATGCATATCACCAATACCGAAGAGAAACGCTGGATCCAGCAGCGCATCGAATCGGTGGTGGGGCACGCCAGCTTTACCAATGACGAGAAACGCCGTTTCCTGAACGAGCTGACCGCAGCGGAAGGCCTGGAACGCTACCTTGGCGCTAAATTCCCAGGGGCGAAACGCTTCTCGCTGGAAGGCGGCGATGCGTTGGTGCCAATGCTGAAAGAGATGGTGCGCCACGCCGGTAAGAACGGCACGCGTGAAGTGGTGTTGGGCATGGCCCACCGCGGCCGTCTGAACGTGTTGATCAACGTGCTGGGTAAAAAACCTGCCGACCTGTTCGACGAGTTTGCCGGCAAGCATAAAGAACACCTTGGCACCGGTGACGTGAAATATCACCAGGGCTTCTCCTCCGACGTAGAAACCGAAGGCGGCATGGTTCACCTGGCGCTGGCGTTTAACCCGTCGCACCTGGAGATCGTCAGCCCGGTGGTTATGGGTTCTGTACGTGCCCGTCGCGATCGTCTGGACGAAGCGCGCAGCAACATGGTATTGCCAATCACCATCCACGGTGACGCCGCCATTACCGGCCAGGGCGTGGTTCAGGAAACCCTGAACATGTCGCAGGCTCGCGGTTACGAAGTGGGTGGTACGGTACGTATCGTGATCAACAACCAGGTTGGTTTCACCACCTCCAACCCGTTGGATGCGCGTTCTACCGAATACTGTACTGACATCGCCAAGATGGTGCAGTCGCCGATCTTCCACGTCAATGCTGACGATCCGGAAGCGGTGGCCTTTGTGACCCGTCTGGCGTTGGATTTCCGTAACACCTTCAAACGTGACGTGATGATCGATCTGGTCTGCTACCGTCGCCATGGGCATAACGAGGCCGATGAGCCAAGTGCAACCCAGCCGGTGATGTACCAGAAGATCAAAAAACACCCGACGCCGCGCAAGCTTTATGCTGACGTTCTGACCGAACAAAAGGTCGCCAGCCTGGAAGATGCCACGGAAATGGTCAACCTGTACCGTGATGCGCTCGACCGCGGTGAATGCGTGGTTGAAGAATGGCGTCCGATGAACCTGCATACCTTTACCTGGTCGCCGTACCTTAACCACGAGTGGGACGAAGAGTACCCAAGCAAGGTTGAGATGAAGCGCCTGCAGGAACTGGCTCGTCGCATCAGCACCGCGCCGGAAGCGATCGAAATGCAGTCACGCGTAGCGAAAATCTACGGTGACCGCGCAGAGATGGCGGCAGGCAACAAAGCGTTTGACTGGGGCGCAGCGGAAACGCTGGCTTACGCCACTCTGGTTGATGAAGGCATTCCGATTCGTCTTTCCGGTGAAGATGCCGGTCGCGGCACCTTCTTCCACCGTCATGCGGTAGTACACAACCAGAAAAACGGTTCGGTCTACGTACCCTTGGCCAATGTCCACAGCGGGCAGGGCGAGTTCAAAGTTTGGGACTCCGTGCTGTCTGAAGAAGCCGTACTGGCGTTCGAATATGGCTACGCCACCGCAGAACCTCGCACCCTGACCATCTGGGAAGCGCAGTTCGGTGACTTCGCTAACGGCGCTCAGGTGGTGATCGACCAGTTCATCAGCTCCGGCGAGCAGAAATGGGGCCGTATGTGTGGCCTGGTGATGCTGCTGCCGCACGGTTACGAAGGTCAGGGCCCAGAGCACTCCTCTGCGCGTCTGGAACGTTACCTGCAGCTGTGTGCTGAGCAGAATATGCAGGTGTGCATCCCGTCCACCCCGGCACAGGTTTACCACATGCTGCGTCGTCAGGCGCTGCGCGGTATGCGCCGTCCGTTGGTGGTGATGTCACCGAAATCTCTGCTGCGTCATCCGCTGGCGACCTCTTCGCTCGACGAACTGGCTAACGGCACCTTTATGCCGGCGATTGGCGAGATCGACGATCTGGATCCGAAAGCGGTTAAACGCGTGGTGATGTGCTCCGGTAAGGTCTATTTCGATCTGCTGGAACAACGCCGCAAGAACGACCAGAAAGACGTGGCCATCATCCGTATTGAGCAACTGTACCCGTTCCCGCATCAGGCCCTTCAGGCGGTGCTGGAGAAGTATGCTCACGTGCATGATTTCGTCTGGTGTCAGGAAGAGCCGCTGAACCAGGGTGCCTGGTACTGCAGCCAACACAACTTCCGTGAAGTGGTGCCGTTCGGGGCTTCTTTACGTTACGCCGGACGTCCAGCCTCTGCCTCACCGGCAGTCGGTTATATGTCCGTACACCAGAAGCAGCAACAGGCTCTGGTTAATGACGCGCTGAATATTGTTAAAGATTAAGGGAAAGCTAAATGAGTAGCGTAGATATTCTGGTTCCTGACCTTCCTGAATCGGTTGCCGATGCGACCGTAGCCACCTGGCACAAGAAACCAGGTGACAGCGTCCAGCGTGACGAAGTTCTGGTTGAAATCGAAACTGACAAAGTTGTGCTGGAAGTCCCGGCCAGCGAAGCAGGCATTCTTGATGCGATCCTGGAAGAAGAGGGTGCCACCGTGCTTTCTCGCCAACTCCTCGGCCGTATTCGTCCGGGCGACAGCTCCGGCAAGCCGACTCAAGAGAAAAGTCAGGCTAAAGAATCCACTCCGGCCCAGCGTGCTACCGCCAGCCTGGAAGAAGAGAGCAACGACGCACTCAGCCCGGCTATCCGCCGCCTGATTGCCGAACACGATCTCGATGCTGCCGCCATTAAAGGCAGCGGTGTGGGTGGTCGTATCACTCGCGAAGACGTGGAAGCGCACCTGGCTAACGGCAAAAAAGCCGACAAGCCTGCCGCCGCCGCCGTTGAAGCCGCACCGCAGCCCGCTCTGGGCGGTCGCAGTGAAAAACGCGTCCCTATGACCCGTCTGCGCAAGCGCGTAGCCGAGCGCCTGTTGGAAGCGAAGAACAGCACTGCGATGCTGACCACCTTCAACGAAATCAACATGCAGCCGATCATGGACCTGCGCAAGCAGTACGGTGAAGCCTTCGAAAAACGCCACGGTGTTCGTCTGGGCTTTATGTCTTTCTACATCAAAGCGGTAGTTGAAGCGCTGAAACGCTTCCCGGAAGTGAACGCGTCTATCGACGGCACCGACGTGGTGTATCACAACTACTTCGATATCAGCATTGCGGTTTCTACTCCACGTGGCCTGGTAACCCCGGTCCTGCGTGATGTAGACAGCATGGGCATGGCAGATATCGAGAAGAAAATCAAAGAGCTGGCAGTCAAAGGCCGTGACGGTAAATTGACTGTGGAAGAGCTGACCGGCGGTAACTTCACTATTACCAACGGCGGCGTATTCGGTTCACTGATGTCTACCCCGATCATCAACCCACCGCAAAGCGCCATCCTGGGCATGCACGCCATTAAAGATCGCCCAATGGCAGTGAAAGGCCAGGTTGTGATCTTGCCGATGATGTATCTGGCTCTGTCTTACGATCACCGCCTGATCGACGGTAAAGAATCCGTCAGTTACCTGGTGACGGTAAAAGATATGTTGGAAGATCCAACTCGTCTGCTGCTGGACGTATAACCCTGATGGGCGCGGTACGCCGCGCCCACACTCTGTGCTATGTGGCCGACTAAAGTCATGCGGTTTTCCGCCAAAATGGCTCGGCTAAAACCTTCAGAACTGAATGGATAGAACATCATGAATTTACACGAATATCAGGCAAAACAGCTGTTTGCTCGGTATGGCATGCCGGCACCAACCGGTTACGCCTGTACCACACCGCGTGAAGCAGAAGAAGCCGCATCCAAAATCGGCTCCGGCCCGTGGGTGGTAAAATGTCAGGTTCATGCTGGCGGTCGCGGTAAAGCTGGCGGCGTTAAAGTGGTTAACAGCAAGGAAGACATCCGTGCTTTCGCTGAAGCCTGGCTGGGCAAGCGTCTGGTGACCTACCAGACTGACGCGCTGGGCCAACCGGTTCACCAGATCCTGGTAGAAGCGGCGACCGACATTGATAAAGAACTGTATCTGGGCGCGGTAGTTGACCGTGCAAGCCGTCGCGTGGTGTTCATGGCATCCACCGAGGGTGGTGTTGAGATCGAGAAAGTTGCGGAAGAAACCCCGGAACTGATCCACAAAATGACCATCGATCCACTGGCAGGCCCACAGCCTTACCAGGGCCGTGAGCTGGCCTTCAAACTGGGTCTGACCGGCAAGCAGGTTGGCCAGTTCGCCAAGATCTTCATGGGCCTGGCGACCTTGTTCCTGGAACGTGACCTGGCAATGGTTGAGATCAACCCGCTGGTGGTGACCAAGCAGGGCGATCTGATCTGTCTGGACGGCAAACTGGGCGCTGACGGCAACGCCCTGTTCCGCCAGCCTGAGCTGCGTGAAATGCGTGACCTTTCTCAGGAAGATGAGCGTGAATCCCGTGCGGCACAGTGGGAGCTGAACTACGTTGCTCTCGACGGCAACATCGGTTGCATGGTTAACGGCGCAGGCCTGGCGATGGGTACCATGGACATCGTTAAACTGCACGGCGGCGAGCCAGCCAACTTCCTCGATGTGGGCGGTGGTGCAACCAAAGAGCGCGTGACCGAAGCCTTCAAAATCATCCTGTCTGACGACAAGGTGAAAGCGGTTCTGGTTAACATTTTCGGTGGTATCGTGCGTTGCGACCTGATCGCTGACGGTATCATTGGCGCAGTAGCCGAAGTGGGCGTTAACGTCCCGGTGGTGGTGCGTCTGGAAGGGAATAACGCCGAGCTGGGCGCCAAGAAACTGGCGGACAGCGGTCTGAATATCATTGCTGCGACCAGCCTGACTGATGCGGCTCAGCAAGTTGTTGCGGCAGTGGGGAGCAAATAATGTCCATTTTAATCGATAAGAACACCAAAGTAATTTGTCAGGGTTTCACCGGTAGCCAGGGGACTTTCCACTCCGAGCAAGCCATCGCTTACGGCACCAAAATGGTCGGTGGCGTAACGCCGGGCAAAGGCGGTACTGAGCACCTGGGCCTGCCCGTGTTCAACACCGTGCGTGAAGCGGTAGAAGCGACTGGCGCAACTGCGTCCGTCATCTACGTACCGGCACCGTTCTGCAAAGACTCCATCCTGGAAGCTATCGATGCAGGCATCAAACTGATCATCACCATCACCGAAGGCATCCCTACACTGGATATGCTGACCGTGAAAGTGAAGCTGGATGAAGCCGGCGTGCGCATGATTGGCCCGAACTGCCCAGGTGTTATCACCCCGGGCGAGTGCAAAATCGGCATCATGCCTGGCCACATTCACCTGCCGGGTAAAGTGGGTATCGTTTCCCGCTCTGGCACCCTGACCTACGAAGCGGTGAAACAAACCACCGATACTGGTCTGGGCCAGTCTACCTGTGTGGGCATCGGCGGCGACCCGATCCCAGGCTCCAACTTTATCGATATCCTGAAGCTGTTCCAGGAAGATCCGCAGACTGAAGCGATCGTGATGATCGGTGAGATCGGCGGTAGCGCGGAAGAAGAAGCCGCAGCTTACATCAAAGAACACGTGACCAAGCCAGTGGTTGGCTATATCGCGGGTGTTACCGCGCCTAAAGGCAAACGTATGGGCCATGCTGGCGCCATCATTGCCGGCGGTAAAGGCACTGCAGACGAGAAGTTTGCGGCGCTGGAAGCGGCAGGGGTTAAAACCGTACGCAGCCTGGCTGACATCGGCGAGGCAGTAAAAGCGGTTCTGAATCGCTAATTTATTACCGGCAGTAACCCTTTTAGAAGCAGGGCCAGGCAATTTGTCTGGCCCTGTTTTTTTTGCCTGCTAAATACCACTTCTTATATATATCGATATTCTGAATGAATTAACCGAGTTATTCCTGAAAAACAGGCCAAACCTATTCACGCGGAACGATATAGGGCCGTGAATATTATCAATAAACAAGGCAATTTCAGGGGGAAATAATAAAGGGAGGATTAAGGGTAAAAATGTAACACTTTGGGCCAAACTGGAACATATCCTAAATTACGCTGTAAAAAGGTGTCAATACGAGAAAGAGAATATTCCTAAAATTTATTTTTATCGTTTTAATTCAATTAATTAAATGTTTGTTAAGCACTGCTTGCCGATTTTTCAACTCATAGTTTTCTTATATCCATCAGCCTTCCTTCTTATTCATTAAATTCACGCACTGATTTTTAACCAGTGATAAGTTCTTAAAATTCATTTCCCTCCTAAATTCTTAGGTTTTTAAACCTGATTTTCTATTCTGGCTAGCGTTATTCACTTAATGCAACAGTTTGGCCCAAAATGTTGCGTTTTTACCCTGTTCTGGGGGCAGGTGCAGCCGGTGACCAAACGTAAATGGATGAACATAAATCAACGTGTGATTGGAACCTATGCGACGTCTCGCATAACCATAAAAGGAAAATTTAGATGAAAATTAAGCAGTTGGTCACTTTGATGATGGGCCTGGGATTGGCCATGGGTACAGCTTCTGTTGCACAGGCGGGCACCGTGACCTTTAAAGGTTCGATTATTGATGCGCCTTGCTCTATTACCCCGGAAACGGCGGATCAAACGGTTAATCTGGGCCAGATCTCCAATGTCGCGCTGAAAAGCCAGGGTAAGTCCACCCCGAAAAACTTCAGCATTAAACTGGAGAATTGCGATGTCACCACGTTGAAAAACGTTAAAGCCACCTTTACCGGTGCCGCCTCTGCCGGTAACGCCGATCTGCTCGGCATCACCGGCACCGCTAAAGGTGCCAGCATCGCCATTACCGATGGCTCCAGCCGGGTGATCAAACTGGGTGACGCGACCCAGGCGCAAAAAATCCAGAAGGGTAACAACACGCTGGCCTTCGCCGCCTACCTGCAGGGCGATCCGGATACTGCGGGAGCCACGTCGAGTGACCCTACCATCCCAGCGGTGATTGTCCCGGGTGAGTTCAGCTCTATCGTCGATTTCACCCTGGCTTACCAATAACCCCACGCCGCAAGCGCGGCTATCTCATATGCGGGGCTCGCCCCGCATATTTCCTGACAACGGATTGTCATGGCTTAAGGAGCTGGGAGATGGCTCGTCCTCTTTTTTATCTGATGCTACTGGCCATGTATGCCGGAGTGCCTGCCGTTCAGGCAGCACCGACCGCCTCTGCCGGTCACGGCAGCGTCAGTATGACCGGCGCGATTATCGATACCGCCTGCGCCATTGATCTCGGTAGCCGGGCACAAGTTATTGCTTTGTCCACTTTACCCATTGGCCAACTGATACGTGAAGGTCAGGGCCCGGCCCAACCTTTTACTATTCGTCTGGTGAACTGCACGCTGTCGCGCCCCGATCCCCGTTTGCCGGATTGGCAGACTTTCCAGGTGACCTTCGACGGCCTGGCGGACGGCGCAAGGTTCCGCATTGCCGGTGCCGCTCACGGCCTGGCATTGCAAATTGCCGATGGCGATGGCCGTATTGCGTTGCCAGGCGTCGCGCTACCGCTTCAGGCGGTAAAACCCGGCACCCTGGTGCTGCCTTATACCCTGCGTCTGGTCGGTAACGCTGAGCGTTTACAGCCGGGAGACTACCGCGCCGCAGTACGTTTCAAGTTGGATTACTACTGACGGGTTGCATTGACCCGAAGGGATAAATGAACGCATGAGGCGTTCAGGTTTGCGCCGGTGCAGATTGACCGGCAATGGAAAAAGGATTTTGGGTTATGGCTGGTAAGGATTCAGGTTATCGCATGACTCCCCTGTCGAAGTTGGGGGTCGCTATTGCCCTTGCGCTGGGGGCGTCGGTCTCTCTGGCGTTGGCGGCGGACGACATTGTGTTTAACACCGATGTGCTGGACGTGAAAGATCGCGCCAATATCGATCTCAGCCAGTTTGCCCGCAGTGGTTTCATCATGCCGGGCCGCTACACCCTGACGGTGCATATCAACCAGCAGGAACTGCCGGAACAGTCGGTGGTCTTTTCCGCCCCGCCGGACGATCCCAAAGGCAGCGTGGCTTGCCTGTCACCGGCATTGGTGAAGCAGCTCGGCCTGAAAGACGCGGTGCTGAGTGGGCTGCGCTGGCGTGATGACTGCCTGGATTTCAGCAGCCTGAAGGGCATGACGGTCCGCGGTGAACTGGGTACCTCGTCACTCTATCTCTCCATTCCGCAAGCCTATCTGGAGTACAGCGACGACAGTTGGGATCCCCCTTCGCGTTGGGACGAAGGCATCCCCGGGGTGCTGCTGGACTATAACTTCAATGGTCAGGTCAACCGCCAACAGAGCCGCGGCACCGATTCTACCCTGAGCGGCAACGGTACCGCCGGTGGCAACTTGGGGGCTTGGCGGCTGCGTGCCGACTGGCAGGCGCAGGCCAGCTCTTCCACGGCGAAGAATAGTCAGCACGAACAGCGGTTGGACTGGAGCCGTTATTACGCCTACCGGGCATTGCCGGCGTTGCGTGCCAAATTGACGCTGGGTGAGGACTACCTTAACTCGACGATTTTTGACAGCGTGCGCTTTACCGGCGTCAGCCTGGTGTCGGACGATGCGATGTTGCCGCCCAATCTGCGCGGCTATGCGCCAGAAGTGGTCGGGGTGGCGAAAACCAATGCCCGGGTGGTGGTCAGCCAACTGGGGCGTGTGCTGTATGAAACCCAGGTAGCTGCCGGGCCGTTCCGTATTCAGGATTTGAATGATGCGGTCAGTGGGGCGCTGGACGTGCGGGTTGAAGAACAGGACGGTTCGGTACAGCAATTTAGCCTGAATACCGCCAGCATTCCTTACCTGAGTCGCCCCGGCTCGCTGCGCTACAAGCTGGCGCTGGGGCAACCGTCCGAGGTGGAGCATCGCCGTGATGGGCCGGCGTTTGCCACCGGGGAATTTTCCTGGGGGGTCAGCAACGGTTGGTCACTGTACGGCGGCGGTATTGGTGGGCGTGAGTATAACGCGCTGTCGCTGGGCATGGGGCGTGACCTGATGGCCTTTGGCGCACTGTCGTTCGACATTACCGGCTCGCGGGCCGTATTGTCGCAACAGCAGGGCGGCACTCTGAGCGGCAGTTCATATCGCCTGAGCTACGCCAAAAACTTTGAAGAATACGACAGCCAGGTGACCTTCGCCGCCTACCGCTTCTCGGAACGCGATTACATGACAATGGCGGATTATCTGGTCAGCCGTTTGTACGGCGCCCGTCAATACGGCAGCAAAGAGATGTACACCGTGGTGTTCAACAAACAGTTCCGCGAGTTGGGGCTGAGCGCCTACCTGAACTACAACCACCAAAGCTATTGGGAGCGCCCGGCCAACGATCGTTACAGCCTGGCGTTGTCGCGTTATTTCGACGTCGGCCAGATTAAAAACGTCAGCCTGTCGCTGTCGGCCTACCGCAATCAGTACAACCAGACCACTGACAACGGCCTGTCGCTGTCACTGTCATTGCCGTGGGGGGAGCGTGGGACCGTCAGTTATAACGCCGCGGTTAACCGTGACAACAACAGCCAGGATCTGGGTTATTACGATCGGCTCGATGATCACAACAGTTACCAGATGCGTCTGGGCGCGGCACGGCGCGGCGCCACCGCCAGCGGCTACTTTACCCATACCGGCGATAACGCCGAATTGAGCAGCAATATCAGCTACCAGGCCGATCGCTATACCTCGCTGGGTATGACGGCGCGCGGGGGCATGACCGCCACGCTGCAGGGGGCGGCGCTGCACCGGATGAACATGCCCGGCGGCACCCGTCTGATGCTCGACACCCAGGGCGTGCCAGATGTGCCGGTCCGCGGCCAGGGGCCGACCACCCGTACCAATGCCTGGGGCAAGGCGGTGGTGCCGGACGTGAACAGTTACTACCGCAACCGCGCCAGTATCGATTTGCAGCAACTGGGCGACAACGTGGAGGCGTCCCGCTCGGTGGCACAGGCCACCCTGACCGAAGGGGCCATCGGCTATCGGCGCTTTGAGGTGGTGGCCGGTGAAAAAGCCATGGCGGTGGTGCGCCTGGCGGACGGCTCGACGCCGCCGTTTGGCGCGACCGTGCTCAATGCCCGCAAGCAGGACACCGGCATCATCAGCGATGACGGCAGCGTCTATCTCAGCGGTATTCAACACGGTGACACCATGACCGTGCATTGGGACGGCGCGGCCCGCTGTGAAATTACGCTGCCGGAGCAACTGCCGGCGCTGGGCGAGTCGGCGCTGCTGTTGCCCTGCCGGGCGCTGAGCGTTGCCGACATTTCATCTTCTTCTTCATCCTAACCATGAGTGAGCTATGAACAAACACGTTAAACACAGGGCTTTTATGGTCGCCACGCTGCTGGGGGCTTTGGTCAGCAGCCAGGCCGGCGCCGCCATTTCACTGGACCGCACCCGGGTGATCGTTAACGCCGGCGACAAATCGGTCAGCCTGAACGTTAAAAACCAAAACACCCAGTTGCCCTATCTGGCGCAGGGGTGGATCGAAGATGCGCAGGGCAACAAGATCAGCAGCCCGCTGGCGGTGCTGCCGCCGGTACAGCGGGTAGAGCCGGGCAAAGAGAGCCAGGTCAAGGTGCAGGTGCTGCCCGCCGCTCAGCTGTTGGCGCAGGATCGCGAGACGCTGTACTACTTCAATCTGCGCGAGATCCCACCGCGCAGCAACAAACCCAACACGCTGCAAATCGCACTGCAAACGCGCATCAAGCTGTTTTACCGCCCGCAGGCGATAGTGGCGGACAAGGCGGCGTTGGCTAATCCGTGGCAGGAAAAGCTGACCTTGACCCGCCAGGGGGATCGCTATCAGGTCAATAACCCGACGCCTTATTACATCACGCTGGTGGATGCCGGCAGCAGCGTAAAAGGCAGCGGCGTGGCCGGGTTTGAGCCACTGATGGTGCCGCCGAAGGGGCAGGCGACGCTGACCGTCAGCGCCGGCGCGTTGGGGGCCAGCCCGGTGCTGACCTATATCAATGATTACGGTGGCCGACCGCAGTTGGTATTCCGCTGTAACGGCAGTGCGTGCCAGGTGGCCTCGTCCCACTCAGGCGTCTAAAACAGGCCATCAGGCAGGGAGGCAGGATGAAAATAACCGGAATAGCCGTGGTACTGGCGGGGCTGTTATCCGCCCCGTTGTGGGCGGCGGACGACAACTGGCAGGTGCCTAATAACTGGCAGGTGGAAGGGGCCAACGGCGTGCTGAATATCAGCGGCGTGTTGAGCGAGGGGGCCTGCCGCCTGGCGATGGACTCTGCCGACCAAACGGTGCTGTTGGGAGTGACCCCGTTGGCTCAGCTGGCCCAGGTGGGGGCGCGTGCCGCGGCGACGGCGGTGACGTTGCGGCTGCGTGACTGCCTGCGTGGCAGCGGGGCCAGCCGCGATGAGCGCACCGGCAACCTGAGCTGGGGTCGGCAGCAGCCGGTGATGACCATGAGCTTTCTGGCACCGGCCGATGCGGACAATCCGCAACTGGTTAAGGTGCAGGGGGTCAGCGGCATCGGGCTGCGGCTGGTGGACAGCCAACAGCGAGATGTGCGCCTGGGCAGCCGGGGCACGCCGCAGTTTGTCAGCCCGGGCGATGAGGTGCTGGTGTGGTATGTGGCCGCAGAACGCACCCGCGCGCCGTTGCAGGCCGGTGCCTATCGCGCCACGTTGAATTTCCGCCTGAGCTATGAATGAGGGCCGCCATGAGAAGGATAAAAACGGTAGCCACACTGCTGCTGCTGACCGCACAGCCGGGCTGGGCCAATGAGCCGATCACCGTCAAAGGGGTGATCCAGACCATGAGCTGTGTGATCAACGGCGGTAAGGAGATCGACGTCGATTTTGGCAGCACCATGAAAACCACGCTGATCAACGGCAGCCAGTACAAAACCAAAGTGGCCTATACCGTCAGTTGCAGCGGCAACAGCAGCAATGCGCTGAAAATGCAGATTAAAGGCACCGCCGCCGGGTTTGACGCCACGGCATTGGCCACCGATAAAACCGACCTGGGGCTTGCGTTGATTAAGGGGGGCAAAAAACAGGCGATTAACGGCTGGTTCAACTTTACCTACCCAACGCTGCCAGTGCTGGAGATGGTGCCGGTGAAAAAGGCCGGCGCTACGCTGGCCACCGGGGATTTTAACGCGACCGCCACCCTCATGGTGGATGTGCAATAACGGGAAAACCGATGAAAACATGGACTGTGATGTTGGTGGTGGTGCTGATGTGTTGGCTGGTGGCCGGTGCGGCGCTGGCCGCCAATATGAAAATGCACGGCACGTTGGTGGAGCCGCCGGCCTGCACCGTCAGCGGTGGCAAAGAGATCGACATCGATTTTGGTAGCGCAGTGGGGGTTAACAAGGTCGACGGCACCAATTACCTGCAAACCATCAGCTACCAGGTGACCTGCCTGCCGGGGGCGGGGAGCTGGGGCCTGGGGTTGACCGTGACAGGTACCGTCAGCGGGTTCGATACCGCCGCGCTGCAGACTGACGTCACCGATCTGGGTATCCGGATGCTGCAAGGAAGTAAGGCCTGGCCGATCAATCAACGGCTGACGGGGGTGGATATCAATAAGCTGCCAATATTGCAGGCGGTGCCGGTGAAAAAACCGGGGGTGAAGCTGAAGGAGGGGGCGTTCAACGCCACCGCGACGCTGCTGGCGGACTATCAATAAGGGGAGCGCGATGAGCAAGCGAAGGAGGGTGCTGGCTGGGCTGTTGGCCTGCGGGCTGGCCAGTGGCGTGCAGGCGGCGACCGACATGAAACTCCATGGCACGCTGGTGGCGGAGCCCTGCGTGGTGGCCGCCGGTGACGATCAGGTGCTGCTGGATTTTGGCGAACTGACTAACAAAGACCTGTACAGCACGGGCAGAACCAAAGGCAAGGCTTTCCAGCTGCGGCTGACCGGTTGTGACCCGGCGATCGCCAAAGATGCGCGCGTCACCTTTAGCGGCACCGAGAGCAGCAAGCTGCCGGGGTTGCTGGCGTTGGACGCTGCCAGCCTGGCGGGTGGGGTGGCGATTGGGCTGGAAACCCCGGCGGGTGTGGCGCTGGCGTTGGACAAGGCCAGTGAAAAATACCCGCTCAAGGTCGGCAGTACGGTGATTGACCTGCAGGCCTATGTGCGTGCAGAGCCGCAGGCGATAACCGATAAAAGCCTGACGCTGGGCAGCTTTAGCACCGCGGCCACCTTTACGCTGGATTACCCGTAACACATTATTTATGGAAGGAATCATTGAATGCCAATACTGCGTTATATTTTATTTGGTCTTTTATTGTTAGTGAGTTCCCATACACAAGGGGCTAGCCTCAGCTATATCACTAAGGTGGAGGATAGTAACGCTGGCGCTAAAAATATTTGGTTTACCATTGCATATGCTGACGAAAATGATGCGACGCCTAACCCTTGCTACGGTGCTGCGTATTGCAAATACGCTTTTATGGTTGGCTCAAAAAGAAAGATAGGGGGCCGTTATGGCGGAATGTCAGGCTATAAGGCTATACGTGCAGAAGGTGCTAGAAATATTGGTGAGGTGATCACACTTTATAAAGCTCAGAGGGGGATTACATTTCCCTACTCATCGATGATGAGAAGTGGTGCATGGTTTACTATTGCTCAATATTCAACGGAATTGTCATGTTTTGGTTTGTACAGAATACTGAGCGAAGGGCTTAATTCGGTGGCAGTTGAACCGGTTGTCGGTGCCAGTTGCGGCATTGTTCCACTGCCGTTAGGGGCATGTAAACTGGTAGGGGATATTGTCCTCGATCACGGTACCATCAACAGCGATCGGGTTGATGGCAACCAGACTAGTACGACGGCTTATCTGGAATGCAATCAGGCTATGTCCATAAAAGTCACCGCTACGGGGATGGCGGCGCCAGATGTGACATTACGTGCCGACGGCAGTCTAAGTTCGTCCTTACAGGTCAACGGTATTGCGGGCAAAACAGGCGCCACTGTAGATGTGCCGGCCAATACCAGAACCCCTGTAAAATTTACCTCCGTGCTGAAAACCAAAGGCACCGTTGCCGCCGGGCCGTTTACCGGTTCAGGCACTGCAGTACTAATCGTTCCCTAACCCCGGATGACAATCATGGAACGATTGATCCTGACCCTAAATTGCCCCGACGGCTTTTATGCTGCCGGGGTGCGCCTGGCGCTAAGCGAACACCTGGCGGCAAAGGGCATCCGCCTGCAAACGGCGGCCGAGGCCGCGCATTACCCCTATACCACCCATCTGGTGCTGCTGGCGCCCGGCATCGCTGCGCCCGTGGGGCCGCGCCCAGCGCTGCATGACGCTGAGCCTATCAGCCCGCCCGATTGCCGCACCCTGCTGTGGCTGGACCCGCATGAAACGGTGGCGTCACTGCTGGCGCGGGTGGATGCGCTGTTGCAGCGGCGCACCCTGGCCTGGCGCTGCCCGGTGGCGGGCCTGCGTCGGCTCAGCCCGCAGGAACACCGGGTTTTGCGTTTGATCGGCCGGGGCTTGAGCTCGGTGGCGATTGCCCGCCAGTTGCATCTGCATGCCAAAACCGTGAGCGCCCACAAGCGCAACGCGATGAAAAAATTAAATATAACGCGCAACACGCAGTTGTTGCACTGGTTGCTAAATGGAGGAATCAAGTAATGAATGGGATGTGGAACAGCGCGATCAAACAGGGGTTACGGGCGGGGAAAATCCTGGCACTCGGGGCGCTGTTAAGCGGCTGCGCGGTGCCGCAGGGCAAAACCGGCCATAAGCCACTCACGCCAACGACGTTGAAAAGCACCACCCAGACACCGGCGGCAACGCAAAGTGCCAGTGAGGCCGAACGTTTGGCCCAGTGCCAGCGGGAATTGGCGGCGCTGCAGGTCGCTAGCCCGGCGCGCTATCAACAACGCAAGGCGGAGTTTGATCGCTTGATGGCTGGCGCGGCGCAGTACGGTGGCATTCGTACCTCGGTGAATACCGAGACGCAGGATACGCTGGATTCGCTCTATCGCTATAAGGTCGGTCGCCTGTGCGCAGAGATTTCTCAGGATGTACTGAGCGGGTTAATGGACACCGGGGAGCAGGGTAAATGAAGCTGAAGCGGCGGCACCCGCTGAGCGCAGCGGTGCTGCTGGCTTTGCTGTACGGCAGCCTGCCGTCCGCTCAGGGGCAAGAAACCCCCGCCACTCAGAGCGGTGGCATTCCGGCATTGTTGCAGTTTGCCGAACGTTATCAGGCTGCGCCGCCGCCGGTCAGCCCGCAGCAACGCGCCAGCGAAAAAAAGAAAAAGGCGGATGAAGAGCAGGCCCGGCAGGCGCAGGCGCTCAGTCTTAAACAGCAACAGCAGCGCCTGCAGGAAAAAGAGGCCCAGTCGCAGCAACAGCAGACACAGCTCAGCCAATTACGTCAGCAGGTTGCGACGCTGCAGGCCGAGCAGCAACGGGCCGTCCAGGCAACACCGGATCTGACCCCGTTGCTGCAACTGACGCAAGGGCTGAGCCGGGCCTGGCATGGCACGCCGACGGAACTGCAATTTCAACAGCGGCAACAAGGGTTGCAACAGCAATACGACGCCTTGCTGGCACGCGTCGGGCCTCTGGCTCAGCCGCAGGAACTGAACAGCCCGCAGGCCAGTCAATCCTATGCGGCTGGTGTGGCGTTGGGGAAAGATATCTTGCTGCTGCAGGCGGAGCGCCAGAACTGGGGCGCCAACACCGACAAAACCCAGGTGCTGGCGGGGGTGGTGGACGCCTTCAGCGGCGATTATCAGTTGTCGCAAACGGCGCTGGAACAGGCGTTGCAGGCCTCGGAGCAGCAGGTTAATCAGGCGCGGCAGCGCACCGTCAAGACGCAGGCGCAGCGTGGGCAGCAGTTTATGGCGGCGTTCCGGCAGCAAAAAGGCGCGGTTCAGGCGGAATCCGGCTTTTGGTACCGTATTGAAGCCGCCGGTAGCGGCCCAATCGCGCCGGACGCGATAGTCACGGTGGTGGTGAAAGAAACGCTGACCGACGGCACGGTGATCCAGGACATGGAGGCCAGCGGTGCACAGTTATCGCAGCCTCTGGCGGCCTATCCACCGCTGTTCCGCGAAGCCATCGACCTGCTGAAAAACCACGGTACCATCATGCTGGTGGTACCGCCGGAGATGGCCTATGGCGACAAAGGCTATGCGCCAAAGGTGCCGCCGGGTGCCACGATGATTTACACCCTGCGGGTGGCCGACGTCAGGGCTGCCAGTTAACACCCAGGCGGCGGATCGGCCCTGCGTGGCAGACGTATAAGATCGCCGCCTTCACCAATAAATTTTCTTTTTTATCGCCAACAATTATTAGCGTAAAAAAATAAGCTAAGCTTGTCCTGTAATCAGGTTAATAAAAGCTAACATTAGTCACAGGCTAACTTCGATTTAAATACAAACAACCATTAAATATCACATCTATTTAACACAAAAATCACCTAAAGAGACTACGAAACCATTGCGTAACATAACCACAAGATAATTATGAGAAATTGTGAGCTGAATCTGGAAATAAAATCCAGATAGGCTTAAATTGTTTCAGATCAAATTACGCCTGAATACCTCTTTGGGGGAAAATTTGACCTGTAACCCAAAGTCTAACCCACATCACGTAAAAACCTATTTATTGTGTGGGATTGGTCGAGTATCATCCATGCTGAATATGGATGGTTGATCTTGTTGCATTTGTTACCCGTTGTCGGTTTTCAGTGGTGTGTTTAGTGCACTGGCCAGTATGGCCCGCGTCGAATGCATGGTTGAAAGCGGAGAAGCTGGATCAAATTTTTGTTGTGTTTAAGGGCATTCACTGCGGGGCGTTACCGGTAGCTTCACCCGAGGTCATATCGATACCGCATGTCGGAGTCTTCCTGCGAGGAGCAAGGAGTCAAGATGTTTGATATTGTCGAACTGTCGCGCTTACAGTTTGCTTTAACGGCGATGTACCACTTCTTATTTGTCCCATTAACGCTGGGTATGGCGTTCTTGCTGGCAATTATGGAAACGGTATATGTACTGTCAGGCAAACAAATCTATAAAGATATGACCAAATTCTGGGGCAAGTTATTTGCAATTAACTTTGCTCTGGGTGTGGCCACCGGGTTGACCATGGAGTTCCAGTTCGGGACTAACTGGTCTTATTTCTCCCACTACGTCGGTGATATTTTCGGGGCCCCACTGGCCATCGAAGGTCTGATGGCGTTCTTCCTTGAATCGACGCTGGTCGGCCTGTTCTTCTTCGGCTGGGATCGTCTGGGCAAGGTGCAGCACATGGCCGTTACCTGGCTGGTGGCACTGGGCTCAAACTTCTCCGCGCTGTGGATCCTGGTCGCCAACGGTTGGATGCAGAACCCAATCGCCTCGGACTTTAACTTCGAAACCATGCGTATGGAGATGCTCAGCTTCTCCGAACTGGTGCTCAATCCTGTTGCGCAGGTGAAGTTTGTTCACACCGTGGCAGCCGGCTACACCTGTGGCGCGATGTTCGTTCTGGGTATCAGCTCTTACTACCTGTTGAAAGGCCGTGATCTGGCTTTCGCCAAACGCTCCTTCGCCATTGCCGCCAGCTTCGGTATGGCTGCCGTGCTGTCCGTTATCGTTCTGGGTGATGAATCCGGCTACGAAATGGGCGACGTGCAGAAAACCAAACTGGCTGCCATCGAAGCCGAGTGGGACACTCAACCGGCACCGGCTTCCTTTACCCTGTTCGGCATTCCGAACCAGGATAAAATGGAAAACTCCTACTCAATCCAAATCCCTTATGCGCTCGGCCTGATTGCCACCCGCTCAACAGATACCCAGGTCACCGGCCTGAAAGATCTGATGGCGCAGCATGAAGTGCGTATCCGCAACGGGATGAAAGCCTATGGGCTGCTGGAAGAACTGCGTAGCGGCAATACCGACCCGGCGGTACGCACCGAGTTCAATAAAGCCAAGCAGGACCTGGGCTACGGCTTACTGCTGAAGCGTTATACCCAGAACGTCACCGACGCGACGGAAACGCAGATCCAGCAGGCTACCAAAGACTCGATCCCACGTGTAGCACCGCTGTACTTCGCCTTCCGTATCATGGTGGCCTGTGGCGTGCTGATGCTGTTGATCATCGGTCTGTCGTTCTGGAGCGTGATCCGCAACCGTGTCGGCCAGAGAAAATGGCTGCACCGCGCGGCGCTGTATGGCCTGCCGTTGCCATGGATCGCGATCGAAGCCGGCTGGTTTGTGGCTGAATACGGCCGTCAACCCTGGGCGATTGGTGAGGTGCTGCCGACTGCGGTTGCCAACTCTTCACTGACTGCGGGTGACATTCTGTTCTCGATGGGGCTGATTTGCGGCTTGTACACCCTGTTCCTGGTGGCTGAAATGTACCTGATGTTCAAATTTGCACGTCTGGGTCCAAGCAGCCTGAAAACTGGCCGCTACCACTTTGAACAACCGACTGCCGCCGTGCAGGAAGCGCGCTAAACAGGAGTCCACGTATGTTTGATTATGAAGTACTGCGATTTATCTGGTGGGTCCTGATTGGCGTACTGCTGATCGGCTTCGCCGTCACCGACGGTTTCGACATGGGGGTCGGCATCCTGGTGCGCATTATCGGTAAAACCGATACCGAGCGCCGGGTGATGATCAACTCCATCGCGCCGCACTGGGACGGTAACCAGGTGTGGTTGATCACCGCCGGTGGTGCGCTGTTCGCCGCCTGGCCGATGGTCTATGCGGCGGCGTTCTCCGGTTTCTATGTTGCCATGATCCTGGTGCTGTCAGCCTTGTTCTTCCGCCCGGTCGGTTTTGACTACCGCTCGAAGCTGGAGAGCAGCCGCTGGCGCAACATGTGGGACTGGGGCATTTTCATCGGCAGCTTCGTGCCTGCGGTGGTATTCGGCGTGGCGTTCGGCAACCTGTTGCAGGGCGTGCCGTTCCATATGGATGAATACATGCGCCTGTTCTACACCGGCAACTTCTTCCAACTGCTGAATCCGTTTGGCCTGTTGGCGGGCGTGGTCAGTCTGACCATGCTGGTAACCCAGGGGGCGACTTACCTGCAGATGCGTACCAGCGGTGAGATCCACCTGCGTGCTCGTGCTGCGGCGCAGATCTCCACGCTGGTGATGGCGGTGTTCTTCCTGTTGGGCGGTATCTGGCTGGTGAAAGGCATCGACGGTTATGTGATTACCTCGACGCTGAACACCATGGCGGAATCTAACCCGATGCGTAAAGAAGTGGCTCATCAGGCCGGTGCCTGGTTGATCAACTTCAACAAGTATCCGCTGCTGTGGGCACTGCCTGCACTGGGCGTGGTGCTGCCGCTGTTCACGGTGCTGTTCTCGCGCATGTCGAAAGACGCGCTGGCGTTCGTGACCTCGTCGCTGACCATTGCCTGCGTGATCCTGACCGCCGGGGTGACCATGTTCCCGTTCGTGATGCCGTCAAGCACCGTGCCTAACATCAGCCTGACCATGTGGGATGCCACCTCCAGCCTGTTGACGCTGCAAGTGATGACCGTTGTCGCGGCGATCTTTGTGCCTATCGTTCTGGCGTACACCAGTTGGTCGTACTACAAAATGTTCGGCCGTCTCGATAAGAACTTCATCGAGAACAACAAGCATTCGCTGTATTAAGGATAGGGAGCTAAACCATGTGGTATTTTGCCTGGATTCTCGGAACGCTTCTTGCCTGTGCCTTCGGCATCATCACGGCGCTGGCGCTTGAGCACCACGAAGATTCAAAAGCACAGCAAGACGATAAGTGATGAGTTTGTCACTGACTGACAAGCTGTACGCTATCACTGACAAGGGCCCGGTCCGGGCCCTTTCACTGGTGCTGGCGTTGATTTTGGCGGGCTGTATTTTCTGGGATCCGACCCGCTTTGCGGCGAAGACCAGCTCGCTGGAGATATGGGAAGGTCTGCTGCTTATTTGGGCAGTGTGTGCCGGGGTGGTTCATGGCGTCGGGTTCCGACCGCAACGCACCCTGTGGCGAGCTTTTTTTGCGCCACTTCCGGCAATTGTGATCCTGGCCGCAGGATTACTTTACGTTTCTTTATAATCTCCGTTATATCCCCAAGTTATGGGCCATCGCGGCCCATAATTATTTTCGTTCCCCTGTTGTAACCCATTCCCAACCCGATCTGTCTTGCGTATAGTAGCACCGTTAAATCCATTGGCTTGGAAGTAGAGTGAGTAATACGTTGTTTCGATGGCCGGTTCGCGTTTACTACGAAGATACCGATGCCGGTGGGGTGGTCTATCACGCCCGCTATGTGGCTTTTTTTGAAAGAGCGCGCACCGAGATGCTGCGTCAACATAACTTTCATCAACAGCAGCTGCTCAGTGAAAATGTCGCTTTCGCTGTCCGGCGTATGACGGTGGATTACCTGGTTCCAGCTCGCCTTGACGATCTGCTGGAAGTACAGAGTGAAATCACCTCCATGCGCGGGGCTTCTCTTACGTTTGCTCAACGTATTGTCAATTCTGACGGAACTCTTTTGAGTCAGGCCGATGTGTTGATTGCATGCATTGATCCACACCAAATGAAGCCGATAGCGCTTCCTAAGTCTATTGTCGCGGAGTTTAAGCAGTGAATGAGATGAACATCCTAGATTTATTCTTGAAGGCCAGCCTGCTGGTTAAGCTTATCATGTTGATTTTGATATGCTTCTCAGTGGCTTCCTGGGCGATCATCATTCAGCGTACCCGCATCCTTAATGCGGCCACGCGTGACGCCGAGGCCTTTGAAGACAAATTCTGGTCTGGTATTGAGCTTTCCCGTTTGTATCAGGAAAGCCAGGCGCGCCGCGATAGCCTGACCGGCTCCGAACAAATTTTCCACTCTGGTTTCAAAGAGTTCGCTCGTTTGCACCGCGCTAACAACCATGCGCCTGAATCGGTGATCGAAGGCGCGTCGCGTGCTATGCGTATCTCGATGAACCGCGAGCTGGAAACGCTGGAAAACCACATTCCTTTCCTCGGCACCGTGGGTTCGATCAGTCCGTATATCGGTCTGTTCGGCACCGTGTGGGGGATTATGCACGCCTTTATCGCACTGGGTGCGGTGAAACAGGCCACGCTGCAAATGGTAGCACCGGGTATCGCCGAAGCACTGATCGCAACCGCCATCGGTCTGTTCGCCGCTATCCCGGCCGTTATGGCCTATAACCGCCTCAACCAGCGCGTCAACAAGCTTGAGCAGAATTACGACAACTTTATGGAAGAGTTCACCGCTATTCTGCATCGTCAGGCCTTCTCCAGCGACAGCAAATAAGTAGGAGGTAGCATGGCGAGAGTTCGTGGACGTAATCGGCGCGAGCTGAAGTCCGAAATTAACATAGTTCCGTTGCTCGACGTGTTGCTGGTGCTGTTGCTGATCTTTATGGCAACCGCGCCGATCATCACCCAGAGCGTAGAGGTTGATCTACCGGACGCCACCGATTCCAAAGCGGTGTCCAGCAGTGATAACCCGCCGGTGATCCTTGAGGTTTCTGGCGTGGGCCAATACACCATGGTGGTGGATCACGACCGCATGGAACTGTTGCCGCCGGAGCAGGTTGCAGCTGAAGCCAAGGCGCGTTTAGCGGCCAACCCGAAAACGGTCTTTTTGATCGGTGGGGCGAAGGAAGTTCCGTATGATGAGATTATCAAGGCATTGAATATTCTCCATCAGGCGGGCGTCGCTTCCGTGGGGCTGATGACCCAGCCAATCTGACCCTGAGGTCAGTGGCAACCCGGTTCCTGTGCTGCGGTGCAGGAACCCCGTATAAGCAACACCAGTTTTTGGGAATCTATTTTGGTAAAGGCAACTGAGCAAAACGATAAGCTGAACCGCGCCGTTATTGTTTCGGTCGTTCTGCACTTTGTATTGATTGCCCTGCTGATTTGGGGATCGCTGCAAGAAAACGTCGAAATGAGTGCCGGCGGTGGCGGCGACGGTTCGGTCGTCGGTGCAGTGATGGTCGATCCTGGAGCAGTGGTGGAGCAGTACAACCGCCAGCAACAGCAGAGTAACGACGCGCAGCGTGCTGAAAAGCAGCGCCAGAAAAAAGCGGAACAGCAGGCCGAAGAACTTCAGCAGAAGCAGGCGGCGGAACAACAGCGCCTGAAAGAGCTGGAGAAAGAGCGTTTGACCGCGCAGGAAAAAGCGGCCCAGGACGCGAAAGAACAGGCTGAACAGCAGAAGCAGGCCGCAGAGCAACAGAAACAGGCGGCAGAGCAACAAAAGCAGGCAGCTGAACAGCAAAAAGTGGCCGAGAACGCCGCGGCGAAAGCCAAAGAACAACAGAAAGTAGCGGAAGCTGCCGCCGCCAAGGCGAAGGCCGAAGCGGATAAGGTAGCCAAAGCACAGGCCGACGCGCAGAAGAAAGCCGAGTCCGAAGCCAAGAAAGAAGCTGCTGCAGCCGCTACCGCCAAGAAACAGGCGGAAGAAGCGAAGAAAGCCGCGGCTGCTGAAGCGGCAGAGAAAAAAGCTGCTGCCGACGCAGAGAAGAAAGCGACAGCTGAAGCCGAGAAAGCTGAGAAAAAAGCGGCGGCTGATGCCGAGAAGAAAGCGACCGCAGAGGCTGAGAAAAAAGCCGCTGCTGCTGAAAAGGCGGCTGCCAAGAAAGCCGCTGATGCCAAGAAGAAAGCGGCCGCTGCAGCAGCTGCAGAATCGGCTGACGTTGCAGATCTTATGGGTGGCCTGGCGGACGGTAAAAACGCGCCGAAAGGCGGCGGTAAGCAGAAGGGTGACGGTAAACCGGCCGGTCAGGGCAATGCCAAGACCGTAGGTGACGGCGGTGCTGATATGAACGGTTATCAGGCACAGATTCGCACAGCGATTCAGAATAAGTTTTATGACGCCAGTTCATTCGCCGGTAAGACCTGCGACTTACGCATCAAGCTGGGGCCCGATGGCTTTTTGATTGACGTGAAAGCGGTGGGTGGCGATCCTGCTCTGTGCCAGGCGGCAGTAGCCGCAGCGAATCAGGCGAAGATTCCTAAACCGCCAAGTGACGCTGTTTATCAGCACTTTAAGAATTCGACCCTTGTATTCAAACCGTAATAACGGTTGATTAGCTAAGTCATATCGCAGGGATGTACTAAGGTAACCAACAGGGATTATGTAGTTTTGTTTGAGTTGGTTTGTTAAAATTCTGCTAATTTATCGCAGGCATTCCGCCTGGATAAGGGAGATGAGATGAAGCAGGCATTTCGAGTTGCGTTAGGTTTTTTGATTCTGTGGGCATCCGTTCTTCACGCGGAAGTTCGCATTGAAATCACCCAAGGGGTCGACTCCGCTCGCCCGATTGGCGTGGTGCCGTTTAAATGGGCGGGTCCAGGCACGCCTCCGGAAGATATTGGCAAGATTGTCGGCGCAGATCTGCGCAACAGCGGCAAATTCAACCCAATTGACGTGGCGCGCATGCCGCAGCAACCGACCACCGCGTCTGAAGTGACGCCGGCGGCCTGGACTGCATTGGGCATTGACGCGGTCGTGGTCGGTCAGGTGCAACCTGGTGCAGACGGCGGTTACCTGATCTCTTATCAACTGGTTGACACTTCAGGTTCCCCAGGTACCGTTCTGGCGCAGAACCAGTATAAAGTGACCAAACAATGGTTGCGTTATTCTGCTCACACCGCCAGTGACGAAGTGTTTCAGAAGCTGACCGGTATCAAGGGCGCATTCCGTACCCGTATCGCATACGTAGTGCAGACTAACGGCGGGAAATTCCCGTACGAACTGCGCGTAGCGGATTACGACGGCTACAACCAGTTTACGGTACACCGTTCACCAGAACCGCTGATGTCCCCGGCCTGGTCGCCGGACGGCAGCAAACTGGCATACGTGACCTTTGAAAGCGGCCGTTCTGCGCTGGTGGTACAGACCCTGGCTAACGGTGCTATCCGTCAGATCGCTTCGTTCCCGCGTCACAACGGGGCACCGGCGTTCTCACCGGACGGCAGCCGCCTGGCCTTTGTACTGTCCAAAAGCGGTAGCCTGAACCTGTACGTGATGAATCTTGGCTCTGGCCAGATCACCCAACTCACCGACGGGCGCAGCAACAATACCGAACCGACCTGGTTCCCGGATGGGCAGTCTCTGGCCTATACCTCCGATCAGGGCGGCAGACCGCAGATTTATAAAATCAGTGCCAGTGGCGGCGCGTCACAGCGTCTGACATGGGAAGGCTCTCAGAATCAGGATTCTGAAGTCAGCTCTGATGGTAAATTCCTGGTGATGGTGAGTACCAACGGTGGTGCTCAGCATATCGCCAAACAAGATCTCGGATCGGGTGCAGTTCAAGTTTTGACCAACACCTTCCTGGACGAAACGCCTAGTATTGCGCCAAATGGCACCATGGTGATCTATAGCTCCACGCAAGGTATGGGCTCCGTGCTGCAACTGGTATCGACTGATGGGCGTTTTAAAGCGCGTCTTCCGGCAACTGATGGACAGGTCAAAGCACCTGCCTGGTCGCCGTATCTGTGATGCATGTGTAAATATGTATGGCAAACTATAAAAGGATTAAAGAAATGCAACTGAACAAAGTGCTGAAAGGGCTTCTGCTGGCACTGCCAGTTCTGGCTGTAGCGGCTTGTAGTTCTAACAAAAGCGCAAACAACGACCAATCAGGTCTGGGCGCTGGCGCTGGCACTGGTACAGAAAATGGCAGCAGCAACCTGTCTTCTGAAGAACAAGCTCGTCTGCAGATGCAAGAACTGCAGAAGAACAACATTGTTTACTTCGGTCTGGACAAGTATGACGTGAGCTCTGAGTTCGCTCAGATGCTGGACGCGCACGCTGCATTCCTGCGTAACAACCCGTCTTACAAAGTGACCGTAGAAGGCCACGCGGATGAACGCGGTACGCCGGAATACAACATTGCACTGGGTGAGCGTCGTTCTAACTCAGTGAAAATGTACCTGCAAGGTAAAGGCGTTTCAGCTGACCAAATCTCTATCGTTTCTTACGGTAAAGAAAAACCAGCAGTACTGGGCCACGACGAAGCGGCTTATGCTAAAAACCGTCGTGCAGTTCTGGTTTACTAAGAGAATCGCATGAACAGTAACTTCAGACGTCACTTGTTGAGTCTGTCGTTACTGGTTGGCGTAGCGGTCCCATGGGCCGCTACTGCCCAAGCGCCAATCAGTAATGTCGGCTCCGGCTCGGTCGAAGACCGTGTCACCTCACTTGAGCGCATCAGCAATGCTCAGGGCCAGCTTTTAAACCAACTCCAGCAACAACTCTCTGACAACCAGCGTGACATTGACTCTCTACGTGGGCAAATCCAGGAAAGCCAATATCAACTGAATCAGGTTGTTGAACGCCAAAAGCAGATCTATCAACAGATGGATAGCATCAGCCAGGGCGGCGCTCAGAGCTCCGCTGCTGCAGCGGGTGCCGCAGGTGGGGCAGCAGCGGCTGCGTCCTCCGACGGCGCTGACAGCGCGTCTGCGGGCGCTACAGCAGCAGCTCCGGCCAGTACGGGTGGTGAAAACAGCGATTACAACGCCGCTGTTTCATTGGCGCTGGAAAAAAAGCAGTATGACCAAGCGATCTCCGCTTTTCAGTCCTTCGTAAAACAGTACCCAAAATCGACTTACCAGCCTAATGCCAACTATTGGCTCGGCCAGTTGTTCTACAACAAGGGTAAGAAAGATGATGCGGCTTACTATTATGCGGTAGTGGTGAAGAATTACTCAAAATCACCTAAGGCACCGGACGCAATGTACAAGGTGGGTATCATCATGCAGGAAAAAGGGCAGGCCGATAAAGCCAAAGCCGTGTTCCAGCAGGTGATTAAACAATACCCAACCAGTGCTGCGGCCAAACAGGCGAAAAGTCGAGTCGCAGGTTAGTCAGCAAAAAAAATGAGCCCAGAAGTTAGTCGATTTGACCGATTTCTGGGCTCATTCGTGTGAAGAACAAGCAGTTGAACCTGTTGTTTATAAATTTAGGTTGCGCTGCCAAGATAAATTAGTAATATATGCCGCCGTTGCCAAGACATCTTGCAAGATGTTAAAGCAGCAAGGAAATTGGGTCGTTAGCTCAGTTGGTAGAGCAGTTGACTTTTAATCAATTGGTCGCAGGTTCGAATCCCGCACGACCCACCAATTCCTGAAATAAGAAATGAAGTGAAATCGTAAGGGTGAGAACCGTAAAGGTTCGAGTCTCGCAAAGCGAGACAACATCACGAAGTGATGGCCCGAAGGGTGAGGCGCAAGCCGAATAATCCCGCACGACCCACCAATTTCTGAAGTAGTAGCAGTAACCACACTAGTGGGTGATTAGCTCAGTTGGTAGAGCATCTCCTTTACACGGAGGGGGTCGGCGGTTCGAGCCCGTCATCACCCACCACTGCTGTGGGCCGTTAGCTCAGTTGGTAGAGCAGTTGACTTTTAATCAATTGGTCGCAGGTTCGAATCCCGCACGGCCCACCATTTCAGAATTGTTTTTCCTCAATACGGGCTTCGGTTTTGTATTGGTTGTTCAGCAGTAAACCACGTCAGTGGGCCGTTAGCTCAGTTGGTAGAGCAGTTGACTTTTAATCAATTGGTCGCAGGTTCGAATCCCGCACGGCCCACCATTATTGCAGTGAGTTCCTCTCCTGCTTACGCGGTTCAGCAGTATCCCCTCAGTGGGCCGTTAGCTCAGTTGGTAGAGCAGTTGACTTTTAATCAATTGGTCGCAGGTTCGAATCCCGCACGGCCCACCATTTTACAGAGTACCTCAGCACTTTCCCCCAAACTTGAACGTCACATAACGCACGAACCGTGTGGGTGAGATCCTGCGTTCAGGTTCGAGCATCGCGCAGCGATACGACAACGCGCAGCGTTGCCCGCAGGGTGAGGCCAAGGGCCGAATCAATCCCGCACGGTATCCCCAGTTTTGCCCCACATCGTCAATCCGTTTTCCCCCTCAAAAATGCATTTTGTTTTCGACCGTCTCACTGCTTTCGTTAAAAATTCAATCTATTAAACGCCAATGACGTAATACTGAAAATATCAGCGGACTTTTCGCACAAATGCAGGTATTTTGTTTAGTATATAAAACGAAGGGGGTTGCGATGGGGTGATACCCGGGCAGCAGACACCCAGCCTAGCACAGAGATTGCAGCGATGAGTGAAATGTTTGATGTTAATGCGGCGGTGTACCCGTTCCCGCCCAAACCAGTACCACTGGACGATGCGCAAAAGGCGTTTTATCGCGAGAAGATTAAAATCCTGCTCAAGCAGCGCAATGCGGTGATGGTGGCCCACTACTATACCGATCCGGAAATCCAGGCACTGGCGGAAGAGACCGGTGGCTGCGTGGCGGACTCGCTGGAGATGGCGCGCTTTGGCAGCAATCATCCGGCCTCGACCCTGCTGGTGGCCGGCGTGCGCTTTATGGGGGAAACCGCCAAGATCCTCAGCCCGGAAAAGCGGGTGTTGATGCCAACCTTGAACGCAGAGTGCTCACTGGATCTCGGTTGCCCGGAAGAAGAATTCAATGCCTTTTGTGACAGCCACCCGGATCGCACCGTGGTGGTCTACGCTAATACCTCGGCGGCGGTAAAAGCACGAGCGGACTGGGTGGTCACCTCCAGTATTGCCGTTGAACTGATCGAACACCTCGACAGTCTGGGTGAGAAAATCATCTGGGCGCCAGATCGCCATCTGGGTAATTATGTGAAAAAGCAGACCGGTGCCGACGTATTGTGCTGGCAGGGCGCCTGTATCGTCCATGACGAGTTTAAAACCCAGGCCCTGATGCGTATGAAGGCCTTATACCCGAACGCGGCGATACTGGTGCACCCAGAGTCACCACAGGCGGTGGTCGATCTGGCCGATGCGGTAGGTTCAACCAGCCAATTGATTCAGGCGGCGAAAACCCTGCCCAATCCGCAGCTGATTGTTGCCACCGATCGCGGGATTTTTTATAAAATGCAACAGGTCTGTCCCGATAAAGAGCTGTTCGAAGCGCCAACCGCTGGAGAGGGTGCGACCTGTCGTAGCTGTGCGCACTGCCCGTGGATGGCGATGAACGGCCTGAAGGCTATCGCCGATGGACTGGAACAGGGCGGTGTACTGCATGAGATCCACGTCGATGCTGCATTGCGCCAGAAGGCACTGATCCCGCTGAACCGGATGTTGGATTTTGCTGCCCAGCTCAAAATGCAGGTCAAAGGCAACGCTTAACCATTTAATAAGGATCATAAAATGAGTTTTTTCAGTACCAGTAATATCCTGGTGCATATCCCGCTGGGAGCGGGGGGCTACGATCTGTCATGGATTGAGGCTATAGGCACCCTGTTTGGCCTGCTGTGCATCTGGTATGCCAGCAAAGAGAAAATTATCAATTACCTGTTCGGCCTGATTAACGTCACGCTGTTTGCGGTAATTTTCTTCCAAATCCAGCTGTACGCCAGCCTGCTGCTGCAGCTGTTCTTCTTCGTCGCCAATATTTACGGCTGGTATGCCTGGAGCCGTCAGACTCAGGATAATCAGGCCGAGCTGAAAATTCGCTGGCTGTCGTTGCCGAAGGCGCTGAGTTGGGCGGCGGTGTGTGTGATCGGCATTGCTCTGATGACGTTCAACATCGACCGCGTGTTTGCCTGGTTGACGCAGGCGGCGGTGACGGTGATGCAAGGGCTGGGCCTGAGCGTGGAAATGCCGCAGCTGCAGCCGGATGCCTTCCCATTCTGGGATTCGACCATGATGGTGTTGTCGATCGTGGCGATGATCCTGATGACGCGCAAGTATGTGGAAAACTGGCTGTTGTGGGTAGTGATTGACGTGATCAGCGTGGCGATATTTGCCTACCAGGGCGTTTACGCCATGGCGCTGGAATACGTGATCCTGACGCTGATTGCGTTGAATGGTTCCTGGCTGTGGATCAAAAGTGCCGGCAACAATCGCTCGCGGCCATTATCTTCCGCACCATAATAACGCCGGGGCGCCAAATAAGGCGCCCCGGTTGATTCTAGTGATGATGCCCGACATGCGAATGTGAGTGGTCACTCGGCTCGGGCGCCCGGTTAATCCCGCAGTCGGGTGTGTCGCAGTGCTGATATTCCATCTGGATGGTCACGTGACCAATGCGATAGTGTTCCAGCAGATAGGCCTGAATGCGATGCAGCAGGCCATCGTGGTCGTTCGGTGGTATCACCTGCGCATGCAATGTCATCAACTTCTGCTCACCAATCTGCCAGACATGGACGTGATGAATATTGCGCACTTCCGGAATGTTCAGGCACAGGTCTTTTTGCAGTTTATTGATGTCCACCTCCTGCGGCGTACCCTCCAGCAGTTCGTGGAAGCTCTCTTTCAGCAGCCGCCAGGCGCTGCGTATCACCAGACAGGACACCAGCACCGACAGTATCGGGTCGATTGGCGTCCAGCCGGTAGTCAGGATCACAATGGCGGCGGCGATGGCACCCACCGACCCCAGTAAATCCCCCAGCACATGCAATGCGGCAGCGCGAACATTGATATTCTTCTCTTCGGTACCTCGGTGCAGCAGCCAGAAGGCGAACAGGTTAGCCAGCAGCCCCGCTATGGCGATAATCAGCATTGGCGTACCCATCACCGGCTGTGGTTCGAAGAAACGCCGTATTGCCTCCCACAGGATGAATACTACGATCACCAACAGCGCCGCAGCGTTGAGGAAGGCCGCCAGGGTGGTCAGGCGCAGATAACCGAAAGTGTGGCGCGCATTGGGCTTACGCTGCGAGAAGTGTACCGCCATCAGGGCCACCAGCAGTGCGGCAGCGTCGGTAAGCATATGGCCGGCATCCGCCAGCAGCGCCAGCGAGCCTGAAATCAACCCGCCGGCCACTTCGGCGACCATAAAGACCGCAGTGACTAAAAAAGCGGTCAGTAGGCGTTTACTATTACTGTCTTTTGGCAGGTGTACGTGTGGAGCGTCCGACATTATTCATCCTTATCCATAGCAAAATACGTTTCGTCAGTGCTGACCAGATCGTTCAGTTCTATCAGAATCTGTGCCACTAACGCACTCAATTCATTATAGGCGGCCTGCATCAATGTTCCTTCACGGCCGTTATCCCCCAGTTGTTGGCACAGGCTGGCCGCCGCCGGCAGCTGCAGCATCAGCATGCTGCCCTTGATACGGTGGGCAGCCTGGCTCAAGGTTGCCCCGTCCTGGTTCTGTGCCGCCTGCTCAAGCCGCTGCTGGTCTTGTCGCAGCGTCGTCAGCAGCGTGGTGGCCAGACGCTGGATCATCGCTCGGTCATTACCCGCCATATCGACCAGGGTTCGCTGTAGGTCAGTAAGGGCTAACTGCTGCTCCATTCCCTGTGGTTGCTGCGGTAGTGCCTGAGCGATGGCCGCCAGTGAAATGGGCTTGGTTAAAAAGCGATCTATCGCCACCAACCCCGGCGGGATGCGGGTAAATTCCTGCACGTCTGCCGAGCAGAGAATAATCTGGCAGGCCGGGCGCTGAAGGCGTTGCTCGTCGCGGCGTATTAGTCTCGCCAGTGTCAGGCCGTCCGGGCGTGGCATATTGTAATCGATAAACAACAGGTCAAACGGCTGCCGACGGTGGGCCTTCAGCAGCGGATAACCCTGTTCGAATAACTCCGGCTGCAGGCCGAAGTGCCGCAGTTGCCGCTCCATCAACAGCAGGTTGGTGGGGTGATCGTCGATCAGCGCCACGCGCAGGGTGGACGGCGGCAGAATGAGTGGCATGTCGGCCTGCTGAGTCGTGGGATCGACCGCGACCTGGGTTACCGGCACGGACACTGTCACCTCGGTACCCAGGCTGGGTTGCGAGTGCAACTCAATGCGGCCGCCCATCTGTTCGATAATCTCTTTACAGATAGACAGCCCCAGCCCGGTACCCTGCACGGATATGCGCTGTGCGCCGCGTGCGCGGTAGAAAGGTTGGAACAGTTTATCGATCTCATCGGCGGCGATGCCACAGCCGCTGTCGGCCACCGTCAGCCACAGTTCCCCCTGTGGTGGAGCCTGCTCGCGCCAGCCGAAATTTACCTGAATAGTACCGCGCGGTGTGAATTTAATTGCATTGTTTATCAGGTTGTTAGCCACCTGAAGTAAACGCTCACCATCAATGAGGACTGCGGCGGGCAGGTTGTCGGCTGCACTGACGTTTAGTGTCACCGGACGTTCGCCGATCAGCGGTTGATACAGGGCGCTGATATGGGCTATCCAGGGCTGCAGTGCTACAGATTTGGGCACCAGCGTCAGTGAACCGGTTTCCAGCCGCGCGTGATCTTGCAAATCATTAAGCAGGTTAAGCAATGACGACGCCGAGCTGTAAATCACCGGCAGTCCCTCAGGCGTCGGCTGGCGTTTGAGCTCCAGTTCCAGCAGGCCGAGGATCGCGTGCATCGGCGTCCGTAGTTCATGGCTGACGGTGGCCAGAAATTTGCTCTTCATCCGATTTTCGGCTTCGGCATGCTGACGAGCCTGTTCGATCACTTCGCGCTCACGTTTTTCCCGGCGCTGCAGGATAAAGCGCCGCAGGGTCAGCCCCAGCAGCAGCAGGATTGCCGCCGCCAACAGTGCCAGCAGCCAGGTGGTTTGCGGCTGCATGCGGTTTTCATTCACTGCATCAATCAGGTTGCTGCGATCGACAATCCATTCATCACGCAACGACTGCAGCGTTTCGGACGGGATCTGCATCAGATTTTTATCGAGAATAGCCAATAGCAAAGGCTGATCCTGCCGTACGCCGAAAGCTACCGGGTAGGCGATGTTATTGGCAGCGAACGCCAGCTTTATCGCACCGGAATAACGTGACAGGGCGACAAAATTTGCCGAGATCACGTTATCCACCAAGGCATCCAACTGGCCGTTGGCCAGGGCGTCATACATGCTCTTGCTGTCAGCAAAACGGATCAAGTCTTCGCTGGGGGGAACCAACTCCTGCGCCAAATCACCCTGCAGTACGCCGATGCGCTTACCGGCCAAATCGCTCCAGGTGGAAATGCCGTTGGCCTGCTGGCCCACATAAACCCCCCACAACGAACGGTGGATCGGCATGCTGGCGCTGTAGCGTGCCTTAACGCCGCGTGCCAACGGCAGGGCGGTGCGGAAGCTGGCCTGGCCGGATTGCACCAGTTGGTCGGCCTGCTCGGCATTGCGCGCCCAAAGCGGCATAAAGCGCAATCCGGTGTTCTGCGCGATGATATTCAGAATGTCGATCGCGTAACCGCGCGCCTGCCCGCCTGAACCACGATAGGCGAACGGGAAATTATTCTCGATGGCGGCGTAATAAACGGTGGGATGGGTCGCCACCCAGTTTTTTTCCATCTGGGTCAGATCGGCGTTACCGGTATCGAGATAGCTGGGGATCTTTTTACTCCAGCGGCTCTGAATGGCGTTCATAAATTCCATCGGCGTATCGGCGATGGCCAGGTTGAGGGTGTCGATCAGCGTCGGGTTGGCGGAAGCAAACACGAACGACAGGTTCCCGAGGTTGACGCTACTTTCAATCTGATAAAGCTGGCCGAGCTGTAACTGGTCAATAATAAAGCTGGCGCTGGCTTCGTCGGCAATAAAGTAGTCGCTGCTGCCGTTCAGCAAGGCGTACACCGCCTGCAGGTTGTTGTCATAACGCTGCACGTGAGAGGACACCGCTTTCAGCGCGTTACCGGCCTGCATATCGGTCAGGGTACTGATCGCCACCCGTGCGTTGGTGGAATTGAGCATCACCTGGCGGTCATTACTGCGATCCCGCAGCACGCGCAGATTACTGACGTAGTAAGGTTGAGAAATCTTCAGACTGTGCAGTGCTTCATTTTGCGGAATGCCGTACACCAGATCGATAGTCCCGTCATGCAGTGCCTGCTCAAGCTGGGCCAGATCGGCAAAGCCGTAAATCTGAAAGTGAATGCCGGTAACCTGCTGGACATAGCCGAGGTAGTCGGCGTTCAAGCCGTACAGATCGTCATCCACGATGATGTTATAGGGGCTGGTATTCTCACTGATGATGCCGACACGCAAGGTGGTATCGCGCCAGGGGTTTTTCTCACTGGCGATCAGCATATCGAGCGGGATATTCAGGTTGCTGACCAACTGATAGCGTACCGGCGGCGCCGCCTGCGCTATGTTGCCGAGGCTAAGCAGCAGGGCTAACAGCAGCAGCGCGCCACGCATCATGGCGTCAGCTCTTTAAATACCGCCACCAGCTCCAGCAGGTTGCTGGCACCGGTCTTGCGCAAGATATTCTTTTTATGGGTGCTGACGGTTTTGTTACTGATGCTCAGCATCTCGGCGATTTGCAGGTTGGAAAGCCCTTTACTGAGCAGGCCGAGAACCTGCAGTTCTTTTGGCGTCAGCAGCGAGCCTTCTGCCGGCTGGGTTTCTTCCGCCATCGCGGCGGCAGGGAAGCTCAACTCGCCACCCAACACGGTTTCAATTGCCAGCACCAGCTGTTCCAGTCGGCTGCCCTTGTGCACAAAGCCGTTGGCCCCGGCCACATAGGCCATACGGGCATAAATCTCTTCTTCCTGGGCGGTATAAATCAGGATCGGTTGTTGCGGATAGTAACGGCGAATTTTTTTCAGCAATTGCAGGCCATCTACCTGCGGCAGACCGATATCGAGGATCACCAGTGCAAAGTCGGCGGCGGCCAGCTGAGCCAGCGCCTGTACGTCATCCTGCACCGCCTGCAGGTGGTAGGGGCGAGAAGATTTGATTAGCGCCGCTTCCAGTGCGACATGAACCACCGGGTGGTCATCAACTAATAACAATGAGGGCATGGCTTGGCTCGAGTTACGGATCCTGGCCGTTAGCATAACCAAAAAGGAGCCACTGCGCTCTCCCGATGAAACAGCACAATCTACTGTTAATTTGGGCGTTCATTCTGCAGGCGGCAAAGGTGATTTACAGCGTTACCCTCACAGGCTAAATTGGTGGGATCTACGCTCTGCGAAATACCGCCTCTCGATACCGAATGGAAAAGTGATGAATTACCTAAATGACGATTTACGCATTAAAGAAATTAAGGAACTCCTGCCACCGGTGGCCCTGTTAGAAAAGTTTCCGGCCACTGAACGTGCAGCAGAGACGGTGTCACAGGCACGCAATGCTATTCATCAGATCCTTCGCGGCAGTGACGATCGCCTGCTGGTGGTGATCGGTCCTTGCTCGATCCACGACACCAAAGCCGCCAAAGAGTACGCCGGCCGTCTGCTGGCGCTGCGCCAGGAGCTGAGCGGTGAGCTGGAAGTGGTGATGCGGGTTTATTTTGAAAAACCGCGTACTACCGTGGGCTGGAAAGGCTTGATTAACGATCCGCAGATGGATAACAGCTTCCAGATCAACGACGGTCTGCGTCTGGCACGTAAGCTGTTGCTGGATATCAACGATTCCGGCCTGCCGGCTGCCGGCGAATTCCTCGACATGATCACCCCGCAGTATCTGGCGGATCTGATGAGCTGGGGCGCGATCGGCGCACGTACTACAGAATCCCAGGTGCATCGCGAACTGTCTTCCGGCCTGTCTTGCCCGGTCGGTTTCAAGAACGGCACTGACGGCACCATCAAGGTGGCGATTGACGCCATCAACGCCGCCAGTGCGCCGCACTGTTTCCTGTCGGTGACCAAATGGGGCCATTCAGCGATCGTTAACACCAGCGGTAACGGCGACTGTCACATTATTCTGCGTGGCGGCAAAGAGCCGAACTACAGCGCAGCACACGTGAAAGAAGTCAAAGAAGGCCTGGTCAAAGCGGGTCTGCCTGCACAGGTGATGATCGATTTCAGCCACGCCAACAGCAGCAAGCAGTTCAAGAAGCAGCTGGAAGTGAACGCCGATGTCTGCCAACAGATTGCCGGCGGTGATAAGGCGATTATGGGCGTGATGATCGAAAGCCATCTGGAGGAAGGCAATCAGAATCTGGAAAGCGGCGAACCGCTGGTTTACGGCAAGAGCGTCACCGACGCCTGCATTGGTTGGGCAGACACCGAAACCGTGCTGCGGGAACTGGCAGTAGCAGTGAAAGCGCGCCGCATTAAATAAAGCCCCGCTTTGCGCCATAAAAAAAAGCCCCCGGCCAAAACCGGGGGCTTTTTAGATCAACGGGCGAAAATTACTTCGCTTTACCCTGGTTTGCTACGGCGGCTGCTTTAGCAGCGATCTCGTCGGCATTGCCCAGATAGTAACGTTTGATAGGTTTGAAGTTCTCGTCAAACTCATACACCAACGGCACGCCAGTTGGGATGTTCAGTTCGAGGATCTCATCTTCGCTCAGGTTATCCAGGTATTTCACCAGCGCACGCAGGGAGTTGCCGTGTGCAGCAACGATAACGCGCTCGCCGCTTTTGATACGTGGCAGGATTTCTTCGTCCCAGTAAGGGATAACGCGATCGATGGTCAGCGCCAGGCTTTCGGTCAGCGGCAGCTCTTGCTCGGTCAGCGCGGAGTAACGCGGGTCGTGGCCCGGGTAACGCTCGTCATCTTTGGTCAGCTCTGGTGGAGTGACGGCAAAGCCGCGACGCCATTGCTTAACCTGCTCATCACCGTATTTTTCTGCGGTTTCAGCTTTGTTCAGACCCTGCAACGCGCCGTAATGACGTTCGTTCAGTTTCCAGGATTTTTCAGTCGGCAGCCAGGCCTGATCCAGTTCGTCCAGAATGTTCCACAGGGTGTGGATAGCGCGCTTGAGTACGGAAGTGTAAGCAAAGTCAAAAGCGAAACCTTCGTTTTTCAACAGTTCGCCTGCAGCTTTCGCTTCGGTGCGGCCTTTATCGGACAAATCAACATCATACCAACCGGTGAAGCGGTTTTCGTTGTTCCACTGGCTTTCGCCGTGACGCACCAGAACCAGCTTAGTTACAGCCATAGCTTAACTCCTTAATAATCTGACATTTCAATGATAACGAAAATCATTATATTGCCGCGGCCGGTGGCTCGGCAATCGATAGTGTTTAACCATAGCCAATTTCTTGCCGCAAAGTAAGTGCTGAACTGAGGAAAAGCTGAATCGATCAGGCGGGCGCCGGTAGTGAGTGCGGCACGGTGAAAGGGGATCCAGCCGTGCCGCCGAATGAGGATAATCAGGCTGATTTTTTCAGGCAATTGCTCATAAAGGTTTTACGTGCGTCGCCCGTCAGGCTTTTGGTCTTGGCGTCGGCGTTACAGGTTTTCATTTTTTGCTGCTGCGGGGTCAGAGTTTTCGTCGCCGTGGTCCCTTCGGATTTCAGGCAGGTGCTCATAAAGGTGGAGCGATCCGCGCCCTTCAGCGTTTTGCTGGAGGCCTGTTGATTACAATCGGTCATGCGTTTCTGCTGTGCAGCCTGCGCCGGTGACGGTGTTTTTGCTGCAGTTTCGGCAGCCATCAGGTTGGTGCTCAGCAGTAAACCCGCCAGTAATGGAAGTGCAGTAATCAGACGCATAGGTGTTCCTTCAGCTATTGACCGGCCGGGGTGGCCGTAAATTGTGACTTTGCACAAGGTGTTGTGCTTATCACCGTAGCCTGATTCTAGTGCCCGCTTTGGAATAAGGAAAGGCAGCGGCCTGCGGGGCAGAGGGGTAAAAAGGTAAGCATTTATAACAAACGGCCCCCTGCCGCATGGCAAGGGGCGTGGCGGGTCAGATAGGATAAAACTGATAATGCGTGGCACTGAGATAGTGCTGCCCCGGTTGTAACCAACAGTTGGGCTGCGGCCATTCCGGGTGGTTAGGGCTGTCGGGCAAAAACTCGCTTTCCAGCGCCACCCCGGCGTAATTGGCATAGTTGCCGCCGTCACGCGCCGGAGTGCCGCCCAGATAATTGCCGCTGTAGAGCTGCAACGCCGGTGCGCTGGTGAATACGCTCATTTGCACCTGACCATCGGCCGACCACAGGTGGGCCGCCGGGCAATCCAGTGCGCCGCAGGTGCGGTGCAGCAGAAAGGCATGATCGTAACCTTTTACCCGTTGTTGGCAGCGATCGCTCAAAAAATCCTGCAACAGGGTTTTCGGGCGACGAAAGTCCATGCCGCTGCCTTCCACTGGGGTAAGATCCGCACTGGGGATCCCCTCGCTGTCGACCGGCAGATAGCGGTCGGCAAACAGTTGCAGCCGCTGGAGTCGGGCATCGGTGCCCGCACCGTCCAGATTGAAGTAGGCATGGTTGGTCAAATTGACCGGACAGGCACTGTCGGTCTGCGCCTGATAACTGATTTCCAGACGATTATCGGCGGTGAGCCGATAGTTGACCTGCACGTCGAGGTTACCGGGAAACCCCTGGTCGCCGTCTGGTGAATGCAGCGCGTAGCTCACCTGCTGTTCGTCCTGCTGAATAATCTGCCAGCGACGGGTGTTGAAGCCTTCCGGCCCGCCGTGCAACTGATGTTCCCCCTGATTAGCTACCAGTGGATGCGGTTTGCCATCCATCAACAGGCTGGCGTGAGCAATACGGTTGGCATAGCGGCCAACGGTAGCACCCAGATAGGCCGCCTGCTGCAAGTAGTCCGCCGGTGTTTGGCAGCCCAGCAGTAGCTCACGGGTTTTTCCTGATTTCAGCGGCAGCACGGCGGAAAGCCAGGTCGCGCCCCAATCCATCAGCGTTACCGTCATTCCACCGGCGTTTTTAAGCTGGGTTAACTGATAGGGCTGCCCGTCCGGGGCCAGCGCCGGGCTGTCGTTCAGCATATCCCGGCCCCCTCTGAAGCTTTACAGACGTAGAAGGTTTCTTTCAACCCGTTGGTCTGTAATGGGTATTCGCGTGCAACGGCTTCGCGAACCGGCTCCACCAGCGCCAGCGGCATCAGGGCAACAATACAGCCGCCGAAGCCACCGCCGGTCATGCGCACACCGCCGCGATCGCCGATAACGGTTTTGACAATGTCTACCAGTCGGTCAATCGGTGGCACGGTAATTTCAAAATCATCGCGCATTGAGGCGTGTGACTCTGCCATCAATTTGCCCATCAGTTTCATATCACCGACGGCCAGCGCATCGGCAGCGGCCAGGGTTCGATTGTTTTCACTGATCACATGACGCGCTCGTTTGGCGACGATCGGATCCAATTCATGCTGGATCGGGAAAAACAGATCCGGGCTGACGTCGCGTAGCGCCTTGACGCCGAAGAAGCGCGCGGCCTCTTCACACTGCTTGCGGCGGGTGTTGTATTCGCTGTCCACCAACCCGCGTTTCACGTTGGAATTGATGATCACCACGGCAATATCTTCCGGCACCGACACCGCCCGGGTCTCCAGTGAGCGGCAATCGATCAGCAAGGCATGGTCGCGTTCACCGAGGGCGGAAATCAGTTGATCCATAATCCCGCAGTTGCAGCCGACGAACTGGTTCTCTGCTTCCTGGCCGTTCAACGCCAGTGCTACGCCATCCAGCGGCAGGGCATACAGCGCCTGCATGGCCTGACCCACAGCAACCTCCAGTGAGGCGGAAGAACTGAGGCCGGCACCTTGCGGCACGTTGCCGGAAATCACCAGATCCGCGCCGCCAAAATCGGCGTTACGCTGCTGCAGGTGTTTGATCACGCCGCGTACATAATCGGACCAACGTTGGTTCGGGTGGCTGACGATCGGAGCGTCGAGCGAGAATTGATCCTGCTGACCTTGGTAATCGGCGGCGATCACCCGGATCTGACGATCGTCGCGTTTGGCGCAGGCGATCACCGTTTGGTAGTCAATGGCGCACGGCAGCACAAAACCGTCGTTATAGTCGGTGTGCTCGCCAATCAAATTCACCCGGCCCGGGGCCTGAATAGTCAGTGTGGGCGCGTAGCCAAAACGTTCGATAAAAAGGGTGTGGGTAAGGTTTTTCAAACTCATTTTTTGGCTCCGGCTTCACGGTAATGAACATCGCTAACGGCACGCAGACGTTCTGCGGCCTGTTCTGCAGTCAGGTCACGCTGGGTTTCCGCCAGCAACTCATAACCCACCATAAATTTACGCACCGTGGCGGAACGCAGCAGTGGTGGATAGAAATGGGCATGCAACTGCCAGTGGCGGTTATCCGCCTCATTGAACGGCGCGCCGTGCCAACCCATGGAGTAGGGGAAGGAACATTGGAACAGGTTGTCGTAACGGCTGGTGAGCTTTTTCAGCGCCAGGGCCAAATCGCTGCTCTGAGCGGCGCCAAGATCGGTAATGCGTTGCACCGAAGTTTTCGGCAGCAACAGCGTTTCAAACGGCCAGGCGGCCCAGTATGGCACTACCGCCAGCCAGTGCTCGGTTTCAACGACGGTGCGGCTGCCGTCGGCCAGTTCGCGCTGCACGTAGTCCAGCAGCATCGAGGATGAGTGCTGCTGGAAATATTCGCGCTGCAGGCGATCCTCATGCCCAACTTCGTTCGGCAGAAAACTGTTGGCCCAAACCTGTCCGTGCGGATGCGGGTTGGAGCAGCCCATCGCCGCGCCTTTATTTTCAAATACCTGAACCCACGGATAGCTGCGTCCCAGATCGGCAGTCTGTTCCTGCCAGGCGGCAATCACGCTTTCCAGTGCCGGCAACGTTAGCTCCGGCAGGGTTTTGCTGTGATCGGGGGAGAAGCAAATCACCCGGCTGGTACCGCGCGCACTCTGGCAGCGCATTAATGGATCCTGGCTTTCTGGCGCCAGCGGGGTGTCCGTCATCAGCGCGGCAAAGTCATTGGTGAACACGAAGGTATTCTGATAGTCCGGGTTTTTATCACCGGTGACGCGGGTATTCCCCGGGCAGAGGAAGCAGTCCGGATCATGCTGCGGCAGCGTTTCAGGCTGTGCGGATTCCTGCTGGCCTTGCCACGGTCGTTTGGCGCGGTGTGGTGATACCAATACCCATTGGCCGGTTAGCGGGTTAAAGCGGCGATGGGGATGATCGATGGGATTAAAATCCGTCATGACGGTTCCTTTTTCTGAGGCGATACGGCTGTGTGTAATCGCTTTCACTTGCCGCCAACCTGCCTTTGACTCATATAAATGGATAACTATGGCCAAAAATATAGCATGCCCTCCAGAGTAAAAAGGTGATCCAGAGCGAAGAATGGAATCGTTTACACAACATGACGCCAGCAGGAGAACCGTCAATACAGCAGGAGCAGAAAGGGAGGGAAGTAACTCTCAGGGGGAAGTGATAGCGCTTTCACTAACAAGCCGGCAGATAATTATCTGCCGGCTCAGAAGATCAGGGGTGTTGGTACAGCGGGTAGGTAAACAGCAGCAGATGGGTCAGATTAAGCCCGAAATGGAACAGGATGGGCACCCAAAGACGGCCGCTCCACATCCACGCCAGACCGTAAATCACCCCGGCTAGCGTGGCGAAAGCCACCATCAGCATACCGCCGGCCAGGTGCGCAGCACCAAAGATCAGCGCGGCGATAATCAATGCCGGCCAGGCACCCAGCCATTGGCTGAGACGTTGCTGCAGATAACCCCGGAACAAGGCTTCTTCGGCCATACAGACAAAGAACAGGTTGGCCATGATAAACGCCAGGATCCAGACTGGGGCATGCAGTTCTATCTTCAGGCCGCCGAGCGCCACCGCCAGTAACAGCAAGGCCGGGACGCTGAGAATCAGCGCGATCCAACCGAATTTATTAGTACTTTTACCGGTTTGTGCCGCAAACAACGTAGGTAAACAGGCAAACAGCAGGAAGGGCACCAGCGCCTTATCGAAGTTGTAATACATGGTGAACGGCGCGCTCAACGGGCCGGCTTTATCACCGTCAATCATCAGCTGGTTATGGAAGCCTGGCACCCAATGCAGGAATAGCGCCACACAGCTTGCGACCACCAGCACTTCGAGTGGAACCGCCAGGTTGCGCCGCGTACGAAAATGGTGCCGCAGCCCCGCGAGGGCGGCAATAGCCAATAAACACGCCAGGCTGAGCGGAGTCAGTACTCCGTGGTACATCCCCATTCCTGCCGATGCAGCCAAAATCAACCAGGCAATAAGCCGGTTAAATGGCAAAAAGAATAACGCCGTAGCCAGTACGCCCCACATAACTCTGTCCCTTTAAAATATGTACACGGCGCTCAGTGCCTTTACGGCGTGTGATCATGGCGGAATTGAGCGCTAATTCGGATAGTAACACAGTGAAGTTACAGCAAAGGTCGGGGCAGTGGCGTAAATGGTGCCATTAACCTTTCATCCAGGCCGATGAACGAGTGATTTCCGCCAGATTCTGCAGAATATCCAGACTCTGCTGGTGCATCTCCAGGGTTGGTGCGGCGCACAGATCCTGTAATACCGTGACCTGGAAACCGGCGTCGTGCGCCTGTCTGGCAGTGCTCTCAATCGCCAGCGGGGTGCTGACGCCACCCAGCAACAAATGGTGGCAACGATGCTGCTGCAGCCAGGCTAACAAATTGTTACCGGCAAAAGCACAAACCCCGTTTTTTTCGAACTGAAAATCCGCCGGTAAGACCTGCAAATCCTTATCCCATTGGCAGCCGGGGCTGCTTAAACGCAGCGCGCCAATCTGTTTCAGGTGGTTGAACAGTGGAGAGTGGGCGGGAATATCGTGGTAGTCGTCGGCAAAACCCACGCGTACCCAAATCACCGGGATTTTTCGTACCCGGGCGTAAGCCGCAGCGGCATTGGTGTTGGCAATCAGATTTTGCGCTATCACCTGTTCACGGCAATGGTTTGCACGCCCTTTGGGGCCAATCAAATCGTCAATAAGATCGATAATAATCAGTGCGGCGGACATAGTGTCTCCAGAAACGAATCCTTTACCCCTTATGATAAAAGGCCAAATGTGATGTGTTACCGAGGAAGTGTTGCCGGATATGTCATCGGATGAGTGGCGGGACCACCCATCCGCGGGATTAGCGACGTTTTTAGACCAGCGTATCGAGCTGATAACGGTAGTCGTCGCCGTCAGGGACAAAGCTCAAACGGTGGGTAATACTCTGCGGGGCGTCTTCCGCATGGTGTGAGACAAACAACAACTGGGTTGCACCCTGGCCGATCAACACGTCGACAAAGCGGCGCACCAGTTGGCGATTGAGCGGATCCAGCCCCTGCAGCGGTTCGTCGAGGATCAGCAGTGCCGGGTGCTTGACCAGTGCGCGGGCAATCAATGCCAGCCGTTGCTGACCCCAGGACAGGCTGTGGAACGGTGCCTCGCTGTTTGAGCCACCCAGCCCCAGCAGTGCCAGCCATTGGTCGGCCAATTGCCGCTGGCGATCGGATACCGCCTGATAAATGCCGATCGAGTCGAAGAAGCCGGAAAGGATGACCGTGCGTACGCTGGCGCTGACACGGTAGTCCAGGTGCAGGCTGCTGCTGACGTAGCCGATATGGCGCTTGATATCCCAGATGGTTTCCCCGCTGCCACGGCGGCGGCCGAACAGGGTGAGATCGTTACTGTAGCCCTGAGGATGATCGCCGGTGATCAGGCTGAGCAGGGTGGATTTACCGGCGCCGTTCGGGCCGACAATTTGCCAGTGCTCACCGGGATTAACCTGCCAGTCGAGATGATTGAGGATCGGTCGGTCGTTATAACTGACCACCCCATCGCGCAGGATAATCAGTGGTTGGTCTGCCGGCAGCGTGGTTTTTTGCGCCGGATCTTCGGTTTCCGGCAATGACAGGCCATCCAGATTTTCACTGTGCGCCAGTTGTGCCACCAGCGCATCCGCCATCACTTGCTGCCGCGTTCCCTGGCTAGCCAGCGTGCAGTCTGCCAACACGCCGACCTGACGGATAAAGTCCGGTACCTCGTCAAAACGGTTGAGAACCAGCACCAGCGTATAGCCATGTCCAGAGAGGTTGCTCAGCAGTGCAGCCAATTGCGCGCGCGAATTGACGTCCAGTCCATCAAAAGGCTCATCGAGGATCAGCAAGTCGGGTTGCGGCATCAGCGCCCGGCACAGCAGGGTTTTACGTGTTTCGCCGGTAGAAAGGTATTTGAAACGGCGTGACAGCAGCGGGGTAATACCGAATTGCTCTGCCAGTTGCGCACAGCGGGCGGGGTCCCTGACTTCTTCCTGAATAATCTCGGCTACCGTGCGGCCGGTGTCTTCTTCGCCGGGGCTGAGCAGGTCGGTATTGTTGCGTTGCCATTCGTCGCTGACCAGTTTTTGCAACTGTTCGAAAGAGATACGCACTGCATGGCTGAAATCGCTGCGACGCTCGCCGCTCAACAGCACCAGTTCATCGGCCAGTGCCCGTGCCAGTGCAGATTTGCCGCTGCCGTTAGCGCCGACAAAAGCCCAACTGTCGCCGGCCTGAATATCCAGCGCATCCAGCGTCAGGGTACGGGTATCGCTTAAGCGAAACGAACCTTGCGAAATGTGCAACGACGACATCACCTGTTCCTTTTTATGCAATTATTTTGTTTAGAAATAGGCGCATTGCCAGGGGATGTCAATCGGCAAAAATGCAACGTAACGTTGCGTTTAACACAACGTGGCGACAATCACCCGGTCGGCATTAAACATGGCGTACACCGCGCTGCCGGGGCGCAGTTTAAGCTGTTGCAACTCCGGATTGGTCACGGTGGCGCACAGGGTTTCACCCCCGGTCAGCGTAATCAGTACTTCGCTGTGATCGGCACCTGGCTGGATGCTGGCCACTACGCCGGCCAGCGAGTTATCTGCCGCTCCGGCCAAAGACGGGTCGGTATTCAGCTTCACCCAGGGCGCTTTAATCAATGCCAGCACTTCCTTACCGGGCGAGAGCTGCAGCCGATCGGCACTCTGTTGGGTCAGAGCAGCACTGAGGCGGGTTTTGCCGTCGTTAAGTAAAATATCCAGGTGTTGCTGCACCTGCTGGTGATCGCGTTCGATCACGGTGCCGAAGAACTGGTTACGGGCACTGGTTTGCAGTGAAAAGCGGGAGATGGCCGCCAGCAGGCTGTCGAGCGGCAGGTTGTCCTGTTGCAACACGTCGAAGGCTTTTTGCTGGATTTGCCCCAGCAGATCGTAAAGCTGGATCAGCCGCTCACCGTAGTGGGTCACCTGAGCACCGCCACCGCCTTTGCCACCGGTGGCGCGTTCCACCACCGTTTGCTCCGCCAACTGGTTCATTTCGTTAATTGCATCCCAGGCGCTTTTATAGCTGATGCCTGCCAGTTTGGCCCCCTGGCTGATGGAGCCGGTGTGCCGGACCTGTTTAAGCAGCGCGATGCGGCGTGGATCGGCGAACAGTTTTTGCTGGAGTTTTAGAGTAAGAAGAATTTCGGCCTGCATAACGCGTCCTGTCGGCTGCAAAAACCTTATTGTCGCTGATTTGTGGGCAAAGCGCCAAATGGCACGTTTGGCCGGTTACAAATTTCACCCAGTCTCTAAAATAACCACGTTTTAGCGAGTGTTTTGGTTTAAAGTAAAGATTACGTGGCGGTGTTCATTACCGCTCAATGGGCAGTTAAGTGAGGCTACCATGTTGGAATTATTGGAAAGTTTGCTGTTCGCCGTAGTGATGGTGCCAATCGTCATGGCCATCATTCTCGGTTTGATCTACGGTTTGGGGGAAGTGTTCAACGTCTTCTCCAAAGTGGGTCATTCTAAAGAGAACCGCACCTAGTACCACCCCTTCTCTATACCCGCCGGCGTCGTTCGGCGGGTGTTTCTCAAGTTATCTCCCACTGTGCCGATAAACCGCATGACAAGCTTCTGCGTGACGTTATATTATTTTTTATATAACGAAGAATGATAATGCACGTTAACTTGCGGAGAAAACAATGAAACAGCAATGGACCAAGTGGGTCGGCGGTATTGTATTGGCGTCCGGTATGATCATTCAGGCTTCTGCGGCAGAGAAGGTCACCGTTTTTGCGGCGGCGTCGCTGACTAACGCGTTGCAGGACATCGCGACCCAGTATCAGAAAGGCAAGGATGTTCAGGTGGTTTCTTCTTTCGCCTCCTCTTCTACGCTGGCACGCCAGATTGAGCAGGGTGCTCCGGCCGATCTGTTTATCTCCGCCGATCAACAGTGGATGGATTATGCCATCGACAAACAGCAGATAGTCAAAGACACCCGCTATACCTTGCTGGGTAACGAGCTGGTGCTGATCGCGGCCAAAGATGCCAAACTGGCTAAAATTACGCTCGATAAGCAAACCGACTGGGCGAAGTTGCTGAATGGCGGCCGTCTGTCAGTGGGCGATCCGGACCACGTGCCGGCCGGTATTTATGCCAAGGAAGCGCTGCAAAACCTGGGTGCCTGGACTGCACTGGAACCAAAATTGGCGCGGGCCAACAACGTACGCAGCGCGATGGCGCTGGTGGAACGTGGTGAAGCTCCGCTGGGCATTGTTTATGGCTCGGACGCGGTAGCCAGTGATAAAGTCAGCGTGGTGGCGATCTTCCCGGAAGACAGTCACAAACCGGTTGAATACCCGATGGCCATCGTTAAAGGTCATCAAACACCGGCCGTCAGCGCGTTCTACAGCTACCTGAAGAGCCCGGAAGCGGCTGCCATTTTCAAACAGTATGGATTCTCCCCGCGTAAATGATTTTGAGTGAGTACGAGTGGCAGGCGGTTGAGCTGAGCCTGAAAGTGTCCGCCCTGGCGGTGGTGTGCAGCTTACCCTTTGGCATTCTGATGGCCTGGGTGTTGGTGCGCTGCCGCTTCCCCGGCAAGTCGCTGCTGGACAGCATTATTCACCTGCCGCTGGTACTGCCGCCGGTGGTGGTCGGCTATATATTGCTGATCGCCATGGGGCGGCGCGGCGTGATCGGCGAATGGCTGTATGACTGGTTCGGTTTCAGCTTCAGTTTTAGCTGGCGCGGTGCGGCATTGGCTTCCGCAGTGGTGGCGTTCCCGCTGATGGTTCGTGCCATCCGGCTGGCGCTGGAGGCGGTAGATACCCGCCTGGAGCAGGCTGCCCGTACCCTGGGGGCCAACCCGTGGCGGGTGTTTTTCACCATCACGCTGCCGCTGTCGTTACCCGGTGTGATTGTCGGTGTGGTGCTGGCCTTTGCCCGTTCGCTGGGCGAGTTCGGTGCCACCATTACCTTTGTTTCCAATATTCCCGGCGAGACGCGCACCATCCCGCTGGCGATGTATACCCTGATTGAAACGCCGGGGGCAGAAGCCGCCGCAGCGCGCCTGTGCGTGATTGCCATTGTGCTGTCTCTGGTTTCACTGATGGTTTCCGAGTGGCTGGCCCGCTGGGGCCGTAAACGGATGGGCGTGTAAATGCTGGAACTGGATTTTAGCCAACGCCTTGGCGACCTTAACCTTAAGGTGTGCGCCGATCTGCCCGCTCAGGGCATCACCGCTATCTTTGGTCTGTCCGGGGCCGGTAAAACCTCATTAATCAACGCTATCGGCGGCCTGACGCGCTTGCAGCAGGGCCGAATCGTTCTCAACGGCCGCACGCTGGTGGATACCGATCGCGGCCTGTGCTTGCCGCCGGAAAAACGCCGCATTGGTTATGTGTTTCAGGACGCGCGCCTGTTCCCGCATTACCGGGTACGCGGCAACCTGCAGTACGGCATGGCCGCCGGCATGCGAGCCCAATTCGACAACATTGTTGAACTGCTGGGCATCGGCCCGTTGCTTAATCGCCTGCCGTTGACGCTGTCTGGTGGTGAAAAACAGCGAGTGGCGATTGGCCGTGCCTTGTTGACCGCGCCGGAGCTGTTGTTGATGGACGAACCCCTGGCGTCGCTGGACTTGCCGCGCAAGCGCGAGCTGTTGCCCTACCTGGAGCGGCTGGCTCAGGACGTCAACACGCCAATCCTCTACGTCAGCCACAGCATGGATGAAATTCTGCGCCTGGCGGAGCAGGTTATGGTGCTGGATAACGGCCAGGTGCGGGCCTTCGGTGGGCTGGAAGAAGTGTGGGCCAGTAGTGCGCTGCGGCCCTGGTTGCAGCGTGAGGATCAGAGCAGCGTGTTACGTGTCAGCGTGATTGAACACCATACGCGCTATGCGATGACGGCGTTGGCGTTGGGTGACCAACGGCTGTGGGTCAGCGGTGTCGATGCTCCACTGGGCGCCCAACTGCGTATCCGCATCAACGCCGCCGATGTCTCGCTGATATTACAACCGCCGGTCAACAGCAGTATCCGTAACGTTTTGCCGGCCAAGGTGAGCGAGTGTCTGGAGGTTGACGGGCAGGTAGAGGTGAAACTGGCGGTGGGAGAAAGCATACTCTGGGCGCGTATTACGCCGTGGGCGCGTGACGAACTGGCGATCCGACCGGGGCAGTGGTTGTATGCGCAGGTCAAAAGCGTGTCGATCAGCCGCGAGGCGCGTTGAATAGCGCCCTCCCAGCGGGGGAGGGCAATAGTATTACTGGCCCAGCACGCGGGTGCGGATCACCTCGGCAATGCCTGGCTGCAGGTGATCGGCGATCACCAAATCGGCGCGTTGTTTGATGGCGTCATCGGCGTTGCCCATCGCTACACCCAGACCTACCGCTTCCAGCATGCTGAGATCGTTGTAGTTATCCCCGAAGGCCACCACCTGATCCATACTCAAGCCCTGAGACTCCACCCATTGTTGCAGGCGTTTCCCTTTGCTGTTGCCGCCTTTGGCGATGTCGACCTGATCGTGCCACGACCATTCACAGGCCAGTCCGAGTTCCTTTTCCACCGTTTCGGCGAAGCTGCGCAGCGCGGGGATATCGGCGTGCGAGGTGGCGAACTTCCAGATCGACTTCGCTTCGTCGGCGGCCTGAACCAGGCTGTTGACCTGCAGCAAGGTTGGGCGCTGTGCCGGCGGCAGGGTTTCTGCCCAGGCCAATGAACGGGTGACGTGGCCGCTCGCATCCTGATACAGCATGGCGTCGTCTACGTACATCAGGCCATGAATGTCGCTTTGTTTCAGCATCTGCAGCACCAGCTTGGCCTGATCTTTTTCCAGCGGATCGGCGGCCAGCACTTTCTTCTGCTGGAAGTCATACAGATAGGTGCCGTTACAGCAGATTGCCGGGGTATCTATCTCCAGCGCCTGATAGAACGGGTGGATCGCCACATGATGGCGACCGGTGACCACCACCACTTTGATACCGGCGGCGCGTGCCTGGGCCAGGGCAGCCAGCGACTGCGGTAAAATGCGTTTTTGGTTGTCCAGCAAGGTGCCATCCAAATCGAGGGCAATGATGCGGTAGCTCATAGGGATCTCATTATAGTTAGCAACAAAATTAAACCGATGGTACACCGGATAAGCAACGGATAAAACCGCACAGATTTCATCTGCATCGCGGGGTTGTTATGTCACAGTGGTGAGGTAAGCTAGGGGAAACCGAAAAACCTGAAACCGGTTTCTCTTTTACCCTATTCAAGGAGAATTCATGAAGCAAATCGTTTATGTCGCCAGCCCGGAAAGCCAGCAAATTCACGTGTGGCAGTTAAGCGACACGGGGGCGTTAACACTGCTGCAGAGCGTTGAAGCGCCGGGCCAGGTCCAACCGATGGCGATCCACCCGGACAGAACGCATCTGTACGTCGGTGTGCGTCCGGCTTTCGGCATTGTCAGCTACCGCATTGAGGCGGATGGCACATTGCAACAGGCCGGTATGGCGCCGCTGCCAGGCAGCCCAACCCATATCTCTACCGATTTGCAGGGGCGTTATCTGTTCTCCGCTTCTTACAGCGGCAACTGCGCCAGCGTCAGCCCGATCGGCCATGATGGCGTAGTGGTCGCGCCTATCCAGCAGATCGACGGCTTGACCGCGCCGCACTCGGCCAATATCGACCCGACCAATCAGCTGTTGCTGGTGCCTTGCCTGAAAGAAGATCGCATCCGCCTGTTTAATCTGGACTTGCAAGGCGAACTGACGCCACACAGCCAGGAAGCCGTGGCGACCGCTAGCGGTGCCGGTCCGCGTCATATGGCGTTCCACCATAACGACAAATATGCTTACTGCGTGAACGAGCTGGATGGCACGGTAGACGTGTTAGCCATCAGCGAAAACGGCGGTAAATATACCCTGGTGCAAACGCTGGACATCATGCCGGCCGATTTCAACGGCACCCGCTGGGCGGCGGATATCCACATCACGCCGAACGGCCGTTTCCTGTACACCAGTGACCGCACCGCCAGCATCCTGACTATTTTCAGCGTGTCCGAGGACGGTAGCAGCCTGTCAGTGGTCGGCTACCATCCGACCGAAGAGCAGCCGCGTGGCTTCAATATCGACCACAGCGGTCGCTTCGTGATTTCGTCCGGCCAGAAGTCCGATCATATCGGGGTATACGAGATTGATCAGGCCAGCGGCAAGTTGACTACGCTGGCAAGGTACCCGGTAGGTAAGGGCCCGATGTGGGTAAGCATCCTGGCTAAGTAAAACCTGGGGCGAAGACATTCGCCCCTTTTTTTGCCAAAAAATCAGCTGTACTTCACCGTCAGCGTGGCACTGCCGAGGCTATGGAAGTGCACGTTAAAACCGACCAGCGCGCCGCTGGAGCCTTCATCCACCTCGATGCTTTCCACGTCCAGCGCATGCACTGTGAAGTGATAGCGGTGACTTTCGCCCTGCGGTGGGGCCGCGCCGCCGTAACCGGCGGAACCAAAATCGGTACGGGTCTGGATAGCACCGGCCGGTAAACCCCCTTTGCCGGAGCCGGCGCCAGCGGGCAGTTCGCGCGTTGCCGCCGGAATATTGGCTACCACCCAGTGCCACCAGCCGGAGCCGGTTGGGGCATCGGGATCGTAAACCGAAATCACGAAGCTTTTAGTGCCCTCCGGTACGCCATCCCATGCCAGGTGCGGCGACAGGTTATCGCCGTGATAGCCCATGCCGTTAAATACCTGACGTTCCGGCATTTTTGCGCCGTCTTGCAACTCATTGCTGTACAAACGAAAAGTCATGGTGACTCCCTGTTGTCGGTAAAAGCAGAGCCTTAAGCTAGATCGTTTTGCCGGAACAACACAAGCAGCATTGTACCTCGCCAGTCGCCTCACCTATGGGTTACCATAATTAACCGCGAGGCTACATTCGCGAAATCAATCATTCACAGCTCGATATAAAGTAACCATGATTTCATTAAAAAAACGCACGCCGTGGTTTGGCTGGCTGCGCCGCTGGGCCAAGGGCATCAAGCGCGACATTTATGCACTCTGGCTGGCGGCTCGCGACCGGCGCACGCCCTGGTATGCCAAATTGGTCGCTCTGCTGGTCGCGGGCTACGCAGTATCACCGATAGATCTGATCCCGGACTTTATCCCGGTGCTGGGCTATCTGGATGATGTGATCATCGTGCCGCTGGGCATCATGCTGGCGGTGTGGCTGATCCCCAAACCGCTGATGGCGGAGTTTCGGGAGAAAGCGCAACGGCGCATCGATAATCCTACCGGCCGTATGGCTGCGGTGATGATTATTCTGCTGTGGGTGGGGTGTCTGGTGTTGCTGGCCCGTTATCTGGACCAGCATTGGTGATCGATTACTGTACCGCGGCCGTCACTGCGTCGGTCAAGCGGCTGAGCTGTTCAGGTTCAATGATGTACGGCGGCATTAAATAAATCAGTTTGCCGAAGGGCCGGATCCACACGCCACGCTCGACAAAGCCACGCTGTAGCTGCGCCACGTCGACAGATTCTCGCATTTCCACCACGCCAATCGCCCCCAGCACCCGCACATCCGCCACTTTTGGCAGCGCCTTCAGCGGCAATAACTGCTGTTTCAATTGGCTTTCGATAGCGGCGACCTGCTGCTGCCAGCGGTTTTCTGCCAACAGTGACAGGCTGGCGTTGGCCACTGCGCAGGCCAGCGGGTTGCCCATAAAGGTAGGCCCGTGCATAAAGCAGCCCGCAGCGCCGTTGCTGATGGTCTCCGCCACGTGACGGGTAGTCAGGGTGGCGGACAGCGTCATATAGCCGCCGGTCAGCGCTTTACCCAGGCACAGGATATCCGGCACCACGTCAGCATGTTCACAGGCGAACAGCTTGCCGGTGCGGCCGAAACCGGTGGCGATTTCATCGGCAATCAACAGCACCTGATGGCGGTCACACAGCTCACGCACCCGCTTGAGATAGGTCGGATGGTAAATGCGCATGCCACCGGCACCCTGAACCACCGGTTCGAGGATCACTGCCGCCACTTCCCCGGCATGCTGTTCCAGCAGGGCGGCAAACGGCGCGATATCATTTTCATCCCAGACCTGATCGAAACCGCACTGCGGCGCGGTAGCGAACAGGTGTGGTGCCAGATAACCCTGATACAGGCTGTGCATTGAGTTGTCCGGATCGCACACCGACATCGCACCGAAGGTATCGCCATGATAGCCGTGACGCAGGGTCAAAATGCGTTGCCGCCGTTCCCCGCGCGCCTGCCAGTATTGCAGCGCCATCTTCAGCGACACCTCCACCGCCACCGAGCCGGAATCCGCCAGGAACACGCATTGCAATGCTTCCGGCGTCATGGCCACCAGGCTGCGGCACAGGGCAATAGCCGCAGGATGGGTAATGCCGCCGAACATTACGTGCGACATTTTTTCCAGCTGTTGCGTGGCAGCCAGGTTCAGCTGCGGGTGGTTATAGCCGTGAATGGCTGCCCACCAGGACGACATACCGTCAACCAGGCGTCGGCCATCGGCCAACTGCAGTTCAACGCCGCTGGCGGCCTCTACCGGGTAACAGGGCAGTGGGTGACTCATTGAAGTGTAAGGGTGCCAGATATGGCGCTGGTCGAATTCAAGGTCGGAGGCAGTGACAGACATACTTGTAAACCAAATGATGTGCGTAATGGTTGACAGTATATCCACAATATCTAAACTGACGACACTTTTTTCATTTTTGGAGACGCCGTGATGGCCGATCGCATTCACTGGACAGTGGGTCTTGCCCAGACCCTGTTTGATAAACCCCTGCTTGAACTGTTGTTTGAAGCCCAGACGGTTCATCGCCAGCACTTTGACCCGCGCCAGGTGCAGGTGAGCACGCTGTTATCAATCAAGACCGGCGCCTGTCCGGAAGACTGCAAGTACTGTCCGCAAAGTTCGCGCTACAAAACCGGCCTGGAGTCGGAGCGGCTGATGCAGGTGGAGCAGGTGCTGGAATCGGCGCGTAAGGCCAAGGCGAATGGATCGACCCGTTTCTGTATGGGAGCGGCGTGGAAAAACCCGCACGAGCGCGATATGCCTTACCTGCAGCAGATGGTGCAAGGGGTGAAGGCGATGGGCATGGAAACCTGCATGACGCTGGGCACGCTGGACGGTACGCAGGCGGAACGGCTGGCGGATGCCGGGCTGGATTACTACAACCATAACCTGGACACCTCGCCGGAATTCTACGGCAACATCATCACCACCCGCAGCTATCAGGAACGTCTGGACACCCTGGGCAAGGTGCGCGGCGCGGGCATTAAAGTCTGTTCCGGCGGCATTGTCGGGCTGGGTGAAACGGTGCGTGACCGCGCGGGGCTGCTGGTGCAGTTGGCTAATTTGCCGACGCCGCCGGAGAGCGTGCCGATCAACATGCTGGTGAAGGTCAAGGGGACACCGCTGGCAGATAACGAAGACGTTGACCCGTTTGATTTCATCCGCACCATTGCGGTGGCGCGCATCATGATGCCGGCTTCTTACGTGCGCCTGTCCGCCGGCCGTGAGCAGATGAACGAGCAGACTCAGGCGATGTGCTTTATGGCCGGTGCCAACTCCATCTTCTATGGTTGCAAGCTGCTGACGACGCCAAACCCGGAAGAAGACAAAGACCTGCAACTGTTCCGCAAACTGGGCCTGAACCCGCAGCAGACCGAAACCGAGCACGGCGACAATCAGCAGCAACAGGCGCTGGCTGCACAGCTGATGCAGGCCGATACCGCTGAGTTTTACAATGCGGCGCTGTAATGAGCTGGCAACAACGCATTGAACAGGCGCTGGAGGAGCGGCAACAGAGCGCCGCTTATCGCCGTCGCCAGGTGAATCAGGGCGGCAATGGCCGCCATATCCAGCTTAACAACGAGCATTACCTGAATTTCTCTGGCAATGACTACCTGGGCCTGAGCCAGGATGCGCGGGTGATCGCCGCTTGGCAGCAGGGCGCGCAGCAGTATGGTGTCGGCAGTGGTGGTTCTGGCCACGTTACCGGCTTTTGTAGCGCACATCAGGTGCTGGAACAGCAACTGGCGGACTGGCTGGGTTACCCGCGTGCGCTGCTGTTTATTTCCGGCTATGCCGCCAATCAGGCGCTGCTGGCAGCCCTGATGCAGGCAGAGGATCGCATTTTAGCCGACCGGCTTAGCCACGCCTCTTTGCTGGAGGCCGCCGCCCACTCTCCGGCTCAGTTACGTCGTTTTCGCCATAATCAGCCGCAGTCGCTGGCTGGCCTGTTGGCAAAACCCTGCACTGGCCAGATGTTGGCGGTGACCGAAGGGGTCTTTAGCATGGACGGCGACAGCGCGCCGCTGGCGGAACTGCATCGTCTGACCCGCGAGGCCGGTGCCTGGCTGATGGTTGATGACGCGCACGGTATCGGTGTTCATGGCGAACAGGGACGCGGCAGTTGCTGGCAGCAGGGCGTCCGGCCCGAACTGCTGGTGGCCACCTTTGGCAAAGCCTTTGGCCTCAGCGGTGCGGCGGTGCTGTGCGATGAGTCCACGGCCGAATATCTGCTGCAGTTTGCCCGCCATCTGATTTACAGCACCGCGATGCCACCGGCGCAGGCCTGTGCATTGCAGGCGGCGTTGCATTGCATCCAACAGGGCGATGAATTGCGCGCCCGGTTGCAGGATAACATTCAGCGTTTCCGCCAGGGGGCAGCCCAGTTATCGCTCAGCCTGACGGAGTCGGTTACCGCCATACAGCCTTTGCTGGTGGGGGATAACCAGCGAGCGCTCGATCTGGCGCAAAGTCTTCGCGAACAGGGGCTGTGGGTGAGCGCTATTCGTCCGCCAACGGTGCCACCGGGCGGGGCGCGTCTGCGTATTACCCTGACGGCGGCGCATCAACCGCAGGATATCGATCGTCTGCTGGAGGTATTGCATGACGTCAGCGTTTGAATCGGTCAATAAGCAAGCGGTAGCCTCGGCCTTCAGCCGGGCGGCAGGCAGCTATGACGCGGCGGCGGTGCTGCAACGTGATGTTGGTGAGCGCTTGCTGGAGATCGGGCTGGCACACAGTGGCGAACAACTACTTGATGCAGGCTGTGGCACTGGCCACTTTAGCCGTCGCTGGCGCGAACTTGGCAAGCAGGTCACGGCGCTCGATCTGGCACCGGGCATGCTGGCCTTCGCCCGCCAGCAACAGGCGGCAGATCATTACCTGCTAGGGGATATTGAAAATATCCCCTTACCCGACGCTGCCGTGGATATCTGTTTCAGCAGCCTGGTGGTGCAATGGTGCAGTGATTTGCCAGGCGCCCTGGCGGAGCTCTACCGGGTCACCCGGCCCGGCGGTGTGATCCTGTTTTCTACCCTGGCGCAAGGATCGCTGGGCGAACTGGGCGATGCCTGGCAGCAGGTAGACGGCGAACGCCATGTGAACGATTTTCTGCCACTGGAACAAATTGGCGCAGCCTGCGCCGGTTACCGTCACGGTCTGGAGGCGGAGTGGCAGACTCTGAATTACCCGGACGTGATGGCGTTGATGCGATCGCTCAAGGGGATCGGCGCGACCCATTTGCATCAGGGGCGCGAGGCAGGGCTGCTATCCCGTCGGCGGCTCGCCGCTTTACAGGCGGCTTATCCCTGCGATCGCGGGCAGTTCCCGCTCAGTTATCATCTGGTTTATGGAGTGATTTATCGTGATTAAGCGTTGGTTTGTCACCGGCACCGATACCGAAGTGGGCAAAACCGTGGCCAGCAGCGCCTTGTTGCAGGCCGCTAATCTGGCGGGTTACCGCACCGCCGGTTACAAACCGGTGGCTTCCGGCAGTGAGATGACCGCCGAGGGGTTGCGTAACGGTGACGCGCTGGCGTTGCAGGCGAACAGCGCGGTGGCGCTGAACTACCAGCAAGTAAACCCTTATGTTTTCGCCGAACCGACCTCACCGCACATTGTCAGCGCCGACGAAGGGCGGCCAATCGAACTGGCGCAGCTTTCCGCCGGGTTACGCCATTTGGAGCAACGTGCCGACTGGGTGTTGATCGAGGGGGCCGGGGGCTGGTTTACGCCCCTTTCTGAGCAGCATACCTTTGCCGATTGGGTGCAGCAGGAGCAACTGCCGGTGATTTTGGTGGTGGGCATCAAGCTGGGGTGTATTAACCATGCGCTGCTGACCGCGCAGGCGATCCAACAGGCGGGGTTGTCGTTGGTGGGCTGGGTTGCCAACGACGTCAGTGCGCCGGGCCGTCGCCATCAGGAATATCTGACCACGCTGCGCCGTATGCTGCCAGCGCCATTGCTGGGAGAGATCCCCCATCTGGCCGAACCCGAACGGCAGGTTTTGGGGCACTATCTGGATTTGAGCGTTTTACCCCATTGAGCGTTAAGCCTTCCGTCCACGGATCCACCGTGGACGGAGAAAAGCTGACTTACCGTTTTACATGGCGGTGATGCAGGCATTATCGAAGTAAAGCACCCCGTTTTTCGCTAAAGCATACAAATTGAAAGACAAGATGACATGGGTTGCCCAAACCGGCACTTTTCGTCGGTTGGCGTTAAAACGGTATTCCTTAAACTCGGCATAATCACTGGCATTGAGAGTCCCATCCCAGGCGGCCACATCTGATTTAGCGATGATCGATACGCCGTTGCTTTCCACCTCCTGAATACAGGCATAGCTCAACGTGGCGAATAAATTGCCGGAGCCGCCATTCAGCGTTTTCAGGGTAAAACAGGCGCCCAATTGTTCATATTGCGATACCGGAACAACCACCCGCACACCGGCACTAGAGTTGGTATTCCCCAGTTTGGTCACTTTTAGCGCATTGTTGCCGTTAACGCCCGCACCGGATTCAATGGTGAGGGTAATGGCGTCTGAGGTGAAGGGATTGCTGACGTTGCCACCGGAAACTTCCCAACCTATCGGCTTGGTAGTAAATGAGAAATTGCCGTCTTTGAGCTTGTTATTATTGGCGGTGGTCAAAGTTTGAATGCCTTTGCCTCCACCACCGCCATCGAGCCGGCTATTTTTAATCACAAAGTCGCCGGTACCGCCAAAATAACGGCCGGTCGCGGTTCTTACTTCATAGAATTTGACGTTGTCTACGATAATCCCGCTGCTACCAGCCTCGGCGTAAAAACAGTAGTCTTGAGACGCAAGCCCATTCAGAGCAATGATTTCCCCACCCTGAATAAGTAATGACGCATTCTGGTTGGCGCTACAGCGGAAGGGGATATCATTGACCGGGTTAGTTTTATTACTGAACTCGATATGACAGCCATGGAACTCAATGCTTCCGGCCTCGACTTTCGCAATCGCACCCGCATAGTCTATTGATGTGCCGAAGAAACGAAATGCGCCGTTTGGGTTCTGATTGCCGATAGCTAACCCCTTAGAGTTACCGATGGTACCACCGAAGAAGTTTATCCCTTCGCCAAAGTTCTGAGCGGTGGGATTTTCATCACCGGTTTGAGTCGGTTGCACATTCGTGGGTTTTTTCGCTTGCGGCATATGCAAGCATTCAAAGCAGCGGATGATCTCACAGGCATAGTGATGCCCAATATACGCGTTGGTGCCAAAATACATGCCGTAATAAAAACCGGAAATATAAACATTATTGACGGAAAAATTACCCAAAGGGCCTTCAGGCGAATAGAAGCGAATACCATCAATATAGTTATACTTAGTCTCAGTCTCAGTCTCAGTCTCAGTCTCAGTCTCAGTCTCAGTCTCAGTACTTGATGTTTTAACTGTAGAGCCAATTCCTCTGACGGTGAAGTCTTTCAAAATAGGTGCTGGTCGAATAGGGATGTTGATATCCAAGGCCGCGGTAGTGGTATAGCAGCGCAGGAAGTAGTTGTGGTCGTTTTCAGTCCCGTTGGGGATATTGGTGGTGATCTTTACACCGTTGCCGTCGATATAAACGAAGCCGACATCGATATCGGTCTTGGGGGCGGTCCACACCTCAAAGGGGGCGGTGAACTTTACAATAGCCGGTCTTTTTAATGTGTCCCTGATGAAGGTTTGAGCCTTGATCAGCTCATCGCGTGATTTGACATAAATGCCTGCTACGTCGAGTCGCTCTTTCAAGGTCCAGGTTTTATCGAGCAGATCGCTATATTGAATAAATCCTGCATTGTTATCGGCCATTATCTAACCCTCAATTCAAGTTAATCGGATGTGAAAACCCGTTGAATATGGAGGGAGCATTTGGTCATTTCCAACAAACGGAGCTCTGTCTTCGCTGATACAACACAATGAGCAATGAGTGGTACGGTGCTCAAGGCGTTGGTATGAGATAAGCCATGAGAGCGGGGTGCAATACTTTGCACCCCTGCCAGTCACACTGCCAGATAGGCATTAATCAACTCCTCGTCCAACTGTTCCAGCGTGCCATCGGCTACGCTGCGCCCCTGATCCATCAGGCAGAAACGGTCCGCCACGCGACGGACAAACGGCAGCTTGTGCTCCACCAGCAGGATAGTCATGCCCAGCTCGCGGTTAAGTTTGCGGATCACGTTGCCGATATCGGCAGCGATGGTGGGCTGCACGCCGTTGGTAGGCTCATCGAGGATCAGCAATTCCGGCTCCAGTACCAGGGCGCGACCAATCGCCAGTTGCTGCTGTTCACCGTCGCCTAAATCGCCGGCCCGGCGGCTGCGCATTTCCCGCAGATTGGGGAACAGGCTGTAAATCAAGGGGGGAATGCGGCGAGTCCTGTCGCGACCGGCCATTAGTGCTACCTGTAAGTTTTCCTCCACGCTGAGTTGCGAAAAGATTTGTCGCCCTTGCGGCACGTAGCTGATCCCCAGGGCCGTGCGGCTTTCCACTGGCTGCTGGAGCAGGCTTTGCGGTGGTTCGTCCGCCAACTGCCAGGTCATGCTGCCACTGACTACCGGCAAATGGCCCATAATGCAGTTCACCAGCGTGGTTTTGCCCACGCCGTTACGGCCGATAAGCACCGTGCACTGGCCGCGTGGCAGCTCCAGATTGATGTCCCACAGGGTATGGGTTTGCCCGTAAAACTGATTCACTGACCTTAAACTCAACATCCGGCATTCTCCTCAAAGACCCGTATTCCACTCGTGGATGTACGCCCGTCGGGGCGCTGGCGTAACGCGGTTTTATTTAACAAACCGCATCGATCTCACCTGGCGGCGCCCAATAGCGACCGGTGCAGGTACGGCAATCGAACCTCTACTTCCCTGTGTTATCCACTCCTTACTGCAGTTTCCGCATTAGCGGTTTCTTTCCCGAGTGTCGTAATGTCCAGAACAAAATGCTGAATGACTACCTTTAACGAGGTAGTTTAGGTTCAGCTAAAACCTGTGGTACTTAGGTGAAAATGGTCGTTACTGTGAGTTTTCTAGCGCCATCTCGTCTTTATCCGGCAAATGTCAGGCGTTTTACATCTGTATGGCCCTTAACTGATGGCGGATAATTCTGCCATTACAGACCGGATATTTATCCCGACCGAGCTTTTGGCGTAAAAGGGTAATGCAACCCCTGGGCCAACTTTATTAAACCGTTAAAAAAGGGGATTGTTATTGTCTTGTTAACGGTTTTCCGGGACAGGACGGGCCTGGCGGGCCGAGTGAAAATAAGGGGGAAAGTTAACGCGGACGATTTTTGCACTCTTCCAGTGCTGCGAAGAAAAGTTATGGTGCAAACTATTTCGCCGGTTGTAGCAAGATGCAACAGATGATGGCAACAATGAGATAAATCCGTTTTTGGCAATGGGCCTTTTTAGCATTAATCGGCATAACAAAAGCGATATTATTGTGAAAAAATAACTAAAAAAGCCCTCTTGGCGAACAGAAACGGCAAAAAGCGTTCTTTCTGCAACTCCCGGCCGGGGCGGGGCGGTGAGAGTTATCCACTATTCCTGTGGATAACCTTGTGCATTAGATTTAGAAAACCGGTTTAAAGCGAGAGCGGACGCGGGTTCTGTTCGCTTTGTCCGCAATCTCGTCTTTTTTATAAAATCATTAATTATCAATAAATTAACTAAAATCAAGCGGCTAATGTATTGATGAAGTCTCTATGTATGATTTTTGGCCGCAGTGCTATCAATAAGTTAATTCGTGACGGATTTTGGGGATAAATCTGTTATTGACAATAAAAATGTCACGCGGCTGTAACCCTGACGGTGCATTCGGCTTGGTTTGGCGCACGCTGAAGCAACGAATCGCTTGAAGCTGGTTTTATATCCAGTATCATAGTGACTGGCGAAAATCGCCGGGGCTTTCCATAATTAGAGGCCATTCATCGAGCATTAGCTCTATGGCCGCCTGAGCGCGCACATCTCCAGGTAGGGGCGCTGCATGCTGCGCCCGCTCACTACGACAGCCGGTAGCAACGCGGCAATTTGAAAGACGAAGGGTATATGAGTAAAGTTTTCAAACTGCATTCCGATTTCAAACCGGCCGGCGATCAGCCACAAGCCATCAGCAAGCTGGAAGAGGGCCTGGAAAACGGTCTGGCACACCAGACGCTGTTGGGCGTTACCGGTTCGGGCAAGACATTTACCGTCGCCAATGTGATCGCCGATCTAAACCGGCCGACCATGGTGCTGGCACCTAACAAAACGCTGGCGGCGCAGCTGTACGGCGAGATGAAAGAGTTCTTTCCCGAGAATGCGGTCGAGTATTTTGTTTCTTACTACGACTACTATCAGCCGGAAGCCTACGTCCCCAGTTCCGACACCTTTATTGAAAAAGATGCTTCGGTGAACGAACACATCGAGCAGATGCGCCTTTCCGCGACTAAAGCGCTGCTGGAACGCCGCGATGTGATCGTGGTGGCGTCGGTGTCGGCGATCTACGGCCTGGGCGATCCTGACCTCTATCTGAAAATGATGCTGCACCTGACCAAGGGGATGATCATCGATCAGCGTTCGATCCTGCGTCGTTTGGCGGAACTGCAATATGCCCGCAACGATCAGGCCTTCCAGCGCGCGACCTTCCGCGTGCGCGGTGAGGTGATCGACATCTTCCCGGCGGAGTCAGACGAGTTGGCGCTGCGCATCGAGCTGTTTGATGAGGAAGTCGAGCGGCTTTCGCTGTTTGATCCTTTGACCGGCCAGATCGAACAGGTGGTCCAGCGTTTTACCATTTACCCGAAGTCGCACTACGTGACGCCGCGTGAGCGGATCCTGCAGGCGATGGAAGAGATCAAGGTGGATCTGGCCGAGCGGCGTAAGGTGTTGCTGGCCAACAACAAGCTGCTGGAAGAACAGCGGCTGACGCAACGCACCCAGTTTGATCTGGAGATGATGAACGAATTGGGTTACTGCTCCGGCATTGAAAACTACTCGCGCTACCTGTCCGGGCGTGGAGAAGGCGAGCCACCCCCAACGCTGTTTGATTATTTACCGGCGGATGGCCTGCTGGTGGTCGATGAATCTCACGTGACCATTCCGCAAATCGGCGGCATGTACAAGGGTGACCGTTCGCGCAAGGAAACGCTGGTGGAATACGGTTTCCGCCTGCCGTCAGCGCTGGACAACCGCCCGATGCGTTTTGAAGAGTTCGAAGCGCTGGCGCCGCAGACCATTTATGTGTCCGCCACGCCGGGCAAATATGAGCTGGAGAAGTCCGGCGACGATATTATCGATCAGGTGGTGCGGCCTACCGGGCTGCTGGATCCGCAAATAGAAGTGCGGCCGGTGACCACTCAGGTGGATGACCTGCTTTCCGAAATCCGCAAGCGGGTGGCGGTCAACGAGCGGGTGCTGGTTACCACCCTGACCAAACGCATGGCAGAAGACCTGACCGAATACCTGGAAGAGCACGGCGAGCGTGTGCGCTATCTGCATTCGGACATCGATACTGTGGAACGGGTCGAAATCATTCGTGACCTGCGCCTGGGCGAGTTTGACGTGCTGGTGGGCATCAACCTGTTGCGTGAGGGGTTGGACATGCCTGAGGTGTCGCTGGTGGCGATCCTGGACGCGGATAAAGAAGGCTTCCTGCGTTCCGAACGTTCGTTAATCCAGACCATCGGCCGTGCGGCGCGTAACCTCAACGGTAAAGCGATCCTCTACGGTGACAGAATTACCGACTCGATGGCCAGGGCGATTAGCGAGACCGAACGACGCCGCGCCAAACAGCAGATGTTCAACGAAGAAAACGGCATTGTTCCGCAGGGCCTGAACAAGAAAATTTCCGATATTCTGCAGTTGGGCAAACCGGGTAACCGTGGCAAGGGCCGAGGTAAGGGCAAGGCGGCAGAAAACGCCGCGCAGTACCAGCACCTCACGCCAAAAGCGCTGGATCAGAAAATCCGCGAGCTGGAAGCGCAGATGTATACCCACGCCCAGAACCTGGAGTTCGAGCAGGCAGCGGGCTTGCGCGATGAGATCCACCAGCTGCGTGAGCAGTTTATCGCTATTTCATGACCGGTTGGCACGCCGCAGAGTGCGGCGCTGCCAAACATAAAATCCTTGTCGCCTCCGCCAAAGCTGATTATGGTGTGCGGCCAATTGACTACTACGAGCCGCAGACCATGACCGAACACCAGTCCAAAGACCCGATGCACGGCGTCACTCTGGAACAACTTTTGAATAAACTGGTGGAGAGCTACGGCTGGTCAGGGCTGGCCGAACGCATTCGCATCAACTGCTTCAGCAGCGATCCCAGCATCAAGTCCAGCCTGAAGTTTCTGCGCCGCACGCCGTGGGCACGCAAGCAGGTGGAAGATCTTTATATCGATATGGTCGATAAGGCCGCCAGCGATAATCCATGGCTGCGTGGCGGCGAGTAACGCTTTAGCCGCGGGCACCCAACTCGATCAAAGCCTGATCCAGCGCCTGACGCAGCAACTGACGGTCGTGACGGTAAGGGACATCCGTCGCTTCCAGCGGTTGTTTAATCACCACCCGATCCTGTACTTCATGGGTATCTACCGCCGGGCCAACAATCAACGCGTCGATCATCTGACGGCCAATTTTCTCTTCCATCAGCTCCAGCTTGTTCTTTAGCGTCAGAGCAGCCGCAGCAACGCTCAGTTCGCGGCCCAGATTGCCGATATAAATCATATTGGCGCTGCTGCGACGTAACGCCTGTGTAAGGTCATCCAGCAGCAGCAGTGGCATCAGGCTGGTCAGGAAGCTGCCTGGCCCGATCAGGATCACATCGGCCTGTGCGATGGCGTCCAGCGCCTCTCGCGTAGCATGGACGTGCGGTGACAGCATCAGTTCCTGCGGCATATCGGTCAGTTGATCGACATTCACTTCACCGTAAACATGATTGCCTTCATGGTCATGCGCCATCAGATCCACCGGTTGCTCGGACATCGGGATCAACGCCGCGTCCACCTTCAGCAAACTGCGTACCAGATTGATCGCCTCCAGTGGACGTACACTGAGGTGATCCAACGCCTTCAGCATCAGGTTGCCGAGATTATGCCCCGAGAGTTCGCCATTGCCGCTAAAGCGGTACTCGAACATTGCGGAGGCTACGCTCGGTTCGGTAATCAGCTGATTCAGGCAGTTACGGGTATCGCCCCAGGCAATGCCGCCTTCTGAACGGCGGATACGGCCAGTGGAACCGCCGTTGTCGGTGGTGGTGACAATACCGGTTAAACGGGATCCTAAAGACGACAGGGAAGACATCACGCGGCCAAGACCATGACCACCACCTAATGCCACCACCCGATCGAGATCGGCCAGGGTACGATTACGCATAAATTTCCTTACAAAGGGGCTTAACTGCCCGCATAAAATAGCGGATTTGGCGTAAAAACGCGAAAAAGAGTGTGATTTGCGTGATTCCGGTCAATTCGTCTGCGTAAAGGGCGTTTATCATGGTTTACCAGATTTGGAATCGCCTAAAAACGCTGTATACACAATTATATAGCGAAATTGGGCGTTGGCTATCGCCTTTGTTTAGCGCTAGAATTCTGATGAAAACCACGGTTTCGTTCCGGCTACTCAGGCAGCGGGAACTGAGACCAAAACTCCTAGCCTCTGGGCCTACGTTGTTCTGGTGAACAATATGGCGCTTGGGCCGTGGCGAAGTCAGCCACCAGGGTGCAGGGCGGAAACGCTCGCATCTCCCGACTTTGGAAGGTGTTATGGTGCCGCAACTCATTGATGCTTATGAGCGCAAGTTCTATTACTTGCGCCTGTCGATCACCGACGTGTGTAACTTTCGTTGCACCTACTGTCTGCCGGATGGCTATCGCCCTAACGGCAGCCCGAAAACCTTCTTGTCGCTGGATGAGATCCGCCGTGTCAGCCGCGCATTCGCCGAGCTGGGCACCGAAAAGGTGCGCCTGACGGGCGGTGAACCTTCGCTGCGTCGCGATTTTACCGAGATCATCGCCGCCGTGCGTGAAAACCCTGCCGTTCGCCAGCTTGCCGTGACCACCAATGGTTATCGTTTGGCTCGCGACGTCATGGCCTGGCGTGATGCCGGGCTGACGGCGATCAACGTTAGCGTCGACAGTCTGGACCCCCGTCAATTTCACGCCATTACCGGTCAGGACAAATTCCGCCAGGTGATGGAGGGCATCGACGCCGCCTTTACCGCTGGGTTCAGCAAGGTAAAGGTCAACGCGGTGCTGATGCGTGACGTTAACCACCAGCAGCTGGGCGCTTTCCTGCACTGGATAAAAGACCGTCCGATCCAACTGCGCTTTATCGAACTGATGGAAACCGGCGAGGGCGGCGATCTGTTCCGCAAACACCACGTGTCTGGCGAAGTGATCCGTTCGCAACTGGAACAGCAGGGTTGGCAGTTGCAGCCGCGCGGCCGCAGTGATGGTCCGGCGCAGGTGTTCAGCCACCCGGATTACCAGGGCGAAGTGGGTTTAATCATGCCGTATGAAAAAGATTTCTGTGCCAGCTGCAACCGGCTGCGGGTTTCCGCCATCGGTAATCTGCATCTGTGCCTGTTCGGTGAGCAGGGCATTAGCCTGCGCGATCTGCTGGCGGATGACGGCCAGCTTGAGGAATTGAAGGATCGCATTCAGGGCGGGCTGCGGACCAAAAAGCAGACCCATTTCCTGCACCAGGGCAACAGCGGCATTACGCAGAACCTGTCGTTTATCGGCGGCTAAATTTTTCTAAATTGCACGGGAGCAAGCAATGAGTCATGCCAGCAGCGAATTCATTCCGGCGCATATCGCCATTCTGACCGTTTCGGACAGTCGCGGTGAAGCAGAAGACACCTCGGGCCAGTATCTGCAGGAAGCCGCGCTTGAAGCCGGGCACCAGGTGGTGGACCGCGCCATTGTCAAAGACGATATTTATCAAATCCGCGCGCGAGTCTCCGCGTGGATCGCTGACGAACAGGTTCAGGCCGTGCTGATCACCGGCGGCACCGGCTTTACCGCCAGGGACAACACTCCGGAAGCGCTGCTGCCGCTGTTCGATCGTGAAGTGGAAGGGTTCGGTGAACTGTTCCGCATGGTGTCCTATGAAGAGATTGGCACCGCCACTATCCAGTCGCGTGCGCTGGCCGGTATGGCCAACCAGACGGTGATTTTTGCCATGCCGGGTTCGACCCGCGCCTGTCGCACCGGCTGGGAACGCATTATTGAAGAGCAGTTGGACGCGCGCCATCGCCCGTGTAACTTTCTGCCACACCTGAAGAAATAAAAACTATGACGCAGCTAACCCACATTAATGCCGCGGGCGAAGCCCATATGGTCGACGTTTCCGCCAAGGCAGAGACGGTACGCGAGGCGCGTGCCGAGGCCTTCGTTGAAATGCTGCCGACCACGCTGGCGATGATCATCGAGGGCAGCCACCACAAGGGTGATGTGTTCGCCACGGCGCGTATTGCCGGTATTCAGGCGGCGAAACGCACCTGGGAGCTGATCCCACTGTGCCACCCGCTGATGCTGAGCAAGGTAGAAGTGCAGTTGGAGGCTCAGCCGGAACACAGCCGGGTGCGGATTGAAACCTGCTGCCGGTTGACCGGCAAGACCGGTGTCGAAATGGAAGCCTTGACCGCCGCTTCGGTAGCCGCATTGACCATTTACGACATGTGCAAGGCGGTACAGAAAGACATGGTGATCGGCCCGGTGCGGCTGCTGGCGAAAAGCGGCGGTAAATCCGGTGATTTTAAGGTGGAGCTATGATTAATATTCTGTTTTTTGCGCAGGTGCGTGAACTGGTCGGCACCGGTGATCTGTCAATGCCGGCGGACTACCCAACGGTAGAGGCGCTGCGTAAGGCATTGTGCGCACGCGGCGATCGTTGGGCGTTGGCACTGGAGTCCGGCAAGCTGTTGACCGCGGTGAATCAGTCGCTGGTGGCGGCAGAGCATCCGTTGCGCGCCGGTGACGAAGTCGCTTTCTTTCCACCGGTAACCGGAGGTTAATGGTGGAAAATACCCGTATCCGCGTGGGTGAAGCGCCGTTCAACGTCGGCGACGAATACCAGTGGCTGGCACAGTGCGACGACGATGGTGCCGTGGTGACCTTTACCGGCAAGGTGCGTAACCATAATCTGGGCGATAACGTCAGTGCGCTGACGCTGGAACACTACCCAGGCATGACCGAAAAAGCGCTGGCGGAGATCGTGGATGAAGCACGTAGCCGCTGGCCATTGCAGCGTGCAACGGTGATCCACCGCGTGGGTGAGTTATTCCCTGGTGATGAGATTGTGTTTGTCGGCGTGACCAGCGCCCACCGCAGCATGGCCTTCGAGGCCAGCGAATTTATCATGGACTACCTTAAAACCCGCGCACCGTTCTGGAAACGCGAGGCAGTTGGGCAGGGCGACCGCTGGGTCGATGCGCGTGACAGCGATCATCAGGCGGCGCAACGCTGGCATAAAGCGGCTAAATAATCGGTAAACAGCAGAAATATATCAATACCTTTGCAACTTTCAGGTTAGATTTTCTGTGGTACGCTTATAGCAGGCTGAGTCCCATCAATGGGATTTAAATCTTGTCTCACATGTAAAAGGTAACCGTCATGGACCGATATCCACGCTCTAATGGTTCAATCGTCGAACGTGCCAACAGCGGCATTCAGGCTTATATGGCGCAGGTATATGGCTGGATGACCTGTGGCATGCTGTTGACGGCGTTTGTGTCCTGGTATGCGGCCAACACGCCCGCGATCCTTAACTTTATCTTCTCCAGCCAGATCACCTTCTTCGGCCTGATTATCGTGCAGTTAGGGCTGGTGTTCGTGATTTCCGGCATGGTCAACCGGCTGAACGGTACGGTAGCCACCGCGCTGTTTATGCTCTATTCGGCGCTAACCGGGTTGACGCTTTCCAGTATTTTCATCGCCTATACCTACAGCTCGATCGCCAGTACCTTTGTGGTGACCGCCGGCATGTTCGGTGCGATGAGCCTGTACGGTTATACCACCAAGCGTGATTTGAGCGGTTTCGGCAGCATGCTGTTTATGGCGCTGATCGGTATCGTACTGGCTTCGCTGGTCAATATCTGGCTGAAAAGCACTGCGTTGATGTGGGCGATTACCTATATCGGTGTGGTGGTGTTTGTCGGCCTGACGGCGTATGACACCCAAAAACTGAAAGCGATGGGCGAGCAGTTGAACGCCGATGACAAAGACAGCTTCCGCAAGTACGCCATCGTCGGTGCGCTGACGCTGTACCTTGATTTCATCAACCTGTTCCTGATGTTACTGCGCATTTTCGGTAACCGCAGATAAGAATCAATATGACTTGTAGGGGCTCAGCATGCTGAGCCCTTTTTTTATGCAATTTTGCGGCGGAACATGGCATAGGCGGCGCTGCCGGTGGTGGCGGTGATCGCCAGCAGTGGCCACAGGCTGTGCCAGATGATGCTGAAACTGGCGTCCTTCAGGTAGATCTGTTTGGTGATGTCGGTAAAGTGGCGGATGGGATTGGCCCAGGTGAGGTTTTGCAGCCACACCGGCATGTTCTCCACCGGTGAGACATAGCCGGAAAGCAGGATCGCCGGCATCATAAACACGAACACGCCGATAAACGCCTGTTGCTGGGTGGCGCACAGCGACGAAATCAGCAGACCGAACCCCACCAAAGACAATCCGTAAACCAGCATGGTGCCGTAGAACAGCAGTAGTGAACCGGCGAACGGGATCTGATAGATAAAGATGCCAATCAGCAACACGATGCTGGCCTGGAAGGTCGCGACGATTAGCGCCGGTACTGCTTTACCGATAAAAATCTGCCAGGTGGTCAACGGCGACACCAGCAACTGCTCCAGCGTGCCCTGTTCGCGTTCTCGTGCTACCGACAATGAAGTAACAATCAGCACGCCAATGGTGGTGATCATGGCGATCAGTGAAGGCACTACAAACCATTTGTAGTCCAGATTCGGGTTATACCAGTTGCGCACCACCAGCTCGCTGTTGTTCGGCTTGGCGCGATCGCCGATCAGTTCATTCTGATAGTCCTGCACAATTTGCTGAACATAGTTGGCGGCGATCTGCGCGCTGTTGGAGTTGCGCCCATCGAGCAACAATTGCAGCGGGGCCGTATTGCCGTTGGCGATATCACGCGAGAATTGGGCCGGGAAGCGGATCAGCAGCAGGGCCTTTTGGTTATCGATGGTGGTTTGTATTTCCTGCGGGCTGCGCAACAGCAACACATGCGAGAAGGCCTTGGCTTTGGCGAAGCGCTGGGTCAGCTCGACCGAGGCATGACCGCTGTCTTCGCTATAGACCGCGATGGTGGCGTTGGTCACCTCCAGCGTGGCGGCGAACGGGAACAGCAGCACCTGCAGGATAACCGGCATAATCAGGATGGCACGGGTCTGCGGATCGCGCAGCAGCGACTGCATTTCCTTTATGATTAACGTCCAGAGACGATGAAACATCTTATTCCCCTTAATCCAGCCGCCGCTGGGTTTTCCAGGCCGTCAGGCCTATAAACACCACCGCCGAAGCGATCAGGAACAGCAGGTTAATCATCAACACCGTACCGACGTTGCCCGCCAGGAACAGCGTTTGCAGCGTGCTGACGAAATAGCGTGCCGGAATGATGTAGGTCACGGCGCGCACGATGGCCGGCATGCTGTCGATCTGGAAGATAAAGCCGGACAGCATGATCGAAGGTAGAAAGGCCGCGTTAAGCGCCACCATTGCCGCGTTGAACTGGTTGCGGGTAATGGTTGAAATCAGCAGCCCCATGCCGAGCGTACTGGCAAGGAACAGGCTGCTGATGACGAATAAAATCAGCAGCGAGCCGCGATAGGGCACGCCGAGCACCCATACCGACACCGCCATACATAGCACCATGGCGATCATGCCGAGAAAATAGTAGGGCACCAGCTTCGACAACAGCAGCTCTGTGCGCGTTACCTGGGTGGAAAGCAGCGCCTCCATGGTGCCGCGCTCCCACTCACGGGCGATCACCAGTGAGGTGAGGATAGCGCCGATCACCGTCATGATAATGGTGATGGCGCCGGGAATAATGTAGTGCCGACTGATGGCCGCCGGGTTAAACCAATAGCGCATCTGTACATCGATTAACGGTTTTTCCTCACGCCCATTATCGGTGGCACGCTGTTGCTGCCAGACCTGCCACACTCCCTGGGTATAGCCCTGGACAAAGTTGGCGGTGTTCGGCTCGCTGCCGTCGGTAATAATTTGTATCGGTGCGCTGTCGTGCGGTCGCGCCATGCGTTGGGCAAAATCATTGGGGATCACCACCAGCCCACGAATGCGCCCGGCCTGCATCAGTTGGATCAACTGCTGGCGGTTGTCGCTGATGGTCGGCTCGATATAGGGCGAACCGGCAAAGGCATTGGCCAGGTCACGCGCCTCTTCGCTCTGCTGTTCCATCAGAATGCCCAGCCGCAGCTTGCTGGAGTCCAGGTTGATGCCATAGCCGAAGATAAACAGCAGCATCAATGGAATGACAAAGGCGATCAGCCCGCTGCTCGGATCGCGCATGATTTGCCGTGTCTCTTTCAGGCACAGCGCGCGCAGCCGCCGCCAGGAAAAACCACTGTCATCGCGGGCGGCGTTTTTTTCGCTCATGGCTATTTTGGGGCTCATGACTGCTCCTCCTGATCATAACCCTGCACCAGCTCGATAAACGCCTGTTCCATGGAAGGATTGGGATTATCACTGCTGGCGACCTGGTGTTTGAGATCGTCCGGCGTGCCGGCGGCGATGATCTTACCGCGATACACCAGCCCGATGCGGTCGCAGTATTCCGCCTCGTCCATAAAGTGGGTGGTCACCATCACCGTCACGCCTTTATCTACCATGCCGTTAATATGCAGCCAGAATTCGCGACGGGTCAGTGGATCGACGCCGGAGGTCGGTTCATCGAGAAACAAAATATCCGGCTCGTGCATGAGCGCACAGGCCAGCGCCAGCCGCTGTTTGAAGCCAAGCGGCAGAGAGTCGGGCGTCTGGTTGAGGATCGGGCCAAAGTTGAAGGCGCTGGACATTTCACTGATTTTATCGCGCTGCGCCTTGCCGCTCAGGCCATAAACGCCGGAAAAGAACTTCAGGTTTTGCGCCACCGTCAGGTTGCCGTACAGCGAGAATTTCTGCGCCATATACCCCAAATGCTGGCGTGCCTTGCCGGAGCTGGTTTTCAGATCCATGCCCAGCACCAGGGCCTTGCCTTCGGTCGGCACCAGCAACCCGCACATCATTTTAAAGGTGGTGGATTTACCGGCACCGTTCGGGCCAAGCAGGCCGAAAATCTCACCGCGCTGTACTTTGAAGTCCACGTGATCGGTGGCGGCAAAGTCGCCGAATTTCTTGGTCAGCCCTTGCGCTTCGATCACCGTTTCCGTGCTTTCTCCCTCGACGGTCGGCATGATCTCCGCCAGCGCCGATTTGCTGTTTGGCCCGCCGCCGAGCAGATCGATAAACGCATCTTCAAAGCGAGGATCCGCTTCGCTCAGCTCGGCATCAGGCAGATCCAATGCTTGCAGGACCTGCCGATGATCTTCGCCTTGCTTGAGGATCAGCCGCAGGTACTTGCCCTGGATCACGCCGTCGGTGACCGTCGGCAGGCAGATCGCCCGTTGCAGCAGGGCACGGTGGCTACCGGCTGGCGGCGCGATCAGCACCGTGCGCCCGGCCATCCGTTGGGTAAGATCTTTCGGCGCGCCGCTGAACAGCAACTCGCCCTCGTTGAGCAGCAGCACTTCGCGGCACTGTTCGGCTTCATCCAGATAAGAGGTGCTCCACAGGATCAGCATGCCGTCGTTGGCCAGTTCATGCACCATGCGCCACAGTTCGCGACGTGAGATCGGATCGACGCCGACGCCGGGCTCATCCAGCAACAGCACCTGCGGTTGCCCGACCAGCGTACAGGCCAGTCCGAGCTTCTGTTTCATGCCGCCGGAAAGTTTGCCCGCCAGCCGGCTGGTAAAGCGGGTGAGATCGGTAAATGTCAGCAGCCGATCGAAGGTTTGCTTGCGGAGATCGCCGGTGACGCCGCGCAGATCGGCGTACAGCGTCAGGTTTTCCATCACCGTCAGATCTTCATACAGGCCGAACTTTTGCGGCATGTAGCCGAGGATGGCGTGCAACTGACGATCCTGGGCGATCGGATCCAACCCGGCGACGCGCAGCGTGCCGCTGCTGGGTTTCAGCAACCCGGCCAGCATACGCAGCAGGGTGGTTTTCCCGGCACCGTCCGGGCCAACCAGCCCGGTGACGGCGCCGCTGGTCAGCCGGGTTGTCAGGCTGGCAACCGCCGGTTTTTCCAATGACGGAAAGCGTTTTTCCAGTGCTTCCAGCTCAATAACCTGTTCCATCACCGCCCCCTCAAGGTTGGGCAAAGCGAACGGTGACCGGCATCCCCTGGCGCAGTGCGTCATCGGCGTCGGTGACGATCACCCGCAGCCGGTACACCAGATCGGTACGCAGGTCCGGGGTTTCGACGCTTTTCGGGGTGAACTCAGCGGTAGGTGACACAAAACCGATTTTGCCGTGATAGGGCTTGCCTGGCCGACCGTCGGTATAAATTTCCAGTTCGGTGCCCGGCGTTGCTTTGCCCAGGCTGGTTTCATTGACATAGGCGCGCACCCACACCGGGCGGGTTAGCGACAGGGTAAATACCGTGCCACCGGCGCCGAGCATGGTGCCCGGCTCGACCGCGCGGGTCAGCACCGTGCCGGCCGAGGGGGAAATCAGGCTGGTGTCGTGCAGGTTAAGCTGTGCCTGCGCCAGTGCGGCTTCGCTTTGCGCCAGGTTGGCTTTGGCCTCTTCAATCTCCTGCGGACGATTACCGCTCAGGTACTGCGACAGTTTGTCTTTCGACGCCTGAAGGTTGGCCTGTGCCTGATTGCGTGAGGTGCGGGCATCTTCCAGTGCGTCGGCGGAGGTGGCATTTTTCGCCCACAGTCCCTGTTGACGTTTCAGGAAGCTGTCGGCATAGCTGAAGGCGGAAAGGCGCTGCGCCATTTCCGAACGTACCTGGGCAATCTCTTCGGCGCGGTAACCGGCCATCAGCAACGCCAGTTTGGCTTTGGCACTGCCGACGTTAGCCTGCGCTTGCTGTAGCGCGTTGATGTAGGGCGCATCGTCCAGTTTGCCGAGCAATTGCCCCGGTTGAAGGGTATCGCCTTCATCCACCGTCAGCGACGCCAGGCGCCCATCGACGCGGAAGCCCAAATTCACCGTACGAATATCCACGTTACCGTACAGCGTCAGCGGTTGGGCCCGATGCTGCTGGTAATACCAAACTCCGTACGCGGCCGCGGCGATCAGCACAATAACCACCACAATGAAGGCACTGCGTTTCTTATTCATAATTCTCCCTGCCTGAATTTACGCGCCATAGCGTTGGCGCAGCCCATTAACCAGAAGTTCGATGTGTTCAGCCAGCACCTCGCTGATTTGTTCCGCTTCGGCGGCGCCGATCTGCTGCCAGCCAGCCTGTCGGCGGACGGTTTCGCGCGCCACGCGGAACGACAGCACTTCGCCGATCAGCGCGTGAGTATGCAGCACGATTTTGGTCGATTGCGGGTCGATGCCGGTGTAGGCCGCCAGCAGGCGGCAAAGCTTGTTATGCAGCGGTGCTACCACCTGCTGGTGGATCAGCGGATAAGCGTCGGTGGGGGAGAGCTGCTCGCGCGACATGATTTTGCTCAGGTTTAGCGTCTGTGGCTGAGTCATCAGGTCGCTGAACGCCAGCAGGCCGCGTTTCAGGTGTTCGAGGTAGCGCTCCGGCGGACGTTCGGTTTCCGGCAGTTGCCAGAAGTGGTCAATTTCTTCGGCCAGCGGGCGAAAAGCCTGCTGGATAAAATCGGCAATCCACTGTGCAACGGCCAGATAAAGGCCTTCTTTGGAATTGAAGTAATAGGTGATGGCGGCGATGTTGTGTCCGGCGCGCTGGGCGATATCGCGGGTGGTGGCGCCCTGAATGCCGTATTCACCAAACATCTCGATGGCGGCGGCGATCAACTGCTGGCGTGCCTGCTCACCCCGTGCCCGGCTGGCAGTCTGATTATTTGGCATTGATGGCGCCTGAAAAAGTTAATCAATCATATGATTAACTTTATGCCAGATTGCACGAAATGCAATCAGTAACCGCGATTTATTTAAGGACATTTTTTCAGATTAGGCTGAATTCTCGGCATATTGTGCTCTGAGTCACTTAATTTGCCTTTTCTTGTTCGAGTTCTGCTACAATCGCCCGCTTGGTGCACTGCAGTTTGTGCCAATCCCTCGTGGTCATGCTTAATGTCCCGTCTGATAATCCTCCCAGGAAACTGCACCGAACACTGTTAGGTTAGGGGGGATCTGGAGTTTTTCTCTTTATGTCATTTGAAACCCTCGGCTTAAGTGCTGAAATTCTGCGCGCTGTTGAAGAACAGGGCTATCGCGAACCTACGCCAATTCAGCGCCAGGCTATTCCTGTCGTATTGGAAGGTCGTGACCTGATGGCCAGCGCCCAGACCGGTACCGGTAAAACCGCTGGCTTTACCCTGCCGCTGCTACAGCTGCTGAGTAAGCATGATCATGCGGTCAAAGGTCGCCGTCCGGTACGTGCGTTGATCCTGACGCCGACCCGTGAACTGGCTGCGCAGATCGGCGAAAACGTCGAATCCTACAGCAAATACCTGCGCCTGCGTTCGCTGGTGGTATTTGGTGGCGTGAGCATCAACCCGCAGATGATGAAACTGCGCGGCGGCGTCGACATACTGGTGGCAACACCGGGTCGTCTGCTGGATCTGGAACACCAGCGCGCGGTTGACCTGTCCAAAATTGAAATTCTGGTGCTGGACGAAGCTGACCGCATGCTGGATATGGGCTTTATCCATGATATCCGCCGCGTGCTGGCCAAGCTGCCTGCCAAGCGTCAGAACCTGCTGTTCTCTGCTACCTTCTCCGACGATATCAAAGGGCTGGCCAACAAACTGTTGCACAACCCGGCATCGGTTGAAGTGGCGCGCCGTAATACCGCGTCCGAGCAGATCGAACAAAGCGTGCACTTCGTTGATAAGAAGCGTAAGCGGGAACTGCTGTCCCAGATGATCGGCGAAGGTGACTGGAAGCAAGTATTGGTGTTTAACCGCACCAAGCACGGCGCTAACCACCTGGCTGAACAGCTGAACAAAGACGGCATCACTGCCGCAGCGATCCACGGCAATAAAAGCCAGGGCGCTCGTACCCGTGCATTGGCCGACTTTAAAGACGGCAAAATTCGCGTATTGGTAGCTACCGACATCGCGGCACGCGGTCTGGACATCGACCAGTTGCCACACGTGGTGAACTACGAGTTGCCAAACGTGCCGGAAGACTACGTGCACCGCATCGGCCGTACCGGTCGTGCTGAGCGTACCGGTGAGGCGATCTCGCTGGTGTGTGTGGATGAACACAAACTGCTGCGTGATATCGAACGCCTGCTGAAGCGTGAAATCCCGCGTATTGCCCTGCCAGGCTATGAGCCGGATCCAAGCATCAAGGCAGAGCCAATCATCAACGGCCGTCAGGCTGGCGGTGGTCGCGGTGCGCCACGTGGTAACGGCGGTGGTCAGCGTTCCGGTAACGGTGGCGGCCAGCGCAGTGGCAACGGTGGCGGCAATGGCGGTCAGCGTGAAAACCGCGGTGGCGGCAGTGCTCGTCCGCAGGGTGATGCCAAGCCGCGTTCAGGTGCACCTTCGCGCCGTCCGCGCAGCCGCCCGGCTGAGTAAATTGCTCTGTTGTCCGCTGCTAAAAGGCCACCTTCAAGGTGGCCTTTTTTATTGGCAAAAATCAGCGCATCTCAAGTTCCGGCACCACCGACATGCCGACGCGCAGTCGCGCCAGCTCCGGCTGATTTGGCTCCAGCAGAATTTTCACCGGCAGACGTTGCACCACTTTGGTGTAGTTGCCGGTGGCGTTATCGGCGCTGATGGCGGCAAAGGTCGAGCCGGTAGCCGGGGCGATACTGTCAACGTGGCCGCGTAGCGTCACGCCGGGCAGGGCATCCACGCTGATCGAGACCGGCTGGCCGGCAGACACGTTGGCCAGTTGGGTTTCCAGGAAGTTGGCGATCACATAGCTTTGCTGTAGCGGCACCACCGCCAGCAGGCGCGTACCGGCAGAGACCCAGGCCCCCTGACGTACCGCACGCTGACCGACAGTGCCAGCAATGGGCGCGATAATCCGGGTATAGGAAAGATTCAGGCGTGCCTGATCAACGCTGGCCTGCGAGGCGGCAATATTCGCTTCGGCCTGTTTCCGACTGGCCTGCAACACGCCAACTTCCTTGCGCGCAGAAACCACTGCCGCCTGATTTTGCTTTAGCTGTGCGGCGGCGGTCTGCATTACGGAAGCGGATTTTTGCTGTTCATCGGCGGTGGCGGTGCCGGTTTTTAGCAGTCGGCGATAGCGGTCGGCATTTTGCCCGGCATAGTTCAACGTGGCCTGACTGGCACTGACGCCGGCTTCCTGCTGGGCAATATTGGCCTGCTGTTGATCCAGCTGCGCCTGAATGCTGGCCAGCTTGGCCTGGCTAATCTGCAGGTTGGCCTGTGCCGTTTCCAGCGCCACGCGATAATCCCGATCGTCGAGGGTCGCCAGCACTTCACCGGCTTTCACCTGCTGATTATCACTGACGTTGACGCTGCGGATATAGCCGGAAATCTTGGGGGCCACCAGCGTGTAATCGGCACTGACTACCGCGTCATCGGTACGAAAATGATGGCGATTGAGAGAGGAACGGACAAAGAAAGCGATAGCCAGCAGGATTAACAGCAGCAACGCCAGGGTTAAGGTTCGTTTTGCAGGTGTGAAGCTCATGGTTATGATCCTGATGTTTTTGGAACTAGAGGTAAAAGCGTTTGCGGCGGATAGACTCGTTTCGGCAACCAGGCGGTCAGCAGCACCAACAGCAGCGCGCAGCCAATAATCAGCAGATAGGCATCACTGATGCTGAGGATCACCGCCTGATGTTTTACCAGCGTCGAAAAATGCCCGAGATTTTCCGCTGAACTGACCGAGCCGTCCGGTAACAGCGGCATAGCCCCGCTGGCGTGTTCTGAGCTCTCTGCCGTCATCAGCCACGGGCGATTGCCCAGCCGGTCAACCAGCACCTGCGAGTGAAATTGCTCCCGGTGGCTCATAAAATTCTCGACCAGGCTGCCTGCCGCTACGGCAGAAAAACCGCGCACGGTGTTAAACATGGCCGAGGCGAAGGGCCCTTCCGGTGGCAGTATTACGCTGGTGGAGGTCATTAACACCGGCAAAATCATCATCGGTTGGCCAAACGCCTGCATGCCTTGCATCAACCAGAAATTTTGTCGTGCCCAGTCGTCGGTCAATTGCATTCCCAGCAGGCAGGAGCCGGCGATTAGCGCGGCCCCGAGGGTCAGTACCCAGCGGGCGTCTATCCAGCGCAGATTCAACAGGGTGGCGATTAAAGGGGCGATCACCAACTGCGGCAAGCCGACGGCCAACGCCAGCGGTGCAAATTGTACGGTGCGAAAACCCTCTACCTGTGAAAAGTAGAACGACGGCAGCATTGAGCCTGACAGCGCCAGCAACAGCACGCCGGCCAGCGTCAGCAGGCTATAAGAAAGATTGATGCGCTGCAGTAATTGCAGTTTTAGCAGCGGCAGCGGATGGAACCATTCGTTGATCAAAAACGTCACCAGCAGCGCGATAGACACCGGCAACATCAGACTAATCAGCGGCGAATTGAACCAGTCGAGCCGTTCTCCCTGTGTCAGCGAAAGGATCAACAGCGCAATGCCGCTGCACCCGGTGAGCATGCCAAACAGATCGATCTGACGGAAACGTTCCAGGCGCAAGGGATCCTGCGGCAGCCCCCAGCCGATCAGTAAAGAAGCGATCAGACACAGCGGGATCGCCTGCCAAAAGACAAACTGCCAACCCAGACTGTCGGTCCACAGAGCCGCCAGCGGTGCCGCGACATTGGGGCCAAAGGTGGCGGTCAGCGCATAGGCGGCCAGCCCGTAAAGTTTGATGGTGGGGGGCAGAAAACGCAGCGCCACCGTCATCAGCAGCGGCGGCAATGCGCCGCCAAACAGGCCTTGCACCACCCGCAGCGCAATAAACAGCGTGGGATCAGCGGTTAACGGCTGGAGTACCCCGACGGCGGCAAAACCGCCGATCATCACCAGGGCGAAACGGCGTAGCGAAAATGTTACGGCAAACCAGGGGGCAACCATCATGGCCGACACTTCCGCCGCCTGATAGGCCGAGGTGATCCAGCTCCCCTGGTCGAAACTGATACCGATAGCCGCGCGGATATCCGCCAGTGCCAGATCGCTGATGCGATCATTGAGTCCAGAGGTCAGGGCGGCAATCAGCACACCCACCAACCCCACAGCCAGACGCAGAGTGAAAGGATGCGGCGCGGCGGCAGGAGGCGCAGGCTGAGCATTCATAGTATGACTCCAGAAACGAAACTTGCGATGCACTGTATTGCATGGCGATACATTGTGACGCATGCTACATTGTGATGCGCTGTATTGCAATGTGGTACAGCATGCCGTCTGGCAGAAAAAAATGTTACAGTGTGGCCAAAAGTAAGGAAAAGAATCCCTATGTCTGAACCCTCAACATGTTGTGATGATGAAAGGGCCGGCGGTATTCAGGTCATCACCCGCGCGGCGAAAATCCTCGAAGCTCTGGGTGCAAAGCCGAATGGCATGAGCCTGGGAGAAATAGCGCTGGCGGTCGATCTGCCGCGTTCCACCGTGCAACGTATTGTCAACGCGCTGGACTCTGTGCAATTGGTGCGGGGCGGAGTCGGTGGTGTGCGCCTGGGGCCGTCTTTGCTGCGGCTGATTGCCAGCGTGCATACCGAAATGGTGGCCATTGCGACGCCCTGGTTGCAGGCTTTATGTGATGCCACCGGTGAGACGGTTTCGCTGGGACGCGCCAGCGGTTTGCAACTGGCGGTAGTGCATTACATTGTGGCGGATCGTGAGCTGCGAGTGGTGCCGCGTATTGGTATGAACCTGCCGCTGTACAGCACCTCCGGCGGACGAGCGTTGCTGGCGTTGAACAGCGATGATGCGGCCCGTGATTTACTGGGTGAGGCTTATAGGGCGGTAACCGATCTGACGGTGCGAGATTTTCCTGCTTTACTGGAACACCTCACTGAAATACGTCGTACCGGTCTGGCCTACGATCGGGAAGAAACGTTGGAAGGCGTCTCTACCATGGCGGTGGCTATCGACACCATTCTGGGGCGCTTCTCCATCAGTCTGTTAGTGCCCAGCACCCGTTTGGCCAAGAATGAAGCTCGCTTCCGCGAAGAGATCCTTAAATGTAAAGACGCGCTGATCGATGAGATTGGCAAGGTGGCGTCGCGAGATTAACCGGAGAAGGCAATGAAAACACTGTTGGTCGCAATTGATAACTCCGCCAATGCGCACAAAGTCATTTCACTGGCTGCTGATCAGGCGTTGGCGCAGCAGGCCGCGGTCGTAGTGCTGTGCTGTGTGGACCTCAGTTATTCCATGGCGGGTCCGTATGAAATTGAAGCGGGTGAAGATCCGGCAGATTTCGGCTATGCGCAGGATGAACAGAATGCCGCCGCCACCGTGGTGCGACAGGCGCTGGTCAAGCTGCAGGACGCCGGCGTCAATGCGCGTGGCCGAGTGGTGGCCGGTGAGCCGGCAGAAACTATCGTCGCCCAGGCCAAAACACTGAACGCGACGATGATCATTATGGGGCGCCGTCACCTTTCTCCTTTTAGACGTTTGTTGAATGGATCGCACAGCGCCCTGGTGATTGAAAATGCGGATTGCCCGGTGCTGGTTGACGTGCGTGCCGACTGACTGCCCTTGATCCCCGGAGCCGGAAATGAAGCTAAAATGTGCCATTCTTGATGATTATCAGCAGGTCGCGCTCGCCATGGCGGACTGGTCGGTGATAGCCGATCGGGTTGAAATGTTCTCTTTTAGCCAACATTTTAGCGATGAAGCGGAGTTGGCGGTACATTTGCAAGACTGTGACATTGTGGTCGCCATGCGTGAACGTACGCCGATGACCGCGACGCTGCTGGCCCGCTTGCCCAAATTGAAACTGTTGATCACCTCAGGCATGCGTAATGCCTCTATTGATCTGGCGGCGGCGGCCCAGCGTGGAATTATTGTCAGCGGTACCGCCAGTGGCTCTGCCGCGCCGATGGAACTGAGCTGGGCGCTGTTGCTCGGGTTAGCCAAGCATCTGGTGCCGGAGAATCACGGTCTGCGACACAACGGGCCCTGGCAACAGACGCTGGGCGTGACTCTGCAGGGGAAAACGCTGGGCCTGCTGGGGTTGGGCAAAATTGGCAGTCAAATGGCAGTGGTGGCGCAGGCGTTTGGTATGCGGGTGTTGGCCTGGAGCCAGAACCTGACGGCGGAGAGGGCCGGTGAGGTGGGTGTGACGCGAGCTGAGTCAAAACAGGCGCTGTTTGAGCAGAGCGACTTTGTTTCCGTTCATCTGGTGTTGAGTGAGCGCAGCCGTGGGTTGGTCGGGCAGCCAGAGCTGCAGGCGATGAAGAAAACCGCTTATCTGATCAATACCTCGCGTGCGGCCATTGTCGATCGCAGCGCCTTGATTGACGCTTTGCAGCAGGGGCAGATTGCCGGTGCCGGGTTGGACGTATTCGAGATCGAGCCGCTGCCAGCCGACGATATCTTCCGCCACCTGCCCAACGTGCTGGCCACGCCGCATCTGGGTTATGTGGCTGACAGCAACTATCAGGTCTATTTCCGCGAAGCGATCGAAAACATCGAGGCTTTTATCGCCGGTGAGCCCCTGCGCCAATTGGGGTAGCGCGGTTTTATTCCCCCGAGACGCTTGTCTGCTGCGGGTATTCCCCCGTATCATTGCGCGTCTTTTTCAGCAGGGGTAATCATGCGCGTATTATTGGCTCCGATGGAGGGCGTTCTCGATTCTTTGGTGCGTGAACTGCTCACCGAAGTGAACGACTACGACCTGTGCATCACCGAATTCCTGCGCGTGGTTGACCAACTGCTGCCTGCCAAATCTTTCTATCGCCTGTGTCCCGAACTGCATCACGCCAGCCGTACGCCGTCTGGCACCCTGGTGCGCATTCAACTGCTGGGCCAGTACCCACAGTGGCTGGCGGAAAACGCCGCCCGTGCGGTTGAACTGGGATCCTACGGTGTTGATCTCAACTGTGGCTGCCCGTCCAAGCTGGTCAATGGCAGCGGCGGTGGGGCGACGTTGCTGAAAGATCCGGAGCTGATTTACCAGGGCGCCAAAGCCATGCGTGCAGCGGTGCCTGCCCATTTGCCGGTGACGGTAAAAATACGGCTGGGCTGGGATAGCGACAGCCGCAGTTTTGAAATTGCCGATGCGGTGCAGCAGGCGGGTGCTACAGAATTGGCGGTACACGGCCGTACCAAAGAGGACGGTTACAAGGCGGAGCGTATTAACTGGGCGGCGATTGGTGAAATCCGTCAGCGGCTGACCATTCCGGTGATCGCCAACGGTGAAATCTGGGACTACCAGAGCGCGCAAGACTGCTTGCAGACAACCGGCTGCGATGCGGTGATGCTGGGGCGTGGCGCACTTAACGTGCCGAACCTGAGCCGGGTAGTGAAGTACAACGAACCCCGCATGCCATGGCCGCAGGTGGTGCAACTGCTGCAAAAATACGTCCATCTGGAGAAACAGGGTGATACCGGCCTGTACCATGTGGCGCGGATTAAACAGTGGCTGGGGTATTTGCGCAAAGAATATGACGAAGCGACCGAGCTGTTCAGTGAAATTCGCGCGCTGAACAATTCGAAAGATATTGCCCGGGTGATTTGTCGTTAACAATAATAAACCCGCCTGAGGCGGGTTAGAGTAAATTCTATTTATCAGGATTCATTGTCGAGACGATTTATTTCTATCTCGATATCCTGAATGGATTTTTCCAGACCTTCCAGGCAACTGCCCTGTTTATTTAGCAGTTCGCCAATCGCCTCGGCGAATTCCTTGTGTTTATATTCGCCCTGGTCGAAAGCCAGCCATTGCGCAGACAGCGTCTCGGTATTGGATTGTGCATAGTGTCTCATTTCCTTTAGCTGAGAAACCACATCACGTAAATTATCAATCTGCGTTTTGCTGTTTTCATTGTCACTCATGCATTGCTCCTTGGAGTACGTCATTTAAATAATTGCGACTGCCAGATAAAGCCTACCCTATATGGCTCAATATATCAGCATGTCAAACTGCCGCAGTTAGAATTGGCCCGATTTATATTGATAAAAAGGCTTTATAAACAAAATAATATGTCAATTGTAAAATTTTATAAATTGTCACCTTGTTGTGGTTTTTTTTGGTATTAATTAAGTTGTCAATAGTCTGCGTCTTATATTTGTCAGGGCGAGGCGTACGAGCTGTATTTTAAATCGAAATTTTTATGGGTAATAAAACAGGAGTGAACCTCCTGTTTTATAAATATTATTTTTCCGTTAGCCTGGCCGCCGGTATCACTGGTCGAGATCAATGCCAAAATAGTGCATCAGCGCTTCGCGGCGTTCCTGTTCCGAATGCAGCGTTGACTCCCGGCGGTGATGATCCTCGGTGATAATCAACTTGTTCTCGCTGAGGGTTACCCGGCCATTTTCCGTGGCGTGGGAACACACCAGCTTCTGGGTGAAATGCGACAGCGGTGAGGTGCTGTGGTAGTGGCACATGTCGGAAAATTCGGCCAACTGGCGTTTTTGCAGGCTGAAGCGATAGAGCGTTTTGGCGTGCGAACGCTGATCGCCGTTGCGGCGCTCCAGATAGTAAATATCGCCTTCCTGTTCCAGGTGGAAGGTGCCGGTGCTTTGTGGCTGTTGCTCGGCTGTGCTGACCTTTAGCGGTGTCAGAAATGAATCACCAAACCCGACGTCCACCAGATAGGGTTGATCCAGCGCCACCATTAGCGCCATATGGTCGAACGGCGGCCCGAAACTGCCATCGCGGGCGCGGATCTCGCCGGAAATAAAATGCACGTCAAAGCCGATGTCCTTCAACAGCAGGGCAAACAACCGGTTCAACTCATAGCAAAAGCCGCCGCGGTTATGTTCGACAATTTTACTGAACAGCGCTTCCTCCTCCAGATGGATACCCTGGTGATAAATAATGCTCAGGTTCTCAAAGGGAACCTTCAGCATATGGCCACGGTGTAACTGTTGCAGCGTCAGGAGGTCGGGTTTGGGGATGCCTGCGAATCCAATGTGTTGCAGGTAGCGTTGTCTGTCCACGTTTTGTCTCACAGCAGAAAAATTGAACATAAAATAGTTGGGTTTGGCAAAGTTGTGAGGGCAATAAGTGCTATGTCAGAACGCCGGGGGTTTGCCTGCCGCCTGCAGCAACAGATTCACCCAGCGGCGGGTGGTGGCGCTAACGAAGGCGCTGTCCGCCCAGCACAGGCGATATTGGTGGGTCGCGGGCAGTTGTCGGCTCTCGTCAAACAGCCGTACCAGCTTGCCGCTGGTCAGAGCATCCTGTGCCACGGCCAGGCTGCCGAGCACAATGCCCTGGCCTTCTATGGCTTCCTGCAATGCATGCCCGACGCTGTTAAAGGTGAGGATACCCCGTGGTGCCGTAACACCTTCACCAAAGGCCGCGAACCAGTCTTGCCAACCGGCAACGCCCATTTTCTGCCCATCTTTCCACGGGGAATGAATCAACTGCGATAATGCCAAATCAGCGGGGGTGACGAGCTCAGGATGCGCGGAGAGAAAGGCTGGACTGGCCAGCGGCGCGAAGGCATCGCTGAGTAGCTCGCGGGAGTGCGGCGGCGGGGTGGCCGTTGGGCTGTAACGTATGGCGATGTCGGCTTCGCCATTGGCCAGATCGCGCAGGCTTTCGTTGGCGTCCAGCACCAGCGAAACATCAGGATCGGCACGGCGTAATGCCGGCAGGCGAGCTGCCAGCCAATGGCTGGCGATCCCCAGCGTGCAGGTCAGCCTCAGCGTTTGCTGTTGTTCCGGTCGGACGCGATCGCTGGCTTTTTGCAGTAGCGTCAGTGCGCGGGTTACGTCGATAGCCAGCCGTTTTCCGATGTCGTTGAGCTCCACCGCGTTACCCTTGCGATGAAACAGCTCAACGCCCAGTTCATTTTCCAGGTGACGTATCTGGCGGCTGACTGCCCCCAGCGTGACGTTCAACTCTTCCGCTGCCTCGGTAAAACTGGCGCAGCGCGCCGCCACCTCGAAAGTATGCAAGGCTTTCAGGGAGGGCAAGCGAGGTTGAGCGTTCAGCTTGAGTTTCATTCAACCATATTGCCAATCTATCGATGTTCCACAAGTGATTTTTTGCTTACTTTTGAGGCAAAGAACGCACGGGAGGATTGAGTGGACATACTGATGGGACTGGCCGCCGCGCTGTGCTGGGGCGGCACGGATTTTTTGGTCGGCATTAACGCCCGAGCGGTGGGGGTGCGCAGGGCGGTATTTTTTTCGCAAGCGATCGGGTTTGCGATTTTTACCCTGCTACTGCTGGCAACCAGTGGGCCTGTCTTTGAGGCCTCTGCCAACGTTTTGGGACTGGCATTGTTGGCCGCCGGCCTGACGGTGGGTGGGTCACTGGCGCTGTCGCAGGCCTTTGCTATCGGCAAGGCGGCGATGGTGGCGCCTTTGGTCACCAGCTATGGTGCGGTCACCACGCTGCTGTCGTGGATCAGTGGTGAACGGCTTGGCGCGCTGACGTTGATTGGACTGGCTCTGTGCCTGATGGGGGTGATGCTGACCGCCGTGAGTCTGGGTCGCCAGCCCGGCAGATCCCCATCTTCTTTACCGGCGATAGCCTTTGCGCTGCTGGCGGCGCTCTGCTACGGCATTGGCTTCTGGCTGCAAGGGCAATACACGCTGCCCGTGTTGGGGCCGAGCGTCAGTCTGTGGCTCGGTTATGCCGTAGGGCTGACGGCCCTGCTGGTGTTGAATGCTGACCGGCGAGCTTTGGTGGCGCGGCCGGGCTGGCGGCAGGGTGGCCTGCTGCTGGTCGCCAGCTTGCTCAATTTGGGGGGCTTTAGCGCATTTGCTGTGGGGGTCGGCAGTGGGTCGTTGGCCATTGTGACGGTGCTCAGTACCTTGTCCGGTGGCATCGCCGCGCTATTGGCGGCTTTGCTGTTGCGCGAGCGGCTTTCCGCCATACAGTGGCTGGGGGTGTTGACGGTACTGGCGGGTGCCTTGGTGCTGCATCTCAAAGCAGCATTAACGGGGTAGCCAGTACAGCTAACCGCCCTGGGGGGCACGTCTGATATAGGTCAAAGGATTCAGCGAGCGCAGGTGCATCTGCAACACCGTGCCGCGGCGGAAGAAGTAATTGAGGACGGTCAACGACAACAGTTCGGTCAGTAGCGTGCTGTAGGCGGCACCCATCATGCCGTATTGGCGGATCAGGAAATAGGACAGTGGGATATTAATGATAAACACCAGAAACATCTTCTTCGACAGAAAGCCGTAGCCGGAGAAAATCACAATGTATTTGTAGGCCAGGGTGCCCAGGGCGGAAAGCAGGGTGGCTACCGCCAACACTCCCATCGCCGGGTAAGCCGCTAAATATTGCTCCCCGTACAGCAATACGATCACCGGTTTGCCGAGTAAAAGAATACTTGCCACGATCGCGGCGGAGATCGCCAACACCAACCCATTCAGTTTGGCGGCGGTGCGTACCGCGTCATCGCGCTGATAAGCAAATATTTTGGCGAAAAACGAGGTAATGACGGCATCAGTGACAAACATCCAGGCGGTCGCCAGGGTGATGGCGACGGAGTAAATCCCCAGCGCTTCGGCGGAGACAAACCACATCAAAAATAACTGAGCCAGCCGGGTATAAATGGCGATGGAGACATTGGACACCGCCAATGGCAGGCCGCTGGCAAGCAGATAGCGCACGTATTTGCGCCGAACTCGCCTTGGTGCAATAAAGCGCGGATTGCGGCGGTGATAGATGTGATGGCGGATCAGGTAGGGGATCAAATAAACCATTACGATCGGGATCGCCAGGTAATACAGGTGCAGATCAAAATAGACGATCAGATAACGCACCAGCAGCGCACTGCCCAGCCCGGCCACGTTGGCCAGCGTATTGAAGCGCGACTCCAGCCGGGCATCATGATAAATGGTGAACACGTCTCTGAGCGAGAAGAAGCTGGCGACAAAGGTGGCGGCGCAAAAGTAGAAGGTAATGAAATCTTCGCGTAGTCCGGTGTAAATCAATATTGCCGCTGAGAACAGCACAAAGCAGCCCTGTCGCAGCCGGTTGGTGGAAAACATCAATGCGGTTCCGGAGCCTGGGTTGCGGCTAATCCGCTTGAACAGCACGGTATCGGAGCCCAGCAGCGCCAGCGTCTGGGTAATGGCGAAAATCGCGGTGGCAAAGGTAATTTTGCCAAAGCTTTCCGGGCCAATATATTTCGCCATATAGGCGGTGATGAAAATCACCCCCAGGATAGACACCATTTTTTCGGATATCATCCAGAACGCATTTTTCACGATATTGATATCTATGAATTTTAATTTCACTGGTACTTTCCCTGTTGCATCTTATAATAGGATTTGTCCGATTATCTCCTTGCCCTCTGTAAGGATAGGCCCACAGGGTTTTATAATTAAGATGCTATAACCGGAATGTCAGAAGCATTTATCCCTATGCTATGTTCATGGAAGAAAGAGAAGAATGAGAAAATTCGCAAAACGACTCTATCGGGCCGCGCCCGATTTTATTTATTATCAAGTCAGCCATTATCTTGCCCATGGCTCTTTGGTCAACTTCAAAAGCCCGAAGAAATTCTCAGAGAAAATCTATCAACGAATGCGCTATCCACACAGTGATTTCAGCAGGTTAGCAGATAAGGTGGCGGTCAGGGAGTATATTTCCCAGCGGGTGTCAGAAAAGTACCTAACCCCCATCATTATGGTTACCGATAATTTCACCGAGCAGGATTACCTTTCGTTACCCCAATCGTTTGTTATCAAAACTAATAATGCCTCTCAACAGGTGAAAATAGTCAAAGATAAAGATCAGGTCAGCTATAGAGATATTGCGAAGATTCTTAGTGGATGGTCTGAAATAACCTATTGGAAAAGATTTCGTGAAAAACACTACGCGAATATCCCGCAGCAAATTATTGTCGAGGAGTTGTTAGATATAGAATCGGAAGGTGAATTGATTGACTATAAGGTGCATGTGTTTAACGGAAAACAGTCTTATTTGTTTGTCGAATTGCTGCGAGGCGGGCCTGAACCGACTTCACTGGAGTTTTTGGAAGAGCACGCACACCACTGCTTCTTTACTCAAGCGGATATCCCGCAACTCAATACGCTGAATGAAAAACCGGCATTCTGGGATGAAATGGTACAAGTGGCGAAAGCCGTCTCGGCGGATCTGGACTATTGCCGCGTCGATTTCTATCTCACCCGCGAGCAAATCTACATTGGGGAGCTGACCCTGACCCCCGGTGCCGGCAACGAGGTTTATCTGCCGCGCGCGACCAACCTGCTGCTGGGCGAGATGATGTCCAAGGCCGGGTAATCGCTGTGGCAATGCTTAGTGTTCGCTATCCGTAGGCGTGATGCTCTGCAGCCATGCCAAAAACTCAACCGCTTTGGGTTTGTCCAGCGTGCGTTGCGGATACACCACGTAGTAAGGTTTGCTGAGCGGTAGCACAGGCTCTGCCAGAGGCACCAGTGTGCCCTTGGCCAGTTCGCGCTGGATCAGTCGCCGTTGGCCGAGCAAAATGCCGTGGCCTTCAACTGCGGCATCAATTGCCAGTGAGGTCAGGTTATAGGTCAGGCCACGCCGCTGCGGCGGTGGTAACCCGGCGGCGCTGAACCATTCATGCCAGCCCGGCAGGAACTGGCTTTCTTTCCCCCAATCCACGTGGATCAGTGGCTGGTGAGTCCAGTCGCCGCTGGTCTGCAACTGCGGGCTGCAAACCGGCTGCACGCAATCCTGAAACAGCCGCACTTTTTCCAGCAGTGGATAGTCCTGATCGCCAAAACACAGTGCAAAGTCCGCCGCCGAGCTGGCGAAATCTACTTCGGCATGGGTGGCGTGCAGTCGAAGATCCACCTGCGGATGCTGGGCCAGCCAGCCGCCGATGGCCGGATTCAGCCATTTTGACGCCAGCGCCGGTAGGGCAAATAACGTCAGTTCTTCTTTGCCACGTTGGCGATCGACATGTTGCTGCGCCACCCGCAGTGTCTCAAATGCCTGCTGCACGTAGGCCAGGTAGTCCGTTCCCTGTTCGGTTAGCGTCACGCCGCTTTTGGCGCGGATAAACAGCACAATACCCAGGTGTTGCTCAAGCTGGCGGATCTGCTGGCTGACGGCGGCGGCCGTCAGCGCCAGGCTGTCTGCCGCACGGGTCAGGCTGCCAGTGCGGGCGGCGGTTTCAAACGCCAGAATGGCGCTCAGTTTGGGCAGGCGGCTGCGGGAAGGAGGGCTCATGGTGGCTATCGCTAAGAATTGGTTAACTTATCCTTAACGTATTTTTGTTATTACGGCAATCTGACATTCGCTACAGTGGGTTATCCGGCCGCGATGCCAACAGGAGCCTCTGATGCAGCCACTTGCCCATATCGTTGATTTATCCGCAAACCCGATTGATGACGTCGCCTTTCAGGCCCGTTGTAAAGCCACGCTGGATACGGCGGGGGCGCTGGTGCTGCCGGGTTTTCTGACCGCGGCGGCCCTGGCGACCATTCGTCTGGAGGGGGCCGAGCATAGCCATGCGGCGTTTTATGCGGCCAGCAAGCATAACGTCTACCTGAAGCCGCAGGACGAAACGTTGCCGCCCGATCATGCACGCAACCGGCTGGTGGTGTCGTCCAAGGGCTGTATTACCGACGAGGAGATCCCAGAGCAGTCACCGCTGCGTACGTTGTACGACGCGCAACCGTTTCGTGATTTCCTCTGCGCCGTGCTGGCGGAACAGCGCCTGTATCCCTACGCCGATAGTCTGTCTTCGATCAACCTGCACTACGCCCATCGTGGGCAGGAGCTGGGTTGGCATTTTGACAACTCATCGTTTGCCATCACGCTGTTGATCCAGAAACCGCAGGCTGGCGGGCGTTTTGAATATGTGGAAAACCTGCGAGATGCCGATAGGGGCGAGATGAACTACGCCGGCGTGTCGCAGGTGTTGGACGGTGAACGTGTGGTTAAGCCGTTGGCGATGGAAGAGGGGGATTTGGTGCTGTTCCGTGGCCGTAACGCCATGCATCGGGTTACGCCGACCGAGGGTGACATTACCCGCATGCTGGTGGTGCTGGCTTACAACGCGCAACCGGATATTGCGCTGTCGGAAAGCGCCAGAATGACCTTTTACGGCCGGCTGTGAGGGATAAAAAAACTGCCCCGGTCGGGGCAGTCTAAAAACTTAGTGGTGGGCTTCTTCGTGCGCCTGTTGTTCCCGTTTGACTTCCTGTGCGCGCTTGCGCAGGCCGAACCAGCCTAGCGTCAGCAACACTGCCAGCACCGGAATGGTGGCGATAGTCCAGGTGCCGTTCGGGTAGTCGAACGCCATCATGACCACCACCGCCAGCAGGAACGCCAGCGTCAGCCAGGAGGTCACTGGCGCGCCGGGCATTTTGAAGGAGACCGGCTTTGCGCGGCCTTCACGCACGGCTTTGCGCAGGCGCATCTGGCAGACGATGATAAACGCCCACGAGGCGATAATGCCCAGCGAGGCGATGTTCAGCACGATCTCAAACACCCGCGAAGGCACCAGATAATTCAGCAAAACGCCGAGCACATAAATGCCGCAGGTCACCAGGATACCGGCGTAGGGCACCTGTTGGCTGCTCATGTTAGCCATGAATTTAGGTGCAGAGCCGCCCATCGACAGCGAACGCAGGATGCGGCCGGTGGAGTACAGGCCTGAATTCAGGCTGGAGAGCGCCGCGGTCAGCACCACAATATTCATAATGGTGCCGATATAAGGCACGCCCAGCTTGCTGAAGAAGGTCACGAACGGGCTTTGGCCCGCCTGATAGGCGTTCCACGGCAGCAGCAGCACCAACAGGACTACCGATCCAACGTAGAACAGACCGATGCGCCAGATAACGCTGTTGATAGCCTTCGGCATCATTTTGGCCGGGTCTTTGCACTCACCGGCGGCGGTACCGATCAGCTCAATCCCGGCGAAGGCGAAGATAACCCCTTGTACCAACACCAGCGCAGGCAGCAGGCCATGCGGGAACATGCCGCCGTTTTCGGTAATCAGATGCAGGCCGGTAGTGTTGCCTGCCACCGGGGTGCCGGTGCCGAGAAACACCACGCCGACCACCAGGAACAGCGCAATGGCGACGACTTTGATCAGTGCGAACCAGAACTCCATTTCGGCGAACCACTTCACGCCGATCATGTTCATGGTGGCGACCACCCCGAGGGCGCAGAGTGCGAATAGCCACTGCGGCACGTCGGCGAAGGTCCCCCAATAGTGCATATACAGCGCTACCGCCGTGATGTCGACGATACCCGTCATCGCCCAGTTGAGGAAGTACATCCAACCGGCGACGTAAGAGGCTTTTTCACCGAGGAACTCACGGGCGTAAGAAACAAAGCTGCCACTGGTGGGGCGGTGCAGCACCAACTCGCCCAGCGCGCGCAGAATAAAGAACGAGAAAATCCCGCACACCAAATAGACCAGCGCCAGCGCTGGCCCTGCCATTTCCAGCCGACCGCCGGTACCGAGGAACAGGCCGGTACCTATTGAACCGCCGATGGCGATCATCTGTATCTGCCGGTTGCCCATGCTTTTGTGATAACCGGATTCATGGGAGTCTAACCATCGTCTTCTGGCTGCATGTTGGTCATGCGCCGTTTTTTTTTGTGATTGCATCATCCGTCCTGTTTACCTGTCTATGGAGTTACCCTGCTCTGCTGCCAGAGCAAACGATTGCTATTGCCAATCGTAGTGAGAATGAGGTCATGGCATCATTCTGCGCTTTAATACCCGTCGCCTTGCGATCTTTAGCGATGAAATTCATGGCGTATATTATCTGAGCAGCCGCAGTGAAATAACGGCGGAGCATGCTACCTTTTCTCTGTAAAGGTGGCAAAAAATCCTGCGTATAAATCGTGACCAATTGTGTTTATTTTTTGTTAAATATATAAAAGAATATATTATTCAACAAGATGATTGAATTTATCAAGACGGAAATAACGAGGAATAAAAAGTGATTAAAATCACAGAATAATAATTACCGCGCAAACTACATGGAATTTGGCTTATTTATTCGCGACGAGAATAAAGGGGGATAATAAGCTTCACCCCTGCCTGCGGCGATATTGTCCACAGGCGAGGGTTATTCTTGGTCGATCTTTAAGCGGACTCACCAACCGGCAGGGCAGAACTTGGCAGGCCGAATATTTTGTCGAATGCCCAGTTAAACACGAAGGTGTAGCACGGGATAATTACGATCAGCGCCATATCCAGCAGCAGCGCCTGCCACAGCGTAATCCCCATCCACCAGGCGATCAGTGGGATCAGGTACACCACCAGCGTCAGTTGGAAGCCCACCGCATGGATAATGCGACGCTTGAGCGTCCGGGTGCGCGAGGCCTGACGGCTTTCCCACAGCTCAAACAGCGAGTTATAGATGAAATTCCAGCTTACGGCGATGGTGGTGATGATCACCGCCAGCGGCCCGGTGCTGCTGGGTGCACTGCCGGAAAGCAGCGCCAATCCGAGTGCGGAGATCGCCATGCCGATAATTTCATAGGCGGTGACATACACCAGTTTGCGTTTAACGCCTTGCATTACTCATCTCCTGACTGATTTTTTGGCTTTAGGGTCGGATGACCTTTTGCCGTCTGACGAGTAAGATACCGTCAATCATGTTGATAGAAAAAGTCAGGAGCTGTCAGTTTTACTGACAGGTAATGCAATGAACTTTTCCAGCGATAATATAGAGCTGTTTTTGGCGGTACTGGATCGCGGTTCGTTTTCCGCTGCGGCCCGCTCACTGCGGCGTGTACCTTCGGCCGTCAGCATGGGGATTGCCAACATGGAGGCAGAACTGGGCTCTCTGCTTTTCGATCGTTCGCACCGCGAACCGGTACCTACCCCGCTGGCATTGGCACTGGCGCCGCATGCGCGGCTGATTGCCGATCAGCTTAAACAGTTGCAAAACCACGCCATCGAGTTGTCCCAGGGGCTGGAAAGCACTTTGTCGATCGGTATCGCCTCGGACATCAACAGCCGTGGCCTGCTGGCCGCAGTCAAAACCCTGGCAGACCGTTATCCGTTGCTGAACATCGAAGTATTGACTGCCCCGCAGGATGACGTGTTGCACATGTTGCATCAGGGCAGGATAGGCGTTGCTCTGGCGTTCGGTGGGCTCAATATCAACAGCCAGGAGCAGTTTCACTTTGTCGGCGCGGAATCGCTGGTTGCCACGCTCTCGCCACGGCACCCGGCGCTGAGCGGCACGGCGAACGAGCTGTTTCTCGAAGACCTGGTTAACGTGCGGCAAATTATGGTGGCCAGCCGCGATCTGCCGATTGCCGATCTGCGGCCGCGAGTGGCGGAATCTTACTGGCGTACCGACAGTTTGCCGATGGCGCTGAGCATGGTGGAAGCCGGTCTGGGCTGGGGCAATTTCCCGCTGTCGTTGACCGCACCGTTACTGGCCCAGCAACGGCTGGTTCGGCTGAAATTCAAAAATACCAAAAATGAACTGCGCCTGCCGATCCACCTGATCTGGCTGAAAAACCGGCCACTGGAGAAGGCCGCCCGTGAGCTGGTGGCGCTGATGCAAGATATGCCGCAAGTGGAATAATCCCCGTGGCTGCATTGCTTTTATTTTCATCGCTGCGCTACTTTGAGCAATGGGATTTTTATAGGGGCAGAAAGCATGTTGAGCGAAACGGCATTATCGGTATTGAGCATTAGCGGCGCGATTACGCTGGGAGCGATGAGCCCGGGGCAAAGCTTTATTCTGGTGGCGCGTACCGCCGTAGCCTCTTCGCGCCGCGACGGTATGGCGGTAGCGCTGGGCATGGGCGTCGGTTGTTTTATCTTTGCCTTGATCGCTCTGCTGGGGCTGCAGTCGTTGTTGTTGGCACTGCCGTGGCTCTACACCACGCTAAAGGTGTTGGGTGGGGCTTACCTTATCTATCTGGCCTGTAAAATGCTGCGTGGGGCTCGGCAGCCGCTAAATGTGGAAGCGGTCGGTGAGCAGCACCTGGGGTTCCGCAAGGCGTTTACTACCGGCCTGCTGACTCAGTTGGGCAACCCCAACACCGCCATTGTGTTCGGTAGCGTGTTTGCCGCGTTGCTCAGCCATAAAATATCCCCGGTGATGTACCTCGTATTGCCGGTGATCGCACTGACCATCGATGTGCTGTGGTACGCCTTTGTGGCCTTTGTTCTGTCGTCACCACGCCCACGCCGTACCTATCTGCGTTTTAAAGCCTGGTTCGATCGGCTGGGCGGTGGTGTGCTGGCCTTGCTCGGTTTGAAGCTGATGCTAAACCGATAACGCAATTATTTTGGGTATAACCTTAGTCGGCATGGCGGCGGCGCCACCAAAATCGTAGCAACAAAATAGCGGCAATCACCAGCGCGCAAAACAGCACGCTGGTTAGCCGTTTGTCGAAACCCGAGATAAAGCGGGCGATCGCTTCACCGCCGAAATAGCCCAGCAACACAAAAATCGTCGCCCACAGGATAGCGCCCAGAATATTCAGCGGTACAAAGCGCGACGGCGGCAGCTTGCTGGCCCCGATCAGCACCGGGCCGATAATGCGGAAGCCGTACATAAAACGCACGCCAATCACGAACAGCATAGGGTGGCGAGCAATCAGCTTTCTGGCGCGTTCGATGCGCTTTTCCTGGCTCTTCATGCGCGAAATTACCTGCCCGCCGAAGCGGCGACCGAGGAAAAATAATATCTGATCCCCCAGCGTGCCACCCAACGCCACCACCGCGATTACCCAAGGCAGATGCAGCAGCCCCTGATGCGCCGCAATACCGCCCAGCAGCGTGATGGTTTCGCCCTCAGCCAGACAGCCGATAAACAGTGCCCAGTAGCCGTAATCCGTAATGTAGTGGGCTAAATCCGCCATTCCTATCCCCTATGTCTCTAACACATAAGGCTAAGTATACGCCCTGTGTGCTAGCCGCGGGCGGCAATCTGCGCCACCAGCGCCTGGCGTTGTGGCAGAGTGTCGGCCATCTGCGCCTGTACTCGCGCCAGAATATTGGCCGGTGCCAGCTCCGGTGTTCCTCCGGGGAATGGCGGGGCCGGGGCATATTCCAGATACAGTTGGATCATTTGCGCGGTTTCCTCATCCTGCAGTTCAGCGATCAATGCCAGAGCGAAGTCGATGCCTGCCGTCACACCGCCGCCGCTGATAATGTTACCGTCGCGCTCAACCCGAGCCTGGCTGGGGATGGCGCCAAACAGTGCCAGGCTGTCGCGCATTGACCAGTGACAGGCGGCACGTTTGCCCTGCAGTAAGCCGGCGGCGGCCAGGATCAGCGAGCCGGTACACACCGACGTCAAATAGCGGGCATCAGGCCCCAGACGGCGGATCTGACGCATAAATTCGTCATTCTGCAGCGCCTGGGTGCAACCGGCACCGCCCGGCACGCACAGCACGTCGCAGTGCGTGACCTCTTCCAGTTTCTGCAACTGCGTAAAGTGCAATCCTTCGGCACTGATATCTGCGCCACCGACCGAGGCAACGACAATCTCTGCGCCCGGCATGTGGCGCAGAAACTGCAGTGGGCCGGTGAAGTCGAGCTGGGTGACACCCTGATAGATCGGAAAAACAATCACTAACGATTCAGACATGATATTCGCCTCAGTTTTGTCATTTGACTTGGGTAATAATAAGCGTCCTGTTTTTGGCTGATATGACGGATAACCCTCAAAAAGCGCCATGATGAAAAATATCGGCTTTGTGGTCTTCCCCGGTTTTAACCTGCTGGATTTTGCCGGGCCACTGGCGGCGTTTGATAACGCCAATCAGTTTACTGCGACCCCGGCTTACCGCTGCCTGCCACTATCAGAGCACGGCGGCAGCGTGACGAGCTCGTCAGGTGTGGAAGTACTCACACAGGCGTTTAATCAGGGGCGCTTTGATACGTTGTTGATTGCCGGTGGCAGCGGTAATGTGGTGGCCACACAGTCTGCGGCACTGCTGGCGTTCCTGCACCGGCAAAGCCTGCAGGCGCGACGTATGGCCAGCGTGTGCACCGGCGCATTTATTCTGGCTGCTGCAGGCTTGTTGGACGGTAAACGGGCTACCACCCATTGGTACCATGCCGCCCGGTTGCAGCAGGGCTATCCGCGTATTCGCGTCGACAGTAATCGCATTTATATCCGCGACGGTGCGATATGGACCTCGGCGGGCATTACCGCCGGTATCGATCTGGCGTTGGCGATGGTGGAAGAAGATCTCGGTAGCGAACTGGCAGCCAACGTGGCGCGACAACTGGTAGTGTATCACCGCCGCCCGGGAGGGCAGTCGCAATATTCGCTGTTGCTGGAGTTGAATCCGTCTTCAGACCGTATCCGCAGTGCGCTGTCTTATGCTCGCGAACACCTGCATCAGCCGTTGACGGTGGCCGATCTGGCCGACGCAGCTTGCCTGAGTGAACGCCAATTCGGCCGGCTATTCCGTGCCGAAACCGGCCAAACGCCGGCCAAGGTGATCGAGCAACTGCGGGTTGAGGCCGCCAGAATGCGCATAGAAGAAGGCAGCGAAGCGCTGGAGGTTATCGCCCGTGCCGTCGGGTTTAGCGATCCGGAGCGGATGCGGCGGGCATTTATTCGCGTCTTTGGTCTGTCGCCGCAGGCGATAAAGCGCCTGAGCCGCGCCGGTTAAATCATTCTGCCGTGCCCAGGTGGCGCGGCGCAGTAGAGGAGCAACAGATGTATCAGGATTTTGAGAGCGAACTGGACTGGGCGATGCGCCATATGCCACGCACCCGGGCGGCGGTAGCTGCGTTGCCGGATTTAAACGGCGTGCGGCTGGCGTGCAACATGCATCTGGATCTGAAAATGGCACCGCTGGTGGCGGGCCTGCTGGACAAGGGGGCAGCAATCTATCTGACTACCTGCAACCCGACCACGGTACAGGATGACGTGGTTGCCTGGCTGGAGCGCCGCGGTGCCGAGGCCCATGCCTGGCGGGACATGAGCGATGCCGACTGGTCCGAATCCTTCGACCGCGCACTGGTCTGGGCGCCGACTCACCTGTGTGAAATGGGGGCAGATTTGACTACCCGTTTGCACCAGTCAACCGACGGCCCGCAGATTATCGCCGGGCTGGAAGCCACCGGTTCCGGGATCAGCCGACTGAACGGTATGGCGCCGCGCTATCCGATCTTCAACTGGGATGACTTACCGGTGAAAGAAGGGCTGCATAATCGGCACATGGTCGGTTTGACCGCCTGGCATACCTTCTTCCAGACCACCCATTTAACGCTGCATGAAAAATGTGTACTGGTGATCGGTTATGGTTTGGTTGGGCAGGGCGTTGCGGCGGCGGCGAAAGCCTACGGCGGACAGGTGATCGTGGCGGAAATCGATCCGGCTCGGGCGTTGCAGGCACGTTATGACGGTTGGGCGGTGGTCGAACTGGCCAGTGCCGTTAGTCAGGCCGATGTGATTGCCACGGCGACCGGGGCGAAAAATGTGCTGTCGGCACGGCATCTGCAGCAGGCGAAAGATGGGGTGTTCATTCTCAACGTCGGCCATGTGACGGCGGAAATTGACGTTGGCTTCCTGCAAAGCCTGCCACACAGCGAGCCTATGCCGTTTGTAAACGCCTACCAACTGGAAGAGAAAACGCTCTATTTGCTGGCCAATGGCTCGATGTTCAACCTGACGGCGGGCTACGGCGACAGCCTGAATGCCTTTGATGTGACGCTGGCGGTGATGGCGGCGGGCATTGGACATATTGTGGGTGAGGGTGCTAGCCGGGGACCTGGTTTATACCTGTTGCCTCAGTCGGCCTGGCAACCGGCACTGTAACTTTTTCCTCGCGGGCGTTAATCCCAGAGCGCTCGCGGTTTAAACAATTTTCCTTCCGACAGAATTTGTCACAAATCGACTGGCATAATCCCAGTGCCAACTGCAGATCCCTCACATATAATTCGGCCAAATAAGACCTTCATCTTCTTCGTCACAGAGTAATACATGTGAAAATACGTGTTTTGGTACTAACCCTGCTCGCATTGCAGGCAGGAGCAGGCATCGCGCCGCGCGCGCTGGCCAGCGAAAATAACGCCGCCGTTCGGGCCAGCCAGCCTGAGTTGGCTTCCGGCAGCGCCATGGTCGTGGATATGCAGACCCACAATGTGATGTATGCGCGCAACCCGGATGAAGTGGTGCCGATCGCCTCGATCACCAAGGTGATGACCGCGATGGTGACGCTGGATGCCCATTTGCCGATGGATGAAATGCTGTCGGTGGATATTCATCAGACGCCGGAAATGAAAGGGGTTTATTCACGCGTACGTCTGAACAGCGAAATCAGCCGCAAAGACATGCTGTTATTGGCGCTGATGTCGTCAGAAAACCGCGCCGCTGCCAGTCTGGCACACCATTATCCGGGCGGTTACGGCGCCTTTATCAAGGCGATGAATGCCAAAGCCAGATCGCTGGGCATGACCAACACGCGTTACGTGGAGCCGACCGGACTGTCGATTCATAACGTCTCGACCGCACGTGACCTGACCAAGCTGCTGATTGCTACCAAGCAATATCCGCTGATTGGCCAACTCAGTACCACCACCGAACGTATGGCCAGCTTCAAGGATCCGAACTATACGCTGCCGTTTCGTAACACCAACCATCTGGTTTACAACCCGAAATGGAACATCCAGTTGACCAAAACCGGCTTCACTAATGAAGCAGGGCATTGCCTGGTCATGCGTACCATGATTGGCAGTCGCTCAGTCTCGCTGGTAGTGTTGGACGCCTTCGGCAAGTACACCCACTTTGCCGATGCCAACCGTCTGCGCACCTGGATCGAAACCGGTAAGGTGACGCCGATCCCGGCCGCTGCCCGTGACTATCGTCGTCAGAAAGACGCCCGTCTGGCGAAGAACGAAAGCGAATAACCCGTTCTGCGGCCTGCGGAGTCTCCGCGGGCCGTTATTTCTCCCTGATGCCGCCTTATCCTTGCCGTCAGCGATATCTCCCATTACCTTGGGTAGATTCGCGTTGCTAATCCATCCGCTATCATTAATAAATACCCTATCGTGCATGAGGACGGCATCCTATGAGCAAAGTTTCTACTTTTGTCATGTTTCAGGGCCAGGCCCAGCAGGCTATTGATCTTTATAGCGAGTTATTCGCCGGTTTCAAGGTTCAACAGTTGCAGCATTATGATGAGAGCGATGATGGGCCACGACGGGTCAGGCATGCGACCATCGACTTTGAGCGGCACAACCTGGTGTTCACTGATAGTCCGGTCAGCCATGATTTTGGCTTTACTCCGGCGGTGTCACTTTTCGTTAATTTCGCCACCGACGCGGAGCTGGAGCGGGTTTTCGCCCGTCTGGCTGAGGGTGGTGAAGTGTTGATGCCGATTGATGACTATGGCTCCAGCGCGCGTTTCGGTTGGTTAAACGATCGCTTTGGTTTGTCCTGGCAATTGAACGTGCCGGCTGGAGATGTGGGGGGATAATTATAAATGCTTAGGGCTAATATAGCGTATTTAAAGTAAAACCTATATTAGCCAAATACTGCGTTTTGAAGTTTATTGCCTGTATAAATATCGTCAAATATGAAGGTGAAGTCAGGTTTAAATAACTCGTCATCCCCTATTAAGCCCGGATTTGTTTTTCGTCTCTGGTGTATTGTCATTTTGACATCGTGGTGTCATGGTGACAATGTGATTATGATGTCATTTTGACATTATCTGTTTTAAATGTGTTTTAAAACAACAGTATAAAAACTGGCATGTCCTTTGCTGGCTATTACGTTATGAGCAGTTATCAAAACGTTATAAACAACAGCAACAGCAATTGCGCGCATTTATCGTTAGCGAAGATCATATGAAACAGGCTTTCAGCTTGCTGAAGGCATTAAACAGTTAATCCAGACCGCAGAGATGCGACTTCACCCATATTTACCGGGAGAATTAATTATGAAATACCGTATTCCAGCCGATTATAAACACACCCGTTCAACTCCGTTCTGGGACAAGGACAGCGTGCCAAAAGCGTTGTTAACCCACCACAACACCAAGAAAGGGGTCTATGGACGGCTTTCGGTGATGCGTGGCGCGGTGAAATATATTGGTTTTAAATCAGAGCATGACAGCCAACCGGAGATTGAAGTGATTATCTCCGCCGGCCAGTTTGGCGTCAGCCCGCCGGAATATTGGCACCGTATTGAATTATTGACGCTGGACACCTATTTCAATCTGGATTTCTTCGCTGCGCCGGAGATTGAACTGGAAGGACAAGGGTTCGGTCAGGTGGTTAACAGCAAGCGCTAACCGATAGCTCAGTGCCACGCATGCTTAGGCTGCGTGACACTGAGCAGATTATTTTCTGTTATCGATTTTAGTGCGTACGTAGAACCACCAGGTTACTAGCGTACATATAATATAAAACACCAAAAACACTCTCATTGCGCTGTCTGCCGCACCGGTCAGCGCCAGTGAAGTACCGAATGCTTTAGGAATGAAGAAACCACCGACTGCCCCAATTGCCGAGATAAAGCCGAGCGCGGCGGCAGAGTCGGTCGCTGCTTCACGCGCAGCTTCTTCGTCGCTCCCGCCGTTGGCCTTCACACGTCGGGTGGTGTCATAACGGAAGATAATCGAGATCATCTGGAAGGTTGATCCGCTCCCCAAGCCTGCCGTCAGGAATAACCCCAAAAAGACCACGAAGAAAGCTAGGAACGAGCCGCTGCCGTTACTGCCCGGCAAGGTCAGAAAGATCAGTCCAGCAAATACGCTCATCATGAAGAAGTTCAGTACGGTAACGCGTGCACCACCGAATCGGTCGGCCAGCACTCCGCCCACAGGTCGCGCCAGCGCGCCTATCATCGGTCCCCAAAAGGCATAATGCGTAATCACTACGTCAGGAAACTGGGTTTTTGACAGCATGGCAAAGCCAGCCGAGAAGCCGATAAATGAACCGAATGTTGCCAAATACAGCAGCGCCATCACCCACATATGCAGGCGTTTTAACACCGGCAACTGGTCACCCAATGAGGCTTTGGCTGCTGCGATGTCATTCATGCCAAACCAGGCAGCAACGGCAAAAATTGCCAGCGGGATCACCCAGATAAACGCCGCGTTTTGTATCCACAACGTTTCGCCTTCCGGCGTGACCTGACCACCGCCGGTGAAAGCGCCGAAAATAGCGCTGGTTATCACCAACGGTGCCACCAACTGCATGACGCTGACGCCCAGATTGCCCAGACCCCCATTCAACCCCAATGCGCCGCCCTGACGGTTTTTCGGAAAGAAGAAGCTAATATTGGCCATACTGGAGGCGAAGTTAGCTCCAGCTACTCCACACATCAATGAAATAATCACAAATACCCAATACGGTGTGGCAGGGTTTTGTACCGCAAAGCCCAACCACAAACATGGGATCACCAAAATTAACGTACTGAAAGCGGTCCAGCGGCGGCCACCGAAAATCGGAATGACGAACGAGTAGGGCACGCGCATGAAGGCACCGGCCAGGGAAGGCAACGCGGTCAGCATGAACAGTTCATCGGTGGTAAATTTAAAGCCGATGCGATTCAGGTTGATGGTGATGGCGCTGAACAGCATCCAGACGCAGAAAGCCAGCAGGAGACTGGGGATGGAAATCCAGAGGTTACGTCGCGCAATACTGTGGCCAGTATGCTGCCAAAATTGGAGATCTTCGGGATTCCAGCTAGATAAAACACCTTTTTCGGTATGTTTTTCAGTGTTTGGCAATGGCGACATGACCGTGGCTCCTCAATGTGCAAGATCGCTGCCATTAGTCTGGTCGAGGGTTTCCGCATTCGCAAATACGTTTCTTAATCCGATTTTTATTTCTTGTCCTCTTCCACGGCAATGTCATGGTTTTTGTCTATCCTGAAAAAAGTGCCGCAACAGCCTGCTGCGGCACTTTACTTTATAATTAGTATTCAATTTATTGATTTAAATATAAAAAAATTATTCACCTACAACGACGGTTTCGGCTGGCGGCTTGATGGAGAATGTCGATGAGCAAATTTCTTGACCGGTTCCGTTATTTCAAGGAACTGGGTGACACGTTTTCGGATGATTTCGGACAAACGCTTGATACTAATCGGGATTGGGAGGATAGCTATCGTCAGCGATGGCAGTATGACAAGATTGTCCGATCAACTCATGGTGTCAATTGCACCGGTTCATGCAGTTGGAAGATCTATGTCAAAAACGGATTGGTTACGTGGGAAACACAGCAAACTGACTATCCTGAAACCCGACCCGACTTGCCTAATCATGAACCGCGTGGCTGCCCGCGTGGTGCCAGCTATTCATGGTATTTATACAGCGCCAACCGGTTGAAGCACCCGTTGGTGCGCCTGCACTTGCTTGAGTTGTGGCGTGAAGCCCGTCAAGTTCACGATGATCCGGTTGACGCTTGGGCTGCAATCGTCAGCGATCCGCAAAAGTCCCAGCGTTACAAACAGGCTCGGGGGCGTGGTGGGCTGGTGCGCGTCAGTTGGGATGAAATGAATGAACTTATCGCCGCTGCCAATGTTTACACCGCCAAAACCTTCGGCCCGGACCGGGTTACTGGTTTCTCGCCTATTCCGGCGATGTCGATGGTTTCCTACGCATCCGGTGCCCGTTATCTGTCACTGATTGGCGGCACTTGCCTGAGTTTTTATGACTGGTACTGCGATTTGCCACCGGCTTCGCCGATGACCTGGGGCGAGCAAACCGACGTGCCGGAATCGGCAGATTGGTATAATTCGTCTTACTTGATCGCCTGGGGTTCCAACGTGCCGCAAACCCGCACGCCAGATGCGCATTTTTTCACCGAGGTACGCTACAAAGGGACCAAAACGGTCGCGATCACTCCGGACTATGCGGAGATTGTCAAGCTTTGCGACCAATGGCTGGCACCGAAGCAAGGAACCGACAGCGCAATTGCCCTGGCGATGGGGCATGTGATTCTGAAAGAGTTTTATCTACAAAAACCTAGCCAGTACTTTACCGATTATGTCTCAAGATACAGTGATTTACCTATGCTGGTGTTGCTGGAGCTGCGTGAAGACGGCAGCTATGCTGCCGGGCGTCAGCTGCGCGCTGCGGATTTGGTCGATGAACTGGGGGAAAGCAACAATCCGAAATGGAAAACGGTGGCGATTGACCAACTTAGCGGCGATCTGGTGGCACCGTTGGGATCAATCGGTTTCCGCTGGGGTGAGAAGGGTAAATGGAACTTAACCCAGACTGCCGGGCAGTCACAGCGCGAGGTCAAACTGCAACTGAGTTTGCTGGGTCAGCAGGATGCGGTGGTATCGGTCGGCTTCCCGTACTTCGGTGGATTGGAAAGTGAACAGTTTCGCCCGGTGGCATTGCAGGATGTATTGCATCATCCGGTCCCGGCGAAACAAATTACGCTGGCAGAGGGGTCACAGGCATACGTCGCCAGCGTTTATGACCTGATGATCGCTAATTACGGTCTTGCCCGTGACTGGGGAACGACACAGGCAGATAACTCGCTGGCCGCCACAGATTATAACGAAGTCAAAGCTTACACACCCGCGTGGGCGGAGCAAATCACCGGCGTACCGCGCGCCAATATTATTCGCATCGCTCGCGAGTTTGCCGACAACGCCGACAAAACACACGGACGTTCGATGATTATCGTCGGTGCCGGTATTAATCACTGGTATCACATGGACATGAATTACCGCGGATTGATTAACCTGTTGGTCTTCTGCGGCTGTGTTGGCCAGACCGGAGGTGGTTGGGCGCACTATGTTGGGCAGGAAAAACTCCGGCCGCAAACCGGCTGGCTACCCTTGGCATTCGGGTTGGACTGGAGCCGTCCACCACGTCAGATGAATACCACCTCATTCTTCTACAACCATTCCAGCCAATGGCGCTATGAAACGCTCAATACTGAGGACCTGCTGTCACCGATGGCTGATAAATCCCGTTTCGGTGGCAGCCTGATTGATTTTAATGTGCGAGCCGAACGGATGGGTTGGTTGCCTTCCGCTCCGCAATTGAACGTCAACCCGTTGAATATTGCCAAACAGGCTGAACAGCAAGGAAAAACACCGCAGGAATTTGTGGTGGACGGGTTGAAATCCGGCAGCCTGCGCTTCGCCGCAGAGCAACCGGACGATCCGCAAAATAGCCCAAAAAACCTGTTTATTTGGCGTTCGAATTTATTGGGCTCTTCCGGTAAAGGGCATGAATATATGCTCAAGTATTTGCTGGGTACCGAACATGGTATCCAGCAGGTTGATCTCGGACAGCAAGGGCAGCAAAAACCGCAAGAGGTGGAATGGCTCGATCAGGCGCGTGAAGGCAAGCTGGATCTGGTCGTGACGCTGGATTTTCGCATGTCGACGACTTGCCTGTATTCCGACATTATCCTGCCAACCGCCACCTGGTATGAGAAGGACGACATGAATACCTCGGACATGCATCCGTTTATTCATCCGCTCTCCGCCGCAGTGGACCCGTGCTGGGAGTCGCGCAGCGACTGGGAAATCTATAAAGGTCTGGCGGCGAGTTTTTCAAAAGTCTGCGTTGGCCATCTGGGTGAAGAAACCGATGTGGTATTGGTGCCCATTCTGCATGACTCGCCGGGCGAACTGGCGCAGCCGCTTGAGGTGCTCGACTGGAAGCAAGGTGAATGTGAGCTGATCCCGGGGAAAACCGCCCCCTCGATAGCAGTAGTACAGCGCGACTATCCGAATACCTACGCACGTTTTACTTCGCTGGGGCCGCTGCTGGATAAGCTTGGCAACGGCAGTAAAGGCATCAACTGGGACACCCAGGAGGAAATAGACCTGCTCGGTAAACTCAACCGTTGTCACAGCGGAGGTCATGCCGACGGTCGGCCGGTGATCAATACGGCGAAGCAGGCGGCAGAAGTGGTGTTGATGTTGGCGCCGGAAACCAACGGTGAAGTGGCAGTAAAAGCCTGGCGTGCGCTGGGAGAGCTGACCGGCCGTGATCATACTCATCTGGCGCTGGGGAAGCAGGATGTCAAAATTCGCTTCAGCGATCTACAGACGCAACCGCGTAAAATTATCTCCAGCCCGACCTGGTCCGGTTTAGAAGACGATCATGTGTCGTATAACGCCAGCTATACCAACGTGCATGAGCTAATCCCGTGGCGAACGCTTAGCGGTCGTCAACAGCTTTATCAGGATCATCCGTGGATGCGTGCTTTTGGTGAGAGCTTGCTGGTGTATCGACCGCCTATCGACACTCGCACCACGCGACCGATGTTTAATCAACGCCCCAACGGCAACCCGGAAAAAGCGCTGAACTTCCTGACGCCGCACCAGAAATGGGGCATCCACTCGACCTACAGCGACAACTTGTTGATGTTGACGCTGGCGCGAGGTGGGCCACTGGTATGGATCAGCGAAACCGATGCTAAAGAACTGGGCATTGAAGACAATGACTGGATCGAAGCATTCAACGTCAACGGCGCTTTATCGGCCCGTGCGGTGGTCAGCCAGCGGGTGCAGGCCGGTATGGTCATGATGTATCACGCGCAGGAACGTACCATCAACGTCCCCGGTTCGGAAATCACTGGCCAGCGTGGCGGTATTCACAACTCCGTGACCCGTGTCAGCCCTAAACCTACCCATATGATCGGGGGTTACGCCCAATTAGCTTACGGCTTCAACTATTACGGTACGGTCGGCTCGAACCGCGACGAGTTCGTTATCGTGCGTAAAATGCGGCGCATTGACTGGCTGGACAACGAAGGGCATGACAGCGAGCAACCGGCAGCAGTGGCCGGCGGCCGGGGAGTGGAAAAATGAAAATTCGTTCGCAAGTCGGTATGGTGATGAATCTCGACAAATGTATTGGCTGCCATACCTGTTCGGTAACCTGTAAAAATGTTTGGACCAGCCGCGAAGGCACCGAATACGCCTGGTTCAATAACGTTGAAACCAAACCGGGTCTGGGATATCCGCTGAATTGGGAGGACCAGGACAAATGGAAAGGTGGCTGGATCCGCAAGATCAATGGCCGCCTGAAGCCTCGTCAGGGCGGGCGCTTTGCCGTATTGGCGAATATTTTTGCCAACCCGCATATGCCACAGATTGATGACTATTACGAACCCTTCGACTTTGATTACCAGCACCTGCACACCGCCGCAGATGGCAAAGTGCAGCCGGTGGCACGGCCGCGCTCATTGCTGACCGGCAAACGGATGAACAAAATCACCGGCAGCGCCAACTGGGAGGACGATCTGGGGGGCGAGTTTGCCAAGCGTTCGCAAGATAAGAACTTTGAAAACGTGCAAAAGGAGATGTACGGCCAGTTTGAAAGTACCTTCATGATGTATCTGCCGCGACTGTGTGAGCATTGTCTTAACCCAGCTTGCGTGTCGAGCTGTCCAAGTGGCGCAATTTACAAGCGGGAAGAAGACGGCATTGTGTTGATCGACGAAGACAAATGTCGCGGCTGGCGAATGTGTGTCAGCGGTTGTCCGTATAAAAAAATCTACTTCAACTGGAAAAGCGGCAAGTCGGAAAAATGCATTTTATGTTATCCGCGCCTTGAAGCCGGTTTACCGACCATCTGTTCCGAAACCTGCGTTGGCCGCATCCGCTATCTGGGCGTAGTGCTTTATGACGCTGACGCCATTGAACAGGCGGCCTCGGTGGAAAACGATCAGGATCTGTATGAACGCCAGTTGGGAGTATTCCTGAACCCGAATGACCCAATGGTGATTGAGCAGGCGCTCAAGGACGGTGTGCCAATGAACGTGATCGATGCCGCTCAGCGTTCGCCGGTGTACAAACTGGCTATGGACTGGAAACTGGCGCTACCGCTGCATCCGGAATATCGCACCTTGCCGATGGTGTGGTATGTGCCGCCATTGTCGCCTATTCAGTCGGCGTCTGACGCCGGTGTTTTGCCTCACAAAGGTGTGTTGCCGGACATCGATGCATTGCGCATTCCGCTGCAATATTTAGCCAACCTGTTTACCGCCGGCGATACCGCACCGGTGGCACGTTCGCTGAAACGTATTTTGGCGATGCGTCACTACAAGCGTATGGAAACGGTGGAGGGGGTACATGATACCAGCGCCCTGGATGAAGTGGGTCTGACCGAAGCGCAGGTACAGGAAATGTACCGCTATCTGGCCATCGCCAATTACGAAGACCGTTTCGTGATCCCGACCAGCCATCGCGAACTGGCACGCGACGCCTTCCCCGAGCGTAATGGCTGCGGCTTTACCTTTGGCGATGGTTGTCACGGCAGCGACAGCAAGTTTGATCTGTTTAACTCCAAACGTATCGATGCCATTGATGTTGGGGTGAAAACCGGGGGGCAGAAATTATGATTTCACTCCGCATTATTTCGCGCCTGCTGGAATATCCCGATGAGGCATTGTGGCAAGGGAAATATGAATTGTTGGCGGCGTTACCCGAGGCCAGCGAATTGTCACCACAACAACAAGCTTTGTTGGCCGACGTGATCCACTGGCGCTGTAACGGGCGTCTGCTGGACGCACAGGCAGAATATACCGGTCTGTTTGACCGTGGTCGTTCAACCTCGCTGTTATTGTTTGAACATGTACACGGCGAATCGCGCGATCGTGGTCAGGCGATGATCAACCTGCTTGAACAATATCGTCAGGCCGGCTTGCAGTTGGATACCTATGAATTACCCGACCATTTGCCGTTGTTTCTCGATTTCTTGTCAATGGGGGCCGAGAAAGAAGCGCTGGAATGGTTGGAAAGCATTGCGCCGATCCTGGCTCTGCTCGGCGCACGCTTGCACGAACGGGAAAGCCGCTATGGTCAACTGTTTGATCTGCTGACTCAGCTTTCCGGCAGTCAGGCACGCAGTAAAAATCTAATGCCTAAAGTGCGTGAAGAAGCGCGTGACGATACGCCGGCGGCGCTGGACGCGGTATGGGAGGAAGAGCAGGTGCGGTTTATGGTTGAGCAGGGCGGCTGTAGCGCTGAAGAGGCGAAGCATCATCAGCGTCGCTTCTCCGGTTCTGTGGCTCCGCAATATCTTGACGTTGGCGCTGCCGCGCCACAAACCAGAGGGGAGTGAGTGATGGCGCATTTCCTTGATGTATTTTTTTTCGATATCTATCCGTATATCGCCGGCACGGTGTTTCTGCTTGGTAGCCTGTTGCGGTATGACTACGGTCAATACAGTTGGCGTGCCGGTTCTAGCCAGATTATGGATAAGCGTTGGATGCGGGTAGCCTCCAACCTGTTCCACGTAGGCGTGCTTGGGGTATTGGCTGGTCACGCTTTTGGTATGCTGACACCACACTGGGTGTATGAATCCTGGTTGCCGATGCCGGTGAAACAACAGATGGCGATGTTTATGGGCGGTGCCTGTGGCGCACTGATGCTGATTGGCGGCCTGATGTTACTGTATCGCCGGCTGTTTAATCCACGCGTACGGGCGATTTCCAGCGGCGCGGATATTTTGATTCTGGTATTGCTGCTGATCCAGGTTTCTTTAGGGTTGGGCACAATACCGTTTTCGGCTCAGCATCCTGACGGTAGCGAGATGTTGAAGCTGGTGAACTGGGCGCAGCATGTGGTGACATTCCGTTTCGGTGCCTCAGAGTTCCTGCAAGGTGTTGCACCGATTTATCGGATTCATTTGGTGCTGGGCATGACCTTATTCCTGCTGTTCCCCTTCACACGGTTGGTGCACGTGTGGAGTATTCCTCTGGAGTACCTGACGCGACGGCCGCAACTGGTGCGTAAAAGAAGATAACCTGTGTCTGCCGGGGCAGAGCCTTGCCCCGGTGACGTTGTTTTGATGCCTCAATTTTACTCCATCATTGCAATATAATACCTTCACTCCGACCATGCTGATGGCTATTTGGGCACAGTTACCGCTATGCTAAACAGGTGACAACTGATGAATTTAAAAAGGATGAACCGCTTTGGCTGGAAGTAGCTTACTGACTTTAATCGATGATATTGCCTCACTGCTGGATGATGTTTCGCTAATGACCAAAATGGCGGCGAAAAAAACCGCCGGGGTATTGGGGGATGATCTGGCATTGAATGCGCAACAGGTTACCGGGGTAAAGGCCGATCGCGAGCTGCCGGTGGTGTGGAGCGTGGCCAAAGGGTCGTTTATCAACAAGGCAATTCTGGTGCCGCTGGCATTGCTGATCAGTGCATTCGCCCCCTGGGCCATTACACCGTTGCTGATGGTGGGTGGTGCTTATCTGTGCTACGAGGGCTTTGAGAAGGTGTTCCACAGCCTGACCCACAGCAAGCAAACGGGTGGTGAAGAGAAAAAAGAGGCGCTGGATGCCAATGAGGATGTGGCAGCCTACGAACAACGCAAAGTTAAAGGGGCAATACGTACCGACTTCGTGCTGTCCGCCGAGATTATCGCCATTACGTTGGGTACCGTGGCGGGGGCGACCTTCAGCCAGCAGGTGATCGTGCTGTGTGGTATCGCGATTGTGATGACGGCGGGGGTTTACGGTATCGTGGCCGGTATCGTCAAACTCGACGATCTGGGGCTGTATCTGAGCCGCAAAAGCAGTGCGCTGGTGCGTTCTATCGGCAACGGCATTGTCAGTGCAGCTCCTTATCTGATGAAAACGCTGTCAATCGTCGGCACCATCGCCATGTTTATGGTCGGGGGCGGCATTCTGACCCACGGGTTGCCGCCGGTGCACCATTTGTTTGAGGACTGGGCGTCGTACGCCACCGTGGTGCCGACCTTCGGCCAGATCCTGCAAGGCGTGATCCCTGCATTGCTCAACGTGGTGTTTGGCCTGATTGCCGGGGGCGTGGTGCTGCTGGTAGTTTCGGCGCTGGGCGCGATCCGGGGGCGTTTGAAAGCCTGAATAAATCCCGCGCCGGCTGGCGCGGGGCATTTTAGAAGATCAGCTTAAAAACACCGGTGATGGTGAGCAGGCCCACGATAAAGATAATGGCGACAATCCACAGAATAATTTTCATTGTTCTCTCCCTATAGGTTTGAATGATGGCGCGAGCTTTCGCTAACCTAATGAAATCATTATTTACTGTAGTTGATATTTCGCAGATTGCCTGTTGCGCTGGCAATCAGGGCCGGTTGACATCACCGGCACCCAGCGTGCGCTGCATGATATGAGTGTCGCGCCACTCGCCCAATTTAAAACCCACCGCCTTTAGCGTGCCCACGCTGCAAAACCCCAGAGTCTGATGCAGAGCCAACGAACCCTGATTGTGTTTGGCATTGCCGACGGTCGCTAACATTTGGCGCCAGGGACCTGACTCGCAGCGGGCGATCAGTTCTGCCAATAAGGCTTTGCCGATACCCTGACCTTGCTGCCCGTCGGCGACATACACCGACTCCTCCACGGTAAACTGGTAAGCCGGGCGAGGCCGATAAGGGGTGGCGTAACAGTATCCCACCACCCGATTATCGCGTTTGGCCACCAACCAGGGGAGCCCGGCTTCTTGCACCTTACTGAGCCGCTGTTGCATTTCTTCCAGCGTTGGCGGCTCTTCTTCAAACGATGCGGCACCGTACAACACATGATGGGTGTAAATTTGCTGCACGGTGACCATGTCGTCTGGTGTGGCATCGACAAGCATCAGCGGGGTGGTATGGGGCATAGTGTTCCTGTTTACCTTGAAAAATAAGAAGATAAGCGCATTATGCGCCGCCCACGTTGACAAGGTAAATTGGGCTTTCTTATGCTGAAGATAAGAGAAACCTATGGTTGCTCGCTAGCCGATCGTCGTTGTGTCAGGCGCATTAATACGCCGGAGGCTAACAGTACGCCGAGGATCACCCAGGCTGCGCCGGCCAGTTGCCAGACGTTGGGGGCAGTACCGGTGAGTGTCGCCACCAACATAGTGAAAACCGGCGCCAGATTAAAGAAAATCGCAGTGCGAACCGAACCTATTTTTTCCAGTCCGTTGAACCACAACAGATAGGCCAACAGCGAACCGCATAGCGCCAGATAAACCACGGCCAGGTGTACGCTGAGGCTGGCGGTGGCCAGGCTTTGCAGCGGGTTTTCGAAGATAAACCCCAGCGGTAGCAGGGCCAGGGTACCGAACAGCATCGAGTAGCTGGTGGTTTCGATGGCGGTGGCGTTGTGCACCAGTCGGCGGGTGCCCACCATATTCAACGCCCAGGCCAGGCTGCCGAGTAAAATAATGCCGTCACCGGGGCTGATTTCCAGCCGCAACAGCGTTTGGATCTGGCCTTTGGTAATCACCAATACCACGCCAATAAAACCGGCTAACAGACCGGCAATACGCGAACCGTTCAGTTTTTCATTCTCCCAGATCACGCCGAATACCAGCGTCCACAGCGGCGTAGTGGCCAGGATCAGCGCACCGTTGATCGGCGTGGTGGATTGCAGGCCGAAAAAAGTGCACAGGTTGAATAGCGTAAAGCCCAGCACACCCAGCCCCAGATAAGCCGGCCAGTTGTTTTTCAACGTGCTGAGGCGTAGTTGCCCACGCAGGCCGAAGAACAGCAGGAGTGCCAGCGTCGCCAGGCTGAAACGCTCAATCGACGCGGTGATCGGCGGCTGGTGGGCGATGATATAGGCACCGGCGTTAAAGTTGGTGCCCCAGAAGAAGGTGGCGATAATCACGCCCAGATAGGCCAGCGGCAGCGAGTTTTTCATCATGATTTCCTGTGGTGGCGAAATAAACAGAAAATAGCTTGCGCCTTAAACCTTCGCGGTAATACTCCCTATATGTTCACTGTTGATGTGAGAAAACACCCATGTTCAATTGGGAAGATCTGCACTATTTCATGGTGTTCGCCCGTGAAAAATCGCTGTCGGGTGCGGCCCGCAGTTTGAAGGTTGATCACGCCACCGTTGCCCGGCGAATCGCCAGCCTGGAGATGGCACTGGCATTAAAACTGGTTGATCGCCGTCCGCGTAGCTACTTGCTGACCGTCGATGGACAACGCATCGCGGCACAGGGGGACAGCATGACGCTTAACGCTTTTGCCATCAGCCGCAGCGCGCTTAATGGGCAACAGGGTGTCGCGGGCGAGGTGACGCTAAGTGTGCCACCGGTGATGGGGCTCAAGCTGATCGCGCCGCGAATTGCCCAATTGCAGCGGCGTTATCCGGATTTACAACTCATCCTGCTGGCGGAGACGGCCAACGTTTCGTTGCTGCGTGGTGAGGCGGACATTGCCATTCGGCTTAGCCGCGTCAGCGAAAGCGACCTGGTCACGCGAAAAATGGGTACCGTCGAGTTTGGCCTGTATGCCAATGCGAACTATCTGCGGGTGACGCCGGAAGCGGAGCGGGGGTTTATCGGTTATCACGATGAGCGGGTGGCCTCTGTGCAGCAGAAGTGGCTGCAGGATCAAGCCGGAGAGCGGCCGCTGGTTATGCGCAGTAACGATCTGATGATCCAGGCCGCGGCTGCGGCAGCCGGTGCAGGTATCGCGCTGTTGCCGCATTTTGTCGGGCAAGAATTGGGGCTTGCACCTCTAGCAGCCGCGCAGTCGTTACAACGTGAAATCTGGCTAACGGTGCATGACGACATTCGCCATGCACCGGGTATCGCCGCGGTGACGGCGTTTTTGCTGGACTGCTACGCGGGTGTCCCGGGTATCACCCGGCTGGTGGATAACCTGAGCTGAGTAGGTTTAACCGCGCATTAACTGTGCTACCGCCTGCTGCAAATAACGCAGCAACGGCGGGGTCAGCCAGGTGCCCTCGGTGAGCGTTGGCTCCCGCTCCATAGCCTGGCGAATTTTCATTTGGGTGGCAGGATCGGTACCGGCATAGGACTGGAACAGTTCCAGCCATTGCGCCGCCAGTTGTCTTGCTTGTCCGGACTCTGCTGGCACACCCTCATTCAGTGCCTGATGGAATTGGGCGATCAACGCCGGCCATTCCTGCAGGCGGGTAAAGTAGTGTTGACGTACATAGGCATATTCTTCTGCCGACAGGTATTTCTGATAGATCGAAAGCTTGGTTTCGGCAAATGCCCGGGTCACATAGTCAGTCATCGCCGGGGTGATACCGGTTTGTTCGCGCATTGAGGGTTCATCGGCATGCATGGCGTTAAGCCGGGTGAGGAACGCCGGGTTGCCCGCAGTATCGCGTTCCAGCATCAGCATCCAACGTCGGGCCAGAGCCTGCGCCTGCAGTGCTTGCGGTGCCACCCCGCTGTCGATCAACTGACGGATACTGCTGACCAGTTCGCCCCATTCCTGATTACGTAGCGGATCGGCCTGATAGAAGGGCAGTTGCGCCAGCTCGTCTGCGGTAAAATATTTATCGTACATGGTCATTAACTCCAACGTAGTCAGCCAGTCGTTCAGTTCCGGTTCATCCCCGGCGGTGAGCTGCGCATGCATATGCTGCAGACGATCGCGTAGCGCGGCGGTCTGCACCAGTTGCTGCTCCAACATGGTAATTTGCTGCTCAATCACCGTGGTCAGTGCGATGCCTGAGCGAGCCAAAATTGCCCCGACTTCCGCCAGCGTAACTCCCATGCGGCGCAGCGCCTGAATATGGTGCAAGCGGGTGATGTCAGCCCGATTATATAAGCGATACCCGGCGTCGGAACGCGCAGAAGGAACCAGCAAACCAATGTTGTCGTAATAATGCAGCGTCCTGACGGTGATGCCGGAACGGCGGGCCAGTTCGCCAACTTTTAATTGCATGAGTGTGCTCCTCCCTTGTGCGTGCAGGAATACTAAAGCCTGACGTGACGTGAGGGTCAATAGGCGGGATGAGGATATTTTCGGGGGAAGTTGCGGTATCTCAGAATGGCAAAAGCCCAGCGGTATGGCTGGGCTTTGCGGGTCCCTTAAAGGGAAGGTATAACATAAGGGCCTTTTCGGCTACGGCAGTAATCTTATCTGGTTTGCTTGTTTTGTCAACAGATTGAGCGTTATGCCAGCACCATGTTTCGAGCATTAATTGATTTGATTACCGCTCGTTGTATCTCGGCAACCAGTTCTCGATGCAAGCATTGGATGAGAAATCCTCGTTCCTTACGTGCCCTGTTAAGACGTTGGCGGCTCACCTGTTGCACCAGATCTCCTTTGGCCCAACGTGTTTGTGGATGAAAGAATCGCATGTCTTCAATGACTTCATCGGCAATCTCAATATGCATACCCCGGCTAAGCTTGCTGATATCTTTGGTGGTCGACAGCGGTACAATAATGCAAACGTTACCGTTGATTTTTCCATTGAGTACCACGATAAGTCGATTTTTCACCATTTCAGGTGGAATGTGACCATTATAAAAATGGGGCAAGTGGGTAGGGACAACGGGTACAGGATAATTGCCATAATTGCATTCGAGTATTTCCCCGACCTTAGGGGCAAAATTGATGGGCATATAAACTCTCCTTGTTACGCAAAAACTATCTGACCGAACTGAATGGTAATAATGAGTCTGTTGCCAGGCCGGAGAAAGGGATTGGTAGGAGTCTATGGGAGGAGAAGATTAAAAATGCGAGCTCCTACGCAAGAGCTCGCAAACAACCTGCTGAGTTACCAGCCTTTTACGGCACCGCCGTTAAAGATTTTCTCGGCGGCTTTGGCCACTTCATCCGACTCGTAGGCCTTGATGAAGTTTTGTACGTTCGGCGCATCCTTGTTGTCTTCACGCGTCACGATGATATTGGTGTACGGCGAGTTCTTGTCTTCGATGAAGATGCCGTCTTTGGTTGGCGTCAGGCCGGTCTGGTTGATGTAGGTAGTGCTGATGACGGCCACGGTGACTTTGGGATCGTCCAGCACCTGCGGCAACTGCGCTCCCTCCAGTTCCATAATCTTGTAGTTATGCGGGTTGGCGCTAATATCCAGCGAAGTCGGCAGCAGTCCTTTACCCTGTTTGAGCGTAATCAGACCGGTTTTTTCCAGCAGCAGCAGCGCACGGCCGAGGTTGGTAGGATCCAGCGGGATGGCAATTACCGCGCCGTCCTGCAGCTCTTTCAGCGATTTGATTTTTTTCGAATAGCCGGCCATCGGGAACACGAAGGTATTGCCCACTGCGACCAGCTTGTAGCCGTGATCTTTATTCTGCTGTTCGAGGAACGGCCGATGCTGGAAGACGTTGGCATCCAGCTCGCCTTTGTCGGTGGCGTCGTTGGGCAGCAGCGAACCACTGAAACCGACCAGTTCAACCTCCAGCCCGTACTTCTGTTTCGCGACCTGTTTGGCAACCTCCGCCACGTCCTGCTCTGCACCGTTGATTACCCCGACCTTGATATGATTCTGATCGGTTTTTTGTTCACAGCCTTGCAGCGCCAGTACGGCGGCGAAAGCCGCCAGCAGAGGGGTGAAACGCCAGCTTTGAGTCATCGACTTCTCCCTGAAAAAAACAATTAAATCAGTTGGTTTTGTGCTGTTAGCTAAGCCTGAACCTGTGGGGAAGTCAAATGCTTGCTCAGCACAAAGGCTTCTAGCTAATAACAGGAAGTTTTATCGCGCACTTTTATTTTGCTCGCAGTACCACGATGCCCGGCGTGGCCAGCACGTAATCCATAAAGGGCGAGTCCACCACCTGCATATTTTCTTTGCGCGAAGAGGCGTTACGCAGCACCGGGCCGTTTTCGGTCATGATATAGATGCCGGTATGGGTGACGTCCAGCCCTGGCAGATGGGTGTAAATGCCGATGTAATCGCCGGTGTGCAACTGGGCCAGCACCTTGTCGTCGATAAAATCGCTGGGCAGATAGGTAATGCTGCGCTGAACGTTTTTCAGACCCGGCAGATAGCTGCTGCCATCCGCTTTTTGGTTCAGGTTTTTCACCAACGTTACGGTGTGTGGGCTAAGCGTGGCGGTGATGTCCGTTGCGTTAGTTTTTGCCTGATGCGACCAATCGCTGAAGAAATGTTTGCGGTGCTGGAAGTTGATATCGCCGTTGGCGTAGCGGATGTTAATCAGCCGCTGGACAAAGTCTGTCTGGTTCTCAGCCTGGCGCAGGGCATCGACATAATCAATATAGGTAAAACAGTCCAGGCCGCGGAAGTCGATCACCAGTTTTTCCGGCGTATCCTGCGAGCCAACCAGCATATTGGCAACGTAGGGCGTACCGAGGAAGGGCCGGGACAGCAGATCGATCATGCGAGCGCTATCCTGCTGCTGCTCTGTCGGCGCGGCGGCGCGCAGGGCGAGAAGCTGATTGAGTTTGTTTAACGTGTGGTTATCCATGCTGGCCTTGAGATCTGCTGGTGGGGTAGTGATGGGTTCAGGCGTTTGCCCAACCTGAATTTTATCGGTACAGCCGCTAAGCGCAATAGCCAATATCAATGAAACAACCTTGTACATTTTACCCTCCAATGGTTTCGGCACGTTATCATACAAATGATAACAGTTCTCACCATGGCCAGGGTGGTTAATAGTTAAACATAGCCTCAACGTTTGGCTAACGCTTAATAACCGATTTCACTGTTAAACGGCAGGTACCAGAACAGGGCGATCTCGTGATCGGCGATATCCGGCTGGGCGCGATACAACAGGTGGTCGATGCCGCCGAGGATAAACCCAAAGCTTTGGTAGCAGCGGCAGGCGGGCAGATTGGTATTCTGCGTTTCCAGCATCAACCCGGCGGTTTCCTGACGTTGCGCCCATTGCCGCGCAGTTTCCAGCAGTGCGGTGGCGACACCCAAACGGCGTACGTGAGCGCTGACCACAATTTCCTCAATCAGCGCGTAACCGTTCCAGTTATTGCTCAGCGTGATGTGGCCAACCGGCTCGCCGCGATGGCGGGCCAGAAAGGTTTCGCTTTCGTCATTGACGAACGGGGCCAGCGGGTAGTTCTTGCGAAAGGGGGTAACCGGCAGCAGCGGCCAGTTGTCGATCGGCGCGTCGAACACCGGCTGGGCGTAGTGGGCGATATGAAAGCTAAAGTCACAGCCGGTCAGGTAGCCGTCGGGTAAACGGGTGACCGGGGCAATCTGGATCGCCTGGCTCATGGGGCAAGCTCCCTCAGCAAACGCGCCGGGTTCCCGGCATAGATCCCTTTACGGGTGATATTTTTGGTGACCACCGCACCGGCACCAATCACCGCACCACTGCAGATGTTCACCGACAGAACCGTGGCACCGGAGCCGATGGAAACGTGATCGCCAATCTGCGTACGACCCCAACTCGTTGAGTCGGCATTGGGGGCGCCATCTTTAAACAGATCGTTGGCGAAGGTGACGTTGTGGCCGATAAAGCAATCCGCGCCAATAATGACATATTCACAGATGAAACTGTGCGACTGGATTTTGCTGCGGGCGCCAATGCTGACGTTTTTCTGGATCTCGACAAAGGGACCGACAAATACCCCATCGCCAAGTTTACAGCCATACAGATTACAGGGCTGAACGACGGTGACATTTTGACCGGCGTCGACATCGACAATACCGGCCTGAAGAACACGAATGGCGGATGACATGACATTCCTCACGGCAGTGACGCAGGGGGGAATTATAAAACAAACTGTCGCCACGTCTGTGCTTTCCGAACGCTTTTTCAGCGAAAGACTATAATTAGTACAGGGGAGAGAGCCCCGTGGCCGCAATCCTCGTACGGTTAGCAATCCGTCAGAGGGGTAAATTCGTTCGCCGATCGCGACCTACGGCGATGAAGGAGGTGTCTCATGGTTAGTCATGTTTGGGGACTTCTGGCGCATCCAAGCACCGAGTTCGAACACATTAAAAGCGAGAACGAAAGCGTCTCGCACCTTTACACCCACCATGTGCTGTTGCTGGCGTTGATCCCGGTAGTCTGTGCCTTTATCGGCACCACCCAACTGGGCTGGCTCTCCGGCGAAGGACAGGCTATCCGGCTCGATATGTTCACCGCATCCTATACCGCGGTCGCTTTTTACCTGTTGATGCTGGCGGGTGTAGCCATTATGGGGAAAGTGATCCACTGGATGGCAAGGCGTTATGAAGTGCGCCCTAGTCTGCATCGCTGCATGGTGTTTGCCGGTTATATCGCAACCCCGATGTTCCTCAGCGGTATTGTGGCGCTTTATCCCGTCGTGTGGCTGTGTCTGTTTGTTGGCGTGATTGGCCTGTGCTATTCGGGCTATCTGCTGAATCTGGGCATCCCGCACTTCCTGAATATTGACAGTAAGGAAGGGTTTATCTTCTCCAGCTCCACCTTTGCCATCGGTATCCTGTTGCTTGAGCTGCTGCTTGGGGTCACGGTACTGCTGTGGGGGTATGGTTCCTGGTTGTTCTGAAATCTGTTTTGATAAAGCCCCTCACGCCGGTCTGGCGTGAGGGGCTTTTGCTATTCAGGATTGGCGAAATACCAGCATCACGCCAAGCAGAATCGCCGCCATTCCCAGCATGCTAACGGCAGCCAGCGCGTGGCCGAGCAGCAGGTAGTCGAGCAGGGCGGTTACCGCCGGGATCAGGTAAAACAGGCTGGTGACTTGCACCAGATTGCCGCGTTGGATCAGCCGGTACAGCAAAAAGGTCGCCAACACCGAAATCACTACCGCCATCCACAGCAGCGGTACGATAAATGCTGCACTCCAATCGACCCGCAGTGGTTCAAAGGGTAACACCAGCGTACACATCAACAACCCGACGGCGTACTGCAACGGCAACACGGCCAGCGGCGCTTGGGCCAGGCCTTTTTGCAGCAGCGTACCGGCGGTCATGCAACCCAGCGCGACAAAGGCACACAGCATGCCGAGCAGCGAAAAATGCGCAATCATCAGGCTTTGATACACCACCAGCGTTAACCCAGCCATCGCCAGCAGCAGCCCAAGGCCGCGCAGCCCGGAACAGCGGCGTTCGGTAATGAACTGAGTGAGGATCGGCTGAACGCCAAGCAGCGTCGCCAATACGCCGGGAGTAATGCCCTGTTCCAACGCCAACAGATAACATATCTGGTAACTGCCGATCATCAGCAGCCCGATCAGCGCCACGCGGCGGCGGGTGCCGGGCACGGGCAGGCATTGCCGTTGCCACAGGCCGATCGCCAATAGCAGTGCCAGCGCGATAGCGCAACGGAAGAACAAAAAGGCAAAGGCGGAGGCATGCTCCAGTCCCCAGCGAGAGAAAATAGCGCCGCTGCTCCAGAGCAGGACGAATAGCGTTGCCAGGCCGGCGTTGGCCCATTGGGAAATAAATCGCATTTGGTTTTCACCTGTCGTGAAAGTAACAAACTCCAGTACGCCCGGCGGTCTTCGCCTGAACGTAAATCAATTAAAGCTGGAGGTGAGAATTCGGTTTGGCTTAGCGCACAACCACAGAGCGTGGCGGGTAAGCAGCAACCGCAGAGACGACAGAGAAAACGGCGGGTGGGGCAGAGGATGCGCACAGCAGAACGACGGCCGGAAGGCACGTGTTCGCAGGATCTTTCATGTGCGCAAACTGAGTCATTGATATTCCTGAACGCAGGGAGTGATTAACTATTCCAAGATAGTGAAATCCAGTGGGCTGTGCAACATAAAACTAACAAAGTATCCGGCCAGTGGCCTGGCCCCCGAATGACGGGGGCACTGGCTGAAAGAAATAACATTACTGGTTATTGTCGGCCCAGTGTTTGCGCTTGCTGGTTTTGCCCAGGCCCGGGTTAAAGCTGTTGGTCGGGTCGGCAGAGCGGTAGAACGCCTGCAGATCGGGCTTGGCCGGGTAGAGGTGGCCGACGTTATGTTCCGCCGGGTACTCCGCGCCGCGCTGGTCGAGGATCGCCAGCATTTTTTCTTTCAGCGCATGGCTGTCGACGCCTTTTTTCACCACATAATCCTGATGGAACACGTGGCACATAAAGTGGCCGTAATACAGCTTGTGCACCAGTTGGCTATCGATTTCCGGCGGCAGGGTTTCGAACCAGTCGGTGTCGTTGCGGCGCAGCGCGATATCCAGCGCCAGAATATCTTCAACTTTATCGGCATGCACTGCATGGTAACGCACGGCAGCACCGGCGGCGGCAAAACGGTGCAGGAAGGCTTTTTTGCCTTCGTCCGGGGTGCAGGCGAAGAACTCGCCATCGGCCTGGGCAAAGTACTGGTTCAGGTACTGCTGCGCTTCTTCAACGCCCGGACCGGCCATTTTCAGCAGCAGGTGATGTTCAAAGCGTTCGCGGTACTCTTTCATCCGTTTCGGCAGGTGGCTGGGGGCCAGATGGCTAAGCCCCTGCATCAGCCGATCGGTCAGGTTGTGCGGCAGCAGCGGCAGCTTGTTGAGGCTGGCGTCCATGCGGCCTTTCAGGGTGAAAAAACTGGGCATCTGATCGGTGCCCAGTTTGTCGATCATCATAAAGGTATCTTTGCCGTACACTTCAGCGATATCAAAAATATCCCGGTGCATGTACTCGCCGGCCACCGGCAGGTTGTCGAATTGGCTGAGCATATGACGACGCAGTTCGGTTAAGACGGCGGTGTTGTTGGTGCCGATATAAAACACCTGCTCTTTACCTTCTTTCTCAAAGGTGTCCAGCCGCACGGCAAATACCGCCAGCTTGCCGGCACAGCCGGAGGCTTCGAACAGACGGCGTTTATCGGCATTGAATCGGGATGGAGTATCGGCATCGACGTCGCGCACCCGGCTGGCATATTCGTTGTCGGAAGCACGCAGCTCGCTGTGCTCGACATCTTCCGGGCGATAGTCACCTTTTTCCAAGCGGGTGAGGATCTCCTCCGGCGTATCGCCGAGTTTAATCCCCAAATGGTTCACCAGCCGCAGTTGGCCGTCTTCACCCAACTGGGCGTACAGCGCCATTTCGGTATAGGCCGGTCCGCGCTTGACCAGCGAGCCGCCGGAGTTGTTGCACACGCCACCGATCACCGAAGCGCCGATACAGGAGGAACCGATCACCGAATGTGGCTCGCGCCCATAGGGCTTCAGGAGTTTTTCCAACTGATTGAGGGTACTGCCTGGGAAACCGACCACCTGTTTGCCGTTGTCCAGCACCTGCACGTGATCGAGCCGCAGGGTGCTGATAATGACGACATCACGGTCGTAGTCATTGCCGCTGGGCGTTGAACCCTCGGTCAGACCGGTGTTCGCCGCCTGCATGATGACAATTTTGTCGGCGGCGACGCAGGCCTCCAGCAGTTGCCACAGTTGCAACAGGCGCGTCGGGAACACCACCGCCAGCGCCTGACCAACCCCAGAGCGGAAGCCTTTGCGATAACGTTCGGTGCTACGTTCGCCGGTCAGCAACTGCGGGCCGCCGACGATACTTTTGAGCTGATTGAGAAACGCCTGGTGGGTCGCGCTGGTGGACTGCGTCATGCCGATCTCCCTGTGGTACCCGTCGTCTTTCAAGCCGCGCGTTGTTGGCGGCAACCTGAAATTGGTAGGGTAATCATTTAATGGTTTATTAACTTGCCAGCCTAATAGCTTATTAACTTAGTAGTTATCCGCGTAACCGGCCTGGCGCTCTTCTTCACGCAGCGTCAGGATTTCCACGCCGTCGGCGGTGACGGCCACGGTGTGCTCCCATTGGGCCGACAGCTTTTTGTCGCGAGTCACCACCGTCCAACCGTCTTTCTTTTGCTTAATCCGGTGGTCGCCCTGGTTAATCATGGGTTCGATGGTAAACACCATGCCTTCCTGCAGCACCATGCCGGTACCCGGCTGGCCAAAGTGCAGTACCGCCGGCTCTTCGTGCATATCCCGGCCGATGCCGTGACCGCAGTATTCACGCACGATGCTGTAGCCGGCCTGTTCGGCGTGCTGCTGAATCGCATGGCCGATGTCGCCCAATGTCGCCCCTGGCTTAACCACCCGGATGCCTTGCCACAGCGATTCATACACGTTATTCACCAACCGCTTGGCCAGCGGTGTGGTCTGGCCGATGCAGTACATCTTGCTGGAGTCGGCGATGTAGCCGTCGTTTTCCAGTGTGATGTCGACGTTAACGATCATGCCGGAACGCAGAATTTTGCTGACCGACGGAATGCCGTGGCAGATTACGTCGTCAATCGACGTATTGAGCACATAAGGAAAATCGTACTGCCCTTTGCTGGCCGGGCGCGATTTCAGCTCATTGACGATAAAGGCCTCGGCGCGGTCGTTGATCTCCATGGTGGAGATGCCCTCGACAATCACCTTATCGAGCATAGCAAATACCTGCGCCAGCAGGGCGCCAGAGTGACGCATTTTGGCAATCTCTTCCGACGTTTTGATCACAATCTCTTTCACCCGATAATCTCCTTCAAGGTCAGTGCATTATCTTTCATCATTTTTTTTACCAGTTGCGGGTAGGTCAGTTCCGGATGGAACTCCGCCAACATGCCGATTTTGATCCAGTATTCCGCCTGCGCGTTGATCGAGCGCGTCATCGTCAAACTGGCGAGGCGCAGATCGTCATGCAGCGCGTCTGAAATTTTTACTATGCCCATAGGCTGCTCCATAAGCGATTTATATACGAAGTGTATATGGTTTGGATGGTGCGAATTTTGCTTTCTGTGGCATAGGAAGATTCCGGGTCACAAGGATTGCCGCCGTCGGGCAATGCGTTTATTGTGATAAACGACTTTTTTGCACTGATTTTTCAGAAGGATTTAGGGCGTGAGCAAATTACGTGTTGGGGTGATCTTTGGCGGTAAATCGGCGGAGCATGAGGTTTCGCTGCAGTCGGCAAAAAACATTGTGGATGCAATCGACAAAGACAAGTTTGACGTCACGCTGCTGGGGATCGACAAGCAGGGGCAATGGCACATTAACGATGCGTCCAATTACCTGCTGAATGCGGAAAACCCGGCGCTGATTGCCTTGAACCGCTCAAATAAAAATGTGGCGCTGATCCCCGGCCAGGAAAAGCAGCAGTTGATCGAGTCAGGCAACGCCGGTGCGCTGGGCCAGCTCGATGTGGTGTTCCCCATTGTGCATGGCACGCTGGGGGAAGACGGTTCGTTGCAGGGACTGTTGCGGATGGCCAACCTGCCGTTTGTCGGTGCCGGCGTGCTGGGTTCAGCGGTTAGCATGGACAAAGACGTCACCAAACGCCTGTTGCGTGATGCCGGGTTGGCGGTGGCGCCTTTTGTGACGCTGACGCGCAACAACCGCGCTAAATACAGTTTTGAACAACTCAGTGAACGCCTGGGGCTGCCGCTGTTTGTGAAACCGGCGAACCAGGGCTCTTCGGTAGGGGTCAGCAAGGTGCAGGATCGCGCCGGCTATGAGGCTGCGGTGGCGCTGGCGTTCAGCTTCGATCATAAAGTGCTGGTGGAATCGGCGATTGTCGGCCGTGAGATCGAGTGCGCGGTATTGGGTAACGATGAACCTCAGGCCAGCCTGTGTGGCGAAATCGTACTGAGCGACGCCTTCTATTCCTACGACACCAAATACATCAATGAGCAGGGCGCTCAGGTGATAGTGCCGGCGGCGATTACGCCGGAAGTGAGTGATAAAATCCGCGATGTAGCGCTGAAAGCATTCCGGGCGCTCGAGTGTTTCGGTCTGGCGCGTGTCGACGTGTTCCTGACGCCAGACAACAACGTGGTAATCAACGAAATCAACACGCTGCCGGGCTTCACCAATATCAGCATGTATCCCAAACTGTGGGCCGCCAGTGGCGTCAGCTACAGCCAACTGATCACCCGCCTGATTGAACTGGCGCTGGAGCGTCATCAGCAGGACCGTGCGCTGAACAGCTCGGTGTTTGATCGGTAAACGGGCATAAAAAAAGAACCAGGTTGGTGGCCTGGTTCTTCTATTTTCGGCTCTGAAAGAGAGCAGTATTGCATGTACTTGTCATCCGCTTTTCAGTGTACCCGGTGTTTTGTTTGATTACAAATTGTGCAGCCTGCTTTATAATCAATGATGATGACAGGTGTGTCGGAGTAGTGCAAGACGGGTGGTGAATCACAAACGATTTCCATTGGTCCCAACTGGATACGGGTGGTGCTGTCCGGTTTGCTCCCACCCAAAGGTGTGCTGCATGTACTTGTCATCCAACGGGTACTCACCGTAAGGGGCTACCCAAGAGCAATTACGGTGAAGTGCGCACCCTCCGTCACAAGGAGTGTGTAAAGTGATAACTGCAAGTCTGGTTCTATTGACGTTACAGACAGTTCTTGTCTGTTTGCAAATTATCGTTGTCATCAAGCAACTGACTCGTCGTCCATAGGGAAATGGCGGGAACTTAATCAAGAGCTGAGTTAACCACTCAGCTCTTTTTTGAAGCTGATTTCTTACTTCACTGTCACATCAATATCGCCAAAATACTTCTTCGCCAGCTCACCCACGGTGCCTTGCTGTTTCACTTTTACGATCGCCTCATTCAGCTTTTTCTTCAGGGCGTCATCACCCTTACGCAGACCGAAGGCAATGCCCTCACCGAGGATCTTGTCGTCGCTGACTGCATCGCCGACAAAGGCGAAACCTTTGCCGTCAGGGTGCGCCAGAAAACCGCTTTGCCCTGACGGTGCCATGACCAGCGTCGCGTCGAGACGCCCGGCAGTCAGGTCGAGATAAGCCTGGTTCTGATCCTGATAGGACACCACGTCTACACCCTGCGGTGCCCAGTGGGCCTTGGCGTAAGTTTCCTGAATCGAGCCTTGCAACACGCCAACGTGTTTGCCCGCCAGCGAGGTGGCGTTTGGTAGCAAGCCGCTGTCGGCCTTGGCGATCAGGCGGTTCGGCACCTGATAGATTGAATCGGTAAAGTCTATCGCCTGACGACGCTGGTCGGTGACGTTCATCGCCGAGTTGATGGCGTCGAACTTGCGTGCCTTTAGCGCCGGGATCAGGCTGTCGAACGAGGTTTCGACCCAACTGCATTTTAACTGGGCGGCGGCACACACCGCGTTGCCCAGATCGATATCAAAGCCTTCCAGCTTACCGCTGGCAGATTTGGATTCGAACGGGGGATACAGCGCTTCCAGGCCGAAGCGCAGGGTATTTTCCGCCGCCAGCGTGGAACCGGCGGCCAGCAGGCAGCCTGCGGCGATCAACGTTTTCAGTGATTTCATAGTCGAGCCCTTTTCCCATGGTCAAAGCAAAAATAAATGCGTTATACCTGACACAGACGGCGTGCGCCTTCCAGCAGGGTCTCATTATCTTTAGAAAAACTCAGTCGGATGATGCCGGTATCAGTGCCGTCGCTGTAAAACGCCGACAGCGGGATAGTCGCGACCTTGGCCTCACGGATCAGACGCACCGCAAAGTCATTGTCACTTTCGCTGCTGAAACCGCTAAAGCGGGCCAGCATAAAGAAACTGCCACGGCTGGGCAGTAATTCAAAGCGTGAATCTTGCAGCGCGCTCGCCAGTAAATCACGTTTCTGCTGATAGAAGGCCGCCAGTCCCAGATAACTTTGCGGGTTGCCCAGCGCTTCGGCGAAGGCGTACTGCATCGGCGTATCGGCGGAAAACACCATAAACTGGTGCACCTTGCGGATTTCGTCCATCAGCGCCGCCGGTGCCATGCAGTAACCGACGCGCCAGCCGGTCACGTGGTAGGTTTTGCCAAACGACGAAACGATCACGCTGCGTTCAGCCAACTGAGGGTGGCGTGCCATGCTGTGGTGAATATCACCGTCGAACACCACGTGTTCGTAGACCTCGTCGGACAGGATGACGATATCGGTATTGCGCGTCAGGGCGGTCAGACGTTCAATATCATGTTCGCCGAATACGCTGCCGGTCGGGTTGTGCGGGCTGTTAACGATGATCATCCGCGTTTTGCTGTTGATGGCGGCGGCGACTTCGTCCCAGTCAATATGCAGGTCCTGCAGCGACAGTTTGATCGCTACCGGTGTTGCGCCTTGCAAGCGTACGATCGGCGCATAGCTGTCGAACGCCGGTTCGAAATAAATCACCTCATCGCCCGGATGCACCAGCGCGCTGATGGCGGAATACAATCCTTCGCTGGCGCTGGCAATGACCGTGATTTCTTCGTCGGCGTCATAGCGCGCGCCATACAATCGTTCAAATTTGTCTGCCAGCGCGGTACGTAATGCCGCCACGCCGCTCATCGGTGCGTATTGGTTATGACCTGCGCGCATGGCTTGCGCCACCGCTTCAACCAATTGAGGTTCACAGGCGAAGTTCGGTGCCCCCTGCGACAGATTCAGGGCCTGATGTTCGGCGCTGAGCTGGCCGATAACGGTGAAAATCGTGGTGCCGACGTCCGGCAACTTCGAGCGGTGTGAGCAGGCGCTCTGCATGAGTGGCTCCAGGGGAAACAGGGGAAGTATGGTTTGATTAAGCATCACTGAGGGTAGGCCAACAAGGGAAAGTTTGTCATACTCGCCATGCATCCAGATCATGGCTTGAGAGGCCGTTATGTCAATGTCCTTACCTTCCCTAGACGTGCTGAAAACCTTTGTGGTGGTGGCGCAACGGCTTAATTTCACCCATGCCGCTCAGAGCCTGCATCTAACACAGGGCGCGGTCAGCCGACAGATCCTCGGGCTGGAGCAGCATCTGGGCTACCCTTTATTTAGCCGCCGGGCGCGCGGCCTGACGCTGACTCCACAGGGCGCGATGCTGCTGGCTCCGGTGCAGCAGGCGCTTGGGCAGTTGGATGAAGCATTGGCGCGAGTCGGGGCGCAGCCGGGTACCTTGCGGATCAAATGCCCGACCTGTGCCATGCGTTGGGTGCTGCCGCGTATTATCCGGCTGCAAAATGAACGGCCGGAAATGCATATTGAGCTAACCGCTTCGGTATCGCACGGGCTGGATTTTGGCGCAGAACATTTTGATGCCGCGGTGGTGTTCGGCCAGCCACAGGCCAAAAAATTGCGGGTTCATCATCTGTTCGATGAAATCCTGACGCCGGTCTGCACGCCATCTTATTTGCCCGATTTGTCACGCCCACCCACGCCAGCCGATCTGGCGGAGAAAACCCTGTTGCATCCCACGCGCGATCGCCGCGACTGGTTGCTGTGGCTGAAGGCGGCGGGGTTCGAGGCATTGCCATCCGGCAAGGCGCAGCATTTCGATACGCTCGATCTGGCGATGAGCGCCGCGCTGCAAGGCTTTGGTATTGCCATCGGCGATCTGTGCCTGCTGGAAGAAGATATTCAGGCGCGGCGTGTGGTCACACCGTTCCCGCTCAGCGTGGTCAGCGGTGCGGCTTACTATTTGGTCTATCCTGAACGGGCGGTGGTGCCGCAGGCATTAACCGAACTGGTCAATTTCCTCAGTGATGAAGCGGAACAAAGCCGCGCCAGGCTGCAAAACTATCGACCGGCCTTCGCTAACAGCTTGTAACTTTTAACATTACAAATTATTTCTGCGCTGAAAAGGAGTATGGCACACTGCCTTTTCACGTTGATAAATCATCTCCGTCGCCGCCTGCGGCGGGAACATGCCTGAGATCAAATAATATGAAATGGCTTTGTGTGGTGAGTATGTTGTCCGGTCTGGCCATCAGCCCGGTTTTTGCGCAGGAAAGCGCCGTGATCCAGGGCGTTAATGCCCAGCAGCGCGATGCCTTCGTAACCAACCTGATGAAACAGATGACGCTGGCCGAAAAAATTGGCCAGTTGCGCCTAATCAGCGTCGGGCCGGATAACCCGAAAGAGGCGATCCGCGACGGCATCAGCAAGGGGCAGATTGGCGCCATCTTCAATACCGTTACCCGGCCGGATATCCGTGCCATGCAGGTTCAGGCCATGCAGCTCAGCCGCCTGAAAATCCCGTTATTCTTCGCCTACGATGTGGTGCACGGTCAACGTACCGTGTTCCCAATCAGCCTGGGGCTGGCGGCCAGTTTTGACCTCGAGGCCATCGCGCTCAGTGGCCGGGTATCGGCGCAGGAAGCCAGCGACGACGGCCTGAACATGACGTTCTCGCCGATGGTCGATATCACCCGCGATCCGCGCTGGGGCCGGGTCTCGGAAGGTTTTGGGGAAGATACCTGGCTGGTGTCCAAAATTGCCAAAGTGATGGTGGATGCCTACCAAAACGGTGACCCGTCCAAACCCGGTTCCATCATGGCCAGCGTGAAGCACTTCGCACTGTACGGGGCCACCGAAGGCGGCCGCGATTACAATACCGTCGATATGAGCCCGCTGAGAATGTACCAGGACTACCTGCCGCCGTATAAGGCCGCAGTGGACGCCGGCAGCGGCGGGGTGATGGTGTCGCTCAACTCGATAAACGGCATTCCGGCTACCGCCAACCCGTGGCTGTTGAAAGACCTGCTGCGCGATCAGTGGGGCTTCAAGGGCATCACTATCAGTGACCACGGCGCGATTAAAGAGCTGATCAAACACGGCGTGGCTGAAGACGCGCGTGATGCGGTGCGGCTGGCAATCACTTCCGGCGTCGACATGAGCATGAGCGACGAGTATTACGACCAATACCTGCCGGGGCTGGTCAAAGACGGGCTGGTATCGGAAAGCGACATCGATCGCGCCTGCCGCGACGTGCTGAACACCAAATATGATATGGGCCTGTTCAAAGACCCTTATACCCACCTTGGCCCGGTCGGCTCCGATCCGCAGGACACCAATGCCGAAAGCCGTTTGCACCGTGCCGAAGCCCGCGTGATTGCGCGTAAGACCTTGGTGTTGCTGAAGAATGACAAGCAGACGCTGCCGTTGAGCAAGCAGAGCACCATAGCGCTGGTCGGGCCGATGGCCGACAGTCAGCGTGACGTGATGGGCAGTTGGTCGGCGGCCGGGGTGATCAAACAGTCAGTGACTCTCCGTCAGGGGCTGGAGCAGGCGGTGGGCGACAAGGCGAAGATCCTCTATGCCAAGGGGGCCAACGTCACTCAGGACAAGAGCATTATCGACTATCTGAACGAGTATGAGCCGGCGGTGGTGTTTGATACCCGCCCGCCACAGCAGATGATTGACGAGGCGGTGCAGGCGGCGAAGAAAGCCGATGTGGTGGTGGCGGTGGTGGGTGAATCACAGGGGATGGCGCACGAAGCTTCAAGCCGTGCCGACATTACCATTCCGCAAAGCCAGCGTGATCTGATCGCGGCGTTGAAGGCCACCGGTAAACCGCTGGTGCTGGTGCTGATGAACGGCCGACCGCTGGCGCTGAGCTGGGAAAGCCAGCAGGCGGATGCGATGCTGGAAACCTGGTACAGCGGCACCGAGGGTGGCCATGCGGTGGCCGACGTGTTATTCGGGGACTACAACCCGTCGGGCAAATTGCCGATGACCTTCCCACGCTCGGTCGGGCAGATCCCGATGTACTACAACCATCTGAATACCGGCCGTCCGTTCGGCAAGGAAAACCCGGGCAAGTACACCTCCCGTTACTTTGACTCACCGAATGGCCCGCTGTATCCCTTTGGCTACGGTCTGAGCTATACCAGCTTTAGCCTGTCGGATCTGAAACTCTCCAGCCCGACGATGGCGCGCAACGGCAAAATCACCGCCAGCGTCACGCTGAAAAACACCGGTAAATATGATGGCGCCACCGTGGTGCAGTTATATCTGCAGGACGTGACGGCTTCGGTCAGCCGCCCGGTGAAAGAGCTGCGTAACTTCAAAAAGGTAATGCTGAAAGCCGGTCAGGCGCAGAAGGTGGAGTTGCCGATCACCGAAGAGGATCTCAAGTTCTATAACGCCAGCCTGAAATGGGGCGCGGAACCGGGCAAGTTTAATGTATTTGTCGGCCTGGATTCCGACGAGGTACAGGCACAGAGCTTTACGCTGAAGTAATCACTCCTGGCCCTCTCTCGCTGCGGTGGGAGAGGGTTTTGTTGATGTTTAACACCCACCTGTTTTGTTTAATTCCCCGGCTATTTTCTCAATCGTTGATCCCGCTGATTGTTTCGCCATGGCTATCGCTATATCATTTTATATATAACGATAATCAACCGGAATCCCCCTCATGTTCAAACGCTTCCCGCGCCTACTGCTGCTTTTTATTCTGTTCTCTTGCGCTGCGCAGGCAGATCGCCAGGTTACTGACCAACTCAACAGACAGGTCAGGCTACCCGATACCATCACCCGCGCCGTGGTGCTGCAACATCAGACGCTGAACCTGCTGGTGCAACTCGACGCTCTGCCACAGGTGGTTGGGGTGCTCAGCAGTTGGAAGAAGCAACTGGGGCCGAATTATCTGCGCTTGGCACCTGGGCTGGCAAACATGCCGATGCCGGGCGATCTCACCTCGGTGAACATCGAAAGCCTGCTCCGATTGCATCCGCAGGTGGTGTTCGTTGCCAACTATGCACCACCGGAAATGATTGCCCAGATTGAAAGGGCCGGCATTCCGGTGGTGGCGATTTCACTGCGTCGTGAGGCGGCGGATCAGGCAGGAAAAATGAACCCGCAGCTGAAAGATGAAGATCAGGCCTATAACCTGGGCCTGCAGGATGGCATTCGCTTAATCGGCACGGTCATGGGCCACCAGCCACAGGCCGAGGCGCTGATCCAGGACGTATTTCAGCAGCGGACGCTGGTGGCAGACCGGCTGCGCGACCTGCCGGAGGACCAGCGAGTACGGGTCTACATGGCCAACCCGGACTTAACCACTTACGGCTCGGGCAAATACACCGGCCTGATGATGCAGCACGCCGGGGCTCTCAACGTGGCGGCGAAGGACATTAACGGTTTTAAACAGGTGTCGATTGAGGACGTGCTGAAGTGGAACCCGGCGGTGATTTTCGTGCAGGAACGCTATCCCGAGGTGGTGAAGCAAATCCTCAGCTCGCCGCAGTGGCAGGGGATTGATGCGGTGAAAAATAAACGGGTCTATCTGATGCCGGAATACGCGAAGGCCTGGGGCTACCCGATGCCGGAAGCGCTGGCATTGGGCGAACTGTGGATGGCGAAAAAGCTTTATCCGCAGCGTTTCAGCGACGTTAATCTGCAACAGCGGGTGGACGCCTACTACCGGCAGTATTACCGCAGTAGCTGCTGCCAGAGTGGGCAATGAGGCTGGGCTGGCTGATCCTGCTGACGTTGCTTTGTGCGCTGTTATCGTTGGGCATCGGTCGCTATCCGGTGTCGGCGGCCCACAGCCTGCTAATCCTGCTGGAGCCCTTGACTGGCCCGCACGGCGGTATTGATGAGATCCAACGCCAGGTGATCCTCGGGGTGCGCGTGCCCCGGGTGTTGCTGGCGATGGGGGCCGGGGCGGCACTGGCCTTATGTGGTGCGGCGCTACAGGGGGTATTTCGCAACCCGCTGGTGGATCCGCACATTATCGGCGTCTCCTCCGGTGCGGCTTTTGGCGGTACGCTGGCCATTTTGCTCAGCCTGCCAATGGCGGCGCTGCTGCTGTCCGCCTTCGTGTTCGGCATGGCGGCGTTACTGCTGATTTTCGCCATCACCAGCGCCATTGCCCGACGCAATATTCTGTCACTGGTGCTGGCCGGGGTGATCCTCAGCGGCTTTTTCTCCGCCTGCGTCAGCCTGCTGCAATATCTGGCCGATACCGAAGAAAAGCTGCCGAGCATCGTGTTCTGGCTGCTGGGCAGCTTTGCTACCGCCGACGATAACAAACTGTTGATGCTGTTTCTGCCATTGCTGTTAGGCGGCGGGCTGCTGCTGGCATTGCGCTGGCGCATTAATCTGTTGTCGCTGGGGGATGAGGATGCCGCCGCGCTGGGCATCAATGTCGAAGGGACCCGCTGGCTGATCCTGACGCTGTGTGCCGCCATCGTCGCTGCACAGGTGGCGGTGAGCGGCAGCATCGGTTGGGTAGGGCTGGTGATCCCCCACGTTGCCCGCTTGCTGGTCGGCCCGGATCATCGTCGTCTGTTGCCTGCCTCAATGTGTCTGGGCGCGCTGTATATGGTGTTGATTGACGATTTGGCGCGCACCTTAAGCAGCAGCGAAATTCCATTGGGCATCCTGACGGCGCTGATTGGTGCGCCGCTGTTTGCGTTGCTGTTGCGCCGCGCGCAACTGAGAGGCTGGCATGGCTGAGACATTGTTGCGGGTGAAGGGGCTGGGTTTTAGTTGGCCCGGCCAGACACCACTGTTTCATCAATTGAATTTACAGTTACGGCGCGGTGAGGTGCTGGCGGTGCTCGGCCCCAACGGACGCGGTAAAAGCACCCTGATGCAACTGCTGCTCGGTACCTTACCATTGCAGCAAGGCGCGGTGGAACGGGGTAACGGCATAGGTTTTGTCCCGCAGCAGTTCGCTGCCCCCTTTGCTTATCGGGTGTTGGATATCGTGCTGATGGGGCGCGCGCGTTACGTGGGTTTGTTCCGCTCCCCCTCGGCGCAGGATCACCGACTGGCGAAAGAGGCGCTACAGTCGCTGGATATGCTGGGCTTTGCCGATCGCGAATTTGGCAGCCTGTCCGGCGGGCAGCGGCAACTGGTATTGATAGCCCGCGCGTTGGCGATGAGCTGTGAGGTGTTGATGCTGGACGAGCCGACCTCGGCGTTGGATTTGCACCATCAGGACCGGGTGCTGAGCCTGATCTCACATTTGGCACGGGAACGACAGATGGCGGTGATGTTTTCTACCCATCAGCCCAATCATGCACATGCAGTGGCCGATCGCGCCCTGTTGCTGGGGGCGGCAGGACAGCATCAGCTGGGCTCCTGCGCTGAGGTGCTGACGGCCGAGAGCCTGTCGCCGCTGTTTGATTTGGCGATTGAACGGGTAGCCTTGCAGATCGACGGGCGTCAGTTTGAAACGCTGGTTCCCCTGTACCGCAGCCAACGGGAGCGTGAAAGTGAGTAATATCTTGTTGTTCGCCGCAGGTAGCCTGCGTGGGGCATTCGGTCCCTTGTTGGCTGCCTTTCAGAGGCAAACCGGTGAGGCGGTGGAGGCGGTATTTGGCCCGGCGGGCCTGCTGCGCCAGCGAATTGAAGCCGGGGAGCGCCCGCATATTTTCGCCTCGGCCAACCTGGCGCACCCGCAGCGATTGGTAAGTTTGCAACTGTCGTCACGGGTTGAGCCTTTTGCTCGCAACCGGCTGTGCACCACTGTGCGTAATATTGCCGGCTTAACCGAACGGCCATTGCTGGAGGTGTTGCTGGACTCGCGTTGGCGGGTGGCGACATCAACGCCGGGCGCTGATCCTTCCGGCGACTATGCGCAGCAACTGTTCGAGCGTATTGAGCTGTTGGCACCGGGGCAGGGCGTCGCTTTGCAGCAGCGGGCTTTGGCGTTGGTAGGCGGGCCCGACTCCGCGCCGCTGCCACCGCATCGACTGGCGGCGGAGTACCTGCTCAATAGCGGACAGGCGGATATTTTCCTCGGGTATGCCAGCTATGGCACAGCCTTGGCGGAATTCCCTGAACTGGCGGTGCGGCAGTTACCGCCACCGTTGGCGATTGAAGCCGATTACGGCCTGTGCCTGCTGGATGCGCGAGCGCAGCCTTTAGCCGGGTTTATTCTGGCGGAACAGGGGCAGGAGATACTGCGGCAGCAGGGTTTTTTGTCCTTATAAACTCAGCCAGAACACCACTATCCTCATGTATTTAAATCACTTTAATTAAATCTCTGTCACTGGCTTGATCCTGCCGGTGAGTTCGATCTATTATTTGCTTGCACAAGCAAATAAATTTCCAGAGGCCATCAAGCATGTCAAAACCGCGTAAACTTCCTGCTGCGCTGGGGATTCATCTGGACGTCACCAACCGCCTGTGGCGTACCGCCATGGATCAGTCGGTGAAAATGACCAATCTGACACGCCCGCATTGGCTGGCGCTGAGCGCCATCGCCGATCTTGGTGACGGTTGTACCCTGAAAGACATCTCGCTGCACCTGAATGCCGAGGTCTCAACCATGTCCCGTGCGCTGTTATTTCTGGAAAAGAATCAGTTAATTGCGCGCATTGCACTGACGGAGGACAAACGCGCCAAAGGGGTGAGAATGACAGCGGCCGGGCAGGAGATGCTGGAGCAGCTGGATCACTCCAGCCAACAGGCACGCCAATTGCTGCTCAAAGGGGTTTCCACCAGCGATCTGGAGGCGTTTTACCGCGTGTTGTTTGGCATTAAACATAACGCAATCGCCATGCTCGATCAGGAAAACCTGTTGCCGGAGGAGTTCGCATTGCTGGCGAGCGAGCAGGCAAACGAGATTAACCCGGACGGCGGATCGTGATCGGCCGCCGGCGAGTCGTGCAGGGGCTGTGTGCATTTGCACTGGGCATTTTTGCCGTCTCGGCATTTGCCGGCACTGAGGATCCACAGATTATCGCCCGGGGCAAATATCTGGCCGTTGCCGCCGACTGTGCTGCCTGCCATCGCGGCAGTGCTGAACATGATGCGCCCTATGTCGGTGGTTATGCGATTGCTTCACCGATGGGAAAAATCATCGCCAGCAATATCACACCGGCCAAAGAGACCGGGATTGGCAATTATAACGAGCAGGATTTTCGGCGCGCATTGACTCAGGGCATTCGCCGCGATGGTCAACCGCTGTATCCCGCGATGCCCTATAGCGCTTATCAGGGGCTGAGTGATGCCGATCTACACGCCTTGTACCGCTATTTTATGGTCGGAGTCACTCCGGTTGAACGTGCGGCTCCAGCCACTCAACTGGATTTTCCCTTCTCCTGGCGCTACGCGATCCTCGGCTGGAACTGGCTATTCCTGAAGAATACGTCCACCCATGCCGCGGGAGCGAATGAGCGCGGCCGTTATCTGGTCGACGTGTTGGGACACTGTTCCGCCTGCCACAGTCCGCGCAACTGGATGATGGCGGAGCGGGGCGACCGCTACCTGGCTGGCGGTGAGGTTGGCGGCTGGATAGCACCGAATATTACCTCGGATCCCGTCAGTGGCATCGGCGGGTGGAGCCAAACGGAACTGGTGCAATACCTGCGCACCGGACGTAATGACAAAGCGCAGGCGGCAGGTGGTATGGCGGAAGCGGTGGAGCATAGCCTGAGGTTCCTGAGCGATGACGATCTTATCGCCATCGCGGATTGGCTAAAACAAACCCCGCCGATAACCAGGGTTCGCGCTACCAAAGCTGCCTATCAGTATCAGGGCGGTGGAGTGGATAGCGCTTCAGGCGCTGCGCTGTATGCCATCTCTTGCGCCAGTTGTCATCGTCTTGACGCCAAAGGTGCTTACGACGGGCACTTTCCCGCTTTGCGCCATAACTCTACCGTCGGCAGTGAACAGGCCAATAACCTGGTGATGGTCATTCTGCATGGGGTCAAGCGGCAGGGCGAAAATATACAGACCTGGATGCCGGGCTTCGCCGACAGCCTTGACGATCGACAGGTCGCTGAGTTGGGTAATTATGTGTTGCAGCAGTTTGGCAACCCTGCCGTCAGGGTGACACCGGCACAGGTGGCGCAACTGCGGGCGGGTGGAGAGATACCCCTGTTGATCTGGCTGTTGCCTTATCTGCTCTGGGGCGGGCTGTTGTTGGTATTGCTGGCTCTGGGCTGGCTGATTCAGGCGCGTCGCCGCCGCACACGCTGATATTTTCGCTCCGCAACCTAAGAGAGGGTGGCATGAAGTTCAATCTGAACGGCCGTGAGGTCGAGTTTGACGGTGAGCCGGATACGCCGCTGCTGTGGGTGATCCGCGAGCATTTTAAGCTGACTGGCACCAAGTTTGGCTGCGGTATCGGTGCCTGTGGTGCCTGCACGGTCCATGTCGACGGTCAGGCGGTGCGTTCTTGCTGCTACCCGCTGCAGTTGGTTGTGAATCGCAAGGTGACCACCATTGAAGGATTGTCCGCCGATCGCAGCCATCCGGTGCAGCAAGCCTGGATTGCCGAAGATGTGCCGCAGTGCGGTTACTGTCAATCCGGCATGATCATGGCGGTCAGCGCGCTGCTGGCGGCAAATCCACATCCCAGCGATCGTCAGATCGATGATGGCCTGACCAACCTGTGCCGTTGCGCCACCTACCATCGTATTCGTTCGGCGGTACATCGCGTCAGTAATGGGGAGAAATAACCATGACGATCAGCCGACGTACCTTGGTCAAAGGGGGCGCACTGGCCGTTGGTGCTCTGCTCCTGCCGATATCGCTACGCAGTATCGCGGCAGTGGTTTCTCAAAACATCACGCCACCAGACAGCCAATATGAGTTGAACGACTGGATTTGGATCGATCGCAACGGCCAAATCGTCATCGGCGTGTCGCAGTGCGAGGTCGGTCAGGGAATATACACCGGTCTGGCGGAGGTTGTGGCGGCAGAAATGGATGCAGATTGGGCGCAGGTGACGGTGAAGTTTGTCACCGGTCGTGATGCCTACCGTCAGGTTGCAGGGGGAGAGTCTTTTGCGCAGTTTGTCGCGGCCTCAACCTCAATGACCAAGTTTTACCAACGCACCCGGCTAGCGGGCGCGCAGGCCAGAGATTTTTTCCTGCATGCCGGTGCCAAACATCTGGCTTTACGGCCGGAGCAGTGCCGTACGGAAAAAAGCTGGGTAGTTGATGATGTTGGCCAGCGGCGGGTAGCCTATGGCGATCTGCTGCATTATGCGGCGGAGCTGCCGCTGAATCCCACACCGACATTGAAGAGCCAGGAGCAGGAAAAACAGGGCATTATCGGCAAGCCGTTGTTACGGGTTGATACGCCGGAGAAGGTCGACGGCAGTGCAATTTACGGCATCGATATTGAGTTGCCGGGAATGTTGGTCGGCGTCCCCTGGATGGTACCGGATCTCAGTGGAAAAATTATCGCCATACGTAACGAACAGCAGATACGCGCTATTCCGGGGGTTATCGATCTGGTGCTGACCCGGCAGTGGTCAATGAATAACATGGTTGGCCTGGACCATGATATGTCCCTGAATACGGTGATCGTGGTGGCTGAAAGCTACTGGCAGGCCAAGAAAGCGGTGGATTTGCTGGAGGTTGAGTATCAGCCGGGGGAGGGGACGCCGCTTTCCAGCGATAAAATCGCCGCGGAGAATCAGGCCATGCTCGACGGTGGCGAGTTGGCGCAGGCGGTAGATCGCGGTCAGGCTGCGGCGTTGATTCAGCAGGCTGTTGGCAGCACGCGGTTGCATCAGGCGCATTACAGCGCGCCCTATCTGGCACATGCCACCATGGAACCCTGCAATGCCACCAGTCATTATACGGCGGGCCGCATTGAAACCTGGGGGCCATTCCAGGGGCAGGACATGGTGCGCAGTGTCTTGGCGAAAATGTTTGGCTTGAAGCCTGCCGATGTGGTGGTTAACACCACCTATCTGGGCGGCAGCTTTGGGCGTAAATACCTGCCGGATGCAGTGATGCACGCCACCGCCGCCTCCAAGGCGTTGGGGAAGCCGGTTAAGGTTATTTACCCACGCGAGATCGACATCCGTCATGAATACTATCGCCCCGGCTGTATCAGTCATTACCAGGCGCTGCTGGATGAAAACGGCTATCCGCAGGCTTTGTGGGCGCGTTATGCCGGCCAGTCGCTGTTCTGGCAGATGCGGCGCGAAACGGTGCATGAGGCGGGCGGCTGGGATGAAAGCATGGTGGAGTGTGTCTATAGCACGCCGTATCAGATCCCTAACCTGAAAGTGGAGGCCGGTATTGTCGAGCAGCCGGTATCACTGAGTTATTTGCGCGGTGTGGGAAGCGTGGCCAGCCTGTTTTTCCTGGAAAGCTTCATCAGCGAACTGAGCTATAAAGCCAACATAGATGAATATCAGTATCGACGAAAATTGCTGCAGGGTAGCCCTGAAGCACGGCGGGTGCTGGACGCCACTGCGACGGCGGCGGGTTGGCAGCACGATCTGCCGACGGGAACCTATCGCGGCATGTCTTGTAATATCTGGCTAGGTCGAAACAACGCTTTTACCACTTACGTGTGCCTGGTGGTCGAACTGAGGATTAATCAAGGGCAACTGCAATTGATCCGCGCGGTGTGTGGTATTGACTGCGGTAAGGTGATTAACCCTAATTTGGTTCGCGCTAACGTTGAGGGCGGCATTGGTTTTGCCCTGACCACCTGTTTGAAAAGTGAATTGCATTTTGAGCGGGGTGGCGTAGTAGAGGGGAATTTTGATAGTTATCCGCTGATAACTATTGCCGAGATGCCCAAGGTGGAAGTCGTGGTGCTCGACAGTTCGCGTGAGCCACAGGGATGCGGCGAGGTTTCCACTGCGGTGGTCGCACCGGCGATAGCCAGTGCCCTGCATAAGGCGACCGGAAAAACCTATCGCGATATGCCGTTTCCCCGGCAGTGGTAGTTGGATTATCAACCTGCCAGGCGAGTAGCTTATTAAGCTGGCAGGTTGTGAAGCTAATTACATCTTCTTCAGCAGTTGCAGCAGGTGCTCTTCACTCTTTTCTGCCAGCCCGTCGATCGCCAGCTTGATGATATCGGAACGGGTGATGCGCACCACGCCGTTACGTGCCGCCTGCACAATGATTTCATCGATCGCGTCGACGTGGTTATCGGTCAGGCTGACTGAAATGGCTTTGTAAGTGCGTTTGCGGCCCTGCGGTTTGGCTTCCGGGGCGGGAACATGCAGGGTGTGTGAAGTGGCGCTGTTGATAAATTCGTCTTCTGACATGCGCTGGGTAGGGGTACGCTTTTTCACAGGATCACCTCTTTCACCAGGCTTTCAATCTCCGCCTGCGCTTTTAGGTTATTCGCCTCATGCACGGTGATGGCCTCGCCCCAGGCATCGCGGTAAATCTTGCGGTCGCACAGACGGTTGCTGACCAGCGTCAACTCCGGGTACTCGCTCAACACCTGCGCCGCTTCGTTAGCTTCATTAATAAAGATATTGGTCGGGCACATGTTCAGCACGATGTAGCCTTTCACCTTCTCGTTATATTCCTGCGCGGTGGCGAACATTTCCGACAGATAGCCGACGGTATCGAGATCCATCTGGGAAGGGCGCAGTGGGGAGAGGAACAGATCGGCGGCCAGCAGGCCGGAACGCAGCTCGGCGCTGTCGCGGCCGGCGGTATCGACAATCACATAGTCGTAATGACGATCCAGCTCCAGCAGGGTCTCTTTGATTTTGCCTGAGGCGGCGACCACCGGGATATGCGGCAAGCCTTCTACATTCTGGCGGTCGTTATACCAGGTCATGATTGATTTCTGATCGTCAGCATCAACGATGATGGCGGTTTTTCCCAGCTTGAGGATCAAATATCCGGCGATATTGACCGCCTTGGTCGATTTCCCTACGCCACCTTTTTGCGAGCCAATCAAAACAATCATGCTGCCATCTCTCAAGTTATTAAGCTGGTAACTTATTAAGTTAATATGCTTATTGGATTGATAATTAAACAGGTTAACAACAACAACGCTTGAACAATATGCACCAACGGCGACGGCTTGCCAAGCCAGTATGCGGTTAACTTTGCTGCTTATTTTGCTGGTAACTTAGTAGGCGGGTAAGTAGGAATGCTCTGGGAAGTGGTTATGCGGAGGAGATTTTTTTTAATTTGGCAACTTAATAAGTTATTAGGTTGCCAATGATGGCTGTTCGGTAATGGCTACTTTTTCAACATCGATTTCAGGTTGGCGAACGGGTTATGGGTCGCGAGCCCAACGTCTTTTTGCGCGTCCTCACCGGCCACTACCGTAGAGCCATATTGATCGGCTTCGGTATATTTGGAGTGTTCGTGGTCGTGGCAATACAGGCACAGCATTTCCCAGTTGCTGCCGTCTTCGGGGTTGTTGCTGTGGTCGTGATCGATATGGTGGACCGTCAGTTCGCGCAGATTGGAATAAACAAACTCGCGCGAGCAACGCCCGCAGACCCAGGGGAAGATTTTCAGTGCTTTTTCGCGGTAGCCGGTCTCCAGCCTCGCGTAGTTTTTTGGAATATATGCCATGGTGTGTGCCCGTCGGGTGATAACAGTAATGCGTTAAATAATACCACAACGCGCCGGATTACAGCGTGCGGCACATCACCGTCACTTCTTCGCCGCATACTTCCCGCAACTCAACCGGTTGCCAGCCCAGTTTTTGATACAGCAACTGTTGATCGGGAGTGTAGAGATACAACTCGGCGATCTGTTGCTGGCGGCAGTGGGCGACGCAGTGATCGATCAGGCGGCGAGCCACCCCTTGCCCACGGTGCTGGGGGTGAGTAAAGACTTCACCCATCCAGAATTTTCGCTCCGGCCTATCCGCCAGTTCGTAAACGATCAGGCTGGCAGTGCCGAGGATCTCTTGTTGCGGCGACAGAGCCAACAGCGCCATGCCGGGATGCTGCGGTTCGCAACGCTGTTCAAGACGTCGGCTGATTTTTTCGCGACAGCTCCACGGCGGGAAATCCTGCCACTCCAGATGCAATAATGCGGCCAGTTCATCAATGCGTTGGCGATACGCAGACAGTGGTTCAATACGCATAATTCGATTCGTTTTTTGCCCAATAGCAGCCAACTATAGCGGCAGATTTCGCTTATTTGAAGGTCTCGACCGCCCAATCGATAAACACGCGCATTTTGGCGCTTAGATGGCGGTTGGAGGGATAGACCACGTACATCTGTTCCGAGGGCGGTTGCCAGTCGTGCAGCAGGCTGACCAGTTCGCCGTTGTCCAGATGCGGCTGGGCCATAAAGCGGAAGGTTTGAATAATGCCCAACCCGGCCAGTGCCGTCGCCAGCAGCGCATTACCCTCGTTGACGCTGACGTGATAGCGATGCTGAATATCAATCTCCTTGCCCCGATCGACAAAGTGCAGCGGCTGGATGCGATCGTTCAGCGCATGGCGGTAATGTGCCAGTGGAAAACCCAGCTCCAGATCGCAAGGGTGTTGCGGCGTACCGTGGCGCGCCAGATAGGCCGGGGTGGCGCAGGTCACCCATTCAAGCTCGAACAACCGGCGGGCAATCAGGCTGGAATCGGCCAGTGGGCCGCTGCGGATCACGCAGTCGGCGCTGTCGTTAATCAGATCGATCAGACGGTCGCCCACCCCCAGGTCGATCTGAATTTGCGGGTAACGCGCGATAAAGTCCGGCAGCGCCGGCACCAGCAACTGCCGTGCCGTCGAGCCACCGGCGTCAATGCGCAGCACGCCTTGTGGCGCACTCTGCGACTCGGTCATGCTGCCTTCCATCTGTTCCAGCTCCGCCAGCCACTTGACCGTGCGCTGGTAATAGCATTCGCCCTCGGCAGTGACCGACACGCTGCGGGTGGTACGCTGGAACAGCTTGGTTTGCAGATGATCTTCCAGGTTCTGGATCAGCTTGGTGACGGTGGCCTTGGGCATCCGCAGTGAATCTGCGGCGCGGGTGAAGCCACCGGTTTCGACCACGCGGTTAAACACCCGAATAGCGAGTAAATGATGATCCATAGCGCTCTCAGTGCAAAACCCCGGCAGAGGCCGGGGCGTGTTTCTGCGGATGAATAATGATTATGACTGTTTAACGCCAATCATGCCGGAACGCAAGGTCAGGCCGAAAACCAGCGCGGCGGAGAGGGTGAGCGCACCGCCAAACAGCATGGCGCTGCTGACGCCCTGCCAGTCGACCACTTCGCCACCCAACAACGCGCCGGAAGCCAGCGCAATCTGGATCACGCAGACCAGCAGTGCCTGACCGGCCTCCGGTGCCTGCGGGACGGCGGCGAACATCCAGTTGGTGGCGCAGACCGGTACGGCGCCAAATGCCAGTCCCCATACCATCACCATCAGCGTGGCACCGGCGATGCCACTGAGGAACGGCGAGACGATCAGGATGGCAGCCAACATGGCGGTGATCAGAATAAAGGTGGCGCGCAGGCTACGTTCGGCCAGCCGTTCACCGAGGAAGGTACCGAGCAGACCAATGGCGCCGTAGGCCAGCAGCTGCAACGAAATCGCCGAGGGGCTGAGGACGAACACCTGCTGCAGCAGCGGCTTCAGATAGGTGTAGGCGGCAAAGTGACCGATAAACAGCAACACGATGGCAATCAGCCCGGTACGTGCCATCGGCAGACGCAGGGGTAACAGCAGGTCGCGTGCGGTGACCGGGCGAGTGGGTGGGACCGACGTCAACAACCGCAGTTGGGCCAATAGCACCCCAACCGCCAGCACCGCGCTGCCAAAGAAGGCGGCGCGCCAGCCGAACAGGTCACCAATCAATGCCCCGGCGGGGACGCCGCACACGGCACCGACCGAAATGCCGCTGAGGATCAGCGCGGTGGCGCGACCCTGGCTGGCTTCCGGCACCAGATGGCGGCCATAGTTGGCGGCAAAGGCCCAAAAACCGCCGACGCAGATGCCCAGCAGGACGCGGCCAAGCAGCATCATGGGGAAGTTAACCGCCAATGCGGAGACCAGGTTGGAGATTGCCAGCAGCACGCTCAGTGCAAGCATCAGCAGGCGACGGTCGAGTCGACCGGCCGCCAGGCTCAGGGCCGGTGCGGCGATAGCCGCGATGATGCCAGGCACGGTCACCATCAGACCGGCTCTGCCGGTACTGACATCCAGCGACGGGGCGATATTGGTCAGCAGGCCGATCGGCAGAAACTCGGTAGTGACCATCACAAAGCAGGCAACCGTCAGCGAGAAAATCGCCAGCCAGGCTGATGGTGCAGGTTTATCATTATTATTCAGCATAGTACTGCTCATCCCAGGTGAATGTGTAAACCGCGCAGCGGGCGCGGAGTGACAGAGATCACAATTTACGCAGGCATTTGCGGCGGATAAATCCGTTTGCGGTAGTTACACTGTTTCTGTGGGGGAACAATCAGGCAGGGCAAGTCAATCGGGGGTTGGCGGCCAACCGGAAGGCCAAAGGCTTAATCGGCATAAGCTTATGCGACGGGCGCATCAGGTGTGCGCCCGGGGAGGCTCACAGGCCCGGCGCTTTCCACATCGAGGTGGTCAGGCCATGGTCTACCAGGGTGAGCTGGTCGGCATAGACCTGCTGCCAGGTCTCCTTTTGCCGCTGATACAGTTCATGATTGGCCATATCCGGTTGGTACTCACGCTCCCAGCGCACCAGACTTTCACCGGTTTGTGCCAGCGACTCATACAACCCTGCACCCACTCCGGCGGCAATGGCGCAGCCCAGCGCGGTGGCTTCTTTCACCACCGGTACGCGCACCGTCAGGCCGGTGACATCGCTGAGGATTTGGCTCCACAGCTTGCCCTTGGAGCCTCCGCCGGCAAATACCAGCGAGCGCGCCTGTACGCCGGAGAAACTGGCGATCTGCTCCAGGTTGCAGGCGGAAACAATGGCGGCGTTCTCTTCCAATGCGCGGAACAGGGTTTGCTTATTGCAGCGCTCCGGGTCGAGTGACAGGTTGATAAACGAAGGCGCGGCGTGATACCAGGTCTTGAAATGCATGGCGTCGGAAAATATCGGCATCACTCCGTAAGCCCCTGGCGGCACTCGTGCGGCCATCTCTTCCAGCAGGCTGTAGGCATCTACGCCCAGCCGTTCCGCCATCAGTTTTTCTTCGGCGCAGAAGGCATCGCGGAACCAGCGCATGGTTAATCCGGTGAAGAAGCTGATTGACTCGGCCTGTGCCATGCCGGGGATCACGTGCGGATTGATGCGGATGTTCATCTCCGGGTCGGTGGCCGGTTCCGGCAAATTGACGATTTGCTGCCAGAAGGTGCCGCCCAGCACCGCCGTTTGTCCGGCGTGCACTACTCCCAACCCGAGACTGCCCAGTTGCACATCGCCGCCGCCCATTACCACCGGCGTGCCGCGTAACAGGCCACTTTGTTGTGCCGCCTGTTCGGTGATGTGTCCCAGCAGGCTGCCGGTTTCTTTCACCGGTGACAGCATATCGGCGCGCAACCCGGCCATGTCGAGCAACGCCGGGCGCCAGTCACGGCTGACCAAATCGAGCATGCCGGTGGTCCCGGCATTGGAAGGATCGACCGCCAGTTCGCCGCTCAGCATATTGGCCAGCCAGTCGCTGATCATGGTCAGCGTCGCCGCCTGACGGTAGATGTCCGGCCGGTGATGCGCCAGCCACAGCAGGCGCGGCATGGCGCTTAATGCCAGCGTTTGCCCGGAATACTGATAAACCTCGCGTTCGAAATTGTGGTTATGCAGTTCTTTCAGTTCGCTGACTTCCTCGCTGGCGCGAGCATCAACATTGGCGCAGGCCCAGATCGGCACGCCGTCGCGATCGTAAAGCACAATACCCTCACGCATCGAGCAACAGGCCACGGAGCGGATCGCCTGGCCAGAGATACCGGCATTCTGCAGCGCCTGCCGGATGCACTGGCAGGTCAGTTGCCAGTTGTGGGCCAGATCAAACTCCATTGAGCCGGGCACCCCCGGTACCGCCAGATGCCGCCACTCTGCCTGGCCCTGAGCAATTTGATTACCTGCCAGATCGAAGATGACCGCGCGAATGCTGCCGGTGCCTGCGTCCAGTGCCATCAAATAGTTATCCATAGCTCACACTCTCTGGGATTGGGATCTTAACTATAGATGCGGTGCTCTGCGCACTGCTGGCGGAAGCGGCGGGGTCGGCAGGATTTGTGAACTGCGCTGCAAAATTGCCGTTGCGGGGGGTAAATCCGCGGGAATAAACCTATGGTTGGAAAGCACATTGACCTTCACTACCCTAAATAATTCGAGTTGCATCGAGGCGGTAACAAAGTGCATCCCCGAGAGCATACCAGTAGTACGTGACCGGGGTAAACGCAGGCAGCCAACAAGGATGCAGCTTGAAGTATGACGGGGAAAGGGTAAACAAGGAGCCACCATGCACGTCACACTGGTAGAAATTAACGTTAAGCAGGACAAAGTAGACGAGTTTATTGAGGTCTTCCGCGCTAATCATCTGGGAGCGATCGAAGAGCCGGGCAATCTGCGCTTTGACGTGTTGCAGGATGAAACCATCCCGACGCGTTTTTATATCTATGAAGCCTACCGGGATGAGCAGGCCGTCGCTGCCCACAAAAAGACGCCGCACTATCTGCAATGCGTGGAAAAACTGGAAGCGCTGATGACCGGGCCGCGCAAGAAAACCAGCTTTATCGGCCTGATGCCGGGTTAGCGGGCAGTAGGGTAATTTTGTTCAATACAGGGGGCTCCCAAGCCGTCAGTCTGGCATCTGTGAACTCTTTCTCAGGTGCCTGTAATGAATATTTATCTTTCGATGGCCGCTTTTGCACTGGCCTCTTCCATCACTCCCGGCCCGGTCAATATCGTGGCGCTGAGCGCCGGGGCGCAATTCGGTTTTAACGCTACCTTGCGGCATGTTTTTGGTGCCACGCTGGGTTTTACCCTGCTATTGATTCTGATTGGGCTGGGCCTGCACAAGTTGCTGATACTGTTGCCGGTGCTGACGCAGCTGATCCAGTGGGCGGGCATCGCCTTTTTGTTGTTTATGGCTTATCAACTGGCCTTTGACGACGGACGACTGGGCAACGGCAATCAGCCGCAAGCGCCGTCGTTCTGGTATGGCGCCTGGTTGCAGTGGCTGAATCCCAAGGCCTGGCTGGCGTCAGTGGCCAGTTTGGGGGCGTTTGTTGCCGACGGTGACCGGTTGCTGTTATGGCAGTTCGCGGTGATTTATTTTGTCGTCTGCTATGCCTCGGTGGCCTGCTGGGCCTACACCGGTGCGATGCTGACCGGTCTGTTGCAACAGGCTCGCCATGTGCGGCGTTTTAATCGCTTGATGGCGTTGCTGTTGGTGGCCAGCGCCTGCTATCTGCTGGCCGACGGCGTTTAGCGCGGATTTTGGTACTGGCCAGGGGTGGCAGCCAGCAGCAGTTTGAAGGTGCGCTGAAAGTGCGCCTGATCGGCAAAGCCGCTTTCGCTGGCGGCCGCGGCGATCGGATAGCCCCGTTTCAGCAGTCGGTGACCGAACTGAATGCGCTGATTGACCAGGTAGGCGTGCGGCGTCATGCCGTAACGCTGTTTAAAGGCGCGGATTAAGTAAGAAGGCGAGAGTGCTGCCGCCTGGCAGATGGCTTCCAACGTCAGTGGTTGGGTGCAATGTTGGCTGATAAAGGTTGCTGCTGCTTCCAGCTTTGGGTGCTCGGCTGCGGCCGGGCGGACATCGCCCAGGCGGATTTGCAGCTCGGTGAAGTATTCCACCAGAGCAATCTGTTTTTCCAACTGGCAATGTTGCGGGGCGATCAGCAGCGCATACAGCTGGTTCAGGCCATTGAACAGGGCAGGGGCACGGCTGAGCACCTGCTCAAACGGAATAAAACCCCCGTCGCCACCGGCGATCTCTTGCTGCAGTTTACCCAGCCAGGTGGCATCAATATAAAACATGATATATGACCAGCGTTGCTCACCGATGGGATTGCAAGCATGGGCCTGCTGCGGGTTAATCACCACCACGTCGCCGGTACTGACCTGCCGTTGTTGGCTGCCATTAATATAAATGCTGGTGCCGTCGGTGATAGCACCGATGGAGAAAATTTCATGGCTATGCAGGGCGTAACAAACTTTGCGGCCATCTTCAATGGCGCGAGCTTCCACAAAAGGGAGCTGCGGGTCACGCCAGAATTGCGGCGCGGTAGCGGTCATGAGCTTTCCTTTCTGCGACGACGAGGCTAGCTTGTTATAGCGTAAAATGGGGGCGGGAGGGAATGAGGATGATGATTTTTAATGCGTGTGGCTGTGTTCAGGATCGAATAAACCCCGGCCACACTGGACATGGCCGGGTGGGGGTTAATCTTCTTCGTTGCGAGCCATAAGCTGACGTTGGTGCTCTTCGCTGGCCGCCTGGATTTCTTCCAGCACTGAACCGACATCGGCGCGTTTGTTGCTCTCGACAAACTTACCGGTCAACACACTGGCCGGTGTCAGGTTACCTTCCTGATACAGCGCCCAAATTTCTTTGGCGTACTTGCTGTCGAGCAGTTCCGGGGCATATTGGCCGTAAAACTGCGACATGTTGTTGATATCACGTTCGAACATGCTTTTGGCGTGGTTGTTGGCGGCGGCATCCACCACCTGCGGTAAATCGATAATCACCGGTCCATTTTTGTCCATCAGCACGTTGAATTCCGACAGGTCGCCATGTACCAGCCCGGCGCACAGCATGCGCACCGCGTAGTTCATCATAAGTGCGTGATCGGCCCGCGCCTGTTCCGGCGTCAGAGTGACATCGCTCAGACGTGGGGCTACCAGGCCTTCTTCGTCGGTGATCAGTTCCATCAGCAGCACGCCATCCAGACAGATATCCGGCTGCGGTACGCGTACGCCCGCTTTGGCGAGCAGATACAGTGCATCGACCTCGGTATTCTGCCAGGCTTCTTCCTGCTGCTGGCGACCGAATTTCGACCCTTTGCTCATGGCACGGGCATCGCGGCTGTTACGCACTTTGCGGCCTTCCTGGTAATTCACGGCCTGCTTGAAGTTACGCTTGTCTGCTTCTTTGTAAACTTTGGCGCAGCGGATCTCTTCGCCGCAGCGCACGATAAAGACGTCGGCTTCTTTGCCACTTTTCAAACGGCGGATGACGTCGTCGATTAAACCATCATCTACCAATGGCTGGAGTCGTTTTGGAATTTTCATGCAGCCTTGTACCCTATTTAGGCTCCGGTGTGAATGGTTTGCTAAGGTGTTAGCCAAATTTAGACCCGAAAGGCAAAATTTAGTTTGCCGCCGTTGCGACATATGGCCGCAACGGCGCACCTGCTACAGGGTTTCTGCCAGTACCCAAACGCTGACGCTGCCGCCGTTAACCGGGAAAGTCGCATTCCCCTGTTCGTCGGTGGTGACCTCATCCTGACGGTTACCGAGCAGATCGCGCCAATTTTTATGTGCCAGTTCGGCACCCAGCGAAACCGCTTTGCCGCTTTCAGCCCCATTGGTGAGTACCACTACGCAGCCAGGTGCTTCGGCGGTACCGCTGCGGCTGAAGGCCACGCAGTTTTTATCATCAAAATAATCGGTTTGCACGCCGTTGGCAAAGCGTTGTCGCGCCTGAATCAACTTTTCCAGCTCAGGGATAACCGGCATATCAATCTGGTACTCCTGGCCGTCACTGCCTTTATCTTTATAGCTGGCACCGTACAGGTCAGGATAGAACACGCAGGGCACCCCTTGTTCGCGTAACAGGATCAGGGCGTAGGCCAGCGGTTTGAACCAGGGTTCGACCGGCGCTTCCAGCGATTGTAGCGGTTGGGTGTCGTGGTTGGCGACCAGCGTGACCGAATGGGCTGGATCGGCAGCGGTCAGGGTATCGGTGAACATCTGCGCCATATCGAACCCATCCCCCTGTTTTGATGCCTGATGAAACTTCAGGTGTAAGGCTACGTCGAACAGCATCACTTTGCCCTCGACCAGGTCAATATACTGTTGTAACGCGGCCAAATCGTGCGACCAGTATTCGGCGACGATAAACAGATCGCGCTGTGCGCTGTCACGCACGTGGTCAGCCCACTCTTTAAAGAACCAGGCGGGGATATGTTTGGCCGCATCCAGCCGGAAACCGTCGCACGGCAGGGTTTCCAGCAGCCAGCGCGCCCAGTATTTCAGCTCTTCGACTACCGCCGGGTTGCGAAATTCAACGTCGGCCCCCATCAGATAGTCGTAGTTGCCTTTCTCGTCGCCGACCTGATCGTTCCAGCCGTCGTCACCGTAGTCATTGGCGATTTTGAACACGCCTTTCTCATCGGGCTGTTCAACGTAATCAACCCCACCAAAGCATTTGTAATCCCAAATAAATTTGGAGTAGGTGCCCTGTCGGCCGGGAAAGGTGAAACGGGTGTAGGCCAGAGCGTCGAAACCCTGGTCGTTAATATTATTGCGGTTGTTGGCGTCCGCCTTATACACGTGCACCTGCTCTTTTTCGTCGGCACCGAGCTTGTGGTTGAAGACCACGTCATAAATCACCCGCACGCCGTTATCACGCAGCGCTGTGGCGGCATGCACCAATGCTTCCTTGTCACCGTATTTGGTGGCGCGGCTGCCTTTTTGGTCGAACTCGCCCAGATCGAACAGATCGTAGCTGTCATACCCTACCGAATAGCCGCCGGAAGCGCCCTTATAGGCGGGGGGCAGCCACAGGTCGGTGATACCCAACTGAGCAATTTGCGCGGCCCGTTCGGCGACCTCTGGCCATAACTTTCCGCCATCAGGATAATACCAATGGAAAAACTGCAGCAAGGTGGTTTTTTTCGTCATGAGCCAGCGTCCCTATTTGCCAGAAAGAGGTGCGGGATGAGCCGTCGCCCACCCCATCCTGTTACAGCATGGGCTACTTTTGGTAAAAGGGAAACTCGGTTCGGGCGGGTTAATCCAGGCTGACGTAATGAGACAATACCAGTCTGATATTGGCCTATCGAAGTAGCTGCTAAACCACTGGATTGGGCTTCAGCCAGCAGATTTTCGGCGGGGCAATAATACAAAAGGCGGCCAGGGCCGCCTCTTTGCGCAATTGCTGATTCAGCAATTAATTGTAGATAATCGCAGTACCGTGCAGTTTGTTGTCGCCAGTAGTTGAGATGATCTGGAATGATTTAGCACCTGCTTCATCCGCTTTGGCAGCCAGTTTGTTTTCCAGGCTGGTCAGGTCGGAAGCCCCACTGACGGTAACCACACCGGCTTTTTGCAGATCTGCCGGTTGGGCATTTACCAGGTCGGCGGCGAAGCTACCGAAAGAAACAGAAGCTAGTGCGATGGCAGCGATGGTCATTTTCAGGTTTTTCATGGTCTTATTTCCTATCTCGATATTCTGTACGATGTTTTTTTATTGGGTCGTTAAATTAATTAACGATCGATAATTTAATGTTAGACGCCTGTTCGGCGCTTTGCAATTATTTTTTTAATGTTCGTTAATTAATTTTTTTCTTATCGTCGTTAACCGGGAAGAAAATAGCCGTTACCGGCCCAGAGAATGACGATTAACTGATTGTTATTGATAGATTACTGCGGTGCCATGCAGTTGGTTGTTACCCCCGGCGCCGGTGATGCGGAATGATTTTGCACCGGCTGCGTCAGCTTTGGCCGCTAAATCGGCTTCCAGAGAGGTGATATCAGAAGCACCACTGACAGTAACCACGCCGATTTTTTGCTGATCAGCCGGCTGACTGTTAACCAGGTCTGCAGCAAAGCTACCGAAAGAAGCAGAGGCAAGCGCGATGGCGGCAAGAGTAATTTTTAAGTTTTTCATTATGTTAATTCCTATTCTAACAGCGTAAACTGGGATTTGAATGTCTGTCGTTGTTATTACTTAACGATCGATAACTAAATGTTAATCGCTTCTCGACGGCAGCGCAATATTTTTTTATAATGATCGTTAATTTAATTAGTGAGCCCTGCTGCGGGGCGGGATAAGAGAGGGTCTATGAGTATCAATGAAGAGGTCTGCGCTAAAAAAACGCGTGGCAGACCGAAGCAGTTTGATCGCGACCGTGCGCTGGACAGCGCGCTCGATCTGTTCTGGCGGCACGGTTATGACTCAACGTCGCTGGCCGATCTGGTTGAAGTCACCGGCGCCAAGGCGCCAACGCTGTATGCCGAGTTTGGTAATAAAGAAGGGTTGTTCCGTGCGGCGGTGGAGCGTTATCTGCAAAAGTACACTACCTGCACCAATCAACTGCTGGAGCGGGATCTGCCGATAGCGGAAATCGTTGAAGCCTATGTGCGCTCTTCAGCTGAAGTGTTTACCGATCCGGATACGCCGTCTGGCTGCTTTATGGTGTGTGCGTCCGCGGCACTGTCTTCGTCGTCTGATGAAGTCGCCGAAATGCTGCGTAACAAGCATCATGCTAATGAGGCCAGCCTGCGAGCCTGTTTTGACCGTAAGGTACAGCAGGGGGAGTTATTGGCGAAAACCGATACCGCACTGTTGGCCAAATTCATCGTCTGTACCATTGAAGGCATGTCGGTTCAGGCACGTGAAGGGGCTAGCCGTGAGGATTTATATCGCTTGCTCGATGCATTGATGCTGGTTTGGCCGCGTCTCAGCCAGGTGGGCAATAAGGTCTAGGGAAGGGCGTATTGTTCGATAAAGGGCAAGGCCGCATTGCTGCGGCCTTGGCTTGAATTACTGGTTAACCGGGATCACTGCGCCCTGGTATTTTTGGCGGATGAAGTCCTGAATGGCTTTGGAGTGCAACACCTTCACCAGGGCGACAATTTCCGGCTTGTTCACGTCGGCCTTATGCACGGTGATGATGTTGGCATAGGGGTTGTTTTCACCGCTTTCGACCGCGATCGGGTCTTTGGTTGGGTTCAGCCCGGCATCGATGGCGTAGTTGGCGTTAATCACCACCGCGTCACCCTCATCGTTGTTGTACATCTGTGGCAACAATGCGCCTTCCACGTTCGCCAGGAACTTCAGATCTTTCGGGTTTTCCACCACGTCGGTAATGCGTGCATCCACTTTGCTCACGCCTGGTTTCAGCTTAATCACGCCTTCTTTTTCAAAGATAGACAAAATGCGCCCTTCCTCTGCCACCGCATCACGCATGATGATTTTTCCGTTGTCCGGCAGATCCTTCAGGCTTTTATACTTCTTGGAGTAAATGCCGATCGGCTCGATATGGATAGCCCCGGCGCTGACAAAGTCGTAACTCTTATCGCCCGCATGGTCCTTCAGTACCGAATTCAGATAGGGCACATGCTGGAAGTAGTTGGCGTCAATATCGTGACTGGCCAGCGCCGTATTCGGCAGGATGTAATCCTGGAAGGGTTTGATCACCAGATCAATGCCTTCCTTCGCCAAAATCGGCTTGGCCTGCTCGAGGATCTCCGCGTGCGGAACGTTGGACGCACCAACCACCAGCTTGGTCTCCGCCGCGGCACCCAAGGAGGCTAACGCGGTCAGTGAGGCGAAAGCCAGCATCATCATTTGCTTTTTCATCATCATTATTCCCAGGTTATTTATCGTTTATCGAGCGTTGTTGTAATGGTGTCGCCGATGAACTGGATAACGAAAACGATCAGCAGGATCGTCAGCGTCGCCACCAGCGTCACGTCACCGTGATTGCGTTGAAAACCTTCCAGATAGGCCAGATTACCCAGCCCGCCTGCGCCGATCACCCCGGCCATCGCGGTATAGCTCACCAGCGCGATCAGGGTGACGGTAATACCAGAAACCAGCGCCGGGGAAGACTCCGGCAGCAGCACGCGGAAGATAATGGTGCTGGTTTTGGCACCCATAGAGCGCGCCGCTTCAATGACCCCCTTGTCCACCTCACGCAAGCCAATCTCAACCAGCCGCGCATAGAAGGGGGCAGCGCCGACAATCAGCGCCGGCAGCGCAGCGTCAGCTCCTAAAATGGTGCCGATCAGCGTCTTGGTGAACGGGATCAGCAACACGATCAAAATGATGAAGGGAATGGAACGGAATACGTTGACCAGCACTGAAATCAGCGAATAGACGAGGCGATTTTGCAACAGTTGGCCGCGGGAGGTCAGGAACAGCAGCACCCCCAGCACGATACCGAGTACCAGCGTCGCCAGCCCGGCGATACCGGTCATGTACAGGGTTTCCAGGGTGGCGTTCAGCAACTGGTCAATGCGCAGGTGAGGGAACAGTGACTCAATCATGTTTAATCACCTCAGCGGCGATCTGTTGTTCTTTCAATAATTTCAGCATGCTGTCGATTTGCAGATCGTTGCCATCGGCGTGGATATACAATTCGCCAAAGGATCCGTTCAGGGTCTGGGTTATCTTGCCGTGCAGAATATTAATGCTCACCTTGTAGCGCAGGATCACGTCGGAAATCACCGCCTGATGGGTTTGCACGCCGACAAAGGTCAGTTTGAAGATCGCGCCCGGCAGGTGCTGGGCCAACAGTGGATTAAAGCTTTCCTCTGTTTCCTGATACTGCGAAACCTGTTTAACGAACTGCTGGGTAATCGGCTGCTGCGGCCGGGTGAAAACATCGATCACCGGGCCTTCTTCGACAATGCGGCCGTTTTCCATCACCGCCACGCGATGGCAAATTTTGCGCACTACGTGCATTTCATGGGTGATCAACACAATGGTCAGGTTCAGCTTGCGGTTGATGTCCAGCAACAGGTCCAGAATCGAATCGGTGGTCTGAGGATCGAGTGCCGAGGTGGCCTCATCGCACAGCAATACTCCCGGATTATTGGCCAGTGCGCGGGCGATGCCGACACGCTGTTTCTGTCCGCCACTGAGCTGCGAAGGATAAGCCTCTTCGCGGCCCTGCAGGCTAACCAATGTCACCAGCTCCGCCACACGCGGTTTAATCTGTGCCTTGGGCACGCCGGCGATTTGCATCGAGAAGGCAATATTCTGGCTGACGGTGCGTGACCACAGCAGGTTGAAGTGTTGAAACACCATGCTGATTTTCAGCCGCGCCTGGCGCAACTGGTCGCTTTTGGCGGCGGCGATATCGAAACCGTCGACCTGAATGCTGCCGCTGGTAGGGGTTTCCAGCCCGTTAAGCAAACGGATCAGGGTGCTTTTACCGGCTCCGCTATAGCCAATGATGCCGTAAATTTGCCCGGCTTCGACCGCCAGGTTGACATCATCCACCGCGATAACGCGGCCCTGTGCGCTGTCAAAAGTTTTGCAAACGTTCGAAAGAACGATCATAAAGAAGCGGATCCTTATCAATACATCACAGTATTCCGCCCGGAGCGCGCAGCGCCAGAGGGCTCGGCTTCTCGAAGCAAAGGGCAGGCGGAACCTCTGTTGCTGGTGAATACAGGCCAATCCTACCGGGGGTTGATAGTGACAGGAAGAATATAAATCCTATTAGTTATTCTTATTTGATATATAAAATAATGAGCAGAAGTGATGGTGAAACCGCGGCCTGGGGCGATTTTGGCCGCGGTGTTTTGTTCAGGCGCGTCCCCAAAGTCTGGCGACGGTCAGGGCGATAAAAGCTTCCAGCTTGGGTGACTGCCGTCGTTCGGGCAGATAGACCAGGTGCATCGGCCGTGGCAGCGGCGAATAGTCCGGCAACACCCGCACCAGCCGGCCGGCAGCAATATCTTCGTCCAGCAGCATACCGGCATGCAGCGCGATACCAAACCCGGCCAGCGCCGCCCGGCGCACTCCTTCGCCAGAGTCCATCCGCAGCCGTGGCCTGACCGGCACGCTAATTTCCCCCTCTGGCCCCTGCAACCGCCAGAAGTGGTTGCCGTCCCACTGGCTGAAGCCAAAGCAACTGTGGGTGCTGAGCTGAACCGGCTGCGTTGGAACACCCTGCTGCGCTAAATAGTCCGGCGAGGCGGCCAGCGTCATACGGTAATCGGGCAGGGCACGTGCCACCAGGCCGTCGTCCGCCACCGGGCCGATGCGAAATGCAGCTTCGTAGCTTTCCTCAATCAAATCCACTTTGCGATCCGACAGCACCACCTCCGCCTCGACCTCTGGGTGCCGCTGCAGGAATTCGGTGAGGATCGGCGTCAGAACGCGGTTGCCAAAAGTGACCGGTGCGCTGATACGCAGCAGCCCGCTGGGGGAGCTCAGCAGCGCCCGGGCACTGGCTTCGGCGGCATCGGCGTCGGCCAGCAGGCGGCGGCAGCGTTCGTAGAACACCCGACCGGCCTCGGTCAGCCCCTGCCTGCGGGTGGTGCGGTTCAGCAGCGGCGCATTCAGGCGTTGCTCCAGGTAACGGATGTGCTTGCCGACCATGGTCGGAGAGATTGCCATCTCCTCGGCGGCGGCGACAAAGCTGCCTTTTTCCACCACCCGCACAAACACCGCCATGCTGGTTAATCGGTCCATTATAAACCCCTGGTGTTTTCTGAATGTTCTGCGGGCCACTTTGCCTGATTATAGCGCTTTGCGATAATCCTTCTATCGACCGTCAGTGTGTTATTGGCGGAATTTCCCGGAGCAGCAACATGCATGCATTAGCGTTTGAACACTTTGGCGGGCCGGACGTGCTCGAATACCTTGAGTTACCGACGCCAGCGGTACCGGCGGGCGCGGTGCAGGTGCGGATGGGCGCTGCCGGGCTGAATTTTGCCGATATCTACCGCCGCAAGGGCAATTATGTGCTGCACGGTAACCCGCCGCATATCGGTGGTTACGAAGGCGTGGGCACCATTATCGCCGTGGGTGAGGGCGTCAATGGCTGGCAGTTGGGGGAGCGGATTGGTTTCGCCGATGTGCCTTTTTGTCACGCCACGCGTATCAATGTGCCGGTGGAGCATGCACTGCGGCTGCCACCAGCCCTGAGCGACGTCGAGGCGGCCTCAATTCTGCTGCAAGGGCTGACGGCGCAGTACCTGATTAATGACAGCGTGCAGGTGAAGGCGGGCGATCGCGCGTTAGTGCATGCAGCGGCGGGCGGTGTCGGGCAGATCCTGACCCGCATGCTGGTGGCGCGTGGCGCACAGGTTTACGCCGTGGTGTCTTCGGCGCACAAACAGCAGATCGCGCTGAACAACGGTGCCGCAGCAGCCTTCACCTATCAGCAGGATTGGGTCGCGCAAATTGCCGCGCTGACCGGCGGTGGCGTTGAGTACGGTTTCGACTCGGTCGGCATCACGCTGCAACAGAGCATCGACGCGCTGCGCCCTGGTGGCCGGGTCGTCACCTTTGGGATGGCGGGCGGCGAGGCTCCGGCTATTTCTGCCTACGGCCTGATGATGGATTCCAAAGGCGTGGTCGGCGGTGACCTCTGGACTTATCTCAACAGCGCCGAGGCACGACGTGAAAGGGCTGAACGCCTGTTCAGCAGTTGGCAAAATGGCGAATTTGCCGTGCCCCATATCGAAACCTTCCCGCTGAGCGAAGGCGCGGCTGCCCACCGTCGGCTGGAAGATCGCAGCTTTGCCGGTAAGATTGTGCTGCTCAACGATCGCGACCCGCAGAGTTAAAAGCAGCCTTCCCCTGCATGCTACACTGGCCGCCGGACGATAATTGGGGTCAGTCAGGATGGAAGTGATACGTGCGGCGATAGAAAAACAGGTGATCGGTCTGACCGGGCTGGCGCTTGGCGGGGTCGATTTTGAGAACCCGCCGGGTGATCCGGGCCTGTTTGGGCCGCAGTCGGTTATCTGGCAGGTACACAGTGATTTCACCTCGATGCTGTGTGGCGGTGTCAGCGCCTTGTTGCTGCAAATGCTGCACCCGTTGGCGCTGGCCGGCGTCTGGGACCATTCCAACTTCCGCGACGATATGCTCGGCCGCCTGCGCCGTACCAGCCAGTTTGTCTCCGTCACCACCTTTGGCCCCACGGCCGAGGCCGAACGGTTGATCGCCAAAGTTAAAGCCATTCATTTGCGGGTCAACGGCGTCAGCAGCGACGGCAGGGCTTATGCCGCCAGCGATCCGGACCTGCTCACCTGGGTGCACGTGGTGGAAAGCCGCTGTTTTTTGGCCAGCCATCTGCGTTACCGCAATCCTCATCTTGCCCGCGAACGGCAGGACAGCTATTACCGTGAGGCGGCACGCGTCGCCGCTGCCCTGGGAGCACGCAATATCCCTGTATCCTGTTGTGAAATCGAAGATTACCTGCAGCGGATGCGGCCGCAGTTGGTGTGTGATGAGCGCACGCAGGAAGTGGCGCGCATTCTGCTGGCGGCTCCGGCACCGAGCAGGCTGGCACAACCTTTTGGCGCTCTGGTAATGCAGGCGGGTATTGATCTGCTGCCGGATTGGGCGCAGCAGCAGTTTGATTTTTCTTCCGGCCGGTTGCGACAAAAACTGGTGCGGGTCGGTGCCGGCGGGGTGGGTAAAGTGCTGCGGGCCTCGATGCGTAACGGTTCCTATCAGCGAGCGCTACGACGAATTAACAAAACCGCCGTAGCGCATTGATGATTACCGCAGGTTAGCGGGGAAATCTGCCGGCAGCTCGCTGGCCGGACAGTTAATCACCTGCTCATCGTTTTCGCCGCAGTCGCGTACAAAGGTGATGCTGGCAAATTCGTCGATCACTTCAGTCGGGTACGCCGGACCGGCTTCACGATAGGCCGCCATCTGTGCCAGGTGTTCATTTTGGAAACACACGGTGTGCTGCGGATTATTCATAACCCAGCGCGGGAAGAAAATGGTGCCGTGGAAAATCAGATCGCCCAGATTGACGATGAGGCTAACGTCAGTCCCGGTCGGCTCAGTCCATGAGATTTTATACACTTCTGCGGCCACCCGAACCACGTAGACCGCCTGATCTTTCACCCAACGATTGCCCACTAACCCACTGTGGATCCGATAATCGATGGTGCCGGCATTCTTCAGGTAGATCTCATAATTCCAGCCATTGTCATAGGTATACACCAGATGTTTGCCGATAAAACCGCTCAGGTCGTGCTTGTCGAAGCTGCTCATTATGTGTTCCTTATGGGGAGTGTTTTAAGTCGATATGAGTAGCCTACGCTGATAAAAATCGATATAAAAACGCTAATATTGGCGGTTAATAATCGAATTATTAGATGTTTTAGGAGGCGAGAATGCGGGCACCCAAAACCACTCTGGATCAGTGGCACACGTTGCAGACCGTGATTGAGCAAGGGGGGTATATTCAGGCGGCTGAATACCTGCACCGCAGCCAATCCTCGGTGAGTTACAGTTTGCACACCTTGCAGGAGCGGCTGGGGGTTAAATTGCTGATGATAGTCGGCCGTAAGGCGGAGTTGACGGTGGAAGGCCGGGCATTATTGGAACATGCCAAACCGCTGATTACCGCTTTCAGCCAGCTTGAGGCGCGGGCGGCGGCGTTTACCCAAGGTGAGAAGGTGGCGTTAACGCTGGTAGCGGACAGCGTTTTTCCAAAGCCGTTACTGTTCCGCGCGCTGCGGCAATTTCAACAGCGCTATCCGCAAACTCAGGTGCGGTTGCGTGAGATCCTGCGGGGTGAAAGCCGGGAACTGCTGGCGCAAGCTGATGCCGACTTATACATCACCACGTTGCCGCCGGATGCTTCAGTGGACGGCAGTTTTTTGATGGATGTGAATTTTATCGCCGTCGCCCATCGTCACCATCCGTTGCATCAATTGAAGGGCCCGTTGACCCAGGCCGAACTGGTCCGTTTTCATCGCGTGGTGATTACCGATCCTCTGCAGCAAGCGGATGCAGACGCCGCGTGGAGTTTTACCACCTTTGATGCGGCGATACAGGCGATATGTCATGGGGTGGGGTATGGCTGGTTGCCGCAGGACCGGATCACCGGGCTGCTGGCCAGTGGTGAATTGCTGCCCTTACCGCTTGCCGGTCAGCGGATCCGTGCCACGCCGCTATATTTAATTTATGGGGATCCTCAGGGGTATTTTGATCTGACGACCAGGGCGATGGCGGAAATGATTACCGATGCGGTGCAATCCGACCATCAATTAGCCAACAGCCCGAAATTTTGAGACTTTTACGGGTGATCCGGCCGTTAATGCGCTTTACACTGGGCAAAAGCCAATTTCCATTTTATTTAGCGTGCAGCATTATTCTGCGCCTTGAGCCTATTTGAGGTTATATGAACGAGTCACACGTACTTGCTGAAGTCAGTAATGAGAACCAGACGCTGGTGGCGGTGGTTCAGCAAGATCATCGGGCTGCCTATTTTTATATTTATCCTTCAGAAGAAAATAGCGAACGTTTTCAGGTGCGAGCCTGCTGGCTGCGTAACCTGGCGGCCGCGCCGCAACAGGAAGACAGTGCGGCATTGGCGTTGGGCCAGCCACCGATGCTGGCAGCCGAGTTTTGCCGCAATCTGGAGGGGGAAGCGCCGCTGAACCCGGAAGGGCTGATGGTGGTCTGGACGGAGAGCGACGACGGTGCGGCGCTGTGGTATTACGGTCAACTGCTGGCAGTGATCCCCGGCTGGAGCCTGTATATCGACCACTCGGTGTGCTATTCCGCCAGTTGCATCAAAGAGAGTCCGCTGGCTTATCCGCTCGGCTCTGCTTCCACCAATACCCAGTATGCGCTGGCGGAAAGTACCCGTCAGTTCTGGCGTAGCTGGCAGCGGGAAGAGGATAATCCGTGGCCAAAAATGCAGAACGACTATCAGGCGATTTACGATCAGCACTTTGGTCCCTCGGTGAAATACTATGCAATCGACCAGGGTAAATGGCCGCCGATGGCCATTACTCAGCATGAGCGCGATGGCATCTACTATTTTCTCACCATGGGCGTCAGTATCCGCCCGATGCCGTGGGTGGAAATCCTGTTTAACGACGAAGCTCCCCGCTACCGCCGTATGGAAATGGGCATCGCCATCGACGGTCAGTACATGACCGAGGAGAACGCGGTGCAGATGGCCAGCGCGCTGGCCGGGTTTGCCCACGCCCCCTGGGCTAAAATTACCTGGTTTGGCGAAGGCCATACCCTGGAGTCTGAAGTCGCGCCGCAGGGTTATGAGGGCTATGTGCTCTCCTCGTCGTTTTACCCATACAGCGAGCACCTGACCCTGCCGAAACAGTATGGCGATCCGGTGAATATTTTCTGGGCCAGCCCGGTATTTGAAGCCGAGCGCCTGCTGGCGCACGCGACACCGAATGGTGGCCACGATCTGGTAAGTCAATTGCGTGAACAGGGCGTTGACCATATCTTCCGTCCGCGCCAACCGTTATGCTGATTTTCGATTAAATTCACGGGAGTTATCATGAAGTCAGCGCTGTTGATTATTGATGTGCAGAAAGGGTTGTTTACGCCGCCGCCGGCCGATGCCGAAGCGACGATTGAGCGAATTAACACTTTGAGCGCCGCTGCCCGTCAGGCTGGAGTGCCGGTGATTTTTATCCAGCATCAGACACCAGACGATGAGCTGGCACAGGGCAGCGATGCCTGGCAGATTGACTCCCGTTTGCAGGTGAACGACGGCGACCATCGGGTGGGTAAAACCACCCCGGACTCCTTCCTGCGCACCGGGCTGGGACCATTGCTGATCGCCAAGGGGGTTTCGCATTTGGTAGTCTGCGGCTACTCCACCGAGTTTTGCGTAGACACTACCACCCGTCGCGCCGCTGGGCTGGGCTATCCGGTGACACTGGCGGCCGATGCACACACCAGTCACGACAAAGCGCACGCCACTGGCCTGCAGATCCGTACCCATCACAACGCCACGTTGTCGAATATTGAAAGCTTCGGCGTGCTGATCAATGCGCTGCCGGCGGCAGAAATCCGCTTCTGATCGCCAGATAAAAACGAGCCCGGTGTATCAGCCGGGCTCGTTAGCCTTATTTCAATCCCGCCCTGCGTGCCGCCACCTTGGCCAACGCTGACCAGTCCAAATCCGCATCGCCCTGCGCCACCGCATCGAGGAAGTTATCCTTCAGTACGCCGGCGAACGGCATTGGTGTGTGGCTGTTGGCAGCGGCCTCCAATGCCAGGCTCACGTCTTTCATACCCAGGCTTAATTTGAAACCGGCCGGTTCGAACTTCTCTTCGGCAATCAGTGCGCCATAGCCCTTATAAGCCGGAGATGCGAACAGGGTACTGCTGAGCATTTGCAGGTAATCCGCGCCGGAAACGCCGTAATTACGCACCAGCGCACTGCCTTCGGCCATTGCCTCAATCGCACTGGCCAGCGTAAAGTTGGCGGCGATTTTGACGATATTGGCCTGTTCGGGCTGCTCGCCAAAATGCCAGGTCTGTTGGCCGAGCACCTCAAACAGCGGCTGTACCTTGGCGATCAGCTGCGCATCGCCCGCCGCCAGAATATTCAGCTTACCGGCCGCGGCTACGTCCACCCGCCCCAGCACCGGCGCGGCGATATAGCCGACGTTGTGCTCCATATGCAACGCCGCCAGTCGTTTGGCCAGCGCCACCGATATCGTCGCCATATTGATGTGGATCGCCCCCGGTTGCAGCCGTTGCAGCAACCCGCTTGCCAGCACCACCTGCTCGGTTGCGGCGTCGTTGGCCAGCATGGTGATCAGCACATCCACATCGGCCAACTCATCAGCCTGCTGCGCCTGTTGGCCCCCGGCGGCGACCAGCGGTAGTGCTGCCTCAGGGGAGCGATTCCAGACTTTCAGCGTATAGCCCGCCTGCAACAGGTTGGTGGCCATTGCGCTACCCATACCGCCCAGCCCGGCAAATCCGATCTTCATATTGTGTTCCTTCTTCAGGTTGAATCCCTTCACCCTAGCGCGGCAGGCTGAGAACGCAAATGGCGGAATGTAACGCTTTCTTAACCGACCCGCGCGCCGCCGTTAATTGAGGTGATGGTGCCGGTGATAAATGAGGCTTCTTTTGACGCCAGCCACAGTGCGGCGTTGGCGATGTCCTCCACCCGGCCGGTGCGGCCCATAGGTGTTTCTGCCGCGATGGCGTCAATGCGATCCTGCGACAACCCGGCGCCGAAGAAGCGGGTATCGGCGATAAAGCCCGGGGCAATGGCGTTGACAGTAATGCCCAATTCGCCAAGTTCGCGTGCCAGACTGAGGGTAAAACCCTGCACACCGGCCTTGGCGGCGGAATACCCCAGCGCCCCGGCGCTACCGCTGCCACACTGGGCGGCAATTGAGCTCAGGTTAATGATGCGACCGCCCGGTTTACGCAGGTGTGGCAACATCGCGAGGGTAAACAGAAAGGTGCTTTTCAGATTCCCCTCGATCACTGCATCCCATTCCTGTTCGGCCTGCGCCAGCGGCGTGTCGGCGGCAATCACCCGGGTAAAGCCGGCGTTGTTGATCAACACATCTACGGTGCCGAGATCGGCAGCGAGCTGTGCGACGACGTCTTCCACTGGCCCACGGCGGCTCAAATCCGCCGAATAGTAGCGGGTGTCGGGGCCAATTTGCTGCGCTGCCTGCTGCAGGCGTTGGGGCTCACGTGCCACGATGGCGACACGGTAATCCTGTTGCGCCAGTTGCCGGGCGATAGCCAGCCCAATGCCGCTGGAGCCGCCGGTGATAATCGCTGTACGTTGCGTCATAACTGTTCTCCTTACCGCGGGCCGTGCCGGAATGGCGTCGGCGTTCTGCGGTTGGAAAAGTATTGGCTTTTGCTGTTGATACATCCAATACTCTATTTATGCTCCCAAAATATGAAAAAGGTATCGTGTGATTGAACTACGTCAGCTGCGGCAGTTTATCGCCGTCGCGGAAGAAATGAGTTTTCACCGTGCCGCCGACCGCTTGCATATGGCACAGCCACCGCTGACCGCCGCCATCAGAAAAATTGAGCAGGAACTGGGGGTGCTTTTGCTGGAGCGTGGCAACCGCATCACCAGGATCACCGAAGCGGGGCAGGTATTTCTGATTGAGGCACGGCGCACGTTGGCGCAGTTTGATCGCACCCTCGGCAATACCCGGCGTGCGGCACGCGGCCTGACGGAATCGCTGCGCCTGACTTTTGTCGACAGCACGGTGAACGCCCTGTTACCGGGGATCCTGCGGCAGTTTCGTCAGGCACATCCGCAGGCGGAGTTTCATTTGCAGGAGGCCACTACCGCCGAGCAACTGATCGCACTGCGTGATGACCGTGCCGACATTGGCATGGTGGTACTGCCGGTGGTGCCACAGGAGGGCTTGCAGATGCTGCCTTTCCTGTACGATCGCATGGTGCTGGCGTTGCCGGAAAACCACCCGCTGGCGGCGCAGCAGCAAGTTACTTTGAGCAGTCTGGCCGATCAGTCCTGGATATTGTTTCCAGCGCATTACGGGCCGGGGATGCATGCGGCGATCCTGCAGGCCTGTGCGGTGGCGGGGTTTAGTCCGCGTATCGTGCAGGAGGCGCGACAGATGCAGACCATTGGCGGGCTGGTGGCGGGAGGCGTGGGCATCGCGCTGATGCCGGCCCTGTTTGCGGTGTTGCAATCCCCCGGGGTAGTGTTTCGAGAACTGAGCGGCACCGGCAGCCCGGTACCCTATACGTTGGCGCTGGCGTGGCGCACACCGTCACCGCTGAGCGAGGCATTTTGCCGTATAGCCCGTGAACAGGCAGCAACCTGGCAACCTGCGGTTATTGACAACACGGCTGCCGGGAGCGTAGCCTAAAAGCCATGAATATGCCGATGCACTCCACTCACAGCCAGTCCTGGTGGCGCCTCCTCTAAAGGCGGCACGGGTATTCACACCTCTTTTTAATGCCGCCGGTTCTGGCGGCATTTTTATTGCGTTGATCCGGTGGTGTCTTTACTTTCAGGAGCAAGGCAATGAGCTACACCATTCTGACCGGCGATCGCGCCACCGGATCCCTCCATTTAGGCCACTACGTCGGTTCACTGCGTCAGCGCGTTGAGCTGCAACAGCAGCATCAGCAAACGGTATTGGTGGCAGACCTGCAGGGGCTGACCGATAACGGCAATAACCCGCAAAAAATCAGCACCAACGTGCTTAATCTGGTGGCCGACTATCTGGCGGTTGGCATCGATCCGCAGAAAACCACCATTTGCCTGCAATCCGCGCTGCCGGCGCTGGCCGAGCTGACGATGTATTACCTCAACCTGGTCAGCGTGGCGCGGCTGGAACGCAACCCAACGGTGAAAAGTGAAATTATCGAGAAGGACTTTTCCCGCAGTCTGCCGGCCGGTTTTCTGGTTTATCCGGTCAGCCAGGCGGCGGATATCACCGCCTTTGGTGCCACACACGTGCCGGTCGGCGAGGATCAACTGCCGATGCTGGAGCAAACCAATGAAATTGTCCGACGTTTCAATCGCATTGTCGGCCAGCAGGTTTTGACGGAGTGCCAACCCTTACTGAGCAATGTTAGCCGACTGCCGGGGCTGGACGGGCAGGGCAAAATGTCGAAATCACGCGGCAATACCATCACTCTGGGTGCCGACGCCGATCAGGTGCACAAGGCGGTGATGAGCATGTTTACCGATCCGGGCCATCTGAACGTCAGTGATCCCGGCCAGGTGGAGGGCAACATGGTGTTCACCTATCTGGATGCCTTCTGTGATGACGCCGTGCTGGTGGCGGATTTGAAGGAACACTATCGCCGTGGCGGGTTGGGTGACATGAAAATCAAACGCCTGCTGGAAGACTGCCTGCAAAGTCTGCTGGAGCCGATCCGCACTCGCCGGGCCGATTACCTGGCCGACAAGGGCGAACTGCTGCGCATTTTACAGCAGGGTACCCGCTGTGCCGACCAGGTCAGCCGGCAGACGCTGGGGCGGGTGAAGGCCGCGCTGGGGTTGGATTTCTTCTCTCTGAGCTGAAGGTTTGCCCCCGGTGGAAAGAGGGCGTGAGCAAAACATCAGGCTGCGCTGTCAACGATCGGCTGTTTGACCACGAAGATATACGACAGCGCACCGATCACGGTGAAGCAGGAGCAGAGGGTGAGCGCCAGGCTGAACGAGTGAGTGGTATCCAGGATCCAACCGGTGACTACCGGCGCGAACGAGGCAAAGATAAAGCTGGCGAAGTTTTGAATGCTGCCGACCGAGGCGGTCATGCGGGAGGTCACCGCCACGTGGATTAGCCCCCAGCAGGAGGTGCCGGCAAAGTGGATGCAGAACAGCGCCATGCCGATCAACAACACCGCGCTGTAGGTGGTGGTGGCCTGAGCGACCACGGCGGTAAAGGAAGCGGACAGCAGCATGCCGGCGACGATGCAAATTTTACGGCTTTTCAACGGCGCCATACCGCGACGTACCAAAAAGTCGGTGACGAAGCCGTTTGACAGCATGCCAGCGGCACCAAACAGGAATGGGATGGCGCTCATCAGCCCGGTACTTTTCAAATCCAGATGGTAAGTGGTCTGCAGATAACCCGGCAGCCAGGCCAGATACAGCCAGGCGGTGTAGTTGATACCGCTAAAGCCGATCATCATGCCCCACATGGTGCGATTCCTGAACAGCGCTCGCCATTCGCGAAAGTTCATCGGTTCTGGCCTTGCGCTGACGCTCCCGGCATTCAAATAGGCCTGTTCCTGGGCACTCAGGCTGACGTCCTGTCGGTTGCGATACAGCATGTACCAGCCGATCGACAGTGCGATGCCCAACACGCCGATGGTGATAAACATGCCGCGCCAGCCGAAGGCCAGCATCATGGCGGTGAGGATCGGCGGGCTGATCGCCAGCCCAATGGTCGAAGCGGCATTGAAAATGCCCATCGGCATACCGCGATCCTTGATATTGAACCAGTCGTTGATCACCTTCACGCCGCACGGGTTCATCGGCGCTTCACCGATCCCCAATCCGATACGCACCCAGATAAACTGGGTGAAGTTGTGGATCATGCCGGACAGCGTCTGGAACACCGACCAGACAAACATGCCGATCCCCAGCATGATGCGCGGGCCTTTCCTGTCCAGCAATGGGCCGCAAGGCAACTGGGCGATACCGTAGGCCAGGGAGAATGCCGAAAGCAGCAAGCCGATTTCGGTGCCGCTCAGGCCCATTTCTTGCCGAATGGTAGAGTTCGCCACCGAGAGTGAACTGCGATCAAGAAAGTTAATTATGGCCGCCAGAAATAACAAACACATGGCCGTAGTTTGAATTTTTTTAATTCTGGCCGAGCGAACCAGCATGCCCTCGGGTGGCATAGGAATTATGTGATCGGAATAGGGTTCAGCCTGTTCCTTTCCGGTGTTAATCGTATTACTTCTTTCCATTTCGTCCTCCAGAATCTCGCATTAATAATATTTATTATTCCGGGTATTCCCCTGGATGGTGTTTTAGTGAAGGTATTGGCAGGTGGTCGGCAGTAAGCCTAGAGGGCGAAATATTTTAGGCACTTAGTTTTGTCGCGGTTCCGTGCGGCAGCCAGTATTTTGCTGCTTTTTATCGGTTTTAAATCATGCCGGGGTGTTTTTTACTGATAAAAAACACCCCGGCAGCTCAAGCGATGGCCTGATTGAGGGAGCGGATCATCGATTGTTTGGCGGTATCCAAATGGCGGTGCAGCGCGTTGATGGCTTCCTGATCGTTACGGCAGATCAGCGCACTGAGAATGGTCATGTGCTCTTCAATGGCAATGATATTGCGTTGTTTCAGATCGGTCTCATCCCACTGATAGTGGAAATGAAAAATCACCGAAATGATCTCCAGCGACTGGTTGAAAAACGGGTTGTTGGCGGCGGAGAGGATCAGCCCGTGGAAGTCACGATCCAACTGGGAAAACAAGCGATAGTGGTCGCTGATACCTTCGCGAAGTTGGCGGTGGCGGCTCAGCAGTTCTTTGGCCTGCAGCCAGCGTTCATCGTGCGCCGGCAGATTGATAAAGTGGGAAAGGGCGTGCGTTTCCAGCATTTGTCGCAGTTCAAACAGTTGTTCGGCATAGCGCTGGTCAAACTGTTTCATGCTCCACTGCCCGCGCTTGACGCTGTCGATCAGATTGTAACGGCTAAAATGCAGCAGAAATTCCCGCACCACCACCGGGCTGACGTTGACCGCCCGCGCCAGTTGCAGTTCGCTGAAGCTGTCTCCGGCGCGCAGTTGCTTCTGATTGATCATCTGATAGAACGCTTTCTCGAACCTTTTCCCCTGCTCGTCCAGGGAGGGGCTTTGGCAGTCGAAGCCGTCGTCCGACTGCGGCTGGCGTAAAATAACATAGTCGTCACCGACCTTTTCCAGCACGCCACGCTGGAACAAATGCGTCAGCGTATGGCGCACCGTGGTGCGGCTGATGTTGTACATTTCGGCCAACGCAGCCTGAGACGGCAGCGGTGAGCGCAGGTGGCCACTGTTGATGCCGTCAATCATCTGGTTAACGACATTGTGCCGCAGATTTTGGGTTCTGCTCATATGAGCCTCGGCTGTTTTTTATCTATTTAAAACCAATTTAAAGCGGTTTATTTTGTACTGCCTCACAGATTTACCCACCAATTTATTGCCGTTCGGCATTTTTATTTAATAACTCTCCCAATAACCGAGGGGACGTTATGAAAACAATGAAAGTATTAGTGCTCGATCAACCGACGAAATTAATTTATCAGCAACGTCCGGCCCCTTTTCCCGCACCGGCCGAGGCGGTGATCAAAATGATTACCGTGGGCATTTGTGGTACGGATATTCACGCCTGGTCCGGTCAGCAACCTTTCTTTAGTTATCCGCGGGTGCTGGGGCACGAGATATGCGGTGAGATTATCAGTCTGGGCAACCAAGCGACGGGCTGGCGGATTGGGCAGCGCGTGACGGTGATGCCTTATCTTTCCTGTCATCATTGCGGTGCCTGCCTGAGCGGCAAAACCAACTGCTGCGAGAATATTTCGGTGATTGGCGTACATCAGGACGGCGGCTTCAGCGAGTTTCTCAGCGTGCCGGTCAGTAACCTGCTGGCGGTGGACGACGTGGCGCCAGAGGCGGCAGCCCTGATTGAGCCGTTTGCCATCAGCGCCCATGCAGTCCGCCGTGCGGCCATAGCGCCGGACGATCCGTTATTGGTGGTAGGTGCCGGGCCAATCGGCTTGGGTGTGGCGGCGATAGCCAAAGCCGATGGAGCACAGGTAGTGGTGGCTGATACCAGCGCCGAACGACGACGGCATGTCGAACGGGTGCTGGAGCTGCCGGCACTCAATCCACTGGACGATCAGTTTGAGGCCAGGCTGCGCGGCCAGTTTGGTGGCATGCTGGCGGCGAAAGTGATCGACGCCACCGGCAGTGCGCAGGCAATGAACCATGCCGTCAACCTGATCCGTCACGGCGGCAGCATCGTTTTTGTTGGGTTGTTCAAGGGGGATTTGCAATTCTCGGATCCTGAGTTCCACAAAAAGGAAACCACCCTGATGGGCAGTCGTAACGCTACCGAAGAGGATTTCGTCAAGGTCGGCCGGTTAATGGCGACGGGGGCGATCACCGCCCAGATGATGTTGACCCATCACTTTGATTTCGACAGCCTGGCGGAGGATTACGAAGCGCAGGTCATCAACAACAAACAGCTAATTAAAGGCCTTATTCGCTTTTAATCCCAATGGGAAATGACGGCACGCGTCATTTCCCAGCCATAAAACCATCATCCCGTTGTCACAAAGTTATTCGTTAATAGGTGCCCATAATGATTAGCCACTGAAACCAGAGAAATCATATGGCTCAGGCACAGTTAAAACTTGCAACGACCGACTTTCCAGGGCAACAACCGATGTCATCCCGCAAGGTGCTATCGGTAAAAGGCTTAGGCAAAGCTTATAAATCTCAGCACCGGGTGCTGGACGATATCAACTTCGACCTGCACGTGGGTGAGTTCGTGGCGGTGATCGGCCGTTCCGGTGCCGGTAAATCCACTCTGCTGCATACCCTGAACGGCACCATTCCTTCGAGCTGCGGCGAAATGCTGCATTTTGAAGACGACGGCGTGGCGCAGGATATCGCCCAGTTGACCGCCCGCCAGATGCGCCAGTGGCGTTCACGCTGTGGCATGATTTTCCAGGACTTCTGCCTGGTGCCGCGGCTGGACGTGATGACCAACGTGTTGCTGGGTCGTCTGAGCCACACTTCCACCCTGAAATCCTTCTTCAAACTGTTTGACGACGCCGACCGTGCCCGCGCCATAGAACTGCTGCAGTGGCTCAATATGCTGCCGCATGCGTTGCAGCGCGCCGAGAACCTGTCGGGCGGCCAGATGCAGCGAGTGGCGATCTGCCGCGCGCTGATGCAAAACCCCAAAATTCTGCTGGCCGATGAGCCGGTGGCATCACTCGACCCGAAAAATACCCGCCGCATTATGGATGCGCTGCAAAAAGTCAGCGAAAACGACATCGCGGTGATGGTGAATCTGCATTCGGTCGAACTGGTGAAAGAATATTGCACCCGGGTGATCGGCATTGCTCAGGGCAAAATCGTGTTTGACGGTCATCCGTCGCAACTCAACGAACGGATACTGCACCAGCTGTATGGCGAGGAAGCCAATCAAATCCATTGAAACCCTTATTTTCACTTTTACCTTTACACACACAAGGCATAGTAATGAAAAAAGTATTGAGTCTGACCACCCTGATGGCCGGCGCGATGATGGTATTTAATGCTACCGCAGCGGACGCACCTAAAGTACTGAACCTGGGCATTCTCGGTGGGCAAAACGCCACCCAGCAGATTGGTGATAACCAGTGCGTTAAACAGTTCCTGGACAAAGAGCTGAGCGTCGACACCAAGCTGCGCAACTCCTCTGACTATTCCGGCGTGATCCAGGGGCTACTGGGCGGCAAAATTGACCTGGTGCTGAGCATGTCGCCGTCGTCATTTGCTTCGGTGTACATCAAGGATCCGAAAGCGGTGGATATCGTCGGCATCGCGGTGGATGACGTTGACCAATCCCGTGGTTACCACTCGGTGGTGATCGTTAAAGCCGGCAGCCCGTATAAAAAGCTGGAAGACCTGAAAGGCAAGGCGGTGGGCTTCGCCGATCCGGATTCCACTTCCGGCTTCCTGATCCCGAACCAGGAATTCAAGAAACTGTTCGGCGGCACGGTAGACAATAAATACAACAACGCTTTCTCCAGTGTGACCTTCTCCGGTGGCCATGAGCAGGACGTCCTCGGCGTGCTGAACGGTCAGTTCGAAGGCGCAGTGACCTGGGCGTCGATGATCGGCGACTACAATACCGGCTACACCAGCGGAGCATTCACCCGCATGATCCGCATGGATCACCCGGACCTGATGAAACAGATCCGTATTATCTGGCAGTCGCCACTGATCCCGAACGGCCCAATCCTGGTGAGCAATGCATTGCCGGCAGAATTCAAAGCCAAGGTCGTGACTGCCATCAAGAAGCTGGATAAGGAAGACCACCAGTGCTTTATCAAGGCGATGGGCGGCAAACAACACATCGGCGACACCACACTGGCGGAATACCAGAACATCATCGATATGAAGCGTGAGCTGACCAAAGGCGACCGTTAATTCTCGCCTTTACGTCGTGATTGATCCAAAGGGGTTCAGCATGCTGAGCCCCTTGTTGCATAAAGATGGAAACCTATTTTGAATAAAGATTTTGCGCACTATTACCAGCAAATCCGCAGCAAGCAAAAGCGTGAGACGCTGATCTGGTCGCTCGGTCTGGTGGTGCTCTACCTGGGCGCCGGCAACATCGCCGAGTTCAACTTGCACACCGTGTGGCTATCGATCCCCCACTTCTTTGACTATCTGGCGGAAACCATTCCGACCCTGCACTGGCGCTTATTGTTTGCCGATGGCCACACCGAAGGGTCATTCGCCTACTGGGGTTACCGGCTGAACATTCAATTGCCGCTGATCTGGGAAACCTTGCAGCTGGCGTTGGCGGCGACCATTCTTTCGGTGCTGGTGGCCGGTGTGCTGGCGTTTTTGGCGGCCAATAACACCCACAGCCCGGCGACGCTACGTCTGACAATCCGCACGCTGGTGGCATTTTTACGCACCATGCCGGAACTGGCGTGGGCGGTGATGTTCGTGATGGCGTTCGGCATCGGGGCTATTCCCGGCTTTTTGGCGCTGGCGCTGCACACCATTGGCAGCCTGACCAAGTTGTTTTATGAGTCGATTGAAACCGCCTCCAACAAGCCGGTGCGCGGGCTGATGGCCTGCGGTGCGACCCCGTTGCAGCGCATGCGGTTTGGCATGTGGCCCCAGGTGAAGCCGGTGTTTCTTTCGTACAGCTTTATGCGGCTGGAAATCAACTTCCGCCAGTCAACCATTTTGGGATTGGTCGGGGCGGGTGGCATCGGCCAGGAGCTGATGACCAACATCAAACTCGATCGCTACGATCAGGTCAGCATGACGCTGCTGCTGATTATCCTGGTAGTTTCGCTGCTGGATTACACCTCAGGTGAACTGCGCAAACGGGTCGTGGAGGGGAAAAAATGATAACGGCACCCACTATTTCGGCGGAAAAGCTGCAAACGCTCAAACAGCAGCATCCGGAGATATTTTCACAGCAACACCGCTACCTGCGCACTATCGGCATTGTGGCGGTGGCGATTGCACTGTATTACCTGTTTTTCTTCCAGTTTTTTGGTATCTCGTGGCCGCAGTTTATTAACGGTTGTCACCAGCTTGGCCGCTACTTTATGCGCATGTTCGTCTGGCACGATTTCGTCAACTGGCCGTTCATGTACTACTTCCAACAGATATTTATCACCATCGGCATCGTGTTTGCCGGCACCCTTACCGCCTCGTTGATCGCCTTGCCGCTGTCGTTCTTTGCGGCACGCAACGTGATGTCGACGCCGTTACTGCGACCGATCTCGGCGCTGGTGCGCCGCCTGCTGGATGTCTTGCGCGGTATCGACATGGCGATTTGGGGGCTGATTTTTGTACGCGCCGTTGGCATGGGGCCGCTGGCCGGGGTACTGGCGATCGTGATGCAGGACGTCGGGCTGCTTGGCAAACTGTACGCCGAAGGGCACGAAGCGGTCGATAAATCCCCCAGCCGGGGTCTGACGGCGGTGGGTGCTAACGGCCTGCAAAAGCACCGCTACGGTATCTTTACCCAGTCGTTCCCCACATTTTTGGCGCTCAGCCTGTACCAGATTGAATCCAACACCCGTTCTGCCGCGGTGCTGGGCTTCGTTGGCGCCGGCGGTATCGGCCTGGTGTATGCGGAGAACATGCGGTTGTGGAACTGGGACGTGGTGATGTTTATCACCCTGATCCTGGTGGTGGTGGTGATGATTATGGATAAGGTCTCGTCCATCCTGCGCAATAAATACATCATTGGCGAAGACATCCCGCTGTATCAGCAAAAAAGCCAAATCGATTGAGAAACCCGGCTCTGATCCCTATACTGCCGCACATATTCAAGGCGCAGCAGTATAGGGTATTACAATGTGCGCGCCTTCCGGTTTACAAGCTAAAGGCAATTCTATGATCAACAATGACGTGCTGCGCAGCGTGCGCTACATGCTGAATATTAACGACGCGAAAATGGTTGAGATTATCAAGCTGGATAATTTCGACGTTGCGGTCTCGGCAATGAGCACTTACGTCATCAAGGAAGGCGAGCCAGGTTTCGAAAACTGTCCGGACGAAGTGATGGCACACTTCCTGAACGGTCTGGTGTTCTTCAAGCGTGGTAAGGACGACAAGTTCCCGGCGCCGGAAGTGGAACTGCCTGTCACCAACAATCTGGTGTTGAAAAAGCTGCGCGTAGCCTTCGAGTTGAAAGATACCGACATGCACCAGATCTTCACCGCCGTGGAGTTCCGCATTTCCAAACCGGAACTGAGTGCGCTGTTCCGCAAAGAAGGCACTAAAAACTTCCGTCCTTGTGGCGACCAGATGCTGCGTTACTTCCTCAAAGGGTTGGCGCAACGTCTTCGTGGTGCATAAATAACACCCCGGTGGTGATTAAGGCGTGATCGAAAGATTACGCCTTTTTTATTGGTTTCGGGGGTGAGGGGGCCAGCAGCTGTTGCGCCAGCGATTCTGCGTGTTGCGCCACCTGTGGCAAGCCCATTAGCTCGCCGAAACGGCCACGGGCGGCGGGGCCTGCCACGTACAGGTGAGCCTGACTCTGACCCTGGCGGTTAATCGGCCGGGAATGGGCATCGACCCAAATTCCCAACGCCAGCGGATCCGGTTGGATCAGCCCCTGCGTTGCGAGTTGTTTCAGCAAAGCATCACTTTCCAGCAACGCACTGTGCGCAGGGCCGGTAGTGACAATCAGTTGATCCACCAACAGCGTTTCCGCAACGCCCCTACCGCGCGCTTTTAAACTCAGCACAATCGCCCGCTTATCCACTGAGACCTGCTGCAGGCGGGCGGCCAGCACCTTAAGATGCCCGGTCTGCTGCAACTGCGTCAGCACCTCGCTGACCTGCGGCGCGATGCGGTAACGATGCACGTCCCACCAGGGGCGAATATGTCGCAGAAAACGCCGCTGTTCCTTCAGCGACCACTGTTGCCAAATTTGTTGGCCGTGGGAGCGAATGTCATCCAGCACCAGTTGCCAGGGCAGCCCCTCTGCCTTTGCCTGGCGGACTTCCTGCCGAACTCGTCGCAGCCAGCCACGGGCGGTAGCCGCCTGCGGACGCTGGTAATCAAGCGGCCGCGCGGCATAGTCACCGGTCAGGTTTGGCCGGGGAAGTTGACCGCGCCGTGAGAAAGCCAGGATCGGTCCGCGATGTCCCTGGCGGTGAAGTGAGGCCACCACATCCGACATGGTCAAACCGGAACCGATAATAGCCACCCGAGCCTGATTATCCACCTCGGTCAACGCGTTAACCTGCCAGGGATTGGCGATCAGCCCCGGATGATTTTTCAGCGCTTGTTGAAGCTGTTTGGGTACGGCCGGCGGCGGATGACTGATGGCCAGCACTACGTCATCCGCAGGGTATTTATTTCCGCAAGCGGTCAGTACCACACCGTCCTGCAGAGCAACGGCGTAGTCCTGAACGTGGGTAACCTGCACCGCGGAGGTTTCCATCGCCGTGGCCAGCTTTTCGGCGATATAGGCACCAAACTGGCTCCGCTGCGGATAGAGGCTCCCATCCGACCAGAGTGCCTTGGGATCCTGTTGGCAGGCGGCAGAAGCCCGGAACCAACGGTCGAAGTCGCCTTCTTCCTCTGCGGAAAGCTGCATCCGTGCGGCGGGGACGTTAATGCGGTGCGCCGGATCGCGGGTGCCGTAAGCGACGCCTTGCGCCAACTGAGCACGAGGCTCAATAATTGTCACCTTCAGCCCGGCTTCTCCCAGTCGCGCCAGGTGGATAGCCAGCGCCGTGCCGCTAAAGCCGCCACCAATGATGACAATCTGCCGGTCAGCCATGACTCAGCTCCGGCTGCTGTTGACGTTCCAGTTCACGCACCAGCGGGATCACTTCGCGGCCAAAAAACTCCACCTCTTCCTGGAAGTGCAGGAAGCCGAGCAGCATCAGATTTACCCCCGCCTGCTTCAGCGCGATGATCCGCTGTGCAATCTGCTGCGGCGTGCCAATCAGGTTGGTTTTGAACCCATCGTTATATTGCACCAGATCCTCCAGCGTTGATTTAGCCCAGTTGCCTTCGCCCTCTGGCGAAGCGCTGCCGGCATTTTTAACCTCGGATTGAAAGCCTTTCACCGCATCGGGATTGGCATGATCAAGGATATCACGCAGCACGCTTTGTGCTTCCTGCTCCGTCTGGCGGGCAATCACAAAGCCATTGACGCCGACCTTAACCCGGTGCTGGTTTTCTGCGGCCTTGAGCTGGATATCCTCAACCTGCAGGCGGATAGCTTCCGGAGTATTGCCGTTAGTGAAGTACCAGTCGGAGACCCGTGCTGCCATATCCCGCGCGGCTCTCGAGCTGCCACCCTGGAAAATTTCCGGCTGGGGATCGAGGGGTTTTGGCTTCAATGCATAGTCGCGGAAGCGGTAAAAATCACCGGCAAAAGTGAAGCTATCCTGCTGCCAGATGCCCTGCAGGCAGCGAATAAACTCCTCCGAACGCAGGTAGCGCTCTTCATGATCCAGCCAGGGTTCGCCAATGGCTTTAAACTCGCCGCGGAACCAACCGCTAACGATATTGACGGCAATACGCGCGTTGGACAGGTGGCTGATGGTGGCGATCTGTTTGGCCGCCAGCGTCGGGTTCCATGGACCAGGCAACAGGGCGGCAATCACCTTGAGCCTGGTGGTCACGGCCAGCAGGTCTTGTGAAAAGGTCACCGACTCGTGCTGGTTATCGGCACCATAACCGGCGGTAAAGCGGATCTGTGTCAGGGCATAGTCAAACCCGGCGCGCTCGGCAATCTGGGCCAGCTTGCGGTTATAGTCGGCATCCCAACCGGTGCGCTGAGGGATCTGACTGATCACCAGACCGCCTGAGACGTTAGGCACCCAGTAGGCGAATTTAATCGGTTCATTGCTCATGGTGTGGCTCCTCAGTTTTACTTTTTCACCGGACGACGATCGCCACCGATGGTTTCTCCAAACGGCCCGGTATTGACCGTGCGCTGACGTTTCACGTTGTTAATCGCCAGCGGCAATAGCGGCATCACCAGCTCGGCAAATCGGTGCGCTTCTTCCAGATGCGGGTAACCCGAGAAAATGAAATTGGTGATCCCCAACGCCTGATATTCTCGAATGCGTGCCGCAATCTGTTGCGGATTGCCGACCAGTGCCGTACCCGCGCCCCCACGCACCAGTCCGACCCCGGCCCACAAATTGGGAGCGATACGTAAACTGTCCTTCGAACCGCCATGCAGGGCGCTCATACGGGCCTGGCCAGTCGAGTCCATGCGCGAGAAAATCTTCTGCGCGGCGGCGATGGTTTCATCATCCAGGTGGGCAATCAGTTTGTCGGCGGCGGCCCAGGCTTGCTCTTCGGTTTCGCGCACAATCACGTGCAGGCGAATGCCATAGTCCAGGGTGCGGCCGCGCTCTTCTGCCCGCTGACGGACCACGGCAATTTTCTCCGCCACCTGTTCCAGCGGTTCTCCCCAGGTGAGATAGGTATCGATCTGGTTGGCCGCCACCTCCAGCGCTTCTTCAGACGAACCGCCAAAAAACAGCGGTGGCCCGTTCTCCTGCACCGGCGGGAACAGCACCTCAGCGCCTTCCACCCGCAGATGCTCACCCTGGAAATCGACCTTTTCCCCTTTCAACAGGCGGGAATAAACCTCCAGAAACTCACGCGTGACCTGATAACGTTCGGCATGGCTCAGGAAAATCCCATCGCCTTTGTTTTCCACCGGATCGCCACCGGTGACTACATTGATCAACAGACGGCCTTCCGAAAGACGATCCAGCGTGGCAGCCATCCGTGCAGCCAGGCTGGGGGGCTGCAAGCCAGGGCGCACAGCGACCAGATAGCGCAGACGTTTGGTGATTGGGGCCAGTGCGGCAGCGACCAGCCAGGAGTCCTCGCAGCTTTTGCCGGTGGGGATCAGCACGCCGTAATAACCCAGACTGTCTGCCGCCAAAGCAACCTGTTGTAAATAAGGCAGATCGACGGCTCTTCCTCCCTCGGCAGTGCCCAAATAACGGCCGTCACCGTGGGTCGGTAAAAACCAAAAAACGTTGATGTTGTCAGCCTGTGCTTCGCTCATTATCCGTTTCCTATATAACGATATCTTAATTTATTCCATAGAATATCCAGACTTGGTTATAAACAACTTAGCAGGAAGCATGCCAGAAATGACTTTCTTATTTTTTGTTAATTATTAGTGGGTTAGTTTATTTGTTGGCAGCGGTATTCTGCTGCAAATGCAGCAGTGACTGGCGGAGTGCTGCTGCATTTGCAGCAAGGTGGGCGTTTCCCCTCTCGTTATCGCCGGCGTCTGCCGGTATGGTTTCCGTTCTGATCCCCTGAAGGTAATAACCATGCAAACCTCCGGCCCACAGTTAATTGATCCCGCTTCTATCGCCTTCCAGAGCGTGCTGGATCGATTGGCACCGACCGATGCGACGGTGCTTATCGTGGGTGAAACCGGCACCGGTAAAGAGGGGGTAGCCCGTTACCTGCATCATCAAAGCCCAAGACGCGATGGCCCCTTTCTGGCGGTGAACTGCGGGGCTTTGACCGAGAGCCTGGCCGAATCGGAGCTGTTTGGGCATGAAAAAGGGGCTTTCACCGGGGCGACGGATCGCCATCAGGGATGGTTTGAGGCGGCGGCAGGCGGCACGCTGTTGCTTGATGAAATTGGTGAGTTGAGCCTGTCGTTACAGGTCAAACTACTGCGTGTTTTGCAAGAACGGGAAGTGACCCGGGTTGGTTCTCATCGACCGGTCAAAGTGGACGTCCGCGTGGTGGCTGCCACGCATGTGGATCTGGCTAATGCCATCCGCGAACGTCGTTTCCGTGAAGATCTTTACTATCGGCTTAACGTCGCCGCCGTTGCTCTGCCGCCCTTGCGCCAACGGCGGGAGGATATCCCGTTGCTGGCCGACCATTTCCTGACGCTGTACGCGCGGCGCCTGGGGCGCCCTCAATTACGTCTCAGTGAGCAGGCGTTGGCCGCCCTGATGGACTATCCGTGGCCGGGGAATATCCGCGAACTGGAAAACACCCTGCACAATGCCGTGTTGCTTAGCAGAGAACCGCTGATTAGCCCGCAGCAGCTGAGGTTGAACGCCGAAAATGTCAGTGCATTGCCTTATGGTGATGATTCGTTGGATGTTTTCCTGCGCCAGCAGCTTGAGAGCAACGACAGCCCACTCTACCAGCGGGTGATCGATTCGCTGGTGCGCAATGCTTTTGAACTGAGCCAGGGCAATCAGTTGCAGACCGCGTCGCTGTTGGGGATCAGCCGTAATACGCTGCGTACCCATCTGGGGCATCTTGGCCTGATCAAAGCCCGGCGCAGCGTGACGAGTTCGGCACTAAAATCTGCCCAATCCGCCGGCCGCAGTGAACGTGAGCTGCGCATTGGCTATCAGAAGTTTGGCAATTTGGGGATACTCAAAGCCCGTCAGTCGCTGGAGGCCCGGTTTGCCGAGAGCGGGGTGAGTGTACTGTGGAGCGAGTTTCCTGCCGGCCCGCAGTTGCTGCATGCCCTGACCAACCGTGAAATCGATTTTGGCACTACCGGCGAGGTGCCACCGCTGTTCGCTCAGGCCGGCAACAGCCCGCTGCTGTATGTGGCCTGGGAACCTGCCGCCCCACAGAGCGTGGCATTGTTGGTTGCTCACGATAGCCCCATTCAGACTATTGCCGACCTGCGCGGCAAGAGGATTGCGGTCAATAAAGGCTCCAACGTGCATTATCTGCTGCTGCAAATTCTGGATGAAGCCGGGCTGACGCTGGAAGATGTGCGGGTGGTCTATGCACCACCAAAATACCCACTGACCCCCAGCGATCACCATGCGGTAGATGCCTGGATGATGTGGGATCCTCTGCTGAGCGATGCCGAACAGAATGCGCAGCTCAGGGTGATTGCCAATGGCGTCGGACGGGTGAACAACCATCAGTTTTATCTCACCCATCGCGACTTTGCCGGGCATTCCCCCGATTTACTGCACGGGCTGATGAGTGCGCTGGAACAAACCGGCCATTATATTGACGCCCACCGTGACCAGGCCGCGGTACTGTTATCCGCTGAGCTGGGGTTGGCTATTTCCTCGCTCACCCATGCTTTGGCTCGTCGCAGTCATCAACCCCGTCGAATGGATTTGACTATTATTCGCCAGCAGCAGGCGATAGCCGATCGTTTTTATGCTTTGGGGCTATTGCCGCGCGCGATTAAAGTCCGCGAGGCGGTATGGCAGTAAAATATTTGGGTTTCTACTCTTTGTTGTGTGGTGGTTCAGCCATTTTCCATCGTTAGTGCTTAAGAGCATTCCTGGTTAATTTCTCAAGGTCTGTTAGACGAAAATAATAACCTTGAGGAATATAAAATGCCTACAATCACTAAATCAAAAACTCTTTATACTTTGCCAAGACCGGTATGGCTGGATGCTGCGGGAATGAGCAAAGGCATCGGCCACGATCGTCAGCATCTGGGGATTATTCTCGCCGCCGGGCAGGTGGTGCGAGTACGTCAGACCAATGCAGCCTTTACCACCAAACTTAAACTGCGCCTGCTCAATGACGATAACAAAACCGAGGCTGACTTCAGCATCGGCAATGCCTGGGTTGAGGCCAGCGTAAATGCGGTCTCGGTGCCGTTTATTGATACGCCTTACGTAGAGGGCACGCCGGTTCTGGAGTTTGAGTATCCCGACGCCAGCAAACCCTTGCCGGTTTACCGCAAAGGTGAAAATGAAACCACTTTCTTTGCACGTTGGGACGCGCAGGATGCTGAATTCGCATTGGTCGACTCTGAATATACCAATATCCTGGTGCCAAAAATCAGCAAAAAAGATCTGAAGTCTTTGGGTGAAGCCAAAAATATTGATGGCTTGATCGCCTATTACGATCGGATCTTTACTTTTTATAATGCGCTGGCGGGTGTTTCATTTGAGGCTGAAAGCGACTCTGATCGTAATATCAAAAATCGTTATTTTATCAAGGCCGATAAAAATGGTGCCGGAGCCGCTTATTATGGCGGTAATTGGACGGCGGAAAGTACCAGCTCAATAAGCAGTTTCTGGCTGACGGCGCTGGATAATAATTGGGGCAGCCTGCATGAGATTGCCCATGGTTATCAGGGAAATTTTATAGGCGATAAATATTTTTCCACCGGTGAGGTATGGAACAATATTTATGCCGCCTGTTATCAGGATGTGATGTTGGGGGAGCGAAAATATAAAGAAGGCTGGCTGTATGATTACGGCAATATGGCTAAAGTTGAGAAAAAAATCCTGGACCTGATCGCTCAGTCTACGCCGCTCAATCAGTGGGACCTGCGTTCCAAGCTGTATTTTATCGTCTTGATGGTGGGTAAAGCGGGCAAAAATGCCTTCACCCACTTTAATCAGCAGTATCGCCAAAGTTGTAATACCCCTGGCTTCGTGCCAAGTGAACATGCCTTGCTGGATATGCTGTCGGAAAGCTTTGCCGTTGCGGGCAACAAAGTGGATGTGACGCCATTTATCCAATGGGTCGGGGGTTATGTCACTCAGGAACAACGCAATCGCAACGTTTTCAGCCATGCGAAAGCCGTCTATCCGTTGTGTCAATTGGTCGGTGCACAGGATATTGAATCGGTCAAAACGCAGTTGAAACTCGACTCCACTCTGCAGTTGGTTGATTCGACTCAGTTGAAGGCCAGCGGCCTGAAAGGCAATGCGACCCTGAGTTTTGATATTGACGATTTCGCACAAATTTATGGCGAAGACCTGATCCTGATGGAAGGGGCGCGTTACGCATATAAAACGCGTATCAACAGCCCGACCATGGTCCTGAGCGACCTGCCGATTGGCGTATACACTCTGCGGTTACCGACCGGTAAAAACCATAAGTATCAACCGACTCAGGACTACCTGGTGCTGCAGCAGGGGGATAACGCGGCGAAGATTGGCTTTGTCAAAAAAGTATCTTCGTCAATCGTTTCACAGGACATCAATCTGCTTGGCCTGGGCGATGCCGTGTTCGCCACGCTGGCGGTTGATCATGCCAAAGGTATGGTGGTGATTGACGTTACCAGTACCACGCCGCATTCCTATTTCCCAGATATGACCTACGCCAAAATCACCTTACGTAATCAGCAAAATGCGGTGATTTTCAGCAAGGATATTCATGGTACTCAGGCCACCTTAAGTCATGATGAGCTGCCTTTCACCGCCGGTGATAAAATTGAAATCTATCATGAGGAACCTGGCCGGGTACGCGTGAGCCCGGCGTATCCGAATATCCTTGATAACAAGAACAAAACTAACGTCTTGCTGATCACCAACAGCGGACTGAAAAATGAAGCGCTGCCGGGTGATCCCGAGCAGGCGCTATTAGCGCGGATTGAAACTGCGGCCCAGCATTTGCGCAGCTACCCTCAGGCCTATTACGCGCTGTTCTCGGTATTTAAAGACGATATTTACCTGGCGATTAATATTTTCGCCAGTCCCCAGCGTGAGCAGTTGTTAGAAACCTATAAGGACTGTATTTCTGCCAGCAACATTCGCCCTGATGAGCTGGTAGGGAATACTTTCAGCATCGACTACAGGGGGATCAGCGATTGGCAATTCTTGACTGGCACTGTCGACCTGGTGAGAAAAACCTTAACGATTGAACTCATCAAAGGTGGGGTTGTACACAATTATTTCCCAGACACTTATGCCACATTCAGTTATGACGATGCGGATGGTAACAACCTGTTCAGCTATGAAGTGATTGGCGACCAGCCGCAGCAGGCCCGTACAGTGGTGCTGCCGATTTCAGGTTACGGCGGTGAAGTAATCCACCTGCATCACGAAGAGCCGAATAACCGTTTGGTGATCACCAATGAAATGCAGCACTTGCGGTTGGGTGAAAGGGGCAAGCAACAGACTTATTGCATTACCCCGGTGGGTCTGGAACGGGTCGCGGACTGATCCGCAGCCAGGTTTCTGACTGCTGTACTCACGGTGCCGGGTTTCATACCCGGCGCCGTTTTCGTTTAAGAGATTTCGCGTGCCAGAATGTTGGCCGGTGGATGCAGACTGATGTTGATCTGTTTATCAGCCGCCGTTTGGCGGTATTCGTTGAGCATCGCGCGGATATCGTCGTCCAGGTAGTTAATCCCTTCGCAATCGATAATCACCGTGCTGTTGGGCTCTATTTGCGCCAATAAATGCTTCAGGCGCATCTTGTTGAGGAAGGTCAGGTTTTGCTGGCACTGAAGCAGATAATGGTCGTCGTAGCGGGTCAGATGCAGGGCGTGACGATTGCTTTGGTACAGGCTCCACAGCAGTTGCGCCGCGAGGCCGATCGCAATGCCCGCCAGCATGCCAAATGCCAGAATACCGCCGAGCGTCGCGGCAAAAGGGACGAACTGTTGCAGGCCCTGACGCCACAGACTGATAAAAATACGCGGGTGCGCCAGCTTAAAACCGGTGTAGATCAGGATGGCCGCCAGACTGGCCAGCGGGATGCTGTTGAGCAGCTCGGCAAACAGCAACGCACTGAGCAGCAACAGTACGCCGTGCAGCAAAATAGACACCCGACTGCGTGCGCCGGCCTGCACGTTGGCAGAGCTGCGCACGATCACGGCGGTAATCGGCAAACCGCCCAGCAGCCCGCTAATGCAGTTGCCCACGCCTTGCGCGCGTAGCTCTTTATCGGCGGAGGGTTCCGGCATCATCGGCGCCATCTTTTTCAAGGCTTCCTGGCTCAGCAGGGTTTCCAGGCTGGCGACAATCGCCAGGGTAATCGCCACCAGATAAACCGCCGGGTTGCGCCACGCTTGCCAGTTGGGCAACGAAAATTGCGTCTGCAGCGCTTCGACACTGTTCAGTGCCGGCAACTCTATCCGCGGCAAAGTGCCAATGGTGGGCCAAATCTTCTGGCCGAGCCAGACAAACAGACAGCCCCACAACACGGCGACCAGAGGGCCGGGTAATGCCGTCAGCCGCAGGCGTTGTTTGAGCGATGAGCGCCCCCAGAAACCGATCAGCAGCAGGGCACCCAGCGTCAGTGACACCGCCGCCGGGGCGATATCACCTCGCAGTTGCGCGCCAGATGGTTTCTCACTCAGACCATGCCCTGATGGATAACCCATGGCTAACGGCAACTGTTGCAGGATCAGTAAAATACCGATGGCGGCCAACATGCCGTGGATCACCGCTCCGGGGATCAGCGCCGCCAGCTTGCCGCCGCGCAGCAGGCCGAATGCCAGTTGCAACACGCCGGCCAATAACAAGGCGAGCAAAAATGACGGAAAGTCGCCCAGCGTGACCATGGCACCGGTGACAATGGTCACCAGCCCGGCGGCGGGGCCGCTGACCGAAAACGGCGAAGGGCTGAGCAGGGTGACGACAATGCCGCCGATCACCCCGGTCAGCAGGCCGACGAACGGCGGGACACCGCTGGCTTGCGCAATACCCAGGCTCAGCGGCAGGGCGACTAGAAACACCACCAGCCCGGCGGGCAGGTCAAAACGCAGATCGGCGCGATTCATGTCACCCTCCCGGCGGCGTTACGCTGCTCCAGCACATTCAAAAATCCGGTATGCATATCGTAAATGCAGCCGACCAGCGTCAAGCGGGCATTGTGTCGCCAGGCGCGTTGAATCAACTGGGTTTTGCTGAGGGTACTGAGCTGGAGCTGTACGTTGGTGTGCGCCGCCTGGTTCAGGTGAGCCGTTTCGTCGTTCTGGGTATCGTTGCCCAATGGCAAATGCGGTTCCAGACTAGTGCGTAGCGAATTGAGGCGGCGGGTTAGTGAGTCCTTACTGGGGGTATCGCGGCTGCTCAGGGCAGATTGGATGCCACCGCAGCCGTAATGGCCGCAAATCACGATGGCCTCAACCTCCAGATGTTCGACCGCGTATTGCACCACGCTCATCAAATTATCATCCTGCTCTTCGACCATATTGGCGATATTGCGGTGTACAAACAGTTCGCCGGGCTGTGCACGAACGAGGGTTTCGGCGGGGACCCGGCTGTCGGAACAGCCAATCCACAGCGTGTGCGGTTTCTGCACCTGTGCCAACTGCGGGAAAAAATTGGGATCGCGCGCTTGTTGCTGGGTTGCCCAACTGCGGTTTTTAACCAGCAGATGATTAATCAATGTCATGGGGGCTCCTTGGGTCAGGGTATTTAGCAGCGAGAAAGTTCGGCGCTGACGTGCAGGCCGCCGCCACTAGCAAAAACTCCAGACCTAGGTTAGTCCAATCATTGTGCGAATGATAAGCAGGGTTTGTGTAAAGTTTTCTATATCGAGGTGGGCTTGGTTAAATACTCTATTTTAAAGTCCATTTTGTTATAAACATATGTCGGTTATTTTATGGTTTTTAATTCTGGATTTTTAATTAAGATTGAAACTTAATTTGTGTTTTTATGGTTTTTTGTAATTCATTGTGCTCCGGTTGATTTTAGCTTGAAGTTGGTTGATGGCATTGTTTTGTAATTAAATAATTTATTAAAACCACAGGCTAATTATTTCTGATTAATCGTAAATTGGTATTCCAACACACGCACATAGATTGGGGTTAATTTAAGAAAAACATTTTTGTATCGGCATAATAGCGGTTTATTGCACCTTTTTTGTTCGCCGCTTGCCCGTGGCTGGTGCAGGTTTTCTCCGTTTTAAGATAAGTTTTTCTTATAATTTATTAGAATCAGCCAATTAAAAACTGGCACGCCGGTTGCTCTGTTGAATCCCATCTTGTGTACCAGATGGAATTCAGCCAATGACTCAGCCTGTAAATCTACGCGGTTTCACCCTCGGTGAATGGCAACACCATTATCACACCTGCCCGGCGGGCGAGCGCATGGCCTGCGTGCGCGCTACTTTGGCTGCATGGGCTACCGATCTCCCTGCGGATGACAATGCCTGGCTGTATCTTGCCGACGCGGCACAGCTGGAGGCGCAGTGCCAACGACTGGCCCAACGGCTTGAAGCCGTCGCCGGTGACATCAGCCGCCTGCCGCTGTTTGGTGTCCCCTTTGCGGTTAAAGACAATATCGACGTCGGTGGCTGGCTGACCACCGCCGCCTGTCCGGAGTTTGCCTATCAGGCGACGGCAGACGCCGGCGTCGTTGCCAATCTGTGCGCCGCCGGTGCCCTGGTGATCGGTAAAACCAACCTCGATCAGTTCGCCACCGGCCTGGTGGGCACCCGTTCCCCGCACGGCGCGGTGGTAAACAGTTTTGACAGCCGTTACGTCAGCGGCGGCTCCAGTTCTGGATCGGCCTCGGTGGTGGCGCGCGGCCTGACGCCGTTCTCACTGGGTACCGATACCGCCGGTTCAGGGCGTGTTCCGGCCGGCTTCAACAACATTGTCGGCCTGAAACCGACCAAGGGCTGGTTGTCGAATCTGGGCGTGGTGCCTGCGTGCAGACTGAATGACACGGTGTCGGTATTTGCCCTGACGGTGGCGGACGCTGCGCTGGTGGCCGAACTGGCGGGTGGCTACGACGCTGCCGATGCCTACTCCCGTATCAATCCCCATACCGCCCCGGCGGATCTTCCCGCAGCCCCACGTTTTGCGGTACCGGCACAACTTGAGTTTTTCGGCGATTTGCAGGCCGAGCGGGCTTTTCAACAGGCGCTAGTGCAGTTGCAGCGCTGTGGCGTAACGCTGGAAACCCTCGATTTTACCCCGTTCCGCGTACTGGCGGAGCAGCTCTATTACGGCCCCTGGGTGGCGGAACGCACCGTGGCGGTCGAAAAGATGCTGAGTGCCAACCCGCAGGCCATCAACCCGGTGGTGCGCGGCATCGTCAATAACGGCCTGAAGTACAGCGCCTGCGATGCCTATAAGGCGGAATATCTGCGTGCCGAACTGACGCGGCAGATTGAACAGCGGTTGGCTCCCTTCGACGCACTGGTGGTGCCGACCTCACCGACCATCCGCACGCTGGCGGAAATGGAGCAGGAACCGGTGTTGTTCAACTCGCAGTTTGGCACCTACACCAATTTCACCAACCTGGCCGATCTGAGCGCGCTGGCGCTGCCGGCGTCGATGCGTGACGACGGCCTGCCCGCCGGTATCACGCTGGTCGCTCCCGCCTGGCACGATCGGGCGCTGGCCGGGTTCGGGCTGCGCTGGCAACAGGCGCAGGATCTGCCGTTGGGCGCCACCGGCCGCCCGCTGCCACCTTCGCAATCCCTTATACCTTCGACCCAGCACGTGCGGGTGGCGGTGGTGGGTGCCCACCTCAGTGGAATGCCATTGAATTTCCAGCTCACACAACGTGCGGCGGCTTTGGTGGAACAAACCACCACCGCGCCGTGCTACCGGCTGTACGCGTTAGCCAATACTCAGCCGCCAAAGCCGGGGTTGGCCAAAACCGAACAGGGGGCCGCTATCGATGTCGAGCTGTGGGATATCCCTCTGGCGCGTTTCGGCGAATTCGTGGCGGAAATCCCGGCGCCGCTGGGCATCGGCACGCTGTTGCTGGCGGACGGTCGCCGGGTGAAGGGCTTTATCTGCGAACCCTGGGCGCTACAGGGCGCCACGGACATCACTGAATTTGGCGGTTGGCGCAACTATGTCGCCAGCCTGAAGGGGGCTTGATCATGTTTTCTACCGTACTGATTGCCAACCGTGGCGAAATCGCCTGTCGCGCCATCCGCACTCTGAAACGTCTGGGCGTGACCAGCGTGGCGGTCTATTCCGATGCCGATCGCAATGCTCCACACGTCACCGAAGCCGATCTGGCGGTGGCGCTCGGCGGTGAAAAACCCGGCGACAGCTACCTGTGTATCGACAAGATCCTGGCGGCGGCGGCAGAAACCGGCGCGCAGGCGATCTACCCCGGTTACGGCTTCCTCTCCGAGAGCGCTGAGTTTGCCGACGCCTGTGAAGCGGCGGGCATTGCCTTTATCGGCCCAACGGCGGCGCAAATCCGCGAGTTCGGCCTGAAACACCGGGCGCGTGAGTTGGCGGCGGTGGCGCAGGTGCCGATGACGCCGGGCACCGGCCTGCTGGACAGCGTTGAGCAGGCGGTCAACGCCGCCAGCCAGATTGGCTACCCGGTGATGTTGAAAAGCACCGCTGGCGGTGGCGGTATCGGCCTGACGCGCTGCGATGACGAAGCCGCACTGCGTGAAGCCTACGACAGCGTGAAACGGCTGGGTGAGCAGTTTTTCCGCGACTCTGGGGCCTTTATCGAGCGCTTTGTCGATCAGGCGCGCCATGTCGAAGTGCAGATCTTTGGCGACGGTCAGGGCTGGGTGGTCGCGCTCGGCGAGCGTGACTGCTCATTGCAACGTCGCAACCAAAAAGTGGTGGAGGAGACCCCGGCACCCAACCTGCCTGCGGCCACTCGTCAGGCGCTGCATCAGGCGGCGGTGGCGCTGGGGGCGTCGGTTAATTATCGCAGCGCCGGTACCGTGGAGTTTATCTACGACGGTGCACGCGATGAATTTTATTTCCTCGAGGTGAACACTCGCCTGCAGGTGGAGCATCCGGTCACCGAGATGGTCACCGGGCTGGATCTGATCGAATGCATGTTGCAGGTGGCGGCGGGGGATGCGCTGGACTGGGCGGCACTGCAACGTCCGCCGCAGGGTGCGTCGATTGAAGTGCGCATTTATGCGGAAGATCCGCTGAAGAACTTCCAGCCCAGCCCGGGCGTATTGACCGAGGTGCATTTCCCGGAGTCCGTGCGGGTTGACGGTTGGGTCGCTACCGGCAGTGAAGTGTCGGCATTTTACGACCCGATGATCGCCAAGCTGATTGTCCACGGCGAGGATCGCCAGCAGGCGCTGGAGAAAATGCGCGTGGCGCTGGACGCTACCCGGCTGCACGGCATTGCCACCAATCTGGATTACCTGCGGCAGGTGATTGCCACCGCCGAATTCCAGACCGGCAGCGTGTGGACCCGCATGCTGGACAGTTTCCGTTTCCAGCCCAGCAGCATCGAAGTATTGCAACCGGGGACCTACAGCAGCGTGCAGGATTACCCGGGCCGTCTCGGTTATTGGGATATCGGCGTACCGCCGTCCGGGCCGATGGACGACTTTGCTTTCCGGCTGGCCAACCGCATTGTCGGTAACCACCCCAGCGCCGCCGGACTGGAGTTTACCCTGCAGGGGCCGACCTTACGTTTCCACTGCGATGCCACCATTGCCCTGACCGGGGCGGACTGCCCGGCGGATCTGGACGGCGAAGCGCTGGATTACTGGCAGCCGGTTGCGGTTCGGGCCGGGCAGGTGCTGACGATGGGCCGCGCTCAGCACGGATGCCGCACCTATCTGGCGGTACGTAACGGTTTCGACGTGCCGGTGTATCTGGGCAGCCGCTCGACCTTCGCACTGGGGCAGTTTGGCGGTCACGCCGGACGCACCCTGCGGGTCGCGGACATGCTGGCGGTGTCCCAACCGACGTTGGCCGCCACCACGACTCCTGCGCCGATCGCCGCGCCGCAGGCAATGGATGACAGCCTGATCCCCGAGTACGGCAACCTGTGGAACATCGGCGTGCTGTACGGGCCGCACGGCGCGCCGGATTTCTTTACCCCGGAGTCGATCGAGACTTTCTTCGCTGCCGAATGGCAGGTGCATTACAACTCCAACCGGCTGGGCGTACGCCTGTCCGGGCCAAAACCCGAGTGGGCACGGCAGGACGGCGGTGAGGCGGGGCTGCATCCGTCCAACGTACATGACTGCGAATATGCCATCGGTGCGATTAACTTCACCGGCGATTTCCCGGTGATCCTCACCCGTGACGGGCCGAGCCTGGGTGGCTTTGTCTGCCCGGTGACCATCGCCAGGGCCGAATTGTGGAAGGTCGGTCAGGTGAAGCCGGGGGATCGCATCCGCTTCCACCCGATTGGCTTCAAACAGGCGCAGTCGCTGGAGCAAGCGCAGCTCGGCAGCATCGAAGCCTTGGCGGCGGTAAAGGCGATTACCCTGGCCGCACCGGATCTGACTCCGGGAGCCACCGGGTCGGCCAGCATTCTGGCGGCGTTACCGGCCACCGACAGCCGCCCTGCAGTGGTCTATCGCCAGGCAGGGGACGGCTACATTTTGCTGGAGTACGGCGACAACGTACTCGATCTGGCACTGCGGTTACGCATTCATCTGCTGATGCAGTCGCTCAGGCAGGACGTCATTCCCGGCGTTGAGGAGTTAGCGCCCGGCGTGCGATCGCTGCAGATCCGCTACGACAGCCGCGTGCTCGGTCAGGCCGATTTACTGACGCGTTTGCTGGCGCGCGAGCAGGCGCTGGGGGATGTCAGCCAACTGAAGGTGCCGACGCGCACGGTGTATCTGCCGATGGCGTTTGAAGACTCCGCCACCCTGGGAGCGGTAGAACGCTATCAGCAGACGGTCCGTTCGTCCGCCCCCTGGCTGCCGAACAACGTCGATTTTATCCAGCGCATCAACGGCCTCAGCACCCGTGAGCAGGTGCGCGACATCATCTTTGATGCCAGTTACCTGATCCTCGGGCTGGGTGATGTTTATCTCGGCGCACCCTGCGCGGTGCCGATTGACCCGCGTCACCGCTTGCTCAGTTCCAAATACAACCCGGCACGTACCCATACCGCCGAAGGCACGGTCGGTATCGGCGGCATGTACATGTGCATTTATGGCATGGATTCGCCGGGTGGTTACCAACTGGTCGGGCGCACGCTGCCAATCTGGAACAAATTCCTCAAAAACCCGCAGTTCACCGCCGGTGAGCCCTGGCTGCTGCACTTCTTTGATCAGGTGCGTTTCTACCCGGTCAGCGAGCAGGAACTGGATGAACAGCGCGAGGCGTTCCGTGAAGGGCGCGCGCAGATCCGCATTGAGGACAGCGAGTTTGATTTTGCCGAATACAGCCGTTTCCTGGTGGACAACGCCGAAGATATCAGCGCCTTCCAGCAGCGTCAGCAGCAGGCGTTCAACCACGAGGTGACGCGCTGGCAGGAAGAAGAGGGCGAAGCCGAGGCCCAGCTGTTGCCGCCGCAGATTGATGAGGAAGACGTGGACGGTTATCTGGTCAGCGCCGACCTGAACGGCAGCGTGTGGAAGATCCTGGTGGAGCCGGGACAGCAGGTAGAAGCCGGTCAGCCGCTGATCGTGGTCGAGGCGATGAAAATGGAACTGGCGGTCACCGCACCGCGCGCCGGGATCATTAAGCGCATCAGTTGTCAGCAGGGGCGGCCTGTCGGGCCGGGCGACGCCCTGTTGTGGCTGGAGCACGCCAGTTAACCGTCTTTAATCGTCGGGCGCGGCAGGCTGCGCCCGCAGAGAGGAATGCGATGCAAATCACCAATAACCGCAGCAAGGCGCGGCCGGAGGGGCTGGCGGAACGTATCTATCTGCAGCTCAAGGACGACATTTTTGATTTTCAGCTGCTGCCGGGCGATCGCTTTAGCGAAAACGAAGTCGCGCTGCGCATGGACGTTAGCCGTACGCCGGTGCGTCAGGCGTTGTTCTGGCTGGAGCGCGAAGGCTATGTCGAAGTGCATTTTCGCAGTGGTTGGCAGGTGCGGCCGTTCGATTTTGCTTACTTCGAGGAACTGTATGACCTGCGCATCGTGCTGGAGTGTGAGGCGGTAAAACGCCTGTGTGCACGGCTGGCGGGCGAAATGCCGTTGCAACTGGAGACGCTCAGCAGTTTCTGGATCGACGAGCCGCGGCTGGAGGACGGCAAGACCGTTTCGCTGCATGACGAGCAGTTTCACATGGCGCTGGTGGAGGCTGCGGGCAATGGCGAAATGGCGCGTATCCATCGTGATCTGACCGAGAAGATCCGCATCATTCGTCGGTTGGACTTCACTCAGGGCAGCCGGGTGGCGGCGACCTATAACGAACACGCCGCGATTTTGCGGGCGATCTTGCAACAGCAAACCGAGGAGGCGCAAACGCTGCTCAGCAACCATATTGCCGTCAGTAAGGCTGAGGTCAGAAAAATAACCCTGCATATGTTGCATCAAGCACGCCTCCAGCTACCAGACAGTCCTACGTGAGTTTTTCTTAAAAAAGAAGGTTGGTTTTCTAACACACATCAGGAGTTTGAATTATGCAACGTCGTCACTTTATAAAAGCTTTTGCGCTGTCCGCCACCATGATTGGCATGGGGATGGCTTGGGGCGTGCAGGCGGCCGATACCATCAAGGTCGGCATCCTGAGTTCGCTGTCCGGCACCATGGCCATTTCTGAAACGCCGCTCAAGGATGTGGCGCTGATGACCATTGATGACATTAACGCCAAGGGTGGCGTATTGGGTAAAAAACTCGAGGCGGTGGTGGTGGATCCCGCCTCCAACTGGCCGCTGTTCGCCGAAAAGGCGCGTCAGTTGCTGAGCCAGGATAAAGTGGCGGCGGTGTTTGGCTGCTGGACTTCGGTGTCGCGTAAATCCGTGCTGCCAGTGTTTGAAGAGCTGAACGGCCTGCTGTTCTACCCGGTGCAGTACGAAGGGGAAGAAATGTCACCTAACGTGTTCTACACCGGCGCCGCCCCTAACCAGCAGGCGATCCCGGCGGTGGAATACCTGCTGAGCGAAGACGGCGGCTCGGCGAAACGCTTCTTCCTGCTGGGCACCGACTACGTGTATCCGCGCACTACCAACAAGATCCTGCGCGCCTTCCTGCATTCGAAAGGTATTCAGGATAAAGATATCGAAGAGGTCTATACGCCGTTTGGCTACAGCGACTACCAGACCATCGTCGCCAACATCAAGAAATTCTCCGCCGGCGGCAAAACGGCGGTGATCTCCACCATCAACGGTGACTCCAACGTGCCGTTCTACAAAGAGCTGGCCAATCAGGGCATCAAAGCCACCGATGTACCGGTGATCGCCTTCTCGGTGGGGGAAGAAGAGCTGCGCGGCATCGACACCAAACCGCTGGTGGGCAACCTGGCGGCCTGGAACTACTTCGAATCGGTAGACAACCCGACCAACAAGCAGTTTGTCAGCGAATGGCGAGCCTATGCCAAGGCGCATAACCTGCCGAACTATGCCACTGCCGTGACCAACGATCCGATGGAAGCCACCTATGTCGGCATCCATATGTGGGCGCAGGCGGTTGAGAAGGCCGGTACCACGGACGTGGATAAGGTGCGCGCCGCGATGGCCGGGCAGACCTTCGCCGCACCCTCGGGCTTTACCCTGACCATGGACGCCACCAACCACCACCTGCACAAACCGGTGATGATCGGTGAAATTGAAGGCAACGGCCAGTTCAATGTGGTGTGGCAGACCGATGCCCCGGTACGCGCTCAGCCGTGGAGCCCGTACATTGCCGGCAACGACAAAAAGTCGGAAAGCCCGGTCAAAGGCGGTAAGTAATGCCCGGCCCCCCGTTACGGCGGGGGGCTGACTGAGCCATGCCCTATTGCGACGAGGCATCTGATGAAACTTTTATCTTTAAGCCATCTCAGGCATCTGTGGTTATTGCTGTGCTGCCTGCCCATATTCGCGCAGGCGGGGCCGGCCGATGACTTTGCTGCGGCCAACCGTACGCAGCAGGCCAAATTATTGCAGGCGTGGGCGACCGCGCCGGATGCTGCGTGTTTGCCATTACTGCAGGCGTTAAAGCAGGAAAACGTGGTGATCGACGAGGCCAAACATGCCTTTATCCAGCAGGGCGATCGCTATCAGCCGCTGGAGGGTAGCGCTGCCCCGGTCGGTACGCCGAAGAAGCTGTGGCTGAATAACCGGCTGCGGATCCTGATCGCCAACGCGCTGTCGGCACACCGGCTAGTCAGCGAAGATCCGGCGCTGCGTTTACAGGCGGCGCAGGCTCTGCAGCAAGAGGCGCAAAACAGTCAGTTACCGCTGTTGACCCAACGTCTGGCGCAGGAAAAAGACAGCCGGGTGCATGACGCGCTGAGCATTGCGCTGGCCAATCTGCAACTGACCGACGCTGATGCCAAAGTGCGCCTCAATGCGGTGCAACTGCTTGGCAGTTCGGGCGCGCCGGAAACCCAAACCCGGCTGCAGGCATTGACCGATGCCAGCCATGAACCGGACGCCGCCGTGCGTGCCGAAGCGCTGAAAAGCCTGACCAGCGTGAAACACCGGCTGATGATCGGCGACCTGATTGGCCAGGCGTTTACCGGCCTGTCGCTTGGCTCGATCCTGCTGTTGGCGGCGCTTGGGCTGGCGATCACTTACGGCCTGCTGGGGGTGATCAACATGGCGCACGGCGAAATGCTGATGCTCGGTGCCTATTCGGCTTATCTGGTGCAGGGGGTGTTTCAGCAGTTTGCGCCGCAGTGGCTGGCGCTGTATCCGCTGGTGGCGTTGCCGGTGGCGTTCACCATCACCGCCTGCATTGGCATGGCACTGGAGCGCACGGTGATCCGTCATCTGTATGGTCGGCCACTGGAAACCCTGCTGGCGACCTGGGGGATCAGCCTGGTGCTGATCCAGGGCGTTCGGGTGTTGTTCGGCGCGCAAAACGTCGAGGTCGCCAACCCGGCCTGGTTGTCGGGCGGCATTCAGTTACTGCCGAATCTGGTGCTGCCGTGGAACCGTATCGCGGTGATCCTGTTTGTGGTGTTGGTGCTGGCACTCACCTGGCTGTTGCTGAATAAAACCCGCCTCGGCATGAACGTGCGTGCCGTGACGCAGAACCGTGCGATGGCCGCCTGCTGTGGTGTGCCCACCGGCCGTGTCGATATGCTGGCGTTCGGTCTGGGCTCCGGCATTGCCGGGCTGGGTGGAGTGGCGCTGTCACAACTGGGTAACGTCGGGCCGGAACTGGGCCAGGGCTATATCATCGACTCGTTCCTGGTGGTGGTACTCGGCGGCGTCGGCCAACTGGCCGGTACCGTGGTGGCGGCTTTTGGCCTCGGTATCCTCAACAAAATTCTTGAACCGCAGATTGGTGCTGTATTGGGCAAGATCCTGATCCTGGCGCTGATCGTGCTGTTTATCCAAAAACGTCCTCAGGGACTGTTCGCCTTCAAGGGCAGGGTGATCGACTGATGAGCCAACCATTGACTGTCACCGGCGTGCAAAAGGCACCCCGACTGGCGCTGGGCATCGGCGGACTGGCGTTGCTGGCGCTGTTGATTATGCCGTTTCTGGCGCTGTTGCCGGCAGACCATCCGCTGGCGATTTCCACTTATACCCTGACGCTGGTGGGTAAAATTTTGTGTTATGCGGTGGTGGCGGTGGCGCTCGACCTGGTGTGGGGCTATGCCGGGCTGCTGTCGTTGGGGCACGGGCTGTTTTTTGCCCTCGGTGGCTATGCCATGGGCATGTACCTGATGCGCCAGGCGGCGGGTGATGGCCTGCCGGGATTTATGGCCTTCCTGTCGTGGAACGAGTTGCCGTGGTTCTGGAGCGGTACCCAGTATTTCGCCTGGGCGCTGTGCCTGATCGTGCTGGTGCCCGGGGGGCTGGCCTTTATCTTCGGTTACTTCGCTTTTCGCTCAAAAATCAAAGGGGTGTATTTCTCCATCATGACCCAGGCGTTGACCTACGCCGGTATGCTGCTGTTCTTCCGTAACGAAACCGGCTTTGGTGGCAACAATGGCTTTACCGGTTTCACGACGCTACTGGGCTTCCCGATCACCGCGACCGGTACGCGGGTGGCGCTGTTCCTGACCACGGTGCTGCTGCTGGCCGCCAGTCTGGCGATCGGCTTTGCTCTGGCACGCAGCAAGTTCGGTCGGGTGTTGACGGCGGTACGCGATGCGGAAAACCGCCTGACGTTCTGCGGTTACGATCCGAAAGGCTTCAAACTGTTTGTCTGGACGCTGTCGGCGGTGCTGTGTGGGCTGGCCGGGGCGCTGTATGTACCGCAGGTGGGGATTATCAACCCGGGCGAAATGTCGCCGACCAACTCGATCGAAGCCGCCATCTGGGTTGCGCTCGGCGGGCGCGGCACGCTGGTGGGGCCGTTGCTGGGGGCCGGTATCGTCAACGGTGCCAAGAGCTGGTTCACCATGGCCATTCCGGAATACTGGCAGTTCTTCCTCGGTCTGATGTTTATCATCGTCACGCTGTTCCTGCCGAAAGGGGTCATTGGCCTGCTGCGCAGAGGGAAATCACAATGAATTCGCTGCAAATGACCGAAGAGTTGTTCACCCAGCCGCTGCCGGCCGATAAATACCGTCAGCAAACCGATCCGGTACTGCTGCTCGACAAGATCAATGTCAGCTTCGACGGTTTCCGTGCGCTGAGCGATCTGTCGTTGCAGATTGGCGTGGGGGAATTGCGCTGTGTGATCGGGCCCAACGGCGCGGGGAAAACCACGCTGATGGATGTGATCACCGGCAAGACCCGACCGGACAGCGGCAGGGTGTTTTACGATCAAACCGTTGATCTGACCGCGCTGGATCCGATGCAGATCGCCCAGGCAGGCATTGGTCGCAAGTTCCAAAAGCCCACGGTATTTGAGGCGCTGACGGTGTTCGAAAACCTGGAGATCGCCCAGAAAACCCAGAAGTCGGTATGGGCCTGCCTGCGCGCCAAACTGAGCAGCGAACAACGCGATCGCATCGATGACATGCTGAAAACCCTGCGGCTCGGCCATGAACGGCATCGTCCCGCCGGGTTGCTGTCTCACGGGCAAAAACAGTTTCTCGAGATCGGTATGCTGCTGGTACAGGAACCGCACCTGCTGTTGCTCGATGAACCGGCGGCTGGCATGACCGATGCTGAAACCGAGTACACCGCCGAACTGTTCCGCTCGCTGGCGGGCAAGCATTCGCTGATGGTGGTGGAGCACGATATGGGGTTTGTTGAAACCATTGCCGATCACGTCACGGTGCTGCATCAGGGGCAGGTGCTGGCGGAGGGTTCATTGGCGCAGGTGCAGGCCGACGAGCAGGTGAGCGAAGTGTATTTGGGGCGCTAGGAGCAGCTATGTTGCAAGTGAACGAACTGAATCAATATTACGGCGGCAGCCATATTTTGCGCGGCCTGTCGTTTGAAGCCCATATCGGCGAAGTGACCTGCCTGCTGGGGCGCAACGGCGTGGGGAAAACCACGCTGTTGAAGTGCCTGATGGGGCTGATCCCGGCCAAGAGCGGCAGCATCAGTTGGCAGGGCGAAAGCCTCAACGGCAGAAAACCGCACCAGCGGGTACAGGCAGGCGTCGCCTATGTGCCGCAGGGGCGTGAGATCTTTGGTCGCCTGACGGTGGAGGAAAACTTGCTCATGGGGTTGGCGCGCTTTTCTGGCAGTCAGGCCCGCAAGGTACCGGATCATATCTATGAACTGTTCCCGGTGCTGTTGCAGATGAAAGATCGGCGTGGCGGCGATCTCTCCGGTGGCCAGCAACAACAGTTGGCGATAGGGCGGGCGCTGGCCTGCCGACCGCAGTTGTTGATCCTCGATGAGCCGACGGAAGGGATCCAGCCTTCGGTGATCAAAGAGATCGGCACGGTGATCAAACAGTTGGCGGAAAGAGGGGATATGGCGATCCTGCTGGTGGAGCAGTTTTATGATTTCGCCGCCGAGCTGGCGGACCGTTATCTTGTGATGTCGCGTGGCAGCATTGTCCAGCGCGGTGCAGGCAGCGCGATGGAGCAAGACGGCGTGCGCGGGCTGGTGGCGATATAAGAGGTGATGCTACCCGATAAATTGTTGGCGGAAGGGATCCCGGGAGTGATGCAATATCCTGATAATTCTCACCTGCCGAGCGTCGTCTCGGAAGTAGATAATATGCTTTCCTACCGGCAGAGCGCAGAGATCATCGGTTATTGATTCAATGCGCCTGCCAATTTGATGATGACTTAAATTATCGAATGTATCGTGAATATGGTTTAGATAGTCTTCGGCAGCAGTTAATCCGTGCCGCGCCAAACCATACAAATAGATATCTTCCATATCAGCCAATGCTTTTGGCCTGATCGTTATTTTTCTGCGCATCCTTTAGCTTTGCTCCGTATTCTTTCCATGAACACATCACGATCCCATTCCACAGCGTCTCCGCTGTTCTCCCCCTCGGCGATCAAACGGCGTAGCTCTTCCAGTTTTGAGGCGGCGGTGCGCTCACGCAGGGTGCGCACCGATTCACGAATAACTTCGCTGGGGGTTCGGTAGTCGCCGCTGGCTACCAGACCTTCAACAAAGTTACGCAGTTCTTCACCCAGATCCACTGTTAATGTTCTGCCCATGTTTTCCCCTCCGCTATTCTCTTAATCATTGTAAGATTAGTTCTTACATTATGCACGTTAAAACTGGGGAGTCTAAAATGGCAACAATACAAGGAACTCTGGTTTTTACATCATCATAAATTAGGGATAATTATGAACGAAATCACTATGTCGCGTCTGGGCTGCATCGTCCTGTCACTGTTCCCGGCTCTTTGGGGGATCTTCAGTCTGCTGAACAATACCGCCGATTTTGCTGGTACCGCCCAACATGCCGTGGCGCCGCTGCTTGCCATGCAGGATACCTATCAGGTTCCCGGCTTAATGTGGCGCGCCGTCAGCGTGGAATGGGCCGGGCGGGTCGGGTTGGCGATGATCACTGTGCTGGAGTCTGTGGCCGGTATCACCGCGGCACTGGGTGTGATGCTGATGCTGAAACATCTGCGCCAACCTTACGCGGCCTTTGCCAGGGGGAAAGCCTGGGCCATGCTGGGCGCACTCTGCGCGATTGCGGTGTGGGGGCTCGGTTTTATGGTGGTCGCAGGCGACTGGTTTATGGCCTGGCAGGCCAAGGAAAACCCGCTAGCGGTGCAACTGGGGGCGATGCTGTACATGGTGCCCAATACGCTGGCCTTGCTGTTTCTGATGCTGCAACGTGACGCTCGCTAAGCCGTGAAGTCGCAGGATTTTGATAAAACTGCGGCGATGTTCGCGAAAGTGTTGCCAAATGCTAACCTGCCAGGTCTTGTCACATTTCGTTCATAGTTGTGCCATAGCATAATGAATCTTAAATAAATTTATAACAAATCAATAGGTTAAAAATTTTACGAGGGATAAATATGAGCGATAAATCCGATAAGGATCTGCCGGCGTCGGCGCAACAGCAGCAGCCGAGCAATCCGACGCGTCGGCGTTTTCTGGCAGGTGCGACGGTGTTGGGGGTCGGTGCCTCGATTGTGCCGTTGGCCAGGGCCGCGGCTGACGGCAACAAGAAAGTGGTACTGAACACTTTGCCGACCGGCGCACAAAACCCACTGCTGCGGCGTCATGTGAAAAATGTGGTGGTATTATTTCCAAATGGTCAAGTTTGATCTAATTGATAATAAAAAAAACCATCAAGTAAGTCGATATGTTGATGAGCAGAAAGACACGTTAGCATTAGCTTGAGTTGTCTTGCCCTGTAATCAGGGCGTCAATCTTGAGAGTAGGTCACAAAGCTAATTCAGTTTTGAAACCTGTTTACGAAAGTCTCGATCCTATAAGGCAGATGGCACTTATTAATATGTGCTTTCAACTTAGCTCAAAGCAAGTGGTATAGGTAGACCCAAAATCACGCTAAACGCATAATTTCTGTTTTTGAGACTGGTTTGTTCGACGCATATCAAGAGTGGACCTTTGGGTCCCTTTATTTGTTAAAATTTAAACTGATACTTTTTCTATACGGCGTTGAACAGAATAATGAACACTGTTATGATCGTAGGATCTCTGAGATGGAGCATTAAAAATGTTAAGGAAATAAGATGGTTGGCCGTAGAAGTCCTGGGGAGTACTGCTATATAATAGCTGAGGTTTTTCCAGATCCAGCTAAGAAAAGAGGAAGGCTTCATCCTATTCAAGGGGAGGTTTATCCGACTGACATGTATATCGAATGTTCAAAGGCTATCAGAGAGCTTCCAGTTGGAACAAAGATTAGATTAGCGGTTGTTGTTAAGAATCCGAAGGATTCCGATGACAAACCTCATTTGTACAGTAGCTACAAATGGGATTATGAGATAGTATCGGAATAGAGCTCTAATAGAGAAGGTGTCTAAATTATAGTATGTTAGCCCCCTAAAGATTAACATCATTAATAACATAGTCCTTTGATAGTATTGTCTGTTATGAATTAAGTTCAGTTTATTCACCATCATCTAATTCATTTAAAAACTCTGCGAGAATATCGCCGTGACATGCATAAGGCTTACAGTGACAACCTAGGGTTTTACCTCTATTTAGCTTTAACTTTTCCTTAAAGTCGTCTCCTCCTTTTAAGTAATTACGATCAAAATCATATTTAAACTTTCTAATCACTTCATCTCTATCACCATCAGCACCGATTGCATAGGGATTACCCCATAGCGTTCCGCGACCGCAATAAATGTCAAAGTGCTCGCCTCTGTCTTTATTGGAAACAAAAGTGATTTTATCTTTTATATAACGTACAGGTATTTTTTCTGAAAGCTCTTCAGAAATAACAGTGAAAAAAGGTTTAGTTGCCGAATCGAAAATCACTGCATGTGTCAAACCTACTGATAGAGGATCATCAATTACTTCCGAATCTGATTTTATTAATAATTCTGATTGGAAAAATCCCTTAATAAGGTTATGGTGATCGTCAATATAGATAACTTGATAATCATTAGACTCAGAGAAAATCCGGGATAATTTCCTCTCAAATTTTCCTCTAGATGCAAAGTTCGGATGATATATTATCAATACCTTTTTCATATCAGATGTTTAACCTCAAAATCAGTATCCCAATGCTTGTTTAGGTATTCTATCACAAGACGGCGGTGACAGTGATGAGGTTTGTGTTCACTGCAAAGTAAACATCCATCAGAAATAAGATTCTTGTCTATTCGCTCAATATTTCTTTTTGCCATAAGACTTAAGAAGTTGTCTTCGTAAATTTCCCATGAGACATTTCCTTTTTTATAAGGATCTAACATTTCTTTTGTTGGTGCTAAGTCTGGAACGTGAACGTAATTTACGCCACAAAGTTCGTGAAGGAAATATTGTAGATCTTTCTTTTTGGCAAATCCTGCGAGCTGTGAAATATTATTTAAGCGTACATCGACCAAAGTTTTAATGGGTTGAGATTTTATTAATGAAAAGAACCTCTCAGCACTTTTTTCTGTGAATCCGATGGAGTAAATTTTCATCACATCATCTCCGCGATCAATTTGTAATGGAACCCGCCAAAAGTATCTAATGCTAGGCTAACGGTAACAAATTTTCCCTCATAATTATATGTTCCTAACTCTTTATCTTTAAAGAAATTAATCCAGACAATGTCTGTTATTTTCAGATTATAAAGAATATTGTTGTAAATAAACTCACCTCTAACTTTAATTTTTTCATCCCATTTTGAAGTGTAAATTGTGATGTCATTGACATAAATAAAGTAAAGGCTGTCAGTGATTCCTTTTATTTCATCTGGGGAAACCTGATCATTAGTTCCACCACCTGACTGATAGTTATTAGGCCATAATGTCGATGGTTGATCGCATAGTTCACTAAGATCGTCGTTGCTGTAGGGATATTCGTCTATTTTTTCCCAATACTCTTCACTATCTATACGATAGTTTTCAGTTTGAAATTTTTCAGGAACAGCATGGGTAAATGTTGCAGTAATAATATCAAGAGATGAGGCATATGATTGGTCTTGGTAGATACAATCCTCATCATTAATACTGCCAAACTTGTTAAGAGGTCTAATCCATTCACCGATGCTACCATCAGCATTGATTACCTTCCCAGCCACACAATAGTCGTTGTTTTTTAGTGATTTACTTAGGCATACAAAGGTTTTCTCTACCATGATCCAACACTCCTATAATCGCAAAAAATTCACGTTACCATCGGAATGATCCTAAATCAAGATGTGTTATTTCGGGCAGATGACATCTTGCCTAGTTCCAGCACTCTTTTACAATAATCGTGTTTTCTCTATGTTTCATCGAGTGATGATTTTTAATCTCTTGGTCAATCTTCTGTAGCCTCCCCTCAAGAGAACCTATCTTCTGTCTAATTTCTTGAGTTTTTCAACTCAAGATTTCCTGTCATAACAGATAAATTATTTTATAAATCCTTGGCGTATAATGAGAAAGTACCCGAAGGTCCCTTTTTTTTATGAGTTTATAATAATATTCGTAATAATCACCATGGTTAACTTCTTTCTATTTCTTTGACCAAACGTTGTATATGAAGAAAGGTAGATATTCATATTCGAGATCGTTCACGACCGTTGTTCGGACACCGATAGCTCTATCCTCCGACTTTTTTTTACGTTGATCTTTGTACGTGATTTCAAGACTAGATGTTATCTCAAACGGAACTTCGAGCCTCATCCCTCTGAAACCATTGAAGTCAGGGCCACGCCATGGAGTATTGATTTTTGATAACTCTAACCAAATTGCCTTAACTTCACCCATTGGGTCATCTGGAATTTCTGAAAAAATCGATTTATGGCCATAAGTTTCATTATCAACTTCATCATTATCAACTTCGAAAGTGATGCCGCCGCAGAAGCACCCGCACATCGGCGATTTACTCAGTCAAAAGGGGATCGACTGGGCATGGTACGCCGGGGGTTGGCAATACGCGCTGGACAACCGCAAGGATCAGGGCGATTTCCCCGGTGCGCCAGACTTTCAGTATCACCATCAGCCGTTCAACTATTTCGAAAATCTGGGGCCGGGCAATCCACAGGCACGCGAGGCGCATTTACGTGACGGCGGCATTGGCGATTCAACCGGCAGCAATAAATTTTTGGCCGCGGTGGAGGCGGGAACTTTACCACCGGTGGCGTTCTACAAGCCGCAGGGCAACCTTAATATGCACGCCGGGTATTCCGATGTGGAGGCCGGCGACCGCCATATCGCCCATATCATCAACAGCCTGCGCAACGGCCCGCAGTGGGAAAATAGCGTGGTAGTGATTACCTTCGATGAGAACGGCGGCTGGTGGGATCATGTGGCCCCTCCGCAGGGCGATCGTTGGGGCCCAGGCTCACGTATCCCGGCGTTGGTGATTTCGCCATTCGCCCGTAAAGGCTACGTTGACCATGAGGTGTATGACACCGGGTCAATTTTGCGATTAATCAGCCGGGTGTTTGATCTGCCGCCGCTGGACGGGCTAACGGAACGGGATAAGGCAATGGCGGCGCGCAGCCAGAAACCGCTGGGCGATCTGACTGGCGCGCTGGAGTTTCCGGGATAAGGGGTTACAGCGGCTTGGACATATACCAGATACCGATGGAACCCTGGGCGCTGGTGTAACAGGTCTCACCGCAAATACTCAGCCCCTGGCGTTGGTAAAAGCGCTGGGCGCTGGTATTGCGCTGTAACACTTCCAGCCACAGCCTTTGCTGCTTACGTTCGATCGCCCGAAGCTGCACCTGTTCAAAAAAGTGCTGGCCGTAACCCCGGCCGGCATATTCCGGCAGGAAATAGATTTTCTGCAATTCGGCCCCGGTTGTTTGGGTCGGTGCCAGCAGGCTGTTGAAATTCAGCCGCGCATAACCCACCAGATTGTCGTCTTCGTATCCCAATAGCCAGCAAACTTCCGTATCCTGCAGCGTTTTTTCCAGTGCCTCAACGGCAAAGTCTTGCGCCAGAAAAGCATCGAGTTCCGCTTTATGGTGCCAAAGTTCGCCAAAATGGGCCTGATAGGTGCGAATACCTACGTCACGAACCTGCGCTAAATCACCGCTCAAAGCCTGGCGGATACTGAACATATGAACCTCTTGGTGAGAAACGAGAAACGGCGGGCAACCTGAAAGGGAATCGCCGCGCTGGTGAAGATTTAGACAATCAAGGGTATACGAGATATACTCAATATACTCAATATCTGTCTGCCGGAGGGCGTATGACAGCCAAACAGCAAATCCATCGTCGTCAGGGACATCGTACTGTTATGCAAATGCTCACTGCCGATCAGCTGCAACATCTTAAGCCAAGTAAGCATTCGGCGCGATTCTTGGTGATTGAAATTGATCCCGATGCTCATACAACCAAATCGGATAGCAACAATGACGCCGGTAATAGCGCCCTGAGAAAAAAACTAACCGAAATGATCAATGACCCGGCAGTGGATCCCAATGCGGCGATGCAAATGCTGGAGATTGCATGGGATATGGTGACCAAGTCTACAGCCGGGAAGCTACCGGCAGTACGAGGGGATGTCGATAGCGACAACGGTATGCCTGCCGCCAGCATTTTTGCGGGTTTTCCCGAGTTTCAGGGCAGGAATGAAGCAAGGAAGCAGGACCTTCGCCAGTACCTCCTGGAAGATGCCCACTGGCTGACATCAGCCGAACTCTCCGACAGGGCCGGTTTTAAAAATCGCAACCGCAGCGCAGGCCCAAACGGTTGGAAGCAACGTGGGAAGATTTTTGCGATCAACGTTGAAGGCCACGACCGTTATCCGGCTTACGCGCTGGATGAGGCTTACCAGCCACTAAAAATCCTCAAAGACATATTGACCGTCTTTGGTGACGGCACCAGCGCCTGGTCAATTGCGAGCTGGATGGGGACGGCCAATAGCTGGCTGGGCGGTAAAAAGCCTAAAGACGTAATGAAGAAAGAACCCGCTGCCGTGTTACATGCTGCTCTTATAGAGAAGGCGGGGGCACAGCATGGCTGATGACTTATTTCCCCCGGTAGGAAAGGTCAATATTAATAAGCGAATTGTCGGGGCAGGGACGCCGCTTTATCGTATATACCCTTCATACTTGAAGCTGCATCTGTGTTGGCTGCAAGCATTCACCCCAGTCACTTACTTGAGTAAGCTCCTGGGGATGAATGCTCTTGCCGCCGTGATGCAACTCCAATTATTTTGGGTATATAAAGTAAGTCGCAATACTGTTACTGCCAGCCCTGGAGGTAACGCGCAAGTGGGCTGAAGCTATTCATGCATGAGCAACATCAAGATATTCATGGGCTGATTTGGCCGTCAAAACAACATCCTGGCAATGCCTATATTCTGTTTGGCGACCGTTTGAATGGAGACGAGTTATCTATTACTGGTAATAGGGTATCAGTAATAGATAAAAGCGTTTTATTACATCTGTTTGAGCTGGCCGATGAAATGGGCATTACTCTGCTGGAAGATGATTAATTTTTCGAGGGTACCCATTGCGCATTTCTGACCGCAACAAACCCTCAATCAGCAAGATGCTTCGGCGTTTCCCGCCGGAACCCCAGCCCGATAATCCGGCCAAATAAACGTGGCAACCAGCGGCTGTTGCCGACCCGGGTCATCAGACTGGATCCACCGCGGCCACGACGTTTTTTCGGCCTGCGTTGGCTCATTTTAATTTGCAGAAACTGAGTGGCTTTGGTGGGGAAATTGCGGCGTCGTTGCACGCGCAACAGGTGTTTGAGCTGTAGACCATGGCTGCGTAGCGGAGGGATAATCAGGTTGGCGGTAGCAACCGCATCCTGAATCGCCAGATTCACGCCGACACCGCCAATCGGCGACATGGCGTGTGCGGCGTCGCCAATGCACAGCACGCCCGGTTTGGCCCACTGATCCAGTCGATCGATGCGAATACTCAATAACTTCACCTGATCCCAACTGAGGATCTCCTGCAGGCGATGGTCCTGGAAGGGGGCGACCTCGGCGATATGCAGCAAAAATTTTTCCAGCCCCTCCTGTTGGATCGCCTCGAAGCTGCCCTTGTCGACTGAATAACCGCATTGCCAGTATTCACCCCGGTCGATCATGATGAAGTTTTGCTTTGGCCCGGTGTGACCCATCGACCAGGCCGGATCGCCGGGCCGTTTATCGATCTTCATCCACAATACGTCGCGCGGCGAGCCAAAACAGCGGCTGCTGAGTGCCGCCTGTTCACGTACCACCGAGTTACGTCCGTCAGTGCCGATCACCAATTGGCAGCGGACACGGATCGGGCCTTCCGGCGTATCCGCCAACACCCCGCAGACCTGACCGCGATCGTACAACAACTGGTGTGCCTGCGCCGATTTGAGCAAGCTGAACGCAGGAAAGGCGGTGGCTTTTTCTGCCAGAAAGTTGAGAAACTCCCACTGCGGCATAAAGGCGATAAATTTGCAGCGCGTCGGCAGGCGGGTGAAGTCGGCAAGTGTAATATCACGCCCGGCGATCTCGGCATGCAGCGTTTCTGCGCGCTGGTGTGGCAGTGCCAGCAGTTCCTCCAGCAGGCCAAGCTGATGCATGATTTCCAGGGTGGAAGGGTGAATGGTATCGCCGCGAAAATCGCGCAGGAAGTCGGCGTGCTTTTCCAGCACCATCACGTCTATCCCCGCCCGGGCCAGCAGATAGCCGAGCATTAATCCGGCGGGGCCGCCGCCCACGATGCAGCAAGTGGTAGCGTAAGGTGTGATCGGTGACTGCGACATAGCGGTTGGCCCCTGGGATCCGCATCCTGCCGATCCTGATTGAAAACTCAATATTGATAATGATTATCAATATCAAGACGAGCTGTCAACCCGTGGCGCTGTGTGGTCAAAGGGGGACGACGTGTTAAAGCCGGCTGTTTGGCAAGCAGAGCGATGCTCCTGAAAGTTATTGACCGGCTGAGCATGACACGCCATCTTTGTTAGTCATATCGGCATTATTTTGACTGATGGTTCTTAAAAACAGGATGGTTGGTATGGGGCGAGTCACCTTTGATCTCGACGATTTGCGCAGTTACGTGACCGGCATTGAGCTAGGCAGTTTCGCAAAAGCGGCGGAGCGGCTGGGACGGTCTACCTCGGCGGTCAGCGCGCATCTGAAAAAGCTGGAGCAGCAGGTGGGTAGCCCGATCCTGCGTAAGTCCGGGCGCGGCATGGTGATGACCGAGGCCGGTGAAACCCTGCTGGGCTATGCCCGTCGTTTGCTGGAGTTGAATGATGAGGCCGCGACCGCAGTGCGCGGGCTGGATCTGCACGGCACTGTCAGGCTGGGTTTGCAGGAAGACTTCGGGGAAACCTTTTTACCGCAGGTCTTGGGTAGTTTTGCCCGAGCGCATCCGCGAGTGCGTATCGAAGCACGTATCGCCCGCAATACCGAACTGCTCGAGTGGGTGTTGAAAGGGCAACTGGATTTGTCGCTGGCGTGGGACGGCGGTATCAGCACGCCGTTTTATCAGACATTGGGTCAGCGGCAGATGCACTGGATTGCCTCATCCCATTTTGAACTGACGCCATGGAGCCAGGGAGATGAACCGCTGCCACTGGTGATGTTTGATGCCCCATGCCTGATGCGCAGCGCGGCGATTAAGGCGCTGGATCGTGCCGGTATTCCCTGGCGTATCGCCTTTACCAGCCACAGCCTGAACGGCGTGTGGGCCGCGGTCAGCGCCGGATTAGGGGTGACGGTGCGCACCGACGCCGGGCTGCCGTCGGGACTGTCCCTTTTGCCACCTGACGTGTTACCGCCGCTAAATCAGCTAGGCGTGGTGCTGCACCGTGCCGAAGAAAACCCGTCAGCGGCGATCCAGCGTTTGGCGCAGATCGTCGCCGATCGGATCAACGGTTAGTCCTGCTCGATCGGCTGTTTGCCGCTCAGTGCACCCCATTCACTCCAGGCGCCGTCGTACAGCTTTACCTGCGGCGCAGCCAGCGACAGCAGGCCGAATGCCAGCACTGCCGCCGTCACGCCGGAGCCACAACTGGTGATGATCGGCCCGTCGATATTCACGCCCTTGTCGCTGAAGGTTTTCTTCAGCGCTTCCAGCGATTTGAAACGGCCGTTTTCCAGCAGTTCGCCGTAAGGAATATTGATGCTGCCGGGAATATGGCCGCGGTGCAGACCGGGGCGCGGTTCTGGGGCTTCGGCGTAAAAACGCGGTGCGGCGCGCGCGTCCAGGATTTGCACCTCAGTGTTCAGCGCCTGTTCTACCTGCTGCATATTGACGACCGCGTCGGCATTAAATCGGGCGTTGAAGGTTTGCGGCGTGCGCTGCGCAGCACCGGTCGCCAGCGGTTGGCCCAGTGCCGTCCAGCCGTTCAGGCCTTCGTCCAGCACATAAACCTGCTGGGCACCAAAATTACGGAAGGTCCACCAACCGCGCGGGGCCGAGAACTGATTGCCCTCATCATAAAACACGATGGTCTGTTGCTCGCTGATGCCCAATTTACCCACCGCTACGCTGAATTCCTCTGCCGTCGGCAGCATATGCGGCAGCGTGGTGTTTTTGTCCGCGACGTCATCGATATCGAAATACACCGCGCCCGGGATATGGCCGCGTTCAAATTCAGCGAGCATGTCTTTCTTCGGCACCAGGCCGACCGGGGACATCCTGACATCAACCACGACCAGGTTTTCATCGTTGATATGTTGTGCAAGCCATTGCGGAGTAACCAGAAACGGAGAGTTCATCGTTATTTTTCGCCTGTGGTGAAAACGGTTTTTCACTATACACCAGCCGCTTTGGCGATGTGATCCATCCGCAGAAATTATCAGGCCGACTCGGACGTTAGCGAGGCGACGATGGTGCCCAAAGCCGCCTGTGAAGCTGCCTCAAAGGCAGGGTTAGCCTCTGCCGCTTTATTCTCCGCCAGCAGCGTCTGCAGACCGACCAACCAGTCGTAGATATAAAACGCGGTATTTCTTGCCGGTGTCGGTGCCAGTTTGGTTAACCGCTGTTGGTTACCCCAGTCGACGGCGGGCTGCGGCGGTGGGGTAAAGATCGGTTGGCCGTGATTAATCCGGCTGGCGGGGCGTAACTTCGCTTCACGCTGCTGGAAGCCCAACCAGGTGACAAAATCACCCAATATCGCCAACGCCTGGCTGACCTGTCGGTCTTCAGCTTGCTCCGGCAACGCCCCGGCAGATAATGTGCGCTCCAGCGATTCGGCCATCTCCAGCCGGCAGGCGGCGGTGATCAAGGCATCGACCAGCATCTCCAGATGCTGTTTCCCAACGCCCAACAATGCCAGCAGTTGGGCATTATCCGGCAGGCCGCGCAGATGGTTTATCCAATCCGTAAACACCCGTTGGGCAAACGACTCACCGCCATGCCCGGTGGGCGCAATGGCGGCCACAACTTCCTCACCAAACAGGTCGATCTCAACATCAAATGGGGGAGGACTGGACACCGGCGCGGGCGAGCTATGCCGTTGTTGGTTATAGAGTTGGCGCAAGGTATCGCACTGCGGCAGCAGCCATTCGAGCAGTTCGCCGTGCAGGCCGGCTTGCGCCTGCAATCTGCGCAGCAGGTGCTGGGTGCGTTGTTGCATTAACGCGCTGTCTGCCGCGTGGAGCCAGTTGCCGAGCAGGCTTTCAGACAGTTCGCGTCGCAGTTCCTGCTGTTGTTCAAGGATGCGATGCTGTTTCAATGTTGGGCACGCCTGTGCGGCCAGCCAGTCCACCATGCGCTGGCAGTCGCTTTCATCCATCGCCAGCAGGGTTGCCCAGCTTTCGCCCGGTTCACCAACATAACGTTGAACGGCGTCGTCGGGGCGTGATTTCCCGGCCTGACGCGAGTCAAATTCCGTGACTGCCCAGATTAAGCCCGGCTTGCGACGGCTGCGTAGCTCTGGGTTTTCTCCCTGGGTTTGTCTGACCCAATAAGCCAGCGCGTTGCCCGTTCTGCTGGCATCTTGCGGCGTACGGGCCGCATCGGTCACCAGTAGCAGGTTGGCATGCAGGCCATCGGCCGCGAGAATCAACAGGTTGGCGCGTTTTGCCTGCTGCATGCGTTGAATCAGCCCAGCGCCCGGGCAGGGGCTGCCGGTCGGCAGGTCCAGCAGTTCGATAGGGTTCGGCAACCCGCCGCTTTCCCTCGGTGGCAAGGTGGTGGTCACCGAGGCAGCCAGCCAGGCCAGATCGGTCAGTGCGATGTCCACTGCGGTGCCTTGCTCCGTCAATACGGCAAGTTTTACCTCGGCTGGCGTTGGGATAGCCTGGGCCTGCAGGATGCCGCCATCCTGACTCAATACCTGGCGAGGGGCATACACCCGTTCGCCGTGCCCCAGGCGGTGTAAAGCATGCGTCAACTGGCGATAACAACTCGTCAGTAGCGGATCCTCACCCCAGAGCGGCGCGAACAGCCTGGCTCGGTCGTCAACGTTCAGACAGGGGGCCAGCGAGATGGCATATGGCCAGAAGTGTTTATCCAGCGGCGTTTGCCATTTGCCGCCCTGATGGCGAAGGTTGTCCCACAGCGCCACCATGGCGTTGCTGTCCAGGCCGCCGATCGCCATGGGCTGGCGGTGGCGTTCCAGTGTGTGCAGATGTGTGGCCATGGCGCGGGCATCCCAATCCGGGCGAAAGCCGCCATTCAGGGCGCTGGCGATCATCATGGCAACCAACTGTGCTTCATCAAGCAGGGAAACGGCAACGGGATAAGAAGGCGGATTTTGGGCATCACCAGAGCAATAGCGTACGGCCAGCGTGGCATCTTCGCTCAGTAACCTGGCACCGGGTGCCAGCGCGGATAACAGGTGGGCCTTGGCTGCGGCGTTATGGCCATAAAGGCCAATGGCCAGGGGCTGATGCTGGGCTTTGTCCAACTGCCTGGCCCGGTTGTAGCTGCGGCGCAGGCGGATCGTCAGATTATCGGCTTCCCGGTTCAGCCGAGTGGACTGCTGCCGGGTGGCGGCCACCCAGTCAATCGCCTGCGTGATGCTGTTGCCGAGGCGGTTTAGCGGCTCAGGCCGGCTGGAAGTGATAGGTTTCATGGTTGATAAAGGCTCCCGCTGTCGATCCAATAATGGGTTGCGCCAGAGGCGCTGGCCGCCAGGGTATTGAGTTTGAGTTGCAGATGATGCGCGGGAACCGGCGTGCCGTCGGTCAATCGGGCTTCGGCGATGCCGACGCCTTCGGCTCCCTGCCCATCGTTACCGGTCAGGATCAGTCGCAGGCTTATGACCGTATCACCGGCCAGTTTGCGCGCCAATTGGGCATCGGTGATGGTCAGCGTGTAGAGCGGGGATGCCGGCCAGCGTTCATTGTCCAATTGACGGAATCCGAGGCGCAGAGGGCCGCGCAGCTGGAAACAGTTGTCGGCATCCAACGCGAAGTCTGCGCGATCCAGATCGATATCGCGATAGTAGACATTATCGTCCGCCAGCAGGTTATTGCTATCCAGCATGCCCAGATGACGAACGGTGGAATAGGGTTGGAAGTCGCCGACGTTAAAATAAAAACTCTCCAGCCGCAGGTCGATCGCCAACAGGCACAGCATGGCACCCACGGCAGCGGTTGATTTGGGGTTATCGATACGCCCGCGTTTGTTAAACGGGTACCAACTGCGGGTGTGATAACCCTCAAGCGGCAAAATTCGGCTGGCGGGCAGCGGCTGCAGGTGACGCAGCAGCGCCTGAACACCCGGAAAACGTGCCGGGCGGCCGGTCAATAGCAACACATCGCAGGTATACAACGCCACCACCTCGCAAAGCAGGCGCAGGCAGTGACTGATGCCGATCCGGTCAGACAGGAAAGCGCTGTGCAGGGCACCCAGACGGACAACCAACGGGGTTTGCAGAATGTCGAAGGCGTCAACGCCGGATCCACGCTGAACTTCGTCATTGATAAACGCCAGTACCTGTGGCGTGGGGGGCTGCGGCAGCAGTTCGCCCAGGCTGGCGGCGATTTCCGCGTGGGTATCCAGCGGATCGTAATCTTCATAAGCACTGAGCAGCGCACGCCCGGCGGGCATGAAAATCTGCAGCGTGGCCTGCTGGCGCAGGGTTGAAAACCCATCCATACGGCCCTGGTTGCCAAACAGCTTGTCCATCATCACCGGCGTTGCGCCGACCCCGGCCTGTTCGAATGCCTGCTGTACGGCGGGCAAGATAAATTGCTGAATGACATCCAGCAAAATGTCGTCACCGGCGACCTTAAATCCTTCACGGAACAGCAGACGCGGATTGATTTTGATGTTGTTGCCCACGCCATCGTCCAGTGTGTATTGGGTGATGGCCAGATCGGTGGTGCCGCCGCCCACGTCGATGGAGGCGATGCGCAGCGTTTTTCCCGGTTGTTCTCCCGCCACCGGCGGTCGGTCCGGGCGGGCCATGGCGGCAAAAAAGGCGTCGGTGCGGCCGGCAAAATTCACCTGAGTTTCGTTATACAGATAAACCATCTGGCCGCAGGTGGCTTCATCCCATTCCATATGCACCTGTGGCACCGGCATGCGGGCTTGCTCGCCGTTGAACGGGGCATCCAGCGGGTGCCAACCCAGGGCTTTCCATATCAGGCCAATCGCTTCCTGCATGCGGCGACGGAAAATTTCGCGCTCTGGCTTGGGCATTGCCGAAGGCAACGTCAGGATGATGGTGCGCAGGCGGCGTGGGGCGGTGGCGTTGGGCATTTTAATCCGCTGGGCGACGCTGTTGATTTGCATCAGTGCCTGCGCCAACAATTCGGTCAGCATCAGGGTCATGACCGAACTGCGGCTATAGTGGGCGGCAAATACCGGCAGCCGCTGATCCACAGGTAACGCAGACAGAGGTAAACCTTCGTCGTTGATCAGTGAGGTCAATGGCGCAGCGGCGGCCATCGGCTCTTGTTTGCTGTTAAAACGCCAGCCGGGCGCATAACGTTCTTCATCCCACAGGTAGCGACGCGGGCTGGAAATCCCGGTGGTGCCTTCGGTGCCTTCCCGCCGCAGTGCCAGTTGCATGGCTTCCCGGCCCACGCGGGTGATGGAAGGCCAGCTAAAGGCGTCATCGCGTCCGCTTTGGAATGAAAGGTGGGGTTTGCCAAATGAGACCTGGGCAAACTCTACCCGGCTTTCAAATAATTCGTTGTAAACGCAGTGCGGCGCGGACAGCGAACGTAACTGCAGTTCATTGGTCTGTTTCAGGCCATTACTTTCATGCGGGTGATCTTCGACCAGCACCCCACAGGTGTGAGAATTGCCGACGTCCAAAATCAGATCTACGTTGATTGCGGGTTGTTGTGGTGTCTCTCCGATGATTTTTATCTGCGGGACGGTTAATTGGCTGCCGAGCAAATTCAACAGATTGAGGTAGTGCGCCTGATATTCGAAGGTTTTCAGTCCGGCGTTTATTGCCGTTTCGCTGCGGTGCTCCAGCTGGGTCGCGGATTGGCTAAAGACTTCACGCAGCCAGCTGTCTACCCAGGTCAGGTCAAGAAACTCACCCAACTGATGGTTTTGATGGCCCAGCGAGAAGCTGAGTCCGGTATTGAGATCGCTTTCACCTGGGGCTAGCGCCTCCTGGCCCGCAGAGGCGAGTCGGGTATCAAAGGCCAATACCACCCGCAGCAGGTTGCCGTCCTGATCGGGGTTATCCAGTAACAGAATCTGCATCCGGGCCCAGTTATCCGGCCCGGATAAAAACACCCCTGATGAAGTGCGACGAAAGAAGGGCAGCGGCAGCCAGGTTTGATCCAACAACTGCAGCGATTGCTGCAAGGGGAAGCTGAACTCCGGGCGAACCACTTCGGGAGTCTGTCCCGGTTGGGCGGGCAACAGGTATTTGCCGCTGTCGGCATCCCATTGCAGGCGCAGTAGCGGGCCGCTGGCCGTTTGGCGAACAAACTTGCCCGGAAACTCATCATCCAAAACCGGCGTCAGAGCAAAGTCCAAAAATTGGATACCGCTGTCCTGGATCAGCGTAATGCTGTGCGGGTAATCGGTAAGGGTGGCCAGCATTATTTACTCTCGCGTTTTAACATCATGGGGTAGACCGTATCCGCATCGTAACGACCGACGCATTCTGCCGGGCCGGTCTCATTTTGCTTGCAGATGATTTCCGGCATCTGGTAGCGGCTGCCGTCGCTGCAGCGCGCTTTGGTACGGCTGTTAATCACCAGATTGCCGGACTGCATCAGACCGGCCTCAATCGGTTCCCGGCAGCTGATGCCATCGCCGTAGGTAATGCTGGCACTGCCTTTACCTGCGTTGATACGGTATTGCAGGCTGGGACGCTTACCGGTGGGGAGATCCTTCAGCGCTACCGTGGCCCGCCATTTACCGTTCAGAAAACGGGTCGAGCCGGCTTTGACCGAATCGGCGGGCAGTACCAGATCATGCTTGTCCGCCGACGGCAAGACCACCGGCACCGGTGCTGCTGGCATCAGCGTTGCCGGTGCTAACGGCAGTTGCAGCTTGAACACCGGTGTGACGGTGCGCGGCGGCGCCGGTGGTTGTGCCACCGGGGGCGTAGCAGGTGGGGCACTCGGTTGGCTCAGCCAACCTGCCAGCAGGGTAATCAGCATGAGCGCCGGCAATATCCACACGTAGCGACGCCATTGGCGGCGCGGTTGCGTCGGTGTGGCGGCAACCGACGATTTAACCTCTGGCTCTGGGGCGGTTTTTGCTGTGGGGACTGCCATCGGCCTTGGTGCGGCGGCGATCGGTGTCGGTTTTTCTTCTACATTTTCGGCCGGTCGCAGACACGCCAGCGGGTCGTCCTGGCACTGAGCCTGTGGCTTGATAAAACCCCAAAAGGTCAGTACCGGTTTGTCGTCAACCAGATAGACATGGTTGGGGTCAGGAATTTGCATTGCTTTGGCCAACAATGCGCCAAACAGGCGGTGGCTGGGGTGTTCGGCTGTCTGTGTTTGAGCGACCAGCAAACGCAAGGTTGTCAGGCTTTGTTCCAGCAGATGTACGGCCTGCGCGCGTTGGGCATCACTCGCCGCCAACCAGGACGTGACTTTGCCCGGAAAGGGGGAGTACCAGTCAATGCGGGTGCCCGTCTCGTTCGGCTGCGGGATCGCCAGGCAGTCGGCGGCTTGCTGCTGTTGGCGAATGCGTAATGTTTCCCGCAACTGCTGCGCGCAGGCATAAACCGGTTGTCCATTCTCGCCCAATGCAAGTACGTCATCTAAACTGCCACTGCGTAAAAAGGGTTTCACCACGGCAAAAAACCTTGTCCTGTTTTGCTAAAACGTGCAAACAGCCATAGTAACCCGGGGTCTGAGCGGTCAAACGGCTAAGGACAGGCGTAAAATGCAGTTCTTTAAGAGGATCAACATGTCGCAGATGGATAACCTGGACTTTGGCGGTGCAAAAATCGCGCTGTTGTGCGGCGATAACGTGCTGACCTACCAGCGCGATGACAAGGCGGATATTCCCTGGCCCGGCTGTTGGGATTTACCCGGTGGCGGGCGTGAGGATGATGAGACGCCGCTACAATGCGTGCAGCGGGAAACGCGGGAGGAGTTCGGCCTGCAGATTGACACGCAGCAGGTGAGCCACGGGCAGCGTTACCAGGGAATTTTTCCTGGTTACCCACCGACCTGGCTTATGTTGGGCAACATCACGCCGGAGCAGATTGCCAGCATACGCTTTGGCGATGAAGGGCAGCGCTGGCAGATGATGACCATCGACAGCTTTATTCATCATCCGCAGGGCATTTCGCACCTGCAACAGCGGCTGGCGCAACATTTGCGGCGTTAAGCCCCTTCCAGCGCCTCAATCCGGGCGATCAGCGCGTCGAGCTGACGATCGGAAAACACCTCAATGCCGTTCTGGCGCAGCAGTTCGGCGGTGACGCCGCTGCCGGGCTTGGTCTGGCCGCTGAAAGAACCGTCGTAGATAAATTGGCTGCCGCAGGAGGGGCTGCCGTCGGTAAGCAGGGCAAAGCGACAGCCGTGCCGTTGTGCTGTCTCCAGTGCCAGATGGGCGCCAAGCAAATAACGGTCAGTGACGTCACCGCCGCTGACTTCAACCACCCTTGCCTGTTGAGCCAGTACCGTGGCGCCTTCAGCGGATGGCGTGATTTCTGCCGAGGGGCGTGGGGTGGAAAAGCCGGCGGCCAGCTCCGGGCAGCAAACCACCAGACGGCCTTCGTGCTGCCAGCGCAGCAGCGTGGCGTTGAGCAAGGGTTTGTCGGAGGCGTTATAGCGAACTTTAAAACCGGCCAGGCAGGCGCTGAATAAAATCTTTGACGGCATGAGGTCTGTCTCTGTCACAGGGGCGAAAGCGTGGGACAGGCGGCCCACGCGCGCGCCTTTAACATAGCAGAATCATTCCGCCGATGGCAGCGCCAGACGATTGATCTCTGCCGGTTCAATGATCCGCAGCGTCGTTTCATGTCGCGCCACGGCCAGCATCGCCAGCCCGACGCGTTCGGTGGTGGTGATCTGATTGGGGAACAGCCGCAGTGCGCCGAACCACAGCGGTTTCAATAGCCGATACAGCAGATCATAAACACGGGTTCTGGAACGGATACCGTGCAGTGGCACAATAGCGCCGGGACGAAACATTACCGCATGAAACGGCAAGGCCAACAGGGCATTCTCGGTGGCCCCTTTGACCCTGGCCCACATGCTGCGACCGCCTTCGCTGCTGTCGGTGCCGACGCCGGAGACATAAATAAAGGTCATCTCCGGGTTCAACCGTGCCAGGGGGCGACCGGCGGCCAGCGTCAGATCGTAAGTCAGCGTGCGGTAGCGTGCTTCGCTCATGCCGGCCGAGGAGACGCCCAGGCAAAAAAAGCAGGCGTCGTAACCGGCAAGCTGGGCTTCTACGGCGGATAAATCACTCAGGTCAGGCAGCGTCAGCTGTTTCAATTTGGCATGGCTCTGCGTCAGCGCGCTGCGGCCGATGCTGAGCACTTCACTCACCTGTGGGTCACGCAGGCATTCGCGCAGCGCACCCTGGCCGACCATACCGCTGGCACCCAATATAATCACTCTCATGGTCTGTTCTCTCTGGGGCTGGCAAGGCGTTGGCTGCGCCAGCGGTTCGGCGTTTGCGCTTCCCACTGTATAAAGGCGCGGCTGAACGAATTCAATTCTTCAAATCCGAGCACAAAGGCGATTTCCCCCGGCTCCAGATCGGTTTCCGCCAACAGTTGGCAGGCGGTACGGTGACGGGTTTTATCCAGCAATTGCTGATAACTGTAGCCATGCTGTTGCAAGCGACGTTGCAGGGTGCGCGGACTGACATACAGTTCGGCAGCCACGCTGTTAACGCTCGGGCGCTGGCCGCGCATGCTGCGCCCCAGGATCGCCATCACCTGGCTGGGCAGATCGTCGCTTTGCAATGACCTGGCCAGTTCGGCTTCCAGCCCCGGCAGCAGCACCGCCAGCATGTCCTGATTGTAGGTGATGAAGGGCTGGCGCATCAGCGCTCGGTCAAACACCAGTACATCCAGCGGAGCATTGAAATGCACCGGACAACCGAAGTGGCGCGACAAAGGCGAAGCCGGATCCGGTCGCCGGGTCAGTTCGATCGCCCGTGGTCGTATCGTCTGCCCGGTGCCACGGCGGCACAGGGTGATGATGGAGGCGAACATGGCATCAATCAGCATCTCCGGCGCATGGCTTTCGGTCATGGTCCAGCGGGTGTGCAGGCGGATACTGTCGCCATCTTCGACCAACATCAGTTCTTCCGGGCACAGCAGCCGTTTGTAACGGGCAACCTTTTGCAGCGCTTCCCCGAGAGTGGCGGAGTGCAGCGCAGCGACCGAAGCAATATCATAATGCTCTGGCGATATGTCGCCGCCCAGGCGCAGGCCGAAGGCGTTGTCGTCGGCCAGCTGGGCGAGGGCGCGCCAGGTATCGAAGAACTGTCGGGTGGACAGCTTGACCTTCTCTCGCCGCCCGCTGAGCAGCCCGCCAGGCAGGCCGGCCAGTTGGCCGACCCGTTCGATATCCACGCCCATCGCCGCCAGGCGAGCCGACAGGGCGCTGGACAGGGAAATCTGATCGCTGCTCATTGTTGTTCCTTATGATTTACCCGTCACCACTGCCGTCATGGTGGCATAATCAGGCTGGCTGTCTTCCCGATCGGTGCTCAGACTGAGCGTGCGGAAGGCGGCATCTTCCGCTTCACGCGCCGCTAACACCTGTTGGGCCATATACACCGCATCACTGCCCAGCAACAGGCGTAACGGCGGCTCGTTCATCGATGCCAACTGCAGGATCACCTGCGCGGCCTTGGCCGGATCGCCAGGCTGATTGCCGTTATGCTGCTGCAGATACTCCAGCATTGGGGCAAAGAGTGGCTGGTAAGCTGAGCCGATTGGCGCGATGGTCATTGATGAACCGGCCCAGTCGGTGCGAAAACCGCCCGGTTCTACCATTGTGACCTTCACGCCGAATGGGGCGACCTCTTTCGACAGTGATTCTGAGAAGCCTTCGACCGCCCACTTGGCGGTATGGTAGGCGCTGAGCCCCTGCATCCCCAGGCGAGCACCGATGGTCGAAATCTGAATGATATGGCCGCTGCTTTGTTGACGCAGTATCGGCAAAGCGGCGCGGGTGACGTTGAATACGCCGTAAAAATTAGTGTCAACCTGAGCACGGAAATCGGCCTCATCGGCTTCTTCCACCGGCGCAATATTTCCGTAACCGGCGTTGTTGACCAGCACGTCGAGTCGACCGAAGTGTTCGACCGCCGTTTGCACCGCGCGTTTCGCGGCAGCGGCATCGGTAACGTCCAGTGCGACGGTGATAACCCGGTCGCCGTAGCGATCAATCAGTGGCTGTAACTGCTGTGGTTGGCGTGCGGTAGCGACCAGACGATGCCCGGCTTCCAGCACCGCTTGCGCCAGCTGCTGGCCCAGACCGCGTGAACTGCCAGTGATTAACCATACTTGAGACTGAGACATAAAACCTTCCTTACCTGTTCATTGGGTGAGGTTTCACTCTAGAAGGTTAGACGCTGTGCGGATAATCCGATCACGCCAACAGTTAATCCGATCGCGCCAATGTGTTTTCGAACGTCAGCATTAACTGTTGGATGGTTGCGCCGACCCGCAGTACCGCTTGTTCAATCTCGGGCATCAGTTTAGGTGGATAGGCATAATTGATGCGCAGACAGTTACGGTATTTTCCGGAGGCGGAAAAAATACTGCCGACCGCGATCTGTACACCCTGCTGCTCCAGATGACGGTTTAGCCGCAGGGTATCGAACTCTTCGTCCAACTCAATCCACAGCATAAAGCCACCTCGTGGCTGGCTGACTCGGGTACCGGGCGGGAAATATTTCATAATCCAACCGGTCATCACGTCGCGGTTTTGTTGGTAGCGGGCACGCATACGCCGCAGGTGCTGCAGGTAGTGGCCGTGACGAATAAATTCGGCAATCGCCAGCTGTGGCTGGGTAGCCGTGGAGCCGGTACCGATATATTTCATGTGCAGCACGCGTTCCAGATAGCGCCCGGGGGCGATCCAGCCGATGCGCAGACCGGGTGCCAGCGTTTTTGAAAAGGAACTGCACAGCAGTACCCGGCCGTCTTCGTCGAAGGATTTGATGGTGCGTGGGCGGGGGTATTGATAGGCGATATCGCCATACACGTCATCTTCAATGATCGTCACGTCAAAGCGCTGTGCCAGCGTCAGCAAACGCTTTTTGCGCGCCTCCGGCATGATGTAACCCAGCGGGTTATTACAGTTGGGGGTCAACAGGATGGTTTTGATCGGCCACTGCTCCAGCGCCAATTCCAACGCTTCCAGGCTGATGCCGGTCAGCGGATCGGTGGGGATCTCCAGCGCCCGCATGCCCAAGCCTTTCAAGGTCTGCATGGTGCCGTGAAAACAGGGGGAGTCAACCGCCACAATATCCCCCGGTTGGCATACGGCGCGCAGCCCGGCAGACAGCGCTTCGTGACAACCGGTGGTGATCACCAACTGGTCGGCATCAATCTGGCAACCGGAATCCAGCAGCAGGCGGGCAATTTGCTCACGTAACCCCACCACGCCCTGAATGCTGTCGTAATGCAGGCTACGCAGGTCGCCGTGGTGGCCCGTGTGTCCCAGTGCTTTCACCAGGGGTTTCAGCGTGGGTTCGCTGATATCCGGCATGCCTCGGCCCAGTTGAATCAGGTCTTCGCGGGGCTTGTTGCGGATCAGCTCCAGTACCTGCTCCCACTGCGAAATATCGACCGGTCGCTGCACCGGGCGGGTCACGGCGGGCAGTTCGGCCAGGGTACGCCGTGCTTGCACAAAATAGCCCGACTTCGGTCGCGCCTCCACCAGTTGGCTCTCCTCCAGCAGGCGGTAGGCCTGTTGCACTGTACTGATGCTGACGCCGTGCTCCTGGCTTAGCATGCGCACCGAAGGCAGACGATCGCCTGTGGGGTAAAGCCCCTGTTCTATGCGTTGACTGAGGATGGCGGCCAGCGTGGCGTAGCGTGTCATACAGATGCCCAAAATGAGAGTGAATGAGGAAAATACCGGTACAGATGAGGTTAAATTAGACCATTCAGACAGGCAGAGACAGCTTTTGTATGGAAAAAATATTGCAGGCTTGAATCTGTATTGTTTTTTGCCCACACAGCATCATGGTTCCAGTGCAAAACTGAAGGAGAACCTGATGATGACTGTATCTGCAGAGTGCCTACCGGCCCGGCGTCGGGCGACTTTTTCTCGCTGGCATTTGTACCTGCAACGCTACCATACGCGTCAATCGCTGTTGTTATTGGATGATGTGCAGTTGGCGGATATTGGCCTGACGCGCTCTGACGCACGACGGGAAGGGCGCAAACCTTTTTGGCGACGTTAGAGGCTGAAGCGAGCCTGAGCCTCTTGTGACAGGGTTTCAATGAATCACCCTAATTTGGAATGAAAAGTTCATTTCTAACCGCCGGGCCAGTTTATGCTGGCCCGGATTTTTATTGTTTCATCCAAGCCTGCAAGCTTTTATGAACGGCATCACGAATATCATCTTTATTTTCTCCCTCACTTGTTATTGAAATTTATATTTCATATAAACACTTATTAGATGGTGTGTTTCATCATGCGCGCCAACATGTTAAGGCTATCGGTAACGGGAGAAGGGAATGAAACAGGTTCGCGTTGGTTTAATTGGCACCGGCTACATTGGGCGCTGCCACGCCATTGCTTATGCGCAGGCTGCCACGGTATTTCCGCTGAAAGGGGAGCTGGTGCTGGAAATGCTGGCGGAAGTGACGCCGGAGCTGGCGCAACAGCGCGCGGCTGAATTTGGTTTCTCGCGCTCGACCGGTGACTGGCGTCAACTGGTAGCCGACCCGGCGATAGATGTGGTGGATATCTGTGCGCCCAACTTCCTGCATAAAGAGATGGCGCTGGAGGCGATCCGCCACGGCAAACACGTTTATTCTGAAAAACCGCTGGCGCTGGATGCCGCTGACGCCGCTGAAATGGTGCAGGCCGCGCGGGCCAAAGGCGTCAAAACGCTGGTGGGTTTCAACTACATGAAGAACCCGACCAGCCAATTGGCGCGTGAAATTATCGCCAACGGCGAAATTGGCGAAGTGGTGCATTTCTATGGCACCCACAACGAAGATTACCTCGCCGACCCACGCACGCCAATCGACTGGCACTGCCGCAAGGCGACGGCCGGGTTGGGGGCATTGGGCGACCTGGCGGCGCATATTGTGAATATGGCGCATTATCTGGTGGGCGACATCGTGGCAGTCTCCGGCGATATGCAGACCATCATCAAACAGCGTCCGGATGCGAAAGACCCGACGCTGATGCACCAGGTGGAAAACGAGGATCAGGCCAGTGCGCTGGTGCGCTTCGCCGGTGGGGCTATGGGCACTATCGAAACCTCACGTATTGCCTGCGGGCGCAAGATGGGGCTGACCTACGTAGTTACCGGCACCAAGGGCACGCTGAGTTACACCCAGGAGCGAATGGCGGAACTGAAGCTGTATCGTCACGATGAGCCGGCGGAACGCCAGGGGTTTAAAACCTTGCTGGTGGGGCCAAAGCATCCGGACTACGCGGCGTTTTGTATCAGTGCCGGGCATGGCATTGGCTTTAACGATCAGAAAACGGTGGAGATCCGCGATTTGGTTAACGGTATTGCTGCTGGTGATCGCATGTGGCCAGACTTTGAGGAGGGTTGGAAAGTGTCCTGCGTGCTGGATGCAATTGCCGCTTCTGCCGAGCAGCGCCGCTGGCTGGACATCAACCGCAACTGAGTGATGGACTCTGACGCTCACAAGCTGAGAGCGTCAGAGTTTAGTTGGTTAATAAGTTAGTGGCTTAGTAGCTTAGTGAGTTATCAGGTTACCAGTCTGGTAACTTAAAACGCAAAGCACGAACAACCGAACGCACCCCAGAAGGCATTCTCGTCTGAGATGGGAATGCTGGAGCGACGGGCGACATCATGCTGATGCGCATGCACCCCGCAGGGCCCGCAGCACTGGTGTGCCTGGCTTAATACCCCGGTACGGCTAGCGGCGGCAGGCGGCGCAGAGCGATAATGTCCCGGCACCTGAGTGACCGGCGACCAGTCCGGCAGCACCGGTATTGCCGGTGGCGCCAGCGGTGAGAAGCTACCGGCGGCATAAACCACTTTGCCGTCCACCACCGTCATCACCGATTCAATCCCCTTGATCTGCTCTTCCGGCACGCTGAAATAGTCCTGCGACAGCACCGCCAGATCCGCCAACTGCCCAACCTTAATCTGGCCTTTTTTGCCCTGTTCGGTAGAGAACCAGGCACTGCCCTGAGTCCACAGCATCAGCGCCGTTTCACGATCCAACCGTGCGTTATCGTCGTACATGGCCATACCGCCCACGGTCCGGCCGGAAACCAGCCAGTAGAGTGCGGTCCACGGGTTATAGCTGGCTACGCGGGTGGCGTCGGTGCCCAGCCCAACCGGCAGTTCGGCTGCCAGCATTTTCGCCACCGGAGGTGTCTGTTTAGTGGCTTCTTTACCGTAGCGCTCTGCGAAATACTCCCCCTGGAATGCCATACGGTGCTGTACCGCAATACCGCCACCCAGTGCTTTCACCCGTTCGATATTGCGATCGGAGATGGTCTCGGCGTGGTCGAAAATCCAGTGCAGACCGTTGAATGGAATTTCGCGGTTCACTTTTTCGAACACGTTCAGCATACGGCTGATGGATTCGTCATAGGTGGCATGCAGGCGGAATGGCCAGCGGTGCTCGACCAGGTGGCGCACCACGCGCTCCAGTTCGTCTTCGGTACCTTCCGGCAGGTCCGGGCGCGGCTGCAGGAAGTCCTCGAAGTCGGCGGCGGAGAACACCAGCATTTCACCGGCGCCGTTATGACGGTAAAAATCGGTGCCCTGGCCAGGTTTCAGCATGTCGGTCCACAGCTTGAAATCCTCCAGTTCCTGTTTCGGCCGCTGGGTGAACAGGTTGTAGGCAATTCGCAGGGTCAACTGCTTCTTCTCGTGCAGTTCGGCGATCACCTGATAGTCATCGGGGTAGTTCTGGAAACCGCCGCCGGCATCGATAGCGCTGGTCAGCCCAAGGCGATTCAACTCGCGCATAAACTGACGGGTCGAATTGACCTGCTGTTCCAGCGGCAGTTTTGGCCCTTTGGCCAGGGTGGCATACAGGATCATCGCATTGGGTTTGGCAATCAGCATGCCGGTCGGGTTGCCGTTGCCGTCACGCTGAATTTCGCCGCCGGGTGGGTTGGGCGTGTCTTTGGTGTAGCCCACCACTTTCAGCGCTGCGCGGTTGAGCAGGGCGCGGTCATACAGATGCAGGATAAACACCGGAGTGTCAGGCGCCGCCTGATTGATTTCATCCAGCGTTGGCATGCGGCGTTCGGCAAACTGAAACTCGGTCCAGCCACCCACCACCCGTACCCATTGTGGGCTGGGGGTGCGCAGCGCCTGTTCTTTCAACATACGCAACGCGTCGGCCAGCGAGGGTACCCCCTCCCAGCGCAGCTCCAGGTTGTAGTTCAGGCCGCCACGGATCAGGTGCAGGTGTGAGTCATTGAGGCCGGGTACCGCGGTGTGGCCGTGCAGGTCGATCACCTGCGTTTCTGGCCCTGCGTGTTGCATGACCTCGTTTTCACTGCCGACGGCGAGGAATTTGCCGTCGCGGATGGCGACTGCCTGGGCGGTAGGTGCCTGGCGATCGACAGTGTGAAATTTACCGTTGGTGATAATCAGGGAAGCATGGTTACTCATAACGTTCTCCCGGCAGGCCGCCTAACGGCGGGTGAGCCATTGATGAAATACACGGGTCACGATTGGCATCCAGAGGAACACCACCAGGGCAACCACGGTGGCGTCATTAAGAAAATGGCCGGTCAGCGTGCCGTTCAATTGCGGCAACAGCTTGCCCCAAAACCAGGGCACCAGATTGGTGGAAGGGAAGATCACCAACAGGGTGATCAAAAACTGTTTCCACTTGGCGGGCTGACGGGTAGTGGCACTCGGTGGCGTAAACCAGAATTCTGCACCGGGCCGAATTTCAATGCGGTCGCTCTCCAACAGCAGTGGCGAAACTTCCGCGATATAGCTTTTGCGCAGCGGCGAGTTAATCCACAGATAGAGATTGTCGAGGTTGTCAAAACGCACCAAAACGGTGTAGGCCTGCTCGTTACCGGTAGGGCGGATCACGTTAACGCCGAGGTGACCGGGAAAGTTGGCGGCCTCGGGCATAATGCGTTTTAGCCAGGCCTCGTAGGCCGGCTCCTGTCCCGGAGCCAAACGGTGTGTGATGACTAACGTGACATGCTGCGGGTGAGCCATAGCGATCCACTCCAGAAAAACCCCGGCGCATGGCCGGGGTGAAGGTTTATTTTGCCACGCGTGCTGGAGCGTGATGCACCATGGTGTAAGCGTAGTCAACGCCCATGCCGTAAGCGCCGCTGTGTTCGCGCACCAGCGCCATGACTGCGTCGTAAGTCTCTTTGCGCGCCCAGTCACGTTGGTATTCCAACAACACCTGCTGCCAGGTCACTGGGATGGCACCGGCCTGCACCATGCGATCGATCGAACGCTCATGGGCATCGACCGAGGTGCCGCCGGAGGTATCGGTGACTACGTAAACTTCATAGCCGGCCTCGAGCGCCATCAGCGCCGGGAAGGTCAGACAGACTTCGGTCCACAGGGCGGAAATTACCAGTTTTTTGCGACCGGTGGCTTCCACCGCTTTCACAAAGGCGGCGTCTTCCCAGGAGTTCATCGAGGTACGTTCAATCGGGGTGATTTCAGGGTGAACCGCCAGCAGCTCCGGCCAGATGTAGCCGCTGAAACTCTCAGTTTCCACCGAGGTAAAAAGGGTAGGAACATTAAAAATCTTGCCGGCCTTGGCCAAACCGACCACGTTGTTTTTCAGTTGCTGGCGATCAATATTAGCCACGCCAAAAGCCATTTGTGGCTGGTGGTCGATGAAAATCAGTGCGGAATTATCTTTATCAAGTAATTGAAATTTAGACATGATTTACCTTCCCAGTGATACTTCGGTTTAACAGATGATGAATGTCATCTCGATAAAACGCATGGTAGGCAGGGGCAGATTTCAAAGATAGCGCAGAATTTTTGCCGTCTTGTTGAGTTTTTTTATACACGGAGGGGGAGCGGTGAGATTAAACCTGGAAGCGTTACTGATTTTGGATGCGCTCGACCGGCATGGTTCCTTTGCCGCGGCGGCGGCGGTGCTGTTCAAAACGCCGTCGGCGTTGAGCTATATGGTGCAGAAACTGGAGAACGATCTCGACATCACGCTGCTTGATCGTTCCGGCCATCGGGCGAAATTCACCGATACCGGCAAGCTGATGTTGGAAAAAGGTCGGTCGATATTACGTGCGGCGCAGGATCTGGAGCAGCAGGCGCGCTATGTGGAAAACGGTTGGGAAAGCGAAATTACGCTCGGCATCGATGCTTCATTTCCGTTTGAGCGCTTGCTGCCGCTGATTGAAGAGTTCTATCAACAGCATCACCATACCCGCCTGCGTTTTGGTCATGAGGTGCTGGCCGGATCCTGGGAGTCACTGGTCTATGGCTGTGCGGATATTATTATTGGTGCGATCTGTGAACCCCCGTCGCGGGTAGGCTATGCTTTTAGTCAGTTGGGGCGGCTGGACTACGTGTTTGCCGTGGCTCCGCAGCACCCGCTGGCCACGCTGGCGGAACCCATACCAAAGGACGAAATTCGCCAGCACCGTGCGGTAGTGGTACGTGATACCTCACGGGTGAATGCGCCGCAGAATCTGAACATCCTCGAGGAACAAGACACCTTGACGGTATTTGGTTTCGACGCCAAGTTACAGGCGCAACTCAGCGGTTTGGGCTGTGGCTATCTGCCGCGATATTTGGCCGAACCCTACCTGAAAAGCGGCCAGCTGGTAGCGAAAAGCGTTGAATCCGAACGCTGCAGCGATGTCGCTTATTTTGGCTGGCGAGAAAATGCCACCGGTCTGGCAGCAAAATGGTGGCGTGAGCGATTACAACAGTTAGCCGATGCCGGGGGCGTCTACCCGGAGCACTGATTTGACACCTTCGGGTGATAATACAAGGATGCAGAGAGATGAAAACAGGGATGTGGTTATTGGCGATGTTACTGGCCGGCTGTAGCGCCGGCAGCGGGAACCCTACTGCGGACGGCAGGTTGGAGAACCGGATGGCTTCAGCCCAGCCGACGAAACCGCAGCGTAGCAATTATCCGGAAAGAATGCGCCAGGCCATCACGCAGGAAATGCAGTTGCCCGGTAAATATAAATCCAAAAGCTGTGCGATCAGCATTCATCTGTTACCCGACGGCTCGCTGAAAGATTTTAAAGTGCTGGAGGGCGATGCCGAGCTTTGTGCGGCGGCAAGCCAGGCAGTACAACGCGCCAAACTGCCGAAAATGGCCAATGAGACCGAGTACGCGTTATTCCACAGCGTAGTGCTGGATTTTGTCCCCTGAGGCTGTTGGCTTACCGCATCGGATGCGGTAAGCCATGCACGAGTTACAAAATACCTTTCTGCGCAAAGGTGATGCGAGTGGCCTCATTGAGATCGAGTTCACGTATCCGTTCGGGCCTGAGCCAGGCGACTTCCTGAAACTCTTCATTGAAGGTGATCTGACGATTGGCACTGACACAATCGAAGATCAGATACAGCATGTAGATCTGTTCTGTTGTCCCATCAGGATAAGTCTTGGTACGAACATCATCCCTGAAAGTCCAGGGGGCGATCTGGGTAATCAGCAGTGCTTCCCCCAGTTCTTCCCTGATCTCACGACGAAGGGCTTCCTCAATCGTCTCTCCGGGTTCCATACCTCCACCGGACAGCGCCCACTGGCCGGGGAAAACGCCGCGGTCATCGGCCATTTTGCACAGTAAATACTCGCCATTATTTTCAATAATCGGGCAGACGATGATCCTTTGACGCATGTAACCTCCTGATGTCATAAATTCTTATTAACTAATTAGATAACCGCTGTTATCAAGCCATGATGCTACCAATAATGCTCAGGGTAGTATCCGGTTGAACAGGCTGAGCTATCCGTGATCGGGCTCTCATCAACAGCAATGGCATAACTAGCTGATTTTTAACTTTGCTTTGCCGCTTTCGTTATTTTGAGTGACCCTGCCGCTCGCTGATACTGAGCAAAATCTCTTACAGCGAGTCTGCGCATGTCCTCAGCCAAAAGCCATAGCCACTATTTGCATCCTGCCCAACGTCAATGGATCCGGCAGCTTAACCAGCGTTGGTCCTGGCGGCTGGAACTGCCGACCTGGGGCATTATGGCGGCGGTTTACGGCGGCTGGTTTGGCGTGGTGCAGTACTGGCAGGTACTGGGGCCGTGGCTTGGTACGCCGTTGCTGATCCTGCTGAGCACCTGGTATATGTCGCTGCAGCACGAGCTGATCCACGGCCATCCGACCCGCTGGCCACGGCTGAATCAGTTATTCGGCCTGCTGCCGTTGGCGGTGTGGTATCCCTACGGCCTGTATCGCGATTCGCATCTTCAGCACCACCGTAATGAACATCTGACCGATCCGCATGAAGATCCCGAAAGCTATTACTTCAGCCAGGCGCAATGGCAGCGTTTTCCGCGGTTGTACCCGTTGTTGGCAAAGGTGCGCAATACGCTGAGCGGGCGCATGCTGATTGGCCCGACGCTGGATATTATCGCTACCGGGTTGAATGCGCTGAAAGCGATCGCCGCCGGTGACTTGCGCACTCTGGCGATGTGGCTGGTGCATTTACTGTTGCTGGTGGGAGTAATGAACTGGTTGCAACTGCACGGCATTGGCACGGTGTTTTACCTGCTGGCGATCGGTTATCCGGCGTTGGCGCTGACCAAGGTAAGATCGTTTTTTGAGCACCGCGCCGTTGAAGCTCCGCAGGCACGTTCTATTATTAATGAGGCGGCCTGGCCGTGGCGGCTGCTGTTTCTTAATCTGAACTATCATTTAGTTCACCATGATCTCCCCGGCTTACCGTGGTACGGTTTACGGCAGGTGTATCTGGCCGAGCGTGATGAATATCAACAGCGCAGCCAGGGATTTGTGGTGCAAGGCTATGGCCAGTGGGTGAGTGAATACGCATTTACCCCGGTCGCCGTTGAGGTTCATCCGTTTAATGCTGGCGAGTCGCCAAGGGAAATTGAGGGCGAAAATGAAGTCTGGCCGGCGGAGACATTTATTGTGCGATGGAAGCGCGCTTCGCAGGATTTTCCAATCGATCTGGCCAAATAGCCGGAAAATACACAACAAGAGGAAAAAGTATGGCAATCACCCCATCACGTGGTCGCGCTCTGGCTCTGGCGCTGAGTTTGCTTGCCGCGAGCGTCGGCGTGGCGCAGGCCGCCGACACGGTGCGCGTTGGTTCTAAAATCGATACCGAAGGCTCGTTGCTCGGCAACATTATCGTGCAGGTGCTGGAGTCCAACGGCATCAAAACCACCAATAAATTACAGCTCGGTACCACCAAGGTACTGCGCGGGGCGATCACCTCCGGCGAAATTGATGTCTACCCGGAATACACCGGCAACGGCGCATTTTTCTTCTCTGATGAAAAAGACCCGGCGTGGAAAAACGCCCAGGCCGGTTTTGAAAAGGTGAAGAAGCTGGATTACGACAAGAACAAAATTGTCTGGCTGGATGCGGCTCCGGCCAACAACACCTGGACCATCGCCATCCGTCAGGATGTGGCAGACGCCAATCACCTGAAAACGCTGGCCGATCTGGGCAAGTGGATCAACGGCGGTGGTAAGTTCAAGCTGGCGGCCTCGGCGGAGTTTATCGAACGTCCGGATGCCCTGCCTGCGTTCCAGAACGCTTACGGCTTTAAGCTGAATCAGGACCAGTTGTTGTCGTTGGCCGGCGGTGATACGGCGGTGACCATCAAGGCGGCGGCGGAGCAAACCTCCGGTGTTAACGCGGCGATGGCCTACGGTACCGACGGCCCGGTAGCGGCGCTGGGGTTGATAACGCTGGAAGATCCAAAAAGGGTGCAACCGATTTACGCACCGGCACCGATTATCCGCGAGGCAACGCTGAAACAGCATGCCAATATCGCCGAACTGTTGAAGCCGGTGTTTGCAACACTTGACGGCCCAACGCTGCAAAAACTCAATGCGCAGATTGCGGTAGAAGGCCAGGACGCCAAACAGGTGGCGGCTACCTACCTGAAAGAGAAAGGGTTGGTTAAGGGGTAACACCATTGGCCCCCGCTTGGGGGCCAACATGGAGCTGGAGAGTTTCTTTGATTATTGCCGTAAAAAACCGCGTACTACTGACGCTACTCATTCTGTTGCTGCTGGCCGCTTTTGGCCTGCCGTTTCTCAGCTATGCCCCCAATCGCCTGCTGTCGGGCAAGAGCATTTCCCTGATTTCCCTGTTGCACGGTCCGGCGCTGTGGTTACTGGTGCCGATGGTGGTTCTGGCGGGGCTCAGCCTGCTGGCACCCGGCAGGCGCAATGCCTTGTTAACCGCACTGGCGGCTTCGGCGCTACTGGCTTTGACCTTCTGGTTGAGTGGGCATGCGGCTCAACAGTTGGCGCAGGAAGGCTCTAAACTGGCGCGGACTTCCTGGGGCAGTGGTTGCTGGTTGATCCTGGCGCTGAGCTTGCTGATGGCCGCCGACGCCATGGCCCGCATTACCGCCTCACATTTGTGGCGCATGCTCGGCAACCTGCTGGTGATACTGCCTGCGTTGGCGCTGCTATTTAGCCACCAGTTGGATCAGCTTTCGCTGCTGAAAGAGTACTACAACCGGCAGGACGTCTTCGACGCCGCGCTGTTGCAGCACCTGACCATCCTGCTGGCAACGCTGGGGCCGGCGCTGCTGATTGGCATTCCGCTCGGGGTGCTGTGTTTTCGCTCTACGCGCTGGCAAACGCCGATATTTTCTACCCTGAACATTATCCAGACCGTGCCGTCGATTGCGCTGTTCGGCTTGCTGATCGCGCCATTGGCCGGTCTGGCGGCGGCGCTGCCCTGGCTGGCGGAACACGGCGTCAGCGGTATTGGCATGGCACCGGCAATTGTGGCGCTGGTGCTGTATGCGCTGCTGCCGCTGGTGCGCAGCGTGGTGGCCGGGTTGCAGAGCGTGCCGGCCAGCGTGATCGAATCTGCCAGCGGCATGGGGCTGACGCGTGGGCAGATATTCTTCCGCGTACAGTTGCCGCTGGCATTGCCGTTGTTCCTGACCGGCGTGCGCATTTTGGCGGTACAAACCGTTGGCATGGCGGTGGTGGCGGCGCTGATTGGTGCCGGAGGTTTTGGTGCCATCGTCTTCCAGGGCCTGCTCAGCAGCGCGCTGGATCTGGTACTGCTGGGAGTGATCCCGGTGATCGTGATGGCGGTAATCGTCGATTCGCTGTTTAAATTTATGGTTTCAATGTTGGATGTATCACGCCGATGATTCAGTTTAATCAGGTCAGCAAGATTTTTCAGGGCAAGCCAGCGGTGGACGATCTGACGCTGCGGATTGCCAAGGGTGAATTTGCCGTACTGATCGGCACCTCGGGCTCCGGGAAGTCCACGACGTTAAAAATGATCAACCGACTGATCGAACACGATCAGGGCAAGATTTACTTTGCCGACGAAGAGATCCAGAAATTCAAACCGCAGGATCTGCGCCGTCGTATGGGCTACGCCATTCAGTCGATCGGCCTGTTCCCACACTGGACGGTGGAAGAAAATATAGCCACCGTGCCGCAACTGCTGAAGTGGCCGCGCGCGCGCATTCGCGATCGGGTGACCGAATTGCTGGAGCTGTTGCACCTGGAGCCGGATCTGTTCCGCCACCGCTATCCACACCAGCTTTCTGGCGGGCAGCAGCAGCGGGTTGGGGTGGCGCGTGCGTTGGCCGCTGACCCTGAAGTGCTGCTGATGGACGAGCCTTTTGGCGCACTGGATCCGGTGACCCGCGCGGCGCTGCAAACGGAGATTGCGCGCATCCATCATCTCTCCGGACGCACCATTGTGCTGGTGACGCACGATATCGATGAGGCTCTGGCGCTGGCGGACCGTATCGTGTTGCTCGATCAGGGCCGCATTGTGCAGCAAGGCACGCCGCTGGAGTTATTGACCGCACCGGCTAACGATTTTGTGCGTGATTTCTTTGGCCGTAGCGATCGCGGTATCAAGCTGCTGTCGCTGGAAACGGTGGCACAACGGGTGCGTCCTGGCCATGTGGCAGGGGAGCCTATTGCCGCCGCCATGAGCCTGCGCGAAGCGCTGTCGGTGTTTGTGGCACGCGGTAGCGAATGTTTGCCGGTGATAGGCGAGCAGGGGGAAGCGCTTGGCGTGCTGCATTTCAGCGATCTGATTGTCCAAAAGGCGTTGTCATGAGTGGGTCTCAGGCCCTGCGCTGGCTGCGCGATCCGCTGCCCTGGACCTTTGCCCTGTTGCTGGCACTGGTGTTTGGCATGAATCATTTACACGGCCTGTTTGCCGCCTGGTTCCCCGATCTGGACCGGCCGGTGTATCAGCAGGACAGTTTTATCTCACTGGTATGGGCGCATCTGATGCTGGTGGCCGTCTCCAGCCTGATCGCCGTGGTGATTGGCGTGGCAGCCGGGGTTGGCGTGACGCGCCGCGCGGGTAAAGAGTTCCGCTCGCTGGTGGAAACCCTGGTGGCGGTCGGCCAGACTTTTCCACCGGTGGCGGTACTGGCAGTGGCGGTGCCGGTGATGGGCTTTAGCGAGCAGCCGGCGATCATCGCGCTGGTGCTGTACGGTTTACTGCCGATCTTGCAGGGCACCTTGGCGGGTATTGAGTCAGTGCCTGCGGCGACCCGTGAAGTTGCGCAGGGGGTAGGGATGAGCCCCCAGCAGATCCTGTGGCGTGTTGAATTGCCGCTGGCAGCCCCGGTGATCGTGGCCGGAATCCGTACCTCGGTGATCATTAATATCGGTACGGCGGCAATCGCCTCTACCGTCGGCACCAAAACGCTGGGCTCGCCAATCATTATTGGCCTGAGCGGCTTTAATACCGCCTATGTGATCCAGGGCGCGGTGGTGGTTGCCCTGTTGGCGATCATCACCGATATGCTGTTTGAGCGCTGGGTGCGTCGTCTCACTGCCTGGCGTCAGCAGACGCTGGTGACTTCTTCTTCTGCGGGGTAAGGGAAAAAATGCAGGTATCTTTGCCGATGTACGGCGTGACTCATCAACCGGCCGCAGCCTTCTGGCAGGTGCTGCGTGGCAAATTGCTGCAACTGGGGTTGCCGCAAGCGCCCGAATTGCTTAGTTGGCCGCAGGATCTGGCGCAGCATTGGCAGCGGGATGACTTATTGCTCAGTCAAACCTGTGGCTATCCGTTGGCCGTCAGCCTGCCGCAGGTTCAGTTGATTGGTACCTATCACTACCGCGTTGAGGGTTGTGAAGGGCCGGAATACAGCAGTTGGCTGGTGGTACGCGATGACGAACCCGGCGAACGGCTGGAGGATTTTCGCGGCCGGGTTGCCGCCTATAACAGCACCGACTCGCAGTCAGGCCATAACAGCCTGCGGGCGTTGATAGCCCCCTTGGCTCATGACGGAAAGTTCTTCAGTTCCGCTATTGCCTCTGGGGCACATTATCAGTCGATAAAACTGATCCAAAATCGGCAGGCGGATATCGCCGCCGTTGATTGCGTCAGCCTTGAACTGTTGAAGCGGGCGCAGCCGCAGGCATTGGCGGGACTAAAAATTATTGGGCGAACCGCCACTGTTCCGGGGCTGCCACTGATCACTTCGGCACAAACCCCGCCCGAACAGCTGGAGATCTTGCGCGCCGGGGCCAGGGCGATGCTGGGCGAAGCGGTAAGTGACAGCCTGTTGATCGGTGATTTCAGTCTGGTGCCACGTTCGGCATACCAAAAAATCGCCGAACTGGAACAACAGGCCGCCGCGTTTGGCGTGACGGCGCTGTAATTTTACAGCAGCCCGCCGCCGTCAATATCGATCACGCTGCCGGTGATAAAGCCGTTTTCCATCGCCAGTAGATAGCCCGCTGCCACCTCCGCCGCCAGACCGACACGCCCAACCGGCAACCCAGCGCCGGTTTTGGCAAACATCGCCTGACGCTGCTCGGCGCTCAGGGCGTCGTAGGCTTCGGTGGCCGTGACACCGGGGCTCACCACGTTGACCCGTCGCGGTGCCAACTCTTTCGCCAACTGCTTGCCAATCGCCTCCAATGCCGCATTGATGCCAGTTTTAATCAACTGGCCGCTGAGGTATTTCCGCGATAGCTGACCGGAGGTCAGGGTGATGGAGCCCCGTGGCGACAGGCTGGGCAATGCAGCCTTAATGGCACGCAGTGCGCCCCACAGTTTGACGTCGAAGTTGGCCTGCGCCTCGTCAAAATCGGTTTCTGCCAACAGCCTGGCCTGCACTGCCGGGCCGGCGGTGAACACCAGATGATCGAACTCGCCGATTTCGGCAAACAGCGCGCGCAGTGAGTTTTCATCGGTCACGTCTGCCTGCATCACCCGCAGGTTGCCGCCGCCGTCGGCAGGTTGGTATTGCTGCATGCTGCCGACGCGGCGTGAAGCCAACACCACATTGGCCCCGCGTTCTATCGCGGCATAAGCCACTGCCGCACCAATGCCGCTGTTACCGCCAAGGATCACCAGCTTTTGCCGGTTCAGGGAAGAAGAAGGACTAATCATGATAACGCCTCAATTACTGTGAGTTTCGGTGTTATCTATCATTCCTTATTGAAAATCCGCGAACAATTGGCCTAAATGGCAAACACTTGTTAAATATTTTTAATAATAGGCGTGACGCAGGAAGACCCATGACATCCTTTATCGACCTTGAAGTGTTTGTCCGTACGGTGGAAGGCGGCAGTTTTTCAGCGGCGGCGCGCGCGTTGGATATCACGCCGGCGGCGGCCAGTATTGCGATCAAAAGGCTGGAACAGCGGTTGGGGGTTCGGTTGCTGGTGCGTTCCACCCGCAGCCTGCGCCTGACGGAAGAAGGGCAGCGCTATCTCGACAGTGCCCGGCTGGCATTGGGGGCGCTGGCGGAGGGTGAGCAGGCGATACGTGAGAAACATCAGGGGCTGTCCGGCGTATTGCAGATCTCCGCCCCTTCGGATTTTGGCCGCAATCTGTTGTTGGGCTGGCTCGATGAATTCAAACGGCAACACCCGCATATCCAACTGCAATTACTGATTAACGACCGTCATGCCGATTTGTTTCGCGAACCGGTGGACATTGCTTTGCGCTTCGGGCAACTGGCGGACTCTTCGTTGGTGGCGCTGCCGATCCTGTCGCAGCACCGCCGTTTGATCTGTGCCAGCCCGGCTTATCTGCAGCAGTATGGCGTGCCGCAAACCCCGGCCGATCTGGCTCAGCACAGCATTCTGATTTATCAACCCAGTGGGCGCAGGCAGGCGGAATGGCGTTTTTGGCGAGGCGATGAATTGACGGAGGTGCCGCTGACCGGCCGTTATTTTACCGATGACGGCGAGGTAGCACGACGCTGGGCGTTGGCCGGACACGGGATTGTCCGTAAATCAGCCATTGATGTGGTGGCGGATATCCAGGCCGGACGGCTGCTGGCATTGTTGCCGGAGTGGCATAGCGACACGGTGCCCATCAGCCTGGTTTGTCCGCACCGTTCGCAGGTGTCGGAGCGCGTCAGGCTGTTGCAGCGCTTTTTACAGCAGCGCTGTCAGGACTGGATGGCGCATCACTTGCTCTGAATGCCTTCCGCCGGTGTAGCGCTGGCAGCGGCTTCGCTGGAGGTGGTGGTTTCTTCGCTTGGCGTGGTGGAGCGGGTGTACATATTCAGCCCGGCCAGGAATACGCCGCCGAGTGAACCAAAGGCACACAGAAAGATAACGATAATGAACGATTTTTTCAGCATTGGGATGATTTCGCAGGTTGCCCGGAACAGCGGGAATTATAGTCTCTTCAACGGACGAAACAAGAATCGTTTTTATACCCGTCGTCTTTCAAGCTGCAGCGTTGTTACCTGCACTCACTCACCCCAGTTACTTACTTAAGTAAGCGCCTGGGGATGAGTGAGCTGGGCGCCTAGCTGCAACTCGAAAGCCATAGGGTATAAACACCTGCTATTTCGGTTGCTGCTCCACGTTTTTTACACGGCTGGTCGGGCGCGCAAACAGGAACTTGCCCAGCGTGACCAGCACTACCGCCGCGACGATAATCACCAGCGCTGCCCATTCGCGCGGTGCCAACGACTCGCCGGCAAAGCCGATACCGAGCAGCACCGCCACCACCGGATTGACGTAGGCATAGCTGGTTGCCACCGCCGGGCGCACGTTTTTCAGTAAAAACATATAGGCGCTGATCGCCAGCATCGAACCGAACACAATCAGATAACCGAGCGCGAAGAAGCCTTTGGCGGTGGGCATCTGCGTCAGACGCTCGCCGCTAAGCTGGCTAACGACCAGTAGAACCACACCGGCGACCAGCATTTCCGCTGCCCCAGCCATCAGTCCGGCCGGCAGCGAAATACGCGAGCCCAGCACGGAACCAAAGGCCCAACTGGCAGAAGCCAGCAGGATCAGCAGCGCGCCTGTGGGGTTGCCAACCAGATTATTACCGGTATTCAACAGCACGATCCCCACCAGGCCCAGCCCGATACCCGCCCATTCCAGCTTGGTATTGCGCATGCCCCACAGCAGGCTGAAGCACAGGGTGAATAGCGGCACCGTCGCCACCATTACGGCGGCAATGCCGGAAGGCACGTTCTGATGCTCTGCCACGGTCACCAGGCCATTACCTACTGCCAGCAGCAGAATACCGATGGTTCCGGCAGCCAGCCACTGCTTTGCCGTGGGCAATGCATGGCCGCGCAGCGCCAAAAAGCTGAACAGCACAATGCCGGCGACCAGGAAGCGGATACCGGCCATCATCAGCGGCGGCCAGCTCTCGACGCCCAGACGAATAACGAAGTAGGTCGAACCCCAGACAATATATAACGTGAACAGCGCCCCGATTAACGGCAGGACGTTACGGCTACTTTGGCTCAGCATGGATTTTAATTCTGCAGGGAAGGTTATTATTAGAGGGCTCAGTAAACCCGATCGGACAGAGGATAAGCAACGCTTTTCAGTACTTTTTTAAGCAGGCAACGGGCTGGCGAGCCGGTGATGATCCACCGGATGACGCCAGCCTGCAGGATGCCTTGCGGCGGGGGTCGGTTACAGCAATGAAATACGGTAGGCGCAACGGCGTGCCCCCGCCAGGATATGTTCGGAGCGTTCAACCTGCGCCTGCAACACCTCGGTGAATATGCTCAGTTCTGCCCGACAGAATCCCTGACAAACGGTGGCGGCGGCGCAAATAGGGCAGTGGTTCTCTACCAGCAGAAAAGAGCCATCTTCCTGTACGCGTGATTCGGCCATGTAGCCTTCGCGACAACGGATCGCCGTCAGGCGCTCGACGCGCTCCTGTAAATCGGTGGCGCCGACCATCGCCTGTTTGTAGTTAATGCGCGTTTCCTGCTCGCGGGTGTCGATCAACAATTCGATCGCCTGTTCACCCAGCTTGTCGCGGACGGTGCGCAGCAGCTGTACCGTCAGTTCGGAATGAGTATCCGGAAAACGGGCATTGCCTGCGGCAGTCAGGTGCCACAGCTGTACCGGGCGACCGACGCCACGGGTCTCTGCTACGGCTTCAACCAACCCATCTTTTGCCAGCTTGACGAACTGCTGGCGCGCGGCCTCGCCGGTGGTGCCAAGGACTTTGCCTGCATCAGACGCTTGCTGTGGGCCGCGGGTTTTTAATAGTGTCAGCAAACGGTCACTGACCGATTGTGCGGGACCACCGCTATTTTCCAAGTTTATTCTTGACATATTTCTCCGCCTCACCCTACTCTTATTCCAAGATAATTCTTGTTAAATTTAACGCAGTATCACTATTAACTCAATGCCATTCCTCTGAAAACAGGACGACAACCGTGATAACCAACGATGATAGCCGCTGGGCCGATCTTTTTTCCGGCAAAAATGGTGCCAGTGCGATCGCGCTCTCACTCGGTGTAGCGCTGCATGCAATCAATATTCTGGTCGCTACCACCATTTTGCCCTCGGTGGTGCAGGATATAGGCGGTCTGGATCTGTATGCCTGGAACACCACGCTGTTTGTGGTGGCGTCGATTCTGGGGTCGGCATTATCGGCACGCTTGCTCAGTAGCTATGGGGCTCGCAGTGCCTACGTGGTGGCATCACTGTTCTTTATCGCCGGGGCGATGCTGTGTGCGTTGGCACCGTCGATGCCGGTGATGCTGGTCGGCCGAACCGTGCAGGGCTTCGGCGGCGGGCTGATTTTCGCGCTTTCATACGCCATGATCAATCTGGTGTTTGAGCAAAAGCTATGGCCGCGGGCGATGGCGCTGATTTCGGCGATGTGGGGTATCGCGACCCTGGTGGGGCCGGCGGTGGGCGGCATCTTTGCCGAATTGAACGCCTGGCGCTGGGCCTTTGGCATCCTGCTGCCGGTGATGGTGTTGTACGCCGGGTTTACCTTCCTGATCCTGCCGAAAGGCAAGCCGCAGCAACAGGCGGCACCGCTGCCGGTGGCTCAGCTGTTGTTGCTGGCAACGGCGGTTCTGGTGGTTTCCGCCGGCAGCCTGGCGGACAGCGCGTGGGTTAACTTAGGGGGGATTGCGCTGGCGGTGCTGATGATGGCCTGGCTGATACAGCGTGAAGCGCACTCCCGTGCCCGCCTGCTGCCGAAGGGGGCCTTACGCCGTGGGTCACCTCTGGCCTCGCTGTATATCACCGTCTCTTTGCTGGTGGTGGGTATGACCAGCGAAATCTTTGTGCCTTATTTCCTGCAAACACTGCACGGCCAGTCACCGCTGATTTCCGGCTATATTGCGGCCACCATGGCGGCGGGGTGGACGTTATCGGAGATCCTCAGTTCCGGTTGGCGCAGCGCAGGCATCCGCCGGGCGATCATCAGTGGACCGCTGTTTGTGTTGGTGGGGCTGTTAGCACTGGGCGTGCTGATGCCAATACCATCCGGCGGGCACTGGGCGGGGCTGACGCCGATTGTGATTGCCCTGACGCTGGTGGGGTTCGGTATTGGCTTCGGTTGGCCGCACCTGTTGACGCGGATCCTGCAAGTCTCGCCTGAGGCGGATAAGGATATTGCCGGGGCATCGATCACCACGGTACAACTGTTTGCGACCGCCTTTGGTGCTGCCCTGGCCGGGATGATTGCTAATCTGGCGGGGCTGAACGTACCGGGTGGAGCGGCTGGGGCGGCCTCCGCGGCGCGCTGGTTGTTCCTGTTGTTCGCACTGGCACCGCTGCTGGCGGTGTTCAGCGCCTGGCGCTGTGCGGCGATCGCACCGCCGGTTGTTGAAGGCGAGCAGCGGGTACCAGATCCGTCGGCGTTATCGTCGTAGGAACGAAAGACCTCTCAACGAATTTTACTACCGGTTAAAAATCTGATTGACGAATCCCGTATTTGAGATTATTTCTCTTATATGGGATTTTTTTGCATCAGAGACTAAAACATGGATAACGAATTGGAGAGCGCCGATCTCCGGCTGGCGCAACGGTTGTCTGATTTACGTCAGCAGCAGGGTTGGTCGCTGGAAGAGTTGGCGCAGCAAACCGGCATCAGCCGGGCGACGTTGTCGCGAGTCGAACGCACTGAAACCAGCCCGACCGCCTCACTGCTAAACAAGCTGTGCTCGGCTTATGGGCTGACCATGTCGCGGCTGCTGAGTGAGGTCGAGGACGAGCCGCCGGAGCTGCTGCATCGTGAACAGCAAACGGTGTGGGTTGATCGCACCAGCGGTTTTCATCGTCGTTCGGTCTCACCGCCTGCCGCCTTGTATAAGGCCGAGTTTATTGAATGCACCCTCGAGGCCGGGGCGGAGATTGCCTATGACGCGCCTTCGGTACATGCGCTTGAGCACCATCTGTGGCTGCTGGCAGGCCGGCTCGAACTGACGCTGGAGGCACGAACCTTCCAGCTTGAGCCGGGTGACTGCCTGCGTTATCGGCTGTTCGGCGCTTCAAAATTTCATGCCCCCGGCCCTGAGCCGGCCCACTACACCCTCGTTATCAGCAGGCCTTAATCATGATTGAGATACAGCAACTGAATGCAGAAGCGGCACACAACGCGATCCCTGAACTGGCCGAAATGCTGCAAGCCAGCGTCGCCCAGGGCGCGAGCATTGGTTTTGTTATGCCGTTCAGTCTGGATCAGGCTCAGGCGTTCTGGCGTGGTTTGCTACCGGCGTTTGAGCGTGGGGAACGGTTGCTGTTGGTGGCATACGATGCCGGGCGCGTGGTTGGCACGGTACAGTTGTTGCTGGCGATGCCGGACAACGGCCGCCACCGGGCGGAGGTGGTAAAGCTGATGGTGCACCCGGACGCTCGCCGCCGGGGCATCGCCCGTAGCCTGATGCTACAGGTGCAACAAAAGGCGGCTGAGCTTCAGCGGCATTTACTGGTGCTGGATACCCTGACCGGCGATACGGCGGAAGGCATGTATCGCCAAATGGGCTTTCAACTGGCCGGCAGCATTCCGCAATACGCCCTCGCCAGCAACGGCAGCGCGCTGGATGCCACCAGTTATATGTATAAGTTGCTGTAATTTTCCCCGTCGTCTTTCAAGCTGCAGCGTTGTTGGCTGCACTAGTTCACCCCAGTCACTTACTTGAGTAAGCTCCTGGGGATGAACGAGTTTGCCGCCTAGCTGCAACTCGAAATCCATAGGGTAATAGACTCAGTGAGGGCACTGACTGCAGCATCCATCTAATCCAACTACTGCCCGTTCCAGGCCTTGATAGCTTGCTGGCGTATCTGCAGTTTTTGCTCTGGCGTCAGCTTGTTATAGTCCTTCGCCATACCACTTTCCCAGTCGCCGTACAGCGGGTTCGGCAGCACGATGTATTCGGTGCCGAATTTGCTTTGGTTGTCGGCGACAAACGCCCGGCGCTGTGCGTTATCTTTGTGATAGGTCGCTGCGCCAAAGTCGTTCAGGTTGTCACCGGCGTAGACCACAATGTCGTAACCCGCGTTCTTGATGGCGTCGAAGCGTGGCTGCTTGTTGGAGGTGTCACCGCTAAGCAGCACGGTTTTTTCCGACATGCCGGTAAAGCCCAGTTTCTGCATATTGGCTACCGTGGCGGCGTATTCAGACAGCTTGCGGTTGGAAACGTAGAACATGGTGCCCTGATGGCTATTGACGTAACGGGCAAACTGCACGGCACCCGGCACGGCACCGGCTTGCTCCGCCTGTGACCATTTGGCCCAGGTGGCAGCGGCGAAAGGTTGGCCCTGCTGTGCCTGCCAGCCGGAGTACGGGCTGTTGTCGAGCAGGGTTTCGTCCAGATCAACCACTACCGCTTTCTTCTTGCCCGGGGTGGCCTTGGCCTGATCAAAGGCCAGTTTGGCGCTGTTGAACGCCTGGTGTGACAGCGCCTGATATTCGCCGGACTGCTGGAACCAGTTCAGTGCCAGCACTGACTGATCCGCCAGACGTTGCTGGGCTTGCAGATCGGTTTTTGGCGGCTGTGCACAGCCGGTCAGAGTCAGTAGCGCAATGCCAAACGCCGCGCCAAGGGCCACTGTCTGCCTGTTTTTTCCTGTCATAAAGGGATCGCTCTCTGGTTGTTATTGTGGTGTTTCTAAGTCCATCGTCATCTCAAACTGGCGTAATGGATCCTGTTGCCAGCCGAGCCGGTCGAAGAAGGGGGCGGCCACTTCGGGAACGTAGACGTTGGCCACCAGCGGTAACGGTGAAAACTTTGCCTGCAGCGCGGTCAACATCGCCCGGGCATGGCCCTGGCTGCGGTGCTGCGGTGGCACGTAAATCATGCGCAAAAAACACTTATCCGCACCGACCTGCACCACCGCATAGGCCTGATGCTGGCCAAGGGTAAAGGCGTAGGGTTTACCGGGCAGCTTGAAAAGCGATTCCGCGGCGATCAGCCAGGGCAGGCTGGTGGCACCTTCAGCCGTCAGGCGGTGGGAAACAAACAGCGGATCAATCTCTTGCAGCGGCACAATGTCGGCTGCGGCCTGCTCGCCGGCCTGATGGCCGGTCAGGGTTCCCACGATGCGCAGTCCGGCCTGATGGTACAGTGCAATCGCCGGGTCATTGCCTTCGATCACCTCCAGCGACAGTTGGCGATCGCCGCGTTTACGCGCGTCGGCAACAATTCGTTGCATCAGAGCCTTGCCCAATCCTTTACCGCGCATTTCCGGTCGGATAGACAACGCCGACACCCGGCTGTGTAAGCCGCGGCGGCTAATCAGCGCCAGTGCTACCGGTTGCTGTTGATGGGTGACGATAATGCTGTCATTCAGACTGAGATCTTCGGCACCGAAGCGGCGGGCGAAGGTGTCACCGTCAATAACGAAACGCACGATGTAGTTTTCAAAACAATGGCAGAGGATCTGTGCCAACTCGTCACTGTTGTAGCGCAGGGCGGAGTGGTATTCGAAGGGGGAAGTGTTTGGCATAGGTCATCCAGGTTGATTTGCGCAACATATAGATGTAGACCCGTTTGTTTTGTAAGGCAAGTTTCCTGGTGCGGTGATGAGGGGCAAGGGGAGAGGAAAATAAAAAAACCGGGCGTAGCCGCCCGGCGAAGTCACTCTGAGATCAAGTAGCCGAAGCTAAAGTTTGCAGTGGTGGTTATTCATCACATCAGAACTGGTAGGTCAGGGCGACAGCAATAACGTTGTCGTCTTTCAGACCCAGCTTATTATCGCCGTCGAGTTGGTTGATTTTATAATCGACATAGGTCGACATGTTCTTGTTGAAATAGTAGTAAGCGCCGACATCGATATATTTAACCAGGTCGGCATCGCCGATACCTTCAATATCCTTGCCTTTCTGCTGAACATAACCCAGCGATGGACGCAGACCGAAGTCGAACTGATATTGTGCAACCAATTCCAGACCTTCTGCTTTATTGGCAAAGCCGCTAACGGAGGTGGAATTATTGTTGATGGTCGCGGTGCCGGAAATAGGCGCGATGTTACGGCTTTGCGAATAGGTCGCTGCCAGATAAACGTCGTTGTTGTCGTATTTCAGACCGCCAGCCCAGATATCCGCTTTATCGCCTTTACCGAAGGTGCCTGCTTTTTGGCCGGCAGTACGGTTGGAGGAAGCGTAGGCAGCGCCGACGCTCAGACCGTCGATGATTTCATAGCTGGAAGACAGGCCCCAACCGTCACCGTTCGCCTTGCTGTTGGCGCGACCGTCGTTTTCGTTCTTGCCCTGGTACTGTACCGCGAACTTCAGACCTTCAACCAGGCCGAAGAAGTCATTGTTACGGTAGGTCGCCACGCCGTTGGTACGGCCATTCATAAAGTTGTCGGTCTTGACGTAAGCATCATCACCGAACTCTGGCAGCATATCCGTCCAGGCGCCGACGTCATAAATAATGCCGTAGTTGCGGCCGTAGTCGAAGGAACCGATATCTTTATATTTCAGACCGGCGAAGCCCAGACGAGTCTTGGTATCTTTCGCGCTGTCGGATTCAGAATGGTTAGCTGAAATCTGATATTCCCACTGGCCATAACCAGTCAGCATATCGTTAATTTGAGTAGCGCCTTTAAAACCGATACGCACATAGGTTTTGTCGCCATCATTACCGGCATCGTCAGAGAAATAGTGCAGTGCTTTTACGCGGCCGTAAAAATCAAGTTTGTTGCCGTCTTTATTGTAGATTTCTGCTGCCTGTGCTGTCTGCGCAATTAAAAGTGCCGGAATAATAACGGCCAGAAGATTACGTTTCATGATTTACCCTGCTTTATTCGATTGAAAGACGCTTATCATCAGTTGTACTGCTGTTTCACTGTGCCGCCCGTTTGTTTGCAGCGCAGGTTTTTTACCGTAGTTATGTGATCTATTTATGACAAAATATTCATTTCCATGTCGAACGATTAAAAAAGTTGCGGAAAGAGTGAATTTCTTCTCTGGATGACTGTCGGCTGTCATCGATACACCTCCGGGTATTGTGAGAAATCATGCGTGAGATTTATACATTGCGTCGCCTCGCGCGCCGTCCTCTGGAGCTAACCATCCTGTTTTTATGAATCTTTAGTGTTAAAAATCCCGATTTTCGCCTGCTGTGTTTGCGGGTAGCGTGGGGCTATCGGCAAATCGACAGGAGAAAATGATGCAACCTTCCCAACAGGCCGGCCAGCAGGCGTTCGGCGACATAGCCCCCAAACTGGCACAGCTCAGTGACAGCGTATTATTCGACGACGTCTGGCAGCGGCCGATACTCACCCCGCGTGAGCGCAGCCTGATCACCGTGGCGGCGCTGGTGGCGCTTAACCGCGTGGAGCAATTGCCGTTTCATCTGCAACTGGCCCAGCGCAATGGCGTGAACGTCGGACAGCTTGCCGAGGTGATCACTCATCTGGCGTTCTATGCCGGCTGGCCTGCGGCAGCCTCTGCCGTAACGCGTTTGCGCGAACTGAAACAGGAGTAGCCTCATGCCATTCAGCCGCATTGCTTTGCATCAGGGGAAATCTGCGCAATACCTGAAAACCCTGTCAGACAGCCTGCATCAGGCGCTGGTAGAAACCTTCAGCGTACCGCCGGCCGATAAATTCCAGGCCATCGATCAATATCGCCCGGGAGAGCTGATTTACGATCGTGACTATCTGGGCGGCCCGCGTTCGGCGGATTTTGTGCTGTTTTACATTACCGCTGGCCGTCCGCGCGATACCCTGACCAAACAGCGTTTTTATCAGCGGTTGGCGGAGCTGCTGGCGGAAAATCTGCAGTTACGACCGCAAGATGTGATGGTGGTGATCACCACCACTCAGTTGGACGAGTGGTCGTTCAGTGCGGGTCGCGCCTCAATGATCGAAGGCCAGGCTGACGCGGCCGACGGTCTGTGGGACAATAGCGCCATCATTTCGTAACGATATAGAGTTGAATGGCGCTCTCCCCCGCAGTTAAAGATCAGATTGGCCAGTGGTACAAAGCCCTGCAGCAGCAAATACCGGATTTTATTTCCCGTGCACCGCAACGGCAGATGATCGCCGAAGTGGCGAAAACGCTGGCCGGTGATTATCCGCGCCATCTGGCGATCGAGGCACCGACCGGCGTAGGCAAAACCTTGTCATACCTGATCCCGGGGATCGCCGTTGGCCGCGCCGAGAGCAAACCTTTGGTGGTCAGCACCGCTAACGTGGCGCTGCAGGATCAGATCTACAGCAAGGATTTGCCGCTGCTGAAGAAGATCATTCCCGATCTGAAATTTACCGGTGCCTTTGGTCGCGGGCGTTATGTTTGCCCGCGTAACCTGGCGGCGCTGAGCACTGACGTCAGCGAGCAGGGTGACCTGATGCTGTTTCTGGGCGACGAACTGGCCCCTTCCAACGGGGAAGAACAGGCGCTGTGCCAAAAGCTGAGTAAAGCGCTCAGCCGCCATGAGTGGGACGGGCTGCGCGACCATTATCAGCTGTCGATTGATGATCCTCTGTGGATCAAACTGAGCACCGATAAAGCCAACTGCCTGGGCCGTAACTGCCATTACATCCGTGAATGCCCGTTTTATATCGCCCGCAAAGAGATTGAGACCGCCGACGTGGTGGTGGCTAACCATGCGCTGGTGATGGCGGCGCTGGAAACCGAATCGGTGCTGCCCAACCCGAAAGAGCTACTGCTGGTGCTGGACGAAGGCCATCATTTGCCGGAAGTGGCGCGTGACGCACTGGAGATTGAGGGCGAAATCACCGCATTGTCGACTAACCTGCAGTTGGACATGATCGTGCGTCACGTTGAGCAGTGCATGACGCAATACCGACCTAAAAGCCCACCGGGGTTGGCGAACGACGAACGTTTGAAAAACCATTGTGAAGAACTGCGCGAACTGATCCAGATTTTTGAGCATCAGGTCAGCGCTTATCTGCCGACGGACACCGTTATCGCCGAACACCGTTTTGAAATGGGCGAACTGCCGGCGGAAATGGTGGAAACCTGCGCGCGCTTGTTCAAACTGACCGACGCTTTGCGCGGGGTGGCAGAGTTTATCGTCAACGATCTCAGCGAACAGACCGGCAAGCACGACATTGTGCGTCTGCACCGTTCCATCATTCAGATGAGCCGTACCCTGGGGTATCTGGAGGCGATGAGCAAACTGTGGCGGCTGGCTGCGTTGGACAAGTCTTCCAATGCGCCGATCTCCAAATGGGTCACGCGCGACTTGCGCGATAATGTGACCCACCTGTACCTGCACTGCGTGGGGATCCGCGTCAGCGATCAATTGGAAAAGCTGCTGTGGCGCAAGGTGCCGCACGTAGTGATCACTTCGGCGACGCTGCGCTCGCTGAACAGCTTTGCGCGTCTGCAAGAAATGAGTGGGCTGAGTGAAAAGGCCGGCGATCGCTTCGAATCCCTGTCTTCGCCGTTCAATCACGTGGAGCAGGGCAAGATTGTCATTCCGAACATGCGCTTTGAGCCGGCGATGGCCAATGAGGCCGAACACCTGGAAGAGATGGCGCGCTTTTTCCGTGCCGAGCAAGCCAGCGGCAAGCACAAGGGCATGCTGATCTTGTTCAGCAGCCACCGGGCGATGCAGACCTTTCTCAGCTACGTCACCGATCTGCGCCTGATGCTGCTGGTACAGGGCGATCAACCGCGCTACCGGTTAGTGGAAGAGCACCGTAAGCGGGTCGAGAAGGGCACCGCCAGCGTGTTGATCGGCCTGCAGTCGTTCGCCGAAGGGCTGGATCTGAAAGGTGAGCTGCTGACCCAGGTACATATCCACAAAATTGCCTTCCCGCCGATCGACAGCCCGGTGATCCTGACCGAGGGTGAATGGCTGAAGTCGCTGAAGCGCTATCCGTTTGAGGTACAGAGCCTGCCAAGCGCTTCGTTCAACCTGATCCAGCAAGTGGGCCGACTGATCCGCAGTAATGAATGCCACGGCGAGATCGTGATTTACGATCGCCGCCTGTTGACCAAAAGCTATGGTTCGCGCTTGCTGGCGGCGTTGCCGGTGTTTCCTATCGAACAGCGCGAAGTCCCTGAAGCAGACAAGGCGCACCTGGCCGCGGTCAAATCTGCCGCTGCGGCAGAGAAAAAAGACAAAAAGCGCAAGGATCCGTTCGCCCGTCGGCGTACGCGTTAATCAAAGCAGCGGCGGCAGGCGGCGCTTCACCGGCGTGGTTTTGACGATAGACGTGTTGCTTTGCGCGCACTCGGCCAGACGATCAAGGGTCTGGTCGAGTTGCTCCATCGAGTGCGCCACCAGACGCACGATAAAGCAGTCCTCGCCGGTCACCTTGTCACATTCAATTACCTCTGGGGTCGCCTGGATCATCTGTTCAACCTTCTTCAGCATGCCCGGCAGCGGTTTGATGCGCACCAGCGACTGAAAAGCGTAGCCCAACGCCTGCAAATCGACGTTCAGGGTGTAGCCCCGGATCACACCACTTTCTTCCAGCCGCCGCAGCCGTTCCGAAGTGCTGGGTGACGACAGTCCGGCGCTGGCGCTGAGGGTTTTCAGCGACACCCGTGCATCCTCGGCCAGCAGGGTCAGGATCTGGCGATCGATATCATCCATACAACCTCCATTAGGTTATTTATGTTTTATGCCTTCGATAAAAAGGCAGTTAAGCATAATGGCCTTTTTTATGCCATGGAAACCAGCGCGGGAAAGCCGCAAGATAAGCGTATTGGGCTACCCTGAGGAAACAACCATGAATGCAGAGATAAAACGCGGCTCGCTGGAGATGATCGCCGCGATGCTGATTTCCGGCACCATTGGCTGGTTTGTGCTGATGTCCGGCCAGCCGGTGATTAACGTGGTGTTCTGGCGCTGTGCGATAGGCGCGTTGGTGCTGCTGGCAATCTGCGCGGCGCTGGGCCAACTGCGACGTGATATTTTGACGCGCACTACGCTGCTGGTGGCGATTGCCGGTGGCGTCGCGCTGGTGATCAACTGGCTGCTGCTATTTGCCGCTTATTCTTATGCGTCGATCTCCATCGCTACCGCGGTGTACAACACCCAGCCGTTTATGCTGGTGGCGCTGGGTGCGTTGTTTCTCGGTGAGAAACTGACTGCCCGCAAACTGCTGTGGTTGGTGCTGGCATTTGTCGGCATGATGCTGGTGGTATTGGCGCAGCCGAAACAGGCGGGCGGACAGAATAACTACCTGATGGGTATTCTGCTGGCGTTGGGGGCGGCGTTTTTCTATGCCCTGATGGCGCTGGCCGCCAAACGACTGAAAGGGACGCCGCCGCACCTGATTGCGCTGATCCAGGTCACGGTCGGCGTGGTGATGCTGCTACCGCTGGTGGATTTCCATGCCTCGGCCAGTGCCGGACAGTGGGGCATGTTGGTGACGGTCGGGGTATTACACACCGGGATCATGTACGTATTGCTGTATGGCGCGATCCAAAAGTTGCCGACCAACCTGATCGGCTCACTGTCCTTTATTTATCCGATTGCCGCCATGCTGGTGGATCGGCTGGCATTTGGTCATCGGTTGGTGGCGCTGCAGTTTGCCGGCGCGGCTATCATCCTGCTGGCGGCCGCGGGCATGAACCTGCTGGGTGAGCGCCGGGTTCGGCTAACGGCTGCGCCAGGCGGCAAGCAGGCTCCAGAACAGTGACAGAGCTGACAAACGGCGGCGGTAGATCTATGATAAAACCTGTTTTCCGCCACGCGGTACCAGGTGATTTATGGTTGATGCTTCCACACTTTTGCTGTTTTCCGGCGCCTGTCTGGCGCTGACGGTGACTCCCGGCCCGGATATGTTGCTGATCGCTTCACGCAGCGTCAGTCAGGGCCGACGCGCGGGTTTCGCGTCACTGGCGGGGATCCAGCTTGGCACCTATTGCCACGCCCTGGCGGCGGCGTTAGGCCTGTCGCAACTGTTCGTCGCGGTGCCGCTGGCCTATGACGCGGTGCGCATGTTGGGGGCAGCCTATTTGCTGTATCTGGCCTGGAAAACGCTGCGAACCGGCAGCAGTTTGCAGGCTTCTGCCGGATTAGCGGCAGTACCGGCCATGCGGATTTTTCGACAGGGGTTGTTCACCAACATCCTCAATCCCAAAATGGCGCTGTTCGTTCTGGCATTGTTCCCGCAGTTTATCGATCCGCAGGCCGGTTCGTTGGTGGTGCAGATGCTGTTACTGGCGACGGTGCTGAATCTGGTGGGGCTGCTGATTAACGGCGGGTTGATCATGGCGGTCAGCAGCATGAAAAGCCGTTTCGTCGGTCGCCGCTTCAGCGCGCGCTGGCCGAACTACCTGCTGAGTGGCGTATTCGCCGGGCTGGCCTGCAAGCTGATTTTTGACAGCCGTAAATAGCCTTACGCCTGCAGTAATGCCTCAAACGCCGCGCTGGCCGGGCATTGCGCCAGCGCGCTGTACATCACCAGTCGCAAATGATTTTCCTCATCGACAATGAACGACGCATGTTCGAACGTCACCTGGCCGGCACCCGGCACCGTGAAAGTACGCTGCCCCTGGCAGAGGCCGTGAATATCATGCTGCTGCCACAGCTGGCGGAACTGCGGTGATACCTGTTCCAGCGTCTGAACCCGTTGCTGCATGGTGGCGTCTTCCGGTGCGCGGGCATAGTCGCGGCGAAAGCTGGCCAGGATTTGCGGCGCTTGCGCCTGCCACTCCATCAGCCGCTGGTTGAGCTGTGGATCGGCGAACAGCATCCACAGCATGTTGCGTTGTTGCGCCGGGCGATCGCCGATGGCAAACAGCCGATCCGCCGCCGGGTTCCAGGCGATGATGTCCCAGCTCAGGTTCATGACGTAAGCCGGGCGCAGTTTCAGGTCGTCCAGCAGGCGGCGTACCAGCGGCGATACCTGACACCATTGATGGCCTACCGGCACCGGCGGCCGCTGATGCGCCAGCAAAAACAGATGGTAGCGCCCGGTGGCATCCAGCTTCAGCACCCGCGCCAGATTTTCCAGAAAATCCACCGAGGCGTTGATCTCCCGCCCCTGTTCCAGCCAGGTGTACCAGGTAAGACCCACCCCCGCCAGTGCGGCCACCTCTTCACGCCGCAGCCCCGGCGTCCGGCGTCGGGTACCACTCGGCAAGCCGACGGCCTGCGGCGATAATTTCTCCCGCTTTTGACGCAGAAAATCCGCCAGATCCTGACGGGTTCGATTGAGGGTGCGCGGTGGCATAGTGGCTGTCCTGTTGCTGTTAGTAATAGTATAACTGGCTATATAGTAACAGTTTAGGGCATGTTCCATACTGCCGCCATCTCAATCTTTGGAGGCATTTATGGAACAGTCATTAGCGGAGGACGATCGTCGTCTGCCTGGATTACCGGTGTTGTTGCTGGGCGGTTTTGTGACGGTGTTTGACCTGTTTGTGGTGAACGTGGCAGCCCCGGTGATCCAGCAGCAGTTCGCCGCCGACTTTGCCGGCATCGGGCTGATTATTGCCGGTTATGAGTTGGCATTCGGTGTGTTACTGATTGCCGGTGGGCGGCTGGGCGATCGCTTTGGTCGCCGTCGCATGTTTAGCCTTGGCATGTTGGGCTTTACGCTGACGTCGGCGCTGTGCGGTATGGCGACCTCTCTCAGCATGCTGATCGTGGCGCGTTTTCTGCAAGGGGCAACGGCGGCGTTGTTGTTCCCGCAGATCTATGCGCTGTTGCGCGTGCTTTACAGTGAGCACCAGCGGCGGCGCGCTTTTGCCTGGCTGGGCATGACGCTGGGGCTGGCGGCCATTGTCGGTCAGATCTTCGGTGGCTTTATTATTGAAGCCGATATTTTCGGCAGCGGCTGGCGGATGATTTTCCTGATCAATCTGCCGGTGGGTGCGCTGGCGATGCTGGCGGCGCGGCGCATTCCCGAGTCACGCCTTGAACAGGCACAGCGGCTGGACGGCGTTGGCCTGCTGTTGGCGGCCAGCGGGTTGCTGCTGTTACTGGTTCCGTTGCTGGAAGGGCCGTCACGCGGCTGGCCCTGGTGGGTATTGCCTGCGCTGGCGCTGAGCGTGGCGGTGCTGTGGGGCTTTATTCGCTGGGAACGCCGACTGGCGCTGGGTGCCGGGGACGCAGTGCTCGATCCGGCGTTGCTGCGGCAGGGGAGTTTCGCCCCAGGCGTGGCGGTGGTGCTGGCGATTTACTCGACCGCTTCTTCGTTCTTCCTGTGTTTTGCCCTGCTGCTACAGGCAGGCCTTGGCCTGACGCCGTTTCAGGCCGGCAGCCTGTTTGCCCCCGCCAGCGTGGCTTTCATGCTGGCTTCATTTTTGGCACCGCTGTTGGCGCAGCGTTGGGGCAATGGCGTGTTGGCACTTGGCGTGGTGATTTACGCCGCGGGGATGGCGCTACTGGTAGCACAGGTATTGTGGGGCGCAGCGCTGGTGCAGCCACTGTGGTTGTTGCCGGGGCTGGTGATCCTCGGCTTTGGCCAGGCACTGAGCATGACGCCGTTGCTTAATCTGGTGCTCGGACTGGCAAAACAGCAGCAGGCGGGGATGGCCGCCGGGGTGATTTCCACCGTGCAGCAGGTCGGCGGCGCATTGGGGATTGCCGCCAGCGGTGCATTTTTTGTCCCCTTGCTGGCAGGCGGCGCGGGCGCAGAACGCTATGGGCAGGCGTTTGCCGGGGCAATGGTTTACAACCTGCTGGCGATGGTTGTCGCCTTTGTGCTGCTGAGGTGGATCATTCAACAACAGCGCAAAGTGGCTCTTCAGTAAACCGCGGGTGAGTGTTATTGCTATTTCATCTCCCCGATTATGCTAAAGGATGCCCAACGCCATGTATCAACCCGCTTCATTTCGTGATGACTGCCTGGAAAGCCAAATTGCGCTGGTTCGTGCCCACCCGCTGGGCATGTTAATCAGCCAGGATGAGCAGGGACTGGTAGCCGACCCGCTGCCGTTTTTGATTGACGCCGATGAGCAGGGAAACGTGGTGCTGCGGGCGCACCTGTCCCGCGCCAATCCCCACTGGGCGTTGTTACAGAAGGTGCAGGAATGCCTGGTGATATTTCAGGGGCCAGAGGGATATATCTCGCCCGGCTGGTATGAAACCAAGCGTCAGACCGGCAAGGTGGTGCCGACCTGGAATTACAGCGTGGTACAACTGCACGGCGTGCCCAGGGTAACGGAGGACGCGGGCTGGTTGCGGCAACAGCTGGAAGGATTGACAGCATTGCAGGAAGGACGTCAGCCTGAACCCTGGCGCATCGACGACGCCCCGGCCCATTACATTGCTGCGCAAATCAAGGGCATTGTCGGCATCGAGATCGCTGTGTCTCGCCGTGAAGGCAAAGGGAAGATGAGCCAGAACCGCAGCGCCGAAGACGTTGACGGGGTGATCGCCGCGCTGCGTGCCGGTGACGCAGATCAGCAACGACTGGCGGATGAGGTTGAGCGGCGGCGTGGATAAGGTATGCTGAACCCAGACTGAATCAGGGGAACGCAGACGATGGATTACACCAAAATTATCAAAGAAATAGGCCGTGGCAAGAACCATGCGCGCGATCTGGACCGGGAAACCGCCTTTCAGCTCTATCAAAAGATGCTGGCCGGTGAAGTGGGCGAGCTGGAACTGGGTGGCATCCTGATTGCCATGCGCATCAAAGGGGAAGCCGAAGAGGAAATGCTCGGTTTTTACCAGGCGATGCAGCAGCAGGTGATGTGTCTGCAGGCACCACAAGGGCGGCCGATGCCGGTGGTGTTGCCGAGCTATAACGGTGCGCGCAAACAGGCGAACCTGACGCCGCTGTTGGCACTGTTGCTCAAGCGTGTCGGTCTGCCGGTCGTGGTGCATGGCGTGTTGGATGACAGCACCCGCGTCACCAGTGCCGAAACCTTCCAGGCATTGGGCCTGCCCTGGTCGCAAGACGCCGCCGATGCCCAACAGCGTCTGGATCAGGGTGAAGCGGTGTTTATCCCGGTTTCAGCCTTGTCTGCACCTCTGGATCGTCAGCTTGGTATGCGCTGGCGCATGGGGGTACGCAACAGTGCCCATACGTTGGCCAAACTGGCCACGCCGTTTACCGGGCAGGATGTGCTGCGTATCGCCAGCGTGTCGCACCCGGAATACGTTGGCCGGGTGGCCTCGTTTTTCCGCCAGATCGGCGCCCGTGGGTTGTTGATGCACGGCACCGAAGGCGAGGCCTACGCCAATCCGCAGCGTTGCCCGCAGATCCATTACATCGTTAACGGCGAGCAGCAGGTGCTGCTGGAGCGGCCGGGGCAGGATGAAACGCCGGATCTGCCGGCAGCAAAAGATGCCGAGACCACCGCACGCTGGACCGAACGTTGCCTGGCGGGGGAAGTGGCAATCCCACTGGCAATTCAGCGCCAGATTGCCTGCTGTTTGCTGGCTACCGGTGAAGTCGGCAGCCTGGAGCAGGGACTGGAGCGTTTACGCAGCGCGTAAAACCCATCGTCTATACTGGAATACTTCGCGAATCGGCTGAAAGGATGGTTATGCAACAGGCTCTCGATTACTTCAATCAATTGAATCAGGATTACCTTGAGGTTCACCGCACCAAAGAAGATCTGTTCTGGCAGAACTATATGGGCACTGGCGGTGACGATGTTTCTGCACGCTTCTCGGCGGCGGAAAGCGCCTATAAACGCTTTATCGCTGAGCCGCGTCGATTGGCGGAGATCCGTCAGTTGCTCGCCGGGCTGGAGGTCCTGCCGCAGGATGTGCAGCGCGACGCCTTGCAACACGGGCTGAACGGCTGGCTGCGTTTCTTTGACTGTAACGCCATTGAAGATGCCGAGGCCCAGACGCTGCTGGATCACATCATCAGCGCCGAAGCGGACCTTTATACCCGGCGCAAGGCCAACCCGGTCAGCCATCTGAATGCCGCGGGGCAGCGGGTGAACGCCTCGCTCGGCGAACTGCTGACCAATCAGGCCACCAATGAAAATGAAGACTATCGCCGCAGCTCGCAGCATGCGTTGCGTGAGCTGGAGCAGTGGCTGCTGCATAACGGCCTGCCGGAGCTGATTAGCCTGCGCAACCGCTTTGCGCGTCAGATGGGCTTTCGTAACTATTTTGACTACAAGGTCAATAAAACCGAGCGCATGACGCCGGAGCAGCTGTTCGCCATTCTGGATCGCTTCGAACAGCAAACCCGTGAAGCCAATTCACGCAGCCTGCAGCAGTTGGCAGCGCAAAAGGGCGAACAGGCACTGGAGCCCTGGAACCTGCGCTTTGCCAGCGCCGGTGACGTGACCCGCCAACTGGATCCTTACTTCCCGTTCGCCCAGTCGCTTGAGCGTTGGATCAACAGCTTCAAACGACTGCACATCGGTTTTCGCGGTGCGCAGATGGATCTCGATCTGTTGGTGCGTGAGGGCAAGTATGAAAATGGCTTTATGCATGGGCCGGTACCGCCGTTTATCCAGCAGGGGAAATGGCTGCCGGCACGGATTAACTTTACCAGTCTGGCGCAGCCGGATCAGGTGGGCAGTGGCGCTCAGGGGTTGAATACGCTGTTCCACGAGGGCGGTCACGCCGCTCACTTCGCCAATATCTGCCAGAATGCCCCCTGTTTCTCGCAGGAGTTCCCGCCGACGTCTATGGCCTATGCCGAAACCCAGTCGATGTTCTGCGACAGCCTGCTGGACGACGCCGATTGGCTGAAACGCTATGCGAAAAACGCCGCCGGCGAGCCGGTACCGGATGCGCTGATTGAGGCCAGCATTGCTGCGCGTCAGCCGATGCGTGCGTTCAACGAGCGCCATATTCTGCTGGTGCCGTACTTTGAATGGGCGCTATATCAGTGGGATGAACAGCAGTGCACGCCGGAGGCGATTACCGCGCTGGCGCGTAAGGTTGAGCACAAAATACTGGGCATCAGCGGCAGCCCGCGCCCGACGCTGGCAATCCCGCATTTGTTGTCGCTGGAGTCGGCCTGTTCCTATCAGGGCTATCTGTTGGCGCTGATGGCGGTCGAACAGACGCGCCACTTCTTCTTGCAGCGTGACGGTTACCTCACCGATAACCCGGCGATTGGCCCGGACCTGGCGCGCCACTACTGGCTGCCGGGTAACGGTGTCAGTCACGATGAGACGCTACGCAGCCTGACCGGCGAAGGCTTTAATCCGGACTATCTGGCGCAGGCTTGTAACCAGACGGTGGCACAGGCGTGGCAGGATGCGCAGCAGGCCATCACGGCAGCGGCTGCCCGGCCTCAACCGGCGGCGGACTTTGACCTGGCGGCGCATATCCGCGTGGTGGATGGCGAGCAGGTGCTGGCGGATAACGCCGAAGGTGACGAAAAGATGTGTCGTGATTTCGCTGCGGCGATTAACGCACGTCTGGTCTGAATCCCATGAGAAAAGCCCGCCGATAACGCGTATCGGCGGGCTTTTTATCAAAAATATGAGGTCACTCAGCGCTTTTGCGCATCCGGCCGGGTCAGATCGAAACGGTGCAGTTCCGAGATGCCATAGTAAGCGGTCGGGCCCCCTGCACGCAGAATAGGCTCGGCGGCGGCGGTTTGATAGACGCCATGTTCGTCCAGCAGTGCGGGATCGATATGCACCGCCACCACTTCCCCCAGTATCAGCCAGGTTTCCACTTTTTCGCCGCCGGCACTTTGCAACTGAATGCATTGCGACAGGCGACATTCAAAGTTCACCGGGCTTTCCGCTACGCGTTCGGCCTTCACCCGACGGCTGGGTAATGGTGTCACACCGGCAAAAGCGAATTCATCTTCCCCGCGTGCCAGGCTGGCGGAGCTGTTATTCATGGCATCGGCCAATGGGCGAGTCGCCAGGTTCCAGACAAACTCCCCGGTCTCGACGATGTTCGCCACGCTGTCTTTCCAGCCGGTGCTGGCGAAGCCGATGATCGGTGGGCGGTAATTGAAGCAGTTGAAAAAGCTGTAGGGTGCCAGGTTGCGCTGGCCAGTGACGCTGACCGATGAGATCCAACCGATGGGGCGCGGGCCGACGATGGCGTTTAGCGGATCATGCGGCAAGCCATGCCCTGCGGCGGGTTCATAGTAATAACGGGACTCACTGCTCATAGGTGACCTGAGATAGGGAAACAGAGCTTTTATTCTGACGCGTTTCCCGTCGTCTGCAAGTTTGCCGCTGCTTTATGGTATCTTACGCGCCAGAAATACCTTTAAGAGAGCCCGTCACGGTGGAAAAAAAGAAAAGCTTCCCGCAGCAGAAAAGCGGACTGCACCCGCGTAACCGTCATCGCTCACGCTATGATTTCCCGGCGCTGATCGCCAGTTGCCCGGGGCTGGAGCCGTTCGTCAAGCCGAACGCCTGGGGCGATATCTCGGTCGATTTTGCCGATCCGGCGGCGGTTAAAATGCTCAACCGTGCGTTGCTGCAACATTTTTATGGTATCGAGCATTGGGACATTCCTGCCGATTACCTGTGCCCGCCAATCCCTGGGCGCTCCGATTACCTGCACCATCTGGCTGACCTGCTGGCGACCAGCAACGACGGTGAGATCCCGCGCGGTAAAGGCGTGGCGATCCTCGACGTAGGCATTGGTGCCAACTGCATTTATCCGATCATTGGCCTGCGCGAGTACGGCTGGCGTTTTACCGGTTCGGAGATTGACCCGGTATCGCTTAATTCGGCCAAAATGATCGTCGAAATGAACCCGACGTTGAGAAACAGCGTGCGTCTGCGCCTGCAAAAACAGCCGGAGTTTATCTTTAACGGCATTATCGGTGTGGCTGAGAAGTTTGATGCCACGCTGTGTAACCCGCCATTCCACGGTTCCGAACAGGAATCGCAGGCCAGCACCCGTCGCAAACTGCACAAGCTGGGCAAAGGCGAAGTGGCCGACAAGCCGGTACAGAATTTCGGTGGCAAAAATAACGAGCTTTGGTGTGAAGGTGGCGAAGAAGCCTTTGTGCGTAAAATGGTAGAGGAAAGCGTCAGCAAGGCGCAGAACTGCCTGTGGTTCACCTCGCTGATTTCCAAACACACTACTTTGCCATCAATTTATCACGCGTTGAAGCTGGCGGGTGCGGCCGAAGTGCGTACCATTGAGATGGCGCAGGGGCAAAAGATCAGCCGTTTCGTTGCCTGGACCTTCCATGACGCAGAACAGCAGGCCGCCTGGGCGGCAGAACGCTGGCGTTAATTTCGGGTTTTGCACAGATTTTTGTCGGTATGGGAGATAACTCCCATACTGGCTTTAGGCTTGCCCCCCTTTCTTGACATATCCCATTAAGGTTCCTTAACTGTAGCCATACTAATAATAGCTATCCCAGCAGTGTGCATCGTCTCTCTCCATGTTGTAGGAGACAGGTTGCGGCACCGATGTGCCGTATCTTTCATTCGACACATTAGTGGGAGTTATTATGATTCCTTTATCTTCTCAACAAGAAGTCGGCGCTCTGATCATCGGGATTTTTGGGCGTCTGCCGACGGTTTCTGAAATTGACTATTACGACAGTCAATTTGATATTAGCAGTCAGCCGCCGGCTTATATGGCCAGCATTTTAATGAGCCAACCTGATGCCGACTGGATGAACGGCCAGAGCGAATACGATATTTTCACCTCAGTCTACCTTTCGGTTTATAACGCCTACCCCGACCCGGATTATATTAACGAGCTGCTTATGCAGGGCCATTTCAATAGCGCGATCGCCAGTGTGGTCATCGATCTTTTTAATTATCTGGGGGACGATCCGGCTATCCTTGCGCAGCGTGATGCATTGGATCAAAGGATTGCCGAGGGGCTATTTCCTTCTGTTGCCGACGATGCTGTCGGAGGGGCAGGTGATGCCATCGCCATGTTCTACCTACTGAAAGCTCCTTGGCTGGCTGACGAAATCAATTCATATGGCCGTCAGCTTAATCAGGGGAGCGATCTGGCCGTCCTGGCACAGGAAAAAATTGAGACGTTACCAATCAATAACCTTTCTGACGGCGATTTTATTCTGCAGTTGTTCGAACAGGGTTTTGAGCGTCCACCCACGGCGGCTGAACTGACAGATTATCAGCATCAACTGGCGGAAGGGGCGACGCGTGGCGATCTGCTGGTTGCCATGATTGAGCAATTACGTGGCGAAGTGGCACCGGAAGATCAAACTGCGCAGCAGCATTTTAATGATGCCGGTTATGAATATCCGTCGGGAGAGCTGCCCGCAACGGTTTATTTGGAACAAGTGGCAGCACTGTTCCGCGCTATTCCTGAACGGAGTATCGATGCCGCCTCACTGGATACCTGGAGCAAAACCCTGGCCTCCGGCACCCTGAATTATCCTGAGTTGGTGGCTGCCCTGTTGGCAACTCCCGAGTTTCAGGGACAGATTGGTGACCTGCAGGGGGATGTTTTTATTCAGCACGTGTATCAGGCCGTTCATGGCAGAGCCGCGGATGAGCAACAGTTGGCACATTACCGGGCGTTGGGTGACGACAAGGGGCTGATCACGCAGGCGGTGGTTGAGGATCTGATCACAAACAATGTCACCGGTGGCGTCACTCAGAGTGAGCAATGGGCATTTGCTCGTGAGATTGGCCAAAGTCTGAACTATAAAACCACGGCTTCGCTTAGCACCAGCGAAGAGGGTGGAAATGCCTACGGGACGGTAAATACCCATGTCGGACACTCGCTGAGCAACGCGGAAACCGCCGTACTATTCCGGGTTTTCCTCAACGCGGATACGGATGTCTCTGTGGATCTGAGCTATGCTGCCCAACTTTCCTATCTGATTATCAATGGGGATGCTGCGGCGGCCATTCAGTTGCACAACAACCCGAACGTTAAATATGGCGTGGCGGTGACCGTAAATAACGCTAACGTCACCCTCGACGGTACCTACGGTAGCGATAAGGTACAGTTAACGGCGTTGGCCGATGTGGCTGCCGCAACCGGGAATTTTAATCTGAGCGAGGGCAATGACAGCCTGTTGTGGGCCGGGAACTCCACCGGGGGGGCCAACCATGTAGGGTGGTCGCTGAAAGCTGACGGTGGTGCGGGCATGGACATTCTGTCCGCTAATCTGATTGTCAAACTCACTTCTACGCTCGATCTTTGGGGGATGCGTGTCAGCACGGTGAGCAGCAATGCTGCCAACTTCAGCCATTTTGAACAGCTCGATCTGGCTGGTTATATTGGCCAGGCTGAAGCAACGCTGAATAAGGTCAGTTGGAGCGGGATTAAGACAGAAAAACTGGTGACTGAAGCCCACGTTTTTGACTACGGCGTGCTAAGCGGCAACGCAACGGTTGAGGGGGGCCGAGGAGGATATGTCGTCCAGGATCGGGCTGCGAACGATCTGGGTAGCGGGGGGCTGTTGCTTTCCGGTCGGGCGGATAACGTCAAAGTGATTAACGCCAATGCGGATGCTGCACGGCTTGAAATCAGCAGCGTGGGCGATCAGGCTGGCAGCCGGCTCGAAATCGATTTTCTGGAGAATGCCACTCATCGCGTCGATCTGTTATTTTCCGGCCGCGGAAACGTCGGATCCCTGGCGCTGGATTCTCACGGTAGTGAAAATCCGCTGGAGCTGATTGCCATTAATGCCGCGGGTTGGGGCCGCAGTGCACTGACGTTGACGGGCAGCAATGACCAGGTGCATGACATTGTGCTTTCTGGCCGAGCGAGCTTCAACCTGACGCTGGAAGAGGGGTACCACAACGTGGGGCTGATTGACGCTTCAGCCTTTGTCGGCAATGCGTTCACCCTGAATTCGGCCCATGGCGGTAGCGGAAACGGTACGCTGATTCAGATGCTGGATTTACTGCCGCTCAGCGGCGCTAGCCAGGCCAAATTGGATCCGTTATTGGCCGAGTTGGGGCTGGTGGGTGAGCAACTGTTAGTCAAAGGTGGGGGAGGCAATGACCAGTTCAACATCATGGGGGATACCACGCTAATCGCCGGTGCAGGGCAAAACAGCATAACTCTGCAATCAAGCACTGCGGCTTCCGGCGTCACCCTCAAGGGTTTTTCACTGCAGCAAGACAGTATTACTGACGTTTTGTCTGGCGTGAGCTTATCCCATAATACCGGAGGTAGCTCATTGGCGAATTACGGTACCAGCGATGGTCAAAATATTGAAGCCCGGATCGGTGCGCTGACAGATGAACAGATGGGGAGTGCCAGCCAGCTGCTGGCAGCACTGCTGGATCTGGACAGACCGGGGGCTCTCAGCGCTAAGGTGGGGGTGAGCAGCGTATTGGCCGATCAAAACAGCAGTTATATTATTGTCGACAATAACGACGATCACCGTTTGGATGCCGCTGACAGCGTTATTCTACTGTTGGGCCAGGATCATCAAATGCTGCTCAGCGAGCTGCGCTATGTTCCACCGGAGGTCACTATCACCGCTATGGCATCGACAGAGGAATTATTGGTTGCCTGAATCTTGGCTGTTGGATTAATGTCCGCTGGCGCCGGTTATTTAACCGGCGCCAATAATACCTCGCGTTTCCCTTTCAATTTCTTCAACTTGCGTTATTCTCAATGCGGTTGTCACTAATAAAAATCCTGACTTAATTATTTATTAAAAAAATAATAGTCACCTTGCTAAATTGATATATTTATCCCGGTTAGCGTTATCTGTCTGGAGAATAAGGCCTGCCCGTTTCTCCGGCTGATGCGCGCCTGCGTGTGGGCGCGGCGTGCAGAAAAATAAAATGAAAAGCATTTGTTCGCTAAATCATCTGCCAGAAGGATCTTCACCCTATGCTGTTACGATTCAGTCAGTTAAATACCCACAGCCGCGCGGAGCTAAACGCGATAGAAAATGCCGTTGCCATGATTGTCTTTAATCCGGATGGCACCGTGCTGCGCGTCAACGACTTATTTTTGCAGACCATGAAATTCCAGCGTCAGGAAGTGCTCGGTCAACATCACCGTATTTTCTGCGATCCACAATACGCCGAGAGTACGGCGTATCGTAAACACTGGGATATGCTAAATCATGGCAAACCTATCACCGACAATATAAAACGGATTTGCAAAGACGGTGAAACCGTATGGTTGCAGGGGACCTATACCCCGGTTTTGAACAAGCAGGGGCGGGTGGTGGAGATCGTCAAGATCGCCAGCGTGGTGACAGAGCGTATTACCCAGGCGCAGGAACATCAGAGTTTATTGGCCGCGCTAAATAGATCCATGGCGATGATCACTTTCAACGCACAGGGAAAGATCCTCGATGCTAATGACAATATGTTGAATTTAATGGGCTATCGGCTGGAGGACGCGCGCGGGCAGTCGCATGCAGTGCTTTGCCCGCCGGAGTTTGCCGCCTCCGACGATTATCGCCAACACTGGCAGCGTCTTGCGCGTGGCGAATTTATCACCGGGCGCTTTGAACGCGTAAACCGCCGCGGGGAGCGAGTCTGGCTGGAAGCCAGCTATAACCCGATCCTCGACGAGGAAGGGCGGTTGGTGAAAGTGGTGAAGATCGCTCAGGACATCACCCAATTGATGATTCAGCAACAGCACGAGGAAGAGATGGTACGTAATGCGCATCATCTTTCCCTGGATACCGACCGGACCGCTGCGCAGGGGGCGGTGATCGTGCAGCAGGCGGTGGCCGGCATGCAGCAGGTGGAAGCGGCTGCGCGGGATACTTCGGCGGTGGTTAGCGAACTGGGTAACGGCTCGCAACAGATAGGCACCATGGTGGAGGCGATCCGTAAAATTGCCGCCCAGACCAATCTGCTGGCAATTAATGCCTCTATCGAGGCGGCACATGCGGGGGAGCACGGGCGAGGGTTTGCCGTGGTCGCTAACGAGGTGCGTACTCTGGCAGAGCAGTCTCGTCAGGCGGCAACCGAAATTGAGCGCATCACCAAAGCGATTCAACAGGGCGTGACGGCGGCGATTGCCGGAATGGCGGTGTGCGTGGAACAGGCGGGTGGCGGCGTAGCGCTGACGAATGATGCCGGGGAAGTGATCAATCAGGTGAATGTTGGCATGCAGGATGTGGTCAAGTTGATGCAGACATTTGCTTCGGTGAAACAGACCGAGGCACTGCACTGAGACTTGTGACGCTAACCCCTGCCGGGGCTAGCGTCTTTTTTCACTCAGCTTGTTTGGTTGCCGACTCTTGCGAGCCCGGAGCATATGAAAGCTGCATGGCCTGCTGTGGCATGGCGATATCGGCCTGGTCAAAATGCATTTTTACCAGACGGTCGAGCGCATACTGCACCACCCATTGTTTCAGCGCCTGGGTACGCACGGTCACCCGGGTGGTGAAGGAACGGTCACCCAGTGCCACCACGCCATTGAATACCGGTTCACCCACCAGGAAGTGTTTCACCTGCTCGTCCTGTTTCAGCGCGTCTACCGCCTGATGCAGTACCCCATGAACATGGTCTATGTCTTCATCACGGCTCACGCTGTAGTTGGCGCGATATACGCCAAATTCGCGGGCATAGTTGGCCAGCGTGGTGATAGAAGAGAAGGGAACGATGTGATACACGCCGTAGTCGTCCCGCAGGCCGATTGAACGGATGGTCATGCGTTCCACCGTGCCGGTAATGCCGCTGACGGTGACATATTCGCCGGTATTCATGCCGTTCTCGAACTGGATGAAGACGCCGGTGATCACGTCTTTCACCAGCGTTTGCGCACCAAAGCTGATGGCCAGGCCCAGAGCCCCGGCACCGGCCAATAGGGGCGCAATGTTAATCCCTACCTGTGACAGCACAATCATGATGGTAATGGTACTGATCACGATGGCCAGCACGTTGCGAAACAGCGTCAGCAAGGTGCGTTCACGCGCGCTTGGGCGGATGCCATTGCTCAGTTCCAACGCCAGCCGGTGTTCGATAATGCTGGCCATCAGCGTCCAGCTGAAGACGGCGACCACCATAATCAGCAGGATATGTACCAGCCCACCAATGATTTTTTCGCCGTTCTCGCTACCGGCCCACTGATACAGATTGATCAGGTGCCAGGCGTCAAACAACAGCAGTGTTACCGCCAGCACCACCATCACCCGCAGTATCTTCAAGCCATTGGGGATATAAGAATTAATGCGCCGCTCCAGCATCGGGTAGCGCCGGTTGACGTCATCCGGCAGTGAAATGCGACGGAAAATCCAACGGGTCAGCATGCCGGAAAGCAAAGCACCGACGCCGATAACCACCAGACTTTTCACCGTTGCGGTCATCATAAAGCGCAGGCTGTTACCGATATCAAACTGTGACAGCGCAAATAACACCAGGAAATAGGCGATGGCCAGCAGGTGCCAGACATGGCCCAGCCCACGCAGAATGATGCTGAAGAATGCCATGGATCGTTCTGCCAGCAGGTTAATCTGTTGTTGTATCGGTTTGCGGTTACGCAGGATCAGCGCCACTGCATATAGCGTCAGCGCCAGCATGATCGCCAGGTTAGCCGCCGCTGCCGCCGGATAGCTGATTTGTGTCGCGACCACCGGCACCACCACCATCAGGCCGTAACCAATCAGGCCGCTAAGCCAGGCGAGGCGTTTGTTCCAGTAATGGGCGCTGGCATCGCTAAATGCAAAGGGACGCAGATAATCAAAGTCAGGCGAAAAAATCAGTCGCAACACGGCTTTGAAGAATTCGATAACCGCGAAGGCGCTGAGAAACAGAGTTTGCAAGCGCAGGATAGTCGCGCTGTCGGCATTAACATGGCGGGCAAACAGGTTACCCGCAGCCAGTGCCAGTACCAGTACCAGCAGATCGACGGCGAAGGCCCCGAGGATCGCCGTTGGCAGCTTATACCAAGGCCCCTGCTGCAGTTTGGCGTTGTGGCCCCAGCTACCCATCCGCTTGTACAGCGGGCGGATCAGCCGCCGGATCAGATGGAACAGGGCGAAGGTGGCCGCGACCGTCAGCAGAAAATAACCCAAGGCTCGGAAAAAACTGTCGGGATTAAAGGTGCGTTTGGGTCCGGAGTCGATCAGCTTTTGCAGCGAGTTTAACCGCTGATTGACCGTGCTGATGCCCCCTTGCGCCAAACTGCTCAGGTTGTCGCTCAGCGACTCGGGCGTTTCTGACGCGGCGGGTTTCGTCTGGGTCTTGGGCGATTCATCTGCCGCCTGTCTGAGGTGGTCGATCAGCGTGGCGCGGGCTTTGTCGTCTTGCAGAATATCTGCCAGTGCGGTGTAGGAAGCCTTTTGCTGCTCGGTCTGGTCGCTGGCCGCGGTATTCTGCGCGGGTTGCGCCATCGCCAACGGGGAAGCGGTGCAGGTGACCAGCAGCAGTAGCAGGGGGAACCAACGTTCTCGCAGATGAGAACCGAATCGGGAGCATGCGGTTGCGGGCATTTATCCTCTCTTGGGGCTCTGTAAATCGGCGGATTGATACAAATGTTAATAAAAACAAGCAATATAGTAGGAAATGATACGAGGCGGGGAGTGGGAACGCGTGCTAAATAGAAACGGCGGGCGCAGAGTACGCCCGCCGTTGAACAGGATAAATCAGGAAACGTGCTGCAGGAACTCTTTCAAGCGTGGGCTTGGCGGGTTGTTGATCAACTCATGAGGATTGCCGTCTTCCGCAATCCGTCCCTTATCGATAAAGATCAGACGTGACGCCACTTTTTCGGCAAAGCCGACTTCGTGGGTGACAATCACCATGGTCATGCCTTCTTCCGCCAGATCCTGCATCACCTTCAGCACTTCATGGCGCAGTTCCGGGTCAAGTGCGGAGGTCGGTTCATCGAACAGCATCATTTTCGGCTTCACCGCCAGCGCTCGGGCGATAGCCACACGCTGCTGTTGGCCGCCGGAAAGCTCTGAAGGATAGTGGTGCGCACGCTCAGCCAGGCCCACTTTGGCCAGCAGGTCACGTGCCAGCTTTTCCGCATCCGACTTTTTCAGTCCACGCACGCGAATGGGGCCAAAGGCGACGTTTTCCAGCGCGGTCAGGTGTGGGAACAGGTAGAACTGTTGGAACACCATGCCGGCTTCCTGACGGATCAGCCGATCGTCAACCTTGGGATCGTTAGCTTTCAGCCCGTCGACGATCAGATCGCCGCTGGTGATCTCTTCCAGCTTGTTGATGCAGCGCAGCAGTGTGGATTTGCCGGAGCCGGAAGGCCCGATAATCACTACCACTTCACCCTGGTTAATTTTCAGGTCGATATTGTGCAGCACCTGGGTTTGCCCAAAATGCTTGGAGACGTTTTTAAATTCAATCACAGGATTTTCATCCTTCTTTCCAGACGACGCAGCACGAAGCTCAGCACCAGAGTAATAATCAGATAAATAACCGCCACGGCGCTCCAGATTTCCAGCGCGCGGAAGTTACCGGCAATAATCTCCTGGCCCTGACGGGTCAGTTCCGCCACGCCGATCACGATAAACAGCGAGGTGTCTTTAATGCTGATGATCCACTGGTTACCCAGCGGTGGCAGCATGCGGCGCAGCGCCAACGGCATGATGACATAGCGGATGGTTTCGCGGCGTGACAGGCCCAGTGCCAGGCCTGCTTCACGGAAACCGCTATGAATTGACAGCACGGCGCCACGGGTAATTTCCGCAATATAGGCACCGGAGTTGATCATAATGGTGACCACCGCTGCGCTGAACGGGTCAATGCGTAAATCGTTGAACGCCATCGGCAGGGCGAAGTAGATAAACATCACCTGTACCACGATCGGCGTGCCACGGATAACTTCAATGAATACCAGAGCCACGTGGTTGGCAATCCAACCGCCGTAGGTTCGGGCAAAGCCGGCCACCAGGCCAATGATCAGGCCGCCAATCAGACCGAGGACCGAAATCCACAGGGTCATTTTGGCGCCTTCTAACAGGATGGGGATGGCGGGCCAGATGGCGCTCCAGTCGAACTGCATGGTGTTTTCTCCCGGTGATCCCAAACGTGGGAATCAGATACAACAAAGCGCAGGGGCTAAGACACCACCCCTGTGCTCAAGTGAATCAGTGACTGACTTCATCCGTTATTTAGGTTCGGTACCGAACCATTTTTTGTAGATTTCGTTGTAGGTCCCGTTGTCGCGCAGCGTTTTCAGCGCGCCATTGACCTTCACGCGCAGCTCATCACTGCCTTTAGGGAAGGCGATGCCGTATTGCTGGGCTTCCAGTGATTCACCGACGGTTTTGAATTTGCCGGCGCCGGCAGTCTTGATGAAGTACAAGATATTTGGCGTGTCGTGCAGTACCGCGTCAGCGCGCTTGGTGCCCAGTTCCATATAGGCGTTATCGATGTTCGGGAACTGACGCAGGTCTTTGGTTTTGATGTGTTGTTTGGCGTAATCAACGGAACCGGTGCCGCTCTTCACCGCCACCACTTTACCGTTCAGGTCGTCAATGCCCTTGATGCTGTTGTCATTGGCATTCACCATCACCAGCAGGCCGCTTTTGTAGTAGCCGTCGGAGAACTCGATGGCCTTTTTACGTTCTTCGGTAATGGTAATACCGGCCAGCGCCAGATCGATGTTTTTGGTTTGCAGTGCCGGGATGATACCGCTGAAGTCCATTGGTTTCAGGGTGTAATCCAGTTTCAGTTCTTTGGCGATAGCGGCCCATAGGTCGATATCGAAGCCGACATATTTGTCGCCTTGCTTAAACTCAAAAGGAACGAATGCGGTGTCGGTGGCGACGACCAGTTTGTCTGCTGCGTGGGAGCTTACGGCAAAGGCCAACGAAAGTGCGGCCAGGGAGACTTTAAAAATTGACTTCATGAGAGGAATTTCCTGTACAGGTTGCGGATTACCCATTTTTTATATTGCAGTTGGTGCCATGAAAAAATCGTGCCATGTTTTCAACTACTATAAAAACAAAGAGTTAGGCTGTGATGTTGTGTTTGAAGATCGAATTATTATTTTTATGCACCCAGTTGGGGCCCCAAAATGGTGCTTTGAGTTGCCTGTTGGTGCAGTCGTCTATCATTAACCAAATAATGGTGCTGAAACAACCGATAGTTAACCATTTCGCTTCAATACTGATAACTAACTCTAACTTTTGTGCAGCAAGGGTGTTGCATCTGGTGCAGGAATGTTCAGTCACAAAGGGCGGAAGGGCTTTACCCCATCAGCTTAACGCAGTTGGCTGTCTTTGCTGCCGCGGCGGTTATATAAGCTGCTCGCCGCCTGTTTTTTATCCAGCTCGGTTTGGCAGGCCAGGCAATAGCGCACGCCTTGCAGCGCTTGCCGACGCGCCAAAGGAATTTCTTCCCCGCACTCCTGACAATAATGCTCACTTTCGCCGTGGCCCAGCGCCTGTCTGGCACGCTGTACGGCGTCATCCACGGTGGAGTCGATTTGATCTTGCACGGCACCTTCTGCCGCCCATCCGCTTGCCATGGTCACCTCACTGTTGTGGCGCCGCCCGCCGTCTGATTTATCTACTATGGGCGGTTTTTTGAGCAATTCAAGCCGCGCAAAAAGAAAAACAGGCTGGGGCAAAGCCCGCAGCCTGTTCAGTCCCGCGATGCGGGCCGTTTTGATTGCTTTTAGCAGGGTTTATTCGATGTTGGATTCGATAAACCACAGGAATTTGTCCAGATCGCGGGATGCCGCGGTGAACATATCCGCCGTATCTTCATCTTCCACTTCAGTGATGGCCTTGCGAATGTCATTGGCCACCGCACCGTAACGATCGGCCAGCGCTTTCAGGTGTTCCTGTACGCTATGGATATTGGTCGGATAGCTTTTCAGCGGGGTTTTATCGTTCACTACCTGCACGGTGCCCAAGGCGACGCCACCCAACTGCACGATGCGCTCGGCAAAAGTATCCTGATGATCGATAATCGCCGTACGGAACCCGTCCAGCATCTCATGAACGGCAATAAAGTTAGCGCCACGCATGTTCCAGTGGGCCTGTTTGGTGATCAGTGACAGGTCGATAAACTGGATAACCTGACGGTTCAGCGCCTTGATGGCGTCCAGCTTGGTTTTTTCGTCCATGTCATTGCGAGTGTAAAGCAGCTCAGAAGATTTCGTTTTCACCAGTTTAGCGGTACTCATATCAGATCTCCTCTTGTTGTGGCATTGTCCTATTTTGGTTCGGGAATAATTATAGCAATGACAGGGATTTTTGCAGGACGAAAATGGCTATTGGATAAATAGGGAGTAACGAATTGAAAATGTGATTTAACAGGCGTAGAGTGATTGGGTTAAATTTAACTGATTGAATTTTAATTTAATTTTTTATTTCCTTTTGTAATATTTTATAAACCGATTTTATTATTATCCTTATTATTGTTTCAATCGGATGAAGCTGTGCTTTAAATTTAAAGGTCAATTGTAGAAATAGCCGTTAATTCATATTGATAGGCCAATGACATCTCCGCTAAGATATTCTGCCCTTATTTCAGAACCCGATGCCAATGAAAATCAACGTCGTTGGAACCAGTGGCAGTGGCAAAAGCACCCTGGCACGTCAGTTGGCGCAAACACTTGCGTTGCCCCATATCGAGTTGGACAAGCTGTTTTGGCGGTCAGACTGGCAAGGCACACCCGATGATGTGTTCTTGGTGCGAGTCGCAGAGGTACTGGCCGAGGCGGAAAGCGGCTGGGTGCTTGACGGCAACTATAGCCGAACCAAAGCGGTCAAGTGGAATGGCGTCGATTGGGTGGTGTGGGTGGATTATGGTTTCTGCCGTACGCTGTTTCAGGCAGTGCGGCGTGCCGCCACACGTGCATGGTCCGGTACCGAGTTGTGGGCGGGCACCGGCAATCGTGAAAGTTTCCGCCGTTCTTTTTTCAGCCGCGATTCAATTGTGCTGTGGACCCTCAAGACCTACCGTAAAAACCGGGTCGGCTATCTGGCTGACATGAGCAATCCCCGCTATCAGCATATCCGCTTTATCCGGCTGCGCTCACCTGGGCAAACCAGTGAGTTTATTCGCGATTTGTCCCGGCATTAAAGCGTGCCACGAGAAAGCCGGCCATTTCGACCGGCTGGCTGTTTACAGCAACAGGGTGTAATGCACTTTCATCACCGCTATTTTGATCAGCATCGGCGCGTTCAACTGACAACCGATTTGATGCGGCTCATGGGGGAAAAATATGGCGTACATGCCGGGAAACATCGTCAGCGTCTGGCGATGGCGGTGGATATCCAACAGCTGCAAATCCTGAACTTCGTCATAGGGCAATTCGCTTTGCCAGTCACCCGGCATGCCGTAATCAATACGTTCTTCACCGCTGATTAACAGATGGATATCGGCATATTCCTGATGCAGCTCTGCGCGCCGGGTTTCCGCCAACCCGGTGGTTAGCGTCATCACGTCCATAAAGATCTTTTCACCGTCGATCTCATGCCGCCCGAGCGCCAGCTCAGGCAGATCGTATTGACGAAGGGTGGTGAGAGTTTCGATCAGTATCGGTGACAGCCCACGGCCATAGCGTGGGTTAAACAGAGTGTTATAAATCACTTTAATTCTCCATGTGGTGAACCCTGCCGGGTCCGGTTCCATAAAAACGTGGGGGGTACTGCGCGGAAAAGTATGCCTGTTTGCCAGTATGAAAACAGTTAACCCGCCTGCATTCCGCTTTTGGCAAATGCAGGCGTTACCGATCCTCAGGAAAGATTTTCGATTTGTGGTTTTGGTTTGATGGTCAGGGTGGCGCCCATGGAAGCCGCGATGATCGCTGCCAGTGCCAGCCATTGCACCGTGGTCAGGTGTTCATTAAGGAACAGCATGCCGGAAAGCGCCGCCAGCGCCGGCTCCAGGCTCATCAGGGTGCCGAAAGTCCGCGCCGGAATTTTCGGTAGCGCGATAATTTCCAATGAGTAGGGCAGTGCGGTAGACAAAATGGCCACCGCCAGTGCGACGGGCAGGATATCAATATTCAGCAGGGCGCTTCCGGCTTGCCAGGCGCCAATCGGGCAGAACACCACGGCGGCGATCAGTGAACCGACCGCCACGGTGCCTGGGCCGTGGTCGCCGCCGGCTTTTTGGCCGCAGATAATATAGACCGCCCAACAGGCACCGGCACCCAGCGCGCAGGCCGCCCCAAAGGGGTCGATACTGCCCATGTCATGGCCCAATGGCAGCAGGAACCACAAGCCGGCGATCGCCAATGCGACCCACAAGAAGTCTATTGGGCGGCGTGACGAGAACATGGCGACCGCCAACGGCCCGGTGAATTCGAGTGCGACGGCGATGCCCAGCGGCAGGGTACGCAAAGAAAGATAGAACAGGTAATTCATCGCCCCCAGCGCCAGGCCGTAGATAAACAGCGGCAAACGGCTGCCGGCGGCGAAGCGCATGCGCCACGGACGGAAGATAATAAACAGGATCAGCGTACCGATACTCAGGCGCAGCGTGGTGATGCCTTCAGCACCGACCAGCGGGAACAGGCTTTTGGCCAGCGAGGCACCGGTCTGGATCGATACCATGGCAATAATCAATAAACAGATAGGCACCAGCGTGGAGGACGCTTTAGTGGTTGCAGACGAGGACATCCTTTAGAGCCTTTTATGCGTTTCCCATAACCTGGGAAGACTGTCGTTTTTTGGATGACGGCAGTGTAAATGAAATGAGGTAAATGTGTCTGAGAAAAGCTTATGCAGCGGAGAAAAGTGCCAGCTTCAGGGCAGTGATCTGGTTTTTATGCTCAAAAAATGCGCTTTTTTTAAGAATCATCTGGATATTAAATAGGTGATTGTTGTCACAGAAACGCGTAGAATGCGGCTCGAAAATAGAGCGAAAAGAAGAAGATACACTGTTCTTGAAATCTAATGTTACACGATATAAAGCATTAGACACTCATTTTAAGGCAGAGTTTCACGCTAATTTTTGCTATATTTTCAAAGCATGAACAAATGGATTTACTTAAAAATATAACGCGTTTGAGGTGGTTATGAAAAAAATTGCATGTCTTTCCGCAGTAGCAGCCTGTGTATTAGCAGTAACCGCAGGTACCGCATTCGCTGGCCAGAGCACCGTTTCTGCTGGTTATGCGCAGGGTGATCTCCAAGGCGTTGCTAACAAAGCCGACGGTTTCAACCTGAAGTACCGTTACGAATTCGACAACAACCCACTGGGTGTGATCGGTTCCTTTACCCACGTGGAAAAGAACGGTTCTGAGAACGGTTACTACGGTAAAGCTCAGTACAACTCTATCACTGCCGGTCCAGCTTACCGCTTCAATGACTGGGCAAGCATCTACGGTGTGGTTGGTGTTGGCTACGGCAAAAACATCGACAATGCTCAGAACGGTTCCGACCGTAACGGCAGCAGCGACTACGGCTTCACCTACGGTGCTGGCCTGCAGTTCAACCCAATCCAGGACGTTGCTCTGGATGTAGGTTACGAGCAGAGCCGTATCCGCAGTGTTGACGTTGGTATCTGGAGCGTTGGCGTAGGCTACCGTTTCTAAGATTTCTCCACGCCTGCGGGCGTGAGCATGTGGCGCAGTTAGCCGCATCAGATAAAAATCCGCCTTCGGGCGGATTTTTTTTGCCTGTTATCCAGCAACCTTCACTTGCCCAATTTTTGCCCCGGCTCTGACGAAAAGCGCGCGCTGCGGGCATCTCGTTCATAACCCTGCGGCTGGGTAAGAATACCGTATAGTGCCGGTCGGCGGCCGTGGATCCAGCGGCGTCCGGTGCTGAGTGGGATCAGCGACAGGTCAAGTTCGGCCGTGACCATCTGATTTTCTGCTGCCCAGGTTTCCGCCAGAATACGGCCGTAAGGGTCGAGGATCATCGCGTTGCCGGTTCGCACCTCATCGTCATCACGCCCTACGCCGTTACTGAATAAAACGAACAAACCATTGTCATGTGCGCGTGCCGGTAGCCAGCGCAACAGCCAGCCGCGGCCATGTTCGCCACGAAACGCCGCCTCTATCGCCGCCGGGTTTTCCTGCCGACGTTGCCAGATTTCCAGCGGGATCGGCTTCATGCCGTGCGGGCTACGTGAATGCGTTCCCCCCGTTTGATGCGGTGCCAGTAGCACCTCCGCCCCCAGCAGTGCGGTTGCCCGCACGTTTTCCACCAGGTTATTGTCCCAACAGATTAATACTCCCATCCGCACACCCCATGGGGTATCAAACACGGTGAAACTGTCGCCACTGGCTATCGCCGGGTGCTCAAAGGCGTGCAGTTTACGGTGCACGTGAAGTTTGCCGTCGGGCAGGCAAACAGCGTAGGCATTGTAATATTTTCCGTCTTCACCCTGTTCAATCAGCCCAACACCGATCGCCATGTTATAGCGCTCCGCCAGCGGACGAATACGCGCCAGTGAAGGGCTGGCGGCTATCGGTTCCGCCAGTGCGCCAATTTCGCCGGCGCTGAGGTGTCGAACGTGCCAATAGCCGGTAATGCACATCTCCGGGAAGGTCAGCACTTGGATTTGTTCGGTGGCGGCGCGGGCGATAAAGCCCTCAATCACCGACAGGTTGTAGTTTTTATCGTTGGCGCGATGCTGAAACTGCACCGTTGCGGCACGCAGATAGCTTGTCATGGGATCACCTTTGGCTGTTGTCTGGCGTTGATTACAGCAAAGCTATTGATTACTGTATAATCAATTAAATTCTTTATTTGATAACTAAACGGAATGGATATTCGACAACTACGCGCCTTTGTGGTGCTGGCTGAACAGGGTAATTATCGCCTGGCGGCGGAGCGGCTGTGTATCACCCAGCCGGCGCTGAGCAAACAGATCCAGGCGCTGGAAGCGCTGCTTGGTGCCCGCTTGTTTAACCGTGGCCGCCAGGGAGCACAACTCACCGCCAGCGGACAGCGGCTTTATCCCGAAGCCCAGACGCTGGTTGGCCAGCATCTGCAGTTTCAACAGCGCGCCTTGCAGATCGTGCAAGGGGAGGCGGGGCGGTTGGCGATGGGGTTCGGGCTGTCCAGTTTTCACCTGGCGCCGCAGCTGGTTGCTGCTTTCCGCCAACGTTTTCCTGAGGTTGCCGTGGGGCTGGAGGATTTGCCTTCGGAGCGGCAGTATCAATTGTTATTGCAGGGTGAGTTGCAGGTGGGGTTCGTACGGCTACCGGTCAGCACGCCGCTACGGGCTGCCGCGCTGCTGAGCGATCGCTTGGTGCTGGCCGCCCCCGCCGCGTTGGCGCTGAAGGCGGAAACGATCATCGGGCAATTCAATACTCTGCCGCTGCTGCAGTTGACGCCGAAACGCGGACGCGGTTTGAGCGAACAGTCGCTGCGCTTTATTGCTGCCCATCAACTGACACCCAACGTAGTGCAACAGGCCGGGGATATCCAGACGCTGCTGGCGCTGGTCGCCGCCGGCATTGGCGTTGCCCTGTTGCCGCACAGCGTCAGCCATATTGCCCCGGCGGGCATCGATATTCTGCCGCTGAGTGGCGAACAGACTGAGTGGCAAGTCGGTATTGCCTGGAACCCGCAGCAGGCTGACGCACTGCGGGATAATTTTATCCAGGTTGCGCTGGCTACGGCGTCGGTGAGTTAATACCCCGGCTTACAGCGGGCAATGCATCACCAGAATAGGGCTCTGATGGTACTCGCTGCGGCGGCTTTCGCTAAAACCGACCTTCTTCGCCAGCGCCACTGAAGGCTGGTTTTCCGGTGAAATAATGCAGACCGTCTTATCACCCGGTAAATGCTCTTTCCCCCAGGCCAAAGCCGCCCGCAGCGCTTCGGTGGCATAGCCTTTGCCCTGCGCCGATGTCACCAGCGTCCAGCCCATCTCTGGGGCGTCGAGCGCCGGGGTGATATGGCGTTGGAAGTCGGAAAAACCGATGCCGCCGAGGTAAGCGCCGCTGACTTTATCGCGCACGGCCCAATAGCCATACCCTAACAGCGCCCAGTGACCCACGTAACGCATCAGGCGGCCCCAGGAGTCTTCCCGGTCTCTCGGCGTGCCGCCGATATAGCGCACCACTTCAGGATCGGCCCACATGGCGGGCAATGAATCAAAGTCGTCCAGCGTGTGGGCATCCAGGCGTAAACGTTCGGTGAGCAACTGCGGGGCGGTGGTGATAAGGGTCATTATTTTTTTCCTGCACAGAGCCAAAAGGTTCTGTGCAGTATGCCAGAGAAATTACACCGCCAGCCACAGCAACCAGGTGAACAGGAAGCCACTGAGGCCGAGGATAGTGGTCAGCACCGTCCAGGTTTTCAGGCCATCAGCCACTGAAAGACCGAGGTATTTGGTGACGATCCAGAAGCCGGAATCATTTACGTGCGATAACCCCAGCCCGCCAAAGCAGGTAGCGAGAGTCACCAACACCAGTTGCAGATGATTCAGTCCACTGACCGCTTCCGACAATAATCCGCCGGTCGTCAGGATCGCCACGGTGGCGGACCCTTGTGAGGCACGCAGGGCCAGCGAGATGATAAATGCCGCCGGGATCAACGGCAGGCCGATGGTGGTCAAAACGTCCGCCAATGCCTTGCCCACGCCCGATTCAACCAGCACTTTGCCGAACACCCCACCGGCACCGGTTACCAGGATCACCACGGCGGCAGTGGGCAGCGCGCCACCCATCACGTCGCTGGTGTGTTGCAGGCTCCAGCCACGACGAATCGCCAGGAAATAGAACGCCAACAGCAGGGCGATCATCAGTGCTACCGCTGGGGAACCGATCAACGATAGCGTGTCGCGCAGCGCTGAACCTGGCTCAAGCAAGGTGGCGGAAACGGTGCCCAGCATAATAATCGCGATGGGAATGACGATCAGTGCGGCCACCAGCCAGGCACCGGGTGGATTAATGCGATCGCTTAACGGCGCTTTGCCTTCCGGGGCCGGTTCTGGCGCTGCCAGCTGCAACTGTTCCAGCACTTCAATCGATAACGGGTAAGCCTTACGGTTCAGCCATTTGGCTGTGAAGTAGCCGATAACGCCGACCGGAATACAAATCGCCAGGCCGATAATGGTCAGCCAGCCAATGTCGGCATTCAGTAACCCGGCAGCGGCCACCGGGCCAGGGTGCGGCGGCAGTGCGACGTGTACCGTCAGCATCACGCCGGCCATTGGCAGGCCAAACTTCAGCGGCGAAACCCTGGCCACCTTGGCAAAGCCATAGATGATCGGTGCCAGGATGATAAAGCCGACGTCGAAGAACACCGGAATGCCGAGAATAAACGCGGCGATGGTCAGCGCGGCCACGGTACGTTTCGGCCCTAACGCCTTGCTGAAGCGCTGGGCCAGCGACTCGGCACCGCCGGAATGCTCGATCATTCTACCGAGCATGGCGCCCAGACCGATGATAATGGTCACCGAGCCCAGCACGCCGCCCATCCCGGCGGTCATTACTTTCATCACTTCACCGGTCGGAATGCCACTGGCCAGCGCCACCAGCAGGCTGACCACCAGCAAGGCGACAAACGGCTGGATCTTGGCTTTGATCACCATCAGCAGGAGCAGCACTACACCTAATACGGCAATCATCAAAAGCATAGAAGTCGACATGGGATAGCCTTTAATCGGGTAAGAGTCAGGCACCGCGATCGCCGGTTGGCGATACGGGTGCGTTTAATTTTTATATTGTTGCTGTGCAGGTTGGGTTGGTTAGTCCGTTACAGGTAAGGCCTTATCCAACCCAGTCCGGCGCGGGTATCGCCCCGGGGTTTGTACTCACAACCAATCCAGCCGCTATAACCGAGGCGGTCCAGTTGGGCGAACAGCCAGGGATAATTCAGTTCGCCGTCGTCCGGCTCATGGCGATCCGGTACCGAGGCGATCTGAATATGGGCGTAGCGCCCGGCCAGTGCGGTCATCAGGCCACTGATATTGCCGTCTACCAACTGCGCATGGAAAAAATCGAACTGGATAAAGACGTTCGGGCGATCGACGGCCTCGACCAGTTTTGCTGCCTGATGCTGGCTGGAGAACAGATAGTTGGGCTTTACCTGCGGGCTGAGCGCTTCGATCAGCACCTTGATGCCGTGTTTGGCGAAGCTGTCGGCGGCGTAGCGGATATTGCTGATAAAAGTATCGCGGTAGCGCTGCCCGTCTTCGCCAGGCGGCACCACACCGGCCATGACGTGTACGCTGGGGCAGTTCAGCGCGATAGCGTAAGCCAGCGCGCGGTCGATATCGGCACGCGCAGCCTGTTCGCGGCCAGGTACGGCCGTCAGCCCCCATTCACCGGCATCGGCATCGCCGGGCGCGGTATTGAACAGCACCTGTTGCAGGCCGTTATGGCGCAACTTTTCAGCCAACAGCTCGGCCGGATAGTCATAGGGGAACAGAAACTCCACCGCGCTAAAGCCTGCGGCGGCTGCGGCCTCGAACCGCTCCAGGAACGGCAGGTCGGTAAACATCATCGATAAATTGGCAGCAAATTTAGGCATGATTCAGCTCCGTAGCTCGGCAATCTCATCATCGGTCAAATAACGAATTGGGCGCTCGCCGAGGGTGAAAATCAGCTTCGCCGCATCTTCCATCTCTTCAGTGTTGTCTGCCGCCGCTCGCAGATCCTTACCCGTGACGACCGGGCCGTGATTGGCCAGTAAGAAAGCGCGGTGGGTCGGTGCCAGTTTGGCCAGATCCTCCGCCAGCCGCAGGTCGCCGGGACGGTAGTAAGGCACTACCGGCACCTTGCCGACCCGCATCACCACATAAGGGGTGAAGGGTTTGATGGCGTTCTTCACATCCAGCCCTTGCAGGCAGGACAAGGCGGTAAGATAAGTACAATGCAGGTGCACCACGGCTTTGCACTCCGGGTTATTCAGATACAGCGCCCGGTGGAAGCTGATCTCTTTTGACGGTTTATCCCCGGACAACCATTCGCCGCTCAGGCTGACCTTCGACAGTCGATCGGCCTGCAGTTCACCCAGACAGGAACCGGTGGGGGTGGCCAGCAGCGTGCCGTCCGCCAACAACAGCGAAAGATTTCCTGCAGAACCGGTGGCGTAGCCGCGCTGGAAGAACGAGGCCCCCAGGCGCACCATTTCCTCACGTGCCTGCTGTTCTGTGGTCAGTGTCATAGGGGGAACTCCGTTTGTGCCCGGGCGAAAAAGTTCTCATCGCCAAAGTTGCCCGATTTGAGGGCCAGTGAAACCGGTTGATCGATGGCCCGCACCCAGGGCACGCCGGGAGAAATGCAGGGACCAATGTGGAAACCGCGAATGCCCAGTGCCTGAGTCACTACGCCAGAGGTCTCGCCGCCGGCAACGATAAAACGATTGAAACCTTGCTGCCGGAGCTGTTCAACCACCCCGGCGAACAGCGACTCTACCGCCTGGCTGGCAGCGGCCATACCGTATTGCTGTTGCGCCTGTCGCAATTTTTCCGGCTCGGCGGTGGCGTACAGCAATGGAGCCAGTGGGCCGTTAGCCTGCTGTTGCACCCAGTCGGTCAGTTCGGTGACGTAAGCCGCGCGGTCGCCATCGTTAAGGCAACGGGCCACGTCGATAGCTTTGGCAGCCGCCTGCTGACGGTATCGCGTCACCTGTTGATTGGTCATGATGGAGCAGGAGCCGGACAACACCACTGCCTTTTCGCCCTGTGGTGCCCCGGCCGCCTGTGGGCTGCCTTGCCCCGGTTGTGCCCATTGACGAGCCAGGCCGATCGCCAGACCGGAGCCCCCGGTCACCAGCTTCATATTTTTTAGTGCTGCACCCTGAGTCAGCAAATGCTGTTCATTCAGCGTATCCAGCACGGCGTACCTTATGCCTTGTTGCGCCAACTGCCGCAGCTTTTCGGCCACCGTTTCGACACCGCGATCCATTTCTGTTGCCGTCACCAGTCCGCAGCGTCCCTGAGCCTGCGCTTCCATCAGCCGCAGCAGGTTACTGTCGGTCATTGGTGTCACCGGGTGGTTGCGCATACCGGATTCTGACAACAACTGATCCAATACGAACAGATAGCCCTGATACACGGTGCGGCCGTTGACCGGCAGTGCCGGAGAGATCACCGTTTGGCTTTCGCCCAATGCATCAAGTAGCGCATCGGTCACCGGGCCGATATTGCCCTGCGCGGTGCTGTCGAAGGTAGAACAATACTTGAAGTAAAATTGCCGACAGCCCTGGCGTTGCAGCCAGGCCAGCGCCTGTAACGACTGTTCAATCGCCTGTGCCGCCGGGCAGGAGCGTGACTTCAGGCTGATGACCACCGCCTGCGCTTCGAGCGGTAGTTCATCCTGCGGCACGCCGTTCAACTGTACCGTCGACAGCCCGTTTTCCACCAAAAAGCTGGCAATGTCGGTGGCCCCGGTAAAATCATCTGCAATAACGCCGAGCAGCATTATGCTTTCTCCTTCTTTTGCGGCAGGTCGATACCGGCGAAGATCTTGATCACCGCGCTGTCGTCCTCTTTACCAAAACCGGCGTTGCTGGCGGCGGTAAACATATTGAAAGCGGTAGAAGCCAGCGGCAGCGGGAAATGCAGCGCTTTGGCGGTATCCGCTACCAGCCCCAGATCCTTCACGAAGATATCAACCGCCGATTTAGGCGCATAGTCCCCGTCGACCACGTGGCGCATGCGGTTCTCGAACATCCATGAGTTACCGGCGGCGTGGGTGACCACATCGTACATCACGTCCAGCGGGATACCGGCGCGGGCGGCCAGCGCCATGGCCTCGGCCCCGGCGGCGATATGCACCCCGGCCAGCAATTGGTGGATGATTTTCACCGTGGCCCCCAGGCCAATCTCTTCGCCAATGCGATAGACCTTGCCGGCAATGGCATCCAGTACCGGCTGCAACTGGCCGAAAGTAGACTCAGCGCCGGAGGCCATCACCGTCATCTGGCCTTCTGCGGCCTTGGCGGCGCCACCGGAAACCGGGGCGTCCAACATGTTCAACCCCAGCGCCAGTAACTGTTGTTCAATCTGTTTGGCATCGGCGGCGGAAATGGTGGAGGACACCATCACCGGCGTGTTTGGCTTCAGCTTCGCTGCCAGGCCGTTCTCACCAAACAGGATCTGTTTCACCTGTGCGGCGTTGACCACCAGCAGTAACAAGGCATCGAGTTCGGCAGCGAAGTCGTCTGCACGGGTGGCCGCTTGTTTTGCTCCGGCCTGTTGCAAGGTGGCCAGCGCCTGCGGATTAAGATCGACGCCGTAAGTGCTCAGTCCGGCATTAATGCACGACTTTGCCGCTCCCATGCCCATCGAACCTAGTCCTACGATGCAAACTGCAAAATCCCCTGGCTGTGTCATGCGGTACCTCGTGTTAATTTTAGTGATAATTTGTTTTGTTGTGTTAAATGTAAGCGCTTATTGGTCTGAAGTCAGCGATCAGTATCACAATTATTAACAGTTGTTGTTTCAGGTTTATATCAGATAAAAGAGCTAAAAATTGGCTTATCTCCCTGTTTTAAAACTATTTAAAATAATGTGTTGATACCATGACCCACCTCACGACCTGAATAAAGGGGACTGTTATCGAACGAAAATTGACGTAAAATCACAATTATTATCACTGCGGTAAAGAGAGGGAACCGTGATACCTGTAGAACGCCATCAGCAAATTTTAGCGCTGGTATCAGAACGTGGGGTGGTCAGCATTGCTGAATTGACCGAACGGCTGGGGGTGTCGCACATGACTATCCGCCGCGATCTGCAAAAGCTCGAAGAGCAGGGGGCGGTACTGGCGGTGTCGGGCGGCGTGCAGTCGGCAGAACGGGTGGCGATCGAGCCTTCTCATCAGGATAAGGAAGGGATGTACAGCCAGCAGAAAGCGGCCATTGGCCAGTTGGCGGCCCGGCAGATCCCTCCTGACAGCTGTGTCTATCTGGATGCGGGCACCACTACGCTGGCGCTGGCCAAGCACATCAGCGATCGCGACGATCTGACGGTGGTCACCAATGATTTCGTGATTGCCGGTTACCTGATTGAACACAGCCAGTGCAAAATCATTCACACCGGCGGTACCGTCTGCCGTGAGAATCGTTCATGCGTGGGTGAAGCCGCAGCGCAGGCGTTGCGTGGGTTGTTTATCGATCTGGCATTTATTTCCGCTTCGTCATGGGGCATGCGCGGGTTGTCGACGCCGAACGAAGACAAGGTGATGGTGAAGAAAGCCATTGTCGACGCCAGCCGCCGCTGCATCTTGCTCAGCGACACCTCTAAATACGGTAAAATCGCTACCTATCTGGCGCTGCCGATAACGGTATTTGACGCGATTATTACCGATGACAATCTGCCCGCCGCCGCGCGCGAGGCGATCTTGCAGGCAGATATCACGCTGATGACGACCGGGGAATGAGAGGCTAAAAACAGAAAACCCCCAGATGGGGGTTATGGCGTATCGTTGGAACGGTAGCGGCTGATGACCCGACCCGGCGTACCGAGGCAACCTCGTTCACGCCATTCCTGACACCTTTGTTCCCACCAGGCATCATGGAAAGCTTGTATGGCCTGCAGGCGCTGTTCTTTAATACTCAGAAAGTCCGAGCTCTGCTCCTGAGATTGATCTAAGACGTTAGATTTCGATGACATATAAACCGTCCTTTATGAATTCCATTTTGTACAAATACTGTACTCTCTGAGCATGTTTTTTCAAGAGTGAATCATAGATTTTGGCCAAGGCGGGTCTTAAAGGTACGCTAAAAACGAGCTTTGCCTGATATTGGGTAACGAAGTCGGTAATAGTTTTACCTATTCCCTCGACGAACAGGCGCTCACGTTCGGAAAATGTATACCCCATGGGGGTATAGGTATCGAATGCAGAGCGTCCTTGCCTGATGGCAAGATTCAGTGCTTTGACGTCATAAAACTCTATGGCATAAGCGTTATCTAAAAAGTCAGGGTCGGTATAAACACGCGTAAACCATGCCCGCATTTCTTGAGTGATATTTTTGAAATCAAGGTAATATTCAGCAGTTTTTTCGTCACTTTTGCTTACTGTTATCTGATATCTGAATTCACCCGCCCGTAGCGAATAACGTTCAGTAACATCAATCTCCATGATAAAATCCTTTTTATTATTACTTTTCCAATAGTTACCTTCCTTTTTAGTGATGAATTATTAACAGCGTCGGAATACATGTACTAGCCGTCAGCGGGAATTCTGCGCAGTGTTGCGCAAAAAACTAAATGCCGCTGAACCAGTTATAGCCCTGATCTTCCCAGTAGCCACCGGGGTTGGTGTCGCTGACAAAAATGGCGGCGATATGTTTGGCATTCTTGAACCCCAGCTTGGTCGGCACCCGTAGCCGCAGCGGGTAGCCGTAATCCGCCGGCAGCGCCTTGCCGCCGAAATCCAGCGCCAGAATCGTCTGTGGATGCAGCGCGGTGGCCATATCGATGCTGGAGTAATAGCGGTCCGCACATTTGAAACCGACATAGCGGGCGTTCAGATCTGCCCCGACATGCTGCAGGAAGTTGCGCAGCGGCACGCCGCCCCACTGGCCGATGGCGCTCCAGCCTTCGATACAGATCAAGCGGGTTATCTGGCTTTCCTGCGGCAGGCGTTGCAGCTGTTCCAGCGTCCAGGGTGCCTTTTTTTCAACTTTGCCAGAGACTTCCAACCGATAGCTGGCGAGATCCACTTCCGGCACGTTGTACTCGGGATAAAACGCATTGAACGGGAACGGATGGGTGATCTGCTCCGGGCGATAGGTCTGTGCCAGCTTTTGACCGTTGAACAGCCAGGCTTGCACCCGATCGTTCCAGCGCGACATGGCCCACAGTACTTTATCCACCTGATCCCCGTCCTGCAGGTTACAGCCGCTCAGCATGGCGATACCGCCCAGCGTCAGGCCGGATCGCAGCATCAGGCGGCGTTGTAAATTGACCAGCTGTTTCTTTTGCGCCGGTTCCAGCGTCGGTGCCGCAGGGCGCTGTTTTTTGTCATTCATGTTTGCCTCCCGCAATCATTGCCCATAGCGTGCGCGGCACGATAATCACCATCAGCAGGTGGATCACCACAAACAAGCCAATGCCGGACATAGCGAAAAAGTGAACGTAACGCGCGGTGTCAAAGCCGCCGAACAGGCTCACCAGCCCTTGCAGTTGCACCGGCTTCCAGATCGCCAGCCCAGAGAGCACCAACAGCAGGCCCAGAGCCAGTACGCCGAGATACATCAGTTTTTGAATGGCGTTATAGCGGCCGTGCTGATGTTTTAGCCGCAGCGTGAGCGCCTGCCAGATATCTCGCCCTAAGCTGCCTGCAGTAAGCGGCAGCAGGTCGCGTCGGAAATGGCCGCTGAACAGGCTCCACAGCAGATAGCACAGTGCATTGCCTGCCAGCAGCCACATTACTGCCAGATGCCAACCAATCGCGCCGCCCAACCAACCGCCGAGCGTAACCTGCGGCGGAAAGCGAAAGCCGAACAGCGGTGAGGCGTTATAGATTTCCCAGCCGCTCATAAACATACAAACCATGGCGAACAGGTTAATCCAATGGGTGATACGGACCGGCCAGCGATGCACCGGCCGTGGCGCGTTGGTTTTCATCACGAACTCCCGAATTACATTGGTGGAACGGTGCCGTTTTTACCGGCAGAAATGCGGGTGGCTACGCGTTCGCCCTTGTCGTCAGTCGCGGAGAACAACACGATGTGCACGCCAGGTTTCAGCAGGCTGCGATCGCCGGGATCGAGCGTGACGATCGGCACATCTTCCGGCACGTTGACGGTTTTCTGCTGGTTACCGTAGGTCACGGTCAGAGTACGGCCGTTGGATTTAACCAGTTTGCCGACGGTGCCGTTGGTCATGGTATCCACCTTGCCGTCGGCAGATTCCCAGGCCGAATGGCCTTCACCGGTGCCGCGCAGGCTGGCGGCAAACACGTGGACTTCCAGCGCCTTCAGGCTGCCGTCCGCTTGCGGTACCGCGGCGGTGCCGATAAAGCTGTCCGGTTTGATGTCATCCAGCGTGCCTTTTGAAACGCTCAGCACCTTGGTCTGGTCGTTGAGTTTTACGCTGATCTTTTCCCCTTTGCGGTCAGTGACCTGCAGGCTGCTGTCGGTCACCTGATCGATAGTGCCGCGCAGGGGAGCAATCACTTTTCCTGGCGTTTGAGCCGCAGCGGCGGCTCCGCTGCACAGCATCAGGGTGGACAGCAGTAAACCGGCAAAACGATGACGGGTAATCATAATGTTCTCCTTTGTTTAGGTTGCCGGTTAAGCATGGTTGAACAATAGGGACAGCACCATGTCCGTTTAATGACATTAATGTCATCAAGCATGTCCGCCGAAACTGCTAGTATTTCCGCAGGTGTAATGAGGTGGCGACAATGCGGATATTGGTAGTTGAAGACGACATCAGCACGGGTGATTACCTGAAGAAAGGGCTGGGGGAAGCCGGGTACAGCGTCGATTTGGCGCGTAACGGCACCGACGGCCTGTTCCTGGCGCTGGAGCAGGGCTACGATGCCATCGTGCTCGACGTGATGCTGCCGGGGTTGGATGGTTGGCAGATCATTGAGGTACTGCGCAAGAAAAGCGACGTGCCTATTTTGTTTCTGACCGCCCGCGACGGGGTACAGGATCGTATTCATGGGCTGGAGCTCGGGGCCGATGATTATCTGATTAAACCGTTTTCCTTCACCGAACTGGTGTTGCGACTGCGCACGCTGCTGCGGCGTGGCACGGTGCGTGAGGCCGACCACTATGCGATTGCCGATCTGCAACTTGACGTCCTGCGCCGCAAAGCGGTACGGCAGGAACAGGTGATCTCGCTGACCAACAAAGAATTCATGTTGTTACATCTGTTGGTGCGCCGGGAAGGGGAGGTATTGTCTCGCACCATGATCGCCTCGCAGGTCTGGGACATGAACTTTGACAGCGATACCAACGTGGTGGATGTGGCGATCAAGCGGCTACGCGCCAAGATTGACCGACCCTTTGACGTCAAGCTGATCCACAGCGTGCGCGGTATCGGCTACGTTTGCGAGCCGCGTTCATGAAGGCCCTGGCTCAACGCTGGCGTGCGCTGTCGTTGACACTGCGCAGTGCCATGCTGTTTGCGCTGGTGGCGGCACTGGTGGTCAGCGGTGCGGGAGGATACCTGTACGGAGCCATGCGTCAGGAGATGACCATCCGCAGCGATTTGCAGGTCACCGGCCGCGTGGAGTATTTCCGCCATTTATTGAGCCAGCGTTTTCCGCTCGACCGGCTGACGGCGAACACCGGCCTGTTCGAAAATATGCTGGGCAATGAACAGGATGTCCTTATTTTTCAGCAACTGGGTCAAAAGCCGTTAATCAACGTTAACCCGTCCCGATTGACCCTGCCGCCAATGACCCCGACGCCGGTGGGCACACCGCAGCGGTTGACTGCGGTACAGGGTGGGCTGACAGAGCAAGGCGTGCCCTTGCGTGCCGTCTCGGCGTTGGTCAGGCTACAGGACGGCAACCTGCTGCAGATCTCGGCGGCCCATGTGATGGTCAATGAACAGAAGATGTTGGCGCGTTATCTTTGGCGAATTGTGGCCGCGGTGGTGGTGGCGTTTGTCCTGATCGCCTTGCTGGGGTATTGGGTGATGCGTCGTGGGCTGCAGCCATTATGGCGTATGGCGGCGCAGGCGGCGGTGATCACGCCGAATACGCTGTCGACTCGCCTGAGTGAGCAGGGCGCGCCGAAGGAGCTACAGCAACTGACTCGTTCATTTAATGCCATGCTCGATCGTCTGAACGATGGCTACCAGCGTCTGACACAGTTTTCCGCCGATTTGGCGCATGAGATCCGCACTCCGGTGGGCGCGCTAATGGGGCAATGCCAGGTGGCTCTCTATCAGTCGCGCAGCGTGGAGGAGTATGAAACCCTGCTGTCGAACAATATGGAGGAGCTGGAGCGCATTTCACGCATGGTGGAAAACATTCTGTTCCTGGCGCGTGCGGGAGAAGGGCAAGCCGTGCTGAACGCCAGCCGGCTTGATGTGGCGCAAGAGCTGCAGCGAGTGGCGGACTATTTCGAAGGTCTGGCAGAAGAGCGCGGTATGACACTGGTTTGCCAGGGGGAAGGGCAACTGTTGGCGGATGCGATGCTGTTCCAGCGTGCATTGAGCAATTTGGTTGCTAATGCGGTGCGTTATGCCGATGAAAATAGCCAGATACAGTTGCAGGTGCTTAGCCAGCCGACGGGGGAGACGGTGATACAGGTGGTTAATCAGGGACCGCCGATTGCCTCGGCGCATCTGGACAAGTTGTTCGACCGTTTTTACCGGGTCGACGCTGCCCGCAGTGCCGGCAGCCATGCCAGCGGTCTGGGGTTGGCGATCGTCCGTGCGATTATGACGCTGCATGGTGGTGTGAGTCGTGCTCACTGTTCCGCAGGGAATCATGCTGTCCGGATCACCTTCAGCCTGACCTTTCCCGCTGCGGATTAATTTAATTACGCTGTTTAAGGCTATTTTTTACGTCAATAATATAGTGACATAGGGTATTATTGACGTAAATGTTATTCGTAACATTTTACTTTCATTTCCTTCCTTATTGCCTCTATAACCCCCGTATCAAGTGATTAACTCTGCTGATGATTACGTCAATTTTGCGCTTTACCCTTTGATTTCTGGTTAAAAACAACACTGTTAAAATTTATGCAATATTATTTATTCATTAAAAATGCTTGCAATAAATGAACGGAAAGGATTTTTAGCTTAAAGGCGGTAATTTACAAAACAAAAAACTAACTTTAAGAACCTTTACATATAAATATATCAATGGTTGTGATGTTTGTATAATCTTTGGTTATGGTTTATGAGAAAAATCTTATATCTAAAATAGTAAGGAAAGAGACATCCATTCTGTGGCGTTAATTGATTTTCATTTCGATTGCTAGCTGAGATTGACCAATTAACCTGATTAAATATTGCTTAATATCCCATTAACATTTAACGCCGGCGATAAATAATCACTAGAGTGACCTTTAAAAAATGAAATATAGATTAAACGACCACATTATTTTTGATGTGGATACGGGTACCCTGAGCCAGACGGAGTTCTCTGATGACCCCATCTCTATTTCCAATCCTTCAAAACGATTACTGCTGCTATTGATTACCCATCATGGTGAGGCCGTTTGCAGGGAAGTGATATTCAAGAAGGTTTGGGATGATTATGGCATGGTTTCAGGCAACAATAATCTTAACCAGTGTGTGAGCAAACTGCGTCGGGTAATTAAAAATCTGGGCATTGAGGAAGAGGTAATCGCTACCGTTCCCAAAGTCGGTTTTATGCTGCGCTATGAAATAGAGGTGGAATCCTGTGACGGTTCGCAGGACAGCTTCACGGACGAAGACATACCCGTGGTTCCGCGAGCCTCAGATCAACCTGAAATAGCCTCATCGCCCGCAGAGCCGCCAGTCACCGGGATGGTCTACGCCGGCTATTCCCGGCGTTGGTGGGCGATAGCCAGCGTAGTCGCGCTGGGGGTGATTATGTTGGTGGTGGCCATTAGCAGCTATCTCACCGGATCGGTTTCCCGGCAGGAAATTTATCTGGGTAAGGCCAACAGCTGCAAGGTTTTCATGTCGATGCCCGGCGCTGCGGCCGCCGCCAGTGCCGGTCTGAGCCGTGACATTCTGGCCTATGCCGCTCCGCAGACAGCAGAGTGCAGCGGTGATGAGTTTTTGTTGGTGGTACGCAGCAACCAGGTGCGCTCGTACATTTCCGGCATTTCCCGGCTATTTTTCCTGCGTTGTCGCATTTTGCGTGAGCACAGGGTCGAAATTTGTTCTGGTCTTGAAAGCGACAAAGCAGCAATTATCAATTAATCGGTGTCAGGATGAACACCACCCCGGGGGAAAGGAATATGCCGCCAATATTATCACCTTGATATTAACCACTTAACTTTCACTGCCTGGCTATTAATGCAGCATTTTTATGGCGCAACATTTATACTTTGCCAACCTGTGATGCTCGACATTTCCGCCTTGATCGCTATTTTTATACCTACTTTTCGGTAATAGATTATGACGAATACCCCTATCAGGGAGACTATTCTTTTTTATGAACCCAATCCCTGGGTGAGAAAAGGATTACGGGCGCTTATTGACCCTGAGCCCACACACTATCAATTTGCCCACAGTATCAGGGAAATAGACGCTGTGCTGAAGGAGAATGAGAAACAAATCCTCATTATGGAGTTATATAATGAAAGTGAGAGTTTGTATGATGTATTACGCTTCATTCTGACCATTAACGATTTCTGGCCGAAGACGCCGCTGATCATATTTACTGAAATCACCAACGCCAGCATATTGGCGATGCTGGCGGCGGAGGCGCATTTATCCCTGGTGGCAAAAGAAGATCCGCTGGATTGTTTGTTCGAGGCCTTTGCCGCTGCCGATACGGGGGTGGGGTATCGCAGTCCGGGTATTCAGACGGCATTGACTCAACCCGTAGAGCCTCTTTCCCGCAGTGAATGGCGCATATTGGCGATGATGATTACCGATACCAATCCGCAACGCATTGCCCGTGTCACGCATCGCAGTTATAAAACGGTGAGTACCCATAAGTTGAATATCATGCGCAAACTTGGCCTTAATCAGGTGGGGTTTATGCGTTTGATTCTGGCTTTTCGCCTCCAGCACCCAGTCTGAAAGTAAGTCGTCGGTCTGTCTTGGCTCCGGGGCAGTCGGCGACGTATTCCCCTTCTCCTCAGATCTTTTATTTATGCCGGGCGCCTCATTCCGGCAGAATTGATTTAAATCAAATTAAACATCCTACAAAAACAATCAGGAAGGTCGTATTTTGATTTGGCGTAACTGAGTGTTTTATATACAGTTACGGCCGCTTTATTTGTCCGTAAAATAATAAGTTTTTTGTCCTTAGAGACGATGCTGTTTGGGATTTTAACCTTAAAATTGGTTTTATAAATATTAATATCAGAATTTAAAACTAAATATTTATCAATTGACAGTTAATGATTCTTTTTTGATCTAATGCGGTTACTCTTCATCTCGTCAAGCAGACTGGCTAAAGCAGGTCACGCTAATGGACGCACAATCATATTCAAAGTTGAAGGGAGTTTTACCATGAAGAAAATTACACTGGCTCTGGCAATCATTTCAGCCTTCGCTGCGGTCAGCACTGCACAAGCCGCCGACGTCACCGCTCAGGCGTTGGCCACCTGGTCTGCTACTGCGAAGAAAGACACCACCAGCAAGCTGGTTGTTACCCCTATTGGCAGCCTGTCCTTCAACTATGCGGAAGGCATCAAGGGTTTTAACAGCCAGAAAGGTCTGTTTGACGTGACCGTGGAAGGGGATGCTACCGCGACCGCATTCAAACTGACTTCCAAACTGGTTTCCAACACCCTGACTCAGCTCGATACCTCAGGTTCCACCCTGAACGTAGGTGTGAACTACAACGGTGAAGCCGTAGAGAAAACCGCTGAAACCACCATGATCGATACCTCTGCCGGTATTCTGGGCGGCAACCTGAGCGCGCTGTCCAACGCTTATAACCAGGCTGTTCGCACCAGCGCACAAGATCAGTTCACCTTCACCATCATTGGTGCCACCTCTGACGGCACTACCGCCGTGACGGATTTCAGCACCTTGCCTGAAGGGATCTGGAGCGGCGATGTGAGCGTTGAATTCAACGCCACCTGGACCGCGTAACTTCCCAGGTTCACCGCTATAAAACAGGGGGGCAACTCCCTGTTGTTTATCGCCACAGAAGCTCGTCATTGGAATGCCACCATGAAACACATCTCTCTCGCCGCTCTCCTGCTGTTATCGCTGTCTCACCCTGTTTTCGCGCTGGATGTCGGTGAGATCAGTTCATTCATGCACAGCGATAGCGCGCGTCTGAGTAAAGAGATCAAGAACACCACCGACAGTGGCCGCCTGGTGAACATCAAAATCGAGCGTATCTCCAGCCCACTGGAATCCGGAGCCGTGGTGCCGATGGGCAGCAAGGACGAAATGTTGCTGTCACCGGCCAGCCTGATATTGCCAGCCAACGCCAGCGATGTGATCCGCTTTTATTACAAAGGTCCCGCTGACGGCCAGGAGCGCTATTACCGCATCGTCTGGTTCGATCAGGCGCTGAGCGACGTAGGGCAAAACTCGGCCAGGCGCAATGCTGTTGCGACCACCTCTGCGCGTATTGGCACCATTTTGGTGGTGGCGCCAAGGCAGGACCAATTCAATTACCAGTTTGCCGACGGACAGATCAAAAACACCGGCAACGCCACTTTCAAGGTGGTGGCCTACGGCAACTGCCGCAGCAAGAAAGACGGCAATGACTGCAAGGAAAACTATTTCGTAATGCCGGGCAAGGCACGTGGTTTCAGCAAAGTGGACGTCAACGACAAGAAAGGTCGCGTGGCGCTATGGCATGGCGACCAGTTTATCCCGGTGAAATAGAGCAGGTTGTCTGCGATGAAACGGAATGCACCACATTAAAGCAAGGAGTGGCATGTGAAGGCTGTGCTGTTGAGAACGCTGCTGGCCAGCGGGGTGATGGCGATCCCTGCGGTGTTGCTACCGGGCCAGACGGTGAACGCTGCCGGGCTGACCCAGATTGACGGTGTGTTAATCCCACAGACCTTCAGCCTGGCGCTGCGCGAAGGCATGAGTATTCCATTACTGCTGCACTTTGAAAAAAATAGCGGCGTAAAAGATGACCGCCGTATTGGTCACGCCTTTTTATACCTGGATAACAATCAGCTGAAAATCCGCCAGATTACGCTGGAAGACGGTGACGATGGTACGCCGCTGACTGCAGAGACCATCAGGCAATTGCAGGCGCTGCAGGAAGCCGGCTTTGACCCGCAGCAGCGCATTGAACTGACGGATGACGCCTGGCTGGCGCTGGATTTCCGCCAGCTTAATTTGCAACTGGTGGTGAAAGAGGCGGCGATGGGAACCCTGTTGCGTGCTCGCTCCAGTGACATCGGCGTTTCCAGCGTGGACGCCATCAGCAGCACGCTGGATTATAACCTCGGGGTTTACGATAACCGCACCCGGGCCAGCGAGGGCAATACCTCCAGCTATTTGTCGCTCAACAGCGTGACAGCCCTGCGTGAGCATCATGTGGAAGTTAACGGTTCCGTCTATGGTATCGGCAGCGGCGATGAGAATGCCACGCTGTATAAGGTGATGTACGAACGTGATTTTGCCGGCCGTCGCTTTGCCGCCGGCATGCTGGACAGTTGGAATCTGCAGTCGCTGGGGCCGGTCACCACCATCAACTCCAGCAAAATTTATGGCCTGTCTTACGGCAACCGCGCCAACTCCACCGTATTTGATAACAGCCAATCGCTGACGCCGATCGTGGCGTTCTTCCCCTCGGCGGGGGAAGTACATTTGTCGCGCGAGGGACGATTGCTGAGTGTGCAGAACTTCGCCATGGGTAACCATGAAGTGGATACCGGCAACTTGCCCTACGGCATTTATGACGTTGAGGTTGAGGTGGTGGTCAACGGTCGGGTGGTGGATAAACGCATGCAGCGGGTAAACAAGTTGTTTAGCCCCAACCGCGGTGCTAATGCACCGCTGGCCTGGCAATTTTGGGGCGGGATGATCCGCATGGACGACTGGCGTGGTGATGATCAACGCCAACGGCAGGCCAAGGATTCTTACCTGATCGGCGCTTCGGCCACCGGTAACCTGCAGACGCTGAACTGGGCGCTTTCCGGTTACTCGTTTGACAGCAACGCGGTGGGCGAAAGCCGTATCAGCGTGCCACTGACCCAATCCATTCAGTTCAACGTGCAGAACATGGCGGCGTCTGACCATTCCTGGAGCCTGGTCAACAGCGTCAGTGCTGCGCTGCCCGGCGGTTTCAGCAGCCTGTGGGTCAACCAGGAAAAAACGGTGATTGGCGACAAGCTGCTGCAAAACGATGCGCACAACCGCGCCATCGGCGGCACGATGAATTTTGGCGCGCTTTGGTCGCCGTTGGGCAGCCTAAGCCTCAGTTACAACGACGATAAAAAGAACAGCAGCCACTATTACAACGCTGATTATTATCAAAATATTTTCACCGGTCGTTTTGGCACGCTTGGCGTGCGTGCCGGCGTTCAGCGTTACAACAACGGTGGCTACAGTTCGAATACCGGTAAATACATCGCACTCGATTTTTCACTGCCGATGGGCAACTGGCTCAGCGCCGGGGTTTCAAACCAGAACGGCTATACCACCGCTAACCTGGCCGCGCGTAAAGATATTCAAGACGGGCCAATCCGTACCCTTGGCGCCAACCTGTCACGGGCGATCTCAGGTGACACCAACGGCGACAACAGTATGAATGGTGGTGCCTACGCGCGCTTTGACACCAAGTATTCCGCCGGTACGGTCAACGTCAGCAGCTCTGCCGACGGTTACGTTAACACCAGCCTGACCGCCAGCGGCAGCGTGGGCTGGCAAGGGCGTGATATTGCGGCCAGCGGCAGAAATGAGGGCAATGCGGGCATCATCTTTAACACCGGCATCGAAAATGACGGCATGCTGACCGCCCGGGTTGATGGCCGGACAGTGCAGCTGACCGGCAATAAAAACTATGTGCCGTTGTCGCCTTACGGCCAGTACGAAGTTGAATTAATGAACAATAAAAACTCGGCGGAAAGCTTCGACATCGTCACCAGGCGCAAGAGCAAGCTGACGCTGTATCCAGGCAACGTGGCGGTGATCACGCCGGAAATTAAACAGATGGTGACGGTGTTTGGCCGCATCAAGGCGGAAGACGGCACGTTGCTGGCTAATGCCTATATCAAAAACCATATCGGCCGCACCCGCACCGATGAGAAAGGTGAATTCATTATGGATGTCGATAAGAAATTCCCGGTGATCGACTTTACCTACAGCGGTAACCAGAGCTGCGAAGTGGGCCTGGATCTGAGCAAAGCGCAGGGGGCGATATGGGTTGGCGACGTGATTTGTACCGGACTGAAAACCTATGCAGGTAACCAGCAGGCAGGAGAAATGGCGAATGAAGGCTAAGTTTACGCTGTTGCTGTTGCTGTTGCTGTTGGCTGCCTTGCCGTTGCGGGCAGCGATAAACGTGACTAACCGGCCGGATGCCGCGATGGTGAAGTTCGTGTTTGTCGAGAATAACGCCGATGACAACTTTTTTGTCACCCCGTCCGGGGCATTGGATCCGCGCATGACCGGCGCCAATAAATGGACCGGGCTGAAATACGGCGGCTCCGGCACCATTTACCAGCAGAGCCTGGGCTATGTGGATAACGGTTACAACACCGGCCTGTCGGCCAACAACCGTTTTGACATGTGGCTGGAAAATGCCCCGATCAAGAACCCGTTCCTCGGGCTGCGCTGCATTAACTGGTATGGCGGCTGTAATATGGATACCAGCCTGATTTTGCCGCAGGCCACCGATGAAAAAGGGTTTTATGGTGCAGTGGTGACCTCGGGTGGTGCTAAATGGATGCACGGCATGATGTCGCCGAGTTTCTATCAGTATTTGAAGCAGATGGCGCCCGGTGACGCGTTCAGCATGCAGATTAATGGTTGCCAGACCGCAGACGTCTACGATGCCAGTAACGGGGGGCGTTGCCAGGATCAGAGCAGGGGTAGCTGGTATAAACGCAACGTGACCCACAGCAAGGCGGCGCATCTGCGCTTTATCAACACCAACGCGGTGTCGGAAGTGTTTGTTAACAGTGACGGCGTGCCGATCATCGGTGAAGGCAATGCCGACTGCAAAAACCAGACTATCGGTTCGCGTTCCGGCATTACCTGCAAAATGGTCAGTTACGATCTGCAGACCGACGGCAGCGTCAGTAACACCTCGATTCATGTGTTCCCGGCGATCAACAATGCGGCGTTAACCTCGGCGACCAACGCCGCCGATTTGCAGTTCAGCCTGGACGGAAACAGCTGGAAAAATACCTCGGGTACCGGCAGTTACTACACTTTTAACCAACTGAAGAGCAGCAATGTGATCTATGTGTTCTTCGCCAGCAACTTTTTCAAACAGATGGTGAAGCTGGGCATCTCCGACAGCGGTACTCGTGACCTGATTAACTTCCGCTTTCAGAACACCACTTCGCCAGAGTCCGGTTGGTATGAGTTTTCCACCTCCAACCAGCTGATTATCAAACCGCGTGATTTCAGTATCAGCATCATTTCTGACGACTACGACAACCAGCCGCACCGTGAGGGCTACGTCGGCCCGGCAGAGCCGTCGCTGGAATTTGGCTATATCGTCACCACCAGCGGCAAGACCGCCGCCGATCAGGTGCGGGTGATGGCTACCGGCCCGACGCAGGCCATCAACGGGATTAATTACTGTATTTTTTCCTCGGCGGATAACCACAGTCAGGTGCCGTTCCCGGCCACGCTCAGTATCACCACCAGCACCAATGGTCAGCAGAGCTATGACGCCGGCTGCGACGGGCAGTGGCATGACATGACTAACGCGTTATGGAGCAGCACGCCGTGGAACGATATTTCCGGCGAGGTCGGGGTGCTGAACAAAACCCGGGTGAAGTTCAGCATTCCGATGAATAACCCGATCTCGCTTAAAACGGTGGACGGTAACGGCTGGTATGGCGACGTCAGTGCCGCCGGGGAGATCCACGTTGAAGCCACCTGGCGCAATATTAACTAGAGGAAACGCCGTGAGAAGCTGGCTGTTGTGGCTACTGTGTCTGCCATTGAGCGCGACGGCGATTAATGTCGGCACTCTGACGTTTGCGATGGATCAGGACCAATCGTTCACCGCCAAGCGGGTGCTGAACAATAACCGCAGCGCACGTATTTATCAGGTGACTTTGCGGGCCATTGACCGGCCGGGGGAGAATGAGGCTCGCAGCCGCCCGGCGGACGGCGAACTGCTGTTTGCCCCACGTCAGCTACAACTGCAGGCCGGGCAGGGCGAATATTACAAGTTCTTCTACCGTGGCCCGCAGGATAACCGTGAGCGTTATTACCGGGTGTCATTTCGCGAAATTCCCACCCGCCTTTTCGACCCGGCGCAGCGTCAAACTACCGGCGTCAATCTGGAGCCGATAGTGGTGATGGACACCATTTTGGTGGTGCGCCCGCGCCAGAGCAATTTCGCCTATCGGCTGGATCCGCAGCGCGGTACCCTCACCAATACCGGCAACACCTACTTTAAATTCCTGCTCAAACCCGGTTGCGACAGCACCGATGAAGAGGGGATCACCGAGTACCTGCGCCCCGGTGATACGCTGACCCATGCCGGTATTCGACTGAAAGGGCAGAAATTTATTATCTATAACGACAAATTTATCAGCGTCGATAAAAGCTGTATTAATTAGCCATAAACCACTAGCGCAGCGGGATCGAAAAGCGGAAACAGGCACCGGTTTGCGGCCGCTCGACCAATTGGATATCGCTGTCGTGCAGCAGCAAGATGCGCCGAACGATCATCAGCCCCAAACCGCTGGCATGACGGCGCGCGCTGCTCAGAATGGAAGGGCGCATGAACAGATCGGCACGCAGCTCCTGTGGAATACCCGGGCCGCTGTCATTGACCTGCACCAGCACCTTGCCTGCCTGTTGCCACAGGCGCACCTCGATCTCGCCGCCCTGCGGTGTGTGGCGGATGGCGTTATCCAGCAGGTTGGTCAGCACCCGTTCAATCATGCTGACGTCGGCAAACACCAGGGGAATACCCGGGGTGATATCCGCCAGCAACCGCTGCTGACGTGCCTCCGCCGCCAATTCAAACTTCTGGAAGACATCCTGCACCAGTTCGCTGAGTGAGAACGGCTCTTTCTGCGGTTTCACCACGCCATATTCCAGCCGCGCCAATTCGAACAGTTCCTGCGCCAATCGACCTACTTTGCGGCTCTGCGCCAAGGCGATCTCCAGATAGCGTTGACGATCGTTTTCGCTCAGGTTGGCGGACTTGACCGACAGCGTTTCCAGATAGCCGTGCAGTGACGTCAGTGGGGTACGCAGGTCGTGCGAGATGTTGGCGATAAATTCGCGGCGTTGCTGATCCTGCTGCGAAAGCGTCTGCCACTGCTCGGCAATACGCTGTGCCATGCTGCGGAATGCCTGCTGCAGTCGACTGACTTCATCGCGACCGCCGCTGTCGGCCGGCAGTGCCGCATAGGCTTGTACCGCCGCGATGCCACCGCTGTCCAGCTCACTGACCTGGCGTGTCAAACGGCGGATAGGTCGGGTCACCCAATAAAATGCAAAACCGCCGGCCACCAGGCTGAACAGCACCATCAGGCCGGATGTCCACAGCGCCATGGAGACCGCGGAGTTATGCAAAGCATGGCTGGTTAATGCGTCGTAATCCTCGCCCAGCAGCACCACATACAGATAGCCTTCAACCTGGCCATTGACCTTCAGCGGCGCGGCGCTGAACACTTTTTTGGCGTCCGGATTCCGTGGATCATCGCCGTAAACCGGCATATTTGCACCGTTGAACAGCGCCTGCAGCGGCTGCAGATCCACTTTCTGGCGTTTCAGATGGCCGGCCGGGGCGGCGTTACCAATGATGTCGCCCTGTTTATCGAGCAGGTACACCTCAACGCTGGGATTCACCGCCATCAGTTGATTAAACAGACTATTGACTGACTCCGCGTTCAGCCCATTTTGCCCTAACAGTGGGTTGCTGTCGGCAATGTGCTGCGCCAGATTACCGGACAGCCGTTGGATCACCCCCTGGCTGTACTGGGTGCTGCTGCGGACCTGCATCCAGCCGGAAATGGCGCAGCTGATTACCATCAACAGGGCGAAGATTAGGGTCAGGCGTTGCGTTAGCGTAAGGTTTTTCATGATTCACTCTTGCGGCGTTGCCGCGAATTTATAGCCCATGCCCCATACGGTGAGGATGCGCTCGGGTTCCGCCGGGTTGATTTCGATCTTGATGCGCAGCCGGTTGATATGAGTATTCACGGTGTGCTCGTAGCCTTCATGCTGATAACCCCACACCTGATTGAGCAGGCTGAGGCGGGAAAACACCTTGCCAGGGTGTTTGGCAAAAAAATACAGCAGGTCGAATTCACGCGGCGTCAGATCGACCGTCTGCTGGTTCAAATGCACTTCACGGGCAATCGGATCTATGGTCAAGCCGTCAAAACTGAGCGTGCCGGCGTCCATCCGCAGGTTACGGCTCATCGCCTCCTGGCGGCGGAACAGCGCCTTGACCCTGGCAACCAGCTCCAGCATTGAAAAAGGCTTGGCGAGGTAGTCGTCAGCGCCCAGCTCCAATCCCAGCACGCGATGTACTTCGCTGGAACGTGCACTGGTGATGATGATCGGCGTGTAGCGCGTCATATTGCGTGCCCGACGGCAGATCTCCAGCCCGTCGATCCCCGGCAACATCAGATCGAGGATCAGCGCGTCCCAGCCGCCCTGTTCCAGCATCGCCATACCCAGATTGCCATCGGCGGCATGGCTGATGTCATAGCCTTCATCGCGCAGATGTAATTGCAGCAGCTCTGCGATATTGCCGTCATCCTCGACGATTAAAATTTTCTTTGGCTTATCCATTCTTCTCACCGCTGATTGCCAGACCTGATTGAAGTCTACACAAGCGACGCAGCCGGAGTTATCACATTTTATTTAACTTTGCGTGAGGTCTTGGGGAACAAATCAGACGGATACTCAACACATCGAAACCGCCACCCTCAGGAGAGTCCCATGGCCATGTCTATTACGCCGGAGAAACCGGTGCTGATCCATCCGCTGTGGCTGCGCCTGACGCATTGGCTGAATGCGCTGGCGATGTTGATCATGGTGGCCAGCGGCTGGCGTATCTATAACGCCTCGCCGTTATTTAACTTCAGCTTTATCAATGAGCTGACATTGGGTGGTTGGTTGGGTGGTGCGCTGCAGTGGCACTTTGCCGGTATGTGGCTGTTTGGCATTAACGGTCTGTGTTATCTGCTGATTAACCTGTTTAGTGGCCGTCTGAAACGCAAGTTCTGGCCGCTCAGCCCGAAAGCCTTGTTGAGTGACCTGCTGGCGGCACTGCGGGGCAAGCTCGGTCACAACGATTTACGCCATTACAACATGGTGCAGCGGGTGGCCTACCTGTTTGTGATGGTGGCTGGGGTGGTGATGGTGCTGTCCGGCCTGGTGCTGTGGAAGTCGGTGCAATTTCCGCTGCTGCGTGAGCTGCTCGGCGGCTATGACGCGGCACGCTATATCCACTTTTTTGCCATGTCGGCGCTGGTGGGGTTTGTGGTGGTGCATCTGGTGATGGTAGCGCTGGTGCCACGCACGCTGTTGGCCATGCTGCGTGGACGTTAAGGAGAGCCCGATGAAAACAGATAAACAGCCGATCAGCCTAAGTGAAGGGCGGGAAATAGTCAGGGAGGCGCAGCAATTGCTGGCACGCCAACTGGAGTCCTCTTCACGCCGTCGTTTCCTGCGCAATGGGCTGACGCTGGGGGGGATTGCGATGCTCACCGGTTGTGACATCAGCGACAACGCCAATGTGGAACAGGCGTTGAACCGCATCTCGCGGTTTAACGATCGGGTACAGGGCTGGCTGTTCAATGCCGACCATCTGGCACCGGTGTACCCCGAATCGATGATCACCCGCCCGTTCCCGTTCAATGCGTTTTATGCCGAGGAACAGGCACCGGATATTAATGGTGACGACTATCGGCTGGAAGTCAGCGGACTGGTGCTGAATAAACACACCTGGACGCTGCCGCAATTGCACAAGATGTCGCAGATCAGCCAGGTGACGCGCCATATCTGCGTTGAAGGCTGGAGTGCGATCGGCAAATGGGGCGGAGTGCCGTTCGCGGAGTTTCTCCAGGCGATCGGCGCGGACCTGAGCGCCAAATATGTCAGCTTCAAATGTGCCGACGATTATTACACCAGTATCGACATGGCCACGGCGCTGCATCCGCAAACCATTCTGGCGCTGACCTACGACGGCCAGATCCTGCCGCGTAAATACGGCTACCCGATGAAGCTGCGCATGCCAACCAAGCTCGGCTACAAGAATCCGAAACACATTCAGGTGATTGAAGTCACCAACCGTTTTCCCGGCGGTTACTGGGAAGATCAAGGTTACAACTGGTTTGGCGGCAGTTAACGACGGCCGCAACTATCCCCCGGCACACAGGTGCTTTTTAAATGAGAGAAGGAAATACCATGAAAAAGTTATTCGCAGTGATGATGTGTAGCGCGTTGATGTTGGGTTCTGTCGCTGCCAATGCGGCAGACAGCATGAGCAAAGACGCGATGAAAAAGGACAACATGGGCCAGATGTCTCATGACGGCATGGCTAAAGATGGCATGAAAAAAGACGCCATGAAGAAAGACTGCATGAGCAAGGATTGCATGAAAAAAGATTCCATGAGTAAAGATGCGATGAAACACGACGGCATGAAGAAAGACAGCATGGCCAAAGACGGCATGAAAAAAGATGAGATGAAAAAAGACAGCATGGGGAAATAAGTGCTGCAGACTCAGGATAGCCTGAAAACCAAAGGCCACGTGATGTGGCCTTTGGTGTTTATTGCACTGATTAACGCTTACATATCCGGGAAGGTCAGGGTATTCCCCGGCGCCTCACGGTGGATGTGCACAAAGTTCAGGTGTTTTTCATACTGATCGAGGATATCGCCGATCACCTGTTCCTTGCTGTAGTCCATCAGGTCATTGCCCTGGGTACCTTCCATCAGGAAGGTTTCCAACCGGTAGTAGTGCGATTTACCGGAGCGGGCGCGATAGGTAAAGCCCGGCACGGAGTAACGCTGTGGCCAGATTTGGTAGGTAAAGTTCTGCTCTTCACCCAAATGCACCAGCAACTCCAGATGGTTTAAACGTTCATCTTCGGTTGGTGGCACCTCACTGAACTCCACTTTGGCACCGCGCAACTCCAGCTCACGCGCCACTTCCTGCATCGCCGGTCGGCAACGGGTATCCATCATTTTCTGCGTGTATTGGGTACCCGGATAATTCATCACCCGTGACAGGCGCTGTTTCCAGTTCAACACGTCATTGCTGGACACCGGCATCGGTGCGGTGGTGTTCAGGGCGCTGGCCTTGCGGTAATCCTCCACCCGCAGCGATTTATACAGCCCGGCCATCACGAAGAAGATCACAAAGCTGAACGGCAGGCCCATGATCACCGTGGTTTTTTGCAGCGCGGGCACGCCGTCGGTCATCAACATACCTATGGTCAGCAGGCCAATCGCTACCGACCAGAAAATACGCAGCCAGTTGGGGGCATCATTATTGATGTCGCTCAGGCGCGAGGTGAAGTTACCCAGCACCAGCGAACCGGAGTCCGCCGAGGTGACGTAAAACAGCAGGCCAGTGATAGTCGCCACCGAAGCGCTGAAGGTAAAGCCCGGGTACTGCGCCAGCAGGCTGTAGAAACCGCGTTCCGGGTACTGCATCACTTCCTGCGCAAAGGCGGCGTTGCCGTGAATAATCTGGTACAGCGCGCTGTTACCGAAGATAGACAGCCACAGCAGGGTAAACACGAAAGGAATAATCAGCGTGCCGACCACAAACTGGCGGATGGTACGCCCGCGTGAAATTCGCGCCAGGAACAGGCCGACAAAGGGTGCCCAGGCTACCCACCAGGCCCAGAAGAACAGGGTCCAGTTGTTCATCCACTCTACCGGACGATCGAAGGCGAAACTGTTAAGTGTCATACCCATAAAGCGGTTGACGTAATCGCCGACGTTGAGCACCAGTGCATTAAGCAGGAACTCGGTATCGCCGAAGAACAGTACGAACAGGATCAGCCCCAGCGCCAGCAGCACGTTGAGCTCGGAAAGAATACGGATGCCCTTGTTGACGCCGGAGGTCACCGAAATGGTGGCCATGATCACCGACAGCAGGATCAGCGCGGCCTGAACCGTCAGGTTTTCCGGTATGTGGAACAGGACTTTCAGCCCGTAGTTCAACTGCACCACGCCAATGCCGAGCGTGGTGGCGATACCGAAGATGGTGCCCAGTACCGCAGCAATATCAACGCTGTGGCCGATCGGGCCGTTGATGCGCTTGCCGAAGATCGGGTACAGCGCCGAACGGATGGTCAGCGGCAGGTTATAGCGGTAGCTGAAGTAGCCAAGAGCGATACCCATCAGCGCATACATCGACCAGCCGGTCAGCCCGTAGTGGAACAGCGTCCAGACCATCGCCTGGCGCGCGGCCTCCAGCGTCTGGCCCTGGCCTTCCGGTGGCATCATATATTGTGTTACCGGTTCGGCGACCGAGAAGAACATCAGATCGATGCCGATACCGGCGGCAAACAGCATCGCTGCCCAGCTCATCAGGCTGAATTCGGGTTTTGACTGCTCGGGCCCGAGCTTGATTGAACCAAAGCGTGAAGCGGCGATAAACACCACAAATACGATGTAAAGGGTGGCGGCCAGCAGGTAGTACCAGCCGAAGGTAGTAGAAACCCAATTCAGGGTGCGGGTGATCCATCGCCCGGAGAAATCGGTAAAAAAGATGGTCATCAGCGAGAAGGCCAGGATCAGCCCCGCCGAGGTGAAGAAAACCACAGGATTAAGGCCATCCTTTTGTGGTTTTGAGGAGGTTTCGCGTGTTGTCATCGTCTTCCTCTGTTTTTTAACAACTGAGTAAAATCGTGCCCACACACCAGCCTGAACGACACGCAGGTGTCGCCCGGAAACAGTGCGGATAAAAACGCCGCGGCAATTGCTGTTCTGCTTGCCAAAAGTTGCCGCTTTGTTTGTTAACGAAACGGGAAATCGTTTCGTGGTGGGAACCGCTTACAGACACTGATTTTGGTCAGATTCGTTAAATACCTCACGAAAATCAGCCAGTTCCACAACCGAAAAGTACATATTTGTAACCAAGCGGTAATAAAATATATGCAATTTTTATTGAACGTTCAATCAAAAAAAAGTTTAATAGTTGTCATGAAGACCAAGTTCAGCAGGCGGAAAGACGGTGAAACCCCGCCGCTGAGACGAGGCCGAAGTCGGTTTTGTGAGAGTCGAATTATGCCAAAGGTAGGAATGCAGCCGATCAGAAGGCAGCAGTTGATAGATGCCACGCTGGCCGCAGTCAATGAAGTTGGAATGCATGACGCCACCATTGCGCAGATAGCGCGACGGGCGGGCGTTTCCAACGGCATTATCAGCCACTATTTCAAGGACAAGAACGGCCTGCTGGAAGCCACAATGCGCTATTTGATTAGCCATTTGGGCGAGGCGGTGAAGCTGCGGTTGCAGGCGTTGAGCGACCACAGCCCGGCATCACGGCTGCAGGCGATCGTCGCCGGTAATTTCGACGACAGTCAGATCAACAGCGCGGCGATGAAAACCTGGTTGGCTTTTTGGGCCAGCAGCCTGCACCAACCGCAGCTTAACCGGCTGCAACAGGTGAACGGTCGTCGTTTGTATTCCAACCTGTGCGCTGAATTTAGCCGCGAACTGCCGAAGGCGCAGGCACGGCTGGCGGCCAAAGGGCTGGCGGCATTGATCGACGGTCTATGGTTACGCAGTGCGTTGCGCGGTGCGGCGTTTAATCAGGCACAGGCGATTGCGCTCACTACCGATTACATTACGTTTCAACTCCGGGGGCACACGCCACCCTGAGGACAACCCAAGGAGAACCTATGTCCCGTTTTGGCTTACAGAAGCTCTATATTAATGGTGCCTATGTAGACAGTACCGATGGAAAAACCTTCAACGCAGTGAACCCGGCGAATGGCGAAGTGCTTGCCGAGATCCAGTCCGCCAGCGCTGAAGACGTCAACCGTGCGGTTGCCAGCGCAGCCAGTGGACAGAAGGTATGGGCGGCGATGACGGCGATGGCACGTTCTCGTATCCTGCGTCGTGCGGTGGATATTCTGCGTGAGCGCAACGACGAACTGGCCGCGCTGGAAACGCTGGATACCGGCAAGGCGATGTCGGAAACCACGGCGGTAGATATTGTCACCGGTGCCGACGTGCTGGAATATTACGCTGGCCTGATCCCGGCGATCGAGGGGCTGCAGATCCCGCTGCGCGATACTTCTTTTGTTTATACCCGCCGCGAGCCGCTGGGCGTGGTAGCCGGTATCGGTGCCTGGAACTACCCGATTCAAATTGCCTTATGGAAGTCTGCGCCAGCGTTGGCTGCGGGCAATGCCATGATCTTCAAACCGAGCGAAGTGACTTCTTTGACGGCGCTGAAGCTGGCCGAGATCTACACTGAAGCCGGCCTGCCGGACGGCGTGTTCAATGTGGTCACCGGCAGTGGTGCAGAAGTCGGTCAGTACCTGACCGATCATCCGGGCATCGCCAAGGTGTCGTTCACCGGCGGCGTGAAAACCGGCAAAAAAGTGATGGCTAACGCCTCCGGCTCGACGCTGAAAGAAGTCACCATGGAACTGGGCGGTAAATCGCCGCTGATCATCTTTGATGACGCCGACCTGGATCGCGCCGCCGATATTGCCATGATGGCCAATTTCTACAGCTCCGGCCAGGTGTGCACCAACGGTACCCGCGTGTTTGTACCGGCAGCGCTGCAGGCGCAATTCGAAGCCAAAATTCTCGAGCGGGTAAACCGCATTCGTCTGGGTGATCCTACCGATCCGCAAACCAATTTTGGCCCGCTGGTCAGCTTCGCGCACATGGAGTCGGTGCTGCGCTTTATCAAAAGCGGTAAGGACAGCGGCGCGCGTCTGCTGTGCGGCGGTGAGCGTGTGACGACCGGTGAATTTGCCAAGGGCGCTTATGTGGCCCCGACGGTATTTACCGATTGCCGTGACGAGATGGAAATCGTGCGTGAAGAGATCTTCGGGCCGGTCATGAGCATCCTCAGCTATCACAGCGAAGAAGAAGTGATACGTCGCGCCAACGATACTACCTTTGGCCTGGCTGCCGGGGTCGTCACTAACGATCTGACCCGCGCCCACCGGGTGATCCATCAGTTGGAAGCCGGCATCTGCTGGATTAACACCTGGGGCGAGTCGGCGGCGGAAATGCCGGTCGGCGGCTACAAACAGTCTGGCGTCGGTCGCGAGAATGGCCTGATGACGCTGGAGCACTACACCCAGATCAAATCAGTGCAGGTCGAGCTGGGCGAATACGCCTCCGTATTTTAACTATCCCCGCTTTTTCTTTCGCCTGGCGCGTTCGCGTCAGGCGCATTGCCTATTAGGAGATAATCGATGGAATACGATTACATCATTATCGGGGCCGGCTCTGCCGGTAACGTATTAGCCACCCGTTTGACCGAAGACGCTGACGTCAGCGTGCTGCTGCTGGAAGCTGGCGGCCCGGACTATCGGATGGATTTTCGCACTCAGATGCCCGCTGCGTTGGCATTCCCGCTGCAGGGGCGCCGTTACAACTGGGCCTATGAAACCGACCCTGAGCCGCACATGGACAACCGTCGCATGGAATGTGGTCGTGGTAAGGGGCTGGGCGGTTCATCGCTAATTAATGGCATGTGCTACATCCGCGGTAACGCGATGGATTTCGATAATTGGGCGAAGGCACCGGGTCTGGAAGACTGGAGCTACCTGGATTGTCTGCCGTATTTCCGCAAGGCGGAAACTCGCGACATCGGCCCGAATGATTTCCACGGCGGCGAGGGTCCGGTCAGCGTGACCACGCCGAAGGCCGGTAATAACGAGTTATTCCACGCGATGGTGGAGGCTGGCGTGCAGGCGGGTTATCCGCGTACCGATGATCTTAATGGTTACCAGCAGGAAGGCTTCGGCCCGATGGATCGCACCGTCACGCCGAAAGGTCGTCGTGCCAGCACCGCCCGTGGTTATCTGGATCAGGCGCGTTCCCGCCCTAATTTGAAAATTGTGACCCATGCGCTGACCGACCGCATCCGTTTCGACGGCAAGCGGGCGGTGGGTGTTGATTACTTGCAGGGTGAGGCCAAGGAGATCACCAGTGCGCGTGCGCGCCGGGAAGTGCTGCTGTGCGCCGGGGCGATCGCGTCACCTCAGATTTTGCAGCGCTCCGGCGTGGGTCCGGCCTCGCTGCTGAACCGTCTGGACATTGAGCTGGTGCACGATCTGCCGGGCGTGGGTGAGAACCTGCAGGACCACCTGGAAATGTACTTACAGTACGCCTGTAAAAAACCGGTTTCGTTATACCCGGCGCTGCAATGGTTTAACCAACCAAAAATTGGCGCGGAATGGCTGTTCAACGGCAGCGGCATTGGCGCCAGCAACCAGTTTGAAGCCGGTGGCTTTATCCGCAGCCGTGAAGAGTTCGCCTGGCCGAACATTCAGTATCATTTCCTGCCGGTGGCGATTAACTACAACGGCAGCAATGCGGTTAAAGAGCACGGTTTTCAGGCTCACGTCGGTTCGATGCGCTCGCCGAGCCGCGGCCGGGTGCAGGTTAAATCCAAAGATCCGCGCCAGCATCCGAGCATACTGTTCAACTACATGGCGACAGAGCAGGACTGGCAAGAGTTCCGCGATGCCATCCGTATCACGCGTGAAATCATGGCGCAGCCAGCGCTGGATGAGTACCGGGGGCGTGAAATCAGTCCTGGGCCGGAAGTCCAGACCGACGAACAGTTGGATGCCTTTGTGCGTGAGCATGCCGAAACCGCCTTCCATCCTTCCTGCTCATGCAAAATGGGCGAAGACGAGATGGCGGTGGTAGATGGGCAGGGCCGGGTGCACGGCATGGAAGGGCTGCGGGTGGTGGATGCTTCAATCATGCCGTTGATCATTACCGGTAATCTGAATGCCACCACCATCATGATCGCCGAGAAAATAGCCGATCGTATCCGCCAGCGTACGCCGCTGCCGCGCAGCACCGCCGAATATTACGTGGCCGGTGACGCCCCGGCGCGCAAGGCGTAACCCACATGTCCTCTCGCCGCTAAGGGGCAGGGCTGCCGTAGCAAGCAACCCCTCTCCAAAGTCCTTCCCTGAGGCGAGGGGACAATCTATCCCCGTCATCTTTCAAGCTGTAAATGTGTCATCCCACTTCAGTAGGGGACAATATATTTGTCCCGCTTAAGCCGGCAGGGCGATCGCCTGATCGAAACTGTTGGGTGTTGCCATGCGCCACATGCGCGCATAGAAATCGCTTTCGATCTCTTGTTTCAGTAGTGCGCCGGGTTCCAGATAGTAGTAGATGTCGGCGTAGACCTTGATTTCCGTTGAGGTAATGCGACGCAGCATATGGTGCGAGGTCAGCTGTTCTGGACGACTGACCCCGGCTGCCGCCAACATTTCCGCCAGCGCTTTTACCGTATTCTGGTGGAAATGATAAACGCGCTCCGCTTTGTTCGGTACCACCAGCGCTTTTTGTCGTAGCGGATCCTGGGTGGCAACACCGGTTGGGCAGTGATTGGTGTGGCAACTCTGTGACTGAATGCAGCCGACGGCGAACATAAAGCCGCGTGCGGAGTTCACCCAATCGGCACCCAGTACCAATACGCTGGCGATGTCGAAGGCGCTGATGATTTTGCCGCTGGCACCGACTTTGACCTTGTCACGCAACCCGCAGCCGACCAGGGTGTTATGCACAAACAGTAATCCTTCGCGTAGCGGCATGCCCATATAGTTGGACAGCTCAAGTGGCGCGGCACCGGTCCCACCTTCCTTACCGTCCACCACGATAAAGTCCGGCAATATTTGGGTTTGCAGCATGGCTTTGACGATGGCGACAAACTCCCATGGGTGGCCGATACACAGCTTGAAACCCACGGGTTTTCCGCCGGAGAGTTCGCGTAGCTGCTGAATGAAGTGCATCATTTCCACCGGGGTGCTGAAGGCACTGTGCGAGGCCGGAGAAATACAGTCGACCCCTTCTGGGACGCCGCGCGTCGCGGCAATTTCCGCATCCACTTTTTTAGCCGGCAGAATGCCGCCATGGCCCGGCTTGGCACCCTGACTGAGTTTGATTTCAATCATTTTGACCTGCGGGTTTTTAGCCTGTTCGGCAAAGCGCTGCGGATCAAAATGGCCGTCGGCGGTACGGCAGCCAAAATAACCACTGCCCAGTTCCCACACCAGGTCACCGCCGTTCTCTCGGTGATAGCGACTAATACTGCCTTCACCGGTGTCGTGGTAGAAATTACCTTTCGCTGCACCCAGGTTGAGAGCACGAATAGCGTTGGCCGACAGGGCGCCGAAACTCATGGCGGAGATGTTGAAAATAGAGGCGGAGTAGGGCTGGCTGCAGCCTGGGCCGCCGATCGCCACGCGAAAACTGGTCGGGTCGGACACCTCCACTGGGCGCATGGAATGGCCGATGCATTCATAGCCGGTTTGATAAACATCCAACTGGGTGCCGAACGGTTTGTCACCCATCTCGTTTTTGGCACGACGATAAACCAGCGTGCGTTGGGTGCGTGAGAACGGGATCTGCGCGTTATCTTCTTCCAATAAATACTGGCGTATTTCCGGGCGGATAAATTCGAAGAAAAAGCGCAGACGGCCGATGATCGGGTAGTTACGGCAGATAGCGTGGCGCTGTTGGGTCAGATCGTAAATACCCAGTGCGCTCAGACCACCAAAAATGATCGTTGGCAGCCAAAACCAGGGCTGGTGCGGCAATAGTGCCAATGACACCAGTGTCAGCAAGAGACTCAACACAAGACAGGTATAACGGCTGAATAAGGATGACTTCATAAAATCTCCTGATGTTTTTTTTGATCCAGACGACATGGCTCACGGGAAATTTCCGTGGCTGGATCCTAACCAACAGGCAGAAGTGTTATGTGGCTGTTACTGCTTTATCGTTCATTGTTACATTATTTTAACGTTGCCAAGGGGAAAGGCCGCCGGGCGGCGGCCTGAAGGTTTACTTGCTGGCGACGAAGATAGTGCTCATGCTGCGCAAACGCAGTTTTTTCATCGCACTGTATTTCTGAGAGAAAATGGTTTTGGGATGAGTGCCGCGCTTTTGGGCAATATGCAGCAGGCTGTCGCCACGCAACAAATTGAAAATAACGTCACTTTCCGCCGGGCTGAGTTCCCGGGTTTTCTGCATTTTTATCCCGCCGGGCTCTTTGCTTTCCAACAGGTTTTGTATTTTTTCCTGTAGCGAATAAAGTGGAATGCGCGTCGAGACCAATTCAACGGAAATCCCCAGGATCGATAATAACTTTACTACGCGCTCGTCGTCATAAAACACCAGCAGGCGTGTTTTTGAGTTGTATTGCTGATGTAAAGACACCAGGCTTTCAATGACGTTGACGCTTTGCTCCAGATTTTGTGAGGTGAAGATCAGGGCGATGTCGTGCTTAATTATTTTCTCCGCCTTGGCTCCGCCGTGCATGAAATCCGAGAACAGTCTGATATCGTACTTACCGTAATGTTTTTTCAGTAATACCGAAAGGCCGACATAGCTGTACTTACACTCACTAATCACAAGGACATTGTTTTTAGACATAATGGCAAACACCCATAATGAGTTAAAAGTATTCAGCTGTAAGAAGCGAGTTCAAATCCTTGATGTCGGATTCCTTCCACAGCTTTCCCTGCAGTGCGTAATATGGCATTTCGTCCAGCCATCTTTTATGTTCGGGAGTTTCTACCCCTTCGATAATCACCTTGTAATGATTAAGGTGAAAAAAACGCAATAAAGCGCGCATTAAACCGTCACCACCGGACTTTTTCATAAAGTCCCACAATAAAAAACGGTCGAGTTTAACGAAGCGGAACTGGCTGTTATACAACGCAGAAAAACCCGCGTAGCCAGAACCAAAATCATCGAGCCAAAATGAATAGCTCTTCAGTGAGGGATCGCCATGGACGCGATCTTTTACCAGTCGGGTTGAGTTCTCACTGATTTCGAAATGAATACAGCGAGTAGCACTGATTCTTTCTGCAAAATGGCTATTGGCCAAAGATCTCAGAGAATGGTCGTCCACATTTAATGTGGCTATCACCTGATTGTCGCGAAACCAGTGGTTATATTTCTCTATCAGACTGACTTGATCTAACAGAATCTCAATCCGAGTGGCGCTATCGGCAGTGCGAAAGAATTGTTCAGGAGAAAAATGCGCATATTCACTATTAAAAGTGAATCGTGACAGGCACTCAACGGCCAGCAATTGTCCAGATTTTGCGAACATAGGCTGGAAAACATAATTAATTCCGTTATTTTGCTCTCTAAAAGAACTGCGCATTCCTCAATCCCTTGATTGATATACAAACGTCTGTTTTATAACGAAAATAAAATAAAATCAGTCTGTTTATAGGTAAATATCTTATTTGATGTAGCCAAGATGAGCAATGCCGCTTACAGACCCTTAAATGCGCAATTTGTCGCGAAGTCTAAACCGCTCAAAATGTAATAAAATGTTAATAAACGGAATAATATGCTGTTAATCAAGCCTTAAGGCAAAATCTCCAACTGCATGCCTTTCTAAATCACAGATTATTCCTATTCGATTGAATCGTCAACATCGATCGATAGGTATTTGTTGATAGTTTATTTCTATCAAGAGGGGGGGTTATGAATGTTTTAAACGATTTAACAATAAGAATACGCTTAGTCTATATTTCGGCGGGTAATGGATTCATCGGGGCTTCATTCCTGACAAGGAGTTGCATCGTTGAATGTACTTAATGGTTGTATTAATTCATCGAGAGTCTAAATATGAAAATCTCTAAACTGTCTGCTGTATTAGCATTGGCTGTAAGCACCGTAGGTATTTCTTCTTTCTCTGCGCAAGCTGCGGACGGTACTATTACTTTTAACGGTAAAGTAACTGACCAAACTTGTACTATCAGCACCCCAGGCGGTAAAGATTTCACCGTAACTCTGCCTACAGTTTCTGCTTCTACTCTGGCAACTCAGAGTTCAACTGCCGGTCGTACGCCATTTGCGATCAACCTGACCCAATGTTCTAAAGGCCAGGTAGCTACTTATTTTGAGCCAGGCGCAACTGTTGATTTCAATACTGGTCGTCTGAATAACCAAGCACAAGCTGACGCTGCAACTAACGTGCAGATTCAACTGTTGGGTAGCAACAACCAGTTCCTGCCTATTCTGGCGGCTGGTGCTAACGGTGCACAGAATAACTCCCAGTGGGTTACTGTTGCTAACGAAGGCGACTCTGCTGACCTGAACTACTATGCAGAATATTATGCAACTAACGCAGCAGGCGCTGGTGATGTGACTTCTAGCGTTCAATACACCATCATTTACCAATAAGTAATATTCTTATTCGGGCGGGTGGTTTATCCCCCCGCCGTTTTTCCCTACCGCAGTGATAAAATAATGAAAAATTCATTTAAAAAATACAGTGTATTGTTGATCGCCATGCTATTCAGTAGCAGCGTTTTTTCCAGTGTCATCATTAACGGTACGCGTATTATTTATCCGGGAAAACAACGGGAAGTTACCGTCCAATTATCAAATAATGGCTCTTCACCGGCATTAATCCAATCCTGGATTGACGAAGGCGATGCGAAAACCACGCCTGAAAACAGCAAAGCGCCATTTATCGTATCTCCGCCAATCAGCCGTGTTGAACCGGCTACGGGTCAGGCACTGCGTGTGTCATTGACGACTACAGCATTGGCACAAGATAAAGAATCCCTGTTCTGGTTGAATGTATTGGAGATCCCTCCAGCACCTACCGGGGCAAGCAGTAATACGCCTGAGAACTTCTTACAGGTGGCTTTCCGCACCCGCGTCAAACTGCTGTATCGTCCGGCCGGTCTGACTGGCGAAGCGAACGATGCGCCTGAAAAATTGCAGTGGCGCTTTAGCAGCGCCGGCGTCAGCGTGAAAAACCCAACACCCTATTACGTGTCGTTTACCGAAATAGATGCCGTCGTCAACCAGAAGAAAGTGTCATTGGCACCGCATGGCGACATGTTAGCGCCAGGTCAGGAAAAAACCCTGTCGTTCTCTGGTGACAGCTCACGTATTGCCGACGTTGCATTTACCACTATTAACGATTTTGGCGGACGTGTGTCCCGTACTAAGAATAAGCAAAAGTAACTCTTGGAAGAGAGCCTCATACCCCAGAGCTTTGGCTATTGGTGGGGTGAGCTTAATTTGGTAAAGGAATGCTTTATATGAAAGAGTTACCTATCTCTGCAGCTATTAAATTGGCGTTATTTAACTGTAAATCAATTTTGTTGTTGTCTGGTAGCGCACTTTGTCTGGTTTCTTCTGGTTTCGTCTGGGCGGAAACCACTGCCGACAACAAGAAACCTGCCGCGCCTGTTGAAGCTTCCTTCAACAGTAATTTTTTAATAGGCGATGCGCAGGGCGTCGATCTCTCGCGTTTCCGTGATGGTAACCCTATTCTGGCGGGTAAATATTCACTAGATATTTATGTTAACGGTGAATGGAAAGGCAAAAAAAGTATCGATTTCAAAAATGTACCGGGAAAAAACAGTGCAGATACCTGTTTTAGCCTGTTGTCGTTGGATGAGTTTGGTGTGGATACCGCCGCGATGAGCAGCGATCCTTCGATTAACACCGAGACATGTAAAAGTCTGGCTCAGTGGGTACCGGAAGCTTATTACCGTTTTGACACCAGCTCATTGCGTATGGATATCAGTATCCCGCAGGCGGCGTTGCGCCGTAGTGCTCGTGGCTATGTCGATCCAAAATTCTGGGATCGTGGTATTACCGCCGGCAGCCTGTCGTATAATTTTAACGCCTTCAATACCCACAGCTCTGCCAACGGCAGCAATTCTGACTCTACCAATGCTTACCTGACGTTGAATGCAGGGCTGAATGTGGCTGGTTGGCAGTTACGCCATGACTCAAACGTTAATTGGCGTTCCAACGAAAGCACTCACTGGCAGAATACCGCGACCTATGCGCAACGAGCCATTCCGGGTGTGCGCGGCATGCTGACGTTGGGCGACAGCTACACCAGCGGCGATTTCTTTGACTCGATTGGTTTTCGCGGCGTGCAAATCGCTACGGATGATCGCATGTTGCCGGACTCTCTGAATGGATATGCGCCGGTTGTGCGCGGGGTGGCTCAAAGTAACGCCTTGGTGGAAATTCGTCAGAATAACCAGTTGATCTATCAGACTACCGTTGCCCCGGGTGAGTTCGTTATCAACGATCTGTATCCTACCGGTTACGGCGGTGATTTAAACGTCACCGTTAATGAGGCCGATGGAAGCAAGCGCCAATTTAGCGTTCCATACGCATCAGTGGCGCAGATGCTCCGCCCAGGTATTCAGCGTTATGCAATGACTGCTGGCCGAGTGCGCGATGATAATTTGAGCAAGGAACCCGACATGTTCCAGGCGACTTATCAGCGCGGGTTTACCAATATTATCACCGGTTACACCGGCGCGATCGCCAGTGATGGTTATGGCGCAGTGTTGTTGGGAAGTGCGGTCGCGACGCCGGTCGGCGCCTTTGCTCTGGACGTGACTCAGTCCAATACCCGTCTGAAGCAAGGTGACCAATCAGGTCAAAGTTATAAGCTCAGCTACAGCAAGTTGATGACGGAAACCAGCACCAACTTCACGATTGCTGCCTATCGCTATTCAACTTCAGGCTATCTCTCTCTGCGAGATGCCGTATTTTCGCGCGACAACGAACGTAAAGGTTTGAGTGCAGATGCGGTTAACCGTCAGCGCAGTGAATACCAACTGACTCTGAATCAGGGGTTGGGCGATAGCTTCGGCTCTTTATACATCACCGGTTCGGTACGTGATTACTGGAACCGTGGCGGCAGTACCAAGCAGTACCAAGTGGGTTATAACAACTATTATGGGCGCGTCACTTACGGCCTTTCCGCTATGCGAACCTCGGATATGTATAACCGTGATGAAACTCGTTATTACCTGACGATGTCGATTCCGTTCAGCGTGGGTTCACAGACCTTGAGCCTGAACAGCTCATTGGGCTATACCGATAATGGTTATGACAGCAGCCGCCTGGGTATTAACGGTTCTACCGGTGAAGACAACAACATTAGCTACAGCGCGACGTTGGCTAACGATCAAACCGGCGGTACCAATAGCAGCGTGAGCGGTGAGTATCGTAGCAGGTTCTCGACGCTTAATGGCTCTTACAGCTACGGCAAAGATTATCGCCAATCGTCGGTTGGAGCTTCGGGCAGCATAGTCGCCCACAGTGGCGGCGTTACCATGACGCCACAACGAGGTCAAACCATGGTGCTGGTAGAGGCACCGGACGCCGCCGGCGCTATTGTGACCAATTCGCCGGGAGTGCGTATTGACGACAACGGTTATGCGGTAGTTCCTTATGTAGCACCATACCGTATGACTAACGTAACGCTCGATCCGAGCGGTATGTCGCGCGACGTGGAGCTGGAGAGCAGCAGCCAGCAGATTGCTCCTTACGCCGGAGCTATTGCCCGACTGGAGTTTAAGACTACCAAAGGGCAGGCACTGATCATTCATGCCCTCGGTCCTGATGGCAGTGCGTTGCCGTTTGGTGCCGAAGTTCTGGATACCCGCAATCAGGTTGTCGGTATTGTCGGTCAGGGCAGTCGTATTTACTTGCGTACCGAAGCGCGCAAAGGTTTGTTGCAGGTTAAGTGGGGCACGCAGCCAACGCAGCAGTGTTCAGTCAGCTACAGTGCCAAAGCGCAGAACAATAATACTGACTACGAAATTATTGAAGCGAGTTGCAAATGATAAAATTAATGCGTGTTCCATCGCTGCATAAAAGGTCAGCGAAATACCTGATGCTGTTCGGGCTGATTATGGTTGGCAGCCAAAGCGCCTATGCCGCCTGTTACGTTAACTCTGGTTACAAGGCTCAGGTGATAAATATGAAGCTTGGGCGTGTGCTGGTAACACCCAGCAGTCAGGTCGGTGATACCTTGACCACCGGTCAGTTCCCGATCAATCAGGTTAGTAATATCGGCAGTTGTTCAAGAGGCGGTAGCTCGATTGGCCGGATTATGCAGGGCAGCCCTACCAATTTTACCAATGTGTGGAGCACCAATATTCCAGGGATCGGTATCCGTTTGTACCGTGAAGCAGGTTCGGTGAGTAACTTTTACCCGCATGATATTAGATTTTCTGGTAATACCAACGTTACCCTTAACGGCGGTTACTTCAAGATCGACATTGTTAAAACTGCCGCGCAGACTGGCACCGGCCAGCTGACCACCGGGCTTTATACCAATTATTATATGGATGGTAGCGGCCCTGGCTTGCCATTGCTGCAATCGATTGTCGACGCCAATAGCCTGACGATCGTGACTTCAACTTGTAATGTCGACAGCGGTTCTAAAAACAAGGTTGTTAACCTGGACTCCGTCACTGCAGCGTCTTTTGGTGGTGTTGGCTCAACTCAGGGCGAGAAGGCGTTTGATATCAACATCAACTGCGTGGGGGGCGTGGGTGAGAATCTGTTGCCTGGCACTGCGGGGCAAGGAATTGTGAATGTGCGTTTTGACTACACACAGGATCCTTCGAATGCACCGGGCGTGATCAAATCAGAAACCGGTGCTAACACAGCATCTGGCGTTGCCGTACAGCTGTTGGCCGGCAATACCACACAGCCGATTAAGAATGGTGATGCGGTCAATGCCGGACGCACTATCCCTAACCAAGCCAATACATTGACCTTGCCTCTGAAGGCTCGTTACTATCGTACTGGCTCAACGATTAAAGGCGGCAATATAAAATCGACTGCCGTTTTTACCATCGAATACAACTAAGTTTGTCGCTATTAAAAAAGCCAATGGGATTAGCCCATTGGCTTTTTGCTTTTCATTTTTCTATTGCTGACCAACCCAGTTGGTGCAAACCCCGTCCAGACATTTCCCCGCATACCACAGATGCACGCCCGGTGACTCGTGGCGATGCCCTTTCAATGGCTCGATCGCCTGCGGGCGCATTTCTGCCACATCCCAGCGCGTGGTGCGGCGATACACCGCCGGCGTTTTACCGAACTGTTTTTTAAACGCGCGTGAAAATGATGGCTGGGAATCAAAGTGGAACTGCAGAGCGATATCGAGAATAGGGCGTGGGCTCGAACGCAACGCCTGTGCCGCCTGCGACAGGCGACGCTCGCGGATATAGCTGCCCAGCGCATGACCAGTGGTACTGCGGAACATCCTTTGCAGATGCCATTTGGAGTAGCCTGACTTTGCCGCTACGTTGTCTAACAGCAACGGTTGATCCAGATGATTTTCAATCCAGTCCAGCAAATCGTGAATGATATTGACGCGATCCATTGTTTAAGTTCTCCCGCAGTACGACATTCAGGTCAGTGTAGGTAAGAGTAATTATCCAAGTTAGTTCTTTGATAATAGGCCGGGGCATCGGGTTACGCAAGTGTTAACTAGGGTGCTAAAGGTGGCTAAAAGTGCTGTTACCGTCGTGGAGAAATGAAAAAGGCCGCACGAGGCGGCCTTGAAGCGAGTGGGAAAAGGGCTATCAGTTGGTTTCCGGCTTCACTTCGATATAGTTCAACTGCAACACGCTGCTGGTATAGCCACGGATCTTGTTGGTCATTTCAATATCGCCGTTCAGCTTGTGGCCGTAGGACGGAATGATCTCTTTCAGTTTGCTCTGCCATTCCGGCGTCGCCACTTTATCTTTGAACACGGTTTCCATCAGGTGCAGCATGATCGGCGCGGCAGTAGATGCACCCGGTGATGCGCCCAGCAGGGCGGAAATGCTGCCATCTTTGGCGCTGACCACTTCGGTACCGAACTGCAGCACGCCGCCTTTGTCATCGTCTTTCTTGATGATCTGCACGCGTTGGCCGGCGGTCCACAGCTTCCAGTCTGCCTGTTTGGCTTCAGGGAAATACTCTTTCAGCGCGGCGAAACGGTCGTCGTCGTTCATCATCAACTGACCCACCAGGTATTTCACCAGGTCGAAGTTATCCAGCCCGACATGCGTCATTGGCATCAGGTTGGAGGTGCTCAGGGAATGCAGCAGATCGAACAGTGAACCGTTTTTCAGGAACTTGCCGGAGAAGGTGGCGAACGGTCCGAACAGCAAGACACGTTTGCCATCCAGCATACGGGTATCCAGGTGCGGAACCGACATCGGCGGTGAACCTACGCTGGCCAGGCCATAAACCTTGGCCAGGTGCTGGTTAGCGATTTCCGGGTTGGTGGTGACCAGGAACTGACCGCCGACCGGGAAGGCGCCATAGCCCTCGGCTTCAGGAATGCCGGATTTCTGCAGCAGTGTCAGAGAGGCACCGCCCGCGCCGATAAACACGAACTTGGCATTAACGCTGGTTTCTTTGCCGTCACGGTTCAGATCGGCCACGGTCACGCGCCAGGTGTTGTCGGCGTTACGTTTGATATCGCGTACTTCATGGCTCAGGTTCAGCTTGAAGTTTGGATTTTTGGTCAGGGTATCCACCAGTTGGTGGGTGATCACGCCAAAGTTCACGTCGGTGCCCAGCGGCATGCGGGTGGCGGCAATTTTTTGCGTTGGATCGCGACCGTCCATCACCAGCGGTGCCCACTGTTTAATCTGGTTGGCGTCTTCAGAGTACTCCATACCACGGAACAGGGTGCTGTGCTGCAGTGCCGCATAGCGTTTGCGCAGGAAGTTGACGTTATCGTCACCCCAGACAAAGCTCATGTGCGGTACGCTATTAATAAAGGATTTTGGATCTTTCAGGACGTTATTTTTAACCTGATAAGACCAGAATTGACGAGAGATTTCAAAAGACTCGTTCACCACCACGGCTTTACTGATATCGATGCTGCCGTCTTCTTTTTCTGGGGTGTAGTTCATTTCGGCGAAGGCTGAGTGACCGGTACCGGCGTTATTCCAGCCGTTGGAACTTTCTTCCGCTACGCCATTCATGCGTTCATACATGTCGATGGACCAGTTTGGCTCCAGCTCGTGCAGATAAGTCCCCAGCGTGGCGCTCATGATGCCACCCCCGATCAGAACCACATCAACGGTCTTATTCTCTTCTGCTGCGGCCTGTTGCGTGACGCCAAACAGGTTCAGACAGAAAATCAGGACGAGTAATTTTCTCATTAATTCAAATCTCTTGTGTGTAAATTCTACTCATTGCAGGTGAAAGAATTTATTGGGAGCTACCCTGGGAATAGGTGAAACTAACCCGCCCGGCAAAGCCGAATAGCAGTGATAATGTCTTTTTGTTAACCATTTTTTTAACGAAAAGTGGATTATTACAGGCTGCCTGGGGACAGATTGTTCAACTCTGGTTACTGAGGGGATATTATTGTTTGCAATATTGTTAAAAACTACTTTTGTAATTAAAAAAAGCGGATTAAAGGCAGGAATAATTCATTTTTATTTATATTCAAATATAACCGCTTTATTAACAGGGTTTAATTGCCGCTGATTTAAACGATATTCAGCTATCACACAATATTTATGGAACAATTGCAAATGACAGCCGGTAACAAAAAGAAAATGGCCGCCGGGCAGGGCAGCCATTAGCCGGTTAACGCGCTTGCCAAACTCCGCTGGGGAGGGTGTCGGCGATGTAAGTACTGAAATCTCGCGGGGCACGCCCGAGACTGCGTTGAACGTCCTCGGTCAGTGAGGCGTTGCGTCCGTCCAACACGGTGCTGAATAGATATTCCAGCAACGTGACCATTTCCGCCGGCAATTGTGCCTCGCGCAGGTATCCGACGTAATCTGCCACCGGCACCTGCTGATAGTGGATCTCACGCCCAGCGGCGGCGGCAATCTCGCCAATAGCCTGTTCAAAGGTCATCAGACGCGGGCCGGTCAATTCATAATGCGTATTGCTGTGGCCGGGTTGGGTGAGGGCGGCAACCGCAACATCGGCAATATCATTCGCATCAATAAAAGGCTCGGGGATCTCGCCCGGTGGCAAATAGACTGCGCCGTTTAGCAATTCATCAAGAATAAAACTCTCGCTGAAGTTTTGCATAAACCAACTGGCGCGCAATATCGTCCAGTCCGCACCACTGAGTTCAACCACTTCTTCCGCCTGACGGGCCTCGTCCTCACCGCGCCCGCTGAGCAGGACTATCTTTTGCACGCCGCCATTTACCGCTTGCCGGCAAAAACGTTCAACGATTTCGGTGGCACCCGGTACTGCCAGGTCGGGTTGAAAGCTGAGATAAAGTTTTTGCACATCCTGTAAGGCCGGTTGCCAGGTGTTGCTGTCTTGCCAGTCGAAGGGGATGGCGGCACCACGATGTCCGGCCCGCACCGCTATGCCAAGCTGTTGCAAACGTGCTGCCACACGGCTGCCGGTTTTTCCGGTAGCGCCTAAAACCAGAATTGGTGAACCCTGTTCGTTGTTGTTCATGATGCCGCTCCAAATGTGAGTATTACTCATGTTTTGTAAATATGATAAACCCTCGTATTATTGTCAAGGCGGTTTTTGTTCAAAGGACGAGACATGATGATTGATAAGCAAAAAAAAACGCCCGCCCTGCGGCGTAAACCCAGCCAGACACGAAGCCGCGAGAAGGTGAAGCTGATCCTGGATTGCGCAACGGCGCTGATAGCCCAGCAGGGCAGTGACGCGATGCGGATGAGTGAAGTGGCGCAAAATGCGGGTATTTCTATTGGGGCGCTGTACCAGTACTTTCCGGATAAAACCGCCATCGTGCGGGTGCTGGCGCAAGGTTATAACCAGGAAGCGCGTGAATGCATCGAACAAGGCTTAATTCAGGTGCAGACGTTACCGCAGTTGATCGAAGCATTTAACTGCCTGATCGACGAATATTACGCCTTGTTTATGGCTGAGCCGGTCATGCGGGATATCTGGGCGGCGACGCAGGCCAACAAAACGCTGCGCGAGGAAGAGGTGGCGGAAAGCCGGTTAAACGGCGCGTTACTGGCGGCGGCAATACGTCGGTTACGGCCGCAGTCAGATCCGGCGGTGGTGGAGAATGCGGCTTTCTTGCTGATGCATTTGGGGGAAGCGACCATGCGGCTGGCGGTCAGTACCGGCCCAGATGAAGGCCGGGAGCTGGTGGCGAGTTATAAGCAAATGGCGGCCAGGATGTTGGTGGATGCCTAGAGGCAGCCTGGTTCACTCTTTATTTTTGCTTGGATCCACAGGATTTATTCAACAGGCTGGGGAATAGTTTTTGCGCCGTTGGGCCATCGGTCATGATGCTAAGCGCGGTCACCTTCAGTTCACTGCGCAGCGTAGCGCTATTCACTGGGATGCCGTTGATCACAGTCACTAATGTTTTGCCGATATTGTTGCCGGTCGTGGTTGCTGACAGCCGTTGTGCCGCCTGCGGTTGCAGTTCGACGTCCAACTGTACGTTGTCGGGATTAACCGGGTCTTTGAGAATGATGTTTAGCTTGCTGAAATCACAGGCAGAATCAAAGCGCATCTGCACCGGGGAGGCGGCCAGGGTAGAGGTCGCAACCAACAGCGAGCCGGAAAGAATAATCAAACGGAGTAACGCCATGAGGAGTCCTTCTCGAAAGCGAAAGTAGTCCTTCAATATAGCAGTTACCCGCTGTTTATAAAGGGTAAAAACGCCATTCATTGCCCTGAGTGCCGGCAATGAATGGCGTTTGGATATTAGGCTGTTAACTTACTTAATCGCCATTGCATCACGCATGGTATAGAACAGATCCGTCTGATCGGTTAGCCCAACCACGTTGGCAGCACGTGGGCCGTAGGCGGCAACCCGCAGTTGAGTGCCGGTATGCCCCTGTGAATCCTCTTCCGAATTGCCGTAGCTGATGGTCATCGGTGCGCCATCTTTGGTGGTCAGCGTTTGTGTCAGGCCAGGGGCCTTGGCATCGGTGGCGATAATCTGGCTCGAGTGGGCGTGGTCTGCGGTAACAATCACCAGGGTGTTACCCTCGGCGCGGGCGAATGCCAACGCTTTCTGTACCGCTTCATCCAGGTCAACAGTTTCACCAAACTGGCCGCACGGGTTGGCCGCATGATCCTGTTTGTCGATCGACGCGCCCTCAATCTGCAGGAAGAAGCCGTTTTGGTTGGTTTTCAACAGGTCGATGGCTTTTTCGGTCATTACCGCCAGCGTCGGGATATCGGCCGTGCGTGCCGGGTTGTTTTCGCAGGTTACCGCCGGTTGGTCGATATTGCCGTGATAAGTGGCTTTCGGCCCCTGCCAACGCACCGGCATATTACCGGCGGCAAACAGCCCGAGCAGCGGTTTTTGCTGGTTTGCCACGCTGACGGCGTTCAGTGCATCGAGGTTTTCGACCCATTGATAACCGAGAGCCGTTGCCTGGTCTTTCAGCGATTTTCCCTGCCATTCGCCACTTTTTGCTAACTGATTAAAGGATTTTGCCCCGCCGCCCAAGGTGACGTCGGCGCGCGCCTTGAGCAACTGCTCGCTGATGGAGCCACGGCCGCCGTTTTCCAGCGCGTTGGTGGCGCATTTTTCACTGGTTTCTTCCGGGCCGTAACATTTACGTGAGGTGACGTGGGAAATCTGTGCTGCTGGCGTGGCGTCCTGTAGCTCGGCGGTAGAGACGTTACCGGTGGCTTTGCCTGCCGCCTTGGCGATTTCCAGCAGCGTCGGTTGGTCTTTACCGTTGACGTCCACACCCAGCGCACCGTTATAGGTTTTTACGCCGCTTGACCATGCGGTCGCCGAGGCGGCAGAGTCAGTCACGTAATTCGGTTTGTGGGTTTTCTTATCCAGTGAGTAATGGGTGTATTGGCCGGTCAGCGGCAGGGCATCGATACCTTTAAAATAGCCGCCCGCGCCTTCGGCGTAGTTGCGCGCCGAGGTGATTTCAGAATCGCCCATGCCGTCGCCGATCAGCAAAATCACGTTTTTGACAGTTTTGTCCGACAGCGAAGCTTGCAACGCGGCGGTCTGATCGCCACTCAGACGTCGTGCGCCACCGGGTTCAACGATGTTGCCACGTGCTGCACGCTCGTAAAGGCCTGCGGTATTGACCGGTGTTTCATCGGCGAAGGCGGCGGAACACAATAACGCGGATAAAACGGCGCCGGCGATCAGGGAAAGGGACTGTTGCATAGGGGGAAAGCTCCTTTTCGAAATGCAAAATTATAATTGGCATCAATTTGTTACGAAGGAGAGTAGTGCAGGGGTGTGACAGTTTTATGACGCTGCCGATGGTGAAAAAGGATAGCCGGGCGGCTATCCCAGGGGATCCATTATTCGCTGCGGGCGGGAATATTCAGGCCGCGTTGTACCGCCGGGCGCGCCAGACCGCGCTCCAGCCATTGCCCCACCAGTGGGAAGCTATCGAACTCTACCAGCTCACGCGCTTCGTAGAAGCCGATCAGATTACGGACCCAACCCAGCAGTGAAATATCGGCAATGGTGTAATCCTGACCCATGATCCAGTCACGGCCTTCAAGCCGGGTTTCCAGCACGCCGAGCAGGCGTTTGGATTCATTCTTATAGCGTTCCAGCGGACGTTTGTCCTCATATTCGCGACCGGCGAATCGGTGGAAGAAGCCGAGCTGGCCAAACATTGGGCCAACCGCCGCCATCTGGAAAAACACCCACTGGATGGTTTCATAACGTAGAGCGGGATCTTGCGGCAGGAACTTACCGCTTTTCTCCGCCAGATACAGCAAGATAGCGCCGGATTCAAACAGCGCCAGTGGTTTACCGCCGGGGCCATTAGGATCGATGATCGATGGGATCTTGCCGTTCGGGTTCAGCGACAGAAACTCCGGCGTCCAGGTTTCGTTCTTGCCGATATCGATCAGGTGCGGTTCATAAGCCAGGCCAATTTCTTCCAGCATAATGGATACTTTTACGCCGTTGGGCGTAGGCAGAGAGTAAAGCTGTAGCCTTTCCGGGTGCTGTGCGGGCCAGCGTTTGACGATCGGGAATTGGGTTTGGCTGAGCATGAAGAATCCTCGGGTTGACGGTTTGCCTATTGAGTATTGCAGCAAAACTAACGCGGCGCAGGGTTAAAGCGTGAGACCAAAATGTGCTGTCAGCGCTTTTTTACCGGTGGCGGTGAGCTGCAGTTCACGAGTTTCAAGCTGACGGCGGATCCAGCCGCGATCGATAAAAACGTTGAGCACCGCGGCACCCAGAGCGCCGCCAAGGTGAGCCTTGCGTTCGCTCCAGTCCAGACAGCCACAGGCGAAGCGCCGCCGTGAAAGCGCCGCCGAACAGTCGATGCCCAGCCGGGTTAAGGCAGTGCGGCCAGCGTCCGTTAACCGGTAGTCTTCATCCCCCTCCAGCCAGGCTACTTGATGCAACCTGTCATGCAATTTTACCGCGACTTCTCCGGCCATATGGTCATAACAGGTGCGGGCGAATTGCAATGAGGTTGGGGTAGTGCTTTTTACTACCGGCCTTTCGACGCCGGCCAGCGCCATCAATGTTTCCAGCGCGGCGGCCACCGCCGGCCCGGTCAGGCGGAAATAGCGATAGCGGCCCTGTTTGACGCAGACAATCAGCCGTTGTTCCTGCAGGCGTGCCAGGTGCCCGCTGGCGGTAGAGGCTGCGACGTCCACCGCCGCGCTCAGTTCGGTTGCGGTATAGGCACGGCCATCCATCAGCAGGCACAGCATGCGCGCCCGGCTGCAGTCGGCAATGGCGGCGGTCAGTGCCGCCAGACGATCTTCAATATCGATGTTATTCATACTTCGAGATTAGACGAAGTATGGCTGCCAGGCTAGCGCTAGGATGGGTTTTCACACTGGTTCGGTTCAACGGAGAACACTATGACAGTTTGTCCCTATTCCCGTGCGCTTGCTGCCGTGACTTCTGATGATCCGCTTGCTGACTATATGCCGATGGTGCCGATGGCATTTCAAGCGGACTTGCAGAGTTGGGTAGCCGTTTCTCCTGTGGTGGTGCGGGAGGTTTTGCACAATATTGACTTTGGGGTACGTCCTGCAACTGAACCTGTCCCCGCGGCCTTATTGAACACGCCAGCACAGCCCATTTTCGGTGCTCTGGTACGAATGCAGGAGGGTGAACAACAGCTCAGGCTCAAAGAGGCCATTCTGCAGACGTTAACTGCCTTTAACCCAAACCGGGTCCGGCAAACCGCATTAAGCGTGGCGCGAGAGTTAATGCCTTCCATGCAGGACGCAAAGCAGATCACCCGCTTTAACTATGCCCTGCCAGTGTGCGTTATTGCTGCACTGCTGGGTGTCCCTGCGGATGAGTGGTCGGAGTTAGTCGATGACATTCTGGCTTTTTCCCGCTGCATTGCTCCGGGGGGTAGTGAGCAACAGGTAGAGCGGGGGATCCAGGCTGTGGAGCGTTTAACGGCACGCCTGGAAGGTTGTCGTGGCCCGTTATGGCTGAGTTTGCAGCATTCATGTGCGATACAAGGCTTCGATCGTCAGGTGGTAATGGCCAATGCCATTGGCTTGATGTTTCAGGCTTGTGAAGGGACTGCCGGCCTGATCGGGCAGGCGTTGTTATTGATGCGCAACCACCAGGGAAGTGCGCAGGAACTGATTGAAACAGTCTTGTCCGACACACCCTCGATTCAGAACACCCGCCGCTTTGCTTTGCGGGATACGCAGGTTGCCGGCTACCCGGTGTTGGCTGGGCAGAGCGTCCTGGTGTTGTTGTGCACGGGGGATGAAAGTTTTGCTTTCGGTGAGGGGGCGCATCGCTGTCCGGGCGCGGACTGGGCGAAGATGATCGCGCGTTGTGGTATCGAGCATTTATCCGCCTTGGGTATTGATCTGCAACTGCTGAACAATGTGCGCTGGCGGGCTTCGCAAAACGCGCGCGTGCCTGAATTTACCGCTGACAGGAGCTTATTATGATCGCCGTTATTTTTGAACTGCAGGCCGCCGACGGCCAGCGCGAAACCTATCTTGATTTGGCGGCTGAGCTGAAGCCGTTGCTGGCGGAGATTGACGGGTTTATTTCCATTGAGCGCTTCCAAAGCCTGGCCGATCCACAGCGGTTGCTGTCGCTTTCTTTTTGGCGTGATGAAGCGGCGGTGCAGCAATGGCGCAATATCGAAAAGCACCGTGCTGCGCAGACGCGTGGCCGTCATGGCGTGCTGGCGCAGTATCGCCTGCGTGTGGCGGAAGTGGTACGCGACTACGGGCTGGATCAGCGGGAACAGGCACCGCAGGACAGCCGTGGTTATCACGTCGATTGACAACTCTTGGGGTTTATCTTATTGATATCTGATGAACAGAAATCGTTTTTCATTCGTGCAGATTATTATCACCATTCATAGAGTGGTGGGATAGCGCGTCTGTTTTAAGCGAAAACCCGCCAGTCAGGCGGGTTTAGCACTCCCTCCTGTTGGCAACATCCCCTGGAGGAACCCATGAAAAATCATCTCCCTACCGTGTTGCATTTGATGTGCGGTAAAGCCGGTTCAGGCAAATCGACGTTAGCGCACAGCCTTGCGCAGCAACCTCAAACGCTGTTGCTGGTTGAAGATAGCTGGCTGAAAACGCTGTATGGACAACAGATGGCGACTTTGCAGGATTATGTTCACTACTCAGCCCGGCTACGCGAGGCGTTGAGTGAGCATGTTGTGCAACTGCTGGGTCATGGCCTGTCTGTGGTGCTGGATTTTCCGATGAATACGCCGGACCGGCGGCTGTGGGCACGACAATTAGCCGAGTTGGCTGGCGTTGGCCACTGCCTGCATTTTATCGATGTCAGTGATGCATTATGTAAAAGCCGGATAAAACTCAGAAATGAGCAAGGCGACCATCCCTTTACGCTAAGCGAGGAGGCTTTCGATCTGCTCACTCAGTACTTTGTCGTCCCTACTGAAGAGGAGCGTTTGACCATTGTCCGGTATGCCTGAGTATCCGGAATAAGGCAGGCCCTGATTCGGGCGCTGCCTCATTATTTGTCATTTGTCGATTAGAAAGGCTTGGTTGGCAGGTATTTACCGTCGAGGGTGATCACCGCACGTTCGCCACCGTCTGGATCCGGCACTTTTTTGATATCCAGTTTGAAGTTAATCGCGCTGATGATGCCGTCGCCAAACTGCTCATGCACCAGGGCTTTCAGCGTGGAGCCGTAGATTTGCACCATTTCGTAGAAGCGATAAATGGTCGGGTCGGTCGGTACGCCGCCGGGAATGCTGCCGCGTAGCGGAATGGTTTGCAGCAGGCGAATGGCGTCTTCGTCCAGATCCAGTTTTGCTGCCACCACACGGGCGGCTTGCTCCGGCAGCGGATGCTGGCCCAGCAGGGCGGCGGTGACGAACGCCAGGCTTAGCCCGGTGCCCTGGTTAATCGCTTCGAAGGTCAGGTTTTTGCGGATCTTGGCCATCATAATGGTGTCGGTCAGGGTTTCGCGTGGGGATGAGTAGTGCAGTGACTGGGTCATATTGTTTCCTTAAGGAATGAAATTAAAAACGGGCTACGGCAGGGGTTGCCGTAACTTCAGGATTCGTGGCCAGCGGAATAAAACGACGGGTTTCGCCATCCAGCGCTTCAATGCCGCCGCTGGCGATGTCATAAACCCAACCGTGTAGTTTCAATCGCCCTTGTTCAAGCGCCACTGCTACGGAAGGGTGAGTTTTGATATTGGTTAACTGTGCGATGACGTTCTCGCGCACCATCGAACTGACCCGCCCGGCCTCGGTGGCATGCTGATAAGCCTGATTGACCGCCTTGGCTGAATCGGCATAGCGCAGCCAGTTAGCCACGGTGGGCATATGTTCCAGGCACTGGCAGGTGGCGATGGCGGTCATCGCGCCGCAGTCGGAATGCCCGCAAATCACGATATCTTCAACCCCGAGCGCGGCGACGGCATATTCCACCGACGCGGATACGCCACCGGGTTCCGGGCCGAACGAAGGCACGATATTGCCGGCATTGCGGATCACAAACAGATCGCCCGGTTCACGCTGGGTAATCAGTTCCGGGACCAGGCGGCTGTCGGAACAGGAGATAAACAGGGTTCGAGGGTTCTGCTGGGTAGCCAGCCGCTGGAACAAGGCCGTACGCTCGACAAACGCCTCGCGCTGGAACTTCAGAAAACCTTCGATAACTTCTTTCATACTGCCTCCATCTGGTTGCTGTTAAGCGATGGATGCATCATGCGCCGCTCTGGCTATAGGGTCTAAGACCCATTTATAATGGTAGCCATAGGAATTACCAATAATAGAGGCGTTATGCTGCTGCGACATATCCGTTATTTTCTGGCCGTTGCCGAACAGGGCAACTTCACCCGTGCTGCCGAAGCGCTGCACGTCTCGCAGCCAACGCTGTCGCAGCAAATCAAACAGCTGGAGGAAACGCTGGGCACACCGCTGTTTGATCGTAGTGGCCGAACGGTGCGGCTGACCGACGCCGGTGTTGCCTGGATGCGCTATGCCCAACTGGCACTGCAGGATCTGGATGCCGGTGCGCGGGCAATCCATGACGTGGCAACGCTGGAGCGTGGCAACCTGCGGTTGGCGATGACGCCGACCTTTACCGCCTATCTGGTGGGCCCGGTGATTGATGCCTTTTATCGGCGTTATCCGGGGGTAACCTTGAGTATTCACGAGATGACACAGGACAGGATTGAGGCGCTGTTGGCGGAGGATCGGTTGGATCTGGGTATTGCTTTCGGTCAGGCGCAGTTGACGGATATCGAGGCCGAGGATTTGTTTCGCGAGTCGCTGAATATGGTGGTGGGCAGCAATCACCCTTTGGCCCAACGGTTTGAACCCTTGACGGCGCAGGCGTTTGAGCAACAGCCGCTGGCGCTGTTGAGTGAGGATTTTGCCACTCGTCAGTTTATCGACGACTATTGCCGGCAGCAGGGGATCCGGCCACGGGTCGTGGTGGAGGCCAATGCGATTGGTGCCATCATTGAGATGGTACGCCGTGGCTCGCTTGCCACGGTGCTGCCGGCGGCGATTACCCAGGCAAATCCGCAGTTGCGAGTGGTGCCACTTGTCGCCGCCATGCCCGCGCGCCGGGCGGTATTGCTACAGCGTAAAGATGCCTATCGCAGCGCAGCGTCACGGGCGCTTGTAGAGGTTTTGCATCAGCAGGACTGGACATCGGCACATTCCAACCCGGTATAAAACCGGTTGAATAGGGAGACTTTTATGAAAATGATTTTTCGCGTTGTGACTTTGCTGGTTGTTTCTTTCTGTTCCCTCAACGCTTATGCCGCTGAACAAAGCAGTGAAGAGACAGAGAATGTTTTATCCAGGGTTAACAATTTCTCTTTGGGAATGAATGGGTTTGTTGGCATTGGCAGCGTTGGCGAAACCGAGTTAATAAAAATCCTAACCTACCAGGATGCGGGGGCCGTTTTCTTGCGTATTGCCAATAACCCGCAGGCAACGCCAGAAGCTAAACTTTATGCTGCCTGTGGTTTAAAAAAGCTAAATAACAACGATGGCGAACCCAGGTTTACCCAAGAGTGGGATAAAGAAGTTTCGGTATTGAAAGGGGATGTTTTAAGGAAAGAAAAGTTTAAAGATATCTATTTCAGTATCTTAAAACATGGGTGCTGGTGATTTCGTTATCGCAGAAAGCACATTGGCAGAGGATCCCCCGCAAGATGGATAATACCTGGTTGGTGGTATCCGGTTTTGTCACCTAATTGTGGCGCTTTGCAGGCAAGGCTCCTGCTGCCAGCGGTGGCTCAGAAATTCGACCAACGCCCGCGCCGCCGGCCCCACTGGCCCCGGTGGATAAACGGAATAAACCCCTGTCTCTCTGCCCGTCCATTGCGGCAACACCTGCACTAACTGTCCCAAACTGATGGCGTCGGCCATGGTAGCTGCGGAATGAAACGCGATACCTTGTCCATCGAGACAAAACTGTTTAATTGCATCACCGTTGTCTGCTTGCATCCTGCCCTTGGGGCGAAAAAGGGTTTCACCTTCAGGGCCAAACAGGCGCCAATTCTCACCGTCGTGGCTCGCGGTAGAAACCAGACACTCGTGCCGTTGCAACTCCTTCAGGGTTTCCGGTATACCCTGCTGCTGCAGGTAGTTCGGCGCGGCGACAAGAATACGGCGATTATTGAGCAACTTGCGTGCTACAAGGCTCGAATCTGGCAGGCGGCCGATACGGATTGCAACGGCTACGTGTTCCGCGACTATGTCGACATAACGGTCAGTCATCAGCAGGTCTATCCGTAATTTGGGATACTGCATTATAAAGGCTGACAGGTGTGGCGCGACGTGAAGGCGACCAAAGGACAGAGAAGTACTAACCCGCAGTGTTCCTCGAGGCTGGTTTTGCTCATCGCGCATACGTTCATAAGCTATGTGCAATTGATCAAGTGCGGCGCTGCAATCTGTGAAGTAACGCTGGCCGGCATCGGTCAGCGACATGGCCCGAGTGGTGCGATTGATCAACAGCATATCAACCTGCAGCTCAAGTTTTTTGACCAGGCGACTAATCGCCGAAGGGGTCATATTGAGCCTTTGTGCCGCCTTGGCGAAGCTTTGGTGTTCCGCCACGGTGACAAAGACTTTCACCAGATGCAGGGAAGGTTCTTCCATTCGTTCTCCTGAGGAATGAATATCTGAAATTAGCGGCTATTATCATCCAGATTGACGATGGTTAGAATGCGTTTTTCTCGGGAGAATTCTATGGACCTCAACAGTAAAGCCACCATTTTTGCCAATTTACACCGCCAGCCACATCCGTTGCGTCTACCCAATGCCTGGGATGCCGGCAGTGCATTGTTGATTGAAAGCCTCGGTGCGGCGGCGATCGCGACTACCAGCGCCGGTGTTGCCTGGTCACTTGGCTACCGCGACGGGGATCAGTTGCCGTTGGAACCCCACCTGGCGAGCATAGCGGCGATAGCCCGGGTGATTAAAGTGCCGCTCAGTGTCGACATTGAAGGCGGCTATGCCACGCATGAACATAGCTTCGAAAATGTAGTAGCCCGCTTTATTGATGTTGGTGCGGTTGGCATCAATATTCAGGATGGCGCAGGCTCTCCACAAATATTGTGCGAAAAAATTAATCAGGCGCGTAGTGTGGCGGAACGCTTGGGCGTCAAACTGTACATTAATGCCCGCACGGATGTTTATGCGCGTAATCTGACCTCTGCCGCCAAGCGGATGGATGAGACGCTGGTGCGAGCAAAACTTTATCGCGACGCCGGAGCCGACGGCCTGTTCGTACTGGGGGTGACAGATCCGGATGCGATCCGTCAGATTGCCGGCAATACCGATCTGTTACTCAACGTAATCACCTGGCCTGGTCTTCTGCCCGCCGACAGGCTGGCTGAACTTGGCGTGCGGCGAGTGAGTGTTGGTTCATGGATTCCGCAAACGCTGTGGGCAAGCACTATCAAATTAGCCGCGGGCTTTCTGGCTGACGGCAACTCAGAGCCGTTATTCACCGATGCGGCATCTTATGCGGATATCAACGGCCATTTTCCTGATTAACCCGCTTGTCTGTCGGGTGGGGCTACCGCATCCGACCGTTCTGGCAAACAATCTGCTTGCCTGGCATCCACCACCACCGCACCACTGCTCAAATTGTCACCAAAACTTCCCGCGATCTCTTATCCCCGTTATGGCATAATGCGCGCCAAATCACATTCCTAATGATATGAAGAGCGAGCGCTGTGTTAAGCACTAACAACATTACAGTGTTGTTCCATATGTAAAATTAAATAAAAAACTCATTATTTATATTTTAATTATTCTATCATTATTCAATTGGAAGGGGTTCTGTACATGTTGAATTCTTCCAGAATAGATGGTATTAAGAATACATGTAATAATTATTCAATAAACATTGAAGGGTTAAATGGAAAAGGAAAATATTGATTTTTTATTTAAAGAAAAATTGAGGGATTGTCAGATTTCAAGTATAGACATAGCATTAAAATACCTTAATACATATGAAAAAACAGATGAAGGTATTAGAAAAAAACCTTCAAAGGCTTGCTTGCTGAGTTTACCTACTGGGGCTGGGAAATCAGGTGTGATAACGATCGTTACTCACCGAGCAAAACAGAAAAGAATTCTTGTGCTTTGCCACAGAAGTGCAGTAAGAAACCAACTTTTTAATGATATTAATGGTGGTTTTTATGAAAAAATTGGTGTGGGTAAGGATCCTCGTTTAACTAATAAAAAAGCATATAAAAATATAAATAATATAAAAAGAGATGGGGTTTTTGTTACTACATTTCAAACCGTTCAAAGATTGAATGAAGAGCAATTAAAGGAGTTACAGAGCAATATTGACTTAGTCATTGTTGATGAGGGGCATTCTGAGCCATCTTTGGTATGGAGAGAGCTAGTTAGAGGTATATCAGCTCATCGAATTGTAGTCACGGCTACACCTTATAGAAATGATCTCTTTCAGTTTGATATAAATGAGAAGTACAGTTATATCTATACGTTTGGACAAGCAACTAGGAATGGGGTGATTTCTTGCCCTGAATTTAAAACTGAAAATAAAGATCAATTAAAAAATATAATAAATGGTTTTTTAAAAAAACACCCTGACACTGTATGTATAGTGAAGTGCAAATATCAAAGCGATGTTAGTTATTATTATGATTTTCTTAAAAACGACTTTGAAACATTAGCTTTACATGATGGGTTTAAGAAAAGCACAGAGGAAAATAAAAAAGAGTTTGTACCCTCAGATATTAAAAGCTCGAAATACAAAGTGATCATACATCAAAGGAAAATTGATGAAGGTGTTGATATCCCTCAAGCAAAGTTGTTGATTCTAACATATGAAGTAAGCAGCGGAAGAGAATTAGTTCAAACAGTAGGGAGGGTTGTTCGGGTTTATAATAATGTAGACCCAATCGTATATGAGTTAAACACATCATCAAATTCTAGGTTGTGGGATAATTATTTAAATTTTGACAGCACTCTGCAAGATAGAAATGGACAAGAGAGATTTCTTGGATCGTTGAATACAAGTTTGTTAATTGAGCGGTACTTATCCGAGTTCCCCGATGCAAGCTATTATGGTAATAGATTTATTAGAAAGTTCAACTTGACTGATTTCGACCCGAGTAAATCGTTAGTAATCCCATCTGCTTCAGTTTGCTTCTATAAAACGCATGAGGATTTTTCGTTATCAGATTTAGCCGATAATATTTATTGGTCATTACACCATGATGGAGAGCTTGTTAAAGAGGCTTATCAATACAACGATAGTTTATATGTTATCTGTTCAGTTGCATTTAATCGCTCACGTTTCTTAGTAGATGAGTTTTTCTTTGAACCTACCCTTGAAGTTGTGGTAATAAAAAAGCTAAATGGAAAGCTGGTTGCCATATTTGATAGTAGAAACAAGAAATATCAAAAAAATAATAATACGAAATTGGAAAGGCCTATACGACTTGAAGATCTCTTAAAGGTATCATCTGGAGCTATAAAAACTATTCCTAGGGAAGTTAGTAGTCGTTCAATAACGACAGCCAAGAGGAGACCAGAAGCAATATTGCTTAAAGGACGTAATCTTGATGAATTGTCAAATACACAAACAAACAGTAGTTATGCGCTAAGCACGTTGAGATTAGACAATTATGATGTGAATGATAAGAAGGTTGGTAGCTATTATCTAGGTATGGGAAATGGAAGGATATCAGACCAGCTTAGGTCTGATTTTACGTTAGAGAGTTTTGATGAGTGGTTATCAGAGATTGATGGTGTAATTGCAGGTAATAAATCAAATATTAAAGGGGTAATCAGTTCATTTGCAATGCCTATACAAGAGATCCCTGATGAGAATATATCATCAATAGTTTTCGATTTTAGCGATTTAGAAGCAGATGTGAAAGTCTTAATTGATGGCAAAGATTTTTTTATTGAAAAGACATTTTTATACTTTAAGTATGATGATGGATTTTTATTTGATCCTATGAGTGAAAAAATCAAAATAGAAAAAAGAAATGACAATCCATTTTACAGTTTTATTTGTGATTTTGATATCGAAGTTCTAAAAGGAGACAACAAAGTAGATGTGAACGATTTCCTTTATGAGCATACGTATAAGGTTTTGTATTCTGATGGGAAGTCTTTTAGTGATGGTGAGTTTTATAGTTTTAGATTACCTTCAGATGATGGCTTCACGCTTGAAGATGCAAATCTAAATAAAGTTATAATCTCAATTCCAGAATTATTAAAAGAAGGAATGACAGAAAAAGGGAAGGAGAAGTTCCAAGGATTTGACGGGAAAAGTTTCTCCAAGGACTCTATATTTTATTTAGTTGATAAGCTAAAAGGATATGCTGACCCTAGCTTGCCGTACATAGAATATGGACCATTCAGAGAGTATACAAATAATATTGACTTAATGATATGTACAGATATGGGAACAGAACCAGCTGATTTTATAATAAGCTCACCAAGTAAACTTATATTTGTCCATGCAAAATGTGGTAACAGTGCTAAAAGGCCTGAATCATCAGCAGGTGCTATTGCAGAGGTCGGTGGACAAGCTATTAAAAATATTGAAATGATGATATCTACAAATGCTGACCTGCTACCTGGTAATGTCACTGAACTACAGAAAGAATGGCCCAGTAAAGGTAAAGCTACTGTTAATGATCGCATACGAGTATATGAATCTAAGATATTTGATAGCAACGGAGATGCAGCTGTCAGGGAGAGCACACTGGCGAGTTTGTGGGATGTTGTTTCGGAAAGAAGGAAGTCACCATTAGTTGATAAAGAAATCTGGATGGTAATTGGGAATGCTTTTTGCAAAGAGCATTTTGTAAAAGAAATGGCAAAGGGAAATAATGCTGCTGATGAAAGTTTACAGGCATATCAATTATTACAAAGTTATGTATCTACCGCTTATTCTAATGATGTTGATATAAAGGTGTTTGTGTCTAAAAATAAAGAACAATAACATAACAATATTATGTTTCCATGTCTGCTTATTTACTTTGACATGATGATGTATAGTGTGCTAATTTCACTTCTAATAAGGTGGTTATTCATTAATAATAAAAATATTATTATTGATCTTGGTTGTTATGTGATCTGGGAATATTTAAGTAAGCTCAGGCTGGGCTGTTTGTAGAATAATAATTCTTAGAGAAATAAATAAATCAAAACTTTTTGTTTTTGTGTAAATTGCCAGCAGTAGCTGGCAATTTATCTTTGTGATTTTATTTCGTTAGTGCTTTCTCTCTAATCTTGGATGTGAACTCTCTGCTCCGAATAGCATCCTTATTGGAAATTCTATTTTCGCTTAGTACTTTTGATATTACTTTGCATGAGTCATCAAATAATGGCTTGTAAAGGTCTTTTGTATTAAAGGTATTTATTATCTCATCCGTGTTTTTTTTGTTTTTATTTAGCATTAAATATACCAAAAATGCAATGTGGTACTTGAAGTCTTTATATTTTTGCTGGACGGATTTCCTCTTAAAAAGAATCTCAAGTCTATTAACGATAAGGGAGGATATATAGTATAAGTTTAAATTTCCTGATGTCGTTATGAATAATTTATCTTTGTTGCTTTCTAATATCTCACCAAAATATCTGTGTGTGCTCTGTGGTTGTTCTAATACTAGTGATACATATGACTTTATTTGTGATGCCAGAGTTATGACCTGGTATGCTTTGACTTTTGGATTGCCAAGATACTCTTTAGATCTACGCTCATAATAAATGGGAGGGATTAGATTCGACGATTTGGCTTTATAAAATTCCTCCAAGTCCTTATGGAATGGTTTCAGTGATTCAAATGCTTCATCTTTAACTTCTGTCTGCCTATTAGTGGCTCTTATAATATTGTTAATTACATCCTGATGATTTGTTTCAATTATCTTTATAATGATATGTATGCTAGAGGATAGACTTTCTTTATTCTCAAATAATACATGGCTAGATTGGCATCCATTGACTATTTGGAAATCTGTTAGCTTTAGTTTTGGGCCGACTTTGTCAACTTTTTTTGCAATTATAGTAATCCCATTGTTTAGTAGTGGAAGCAAAAACTTGTTATTTTCTGATTTTAGCGTTTTTGCTATCTCTTGGTTTACTTTATTTTTTCCTTGATAGTCTCGAACATTATCGTAAAATAGACCTTTTTATAAATTCCCGTCATTATTAGTTATCAGTTTTATATAATCTACCACAGGAATACTACCAATAAATGATTGTCTAATATTCAAGTGTTCTGGTATTTCAGGTAAAGGTACATTATTGTTGAATGGAATCTCCTTTACCGACTTACGGCTTAACTCCCTATAGTTTGATTTTAATCTTTCGGCATCATAAAATTCTATATCAGCTGTATTTTTGAATAATCCTCTTTCATCTATCTCTTTTAGCTCCCTGTTGACTTTTCCAACTATTGCTTCTGGTTCGTTCCATTCACCTGTGGTTACGAAATATAGTTTAAGTGCAGGAGGTTCATCAAAGTCAATAGAGTGTTGATATATTATTTCTTTAAGTTTCCTTATTTTTTTTATTTGTTCATTCTCTGGAATAGAAGGGTTTTGATCGAATAAAATTTTCACTCCCGTTATAAAGTTTAATATTTGATCTCCTTTGAATTTTGGTGAGTTCTTAGATTGTATTAGAGCAAATGTTACATCTAGAGTACCATTTTTATTCCTTAAAAATTCAATCTCTTCTTCATTAGTTATTATTCTTCCATTTACAATAATGGCAGCTCCATCTATAGCCAAATCATTGGTACCTCCTGTTGCCAAATCCTCAACTTCCAAGTCTCGAGGATATAGCTTTGATACTATATTGAAATTAACGAATCTCTCAAATTGCTCGTCTTCTGGGAGTTCTTCGTAATTGTTTTGTGTGGAAAAGTCAGTTAAGAAACTTTTTAAAATATCATCTCTCATTATTTTATCTCCTTAGTATAAAACATTAAAATTAGGTATTGGTATTATATATCATCTATGCGTATCAATTTTCAATAAAAATATATACAACAAGTAGAAGGATTACCACAAGAGGAAACATAATACAGTAGTTCACAAAACTAGAAAGTAATAAGTAGTGCTGGAAATAATTAATTATAAGTCTGCTAGTTGTTTTCTTTTGTTATTTTAACGTTGAGAATTTATAGGGAAAATATTATATAAAATCATATGCATTGCGAAAATACGATGTTGTTGAGTAACATAACAATACTTAAAGATGATTACTTATTGGGTATTGAATAGCATTAACGTTGCCACCGGACTATCAAAGCCTGCTGCTATCAGACCAATCACCTCTAATGTGGGATTCCTAACCCCACGCTCAATCCCACTTATATAAGTGCGATCTATCTCACATTTATCAGCGAATTCTTCTTGCGACCAACCACGCTCTTTGCGCAGTTCTCGAACACGTTTGCCAAATTTGATTTGAAGTTCATTTTTCATCTAACAAGCATCATGTTTTGTTGCTTATCAGACCACGGACTATGAGTCACATTTTATTTGTGTTGATGTGACTCATAGTCATCAATAAATTGTACGAAAAACAGTCTTTTTGTTAATATTCATGATGTTAGTTATTTTAGGGGCGTATGATAATGAAGAAATGCATGTTGCCGCTTTTAATGGCACTCCCAGCTACAGTTTCGGCATGGGTTCCGGCAGACCCATTCAAGTACCCTGATGAGTATACAACCCCTTATCACCAGAATGAGCGGAACAAAGCTACTCCATACGAGATGGTTCTTTTCTATAACAACAGCGCGGATCGATTCTCAATAGCATTTCGCGGTTTGAGAAGTGATGAACTTATCCGGTTCTCGAGTGGAGCTGATCTGAGTCATGTTGAAATTTCCGAGTGCAAGAGAGGAATGGTGGGTTGCTTAGAGTACGGTTCAGGGTTGCCTGACCTGGTATTTAAAACTTAGGGTTGAAAATTTTTTATTTAGTATGTGTCAGAGCTTTCTCTTATGTGTTAGATGGTAATATACGTCAGTATTATGTGTTGGATGTCTGAGGAATAGTTCAGGTAATTAATCATATTGTTTTTAATTTATTGTTTTTTTATAAATAAATCCAATTCATATTGTTTTTTTGAATGGTTTTTTGCGAGTTTTTTATCTGAATTTATTTAATGGATATAAGATTTCCTTACCAGAAAATGGTTGTAACTATATGTAAAATATAAATTTACATCCATGCTTTAATTTTTTAAAATTAAAGTAACCAGTTCGTTTATAAAATAATTTCTTTACAATGAGCTAGTTGATATGGTTATGTTTTACATATTATAGATAGTTTTCGAACAGAGGATGAGCTGATGAAAAAAGTTTATGTCAGTTGTTGCTTTTTTTTTACTTTGCTATGCTCTCTTTATGGTTACACATCTGAAATGAATTATTCTTCTATAGCAAATGATTTATCCAAGGTAAGTTACTTTTCCGTAGGGATGAATGGGTTTATTGGTAAGTATAGTAAAGGAGAGAATGATGTAAGAGATATTCTTAAAAGCAAGAATGCAACAGAGATTTTTTTGACAATAGCTAATAACCCAGAGGCGACGTCAGAAAGCAAACTTTATGTGGCCTGTGGATTAAAACAACTAGGTAAAATAAATAATAAGGACGTCAAGTCCATTTTTGAAAAAGAGTTGGGTAACAATGTTTCGACATTGAAAGCTGACATTTTAAGAAGGGAAAAATTTAAAGATATATATTTTGGTATTTTAAAACATGGATGCTTGTGAGTATATTTATTTTCCTAATTTATTGATAAGTATATTAAAAGGATATGCTCATGAAAGAAATAAAATTTAACGAGTTACACTTGATTTCTGGGGGTATGAATCTCGATGGCCACAGAGAGTCAGGAAATATAATTGACCAGAGAGGGCGAGATATGGGGACGTACATAGATGCTAACGGAAGATGTTGGGCTCCAGGTACATCTTCAATTGATATGTATCCTAATGGCGGTGGGACATCTTGGGGAAGTGGCCCATGGCAACCTTCAAGCGGGGGTAGTTTCTCTCTGGAGGATATCTTGATTATTGGCTGGAATAGATTCCAAAGAGACGTTTGGGGCCACTGATGTAGGTGGGCGTTAGAATGATATATAAAGCTAACTATCTTCATAAGGTAGTTAGCTATACAAGTCTCACGCTCACTGATCAAATGACAGGTTTGCATCACGTTGAACCTTTGATTTAGAAATGTTGGCTAATAGCATGATCCACCACTAGCGCACCATTGCTCAAATTGTCACCGAAACTTCCCGCGATCTCTTATCCCCGTTATGGCATAATGCGCGCCAAATCACATTCCTAATGATATGAAGAGCGAGCGCTGTGTTAAGCACTAACAACATTACTATGCAGTTTGGCAGTAAGCCGCTGTTTGAAAACATCTCTGTTAAATTTGGTGGCGGTAACCGCTATGGTTTGATCGGGGCTAACGGCTGCGGCAAATCCACCTTTATGAAAATCCTGGGCGGCGACCTGGCATCGAGCGGCGGCAACGTGTTCCTCGATCCGAACGAGCGTCTGGGTAAACTGCGTCAGGATCAGTTCGCTTTTGAGCAATACAGCGTGCTGGACACCGTCATCATGGGCCACCATGAGCTGTGGGCAGTGAAGGAAGAGCGTGACCGTATTTACGCTATGGCCGAAATGAGCGAAGAAGACGGCTATAAAGTGGCCGATCTGGAAGTCGCTTACGGCGAGATGGACGGTTACACCGCCGAAGCACGTGCCGGCGAGCTGCTGCTCGGCGTAGGCATCCCGGTTGAACAGCATTATGGTCCGATGAGCGAAATCGCACCGGGCTTCAAACTGCGCGTGTTGCTGGCGCAGGCGCTGTTCTCCGATCCAGAAATCCTGTTGCTCGACGAACCAACCAACAACCTGGACATCGATACCATTCGCTGGCTGGAGCAGGTGCTGAACGAGCGTAACAGCACCATGGTTATCATTTCGCACGACCGTCACTTCCTGAACATGGTGTGTACACACATGGCGGATCTGGACTACGGCGAACTGCGCGTGTATCCCGGCAACTATGACGAATACATGACGGCGGCAACCCAGTCGCGTGAACGTCTGATGGCGGATAACGCCAAGAAAAAGGCACAGATTAACGAACTGCAGTCGTTCGTTAGCCGCTTTAGCGCCAACGCCTCCAAATCCAAACAGGCGACTTCACGTGCCCGCCAGATCGACAAGATCCAGCTGGAAGAAGTGAAGGCTTCAAGCCGTCAGAACCCGTTCATCCGTTTCGACCAGGACAAAAAACTGTTCCGTAACGCGCTGGAAGTGGAAGCACTGACCAAAGGCTTCGACAACGGCCCGTTGTTCAGCAAACTCAACCTGATGGTTGAAGTGGGCGAGAAAGTCGCGGTACTGGGCCCGAACGGTGTTGGTAAGTCGACCCTGCTGAAAGCGCTGGTTGGCGATGCTCAACCGGACAGCGGCAGCGTGAAATGGTCTGAAAACGCCAAAATCGGTTACTACGCTCAGGATCACGAATACGAATTCGATGACACCCTGACGGTATTCGACTGGATGAGCCAGTGGAAGCAGGAAAAAGACGACGAGCAGGCCGTTCGCAGCGTGCTGGGTCGTTTGCTGTTCAGCCAGGACGACATCAAGAAGAAAGTGAAGGTGTTGTCAGGGGGTGAGAAGGGCCGCATGTTATTCGGCAAGCTGATGATGCAGCGTCCTAACATCCTGATTATGGATGAACCAACCAACCACCTGGATATGGAATCCATCGAGTCGCTGAACATGGCGTTGGAAATGTATGAAGGCACCCTGATCTTCGTTTCCCACGACCGTGAGTTCGTTAGCTCGCTGGCGACCCGCGTACTGGAAATGACACCGACCAAGGTGATCGACTTTACCGGCAACTACGAAGACTATCTGCGTAGCCAGGGTATCGTCTAACTCTCTGGTAGGGGCGCGTTATACGCGCCCGCAAAAATAACCAGTGATAATCGAAGGCGGGAGCACTCCCGCCTTTTTTGTGTCTGTTATTCCCCGCCACACACCTCGCACTGCGGATTTTTCGGCAGCTTCATTTCACGAAATTGCATCGTCATGGCATCAAACATCAGCAGTTTACCGGTGAGTGGCTGGCCGTATTGCGTCAGCAGTTTGATGGCCTCCATGGCTTGCAAGGTGCCGATGGTGCCCACCAGCGGGGCCATTACACCGGCTTCGACACAGGTCAGGGCGTTATCGCCGAATAACCGACTCAGGCAACGGTAGCAAGGTTCATCAGGCTGGTAGGTGAAAACGCTCAGCTGCCCCTCCATACGGATCGCCGCGCCGGACACCAGCGGTTTACGCTGCGCATGGCACAGGCGATTCAGCAGGTCGCGCGTTGCTACGTTGTCGGTACAGTCCAGCACCAGATCGCAGGCGGCAATCTGTGCCGCCATCTGAGAGTCGTCCAACTGCCCGTCAACGGCGTCAATGTGGATATGCGGATTGATGGCGCTCAGTTCGATACGCGCCGATTCCACTTTCGCCATGCCAATACGCGCGTCGCGGTGCAGGATCTGGCGTTGCAGGTTGGAGAGCGAAACGGTGTCGAAATCAACCAGCGTCAGGTGACCGACGCCCGCCGCAGCCAAATAGGGCGCGGCGGCGCAACCCAATCCGCCGAGGCCGACAATCAGTACCCGTGCGGCCTTCAGCTTTTCCTGGCCGTCGAAGTCGAAGCCGCGCAGGATAATCTGGCGGTTGTAGCGCAGCGCTTCGGCATCGGTTAATTCCGGCAGCATGCTCAGCTCCTCAGCAGGGCGTTGAAGGGCTCAATGTCCACCATTTCGCCCGTCGCCACTGAGCCACGATCGCGCTCCAGCACGATAAAGCAGTTGCCCTGGCTGAACGAGCTGAAGACGTGCGAGCCCTGATGACCGGTGCTGCTCACTTCCAACTCACCCTGGGCGTTGCTGGTAAATACGCCGCGCTGGAAATCGAGACGGCCCGGCGCTTTCTTCAAGGGGGTTAATGCGCGTGCTTGCAGACGCGGTGGCAACTGCCAGTCGCTGTGACCGGCCAGCTTTGCCAACAGCGGTTGCACCAGTTGGTAGAAGGTCAGGGCGGCGGAAACCGGGTTGCCCGGCAGGCCGCAGAACCAGGCGTGTTTCAGCTTGCCGAAGGCAAAAGGCTTACCCGGTTTGATCGCCAGCTTCCAGAAGCTGACTTCGCCCAGTTCGTCCAGCATCTGCTTGGTGTAGTCGGCTTCACCGACCGAGACGCCACCGCTGCTGATTACCACGTCGGCCTGACTGTCCGCCTGTTCGAAGGCGGCACGCAGCGCTTCTTGATTGTCGCGGATAATGCCCAGATCGATCACCTCGCAGCCCAGCTGTTCCAGCATCAGGCGCACCGCAAAGCGGTTGGTATCGTAGATTTGACCTGCCTGCAGCGGTTGACCGACCGGTTGTAACTCGTCGCCGGTGGAGAACACCGCGACTTTCAGTTTGCGCATCACCTGGACTTCGGCGACGCCGAGCGAGGCCAGCAACGGCAACTGTGCCGCGCCAAACCTGACGCCAGCGGGTAACACCCCGGCACCCAGGCGAATATCTTCCCCCGCCAGACGGATATTTTGCCCGGCTTGCACTTCGGCCGTGAAGCGTACTCCGGCATCACTCACCTCGGCCTGTTCCTGCATGATCACCGCTTCGGCGCCGACAGGGATAGGGGCGCCGGTCATGATGCGCACGCAGGTGTTGGCTGGCCAGTCACCATTGAATGGCGCACCGGCAAAGGCTTTGCCCGCCACGGGCAGCGGGGCATTGGCCTGCAAGTCGGCGAGGCGCACGGCGTAACCGTCCATCGCCGAATTGGCAAACGGGGGCACGTCAATAGGGGAAATCACCGCTGCGGCTGTAATACGGCCGGCGGCGGCGGTCAGGGCAATGGATTCGGTCTGCTGCAGGGGAGAGAGCTGGCTGAGCATCTTCTCCAGCGCCTGCTCCAGGGAAATGAGATCGGAAGTATGGCAATGATCCATTGAGAGAACTCCGTAATCAGGGTGCGCGAAATTTTCGGCAAAGTGGGGGTATTATGAAGGATGCTATGCTGAAGTAAACAACAGGAGACCGTGATGCACAGACAGGTATTAGACTTCTGGTTCGACGAGATCGAACCGGCAATGTGGTTCAAAAAGGATGATGAATTTGATCGCCTGCTGCATACCCGCTTTGGCCAGATTTGGCAGGCCGCCGCTGCCGGTGAACTGGCGCACTGGCGAGAAACCATTGAGGGACGATTGGCGGAGGTGATTGTGCTCGATCAGTTCAGCCGCAATCTGTTCCGTGGCACGCCCGGTTCATTTGCCAGCGACTGTATGGCGCTGGTGTTGGCGCAGGAAGCGGTGCGCAGCGGGCAGTGTGAACAGCTCAGCCGGGAACAGCGGGGTTTTCTCTATCTGCCGTTTATGCACTCGGAGTCGGCGCTGATCCATCAGCAGGCGCTGGCGTTGTATACCGAACTGGATAATGGCGATCAGCTGGAGTTTGAATTGCGACATAAAGCCATTATTGACCGTTTTGGCCGTTACCCGCACCGTAATGCGATATTAGGCCGCATCTCAACCCCGGAAGAAGAAGCATTTCTGTTGCTGCCGGGCTCCGGGTTCTAAATATTATCATCTGCGTTCAGCCTGCTGAAAAACAGCAGGTTGAACCTGTGACAGCTTAATATACAGAGATATCGGTTATTTCTCCGGATAATAGTTGTCTATCCGCCCAGTGCTTTTACCAAAAATCCCAACCGTTATTTACGGTGTTTTCGCTCTATTCTAACTGACTGTTTTTATTCCATTAAGCTATTTCAATGTGCGAAATAATCTAAGCGAACTACGCTAAATGCTGAGTAGTGACTTAATGCTTTACATAGAATGTCGGGCTAAATATAGTCGGGAAAAGAAAAAATAATTAATTATCAGCCCGGGAACGGTGTGGGGTTGGCAGGTTTAACACAGGGTGTCAGGCAAATGAGCAAACCAGTGATTGCCATTCACGGCGGTGCGGGCGCAATTACCCGTACGGCGCTGAGTGCTGAAAAAGAACAAGAGTATATTCAGGCGTTATCCGGCATTGTCGCCGCAGGTCAGCAGATCCTCGCCCAGGGTGGCAGCGCATTGGATGCGGTGACTGAAGCGGTGCGGTTGCTGGAAGAGTGCCCGTTATTCAATGCCGGTAAAGGCTCGGTGTTCACTCATCAGGGTACCCATGAACTGGATGCCTGCGTGATGGACGGACGCACCTGTGATGCCGGTGCCGTTGCGGGTGTCAGCCGGATACGCAATCCGATACTGGCTGCGCGTGCGGTGTTGGAAAACAGCCAGCATGTGCTGTTCGCCGGCGAGGGCGCCGAAAGGTTTGCCACTGCCCACGGCCTGGAAATGGTCGCCCCTGACTTCTTCTTTACCCAATCACGTTTTGACCAACTGCACCGCGCTCAGGCGGAGCTGGGACGAGTGTTGCTCGATCACGACGGTGCTGAGCCGATCGACCCCGACAGTAAGTTTGGCACCGTGGGTGCGGTGGCGTTGGACGCCCTGGGCAATTTGGCGGCGGCGACCTCGACCGGTGGCATGACCAACAAACAGGCCGGTCGGGTCGGCGATACGCCGATAATCGGCGCCGGCTGTTACGCCAATAATGCCACGGTGGCGGTCTCCAGCACCGGCACCGGTGAAATATTCATGCGCGGCGTGGCGGCCTATGACGTTTCCGCGTTGATGGAATACGCCGGTCTCAGCCTGCAGCAGGCCAGCGACCGGGTAGTGATGGAAAAACTGCTGGCGATGGGCGGTAGCGGCGGGATGATCGCCATCGACAGCCAGGGTAACGTGGCGCTGCCTTTTAACAGTGAAGGGATGTACCGCGGGTTTGGTTATGTCGGCGATGCGCCGTCCGTAGGGATTTATCGCTAACCGATCACCAGGAGGGTGCATGACCGATACCTTGATGCCGCCCACGGCCGACGCTGGGCTATGGTTGCCGCCACAACGCGTACTTTCAGTACGCGATCTCAGTATTCAGTTTCATCAACAGGGTGACACCCTGGATGCGGTGCGCAACCTGTCATTCGATGTCGATCGCGGTGAAACGCTGGCGATCGTCGGCGAATCCGGCTCGGGCAAATCCGTCACCTCGCTGGCCTTGATGCGGCTGGTGGAACAGGGCGGTGGCAATATCGTCAGCGGTGCCATGCCCTTCCGTCGGCGCAACGGTGAGGTGCTTGATTTGGCCCGTGCCCGCCAGGGGACGCTGCGGACGGTACGCGGTGCCGATATGGCGATGATTTTTCAGGAGCCCATGACCTCACTGAATCCGGTATTCCCGGTGGGTGAGCAGATCGCCGAATCCCTGCGTCTGCATCAGGCGATGGATCATCGGGCTGCCAAACAAGCCGCCTTGCAGATGCTCGATCTGGTCCGCATTCCCGAAGCCAAAGACGTGCTTAACCGCTACCCGCATCAACTTTCTGGCGGCATGCGCCAGCGAGTGATGATCGCCATGGCGCTGTCTTGTAAACCGGCATTATTGATTGCCGACGAACCGACCACCGCGCTGGATGTCACTATTCAGGCGCAGATCCTGCAGCTCATCCGCGTGCTGCAGCAGGAAATGCAGATGGGGGTCATTTTCATCACCCACGACATGGGCGTGGTGGCGGAGATTGCCGACCGGGTCCTGGTGATGCGTCAGGGGGAACGGGTGGAGCAGGGACCGGTGCGCGAGCTGTTTGCCGCACCGCAACAGCCCTACACCCAGGCCTTGTTGGCAGCGGTACCGAAGCTGGGTTCGATGGCACAACAAGATTTTCCGGCCAAATTTCCGTTGCCGAACGGGGCGGACAATGGCGGCCCACAGGATACCGTGCCGCCCGGTGCGGCGCCGATCCTGCGGGTGGAGAATTTGGTGACGCGCTTTGATCTGCGCAGCGGCATTCTGAACCGGGTCACCCGCCGGGTACACGCGGTGGAAAACGTCAGTTTCGATCTCTACCCCGGTGAAACCCTGGGGCTGGTGGGGGAGTCCGGCTGCGGCAAGTCCACCACCGGCCGATCCTTGCTGAAGCTGGTGGACAGTCAGCGCGGCACCATTACCTTTGACGGTCGCCAGATCAATCAGTTGAAAGGCCCGGCGTTGCAGCATCTGCGGCGGGATATCCAGTTTATCTTCCAGGATCCTTATGCCTCGCTCGATCCGCGTCTGACCGTCGGCTTCTCGATTATGGAACCGCTGCTGGTGCATAACGTGGCACGCGGCAAGGCCGCACAAGAACGGGTCGATTGGCTGCTGGAGCGCGTCGGATTGAAACCTGAACACGCACGTCGCTACCCGCATGAGTTCTCTGGCGGGCAACGACAGCGAGTCTGCATTGCGCGCGCGCTGGCACTCAACCCAAAAGTGGTGATCGCCGATGAATCGGTATCGGCGCTCGATGTGTCGATTCAGGCGCAGATCGTCAACCTGTTGCTCGATTTACAGCGTGAGTTTGGCATTGCCTTTCTGTTTATCTCACATGATATGGCGGTGGTGGAGCGTATCAGCCATCGCGTTGCGGTGATGTACCTCGGGCAGATTGTCGAGATTGGCCCGCGCCGTGCGGTGTTTAATAACCCGCAGCACGCCTACACCCGCAAGCTGATGGCAGCAGTACCGGTGGCCGATCCGGCCCATGCTCACCAACGCCAGCCGCTGCTGGTCGATGAAATTCCCAGCCCGATCCGCGCGCTGGGCGATGAACCCGTTACCGCACCGCTGGTGCAGGTTGGCCCCGGGCACTTTGTTGCCCGTCATCCGATCGCCGGTGCCTTTTAATGACCTCAGGAGATGCAAGCACCATGAAGCACACATTCAAACGTAAGGCATTAGCGGCCGTCGTGCTGTTGGCGGCGGTGGGCGCAGGCCCGGCCTGGGCGGCGAAAGATGCGGTGATCGCCGTTGCGTCCAATTTCACCACGCTTGACCCGTATGACGCCAACGACACGCTGTCGCAGGCGGTGGCCAAATCCTTCTATCAGGGCCTGTTCGGCTTTGACAAGGACATGAAGCTGGTAAACGTGCTGGCGGACAGCTACGAGGTGAGCCCAGACGGCCTGACTTACACCGTCAAGCTGCATCCGGGAGTGAAATTCCATGACGGCAGCGAATTTAACGCCGAAGCGGTGAAGGTTAACCTGGATCGTGCCAGCAACCCGGACAACCACCTCAAGCGTTACAACCTGTTCAAGATGATCGACAAAACCGAAGTGGTGGATGCTACAACGGTCAAGATCGTGCTGAAAGCGCCATTCTCGGCGTTTATCAATAACCTGGCGCACCCGGCGGCGGTGATCATTTCCCCGGCGGCGCTGAAGCAGTATGGCAAAGAGATTGGTTTCCATCCGGTCGGTACCGGCCCTTACCAGTTCGTGACCTGGAACCAGACCGATTTCGTCAAGGTGAAGAAGTTTGACGGTTACTGGAAGCCGGGGCTGCCGAAACTCGACAGCATCACCTGGCGGCCGATCGTGGATAACAATACCCGCGCGGCGATGTTGCAGACCGGCGAAGCGACCTTTGCTTTCCCGATCCCTTATGAGCAGGCCAAGGTGCTGGAAGGCAATGCCAAACTCGATCTGGTGGCGGCCCCTTCGATCCTGCAACGCTACATCAGCCTGAACGTCACCCAGAAGCCGTTTGATAATCTGAAAGTGCGGCAGGCGCTGAACTATGCCATCAACAAAGATGCGCTGATCAAGGTGGCGTTCTCCGGCTACGCGGTACCGGCAGAAGGTCCGGTGCCGCCGGCGATAGACTTTGCTACCCGTTATAAGCCATGGCCATACGATCCGGCCAAGGCGCGCGAACTGCTGAAGGAAGCAGGCTACCCGAACGGCTTCACCACCACCCTGTGGTCGTCGCATAACCACAGCACCGCGCAGAAAGTCCTGCAGTTTGCCCAGCAGCAGTTGGCGCAGGTAGGGGTAAAAGTGACGGTGACGGCGATGGATGCCGGTCAACGTGCGGCACAGGTGGAAAGCGTTGGGGTGAAAGACACCGGCGTGCGGATGTTCTATACCGGCTGGTCTGCGTCAACCGGTGAGGCGGATTGGGCGCTGTCGCCGCTGTTCTCTACCCAGGCGGCACCACCCAAGCAGTTCAACACCGCGTTCTACAGTAACCCACAGGTGGACCAGGATCTGACCGGTGCGCTGGCGACCACCGATCGCGGCGAGAAGCAAAAACTGTACAAGGACGCGCAGGATCGCATCTGGGCTGATGCGCCGTGGATCTTCCTGGCGACCGAGCGTTTGCTGTCGGCCAACAACAAACAGTTGAGTGGTTTCTATGTAATGCCGGATACCTCGTTCAACTTTGATAATGCCGATCTTAAATAAGGCGCCAATCCCCGCTCTCATTGAGGGCGGGGTGAGGGGACTCACCCGAGATGCTTAATTATTTTCTGAAACGACTGCTGGGGTTGATCCCGACGCTGCTGATTGTCGCGGTGCTGGTGTTTCTGTTCGTCCATATGTTGCCCGGCGATCCGGCACGGCTGGCGGCAGGGCCGGAGGCCGACGAGGCGGTGGTGCAACTGGTTCGTAAGGATCTGGGGCTCGACAAGCCGCTGCCACAGCAGTTCGTGCACTTTTTTGTCAATGCGCTGCAGGGGGATTTTGGCACCTCAATGGTCTCCAAACGCCCGGTAAGCGAAGAGATTGGCTCGCGCTTTCTGCCGACCCTGTGGCTGACCCTGACCAGCATGCTGTGGGCGACGATCTTCGGTATGGGCATCGGTATGGTGTCTGCCGTCTGGCGTAACCGCTGGCCGGACCGCCTCGGCATGACGTTGGCGGTTTCCGGCATCTCATTCCCCGCTTTTGCGCTTGGCATGCTGTTGATGCAGGTGTTCTCCGTCAACCTTGGCTGGTTGCCTACGGTGGGGGCCGACAGCTGGCGGCACTATATTCTGCCCTCGATCACGCTGGGAGCGGCGGTGGCAGCGGTAATGGCGCGTTTTACCCGCGCTTCGTTCGTCGAAGTGTTGCAGGAAGACTACATGCGTACCGCGCGCGCCAAGGGCGTACGGGAAACCATGGTGGTGGTGAAACACGGCCTGCGTAACGCGATGATCCCGGTCGTCACCATGATGGGATTGCAGTTTGGCTTTTTGCTCGGCGGCTCGATCGTGGTGGAGAAGGTGTTCAATTGGCCAGGGCTAGGCAGGCTGCTGGTCGACTCGGTGGAGATGCGTGACTACCCGGTGATCCAGGCCGAAGTCTTGCTGTTCTCACTGGAGTTCATTCTGATTAACCTGTTGGTGGACCTGCTGTATGCGGCAATTAACCCGGCGATACGCTACAAATGAGGACGCTGGATGATTAAGTATTGGCGACGCAACGCCGCACTGAAGGCTATGCCGACGATCAACCCTAACGCGGTTCGCACGCCCTGGCATGAGTTCTGGCGGCGGTTCCGCCAACAACGCGTGGCCCTGGTCGCCGGGCTGTTGGTGCTGTTGCTGGTGGCCGCCGCGCTGTTGGCACCTTATCTGGTGCCGTTTGATGCGGAAAACTACTTTGATTATGACCGTCTGAACGAGGGGCCTTCGCTGGTGCACTGGCTGGGTGTGGATTCGCTTGGCCGGGATATTTTCAGCCGCATTCTTATGGGGACCCGCATTTCATTGGCCGCCGGGGTGTTCTCGGTGCTGGTCGGCGGGCTGATCGGCACGCTGTTGGGGCTGCTGGCCGGTTATTACGAAGGCTGGTGGGATCGTATCACCATGCGAATCTGTGACGTGCTGTTCGCCTTTCCCGGCATCTTGCTGGCGATTGGCGTGGTGGCGATTATGGGCAGCGGTATGTCCAACGTGATCATCGCGGTCGCGATTTTCAGCATCCCGGCTTTTGCCCGGCTGGTGCGCGGCAATACGCTGGTATTGAAGCACCTGACTTATATCGAGTCGGCGCGCAGCATCGGTGCGTCCGACTGGACCATCATCCTGCGGCATATTCTGCCGGGGACGATTTCGTCGATTGTGGTGTATTTTACCATGCGTATCGGCACCTCGATCATCACCGCCGCCAGCCTGTCATTCCTCGGTCTGGGCGCACAACCCCCGACGCCGGAGTGGGGCGCGATGCTCAATGAGGCGCGGGCAGATATGGTGATTGCACCGCACGTGGCGATCTTCCCCAGCCTGGCGATATTTATCACCGTACTGGCGTTCAACCTGCTGGGCGACGGGCTGCGTGACGCGCTGGATCCGAAATTAAAGGGATAGAATAAAGTTAAATTAATAGCGGTTAATATACGGGATATTAATCGCTTAATTAACCGTAACACTTTAACGTATTAGGTAATTCCACCGAATACGTTTACCTAATCATTGTGTTAGTCATATTATTATAATCAATGGTTATTTTTGTTTTATTTTCAATGGGGTGGTGTTACCTTGTTTTTCTTAGTGTTCTTATGATTTTTTTACATGGATGTGTAAATGAAATACTGCATTATTATAGCCCTGTGGATATTTATTTCATTCTCTTTAATCGAGTATTCATCACTGCTAATTATGAAGCCTTGTAATAGTTATGTGGATGTTGCAATCGCGGTGATTACAGTGATCGGCACCAAAGCCTTATTAACCTGGTTTGAAGATGTTTATTATTGGTTCACTGGCCGAGAGCGTTAACCGTGTGTGTTATAGGGAAGAATAACCACTTGCGATATTTACAATCGCAAGTGGTTACGGCTTATCAGCGGAACAGGTGTTCGGCGTGACGCGTGGAGCACATTTGAATGGGCTAACACCGCTCCCTGGTGTTACTATCCGTTCAATAAGCCGTGTTGCTTGCACGAAGGCTATTGTGGGAGGTACTGATGCCAGTAAAACAACGAACGACGCAAAGCGTTACCATGACGGTAGAACGCAGCTTGTTGAGCCGTGCACGTGAGGCGGGTATTAACCTCAGTGCTACGCTGAACGCTGCTTTGGATGCCGAATTGCGTCAGCATGAGATGAGAAAATGGAAGGAAGATAACCGAGAGGCTATTGAGGCTCTGAACCGTTTTCATGATGAACATGGCTGTTTCAGTGACGAATACAGGACGTTTTAGCGATGCAATTTACGGTATATGCAAATACAGGGAAAAGTACTGTTTACCCGCTGCTGCTTGATGTGACGAGCGATATCATCGGGCAATTAAATCGTCGAGTCGTGATCCCGTTATTGCCCATTGAAAAATACCCAGGTAGCACTCGCCCGGAACGTTTGGTCCCATTGGTCAGGCTGGTGGATGACAATGAGTACGCCGTTATGACTCATGAGATGGCCAGTATCCCCGTTCGTACCTTGGGCGCTGAATTTTGCGATGCTACCCAATACCGAACCGAGGTCAAAGCCGCAATAGATTTTCTTCTCGACGGTATTTGATTAAATCCGGGCGGGGTAACCGCCCAGATTTTTCGATCAGCGGAACAGATGTTCGGCGTGGAAGCGCAGGTGGTCTTCGATAAAGCTGGCGATGGTGAAGTAGCTGTGGTCATAACCCGGCTGAATGCGCAGGGTTAGCGGCCAGTCGCGCTGGCGGGCCAGTTCGGCCAGCTTCGCCGGTTGCAGTTGATCCGCCAGGAACTGATCGTCATCACCCTGATCCACCAGCACCGGCATTTTTTCCGCGCCGTTGGCCAGCAGGTGGCAACTGTCATATTGCAGCCATTGGCTTTCGTCGTTACCCAAATAGGCGGCGAAGGCTTTACGCCCCCATGGCACCTGACAGGGGTTAACGATGGGCGCGAACGCCGACACCGAACGGAAACGCTGCGGATTGCGGAATGCCATCACCAGTGCGCCGTGGCCGCCCATTGAGTGACCGAAGATCGACTGACGATCGCTGACACTGAAATGCTGATGGATCAACGCCGGTAACTCATCGCTGATGTAGTCGTACATGCGAAAGTGCTTGTCCCAGGGGGCCTGGGTGGCATTCAAGTAGAAGCCGGCCCCCTGACCCAGGTCGTAACCTTCATCATTGGGCACATCGTCGCCACGCGGGCTGGTGTCAGCCATCACCAGCACCAGCCCCAGCTCGGCGGCGATACGCTGCGCACCGGCCTTCAGCGTGAAGTTTTCATCATTGCAGGTCAGCCCCGACAGCCAGTACAGCACCGGCGGCGGGTTATCATCGCGCGGTGGCGGCAGATAGATGCTGAAAGTCATGTTGCAATTCAGGCTCTGCGCCGCGTGGCGATAACGCTGTTGCCAGCCGCCGAACATACGGTGCTCTTCGAGAAGTTCTAATGACAAGGTCATCTCTGCCTCCTGGCTTATTTTTTGTCGAAGTGAATAACGGAACGGATGGATTTGCCTTCGTGCATCAAATCGAACGCTTCGTTAATCTGCTCCAGCCCCATGGTGTGGGTAATAAAGTCATTCAGCGCAAACTCGCCGTCCATATAACGCTGGACGATGCCTGGCAGTTGCGAACGGCCCTTCACGCCGCCGAAAGCGGAACCACGCCACACACGGCCGGTCACCAGTTGGAACGGACGGGTAGAAATCTCCTGACCGGCACCGGCTACGCCGATAATCACCGATTCGCCCCAGCCTTTGTGACAGCACTCCAGCGCCGAACGCATCACGTTGACGTTGCCGATACATTCGAAGGAGAAATCAACGCCGCCGTCGGTCAGTTCGACGATCACGTCCTGAATCGGCTTATCGTAGTCTTTCGGGTTGATCAGGTCGGTTGCGCCCAGTTTGCGTGCCAGGTCGAACTTGCTGGTGTTGATATCGATGCCGATGATGCGGCCTGCGCCTGCCATCTGTGCGCCGATGATCGCCGACAGGCCGATGCCGCCGAGGCCGAAGATGGCCACGGTATCGCCTTTCTGCACTTTGGCGGTGTTGATTACCGCACCCATGCCGGTGGTAACGCCACAACCCAGCAGGCAGACTTCTTCCAGCGGCGCTTCTTTACTGATTTTCGCCAGTGAGATTTCCGGTACCACGGTGTATTCGGAGAAGGTGGAAGTGCCCATGTAGTGGAAAATAGGCTGGCCATCTTTGTAGAAGCGGGTGGTGCCGTCCGGCATAAGTCCCTTGCCCTGGGTCGCGCGGATTGCCTGACACAGGTTGGTTTTGCCGGATTTACAGAATTTGCATTCGCCACATTCCGGGGTGTACAGCGGGATCACGTGATCGCCGACTTCCACGCTGGTCACGCCTTCACCAATGGCTTCCACCACGCCACCGCCTTCATGGCCGAGGATCGCCGGGAACACGCCTTCCGGATCGGCACCGGATAGGGTGTAGGCATCGGTGTGGCAGACGCCGGTGGCGACGATCCGCACCAGCACTTCACCTTTTTGCGGTGGCATTAAATCGACTTCTTCAATTTTCAGCGGCTGGTTCGGGCCCCAGGCAACGGCGGCACGGGTTTTGATCATTTCCATCATAGTCTCCAGTGGTCTATTTTTTAATCAGGCTATGTCGATAGCATCTGGTAAATCACAGGCAGTATTTTCAACCGCGAGGGTTTCCGCCTGTTCAATAATCAATTCTTTCAGGGCACGCACGTTCGGGCCAAAGGCATCCCGCCGCCAAAGCAGCCAGGTGGCGGTTTGGGCGATGTCGTCCGGCAGGGTATGCACTTTCACGCGCTCATGGCCTGGCAGCAGGCTAAGCACCGAATGCGGGATCATCGCCAGCCCGGCACCGCTGGCGACACAGGCCAGCATGGCGTGGTAGGACTGAATTTCCATCACCTGACCCGGCAGCACGCCTTCGCGCTTGAACCAGGATTCCAGCCGCAGGCGATAAGAACAACTGGCGCGGAAGGCAAACAGCGTTTCGCCCTTGGCGTCTTTGGCGCTATGGATCGGCAGGTGATCGAGGCAGGAGATCACTACCATATGCTCGGGGAAGGCGATGCAGCCGTTGAGTTCGTCATATTGCACCGGCCCGTCGACCAGCGCCGCTGCCAGCGTACCGGCGCGCACCCGTTCGGTGATCTCGCCGGAGGTACCGGTGGTCAGCGACAGCGACACCTGTGAGAAGCGCTGGTGATAGGTTGCCAGTAAAGTGGGTAAGCGGGTGGCGGCGGTGCTTTCCATCGAGCCGATAGCGAAGTTGCCTGCCGGCTCACCGGCATGGGTGATGCTCATGGCTTCTTCGCTCAGCGCCAGAATACGGTTGGCATAGCAGAGAAAGTTATGGCCCATTGGCGAAAGGCGCAGGCGCTGTTTTTCGCGAATGAACAGATCGGTGCCCAGTTCCTGTTCAAGCTGACGCAGGCGGGTGGTCAGGTTAGAGGGTACGCGGTGCAGTTGCTCGGCAGCACGGGCAACGGAGCCGGTTTCGGCGACGCTACAGAACATGCGGAGCTGGGTCAGATCCATTATCTTCTCTTTTCGTGATGAACTTGGTGAGTATTATTCAGTTTTTGTGAGTGTAATACTGCGGCATGATACTGGCAACTTTCTTTTAACAGTCTGGAAACTCTACATGGCCTTAAGAATTGCCCTGAGCGGCTTTATTGCGTTGATCGTAGCCATGGGGATTGGCCGCTTCGCCTTTACCCCGCAGGTGCCGCTGATGATTGCTGAGCACCAGTTTACCCTGACCGGTGCCGGGCTGGTGGCGGCCATCAACTACCTGGGCTACCTGTGCGGTGCTTATGACGCGATGCGGGCCAGTCGGCATGTCGAGCGTCGGCTGTGGCTGGGCGTGTGGGGCGCGGTCATCTTGACGTTGCTTTCTGCCTGGGTGCAGGGCGAATGGTGGCACGGTGCCGTGCGTTTCCTGATTGGCTGGGCCAGCGGCTGGGCGATGGTGCTGGTGGCGGCCTGGACCAATGAGCGGCTGGCACATTATGGCCGTCCGGCTCTCAGTGCGGCGGTCTTCGCGGGGCCGGGGGCCGGGATTTTTATCAGCGGTATGCTGGCGGTTGGCATTCACAGCCTGGCGCTGACGGCGTCTCAGGCCTGGCTGGTGTACGGCGTGCTGGCGCTGGTATTGATTGGTGCAATCAGCATTAACCTGCCGAAGGCCGGTGAATTACATCGTCCGGATGTGGCTCCGGAGCCACTGCTGCTGACCCCGGCGCTGAAGCGGCTGGTGTGGAGCTACAGCCTGGCGGGCTTTGGCTATATTCTGCCGGCCACCTTTTTGTCGCAAATGGCCGCCGCACGTTTTCCCGGCAGCGTGTTCGCGCAATTTGTCTGGCCGATCTTCGGTGGGGCGGCGGTACTGGGGATTGTTATCGGTATCCTGACCCGCCACAAGCTGACCACCCAAACCCGTCTGGCCATTACCCTGTGGGTACAGGCGTTAGGAGTCTTGAGCGCGGAAATCGTGCCGGGGGTGGCCGGACTGGCGCTGGGAGCATTGTTGACCGGTGGTGGTTTCCTCAGCGTGGTGCAGTTGTCGATCCAGCACGGCAGGGAACTGGCACCCAAGCATGCGCGCTATATGGCGGGATTGTTGACTACGGGTTATGCCATAGGTCAGTTGGTTGGCCCTACGCTGTCGGCGCTGTCAACGGCCCTGACCCATAGGTTGGAACCGGCGTTATATGTTGCTGTGGCTGGCCTGATTGTCGCCGGACTGTTGGTGGTGAATACGCCAGCGCGTGAGTTGGCACGAAAACCGACGCCGTTGTGATTAAATTCCGTACAAAAAACGTGGAATAGCCGCAGCGGGCCTGATTGTGCTAAATGCGAATATTTCACCTGTTGATGAAGCACAATCACTGGATAATCCCCTCACTCTCATCTAGAGTGGGGTCAAAATCTTGACCGGGTTCACGTTATTAATGACGGAAACTTCTGTCGTCAGGAGAGTATGCAATTCGCCCGTCTGCTCGGTAAAGCAGCCGGAGGGGTGAGTTCCAGTCCGTTGGAGAGATGAAATGACATCATTAAGTAAAGAAGCTGTACTGGTTCACGCGGCGCTCGAAGAGCGTGGCCTGGAAACCCCGTTGCGTGGTGAAGTGCTGGATCGCGAGACGCGCAAGCGCCGTATTAAAGAGCACATGACGGAAATCATGCAACTGCTTAATCTCGATCTGTCCGACGATAGCCTGGCGGAAACCCCACACCGTATCGCCAAAATGTATGTTGATGAGATTTTCTCTGGTCTGGACTACGCCAACTTCCCAAAAATCACCGTCATCGAAAACAAGATGAAGGTGGATGAAATGGTGACGGTGCGCGACATTACCCTGACCAGTACCTGTGAGCACCACTTCGTCACCATCGATGGCAAGGCGACCGTGGCCTATATCCCGAAAGATGCGGTAATCGGCCTGTCGAAGATCAACCGTATCGTGCAGTTCTTCTCCCAGCGCCCACAGGTGCAGGAGCGTTTGACTCAGCAGATCCTGGTGGCATTACAAACTCTGCTGGGCACCAATAACGTGGCGGTATCTATCGATGCGGTCCATTATTGTGTTAAGGCGCGCGGTATCCGCGACGCGACCAGCGCAACCACCACCACCTCGCTGGGTGGGCTGTTCAAGTCCAGCCAGAACACTCGCCAGGAATTCCTGCGAGCGGTGCGACATCACCAGGGGTGATGTGTGAGTGATAAAAAAACAGGCGCCTGCGGGCGCCTTTTTAATGACCGGAATACAGCGGTAAAATAATGAACAACACTTCGACCACGCCGCTGCCGCGCATCGCCACTCTGGACTGTGTGCGCGGTATTGCCATTCTTGGCATTCTACTGCTGAATATCAGCGCCTTTGGTCTGCCGAAGGCGGCCTACCTGAATCCGGCCTATCTGGGGCTGCCGTCGTCGCGCGATGCCTGGACCTGGGCGCTGTTGGATATTTTCGCTCAGGCCAAGTTCCTGGCGATGTTTGCGCTGTTGTTTGGTGCAGGTTTGCAGATGTTGCTGCGTCGCGGCAAAGGCTGGATACGCGCGCGGCTGTCGTGGCTGGTGCTGTTTGGTCTGGCACACGCCATTTTCCTCTGGGACGGTGACATCCTGCTGGCTTACGGTCTGATCGGGTTGGTGTGCTGGCGAATGATCCGCGAAGCCAAAGAAACCTATCAACTGTTGAAAACCGGCGTGGTGCTATACCTGATCGGTGTCGGGGTCCTGCTGTTACTGGGCTTTATGTCGCACGGTGAACCGGGTGGTTTCTGGCAGCCCGGGGTGGCGGAACTGCAGTATGAAAAATTCTGGAAGCTGCAGGGCGGTATGGAGGCCTGGCGTAGCCGTACCGATCTGCTCTCCTCCAGCCTGTTGGCGATTGGCGCGCAATACGGTTGGGAGTTGGCGGGGCTGATGCTGTTTGGTGCCGGACTGATGCGCAGCGGTTGGCTGCGTGGCACCTATTCGCCGGGTTATTACCGCCGTCAGGCCGCCTGGCTGATACCGCTTTCATTGCTGATCCAACTGCCGGCAGTGGCGTTGCAATGGCATCTTCACTGGGACTACCGCTGGAGTGGCTTTTTATTGCAGGTGCCGCGCGAACTGGGTGCACCGCTGCAGGCCATGGGCTATCTGGCGCTGTGCTACGGTTTCTGGCCGACGCTGTCGCGCCTGCGCATCGGGCATTGGCTGACGCAGGTCGGGCGTATGGCGCTGAGCAATTATCTGCTGCAAACGCTGATCTGCACCACGCTGTTCTACCGCTTCGGCCTGTACCAACAGTTTGACCGCCTGCAGCTGTTGGCGTTTGTTCCACTGGTCTGGTTGGCTAACCTGTTGTTTTCTAACCTGTGGCTGCGTTATTTCACCCAGGGGCCAGTGGAATGGCTGTGGCGAAAATTGACCCATCTGGCCGCCGGCAAGCCGGAGCCCAGGGCGCTGAATTGAGATCTGGCGCAGGTAGGTTAAAAAAATGTATGTAAACGTTTTCTTTCCTGTGACGTAATTCACGCAGAGGAGGATGACAAACGGGGTAGGATAGCGCCACTGTCAACTACCCCGACCTCAGGATCTTTCATGGCCTCCTCTGTTCACCCAACCACCATTCGCGACGTGGCGAAGCGTGCGGGCGTGTCCGTAGCGACCGTCTCCCGCGTGCTGAATCACAGCGCCATGACCAGTAAAGAGACGCGTGAACAGGTGCTTAAGGCGGTGGCTGAACTGGGTTATCGGCCCAATGCCAATGCGCAGGCGCTGGCCACGCAGAGCAGCGATACCCTCGGGGTGGTGGTGATGGATGTCTCCGATCCCTTCTTTGGTGCGCTGGTGAAAGCGGTAGACACCGTGGCGCAGCAACACCACAAATATCTGCTGATCGGCAACAGTTATCACCAGGCGGATAAAGAGCGTCACGCCATCGAGGTGCTGATTCGCCAGCGCTGTAATGCCTTGATTGTTCATGCTAAAACGTTGTGTGATGCCGAGCTGATGACCTTTCTCGATCAGGTACCGGGCATGGTGTTGATCAACCGTATTATTGCCGGCTATGAGCACCGCTGCGTCGGTCTGGACAACGTCAGCGGCGCGGAGATGGCGATGCGCTTGCTGTTGTCGCAAGGTCATCAGCGTATCGGCTATCTGGGCTCCAATCACCCGATCGAAGACGGGCCGCTGCGCCAGCAGGGTTACTCGCAGGCCATGGGCGCTGCAGGGCTGATCACGCCGGACAACTGGCGCGCCTACGGTTCGCCGGACCTGCAGGGCGGGGAAGCGGCCATGGTCGAGTTACTCGGCCGTAACCTGCATTTGAGCGCGGTGTTTGCCTACAATGACGCCATGGCCGCCGGTGCCATGGCGGTGCTGAAAGAAAACGGTATCACAGTACCGCAACATTTCTCGCTGGTGGGGTTCGATGATATCCCCATCGCACGCTATACCAGCCCCAAGCTCACCACGGTGCGCTACCCCATTGTTACCATGGCGACGCTGGCTACCGAGCTGGCCCTGCTGGGTGCGGCAGGCCGGCTGGAGCCACAGGCCCGTCATTTGTTTATGCCTACCCTGGTACGTCGCCATTCTGTGGCGCCGTGGCAAAGTGAGGCAGCGGTCACTCTCTGAACATTTAATCTTGTGTAACCGTTTTCAATCTGTGAGAAAATTCACAGATTATTAACATCGCGCCGTCTATGCTCTAGGCGTTTTCCAGCGCAAAGGCACTTGCCGCTGCTGTTTTTTACCTCGCGCTGGCACCACCTTTTTCAGGAATAACATGATTCACGGATGACAGGGAAACTGCCAGGCCCGGTTGTGCACTCACCACCGGTTACCTTTGGCCTAATACCGAGCAAGACCCTACATAAACCGGAGACACACAATGAATAAGAAGGTTTTCACCCTGGCCGCGACGGCCGCAGCCATGATGTTTGGCGCCGCAGCACATGCAGACACCCGTATTGGCGTCACAATTTATAAATATGACGACAACTTTATGTCGGTGGTACGCAAGGCAATCGAGAAAGACGCCAAGGCCTCTCCGGACGTTACCCTGCTGATGAATGACTCGCAGAATGACCAATCCAAACAAAACGATCAGATCGACGTGCTGATCGCCAAGGGCGTTAAAGCGCTGGCGATCAACCTGGTTGATCCGGCCGCCGCTCCGGTGATTATCGATAAGGCGCGCGGAAACGATATCCCGATCGTGTTCTACAACAAAGAGCCTTCCCGCAAAGCGCTGGACAGCTATGACAAAGCCTATTACGTAGGGACCGACTCCAAAGAGTCAGGGGTGATCCAGGGCCAACTGATCGAGAAACACTGGAAGGCTAACCCGAACTGGGATCTGAACAAAGATGGCCAGATCCAGTACGTGCTGCTGAAAGGCGAGCCAGGTCACCCGGATGCCGAAGCGCGCACCACCTATGTGGTGAAAACGCTGAACGACAACGGCATCAAGACTCAGGCGCTGCAGATGGATACCGCGATGTGGGATACCGCTCAGGCCAAAGACAAGATGGATGCCTGGTTGTCTGGCCCTAACGCCAACAAAATTGAAGTGGTGATCGCCAACAACGATGCGATGGCGATGGGTGCGGTTGAAGCGCTGAAAGCGCATAACAAAACCAGCATTCCGGTATTCGGTGTCGATGCGCTGCCAGAAGCTTTGGCGATGGTGAAGTCCGGCGCGATGGCGGGAACGGTGCTGAACGATGCTGACAATCAGGCTAAAGCCACCTTCGAACTGGCGAAAAACCTGGCTGCGGGCAAACCGGCTGCCGACGGCACCAAATATAAGATTGAAAATAAAGTGGTCCGTATTCCTTACGTTGGCGTAGATAAAGACAACCTGTCTCAGTTTGTGAAATAAGCGCTGAGATAACCCACAATGACCCCGCCCACGGCCGCCAACACCAGGAAAGCCGTGGGTGGGGGAATTTACGATATTAAAAGACCGATAAGCCAGGTGTATTTATGGCCGACAGCCCACGCGAATTTCTGCTGGAAATGACTGATATCAGTAAGTCGTTTCCCGGCGTCAAGGCATTGGATAATGTGAATCTGCGCGTTCGTCCGCACTCCATTCATGCATTAATGGGGGAGAACGGCGCGGGCAAATCGACATTATTAAAATGCCTGTTTGGCATTTATAAAAAAGATGCCGGCAGTATTATTTTTCAGGGCCAGGAAATTGATTTCAAAAGCTCTAAAGAGGCGCTGGAACACGGCGTTTCAATGGTGCATCAGGAATTGAATCTGGTGTTGCAGCGCACCGTGATGGACAACATGTGGTTGGGACGTTATCCGACCAAGGGCATGTTTGTCGATCAGGACAAGATGTTGAAGGACACCCAGGCGATATTCGACGAGCTGGATATTGATATTAACCCACGGGATAAAGTGGGCACGTTATCGGTATCGCAAATGCAGATGATCGAAATTGCCAAGGCATTCTCCTACGACGCCAAGATTGTGATCATGGATGAGCCGACCTCTTCGCTGACGGAAAAAGAGGTGAATCATCTGTTCACCATTATCCGTAAGCTGAAAGAGCGCGGTTGCGGCATCGTCTATATCTCGCACAAGATGGAAGAGATCTTCCAATTGTGCGACGAGATCACCATCCTGCGTGACGGTCAGTGGATCGCCACCCAGCCGCTGGAAGGGCTGGATATGGACAAGATCATTTCGATGATGGTGGGGCGTTCGCTCAGCCAGCGTTTCCCCGATCGGCAGAATACGCCGGGCGAGGTGATCCTGGAGGTGAAGGGCCTGACCTCATTACGCCAGCCTTCGATTCGCGATATTTCCTTCGATCTGCATCAGGGGGAGATCCTCGGTATTGCCGGGCTGGTGGGCGCCAAGCGCACCGACATCCTGGAGACGCTGTTCGGCATCCGCGAAAAAGTGGCGGGCACCATCAAGCTGCACGGCAAGGCGATCAATAACCACAGCGCCAATGAAGCGATTAACCACGGTTTTGCCCTGGTGACGGAGGAGCGCCGTTCCACCGGGATTTACGCTTATCTGGACGTCGGTTTTAACTCGCTGATCTCCAACATCCGTAACTATAAAAACAAAATCGGCCTGCTGGATAACGCCCGCATGAAAAGCGATACCCAATGGGTGATCGACGCCATGCGGGTCAAGACGCCGGGTCATCATACCAATATCGGTTCGCTGTCCGGCGGTAACCAGCAGAAGGTGATCATCGGTCGTTGGCTGTTGACCCAACCGGAAATATTAATGCTGGATGAACCGACGCGTGGCATTGACGTTGGCGCCAAATTCGAAATTTATCAGTTGATGACCGAACTGGCGAAGAAGGGCAAGGGGATCATTATTGTCTCGTCTGAAATGCCGGAGCTTTTGGGAATTACCGACAGAATACTGGTGATGAGTAATGGTCAGGTTGCGGGCATCGTTAACACCAAACAGACCTCGCAAAATGAAATTTTACGTCTCGCATCCCTGCACCTTTAAGGATCAGAATTATGAACGCGCTGAATAAGAAAACTTTGTTCACCTATTTCAAGGAAGGTGGCATTTACGTAGTGTTGCTGGTGCTGCTGGCAATTATTATTATCCAGGATCCGACTTTCCTCAGCTTAATGAACCTGAGTAACATTCTGACTCAGTCTTCAGTACGCATTATTATTGCACTGGGTGTGGCGGGGCTGATTGTTACCCAGGGGACTGACCTGTCCGCCGGGCGTCAGGTGGGGTTGGCCGCGGTGATCGCCGCGACGCTGTTGCAGTCGATGGACAACGTCAACAAGGTGTTTCCGCATATGGAAACCTGGTCGATCCCGCTGGTGATCCTGCTGGTGTGTGCCGTGGGTGCGGTGATTGGTCTGGTGAACGGGTTGATCATCGCCTACCTGAACGTGACGCCGTTTATTACCACTTTGGGTACCATGATTATCGTGTACGGCATTAACTCGCTGTATTACGACTCTGTTGGCGCATCCCCAGTGGCGGGGTTTGATCCCAAGTTCTCCACCTTTGCTCAGGGGTTCCTGCGCTTTGGCGACTTTAAGCTGTCGTACATTACCTTCTACGCCATCATTGCGATTATTTTCGTCTGGATCCTGTGGAATAAAACCCGCTTCGGCAAAAATATCTTCGCCATCGGTGGTAACCCTGAGGCAGCCAAGGTTTCCGGCGTCAATGTGCCGTTGAACCTGATCATGATTTATGCGCTGTCTGGTGTGTTCTATGCCTTCGGCGGTTTGCTGGAAGCGGGGCGTATCGGCAGTGCCACCAACAACCTCGGCTTTATGTATGAGCTGGATGCTATTGCGGCCTGTGTGGTGGGCGGAGTGTCCTTTGCCGGCGGGGTAGGTACGGTGCTGGGGGTGGTGACCGGGGTGATCATCTTCACCGTCATCAACTACGGCCTGACCTACATTGGCGTTAACCCTTACTGGCAGTACATCATCAAGGGCGGCATCATTATCTTCGCGGTAGCGTTGGATTCACTGAAGTACGCCAAGAAGAAGTAAGTCTTCGCTACAATGGGAACGGTCAGCAAATGCTGGCCGTTTTTGTTTTTAGTGAGGGGGGAATTAAGGCTGTTTGGTTTTCTGTTTTTCCGCCGCCAGCTTGTGCTCCAACTCGAGCAATTGTTCCGGTGATACTGCCGGATAACCCTGGGCATCTTCCGGGATGGTGTGCATGGAGGAAATTGGGATCAGCGGGCCGAGGAAGCGCGGTTCACGTTTGAGGATATACAAGTCGGTCAGTGCACCAAGGCGGGCGAAGATCTCACGCACACGTACTGTCATCATATCTTTTGGTGACGGTACCGCGTAGCACTGCGCCTGGATCCCCATATGCAACGCGATAAACAGCGCGCGCTCACAGTGGAAGCGTTGGGTGATAATAATAAAGTCATTGGTATCGAACACTTTACGGGTGCGCACGATCGAATCCAGGGTGCGGAATCCGGCGTAATCCAGCACGATATCGCTGGGCGCTACACCTGCGGCGATCAAATCGCGGCGCATGGTCATAGGTTCGTTGTAGCTTTGCTGGGCATTGTCACCGCTCAGCAGCAGATATTTCACCTTGCCGCTGTTATAGGCGTTGATCGCGCCCTGAATACGGTAGCGGTAATATTGGTTGATCACGCCGGTACGGTAATATTTGGCGGTACCCAGTACCACGCCGACCTGGCGATGGGGCAGCCCTTGCAGTTCATCATAGACGAAAGGCGCCGTTTTCCAGCTGATCCAGCGATCGAGCGCGAGAGCCGAGAGCATCAGCAGTGCAATAATGACGAACAGGCTGATTATCAGGCGTTTCCACATGTTATTGCCTTACGCGCACAGGGGCCAAAAAAGATGGCTCAAGGCTACTTTACCTGACTGGTTGAAGCAAGCCTGTCCCCGCCTCTGGCACGCATTGCGCCGCATTTTTAGGCGGTTTTGCCAATAAAAAAGGCCCGGCGAGCCGGACCTGATTATCTTATCTGCACAAATCAGAATGAGGTGCGCTTGTAGCTGCGGTATTGCGGCCGCCAGAAGTTGTGTTCGATGGCTTTTGACAGCGCTTCTTCAGAGGTGACTACCGCCATTCCCTGCAACTGAGCCGCTTTGCCTACTTCCATCGCGATGCATTTTGACACGCCTTGAATATCGTCGATATCCGGCAACAGTGCGCCATGCCCGTCGGTGGCCAGCGGGGAACATTCGGCCAACGCACGGCTGGCGGCCATCAGCATTGCGTCCGTGACTCGGGTCGCGCCGGAGGCCAACACACCCAGACCAATACCCGGGAAGATATAGGAGTTGTTGCACTGGGCAATCGGGATCTGCTGATCTTTATAGTGCACCGGTGCGAACGGGCTGCCGGTAGCGACCAGCGCAGCGCCTTCGGTCCAGTTGATGATGTCTTCCGGACGGGCTTCCACGCGTGAAGTCGGGTTGGACAACGGCATCACGATTGGGCGCGGACAATGCTTGTGCATTTCGCGGATCAGTTCTTCGGTGAACAAGCCCGGCTGGCCGGAAACGCCGATCAAAATGCTTGGCTTGGCGTTACGTACCACGTCCAGCAGCGAGATGGCATCGCTGGACGTCTGCCATGCGCTCAGGTTTTCGCTCTTCTGCACCAGCTTGCTCTGGAAATCGAGCAGGTTAGGCAGTTTGTCGGTCAGCAGACCAAAACGGTCGACCATGAACACGCGGGCGCGCGCTTCATCTTCGCTAAGACCTTCGGATTTCATCTGCGCGATAATTTGCTCGGCAATGCCGCAACCGGCGGAACCGGCTCCCAGGAAGGTGACGGTTTGATCGCGCAATTGGCTGCCGGCAGCGCGGCTGGCGGCAATCAGGCTGCCCAGCGTGACCGCGGCGGTGCCCTGAATATCGTCGTTGAAGCAGCAGATTTCATCACGGTAGCGGTTCAGCAGTGGGGTCGCGTTATTCTGAGCGAAATCTTCAAACTGCAGCAGCACGTTCGGCCAGCGGCGTTTCACCGCCTGGATAAATTCTTCAACGAAAGCGTGGTATTCATCACCTGAAATACGCGGATGACGCCAGCCCATGTACAGCGGATCGTTCAGGCGCTGTGGGTTATTGGTACCCACGTCCAGCACCACCGGTAAGGTATAGGCCGGGCTGATGCCCCCGCAGGCGGTATACAGCGACAGTTTACCGATAGGAATGCCCATGCCGCCAATGCCCTGATCGCCCAGGCCGAGAATACGTTCACCGTCGGTGACGACAATCACCTTAACGTTTTGCTTGGTGGCGTTTTGCAGCATGTCGTCAATGCGATCGCGGTTAGGGTAAGAGATAAACAGCCCACGCGCCCGGCGATAAATATCAGAGAAGTGCTCACAAGCTTCACCCACCGTTGGCGTGTAGATGATCGGCATCATTTCGCTCAGGTGTGAGTCCAGCAGACGGTAGAACAGAGTTTCGTTGGTGTCCTGGATGTTACGCAGGTAGATGTGCTTATCGCTGTCGTTTTTAAAATCCTGATACTGGCGATAGGCGCGTTCCGCCTGCTCCTCGATGGTTTCCACCGCATCGGGCAGTAAGCCTTGCAGGTTGAAATGGCTGCGCTCATCCTCGGTGAAGGCACTGCCTTTGTTCAGCAGCGGGAATTCCAGCAGGATCGGGCCAGCATAAGGGATGTAGAGAGGGCGTTTGCTTTCGTATTCAAGTTCCATGGCTTTTGCTCTTCAACTTATCGGATAACTTTATAAGGGTGATCCTAAAAGATCGGGGAAATATGTACAGCAATTGTTATCGGATCATGAGGTAAATTGGCGTAATTATCGACGATCAAGTCCTAATTTAACTAAAGAAAGTGTTTTAAGACGTGAATGCCATTGTAATCGGCTTGCGGGGCTGTTAACAGCGGTGCCGGGCGGCACCGCCAGGGTCAGGATCAGAAAGTAATGCGGCTGACATTTTGGCAACCCAGGGCAGCCAGGGTGGCACGGGTCGCGTCCCATTGGGTGAGGATGGCGCTTTCGGGTTCGGCCAGTACCGCGCGGCTCACTTTTTGGCAGTCGCCGCCGGAGACGTTCATCAGGATCAGCGCGGCTTGCAGCGGTGGCAGACTCGGGTTGAAAGCGGCGTTTTCCGCATAGCGGCCGGTGTAAATGGTGCCGTCCTCGGCTTCCAGCGCGACGCCGCTGTGGGCATTGCTGTAGGGAGCGTGACTCTGATTGGCGGCAGCCAGTGCTGCCTGTTCCAGTTCGTCAGTCAGGGCCAGTTGGAAGCCGTGATCGACCCGATCCATCAGCAGCGTGGCGATATCCAGGTCTTTCGGGCCGAAGGCATCCGGCAGATAATCGCCAAGCGTTGCCGGCTCACGACCGGGCAGACGGATTTTCAGATCGCTACCGCTGTTCAGTTCATTCATAAACTGGCGGCAGTGGCCGCAAGGTGTGTAGTTAACGGTGATGGAAACCAGAGCGGGTTCGCCACGCAGCCAGGCATGGGTAACCGCACACTGTTCTGCATGAATGGTTTGTTGCATCGGCGCGCCGCTGAACTCCATGTTGGCGCCAAAATACAGATTACCGCTCTGCCCGCGGGCAATGGCACCGACGTAAAACTGGGAGATCGGGGCTAACGAGCAGGCTGCCGCCAGTGGCAGCAGAGCGAATGCCAGAGCATCATCATCCAGCCCGCAGCGTTGCTTAATCGCCTCCACCTGTTCTGCTTTGAGCATGGCCGGGAAATCAGGCGCATCCATATAAGACAGCAGGACGGATTGCAATGAGGCAGGCAGTTCGCCGAAAGCGGTTTGAAAACGCGGGTGCATAGAAACTCTCTCTACAGGTTAACGGGATAACATTCTAGGCAGCCCTGCGTGAATAAAGTGTGATGCAAATCTCTTTATTGATGAAATCAATGCAATGAAAGCCATAATTGCGAGATGTCTCGCAAGTTTTAGACCCTTTAGCCGAACAAATGCAGCAATACCGGAAACAAAAAGGGTGCCAGCAATGAGGTAATGATGCCGCAAATCACCAGCGCCAACGAGCCGAATGCACCTTCCTGAAAGTCCATTTCCGCGCAGCGTGCGGTGCCCAGCGCATGCGATGCCGTGCCCATTGCCAGTCCACGCGCCGAGCGGGTGGTGATCTTCAATATTTTAAACAGCGTATGCCCGAATACTGCGCCGAGAATACCGACGAAAATCACGCAGACGGCGCTGATCGCCGGGATACCACCGAGCGACTCCGCGACCGCCATGGCGATGGGCGTGGTGACCGACTTCGGCATGATGGACGCGGCAATTTCCGGCGTGGCACCCATCCACAAAGCAATGGCGCCGCCGCTGATCATGGCGGTCATGCTGCCGATAAAACAGACGGCGATAATGGACTTCCAGCGCGCACGGATTTGATGCAGTTGCTCATACAGCGGATAGGCCAGCGCCACCACGGCCGGTTGCAACAGGTCGTTAAGGATTTTGCTGCCCTGAAAGTAGCGCTCATAAGGGATGCCGGTCAGTAACAGCAGGGGAATGATCACCGCCATCGATACCAGCAACGGGTTCAGCAGTGGCATATTCAGCCACTGTGCCAGCTTACGCGCTGCAAAGTAGACCGCCAGCGACAGCGGCAATGACCACCAGATTTCATGGATCATTTTTCGCCCTCCGCCGCATCCGGTTTGCCAACGATGCGGCGCTCCCGGTGGAAATAATGTGAGGTATAGCCCACCACCACCAGCACCATCAGAGTGCTGACAATGCAGGAGACCACCAGTGGGCCGAGGTGATCGAGGATCTGGTCGTAGTATTTCATCACGCCAACGCCGATGGGTACGAACAACAGCACCATATAACGGATCAGCAGATGGCAGCCGGGTTTAACCCATTTGGCCGGCATAATTTGCGTGGAGAGCAGGGCGAACAGCAGCAACATGCCGATAATGCTGCCGGGAATCGCGATCGGCAGCAGTGCCGCGATAGCATTGCCGACAAACAAGCAAAAGTAGATAAGGACGATTGCCCTCAGGTATTTCCAGCACAGTGTGAGCACGTTGGCCATAACTTAATCCCGTTTAACTGACGCATTCATCATACAATTAAACTGTGACCTTCGCCACAAATCACACCATGAATTCTCTCTATGGCTTTCATGCCTGTCAGGCAGGTTGACAGCCGCAGTTAAGCCCGGTGCGCCTTTATTCTGTAGTGATAATGTCGGCACTGCGCGGCTGTTTTTGCGCCAGGCGATGGCCGAGGAAAAAGAATAACAGGCTGAACAACGCGGCGGCAATCAACATCAGGAACATCATGTGTGGGGCGGCGTAGCTAAGAATAAAACCGCAGAGTACCGGGTTGATGGCACCGCCCAGTGCGCTGAGGTTTTGTACCCCGTAGTAGCTGCCTTTTAGATGCTGTGGCGCGATAAAGTCGATAAACATGTATTCCACCGGGATCACAATAATCTCGCCCAGGGTAAATATGGCCATCGCCGCGATCCACAGCCAAAGCGATTGCCCGGCCAGACTAAACCCGATCAGCCCGAGAATGAAAAACAGCGTGCCCAACACCAGCCAGCGCAGCATGTTTTCCTGACGCATGCCGCGGCTCAGCAGGTACTGCAGGGCAATGACGATACAGGCATTGACGATCATCACCGCCCCAATGACCTGATAGGCGAACTCTGCGTTGGAAACGAGGATCAGGTATTGCGACAAATAGCCGGTGAACTGGCCGAAAACGACCGCCCCGAGCGTACTGCCGAGGGTAAAGTAAATCAGCCGGCGATCGTTACGCAGGATGGCCAGCGTCTGGCGGAAATCGGGCGCTGCGATCGGCGCGAGCTCGGTCGCTCCAGGTGATGCCGTGCCTTGCCGGCGCAGGCCAAAACTCAGCGCCGTCACGGTGAGCAAGGCCAGCCCCCCGGAGAGATAAAACGGTAATAACGGATTCAAGCCTGCCACCATCACGCCCAATGATGAGCCCACCGCCCAGCCAACGTTCACCAGCGTGTAATTAATCGAAAAGGCCTTGATGCGCTGGGCAACCGGCAGCCAGTCGGCAAAGCAGGCCTTGATGGTGATGCCCAGTACTGAATAGGCGGTATGCAGGATCGCCAATACCACGATGATACCGCCCGGTCTCGGGATCCACGGGATAGCGAAAAAACTCAGGGCGAACAGCAGAATAGAAATCAGGATCAACGTGTTTTTGTTGAACTTGTCGACTAAATAACCGCCGTACAGGCTGGCGAAAATGCCAATTGCCAGGCTAGCGCCCAGAATAATGCCGACGCTTTTCGGCAGCAGGTGGAAATGCCCGGTGAGATAGATGGTAATGAACGGCAGCGTGACGCCACGGCCAATGGTCAGTACCAGCGAACTGGCCAGCAATGCGTTAATCAGCGGTGGGAATCCCTTCATGTCAGACCTGTTTATGCATACAGTAATTAAACCCGTATGGATAAGATAGCTTATTTGGGCCGATTTTGTCGTTGTCGCAATGAATGAAAGTTAATAAAAAGGGCCGAGCAAGCTCGACCCTGATGCAGTAAAAAACAGGTGTTATTTCACCTGCATGCCTGGCTGTGCACCGCTGTCCGGGCTGAGCAGGAAGATCTCTTTTCCGCCTGGGCCGGCAGCCATCACCATGCCTTCAGAGATACCGAAGCGCATTTTGCGTGGTGCAAGGTTGGCGACCATGATGGTCAGGCGACCTTCAAGCGCTTTCGGGTCCGGATAAGCGGAACGAATACCGGAGAAGATCTGACGTGTTTCACCGCCAAGATCCAACTGCAGCTTCAGCAGCTTGTCCGAGCCTTCAACAAAGTCGGCGCTGGCGATCAGCGCAATACGCATATCAACCTTGGCGAAATCATCAAAGGTGATGGTGTCCTGAATCGGATCGTCCGCCAGTGGGCCAGTGACTACTTTCGCCGCCGCCATGTCTTCTTTCGAGGCGCTGACCATTTCATTAACCTTGTCCAGATCGATACGGTTGAACAGGGCTTTGAACGGGTTGACCTGATGGCCCAGTAACGGTTGCTGGATGCTGTCCCAGCTCAGCTCACAGTTAAGGAAAGCCTCGGTGCGTTCAGTCAGCGATGGCATTACCGGTTTCAGGTAAGTCATCAGTACACGGAACAGATTGATGCCCATTGAACAGATGGCTTGCAAATCAGCATCACGGCCTTCTTGCTTGGCCACTACCCACGGTGCCTGCTCATCCACATAGCGGTTTGCCAGATCGGCCAGCGCCATGATTTCGCGGATTGCCCGACCGGACTCGCGGCTGGCATAGGCATCGGCGATGCTTTGTGCTGCGTCAACGAAGGTTTGGTACAGCGCAGGATCGGCCAGTTTGTCGGCCAGTTGCCCCCCAAAACGCTTGTTGATAAAGCCGGCATTGCGCGAAGCCAGGTTAACCACCTTGTTCACGATGTCGGCGTTCACCCGCTGCACGAAATCTTCCAGATTCAGGTCGATATCGTCAATGCGTGAAGACAGTTTGGCGGCGTAGTAGTAACGCAGGCAGTCGGCATCCAGGTGTTGCAGATAGGTGCCCGCCTTGATAAAGGTGCCACGAGATTTGGACATCTTGGCGCCGTTCACCGTCACGTAGCCGTGTACGAACAGGTTTGTCGGCTTGCGGAAGTTACTGCCTTCCAGCATTGCCGGCCAGAACAGGCTGTGGAAATAAACGATGTCTTTGCCGATAAAGTGATACAGCTCGGTGGTGGAGTCTTTGCGCCAGAACTCGTCAAAGTCCAGATCGCCGCGTTTGTCGCATAGGTTTTTAAATGACCCCATGTAGCCAATTGGCGCATCGAGCCAGACGTAGAAGTATTTGCCTGGGGCATCCGGGATTTCAAAGCCGAAGTACGGCGCATCGCGGGAAATATCCCACTGTTGCAGACCGGACTCAAACCACTCCTGCATTTTGTTCGCCACTTGCTCTTGCAGCGCACCGGAGCGGGTCCAGGCCTGCAGCATTGCGCTGAACGACGGCAGATCAAAGAAGAAGTGCTCGGAGTCACGCAGCACCGGCGTCGCACCGGAAACCACAGATTTGGGATCGATCAGCTCGGTCGGGCTGTAGGTCGCACCACAGACTTCGCAGTTGTCGCCGTATTGATCCGGCGATTTGCATTTCGGGCAGGTGCCTTTGACGAAGCGGTCAGGCAGGAACATGCCTTTTTCCGGATCGTACAGCTGAGAAATTGTCCGGTTCTTGATAAAACCGTTTTCTTTCAGGCGACCGTAAATCAGGTTCGACAGTTCACGGTTCTCATCGCTATGGGTTGAATGATAGTTATCATAGCTGATGCCAAAACCGGCGAAATCCTGTTGGTGCTCCTGGCTCATTTCCGCAATCATTTCTTCCGGCTTGATGCCCAACTGCTGAGCTTTCAGCATGATCGGCGTGCCGTGCGCGTCGTCCGCACAAATGAAATGAACCTCGTGGCCGCGCATTCGTTGGTAACGAACCCAGATGTCTGCCTGGATGTGCTCGAGCATGTGGCCGAGATGGATGGAACCATTTGCGTACGGCAGCGCGCACGTCACCAATAATTTTTTCGCGACTTGAGGCATAGTGAGAACTTGGTTTCTGTAATGAATAAAAGGGTCTTCGATGTTACCCGATCGCGCTCGCCACGGCTAGGGCGGTTTCTTTATACAGACATGCGCCGAGCGGCCCGCAGTTCTGATATGCTTAGCGGGAAGCTATCCATTCAAAATCAAGGAGCCGGGATGAGCACAAAATCCCCCGAGCAGACCAACCCCGAAGTTCTGCGTGCCCTGGTGACCGGTGTACTGGCCGCCTTTGAACACCCGACGTTAAAAAATAATCTGACCGCGCTGAAAGCGATCCACCATTGCGCGCTGTTGGACCATGTGTTGCACATTGAATTGACCATGCCATTCGCCTGGCAGAGTGGTTTTGAAGAACTGAAAGATACCGTCAGTGCAGAACTGTTGCGCGTGACCGGTGCTGAGGCGATCGACTGGAAATTGAAGCATGACATTACCACTCTGAAACGGGCCAACGATCAGGCCGGCATCAAGGGTGTGCGTAATATTATTGCTATCAGTTCCGGTAAGGGTGGGGTGGGCAAATCCACTACGGCCGTTAACCTGGCGCTGGCGCTGGTCGCTGAAGGTGCCAAGGTCGGTATTTTGGATGCTGACATCTACGGCCCGTCGATCCCGAATATGTTGGGTACCGAGAATGAACGCCCAACCTCGCCGGACGGCCAGCACATGGCGCCAATCGTGGCGCACGGTCTGGCGACCAATTCTATTGGTTATCTGGTGACCGACGACAACGCCATGGTGTGGCGCGGCCCAATGGCCAGCAAGGCGTTAATGCAACTGTTGCAGGATACGCTGTGGCCGGATCTGGACTACCTGGTACTGGATATGCCGCCGGGCACCGGTGATATTCAGTTGACGCTGTCGCAGAACATTCCGGTTACCGGGGCGTTGGTGGTTACTACGCCGCAGGATATCGCGTTACTCGATGCTGCCAAGGGCATCGTGATGTTCGAAAAGGTTCACGTGCCGGTATTGGGCATCGTGGAAAACATGAGTGTGCACATTTGCAGTAACTGCGGTCACCATGAGCCTATTTTCGGCACCGGCGGGGCTGAGAAGCTGGTGAAGAAATATCACAGTCGCCTGCTGGGGCAACTGCCGCTGCACATTTCGCTGCGCGAGGATTTGGATCGTGGCGAGCCGACGGTGATTAGTCGCCCGGACAGCGAATTTGCTGAGTTGTATCGTCAGCTTGCCGGTCGCGTTGCCGCGCAGATGTATTGGCAGGGTGAAGCTATTCCGACGGAAATTTCTTTCCGCGCGCTGTAATCGCCCTCGGCTAAAAAACAAAACCCCGGACAAGTTCCGGGGTTTTGTTTATGGAGCAACGGACAGCTTATGCAAATCCGCTCGGGTATAGGGGCGTTCAATATGCGCCAGGGCGGTGGCGATATGTTCCAGCAACCCCTGCGTCGGGGCCGGCTGCCGATTGCCCATTAGCATGAGGGGTAACGCCAGCGCACAGACGATTTGCAGCCAGGAAAGTTGTGGACGAGCTTTACCCCGTTGGAGCCACAGGAACAGCGTGCTGGCCAGATAGCCCAGAATCAGCCCGCTAACCACTTCCGAAGGCGAATGTACCTGAATGGCCAGCCGTGATAACCCGATGGTCAGTGGCAATACCAAGCCGACTACCAGTGCCATGCTGCGAACCGCATGTGAGAAACGTCCGGTGAGAGCCCAAAGGAATGCCGGCCAGATACTGGCTGCCAGCGCTGAGTGTCCACTAAAACCGGTGAAGTCATAGCTTTCGATGCCGATGCCCCAGCCCATAAAGGCCAGTTTTGAGGCACAGACCACACCGCCGGCACAGCCGAAAATCAGCGCCCATTGCCAACCGGTGGTTCGGGTGGCTCGTGGCAAGACTAATACGACGAAAAGAATTAATGAGCAGGGTAGCAGCAACATGCTGTCGCCAAAAAATGTCAGAAAATACCAGTCCAGCACGTCGGTCTCCGGTGAAATATGCATCCCAATTGTCAGGATTATCATCAAGCCATCGAGTTTACCCCGGCACGCTGCATTGCCCTAGACGCAATAGTCTTAAAACCGCGAAGCGCTGGTTATGGTGAAATAACCTGAGATAGCGGCCCGGCGGCGATAATATAGGCTGGCGCTATGGCTGCTAACTCCCTATAATTGTCGCGTTTTAGTTCCCCCCCTTCACACTACGAAATCAGGTCTTCAATTTTATGACTGACAAGCCGCATCAGTGCGTCATTATTGGTATAGCTGGCGCATCTGCCTCCGGAAAAAGCCTTATCGCCAGTACGTTATATCGTGAACTTCGCGATCAGGTCGGCGATGAACATATCGGCGTTATTCCTGAAGACAGTTACTACAAAGACCAGACTCACTTGACCATGGAAGAACGCGTCAAGACAAACTATGACCACCCGAGTGCCATGGACCACAACCTGCTGTTTCAGCATCTGCAAATGTTGAAATCAGGCAAGGCGATAGAGTTACCCTTGTACAGTTACACCGAGCACACACGGAAGAAAGAGACCATTCACCTGGAACCGAAAAAGGTGATTATTCTTGAAGGGATCCTGCTATTGACGGATATCCGTCTGCGTCAGGAAATGAACTTCTCGATCTTTGTCGATACGCCATTGGACATTTGCCTGATGCGCCGCATGAAGCGCGATGTGAATGAGCGTGGCCGCTCGATGGATTCGGTAATGGCGCAATACCAGAAAACCGTCCGCCCGATGTTCCTGCAGTTTATCGATCCTTCCAAACAATACGCCGACATTATCGTCCCACGCGGTGGCAAAAACCGCATTGCGATCGACATTCTGAAAGCCAAAATCAGCCAGTTCTTTGAATAATGCCGTTCAATGGCCGGAAAGTTGGTGTTTCCGGCCGGCGGGCAACTTTTTACGCTGCGACGTAGACCTTTCGCCCGTTGTGTGGCAATTTTTGTTTTAGTGACACGCCTTGATGGAGATAAATAATGAGACTGTGCGACCGTGATATAGAAGCCTGGCTGGATTGTGAAAAACTGGTGATTTCACCGCGTCCGCCGATTGAGCGTATTAACGGGGCCACGGTGGATGTCCGTTTAGGCAATCAGTTCCGCGTGTTTCGTGGCCACACCGCTGCGTTTATCGATCTGAGCGGGCCAAAAGATGAGGTCAGCGCGGCGCTGGACCGTGTGATGAGTGATGAAATCGTTTTGCCGGAAGGGGAGGCCTTTTTCCTGCACCCCGGCGAACTGGCGCTGGCGGTCACGCTGGAGTCGGTCACGCTGCCAAACGATCTGGTCGGTTGGCTGGACGGTCGTTCTTCTCTGGCACGTCTGGGCCTGATGGTTCACGTTACCGCGCACCGTATCGATCCTGGTTGGCAGGGCCGAATTGTCCTGGAGTTCTATAATTCAGGTAAGCTGCCATTGGCGTTGCGCCCGGGCATGCTGATCGGCGCACTGAGTTTTGAACCTCTGTCCGGGCCGGCAGCACGTCCTTACAATAGCCGGCAGGATGCAAAATACCGCGATCAGCAGGGCGCAGTCGCCAGCCGAATCGACAAGGACTAACAGCGCTGGAAGCACGGTCGGTGTGGCGCTGACAAGAGGATGGCATGAGAAGATTTCTGACGACTTTGGTGATTTTACTGGTGGTGCTGGTGGCGGGGATGTCTGCGCTGGTGTTGTTGGTCAATCCGAATGATTTTCGTGCCTACATGGTCACGAAGGTTGAACAAAAGAGTGGTTATCATCTGACGCTGGATGGCGATCTGCGTTGGCATATCTGGCCACAGCTCAGCATTCTGTCCGGCCGCATGACGCTGACTGCCCCCGGGGCGAAAGCACCGGTGGTGAGTGCAGACAATATGCGCCTTGATGTCAAACTGCTGCCACTGCTGTCACATCAATTGTTTGTGAAACAGGTGATGCTGAAAAATGCTGTCATCCGCCTTACCCCTGACAGTGAAGAACAAAACCAACCGGACGCGCCTATCGCGCCGGCAGGTCACTCTGAAGAGTCGATAGACACGCCGTGGAAATTTGACATCGATAATCTGCGGGTGGTGGACAGTCTGTTGATTTGGCAGCGCGCCAATAACGAACAGATTAACGTTCGCGATATTAACCTCACCTTGCAACAGAATGCCAAACGCCAGGCACAAATGGAGCTTTCCAGCCGGGTGAATCGCAATCAACGCGATCTGACTTTCAGCATGGCCGCAGATATCGATCTGCAACAATATCCGCGACGAATTGCCGCTAATGTCACCCAGTTCAGTTACCAACTGGAAGGCGCGGACATACTGGCCGGGGGGATTAAAGGCGACGGCAGTGCTCAGGTGGTGTATCAACAAACCCCGCAGCAAGTCGCGCTAAGCCAACTGAGCCTGAGTGCCAATGACAGCACCTTTATCGGTGGTGCCAGCGTCAAGTTCGGTGAGATACCAGCCTATAAACTTGACCTGACATCTGCCGCGGTAAATTTTGATGCCTTCACTGGCTGGCAGTCCAGTAGTTCCCAGGTGCCGCAAGCACAGAACATGACTTCTTCACCGGTCATTGCCAGCCAAATGGATGATCCGCAGCAAAATCTTGAGGTGTTGCGAGAATTTAACGCTCAACTTAATTTGAACGTGGATCAATTAATCTATCGCGGCATGGATATTACCCACCTTTCTACGCAAGCGGAAAACCTCCAGGGGTTGTTAACGTTGCATTCGCTTGCCGGGCAAGTAGCGGGCGGTGACTTCGCTTTACCTGGCTCCCTCGACGCGCGGGGTAAACGCCCGGTAATTTCCATGCAGCCGGTGGTGAAGCAGGTTGAACTTGGCACCGTTCTGAAGGCGTTCGATATGCCGCAAATCATGACCGGTAAGTTCAGTATGCAAGGGGATTTAACCGGCGATCGTCTTACATCACAGTCTTTTGAGCATCGCTGGCAGGGTACGGCTCAACTGGCGATGCAGGACGCACAACTTCATGGTTTGAATATTCAGCAGTTGATTCAGCAGGCGGTGGCGCGTAATGACAGTAGCGTGCGCGGACAGGACGATTACCAGCGTTATACCGAGGTGAAACAGTTGTCGGCCAAAGCCAGTCTGAACCATGGCACGATAAAAATCACCGAGCTGGGTGCCGACTCTCCTTTGTTGAACCTGAACGGAAGCGGCACGGTGGATATGCCGGGCAAACAGTGCGATGTGGCACTGAACGTCCGCGTCACTGGCGGTTGGAAAGGGCGCGACGATTTGATCGAGGAGTTGCAGAAAACGCCAATCCCGCTGCGGGTTTATGGCCCATGGAACCAGCTTAACTATCAATTGCAGGTCGATCAGGTCTTGCGTAAGACGCTGCAGAACCGGGCGAAGGATGCGCTGAACAAGTGGGCCGATAAAAACAAGGATTCGCGCGAAGGTCAGGACCTTAAGAAGCTGCTTGATAAACTTTAATTACGGATTGTGCGGGCCGGTCCGCGGCCCGCATGCTCTGTAAACCCTGCCAGAGTATTTCCCTTTCCCAATAATTTCCTCCCGTAACTTTGACGGATATCATGACGTCTTTGTCAGACATTGTGCAGAGTGTGCGCAGTTAAGCGATTTATACGCTTCGGCACGGTCAAAAACGATAATGATAAGTTGAGGGAATATGATAGAGCTTCTGATTGGGGCTGCCGTTGCGGCGGGTGTTGGCCGTTACATCATCAAGGGTTACTCCGCTACCGGCGTATTGATGGTAGGTGGCCTATTGCTGTTGGCCATCAGTGCCCTGATGGGCAAAAGCCTGTTACCTGCCAGCGCCACATCTACCGGATGGCGCGCGACCGACATCATTGAGTACGTCAAAATTCTGCTGATGAGCCGCGGTGGCGATCTTGGCATGATGATCATGATGCTGTGCGGGTTTGCGGCTTATATGACGCACATTGGCGCCAATGATGTGGTAGTGAAACTGGCCTCCCGTCCACTGCAGATGATTAACTCCCCGTATCTTCTGATGGTGGCAGCCTATTTTGTTGCCTGCCTGATGTCATTGGCGGTCTCATCTGCCACCGGCCTGGGCGTATTACTGATGGCTACGCTATTCCCATTGATGGTCAACGTGGGTATCAGCCGCGGTGCGGCGGCAGCGATCTGCGCTTCGCCGGCGGCGATTATTCTGGCACCGACCTCGGGGGATGTGGTGCTGGCGGCCAAGGCGGCGGAAATGCCGTTGGTTGATTTTGCCTTTAAAACCACCTTGCCAATTTCGATTGCGGCGATTGTGTGCATGGCGGTTGCGCATTTCTTCTGGCAGCGCTATCTCGACAAGAAGGCCAACGAACAGCATCACATTATGGATGTGAGTGAAATTACCACTCATGCCCCGGGGTTCTATGCCGTACTGCCTTTCACGCCAATTCTTGGGGTGCTGGTGTTTGATGGCAAATGGGGACCGGAACTGCATATCATCACCGTGTTGGTAGGCTGCATGTTGTTGGCGGCGGTGATTGAATTCTTGCGCAGTTTCAGCGCCAAACAGGTATTTAGCGGTCTGGAGGTTGCTTATCGCGGCATGGCGGACGCCTTTGCCAGCGTGGTGATGCTGTTGGTAGCCGCCGGCGTATTCGCCCAGGGGCTGAGCACCGTTGGTTTTATCAGCGGGCTGATCAGCCTGGCGCAGTCGTTTGGCACCGGCGGCATTATCATGATGCTGGTATTGGTGGTGATTACCATGCTGGCAGCAATGACTACCGGTTCAGGCAATGCGCCGTTCTATGCTTTCGTTGAGCTCATTCCTAAACTGGCGGCACAGATGGGGGTTAACCCGGCTTATTTGGTGATCCCAATGCTGCAGGCTTCAAACCTGGGGCGTACTTTGTCACCGGTTTCTGGTGTGGTGGTTGCGGTGTCCGGCATGGCGAAAATCTCACCGTTTGAAGTGGTAAAACGCACTTCGGTACCGGTGATTGTTGGGTTGATCGTGGTGATTGTGGCGACGGAACTGCTGGTTCCCCAGCATTTGTAATGGCGGCCGGGCGATGATGCCCGGCCCCGATTTAAACCTCGTAGTCTGGTTCTGGAACCAACAGCGGGGTGATTTTTACCTTCAAAATACGGTGGCTACTGACTTCTAGCGGTTCAAACAGGTAGTCACCGATCCGCAATTGTTCGCCTTCCTGAGGAATGCGTTGGCTGTGCTCCATCAGCAAGCCGGCCAACGTATGGTATTCACGCTTTTCTTCCAGCGGTAACGGCAAGTACAGAACCAAATCTTCCAGCGGCATATAGCCGTTGGCTGTCCAGCTTCCGTCATCATTTTGTACGATGTCATGCCGGGCATCGATTTCCTCACCAGCTTCCGGCAGGTTGCCGGCGATGGTTTCCATCACATCGGTTAGCGTGACGATCCCTTCAACCGAGCCGAATTCGTCTACCACGAAGGCAAAATGCGTCTGTGCCTGACGAAATTGCTCCAGTGCACTCAACAGAGTTAACTGCTCGGGGAAAATCAGCGGCTGCAGCACCAACGCGCGTAAATCGAGAGGAGCCTGGGTCAGCTGCTGTTTCAGAACGTCTATGGTATGGATGACACCGAGCGGTTCATCGCTGGCGCTGTTTTCTACCACTACAATGCGCGTATGTTGATTTCTTTCCAGCAATTGGGTCAGCTTTTCCTGCGGATCATTCAACTCGAGATATTCCACATCATGGCGGGAGGTCATGATGCTGCTCACCGTACGCTGCGCCATGCCTAACACGCGCTCTATCATATGGCGTTCTTGCTGGTTGAAAATCTCGCCGCTTTCATTGGTGCTATCGGCTAACAGGTTGGCGGAATGACTGTCAACCTCTGCTTCTTCATGTTTGCCACTCAGCATGCGTAGTACTGCTTCTGCCGTGCGCTCGCGCAGTGGTCGTACTGTTGACAGGAAACGACGGCGATTGAATTGCGACAGCTGGTTCAAAGCTTCAATCATCACTGAGAAACCAATGGCGGCGTACAGATAACCTTTCGGGATGTGGTAGCCAAAGCCTTCGGCAACCAGACTGAAACCGATCATCAACAGGAAACTAAGACACAGGATGACAATCGTAGGGTGGGCATTGACGAAGCGCGTCAGCGGCTTGCTGGCCAGCAACATCAACCCGATAGCAATACAAACCGCAAGCATCATTACTGCCAGGTGATCGACCATGCCGACGGCGGTGATCACCGAGTCGAGTGAAAAGACCGCATCCAGTACCACGATTTGCGCCACGACTGGCCAGAAACGGGCACCTTTTCGCTGACCCTGTTGTTCTTCGTCCTTCCCCTCCAGCCGCTCATTCAGCTCCATGGTGGCTTTGAACAGCAGGAAGACCCCACCAACCAGCATTATAAGATCGCGGCCGCTGAAGGGGTGTCCACCGGCAGAAAACAGGGGCTGAGTGAGTGTTGCCAGCCATGAGATGGAGGCCAATAACGCCAGACGCATCAGCAACGCCAGCAATAAACCCACAACTCTGGCTTTATCTCTTTGATTTTTTGGTAGTTTTTCCGCCAGGATGGCGATAAAGATAAGGTTGTCTATACCCAGAACGATTTCCAGCACGACCAGAGTGGCCAGGCCGGCCCAAATTGTTGGATCTGCGATCCATTCCATACGCCCAATTTCACCTGTAAGTTCGACGGCTTATCCCGCAAGCGAATGATGGGTGCTGGGCCGGGAAAATTCAACTTTAAAACAGGGGGCATATCTACGGCATACGAAAGCCAAGCAAAAATCATGCATAAAAAATCATCTCTGCAAAGTGCGTTCAGAATGCGTTATCTCATGGAATGGGGGATTTTCTGAAAAAGTAAGTCTATCAACAGAACAGGAGGATAACTGCCTGCTGATAAAAGCATCGGCAATATAATTTTAAAAATCAATCCGTTATAGTTCATTTCTACTGCTACACTTTGTTCAGTCCAGCCTTGTGGGTAGTCTTATTCTGAAAAGGGTACCCAATAGGTATCTTAGGCTTGTATCGATAAGGCAATAGTATAAGAATCTTAGCCACATAAACATTTACAAGTATCATCGTTTGGTTATAAGGGTGTATTTTTTTGTTTTTTCTGTGATCTAGCTATCGCTTAGCAAAAGAGTATGGCCCTCAGTTTACATTCCAATGCGATTGGAACCCGCAGCTGCGGCATGAAGAACGATGACAGTGCATTGGTAGCTGAAAGCCAGGGGCGGTAGCGTGCCTGAACCGGTTCGCTCCGGCTTCATAAGCTTCTTGTGAAAAGCTTAGTTCGGCTACGTTAAAATTATTATTGTGGATGACAAAATGCAAAAGAGACTGAAGGCTGTAATTCCCGTAGCTGGCCTGGGAACCCGTATGTTACCCGCTACAAAAGCCATTCCTAAAGAAATGTTGCCGGTGGTCGATAAACCACTGATTCAATACATCGTTAATGAATGTGTAGCTGCTGGAATTAAAGATATCGTTCTGGTAACCCACTCATCCAAAAATGCGATTGAGAACCACTTTGATACCTCTTTTGAACTGGAGGCTGTTTTAGAATCACGTGTTAAGCGCCAGTTACTGGAGGAAGTGCAGACCATCTGCCCAGCAGATGTAACTGTGATGCAAGTGCGTCAGGGCCAGGCTAAAGGTCTGGGCCATGCGGTGTTATGTGCCAAACCTATGGTAGGCGATAATCCATTTATCGTTCTGCTGCCAGACGTGTTGTTGGATGACTCTACTGCTGATTTGCGTAAAGAAAACCTGGCTAAAATGATTCAGCGTTTCACCGATACTGGCTTTAGCCAAATCATGGTGGAACCGGTACCGGAACAAGACGTCTCGAAATACGGTGTTGTCGACTGTGGTGGGGCTGCGTTATCCGCCGGTGAGAGTACCCCGATGACTGCGGTGGTTGAAAAACCAGCCCGCGAAGATGCACCTTCAAATCTGGCGGTAGTCGGTCGTTATGTCCTGTCTGCTGATATTTGGCCGCTGCTGGAAAAAACCTTACCGGGTGCCGGTGATGAAATTCAATTGACCGATGCTATTGCTGCCCTGATGGGGCAAGAAACCGTTGAGGCTTTCCATATGAGCGGAAAATCGCATGACTGCGGTGATAAACTGGGCTATATGAAGGCATTCGTACAGTACGGCCTGCGTCATGCGTCCGAAGGCGAAGACTTTACCCAGTGGTTGAAACAGACCCTGAACAGCAAGTAAGAGTTGCGGCTGAAAAGACGATCACAAGTAATAAGAGGATTACCATGACCAAGTTAAAAGCTGTCATTCCTGTTGCAGGCCTGGGTATGCGTATGCTGCCTGCAACCAAGGCTATTCCCAAGGAAATGTTGCCGATCGTAGATAGGCCGTTAATTCAATATATTGTTAATGAGTGCGTCGCTGCAGGGATCAAAGAGATTATCCTGGTGACGCATTCTTCGAAGAATGCGATCGAAAACCATTTTGATACTTCATTCGAGTTGGAAGCGATGCTCGAAGCGCGCGTTAAGCGCCAGTTGCTTGATGAAGTGCAGTCTATTTGCCCCAAGGGCGTGACATTGATGCATATTCGCCAGGGGCAGCCAAAAGGTTTGGGGCATGCAGTACTTTGCGCCAAACCCCTGGTGGGTGATTCACCCTTTGTAGTTTTGTTACCGGATGTCTTGCTTGACGACGCAAAAGCCGACCTGAAGAAAGACAACCTTCCGCATATGATTACTCGCTTTGAACAAAGTGGATTGAGTCAGGTGCTGGTTCAGGCGGCTGATGAGCATGTTTTACACGACTACTCGGTGGTTGAATGTGAAGCCAACAAGTTGCAGCCTGGTGAAAGCTCACGTATGACTTCTATTATCGAAAAACCAGGCCATGAAGTTCCGTTGAAATCTAATTATTCCGCAGTAGGACGCTATGTTCTTTCTGCGGATATTTGGCCGATTTTGGAAAAAACTGAGCCGGGTGTGTGGGGGCGAATTCAACTAACAGACGCCATCGCCGAGTTGTTGAAACATAAACCGGTTGAAGCGACAGAACTGGTGGGGGAATCGTTCAACTGCGGCGAGAAAATGGGGTATCTGCGGGCGTTTGTCACTTACGGCTTACGCCACCCTACGCAAGGTAAAGCGTTTCGCGAATGGGCTGAAACGTTGGTGTTCTGATCTAGCTCAATTATTCTGGGGGGCGAGCGTAAAAATGCGATATTTCATTATGCTGGCCACTCGATTTCACACAAAATGTTTTTATATTAGTATCGTATAGCTTGTGGAATAATGCGGCAGTCAAGTGATAGGTTGTAACAACCTTACGACAAGACCAAATTCTGAAAGAACCTACTCGTTGTGATTCAACAGATATAAGCAGTCATTGATATCAAAAATGATACGACTTTGACTACCACAGAGTTGCGCTTTTGTAATAAGCCATATTAATTCTTTTAACTTCAACAATGGCTTAACGCTTTGATTTTTCAGCAATCTGTGAAGGGTATCTCTTTGGGTGTGGACTCCTCAATATGGGAACAGAACAACGCAATTTGGTAAGGTTACGAACATGCAGCCAGGTAGGCTAGCTTGGTAGCTTTGCGGATACATTTACTTTGAAAGTGATGATAACTCGATGGCAAAACGACAATTGAAAATGATATCGATATTGGTATCAATTAGTATAATCAGTGGCTGTACGGTTATTCCTGGTACTCATCTATCCACGTCAGGAAAAGATGTTGTTAAACAAGAGGATAGCGATTTCGATATTGATTCGTTGGTCAATGTCTATCCGATGACTCCTAAGTTGCTAGATAGATTACGTATAGCTAAGGTTGTCGCCCAACCTAACCATCAGCTTGATGCTTCGTTACGTACTTATGAGTACCGTATTGGTGTAGGCGATGTACTCAATGTGACGGTCTGGGATCATCCGGAGTTGACGACGCCGGCCGGGCAATATCGCAGTGCAAGCGACACGGGCAACTGGGTACACTCTGATGGCAGCATTTTTTATCCCTACATAGGCAAAGTGAATGTAGTTGGTAAAACAGTGACGCAGATCCGCGATCAGATATCTAATCGTTTAGCTCAATATATTGAAAGCCCGCAGGTTGATGTCAGCATAGCTGCTTTCCGTTCACAAAAGGCTTATATCACAGGGGAAGTGAGCAAGTCTGGGCAGCAAGCGATCACCAATGTGCCGTTAACGGTGATGGATGCAATCAATGCTGCTGGCGGTTTAACCGAACAAGCTGATTGGCGTAATATTGTCCTGACTCATAATGGAAAAGAACAGCTCATTTCACTTCAAAAGTTGATGCAAAACGGCGATTTGACCCAAAACCGTCTACTGTATCCTGGCGATATTCTCTATGTCCCACGGAATGATGAACTGAAGATCTTTGTCATGGGTGAAGTGAAAGCCCCTGCGACTCTCAAGATGGACCGCAGTGGTATGACATTGACTGAAGCGCTGGGCAATGCTCAAGGCCTGACTCAAAGTACAGCCGATGCCACAGGGGTATTTGTTATTCGCCCATTGCATGGTACTGAAGGTAGTAAGCTTGCGAATATATATCAGTTAAATATGGCGGATGCGACAGCATTAGTCATGGGAGCCGAGTTCAAGCTACAACCTTATGATATTGTTTATGTAACAGCAGCACCGATTGCACGTTGGAACCGTTTGATCTCGCAACTGGCACCAACAATTGCTAGCTTCAATGATTTGACTGAAGGTTCGCTGCGTATACGTAACTGGCCATAGGAATGAATATGTTTGACTCAATTCTGGTTGTTTGCGTCGGGAATATTTGTCGATCACCAACAGCAGAAAGGTTGTTGATTAAATATTTGCCAGAGAAAAAAATAGCCTCTGCGGGGATTTCCGCTTTGGCAGGGCATAAAGCGGATAGCAGTGCTTGCTCCATAGCAGAGAAAAATCATTTAAGCCTGGAAGGGCATGTCGGCAGACAGCTGACCAAGGAAATGTGTCGACAGTACTCTCTCATTTTGGTGATGGAAAAAGGACATATTGATGCTGTTTGCCAATTAGTGCCTGAAGTTCGTGGGAAGACCATGCTTCTGGGCCATTGGTTAGGGCAGAAAGAGATTCCGGATCCTTATCGAAAAAGTACTGAGGCATTTGAATTTGTCTACCGCCTTATTGATGAAGCTGCCCAGAAATGGGCGCAGGCACTAAATCGTTAACCAGAGATCATAATGACTGATAATACTAAAGCAGGCTTATCTACGGCCAACGATAATGATGAGATTGATTTAAATCGTCTTTTAGGAGTTTTACTTGACCATCGATGGTTAATAACCGGGGTGATCACGCTGTTTGCAGTGGTAGGGATTATTTACTCTATTTTCTCCACCCCTGTTTATCAAGCCGATGCCATGGTGCAAGTAGAGCAGAATGCCGGTAATTCCATCCTCAGCGATTTTTCTCAAATGTTGCCGTCAGGCCAACCGGGTTCGGCAACTGAAATTGAACTTATTTCCTCACGAATGGTGATAGGAAAAACAGTAGATGATCTGAATCTTGATATTGCTGTTAATCAGGATTATTTCCCTATGTTCGGCCGAGGTTGGGAAAGATTAAGTGGCAAAGAGCCAAGTGAAATTTCAATTAATCGTCTAAGGGTTCCAGACTATATGGTTGAGAAACCTTTAGAACTGAAAGCCCTGACGGGAAAGCAGTATTCTTTGAGCTATGACGGTAACGAGATTTTAAAAGGTACTGTTGGCGTCCTGGCTGAAGGAAAAGATATCCAAATATTTGTTTCTGATTTAAAAGCAGAACCAGGAACTACTTTTCAGGTGGTTAAACGGTTAAAGCTTAATGTTATCAATGACTTGCTAAAAAATCTAACGGTTGAAGATAAAGGCAAGGATACGGGCGTTCTGGCTTTGGGTCTGACAGGTGAAAACCAAATACGTATCCATGAGGTTTTAGACAGCATAACCAAAAATTACCTGTTACAAAACGTTGAGCGTAAGTCTGAAGAGGCGGGGAAAAGTTTAAGTTTCCTCAAAGAACAAATTCCAGATGTTCGTGCAAAGCTAGATGCATCGGAAGATTTGCTGAATAAATATCGTCAAAAGAATGATTCGGTAGATCTTTCATTAGAAACCAAAGCGGTTTTGGATTCTATTGTTTCCGTTGAAACGCAACTGAATGAATCAACGTTTAAAGAAGCAGAAGTTTCCAAGCTTTATACTAAACAGCATCCAGCCTATCGCGCTTTGCTTGAGAAAAGACAGACATTAGAAGATGAGAGAAGTAAATTAAATAAGCGCATTGCGACAATGCCGAAGACTCAGCAGGAAATTTTACGTTTGACCCGCGATGTTCAGGTAGAGCAAGAAATTTTCATGCAACTTTTGAATAAAGAGCAAGAGTTAAGCGTGACGAAAGCGAGCACGGTTGGCAATGTACGTATCATTGACCCGGCGTTGACTCAAATTAACCCCGTACAGCCTCGTAAAACATTGATAGTACTTTTGGCTGTCTTTGCGGGAGGAATACTTTCGGTTGGTTTTGTTCTGCTGAAAACCATGCTGCATAAAGGGATCGATAATCCTGAAGCTCTGGAGGAGCATGGTATAAATGTTTATGCCAGTATTCCTTTGTCTGAATGGCAGCAGAAGAAAGATATTGAGATGGCTAATAAACGTGGGAGAAAAATATCCTCTACGGACTCGATCTCCTTACTTGCTATAGGTAACCCGGCGGACCTAGCGATTGAAGCTATCCGTAGCCTACGTACAAGCCTACATTTCGCCATGATGGAAGCAAATAACAATGTATTAATGATCTCGGGTGCGAGTCCAAACATTGGTAAAACGTTTGTCAGTATTAACCTGGCGGCAGTTATTGCTCAGACCGGTCAGCGCGTATTAGTCATTGATGCGGATATGCGCAAAGGCTACTCTCATGTTTTAGTAGGCACTGAGTGGACCAATGGTCTGTCTGATTTCCTTTCAGGAAAAATCACACAAGAGCAGGCTATTCATCATACGAAAATTGAAGGGATGGATTTCATTCCTCGTGGGCAATTACCGCCGAACCCTTCAGAGTTGTTGATGCATTCACGTTTGGCCGATTTACTCAACTGGGCTGGCAGGAAATACGATTTGATTCTTATCGATACGCCACCAGTATTGGCTGTTACAGACGCATCTATCATTGGACGATTGGCCGGTACTTCGCTTATGGTCGCGCGCTTTGGCATGAATACAGTTAAAGAGGTTGATTTCAGTATTCGTCGGTTTGATCAGAATGGAATCAATATCAAAGGTGTTATTTTGAATGCCGTAGAAAAAAGGGCCAGTAATTATTATGGTGGCTACGGATACTACCAGTATAGTTATACGAGTGATAAAAAGTAGTAGTGTAAAGTTCGGGGTGAAAGTTACCAGGTATTACCTGGTAACTTTACTTTCAGACATTAAAAAGAAGTAGTAGACAATGACCCATTCATTAAAAGAGAGAGCCGTATCGGGGATGATATGGAGCATTATCGAACGTTTTCTAGTTCAGGGAGTACAGTTCGGTATTAGTATAGTCTTAGCTCGTATTATATCCCCTTCAGACTTTGGCCTAATCGGCATGGTTGCCGTATTTATCGTTTTATCTGACATAATAATTAATAGTGGGTTCACTCAAGCACTAATACAGAAAAAAGATAGAACGCAGACGGATTACTCAACCGTATTCTACTTTAACTTATTTATAAGCATTGTTTTATATGGGGTCATCTACTTTATCGCCCCTTTTGTTGCAGATTTTTATAGCGCTCCTCCATTAGTTCACATAATTCGTATTTTGGGTGTCAGCATAATAATAAAATCATTATGTTTGGTGCAAACCACTAAATTGGCAATAGATCTTAATTTTAAGTTAAGAACAAAGATAAATTTTTTATCTGTGATTATTAGTGGTTCAATTGCACTGTACCTTGCTAATCACGGCTATGGTGCAATGGCACTTGTATATCAAACTTTAATAAACTCTGTATGTGTCACTATTTTTATGGCGCTGTTATTAAGATGGCGCCCGAATTTTGAGTTCTCATTTGACTCATTAAATCGTCTTTTCGGTTTTGGCTCTAAACTTCTACTTGCAAGCTTTGTGCGGACTATTGTAGACAATTGTTATGCTATTTTAATTGGACGCTTCTTCTCAAGTAAGGAAGTCGGTTATTACACGCAAGGGAGAAATATTCCCGATCTTATCTCAGTGAATTTATTTAATATATTGCAAGGCGTATTGTTTCCCATATTATCTTCTACTCAAGATGATACAGAACGTCTGATACGAATCTACAAAAAAAGTCTTGATATGACGGCATTTATCGTAATGCCTGCGATGGTGGGCTTTATCTTCTTGGCCGAACCCTTTGTACATTTTTTCCTGACTGACAAGTGGTTGCCGGCAGTAGTGGTAATTCAGTGGATTTGTTTATCGCGTATGATCATTCCTATAAGTGCTCTAAATTGCAGTCTGATTAATGCGGTAGGGCGATCTGATACTTACCTGAAAGTCGATTTAAGCAAATTACCTATTACCGTCGGTGCATTATTGATTACTGCCCCCTTCGGTTTGACAGCCGTAGTCGTCGGTAATTTTATCGTTTCTCTTATTTGTTTCTTCATTAATGCTTACTATCCTGGTAAGTGGTACGGTCATGGAGCATGGCAACAGATTAAAAGCATGCTTCCAATGATGTCAGCGACTTTGGTCATGTCTGCGGCACTGTGGTTTATACGGATAGATAATGGCATTTATGAAATAATGGTAAAAGTAGCTGTTGGTGCGGTTGTTTATTATTTTTCCAGCATGCTGTTAAAAATCGACTCTTGCTATGAAATTAATAAAATTATTCTTTCGAAAATAAAGAAAAATAAAGCATGACAAAGTATCGCCTAAAAACAAATATATTTAAGGAAGGGTAATGAAGACGGTTTTGATTATAAATGAAATTTGTTCAGATAATATAGGCGATCATGCAATTAATGAAGGCTTGACTGAACTGGTCAGAGTTTCAGGGTTTCAGTCGAAAAGTTATGGTTTTGACGCTGAAGTAAAGAGTGCTGTACCCAATATTAAAAACGAAAAAATAACGCCAAAAGTCTTTTTAAGAAAGGCTAAAAATCTTATTTTCAATCGAGTGCAAATCCTAAAATATTTACGCTGGTATTTACATAATAGAAAGAGAATAAAAAGGACATCACAAAGTGATGCAGCATTGCTGATGATTGGTGGTGGCCAATTAATCCAGAGCGGAGGAACGTTCCCCATTGCGATGTATACTTGGGCGAAATATGCCAGAGCATCGAACAAACCTTACGTTATCTTGGGTGTTGGCTGTGCTGAGAAGTTTAGCTACATCGATAAGCTGTTATATAAGTATGCTCTTGGTAAAGCTAATGGTGTTTACGTACGGGAAAAACGCTCAATTGATAAATTAAAAATTTTTTTTGATATCACACCGAGCTACATACCTGATCTCGCATTTGCACTTTATGGAAAGAAAAAAAGTGTAGAAAAAAATAGTGTTATAATTGGTGCAACTGCCTACTATGTCTATTTGAAAAATATAAAAGAGTTACACCAAACTGATTTTAAGAGTCAAGATGATTATGTGAGTGATTGGCGTGAAGTGGTAGAAAAAGAAATAAAAGAGTCGGAAAACAAAATTGTACTTGTTTCAACCACTGTTGAAGATGCTGAGCTAAATAAATTGATTTACCGCGATGTTATGCATAAAAACCCAGGTGCCAATGTTGAACTGTGTGAGGCAGTACCAACATTACCGATTTATCTGAATTATTTGAATGCCTCTCATAAAGTCTATTCAGGACGGATGCATTCGTTGATCCTTGGGAAAATATTATCCAACGAGCTCGAACCATGGTTAATTTCTAAGAAAATTGAGTATTTCATGGATGAGTATGGTTCTCGCAGTGTTACTGAAATTAATAATGAACTCGTAGACGTATTTTCAAAAATCATCAAGCAATTCGACTAAGGAGAGAATTTTGCTTTTATTTGATCTGACGGCAACGCAACCATCGCCAGAGTCTAAATTTCATGGTGGTTCTGAATATGCTAAGCAAATATTCTTTTCAAGTATCGAAAAGGGTTATAAAAACTTTAGTTGTGTTTATGATAAAAATAAAGAGATTGACAAGAAAATAAATAAAGTTTGCGAAGAAAATAATATCGAAATGATTGCGGTAGAAAGTGATCATGACTTGATTGCATTGGTTAATTCTAATCGCTTCTCAACCTTTTATTCGGCTTTACCCTATCATCTTAATGATATAGATACGAGTAATGTAAAATTTATAATGACAGTGCATGGCTTACGTGAAATTGAGTGTAGCTATGATTCTGTACAGTGGCATTATCGAGATGGACTGACTTCAAAACTAAAATTGCTGGTTAAGCGGACGCTCTTTCGGAATAAAGAATGGGAAACGTATTATGAACGCTTTAGCCGGTTGTTAAATAAGAAAAAAATAAAAATTATTACTGTCTCTGAGCACAGTAAATACTCAATGCTATGCTTTTATCCAGCATTGAATGAAGAAGATATCTACGTGTCTCCAGCACCTTGTCCTTTCGGTCAAGAAAACCCGCAATTATCTAAAGAATATAATCATCTATCGCAATATTCCCGGCAGTTCTTCCTATTGGTTAGTGCAAATCGTTGGATGAAGAATAATTATCGTGCAATAAAAGCACTTGATAAATTTTACAGTAAGAACACCAGTTGTGAGTTAAAAACTATAGTGTTGGGTAAGAAAGACCCACATCCAGGAATCAAAAACATTGATAAATTTATTTTTATTGACTATGTAGATTATGAATCTTTGGATTGGTTCTATAAAAATGCTTATGCGTTCATCTACCCTAGCCTCAATGAAGGTTATGGTTATCCGCCACTACAAGCTATGCATTATGGCACTCCAGTGATTGCGGCTGCAGTTTCAAGTATTCCGGAAGTCTGCAAAGATAATGTTATTTATTTTAACCCTTTAAATATAAACGAAATTGAAAACAGAGTTTCTCAACTTTATCATAATGAAAGTTTGTATCAGAGGTTGTCATCCTCAGGGCAGAATTATGCAATCAAGGTAAGTAAACTTCAGAATGAAAAGTGGGATAAACTCCTGGATGTTATTTTCAAAAGTAATGAAAACTGATTTATTAGTCGAGGGAACTGTGAAAAAAATTCTTTTTATTATGCCTATTCTTGGACGATCCGGTGCAGATAGAGTTATTTTTACATTATTAAATAATATAGACAGGTCATTATTTGAACCGTATTTGCTTCTTTATAAAAATGATGAAAGGAAAAATACGCTCGTCAAAGAGTTGAAGTCAGATGTTGTCGTCGAATATCTGAATGTTACAGGTAGGGCACGTTATTCACTTCCGAAAATTTTGACTGGTATTAGGCGAACTTGCAAAAAATTCGACATCAATACGATCTTCATCAGTTCGGGAACCTCTAATGCCACGCTGTCGCCTTTTTTATTCTTCTTTGGGAGGGGTATAAAAAAAATTGCGCGAGAATCTAATTTACCTAGTCTTTTTGAAAAAAATATTGTCGCTAATTTTTTATATAAAAAAACATATAAAAATTACGATCTTATTGTGGCCCAAAGTGATGATATGAAACGTGATTTAATCTACAAAATGCAATTGCCAGAAAAAAAAATAATAAAAATAAATAACCCTCTAGACTATAAAAGAATAAAATTACTGGCCGCAGAACAACCTGAAATAGTATTACCTCCAGGTAAAATTAATTTTCTGACAATCGGACGTTTAACTCATCAAAAAGGATATGACCTGTTGCTGAAGGCATTTTCAGAATTAAATAAAGAAAATTATCATTTGACGATAATTGGTGAGGGTGAGGATAAGGAGTTACTATATGATTTATGTCATGATCTGGCACTTACACAGTATGTGACATTTGTTGACTCGATTGAAAACCCATATGCGATTATGCGTCAGGCCGATGTTTTCATATCAAGCTCGCGTTGGGAAGGATATCCTAATGTAGTTATAGAATCATTAGCATGTGGTATTCCCGTAATTGCTAATGATTACCCTGGTGGAATAAAAGAGATTATATCTGATAAAAATGGTGTAATTTGTAATATATCGAAAGAATTACCACATGCTATCGCGAAAGTGAGAAAGATCGAATGTTTTGAGTTTGATGAAACATTGATTAATGATATTTTTTCTCGTTATGAAAAAATTCTATAAATAAAAATTACGAATGAATTTTTATGTATATATTATATTTTAGAAGGTAAGTTCATGGAGATGACGGCAAAGAAAATATTTACATTTGTTTTATTGGCCTATTTAACAGTCATATCCTTTAATGGTGTCGTCACTGTATTAGCCTATAGTACCACACGCTTGTTACTACTTTATAAAGATTTTTTCTCAGCAGTGTGTTTGGTTTTCATGTTTTTTGTATGCTACGCTTATCGTTTTAAGGTAAGTAAGCAATCGATATTATTGATTTTGGCATTTATGTGCTTTTTACTTTATGCCATATTTTATATGTTTTATACATTGAATATAGGTAGGTTTGATGTTTTCCGTGTATTAGTACAGTTTCGCGTCGAGTTTTTTACTTTTTCAGCTTTATTGATTTCAGCAGCATTAGTTATGTTGGATACGGAAGGTAAGAAAAACGTTCTTGATAAAATAATTAAATTTTATATCTTCTTCTGTGTAATAAATGCAATTATGGCTATTGTTCAATCCTTCTCTGCTGGAATGATATATGCTTTTGCCGGTTATGAGCCAGGGCCTGAGTTCACAAGTTTTGGTAAAAGTTATGGTTTATCCCTCAAAACAACAACAGGCTTCTTCCGGGCAATAGGTTTCCTCACTGGACCTTTTAATCTCAGTGAGTATCTTTTTTTTGGCATGACCTTGCAGGGATTTGTTTCCAAAAACAGGAGAAAGATATTCATACTTACGATATATGCAGCCATCATTTGCTCGACATCGAAAACAGCAATAATAATGTCTACTATATATTTCGGCTATTTATTAATTCGTCCATTGTTCGGGGTCAGACAAAGTACATTTCTTGTTACCATACTGATGTTCTTCCTTTTCGTTATTTTCTATATTTCAATAACTAGTAACGCTATTTACGATATCTTTTCTTCAAAAGATAATACATTTGCTTATAATAGCATTTATTTGAGAATGTATTTTATACAGCAAGTTCTTCAGGATAACTCTTTCTCAGATCTTTTTGGCGTTGGGTATGGTGTAAATGGTAACGCGGTAGTGGGGTCTAACAACGATGCAGCTGTTCCCCTAGATAGTATATATATATACATACTGTCGAATTATGGATATTTTGGAATAATCATGAGTATCATTCTTATATTATTCATAGTTCTATTTATCTATAGTAAATGTAAGTCTTCGTTCCCGCATGACGTCTATTTATATTGGCTGATATCACTTTCATTGAACTATGGTTATAACAATCCAATGACGAATTATCCAGGGTATATATTTCCGATAATCATCACTGCGTTGTTTTTCTCTCTTGGAGCCAAATATAAATCACTGAATAACGGTGGGGGAATATGATTTACATTAACGCAAGATTTCTAACGCAAGATGTGACGGGTGTGCAACGATTTGCTGAACAAATCTGCATAGAATTAGTGGCATTAAGAGATGACGTTGTTCTCTTGGCCCCTAAAGATATAAAACGATCTTCACTACCGGCTGGTTTTAATATTCAAACTATCGGCGAGAAAAGCGGTCATTTCTGGGAGCAGGTTGAGTTACCAAAATATTTAAGATCAATTGGTTCGCCTGTGTTAGTGAACTTGTGTAGTACTGCCCCTGTTTTTTATAAAAACCAAATAGTGACACATCATGATGTTACCTATAAGCGATATAAGAAAAGCTTCTCATTAAAATTCAGAATACTTTACTCATTACTCATACCTATGATGCTAAAGAGCAGTAAGGCATTGATTACAGTAAGTGAGTTCTCGAAATCAGAGATACTGCAGTATTTTAAGTATGACCCTAAAAAAATACACATTATTTATAATGCTGTCGGAAATGAGTTTGTTAATTCTTCTAAAGAGAGTGACAAGCTAGATAAGTATTTTTTGGCTGTGTCATCGCCCAACTTTCATAAAAATTTTCATGGTATGCTCGAAGCTTATAGTTTATATAGAAGCAAGCATGGTGGTGATATCAAGTTAAAGGTTATTGGGAAATCGGCATCCAGTTTCGCGACACAGGATTTTTCTAAAAATGCGCAGGATGGAGATGTTACTTTCTTAGGCCGAGTTGATGACAATGAGTTGATAACGCTTTACCAAAATGCTACGGCATTTGTATTTCCTTCTTTTTATGAAGGATTTGGTATTCCACCTCTAGAAGCCCAGGCATGTGGATGCCCAGTGATTTCATCAAACAAAGCTTCTATGCCTGAGGTTTTGCGTAACAGCGTTCTTTATTTTGATCCATATAATGTTGCCGAAATTGCGAATACGATGGAGAAGATCATTTCTGATTCAGCTCTGAGAGATACTTTGATGATTGCAGGGCTTGAGAATGTGAAAAGTTACTCTTGGAAGTCTTCTGCAGAGAAAGTCAATGCCATAATCGAAACTACTACATCATCGAGGGCCTAAAAAATCATGAAGGTTCTTCATGCAGCAGAAACGATTAAAGGGGGAGTAGCAACTGTTATGCGTCAGATCGCTCTGGCGAGTGTTGCAAGTTCTGAAATTACTGAACTCCATTGCCTTGTCCCTGAGAATCAAAAGAGTGAAATTAAAGTTTTACCGTCCGAAAATGTAGTTACTTTCAAAAGGACTGGACGAAATATTGGTTCTTTTCTGTCGTTTATACATCGTTTTATCTCTAACATTATTAAGCATAAACCTGATTTAATTCACCTTCATAGTACTTTTTCCGGTGTTCTTGGACGTTTGGTCTTAATCGTGCTCTATCCAATTTACCGCCCGAAGGTTATTTATTGCCCCCATGCTTTTTCATTTTTAATGGAGGGTAATAAATTAAAAAAATTAGTCTATAAAAGTATTGAGTATGCGTTGCTCCCTATCACCGATGCGGTAATCTGTGTGAGTAAGTTTGAACGGAATGCCGCAATAGAGAACGGTTTAAATGGGAAAAAGCTCCACGTCGTTTATAACGGAGTTCCTATAGTCGATGTGAATGCAGCGCTTACCAATCCTTATGAAGAAAATGTTATTAATTTATTGTTTGTAGGGCGTTTCGACTACCAGAAAGGTTTCGATATTCTCTCATCGATGATTGAGAAACTGAAGGGGCAACCCTATCACTTGACTGTTGTCGGTGGTGCTGTTCATGGTGAGGATGTTTATCCAGACTTGCCACAAACTACTTATACCGGATGGTTATCTTCTGATGATATTAGCCCCTATTTCCGCTATGCGGACGTGTTGATTGTTCCAAGTCGCTGGGAAGGTTTTGCGATGGTTTCGCTTGAGGCCATGAGCTACGGCATACCTGTGGTATCAAGCAATTGTACATCGTTTCCTGAAATGGTTTTTCCTGGTGTAAATGGCTATATGTTCAACTTATCGTCTCCGGAAACATTGCCAGAAATAGTTGAGGGTCAATCAAAAGATGATTGGGCTTTAATGGGGGTTAATGCCCGAACTATTTTCATGGATAAATTTATATCTGAGAGAATGGTGGAAGGAACATTTAAGGTTTATAACTACGGCTTAGACTAGCAGTCTTACTGATATGGAGCATTGTAAAATCTATCGATGTTATTTATTTCCGTGGTTCTCATTTTTATATGATGGATTTAGTTAATACAGGACTCTACTGATTTCAAATTCGTTTGATGTTAAATGAATTTGAATGATTTCGTCATTTATTTGGCATGGTAAAAATTATGGCAAAAGAACAAAAGTACCGAAGTAGCGGAGTAGCAAAGCTAGCTCTTGCTTTCTCAGATGTGTTTTTTTTCAATCTAGCGGTATATATAACATATTTATTATTAGATAATTTTTTTGGCGGTTTGGAAAAGTTTGTTCCACAAGACCAATTTAATATTCGACTATTAGTCCAATTCATTTTGTCAGTGATTTGTATGGTTTGGTTCTGGGTACGTCTACGTCACTATACCTATCGGAAACCTTTTTGGTTTGAACTTAAAGAAGTTGTTCGAACATTATTGATTTTTGCGTTATTAGATCTTGCACTAGTGGCTTTTTCAAAATGGAATTTCTCACGCTATGTGTGGTTGATCTCCTGGATGCTAATTATTTTCTTGATTCCATTAGGTCGTTCTCTAACGAAGAGATTTCTTGATAAACTTGGTTATTGGAAAAAACATACGATCATTATTGGTTCTCGTAAAAATGCGTTTGAAGCCTATGCCGCTCTTCAAAGTGAGGCAATTCTAGGTTTTGAAGTCTGTGCTTTTGTATGCACTGATGACCCTTGTGAGAAAAGTTACTTTGGGGTTCCGGTAATCAATTCAGAAGAAGACCTTTGGGCAGCTGCCGATATAGAGACAACACAGTTTATCGTGGCGTTAGAGTTTGAGCAGCATGCGTTGCGTGATCGTTGGTTAAAGGATCTTGCTAAGCATAATTGTCGCTCAGTCTCAGTTATACCGACCCTTCGTGGCGTGCCGCTGTATGGTACAGATATGTCGTTTATCTTCAGCCATGAGGTCATGATACTACGCGTAAGCAATAATTTGGCAAAACGATCATCTCGTATTATCAAGCGCACATTCGATATTTTCGGTTCTTTGTCGATTATGTTAATGCTTTCACCTGTATTACTTTTCTTGGCCTTTATGGTATCCAGAGATGGTGGCAAGCCAATTTATGGACATGAAAGGGTTGGTCACAATGGTAAGAAGTTTAAATGCTTAAAGTTCCGTTCTATGGTAATGAACTCGAAAGAAGTTCTTGAAGAACTGTTAAAAAATGACCCGGAAGCTTTGGCCGAGTGGAACCGTGATTTTAAACTTAAAAACGATCCACGCATCACCAAAATTGGAGCTTTTATCCGTAAGACTAGCCTGGATGAACTTCCGCAGCTTTGGAATGTTTTCATTGGTGAAATGAGTCTGGTTGGTCCGCGTCCGGTCATTGAGGATGAGCTTGAGCGGTATGCTGGTGATGTCGATTATTATTATATGGCAAAGCCAGGAATGACAGGTTTATGGCAGGTTAGTGGCCGTAATGATATTGATTATGACACTCGTGTTTATTTCGATGCCTGGTATGTTAAAAACTGGGCTTTGTGGAATGATATCGCTATTCTGTTCAAAACAATATCTGTCGTACTTAAACGAGATGGTGCATATTAACGTTATTTTCTAAGTGTCCTGCAGCCATTAAAACCTGCTTGCTTTATTTAGCAAGCAGGTTTTTTTGTTTTTCAGATCGCGATGGTGGGAATGTAGTGATTAGGGTTGCTTGCTCATTTTCAAAACGGGGGTGCTGCTATCAGTGTTAACCTGAGCATCACCTTGAATCAGTAATGGTATTACTTTGGCGGGTTGTTGTGATAAAGAAAAACTTTTTAGTTTATTAATAACGCCGTTTTCAGTTTGTGTGGATTTATTACTCCATGTGATTGTGGCGCGCTCAGTACCTTTTTTTAGCTCGACAATATTATCTCCATTCTCTGATTGTTTATAATTAACTATCTGATAGTCACGGGCAATTGAGGCTATTTTTTTCAGATTGTCGGCTGCAGGTTTTGCGACCAGATTTTGCGCGATAAATCCAAACCGATGTTCGCGATTGTTAGGGTTTGAACCATCATCAATTAGATCATACCACCAGATGCCTTTAATATAATCCCTTGACTTTGCTAATAGCGTATATTTTATAACATTCTGTGCAGCAAGGTCACCGGAAATACCGCCATCACCGATATGGGTTGGGAATCCCATTTCAGTTATGTAAATAGGTACGGTGCGTCCAACCTTAGCCTTTAATTTATTTTCGAAGACGTCGATGCCTGCCAGATTACCTTCAGGTTTTCGCATTTCTTTATCAGGGTTGCGGTAGGAATAAGGATGAACAGATATTCCATCTATATACTGCATCATCCCCATATCAAGCAATTTATCCAGCCAGGCATTATCCTTGTCTTTCAATGGATTTAACGAGCCTGTTAGCACTATTGCGTTTGGATCTGCTTTTTTAACCGCCAAAGCGGTTTTTTTAACCAACTCGAAAAATATTTCTTCAGAAGGGGGTTTTTTATTCCCCCTCACACCCGTCCCAACCAACCATTCATTCCACACTTCGTAATACTTTACTTTCCCTTTAAATCTTTTTGCCGTCCAGTAAGCATAATTTGCAAATGCATCGATAGCTGCCTCGCTCGAAGGGTAACCGTTTTTGTCATACAAAGGATTAGTATAGGCCAATACCAGCATAGAACTCAGGCCAAAATTCTGTTCGCTCGTCCCAAATACGGAATCAACCTTTCCCAGATTACCAATCAATGAGTATTTTCCGATAGGCCCCTCTACCTGAGCCCATGGGTAATCTTCACGTATGGAGGTGAATCCATATTCTTTTGCCAACTTTAAATAATAATCGCTTGAATTTGGATAATGCCGTACATGCATGTTTATACCCACTTCAAATGCATGGGAATATCTCATTGGCATAAAAATAATCGCGGCGGAAATCATTTTTAGAATGACATTTCGATATTTGAAATTATTCATAATGTATCCTTTTTGACAGATTTATCGGAGTTTTAAACTATAAATGTAGCTGGTTTCGGGTTTTTTAACCTGCTAGTATTCTCCATAAAATACAGTGAGTTAGCTAATAATGGCTTTTTTTACTCTTTATGTATATAGGATTAGTGGTAATGTTATAAGTTATCTCGTTGTTTTTTTTGTAATAATCATTAACTTTTGTTTGAAATCATTACATTGTTTACTATTTTTTGCATCGATATGATTCGATTTTAGTAAGGCCCCTTGCCTTGACAAAATTCGGTTCCTTTCCTTTTATTTAAGTGCAGTAAAGTTTTTTATTCTTTATTACCGCACAGTCTGGCATCTACGTTATGTCGGTTTGCGACGTAATATTTTGATTGTAAAAATCATGCATCCAAGGGGGATGTTATGGCTTCTCTAGTTTCGCAATACGAATCCGCGGCAATTTATTATGCTGTTCTGGGTAAGAATGCATCCGTGTCCACAATTGATTACTTTGCACAACAACTGCAGTTAGGAAATAAGACTGATGTGCAATTTATCACTGGATTACTTGCATCCGCTGATGGTGTAGCCCGTTTTGGAACCAAAACGCCGACAGAAACTTTACAAACAATTTATACGAACATTCATGGAGTTGCGGCTACGCCTGATGCTATTGCAGCTTTACTGGCCTCAGGGGATAGCATAGGCACTATCGTCAACGACCTAATTAATGGTTTAGCTGGCTACCTGGGATCGGACAGTATCACACTGTCGCAACAGACTTACTTTGATACCAAAATAAAAGGCGCTTTATTCCCTTCTTCGTCTACGGGATCCGCCGGTTCTGGTGCTTCAGATGTTGCAGCCATTTACCACGTTCTTGGTGCTGGGTTGTCAACTTCAGGCCTCAATTACTGGGGTGGGGTGATCAATGCCGGCACAGCGACCATTGATAAGGTGGCTCAAGCTTTTGTCAACGATCGTTCCTACCTTACTTCCTTAAGTAATGAAGATTTTGTTGCGCGCATTTTCCAGTATGGTTTCGAGCGTGCACCAAGCTCTGCTGAAGCTTCCAGCTATTTGGCGTTGCTTGAAGGGGGGGCAACACGGGGAAGTGTAGTAGTTGATATCATTGAATCATTACGTGGAGGCGTGGCGCCAACAGACGCTACAGCTCAGGCTCACTTTAACGCTATCACCAGTGTTTATACACCGGGTCAACTGCCAGCGCTTAATATACAAGAACAAGTTGCTGCAATTTATCTGGGTGTCCCTGGACGTGGTATCGATGCACAGGGGTTGGATACCTGGGGTAAAATCTTTGCGTCTGGTAGCCTGACTTCTACGGCTCTGACTGCGAAGTTGCTGAGTTCAACTGAATTCCAGCAAAAAGGCGGCCAGTTGACAGGTGATGCATTTATTCAACATGTCTATACCTTAGTACATGGTGTCGCTGCGACCGTTGGACAATTGGCAACTTATAGTGCGTTAGGCAGTGATAAATCAGTAATTACCCAGGCAATTATCAACGATCTTCGTAGTTCGACTGCAACAGATGCCGTAACGGTTACCCAACAACATGCCTTTGAGGCGGACATTGGTACCAGCCTGCTGTATAAAACAGCGGCTAATCTGACTGTGACTGGTGGTGGCGGTAATGCGACTGGTACTGTTAACACTGGCGTAAGCCATGCATTGAGCAATGCAGAAACTGCCGTGCTTACCAACGCGGTGCTGAATGCTGGCGCGGTGGCTGCTGTAAATCTGAAGTTTGCCGATCATCTGGCGAACCTGACCATTAACGGCACCAGCGCGGCAACGGTTAACCTGTCAGACAATGGCGTTAACCCAGGCGTTGATATCACTGTGAATAACGGTAACGTTATCCTGAATGCCAGCTCGGGTGCAGATGATGTCCTGGTCACCGCTACTGCAGCTGTTGCTACCGCTACCGGTGATTTTAATCTGGGTGCAGGGAATGACTCACTGAAATGGCTGGGGAATGCGGCGGTTGGCGGTGCTAATACCGTGGGCGCTGGCGTTTCTGGCAATGGTGGCGATGGCATTGACACCATCTCCGCCAACTTCATTACCAAAAACGTGGTGATGTCCGGTAACGCAATTATCCGTACTGCGACCATTACCAGTAACTCTGCACAGTTCAGCAATTTTGAGAAAATTGATCTGGCTGGTTACATCGGTAAAGGGACAGTAAGCAGTGGCTCAACTGCTGCTAACAATACCTTTGACTTTGGTGTGTTAACCGGTAATGCGATCTCTGAGTCCAGCACTACCGGCCTGACCAACAACGTCGTTCAGGCTGCAACGTCTAATATAGGCTCACAAGGTTTTGTGTTGTCTGGTTTGGCCGAGGCTGTGAAAGTGATTAATGCTGCCGGTGGTAACTCCGCGCAGTTGGAAGTGACCGGAAATGCGACAGCGGCAAGCAGCGTGGAAATTACTTTCCTGCAGAATGCCACTAATCACTTTAACGTCACTTTCGATGCCGTCAGTTCAACCGATGTGAATGCCGGCTCCCTGGCACTGAACAGCAGCAGCAGCGTATTGTTACCGACCGTGCTGAGCACGCTGAATATTGCATCTGGTGGTACCGGTAGTTTTGACAATATTTTGTCACTGACTGGCACAAACTCACAGGTGCAAAACATTGCTGTTACAGGCGATCACTTACTGGATCTGACTCTGGGCAGTGGTTTTAGCAACGTGCGAGATATTAACGCATCCGCTAATACTGGTGGTCTGGACCTGAACTCAAACCATGCCGGTACTGGTGACGGTATTATTGTCCAGTTGCTGAATATTCTGCCATTGAGTGCGATAACAACCGCGTTGTTGGCACCGGTACTGACCACTTTGGGTCTGAACGGTTACCAATTGACGGTCGAAGGTAGCAGTGCTGCAGATAGCTTTAATGTTCTGGGTAACACAACATTGGCCGGTGGTAATGGTGTGAACACCTATGAGTTGAAGTCCAGCAACACTCAGGCTGGTGTTACCATCACTGATTTTGACAGTACCAAAGATAAAATTGTTGACGCAGCTTCTGCTTTGACCATCTCTGGTGATGCCGCCGGTACTGCGGTGGCAGATTACGGCACCCGTGCTTCTGACACTCTGGATGCTCTGCTGGGGACTTTGGTTGGCGGCCTGACCAATGGTGTTTTCGGCTTGTTGGGCGGTATTCTTGGTCTGGGTAGCAGTAACGCGTTGACTGCAAAAGTCGGCGTGGCCTCTGTGGTGTTCGGTGGATCAGGTGATAATGCCAGCTCTTATGTGATTATTGATAACAACAATAACCACACATTAGATATCGCCGACAGCGTAGTTTACCTGACAGGCCAAAACCATCAGCAACTGTTGGATACTCTGCATTACGCGTGAGTATAAGTTCTACAGAAAAATAGTTTCCATGGAAACTGTTAGCTGTTAAATAATACGGGGAGGTTAACCTCCCCGTATTTTATTTTGTGATCGGTGTCATCATCTTTAAATTATTCTTTCTCTCAATAATTCCCTTGTATTTTTCATGTCTCTCATCCTTTTGTTTTCCCTGATTTTGATGGGGTTGAGTCCCAGAGTTTTTTTTGGGTTCCGCCTTGCTGGTTTGTACTTTCTCTACCTATAGTTAAAAAAAAGTATCTGCAGTCTCGAGCATGTTTGAGGGGGCTTCTTTAGGATTTTCTTTATTTCTATTTTTTTTAGGATTTTCCTTAGAAGAAATCAATGCGGATTGGACTGACAGTGCACATGATGTAAGGGCAGAAAGTGAATCAATTTATACCGCGTAATGAAATTGCGGATGTTATACGGACACGCAGTAAAATTTTCTGGACCGTTGGCATATTCACCGCATTTATCAATTTATTAATGTTAGTTCCCTCTGTCTATATGTTGCAGGTCTACGACAGGGTGCTTCCTTCACGTAATGAAATAACCTTGCTGATGTTAACGCTGATTATGCTCGGAATGTTCGGCATGATGGCGTTGCTGGAGTACGTCCGTAGCATGGTTGTTATCCGCATCGGCAGTCAGTTGGATATGCGTTTGAATACGCGTGTTTACACTGCCGCCTATGAATCCAATCTAAAAAATGGTTCCTCCGATGCGGGCCAGATGCTGGGTGATTTGACCACCGTACGGCAGTTCCTGACCGGCAGCGCATTATTTGCATTCTTCGATGCACCCTGGTTCCCTATCTACCTGCTGGTGATTTTCCTGTTTAACCCATGGTTAGGGTTGTTCGCCCTGGTAGGGTCACTACTGCTGGTTGCGTTGGCCGTGGTCAACGAAATGGTTTCCAAGAAACCTCTGGGCGAGGCGAGCAAGCTATCTATCATGTCCAGCAGTCTGGCGAGTACAAATTTGCGTAATGCTGAAGTGATCGAAGCATTGGGCATGTTACCTAATCTAAAACGACGTTGGTTTGGCTTACATCAGAGATTTCTGAATAGCCAACGTGTGGCCAGCGAGCGTGCCACTACCGTTAGCTCAATCACCAAATTCGTACGTCTTTCACTGCAGTCGTTGGTTCTGGGTCTCGGCGGTTGGCTGGCGATTGATGGTCATATCACCCCCGGCATGATGATTGCCGGCTCAATTCTGATGGGGCGTACGCTGGCACCTATCGAGCAGGTGATTAACGTCTGGAAGAGCTGGAGCTCTGCCAAACTCTCCTATCAACGCCTGGTAAAATTACTGGATAAGCATCCACCTCGCGGTATGGGCATGTCTTTACCTCGCCCTGAAGGTGTCATTTCTGTCGAGGGTGTGACGGCCACGCCACCAGGCTCCAAAGGTGATGCGGTATTGCATAATGTCAGCTTCGCGATCCAGCCAGGAGACGTGTTGGGGATTATCGGGCCAAGCGCTTCCGGTAAATCCACGTTAGCACGTTTGTTGGTAGGCATCTGGCCGGTCAGCGAAGGTATTGTGCGGCTTGATAACGCCGATATTTACCAATGGAATAAAGATGAACTGGGGCCTTACATTGGCTATTTGCCACAGGATATCGAACTGTTCGCCGGCACCATCGCCGAGAACATCGCTCGTTTCAACGATATCGATTCAGAGAAAGTGATTGAAGCCGCCAAGTTGGCCGGTGTCCATGAGCTGATCCTGCGATTCCCTAATGGTTATGATTCGATCATTGGCAACGGCGGGGCGGGTTTGTCTGGTGGGCAAAAACAACGTATTGGCCTGGCACGAGCGTTGTATGGTGATCCTTCCCTGATCGTATTAGATGAACCCAACTCCAATCTGGATGATGCCGGTGAAAAAGCGCTGAATCAGGCGATTCTGTTCCTTAAACAGCGAAATAAAACGGTGATCCTGATTACCCATCGAACCAACCTGTTGTCGATGACCACCAAGCTGCTGCTGTTGGTGAACGGTACCGTCAATGCGTTTGGCCCAACGCAGCAGGTGCTGCAGGCGCTGGCAAATGCGCAGCAGAAGGCGCAAACCCCACAGCAAGCGGTACGTGCGGTCAACTCTGAGCCGGACGAAGGCAATATCCCAAAAACTCAAATTAATTAAGCTGTGAACTTGCCAGGCGACGTCAAAACGTCGCCTGCAGTCAAAGGAGTTGGTATGTCTACGCACATTGGCGAGCCGCAAGACTCGTATTCAGAACAGATCCCACAGGATGAGCGGCGTTTTACCCGCATGGGATGGTTAGTGGTTGGGATTGGCCTGTTTGGCTTCTTCGCCTGGGCCGCATTTGCGCCTTTGGATAAAGGGGTCGCGGCACCAGGTTCGGTTACCGTTTCTGGCAACCGTAAAACCGTACAGGCACCGGCTAGCGGCATCATAAAAAGTATTACGGTTAAAGAAGGCGACAAAGTTAAAGCGGGTGAGGTGTTGGTGCAACTGAGTCAGGTGCAAGCCCAGGCTCAGGTTGACTCGCTTCGCGACCAATATTACACCACGCTGGCCAGCGAAGGCCGTTTACTGGCTGAGCGTGATGGATTAGGTAAAGTCACTTTTTCTCCTGTTTTTCAAACCATCCAGGCTCAGCCGCGGGTGGCTGAAATCATCGCTTTGCAAACACAGTTATTCTCTTCACGTCGCCAGGGATTACAAAGCGAAGTTGACGGTTATAAACAGTCAATGGACGGCATGCGATTCCAGCTAAAAGGCTTGCAGGACTCAAGGGTCAACAAGCAAATCCAGCTTTCAAGCCTGCGCGAACAGATGAACAGCATGAAGCAACTGGCGGCTGATGGTTATTTACCGCGTAACCGCTATCTGGAAGTGCAGCGTCAGTTTGCGGAAGTGAACAGCAGCATCGATGAAACCGTCGGCCGAATTGGCCAGGTACAAAAACAGTTACTGGAGTCTCAGCAACGGATCGACCAGCGCTTTGCCGACTATCAGCGTGAAGTCAGAACCCAATTGGCACAGACTCAGATGGATGCCAGCGAGTTTAGAAACAAGTTGGAAATGGCGAACTTTGACCTCGGTAACACCGCTATCACTTCGCCGGTGGATGGCACAGTCGTAGGACTGAATATCTTTACTCAGGGGGGCGTCGTGGGAGCGGGTGACCATCTGATGGACGTTGTACCCAGCCAGGCTACGTTGGTGGTGGATTCACGCCTTAAGGTAGAACTGATTGATAAAGTGTACGACGGGTTGCCGGTGGATTTGATGTTTACCGCTTTCAACCAAAACAAGACCCCGAAAATACCGGGGACGGTGACGTTGGTTTCTGCCGACCGCTTGGTTGACAAGGCTAATGGCGAACCCTACTACCAAATGCAGGTCACGGTTTCTCCTGAGGGCATGAAATTGCTCAGTGGCGAAGACATCAAACCGGGTATGCCTGTTGAGGTGTTTGTGAAGACCGGCTCGCGCTCACTGTTGAGTTATCTGTTTAAACCTATTTTGGATCGCGCTCATACTTCATTAACCGAGGAATAATTTTGATTCAATTTAAACGACAGGTTGCTGGCCTTGCTATCAGTACCCTCTTGTTTGCGATAGCTGCGCCGGTTCATTCGATAGGGATTATAGACGCATATTCGCTGGCACTTGAAAAAGATCCGACCTTCCGGGCGGCTATAAAAGAGAAAGAGGCGGGAGACGAAAACGAGAACATCGGCAGGGCGGGGCTGCTGCCGAAGGTATCGCTCAATTACCAGAACTCGCCAAGAAACTGGCAAACGCAAAAGTATCCGCAAAGCGATTTCTTTGGCAACGTGACTGAAACCACCAAGCGGCAGCAGTATCGCAGTTATTCAAGCTCGGTTACGTTGACACAACCGCTGTTCGATTATGAGGCCTATGCACGCTACAAGGCTGGCGTGGCGCAGACGCTGATGTCGGATGAGCGTTACCGCAGTAAGTATCTCGATCTGGCCGTGAGGGTGATCTCCGCCTATGTTGAGGTGGCGTACTCCAAAGACCAGATCGCATTGGCTTCGGCGCAAAAGGCGGCTTATAAAGAGCAGTTGTCGCTGAACGATCGTTTAATGAGTGCGGGGGAGGGCACCATTACCGACGTTTCTGAGACTCAGGCGCGTTACAGCCTGGCAGAGGCACAGGAGATTGAGGCGCGTGATGCGTTGGATGCGGCTCAGCGTGAGCTAGAGGTCATTATTGGTATACCACTCAATCAACTGGATGACGTACAGCTATTGCGTCCTGGTAAATTCCAGGTGGCGCCGTTGATCCCATCCAAATTCGAAGAGTGGCAAAAAATTGCCATTGAGAATAACCCGATGTTGGCGGCTTCGCGCCACGGCGTTGATGCGGCGAAATATGAAGTGGAGAGAAACCGTGCCGGCTTTATGCCTCAGGTGCAACTCTACGCCTCACATTCTGAGAATGATTCCAGCAGCGATAACACGGTTAACCAAAAGTATCGTACCGACAGCATTGGTGTGCAGGTTAGCGTGCCGATCTACGCTGGCGGTGGTGTTTCGGCATCGACTCGCCAGGCGGCATCACGATATGGGCAGGCGATGTATGAAATGGATGCACAGGTCGGCACCACGCTGAACGATCTGCGCAAGCAGTATAACCTTTGTATCAGCAGTCGCGCCAAGCTGGCCGCGTACGAACTGGCTGTGAAGTCGGCGACAACTCAGGTAACGGCAACCCGGCAAAGTGTGCTGGCGGGGCAGCGTGTCAACGTCGATGTGCTGAATGCTGAACAACAGTTGTACAGTGCTCAACGTGACCTGGCGTCGGCCAAATACACCTACATAAAATCCTGGATCACACTGCTTAGTGATTCAGGCACGCTTGATGAAAGTGATGTAAAACGCGTGGCGCAGTACTTTGTCATAAACCGCTGAACAGATAGTGGGAAATAGACTAAATATTCACCATAAGTATTTATCTGAAAGAGCAGCCTTGAGCTGCTCTTTTTTGTCTCAATACGTTATGTTAGCAACCAGTGGCGCTCCTACCATTACCCAGAACACTGTTTTTTCGGTATAGGTTTCTACCTGCATATCTTTGGGCGCACGGTGGCTTGGGGATGTGTGTGATTTTAACATATGCGTAACTTCTCTGTGTGCGTGATCGTATGATTTTTATCATGATGGGGTTAGCTGGCGTGCTCGTTTTTAAGACAGATTACTGAGTAAAGGGTTAATAATGTCAAAACTAATTCCTGTGGTTATGGCCGGTGGTACTGGCAGCCGACTATGGCCGCTGTCGCGAGAATCATTTCCTAAGCAGTTTTTATCCATTGATGACAGCGGATTTAGCTTGTTACAACAGACACTTCAGCGTTTGTCTGGGTTGGATGGGGTGCATGTCGCGCCACCATTGGTTATCTGCAATGAAAATCATCGTTTTTTGGTTGCGGAACAACTGCGTGAAATTGATCAGCTTGCGACCAATATTATTTTAGAGCCTGTTGGGCGTAACACAGCTCCTGCGGTGGCCTTGGCAGCACATCTTGCCGCAGAAGAAGGTGAAGACAGTATATTGTTGGTACTGGCTGCCGATCATTTGATTAAAAAAGTGGATAATTTTCACTCGGCGATAAAAACGGCAATCCATCATGCTAATCAAGACCACTTGGTAACTTTCGGCATTATTCCAGGGCATCCGGAAACGGGTTACGGTTATATCAAGCGAGGTAGCCCACTCTCCAATGAATGCTTCAAAGTCGATGCTTTTGTTGAGAAACCTTGCCTGGAGAAGGCTATTGAATATCTGGCGAGTGGTGATTTCAGTTGGAACAGTGGCATGTTTATGTTTAAAACTGCCAAGTTTCTGCAAGAGTTGCAACAGTTTAGCCCAGAGATCTTCAGTACAACGCAGCAGTCTGTGGCAGATAGCCAGCGAGATATGAATTTTATCCGCGTTGACCAGGAAGTATTCAAGCATTGTCCAAGTGATTCCATTGACTATGCGGTGATGGAAAAAACTAGAGATGCAGTGGTGATTCCCATTGATGCGGGGTGGAGCGATGTAGGCTCATGGTCCTCACTTTGGGAAGTTTCCGAAAAAGATGCACTGGGGAATGTGAACATCGGTGAGATTATTTCTATTGATTCTACCAATAATTATATCTCATCTGAAGCGGCTCTGGTGGCCACTATCGGCTTGGATGATCTGATAGTGATCAGTACCAATGATGCACTGTTGATTTCGACTAAGGATAGAGTTCAGGACGTTAAGAAAGTGGTTGAAGAGTTAAAAAAACGCAATCTTCACCACTTCCGTCAACATTCTTCCTCCTATCGCCCATGGGGTAAAATATGTGATATCGATAAGGGCGAACACTTCCAGGTAAAAAAAATCATTGTTCGCCCTGGCGAAGGGTTGTCAGTTCAGCGCCATCTTCATCGTGCAGAACACTGGGTGGTCGTCACCGGCACAGCCAAAGTGAATTTGGATGATAAAGAGTTTTTCTTATCAGAGAACCAATCTACATTCATTCCAGCAGGCAGTGTGCATACGTTGGAAAATCCAGGGAAAATCGACCTTGAAATCATTGAGGTTAGATCAGGCTTTTACCTGGAAGAAGATGATATTGAACGTTTACACGATCGGTACGGCAGAGTTTAAATAAAGGGTTTGGTGATGGAAAAGTTAACGTGTTTTAAAGCTTATGATGTCCGCGGTAAACTAGGTGAAGAACTGAATGATGATATTGCCTACCGTATTGGGCGCGCTTATGGCGAATTTCTGAAACCAAAGACTATTGTATTGGGTAGCGATGTGCGCCTGACCAGTGAAAGTTTGAAGCTGTCACTGGCAAAAGGGTTGCAGGATGCAGGTACCGACGTTATCGACATTGGCATGACCGGGACTGAAGAGGTCTATTTCGCCACTTCCTATCTTAAAGCGGATGGGGGGGTGGAAGTGACGGCCAGCCATAACCCGATCGACTACAATGGGATGAAGCTGGTTCGTGAAGGTTCGCGCCCAATCAGTGGTGATACAGGGTTACGGGCAATCCAGGAGTTGGCGGAAAATAACCAATTCTCAGCGCCAGCCGCTACTCGTGGCAACTATGTTCGCCAGGACGTACTGGGGGCATATGTAGAACATATTTTGTCGTACGTAGATACGAAAAACTTTAAACCTTTAAAACTGGTTATCAACTCGGGCAACGGCGCTGCCGGGCATGTGATTGATGCAATCGAAGCACAGTTGAAAGCTCAGGGGGTTCCACTGGAGTTTATCCAAGTCCACCATCAGCCTGACGGCACATTCCCGAATGGTATCCCTAACCCATTATTGCCTGAGTGCCGTGCGGACACTGCCAACGCAGTGCGCGAACATGGTGCGGATCTGGGGATTGCGTTCGATGGCGACTTTGATCGTTGCTTCCTGTTTGACGAAAAAGGTGACTTTATTGAGGGGTATTATATCGTCGGCTTGCTAGCGGAAGCTTTCCTGCAAAAACAGCCGGGGGCCAAAATCATTCATGATCCGCGCTTGAGTTGGAATACTATCGATGTAGTGAATCAGGCTGGCGGTGTACCGGTCATGTCTAAAACCGGCCATGCCTTCATTAAAGAGCGTATGCGTTCGGAAGACGCTATTTACGGTGGCGAGATGAGTGCACATCACTACTTCCGCGATTTTGCCTATTGCGACAGCGGTATGATCCCGTGGCTGCTGGTGGCTGAATTGGTTAGCGTTAAGGGGCAGACATTGGGGCAACTGGTGGAAGACCGCATTGCAGCCTATCCCTCTTCTGGCGAAATCAACATCAAGCTGACCCTGCCTGCAGCTTCAATTGAGGGCGTCAAGCAACATTATCTGACGCAAGCCGCGAAAGTGGATTACACCGACGGCATCAGTATGGAATTTGCCGATTGGCGCTTCAATCTGCGTTCGTCTAACACTGAGCCGGTAGTGCGCCTCAACGTTGAGTCACGCGCTAATGTGGCTTTGATGAAAGAGAAAACAGATGAGATTTTAGCGTTATTGTCGAAGGCCTGAATTGAATTGCTGTAGGGTGCTGGTTGAGAGCAGCTTTTGCCGCTCTCAACGTTATGGTGATTAATCAAGTAAGTAGTATTATACCTGCCGGACATTGATGTCTCAGATTTTCATTTTCCCCTGATTCTTAAATCAATAGGTTAGTTTTTAACGAATGATAATTCTCCAGTAAAACTGGGGAAAAGGAGTTGATATGGCGATTTTAGTCACTGGTGGAGCCGGTTATATCGGTTCTCATACCGTACTGGCTTTGCTGGAGCGTGCTGAAGACGTAGTGGTACTGGATAACCTGTCGAACTCTTCGGAAGAGTCCTTGCGTCGTGTTGAAGAGTTAACGGGCAAAGCGGCTGTGTTCTACCAGGGTGATATTCAGGATGGCGAATGCCTGAAGCGTATTTTCGATGCTCATACGATAGATTCGGTTATCCATTTTGCCGGCCTGAAAGCGGTAGGTGAGTCGACTCGTAAACCGATTGAATACTATCAAAACAACGTTGCTGGCACGCTGGTACTATTGGAAGAAATGCGTCGTGCTGGGGTGCATAAATTCATCTTTAGCTCTTCTGCCACCGTTTATGGCACGCCTGAGCAGGTTCCGTTGCTTGAGACCTCTCGCGTTGGGGGAACAACCAACCCTTATGGCACTTCGAAACTGATGGTTGAACAGATTTTGCAGGACTTTGCCAAGGCAGAACCACAGTTTTCGATTACTGCACTACGCTATTTCAATCCGGCCGGTGCTCATGAATCAGGTATGATTGGTGAGGATCCCAATGGTATTCCTAACAATTTACTGCCCTATGTTGCCCAAGTGGCCATTGGTAAGTTGGAAAAGTTATCGATCTTTGGGAATGACTATCCTACTCCGGACGGTACCGGAGTTCGAGATTATATCCATGTGATGGACTTGGCCGAAGGTCATCTCAAGGCTATTGACCATATTGACGATCAGAAAGGATTTACGGTCTATAACCTTGGCACGGGGATTGGCTATTCAGTGATGGAGATGCTCCAGGCTTTTGAAAAAGCTTCGGAGCGCAGTGTGGCTTATCAGATCATTCCGCGACGCGAAGGGGATATTGCGGAATGTTGGTCTTCTTCAGAACTGGCGGCTGAAAAGTTGGGCTGGAGAGCGACACGTAACCTGGATACCATGATGCGTGACGCATGGAATTGGCAAAAAAATAATCCGCAGGGTTATCACCGCAAAAGTTGAGGCGAGGTTGCCCCAATTTTATGCAGTCCGCATCTGCGAAATATAATGGCTTCCATTACAGGGAGCCGTTTTCTTATACTACTTTTGGATGACTTTTTAAGTTTTAACGACCAGCCTTTGTTACCACCGCCTTCTGCGTAAATCTTTGCTGAATACTCCCTGTTGAATGACTAAAGAATTTCCTTTCTCTATCTACTCATACCACCAGTCCTTTTCTAGTGATATGTCTGGCAAAGCTGATGAACCTGAGCAGTCATGCATCTACTAGAGGCGGTCTCAGAACCATACCGGTATAGTGAGACCCGCTAGGTCCATGACCTGATGAAGGTGTGAATGGATGCGACATTACCCTGTTTGATAAATTTTTTGATGCAGATTTACTGACAGGACAGAACTATGGCGACGAAAATAGTCACTGGCTGCGGCCGGTTTGCCAGGGCCTCATCGCTTAAGTGGACGGTATTGTAAGTCTTGCGGGCATTTTTGCTTTTATCAAGCGGATCCTCTGTCTTGTGAAGAAGACCGGTCATTCATTCAATCAATAATTATTATCAAATGAACGCTGATTTTGCTTTTCTGTTTATTATATGCTTGCTACTTATATTGAATGATATCTGTTCGATAAATAGCGTGATGCACATCGAGTTATACCAATAGACGGTGGAACCCTGACGGGATGCTTTTGTCGTTTTTTATGTTTAAATTCAAATGGTTGTTGTTGTCATATAAGAGTGATTCGGTTGCTATTTAGACAAATGACGTTTTGTCTATGTGGTGTTAATGTATTAACTTCTGACATAGGTGTATACTTCAGGCCAATTAAAATTGATGCCATTTTTTGCTGTGTGCTAGAAGGCAACAATGGCTATGAAACGTCATTGTGATGTTTTTAGAAGTGATACAGCAATGAAACGGAAATTGTTGGGAGCCCCCACAAAAATGCTAAAAGCTGTTATCCCCGTTGCAGGTTTAGGTACCCGCATGTTGCCGGCCACTAAAGCTATCCCTAAGGAAATGTTGCCGGTCGTAGACAGGCCTCTCATCCAATATATTGTGAATGAATGTGTTGCTGCTGGCATCACAGAAATCATTCTTGTTACGCATTCATCAAAAAATGCCATTGAGAACCACTTTGACACCTCGTTTGAACTCGAAAGTATGTTGGAGTCACGCGTCAAGCGCCAACTTCTGGAAGAGGTGCAATCGATCTGTCCTAAAGGTGTCACTCTGATGCATGTTCGCCAAGGGCAGTCCAAAGGCTTGGGACATGCGATCTTATGCGCTCGACCATTGATCGGCGACGAACCCTTTGCAGTGCTGCTGCCCGATGTTTTAATTGATGACGTTGCCTCAGATCTCAAAAAAGATAACTTGGCCAGTATGATCGCCGGATTTACTCAGCATGGGCGCAGCCAGGTTATGGTGGAACCCGTGCCGGCAATGGATGTTTCCAAATATGGAGTGGTCGATTGTAGTGGTGTCGAAATTCCTCCAGGCAAGAGTGTGCCAATGCGGGCAATTGTAGAGAAACCTCATTTGGATGAAGCACCTTCAAACTTGGCTGTGGTTGGTCGTTATGTTTTGGCAGCAGATATTTGGCCGTTGCTTGAGAAAACGCCTTACGGTGCTGGTGGAGAGATCCAGTTAACTGATGCAATCGCCATGTTGATGGAACAAAAACCGGTTGATGCATTTGCTATGGTCGGGCGTTCCCATGATTGCGGTGATAAATTGGGTTATATGAAAGCATTTGTCGAGTTTGGCTTACGTCACCCTATCCAGGGAAAGGATTTTTCTGTGTGGTTGAAAGGGTTGTTGAATCACTGATATAAGGGGTTTTTGTGCGTGAGGAATCCAGCCGATTCCTAAAGCAAAATGGAGCGGCTGGAGGTAACGTAGTCAGCAACCCACGTGCAGCAAGTGTAGTGTGCTGTGATTCTGTGATTGGGCTTTATTGTAAATATATATAAAAATCAATGGGTTGTGAAAGTTGCTCTCTGGTCGCCACAAAGCCAGGGGCGGTAGCGTGGTTACAAATGACGTTAACCTCTGGAATTTATGTTCTCAGTCACCCTCACTCGTTTCCAACGCCTGCTGTAATGCATTACGTTTCAGATGTTAGGGAATTTTAATCTTAAATCGAGTTTTCATATGAAGTATAGCTTAGGTTACCTCTGGGATTTGGCTGCGGTCATCACAGAGAAAGAATTGAAAGTAAGATATAAAAGCAGTTTTTTTGGTTACCTGTGGTCCATTGCTAATCCGTTGCTTTTTGCCATGATATATTACTTTATATTTAAGTTGGTCATGCGGGTTCAAATACCAAATTATACCATATTTATTATTACTGGGCTTTTCCCATGGCAATGGTTTGCCAGTTCAACGACAAATTCATTATATTCTTTCATAGCTAATGCACAAATAATAAAGAAAACAGTATTTCCTCGTTCTGTTATTCCTTTCAGTAACGTCCTGATGGAGTGTCTACATTTCTTATGTACCATTCCTGTAATTATTGTTTTTCTCTATGTCTATGATATGCGTCCATCAGTTGACTGGATTTGGGGGGTCCCATTAATTGGTATAGCCCAGATGCTTATGACTTTCGGTATTGCAATGATGTTGTCGACATTGAATCTTTTTTTCCGTGATTTAGAGAGATTTGTGACGTTGGGCATTATGTTGATGTTCTATTGTACGCCAATCCTTTACTCCGGTGATATGATTCCTAAAGAGTATAAATTCTTGATTGATTATAACCCGCTGGCAAATATGATACTGAGTTGGCGTGATCTTTTCATGAATGGAGTTATTGATTATCATCAGATTGGAATGCTATATGGATATGCACTTTTATTCGTCATCATTGGCACTAGCATATTTAATAAATTAAAGTACAGATTTGCAGAGATATTATAATGAGTGTAGCTATTGAATTTAAAAATGTCACTAAGCGCTATCCATTATATCATCATATTGGATCTGGCATTAAGGAACTTATTTTTAATCCGCGTCGAGCATTGAGTCTGCTAAGCGGTCGCAGTTATTTAGCGATTGAAGACATCAGCTTCCAGGTTCAGAAAGGGGAGTCGGTGGCACTTATTGGTCGTAATGGCGCGGGGAAAAGTACTTCACTTGGTCTGGTCGCCGGAGTAATGAAACCGACCTCGGGTAGAGTTAGCGTAGTTGGACGTGTTGCTTCGATGCTGGAGCTGGGGGGGGGATTTCACCCTGAACTCACAGGGCGTGAAAATATTCGTCTTAATGCCACGTTGTTGGGTTTACGACGCAAGGAATTAAAGCAGCGCCTGGATAAAATTGTCGAGTTTTCTGAGTTGGGGGAGTTTATTGATGAACCCATCCGCGTTTATTCAAGTGGTATGTTGGCTAAATTGGGTTTCTCGGTCATAACACAGGTAGATCCGGATATACTTATTATCGATGAGGTTCTGGCTGTCGGTGATATTGCTTTCCAACGTAAATGTTTGAGTACTATTAATGAGTTCAAGAAGAAAGGTGTTACAATTCTTTTTGTAAGCCACAACCTTGAGGATGTTGAAAAAATTTGTGATAAGGTCATTTGGATAGAAGATCATAAAATGAGAGAGATAGGGGATGCCCACGCTGTTATCTCTCAATATAAGATGGCAATGGCCTGAATTTAATTTTTTGACTACTAGGTAATTTAAATGAGTCATATTAAAATATATACTTGTCATCATAAACCAAGTGCTTTTCTAGAATCAGCGTTGATTCAGCCGATTCATGTTGGAAGAGATAATAATAAAAACGAAATTGGTTGTCCGGGTGATGATACAGGCGAGAATATATCTTTCAAAAATCCTTTTTACTGTGAGCTGACAGCGCACTATTGGGTATGGAAGAATGCACAACCAACGGATTATGTTGGATTTATGCATTATCGTCGCCATTTTAATTTCTCTGAAGATCAATTGATTCCAGAAGACAATTGGGGCGTGATTAATTATGAGAAAATTGATGAGATTTACCACTCGAAATTTGGTTTAAACGATAAAGATATCTCTCAGTGTCTGACTGATGTTGATATGGTTTTACCAAAAAAATGGGATGTCAGTGCTGCAGGTAGCAAGAACAACTATCAACACTATAAAGTTTCTAACTACTTGCATATAGAAGATTACGATGCTGCATTGAGTACTCTTGCTGAACTTTATCCAGAGTATAAAACTGCTGCTGATAAATTTAATAACGCCTCTGATGGTTATTATACGAATATGTTCGTTATGAGGCAATCTATCTTTAATGACTATTCAGAATGGCTATTTTCCATTTTGGAAAGACTAGAGGATAAACTCCGCTTTAAAAATTATAATGCGCAAGAAAAACGCGTTGTTGGGCATATTTCCGAGCGCCTACTGAATATTTACATCGCGTATCAAATCGAGCAACACTCTTTTAAAGTGAAAGAGTTGCAGCGGACTTTCATTCAGCAAGAAACTTTTAATGCAACCCTGAAGCCTGCTTTTGAAACGAAAAATGTCCCTGTAGTGATCTGCTTCGATGATAACTATGCTATTAGTGGTGCGGCACTAGTTAATTCCATCCTCACTCACGCAAGTCCAGAACTTAACTATGATCTGATTGTTCTTGAAAATGGCATTTCTTTGACAAATAAGCGCCGTTTCTTATCATTAATCGCCGGTATTGAAAATTTTAGTCTTCGATTCTTTGATGTTAATGCTTTTAGTGAGATAAAAAATGTCGCTACTCGGGCGCATTTTAGTGCGGCGACCTATGCTCGTTTGTTCATTCCAAAGCTTTTTTCTGAGTTTGATAAGGTTATCTTTATTGACGCGGACACCGTGGTTGAAAGTGACCTGGCTGATTTGATGGATATACCTCTCGAAAATAATCTGGTAGCTGCGGTGAAAGATATTGTCATGGAGGGGTTTGTCCTGTTCGGTGCGATGTCACAGTCTAGTGATGGTGTAATACCTGCCAAAGAATATTTGTCAAACTCATTGGGGATGGATAATCCAGATGGCTACTTCCAGGCAGGGATAATAGTTTTTAACATTGTACAAATGAACCAGGAAAATACTTTTTCCAAGCTAATGGATGCGATGAAAAGCAAAACCTATTGGTTCCTGGATCAGGATATTATGAATAAAGTATTCCATGGCCGCGTGTATTACTTACCATTGGAATGGAACGTTTATCATGGTAACGGTAATACGGAAGATTTTTTCCCCAATCTGCCATTCAAAACATATATGAATTTTCTTGCTGCGCGTATAAATCCGAAGATGATTCATTTTGCAGGCGAGAATAAACCGTGGAACATGCGTCATGTTGACTTTTTTGATAACTATCATAAAAATATCGTGAATACGCCATGGGCGTTTGAAGCTTATGAACGTCTGGTTGGGACGGCAGTTTCACGTGATCCTACAGCTAAACTTATTAACAATACACCGGTGTTGCTGCAGACCAAATTAAAACGTGCTCTGATGCCAATTGTTAATAAATGGGCACCAACAGGTTCGTCACGTCGTAATCTTATGACGAAATACTACTACAAAGTTAGACGTGTAATTCTTGGGTAACTTAATAATGAATACTGGAAAAATACTAATTGTAGGTGCTGGGTTCTCTGGTGCTGTAATTGGCCGTCAACTGGCAGAACAGGGGCATCTGGTCCAAATCATCGATAGCCGGGATCATATTGCAGGTAACTGTTATGATGCCCGAGATACGAAGACGGACGTGATGGTCCATACCTATGGCCCGCATATCTTCCATACTGACAACGAACAAGTGTGGAACTTTGTGAATCGCTATTCGACCATGATGCCTTACGTTAATCGGGTCAAAGCGACAGTTGATGGTCAGGTTTTCTCACTGCCGATAAATCTTCATACGATTAACCAATTCTTTAAAAAAACCTGTTCGCCGACAGAAGCTAAAGCGTTAATTGCTGAAAAAGGTGACAGCAGCATTACTGAACCTCAATCATTTGAAGAGCAAGCGCTGCGTTTTGTCGGTAAAGAGCTTTATGAGGCCTTCTTTAAAGGCTATACAATTAAGCAGTGGGGGATGTCCCCAGCTCAACTGCCCGCATCGATCCTTAAGCGTTTACCTATTCGCTTTAATTATGATGATAACTATTTTAATCATAAGTTTCAGGGTATGCCGAAAGACGGCTACACCAAAATGGTTGAAGGTATTTTAGACCATGAGAATATTACCGTATCGCTAGGCGTGCAGTTTCAGCCGCAAGATCGCGAGCACTATGATCATGTTTTCTATAGCGGGCCACTGGATGCTTTTTATGGTTTTCAGTTCGGACGTTTGGGTTACCGCACGTTAGATTTTGAAAAATTCTCTGTAGATGGAGATTATCAGGGCTGTGCGGTCATGAATTATTGTGAGCAATCAGTACCTTATACTCGAATCACCGAACACAAATATTTTTCACCTTGGGAGCAGCATGAAGGCTCTGTTTGTTATAAAGAATACAGCCGTGCATGTGAGGAAAACGATATCCCTTACTACCCAATTCGACAAGTCGGTGAAATGAGTCTGCTGGAGAAGTATGTCGATTTGGCAGAAAAAGAGAATAACATGACCTTTATAGGACGCTTGGGTACCTATCGCTATCTGGATATGGACGTGACTATTGCTGAAGCGTTGAAAACTGCCGATATTTATCTGACCAGCCTAGAGCAGAAAACGATGATGCCGGTGTTTACGGTCAGTATCAGATGAAAACCACGGCGTTAATTGTTACTTTCAATCGCCTGGAAAAATTGAAACAGTGCTGGGTGGCAACCGCCGCGTTACCTTTTGAGCACATCGTTGTTGTTGATAATGCTTCAACAGATAATACTCAGGTTTGGCTGAATGGTATTGAGGATACTCGCCTGCATGTCATTCGCGCCGGTCAAAACAATGGCGGTGCGGGTGGGTTTAAGCTCGGCGCGGAGTTCATTGCTGAAAATATAGGTACCGATTGGGTATTTATGTTTGATGACGATGCTTATCCGCAGGCGGGGCTGTTGGCACGTTTTGCAGAGTTGGTACAGACTAATCATGCGGCATACTGTTGCCGTGTACTGGATAAGCAGGGCGAGCTTTGTAAAATGAATGTGCCCTTCAGTAAGATGCCAACATCGTTGATGCGCACGATCGATTATATTGCAAGACCCGCTCGTTATACTCCGACAGGACAGGAGGCGTCAGAGGTTGTGACGCTTTCCTTTGTTGGTGCAATAATTCGCAAAGACGTTTTAGCTGCCAACACAGAGTCTATCTGGTCAGAACTTTTTATTTATTATGATGATGTTTACTTCTCTTACAGGTTGAGTCAACAGGGGTATCGTTTCCGATACTCACCAGAGCTGCTGTTCTTGCATGATGTGCCGCCTACCAATGGGGGAATAAACCCACCATGGAAGGTGTATTATCTGGTCAGGAACCTGCTCCTTTCAAGGATGTTGTTCAAAGAAAATGAAAGGCCTTACTCACTCGGTGCTATCGTGTTACGTATTGCAAAATATTTACTTTCTGTTACCTCGCAGACTAACAAGATAGAATATATTAGATATGTAGTGCGCGGTATTGTTGACGGTATATCACGTAAAAATGGTAAACAACATTAGCCGGTAAGAGTTTAATGAAAAAAATTTGTTATTTTATCAACTCAGATTGGTACTTTGAACTTCACTGGGTTGAAAGAGCCTTGGCGGCTAAAGCTGCTGGCTATGAAATTCATGTTGTCAGTCACTTTGTGGGAGACGGCATTCAGCAAAACCTGGCAGATAAAGGCTTTATCTGTCATGACTCTTCTGTTTCCGAACTTTCCATTAACCCGATTAATTTTCTTGGCTCTTTGGTTAAAGTCTGGCAATTGCTTAAGAAAATCAATCCTGATGTATTGCACTGCATCACCATCAAGCCTTGTTTGATGGGGGGATTCTTTGCCCGTTTTTATAAAAAACCTATCATTTTGGGTTTTGTGGGATTGGGCCGGGTGTTTATGGAGGACAAGCTGTCGATGAACGTCATTCGTTTTCTGACGTTACGCTCCTATAATCATATATTTAAGAACGAAAAGTGTCTGTTGGCTTTTGAGCATGAACATGACCGCGACCGACTCATTGCCATCACTGACGCCAAAAAAAGCCAAACGGTGGTGATCGATGGTGCTGGTATCAATCCGGATATTTATCACTATTCACTAGAGATCAACCGCGAAAAACCGATTGTGCTGTTTGCTAGCCGCTTATTGTGGAGCAAGGGGCTGGGTGATTTGGTTGAAGTGAAAAAGCGACTGGCGCTTAAAGGTGTAGACTTTGTACTCAATGTAGCAGGGATTTCGATTGTTGATGATCCTGACGCCATACCACTGTCAAAAATCGAAGAATGGCACCAGCAGGGGCTGATAAACTGGCTAGGCCGCTGTACTGATGTTTACAGCCTTATTAAGGCTTCTAACGTTGTTGCTCTGCCCTCCACATATTCTGAAGGTATCCCTCGCATCTTGCTGGAAGCCTCATCCGTTGGGCGTGCCTGTATTGCTTACGATGTTGGTGGTTGCCAAAGCCTTATTATTGATGAATATACGGGTAGTTTGGTTGAGAAACGTAATATCAAGCTTTTGGCAGAAAAGTTGGAGAAATTGCTCACCAGCCCGAACAAGCGTGTAGAGATGGGAGTTCGTAGCCGAGCGCGAATCGAAAGCAAATTCGCGTCATCATTGGTTATTGATGACACCTTGAAACTTTATCAACGTGCGATCGCTATCGGAAGTTATTAATTTTAGAAGCTCTTTGGGCTTTTCGCGAAAGTATGGAAGAAAAAGTCCAATCGTGATTATTCCCGTTCTATCTGTCTTGCGTGTTATGCAACCTTGCGAATCAGGTAACACGCATTGACACAACTGTATAATTTTTGATGGATTATTATCTGTTGTGAAGCCTATCGCACCAATCACTACCCACGCGGTTCAATCCTGAGTTAACATGTGTGCCACATCACAAAACCTGTTGGCTAAAGTTGTTAACAGGGTCATCCTCAGACAGGAGTTCCTCAATGTCCAAGCAACAAATCGGCGTTGTCGGCATGGCGGTAATGGGCCGCAATCTGGCACTGAACATCGAAAGCCGTGGTTACACCGTTTCGATCTTTAACCGTTCAGGCGACAAAACCGACGAAGTTATTGCAGAGAATCCGGGTAAAAACCTGGTGCCGCACTACACCGTTGAAGAGTTTGTTGAATCTCTGGAAAAACCACGCCGCATTTTGCTGATGGTGAAAGCGGGCGAAGCGACTGACAAGACCATTGCTTCCCTGACTCCGCATCTGGATAAAGGTGACATTCTGATCGACGGTGGCAACACCTACTATCAGGACACCATCCGCCGTAACCGCGAACTGTCTGACCAAGGTTTCAACTTCATCGGCACTGGCGTTTCCGGTGGTGAAGAGGGCGCATTGAAAGGCCCTTCAATCATGCCTGGTGGCCAGAAAGAAGCTTATGAGCTGGTGGCGCCAATCCTGAAGAAAATCGCTGCAGTAGCGGAAGGTGAGCCTTGCGTGACCTATATTGGTGCTGATGGTGCCGGTCACTACGTGAAGATGGTGCACAACGGCATCGAGTACGGCGACATGCAGCTGATTGCAGAAGCTTACTCCCTGTTGAAGCAGGCGCTGAACCTGAGCAACGAACAGTTGGCTGAAACCTTCGCCGAGTGGAACAAGGGCGAACTGAACAGCTACCTGATCGACATCACCAAAGATATCTTCACCAAGAAAGATGAAGAAGGTACCTACCTGGTTGACGTGATCCTGGACGAAGCGGCCAACAAAGGCACCGGCAAATGGACCAGCCAGAGCTCTCTGGATCTGGGCGAGCCACTGTCGTTGATCACCGAGTCGGTGTTCGCGCGTTACCTGTCCTCACTGAAAGACCAGCGTGTTGCCGCGTCTAAAGTGCTGACCGGTCCTAAAGCGACTCCAGTGAGCGGTGACAAAGCTGAATTCATTGAGAAAGTGCGTCGTGCACTGTACTTGGGTAAAATCGTTTCTTATGCACAGGGCTTCTCTCAGCTGAAAGCGGCTTCCAAAGAAAACAACTGGGATCTGCACTACGGCGATATCGCCAAGATCTTCCGTGCCGGCTGTATCATTCGCGCTCAGTTCCTGCAGAAAATCACCGACGCTTACGCACACGACGCAGATATTGCCAACCTGTTGCTGGCGCCATACTTCAAGCAGATTGCTGATGAATACCAGCAGGCGCTGCGTGATGTGGTGTCCTACGCGGTGCAAAACGGCATCCCTACGCCGACCTTCTCTGCGGCGATTGCCTATTACGACAGCTACCGTTCAGCGGTTCTGCCTGCCAACCTGATCCAGGCGCAGCGCGACTACTTCGGTGCTCACACTTACAAACGTATCGATAAAGAAGGCGTATTCCATACCGAATGGATGGAATAACCCCAACGTTTGAAGTATAAAAAAAGCCGCCGAGGTTTACGCCCGGCGGCTTTTTTATTGCCTGTATAACAGGGTTATTTCTGGTGCCGTTCGCGCAGTCGGCCAATCACTTTGCTCAAGTCCAAATCCTGATCCTGCAGCAACACCAACAGGTGATAAATCAGATCAGAAGCTTCGCTGGTCAACTCTTCGCGATCGTTCACCGTGGCGGCCAGTGCGGTTTCCACGCCTTCTTCACCGACTTTCTGCGCGATACGCTTGGTGCCACTGGCGTACAGGCTAGCGGTGTAAGAGCTGTCGGGGCTGGCCGTCTTGCGTTCCGCCAGCAGTTGTTCCAACTGATACAGAAAACCCCAATCGCTGCTGGCCGGGTGGAAGCAGCTGGTGTTACCCAGGTGGCAAGTCGGGCCGATTGGATTGGCCAGAATCAACAGCGTGTCGTTGTCGCAGTCCGGGGTGATGCTAACCACGTTAAGGAAGTGGCCAGAACTTTCGCCCTTGGTCCACAGGCGCTGTTTGGTGCGTGAGAAAAAGGTGACCTTGCCGCTCTGTTCGGTGACGGCCAGCGCTTCCTGGTTCATATAGCCGAGCATCAGCACTTCGCCGGAGACGGCGTGCTGGACGATCACCGGCAGCAGGTGGTCAGTTTTTTCCCAGTCGAGCTGGTTTCTTTGCTGTTCTGTTAACACAGGCGGATCTCCACACCTTGTTCGGACAAGAACCTTTTCAGGTCGCCGATATTAATGATTTGCTTGTGGAACACCGAAGCGGCCAGCGCGCCATCGACGTCCGCATCGCGGAACGCCTCCAGGAAGTGCTCCATGGTGCCCGCGCCGCCGGAGGCGATCAATGGTACTTTGCACACTTCACGCACTCGCTGCAGTTGCTCCAGATCGTAACCGTTGCGTACGCCGTCCTGATTCATCATGTTCAGCACAATTTCGCCGGCGCCGCGCGTTTGCACTTCTTTCACCCAATCCAGGGTTTCCCACTGGGTGACTCGGGTGCGGCTTTCGTCTCCGGTGTACTGGTTTACGTGATATTTGCCGGTTTCACTGTCGAACCAGGTATCAATGCCGACCACAATACACTGCACGCCAAAGCGATCCGCCAGGCGGCTAATCAGCGTAGGGTCTGCCAGCGCCGGGGAGTTGATGGAAATCTTGTCGGCACCGAAGGAGAGGATCTGGCTGGCGTCTTCCGGGCTTTTAATCCCACCGGCGACGCAGAAGGGGATGTCGATCACCTCTGCCACGCGCGATACCCAGCTTTTATCTACCACCCGACCATCGCTTGACGCGGTGATATCGTAAAACACCAGTTCGTCTGCGCCTTCCTGTGCATAGCGCTGTGCCAGCGGCACGATATCGCCGATAATCTCATGGTTGCGGAACTGCACGCCTTTCACTACCTGCCCGTCTTTAACATCCAGGCACGGGATTATCCGTTTTGCCAGCATGCGATCGCCTCCTCAACGCTAAACTTACCTTCCAGCAGGGCACGCCCCACAATCACACCTTCAACGCCACTGCCGCGCAACTGGGCGATATCATCCAGATTGCCGATGCCGCCAGACGCCTGGAAGGCGATCTGCGGATAGCGTTGGCTGATTTCCTGATACAGCGCCACGTTGGAACCGGCCAGCGTGCCGTCACGGGAAATGTCGGTGCACAGCACGTGTTTCAGGCCATAAGGCAGGAATTGCTCCACCACCTGTTCCAGCGTAGCGTCCGAGTTTTCTTGCCAACCACTGATGGCCACACGCTTGGTGCCGTCCACATCAATGCGCACGTCCAGCGCCAGCACCATGGCATCGGCGCCGTAGCGTTCGAACCAGCCCTGTACCAACTGCGGCTGTTTTACCGCGGTGGAGCCGATCACCACGCGGGTCGCACCGGCCTCCAGCAGGGCAACAACGTCTTGCTCATTGCGAATGCCGCCACCGACCTGGACCGGCACGTTAACTCCCGCCAGCAGCTTGCGCAGCAGGGGGATCTGGCGCGCGGTGGGGTCTTTGGCACCGGTCAGATCGACCAGGTGCAATACCTGAGCACCCTGTTGCTGATAGTCCTGCAGGCGCAGCAGCGGATCGTTGCCGTAGTCGCGCTGCTGGCCGTAATCGCCCTGATGCAAACGCACCACGGTGCCGTCGATCAAATCCAAAGCTGGAATAATCATGCTGCCTACATCTCCAGAAAGTTTTTCAACAGTTGCGCACCGGCCGCGCCAGATCGCTCTGGATGAAACTGCACGCCGAAGAAATTGTCTTTTTGCACGGCGGCGGTGAAGGGCTCGCCGTAGTTCGCCTGGGCGATGGTGCTTGGGCATATCGGCATCGCATAGCTGTGAACGAAGTAGAAGTAGGCACCGTCCTCGATGCCGCGGAACAGGTGATGACCCGCCTGGGCAGATACCTGATTCCAGCCCATGTGCGGCAACGGCAGGCCGAAGTCGGTCATCTGGCTTACCGGGGTATCGATAATGCCCAGCGTATCGATACCGCCGTTCTCTTCACTGCTCTTGGCCAACAACTGCATACCGAGGCAAATCCCCAGCACCGGCTGGGTACAGGCCTTGATCAGCTCAATCAGCTCACGCTGTTGCAACTGGTCCATCGCCGCCTGCGCGGTGCCAACGCCCGGCAGGAACAGCTTGTCGGCGCGCAGGACGATCTCCGGGTCACGGCTTACCTCCGGCTGATAGCCCAGACGCTGCACCGCGTAGGTGACAGAGGCGAGGTTGGCGCAGCCGGTGTCCAGAATCACCACGTCCATCACAGCACTCCTTTCGAGCTCGGGAGGGTGTTGCCCTCAACGCGGATCGCCTGGCGCAGCGTGCGGCCAAACACTTTGAACAGGCTTTCGACACGGTGGTGGTCGTTTTTACCCTTGGTTTTCAGGTGCAGGGTGCAGCCCATGGTGTAGGACAGCGAACGGAAGAAGTGTTCGACCATTTCGGTGCTCAGATCGCCGACGCGCTGATAGTTGAATTCTGCTTTGTATTCCAGGTGCGGACGGCCGGAGATATCCAGCGCGCAGCGTGCCAGGCACTCGTCCATCGGCAGCACAAAGCCGAAGCGTGCGATGCCGCGTTTGTCGCCGAGCGCCTTGTTCAGCGCTTCGCCCAGTGCCAGGCCAGTGTCTTCCACCGTGTGGTGATCGTCGATATACAGATCGCCTTTCACGTTGATGTCCATGCGGAAGCCGCCGTGGGTGGCGATCTGATCCAGCATGTGATCGAAGAAGCCCACGCCGGTCTTGATCTTGCTGCCGCCTTCGCGATCCAGCCAGACGTTGACGTCGATCTGCGTTTCTTTGGTCACGCGGTTAACCTGGGCATGGCGATCGCGCTGGGTCAGTTGGCGCGTAATTTCTTTCCAGCCCAGGGTGTCGCGCTGATAGCGCAGCCCCTTAATGCCCATGTTATCCGCCAGTTGCACATCGGTTGGACGATCGCCGATCACGTAACTGTGAACGGTATCCATCACGCCGGGCTCCAGATAGCCTTTGACCAGCGCGGTCTTCGGCTTGCGGCAGTCGCAGTTGTCCGCCGGCAGGTGCGGGCAGATCAGGATATCTTCAAAGTGGATGCCCTGAGAACTGAGGATCTGGATCATCAGGTCGTGCGGCGGATCGAAGGTTTCCTGCGGGAAACTGGCGGTGCCGAGGCCATCCTGATTGGTGATCATCACCAGTTGATAACCCGCTTGCTGCAAACTCAGCAGGCAAGGGATCACGTCCGGCTCCAGCGCCAGCTTGTCCAGGCGATCGACCTGGAAGTCTTCCGGCGGTTCAGCAATCAGCGTGCCGTCACGGTCAATAAAGAGGAATTTCTGGCTCACATTGGCTCCTGGCGAGTCTCGGTTGCACCGGGCAGGGCAGACAGCGCGTCAACCACGCGCTGGCATTCGTCACGGGTGCCTATGGTGATGCGCAGGCAGCCGGACAACCCAGGTTGTTTATTTTGGTCTCTTAAGATAATGCCCTGATCCCATAAGGTTTTAAACACATTACTGGAAGCAGTGAATCGTGCCAGCAGGTAATTGCTGTCACTGGTGAAAACCTGTTCAACGCAGGCACAGTTTTGCACCGCCTGCTGCAACCAACTGCGGTTGGCGGCAATCTCGGTAACCCGTTGACGCATCACGCGGATCCCTTCGGTGCTGAGCGCCTGAGCGGCAATATCGGCGACCGGGGTGGACAGCGGATAAGGGGCGATCACCTTCAGCAGCAGGGCGATCAGTTCTTCGTTGCCGAGGGTAAAACCACAGCGCAACCCGGCCAGCGCAAAGGCTTTGGACAGGGTGCGCAGCACCGCCAGATGCGGGTAGTCGTTCAGCCAGCCGGCTACGCTTGCCTGCGGGCAGAATTCGATATAGGCCTCGTCAACCACGACGATCGCCTTGCCTTTGGCCATTTCCAGCACGGCGCGCAGATCGTTGGCATCGATCAGGTTACCGGTCGGGTTGTTTGGGCTGCAGACGTAAATCAGCTTCACGTTGTCCAGGCTGTCGGCGATGGCCGGTAAATCCAGCTGCCAGTCCTGTTTGGCCGCCACGGTACGACGCTCCACGCCAAAGGTTTCTGCGCTGACGGCATACATGCCGTAGGTCGGCGGGCAGAACAGGATGGCGTCTTTGCCCGGCTCACAGAATGCGCGGATCAGCAGTTCGATGCCTTCGTCCGCACCGCGGCTGACCAGCACCTGCTCCTTCTTAACCCCGGCGTAATCGGCGTAGCGTTCGATCACCAGCGCCGGCTGGCACTCCGGGTAACGGTTAAAGGTTTGAGCGGTCAGTTGGAACTCGGGGGCAATCGGGTATTCGTTGGCGTTTAGCCACACGTCGCCGTTGCCGCCCAGACGGCGTGCCGACTGATAAGGGGTCAGATCGCGAACGTTGGTGCGTGCCAGATTTTCAATGCTCATGCTTGCTCCTTCAGGGCGGCAACGCGCAGGGTCACGGCGTTTTTGTGGGCAATCAACTGCTCGGCGGCGGCCAGGGTTTCAATGGTGGCGGCCAGATTCATAAAGCCCTGCGGCGTCAGCTCTTGCACCGTCATGCGCTTTTGGAAATCCGCCAGGCCCAGGCTGGAACAGGTGGCGGTATAACCGTAGGTCGGCAACACGTGGTTGGTGCCGGACGCATAGTCACCGGCAGACTCCGGCGACCAGTCGCCAAGAAACACCGAACCGGCACTGGTGATGCTGTCGACCAGCTCACGGGCATTGCGGGTCTGAATGATCAGGTGCTCCGGGCCGTACTGGTTGCTGATGGCCACGCATTCGGTCAAGTCTTTGGCGACGATCAGTCGGCTGCTGGCCAGCGCCTGACGGGCGGTTTCGGCGCGTGGCAACTGTGCCAGTTGCTGCTCTACCGCTTCGGCTACCGCCTGTGCCATGGCGGCGTCCGGTGTCAACAGGATCACCTGCGAGTCCGGGCCGTGTTCCGCCTGCGACAGCAGATCCGAGGCGACGAATGCCGGCGTGGCACCGGCGTCGGCGATCACCAGCACTTCGGAAGGGCCGGCCGGCATGTCGATGGCCGCACCGTCCAGCCGTTGGCTGATTTGGCGTTTGGCTTCGGTGACAAAGGCATTGCCCGGCCCGAAGATTTTCGCCACGCGCGGTACAGAGTCGGTTCCGAACGCCATGGCGGCAATCGCCTGTGCACCGCCAACCTGAAACACCTCTTTCACACCGCACAGTTGCGCGGCATACAGAATTTCATCGGCAATCGGTGGCGGTGAGCACAGCACCACGCGACGGCAACCGGCGATGCGTGCCGGTGTCGCCAGCATCAGTACGGTAGAAAACAGCGGTGCGGAGCCACCGGGAATATACAGCCCCACCGAATCGATCGGGCGGGTTATCTGCTGGCAACGCACACCCGGCTGGGTTTCCACATCGACCGGCGGCAGCTGTTGCGCATTGTGGAAGGTTTCCACATTGGCAACGGCCACGGCCATGGCCTGCTTGATCTCATCACCCAGACGAGCGCTGGCGGCGGCTATCTGTTCGGCGGTGACGCGCAGCGCGCCAACCTCGGTTTTATCAAATTTGGCGCTGTAATCGCGCAGCGCCTGATCGCCATTGGCCTTCACGTTGTCGAGGATTTCGCTCACCGTGCGGGTGATGCTGTCCGAGGCGGAGATCGCCGGACGCATCAGCAGTGCTGTGCGCTGTTCGGCGCTGCAGTCTGCCCAGTTGACCAGAGTATTGAAGTTCGACATGGCCTTACTCCATCATCTTCTCAATTGGCAACACCAGAATCGAGCTGGCACCCAGCGCTTTCAGTTTTTCCATGGTTTCCCAGAACAGGGTTTCGCTACTGACCATGTGCATGGCTACGCGGTTCTGTGCGCCGGCCAGCGGCAGAATGGTAGGGCGTTCGGCACCCGGCAGCAGCGCGACGATTTCGTCCAGACGCTCGCTTGGCGCGTGCAGCATGATGTACTTGGATTCACGCGCCTGGATCACGCCCTGAATACGGGTCATCAGGCGGTCGATCAGTTGCTGTTTGGCTTCCGGCATTTCGCCGTCGCGTTGGATCAGGCAGGCTTTCGAGCGGTAAATCACTTCCACTTCACGCAGGCCGTTGGCTTCCAGCGTAGCGCCGGTGGAAACCAGGTCGCAGATGGCGTCGGCCAGACCGGCACGTGGTGCCACTTCAACCGAACCGTTCAGCAGGCAGGATTTGAAGCGCACGCCCTGTTTGTCGAGGTATTGCTTCAGCAGGTGTGGGTAAGAGGTGGCGATGCGGGCGTCTTGCAGGCTTTGCGGGCCGGTGTATTCGCTGTCGAGTGAAGTGGCCAGCGACAGGCGGCAGCCGCCGAAGTCCAGGCGGCGCAGGGTGAAGTAGCGCGGGTCTTCGCCCTGGGCGCGGCGGTTGAGCAGCTCTTCTTCCAGCACGTTCTCACCGATAATGCCCAGGTCGACCACGCCGTCCATCACCAGGCCCGGGATATCGTCATCGCGCACGCGCAGGATATCAATCGGCATATTCTCAGCGAAGGCGATCAGGCGTTGTTGCTGCAGGTTGATTTTGATACCGCAGCGTGCCAGCAGCTCCTGAGATTCATCACTCAGGCGGCCCGATTTCTGCATTGCTATCCGTAAACGTGTTTTATCCAACATGGTAACCTCTGTTTAATCCGTAATTTTATGAATTTATTATGAAAATTATTTTGTCTGTCTGTCCGGAGCCAAAAAAAAACCCTCGGAAGAAATCTTCCGAGGGCTCTCTCTTGCATTCTGCGCGCCACTGGAAGATTAACTAACCGTCTTCCAGCACACATCGCCTGAAAGACTAGTCAGGGTGATGGTGATGATGGTGGCTGAACTGAATGCGTGTCATGGTGTGTTCTCTGTATAAAGTCGCTACAAACTCAATTGCTAATTAACCTAAACTATCCGCCGTCTGTCGCGCAACTCTTTTTTGTCGTCATAAATTTAATTTATTGAAACAGGTTGAGTTATTAGCTGGACGCGACTTTACCTAAGCTTAAGGTCGGTGGATTGAATCACTACGCCGACTGGCGTAGCCTTAATGGGCAAAGCGCTGCAGTCTTCAAGAGAGGAAGATCATGAAAAAGGTAGCCATTATTGGCCTGGGTTGGTTGGGTATGCCGCTGGCTCTGTCGCTGATGAGCCGCGGATTTGACGTTGTTGGCAGTAAAACCACGCCGGATGGCGTCGAGGCCGCACGGATGAGCGGGATTGAATGCTATCAGTTGGAAATGACGCCGGAACTGATTTGCGAACCGGAGGATCTGGAAGCACTGTTGCGCGTTGATGCGCTGGTGGTGACGTTACCCGCTCGCCGTACCGTCGAAGGCAGTGAAAACTATTTTAATGCGGTGCGCATGCTGGTGGACAGTGCGATGGCCTTCGGCGTGCCGCGCATCCTGTTTACCAGTTCAACCTCGGTGTACGGTGAAACCATCGGCACGGTGCGCGAAGACTCGCCGCTGAAGCCGGTTTCGCCTTCGGGGCAGGTGCTGGCGGAGCTGGAGCGTTGGCTGCATGAGCTGCCGAACACCTCGGTGGATATTTTGCGTCTGGCAGGGCTGGTGGGAGCCGATCGTCATCCTGGCCGTTTCCTGGCCGGTAAAGTTGACGTTAAAGGCGGCTCGCAAGGGGTCAATCTGGTGCATCAGGACGACGTGATCGGTGCGATCCAACTGCTGCTGAAATTGCCGAAAGGCGGCCATGTTTATAATCTGTGTGCGCCAGCCCATCCGACCAAGCGCGAGTTCTACCCGGCGCTGGCCGAACAATTAAATCTGGCACCTCCGCAGTTCGCCGCCGAGGTGGAGCAGGGCGGGCGGCTGGTGGACGGCAGCCGTATCTGCAATGAACTGGGGTTTGAATATCAGTACCCGGATCCGGCGCGTATGCCGGTCAATTAAACGTTTGAACATGCCCTGCCAAGTGCGGGGCATTTTTTTATGCTGTTCGCACCTTGCTACACCAACGCCATAGCGGCTGAAGCCTCCCCGGCGTGCTGCAAATCCTCCAGCAATGCGCTTAGTGCCTCCTTTGGCAAGTCGGGCCGGGTCACCAGACTCAATGCCGCCTGATAAGACAGCGCCTGCCCACCTAACTGTTTCAATGCGCCTTGTTCTACCCAGCGCGCGGCGTAATGGGTGGGCAGATAACCGAGATACTCGCCGCTGAGCACCAGATGGGCGACCCCTTCCATATGATGGGCAACGGCACCGAGGTTTAGCGGTGCCAGCGGGCAAAGCTGCTGCGCCAGCAGGTAGCCGCGTTTGACCCAGCGCGCATTTTCAATCAGTTCACGTCCCGGCTGCTCCAGTGCGAACAACGGATGATCGCTGCTGCAATAGACCGCCTGCGTCTCTGCTATCCAGGGCTGATACTGCAGCTCGTCCAACTGCTGGCCAAAATAACCGATACCCACATCGAGTTGCTGATTCAGCAACCCCTGTTCCAGTTCGCCGGGGGCGCAAATTCGGCACTGCAACTGCACATCCTGATGCCGGCGTTGAAACTGTTTGATGGCACGACTGAAGGGATTACCCGGTAGCGACACCAGATTATCCACCAGGCCAATCTGCAGATCGCCGGTCAACAGACCGTTCAGCGACTGACTGACGCGGGTAAAGTCACGCGCGGCGTTAAACAGGGTGCGGCAGGCGATCAGCATGCGTTCGCCTTTCGGGGTCAGCATAAAACCGGAACGGCCGCGCTGACACAGGCGAAATCCCAGTCGGGTCTCCAGCGTGGCGAGATGGGTGCTGATGGTCGACTGATTCATCAACAGCGTTTCCTGAGCCGCGCTGACGCCCTGGGCTTCCGCAACGGCGACGAATACCCGCAGCAGTCGCAGATCAATATCGCTCAAATTGGTGAGCATTCTCTCCTCCACGGAAATCGCCAATTGTTAACCATTGCATAACATCACCGAGGGGGTTCGGTGGGCAGATAACTGTGTCTTTATGGCATGGGAGTTAAATAAAAGCCAATGGTTCAATGCGTTACTAATCATCGGTATTTTCAATACTTACATTCTAAAGATGGAATGGTAGCCCTGTCAGGTGTCGGGGTAGCCTGTAATTGTTATCCAAATGTTGAAACTCGCCGACGCTCGAACAAGGAAAGCCCATGTTGAATCAACCCCAAAGTGGCAACGATATGCCGCGTTTTGCCGGTATCCCTACCATGATGCGCCTGCCCGTCGCAGATGACGCACGGGGGCTGGATGCGGCCTTCGTTGGTATTCCCCTTGATATTGGTACTTCAAATCGCAGCGGTACGCGTTATGGACCGCGGCAAATCAGGCAAGAGTCGGTGATGATCCGCCCTTACAACATGGGCACCGCCGCCGCGCCTTTTGAACGGTTACAGGTGGCCGATTTGGGAGATGTAGCCATCAACCCCTACAGCCTGGAGGACAGCGTCCGCCGCATTGAGCTGGCCTATAACGACATTTTGGCCCACGGCTGCATTCCGCTAACGCTGGGGGGCGATCACACACTGACGTTACCTGTCCTGCGTGCGATGGCCAGCCGATATGGCCCGGTCGGCTTGATTCACGTGGATGCCCACTCTGACACCAACGAAGAGATGTTTGGTGAAAAGTTGGCGCACGGGACGACTTTTCGCCGCGCCTTTGAAGAGGGGCTATTGCAGCCACAGCGGGTGGTACAGATTGGTCTGCGCGGCAGCGGTTATGAGGCCGATGATTTCGGCTGGTCCAGCAAACAGGGATTCCGCGTGGTACCGGCGGAAGCCTGCTGGTATCGCTCGTTGGCACCGCTGATGGCAGAAGTGCGTGAACAGATGGGCAATGCGCCGGTTTACCTCAGTTTCGACATTGACGGTCTGGATCCGGCTTTTGCACCGGGCACCGGCACACCGGAGGTCGGTGGGCTGTCGGTTTGGCAGGGCCTGGAGATCGTCAGGGGCTGCCGGGGGCTGAATCTGGTCGGCAGCGACGTGGTGGAGGTTTCGCCGCCTTACGATCGTTCCGGCAATACCTCGCTACTGGCGGCTAACCTGCTGTTTGAAATGCTGTGCGTGCTGCCTGAGCGATAAGGCCTCGCCATACCCTGACCGGCGGAGCCGTTGCGCCAGATACCGAATAATAACAAGCATGCGGAGTGACTGATGAATCTCGACCTGCTGGTAGTGGTGTTTTACTTTTTGGTGATAGGGGCGGTGGGATGGCTTGGCGTTCGCCGGGCTACCACCAAGGAAGATTATCTGGTGGCCGGCCGCAATCTGGGGCCCTGTTTGTACCTGGGCACTTTGTCCGCTGTAGTGCTTGGCGGGGCGTCTACCATTGGCAGCGTTAAGCTGGGTTACACCTATGGGATCTCGGGCGTGTGGCTGTGCGGTGCGCTGGGTGCGGGGATTGTGGTGTTGAGCATGGTGTTGGCCAAACCGCTGCTCAAGCTAAAACTCTATACCGTCAGCCAGGTACTGGCGCGGCGCTATCATCCGGCCGCCAGAGTCACCAGCGGTGCCATCATGCTGGCTTACGATCTGATGGTGGCGGTCACCTCGATTATCGCCATCGGCAGCGTGATGCAGGTGATGTTTGACCTGTCGTTCACCGCTTCAATTCTGCTCGGCGGCGGTTTGGTGGTGCTTTATTCCACGCTGGGCGGCATGTGGTCACTGACGCTGACCGATATCATCCAGTTTATTATTATGACCGTCGGCATGATGCTGGTATTGATGCCGATGAGCATCGTCAAGGCCGGTGGCTGGGCGGCGTTCAGCAGCCAACTGCCGGACAGCTACTACCAGCTGTCGTCGATCGGGCTGGATACCATCCTGGTGTTTTTCCTGATCTACTTCTTCGGCATTCTGATCGGTCAGGATATCTGGCAGCGGGTATTTACCGCCCGCAGCAGCAATATTGCCCGTTACGCCGGGCTGGGGGCTGGGGTTTACTGCGTGCTGTATGGCGTGACCGGTGCTCTGATTGGCATGGCCGGAAAGTTGGTGCTGCCGCAACTGAGCAATACCGATGGCGCTTTTGCCGCCATTGCTCAGGCGGTGTTGCCGGCGGGCGTCAGCGGTTTGGTGGCGGCTGCCGCGTTGGCGGCGCTGATGTCGACGGCCAGCGCCTGTCTGTTAGCGTCCTCAACTATCGCGCTGGAGGACGTACTGCCGGCGATCCGCAAGCGGCCTTCCGGTGGCTTGGCGGCCGGGCGACTCACGACACTGATCATGGGCTGCATTATGCTGGGGCTGGCGTTTGTGGTGCGGGACGTGATGATGGCGCTGACGCTGGCTTATAACCTGCTGGTGGGGGGGATGCTGATCCCGCTGATCGGCGCTATTTTCTGGCAGCGCGCCACCAGCACCGGGGCTATTGCCAGCATGCTGACCGGCAGCCCGTGCGTGTTGGGGCTGATGTATTACCAGGGCATTGAGGCCAACAGCCCGATCTACGGTGGCCTGCTGGCGGGCGGCGCGGCCTTTCTGATTGGCAGTTTGCTGACCCGACCCAGTCTGCAGCAGCAGGTTCAGCCCGAGTAATGGGTAAAATGGGGCTGTGATGCGCAGCCCCATAACTGGCTACAGCCAGCCGGATCTCTTCAGTTTTTGGTACAGGAAGAAGCAGCCGACGGCGGTGACCCCGAGAATGGTGTGATAGGCCCAGGGGAATTTCAGCTCCGGCATATTGGCAAAGTTCATGCCGTACAGGCTGAATATCACGGTTGGGATCGCCAGGATCGCCCCCCAGCCCGCCAGCCGTTTTACCACTTCGTTCTGTTTTACCGTGACCAGTGCCAGATTGACGTGCATGGCGTTGGTCAGCATTTCTCGCATATCGTCGATGTTACTGACCACCTGGCGGGCATGGTCCTGCACGTCGCGTACATAGGCGCGCAGCTCTTTCGGGATCACTTCTTCATGCAGGCGAATCAGCTGATTGCAGATTTCGTCCATTGGCATCGCCGCATTGCGCAGCGCCAACAGGTGTCGCCGCAGGGTATAGACGTTCTCGATGGCGGTCTGATCAAACTCGGATTTGAACATGTTGGCTTCGATGGCTTCGATATCCGTCTCGAACTTTGCCACCACGGTGCGGTAGTTATCTACCACAAAGTCCATCACCGAATACAAGGCAAAACCCGGGCCACGGCACATTTGCTTGTGGTTTTCTTCAGCCTTGAGGCGGATCGGCGCATAGCTGGGTGAGTCACCGTGGCGTACCGTGACCAGAAAGTTTTTGCCGACAAAAAAGTGGGTTTCGCCGTACTCGACTTCGTCCTTTCCCCATTGCGCGGTTTTGACCACGATAAACAATGAATCGCCGTAGGCTTCGAGTTTTGGCCGCTGGTGGGCGCACAGGGCATCTTCAATCGCCAGATCGTGCAACCCAAATTCCTCTTGCACCTTGCGCATAAAGACGTCCTCCGGCTGCCACAGCCCGAGCCAGACGAAGGTGTCCGGTTGCTTGACTACCTCACTGATATCATCAATGGTCACTTCGCCCAGCCGTTGACCGGCCTTGTATGCCACGCAATTCACAACCATGGTTGCGGTTTCCATCAAGCCACCTGCTATTCAATAAGAGTTTTGGTGAGAAAGTAACATTCGTGTTCTATCGGGTAATTCTGCAGCGTCATCTGCAAGCGGTAACCGAGCTTCTCGTAAAACGGCCGGGCCTGAAAGCTGAAGGTTTCCAGGCGGGCATAACGACAACTCCGCGCTTTAGCCTCTTCTTCAGCCGCCAGCACCACCTTGCGACCTAACCCGCTACCGCGCTGAGAATCATCCACCCACAACCATTCAACACTCAACCAGTTTCCCCAGGTCTCGCCGGTCAGGCCTGCGACCACCCGACCTGCTTCGTCCTGGCTATAGACGGCAAGGGGTTTGCGTTGGGTAGGGTCGATGTATGGGCTGTTGTGGGCCCGTAACCCCAAACGGATGGTGTTGAGGGTTTCTTCGTCAAGGGTTTCGGTGACGGTGATGTTCATGTTTTCTCCTTGGTGAACCCTTAACTTAAGCACAGTCCGTTAAAAAGGCAACATATTGAAATTTAAAACAAACGTGGGGATTATCCTACTGGGCTACACTAAGTGGGTCAGTTTCTGTCCAGGAGGACGCTATGCCCCGATTGAGCATGATGGCCGCTTTACTGTTGTTCAGTGGTCTGTTGCACGCCGCGCCGGCGGTCACGCAATTACAGGATAAATTGGAACACCCATGGTCGCTGGCGTTTTTGCCTGGCGATCGGGGAATGTTAATCACCGAAAGACCGGGCCGTCTGCGGTTGTGGCAGCAAGAGAAAGGGCTGTCAGCGCCGATTAGCGGCGTGCCACAGGTGTATGCCCAGGGGCAGGGTGGCCTGCTGGAAGTGCTGTTGGCGCCGGATTTTGCCGACAGCAGGCGGGTTTACCTCAGCTTTGCCGAAGCGGGTGAGGATGGCAAGGCGGGGACCGCCGTGGGCTACGGCCAGCTAAGCGCCGACAGCCGGCGGCTGGAGAACTTCAGGGTGATTTTCCGTCAGCAGCCGAAGTTGTCGGTCGGTAATCACTTCGGTGGCAAGCTGGCGTTCGATCGTCAGGGATATCTGTTTATCGCACTGGGCGAAAATAACCAGCGGCCGACGGCGCAGGATCTGGACAAGCTGCAGGGCAAGATCCTGCGGTTAACCGCCGAGGGGGCCGTACCGCCGGATAATCCGTTTGTCGGTCAGGCCGGTAAGCGGCCAGAAATCTGGTCTTATGGCCAGCGCAATCCACAGGGATTGGCGCTGAACCCCTGGAGCGGTGCCATCTGGGAGCATGAGCATGGTCCGCGCGGCGGGGATGAGATCAATATTCCTCAGGCCGGGAAAAACTACGGTTGGCCGATCGCCACCTATGGCATTAATTATTCCGGGTTGGCGATCCCGGAGGCTAAAGGGCAGAAGGTGGCCGGCACCGAACCGCCGCTGCATCATTGGCCGGTGTCGCCCGGTATCAGCGGCATGGCGTTCTATGATTCGCAACGCTTCCCTGCCTGGCGGCATTCGCTGTTTATTGGCGCGTTGGCGCAAAAAGAGTTAATCCGTCTGACGCTGGACGGTAATAAAGTTGTGGGGGAGGAACGGCTGCTGGCCGATCAAGGCGAACGCATTCGCGAAGTGCGCACCGGACCGGATGGTTATCTTTATCTGCTGACGGATGAGAGTGACGGTAAGCTGCTGAAGGTTGGGGCGTCGTAAAAAACCGCCCCGTGAAAATCAGGTTAACTCACTCATCACACCCTGCTGATAAGCGGGGCGGGCGGTTAACTGCTGGTACCAGCGCTCCATGTTCGGGCGGGGTTGGCGCTTAATCGGCATTGAGAACCAGGCGTAAGCAAAGCTGCCGAGCGGGATGTCACCGATACCGAACGACTCGCCGGAAAGGTAAGGCTGGCGGCCCAGGGTTTCTTCCACAATGTCGAAGTGTTTTTCCAGCGTGGCGATCGCCGCTTCAATCTTGGCCATGTCGCGCAGTTCCGGCTTGGTACGCACCAGGCCCCAGAACACCACGCTAAAGTGGCTGACGATGGTAGCGGTGGTCCAGTCCATCCATTTCTCAGCGCTGGCGCGTGCCTGCAGATCCTGCGGGTAGAACGGTTCGCTGCCAAATTTCGCCGCCAGATAACGCACTATGGTGTTGGATTCCCACAGCACGAAGTCACCGTCCTGCAGTAACGGCACCAGACCGTTCGGGTTTAATGAGCGGTAGAGCTCGTCGTTCACCTTGCCGAATGCGCCACCGGCATTGATATGGCTGTAATTCAGCTCCAGCTCTGCGGCGCACCACAGCACTTTCCTGACATTGTTCGAATTTTCACGACCCCAAATGGTCAGCATAGAACGCCTCTTTATACGGGTGAATTAACCTAAGCTGTTATTCGTACGCCACAATTCAGCGGTTGTCACACCGGAAGGCATTTTTTGCCGACCGGATTGTCATTTAGCGCTCCCAGCGGCAAATCTCCCAACCCTTTTCCACTGCCAGCGCATTGAGCTCCGTGTCCGGGTTGATCACCGTGGCGCTGTCGACATATTCCAGCATCGCCTTGTCGTTGAGGGAATCGCTGTAGCCATGGCTGTGTTCAAAGCTCAGCTCCGGGTGTTCGGCCAGCCACTTTTTCAGGCGGATCACCTTGCCCTGTTGATAAGTCATGGTGCCGTAAGTGTTGCCGGTGAAGCGGCCGTCTTGCACTTCAACACCAATTGCCAGCGCGCCGTCGGCACCCAGTTGTGCGGCTATCGGCGCAACCAGATGTTCGCCCGTGGCGGAAATAACCAGAATGCAGTCGCCACGTTCACGGTGCCACAGCAGGCGTTCACGGGCGGCGGGGTAGACGCGCGGCAGAATATCGCGGCGGATATAACGCTGCACCCAACCGGCCACCGTCTGGGTGCTCAGACCGGCCAGCGGGGCCAGCGTGGCCTGCATGTAATCCTCCATCGACAGCTTGCCCTGATAATAGAGCTGCATCAGTTGCTGTTCCTGCTGTTCCAGTTCCGCCGGCGCAAACCCCTCGGTGACTAACCAGCGCATCCACAGGCTGGCGCTGTCATCATCAATCAGGGTTTCATCCAGGTCGAATAAGGCTAAATCCATCAGTATTTCTCCGGCAGGCAGGGAGTGAAATGGCGGTGTATACAGAATAGCGGATAGCGTAAGCCGCCAGCCAGTGGCGACGAACAAATTGCGCAGAGCATAAGAAACATTGATGACAGTTTTGCGACACTTTGTTGAAGCTTTGCATAACTTAGAACGCAACAATATTGGCTGGCATCGTTGGCGGGGTGGTAACTATAGGGACCATGTACTGGTCATCCAGGAGTTAAAGATGCTGATAATTCGCCTTTATAGCGGTCCGGTTTTTGTCGGGGATGAAGAGGAACAGGATAATGACACCACCACTGACGCTGAAGACGCTGCCGCTGCTGGATCTTTCGCAGCTTGACGGCGACGCGCGGCAGCGGCAGGCATTTCTTTATGAGCTGCGTGCAGCAGCGCGTGACGCAGGTTTTTTCTATCTGCGCGGACACGGCGTAGATAACCGGCTGAATGCTCAATTGCAGCAGTATGCCAGGCAATTTTTCGCCCTGCCGGAAGCCGACAAGCTGGCGGTGCAGATGGTACATTCGCCGCACTTTCGCGGTTATAACCGTGCTGCGGCCGAACTGACGCGCGGGCAGCCGGACTGGCGTGAGCAGTTTGATATCGGCGCGGAACGTCCTGCGCTGCAACTGGCTAATGAAACTCCGCGTTGGGCGCGTTTACAGGGGCCGAATCAATGGCCTGAGGCACTGCCCGAACTGAAGCCTCTGCTGTTGCAGTGGCAACAGGCGATGACCGCCATGTCGCTGCGTCTGTTGCGCGCTTTTGCCCTGGCGCTTTCTTTACCGGAGCAGGCATTTGATGCGCTCTACGGCGACAAACCCAATGAACATATCAAACTGATCCGTTATCCGGGGCGCGAGGCGACCGCCAGCGGGCAAGGGGTGGGTGCCCATAAAGACTCCGGGTTTCTCAGCTTTCTGTTGCAGGACCGGCAAAAGGGTCTGCAGGTTGAAATTGACGAAGGGCGATGGATTGACGCCGAACCGCTTGAGGACACCTTTGTGGTGAATATCGGCGAACTGCTGGAGTTGGCAACCAATGGCTATCTGCGTGCCACGGTGCATCGGGTAGAGACACCCCCTGCGGGCAGCGACCGCCTGTCGATTGCCTTCTTCCTTGGCGCTCGGTTGGATGCCGTGGTGCCACTTTATCAGCTTCCGGCATCTCTGATGGCTGAGGCGCACGGACCGGCCAGCGATCCGCATAATCCGCTGTTGCGTGACGTGGGTTTTAACTATCTGAAGGGGCGCATTCGCTCTCATCCCGACGTGGCGCAGCGCTACTATCAGGATGTTATCGATGCTGTAGTGTGAAAACTAAAAGGGCCAGAACTCAGATTCAAATGGGAAGGCCTGGCAAGATGTAGGCCTTTTGCAGTTGTCTTCCAGTTTGAGATACTCGGGCCTAGCGCACCGAGGGGCACTCCGGCAGCTAAAGCTGCTACGACCCCTTCGGCACGCTCTCCCTAATAACCAACTTTGTCAGTCGTCTGAGGGCTGCGATTATTCCGCCAGCGCTTGCTGCAGATCGGCGATCAGATCTTCTGCATCCTCAATGCCTACCGACAGGCGCAGCAACTGCGGCGTGATGCCGGTTTTCAGCCGCTGCTCCAGCGGGATTGACGCATGGGTCATGCTGAACGGCTGGCTGATCAGACTTTCCACCCCGCCCAGACTTTCTGCCAGGGTGAACAGCTGAGAACGCTTGATCACCCGACGGGCAAAGGCATCATCACCTTTCAGCCGCACTGAAATCATGCCGCCAAAGCTGCTCATCTGCTTTGCCGCCAACCCATGCTGCGGGTGGCTCGGCAGGCCCGGATAGTAGACGTCTTCTACCTGCGGTTGGCTTTCCAGCCACTGGGCAATACGCAAAGCACTGTTACTGTGACGCTCCATGCGCAGCGCCAGCGTGCGGATACCGCGCAGCGTCAGGAAGCTGCTGAACGGATCGAGAATGCCACCCACCGCGTTTTGTAAAAAGCCCAGCTGTTCGGCCAGCTCCGGGTTATTCCCTACAGCGGCCACGCCGGCCACCACGTCGGAATGTCCGTTGAGGTATTTGGTGGCCGAATGCACCACTACGTCAAAGCCGAGCTCCAGCGGACGTTGAATATAAGGCGAGGCGAAGGTGTTGTCCGCCACGCTGATCAAACCGTGTTTTTTGGCGATCGCGGCGATCGCACTCAGATCCGCCAGTTTCAACAGCGGGTTGGTCGGCGTTTCTACCCAGATCATTTTGGTATCCGGTTCGATCGCCTGCTCCAGCGCGGCAATGTCCGCCGGGGAAACATAGGTGACCCGCAGGCCGGCAGTGCGACTACGCACTTTTTCCAACAACCGATAGGTCCCGCCGTACAGATCGTCAACCGCCACCAGATGGCTGCCCTGGTCGAGCAGCTCCAGCACCGTTGAACAGGCCGCCAGGCCAGAGGCAAAGGCGTAACCGCGGCTGCCGCCCTCCAGTTCGGCGATGGCGCTCTCCAGCGCGGTGCGCGTCGGGTTGGCGCTGCGCGAATACTCATAGCCGGTATGTTCCCCCGGCGCCGGTTGGGCGTAGGTGGAGGTGGCGTAAATGGCCGGCATCACTGCGCCGGTAGCATCCGGCGTGTAGCCGGCATGGACGGTCAACGTATCAAACTTGGCCATACAATCTTCCTTATTTATTAGCGTAATTTCTGGCGCCAGGCGTTAAGCACGTCGGTGCGGGTAATCAGACCGAGGAAGCGCTCGCCGTCGAGCACCACCGCCACGTGGCCGTGATTGAAGGTGGCGAGCAAATCCTGATAGCTGGCTTCTTTTTGCAAGGTTTTGACCGAATGGGTCATGGCGCGGGAGGCCGGCAGGCTGAAGTGGCTGGCGTCCGCCTGTACGGCGTTCAGCAAATCCCATTCGTCGATCAGGCCGATCACCCGATCGCCCTCCAGCACCGGTAACTGTGAGATGTCATACAGCCGCATGCGGGCATGGACGATCGCCAGGGTATCTTCCGAAGCCACCGACACCGCAGCGCCTTCGTCATGACGGTAGGCGATCAGATCGCGCAGGTCACCGTGCTGCGGCTTGCTTAGCAAACCCTGTTCCAGCATCCAGTGATCGTTATACATTTTAGACAGGTATTTGTTGCCGCTGTCGCAGACGAAGGTGACCACGTGTTTCGGCTCGGTCTGCGCCTGGCAATAGCGCAGCGCGGCAGCCAGCAGGGTGCCGGTGGATGAACCGGCCAATACGCCTTCTTTACGCAACAGATCGCGCGCGGTGGTAAAGGCCTCGGCATCGCCGATGCGGTAGGCGTGACGTACCTGATTGAAGTCGCTCAGCGGCGGGACGAAATCTTCGCCAATACCTTCTACCAGCCAGCTGCCAGCCTCACCTATCTGGCCGTTATCGAGATAGTCCGCCAGGATCGAACCGGCAGGGTCAGCCAAAACAAACTCGGTCTGGGGCGACACCTCGGCGAAATAGCGGCTCAGACCGCCCAGCGTACCGCCAGAACCGACGCCGACCACGATGGCGTCGACCTGATGGTCCATCTGCTGCCACAGTTCCGGTGCTGTAGTGCGGGTATGGGCCGCCGGATTGGCCGGGTTATTAAACTGATCGATATAGAAAGCGCCGGCAGTCTCACTCGCCAGACGTTGGGCATAATCCTGATAGTAAGCCGGGTGGCCCTTGCCCACGTCGGAGCGGGTCAGTACCACTTCCACACCCAGTGCGCGCAGATGGAAAATCTTCTCGCGGCTCATCTTGTCCGGCACCACCAGCAACAGCTTATACCCCTTCAGGGCCGCCACCAGTGCCAGCCCGAGGCCGGTATTGCCGGCGGTGGCTTCAATGATGGTACCGCCGGGCTGCAGGCTGCCGTCACGTTCTGCCTGTTCGATCATCGAGAGCGCCACGCGGTCCTTGATTGAGCCGCCGGGGTTTTGATTCTCCAGTTTGACGAACAGCCGGCAGGGACCGGTATCGAACTGGGTCAGTTCCAGCATCGGGGTGTTGCCGATCAGATCGATGACGGAATGCGGTATAGCCATGGGGGATCTCCAGAATAATTCGGTTTAAAGCCGTTGTCTGGATGATAGCGCTGCCAATAAGCCTATTAAAAAGAACAAATAACCGTTAAATATGCCTTTTTGGAATATATTAATCTAATTTGGACGTATGGAAGCGCAGATGTGCAGCAGTTTGGATGTTTGGCCGTGTAGCCGTGGGTAGTATAAAAAAACCACGTACGGTTGGCTTTTCATCCAAATTGCGCGTAACAGCGTACAGTTATGTAAAAATGCTGAAAATTCACGCTAAACCCTGCAAAAATAAGATGAATCTAATAAACTCACAGCAAGGGCATTTTCGGTGCGCCGCTCACCCGTCATGGGGCCGCAGGGAGATTGCGGTTGGCAAACGCGTGCCGGGCCACTCTCGCTGGTTGGCTGAAAACGTGAATATGTTTGAAAGTTAACGCTATTTCAATGATTTGAATGGACACGTCTGGCGACGTCATGATGAAAAGAAACTTACCTACCACTCTGAAAAAATTAACTTTTAGCGTCAGCATACTGTTGCTGGCTGTCCCTGTTGTCCAGGCGGCCGAAGCGCCGGCGGCGCCACAGGTAGATGCCAAGGCCTATGTGCTGATGGATTACAACAGCGGCAAAATTCTGGCGGAGGGCAATGCCGATACCCGTCTCGATCCCGCCAGCCTGACCAAGATCATGTCCAGTTATGTGATCGGCCAGGCGATCAAGGCCGGCAAGATCAAGCCCGAAGATATGGTGACCGTCGGTAAGGACGCATGGGCTACCGGCAACCCGGCGCTGCGCGGTTCCTCGCTGATGTTTATCAAGCCGGGCGATCAGGTGCCGGTGATGGAACTGAACAAGGGCATCGTCATTCAGTCGGGTAACGATGCCAGCATCGCCTTGGCCGACTATGTCGCTGGCAGTCAGGATTCGTTTGTCGGCCTGATGAACAACTACGCCAAATCGCTGGGCTTGCAGAATACCCACTTCCTGACGGTGCACGGTCTGGATGCGGAAGGGCAGTACAGCACCGCACGCGATATGGCCTTGCTCAGCCAGGCGTTGATCCGCGATGTGCCGGATGAGTACGCGCTGCACAAAGAAAAAGAGTTCACCTTCAACAAGATCCGCCAGGTTAACCGCAACCGTCTGTTGTGGAGCACCAACCTGACCGTTGACGGCATCAAAACCGGTTACACCGGCGGTGCCGGCCATAACCTGGTGGCCTCCGCTACCGATGGCCCGATGCGTTTGATTTCGGTGGTGCTGGGCGCGCCGAGCGACCGTATCCGCTTTAGCGAAAGTGAAAAACTGCTGACCTGGGGTTTCCGCTTCTATGAAACCGCCACGCCAGTAAAAATCCGCCTTCGTAGAAGGCGGCATTGCTTGGGCGCCCCATAGGGGCGTACTAAGCTCGAACCCTAAGGGTCCTCACTTCACATTCCATGTAAACTCAGCTGGTTTTCTTCTTGCTCGTGTTTCTCTTGGTACTTTACGTACTTGCGGATCATCTCTGCGTTTACACCTACGGTGTCCACACAGTAGCCCTTCGCCCAAAAGTGATTTCCCCACAACTTGTGCTTCCTCAAGTAGGGGAATTTATTAAACAAACGGATAGCTGTTCGGCCTTTAAGGTGGCCCATCACTTCTGATACTGACAGTTTCGGCGGGATCTTTATCAGTAAATGAACATGATCTAACTGAACATTTAACTCCACTATTTCTACATGGAGTTGTTCACTTAATATTCTTATTTGCCTGTAAACCTCTTTCCCTACATTGTTTTTCAGTATTCGAAATCGGCACTTGGGCGTCCAAACTATATGGTATTGACAATGCCAGAGCACATGCGATGCTTTTTCGAACCTACTCATGGTTAAATCCTTATCAGTTATGGGGATAACGGATTCGGATTTTCCCATGAGTAGCATTACTGGCAGAGCCAAAAAGTCGATAACCACGTCCATAGGACGTGGTATTCAGTTAGAAATCAAAACGGACAAGCCGTTCGTGACCCAGAAAGTGTGGTTTGGCGATGTCGGGGAAGTGCCGTTGGGCGTAGCGAAAGACGCCGCTGTCACCATCCCGAAAGGGCAGATGAAAAACCTGAAGGCCAGTTACAAGCTGAACCAACCGACGCTGGAAGCGCCGTTGGCGAAAAATCAGGTAGTCGGCACCATTGATTTCCAGCTCGACGGTAAAACCATTGAGCAGTATCCGCTGGTGGCGATGCAGGAAGTGAAAGAAGGGAACTTCTTTAGCCGTATCTGGGACATGGTGATGATGAAGCTGACCCAGTGGTTCGGTAGCGTGTTCGGTTAAGAACAACAGCAATTAGCTTTAAGACGAGGGCGCAGTCCACAGGATTGCGCCCTCTTTTTGATCAGTTACAGGCCACCACCTTGATCGCCAGGCCGCCTTGCGAAGTCTCGCGGTACTTGGCGTTCATGTCCTTGCCCGTCTCATACATGGTTTCGATCACCTTATCCAGGCATACGCGCGGCTCACTGGTACGACGCAGCGCCATACGTGCGGCATTGACCGCTTTCACTGCGGAAATCGCGTTACGCTCGATACAGGGCACCTGAACCTGACCGGCCAGCGGATCGCAGGTCAGCCCCAGGTGGTGCTCCATGGCGATTTCCGCCGCAATGCAAACCTGTGCCGGGCTGCCGCCCATCAATTCTGCCAGCCCTGCCGCCGCCATTGAGCAGGCGACGCCCACTTCGCCCTGACAACCCACTTCGGCGCCGGAAATCGAAGCATTCATCTTATACAACGCACCGATCACGCCGGACGTCAGGAAATAACGGCTGTAGGAATTGGGGTTCACCGGACGAATAAACTGGTCGTAATAGGCCAGCACCGCCGGGATGATGCCACAGGCACCGTTGGTCGGAGCGGTCACCACGCGGCCACCGGCAGCGTTCTCTTCGTTAACGGCGAAGGCGAACATGTTGATCCAGTCGACGACGTTCATCGGATCGATATTGTTCTTGTCACCGGTCACCAGCAGACGGCGCAGGGCGGCGGCGCGGCGCTGAACCTTCATCGGGCCGGGCAACAGGCCTTCGGTGTTCATGCCGCGTTCGATACCAGCGCGCATTACCTGCCAGACATCGGCGAAGTGTGCGTCGATCTCGGCCTTGCTGTGCAGCGCCAATTCGTTTTGCATCACCAGGCCGGACAGCGACAAACCGGCATCTTTGCAGTGTTGCTGCAAGTCACGCGCAGAGTTGAACGGGAAGGGTACCTGAACCGGATTGGCAGCGGCCAGGCCGAAATTTTCTTCATCGACGATAAAACCGCCGCCGGTGGAGTAATAAGTTTTACTGTGCAGCTGCTGTTCACCGGCGAAAGCGCTGATGCGCATGCCGTTTTCATGCAGCGGCAGATTATCTTTGCTGAAGTTCATGCTGGTCTGCAGCGGGAAATCCACCTCGTGGTGGCCCTTGGCCAGCAGCAGGCGACCGCGTTGTTCAACGTCGCGGATAAAACCGGCGATGCCGTCGATATCTACATCGTGCGGCAGGTTACCCGCCAACCCCATGATAATCGCGATATCGGTGTGGTGACCTTTGCCGGTCAGCGACAGCGAACCGTAGACGTCCACCACCACGCGAGTGGTATCCATTAACTGCTGGTTGGCAATCAATTCATCGACAAACAGCTTGCCGGCTTTCATCGGGCCGACGGTGTGGGAACTGGATGGACCAATACCAATTTTGAAAATATCGAAAACGCTGACCATGGTCTCGCCTCCTTCTTCAGGTGTTAGGCGTTAATGCAGGAAAGGGAGGGCCGTGCGAGAAGCCGGCGCAGGTGCGCCGGCTGGGCGTCATTAGAAGCTGTAAAGGATTGCGGAGATGGCGATCAGGCCCATCACTACCACGAACACGTTGCTGATGTGGCCGCTGTATTTGCGCATTGCCGGTACTTTACGGATGGCGTACATCGGCATCAGGAACAGCAACATGGCGATGATTGGGCCACCCATATTCTCGATCATGCCGAGGATGCTTGGGTTCAGGGTCGCAACAATCCAGGTGGTCACCAGCATAAACAGGGCGGTGATACGGTTCAGTTTGTTGGTGCTGATGGTCTTGCCGCGGCTCTTCATCGACTTGGCGATCAGACCGTTAAAGCCTTCACGTGCCCCCAGGTAATGACCGAGGAACGATTTGGTGATGGCGATAAAGGCGATAACCGGCGCGATGTAGGCGATCATCGGGTTATTAAAGTGGTTGGCCAGGTAAGACAGAATGGAGATGTTCTGCGCCTTGGCTTCCGCCAGGTTTTCCGGTGACAGGCTCAGCACGCAGCTGAACACGAAGAACATCACGGTCAACACCATCATGATGTGCGCGAAACCCAGAATGCGTGAGCATTTCTTCTCGGCTTCTTCCTGACCGTATTCTTCACGCTTGGCCACCGCAAATGCGGAGATGATAGGTGAATGGTTGAAGGAGAACACCATCACCGGAATTGCCAGCCACAGGGTGACAACCAGACCGTGACCCATACCTGTGCCTGCACCGGACAGCGAAACGTTCTCGAAGATTGCGGTGGTCCAGTTCGGGATCAGGTACAGGGCCAGCAGCATCAGCACGGCGACAAACGGGAAGACCAGGATACTCATGGTTTTCACGATAGCCTGCTCACCGAAGCGCACGATGGTCATCAGGCCGACAATCAGGATCAGCGACAGAATGGCACGTGGTGGCGAAGTCATACCCAATTGGTGGGTAATAAAGCTGTCGACGGTATTGGTGATGGCGACGCTGTAAACCAACAGGATCGGATAGATAGCAAAGAAGTAGAGCAGGGTAATCAGCTTACCGGCGCTGATACCAAAGTGTTCTTCTACTACTTCCGTGATGTTTTCACCGGCATTTTTACCGGAGAGCACGAAGCGGCACAGGCCACGGTGAGCGAAGAAGGTCATCGGGAAAGCGATGATGGCCATGATGATCAGGGGAATCAAACCACCGATACCGGCGTTGATTGGCAGGAACAAAACGCCCGCGCCGATCGCGGTGCCGTACAGGCCCAACATCCACATGGTGTCGGTTTTACGCCAGGTACTGGTAGAGCCAGAAGCCGCAGAGGCAATAGTGCCGGTCTGTGTAGTGTCCATAAATATCTCCGAAGTGAACACGCTAATTTAAAATTAAAGGCAAAACTTAAGGTTAAGACCGAATGACGCAATATCAGATGACGGCATCGGTAAGAATCAGATGTAGCTTGCGGGGATAGTGGGTGCCCCCCTGGTTGTTTAATAATCTAATTACCGTTGGCAACGGTGCCGGATAATTAATCTAATGATATTTAGCCCGTCGAGGACATCGTATCGGTACTGCTGCCGGAAGGTCATTGCCTGCCGATTTTCGTTGGCGGCAAGATAACGATTTACAGTAGAAACAACCGTGATCATGCTCTCAAATGCGTAATGTGTGCGGCTAACTGCTTTTTTATTGGTTTTTCATGCATATGTTAAGCGCTTGTGTAAGATTTCATGCTGAAAACGCTCTCATCAATGTTTCAGCGTTTATCTGGCGTGAACAATCTGTAACCAGATAAAACGCTGCCGTTGTCAGCAAGTCGAGCAATATATTTTAAGCAGGGGTTTGAATCTAGCTAAAAACCCGGATTAAGCGGTTTTAGTGACGCAGATCACATTGTTAATTTAAGTGGAATTTTTTCAATTCTTTGTTTTTACTGTATTTATTTTAAATATCCAGCTAATAACGCGGGTAAACTACTTAACTGGTTAGCGGATAAAAATGCTTAACCATTCATCATATAAATAAGCCAAATTGGTTATATTTAAAGCGCATTGGTTGCGCAATTGTTGATATTTATCATGCAGACGGTAATGCGATTTATCATATAAAAGCGCTGTTATACCTGGCGAGAAAGTAATATTAAGCCGGATTTATCTGTACAGAGGGAATAAGCCTGAGAAACTGTTTCAATTTATTAACCTGATATCGCGTAGGGATAAGAAAACAATTGAATCAATTGCGCATTATTTGTCCGGTTTTTGTCGGGCAAGAAGGGGCTAATGAAGGGCACCGCCGGCCGGGGCCGACGGTAGGGTGCAGATTAAAAACGAATGGCGATCGCGTTTTCGCTGAAAAATTCCGCAAACTCCGGGTCGGGCTGGCGATCGGTGATCACCCGGTCGAATTGGGTCAGTGGTCCAATGCAGGCGGGTTTGGTTTTACCGAATTTACTGTGGTCAGCCACCAGAATTTTTTGTTGTGACATTGCTATCGCCCGGTGCTTCATCTCCAGCTCATCAAAGTTAAAGCAGGTGGCACCCTGTTGCAGGCTCAAACCGGCGGCGGAGATAAAGGCGATATTGGGACAGATATGATCCAGCTCGTTGTGGCGGCCGACGGCGGTGAAAATGTAGTTGTTTGGCTTGAATTCACCGCCGCACAGGATCACCTTGCAGTTCGGTTTGTCCTGTAACGCCAGAAAAGTATTCAGCGAGTGGCAGACCGCGGTGAACACCAGGTCGTCGGCAATGGCGTCGATGATAGCCGGGGTGGTAGTGCCGCAGTCGAAAAACACGGTGTCGTTTTCACTGATAAGCTGCGCGGCGAGCAAGCCGATGCGCCGTTTTTCTGTGACCTGTTTGGCTTTTTGATCGGAAACAAAATAGTGGGTGACGCCGTTACTGCGTGGATCGGCCACCACGTAACCGCCCAGCAGCACCACGGCAGCCGGTTCCGCACTGAGATCGCGGCGAATGGTCATTTCTGAAACGCCCAACAGGACGGCGGCTTCTTTTAAGTGGATCTTGTCAGAGCGCTTTAACGCCTGCACTAATCGATTGATACGTTCTTCGCGCCGCGTTTCCATCTGTCTGTCTTCCCACAGGGTTAAGAGAGTTTCTCCAGGGCTGAACACACAAATGCGGGGTAATAGGGACCCAGCCATCGGCTGGACTTATTACCCCGCATCAGATTATCACGGCGCGCGCCCGGTACTGAGACGCCTCAGGTTATCAGTAACTGCCGGCGGCAGCCTGATCACCGGAAACGATTGCTACGCCAGAGCTGGTGCCGATACGAGTCGCACCTGCTTTGATCATCTTCTCGGCGGTTGCGCGATCGCGCACGGCGCCGGATGCTTTAACACCCATCTCACTGCCCACTGTTGCGCGCATCAGTTTGACGTGCTCTTCACGAGCTCCGCCGGTGCTGAAGCCGGTTGAGGTTTTAACGAAGGCCACATCAAGTTCGCGACACATTTCACAAACCTGAACGATCTGCGCATCGCTGAGCAGGCAGGTTTCCAATATTACCTTCAACGGGATCGCCGCGCAAACCTCGCGCACGGCGGCGATATCGGCTTTGACTTCGTCCAGCAGGCCGCTTTTCAGCCAACCCACGTTGATCACCATGTCAATTTCTTGCGCGCCGGCGGCAATGGCAGCTTTAGCTTCGAAGGCTTTGGCTACGGTCAGACCGGCACCCAGTGGGAAACCAATCACTGAGCAGATTTTCACTTCGCTTTCCTGCAGCAGGTGCGCCGCCAGTGGCACATAGCCAGAGTTAACGCAGACGGCGTAGAAGTTGTGCTGCTGTGCTTCTTCACACAGTTTGGCGATTTGCTCTTCAGTGGCGTCCATCGCCAGCAGGGTGTGATCGACATAGCGGGCGTAATCAATGTTTTCGGTTGTCATCTCGATTCCTTAGTCAGGTTTTCAAAGCAGGATGTGAATAATGTTATAATAATAACATTCCATTGGCGGTAAACATAGTGAAGTTTTAAAAATTATACCCAGATCATCGTTTTTTGGCTGTTGTGTGTATAACATGGGGACGGATGGAGTGTTATTTAAGTAACATTTACAGGCGTTGGCCGCGGGATAACTCGCGTGAACACCCAGGGGGAAAGTATGGATATGATAATAAATCTGGCGCCAGAGCAGTTCGGAGCGCAACCAGAAGAAGTTTTCCGCAATGCGGATTTTGTAGTCACCACTTTTAACTGTGAAACAGCAGGGCCGATGCTGACGCTGGCAAACAGCCGCGGCTCACTACGGGTATTGCCTTACCGCGCTTTGACGATTTGGGATGCCGATTTTGATGGCTACTCGCTAAAGTCGGGCCGTCGTAGTACCAGAACGCCGATAGGCAAACCGGGGGGCAATGTTGCCTTTCATTCACCCTGGCCATACCTGGGGGACCCATTATCAGACATGCAGCTAGTGTGGTTGCAGGTCGAGGGCGATACGTTGACGCTGTATGGCAGTGGAGAGTCTGCTCATCAACATTGCCGACTGCGCCCGGCGTTACGTTTGACGGCGGACAGCGCCCAATTCTCGATTGATATGCAAATCACCAACCTTGCCAATCGCCCCCTGTCGCTAAGTTATGTTTGCCAGCTCAACTATGGCTGCATTCCCGCGGCGGTGTTCCGACAGAACTTACCGATGCCGGCACTGACTCCTCCGGGGAGCATCGCCGAGCAGGGGGTGCAGTGTACGGACGATCTGTCACTGTATGTCGATCAGGCCGAGTTCTTTATGTTGGCGTCAAAGGGGAGGCGCTACGTCACGCGGTTTTCCACCGAGCAGTTCAACTATGGTCTGCGCCCTATTGCACAACAGGGGAACCAGCGTTTTTTCAGGTTCATTCAACCGGCCACCAGCAGCCCACAGGAGCAGAGTGGGCAGACGGGGGTGATGATAGGAGCGGGAAAAACACGTGAGTTTTGTGTGACGACCGGTGTGGTGTGAGAACAGGGGCGGAGCCGCCCCTGCCAAAATGCCAATTTACTCTTTCACCCAGCCCTTGCGGATCGGGATGGCGAACAGGAAACGGTACAGGCGCGTCAGTTTGTTGGCGATGATATCGCCAAACAGGTTCCACACCAGTTGAGCAAACAGGCAACCGACCAGACCGAGCAGGAAACCGCCCACCATATCCAGCGGCCAGTGCACGCCCAAATAGACACGTGACCAGGCAATACCGGCTGCCACAATCAGCAATAAAATTCCTGACCAAACCCGGTGCCAGAACAAAAAGGCCAGAGCGAAGGTAAAGATGGCGGTGCCGTGATCGCTCGGGAAGGAGCTGTCCGGGGCATGTGCCAGGAAGGTATAACCGACACCGGCGACGAACGGCCGCTCATGCGGCAAAAGCATACCAATGGTGGCTGAGGCAAGCATGGCGAACAGCAGAGCAATTGTCGTCTTGGCCACTACTTCACGTTGCGATACCAGTTGATTCTGCGGCCCCCACAGCCAGAGTCCGACGATCAGCATCGGCACGATAGCAATGAGATCGCGCGCCAGAAAAGTAGCGAGATCGATCAACCATTCGGGGGACGCCGGGGTCGCATTGATCCAGGCGAAAAGAAGATAATTCAACTGCTCCATAATATTTACCTTGTCTTGCGGCGGCTATAACCGCTCACCATCCAATAAACAGCCAACTGGCTGAGCCAAACCCACCAACCCGCCCACAGGTTATGGGTAAGAAAATGTGCGCCGCGCATCACCTGACCAAAACCCATCAGCATGCCGAGCGCAATACCGCCGAACCAGCACCAGTAAGCCAGGCGTGGGCGTTGCGGGTAAAACAGGAAAAACAGCGCCATCACTGCAAAGCCACTGGAAGCATGGCCGCCAGGGAAGCAGCGGCCCGGGCCGGGTTCTGCCGGGATTGCACCGAACAAGGGGTAGGACATGGCCTTGCCGCCGTATTCGATCAAATCCCATGGGCAGGAGTGCGCGCTGGTGGCTTTCAGAATGCCGACCACCAAGGGGCCAATACCGATCAGCAGCATGGTGACGATCATGCGCGGATTACGGCGGAAAATTCCCCAAAACAACGCCAACACTGCACCGGTAATGACGCCAATTTTCAGCAAGCGGTGGTTAATCAAGTCCAGCCAGCGATCGTTTTGCCACGGGAAGTGCCCACTGGCGGCGTCGAACCAGTAATTGCTGACTGCCCAGTCCAGCTGTTCGTTACGCGACAGCCAAAGGAACAACAAGCCACTGACTATCAATCCCAAAACCTGCCAACGGTAAAAGGATGCCGACAGGGAGTAAAGGGCGTTAGTCTTAATTTGGGGTGTTGTTGAGGATTGATTTAATGAAGGTTTTGGATTCACGCGCAGGCTCGGTGACATTAATGGATGCTGCCACTGTAATAATTCTGCCTTAAGAAAACCTTAACCCTCCGGCTGGCTGACGTAGAGAAAGCGATAGGCGGATTATCGGCTTTCGGCTAAGGTAATCGTTTGCTTTTTATTGGGATGATGTGGCGATGACAAAAAAATTAAATTTGGCGCTGTTGGCAGCCTGTAGTGCAGTTTTTTCACCTTTGGCGTTGGCACAGGTCACCGGGCCGATTGTGGTGCAGGGCGCGATGCCGGTAGAGGCTGAACGTTTCGCCCAGCGCCTGGACAACCCGCGTGAGGAGCAGATTGGTGGTTGGCGTTTCTGGCGCGGTACGGTGGACGGTTATCCGGTGGTGGTGTCAGAAACCCTGAAAGGCATGTCTAATGCGGCGGCCGCTACGGCGATTGCTGCGACTAACTTCCACCCGGTGGCGATCATCAATCAGGGTACCGCCGGTGGCCACGATCCGGCACTGAAAGTGTACGACATCGTGCTGGGTAAGTATTCGGTTAGTCTGGGTGCCTTTAAAACGCCGAAGAAGGCACTGGGGGAGGGCAGTGACTCACGTCAGTGGCAACCAATGGATTTACTGGCTTCTAAAGGCAGTGCCGGTGAGGATAAGAATGCCCACACTCTTCGCCAATTCCCGGCGGATGCCAACCTCCTGGCCATAGCGGAAGGGGTTAAAGGCAGCTATACCCAGGGCAAGGTGGTTGAAGGGGTGATCGGCTCTGCCGACGTGTGGAACAGTGAACTGGACCGCATTGGTTATTTCCACAAAAACTATCATACCTCGGTTGAAGAGATGGAGACGGCCTCCGCCGCGCAGATCGCTGCTGCCTTCAACATCCCCTTTGTTGGCATCCGCGTACTGTCTAACAATATTACCAATCAGGGTAAATATGACCCGCAGACGGGCCTGGCGTGCCAGGATTATGTCTATCAGGTGGTGAAGGCTTATATCGCCAAAAACGCATCTCGTTAATGATTTATCCTAATAAATGGTCGGTGGTGGGTTATTGCCGCTGGCCATTGCTAATTGTAAAGAAGATTAAACTGCTGGCTAGCCTATCGGTAGTGTATTAGCTTATGCCCGGAGCATTTAATAAATTGTAGGGATATAAACATGAACAAGGTATCCGTTGTATTTTCCGGCCTGCTGATGGCCGTTTCCGCCAGCGCCATTGCTGCCACCTCTGCTGAAGAGACTGATATCAGCAAACAGCCGCTGGAAAAGGTCGCCCCTTACCCGAAAGCCGAAAAGGGCATGAACCGTCAGGTGATCTACCTGCCGAAGCAGGAACACGAAGAGAATTTCAAGGTTGAACTGCTGATCGGCAAAACGCTGGAAGTGGACTGCAACCGCCACATGATCGGTGGCACGCTGGAAAGCAAAACGCTTTCCGGTTGGGGTTACAACTACCTGGTGCTGGAAAAACTGTCTGAACCGGCCTCCACCATGATGGCCTGCCCAGACAACACCAAAACGCAGAAATTTATTGCCGCCAATCTGGGTGACGCTGCTATGCAACGTTACAACAGCCGCTTGCCAATCGTCGTCTATGCACCGAAAGACGTGGAAGTGAAATACCGCGTGTGGAAAGCCGAAGACACCGTGAGTAAAGCAGAGCAGAAGTAATGCTGATGCGTGCTAACCATTAGCGTGGCTAAGTGATTGCCCGCAAAATTGTCCGGCTGACGATAACATCGCCAGCCGGCATTTTTATTTTTCGCTCACGGGTTTTGTGAATAAAGAATCGTACTTAATTGAATCCACCGGAGTGTCTTCTATTTTAGCTATTTTCCCCTCTTTCATCGTGAAGTGAAGAATGACAAAGCTTGATTTAACCTCTTTGTCCCAGCTGGTATTCATTCGGATATACTCTTTTACGAACACATCGTTTTTCGATGCGGCATAGCCACCCCATTCCAGTTTGTATTTATCGCCAGCCACATTGGCGATTAATTTCTCTCTGAAGGTTTCATATCCATGCCATCCCTTATATCTTCCCGCCAGCGAGCTTCGGCCAGGGGTATAAAACTCAAACTCATCACCGACAAGTTTTGACATGGCGTTAAGATCGCCTTTCCAGAAATAATGATAAAACTTCCTCACTACTTGCAGACTCTCAACCGAGTGCGTGAAAGGATCGTTGTCCGAAATCCCTACGCTTTTCTGGTTAAAACCTGCTGATCTGGTCTCAATGTATTGGGATTTTGGCGTCCAAAAAGCGTCATACGCAATGGGATCCTGAGGTATTGTCCAGGCTTCCGAAATCAAACCATCTTTAATGTGATACTCCATAATGAATCTTAATAGCCACTTTTCAGCTGGATTTTCTTTACGATTCATGATGATGTCTTCGCGAGTGAAGATGGTGTCTTCATTAATCGCCAGGCTGGGTACCGATAAGGAAAAATCTCCACCAGAGTAGTTTCCAATATTTGAAAGGAATTGGCTGAACCCCTCTTTTCCCCAATACTCTCCAGCGTTTAACCCTTTGCCTGGCACATGCATGATAAAATCATCGGTGATATAGCTCAATATAATGGCTTTATCCCCGCTCTTAAAGGCGTCATAAAATTTGTTAATTAATTCCCTGTTGCTTTTTAACATATTAGCGGTGTCCGTTAGCCTGGGATCAAGAGATTCATTGGCAGTAGCTGAAGAAAAAGCATTCATGCTGAATAATGCTGCCAATAGGGATGCTGTAACGATAACCTTCCTGGTGTTTATAAACATAATTTCCGTTTTTTATCTGACGTGTAAGCCGATACTAATTTGTTTTTACCCGATGCGGTACCCCGTTTTTTTCGATAGTATGTATCTAAAAGGAGGATACATGTTGGAAACTGTTAGTCTTGATCAACTCCGGACCTTTATAGCGGCGGCCACGGAAGGCAGCTTCTCTGCCGCAGGGAGAAAATTAAGGCGTAGTCAATCTGTGGTAAGCCATACTATTTCGAATCTAGAGCATCAGGTGGGCGTTAAGCTTTTTGTAAGAGAGTCGCGCTACCCCACTTTGACCTCTGAAGGGAATATTTTATTTATAGAGGCAATGGAGGTCATTAATAGAGTTAATGACTTTAAGACTACGGCCAGGAAAATATCGGAAGGGATGGAGTCAGAGGTGTCCCTTGTCGTGGACATTATGTTCCCTATGGGTTTGCTAACTGCGGCAGTTAAGGCGTTACATGAAAGTTATGATAGCGTCGCAGTTAATATTACTGTTAATGCTCTGGGGGGCACAGTACAGCCTTTATTGGATAAATCCTGTCAGATCTCGATAATCGGTTTTCTTCCAGAGCTGCCGCCTTCAATTAGCTGTGATTTTCTGCTGTCTACCTCGCATGTTTTTGTCGCATCTCATGACCACCCGCTATCACTACAAAGTTCAGACCTCTCCAGAAAAGAGGTCAGCAAACATGTTCAACTCATAATAATTGATAAAACTAATGTTTCTAAAGACCTTAATTTTGGCGTCGTATCGCCGAAGGTGTGGAAGTTAACGGATTTGTCGGTCAAAAGAGAGTGTTTATTGGCAGGACTTGGCTGGGGAAGCATGCCATACCAAATGGTAAAGCAAGATATCGAAGATAAAAGACTCACCCCGCTTAAAATAAAAGATATGTCAGAAATGTTCTTCTTAATGCCGATGTCCGTGGCCGTTAACTCATCCAATCCACCTGGCCCTGCGGGCCGCTGGTTGGTTAATAAGTTGAAAGCGTTGAGTGCCAAATATGAAGGGGAAAACCCTGGCGAGGGTTCGAAAGATCGATAACATAGGCTGCCTGGATTTTACTGATAAAAGTCATTAAATTAATTATACCTATAGTGACTAAACCTACCTGACTGGGAAAAATGACAAAATTAATTGAATTTAGCGCCATTACCGAAGCAGCAGAACGGCTCAACGGTAAAGTTATTCGTACCGCCACTATTCCAGGGCCGAAACTGACCGAAAAATTACAGAGACCGGTTTTTCTGAAACTTGAAAACACGCAGCTTGGTGGTTCTTTTAAAGCACGGGGCGTGCTTAACAAGTTTTTGAGCCTGGCGGGCGATGTTAAAGATAAGCGGTTTGTGGCGGTGAGTGGCGGTAATTTTGGCATTGCGATAGCCGAGGCGGCGAAGATCTTTGGGGCTGATGTCACTATTATTATGCCGAAAAGTGCTCCGGCAACCGCCATCGACCGGGTGGGTGAACTGGGCAGCACTGTTATCGTGGAGTCTGACGTTCACGCTGCGTTTGAGCGGGCTAAGATTTTGGCTGACCAGGGATACGTAGTCATTGATGATTGCAACGACTCGCTGATCGCCGAAGGGCACGGAACCCTGGCGCTTGAGTTCATTGCCGACTGCCCGGAGCTTACCGACGTGCTGGTTGCGGTGGGAGGTGGCGGTATGCTGGCCGGTGTGGCAACCGCGCTAAAAGCCATAAAGCCAGAGATTAGAATTTGGGGGGTTGAAACCTCTGGGGCAAGTTCGATGCACCAGGCATTGCGCGCCGGCAAGCCGGTGAACATTGAGGTCACTTCAATTATTTCTACTCTCGGTGTGCCTGTCATTGATAAAGTGATGCTGGCCCATGCTCAAGCTTATATCGAGGAAGTGGTTGTGGTATCGGATAAGGCCGCGATAGAGGGAATGGTGGCCTTTGGCGAAGAGGCAAAACAATGGGTTGAACTGGCGTCCGGGACGTTGATACCTGCGGCTATAGCCATTGCTCCCAAACTTCCCGCTGAAGCCGTCATCGGGATTGTGGTGTGCGGTGGAAATATCTCCCATCAGGACATGTCTAAATGGGTTGGCTACTCGCAAACCCTGTGATTTAGCTCCTGCGGAGTTTATTCAGGCAATAAAAAACCCGATTTCCTCACAGCAACAATAAAATCAATAACTTATTGTTTTTACAATACGTTGTTAAGACGGTGTGGGGTGAGGAAATACGGGGATTGCCAACCTATGCCGCCACTTTGTCGCCACTTGGCATAGTCGCTAGCGGGTTGAACTGCAGGGCGGTTTCGAGGTGCTCCGGCGCAAGGTGAGCATAGCGCATTGTCATCTTAATATCATGGTGGCCGAGGATGCGTTGCAACACCAGAATATTGCCGCCAGACATCATAAAGTGCGCCGCAAAGGTATGGCGTAACACATGGGTAAGTTGGCCCTTGGGTAGCTGAATACTGGTACTCTCAAGCGCAGCCATAAAGCGGAAATAGCACTCGCTGAACAATCGATCATCACCCAGAGTTTCCAACTTTTTATACAATGCTTTGCTGATCGGAACGCTGCGGTTCTTTTTGCCTTTGGTGCGGATGAAGGTGATTTTATAAGGCGTTATCTGTGAGCGGGCTAGGTTTTCCGCTTCTCGCCAACGTGCACCTGTACTGAGACACACCTCGACCACAAGAGGTAAGTTAGAATCGCCTTTGCTGCAGGCTGCTAACAGCTCTGAGATTTGCGCATGGGTCAGCCACGCCATTTCTTTCTCTGCTACTGTGAACTTGCGCATGTTCTCCAACGGATTGGGCTGGTTCCATTCGCCTAACCGGGCCAGCTCGCTGAACATACCGCTTAGGTAGCTTTGTTCAAGATTGACGGTGACAGGTTCTGCGCCGTTCTTCCACTTCTCGGAAAAGAAGATTTCGCCGGACAAACGCTTGTCGCGGTAATGCGCGAAGTCTTTTGCGGTGAAGGTGGTAGCAGGGGGATCGCCTAGGGCTTCAATCACAAGGCATAGTTTTTTGTAGGTGCGTTCGCCAGCCGTGAGGGATTGACCATGGAGGCTGTACCAAAGTTTGGCAACCGCACTCAGCTTACGGCGATCCACTGCGTCGCCTAACCACGGCTTGTTATCTACCTGCTCCATGGTAAAGCGCTCAAATGCTAAGGCTTCACCTTTGGTTGCGAACTGCTTGCGTACCCTGCGGCCTTCACGGCCAGCAGGGTAGCACTCACATAACCACTTACCGGATGATTGTTTTCGTACAGCCATTGTAACCCTCCTACGATTTTGGTTACATTAAACTGTATGTATAAACAGTGGTCAATGTGTGTTATGTTCAAATTAAACATGGATTATCATGTCGGGTGAATTTTAGTAGAAAACTCAGTATAGATAGGAGTATTCATGGCTGAGGTTGCAAGAACTAACTGGCTGAATGTAGTAAGGACTTGATTAACCTTCGTCGCATTTTTTAATCCACCATCCTCTAAAACAGGTTGTAGATGCGTACAGAATGGTAAGACAACATCTATAATCTTTGACCAAATAATTTCAGCTTCGGCGGGGCTTGTTTTATCACCAAATGAAACTCTGAAAAGGTTAGGCACTTTCTTTGATAGGAAAGTTTCTAGGCAATAGGATATAGCTGAACAGAATAGCGGGATAGAGCCTCTCTTTCTAAAGTATTCTAGCTGTAAACTCTCTTGTTGTTGTAAGTTTACTTTATTTATTAATGACTTTTTCTTGTTTTCTACTGCTCGCATCAATGAGTAAACACAAATTATATGTGATGCGTGAGTGTTTTCGTTGAATATTTTAGAGTACAGTTTATCATTAATCCAAATACCTGAACGCTGGTTGTATGCTGATATTGGATCCCCATGAAAGCTCATTAATGCTTGGCCTACTGTATATGAGGGTAGGAGGTTAGCTCTTCTTTTTATAACACTTTCAAATCCTCCCCTTCGGCCACCATCATATTCAACATTTGCTAATTGTCGAAACTCTTCTTTTAACCTCTTCTGTATTTTATCTGTACTGCGAAAATCAGAAGCCTCTACTTTATTTTGACTGTTATTATACTGAATGATATTTTGTATTAGGTCGTTATCCCCTTCGTTAGCAGAAACAAAACGTATTTGAACTTTAGCTTCATCAGAAGGTGTGCGGCTCAGTGAACCAATAGCACCAGTAGTTTGTGCTCCATTTACGATGGATAACCCACGAATCTCTAGCTTATTTTTTTCTTTTTCATATTTAAATGAATGCACTAGTGCTGTGACACCATTGTTATAAACCCAGAAATCTTTAGGATTTGTTTCTGCTGTTTTTCTTATTCCATTGTTAATATTAGAGTCAGAGGATCTAGAGCCTAAGTAGTCCCTAATGTTTGCTGAAAATAGTTTTATTTTATGCTTTTTATAAACTCTGTACAAAAATTTTGCAGGGATTAATGTACATAGAGAGTGCCAACCATTTCCTGAAACTTCGTACCCACCATCAACATCAAGAGTGAACGTCTCATCAACGAGTATTGGGGATAATGATTCGTTATACCAATCAGTTAAACACTCATCTCCAATTTCAGAGGCAACAACTTGGATTTTATCTTTTAAGAAATCATTTGTAAGAATTGTTTTTGCCGTCTGTTGTACTGTTACTAATTCATTTTCGACATTCTTAGATTGGGGTAGATTATGAACATACCAGACATAAATTGTTTTTATTTCGTTGTTACGTATGTATCCTCTTATTTCTTGTGCCGCTGAGCGAATTCTATCAGGAACGTCAACTATATCTCTTTGTAACAGCCAAGCCAATGCGATATTAAGATCACTCGCTTTATTAGCTGGTGCCTCTTGTTTATTCTTGCTTGAGAAATAACACTGTGCGATGACGGCATATTCTTCTTCTGGATTTACATAAACTAAATCACATTTTTTATCATCATGTCCGTCGGTAATTGCTTCTGCGGCTACAGTATCTAAATCATCAATGCCGAATCTTAATGCTAGTGCAAAAAGAGCCAAACCATTATCACCAAAATCTTTTAGGTCAGCCCTACTATCAAACGACTCTTTCCATGTGCTCATATACACCTCAGTTCTAAATAATATTAACAGTCACTTGAATAATTTTTGCTACAAAATCGACCTCGTTAATCGACGCATCAAAAATTGAATTTGCACCTCCAATTCTTACCTTGTTTCCAGGCGTTCTAGTTATATCTCTGATACTTATGATTTCGTCAATTTTTATCAACCACTTGCCATCGTCAACAGAGTCATATTCTTTTTCAACAATGTACGTTACATCTTTATCAATAATGGCCATTAACGATTTAAAGTTAGTTGGGATGTTGGTTTTGTCTAAAATTAAATAGTTGGCGTCAAATAATTTCCCGTCAATTATTTTTTTCTTTTCAATAGTCAGTAAGTCACTATTAATGTCTGTAAACATCTTACCTAAACCAGTTGTTAACCAATTTAAGGAAGCTCCAGTTTCAAGAGCACACTGAATCACATAGTCAGCAGGGAAAGTATCTCTTAGATAACGATTTGATAACGTTCCTTTAGAAATGCCCAAAAGCTCTGCTAGTGCTGTTTTAGTACCGCACCCATATGCGTCGATCATTCGTTCAATCGCCGCACGTCCACCTTTGTCTAGATCTAAATTCATGAAAATCCCGGAACGTTTACAAAATTCGTTGACGTAAACGTTTCGCGATCGTAAGGTTACGACGCGTAAACGAAACGTTTACCCACAAGTAATCACTACTAACTACGGCTCGCCACAAGCCAATTAATAAGGAATGTTGCACCATGCGACCTAACATTTCAATCACTCTGATCACACCTCACGTCACGATTGAGCGCTACAGCGAACTCACTGGTTTAGCTGAGGATACTATCAATGACATGTTGGCTGATGGGCGTTTACCCCGTCACCGTCTGCGTAAAGACAAAAAGCGCGAAAAAGTTATGATCAACATCGCGCAGTTGACTGTTGACGCTCTCTCAAATTGTGACATTGCCGCTGCATAGTTCGATTTTGCTATAGGGGGAGGGAAACCGCTATGTTTGATTACCAAACGTCTAAACACTCATGCCTTAGCAGCGCATGCCGTCGGTTTGCACAAACACACAATATAGCTGAGCTTGCACCGATGCTTAATGTATCGCCGCAGGTGCTCCGAAATAAACTTAACCCGGAGCAACCGCACGAGCTGACACTTTCCCAACTGGTTACGCTCACTGCAATCACCGACGACGCAGCAATCCTTGATGGTCTGTTGGCGCAGCTTAATTGTTTGCCGGCAGTGCCAACCAACGAGGCTAAGCCCAACAGCTTACCCATGCATACGTTAAGCGCCACGGCGGCGATCGGCGCTATCGCCGGCGAAACCGCATCCACTGCGCCTATGACGCAATTCCGTAAAAACGCCATTCTCGACCGTGCCAATCAGGCAATCCGTGATCTGTCGCTGATCGTTGTATCGGTAGAAGCGCGTTTCCAATCTACGCCAGTGCTGGCCGCTGCTGTTGACGTGTTCAACACCTGCGCGCCTGCGTTTGGCATGAGCTGAGGTAACAACATGAAAGCTTTTGCGCAATACCTGAAACGACAATCACCGGCTCCGCAGTTGGCCGACTTTGGCCACGGTTGGATTGAACTGCCGAACGGCCAGCGCTGGCAGCCAAGCGCCAGCCGAGTGGTGTTTTTAGGGGGGGCCGTTGCACCAGGTAAACAGGCCAAGCGCCGCCCTTGGTGGTTCCGTTTGATGGGGATTAGGGGGTAACGATGGCGGATAACGATTACTGGTTAGCCAGAATTCGTGCCCAGGTTTGCCCCGAGCATTCAGAGGCCGCAGATTTTTGGAACGCCTTAACACCGGAATGGCGCGGCGTAGTGATCCATGCTGCTGCGTTGGAAGGAAAGGAAGAGTTAAAAGCCAGCTTGTGTAACTGCCTTTGGCGCGAGCTGTTTGACCGTTTAACTCCGCAAGCAATCATGCAAATTCGTGCCGGCATTCGGAAGGCCCGAAACGTGTTCGGCGGGTTTGGTTCTTTGCGTGAGTCGGATTTTCAACGAAAGGGGACGTACCGAAAGATTAGCCCGCGTCACCCTATTGATAAGCAAGTGGAGATGGTGGCAGCGCCGCACATTCTCAGAATCATAGAGCAACAAACTTGCCTGCAAAACCAGGCTGAGGAACGGTAAAGATGAAAACCATCACAGTTGAGAAGCATGGGCTATTGGCTGATTTTGTCACCTGGGGCGTAGCGCCAAATTATGCCCGCTTTTTCCTGGGAAAGTGTCATGAGGCCAACGGCCAGATTGCATTGGAGCCATTTGTTTTTAATGACTCAATGCATTTGACCAACCCACACCAGTGGTTTGCGGCCAATACGGCATTTTGGTGCCGGGCTTACCGCGAAGCTGAGAGCAGCAAAGAGCAGGCTGAAACGCTGGCATCAATTCGCGCCATTTTCTTTGTGGCCGGTATGTTGGGACAGAGCAGCATTATCGCGCTGATCCTCCAGTGGTGGCGAGCAACGTTTGAGTTGCACGGCCTGCCGGCACCTAACATTGCCGTCGCTGCAAAAGTGCAATCTAACCGCATTCACTAACCCCCAATTGACCAAAATCCCCACGGCTTCCACCTGGTAGCTGGGGGATTCTTTTTGCCCAAATAGGAGAAAACACCATGCCAACTATCGGCCAAGCCATAAGCAACCGAGCCGCCCGCACCTCCCTTAAACATGCTCTCGACCTGGCGCGCCGTGAGGCCCAGGCGGATGCCGCCGTGAAGTTTTCCGGCCACTTAGACCGTATGGCCACCGCGATGGCCAACCAAGAGTTATCCGCCGTGGAGATCGTGGAGCTGCTGTGCCAAGACGCCGAGAAATGGAAAAACGAGGGTTTGGCATGTCCTGGGTACTGCTGAACGGCGGATTTTGTGCCGTCTGGGTGTGGATGTGGCGCGCGGCTGACAAAGCAGCGGCGCAGCGCCCTGAAAATCAAAACTACGATTAAGGAAGAGAGTGAATCTGCACCAACAGCAGGAAAGAAACGGTGATTACCACGCTGCCACCCGTTGGCAGCGTGAGCAATTCGTACCTGGCGCGCCGGATGATATAAGCATTACCGAGCGCCAATTGTGGCACCTGGACAAAACCGATCACCAGTGGCGTAGCCATTATCTAGGCGAAATGCCCGATTACCTGGCGGGCTACTTTGGCCGCCGGTATGAACAGCTTTTCAAAAAGAGTAAAAGCGGCCGCCGCCGCGCCAATGCATTTTTGCGCACTACGGTGGGCGAAAATATATTGCCGCGTCTACAGCAAGTTACCCAGCAATACGAAACCCGCTTGCATACGGCGGGTGTTGTGCCTTTCCCCTTCAATGACGATCTGGCCCGTCTGCCTACCCTTGGCCGCGATGAGCTGCGCAACCTGGCGCACCGCGTGGCCGATTTTCTGGCGGCTAGCTTCACCGACTATATCGACCGCCAATTTACTGGCCAGGCTACCGATGCCAAAGAAATGCGAAAGCGTACCGCAGCCGCATACCGCAAATTAGCCGGCTTGTGTTTGGAAGTTGGCACCGAGCCGCCTTACTGGAAGAAAGCAACTACCAGTGGCGTCCGCGTGGCGCAAATGGAGTCCGGCTTGTTACGCATGATGGCCCCGGAGTGGTGGCGCGCGCGGTTGAAACGCCGCCGTGATTTGATGCGTGAACACCTGGCCATTGCTGTGGGCCAGGTACAAAAAGCGGCATCGGCCTACGTCAGCCGTTCAACCCTGGGCGAGTGGATAGAACAGAAGAAACGTAACCGCGAATTTTTCAAAGCGTTTGAGCTGGAAAACGAGGACGGCGATCGGGTGTCGCTGGCCGACATGGTAAACGGCAGCAATGCCAATCCTGCAATTCGGAGGTGTGAACTTATGGTAAGGATGCGCGGTTTTGAAGATTTGGCCGCTGAGATGGGATGTGTGGGGGAGTTTTACACCATAACGGCCCCCTCAAAATATCACGCAGTGCATAGCGGTGGCGGTTTCGTGTCGCAGTGGAACGGCGCAAGCCCACGGCAAACGCAAAAATACCTGTGCGGTGTTTGGGCGAAAGCCCGCGCGGCGATCGCGCGCGCCGGCATTCACGTGTTTGGTTTCCGCGTGGTAGAGCCGCACCACGATGCCACCCCGCATTGGCACATGCTGTTATTTATGCTGCCGCAACATGTTGACCAGGTGCGCGATATTCTTTGCTATCACGCCCGACAGGAAGAGTCGCAGGAACTGCAAACCGCCAAGGCGCTGAAAGCGCGTTTCCATGTTGAACCCATCGACCCGGAGAAGGGCAGCGCAACGGGCTATATCGCTAAGTACATTTCCAAAAATATCGACGGTTACGCCTTGGACGGCGAGGCAGACGACGAAACTGGCGAGAATATGAAAGATATGGCCAAAGCGGTGAGCGCCTGGGCCAGCCGTTGGCGTATCCGTCAATTTCAGCAGATTGGCGGCGCGCCGGTTACCGTTTGGCGCGAGTTGCGCCGCTTGCGTGGCCAGCAATTGGAAAATCCGCAGATGGATGCCGTGTTAGCCGCGGCGGACGTTGCCGGTGATTGGGCTGCTTACACCCAGGCCCAGGGCGGCCCGCTGGTGTCGCGCGCGGATCTGGTTGTGCGCCTGGCGTATGAAATCACCGAGCGGGGCAACGTGTACGCCGAGGATGTGCAACGGATCACCGGTATCTATTCCCCAGGTCTGGGCGATGCATCAGCAGTTTGTACGCGGTTGGTTAAATGGACGATTGTTCCGAAGTTGGCCGAAAGCGCAGCGGAGGCCGGTTTACCTGGCGGCACCGCCGCCCCTTGGAGTTCTGTCAATAACTGTACGCCAGAGGATTGGCGACGATTATCGAGGGAGTTACAGCGGCGTGGTTTTGTCGGTGATCAGTTTGAAATAGACATATTGGCCAGGGGCAGCGCCCTGCGGATATACGGCGATCGAGTGTTAAAAATGCGCAATGGACGTCTGGAGGAAATGGGCGGCAATCCGGCGTGTGAGCTATGGCCAGGCTGGAATGGATGAGGTCTTAATTATTCATTTTGCTAAATAATATGTATACTGTACGGATATACAGTATCAATTTGCTAAACATAGAATAAAAAAGGAGGAGCCGTGACGGATTTTTTCTTTGAATCACTGGCTATACAGCGCATTGAGTTAGTTGCGCGCTTAGTCGCTAACGGACGTTGCAGCAGTGACGATCGGGAGTTGGCTTTATCATGGATTTCTGAGATGACTACCACTTTAGCCGCAGACGTTGACCGGCAGTTACAAAAACGCCCCCAGGACGGAGGCGTTAACTCAGGCAGCGGAGGCAGCGCCCTGCAATAAATCGAGCATCATTTGCCGTTGTTGGGGGTTCATGCTTTCAACAACGGTTTTTAGCAGCTTATCCCCGGTTTTGGCGCTAGGGCTAAGGGTATGCGAAAAGGTCACATTCATTACAAAGGTATGGCCACACTCCACGTCACTACAGGCGCAATAGAGATCTGAAATCTGCCGGTGTTTACGGGCCGTTTTTCTGATAATCGCGTTAGCGCCGCATTCCGTGCATAAGACTTTCATCACGCGCATGTTTCTGGCTCCAAAAGTGGCAAACTTCTGGAATTTTAACGTTTTTCGGCTCATAACGCACCCGATTGTGACGTTTCATCGTTGAATTTCAGGTGTAGGTGCGCTGGCACATCGGGATCGCTGTTGACGGCATCGGCCACCATGCGTTGAACGGGGATCACCTCATCCTTGCGGTAGGTTTCACGGGCTTTTTCCGGGTCGCCCAGGCCTGCCGTATTTCCTGGAATAATACCCGCCAGGCCAGCCGGGAAACGGTGCGCCGCCAGAATATCCTGGGCACTGATGTTTTTCACGTTGGCAAATTCATCCTTTGCGCTGATGTCGCCGATCGGGATGAATTTAATGCCCTCCGGGTCACCTTTGGGGATATTCACAAACAAGGTGCTGAAATTGCCGATCCCCTTGCTTTGTTCCAGGCTTTGTACAATTTCATCTTCTACCTCTGTGCTCAAATTGGGGTCATTGGTGTAGATGATGCCGCCCGTGTGCGCGCCGTTGTGGTAGTAGCGGCGGCGAAAGATGGTGGCTTCACTGTTGAGCAACGCGGAGTGAATACCGCCGATGTAGTCCGGCAGCCCATAAACCTGTTGCTGCGGGTCGTACTGCTTCAAAAAAATCACATCCTCCGGTGCAAACACCAGAGGTTCACCGTTCTGCAGAACAACCAGGGAATCATCCTTGCGGCGGCGGGTATAGAGTGAGGGCAGCGGGGCCAGGGCGCAGACGTCGCCCCAACCGTTACGCACTTTCGCAATGGCCAGATCACCAAAGGTAAAATAGTCGAATACCCCGCCTTTCAGTTCCTGGTGTGTCAAACCGCCGCCCTGGTAATCCGCCGCCACCATGTTATGCCGGGCGTACAGCACGCCGCCGTGCTGGCCGTTGAGGTTAACCAACTGCGCCAGCGCCAGGCGGTCAATCGGCAGCGTGTAGTGGTCAAAGTCGTTGTCATACCAGATTTCCCGGTAATCGGTGCCGGTGGTGAGTACCGGTTCCGGTTTGCCCAGGGTGGCAATGCTCATTTTGCGCGCCGGGCCTGTAGCGGCGGCGCGTTGGTGGTTTGCCGCTGCACGGCGCTGGCGTTGTTTATTCTTTTTCATGCGGCCTTTCTCGTTTTCCATGTTGATTTGCGTTGGTTCTCAAAATTGAGCGGCTCGTTATCCACGGCGTGGGCGATAGCAAAAAATACGTCTGCGTGGCCTGTTTCCTGGGTGCGATCCGCAACAAAGGTCATGCTGTTGCCTTTGGCGGTACTGGTGCGCCGGATGGCCAGGAAGCTGGCCGGGATTTCTTTTTGTTCGTTGTCCCATTCGATGCGCTGGCTTTCCACCACATCCACCATTTTCAGCACCAAGCGCGTTTTGCTTTCCAGGCCGTAGTGGATGGCCACGGCCTGGCGCATGGCAAAGCCCTGCACCATTTCATACACGCCGCTGCCGATGCCGGTAATGTCGATCCCGATGTGCGTCATGTTGTAGCGTTCAAACAGTGCCTTAATCTGGTTGGCCTGGTGTTTCCAGTTCATCCCCTGCCAATAGAACGTGGCCAGGACGCGGAAGCGTTCACCGTCATAGAGCGGCGGCGCGATAATCACAAAGGTGGAGGTGTCGCCGCTGCGCGCCGGGTCGAAGCCGGCCCACACTTCACGATTACCGAATGGGCGTGAGGCGGTAGGGTCATGGTCTTGCCAGAGCGACACCTCAACGCCGCAGCGTTCCAGCTCGTTGAAGCGGAAAACGCTGTCTCCACTGTCCACAAACACGCACATATAGAGCATGCTGAATGTGTCGCGGTTGTACTTGTTGCGCAGTTTGTCGATGCTGGCCAGATTGAACCCGCCGGCGATCGCATCCTCCATCGTAATGATGTAGCGCCATTGTTCATCCGGGCACAGCCGCCCGCCGTCGCGCAGTTCTTTGAACGACGGAAACTCCACCCTTTTGCGCTTGGCATCGCCGCGTTTCCATTCTTCCCCCGTCCAGAACGGGTAAGCCTGGTGCGTTTTACTGCTGGGCGTGGAAAAGTAAGTTGTGCGCCACCGGTCATGCGTGGCCATTGCGCTGGCCACCTCATTAAGCCGCGCAAAGTTCTGTATCCAAAAATATTCATCAACGTACAGGTGGCCGCTGTAGGATTGCGCCGTGTTGGAGTTGGTGGAAAGAAAGCGCAGCTCCGCGCCGTTGCTTAAGCGGATGGGGTTACCGGTCAGTGTTACGCCAAAATACTGCTCCGCGATGTTGACGATGTACGAGCGGAACACCTCCGCCTGTGGCCGTGATGCTGATAGGAAGATTTGCGGATCGCCGGTCATTACGGCGTTTTCGAGTGCTTCAAACGCAAAATACCAGGTTGCACCAATCTGCCGACTTTTCAGGATGTTGCGAATTTGCTGGGTGATATTCAGGCGCAGGTGTTTTTGGTAGCCGAAAAGGTGCTCATCGGCGAACGCGTCAAAATCTTCCTGCGTTAACGCGGAAATATCATTTTTGCGGTATTTGCGCTTTTTCTTGCCCCCGTCCTGGTCACTGTCGCCGGCAGCGGAATATTCACCATTTCCCTGGGAAACGACGGCAGCAAGTTTTTCCGCATGTTTGGCTTGCTGAATACGCAGTTTGCAATGGTGTGCGATCAGGTTATCGAGTTCTTTTTGCTCCAGGTCTGTTTTGCCGTCGCGGTGGGTTAATACCTGAATACGGCGATTAATTGTCTCCTCAATACTTTCATGGCTGAGCATATCCGCCCAGCTCCATTTATCTGCCCAATAGTAAACAATCCGCCGGTTGGGCAGATTAAGTTCGGTGGCGATTTCTTTCGGCGTCCAATGTCTTAAATAGAGTGAACGCGCAACGCCAATAAGTTCGTCTGAATATTTAGCCATGTGCCAATTATGCAGGCTTTATTTTCGGTTAACGTTGAATATAAAACGGCTCTATTCGGTTAATAGCGCTTATCCGAATATATAAGATATTAAGGCCGTGCGGGGTGTGAATTAATTGGCGATACTGCACCTGTCGAAACAAACACGAAAGAGAAAGTGGGCTTTATGTCAGATTCGCAGTTAATGACGAATTGGATTTGTGTTTGCGCAGAAGGTAAGACAGTAGACGGGCGTGATATTAAAAGAAAATGGATCACGGACGCCGCCGAACTTTACGACCCTAATTTATACACGGCGCTGTTATGGCCGGAGCACTCCCGTAATTACGGTAACCGGGGGCGGGTTTTAGAGTTGATGTGTCAGGAGGGGGATGATGGGGTGATGCGGCTGTATGCCAAGCTTTGCCCAAACCTCTCATTGATGCAGGCCAACGTGGACGGGCAGTTAATCTTTTGCTCCGCTGAATTTACAACCGATGGCAATTTTCGAGGTACAGGTAAAAGTTACCTGGAAGGGCTGGGCGTTACTGATGAACCGGCTAGCGTTTACACCGAACGGATGCGTTTTAGTAAGCGCAATAAAAATAAACGTTATGGCGCATTAAAGCCGCTGGCTTTTGATGAAGTCAAAGAAATTAACGAGGACAAAATAATGTCAGGCAATAAAAAGAAAGGCTGGCGCAGCATGTTTTCCATTGAAGAGGAACAACAGCAGCCGGAAACTCCAGCGGATGGCGATAAATTGCAGGCACTGGCGGAAGCCCTTGCGGCCTTTGAATCGCGCCTTGCCGCATTGGAAGGTAAAACCGAAGAAACGGCCACTGCCGTGGAAGAAGTACAGGAAGATGTGGAAACCGTAAAAGAAGTGGTGGACACCCAGGAATTTAAAACCCTGCGCGATAACATCACCGGTATCGTGAAAAACTTCAGCAAGCTGGATAGCCGCATTACCACTTTGCCAAATAAAAACCCAAAGGGTGATGGCCGCAAGCCGTTTACATTCCTGTAATTCACCAGGGTAACAATTAATTCACCCAAGGGGTGAGGGGTATCTATGTTTCTAAATCAACGTGCGCGTGAGTTATTGAGAAAATACAGCGCGGGCCTGGCAAAAGAATATGGTCAGGAAAGCACGAAGCATTATTTTTCACTGACCGATCCAAAAGAGACGGCATTGCGCTCCGCGTTGCTGGAGTCTGTGGATTTCCTGTCCATGATTACCTGCGCCGATGTTGACCAACTGACCGGCCAGGTGGTGAACGTGGGTAATCCGGGCATCTTTACCGGGCGTAAAGAAGGCGGACGTTTTATCCGCAAAACCGGTGTAGACGGTCTGGAATACAAGCTATCGGAAACTGATTCCGGCGCGGCGCTGACCTGGGCCATGTTGTCCGTTTGGGCGAACGCCGGCGATGAGAACGAGTTTTTCCAGCGCATGCAGGAATTTACCAACCAATCCTTTGCCCTGGATATGTTGCGGATCGGCTTTAACGGTAAATCCATTGCGAAAAGCACTAACCCGGAAGAGAACCCGAACGGCGAGGACGTCAATATTGGTTGGCAGGAATTTGTGCGCGCCTATGACGACAACCAGATCATCACCGATGCAGTGACCCTGGGGGCAGGCGGTGACTATGTGTCACTGGATGCGATGGCATCTGACCTGATCAACAGCAAAATTCCGGCGCAGTTCCGCAACGACCCACGTTTAACCGTGTTGGTGGGCGCTGACCTGGTGGCGGCTGAACAGCACCGCTTGTACCAGGCCGCAGACCGTCCAACGGAGAAAATCGCGGCGCAAATGCTGGGCACGTCCTTGGCTGGCCGTCCTGCGATTGTACCGCCGTTCATGCCAGGTAAACGCATGATCGTGACGCCGCTTAGCAATCTGCACTGTTACACCCAGCGCGGCACCCGCCAGCGTAAGGCGGAGTTTGTTGATGATCGTAAGCAGTACGAGAACAAGTATCTGCGCAACGAAGGTTACGCCGTGGAATACCCGGAAATGTATGCCGCCTTTGATGAGTCCGCCGTAACCATCGGCAAGGTGGAAGCGCCAAAAGACCCATCTGCCGGGGAGTAAAGCGCAATGTCACTTTCCCCCGCACAGCGCCACACGGCCCGCATTCAGGCCGAGCGCAAACTCGAAGACCGGCAGGCGCTGGCCGGTTGGGACAGCCTGCACCTCCAGGTACAGGCAATGGAGCGGGATATTCGCCGGTTGCGGGAGTTGCCGCGCACCGCTGACCGCATCGCCATGAAACGCGATGAGTTGTTGCCGCGTTGGTTGCCAACGGTGGAAACGTACTTGGCGGAGGGGGACGTTTACGCCAATCCCATTTTTGCCTGGTGTGTTATCTGGCTGTTTGATGTGGGGGATTTTGACAAGGCACTCGATTGGGCTGACCTGGCGATCGCCCAGCGCCAGCAAACACCGGACAGGCTAAAGCGCAGCTTTGCCGCGTTTGTGGCGGATACGGTGCTGGCCTGGTCAGAGGAAGAGGCCAGCCGGGGCAATAGCCTGGAGCCGTATTTTTCCCGCACCTTTGCCAATGTGCGGGACAACTGGCGGCTGCATGAGGAAATCAGCGCCAAGTGGTTCAAGTTTGCCGGGTTGATGCTGCTACTCGATGACAACGGCCAGCCGCTGGCCAGCGCAGTGAATGACGTGGCGACGCTGAACCAGGCGGATGAATTATTAGCCCAGGCGCAGGCATTTAACCCCAAAGGGGCCGGCGTCAAAACGCAGCGGCAGAAAATTGCGGCCAGGCTGCGGGCGCTGGAAAAAGAATAAAAGACTACCGCAAGCCAAAGCGGGCGCGGTGGAGGCAAGGCACTACGGTGCGATGTGCTATGGAAACCGGTCTGCCCGCTTTTTTTCGGAGTAACGACGATGTTTAACGGCAAGGCCACGGATTACCAGGACGCCACGTTAACCAATAACGGATTTTGGCCGGATTTGAGCCTGGCGGATTTCCAGGAGCGGCGCAGCATTCCGCCCGATATTGACGCGGACACCCTGGGCGCGGCCCTGGTGGCCAGCGTAGCGGAAATTAACCTCGACCTGGCCAAGCTGGCGGGCCAGCTACAGGCGAAAGGTTATACCCAGGCCAGCGCCGTGCCAGGGGTGAAGATTGGCGACAAAACCGCGCTGATCGCGCAGTACGAAAAAGCGGTATTCGCCAGGGCAAAGGCGGATTTGTTGGGGGAGTATTCGACGCAGTTTAGCCGGGCACCCAGCGCCGGCCAGGAAAACCCGGAAACCCGCAGCCGGCTGTTGGCGGAAGCCGCCACGGTACTGCGCAATATGAAGGGGGCGCGGCGTTCATCGGCGCGGCTGGTATGAGCAAGTTAGAGACGCTAACCGCGTTTATCCAGGCCAATTTGCCGCCGCGCGTGGCCAACCTGGAGTTTAACAGCGACATGGAAGAAGTGAGCTTTATCAATGCGCAGCGGGATATGGGGCTTAACCAGTATCAATTGGCGGTGATGGAGTATGAGGCGGTGTTGTCCTGGGGGCGCTTCCCTTACCGCCAATTTGACCCGCGCAACCTGTGCGCGCTGTTGTTGGCCTGGTTGATTGAGAACGCCGATGAAGGGTTGATTGAGCAGGGGTTTGAACAGTCTATGCCGGAGATGGCGATCGTGGTCACGGACGATAAAACCGCGTTGGTTGAGGTGGTTATCAAGATGGCGGAGCCGCTGACGCTGATCCAGGACAAACAGGGGGTAATCCCCTTTGACGGGAAGCGCTGGCAGTTGGCAGACCCCGAAATCTGGTGGGCGTTGGAAGGGCATGTTTATGGCGTGGGCAGCACCGGCGCGCCAATCGGTAAAACGCCGTGATCATCAATGGCGAACTGAGCCGCACCCAATTGCGGGAAATGCGCAAAGAGCTGGCCAAGCTGGAGTTACCCAAGGCCAAGCGCCAGCGCCTGTTATGGCGCATGGCCAAGTACGGCGTAATTGTTGCGGCTAAGCGCAATGTGCGTAATCAGCAACAGCCGGATAGCACCCCCTGGGAAGGGCGTAAAACCCGGCGACGGGGAAAGATGCTGCGCAATATGCCCAATTTGCTGCACATCCGCGAAATGCCAGAGCAGGAGGCCGTGAGGCTTTACCTCCAGGGTGGCGGTTACCGCAACGGCAACAAAGACGTGCCGGCGGGTGTGGTGGGGTTGGCGCAATCGGCAGGCATGAACGTTTCCGTTAAGCGGGAGCAGGTGGCCGGCAAGAAAAGCACCACCGAGCGGCAAGCCACACTGCGCCAGGCTAAAAAGCTGCGTGCGTTGGGTTACCAGGTGAAACGCGGCAAGCGCTGGCGTAAGCCACCGCTCAAGGAAATTGTAGGAAATATGTCATTCGCGCAGGCCGGCTTGCTGATCCGCAAGTTGAGTGGCAAGGCGGCCAAAACGGCCTGGACGGTGGATTTACCGTCCCGCCCGTTCCTGGGCATGAGTGACGCGGATTTTAACAAAGCGTTAGCGCGTCAACTCCAGGCCATTGGGTTTGGCTGGAATGTGAAAGCGCAGGATATGAAGGGGAAACTATGAGTTGGCCAATTATTCAGGTTAACCAGGTAAACCGGCACCAGGGCGAAACCAAAGACATTGAGCGCGTATTGCTGTTTGTCGGTGCCGGCAAAACCAACATTGGCAAAACGGTGCCGGTGAATACGCAAACCGATCTGGATGTGCTGTTGGGGGCGGGGGATTCGGTGCTTAAAAGCAACCTCAAAGCCGCCATGTTGAATGCGGGGCAAAACTGGTTTGCTTATGTGCATGTGCTGGCGGAAGCCGATGCCGCCAAGAACTGGCCGGCGGCGGTGTTGTCCGCGCAGCGTGTGGCGAGCTTTGAGGGCATCGTTAACCTGGTGCCGGCTACGCTCGATGTGGTGAAACAGGCGCAAAGCCTGCGGGCGGAGATTATCGCCAAGTTTGGCCGCTGGCAGTGGTTCATTCTGTCGGTGGAGGCGCTGCAAAAGGGGGAGGTGTGGGCGGAGTACGTGGGCCGCATCAATGACCTGCAAAAAGGCGTTGCGGAGCCAGCGATCCAATTGGTGCCGCGCCTGTGGGGCAATGAACCGGGCGTGTTGGCGGGCCGCTTGTGTAACCGCGCCGTGACGATTGCCGATAGCCCGGCGCGTGTGGCCACTGGGGCATTAGTCGAAATGGGCAGCACGGCCACGCCGGTGGACGGTTCCGGGGAAGTGCTGGAGCTGGCGACGCTCCAGGCGTTGGAGGCAAACCGTTTTAGTGTGCCGATGTGGTATCCCGATTACGACGGCCTGTATTGGTCAGACGGGCGCACCCTGGATGTGGAAGGCGGCGATTTCCAGGCGGTGGAAAGCCTGCGGGTAGTGGATAAGGCGGCGCGGCGTGTGCGGCTGCTGGCGATTCCTAAGATTGCCGATCGGTCATTGAACAGCACCCCGACCAGTATCGCGGCGCATCAGCAGTATTTTGCCAGGACGCTGCGGGAAATGGCGCGCAGTACGCAGATTAACGGCGTGACGTTCCCCGGTGAAGTCAAAGCGCCGCTGGATGGGGATGTACAGATTACCTGGCGCACCTCCACCAAAGTGGAAATTTATCTGGTGATCCGTACCTATGAATGCCCGAAAGGCATCACGGTTAGCCTGATGTTGGATAACTCGCTGGAGGGCGCAGCATGACCAAAAGGATTTCTGGCCAGTCGGTTGATTTCAATATGGACGGTGATTTAGTCCATGCGGAAAAAGTGAGCCTGAGCATTACCGACAACACCGCCGCAGCACAAACCCAGGGGGTGCCCGATGGTTGGGTTGCTGGCGACGTAGCCGCCGAGGGGGAAATGGAGTTAAGCACCAAATCCCTGGCGCAGGTTACCGCCAAAGCGCGGGCCGCCGGCAGTTGGCGCGGTATCCCGCCGATTGATTTGATGTGGTACGCCAAGGCCGGCGGGGAAGAGCTGAAAGTCGAGGCATTCGGCTGCAAGTTGATTCTGAGTGACATTTTGGATGTTGACCCGAAGGGCGGCAGCATCATGACGCACAAGATTAAGTTTGTGGTGACCGACGCCGACTTTGTACGCCTGGGCGGTATTCCTTACCTGGAATCTGAATTAACGCAGAACCTGATCGGGTAAGGGTGCCAGATGCAAGAGCATGAAAAAACGTTCTGGAGCCTGTTGTTATTGGGCGCGCTGATTGCTGTTGGCAAGGTGTTAAGCAGTGATGAGCCGATTACCCCGCGCTTGTTTATAGGCCGGGTGATCCTGGGAACGGGCACGGCGATGGTGGCGGGGGCGGCACTGATTTGGGTGCCAGGCTTGCCCACCATTGGCGTGGTGGGACTGGGGGCCGCCCTGGGCATTATTGGCCACCAGGTTGTTGAGTTGTGGCTTAAGCGCAAGGGCAGCAGCTTATTAGCGGGGAAGATGAAAGATGACGTTAAGTGAAAAACAGCAGTTATTTACCGCCTGGATTGGCCAGTTGATCACCTGGGCAGGCGATCATGGCTACCGGCTGACGTTCGGCGAAGCCTACCGCACACCGGAGCAGGCCGCGCGCAACGCCAAGATCGGCGCAGGCATCGCCAACAGCCTGCACACGCAGCGCCTGGCGGTGGATTTTAACCTGTTTATTAATGGCGAGTACCAGACCCAAACCGAGGCGTATTTACCGCTGGGTGAGTATTGGGAAAGCCTGGGCGGTTCCTGGGGTGGACGCTTTAAAAGTCGCCCGGACGGTAACCACTTTAGCCTGGAACATAACGGGGTACGCTGATGGCCAGGGGGGCATGGTTGGGCCTGCTGGCCCTGGTGGCCAGCTTTGCCGGCGGTTGGCAGGCAAGCGAGTGGCACCGGGATAGCCTGGCGCTGGCCATTGACCAGGCCGCCCAGCGGGCCGGTGAAGTCTCCCGCCAGGCGTCGGAAGCGGTGGCCAGTCATTCCGCCAGGCAGTTGGAAAACAAAATAGAGGCGTTGCGTGATGCTCAACCGAAAGAGATCCGCACCGAAGTGGTTAAGCCGGTATTTACTAACGTGTGCGTGTCTGACGAATTTATCCGGCTGTATAACGACGCCGCCGATAAAGCCGAACGTGCCATTTCAGGAAAGTTTACTCGTTAAATGTCCGGAACAATTACCCAGGGTAAACGGGGTAACCGGAAAAGACCTTAGCGAGCCGTTATTAACATATTTAGATATTTATCCGCTGTGCGCCGCACGGCATAACCAATTAGTTGATGAAATTAACCAGCGTAAGGAATTAAAACAATGAGCAAAGAAGAAACCAAAGTTATTTTGACTATCCAAGGCAAAGATGTGGCCTTTGAGCCAAACACTACAGCCTATAACAGCCTGATTAATGATATGGCGATGGATAATAAAGTCGCGCCGCATGTCACCTATTTGCGCCGCGTTGTGGTTGCAGAAAGTAAAGCCGCACTGGACGAACTGCTTAAACTGCCGGGCGCAGCATTGCAAATCGCGGAAGCGGTAAATGCGAAATATGCGCCGAAACTGGAAATTGAAGTAAAAAACTAACCAACCGGCTGCGGGCTATCGATAACAACTTTATTGAACAGGCATTAACGCTGCGGCGTTATTACCTGCCGGCTGAAAATGATAGCACCGAGAATTTAGCGCGCGCCATTTGGCTGGATAACCGGCATTGGGAAAATACGCGAGTGGCCACCGCAAACGGCATTTCTTTGGCATTTAAAGGCGAATAATGAAACAGCTAGATTTTACCCTGAGCCTGATCGACAAACTGACGCGGCCCCTAAAACAGGCCCAGGCGTCAGTGACCGGCTTTGCGGAAAAATCGCAAGCGGCCTTTGGCAAGATTGCCGTGGGCGGGGCCGGGTTGGTGGGGGTTGGCTTGTCGATTAAGGGTGCATTAGGCCCGGCGATTGAGATAACCGACGCCCTGAACGCGGCGGCCACGAAAGGCATTGATGAAACCACGTTGCAGAAGGTGGCCGGGGATGCGCTGGCTTTCAGCGCGAAATACGGCAAATCGTCGGTGGATTTCATCAACTCCACCGAAGCGATCCGCAGCCAGGTGGGATTGCTGACCAACCAGGAGTTGCCGGCGTTTGTGGTGGCGACCAATACCCTGGCGGCGGCCACGAAGGCCAGCGGCACCGAGGCGGCGGAGTACATGGGCAGCATGTACAACAAATTCAGCACCTACGCCGAGAAAATCGGGCGTGTTGAGTTTGCCGAGCAGGTCGCCAGTAAAACGGCCTATATGGTTAAAGCCTTTGGCACCAACATGCAAGCCATGTCTGACCTGATGGAAGGGGCCAGGGGCGTGGGGGCTAACTACGGTGTGGGTATCGATGAGCAGTTTGCCGTAATGGGGCAACTGGAACGTACATTGGGATCGGAAGCCAGCAGTGTTTACGAGTCGTTTTATCAGACGGCCCAGGACGGGGCCAAAAAGCTGGGGATGAGTTTTGTTAACGCCACGGGCGGCATGGTCAGTTTGCCGGAAATGCTGGAGAAATTACAAACGCGTTACGGCGCCAGCATTGAGGGCAATCTCAAGGCCCAAGCCGCGTTGGACGATGCCTTTGGCGATTCGTCGGTACTGATTAAGCAGCTTTACGGCAATGTTGATTTGCTGAAACGCCACATTAACGAGCTGGGCAGCAGTGACGGGATGAAGCGCGCCACGGAAATGGCGGAGCGTATGACTAACCCTTGGGAACGCCTTACCGCTATCTGGTATTCCATCCGGGCGGCAATGGGGTTAACGCTGCTGCCGGTGCTCTATCCGCTGATTAACAAAATGGCGGATGCGGGGCAAACCCTGGTGCGCTGGTTGAAGTTATTCCCCAACCTGGCGCGGGCCATTGGCCTGGCGGTGCTGGCATTTTTGAGCCTGGCGGCTGCGGGGGCGATAGCAAATCTGGCGATCGGCGTTCACATGTTTTTGATGCTGGGCCTTAAAAAGGTGTTGGGGCCAGTGGCCAAACTGCTGGGTTTAAACCGCTTGGCTATGCTGGCCGGCTGCGCGGCCACAAAGGTGTTTAACCGTGGGCTGGTGATGCTGCGCGCTGGCCTGTTGTCTGCCTCGATTGCCGCCCGTACCGGTGCGGTGTCGTTCCTGCTGATGAGCTGGCCGATCGCGCTGTTGGTGGCCGCCATTGGTGCCGTGGTGGCAGCGGTGTGGGCATTTTGGGGGCCGATTAAGGCGTTTGTGTCCGGTTTTATTGCGGGCTTTAAAGAGGCTGCCGGCGCGTTGTCTCCCTTTGCCGGTGCGTTTGACCTGGTGAAACGGGCAGCGGCTGGAGTGTGGGGCGCGATTCAAACGGTGTTTAACTGGTTTGTCCGATTGCTAACCCCTGTCCAGAGCACGGCGGCGGAGCTGCAAGGCGTCACCAGTGCCGGCCAGGCGTGTGGGCAGATTGTTGCCGGCGCAATAGGTTTGCTGCTGTCGCCGATTGAGCTGGTGATTACCACCGTGGGCCATTTGTTTGATGCATTCGGCATCGTAAAACAAGGCTGGCTGGACGTGGTGGCCGCGTTTGATCCGTCATCGCCTATCGCGTCGTTTATGAAGATTGGCAGTGTGGTAACGGGGGTGTTTACCAAGTTGTGGGGCGTGTTCCGGTCTGCGTTTTCGGATACCTACAATTGGATCATCAACAAATTAAACATGCTGCCAGGCGTCAATATTGACCCGATGACCGTGGATGTGGTGCCGACGGTGACGGAACCCCAGGGCATGGCAGGCCCGCAGCCGGTGAAGGTGCCAACGATTGATCCGGGTGCATTGCCCACCGGCCTGGCCACGGTGGATGGACGCAGCGTATTGCCGGCAGCGGCCCAGGCATCGACGGTGGCTCCGGTTGCCGTCCCACAGCCAGCGCCCGCGCTGTTGCCGGCAGGAAGCGCACGGAAAACCCTGCTCCAGGATGTGAGCGATCCTATCGTGGTGCCCAGGGCAATGCAGGGAACGGCAGCGACGCCAGCACCCGCTGTGCCGGCGGTCAAGGTGCCGCAACCTCCACCGCAACAGGTGCAGGTGCTGGCCCAGGTACAGGGCGAGAAAAGCGCACCGCCTCCGCCCGCGCCGAATAGGTTACTGAGCGGCGGCAAGCTAAAAGGCATTGGCCCCGGTGGGATTAATAAAGAAATTAATAACAACAGCCGAACCGTTACGGATAACCGTAAAAATATTGAGAACGTCCATATTAACGTTAAGCAGGGCATGACGCCTGAACAGCTAATGGAATGGCAGGAATTAAGTTAATGAATGAACCCCTTTATATTGACCTGCTAATAGAAAATGGCGATTTCTCGCTAAATACAGGCCGGGAGCCGGTGTTATGTCATAACCGGGTGAGCATAGGCCAAGATTGCGTTCACGCTATTTTAGAAAGTGGGTTAGTGACGCAATTAGTGGCGGAAAGAAGCCCGACACTGCGCGCCGATGTGATTATGCAAATCGTATTGCTATTAGAAGATGATGAGCGAATTGTTCCAGGCACCGTCGTTATTAGCGAGGAAACGTTAAAGCGGTTGTGGGTGACGGCAGAAACGTATGATTTCGGCAAGGTGGAGGCCAGCGTTAATTATGACGACGAAACCGCAAGTTGATTATGAAAAAGCCTTAACAGAAAGTGGAATGCCAATTACCCAGGGCGAGGTTAATACCAAATTTAACGAATTGGTGACCGCAGAAGGGTTAATTACCAACACCTCAAAAATGTCACCGTTCTGGCGACTTATCCAGGCGATTATTACCGCCCCGGTGATGTGGTTAAAGGATGTATTGGTGTCGGTGGTGATGGCCAACATGTATTTGGCCACTGCCGGCGGCACTTGGCTGGAAATGTTCGCCTGGGGCGTCAACGTGAAGCGCAAGCCGGCGACGGCGGCGGAGGGGCTTTTTCGTTTCGACAAGGAGAACGCCGGCGCGATGGTCACGATCCCCGCCGGCACGGTGGTGCAAACCGAACGCCTGAACGGCCATGTGTACAGTGTGGCCGTGGTGAAGGAAACCACGTTAGCCGCCGGCACTGCCGGCGGACTGGTGCCGGTGAAGGCGAGCGCGCCAGGTGGCGCGCATAACCTGGCCCCAGGGTATTACCGGATTTTACCGCAGGCGGTGCCAGGCATCGTGCGAGTGGAAAACCAGGAAGGGTGGTTATCGGTGCCCGGTGCTGACCAGGAATCCGACGACGATTTACGGGACAGGGCGCGCAACCAATACAACCTGGCGGGCAACTATCACACGGATGCGGTTTACCGCAGCATGATCGCCAGCGTGGCCGGGCTGAGTATTGACCGCATTTTCTTTCAGCACGATGCGCCGCGCGGGCCGGGAACGGCAAACGCCTATCTGTTGTTGGATTCAGGCATTGCCTCGCAGCCGTTTATTAACGCGGTCAATGATTACATCACCAACAAAGGGAACCACGGCCACGGCGATGATATGCAGTGTTTTGCCATGCCGGAAACCCAACACGATTTGACCGTGACGCTCTATCTGGAAAACACGGCCAACTTTACGGCGGACGCGCTGGCCACGCTTAAGCGCGACAGCGAAACCCTGATCCGCTGTGCGTTCCGGCAAAACGCCGAATACGACGTAAAGAAAACCTGGCCGTATGCGCGCTTCTCGTTTTCCAACCTGGCCAGGGAGTTACACCGGGCTTTCCCTGAGCTGGAATCCATCACGTTTTCCAAAGGGGACATTGTGAGCGAATTGAACGTGCCGCGATTGAAAACCTTAAAACTGGGGGTAGCCGATGCCTGATTTTAAAGAACGCCTGGCGGGGATGCGGTTGCCGTCCTGGATGAATCGAGGGGAGCCGGCCAAGCTGCTGCGCGCCTGCCGCAATTTCTGGTTGTGGGTGTATGGCTGGCTGACCTGGCCGTTGAAACAGCTTGATGCGGTCACCTGTGCGGTGCCGCTGCTCCAGGTGCTGGCGTACCAGCGCGATATTACCCGCTTTAACGGGGAGCCGCTGGAGCTATTCCGCAAGCGGGTGCAGTACGCCTTTATCAACGCCCGCGATGCGGGGTCGGTGGCCGGGTTTATCGCCATTTTTGAACGCCTGGGCGTGGGCTATGTGGAAATCCTGGAGCGCCAACCGGGCATTGATTGGGATGTGATAAGCGTCCGGGTGACAGATGGCCAGGTTGCCAGTAATCCCGACCTGCTGATGCAGATCATCCGGCAATATGGCCGCACCTGCCGCCGTTATCGATTTGAAGTTATTAACAATTCCGTCCTGCAATTACGCGCTGGCTGGGTGGGATGTGAGTATGTGTGTTACAGCGCCGTCAGTGCAGTGGCCAGCACCAATAACCAATATTCCGCCACCGTGGCGAGCGCATCACTTAAGGGGTAGTCAACATGTCACAAACCGCGATCACCTTTGCCTTTGAGCAATGGAAAGCAAAAGAAGCCATGAACGGCTCCCGTGTGGTGCTGGATGAATTTGTTTTTGCCAACGTGCCGGGCCTTGATGCCAGCAAGCCAATCGACCGCAAAGAGGGGATGCCGGCGGCAGCCAAGATTGTGCATCGCCAGGCTGTCAACAAAACCGGCGTCGTGAACAATAACGCCGTGGTGTATTCGGTCACCCTGGGCACCGAGGTAGGCGATTTCGACTTTAACTGGATCGGCCTGGTGAATAAGGCCACCAACACGGTGGCGATGATTGTCCATGCGCCGATGCAACGCAAGGTGGCCAACCGTGCAGGCCAGCAGGGGAATGCCATCACCCGTTCCTTTGTGATGGAGTATGACGGCGCGGCCAAAGAGACAGCGATCACCACGCCGGCAGAAACCTGGCAGATTGATTTTACCGCGCGCCTGGGCGGCATTGATGAAATGCAGCGTCTGATTAACCGTGACCATTACGGTGCCGGCGCATTCTTTGGCAATGGGTTCCTGGTGGCCAAAGCCGGCGCGCAATATTTCGTAACGGCGGGCACCGGCTATGTGGGCGGACTGCGCGCGGTGTTGGCGGCTAACCAAAACATTACCGTGACAACCAAGCCTATCAAGGTCTGGGCCGATGTGAGTTTGCAGGGCAACGTGGTAAGCCAGTGGGCTGGCATGGTGAAGTTTACCGTTGCGGCCACCGCAGCGGATTACACGGATAACGCCGGTTTTAAACACTACGTATTTGCGGTGGCCAGCATCGATGCCGCCGGCAACATTACCGACCTGCGCCCGCAAGGTTCGCTGTCCGACCAGGCCGGCAATGATGCCTATTTGCGTAAGGACGACAATTTAGCCTCACTCAAGGACAAATCAAAAAGCCGCGGTAGTTTGGGCCTGGGCACCGCCGCCACGCGTAACGTGGGTGTAGCTGTCGGCCAACTGATGGAGGTCGGTGCCTTTGGCCTGGGTATGGGTTCCCGTCATCGTGATGATGCCTACAGTAATCAGGCTGAAATCTACCGGGTAAATAACCTGTCCAAAAATACCCCCGGCGGTGAAGTTTACGGCGTTGTCAGTTTGCCGTGTGATGGTGGGCCGTCCGGTGCTTACATCGCGGTACAAAACAACGGTAATGCGTTCTTTGGCCGCTCAAATATCCCGGCTAATGGGGTGGAGTGGTGCCAGGCATATACCACGAAATTTAAACCAAAGGCGCAGGATGTGGACGCCGTATCCGCTAGCCAGGGCGGGGAGTTTCAAAAGGAAATCCAGGCATCTGGCGGGGTGATGGTGGCCAACAGTTGGAAAGCCAAACCCGGCGGCCTTTTCCCAGGGAACGGGGACGGGGCCAGTTATGAAACCTGCAACGTGGATATTAAAAGCTGGTATGGCCTGGGTTTTTACAACACGTGCAAAGAGGGCATACAGGGCCGCACGGCATTTTTGAACGTGCGTACCGGGTCATTTTCGGCCAAGGGTCGGATCACCGGCGCATCCATATGGGATGGCAATGCCCGCGTTTACTCACCCGCTAATAAGCCCACGGCGGCAGACGTCGGGGCGTTAACCGATGCCCAGGCAGCGCAAAAATATGCCCTGCGCTCTATCCGTATAAACGGCAAAGCGTTGACCGGTGATGTGAACTTGCTGGCGTCAGATGTGAATGCCTGGAACAAAACGGAAGCGGACGCGCGCTATGTAAAACAGAGTGGCGACACGATGATCGGGCCGTTGGCATTGCCGCGCGTGGTCTTCCCTAACGGCAGCACGGTTAACGCGGCCACCGATGTAGATCGCCCTAATGGCTTCACCGTGGAAGGGCTGACCACAACGAATAAGGGATACCCGGTTGTGGGTTCTCTTGGGGTCTTACTGACAGCCAAAGTTAACGAATTCCGTAATGTGCAATTGGCTATTGGGTCGGGTACTACCGAGTTCTTTATTCGTTCCCTGCGCAAGGATGCGACGACCAATGACAAATGGGATCGGGTTTATACCACGTCATACAAGCCGACGATTACTGATGTAGGGGCGGCAGATCATAGTAATAACTTTGCTGCCAGGATGGGGGTTGCCCGTGTGATCACCGGTGCAGAAAAGCCAACATCCCCCGGCGTATGGGGCGTGGAAAATAGCACCTGGGCACCTGTTGCGTGGGGAACGCTGTATGTGACAACCAACGGCACCAATTTAAGCACTGTCCCTGGCAACGGGAAATTTATTCACTATTTGTTTATCGCTCACGGAAATGCGAACAAGTTCTATGTTGCAACGGATGTAAACGGCGGATTCACTGGTTGGGAAAGCTATTTACCAAGGAACGGCGGCCAGCTTTCAGGCGCGTTGAAAAGCAGCGCTGAAATTTCCGCGAAATATCTTTCAACACCGACGGGCGCGCCACCCGAGGGCAGCGGCGCTTTTTCTGCGCAACTCGATACGAAAGCCCCGTTCTATCAGGAAAATTATAATTGGGACGTTGCCGAAGGTGGCCGCTATGTCCCACTGGTTAAGGGTAAAAGCACCCGAAAGGGGCAAGGCTACCCCACTGCCATAAGTTTTGGTTATCTGATGGATGGGAAAGGCAGTTTTGCTAAGCCTTGTATCCATGCGCGAGGTGATAACAATGCGGAAGCAGTCTGGCAGTTTGACCCCAACAGCAAACAGTTTATTGCGCCGGGCAATCTGATGGCCGGCGGGGCTGTCTATCAGAACGATGGCAACGTCAGCGGCTCTGTTTGGGGCGGGTATCTTAGCAACTGGCTGAATGAGAATTTCAATGGCCGCGTTGATTGGGGTACGTACAACCGGGATGTGGGAGCCAGAGCCACCATTGATTTTGTTAACAGTCGTTCAGCCGTCGCCGGCGGTCGCAATGCCTGGTGGTACAAGGACGAAGTGACAGGATTCATTATCCAGGGTGGCGTGGTTAATCGCGCTGATTATGCAACACGCGTCAATTTCCCCCGTGGCTATGCGCGGGAGTGTTTCGGTGTGCAACTGACGTTGGCCACCTCCAACGGGAATTGGTTTGGTGATAGCCGGGTCAATATCCAGGCGCGTGATCTGGATAACAACGGGTTTAATGCAATGATGGACGGTCAGGAACAGGTCGTGTTCTGGCAGTCGGTGGGGGTGTAACGATGAGCTATGGATTTAGCGCAACGACCAAGGCTTTCTATGTGTACGAAGACCAAGAAAGCTATGAGGAAAACGGCAACTGGCCAGCGGACGTAAAGCCCGTTAGCGATCAGATGTGGGAAAAATATTGCACGCAAGGCCCGGCAGGCAAAGAACGCGGGGCTAATAAACGCGGCTTGCCGTGTTGGGTAGATATTCCCCCGCTGGCACGTGAAGCGCAGGCAGACGCCGCCACCTGGCAAAAAGGGCAGTTGCTGGAAAAGGCAGGCAAGGCGATCGCGCCCCTCCAGGATGCTGATGATTTAGGGCTGGCGACGGAAGAAGAAACGGCGCTTTTGTTGGCCTGGAAAAAATACCGTATTGCCATCAACCGCATCGATGTGGAGCAGGGCGATGCGATTACCTGGCCGGAGGTGCCGAATGTGGCGTAAGGCGGTGTTGCGTATGCCTGGCGATATGCAGTCTTTGACATGCTCAATGGTGCCGGCGCATCCGTGGGTTTATGGCGTGGGGCGGCAGGAGTCATCCGGCAGCTACCTTAGCCCAGCCAATGCCGTGGATTACCTGGCGGGCAAGTTGGCCGGCCAGGGGGAAGAAATCAGCGCTACCGTATTCATGCTTTGCGCTAACTCACACGGTGAATTTATGCCGCAGATTGCAGCGTTGGCGGGGGTGTTGCCTTTGCCAGCACTTAACCAGGTGCAGCGCATGGCGCAGACTGCCGCCACCCAGGCAATTACCCGGATGCAATTGCCTGGGAAAATGGGGGCTGGTTTGCCGGCGGCGGTGCCGCTTTCGACCGGTGCCCAGCGTCTGGCGTTAAATGCGCAGCGTATTGCGGAAGCCAAGGCTAGCGCAGCCATAGGGGCCAGCGTGGACGGCTTGCAAGCGGCGCTGGCTGGATTTTCCCAGGCCCGGCAATCTGCCCTGGAGGGGATAAGCCAGGCAATGATCGCTTTACAAGGGAAAAGCGCGCCGGCGTGGGCATTTACGGCAAAAGGGGTTGGTGCCAGTGTTGGCGCGGCGATGAGAAAAGATATTCCCCGGCAGGATGCTGTTTTTACCCTGGCGGTGTTGTTCGTGGGCAAGGATTTGGGGCAACTGGAGGCAATGATCCATGACGATAGTCACGCTGGCGCTTAATGGCGAAGCTATCCCGTTAAAAGGCGTCATGGTCACGCCAATGATGCAATTTCAGGATAAAGACCAGTCTGGGCAGACGTCCAGTACGGCCAACGCCGAACAGGGCATAAAGCCCAAAGAATTGCGTATTTCCGGCATGATCCCCTTTAGCGAAGCCCAGGCGTTAACTCGCCTGTTTGCCCTGGCGGAGGCAACGGAAGGCGGCAAGCTGAAACGCTACCGTGTGGCCAACCACACCGCCCAGGCAATTAATTTTAGGCTGGCGACGTTCACCGGCTCGATTGATGCACCAAAGCAGGACGGCAAGCAAGCCTGGCTGGTGACGTTCACCCTACGCGAGCACCTGAGCGTACCGGAAAAAAAAGATGCGCGGGAAGGTAGCAAGACTACCGCCAAAAAGCAGACTCCAGGCGCAAATGGCCAGGTTAACGGGAACGGCGCGGCGGCTGAGGATGAACAAAAATTGAGTTGGTTCGAGCGTAAAGTATTGAAGCCGGCAGATGATGCGCTTGCTGGCGTAGTGGGGGGCGAATGAAACCGATTAAACGCCTGATGTTGTCCGGGGATACCGTGCCCCTGGTTGATTTTAATTTGGTGTTGGAGCTGAACGGCTGCGGGCGCGGGTTTATTACCGCGCAGACGGATACCGATTACACCGGCAAACTGGTGCGCCTCGATGCAGGCTATACGGATAACATTTTGCGTTGGTTTACGGGGTATGTGGAACGCGCGCAGCCGGCAGAAACAGGTTCTCAGCGGCTTTTTGTGCGTGAATTGGCTGGCGTGTTTGAAAGGCTTTGGCCGTGTTCCTTCCAGCATCCGACACTGCGCCAGGTGGGCAAGTGGTTGGAGGAAAACAGCGGGTTAACTATCGCGTTGCCGGCGAAGGCGGATTACCTGGACAAGCCGATCCCCCATTTCACCCACAGCGGGACGGGCTACCAACTGTTGGCCAATTTGGGGCCGGCGTTTGGGGTGCCTGATTACGTTTGGCAACCGCTGCCGGATGGTAGCGTGTTCCTGGGCAGTTGGGCGCATTCCATGTTTGCCGGCAAGCCGGTAGATATTCCCGCCGAGTTTAGCCAGGCACGCGCCGGCGGTAACAGCATGACCTTGCCTATGGTGCAAGCCTTGCGGCCTGGTGTGGTGGTCAATGGCCACCGGCTTTCGAGTGTTCGCCTTGAGAATGACGACACCACGATCACCTGGTTGGCCAAAAATCCGTTAACGGGTAAGTCTATGGCCATGACGCCGGCACAGCGCCAGATTGATGCCGCTTACCCGGAGTTGTCTGCGGGTTTGCATCTGCCCAAATTCGCCAGGGTAGAAGCCCACGCGGAGGGCGTCAGCAGCGGCGACCTGGCCGATCCATTCCGGCCACGTTATGCCGTCGATTTGCAGTTGTTGGACGCCGACGGAAAGCCGGCAATAAACACGCCGATTTACCCGGCGGTGCCGTTACCGTTGCCGATGGCGGGCCAGGATTCGGGCATGTTCCAGTTTCCGCAAGTGGGAACGCTGGTCGAGGTTGCGTTTACCGATGGGCGGCCCGATAAGCCGTTTATCCGTCAGACGCTGGCCCAGGGCAATACGCTGCCGGATGTGAAGCCAGGCGAGCAGCTACAGCAGCAGCGGGAGGAAGTATCCCAGCGTGTGACCCAGGCAGGGAATTGGGAACGGAAAACCGACCAGGCGATCCGTGAAAGTTCCATGACCAGGGAGATCCAGGCCGACGAAGAAACACGCACCTTGGTGGCCAGGACTACAACGGTGCAGGCCACGGATAAAACCACGGTGCTGGGCACGTCCACCTTGCTGGCCGGTGCAGTGCAGCATATTGCCGAAGAGGATTACAGCGTAGCGACCCAGGGTAATTTGGTGGCCAGTGTGGGAGGGGATGCCACCACGGCGGTGGCCGGCAGCCTGATGGAGAAAATAGGCAAAATCCGTAGCAGTATTGCGGCGGTGCGCCAGGATGTGATTGCCCCGGTGGTGTGGGTAGGTAGCCAGCAAATCAACGTGATGGCGCTAATGCTGGATACGCTGGAGGTGGTGCAGGAGCTGGCGCAGCAGACCGCCGCCCATACGCACAGCAATACCGGCGGGCCGCAGAACGCCGCAGCTATCAGCGCCGCCGGCACGAAGTCTGGCCAGTTGAAAACCAAGTACGCGCCAGTGATTGGGTAGGGATACATATTGATCGCTCGCACCGATCAATAACGGGTAATTGATCTACACAACCAATTATCTATTGTGCGTGTAACAGTGTAGAAATTAAGCAGCAGTACATAACAGCACCAGGGAATACCGGCCCGCCTCGCGCGGGCTTTTTCATGCCTGCCATTTGGCGAGCCTGTGCGCGCCGCTAAGCCCTCAATCACTCCAGATACAAACCCACTCGACCAAATCCGATCACCGCAGCAGCGAGCCGCCAGCGCGGCAGAATCGCCACGAAATCAACGTCACACCCACGGAAACGGCACTACACCGCACCCGCCTGCACGATTTGGATCAGGAAATTATTTCAGTTTTGATTTTCTACAAACCACCCCGCCAGGCCGCGCCGTGACTGGGGCTTTGCGAGCAATTCCAAACTGAAAAGATTGAAAAGAATTTCATGTTATTTCAGTTTACGGATCGCGCAGTGTTATAGCTAAAATTGTCAATTAATTGAAAAATAAAGAATAAATATGAATTACGTGGATCGCGGGGCGTTTGGAATGGATCGCGCAGGAATGCCAGCAGAACTTGGCAAGCCAGACGCCGCAAGGGTTTGGAGACCGTGTGGTTTTTTTGTGAAACTGAAATTGTTTCGCAAAATTAAAGATTGGCTGTAAGCTTAGGCTTCCTGACGTTAGCTGGTTGATTCCAGCATCTCTGTACCTGTCGTTCTACGACTTGTAGCAATTGTCACTATTCGCCGCGCCCCGCGTTTCGAGTAGCCGAATTGTTGCATTACTGGGAAATCATTTTCGCGGATTTCTGGGTTTTAGTTTGGGCTAGGCGCTTGCGCTAAGAATCGTCGGGAAATGTACAGAGAGAACAAGTATGAAGAAATTCAAACTTGGCTTAGCTAAAGTGCTCAAGGGTGTTTGCACACTCTGCGTTTTTCTCAAGGTTTTCGTTCCGTTCCTAAACGATGCGATTTCACTTGCTGAGAAACTGTTGAGTTACTTTGGCATAGCCCTCAACTACCTTTTCCTAAGGCGGTTTTTTTTAATGGTAAAGTGGGAAAGCAAATTTGAAATAAAAAAAGATCGGTGGGTATATGTTCCAACTGATGAGGTACGGTTGTATGGCGAGGAATTACATAAGTATCTGAGAAAACGATGGGTCCCTCCTTTATATTTTTATCATTTAAGAGATGGTGGACATGTCGCTTGCGCAAAAAAACATTTGGGAAACGAATATTTCGCTCTTATTGATATAAAGAATTTCTTTGAGTCAACTGGGCAAAGTAGAGTTACTCGTGAAATAAAAGCTTATTTTAAATATAATGACGCACGAAGGATAGCAAAACTATCAACGGTAAGGAACCCACTACCTGTAGGGCCAATGTACATCATACCTTACGGTTTCCCACAGTCACCAATTTTATCTACTCTATGTTTGCACAAATCTTATTGTGGCGGCTTATTTAAGAAATTGGACTCCAGTTTCGGCATTGAAATTTCCATTTATATGGACGACATAATTATATCTGGAAATGATCTTGAGTTGTGTAATTTAAATTATAATTTAATCTGCGATGGGTTGATAAGATCGGGTTATGAAGTGAATGAAAAGAAATCCCAGGCTCCATCAAAATCAATTAGAGCATTTAACTTAGAGCTAAAAAAACACTCCTTAAGAGTTCTATCTAGTCGCGTCGTTGAGTTCTTAATGGCTTATATCAAAAGTGACAATCCTCATGTCCGTAAAGGAATTGCTTCTTATGTTGGTAGCGTCAATGTTGAGCAGGCTAAACTTTTTAGGTGAAACGTAACCTTACAAAGTGCAACTGATGGCATTCACATTTTTTAAGCCGCACGATTACGTTAACGTGGTGCTCAAAAGATGAATAGCTAGGCTGTTGGTGGAACTAACTCAGTGTGGTCGTTGCATCTCTGCCGCCAATCTATCGCCACCAGTTTGAAGGGGTGAATCTATCCTATTGTTATGTAATGTTATTTTTCAAAGGCAACAAAAAACCCGATAGTCTTGAACCTAAAAAGGCGGGACTAACGGGCTCCACAAAATGGGGACATCAAAGAAAAGCAGTGGCACTAATTAAGACTACCCCCTGAAAGGAAAGTTCTCACCGGGGATAAAAATTTCAAATTATTTTTGCCACTGATTCATCTTCTTTGCTTATCGGTTAGCCGAGGATCCCCGGCCATAACACCACAATCAGCGAGCCCGCCAGGGTTAACAGTACGTTAGCGATGGCGTAGGTCCCGGCATAGCCCAGCGCCGGGATGTTGCTGCGCGCGGTGTCGCTGATAATTTCCATCGCGGGTGCACAGGTGCGGGCCCCCATAATCGCACCGAACAGCAGGGCGCGGTTCATACGCAGCACGTAGGCGCCGAACAGGAAGCAGATCACCACCGGTACCAGACTGACGATTAACCCGGAGATTAGCATCTGGCCGCCAACGGCACCGAGGCTGTTGCCGATACCGGCACCGGCGCTCAGACCGACACCGGCCATAAACACCATCAGGCCGAACTCTTTCACCATGTTCAGCGCGCCCTGCGGAATGTAGCCGAAGGTCGGGTGGTTGGCACGCAGGAAGCCGAGCATGATGCCCGCCATCAGCAGACCGGCGGCGTTGCCGATGCCGAATGAGAAATTGCTGAACTGAATGGTGATCTGGCCAATCAGCAGCCCGATGATAAAGAAGGCGCAGAAGGCCAGCAGGTCGGTGACCTGGCTGTGGATTGAGATAAAGCCGATCTTCTCCGCCACGCTTTTCACCCGTCGGGCGTCGCCACTGACCTGCAGCACGTCACCTTTGTTGAGCACGATACTGTCGTCGATAGGCATTTCAATCTGACTGCGGATCACCCGGTTGAGGAAGCAGCCATGATCGGTCAGTTTCAACTGGCTCAGGCGCTTGTTCACCGCATTGCTGTTCTTGACCACGATCTCTTCGGTGACGATGCGCATGTCCAGCAGGTCACGGTCGAACACTTCTTTGCCATTACGGAAGCTGGGATCCAGCCGCGCATGGGCATCCGGATAACCAACCAACGAAATCTCATCGCCCACCTGCAGCACGGCGTCGCCGTCCGGGTTAGCCAAAATACCGTTGCGGCGGATACGTTCGATATAGCAGCCGGTCTGACGATAAATGCCCAGCTCACGCAGATTTTTGCCATCGGCCCAGGCCACCAGTTCCGGGCCAACGCGATAGGCGCGGATGACCGGCAGGTAAACCTTGCGTTGGCTATCGGTGTCCAGGCCGCGTTCACGGGCAATTTGCTGGGCAGAGGTGGAGAGGTCTTGATGTTGCAGCTTGGGCAGATAGCGCGCGCCGAAAATCAGGCTCACCAGGCCAATCAGGTAAGTCAGTGCGTAGCCGAGGCTCAGATGATCCTGCGCCGCCAGCAGGGCGGGACCATTGGTGATGGTATTACGCAGCGTATCGCCGGCGCCCACCAATACCGGGGTCGAGGTCATGGATCCGGCGAGCATGCCGGCGGTCAGGCCGATATCCCAATGGAACAGTTTGCCGAGGCCGATGGCGATCACCATTGCGGAACCGACCATCACCAGCGCCAGCATCAGGTAATTTTTACCGTCGCGGAAAAATATCGAGAAAAAGTTAGGTCCGGCTTCCACACCCACACAGAAAATAAACAGCATAAAGCCGAGATTCAGCGCTTCGGTGTTAATGGCGAAGTGTTGTTGGCCGAGCAGCAGCGAAACCACCAAAACACCAATGGAATTACCGAGTTGAACGGAGCCCAGACGGACTTTACCGAGGCACAGCCCCAGTGCGAGTACCACGAACAGTAACAGGATGTAGTTACCGTTTAACAAACTAGCGACGTTTATGTTCACGTAGGATAACTTATTGTTTACCAGTAAGTGCTTGATATAGATAAATATAAGATATAAATTCAGTCAAAAAGCGACGTCATAAATAACTAACCAGCGAAAGGCGATTCGAACCATCGATCGGCGGCGTTTATTCTAGTCGCTATGGCGCGTGACAGCCAGCATAAAGCTGGATCCATGCCCTGCCGAAAGCATTTAACTCTCTTTAGGCCAAGGAAAAAGTTCAGTTCAGCATTGTCGGTTTACGGCAAGGCGTCACCGGCTTTGTGGCGCGGCTGATTTTTACGGTGGTTAACGAGGTTAAAGGGGAGGGGACATGGCGAGTGAACGGTATTGGTGGGGAATTTTAAGCTGTTTTCTGCTGTTCAGCCTGGTGTATCTCGGCCAGCAGAGTGGGGTATTTGGCAGCACGGATCATGAGCATCGGGGTGAAACCGGCCTGCTGCTGTTTGTGATACCCGGCGTGGTCGCGAGCTACTTGTCGAGCAAAAAACGTATTCTCTGTCCGCTGCTGGGGGCGTTGTATGCGCTGCCGTTGTGTCTGGTCATCCGTCATTTCTGGCTAACGCCGTCTGCCTCGGTCTGGCAGGAACTGGCTTATGCGACCAGCGCAGTGTTCTGGTGCGTGTTCGGTGCGTTGCTGGCTCTGTTTGTGCGTAGCCTGTTGCAGGCCTACCGACAGTGTCATCGTGGCTAACGGCAATAAAAAAGGCGCTCTAAGCGCCTTTTTGTCGTTCTGCCTGAAACTTACTGGAACAGGTTCAGGTTGTCTTTGGCATAAGCTTCGAAATCGGTGCAGCCGCCGATGTGTTTCTCATCGAGGAAAATCTGCGGTACGGTTTCTACCGGCTTGCCGACGGTTTTTTCCAGGTCGGCCTTGGTGATGCCTTCAGCGTGGATATCAACATAACGGAAGTTGAAATCGTCACGTTCTTCAGTCAGTTTTTCCGCCAACTCTTTCGCACGGACACAATAAGGACAGCCTGGGCGCCCGAAGATAACTGCAAACATGCAACACTCCTTAGATTGATATTCAATAATTTACTCGCAACTGCAATGACATTCTGTCAGTCAAAAAAGACTTAAGCTTGAGCATTACCCGCATTGATGGCGACTACTATGCCCGTTGGGTCGGCGAAAAAAAAGCAGGAATTACCTGTTACTCTGATTCATGTAACCGATTAAGCCGCCGGGGCTGTCGTCATCAATGGGAATTCACTACACTGGAGGCAGAGCTTCTGGAGAAGAAAAATATGCGTTCATTCGGTGACTTACCGCGTACGGTGCTGGTTTTGGAAGGGCTGGGGATGCTGTTGTTGGTGCTGGCCTATTTGAGCATTCACAGCCACGTCCAATTGCCGGGGTGGCTGGCTTCACAGCAGGCGGCGGTGGGGATTATTTTCCTCGGCGTGGCGCTGATGGTGCCGGCAGCGGCGTTTCTGGTTTGGCGTGTGGTGCAGGGGTTTGGCCCGTTGATGCGTGGTGGTCAGCCGCCGCAGAACGATCGGCCCAAGCCTGCAGCGAAAATAACGCCGGACGATAAAAACGACAATGAGCCGCGTGCCTGAGTCATGGCCGCCGCTGACAGGCCTGCCAGGCAGGTGTTTGCCTTTTTGGGGTGACAAGTGAAAATTGCCATTCTTTCGCGCGATGGAACGTTGTACTCATGTAAGCGTTTGGTTGAGGCGGCGGAGCAGCGCGGCCACAGCATTGAGGTTATCGATCCGCTCTCCTGCTATATGAACATCAACCCGGCGGCACCGACTATCCATTATCGCGGTCGTCAACTGGAGCGTTACGATGCGGTGATCCCGCGTATCGGCTCCGCCATCACCTTTTACGGCACCGCGGTGCTGCGCCAGTTTGAACTGCTGGGCAGCTACCCGCTGAATGAGTCGGTAGCGATCACCCGTGCACGCGACAAACTTCGTTCGCTGCAGTTGCTGGCGCGGCAGGGGATCGATCTGCCGATCACCGGGTTTGCCCATTCGCCGGACGACACCGGGGATTTGATCGAACTGGTCGGCGGCGCGCCACTGGTGGTCAAGTTGGTGGAGGGCACCCAGGGTATCGGCGTGGTACTGGCGGAAACGCGTCAGGCGGCGGAAAGCGTGATTGATGCCTTTCGCGGCCTTAACGCCCATATTCTGGTGCAAGAATACATTCGCGAGGCACAGGGCAGCGATGTGCGCTGTCTGGTGGTTGGCGGAAAAGTGGTGGCGGCGATTGAGCGCCAGGCCAAACCTGGGGAGTTTCGTTCCAATTTGCACCGTGGCGGCACCGCCCGCAAGGTGAACATCACCGCCAAAGAGCGGGCGATAGCGGTCAAGGCCGCCATTACGCTGGGGCTGGACGTTGCCGGGGTGGATATTCTGCGTGCGGCGCGTGGTCCGCTGGTGATGGAGGTCAATGCTTCGCCGGGCCTGGAAGGGGTGGAGAGCACCACCGGGTTGGATATCGCCGGCAGGATGATCGAGTATATTGAGCAGCGCGGCAGGCCAGGTTTTAGGTTGAAATCGGGCGGATAAGTGGCTTGCAAAAAATTCGCCTTTCCGCGGCTGGAGTTGTGGCTTTTTCTCAACCATATTTACCTTAATAGCGAATTAAGCCGCATTGATCGTGGCGTAGCGGGGCAATATTCCGTAAGCTATGCGCCTTTTCGCGTTTTGAATATTGTGAGGCTGGTATTATGGATTCACTCATTGTCCCTGATTTGGCATTGTTACGACGCTGGCTGGATCAATCGGGCATTTCTTTCTTTGAGTGCGATTCCTGTCAGGCGCTGCACCTGCCGCACATGCAAAATTTCGACGGCGTATTCGATGCCAAGCTCGATCTGGTCGACAACGTGCTGCTGTTCTCTGCGCTGGCCGAGGTGAAGCCGACCGCCTTGATCCCGCTGGTGGCCGATCTCAGCCAGATCAACGCCAGTTCGCTGACTATCAAAGCCTTTGTTGATATCCAGGACGATAACCTGCCGAAGCTGATCGTCTGCCAGTCGCTGAGCATCGCCGTTGGCGTCACGCTGGAGCAGTTCACCCACTTTATGCAGCAGGGCGAAGAGCAAATCTCGATGGTGATCCTCGAGGCGCGGGCGAACGATCTGCTGTTTATGGGTGACGAAGAAGATAACACGGCTGCGACTGACCGCCTGCCAATGCTGCACTGATCCCCACTGTACATTATGTGTGCCGCTGCTCTGGCGGCATGCTGCCGTTATTCCCTTCCGCAATAATATATTCTGCGTTTTACCCTCTGTTACCAGATATTCTTCGTCGTTTATGCCCTTAATGCCGTATCACATACAGACAAACTGCATAAAAAATCGATAAAAGCCGGTTTTAACCCCGGAGGCTGGTGCGTTCCGGCAACAGCGGTTATGCTGCTGATTCTGCTAAGGGCTTGCGATTCCCCTGGTGACCATGCGGGCTGAGCAACTGAAAAAGGCGTATGCAATCAATTGCATAGCCATTCAATCCGCGGTTGCAACGATTGCGCTCGATCAGGAAAGGTTTTGTATCCTTTCGCGATACAAGTTCAATTCTATGATTCACCCCTGTTTTGGAGGAAGTTACGGATGGTCACCCAACGTAAAAAGTGGTTATCGGGTGTTGTTGCCGGCCTGCTGATGGCCGGGTCCGTCACAGCGTCAGCCGAGGAAAAAACGCTGCACGTCTATAACTGGTCCGACTATATTGCGCCGGATACCTTAGCCAAATTCCAGAAAGAAACCGGCATTAAAGTGGTGTACGACGTCTTTGACTCCAACGAAGTGTTGGAAGGCAAGTTGATGGCGGGCAGCACAGGTTATGATCTGGTAGTACCTTCATCCAACTTCCTTGAGCGACAGTCGAAGGCCGGTATTTTTGAGCCGCTCGACAAGAGCAAAATGCCGAACTACAAAAACCTTGATCCCGAGATGCTGCAACTGGTGGCTCACAATGACAAGGACAACAAGTACGGCATTCCTTACCTGATGGTGACCACCGGCATCGGCTATAACGTCGATAAAGTGAAGGCGGTGCTGGGCAAAGATGCCCCGGTCGACAGCTGGGATCTGATCCTCAAACCGGAAAACCTCGAGAAGCTGAAGAGCTGTGGCGTTTCCTTCCTGGATGCGCCAAGTGAGGTGTATGCCACCGTGCTGCACTATCTGGGCAAAGATCCCAACAGCACCAACGCAGCGGATTACACCGGTGCGGCCAACGATCTGCTGCTCAAGCTGCGGCCGAACATCCGTTACTTCCACTCTTCCCAGTACATCAACGATCTGGCGAACGGTGACATCTGCGTAGCGATCGGCTGGTCCGGCGACGTGATGCAGGCGGCCAACCGTGCCAAAGAAGCGAAGAACGGCGTGAACGTCGCTTATGCGATCCCGAAAGAAGGGGCCCTGACTTACTTTGACATGTTCGCCATGCCGGCAGATGCCAAAAATAAGGACGCTGCCTACCAGTTCCTGAACTTCCTGATGAAGCCGGACGTGATGGCAGGGATCAGCAACTATGTGTACTACGCCAACGCGGTGAAAGATTCCACTCCGCTGGTCAATGCCGAGGTGCGCGACAACCCGAACGTGTACCCACCGGCCGATCTGCGCGCCAAGCTGTTTACGCTGAACGTGCAATCGCCGAAGCTGGACCGTGTGATTACCCGCGCCTGGACTAAAGTTAAAAGCGGGAAATGATAGATAGGGGCTCAGTACGCTGAGCCCGGTATCATACCAGCAGGCGGGTGCTCCCCGCCTGCGTTGCCATTTTGGGCCATGGCAATCGCCGTGGTTTTTTGTACTGTTTGCACCGGAGAGCACCCCGATTGAACGACGCTATCCCTCGTCCTCAAGCCAAGTCGCAGAAGGTCTTCACCCCTCTGCTGGAAATCCGTAACCTCACCAAAACCTTTGATGGCCAAAACGCGGTCGAAGACGTCAGCCTGACCATCTATAAGGGCGAAATATTTGCCTTGCTGGGCCCCTCCGGCTGCGGAAAATCGACGCTATTGCGCATGCTGGCCGGCTTTGAACAGCCGACGGAAGGGCAGATTGTGCTCGATGGGCAGGATATGTCGCACGTGCCGCCTTACCAGCGGCCGATCAACATGATGTTCCAGTCCTACGCGCTGTTCCCGCACATGACAGTAGAGCAAAACATCGCCTTTGGCCTGAAGCAGGACAAAATGCCGCGCGCAGAAATCGCCGCTCGGGTGGCGGAGATGCTGTCGCTGGTGCACATGCAGGAGTTTGCCAAACGTAAACCGCATCAGCTGTCTGGTGGTCAACGCCAGCGGGTGGCACTGGCACGCAGCCTGGCCAAACGGCCAAAGCTGCTGCTGTTGGATGAGCCGATGGGCGCCCTGGATAAAAAGCTGCGTGACCGCATGCAGTTGGAAGTGACGGATATTCTTGAGCGGGTCGGTGTGACCTGTGTGATGGTTACCCACGATCAGGAAGAAGCCATGACCATGGCGGGGCGTATCGCCATCATGAACCGTGGCAAATTTGTGCAGATCGGCGAGCCTGAAGAGATCTACGAGCATCCCAACAGCCGCTTTAGCGCCGAATTTATTGGCTCGGTCAACGTGTTTGACTGCGTACTGCAAGAGCGTCATGACGATGGATTGATCCTGCAAAGCCCCGGCCTGCGCCATGCGATCAAGGTAGATTCCGATGCCTCGGTCGTGGATGGCGTGCCGATCCAGGTCGCGCTACGGCCGGAAAAAATCATGTTGTGCGAAGACGTACCGCAAGACGGCTGCAACTTTGCGGTCGGGGAGGTGGTGCATATCGCTTACCTCGGCGATCTGTCGATCTACCACGTGAAGTTGCACAGCGGTCAGATGATTAGCGCCCAATTGCAGAACGGCCACCGATTCCGCAAAGGGATGCCGACCTGGGGCGATGAAGTCCGCCTGAGCTGGGAAGCCGACAGCTGTGTCGTGTTGACGGTGTGAGTTGAGAAGGTGAGGAATAATCATTATGACAATGCTTGCTGAACGCACGCCGCCGGAACCTCCTGCCAAAGGACCCGGTCCGCTGAAAGCTTTTTTCCAACGCCTGCAGATGGCCCATAGCCGCAAGCTGGTGATTGCGATGCCGTTGCTGTGGTTGACGCTGCTGTTCTTGTTGCCGTTCCTGATTGTGTTCAAGATCAGCCTGGCGGAACTGGCGCTGGCCGTACCGCCTTACACCGACCTGATGAGTTGGGCAGACGGTAAGCTGGACATCGCGCTCAATTTCGCCAACTACCTGCAATTAACTGACGATCCGCTGTATCTGGACGCCTATCTGCAATCGCTGCAGGTGGCGGCGGTGTCGACGGTGTGTTGCCTGATCATCGGCTACCCGTTGGCCTGGGCTGTGGCACACAGTAAATCATCAACCCGCAATATCTTGCTGTTGCTGGTGATCCTGCCGTCGTGGACCTCGTTCCTGATCCGTGTCTACGCCTGGATGGGCATCCTGAAAAACAACGGTATTCTGAATAATTTCTTGTTGTGGTTGGGGGTAATCGATCAGCCGTTGGTGATCCTGCACACCAATCTGGCGGTGTACATCGGCGTGGTGTATTCCTATCTGCCGTTTATGGTGCTGCCGATTTATACCGCGCTGACGCGGCTGGATTATTCGCTGGTAGAGGCTTCGCTGGATCTGGGCGCCAAACCGTTGAAAACCTTCTTCAGCGTGATTATGCCATTGACCCGTGGTGGCATTATTGCCGGTTCGATGCTGGTGTTTATTCCGGCGGTGGGTGAGTTCGTGATCCCCGAACTGCTGGGAGGGCCGGACAGCATTATGATCGGGCGGGTACTGTGGCAGGAGTTCTTTAATAACCGCGACTGGCCGGTGGCCTCGGCGGTTGCTACCGTCATGTTGCTGCTGTTGATCGTGCCGATTCTCTGGTTCCACAAGCACCAGAATAAGGAAATGGGGGGGCGGGGATGAACAACTTGCCGGTAGTGCGCTCACCGTGGCGTATCGCCATTCTGGTGATAGGGTTCACCTTCTTGTACGCACCGATGTTGATGTTGGTGATCTACTCGTTCAACAGCTCCAAACTGGTGACGGTGTGGGCCGGTTGGTCGACGCGCTGGTATACCGCGCTGTTCCATGATTCGGCGATGATCAGTGCCGTCGGGCTCAGCCTGACCATTGCGGCCGCCTCAGCGACTGCCGCGGTGGTGTTGGGGGCGATTGCGGCGATGGTGATGGTGCGCTTTGGGCGTTTCCGGGGGTCAACCGGTTTTGCCTTTATGCTGACCGCTCCACTGGTTATGCCGGACGTGATCACCGGCCTGTCGCTGCTGCTGCTGTTTGTGGCGATGGGGCACACCTTTGGCTGGCCGTCGGAACGCGGCATGTTCACCATCTGGCTGGCGCACGTCACCTTCTGTACTGCCTATGTTTCGGTGGTGATCAGTTCGCGTCTGCGTGAGTTGGATCGCTCGATCGAAGAGGCGGCGATGGATCTGGGCGCCACGCCGTTGAAAGTGTTCTTTGTGATCACTTTGCCGATGATTGCCCCGGCGCTGATCGCCGGCTGGATGTTGGCGTTTACCTTGTCGCTGGACGATCTGGTGATTGCCAGCTTTGTCGCCGGACCGGGGGCGACCACCTTGCCGATGTTGGTGTTCTCCAGCGTGCGCATGGGGGTTAATCCGGAAATCAACGCCCTGGCGAGTTTGATCTTGCTGGTGGTCGGCGTTATCGGCCTGATTGCATGGTGGTTTATGGCGCGCTCGGAAAAACAGCGATCGCGCGAATTACAAAAGGCTGCCCGTAGCTGAGTCTGATTAAACCTGCTATTTTTGCAATTATTGGTATTGCAATTGATTACCTGACTTTATATATGCCGCTTGAATAGGCCATGTTAATCGTTTATGAGTTCGAGATACCCGGGGCGACCCGGGGGTGGGGCGTCCCTGCGGGAACCCCAGCCCCCGGTTTCCCCTAATATTGGGCTTAAGCGAGTGGGATGAGTTTTAATAGGTGGCGTTTCGTTGCGGAACATGGACATGTCAGACATGCTGAATAGCAGGCAGGGAATGAGAACGACTTCAGATGCGCCAGTGCCGGTGATGGTGGCCGGAACGGCGATGGTGGCGATCAAGTGCATCAGCGTGCTGTTGCTGTTGGGCGAGCTGGGCGTCGATGGCGCTCAGGAGTTTGTCAGCACCAGTGCGCAGGCCTGGGATTCCACCCTGATATTTTTGGCCGGTCTGGTACTGCTGTGCCTGCAAATTAGCTGCGGTTTCGCGGTGATGCGCGGTCGCAACTGGGGGCGTTGGGTCTATGTGGCCTGCCAGTGTCTGGTGGTTGGTTATCTGCTGTTGGCGACTATTGGCAGCTTTCTGCCGGAGGTGTTTACTGTCGAAGGTGAAACCAGCGGCCAAATTCTGCACGTGCTGATCCTGCAAAAAATCCCGGACGTCGTCATTCTGGCGTTAATGTTTGTTCCCGCCACCAGCCGCCGTTATTTCGCCGCGCGCAATTGAGATTTTAACGGCGTAGAGTGATAAACTCTGCGCCCTTAATTATTCACCCCGAACTCAGGGTTACCTTCATGCATTGCGCTTTGTATACGGCGGGCACCTGCCGTTCCTGTCAGTGGCTGGAAAAGCCTTATCCGCAGCAACTGACGGACAAACAGCATCATCTGCAATCACTGCTGGCCGACCGTGACGTCGCACAGTGGCTGGAACCGATCGCCGGTGAGCAGAGCGCATTTCGCAATAAAGCCAAAATGGTGGTCAGTGGCAGCGTAGAGCGTCCGCTACTTGGCATGCTGCATCGCGACGGTACGCCGGTGGATCTGAGTGCCTGCCCGCTGTATCCGGCCAGTTTTGCGCCGATGTTCGATGTGTTGAAAAGCTTTATCGCCCGCGCCGGTCTGACGCCCTACAACGTGGCGCGTAAACGCGGTGAACTGAAGTACCTACTGCTGACTGAAAGTACCCACAGCGGTGGCGTAATGCTGCGTTTTGTACTGCGTTCCGATAGCAAACTTGCGCAACTACGCGCAGCGCTGCCGTGGCTGCAACAGCAGTTGCCGCAGCTCAGGGTGATCTCCGCTAATATTCAGCCGGTGCATATGGCGATTATGGAAGGGGAACGGGAGATCCCGCTGACCGGGCAGCAGGCCCTGGAAGAGCGGTTTAATCAGGTGCCGCTGTACATCCGCCGGCAAAGCTTCTTTCAGACCAATCCGCAGGTGGCCGCCGAACTTTACGCCACCGCTCGCGACTGGGTACGGGCGTTGGCTATCGACAGCATGTGGGACCTGTTCTGTGGTGTGGGCGGGTTTGGCCTGCATTGCGCCCAGCCGGAAACACGGCTGACCGGCATTGAGATCAGTGCCGAGGCGATTGCCTGTGCGCGCCAGTCGGCGGAAACCCTGGGTTTGCAACACGTCGATTTTAAGGCGCTGGATTCTACTCAGTTCGCTACCGCCGAAGGCAGCGTGCCGCAACTGGTGCTGGTCAATCCGCCGCGCCGCGGCATTGGCAAGGCGCTGTGCGACTATCTGAACCAGATGGCACCAGGCTATATTCTGTATTCGAGTTGCAACGCCGAGAGCATGGCGAAAGACATTGAGATGTTGCCGGATTACCGCATCGAGCGCGTGCAGCTGTTTGATATGTTCCCGCACACCGCCCATTACGAAGTCCTGACGCTGCTGGTACGGCAGTAATCGTAGATTGAGGTTATACTGAGCCCAATAGCGAGGGGATAACATGAAACAGCACAAGCCACAGAGACAACCCGGTAAACTGTCGTCAGAGCGCATTGCGCGTGCCGTTGCCACTTCCACGGCCATTGAAACCGGGCAGGCGTCAGCCCAGTTGGCGGCTACATTGGCCGAAAAGCGTGAAAAATACGCTTATTTACACCTGGCTCTTTAGTCACCTGTCAGCGCCTGTCTCACCCAATCCTGCATCGGCCGATAATCCATCAACATCCCATGATGAATAGCGGCGATATACTGCGGTCGGTTGTTTTCCCAACTGCCATAATCCAGGGGTTCAAACCCCGCCTGAACCGCCATCACGTCCGATAATAAACGCGCCAGCCGACCATTTCCCTCGCGAAAAGGATGGATCAGAATCAGCTCAATATGGGTAATGGCGATGGCTTCAATTAACAGGGTTTCATCCATGGTAGTGCAGGGCGTATAGCGATCCAGGCAGTTTGACTGAAATTGGCCCATCAGCTTAACGATTTGCGCTGCCGGTGCGAACATAAAGCCGTTTTTACTGATATTGACTGAGCGGTCGTGGCCGGCCCAATCATAGACATTGCCCAGCCAGCGGTGATGCCATTGCCTGAGCATGGCCAGGGTAATCCGGCCCTGAGGGAGGTCAGCGCCTAAAACGGAGTGATACAACTTTTCCAACAGCACCAGTTCAACATCGTTGATATCTTCTAAGCGGACTATGCCCAGTTTATTGAGCAGCACTTCCTGCCGGGTGCCGTCGGCAAATTGTCCCTGCGAGTTTGCAACATCGTATTTGCTCATCATCGCCACCTGTAAGCGGGTTGCCTTATCAACAGAATAGACTACTGAGACAGGTGCAGGGCGTGGCATCCCACGCCCTGAACAGCGCTTACTGTGGGAACCACTTGTCGTTAATGGCTTTGTAGGTGCCGTCGGCCTTGATGGCGTCCAGCGCGCTATTAAGCTTGGTCAGCAGCGCCTGATTGTCTGGTCGTACCGCAATGCCCAGTCCGGTACCGAAGTATTGTGCATCGGTAACATGCTCGCCGACCGGGGCCAACTGAGGGTTGTTCTTCAGCCACTCATTTACCACGGCAGTGTCACCGAAGACCCCGTCAATGCGGCCATTTTTCAGTTCGAGAATGGCGTTCTGATAGCTGTCGTAAGAGACGGTGTTAATCTCCGGATGCTTGTCCTGCATGTATTTTTGGTGAGTGGTGCCGTTCTCCATGCCGATCTTTTTCCCTTTCAGATCCGCCAGCGAGCTGAACTTACCTTTCTCGGCAATCACAATCGCCGAGTTGGCGTAATAGGGCTGGGTGAAGGAAACTTGCTTGCTGCGCTCGGGCGTGATGTCCATTCCGGAAATCACGGCATCGTATTTCTTGAATTTCAGCGCGGCTATCAGGCTGTCGAAGGCCTGGTTGGTGAAGGTGCATTCGGCCTTCATTTGTTTGCACAATGCGTTGGCCAGATCGATATCGAAGCCCACGATCTTGTTATTGGCATCCAGCGACTCGAACGGCGGATAGGTGGCGGAAGAGGCGAAGCGAATGGTCTCGGCTGCGCTGGCGTTGAAGGCGATGCCCGCTAATACCGTGGCGGCCAGTAATAGTTTTTTCATGCTTAAAACTCCTGTCTGCAAGTCTGCGTGTTTTTATCTCGTCACCGCTTGATTTTACTGACAATAACTCAAATGTTTTGGCGGCTGTTGCTCGGTGTTAACCCTGCCATTTAATGAATTAATATGCAATATAAATGATTAAAAATTTGCATTGGGTATAAAAAAGCCCCGCGCGAGGGCAGGGCTTTGAGAGCGTGGGTCAACTCACTCAGTTGCGGCGTTCGAAAGCCAGTGCCCGGCGTTCCACCAGACGCATCAGCAGCGTCAGCAGGCCGTTGACGCACAGATACACCAGCCCGGCGGCACCAAACACCATCACGTCGTAGGTACGGCCATACATCAGTTGGCTGTAGCCCATCACTTCCATCAGAGTGATGGTGTAGGCCAGCGAGGTACTTTTGAACACCAGCACCACTTCGTTGGAGTAAGACGACAGTGCACGCTTAAAGGCGAACGGCAGCAGGATACGCAACGACTGTGCGCGTGACATGCCGAGCGCTTCACACGATTGCCACTGACCGGCCGGGATCGCTCGCACGGCACCGTAGAACAATTGGGTGGTGTAGGCTGCACTGTTTAGCGCCAATGCGATCATTGCACACAGCCACGGCTGCGACAGCAAATCCCACAGCCACGGATATTCGCGGATCGCCGGGAACTGGCCGGGGCCGTAGTAGATCAGGAAGATCTGCACCAGCAGCGGCGTACCGGTGAACAGGGTGATGTAGATTTTCACCAACGGCGTCAGGATCGGCGTTTTCAGCGTCAGGATCACCGTCAGCACCAGTGACAGCACCAGCGCCACGATCAGGGCGGTAATGGTCAGCGTCAGGCTGGTGTGCAGCCCTTTGAGAATTTCAGGCAAGAACTCAAACATCAGGATGGCCCCCGCTCAAAACGCGTGGTGCGCAGTTCGATACGTTTAATGATGTACTGGCTGAACAGGGTGACCACCAGATAAATCGCCGCCGCAATCACGTACCAGGTAAAAGGCTCCTGGGTGCGGGTAGCGATGCTTTTGGTTTGCAGCATCAGATCGTTAACGCTGATCAGTGACACCAGCGCGGTATCCTTCAGCAACACCAGCCACTGGTTACCCAGGCCGGGTAGGGCATGACGCCACATCTGCGGCATGATCAGGCGAAAGAAAATCGCCGTGGTGCTCATCCCCAACGCCTGACCGGATTCCCACTGTCCCTGCGGTACGGCCTTCAGCGCGCCGCGCAGCGTTTGCGAGGCATAGGCAGAATAGAGCAGGGCGAGGGCAATCACGCCGCACAGGAACGGGCTGACTTCGAAGTTATCAATCGCCAGTTGGACCGGCAGTTGGAACAGGCCAAGGTTCAGGGTGAAGCCATCGGACAGCATTAACAACAGCTGCGATGAGCCGAAATAGATGAACAGCACCACCAGAATTTCCGGCAGGCCGCGCAGCAGGGTGACCCAGGCGGTGCCGAGCCAGCTAACCACTTTCCAGCGTGATGACTCCCAGACGGCAAACAGCATCGCCAGGATCAGCCCCAGGATAAGGGCGCAAACGGCAAGGCCGACGGTCATCCCGGCGGCGCTTGCTAAAGGTTGAATTTCATTCATCGGAGTTGATTACTGCTGGAACCATTTTTTGTAGATGGTTTGGTAAGTCCCATCCTGTTTGATCTTGTCCAGAGCGGCGTTGAACTTGCCCTGCAGATCGGTATTTTTCTGGCGAACGGCAATGCCCAACCCGGTACCGAAGTAGTCTTTATCGGTCACCTTATCGCCTACGGCGGCCAGTGCCGCATTTTGTTTCAGCCATTCGTTGACCACCGCAGTGTCACCGAACACCGCATCAACGCGGCCATTTTTCAGATCCAGAATGGCGTTCTGATAGCTGTCATAAGGCACGGTGGTGATTTCCGGGTGCTTGTCGGTCAGGTATTTCTGATGGGTGGTGCCGTTCTGCACGCCCACTTTCTTGCCTTTCAGCGCAGCGACATCAGCCACTTTGCCTTTCTGGGCGACAAACAGGGCGGAGTTGTCGTAATACGGCTTGGTAAACAGCACCTGTTTTTCACGCTCAGGCGTGATGTCCATACCGGCCATCACCGCGTCGAAACGCTTGAACTTCAGGCTTGGGATCAGGCTGTCAAAGGCCTGATTGGTGAAAGTGCACTCGGCCTGGATCTCTTTACACAGCGCGTTGGCCAGATCGACATCAAAGCCCTGGATCTTGTTGCTGGCGTCAATAAATTCAAATGGAGGATAAGAAGCTTCGGTAGCGAAACGGATAGTTTCGGCTGCGGAGGCGGAAACGCTGATGCCAGCCAGAACGGCGGCGATTATTAGTTTTTTCATCGCAAACTCCCCAAATTACAGCAAGTAGAATTGTTAGTGTGATAAGTAATTGGCAAACTCGGTGGTCTGTGGATGCTTGAAGTGACTGGCATCGCCCTGTTCCACAACGTGGCCGTTTTCCATGTACACCACGCGGCTGGCGGTTTTGCGCGCCACTTCCACTTCGTGGGTCACGATCACCTGGGTGATACCGGTGCCGGCCAACTCGCGAATGATGCTGACGATTTGGGCGGTGATTTCAGGATCCAGCGCGGCGGTCGGTTCATCAAACAGCAACACCTGTGGTTCCATCATCAGCGCGCGGGCAATGGCCACGCGTTGTTGCTGGCCACCGGAAAGGTGCAGTGGGAAACGATCGGCAAAGTCGGTCAGGCGCAGGCGCTTCAGCAGCTTGTCGGCACGCTCCATCGCCTGAGCCTTGGTCAGGCCCAGTACGCGACACGGTGCTTCGATCAGGTTTTGCACCACGGTGAGGTGAGGCCAGAGGTTGTATTGCTGGAAGACCATGCCGACATTCTGACGCAGCTCGCGAATGGCTTTTTCGCCCGGAGCCTGTTTGAAGTCGAATTGATTACCGGCAATCTGCAATTGGCCTGAACGTGGCATTTCCAGCAGATTTAACACCCGTAGCAATGAGCTTTTCCCCGCGCCGCTAGGACCCAGCAGCACTAAGGTTTCCCCTGCTGGGCAATCCAGCGTGATGTCAAACAGCGCCTGATGTGCGCCGTAATAGCAGTTGATACCGTTAAGTTGAATGCTCATGCGCCAAAATTGAATAGATATTGATGCCGCGAATGTTAACTTCCACAGAATACTTATGCAATCTTTGTGCGTTAAAATTTATTACTGCGCGGCAGAATAGTAAAAGGATAGCACAAGATACCGCGACTCAGGTTCGAAGGGGGGATTTGTCGTGCATGCTGTGAGGTAGGTAGCGAAATTTCTTAAAGTGAACAAATGTTGAGCGCGATCAGGGCATTTTTCTAACCACCGGCACCGTGGGGCACCGGTGGTTGAGTTGGCTTACTGGTTTTCCAACACCTGGCGCAGCGTACCGCTGGCGGCGTGTGGCGGCACGTTCAGATAGCGGATGTCGTCGACCACCCAACAGGTGCCCTCACGTACCATCAACACTTCATCCTGCCAGTTGACCGCGCTGCCGCCGTCTTTCTGGTAGCTGAGCTGAACGCGCAGCGGGATATTTTTGGCATCGGTATTAGGAATGGTCGACGCGCTGGCGACGGTTGCGCTGGTCGGCCCCTGAGCATTGCCGGTGAACAGATCGCCAGTGATCTGATGCTTGCCTGGGTTCTGGTTGGCCGTCACCAGGTCCTGGTACAACACTTTACTCAGGTAAGGTTGCAGTTGCGCCAGACGGTTGCTGTCCGGCAGGGTGGTGCCGGTACCCTGTTGCAGACGCAGATCGTAAAATTTCTGTGCGACCGTATCCGGGCCGCCTTCCACACAACCGCCGGTACGGGTGCCGATATCCTTGAATGCCGGTTCAACGGTGGTGCAGGCACTCAGTAACAGCGCTAAGGGAAAAACTGCTGCAATCGTTTTTGTTTTCATCTCATTACCTTATGTGAAAGTCTCTACCATGAAGACCACTAGCCTACAGTATAAATGCGATTTCGGGCCTTGCATTCGTACTGCGTGCCATTTCATAACAGAACATAATGGCAAATCAATGGTCAGATAAATGAGATGAATCAATCAAGCAAGGAGTTTTGATGCAGCTTTCAACCACCCCGACCCTGGAAGGGTTTACCATTACCGAGTACTGCGGCGTTGTCACCGGCGAGGCCATTTTGGGCGCCAATATTTTTCGCGATTTCTTCGCCGGCGTACGTGACATCGTGGGTGGCCGTTCCGGCGCTTACGAGAAAGAGCTGCGCAAAGCACGCCTGATCGCTTTCCAGGAACTGGAAGAGCAGGCACAAGAATTGGGTGCCAATGCGGTGGTCGGCATTGATATTGATTACGAAACCGTGGGCAAAGACAGCAGCATGCTGATGGTGACCGTCAGCGGCACCGCGGTAAAAGTCAGCCGTTAATCCCTCCTCTCACGCCCCGGCAGCCGCCGGGGCGTCATATCTTTATTCCACCTTCCGTGGTTCAATTTTTAATGGCCGGTGTTCCTGCGGCCTGGCTGCGGGTGCCGGGCGATGCTCTGTCCGCACCTGTTGCTGATGGAACGGGTTCCGCGGGGTATCCGACCGTTGCTGTATCGGCTGCGGGCGGGAAACCGGGGTTACGGGTGTGCTACGAACTACCGGTTTAGTGGCTGCGGGTCGAGCTACTTGCTGTGCGGCATGAGGCGCGGTTATGCGCTGTTCCGGTTGGCGCATTGGCCGGTTTTCTGTTTGCTGAACCGGCGTTGCTGATTTTCGCGTTTGCTGCGGTACCGCTGCGGGTGCCGTAGAGTTGAATTTCGGCAGGGTCATCTGTGGCTGAGCATGGGCCGCGGGTGTCACTGCACGGGGAGCGGCTACCGTTCCCGTATGGGTAAAGTTCGGTGTAGCCATTGGCTGGCGCGTATTAACCGCGGCTGCCTGTTGGGCAAAGTGAGGCTGCTGCATTGTGGCCAGGTTCGGTGCCGGGTGGGTCGTTGGCGCAGCGAAACGCGGCGGCTGATTCACCGGCGTGTTGTGGTAATTATTCACGGTGTTGCTACGGTTCACATTATTAAATTGATTGATATTGGTGACGCGGTTAATCACCGTGGTGGAATGCGAAATATAGGGGGCATTGTTGTAGACAACCGGTTGACGCCGATTATTCCAGTGCACATCCCAGCTATGCCAGTCGTCATGATGATTCTGATTAATCAATGCCCCGACCACGATACCTACGCCAAAGCTGATCACGCCGGTTGCCAGCATATCGCCGCTGCTGTAGCCGGGAGCACTTTGATAGTGGTAGCTCGGATAGGCGGGTACCGGTTCGCCATAGGCCACCCAGGGATCGTAACGCGGTACGTAAACCACATCCGGCTGGCTGGGCTCAATCACAATGGTTTGCGCTGGTGCGACGACCACACTTTGCGGGTAGGGCTGTTGCTCAACATATTGCGTGGCCGGGGTGACGATCACCCTTTGCTGCGGCGAGGTTTTTAGCGTGCCTTTGGCGGCGGCGCGTTGACGCATCACCTGAATAGCGTTCATCACATCGCTGGGATCGTTGAGATAAGCATCACCCAGCGCGCTGGTCCAGGGGATATTTTTCGCCATCTGATCCAGCACGTCAGGGAATTGTACCAGCCCACGCACGCTGGGGTCCCAGGGCTGAGCACCCGCAGCGTTGGCAAGCGCAGCCGGTTGCAGGCCGCGGTTTTGTGCCAGCCAGTTATCCGCCGCGCTGACTTGATCGGGATAACCGGCCCCCGCCAACACCTGCGCTAACAATTTGTCAGGAAAAAGCGCCACCGGGCTGACCAACTGGTACAGTTGATCGGCGCTCAACGGCGTATAGGCCGGTGCCGCCACGGGAGATGCGGCGGCCGCTGGGGTTGCCCCCATCGCGTTGGCCACGCTCTTTTGGTCACAACCGCTGAGCGGCAGCATGGCGACGCAGATCAGCCAGGCGAGACTGTTTGGCTTGAACATGGGTGACTCACTTTTATCAGCGCAGGTAATAATATGAGGCTACCATCTGCCAGAGAGTCCGCCAGCTCAGCGCAACACTCACTTGCACATCTGGCATCTCTGTCATCATTAATTGAATAACTTGATTATTGGATACAGATTAATCAATCCGGGTTACAAATTGGACAACCTAAATCGCAGGAGGGAATCGTGAAAATTTGGCCAGGGATATTTGCCGCCGCGCTGCTCGCAGGCTGCCAAAGCGTGCCGCAGGACACCATTGTCGATCATGGCGGCTATCAGCTTGAAACCCTGCATCAGGCGCAGGGCGCAGACCAACGCATTCGTTTTTTGGTGATGCATTACACCGCCGAAGATTTCCACTCCTCATTGAAAACCCTGACGGATGAACACGTCAGCGCGCATTATCTGTTACCGGCGCACCCGCCACTGGCGCAGGGCAAACCGGTGGCTTTCCAACTGGTGCCGGAAGCGTTGCGCGCATGGCATGCCGGGGCCAGCAGCTGGCGCGGCAGAACCAACCTGAATGACACCTCGATTGGTATCGAAATCGTTAATCGCGGGTTCAACCGTACCCTGCTGTTTACCCACTGGCAGCCGTATACACCACAGCAAATTGCCCTGTTGATCCCGCTGAGCCAAGATATTATCCAACGTTATGGTATTCAGCCGACGGACGTAGTCGGGCACAGCGATATTGCGCCGCAGCGCAAGCAGGATCCCGGCCCGTTATTCCCCTGGCAGCAACTGGCGCAGGCGGGGATAGGCGCCTGGCCGGATGAGGCGCAGGTGCAGAAACTCTTGGCCGGGCGGGATAAGCATGCCGAAGTGCCGCTGGCGCCGTTGATGGCAAAGCTGGCGAGTTACGGTTACGGGATTGATGCGCAGTGGGATGTCCGGCAGCAGAAAAACGTGCTGGCGGCGTTTCAGATGCATTTCCGACCCAGCGATTATCGCGGTGAGCCGGATGCCGAGAGTGAGGCTATTGTCGACGCGCTGCTGCTGAAGTACGGTGCAGCCCGTTAATTACAGGCCGTGCAGTTTACCGTGATCTTTCAGCCAGCGGGCGGTGCGGGAAATGCCTTCGTCCAGCGAAATAATCGGTCGGTAGTCCAGCTCTTGCTGGGCGCGGGTAGTGTCCAGCGTCAGATCAAAATTGAGCTTGGCGACGCCATAGTGGGTCAGCACCGGCTCTTTTTCACTTTTGCTGCCGAGCTTTTCCATGCCGCGCGCCATCATGTCGAGCATCGGGTAGGGGACCGAACGGATCCGGCACTTCATGCCCAGTTCGTCGATCAACTGCTGCACCACGCTATGTAACTGACGCGGTTGCTGGTTGGTGATGTTATAGGCGCGGCCTGATGGGGTATTTTCTTTCTGGGTTGCCAGCCACATGGCGTGCACGGCGTTTTCCAGATAGGTCATGTCCACCAGCGCAGCACCGCCGCGTGGCAGCAGCAGGTTGCCGTAGCGTTTGATCATCTGCAGCAAACGCGGCAGCATCACCTTGTCGTGCGGTCCGAATAACCCCTGAGGACGCAGGATGGTGAAGTGAGTCTGCGGGTTGGACAGCGCCAACTGCTGGATCACGTGTTCACCGGCGGCCTTGCTGCGTGCAAACTCATTGGCATAGCGCACAGGGCGGAAGTCTTCGGTAACGTTGCGATGGTGATGATAGTCGAAGTAAACCGCCGGCGAAGAGATATGGATAAACTGCGCAACACCGTAGGCCGCTGCCCATTCGCCCAGGCGACGGGTCGCGCGCACGTTGGCCAGTTCAAACGCCTCTTCGGTGCCCCAGGGGGAGGTGAAACTGGAGCAGTGCCACAGCACGTCCACATCGGCCAGCATGGCTTTGGCCTGCGATGAGATCAGGTTGGTAAGATCGGCATGAATGAATTCCGCACCCATTTTTTCCAGCAGGCTGCCCATAGCCTGGTTGCGACCGGTCGCGCGCACTTTTATGCCCTGACGGCGCAGATATTCAACGGCGTTACGGCCTAACCCACTGGTTGCACCGGTGACCAATACCTTCATAACGAACTCTATTCTCACCAAAAATCAGAATGCTGACGGCCTTCAGCGGCACAACAGCAAATAAGATGCCATTCTTCCGTTATTTCGTGCTCTATGCAATCGGAAAGGGCCTAAGCACAGCAGTAAACTGTGCGGTTGATCGACAAATAAGCGCTATACCCGTCATCTTGCAAGCCGCAGCGTTGTTAGCTGCAACTTGAAAGCTATAGGGTAGGGTTAAGGATGATTGCGCGGATGCTCTTCGGCCAGTTTGGCAATACGGCGTGCCATACCGCGAAAAATAAACAGATGAGCGGGCATCATGGCGAACCAATACAGTAGCCCACTGAAACCGGCGGGGTGCCACCAGGCACGAACGTCGAGGGTACGGTGGTCGCCGTGATCCTTGATGGTAAAGCTCAGGCGGCCCAGCCCTGGGGCTTTCATACCAAACAGTAACGCCAACTGGCGCTGCGGTTTGAGCGTGATGACCTTCCAGCCGTCGACCACGTCGCCAATCTCCAGCGTGTCGCGCGGTGGACGGCCATAAACCACGCGATTGCCGATCATATCGTCCATACGGGCGCGGATTTGCCACAGAATATTGGCGTAAAAATACCCCTCTTTACCGCCCAGTTGCTGCACGGTATGCCACAGCGCCTGGCTGGATGCCTGAGTTTCTATCGAACAGCCGGCCTGTTTGGGATAAAAACCGTAGCCCGGCCGCCAGCGTGCTCGCGCTTCCGGATCGTAGCCCCAGTCGGCGGAATCGACGACTTCCGCTTCGCGTTGCAGAGTGGCCGTCACCGCCTGATCGAAGGTTTGCAGATCCTGCGGTATCAACGCCTGCAGCGGTTTACCGTCGGCGGGCAGATCGTGGTTCAACCCCTGGATCAGTGCGCTGGCGATGGAAGTGGGCACCGAAGTGATCATGCTGATAAACCATACCGAGATAAAGCGGGTAGGCAGCGGGATCGGGATCAGCCAGCGTTTCTTGCCGCTGATGGCGATGAAGCGTTCAAACATGGTCTGGTAGCTGATGTACTCCGGGCCGGCGACGTCAAAAATGCGGTTTTCTTCTGCCGGATGCGCCAGCAGATCGGCCAGATATACCAGCAGGTTTTCCAGCGCTACCGGGGAAGATTTGGATCGTACCCAGCGCGGCGGCGTTAGCACTGGCAGGTTGTAGACCATATCGCGCATGATTTCGAACGCGGCCGAGCCGGGGCCGACAATGATGCTGGCGCGTAGTTCGGTAACCGGGACGCCACTCTGGCGAAGGATCTCACCGGTCAGCTTACGTGCCACCAGGTGCGGCGAGCTGTCGCCCTCGGGTTGCAGTGCGCCAAGAAAAATTACCTGTTTGACGCTGGAACTGCGCAGCGCATCGCGCAGGTTCTCCGCGGCCTGGCGTTCTTTTTCAATAAAATCATCGCCGTCGCCCATGCCGTGGATCAGATAATAAACGGCGTCGATCTCCCACAGCGCGGCGGCCAGGGTTTCTGGCCGATAAACATCGACATATTGACAGTTAACCTGCGGCCAGTGCTGTTCCTGCAGCCATTCGATGCGTCGTGCGGCGGCGGTAATGCTGTGTCCCTGTTCGATCAGGTGGGGGATCAGGTTTTGGCCGATATAGCCGCTGGCCCCAAGAACCAGTACGCGTTGAGCTGTCATTAGCGCCGCCTTTGCGGTGAAAGTCTGTTTAGCATAGACACAGGATGCCAAACTCGTGGTTTAAATGCACTTTTTGTGTGGTTATGCGGGCATTGCATCCGCTGACGGGCGGCGTCACACTACGCACCGTTTGTCTGTACTAAGCCGGAAGCTATGAAACTCAATGCCGTTTGTTATGCCCTGTTGGGACTGGCGCTGATTGCCAGTTTGTTTTTCCTGCATCCGATCTGGATGTGGTGGTTGTTGGCTAACCTGCTGACGCTGTTGGTGTACGGTGCGGATAAGTTTGCGGCGCGCAAAGACTGGCGACGGGTACCGGAAAGCACGCTGCTGGTGTTCGGGCTGGTGGGCGGGTGGGTCGGGGCGATAGCCGCGCAGCAGCTGTTTCGCCATAAAACCCAGAAACAGCCGTTCAAAAGCTGGTTTATCGTCAGCGTGGTGCTGAATGTGCTTGCGACGCTGGCGATTTGGTACTGGGTTTACGGCCGCTGGATACTCTGATTCACAGCAATAACGGCAGGGTAGCGCTTGCTGTTTCCTGCACGGCCTGGCCGTAAGCAGGGTCAAACTTGGCCAGTTCGGCCACCATAAACTCCACCAGCAACATCGCGCCGACCTTGGCAGGCAGTGCGCCCGCGTTCAGCGGACCTTCCGGTTTGGCCGCCACCAGCAGCACATCCGCCAGTTTGGCCAGCGGGCTGCGCTGGGTGTTGCTGACGGCGATGATCCGTGCGCCGCGTTGTTTGGCCAGGGTCACTGCATGCAACACGTCTTTGGTCGATCCTGAGCTGGAGATGACGATCAGCAGGTCTTGCTTTCCCAGCGAAGCTGCGTTCATCGCTGCCCGGTGCATATCACTGAACAACAGCGCCGGTTTGCCCACTCGCAACAGCTTGTAGTGCAGGAAATCCCCGATAATCGCACTGGCGGCGACGCCATAAATCTGCACCGAAGCGCTCTGGTGCAGGCTTTCTGCCGCCTGCCGCAGGGCCTGATGGTCCAGCAACGCGCCGGTATCCCGCAATGCCTGCACGCTTTCCTCCACCAGATCCTCCGTGGGGCTCTGGCGCGTGGTCGCCTCAGGCTGGTTTTGTTGCAGGCTCAGCGCCAGCGCCATTTTAAACTCGGTATAGCCTTTGCAGCCCAGATGACGGCAAAGCCGGGTCACGCTGGCTTCGCTGGTGCCGCTCTCGCGGGCCAGTTCGGTGATGGTAAAGTAGACGGCCCTGGATGGCTCCTCGATCACATAGCTACCGAGTTTTTGCAGCGTGGGGCTGTAACTCGTCAGATCCTGCCGCAGCCGCAATAATAAATTTCCAGTATTCATCACGTTACCTTTCTGATTATTCCTCTTTCTATTGTGGCGGAAAGTCGCCGCCGCCCGCCAGCGAAATCGACGTATTGTGAAGCCGATCATCGTTATGATTAAAATTTTCAAAATTTATATTTATTTGTGGTAAAAATTTTCATCATAAAAAATGATAATGAGGAAAATTTATGTCAACAGCAGGGGAATCAAGGTCCGGCAGCTGGTTTGAAAAAGCCCAGCGGTTCGGAAAGTCGTTTATGTTGCCGATCGCCGTGTTGCCAGCCGCTGGCTTGCTGCTGGGGATCGGTGGGGCGTTGTCCAATCCCAATACTCTGGAGGCCTATCCCTTCCTCAACGTCGGTTGGCTGCAAGGGGTGTTTACCGTGATGGCCAGCGCCGGTTCTATCGTGTTTGCCAACCTGGCGGTGTTGTTCGCCGTGGGTGTGGCCGTGGGCCTGGCCAAAGGTGATAAGGGGACGGCGGGGCTGGCATCGTTGATTGCCTACCTGGTGATGAATGCCACCATCAATGCCTTACTCAAAATCAACGGTTCTCTGGCCGCTGAAAATCCGGGTGCGGTGGGGCAAGGCGTCATTATGGGCATCCAAACGCTGGAGACCGGGGTATTCGGCGGGGTGATCATTGGCCTGGTGACCGGGTATCTGCACGATCGCTACAACAAAATTGCGCTGCCGCAGTTCCTGGGTTTTTTCGGCGGTTCCCGTTTCGTCCCTATTATCTGCTCCCTGGCGGCCATGGGCGTGGGAGCCCTGATGACCGTTATCTGGCCCCACTTCCAGCAGGTGATCTTTGGCCTGGGCGGGCTGGTGGATGCCAGTGGTTATTTGGGCACCTTTATCTATGGTTTTGTGCTGCGCATGCTGGGGCCATTTGGCCTGCACCATATTTTTTATCTGCCGTTCTGGACCACCGCACTGGGCGGCAGCGAAGTGATCAACGGCCAGTTGGTGGAAGGGACACAGCGTATTTTCTTCGCTCAGCTCGCCGATCCACATACCCAGCAGTTTTACATCGGGACTGCGCGTTTTATGTCTGGCCGCTTTATCACCATGATGTTTGGTCTGGTAGGGGCCTGTCTGGCGATGTACCAGACCGCCCGCCCGGAGAACCGCAAACGCGTCGGCGGTTTGTTATTGTCGGCGGCGTTGACCTCGTTCCTCACCGGCATTACCGAGCCGATTGAGTTCTCGTTCCTGTTTGTCGCCCCGGCGCTGTACGTGGTCCATGCCCTGTTTGATGGCCTGGCGTTCATGCTTGCCCACATTCTGCATATCACTATCGGCCAGACGTTCTCCGGCGGCTTTATTGATTTCATGCTGTTTGGCGTATTGCAGGGCGAGGCCAAGACCCACTGGATGTATGTGCCGCTGGTCGGCGTTCCCTGGTTTTTTCTGTACTACTTCACCTTCCGCTTCCTGATTGTTCGTTTCAATTTCAAAACGCCGGGGCGCGGCGAAGAACTGCCGGCCGAAGTGGCACTGGAGGGTACCGCGCGATCGCAGCAGGTGCTGGCGGCGCTGGGTGGCAAAGACAACATTGTCGAGTTGGACTGCTGCGCCACCCGTTTGCGCATTACGGTGAAGCAGAGCCGGTTGCTGGATGAAGCCGGGCTGAAAGCCAGCGGGGCACGTGCGGTGATCATTCGCGGCAATGGGGTGCAGGTCATTTACGGTCCGCACGTCACCATCATTAAAAATGAAGTCGAGGAGTTATTGGATTTATGACGCTTTCTATTTTGCAGCAGATTAAGGGACGGTTGGTGGTTTCCTGTCAGGCATTGGATGATGAGCCGCTGCACAGTGATTTTATCATGTCGCGTATGGCGGTTGCTGCGCAGCAAGGCGGGGCGGCAGCGATCCGGGCCAACAGCGTAGAGGATGTCAAAGCCATCATGCAGGCGGTGACACTGCCAGTGATTGGTATCATCAAGCGTGATTATGTCGGCAGTCAGGTGTACATCACGCCGACTTTGCAAGAAATTGATGAGCTGATGACGGCGGGGCCGCAGATGATCGCCCTGGATGCGACCTTGCATCCTCGACCTGGCACCCTGGCGTTGGCGGCGTTGGTTGCTGCCGTGCGTGAGCGATATCCCGACGTGTTGTTGATGGCGGATATCGCCACGCTAGAAGAGGCAATCCATGCCGATCGTCTGGGGTTCGACTGTGTAGGGACAACCCTGCATGGCTATACCGAAGAAACCTTGGGCCGTCAGTTGGCACAGGATGACTTTGTTTTTCTGCGGGAGGTACTGGCGGCGGTCAGCGTACCGGTGATTGCCGAGGGCAATGTTGAAACGCCGACCATGGCCGCCCGCTGTCTGGCTTTGGGCGCGCATGCGGTGGTAGTGGGCGGGGCCATTACTCGTCCGCAGCAGATCACTCGTCGTTTTGTGGCCGCACTCGGGAACTGATGGGGATCTCCCTGAGGGTTACGTCAGGGAGATTCAGGACTCAGGCGTGCTGTTGGAGGAATTTCTGCCACAACTCGACCAGGCGCTGCAAATCCTGACGGCTGACATCGAGATGGGTCAGAATGCGCGTCAACGGCCCGCTGCTGATCAGTACGCCGTGCTCACGCATCCAGGGGCCCAGTTTGGCCGCCAGCTCCGGTGACTGACGCAGGTACAGCACGTTGGTCTGCGCGCCCGGCTCGACGATGTCGACGCCAATCCGTTGCAGTTGCTGTTCCAGCCATTTGGCATTGTCGTGGTCTTCACGCAGGCGCTCGACGTTGTGCTCCAGCGCATATAACCCGGCCGCGGCCAGAATACCGGCCTGGCGCAGGCCACCGCCGGTCATTTTACGCCAGCGCAGGGCCTGCTGGATAAAGGCCTCACTGCCGCACAATAACGACCCCACCGGCGCGCCGAGCCCTTTTGACAGGCAAATGGTGAAGGTGTCGCAGTACTGCACAATCTCTTTCAACGGCACATTCAGCGCGACGGCGGCGTTGAAGATGCGTGCGCCGTCGATATGCAAGGCCAACTGATGTTCACGGCTGAACTGCCAGGCTTGCTGCAGGTATTCCAGCGGTAGCACGCGGCCACTGATGGTGTTTTCCAGGCTCAGCAGGCGGGTTTTGGCAAAGTGGATATCGTCGGGTTTGATTGCCGCAGCGACCTTATCGAGCGGCAGGGTGCCGTCCGGGTTCGCTTCAATCGGCTGTGGCTGGATGCTGCCGAGCACCGCCGCGCCGCCGGCTTCGTATTTATAGTTATGCGCCTGCTGGCCGACAATGTACTCATCACCACGCTGGCAATGGCTCAGCAGCGCCACCAGATTGGCCTGAGTGCCGCTTGGCAAGAACAAAGCCGCTTCTTTACCGGACAAACGGACCGCTTCCGCCTCCAGAGCGTTGACCGTCGGGTCATCGCCGTAAACGTCATCACCGACTTCGGCCTGGGCCATGGCTTCGCGCATCGCGGCGCTGGGGCGGGTCACGGTGTCACTGCGTAAATCGATAAGCATAAAAATCCTTTATCCCCTTCATCTTTCAAGCCGCAGCGTTGTTGGCTGCAACTTGAAATCTGTTGGGGATAGTTTTAGCTGAAAGAGGACACGATTATTAACGCAACCAGTTGGTTTTTGCCAGCTCGACCACTTCGTCGCCGCGGCCGTTGATAATGGCGCGCAGCATATACAGGCTAAAGCCCTTGGCCTGTTCGAATTTGATCTGCGGCGGCATTGCCAGTTCTTGCTTGGCGGTGACCACATCCAGCAACGCCGGGCCCGGGTGCGCCAGCATTTCTTGCAGTGCCGCATCCAGATCCGAAGCCTTCTCCACGCGAATGCCCTTGATGCCGGCGGCGTTGGCAATTGCCGCAAAATCCGGGTTGTGCAGGTCGGTGCCGTCGGTCAGGTAGCCGCCGGCCTTCATTTCCATCGCCACAAAGCCCAGCACGCTGTTGTTGAATATCACAATCTTGACCGGCAGTTTCAGTTGCGCCAGCGACAGGAAATCCCCCATCAGCATGGTAAAGCCGCCGTCGCCGCACATGGCGATCACCTGTTTGTTCGGTTCGGTGGCCTGCGCGCCAATGGCTTGTGGCATGGCGTTGGCCATCGAGCCGTGGTTGAACGATCCGAGCAGGCGGCGTTTGCCGTTCATCTTCAGATAGCGTGCAGCCCACACCGTTGGCGTGCCGACGTCACAGGTGAAGATGGCATCATCACTGGCGTACTGGCTGAGCTGCTGCGCCAGATACTGCGGATGAATGGGTTGGTCGTCATTGGCGGTTGCCAGCCCATCGAGATCCTTGCGCGCAGTGCGGTAGTGCTCCAGCGCCTTGTCGAGAAACGCACGGTCGCTCTTCGGTTCCAACTGCGGCAGCAGCGCGGTGAGGGTGGTATGGATGTCGCCCACCAGCGCCATATTGACCGGGCAGTGGGCGCCGATGCTGCCGGGGTTGATGTCGATCTGAATGATATTGGCGTTGGTTGGATAGAACGCACGGTAGGGGAATTGGGTGCCGAGCAGCACCAGGGTATCGGCGTTCATCATCGCGTGGTAGCCGGAAGAGAAACCGATCAGCCCGGTCATGCCGACGCTGTAAGGGTTATCCCATTCGATATGCTCTTTACCGCGCAGCGCATGGACCACCGGTGCCTGCAGCAGTTCCGCCAATTTGACCACTTCGTCATGCGAGCCGGCGCAGCCACTGCCGCACATCAGCGTAATGTTCTTCGCTTTGTTCAGGGTGGCCGCCAGCTTGTTCAGTTCGCTCATTGGCGGCTGCACCAGCGGCAGTGCCGGGGTGTGCCACACCATGCTGGCGTCTTCCGGCGCCATACGCAGTGCCACGTCGCCCGGCAGTACGATCACCGACACGCCGCGATTGAGGATCGCCTTGCGCATGGCAATTTCCAGCACCCGTGGCAACTGTTCCGGGTTGGAGACCAACTCACAGTAGTGGCTGCATTCGCGGAACAGTTCTTGCGGGTGGGTTTCCTGGAAATAGCCGCTGCCGATCTCGCTGGAGGGAATGTGTGCGGCAATCGCCAATACCGGCACGTGGTTGCGGTGGCAGTCAAACAGACCGTTAATCAGATGCAGGTTACCGGGGCCGCAGGAGCCGGCACAGACCGCCAACTGACCGGTAAGCTGGGCTTCTGCTCCGGCGGCGAAGGCGGCGACCTCTTCGTGGCGCGTTCCCAGCCATTCGATGGTACCCATACGGTGCAGGCTGTCGCTGAGACCGTTGAGCGAATCACCGGTGACGCCCCAAATGCGTTTCACACCGGCCTGTTCCAGAGTTTTGGCGATCAGTGTGGCTACAGTTTGCTTCATAATTCCCCCAAGCGTTGTAAAGGCCCCTCATCTTTCAAGCCACAGCCAGTCGGCAAGCGTGACGTGAAATCTATTGGGTATGACTTATCAGTCTTTCTCAAATAAACGCAGTGACATGCATGGAACCGGGAAAGTGTAGAAGGGGAAGGGAAAGCCTGCTTGCCGATAAATGCCCCATCGTCGCCGACGGGGTAGAAAGTGTCAGGCGAGGGTGACGTCACCTTGCAGTTGGCAACTGCAGGCCAGCACGTAGCCCTGGGCGATTTCAGCCGCAGTCAGCGTCATGCTGCTGCTGGTGGTGTAGTCACCTTCGAGGATGCGGGTTTTGCATGAACCACACACCCCGGCGCGGCAGGCGGCGTTGACCGGCACCGCGTGAGCTTCCATTGCCGCCAGCAGCGTGCTGCCGACCGGTACGCGGAACTCACGCAGGGGGCGAGCGGTGCGCAGGGTTAATCCTTCACCCTGTTCGGCATCGGTTTCTGCCGGGGTATGGAATTGCTCCTTATGGAAGCGGCTGGCCGGCACACCAAGCTGCAGACAAAGCTGTTCTGCCTGGGTCATATAGGGCGCGGGGCCACAGGTCATCACCGTGCGCTCGGTGAGATCCGGCACCGTCTGGTGCAGCACTTCGGCACTGATCCGCCCGCTGAGATAGCCCGGATGAATATCCTGTTCGGCCATAAGCGTCAGCCGCAGCTGCGGATGCGCGGCGCACAACTCGCGCCATTGTTCGGCGAAAATGGTGTCGGCAGGGGTACGCACGTTAAAGATCACCGCGATATCACAGGCCGGACGGTTCGCTACCAGCCAGCGACACATGGAGATAATCGGCGTGACGCCACAACCGGCCGCCAGCATCAGGTAACGATCGGCCGGGTGCCGTTCACAGCTGAACTCGCCTTGTGCGTCGGACAGCCACAGGGTATTGCCGGGTTTGACTTCGCGGGTTAACCAACGTGAACCCACGCCGTCCGGCAGGCAACGCACGCTGATGCTGAGAAAACGACTCTGACCGGGTGAGGAGGACAGCGTATAGGCGCGCAGCGTGTCTTCGCTATTGCCAATGCTGACCAGCGCAAACTGACCGGGTTGATAAGGGTAAAAAACATCGCAAATCAGATTCAGCGTCCAGACGTCAGCGGTTTCCTGCTGGATCGAATGCACCTGCATGCGGTTGGGGCAAAGCGGGCTGGGTTGGGTCATCGGGCACCTCAAAAGCAAAGGGGCCGCTATCGGCGACCCCAGGAATAACGTTATCAGCCGAGAAGGGCTTGCAGATCCTGCTCAACGGTGGTGATCGGACGCATGCCGAACTTGTCGTTGAGGATGGCCATCAGGTTGTCGGTCAGGAAGCCCGGCGCAGTCGGCCCGGTGACAATGTTTTTGACTCCCAGTGACAGCAGCGTCAGCAGGATGACGATTGCCTTTTGCTCAAACCAGGACAACACCAGACTCAGCGGCAGCTCGTTGACCGAGCAACCGAGGGTATCGGCAAGTTTGACCGCCAGCATGATGGCAGAATAGGCGTCGTTACATTGGCCGACGTCCAGCAGGCGTGGCAAACCTTCCAGAGTACCGAAATCCAGCTTGTTGAAGCGGTATTTGCCGCAGGCCAAGGTCATGATCAGGCAGTCTTGCGGTACGCTGCGGGCGAAGTCGGTAAAGTAGCTGCGTTCATCACGGCTGCCGTCACAACCGCCGACCAAAAAGACGTGACGCAGTTTCTTTTGCGCCACCAGGTCGATCACCGTATCAGCGGCGTTGAGCAGCGTCTGGCGGCCAAAGCCGACGGTGATCATATGTTCGATTTCGCTGTATGGGAAGCCGCTCATGCCCTGTGCCTGAGCGATCACCTGGGCGAAATCGTCCCCTTCCAGATGGTTAACGCCTGGCCAGCCGACGATGCTGCGCGTCCAGATACGATCGCCATAGTTACCGACTTCAGGATCGATAATGCAGTTGGAGGTCATCAGGATCGGGCCGGGGAATTTGGCAAACTCGGTTTGCTGGTTCTGCCAGCCGCTGCCGTAGTTGCCCACCAGATGCTTGAATTTTTTCAGTTCCGGGTAGCCATGTGCCGGCAACATTTCACCGTGGGTGTAGACGTTCACGCCCTGGCCTTCGGTCTGTTCCAGCAGCATGCGCAGATCTTTCAGATCATGGCCGGAGATCAGAATAGCTTTACCCGCCACCGGGCGCACGTTAACCGCACTTGGTACCGGATCGCCATAGGCCTGAGTCTCGCCGTGATCGAGGATCGCCATCACGTTGAAGTTCATTTTACCGATGCCCATGGCGTTATTCAGCAGGGTATCCACGTCGCGCGGCTGGGTGCCGAGCCAGGCCATAAAAGCGTGGTAGTCGGCGTAAATCTGGTCATCGGACTGGCCCAGCACGTGGGCATGTTCCATATAAGCCGCAGCGCCTTTCAGGCCATACAGGCACAGCATGCGCAGGCCGTGCACGTCGTCACCGACCTCGGTTTTATCGGTATTCAGGGCAAACTGAGCGGCCTGTTGCAACAGTGAGGGCATATCATCGCCGGCCAACTGCAGGCTGGCCAGGGGATGATCGACGCGTACACCCGCGTCCAGCAACCGGCAGCGGGCGGCCAAAGACTCACGCAGGGCGATGGTTTCGCGCGCGTAACCGATGATGCGCTCGGAATCGAAGTTAACGTTGGTCAGGGTCGAGAAGAAGGCGCGTGGGGCAAAGCTGTCGATATCATGATCGACGATCCCGAGCGCCCGGGCCTGCAACGCCCAGGCGGATAATCCCTGTAACGCTGCGACCAGCAGATCCTGCAGGTCAGAGGTTTCCGCTGTTTTGCCACACATGCCCTGGGCATAGGAGCAGCCGTTGCCGGCTGGGGTACGGATGGTTTGTTCACATTGCACACAGAACATAATCGCTTCCTTTTTAAAGTTGCATTTATAATGCTTGTTTAAGAGCATAGATCGGCAACCGGGGCTTAAAAAGGCTTTTGTGATGCTACCAAGGGCAAGTTTGATTTAGCGCAATTTTGCCATGCGGATGGGAATTATTACGCTTTCCGGGGGTGATGCCCCCGGGCAGAGATCAAGAGAACAGGGCGATCAGTACCGGTGCCAACAGACTCAGCAGGAAGCCGTGCACAATGGCTGGCGGCACTATCTCCATACCCCCGCTGCGTTGCAGCACAGGCAGGGTAAAGTCCATTGAGGTGGCGCCACACAGGCCCAGCGCGGTGGAACGGCTGCGGCGCACCAGCGTTGGGATCAGCATAATCGCTACCAGTTCGCGGGCCAGATCGTTAAAGAAGGCGGCGCTACCCAGGACCGGGCCGTAGGCGTCGGTGATCAGAATGCCGGAAAGCGAGTACCAGCCAAAACCGGACGCCATCGCCAACCCTGCTTTAATTGGCAACCCCAGCAGCTGTGCCGCCAGAGCCCCCCCGGCCAGTGCGCTAACGACCACCACGACCGCGACCATCATGCCGCGACGGTTAAGCACGATCTGGCGCAGCGTCATACCGCTGTTGCGCAGTTGGATGCCGACCAACAGCAGCAGGAAAATCAACGCGTACTCGCTGCCTTTATTGGCGAATTGCAGCCATTGCCACTGTGTCAGGCCGAGCAGGAAGCCGCCGAGCACCACGCCGCACAGTTTGAACGACTCGAGTGCCATATGCAGGCGTGAGGGCAGCTTTTCCTGCTTATGGCTGTTGTGCCACGGAATTTTGCGTTCCAGCAGCATCAGCATCAGTAAACTGGCGGCGAGAATGCACAGGAAAAACACCGAGGCATACTGGAAGATCAAGACCAGATTGCTGCTCAGATCCTCCAGAAACGCCAGGCTGATGCCCATAAAGAACAGGATCACGTACACCATCCCGCTCAGCAGGCGGTTGATGGTTTGCAGTAACGTCCTGCTGCGTAAAGAAATGAGGTAACCGGCAATCAGCGGTAACAGAATAATCAGCAGTCCTGAATACATGGTGAAGCTTACGTCCTTTGTTCAGCGGATGGCGCGCGGGTGACCGGCGGGGCTCAACAAGCTAACCAAAACAACGGCCGGAGTAAAGCGGCAGATTTAACCTCGCCTGCTTGACCTGCAAGGGGTTTTTTGACCATGCTCTGAGGAGGTCACCCCATGAAGGACGGTGGCAATGCGCACGGGAGGCGACAGATGTTCTTAGAGCGTATCGAGATTGTAGGTTTCCGCGGCATCAACCGGCTATCACTGATGCTGGATGACAACACGCTGCTGCTCGGCGAAAACGCCTGGGGTAAATCCAGCCTGCTTGACGCGCTGACCTTGCTACTGGCTCCAGAGCCCAAGCTGTACCGTTTTGAGGCGCATGACTTTCATTTCCCGCCCGGTGAGGAAGAGGCCAAAGATCGGCATTTGCAGGTGGTTTTTACCTTCTGCGAAAAAGACATTGGCCATGCTCATCTGCCCCGTTACCGCCATCTGTCGCCACTGTGGATTAAGGGTGACGATAACCTGAACCGCATTTATTACCGTTGCGAAGGCGAATTGGCCGATGACGATACGGTATGCACCTGGCGCGGCTTCCTGGATGCCGACGGCAATGCGATGCAATTGCATCATATTGAGCAACTGGTGCACGCCATCATCCGTATTCACCCGGTACTGCGCCTGCGCGATGCGCGTTTTATCCGCCGCCTGCGGCCCAGTACGCTGAATAACGAAAACCCGACCGATAACAAGGCGCTGTCACTGCAATTGGATCAATTGACGCGTGAGTTGGTGCGTAACCCGCAAAAATTGACCAATGCCGAGATGCGTCAGGGGCTGGCGGCCATGCAGCAACTGCTGGAACACTACTTCGCTGAACAGGGCTCGCAGGTGACAAGGCCACGCCGACAGCGACTGGATCAAGATCAGGATCAGCTGGCATGGCGTTCGCTGGACAGTATCAACCGCATGGTGGCCGAACCTAATAGCCGCAGTATGCGTCTTATTTTACTGGGCATGTTTTCTACGCTGCTGCAGGCCAAGGGCAGCGTCAAGCTGGATCCGCACGCCCGGCCGCTGTTGCTGGTGGAGGATCCGGAGACCCGTCTGCATCCGATCATGCTGTCGGTGGCCTGGGGGCTGCTGAACCAGCTGCCGCTGCAGCGCATCACCACCACCAATTCCAGCGAATTGGTCTCCCTGGTGCCGGTTGAGCACGTTTGCCGGTTAGTGCGTGAGTCGGGGCGGGTTGCCACTTATCGCCTTGGGCCACGCGGGCTGGGCCCGGAGGACGGGCGACGCATTTCATTTCATATTCGCTTTAACCGACCGTCGTCGTTGTTTGCCCGCTGTTGGCTGCTGGTGGAAGGTGAAACGGAAGTCTGGCTGCTGAACGAGCTGGCGCGCCAGTGTGGCTATCACTTTGAAGCGGAAGGGGTGCGGGTGATCGAGTTTGCCCAGTGCGGCCTGAAGCCGTTGCTAAGGTTTGCCCGGCGGATGGGCATTGAGTGGCATGCGCTGGTGGACGGCGATGAGGCGGGGAGAAAATACGCCAGTACCGTACGCAGCATGCTGGATAACCATGACGATAACGAGCGCGACCGTTTGACCGCGTTACCGGCACCGGATATGGAACACTTTATGTTCCGTGAAGGCTTCAGCTCAGTCTATTACCGGGTGGCCTCGGTGCCGAGCAATGGCCAGATGCCGGTACGTAAGGTGATCCTCAAGGCGGTGCATCACTCCTCGAAGCCCGACCTGGCGATTGAGGTTGCGATGAACGCGGGTGAGCGGGGCACGGATTCGGTGCCCCCCCTGCTGAAGAAAATGTTTTCACGCGTGATCTGGCTGGCACGCGGCCGGGCCGATTAGGCCCCGGCAAAACGGGATTGGGCGTTGAAATGCTCCGCCATTCCCTGTTCCAGCTCGTCCAGCAGTTGATAGCGACGGCGGTATTCTGCACGTTTTTTACTGACGACGTCATCGATGGGTTTGCGAGTGATGTGTTCCGGCAACAGAAAATAGCCGCTCTCCAGCATCTTGCCGCCCATTGATATCCAAAATTGATCGTAATCGGCATGCAGTTGTTGTTTCTTTTTACTCTGATAACGCCAGTTCTGATAGATATGGGTGCTGTTGCCGACCGCCACGATTTGCTGAATGCCCAGATGACGTGCCAGTGTGCAAATGCCTTCCAGCACCAGCCGTTTTGGGAATAACCCGTGGCACTCTTTGGTGGCCTGCTGGATTTCCGCGTGCGGTACCTGGTGATTGGCCCCCTGCAAACCCCCGATAAACAACGTTGGCTGTTGCTGAAAGTGCATCAGTGCAAAGGTGATTTCCGCCAGCATAATCCCGTTGGCATTACGCAGCAGCAGGGTGGCCTCCCCTTCTTTATTCAGGTGATCAATGGCTGCCAGCTCCAGTGACACCGCACCGCCACTCTTGCCGCTGGCGCTGGTCAGCATAAAGGGCTTGTTCAGATGACCGAGCAGCATTTTCATTGGCATGCGTTGTTTGCTGAGATCGTAATGATCACGCAGGGCGAACAGGCCCTCGATTTTGCTCATGTTTGCTGCCAGATAGGGGCGATGCAGCTTGCACGGCAGGTTGGGTTGCGCGCTCAGGATCTCATCCAGCAAAGGGTTGGACGCCAGCATGTTGAGCAGGCCACTGGTGGTGCGCCAGGAAAATAACGAACGGCCGACAAACTTAAGGCGGAATGATGTTTTCTTCCAGGCTTTGCTCGGCGCTTTGTCGCCATTGGCCAGCGCCGTCATCAGTTGCCAGCCGTTAAGCGGGCGAGCAGATACGAGTGGATAGCTGAGCTGAGACATGATGAAATCCTTGACTGTGTTGAATGGCGCTATTTCAACAAGCCTTGACTAAACGGGAGTTCAATACTGAATGTAACCAAGGGTGTCTCCACAATGTGTTGAGCTAAGGTTTAGTTATTCATCACTGTGCGTGATAATTTAGCCTCCGTTGCCGCCATTGGCAGCTTGAATTGCAACAGACAGGAACCTATTTTGACGTGGTTTAAAGGACATAAGCGACGCTGGGTCATGGCGCTGGTGGTACTGGTGGCGATTGCCGCCGTAGCGGCCTGGCACTTTGGTCATCCGACAGCGACCCCATTTAAAACGGTGAAGGTTGCCAAGGGCGATCTACAGCAAAACGTATTGGCGACCGGCCAGCTTGACGCGGTGCGCAAAGTTGACGTGGGCGCGCAGGTCAGCGGTCAGTTGGAAAGCCTGTACGTCGAGATTGGCGACCGGGTGAAAAAGGGCCAGTTACTGGGCGTGATTGACCCGCAGCAGGCGCAAAACAGCATCCGAGAGGGTGAGGCTACCTTGCGTGAATTGCATGCTCAGTTGCAGCAGGCTCAGGCGGAACAACAGCTGGCCGCGGTAACGCTGCAGCGTAATCAGGCGCTGGCCAAACTGCAGGCGGTATCACGCCAGGATCTGGATCAGGCGGCAACCCAACTGGCGGTGAAAAAAGCCCAGGTGGGCACCATTCAGGCGCAGATCGCCAGAAATCAGGCCAGCCTGGATACCGCAAAAATCAATCTGGCGTTTACCCGTATTGAAGCACCGATGGACGGTGACGTGGTGCAAATCACCACCTTGCAGGGCCAGACGGTGATCGCCGCACAACAGGCGCCCAACATTTTGACCCTGGCCGATCTCAGCACCATGTTGGTGAAGGCTCAGGTATCGGAAGCAGACGTTATCAGCCTCAAACCGGGCCAAAAAGCCTGGTTTACCGTACTGGGCGATCCGAACCGGCGCTTTGACGGCGTGCTGAAAGATATTCAGCCGACGCCGGAAAAGGTCAATAACGCCATCTTTTACTATGCACGTTTTGAAGTGCCGAACCCCGAGGGGCTGCTGCGACTGCAAATGACCGCGCAGGTACATATCCAACTGGCTGGCGTCAGTCAGGCACAGGTCATTCCTTTGGCGGCGCTGGGCGATCAAATTGCCGATAATCGCTACCAGGTTTCGATATTGAAACAGGGCAAGGAGGAAAAGCGTGAGGTGGCCATTGGCCTGCGGAACAATATTGACGTGCAAATTCTCAGCGGATTGAACATCGGCGATGAAGTGATTGTCAGCCGCGGCGGCGCGGAGGCTCTCTGATGGCCGCTTTGCTGGAACTGAGCGGTATTTGCCGCAGCTATCAATCGGGCGATCAGACGGTGGCGGTCCTGAAGGACGTGAGCCTGAGCATCGAAGCCGGCGAAATGGTGGCGATCATGGGAGCCTCTGGCTCCGGCAAATCGACGCTGATGAATATTCTCGGTTGCCTGGATAAGCCCAGCGCCGGTGTGTATCGGGTGGCGGGGCAGGACGTCGCGACGCTCGATGGCGATGCGTTGGCCCGGCTGCGGCGTGAGCATTTTGGCTTTATCTTCCAGCGTTATCATTTACTGCCCCATCTGAGTGCGGCGCATAACGTTGAGGTCCCGGCGGTGTATGCCGGGCTGGGAAAGGCGGCACGGCGCGAGCGGGCGGTGGCGTTGTTGCAGCGCCTGGGGCTCAGTGAGCGTGTGGGCTACCGGCCAAGCCAGCTTTCCGGTGGCCAGCAGCAACGGGTCAGTATTGCTCGCGCGTTGATGAACGGTGGGCAGGTGATCCTGGCGGATGAGCCGACCGGTGCTCTCGATAGCCACTCCGGCGAAGAAGTGATGACGATCCTCAAGCAACTGCGCGAGCAGGGGCATACGGTGATTATCGTCACCCACGACCCGGCGGTGGCCCGACAGGCTGAGCGGATCATTGAAATTCGCGATGGGGCGATCATTGCCGATTCACGGCCGGAACAGCGCCGCAACCCGAACGCCAAACCCCTGGAGATGGTGGCCTCGGCCCCGTCCTGGCAGCAAACCACCGGCCGTTTCCGTGAGGCGCTGGTGATGGCCTGGCGAGCGATGGCGGCAAGTAAAATGCGTACCGCGTTGACCATGCTGGGGATTATTATCGGCATCGCCTCGGTGGTGTCGATCCTGGTGATCGGCGACGCCGCCAAACAGATGGTGCTGGCGGACATCAAATCCATCGGCACCAATACGGTCGACATTTATCCCGGCAAGGACTTTGGTGACGACGACCCGACCTTTCGCCAGGCGCTGAAGTACGACGACCTTGCCGCGCTCCGTGAGCAACCCTACGTCAATGCACTGTCACCCACCATCACCAGCAGCATGCGGCTGCGGTTGGGTAACGTCGACGTGGCGGCCAACGTCACCGGGGTCAGCGAGCAGTTTTTCCGCGTATACGGCATGACCTTTACCCAGGGCATCGGTATTGATCAACTGCAGGTGCAATCGCAGTCGCAAACGGTGGTGATTGACGCCAATACCCAGCGCCGGCTGTTCCCGCACCAGAAGGATGTGGTGGGGCAGGTGATCCTGGTGGGCAATATGCCGGCGACGGTGGTCGGGGTGGCGAAAGAAAAACAGTCGATGTTCGGCAGCAGCAAGACGCTGAACGTCTGGGTGCCCTACAGCACCATGGCCAACCGACTGATGGGCAACGCCTATTTCGATTCGATCACCGTGCGTATTCGCGAGGGCTACAACAGCCAGGAGGCGGAGCAGCAGTTGACGCGCTTGCTGACGCTGCGCCACGGCAAGAAAGACATCTTCACCTATAACATGGACAGTCTGGTGCAGACCGCAGAAAAAACCACGCGTACGCTACAGCTGTTCCTGACGCTGGTGGCGGTAATTTCTCTGGTGGTTGGTGGGATCGGCGTGATGAACATCATGTTGGTGTCGGTGACAGAACGTACCCGTGAGATCGGCATTCGTATGGCGGTGGGGGCTCGATCCGGTGACGTACTGCAGCAGTTCCTGATTGAAGCGGTGCTGGTGTGTCTGGTCGGCGGCGCGTTGGGCATCATGCTGTCATTTGCCATCGGCCTGCTGGTTCAACTGGTGCTACCGGGGTGGCAAATCAGTTTCCCACCGGCGGCGTTGCTGAGCGCGTTTGTTTGTTCAACGGCGATCGGCGTGGTATTCGGCTATCTGCCGGCGCGCAGTGCGGCGCGGCTTAACCCGATTGACGCGCTGGCGCGCGAATAGCCTGCCCTATGAATTTCAAGCTGCAGTTAGGCGCCCAGCTCGCTCATCCCTAGGCGCTTACTTAAGTAAGTAACTGGGGTGAGTGAGTGCAGGTAACAACGCTGCAGCTTGAAATACGACGGGCATAATAAAAAATGCCAGTCATACGGCGGCTGGCATTCTTTGCGGTGTTTCAGACTGACTTGGTGGAAGCGTTTAGGCCAACGCCTCGCTTTCCACTGGCACAATAAGACTCGCATGGTTCCCTTTTGGCCCTTGGTGCACGTCAAAACTGACCTGCTGGCCAGCTTTTAGCGTCCGGTACCCGTCCATCTTGATCGTAGAGTAATGGGCGAATATGTCTTCGCCGCCGCCTTCAGGACAGATAAACCCAAACCCTTTGGCGTTGTTGAACCATTTAACAGTACCCGTCTCCATGCTTTTACATCCCTCGCAACGCTATTTTTAGGTGAGATGAATAACTGAATTCGCACCCGCCAATGGCAGGCAGCAGATGAGCCTGAGAGTGGTTAAAACACCACCAGCTCACGAATTTACACTCTAGAGCAAATGATCATCACGTCAAGGGATCGGCTTTTGTCGGTGGGGTGCAGTTCATCAAAGTTTGAAGCAGGTAACGCTATTGACATTGTTTGGTAACAATTCGTCAGTGATTTTTGCGCACGTTCCAGTGCGGCGGGATGGCGGCGAAGATGATAAAATAGTATGAATACCCCACTTTGAATAACCGGAACCTGTCCCCATATTAAAGGACAGAGCAGAGAAGATGAGCAGCGATGGGCAATAACAACGATTGGCTAAATTTTGAACACTTAGCCGAAGAAAAACAAATCGATGCGGTAAAACCGCCGTCTATGTATAAAGTTATACTTAACAACGACGATTACACACCGATGGAATTTGTGATTGACGTTCTGCAAAAGTTCTTTTCTTATGATATTGAACGCGCAACGCAACTGATGCTCACGGTCCACTATCAAGGCAAGGCGATCTGTGGTGTTTTTACCGCCGAGGTGGCGGAAACCAAGGTCGTACATGTGAACCGTTATGCCAGGGAGAACGAGCATCCGTTGCTTTGTACGCTGGAAAAAGCCTGATTAAGGCAATCTATTGGGGAGGTGCTTATGCTCAATCAAGAACTGGAACTCAGTCTCAACATGGCTTTCGCCAGGGCGCGTGAGCACAGACACGAGTTTATGACCGTGGAGCACCTGTTGCTGGCGTTACTCAGCAACCCTGCCGCGCGGGAAGCGCTTGAGGCATGTACGGTGGACCTGGCTGCACTGCGCCAGGAACTCGAAGCCTTTATCGAACAAACCACGCCGACGCTGCCCGCCAGTGAAGAAGAGCGCGACACTCAGCCGACGCTTAGCTTCCAGCGCGTACTGCAGCGTGCGGTATTCCATGTGCAATCTTCCGGCCGCAGCGAAGTCAGCGGCGCCAACGTGCTGGTGGCAATTTTCAGCGAGCAGGAGTCGCAGGCGGCTTACCTGCTGCGCAAACACGACGTCAGTCGTCTTGACGTAGTGAACTTCATTTCACATGGCACACGTAAAGACGAGCCGGGCCAAGCGCCAAATGCGGAAAACCCGGTGAATGAAGAGCAGTCCGGAGGGGAAGACCGTATGGAGAACTTCACCACCAACCTCAATCAACTGGCCCGGGTGGGCGGCATCGATCCGTTGATTGGCCGTGACCCTGAGCTGGAACGCGCTATCCAGGTACTGTGCCGTCGCCGCAAGAACAACCCGCTGTTGGTGGGTGAGTCCGGCGTGGGTAAAACCGCGATTGCCGAAGGGCTGGCCTGGCGCATTGTGCAGGGCGACGTTCCGGAAGTGATGGCGGACTGCACCCTGTATTCCCTGGACATCGGTTCGCTGCTGGCGGGCACCAAATACCGCGGCGACTTCGAAAAACGCTTCAAAGCCCTGCTGAAACAGCTGGAGCAGGATAAGAACAGCATCCTGTTTATCGATGAGATCCACACCATCATCGGTGCCGGTGCGGCGTCCGGTGGGCAGGTAGATGCCGCCAACCTGATCAAACCGCTGCTTTCCAGCGGCAAGATCCGGGTCATCGGCTCGACCACCTATCAGGAATTCAGCAACATTTTTGAAAAAGACCGCGCACTGGCCCGTCGTTTCCAGAAAATCGACATTACCGAGCCAACGCCGGAAGAGACCATTCAGATCATCAACGGCCTGAAAACCAAGTACGAAGCACACCACGATGTGCGTTATACCGCGAAAGCGGTGCGTGCGGCGGTTGAGCTGTCGGTGAAATACATCAATGACCGCCATTTGCCGGACAAGGCTATTGACGTGATCGACGAGGCGGGTGCTCGCAGTCGCTTAATGCCGATCAGCAAGCGCAAGAAAACCGTCAACGTTGCCGATATTGAGTCGGTGGTGGCGCGTATCGCGCGCATCCCGGAAAAAACCGTGTCAGCGAGCGATCGTGATGTGTTGAGAAGTCTGGGCGACCGTCTGAAAATGCTGGTGTTTGGTCAGGATCAGGCGATTGAAGCATTGACCGAAGCGATCAAGATGAGCCGGGCGGGTCTGGGACACGATCGCAAGCCTGTCGGTTCCTTCCTGTTTGCCGGGCCAACCGGCGTTGGGAAAACCGAGGTCACGGTTCAGCTGGCGAAGGCGATGGATATCAAACTGCTGCGTTTTGACATGTCCGAGTATATGGAACGTCATACCGTCAGCCGTCTGATTGGCGCACCTCCGGGCTATGTCGGTTACGATCAGGGCGGTCTGCTGACCGATGCGGTGCTTAAACATCCGCACTCGGTAGTGCTGCTGGATGAAATCGAGAAGGCGCACCCGGACGTGTTCAACCTGCTGCTGCAGGTGATGGACAACGGTACCCTGACCGATAACAACGGTCGCAAGGCGGACTTCCGCAACGTGATCCTGGTGATGACCACCAACGCCGGGGTACGCGAGACAGAACGTAAATCGATCGGTCTGGTCCAGCAGGACAACAGCACCGACGCGATGGAAGAGATCAAAAAAGTGTTCACGCCGGAATTCCGTAACCGCCTGGACAACATTATTTGGTTCAACCATCTGTCGGCCGAGGTTATTCAGCAGGTTGTCGACAAGTTTATCGTCGAACTGCAGGCGCAGCTGGATGCGAAGGGCGTGTCGCTGGAAGTGAGTGACGAAGCGCGTGACTGGCTGTCAGTGAAAGGCTATGACCGTGCGATGGGGGCTCGTCCAATGGCGCGTGTGATGCAGGAAAACCTGAAGAAACCGCTGGCCAACGAATTGCTGTTTGGTTCACTGGTGGATGGCGGCTCGGTGAAAGTCGAGCTGGACAAAGAGAATCAGAAACTGACTTACCAATTTATCAGCGCGTCAATGCGCAAAGCGGATGAAGGTGCGGTGCACTAAGTCCGGGGTCAGATAAAGAAAAAGCGATGCTTCGGCATCGCTTTTTTTATGGGTGAAAATCATCACCACAACAGAAATGATTGAGCCCTCTCAGTTTACCTGCGCACCTGCAACTCGATGTTGAACGTTGCTACGGGGGTAAACGGAAAGGGCTCCGGAGGCATTACATCCTCGGTGCCGCCATCGGCTGGCGACGAGTGAGCCGATTAACGGCTACGGAAGACAATGCGGCCTTTGCTCAGGTCGTACGGGGTCAGCTCTACAGTGACTTTGTCGCCCGTCAGGATGCGGATGTAGTTCTTACGCATTTTACCGGAGATATGTGCGGTAACCACGTGCCCGTTTTCTAATTCAACGCGGAACATGGTGTTTGGCAGCGTATCAAGAACGGTGCCCTGCATTTCAATATTGTCTTCTTTGGCCATCGAATCCTCTAGGTCTAACTACCTTAGTTTTTAACCGGCAAGATAATGCCGAAAAACCCACATTATGTAAAGAAGTGTCGGTGAACATTGCACCGTTTCCGCAAAATTAGTTTGTTGGGGAGGGTGGTTCAACCTGCTGTGGGGGTAAAACTTGCGGTGCCCAACACTCTGGCGCTAATGGCTTGCGCTGAAGTTGGCTGAGCTGCTGCAAAAATTGTCTTCGGGGGATCTCTCTCGCACCCAGCGTGGCAGTGTGAGCGTTAAGCACCTGACAGTCAATCAATTCTCCGCCATAAGCGGCAAAATGGCGGCAAAAAGTCATCAGGGCGCACTTGGAGGCATTAGTGGTGCGGCTAAACATCGACTCGCCGCAAAATAGCGCCCCCTGAGCGATACCGTACATGCCACCGACCAGCTCTTCATCCTGCCAAACCTCGATCGAGTGGGCGAAGCCAAGGCGGTGCAGATGCAAATAAGCACGTTGTACTTCCGGGCCAATCCAGGTGCCTTCTTCCGGTCGATCGGCGCAGGCGGCGATCACCGCCGCAAAGTCGTGATTCAGCGTAATGCGAAAAGGGTTACTGCGCAGAAAACGTTTCAGACTGCGGCTGATATGACGTTCGGCCGGGAACAGCACCGCCCGGGGGTCCGGTGACCACCATAGAATGGCTTCCCCCGGCGAGAACCAGGGGAAGATGCCACGCTCATAAGCGGCCAGCAAACGCGGCGCGGTCAGATCGCCGCCAATGGCCAGCAGCCCGTTAGGATCGCGCAGAGCGCCCTCAGGAGAGGGGAACGCCAGTGACTGCGGTGACAGCTTAACAATGCGCATATAAGGTCTCAGCGTCCTCTACAGGCCATTTTACAGCGGTATACCACTGATACGTTGGCGGAAGTGGGCGTAACGCCCCTGTTGACGCATCAGGGTGAGATGATCACCTTGCTCGACAATCTGACCGCCGTCCATCACGCAGATGCGGTCCAGGTGCTCCAGCCCATACAGACGGTGGGTGACCAGGATCAGCGTTTTCCCCTGACAATGTTGGCGCAGTAGTGCCAGGATCTGCTGTTCGGTCTCGGCATCCAGGCCTTCGGTCGGTTCATCGAGCAGCAACAGGGGGGCCTGATGCAATAGCGCACGGGCAATGCCCAGACGACGCTGCTCACCGCCGGAAAGCTGGCGACCGCCATCTCCCAGCCAGGCATTCAGCCCCTCGTTCTCCAGCAGCTTGTCCAGCCCGACCTGCTGCAAGACCCCGCGCAGTTGTTCATCGGTTGCCGCCGGGGCAGCGATGCGCAGGTTTTCACGCAGCGTATCGCTGAAAATATGCACCCGCTGGCTGACGACGGTGGTCATCTGGCGCAGCGTGGTTTCATCGTAAGCGCTCAGTGGCTGGCCGTTGAGCAGCACCTGGCCGCTATCGGCGTTCCAGGCGCGGGTCAGCAATTGCAGCAGGGTCGATTTGCCACAGCCGGTACGCCCGAGCAGAGCAATGTGTTCACCGGCGGCAATCTCCAGCGTGACGTCCTGCACTACCGGCAGCGGTTGGTCGGGGTAGGTGAAGGTCAGCCGTTGCAGACTCAGGGCAGCGCCTTTCTCAGCCGCTGGGCCGCGGGTAGGGAAGCTGACCTCCGGTTGCCGGTCGATGACCTGCTTCACCCGGGTGGCGGAAGCGATCACCTGCCCAAGATGCTGGAAAGCGCCAGCCACCGGCATCAGCGCTTCAAATGAGGCCAGCGCGGCAAACACGAACAGCGCAATCAGCGCACCGGGCTGGCTGTCGCCACCGATACCGGCCGCAGTGAGCCACAGCAACAAGGTGACTGTCAGGCCGCTAGCCAGGATCATCAGTGCCTGCGCGATGCCGCCCAGCGAGGCCTGCTGCCATTGGCGGCGCTGCCAGTGCTGCTCGGTGGTATCCAGATCGGCGCGGAAGCTTTCAACGGCGCCAAACACCACCAGTTCGGCCTGGCCCTGAAGCCAGGCGGTAAGGTCGGTACGGTACTGGCCGCGCAGAGTGGTCAACTGGCCGCCAATTGGCTTGCCCGCACGATAAAATACCGGGGGTACCAGCACCAGCAGCATCAGCAGAATGCCCCCCAGCGTCAGTGCCAGGGAAGTGTCCAGCCAGCTCAGGCCGTAAGTGACGACCACAATCACGGCGGCAGCGCTGACCAGCGGTGAGATCACCCGCAGGTACAAATGATCCAGCGTATCGACATCCGCCACCAGACGGTTAAGCAGGTCGGCCTGACGGAAGCGGGCAATGCCGCCCGGCGACAGTGGCAGGATCTTTTTAAAGGTAAACACCCGCAGATGGGACAGCACGCGGAAGGTGGCATCGTGACTGACCACGCGTTCGGCGTAGCGCCCGGCGGTGCGGAAAATGGCGGCACCGCGGACACCGGCGGCCGGCAGCATGTAGTTGAAAGTAAACAGGCCCGCCAGCCCGGCCAGGGCCGAGGCGGCGAGGAACCAGCCAGACAGCGCCAGCAGGCCGATGCTGGCCAGCAGCGTAACGATGGCCAGTACAATGCCCAGACAGATCAGCAGGCTGTGACGACGGTATAGCGCCAGAAACGGCAGCAAAACGCGCATGATTATAGATCCCCGCTGCGGTGTGCAATCAGATTGGCGAACAGGCCCGGTTGGGCACTCAGCGTGGCGTAATCGCCTTGCTGGACGATGTGCCCGCCGTCCATGACCCAAATCTGGTCGTAGTCTTCGGTGTCTTCCAACTGGTGGGTCACCAGCAGGGTAGTTTGCTGATGCGAGGCGGCATTCAGCGCCTGCATCACCCGCCGTTCACTGTGGGCGTCAAGGCTGGCGGCCGGTTCATCCAGCAGCAGCAAACGACGTGGGCTGATAAGCGCCCGGGCAACCGCTACGCGCTGGGCCTGGCCGACGGAGAGACGGGCGGCGTTATCGCCGACTTCAGTCTCTAATCCCTGTGGCAAATGCGGCAGGATCTCACCGACGTAGGCTTGCTCTACCGCCAGCTGTAACTGGGCGTCACTGGCCTGCGGGTTGCCCAGCAGGATATTGGCCCGCAGCGTTTGAGCCGGCAGGTGCGGGTTTTGTCCTACCCAGCCAAGCTGCTGACGCCAGCCTTCGGCGGCCAGCTCGCGCAACTCGATGCCGTTGACCGTCAGAGAACCGCGATAGGGCAGAAAACCGAGCAGCAGGTTCAGCAGCGAGCTTTTACCGGCACCACTCAACCCGACCAAAGCAATGCGCTGGTTCGCGGGCAGAGTGAAGCTCAGCGGGCCGGCCAGCAGCACGCCATCCGGTGACAGGATCTCCAGATCCTGCGCCTGCAACTCCAGCGGTGCATCGCTATCCAGCGTTTGCGTGCCGCTACCCATTTGCTCGCCTTCGGCACTGAGGAAGGTTTCCAGCGCTTCTGCTGCGCCCACCGCCTGCGCTTTGGCATGGTAGAAGGCCCCAAGGTCACGCAGCGGCTGGAAGAATTCCGGTGCCAGGATCAGCACCAGGAAACCGGCGAACAGCGTAACGCCGGTGCCGTAGCTGCCAAAATTAAGTTCGCCAAGGAACGAGAAACCAAAATAGACCGCCACCACGGCGATGGAGATAGAGGCAAAGAACTCCAGCACCGCTGAGGACAGAAATGCCAGTCGCAAGACTTCCATGGTGCGAGTACGGAAATCCTCGGATGATTTGGCAATCTGCGCGGTTTCCGCTTCAGCCCGGTTAAACAGGCGCAGCGTATCCAGCCCGCGCAGGCGATCGAGGAAGTTACCGCTCAGTCGTGCCAGCGCCACAAAGTTGCGGCGGTTGGCGTCTGCGGCACCCATACCGACCAGCGCCATAAACATGGGGATCAGCGGGGCGGTGGTCAACAGGATCAGGCCGGCGGCCCAGTTTATCGGGAATACGGTAATCAGGATCAGCACGGGGATAAACACCGCCAGGTACATCTGCGGCAGATAGCGAGAATAATAATCCTGCATGTCTTCGATCTGTTCGACGATGATGCTGGCCCAACTGCCGGCCGGTTTGCCCTGGATCCAGGCCGGGCCGAGTTGCTGCAGTTTATCCAGCACCTGCTGACGCATACGCTGGCGGATCACCTGTCCGCAGATAAAACCGACGCGTTCACGCAGCCAACTCAACACCGCCCGCAATGCAAAGGTGGCGGCCAGCCAGATAAACGAGGGGATCAGCTGTTCGCGCGGGGCGTGCTCGATAATCAGCGCGTGGAGCAGGGCAGCCAATAGCCATGCCTGGGCGACAATCAGAATGCCGCTTATCAGCCCCAACAACATGGAAAGGCGCAACCAACGCTGCGCCAGGGGGCTCTGAGTTTTGAGCCAATGGGTTAACTGTTGCTGTCTGGTTTTTTTCATCAGATATGGGTCTGCGTCGCCGGCGCCTGTGGGTACAGACAAGGTTAACGTACTGTTAAAAAAAGTGTTTGCCCCAACCTGAAGCGAACAAGTGAAGGCCAATGTTACCTCTTCACCCGACAGACTGAAAATAATAAAGCGGTCAAATAGCGGTATAACAGAAAGATGGCGGCAAAAAAAAAGCGGCTGTGATAGCCGCTTTTCAAAATGACAGTGTGGGGTTACAGCACTTCTGCGCCGGCAATGCCGTCCAGATAACGCTCAGCGTCCAGCGCCGCCATACAACCGGTCCCGGCGGAGGTGATCGCCTGGCGGTAGATGTGGTCCATCACGTCGCCGGCAGCGAATACGCCAGGAATGGTGGTCTGGGTGGCATTACCGTGAATGCCGGACTGCACCTTGATGTAGCCGTTTTCCAGTTCCAGCTGACCACCGAAAATGCTGGTGTTCGGGCTGTGGCCGATGGCGATAAACACGCCAGCCAGTTCCAGGTCCTGCGTTTGGTTTTCCGCTTTGGTGCTGCGGATGCGTACGCCAGTCACGCCCATCTGATCGCCCAGCACTTCGTCCAGGGTATGGTCGGTATGCAGCACGATATTGCCGTTTTTCACTTTCTCCATCAGCCGGTTGATCAGGATTTTCTCTGAACGGAAGCTGTCACGGCGGTGAATCAGGTGAACTTCGGCCGCGATGTTGGACAAGTACAAAGCCTCTTCCACGGCGGTATTACCACCACCGACGACCGCGACTTTTTGATTGCGGTAGAAGAAACCGTCGCAGGTGGCACAGGCAGACACGCCTTTGCCTTTGAACGCTTCTTCGGTAGGCAGGCCAAGGTAACGTGCGGAAGCGCCAGTGGCGATGATCAAAGCATCACAGGTGTATTCGCCGTTGTCGCCAAACAGACGGAACGGACGGTTCTGCAGCTCAACGCTGTTGATGTGGTCAAACACAATCTCGGTCTGGAATTTTTCCGCATGCTCACGCATACGCTCCATCAGCGCCGCGCCGGTCAGGCCTTCGGCATCACCCGGCCAGTTTTCCACTTCGGTGGTGGTGGTCAACTGACCCCCTTGTTCCATACCGGTAATCAATACCGGGCTCAGGTTGGCGCGCGCTGCGTAAACGGCGGCGGTGTAGCCAGCCGGGCCGGAGCCCAGGATCAATAATTTACTGTGTTTAGCCGTGCCCATGAATAACCTCTTTTCCCACAATGGCGGACAATGGATTCGATTGTAGGGAAAATGCGGCATTAAAAAAAGCGTCAGGGGATGTTGTTAACGATTTGTTTGATAGTCATGGCCTATTAATTATTATTTTGCTGCTAAAGCGAGCGTAAAACGCAGCAATTTAACTTATGGAAGCCACTCAACACTGTGGTGTACTCAATGGGTCAGAAACAGCCCGTAAAGCGGGTTTAAGCGCCTTGGCAGCGGGGTTTTTAAGCCAGCGATTCATAACTAAAAACGGGGTGCTAACTTTTCATGACGGTACGTTCTTCTGATTTTGCTTCTTTTACTTTGACAATCCGCTGCGCATTTGCGAAAACATCATAGGAAGAAGAAATTATCCCTGTCCCTGCAGTAAATCGTACGTATTTACGGCGTTGGCGCAGAATTTTGCGCCGTTGCTGAAGCCGCGTGCGGCGGGTGAGGGGACACCGCGCAAGCGAGGGGGATTTCTTCTTGCAATAACGTCATTTAACTACCCGGTGCAGGGTTTGACAGACAGACTGCACAAGGGGTGATGATGGTAGTGAAGCATATGACAGGCATTGGGTCTTCGCTTGGAACGAACCCTTACACATTGATGTTGGTTAGGGTGTGGCAAGTGCAGGGAAGAAAATAAGAGAGACAATAATAATGGCAGACAATAAGAAACGCCCGGGTAAAGATCTCGACCGTATCGACCGCAATATCCTGAACGAGCTGCAGAAGGATGGGCGTATTTCGAACGTTGAGCTTTCGAAGCGCGTGGGGCTATCTCCAACTCCATGTTTAGAACGCGTGCGCCGCCTCGAGCGCCAGGGTTTTATTCATGGCTATACCGCTTTGCTCAACCCGCATTATCTGGACGCTTCCCTGTTGGTTTTCGTGGAAATCACGTTGAATCGCGGTGCGCCGGATGTGTTTGAGCAATTCAACTCAGCCGTTCAGAAGCTTGAAGAAATTCAGGAGTGTCATCTGGTGTCCGGTGATTTCGACTATCTGTTGAAAACCCGCGTGCCGGATATGTCGGCTTACCGTAAGTTGCTCGGTGAAACCTTGCTGCGTCTGCCGGGGGTTAACGACACCCGTACGTACGTGGTAATGGAAGAAGTGAAACAGAGTAACCGTCTGGTTATCAAAACACGGTAGGGTGCAGGTGCAAAACCTGATTAAATTGGTTACACTCCTGTTTATTCATACAGTTTCGGCGCCGGGGAAGCTTCTCGGCGCTGTTGCTATGTCAGCTAACAGGAACCTGGAGAGCCTTTCTTGAGCCAGGAATATACAGAAGATAAAGAAGTTACCTTGAGAAAACTCAGCAGCGGTCGCCGTTTGCTCGAAGCTGTGTTGATTGTGGTAGCCATTTTTGCCATTTACCTCATGGCTGCCTTGGTCAGTTTTAATCCCTCTGACCCAAGCTGGTCGCAGACCGCGTGGCATGAGCCTATTCATAACCTGGGCGGTGGCGTCGGGGCCTGGATGGCCGACACATTGTTCTTCACCTTCGGGGTACTCGCCTATGCGATACCGCCGATCATGCTGGTGTTGTGCTGGGCGGCTTACCGTCAGCGCGGCAATGGCGAATACATCGACTATTTTGCGCTTTCACTGCGCCTGATCGGCACGTTGGCGCTGGTGCTCACCTCGTGTGGCCTGGCGGCATTGAATGTCGACGACCTCTATTACTTCGCATCCGGCGGCGTGATTGGCAGCTTGCTGAGCAACGCCATGTTGCCGTGGTTCAACGGTATCGGCGCCACCCTGGGGCTGTTGTGCGTTTGGGCTGCGGGGCTGACGCTGTTTACCGGCTGGTCCTGGTTGGTGATCGCCGAGCGCATCGGCGGCGTGGTGCTGGGTACGGCCACCTTTATGACCAACCGCTCACGTCGTGAAGACCGTTATCATGACGATGATGAGCGCTACGTCGAAGATCAGCCTGAATCCGCTGACAAGGATGCCGCGCTTGCTGTGGCTACCTCGGCAACGGCGGCCAATGCGGCGGAAGACGACGTGTTGTTCTCTGCGCCTTCGGTAACGGAAACCGCCAAAATGGCGGCGGAAGATGCCGAAGATCCGTTACTCAGCGGTCTGCGGGCTAATGATGACGATGAGGCCGATGCCGCGCCTGTCGCGTCAGCGGTAGCCAGCGCCCCTGTCACTGCGGCACCTGTCGTGGCTCAGGCACCGTCGGTTACTGCAGCACCTGTGGCTCCGGCCTCGGTGAACCAGCATCCGATGAGTGCGGTAGCAGAAAACACCGCACCGCCGCTGTATTCGTTTGAAATCCCTGAAGAGACGCCGACGCCGAAGTTGACGCGCCAGGCCGATCCTTACCGGGACGACGATGAACCGCGTATGGGGAACTGGGACGCACCGGCCGTATCGCCGTCGCCAGACCGTTCCCCGTTTGATTTTTCTGCCGCCCAGCGTGATAGCGTTGACGTCAGCGCTCCGGCCGGCTTCAGTGCCGCTGAGCCTGCCGTTACCCCGTTTGGCAGCGTGAAACCTCAGGCACCTGCCGCAGCGGCGGCGATTGCCGGTGCTGTTGCCGCCAATACCTTTATGCCGGCCTTTAGCGCTACCAGTGATGCTAACTCGCAGGTGAAACAAGGCCTCGGCCCTGAATTACCGCGTCCTAATCCGGTACGCATTCCGACTCGTCGTGAACTGGCTTCTTATGGCATCAAACTGCCTTCGCAGCGCATGGCCGAACAGGAACAGCGCACCCGAGGGGACGATGAGCCATTGCAGAATGCGGATAATCTTTCGCCAGATGATGAAGCCCTGCAGGAAGCGGCGTTACGTCAGGCATTTGCCGAGCAGCAAAGCCAGCGTTACGGTGAGGAATCTGCGTCGGATAATCTGGATGATGAAGCTGCTCTGCAGGAGGCCGCACTGCGTCAAGCGTTTGCCAACCAGCAAAGCCAGCGCTATGGCCAGCCAGAAGTCGCGCCATCGGTGCAGCCAACTACGCCGGTCGATACCCGTAATGCGTTCGGCTTCTCGCCGATGGATGATTTGGTTGATGATGGCCCGGTTGAGCCATTGTTCACCTTGTCGCCACAGTTGGAAGAATGCATTGAGCAGCAAAGCGAGAGTGAAGACGATGTGCCGTTCGGTCAGTTTGAGCCCGCCGCGCCGGCTCAGCCTCAGATTCCGCCGGCACAGTCCTATCAGCCTGCTTACCAACAACCGCAGCAGCAACCGGCAGTGCAGCAACAGCCGCCAGCCTATCAGCAGCCTGTGGCGCAACCGGAACCTGCCGCTGTGCAGCAACCGGCGATGGACAGCCTGATACACCCGTTCCTGATGCGCAACGATATGCCGTTGCAAAAACCGACCACGCCGTTGCCGACGCTGGATTTGCTGACCGAAGCCCCGAAAGAGGTGGAACCGGTAGATTCCTTCGCGCTGGAACAAAAGGCGCGTTTGGTGGAGGCCAGCCTGGCCGATTACCGGGTGAAAGCCGACGTGGTGGACATTTTACCAGGTCCGGTCATCACCCGCTTCGAGCTGGATTTGGCTCCGGGCGTCAAGGCTGCACGTATTTCCAACCTGTCGCGCGATTTGGCGCGTTCACTGTCGACCTCCGCGGTGCGTGTGGTGGAAGTGATCCCCGGCAAGCCTTACGTCGGGTTGGAGCTGCCTAACGTCAAACGTCAGACGGTCTATCTGCGAGAAGTGCTGGACTGCCCGGCGTTCCGCGACAATCCGTCGCCGCTGGCGATCGTATTGGGTAAAGACATTTCCGGCGAACCGGTGGTGGCCGATTTGGCTAAAATGCCACACCTGCTGGTCGCGGGGACCACCGGTTCCGGTAAGTCGGTCGGGGTCAATGCCATGATCCTGAGCATCCTGTATAAGGCCACGCCGAAAGAAGTGCGCTTTATCATGATCGACCCGAAAATGCTGGAACTGTCAGTCTATGAGGGCATTCCGCATCTGTTGACCGACGTGGTTACCGACATGAAAGACGCCGCCAATGCCCTGCGTTGGTGTGTCGCCGAGATGGAGCGTCGCTACAAGCTGATGTCTGCGCTCGGTGTGCGTAACCTGGCCGGTTATAACGAACGCGTCGATCAGGCTGAAGCCATGGGGCGTCCGATCCCGGATCCGTTCTGGAAACCGACCGACAGCATGGACATCACGCCGCCGGTACTGGAGAAAGAGCCTTACATCGTGGTGATGGTCGATGAGTTTGCCGATCTGATCATGACGGTCGGCAAAAAGGTCGAGGAACTGATCGCTCGTCTGGCGCAGAAAGCGCGTGCGGCGGGGATCCACCTGGTGCTGGCAACTCAGCGTCCGTCGGTGGATGTGATCACCGGCCTGATCAAGGCCAACATCCCGACCCGTATTGCCTTTACCGTATCCAGCAAGATTGACTCGCGCACCATCCTCGATCAGGGCGGTGCTGAATCCCTGCTGGGGATGGGTGACATGCTGTATCTGGCCCCTAACTCCTCCATTCCGGTACGTGTGCATGGTGCATTTGTGCGCGATCAGGAAGTGCATGCAGTGGTTAAGGATTGGAAAGCGCGTGAACGACCTCAATATAAAGAGGGTATCCTCAACGCCGGTGACGACGGTGAGGGGGGTTCCGGCGGTGGTCTGGACGGTGACGAAGAGCTGGATCCGTTGTTTGATCAGGCGGTGGAGTTTGTGGTGGATAAACGCCGCGCCTCTATCTCCGGCGTACAGCGTCAGTTCCGCATCGGTTATAACCGCGCCGCGCGTATCATCGAACAGATGGAAGCGCAGGGCATCGTCAGCGAGCAGGGGCACAACGGCAACCGCGAGGTGCTGGCACCGCCACGGCATGACTGATGAAGTTTTAATCGTTGTTATTTAATTAAAAGGGCCGCTTAGCGGCCCTTGTGCAAAGAAGCGTAAACCCATCGGCTTCTCGGAACATTGGCCTATCTGCCGGCGAATGGCTTCGGGTAGAGTAAAGGTGTTTAAGGGTTAATTTGACCCGCACGGCACCGCCTTGCGGTTAACGCATTTCATAAGGTATCTGGAATAATGAAAAAACTGTTAGTTGCCTGTTGTCTGCTTTCGGGTTTCGCTTCCACCTCTGTGCTGGCCGACGCCGCGCAGGATTTGCAAAGTCGTCTGGCGAAAGTGAACAGTTTCCACGCCAGCTTCTCCCAGACGGTGACCAGCAGCGATGGCGCGGCGGTACAGCAGGGTGAAGGCGAACTCTGGGTTAAGCGCCCGAATCTGTTTAACTGGCACATGACCTCGCCGGACGAGAGCGTACTGGTGTCAGACGGTCAGACCCTGTGGTTCTACAATCCCTTTGTTGAGCAGGTCACTGCCACCTGGCTGAAAAACGCCACCGGCAACACGCCGTTTATGCTGATCACCCGTAATAACGCCAATGACTGGAAACAGTACAACGTTAAGCAGAAGGGCAATGATTTTGAGCTGACGCCAAAATCCAGCAGCGGCAACCTGAAACAGTTCGCTATTACCGTGGATAACAGCGGCACTATCCGCAGTTTTGCCGCGGTTGAGCAGGACGGCCAACGCAGTTCTTACGCGCTGAAAAGCCAGCAGAATGTCGCGGCTGATGCCAGCAAATTCAAATTTACCCCGCCGAAGGGGGTGACGCTGGACGACCAGCGCCAGTGAGGTCCGCGTGAGTAATATGTCGCTCGATTTTTCCCAGAATGAATTCCAGCCGTTGGCCGCGCGGATGCGGCCGACTACGCTGGCACAATACATCGGCCAGCAGCATCTGTTGGCTGCCGGTAAGCCTTTGCCGCGGGCTATCGAGGCGGGACAACTGCATTCGATGATTCTGTGGGGGCCACCGGGCACCGGGAAAACCACGCTGGCGGAATTGATCGGCCGTTATGGCCAGGCGGACGTCGAACGTATTTCTGCCGTCACGTCCGGGATTAAAGAGATCCGTGAGGCGATTGAGCGCGCACGTCAAAACCGTGACTCCGGTCGCCGCACTATCCTGTTTGTCGATGAGGTGCACCGCTTCAACAAAAGCCAGCAGGATGCCTTCCTGCCGCATATTGAAGACGGCACCATCACCTTTATCGGCGCCACCACCGAAAACCCGTCCTTTGAGCTTAACTCGGCGTTGTTGTCGCGTGCTCGCGTCTATTTACTGAAGGCACTGACTGCCGAAGATATCAGTCAGGTGCTGGATCAGGCGATGCAAGACAACAGCCGGGGTTTGGGTGGCCAGAATATCGAACTGCCGGAAGAGACGCGCCGCATGTTGTCGGAGCTGGTGGGCGGCGACGCCCGTCGGGCGCTGAACAGCCTGGAGATGATGGCGGACATGGCGGAAATCAACGCCAAAGGCATCCGCGTATTGACGCCGGAATTACTGAAAGAAGTCTCCGGGGAACGCAGTGCGCGTTTCGATAATAAAGGCGACCGCTTTTACGATCTGATCTCGGCGCTGCATAAATCGGTGCGTGGTTCAGCACCGGACGCTGCGCTGTACTGGTATGCCCGTATTATTACCGCCGGGGGCGATCCCTTGTACGTGGCACGCCGGTTGCTGGCGATTGCTTCTGAAGATGTCGGTAATGCTGACCCGCGTGGTATGCAGGTGGCTATTGCGGCCTGGGACTGCTTCACTCGGGTAGGACCGGCGGAGGGTGAACGGGCGATAGCCCAGGCTATCGTCTATCTGGCCTGTGCGCCAAAAAGCAACGCGGTTTACACCGCCTTCAAAGCGGCAATACGTGATGCCAAAGAGATGGCTGATTATGACGTACCCGAGCACTTGCGCAATGCGCCAACCAAGCTGATGAAGGAAATGGGGTTGGGTGCAGAATACCGCTACGCCCACGACGAACCCAATGCCTATGCCGCCGGTGAAGATTATTTCCCGCCCGAAATGGCCAAGACGCGTTACTATCATCCAACCACTCGCGGGCTGGAAGGTAAAATCGGTGAAAAGCTGGCATGGCTTGCTGAGCAGGATCAAAATAGCCAGACAAAACGCTACCGCTAGCGTTGCCGTTGCGGTAAGGTTAGCGGGTATCACTCTTCCTTTATGCGGCTATAAATTCAGCCGAATAAAACATCAAATTTTCTTTCAATAACAATAAGCACAGGATTAGCATGCTCGATCCCAATCTGCTGCGTAATGAGCTAGACGCAGTCGCCGTCAAACTGGCTCGCCGAGGCTTTAAACTCGATCTGGATCTGCTGCGTTCTCAAGAAGAGCGTCGCAAAGTTCTGCAGGTAGAAACCGAAACGCTGCAGGCAGAACGTAACTCCCGATCGAAATCCATCGGCGCGGCTAAAGCGCGCGGGGAAGACATTGAGCCGCTGCGTCGCGAAGTAAACGAACTGGGTGACAAGCTGGACACGGCCAAGGCCGCGCTGGACCAGCTGCAGGCTGAAATCCGTGACTATGCGTTGGCGATCCCGAACCTGCCTGACGATGAAGTGCCAGACGGCAAAGACGACAGCGATAACCAGGAAGTCAGCCGCTGGGGCGAACCGCGCCAGTACGATTTCCAGGTGCGCGATCACGTCGACTTGGGCGAAATGGCCGGGGGTCTGGACTTTGCCGCGGCGGTAAAACTGACGGGTTCACGCTTTGTGGTGATGAAAGGGCAAATCGCCCGCATGCACCGTGCGTTATCCCAGTTCATGCTGGATCTGCATACCGAACAGCACGGCTACCAGGAAACCTACGTTCCTTATCTGGTTAACCATGCCACGCTGTACGGTACTGGCCAGTTGCCGAAGTTTGGTGAAGACTTGTTCCACACCAAACCGCTGGAAGAAGAGTCCGACAGCAGCAACTATGCGCTGATCCCAACGGCAGAAGTACCATTGACCAACCTGGTGCGCGACGAGATCCTGGAAGAGGAATCTCTGCCGCTGAAGTTGACCGCGCATACGCCTTGTTTCCGTGCCGAAGCCGGTTCTTATGGCCGTGACACACGTGGTTTGATCCGCATGCACCAGTTCGACAAAGTTGAGATGGTGCAGATCGTCCGTCCGGAAGACTCTATGGCTACGCTGGAAGAGCTGACCGGTCATGCAGAGAAAGTGCTGCAGTTGCTGAACCTGCCATACCGCAAAATGTTGCTGTGTACCGGTGATATGGGTGCAGGCTCATGCAAGACCTACGATCTGGAAGTGTGGCTGCCGGCGCAGGACACTTACCGTGAGATCTCGTCTTGCTCCAACATGTGGGATTATCAGGCGCGCCGTATGCAAGCCCGCTGCCGCAGCAAAACCGAGAAGAAGCCGCGCCTGGTGCATACGCTGAACGGTTCTGGTCTGGCAGTAGGTCGTACGCTGGTGGCGGTGCTGGAAAACTACCAGCAGGCCGATGGCCGTATTCAGGTACCAGAAGTATTACGCCCATATATGGGTGGCCTGGAATATATCGGTTAATAAGTTAGCTGTTCCACGAAAAGCGCCTACGGGCGCTTTTTTTATAAGAAAATTGTTACCCCTTTGTTCGAAAGCCCTTTTTCTTTCAGATACTTCCCCCGCTTTATTGATAGCAGACAAAGTTCACTACTCACTTCTGAGTAATATCCACTCATAGAGGAGGGCTTTTCTCAGGCTCATCAACAGACATCGGATCTGTCTCCTCTGATCGCTGCCTTGAATCAAGGGCATGACGTTTATCAATACCAGGGTAAAACGTGGAGTGAGTTATGTCGGAAAACAAAACAAACCGTCAGGAGTCCGGGGGATTCAGCCGTCGTACGTTGGTAAAATCCAGCGGCATAGTCGGGTTGGCGCTGGCCGTCGGGGGTATCGCATTGCCCTTTAGCCGGCGTGCTTTAGCGGTTTCAATCAGTGAAAGTGTGCTACAAACCGCACAGGACAAAGTCGTCTGGGGCGCTTGTTCGGTTAACTGTGGCAGTCGCTGTGCCTTGCGTTTACACGTCCGCGACGACGAAGTTTATTGGGTCGAAACCGATAATACCGGCCTGGATGAATATGGCGACCACCAGGTGCGAGCCTGTTTACGCGGTCGTTCTATTCGTCGCCGAATGAACCATCCTGACCGCCTGAATTATCCCATGAAGCGCGTCGGTAAACGGGGTGAAGGCAAATTCAAACGTATCAGCTGGGACGAAGCTTATGATGCCATCGCCAACAACCTGAAGCGGATTGTCGGGCAATATGGCAACGAGGCGGTGTATATCAATTACACCTCGGGCATTGTCGGCGGCAATATTACCCGCTCATCGCCGAATGCTTCACTGGTCGCCCGTCTGATGAATTGCTATGGCGGTTACCTGAGCCAGTATGGCACTTACAGCACCGCGCAAATCGCCTGCGCCATGCCTTACACCTATGGCAGCAATGAAGGTAACAGCACCTCGGATATTGAAAACAGCAAATTGGTGGTGATGTTCGGTAATAACCCGGCGGAAACGCGGATGAGTGGTGGCGGTATTACCTATTATCTGGAGCAGGCGCGTGAACGCTCTAATGCACGGATGATCGTTATCGATCCACGTTATACCGATACTGCCGCCGGACGTGAGGATGAATGGATCCCGATTCGGCCAGGTACGGATGCGGCATTAGTGGCTGGACTGGCGCACGTGTTGATCAGCGAGAATCTGGTCGATCAACCCTTCCTGGACCAATATTGCGTTGGCTACGACGAAAAAACCTTACCTGCCGATGCCCCGGTAAATGGCCATTACAAGGCCTATATTCTTGGGCTGGGCGAGGATGGCGTTGAAAAAACGCCGCAGTGGGCGGCAAAAATTACCGGCATTCCGACAGATCGCATTATCAAACTGGCAAGGGAAATAGGCAGCGCGAAACCGGCCTATATTTGCCAGGGCTGGGGGCCGCAGCGGCAGGCCAACGGTGAATTGACCTCTCGGGCCATCGCCATGTTGCCGATTCTGACCGGCAATGTTGGCATTAATGGCGGCAACAGTGGGGCGCGTGAATCCACCTATACCATCACCATTGAGCGTATGCCGGTATTGACCAACCCGGTCAAAGCGCAAATCTCCTGTTTTAGCTGGACTGATGCCATTGCACGAGGCCCGGAAATGACCGCCAGGCGCGATGGGGTTCGTGGCCAGGATAAACTGAACGTACCGATCAAGTTCATCTGGAACTATGCCGGTAATACCATCACCAACCAGCACTTCGACATCAATAAAACCCACGATATTTTGCAGGACGATTCCCAATGCGAAATGATAGTGGTGCTGGAAAACTTTATGACCTCGTCGGCAAAATATGCCGATATTCTGCTGCCGGATCTGATGACCGTCGAACAGGAAGACATTATTCCTAACGACTATGCCGGTAACATGGGCTATCTGATCTTTATTCAACCCGCCACCTCCGCCAAATTCGAACGTAAAGGCATCTATGAGGTGCTGAGTGAAGTAGCGCGTCGTTTGGGGCCAGAGGTGCATCAGAAGTTCACCGAAGGGCGTACCCAGGCACAATGGCTGCAATATTTGTACGCCAAAATGCAGGCGCGGGATCCCCTGCTGCCGGGCTATGAAGCGTTGCGCAGCATGGGGATCTACAAGCGTAAAGATCCCAATGGCCATTTCGTGGCTTACAAAAATTTCCGTCAGGATCCGGAAGCGAACCCGTTAAAAACGCCGTCCGGCAAGATAGAAATCTATTCCAGCCGACTGGCTGAGATTGCCAATGACTGGCAACTGGAGAAAGACGAAACCATCAGCCCGTTACCGGTTTATGCCTCTACCTTTGAAGGCTGGGACGATCCGCTGCGTAAAACCTACCCGCTGCAAATGTTTGGCTTTCACTACAAGGCGCGCACCCACTCCTCGTACGGCAATATCGATATTTTGCAGGCGGCCTGCCGCCAGGAAGTGTGGATCAACCCACTGGATGCGCAATCGCGTGGGATCCTCGCCGGTGACAAGGTGCGGGTGTTCAACGGCCGTGGCGAAGTACGGGTCGAAGCCAAGGTAACGCCGCGCATCATGCCGGGTGTGGTAGCCATGGGCCAGGGAGCCTGGCATCAGGCGGATATGAGCGGTGATCGGGTCGATCATGGCGCCTGCATGAATACCCTGACCACCCATCGTCCCTCGCCTTTGGCGAAGGGGAATCCGCAGCATACCAATCTGATTCAAATCGAAAAGGTATAAGGGGTAGCCAATGACTCAGCAATATGGATTCTTTATCGATTCAAGTCGTTGCACCGGCTGCAAAACCTGCGAACTGGCCTGCAAGGACTATAAAAACCTGACACCGGATGTCAGCTTCCGCCGCATCTATGAATATGCCGGAGGCGATTGGCAACAGGATGGCGAAGGCTGGCAACAAAACGTGTTTGCCTATTATTTGTCGATCGCCTGCAACCATTGTGAAGATCCCGCCTGTACCAAAGTGTGCCCGACCGGTGCGATGCACAAACGGGAAGATGGCTTTGTGGTGGTGAATGAAGAGGTGTGTATTGGGTGTCGCTATTGCCACATGGCCTGTCCGTACGGCGCGCCGCAGTACAATGCGGCCAAAGGGCACATGACCAAATGCGATGGTTGCCATGAGCGAGTGGCAGAAGGCAACAAGCCTATCTGCGTGGAGTCCTGCCCGCTGCGGGCCCTGGATTTTGGTCCTATCGAGCAACTACGCCAGCAGCATGGCACTTTGGCACAGGTGGCCCCGCTGCCGGCGGCGCATTTTACCCGGCCGTGCATCGTGCTGAAACCCAATGCCAATAGCCGACCGAGTGGTGATACCACGGGTTATCTGGCCAATCCGAAGGAGGTTTAATATGGGCATGGGATGGCATGAATGGCCGCTGATGCTGTTTACCGTATTGGGGCAATCTGTAGTGGGGGCGATCATCGTTATGGGAATTGCGGTGATCGGTGGCAATCTGAACCAGCAGCAGGACCGGGCGGTGCATCGCTCAATGTTCTTCTTATGGTTGCTGATGGGCATCGCTTTTGTCGCATCTACCCTGCACCTGGGTTCACCGTTACGGGCGTTTAACTCTTTAAACCGCGTCGGCGCGTCGGCGTTGAGCAACGAAATTGCCGGTGGCGCGTTGTTCTTCGCCGTCGGGGGGGTCTATTGGTTACTGGCGGTGCTGGGCAAAATGCCAGCGGCGTTGGGCAAAGTGTGGCTGTGGGTGACCATGGCGTCGGGCATAGTCTTTGTTTACGCCATGACGCGGGTGTATCAAATCGATACTGTGCCAACCTGGCATAACGGTTACACTACGCTGAACTTTTTCCTGACGACGCTGATCGGCGGGCCATTGCTGGGCGTTCTGTTACTGCGTGCGGCTGGATTAGCGGTATCGGCCCGCTACTCGCTGGCTATTCTGAGCGTAGTGGCGCTGTTGGTAAGCCTGGGTGCGGTGATGATGCAAGGCTATGAGTTGGCCAGTATCACCAGCTCGGTACAGCAGGCATCAACGTTGATCCCTCAATACGGCCAGTTAATGGTTGGGCGGCTGGTATTGGTGGTGTTAGGTTTAGGTTGTTGGATTTGCCCACTGTTGCGCCGGGGTAACGCGAGCGTGATGGGGATGGTTTTAGGTTTGATTTTGGTTATCGCTGGTGAGCTGGTAGGGCGTGGTGTGTTCTACGGCCTGCATATGACCGTTGGCATGGCGGTAGCCGGTTAATATTGTAGTCAGGCACAGTTCGCTGTGCCCTTAATAGGATCCTTGATTTATGACGCTTGAAAATATCGCTTTAACGGGCCGGGTGCTGGGTGTGTTGTTGTATGCACCGCCAGAAAGTGAAGACGGTCAACAGTTGTTGGCAACCTTGTCTGAATCTGAGTGGGTCAAAGAATGGCCGTATGGCGACGCCGAGCAGTTGCAGACTGCGGCAGCACTGATCGCTACCGGGATTGAAGATGAGCAAGAGGAGTCGTTGGCAGAGGCTTACCAACGTCTGTTTGTCGGGCCTGACACCTTACCGGCTCCGTTATGGGGTTCGGTGTATCTGGACAAAGAGAACGTGCTGTTTGGCAATTCCACCCTGCGTCTGCGCCGGTGGTTACGTTCGAATGGCATTGATGCGCAACACGATCGCAATGAGCCGGAAGATCACATCGGCACCTTGTTGATGATGGTGGCATGGTTAGCTGAAGAACGTCAGGGTGGGCTGGTTGAACAGCTGCTGACCAAACATGTGCTGCCTTGGGCTCCGCGCTATCTGGAATTGTTGCAGGCAAATGCGCAGCATCCTTTCTATCAGGGGCTGGCGCAATTGGCGCAAATTACCCTGAGCGCCTGGGGTGAAGAATGCACTGCCGAAGTTGAGTCTTTGGACCTGCATTTCTGATAAAAAATGAACGGCCGTCAGGCGTACAAACGCCGGCGGCTGTTCATCGGTTCGGCATACGGCGAAACGTATCGATTCGCAGACATTGTCACCCAAGGCGGTGGCCAGTTGGCGAACGCGCTGAATCACCGGTAAAAGCTCAGCGTGGGTGCTGGCAATATCACTCAACAGTGTAGTGACGGCAGTCTCTGTTTTGCTTTCCATCATGTCCTTCCTCCCCGCGAGGTTTATCAGTGCTCAGCATAAAGGTTTTTGCGTCTTCCAGCCTGTGTAATACAAATTGTGCGGTGTACTGATAAGAGCTGATTGACTTTTTTATCGCCAGTGGCATGATGCGCGCACTCTCATTGCGCGTTCGGTTTTAATCTCACTATGTCCGCATATTCCCGCCCAGTGCTCCTGCTGCTCTGTGGCCTGTTGTTGCTCACGGTTTCTATTGCCGTATTGAATACGTTAGTTCCTCTTTGGTTAACCCATGCTCAGTTGTCAACCGGGCAGGTGGGGATGGTAAGTTCTTCTTACTTTACCGGCAATCTGTTCGGCACGCTGATTGCGGGCAAACTGATCCAGCGCATTGGCTTTACCCGCAGCTATCATCTTGCCTGCGTGGTGTTCGCCGTGGCGACCGCCGGTATGGCGTTGTCGCTTGATTTCTGGAGTTGGATGGGGTGGCGTTTCTTTGCCGGTATCGGCTGTGCCTGGATTTGGGTGATTGTTGAGAGCGCCTTACTGCGCAGCGGTAATCTTTCCAACCGTGGCCAACTGCTGGCGGCCTATATGATGGTTTACTACCTCGGTACGGTGGTCGGCCAACTGCTGTTGAGTATGGTGTCTACCGAACTGTTGAACGTGGTGCCTTGGGTAACAGCCATTGTGATCAGCGCCATGTTGCCGATGTTGTTTGCCCGGGTGAACAGCCAGCACGATGAACCCCAACAGGCCGCGGTATGGCCGATGCTGAAACGCCGCAGTGCCCGGTTGGGTATCAATGGCTGCATCATCTCCGGGATTGTGCTTGGTTCACTGTATGGTCTGATGCCGCTGTATTTATCCCATCAGGGGATGAGTGATGCCAACGTCGGTTACTGGATGGCGCTGCTGGTCAGCTCCGGCATTGTTGGTCAATGGCCGGTGGGGCGACTGGCTGACCGCTATGGCCGCCTGCTGGTACTGCGCATTCAGGTGTTTGTGGTGATCCTCGCCAGCGTGGCGATGCTCAGTCACTCTGCCATGGCACCATCGCTGTTCATTCTCGGCTGTGCCGGCTTTACCCTGTATCCGGTGGCGATGTCCTGGGCCTGTGAGAAGACGTTGCCGCATGAGCTGGTGGCAATGAACCAGGCGCTATTGATGAGTTACACCATCGGCAGCCTGATTGGCCCGTCGATGACGGCGCTACTGATGCAAAATTATTCCGACCAATCGCTGTTTGTGATGATCGCCGCGGTGGCTCTGGTTTATCTGATGATGCTATTGAAAAAGCCGGACCCGCAACACACTCCGTTTGCTGCCGCCTGAGCATAAAAAACCCGGCCATACCGTGCCGGGTTTTTTGTTGTTGCTAGCGGATCAGTACATCACTTTGTGGCCGTAGCTTTCCAGAATACCTTTGACGCGCTCCATAGTGTCCGCTTTCGGCGGATGAACCCCGTCCAGCTTGTACTCTTCCCCCATCGCTACCCACTTGTGCTTGCCCAGTTCGTGGTAAGGCAGCAGTTCGATTTTCTCGATGTTGGTCATGTCCTTGGTGAACTCACCCAGCAGGTGCGTTGACTTGTCATCATCTGACCAACCCGGCACTACCACATAACGGATCCAGGTGCGCTGATTGCGCTTCGCCAAATAGCGGGCGAATTCCAGCGTGCGGTGGTTAGAAACGCCGACCAGATTCTGGTGAATGTCGTCGTTCATCTGTTTGAGATCCAGCATCACCAGGTCGGTGGCATCCAGCAGTTCGTCGATCACCGGATCGTAACGTCGTACAAAACCGTTGGTGTCCAGACAGGTGTTGATACCTTCTTCATGACAAGCCCGGAACCAATCGCGGACGAATTCGGCCTGCAGAATAGCCTCGCCGCCGGAAGCCGTAACGCCGCCACCGGAGGCATTCATAAAGTGGCGATAGGAGACGGTGTCTTTCATCAATTCTTCGACGGTGACTTCTTTCCCACCGTGGGTATCCCAGGTATCACGGTTGTGGCAATACAGGCAGCGCATCAGGCAGCCCTGGAAGAAAACGATAAAGCGGATCCCTGGGCCATCTACGGTGCCACAGGATTCGAAGGAGTGGATGCGACCTGTCACTGACATTGCGGGGTTTTCTCCAATATTGACTGTCAAACGCAGTCTAAAAGTAGGCTCATAACCGCCAGCCAGGGATCAGCGATGCAGTAAGCGGGCAGGGCCCGACGACTGGGGTGGAACGATTCCTGTTGGCCGGTTATTACGCCGGATAACTGTTTTGCCGGATATCCATCAAGTATAGCTATCTGGCAAAACAGACTCGTGCTGAGTCAGGGAACTAGCATTTATTAAAAAGGCCGGAAAGATCCGGCCCCGGGGTTCAGCTTAACCACCGAGCGGGAAACCCCGCCCGGATGGGGCAATTACATCGACTGAGTGAAAGTACGGGTAATTACGTCTTGCTGTTGTTCTTTGGTCAGCGAGTTGAAGCGAACGGCATAACCGGATACGCGGATGGTCAGCTGAGGATATTTCTCAGGATCTTGCATCGCGTCCAGCAGCATTTCACGGTTCATCACGTTGACGTTCAGGTGCTGACCGCCTTCGATAGAAGCTTCGTGGTGGAAGTAACCGTCCATCAGGCCCGCCAGGTTGGCTTTACGCACGTCGTCGTCTTTACCCAGTGCGTTTGGCACGATGGAGAAGGTGTAGGAGATCCCATCCTTCGCATAGGCAAACGGCAGTTTGGCTACGGAAGTCAGAGAGGCTACGGCACCTTTCTGGTCACGGCCGTGCATTGGGTTAGCACCTGGACCGAATGGAGCGCCAGCACGGCGACCATCTGGGGTGTTACCGGTTTTCTTGCCGTAAACCACGTTGGAAGTGATGGTCAGTACGGACTGAGTCGCTACAGCATTACGGTAGGTACGCAGTTTCTGAATTTTCTTCATGAAACGTTCTACCAGGTCACAGGCGATGTCATCAACACGAGCATCGTTGTTACCGAACTGCGGGTATTCACCTTCGATTTTGAAGTCTACGGCCAGGCCGTCTTCATCACGGATGGTGGATACTTTAGCGTACTTGATAGCAGACAGGGAGTCAGCCGCAACGGACAGACCTGCGATGCCGCAAGCCATGGTGCGGTAAACGTCACGGTCATGCAGTGCCATCAGTGCAGCTTCATAGCTGTACTTGTCGTGCATGTAGTGAATGATGTTCAGCGCGGTCACGTACTGCTTGGCCAGCCAATCCATAAAGTGGTCCATACGTTCCATGACTTTGTCATAGTCCAGCACGGTATCCATCATTGGCGCTTCTTTCGGGCCAACCTGGATTTTCATTTTTTCATCAACGCCGCCGTTGATGGCGTACAACATGGTTTTCGCCAGGTTGGCACGGGCACCGAAGAACTGCATTTGTTTGCCGACGATCATCGGGCTAACGCAACAGGCGATGGCGTAGTCATCGTTGTTGAAGTCAGGACGCATCAGGTCGTCGTTTTCATACTGTACGGAGGAGGTGTCGATAGACACTTTCGCTGCGTATTTTTTGAAGTTCAACGGCAGTTTTTCAGACCACAGGATGGTCATGTTCGGTTCCGGAGACGGCCCCATGGTGTACAGGGTGTTCAGGAAACGGAAGCTGTTTTTGGTGACCAGAGTACGGCCGTCAACGCCCATACCTGCCAGGGACTCAGTCGCCCAGATTGGGTCGCCGGAGAACAGCTCATCATACTCAGGAGTACGCAGGAAGCGCACCATACGCAGTTTCATCACCAGGTGGTCAATCAGTTCCTGCGCCTGTTCTTCGTTCAGTTTGCCTGCTTCGATATCGCGTTGGATGAACACGTCAAGGAAGGTAGACACGCGGCCGAAGGACATGGCTGCACCGTTCTGGGATTTCACTGCGGCCAGGTAGCCGAAGTAGGTCCACTGTACGGCTTCTTGTGCGTTGGTAGCCGGCTTAGAGATATCGCAGCCGTATTTGGCCGCCATTTCTTTAATCTGGCCCAGAGCGCGATGCTGTTCAGCAATTTCTTCACGCAGCTGGATGGTCATTTCCAGATCTTCGCCGTTTTCCAGCTTGGTCTGCAGTGACTTGAACTGATTCAGTTTGTCGGCCATCAGGAAATCGATGCCGTACAGGGCTACGCGACGGTAGTCACCGATGATGCGGCCACGGCCATAAGCATCTGGCAGACCGGTCAGCACGCCGGATTTACGGCAGTTCAGAATGTCTTTGGTGTAAACATCGAATACGCCCTGGTTGTGGGTTTTGCGGTATTCGGTGAACACTTTTTTCAGCTGTGGATCCAGTTCACGGCCATAGACCTTACAAGAACCTTCTACCATTTTGATGCCGCCGAATGGGATCAGCGCACGTTTCAGTGGTGCATCAGTCTGCAAGCCAACGATGGTTTCCAGCTCTTTGGCAATGTAGCCAGCGTCGTGGGAAGTGATGGTAGCTGCAACGTTGGTGTCGAAATCAACTGGCGCATGGGTGCGGTTTTCCAGTTTGATCCCTTCCATAACCTTGTCCCACAGGGTGGAAGTGGCCTGAGTTGCGCCGGCCAGGAAGGATTCATCACCCTCGTAAGGAGTGTAGTTTTTCTGGATGAAGTCACGAACGTTGACCTCGTTCTGCCAGTCACCTTTACTGAAACCTGCCCAAGCTTTGGCTAACTTCTCGTTAAGTTCGGTCATTATACACCTACCTTTAATTGTGGAGTTCTAACTCGGCGCGCGGTAACTAACAGCTTAGTGCTGTTGTTCACCACCACGCAGATAAATTACCCAGTAAGTCAACCCAACCAGCAAACCGCCACCAATGATGTTGCCAATGGTGACTGGGATCAGGTTGTCGATGATAAAGTTGCTTACGGTCAGATGAGCAAACTGCTCAGGTGTTGCCCCTATGGCTTGCCAGAATTCTGGCGTGGCGAAGTTTTTAACCACGATACCCATAGGGATCATAAACATGTTGGCGATGCTGTGTTCGAAACCGCTGGCGACAAACATGCCGACCGGCAGGATCATGGCGAACATTTTGTCCATCAGGCTGCGGCCTGAGTAGCTCATCCACACCGCCAGGCAGACCATCAGGTTAGCCAGAATGCCGAGGCAGACGGCCTCAACAAAAGTGTGATGCAGCTTGTGGTCAGCGGTTTGCAGGACGTTCAGGCCCCATTGGCCGTTGGCCACCATGTGTTCGCCAGAGAACCAGATGAGTGCCACAAAGAACAGTGCGCCAATCAGGTTACCGATATAGACATTCAGCCAGTTGGCACCCAGCTGGCACCAGCTGATACGGCCGCTGGCCTTGGCGATGACAATCAGTACGGTAGAAGTGAACAGGTCGGCGCCCGAAACGACGACCAGCATTAACCCCAGGGAGAAACAGATGCCGCCGACCAATTTTGCCAGGCCGAAAGGCACACCGGCAGTGCCGGTAGTCGCCGTGATATAAAACACGAATGCGATTGAAATAAAGACACCGGCAGTGATCGCCAAATAAAACGTTTTCAGCGGATGCTTGGTGGCTTTGTACACACCTGCATCCTCAGCGATTTTCGCCGTTGCTGCAGGTAATATCAGATCGAAGGGGTTGTCAGCTTTCACACTAACTCTCGCTTTTAAGGGTTAAAACAACGCAATGAGATACTAGCAAAGCAGTATAGGGTAAAAATTGATTTGGATCATAAGGCGAGAAACTAAAGCGGCCAAAAACCAGATAAATCGCAAGGTTTATTGAGTTAACTAATTGAATTTTATTGTAAAACTATTTTTTAATGTTTGCAAATAATTTTGAATAAACCATCCGAACCTTCTCGGAAAGGTTAAATTTTCATGCATTTTGTCACTCTCCGACGGTCAGCGTTTAATTATCGGTTAATTATTATTTTACCGACTGGTAACAATTTCCGTTTTATTTGTCTTGTTTGCTGATAAGTGCGTAATTAAGCGAAAAAAATAAGCAGAAAAACCGCTTATTTAACCGTCAAAATAAGATGTTGATAATTTGGAGAGAGGCGACAGGGGGCAATTTGAGTATTGCGCCGGCAGCGGACCGCCGGCGCAAAGGGACTGAGATTATGCTTGCGCCCAATAACGGCGTTTGGCGTTCTGCAGTTTTTCGTAGGCCGCTAACAGCGCCTGATGAGCCGGCAAGGCTTTCAGATCGTTATCGACTGCGAACAGGCCGTTAAAGCGCACTTCGCCGCTGATGGCCGCAGAGGCAGCATCTACCGCTTCCTGACCGTACATCTTCACGAAGGCAGTGTAGTACTGCGCCGGATCGCGGTCAGGTTCTTGTGTCAGTAACAGCAGCGTTTGCAGGCAACGGTAATAGTTGCTGCGTGCCGGGCTCAACACCGAAGCGTTGAAGTCTTGCGTCCACTCGGCCCAGATCAGGGCCTGGTCCATATCGCCACCGGCCAATGCCAGCATTGATTTCAACTCGCCAACGCGCAGGGTGTTCCAGGCGTTGTCTTTACCGGAAGCAATACCCAGCAGTTCGCGCACGCGGGTGAAATCGTCCAGGCCTTCGTCGTCAAAGCGTTCAATCAGCGCCAGATATTCTTGCGGCTCCCACTCACTGCCCGGCAGAGCCAACAAAAGATCACGCAGGTGCGCACCCATGCTGTTGTTGGCCAGCAGCAGGTCTTCCGCAGGGTAAATATCGGACATGCCCGGCACTATGATGCGGCAGGCATACACGTCCAAATGTTCGTAGTCGGCGATGTACACTTCCGCGCCTTCTTTATCGAAGATGCTCATCAACGTGGCGAACTCTTCCTGCGTGCTGCCGCTGAAGCTCCAGTCGACAAACGGGTAATCCGCATCCTGCTTGAACATATCCCAGGAGATCAAACCGCTGGAATCGATAAAGTGGGTTTCCAGGTTGGTATGCTCTGCGACTTCTTCGTCGTCGAAGGTTGGCGCGGTGAACACATCCAGATCCTTCAGGCTACGGCCCTGCAGCAGTTCAGTCACGGTACGCTCAAGTGCCACGCCAAAATCAGGATGGGCGCCGAACGAGGCGAAACAGGTGCCGTTAGCCGGGTTGAACAGCACAACGCAGATCACCGGGTAGTTGCCCCCCAGTGAGGCATCGTAAGAGAGGATCGGGAAACCTTCTTCTTCCAGCTTGGCGATAGCTTCCACCACGCCCGGATAGCGGTTCAATACTTCGGCCGGGATCTCCGGCAAGCTGATGGATTCGGCGATGATGCGGTTTTTCACATAGCGCTCGAACACTTCAGACAGGCCCTGTACGCGAGCTTCGTTGGCGGTGTTACCGGCAGACATGCCATTGGACACATAAAGGTTACCGATGATGTTCATCGGGATGTAAACCGTCTGCTGGTCGGACTGACGGGAGAATGGCAGGGCGCAAATGCCACGATCGCCATTACCGGACTGCAGGTCGATCAGATCGCTGGCGTTAACTTCCCGATCCGGATTATAGAATGCATGCAGACGATCATCGAGAATGCCGGCCGGCAGCGAATCATCGGCTGGGATCGGGAACCATTTCTCGTTCGGGTAATGCACGAAATCGCCTTCGGCAATCTGTTTGCCCAGATAGAAGTCGGCAAAGAAATAGTTGGTAGAGAGACGTTCGAAGTATTCGCCCAAAGCGGAGGCCAGCGCAGCTTTTTTGCTGGCGCCTTTACCGTTGGTGAAGCACAGCGGGCAATCGCGATCGCGGATGTGAACCGACCATACGTGTGGCACCGGGTTCAGCCAGGAGGCCTCTTCGATATTAAAACCCAGATCGCTTAATTTCTGTTGGAAACGGGCGATAGAGTCTTCCAGCGCGGCGTCTTTGCCAGGGATAAAAGTTTGCGTCATTGTCTTCACTTTTTGAGCGTACTAAAAACGCGCAATGATACGGGGTTTTACGCCCAAGCTCCATGTATTCCTAAATCGGTGGCAAAGTCACAGTTTTTTTGGGGATAAGGGCCATAATTCAGCGGGTTATCTATCATGGAGAAACCCAATGAAATCAGTGAAACTCAGCGCTGTGGCGCTCCTGCTGGCGGGCGCAAGCGGTTCTGCTCTGGCCTTGCCCACCATTACGCTGTTGGCGACCGGTGGCACCATCGCCGGTGGGGGCGAATCGGCGACAAAATCCAACTACACGGCGGGTAAGCTGGGCGTTGATGCCCTGGTGAATGCCGTGCCGGAGTTGAAAAGCGTCGCCAATGTGCAGGGCGAACAGGTAGTGAACATCGGTTCACAGGATATGAATGATGAGGTTTGGCTGAAGCTGGCGAAGAAAATCAATGCCGACTGCGCTAAAACTGATGGTTTTGTCATCACCCATGGCACCGACACGCTGGAAGAAACCGCCTACTTTCTTGATCTGACGGTAAAATGCGATAAGCCGGTGGTGATTGTCGGAGCGATGCGCCCGGCCACCGCGATGAGTGCCGACGGTCCGTTTAATCTGTATAACGCCGTGGTGACGGCAGCCGATCCGCAATCGGCTAAACGCGGGGTGCTGGTGGCGATGAACGACATCGTGCTGGATGGGCGCGACGTGACTAAAACCAATACCACTTCCGTACAGACTTTCCAGTCGCCCAATTTTGGCCCGCTCGGCTATATCCATAACGGCAAGGTTGATTACCAGCGCTCGCCGCAACGCAAACACACCACCGATACCCCGTTTGATGTCACCAGTCTGACCGCATTGCCCAAGGTCGGCATTATCTATAACTATGCCAACGCCTCCGATGCCCCGGCCAAAGCGCTGATTGCCGAAGGTTATCAGGGCATCGTCAGCGCCGGAGTCGGTAACGGTAATCTGTATAAAACGGTATTCGATACCTTGGCGACAGCCGCCCATAACGGGGTCGCCGTGGTGCGTTCCTCCAGAGTGCCCACTGGCGCGACCACCGAAGATGCCGAAGTGGATGATACCAAATTCGGCTTTGTTGCCGCCGGTACGCTGAATCCGCAAAAAGCGCGGATCCTGCTGCAACTGGCGCTGACTCAGACTAAAGACGCCAAACAAATTCAGCAGATGTTTAATCAATACTGAGTGTCTTTCCTTCATTCGGGGGCCTGCGTGCCCCCTAGCCATGTCGGCTGTATACAGCATAAAAAACCGCGTCAACCCACTGAATTGGCCGTTGTCACAGCGTTTTATTGCAAAAAATACCGGTGATTTGGCAGAGCCTGTTAGTGCAGGGTTTGGGCGTTTCCAGGCATCGGGCGAATAACCATTGCAGGAGGGGGGCGCGAGTGATAAAACCGAAGGATTAATTCGGGCGTATTTCGGTAGGCCAGTATCATTGGCGAATAGTGAATGTGGTGAGGGGAAATGACTCAGGTTTATAATTTTAGCTCTGGTCCGGCCATGCTGCCGGTTGAAGTTTTGCGTCGTGCGGAACAGGAGCTGTGCAACTGGCACGGTCTTGGCACCTCGGTGATGGAAATCAGCCATCGCAGTAAAGAATTTATCGAAGTCGCTCAGCAGTCCGAACAGGACCTGCGCGATCTGCTGAAAATCCCCTCCAACTATAAAGTTCTGTTCTGCCACGGTGGTGCCCGCGCGCAGTTTGCCGCGTTGCCTCTGAACCTGTTGGGTGACAAAACCACCGCAGACTATATCGACGGCGGTTATTGGGCACATAGCGCCATCACCGAAGCGAAAAAATACTGCACGCCAAACACCATCGACGTGAAAACTAACGTCGATGGCCTGCTCGGCATCAAACCGATGAAAGAGTGGCTGTTGAGCGATGACGCGGCCTACGTGCATTACTGTCCGAATGAAACCATCGACGGCGTGGCTATCGATGAGGTGCCTGACTTCGGCGATAAAGTGGTGATTGGCGATTACTCCTCCACCATTCTGTCCGGTCCGCTGGACGTTAGCCGTTTCGGCGTGATTTACGCCGGGGCGCAGAAAAATATTGGTCCGGCCGGTCTGACGCTGGTGATTGTACGTGAAGATCTGCTGGGTAAGGCGCGTCGTGAAGTGCCGTCGATCCTCGATTACACCGTGCTGGCCGAGAACGACTCCATGTTCAACACGCCGCCGACCTTTGCCTGGTACCTGTCCGGCCTGGTGTTCAAATGGCTGAAAGAGCAGGGTGGCCTGGTGGAAATGCATAAACGTAACCAGGCCAAGGCCGAGTTGCTGTACGCGACCATCGATAATTCTGATTTCTACCGCAGCCGGGTGGCGCTTGCCAACCGTTCCTGGATGAACGTGCCGTTCCAGTTGGCGGATCCTGCGCTGGATAAGGTGTTCCTCAGCGAAGCAGAAGCCATTGGCCTGCAAGCGCTGAAAGGCCACCGAGTGGTTGGCGGCATGCGCGCTTCTATTTACAATGCAATGCCGCTGGCCGGTGTGAAGACATTAACCGACTTTATGGCCGACTTCGAACGTCGTCACGGTTAAGCCAGGTTGCCTGCCTTGAGCGGGCCGCCTTCGCTGTTGTCCTTTTGAGTTAAAGCGGCTCCGGCATTTTTCCCGGGGCCGTTTCGTTTATCAGATTTTGGAGATTTTAGTTCACATGGTGGATTCCCTGACGTTACAACCGGTTGCCTTGGTCAATGGCACCGTCAACTTACCCGGCTCCAAGAGCGTGTCCAACCGTGCTCTGCTGCTGGCTGCGCTGGCGGAGGGAACGACGACGCTGACCAACCTGCTGGACAGCGACGACGTGCGCCATATGTTGAATGCGCTGCAGGCGCTGGGCGTGAACTATCAACTGTCAGACGATCGCACCACCTGTAAAGTTGAAGGTGTTGCCGGCCCGCTGGTGGCCAGCCAACCGCTTGAACTGTTCCTCGGCAATGCCGGTACCGCGATGCGTCCCTTGGCGGCCGCGTTGTGCCTGGGCAGCAATGATGTGGTGTTGACCGGTGAGCCACGCATGAAAGAGCGTCCAATTGGTCATCTGGTGGATGCCCTGCGTCAGGGCGGCGCCCAGATTGATTACCTGGAGCAGACCGATTATCCGCCATTGCGCCTGCGTGGGGGTTTCCGCGGCGGTGATGTGACCGTCGACGGCAGCGTTTCCAGTCAATTCCTGACCGCATTGCTGATGGCGGCACCTTTGGCCGAACAGAACACCAATATCCATATCAAGGGTGAGCTGGTTTCCAAGCCGTACATTGATATCACGCTGCACCTGATGCGTACCTTTGGCGTTGAGGTCAGCCACGACAACTATCGCGTGTTCCACATCAGTGGCCGCCAAACCTACCGTTCTCCGGGCGACTACCTGGTGGAGGGTGATGCTTCTTCGGCTTCTTACTTCCTGGCGGCCGCCGCAATTAAAGGTGGCACCGTGCGTGTCACCGGCATCGGTAAGAAAAGCGTTCAGGGCGACACCAAATTTGCCGATGTATTGGAAAAAATGGGTGCACGCATTACCTGGGGCGATGACTATATTGAATGCAGCCGCGGTGAATTGCGTGGCATCGACATGGATATGAACCACATTCCTGATGCGGCGATGACCATTGCGACTGCGGCCCTGTTTGCCGAAGGCCCAACGACCATTCGTAATATCTATAACTGGCGGGTGAAAGAAACCGACCGTCTGGCTGCGATGGCGACAGAGTTGCGTAAAGTGGGCGCGGAAGTGGATGAAGGGGAAGACTATATTCACGTCGTACCGCCGGCCAAGCTGAAATTTGCCGATATCGGTACCTACAATGACCACCGTATGGCGATGTGTTTCTCGCTGGTGGCGCTGTCGGATACTCCAGTGACCATTCTCGATCCGAAATGTACCGCGAAAACCTTCCCGGACTACTTCGAACAACTGGCACGCATCAGTCAATTGGCGTGATCCGCAGTCAGATACTTTCTTTTAAGGCCCTTAATTGGGCCTTTATTGTTTTTAACGCCTGTAGCTCGGCGCTGTCCGCTATACTTTTGCGCGGTCATACGCTTATTTTCAACAACCAGACAGTTCCAGGGTAACAGTTCGCCGTTTGGCAGCGTATAATGCGCCACCGTGACTGCCCCGATTGGGCGGGCGGCAGGGATGTTTTTAATTATGCTTTCGCATTGTGCTGGCGGCAGGTTATGTCCCTGTGAGGTTTTCTACCTGAAGGAGAGAGAAATGACGGCTACAGCCCCGGTGATAACCGTTGATGGACCAAGTGGCGCAGGCAAAGGCACGCTGTGTAAAGCGTTGGCCGAATCACTTGGTTGGCGTTTGCTGGATTCCGGTGCGATTTATCGCGTGCTGGCTTTGGCGGCGTTGCATCATCAGGTCGATATCACGTCTGAGGAGGCGCTGGTTCCACTGGCCGCACATCTCGATGTTCGCTTTATTGCCCTGGATGGCAAACTGCAGGTTATTTTGGAAGGTGAGGATGTCAGCAATGAAATCCGCACCGAAACCGTTGGCAATACCGCTTCGCAGGCAGCTGCTTTTCCGCGCGTGCGTGAAGCCCTGTTGCGCCGCCAGCGGGCGTTTCGTGAGGCCCCTGGGCTGATTGCCGATGGCCGCGACATGGGCACGGTGGTGTTCCCCGATGCACCGGTCAAGATTTTCCTGGACGCCAGTTCGGAGGAGCGTGCACACCGCCGCATGCTACAGTTGCAGGAAAAGGGCTTTAATGTTAACTTTGAACGTCTTTTAGCCGAGATAAAGGAACGGGATGACCGTGACCGTAATCGGCCTATCGCGCCCCTGGTGCCTGCTTCCGACGCCCTCGTGCTGGATTCAACCAGCATGTCGATCGACGAAGTCATCCAGCGTGCGCTGACTTATGCACATGAAGTTTTAGCGTTGCCGCAGCAGTAAGCGCGGCGGCGTTATTGGCTTTTTGTCATATTTGTCATGGTAGTATCGAACTATATCGGGTAAAATTTTACCCCTGTAACCTAAACCCTGTCGGCATGGAGCCAATGGCGGGGTATGTGAAACAACCCCATTCGGCGGGATGCTAAATGGACGTTAAACTATAGAACCCTGAAGATTAAACATGACTGAATCTTTCGCTCAACTCTTTGAAGAATCCCTGAAAACAATCGAAACCCGTCCGGGTTCCATCGTTCGTGGCGTTGTAGTTGCTATCGACAAAGACGTAGTACTGGTTGACGCCGGTCTGAAATCTGAGTCTGCCATCCCGGCTGAGCAATTCAAAAACGCACAGGGCGAGCTGGAAATCCAGGTAGGCGACGAAGTTGATGTTGCGCTGGACGCTGTTGAAGATGGCTTCGGTGAAACTCTGCTGTCCCGTGAGAAAGCTAAGCGTCACGAAGCTTGGATCACGCTGGAAAAAGCTTACGAAGAAGCTGAAACTGTCGTCGGTGTTATCAACGGCAAAGTTAAGGGTGGCTTCACTGTAGAGCTGAATGGTATTCGTGCGTTCCTGCCAGGTTCCCTGGTTGACGTGCGTCCAGTACGTGACACTCTGCACCTGGAAGGCAAAGAGCTTGAGTTTAAAGTCATCAAGCTGGACCAGAAACGCAACAACGTTGTAGTTTCTCGCCGTGCGGTTATCGAATCAGAGAACAGCGCAGAACGTGATCAACTGCTGGAAAACCTGCAGGAAGGCATGGAAGTTAAAGGTATCGTTAAGAACCTCACTGACTACGGTGCATTCGTTGATCTGGGCGGCGTAGACGGCCTGCTGCACATCACTGATATGGCTTGGAAACGCGTTAAGCATCCGAGCGAAATCGTCAACGTTGGCGACGAAATCACTGTTAAAGTGCTGAAGTTCGACCGCGAGCGTACTCGTGTTTCCCTGGGCCTGAAGCAACTGGGCGAAGATCCATGGGTTGCTATCGCGAAACGTTACCCAGAAGGCACCAAGCTGACTGGTCGTGTAACCAACCTGACTGATTACGGCTGCTTCGTAGAAATCGAAGAAGGCGTTGAAGGTCTGGTACACGTTTCTGAAATGGATTGGACCAACAAAAACATCCATCCGTCCAAAGTTGTTAACGTGGGCGATGTAGTGGAAGTTATGGTTCTGGACATCGATGAAGAACGTCGTCGTATCTCCCTGGGTCTGAAGCAGTGCAAAAACAACCCATGGCAGCAGTTTGCAGAAACCCACAACAAGGGCGACCGCGTTGAAGGTAAAATCAAGTCTATCACTGACTTCGGTATCTTCATCGGCCTGGACGGCGGCATCGACGGCCTGGTTCACCTGTCTGACATCTCCTGGAACGTTGCAGGCGAAGAAGCAGTTCGTGAATACAAGAAAGGCGACGAAATCGCAGCGGTTGTTCTGCAAGTTGACGCAGAGCGCGAGCGTATCTCCCTGGGCGTGAAGCAGCTGGCTGAAGACCCGTTCAATAACTACCTGTCTATGAACAAGAAAGGTACTATTGTTACTGGTAAAGTCACTGCAGTTGACGCCAAAGGTGCTACAGTTGAATTAGCAGGCGGCGTAGAAGGTTACCTGCGTGCTTCTGAAGCCTCTCGCGACCGCATTGAAGATGCAACTCTGGTTCTGAATGTGGGTGACGACGTTGAAGCTAAATTCACCGGCGTTGACCGTAAGAACCGCGTAGTAAGCCTGTCCGTACGTGCTAAGGACGAAGCTGACGAGAAAGATGCAATTGCTACTGTTAATAGCGGCAGCAAGCAGGAAGAAAGCAACTTCTCTAACGCAATGGCTGAAGCTTTCAAAGCGGCTAAAGGCGAGTAATGACGGGGGGCGGTTTTTGACCGCCCCGATACGGTAGTTTAGCTGCAAAGCTTGGAGGAACTATGACCAAGTCTGAACTTATTGAAAGACTTGCTGGCCAGCAATCTCATGTACCGGCGAAAGCCGTTGAGGATGCAGTGAAAGAGATGCTAGAACATATGGCTGCAACGCTAGCCGATGGGGAACGCATCGAGATCCGCGGATTCGGCAGTTTTTCTCTTCACTACCGTGCTCCGCGTGTGGGTCGCAACCCGAAAACTGGCGATAAAGTTGAGTTGGACGGCAAGTACGTTCCTCACTTCAAGCCAGGCAAAGAGCTGCGTGACCGCGCCAATATCTATGGCTAGTCACTGACTGACCATAGAGTTGTTGCTTGTAAAGAAATACAAAACGGTGCCCTTGGGGCGCCGTTTTTTTTTGCCTGTTATCTTCCATTGGCGGTCTCGGCGCTTCTTGCGAGCCAAGCCGCAGTATGTGGTTAGCCGTGGTAACGGCCGTTGTTATTGTGCGGTGACGATCGCGTGCCGTCAGATTGTTGATGGTGAGTATTGGCCTATGCGTAAACAATCCCGTGATGTTGGCAGCCTGAATAGCTGCCCGATACCGGGAGATCACTTATCAAAACTTCGCTGGATTTGGCTGTAAGTGCAATTATCTGCGGTATTTTACCGCTGCTTTTCATGCCGTCCTTACCCGATGCGCGCCTCACTCTGTGGGTCACCTTACCTGTTTGTCTCTGCCTGTGGTGTAGGGGCAACGTAGGCCGATTTATGGCGTGGGGGGCATTGGGTTTTCTTTGGGCGGTATTTACTGCCGGAACCCTGGTTAATCAAATCAATCGCTTAAGTCAGGGCCCAGTGGTGAACGCGGTGGTTCAGGTGAGCAGTATTGCGTTGGCTTCCGCACCACGAAAGCAGACGGTTATGCGTATTGAACAGATCAATGGCCGTTGGCTGGTACCCTCGATCGCTTTCTCCACCCGCTGGCAGCCGAAAGATCGGCCCCTGTGCGCCGGACAACGCTGGCGATTGCACCTGCGCTTGCGGCCGGTGCATGGCAGCTTAAATGAAGGGGGCTTTGACAGTCAGCGTTGGGCGATGTCACGGCGCCAACCTTTGACGGCACAGGTTAAGAGCGCGGTAATCCTCGACCAAAGTTGCGGTTGGCGGCAGCGCATGCTCGGCCATGCCGAGAGCAATATGGGAGTTCTCCGCTATAAAGCCGTGTTGCTGGCGTTGGCATTTGGAGAGAGGGCGGCGCTGGAACCGGCACTGCGGACCTTGATGTTGAAAACCGGCATTGCTCACCTGATGGCCATTTCGGGGCTGCATGTGGCGATGGTGGCTATTTTGATTTGGTCCTTGTTACGGGCTCTGCAATTTTTTCTGCCGGCAAACCTGATTGGTTACCGTTTTCCACTGATCATCAGTTGGCTCGGCGCATTGGGCTATGTCTGGTTGGCTGGCGCGCATCCACCCGCGGTAAGAACCGGCCTGGCGCTGACACTGTGGATGTTGTTGCGTATACGCGGCATCCATTGCTCTTCCTGGCAAATTTGGCTGTGGTGTATCGGGCTAATCCTGGTTTGTGATCCGTTGGCAGTGTTATCCGACAGCTTTTGGCTATCGGCCACGGCAGTGCTTTGCCTGATTTTTTGGTTTGAATGGGTGCCGCTACATCCCCGCTTTCGCTCGGGATGGTACTGGGCACCGTTACGTTGGCTGCATATTCAGTTTGGTATCACATTGCTATTGGTCCCCATGCAGGCCGGCTTGTTTCTTGGCCTGACGCTTACCTCCATACCGGCCAATCTTTGGGCTGTCCCCCTGGTCTCGCTGGTCACGGTACCCTTGATCCTGCTGGCAGTGGTGGTGGGTATTTTCCCGATGTTGAGTGCGGGACTCTGGGGAGTAGCCGATCTTACCCTGGCGGGGGTGTTTACCCCATTACACTACCTGCAAAACGGTTGGGTCGATCTCGGCGCAGCTTCTCTGGTTGTCAGTCTTACCGGTTGGCTGCTGGTGATTTTCTGGCGTTTTCACTGGTGGTGGCGTTATGCATCGGTGCTGGCAACTTTGGCGGTGTGTGGCTTACTGTGGCGCGAGAGAGAGCCCACATACTCTTGGCGTGTAGATATGCTAGACGTTGGGCATGGTCTGGCAATGGTGGTTGAAAAGAACGGTCGGGCAATATTGTATGATACTGGCCCCCGTTGGGGGACAGGGAGTGCCGCTGGTCGGAATATTTTGCCGTTTCTTCACTGGCGAGGATTACCTGTGGAGCAAATCATTATCAGTCACGATCATCTGGATCATATCGGTGGTCTTGAAGAGATGCAGCGGGCATTTCCGCAAGCGGCCGTAAGAAGTCCACGTCTTGATGCAGGTCATTTACCCTGCGTGGCCGGGGAGCGCTGGCAATGGCAATCGTTACAGTTTCAAGTGTTGTGGCCGCCAAAGAGGGTAAAAATGGCAGGAAACGATGATTCATGCGTAATTCGTATTGATGATGGCAAATATAGCCTGTTGCTAACCGGCGATGCAGAAAAAAGGACGGAGGCACAGCTGGTACGGCATCAACGTCCTTTATTGAGCGCTACAGTGTTACAGGTACCGCATCATGGCAGTAAAACCTCGTCCACGCCGCCATTTTTGCGGGCGGTAGCGCCGAAGGCAGCAATAGCTTCGGCATCGCGTTACAATAAATGGCGTTTACCTGCGGTTAAAGTTGTCACCAGATATCTGGCAAATGACATCATATGGCGCGATACTTCGCGCTCCGGTCAGTTATCCGTACTTTTTTTCGACAACGATTGGCAAATTAAAGGCTTTCGTGAACAATTAATGCCCCGTTGGTACCATCAGCGGTTTGGCGTAGAGGGTGATAATGAGTAAAATGGGCCGCTATTTCTTCCGATGCTGGTATTTGCATGATGAATGATAAAGATCTCTCCACCTGGCAGACTTTCCGTCGCCTCTGGCCGATGATCACACCTTTTAAGACCGGACTGATCGTGGCCGCCATTGCGTTGGTACTTAACGCGGCCAGCGACGCCTTTATGTTGTCTTTGCTTAAACCTTTATTGGATGACGGTTTTGGGAAAACGGAAAGCAACATTCTGCTGTGGATGCCATTGGCAGTAATTGGCCTGATGGTGGTGCGCGGGGCGACTGGCTTCGTTTCCAGTTACTGTATCTCCTGGGTATCCGGTATGGTGGTGATGCATATGCGCCGCCGGCTGTTTGGCCATATGATGAGAATGCCGGTATCGTTCTTCGATCAGCAGTCTACCGGGACCTTGCTGTCGCGGATCACCTATGATTCCGAACAGGTCGCGTCATCGTCTTCCAGTGCGCTGGTGACCGTGGTGCGTGAAGGGGCGTCGATAATCGCGCTGTTCACCATGATGTTCTACTACAGCTGGCAGCTGTCGGTGATCCTGATCGTACTGGCCCCTATTGTCTCTATTGCTATCCGCATCGTTTCCAAACGCTTCCGTAATATCAGCAAAAACATGCAGAACACTATGGGACAGGTGACGACCAGCGCAGAGCAGATGCTTAAAGGCCATAAGGAAGTGCTGATTTTTGGCGGTCAGCAGGTTGAAACCGATCGCTTCAATTCGGTCAGCAACCGCATGCGCCAACAAGGTATGAAACTGGTTTCCGCTTCCTCTATATCTGACCCCATTATTCAGCTTATCGCGTCACTGGCGCTGGCCTTCGTGCTGTATGCCGCCAGCTTCCCTAGCGTAATGGCTACCCTGACTGCCGGTACTATCACCGTGGTGTTCTCTTCGATGATCGCCCTGATGCGCCCGCTGAAGTCACTGACCAACGTCAACGCTCAGTTCCAGCGTGGGATGGCGGCGTGCCAGACCTTATTCTCGATTTTGGATATGGAACAGGAAAAAGATACCGGCACCCGTGAAGTTGCACGTGCGAAGGGCGATATCGAATTCCGTAATGTCACTTTCTACTATCCAGGCAAAGAAACTCCTGCGTTGCGCGATATCAATCTGAGCATTTCAGAAGGTAAAACCGTGGCGTTGGTAGGGCGTTCCGGTTCAGGCAAATCGACGATCGCCAATCTGCTGACCCGTTTTTATGACGTCCAGGAAGGCGAGATCCTGATGGATGGTCATGATTTGCGCGAGTACACACTGGCATCGCTGCGTGATCAGGTAGCGCTGGTTTCGCAAAACGTGCATTTGTTCAATGACACTATTGCTAACAACATCGCTTACGCGCGTGAAGAACGTTATAGCCGCGAAGAGATAGAAAAGGCTGCGCGCATGGCTTATGCCATGGACTTCATTGAAAAAATGGAGAACGGTCTGGATACGGTGATCGGTGAGAACGGCGTAATGCTGTCCGGCGGTCAACGCCAACGTATCGCTATCGCCCGTGCCTTGCTGCGTGACTGCCCGATCCTGATCCTCGATGAAGCTACTTCGGCACTGGACACAGAATCGGAACGTGCTATTCAGGCCGCGCTGGATGAATTACAGAAGAACCGTACTTCACTGGTGATTGCGCACCGTCTGTCGACCATTGAGAAGGCTGATGAAATCCTGGTGGTTGAGGATGGCCGTATCGTTGAGCGTGGCGAGCATGCGGTCTTGCTCGAAAAGCGGGGGGCTTATGCCCAGCTTCACCGTATGCAGTTTGGTCAATAATGATTGAGCGCATCTGGTCAGGCAGTTCGCTGGTTTATTTGCTGCTGTTACCGCTGTCCTGGCTGTATGGCCTGGTCAGTGGTCTGATTCGGCTCAGCTACCGTTGCGGCCTGCGTAAAAGCTGGCGCGCACCGGTGCCGGTGGTGGTGGTGGGGAACCTCACTGCCGGTGGCAACGGCAAAACTCCGATGGTGATCTGGCTGGTAGAACAGTTGCAGCAGCGCGGATACCGGGTGGGTGTGGTTTCTCGCGGTTATGGTGGTAAAGCCGAGGCTTATCCGCTGTTACTTAACGCGAGCACGACCACCCAGCAGGCGGGCGATGAGCCGGTGCTGATTTTTCAGCGTACCACTGCACCAGTGGCAATCTCACCCAAGCGTTGTGAAGCGGTTCAGGCGTTGCTTAAGCAGCAGCCACTTGATGTGGTGATTACCGATGACGGTCTGCAGCATTACGCTTTGCAGCGTGATTTTGAACTGGTGGTGATCGACGGAGTACGCCGCTTTGGCAATGGATGGTGGTTACCGGCAGGCCCGATGCGCGAACGTGCTTCGCGGCTAAACAGCGTTGATGCCCTGATTGCCAACGGTGGTGTGGCCCAGCAGGGTGAGATCGCCATGCGGTTGCAGGCACGTGACGCGGTTAATGTTGCCAGCGGTGAGCGCCGCCCGGCAGTCGAACTGCCGCATGTAGTGGCAATGGCCGGTATCGGTCATCCCCCACGCTTCTTCGCCACCTTGGAAAAGCTGGGTGTGGAGGTTGAAAAGGAAGTGGCATTTGCCGATCATCAGGAATATCAGCATGACCCCTTGGCGGCGCTGGTATCTTCAGGGCAAACGCTGTTGATGACTGAGAAAGATGCGGTCAAATGTCGTGCTTTTGCCCAGCCCAACTGGTGGTATTTACCGGTTGACGCGGTACTTCCCCCCGAACAGGCTGAGCAACTGCTGCACAGCATTGAAACTCTGCTAAAAAAATAATTCAGATTGCCAGCGCGTGAAGCCCCAGTGCTTGCGCGCAGGCGTCTATCGAACGCTGTTGCGTTTGCTGATATAACGCCAATTCATCAACCACTTCTGCACCCAACGCCAGTTCAAATGCTGCCCTGCTTGAGGTTGCGTTGTACTGCGTGTGGCCACTGTCGCCCAAATTCGATTGGAAAATGCCTGCGGCACTGACCGGCAGAAAATCTTCATAGACCAGCGGCTGGAAACGGATATATTCCTGAGCGATCAGCTGTTCCAACGTGCTGTGGTGATCCAGAGTTTCTTTAGCTGCCAGCCCACATTCGGTCGGGAAGTAGCGGAACCAGGCCAACTGCTGCTCACGCAGGGTGGCATAGTCATCTGGAAACGCCTGGAAATTTTCCGCCAGTAACTGGTTGTAGCGCTCAGCATTTTTTTCGCTCGGCGGGGCCTGCAAAGCATCATTGGTCGCCTGTAGCAAGCGATCGTACAGTGTACGGCCTTTGGTTGTCAGTGCCACTCCGCGCTGTTCAATTTCGCCGAAGCGTGCCGTGTGATGCCCGGCTACGGCGCTACCATCATGTTCAACAAAATCAACGTTCTCTTCCAGCGCTTTAAAACTGGTTTGGCGCAGCAGGATAGGGCGGCGACGTGGCGGCGGGCCTTCAATCACCGCTTTGGGGGTGATACCCCGGCCGGGCATGGCTTGCTGGACCAAATCGATATCGAGAGTGCGTGGTGTTAAATGGTTAATGTGCGGGCCTTTAAAGGCCACGACATCGGCGATCAAACGGTGCTGGTCATGCAACTGTTGATATTCGGCTGCGCTGACCGTCGCCCGGCTGTGCCAACGGAAGGTTTCCAGCGCCTGTTCGACAAATTCATTTGCCTGGCTGTCATCCAGCCCGCCCTGAGCTTCCTGCAATACGATCAGCTCCAGTGCTCGTTCGGTAAAAATACGGCGACGGGCCAACAGGCGTTGTGCCAGTTCGCGTAACTCTGGGTTTTCAATCAGTTCAAGCCGTAATAATGAGGTGAACACCCGAAATGGACTGATCTGCAGCGCATCTTCGTGTACTGCCCGAAACGCGGTGGAGTGTACCGGGACACCTGCGACGGCCAGGTCGTAGTAGCCGACCGGAGACATGCCCATCACATTAAACAGCCGCCGCAGGGTGGCCAATTCTTCTGAGGTACCCACCCGAATTGCCCCATGGCGTTCCATGGCCAGACGTTCGATTTCGCCGGTAATTTGTAATTGATGAGCCAGTGCGGCATCTTCGCGCAGGACCTGTCGGTTGGTTTCCGCCACCAATTCCAGCAAATCGCCATACAGAGGTACCTCGTTTTGGTACATTTCTGACATGGCGTGGGAGAATCTGGCGCGGATTTCATTCGGTGAGACGAACTGCTGGGCGGTCATGCGCATAGCTCCTTTATTCAGTATAATCTGAAAAATATCATTCTTGGCGGCAAAAGTGCTGGCTGAAAGGCCATTAGCCTTGTTTTCACCTCAAGTTTAGCTATGTCGATTAGGTTTTGTTATAGCTAGGGCAAGCATATTAGATTTTTATGCGTTAGCTCTCATTTGAACAGGAAATAACGGAAAGTACGGCCGTCCGGAAGGCAATGACGCCAAGCGATTCTCGTAAAAAAAGATAAATAAATCCATTAGCAATCATAGATATAAAAACAAATGTGGCCTTATGATAAAAATAAGGCAATAAACCTCTTGTGCAAAAGATAGATTTATGAGTAAATGCAAGTCGGCCTGTGATACAGACCTATTTATGTTCGAGTTTAGAGTTAAGCAGTTCCTCCAAAAACGTTATCATCTGATTCCGCTTCAAAGACGAACCTTCTAAGTATCTCCCATAAGTAATGTTTCTAAGAACGGCCAAAATTGCCTTATGGCAGGTTTTGTATATATATTTAAAAGGTAAATGAGTAATGTCTAAGAAGACGGGTCAAGTGAAGTGGTTCAATGAAAGCAAAGGTTTTGGTTTTATTGAACAGAACGACGGTGGTAAAGATGTATTCGTACACTTCTCCGCAATCGCGACCGACGGTTTCAAAACTTTGGCTGAAGGCCAGCGTGTTGAGTACACCGTAGAAGACAGTCAGCGCGGGCCGGCTGCAGCTAACGTTGTTGCTCTGTAAATAAACAGGGAATAACGTAAAGAGATATTAATACAACCATGATGACGCATTTACGCTGATTCATTGCGGAAGATATTAATTTCAACAAGCCCGCCAGAGTGCGGGTTTTTTATTTTTTGCTCACGAGAGGTTTCTTACGAAAAACTTTAGGATGGGCTGGTAGCGTCCAACAATAATAAAAATGACGTTGTTAAGGATGCTCAAGTAAAAGGATATAAGTTATGTTTAAAAATACTGTGTTACAAATGGGCCGTGTGAAATGGTTTGATCAGGCTGCAGGCTATGGTTTTATTTCACCGGTTGATGGTAGCGACGAAATCTATGTAAGCCGTCGTTCTATCGCCAATACTAAAAATAAATCGTTAAACGAAGGTCAGAACGTTGAGTTCTCGATCTATCGCAGCTCCCACGGGCTGTCAGCGGCAGACGTTATCGCGTTCTGACCCACCCCTTCCTCGCCAGTGCCGGTGCCGCCACCCCAAGCACTGGCGAAGATAAATCTCCCGATATCCACTACTATCAAGCGATTGCTCAATCACTTCGGATGTCAGGATGAACACCCCAGTTATTTCTCTTACTGCCGCCCGTGCGCTTCACCTCGCCGCACAGGGGCTGCTATCCCCGATGAAACGCAAAGCCAAACCCGATGACGTGGTTGCCGCTATTGGGCGTATGGGTTTACTGCAAATCGATACTATCAGTGTGGTCGCACGCAGTCCCTATCTGGTGCTGTTCAGCCGCCTGGGTGACTACCAGCCTGAATGGCTGGAGCAGGCACTGGCGAGCCGCCGGTTGTTCGAGTACTGGGCGCACGAGGCCTGCTTTTTACCCATCGAAGATTTTGGCCTGCTGCGTCACCGAATGCTGCAGCCGCAAGGTATGGGCTGGAAGTATTCCGAAGCGTGGATGCAGGAACATCAGGTGGCAATAGACGCCCTGCTGCAACACATTGAAACCGGTGGGCCGGTACGCTCGGCGGATTTCAGCGCCGAGAAGAAGGGCAACAGCGGCTGGTGGGATTGGAAACCGGAAAAGCGCCATCTCGAAATCCTGTTCACCGCCGGCAAACTGATGGTAGCCGAACGGCGCAATTTCCATCGCGTTTACGACCTGACAGGAAGATTGTTACCCCACTGGGATGATAGCCGGCATGCGTTACCTGTCGAAGATGCACGACAGGAAATGCTTAGCCGCAGCTGCCGTTATCTTGGGATCTTCAGAGCCGAATGGTTGGCGGATTACTACCGTCTGAAGCGGGTGGCGCCGAAAGCGCTACTGACGTCGTTACAACAGCAGGGCGAAGTGCTACCCGTGCTGATCGAGGGTTTGGACGGGGAGTTTTATGTGCACCATTCGTTGTCGGCAGAGCTAAAGCTGGCAGAGCAAGGGGCGTTAAAATCCACCGTGACCACGTTGCTTTCTCCGTTCGATCCAGTGGTTTGGGATCGCCGTCGTGCGCTGGAGCTGTTCAATTTTGATTACCGGTTGGAATGTTACACGCCGAAAGAGAAACGGCAGTATGGCTACTTTACATTGCCGGTGTTGCAGCGCGGCGAACTGATTGGCCGTATTGATGCAAAAATGCATCGCCGACAGGGCATTTTCGAAATTATCAGCTTTCACCCACAGGCGAAGGTACGCTTCGGTAAACAACGGATGCAGGATATTCGGCAAGCAATAACCCGCAGTGCAAAATGGCATGGTGCCAAACAGGTTACTTTGGGTGATATTCCGGCGACACTGGCTATAGAGTGGGGCGCTGGCTGGGAAGTGGAATAACGAACGGCGTTGTCGGCTTGGGTAAAACGAATGTTCAGCGCCGCTCGTTACAATGGGGATGCCTTAGTTGCTGAAGTTGGCAAACAGGGCGATGATTTTGTGAAGACGTTTGATCATGTTAACTGTCTTTTTGTGATTTGCATCACAAAATTCTACGCCTGAGCCGGGGGCAATTCAATCCCCCTCGAAAGATTAAAATGCAGCGACAAAACAGCCGGTGATTAACCTGGCGCATAGCGTTATGCTATCCTCACGCACTTTCCTTACGTTAAATCTCCACCCTGGAGGAAGCATGGATCACCGTTTACTCGAAATCGTTGCCTGTCCGGTCTGCAACGGTAAGCTTTATTTCAATAAAGAAAACCAGGAGTTGGTCTGCAAAGTGGATGGTCTGGCCTATCCGCTGCGTGACGGCATTCCCGTCCTGTTGGAAAATGAAGCGCGAGCGCTGTCATTGGATGAGAAACACGCATGAGTTTTATCGCTATTATTCCAGCCCGTTATGCATCAACCCGTTTACCGGGTAAACCCCTGGCCGATATCCACGGTAAGCCCATGGTGGTGCACGTAATGGAGCGTGCGCGCGAGTCGGGGGCCAGCCGCGTTATCGTCGCGACCGATCATCCGGCGGTGGCCGAAGCGGTTAAAGCGGCAGGCGGTGAAGTCTGCATGACCCGGGCCGATCACAATTCCGGCACCGAGCGTTTGGCCGAGGTGATCGAGCACTATGGTTTCGCTGATGACGAAATCATCGTGAATGTCCAGGGTGACGAGCCATTGATCCCACCGGTGATTGTGCGCCAGGTGGCTGAAAATCTGGCGGGAAGTCAAGCCGGTATGGCCACCCTGGCGGTGCCGATCGAAAGCGCTGAAGAAGCCTTTAACCCCAATGCGGTCAAAGTGGTGATGGATGCGCAGGGTTATGCGCTCTATTTCTCGCGCGCCACAATCCCATGGGATCGTGAACGTTTTGCCCAATCCAAAGAAAACATCGGCGACAGCCTGTTGCGTCACATCGGCATTTACGCCTATCGCGCCGGTTTTGTGCGTCGTTACGTCACCTGGGCACCAAGCCAACTGGAGCAAATTGAGCTGCTGGAACAGTTGCGGGTGCTGTGGTACGGCGAAAAAATCCACGTGGCAGTGGCCAAGGCGATGCCGACGGTGGGTGTTGACACGCCGGAAGACTTGCAGCGCGTGCGCGACAGTATCCAAGGCTGAGCATTGAACGCCGGCGTGTTACACAACGCGCCGGCGATATGATTTCCCTTCTTATATCCCCGTTTTGTTGATCTGCGTTGAAGAATTTTTCTGCTCCCCGTTCGATGATGTCAGCGTCTCTTCCTTTCCTCTTGAGGCCATTTTCTTATGGAGCAGTTACGCGCCGAACTGAGTATTGTGCTGGGTGAGTCCATCAGCCGGCTGGAACGCGTCAGCGAACAACCTTATGCGCACATGTATTCACTGTATGACCAACAGGGCCATGCTATTCCCCTGATGGCAAAAAGTTTTGTCTGTCAGGGCATTGCCCAGCAGGAGGCTTACAAACTGTCGATGCTGTCGCGTGAAGGAGATATTCGCCTGCCGACGGTATATGGCGTGGTCTATACCCACCAGGCTCCCTATAAAGAGATCTTGTTGATCGAACGTTTACGGGGTGTGTCGGTGGAAGCGCCGACGCGTACGCCGAACCGCTGGAATACCCTGATGGAGCAGATTGTCGATGGCGTATTGGCCTGGCACCGCATTGACAGCCACGGCTGTGTGGGCACGGTAGACAGTACTCAGGAGAACGACTGGTTCTGTTGGTATCAACAGCGGGTCGAAGTGCTGTGGTCAACGCTGAGTAATCTCAACTCGCCGCAGCTGACGATGGCGGATCGCCGTTTGTTGTACCGCACGCGTGAAGCCCTGACCCATTTTTTTGTCGGTTTCGACGATCCCTGCGTGCTGGTTCACGGCAACTTGTCATTGCGCAGCATGCTGAAAGATCCGAAAAGCGATCAACTGCTGGCGATGCTCAACCCGGGAATGATGCTGTGGGCACCGCGTGAATATGAGCTTTTCAGGCTGTGTGAGGCGGGAATGCCGAGCCAGTTGCTGTTCTATTATTTGCAACGGGCACCGGTAGCGGAATCTTTCCTGATGCGGCGTTGGTTGTATGTGGTGTGGGAAGCGGTAGGGCGGTTGATTCATACCGGCAAACTGGAGCGGCAGCCGTTTGACTATGCGTCCAAACAACTGCTGCCCTGGCTTGCCGGTTAACCCGGTTAGTCGACAGAAACCTCATCGGCACCTTTCAGCCATTGCCACAGGCTGCCCAGCGTTTCATACCAGGCGCGTTCGCTGTGGCCAAGGAACATGGCAGACGGCACCACGCGATCCCAGATATTCAACCGCGAACTGATGGCCAACTGATTGGCCGGTGCCGGGATCGGGTGCAGCCCCTTGGCTTCAAAGAAGCGCATGGCCCGCGGCAAATGGTTGGCTGAAGTCACCAGAATAAACGGCTGCTGGCCGACCAGCTTCGACACCTGCAATGCCTCCTGCTCGGTATCCATCGGGCGATCCAACAGGACAATGTCACTGCCTGGTACTCCCAGACTTTCCGCCACCCGCGCCGCCGTTGCCGCGTTACTTAGCGTTTTCGGGCCTCCGGCACCGGTGAACACCATTTTCGCCCCAGGGTGAGCGAGATATAAGCGCACGCCTTCCGTGACTCGTGGCAGACTATTGCCGATCAAGTTGGAACTTGGCGCCCAATCCGGATTAAAGGTGTAGCCGCCACCCAGCACCACGATATAATTCACCGGGTCATTGCCACGATAGGTGACATACTCAGATTCGATGGGACGCAGCAACCTGTCGGCCACTGGTTGCAGGCTGAAAAGCAGTAAAAACAGCCAGCTCAGCGTGAAAATGACCTTGCCGCTTTTTTGCCAACGGGTGAACCACAGCAGTAACAGCGCCAGTCCCATCAGTAGCAACATCGCAGGTAACGGCATTAAAATAGCGCCAATGAACTTTTTCAGGTTAAACAGCATCAAAAATCAGGTCCTTTTGGGCGAAAAAACGACATCCGGGCACAATCAGGCCGCAAGAAGATTCATTCTAAGCCAGTCTGTGCCAAAATAGCAGGTTTGAATGGGCTGGCACTTTGCCCCAGCCGGATAAGATCAGCGGAGCCGTTGTCCATGCAGGATCGCAATTTTGACGATATTGCTGAAAAGTTTGCGCGTAATATTTACGGCACCACCAAAGGGAAAATCCGCCAGGCTGTGGTTTGGCAGGATCTGACCACGCTGTTGGCCCAGTTGCCGCAGCGGCCGCTGCGCATTCTGGATGCCGGCGGCGGCGAAGGCCATATGGCCTGCCAATTGGCAGAATTAGGACATCAGGTGTTGTTGTGCGATCTTTCTGGTGAGATGATCCAACGCGCCGCGTTGCTGGCAGAGCAGAAAGGTGTGAGCCAGAACATGCAATTCATACAAAGTTCAGCACAGGACATTGGTCAACACTTGGAACAGCCGGTTGATCTGATATTGTTCCATGCAGTGCTTGAATGGATCGCCGAACCTGAGGCCGCGCTGCAGGCGTTATTTAACTGTTTGCTGCCGGGTGGCGCACTGTCATTGATGTTCTTTAACGCCAATGGCCTCTTGATGCGTAACGTGGTGTTGGGTAATTTCCAACTGGTGAACCCAGAGGTCAGAAGGCGCAGAAAGCGTTCGTTGTCGCCGCAGTATCCACATAGCCCGCCGCAGGTGTATGGCTGGTTGGAGCAACTGGGCATGCGCATCAGCGGAAAAACCGGCGTGCGGGTGTTCCACGATTATCTGCAGAGCAGGCAGCTACAGACACAAAAATTTGAAGAGTTACTGGCGCTTGAACAGCACTATTGCCGGCAGGAGCCGTACGTGAGTTTGGGGCGCTATATTCACGTCATGGCGCATAAACCAAACCTGAAGGACGAACTATGAGTGAATTTTCCCAGACAGTACCCGAACTGGTCGCCTGGGCACGGAAAAATGATTTCTCTATTTCGCTCCCTACGGAGCGTCTCGCGTTTTTGCTCGCTATCGCCACGTTAAACGGCGAGCGGCTGGACGGCGAGATGAGCGAAGGTGAGCTGGTTGATGCATTTCGCCATGTCAGCAAGGGTTTCGAACAGACGCATGAAACGGTGGCCGTCCGCGCCAACAATGCGATTAATGACATGGTGCGCCAGCGCCTGTTAAACCGTTTTATCAGCGAACTGGCGGACGGTAACGCGATTTACCGTCTGACGCCGCTGGGCATCGGTATCACCGATTACTATATCCGTCAGCGCGAATTCTCCACGCTGCGTCTGTCGATGCAGTTGTCGATCGTGGCGCAGGAGCTCAAGCGTGCTGCCGACGCTGCCGATGAAGGCGGTGATGATTTCCACTGGCACCGTAACGTGTTTGCACCGCTGAAATATTCGGTGGCGGAAATCTTCGACAGTATCGATTTGACCCAGCGGATTATGGATGAACAACAGCAAGGCGTGAAGGACGACATCGCCGCATTGCTGAACAAAGACTGGCGTGCGGCGATCTCCAGCTGTGAGATGCTGCTGTCCGAAACTTCGGGCACCCTGCGTGAGTTGCAGGATACGCTGGAGGCGGCGGGCGATAAACTGCAGGCCAACCTGCTGCGTATTCAGGATGCCACGCTGGGTGGGGCAGAACTGGGCTTCGTCGACAAGCTGGTGTTTGATCTGCAAAGCAAGCTCGACCGCATTATCAGTTGGGGCCAGCAGGCGATTGACCTGTGGATTGGCTACGACCGTCACGTGCATAAATTTATCCGTACCGCGATCGACATGGACAAAAACCGGGTGTTTGCCCAGCGTTTGCGTCAGTCGGTGCAAAACTATTTCGACAATCCATGGACACTGACCCATGCCAACGCCGACCGTCTGCTGGATATGCGAGACGAAGAACTGGCGCTGCGCAGTGAGGAAGTGACCGGGGAACTGCCGCCGGATCTGGAGTTCGAAGAGTTCAGCGAAATCCGTGAACAGCTGGCATTGATGATCGAACAGGCACTGAAGATTTATCAGGAACAACAGATGCCGCTCAACTTAGGGGCGGTAATGCGCGATTATCTGGCGCAATATCCGCGTGCTCGTCATTTCGACGTGGCACGTTTAGTGGTCGACCAGGCAGTGCGCCTTGGTGTGGCTGAAGCAGATTTTTCAGGGTTGCCGGCACAATGGCAGGCAATCAATGATTACGGAGCCAAGGTCCAGGCCCATGTCATCGACAAATATTGAACAAGTAATGCCAGTCAAGCTGGCCAAGGCATTGTCTAACGCGCTGTTCCCGGCGCTGGACAGCCAACTGCGTGCGGGTCGCCACATCGGTATCGATGAGCTGGACAACCACGCTTTCTTAATGGACTTCCAGGATGAACTGGAAGAATTTTACACCCGCTACAGCGTAGAGCTAATCCGCGCGCCGGAAGGTTTTTTCTACCTGCGCCCGCGCTCTACCACGCTGATCCCGCGTTCGGTGCTGTCTGAACTGGACATGATGGTGGGGAAAATCCTGTGCTATCTGTACCTCAGTCCAGAGCGTCTGGCCCACGAAGGGATCTTCAGCCAACAGGAGCTGTATGACGAGCTGCTGAGCCTGGCGGACGAGAGCAAATTGCTGAAGTTCGTTAATCAGCGTTCTACCGGCTCGGATCTCGATCGTCAGAAGCTGCACGAAAAAGTGCGTACTTCACTGAACCGTCTGCGTCGTTTGGGCATGGTCTACTTCATGGGCAACGACAGCAGCAAGTTCCGTATCACCGAGGCGGTGTTCCGCTTTGGCGCCGACGTGCGCAGCGGTGACGACCCGCGTGAAGCGCAGTTGCGTATGATCCGCGACGGCGAAGCAATGCCGGTTGAAAACAGCCTGTTGCTGAATGATGAGAGCGATGCAGAAGATTCGCCGCTTGATACCACACCGGACAGTGCAGAGGATGAACAGGAATGATTGAACGCGGTAAATTTCGCTCGCTGACACTGGTTAACTGGAACGGCTTCTTTGCCCGCACCTTTGATCTGGATGAGCTGGTGACCACGCTGTCCGGCGGTAACGGGGCAGGGAAATCCACCACCATGGCGGCCTTCGTCACTGCGTTGATCCCCGATTTGACGCTGCTGCACTTTCGTAACACTACTGAAGCCGGTGCCACCAGTGGCTCGCGCGACAAGGGCCTGCACGGTAAGCTTCGCGCCGGGGTGTGTTATTCGACTCTCGACGTGCTCAACTCGCGTCACCAGCGTGTGGTGGTGGGTGTCCGTCTGCAGCAGGTCGCCGGCCGTGACCGCAAGGTGGACATCAAGCCGTTCGTTATTCAGGGCCTGCCGACCGCAGTGCAGCCGACGGAGCTTTTGACCCAAACGGTGGGTGAGCGCCAGGCACGTGTATTGTCGCTGCAAGAACTGAAAGATCGCGTTGAAGAGATGGAAGGGGTGCAGTTCAAGCAGTTTAACTCCATTACCGATTACCACTCATTAATGTTCGATCTGGGCGTGATCCCAAAACGCCTGCGTTCATCGTCCGATCGCAGCAAGTTCTACCGCCTGATCGAAGCCTCACTGTACGGCGGTATCTCCAGCGCCATCACCCGCTCCTTGCGTGACTACCTGTTGCCGGAAAACAGCGGCGTGCGCAAGGCATTCCAGGATATGGAAGCGGCGCTGCGTGAAAACCGCATGACGCTGGAAGCGATCCGCGTTACCCAATCCGACCGTGACCTGTTCAAACACCTGATTTCCGAGGCCACCTCTTACGTGGCGGCGGACTACATGCGCCATGCCAATGAGCGACGCATTCATTTGGACGGGGCACTGGCACTGCGCAACGATCTGCTGGGTAGCCGCAAACAGTTGGCTGCCGAGCAATACCGCCATGTAGAAATGGCGCGTGAGCTGGCGGAGCAGAGTGGGGCGGAATCCGATCTGGAAACCGACTATCAGGCCGCCAGCGATCACCTGAATCTGGTTCAGACGGCGATGCGCCAGCAGGAAAAGATCGAGCGCTATGAAGGCGATCTGGAAGAGCTGACCTACCGACTGGAAGAACAGAATGAAGTGGTTGCGGAGGCCAGTGAACAGCAGGCCGAAAACGAAGCACGCGCCGAAGCGGCCGAACTGGAAGTGGATGAGCTGAAAAGCCAGCTTGCCGACTACCAGCAAGCGCTCGACGTGCAGCAAACCCGTGCCATTCAATATCAGCAGGCGTTGCAAGCATTGGAACGTGCGCGTGCGCTGTGCCAACTGCCGGAACTGACTGCCGAAAATGCCGAGCATTGGCTGGATACATTCCAGGCGCGTGAGCAGGAAGCGACCGAAGCTTTGCTGATGCTGGAACAAAAACTGAGCGTGGCCGATGCCGCGCACGGTCAGTTTGAACAGGCTTATCAGCTGGTGGGTAAAATCGCCGGTCAGGTCAGCCGCAGTGAAGCCTGGCAGTGTGCGCGCGAATTGCTGCGTGACTGGCCATCACAGCAACACCTTGCCGAGCGCGTGCAGCCTTTGCGTATGCGCCTGAGCGAGCTGGAACAGCGCCTGCGCTCCCAGCAGGATGCCGAGCGTCTGCTGCAGGAGTTCTGCAAACGCCACGGCCAGCAGTATCAGCCGGATGAACTCGATGCCCTGCAACAAGAGCTGGAAGAGCGTCTGGAATCGCTGTCACAAAGCGTCAGCGATGCCGGCGAGCGTCGGATGGAAATGCGCCAGGAACTGGAGCAAATTCAGCAACGCATCCGCGAACTGACCTCCCGTGCCCCTGTCTGGTTGGCAGCGCAGGATTCGCTGAGCCAGCTTGGTGAGCAAAGCGGTGAAGCGCTTGAAAGCAGCCAGCAGGTGACTGAGTACATGCAGCAACTGCTGGAGCGCGAACGTGAAACTACCGTTGAGCGTGACGAAGTGGCTGCCGGTAAACGTGCCGTGGAAGCGCAAATCGAACGTCTCAGCCAGCCTGGGGGTGCCGAAGATCAGCGCCTGGTCACGCTGGCCGAACGTTTTGGTGGCGTGCTGCTGTCCGAAATCTACGATGACGTCACTATCGACGATGCGCCGTACTTCTCCGCCCTGTACGGCCCGTCGCGCCACGCGATTGTGGTGCCGGACCTGTCGTTGGTGCGCGAGATGCTGGAAGGTCTGGAAGACTGCCCGGAAGATCTCTATCTGATTGAGGGGGATCCGCAGTCGTTCGATGACAGCGTATTCGCCGTCGAAGAACAAGACCGGGCGGTGTTGGTCAAAACCGCTGAGCGCCAGTGGCGTTACTCGCGCTATCCGGCAGTGCCTTTGTTTGGTCGTGCCGCGCGTGAGAACCGCCTGGAAATACTGCATGCCGAGCGGGAAAAGCTGGCAGAACGTTATGCCACGCTGTCGTTCGACGTGCAGAAAACCCAGCGTTCGCATCAGGCCTTCAGCCGCTTTATCGGCAACCATCTGGCAGTAGCGTTTGACGCCGATCCAGAAGCCGAAATCCGTGGCCTCAATACCCGCCGCGGTGAAATCGAACGTGCTCTGAATAACCATGAAGCGCAGAACCAGCAGCAGCGTCAGCAGTACGATCAGGCGAAAGAGGGCATCTCTGCGCTGAACCGCCTGATGCCGCTGGTTTCATTGTTAAACGATGAAACCCTGCAGGATCGCGTGGAAGAAATCCGTGAGGAGCTGGAGGAGGCGCAGGATGCCGCGCGTCATATTCAGCAGCACGGCGTTTCCCTGACCAAACTTGAGCCGCTGTTGTCGGTGCTGCAGAGTGATCCGCAGCAACATGAGCAGCTGCAACAGGATTACTCTCAGGCGCAGAGCGTGCAGCGTCAGGCTAAACAGCAGGCGTTTGCCCTGATTGAAGTGGTGCAACGTCGTGCTCACTTCAGCTATACCGATTCCGCCGGCATGCAAAATGCCAATAACGATCTGAACGACAAGCTGCGCCAGCGTCTGGAGCATGCGGAAGCGGAACGTACCCGTGCCCGCGAGCAACTGCGCCAGTATCAAACCCAGTTTACCCAGTACAGTCAGGTGTTGGCATCGCTGAAAAGTTCGTATGACGCCAAGCGCGACATGCTGAAAGAACTGAGCCAGGAACTGGTAGACATCGGCGTACAGGCGGATGCCAATGCCGAAGCCCGCGCGCGTACTCGTCGTGATGAATTGCATGCGGGTCTGAGCACCAATCGCGCACGCCGTAACCAGTTGGAAAAACAGCTGACCTTCTGCGAAGCGGAAATGGACGGCCTGCAGAAGAAACTGCGCAAGCTGGAACGTGATTATTATCAGCTGCGTGAGCAGGTGGTTACCGCCAAAGCGGGCTGGTGCGCAGTGATGCGCCTGGTGAAAGACAACGGGGTTGAGCGTCGTCTGCATCGCCGTGAGCTGGCCTATATGGACGGTGATGAACTGCGCTCAATGTCGGATAAGGCGCTCGGTGCGTTGCGTCTGGCGGTATCGGATAACGAACACCTGCGCGACGTACTGCGCCTGTCGGAAGATCCGAAGCGTCCGGAACGCAAGATCCAGTTCTATATTGCGGTCTATCAGCATCTGCGTGAGCGTATTCGTCAGGATATCATTCGCACCGATGACCCGGTTGAGGCCATCGAACAGATGGAGATCGAACTGGGCCGTCTGACCGAAGAGCTGACTGCGCGTGAGCAGAAGCTGGCGATCAGTTCCAAGAGCGTGGCGAACATCATTCGCAAAACCATCCAGCGCGAACAGAACCGTATCCGCATGCTCAACCAGGGCCTGCAGGCGGTTTCCTTCGGTCAGGTGAAGAGCGTGCGATTGAACGTCAACGTACGTGAAGCGCATGCGACTCTGTTGGACGTGCTCTCCGAGCAGCAGGAACAACATCAGGATCTGTTCAACAGCAACCGACTGACCTTCTCAGAGGCTCTGGCCAAGCTGTATCAGCGCCTGAACCCGCAGATTGATATGGGGCAACGCACGCCACAGACCATCGGCGAAGAGTTGCTGGATTACCGTAACTACCTGGAGCTGGAAGTGGAAGTCTTCCGCGGCTCTGACGGTTGGTTGCGTGCCGAGAGTGGCGCGCTGTCTACCGGGGAAGCGATCGGTACCGGGATGTCGATTCTGGTGATGGTGGTGCAGAGCTGGGAAGAAGAGTCGCGCCGTCTGCGCGGCAAAGATATCTCCCCATGCCGTCTGTTGTTCCTTGATGAAGCGGCGCGACTGGATGCCAAATCCATCGCCACGCTGTTCGAGCTGTGTGATCGTCTGGAAATGCAGCTGATCATCGCGGCACCGGAAAATATCAGTCCGGAAAAAGGCACGACTTATAAGCTGGTACGTAAGGTGTTCCAGAACCATGAACACGTACACGTCGTGGGCCTGCGTGGTTTCGCTAACGAACCCCCGGTACTGGGGATTACGGCGGCAGAAACACCTTAAAGGTGAAAAAAGCCCGCTAATAATCTGAAAATAGCCGCCCTGGGGTGGCTATTTTTTTGTGCGAGTGGATGATAGTCGTGCTTTTTTCTGCGCGGGAAACCGAGTAGCCTGATGAAATACAGTTATTCATAAGTGCCAAAAGGCAAAATGGCTTTTCTGTTCGTATACTGAAACTAATAAGCTGTCTTGGTTATATTTTTTGTGAGCATACAGGGGGCAATGGATGTTGCTTAGAAATGGAAACACTGTACGGCGGCTGGCGTTAAGTTGCGCAATCGCATGTGGTCTTGCGTCGTCGTTACCCGTATGGGCAACCGTTCCTGCGTTTCCGGTAGCGTCATCCGGCATGTCAGTGGCGCAAAGCCGTTCGGAAATACTGGCGGCCTTGCCGAAGGGTATCACACCGAATTACCTTTCGACGCTGGCTCCTTTGTACGCGGCGAACCGTATGCAATTGATGTGGCAAGATCGCGACGCGGTTCAGCAATTCCAGCAGCAACTGGCCGAATTGGCGATGTCCGGCGTACAGCCACAGTTCACCCAATGGGTGAAATTGCTGACCAATCCGGCGATTACCGACGTGGCGCGTGATGTGGTGCTGTCTGATGCGATGCTGGGATATTTACAGTTCGTTTCGTCCATCGGAGCCAACGGTAATAATTGGTTGTACAGCAATATTCCTTACAAGCTCGGCTTGCCGCCGAATACGGTGATTAACCAGTGGCAGTTGGCGGTGCGTCAGGGCAAAACTCTGGCTTATGTCAACACGTTGGCACCGCAGCACCCGCAGTACGCCAAGATGCATCAGGCTCTGCGGGACATGCTGGCCGACGGCCATCCGTGGCCGCAGATGGCCAATGGCCCTAGCCTGCGTCCAGATCAACTGAGTGATGACATTCCGGCCTTACGCGAGATCCTGGCGCGTAACGGCATGCTGTCCACTGCGACGGCACCGGTGGAAGCACAGGATCCCCCTGCGGTATTGACCGGCTCGCGCAATGAGCCCGACGATGGCGGCCTGTCGGTCGATGAAGAAAAAAGTCGTGAGAGCCAGAGTGTCGTAGTCAGTCCGGCCGCCGCGCCGGTGAAAGATCTGGCTCCTTCACCGCAATCGCCATTTTCGCAGCAGCCGGAAAACCCGGTTACCGTCATCGATAATCGTTATACCCCCGATCTGGTGGAGGGGGTTAAGCGCTTCCAGCAATGGCAGGGGCTGAGCGCAGACGGGGTGATCGGCGTGCGCACTCGCGAATGGCTCAACGTGACGCCGCAAATGCGTGCCTCGCTGTTGGCGCTGAATATTCAGCGTTTACGTATTCTGCCCGGCCATGTCGATACCGGCATTATGGTTAACATTCCCAACTACTCATTGACCTACTATCAGAACGGTAATGAGGTGCTTTCCTCGCGGGTGATTGTCGGTCGACCTAGTCGCAAGACGCCGTTGATGAGTAGTGCTCTGAACAATGTGGTGGTGAATCCTCCGTGGAACGTGCCGACCACGCTGGTGCGCGAAGATATCGTGCCGAAGGCGATGCGTGACGGCAGCTACTTCCAGAAGCATGGCTATACCGTACTTTCCGGCTGGAGCAACGATGCCGAAGTGATCAATCCGGCGATGATCGACTGGAACATGGTCTCTGCCCGTAATTTCCCGTACCGGATCCGCCAGGCACCGGGCGCTACCAACTCGCTGGGGCGTTTTAAGTTCAACATGCCGAGTTCGGACGCTATCTATCTGCACGATACGCCTAACCATAATCTGTTCCAGAAGGACATTCGTGCACTAAGCTCCGGCTGCGTGCGAGTCAACAAGGCATCGGATTTGGCGAATATGCTATTGCAGGATGCCGGTTGGAATAACACCCGCGTTTCGTCCACCCTTAAACAAGGGAATACCACCTTCGTCAATATCCGCCAGCATATTCCGGTTAAATTGTATTATTTAACCGCCTGGGTCTCTGATGATGGAAAGCCACAATTCCGTACAGATATTTACAATTATGATGATACGGTGAGATCGGGTGCACAAATTTTGGCTCAGGCCGAAAAATTAATGCAATAAATGCAGTAATTATAAATAAATAACGGTCTGAATATCGGGCCATGATGCAGGCACTCATTACGTGAGTGCCTGCAAACCGCGGGACATCACGGGTTGACTCAGCCAGTGTGGGCGGTTATGGTTCGGGCAGTGCGCTGTTTTGTGCATATATTTTGATATTCTTGCCGGGTTTAACAGAAACATGGACAAAATTGATCATCATCGCCGTAAATGGCTGGCGTTAGGTAGCGCCGCTGTGGGCATAGCGCTGCTCCCTGGGCAAGCCTTTGCCAGTCTTTCTACTTCACGCCCTCGTATTCTGGTTGTAAATAACATGCATACGGGCGAATCGTTGAAAGCCGAATTCTTCGACGGTAAGGGATATAATAAAGACGAGTTAGTCCGTCTTAATCATCTCTTCCGTGATTATCGCGCCAATAAGATTAAGTCGATTGACCCTCGTCTGTTTGATCATCTCTATCGCTTGCAAGGCCTGTTGGGTACCAACAAGCCGGTACAGTTGGTTTCAGGCTACCGCTCGCTGGATACCAACAATGAGCTGCGTGGACGCAGTCGCGGTGTGGCCAAGCACAGCTACCACACCAAGGGCCAGGCGATGGACTTCCATATTGAAGGCATCCAGTTGAGTAATATCCGCAAAGCGGCGTTAAAAATGAGCGCCGGTGGTGTAGGATATTACCCACGTAGCAACTTTGTACACATCGATACCGGCCCGGTGCGGACCTGGTAATCGCTGTGCACCATGAGTGAGTAGCGCCAGCCCGTCAGGGTATGGCGCTGTTGTCGTTGGAGCCTTATGAAATACCATATTATTCCCGTTACCGCTTTCAGTCAGAACTGCAGCCTGATCTGGTGTGAGAGCACCCAGCAGGCGGCGTTGGTCGATCCCGGCGGTGAGCCTGAAAAACTGAAGGCCGAAATAGCCAGACAGGGCGTGACGGTTACGCAGATCCTGCTGACCCATGGTCATCTCGATCATGTTGGCGCAGCGGCTGAGCTGGCAGAGCATTATCAGGTGCCGATCTACGGCCCGGATAAGAGAGATGCTTTCTGGCTGGACGGCTTGCCTGCGCAGAGCCGCATGTTTGGACTGGAAGAGTGCGCACCGCTGACGCCAACCCAGTGGCTGGAAGAAGGGGATAGCGTGCAGGTGGGCGAGATGACGCTCAAGGTGCTGCATTGCCCGGGCCATACTCCTGGCCATATCGTCTTTATTAACGAACAGGCGAGATTGGCGCTGGTGGGTGACGTGCTGTTTAACGGTGGCGTTGGGCGCAGTGATTTCCCACAAGGTGATCACCAGGCGTTAATCAACTCGATCCGTACCAAGTTATTACCGCAGGGTGATGACATGGCGTTCATTCCAGGCCATGGGCCGATGTCTACCTTCGGTCAGGAACGTGAAACCAACCCGTTCCTGCGTGAAGAGCCGGCCATCTGGTAAGGTTATTTCCGGCAGAAATAACTAAGGGGCGCATTGAGCGCCCCTTTTGCTACGTGTCGCGTGCCGGTTTTACAGCACGGCGACGATGGCTTCGCACAACGGCGCCATATTGTCCGGCGTCATGCCGGCAACGTTAACGCGGCCAGAGTTAACGGCGTAGACGCCAAACTCATCACGCAGGCGCAGCACCTGTTCTTTGGTCAGCCCGCTGAACGAGAACATGCCGTTCTGATTGATGATAAAGCTGAAGTCCTGCTCAGCACCTTTCTCCTGCAGGGTATTCACGAACAGCTGACGCATGCGGTGAATGCGTTGACGCATGTCGGTCAGTTCCTGCTCCCACAGCGCACGTAGTGCGTCGTCACCCAGGATGGTCGCTACAACGGCAGCGCCGTGTGACGGTGGGTTGGAGTAGTTGGCGCGAATGGCGGCTTTAACCTGGCTGAAGGCGCGATCGGCGGTCTCTGCATCCGCGGCAACCACAGTACAGGCACCTACACGTTCGTTGTATAGACCGAAGTTCTTCGAGTAAGAGCTGGCAACGATCAGTTCCTGGTGTTTGGCGGCAAAAATACGCAGGCCCTGAGCATCTTCTTCCAGTCCTTTCGCGAAACCCTGGTAAGCAAAGTCAAACAGCGGCAACCAGCCGTTAGCCACAGACAGCTCGGCCAACTGGGCCCATTGCTCCGCCGTTGGGTCAATACCGGTTGGGTTATGGCAGCAGCCGTGGAACAGTACCACATCGCCTGCCTGAGCCTGTTTCAGGCTGTTCAGCAGGCCATCGAAGTCCAGCGCATGATTGGCCGCGTCGTAGTAGTCATATTCCAGCACTTCCAGACCGACAGCCCCGAACACGTTGTTGTGGTTCGGCCAGCTTGGGTTGCTGATCCAGATGCGTTTTGCGCTGGTCTGGTTGGCGATGAAGTCAGCTGCTACACGCAGAGCGCCGGTGCCACCAGGAGTTTGTGCGGTGCGCGCACGCTTGTCGGCGATGATTGGGCTTTGTTTGCCGAACAGCAACTCTTGCGTGCAGTTGGCGAACGCCGGGATGCCTTCAATGCCGAGATAGTTTTTGGTGGTTTCATTTTCCAGCAGATACTGCTCAGCTTTTTTAACGCTGGTCAGCACCGGAGTCTTACCGGTTTCATCTTTATAAACCCCAATCCCCAGGTTGATTTTGTTAGGGCGGGCGTCAGCGCGGAAAATGTCGGTCAGACCCAGGATCGGATCGGCAGGTGCAGCAGTGATTTTTTCAAACATGTCAGGTGCTTCCATGGCTCGGAGTTAAGCAGACAGAAGCATCAGGGTAGCGCCAGTTATGCCCTTTGCCAACCGTTTGCGAGAAAAACACCTCGATCTTGTGAAGGACGCATATTCAGCATAAAAAATGAGGGAGAAGGGGGGATTGGCAGGATAAAAATTCAGGAGAATGCAAAAACAAAAACAGGGCCGAAGCCCTGTTTTTTAACTTGTCCGACGGTGAACCGTCGTTAAGTGTGACAACTTAGAACTGGTAAACCAGGCCTACACCAACGATGTCGTCGGTAGCAGTGCCAGTGGCTTTAGTGAATTCGTTGTCGTCCAGCAGGTTGATTTTGTAATCAACATAGGTAGACATGTTTTTGTTGAAGTAGTAAGTGGTACCAACAGAAACATATTTAACCAGATCCTGGTCAGAACCGGCGCCCGGGACGTTCAGGTTCTTGCCTTTAGACTGCAGGTAAGATACTTCTGGACGCAGGCCGAAGTCGAACTGGTACTGTGCAGTCACTTCGAAGTTCTGAGTTTTGCTGGCGAAACCGCCGCAATCGGTAGACGCATTACAGGTTGAGCTGAAGTTGCCGCCGCCGTATGGGGTCATGTTGCGGGTTTCTGAGTACATGGTAGCCAGGTAAACGTTGTTCGCGTCGTATTTAGCACCTACAGTCCATGCATCAGCCTTGTCACCACGTTCGTTAGAACGCAGTTTCTGATCGTCGGTACGGTTGGAAGAAGCATATGCAGCACCTACGCTGATACCTTCGCCGATGTCATAAGTTGAAGACAGGCCCCAACCGTCGCCGTTTTGTTTCTTAACGTCACGGCCGTCGTTCTGGTTTTTGCCCTGGTACTGAACGGCGAAGTTCAGACCGTCAACCAGACCGAAGAAGTTGTTGTTACGGTAAGTAGCAACGCCGTTGGTACGGCCAGTCATGAAGTTGTCAGTAACAGTGTAAGTATCGCCACCGAACTCTGGCAGCATATCTGTCCAGCCTTCCACGTCGTACAGTACGCCGTAGTTACGGCCGTAGTCGAATGAACCGTAGTCAGCGAATTTCAGACCTGCGAAGCCCAGACGAGTCTTGGTGCCTTCGGTGCCTTGAGATTCAGCGTGGTTAGCCTGAACGTTGTATTCCCACTGGCCGTAACCGGTCAGTTGGTCAGTAATCTGGGTTTCACCTTTGAAGCCGAAACGAACATAGGTCTGATCGCCATCATTGCCTTTGTCGTCTGAGAAGTAGTGCAGACCGTCAACTTTACCGTACAGATCCAGTTTGTTGCCGTCTTTGTTGTAGATTTCAGCAGCGTTTGCTGCACCAGCTGCTAACAGAGCTGGGATTACCACTGCAAGAATGTTGCGCTTCATCATTATATTACCCTCATTGGTGTTATTCGGACACCTTTGCCACTGCCGCCAATAATTCTTTTGAACTATTGTTGATAGATTGGTGTCGTCCTGTGTCTGCACGCAGTGTTCCATTCGTCGCCGGGTTAATCTAGAACGAAAATGCTACCAATGTCCTAATGAGGTTTCAAAAAGAAAGTATTTGTAACAATATGTAATATTCAGGGAACTTTGTGACGTGCGTCAATATTAAAAAATGCGAAAGGCCAGCAAAGCTGGCCTTGGTTTTGTAACTAAATTAATTAGAAAATGGATTATCTGATTAATTAAAAGCTTGCATTACGTGGCGTACGTGGGAATGGAATAACATCACGCACGTTTTGCACACCGGTCACATAGGCGATTAAACGCTCAAAGCCCAAACCGAAGCCGGCATGTGGCACGGTGCCGTAACGACGCAGGTCACGGTACCACCAGTAGTCTTCTTTATTCAGACCCATCGCTTCCAGACGCTGATCCAACACGTCCAGACGTTCTTCACGCTGAGCGCCGCCGATGATCTCGCCGATGCCCGGGGCCAGCACGTCCATCGCCGCAACGGTTTTGCCGTCTTCGTTCATACGCATATAGAAAGCTTTGATGTCTTTCGGGTAGTTTTTCACTACCACTGGCGCTTTGAAGTGTTTCTCGGCCAGATAACGCTCATGCTCGGAAGACAGATCGATACCCCAGGAAACCGGGTTTTCGAACGTCTGGCCGGAGGCGATCAGGATTTCCACCGCTTCGGTGTAATCAACCTGAGCAAAATCGGAAGAAACAAAACGCTGCAGGCGATCAATCGCATCCTTGTCTACGCGCTCGGCGAAGAACTGCATGTCATCCATACGCTCGTTCAACACGGCCTGGAACACATACTTCAGCATTTTTTCCGCCAACTCGGCGATATCTTCGAGATCGGCAAACGCCACTTCCGGTTCGATCATCCAAAACTCCGCCAGGTGGCGGCTGGTGTTGGAGTTCTCGGCACGGAACGTTGGGCCGAAAGTATAAATTTTCGATAGGGCACAGGCATAGGTCTCGCCGTTCAACTGACCGGAAACGGTCAGGAAGGCTTCTTTACCGAAAAAGTCTTCGCTGAAATCGACAGTGCCTTTATCGGTACGCGGCAGGTTTTCCAGATCCAGCGTCGAAACGCGGAACATCTCGCCAGCGCCTTCGGTATCGGAGGCGGTGATCAGTGGGGTGGAAACCCAGAAGAAGCCGTTCTCGTGATAGAAGCGGTGAATGGCCTGCGCCAGCGTATGACGCACGCGGGCAACGGCACCAATCAGGTTGGTACGTGGTCGCAGGTGAGCGACCTCGCGCAGGTATTCGATGCTGTGGCGTTTGGCCGCCATTGGGTAGGTATCTGGATCGTCAACCCAACCCACCACTTTAATCGCAGTTGCCTGCAGTTCGAAACTCTGGCCATCGCCCGGAGAGGCCACCACTTTGCCGGTGACTTCAATTGAACAGCCCGTGGTCAGATGCAGCACTTCATCCTGATAATTCGGCAGAGAATTATTAACGACGGCCTGTAACGGATCAAAGCAGGAACCGTCATAGACGGCCAGGAAGGAGATACCAGCTTTAGAATCTCTCCGGGTACGCACCCAACCGCGTACGGTGACTTCACTGTCAACCGCAGCACGGCCTTGCAGTACGTCGACTACAGGCACAACGCTCATAGATTTCTCTCTTTAATAATTTGGTTTAGAAATAGCTTACAACCCAAGAATATGGGGATGTTGCTATGTTACTTGCCGCGGTGCAGAGCACAAGCAGAAATCGCCGGATTGGTGCAACATTTCTTGGGGCAGAGTGAAAAGGGGGCTGCGGGAAGTGTCTTATAAAGAAGAAAAAAGCCGGCGTGAAGATTTCAGCCGGCTTTTTGGCGTTCGCAGGGCGGGGCTTAGCTCGCTTTTTTCACCAACGGCAGATCGAAGGCTTTGCGCAACGCTTTGACAAAGGCCTGATCCTGGCAGATGGTTTTGCCTGGGCTGTCGGAGAGTTTAGCCACCGGTTTGCCTTTGCATTCGACCAGCTTGATAACGATGTTCAGCGGTTTGACACCGGGAATATCACAGGTCAGACGCGTACCTATGCCGAACACCAGGTTAACGCGTTGGTAGAAGTGACGGTAAAGCGCCAGCGCTTTGTCCAGATCCAGATTATCGGAGAACACCAGCGTTTTGCTCATCGGATCGATACCCAGCTTCTGGTAATGTGCGATGGCTTTCTCGCCCCATTCGAACGGATCGCCCGAATCGTGGCGCAGGCCCTGATAGCGCTGGGCAAACTGCGGACCAAAATCACGCAGGAAGGCATCCATGGTGATGCAGTCGGTCAGGGCGATGCCGAGCTGATCCGGATATTCATCCAACCAGGCCTGTAACGCCGCCCGCTGGCTATTGGCCAGCACTGGGCTGATCTGCTGATGTGCCTGGAACCATTCATGGGCCTGGGTGCCGACCGGCGCAAGGCCAAGCTGATGCGCCAGATCGTAATTGCTGGTGCCCACCAGATACGGGAATTCGTTTTTCAGTGTGCTAACGATCGTTTGCTGCACATCCTGCGAAAAACGACGACGGGTGCCGAAGTCCATCAGCTTAAAGCGCGAAATATCCACGTCGGCACTCATGGCTTTAAACTGTGCGAGCTTGTTGCGCAGGTGGGCTACCGCCATGTCTGGTGTGACATCCGGCGAGCGGTGGCGGTGTACCACTTCGCTAATTACCGCCAGCAGAGGGACTTCCCACATGATCACTTCGCGCCATGGGCTGGCGATACGGATATGCAGTTTGCCCGCGCGGTTTTCGATTTGAACCTGTTTCGGGTCGTAGCGGAAACCGCGCAGCCAGTTCAGATAATCTTCACGGAAGAAGGGCAGTCCTGAGAGATATTGGAACTCAGCGTCTGTCAGCGCCAACTGGCTCATCAGTGCGATTTGCGCACCAATCTCGTCGGCATATTCACCAAGCAGCTCATCACCACGGCAGCGGAATTCCGCCGCCACGCTGATAGCGGGATAGCGATGAAACACTGCTTGCTGCATATGAAGCTTGTAGGCATCAGTATCAAGCAGTGATGTCAAAATCGGGGAGGCGTATTGAGTCATAGCGCGTTACTGCATCCTCGTCAGGCGCGTGTCCAAATCCGGATAATCAAAAAAAGTGGGGGGAGTATACCCGGATTATCCTGTTATTGAAGCTGCATCACACCACAATTCATCGGAGCGGGTCGAGGATTAAACGTGCCTTTATCTCGGCTTGGCATCAGGGGAGCGGCAGAAAAGCCAGATAAGCCTGTAAGGTGAATGACTTAGGTTAATTAGTCATAAAAATTATAATGTTAATTATTTTAAACAGCAATTCAGATAAAACCGAGCGGCGTGTGAATGCCGATCCGGTCCTTGCCGTTATTCTTGCAGAAATAGAGCGCTTCATCCGCCTGTTTGATTGCCGTTGGCAACAGCTGGATGTCGCTCACCTGGGCAATGCCGCAACTGGTGGTGAAACGCACGTTTTGCCCATCGGCTACGGTCAGGGTTAATTGGTGAGTTCGTTCGCGTAGCTTGGACATCACTTCGCGTGCATTTTCCAGCGTGCAGTTGCCGAGGATCACGGCGAATTCTTCACCACCATAACGACAGAAAATATCACTGGAACGGAAGGCACTCTGCAGCAGTTTACCGAATGCTACCAATACAAGGTCACCGATGTGGTGGCCGTAGGTGTCATTGAGGTTCTTAAAATTATCGATATCAATCAGGCAGAAGGCCAGCGGATAGTGACTGGCGGCCAGCGATTCGCACTCGCGGAAAAATTTGCGGCGGTTATAGATGTTGGTTAAAGGGTCAAGAAATGAGGAGGCTTCCAGCTCTTTGATCAGCAGATGTTTTTCATTTTCCAGCGTCACCTTTTCCATCTGATACTGTTTGAGCTGCTTAATCGCATCGCTGATGGCCATTAACTCCTGGCTGTAGAACACCTCATTGCGATCGATGTTCATATTCCCGCGCGACAGTCGCAAAATATTATTATGGGTTTTCGTCAGCCAGCGGCTGATATTTGAACAATAAACCAGCGTTGGCAGAAAAATAAACAGCGCGATCAGACCACCCAGGGAAATCATGCCGTAAATGGCCGTCTGGCTGTTATAGATTTTATGTTGAGAGGCGGCGACCTCCATCTCAAAACTGCGCTGAAAAAGCCGTTGTGACAGCTCGCTGAGGTTTCTACCATATTGATAAATTGAATCGGTCGGGTAGGCGGTATGGGTATCCACGGCGGTATACAGCCCGCTAGTAATAAGGCTGATCTGCCTGGTCGACAATTGCTCAAGGATCTCATTCACCAGGAAGGTGGTTTGCACATCATTGTAGGTCAGCTTTATAAATATCAGCCGGGTGCTCAGCGCGCTCAATACTCCGGTGAGCTGAACGGCTTTCAGATAGGCAGCTTTACGCTCCAGCGGGTTGGTATTGACGTCGATAACCTGATCGATCAGTTCAGTAACGGACATATTCAGTCGGTTATTTAACCGCACGGCTTCCAGAAACAAAAACGAATCAGCATCGACCATACGGTTATCGTAGCTATAGCGATAATAACTTTTGCTGGCCTGAGAAATATAGTAGGCGCTATTGATATTAAACAGATTGGCATTGGCGTCGGTAACATGCGAAAGCTGCAGGTTGTCGTTATTGAGTAATTGCTCCATCAGACTGAGCATGGAAAGCGCCGCGATTTTTTGTCGAATGCCCAGTTGTTGCGATATTTCACTTTCTATATGCGGCCGAAAGCGGGCAATTTTCTCCCGGGCCAGTCGATCGGCGTCCTGCCACTGCTGTGGGGTAATTTTCGAGTCTATCTGGCTCAGGCGCTTTAAGCGGTGGGCCAATAAGGTGGCCTGAAAAGCTTCGGAAATCTCTTTGGCGCGGGTAATTTTGTACAGGTTAAGCTGGTTGTCTCGATAGTCAGTATTGGCCTCAAGCAACTCATCGGAAATGAACAGGGCGAACGAGGACATCAGGGCAAAGGTAAAAAAATAGATCAGATATTTTACTTTCATATGCGCCGCGAGTCCTTGAACCAGAATGGTTAATTATATCATTGCGCCTCCCAGGCTGTCTTAACAATACCCGGTGAGGCCTGGCGGCCCAAAAACGTTGCTGAGCAGCAGCTAACAGCCCGCAGGCTCTGAGAAGATCGCACTTTTTATCCAGGTATGAAGCCTGGGAACAGGAGTCCTACGAAAGGTATTTTTTAGCATTAAATGCTGATTTCTACGCTGCATCAGGTGAAGGAGCCTGACTGGGTGGGCAATTCGTCGACAATATTAGGATCCACCTCCGATTTCTCCGCTCTGGAGGCCCGGCATCTCTGGGTTTTTTTTGTAGCTGTGATACAGTTTATTTACAATCAGGCTCATCGAAATTTCTGCTCTTTCCCCACGGCGAAATAAGCCCATGATGAAAGCCTGGCACCTGTAACTCACTGAGACGTCAAAGGGTTTTTATGACACAACAGCCACAGGCGAAGTATCGCCACGATTATCGCGCGCCAGATTACACCATCACTGACATTGACCTGGATTTTGAGCTGGACGCAGAGACAACTCGCGTCACCGCCGTTAGCAAGATCAAACGCCAGGGCGCTGCCGATGCGGCACTGGTGCTGAACGGTGAAGATCTGACGCTGGTAAGTATTGAGATCGACGGTCAGCCGTGGACGGCCTATCAGTTGCAGGATAACAAACTGGTTATCGAGAAACTGCCGGCACAATTTACCATGACCCTGGTTAACGATATCCACCCGGCGAAAAATACCGCGTTGGAAGGGCTGTACCTGTCTGGCGAAGCGCTGTGCACCCAGTGTGAGGCCGAAGGCTTCCGCCACATTACCTATTATCTGGATCGCCCGGACGTGCTGGCCCGCTTTACCACTCGCATCGTGGCTGACAAGGCGCGTTACCCATTCCTGTTGTCGAACGGTAACCGTGTAGGCCAGGGCGAGCTGGAAGACGGGCGTCATTGGGTACAGTGGCAAGATCCGTTCCCAAAACCTTGCTACCTGTTTGCGCTGGTGGCCGGTGACTTCGATGTGTTGCGCGACAGTTTCACTACCCGTTCCGGCCGTGACGTAGCGCTGGAGCTGTTCGTTGACCGCGGTAACCTGGATCGCGCCGATTGGGCGATGACCTCGCTGAAGAATTCGATGAAATGGGACGAAACCCGTTTTGGGCTGGAATACGATCTCGATATTTATATGATCGTGGCGGTTGACTTCTTCAACATGGGGGCGATGGAGAATAAAGGGTTAAATATTTTTAACTCCAAATACGTGCTGGCAAAAGCCGAAACCGCCACCGACAAGGATTACCTGAACATCGAAGCGGTGATTGGCCACGAATATTTCCACAACTGGACCGGTAACCGCGTGACCTGCCGCGACTGGTTTCAGCTCAGTCTGAAAGAAGGGCTGACGGTATTCCGCGATCAGGAGTTCAGTTCAGATTTGGGTTCACGCCCGGTTAACCGCATCGATAACGTGCGCGTTATGCGCGGCGCGCAGTTCGCCGAAGACGCCAGCCCGATGGCGCACGCCATTCGTCCGGACAAAGTGATCGAAATGAACAACTTCTACACCCTGACGGTGTATGAGAAAGGGTCTGAAGTGATCCGCATGATGCACACGCTGCTGGGTGAAGAACTGTTCCAGAAAGGTATTCAGCTGTATTTCGAACGTCATGACGGTAGCGCGGCTACCTGCGACGATTTCGTTCAGGCGATGGAGGATGCTTCCAACGTCGATTTGTCATTGTTCCGCCGCTGGTACAGCCAGTCCGGTACGCCGTTACTCACCGTTCGCGACGAATACGACGCCGAGCACCAGCAGTATCGCCTGCACGTCAGCCAGAAAACCGAGCCGACCGCCGATCAACCCGAGAAGCTGCCACTGCATATTCCGCTGGATATCGAACTGTACGACGCACAAGGTAATGTGATTGCGCTGCAGAAGAACGGTTCAGCGGTCAATAACGTGCTGAACGTCACCGAAGCGGAGCAGACTTTCGTGTTCGACGGCGTAGCGCACAAGCCGGTACCGTCCCTGTTGCGTGAATTCTCTGCGCCAGTGAAGCTGGACTATCCGTACAGCGATCAGCAACTGACTTTCCTGATGCAGCATGCGCGCAATGAATTTGCCCGTTGGGATGCGGCCCAGAGTTTGCTGGCCACCTATATCAAACTGAACGTGGCCAAACATCAGCAGAAACAGCCGTTGTCGCTGCCGCTGCACGTTGCCGATGCGTTCCGCGCGGTGCTGTTGGACGAGACGCTGGATCCGGCATTGGCCGCACAGATCCTGACGTTGCCTTCAGAAGGCGAAATTGCCGAGCTGTTCGCCACCATCGATCCCGAAGCGATCGCCGCGGTGCACGAAGCTATCGTCCGCTGCCTGGCGAAGGAAATGGCCGACGAGTGGCTGGCGGTTTATAACGCCAACAAAACCGACGGTTACCGGGTGGAGCACGCGGATATCGCCAAACGTTCGCTGCGCAATGTGTGCCTGGGCTATCTGGCCTTCGGCGACGAAGCGCTGGCCGATCGCCTGGTGACCGAGCAGTTCCGTCAGGCAGACAATATGACCGATTCTCTGGCGGCGCTGGCGGCAGCGGTAGCGGCACAGTTGCCTTGTCGCGACGCGCTGCTGACGGCCTTCGATGAGCGTTGGCACCAGGATGGCCTGGTGATGGACAAATGGTTCGTGCTGCAGGCGACCAGCCCGGCGGCAGACGTGTTGACCAAGGTGCGTAGCTTGCTGAAACATCGCTCATTCAGCCTGAGTAATCCCAACCGCACACGTTCGTTGATCGGTGGTTTCGCTTCCGCTAACCCCGCAGCGTTCCACGCAGCAGACGGCAGTGGTTATCAGTTCCTGGCGGAGATCCTCAGCGATCTGAACCAGCGCAACCCACAAATTGCTGCTCGTCTGATCGAGCCGCTGATCCGCCTGAAACGTTATGATGCTTCGCGTCAGGCGTTGATGCGTAAAGCGTTGGAACAGTTGAAAGGGCTGGAAAATCTGTCCGGTGACATGTTCGAGAAGATCACCAAAGCGCTCGACGCATAAGCCTAAAAAGGGACGGCATGCCGTCCCTTGTTTAATTTGCTACCCGACGTGAGGCTTCAGCCTGTGGCGGGGGCGGAGACAGTACCCTGTCCAGCACCTCGGCTTCCAGTTCCGCCAGTTTGGTTGATCCCTTCCGGCGTGGCCGCGGCAGGTCAATGGTCAGGTCCAATCCGATACGGCCTTCTTCAATCAGGATCACCCGATCCGCCAGCGCAATAGCCTCACTGACATCGTGGGTCACCAGCAGTACGGTAAAACCATGCTGTTGCCACAGCCCTTCGATAAGCCCCTGCATTTCAATCCGCGTTAATGCATCAAGCGCCCCCAGGGGTTCATCCAGCAGCAGTAAGCGTGGCCGATGGATCAGCGCGCGTGCCAGCGCCACCCGCTGTTTTTGCCCGCCGGACAACGCCGCAGGCCACTCATTGGCGCGATCGGCCAGCCCGACGGCTTCCAGCGCTTGCAAGGCATCGGCACGCCAATGACCGCGCAGACCGAGGCCGACATTGTCGATCACCTTCTTCCACGGCAGCAGGCGTGCATCCTGAAACATCAGGCGAGTATCGTCTCTGGCACTGGCGAGAGGGGCATTTCCGCTTAATAACGCGCCGCTGCTGGCATGTTCCAGCCCGGCCATCAGACGCAGCAAGGTGCTTTTGCCGCAGCCACTGCGACCGACCACGGCGACAAACTGCCCGGCGCTGATACGTAACTGGATATTGTCGAGTACCGTGCGGTTACCGTATCGCTTGGCAATCGACTCCAGCGTGACCGGGGTACCCTGGGGAATGCGTGCGGGAGCCGTCATAGCGCTTCTCCTTGTTTCAGTTGATAGGCCGGATGCCAGCGCAGCCAGACTCGCTCCAGCAACCGGGCGCTGACGTCCGCCAGCTTGCCGAGCAGCGCGTACAGCACAATCGCCACCACCACCACGTCGGTCTGCAAGAATTCACGGGCATTCATCGCCAGATAACCGATCCCCGAGTTGGCAGAAATGGTTTCGGCCACGATCAGCGTTAGCCACATAAAGCCCAACGCAAAGCGTACGCCGACCATGATCGAGGGGAGGGCGCCCGGCAACACCACCTGGGCAAATAACTGGAAACCACTGAGTCCGTAGCTGCGCGCCATTTCAAGCAGGTCGGGATCGATATTCTTGATGCCGTGGTAGGTATTCAGATAGATAGGGAACAAGGTGCCCAACGCCACCAGAAAAATCTTGGCGGATTCGTCAATGCCAAACCACAGGATCACCAGTGGGATCAGCGCCAAATGCGGCACGTTGCGGATCATCTGCATGGAACTGTCCAGCAGACGTTCACCCCAGCGTGACAGGCCGGTGATAAAGCCCAACGCCAGCCCAATGCTGCCGCCGATGCTAAAACCGATCAGCGCGCGCCAACTGCTGATAGTCAGGTGTTGCCACAGTTCGCCGCTTTTGGTCAGTGTCCAGAAGGCGGTCACCACCGCGCTCGGGGCCGGCAGAATACGGTTCGATAGCCAGCCGGCCTCCACAGAGATCTGCCAGATAATCACCAGCGCTACCGGCAATGCCCAGGGGGCTAACCGGCGCAGGATCCGTTGTGTCCCCTTTGCCATAGTGCGACTCCTCAGCTTTGCGACGCTTGTTGCGGAATATAAATATTGGCCACCACTTCGCCCTGTGCTTTGACCGGTCGCCGCTGAACCGGCGCTTCGTTTTCCACCAGGTCAAGATGGGGGAACAACAGCTCGCCAACGCGATAAGCTTCTTCAAGATGCGGGTAGCCGGACAAAATAAAGGTATCGATGCCCAGGTCGGCATATTCCTGCATGCGGGCTGCCACTGTCGGGCCATCGCCAACCAGGGCGGTACCGGCACCGCCACGGACCAGGCCCACCCCGGCCCACAGGTTGGGGCTGATCTCCAGGTTATCTTTCTTACCGCCGTGCAGCGCCGCCATCCGCCGTTGCCCAACGGAATCAAAGCGGGCAAAGGCCTTCTGTGCATCGGCGATGGTCTTTTCATCCAGATTGGCGATTAGCCGGTCGGCAGCTCGCCAGGCTTCTTCTGTGGTTTCACGCACAATCACGTGCAGGCGAATGCCGAAGCGTACCTGGCGACCTTTGGCTGCCGCCTTAGCGCGCACCTCGGCAATTTTTTCTTTTACCTGTGCCGGTGGCTCGCCCCAGGTGAGATACATTTCAACCTGTTCGGCAGCCAGATCCTGTGCGGCGGCGGAGGATCCGCCAAAATACAGCGGCGGACGGGGTTGTTGCACCGGCGGGTACAGCAGCTTTGCTCCCTTCACCTGGATATGCTTGCCGTTAAAGTCGACGGTTTCTCCTTCCAGCACCTTGCGCCAGACGTGGGTGAACTCCGCCGAGGCCTCGTAACGTTCTTCGTGGTTCAAATGCAGCCCTTCCGCTGCCAACTCTTCAGGATCGCCACCGGTGACCAGATTAAATAACGCCCGGCCGTTGGAAAGGCGATCCAGCGTTGCCGCCTGGCGAGCCGCCAGCGTGGGTGAGATAATTCCGGGGCGCAGGGCTACCAGGAATTTCAACCGTTGGGTAACCGGGATCAGCGAGGCGGCCACCAGCCAGGAGTCTTCACATGAACGGCCGGTGGGGATCAACACGCCACCAAAACCCAACCGATCGGCGGCCTGGGCGATTTGCTGTAAATAGCCGTAATCAACGCTGCGGGCCCCTTCGGTACTGCCAAGATAGTGGCCGTCTCCGTGGGTGGGTAAAAACCAGAATACGTTCAGGCTCATTGTCAGTTCTCCAAAATTAGGGGGCGCTCGGGTGCCAGATGCGTTGTGAGATATCGACCTTCACCGGCACCAGACGATTGGCATAAAACAGATCGGCAGTTTCCTGTTGAGCGGCAATGGTGTGTGCGTCTAAAGGTTTAATGGCCGTCGGCGGGCGATGATCCAGATAGGTCGAGATCACTTTCTCCGGCAAGCCCATGGCATTCGCCAGCAGTGTGACGCTTTGCGCGCGGTCGCTCAGGGTTAACGCATCGGCCTGTGTCAGGGTATCGAGCACCTGTTGAATAAATGGCCCATTGGCCTCGGCATAGGGGCGTACCGCCAGATAGAAGGAGCCGGTTTGGTTCAGATCGGTGCCGTCACCCAGCACCCGCACGCCGCCCTGCAACAATGCCGCGGAATAGTAGGGATCCCAAATAGTCCAGGCATCGACATTCCCCTGCTGGAAGGCGGCGCGGGCATCGGCCGGGGTCAGATAGATCGGTTGAATATCGGTGAATTTCAGCCCCGCTTTTTGCAGCGAGCGCAGCAGCAGGTTGTGCGAGCTGGATCCTTTCTGGAAGGCAACCTTGCGGCCTTTTAGCTCTGCGACGGTTTTTATCGGGCTGTTTTCCGGCACCAGGATCACTTCGGCCTTGGGTTTGGGGGGTTCTACACCGACATACAACAGATCCGCCCCGGCAGCCTGAGCGAAGATCGGCGGAATATCACCGGTGCTGCCCAGATCGATACTGCCGACGTTCAGCGCTTCAAGCATTTGTGGGCCTGCTGGGAATTCTATCCAGCTGATTTTGGTATTGGGAAAACGCTGTTCTAGCAGCCGGTGGGTTTTTGCCAGGACCAGACTGATCGATCCTTTTTGGTAGCCAATGCGAAACTGCGCAGGATCCTGTGCGCTGGCGGTATTGATCCACACCAGCGAGATGATGCCCGCCAATGCGCCGGCACCCAGCCAACGTCTTAGTAAAGAAGGTCGTTTCATGCTTATCTCCTTATAGGCTGTGCCGTCAGGCGGTTTGGCGGGCAAACAGAGACGGGTTGGTGGTGACTCTCGGCGGTTTACGGCGGCCTAGCGCCAGATAAAAGCTTTCTAAAGCCTCTTCCAGCCGGCCGGCCAGGTTGTCGGACAGCGTGATGGCTTCCCCGTCCAGCACCACCTGGCTGTCATCGGCAAACACCCCGTGCAGGACTTCCTGCGCTTTCAATGCTGCCAGGACTGGCTTGAGGGCGTAGTCCACCGCCAGCATATGACCAATGGAGCCGCCGGTGGCCAGCGGTAACACCACCTTATGATCCAGCGCTCGTTCGGGCAGTAGATCCAGCAGGGTCTTCAGCGCGCCGGAAAACGAGGCTTTATACACCGGCGTAGAGACCAGCAGGCCATCGGCCTGGGCCAGTTGTTCGGTAAAGGCCTTGATCGCCGGGCTGTTAAAATTGGCGTACAGCAAATCTTCGGCATCAAAGTCATGCAAGGTATAGGAAATCACTTCCACGCCTTGCTGCTGCAACCAGTTTTTACTCAGGGAAAGCAGCGCCGCTGAGCGCGATGGGATACGAGGGCTGCCGGCCAGTGATATAACGCGCATTACCACTCCTTATAACTAAAAGTTAGGTTTAATCAGAAAATGGTCGAGAAGTGTTTTAAACCTATCAGCAAAGAGGCGGGTTACTTAAATCTCATTTTTCGATTTTGATATGCGCAAATGCGGATTGGCGGCGGTTTGAGTCCAGACCGGGGGAAACGATTGCGTAAAAAACGCTTTTTTTGCTTTTAATCAATTCCAATTGGTCAGGGGATACCGGATAATACGCCCCCGGTTTGCAACCGGGAAATCAGGAGAGTACATGTACTACCCCCTCATCAGAAAAGCGTTGTTCCAGCTCGATCCCGAGCGTGCGCATGAATTGACTTTTCAGCAGCTCCGCCGTGTCAGCGGCACCCCGTTAGAATTTCTCATTCGTCAGTCTGTGCCGACCAAGCCGGTAAGCTGTATGGGGCTCTCTTTTAAAAACCCATTGGGTTTGGCCGCCGGTCTGGATAAAGACGGCGAGTGCATCGATGCGTTTGGCGCCATGGGTTTTGGCTCTGTCGAAGTGGGCACCGTGACGCCGCGCCCGCAGTCGGGCAATGACAAACCGCGTCTGTTCCGTATTGTGGAAGCAGAAGGTCTGATCAACCGCATGGGCTTTAACAACCTGGGCGTGGATAATCTGGTTGAAAACGTTAAGAAATCCCATTTCGGCGGTATTCTGGGGATTAATATCGGCAAGAATAAAGATACCCCGGTTGAGCAAGGAAAAGACGATTATCTGATCTGCATGGATAAAGTTTATCCGTATGCCGGTTATATCGCGATTAACATTTCGTCACCTAATACTCCGGGATTACGATCCTTACAGTATGGTGAGGCGTTGGACGATCTTCTGGCTGCGATTAAAAATAAGCAGCAGGAATTACATGAGCGTCATCACAAATATGTGCCGGTAGCAGTAAAGATCGCGCCGGATCTTTCAGAAGAAGAATTGATCCAAATAGCCGACAGCCTGGTGCGTCATAATATAGATGGCGTGATCGCGACCAATACCACGCTGGATCGTAAATTGATCCAGGGGCTGAATTATTGTGAGCAAATGGGGGGCCTGAGTGGTCGTCCGTTGCAGGCAAGCAGCACCGAAGTGATCCGCCGTCTGTCGCTGGAGTTGCAAGGGCGCTTGCCGATTATCGGCGTCGGCGGAATTGATTCCCTGATGGCGGCGCGGGAAAAAATGGCGGCCGGGGCTTCATTGGTGCAAATTTATTCCGGATTTATCTTCAAAGGTCCGCGCCTGATTAAAGATATCGTTAACTACATCTAATATTTTTCCTTTCATTTTCCGCCGGGGGTTTATTTCTTCCCCCGGCTCGTCTATATTTTGTCCACTAGCATAAATATCGTTCGCGGAATTATCCGATGTTTAAGCGACTTTAGTGGTGATAAAATCACCTTTTAGGGTAAATATTGCGTGGCATGGGCAGCGAGAAGGATAAGAGATGAAGATAAAACCTGACGATAATTGGCGTTGGTATTTTGACGCTGAACACGATCGGCTAATGCTGGATTTAGCCAATGGGATGATCTTTCGCTCGCGTTTCCCAGCCAAAATGTTAACCCCGGATGCTTTTGATGAATGCTCTTTCTGTGTGGATGACGCGGCGCTTTATTTTAATTATGAAGAGCAGTGCAAGCAGATAAAACTTAGCCATGAGCAACGCGCTGAACTGGTATTAAATGCCCTGGTGGCCTATCGCTTCCTGAAACCGCTGATGCCGAAAAGCTGGCATTTCTCTCAGCAACATTATCCGTTGCAGCCGAAGAACGGCGAACTGGCGGCGGTAAAGGTGATGGAAAGCGGGATTGAAGCTCGTTTGCTGGTGGTGGAAGCCGGCGATAACGCCAGCCTTTGCCTGCTGGCGCAAAATCAGCTTTCACTGGCTGGCCGCACCATGGTGCTGGGTGATGCGATCAAAGTGATGCACGATCGCCTTAAACCCTGTGCGCAAGATGAAGCCTCTGCCCCGGCTTACGACAGGGCGATGTAAGGCTCGTTACGCCAGCGTCAAATCGCTTTTTGGAATACAGCTGCAGGAGAGGATGGTGCCATTGTTGGCCACTGCACTTTTCTTCAGCGGCGCCACTTCGCCACTGACCAAGGTTATACGACAGCTGCCGCAAATCCCCGCACGGCACGAATAAGGCACACGGAGCCCTTGCTGTTCCAACTGCTCCAACAAAATCTGCTGATTATTGCCGGTAAACACCGTTCCCGCGTAGTCGATGGTCACGCTTTGCGTACTGTCCTGCGGCGCCTGCACGCTCTCAACCACTTTGCCTGCGCTATAAGGGCGTGGCGGCTTGGTGGATAACACTTCCACTGCATCGCCAACGCGGATAATCCCGCTGTTACGTGCCACCATATTCTGGCCAAAATCGACATCGCCGTTATCGGCGGTGCGGAATTTCTGCAGGGTGCTCAGCGGTTCGCCACTCGGGTGCTTGCGTCCACGTTCGGTGCTGACGGTGGTCAGCACACAGCGGCTGCAGGGCTTCACCAGGTCAAACATCACGTCACCGACACGGATCACCTGCCAGCCATCTTCGGCCCAGGCGCTGGCACCGGTCACCACCAGATTAGGCCGGAATTGTTCCAGCTTGATACTGCCAGGGCAGCGTTGCTGCAAGTCATTGAATGAGGCTTCGTTAATCAGCAGATAAGGGTAGCCGTCGGCGAAAGACAGGGGAATTTCCGGGTGCTTTTTAACGCGACGGGTCAGTTCCGGGCCGAGCCAACGCAATTGTACTTCACGCTGGAAATAGCCGCTCAGCCAGCTATTAATCGCCTGCGGTGCAATCAGGGCGGTAAAATGATTGCCCCAAACTTCGGTTGGTTGCGCCTCGGCGGCGAAATCGCTGAAGCGGATGGCGGCGCTTTCTCCGTCCGGCGCGGTCAGGAACAGACCGTCTGCCAACAGTGCCGGGGTGAACAGCACCATTTGTGGATATTGGCGCGCAGTAATAAAGGTGCCATCCGGTTCGGTGATCATAAAGGTACGATCGAAAGCCAGGCCACTACTGGAAACCTGAGCGTGAGAAAGCTGCAAACCTCGAAGCGATTTAACCGGATGAACGTAAAGTTTGGCAAGCGTAATCACCCTGATCTCCGCGCGAATATTAAATAGAAGGGAGCAACTTTATGACAAGCGGTCTGGATTAGCTATAATGCGCAACAATTTTCTTTTTGGTGATAAGTACGATATGAACTCTCTGTTTGCCAGCACGGCGCGTGGACTGGAAGAACTGTTAAAAAGCGAACTCGAAGCGCTGGGCGCTCACGCCTGTAAAGTCGTACAGGGTGGGGTACATTTTCAGGGTGACGATCGTCTTCTGTACCAAAGCTTGCTGTGGAGCCGTTTGGCCTCACGTATCTTGCTGCCGCTGAACGAATTCCGCGTACACAGCGATCTGGATCTGTACCTGGGTGTACAGGCGATCGACTGGACCAGTATCTTTGGTGTGGATAAAACCTTCGCCGTACACTTCAGTGGTGTTAACGAAGAGATCCGCAACAGCCAGTATGGCGCGCTGAAGGTCAAGGATGCCATTGTCGACAGCTTTACCCGCAAGATCGAACAGCGCCCGACGGTGGCGAAGCAGCAACCGGACATTCGCGTCAATGTGTTCCTGCAGCGCGATATGGCCAGCGTAGCGCTTGATCTCAGCGGTGAAGGCCTGCACCAGCGCGGTTACCGTGACCTGACCGGTCAGGCACCGTTGAAAGAAAGCCTGGCTGCGGCGATTGTGCAGCGTTCTGGCTGGCAGCCGGGGACGCCAATGCTGGATCCAATGTGTGGTTCGGGCACCCTGTTGATCGAAGCGGCGATGATTGCTTCTGACCGCGCACCGGGCTTGCACCGTCAACACTGGGGCTTTACCGCCTGGAATGGTCACAACGTCGATCTGTGGCGTGAAGTGATCACCGAAGCACAGGAACGTGCCCGCAGCGGCCTGCAGGAAACCACCTCGCGTTTCTTCGGTTCTGATATTGATCGTCGGGTGATTGAAATGGCACGCGGTAACGCCCGCCGTGCCGGCGTCGCCGAACTGATTACCTTTAACGTCAATGACGTAGCCAAACTGACCAACCCACTGCCGGAAGGCCCGACGGGTACCGTAGTTTGTAACCCGCCGTACGGTGAGCGTCTGGAAAGTGAACCGGCGCTGATTGCCTTGCATAATATGCTGGGCCGTATCATGAAGAGCGCTTTTGGTGGCTGGCAGTTGTCGTTGTTCAGCGCCTCACCGGAGTTGCTGAGCTGCCTGCAGTTGCGTGCCGATCGCCAGTTCAAAGCCAAAAACGGTCCGTTGGACTGCGTGCAGAAAAACTACCAATTGGCGGAAAACCCGCTGGGTGCCGGTGGTGTACAGGTGGCGGAAGATTTTGCCAACCGCCTGCGCAAAAACCTGAAGAAGCTCGATAAGTGGGCCAAACAGCAGGGCATTGAGTGCTACCGTTTGTACGATGCCGACCTGCCGGACTATAACGTGGCGGTGGATCGCTACGGCAGCAAGGTGGTGGTACAGGAATATGCGCCGCCGAAAACCATTGATGCACAGAAGGCTCGTCAACGTCTTTTCGACGTGATCAACGCCACGCTGGCGGTGCTGGAATTGCCGTCCAACCAGCTGATCCTGAAAACCCGTGAGCGCCAGAAAGGCAAAAACCAGTACGAAAAACTGGCGCAGAAGGGCGAGTTCCTGCTGGTGGAAGAATTTAACGCCAAGCTGTGGGTTAACCTGACCGATTATCTCGATACCGGTCTGTTCCTTGATCACCGCATTGCCCGTCGCATGCTGGGTGAAATGAGCAAAGGCAAAGACTTCCTCAACCTGTTCGCCTATACCGGTACCGCCAGTGTGCATGCCGGGCTGGGGGGCGCGCGTAGTACCACTACCGTGGATATGTCGCGTACCTATCTGGAATGGGCGGAGAAAAACTTGCGGGTTAACGGTTTGACGGGCAAACAGCACAGATTGATCCATGCGGACTGTCTGTCATGGATGCAAAATGCCGACGAACAATTCGACGTGATCTTTATCGATCCGCCGACCTTCTCCAACTCCAAGCGTATGGAGAACACTTTTGACGTTCAGCGCGATCACCTGGCGCTGATGCAAGATTTGAAACGGTTGCTGCGTCGTAACGGGACCATCATGTTCTCGAACAACAAGCGCGGTTTCCAGATGGATATGGCCGGCCTGAGCGCATTGGGTCTGGAGGCGAAAGAAATCACCGCCCAGACGCAGTCACAGGACTTTGCCCGTAACCGTCAAATTCATAACTGCTGGCTGGTCACCCACGCCGGCGAAGGAAAATAATTACTATGTCGTTAATTAGCATGTCCGGTGCCTGGCTGTCCTTCAGCGATGCACCACTTTTAGACAACACCGAAATTCATATTGAAGACAACGAACGCGTTTGTCTGGTTGGGCGCAATGGCGCCGGTAAATCCACGCTGCTGAAGATCCTCGGTAAAGAAATTCCGTTGGATGATGGCCGGGTGACTTACGAGCAAGATCTGATTGTGGCGCGTCTGCAACAGGATCCCCCGCGCAATATCGGCGGTACGGTGTTTGATTTTGTGGCCGAAGGGGTAGCCGAACAGGCAGAACACCTGAAAGCGTATCACGCGATTTCGCATCTGGTGGAAACCGACCCAAGCGAAAGAAACCTGACGCGCATGGCGCAGATTATGGAGATCCTCGATCACCAGGGTCTGTGGCAGCTCGATAGCCGCATCAGCGAAGTGTTGTTGCAGTTGGGCCTGAACGGGGATGCAGAGCTTTCCTCGCTCTCCGGCGGCTGGTTGCGTAAAGCGGCACTGGGCCGCGCGCTGGTCAGTTCTCCGCGCGTATTGCTGCTCGACGAACCGACCAACCACCTGGATATTTCAACCATCGACTGGCTGGAAGGCTTCCTGAAAGAGTTCCAGGGCAGCATCGTGTTCATTTCCCACGACCGTTCCTTTATCCGCAACATGGCGACGCGCATTGTCGATCTCGACCGCGGCAAGCTGGTGTCCTGGCCGGGTAACTACGATCTGTACCTGCTGAGCAAGGAAGAAGCGCTGCGGGTGGAAGAGCTGCAAAACGCCGAATTCGACCGCAAGCTGGCGCAGGAAGAAGTGTGGATCCGCCAGGGCATCAAGGCGCGCCGTACCCGTAACGAAGGCCGTGTGCGTGCCCTGAAGGCATTGCGTAACGAGCGTTCGGAACGCCGTGAAGTGATGGGCACCGCCAAAATGCAGGTGGAAGAAGCCGTACGCTCCGGCAAGATCGTGTTTGAGATGGAAGACGTTAACTATCAGGTTGGCGGCAAAGTGCTGGTGCGCGATTTTTCCGCCCAGGTTCAGCGTGGCGACAAAATTGCCTTGGTCGGCCCGAACGGCTGCGGTAAAACGACTCTGCTGAAATTGATGCTCAGCCAGTTGAAAGCCGACAGCGGCCGCGTGCATTGTGGTACCAAGCTGGAAGTGGCCTATTTCGACCAGCACCGCGCCGATCTGGATCCGGAACGTACCGTGATGGACAACCTGGCGGAAGGTAAGCAGGAAGTGTTGGTCAACGGCCGTTCCCGTCACGTGCTGGGTTATCTGCAGGACTTCCTGTTCCACCCTAAACGGGCGATGACGCCGGTGAAAGCCTTGTCAGGCGGTGAGCGTAATCGCCTGTTGCTGGCTAAGCTGTTCCTGAAACCGAGTAACTTATTGATCCTCGATGAACCGACCAACGATCTTGACGTCGAAACGCTGGAATTGCTGGAAGAGCTGATCGACGGCTATCAGGGTACCGTGCTGTTGGTGAGCCACGATCGTCAGTTCGTCGATAACTCGGTGACCGAGTGCTGGATCTTTGAAGGCAACGGTGCGATCAGCACCTTCGTCGGCGGTTACTACGATGCGCATCATCAGCGCGCGACGGCAAAACCGATCCGTCAGGCAGCGGCCGATCAGAACAAGCCTGCAGTAGAAAAAAAGGCTGAACAGCCAAAGAAAACAGCGGCTAAACTGAGCTATAACCTGTTACGTGAGCTGGAGCAGTTGCCGCAACGTCTTGAGCAGTTGGAAGCGGAAATTACGGCGCTGCAGGCGCAAATGAGTGATGCTGAGTTCTTCACGCGTCCTCACAGTGAAACGCAACAGGTGCTGACTGCGCTGGCCACAGCCGAAGGGGCATTGGAAGAAGCCTTTGCCCGTTGGGAAGAGTTGGAAGCGATGAAAAACGGCTAACCGTTGAGAATACCGCCCGCGCGCTGCTGCGGGCGGTATTGCCGTACCGGTGAGCAACGTTGTTAAGGAGGAATATGGTGTGTTCCCACGAGAATCACGAGCAGCACAGTCATGCAACGCACGCAACACAGCAACAGGACAATCTGATGTTGTGTCCGCAGTGCGACATGCTGGTGGCATTGCCGCCGCTGGCATATGGTTCAAAAGCGGTATGCCCGCGTTGTAAAACGACCCTCAGCTCCCGCTGGGAAGAACCGCGTAAGCGGCCGATCGGTTATGCCCTCAGCGCCCTGTTTATGCTGCTGCTGGCGAATATTTTCCCGTTTATCAATATGCGCGTTGCCGGACTCGGTAACGAAATCAAACTGATCCAAATCCCGCAGGTGATGGTGGCGGAAGACTACGCCAGCATGGCCACGCTGTTTATGGTGTTTGTTCAACTGATCCCGGCATTCTGCATGCTGGCCATTATTCTGCTGTGCGCCAAAGTGCCTATCCCCAAGGGGCTGAAAGAGTGGATGGCCAAAATGCTGTTCCAGTTTAAAACCTGGTGCATGGTGGAGATTTTCCTGGCCGGGGTGCTGGTCAGCTTCGTTAAGCTGATGGCTTATGGCGATATTGGTGTCGGCAGCAGCTTTGTGCCGTACTGCCTGTTTTGCCTGCTGCAGGTGCGCGCCTTCCAGTGTGTCGATCGCCGCTGGCTGTGGAATGACATTGAACCGGCCCCGCGCCTGGATCGTCCCATGCAAGTAGGGCGTACCGGGTTGCGTCAGGGGCTGCGCTCCTGCCAATGCTGTACGGCGATTTTGCCGGCGGAACTGACCCGGTGTCCGCGCTGTCATTCCCGTGGTTATGTGCGCCGCCGTCACAGCCTGCAATGGACGCTGGCGCTACTGCTCACCTCTATCCTGCTGTATATTCCGGCTAACCTGATGCCTATCATGGTCACCGAGGCACTGGGCAATAAATTGACTTCCACCATCATGGCCGGGGTGATCCTGCTGTGGGGGGAAGGATCTTACCCGGTGGCGATGGTGATCTTCATCGCCAGTATTATGGTGCCTTCGCTGAAAATGATGGCGATTGGCTGGCTGTGTTGGGATGCTAACGGCACCGGTAAAGCCCGGGCCGACAGCGAACGTATGCACCTGATTTATGAAGTGGTTGAATTTGTTGGCCGCTGGTCAATGATTGATGTGTTTGTTATTGCCGTGCTTTCGGCATTGGTACGGATGGGACAATTGATGAGCATTTATCCTGACATTGGCGCGCTGTTGTTCGCCATGGTAGTGATCCTCACTATGTTTGCAGCCATGACGTTTGATCCCCGGCTAACCTGGGATCGCGTAAACGAAACAATAAAAAAGGAGCCGCAAGGTGACGGAAAATAATCATAGCGTCGCGGACGTTGAGAAGATCAAACGCTGGTCGCCAGTGTGGATCATCCCGATTGTCACCGCACTGATCGGCGCCTGGATCCTGTTTTACCATTTCAGCCACCAGGGGCCGGTAGTCACCCTGGTGACCACCACCGCAGAAGGGCTGGAAGCGGGTAAAACCAAAATCAAAAGCCGCAGTGTTGACGTCGGGGTCGTGGAAACGGTGACTCTGAGCGAAGACTTGAGCAAGGTGGTGGTAGAGGCGCGCCTTAACACCGGCATGGAGAAGCTGTTGCGTCAGGACTCTGCCTTCTGGGTCGTGAAGCCGCAGATTGGCCGTGGGGGCGTTTCCGGATTGGGTACGCTGCTTTCCGGTGCCTATATCGAACTGCAGCCGGGTAACAAAGGCAAAACAGGCAAGGGCGACTATCAACTGCTGGATGCACCGCCACTGGCCTCTCCGGATGCCAAAGGGCTACGCATTGTGCTGGACAGCGAAAAGTCCGGCCAGTTGAATGCCGGCGATCCGGTGCTGTTCCGCGGTTACCGCGTCGGTTCGGTAGAAACCAGCTATTTTGATCCGAAGATGCGCGCGATGCGTTATCAGTTGTTTATCTCCGCGCCTTACGATCAGCTAGTGACCAACAACATTCGATTCTGGAAAGACAGCGGTGTGGCATTCGACATGTCGGCGCAAGGAATGCGGGTGGAAATGGGCTCGTTGGCGACCTTGTTCAGCGGCGGCGTCAGCTTTGACGTACCGGAAGGCTGGGAGCGCGGCGAACTGGCGAAACCGAAGGCGGAATATCACCTGTTCGACAACCAGCGCAGTATCCAGGATTCGCTGTATACCGTTCACCAGGATTACCTGATGTTCTTCTCCGATTCGATTCGCGGCCTGCAGCCTGGCGCGCCGGTGGAGTTCCGTGGTATCCGTCTGGGTACGGTATCGCAGGTGCCGTTCTATAAAAAAGGCATGATACAGCGTCTGGACAATGACTACCGTATTCCGGTGCTGATCCGCATCGAACCCGATCGCTTCCAGAAGCAGTTGGGTGGCAGCTTCGACTTTGAGAGTCATTTGAAAGACGCCGAGTCGCGTGGCATGCGTGCCGCTTTGAAATCCGCCAATCTGCTTACGGGTTCGCTGTATATCGATCTGGATTTCTATCCGCAAGAGAAACCTTACAAAGGGCCACGTGAGTTGTTTGGTTATCGTCTGATGCCAACCACCAGTGGCGGTTTGGCGCAGATCCAGCAGAAACTGATGCAGACGCTGGATAAAATCAACTCGATGCCGCTGAATCCGATGATCAATGAAGCGACCAAAACGCTGGCAGAAAGTCAGAAGACCATGCAGACGACGCAGAAAACCATGCAGTCGCTGAATGACATCATTGCCAGCAGAGAGATGAAGGCGCTGCCGCAGGATATGCAGAAAACCTTGCAGGAACTGAACCGCAGCATGAAAGGGTTCCAGCCTGGTTCTCCGGCCTACAACAAGATGGTTGGCGATATGCAACGTCTCGATCAGGTACTGCGTGAACTGCAGCCGGTGCTGCGTACCCTGAACGAAAAGAGCAACGCGCTGGTATTTGAAGCCGCGGGCAGTAACGATCCTCAGCCGAAGAAGGCCAATAAATGATGAAATGGATTCCGGTAGCCCTGGCGCTGTTACTCAGCGCCTGTAGCAGCACCCCACAGAAGACCTACTATCAACTGCCGGCGTTGGGCACGCCGGCGCAGGTCAGCGGCAGTACGACGTCGCGCCAGCTTTGGCTGGAGCACGTTAGCGTGGCGGATTACCTGGCGCAAAGCGGTGTGGTTTATCAGACCAATGACGTGCAGTACGTTATTGCCCAGAACAACCTGTGGGCCAGCCCGCTTGATCAACAGTTGCAGCAGACGCTGGTCACCAACCTGAGCAGTGCGCTGCCGGGGTGGGTGGTGTCCTCGCAGCCGATGAGCAGCGAGCAGGATGTACTGAACGTCACCATCAGCGGCTTCCATGGCCGCTTTGACGGCAAGGCGATCATTCGCGGCGAGTGGGTGCTGAATCATCAGGGCAATCTGACCAAACGGCCGTTCAGCCTGGAACTTAAGCAGGGTGAAGACGGCTACGATGCTTTGGTGCGGACATTGGCACAAGGGTGGCAGCAAGAAGCCCAGGACATTGCCGCACAGGCGGGGCGTTTTTAGAAATAATTTGTACTAAAACGATCTAACCCCTTCCGGTGAGAAACAGTGAAATTTCTCGTCGCAAGGGGTTTTTATTTAATTTCAATAAGTTAACTTATCTCCTGCCTATCAGCCACTTAGCAAATTCTTCGGGCGTAGCTCACAAATATGACATTGGCGTGAATTTTGCGCATTGATCTTCCCGCCATTTAGCGCTATTGCTTAAATGTGGCTGCACAAAAAGCAGCCATTGTTTTCTTTCCACCAGACCAAAAATTGAGGGAAACGAGGCATGAAGAGACAGAAACGCGATCGTCTGGAAAGGGCGCATTCGAAAGGTTATCAGGCAGGTATTTTAGGACATCCGAAAGATCTTTGTCCTTATAAAACGACTGTGGACAGCCGGTCTCAATGGCTGGGAGGTTGGCGAGAAGCCATGGAAGACAGGGCTGTGACCGCTTAAGCGGCTCCCTGTCAAAAAAAGGAATAACCTCCGCCCAGCGCGGAGGTTTTTGTTTAAGGCTGTACGACTACCCCTGCCAGCGTTTCAGCAAAATACTCGCATTGACACCGCCAAAACCAAAACCGTTCGACAGTGCATAGTTTATGGTCATAGGCTCAGCTTTGTTCGCTACCAGGTGCAGCCCTTCGGCCGCCGGATCCGGACTTTCCAAATTCAGCGTTGCCGGTGCAATCTGATCGCGCAGCGCCAGTGCGGTAAAGATGGTTTCCAGCCCGCCGGCGGCACCCAGTAAATGGCCGGTCGCTGATTTGGTCGACGTCACCGCTACACCCCCGTTGGTACCAAACAGATGCTTGATGGCATTAATTTCCCCCAGGTCACCTACGGGTGTCGATGTCGCATGGGCGTTCAGGTGTTGTACCTGCTCTGGGGTTACGCCAGCCTGTTTAAGGGCAATCTTCATGGCACGATAGGCACCGTCGCCATCCTCGGCACCCGAGGTCATGTGGTAAGCGTCTGCGCTGGTGCCATAACCCACAATTTCCGCCAGTGGCGTTGCCCCACGGGCCAGAGCATGCTCCAGTGTCTCAATCACCAGCATACCGGCACCTTCACCCATAACGAACCCGTTACGTGCGCTGTCAAAAGGCCGTGAGGCTGTTGCCGCGGCCTCTGCCGGCGTCGTGGACATGGCGCGTGCTGCCGCAAAGCCACCCAGACTAACAGTGTCGATAGCCGCTTCTGTACCGCCACACAGTGCGATATCTGCCTCATCGTTACGAATCATGCGCACGGCATCGCCGATGGCTTGTACGCCTGCGGCACAGGCCGTCACGGGGGCGCCAATCGGGCCCTTGAACTGGTGTTTAATCGATACATGACCGGCGGCCAGATTAACCAGGAAAGAGGGGATGGTGAAAGGTGACAGGCGTTTGGCACCGCGGCTGTCGGTGGTGCGTACCGCATGAGCGATAGCCGGGAAACCGCCAATACCGGAAGCGACCACGGTTGCGGTGCGTTCCTGTTTATCTTCCGTATCTGCGACCCAGCCGGCCTGGCGGATGGCCTCATCGGCTGCAGCCATGGCGAGCAGGATAAAGCGGTCCATTTTCTTCTGGTCTTTGGGGGCAACCGAAAGATCGGGATCGAAACCCGCTTCGGCATCCTGTTCCAATGTAGGTACCTGACCACCGATTTTCACCTGCAGGTCGGCAACGATCTCTTCTGGCAATGGACGAATGCCGGACTGGCCGTTCAGCAGACGCTGCCAGATAGCCTCTACGCCGCATCCCAGTGGCGAAACGGCGCCCATGCCGGTAATGACTATACGACGAGTGTTCATAGTGACTCCTTGGATGATTCAGGGGGAAATGCAGAAAGGTTCTGCTGCATCAGGGCTGCACGCTGGCGCATACCGTCGGTCGCTGCCGGCCCTGGTGCTAACGTAATATTATGCAACGCGATGGGTTGCTGAGTAATGCTGTCGATCAGTTGCGGGCGTATAACTTGCCCGGTACGACGATCGACCAATTCGGCGCTAATGCCGTCATCGGCCAAGTGGGTATTACCCCAGTGAAAGAGGGCCGCAAGTACCGGGAAAAAATCTTTGCCACGCTCAGTGAGCAAATACTCGTAGCGTGCCGGCCGTGTTTGATAGCGCTGTTTATGCAAAATGCCGCTTTCTACCAGATACTTCAGGCGACGGGTCAATATGGTGGGCGAAAGCCCCAGGCTTTGCTGGAACTGATCAAACCTGGACAAGCCATGAAACGCATCGCGAAGTATCAGGATACTCCACCATTCTCCGACGCGGTCCAGTGAGCGAGCTACCGGGCATGGCATGTTATCAAAACGGGTTTTTTGCATGACACACCTCTTGGTGACTACAATAATTGTAGTCACTTTTTAGCCGCTACGAACCTGAGTATTACAGGCACGACAGAATAACGGCGGGGAAAAATAAACGGCGACCGGAAAGGTCGCCGTGGCTGCAGTTAGAACGCAGCAGTGTCCTTGAACAGGCCCACTTTCAGATCGCTGGCGGTGTAAATGACCTGACCATCGACCAGGACTTCACCGTCAGCCACACCCATAATCAGTTTACGGATGATCACACGCTTGAAGTTAATGCGGTAGGTGACTTTCTTCGCGGTTGGCAGTACCTGGCCGGTGAACTTGACTTCACCCACGCCCAGCGCACGACCTTTACCTTCGCCACCCAGCCAGCCGAGATAGAAACCTACCAACTGCCACATCGCATCCAGGCCCAGGCAGCCCGGCATCACTGGATCGCCGATAAAGTGGCAACCAAAGAACCATAGGTCCGGATTGATATCCAGTTCCGCTTCCACATAACCCTTGTTGTGGGTACCACCGTCTTCGGTCATTTTGACCACGCGGTCCATCATCAACATGTTACCTGCCGGCAACGGCGGGCCACCGGCGCCAAACAGTTCGCCACGGCCGGATGCTTCGAGGTCTTCTTTCGTATAGGAGTCGCGTTTTTCTACCATGTTCTCAGTAAACCTTATTTTATTGAAGGGCGCATCTTAGCTTACACGTGTACGCTGAACAAGTCCGATCAGCCGTGGCTGAATCAGTTGAGCCAACGAAGTGGCCACGGCCAGCGCCGGCGTTCCTGCGGATTCACCAGTGCAATCCGTTCCTGAATGGCAGCTAACAAGTTCGGCTGCTGTTCATCAGAGTAGGGATAACCGGTGAGTAATGGCAAGGCCTCTGCGGCGCTGTTGACGGCCCACAGATGGAATTGCCCCTCGCGCACCGCATCGACCACGTCCTGGCGCAGACACAGGTGGCGCACGTTGGTGGCGGGCAGAATGATGCCCTGTTTACCCGTCAAACCGCGACGTTGGCAAACTTCAAAAAAGCCTTCGATCTTCTCGTTGACGCCACCAATCGGCTGTACATTACCGAATTGGTCAACGGAGCCGGTTACCGCAATCTGCTGGGTGATCGGCTGCAGCGACAGTGCGCTGATGAGTGCACAGAGCTCAGCCAATGAGGCGCTGTCACCGTCCACTTCGCCATAAGATTGCTCAAACACGATGGAAGCGGAGAAGGGCAGCGGTTGGTCCAGTTCCAGTTCGGAAATCAGGAACGCCTGCATAATCATCATGCCTTTGGCATGCAGATTACCGCCAAGCTCGGCCTTGCGTTCAACGTCGGTGAATTCACCATCGCCAAGATGCACGACACAGCTGATACGGGAGGGTTCGCCGAAGCTGCGCGGGTGACCTGGGTATTCCAACACAGACAGGCCGTTGATCTGACCGACGACTTCGCCTTCGGTTTCAATCAGGATTTGGCCCAGTTCAATCTCATCCTGCATCCGTTCGGCAAGGTAGCTTTCACGCCATTCGCGAGCATTCAGTGCCGCTTCAAACGCTTTGGCGGTGATGCTTTCTTCTTCGACATACAGCGCGGCTTCAGAAAGTTGCTGGCCGAGCCAGAGTGGGGACAACGGCAGGTTGCCCTGATCACCACTGTGACGGACCGCCTGGATCATTAACGGGTACCAGGCATCGGCTGCCAATGGCGGCAGTTGCTTCTCATCAATAAGAGTATTGACGTAGCCACACCATTGCACCATGTCATCGATTTCGGTGAGTTGCAGATCTTCTTCGTATTCGCCGTAGACCGCCTGTTCACACAGTTCCGGCTCAATATCATGGAAATCGGCAAGACCGTGACGATCGCCCACCACGATCAGTCGCAACTCCAGCGGCATGGCTGGAATAGTGATCGGCAGAGGACGTGTTTCATCCGGGGAAACCCAGTGGAACTGACGTTGGGTGATCATCTGCTTCAGGCGCAGCCACAGCAGCGGCTGAGCCAGCAGAGAACGTGCAGACAGGATCAGTACGCCCCCGTTGGCCTGATGTACCAGACCGGGCTGCAGGTTGATCTCATCATTGTGGATCCGGACGCAGCCAAACAGCTGTTCTGGTTCAACCCACTCTTGAAACACACAGGCACCACCGGCGGCAAAGGGTTCATCACCCTGGCTGGCGGGTTCTACGCTGACCTTGCTGCCCTGGATCACATAATGACTGCCCTTGAACGCGGTATTCTGCGGCTGCAGTTGTTCAACTGCATGGGCGATCAGCGCCAGATACTCACGCGTTTCCTGCGCTTTCAATAACATGAAACGCGGTGGTGACTGTGGATGGCAAAACAGCGTCAGTGCGTTTTCCAGCCGAGGCTGAATAGAGGCAAAGGACACGGGTGCCAACTGCGCGGCGGTATCAAATATCGCTTGATAAGGCGTAACGTCCGGCAACAGTGATTGCCATTCAAGTCGGTTATTGGTCAAAGTGTTAGATGCAATCGTCAAAAAGGGAAAGGGCGATTATACAAGAATAACGGCAGCTTGATAGATGCAGAGTAACAGTTGATGTCAGGGAGTTTGACATCGCGCGATGACTGTGCAAAAAACAGTCTAAAACGGGGTGTAATTGGCGGGGAAATTCGGCGTAAAGCTGTTATGCTTAATAAAGTTACGCGGTCACTGAAGAGCTCACGATGAAATATCAGCAACTGGAAAATCTGGAGAGCGGTTGGAAATGGAAGTACCTGGTGAAAAAGCACCGGGAAGGGGAAGCTATTACCCGCCACATTGAAAACAGCGTCGCTCAGGAAGCCATTGACGAGCTGCTGAAGCTGGAAAATGAGCCGGTAAAAGTGCTGACGTGGATAAGCCATCATATGAATCCGGAACTGGATAACCGGATGAAGCAAACTATCCGCGCACGGCGTAAACGTCATTTTAACGCAGAACACCAACATACGCGTAAAAAATCTATCGATCTGGAGTTTCTGGTTTGGCAGCGGTTGGCTGCGCTTGCCCGTCGTCGTGGGGTGACGCTGTCAGAAACCGTGGTGCAGTTGATCGAAGACGCAGAACGTAAAGAGAAGTACGACAGCCAGATGTCGTCACTCAAGCAGGATTTAAAAGCCATTCTCGGTAAAGACAAAGAGTAAACCTACCAGCCAGCCCCGACTTTGTAAGGGGCTCTTTGTTGCTAATGCCAACGTCACTTAATTTGGCCGAAAAAAAACCCCGCATTGCGGGGTTTTTTACTAAGAGTGGTAGCTTAGCCTTGTGGCTGAGTTACAACGTCTTTGATACCTTTAACTTCGATCTCTACGCGACGATCTGGTGCCAGGCAATCGATCTGTGCTTTGGTAGCACGGCCAGCTTTGTAGCCACAGGTGTTACCAGTGACTGAATCAGCTTCGCCCATACCACGTGCAGAGATTTTATCTGAAGGAATACCTTTAGATACCAGGTAATCAACAACGCTTTGAGCGCGTTTTTCAGACAGTTTCTGGTTGTACTGGTCAGAACCAACGGCGTCGGTGTAACCCAGAACTACAACAGAACCATCTTTAGGATCCATGGAGCTCAGCTGAGTGTACAGCTGGTCCAGAGCCTGTTGGCCTTCTGTTTTCAGAGTAGATTTGTTGAAGTTGAACAGCACGTCAGACTTCAGAGTGAAACGCTTGGTTTCAACAACTGGAGCCGGAGCTGGAACTGGTGCTGGAGCAACAACATCATCCTGACCGAAACGGTAAGAAACACCCAGGCTCAGCATGGTGTTGTCTGGACGTGCGCCGACAGTACCTGCATCACCGATGTTGCTAACGAATTGGTAGTCCAGGCGAGTAGCCCAGTTTTTGGTCAGTGCGTATTCAACACCAACTGCTGCCAAAGGAGAAACGCCGGTGTCGTGGTCGCTCAGACGAGTGCCATTACCGTAGTTAGCTTTGGAATCAGCACGCCATACCATGCCGCCCAGACGAGTGTAGATGTCCAGATCGTCCATGATTGGGTAGCTCAGTTTAGCGGCCAGTTGAACGCCCTGCGCTTTGAAAGCACCGTTGTTCACGCTGCCTTTGTAAGGCATACGGCCAAGCCAGTCATAGCCCAGCTCGAAGCCCAGGTATTGGTTCGCCTGGTAACCCAGGAACGCGCCAGCACCCAGTTGATCTTTATGGGTCGGACCATTGCCGATACCATTCTGGTAACCGTTGCCGTAGAAACCAGTGTCATGGTACTGGGACCAGCCCAGTTTAGCACCAGTGTACCAGGTATTATCTTTTGGGGCGGCTTGCGCTACTGTTGCGAAACCTGCCAGTGCCACTGCTAATGCGATAGCTGTCTTTTTCATTTTGCGCCTCGTTATCATCCAAATAGGCAATGAGCTTTAAAGCTGTTTAAGCCCTTGGTTAAATTCCTTCGCCAAGGTTTGAGCCCTCGTTTGTTACTCGGCCAGTTTATCTGGCGTTATAGAGCAACCTTGGCGATGTAAAGTCTACAACGTGGCGCGAAAGTTACAAGTGTGATGTGATAAAGCTCTAAAAAAAAACGCAGAAACATACATATTTACTAACATTAACCGGCAAAAAAGCGAGCATTTTGACCTTGGATTTAGGTCGCGGAACCGCAGCCGCACTCGCTTTGTCCCTGATCCCATAAAGGTTCCCTTGCAGGGAGATGAAAATGATGGGAAAAATCCTAAATTTACTTAATGATACAAAGAAGAGTGAATTTTTAGGGTGGAACAGTGTCCGTGAATCGGGTTTATGTCACGTTGAGGACGCATTATGAACCCATAAGCGTTACCTAATTCTGCCGCACGCCTTAATTTTAGACGATCTTCTTCTGTAAGATCGGGCAGCCATCCAAGAACTACACTGTAGTTACCCGTCAGCAGCGCTTTTTCCATCGCTTCAACCGTGTCCAACGGATGAATTTGACTCAGTTGCACCACTTTCCCCACCGGCAAACCGGATTGCTGTAGCCACAACTTACTCAGTTTTTGCTGTGGGGTCAGCCATAACAGCCAGCGTGACTGCATACCCAACTGCTGCAACAGTGGCAGCAATAGTTGCGCCACTGCGGGCTGATGCTCGTTGTAAACAAGTTCACTGATAAGGCCATTCTCTTTGCCGGCATCCGTGCTTTCTGCAGCATTATTCACCGCAAAAGAGCTGTGGCTGAAATTGGTTTTGTAGAGTGATTGAGTACGCATAAAGTATCCCGCCCGTAGTGTTACTGTATGTTTATACAGTACATCCTGTTGTGATTAAGATCAACCCAAATCTTCGTGGTACCTCGCATAATTGCGATTATTTTTTATACGACGGGCTTTTGTGATTGGCATGACTGCGGATAGTGCGTATTTTTCTAATTACTTGTTCACGTTACCTTTATTTCATTGATGCGAGGAATAATAGAAGGGTAACCTACACCAGGAGAACGCTATGAAAGGGACATCAACGGGAAGGATCGTACAGGCCAAAGCTTATTTTTACGCATTAGGTGGCATCACTACACGCTCACAATTCGGTGGGTACGGGATACTGGCCGATGGCGTCATGTTCGCTGTGATTGCCGAAGGGGAGCTGTATCTTCGCGCGACGGATAGCTTGGAGCCAGCCTTCCGCGAACGCGGAATGGTTAATATGGTTTACTCCAAGCGTGGAGTACCCATAACCATGCGTTATTACTGGGTTGATGAAACGCTATGGCGGGATCGTGGAGAACTTGTAGGGTTAGCCTGGCAGGCAATTCGGGAAGCACGCCAGGAACTTAAGGTGAAAACGGATAACCAGGGGCGTCTGAAGGCCTTGCCGAACATTGACATCAATATGGAACATTTACTCTGGCGGGCGGGCATTCGCAATGTTTATGATTTACGTCTGAACGGTGCCAAGCGCAGCTATCTCCGTTTGTTGCAGCAGCAACACAATTTGGGCCTACGGGTACTGCTTTCTCTGGGGGGAGCCATTGCCGGTTATCATCATGCTGCCTTACCCTCGGAAATGCGTAGTGAGCTGACTCATTGGTTTGAGCGAACCATGTCGTTGCTTAGCCACGGACATAACCCGGGAGTTCGGGGCCTGATAAAAGGCCCCGGGTGATTAGGCCGATTTGCCAATTTGCGCATTGAGCATCGTGAGTTCCGGAAGCAATTCAATCACCAATCCAATCTGCTGTAATACCAATTGATCTTTGCTTTCCGGTTCCGGCGCTGCGTGCTGAATACGTTCTGCCAGACTTTCCAACGCCTGAGTGATGCGTTGTTCGTCCTGTTCTTCCCAATGCAGGGCGCCATCGACATAACAAACTGCATCATTCAGCAGATCCAACGTAGCAGGGTTGTTCAGGCGCTCACGGTGGGCGCCCAGCGCAGAGATATAACTCAATAAGGTGTGGTTTAAACACAGCAGGCGAAAGGCGGCTTCCTGAACTTCCTTATTGGCTTTTGGGTCGGCAGACATGTTGGATATCACCGAAGCCAACTCTGCATCACTGTTGTGTGCATCCCGACGAGCGATACGATAAGGAAGGCCATTATCTTTGCCCTGATGGTATTGCACCAGAATGGCATCCAGATAACGGCAGTTGGCGTTCAGCGTTTTGCTGACGACTGCCGGCAGTTGGCGGAATTTCCAGTCTGGCCAGATAAAACTGACTGCCGCCCAAGCGATGGCACACCCTAAAATCGTGTCGTAAACGCGAGGCGCGGCGACTTCAAAACCTTCACCCAGCAGGTTAAAGCACAGCAATACCAGTAGGGTAATAAACATGGTGGCGTGTGCATATTGCACGGTTCGAAAAGCAAAAAACAGCACGCCGCTGATAACAATCAGCACCATCTGGCCTTCCAGTGAAGGCACAAAATAGAGGATCGGCAGACCGATAAGAATACCAGCAAGCGTGCCGATAATTCGAAGCGCCAGCCGGCGACGCGTGGCATTGTAATTCGGTTGGCAGACAAACAGACTGGTTAACAGGATCCAATAACCGTGCTGCATGCCGGTAAACTGAATAAAGGCATAACCCACGCACAACACCGCTGACATGCGGATGGCGTGGCGGAATAAGGCCGACTGAGGTGTCAGATGGCGGCTGATACGCAAGCGGATGTCGCTCCAGCCGGTGATCCGGTCATCCGACAGGCTATTCTCTTCCACCTGACCGTTGGCCAATGCCTGTTCGGACTCAATATTCGCCAATTGTGCGTCAATCGCGCGTAAGTTTTTTAACAGGTGTGACAGCGCTTTGGTTAACTCACGATTTTCCGGGGTGATGGCGATGCGAGTCAGAGCTTCTTCAATACGGGCAAAGGCCGGTTCAAAGCGAGGGTTGTGCTGATACTTCTGCCGCAGCAAAATCGACTGTGCCAACTGCTGACAGGCGCGTGCTTGCATGCTGAGCAAACGCTGGAATCGGAACAGAATATCACTGTGGCGGAATTGTCGGCTCAGGGCCTGATATTGAACGTGAGAGGAACTGGCGCGCTCATGGATATCCTGGGCAACGAAATAATAATGCAACGTGCGGCGGGTACCGCGTTGACCTCGATCGCCTTTTAACCGCGTCAGCAATGAAACTTTGGTCTGGTTCAGAATGGTCACCAGCGCACTGTTGGCCATGGCAACATCCATCCACGGCAGGTCTGAATCATGCTCGACGTCGGGATCAAACAGGTTGGCTTTGGCATCCAGATAATTCGCCAACTGATTGTAACAACGTGCCAGGTTTTCCTGCAATGGGCGGATAGGGAAGATCAGGTGTCCAATCAGCGTCAGCAGGTTGTACCACAGGGCACCGATGATCAGCAGCATCGGTTGTTGATACCAGGCGTCGTACATTGAAGTGCCGAGCATGGTATAGACCGCGATCAGCAGAGCACCAAACGCAATGGTGGCGTAGCGTTGCCCGAGCGCACCCAGCAAAATAAAACCGCAGGTGGAAGTGGTCAGGCCGAGCGCGAACAGCCAGGGATAAGGGAACAGCAGTTCAATGGAGGCGGAGGCGACAAAAAAACACACCAACGTGATCAGCAGATTGCGCAGTCTGCCAGTCAGGCGATCATCAAGATCGGTCAATGCCGCTGCCACCACCCCCAAAGTCAGGGGAATGGTGAGCTTGGGAATGGCGAGCCACCAAGGTACGGCGGCAGCGCCGGCCAGCGCAATAAAAATACGCAGGTCATAAAGCAGATTGCTGTTGTAGGCATAACGGCGTATTGCTGGTGCAAAAGAGAGCACGAAAAACTCCTCAGGCGGAGAAAAAATTAACGCTGCTGGTACTGACGTCGGGCATTTCCAGTTCTGGCCTGTTGCGCCATCTCAACGGACACCACACGGCGTCCAACCGGCCACAGGGCAATAGCGGCGATTTTGAAATTGGCTATGCCTACCGGAATGCCAATAATCGTCACGCACTGCACAATACCGGCAGCAATATGTGACAGGCACAGCCACCAGCCGAACAGGATCAGCCAGACAATATTCAGCACTGAACCGCTGGCGGAAAGCAGCGCGTTGCTTTTTTCCGGGTACAATTCATTAACGTGAATAGCTTCGTTGCCGAAAGGCAGTAACGATAGTTTGGTGATTTCCCAGCAGGAGCGGGTTAACGGTAGGGTGATGATCAGCAGCACGCTAAACACCGTTGCGACCAGCCAGCCAAGGGTGGTGAAAAAGCCGCCTAACACAAAATTAAGAATATTCAGTACAGTACGCATAGTCGTCATTCTGCTCTAATGATGGCCAAACCGCGATGCGGTTGCGTTTGCTATCAAAACGCAAAATCTATTCTACCCTTTTTTTAGCGCTAGAGTGTCACTGCTTATCACAGGTAAACTGGCAGATATCCGTTATTTAATCTCAACATAGTCATGGCGCGAAGATATGGAACTTAAAGCGACATCGCTGGGGAAACACCTGGCTCAGCATCCTTATAACCGTGTGCGGTTGCTGCACGCCGGTGTCGAGGTGAGCGGTGAAAAACATGAATATCTCATTCCTTTCAATCAGTTGATTCATGTCAGGTGTAAGCGAGGCATCGTCTGGGGCGAGCTGGAGTTTGAGCTGCCGGATGAAAAAGTGGTGCGCTTGCACGGTACCGAATGGCAGGAAACTCAGCGCTTCTATCATCATCTCCAGCAGGCCTGGCAACAGTGGAGCGCCGAGATGAGCGAAGTCAGCGCCGGCGTGTTGCGCCAGCAGGTTGAACATATTCAGCGTATTGAACAGCAGGATAAGTGGTTTAAAAAATCCGAACTGGGTAAGTTGCAGCAACAAATCCGCGAGTCTTTCGGCGCCTTACCCATGCCGGTGGCACGGTTGGATCAATTCGACAATTGCCGGGATGATTATCAGCTTTGCCAGCAATGGCTGCAGCAGGGGTTGCGCAGCGTAGGGCAGCGTAATCAGCAATGGACCGAACGTATGCTGGAGACCTACCATGATTTCTTCCAGAGCATCGAAACCTCACCGCTGAACGACTCGCAAAGCCGCGCAGTGGTCAATGGCGAAGACTCGGTGCTGGTGCTGGCTGGGGCTGGTAGCGGTAAAACCTCGGTGCTGGTGGCGCGAGCCGGCTGGCTGCTGCGTCGTCAGGAGGCTGAACCCGGGCAAATACTGTTGCTGGCATTTGGTCGTCAGGCGGCGAAAGAGATGAACGAGCGTATTCAGGAGCGCTTGGGTAGCGTGGCGATTCAGGCCAAAACTTTCCACGCGCTGGCGCTGCAAATTATTCAGCAGGGTAACCGTAAAGTGCCGGCGATCAGTAAGCTGGAAACAGACAGCAAGGCTCGACGAGCTTTGTTGATAGCGCATTGGCAGCAGCAGTGTGCCGAGAAAAAAGCCCAGGCCAAAGGGTGGCGGCAATGGCTGACTGAAGAGCTGGAATGGGAAGTGCCGGAAGGCGACTTTTGGCAAGACAAACGCCTGGCTGAACGGTTGGCAGGTCGTCTCGAACGCTGGCTGGGGCTGATGAGGATGCACGGCGGTAGCCAGGCGGAAATGATCGAACAGGCAGATGAAGAGATCCGTGACCTGTTCTCAAAACGTATCCGGCTGATGGCACCCTTGCTCAAGGCCTGGAAAGGCGCGCTGAAAGAGGAAGGGGCGGTTGATTTCTCCGGTCTGATCCACCAGGCGGTCAATATTCTGGAGAAAGGGCGTTTTGTCAGCCCGTGGAAGCACATTCTGGTGGATGAGTTTCAGGATATCTCACCACAGCGTGCGCAATTGCTGGCGGCGCTGCGTAAACAAAACAAGCAAACCTGTTTGTTTGCGGTGGGTGACGACTGGCAGGCCATTTACCGCTTCAGCGGTGCCGAACTGACGTTAACCACGGCGTTTGCCGATAACTTTGGCGAAGGTGCCCAGTGCGCGCTTGATACGACTTACCGCTTCAATGAGCGCATCGGTGAGGTGGCAAACCGCTTTGTACAGCAGAACCCGCATCAGTTGAAAAAACCGTTGAACAGCTTGAGTAAAGGTAATAAGAAATCGGTAGTTCTGTTACCGCATGAACAGCTTGAAAATTTGTTGGATAAGCTAAGCGGTTATGCCAAGCCGGAAGAAAGGATCCTGGTGCTGGCGCGTTACCATCATCTGAAACCGCAAGTGTTGTCAAAAGCGGCGACCCGCTGGCCTAAATTGACCATTGAGTTTATGACCATCCACGCCAGCAAAGGGCAGCAGGCTGAGTATGTGATTATCGCTGGTTTGCACGATGGCAACGACGGCTTCCCCGCGGTTGCGCGTGAGTCGGTATTGGAAGATGTGCTGCTGCCGCAACCGGAAGATTTCCCGGATGCAGAGGAGCGGCGCTTGCTGTATGTGGCGCTGACTCGCGCCAAGCATCAGGTATGGCTCTTACAGGATCGCGAGCGTCCGTCGGTGTTCGTGGAACAACTGCAGGATCTTGGCGTACCGTCGCAGAAAAAACCCTGAACTTAAGGCCTGGCGGAAACCAGGCCTTAAGGGTTATTTCAGGCGATCCTGCAAATAGCGTTGGTAGTCAGGGATGGCGATTTCTACTTCGCTTTTGAACAGTGAAGAGCCAATCAGAAAATCTGCGGTTGAGCGGTTGGTGGCGACGGGGATATTCCACACGGTCGCCAGGCGCAGCAGGGCTTTCACATCAGGATCATGGGGGACCGCGTTCAAGGGATCCCAGAAGAAGATCAGCATATCGATTTTGCCTTCGGCAATCAGTGCACCAACCTGCTGGTCGCCCCCCATCGGCCCGCTCAGCATGCTATGCACCGGAATACCACTGGCTTGTTGCACCAGGTTACCGGTGGTGCCGGTGGCATAAAGTTGGTGTTGTTCCAGCACGGCCTTATTGTCTTCTACCCATGCCAGCAGGGCTTGTTTACGGTGATCGTGCGCCACCAGCGCAATGTGTTTGCGCGCGGCGATAGTGCGGGTGGTAAATTCCATCTGGATTTCCTTCGCTAATCAGGGGATGTGCGACAGATTACTGAAACTGCTTTTCACTGCCTAGCGTTTACACCTGAAAATGCGAAGAAAGCGCGCCTTTAAATAAAGGCGTCGGCAATCTTACTTAACGCACTGCCTGTTTATTGGCCCAGTGGAGAAAACGCTTCTGCGTTTCTTTGTCCGCCTGCTGATACCAGTATTGCAGCATCTGTTCGGAAACGTTTTCACCTTTCAGCGTCACCGTGGGGGAGTTTAACACTGCGCTACCCAGTGAGGAGGAGGCAGTGGAGCGTGCGTGGGTGAAGGCCGCTACGGAAGCGGGGCGTTTCTGACTGTTGTAATCCGCCATCACCTTTTCCAGGTCGACGCTGAGCGTGACGCTATCGGGGTGCAATACATCGTGTTTCATCACCAGCGCGTTGCCGTTTTTATCAATCACCTGATAATTTAGCGTCTTGTCAAATCGCTGACCGTCCCGAACATTTTCAATGCGCGGCAGCTCAATGGCGACGGAGCTGACATTTTGCGTATTGAAGGTGGCGATCAGCGGTGGTGAAGTATAGGCCGTTTGATCGTTTTGCCCTGAGCGTACAGATTTGACCACTTTAAACAGCAACTGATGTTGCCCGCCATCCAGCTCCAGGCTGTCGGCGCCTTTTAACAACGATCCTGTCATTTTCTTGCCGTCGACCACCAGCAGGTCGATGTCAGGGGAGAGTTTCAGGGTCGTAGCCACGGCAGGCATGCTGATACTGATGCTGAGCAGCCCCGCAACCATCAGACCAAATTTCATTGTTATCTCCTTATAAGTAGCATCGTTATCAGTGTTGAACACGCCACAGGTTGTGTCAAAGTTTTTCAGCATCATGGTTTAAGTTACAAATGTACACACTCATATTCATTTTGACACTTTTTAAACCGGCATATGCTGGCAGTGACAGCATCAGACCGCAAAAGTCGCCGGGAGTTTCCGGGACCCCAGGTTTAGCCGATTTAAGGTCAATGGGTTACACTCGAAATAGGGAAATCCCCCGTTGATCATTGGGAGCGGAAAATGCAAGACAACGAGATTGCCGGCCTGTTGCAGCAGGTGAAAACCATTGCGCTGGTGGGTGCCAGTGACAATCCGGCACGACCCAGTTTTGGTGTGATGGCCTATCTGCTTGCACAGGGATATCAGGTTATGCCGGTCAGCCCAAAACTGGCCGGAAAAACGCTGCTAGGTCAGCAGGCCTATGGCACATTGAAAGATATTCCGCGTCCGGTGGACATGGTTGACGTGTTCCGTAATTCAGAAGCGGCATACGCGGTAGCGCAAGAGGCCATTGCGATCGGTGCCAAGGCTCTGTGGCTGCAAATCGGCGTTATTAATGAACAGGCAGCGGCATTGGCAAGCGAAGCGGGGTTGAAGGTGGTGATGGATCGCTGCCCTAAAATCGAAATCCCGCGTCTGGGGCTGGAGCGCTGAAAAATAAAAAGCCTGGCATAGTGCCAGGCTCTTATCGGGTGTTTCTCAGGCCTGGCGCATCAGTTGCGCAGGCGTGGGGCTTGTAGCTGGTGTCGGATAGACTCCGCCAATTCGTCCAGCGATGGTTGTTCAGGATGAGCGTCCTGGGCTTCCCCATCTAACTGTGCTTCCGCCAGATAGGTATGCACCGGTTGGCCTTCTTCGTCTTCCATCACCACGTGGTACCAAGGAGCGAACCGTAGATCGGTATTCGCCGCTATTTCGTCAGCTTTAGGCTGGTCCATAGAGTATTCAGGGTCGATATCAATCACCACCCCCAAATACCCCAGCAGCTTATGCCGAACCTGTTGTCCGATACCGAATTTGCTGGCAATCATGATGACCTCCTGAGAAACAGTGCCTTGCTCTCTATATGAGGGCAAAACAGCGTATTTCAAGTTACATCACCCGACACGCAAACCCTTTCAAATACAGCCCTTCAGGATAAGTCGCGATAACCGGGTGATCGGCAGCCTGACGATACTGCTCTATAAATTGTACATCACGCCCGGCGTCTACAGCGGCATCGGCTAAAATTTTCTGGAATAAATCGGTTGGCATCAGGCCGGAACAAGAGAAGCTGAGTAAAATACCGCCCGGGTTCAGCAACTGCAGCGCCAACATGTTGATATCTTTGTAGCCGCGGCAAGCACCGGCCAGTTGGTTCTTGTTTTCGACGAACTTCGGCGGATCCATAATGATCAGGTCGAATTTCTCACCCTGAGTACGGTAGGCGCGCAGCAGTTGGAACACGTCATCACGGACAAATTCGGCTTTGCTCAGGTCTAACTTGTTCAGCTCGACGTTCTGTTTGGCGATATCCAATGCGGCTTGCGACGTATCAACGCTGATCACCTGCGTACAGCCACCCATCAGGGCAGACACGGCGAAGGCACCGGTATAGGAGAAGCAGTTCAGTACGCGACGGCCGGCGGAGTAATTACGTGCTGCCAGACGGCTGTCGCGCTGGTCGAGGTAAAAACCGGTCTTATGGCCTTGCTGAATATCTACCAGCAGCTTCATGCCATGTTCGGTAATCGGCAGCAGAGCAGGGGGCAGATCGCCCAGCACCTGGCCTTGGGCTAACGGTAAACCTTCTTTTTTACGCACTGCTACGTCTGAACGATCGTAGATGGCACATTCCGGGTAACAATGCTGCAAAGCGGTAATCAACGCGGCACGCTGATATTCAGCACCGGCGGACAGTAACTGCAGCACCAGGAAGTTCTGGAAGCGATCGATAGTGATGCCCGGCATGCCGTCGGATTCACCGGCAATCAGACGGTAGCTGTCCAGCCCATCACGTTTGGCAACCCAATCACGCCAGGTTTGCGCCTGTTGTAAACGGCGGATGAAGAATTCGATGTTAATCTCTTCTTCTTGCTGGAAAGTCCAGACGCGGGCGCGGATTTGCGACTCCGGCGAGTAGGCACCGCGTGCCAGCCATTTGCCCTGGGCGTCGTGAATATCGATGGTTTCGCCAGAAAGGGCTTTACCTTCAATATGTTGAACAGCGCCGGAAAATACCCATGGGTGGCGACGGAGTAAGGACTTTTCACGTCCTTTGGCGAGATACAGGCGTACGGTCATAATTAAGAATGCTGCCAGCTAGATAAAAAGAGTGACATCGCCGTGCAAACGCACAGGCAATACCATAAATGTAAGTCGATAAGGGGGCGATTATGACACAAGTTTGCATTGCTGCGTATGTCTATGGCGTAGTGCAAGGGGTTGGGTTTCGCTATAACACCCAGCATCATGCGACGGCGTTGGGATTGAGCGGTTACGCACGTAATCTTGATGACGGCAGCGTAGAAGTGGTGGCCTGCGGCGAACAACCTCAGGTGGATAAACTGGTGGAATGGCTGAAAAATGGCGGCCCGCGCAGCGCACGTGTTGATCGCGTGCTGGTGGAACCGCGAGGCACCGCCGATTATCAAGGCTTCAGCATTCGCTATTAGCCGGGTATCAGATGCATTTTACCGGTTTCGGCAGGCCGGCAATTTTGGTGGCCTGCTTGGCCGGACCTTTGGGGAACAGGCGGTAGAGATAACGGCTGTTGCCTTTCTCTTCGCCGTATTTCTGTGCCATGGCTTTGACCAGCATGCGGATCGCTGGTGAAGTATTAAATTCCAGGTAAAAGCCGCGGACGAAACGCACCACTTCCCAATGTGCCTCGGTCAGTATTATCTCTTCCTGTGCGGCCAGCAGCGGCGCCAGGGCCTCATGCCAGTCCGCGCTGTTTTTCAGGTAACCCTGTGCGTCGGTTTCAATAACCTGACCTTCATACTCCAACATGCTGCCTCGGTAACGGGTAATTCAGAACGGCCGCCAGTTTAGCAAACTTTTGTCGCTGCAAAAAATAAAGCCCCGCCGGAGCGGGGCTTTGGGTATTTCTCAGACGTTGAATCAGTTGCTGCGCGCGAAGCCCAGAATGCTCAACAGGCTGATGAACATGTTGTACAGCGATACGTACAGACTGACGGTGGCGCGAATGTAGTTAGTTTCGCCGCCGTGGATAATGTTGCTGGTTTCCCACAGGATGGCACCGGCGGAGAACAGGATAAACAGCGCGCTAATGGCCAGATGCAGGGCAGGGATCTGCAGGAACAGGTTGGCGATGACGGCAACCAGCAGCACCACAAAACCGGCCATCATCATCCCGGACAGGAACGACATATCCTTGCGCGTGGTCAGCACGTAGGCCGAACAGCAGAAGAACACCACCGCGGTGCCACCCAGTGCCAGCATGATCAGGTCGCCGGCTCCGGTATTAATGAACGAGCTGAGGATCGGCCCCAGGGCGTAACCCATAAAACCGGTCAGCGCGAAGGCCGCCAGAATGCCCGCTGGGCTGTTCGCCAGCTTATGGGTCAGGAACATCAGCCCATAGAAACCGACCAGCATCAGCAACAGGCCTGGCGCCGGCAGCCCCAGCATGGTGCTGGCCGTTGCGGTAAGCGCAGAGAAAGCCAGCGTCAGCGAAAGCAGGAAATAGGTGTTACGCAGAACCTTATGTGTACTCAGTAACGAGTCACGCGAGGAGGATGAGACGACAATACGGTCCATAATGATCTCTCTTATCAGGTCATCACAAAATTAGTGACGATGATAGGCAGCGCAAGCATTTGATTAAAGTTTGTTTACCAATCTTTACCCTTAGTCATCATTGCTGCAACATTGAACCGGCGTTGGTGGTTTCTTCAACGCTTGCACGACAGTTGCTGTTTTTTCGCTCGATTGAACGGTAATGGGCTTTACAAGCGGATCAGCTGTGTTTATAGTTCGGCTCGTTGCGGAGGGGTGGCCGAGTGGCTGAAGGCAACGGTCTTGAAAACCGTCGACGGGAAACCGTTCCAGAGTTCGAATCTCTGCTCCTCCGCCATAAATTATGACCCCGTGCTCTTAGAGCGCGGGGTTTTTTTATGTCCTAAAAATGGCTTGTTGCGCTGATGTCATAGTGCTTATGGCATAAAAAAACCGCCCCGGATGGGGCGGCTGAATAGAACAGTAGCGCAGGGAACTAGCGTACCAAATGCAGGAAGTGCAGGTGTTTCTCGTACTGGTCGAGAATATCGTGGATGATCTGTTCTTGCGTCCAGCCCATCACATCGTAATCCTGGCCCCCTTCCTTCAGGTGGACTTCACCCCGGTAGTACTTATGTTCTTCATCACGTTCTTCGTCTTTCAACCCGGCCAGGGCAAAGGCCGGTTGAATGTAAGCCCGCAGGCGCACCTCATAGACAAAGTTCAGGTCTTCACCCAAATCGACTTCGAAACGGATGCGATCGTCCTGCGAATCATCAATCGAGGACGTGGTGTTTTGCTTGGCTAATTCTGCTTCTACCAGCGTCATGGCCGGTTGAACCACTTCACCGACAAACCGTTTTACCTGAGAGCGTTTAGGGAAGTAGGCGATATTACGTAAGCGCCGTTGCCATGAGATCGGATTGCGTGCGGCAGTCGGTGCAATAGTGGTCATCACCTGGCTGTCGCGCTTATAGGCGTCGATACGCAAGGCCTTTAATAGCCCGTAGATCGACACCAGCAAGATCATCGAGAACGGCAGGGCACTGGCGATGGTCACGGTTTGCAGCGCGCTTAGCCCACCGGCGAGCAGCAGGGCAATGGCGACCAGACCCATCATGGCGGCCCAGAAAATCCTCTGCCAGACCGGCGTTTGGTCGGTACCACCGGAAGCCAGGGTATCTACCACCATCGCCCCCGAATCCGCCGACGTGACGAAGAACACCACCACCATCGCCATGGCGATAAATGACAGAATATTAGAGAACGGGAAATGTTCCAGGAAGTTGAACAACGCCAGTGCTACGTCATTTTGGACCGTGTCAGCCAGATCGCGCGCCCCTTCGGCCATGATCAGATTAATGGCACTGTTACCGAACACCGTCATCCACAGCAGTGTGAAACCTGCGGGAACGAACAGCACACCGGTGACGAATTCACGGATGGTACGTCCGCGTGAAACGCGGGCGATAAACATGCCGACGAAAGGCGACCAGGACAACCACCAGCCCCAATACAATAGCGTCCACCCGCCCAGCCAGTTACTGGATTTTGGCTCGTAGGCATACAGGTTAAAAGTCTTGCTGACGATGTCAGAAAGATAACCGCCGGTATTTTCTACAAAGGATTTTAGCAACAGCACGGTTGGGCCGAGCGCAGCCACCAGGACCAGCAGCAGCACCGCCAGGCCGAGGTTCAATTCGGACAGAATGCGGATGCCTTTATCCAGCCCGGACACCACTGACAGCGTCGCCAGGCCGGTGATCACCACGATCAGCACCACCTGTACCGTGGCGTTGATCGGCAAGCCAAACAGGTGGTTAAGACCGGCATTAACCTGTAAGACGCCGTAGCCCAATGAGGTGGCGACGCCGAACACGGTGCCGATCACCGCAAAAATATCTACCGCGTGGCCAATCGGCCCATAGATGCGATCGCCAATAATCGGGTACAGCGCGGAACGCAGCGTCAGCGGCAGGCCGTGACGATAGCTGAAGAAGGCCAGAATCAACGCCACGATGGCATAAATCGCCCAGGCATGCAGGCCCCAGTGGAAGAAGGTTAGGCGCATGGCCTGTTTAGCCGCTTCCACTGTTTCCGGCGTTCCGACAGGGGGAGAAAGGTAATGCATCACCGGTTCGGCGACGCCAAAGAACATCAGACCGATGCCCATCCCGGCGGAAAATAGCATGGCGAACCATGAAACATAACTAAAGTCGGGTTGGGCGTGATCCGGCCCAAGCTTGATATTGCCGTAACGCGACAAACCCAGATAAGTCACGCTCAGCAGGATCAGTGCGACCGCCAGAATGTAAAACCAGCTGGCGTTGGTGAAAATACCCTGTTGCAACGCTTTGAATTTGCGATCGGCTAACTCGGGGTACAGGGCGGCAAAGGCCACCAGGATGATGATTAAAGCGGCAGAGATAAAAAATACCGGAGGATTGATATGGCTACGACGTGCCACAATTTCAGTGTCGTTTTGGCTCATAGAATACCTTCTAGCTAGTCCGTTAGGGAATGGGGGTTAATCCTTTAAAACAGCTCCATAAAAAGTGGGCGAACAGCTGCCCGAGAAATTTAACTCGGCGAGTATAGCGAAAAAACGAGGTAATTGACATTTTTTGGTTAAAACGGCTATTTTAAGTGGTTTTGTTAGATGTTTTAGCTATATGAAAAGAGAGCGCTCAGAAAAGACAATTCACTCTTTTCGAAGGGATAAGACAGCCTGGCCGAGTAATGCCTGTATGTACATCAACACCGCAGCAGACTGCGGCTGTCGGGCGTCAGTGGTAGGAAAGGAGCTTTTAGCGGCGGGGTAGAGCAGATCATGAGAGAAACCCCTATAACAGCGGCTTGAACCAGAGGGATGTGCCGTTGGCGCTTGATCAGAGTCATACAGAGGGTAAAATAGAGCGACGCGATCGCGCTTAACGCTTTCATGGAGATAGAGATGAGCTGGTATCAAATAGCATTGTGGACCATGATTTTTCTGAAGTCCGGTGCGTTTCTGGTGTTCGTTTGGTGGTGGATGTTCAAACGTGCCACTAAACCTTACGTTCGCCCGCAAGATGTTGTCATTGACGAAACGCCGGATGATGACAATCTGACCATGGAAGAAGTGATGAAGAAACACGGCATCACCCGTGTGGAGAATCAAACTCAATAACCGCGTCCTACGCCGGAATAAATGCAGAAACTATCCCTGTGCGACTTGCGGTCATGCCTGCAGGCCAGGGGTAGCTCCCCAGCCTGCAGGCACAGTATTTAACGCCGTTTTCTCCCTACCCGCCATACCAGAATCAACAACGCCAGTACCGCAATGCCGATTGCAGGAGCCATATAAGGCTGCAACCGCGCCAGCATTGGGATCGGGCCGCCTTGGCGCAATATGGCGACGTCCGCGGCGCTGACTTTAACCGCCGGGTTGCCATACTGTTGCAGGACAAAGTTGCTGATAGCGGCGATCTGTTGATCGTTCAGTGGATTCACATACGACTGTGGGCCAAAGTTTGGCATCAGCACGTGTTGATCGCCGACCCTTCGCTCGACGCCAAACAGCATGGCCGAAATCAGGTTAGCCGGGTTGCCGGCACCGGTGGCAGTATTGTTGAACAACGAAGGGTAAGCCTGATTTTTACTGCCGCTGCCGTCCGGCTGATGGCAACTGGCGCAGTTGCCGCTGAACAGTGCGGCGCCGTCGGTCAGGGTATTATTCGCCGTGGCGGGGTGTAACCCGCGCAACTGAGGCTCAACACTCGATGGCTTGCCATAGCTGTCGGCAGCCTGGCTGTCGTTGAAGTCGCGGATCGGCGTGGTGCTTTTCAGATAAACGGCGATGGCCGATAGATCCTCATCGGAAAAATACTGCAGGCTGTTTTCGATAGCCTCTGCCATACCGCCCGCCGCCTGATTCTTGCCGGCCACCTGGCCCGTTTTCAGGTACTGGACCAATTGCTGCTGGCTCCAACCGCCGATGCCGCTGATCGGATCTGAAGTGATGTTGGGGGCATACCAACTGCCCACCATACCGCCTGCCAGCGCCTGGCTATCGTCTTCAGCCATCAGCAGGTTGCGTGGGGTGTGGCAGGTGTCGCAGTGCCCCGGACCATTGACCAGATAGGCCCCGCGGTTCCATTGTTCGCTCTTGTTGGCATCGGGCGCAAAGCGACCGTCTTTCAGGAACAACAGATTCCAGGCGGCCATGCTAAAGCGCAGGTTGAACGGGAATGGCAGGTCAGTCAGCGTATTTTTCTGATCGACCGGTTTCACGCCGTGCATAAAGTAGGCATACAGCGCCGTGATATCCGCGTCGCTCAACCGGGTGTAAGAGGTATAGGGCATGGCGGGGTAGAGGTGGGTGCCATCGGCACGAATACCGTCCCTGACCGCGCGGGCAAACTGCTGTTCGCTATAACTGCCAATACCCTCGACGTTGGACGGGGTGATATTAGTGGCGTAAATCACCCCCATGGGGGAACTGATACCATAGCCGCCGGCAAACGGCGTACCGCCTTCCGGTTTGGTATGGCAGGCCTGGCAGTCGGAGGCGATGGCAATCTGTTCGCCTTTCTTAATCAACGCCACGCCGCTCAGGTCAGCTGCGTTTGCCGCCTGTGCGGCGCTGCTGCCGAGTAACAGCAGAGATAGCAGCGTCAGTCTCGCCTGTTTTCTCATGACTTCACCGCCAGCTTGCGCGCAATGTCATCGGCGGCCTTGATGCCCAACGCCGCCATGGTCAGGGTACTGTTCACCACGCTGGCGGAAGGAATGGCACCGCCGCCCGGCAACCAAAGATTGGCATGGTCATGAGTCCGGCAGTTACCGTCCACCACCGAATCTTCAGGGCTGTGGCCCATGATGGTGCCGCCCATAATATGGTTGTTGGCGTTCAGGCTGGTGGTGATATTAAACTCATCGGCGTCAAACAGCTGACCAATGTGCTCCAGTTGTTTGTGCGCGGCCTCTGCACCTTTACGCACATAGTCGCCAACGTCGTAGTGGATGTCCGGGCAAGGCAGGCCATGGGCATCTTTGCGGGTTTTACTCAGCGTCAGGCGGTTATTCGGGTCTGGTAACGGTTCCAGACTAATGGACAAATCGACGCCATAGGCGGCGCGACGGCGGATCTCGGCATCTAACTCTTTGCCGACCAACCCTTTTTCCAACGCCTGTTGGGTTGCAGGTACCACCCGGTTGATGTTGTTGAGGATCATTTTATTGGCCGAGTAGTCTTTACGGAACTCGCCATCACGCGGGCCAACCAGACAGCTGCTTTGCGCCGGACCACGGCCCAGCCACAGAGGTTCTTTCGCCAGGAAAGTGCAGTGAAAACCTGAATGGTCCATCATGTTGCGGCCCACCTGATCGGAAGCGTTGGCGATGCCGTTCGGATTGCGCTCATTGGCGGCCATCAGCAGCAGGCGTGGGGTTTCTATGCCGTTACAGGCCAGCGCAAAAGCCTTGGCCGTGGCCTGATGGGACTGTTTTTTGCTGTCCAGCCAATGTACCGCAGTCACCTGATTCTGTTCATCGGTGTCGATTTTGTACACCACTGCTTCCGCCAGCACGACCGCGCCTTTCATCTCTGCGCGTTCAACGTGATGAATACCGTTGTACATGGCGCCTATCGGGCAGATAGGCTGGCAATTGTTGTTACCACAGCAGGTCGGACGGCCTTTCCACGGATGGGTACTGCGCCCCTGCGGGATCGGAACCGAGCGGTAGCCGTGCGGGTTGACCACTTCGGCAAAGCGGATATCGCCGTGAGCCCAGGGCACCATATCCATTGGGTAGGGTTTACTGCGTTCAACCGGAGATTGCTGTTGCGGATTGTTAGGGCCGGCTACGCCAATTTCTTCTTCGGCCCGGCAATAGTAGGGCTCCAGCTCGTCGTAGGAGATCGGCCAGTCGCGGCCCACGCCATACAGGGTTTTCATTTGGAAATCGCTGGGCAGGTGGCGCCAGCAGGAAGCCGCCCAGTGCCAGGTGGTGCCGCCGACGGTACGCAGATAACCCTGCTTGAAACTGCCTGCGCTGGGGCCACTCAGGGCCACATAGTTGTTTTCCGGGAAGTAGAGCGGTGCGGTGGCGAACTCCGATTGCGGATACAGCCCCTGGTAATCAGAGCCGGCGCGGTTGTCAAAAGGCATATTGCGCCAGTTCTCTACCGCCTGGCCGCGTTCGATGCGCAGGCCTGCCTCCAGTACCAGCACAGAATACCCCTGGCTGACCAATTGATCGGCCATCATGCCGCCGACAATGCCGGAACCCACGATCACAATATCGGCCGAGGCGTTGCCATCGGCGGTAAATACAGGTTTTTTCATCAGAAGGCTCTCAGATCACAGGGAAACATTGACGGCAGGCGGAGCCGCGGTCCACCACAGCGGGCCATTGCCGCAGTAAGTGGGAACGATCAGCGCGTCGCTGGCGGGGCGATACATCAACGCATCTTTGTAGGCAATCAGCTGCGCCGTTTGGCCATGGCCGACGGTGCCGGTATACCAGGCGGTGATAATCGCGGTGATCACTTCCTGCAAGCCGGCCTGGATCGCCTGCTGCTGCAACTGTTGCGCACTTTGGCCCGCTTGTAACAGACCTCCGAGTTGCTCAACCTGTGCAGTGAACTGGGCATTCTGATTATGCAGCGCAGTAAAAATACGCGCCGACATTCCCTGATCGATATCCTGATGTTCGGTCAATGTCTGAGATATTTTGAAGAAGCGAGCAAACTGCAAGGGGTTGGCTGCAGCGGTTTGTTGTTCAGCCAGGCTGAGGAAAGGATAACTGAGCAGCGAGCCGGCCAGCAGGGTTGAGGCCAGCCCCAGCAGCACTTCACGTCGACTGAAACCGGTTCCATTTTTGGCTGGTAGCCCACCATCGTCTGATAACAAATTTTCCATGTGTTTTTCTCACAACAGGTGTTAGTGCCGAATAAGGCAAAAGGGAGCGGGTAAAGAGGGATAAAAAATAGTCAACAATGGAATAACTCCATTGCTTATGGTTTTGTATCTAATAATTTGGCGGGATATTAACTTGGCGATAACTTTCCAGCAATAAACTTGCTTAGATGCCATGACAAAACAGCACGTAAAGAATAAAAAACCCGCCGCAGCGGGTTTCCGGTTTATGCATTAACTCTTGCAACCCATCAATTCCGGCAGCACGCCCGGTTTAGCCTTCAGCGACGCCTGGACGTCCTCTGGCAGACCCGCCCAGATAATCAACCCGGTGCGTTTCTCGATTTCACTGACCGTTACGCGGTAATGACAGAAATCGGCGCTTTTCGGGGTGTTTTGATCAAACAGAAACGCCGCATAGTGGTTCACTTCCGGGCTGTTGTTAATAAAAATCACCTTCCAGTAAGCGCTGGGAATGGTGTGCGCTTTTTGGGTGCCTGGCAATTTGCCCATATTGCGTTCGTACAACGGCCCGGTCACGGTATACACCGAACTGATGTCTGCGCGGTCAATCAGCTTGCGTTCCTGATCTTCCAATCGCGCCCAGGAGCCCTGGTTCAGGTCGGCCATCTGAGGCGTGATGTTGGAAAGGTAGTTCAGCGACTCCCAGTCAGACACGCCCGCCAGTGAGGCCAGCGGTGCCTGATGCCCACGGTCAACCTTCAGCGCCGCATTGGCACCGGTGTAGTCTGCCGGGATCAGGGTATCCGCCGGGTTCAGCGCCGGATCGGTCTTCCAGTTGCGGGTTTTACCGCTGGCCGGTGTGTCTTTGGTGATGTGATAAGCCACCCAGTTGGCAAACTTGGTGGTGCTGTTGTTGTTCAGCGTATAAGCGTGGCGAACGATCGACACGTTGCTGCTGCCGCCGGTTGGGCAGCCGACCGCACAGTTGTCGATGGACTCCAGTGCTTCGGCCGAAGCCTGAGCGGTAAACAACAAAGTGGCCAGAACTAACATCTTGTTAAAGCGCATATTCATATCCTCAATAAGCTAAAAGTACTGTATGTATTTACAGTGGCGTCAACTTATCGCAATGAAACGAATACAACAATGCAACACATTCACGTTACGAATGTGTCAGCAGTGGTACAGCAAAGCGGAGTAAAAAGAGCCTGTGCCGTGCAAGGGCAGCGCAGGCTTTAAAAACGCCAAAAAGCGCGTGAGCACAGGATCAGCATGGGGTAGATCTCAAGACGGCCAAGCAGCATTGCTGAGCACATCAACCATTTGGCCGCATCGCTGAGCGTGCCAAAACCGGCGGCGGTTTCACCGAACCCCAGCCCCATATTATTGATACAGGCGGCAACGGTCGCGAAGGAAGTTACCAGGTCATAGCCCATCAGATTCAGCAGCCAGACAAAAAAACAGCTGAAGAAGACGTAGAGAAAGAAGAAGCTCCAGACCGAACGCAACACCCGATCCTGAATCGGCGCGTTGCCGACCTTGATGGTGAAAATGGCGTTGGGATGGACCAGTTGGTTGATCTCATGTCGGCTCTGCTTGTACATGATCAGAAAACGCAGTGCCTTGATACCGCCGCAGGTTGAACCGACGCAGCCACCAAAAAAGCTCGCCGCCAACAGCAGCATAATGGTGTGGGAGGGCATTTTGGCATAGTCAGCGGTGGCCAGCCCGTTATCGGTCATCATCGAACTGGTGAGGAAAAAACCGTGTACGAAGGAGTCTTTGGCACCGTACATGCCGGAGCGGTACAGCTCGAAACAGACAATGGCCACGATAATCGCCAGCACCAACAGGAAAAAACGCAGTTCCGGGTTTCTATACAGCGGCTTCAGGCTGCGGCGGCCCACGGCGACGAAATACAGGGTGAAATTCACTGCGGCCAGAATCGAGAAGATCCCGCCGACCATTTCCACCGCCGAGCTATCGTAAAAGCCCAGGCTCTCATTGCGGGTGGAAAAACCCCCGAGCGAAACGGTGGAGATCCCATGGCAGAGTGCATCAAACCACGGCATGCCCGCAATACGGAACGCCACCGTACAGGCCAACCCCAGGCCAAGATAAATCAGCCACAGGTTTTTCGAGGTGTCGGCCAGCCGCGGAGTCAGACGTTCTTCTTTGAACGGTCCGGGCATTTCCGACTGATAAAGTTTGGCGCCACCAATGCCCAGCAGCGGCAGCACCGCGACGGCCAACACAATGACGCCGAGGCCGCCGATAAAATTGAGCTGGGAGCGGTAGTAGAGAAAAGACTTAGGTAAACCGGAGACATCATTAAGTACCGATGCGCCGGTGGTAGTGATGCCGGAAACGCCTTCGAACATGGCATCGGTCAGGCTGATATTAAGCGTGTCATCCATCCACAACGGCAGGGCGCTGACCATAGAAAACAGCAGCCAGAACAACACAATAATCAGAAAACCGTCCTGTGTGCGAAGCTGCACCTTGGACTGCCGCGTGCTGAACCAGCCCAATCCGCCGAGAGAGCCGGCAATCACCAGCGTATAGAAGAAGGAAAAAACGCTTTTTTCTTTATACAACAACGCCACCAACAGGGGGGGAATCATTGACAGGCTGTAAAGGAAAACTAAAAAACTGCAAAGATGAATAACGACCAGGATCTGTTTATTCTTGACCATACTTGCGCCCGAGTTGCCAGTCGGCAATGAGTCAATTTATTCTTTAAGTATATAAAGAATAAGGCAGACGATATAAAAAAAGCGTAAAAATTCATATCGTCTGCGAAGGTTGGCACGTTTTTTAACCGTGGTGGTGATTATTCCAACAGATTGTTTACGGTGCGACGCACGTATTGCGTCATCTGCGCCAGGTCCTCGGGTGACACCGGTCCGCCACCGGCATGGACGACCTGCTGTTCAATCTGGGCAATTTCCTGCTCGACCTTATTGGCAATCTGCACCTTGACGATTTTATCCACCGACGAGAGCAGTACCTTCAACACCACTTTCAGCGCCACATTCTCGCAGAACGAATCGTAGTGATGGACCGCAGGCGGCGCCGCGGGTGGCTCGGGTGCGCGCGGGGCCATAGCCTTGAAACTGTCTACATTTTCAATAATAAGATCCAGGTCTCTTATTAGTTCATCAAAATCTTTAGACACTGACTTATTTCCCTTCGCTATGCGCAAAAACAGAACGCCCGTCATCAGGGCACAGGCCGGTGATTGACGGGCAGAACGAATTTCGACCGTGACGTTCAGGTAGTGAATGGCAGGCTGAGCGGCATTTTAACCTTGCTGCGGGTTGGCAACAAGATGGGGCCGAAGGAATCAACGGCCCCAGAGGGCAGGTAACTGAAGGTTATCGCTTAACTTTTCAGCTTGGCGGTGATTTTCGCCACGTGCTCACCCTGATAACGGGCAATGGTCAGCTCTTCCGGGCTGGGTTGGCGTGAACCGTCGCCGCCGGCGATGGTGGTTGCGCCATAAGGGGTACCGCCGCGGGTTTGCGAGACATCAAACAGTTCCGGGGTGGCATAACCGATCGGCACAATAATAAAGCCGTGGTGCGCCAGCGTGGTCCAGGTGGAGGTGATGGTGTGCTCCTGACCGCCGCCGGTTCCGGTCGAGGAGAAGACGCTGCCCACTTTGCCGTACAGTGCACCGGAAGCCCACAGCCCACCGGTTTGGTCGAGGAAGGTACGCATTTGGCCGGCCATATTGCCAAAGCGGGTCGGGGTGCCGAAGATAATGCCGTCGTAATCGGCCAACTCCTGCGGGCTGGCTACCGGTGCTTTTTGATCTTGTTTACCGCCGGCTTTGGCAAAGGCCTCTGCCGGTATGGTTTCCGGCACGCGTTTCAGGGTCACTTCAACGCCACTGACCCGGCGAGCGCCTTCCGCTACCGCCTCTGCCAGGGTTTCAATATGTCCGTACATTGAGTAATAAAGGACCAGTATTTTCGCCATGTTCCATTCTCCGCTCTGGTGATTGCAAGATATGCCCCCCTAAGCATAGGAGTGAATGAAGAACTTATCCTCGCGGTTTTATTTTATTCCGGCCATCGCCAGCAGTGTGCCGAAGGCTCCGTCGACAGCTTACGGCATGCGCCTGAGTTTTTCTGCCAGGCGTTGTTGTTGCCAGCGACTGAAAACATCACGTAACAGCAGAGTACGGGTGGCACGCATGACCAGTGCGATGCTCATGCCGCCGATGGCCCACAGCGACCACAGATATTGCGGATGGGTAAACCAGTTGATGGCAAACAGCAGCAGGCCGATGCAGGCAAACCGTACCGCCATACTCAACAGCTTGGTTTCCGCCGCGACCTGCCGGCGAATGGCCTGTTCTGCCTGATGATTATTGTCAGCTTTTTCCTGCTGTGTCGGCTGGTAAAGATCGCTGACCTGCAGCCCCATGGCTGCGGCAATGGCGGTCAGGGTCTCCAGACTGGCCTGTTCACCATTTTCAATACGTTGAACCGTGCGGGTACTGAGGCCGGCAATGGTGGCCAATTGCTCTTGTGACCAGCCCTTTTCCAGCCGTAATGGCCTGATGCGGTAAGTTTGCATTGCGTTCTCCAAAATGAACCCTCAATGACACAAAGTGTAGGGGCTGGCAGCGTCGACCGCCACGACACTAGCATGACATGTGCACGACAGACGGGTGACAGCCCACTGAAAATGCGGGCTGTTGTGGCGACTAGAAGGTGACGTTGCGGATAAAACGTAAGGGTTGCTGGCTGTGGTTAGCGTAAGCGTAGTGTTGATCGCTGTTGAACACCTGGGTTTGGCCAGCTTCCAGCGTCAAGGTTTGTTGTTCCAGTACCAGCGTCAGGCTCCCGGCGATGACGTAGATAATTTCGCTCCAGCCTTCGGCATCCGGCACCGAGTCGTAGTGCTCGCCCGGCATCAGCGTCCATTCCCAGAGTTCAACCCGCTGGCGCGCAGGCACGCTGGCGGCGAACAGTGCCTGACTTGCCGGTTGAACCCCTTGCCAGGCCAGTTCACCCACCAAATGGTTGCCACGCGCTTCGGGTGCCTGGATAAGATCGGTGAAGGCGATATTCAACGCATCGGCCAGTTTGTCCAGCACCGCCAGGCTGACGTTACGGTCACCGGCTTCAATGCCGGCCAGCATGCGGCGGCTGACGCCGGATCTTTGTGCCAGCGCCACCTGACTGAGCCCCGCCTGTTGGCGATAACCGCGCAGGTTACTGCTCAGGTATTGCAGCACCTTGGGCGCTTCATGTTTGCCGCTGTTCACTGTATTGCTCATCCGCAGGCTTTACCTCATACTGGCAGGATCTGTGCATTATATTGCACCCAGCAGGAAGGGCAAGCCGGTGTCCGCAGTAAAAAAATCCTTTATTTCCGCCTTCATTCCCAAGATAAAACGACAGGAAGCGGTGCTGATTTTCATCACCATGATCTGGGGCGGCACCTTTTTGGCGGTGCATCTTGCCATGCAGGTCAGCGGGCCGTTCTTTTTCGTTGGTTTGCGTTTCGCCGCCGCCACGCTGGTGCTGATGTTGTTTTCGCTGCGCAGTCTGCGCGGGCTAACCTGGTATGAACTGAAAGCAGGCGTGTTTATCGGCGTGGCCATTATGTTCGGCTATGGTCTGCAAACCGTGGGGCTACAAACTATCAGCAGCAGCCAGTCGGCGTTTATTACTGCCATGTATGTGCCTATGGTGCCGCTGCTGCAGTGGCTGGTATTGGGGCGTTTTCCCGGCGTGATGGCCTGGGTCGGTGTGTTGCTGGCATTCAGCGGCCTGATGCTGCTGGCGGCGCCGAGCAGCACCGATATGACGCTCAGCGTGGGTGAGATACTGACGTTGATTGGTACGCTGGGTATGGCCGCCGAGATCATTTTGATTGGCGCTTATGCGGGTAAGGTGAATGTTAAGCGGGTGACGTTGGTGCAACTGGCGACCGCCTCGCTGGCCTCGTTCCTGATGATGGTGCCGACCGGTGAGTCGGTGCCGCCGTACAGCAGCTATCTGTTATACAGCGCGATCGGTCTGGGGATGGCCAGCGCCATTATTCAGGTGACGATGAACTGGGCGCAACGCAGTGTTTCACCGACGCGCGCCACGGTCATCTATGCCGGCGAGCCGGTCTGGGCCGGGTTGGTCGGACGTATTGCCGGCGAACGTTTGCCCGGCATAGCCCTGTTAGGCTGTGCGCTAATCGTGTTGGGAGTACTGGTTAGCGAACTGCGCATCCGTCGCAAGGGAAAAGCGGCGGCGCTGGCCGAATAAGGCCCGATTACCGGGCCTTTGCGATGGATTAACGTACGGGACTGTCTGCCAGCGGCAGTGCTTTGCGCTTGCGCAGCAGGGCATTGAGGATAATGGCACCGAAAGTGGCAGTGCCGATCCCGCCCATGGTGAAGTTGCCAATGGTCAGTGCAAAATCCCCCGCACCCAGTACCAGCGTGACCGCCACCATAATCAGGTTGCCGTTATCACCCAGATCCACCTTGTTCTGCACCCAAATGCGCGCTCCGGCGACGGCGATCAAACCGAACACCACTACCGAGGCACCGCCCAGCACCGGGCCGGGAATGGTGTGGATCAACGCGCCGAACTTTGGTGAAAAGCCCAACACAATCGCCACCACCGCCGCCGCGACAAACACCAGCGTAGAGTAAATCTTGGTCACCGCCATCACACCGATATTCTCAGCATAGGTGGTCACTCCGGTACCGCCCACCGAGCCGGAGAGCATGGTCGCCAGACCGTCCCCGACGAAGGCGCGGCCGATATAAGGGTCGAGATCGCGGCCGGTCATGCCCGCCACCGCTTTGACATGCCCGAGGTTTTCCGCCACCAGAATGATCGCCACCGGGGCAATCAGCAGCATGGCGTGCAGGTTAAACACCGGCGCGGTGAACTGCGGCAGACCGAACCAGGCCGCCTGGCTCAGTACGCTGTAATCCACCGGTTTGCCAAGCCCCAGGCCGTTGGTCGCCACCACGTAAATCAAATAGGCGGCAATCAATCCCACCAGGATCAACAGCCGCTGCATCAGCCCACGGGTGAATACCGCTACCGAGCCAATACACAGGATGGTGACCACCGCCATCCAACTGTCGAAGTTGGAGGCCGAGACGCTGCGTACGGCGATCGGGGCCAGGTTCAGGCCGATCGCCATCACCACGGCACCGGTCACCACCGGCGGCATCAGACGTTCGATCCAGCGGGTGCCGACGCTCATCACCACAAAGCCGATCAGCAGATACACCAGGCCGCAGGCGATGATGCCGCCGAGCGCCAGCGCGATATTCGGGTTAGCGCCCTGGCCACTGTAACCGGTCAGGGTGATCACCAGCCCGACAAACGCCGCGCTGGAGCCGAGGTAACTCGGTACCCGGCCGCCAACCACCAGGAAAAACAGCAGCGTGCCGATGCCGGACATCAGAATAGCCAGATTGGCGTCAAAGCCCATCAGCAGCGGCATCAGTACCGTGGCACCAAACATCGCCACCGCATGTTGCAAACCCATCACCAGCGTCTGCGCCAGTGGCAATCGTTCATCGGGCGCGACGATCGCGCCATCCAGATTGCCTTGTTTCATACGCCATTGGGGAAACCAGGTATTCGCCATCGTTATCTCCAAAATGTTGAGTGCAGGTTAGGGTGACTGGTGAGTGCGTGTTTAGCGATTATCCGTCGCTGCCTGCTTTGGCAACGCGTGATAGCGTCGGTCGAAGTAGGCCAGGCCATGGCTGTCGTCATTACGCGTCAGCGCTACCGCCTGACAGAACAGAATGTCGTGAGTGCCGACGCTAACAATCTGACTGATCTGGCAGTCGAACGAGACCACCGCACCGTGCAAAATGGGGGAGCCGGTCGCCAGCGTAGACCAGCGCGCGGCAGAGAAACGCAGGTCCATCGGCGTTTTTCCGCCAAACAAATTCGACAGCGACTCGTGCTCCGCCGCCAGGGTATTGACGCACAGCGTCTGGTTTTGCTTAAACACCGAATAGACCGAGGCGGATCGATTCAGGCACACCAACAGCGTTGGCGGCGTATCGGTGACGCTGCATACCGCCGAGGCGGTAAAGCCGGCACGGCCGGCGGGCCCATCGGTGGTGATGATATTGACCGCCGAACCCAGGCGCGCCATGGCGTCGCGGAAATCCTGTTTTTCTACGTACGGTGGCGCTAGTGGCGCATCGGCAAGCAGCGTTTGGCTTTGCATGAGGTGTCTCCGGGTCTAGGATGCAAGACGGGTGTTGGCGTGCGGTGTTTTCAACAGCCAGCCCAGCAAAATGCGGTTAAAGTTCTCTGTGTCGGTCACGCTCATGGCATGGCCGCCGTACGCCATCTCTGCCAGTTCGCCGTTCGGCAGACCGGCCGCCAACTGATGTGAGCAGTGATAGGGCACCAGCAGATCGTCGCGGGAGCACAGCGCCAGGGTCGGCGTGGTGATGTCCGCCAAATGCGGGCGGAAATCGGTATTCATCAGCGCATTCAGACGGCGCAGCAGGTTTTCGGTACCCTGAAAATGCGCGGTCTGGTGCTGCAGTTCTTCATCGAGCAAGGCCTGGTGTTGCGACAGCCAGTCGGCGGGGAACAGGAACAGCGGTTGGGCACGCACGTAGGCTTCCACGCCGCTGTTGAGCAACAGATCCTGACGCACTTTGAAGCAGCGCTGGGTCTGGCTGTCCAGCGTCGGCCAACCGTTGACCACCACCAGTTTTTCGATCAACTGCGGGTACGTGAGCGCCAATTGCAGGCCAATCATGCCGCCAAGGGCATGGCCGACGAAATAACAGCGTTCTACGCTGAGTGAATGCAGCAATTGCGCCACTTCATTGGCCATATCGACCATGCTGTAGCCGTCCGGTACCTCACCTTTGCTGTGTGCGGTACCGACGTGATCGTAAACCACCACCCGGAAATGCTCGCTCAGCGCGTTAATCTGCGGTTGCCAAAAACTGCTTGCGCCACCCAGCCCGGCGGAGAGTACCAGCGTGGGCGCCAGCGGTGTGTCTTTCCCCAAAATCTCAAAATACATGCTCGATCCTCAGCGAATAATGACTCAGCGGCCGATATGGGCCACGGTGGCGATTTCAATCAGGGCGTCCGGCTTCACCAACCCGCACTGAATGCAGTAGCGTGCCGGTTTGTCGCCGGGGAAATACTCCGCATACACCTGATTGACGGCGGCATAGTTTTGCCAGTCGGTGAGGAAGATCGAGTTAAAGGTCACGTCGTCCATGTTGCCACCGGCGGTTTCGATCACGCTTTTGATGGTTTCCAGCACGTGGCGGGTTTGCGCCGCCGCGTCACCGACGTGTACCACGTTATTGTCTTTATCGAATGCCAGCGTGCCCGAGACGTAAACCACGCCGCCGGCCAGGGTGCCGGGCACGAAAGGGGCCAGTGGTTTGCCGGTGCCCGGCGGAGTAATGATTGTTTTTGGCATAGTGGTGCTCCTGGTGAAAATTTAATATTTGGTGAATAAAAGCAAAACTCATGCCGTCTGGCTGAGTGGGGCGGCTAGCACGTCACAGAAGCTGTCAACGTCCGACACCCAGCCAAAGAAGGTTTCGATGTTGTACAGCGCCGCCTGCTGGGCGAACTGCGGCCCGGCCTGGTGAGTGGCGTCGGCCAGCACGATGCCGAAATACTCGAGGAAAAAACCGTCGCGTAGCGTGGACTCGACACAGACGTTGGTGGCGATACCGGTAAACACCAGATGATGAATGCCATTCGAGCGCAGCAGGCTGTCGAGCTGGGTGTTAAAGAAGCCGCTGTAGCGCGGTTTCGGGATCACAATATCACCGGGTTGTGGCTGCAGTTCGTCCACCAGATCGTAATCCCAGTCGCCCTTGGCCAGCAGCTTGCCCATCAGTTCCGGGCGTTTACGCATGGTTTTCAGCGCGTTGGATTTATGCCAGTTGGGGGAACCCTGGCCGCCGGCCTCGACGTACTGGTTGTCCCAACCGTTCTGGAAGAAGATCACCTTGATACCGGCGGCACGGGCAGCGCTGATAGCGCGTTTGATGTTGGCGATCACCGGGGCGGTGGCCGAAACATCAAACCCGGCGAGATCCAGATAGCCGCCCTGCGAAGCGTAGGCATTTTGCATATCGACCACGATCAAGGCGGTTTCCTGCGGCGCAAAGGCGATAGCCTCCGGACGGGCGGGAAGGGTGACGGTAACCTCGGCCTGCGGTGACTGGCGGCGCACCACCGCTTGGTTTTCAACAATTTTCATCATGCCACCTCGCGGCTTGCAGCGGTTTGTGGGCAAACGTCGGCACGGCTTTTCATCAGCGGCTGGATGCGTTCGCCAAAGTCTTCCACCCCTTTGACAAAGTCATCGAAGGTCAGCAGCACGCCTTCGGTACCGGGGACGGTGGCGATTTCATCCATCATGCGCGCCACGTTGGCATAGGAGCCGACCAGCGTACCCATGTTGATGTTGACGGCTGAGGTGGGATCCGCCATCTGGCGCACGTTGGTGTCGGCGCCGGATTTGGTGTCCTTGCCGCTTTGTTCGGTCAGCCAGGCCAGGGCTTCGGTATCGGCCCCCGCTTTATAACTTTCCCATTTGGCGCGGGCGGCCTCGTCGGTTTCATCGGCAATGATCATAAACAGCACGTAGCAGGCCACGCTGCGGCCTTCGCTATCCGCCGCAATTTTCAGGCGAGCCGCCGTCGGTGCAAAGGCAGTCGGGGTGTTGACGCCCTTGCCAAAGCAGAAGTTGTAATCGGCATATTTGGCCGAGAAGGCCATGCCTGCATCACTCTGCCCGGCGCAGATCACCTTGATGTCCGCCTGCGGTTGCGGGCTGACGCGACAGTCGTCCATCTGGAAGAACTCGCCTTTGAAATCGGATTTACCGGTGCCCCAGAGATCGCGCAGCACATTGACGTACTCCGCCAGATAGTCGTAACGGCGACCGAAGTAATCGTCACCCGGCCACATGCCCATTTGCTCGTATTCCGGTTTTTGCCAGCCGGTGACCACGTTCAGGCCAAAGCGACCGTTGGAAATGGAGTCGATGGTGGAGGCCATACGGGCGACGATCGCCGGTGGCATGGTCAACGTGGCCGCCGTGGCGTAGATCTTGATGCGTGAGGTGACGGCCGCCAGCCCGGCCATCAGGGTGAAGGATTCCAGGTTGTGGTCCCAGAACTCGGTTTTGCCGCCGAAGCCGCGCAGTTTGATCATCGACAGCGCGAAGTCGAAGTTGTAGTGCTCGGCCTTCTGCACGATGGTTTTGTTGAGTTCAAACGTCGGTTGGTACTGCGGGGCATTGCTGGAAATCAGCCAGCCGTTGTTGCCGATAGGAATAAATACGCCAATTTTCATTTGAACACCTCGGGTCTGCGAATGGGACGGTTCATGTGCTGCCTGAATGCTTCTCGCCGGACAGCGCTGGATACGACGGCTATTGCAAGTGGAGTGCCAGTTTTTAAAATGGCTTATTTATCAACAAATTGTTTTTGAGGTGTAATTTTTTTGTTGAGTGAATGGTCCAAAACAGACCATTTGGTCAAAAATGGCTGCACAAAAAACAGGCGCGACTGCGCGTTAAAGGTGCAAAGAATCACTCGGAAGGGGTAGGCAAAAGCGTGGGTTTCACCCAATGGCTTTGTTATGCTGGCTCGAATCAGGTTGCGCCAAGGAGTCGCAGTGAAGCCACAAGCCGTTAACCCCCCCACGCGCCGCTCGCGTGCGGTGGCTGCAAAACGCAGCACCATCATGGATGCGGCGCTGGAATTTTTCTCGCTGTACGGTATTCATGGCACCAGTCTGGATCAGGTGGCGGAACGTGCCGACGTCTCCAAAACCAATCTGCTGTATTACTTTCCTTCCAAAGAAGAGCTGTACGTGGCGGTGCTGAAAGGCATTCTTGAGGTGTGGCTGGCACCGCTTAAAGCGCTGCGTGCCGATCAGGAACCCTTGCAGGCCATTCGCGAATATATTCGGCTGAAGCTTGAGGTATCCCGTCATCATCCGCAGGCTTCACGGCTGTTTTGTCTGGAGATGATCCAGGGGGCACCCTTGTTGAAACTGGAGCTGCAGGGCGGATTGAAGGCGCTGGTGGACGAGAAGTCCGCCATGATCGAGCGCTGGATTGCCGAAGGTCATATCGCGGCGGTAGAGCCACACCATCTGATCTTCATGCTGTGGGCAACCACTCAGCATTACGCTGATTTTTGGGTGCAGGTGGAAGCGGTGACCGGCAAGACCCTGGACGATGAGGCGTTTTTTCAGCAGACAGTGGAGAACGTGCAGCGGGTGATTATCGAGGGTATTCGGCCGCGCTAAGCGCCAGGAGTGGGAAGGGGGATAGCGGACTATCCCCCAGCAGCATATTAAGCGGTTTTCTTCTTGCGCAGGAACACGTAGGACAGGCCGAGCACCACAAACCACAGTGGCGTGACGATCAGCGCCTGGCGGGTATCTTCGCGCAGCGTCAGCAGCACCAACACAAAGGCGAAGAACGCCATACAGACCCAGCACATCAGTTTGCCGGCCGGCATCTTGTAGATCGATTTCTGGTGCAGCGCCGGGCGTTGCTTACGGTAAACCAGATACGAGCACAGGATGATGGTCCAGACAAACATAAACAGGATCGCCGAGACGGTGGTCACCAGCGTGAAGACTGTCATCACGTTCGGGATCAGGTAAATCAGCACCACCCCACCCAACAGACAGATACAGGAGAAGGTCAGGCCATTAGCCGGTACTGCCCGCTTGGACAGGTGGGCGAACGACTTGGGTGCATCGCCTTCCTGCGCCAGACCGAACAGCATACGGCTGGTAGAGAATACGCCACTGTTGGCGGAAGAGGCGGCGGAAGTCAGTACCACAAAGTTGATCACGCTGGCTGCGGCAGGCAGGCCAATCAGCACGAACAGTTCCACGAACGGGCTCTTGTCGGCGACCACTGAACTCCATGGCGTGACCGACATAATCACGATCAGGGCGAACACGTAGAACATGATGATACGGATAGGAATCGAGTTAATAGCGCGTGGCAGCACTTTTTCCGGATCTTTGGTTTCAGCCGCAGTGGTGCCTACCAGCTCAATGCCGACAAAGGCGAACACTGCAATCTGGAAGCCGGCGAAGAAGCCGCTGATGCCTTTCGGGAACATACCGCCGTCATTCCACAGATGTGAGAACGACGCGACGGTACCGGTAGGCGACTGGAACTGCATGGCGATCATCACCAGCCCGGCGATGATTAGCCCGACAATGGCGACGATTTTGATCATCGCGAACCAGAACTCCATCTCACCAAACATCTTCACCGTCGCCAGGTTCAGGCCCAGCAACAGCAAAATGCACAGCAACGAGGCGATCCACTGCGACAGCCCGGGGAACCAGAACTGCGCATAGGCGGTTATCGCCACCACGTCGGCAATACCGGTGACCACCCAACAGAACCAGTAGGTCCAGCCGGTGAAAAATCCGGCCCAGGGGCCGAGCAGATCGGCGGCAAAATCGCTGAAGGATTTGTATTCCAGATTAGAGAGCAGCAGCTCGCCCATGGCGCGCATCACGAAGAACAGCATAAAGCCGATGATCATGTACACGAAGATAATGGAAGGGCCGGCCAGGCTGATGGTTTTGCCAGAACCCATAAACAGACCTGTACCAATAGCACCGCCGATGGCGATCAGTTGAATATGTCGGTTAGTGAGGTTTCTACGTAGATGATCTTCTGATTCGGGCGACGCCTCTGCGGCTATTTTAGAGTGATCTACCATCTTATGATGTCCTGTTTTACCTGTCATGAGTGAAATAGCGAGCTCTGAAGTGGCTCTTTTTTATACGATTATCCGGTCGTGCCAGATTTAGTAAGGTAGAGCAATAACGCCACCTTTGTGCAACATGTTTACAACATTTATGCGAGGGATAAAAGTCGATTGTTCTTTACACTGCGGAGGCAAATCGGACGTCTTGGGGGCGGAAGATTACTCTGGGTTCTGGCAGATTAATAGCCCTGCTGCGGCTTATCTTATTGATAAAACAGGGTGTTAAAAATACCGCATGAGAAAAACTAATGAGTGTAAGCGTTTGACATTCAGGGGGCGGAAACAAAAACGCTAACTCCCTGGAGCGTTAGTTCAACGGACAGAGTTGCTGACGCTTATTCAATTGATTACAGGGACGAAAGTAGCGCTTCCTGTTAACTAAATCAATGTGTTAGCGGTTATTTTTTCTTGATGGTTTTTTAAGATTAATACCTGATTGAGACCCACCCCACAAAAAATGCATTCCCCCGCGTGAATATTCAGTTAAGTGATCTGGCGCAAACTGAGCCTACCGACAGCCGATTTATCTCGAACTCTAAACGTAGATTTCCTACAAAATTGGTAATGGGACTTTTGGCGGGATGAACCAACGGACTCAGCCGTACCTTAAGGCATGAATATGCTTACGTACGGGTCAGGGTGTATCAATCAGGTGAATGTGCTCACGGTTTTCATGGAATAGCCGTCGACAAAGAATACGGTAACAGTCGCGGTCGAACTCATCGGCCGGGAGACTGAGTGCTTCTGCTGCATGCAGAGAGGGGGCGGTACCAAGGTAGAACCAATTACTGATGACGTGGAAGGCCTTAAGTTGGCCCTGTCGTTCCTCGATGGCGATCCTGCCGGGGAAGGGCCAGTGTCGCACCTGGGCCTGTGTCAGGGCACCAAGCAGTCTTGTTTGGTGTGCTTGTGGGGTCTCCTTCCCGCAGCAGACTCCGGCGCACTTGCCTAACTGGTGGCGAAAACAGGGTTGTCCCGGACGGCCCTTTTCAATATCCAGATACGTCAGGCAGAGCCGTTCCCGATCGGCAATGTCGAGTAGAAAGTCGACGGCCGCCGCGCGCCGTAGAAACAGGCCGTACAAGTCCGGTGTTCGCGAGAAATCCAGCGCGTCGCTGTAGACGATACGCGTTTGGGAGTCCTGGACCTGCAAGGCACAGAGCCGACGAATTTTACGCAGTCGCTTGTTGTAAAGCGGGCTTTGTTGTTTAACCAGGGATGATTCAAGCAGTAGCGCGCCAATCTCACCCACCGTCTCGATGAAGGTGATGCGACGGGTGGCGGAAAGCAACCGAGCTTCACGTGGATTACGCAGGTGAGACTGTACCCGGCGGCGAATGTTGACGCTCTTACCGATGTATAGCGGGTGGGCACAGTTCTCCCCGTGAAAGAGATAGACCCCGCAGGTCTGCGGCAGGTTGGCGACCTCTCCGGTCAGATGTTCAGGGTATTGATACATGGACTATCAGAAACTCATGGCTTTTGGAGACGTGGCGGATCCCGCCAAAGATAATATTTTCTTATTATAAGCCGCATCAGCCTGGCGGGTAATGCCAAAATTCGCTGCAAAGCGTATTCGCTTAACTTCACGGTAGTTATCAAACAGGCCTCTGACGCTTTTCGACCCCGGTCCACAAGGTCTGTTTTTGCTTTCAGACTCCTGCTTTATCTCGTAATCTCGTTATTGAGATTTGTTATTTTTTTAAGTTTTACCTATAGGGATATAGATATGCGTAAATCGCTAATAGTTGCTCTGGGCGTGATGATGCTGGCGGGGTGCTCGAAGAGCCATCCAGAGATGAAGTCAGGGGCGTCTGGAGAGGGTGTTGATGATCTTTTTGCTACTTTGGAAGGCAAAACAGCGCCTGTATCTGCGGACGGGGTCAATGCGTATGCCATGCAGATCAAGTCTGCTATTCAAAGTCATTTGCACGATGCCGGTTTATACGCCGGTAAAGAATGCTCTTTAAGGATCACGCTGGCTCCGGATGGCATGCTTATCGCCGTCCGGGCGGAAGGTGGTGATCCTGCTCTTTGCCGCGCAGCGATAAAAGCAACCACAAACGCCCGCTTTCCCAAACCGCCGTCACAGGTTGTGTATGGTGATTTTAAAAATGCCGTATTGGAGTTTCGCCCCCAATAACCCGATGCTGGCGATTTAAAATACCCGGCTAACCCACATCAAAGCCATGGCCCAAATCCCGGCGGACAGTGCGCTGGCGCAATAAACCTGCTTGAGCGGCAGTGCAATGATACCGGCGACCAAGGGCACGGTGTAGCGCATCACCGCCAAAAAACGTGACATAAACAGCAGTGGCATGCCTTTCTTCTGCAGTGCGGTTTGTGCCCGGTGCAGAGGGGCCTGAAATCGGATCGGCAACCTTTTGAGCGATCCCCGACGGCAGAACAGCGCGCCGCAATGGAAGGATAAAACGGAGCCAAGCAGGGCGCCCAGGGTAATCGCCGCCCAAACATGGATGTCGGAAAGTACCGGTTTACCGGCAACGATACCCAGCATCAGTGTGACCGATGCTGGTGGCAGCAGCGAGGAAATGAAAATCACTGACTTGCCCAGCGAAAATAAGAAGATAATCAACAACAGGAATTCAGGTTCCGGACTGTATTTGGCGATCATTTGTGTGAGTTGTTCCATCGGCCACCTTGAAAAATTTGTCGTCAGGTGACCAGTGTCCCATTCGTAACTTCAATAAATGGTCAATTAGGTTTTATTAGCTGAATAGGTTCATCATGCTGAGAGGCCGCGACCGAGCGTCGCGCGACACTTGGTAAAACAAACAGGGAAGCTAACAATGTTAAAAGTGATTGCTGAAGATTTTATCAAGCTCGATTGCGTTGAAACGGTGATGCCGTTGTATCAGGAACTGGTGGAGAAAACCCGGCAGGAGCCGCTTTGTCTCTCCTATGAGCTGTTTATCGATCATCAGGACCCAGGGCATTTTATTTTCGTCGAGGAGTGGCCCGATCGCGCCGCGCTGGATGCACATTGCCAAACGGAACATTTCAGGCGTCTGGTGCCGTTGATTAACCAGAATCAAAGTAAACCCTGCACCTTCCTGTTTATGCAGCCATTTGCCTCGGTGAAGGGTTAAGGGAGCAAAAAAATCCCCGCAGAGCGGGGTTAATGGCTTCTCAAACACTGTCTTGTAGTGATTAAAAATTAGACTGCGAATGATTACCATTCATTAAGAATGTTCTTAAAAGGATATTGTCGCCTGACGCACCCGGTCTACCCAACTTTGTTGGTAGTCAAAGGTGGGGGCTTCGTGTCGGTTTAATCCATGGCGGACGATGGCCTTCACCGCCTGACTTGCCAGCGGATTTTTCTGCGCAATCTGCCGGGCGAGATTCAGCGATTCCTCGTATGCGCTGCCCTCGCTGATGCGGGAAATGGCACCCTGTTGCCAGGCTTCCTGTGCGGTGATGATTCGGCCGGTGAGTAACCAGTCGAGAGCGATATAGGGGGAGATCCGCGCTGGCAGCCGTGAACAGCCTCCTTGCGCGGCAACCAGCCCCAGCCCGGTTTCCGGGAAACTGAACTGTGCGTTACGGCTGGCGACGATCAGGTCGCAGGCCAGCGCTATCTCGAAACCGCCGCCGAAGGCGATGCCATCCACCGCGGCAATAATGACCTTGGTGAGTTGGGCATGCACCAGCCCGCCAAATCCCCCCGGTTCGACCACCGGCAGTTCACCCTGCTGGAAGGCCCTGATGTCCATGCCGGCGGAGAACACCTGCGGCAGGCCGGTCAGTACTATTACCCGAATTTGCTCATCCTGTTCGGCCCGTAGCAGATAGCTCTGGATCAGTTGCGCCATCGCCAGATTGATGGCGTTCTTTTTTTCCGGCCGGTTCAGGGTGATCACGGCAATGGCGTCATCTTGCTGATACTGCACGGGGAGTGGCTGGTCAGTCATTGGCTTTTTCTCCCTGGAAAAAGAACAGCGTCAGCAGCAGGGCGATGGCTCCCAACGGCAGCGAAAACAGCGGGAGATAAAACGCCGGCAGGCTGTACAGCGTCAGGCCACCGAGCATGCCACCCGCGGCGATGCCGGCATAGAGTACCGAGCTGTTGAGTGAAACGGTCAGCGCGCCAAAGCGCTTTGACAGTGACAATAAGTGGTGCTGGATCGGCACCAGATACATCCAGCCGGTAATGCCCCAGACCAGAAAGATTGCCAGTACCCACCAGGGGGAACTGACGTAAAAAGTCAGCAGGAACAGCGAAACGGTTTGAATCGACACCGAAAACAGCAAAACAAACTTGCTGCCGAAGGTATCGGTGAGCAGGCCGGAAACGAAGTTGCCGATCACGGCACCGATACCGAACACCAGCAGCGCGATCGGCAAAATAGCCTCCGGGCCAAACTGGGTATTTTTCAGCAGTACGCTCACATAGCTGTAAACAATATGCTCGGAGCAGACGGCGAAAAAGGTGATCAACAAGGTGGTCAGCACCGCTTTTTGCCGCAGCGGGGCAAGCCGTTCTTTCAGCGTATGTTTACCCGGTGCCGCGATGGCGCTCAGCGCCAGCGAAAGCCCCAGCAGTGAGACCGCGCCTAACAGGGCAATCAGCAAAAAGATTTCCCGCCAGCCAATCAACCTGGCCAGGAAGGTGCCGAAGGGAATACCGAGGGCGATGGCCAACGTCATGCCGCCGTAAACAATCGATATCGCCAGCCCGCGGCGTTTTTCCGCTACCAATCCAACCGCTGCCGCCGCGGCCTGTGGCGTATAGCAAGCCGCGCCCAGCGCCGCCAGCACGCGCCCGGCAGACATTTGCAAAAAGCTGTCGGCGTAGGCACAGACCAGATTCCCGGCGATAAATAACACCAGGGCCAACTGCAAAATATGCTTGCGGTTGAGATTACCCAGCAGCCAGGCAGTTAGCGGAGCAAACAGCATATAGGCCAGGGCAAAGATTGAGATTAACTGCCCCGCCTGCGCGGGGCTGACGGCAAAGGTGCCGGAAATCTCGTCGAGTATGCCGGCGACGATAAACGCATCGGTACCGATGGCGAAGGTGCCGGTCGCCATCAGACACAGCGTAAGAAAATGGCCGTTATAGTCCGTCAACTTCATCCCGCTCTCCGTAACTGGTTGGCGGTCCAGACTTTGCTTAATGCCGCCAGGAAATATTCCACGTCCTCATGAGTATGGGCAGAGGTCGGCGTAACGCGCAAACGCTCGCTACCGGCCGGAACCGTTGGGGCGTTCACCGGCTGTACGTAAATATCGTATTCATCGAGCAGCTGCTTGCTGATGTGCTTGTTACGGTGTGGATCGCCGACCAGTATCGGCAGAATATGGCTGTCCTCCGAGACCAGCGGAATGCCGGCGGCGCGCAGACCGGATTTCAAATGGTCGATAATCGCCAGCAGGTGTTTGCGTTGGTTGTCATGCTCCAGGTTGTATTTGAAGCTGGCCAGCGCGGCCGCCACCACCGGTGCAGGGGATGAGGTGCTGAAGACAAACGCCGGCGACCAGCTACGCACCGCCTCAACCACCACGCGGGGGGCGGCGATGTAGCCACCGGCCGCGCCGTAAGATTTGCCAAAGCCGCCCTGGATAATGGTGATTTTGTCCAACAGGCCAAGCTGTTCGGCATAGCCCAGCCCGCGATGACCGTAAACGCCGGCGGAGTGGATCTCGTCCAGATAGGTCAGCGCCTGATATTGCTCAGCCAGTTCCACAATTTGCGCCAGCGGCGCAAAGTCACCGTCCATCGAATAGAGCGACTCGAAGGCGATCAGTTTGGGCCGATGCGGATCCGCCGCCTGCAGCAGTTCAGCCAGATGCGCTACGTCATTGTGGCGGAAGATTTTTTTCTCCGCCTTGCTGTAGCGGATACCGTAAATCATCGAGGCGTGGTTCAGCTCATCGGAAAACACAATCAGATCGGGAATGGCGTCACACAGGGTGGACAATGTGGCGTCATTGGCACCGAAACCGGTGGTAAACAGCAGCGCGGACTCTTTGCCATAGGCGCTGGCCAGCAGAGTTTCCAGCTCGCTGTGGTAGATCGAGGTGCCGGAAATACTGCGTGCGCCGCAGGTGCCCAGACCGACGCGGTTTACCGCCTCAGTGGTGGCCAGAATGACTTTGGGATGATGGCTCATCGCCAGATAGTCGTTGGAGCACCAGACGTTCAGACGGCGTTCCCCATCCTGACCGTGGCTGGTGGCCCAGGGTTTATCCAACACGCTGCGTTCCAGATTAAGGAACTCACGGAACCGGCCCTGTTTTTTGGTTTCGGCCAGTTTTTCTTCAAGAATGTTCAATACGCTCATACGAAGTTCCTTGCATTAGAGGGCTTTAATAACCAATGAAACACCCTGGCCGACACCGACACACATTGTCACCAGCGCATTGTTTAATTGCCGGGTATGTAGCTCCAGCGCGCTGGAAAGCACCAGCCGCGCGCCGGACATGCCCAACGGATGCCCGAGGGCGATGGCGCCACCGTTCGGATTGACCCGCGTATCGTTGAAGTCGATACGCCAGCCTTGCAGCGTCGCCAGCACCTGTGCGGCAAACGCCTCATTAATTTCAATCACGTCAAAATCATTCAGGGTAAAGCCGGTTCGTGCCAGCAGGCGGTCAGTAGCGGCGAGCGGCCCAATGCCCATCAGTGAAGGGGCGACGCCGGCGCTGGCGCTGTCGCCAATCTCGGCCAGCGGTTGCAGCGACTTGCGTTTCACATAGCGGCCGCTGGCCAGCAGCAACACCGCGGCACCGTCATTGATGCCGGAGGCATTACCGGCGGTGACCGAACCCTCTGCGGTAAAGGCCGGCTTCAGCGCCTGCAATTTTTGCAGCGTGGTCTGTCGTGGGAACTCATCCTGTTCGAAGGTTTTGCGGGTTTTACGATCGGCCTGCACCTCAAGCGGGGTTATCTCCCTGGCTAAACGGCCATTTTCAATCGCCCGCCAGGCCTTCTGCTGCGAGGCCAGGGCAAAGGCATCCTGATCTTCGCGGGAAATCCTGTACTGCTGCGCGACGTTCTCCGCCGTTATGCCCAGCGGATCGCTGCCATAGCGCTGCGCCAACTGCGGATTGACAAAACGCCAGCCCAGCGTGGTGTCGTACAGTTTGACTCCCTTGTCGAAAGCCGTTTCGCTTTTGCCCATCACGTAGGGCGCGCGGCTCATGCTCTCCACACCACCGGCCAGTACCAGATCGCTGAGGCCGCTTTTTATTTTTGCACTGGCGTAGATCACTGCATCCAGCCCGGAAGCGCACAGGCGGTTAAGGGTAATCGCCGGCACTGCCTGATCCAGGCCGGAAAGCAGCGCCGCCATGCGGGCAACGTTACGGTTGTCTTCACCGGCCTGATTGGCGCAGCCGAGGATCACTTCATCAATATCCGGCTCCGTTTCAGGATGCCGTCGCAGCAGCGCCCGGATAATAGAGGCCGCCATGTCGTCCGGACGGGTTAACGCCAGGCTGCCGCCATAGGCACCGATTGCGGTGCGGGTGCCGTCGATCAGATAGACCCCATCGTCTTTAATCGTCATCATTTTTCCTTACGGCGCGACGGCCAGTTCGGGCCGGGGGGCATTCAGCAATGAGTAATGCGGGTAATAGCGGGCGGAATGCAGCAGTTGCGCCATATTATCCAGCGTTGATTTCACGTTTTTTTGCCCGAGCTGCGTCAGCCAGGCAAAGATGCCATCGGCATAGTTAACGCCCGCCACGGCGGCAATATCGATATCTGCCCGGCTGCAAACCCCGCTCTCCACCATGATCACCGACTCATTGATCAGACTGCTCAGAACCCGGGCGACGATCAGGCCTGGAGAGTCTTTAATAAACTCCACCTGTGGGATCAACGTTTGCAGCAGCGACAGAAACAGCGCTTTATTGGCCTCGGCGGCGTCCTGATTGTGGGCGGCCACCAGATAGGCGGTATCGCTGTAATTCAGTGCGGCGTCGATCACAAAGGTGTCGAGATCGGTCAATTCAGCGAGCAGATTGGCGGTGCGACCATCGGTGATTTTGACGGCCAATGCGTCATTCACCCGGATAAAGCGTCCCAGCGTCGGCCGTTCCGGCTGGTGAATAATCTGCAGCGTTGGCCAGATAGCCAAGGCGCGCTGTTGCAGCAGGTCAAACAGGGTATGTTCGCCATAAAAATGCAGGGAAGTCAGCGTGCCGTTGCCTGCGTCGAGGGGGTTGGATTCGGCTGCAGGGGCAGCAAAAAAGGATCGGCCGTTTTTCTTCCCCAATAACCCGGCATCCACCAACGAACGTTGCAAATGACCGGGGGTATAGCGGGGGTCGTACTGCATGTCCTGCCAAATCTGGCTGCTGACCTGATAGTTAATATCCTGGCCGATAAAGTCGGTCAGCTCCAAAGGGCCCATGCGAAAGTGGCCACCGGCCTTGAGGGCACGGTCGATCTGCGGTGCCAGCGCCACGTTTTCTTCCAACAACCGGAATCCTTCCAGATAAAAAGGCCGTGCCATCCGGTTGACGATAAAACCCGGTGTGGCTTTGCAGACCACAAACTGTTTGCCTAGCGCCGTCACCAACTGCTGGCAGCGCAGGCTGGTGGCCCGGCTGGTAAAATAGGACGGAATAATCTCGATCAGTTTCATCAGCGGGGCCGGATTGAAGAAGTGCAGGCCGATAAAACGGGCGTTGTTTTCGACGCCTGCCGCCAGCTTATTCAACGACAGCGATGAGGTGTTGGTGGCGATAATGGCCTCTTGTTTCACCGTGGCCGCAATCGCCGCGAGGATTTCATGCTTGGTGGTCTCATGCTCCGCGATGGTTTCAATCACCAGGTCGCTGTCGGCGATAGCGTCGAAAATGGGAGAGAAAACCAGGTTGGCCAATACTTCGCCTTTTTTCTGTGGGCTTATTTTCCCGTTGTCTATTTTCTTATCCAGGTCACGGATAATATAGTCGCGGGCCTGATCCAGATTATTACCGCTACGATTATAAAGCAGGGTTCGTATGCCGTTCTGCGCCAGAAGATAGGCAATACCTCTGCCCATGGTTCCGGCACCAATAACAGCGACCGAATGGATTGCCGAATTATTCTCTGCCATAAAAATCCCCGTGAGTATTTTTCTGCCTTGCGAAATTCGCAATTGCTTATTATTTATTCGGATTTAAAAAGCACCAGGTGCCTATGGCGAAGGTAATGGGCGGCGCTGTCAGTGTCTAACGGTAGAAGTGACAGGTTTACAATAAATCGGCTTTATGTTATTCGCGTAATTTCTGGAATTAACGCCATTTAAAGGGCGTTATTTATTCATAATCGAGGGGGAATAGCTGTTTTTGTTATAGCCATGGAATTTTTTATACTATGAAACGGCTGTTGTCACCCTGAGCCCTCCACTATAGTTAATCTTACTTATCGATAACCCGGTGCGGCTTTCTGGAGAACCTGTTTTATGGACAACCACCTTCAGCCTTTGATGGAAGCCTTACTGACCCGTCTGCCAGACCGCGAGGCTTTTTTAAGCCAACTGGAACCTTGTGCCCAGGCGTTGGGTTTTGAATACTTTTCTTACACAGTCTTTTCCTGCTACCCGGCCAGCCGCCCCAAAATGCTGATAGAGGGGAATTTCCCCGAGTCCTACCTGGAGGACTACCGCAAGCTGCGGGTCTACCTGCAGGATCCGGTGATTGAGCAGGCCCATCACTCTACGCTGCAATTTCATTGGGATGAACGCTTCTACCAGGACAAGCCGGAGCTGTGGTGGCGCATGGCGCAGTTTGGCATCCGTGAAGGCTGGTCACAGTCAATCAAGGATTGCTATGGCCGGCTGGGGATCCTCACCTTTGCCGGCAAAAGTATTCCCGTTCAGTCACCACAGGCCAGCGCACGTAACGAAACTTTCTTCTTGTGGCTGGCGCAGATTGTTCATAAAACGCTGCGTGAAGCATTAATATCGGTGAACGACGAGGCGATCAAAGATGTGCTGACACTGCGCGAGAAGGATATTTTACGTTGGTGCAGCGAAGGCAAAACCTCAGAAGAAACCGCTCTGTTAATGGGGCTGAGTGAGCGTACAGTGAATTTCCACATTGGCAATTCGATTAAAAAGCTGTCGGTGGCCAATAAAACTGCCGCCACGGCGAAAGCGGTGTATTTACAGCTTATTTAACCCGGTTTGAAATAATTAAGCGGCTAGCCGTTAGACATGTGATGTTTATATTTTGTTAAATAAGGAATTATCCTAACCAGTATTTACCGCCGATCACAAAAGCGCGAGAAAGCGGTTCACCCTTATCCTTCCCGGCAGTACCCTGTAGTCACCAAGGTGACATAGAAGGGATGTGATATGTACAAGACCATATTAGTGCCGATAGATATTGAAGAAGATCTGTTGACCGAGCATGCGCTGGAACATGTTGAGTACCTGGCGAAAATATCCGGTGCCAAAGTGCATTTCTTCCATGCGTTGCCGGATGCCTCGGCATTCGTTACCGCTTATTCTTTCGGTATCAAGGAGTTTGAGAATCAGGCGGAAGTGAAGGCGGTGGATAAACTCAAGAAGATCATGTCAGAAATCGACATTCCGCTGGATCGTTTGGATTACACCGTCAGCTTTGGTTCGCCGCGCGATGAAGTGCTGGTGCTGGCAGAGGAAATCGAGGCCGATCTGATCATCATCGGCTCACGCCGCCCGAGTGTGAAAACCTACCTGCTGGGCTCCAACGCCGCAGCCATTGTGCGTCACGCCAATATCTCGGTGATGGTGGTCAGGTAATCTTTTAGACGTAGCTTAGGTGAGAGCCCCCTCTCCCAAAGGAGAGGGGGCTATTAGCGGCAGAGAGCCACAATCTCGTCATACAGCGTCTGCGGTAAGCTAATACCGTGCTGCTCGCTGTACTGCCGCCGCTGAAAACGCCGTTCTCCCGGAATACGCGCCCCTTGCTCGCTCATATCCGCAAATAAGGCTTCCGCCCTGGCCAAATGCAGCGCTTTGTCCGCCCCCAGGAAACGATCGGGATCCATCGCGATGATCAGCTCGCCACCGTAAGGGGAGGAGCCGGTTTGCCGATCGTAGGCCAGCGATTCCTTACTGGTCATATCACCAATCAACGGCCCGGCGATCAGCTCAACCATGGCCGCCAGCGCCGACCCCTTATGACCGCCAAAGGTCAGCATTGCACCCTGCAACACGCTGGCAGCATCGGTAGAAGGTTCCCCCTGTTGATCGATGCCCCAACCCGGCGGCAGTGGTGTCCCTGCGCGGCGATGCAGCTCAATCTCGCCGCGTGCCGCCGCGCTGGTGGCCATATCGAAAATAAAAGGTGGAAGCTGCGGACGCGGCCAGCCGAAGGCAATCGGATTGGTGCCAAACAGCGGCCGGGTTCCCCCCGCCGGCGTCACCCAGGCATGGCTCGGAGTACAGGCCAGTGCCACCAACCCCCGATCGGTCAGGGGCTCGATATCGGCCCACAGCGCGGAGTAATGTACGCAGTGATTAATCGCCAACGCGGCGATGCCGTTAGTGCGCACCTTATCAATAAACGCCGGTAGCGCGGTACGGTAGGCCAGCAGCGAAAAGGCGTCGTGGGCATCTACCCGCAGGATGGCCGGGGCTTGATCGACCAGCGTCGGGCGCGCATCGGCGGACACCTTGCCGGCCAGCAGCGAGCGCACGCAGCCAAGCACCCGGTACAGACCGTGCGATGCGCAGCCGTCGCGTTCACCGGCCGTCACATTCTGCGCAACGGCATCGGCATGTTCGGCGCTGAAACCGTTGCTGCGCAGTGCGCGTAGCGCAAGATCATAGGCCTCTTTCAAGCTCAGGCTCTGGGTTTGTGTCATCAGCTATCTCCTTTGCGGTTACTCTTCTTCATCACCGGCAAAATTCGCCTGAGGTAAACAGGTATAGGCGCCCCAGTAATAGATTGCCAACGCAATGACCGCCACCGTGATGGTGTCCCACGGGTGGCCAATGGCATTAATGCCACCAAAACTGCCGAGGTAGGACGCGACAATGATCAAGGCGTAGAAGGCAATCAGCCACAGCGACGACCAAATCTGTTGCTTCAGGCTGACGGCGTGGGTCGGTACCTTATTTTTGAACAGGATATAAACCACAAACATCAGGATCTGCAGGCCGAGCAGCCAGGACACGGTATTCCAGCCGGACCAGTATACGATCAGCGCTGAAATGATAAATGATACCGGCCCGAGTACGCAGAACCCGCGCACGAAGAAGGGACGCGGCAGATCCGGCGCATTGCGCCGCAGACCGGCAGCGGTGACCGGTGCAATGGCGTAACTCAGCACCAGCGCGGCGGAGACTACACCGATCAGCTTCTCCCAGGAGGGGAAGGGCAGCGTCCAGAAGATCGACAGTGCAAAGGTCAGCCACAGTGCAGGGCGTGGAATACCGGATTCACCGTCGACGCGGGTAAAGATCTTGAAGAAGGTACCTGCGCGGGCCCAGCCGTACACCACGCGTGGGGTGGCGTTCATGTAAATATTGCCGGTGCCGCTCGGTGAGATAATCGCATCGCTCACCACCAGAAACGCCAGCCAGCCCATGCCCAGGGTGATGGCGATGTCACGATAAGGCAGGGAAAATTGCTGGCTGATACCGGCCCAACCGCCACTCAGCATTTCGCTGGGAATACTGCCTAGGAAGGCCACCTGCAACAGCACGTAAATGATGGTGGACAACACCACCGACAGGATCAGCGCGATAGGAATGGTGCGCTGCGGATTTTGCACCTCGCTGGCGACCGAGATGATCGGCGTCAGACCCAGATAGGCGAAGATAATCCCCCCGGCGGAAATGGCCGCTTCCACCCCGGCGGAGCCAAAGGGCGCAAACCCCTGACTGTGCAGATTTTCGGGTTTGAAGAAGCTGAACAACACCACAATCACCAGCAGGGGTACCACGAATTTAATCACGCTGATCAGATTGTTGGATTTGGCAAAAGTTTTGACGCTGTAGTAATTCAGGGCGAAGAAAAAGCACAGCAGCAGGAGCTGGACCAGCCAGCCGATCAGCGTCGGGTTACCGGAGCCGGGCTGGCTCAGAAAGGGAAACCAGGCGGCGGCGTACTGGCGGGCCGCGACGATCTCAATCGATATCAGGCTGGAGAAGGCGATCAGGGTAATAAACCCCAGCAGATAGCCCATCAGTTCGCCGTGGGAGAACACCGGGTAGCGGATAATGCCGCCGGCGCGGGGCAGCGCCGCACCCAGTTCACAGTAAACAATGCCCAGCAACAGCACGGCTAAACCGCCGATCAGCCAGGAGTAGATGCCGGCGGGACCGGCGATGGAAGAGACGTGGCTGGCAGCGAACAGCCAGCCGGAACCAAAAATTGCGCCCAGGCCGATAAACGTCAAATCGGTGAGCGTAAGCTGCTTCTTGAATTTGCCTTGGGTTGTCATGGGTTTACCCTTTTGTTATTAGGTGGCATGCAGATGCGGCCGGGCTAGTTGCTGGCAGGTGAGTGGATCGGATCTCGGGTGTAAATACCGTTAACCAGCCTCAGCAGGCCAAGCGGATTACTGTCTTGCAACGGTGGCGGCAATAATGCAGCCGGGTAATTTTGCAGGCAGACCGGGCGCAGGAAACGCTCAATGGCCAGCGTACCGACCGAGGTGCCACGGGCATCGCTGGTGGCCGGATAAGGGCCGCCGTGAACCATGGCGTCGCACACTTCCACTCCGGTCGGGTAGCCGTTGAACAGCACTCGTCCGGCTTTACGGGTCAGCAGTTGCGCCAGCGGCGCGGCGTCGGCCAGATCGTCAGCGTCGGTCAGCAGCGTGGCGGTCAGTTGCCCTTGCAGGCTTTCCAACGCGGCGGTCAGTTGCTGGTGGTTTTCTACCGTCACCACAATGGCTGCCGGGCCAAACACTTCTTCCTGCAACAGCGGATCCCCGCTGAGCAGTAAATGACTGTCGGCCTGATACAGTTGTGGCGCCGCCAGATGAGGCCGATCCTCAGGATCACCGGCCAGATGGCAAATGCCCTGGTGCTGATCCAGTGCCGCCAATCCGCTGCGGTAATGTGCCAGCGTGCCGGCATTGAGCATCGGTTGCGGGGCGGCGGCGTTCACCCGCTCGGTTAATTCACGGATAAACTGGCTGAATGCTTCGCCGCGTTGGCCGATGATCAGCCCCGGCTTGGTACAGAACTGGCCGCAACCCAGCGTGAAAGAGGCAACCAGATCGCGTGCGATCTGTTGCCCACGTTGGGCTAATGACTGCGGCATGATGATCAGCGGGTTGATGCTCGACATCTCGGCAAAGACCGGGATGGGGTGCGGACGGCGCATGGCCAGATCGAACAAGGCTCTGCCGCCGCGCAGCGAGCCGGTAAAGCCCACCGCCTGAATGGCCGGGTGCTGTACCAGTTCCGCGCCAATGCGGTCGCCGTAAATCATGTTGAATACCCCGGCCGGGATCTGTTGCTGTTCTCTGGCCCGTTCAATCGCCTGTGCGGTCAGCTCGGCGGTGATCATATGGCCACCGTGCGCCTTGAACACCACCGGGCAACCTGCGGCCAGTGCGGCGGCGGTATCACCGCCCGCGGTAGAGAAGGCCAGTGGGAAATTGCTGGCGCCAAACACCGCCACCGGACCGAGTGCCGTGCGGTATTGGCGTAGATCCGGACGGGGTAGCGGCATCCGCTGGGGTAACGCGCTGTCGATACGCACAGCATGCACATCACCACGGCGTAACAGGGTGGCAAATAACCGCATCTGGCCACTGGTTCTGGCACGTTCACCGCTCAGCCGCGCTAATGGCAGGGCGGTTTCCTGCATGGCGAAGGTAAAGAATTCCTCATCCAGTGCATCCAACTGCCCGGCAATCGCCTCAAGAAAGTCAGCCCGGCGTTCGGCACTGAGTTGAGAATAGGCGGTGAACGCCTGTGCGGCGGCATCGGCGGCGGCGGCGGTTTCTGCGATGCTGGCCGAGAAAAAACGGTGTCCGGTCGGCTGGCCGTTATCGGCGCGCAGGCTGACCAGTTCGGCCTCACCGCTGGCGCGGCGTTGGCCGCCAATAAACTGTTGACCGCTGATGGTATGGGCGTTGGGCATGGGTTCCCCCAATAGGCAAGTGGCTGGGCCCGGCAGGTGGCCGGGCGAGAGTGGCAATTACAGGCCGACGTCCGGCAGCGCAGGGCGGTTTGCCAGCGCTTTTTTAACCACGGCGGTGACTTCGGCCAGCGTATCGCCCTGCAACGCCAGGCGGGGTGGACGGGTGATGGCGCTGCCGCGACCTACCAGCTCTTCACACAGCTTGATGCACTGCACCAGGTCCGGCCGCGCATCCAGATGCAGCAACGGCATAAACCAGCTATACAGCGCCAGTGCTTCCTCAAAGCGTTTTTGCTTCGCCAGACGGAACAGGGTTTCGCCTTCACGCGGAAAGGCGTTGGACATGCCGGAGATCCAGCCTTCGGCGCCGACGGCGATGCTTTCCAGCACCACGTCATCGAGCCCGGCGAACAGCACAAAGCGATCGCCGACCTCGTTACGCAGGTCGATAAAGCGGCGGGTATCGCCGGAAGAGTCCTTGAAGCACACGATATTTTCGCAGTCGACCAACGACGTCAGAATGTCCGGCGTCACGTCGTTTTTGTAAATCGGCGGGTTGTTGTAGACCATGATCGGCAGATCGGTGGCCGTGGCGACGCTGCGAAAGTGGGCGGCCGTTTCGTGAGGTTTGGCGGAGTAGACCAGCGCAGGCATGACCATGATGCCGTCGACGCCGACCTTTTGCGCTTCACGCGCCATGTCACGGGCAAAGGCAGTGGTGAATTCGGCAATGCCGGCAATCACCGGGACCTTGCCTTGCGCCGCATCGCGCGCCACTTCAATCACCGAGAGTTTTTCCTGAACGGTCATCGAGGTGTTTTCGCCCACGGTGCCGCATACCACCAGGCCAGATACGCCGTCTTTGACCAGGTTTTTGATCACCGTATGAGTGGCGTCGAGATCCAGAGAGAAATCGCTACGAAACTGAGTGCTGACCGCCGGGAATACGCCGCTCCAGCTAATGGCTTTATGGCTCATAGTGTTTGTCCTGTCGTCCAAGTTTGTTAATCAATGGTGAATTATTGGTAAAATCCAATCACAGATTGACCTGTATTGTTCGCAGGGGCTTGACGGTTTTCTCCGAATGCCATGACGAAATTGGCACAGTGGCACCACGCATCAGGCGGCGAAAAGCCTGACCTTAAAAGCGCCGAAGTGAAGTTTGTTAATAAATTAAATCATAGGGTTAAGGTGATAGGGTGGTGCGGAAGTCGCGCGGTGTAGACCCGGTCATGGCTTTGAATTGGCGGCTGAATGCGCTGTGATCGGTGTAGCCGCACTGCAGGGCAATGTCGGTAATCGGCAAGTCGCCTGCCAACAGTTCGGTGGCTTTTTCCAGCCGAACCTTGTGGATCATCTGGCGTGGCGTGAGGTGAAAAATACGTTTGCAGTAACGTTCGATCTGCGCCACGGAAAGGGCAGTGAGTGCGGTTAATTCCTCAAGGGCAATCGGTCGGGCGTAATGTTGACGAATATAGACGTCGATCGCCGCCAGCCGCTGATAGGCAGGGTGGTTGGCTTTGGCCTCCTGCAGATCGTGCGAGATGCCCGCCATGCCGATGATTTTGCCCTGCGCATCGAACAACGCCAGTTTTTGCGTCAGGCACCAGCCGGTCTCGCGCCCACTGTACAGGTGCATCTCCAGTTGGTCCTGGATCAGCACGCCGTTGCGCAGCACGCGCAGATCCTGCTCGGTATAACCTGACCCTAATTGGGTCGGAAACACGTCCGCCGAGGTTTTCCCCAGCAGCGGGGTGACGGTTTTAAAGCCGCAACGTTTGGCCAGCGTCAGGTTGGCCAGCAGGTAACGCGCTTGCAGGTCTTTGATGAAGAACACCACGTTGGGAATGGCGTTGAGCAGCGGTGCAATCAAAGCCAGTGAATTTAGCAGATCGTGCAGGGTGTTCGGACGTTGTTGCGCCAGTCCATCACACCAGCGGGACAGTTGTTCTACGGCAAAAATGTCCTCTTCCGGTTCCTCGATAAGGGGGAGAGGAGCCGTAACAACCTGATGATCCTGGGCTAAACGCATAGCATTACCTTTTCCCGCTGGGTGACTCAGAGTCTGAGGCGGCCGGACAGGCCGTTTTTGGCGCGCTTAATCAATATTAACTTTCTTATAACTTTTCAAGCTTAGCTGCCAATTATGCGGATGACCGCATACTTTTGTTCCCTGGGGTGTACCGGCCCGGCACCATCCCGCCTGGAGGATTGTGCCGATTTCTGCATTTGCCACGCCGAAATCCATCAAGCCGCCGTCAGCATATTCGGTCAGTCTAGCCCCATCGGTAACATTTCATTAACCCAGGAGACTCCGATGGCACTTTCTTCGCATTTCACCGCGCTGCGGGCGATCGATTCCCATACCGCCGGGGAACCCACCCGACTGATTGTCGAAGGATTCCCCGATTTGGGCACCGGCAGCATGGCTGAGCGCAAGGCGCTGTTTGCACAGCAGTATGACGACTGGCGTAGCGCGATCATTCTGGAACCTCGCGGCAACGACGTGCTGGTGGGGGCCTTGCTGTGTCAGCCCTGCTCACCGCAGGCCGCCGCCGGGGTGATTTTCTTCAACAACAGCGGTTATTTGGGGATGTGCGGTCATGGCACCATAGGTCTGGTGGCCTCACTGGCCTACATGGGGCGAATTGGCGTCGGTGAGCACCTGATAGAAACCCCGGTGGGTACGGTGAACGCCACCTTGCACCAGGACGGCAGCGTGACGGTGGAAAACGTCCCGGCCTATCGGTATCGCCAACAGGTCAGGGTTGAGGTCAGCGGCTATGGGCTGGTGGTGGGGGATATCGCCTGGGGCGGTAACTGGTTTTTCCTGATCGGTGAGCATCATCTGGCGATCAATACGCAAAATCTGGAGGCGCTCACCGCCTTTAGCTGGGCGGTGCGTCAGGCGATCGAGAGCGCAGGGATTTATGGGGAAGACGGCGGTGTTATCGATCATATCGAACTCTTTTCTGATGACGCGCAGGCCGACAGTCGCAACTTCGTGCTGTGTCCTGGCAAAGCTTATGATCGCTCGCCTTGCGGTACCGGCACCAGCGCCAAACTGGCCTGTCTGGCGGCCGACGGCAAATTGCAGCCGGGTGAGATCTGGCACCAGGCGAGCGTGATTGGCAGCCAGTTCAGCGGCTATTACCAACGCAGTGGCGATCGCGTGACCCCCTTTATTCGCGGTCAGGCCTACGTGTGTGCCGACAGCCAACTGCTGCTGGACGAGCGCGATCCCTTCGTTTGGGGGATCCGCTGATGGTTGCCGACAGGCGGGCAGATGCGATAGTGGTGGGCGCCGGTATCATCGGTGCCGCCTGCGCCTGGCAGTTGGCGCAGCAAGGGTTACAAGTGCTGCTGGTGGACAACCAGCGTGCCGGGGCGACGGCGGCGGGTATGGGGCACCTGGTTTGCATGGACGATAATCCCGCCGAGTTGGCTTTAAGCGCCTATTCATTGCAACTGTGGCGCAACCTGGTGGATCGCATGCCGGAAAACTGTGCCTGGCGCGGCTGCGGTACGCTGTGGTTGGCGGAGCGGGACGATGAAATGGCGATTGCCGAAGGTAAACTGCAACGCATGGCGGAATACGGTGTGGCGAGCGAAGCACTGAGCGCCGCGCAGGTTGCTGCTCATGAACCCATGCTGCGGCCCGGACTGGCCGGTGGCTTGCGTGTACCAGGCGACGGCATTGTTTATGCGCCCAATGTCGCCTGCTGGTTAGTGGCCGACGCCGGACCGGCGGTCAGGGTGGTTGTGGGTGATGTTACCGCGTTGGAACAGCAGGCGGTGGCGCTGACGGGAGGCGAACGGTTGACGGCACCGGTGGTGGTGGTGGCCTGTGGGTTACAGGCTGACAAGTTACTGGAACAACCCTTGCTACGCGCCAAGAAAGGGCATCTGGCGATCACCGATCGCTATCCGCAACGGGTACGTCACCAGTTGGTCGAGCTGGGGTATGGTGCCAGTGCTCACGCCAGCGACGGTACCTCGGTGGCATTTAACGTTCAGGCCAGGCCAACAGGCCAACTGTTGATCGGCTCTTCCCGCCAGTTTGATGCCCCCGACAGCAGCATCGATATGCCGTTACTGGCCGCCATGCTGGCACGGGCTACCACTTTTTTGCCCACATTGGCGCAGATGAACATTATCCGCTGCTGGACCGGCCAGCGCGCCGCGTCTGCAGACGGTTTGCCGTTACTCGGGCCGCATCCACAACATCGCTGGCTGTGGCTGGCCTTGGGGCATGAAGGCCTGGGCGTCACCACCGCGCTGGGCAGTGCTGCGCTGATTACGGCGCAGATCCATAACCATCGACCGGCGATTGACGATACCCCTTATCTGGCGGCACGAATGTTCCGTAAGGAGGCCTTGCCGGTATGAGCCAAAAACAGAATTTACTGACATTGACCCTTGACGGTGAAAGCCTCTGCGTACCTGAGGGTTCCAGCGTGGCCGCGGCGCTCAGTCTGAGCGGGCGGGATAGCTGCCGCATCTCGGTCAATGGGCAACCCCGCGCGCCGTTTTGCGGCATGGGCATCTGCCAGGAATGCCGCGTCACGGTGAATGGTGTGCGGCGTTTGGCGTGCCAGACGTTGTGCCAGCCTGGCATGCGTATTGAGAGGACAGAAAATGAGTGATCTCGCGTGCGATGTGCTGATTATCGGAGCCGGCCCGGCAGGGTTGGCGGCAGCCGGTGCTGCGGCAGAGAGTGGTCAGTCGGTGTTGGTGCTCGACGATAACCTGCGCCCCGGTGGGCAGATCTGGCGTGACGGGCCGAACGTGGCATTGCCGGCACTGGCTCTGCAATATCGGCAGGTTGTCGGGGGGCTGGATAATGTGACGCTGCTTAACGGCGTGAAGATTGTCGCCCAGTGCGGGCCGCAGAAAATTCTCTATGAAGATGCGGCGGGCAGCGGGACGGTGGATTATCAAGCGTTGATCCTGTGCTGTGGTGCCCGGGAACTTCTGCTGCCATTTCCCGGCTGGACACTGCCAGGGGTGACCGGGGCCGGTGGATTGCAGGCGCAGATTAAGCAAGGGTTGTCTATCAAAGGGGAGCGGGTCGTCATTGCCGGTAGTGGGCCACTGTTGTTGGCCGTGGCTGCCAGCGTAGTGAAAGCTGGTGGCGAAGTGGTGATGTTGGCGGAACAGGCCCCTGTCGCTCGGTTGGCGGCCTTTGCCGGTGGTTTGTGGCGCTGGCCGGTGAAACTGCGTCAGTCCTTTAGCCTGTTCAACCGGCATTATCGTCCTGACAGCTACGTGCTGGAAGCGTTGGGCGAACAGCGACTGACGGCGATTCATATCCAAAAAGGGGCTCGTGAGGTCACGCTAGATTGCGATCGTCTGGCCTGCGGTTTTGGGTTGGTGGCGAATATCGAACTGGCGATGTTGTTGGGGTGCCGTATCCAAAATGACGCGGTTGCCGTGGATCTTTACCAGCAAACCAGTCAGCCACAGATTTATGCAGCCGGTGAATGTACTGGGATCGGCGGCAGCGAGTTGGCGTTGACGGAGGGGGCGATTGCCGGCTATGCCGCAACCGGCAACCTGGCGCAGGCACAAGCCTTGATGGCGCAATGCGATAAGTGGCGGCGATTTGCCGGTGCGGTGGCGCGAACCTTTGCGCTCAATCCAGTGCTGAAAACGCTGGCGACACCGGAAACGCTCTTGTGTCGTTGTGAGGATGTGTCTTTGCATCAGTGCAGTGAATTTGCAGATTGGACAGCGGCCAAGTTGAGCAGCCGCTGCGGTATGGGCGCTTGCCAGGGCAAAATCTGTGCGACAGCGGCACGCCATTTACTCGACTGGCCACTGCCGGCTCCGAGGGTCCCGCTGACGCCAGTCAGGGTCGCCACTCTGGCCCGTTTGGGGCGCAGCGAGACTGACGGATAAGCCAACTAACTGCACTCAGGCACGCCGCACGGTGATGATGAGTCATCTCCGGCGGCAAGTTGTGCTAACGGGCCCAGACACCAAGTCCGTTGTTGCTCCTGTTACTGTGGCCAGTAATAGGTTTTCTCATGCCAGCCTTTGCCATACATACAGGCTTCGATGGTCGCCGAACGGGCACCTTCATTGCGATCATTTTGCACCGTTTTAAACGAAGGTTGTTTATCGTAACGGTAGCCTTTCGGGCAGTCTTTCTTGTCTTTCTCACAGCTATGGTATTGGTTTTCGTAGCTAAACTCGAAATCTCTCACCACATCGGGGGGGAAACGTTCGTAGCCTCGTCCCTTGCACTCCGCATATTCCGCCTCGCGTGTGGCGTTCCCGGCACCGGCTCTCTCCCATTGAGTGCAGGCCGCCAATGTAACTAATGGTAATAAAATCAAAAATCTATACGTCTTCATGATATCCCTAACTCTTCATTTCATCCTAAAAGCACTCGCTAAGAATCTTCCTAGGCGAGGTGGGGCGTGAGTGTAATAAACTGAGGCAAAAATTGGAAATGATAATAGTTATTGTTTAGAAAAGGTTGAGGTGACGGGTAGCAAGGATGAGTATCTGGAAGTGAAATAATACTTATTTGTTATCATATTCGTGCTAAGTTTTTTCTGATGATATATCCGACTTATTCCTTAAGATATTTACCTAAGGATTTTTTCTTATTATTGGCTGCAAAAGGATATTTATTCAGTGGGGAATTAAAGTTGGGATGTTTATATTGCTTTTTCAAAATAATCACAATTAAAGCCATTATTGAATTCGCCGGTAATACGATTGCAATTTATGTACAAATTTTTTAGATTCAGCAAGGATGAGTGATTCATCATGATGATGAAGAAATTAAAGGGAGTTTTATTTTGGCGAATAAATCAGAGATACCTAAAGACAGTGGTGATTTACCTTCATTATCAGATGATTGTGACAGGTTGAGAAACCTTTCTGATGTCGGTGATTCATTTGGCTATGGCCGCACTCGCTTTTATCAATGGTGCCGAGGACGCGGTTTTCTTACCCTTATGAATGCACCTTCTACGGAGATGATTAACGCCGGTTATATGGTGACGACGCTGTCAGAAAACGGCTACTCGCGGGTCTATGTGACTGAGGATGGCTTTAACTATGTGGGCAGTGTATTTCGTGATGACATCAAAAAACGCATGGTTAAGCTTTAAGAAATCATAAAAATCTTACTCATTTCAATACGCTAACCACAGAATCTTCTTATGGTGGTCGGTTGCCTTGCCTGACAGGCAAGGCGGTCGGCACCGAGGTATTGTTACCTCCCAGAATTTCTCCAGCTCACTGGAAGTTATCCTAATTTTTCATTGATGATGTCCCGACGCTACAGTCAGTGGCAGTTCTCTTGCTAGTATGAGGATGGGTTTATTTCAGGAGTTCAGGATGAAGCATTACGCCGCGTTATTCGTTACCACCGTGCTGTTGTCTGGTTGTGCCACTCAGGCGGTTCCCTTACAGCAGGCTGAATCACCGCCTCCCAGCCGGTTGATGCTGTATCAGAATGTCCCGCAAACGCCTTTTGCCACGGTAGTGGTAGTGCGCGACAGTGGGATGCTGGCAGGAAGTTGCCGGACCGGGGTTTATATCAACGGAGAATTTGCCGCATCGCTGGCATCCAAAGAAAAGGCCGAGTTCCGGGTGCCGGTAGGCAATAATGAAATTAGCATTGGGCAGGATATGATCGAAAATAGCCTGTGCATCTGGCGTGATACCAGCGGGCGCTTGCCAATGACGCTGCGCGCCGGTGAGAGTCGCTATTTCCGCATTGCGGGTGATATGCAGCGCGGCTTTGTGTTGCAGGCCGGTAAGCCGTAATTCAGGCGGGGCGCAATCAACGCCCTTGCCACCATCCCCGCAGAGGAAACGGGCCCGCAATGACGGCAGGCCGGAAGGGCGACAGATTATTGACGGTAAGCGTGCTTAATCTGTTGGATGCTGTTTTTAAAGATTTCGGCCTGGGCCGGATCTTCAATCTGTGCGATAAAGCGTTCCATGTTGATAATGACTTTCCCGGCATCGGCCTGACCGATCGATTTCAGGATCAGCGTCAGTGTGGCTTTAAGGCAGGCAACTTCTGTCGCCAGCGTTTCCGGGTTTGCAGACGTAGTGAAATCAACGTTGCTCATTTTCTCTCCTGATTTTTGAGGCCGAAGCCTGAAGCAATGTACATTTTTATGCGCACCCACACCGATGTCATTCACTCGGACCTGCAGATGCGTATTTAACTGGGCGCGGAGTATAGCATAGCATGCAGGTATCCATCTGCACTGATAGCGCTGGATCGGGGCCGTGGTGGTTAACCTGGTATCTATCCGGGATTTAACCGATTTCACATTATAGTGCATACTCACTATTGATTAATTAATCAGCTTGCCAAACAATACCGCCAGGTTATTTTTTCTGTGTTAATAAGTATTTGTCCGCCTGTTTATTGTTTACTTGTTCCGATTATTTAAATGATCAACATTAGCCTCTTGCCTGACGTTGCCCGGACGCGGGGTGAATAATTTCTTTTGCAATGGTTTTAGCCCTGTGAGATAAAGGCAAAGTTACCATATTGTTTTGTTTCAATGGATTACAATCACATTGAGTGGCATTACTATTATTTGTGTTGCGATTGCTTACACTGATTTTACCTGCGGTTTAGGGTAGACGCACTATCATAAGGTCAGGACTGCACATGGTAATATTTCCATCGTCGGCTTTTCCTCTGCAATCCATGGTTTTATCGGGCTGCATTGGGCGGCTAAAATTCAAAAATCAGGCCCATTCCGCAAAGTTAATCGGGAGTAAGTATTAATCTGTGTTCATTCTTGTCTGAAAAACAAGTAATATCTCAGGCTATAACAGAGGCTGATTGCGTTACTCCCTTCTTTTTGGAGATTTTTCCTTGATTAGCGTTCTTCTTGTTGATGACCACGAACTGGTGCGCGCAGGGATACGACGCATTCTTGAAGATATCAAAGGTATAAAAGTTGTCGGGGAGGCCCAGTGCGGTGAAGACGCCGTGAAATGGTGCCGTGGCAATGCTGTAGATATCGTTCTTATGGATATGAACATGCCGGGTATTGGCGGGCTGGAAGCCACGCGCAAGATTGTGCGTTATGCGCCCGACGTGAAAGTTATCATGCTGACTATTCATACCGAGAACCCATTGCCTGCCAAAGTGATGCAGGCTGGGGCCGCGGGCTACCTGAGTAAGGGCGCTGCACCACAGGATGTGGTCAATGCCATTCGTGCGGTACAGGCCGGACAGCGCTATATCGCGTCCGATATTGCCCAGCAAATGGCGTTGAGTCAGTTGGAGCCGCAGACGGAAACGCCGTTTAGCTGCCTTTCTGAGCGCGAGCTGCAGATTATGCTGATGATCACCAAAGGTAAAAAGGTTAACGAGATCTCGGAACAACTGAGTCTCAGCCCTAAAACGGTGAACAGTTATCGCTACCGTATGTTCAGCAAGCTGAATATCAGCGGTGATGTTGAATTGACCCACCTGGCTATCCGACACGGATTGTTCAATGCGGAGACGTTGTTAAGCAGTGAGTGACCGTTTTGATGCCAAAGCATTTCTAAGTACCGTAACCAGCCAGCCTGGCGTCTACAGAATGTACGACGCTACTGGCACGGTTATCTACGTCGGTAAAGCCAAAGATCTGAAAAAACGCCTCGCCAGTTACTTCCGCCAGCAGGTGGGTAGCCGTAAAACTGAGACGCTGGTTAAAAATATCGCTCAAATAGACGTAACTGTTACGCATACCGAAACAGAGGCGCTATTACTGGAACATAACTACATAAAGTTATACCAGCCGCGATACAATGTTCTTTTGCGAGACGATAAATCTTATCCGCTGATTTTCCTCAGTGCGGACAGCCACCCACGGCTGGCCGTACATCGTGGTGCCAAACACGCCAAGGGGGAGTATTTCGGCCCATTCCCCAATTCCTATGCCGTGCGTGAGACGCTGGCGCTGCTGCAGAAACTGTTCCCGATACGTCAGTGTGAGAACAGCGTGTATCGCAACCGCTCGCGCCCCTGTTTGCAATACCAGATCGGTCGTTGCCTGGGGCCCTGTGTCGCCGGGTTGGTGAGTGAAGATGAGTATCGCCAGCAGGTGGATTATGTGCGCCTGTTTCTGTCCGGCAAGGATCAACAGGTGCTGCATCAGTTGATTGAACGGATGGAAAACGCCAGCAAGATATTGAACTTTGAAGAGGCCGCGCGGATACGCGATCAGATCCAGGCAGTACGCAGAGTGACGGAGCGTCAGTTCGTGTCCGGTAACAGCGACGATCTGGATGTGATCGGTGTGGCATTCGAGTCTGGTATGGCCTGCCTGCACGTATTGTTTATTCGCCAGGGTAAAGTGTTGGGCAGCCGCAGTTACTTCCCCAAAGTGCCGGGCGGCACCGAAATGAGCGAAGTGGTACAGACATTTGTCGGTCAGTTCTATCTACAGGGCAGCCAGATGCGTACCTTGCCGGCAGAAATCCTGTTGGATTTCACCTTGCCGGAGAAAGACCTGTTGGCCGAGTCGCTCTCTGAACTGGCCGGTCGTAAAATCCAGATCCAGAGCAAACCGCGAGGGGATCGCGCACGCTACCTCAAACTGGCGCGTACCAATGCAGCGACTGCCTTGACCACCAAGCTTTCTCAGCAGTCGACCATTCATCAGCGATTGGCAGAATTGACGAAGGTACTGAATCTTTCCGAGATTAACCGCATGGAGTGCTTCGACATCAGCCATACCATGGGTGAGCAAACCGTCGCTTCTTGCGTGGTGTTTGACGCGAATGGGCCGCTGCGTTCTGAGTATCGGCGCTATAATATCACCGGTATTACACCGGGGGATGACTATGCGGCGATGGCGCAAGTGTTGAAACGCCGCTATGGTAAGGCTCTGGAAGAGAAAAAAATCCCCGACGTTATCTTTATTGATGGCGGTAAAGGGCAGCTAGGTATGGCGATTGATGTGTTTAATTCGCTGAACGTGAGCTGGGATAAAAACAAACCCTTGCTGATTGGCATCGCCAAAGGCGCTGACCGCAAAGCCGGGTTGGAGACGTTGTTCTTTGTGCCGGAAGGTGAGGGCATTGCCCTGCCGTCGGATTCACCGGCGCTGCATCTGATCCAGCACATCCGCGATGATTCGCATAACCACGCGATCACCGGGCACCGTCAGAGAAGGGCAAAAGTAAGAAATACCAGCGCGTTGGAACTGATCGACGGCGTTGGACCAAAACGGCGACAGGTGCTGTTGAAGTATATGGGCGGACTTCAACCATTATTGAACGCCAGCGTTGAGGAAATTGCAAAAGTGCCGGGTATTTCACAAGCATTGGCAGAAAAGATCTACAATGCATTGAAACACTGAGGGCAATGTAGCAACATACTCTTAATTCCCACTCCAGCCAGATAGTTACCGTAGCATTATGCAATTGAATATACCGACTTGGCTTACTCTGTTTCGCGTAGTTCTGATCCCATTCTTTGTTCTGGCATTTTATCTGCCGTTCACCTGGGCTCCGATGGTTTGCGCCGTCATATTTGTGTTTGCTGCCATAACCGACTGGTTTGATGGTTTCCTCGCCCGTCGCTGGAAGCAAACTACCCGTTTTGGGGCGTTCCTCGACCCGGTGGCGGACAAGGTGATGGTGGCTGTGGCGCTGGTACTGGTGGCAGAACACTACCATGTCTGGTGGATTACCCTGCCTGCGGCGACCATGATTGCCCGTGAAATTATCATCTCGTCACTGCGTGAGTGGATGGCGGAGATCGGTAAGCGCAGCAGCGTGGCGGTGTCCTGGATTGGTAAAGTGAAAACCATGGCGCAAATGATGTCGCTGGTCGGGTTGCTGTGGCGCCCGGACCGGACCGTTGAGTATGTGTCCTTTGGTTTGTTGTACATCGCGGCGGTGCTGACTTTCTGGTCAATGTTCCAATATTTGAACGCTGCCCGCAAAGATTTGCTGGAACCCTGATCAAAGCGCTGCAAAAATCGTCAAACAAACGTAATGAGCCAACAATTTTATTGACTCATTACGTCAGGTAAGTAGAATGCATCGCATCAGACGGCAGCAGTGATTTGCCGAAAGATAGCAAAAGAATCAGTAAGTTCTGATTAATGCGGGAATAGCTCAGTTGGTAGAGCACGACCTTGCCAAGGTCGGGGTCGCGAGTTCGAGTCTCGTTTCCCGCTCCAAATTTAATAAAGCTGGTGTTTTACGAGCTTTAGCCTGTAAAAGGCAAATAGAATTTAGGCGCGTTAACAAAGCGGTTATGTAGCGGATTGCAAATCCGTCTAGTCCGGTTCGACTCCGGAACGCGCCTCCAATTTTCCCGAGCCCGGGTGGTGAAATCGGTAGACACAAGGGATTTAAAATCCCTCGGCTTATGGCTGTGCGGGTTCAAGTCCCGCCCCGGGTACCAGGAAAATAAATTCAAGAATAACAAAGTAATAAGTAGTAATGTCGTAGCCGCCGTGAGGCGGTTTTTTTGTTTCTGACCCTCCCTTCGCCATACCCTCCTGATATCCCTTTACCCTATTCAAACGCCAAATCATTCCCTGACGGCCAAACGACAATCATCATTCTGGCCTGGCGAAACTACCCGGCCGTTGAGCCGGGGTTGTGCTTATCTGTGGCGGTGATGGAGATGATGGTACTGCATATGCCGTTCCTTAGCGGCCAGTGACGCCAATGACTTCGATTGCCGCTCGGTGCAGCTTTTGGCCGTAGTCATCGGGTTGTCTTTCGATCTCTTTGATCAGATAAGCGAGAATGTTTTGCTTGCTGATGGGTTGATTGGCGGAGAGCACCTGAATAATGCCCTTACCGAGCAAGTTGTAGATTTGTTCACGGTACGTCTCGATATCTTTATCGTTGAGACCGTAAAGGGTGTAATCGATCATGGAATTTTACCGCTGATGAAATTTAAAGCGCCAGCCGAAGCTGGCAGAGAAGCCATATAAAAAATAAAATCGTGCAAATTCCACTTAGGGTGATATCCAGGTGGAAGGTTAACGATAGCGTAGTAAGAATATTCCTATCAATAGGCAGCGGCAATCTGGATGGCTAATTAGGAAAATCCTCAGGTCGTTGCCCTGGCCTGACGGGCAGATCCTGAGGAAACCTGAACGGTGCGGCAGTGCGGATTTAATCTTCTGTTTGTGCGCCCAAACTCTCGGGCAGCAGCTGTGCCAGCAGCAGGTCCAGGGTCAGCATCAGCCCGTAGCGAGCAGCGCTGCCGCCACTGAGCGTCAATACCTTATCTGCCAGCGTCGCCAGCGTGCTACCTGCCGGGGTCAGGGCGATGCGATAAGCCCCCGTGGCGCCGGCCAGCCTGGCGGCATTGAGCAAATCGGTATTTTCCCCACTCATCGACAGCAATATCACGCACTGCTGTGTGCTCAGAGTAGAGGCGGTCATGCGCATCAGTGCCGCATCCTGGCAGGCAAAGGCAGGGTAGCCCAAACCCACCAGGCGTTGTTGCAGCTCGTTGACGTACAGCGCCATGCTGTTTACGCCAAAAATATGCACACTTTTGGACTGGCTCACCTGTTGGCTGGCGTCGATTAACGCCGAATGCTCTACCTGTTGCAGCTGTTGATGCAGCGTAGTCTCCACGTCGTTGACGCGTTGCAGCCACAAACGCGGAGGCCCATTGGGCGTGGATTGGATGCTCAAATAGCGTGAGCCACTGACGCTGGCCTGCGCCAGCTTCATACGCAGATCGCGAATATCATCACAACCGATGGTTTTGGCGAAGCGGGTGATAGTCGCCGGACTGACCCCAGCCTGACTGGCCAGCAGCTCTATAGTGGCGGAAGAGGCGAAGGCGATATCGTCCAGAATGGTTTGTGCGACCTTGGCTTCCTGCTGACTGAATTGGTTTTGCCGCGCGCGGATCTGATAGACGATGTCGCCGATATCTTCACAGCCGATGGATTTGGCAAAGCGACTTAAAGTCGTGGGGCTGACGCCGGGCAGTTTGCCAATACCGGCGGCTGAGGCGAAGGCGATATCCATGCCGCCCAGCACGGGTTGTGCTACTGCTGCCGGCTGGTTTGCCGGCACAGGTTGGGTACGCATCAGCGAGATAAAGTCGTTAAGATCCTGGCAGCCCAGGGTTTTAGCAAAATGAGCGACGATCTCGGTACTGACGCCCGCTCGCTCCGCCAGCTGTTCAATGGTCGCCGTTGAAGTGAAGCTGAGGTTGTCCAGGATGGTCCGGGCAATTTTCGCCTCCTGGCGGCTGAACGGACTCTGGCGAAACTGAATGTGGTAAACGAGATCCATGACTGCAGTGTCCCTTCTGTTATGCCAACCGGCACCTGTGCTTCAAGCTAGCCTGTTTTTCGCACGGCATAAAGCGATAACCCGTAGAATAAGCCAATGAAAATAATTTTCAATATACCCAGTGGGAAAACACGACGCTGCTCTCAATGTTTATTTGCTGGTTATTTATCCTGCTGTTTTTAAACGATAAAACTCTAAATTGAAATTTTTCGTCGGGCATAACTCGATCGCTGATCACAGTGTTGAAAAAAATTTTCATGACGATTTTTCTATAATGGTATGTTTTTAAACAATTAAATAAAAATCATAATCAAATCGTATGGATCTAAGGTATTTACAAGCGTGTTACATAGCTGTTTTATATTTGAACAGCCGTGGTGGCTAACAACCGGGACACTGAAAAATGCAAACAATCGTCTTATGCTGCGCCGCAGGAATGTCTACCAGCATGCTGGTACAAAAAATGAAAATCGAAGCCCAAAAACGGGCGCTGGATATCGAGATTGAAGCTGTACCGGTAGCGGATTTTGAACGTATCGTCGGCCGGGCGGATATCGTCCTGTTGGGGCCGCAGGTTAAATATGAACATGCGCGGCTTGCTGAACTGGCGGCGCCCTTGGGCAAAACCGTGGCGGTTATCGACATGATGGATTACGGCACCATGCGCGGCGACAAGGTACTGGACAAGGCGCTCGGCCTGCTGGCCTGAAAATCCTTCGGGAACCAGGCTTCTCACATTCGTTTATTTATTGATTTATTGCGGGTTATATCACTGACCCGCAGTGGGATCACCGTGCCTGTCATCAGGCGGGGGAGGGAATGATGGATTTGGAAACTAGCGTGATGGAATTGCTGGTTCATGCCGGCAGTGCGCGAAGTTCGCTGCTTTCTGCATTGCAATTAGCGCGTCGCGGTGAATTTGAGGCCGCTGGCGACAGGCTGGAAGAGGCGAAGGCCGCTATCGGCCGGGCACATGGCATGCAGATGGAGCTGATTGGTATGGATGAAGGCTGTGGAAAGGTACCGGTCAGTCTAATTCTGGTGCACGCGCAGGATCATTTGATGAATGCGATGCTGATCCAGGATCTGGCCACCGACATGATCGAACTTTATCGTCGTTTACCCCAGGGGACAGGCAATGACTAAAATCACCGTAATCGGCGGGGGCAGCAGCTACACGCCGGAGCTGGTCGAAGGATTGATCGCGCATTATCAGGATGTTCCGTTAACCGAGCTGGCACTGGTCGACGTGGAATCCGGCCGTGAGAAAGTGGGCATCATTGCCGAATTGACCAAAAGAATGCTCAAGCGCAACGGGCTGGAGCAGGTAGTGGTTTCGGTGCATTTCACACTGGAGCCGGCCATTCGCGGCGCCAGTTTTGTACTGACCCAACTGCGGGTGGGGCAACTGGCCGCCCGTGCTGCCGATGAGCGTCTGGGGCTGAAATACCAGCGGCTGGGGCAGGAAACCACCGGTATTGGCGGCTTCGCCAAGGCACTGCGTACCATTCCGGTCATGCTGGAAGTGGCGCGCATGGTAGAAGCTGTGGCGCCGGATGCCTGGATTATCAACTTCACCAATCCGGCCGGGATCGTCACCGAAGCGGTCTCACGTTACAGCAAGGCGAAGATTATTGGTCTGTGCAACGTGCCGATTACCATGCACCACATGATCGCCGATATGTTGAAAGCACCGCACGATCAGGTGGATCTGCGTTTCGCTGGGCTGAACCATATGGTGTGGGTGCATCAGGTCACACAAAGCGGCAAGGATGTGACCGCCAAAGTGCTGGAGATGCTGAGCAATGGCGAAACGCTGTCAATGAACAACATCAAAGACCTGCCTTGGCCACCGGCATTTTTGCAGGCGCTGGGAGCGATCCCTTGTCCGTATCACCGCTATTTTTATCAAACCGCCGGCATGCTGGAAGAAGAGATGGAAGCGGCCGCGGCTCAGGGCACTCGCGCCGAACAGGTAATGAAGGTTGAGGCGGAGCTGTTTGTCTTGTATGCCGACCCGACACTGGATAAAAAACCGGAGCAACTGAGCTTTCGTGGCGGTGCCTTCTATTCTGAGGTGGCGGTCGAATTGATCCGCGCCATTCACAATAACAGCGGCAAGGTGCTGGTGGTGAATACCCGTAATAACGGCGCCATTCAGGGCCTGCCGGATGATGCGGTGATTGAAACCAACTGTGTGATCGATGCGCAAGGCGCTCACCCGCTGAGTTTCGGCCCGTTGCCACTGGCCATGAACGGCTTGACCCAGCAGGTTAAAGATTTTGAACGGCTGACCATAGAGGCGGCGGTGCATGGCGATCGTCAGAGTGCGCTGTTGGCGCTGGTGGTGAACCCGCTGATTGGCGGTGTCGGCATCGCACAACCCTTGCTGGACGAAGTGTTGAGCCTTAACCAGGCCTATTTACCGCAGTTTAATTAAGTCGATATTCCATAATAACAATCACGACAGCCGGCTTTGCCGGGCAGGGGGGATGATGGCGGGTCTAAATAGCATTCTGGAACGTTACGTGTTGCCGACGGCGTTAAAAATCGCCGGGCAAAAACATATTTTGTCAGTGCGGGACGGCATAATTCTCAACATGCCGTTTATGTTAATCGGGTCATTTTTCCTGATCTTCGCTTATTTACCGATCCCCAGCTACGCCAATCTGATGGGCGAGGTGTTTGGTGCAGCATGGCGGGACAAGTTGCTGTATCCGGTCAAGGCGACTTACGACATCATGGCGATTATCTCCAGCTTTGGTATTGCCTATCGGCTGGCGGAGAAATACCGCGGGATGGATCCGCTCAGTACCGGTGCAGTTTCGCTGGTGGCGTTTATCATGACCATTCCCCAGCATACGCTGTTTGCGCCGGTGAAAGGGGCTGCGGAGCAAATTGTTAAAGGCGTGCTGCCGATGAATTTTATCGGTAGTCAGGGACTGTTTGTGGCAATCGTTGTGGCACTACTGTCGACGGAAATCTACCGTTTTGTGCATAACCGTAATCTGGTGATCAACATGCCGGAAGGGGTACCGCCGGCGGTGGCGAAATCTTTCCTGGCGCTGATCCCGGGGTTCTGCGTGCTGGCAGTGATCTTGTTGTTGCGGTTGATCGTTGAGGCCACGCCGTTTGGCGATATCAATACCATGATCGCCACCCTGATCGGCATTCCAATGCATCACGTGGGGGGAACGCTGCCGGGGATGATTTTCTCGGTGATCCTGATCGGCCTGCTGTGGACGCTGGGGCTGCATGGTGACGCCATTGTACTGGTGTTTATTCAACCGGTGTGGCTGGCGAATATGTCAGAAAACCTGGTGGCGTTTCAGAGCAATCAGCCGATCCCACACATTATTACCCAGCAATTTTACGACCTGTGGATTGCGCCCGGCGGCACGGGTGCTCTGTTGGGGTTGGTGATCTTTATGCTGTTGCGCAGCCGTAGTGCACAGATGAAACAGTTGGGGAAAATCGCCGCACCGGGTTGTCTGTTTAATATCAGCGAACCTATGGTGTTCGGGATCCCGCTGGTGATGAACCCGTACTTCTTCCTGCCGTTTATCCTGACCCCGGTGGTGCTGGTGATCGTGACCTACAGCGCGATGGCGACCGGATTGGTAACACCTCCGGTGGGGATTGCCTTGCCGTTCACCACACCGATTTTCATCAGTGGCTATCTGGCGACCGGTGGCCATATTTCGGGAACGGTGATCCAGGTGGTCAATCTATTGATTTCAATGGCAATTTACTATCCCTTCTTCCGTGCCTGGGATAAGCAAAAATACCGTGAAGAAAATCAGGCGGCGGTGCCAGTACCAAACGCCGTGGCTGATGAGCAACCGCAGACACCATAAAATAGGCACTTTCTGCGGCGGTGATCGTACAGGTCGCCGTCGCAGCAAGGGAATGAAAAAGGGTTTACACACGACTTGTTACATTATAACAACGTTAATTTTTGCCACCGCAGCAACGCCCGCCTAAATTGCCTGTCAGATAACCATCCAGCAGCAGGAGAGAGAAAACTCTCAACAATAACCTGTATCTGGCAAACGGTTATGAATTCACTTTGGCAAGAATGGTATCAACAATGCAGAAGTTCCGACGCTGGACCCAGTTACAGGTCTCTTTCTTTATCGCTTTCTATCTCGGTGTGTTGCTCAATATCCCCATATTTTACCGCCGGTATCAGCAACTTCATTATGACAATTTATTGTCGATCGGCATTGAAGTGGTCGCCGCCTTCTGCCTGGTGTGTTTCATCACGCTACTGATCTCGTTTTTGGGGCGCAGACTGTTCCGTATTTTGGCTTCGCTATTGGTACTGAGTTCGGTTGCTGCCAGCTACTACATGGTGCTATTCCATGTCGATATTGGTTACGGCATTCTGGCGGCGGTGATGACCACTGACGTTGACTTGTCCAGGGAGTCGGTGGGCTGGCATTTTGGCGTGTGGGTGGTGCTGGTTAGCCTGTTGCCGTTGCTGCTGATTTGGTTGGTGCCGATGCATGAGGCCAGTTATAAGCGCGGTAACCACCTGGCTTGGTTCAAAAAGGGCGGAGTTATGCTGAGCGCTGCACTGCTGTGCTGGTTACCACTGAAACTCATGGGCCAGGTGCAGGACCGCCACGATCGGGATAATAATCAAATGATGGCCAGCTATGGTGGCGTGGTGGCCGGCAGTTATTCACCGTCCAACTGGCTCTCGGCGTTGGGGCTGTTGACCTACAGCTCATACAGTCAGGCAGAGGACAGCCGTAATCTGTTTGATCCGGCGGCACATTTTACCTATCAAGCGCCAAAAGACGTGAATGATCTGTATGTGGTGTTTGTGATCGGCGAAAGCGCCAGACGTGACCATATGGGCATTTACGGTTACCAGCGTGACAACACGCCGAATCTGGATAAGGAAACCAACCTTGCGGTGTTGCAAGGGTATTCCTGCGACACCTCGACCAAACTCTCGCTACGTTGCATGTTCGTGCGAGAAGGCGGTGCGTCGGAAGCCCCCGAGCGGACGCTGAAGGAAATGAACGTGTTCTCAGTGCTGAAAAAGCAGGGCTTTTCCTCAGAGCTGTTCTCGATGCAGAGTGAAGCCTGGTTTTATAACAAAACCCAGGCGGATGATTACGCGCTCAGAGAAAGTATTCAGGCGGAAAAACGCAATGCCGGCAAACCTGTGGATGATATTGCGTTGATTGATGAGTTGCGGGATTCGTTAGATCGTCACCCGCAGGGCAAGCACTTGGTGATCCTGCATACCAAAGGCTCGCACTATATATACACCGAGCGCTACCCTCGCGCTTTCGCCCGCCACCAGCCGGAATGCCAGGGTATTGACGACACTTGCTCTACGCAATCGATGGTTAACTCTTACGACAACAGCCTGCTGTATACCGATTACGTCCTTGAGCAGGTTTTCAATCAGTTGCGTAATCGTAATGCCATCGTGTTCTACGCTTCGGATCACGGTGAGTCGATCTCGGAAAATATGCATTTTCACGGTACCCCGCGTGATCATGCACCAAAGGCGCAGCGCACCGTTCCGATCATGGTCTGGGCATCTGACAAGTTTCTCAGCCAGCCGGATCATCAGGCGGCCTTTAAGCAGTTGAAAGCGCTGCAGCAGGCAAAAACGCCGGTTTTCCACGAGAAGCTGTTCGACAGTATTCTCGGCTGCATCGGCTATACCTCACCGGACGGCGGCATTGTGAAACAGCATAACTGGTGTCAGGTTAACTGAGCCCATTGCAGAATGACTAACCGCCGCAAGGCGGTTTTTTTACATTTGAATAAGGCCGGTTTTTATTGGCTAAGCTATGCTGAGGTCGGGTTAAAAGTGAGGTATGACGGTGAAAGCATTAACTATCGTGGGAAATGACCTACGTCTAAAGATCCTGACGGACGAGAATACGGACATTGTTCATCGTTACTTCCAGGAGAACCAGCAGCACCTTTCCCCCTGGGAGCCGAAGCGACCTGCCGATTTTTACAGTGCAGAGGTGATCCACCAGCGGTTGTGGCACGCGCAGCGGGATGCCGAGCAGGGAGTGGCTTATCAGTTTGGCATTATCAATGGCACCGGCACGGAGATGTTGGGCGCCTGCAACTTTTCCAATATAGCTCGTGGTCCCTTTCAGGCCTGCCATCTGGGGTATTCAATAGCTGCCTGCCATCAAGGCAAGGGGATAATGACCCTGGCGCTCACTACGGCCCTTGACTACATGTTGGCTGAACTGGATCTGCATCGCATTATGGCCGCTTATATTCCGACCAATGCTCGCAGCGAAAAGCTGTTGTTGCGCCTGGGGTTTGAGAAAGAAGGTTACGCGAAATCCTATCTTAAAATTGCCGGCCGCTGGCAAGATCACGTATTGACCTCGTTGATTAACCCACGGCACGCAGAGTAACCCTCCGGCGTTGATAGCCAAAAAAAAGCCACCCGCAGGTGGCTTGTTGTCAGAACGTTGTTTAGTCCAGTTTTGGATGCTGGTCGATCAACGTCTGTTTTTTCTTTTCCAACTCGGAAATCTGCTCGTTGATGTCATCGACTTTCTGTTCGATGTTATCGTAGTTTTCCTGCAGCAGCTCTTTGGCTTCCGAACGATCCGAGGCGGCCGGGGTAGCACCACGCAGCGGCTTATTGGCGGTTTCCTTCATATACAGGCCGGTGATCAAACCGATCACGGCGACCACCATCAGGTAGTAGGCCGGCATATACAGGTTCCCGGAAGATTCGACCAACCAGGCGGCTACCGTGGGTGTCGCACCGGCAACCAGTACCGAAATGTTAAACGAAATTGCCAACGCGCTGTAACGAATGTGTGTTGGGAACATCGCCGGCAGGATCGAAGCCATGACGCCGGTGAAGCAGTTCAACAGCACCGCCAGCACCAACAGGCCGACGAAGATCAGGCCGATCACATTACTGTTGATCAAAATAAAGCACGGAATAGCCAGCGCCAGCAGGCCGATACTGCCGCCAATAATAAACGGCTTACGGCCGATACGGTCACTGGTCAGGCCGATGACCGGTTGCACAAACAACATGCCGATCATGACGGCGATAATGATCAGGACGCCGTGGTCTTCCGAGTAGTGCAGGTTATGCGACAGGTAGCTCGGCATGTAGGTCAGCAACATGTAATAGGTCACGTTGGTCGAAATCACGATACCGACGCACACCAGCAGGCTTCTCCAGTGCTTGGCCGCGATCTCTTTAAACGAGGTTCTCGGCGGATTTTCGATGGCGTTGCGGTCTTCTTTCTCCATCTTTTCCACGTGCTGCTGGAACGCCGGAGTTTCTTCCAGCGCATGACGCAGGTACAGGCCGATCAGACCTAATGGTGCGGCGATGAAGAACGGAATACGCCAGCCCCAGTCGAGGAAGTTAGCTTCACCGACGATACTGGAAATCAGCACCACGACGCCGGCACCCAGCACGAAGCCGGCAATCGAGCCGAAATCAAGCCAACTGCCCATAAAACCACGCTTTCGGTCCGGGGAGTATTCGGCGACAAAGATCGCTGCGCCGGAGTATTCGCCACCGACCGAGAAGCCCTGTGCCAGCTTGGCTACCAACAGCAGCACCGGTGCCCAAATACCGATCGACGCATAAGAGGGGATCAGACCGATACAGAAGGTGCTCACCGCCATAATAATAATGGTGATGGAAAGGACTTTTTGTCGACCGAACTTATCGCCCATCGAACCAAAGAAGATGCCACCTAACGGACGTACCAGGAAGGGAACGGAAAAGGTTGCCAGTGCGGCAATCATCTGTACGCCGGGAGTGGCGCCAGGGAAAAAGACTTGCCCAAGGGCGTAGGCGACAAAGCCGTAAACACCAAAGTCGAACCATTCCATTGCGTTGCCCAATGCAGCCGCGGTGATCGCCTTTTTCAGTTTGCTGTCGTCAATAATGGTGATGTCATTAATCAACATCGGCTTATGTCGTTTTTTTCTTAACTTCATATAATCATCCCTTAATCAATTCTAGTCGTACGTGAATTCGCGATCCTTCTGCCCAGTTATCAGTTTGGTTAATCTAAACGCTATGCGCAGAGATCCCCCATTGCCATTTTTTGTGTGATGCGAATCACGTAATGTTTCAATTTTCACCGGGAATATGTCATTTAGGTGACTAATTATTTTGCATCTATAGCTTAACGTTATATCTGATGGCGATCAAATTTAGCAGTTTATCTTATGGATTTGCACCAATTTAGCGCATAAACAGGTTAACTATTGTGCATTTTGCTGGTTTTTTGTCTGGTGGGGGATGCGTTAAGTATAGGAACAACTGCAGCAAAAAACGGCAAAATTAATGCATTTTTCGGGCGAAGAAAAAGGCCTGACGCAGACGCCAGGCCGGCGAATTATTGCGGGGAACCGCCAAATTCTAAATAGAGTTGTGCCAGATTTTGGTATTGGCTAAAGCGATTTTCATCCAGCGTCTGCTCCGCCTGCCTGCGACGGTTTTGTGCATCCAGCCAGAAGGTGATAGGGACGGCACCTTGCCGGTAACGGCTCTCATTTAAGCGCTCAGATTTGCGTGCCAACGCCAACGAAGCCTGCAAGTGTTTTTCCTGTGCCATCAGTTGCGTACGCAACGACAAGGCATCGTCTACATCGGCCATGGCTTTATACAGCGCCTGTTTGAATTCCAGCACCTGCAGATCGTAGTCGCTGCGGGCGATTTTGATATCAACGTCCATTTTCCGCCACTCAAGGAACGGTAACGTTAGTCCTGCGCTCACCGAGGCCAACGGATTGCGCAGAAATTCCAGCAATGCGCTACTGCTGCTACCCAATGAACCTGTCAGGCTAAAGGCCGGATAGTACTGAGTGCGTTTCACATCGACGTTGGCCAGTGCTTCGCGCAATCGCAGTTCTTTGGCGCTGATATCCGGGCGGTGGCGCAGCACGCTGGCCGGGATACCGGCGTTGATTTGCGGCAGCGGACCGGTCGGCAAACCACCGGGTTCCACCAGCGCATTGCCCGGGGGGGTGCCCAGTAATACCGTCTGTTCGTTCAACGCCTGCTGACGCTCACGCAGCAGAGCCAGATGACTGCTTTCCTGATTGATCAGATTTTGCTCGGCATCCACCACGTCCAGTGAAGAGATGCTGCCGGCACGATAGCGGGCATTGACCAACTGTAAGGTCTGCCGGGTATAAGCGATATTTTGCTGACTGACGCTGATCCGTTGGTTGATAAAGCCTATGCGCCAGTAATTTTTGCTGGCGTTGGCGAGCAAGGCCAAACGCGCACTTTGCAAATCCTGTTGGGTGGCCTGACTGGCCCATTCTGCGGCGTCACGCTGTCGCGCCAGTTTGCCCCACAGATCGACCTCGTAGCTGACGCCAAGGTTGGCGCTGCTGCTTTTATTCCAGGGTGATGAATTGGCAAGGGCGTTGCTGGCTTGGCTATTGAGCGTAGCATTGACGCTTGGCTCGGTGGCGATATCGGTCTGTTGTGCCGTCAATTGGGCGCGGTAAACGCGCAGCGCGGCAGCGGCCAGGTCGTTATTGGCCAGCATGACCTGTTGCAACCAACGGTCTAACTGGGGATCGTGGAAATCGTGCCAGTCAAAAGGCACCGGCGTAGCGGCGGCATCGCTGCTGCCCGGCCATTGGGACGGGTAGTCTACCTTCACTGGCGGATATTCGCTTTTCAGCGCGTTGCCGCAGCCGGTACTGAGCAGGGCGGCGAGGCATAACGCCAGGGGGGATAAAATTTTCATAAGTTACTCGCTGGCCAGTGAAATGACCGGATCCATCCGCGCCGCTTTGCGGGCCGGGAGATAACCGAAGATCATGCCGATCAAGGTGGAGCAGAAGAAGGCTACCGCGGCGGCCTGCCAGGAATAGATAGCGGTGAGCATGCCGCCCGCCAGCAGGGTAAACAGCGAGCCGGCGGCGAAGGACAGCAAAATGCCCAGCACCCCGCCGATCAGGCAGACCAGCACGGCCTCAATCATAAATTGCTGCATAATGTCGCTGCGACGTGCGCCTACAGCCATACGCACGCCAATTTCATGCGTCCGTTCGGTCACCGAGACCAGCATGATGTTCATCACGCCAAGGCTGCCGATAATCAGAGAAATTGAGGCCACCATCAGGATCAGCAGGCTGAGGGTCATTGAGGTGTGTTCGATCGATTTACGGTACTTGTCGAGGTTGAACAGCATAAAGTCTTTAACGCCGTGGCGCTGGGTCAGCAACTGGCTAATGGCGGCGACGGCAGCCTCGTTGGCGACGTCATCTTTCAACCGGACACTGATGCTGCTCAGCGTGGTTTTGCCCACCATGCGATACATCACGGTGCTATAGGGCATCCACACTCTGATACGGTTGGGGGCCGAGTCCTGGTTACTTTGCACCACGCCAATCACCCGGGCCGGCACGGCACCAAGAAACACAATTTGGCCCAGCGGCTCTACGCCGAAATCACCGAACAATGACTGACGGGCGTTTTCGTCAATGATCACTTCCTGCAGCGCATTACGATCATCCCGGAAGTTGCGACCTTGCACCAGCGTGAAACCGTTAACACGTAAATAATCGCGTCCAACGCCGCTGATCGACGCATTGGCTGACTTGCTGCGAAAGTGAATGCTGTCCGAGGCCGTGACTTCAGGACTGACGCTGTCGACAAAGCTTTGACTGGCCAGCGCGTCGGCATCTGCCGGAACCAGAGTACGGATGCTGTCGATGGCGTCATCAAAAAAATCACGGCCGGGGTAGATGCTGACCACGTTGGTGCCGAGACTTTTAATACTCTCCAGCGTGCGTTGTTTGGCGCCTTCGCCCAGCGCGACCACCGTCACGACCGCAGCAATGCCGAAAATAATGCCGGTCATGGTCAGAGCGGTACGCAGGCGGTGGGCATTCATGGCTTTCAGCGCCATTTGCAGCGACTCACGGGTACGATCGAGCAGACTCTGCCAGTAGCCTTGTGCCGCCGGTGGGGTCTTTTGCATCTTAGGCAGTGGGGCCGTCGTTTGACGGCCGCTGTCGGCGACGATCTCACCGTCCTGCAGTTCGATGATGCGTTGTGCGTGCTGCGCCACCTTCATATCGTGGGTGACGATCACGACGGTATGGCCACGCTGATTAAGTTCGCTGAGGATCTCCAGTACTTCCTGGCCGGAACGGGAGTCCAGGGCACCGGTGGGCTCATCCGCCAGGATGATTTCAGCACCGTTGATTAGCGAACGAGCGATACTGACGCGCTGTTGCTGGCCACCGGAGAGCTGCCCAGGTTTATGGTGCTCACGGCCTTCCAGCCCCAGTCGGGCCAACAGTTGCGCCGCGTGCAGACGGCGTTGATCACGCTTGCTGTTGGCGTAAATCGCGGGGATTTCGACGTTGCCCAGCGCACTGATATCCGGCATCAGATGATAACGCTGGAAGATAAAACCGATATGCTCACGACGTAGCCTGGCCAATTGATCCGGCGACAGGTGAGCCGCATTTTGGCCGTTGATGTAATAGTCACCCTGGTCCGGTACGTCCAGACAGCCGATGATGTTCATCAGCGTGGATTTGCCAGAGCCTGAAGCGCCTATGATAGCGACCAACTCCCCGGCAGCGATACTCAGGTTGATGTTTTTCAACACGGTCAGCGGCTGGCTGCTGTTGGTGTAGGTGCGGCCGATGCCTTTCAGCTCAATGATAGTGTTCACAGTGAGAGGCCTTCCTCGCTTGGCCTGGCACTTTCCTGCACCAGCACCACGTTTTCACCCGCCTTCAACCCGGACAGGATTTGAATATCGACGTTATTGGTGATGCCGGTTTTCACCTCGCGCATTTCCAACCGATTGTCCGCGGTCAGCACCTGCACCTGCTGTTTTTTATCCGCGGTTTTATGCACCGCCTGGATCGGTACTAACAGCGCGTTTTTTGCCTCACCGAGCAGTAATGAAACCTGAGCCGTCATGGCGATCCGCAAGCGATTATCCGGGTTAGGTACGTCCAGCAGTGCGTTGTAATACACCGAGGCGTTGGAGGTGCCGGAGCCGGAGGACGAACTGCCGCCGGAGATTGAGTCGTCTTTCATCACCGATTCCGGCGCCAGCTCGACGGTGCGCAGCGTGGCGTCGTAACGTTTGTCCGGTTCGGAGAAAATGGTGAAGTAGGCTTTTTGCCCCTGCGAAACGCGGGTAATGTCGGCCTCGGAAATCTGCGCCTTAATGGTCATCACATCCAACTGCGCCAGTTTGACGATGGTGGGGGCGCTCTGGTTGGCATTCACCGTTTGGCCCTGTTGAGTAATCACCGCAATGACGATGCCGTCCATCGGAGCCAGGATTCGGGTGTAACTCAGGTCGACCTTTTTCTTGTCCACCTCAATCTGCGCTTGCACGATGCGTGCATTTAACGCGATCAGTTCGGCGCGGGTGGCGGCGAGTGTGGCTTCCGCCGCCTCAAAATCTTCGCGGGAGCCGGCTTCATCACTCAACATGCGTTTCTGGCGCTTAAAGCGAGACTCGACCTGTTTCAATAGCGCCTGTTTAGCCTGTAAATCCGCCTTGGCGACGTTCAGCGCCGCTTCGGCATTACGCAGATCGTTACGTTGCGGCAGATCGTCGATGTCGGCGATAGGCTGGCCCTTGGTGACCCGGTCGCCCAGTTTAACCTTCAGGGATTTGACCTGGCCGGAAACCTGCGCCCCGACATTGACCCGTTCTATTGCATCAAGCTTGCCGGTGGCCAGTACAGCATTTTCTATATCGCCCAGACGAGCCGGTGCCGTGACCGAGGCGGTCTGAGAGGGGCTTTGCAAAGAGAACACGGCCACCAGGGCAAGTATGACCAGCAAGGCGCCGGCCAGGATAAACGCCAAACGGCGCGGAGTGACTTTCATAGTGTTATCCATAACAGAAAACGATGATCCCAGAAGGCGCTATAGTGGCATCCAGCGCTTTAACTAACAATAAACACGCTGCAGACGGGCGATAAAATGGCGATGGTTAATGATCACTATCTGAAAGCAATCCCACGCTGCAGGTTAAATAGGCGAAAATATAAGATTTCTCTGCAAAATCAGCCATTCATAGGTCAATAACTTGAACCCGTAGCATTAATATGGATAATACCAACCCGAAGCAACGGAATGCGCTATTAACTCAGTTGGCAGAGTGGTTGGTTTTAAAATGCTTTTTTGGCTACAAAATTGATAGACGCGGGTTCGAGTCCTGCATAGCGCGCCAGCTTCCTTTCGTGAACTGTTACCGTAAAGTGCACCCGGGTTGATTTGCACTATCGGCTCCTTATTGGGTTTTTCGGGTGTGCTTTGCCGTAACCGTTTCCTCTCCTTTCTTTATGTTTTCTTCTGTTCCATCGATCTTTGCTAAACTGTAATCAGGCAGGTATGCTGCCCGGCAACAGGGAGATCGCTATGTCTGAGTCCGATCAACTGCAGGAATTATTGCAACGCGTAGCGGCACTTGAAGCCCGCGAACAGTCGCTGACCGCCGCCTCCAATGCCTATCAGGCGATTATCACTACCATGCTCGGCAACCTGGAGAAACAGGACCGTGACAAGATTATTGCGATGATCGACCAGGCGCATGAACTTGCCTATGCTCGCGCCATTCAGCGCTGCAATGAGCCGCAAAAGCAAAAAATCAAGCAGGCTGACGATATCGCTCAGCGGATGTTTATGTTTGCCCAAGGTAAAAACTCCCTGCAACGTTAGCCAGCACAGGTATAACAGTTGTCGATTTTAAATTGCATAACTGATCTACCTGGGCAAACTGTACCTGTGTTAGTTTGAGGAATGATTATTGATAGCAATAATGTCCCCCAGGCATAAGGTTGTAGCGATGGACGCGATTAAAAGCATCTTGGTAAAAGAAATCGAGCGGATCAATCGGCAGGAAGGGCGCGACGGCAAGCTGCGTTTTAACAGCGAATTTGCCCGCGATCACCGTTACCTGTGCCTCGCCATGTTTGCCGGCTATTTTGCCGTGATCGCCGTGATGTATCAGGTCCCCTACATGGGTTTCATCTCCTTTTTGGCTTTTACCGCCTTCGTGTTGTTCATGTTCGCTATGCTGCTGATTGAAATCAAACCGGTGTATCGTTTCGAGGACATCGGCGTGCTGGATCTGCGCGTATGTTATAACGGCGAGTGGTATTTCACTCGCGCACTGTCGCCGCAGTCGGTGAAGGCGCTTTTGGATGAGCCGTCGATCGGTGCTGCGATGAAAACCCGGATGCAGGAAATCATCGCCAATAAGGGCGAGATTGATTTCTATGACGTTTACGATCTGGCGTATTCAAAGAAGCCACAGGATGAGCAGCCGCAGGTGGCGGTGCTTAACTGAAGGGTTTCCGCCTGCGCGGTTGTCGATTATACTCACGCATTGAAGCCCGTTAAGCGTGAGGAATTTACGATGAGTGATGACATTTTCGATTTTGATATCGATGCCGAATTGGCGCAAGCAGAAGAGAAAGCGGCGCAGAAAGTCAAAGAACTGCCAGAAATCCTTGAGGATGAGGCGGACTGCGAAGGCTGCAAGATCTGATTGCCATCGTTAATAAAGAACCGCTGCGGCGGTTTTTTTATGCCCAAAATCCGTGTTTCAGGCAAAAAAAAAGCCCGTTTCAGGCGGGCCAACACTTAAGTAGTATGAGGGTTTATTTTTATTACCGACTGCGCTTAGCATACGCGTAATGGTCGGCAAGAGATGTGGGCGTATTGTAACAAAATAGTTGTTGTTGTGTTCCCGTGTTACGCCCACCAGGTCAACGATTAATCCAGCACAAATCCCCAAATCAGCAGCGCCGCCACGGTAACCAGGCAGAGCGTGGAGACGGTTATCAGTATTTTTCCCAGAATGTCTTTTTCTTGTTGCTGCTGTGCCACGTTAAAATTATCCAATTAAGAGCCTGTGGACCAAATCGGCGATACCCAGATCCAGCACTATGACCGTCAGTGCAATCCCCAGCATGGCTGATAGAAATCGAGTTTTACTGTTCAAATCAATACCCATCACCGCGATGCAGTGTTCCCAGAGTAAAGGTTAAACCGCCGGGGCTGAACGCCCGCTTTTGATAATTACAGAGTTTAAGAACCTTTCCAGGACCATAAGTTCCGTCTGTTTTGAGGGGGCCGCTGCGTGTGTTGCTCCGCAGCGGCTGGTGATGCGGAAAAATCAGTCAGTAACAATTCTTACGCCAATTTTACTGATGGCGTTGCCATCCATTTCGGCGATGGTCCAGGTCAGACCATCCCATTCTACCTGGTCGCCGACCACGGGCTCGCCGCCAATCAGTTTAAGGACGAATTGCCCCAGTGTTTGTTGTTCGTCCACGCCTTCCTGCAGGTTAAGCCCATACACCTGTGAAATATCGCTCAGGCGTGCGTCCGACTGCAGGATAAAGTCACCGAAGAAACGCTCATCCATGGTGACCACCGGCGCCTGGCTAAACAGTTTGCCCAGCACCGGTAAGTCATGTTCGTGGCCGATAACGCACAGAATGTCATCTTCACGCAGTCGCGTACTACCGCTGGGGTGCAACAACTCTTTGCCACGGAACAATGCGGCAATGCGCGTGCCCGGCGGCATTTTCAGCTCACGCAGTGCAGCACCCACACACCAGTTTTCTGACGACAGCTGATAAACAAACTGTTCCCATTGGTTTTCAGGGTGTACGTCCAACCCAACCCGCGAAATTGGCGCCAGTGCCGGCGGCACGATTACCTTGGCTTTCTTCGCGGCGAACGACAGCGTGGTGCCTTGCAGTAACAGTGAGACCAGTACCACAAAGAAGGCCACGTTGAAGAACAGCTGAGCATTCGGCAATCCGGCCATCATCGGGAAGACGGCCAGAATGACCGGCACGGCACCGCGCAGGCCAACCCATGAGATAAAGCTGCGTTCACGCAGGGTAAAACTGCGGAACGGCAACAGCCCGATAAACACCGAAAGCGGTCGGGCGAACAAAATCATCCACAGCGACAGCAGCAGGGCAGGGATGGCGATAGGCAACAACTCGTGCGGATTGAGCAGCAGCCCCAGCACCAGGAACATGCCGATTTGGCTCAGCCAGGCCAGTCCGTCGAAGGTCTGGACAATACCGTGCCGGTTGCGGATCGGGCGATTGCCCAGCATCAGGCCGCACAGGTAGACCGCCAGAATGCCGCTGCCGTCCAGCGCGGTGGTCAGGGCAAAAATCAAAATGCCACCGCTGACGGCCAACAGCGGATACAGGCCTTCCGCCAGTTTTATGTGGTTGATTAGCGTCAACAGCAGCCAACCGCCGCCGAGGCCAAAGACAATCCCCATGCCGAACTGCTGCAGCAAATGGAGCGGGAACATCCAGCTCAGCGTGGTTTCGCCGGCGGAGATCATCGCAATCAGGGTGATGGTAAGAAACACCGCCATCGGATCGTTGCTACCGGATTCGATTTCCAGCGTGGCGCTGACGCGGTCGTTAAGCCCTTTACCGCCCAGCAGTGAAAATACCGCGGCGGCATCGGTAGAACCGATAATGGCGCCAATCAGCATGCCCTGCAGCAAGTCGAGGTTGAACAGCCAGGCGGCAGCCAGCCCGGTAAGCCCGGCGGTGATCACCACGCCGACGGTGGCGAGGGAAAGTGCCGGCCAGAGTGCCACGCGGAATGAGCTGACACGGGTGCGCATACCACCGTCCAGCAGGATCACGGCCAGTGCCAGGTTACTGACCAGATAGGCCACAGGGTAATTGCTGAAAACGATACCGCCAGGGCCATCGACCCCCGCCAGCATGCCGATAGCCAGGAAGATCACCAGAATGGGGATCCCCAGGCGTGAGGAAAATGAACTGAGAAGAATACTTGCTCCCACCAACACGGCACCGATGATGAACAAACTGTTAATGGTGCTGGCATCCAAAATAACGTTCTCCTGCAGGCTGGGGGAAAGGCGTTGCGCGCGGGCGCAGATACCCCATGATGATAGCCTGTTTTTTAGGTAAAACGCCAAGGCTGATTTACAAAACAGTTTGGCATTTATTGTCATTTAAGAAGGAAAGCGTGAGGAAGTGGGGATAAATCGGTGAACTTCTTACTTTTATCTATATTTATCAGCTTGCTGTGGTTCTGTCCTGACAATAAATCTCAATTTCCATTGCGATGGTGGAGGAAAAACCATTAAACCCCCGTCAGGAGGCTTAATGGTTTGCAGGCGTGGTGTGATTAATGATCGAGTGATTGCAAAGCCCGCTTGATCAGCTCGGCAGCCAGTTTGCGTTCTGACTCCGAAATACCGTCAAGGTTAAGGCTGGAAAGCTCGGTGACCAGAATACTGCGGTCCTTGCCGCCGATCGACGCATCCAGTGCGGACAGCAATCGGCCAAGAATTTTTAGCAGGGTGGCGTTTTCTGGTACGGCTTCCGGAGCCGAAGTGTCTTTATCAGTCATTAAAAATCCTCTCTGTCGTGACGGAAGGGAGATACTGCAAACATTGTCGTAATGATAGCGACAACGCCGTCCCTCAGGGTTCATTGAGCCCAATCGCTACCGTAAGGCAGGGATGTGGATTTCCACTTATGCGTTGTAGTTATAACAACTAGCGGCAATATGCTCCAGCATAACTTTGCCTTAACTTTCACCTTCAGGGTGAGCAATGTGTGCTCAGTGGCTCAAATAGGCTGAGGTACGGGTATGCGAAATCATGATATCGGTTAAGGCGTACAGACGTATGACAGCAAACGGCCCAGCATACTGGGCCATTGGCTTATTGCGGTTTTCCGGAGAACAGGAACCGCAGCAGGGGAATGCGTTTGTGCAGCTCATATAAGACGAAGGCACAGGAGAAGACAAACACCAGGCCGAGCACGAAACCCAGCAGATTATTGTCGATATACGGCGTCACAAAAGCGCCATATATCAAGGTCAGTGGGTGGTGCACCAGATATATAAAGAGCGATGCATTGACCAGATAAGTGATTCGGGGTGAGTGATAGTTCAGCAGGTTATGTCCGAATGAGAAAACCACGTTCGCCATCAGGATCCCCAGCAGGGTTTTGATCACCACTTCCAGCTCGAACATATAGCTGCTGTGGGCCAGATACTTCTGATTTAGCATGTAGGCAATGAACAACAGCAGCGAACCGAGCAGCGACCAGAGTGAGGGTTTGAGAAAAATCTCTTTCAGCCACACATACTTAAAGGCGTAAGCACCCAGGATGAAGAACGGCAGGTAGAACATGGTCTCCATCACCACGAAATTGAACAGGCCATTGGAGAGTAAATGCGGTGCGAAAATTAAAATAATGCGGTGCGCGGCCGAATAGAATAAAGCATAAATAAGAAAGAGCAGTGAGATATTTCCTAATCCAGTCATTTTATTTATTGGATAGGGAAGGGTATTGCTTTTAATCGCCTTGATTTTTTTGAACAGATAAAAACAAAGGGTGGTCAGCAATGTCAGGGTTAATAAAAACCACAGATGAGAAACCAGTTCCCAAACTGTGACATTTATTTTCTGATAGAGCGAAAAATTTTCCCAGCCGTTTAATTTATCGGTGAAGTATTTCAGCATGAAAAACTGTGGCACCGTAATTAACGGGATCGAGCTCAGCAGCGGGATCGCCACCCGTTCCAGCCTGACCTTCAACCACTTATGGCGCTCATAGCGCTCGTAGAGCATGTACGAGAAGTAGCCGGAAATCACGAAGAACACCTGCATGCGGAAGGCATGGATGAAGTCGTTCAGCACCGTTAGCGAGAAGGAAGGCGTAGCGCTGTTTACCGCCCAGGCGTGGCTGGAATAGATCAGGGACAGATGAAAAGGGATGCCGAGCAACATCAAATAAGCCCGGATCGAATCGAGGAAAAACTCTCGTTGGTTGCTGCCTTTAGTCATAGGTTACCGCTGGTGATTTTATCGAATGGTCATTAACACGCTTAATAAGTCGGCAATGGTTAAATCGAACCTCAAACCCTACTATAGCGTTTCACATTTTTCCATAGCGTCTTGTTGCGGGGCTTGCTACGCTGGTGTTTAGTCAGCTGCTTAAACTATGAGCCATAAACATGAACCATCCATTTATCATGTTGTCGGAAAGCTGAATAATCCATTAATATGGATTTAAATGATTTGAGCACACGAATAGGGGGGGATGTGCTAGTTAATATATTATCCAAGAAACCACGCGCCGCGAGCGTACGTTGGTTAGGTGCGACCGTATTGTTCACGCTGTTTACTTCGCCGGCATGGGCTTTTTCTATTGATGATGTGGCCAAGCAGGCACAGGATCTGGCAGGAAAAGGCTTTGAGGCTCCGAAGAGCAACCTTCCTTCTCAATTCCGTGAGATGAAATTCGCGGACTATCAGCAAATTCAGTTCAATCACGATAAAGCCTATTGGAGCAAGCTGAAAACCCCATTCAAGCTTGAGTTTTATCATCAGGGGATGTACTTCGACACGCCGGTGAAAATCAATGAAGTCACCTCGACCACCGTGAAGCAGATTAAGTACAACCCGGACTACTTCAACTTTGGTTCGGTGAAGCACGATCCGGATTCGGTAAAAAACCTCGGCTTTGCCGGTTTCAAGGTGATTTATCCGATCAACAGTGCGGACAAGAACGACGAAATTATGAGCCTGCTGGGCGCGAGTTACTTCCGCGTGGTGGGTAAAGGGCAGGTTTACGGTATTTCCGCACGTGGCCTGGCGATTGATACTGCATTGCCGTCCGGTGAAGAGTTCCCGCGTTTCCGCGAATTCTGGGTTGAACGTCCGAAGCAGGGCGACAAACATCTGGTGATTTACGCGCTGCTGGATTCACCGCGTGCTACCGGGGCTTACCGTTTTGTGGTCTATCCGGGCCGCGATACCACGGTGGACGTCGAGTCTAAAGTGTTCCTGCGCGACAAGGTCGGCAAACTGGGTATGGCACCGCTGACCAGCATGTACCTGTTCGGGCCAAACCAGCCTTCGCCGACGCTGAACTATCGTCCGGCGCTGCATGACTCTAACGGTCTGTCTATCCATGCCGGCAACGGCGAATGGATCTGGCGTCCGCTGAATAATCCGAAGCACCTGTCCGTCAGCACCTATCAGGTCGAGAACCCGAAAGGTTTCGGTCTGCTGCAGCGTGGCCGTAACTTCAAGGATTACGAAGATCTGGACGACCGTTACGATCTGCGTCCAAGCGCCTGGATCGAACCGCGTGGCGACTGGGGCAAGGGGAAAGTTGAGCTGGTGGAGATCCCAACGGCGGATGAGACCAATGACAACATCGTGGCCTTCTGGACTCCGGACGTGTTGCCGGATGCCAAAACGCCGCTGGCACTAAACTATCGCCTGCATTTCACCCGTGACGAAGACAAACTGCATTCGCAGGACATTGCCTACGTCAGCCAGACCATGCGTTCTACCGGTGATGTGAAGCAGTCTAACCTGATCCGCGAGCCAGACGGCAGCGTGGCATTCCTGGTTGACTTCGTTGGCCCGGTACTGAAAGGTCTGGACGCGGCGACACCGGTTGCCGCTCAGGTGAGCATCGGTGACAACGGTGAAATGGTAGAAAACAATGTCCGCTATAATCCAGTGACCAAAGGCTGGCGTCTGACGGTGCGTCTGAAAGTGAAAGACGACAAGAAGCCGGTAGAAATGCGCGCAGCGCTGGTCAATGGTGATAAGACCCTGTCGGAAACCTGGAGCTATCAGCTACCTGCCAATGAATAAGCCTACTCAACTTGCCCAGGATTATCTTGCGGCAATGCCTCTGACTGCTCAGCAGTCAGAGGCGCTTAAACCCCAGCCGGGAGCGGATGACGCCCAGGCACTGGAGGCGCTGCATCGCAAGATGGGCGCCGCCGATGCCAACGTCAATACGCTGTCGGCGGATGACGTGGCGCTGGCCTCGGTCAAGGCGCGTATCGAAAGCGCCTGGCCAGATGCGGTCAGCGACGACGATTTTGACAATGACGTGGAAGGCCGCAGTATTCTGAAGGCCACGCCGCCGATTAAACGCACCAGCATGTTCCCGGAAGCCTGGCGCACCAACCCGGTGGCGCGCTTCTGGGATTCTCTGCTGGGGCGCTCGCCGCACAACCGTCATGCTTCCAAAGAGGAAGCCGCCGCGGAAAACCGCTGGCGCGTGGTCGGTTCGATGCGCCGTTATGTGCTGTTGGTGCTGATGCTGGTGCAGACCGGTATCGCTACCTGGTACATGAAAACCATCTTGCCATATCAGGGCTGGGCGCTGATCGATCCGCTGGCGATGCTGGACCAGGATCTGATGCAATCGGTGCTGCAACTGCTGCCTTACGTGTTGCAAACCGGCATTCTGATCCTGTTCGCCATTCTGTTCTGTTGGGTATCGGCCGGGTTCTGGACCGCGCTGATGGGCTTCCTGCAGTTGCTGATCGGCAAAGACAAATACAGTATCTCTTCCACCATCAAGGGCGATGAGCCAATCAATCCGGCGCACCGCACCGCGTTGATCATGCCGATCTGTAACGAAGACGTCGAACGGGTGTTTGCCGGCCTGCGTGCGACCTATGAGTCGGTTGCCGTCACCGGTCAGCTCGAACATTTCGATATCTACGTGCTGAGCGACAGCTACGACCCGGATATTTGCATGGCGGAACAGAAGGCCTGGATGGAACTGTGCCGTGACGTAGAAGGTCATGGCCGTATCTTCTATCGCCGCCGTCGTCGCCGTGTGAAACGTAAAAGCGGAAACATCGACGACTTCTGCCGTCGCTGGGGTGGCGAGTACAGCTACATGGTGATCCTGGATGCCGACAGCGTGATGAGCGGTGAGTGTCTCACCGGTCTGGTGCGCCTGATGGAAGCCAATCCGAACGCCGGTATCATCCAGTCTGCGCCGAAAGCCTCAGGTATGGATACGTTGTATGCTCGCGTGCAGCAGTTTGCTACCCGCGTTTACGGGCCGCTGTTTACCGCCGGTCTGCACTTCTGGCAGTTGGGTGAGTCGCACTACTGGGGTCACAACGCGATTATCCGCGTGAAGCCGTTTATCGAACACTGTGCGCTGGCACCGCTGCCGGGCGAAGGCTCCTTTGCCGGTTCCATCTTGTCGCATGACTTTGTGGAAGCCGCGCTGATGCGCCGTGCCGGTTGGGGCGTGTGGATTGCTTATGATCTGCCGGGCAGCTATGAAGAATTGCCGCCGAACCTGCTGGACGAACTGAAGCGTGACCGTCGCTGGTGCCACGGTAACCTGATGAACTTCCGCCTGTTCCTGGTGAAAGGCATGCACCCGGTGCACCGTGCGGTGTTCCTGACCGGCGTGATGTCATACCTGTCTGCACCGCTGTGGTTTATGTTCCTGGCGTTGTCCACTGCGTTGCAGGTGGTGCATACCCTGATGGAACCGCAGTACTTCCTGCAGCCACGTCAGCTGTTCCCGGTCTGGCCGCAGTGGCGTCCTGAACTGGCGATAGCGCTGTTCTCTACCACTCTGGTGCTGTTGTTCCTGCCTAAGCTGCTCAGTATCGTGCTGATCTGGGCGAAAGGTGCCAAGGAATACGGTGGGGGCGTGCGTCTGTTCCTGTCAATGCTGCTGGAAATGCTGTTCTCGGTGCTGTTGGCACCGGTACGTATGCTATTCCATACGGTGTTCGTGGTCAGTGCCTTCCTCGGTTGGGAAGTGGTGTGGAACTCTCCGCAGCGTGACGACGATGACACGCCATGGAGCGAAGCCTTCAAACGCCACGGTTCACAGATGCTGCTCGGTCTGGTTTGGGCCGGTGGTATGGCCTGGCTGGATCTGCGCTTCCTGTGGTGGTTGTCGCCGATCGTGTTCTCGCTGATCCTGTCACCGATCGTTTCGTCTCTGTCGAGCCGGGCGACGCTGGGTATCAAAAGCAAGCGAGCCAAACTGTTCCTGATCCCGGAAGAGTACTCTCCGCCGCGCGAACTGCTGGCGACCGAAGAGTATTTGCAGCTTAACCGTGAACGTGCTCTGGCCAATGGCTTTATGCACGCGGTGGTTAACCCGTCGTTCAATGCTTTGGCGGCTGCGCTGGCGACCGCGCGTCACCACCTGCGGGGTGCTATCGAGCACAATCGTGAAGAGCGGGTGAACGAGGCATTGCAACTGGGGCCGGAGAAGCTGGTGAAGGGCAAACGCCTGGAGCTGTTAAGCGATCCCGTTGCGTTATCGCGCTTGCATCAGCGTGTTTGGTTACTGCCGGAAGGGGCCGCCTGGCGCGAGCACTACCAGCAACTGCCGCACAATGAACGGGCTCATCCGCAGGGTCAACGTTAAGCCTTGACCGGGTAGCCGAAACGGGGAATGCGCATTGCGTGTTCCCCGTTTTTTTTGGCGCTTCGCTTACGCCATGCTGACAATCTGAATAGAAAAAACTATGTTAACATTCGCGGCGGGCGTTGTTTACTTTCAGAACAACCAGGATCAAGAGTCAATTTGGTGAATCTTTCTGCTTTTCTTCGGCTGGCATTATTGGCAGCAGGCGTGACGCTGTTAACCGGCTGCGGCAGTATTATCAGCCGCACAGTACCGGGTGCCGGCCACGGCCATCAATATTACCCGGGTGTGCAATGGGATCTGCGCGATACGCCCTGGCGTTATGTCACGGTGATCGATGTGCCGCTGTCGATGGTGGTAGATACCTTTATGCTGCCGTTTGATGCGCAGCACGGGCCTTACGAATAAGCCTGGTCCCGGGTGGCAAACACCAGCAGTTGGTATCCATGCGGGCCGCAGTGGAAGGGAGCCAGCACCGTCATCTTCAATCCCTGCTGATGGGCCGCCAGTGAGTGCGGGTTGCTGTCGTCAATAAACAGAGCGCCAACGTCGAATTCCTCCCGGGTGTGTGCCTTGACGGCGGCGAACAGTTGCTTCAGCACGCTTTTGCCACGCCAGGCGGTATCCAGACACACCGGGCCATACATAAACACCCGCTGTTCATTCAACGGTTGCCCGTTGAACGACTCGCCGGCAAGTTTTTCCAGCATGGCATCCACCACCGGCGGGCGGGGCTGCGCGTCCGTGGTCATCAGGCAAACAAAACCGGCCAACGCCTGATCTTCAACTGCCACCAGAATACCCAGACCCTGGTTAATGCGGGTTAATTGGGCTTCGTTCATACTCGAAACAATAAAACCCTGACGTTTCTGGCTGTCGCTTAAATTGGCCGGGGTATTTTGTGTTTGCAGCTGCAGAATGGCGGGGTAATCCTCGGGGCGTGCCTGGCGGATAATCATGATGCCTCTCTGAAAATGATGGGGAGTTTATGGGCGGGAAGTTTCGCTCCCGCCCGCTATCATTCAACGTTCATCCCACTCGTCGGCGGCGGTTTGGCCCTCTTCGGTATCCAGTGGGGGATCGAGTTGGAAATCCCCTTCTTCCCACTCGTGCAGCGTGTTTTCCTCGATCCATTCGGCGCTGATTTCGACTTCGTCATAATCACCGTCGAAAATGGCCTGTGCGGCGGCACCGCTGCGTAACGTCAGACACTCGACCGATTCCCCTTCTTGCTCAAAGAACTCGGCCTGCCACAGGATATCACCATCCTGCATCACGTACTTTTGCAGATTGAACTGTTGTGGCACCGGCGGTTGATCATCGTTACCGCTTTCGGCGGACTCAATAAATTCCTCGCGCGCTGCTTCAATTGCTTCTTCCAGGGTTGCATACAGGCTCATGGTTATCTCCAGTAGTGAGGGTAACGAAAGGATTTTGGCCGTGCCAAAACGCCATGACTGACATCAAAAGTAATTGTTGCTGTACTGGCGCAGGATGCAAATTTTTTTGTTGTCCGTTTCGCGACGATGGTTGTCCGCCAGGCGGGAGCAGGTCATCTTCCGGCAGGAAATAATAAGGCATCGCTTATGACAGCCCAGGAGATCGCCATGTTAGCCAACCCTTCAATCAAATATCGTCCTTTCCCGCCGGTGGTATTGCCGGAGCGTCAATGGCCCGGTCGTACCCTGCAGCAGGCGCCGCGTTGGTGCTCCAGCGATCTTCGTGATGGCAATCAGGCGCTGGCGGAGCCGATGGATAACGACCGTAAGCGCCAGTTCTACCAACTGCTGTTGCAGTGTGGGTTTAAAGAGATTGAGGTGGCGTTTCCTTCGGCGTCGCAAACCGACTTTGATTTTGTTCGCTCATTGATTGATGAGCAACTGATCCCGAACGACGTCAGCATTCAGGTCTTGACCCAGTCGCGTGATGACCTGATCGATCGCACCTTTGAGGCATTGCGGGGGGTGCCACGAGCTATTGTGCATTTGTATAACGCCACCGCGCCGATGTTCCGTGAAATTGTGTTTAAGCAGGATAAGGCGGCAACGGTGGCGCTGGCAGTCAACGGGGCGCTGCGTATTCGCCAGCAGTGCGAGCAGCAGCCGGAGACTGCCTGGACCTTTGAGTATTCGCCGGAGACCTTCTGCTTTACCGAGCTGGAGTTTGCGTTGGAAATTTGCGAAGCGGTAGCGGATGTCTGGCAGCCTGGCCCCGGGCGGCCGATGATCATCAACCTGCCGGCGACGGTAGAAGTCAGTACACCGAACGTTTACGCCGACCAGATTGAATGGTTTTGCCGTCGCTTCAGTCAGCGAAATCGGGTGACAATCAGCGTGCATCCGCATAACGATCGCGGTACCGGAGTCGCCTGCGCCGAACTGGCGATGCTGGCCGGCGCCGATCGGGTGGAAGGCTGCCTGTTCGGTAACGGTGAGCGCACCGGCAATGTTGACCTGGTGACGCTGGCGCTCAATCTGTATACCCAGGGTATTGCGCCGGGGCTGGACTTTAGCCAGTTGAAGCAGGTGGTGGAGGTGGTCGAGCAATGCAACCAACTGCCGGTGCACCCACGTCACCCTTATGCCGGTGAACTGGTTTTCACCGCCTTTTCCGGCTCGCATCAGGATGCGATCAAAAAGGGGTTCGCCGCCCAGCAGCAGCGACAGGATGGCCTGTGGCAGGTGCCTTATCTGCCGCTCGATCCGGCGGACGTCGGCTGCAGTTATGAAGCGGTGATCCGGGTTAACAGCCAGTCGGGTAAAAGTGGGGCGGCCTGGCTGCTGGAACAGAACCATGGATTGTCGTTACCCCGCGGGCTGCAGATTGATTTCAGCAAAGTAGTGCAGCGATCCACCGACGGCAGCGACAAAGAGATGACCACCGCCGAGTTGTGGCGGCTGTTTCGCGTCAGTTATGGCCTGGTCGAGCAACCGCGCTTGCAATTGCTGAGCTATCAGACCGAGAGTCACAGCGTCGAGGCCTACAGCTTCAGTGCTCGGGTGTTGTTCGAAGGGCAACAGCAGCGGTTGCTGGGCGTAGGGAACGGCCTGTTGTCCAGTGCCGTGGATGCGCTGCGTCAGAGTTTTGGACTGAATCTGGCGATAGAGGACTACCACGAGCATACATTAGGGCATCAGAGCCACAGCCGCGCCGTAGCCTACATTCGTTGTACGCTGGCGCACGGTGAGGCGGCTTATGGCGTGGGCATCGACGTCGATTCCGCCAGTGCCTCGTTGCAGGCACTGTTCAACGTTGCCGCACGTTATTTGGCGAAATAAGCACTGGGCGCGACGCCGAGCAGGCGACGGAACATGGCGCTGAAAGCACTGGGGCTGTCGTAACCCAGATCCAGTGCCACTTCCAACACCGAATGCCCGGCGGCCAGCGCGTTCAATGCCGCCAGTAACCGGGCACGTCGCACCCAGTCACCAAAGCGCAGCCCGGTCTCACGCTGAAAGCGCCGTGACAGCGTGCGGCCACTGACATTGATGTAACGGGCCGCCTGCTCCAACTCCCAAGGGTGTGCCAGCGATTGCTGAATATGCCGACACAGTGTCAGCAGCGCCTCAGTGCGCGGCTCGGGTAGATTCAGTGGCAAAATAGGCAGCACGCGCAGCTCATCCAGGATCAGCTCCATGATCCGCTCTTCACGTCCTCCGGTGGGGTAGTCCGCCGTAATATCCATCGCACAGATAATCAGTTCGCGTAGCAACGGGGAAACCTGCACCACTTCACAACGTGCCGGCAGATCGGCGCGCGCCAGCGGATCGACCAGCAGAGCTCTTGCCGCGACCTTGCCGGTGATGCGCAGGCTGTGCTCAACCCGTGCCGGCAGCCAGACGCCGCGCCCTGGCGGGACCACCCAACTGCCCAGACGGGTATTGACCTGCACCACGCCACTGAGGCTATGAATCAATTGCGCGCAGTCATGGTAGTGGGGCGGCTCGAAGTCGCCGTGCTGGTAATCTTTGGCAATCGGTACAATCGACCGGTTGGCGGGCACAGCGTCATGGAAAAGCAGCATTGTTTGGGGCATCCCCAGTCTGCGGAAAGTTATAACGGCAGCATGCCATGCTGAAACCTTTCGCACCAGCCTATGGTGCGGTGGGGAAATATAGTTTATAAATATACAATATATTATTTTATAAACTATATGGAGGGGTGATGGATATCGACAGCATGCGGCAGGCGGCAGCGCAGGCCGGAACATTACTGCGGACGCTGGGCAATGAGGATCGCTTACTGTTGCTGTGTCAGCTCAGCCAGGGCGAGATGTCGGTAGGGGAATTGGCTCAGGCGTTGGCGATCCGCCAGCCGACACTTTCACAACAGCTTGGCGTATTGCGTCAGGAAGGGTTGGTAGCCACACGCCGTGACGGCAAACAAATTTACTACGCGGTCAGTGATGAAAAGGCGCTGGCAATACTGGGCATCCTGTATCAACTCTACTGCCCAAAACCGGTAGAGACACAATGACCATTGACTGGCTGCATTTTACGCCGTTATCGGCCCTGGCTGGCGGAGGGATTATTGGTATCGCGGTCACGCTGCTGCTGGTGTTTAACGGCCGTATTGCCGGCATCAGCGGGATTACCGGGGGGTTGCTGACGCCGCGGGGCAAAGAGAAAGCCTGGCGGGCCGCATTTCTTGTCGGGCTGTTGGTATCGCCCTGGCTGTATGGTATTGGCGCACCCTTACCGGCAATGCCAGTGAGTGGCAGCAGCCTGTGGCTGATCGTGGCCGGATTGTTGGTGGGGGTGGGTACCCGGTTGGGCGGCGGCTGTACCAGCGGCCATGGCGTTTGCGGTACGGCAAGACTGGCACCGCGTTCGCTGGCGGCCACGGCGGTATTCATGCTGCTGGGCTTTGCCACGGTCTGGGCAGTTCGTCACTGGGTGGGAGGCTAACACCATGTTCAGATACCTGTTTGCTTTACTGAGCGGTGCGATTTTTGGCCTTGGCCTGATCGTTGCCGGTATGGCCAATCCGGCCAAGGTCTTGGCATTTCTCGATATTACCGGCCATTGGGATCCGTCGCTGGCATTGGTGATGGTGGGGGCAATTGCGGTGGCGGCACCGGCGTTTCTTTGGGCTCGCCACCGACAGCGCAGTTTGTTGGGGGAGGAGATGCAGATCCCAACCAACCGTCGTCTCGATGGTCGTTTACTGGCAGGCAGCGCGTTGTTTGGCATTGGCTGGGGCATGGCGGGCATTTGCCCTGGGCCGGCCTGGGTACTCGCCGGGGCGGGCTCTTCGGCGGGCTGGCTGTTCGTGGCGGCGATGCTGGTGGGCATGGCACTGTATGAAATCATTATGATGCGGAGAAAATAATGCCGATAGCTAATGCGGTACTGCGCATTGCGCGCCCGACCGATCGTCTGCAAGAAATTGCGGCTATGTACTGTCAGGGGCTGGGTTTCGAACGGTTGGGCGAGTTCGACGATCATCAGGGTTTTGACGGCGTGATGGTCGGGCACCCACAGCACGGTTATCACCTGGAGTTCACTCACCATCGTGGCGTCAAAGTGGGGCAGGCGCCGACGCAAGATCATTTACTGGTGTTTTATTTACCGGATGAAGCGGACTGGCTGATGGGATGCCAGCGAATGCTGGCCGCCGGTTTTCGGCGTGTCGCCGCCTACAACCCTTATTGGGACACCAGCGGACAGACGTTCGAGGATCTGGACGGTTACCGGGTGGTGTTGCAACAGCGGGTCTGGGATGCATAAAAAAGCCAGCGCACCGGGCGCTGGCTGAAGGGTAAACGAAACAGTAATCAGGCGTTGGCAGCCGGTTTCTGTGCGCTTTTGCCCTGAGTGTTTTCCATCATGCGGCGGATCGGGACGATCAGCAGGGTCAATACTGCGGCGCAGATCAACAGCGCAATTGAGCAGCGTGCGAACAGGTCAGGCAGCATACCCAGTTGGTCGGCTTTCACATGGCCACCGATCAGACCGGCCGCCAGGTTACCCAGCGCGCTGGCGCAGAACCACAGGCCCATCATCTGGCCACGCATTCTTTCCGGCGCCAACAGGGTCATGGTCGCCAGGCCGATAGGGCTAAGGCACAGCTCACCCAGCGTCAGCATTAAAATACTGCCGACCAGCCACAGCGGAGACACGCCCGCGCCGCCGTTGCTCAGCACGTTCTGCGCAGCCAGCATCATCAGCCCGAAGCCCGCAGCGGCAAACAGAATACCGATAACGAACTTGGTGATGCTGCTCAGACGGATTTTGTTACGCGCCAGTGCCGGCCATGCCCAGCTAAATACCGGTGCCAGCAGGATGATAAACAGGGCGTTGATCGACTGGAACCACACCGCCGGGATCTCGAAGTCGCCAATCATACGGTTGGTATAGTCGTTGGCAAACAGGTTGAACGAGGTCGGTTTCTGTTCGAAGGCTGACCAGAAGAAGGCCGCGGACACCAGTAGGATGAAGCAGACCAACAGGCGGGCGCGTTCTTTACGGCTCAGGCCGGCAAACACGAACAGGTAAATGAAGTACAGGGTGACTGAGGCGGCAATCACGTAAACCAGCGTACTGGCCACGGCGACCGGGTTAATCACGATGATGCCCTGGGCAATCAGGGTGATAATCACCGCCGCACCGACGGCCAGCGCAATCAGCCAGGCACCGACGCCGTTTTTCTTGGCGACCGGGCTGTTCCAGGTGGAGTCCAGGCCCACTTCGCTGTCATAGCGTTTCATCGCCGGGACGGCAAAGACGCGGAAGATCACCAGCGCCACCAGCATGCCGATACCCCCGATACCGAAGCCCCAGTGCCAGCCGTGGGAACGGATCAACCAGCCGGAGATCAGCGGGGCGATAAACGAGCCCATGTTGATGCCCATATAGAACAGCGAGAAACCACCGTCACGGCGGTTGTCGCCTTTCTTGTACAGCGTACCGACCATCACCGAGATACAGGTTTTGAACAGGCCGGAACCCAGCACGATAAACATCAGGCCGATGAAGAACAGGTTGTTGCCCATAAAGGCAGACAGCGCGATCGACAGGTGGCCGAGGGCGATCAGAATCGAGCCGTACCAAACCGCCTTTTGCTGACCCAGCCAGTTATCTGCCAACCAGCCGCCCGGCAGGGCAGCCAGATACATGCTGCCGGCAAAAATACCGACAATCGCCGAAGCATTTTCACGTGCCAACCCCATGCCGCCGTCGTAGACCGTGGCGGCCATAAACAGGATCAGTAATGGGCGAATGCCGTAAAACGAGAACCGCTCCCACATTTCGGTAAAGAACAGGGATCCCAGCGGATAAGGATGGCCGAAGAAGGTCCGGCTTTCTTGGTTATTAACAGAGGATTGCATAACGTCTTCCCAATAAAATGCGCCGCATTGATGCAGCTTATATTGTGGTATGTATGTGTATTTAAGGAAGGTGATCCACCCAGTGCGGATTACCCGACAAAACCGCAGCCGCAGCGCCCGTTAACCGTGGAAAGCGCGTCGGCCTTTTTTCACTTGGCCAATGCTTTACATTGGGCGTGATATTATTTAACCATTTGATAACTGGATGGTGGTTTTGTCTAGTCCCTGTATCCCATTTTTTAGATGAAAAGTCGACAAACATCTCCTTTCCTGGTTTTTATGTTGGTTACGGCGGGAATGTTATTGACAGGTGGTTTATTGCACTAAAAGTTAATAACTTTTTTAAAAACAAGCAATTGCATTAAGAATTATCTGATGAGCACTGGCTGAGGGATACTGAGGGGTATCAATACTAAAAGTAGGGTAAACGGGCCGTCAGCCCATTTAAGTGAGGGAACTGGTGATAAATACGGCTATTACTCTTCCTGCAGGGTGTCTTCCCTCATCCGCGCCGGTCGGCGTTGCAAACACCACCAGGAATAAATCGCGTTGAACAGCACCACCACGGCGGTGACGCAGAATACCGCGCGAAAGCCATAGCTGGCGGAGACGGCGGCACCCATCAATGGGCCACTGACGTTGCCTATATCGCGGAATGATTGGTTATAGCTGAAAATCCGCCCGGCTACCTGATTGGTGCAGTTATAGATCAGCAAGGTTTGTACCGCCGGCAACAGCGCACCGTCGGCCGCACCCAGCAGGAAGCGCAGTACGCCGAGTTGCCACGGGGTTTGCACAAAGGCCATCGGGATCAGCAATAGCACCGATACGATCAGCATAAACACCAAAATGCGCTCCGGGCCGATCCTGTCGCCCAGCTTGCCCAGCCGTGGCGCACTCATTAGCGCGGCGACGCCCGGCACCGAGGCGATCAGGCCACTGACAAAGGCCAGATTATGAATATTACCGGCCAGATCACGCACGTACAGCGTCAGGATCGGCGCTATGGATCCGGTAGCGACTTGAATAATCATGGTGGTGACAAACAGACTGAGGATCAGCTTGGGGCTCTTGAGCGCCGCAAACACCTGACGGGCGTGCAGCATGTCTTTTTTCTGCACCGGGGTGAATTGTTCTTTGACATACAGCAGCGTCAGAACAAAGCAGGCCAGCAGCACACCGGCGGTAATGTAGAACACCGGACGCAGGCCATATTGGTCGGCTAGCAGGCCACCAATCAGTGGCCCAATCAAGGCACCACTGACCCCGCCGGTGGACAGGGTACCCAGCGCCCAGCCGCTGCGATTGCGCGGCACCTGAGTGGCGATCAGCGCGTTGGCGTTGGGGATAAAACCGCCGAGCAGGCCCAGTACCGCGCGCAGCGCCAAAAATTGCCAGATATTCTGCGCCATGCCCATCAGCAGCATCACAATCGCCATACCCAGTGCCGAGCGCAACAGCATCAGCTTACGTCCGCGCCGGTCAGCCAGCCCGCCCCAGAATGGGGAGGCAATCGCAGAAAACAGGAAGGTGATACTGAAAACCAGGCCAGACCACATGTTCAGCGCCTGGTGGCCGGTGACGCCAAGGGTTTCTACATAAAGCGGCAGGAATGGCATGATCAGGCTGAAGGCGGCACCGGTGAGGAAACACCCCAGCCAGGTGACAAAAAGATTGCGTTTCCAGTTGATGGGTTCTGGTGCCGAAGCCATATTTTCCTGCTGCATAAGGTGGGGCGCTTTGCGGACGTGCACAAGCAAGGGGGCAAAGCAAAAAAGTTAGCCTGATAAGTATGCGCTTAATTATAGGCGGCATCAATTGATGTGGGGAGGGATAGACGGAAAATGAAATAAAGTTTTAAAAATAGAATATTGGCAGTATTCCGCGCTGTGCGCGCGGAAAATCGGCAGATTTAAAGCCCGGCGAGCAGTTCAAAACCACTGGCGGTGGTGGAGAGGGCGACATCGGTAATCTCATAGTGCGCTACGGCGTTGAAGGGATCCTGCGCGACAATGGCGTCCAGTTGGGCGCGATCTATGCCCTTCACCAGGATCACACCGCCGGTGCGCGGATTCTTACGGCCGGAGGCGATGAAGGTGCCGTCCTGGAAATATTTCTTCAGCCAGGTAATGTGCCCTTCAAGGTGGCCGTCGACTTCTGCTATCGGGCGGTGGTAGGTCAGGTTAACGATGTACATAACAACTCCAGGATTAGCGACGAAGGCTTTACCATCCCACCGTTACCGCCGATTCTCAAGATCAGCGGAATAAAAAACCCGCCGTGCGGCGGGTTAGCGGTCAGTACAGTGAGGGCTCGCCTTCCGGACGAGTTTTAAAGCGGCGATGCAGCCACATGTACTGATCCGGTGCCATCAGGATCTCCTTCTCCACCACCTTGTTCATAAAGGCTGCGGCCTCGAACTCATTATCCAGCGGGAAGTTTTCCACCGCCGGCTGCATGATCAGTTCGTACCCTTTGGCGTCCGGCAGGCGGCGTGGGGTAAAAGGAATAATCGCGGGTTTACCCATTCTCGCCAGTATGTAGCTGCCGGTGGTGGTGGCGGCTTTCTCCACGGCGAACAGCGGGGCGAACACGCTGCTGCGCGGGCCGTAGTCGTGATCCGGGGCGTACCAGATGATGTCGCCCTGTTTCAACGCGCGGATCATGCCTTTCACGTCTTTACGGTCCAGCATCGATTTGTTGGAACGCATGCGACCCCAGGTTTGCAGCCAGTCCATCAGCTTGTTGTCGTGCGGCCGGTAAACGCCGATACCTGGGTTATGAATGCCAAAGATCCGGGCACCGAGCTCCAGCGTCAGGAAGTGCAGGCCGATCAGCAGTACACCCTGATGGTTGTCTCGAGCCTTCTGAATATGTTCCAGCCCGCTGACCTGGAACCAACGCTCGATACGCCAGTTTGGCCAAAACCACGCCATGCCGGTTTCAAATAACCCCATGCCGACGGACTCAAAGTTCTGAACCACCAGCGCATCACGCTCGGCCTGTGGCATATCAGGGAAGCACAGCATCAGGTTACGCTGGGCAATCTCCACGCGGCGTCTGAGAAAACGCATGGAAAAACGACCCAGCGAGGTGCCAAGGCGATAGATAATCGGGTAAGGCAGCAAGACCAGCAGATAGAGCAAACCGATGCCGATCCAGGTAAGCCAGTAACGCGGATGCAGTAAAGAGCGATTAAAAGAAGGAACTTGAGTCATGTGTTCTCAGCTTAGAAGCAGTCATTTAATGATAATAACAGAATGATGGGAGGGCCAGTTCTGCACCGGAGCCTGGACCCTGCACGATTTTCTGCCGTTTATAACCGACTATTGTGGCATTTTTATCGCACAACGTGAAAAGGCACCGCATTAAAACATCATTTTTAATGATAAACGGATATAAGTTGGCCAATAATTCGACAGAACCGCTCTAAAGGATAAAATCCGTAAGCGACAGACGCGTATTATACCGCGCAATTATTCAGGGGGTTTTATGTTGGCATCATGGTTAAGTGCGGGACTATTGGTTACCGGGGCATTGCTGGGCAGCCTGGGGGCCCACCTGCAATTTAATCCGTTGCTGGCGGTGTCGGGCGTCGCCCTGTTGGCGGGGATCGTGATTTCCGGTTTTACCGAATGCCGGGGCGGGCGCTGAGCCTCACCCCGGTTTCCTCAGCCGTTTTTAAACAAGCCTTTTAATACGTGCGGTTCAGAGCGCCAATATTGCGGCGGTGCACTGACCTTTTCACCCAGTTTAGCGGCGGCGTGCCAAGGCCAGCGTGGGTTGTATAGGATGCCGCGAGCCAGCGCGATCATATCCGCCTGCCCGGTGGCGACAATCGCTTCCGCCTGCTCCGGCTCGGTAATCAGCCCGACCGCGATGGTGGGCAGCCCGCTTTCCCGCTTGATGGTTTCGGCGAACGGTACCTGATAATTAGGACCCACCGGGATCTTCTGCTGTGGTGAAAGGCCGCCGCTGGAAACGTGAATATAGTCGCAGCCCAGCTGTTTCAGCGTTTTTGCCAGCGCAACCGACTGCTGCTCATCCCAACCCCCCTCGACCCAGTCACTGGCGGAAATACGTACGCCGAGTGCCTTGTGCGCCGGGAACACGGCACGCACTTCAGTGTAAATTTCCAGCAGCAGGCGCATGCGGTTTTGCAATGAGCCGCCGTACTGGTCGTTGCGCTGGTTAGCCAACGGTGAAAGGAACTGGTGCAGCAGATAGCCGTGCGCGCCATGCAGCTCAATCAATTCAAAACCGAGCCGATCGGCGCGTTTTGCTGCGTCAACAAACTGGGCTTTCAAGCGTTCAATCTGTTCCAGGCTCATTGCCGCGGGAGACTCATCCTGCTGGGCAAAGGGGACCGCGGAGGCGGAGAGCGTCTGCCAGCCACCGTTGGCGGCATCAAGTTGACCACCGCCTGCCCAGGGGACTGCGCAAGAAGCTTTGCGTCCGGCATGGCCAAGCTGAATACCCAGTGGCATGGTGGCGTGTTTTTTCACTGCCTGTACCACCTCCGCTAACGCCTGTTCGGTTGTGTCGTCCCACAGGCCGAGATCGTTGGGGGTAATACGCCCTTCAGGCGCTACCGAAGTCGCCTCTACAATCAGCAAACCGGCACCGGACAATGACAGGTGCCCGAGATGCAGGGTATGCCATTCGGTGGCTTTGCCGTGATCGGCGGAATATTGGCACATGGGTGCGATAATAATACGGTTGGGTAAACTCAGTTTTCCCAGCGTTATCGGGGTAAATAGCTGACTCATGACGTCCTCCAGATCCGTGGTAAATAGGGGATAAGCTCCCACTAGGAGTATCGGGATTTGTGAACAGCGTCAAGTTTCCAGCGCTTCACCTCATCGACGGGTTAATGCTGTTTTGAGCCACATTTTCGGGTATTATGTGCGCCGCGCGTGGGCCTGCGGTCGGCGCGTGTTCAAATCAGTCACCTCCCGAAAGACAGGAAAGTACACCATGCCAGTGTTACATAACCGAATTTCTAATGAGGAACTGAAGGCGCGCATGATGGCGGAAACCGAGCCGCGCACCACAGTTTCTTTTTATAAATATTTCACCATCGAAGATCCCAAAGCGTTTCGCGACAGCCTGTACGTTCAGTTCGACAAGCTGAAGGTGTTTGGCCGCATTTATGTGGCGAAAGAGGGGATCAACGCGCAAATCAGCGTGCCGCAGAATAAGTTTGAGGCGTTCAAAGCCGCGCTGTTTGCCTCGCATCCGGCGCTGGATCAGGTGCGTCTGAATATCGCTCTGGAAGACGATGGAAAATCCTTCTGGGTGCTGCGCCTGAAGGTGCGCGAACGCATCGTTGCCGACGGTCTGGATGATGAGAGTTTCAACCCGGCAAACGTCGGTGAGTATCTGCAGGCCGATCGCGTTAACCAGATGATTGACGATCCGGATACGCTGTTTGTCGATATGCGTAACCATTACGAGTATGAAGTCGGCCACTTTGAAAACGCTATCGAAGTGCCTTCAGACACTTTCCGTGACCAACTGCCGATGGCGGTTGAGATGCTGCAGGACAATAAAGACAAAAATATTGTCATGTACTGCACCGGCGGTATCCGCTGTGAAAAAGCCAGTGCCTATATGTTGCATAACGGCTTCAAGAACGTCTATCACGTGGAAGGCGGGATTATCGAGTATGCACGCAAGGCTAAAGAGCAGGGGTTACCGCTGAAGTTTGTCGGCAAAAACTTTGTGTTTGATGAGCGCATGGGCGAGCGGATTTCCGACGACGTGATCGCCAATTGCCACCAGTGCGGTGCGCCTTGCGATACTCACACCAACTGCCTGAATGACGGCTGTCACCTGCTGTTTATTCAGTGTCCGAGCTGTGCGGCCAAATTTGAAGGCTGTTGCAGCGAGATCTGCCGCGAAGAGTTGAAGTTGCCGCGTGAAGAACAGCGTGCGCGCCGTGCCGGCCGCGAAAATGGCGTCAAGATTTTCAATAAGTCGAAAGGGTTATTGCAGACCACGATGCACATTCCGGCACCGGAAGATGAAGGCCCGGCAAGCTGAGCCAACAGTAAGCGCGGCAGCCTTGCCGCCGCGCTTCGGTATTACTTCGCGCGAACGCCTTCCACAGAAATAATCAGCTCCACGTCCTGCGATGCCGGGCCGAGATCGGTGGTGATGCCAAAGTCTTTCAACTTGATTTTGCCGTTGGCTTCAAAGCCTGCACGGTAGCCGCCCCAGGGGTCATTGCCCTGGCCGATCAGTTTGGCGTCCAGCGTGACCGGTTTGGTCACGCCGTTCAGCGTCAGGTTACCGACCACCGCATAGCCTTCGCCGTTCTTTTTCACTTCAGTGGATTCAAATGTAGCCTGCTTGTTCTTTTCCACGTTCAGGAATTCGGCGCTGCGCAGGTGTTTGTCACGCTCAGCGTGGTTGGTATCGACGCTGGCGGTGTTGATCGTGACGTTAACCTTGTCCTTGGACGGATCTTTTTCGTCGAAGGTGAAGCCGCCGTCAAAATCCTTGAAGGTGCCGTACAGCCAGCTGTAACCCAGGTGTTGGATGCGGAACTCGATAAAGGCGTGTTGACCCTGTTTGTCGATCTTGTAGTCAGCAGCCAGCGCGGAACCAGCGCTCAGCAGCAGTGCGCCTGCGGTCAGGCCCAGTACGGTTTTCTTCAACATAGCAATCTCCATAAATCCAAAGGTTAATCGGCGCTGCTACCCAGCATCCGTTTCAAAGTAACATCACGATCAACAAAGTGATGTTTAAGCGCAGCCAGACCGTGCAATACCGAAAGCACTACCACGACCCAGGCCAGGTAAAGGTGGATGGTACCGGCCGTATCGGCCTGTTCCGCCATACCGGTGACGGTAGCGGGGATATCGAACCAGCCGAAAACGCTGATCGGTTGACCGTCGGCGGTCGAAATCAGGTAGCCGCTGATCAGGATACTGAACAGCACGACATACAACGCCAGATGGGCGAGGATTGCGCTCACGCGGGTAAACCGACTGTAGCTGGCCAAAGGTTTGGGCGGCGGCGAAACAAAACGCCAGACGACCCGGACCACCATGACGATAAACAGCAGCGTGCCGATGCTTTTATGTATCTCTGGTGCCTGGTGATACCAGACATCGTAATATCCCAGTGTGACCATCCATAGGCCCAGGGCAAACATGCCGTACACCGTCAGTGCAACCAGCCAGTGGATCAGCACTGAAATATGACCAAAACGGTTGGCGGTATTTTTCCAAAGCATCCTGTTTCCTTACCTTCCTGATTTTCTGGCTGCAATAATTAAACTTTAAGAAACATAAAATCAATAATAAATTTAACTATGTTACTTCTTAATAATATTAATCAGAGAATTTGGCCGAGATAGCGGTAAGTTAGTCAGTGAAATCGTCGAATTGATGACTGCGGGACGATTATTGATTTTATCTTATTGATTGAAATAAAAAGGTTTTATTTATTAGTGTCAGCTTTTGTCATTTTACGTAAATACCCTGAGTTTTTTCACAAATAAACCCTAGTCAAGATTGCCGATTATTTCCAGCCGAGGTTCAGTAAAACGGCGATTTTTATTCTCCCGGTAATAGCTCTGCGACGTGACCTCAGAGTTTGCTAACATACCACTCATCTGATGGCCCGCTGGGCCAGCGCTATTAACGCAAAGGACATGTATGGGCCGAACCCTGTTGACCGATCGCAGCCTGCGCCTGGCGATTATGCTGGCGATGTTGGTGATTATTCTTGCCGGTGTTAAAGCGGCGGTGGATGTTGTGGTGCCTTTCTTGTTGGCGCTGTTCCTGGCCATGGTGCTGAATCCGCTGGTGACACAGCTCGAACGCTGGCGAATACCTCGCGCACTGGGCGTGACTTTGTTGGTGGTGGCCGTGGTGGTGGTGCTGATGTTGTTTGTCGGCGTGTTGGGAGCATCACTGAACGAGTTTGCGCGCTCGCTGCCGCAGTACCGCGGCATGATGCTGGAAAAGCTGAGTGAACTGCAGCATTACGCCGATCGCTTCAAAATCACCATTTCCACCGAGGCGATGTTGCAGTATGTCGATCCCAGCGCGGCGATGAACCTGATCACTCGCCTGTTGAGTCGATTCTCCGGCGCGATGACCAATATCTTCCTGCTGCTGATGACCGTGGTATTTATGCTGTTTGAAGTACAACTGCTGCCCTACAAATTGCAGCAGGCGCTGGATAAACCGAGTGAAGGCATTGCCAACATTCAACGCGCGCTGGATGGGGTCACTCGTTATCTGTTGATCAAAACGGCGATCAGCCTGGCGACCGGCATCATTGTCTGGGCATTCCTGGCTGTTGTGGACGTGCGCTTTGCCTTTATCTGGGGGCTGCTGGCGTTTTTGCTGAATTATATTCCCAATATTGGCTCGGTGATCGCCGCCGTTCCTCCGTTGGTTCAGGCCCTGCTGTTCAACGGTTTTGGCGATGCACTGGTGGTGGCTGCGGGCTTTATCACTATCAATCTGGTGATTGGTAACATGCTGGAACCGCGGGTGATGGGACGCGGACTGGGGTTGTCCACGCTGGTGGTATTTCTGTCATTGATTTTCTGGGGCTGGCTGATGGGGCCGGTGGGGATGTTGTTGTCGGTTCCCCTGACCATTATTACCCGTATCGCGCTGGAGACCACCGAGGGTGGGCATAAACTGGCGGTGATCCTCGGTGACGGTCAGCCGGGCAAACAGGTTACTCCGGAGTAAAGAACACTTTCCCCTGGGTCTTGCTGGTGGCGGCATGTTGCAGCGCCAATTTATAGTGCCGCAGTGGGTAGATGGCTGCCGGGGGACGTAACTCCAGTTGTCCACGCCTCAGCAAGTGGAAAAGCTGTTGGAACGCCGCCTGCCACTGAGCTGGCGTTGCCTGTGCATTCCATTTGCGCAGGTGGAACAGTGAAGTACGCAAGCGCAGTTGCTGAGCAATGTACTGCCAGTCAACCTGTTGGTTACTCAGTAATCCCAGGGCAACAAAGTCACCATTGGCGCTGACTGAACGCGCCAGATGCAAACCCTCTTCTCCGCCGACACAGTCAATCGCCGCCCGTGCCGCATGGCCTGTGAGTTGTTGCAGGCTATACTGTTGCAGTAAATCCTCAGGAAGAACCCGCCAGGCACCGGCATTCAACAGCGCCTGTCGATGGGCTGTATTACGTACTACCACGGCCAATTTAATTCCGCGCAGCGCCGCCAACTGACAGAAAAGCAGGCTAATCGCCGATCCTCCACCGTTAATCAGCAGAATGTCGCCAACCTCTAGCGGTAGCCACTGCGTCAACAATACCCAGCAGGTGAGTGGATTGATGTAGATTTGCGCCGCGCTGACGTCATCAATATCGTCCGGTAGCCAAATGACTTTATCCTGGTCGAGCGTGATAAAGGTTTGCCAACTGCCATTCCCCCTGACAGCCAGTGCGCGTCTGCCGGTCGGTTGCCCACGGGGATCTACCACCACGCCAATGCCTTCATAGCCTGGGACCTGGGGCAGGGCGATACGGTGTGCATACTGACCGTAGATAGGGATCAGATCGGATGGATTGATCGGGGCATAGCGCATCTGCAGCAGCAGTTGATGGGATTGCGGCCTGGGAAGGTCGGTCTGTTCCAGGGCAATGACCTGTTCCGGGAGGCCAAAACGGCTAAAGCGTAAACGGGGAAAAGTGGGCGACATGAATTAAGGGATAAAGAAGAAATAGACGTCCAGCGCTAACAACACCAGCCACAGGCAGATATACAGCACCAGATGTTCACGTACATTGTTGACGATCGCCGACAGTATTTTGTTTAGCATTCTCAGCAGCCAAAAGATAAGGACAGGCAGAGTATAGATTTTTGCGAGCGGCGTTAATACCGTCGAGAGGGCAAAGCGTGCAGCAGAGGCAAATTAAAAGGAAAAATCAGCCTGCTTTGGCGCAGGCTTTGGATTATACCGCCAGCAGGGACAGTGACAGTGGGCTGGTGGGGACGCTTGGCGGATAGAAGTACCGCAGCACGTTATACAGCGAATAAAACTCCAGCCGATTGCGGGCGTTGATTTTTTCGGTGATATGACGCTTGTGAACATAAACCGTATGCGAACTGATTTGCAGCTTTTTCGCGATGCGGTAATTGGGCATTTCTGCCATCCAGTGCTTCATCACCGTCAGTTCTTGCGGGCTGAACAGTGAATGTTCAACGCTGCAATCCATCAGTGACACCGGTTTTTCGCGCATCATGCGCAACGTCACCGGCAAAGTGGCTTTATTGAACAGGAAAGCATGATCGGCGATGCGCATTGGCGTTTCGCTGTAGGGATAAGGCGTATCCAGATAAATAAACAACAGTGCCGATGAGGTGGCCTCAATAAAGGCCTGCAGTTGAGCATCATCTTCACTATGACGGCAATGTTTGGTCAGGTTTACCAGAATGTGACTTGGTCGGTAGTGGTCCAGCAGGGGGGTTGCCTGTTCCAGGCTGTGGCAACATTTTACCTGGGCGAAAACATTGTCAGTAAAATAGTTATCGATACCGACCCGAGTGAAGCAGCATTCGTCCACGACAAGCAGTTTCATGGTGACGTCCTTGTTGTTCGAAGAAATAGCAGGGGCATATCAGCTGTAAAATAGAACTTACACCAGGGGGGATCAATTCGGAAATCCGGATACTTACCCCAGAAATTTCCGTTGAAATATTTTTAACAATATATTTCAGATCGTTATGATAGTTTTGTCATGTAACTAAAAAATGTAACCGCAACCCGCGCGGGTGGGCGGGTGCGATTAAGTTAACGGGAAGGGGTTAAGCAAAGCGTTTCAGAGAGAAGGGAGCGATGTCCACCGGTGGGGTTTTATCTTCAGCAAACAGCGCAGCGATCTCACCTAACACACTGGCAAACTTGAAACCATGGCCGCTCAGACCGCTGATGACCATTAAGCGATCGCATTCTGGCAGAGTATCGATAATGAAATCTTCATCTGGACTCATATCATAACTGCATGCTTCACCGTGTAAACATACCCCTACACCCGGCAAAAATTGGCGCAGGAAGTGGAAAACTTCGGTTCCATCAGTGGTGAAACTGCCAAATGGTTTGCGTTGCTCCGGTGTCTCCATCGGTTGGCCACCATCGTGTTTGCCTATTTTCAACCCGTCTTTATCGGCAGGGAAACCGTAATAATGGTTGCCGTCCTGCGCTTCAACGGTAAATGCCGGGAAACGGTTGTTGACGCTGTAACGACCATCCGCCTGATGCCAGGAAAATACCTTACGCAGTGGGGCTATCGGTAACTCTGGCAGCAGCGCTTTTACCCAGGTTCCGGCGGTGACCACCGCTTTACGGCCCTGAAAACGGCCTTCAGGGGTGACCACTTCAACACCACCCTCGATCGGTTGCACTGCGCTGACAGGGCAATTGAATAATTGTCCGCAGCCGGCATCTTTAGCCAATTTAATCAGGCAGGCAATGGCCTGCTCAGAGCGCAGGAACCCGGCGTCTGGCTCAAATACGCCGACGTAACCTTCCGGTGCATTGAATTCTGGCCACCGCTGGTTAATCTGTTCTGCGTTAAGGTTTTGCGTATTGAGGTGGAATTTTTGCGCGCTGTGTTGGGCGTTGTTGATAAACTCAGAATTCTGCGGCCCCATGTTCAGAACGCCGCAGTCCTGGAACAACTCTTCACCGGTTTGTTTAATCAGGCCGTTCCATAAAGCCTGAGCGCGCAGGATCAACGGCACATATTTTTCGCCTTCGCCGTAGGCATGACGGATGATGCGGGTATCGCCGTGGTGGCTGCCGTTACGGTGTGGGGGCATCGAGCTGTCGATCATTAATACTTTCAGGCCGGACCGTGTTGCATAGTAACCTGCCGCCGCGCCTACCGAGCCGCTGCCCACAACAATTAAGTCATATTCCACGTGCCATCCCCTCTCTGTTATAGGTTTCTTATTTCTTTATGATAAAAGGTTGGGCGCTGCAATGCACCCGTTGCGCGGTTCGCAGGCAAAGAAAAAGGCGCCAGAGATAATCGCTGGCGCCTTAGGCATTTTGGTACAGTGAATTAGTGCTTTTTACGATCAAGGTCCTGGTAATCCGTTGCTTCAATCTTGGCGATGCCGGCTTCTAATATATTGATTAATTGACGTGCGACATCTGTGGTTAGCCAAAGCGTTCTGTCTACTTGGGCGTCTTCGGGTGTCTGATCTCGTGAAGACAGGTAATGAAGGCGTATCATCATGGCGTCATAAGCGTCGACAGTACTGATATCCCAACCAACAAGCGGGTGTGTCTGAATTACTTCATCATTTCTGTCCATAAAGACCCCTTATTGAGTAGTGACTACCGTGAGTGACTAACGAGGATCAATGCGGCCCATCATCATGTGAGCAATTACAGTATACGCATCTGGCTACGGCGGTGGAGAGTTTCCCACCTTCTTTTGTAAAATAATTATTTAATTGAGTGATTATTCTACACGTCGACTCGCAAAACCATGCGGAGGAACGAGATTAGATTCATTCAACATCAGGGGGCCGCGGAGTACCCTGTAGCCGTTTTTCCAGCTCGGCGGCCAGATGGGCAAAGTGCTGTTGGGTTTCGGCATCACGACTTTGATTTTGCGATTCGAGCTTCAGACTGTGAATTAATAATTGATTGGCTTTGTCATCCAGGCCAAAGGCCAGATAGGAAAATGCCACTTCCAGCACGCTCAAACGTCGCTTTTGATCGGCAATCAGCGCCAGTAGTTCGCCAAAGGTCATCGCTTCTTCGGTTTTTACCTTGTCCGGGGCCATGTCAAATACCTCCTGTTAAAGCATTCAGTACAGACCAGATAAAGCTTTTCTTCCAGCAGAAAATTAAACTGCGTTGTGCCGGGCTTTAAATACAAAAAAGCCGGAGAGCGACCCCCGGCAAAAACTACATTGCAGTATTATTCTGCGCTAAACCAATCGTCAGCACTTTCCCAGGTTTCCTGGAGGATGTCCGCGATCAGATCTTTATCTGTTTTCAGGCCGCCCAATACCGAGAGCCCGTTGGAACCGGCATAACGCACCTGCACCAGGGTGTCTGGAAATTGGCGGTTTACCCGCTTGCTCAGCTCGCCGGTCAGAGCCTCGATGGCTCCTGACGGTAGCGGTTTGGTTTTATCTATAGTGACTTCAACACGCATAATTGCCCCCGAAGCGATTTACTGGATATTTATACAGTTAAGCGTGCGCGGGGGCAAGAGGCTAGGTTAAAAAAAGATTATTCTGCTGTCACTGACCAGCTCAGGCTCTCTCCGGCCAGGAATGGCACTACCGTTTCGCTGCCCATGACGATCTCTTCCGGTTGGCTAGTGGGTATGCGCTGCAGCTCGATGAAGTCGGTATTAACCGGCAGGCCGTAAAAACGCGGGCCGTTCAGCGAGCAGAAGGCTTCCAGATGCTCCAGTGCACCCAACTGTTCGAATACGCTGGCGTAGGCAGGGATAGCATTGGGAGCGTTGAATACGCCGGCGCAGCCACAGCTTGATTCCTTGCGGTGTTTGGCATGGGGGGCGGAGTCGGTACCGAGGAAGAAGCGATCTGAACCACTGGCAACGGCCTTACGCAGCGCGTCCTGGTGAATATTACGCTTGAGGATCGGCAAGCAGAACAGGTGCGGACGGATGCCGCCAACCAGCATATGGTTACGGTTAAACATCAGATGCTGGGGGGTGATGGTCGCGCCAAGAAAACGATTGCCTTCCTGCACGTACTGCGCCGCTTCTTTGGTGGTGATGTGCTCGAAGACAATTTTCAGCTCCGGGAACTGCCGGCGAATCGGCTCCATAACCTGCTCGATAAAGCGTGCTTCACGGTCGAAAATATCGACGGCGGCATCGGTTACTTCCCCATGAATCAACAGCGGCATACCCATTTTCTGCATTTGTTCGAACAGCGGATAGATGGCTTTGACATCGCTGACGCCATGGCTGGAGTTGGTGGTGGCGTTGGCCGGATACAGCTTGGCGGCGGTGAACACCCCTTGCTCGAACCCGTTAACCAGTTCAGCAGCATCCAGTGAATTGGTCAGATAACAGGTCATCAGCGGGGTGAAATCATGCCCCTGAGGGACCGCTGCCAGAATACGGTCACGGTAAGCGCGAGCGGCGACGACGGTAGTAATTGGCGGAGCCAGGTTCGGCATCACAATCGCCCGGCCAAAGACCTGACTGGTATAGGGCAGAACCGTTTTCAGCATGTCGTCGTCACGCAGATGGATGTGCCAGTCGTCAGGGCGGCGGATTTTCAGGGCTTGAGGTTGTGCAGTCATGTTGCAAGGCTCCGGCGGTTAGATACGGGTCTACATAAAAGCGAATAATGGGGGTTATTCACGCCGGGGTGTAAGGATAAGCGGAAAGCGCTCCCGATGCATCTGTTTGTTCACGGCAAGTTGAAATCAATTGGCTATCAGGCGCATAGTGTCAGAGATTTTAATGATGCCTGCGCGATAACTGCCGGGTTATTAACATTAATCATGTGGAATGGGAGAGAGAAATGGAAGTACGTGTTATTGCCACCTTACAGGCGAAACCTGAATTTGTGTCCGCCGTCAGCGATGCGGTGCATGGGATTATCGATCCAAGCCGTCAGGAGCTGGGTAATCTGCAATATGATTTGCACCGCGATCTCGAAAAGCCGGGCACTTTCGTATTCTTTGAGCGTTGGGCAAGCGCCGAGGCGCTGGAAAAACACAATGCCACCGAGCATTTTAAGCATTTCGTTAGCCAGATAGAGGGCAAACTGGATTTGCTGGATATCAAACAGTTGAAGAAAATTGCCTGAGCCGATTTATCGGCAATAAAAAACCCGCCAAATGGCGGGTTTTTTTATCGAAGCAGATTAACTTAGTCGTTAATTGGCTGCGGTTTGGTTGCCGGAGCGGTGGCTTGATTTGCCGCCGCATGGCCACCTGCTGAACCTTTGCCTTCGAAGTTGAAGGAAGGGCGCTGCCAATCACTTTGCTGCTGCTGATCCGCTACATAGTCCGGTGCAGGAGCCTTGGTCATTGGCGCAGTGGCGATGTGTTTATACAGCACCTCTTGCACCGGCGCTGGCTGCTGTTGCACAACCGGCGCTTTTTCTTCAACCACCACCGGCGCAGCAACTTCCTGCACGGGGGCGACTTCAACTGCCGGCTCAACGAACGCCGGTGTTGGTTCAGCGACAGTTTCTTCAGCAACGATTGCTGCAGCCACTACCGGTGTTTCTTCAGCCACAGGGGCAGGTTCAACCGCAGGGGCTTCCTCTACCACCGGTGCAGCTTCAACTACCGCAGTTTCTTCAACTGTTGGCGCTTCAGCTACAGGGGCTGGTGTGGTTTCTTCGGCCTGGGCAGCGATCGCCGGTTCAACGGTTTCAACAACCGGTTGGACGGGTTCTACTGCGGTGACCACCACTTCCGGCTCGCTCACTGGCGCAACGGCTGGCATCGCGACTTCAGCAATCACCGGAGCGGCAACGCTGACGGCTTCCTGTGCCATGACATTATCAGCAGCGATTTCGACAGCTTCAGTCTGAACTTCTGCTTCTTCAATCAGTTGCGCGGTTTGTGTGACAGGGTAACTTACCCATACCTTGCCCGAAGCCATTTCCGGAGAGGCGAAAGCCCCTGCCAGTGGCATTGGTGACTGGGTAGGATAACGCTCGTCACGGTAGCGGCGACGACGTTGACCGCTAACACGCAGGTGACGCGGTGAACGACGTGAGCGGCGTGGCATGCCGTTTTCGCCATTAGCGCGATTGTCCTGTGCATCATCCTCAGTCTGTGCCTCAAGGGTTTCCGGCAGCAGTTTAACGCTGTCTTCAACCTGAGCAGGCTGCACGTCCTGGACTTTCGCTACCGGTGCTTTTGGCGCCAGCAGTTCTTCCGCTGCACGATGCAGTTCTTCTTCCGCAGACAGCACCCGAACTTTCTGCGTCAGAGGACGACGCTGACGACGCTGCATGTTCTGCATCTGACGTTCTTCGAGATCTTCGTCAACGCTGACATTGGTTGTGGTCGTGGTTGCGGTTTCTACGCTTTCCAGCGCGGCCACTTCCTGCTGAGCCTGACGTTTTTCTTCCTGGCGACGACGCTGACGATCGGCACGCTGGTCACGGCGCTGTTGCTGTTCTTCGCGCTGTGCCTTGGCGGCTTCTTCAGACAGTGGCTCTTCGACTACGGCTGCCGTGGCTTGTGGCGCATTGCGGCGGTTACGACGCTGTTCATCGCGTACTTCACGTGTTTCACGGCCTTCGCGGTTGTCACGAGGTTCGCGATTTTCACGTGGCTCACGATTTTCGCGATTGTCACGGCCTTCACCGCGCTCTTTACGCTCACCGCGTTCTGGACGATCGCTACGCTCACCACGTTCTCCGCGCTCACCGCGATCTTTACGACCGGTGCCCTGACGGCGTTGGCCACGACGATCCTGACGGCGGTTTTCACCGTTGCCTTCAGACTTCGGCGCTTCCACTACAGGTTTGGCTTCGACTACCGGCTGTTCTTCACCGGCAAACAGCGCTTTCAGACCACCGAACAGACGGCCCAACAGGCCCGGTTTGGCAGCGGCAGCAGGTGCGGTTTGCTTGGTCGCAGTAGCAGTGACGGTAGCTTGAGCCACAACCGGCTCTTCTGCCGGTGGTGGGGCGTCCGCAGCCAGAGAGAACGAAGCCAGAGCCGGTTGTTCAGGACGCTTGCGCTCCATCGGCGCATCTTCCAGCGGCTGGGCCATTTCTTCTTCGTGCAGTTTCGGCAGCAGGTAGCTCAGGGTCGGTGTTTCTTCGCCCTTACGCACGCGCAGTACAGAGTAGTGTGGGGTTTGCATCTGATCGTTCGGCACGATGATCGCTTTCACGCCACCCTGACGTTTTTCGATCGCGCTCACCGAGTCACGTTTTTCGTTCAGCAGGTAAGAAGCAACCTGAACCGGCACGATGGCGTGAACTTCTTTGGTATTTTCTTTCAGCGCTTCTTCTTCGATCAGACGAAGAATGGAAAGTGCCAGCGATTCGTTATCACGGATAGTGCCGGTGCCGTTACAGCGCGGACAGACGTGATGGCTGGACTCACCCAGTGATGGGCTGAGGCGCTGACGTGACATCTCAAGCAGGCCGAAACGGGAAATGCGACCGATTTGGATACGTGCGCGGTCCTGACGAACGGCGTCACGCAGGCGGTTTTCCACTTCACGTTGATGGCGAACCGGGGTCATATCGATAAAGTCGATAACGATCAGGCCGCCAAGGTCGCGCAGGCGCAGCTGACGAGCGATCTCGTCTGCCGCTTCCAGGTTGGTGTTGAACGCCGTCTCTTCGATATCGCCGCCGCGAGTTGCCCGCGCGGAGTTGATGTCGATAGCGGTCAGCGCTTCGGTGGAGTCGATAACGATCGAGCCACCGGAAGGCAGGCGAACTTCACGCTGGAAAGCGGATTCAATTTGGGATTCGATTTGGTAGTGGCTGAACAGAGGGATTTCGCCGCTGTACAGTTTGATTTTGCTGCTGAAATCCGGACGGCCCAGGGCAGAAATGTGCTCTTTGGCCAGATCGAGAACTTTTGGATTGTCGATCAGGATTTCGCCGATGTCCGGGCGCAGATAGTCGCGGAATGCACGCACGATAACGTTGCTTTCCTGATGGATCAGGAATGGCGCAGCGCGGCCTTCAGCGGCTTTTTTAATCGCTTCCCAGTGCTTCAGGCGGAATGACAGATCCCACTGCAGCGCATCGGCAGATTTGCCAACGCCGGCGGTACGAACAATCAGACCCATGCCGTCTGGCAGTTGCAGGGAAGAAAGCGCTTCTTTCAGTTCGGTGCGGTCGTCACCCTCAATGCGGCGTGAAATACCACCGGCACGTGGGTTGTTCGGCATCAGCACCAGATAACTGCCGGCCAGGCTGATGAAGGTGGTCAAGGCAGCGCCTTTGTTACCACGTTCTTCTTTATCAACCTGAACGATCACTTCCTGGCCTTCGCGCAGCACATCTTTGATGTTTGGGCGACCATGGGAAGAGTAGTTACTTGGGAAGTATTCGCGAGCGATTTCTTTAAGAGGGAGGAAACCATGTCGTTCGGCGCCGTAATCAACAAACGCTGCTTCAAGACTTGGTTCTATACGAGTGATTTTGCCTTTGTAAATATTCGCTTTTTTCTGTTCATGACCTGGACTTTCAATATCCAAATCATACAGCCGCTGTCCATCTACCAAGGCAACACGCAACTCTTCCTGCTGAGTTGCGTTAATCAACATTCTTTTCATCTTAACTTACTCGTTATTTTTACATTATCGACAAAGCTGCGGGCAAAATAACCTCATGGCCGGATTAAAACCGAAAACCCCGTGTCTTCTCGCAAAGCCGTCAACCTCACGGTTGTCGCCTGCATAGGGGCGCATTATCTCGGTAAGCCTGTATTTCTTTGTGAAAAACAGCACTTTTACTAGGGGAATAGCCTCTGATTTACGTCGACAGATCTGATTCCGTTTGCCGGCCAAGCTGCAACCCGCAGCCCGCTAATTGTTTGATTTCACATTACGTCTTACGCCATTGCTGCGTTTTTGTGCCATCAGACAAATTTTATAATTCCACAGTTTTCCCTGTTTAACGAGAATCAACGTGGAAAGTAAACGCATTATTCCACTGCTGATACTGTTATAGCAAGGTGACTTTTCCTTAACTGCGGAAGAAATCGCAAACGTTCAAACCGGCTTGCTGCCTTATTGTCCGCTGGAGTTTCGCCTGCAGTCAGAGAGACAGTTAAGCACATAAAAAGAAGTGGCGCTATTTACGCGCTCTATTTAGAATCCTGCCCCATGAAAACGAACATTCCTGCAGTACAACTAATCACGATTTCTGACGACGAAGCCGGTCAGCGAATCGACAACTTTCTGCTTGCCCGCCTGAAAGGCGTGCCGAAGAGCATGATTTATCGCATCGTACGTAAAGGCGAGGTGCGCGTTAATAAAGGACGCATCAAGGCGGAATACAAGCTGGCGCCCGGTGACGTGGTGCGTGTGCCGCCGGTACGCGTTGCCGAGCGTGAAGAGGCACCGGTCTCTGCCAAGCTGGATAAAGTGGCCGCGCTGGCCAATTGCATTCTGTATGAAGACGATCACCTGCTGCTGCTGAACAAACCTTCAGGCACTGCGGTGCATGGTGGCAGCGGTCTGAGTTTTGGCGTGATCGAAGCTTTGCGTGCGTTGCGTCCGGAAGCCCGCTTCCTGGAGTTGGTGCATCGCCTGGACCGCGACACTTCTGGCGTGCTGTTGGTGGCGAAAAAGCGTTCCGCGCTGCGCTCCTTGCATGAGCAACTGCGGATGAAAGGGATGCAGAAGGATTATCTGGCACTGGTTCGCGGTCAATGGCAGTCGCATTGCAAAGCGGTACAGGCGCCGCTGCTGAAAAATATTCTGCAGAGCGGTGAACGTATTGTGCGCGTTAACAGCGAGGGCAAACCGTCGGAAACCCGCTTCAAGGTGGAAGAGCGCTTTGAGCATGCGACGCTGGTCAAGGCCAGCCCGATCACCGGACGCACTCACCAGATCCGCGTTCACGCCCTGCACGCCGGACATCCAATAGCCTTTGACGACCGCTATGGCGATCGTGAATTTGATCGCCAATTGGCGGGAACCGGGCTCAAACGTTTGTTCCTGCATGCGGCAGCGCTGCGCTTTGAACACCCAGGCACTGGCGAAACGATGCGTATCGAAGCGCCGATGGACGCAGAGTTGCGCCACTGCCTGCAGGTATTGCGCAAGCAGTCTAAAGAACAGTAAGCCGTACCTTCATGCCAGCGGGTTGATGCCTTCAGCCCGCAGCATCTCCAGTAGCGCAATCAGCGGCAGACCGATCAACGCATTCGGATCCCGCCCCTCCAGCTTGTCGAATAACGCAATGCCCAAACCTTCACTTTTAAAGCTGCCTGCGCAGTTGAGCGGTTGCTCAAGGCGAACATAGGCGTCGATTTCAGCCTCATTCAACACACGGAAATGCACGTGAAAGGGTTCGCAAAGCAGTTGCAGGTGTTGGCTATGGCTGTTGTATAACGCCAGGCCGGTATAAAAAGTGACCTTTTGGCCGCTGGCCTGACGCAATTGCGCGCGGGCATTTTCTTCGGTGTGTGGTTTTCCGGTGATTTTACCGTCAATCACGCAGACCTGATCTGAGCCGATAATCAGGTGGTCGGGGTAGGCGCTGGCCAATGCCTGGGCCTTCGCCGCTGCCAGTCGTAGCACCAGCGCTTCGGCGTTTTCCCCGGCCAGCGGGGCTTCATCGACCTGCGGAGCGGCACAGATAAAAGGCAGATGCAGCTTTTCCAGCAGCGTCTTGCGGTAGGTCGAGGTGGAGGCAAGGAGCAGTCTTTGCATAATTTTTTTCGTAAACCGTAGCGTAAATAGAGTGGGCATTTTAAACTGTCCGCCGCTGAGGAAGCGAATATTGGTGAAAGGTGCCGTTTTACGGCCTTTTTCTTTGACTCTAAGTCGTTACAAAGTTAATATGCGCGCCCTATGCAAAAGGTAAAATTACCCTTGACCATTGATGCGGTACGTACCGCTCAGAAACGCCTGGACTATGTTGGTTCCTATGCGCCTGAGCAGGTTACACGTGTTGCCGCCTCTGTGGTCAGTGTGGACAGTGATGTTGAGGTCTCGTTATCCTTTGATATTGATAACCAGCGCCTCGCGGTAATAACAGGGCATGCGGACGTCCAGGTAATGCTGATGTGCCAACGCTGTGGAGTGCCGTTTGAACATCATGTTCACACAACATATTGTTTTAGCCCGGTCGTCAATGATGAGCAGGCTGAGGCATTACCGGGGGCGTACGAGCCGATCGAAGTCGATGAGTTTGGCGAAGTCGATCTGCTGGCAATGATTGAAGACGAAATTATTCTTTCACTGCCTGTCGTCCCGGTACATGAATCTGAACACTGTGAAGTGTCCGAAGCGGACATGGTATTTGGCAAACTGCCTGCAGAGGCGGAGAAACCAAATCCATTTGCCGTATTAGCCAGTTTAAAGCGTAAGTAATTAAGGAGTAAGGTCCATGGCCGTACAACAAAATAAACCAACCCGTTCCAAACGTGGCATGCGTCGTTCACACGATGCTCTGACCACCGCCACTTTGTCTGTAGATAAAGCATCTGGCGAGACTCACCTGCGTCACCATATCACTGCCGACGGTTTCTACCGCGGTCGCAAGGTTATCGGCTAAGTAGCGGTACCTTGACTCGTCTAACCCTGGCGTTAGATGCAATGGGCGGGGACTTCGGTCCCTGCGTCACAGTGCCTGCTTCATTGCAGGCACTGGCCTCTAATTTACAGCTTCATCTTCTGCTGGTCGGCAATCCCGACACCCTCTCTCCCTTACTTGCCAAAGCCGATCCGGTTCTTCTGGAACGTTTGCAAGTTGTGCCCGCTAAATCAGTGATTGCCGGCGACGCCAAACCCTCACAAGCGATACGTGCCAGCCGTGGTACCTCCATGCGCATTGCGCTGGAACTGACTAAAAACGGTGATGCGCAAGGCTGCGTCAGCGCAGGCAATACCGGCGCGTTGATGGGGTTGGCGAAAATGCTGATTAAGCCGCTGGACGGTATTGAACGGCCGGCGTTGATGACGGTGATCCCGAATCAGCTGGGTGGCAAAACCGTGGTGCTGGATCTGGGCGCCAACGTCGAATGCGACAGTACCATGCTGGTACAGTTTGCGGTGATGGGCGCGGTGATGGCCGAAGAGGTGGTGGGGATTGCGCAACCACGCGTGGCGCTGCTGAATATTGGTGAAGAAGAAACCAAAGGCCTGGATAACATCCGCGAAGCGGCCGCCGTGCTAAAAAATACTCCGGCAATCAACTATATTGGTTACCTGGAGGGCAACGATCTCCTCACCGGTAAAACCGATGTGTTGGTCTGCGACGGCTTTGTGGGTAACGTCACCCTGAAAACCATGGAAGGGGTGGTAAGAGTATTTTTATCGCTGCTGAAATCATCCGGAGACGGTGGCAAGCAGGCGTGGTGGTTAAAATTGTTGGGCCGTTGGTTGCAAAAACGGGTGGTAAAGCGGTTCGGCCACCTGAACCCCGACCAGTATAATGGCGCATGTCTGTTAGGATTGCGCAGCACCGTAATCAAGAGCCACGGCGCTGCGAACCCGCACGCGTTTGCAGTTGCAATCGAACAGGCTGTGCAGGCGGTGCAGCGGCAAGTCCCTGACAGGATTGCTGCGCGCCTTGAAGCTGTATTACCTAAGAGTGACTGATCGTACATGTATACAAAGATTCTCGGTACGGGGAGCTATTTACCCGTACAAGTGCGCACCAACGCTGACCTGGAAAAAATGGTGGATACCTCTGACGAGTGGATCGTCTCTCGTACCGGTATCCGTGAACGCCGTATTGCCGCCGCGGATGAAACCGTTGCGACGATGGGCTTCCATGCTGCTGAAAAAGCGCTGGAAATGGCGGGTGTGGCTAAAGAAGACATCGGGCTGATCGTGGTGGCTACCACCACCTCGAGCCACGCATTCCCAAGTTCTGCCTGCCAGGTGCAGCAGTTGCTGGGTATTAAGGACTGTGCGGCATTCGATCTGGCTGCGGCCTGCGCCGGTTTCACCTATGCGTTGAGCGTCGCCGATCAGTATGTTAAAAACGGCGCGGTGAAGCATGCTCTGGTGATTGGTGCTGACGTGTTGTCACGCACGCTGGATCCGGAAGATCGCGGCACTATCATTCTGTTTGGTGATGGTGCAGGTGCCGTGCTGTTGGGCGCTTCTGAAGAACCCGGCATCCTGTCGACCCATCTGCATGCCGATGGCAGCTACGGCGGTTTGTTGACCTTGCCGTTCAAAGATCGTCAGGATCAAGACAAGCCGGCCTATGTCACCATGGCGGGTAATGAAGTCTTCAAGGTTGCGGTTACCGAACTGGCTCACATCGTTGATGAAACCTTGCAGGCCAACAATCTGGACCGCAGCTCGCTGGACTGGCTGGTGCCACACCAGGCCAATCTGCGTATTATCAGCGCGACGGCGAAAAAATTGGGTATGGGGCTGGAGAAAGTGGTAGTGACGCTCGATCGTCACGGTAACACTTCGGCCGCCTCGGTCCCCGCAGCGTTCGATGAAGCGGTGCGTGATGGGCGAATTCAACGCGGCCAACTGGTGCTGCTGGAAGCCTTTGGCGGCGGCTTTACCTGGGGCTCGGCGCTGGTTCGTTTCTGATTAACAGGAAGAAAAAATGACGCAATTTGCTTTTGTTTTTCCAGGCCAGGGGTCACAGACTCTGGGCATGCTGGCCGATTTGGCCACTCAATATCCGATCGTTGAAGCGACCTTCAGCGAAGCCTCTTCCGTTCTGGGTTACGACCTGTGGCAACTGGTGCAGCAAGGGCCGGCGGAAGAGCTGAACAAAACCTGGCAGACGCAGCCGGCATTGCTGGCGGCTTCCGTAGCGATTTTCCGCGTCTGGCAGCAGCAGGGCGGTAAAGCGCCTGCAATCATGGCCGGCCATAGCCTGGGTGAATACTCGGCGCTGGTGTGTGCGGGCGTGCTGGATTTCCAGGCGGCAATCCGTCTGGTTGAGCTGCGCGGCAAACTGATGCAGGAAGCGGTGCCGGAAGGTACTGGCGCGATGTCCGCCATTATCGGCCTGGACAACGCGGCTATCGCCAAGGCTTGTGAAGAATCTGCCCAGGGGCAGGTTGTTTCGCCGGTGAACTTCAATTCACCAGGCCAGGTAGTGATCGCCGGCAATAAAGAAGCGGTTGAACGTGCAGGCGCGGCCTGTAAAGCCGCAGGTGCCAAGCGTGCGCTGCCGTTGCCGGTGAGCGTGCCTTCGCACTGCGCACTGATGAAACCGGCCGCAGACAAGCTGGCCATCGCGTTGCAGGAAATCACCTTCAGTGCGCCACAGGTGCCGGTGGTGAATAACGTCGACGTGCGCACCGAAACCGATCCAGAAGCGATCCGCAGTGCGCTGGTGCGTCAGTTGTACAGCCCGGTGCGTTGGACCGAGAGCGTAGAGTTTATGGCAGCACAGGGCGTTACGCTGCTGCTAGAGGTTGGTCCGGGTAAAGTTCTGACCGGTCTGACTAAACGTATTGTTGATACCCTGACGGCGGCGGCGGTTAATGACGCAGCCAGCCTGACAGCGGCGCTTGAACAATAAAGAGGAAAACAATGAGCTTCGAAGGTAAAGTTGTTCTGGTCACCGGCGCTAGCCGGGGTATTGGCCGGGCTATTGCAGAAACGTTTGTAGCACGTGGTGCTAAAGTTATCGGCACCGCCACCAGTGAAAGCGGCGCTGAGGCTATCAGCAGCTACCTGGGTGCAAGCGGCAAAGGGTTTGCGTTGAATGTGGTCGATGCTCAATCTATCGACAGCGTTCTGGCATCTATTCGTGCTGAATTTGGCGAAATCGACATTTTAGTGAATAATGCCGGTATTACGCGTGATAACCTCCTGATGCGTATGAAGGACGATGAGTGGCAGGATATCCTGAACACCAATCTGACTTCCGTATTCCGTCTGTCAAAAGCGGTAATGCGAGCTATGATGAAAAAGCGGTTTGGCCGTATCATCACCATCGGTTCTGTAGTCGGAACCATGGGGAACGCAGGGCAGGCTAATTACGCGGCGGCTAAAGCCGGTTTGATTGGTTTTAGTAAGTCTTTGGCACGTGAAGTTGCTTCGCGTGGCATTACGGTCAACGTCGTGGCACCTGGCTTTATTGAGACGGACATGACACGGGCGTTGACAGATGATCAGCGTGCAGGCATTTTGTCATCAGTTCCAGCCAATCGGCTGGGGGATGCTAAAGAAATCGCCAGCGCTGTTGCATTTTTAGCCTCTGATGAGGCTGGCTACATCACCGGTGAAACGTTGCATGTCAATGGCGGCATGTACATGATTTAAAAAATGCGAAAACTATTTGCGTTATTTGGGGTAAAAACCGCAGAATAGCGTAAAATCGTGGTTTGACCAGCCGGGATTTAGTTGCATCTTTTTCAACATTTTATACACTACGAAAACCATCGCGAAAGCGAGTTTTGATAGGAAATTTAAGAGTATGAGCACTATCGAAGAACGCGTTAAGAAAATCATTGTTGAGCAGTTGGGTGTTAAACAGGAAGAAGTTTTAAATAACGCTTCTTTCGTTGAAGATCTGGGTGCTGATTCTCTTGACACCGTTGAGCTGGTAATGGCTCTGGAAGAAGAGTTCGACACAGAGATTCCAGACGAAGAAGCTGAGAAAATCACTACTGTTCAGGCAGCTATTGATTTCATCAACGCCAGCCAGCAGTAAGAGAACATATCTAGGCGGTCACTCGACCGCCTAAGTTTTTTCTATCCCTAGTGTCATATTTTCCCTCCTTGGAGGACAAACGTGTCTAAGCGTCGAGTAGTTGTGACCGGACTGGGCATGTTGTCTCCTGTCGGCAATACGGTAGAGTCCACATGGACAGCTCTTCTTGCCGGTCAGAGTGGCATCAGCCTGATCGACCATTTCGATACCACAGCCTATGCGACCAAGTTTGCTGGCCTGGTAAAGGATTTTAATTCAGAGGATTTCATCTCACGCAAAGATGCGCGCAAGATGGACGCCTTCATCCAATACGGTATCGCGGCCGGCATGCAAGCTATGCAGGATGCGCAATTGGATATCACCGAGGCTAACGCCAGCCGCATTGGTGCCGCTATCGGCTCCGGTATTGGCGGCCTGGGTTTGATTGAAGAAAACCACAGTTCACTGGTTAACGGTGGCCCACGGAAAATCAGTCCGTTCTTTGTGCCGTCAACCATCGTTAACATGATTGCAGGCCACCTGACCATCATGTACGGCATGCGTGGCCCGAGCATTTCGATCGCCACCGCCTGTACTTCAGGTGTGCACAACATTGGCCATGCCGCGCGTATCATTGCTTACAATGATGCTGACGTCATGCTGGCCGGTGGGGCAGAGAAAGCCAGTACCCCGTTGGGTGTCGGTGGCTTTGGCGCAGCACGCGCATTGTCGACCCGTAACGAAAACCCGCAAGCGGCCAGCCGCCCATGGGACAAAGACCGTGACGGTTTTGTTCTGGGTGACGGTGCCGGCATGATGGTACTGGAAGAGTACGAGCACGCTAAAAAACGCGGCGCCAAGATTTATGCTGAAGTTGTCGGCTTTGGGATGAGCAGCGATGCTTATCACATGACGTCCCCTCCTGATAATGGGGCGGGCGCAGCGCTGGCGATGGAAAATGCGTTGCGTGATGCCGGTGTGACTACGTCACAAATCGGTTATATCAATGCGCACGGCACCTCAACGCCGGCCGGTGACAAAGCCGAAACGCAGGCGGTGAAGTCGGTATTTGGCAGCGATGCGCAGCGCGTGATGGTCAGTTCGACCAAATCGATGACCGGCCACCTGTTGGGTGCTGCGGGCGCGATCGAATCGATCTTCACCGTATTGGCATTGCGTGACCAAGCCGTTCCGCCAACCATCAACCTGGATAATCCGGATGAAGGTTGCGATCTGGACTTTGTTCCGCACGAAGCGCGCCAGGTGAGTGATATGCAGTACACACTGTGTAACTCCTTCGGCTTCGGTGGTACCAACGGTTCACTGATCTTCCGTAAGGTGTAATACCTCAGTTGGCAGATGCTATAAAAGCCCGGTTTTTTAAACCGGGCTTTTTTTATGGCGTTGACCCGTGACTCGGAAAGCTCTGCTTGCCGGTGTTATAGCCAAACGGCAAGCTGCTGCTAATGGCACCTGCGCCTGTTATTCTGTAGTGATACCAAAGCGGTCAGGGGGAGTCTATGTACTGGATTAATGGGTATCAGCATAATGCACTCGCGCCAAGCGATCGCGGTTTGCAGTTTGGCGACGGTTGTTTCACTACCGCCCGGGTGACCGAGGGTAAAATCGACCTGTTGCCCTGGCATATCGAGCGACTGCAGTTGGCGGCACAACGGCTGATGCTGCCAGCCTGTGACTGGAGCGCTTTGGAAGATGAAATGGTGCACGCGGCAGAATCTATCCCTCTGGGCGTGGTCAAAGCGATATTGACGCGCGGCAGCGGTGGCAGGGGTTACAGCCCGAAAGGCTGTGAGGCTCCTACCCGCATTGTCTCTCGCAGCAGCTACCCGATGCACTATCTGCCATGGCGTGAACAGGGCATCAGCCTGACGCTCAGTCCGGTAGCGCTGGGGCGTAATCCCCTGTTGGCTGGGCTGAAGCATTTGAACCGTTTGGAGCAGGTGTTGATCCGCACGCATCTTGACCAGACGGCCGCCGACGAGGCGCTGGTGCTTGACACTGCCGGTATGCTGGTGGAATGCTGTGCGGCTAATTTGTTCTGGCGTAAGGGAAAAGCAGTTTTTACTCCGGACTTGGGTCAGGCCGGGGTGGCCGGGTTGATGCGTCGTCGGGTGATTGAGCTGCTGACGGGCAGCGAATACTCGCTGCATTGCGTCAGTGAGCCGCTGGAGACGCTGGCCGATGCCGAAGAAGTGCTGGTGAGCAATGCGTTAATGCCGTTGCTGCCGGTCAATACTGCGCAATCATGGCGTTACCCTTCGCGCCAACTGTATGATTTTTTGCGCCCACACTGTTAACGATGGCTGATTGATGAAGAAAAGAAAGCTGAAGTTCGTTTCTATTATTGTTGTTCTGGTATTGGGCCTGCTGTTTTGGGGTTACCAGAAGGTTGAACGCTTCGCGGATACGCCATTGGCGATCCAGCAGGAAGCCATTTTTAAACTGCCGGCAGGGACCGGACGAGTGGCGCTGGAAGGATTGCTGGTACGCGACAAGCTGATCCACAACGGTAAGTGGTTCCCATGGTTGCTGCGTCTGGAGCCGCAATTGGCGGAGTTTAAGGCCGGGACCTACCGCTTTACGCCGGGCATGACGGTGCGTCAAATGCTTAAACTGTTGGCCAGCGGTAAAGAAGCCCAATTCAGCGCGCGGTTTATTGAAGGTTCCCGTCTGAGTGACTGGCTGATGGTGCTGCAACAGTCGAAATACCTCAAACATACGCTGGCCGGTAAAAGCGAGGCGGAAATCGCCGAAGCGCTGGGGCTGCCGGAAGGCACCAGCCCGGAAGGGCGCCTGTACCCGGATACCTATCTGTACACGGCAGGCATGAGCGATATGGCGCTGTTGAAACGAGCCCATCTGCGTATGATAAAAGCGCTTGAGAGCGCCTGGCAGGGCCGTGAGACAGACCTGCCGTACAAGACGCCGGAACAGTTGCTGACCATGGCCTCGATCATTGAGAAAGAGACCGCAGTGCCGGAGGAGCGCACTAAAGTGGCGTCGGTATTCATTAACCGCCTGCGTATTGGCATGCGTTTGCAGACCGACCCGACGGTGATCTACGGCATGGGTGATAGTTATAATGGCAACATTACCCGCAAAGATTTGGAAACACCGACGCCGTACAACACTTATGTGATCAACGGTCTGCCGCCAACGCCGATTGCCATGCCGGGTCAGGCCTCGCTGGAAGCTGCTGCCAATCCGGCGAAAACGCCTTATTTGTACTTTGTTGCCGACGGCAAGGGTGGGCATCAATTTACCACTAACCTGGCCAGCCATAATCAGGCAGTGCGCGCCTATCGACAGGCGTTAAAGGAAAAGAATGAAAAGTAAATTCGTGGTTATCGAAGGGCTTGAAGGTGCGGGTAAAACTACCGCACGCGATACCGTGGTCAACGTACTACGCGAGCATGGCATCAACGATATTACTTTTACCCGTGAACCGGGTGGCACGCCGCTGGCAGAAAAACTGCGTGACCTGTTCAAGCGCGGCGTGGATGGCGAACTGCCGACCATCAAGGCCGAGGTGCTGATGCTGTATGCAGCCCGCGTACAGCTGGTGGAAACGGTGATCAAACCGGCATTGGAGCGCGGTGCCTGGGTAGTTGGCGATCGTCACGACTTGTCTTCTCAAGCCTATCAGGGTGGTGGCCGGGGTGTGGATCAACAACTGATGGCGTCGCTGCGTGACACGGTACTGGGAGATTTTCGGCCGAACCTGACGCTTTACCTGGATTTGCCGCCGTTAGTGGGCCTGCAGCGGGCTCGTGCGCGCGGCGAACTGGATCGCATCGAGCAAGAGGCACTGCCATTCTTTGAACGCACCCGCGCGCGTTACCTGGAGTTGGCGGCACAGGATGACTCTATCGTCACCGTTGACGCTTCTCAATCGCTGGAGCAGGTGACGGCGGCGATCCGCCGTAGCGTCAGCCAATGGCTGCAGCAGCAGGAAGGCGTGTAATGAACTGGTATCCGTGGCTGAACACCCCTTATCGGCAATTGGTCGGACAATATGCGACCGGTCGCGGTCATCACGCACTGCTGTTGCATGCCGCTGCGGGCAATGGTGAGGATGCGCTGGCCTATGGGCTGAGTCGCTGGCTGATCTGCCAGCGCCGCAACGGTGAGAAAAGCTGCGGTGAATGTCATAGCTGTCGATTGATGCTGGCGGGTAACCATCCGGATTATCACGTGCTGACGCCGGAAAAAGGCAAAAGCAGCCTGGGGGTGGAACCCATCCGCCAGGTGATTGAAATCCTTTATACGCATGCGCAGCAGGGCGGCGCCAAGGTGATTTGGCTGCCACAGGCGGAATTGCTGACCGAGGCCGCCGCCAACGCTTTGTTGAAAACGCTGGAAGAACCGCCAGAAAAAACTTTTTTCCTGTTGAGTTGCCGTGAGCCTTCACGTTTGTTGGCGACGCTGCGCAGCCGTTGTTTATATTGGCACCTTGCCAGCCCGGATGAGCAGCTCAGCCTGCAATGGTTGAACCGTCAAACGCCGGGTAATCAGGTTGATCTCCTGACGGCCTTGCGCCTGCACGATGGCGCCCCGCTGGCTGCTGAACAGTTGCTGCAGCCAGAACGTTGGCAGCAGCGCAGCGCGCTGTGCAGCGCCCTGAGTGCCGCATTGCCGCAGCATGACATGCTGTCCTTGTTGCCGGTGTTGAATCACGAAGACGTTGCTGAACGGCTACACTGGTTATGCGCGTTATTGATGGACGCCATGAAGTGGCAACAGGGGGCCGCCAGCTTTGCATTGAATCAGGATCAGCAGCCGCTGGTGCACCAACTGGCCAGTCGCCTGAGCAGCACTTCGCTGCAGCAAGGGTTGCAGCAATGGCTTCATTGCCGTCATCAGTTGCTGAGCGTCGTCGGCGTTAACCGTGAACTGCTGCTGACCGAACAGTTACTTGGCTGGGAGCAGATGCTCGGCGCTACCGGCTATTCCCACCCTCATTCGCTGTAAAAGAGTTAAATATTATGTTGTTAGTAGATTCTCATTGTCACCTTGACGGCCTGGATTACCAAACGCTGCACCAAAACGTGGATGATGCCCTGGCGAAGGCCAAGGCGCGCGATGTGGGTTACGTACTGGCGGTCGCTACCACCTTACCGGGCTATCAGGCGATGACCCAACTGATTGGCTCTCGCGACGACGTGGCGTTCTCCTGTGGGGTACATCCACTCAATCTGGAAGGGGGTTACGATTACGCTGAGCTGCGCCGTCTGGCGGCGGCAGAGCAGGTAGTGGCACTGGGTGAAACCGGGCTGGATTACTTCTATCAGAAAGATAATCTCGAACTGCAACAAGCGTCGTTTCGTGAACATATCCGTATCGGCCGCGATCTGAACAAACCGGTGATCGTGCATACCCGCGATGCGCGTGAAGACACGCTGGCGATCCTGCGTGAAGAAAATGCCCAGGACTGCGGCGGTGTGCTGCATTGTTTTACTGAGGATTGTGCTACCGCGGAGGCCTTGCTGGATCTGGGGTTCTACATTTCCTTCTCCGGCATTTTGACCTTCCGCAACGCAGATCAACTGCGTGAGGTAGCGCGCTACGTGCCGCTGGATCGTATTTTGGTGGAAACCGACTCGCCGTATCTGGCTCCGGTGCCGCATCGTGGTAAAGAAAACCAACCTGCCTATGTGCGCGATGTGGCTGAATACATGGCGGTATTGAAGGGCGTGAGCCTGGAAACGCTGGCCGAAACCACCACCGCCAACTTTTCACGCTTATTTCACATCGAACTCTGATCTTTGGCCTAGGCTATAGCTGGGGTTAACGAAATCTGAATTTTTTTTAAGCTCGTAATTAATCGCCGAAACGGGTAATGTTCCCACCCGTTTTCGGGCGAGCTACGGGCGTTTTTTGCTCATTTTTAACAAAAAATAAGCGATATAAGAAAAATACCCGGTTTTGTTCATCGAAACGTGACTGTCATCAAACATTGCGCAGCCTATTTATTTTACTCTGCGTAATAATTCAAGGGGTGCTCAGACACCCTGAATTGCAGGGGTTTTTTCTCCCCCCCTTGCAACGCGAAGAATCGCGAAAAGTAGCAAAGCACTATTACTCAGGAGCACACTCAACTATGTTCAAGAACGCATTTGCAAACCTGCAAAAAGTAGGTAAGTCGCTAATGCTGCCGGTATCCGTATTGCCTATCGCAGGTATCCTGCTGGGCGTCGGTTCCGCCAACTTTAGCTGGCTACCTGCGGTAGTCTCACACGTGATGGCGGAAGCCGGCGGTTCCGTTTTCGCCAACATGCCGCTGATTTTTGCCATCGGTGTTGCCCTGGGCTTCACCAATAACGACGGTGTCTCCGCGTTAGCCGCAGTAGTGGCTTACGGCATCATGGTGAAAACCATGGCGGTGGTTGCGCCGCTGGTGCTGCACCTGCCGGCTGAAGAGATTGCGGCCAAACACCTGGCGGATACCGGTGTGCTTGGGGGGATTATCTCCGGCTCCATCGCTGCCTACATGTTTAACCGCTTCTTCCGCATTCAATTGCCGGAATATCTGGGCTTCTTTGCCGGTAAGCGTTTTGTGCCGATTATTTCCGGCCTGGCGGCAATCGTTCTGGGCGTAGTACTGTCCTTTATCTGGCCTCCAATCGGTACGGCTATCCAGACCTTCTCCCAGTGGGCGGCTTATCAGAACCCGGTAGTGGCGTTTGGTATTTACGGCGTGGTTGAACGTGCGCTGGTGCCGTTCGGTCTGCACCATATCTGGAACGTGCCGTTCCAAATGCAGATTGGTGAATACACCAACGCAGCGGGTCAGGTGTTCCACGGCGATATTCCACGTTATATGGCGGGTGACCCAACTGCGGGTAAACTGTCCGGTGGCTTCCTGTTTAAAATGTACGGTCTGCCTGCTGCTGCGATTGCCATCTGGCACTCAGCCAAGCCGGAAAACCGCGCAAAAGTCGGCGGTATCATGATCTCCGCTGCGCTGACCTCGTTCCTGACCGGTATCACCGAACCGATCGAGTTCTCCTTCATGTTCGTTGCGCCGATCCTGTACGCAATCCATGCCATCCTGGCTGGCCTGGCGTTCCCGATCTGTATCCTGTTGGGGATGCGTGACGGCACCAGCTTCTCACACGGTCTGATCGACTTTATCGTTCTGAGCGGCAACAGCAGCAAAATCTGGCTGTTCCCAATCGTCGGTATCATCTACGGTCTGGTGTACTACACCATCTTCCGCGTGCTAATTGCCAAGCTGGATCTGAAAACCCCAGGTCGTGAAGACACGATCTCTGAGCAAGTTGCACAGGGTGGTTCTGAAATGTCTGCGGCGCTGGTACAGGCTTTCGGCGGTAAAGACAACATCACCAACCTGGACGCCTGCATCACCCGTCTGCGCGTTAGCGTGGCGGACGTGAGCAAGGTTGACCAGGCTGGCTTGAAAAAACTGGGTGCTGCCGGCGTAGTCGTCGCAGGCTCGGGCGTTCAGGCTATCTTTGGTACCAAATCTGACAACCTGAAAACGGATATGGACGAATACATCCGTAATCATTAATTCAGGTAGGGGAGTTTCAAAGGGAGGTGAAAGCCTCCCTTTTTTATTTCTAACTGAATACCACGTCCTATGGACGTGGTTATCGACTTTTTGGCTCTGCCAGTAATGCTACTCATGGGAAAATCCGAATCCGTTATCCCCATAACTGATAAGGATTTAACCATGAGTAGGTTCGAAAAAGCATCGCATGTGCTCTGGCATTGTCAATACCATATAGTTTGGACGCCCAAGTGCCGATTTCGAATACTGAAAAACAATGTAGGGAAAGAGGTTTACAGGCAAATAAGAATATTAAGTGAACAACTCCATGTAGAAATAGTGGAGTTAAATGTTCAGTTAGATCATGTTCATTTACTGATAAAGATCCCGCCGAAACTGTCAGTATCAGAAGTGATGGGCCACCTTAAAGGCCGAACAGCTATCCGTTTGTTTAATAAATTCCCCTACTTGAGGAAGCACAAGTTGTGGGGAAATCACTTTTGGGCGAAGGGCTACTGTGTGGACACCGTAGGTGTAAACGCAGAGATGATCCGCAAGTACGTAAAGTACCAAGAGAAACACGAGCAAGAAGAAAACCAGCTGAGTTTACATGGAATGTGAAGTGAGGACCCTTAGGGTTCGAGCTTAGTACGCCCCTATGGGGCGCCCAAGCAATGCCGCCTTCTACGAAGGCGGATTTTTACTTATTTTTTCATTGATTTATAAGTGTTTTTTATTTTAAGCGTCCACATTTAGACCTTGATTTTCAGGCTGTGGATCTCTACGGGCATGAAAGTGAATGATAAAACCCCGCGCATAGGCGGGGCGGGTCACAGCGATAGATTGAGTTGATCACGCCCATAGTGGGAAGTAGGGAAGGCGTCTTGCGGGATAAAGTCGGGCGGTAACACTTCACTAGGGCCGCGCTTGGTTACCAATTTTTCAACGCTGTTTAGTGTCGTGAACGTGATGCTGCATTCGAAATTCTGACACTGGTGATATTGCCGTATCGTCATTTCACTGAGACGGCGACTGGTACGTGTACGAGCGACGGCACCGCAGATCGGACAAACAAACATGATGGCCTCCCATGGCGGGAGTTGAACTCCCTGACATTATGGCCGTCACTATCCACTTTCCGCAATCCATTCGGGTATTTTTGCTTCAAACTCAAGCCGAGTAGTAAAGCCGTTTCCATCAATGGAATGGCTTGCCCTGGCTATAATCCAGTCCTGATTATCGATATCCGTTTTAAATCCCGTTACGGTGCCGTGCATTTCCGGGTATAAATCGGCACGGCCGTAGGCCAGCGTGAGAATAAATTCAGCAGCCTCGCGTTTTAGCTGTTGCCACTTTGCAGCAGCGGCGCGCTTTGCGGCTATTTCGTTATTGTAGGTTTTGCGCAGCACATAAACATTGCCGTCCTCGCCGTCAAGATAATCACCTTCACGGTTGCTGCTGCGTTCCACCTTCTTTTTCTCAGGCTTGCGTTTTTTTACTGTGACTTTCTTCTTTTTCCCAAACTCCAGATCCAGCCAATAAGCGCGCACCCCCGTATAGGCGTCGCGGTCTGCGATACGGAACGAATGGCGGTCGCCGCTGCTGCGGGTGATGGCGAACGAAGGTAATGCTTTACCGGTTGCACTGACGCCGCCACCGGGCAGGATAAACAGCAGGCTGCCGTTCTTCACCGTGGCGATGGCGCCCAGCATTTCAGCCATGCGCGTCAGGAAAGACATATCACTTTCTTGCGTCTGGTCTGCGTGGTCGATCTCCAGCCCTATTAGTGACTCGGATAGCAGAAACGCAGACGGATCTGGCGGCCGAGCTACAAAAAGTCCCCGGCCTGAGTACCTTCTCGTTTGATGGCCCATGGCCGGTATCATCGTCCTATGATCTGCTGGACTCGATGTATTGCGCCGACAACGGTCGGTACTACGATACGCCGATCAGCTGGTACGGCCTTGCTCGCCAGTTCGGCCACGCAAGTTGGCACCAGTCGGCGCTGATCTTCAAACGCAATGTGCTGTCCGGTTGCTTTATCCCACACAGGCTACTGTCGCGCCAGGCGTTCTCGGCCTTCGCCATGGATTGGGTGGTGTTCGGTAATGCCTATCTGGAGTTGCGCCGCAATGTGCTCGGTGGGCCGCTGGCGCTGAATCACACGCTGGCGAAATACACCCGGCGTGGCTCCGACCTGGATACCTACTGGTTTATCCAGGCGGGTCTGGATGATTACCAGTTCCCGACTGGTGCCGTCTGCCATGTGATCAACCCGGACATTCACCAGGAGATCTACGGCATGCCGGAATACTTCGCCGGCCTGCTGTCCGCTAACTTGTCCCACTCGGCCGACACGTTCCGCAAGCTGTACTACGACAACGGCAGCCATGCCGGTTGTATCGTCTACGTCAACAGCGCTATCGCCGACCAGGAAAGTCTGGACAAGCTAAAGAAGACATTGACCGACACGCGGCGGGGTGGGGTATTCAAAAACATCCTGTTGCACGCGCCGAACGGCGGTAAGGACTCAGTGCAGATCCTGCCGTTCAGCCAGATATCGGCCAAGGATGAGTTTCTAGGTGTGAAGTCCGCGACGCGTGACGATATTCTCGCTGCCCACCGTGTTCCGCCGCAGCTGATGGGCGCCATGCCGGAAGGTAACGGCACGTTTGGTGATGTGGAGAAGGCGGCGAGGGTGTTCGCCATCAACGAGCTGACGCCGATCATGGAAGCCATGAAACACGTCAACGACTGGATAGGGGAGGAGGTGATCCGCTTTAACCCGTATGCGTTGCTGAACGTAGACTAACCCCCATCGCTGCAGCATGGCCGTCGCCGTCTATGGCGGCCACCTCTCTGATCTAACGCTGGCATTCACAGCATCAATCCTTTTGCCATCACCAGCCGCGTTATGCGGCCCTCTGGCGTGCTCTTCATGTATCACGGCGTCTACGCGCCATCACAGTACGCGCTTCACAGCGGCCCGCTCATGAAGTACATGGCCCCCTCCTCATGACCCAACGCGCGCGCTTACTCCCCCGCCTCGCCTGGGTGCCTCACACCCTCTTTATTGTGCAAGATCCAAAGTAGATAGAACCCGCGCCAGTGCTGGCTCAGGTTCGCGATAGGGGAGATCGAATTATTGTGCAAAATTGTGCAGAACTGTGCGGTTTAGCATTGGTTTTTTATTTCATATAACTCTGTTAAGTACTATTTTACTTAATGAATATTCAAATGCGCCATTTTATATCTATATAAAATATAAGGGTGCTAATAATCATGGTGTGTGAGGATTTTATGCGTATTGATTCATTGAAACTGGTAGGTTATAGAAACTATTCTAATGCGTTAATTAACTTTTCGGCTAATACACTTGTGATTGGTTCAAATGATATTGGTAAAACTAATATGATTCACGCATTAAGAATTTTATTAGATAAAAGTTTATCAGAGTTAGATATTGAGCCTAAAGAGATAGACTTTCATATCAATAAAGATGGAGATCAAGCCAATGAGATTGAGATAGTGATAACATTTTGCGAGGTAACAGAAGATGCAATTGTATCATTATTAAAAGGTTATATAAGTGATGAAGGGAGAACAGTCATACATTACAAAGCAGTACGGGATAATTTAAATTTTGAAATATCCATTGGGCAATCAGTCGATGATTTGGAGTTGATTAATGGTAGATATTATCTAAAATATTTAAATATGAAGTATATTCATTCGCAGCGTGACCTTGAAAAATTTATTCAGAGAGAAAAGAAATACCTATTAAAAATATCCAATGAAAATCTTGAAGAGAAAGAACGACAGGAAGATAAAAGAAGAGTTGCTGCTATATCTAGAATGCTAAGTAGGGTCAATAAAAATATTGGCCATCTAAATTATGTTTCTGATGCAACTAAAAATGTAAATTTAGAATTAAGTAAATTAGCCCATCATAATGTTGGATACTCAGTTCACCTTGGAGCTGGTTCAATACAAGTTAACTCTTTTATTGATAAACTGGATTTAGGAGCAAACTCTAATGGTGGAGAGGTAATGCTTGGAGGTGACGGGCGTAACAATCAAATACTACTAGCTTTATGGAAAGCCAAAAGTATCCAAGAACATGATATAGAAAATGAGGTTGTTATTTATTGTGTGGAAGAACCTGAGGCTCACTTACATCCACATCAACAAAGAAAGCTTGCTGATTATCTTTATACAGAACTTCCCGGTCAATCTATTATCACTACACACTCGCCACAAATAACATCTCAATATAAACCGAACTCCATTATTAGATTGCTGAGTGATGATGGTGCGACAAGAGCAGCTAGCCAGGGATGCTCTGATTGTATTTCAGATGCATGGGATGCAATGGGATATAGGATGAGTATTCTACCTTCAGAAGCTTTCTTCTCAAGTGCTGTTTTACTTGTGGAAGGACCATCTGAAAGACTGTTCTACACACAAATATCTAAAGATTTTGATATAGAGCTAGATCGCTTGAATATATCAATACTTTCTGTCGATGGTGTGCAATTTGAGGTTTATAGAAAGATTCTTGATGCAATGGAAATACCATGGGTGATGCGAACCGATAATGATGTTTCGAAAATCACTGCAGGTGGATTTTTATACTCTAACTTTGCTGGGATTAATAGATGCTATAAAATAGCGGGGGAGGAAGTATTAGCTCATGGCAAGGCTGGATTATGTGCAAATGATACTGTCGAAACTGGTCTTTGGAATGAAGCGTCTCAAAAATTAAATGTTAAAGGTATTTTCCTTTCAAAAGTGGATCTTGAAAGTGATTTGGCGGATGAGTTGCCTGCCTTAGTCTGTGAGTACAGTGGCAGCGGAACCGACCTTTCCGCTGCAATAAAATATTTACAAGATAAGAAGGCAATCAGAATGAGAGAGTTTTTAAAATTCACACAAGGTAGAAGAGAGCCGCTAAAAGACGGTGAATTAATTAAGCCAATATTGAAATGCAGACAAATTGTCACTGGAGTTTAATTTATGAACTTAAACTATACAGCAGAACAAGATGCGGCCATTAATTATAATGAAAGCATGGTTGTAACAGCTTGCCCTGGAAGTGGAAAAACCACTGTTATTGTAGAGAAAATAAGGCGCACAATTCCTACACTTAGAGACTATCAGGGAGTTATTGCAATAACGTTTACAGTTAAAGCTAGTGATGAGTTGAAAAATCGATGCAAAAAAAATGCATTTAATACAAGGCAAACCTTTTTTGGTACTATAGATAGTTTCTGCTTAAAAGAGATAATATATCCCTTCATCTCAAGGGTTTGGGGTAAAAGCGAGAAAGACATTCAAACTGTATATAATGATGATCTAGAGGAAGAGGATAAGGATGCCTATGCTGATATTACTTCAAGTTTATTAACTACAGAGGCGTTTACGACTGATATTATTAAGCGGCTTAAGGTTTTATATCAAAAGGGATGGTTGTTAATGAGTTCGGTTGGTGTGATAGCTAACCATATAATTGAAAATTCTGAATCTTGCCGCAAGTATCTTTCTGTCAAATATAAAGGAGTTTTTGTTGATGAATATCAAGACTCTTCGGAACCACAGCACAAATTGTTTTTAAAGCTAGTTGATTTAGGCATGATTGGTACTGCTGTTGGTGATGAAGAGCAATCTATTTATGAATTTCGTGGTGGAAACCCGGAGTATATAGAAGATTTGAAAAAAGTAGGAAGCGGATTCGCAAGTTTTAACATGAGCTTAAATCATAGGTGTCATCCTTCTATAAGTAATTATGCCAGGAGACTTTTTGATGAGCAGTGTGCATTAATTCAGACTGATGAAATTATGATGCGTCGTTATAATATCAAGGGAAATCAAACTGATGTAGCAAGGCAAATATCCAAGTGGATACCAGCTGCGAAAAATAAATTTGATATAAAAAACAATATTGACATCGCTATTTTAGTTAGGAATAACACCACGCTGGGGTACGTATCTCAGGGGTTGTTAGTTCCACATAGAATATATGAAGATAATCCACTAGCAAGTTATAGTGATGTTTTTTCGAAGTTATTCACTGGTTTGTTGCATTACAGATATAACACAAAGGTCACTTCTCAGGAGATAATATCCGACTATGTTAAATCATATTTTAGCGAAAAGAAATGCAGAGGTTTTCGACGTGTCATAAAGGAAGTTAGGCGTGCATCTGATGATGATTTAATAAGTTGCATGCAAAACGTGTCTTGTAGTATTTATGGTGTAGATGCTCCTGAAAAGATTATTCTTGCATTAAAAACCATACTATCTATGCCATCAATAAAAAAACAATTTGAAATTAAAGATGAAAATGAAATTCAGGTCATGACGTTACATAAAGCAAAGGGGCTAGAGTTTGACTTGGTATTTCATTTAGATCTATATGAATGGGTATTCCCATGGCGTAAACCCACTGGTAATTTCGATGATCCTCCATTGTATCCATCGTGGAAACAAGAGTTAGATTTACATTACGTTGGTATAACGAGAGCAAAAAAATTATGTGTGTTGATGACATCAAGTTCACGAATAAAAGATGGGGGGCTGAAAAATGGAGAGCCATCTAGATTTTTTGATTTACCAGGGTTAAAAGGTCTTTACTTGGCTAAGTAATATGATAAAACGGTCATTAATTTTAGTGATCGTTTTTTCTCTAGTTCTATAACTGTGAACGATGTTTTTCAGTTCAAACACCCGGTTCATAATAACGCTGCGCTTCTCCGCGTAACTCGCCGGCGCTTTGCGCATGACGCCAGCCCGCCAGCGTTTTCCGTTCAGCGACAATTCATCACCGCCGGCCAGCTTTTTCGCTTCCACTATTAGGTATTCATTGAAGGCACGCCGTTCTCGACCTCTCATCCCCTCAGAATCGCCTCCAGGCGGCCAGCTGGTATAGCCATTTGCATCTAATCAGGGGGCAAAAAACCGGCATTACTGCCCTGTCTGTCTTCTTCCTACAGCGTACCGCGTACAGTTATTGACAGAAATCTGAATTATTGTGTTGAATTGCGCAGTCGGTCACATGTGATATATCCGATAAAAATAGTAGCTTTGCTACAATCTAGTTAGTCACTGCTCAATGAAAATGGATTTACTGTAGTTAATCATGAATTGATAAAGTTAAAGAATTAGAATGTAAACGTTTTATTTTATCGGAGATTTTTCATGCTAAATGAGATTTTGTATCAGAGACTAGAAGCTGTGCTAGATATGCTTAATGCAAACTATCGTGCAGTAATAAAATCCCCCTCAGCTGTAAAAGGTGTATCTAGAAGTGATTTCATTAATAATTATTTAAAAAGCGTAGTTCCTCAAGGTCTTAGAGTTAGCACCTCTGGTGAGGTTATTGATAATCAAAATAACTGCACTGGAGAGTTGGATGTAATTCTCGAGAATGGTCACTTCCCTAATATTCCTAATGTTAATGTTGACTCGGCTAGACTATTTTTTGCTGAGGGAGTTGCTGCTGTGATCGAGGTTAAATCTAATTTGCAAGGTCAATGGAGCGAAGCCGTGTCAACAGGAATAAAATTGAATGGAATTACTCGTGATTTTGGGAATACTACAGTTTCCACTCATGGTGGTGGGCAAATGGTTATATTAAATACAGTCTTTAATAATCCCGATCTCCCTAAGGTTAAAATGCCTCCAGAAGCGAGGCTGCTAAAAAAAATACCATATTTCGTTGTTGGCTATACTGGTTGGGAAAAAGTCGAAACTTTGAAGGTTAAGCTTTCTGAAAACTATGGGGTGATATCAGGGATCTTGCAACTTGATAAAGGTTTTTTTGTTGGTGATGACAGTTTTAAACATCTAGAGGAACATGGGCCACTTAGTCTGTTAGCATTTATAAATGTAATATATGAATCATTTAATTATATAAAAAGCACGAATTCGGATATTCTTTCATACGGAAGAGGTTAAGTTAACGAATTAAACTAGCATTGGTAATTGCTCAGATGTTACAGCATGTAATATTAATAGGTTAGGTCATGATTTTTTTTATCGTGACCAATTTATTTAAAGCATTTTTAAATCGAACGATTAAGTCTTTGGTTGTCGGCTTACTTATATTCTTTAAAAGGTACAGCACACCATCCTGACCTGCGCGGTAACACTTGCCGTCAATATTGACCGTTTGCCCCATGACCAGCCGCCTCAGAGCTGCTCGACTGATGTCGAGCCCCAGAGTGAAGGCGTAATCGTCTAGTTTTTCGATCAATTCATCCTGTAACGGCGACATTGCGCGCTCGCCAGACGTCAGCGGTCGGTTCTGGCGTCGATCCGCAAATGTTTTCTGACTGGAGTCTCGTAATTTCTTCAGTAGCTCGCGCCGTTCTCTGTATCCCAACTGTTCAAAATCGACGCTTTGTGGCTCTTCATGCATGGCAATTCCCGCCTCTGAACTGTTTGAATCTTGTTCAATGGGACAGTTATTGCCACGAGTCCAAGGGGCGGAGGGGCCGCCCTGAAGGTCAAAGTCAAACCCGACATGTCCGCCACCAGTGGCCTCGGTCGCTGTGTTCGTGTGGTCGCTGGTCATCTTGCGCACCATTTGCCATTCGCTGGTATGGGTGCAGATGCGAGAGTCATTGCCCAGACGCGGCGACCAGATACCATAGATTTGCGTACCGTGATCGCCATAGGTGTTGGGCTTGTCTGCCAGGGTGTAAGCGGTACGGACAACATGGTGTTTGCGTGGAACCAAAACGCCGCCCTGTTTGTTTATGTAGGTAGCGAAGCAGCCGACGTCAGCGGCGGCTAACACTGCGTCCATTTGTTTATCGGCCAGAAGTTGACTACCGGGTTTTCTTGGTTGCTGTGGATCTTGCTTCCGGTTGAGCTGCCCGGCCAGCAAATCGACTCTTCCAACAGGTCACCAAATGGATAATCAGCCGGTAGCTGGTTTTCCCTTACCCCAATCACCTTTTTTTGTCGGTTTTTGTTCATAATGATACCCTTTGAGATCACGCAGTTTTCTATTATGTAGGGTACATATCCGTACCATTAACTGGATTATGGGTACAAATAATTACCATGTCAACCAACATAGGTTCAAAAATTCGTGAGATCCGTGAGGCTGAAGGATTAAGCCGCGAAGAATTTGCAGTATTAACAGGGGTTCCCGCAGGAAATTTGAAGCGATACGAAACAGATCGTATCAAGAGCGTTGGGAGTGAGTTTCTCTTGATGATCACTCAACATCAGCGGTTCAAAAAATATGCAATGTGGTTAATGACTGGCGACGTTGCACCGGAGGTTGGGCAAATATCTCCGGTTCTCTCCCCTAATGGGTATCCCAGTTCATCCAGCGACCAAAAAGGCAAAAAGGTTGGCTGACCGCATGGAAAATAATGCAGCGCTGGAAGCGGGGCGGCATTTGTTTCGAAAGGAATCTTTGGGATGAGTATTAAATCGCTGGGCACTGAAGGCTACATGGTGGACGTACGTCCCCAGGGTCGGACGGGTAAGCGAGTCCGCAAAAAATTCAAGACCAAGTCCGAGGCGCAGCAGTTTGAGCGTTGGGTCATCGCGACGCAGAACAACAAAGATTGGGTTGATAAACCCGCTGATCAGCGACCCCTCACGGAACTGATAGACATCTGGTTTAAGCATCATGGCCAGAACCTGAAAGATGGCGTGAAGATAGAGCATAAATTGCAGGTGATGGCGGCCAAAATGGGTAACCCAAAGGCTAGCCAGATCACTCGCGCCTCATTTTCTGACTATCGTGTGTTGCGGCTGGCCGAGGGTAAAAAGGCAAAAACCGTCAATCTCGACCAGGAAAAATTGGGTGGGGTGTTCTCCGTGCTTATCGATCTGGGCCATTACTATGGCGAGCACCCGCTCAAAGAGATGAAAAAAATTAAGCTGCCGGATCAGGAAATGGGTTTCTTAACTCATGACGAAATCTGGCAGTTGCTCGACCGGCTGGAAGGTGATCATCTGAAGGCGGTTAAGTTGTGCCTGGCAACAGGGGCACGCTGGGGCGAGGTGGTCAAACTTCGGCGGGAAGAAGTGATCGGCAATAAGGTGACTTACCTCAACACCAAGAACAGCAAAAACAGAACTGTCCCGATCTCAATCGAACTCTGCAAAGAAATCACTTCTGGGATCAAGGCTGGGCCAATATTCGCCGAACTCAATTATTCGTATGTGAGAACGTGTATCAAAGAGGTTACCCCTGGCTTGCCGGCAGGGCAGGCCGTTCATGTTCTGCGCCATACCTTTGCCAGTCACTTTATGATGAATGGCGGAAATATTCTGGCGTTACAGCGAATTTTGGGACACTCAAGTATTTTGCAAACAATGGCTTACGCGCATTTTGCGCCAGATTATTTGGAAGATGCAGTTAGGTTTAATCCTATAGCTGAGTGATTTTTATTAAAATTAAAAATGGGTAATATTAATGGCTGAGTTAATTAAAGATAGACCGGTAGCTTTGGATGAAATTCCTTTCTATAAAGAAATACCACAAAAGCCTTTGACTTTTGATATTGGAAGTACAGTGCATGATTTTTTGAAGATAGATTTGGACGATCTTGACGGGCTTCAGCCAATTGAGGCGAGAAGAATACCTGAGGATTCACCAGTATTTGGAGTGAATCCTTCAGAGGAATTATTGGCTTCATATGAAAGAGATAATATTGATTTTCAAATGATTAATGTCATAGTTAATATTTATGGCATAAAAGAGGTTGAGGGCGTTCTCGTAGGGAAACCTTATTCTATATCATTAAAACCCATGGAAAAAAGGGGTAAGGCTACATTAAAGTCTCCAGGTTATTTTAGGGATTTTGATATGGAAAACCTTAAGGGAATCGACTATATCTATAAAGGATTTAACCCGTTTACACTCGGCTATGAAGTCTTTGGTAACTACAGTTCACTTATATCTGGCGGGTTTTTAACAGGTCATACTGATATGCTAGGTTTCGTAGTTAATACATATGCTTTAGCAAGCAAATGGGATTTTAAAGATGTATGTTTGCCTGAAGTTCCCGATTGTAATAAATTTTTAAGAGAGAAGTTTTTCAAGTATAGAACCCGAAGGTATTTTAAGCATTTTGATAATGTAAAACCAAGAAAAATATGGGGCTGTGACTCCCCGATAGAACTATTTCTTTTGCATGCTATGAATGATAGGGGGCTGTCCCCTGAAATACAAACAGCTCTGTTTGCTGATGGGAGCACCCACCCGTCACTTCATCAGATGATATCATCGAATGCAAAAGAATCAGAAGTTAAACAAATAACGGATGCGGATTTTTATTTTCCAGAGAAAAGATTGGCTGTTTTTTGTGATTCAAATTCATTCCATCGAGGGAAGGGAGTAAAAAATAAAGATATAAAAATTGATGATGAGCTAAAGGCGCTTGATATTAAAACTCTAAGGGTTATGGGGCGTGAAATTATTGATGATCCATACGGCTGCGTTGGGAGAATAATGAATTATTTAGAGTAAGAGAATGTGTTTTTTGAAGTGGATATGTGTTTTACCAAATGGTTAGTATGAGATTTATGCACTAAGACCATCTATCTAGTATTATTAAAATTACGACGCTGAGCACGCCATAGGCTAGCTCATTATTATATTAAAAGGAGTTTCTATGTCGACAATTAATAACAATATTCATGCAATCCCATTTCGCGTTGATGGGTGGAATTCAACACCATTGCTTAAAGATCTTAATGATGCTGGTTTCGAAACGGAAATCACAGCGCGTCACTTCAGTGTTGGTGGAGGTGACTATTTTAACCTGGCACTTGAGCTAGCCCCATACGCATTCGCGACGTTGTCTGCTGTTTTGGTCGCATATGTTAAGAAAGGCAAAAAAGTTAGTGTCAGCTTTAAGGATGGGCAGATCACCGATCTTAAGACCATCAACTGTAATGTTGAAGAGGTTGCGAAAATCCTACAGTCGATTGAGTCTGTAAAACGCGTGGATGTGTCAAACGACTGATCCACAAATTGACCCAAACACCCACGCTATACCCATTTTAGGCAGGCAGTTACAAGTATCTAACTCATTGATATTGTTGTAACTGCTTGTTTTTATTAGCGTCAGGATGGCGGCGAAAGCCTCCCTTTTTTATTGGCGAGGATTTATTTTACCGCGTGCTTTTGCAGGTACTGTTCAAACACCGCCAGGGTGTCGTTAGAAATGTGATGTTCAATCCCTTCGCTGTCCAGCTCCGCCGTATCATTCGGCACTCCGAGACACACCAGCAGATCAACCACGATACGGTGACGGCGGCGTACCTTCTGCGCCAGTTGTTCACCTTCTTCCGTCAGAAAAACCCCACGATAAGGACGTGATTCCACCAGGCCGGCACTTTTCAGCCGGGCGATATTTTTGATCGCGGTAGGATGCGAAACGCCAAAGCGTTTGGCGATATCGGTGGTTCTGGCTTCGCGGGTGGTCATCAACAGGTCGGCAATCAGCTCGACATAATCCTCGATCAGCGCATTAGACTGCGCCTCACGAGCGCGGGTGAAGCGCAGGGCATGTTCAGTCTCGTCCGGCATTTCAGCCACCACGGGGCGTTCGGCGTCGTCTGGTGCGCTTGTTGCCATATTCTGAGACGTCCTTTAAACGTTAAACCAGTAAGTTGCAGGTTAATGCAGTTCCGCCATACGTTAGTCCAAAGGCGACGCATTATCAATTCGGCTGGTGCATTCGATGACAATAAGAAATATTTGTACACAAAGGCAGTGAATCTTCCATTTTGCATAAAGTGTAGCCGATGCTACATTGCTGTGAGTGTTGGGTGAAAAATAACCAGAAAAAGATTGAGGGTAAATCATGCGTGATGCGGCAACCACCACATCGTTAACCGAACGAACCAATACGGCAATTGGTAACGCACTTGCCGGGCGCAAGCGGGGTGCTTTTACACCGCTGCTGTTCGCCGGCCCCGCGGTGATTGCTTCTATTGCTTATATGGACCCCGGTAATTTCGCCACCAATATTCAAGCCGGTTCGAAATACGGCTATAGCCTGTTATGGGTGGTGGTGATGGCAAACCTGATCGCCATGCTGTTTCAGGCGCTGTCGGCCAAGCTGGGTATTGTCACCAATCGCAATTTGGCGGAAATGTGCCGTGACCAATTTTCCCGCCCGGTAGTGATCGGCATGTGGATACTCAGCGAAGTGGCGGCAATGGCTACCGATCTGGCTGAGTTCCTCGGTGGCGCAATAGCTCTGGCGTTACTGTTCCATATGCCGCTGTTGCCAGGGATGGGGGTGACGGCAGTGATCACCTATGCCTTGCTGATGGTGGAGAAGAAAGGCTTTCGTCCGGTGGAACTGATGATCGGTGGGTTGGTCGCGGTGATTGCCCTGTGTTACCTGGTCGAGATGTTTATCGTGCCGGTCGATTGGGCGGCCGCGGGCATGGGCATGGTCACGCCGCAATTGCCGGATGCGCAGGCACTGACCATTGCCGTCGGCATCATTGGTGCTACCGTGATGCCGCACGCTATTTTCCTGCACTCTGGCCTGACCCAGCACCGTGCGCCGGCCAGTGACAAGGGCGAACGTCGCAAACTGCTGCGTTTTTCCAATATTGAGGTGGTCATTGCGCTGTCTATCGCCGGGCTGGTGAATATTGCCATGGTGATTATGGCCTCCAGCGCCTTCCATGCCGGGAATAGTGATGTGGCAGAAATTGGCACGGCATACCATACGCTGACCCCATTGTTTGGTGCGGCTGCCGCCGGTATCTTCCTGATGTCGCTGATTGCCTCCGGTATTTCCAGCTCGGTGGTGGGCACCATGGCGGGCCAGATGATCATGCAGGGGTTTGTCGGTTTCCGCATCCCGGTGTGGGTACGTCGTATGGTGACCATGATCCCGGCATTTATCGTGGTCGCGTTAGGGGTTAATGCCACCGATGCTCTGGTTTACAGCCAGGTGGTACTGAGCCTGGCACTGCCAGCCCCGATGATTGCGCTGGTGATGTTTACCCGTCGCCGCGACATTATGGGTGAGTTTGTGAATGGCCGCCTGACCAGCCTGCTGTCAATCATAGGTACGGTGATCATTCTTTTGCTCAATATGGTGTTACTGCTGCAGACCTTCGGCGTTGCTATCCCCGGTCTGGGCTGATCGGTAAGCCGTGCAGTGGTTGCTGTCACGGCTTATCGCCTCGTGATAAATCCCGTTAAGGCGTCGTTTTCTGCTGTGTGTTCTGACCACCGGTCAGGGCCTTCTCGTCGGCGGAAATGCTGCCGGTATTTGCCGCCCACACACCTTCCTGGGTTTTGGTCACTTTCTGATGTGTGGCATTCAGATTCTGACCAACAGCAGCAATGTGGTTGGATTCCACCCCGCCGGTATTTTCCCCCCAGGGGATGGTCTGATCGTTGGCCTGGGCCAGGCCGCCCAAAGCCAGCGGAATCAACAGCAGTGCGACATTAATCAGGTTTTGTAGTCTCATCGTCTTAATCTCCACTTATGTCCATGGCACCCGGTTAGGAAATGCATGGCGTTATCAGGAAAATATAACGAGGGGGAGGGATAGCTAGGGTCAGTCGGGTTCTGGCTGGCGATAAGGGATCCACAATGCACCCTGTTTGATCAGTGTAGGCAGTGGCACCAGCCAGAGTGGCCGCAGTAATGTAAGCGGAGCCCGCAATTGCTTACGGGGTATGTGAGTTTGTTGCAAATGAAATAATTAACACCATTAGTTTAATGTCTCGCGAGTAAGCCCCGGATATTTACCCTGTGCTATTACAAATTCCCCACACCGCCGTCGATCAACAATTCGCTGCCGACCATAAAGGCGGACTCGTCAGAGGCCAAAAACACCGCTGCCTTCGCCAATTCCAGCGCCGTGCCCATGCGGCCAATCGGCACCAGGGCGCGGATCTCGTCGCGTAGTGCCTGTTCATCGGCATCCTTCAGGCCGAGTTTACCCAGCGCCGGGGTTTCTGTCGGGCCGGGGCTGAGGCCGTTAACCCGGATACCGCGTGGATGCAACTCACCGGACAGTGTTCTGGCCAAAGACAACAAGCCGGCCTTACTGGCGGCGTAAACGTTGCTTAACGGCAGGCCAATATGTGCGCTGACCGAGCCACATAAAATAATCGACGCCGGATTAGCCAACTGTGGCAACAGTGACTGGATCAGAAAGAACGGCCCTTTGAGATTGATGTCCATCAGCCGCTGATAGCTTTGCTCATCCCACTCCTGCAACGGGTGGTGAGTGACGTCACCAGCGTTGATGTACAGTACATCGAGACGCGGCCAATGGCTGGCCAACTGCTGCGCCAAACTACGCTGCTGAGCAATATCCCCGGCATCGCTGCGCAACAGCAACACGTTGCCCAGCGCTTCACCCGCCGCATCGAGGCCGCTTTGGCTGCGACCGGTGATCGCCACGGTGGCGCCTTCGGCAATAAACTGGCGCGCCGTTTCCAGACCAATCCCACTGGTGCCGCCGGTGATCAACGCGTATTTACCTTTAAGTCGTGACATAACCCACCCCCGTTTGTTGTCGATGCAGCCATTATTTGCGCTATAGTATCTTTTGCATAGTAGGCACCCTTTGGATACTAAAGGACAAGGTGGGATGAAATGACCAACTCCGGGCTTTCGACAACGGAAAAAAATTTAGCGGCGTTGCCGGCAGCGGGCGAACCTTGTCCAATGGTGGGCTTTGTGAATCTGGTGGCGGGGAAATGGGCGATTCCGATCCTCTACCGACTGATACTGATCGACAGTCCGGTGCGATTCAGCGAGCTGCAACGCGCAGTGGCACCGATCGCCCAGAAAGAGCTAACGCGGCAACTGCGGCAGTTTGAGCAACGCGGTCTGGTCACGCGGCAGGTGTTCCCGGAGGTTCCCCCGCGTGTTGAATACCAGATTACACCGCTGGGCAAAACGTTGCGTCCGACGCTCGACTCGTTGGCGAATTGGATGCGTACACACGCACCGCAGTTGATTGCGGATTAGTCGCCAATGCCCGGCGGGTTGATGGTGGAACGTGGGACTTTTTCATCGTGTTCACCCCAACGGTCCAGCACCTGGGCATATTCGCCGCTGACGATCACCCCATTGATGGCGGCGTTGATGGCTGCAACCAGACCGTTATCTTTTTTGGTTGTCACCGCCACGTAGGCCACGTTTGGACCAATCCCAACCATTTTGGTTTTGCCGGTCAGCGCCGCCTTATAGGCACCGGTGGAGTGTGGGCCGAAGAATGCGTCGGTGCGTCCGGACTGAATGCTCAGGTTGGCGGCGGCGTCATCGGTGACATAAATCGGCTGCACCGGTGCCAGGCCGTTGGCGCGGTTCTGCTTATCCCAGCCAAGCAGGATGTTTTCCTGATTGGTCCCCGAGCCGACAATAATCCGCAGCCCGGCAATGTCCGCGGGCTGGTTGATTGAGGTGATTTTGCTGGTGGATTTCACATAAAAGCCCAGCGTATCCACGCGGTAGGTGGCGAAATCAAACTTGGTTTTGCGCAGCTTGGTCACGGCAATATTGAAAATGGCGGCATCGTACTTGCCCGAGCTGATCCCGAGTGGCCAGTCTTCCCAGGAGGTGGGTACCAGATTAAGCTCCAGCCCCAGGCTGTCCGCCACCAGTTGTGCAATATCCGGGTCGCTGCCAATCAGCGTTTTATTGTCTTCGGCAAACAGCGCCAGTGGCGGGGAATTTTCAGACGCCACCGCTACGGTTAGCTTGCCCGGTACGGCAAAAGGATAATTAGCCGGGATCAGTGCCACCGCGGCTGGATTCTTCGCCGCACGCAAATGTTGCTGATTGGCCTGCAGGTCAATAATACTTTTGGTTTCAGCTGCGACATGGCCGCACAGCAGCAGCGTGCACAACGCCAGGGTTTTGAATCGCATGTTGTTCTCTATCCGTTGTTAATCATAGGGTTACTATTGGCGGTGGCAACAGGCAAGTAAAGCAACAATAGTGAATAACCAAAGTGAAAAAAATCAGATGATTGCCGCCGGGCAACTCTGACAACGGCGCGATGACCCTGACCGGTTGTCTGATTCTGCATCACTCAACACGGAAAGTGCGCAATCAGGTTGAAAGCAGTAGAATTTGTCACTCATACTGCGTACAGCTTATTTTCCTCTACAAGGAACGCCAGATGGCCGAAGAAACGATTTTCAGTAAAATTATCCGCCGCGAAATCCCTGCTGATGTGGTCTACCAGGACGAACTGGTCACCGCTTTCCGTGATATCTCACCTCAGGCTCCGACCCATATTCTGATCGTCCCCAATGTGCTGATCCCCACCATCAATGATGTCACCGTCGAGCATGAAGCTGCACTCGGCCGCATGATCACTGCCGCGGCGAAAATTGCCGAGCAGGAAGGCATCGCCGAAGACGGTTACCGCCTGATTGTTAACTGCAATCGCCATGCTGGCCAGGAGGTCTATCATATTCATATGCATTTGGTCGGTGGTCGTTCGTTGGGGCCGCTGCTGTCCCGCTAACCGAGGAAAATCATGCGCTCTAGCAAAACCCTGCGTTGTCTGATGGCGCTGACGTTACCCGCCGTCATACTGATGGGCTGCAGTAGCCCGCGCGGCATTGCGGTCAACGATCGACAGACGGTAGTGATGGACTCGCCGGTGCTGACTGCGGGCATTCTGGCCGACAATCCGTCGATTTCGAATGCCTCCGGGCGCGTGATGGCGACTTCGGAACTCAGCAACAGTCAACCCACGCCGGTAACGGTGCACTATCGTTTTTACTGGTATGACGATCAGGGGCTGGATATTCGGCCTTTTGAAGCGCCGCGTAGCATCACTATTGCGCCAAATTCAGACGCTACCATTTATTCGCTCAATGGCAACCTCGATGCCAAACGCGTGCGTCTGTATCTATTCTTGTAAACTCTTGGTTCAGTGAGAGAGGGATTAATGAAAAAGTATCTATTTGTAGCGCTGGCCGCATTGGTGTTAACCGGCTGTCTGTCGCGCCCGCCGGAGCCGGAACAACCGCAACCGCCGGTGACCGTTGAGCCGGTGAAGCCACCGGTCGAAGAGCCACAACCGCCGGTCACCGAACCGGTACCGCAGCCGCCAAAAATTCAGCAGCTCGACTGGTTGAGCAGTGTACAGCCGCTGGTGAACCAGATGCTGAAAGCCGACGGCGTCAATCCGGGCAGCGTACTGCTGCTGGACAGCGTGAAAAACAACACCAACGGCGCACTGCAGACTTCGAAAGCGACATCCGCACTGCACAAAGCGTTGGCATCGAATCAGACCTTCTCCATCGTACCGGAAGCGCAGTTGGCAAGCGCCAAACAGACGCTGGGCCTGTCGGTGGATGACAGCCTGGGGTCACGCAGCAAGGCGATTGGCCTGGCGCGGATCGTCAGCGCACAGTACGTGCTGTACAGCGACGTCAGCGGCGACGTGAAGTCACCTACGCTGGATATGCAACTGATGCTGGTACAAAGCGGTGAAATCGTCTGGTCAGGCAATGGCGCCGTTACACACTGAAGCCGCCCTGCGAAGACTGATTGAGAACCAACTGCCGGCGGTGAAAACCGCCGGTTGTCGTTTCAGCCCGGTGCAGGGCCTGACCGGTGAAAGCTGGCGCATTGAAGGCGAGGGTGTACAACTCTTGGCCCGCCAGCAAAGCGCAGAGAAAAGCGCGTTGGGCGTCAGTCGTCGACGTGAAGCGCGGATGCTGTGCCGTGCGGGCAAGGGAATTGGTCCGCAGGTTTTAGCGCAGAATAATCAGTGGATTATCTTGCAGTGGCTCGATGGTGACGTTGTCACAGAGGCTGGGTTCGCTCAACTGAATGAGTGCGGAGATTTAGCGGAGTTAATGGCGGGCTTGCATCGGCAGCCGCTGAGTGGCTACTCCCTGAACCTGCAGCGGCAATTTGCACACTATTGGCCGCAGTTGGATCCACAGCGCCTGACACCCGCCTGGTTGCGGCTGCATCAACACTTCCTGCATCGCCGCCCGCCAATGCCGCTGAAACGGGCACCGCTGCATATGGATATTCACCCTGGCAATCTGATCGCCGATGGCGATCGCCTGCGTTTGATTGATTGGGAGTATGCGGCCGACGGAGATATCGCGCTGGACATCGCCGCGCTGTTCCGTGGCAACGCCTGGATGCCCGCCGACCAACAGCGTTATTTGCAGCATTATGTCCGCACTGGCTACTCAGATTTACCCTTGCTGCGCGCACAGGTACAGCGCTGGCTGCCATGGGTAGATTATCTGATGTTGCTATGGTTTGAAGTACGCTGGCAACAAACCGGCGATCCTGAATTTTTGCGCTGGGGCGCAGTGTTGCACCGGCGTTTTTGTTTAATATCCCCATGTTCTGAATGAATAATGAAGTGAGGTGGCCGTGGGCCCAGTAATGTTAGATGTCGCCAGCCATGAGCTGGACGCAGAAGAACGTGAGATCCTGAAACACCCGCTGGTGGGCGGTCTGATCCTGTTCACCCGTAATTTCCACGATGCACAGCAGTTGCGTGAACTGGTGCGTCAGATCCGCGAAGCTTCGCACCATCGGTTGGTGGTGGCAGTGGATCAGGAAGGCGGCCGCGTGCAGCGTTTCCGCGAAGGTTTCACCCGTTTGCCGGCGGCGCAGTCATTTGCCGCATTAAACGAAGCGCATGAGGGCGGACGTCTGGCACAGGAAGCCGGCTGGTTGATGGCGGCGGAAATGATCGCGCAGGATATCGACATCAGCTTCGCGCCAGTGTTGGATATTGGCCACGTCAGCGCGGCGATTGGCGAACGCTCTTTCCACAGCGATCCGCAGCAGGCGTTGGCGATGGCCGAGCGTTTCATTCTGGGCATGCACAGCGCCGGGATGAAAACTACCGGCAAGCATTTCCCGGGACACGGTGCCGTCAGTGCGGATTCGCATAAAGAAACCCCACGCGATCCGCGTCCGCTGGCGGAGATCCGCGAACATGATATGACGATCTTCCGTGAGTTGATTAATCGTCAGTTGCTGGACGCCGTGATGCCGGCGCATGTCATCTATACTGAAGCAGACCCACGTCCCGCCAGTGGCTCGCCTTACTGGCTAAAACAGATCCTGCGCCAGGAGTTGGGGTTTGACGGCGTTATCTTCTCGGACGATCTGTCGATGGAAGGGGCGGCGATTATGGGCAGTTATGCCGAACGCGGCCAGGCTGCATTGGATGCCGGTTGTGACATGATCCTGGTGTGTAATAACCGTGCAGGGGCGGTCAGCGTGCTGGATAACCTGTCCCCGGTCAAAGCAGACCGGGTGAAGCAGTTATATCATCGCGGTCAGTTCACCCGTCAGGAGCTGCGTGATTCTGCGCGCTGGCAGCAGGCGCATAAAGAGCTGAATGCGCTCAGCGAGCGCTGGGAAGAGCACAAACAGCGTAATGCGGGGTGAACCCAGGGCGTCGTAATGCGGCGTAAACGATGAGGGCTGCGGCGCGGCCCTCAGCTTGTTGCGAGGATCCATATGATTATCTATTTACATGGCTTTGATTCCACCAGCCCCGGCAATCATGAAAAGGTATTACAGCTACAGTTTATCGATCCAGACGTGCGCTTTATCAGTTACAGCACCTTGCATCCACGCCATGACATGCAGCATTTGTTGAAAGAAGTGGACAAGGCGGTTCAGCAGGGAGGAGATCCACACCCGCTGATTTGCGGAGTGGGCTTGGGCGGCTTTTGGGCCGAACGTATCGGCTTTCTGTGCGGCATCCGGCAGGTGATCTTCAACCCCAATCTGTCCCCTGAACAACATATGCAAGGCAAAATCGATCGGCCGGAAGAGTACCGCGATATCGCCACCAAGTGCGTGGAAGATTTCCGTGAGAAAAACCGCGATCGCTGCCTGGCGGTGCTTTCCCGCCACGACGAGGTGCTGGACAGTCAACTCAGTGCCGACCTGCTGCACAAGTACTATGAAATTGTCTGGGATGAGCAGCAGACCCACAAGTTCAAAAACCTCTCACCGCACTTGCAACGCATCAAAGCCTTCAAGACCCTGGCTTAACAGTTTCATAACGCCCGAAAGTGCCGCAATGATTGCTTTGAACAGGCAAAATTTGCGGCATTTCTTTGCCAAAGAGCGGTTTTTTTCCCGTTGGGCGACAAAATCCAAAACTGTGACCCAGCGCTAACTATTTGAATCACAATCCTCAAAATTCCCCTTCGTCCAGGCTTTAACCAAAAAAGTTTGATGTACATCAATTTTGGTATGACCAAATAACCCCACATGCTATTCTGGCTTTAGATAGCAGGTTTATTTTAAGCGAACCCTATGTATTCTAAGGATATTATTTGTTTACCCTTAGGCAACAATTGGTTCACATTTAGGGGGTTATTTTGACAACGCCAAAGAAAAAAATCGTCATTGTGGGCGGTGGTGCCGGTGGTCTGGAACTGGCAACCAGCCTGGGCCATAAGCTCGGTCGCAAGCACAAGGCAGACATCACGCTGGTGGATCGTAATCACAGCCATCTGTGGAAACCCTTGCTGCATGAAGTAGCAACCGGCTCCCTGGATGACGGTGTCGACGCGCTGAGCTACCTGGCGCACGCGCGTAATCACTCTTTCAGCTTCCAACTGGGTTCGCTGACCAACATTAACCGTGAAGCACAAACTCTGCATTTGGCGCAAATCTGCGACGAGCAGGGCGGCGAACTGGTGCCGGAGCGTGAGCTGTCTTACGACATCCTGGTAATGGCGCTGGGCAGTACTTCGAACGATTTCGGTACCGCTGGCGTAAAAGATCACTGCATCTTCCTGGATAACCCACACCAGGCGCGTCGTTTCCACAACGAAATGCTGAATCTGTTCCTCAAGTTCTCGGCACAGCCGGGGCAAAAAGAGCGGGTGAACATTGCTATCGTCGGGGGCGGTGCCACTGGTGTGGAACTGTCCGCCGAGCTGCATAATGCGGTGAAGCAACTGCACAGCTATGGTTTTGAAGGCCTGGATAACAGCGCGCTGAACGTGACTCTGGTTGAGGCGGGTGAACGTATTCTGCCTGCGTTGCCGCCGCGTATTTCCGCCGCTGCACATCAGGAACTGAATAAACTGGGTGTGCGCGTGCTGACCAACACCATGGTGACCAGCGCGGATGCCAAGGGTCTGAACACCAAGGGTGGCGAATTTATCGATGCCGATCTGATGGTGTGGGCCGCCGGTATCAAGGCGCCGGACTTTATGAAAGACATCGCCGGGCTGGAAACCAACCGCATTAATCAGCTGGTGGTAGAACCCACGTTGCAGACCACGCGCGATCCGAACATTTTTGCCATTGGTGACTGTGCCTCTTGTCCGAAAGAAGGCGGTGGTTTTGTTCCACCGCGCGCCCAGTCGGCGCACCAGATGGCGTCACGCTGCTTTACCAACATTCTGGCGCTGATGAACGGTCAGACGCTGAAGCCGTACGTATATAAAGACCACGGCTCGCTGGTATCTCTGTCCCGTTTCAGCACCGTTGGCAGCCTGATGGGCAACCTGATGCGTGGCTCGATGATGGTAGAAGGGCGCATTGCGCGCTTTGTCTACATCTCGCTGTACCGTATGCACCAGGTGGCTTTGCACGGCTATATCAAAACCGGCCTGATGATGTTGGTCGGCGGCATCAACCGGGTGATCCGCCCGCGTTTGAAAATGCACTAACAGCCTCCGATCTAGCCCCACCCACGCCGGTTCGCCCGCGTGGGTTTTTTTATGCCCGCACCCGTGCGATAGGGTAGCGATGGGCTGATTGTTCAGCACAATGTCCCGTGGCTATGGGTAAAAGTCTTAAGATTCTTCCTAAACACTGGGGGTAAGCGTGATTTCCGGCATCTTTGGTCACATTGTCTTATTGCGAGGATCTGGAACATTGTGCAGACTTTATCTTGTTTACAGACGGCGCGTCGCGCACGCCGTAAACCGGAATACCACGTGCCGCCAATGCGCAAAATAATAAGCGCGGTGCAATGTCGGTAAAGTCCCCGGTACAAATGCGTGGTAACACTTTCAGGAGGATTTCCTGTGAACAAGTCAATGTTAGCCGGTGTGGGTATTGGTATTGCAGCAGCTCTGGGTATTGCTGCGGTGGCCAGTCTTGATGTTTTTTCTTCCGGTCCGCAATACGCGCAGGTTCTTGCTGCAACGCCGATCAAAGAAACCATCAAAACCCCGCGTCAGGAATGCCGAAATGTGACCGTCACTCACCGTGCGCCAGTTCAGGATGAGAATCGCATTGCCGGTTCGGTTCTGGGGGCAGTCGCCGGTGGCGTTATTGGCCATCAGTTCGGTGGTGGTCGTGGCCGTGATGTAGCGACGGTGGTCGGTGCCCTTGGCGGTGGTTATGCCGGTAACCAGGTGCAGGGTGCGATGCAGAATAACGACAGCACCACCAGCACGCAGCAGCGTTGCAAAACGGTCTACGACAAGTCACAGAAAATGCTGGGTTACGATGTGACCTACAAGATTGGCACTCAGCAGGGCAAGATCCGTATGGATCACGATCCAGGCACTCAGATCCCGCTGGATAAAAGCGGCCAACTGGTGCTGAACAAAGCTTAATCAACAGATAAGAATTAAACCCGCGGGCAGTGTTAGTTCTGATCGTTTAACGCAGTTAAGCGAGCGGCATTAATATTGACGCGGGTTTCTGCATTCTATAAGCCAGTGATTTTCCCCGCAGGCCAGTATTGACGCGATTTTCGAACTAATGTATCCGTGCGATTTATCCGGGCATACCTTCAATAGTGCAACAGTGTTTGTTATATTATTGTGCAGTTGAGTGGGTGTGATGGCGCAATGCCGCACCGACCAAACCCGAGTATTTGGTCTCCCGGAGACAGAGATAATAATATGTTAGATTTTCGCTTTCCGACTGCGATGCAAATGGTACTTAGCGTGGCCGTGGCTGAGAAGCTGGGTGTGCGTTCGACCAGCGCGGTACTTGCCGCCGGTCTGGAAGCCAACCCCAGTTTTATTCGCAAGCTGATGGTGCCCTTGACCAAAAATGGCATCATTGTCTCGACCCTGGGCCGTAACGGCTCGATTCATCTGGGTCGCCCGGCGGAACAGATCACCCTGCGGGATATCTATTTGTCGGTGATTGACGATAAACGTATCTGGGCTGCCCGACCTGAAGGGCCGGCGCGTTGCCTGGTCAGCGCCAACGCCTGCTGGTATTTCAAGTCGGTGGTAAATGAGGCGGAAGAAGCATCGCTGGACGTGCTGGCACGCCACACGGTAGCCGATGCCCTGGCCGAGCTGGAGCGGGGCGATAAACGTGCCTGCGCAGAATATACCGCCCTTGCGGCCAAAGACGCAGAGACGGCAGAAAAATAAGCGGCGCTAAACGCCAAGACGAAAAAAAGCCCGGTTTTTTAAACCGGGCTTTTTTATGGCGGTTGGCAGGCGAATTACTCTGCTGCGGGTTGTCGTGTTTTACGTGTCACCATACGGCGCAGGGTGACGTAGAACACCGGCGTGAGGAACAGCCCGAACAGCGTAACCCCGAGCATGCCGGAAAACACCGTGATGCCAGTGACACCACGGACTTCAGCCCCGGCGCCGTGCCCCAGGATCAGTGGGATAGTCCCGGCGATAAAGGCGATGGAGGTCATCACGATTGGCCGCAGTCGCAGGCGACAGGCTTCCAGTGCCGCTTCCATGATGCTTTTGCCCTGTAGCTCCAGTTCGCGAGCGAACTCGACGATCAAAATGGCATTTTTACAGGCCAGCCCCATCAATACCACCAGCCCCACCTGCACGAACACATTGTTGTCACCGCCGGTCAGCCAGACACCGAACAGGGCCGACAGCATGGTCATCGGCACGATCAGGATCACCGCCAATGGCAGCGTCCAGCTTTCGTACAGCGCGGCCAGCGCCAGGAAGGCCAACAGCACCGCTACCGGGAACACAATAATCGCCGCATTGCCCTGGGTAGACTGCTGGTAGCTCAGATCGGTCCACTGAATGTTCATGCCGTTCGGCAACAGCTTGTTGGCCATCACCGTCAGTTCGCTCATCGCCTGTGACGATGACAGCACTCGAGGATCGGCATCACCAATCAGATCCGCCGCCGGGAAACCGTTGTAGCGGATCACCGGGTCCGGGCCATAAGTGGTGCTGATACTGACCATGCTGCCAATCGGCACCATTTCCCCCTTATCGTTACGGGTGCGCAGGTTGGCGATATCCTCCACGCTGTCACGGAACTGGCCGTCAGCCTGCGCCATTACCTTCCAGGTGCGGCCATAGCGGTTGAAGTCATTGATATAAGACGAACCGAGATAGGTTTGTAACGTACTGAACAGGGCATTGAGCGGTACCCCTTGAGCCTTGGCCTTGTCGCGGTCAATTTTCGCGTCCAGCTGCGGCACGTTAGCCTGATAAGACGAGATCGGGAAACCCATGCCCGGCGTTTGCATGATCGCGCCCGACATGGTGTTGATTGCGGTTTGCAGCGCACCATACCCCAGACCGGCGCGGTCCTGAATATACAGCGAGTAACCCGAGCCCTGGCCAATACCGAGGATCGGCGGTGGCATAATCGAGAAGGCGAATCCTTCCTGGATCTGCGAAATCTTGGCGTTGATCTCGGCATTGATCTGCGCCGCGCTACGGGTACGGGTGCTTAATGATTCAAGCGCAAAGAACACGGTGCCGGTGTTGGGCGTATTGGTAAACTGCAGTGCATTCAACCCGGGGAAGGAGACTGCATCGGTTACCCCGTCGACGCTCAGGCCGATGGCGCTCATCTTGCGGATCACCGCATCGGTGCGTTCCAGTGACGCGCCTTCCGGCATTTTCACCCCGCCAATCAGGTAAAGCTTGTCCTGAGTCGGGATAAATCCGCCGGGCACGGTTTTAAACATCACCCCGGCGGCGCACAGCAGCAGCACATACACCACGAATACCGCGCCGCGTTTGCCCAGCGCCCGAGAAACCCCACGCTGATAACGCTGTGAGCTGCTGGCAAAGAAGCGGTTAAACGGACGGAACAGCCAGCCGAACAACCGATCAATCAGGCGTGATGGCATATCTTTCGGCGCGCCATGTGGCTTCAACAGCAACGCCGCCAACGCCGGTGACAGGGTCAACGAGTTGATAGCGGAGATCACGGTTGAAATGGCGATAGTCACGGCAAACTGTTTATAGAACTGGCCGGTCACGCCGGACAGGAAGGCCATGGGCACGAACACCGCACACAGCACGACGGCGATGGCGATAATCGGGCCGGATACTTCGCGCATGGCCTGATGTGCTGCCGCCAGCGGTGACAGACCCTCTTCGATATTACGCTCGACGTTCTCCACCACCACGATGGCATCATCGACCACGATACCGATGGCCAGCACCAGCCCAAACAGGCTCAGCGTATTGAGCGAAAAGCCCAACAAATAGAGCGCCGCAAAGGTACCGACGATCGAGATTGGCACCGCCAGCAGTGGAATGATCGACGCACGCCAGGTTTGCAGAAACAGAATCACTACCAGAACGACCAGCAGCACCGCTTCGAGCAGGGTATCGACTACCGAACTGATCGAGTCGCGCACAAACACCGTCGGGTCGTACGGCGATTGCCAGCTCATGCCGTCCGGGAAACGGGTCGACAACTCGGCCATTTTGGCCCGCACCGCATTGGACAGCTCAATGGCATTGGCGCCCGGCGCCTGGAAGATACCGATCCCTACCGCATCCTTATTATTGAGCTGGGCACGCAGCGCGTAGCTGCCGGAGCCCATTTCAATGCGTGCCACGTCGCGCAGACGCACGACCTCGCCGTTGTCACCGCTTTTGAGAATGATATTACCGAACTCTTCCTCGGTCTGCAGACGGCCTTGCGCATTGATCGACAGCAAATAATCGCTGCGGGTCGGCATCGGTTCTGCACCCAGTTGCCCGGCGGAAACCTGCACGTTTTGCTCCTGCATGGCGGAGACCACATCAGAGGCCGTCAGCCCGCGTGAGGCGACCTTGTTCGGATCCAGCCAGATGCGCATCGCGTACTCACCGGCACCGAAAATCTGTACCTGGCCGATGCCCGGCAGGCGGGCCAGCTCATCCTTGACCTTCAGGGTGGCGTAGTTACGCAGGTAGAGTGAATCGTATTTGCCGGAAGGGGAGACCAGATGCACCACCAGCGTCAGGGCCGGGGATTGTTTCTGGGTGGTCACCCCTTGGCGTCGTACGTCTTCCGGCAGGCGCGCTTCTGCCTGCGCCACGCGGTTTTGCACCTGTACCTGCGCCTGGTCCGGATCGGTGCCTGGGCGGAAGGTCACGGTGGTCACCAGCACGCCGTCAGAACCGGCGACCGACTTCATGTACATCATGTTTTCGACGCCGTTGATCGCCTCTTCCAGCGGCGTTGCCACGGTTTCGGCGATCTCTTTCGGGTTAGCGCCCGGGTATTGGGCACGCACCTGCACACTGGGCGGCACCACGTCCGGGTATTCGCTGATCGGCAGCAGCGGGATGGCGATAACACCGCCAACAAAAATCAGGATCGACAGCACCGCGGCAAATATCGGTCGGTCGATGAAAAAACGGGAAAAGTCCATGGCTCAGGATCCTCTGCTGGGGCTTAGTTAAGCGCGGAGGCGGTGTTCGCCACGGTTTTAGCATTGACCGGCATGCCCGGCATAAACACTTTTTGCATACCGTCGACGATCACCCGGTCGCCTGCAGCCAGACCTTTTTGCACAATACGTAACCCGTCGGCCACCCGGCCCACTTCGATATCGCGTCGCTGTGCCTTGCCGTCTTTATCGACGATATAAACAAATTTGCGGTCCTGATCGGTCAAGACCGATTTATCGTTGATCAGCATGGCGTTAAACACGGCGCTGCCGGGCATTTGCACCCGTGCAAACAGTCCAGGGGTAAAGCGACGCTCAGCGTTTTCCAGCAGGGCGCGCATGCGGATGGTGCCGGTACCGGCATTAAGCTGGTTGTCGGTGAAATCAACGGTGCCCTGATGCGGATAGCCGTCTTCGCCGACCAGCCCGACCTTCACCGGCAGTTTTGCCGTGCGTCGGCCATCATTCTGATAACGCAAGAAAGTGGCTTCATCGACGTCGAAATAGACATAGACCTTGTCGAGCGACACCAGAGTGGTGAGCACACTGGCGCTGTCGCCGGTGGTGACCAGGTTCCCGGCGGTGATCATTGCCCGGCTGGCGCGTCCGTCAATCGGCGCAATCACCCGGGTAAAGTCGAGGTTCAGCTGCGCCAGATCGAACTGGGCCTGAGCCGCCAATACGTTGCTTTGTGCCTGCGCGGCGGAAGAGCGGCGCTGTTCCCATACCTCGGTTGAAATCGCCTGGCTGCCGATCAGTTTTTCGGTGCGCCCGGATTCGCTGCGGGCCAGTGCTGCCTGATTGCGTGCCCGTACCAGTTCGGCCTGTGCCTGTTCACGAGCGGCGCGATAGGTACGATCGTCGATGGTGAACAGCACCTGGCCTTTCTTCACCTCATCGCCCTCGGTGTAATTCACTTTATCGATATAACCGGAGACCCGTGGCCTTAGCTGGACGCTTTGCACCGCCTCGATGCGACCGTTGAAAGCATCCCATTGGCTGATGGGTTTTATCACCACGTCGGCGGTGCTGACGGCCGGTGGAGGCGGCGCGGCATTTTGCGCGACGCTGTTGTCACACCCGGCCAGCAGCACCGTCAGCAGCGCGGCGGCTGAGAGGCGCAGGTTGAAACCGATACCGCTTGGGCGGCGGTGTGAATAGAACAATGAGTCAGGCTGGCTTGGCATTATTTTTATTTCCAGTAGTGAGCACGATCAGGCGATATACCCGGCCCTGTTATCCGGGTAACTTCTCCGGCCTGTGACCGGCGGCAGAGCGGTTGCACCCGTCATTGGCACAACGGTTAGGTTTTGAAACATATTGTTGTCACATTAATGTATCAATATCGGTTACATTAATTGGCTGGATTATAGAAGTGCCTATCCGTTAAATGCAATAATAAAAATTGCATTTAATGCGAAACTGCTGCAACGTAATGACATCGGGCAGCGGATCTCTCTGCCAATGTCATGGGAGCGTCAGCATGAACAGCACGGGTTTTATTACTGATTTGATTGAGTGGATTGACAATAATCTGGAAGAGAAGCTGGATATCAACACCGTGGCGGGGCGAGCGGGATATTCCAAATGGCACCTGCAACGGATGTTCAAACGCCAGACCGGCTATGCGCTGGGGGAATATATCCGCATGCAGAAGCTGAGAGTTTCGGCGGAACGGCTGGCCAACAGCGGTGAACCGATCGTCAGCGTGGCAATCTCACTCGGCTTTGACTCGCAACAATCCTTCAATCGCAGTTTTAAACGCCACTATGGCCAGACTCCGGGTGACTGGCGCCGCGCCGTGATGCAACCCTCTATGGCGGCTAACCGCACGCACTGAGGCGGATTACAGACAAAAAAAAGTCTGGAGGTTAATCCAGACTTTCTCTTTAAAATATGGCGGTGAGGGAGGGCTTGATTCGCTGCGCTCACCCTGCGGGCCGCCTTTGGCGGTCCAAAACGCATGCGTTTTGTCAAACCCTGTCGAGGGTTCTCACCCTCCCAGTCGGTATGACATGCAAAAAAAAAGTCTGGAGGTTAATCCAGACTTTCTCTTTAAAATATGGCGGTGAGGGAGGGGTTCGAACCCTCGATACACTTACGCGTATACACACTTTCCAGGCGTGCTCCTTCAGCCACTCAGACACCTCACCGTATTTTGTTGTTGCGTACTCACTGGTGCAACGGGGCGCTACTATAGGGAGAGAGGGCGATCCGGTCAAGCAGAATTTCTGCGTTTCGGCGCGTCCGCTTAAGCCGTGTTCGCTTTGCTGAAAACTGCGGCGAACAGCATGGATGGGGACTTTGTATCGCAATTCCCTGGGCTGCAGACAACAAAAAAGCCTGAACTTGCGTTCAGGCTTTCTCGTGGAATATGGCGGTGAGAGAGGGGTTCGAACCCTCGATACACTTACGCGTATACACACTTTCCAGGCGTGCTCCTTCAGCCACTCAGACACCTCACCGTTTTACTTCATCGCTAACGCATTGCGCTGTCGACGGGCGCTAATGTAGGAGAATCTGATCCCAGCGTCAACCCTCTTGTGACATAACCATGACTGTTTAGCTAAACTTCCAGCAATTTGCTGATTTCCCGAGCGATCGGCCGCCGTCTCGGATGAATCGATGGGGAGACATGGCGTAAAATTATATAGCTGACTAATATTTGAACGCTCCAGTAGGTGTTAGCTCAATATATCAGCAATGATGATGTTAGTAGTGCTTTTATATGCATTAATACTGGATTATTAGTCATATGTGTCGCTAAATGGAAGGGTGCTGGCGCGGGGTTTTGGCAAGGATTATCACACCGCCGCGCAGGTTGCCGGGCATTGCTCCGGTGATAAAGCAGACAGGGATTGATCTATCAAATAATAATGCAGCAGAGGTTCACTTTGACTTTATCGGATCCTACGGCAGGGCCGCAGCGGCATGCCATTCCCCCGGGGGCCGGGGCACTGTTCTTTATCCAAATCTTCGCCACGTTGGGTTTTGCCGTGCTGTACTCCACATTGGTGCTTTACGCCACCAAGCGTCTGGGGTTCAGCGAGAGTAATGCCAATGCCATGATGGGCGTCTTCGGCGCGTTCAATTACGGTCTGCATATGTTCGGGGGTTATCTGGGAGGGCGTTTCCTCAGTAACCGCAACCTGTTCGTATTGGGCATGGTGCTACAGGTGATCGGCTGCGCGTTGATCGCCGTCGCGGGCGTCTGGGGGCTCTACTGGGGCCTGGCGATGTTCCTGACCGGCAGTGGACTGAATGTCACCTGCATTAATATGATGCTCACCCAGCGCTTCAAGCCGGATGACGATCGGCGCGAGTCGGCCTTTTTGTGGAACTATGCCGGGATGAACCTGGGGTTCTTTGTCGGCTTTACCGTGGCCGGCTATTATCAACTGACCGAAAACTACCGTGCACTGTTCCTGTTCGCCACCCTGGGTAACGCGGCGGCGATCATCGTCGCCGTAAGCCGTTGGCGCATCCTGGCCGATCTCAACACGCCGCTGCACGACGCCAACCGTTCACAATACCGCTGGCGCATGCTGGTCGGGTTGGCGGTGCTGGTCGCGCTGGTGCCCATCATCCGCGTGATGCTGACCCATGCGGAGTTCAGCGGACACTTCGTGATTGGCCTCGGCGTGCTGATTTTCCTGATGCTGTGCGTGGTCACATTACGCCATCATCCGCGTGATGAACGTCGCCGGATGACCGCTTATCTGATCCTGGCGTTGGGGTCGCTGGTGTTTTGGGCGCTGTACCAGTTGGCTCCAATGGGGCTGATGCTGTTCTCCGAGCACAATATCGATCTGAATGTTTATGGTATTCAGGTGGCACCGCAGTGGATCCAGAACATCAATACGCTGGTGATCGTGGTCGGTGGACCGCTGATGGCCTGGTGGTTTAACCGCCTGCGAGCGCGCGGCTGCAAGATCGACATTCCGATGCAGTTCTCCGGTTCGCTGTTTTGTATTGGGCTGGGCATGCTGGTGTTGCCGTTGGGCATCAGCCTGGCGGGCGGTGACGGGCTGGTGGCATTTAAATGGATTGTCATTAGTTACGTATTGCAGAGCATCGGTGAACTGATGATTTCCCCGATCGGCTACGCGATGATAGGCAAACTGGTACCGCCGCGCTATCAGGGAATAATGATGGGCTGCTGGATGATGGTCACTGGCGTCGCTTCGGTATTGGCGGGCTATGTCTCCGGTCTGATGCCGGAAAACAGCGGCAGCACCCCGGTGCTAACCAACCCCGGCTACAGCGAAGTATTCAGTGCGCTGGGCTGGGGAGCCGCAGGCGTCGGCGTGGTGATGTTGATACTGATCCCACTGCTGCGCCGGCTAATCCGGCACGACACGCCTGTCGCCGCCTGAGATCCGGCAGTATAAAAACAGCCCCACTGGTCGGGGCTGTTTTCATTTTGGGTTTTAACACTTGCATCTGTCGGCGAATCGCGGAAGTCTGGTTGGAAATACATAAAAACAGACGGGAGTCGCGCAGATGGACATCATTTTTTACCACCCTTTCTTTAATGCCGGGGAGTGGCTGTCAGGTTTATCGCAGCGCCTGCCGCAGGCGAAGGTTCGTGCCTGGCAACCTGGCGATGACCGTCCGGCGGATTATGCACTGGTGTGGCGGCCACCACACGAGATGCTGGCTAACCGTGGGCAGATGAAAGGGGTGTTTGCCCTGGGGGCCGGCGTCGACGCTATTCTCGATCAAGAGCGTCAGTACCCCGGTATCCTGCCGGCAGGCGTTCCGCTGCTGCGCCTTGAGGATACCGGCATGGCGCAACAGATGCAGGAATATGCCCTGAGCTACGTGCTGCGCTATTTCCGCCGTTTTGACGAGTATCAACTGCTGCAACAGCAGCAGGAATGGCGGCCGCTCGATCTCCATCAGCAGGATAATTTCACCATTGGCATCCTTGGGGCCGGGGTGTTGGGCAAAAGCGTTGCGCTGAAGCTGACGGCATTGGGTTTTAACGTACGTTGCTGGAGCCGCAGCCCGAAACAAATTGACGGCGTGCAGAGCTTTGCCGGAGACGGGCAGCGTGCCGCGTTTCTCGATGGCGTGCAACTGCTGATCAACCTGTTGCCCAACACGCCGGAAACCGCCGGGATCCTTAATCAACAACTATTCGCGCATCTGGCGCCGGGCGCTTACCTGATCAATCTGGCCCGAGGTGCACACCTGGTTGAAGACGATTTACTGCAGGCGCTGGAGCAGGGGCAGCTTGCCGCCGCCACGCTGGACGTGTTCGTCACTGAACCGCTGCCGCAGGCGCATCCATTCTGGCGTCATCCGCGTGTCACCATTACCCCGCATATTGCTGCCATCACCTTGCCGGAAGCGGCGATGGATCAGATAGCGGCGAACATCCTCGCACTTGAAGCCGGGCAAACGCCGGCCGGGGTGGTGGATGTGCAGCTCGGTTACTGATCTTCCGGTGATGCACCTGCTAAGCTAAATAAATAAGAAACCGCGCCTGCCGCCATACTTTGGCAGGCCGCCCAGAAGGAGAAGCAATGTACCCCGTTGATTTACATATGCACACCGTCGCCAGCACCCACGCCTACAGCACGCTGCATGATTACATCGTCGAAGCCCGGCAAAAGGGCATCAAACTGTTCGCCATCACCGACCACGGCCCGGACATGGCCGATGCACCGCATTATTGGCACTTTATGAACATGCACGTGTGGCCGCGTCTGGTGGACGGCGTGGGCATCCTGCGTGGCATCGAGGCCAACATCAAAAATCGGCAGGGCGATATCGACTGCACCGGTCCGATGCTGGATAAAATCGACGTGATTATCGCCGGTTTCCACGAGCCGGTGTTTGCGCCGCAGGACAAGGCCGCCAATACCGAAGCGATGATTGCTGCGATGGCACAAGGGGATGTGCACATTATCAGCCACCCCGGTAACCCAAGATACCCGATTGATATTGCCGCGGTTGCCGCTGCGGCGGCCAGGTATGAAGTGGCGCTGGAGTTGAACAATTCGTCGTTCACCCATTCGCGCAAAGGCAGTGAAGACAACTGCCGGGCGATTGCGGCTGCGGTGCGTGATGCCGGCGGCTGGCTGGCACTGGGCTCGGATTCACATATTGCCTTCTCACTCGGCGGCTTTGAACACTGCGAGCGCATTATTGCCGAAGTGGCATTCCCGCAGGAACGCATCCTTAACGTTAGCCCACGGCGCCTGCTGGACTTTCTCGAACGGCGCGGCAAGCCGGCGATTGCGGAACTGGCCGATTTGTGACATCGTCCCGGCAAATTTTTTCCGTATTGTATAAGGCATTATCATGAATGAGTTTTCCATTGTTTGCCGCGTGCTGGGTACGCTGTTTTACCGTCAGCCGCAAGATCCATTGCTGGTGCCGTTGTTCACGCTGATCAAAGAAGGCAAGCTGCAACAACACTGGCCGCTGGAGCAGGACGAACTGTTGGTTCGGCTGCAGCAGGGTTGTGATGTCAACCAGCTTTCCAGCGATTTCAACGCGATGTTTGTCGGCAGTGAGTGCAGCGTGTCACCGTTCCGTTCTGCCTATGTTGAAGGCGCGACGGAAGCGGAAGTGCGTACTTTCCTGCAGCAGCGTGGCATGCCACTCAGCGATGCGCCGGCCGATCACTTCGGTTCTTTGCTGTTGGCCGCTTCCTGGCTGGAAGATCAGGCGCAGGAAGACGAAGCGCAGGCGCAAATCACCCTGTTTGACGAGTATCTGCTGCCCTGGTGCGGCCGTTTCCTCGGCAAAGTGGAAGCTCACGCCACCACCGGCTTTTACCGTACGTTGTCGCTGCTGGCTCGCGAGTCTATCCAGGCGATGCGTGACGAACTGGCGGAGTACGAACAAGACCAATCGGGTGAAGAGGGTGAACAGCCTTAATGCCCTGCTGGCCGGCTTGCGCTTAACCGCGGAGCCGGCCAATTCCTTACCGATTTCCCCGCTACACAGGTTTTCATCCCCCATACGTAAATTGACAAATAATCCCCTAATCTGACGGTTCCCCGGCGGTTTGGCTTTTAGTGTGCCTACACGCCTCGTTTCCTTAGGCAAAGGGTAAAGTATGAAAAATAACTGGATGCAGCAGATCCAATCAATGATTGGGCAAAAGGCCGGTGCAATCGGCGGGTCGGAAGGCATCGGCAAACTGCTGGCCCCGACCGCACTGGGTGGCCTGGTAGGCGTCTTGCTGGCGAATAAGTCTTCGCGCAAGCTGGTGGGCAAATTTGGCAAGAATGCGTTGATTATCGGCGGCAGCGCGGCGGTGGGCGCGGTGTTGTGGAATAAGTACAAGCAACGGGTGAAAGAAACCCATCAGAATGAACCGCAGTTCGGTCTGCAAACCACGCCGGTGGATTTGCGCGCCAAACGGCTGGTGCAGGCGCTGGTGTTCGCCGCCAAGAGCGATGGCCACATTGATGCGGAAGAAAAACTCGCTATCGACCACAGCCTGGAGCAACTGCAGGTGGGAGAGGAAGCGCAAAAATGGGTACAGGAAGCCATTGAGCAGCCGCTGAACCCGGATCTGCTGGCCCAGAGCGTGAAGAATGAAGACGAAGCGCTTGAAGTTTATTACCTGAGCTGCATGGTGATCGACGTCGATCACTTTATGGAGCGCGGCTATCTCGACGCACTGGCGCAGTCGTTGAAGATCCCGGCGGACGTTAAGCAGGGCATAGAAAACGACGTGAACGAGAAAAAACGCGAGCTGGCCTAGCGCCGCTTGGCAAGCCGGGGGGAATCGTGTCACTCTTGCCTTAATCAAGGTAAGCGGATGATTTAGCAATGATGACACCCCCTAAGGCAGAAAAACGTCCTTATCCCATCACGATCCATGGCGACACGCGTGTAGATGACTATTATTGGCTGCGCGACGACGAGCGCGCAGACCCCCAGGTGCTGGACTATCTGCAGGCGGAAAACGCCTTTACCGATGCAGCATTGAAGCCGCAGCAGGCATTGCGCGAAGCCCTGTACGAAGAGATGGTAGCGCGCATTCCTCAGCAGGAGCATTCGGTGCCTTATGTCCGGCACGGCTACCGCTATCAGACGCGCTTCGAACCGGGTAATGAATACGCGATTTACGTCCGTCAGCCCCAGGCCGAGAGCGAGCATTGGGATACTCTGATCGACGGCAATCAGCGTGCCGAGCAGCGTGAGTTTTATACTCTGGGCGGGCTGGAAGTCAGCCCAGACAACCAAAAGCTGGCGGTTGCGGAAGATTTCCTTTCCCGCCGCCAATACGACATTCGCTTCAAAAACCTCAGCGACGATAGTTGGGCCGATGAAGTGCTGGAAAACACCTCCGGCAGCTTTGAATGGGCCAACGACTCGGCTACCGTGTATTACGTACGCAAACACGCCAAAACACTGTTGCCTTATCAGGTCTACCGCCACGTGGTGGGTACCGATCCGCAGCTCGATGAGCTGATCTACGAAGAGCAGGACGACACCTTCTACGTCGGGCTGGAAAAGACTACCTCCGATCGTTTTATTCTGATCCACCTGAGCAGCACCACTACCTCGGAAATCCTGCTGCTGGACGCCGATCGCGCCGACAGCACGCCGCAGATGTTTGTGCCGCGCCGTAAGGATCATGAGTACGGTATCGATCACTATCACCAGCATTTCTATATCCGTTCCAACAAGGACGGCAAGAACTTCGGCCTGTATCAAAGCGAGCAGGCGGATGAAGCGCAGTGGCAGACGCTGATTGCCCCGCGCATCGAAGTGATGCTGGAGGGCTTTAGCCTGTTCCTCGATTGGCTGGTGGTGGAAGAGCGCAGCGAAGGCCTGACCCAACTGCGACAGATCCACTGGCAGAGTGGCGAAGTGAAGCGCATTGCCTTCGACGATCCGACCTACACCACCTGGCTGGCGTACAACCCGGAGCCGGAAACCGAGCTGCTGCGCTATGGCTACTCATCGATGACTACGCCGACCACGCTGTATGAGCTAAATCTCGACAGCGACGAACGCGTGATGCTCAAGCAGCAGGAAGTGAAAAACTTCACCCCGGAAAATTACCGCAGCGAGCGGGTATGGGTGAAGGCGCGTGATGGTGTTGAGGTCCCGGTTTCGCTGGTCTACCGCCACGATAGCTTCGCGCGCGGCACTAACCCGCTGATGGTGTACGGCTACGGCTCTTACGGCAGCAGCATGGATCCAGCCTTCAGCGCCAGCCGCTTAAGCCTGTTGGATCGCGGTTTTGTGTTTGTGCTGGCACACATTCGCGGCGGCGGTGAGCTGGGCCAACTGTGGTACGAAGACGGCAAACTGTTTAAAAAGCAAAATACCTTCAACGATTTCATCGATGTGACCGAAGCGTTAATCGCCCAGGGCTACGGTGATGCCAAACGAGTGTTCGCCATGGGCGGCAGCGCCGGTGGCTTGCTGATGGGGGCTGTGATTAATCAGGCGCCTGAGTTGTTCAACGGCATTGTGGCGCAGGTGCCGTTTGTCGACGTGGTCACCACCATGCTCGACGAGTCTATTCCGCTGACCACCGGGGAATACGACGAATGGGGCAACCCGAACCAGCAGGCCTATTACGACCACATTTTGCAATACAGCCCGTACGATCAGGTCAAGGCGCAGGATTATCCGCATATGCTGGTCACCACCGGCCTGCATGACTCTCAGGTGCAGTATTGGGAACCCGCCAAGTGGGTGGCCAAGCTGCGTGAGCTGAAGACCGACGATCGCCAACTGCTGCTGTATACCGATATGGATTCCGGCCACGGCGGCAAGTCCGGGCGTTTCAAAGCCTATGAGGACATCGCGCTGGAGTACGCCTTTATTCTGGCGCTGGCGGAGTAACCTTCAGGCGGGCGGCTGGCGCTGCCCGCTTTTTTCAACCGATCAAATAGTATTTCAGCGTGTGCTTCATGTCCGGGCTGAGATCCTCGATGGATTTCAGCATCCAGCGTAAATAGCCAGGGTCTTCCTGCGCGACGCGATCAATTTCCTGCCCACGATACTTGCCGAACTTAAACTTCTTCAGCAGCACCGGCTGGTCGGTGATTTGCGCCATCTGTTCCGGCGTCCAGCCTGAATCCTTGATGATGCGTTGTAACAGCGCAGCGGTCACGTAGCAGTCATATAACGCCCGGTGCGGATACAGCGTGGTGTCCTGTGGCAGTTGCACATCGAGATTCAGCGCATAGCGCAGGTATTGGTTGCCGTATTTGATGTCCGGGTACAGGTTACGCGCCAGTTTCATGGTGCATATCCAGGCACCGCGCATTTCCGGCAGCACACCGCGATCGAAAGCCGCATTGTGCGCAACATAATAGGGACTGCCCTGATAGCGGCCGATCGCCACCGCGATGCGCGGTTTCCCTTCAACCATCTGCTCGGTGATGTGGTGAATGGCCATGGCCTCAATGCCAATGGGGCGGTCGGGGCTGACCAGGTCGCTCATCGGGTTGGTGATTTGTCCGTCGATCAGATCAACAGAAGCCACTTCTACCACGCCGCCTTCCAGTCCGCAGGTTTCAGTGTCTATTACGCGTAAATTCATGGTTTCCTCAGAGTGGCTGCACAGGTTTAGCTTAACCGGCAGCCGTGCTCCTGCCAACCGTTGAAAGGGACCAAGGTATTGCAGGCAACAAAAAACCCGCCTTGGCGGGTTTAATTACGGTTAGAAGTTCGCTTACTCGCCGGTCGACTGGCCTTTCTTCGCGCGTTTGCCTGCACGTTTTTCTGCAGGGGTTTTCAACGGCTTCTTCTTCGCATTTTTTTTGCTATCCATTCCCTTACTCATGATGGCCTCTCAGTTACCTATGGTTGGGTGGGTTGCTCAGCCATTAACCCCCTTACGCCTGTTGGATGCAAGCATGAAAGCCGGTGGTTTTGTTAATTGATTGTTTATAGGCAGAATTTTGTTTTCGTATGAATGGCTGCTTAAATATTATGATATGTTATAATATAACAATTGAATGATAACCGGAGAGCACAATGAAGGTTGTGACCTTATTAAACCAACAGCAGCTCCTGGCCATGCCGGAGTCTGAATACATGAACCCGGCTCAGCAGGCGTTTTTCCGCCAGCGCTTGCTTGATGAGCAACAGAAACTGTTGCAGCACATTGAGGCGCTGAAACGGGATATCGACGGCGGCGAAGTGTCCGGTGATGAAGCGGACAAAGCGGCCCGCGAAGAGGACCTGCGATTGCTGTTCCGTCAGTTGGATCGTGAAAGCCGGTTGCTGCCGAAAATCAGCGCGGCCTTGACCCGATTATATAACGGCGAATACGGCTATTGCCGGGAAAGCGGGGAACCTATCGGCCTGGCGCGTCTGTTGCTGCGGCCGACGGCGGAGCTAAGCATTGAAGCGAAAACTGCCCAGGAAATGCGCGAACCGCATCTGCGTAAACGGGGCTAAGATCACGGCTGGCCACCCATAACCAGCCGGCATTTTGCTGGCTGGTCGTATTCATTTTAAGCAAACGCACCCTAACTTGTTGGGGAGTGTAGGAGTTTTCAGGATTTACCGTTGACCAAATGGGCCGCTTCGGCTTTGATGAGGGTATGACCCACAGAGAGACGGAAGCGCCATGGAACAATTACGAGGTTTGTACCCGCCGTTAGCAGCATATGACAGCGGTTGGCTGGACACTGGAGATGGCCACCGGATCTACTGGGAGCTGAGCGGCAACCCGAACGGTAAGCCGGCGGTCTTCATTCACGGCGGGCCAGGCGGCGGTATTTCCCCTTATCACCGCCAACTGTTCGATCCGCAGCGCTATAAGGTGTTGCTGTTTGATCAGCGCGGCTGTGGTCGCTCCAAACCGCACGCCAGCCTGGACAACAATACCACCTGGCATCTGGTACAGGATATTGAACGGCTACGCGAAATGGCCGGTGTCGACCAATGGCTGGTGTTTGGTGGTTCCTGGGGCTCGACGTTAGCGTTGGCCTATGCGCAAACCCATCCGCAGCACGTCAGCGAAATGGTGCTGCGTGGCATCTTCACACTGCGTAAGCAGGAGTTGCATTGGTACTATCAGGACGGCGCTTCACGCTTCTTCCCGGAGAAATGGGAGCGCGTATTGTCGATTCTGTCAGAAGAAGAGCGAAAGGACGTGATTGCGTCTTATCGCCAGCGCCTGACCTCAACGGATCTGCAGGTGCAGCTTGAAGCGGCAAAGCTGTGGAGCGTGTGGGAAGGGGAGACGGTGACCTTGCTGCCAAGCAGCGAGTCGGCTTCTTTTGGTGAGGATGACTTTGCGCTAGCTTTCGCCCGCATTGAAAACCACTACTTCACCCATCTGGGCTTCCTGGACAGCGATGACCAGTTACTGCGCAATGTCCCATTGATCCGCCATATTCCTGCGGTGATTATCCATGGCCGTTACGATATGGCTTGCCAGGTGCAAAACGCCTGGGATCTGGCGAAGGCCTGGCCGGAGGCAGAGCTGCATATTGTCGAGGGAGCAGGGCACTCCTTTGACGAACCGGGGATCCTGCATCAGTTGATGCTGGCCACCGACAGGTTTGCTGCCAAATGACACTGAGCCCGCCATGACGGCGGGTTTTTTTTATTTGGACTTCGGCTCGTACGGCAGACGCGAATACTTGTGCGATTCGGCACGGTAATGCGCCACGCGTTCGCGGAAATAATCACGCAGGTGCGCCGGTTGTTCGCGCTCAACCATTTCTGGGATCACCGGCATGTTGTAGCGTTCTTTAAACGCCACGCCGGAAGCCGCGAGATCAACGTTCACTTTGTCCATCTCTTCTTTGGAAAGCTCTGCCAGATTGTAACCCACCGTATTCTCCTTACTGTTACCGCATTGGATCAGCGCAGAAGGTAATGCACCCGGCGGCACTTGGCAAGCCTGAAGCGCAAAGGGGGCGGTGCATCAGTAATAACCCACTGTGGGTGAGGTTATTTATTACTCCAATAGCAATGCAATTTATTTATTATTTTAAATAAGAATGATTCGCCTTTTGATTAAATATACAGATGTAAATGGTTATCATAATAATTTAAATGAATAATTAATGTTTTTATAACTCATTGATTTTTAATTTATTTAAAATTAAATCGATAATGATGTGAATCAAGTGTGTTTATTTTGTTTTCACCAAGGCATAATGCGGAAAATTAAATTGATACCTGCAAAATAAAAGGAATAATTATGCTGACGCCAGAAATGACCAAAAAGCTGAATGAGCAACTGAACCTGGAGTTTTACTCCGCCAACCTGTATCTGCAAATGAGCGCGTGGTGCAGCGATAAAGGCTTTGAAGGTGCAGCTTCATTTCTTAAAGAGCATTCTCAGGAAGAGATGCAACACATGCAACGCCTGTTCGAATACCTGAGCGATACCGGTTCTCTGCCACTGTTGGGCAGCATCGCTGCACCACCGGTTGAGTTTGCCTCCCTGGCAGACGTGTTCCAGCAGACTTACGAACATGAACAACTGATTACCCGTCAGATCAACGAATTGGCACACGCGGCAATGACTGCCCACGATTACTCTACCTTCAACTTCCTGCAGTGGTATGTTGCCGAGCAGCACGAAGAAGAGAAGCTGTTCAAATCCGTGCTGGATAAACTGGCACTGGTGGGGACCAGCGGCAATGCACTGTTCTTCATTGATAAAGATCTGAAGAAAATGGGTGCGGCCGGCGAAAGCGCTAACGGCCAGGTTTAATCGCTTTTGTTAAAACCGCGTGTCGGCTTTGCCCGGTGCGCGGTTTTTTTATGCCCTGAGTTTATCGCGGTTATGCAGCGATATGTGCTACTGGATCGCAAAATGCCAGCGTTCTGCTCGACTTGCATAATGACACTCGTTATCATTTGACCCGATACGCTACAGGGATGGTAGAGAGTTAAAACAGTGGGTTACTCGCTAATCACTTCTTCTGTTTACCCGTGGCGCAATCATCTGCGGTGGGGTGGGCTGCTGATACATCGCCAAGGCGGTTAGCCTTACCCCTTATCACCCTCGATTATTGCTTTAAGGGATATCACTGTGATCGGTAAAATTCGTTCTTCTTATCGCCTGCTTTCCACTATTTTCGTGCTGTTTGTCGGTTTGTCTTCACAGCAGGCGCTGGCGCATGCTCATTTGAAAGTTGAAACGCCGGCGGCAGATGCCAGCGTGAGTCCGGCACCGAAAGTGCTGACGCTCAACTTCTCAGAAGGTATCGAGCCTAACTTTAGCGGCATTAAAATCACTGGCCCGGACAACGCCGAAGTGAAAACCGGCAAGTTGCAGCTTGATGCGAACAACAACACTCAGGTCAATCTGCCTATCGAAGGCGATCTGGCGGCCGGCAAATATAACGTCAGCTGGCATGTGGTTTCGGTCGACGGTCATAAAACCAAAGGCCAGTACAGCTTCACCGTAAACTAACCCATGAGTCTGGCGACCCTGTTTGTCCTGTGTCGCTTTGTGCACTTTGCGGCGGTGATGCTGATGTTTGGCTCCAGCCTGTTCACCGCCTTATTGTCGCCGCAGCGCCTTTCCCCGTATCTCACCCGTGACGTGCGTCCTTTGCTGGTCTCCTGTACCTGGCTTGCCGGGCTTTCTGCCGTGGCGTTGCTGGCTATTCAGGCCGGACAGATGGGTGACGGCTGGGCCGACACCTGGCAGTTGGACGTGTGGTGGGCGGTGCTGGGCACCACCTTTGGCGAAGTCTGGCGTTGGCACCTGGGCATTTCATTACTGGCACTGCTGAGCCTGTGGCTGGCAGAACCTCGCCGCACGCAGCTTTTGGCGCTGCTTTCCACACTGTTGCTGGTCAGCATGGCATTTATCGGCCATGCGGCAATGCATGAAGGGGCGCTGGGCGCACTGCACCGTGTTAACCATGCGTTGCACCTATTGGCAGCCGGTTACTGGTTTGGCAGTCTGCTGCCGTTGCTGGTTTGCCTGCGCTACCTGGCTCAACCACAGAGCCGCAGCGATGCAGTGACTACATTGATACGCTTCTCGCGTTGGGGCCACCTGGCGGTAGTGCTGGTGGTGTTGACCGGCGTGATTAACAGTTTGATTATTCTGGGCAGTTGGCCGCTGGATGTGGATTCTCCTTACCAGCGCCTGCTGTTGTTCAAAACCGCGCTGGTGGCGCTGATGGTGATGGTCGCATTGGCTAATCGTTACGCCATCGTCCCGGCGATGAGCAGTATGCCGCAACTGGCACAGCGAGGATTGGTGCTGGCCTGCTGGATTGAAGTGGGGCTGGGCGCGGGCGTGCTGCTGTTGGTCAGTTTATTTGCAACCTATGCGCCGGTGTAACATTGCGGCTTGCCGGATGCCCCCAAACTGCGAGAAAATTGGATCAAATAGCAACCTTAAGGCCATAACATGAAATCGGTATTACTCGGCATGACGCTGCTGGCGACCGCGACCGGTGCGCTGGCGGCAGATCAACTGGTCAACATCACCAAGCTGGAATACGGCAAGCAGTGGGCATTCACTAAAGAAGAGGTGACGCTGCAGTGCCGCAGTGGCGGCGCGCTGTTCGTACTCAACAACAGCACACTGATGCAATACCCACTCAATGCTGCCGCAGACGCGCAGGTGAAAGCAGGGCAGCAACGCGCCCTGCCGCTGGACGTGATCCTGCTGGATGACGCCGCCAATCCTGGCCATAAAATGAGTGTTGAGCCGTACCGTGAACGTGCCGAGAAGCTGTGCGCCAACTAATCACTTATCCGACAATGGTTTAGTTTGGGGTTAACCGGTGAAGAAAAATCATGCGGAATTAATTTCTTCATGAAACTATCACTGGCCGTGTGGCTGGCTGGCAAAAATAGCGCGGTAAGCTACTCTTAAAGTGCACGGCTGAACAAGCCTTGCACAAAATGCCAACTTTTAGCGCACGGCTCTCTCCCAAGAGCCATTTCCCTAGACCGAATATAGGAATCGTATTCGGTCTTTTTTTTGTTTTTTATTTTTAAGAGAAAAAACTAATTTTCCGCGAAAATTCACGCTATTCTTCAACGACGATAAAGCAATGTCCTTGCATCTTAATCACTTGTGTCAGAGTGTTTCCTGCGTGAACTTCTTCTCATATTTTTGTCGTATAACCGTGACCACTGCTTCATATTTAAGTCACATTACCCATGAGTTTTTAACGAGATGCGCGACCATAGGATGGACGTGGTAGATGCTCATGGGTGTTAAAGGTTTGTTTTTATATCTGAAGCAATAATCTTATGAACTCTTCCTTTATTTGGGAGTAATATGCTTTCTAAATTATCAATAGCCTCCTGTTTATTATCAAGGGTCCCATGCTCAAATTTATTAATCATACTAATAACATCGCTGGTGTTTTTTGCTATATGGCTACATTGAACAGCAATTCGTCCCAATTCATTAAATTTTGCATGGCTGTCATTTTCAATGAAAATAACAGGTTTATGGAAAAGAGGATATTCAACGAGGAATGATATTCCATCAGTCACCAAAATATCTGACCATTTGAACGAATCTATATAGTCATGGTCATAATCAATGCTTGTATTTTCTAATTCTCCCCAGCGAATAACGAAATCTTCAACCTTATTTTTCATCTCATCTGACTTTGCTTTCATAAAATCAAACAGGGCAGGGTGCGGCCTCAGTCTAATATTAATTTTTTTGTTTTCTTCTGCAAATTTTAAAAAATCCAGATAATTGACATCGAAAGTTCCAAAAGATAGCCAGCCTTCATCAATACTATGGTGTGGGGCCCATAGAATATTTACTCCTTCGTGTATTGTTACATCTCCAGCAGACTCAATCATTTTTGTATGGATGTAGTCTAATTTTGGATGTCCAAAATATCTGGCATTAATCCCTCGCAAGAGCGAATTTCGGCATATTTCATTATATGCGTATTCTGTGTCGCAATAAATTCTCCAGCAATTATTGTGCAGAGATTGATTCGACTGGAAGTCAAAGTCAGTTCCTGAAGACATACTCTCCACTATGTTTATAGCGTAGTAAGGGACATAGCATATTTTTGCAAAGTTGATTTTTTCAGCGCTAAAACCATCAGGAATATCATTATCCCATGGTGATTGTCGGAAAATTATGTCAGGTGACAAGGTTGTCAGTATTGTGGCTATCTGATTATCATCACTTGTAGTTATCCTCATGTGATGAATTCCTATTCTTGCTAGTGAATTGCTTGTTTCATCCTCGCCCATATACCCATCAACCCCAGGAAACGATCGTGGGATACTGGCGATTATTACTTGAAGATCTGCGTCAGCAGATAACTCATGATATAAGTTTGCAACAGAGTGCCAAGTATTCATGTTATGGATCAAGAATAAAATAGTAGGTGTCTTTTTGTTGTAAGTCTGTTTTTTAGATATTATGTTTAAAGTTCTTGTCGTTGTTGTTATATAATTCTTGATATTTATTTCTGCTTTGTTTATTTTTTCATTTAATTCTAATTTAATGATTTCTATTTCTTCTTGTAATTTTACGGGAGTGTCGCTCTTCGTTTCTGTATTATCTAGGATGGCCAAGGCTTTCTTGTTGACGTCTAACATGGCCTCTAATAAATACGCGGTTAACTCTTGGTTTTTTTTGTTTTCATCGCACAGTTCAACCTGTAGTTTATGAATTGATTTATCTAAGTTTATAATATTACTTTTGCTCTCATTAACGTCGTTATTGAGCATTTCAATTTTTTTTAAAAAAGGCGCTAGTAAATAATTGATTATTATTTTCATTCTATTTCCTTTGCACAATTACAATATTTCATACCACTCTACAGAGAGCAATATAACATAAAATAAAATAGATGCAAAAGTATGAATGCTAAGAAAAAGTAATTATAAACAAGAGTTTTCTTGTGTGGCTATTAATATCCTCAGAAAGGAATGTTGTTGGTTTCAGCGTTCTCTTGGCGTTTTGTAATTTTACGTAAAAATCACAAGCCACGAGTATTATTCTGACTACTAATTGCACTGTATCATAGGAGGTTGGCTCGAGGGGGTACGGATCAATATTAGCAGCAATATGAGAAAGAGCGTCCAAGATTGAGGCGCTCAATATCGTAATTACTCAAAATAATCAGCGGCTTGCCGGGCCGGCCTGGAAAGAGTAAGTGGCAAACAGCGCGGTTACTGCCTGTTGGATCTGGGCCTGGCTGGCCGCTTTACCATCCGAACTCAGCGTGTTGCTGGCGGTTCCACGCCAGACCAGCTGCTTCTTCTTGCTGTCTACCAGGTCTACCGTCAGGGTGCCTTCGGTATAGCTCCAAACGGTTTGATTATAGCCCCCCCAGCCAGCATAACCTCTGCGGCCGACCGGCACCGGAGCGTCGTTCACCTGCACCTTGTTTTGTTTCATCGCGGTGCTGTACACCAGAAGGTCAGGGGTTGCGCTGACTTTATACCCGCGTTGTTCCATCTGTTGTTTAATCGCCGATTGAATGTACTTGCCCGTCAGCGTCTGATATTGCCCGGCAGTTTCTGTGGCAAAACCGTAGGTATGGTATTGGGTGAAGTTGGCGCTGTGGTCATAATCGCTGGTCACCTGCGGCTGGCTGGCGCAGCCCGACAATAAAGCCATCGAACCCGCGATAAAAAGGCAAGGAAGTAAACGCATAGAAAACCCCTTTAGGATTATTGGTTTCATAAAGTTAGACCCAGAAGTTGTGGTTAGCAAATGGTGAATTAACACCGAGTTTGCTTTGGCTTAAGGGAAAAATTAGCAATCAAATTATTGCTTGAGGTTTCAGTTAATATGCTGGTCTCCCGGCCTCCAGGTGATAATGCTGGCGGGTCACGGTGAGAGTAAAATTCCGCTACATGGAGTGTTCACCATGACCCACCAGCATTAGTCGGCGTTGAGTGTAAGGTAATGCCTGCCGTTATTTTTGTCTTAATGAGCCACCGGAACAAAGAAAAGCGGGTCTGATTTTGTGCTTTACTGTCACGATATCTTCCGCAGGCCGGTCCATTTCCCCCAAATTCGGAACACGCCGCTGGCCCCGATGGCCGTAGCTTTGTTACTATCAGCGCACCCAAAGACTCAATGGTGCATTACATTGAAAATCAAAGCGTTGTTATTTGTTGCCTTAGCCGGTTTGGCCGGCTGCAGCCAGGAGGGAGCGATCGTGAGCCAACCCGTGAGTAAAGACGGCGACCATACGGAAGTGTTGCTGGTGAACAGTGCGCTGGTGGATTGTATGGGCGTCGCCCCAATGAAATGCATGCAGGTACGTCACTCCGTGCAGGGGCAGTGGGAATTGTTTTACAGCCAAATTGAAGGCTTTAACTTCGAACCGGGCTACCGTTACCGCCTGAAGGTCAAGGTAACCGAGTTGGAAAACGTACCGGCCGACGCCTCTTCACTGCGCTATACGCTGGTTGAACAGTTGGAAAAGAAAAAAGTCTGATTGGTTTTTGTCGGGCCGGGTGCACAGTAGCCTGGCCTTGAAACCCACTCAAAGATCCTCGCGTTTATCCCCATACCCCTGCCGCGGCAGCAAGATTTCACCGGTGTAACTGGTCTGTTCACTGCACTTGTTGCGATTCTGCAATGCACCCAGCTTAAGTATATTGAGAAAATCAGGTATATTGTCCTTCGGTTTTTAGCTACCAAGAAAAAATTACTATGATTATCAAACCTAAAATTCGTGGTTTTATCTGCACTACCGCTCACCCGGCAGGCTGTGAAGCCAATGTCCGTGAGCAAATTGCCTACGTTAAATCACGTGGCGAACTGAAAAACGGCCCGAAAAAAGTGCTGGTGATCGGTGCTTCCACCGGTTATGGCCTGGCATCACGCGTCAATGCTGCATTCGGCAGCGGTGCGGCCACCATCGGCGTATTTTTTGAAAAGCCGGGCAGCGAAGCCAAAACTGGTTCTGCCGGCTGGTACAACTCTGCTGGTTTTGACAAGGCAGCTAAAGAAGAAGGCCTGTACGCGAAAAGCGTTAACGGCGATGCATTCTCTAATGAATGCCGCCAAACGGTTATCGACCTGATCAAACAGGACCTGGGCCAGATCGACATGGTGGTTTACTCACTGGCTTCGCCGGTACGTAAAATGCCGGAAACCGGTGAAGTGGTGCGCTCTGCGCTGAAACCTATCGGCGAACCGTACAAATCCGTGGCACTCGATACCAATAAAGACGTGCTGGTTGAAGCCGTGGTTGAGCCGGCCAACGAGCAAGAAATTGCCGACACTGTCAAAGTGATGGGCGGCCAGGACTGGCAGCTGTGGATGGATGCACTGGAAGAAGCCGGCGTGCTGGCAGATAACGTGCAGGCAGTGGCTTACTCCTATATCGGTACCGATCTGACCTGGCCAATCTACTGGCACGGTACGTTGGGCAAAGCAAAAGAAGATCTGGATCGTGCGGCGCTGGCCATCGATCAGAAACTGAAAGCCAAAGGCGGCGCGGCTTACGTTGCCGTGCTGAAGTCGGTGGTGACTCAGGCTTCTTCTGCTATCCCGGTAATGCCGTTGTATATCTCTATCGTCTTCAAAATCATGAAGGCGCAGGGGATCCACGAAGGCTGCATCGAGCAAATCCAGCGTCTGTTCGCCACCAAGCTGTACAGTGGTACCGCACCGGATACCGATGAGAAGCACCGCCTGCGTCTGGACGACTGGGAACTGCGCGACGACGTACAGAACACCTGCCGTGAAATCTGGGCACAGATCGACGACAGCAACATCAATGAACTGACCGATTACCAGGGCTATAAGGCCGAGTTCCTGCGCCTGTTCGGTTTTGGTCTGCAAGGTGTTGATTACGAAGCCGACCTCAGCGGCGAAGTTAAGTTTGATGTGGTTGAGTTAGTCTAAACCCATCGAGTATTGAGAGAAGGTCGGGAGCTATCCCGGCCTTTTTTAGTTCTGCATCCTGTTTATCTTAAGTTAAATTATCCCCCCCTTACTGAAATATAATGCAGCCTGTCTCGACGTTATCCACGACTGAATACGAGTTAATAAACTAAAAAAAGTATTTTTTTATTTACTGCCACTCATGATTAAGTCTATTTTAAAAGCGAATATACAACGGCGAAACAATAGGCTAATCAAGGGTGTTAGATCGTTAACTGACTAAATATATTATCCCCACCCATTATTAGCCTCAGTATTTTCTATTTAATTTGCGTTTGGTTTTTATCAATTAATCTGTCCGCTATTTGAGCGCCATTGATTAATCATCAAGGAAACTCTCGTTAATATAATGAGAGTGAGCCGCCGTATGGGCTTTAATGGAGTTTATGCTTTTGAAATTGTCTTCTGTAATGACGACAGCGCTAACTTTGCTGGCATCTTCCTGTTGCTGTGCGTTTGTCGACAAGCATCCAACTCCTGCCCCCGTGGGGGAGGAGAACCCCGCCGTTGATTATCGGCAGCGGTTAAATGGCGTGTTGCAACATCTCTGGTATGTAGAGCAAATACGCTCGGAACAGGCGCAGCTCGCCGCTTTACGCGCTCAGCGCAAAGCACTGGAGTCCGCTATTCGCCAGCGGCAATGCGAGGTGGCCACAGCGTCATCGTCTGTCGATCAACGGGTAGCGGGTACGCCATTGGATCCTCGGGTTAACTGAATTTTGGGAGTATATCGATGAAAAGGATCTTTCTCGCCTGCGTGGCGCAGTGCTATTGCTTCAGCGCTCTGGCATCGGTGGATTTTCAGTACCACGCAGAACCTCCACTGGATAATAAAGTCGCTGACAGCTATCAGCAAAAACGCAGTGGGCTAAAACATAAGATATGGAGCGCAGAAGCTTTGGCGCAGGCCAATGATGAGGCAATAGCGCAGGAACAACAGCGTGCCGCCGCCGACCTGGCAAACCGAAAACGCCATAACACCCAGTATGGTGAATACCGCTGCGGGAAAAACAAGCAACAGCATGGCAAGCCTTGTTACCCTTCGGGTGGGGCGATGGATTTCCCCACTTTTAAGCACCGTCACTAAATACCTTGCAGTAAAACCGGCATCTGCGCCAACAGCGCGTCGATTGCCGCCCGGGTCTTGGCCGGCAGATAGCGGGTGTGCGGCCAAACCGCATGGATCTCACTGGGTATCAGTTTAATGTGACCGAGTATCGGTACCAGTGCACCGTTGCGCAGATAGTGCGTTAACAGTCAATTAGGCAGCCAAACCAGGCCTGCACCGGCAACGGCGGCATCTGCCAGCGAATGCAGATCATCGACCCGCAGGCGGATATCGATGTTCAGATCACCGAAGTCGGGATCCGCCAGCAACTGACGCCACCCGATATCTTCGCCGGAACGGTGGTAAGCCACGCCACTGTGGCCATCAAGCGCTGCGATGTCTTCCGGGGTGCCGCGTGCGGCCAGGTAAGCCGGTGCGGCGCAAAGTGCAAGATATTGCTCTCCTAACCGGCGAGCGATAAGGCTCGCACTGTCTGCCAGCGGGCCAATACGTACCGCCAAATCGAAACCATCCTCAACCAAATCCGCGACCCGATCGTTAAGCCTGATGTCGATCCTCAGTTCAGGGTAGCTGTCGAGCAATCTCATCAGGATCGGCGTGATGCAGTGGCGGCCCAGCAGTTTTGGTGCGCTGACGCGTAAACACCCCTGCGGCTCCCGTCGTCCACTGTCGAGTTCGGCATCGGCGGCATCCAGTTCGCTTAATGCGCGCAGACAGCGGTCGTAGTAAGTCTGGCCCTCAAGCGTCAGGTTCAGACCACGGGGATTACGATGAAATAACAATACCCCGAGACGTTGCTCCAGCCGGGCAATGCTTTTACCCACAGCCGAGCGGGTGAGATGCAGGCGTTCAGCGGCCAGGGCAAAATTGCCTGCCTCAACCACCCGCACAAAGGTGGTAATGCCGGTGAGGCGATCGTTGATAGTCAAAATGGGTTCCTGTCAGGCTACACAGCCGGTCATTTAAGGCGCTCGTCAGCTTTTTTTAATCCTATTAGCATAGTGGATATCGGGCGCAGGGAATTATCCCGCGTTCAAGAGCCGTGGGAGAGAACATGAGCAGCGTATCTTTTATTACCACTGGGGATGGTTGCAAGATCGCCTACCGGTTTGATGGCAACACCGATAAGCCGGTATTGGTTTTATCCAATTCGATCGGCACCGCGTTGGCGATGTGGGATGAGCAAATCACGGCGTTATCATCGCACTTTACCGTCTTGCGTTATGACAGTCGGGGGCACGGGGCCTCGGATGCCCCTTCGGGAGCCTATTCGATCGCGCGGTTAGGGCGCGATGTGCTTGAGTTGCTGGATGTGTTGCAACTCGGCAGGGTGTTCTTTTGCGGCTTGTCATTAGGGGGCATGGTCGGGCAGTGGCTTGGCGTACACGCCCCTGAGAGGATAGAAAAGTTGATCCTGGCCAATACCTCTTCTTATTTGGGGCCGACGGAACAATGGGACAAGAGGATTGCCGAACTGCAACCACCGGTTGATATTCAGGCCGTTGCCGAGGGGTTTCTTGCTAACTGGTTTTCAGCGGATTACCGGCAACAGCACCCGGCGACGGTGGCCAGGTTCCGCGCAATGCTCCTGGCCACGCCGGCGCAAGGGCTGGCCGGATGTTTTGCCGCCGTGCGTGATTTGGATATGCGTCGAACCGTGGCATTGATTACCTCGCCCACGCTAGTCATCGCCGGGCGTGACGATACGGTGACGGCGTTGTCACATGGTGAGCTGCTGGCCCGCACCCTGCCAGGAGCAGAGCTACAGGTGTTGCCGGTGGTGCATCTGTCTAATGTGGAACGCCCGGATGATTTCGTGACCGCGTTACGTACTTTTCTGTTGGGAAATTGAGTCTAAAAAACCCATTGCCGGGGGCGATAGGTTTGTTGCTATTTAACCGCCCCTTTCTGCAACAGCGGCGGTACGTTCAGCGCCAGGAAATCCACCAGTGCGCGTACCGAAGGCAGCATGCCGCGACGGGTCGGGAAGACCGCGTGCATAATCAGCGGAGCGCAAGCCCATTGTGGCAATACGCGCACCAACTCACCCTGCATCAGCGCCTGATGACAGGTGATATCCGGCAACAGCGCGATACCCAGGTGCTGAGAAAGCGCATTGCGGACGATCCCCCATTCGCTGCACATCAGCCGCGGGCGCACGCGCACCGCCCGTTTTTCCCCCTCGGGGCCTTCCAGATCCCAGGTTTGTTGTTCGCCAACGTCGACCAGGGTCAACAAATCATGGCTGCTCAATTGCTGCGGATCGGTTAAAGGGGGATGTTGCGCCAGATACTGCGGCGAAGCGACCAGGATACGCACGCTTTGGCCCAATTCACGGGCTATCATACCTTCACTCATGTCTTTACGCTGGCGCAGACGCAGTGCCACATCAATCTTGTCGGTCACCGGGTCAAACCGGTTATCGTTCGCCAGCAGTTGCACCTGAATACCGGGATTTGCCGCCATAAAGGCCGGCAGGCAGGGTGAAAGCAGCACATCGGCGGCCACCTTGGGGCAGCTGACGCGCACCAGCCCGGAGGGTTCAGCCCGGCTTTGGTCGATCAGTTCCTGGGCAATCTCGGCCTCGTTGATCGCTATCTGTGCATGACGCAACAGCAGTGAGCCGGTCTCCGTCAGCTTGACCCGACGGGTGGTGCGCTGGAACAGCAACACCCCAAGACGATTTTCCAACGCCAGCACGCGGGCGCTCAGTTTGGATTTTGGGATATCCAGCGCCCGGCTGGCGGCGGAAAAGCCACCGTACTGGGCGACCTGGGCAAAATAGTAGAGGTCGTTCAGGTCTTTCAATATGCCTTTCTGCATCCTTATTGTCCTTAATTTGAGAACAGTGAATCAGAGTATGGCATCTTTTTGCGCCCAATAACGCATCTTATACTGCCCCACATCGAAGCAATAGCATCAGTCTCAGTGGGAGAGTATATGGAAATTACAGCAGCAGTCAGTGAGGGTGCAGTAGGGGGATTTTCCCTTAAGCAGTTACAGCTTGGCGAGCCCCGCGCCGATGAGGTCCTGGTAAAACTGGTGGCTACCGGTCTGTGCCATACCGATATCGCAGCCCACAAAGGTATTATCCCTATGCCGGCACCGGTGGTACTTGGCCACGAAGGTGCCGGGGTGGTGGTGCGGGTGGGGGCCGGGGTCAGTAAGGTAGCGCCTGGCGATCATGTGGTGTTGTCGTTGGCCTCTTGTGGCTCCTGTGACAAGTGCAGCATTGGCATGCCGACCTATTGCCGCCAGCATGTGCCACTGAACTGGCTGGCCCAGCGTGCTGACGGCTCGGTCAGCCTGAGTGATGAGCATGGCGATGTGCACAGCCATTTCTTCGGTCAGTCCTCTTTTGCGCAATACGCGGTGGTCAATGCCAGCAGTATCGTGCCGATCGATAAAACCATCCCACTGGAGTACCTGGGGCCGTTGGCCTGCGGGCTGATGACCGGTGCGGGTGCCGTGATTAACACTTTGCAAGCACAGGCGGGCTCCACGCTGGTGGTGTTTGGTCTGGGCGCTGTGGGCCTGGCGGCGGTGATGGCGGCCCGGGTGGTGGGTTGCGGTCAGATTGTGGCGGTGGATATCAAGGATAACCGTCTGGCGCTGGCCAAAGAGCTGGGTGCCACCACGGTGATCAACTCGAAAACGACGGACGTTGCTGAAGTGATTAACCAACTGACCGGTGGGCACGGTGCGGATTATAGCGTCGAAGCCGCCGGGCATGCGGGTGTGATGGCTGATGCGGTACGGGTGCTGGCGGAAAATGGCAAATGTGTGCTGACCGGCGTGGTGCCGCAGGGCGAGTCCTTGCCGCTCGACATCATGCATCTGATCCGCGGGCGGGCAGTGCAGGGTTCCATTATGGGCGATGCGGCGCCGGCGGTGTTTATTCCCATGATGGCACAGTTGTTCCAACAGGGGCGCTTCCCGATCGATCGCCTGATCCGTTTTTATGCCATGAATGACATTAACCAGGCGATGGCGGATTCACAATCCGGTGAAACCATTAAAGCCGTAATACGTATGTAATCCCTCACAAGGTAAATAACATGAAAAAACTCTTTTCAGCGGCCCTGCTGGGGCTGATGGGTGCGGCTGCGTCCGTGCAGGCCAACGACCATATTATCGAAAAACAGGGGCTGTATTATCTGCAGCCGGGCTACGACGTTAACGACGTTGCCGAGTTTTACTGGCGCAGCCTGAACGGCTGGTCGGAGAAACCGGCCAACGTCGCCAAATATTTTACCCCGCAGGGGGTGTTTGAACTGCCTTATGCGCCAGTGGAGGACTTTAGCTTTTTCGCCACGGCTTCCAAGGGGCGTGAAAACATGACCCGTTACTTTACCGGTATGAGCGAATACCTTGGCGATCTGAAATATGCCGACTGGAAAGGCTGGAGAAAAGTGGTGACGGCGGAGCCCGGCGTGTTTGTGTTTGAATACACCAGCAGCGGTAAAATCAAACAAAGCGGTGGCGATTATAATCAGCAGTTTATTGCCATCGTGACTATCAACGATGGGCAGATTGCCAGCGCCCGCGAATATTGGAACCCGTATGTGGCGCTGCGTGATTTTGGTCTGATCCGTAAAACACAATAACGGCCCGTTGATCCCCCGGCTTGTTCCGGGGGGCATCGGTTAGCGGCAATACTCTTTCAACAGGGCAATGGCATCGGGTTTTAACTGATAAAGATAGACCGGCCTGCCGGTGGTACCGTACAGAATGCGGGTGCCGAGAATGCCGCTCTCCGCCAAGTAAATCAGGTATTTGCGGCAGGAAACGCGTGAAATTCCGATGGCATTGGCCAGATTATCGGTCGAAAATTCCCCGTCGTGCTGTTGCTCAATCCATTCACACACCGTACTCAGCGTGATGCTGGTGAGCCCCTTCGGCAGTTTTTTCCCTTCGCTGCTGCTGGGTTGACGACGTAACAGGCTATCGACATCGCTCTGCGAGAATTCGCGCTGCGCCAGGATCTGCGACTGTTGCTGGTAGTTGCTCAACGCCTCTTTGAAACGTCCGAACTGGAAAGGTTTGATCAGGTAATCCACCACGCCGTAGTGCAAAGCCCGTTGCACTGTATCCACGTCGCTGGCGGAAGAAATGATGATGACGTCGGTTTTTTCACCCAGCTCTCGCAGGCCGGGCAGCAAGTCCAGCCCGTTTTCCTGCTGCATATAAATATCCAACAACACCAGATCAATACTGACTTCGGCGTCGGCCAGCAGCGCGCGCGCCTGCGCCAGGGTGGCAACCGTCGCCTGACAGTGAAAACCGCTCACCTGACTCAGGTAGTATTTGTTTAACTCCGCCACCATCGGGTCGTCGTCGATAATCAATACGTTAATCATGGTTCAGCCCTTGGCCTGATAGGGAATATGGACAAAGAACTGGGTCAGCTCACCCGGTTCGGATTCAAAATCAATGCTGCCGCCCAGCTTCTCCAGGCTGCTGCGGATCAGCGCCAGGCCGATACCGCGCCCCGGTCCCTTGGTGGAAACGCCCTGTTCAAAAATACGAGCGCCGAGAGCCGGATCAATACCGGGGCCGTCGTCGCTGACTATACAGTGTAAGTGATTCTCATTGTGATGAAAGCTCAGGTTGATCTCGTGTCCCTCAACGCCATCGATAGCGTCAATGGCATTGTCAATCAAATTGCCCAGCACGCTGATCAGCACGTGGGTGGTTTCCGCATCGTCGGTTTCCGGCAGCAGGCTGGCTTCATCAATGGTCAACTCGATACCGGCTTCATGGGCGCGGCTGATTTTGCCGATAAAGAAGCCCGCGACCTCCGGTGACTGGATTTTTCGCAGCAGTGCGCCGATCTCTTCCTGATAGGTGCTGGCGGTGTTGATGATGTAGTTTTCCAGTTGCTGATAAGCCTTCATGTGCAGCATGCCGAGGATCACATGCAGCTTGTTCATAAACTCATGCGACTGGACGCGCAACGCATCAGCATAGTGCGCCATGCCGCTCAGGCGCTGCACCAACTGGCTGATCTCGGTTTTATCGCGGAAGGTGGCGATAGCACCAATCACCTGGCCTTTGACGATCACCGGCACGGTATTGGTCAGCAGTTCACTGCCGTTAAAGCTGATCTGCTGGTCACGCAGCGGTTTACCGCTGGCCAGCACCTCCGCCAGATGCAGTTGGGCCGGCCAATATTTGCTGGCAGACTCCAGCAGCAGATTTTCGAACGGCCCGCTCTGGCGCAGCAGACGTTTGGCTTCGTCGTTAACAATGGTAATACGTGACTGGTTATCGACCGCGATGACGCCTTCTTTAATCGATTGCAGCATGGCGTTGCGCTGTTCAAACAGGTTGGAGATTTCGTAGGGTTCAAAGCCGAGCATGATGCGCTTCAGCGCCTTCACCAGGAAGAAGATGCCGAGTGTGCCGACCAGTGCGGCAAAGGCGAGGGTCCAATAGATGATCCAGCGGCTTTCGTCCACCACCCGGTGGACGGTATCGAGCGCAATACCGAGTGCTACCACGCCAATCTGCCGCCGTTCGCTGTCGTAGACCGGGGCAAATACCCGTAGTGACGGCGCCAGCGCACCGCGATTGATGGCGCTGTTGGTTTCACCGCGCAGTGCCGGTTCCAAATCTTCACCGATAAAATGCTGGCCGATCAGCCAGGGTTTGGGATGTGAGTAGCGGATGCCTTTCATGTCCACCACTACCACAAACAGTAATTCGTTTTGGTGGCGCACCTGCTCGGCGAAACGCTGGACCGCACCGCTGTGATCCTCCCGCAGCAGGCCGTCAACCACGTTGCTGGAGAGTGCCAGCGTTTCGGCAATCGCCATCGCCTTCTGGCGTTGCTGGTCTTGCCCTTGGTGACTCATCTGCACAAAAAACAGCGCATATACCACCAGCAGCACCGAAGCGACGATGGCAGACACCATCAACGTGAGGGTAGTGCTGAGCTTCAGCGGTATCCGTTGTTTTGGCATGGCGGTTCTCCGAATGGGCCTGTCAGGATAATAGCGGGGAATGGAACGCAGGGCAGCGACCGGCAGCAGGTTATAACATGCTGCCGCCGGGGGAAGGATTATTTTAGTTACAAAAGCGAGCGTTCAGGGCTGATGGTAGATTTCCAGCGCCTGCTGGCCGCTGGCACCCTGATGGATGATCGCCATCAGCGCGCTAACCACTTTCGAGGGGTTGCTGTGTTGATACACGTTGCGGCCATACACCATGCCGGATGCTCCCTGAGCCATCAGGGCGGCGGATTTTTCCAACACCGCGCCCAGTTCGCCTTTACCGCCGCCGCGTACCAGCGTTGGGCAACGCGCCGCTTCAACGATGCGGTGGAAGTCTTCCACCCGTTCAGTCGGATCGGCCTTGATGATGTCGGCGCCAAGTTCACGTGCCAGGCGCACCAATGGCACCATTTTTTCTACGTCGCCCAGCGAACCGTAGGCCGCGCCCTGACCGGCCGGCGCCATCACCAGCGGTTCAATCATTAGCGGCATGGCATAGCGATCGCAGGCATGGCGCAGGCGGCCGATATTCTCGACACACTGGCGGAAAATACCCGGTTCATCGGGGATCAGATACAGGTTAACCACCACTGCGGCCGCATCCATCTGCAGCGCCGCGAGGATCGGGGCCTCCGGGTTATGCAACACCGCCCACATTTCACGGTGGCGTGCGGCGTTATAGGCATTGGCGACGTCGGTACGCATCACCAGTGCCGGCTTATCGCGTTGCGTTGCGCGTTGCAGCAAATCCGCCTGACCGTAGTTGACCTGAATGGCGTCGGGCCGGGCGACGATCAGGCTGTCTATCACCCGTTCGATGTCCTCCAGGCCGATTAAAAAGTCCGGTTCATTGGCAATGCCATGATCAATCGCCACGTCGAGGCATTTGCCGTTATTAAACAGCCGGTTCATCCGTACCTTACTGCTGAGCTGCATGTCAGATCCTCCTGAAAATACATGTTCATTCAGTATTGTCGAGTAACGCAGGGGATGAAACCGCGGATCCGCAAACTGCGTGCTTGCTCGCACATTTACTGAGAATTCGCAGTGCCATTTTTCATCACCGCAGGGCGTTGCCGGCAGTTGAACGCACTTAAGTCACGAACGCGCTGGTGACTTTTGCGCCATTTGTTAGATCCGTGTCATGTTTTTGTTACTTGCCCATTCCAAAACGCATGTTTCGCTTGTTTGAGTTAAAAAGTTTCAATAATCTCAATTATGAAATAAACATTTGATAATGACTGGATGGCTTAAATGCCCTGAGAGTGTGTTTATTTTAAAGTGTTGTTTTTAATCTATTTTGAGACATTGATCAAAGTTTTACCCACCATCTGAATACGGTAAAAAAGCGATAAATCTGCCGTATCAAAGGGATAACACCGACCGGATTGTTGTTTGAATGTAAAAAATATTTTTCATTAGCTGTCAAATCAACAGGCCTCTTCACTCTAACAATTAAAGGGTACAGAACATGAAGCTGAAGAAACTGATCGTCACCTCGGTATTGATGTGCATGTTGCCGGCCAGCGTGTTGGCAAAAGACATCAAAATCGGCGTTTCAATGGCTGCTTTCGATGACAATTTCCTCACCATCCTGCGCCAGTCAATGCAGAGCAAAATGAAACAGGACGGCAACGTCAGTGGTCAATTTGAAGATGCAAAAGGGGATATCGCCCAGCAGATCCAACAGGTTGAGAACTTTGTCAGCCAGGGCGTAGACGCCATCATCCTCAACCCGGTCGATACCCAGGGCGTGAAGCCGATGATCAAACTGGCGGAAAACGCCAAGATCCCGCTGGTGTTCGTCAACCGCCGCCCGGAAATCAAGCTGCCTGCGGGCATGGCCTATGTCGGTTCGGACTCCAAACTGGCCGGCAAGCTGCAGATGGAAGAGTTGGCCAAGCTGATGAACGGCAAAGGCAACGTGATGATCCTGATGGGTGAATTGTCCAATGAAGCGACCCGCGACCGCACACGCGGCGTGGAAGAGGTGGCGGCCAAGTATCCGGGCATCAAAATCCTCGACAAACAAACCGCCAAGTGGGGCCGTAAAGAAGCCGTCGACATTACCACCGACTGGGCGCTGACCGGTCAGCAGATTGATGCCATCGCCTCCAACAACGACGAGATGGCGATTGGTGCCATTCTGGCGCTGAAGCAGGCGAAGAAAAGTGGCGTACTGGTGGCCGGCGTTGATGGCACCCCGGATGCACTGGAATACATCAAGAAGGGCGATCTGGCATTGAGCGTGTTCCAGGATGCCAAAGGGCAGGGCGAAGGTGCGGTGCAAACCGCCATTCAACTGGTAAAAGGCGAGAAGGTGGAAAGCAACGTCCTGATCCCGTATCAGCTGATCACCAAGGCCAACTATCAAGAATTTGCCGACAAGAACAGAAAATAAGCGTTCAGGCAGCGCAGTTATATCCCTGCCGCCTTGACCCGGCAGGGATGCATTGACGAACGGTGGAGGTTATCAGTATGTATCCCTATGTTCTTGAGGCTGAAGGCATCAGTAAGCAGTTTCCCGGCGTGAAAGCGCTGGATAAAGTCTCAATTAAAATCAAACCAGGTAGCGTACACGCGTTAATGGGAGAAAACGGCGCGGGCAAATCCACGCTGATGAAATGTTTAATCGGTATTTATCACCCCGATGAAGGCACCATTAAAATAAAAGGCCAACCGGTGACCTTCAGTGACACGCTGCAGGCGCTGCATTCGGGTATTTCCATGATTCACCAGGAACTCAACCTGGTGCCTTATATGACGGTGGCGGAAAACATCTGGCTGGGTCGTGAACCGGCAAAGCTGGGCTTTGTTAATCATGACCAACTGAACAAGCAAACCCGCGAACTGCTGGTGCGACTGAACATTAAACTCAAACCTGAGACGTTGGTCGGTGAACTGAGCATTGCCAACCAGCAAATGGTGGAGATTGCCAAGGCGGTTTCCTACAACGCGGACGTGCTGATCATGGACGAACCGACCTCGGCACTGACCGAGGGCGAAGTGGTGCATTTGTTCGCCATCATTCGCGAACTGCGTGATCAGGGAAAAGGCATTATTTATATCAGCCACAAGATGGACGAAATTTTCGCCATCACCGATGAGGTGAGCATCTTCCGCGACGGCACCTTTATCGCCTGTGATAAAACCGAGAACCTGACCAAACAGTCGCTGATCACCATGATGGTGGGGCGCGAACTGACCCAGATGTTCCCCAAATTCAACAACAATATTGGCGAGGAAGTGCTGCGCGTCGAAGGGCTACGGCGTGCCGATTGGTTTCACGATATCTCGTTCAGCGTCAAGCGCGGCGAGATCCTCGGCGTCGCTGGGCTGGTGGGAGCCGGTCGCAGCGAAGTGATGGAAAGTTTGTTCGGCATGCACCCGGCGGACGGCGGCCATATCTTTATCGAGGGCAAGGCGGCCAAGGTGGATTCCCCCTCCAGGGCGATTGAACTCGGGCTGGCGTTCCTTACCGAAGACCGCAAAAAATCCGGACTGTTCCTGGTGTTGTCGGTGGTCGAGAACATGAGCATCGTCAACCTGTCGGAGTACATCGGCAAGAATGGCTTTGTCAGCCACGTGCAAATGGCCAAGGACTGCATGGAGCAGATCAAAAAGCTCAACATCAAAACCCCGACCATGGATCAAATCATCAATAACCTGAGCGGTGGTAACCAGCAGAAGGTCCTTATTGCCCGCTGGCTGCTGGCCCAGCCGAAAATACTGATCCTCGATGAACCAACACGCGGTATTGACGTGGGAGCGAAGGCGGAAATATATCGCCTGATCAGCGAACTGGCGAACCGTGGTGTCGCCATTATTTTGGTGTCATCGGAATTACCGGAAATCCTCGGCATGAGTGACCGGGTGATGGTGATGCACGGCGGCCGTATTACCGGCATTTTGGATAAAGAAGAAGCGGATCAGGAAACCATCCTGGCGCTGGCCTCTGAATAACGCAAAGGTGAATTCCCATGAGTAATGTAAAAGTTGAGAAGCCGCTTGCGGGTAAAGCGCCGCTGTTCGCCGGTCTGAGTGGCAAAATGCCGAAAGATACCGGCATCTTTATCGTGATGCTCGGCATCGCGCTGGTATTTGAAATTCTTGGCTGGTACATCCGCGACCAGTCCTTCCTGATGAACCCTAACCGTCTGCTGCTGATTGTGCTGCAGGTGGCGATTATCGGCATTATCGCGGTGGGGGTTACCCAGGTCATTATCACCACCGGTATCGACCTTTCCTCCGGTTCGCTGATTGCCTTGACCGCGGTGGTGGCGGCTAGCCTGGCACAAACGTCGGACAGCATTTCACCGATGTACCCGGCGTTGCTCGACCTGCCGGCGGCGATCCCGATCGGCGCGGGGATCGGGGTGGGTATTATCTGCGGCTTTATCAATGGTTTCCTGATTACCCGCACCGGTATCCCACCTTTTATCGCGACTTTGGGCATGATGGTATCGGCACGCGGCCTGGCGCAGTATTACACCCAGGGTAACCCGATCAGCTTCCTGTCCGACGGCTTTACCTCAATCGGCCAGGGCGCGATGCCGGTGATCATCTTCCTGGTAGTTGCGGTGATCTTCCACATCGCACTGAAGCACACCCGCTACGGCAAATACATCTACGCCATCGGCGGCAACATGACGTCGGCCAGGGTGTCCGGCATTAACGTCAATAAATACCTGGTGACGGTCTATACCATTGCCGGCGGCCTGGCAGGCTTGGCGGGTGTGGTATTGGCGGCGCGCGTCAGCAGCGGCCAGTCGAGCATGGGGATGTCCTACGAACTGGACGCCATCGCGGCGGCGGTGATCGGCGGCAGCAGCCTGATGGGCGGCGTCGGGCGCATTACCGGCACCTTGATTGGCGCGGTGATCCTCGGGCTGATTAAAAGTGGTTTCACCTTTATCGGTGTGGACTCTTATATTCAGGACATTATCAAAGGCGTGATTATCGTCGCCGCGGTGTCTATCGATATGCACCGTAACCGTAAAAAACACTGATTGCCGTAAAACTCCGCCGGTGCACCTTGCCCGGCGGTTTTTTTTATCTCAGGGGATCATCATGAAATACATAAAAAGAATCGTGCTGGTGGCGGCGTTCAGCTGTTCCACCTCGGTGCTGGCGGAAACCATCGGCGTGTCGATGGCCTATTTCGACCAGAATTTCCTGACCATCATTCGTCATTCGATCGACAAAGAGGCCAAGGTGCGCGGCATCAGCGTGCAGTTCGAAGATGCCCGCGGCGATGTTGGCCGCCAGACCGATCAGGTGCAGAACTTTATCAGCGCCGGGGTGGACGCGATTATTGTCGACCCGGTCAACTCGGCGGGTACGCCCGCTATCACTAAAATGGTGACTCAAGCGGGCATTCCGCTGGTGTACGTGAACCGCACGCCGGGCGACAGCAAGCTGCCCTCCGGCGTGGTGTTTGTTGGTTCCGACGAGAGGCAGTCCGGTACCTTGCAGATGGAAGAGCTGGCGCGGCTGGCCAACTACCAGGGCAACGTGGCGGTGATGATCGGTAACCTGACCGATGCCGGTGCACTGCAACGTACCAAGGATGTAGAGCAGGTGGTGGCCAAGTACCCGAAAATGAAGGTAGTGCAAAAGCAGAGCGCCAACTATTCGCGCAGCGAGGGGATGGATCTGATGCTGAATTGGGTCACCAACGGTGAGTCTATCGATATCGTCGCTGCCAATAATGACGAGATGGCGATTGGCGCGATCATGGCGTTGCAGCAGGCCGGCAAGCAGGACAGCAAGGTGTTGATTGGCGGCATCGACGCCACGCCGGACGGCCTGAAGGCGTTAGCTTCCGGCAAGATGCAGGTGACGGTATTTCAGGATGCCGTTGGTCAGGGCAAAGCCTCGGTTGAGGTGGCGCAGCGCATGATCAAAGGCGAAAAGCTGGATCCTTACTACTGGATCCCGTTTGAACTGGTGACCCCGGGCAATATGCAAAAGTACGTGGCGAAATAGCCAGAGTTTTACAGCTTGGTAATGGCGCTGCTTAGGCAGCGCTTTTTTTGGTTTTTTTGTTGTGCCATCGGCTGGCAGATTTTATGGGTTACTGTTTTTATATACAGTTATCTGGCGGCAATCATGCCGTTACGAGGAGATGTACCATGACCGATACCTGCATAGATATTGTTGCTCTGGCTCAGCAAACGGCACCTACCGGTACCTTGATGACGGTGACTGCCTTTGATGCCTCGCGGTTAAGTAAACAAATTCGCAGTACGCTGGGAGGCGGCACCTTTGTTTCGATCCCAGCCAGTGGGGTTACCCTTGATGGATGCATCTATATTACCCAGCCCGCCAGTTCACCCTATTGTTGGATGCGGGTGCTTGATTCCGATTCTGTATTAAACCCGGAGATGTTTGGTGCCGTGGGCGATGGTATTGCCAATGATTATCCGGCGCTTAAAAGCCTGTTCCGTTACGCGAGTGCAATCGCCACCGCACAGACGCCGCAAAAAATGGTATTCGAAGGCCGTTATCGTCTGGCGGATATTGATGCCAACACCCCCTTTGCTCCGCTTGATGCGCCTGGCTTTTGTGCCATTAGTGGAGGCGGGCAACTCTATCTGGACAGTGATAAGACGACGCTGACGATGCTAACCTTTGTCAATAAAACGGATTTTTCGTTCAGCGGCCTGACGTTGAGCCGCAAAGGCAGCGACCCCACGCGTCTGTGGTCTAAGCAGGCTACTGCGTTATTTATTGATGGCGGCCAGCGTTTCCGCTTGTACGATCTCGACCTGTTTATGCATACCGATGCTATCAGTATCCGACAGTCGGAGAGTTTTGAGGTTTACCGCAATAAGTGTCATGAATTGGGTGAAGAGGGGATTGCGGTGCGCGGCAGCCGCCGTTGGGTGCTGCGTGATAACGAAATTTATCATCATAACGGCGATGGGATATTGTTGAAGACCTCTTCAACCCCCAGTTTTGACGGTAAGATCCTCAATAATCGGTTGTACGACGCTATTGGTTCGCCCAATACCGCCCAAGGTCATCGTGGTGGAGGGATCACCCTCAACGATGAAAATGGCGGTTCAACGACTTTTTTCCAGAATTTGCTGGTGCAGGGCAACTCACTCACCAACCTCTCTTACGGCATTGCATTCACCAATATCGAAGACTGGGAGGTGGCAGATAACTTTGTCGATGGCGTCGATCGTTTTGGCATTATTGTCGACAATGAGCTGAGTAATAACCCGCAAAAGAATCCGATTAGACGCAGCAAATGTGTAGGCAACACTGTGCGTAATTCGGTTCAGAATGGCATCAGTTTCACGACCCTGACTGACATTAAGGCTGAGTATGCGCTTATCGCCAATAACCAGGTGGATACCTGTGGCACCAGCCCGTTGGCGGAGTATCCCGGTATTTCTGCGACCGGAGCGACGGTTACCGGCAACCGTGTACTGAACTGCAAGATTGCGCTTTCCGCGAGTGGTTGTACGACCAACGGTAACTTTTTTGAGGGGTCGACGTTCACTAATGCTGGATCCGGTAGCAATTACATTAAATTAGGTTCGGGTGGCAGCTTTGTCGGGAACCGGGTAACTGACACCAATCAGGGGCATATCCGTCTGTCAAACCCAGGCAACTTTGTGTTTGCCGATAACATTGTGCAGCTTAACTCCTCCTTCGCCGGATTGTATTTTATTGGTGCGGATTACGGCCCAAACACCGTTATTGGGAAGAACGTATTCGACACTGCCTTTGTGCCGGTAACCAAGTTTGAGATTGGTGTTGGCAGCATTCGTCGGATTCAGATGGATGCTTGCGCCTATGGCCGTCGGGAATTCCGTTATGACAGCCAAATGCCGACAGACATCGATGCTCGGGTAGGGGACGAGGTGTATAACGTTAGGGCTGTGCCGGGTTTTGCGCGTAAATATAGTTGCGTAACAGGGGGGGCTGACCCCGAGTGGGTGGGCGGCGACTTTGTTGATTTGATCGTCACGTCAACGGCCCAGGACGTAACCCTGGCGGCGGGAGCTAGCCTGGATATTGATGCGCAATTGGCGGCAGTGCAGTCCACTTTTGTCGCTAACGGAGTGAAGTTCAACCAGAATCCAAAGCGAGTGAAAAGTACGGTATGCGTCACTGAGGCAGGCACGGTGACCTTTACACTAACCAATCCGACGGCAAGCACGATAACCCTGCCAGCGCTACAGCTGACCACACGTTGTAATAGCGGAATTTAACCTATCAGGCGCTGCATGCAGCGCCATTTTTCCTCAGCATGGTAAAAGAGTTATTAACCCTCACAGTGAAGAAAGATGTTGCCGCACGATCTCACGGCCGATCTCCAGCGAGGCGGTTGCCGCCGGGGAGGGCGCATTGCAAACATGCAGCGAGCGGCGGCCTTTCACAAAATGGAAGTCGTCCACCAGTTTGCCGTAGGCGGTCAGGGCCTGAGCACGAACGCCGGCCGGACCGGGCTGAATGTCTTCCGGTTGCAGTTCGGGGATCAACCGACGTGCATTTTCGGTAAAGCGCTGCCGTGACAGGGAACGCCGGACTTCTGCCAATCCTTCCCCCAGATAGTTACCGGCAATCTTCCAGAACCCCCGATAGCCGAGCACTTCGCTCAAATCCCGCAGGCTGAAGTCACATTTGCGATAACCTTCGCGTTTGAATGCCAGCACCGCATTGGGGCCAACGTCACGCTTGCCGTTATACATACGGGTGAAATGCACGCCGAGGAACGGAAAGTCCGGGTTGGGCACCGGATAGATCAGGTGATTCACCAGATAGTTTTTCTCGTCGTTCAGCACGTAATACTCTCCACGGAACGGCACGATCTTCATGCCCGTCTGGTAACCGGCCAGGGCGGCGATGCGGTCGCTGAACAGACCGGCGCAGTTAACCAACCATTTGGCCTGATACTGCGCGTGTTGCGTGCGAACGCTGACGTCGTCACTGCTTTCGCTGATGCCCTCGGCCTGCTGGCCGTAGTGGATCTCGCCACCGCGTTGCTGAATAATTTCCGCCAGTTTTGCCGCTACCTGGCTGTAATTGACGATACCGGCGTCCGGCACCAGCAGCGCCTCAAGCCCGTTGACGTGCGGTTCGCGCTCCCTTAACTGCGCCTGCGACAGCCGGCTGACCGCCAACCCGTTTTGCAACCCGCGCTGATAGATGTTTTCCAGTAAATCCAGCTCCTTCAACTGGGTCGCTACAATCACCTTGCCGCATTGGTCGTGATAGAGGTCGTGCTCGCGGCAGAAGGCGAACATGCTTTGGTTACCCAGCTTGGCCAGCCGTGCCTTGAGGCTGCCGGGGGCATAGTAGATGCCGGAATGCACCACGTTGCTGTTATGGCCGCTTTGGTGTGCCGCCGGGCCGCTCTCTTTTTCCAGTATCAGGATGCGCAACGACGGGTTGGCCTCCTGCAGCGCATTGGCGACGCCCAGCCCGACCAGGCCGGCACCGATAATGATCACATCATGCATGGTTACCCTAACTCCTCATTATCCAGGCGGCGCAATTTGCCGCGTACGTTGCTGAGATGATTCTGCATGGCGGCAGTGGCTGCCGCCGGGTCACGAGCCTTGATCGCCAGAAGCACCTGCTGGTGTTCGTCGATCACCCGCTGGCGTTCGGCTTGCCGCCCCAGATTTTTGCTCAGTGAATACACCAGCACGCCCAGATACAGCTCGTGCATGTTATCCAGGATCTGGACGAAAAACGGGTTGTGCGAGGCCTGCATGATGGCGCGGTGGAACAGGTAATCCTGCTGGTGACCAATCAAGCCGTCGTCGAGGGTGCAGCGTTTGAAATCATTAAACGCTTGCTCAATCGCTTGTAAATCTGCGGCAGTATGGCGTTCGGCGGCCATGCGGGCCGCCTGTTGCTCAATGACTTCACGCATTTCCAGCAGCGCTTCCACCTCGTTGGGGTCGGCAATTTCCATCACCAGCGGCGGGTACTTGCTCAGCAATGAGTGTTGCTCAACCCGATGGCCGCCCCCCTGGCGCGAGGAGATAATTCCGCTGACTTCCAGTATGCCGAGCGCTTCTCGCACCGGCACCCGGCTGACGCCAAATGCCTCCGCCAGCGTGTTTTCCGACGGCAACTTTTCCCCGACCGGGAAGCTGCCGTCGCTGATGCCTGCTTTCAACTGCGCCAGTACCTGATGTGAGGCCTTCTGTCGCGTAACTTTATTGACCATTCAGCGCCCCCTGCGCAGTGCTCCGCCTGAAACGCAGCAGATGTACCGACGCCGCGGTGATAATCAGCGCCGCGCCGCCCAGATCGGTCAGCAGACCCGGTTTAATCAGCAGGATAGCCGCGACGGTGAACAGCACCCGCTCGAGCCAGTGGGTTTTCATCATCCAGAAATTGGCACTGGCGATCGACAGCGCATAAATCCCTACCAGTGCACTGATCACCATATGGATCACCGACAACGCGTTGAGATCGTCACCCTGCATCAGCAGCATCGGGTTGTAGACCAGAATAAACGGGATGATAAAGCCCGGCAGCGCCAGCCGCACCGCGTCCCAGGAGGTTTGCATCGGATCGGCGCGGGCGATGCTGGCGGCGGTGTAACTGGCCAGTGCCACCGGCGGGGTAATGTTGGACAGGGCACCAAACCAGAACACAAAGAAGTGCGCCGCCAGTGGCATCACACCGGCCTTGATCAGGATCGGGGAAACGGTGACGGCCACCACGATGTACAAGGCGGTCGAGGGCAGGCCCATGCTCAGCACGATACACACCAACATCACCACCAGCAGGATCATCCACAGAGTATTGTTGGTCATGGCGACAATGTTGAACGCCAGCGTCGAGCCGATACCGGTCATGGTCACCACGCAGATAATCACCCCGATGGCGGCGCAGGCTACCGTCACCTGAATGGAGCCGCGCGCCGCTTCGTTCAGCGCGGTGGCGATTTTTTTCGGTGTCATGCGCACCGAAGTATCAGGGGTGATCCAACTGGCGACGATGATCGAAATAATGCCGAGGAACCCGGCGTAGATCGGCGTTTTGCCCAGCAGAAGGGTGCCGATAACAATGATCAGCGGCAGTAACAGCAGGCCGCGTGCTTTCAGCACCGCCTTCACTTTAGGAATATTTTCTTTGCTGATGCCTTTCAGACCCTGCTTTTTAGCCTCCAGATCGATGGCGATAATCAACGCCGCGTAATACAGCAGCGCGGGGATGATGGCGGCCATCACAATGGTGGTGTAAGAAATGCCGAGGAAACCGGCCATGATAAAGGCTGCCGCGCCCATAATCGGCGGCATGATCATCCCGCCAGTGGACGCGGTGGCTTCGACCGCACCGGCAAAGCGCGCCGACAGGCCGATACTTTTCATCAGCGGAATGGTAAAGGTGCCGGTGGTGGCGACGTTGGCCACCGCGCTGCCGCTCAGGGAGCCGGTCAACGCCGAAGAGATCACCGCAACCTGCGCCGGGCCACCGCGACGGCGGCCGGCGATCGCCAGCGCCAAATCGTTAAACAACGCGGTAGCACCGCTGACGCTGAGAAAAGCGCCAAACAGAATAAACACCACGATGGCGGTGGAGGCGGTGGACAGGGTGATGCCGAAGATCCCTTCGCTGGTCATAAACAGCCGGTACAGCAAGCGCTCGAACGAGAAGCCGCCGTGGCCAAAGATGCCCATAAAGTACTGGCCGAACAGCGCGTAAATGATAGCGAAGGTCGCCAGTCCGGGGATGAAATAACCGGTGGTGCGGCGCGCAGCTTCAAACAGGACGCCGATGCCGATCACGGCCATCACGTAGTCGGTGGTATTGGGAATGCTTTTGCGCACCACGTGCAAGTCCAGATAGCTGGCGTAGAAATAGCCGTAGCTGACCAGCGTCAGGATGATAAACAGGTAGTCCCAACGGTTGAATTTGCTGGTGGCGTAGCGGGGTGAAACCGGGAATAAAATAAAGCCCAGGATCAGGATGCCGCTAAGGAAGGTGGTATTGCGGTAAAATTCCTGGGTATTCGACAACGCGTTGGCGTAAATGGCATAGACGGATATCGCGATCGCCAACAGGGTGGCCAATTGCAAATAGATGCCGCTCAGCGGCCGGCTACCGGCTCCGGCTTCCTTATCCAGATCGACGGCATCTTGCGGTGACAGGTTGTTAGTGCTCATACGGCCTCCTTATCGATTGGCGGTCAGCGTCGCCGCTTCCGGTGGGATCAGATAGTCGGGCACGCTGACCCCGGCCTCCAGATAATACTTGTAGGCGCCGAGGTGCAGCGGTACCGAGACCCCTTTCAGCGCGTTTTCCAGCGAAATGTATTTGGCGGCGCTGTGCACCTGATGCACCTCCGGCAGGTTTTCAAACAGGGTTTTGGTCAGGTCATACACCAGCTTTTCATCCAGGCCATTCAGGGCTACCAGAATATTGGGCTGGGCGATGGTGGACACCGCTTTACTCTGACGCGGGTAGGTATCGGCTTTGATATCAAAGCGGAACCAGGAGTTGGCGATGGCGTTGATACTGGCCAGTTGTTCGTCGGTGACGTTGAGAATGCGCGAAGGCACGCCGCTGGCATACATGTCGGTTACCGCCGCCGCCGGGACTCCGGCTGGCAATGCGCCACCGTCGAGCCTGCCGTCGCGCATGGCTGAAACGGTGTCGCCGTAGCCCAGGTACTCTGCGGTCAGCGATTTCTTGCTCAGGTTCACCCCCTGCAAAATGATCAGCGTCGACTGTTCGGTGCCGCTGGCCTGCGGGCCTACCGAGAAACGGGTCCCGGCGATATCGTTCAGGGTACCGTCCTTCACCTTGTTTTCCAGCATCACAAAGTGTTCCACGTTCGGCCACAGCATGGAGATTGAACGCAGGTGGCTGTAGGCACGGCCTTCAAAATTACGCACCCCTTCATAAGCCTCGACGGCGATCAGGCTTTGCAGAATTGCCAGCTGTGCCTCGTTCTTTTGCAGTAGGTCGATATTTTCGATCGATCCGGCGGAGGACTGCCCACTGACCTGGATACCGTTTTGCTTCAGACGGTTGCTCCAGACATTGGCCAGCCCGACGCCCATCGGATAGTAGGTTCCGCCGGTGGAGGCGGTGGCAACAGAAAGAAAGGTCTTGTCGGCATTTTCCACCTTACCGGCTACCGCCAGTGCAGCGGCGCCGACCATTGCACCTGCAATCAGTAACAGTTTGATTTTTCTATTTTTCATTATTTTCACCAAAGGTTTTTGAAACAAATAGAAAACATTTACGCAAACTTGTATACAACATTGCAGCTTTTTTCACCTAGCGGGCAGTGTTCGATTTGTGATCTGGGTGGGTGAAATGTGAGCGAAAAACTCGAGAGATAAAGCCGGGAGATGGAAGAACCCCGTAACGGTCGCCACGGGGTGAAGGGCAAATTACCAGCCTTTAACCGCGTCGCCCTTGTAGATTTCGGCGGCGCTGGCGGCCACTTCGTCGGTCTGGTAAGCCTTGACCAGATTTTTAACGTTTTCGTTGTTCTGGTTATCTACCCGGCTGGCGAAGATATTGACGTAGGGTGAGTTTTTGTCTTCGACAAACAGCCCGTCCCTGGCCGGCGTCAGACCGATCTGGCTGGAGTAATTGGTGTTGATAATCGCCAGTGCAACCTGTTTGTCGTCCAGCGCGCGTGGCAACTGTGGCGCTTCGATCTCAACGATTTTCAATTTCTTCGGGTTACTGACGATATCCAGCGCCGTCGGCAGCAGCCCGACGCCGTCCTTCAGCCCGATCAGCCCCTGTTTTTGCAACAGCAGCAGTGAGCGGCCGAGATTGGTGGGATCATTCGGTACTGCGACCTGCGCGCCGTCCGGCAGTTGACTGAGGGCAGAGATTTTTTTCGAGTAACCGGCAATCGGATAAACGAAGGTGTTGCCTACTGCCACCAGTTTGTAGCCACGCTCCTGGATCTGTTTTTCCAGATAAGGTTTATGCTGGAAGGCGTTGATATCCAAATCGCCGTTATTCAACGCCTCATTGGGCAGCACGTAATCATTGAAGGTGACCACTTCCACATCCAAATCGTATTTTTGCTTGGCAACCTTCTGTACCACGGCCCACAGCGACTGATCGATGCCGGAACTGATACCGACCTTGATGTGGTGGTTGTCTTGTGCAGCCGGCCCACAGGCGGTCAGGAGCAGGGTGCTGGTTACTGCCAGCGTGGCGGCGAGTTTTTTTAGCGTCAATGTCATTTCCCAGAGTCCTTGTCAAAATAGCCTGCTGGTTATTGCAGGCTGAAGAGTGGCAGTGACTCTAGATAATCGTCTGGCTAAAATAAAATACTGATTCACTATGATTAATAGCGATTTGCTATGAGCAGCATCCGCCCTGTTTGTGCCCTGATACTCAGTTTGTTTTGACGCAGGTTCCACCGGCTCATTATGATGGCGGAAAGCCCGACAGGGGCGCGAATAGCCAAAGGAAAAGAAAATGCGATTTAACATGTGGCGCAAGGCGCTGCTGCCATTGGTGGTTTTGACTTGTGTATCAGCGACTCAGGTGCAGGCGGCGGATGCGGTGGTGCAACCTATCCCTAAAACGCTGCTGGGCAACTGGCATGTCAGCAAGATCTTGCCGACGCAAACCGTCGGTTGCTGGGACGAGCAACAGGCGAAAGGCCTGATTGGCGGTAAACTCAGTTACCAGGCCGATGGCTTTAACTGGAACGGTACCGCGCTGAAAAACGAAGGGGCCACCGTTAGCACGGTAGAGGCGCAGGAGTTTGTCGAAGACAATTCCGGCAGCAGCTCCTATATCGATTTTCCGATGCTGGGCATCAGTACGCCGGCGGTAGAGCGGGTGATGATCCAGCATGCCGATACCCAGATCAAAGGCATCACCGATCAGGGCACCGATGGCGTACCGGGAGACAATGTGCTGCTGAAAGATGCCAACACGCTGATCCTGTCGGTGTGCAACGTTTGGTTTGAAGCACAACGCGTGCGTTGATCTCAGGCAGCGCTTGCCAGATATTCTGTGCGAGCGCTGCCTGCGGTTATCTTTCCCCCCGTCAAGAAATTATTTTATTCTTATCGCTTTAGCATTGCTTAATTATTCCAATCGGCATTCATTTAATGAATGAGTACTGATTTTATCTTTGCTAAATTAATGTTTTGAGTATTTATGTGGAATTTAAAATTCATTGTTGATAGGTCAGTGCTATTTCAGCTATAGGTTACACCTGTGAGAATTATTGATGTTTATCAATAATACCATTGCCCCGCTGTTTATTATGGTTTACGGCGGTTATTGGGTCGGCAATGTCTCATAAGGATAGAGAAATGAAAAAGGTCATCCGTATTTCGGCAATTTCCATTGCAGGGATTGCGCTAATTTATTTCGGCTTGTGCGGTTATGTCTGGTACCTCGATACCCAGCGTAATCAGAATAGTTCGGTACTCCGTTCCTCTGTGGAACAGAATAACCAGGTGCTTGGGTTGCTGAGGGAAAAGGGCTGTGACTATTGCCATACCCCGTCAGCCGAACTTCCGTTTTACGCTTCTTTCCCGGTAGCCAAGCAGTTGATGGAGTACGATATTCGTCTGGGTTACTCGTCTTTCAGTCTGGAGCCGGTACGCAGCGCCCTGATTAAAGATAAACCGCCGATGCAAAGCGATCTGAATAAAATTGAGTGGGTCATGCAGCACAAAACCATGCCGCCGACTCGCTATGTAGCTTTGCATTGGGCGGGACAGATAAATTCTGAGGAGCGGGAGATCATCCTCGGCTGGATAGCGCAACAGCGGGCGCGTTATTACTCAAGCAACGAGGCCGCGGAACAGCACCGTAATGAACCGATTCAACCGATCCCCAAGGGGTTGCCTGTTGATGGACAAAAAGTGGCATTGGGTTTTCGACTGTATCACGATCCTCGTCTTTCGGGAGATAGCACGCTTTCTTGTGCTCATTGCCATTCACTCAATACCGGGGGCGTAGACGGAAGAAAAACCTCAATTGGCGTGGGTGGCGCGGTGGGGCCGATTAACGCGCCAACGGTGTTTAACTCGGTTTTCAATAGCGAACAATTTTGGGATGGCCGGGCGCCGACGTTACAGGCACAGGCCGGTGGACCCCCATTAAACCCGATAGAAATGGCCTCCAAATCCTGGGATGAAATTATCAATAAGCTCGACAAGGATCCGGTGCTGACCCGCGATTTTGTCGCCGTTTATCCGCAGGGATTCAGCGGCGAGAATATTACGGATGCCATTGCCGAATTTGAAAAAACCTTGATCACCCCAGATTCACCTTTCGATAGTTGGCTGCGTGGCGATGGGAATGCCATGACGATGCAGCAAAAGCGCGGTTACCAATTATTTAAAGACAACAAATGCGCCACTTGCCATGGAGGAACCATCTTGGGGGGGCGATCCTTTGAACCCTTGGGGCTGAAGCGTGATTTCAATTTTGGTGAGATTACCGCGGCAGATATTGGGCGAATGAATGTCACCAGCGAAGCGCGTGACAGGTTGCGTCAGAAGGTCCCGGGTCTGCGCAATGTCGCGCTGACCGCGCCTTATTTTCATCGTGGCGATGTCGCTACGCTGGATCAGGCCGTCAAACTGATGCTGCGTTATCAGGTGGGTAGCGAACTGCCGCAGCAGGACGTGGATGATATTGTCGCTTTCCTTAATAGTCTGTCCGGGGTCTATACCCCTTATCAGCAAAATCAGGAACAGCGTCGTTAACTTCGCATTTCACTCAATGTCTTCTCATCTGGCCCCGGCAACGGGGCTATTCCAGTGTAATATCTTCGCCGGTCACTCGTTCTGAACTAAAATTAACCGTAACGATATAACGCTAATGTTATAGCGGAAGCAGGGGTCTCTACTGAATCAATGACAGGAGGCGCTATGTGCTACCAACATATTGTGATCGCTACCGACCTGAGTGAAGACGGCAAACGGCTGGTGGAAAAAGGCGCGCGGTTGGCCGCTGCGCTGCAGGCTAAACTTTCCCTGATCTACGTGGATATTTATTACGATACCTACCATGCGGCAATTGGTTTCTCGGAGAAAAGCTACGATGGTGGGTCTTTTGACGACAAGATCAAGAAAGAGCTGGAGCCGTTGACCCAAAACGTGAATTACCCGATCAACGAGGTGATTATTGGGCGTGGTGATTTCACTGAACAATTGCAGAATGCGGTGGTGGATAAAAGCATTGATCTGGTGATCTTCGGCCATCACCACGATCTGTGGAACAAACTGTTTTCCTCAACCCGCCATGCGATTAACCAGTTGAATGTCGACGTGCTGGTGATCCCGATTAAATCCTAGTCCGACCGAAACCCCTGCCAGTTGAACGGCCTGGCAGGGTAACGGCGAGATTACTGGGTAAAAAAGTCGTTATACAACATATACAGATGTGCGGCGCTCCAGGAGAAGTTGGGGGCCCCTTGCTGCATACCGGTCAGCGGATTGTAGTTTTCGCGGATCGGCCCGTCAGTCACCAGCCCGTCAGCATGGTTGAAGAAAGCCTGTGCCATGGCTATTGCATCGGCACGGTAGCCATAGCTTTCCATTCCTTTCAGCCCGAAATACAACTGATCTACCCATACCCGCCCACGCCAGTAAATATCCGCGCCGAACGCCGGGTTGGTTAGCGCCGCCGTACCGAGTGGCACGTAGGTGTTGAATTCACGGGGATCCTTCATCACTTTAACCACCGCATCGGCATGTTGCTGGCTGGCAGCGCCATTAAACAGCGGTGACCAGCCCTCCGGCCCTTTGCCGCGCTCGACAATAGGTTTACCGGCACAGCCATTGGACAGCGGTTTATCTTCGATGCGAATGTCGTAGAAGAAGCCACTGGATTGGTCGAACATGCAGGTATTGATGTAATCCGCCAGTTTATCGGCCTTGCTGCGGAAGGCGGTGGCATCGGTACTGTGGCCCAGAATATCGGCCATCTCGGCCAGATACTTGTTGTCGCTGTACATGTAGCTGGCCTGATCCACCGACTCCTGCAGCAATGAATAGCCCAGCAGGGTGCCGTCCGGCGCGCGGTTTTCGGCAAATTTCACCTGCCAGTCCTGCCTTTTTCCCCCTTTTGCCAGATAGCGGGCCAATTGATCCGGGTCGATAAAACCAAAGGCGGCAGCGTCGTCGCGGCCCGACTCCCAGGAGGCGGCAACCTGGGCTGGAATTTCGATGCTGTCGTAGTGGCCGGAACGCACCACCCGATCGTAGTTGTTCAACCCGGCGAGCGTTTTCTCATGCTGCCCGAGTTTCACGGTGAACAGCATCTGGCCATCCGGCGTATTGTGCGCCTTATCCCGCGTTGCGCCATATTCCGGTACGCCGTTGCCGTTATGGTCGCGGTTATGCAGCCACCAGTTGTGGTAGGCGACCAGTTTCGGATACATCTCGGTCAGCCACTGTTTATCGCCGGTGGTGTTATACACCTCCATCACCGCCCAGGCCGCCAGGCTGGGTTTGGTATTACGTTCGTTCCAGTTGCTGCCGTCACCGCCGCGTTCCGGGCTGGGGTTGTAGGCGATCAGATCGGGGATAAAACCGGCATCCCATGGGCGAAGTGGGTCATCCGGCTGAGTCTGGAAGGCAAACACCGCGCGGATATTATCTTTGGCGACATCAGGATTAAAATGCGCCATGGCGTAAGCCTGCTTCCAGGTATCCCAGGGCCAGGTCTGGTTGCCGGAGAACCAGCGCCCGGTCACCGAAGGGGTCACCGAATCAAACTTCATCGCTCCGGCCGCGCCGCGCCAGTTACCATTTAATGTCTCTATCGCTTTCACCGCCACACGTTCCTGTGCCTGGGTGGCGTGTGGGTTGGTGAGCCCTTTGCTGAGATAGCTTTCCCAACGCCGTGCCGAAGCGGTCATATACTGTTGCGGGTTGGCGAGGATAGCGGCAATTTTTCCCTGTTCCTGCTGCACTTCAGCAGCGGTGAGCAGGTGAGAGTAGGTGGTGTAAAGAGTGGTAGAGCCAGAAATTTGGGCTGTGGCGGTGAACTGATGGCCGTTCACCCTGGTGTGCTGCGGCAGTGATTTATGAATTTGGTATTCGGACTGGCCGGAAGTCATCAGCTGCGAGGCCGCACGCACCTTGCCAAAGGTGACCCGCAGGCCATCCGTGGTCGGCAGGATATGTCGCGTGTAGCCTGGGAAGGCCTGCTCGATAGTCTGAGGTGACTGCGGTTTCTGCTGTTTGGCATAGTATTTTTCCAGCAGTGCGCCATCCCACACCAGCTCCAGCGGCGTATCGGTGATGATTTGGGTTTCCAACAGCGAGGTGCGTGCGCTAGCGAAACGTAACGTCAGATTGACGGTGATCCCTGGTGCGGTGAGTTGCTGGATCAACGCACCGGGAATGCTGTAGGCCGTCATGCTGAAATTTACTTTCTTACCGTTTTTATACAGGCTCAGCCGATCGAAATTATTGGCCATAAAGTTGATGTACTCTTCGGTGAGCAGTGCCGGACCGGGGAAGCCGCCGGCACCCTCTGGGCCGTCAGGCAATAAATGACCGTGCCAGGCGCCCTGATCGAAGAACGGGTTAAAACGCTGATGTTCATCAAAATCATAATCGAGTATGTAGTGCGGCGCGCCGCTGCGATTAATCACATTTTTGTAGGCGTCTGCCCGCAAGGTGTTCTCGTTACCCGGGTGCGAGGAGCAGCCCGATATTGCCAGAGTGATAGCCACGGCCAAAGGCGGCAGTTTATTCATCATATTCATTATATTTGCCTTGTCGGTTACCAATAAAAATACTGCATCAGAAACAACGAGTTACTGGCGTCGGTGCTGTCGTTGGTCATATAGAATTTACTGTCCAGCGCGGTGGCGAATTTGCCGCCGCCATACTCGTACCAGATACCGGCCTGCGCGTAAGAGGTGACGGTGTCCGGCGCATTGTCCAGCCGGTGGCGGGCGTAGCTGTAGGCGGTCGAGAAATACAGCCCTTGGGTGGCTTCAACCATAGCGCTCAGCATCAGACCTGATTCCGAGCCCGGGTGGCTGCTGCCGTCCCCCTTACCGGTGTGGTGCCAGACGCGTCCGGCCAGGTTTTTGCCTTTCAGCCCCAGCAGATACAGTTGCCCCATGCCGTCGGTGATTTCCAGGCCGTTCAATAACGTCAGTTCTTCCTGCAGATCGTATTGGGTGTAGCCGTTGACCATGGCGCGGTAGGTGTACTTGTCCGAGTAGCGGTCATATTTGCCAAAGTGCAGTAATGCCTTGCTCTCATCAATGCGGCTTTCCGGTGCGGCGGTGATGCTGTAGCGGAACTTCCCGGTCAGATTTTGCAGCTTGGCGGCATAGGAGAGATCCCGGGTGTTGGGGATCACATAACCGTATTCCGGGGTAAAGTCGGCCCACCATTGCAAATCATCCAGTGAGGAGTCATTGCGCACGCTGAGCATCATTTCGGTGCCGTCGTCGGTGCGATAGCCGCCGTAAAAACGGTTGATGCCGCCTTCAAAGCCACCCCAACTGTGGTCCGGTACCCAGGCATTGCCCTGGTGGTCCGCCTGTACCGTCCAGCCCTCGCCGTAGATCAGGCCGAACCAGTGGCCGTGTTTGATTTCCAGCCCGCCCTCAATGTAGGTGCCGTCGCTGTATTTATGCTGATGCTCACCGTTGAGATAGACGCTGCCGCCAATGCCCAGCTCACCGTAAAAGCGCAGGGCGGTAGCCTCGGTGGTTGTTAACTCTGGCGGCGGGAGGACGTTATGTTCTGCGGGGACCACGGACTCCTGCGCCGGTAATTCCAGCGGTAAAATCAGCAGTAAAGCGGGTAAAAATTTATTATTAGCTCTTATTTTCATTTGGACACGCATCAGTTTGGGGGTATTGGACGGTCAACATGGCGAGATGCCTGCCAACGTGATCCATTAACGCCCTGTGGGTCGGCCCCTTTTCCCTGGGAGGAGATAAAAAACCGTCTTAAGCAAGACGGTAAAACGGCAGTTATATTAGTAAAGTATTTAGTAAAAAATATCGCTAAATCAGTAAATCGTTAACTTGATCACAAAGGATGAAATCGGTATCTTCGCTAGTGGTATTGCGAACAGGCTGAACCGTCGTACAGGTGCGATGGGGAAGTTTCTGGGGGGAGGGGTCAGCAGGGCGTATACCTTGCGGCGCTGTCCCGGTAAGCTAGCGTTTTTGTCTATCCATTGAGACTTTATGGCCACACTGAAGGAAATCGCAGAAGCTGCGAACGTGTCTGTTGCTACCGTTTCGCGAGTGCTGAATGACGACCCCACTCTGAGCGTGAAAGCGCAAACCCGGCAAAAAATTCTGGAAGCCGCGGAGCGTCTCGAATACAAAGTCCAGCCTTCAAAACGTCACAGCGGGCACCGGCTAACATTCGCCGCGCTGTTCACCTATAAGCAGGGCATCGAGATTAACGATCCTTACTATCTGGCGATGCGTTATGGCATTGAAACACAATGCGAAAAGCTGGGTATTTCGTTGGTGGCCTGCTACGACTTCAACGGTGAAAAACCGCTGCCTGCGGCGGACGGTCTGCTGGTTATCGGTCGGCCGCAACCTGTGCTGCACGAGCAACTGAGCCAACAAAAAGTGCCGGTGGTGTTCCTGGATGGCGTGGTTGAAGATCCGCAGTTCGACTGCGTTAATGTTGATTTGTACCAAATCAGTCAGAAGGTGATCGACTATTTCATCGGGCGCGGCTATTCACGTATTGGATTTATCGGCGGACGCGACGATCCGGCCTTTGCCGACCAACGCGAGCAGGCGTTTGTCGAGTATGGCCGGCTGAAAAACGTAGTACAGCCCCAGGATATTTACACCGGTGATTTCAGCAGCCAGGCGGGTTACCAGTGTGCGCGGCAAATGCTGGAGCGAGCTACCGATTATCCTCCGGCCCTGTTGGTGGCGACCGACTCTATCGCTATCGGCGTATTGCGCGCCCTGCATGAAAATGGGATCCAGGTTCCCGGACAGATTGCGCTGATCAGTGTGAACGATATTCCCACTGCACGCTTTATTTTCCCTGCCTTATCAACGGTGCGTATTCCTTCAGAAACCATGGGCGCCCAGGCCGTCAACCTGTTGACGGAGCGCATTCGCGATGAGCGAACCGTCCCTTTATCGATCTTCGTCCCCAGCTCACTTCAGTTGCGCGACACTACCGTCGCCTGAAAAACACCCTGTGCCGCATATCGATAGCTGCTGCGCAGGGGTGCCCGCCAGAGTAAAAATTAACGTCATGATTAAAAAAGACATTTAATATTTATTGTGATCCCGTCGTCATTAGGTAAATATGATCTGTAGTTTTTACTAAATATTTACTATCGTTCTCCCATTGAAAGCTGTCGGGAGACGTGACGTGAATAATTGGGAAAATATAGAAAAGCAGTCGGAGAATCGCTTACCGCCGCGGGCGAGTTTCTTCAGCTATCGGGATGCCAGGCAGGCATTGAGTTTTGATCGCAACGCCAGTTTGGGCTTCCAGTTGCTGAGCGGGCGTTGGCAGTTCTGCTATTTCGATCATCCTGGGCGGGTACCGGAGGCGTTCTACCGCCAGCCGATGGCGGAATGGGGCGAAATCACCGTACCGGGCATGTGGCAGATGGAAGGGCACGGTCAACTGCAATATACCGACGAAGGCTATCCGTTCCCGATCGACGTGCCTTATGTTCCAACCAACAACCCGACCGGTGCCTACCAACGTCATTTCACCCTCGGTGACGAATGGGTCGATCAGCAGGTCATCATCAAATTTGACGGCGTAGAAACCTATTTTGAGGTTTACCTCAACGGGCACTACGTCGGCTTCAGCAAAGGCAGTCGGTTGACCGCCGAGTTCGATCTCAGCGACTACCTGCAAACCGGGGACAACCTGCTGTCCGTGCGCGTGATGCAGTGGGCCGATTCGACCTATATCGAAGATCAGGACATGTGGTGGATGGCAGGCATCTTCCGTGATGTTTATCTGATCGGGCAGCAACGCACGCACATTCATGACCTCACTCTGGTCACCACCTTCGATGAGCAGTATTGCGATGCGCTTCTGGCGGCAGAGGTTGAACTGCGGAACCTGGGCCAGGGTGTGGCCAGTGGCTATCGGCTGCAGGCGCAGTTATTTGACGGTGAGGCCTGCGTCGCAGAACAGTGGGCGAATGAGCTCAGTGTTGGCCCGGATGCCACCTGCCGGTTTGAGATCCCGGTTAGCCAGCCGCAGCAGTGGAATGCGGAACACCCCTACCTGTATCAGCTGCTGCTCAGCCTGTACGACAATGCCGGCAATCTGTTGTCTGTGGTGCCGCAACGGGTCGGGTTCCGTGAAATCAGCGTGCGTGACGGCTTATTCCACATCAATGGGCGCTACCTGAAACTGCATGGTGTTAACCGCCACGACCACGATCACCGCAAAGGCCGGGCCGTTGATATGGCGCGGGTTGAGCGTGACATCGTGCTGATGAAACAGCACAACATTAACTCGGTGCGTACCGCCCATTACCCGAACGATCCGCGTTTTTACGAGCTGTGCGATATCTACGGCCTGTTTGTGATGGCGGAAACCGATCTGGAAAGCCACGGATTTGCCAACGTCGACGATATTAGCCGTATCACCGACGATCCTCGTTGGGAAAAGGCCTACGTCGAGCGCATTGAACGCCATGTGATGGCGCAGAAAAACCATCCCTCCATCATTATCTGGTCACTGGGCAATGAGTCCGGGTATGGCTGTAACATTCGTGCGATGGCCAAACGCTGCAAGGCGCTCGATGCCACCCGGCTGGTGCACTACGAAGAAGACCGGGATGCGGAAGTGGTCGACGTGATCAGCACCATGTATTCCCGTGTGGCCATGATGAATGCGTTTGGTGAATACCCTCACCCGAAGCCACGGATCCTGTGTGAATACGCTCACGCCATGGGCAACGGGCCAGGGGGACTGTTCGAATACCAGTCGGTGTTTAACCGCCATGCCAGTCTGCAAGGGCATTACATCTGGGAGTGGTGCGATCACGGCTTGCTGAGTCATGACGAGCAGGGGCGTGAGCGCTATCAGTACGGCGGCGATTACGGTGATTACCCGAATAATTATAACTTCTGCATGGATGGGCTGATCTATCCGGATCAGCGTCCTGGCCCTGGCCTGCGTGAATACAAGCAGGTGCTGTGTCCGGTAGAGGTGAGCGGCGCCGGCGAGAAGCAGCCGGTGCTGCGGGTCAAAAACCGTTATTGGTTCAGTTCGCTGGCCGACATTACGCTCAAGGTCAGCATCAAGGCCGGTGGTCGGCAACTGGCCAGCTATGACGTCAAGCTGCCGCACCTGCAACCGGGCGAGTTTGAAGAGATCCATCTGCCGGAATTGGCACTGGGCGCGGAAGAAACCTTCATTGACGTCGATGTGTATAAAGACAGCGCCACCCGATACAGCGCCAGCGGAGAGCTGCTGGGGCAGTATCAGCATCTGCTGCAATCCGCCACGCCGTTACTCAGCCCGCCACCGATCGGCGAGCAGACTGTTGCGCTGCAATGCCACGACGAAAACCATCAAATGATCGTCAGCGGCGACAATTTTAGCCTGACCTTCTCGCGCCTGAGCGGCGAACTGCTGTCGTGGCAGGTATCGGGGGATGAAGTAGTGGGGCGTGCGCCGCATCTTTCCTTCTTCAAGCCGGTAATCGACAACCATAAGCAGGAGTATGAGGGGATCTGGCAGCCGAACCATCTGCAGATCATGCAGCACCATTTCCGCAGCCTGCAGTGGGAGCGACAGGGGGACGATGTGGTGATTGAAGTCCGCACACTGATTGCGCCACCGGTGTTTGATTTTGGTATGCGTTGCCGTTACCGCTGGCAGATATCTCCGCAGGGCCACGTCAGTCTGGATCTGTCTGGCGAGCCTTACGGCAATTTCCAGCAGGTGATCCCGAAAATTGGCCTGGATTTCGGCCTCAGCCGCCGTTTTGAACAGGTGGAATACTACGGTCGCGGGCCGGGGGAAAACTACCAGGACAGCTGTCAGGCCAACCTGATCGGCCATTATCAGCAGCGGGTGGGCGAGTTGTTTGAGCATTATCCGTTCCCGCAGGATAACGGCAATCGGCAAGAGGTGCGCTGGTTGAGTCTGCAGGACGGTAACGGCAAAGGGATCTTTATCCAGCCGCGGCGGCCGATCAATTTCAGCCTGTGGCCTTATAGCGCCGAGATGCTGCATCAGGCTCAACATATTAATGAACTGCGAGAAAGCGACTATCTGACGCTAAACCTCGACGATCAAATCCTGGGTCTGGGCTCCAACTCCTGGGGCTCGGAAGTGTTGGACTCCTATCGGGTTTATCTGTCGCCGTTCAGTTACGGCTTTACGCTGGTGCCTTTTAACCGGCAGGAAACCGAGGCTTCCACGCTGGCCGGATATCATTTCGCACCGGCCAATAATAACGCTCAGTCAGAAGAGGCGAACTTATGATTATTATCGAATCATTAGCGGAGTTTCAGCTTATTTACCGCGCCGGGAAAAAATGGCAGCGCTGTATGGAGGCCATCAATAATATTAATCACATCGAGCCGAATGTCTTTTATTCGGTAGGCGATTCGCTGGTTTACCGGTTGGCTTCCGGCACGAGCCAACAGCATGACTGGCTGGAGGGGAATCGTCGCTATTTTGATGTTCACTATTATCTGGCCGGCCAGGAAACGATTGAGGTGGCCGACAAGTGCGAGCTGACCTCGGTGGTGGCCTATCAGGACGAAACCGATCGCGAGTTTTTCAACGGGCAGGGTGAGTTACATCCTGTGGGCCAGGGCAAGGTGGTTATTTTTGAGAACCACCAGGCTTATCGATTTAAACAGAGTCACCAGGTAAAAAAAGTCATTTTAAAAGTGACGGTAGAAGACAGCTATTTCCTCAATAAATAGCGGAAATCTCTTATTAAAAAATAAGTCCTTTCGCTTTCAGGTTGCAGTTGGCAAGGCTGCAGCTTGAAAGACCCAGGGAAATAAACCGATTAAGTACCCTACAAAATTTCGGAGAGTGTCTATGGCTGTGTCGAATAGAAATACTATCGGCAAGTTCGGTTTGCTGGCGATGACGTTCGCGGCAGTGTTCAGCTTCAATAATGTGATCAATAATAATATTCAGCTTGGCATTGCCTCCGCCCCGGTTTTCCTGGTGGCGACCATTATCTATTTTATTCCTTTCTGTCTGATCATTGCCGAGTTCGTGTCACTGAACAAGAACTCTGAGGCTGGGGTATACGCCTGGGTAAAAAGCGCCCTGGGCGGGCGTTGGGCGTTTATGACCGCCTATACCTATTGGTTTGTGAATCTGTTCTTCTTTACCGCGCTGCTGCCGAGGGTCATCGCTTACGCTTCTTACGCGTTCTTGGGCTATGACTATGTCTTTACGCCATTGACCACCGCGATCATCAGTATTTTCCTGTTTGCGTTCTCAACCTATATTTCCAACAGCGGTGCCAAGCTGTTGGGCCCGATGACCTCGGTCACCTCCTCGTTGATGCTGTTGCTGACGTTTTCCTACATCATCCTGGCCGGTGCGGCGGTGATTGGCGGGATCGAGCCGGCCAACCCGATCACGGTGGAAGCCATTACGCCGAGCTTTAACTGGGCCTTCCTCGGCATCACCGCGTGGATTTTCCAGGCGGCAGGCGGGGCGGAATCGGTAGCGGTGTATGTCAATGACGTGAAGGGCGGCAGTCGCTCGTTTGTGAAAGTGATCATTCTTTCCGGGCTGGTGATCGGCGTGCTGTATTCGGTTTCATCCTTACTGCTTAACGTGTTCGTTAGCCGTACCGATCTGCACTTTACCGGCGGAACGGTGCAGGTATTTGAAGGGCTGTCGGCGCACTTTGGCCTGCCGGCGGTGCTGATGAACCGTTTCGTCGGTCTGATTTCCTTTACCGCGATGTTTGGCTCATTGCTGATGTGGACCGCAGCGCCGGTAAAAATCTTCTTTACCGAGATCCCGAAAGGTATCTTTGGCGAGAAAACCATCCGCTTGAATAAGCATGGTGTGCCGACCCGCGCCGCCTGGTTGCAGTTCTTTATCGTGATCCCACTGATGCTGATCCCGACGTTGGGCTCTGACAGTGTACAGGACCTGATGAACACGCTGATCAATATGACCGCCGCCGCATCCATGCTGCCGCCGCTGTTCATTATGCTGGCCTACCTGAATCTGCGTTTAAAGTACGACCGGGTGCAGCGTGATTTCAAGATGGGCTCCCGGTTGCAGGGGATCGCGATTGTCAGCACGCTGATCGTCATCTTTGCCGTGGGCTTTGTCGCTTCAACCTTCCCCACCGGGGCGAGCATTGTGACCATTGTGTTTTATAACGTCGGTGGCCTGGTGATCTTCCTCGGCTACGCCTGGTGGAAATACAACCGCTACTCCAAGAGCCTGGATGCTCAGGCCCGCTATGACGAGGACACGCCGTTGGCGAAAATTGTGCTTGAGTCGCAGGATGGCAAAAAGGCGCCGGCGGGTGATCTGAGCTGTACCGCCTTGTAATTTATCATGGCTTAAACTTGCCTCTCGGCGTTGGCTGAGGGCATTAAAGGGCGGCCGGGTTCACAGGCCGCCATTTTTTTTCAAGACATATGTGAAAGCCGTCGCTTTAGGCAGCAACTTCGGTTCCCCCTTTTGTCGTCTAAATCGATAGAATTCTAACAACCCAACAAAAGTTAGGTTCTACATCAGAAAGTGCTATCCGTTTGTTTTATGAAGATTATTAAAAGAATAAAATGCTGCATTAGATCTAATGACTATTTTTGGCTGAGTTAACGCGTCATAACCACTTTTATAAGTTGATGGCTATCACATAATTACTCCTGAAACTCCGTTCATCCGTCTTACGATCGCCTTCCCAATTCCCCGCTAAAACTATAAATCGCACTTTACTGTTTTTCAGGCTCGTTATAAAACGAACTCATGTTTAAAAACAAACAAGTGTCCAATATGACCAGCAGAGAAAAACAGATATTGCAGCTTCTGAGACGTGATCCTTTGATCCCACAGCAGGAAATTGCCGATGTTTTAGGTATTAGCCGCTCTGGTGTCGCCGGACACATAATGAATTTAATGAATAAGGGATATATAAAAGGCAAGGGTTATATATTGTCGGAGCACAGCTATGTGGTGACCGTGGGTTCGACCAATATGGACGTCTGTGGTTATGCCTCATCTAAATTAGTGTATGAGGACTCTAATCCGGGAAAAATAAAATGTACGCCCGGTGGCGTAGGCAGAAATATTGCGCAGAATGTCGCTTTATTAGGGCGGGAATGTCACCTTATTTCCGTTGTCGGCGACGACTTCTACGGTGAAACACTGTTGGAGCAGGCGAAGCTGGCGGGAGTGCATATCGGCAACTTCCATAAACTGCACGGCGAAAATACCTCAACCTATGTCTCTTTGCTTGATAACAGCGGTGAAATGCTGGTGGCTATTAACGACATGCGGATCCTCGAGAAACTCACGCCAGCCTTATTAGCCACCTCCAAAGATCTGATCCAGCATGCCGGCGTGTTGGTGGTTGATTGCAATCTCACCGAGGACGCGCTGGCCTGGCTATTTGGCCATTCCGGCAACGTGCCGGTGTTTGTTGACACCGTATCGGCGTTTAAAGCGCCCAAAATCCGTCGTTGGCTCTCACACATTCATACGCTTAAGCCGAATCGGCTGGAGGCCGAAGTCCTCAGCGGCATGGCGATCCACGGGCCTCAGGACGCGCAGCCCGTTGCCCAATGGTTCCATCAGCAGGGGGTGCAACGATTAGCCCTCAGCATGGGGCCCGCCGGCGTTTATTACAGCGAGATTGACGGGCAAAACGGCTGGTCGCGGCCACTGAGCGTCGACATCGTTAATGTCACCGGTGCCGGTGACGCCATGATGGCAGGCCTGGCCCACTGCTGGCTGGAGGACATGACGCTGGCAGACAGTATTCGTTTTGCTCAGGGCTGCTCGGCATTAACCCTCTCATCCGAATTGACTAATAACCCTAACCTGTCGAACGGCAGCGTTCAAAAACTGTTGGAGCTACAATCATGAAAAACAATGTTATTTCCCATGACTATCTGGATATTTCACCGGAAGTTGCCGAAGCCTTGGCCAACAAACGCCCGGTTGTGGCTCTGGAATCCACCATTATTTCCCACGGCATGCCGTACCCGCAAAACGTGCAGACCGCGCTGGAGGTTGAACAAAAAATCCGTGATAACGGCGCAGTACCGGCCACTATCGCCATTATCAATGGCCGCATGAAGGCGGGGCTGAGCCGTGAGGAAATCGAACTGTTGGGCAAAGAAGGCCACAAAGTGGCGAAAGTGAGCCGCCGGGATTTGCCCTTTATCGTCGCCGCCGGTCAACACGGCGCCACCACCGTAGCCTCAACCATGATCATTGCCGAGATGGCGGGTATCCACGTGTTTGCCACCGGTGGCATTGGCGGAGTGCATCGTGGTGCCGAGCACACCTTTGATATCTCTGCGGACCTGCAAGAATTGGCCAGAACCAACGTGGCGGTGATCTGCGCCGGGGCCAAGTCTATTTTAGATTTGGGGCTGACCACCGAATATCTTGAAACCCACGGGGTACCGGTGATTGGCTACCAGACTCCAACGCTGCCGGCATTCTTTTGCCGCACCAGCCCATTCACCGTCAGCATTCAGTTGGATGCCCCGGCGGAAATCGCCCGGGCAATGGCCACCAAATGGCAGGCGGGGCTGGAGGGCGGCATGGTGATCGCTAACCCGATCCCGGCGCAGTATGCGGTGCCGGAGGACAAAATTAATGCGGCCATTGAACGGGCGGTGCGCGAGTCGGTAGAACAGGGAGTTCAGGGTAAAGACAGCACGCCGTTCTTACTGGCCCGGGTGGCTGAACTGACCGGTGGCGATAGCCTGACGGCCAATATTCAGTTGGTGTTCAACAATGCCAAACTGGCGGCGCAGATCGCCTGTTGCTATCAGCAAGAGGCCGCCTGAGACGACAGTAGTTTCCTTAATTTTTACCCTGATAACCAACACTAAATAAAAATTCCAGCCTGGAAGGTGGAGGGGGCAGCCTTGTCTCTTTCTCCTTTCAACGCTGGGTATAAAGGGATGGATTTATGGACTTACTCCGCAGCTTAATAGGTATCTGTATTCTTCTCCTTATTGCTTTTATTTTTTCAAATAACAGAACGCGCATTAGCCTGAGAACCGTAGGTTGCGCTTTAATTCTACAGGTTTTGCTCGGCGCGATTATGCTTTATGTACCGGCGGGGAAGTGGGTGATTAATGCCATTGCCGGCGGGGTCAATAAAGTGATTTCTTACAGCGATGCCGGTAGTTCATTTATTTTCGGTGGGCTGGTGGGGCCGAAAATGAATGTGCTGTTTGACGGTGCCGGGTTTGTTTTCGCTTTCCATGTTCTGCCTGCAATTATTTTTATTACCGCACTGATCTCAATTCTCTATTACCTCGGCGTGATGGGATGGGTGATCAATGTACTGGGTTATGTTTTCCAAAAGATGTTGCGGATCAGCAAGGTCGAGGCTTTTGCCGCAGTAACCACTATCTTCCTGGGGCAAAACGAACTGCCTGCGGTGCTTAAGCCTTTCATTAACAAGATGAGCCGCAATGAGCTGTTTACCGTGATTTGCAGCGGGATGGCATCAATCGCCGGATCGATGCTGGTCGGCTATGCCGGGCTGGGCGTGCCGATTGAGTATTTACTGGCGGCTTCGCTAATGGCGATCCCCGGCGGGATTTTGTTCGCACGCATGCTCAGCCCGGCCACCGAGGTTTCGCAGGTTGAATTCAGCCAGATGTCGTTTAGTGACAAACGTCCGGCAAGCATTATCGAAGCGGCGGCCAGCGGTGCCATGCTGGGCCTGAAAATTGCGGTGGGTGTCGCCACCGTGGTGATGGCATTTGTGGCGTTGATTGCGCTGATCAATGGCCTGATCGGCGGAGTGGGTAGCCTGCTGGGGTGGGAACAGCTGAGCCTGGAAAGGCTGTTCGGCTATTTGTTCGCGCCGTTGGCTTACATCATGGGGGTTAACTGGGACAACGCGGGCCTGGTAGGCGGGCTGATAGGCCAGAAGTTGGCGATCAACGAATTTGTCGCTTACGTGAATTTTTCAACTTACCTCAAAGATACCGTAGCAGTGCTGGATACAAAAACTATCGCGGTTATCTCCTTTGCACTGTGTGGGTTCGCCAATTTTGGATCGATCGCTGTAGTGGTGGGAGCATTCAGCGCTGTTGCGCCAGAGCGCGCTTCGGATATCGCCAGCCTGGGTCTGCGTGCCTTGTTGGCAGCGACGTTATCCAACCTGATGAGCGCCACTATCGCCGGGTTGTTTATTGGTCTTGGGGCGTTGACCGCATCATTATGATAATGGCCTGTTTGTTGGCTATTGGGGGATTATCTCACGCTATAAACTTGCGCATTAGATAAGTGGATACTAATGTGTATTTATGAATGAAAATGACATCTTTAAGGCGCTGGCGGATCCTACCCGCCGCACCATCTTCGAAAAACTGGCCGCGGGTAGCATGAATGCCAGTGCCCTGCGTGAAGGCATGCCCATCAGCCAATCGGCGATGTCCCAGCACCTGACAGTGTTGCGTCAGGCTGGTCTGGTAAGCGAGGCGCGGCAGGGCCGTTTCGTCAATTATCAGGTTGACCCGCAGGGGCTGGCATTGATTGCCCGGTGGCTGGATAAGTACCGTACCTTCTGGCCGGAGCGTATCGAGAAGCTGAATATTTTGCTAAAGGACATGGATCAATGAACCAGACCGATGCCAACCTGCCGCCGCTGGTGCTGGAATATTCACTTGATGCGCCACCCGAGAAAGTCTGGCGGGCGGTGGGTATCCCGGCATTGCGCGAACAATGGTTACCGAATGCCGTGCTGGCCGACGCTGAACCGGTTGTGGTGACGCCGGGAACGGAAATCAGCTACCGGATGCGTGATGACCAACCGCCGTTCCTCGAAAGCACCGTAACCCTGCAAATTCTGCCCAGCGCCGCTGGCGGTAGCCTGTTACGCATAATCCATCGGCTGGACGATGTGCGACTGACGGCGGCGAACGACAGTGGACGGCACCTGATGCGCGCCGCCTGACGCCTGACATTCTCTATTCCACACTTGAAAACAGGAGTTCACCCATGCGTGAATCGATGCTGCTCGTCCCTATGGTGGTTGAACAGACCAGTCAGGGAGAACGTTCTTTCGATATCTATTCGAGATTGCTGCGTGACCGTATCGTTTTCCTGAACGGGGAGGTTAACGATCAGGTGGCCGAAATACTCTGTGCGCAGTTGCTGTTTCTGGAGGCCGAAAACCCGGAGAAACCGATCCACCTCTACATCAACTCGCCGGGTGGGGTGATCACCAGCGGCTTTGCCATCTATGACACCATGAATTACATCAATGCGCCGGTGCACACCCTGTGTATGGGGACTGCGCGTTCGATGGGCTCCTTTCTGCTGATGGCCGGGGAAGCCGGCCACCGCATGGCGCTGCCCAATGCCAGCCTGCATGTGCATCAGCCATTGGGCGGTTTTCAGGGCCAGGCATCGGATATCCTGATCCACGCCGAAGAAATGAAACGCACCAAGCACAGCGTAATCACGCTTTATGCCAAACATTGTGGCCGCAGCTATGAAGAGGTTGAGCGTGCTCTCGACCGTGACCGTTTTATGAGTGCCGATGAGGCGGTGGAATGGGGGCTGGTGGACTCGGTGTTGCGGGGACGGTGAGGGTTAAATTAAAGCCGCGCGGTTGCGCGACTTTGGGGGATGGCGTCGAGTAATGATCACCACTCGGTAATTACGCCGTCCTGAACTGGGCGAGTGTAGGTAAAGTTCAATTGGCCGGCAGGTTTCTTACCGACGAGAGCATGATCTATGTGACCGTCATCCAGCTTGTCTTTTTTTAACTTCTCATACTCTTTTTGCGAAACTCGGATACCGAATTGACTAGTTCGCGTTTTCCTACCGGTTTCACTGTCTTTTACTGATATTGGGAAAGGTGTATGGCTTGGTGTTTGTGTTTCCACGATCAAATACCAGCTTTTACCACCTGAATTATCGTATGTGCGTTCTACTCCCGACTTCTCGCCCACCCGATCGATAATGGTCAGCGTCAGCGGTTGCATGATCAGATCATAGGTGTAGTCCAGTCCTGCCAAGGCCTCTAGCCAAAGAGGGGGAATAACCCGGTCATTGAGGTCTGCACGAGCGATGAGATTGCGCGCATAGCTAATATCGTTATCGACCTTTACTCGGTCCTGGCGGGAAAGCTTGAGATTACGCAGTTTCTGCGTTCTTTGCTCCATCGTGAAATATAAGCCATCACGCATACGTTCACGGTCATAAGCCTTGAAGGCTGTCTCGATTTTGATCTGCGTATCTGCGGCGTTTTTCGACAGCGCTAAGGTGGCTTCGGCTAATTTCCCTGTCAGGTCGGGCGCCCATTTGAGATAGGTTTGCAGCTGTGGATCTTTATCCATATTGCTGAGGATACTGTCCCATTTTTGCAGTAGTGGCCAACGGAGCATTAGCGTCCTCACTTGCGTGAGTAATGCCTGGTTTTGCTGATTCGCCACAGTAAGAATGTCCAACCTTTGTGGTGTATTTTCTGCGGAGACAAGCGGCGCGGCTTGGCGGGACTGGAAATTGGACAGAAGGTTTTCCGCCTGCGTGATTATCTGGTCGGCGGGTACTTTTGCATAGATGAACGGCTCATGTTTCATTTTGCTGAGTTGGTCAGATAACGTCTGCGCTTGCGCCGCCATTTGGTTGCTTTGGCTGGTTTGGGTCGCTATGTTCTTTTCCAGCGCGGCAAGTTGGTGTTGGCCTATGTAAAGACTCAGCTTCCAGGCAAGGGCCAGTGCAACAAAGATGATAGCAAGTCCCGTCAGCCACTGCTTACTGGTCATGTACAGGAATGCAGCAGCGCGTTGGCCCAGGCTCATTTTGTTTGTCTGATAGCGCAGGCGCTGTGAAAACCAATTTTTAACTCCCTGCTCAATCAGTTTATCGTCGATGTCGGTTCCACTGGACTGATAGTAATCACGGATGCGTTGTGTAATTTTCTGGCGTAATTTGGGCAGATCCAAATGTTCGTCCAGTGCAATTCGCTGTGCATAGAGTGAGTCAATAATGGCCATGGCACCCAGTTGGTCGCTTAATTTAATCTCACTCATGGGCCACACTCCCGATGGTTGTGTTTAGGGCATAGATATCTTTCATCAGAAACTATCCGTAGTGCGGAACCCGCCACCGCCGGTTGAAGAGGAAGAACTGAAGCCACCACCGCTGCCGGAAGAGGAGGACGACGATGAAGATGAAGAACTATATCCGACGCCTGACGAATAGCTCCGCGCGGATGAATTTCCCCACGAACCGGACGAGGCTCTGGCAGTTGCCGATGGTGGCGGGAGTCGGTGGGTAATCATATCCAACTTATGCAATACCGCTTTCAGACTGATGGCACCGGAAAGGTAGTTTTCAAACAGTTCCTCCGGTTTATCTGACCATCCCCATTGGTACTCATAAATCGGATTGTCATATCCCTGCGCCGAAAATTGATTGTTCAATTCGATGGCGGCAGTGGCACGGCGCTGGGCTAATTGAGCCTCGATCTCTTGCTGTAGCAGGTTTTCTGCGATTGATTTCTCTTCAAGCTGCAGTTCTCTCAGCTCTTCCAACAGGCGATCGTCAGTCGGCGTCTCGGTTTTCGCCACCAGAATATCCAGCTTATCCAAAGGCAATAAGGCCATTTGCGCCGAGAGCTGTGTGGTTATCTGGCTGTAAGTCTCACCTTCGCCCTGAGCGTATTCCTGCAGCTTATTTTGCTGGTTGCGGATTTCTTGTTGTGTGGAACTCAGTATTTTTTCTAGCGCGTTGAGATTCAGATACAGCGTGGGCAGCTGTAGATTCTTTTCGACGTCTTGTACATATTGTTGATATTCATTGGTCTGTTGCTTGGTTTGATTTTGCAGCTCCAGCAGACGCCGGGTAGATTCCTTTTGCAGTGACAGGAGCATCCGGTAATTGGCTGCGTTGTTGGGATAGTGGCTAATTCGTGCCAGCCAGCTATCGAGATTGCGCGACAGCGGCCAGGCTGAATATCCCGGTTGCCCATAGCTTTTTCTCTCCAGGAACATGAAAATGCGTTGCTGATGGTACTCCCCCAGCTTGGTGGTCGTTTCAGCCATTAATTCCTTATGGCTGTTTTCATGTTGGCTGACATCCTGACTGCTTTTAACCATCAACTGCCTGGCTGCTACAGCATCAATATTTTGTTCTAGTTGCCGATCCCGTACATCTTCTTGCCGATTTATTTCTTCATGCAGCTGTTGCAACTGAGCATGTCGGTTCTCGATTTCTTTCTCGCTGAGCTGTAAGGCGTGTTGAGACTGGGCAATCTCTTGCTGAAGTTTATTCAATAATTTCTGCACGTTTGCCATTTCGCCAACGCGAGGAGATTCTTTCAGCAATACTGTGGCCATCTGGTGATAGAGGCTGGCGATTTGCTGTTTCAGCACCAGTTGCAGGTGGCGAGCATCTGCCTGATTGATTTCAATTCCAGATAGGGCCGCTCTGGCCCGGTCCGATAGGGCTGCCAGTTTTCGGCCAAGTTCGTAGGCGTGCATCAATAACTCCGTGTCAGACCCCCTAATCATCCTGGTTGGAACCAATAAGGGGATCCCTTGTAAATTTAGCGGGATGTTTCTGCCTTGGTAATGACTTCGGTAAAACGACGTTTCCCATCTTCAACGACGGAGGCTAGCTCATTGGCATTGTTTGTCGCTTCGGTACGCAATTCCTCAATCATCCGGTAGCTGGACTCTTGGAATGAGACGATGGCATTAACCAAAGAGCGTACAGAATCGGCCTTGATGGTAGTGCCATAGCCGGCCCTCAGACCAACTTCAAGCTGCTTGCTACCCTGTGTCGCGATATTGCTTAGGCCATCATTGATACCCGCTTTCATCGCCTCCAGCGTTTCGGTGCTTTCGGCCAACCCCTGTAGCGACGTCATGGAGGCTGACAGGGCGGTAAAGACAATTTCGTTAGTGCTGAAGAAGGTGACACTTTGGCGGTAGACCCGCTCTTTAATGGCGTTAGTCTGTTGCAAACGAGCAAAAACGGCTTCGGCAGCGTTGTAGGCGATCATTAGATTATCCGCCAGGTCTTTGACAATCTGATAACGTTCGTCTTCTTTCTGCATGGCCCTCAATGCTTCATCACGTGTCAGCTCCAACTGGGCTCGGGTGATGTTGTCATCACTCTGCGATTGCTCAGTGGCAGTTTGTGCCGTCTGCAATAACTGGCGGCTTTGTTGTAAATTATCCTGCGCTGCGGTCAGTAAAGTTTGAGCATCGACATAGGCCTGTTTCAGACCAAATCGAAAATCCTGATAGGCTTCCAAAATGGCTTTTTCACGGCTGATTTGTTCTTCTGACGCTCTGGCCACTTCTAAATAGGTCTGTTTGATATCGTTGAATCGGTCGGGGATAGATCCGCGGCGCAGAGTCATCCAACCCGATTTCATACGTTCAATAACGTCAAGCTTGCCGTCCTCCAGCCAACCGACCATCTGAGTGGCATCTTTACGGATTGAATCAAATGCAGAGACGACTTTTGCCTGCCGATTGGCTACGTCCATGTTGCTGATGTTATCGCGCACCACGGCGTTAAAAGCGCTTTGCTGCTGTAGAGTACGGCCAATGGCGATCACGCGGTTATTGTCCAGATCGGCGACTGCATCCAGTAAGGACAGGATCGGGGAATCAGTTTCAGGTGAAAGGATAATCCCCAGTTTTTGCAACTTCTGAATGGCTTTGGTGGTGTACGAAGCCAGCGCGTTATTCATGATTAATTCCTTATCGGGACATATCCTGCCATTGAAAGTAAACGCATTATAGCGCCAGCCGGGGCATCTGTAATTACCGGTCCCGTCGTCAGATGCTTTGCCGATACTCGCTGTAGATTTCAAACAATCAGAAAACAAAAAATCCACGCCGTGGCGTGGATTTTAGAGTTTGCTGCAGAAGGCGAGGTTTAGACGTTGAACAAGAAGTTCATCACGTCGCCGTCTTTGACGATGTAGTCTTTACCTTCTGAACGCATTTTGCCGGCTTCTTTAGCGCCTTGCTCACCCTTGTAGGTGATAAAGTCGTCAAAAGCGATGGTTTGTGCGCGGATAAAGCCTTTCTCGAAGTCGGTGTGGATCTTGCCGGCGGCCTGTGGGGCGGTCGCGCCAACCGGGATGGTCCAGGCGCGCACTTCTTTAACGCCAGCAGTGAAGTAGGTCTGCAGGTTCAGCAACTCGTAACCGGCGCGGATCACGCGGTTCAGGCCCGGCTCTTCCAGACCCAGTTCAGCCATAAACTCGGCGCGGTCTTCGTCTTCCAGTTCGGCGATGTCGGATTCAACCGCAGCACACACGGCAACCACTACCGAGCCTTCGGTCGCAGCGATTTCACGCACTTTGTCCAGGTATGGGTTGTTCTCATAGCCGTCTTCGTTGACGTTGGCGATGTACATGGTTGGCTTCAGCGTCAGGAAGCTCAGGTAGCGGATCGCTGCACGGTCTTCATCAGTCAGATCCAGCGCACGCAGCATCCCGGCGTTTTCCAACTGTGGCAGGCATTTTTCCAGTGCGGCCAGTTCGGCTTTTGCGTCTTTGTCGCCGCCTTTGGCTTTCTTCTGTACGCGGTGGATTGCGCGTTCGCAGGTGTCCAGATCCGACAGGGCCAGCTCGGTATTGATGACGTCGATGTCGTCAGCCGGGTCAACCTTGTTGTTCACGTGGATGATGTTGTCGTTCTCGAAGCAGCGCACCACGTGGCCGATAGCTTCGGTTTCACGGATGTTGGTCAGGAACTGGTTGCCCAGGCCTTCGCCTTTGGACGCGCCTTTCACCAGGCCGGCGATGTCGACGAATTCCATGGTGGTTGGCAGGATGCGCTGAGGTTTAACGATCTCGGCCAACTGGTCCAGACGCGAATCGGGCATCGGCACCACACCGGTATTAGGTTCAATGGTGCAGAACGGGAAGTTGGCTGCTTCGATACCCGCTTTGGTCAACGCGTTGAACAGGGTGGATTTGCCTACGTTAGGCAAGCCGACGATACCGCATTTGAATCCCATGTTGTTATCACCTTAAATATCTTAACTATCAGCCGGTTAGGTTTAACCCACTGCATAAAGGACGAAATAATGGCGCCATTATACACGTAATGGCCGTTTTTCTCGATCTGGCTGTGTGCTGGGGGGCAAATGCGCTGGAAATGCCGGTTTTTGATTGAGATTTGGATCACATTTACACATACTGACACTTCTGATTAACCTACAGGAAACGCGCCGGATGCACTTCTTGCCCAGTCCACCCTGAGTTGCCCCCCTCCTGAGGTTCGCCGCGCCATGCGGTTCCGGTTCCCGTGCTGCGGGAATGTGTTTTATCTGTCAGAAGTGAATAATCCATGTTTAACCTGAACAATTTCAGGCTGTCGGCCGTCAAGAACGAGGTGCTGGCGGGCTTTGTGGTGGCGGTATCCATGATCCCCGAAGCGGTCGGCTTTTCGCTGGTCGCCGGACTTTCCCCCATCGTCGGGCTGCATACCGCCTTTATTATCGGCCTGGTAACCGCACTGTTTGGCGGCAAGCCGGGTATGGTGTCGGGCGCGGCCGGTTCGATCGTGGTGGTGCTGATGAGCCTGGCGGCGCAGCACGGTATGGGATACGTACTGTGGGCAACGATTTTCGCCGGGATGATCCAAATCCTGATCGGCGTTTTCCGTCTGGGCAAGTTTATTCGTCTGGTCCCGCTGCCGGCGATCCACGGCTTCGTCAACGGCCTGGCTATTGTCATTATGCTGGCGCAACTGCATATGATTGCCGGGCAGGGGCTGCTGATGTACGCACTGGTGGCGTTGGCGATCCTGGTGGTAGTGCTGTTCCCACGGCTGACCCGGGTGATCCCGGCTTCGTTAGCGGCATTGATTGTGGTTTCCGCTCTGGCGATTGGTTTTAACCTGCATACCTTGCGGGTTGGTGATTTGGCGGATATCTCCGGCGCTTTGCCGCATTTCAGCCTGCCGATGGCGCCGTTCAATCTGGAAATGCTGAAAGTGGTGTTGCCGTATGCCCTGGTGATCGCTCTGGTGGGGCTGATTGAATCGTTGCTGACCATGACGGTGCTTGATGAAATGGGCGGCAAGAAGGGTAACGGCAACCGCGAGAGTATCGCTCAGGGCGCGGGCAACACCATTTGCGGTCTGTTTGGCTGCTTTGCCGGTTGCGCGATGATTGGTCAGTCGATCATCAATTTCACTTCGGGCGGGCGCGGGCGCATTTCTGGCGTTGTCGGCGCGATACTGCTGATCCTGTTTGTGGTCAGCCTGTCGGGCTATATCGGCCTGCTGCCGGTAGCGGCACTGGCTGGGGTGATGCTGGTGGTGTGTTACAACACCTTCGAATGGAGTTCGCTGCGCCGCTTACGTCGGATGCCGAAGGCGGATGCGCTGGTGATGCTGCTGGTCACCCTGATCACTATCTTTACCGATCTGGCGATGGCGGTGATCAGCGGGGTGATTATCTCGGCGCTGGTATTTGCCTGGCAGCAGGCGCGTATTCGTGTGCGTCAGCATCGGGTGGAGGGCGAAGTTGCGGTGTACCAACTGGACGGTCCGCTGTTCTTTGGTTCCACCGCGGCCTTTGCCGAACTGTTTGAACCGAAAAACGATCCGCAAAACGTGGTGCTGGATTTTGCCGGTACCCGGGTGATGGATTCCAGTGGGGTAGAAGCGATTGATAAGCTGACGGCGCGCTATCTGGCGGCAGGGAAAACCATTCGCTTGCGTCATCTGAGCGGCGACTGCGTGCGTTTGTTAAAGCAGGCCGGCCCGTTTTGCAGCCATGAACTGGACGATCCGCAATATTACGTGGCGGAAGAAGGCTATCAGACCGATGACACTAACGTCGGTGAGGAAACCTTCAAACTGCGAACCTAAGCCTGTCAGCAGCGGGCGCGATGCCCGCTGCAAGCGCTGTCAGGACTGCGCCTTAAAGCTGTGCAGGCGGCGAACGGTTTTTTCCAAACCGTCAGTCAGCAAGACTTCTGTGCAACGCGCGGCTTCATCGATCGCTTCATCAATCATTTTTTGCTCGCTGGCCGGTGGCTTGCCGAGCACGAAACCCACCACCTTGTTTTTATCGCCCGGATGGCCAATGCCAATGCGCAAGCGATAGAAGTTCGGGTTATTGCCGAACTTGTTCTGAATATCTTTCAGCCCGTTATGCCCGCCGTTGCCGCCACCCAGTTTGATTTTTGCAACACCGGGTGGAATATCCAGCTCGTCATGCGCCACCAGAATTTCGTCCGGCTCAATACGGTAGAAGTTGGCCATGGCCAGCACGGCTTTGCCACTGAGGTTCATAAAGGTGGTGGGCACCAGCAGCCGCACGTCATGACCGGCCAAATTCAGTCGGGCGGTGTAGCCGTAGAATTTGCTCTCTTCCTTCAACTGCTGGTTATGGCGCTGGGCCAATAAATCGACGTACCAGGCGCCGGCGTTGTGTCGCGTCTGGGCATATTCAGCACCCGGATTCGCCAGGCCGACTATCAATTTAATACTGCTCACGGGGAGATTCGCTATGATCGAGATAATGGAAAGGGCATTAGTCTACCTGCCTGCGCCGCGAATGACAAAATCCTGATGTGGTGCGTGGTGTTAGTGGGGGGATATCTTCAGCCTGGCGAGTAATTCATTAGCGGAATCATTCAATTTGTTAACTAATTACTTGCTTAAAGTAAAGTTTTGTCATGCTTTCTTTACCATTTGTGATCGCCTACGCAATCACCTTGTCGAGCCAGGGGCTATACTTAACTTATCAAAGTGGGTTAACCATTTACTGAGTTATCCCGGTTGGCCAATGGCACTATGGAGGTGGCATATGAAACGTAGAAACGTGAACAAAATGGGTAACTTTTTTATGGGGCTGGGGCTGGTGGTGATGATCGTCGGCGTGGGATACAACATTCTTGCTGAAGTATCACAGTTTAATTTGCCACAGTTTTTCGCCCATGGCGCAATCATGAGTATCTTCGTGGGCGCGTTGTTATGGCTGGTCGGTGCGCGTATCGGCGGGCGTGAGCAGGTGGCGGATCGTTACTGGTGGATAAAACATTTTGATAAACGCTGCCGTAACGATAACCATCGTTCGTCACATTGATTAAAAAAACAAAAGGGAATCGGCGTTACGGCAAGGGAGAACTGCCGCGTATTTAGGTCTAAGGTTATGTTCGACTACCCGTAGAAAACCCGTTGCTGCTGATGCACCAACGGGTTTTTCTTTTTTCTGCTGGCGGGAAATCAATCGATCGATCCGGTACGGCAGGGCACCGCACCGAAAAGAAGTCTGATTAATGCTCGAACATCGCAGAAATTGACTCTTCATTGCTGATACGACGGATGGCTTCAGCCAACATGCCGGACAGCGTCAGAGTACGTACGTTTTTCAGTGCCTTGATTTCTGCAGACAACGGAATGGTGTCGCAGACAATCACTTCATCAATCACCGAGTTCCTGATGTTTTCCACAGCGTTACCGGAGAAGATCGGGTGTGTCGCGTAGGCAAATACGCGCTTGGCACCACGTTCTTTCAACGCTTCAGCGGCTTTACACAAGGTACCACCGGTGTCGATCATGTCGTCAACCAGCACGCAGTCACGGCCTGCCACATCACCAATGATGTGCATCACCTGAGAAACGTTCGCACGTGGGCGGCGTTTGTCGATGATAGCCATATCGGTATCGTTCAGCAGTTTGGCGATAGCGCGGGCGCGCACTACGCCGCCGATGTCCGGGGAAACCACGATTGGGTTCACCAGATTCTGTTGCAGCATGTCTTCGAGCAGGATCGGGCTACCGAACACGTTATCTACCGGAACATCGAAGAAGCCTTGGATCTGTTCAGCGTGCAGATCTACCGTTAAAACGCGGTCAACCCCTACACTGGAGAGGAAGTCGGCGACAACTTTGGCGGTGATTGGCACACGAGCAGAACGCACGCGGCGATCCTGGCGGGCATAGCCGAAGTAAGGGATAACAGCAGTAATACGACCTGCGGAGGCGCGACGCAGGGCATCTACCATAACAACCAGTTCCATCAGGTTGTCGTTGGTAGGGGCACAGGTGGACTGGATGATGAAAATATCACCGCCGCGTACATTTTCGTTGATTTGCACGCTCACTTCGCCGTCGCTAAAACGACCTACTGCGGCGTCACCAAGGCTGGTGTACAAACGGTTGGCAATACGTTGTGCTAGTTCCGGGGTGGCGTTACCAGCAAAAAGCTTCATATCAGGCACGAGAAGAACCTCAGGCATGCGTCCAGAGAAGATATTGTCATTCGGCCTCCGCCAAGGGGCAGTTAGCGATGCCGACGCAATATCATACGGGTGTGTAAAAAAAATTTGAAACCGCAGCGGCGCAGGGATTACAGGGCCAGGTGTGAACGACTCTGCGCAGCGAAACGAGAACTACGGTTCAATCTGCCCGGAACGAATGCGATGTAGGGGAGAGACGTTAACGCCACGCGCTACAAAACCACATATCCACTCCGGGGCTTGATTTAACACCTGACGGGCGGCGGTTTCTGTGTCGAATTCAGCAAACACACAAGCACCTGTGCCAGTCAGGCGTGACGGCGCGTATTCTAACAGCCAAGAAACAAGCTGTTCAACCTCGCGAAAACGTTTTCTTGCTATTGGTTCGCAATCATTTGCGTAAGTTGCCTGTAACAGCACATTTAACGGGCGAACCGGGGTGTCTCTTTTTAATTCTGCATCGCCAAAAATGACCGGGGTAGGGATGCTGACCCCTGGATGGGCCACCAAATACCACTTTTCCTGTGGATTTGCCGGTTGCAAACGCTCACCGATCCCTTCAGCAAAGGCCGCATGCCCAAGGACGAACACCGGCACGTCAGCACCGAGGACCAGCCCCAGTTCCGCCAGTTGTTGGTCGCTCAAGCCACAGCGCCACAGTTCATTTAGCGCCACTAACACCGTGGCGGCGTTGGAAGACCCGCCACCCAGTCCGCCCCCCATCGGCAGACGTTTATCGATGCTGATGTCGGCACCGCGTGGGGCGGTGTTTAGCCCGTGACGATCGCAATGCTGTTGCAGCAGACGGGCGGCACGGACGATCAGGTTTTGCTCATCCGGCACCCCGGCCACCGGGGTCAGCAGATGGATACTGTCATCCTGCCGCGCGTCGATGGTCAGGGTGTCGCCGTAATCCAGAAACTGGAACAGCGTTTGCAGCAGGTGGTAGCCATCTTCGCGTTGGCCGGTTATGTACAAAAACAGATTGAGTTTAGCTGGCGATGGCCACTGACGGATCATTTAAGCGTCCAATTGTCCATTTTCAGTTTGATGCGCTGGTCACCCTGTTTCAGCTCCAGGCGGCTTGGCAGCTGTGGCTTGAGGCTGTTGTTGTAGTCCTGGTAGTCGACGGTCCAGGTCTGGCTACCTTGTTGGTAGGTCAGCGAGTTAAGGCGATATTGGTCATCGAGCTTGAAGTCGTTGGCCTCACCCGGCAGGCCGAGCATCCACTGGCGCAGGTTATCCAGCGGGATTGCCATGCCGGTCAGCTTGCGGATCATTTCTTCGGCGTTATCACTGACATAGCGTTTGCCCTGATTGTCCGTCAACTGCACCACGTTTTTCTGTACGTTGAGGTCAAGCTCGGTGCTGCCAAGCGGGTTGGTCAGCAGCAGGCGGTAACGATCCGGCGAATATTGTTGCCAGAAGAAGCGTGCGTAGACTTTTTTCTGGTCTGACAGGTAGGCGAAAGAGCCCCGGGTTTGATATTGGTCAAGCTGTTGCACCGCTTGCTCGTGGGCACGCCACTGTGGCGACGTCGGGCTGGTGGCCGGGCCGCTGGGTTTGGTGGTGGTACAGGCGGCCAGTACCAGACTGGCCAATGGGATCAGGCGTAGCAAACTAACTTTGCGGATTGGCATAACTTTCTCTTGTCCTTTTGTCCTTGCGGGCACGCACAGCGAGACCTGGGTATCTGCATTTACGCTAGCGGGGCAGCGCCGGTACGTCAATTTTTTGCTGCATCGCGTTGAATATTCCCGGCTTTGTTACCGTTATTGGGCGCGGGGTTATGCGTTATCTTTGCTGATAAGATTAACACAATCGCTCCGCCGTGCTGCTCTGGGCGCAAGAATATCTCTGGGGTGGGGCGTTACTGCCGTTAGTGTTTGGTTGATGTAGGGGGCGGTATACTGCAAGGGTCTATCCCGGGGGAGAACAGAAGGTTATGAAACTTGCCGTCCGAATCATTATTTCGCTGTTGTGCCTTGCGGGCTCGGCATTTTTCTATCTGCAGGCCAAACATGTTTTTTGCCAACAGGTCTCTTTCCTGCTGGATCCTACCTATCGCTGCGGCACTTTGGGCTGGTAAGCGCCGTATATTTGATCGCCATCGCTCTGCTCAGGTCACTCCGTTTTACTGAATACTGTGCGGAATATCGCATACTGCACTAAAATTCAGTATGTTATGTCGTCAAATTATTACTTATCTTGTTGTATTTATAACTAATCACTCATTGATGCTGTCTATTTCAGCGATTGGACGGAAGATGCGGTTGTGCCTTTTATTGATCCCGCGCATCAAGTAGAATGCCGTTCAACGAGAACCCGTACCAAAAGAAGTATTACTCGAAGCAATGACCCTGCTGGCGTTAGGTATTAATCACAAAACCGCTCCGGTTTCTCTGCGTGAAAGGGTGACCTTCTCCCCAGAGTCTATCGAACAGGCGCTTACCAGCTTGCTCCAACAACCGTTGGTGCAGGGCGGTGTCGTGTTGTCTACCTGCAACCGCACCGAACTGTATCTTAGCGTGGAGCAACAGGAACATATTCACGAACAGCTGGTCACCTGGCTGTGTGAGTACCACCGCCTGCGCCCGGAAGAAGTGAGTAAAAGCCTGTACTGGCATCACGGTGATGAAGCCGTCAGCCACCTGATGCGCGTGGCCAGCGGGTTGGACTCGCTGGTGTTGGGCGAACCGCAAATCCTCGGGCAGGTGAAGAAAGCCTTTACCGAATCCCAACGCGGGCAGTCACTGTCGGGTGAGCTCGAACGTCTGTTCCAAAAATCCTTCTCCGTCGCCAAACGCGTACGTACCGAAACCGAAATCGGTGCCAGTGCGGTATCCGTGGCCTTTGCCGCCTGTACCCTGGCGCGCCAAATCTTTGAATCCCTTGCCGAACTGAACGTATTGTTGGTGGGCGCCGGTGAAACCATTGAGCTGGTGGCGCGTCATCTGCGCGAACACAAAGTGCGGCATATGATTATTGCCAACCGCACCCGCGAACGCGCTCAGCTGCTGGCGGACGAAGTCGGCGCAGAAGTGATTACCTTGCCGGAAATCGACGAACGCCTGGCGGACGCCGACATTATCATCAGTTCTACCGCCAGCCCGCTGCCGATCATCGGTAAAGGGATGGTGGAGCGAGCGCTGAAAGCGCGCCGCAACCAGCCAATGCTGTTGGTGGATATTGCCGTACCGCGCGATATCGAACCGGAAGTGGGCAAGCTGGCCAACGCCTATTTGTACAGCGTGGACGATCTGCACGCCATCATTCAAAGCAACCTGGCGCAGCGCAAGGCCGCGGCGGTGCAGGCTGAGTCGATTGTTCAGCAGGAAAGCATCAACTTTATGGCCTGGCTGCGCTCACAGGGCGCAGTAGAAACCATCCGCGACTACCGCTCGCAGGCCGATCAGATCCGTGCGGAAATGGAAGCCAAAGCCTTGGCCGCCATTGCGCAGGGCGCGGACGTGGAGCAGGTTATCCACGAGCTGGCCCACCGGCTGACCAACCGTCTTATTCATGCCCCTACCAAATCCCTCCAACAGGCCGCCGGCGATGGCGACGTGGAGCGGTTGCAAATATTACGCGACAGCCTCGGGCTGGATCAGCATTAGTTTTCTCTTTATTAACAGGGTTTAATACCACGCATGAAGCCTTCTATTGTTGCTAAACTGGAAGCGTTACAAGAGCGCCATGAAGAAGTGCAGGCGTTGCTCGGCGATGCCGGCGTTATTGCCGAGCAGGATCGGTTCCGCGCATTGTCGCGCGAATATGCACAGTTGACCGATGTCAGCCGCTGTTTCCTTGAATGGCGTAAGGTGCAAGACGATCTGGCCACGGCAGAAATGATGCTGGATGACCCGGAAATGCGCGAAATGGCGCAGGAAGAGCTGAAAGACGCCAAGGCGGCGACGGAAGAACTGGAGCAGCAATTACAAGTGCTGCTGTTGCCGAAAGATCCGGATGATGAGCGCGATTGCTTCCTGGAAGTGCGTGCCGGTACCGGCGGCGACGAAGCGGCGATCTTCGCCGGCGATTTGTTCCGTATGTACAGCCGTTATTCAGAAACGCGTCGCTGGCGCGTCGAGATCATGAGCGCCAACGAAGGCGAGCACGGCGGCTATAAAGAAGTGATTGCCAAGGTTTCTGGCGATGGCGTTTTCGGCCAATTGAAATTTGAATCTGGTGGCCACCGCGTACAACGCGTGCCGGAAACCGAGTCGCAGGGGCGTATTCATACCTCCGCCTGTACCGTGGCAGTGATGCCGGCGGTGCCGGAAGCCGAACTGCCGGAGATCAATGCCGGCGATCTGAAAATCGACACCTTCCGTTCCTCCGGTGCCGGTGGCCAGCACGTTAACACCACCGACTCGGCAATCCGTATTACCCACTTGCCGACCGGCATCGTGGTGGAGTGTCAGGACGAACGTTCACAGCACAAAAACAAAGCCAAGGCGATGTCGGTGTTGGGCGCGCGTATCCGTGCTGCCGAAATGGCCAAGCGCCAGCAGGCAGAAGCCTCAACCCGTCGCAACCTGTTGGGTACTGGCGACCGTTCCGATCGCAACCGTACCTATAACTTCCCGCAGGGGCGAGTGACTGATCACCGCATCAACCTGACGCTGTACCGTCTGGACGAGGTGATGGAAGGCAAGCTGGACATGCTGATCCAACCGATTGTGCAGGAATACCAGGCCGACCAGCTCGCCGCGCTGTCCGCTGAGCCAGAGTAATGGACTATCAATGCTGGCTGAAGGCGGCGGTTGCCCGGTTGAGGCAGAGCGAAAGCGCCCGACGTGATGCAGAAATCCTGCTGGGTTTTGTGACCGGCCGGGCCAGAACCTTCCTGATGGCGTTCGGCGAAACGTTGCTGACGCCGCAACAACAGGAACAGTTGGAAAAGCTGCTGGTGCGACGTGAACGTGGCGAACCTGTGGCTTACCTAATTGGCGAACGTGAGTTTTGGTCGCTACCGTTGTCGGTATCACCGGCGACCCTGATCCCGCGTCCGGACACCGAATGCCTGGTGGAACTGGCGCTGGAACGCTTGCCGTCATCCTCTTGCCACATCCTCGATCTCGGCACCGGCACCGGTGCCATTGCGCTGGCACTGGCCAGTGAACGCCCGGACTGCAAGGTCACCGGTGTTGATTTACAGCCTGAAGCGGTAGCACTGGCGCAGCATAATGCGCAGAAGCTGAAGATCGGCAACGCACAATTCCTTCAGGGCAGTTGGTTTGCGCCGCTGGCCGGCCAGACTTTCGCCCTGATCGCCAGTAATCCTCCCTATATCGACGCCGCCGATCCGCATCTGGCGCAGGGCGACGTACGTTTTGAGCCCAGCAGCGCACTGGTCGCGCAGCAGCATGGCTTGGCGGATTTGTCCGCTATCGTGCAGCAGGCACCGCACTATCTGGAGTCTCAGGGCTGGCTGCTGCTGGAACATGGCTGGCAGCAGGGTGAGAGCGTGCGCGCACTGCTGCAGGCCGCCGGTTTTATTTCGATCGCTACCCGCCGTGATTACGGAGATAACGATCGCGTGACGTTTGGCCAATGGCCGCAGCAGTAACTGAAAACCAACAATAACAAAGCACACAGCGAATAAATAAAAGGAAGCAATATGGCAGTCTACTCGGCGTTAAAACATCTGCATTTATTGACGGTCGCCATCAGTATTGTCTTGTTTGTGCTGCGCTTTTTCTGGAAATGGCGTAATTCCGCCATGATGAACAAGCGCTGGGTGAAGATAACGCCGCACATAAATGATACGGTGTTGTTCGCCAGTGGTATTGCGTTGGTGGTGATGTTCAAGTTTTATCCGCTGCTGGGTATGGACTCGTGGCTGACCGAGAAGCTGTTTGGCGTTATTATCTATATCCTGCTTGGCTACGTCGCATTGGGCAAGAAGACCAAAAACCAGAACCTGCGCACCCTGGCGTTTGTGCTGGCGTTGGGCTGTCTGTACCTGATAATTAAACTTGCCACGACGAAAATACCGTTTCTGATGGGATACTTATGAGTAGCATTGCTGATTTTGAATTTAACACCGCGCTGCTGAGCGCGGGCGTGATCCTGGTTTCGCAGTCCGTGCGGCGTGATTTCCCCACCGCCGAGGTCGAACGTAAGCTGCAACAGCTGGTTGACGACGCGCGTGCGGCGATGCCGAAGGATCTCAGCCAGGAACAGCAACTGGACGCACTCATTGAGTTGTTCTTCAAAACCTGGGGTTTTGGCGGCGCCGGTGGCGTGTATCGCCTGTCCGACGCGATTTGGCTCGACAAGGTGCTGGAAGGGCGCCAGGGCACGCCGGTCTCGCTCGGTACCATTTTCCTGCACATCGCCGCGCATCTGGATTTACCGCTGCTGCCGGTGATTTTCCCCACCCAACTGATCCTGCGGGCAGACTGGCTGGATGAAGAGATGTGGCTGATCAACCCGTTGAACGGTGAAACGCTGAACGAGCATCAGTTGGAAGTGTGGATCAAGGGCAACCTGGGTCTGGGCGCCGAGTTGGAAGACGACGATCTCGATGAGTCAGAAAACGTCATGGTGGTGCGTAAGATGCTGGATACGCTGAAAGCTGCCCTGATGGAAGAAAAACAGATGGAAATGGCATTGCGCGCCAGCGAAACGGTGCTGTGCTTCGATCCGGATGACCCGTACGAAATCCGCGACCGTGGGCTGATTTACGCCCAGTTGGAATGCAACCATATTGCCATTTCCGATCTCAATTATTTTGTCGAACAGTGTCCTGAAGATCCGGTCAGCGAAGTGATCAAAGTACAGATCCACTCGATTGAACCGAAACAGGTCACGCTGCATTAATTCATTTGATTTAACATCAACAAAGGCGAAAGCATGAAACAGAAAGTGGTTAGCATTGGTGACATCAACGTAGCGAACGATCTGCCGTTTGTGCTGTTTGGCGGTATGAACGTGCTGGAATCGCGCGATCTGGCGATGCGCATTTGCGAACACTACGTCACCGTGACGCAAAAACTGGGCATCCCTTACGTTTTTAAAGCCTCTTTTGATAAAGCCAACCGTTCTTCTATCCACTCGTACCGCGGGCCGGGCCTGGAAGAGGGGATGAGGATCTTCGAAGAAATTAAAAAAACCTTCGGCGTGAAAACCATCACCGACGTGCATGAAGCCTCACAGGCGCAGCCGGTGTCCGAAGTGGTTGACGTGATCCAGCTGCCAGCGTTCCTGGCTCGCCAGACCGATCTGGTGGAAGCGATGGCGAAAACCGGTGCGGTAATTAACGTCAAGAAACCCCAATTCGTCAGCCCTGGCCAAATGGGCAATATCGTCGACAAGTTCAAGGAAGGCGGAAACGACAAGGTGATCCTGTGCGATCGCGGCAGCAACTTTGGTTACGATAACCTGGTCGTCGACATGCTCGGTATCAACGTGATGAAGAATGCTACTGGTGGCCATCCGGTGATCTTCGATGTGACCCATGCCCTGCAGACCCGTGATCCGTTTGGTGCTGCATCCGGCGGTCGTCGTGCGCAGGTTGCCGAACTGGCGCGTGCCGGTATGGCGGTAGGTCTGGCGGGGCTGTTTATCGAAGCACACCCAGAGCCGAACAGCGCCAAGTGTGATGGCCCGTCCGCATTGCCGCTGGACAAGCTGGAGCCGTTCCTGGTGCAGATGAAAGCCATTGACGATCTGGTGAAGAGCTTCCCAGAGCTGGATACCAGCAACTAAGTGCGATAAGTAAACTCTCAGACGGTTGATAAGGCCTGTTATTAGGGAGAGCGTGCCGATGGGGTCGTAGCAACTTTAGTTGCCGGAGCGCCCCACGGTGCGCTAGGCCCGAGTATCTCGGGCTTAAAGACGATTTGATGAATATATTAAAGCCCGACTTGTCGGGCTTTTGGTTTTTCAGGTGTTTAGCGCTGTCAGTGCCTCGGGGAGCGTTGCGTAAAAATGCAGTTTCCCCTCAATCGGTTGTACCCGTGCCCGCGCCAGCGTTTTCAACGGCTGGAACGGCATATCGGTGATCACCAGTTGCTTGCCTGGGGGCAGGGCTTCGATAAAGCGCTGCAGGGCATCCAGCCCCCCGGCGTCCAGCACCGGTACTGCATCCCACTGCAAAACAATCACGTCATAGCTTTCACTGCGCACCAGTAGCTCATTAAAAATGCGCTCGGCGGCGGCGAAGAATAACGGACCATTCACCCGCAGTACCAGACGGCCGTTTTCGGCGCTCAGCTCACTCAGGCGCGTCATGCGTGCAATGCGGCGCATAAACAGCAACGAAGCCAGCACGATGCCCACGGTAATGGCGATCACCATGTCGAACAGCACCGTCAGCGACAGGCACAGCAGCATCACCAGAATGTCGTCTTTCGGTGCCCGCCGCAGCAGGTAAACCACCTTGTGGGCTTCACTCATATTCCAGGCGACCATCAGCAGCAGCGACGCCATTGCCGCCAGCGGCAGCCAGGACAACCACGGCGCCAGCACCAGCAGCGCCAACAGCACCAGCAACGCATGGATAATGGCGGATACCGGCGAAGTAGCCCCGGCGCGCACGTTAGCCGCAGAACGCGCAATGGCGGCGGTGGCGGTAATGCCACCAAAGAACGGAGCGATGATATTGCCCGCGCCCTGGCCGATAAGCTCGGTATTGGAGTTGTGCTTCTTGCCGGTCATGCCATCCAGCACCACGGCACACAGCAGGGATTCAATCGCACCCAGCATGGCCATGGAGAACGCCGCCGGCAGCAGGGCGGAAATCGTCTGCCAACTCAGAACCATCGGCTTGCCGTCACCGGCCGGCAGGTCCCACGGCAGCATCAACTGCGGCAGAATGGGCGGGATGCCATGGCCCTGAGTGCCGTCGGCCAGCAGGTAACTGAAGCGAGAGCCGATGGTGGCCACCGGGTGGTCAAACATCGCCAGAATGCCCATCACCGCGGTGCCTGCCAGCAATGCGGGTAAATGACCCGGCACCCGCAGGCCAAGCTTCGGCCAGAATATCAGGATCAACAGGGTCACCGCGCCGATCAGCGTATCGCCGATGTCCAACGTAGGCAGCGCCTGCAGCAGGGCGTAGACCTTACCTACATAGTGTTCCGGCACTTCCGCCATTTGCAGACCGAAGAAATCCTTCACCTGCATGGTGGCGATGGTAATGGCAATACCGGAGGTGAAGCCCAGCGTCACCGACAGGGGAATATATTCAATCAACCGGCCGAAGCGAGCCAACCCCATGAGCACCAAAAACAGCCCGGAAAGCAGAGTCGCAATCAGCAGGCCAGACAGGCCAAACTGCTGCGAAACCGGATAGAGGATCACCACAAAGGCGGCGGTGGGTCCGGAAACGCTGTAGCGTGAGCCGCCGCTAATGGCGATGACAATCCCGGCGACTGCCGACGTGTACAAGCCATATTGAGGCGGGACGCCGCTGGCAATCGCCAGTGCCATTGCCAGGGGGATAGCGATAATACCGACGGTGACGCCGGCGATGGCGTCTTTTAGCAGGCGTTGCAGGGAATAAGGATCTCGCCAACAGGCGTCAATCAATGCGCTGAACGGCCGAATGCCGTTAATTTCATGCGTTTTCATCTAAGGTGTAAACCAAGTCTATAAAAGAGAACGGAATGGCGGGCCGGAGGCGGTCCGTCTCGAATAGCTGATAGACACCATACGCCTGTTGCGACGGTGATTCCTAGATATACATCAATGCGCTGCGGAAAATCAGAATCAGGCTCTTTCAAAAAGGCAGTAAATTCCAGGGGGTAGGCTGGCCGCGGCTCTGGCGGCCAGCCCGGATAGAATAGAGGGGCTTTTGCTGCTTAATGTACCGCTGGCAGGGATAAGCCGAGAAAACGGGCGAGGGTGCCAACCAGCAGATTATGGTCTTCCAGCTGTGGCGAGCCGGAAATACTGATGGTGCCGATGCAGCCAAGCCCGGTCAAATTAACCGGGAAGGCACCGCCGTGCGCTGAGTAGTCGCGTATGCTCAGGCCATAGCGTTCTTCCAGCGTCGATTGCCGCTGTTGCAGACGCAGGCCGATAGCATAAGAACTCTTGTGGAAGTGATTCACCACGTTGCGTTTACGTCGCACCCAGTCGGCAATATCGGGCGTGGTACCGGGCATGGCGTAATAAAACAGCGTTTGCCCCGCAAGCTGGATCTCAATGGCGATTGACAGGTGGCGCTGCTCTGCGGCGGATTTCAAGGCCACGCCCAGTTCCCAGGCGGTGTTATGGTCAAAATGACTGAAGGTCAACGCCGTTTCCTGTTTGGACAGCGCGTGCAAATCATCATCGATATTCATGCTTGTTCCTCCTCTCTAGGTGGCTAACAGACTATCCTGAACCGCTGAAGTGGGATAGATACCTTGGAAATAACATAGAACTGCTAATCTATTATTAAACTGGGTAATATATGCCATGCCGAAATGGATGAGACAGGGAGCCGTTCTCAAAATTCGTGACTAACTAGCCTGTCGACTCCCTGGAGCCTGCCAAATATTTATGACTTACGTTGCTTCCATTCCTGCCCTGTATAGCGACGCGTGCATTACCTACGCCACCCTGTCGGTCAGTTATTTTGCCCTCAGCAAAAACTCGCCCTTTTCCTATCAGTCGGAACGCTGGAAACGCCTGCTTTTTGGCCTGATGGCCGGGCTGGCGGTGTTGCTTTTGAACCAGAACCAACTGGAGTTGATCGGCAACGTGCATTACAGCTTTGCCATGATCCCGATGATATTGGTCACCTTCTATGGCGGCGCGATCAGCGGACTGGCGTGTTATCTGATGTTGTTGGCGTTGAGCGGTGGGTTTACCGTCGATAACCTGTTTATCGGTTCGATCATCATTCCCCTGCTGCTGTCGCGGGTCTGGCTGAGAAAGTCGAACCGGGTGTTTTATCTGGCTATCGGCTTGATTGCGCTATACCGCATCACGGTGGTCTGGTACCTGGTTGATATGCGGACGCTGTGGCTGGATGTGTTGCTGTATCAGGCTATCTCGGCCCTGTGCCTGGCCATTTGCTATCATGCGCTCAATTTCAAAGAGCGGCATATCCGCGCCTATTTCTCGATGCGCGATAAAGCCACCATTGACAGCCTGACCCAGATCAGTAACCGCGCCAGCGTTGATAACCGGTTGATGGCGCAATACGCAGAACGGCGTCCCTGCGGGCTAATGATCCTCGATCTGGATAATTTTAAGCGTATCAATGATACCTACGGTCATTTGGCCGGGGATCTGCTGTTGACTCAGGTCGGCCAACTGTTGAAAAACGGCGTGCGCAGCGAAGATTTTGTCGGTCGCTATGGGGGAGAGGAATTCATGGTGATTACCGCCAGCTACGATCCGGCGGTGATTGGTGGGGTGGCGGAACGGATCCGTCACAGCATAGAGGCAAGGGTATTTTCGCTGGATGCGGGCCGCGAGACGCGGATCACCATTTCTATCGGTACGTCACTGTATCTACCCGGTATGGCGATAGATAAAGCGATAGAGGTAACGGACGAAGCGCTGTATGACGCCAAACGTCGGGGGAAAAATCAGGTGGTCTGTAGCCGGTTGATGCAGTACTCACCGCTCGGCGACGGCTTTCGGCATCGATAGCCCCTCCTGACAATCTCAGAAGGGGGTTATGGCTCAGGCGGCCAGTGTATGCTCGCGGAATGCGGTCAACAGCTCCTCGGTAAACTTCAGGCGTTTCTGGCGATCGGTCAGATCCAGCATAAATTTCAGCTTGCTCGGCCCATCCAGGCGATAGACCTGCGGATTGCTTTGCAATAACCCAATCAAATAGCCTGGGTCGACCTTGTTTTTCTCGCCAAACTCAATAAACCCGCCGCGTTCATTGCCTTCGATGCGCTTTATCCCAAGCAGTTGGGCATGCTGACGCAGCGCCGCGCTTTGCAGCAGGTTACGCGCCGGATCCGGCAGCAGGCCGAAGCGGTCAATCAGTTCCACCTTCAGTTCTTCCAACTCACCGTCATTTTTCGCGCTGGCGATGCGCTTATAGAATGACAGCCGGGTGTTAACGTCCGGAATATAATCATCCGGCAGCAGGGCCGGCATACGCAGCTCCACTTCGGTCTGGTTACTGGTGAGATCTTCCAGCGACGGCTCGCGCCCGTGTTTCAACGCATCCACCGCACTTTCCAGCAGTTCCATATACAGTGAGAAGCCGACGGTCGTCATCTGGCCGCTTTGATCTTCACCGAGCAGTTCGCCCGCGCCGCGGATCTCCAGATCGTGAGTGGCCAGGGCAAAGCCGGCCCCCAGGTCTTCCAGTGATGCGATGGCCTCCAGCCGTTTATGGGCGTCGGTGCTCATGGCTTTCGGGTTCGGTGTCAGCAGATAGGCATAGGCCTGATGGTGCGAACGGCCGACGCGGCCACGTAGCTGGTGAAGCTGGGCCAGCCCGAAGCGATCGGCACGCTCAATGATAATGGTATTGGCGCTGGGAATGTCGATGCCGGTTTCGATAATGGTGGTGCAGACCAGCACGTTAAAACGCTGGTGGTGGAAATCGTTCATCACCCGTTCCAGGTCGCGTTCACGCATCTGGCCGTGGCCGATGGCAATACGGGCTTCCGGCACCAGCTCTGCCAGTTTTGCTGCGGCTTTTTCGATATTTTCCACGTCATTGTACAGGTAGTAAACCTGGCCGCCGCGCAGCACTTCACGCAGGATAGCTTCACGTACCACCAGGCTGTCGTACTCGCGCACGAAGGTTTTTACCGCCAGACGACGGGCCGGAGGCGTGGCGATAATCGACAGGTCACGCATGCCACTCATGGCCATATTCAACGTACGTGGGATAGGCGTAGCGGTCAGCGTCAGGATATCGACATCGGCGCGCATTGCCTTGATGCGTTCTTTGTGGCGTACGCCGAATCGGTGTTCTTCATCGACGATCAGCAGCCCCAGATCTTTCCAGCGCAGATCGCTCTGCAGCAGTTTGTGGGTGCCGATGATGATGTCCACTTTGCCTTCAACGGCATCGTCCATCACCTGTTGCTGCTCCTTGGCACTGCGGAAGCGCGACATCATCTCAATGCGGATCGGCCAGGTGGCAAAGCGATCGCGGAAGTTGTCGAAATGCTGCTGTGCCAGCAGGGTGGTGGGCACCAATACCGCAACCTGTTTGCCGTTTTCCACCGCCAGGAAGGCGGCGCGCATCGCCACTTCGGTTTTGCCGAAGCCGACGTCACCGCATACCAGACGGTCCATGGCCAATGGCTGGCACATGTCGCTCAGCACGGCGTTGATCGCCTGCTCCTGGTCCGGGGTGGTTTCAAACGGGAAGGCCTGGCAGAACAGTTGATACTGTTCGCGGTTATGTTTAAAGGCGAAACCGGTTTTGGCAGCGCGCTGGGCGTAGATATCCAGCAATTCTGCCGCCACGTCCCGTACCCGCTCGGCGGCTTTTTGCCGTGCGCGCGACCAGGCGTCACCGCCCAGTTTGTGCAACGGCGCGTTATCATCAGCGCCCCCGGCATAGCGGCTGATCAGATGCAGTGAAGAGACCGGGACGTAAAGTTTGTCTTCACCGGCATAGGACAGGATCAGATATTCGGCCTTGATACCACCGGCTTCCAGCGTGGTCAGGCCGACGTAACGCCCAACGCCGTGTTCCAGATGCACCACCGGCTGGCCTGGGTGCAGCTCAGCCAGGTTGCGGATCAGAACATCGGTATTAATGGTGCGGCGGTTGTCCTGCCGACGACGGCTGACGCGTTCACCGAGCAGATCGCTTTCGCAGATCAAGGCCCGGTTGCGCATGCCGTCGAGGAAACCACGTTCGGAGGCACCGACCATCATGTAGCGGCCCGCCGCCTCGGCCTGATCGAGATGCTGGATCAGCGAAGGGCGGAGCTTGATACGGCCGAGCAGGTCCTGCAGCGTTTCGCGGCGACCTTCACTTTCGACCGAGAAAATAACGCTGCCGTCAAAACTTTCAATAAAGTGGCGCAGGTTGTCCAGTGGCGCTTTCTGCTGGGCTTGCACCGCCAGATCCGGCAGTACGCGATAATCCAGATTGGTGTTACCGGCCTTGGCCGGCAGCTCTTCGGTTTTGAGCGCCATGCGCGGCCAGGCTTTCAGCTCGCCAAACAGCGCATCAACCCGCAGCCACAGGCTGTCCGGTGCCAGCAGTGGACGCATGGGATCGACACGGCGGCTCTCGTAACGCTGGTTAACGTCCTGCCAGAAGCGTTCGGCGGCGCTTTCCAGATTGCCGGTATTGACGATCAGCGTATTGTCCGGCAGGTAGCTGAACAGCGACGGCAGCGGTTGGTTAAAGAACAGCGGTTGCCAGTATTCGATACCGGCCGGCCAGGTGCTTTTGCTGACCTGCTGATAAATATGTTCGGCGTCGCGGCGCACCTCAAACTGCTCGCGCCATTGGCTACGAAACAGTTCGATGGCATTTTTATCCGTCGGGAATTCATGGGCCGGCAACAGGTTGATGGCGTCGACTTCGCTCAGCGTGCGCTGATTGTCGACATCAAAGGTGCGCAGGCTGTCGATCTCGTCGTCGAAGAAATCGATGCGGTAAGGTTCTTCGCTGCCCATCGGGAACAGATCGAGCAGTGCGCCACGGGTGGCGAATTCACCGTGCTCCATTACCTGATCGACGCTGCGGTAGCCGGCCTGCTCCAGTTGGGCGCGTAATTTGTCACGTGACAGGCGCTGGCCTTTTTTCATCACCAGCGCGTGGCCGTGCAGGAACTCGTGCGGGCAAACGCGCTGCATCAGGGTATTGACCGGCAGAATAATGACGCCGCGCACCATGGTCGGCAGGTGGTACAGGCTCGACAGGCGGGCGGAGATGATTTCCTGATGCGGCGAGAAACTGTCGTAGGGCAAAGTTTCCCAGTCGGACAGCGTGGTCACCATTTGATCGGTAAACTGCTGAATTTCGTCGCGCAGCCGCAGGGCATTCTGCATGTCCGGGGCGATCAGCATCACCGGCCCGTTATGACGTTCGACGATCTCGGCGCATTCCACGGCACAGGCCGAACCGGTCAGTTGCCCCAGTTGGCGCAAATCGCCCGCGCGCTCAGGCAGGGAATAACGGGAGGGTGACGATGCGGAACGGTTACGGTTATCGGAGATGCTCATTAAGGTATCTTTAATCAATGTGTTAAATTTCGCCCCGGCACAAATAACACCGCGCCTTTACCCGGTAATTCTAGCCCACTGGGCAGTAAACTGACACAGGTAAAAACGCGAAGCTACAGTCTGTCGGTGGATATTTAACCGTCTGGCGGCACTATTCTTGTGCCGCCATGGCGAGATAGTCGGTGATTTTATCGACGTCGAGGTTGCCGCCGCTGACGATCACCCCGACCTTTTTGCCACGCAGATCGAGCAGCGAGTTCATCGCCGCCGCCGCGGCCAGACAGCCGGTTGGCTCGACCACCATTTTCATTCTTTCCATAAAGAAGCGCATCTGCCGACACAGCTGTGGGTCGCTGACCGTCAAAATATCCTCGACGTACTGTTGAATGATCGGGAAAGTTAACGCACCCACCTGTTGAGTCTGTGCGCCGTCGGCGATGGTCTTGGGGACCGGGATCTGTACCGGCTGGCCGCTGCGGAATGCCTGCTGCACATCATTACCCGCCTGTGGCTCCACGCCGAATACCCGACAGCCCGGTGACCAGTGGTGTGCCGCCACCGCACTGCCGGCCAGCAAGCCACCGCCGCCGGTGCAGACCAGCAACACATCCAACGGCCCAACTTCCTCAATCAACTCTTTGGTGGCGGTCCCCTGGCCGGCAATCACCTGCGGATAATCATAGGGGGGCACCATCGTCAGGCCATGCTCGGCCGCCAGGCGCTGGGTAATGGCCTCCCGGTCTTCGCTGTGACGCTGATAAATCACCACGTTGGCACCGTAACCCCGCGTTGCCGCCAATTTGGTGGCTGGCGCGTCGTGCGGCATCACTATGGTTACGCTGACCCCTAACTCCCGCGCCGCCAGCGCCATGGCCTGTGCGTGGTTGCCGGAGGAGAAGGCAATCACCCCAGCCTTGCGTTGCGCCTCACTCAATTGAGCAATTGAATTGTACGCGCCGCGAAACTTGAAGGCGCCAACGCGCTGGAAATTCTCGCATTTAAAGAACAACTGTGCGCCGGTATGGCGATCGGCCTGCTGCGAGGTCATGACTGGCGTGCGGATGGCATGCCCGTTCAGGATTTCTGCGGCGATAGAGATATCGGCGGCGGTAATACAGTGGGGCGTTGAACTCATGGCGACCTCGCGTAGGTGAAAGGTTGATTGATAACACGAAGATTTTAATTTACTCTTTGTAAAGTTATTGTCAAATGGTTAACTCAATGAGCGATCTCAGGCAGGAAAATGCGCTGTTGCTGCGTGAAGCAGAAAAAATTGTTCAGGCACTGGGCACCATGTTTGCCCCCAGTTGCGAAGTGGTGCTGCACGATCTGACGCAGCCAGACCATGCTATCGTCGCCATCGCCAATAATCTGTCTAACCGCAGTATCGGCGACGCCGCCAGCGAAATGGGGCTGGAGCGTATTGCTTCGCCAGACTTCCCAGATGTGGTGCAAAACTATGCCAATGCCTTCCCGGACGGCCGCCCGGCCAAGAGCACGTCAATTGGCCTGCGCAACAGCCAGGGAGTCTATGTCGCCGCGATCTGCCTGAATCTGGACGTCTCGATCTTCAACAGCGCCACGGCTATCCTGCAACAATTGACCGCCGTAGTGCAGAGCACGCCACAGCCGGTCGCCGAAGGCGCACGTTCGCTGTCGGATATTGCCTCGGTGATCAATAACTTTGCCGCCTCGCATGCCAGCGCGCCACGCGCACTCTCTTCCGACCAGCGTTTTCAGGTGATCCAACTGTTAAAGCAACAGGGGTATCTGCAACTGCGCGGGGCAGCCACCATGGTAGCGGAAGCATTGGGTATTTCACGGGTGTCGGTTTACAACCTGTTAAAGCGTGACGCCGGGTGACGTGCTGCCGTTCGGGGGAGCGGCGGAATAAAAGGCGTCAGGGTGGTTCCCTAAACGGGGTATAGCCTTTATTATCCTTGATCACTTTGCTTAAGCTACGGCAACAAAACGGATTTCATGTATCAACCTGTCGCGTTATTCATTGGCCTGCGCTACATGCGCGGGCGGGCCTCAGACCGCTTCGGGCGGTTTGTTTCCTGGCTTTCCACCATCGGCATTACGCTGGGGGTGATGGCGTTGGTCACCGTATTGTCGGTGATGAACGGTTTCGAAAAGGATCTGGAAAACAATATTCTCGGCCTGATGCCGCAGGCGTTGATCACCAGTCCGCAAGGGTCGATCAACCCTCAGCAGGTCCCGGCATCGGTGGTGCAGGGCTTGCAGGGCGTCAGCCGCGTTGCGCCTTTGACCACCGGTGATGTGGTGCTGCAAAGCGCCCGCAGCGTGGCGGTGGGTGTGATGCTGGGGGTGAACCCCGACGAAGCCGATCCGCTGACGCCGTTCCTGGTGAACGTCAAGCAGCAACAGCTGCAGCCGGGCCAGTACAACATTATCATCGGCGAGCAGTTGGCCGGGCAGCTTGGCGTCAAGCGTGGCGATCCGCTGCGAGTGATGGTGCCGAGCGCCAGCCAGTTTACGCCGATGGGCCGTATTCCCATTCAACGTCTGTTTACCGTGGTTGGTACTTTCCACGCGAACAGTGAGGTTGACGGTACCCAGATGCTGGTCAATCAGCAGGACGCCTCGCGCCTGCTGCGTTACCCGGCTGGCAATATCACCGGGTGGCGTCTGTTCCTGCAGCAGCCGCTGACGGTCGATACCCTCAGCCAACAGAAATTGCCGCAGGGCACCGAATGGAAAGACTGGCGCGAACGTAAGGGCGAGCTGTTCCAGGCGGTGCGCATGGAGAAGAACATGATGGGGCTGTTGCTCAGCCTGATCGTGGCAGTGGCGGCATTTAACATTATTACCTCGCTCGGCCTGCTGGTGATGGAGAAGCAGGGCGAAGTGGCCATTCTGCAGACCCAGGGCCTGACGCGTCGGCAAATTATGTCGGTGTTTATGGTGCAGGGCGCCAGCGCCGGCATTATCGGTTCGTTGCTTGGCACGCTGCTTGGCGTGCTGCTGGCCACCAACCTGAATAACCTGATGCCTATCCTTGGCGCATTGATTGACGGCGCTTCGCTGCCGGTGGCGGTTGATCCGCTGCAGGTGACGATCATCGCCGTGGCGGCGATGGCGGTTTCCCTGTTGTCCACGCTTTACCCTTCATGGCGCGCTGCCGCCGTACAACCCGCTGAGGCTTTACGTTATGAGTAATCATCTTTTGTTGCAGTGTGAAAACCTGTGCAAGACCTATCAGGAAGGCAACCTGCATACCGACGTACTGCGCAATGTCAGCTTTGCCATGCAGCCGGGCGAGATGATGGCGATCCTCGGCAGTTCGGGTTCAGGGAAAAGTACGCTGTTGCACCTGTTGGGCGGGCTGGACTCACCGACGTCCGGCGAGGTGATTTACAAGGGCCAGTCGCTGAACACCCTGTCTTCGGCCGCCAAGGCCGAGCTGCGCAACCGCCAGTTGGGCTTTATCTACCAGTTCCACCACCTGTTACCGGACTTTACCGCGTTGGAAAACGCTGCTATGCCGCTGTTGATCGGCGGGATGAAACCGGCGCAGGCGCAGGAAAAAGCGATGGAAATGTTGACCGCGGTCGGCCTGGCCAAACGTAGCAAGCACCGGCCTTCAGAGTTGTCCGGCGGTGAACGTCAGCGCGTGGCGATTGCCCGTGCGCTGGTGAATAATCCGTCGCTGGTACTGGCGGATGAGCCAACCGGCAACCTGGATAAACGCACTGCCGACAGCATCTTTGATCTGCTCGGTGAACTGAATGTGCGTCAGGGTACCGCGTTCCTGGTGGTGACCCATGACCTGCAACTGGCCAAGCGACTCAGTCGCCAGTTGGAAATGGCCGACGGCCATCTGCAGGCCCAGTTGACCCTGTTGGGGGCTGAGTAATGGCGGGTGCGTCACTTTCCTTTCTGACGGCCCTGCGTTTCAGCCGCGGGCGTAAACGTGGCGGCATGGTGTCGTTGATCTCGGTGATTTCCACCATCGGTATTGCGCTGGGCGTGGCGGTGCTGATTGTCGGCCTGAGCGCCATGAACGGTTTTGAGCGCGAACTGAAGAACCGTATTTTGGCGGTGGTGCCGCACGGTGAAATCGAACCGGTGAAACAGCCGTTCAAAGACTGGTCGTCAATCTTGCAGCGGGTGGAGAAAGTGCCGGGTATCCTGGCCGCCGCCCCTTATATCAACTTTACCGGCCTGATGGAAAATGGCGCGCAGTTGCGTGCGGTCGGCGTCAAGGGGGTTGACCCGCAGCAGGAGAACCAGCTCAGTGCGTTACCGAAATACGTGCAGGGCAATGCCTGGGCCAATTTCAAAAGCGGTGAACAGCAGGTGATCCTCGGTAAGGGCGTTGCGGATGCATTGGGTGTCAAGCAGGGCAGCTATGTGACGGTGATGATCCCCAATAGCGATCCGCAAATGAAGCTGTTGCAGCCGAAGCGCATTCGTCTGCACGTGACCGGTATTCTGCAGCTTAGCGGCCAGCTCGATCACAGCCTGGCGATGGTGCCTTTGGCCGATGCCCAGCAATATCTGGATATGGGCGACAGCGTGACCGGTATCGCTATCAAGGTTAACGACGTGTTTGCCGCCAATAAACTGGTGCGTGACGCCGGTGAAGTCACCAACTCCTACGTCTATATCAAGAGCTGGATTGGCACCTACGGCTATATGTACCGCGATATCCAGATGATCCGCGCCATTATGTATCTGGCGATGGTGCTGGTGATTGGCGTTGCCTGTTTTAACATCGTCTCCACGCTGGTGATGGCGGTGAAGGACAAGAGCGGCGATATCGCCGTGCTGCGGACTTTGGGTGCCAAAGACGGGTTTATCCGCGCTATATTTATCTGGTACGGCCTGCTGGCCGGGCTGGTGGGCAGCGTCAGCGGTGTGGTGGTCGGGGTGATCGCCTCGCTGCAACTGACCAACATCATCAAAGGGTTGGAAAAACTGATGGGGCACTCATTCCTGTCGGGAGATATCTACTTCATCGACTTCCTGCCTTCCGAGCTGCACTGGCTGGACGTGGTGATAGTATTGGTGACCGCACTGGTGCTCAGCCTGTTGGCTAGCTGGTATCCGGCCAGGCGTGCCAGCCGTATCGATCCGGCGCGAGTGTTGAGCGGACAATAATCAAAATCAGGGGAGGCAGAGATGCCGCCCCATTTTTTTAGCCTGAGGGTGGGTTATGTACTACGGTTTCGATATGGGCGGCACCAAGATTGAGCTGGGCGTATTCGACGCAGACCTGCAGCGCATTTGGCAAAAAAGAGTGCCGACGCCGCGTGATGACTACCAGCAATTGCTGACGACGCTGTGCGATCTGACCTTTGAAGCGGATGCGTTCTGCGGCCAGCAGGGCATGGTGGGCATCGGCATTCCGGGGCTGCCTAACGATGATGACGGCACGGTGTTCACCGCCAACGTGCCTGCGGCCATGGGGCAGCGGTTGCCGCATGACCTGGCTGAACTGATTGGCCGCGAAGTGCGCATTGATAATGACGCCAACTGCTTTGCGCTGTCGGAAGCCTGGGACGAGGAGTTCCGTCACTATCCGACGGTGTTGGGCATCATTCTCGGCACCGGGGTTGGCGGCGGGTTAATCGTCGATGGCAAGGTGGTCTCCGGGCGTAACTATATCGCCGGTGAATTTGGTCATTTCCGCCTGCCGGTGGATGCGCTTGAGGTGCTGGGGCGTGATATACCTCGCGTTCCCTGTGGCTGCGGTCATCAGGGTTGCATCGAAAATTACATTTCCGGCCGCGGTTTTGAGTGGATGTACGCCCACTTTTACCAGCAGCACTTGCCTGCGCAGCAGATTATTGCGCATTATCAGTCGGGTGAGCCGCAGGCCGTGGCTCACGTCGAACGTTTTATGGACGTGCTGGCGATTTGCCTGGGTAACCTGCTGACCATCATCGATCCTCATCTGGTGGTGATTGGCGGTGGGTTGTCGAACTTTGAGGCGATCTACCAGGCGTTGCCACAGCGTTTACCGGCGCATCTGTTGCGCGTGGCCAAGTTGCCGCGGATTGAAAAAGCGCGCTACGGAGACGCTGGCGGGGTACGCGGGGCCGCGTTCCTCAATTTGGTACACCCAAAGTAATTGGCGTTGCGGCTAGGCGGCAAGTGCATGAGTCCTCAGGAGCTTACTCAGGTAAGTGACTGGGGTGAATGTACGCGGCCAACAACGTGGCAGCGTCAAGTAAGAAGGGTCAACAGGGAAAAGTAAGGAGAGAGTAATGCACACTCGCCATCGGCTGTGTCAGTTTCGCAAGAGTAAGCATGTGCTGCATCAGCGCTTTCGTTCGCGGATTTTTCATCGCGACACCATGGCGGCCGCCGAGCTGAAAAAGCCGTTTGTCGTGGTGTTGACCGGGGCCGGCATCTCGGCTGAGTCGGGCATCCGTACCTTCCGCGCCGCAGACGGGTTGTGGGAAGAGCACCGGGTGGAAGACGTCGCTACGCCGGAAGGCTACCAGCGTGACCCGCAACTGGTGCAGGCATTTTACAATGAGCGCCGCCGCCAGTTGCAGTCGCCGGACATTGCGCCTAACGCTGCACACCGTGCCTTGGCGGATCTTGAAGCCTGGCTGGGCGATAATTTCCTGCTGGTGACGCAGAATATCGATAACCTGCACGAACGTGCCGGGAGTTCGCGGGTGCTGCATATGCATGGCGAACTGCTGAAAGTGCGTTGCACCAGCTCGGGGCAGGTATTTGACTGGCCGGAGGATCTCAGCGTCGACGATCGCTGTCATTGCTGCCAATTCCCGGCACCGCTACGGCCACATATCGTGTGGTTCGGCGAAATGCCGCTGGGCATGGACGAAATTTATCAGGCGCTGGCCAAGGCCGACTTTTTTGTCGCCATTGGCACCTCGGGTCATGTTTATCCGGCCGCCGGTTTCGTACATGAAGCGCGACTGGGCGGGGCGCATACCATGGAGCTGAATCTGGAGCCCAGCCAGGTCGAGAGCCAGTTCGATGAAAAACACTATGGCCAGGCCAGTGCCGTGGTACCGCGATTTGTGCACAAATTCCTGGTAGGGAAAGTCGCAAGAGCCGATCAGCCATGAGTGCGGCCCCGGGGGACAAGCCTTTGCTCCCTGGGGTTATGCCTGGCGCTCCGCGAACTGCCCATCCAGAAAATACCCGCCTTCTTTCGTCATAATAGCGCCACGGGGTGACGGTGAATTTCAAACAGGTATTCAGCCAGACGGATCTGAGCAAAACGGATCTGGCTATTCTCAACTGCATTCTGGATAACCCTGACGCCTGCATCGACGAAGGCATCCGGGCGGTGTCTGCCCGTTGCTACAGCTCGCCGTCGACGCTGGTGCGGCTGGCCAAGAAGCTGGGCTTTCGCGGCTATCTGGAGCTGGTGTATTTTATCAAATTCAACCTGGCAATGGCGCCTGCCTATCTGGCCGAAAGACCGGCACCCGCAGCGTTCAGCCTGCAGCAACAGGCGCAGTTTCTTGACTTGCTCGACGGCGGCAAAATTCTGATCCACGGCAGCGGTTTCTCGCAACTGGTGGCGCAGTACATGTACAACAAGTTTATGACCCTGGGCATCGACAGTTATCTGTCGCTGTGGCCAGACTTCGATATTCTCGATCGGGAGACGCGTTTTCGTTTCAATATGGTGATCGTGATTTCAAAGTCGGGCAACAGCAGCTCGGCGCTGAGTTGGAGCGAGGCGGTGAAACGCAACAATATTCAGTTGGCGGCATTTTGCGGTGACGGTGACAGCCCGCTGGCCCAGCAGGCTGACATGAGCTTTATTTATGAAGATCGGCAGAAGTATGACCATGATATCTATTATCCCAATCCGTTCTTCGGCCACTGCTTGCTGGGCTTTGAAAACCTGATCAAGGCCTGGTTCGAACGGCGCAGCCGCTGAAGGCCGCGCCGCAGGGATTAATGCCAATGTTCAGCGTATTGCTGATGGGCCTGCAAGTACTCCTCCACCAGCGTTTTTGCCAGCGAGTAAGAGTTCACCAGCGGGTGCACCATCAACGCCTTGATGGCCTTTTTGCGGTTACCTTCCAGAATAGCTTCTACGGCCAGCCGTTCGTACTCTTTCACCCGGGCGATCAGGTTTTTTTGCGTGTCGGGAATATCGCGCATTTTCACCGGGTGAATACCTGCACTGCTTAGCTCGCAGCTGATTTCAATCACGTCTTCAGGATGCAGGAAGTCCAGCGTATCGTTGTTCTGCATTGATACCACCACGCGTTTTTGCTGGCCACTGTTCACCGCCTCCAGAATATCGATCGCCACGCCGGCGTAGCCACCACTGTCAGGTTGTTCGATAAACTGCTGTAGCGTCAGCATTTCTCGCTCTTTCACCTTACCCTGGCTGGACTCGCGCTGCATATACGAGTTTTCACGCGTCAGATAATGACGGAAGTAGAGGCTGAAGGCCTGACCCAGCTGGTTCGGGATGTCCAGCTCGGCCAAGTCTGCCAGCATCTGCCGGTTGATCTGCGCAATTTGCTCGCCGCGGGTTTCACCGGCGCTGACGATAGCGGCGATCGCTTGTTCACGGTAGTAGTAGTAATACAGATACTCGTTGAGCATCAGGTTGTCGGAGAGTTCGACCAGCTCTGGTGAGAAGTACTTCATACAGGTGTCGCGATACAGGCGTGGATCCGCCAGCAGCCGTTCAGTCACCGGTACGCCGTTGACCCGCGCATTGCGGAACCAGGACAGGTGATTCAACCCGAAGCAGTCAATGCTCAATTCGCTCTCGCGGCAACCCAACAGCTCGACCAGTTCGCGGATAAATTCGCTGGGCGCATCACAGATGCCGTACACCTGGCGTTTAAAGCCGGATTTGATGATCGCTTCGGTCACCATGCCGGAAGGATTGGTGAAGTTGAACAACACCGCGTTGGGAGACGACAGTTGTTCGATCAGTCGACAATAGTCGATAATTGCCGGTATTGAGCGCATTGCCATGGCGAAGCCGCCTGCGCCGGTGGTTTCCTGCCCCAGAACCTGATGGTCGAGCGCGATACGTTCATCATAAATGCGACCCTCCTCACCGCCGATGCGCAGGGTGGTGATGATATAGTCCGCGCCGCTCAGCGCCTGCTGTGGATCGCTGGTCAGGCTGAAGGTGATATCACCGCGGATGCGCTGGAATACCCCTTGAGCGATGGCGCCGTAAATAGCCAGTTTATGTTGATCGGTATCCATAAACACCACTTCGGTGACGCCGATGCGGTGGGCGTTATAGGCGATGGATTTGGCCAGGAACGGCGAGCGTACACCGCCGCCACCCAGAACGGTTAATTTCATTCGATATCTCCCAAATTAATAAGTGTCAGAGTGCTGCTAAATATTTTTCGACCTGATTTTTTACCTTGCCAACGGTGACGCCATAAATAACCTGCACCTCGCGTCTGTTTTTCACTACGCCTTTGGCTCCGGTGCTCTTTAATGCCGGTTCATCCACCAGTTGCATATCTTTTAATTCGACCCTGAGTCGGGTGAAGCAATTATCGACGGAAACAATATTGTCTTTGCCACCCAGTGCGCGAATAATAATTCCGCTCAATTCACTCGGTTGATTCTTGCTGTTCTGATACTCCTGCTTGGAATAAAGTTTGACCTCATCGTCATCCTCGCGGCCTGGCGTTTTTAAATTGAGTTTCAGTACCAGCGTTTTGAAGACCAGGTAATAGACTGCAAACTGGACCAGACCAATAACTACGTACAGCGGCCAGCGGGTGAGGGACACCGGTAGCGGCAGGTTATATACCAGGAACTCAATCAGGCCGCTGGCGCCCCAGGGCCGTACCTCGAACAGATTGCAGGCGACCTGTGACAGTGCGGTCAGTACCGCGTGGATCACCCACAGCAGTGGCGAGATAAACAGGAAGGTAAACTCGATGGGTTCGGTGATGCCAACCAGAATCGAGGTGGTGATGGCCGGGATCAGGATCGCCTTGGCCAGCATTTTCTTTTCCGGTTTGGCAGTGTGATAAAACGCCAGAGCCGCCCCGGACAGGCCGAAGATGGTCACCATGCCCTGTTGCGAGAAACGCAGGGCTTCATTCATCAGCGGCGAGATAGTGGGGTCACGCATATAGGCCAGGAAAATGGCCTGCGAGCCGGAGACGGTGTGGCCATCCTGCACGATCGAGCCGCCAATGCTGGTGAGCTGGAACGGGGACCAGATAAAGTGATGCAGCCCGGTGGGGATGAGGAATTTCTCGAAGAAGCCGTAGACGAACACCCCGAGCGAACCGGAGCTTTTCATAAAGCCGGTCAGCGAAATCAGGCCGTGCGAGATGGCCGGCCACAGGTAGCTGAAGGCGATGGCGTACAGCACAATCACCGGTGTCATGGCAATCAGCACCAGTTTGGAGCCGCCATAAACCGATAACACGCCATTCAGTTCGACGTTGCACAGGCGGTTATGCACCCAGGCAATGGTGATGCCGAGGATCAGGCCGAGAAATATGCCCATATCCACCACGGTGAATCCCAGCAGTTCGGTCTGTCCGGTGCCGTAGAATTCGCCGTTAATTTTTTGCGCCACGTGGCCGCTCAGCTGCAAATAAGAGGAGTTGGCACCGAGAAACATAATAAAACACATCACCGCCACCAATGCAGCTTCGCTCTTTTTATCCCTGGCCAGTCCATAGGTAATACCGATGCAGAATATCAGCCCCAGATTGCCAAATAGCGGCCAGAAGGTGTCGCCGATCATTTTACCAACATGAAAAACATTGGAGTTTTCATTAACCAACGTGGCGTTAGTGAGAATAGAACTTAATGCCAGGATCAGGCCAATCACCGGCAGGAAAAATATCGGCCCCATCATGGCTTTGGAAAATAGCTGCAGCTTGCTTAAGATATTATCAATAATACCTTTCATGGCAGTTCCTTTTTTATATTTTAATGGATAACGACGTTTTTGATAAAGCTCCCTGGATAACAAAAGAGAAAAGGCAAACTTTGCCTTGGTTCAGTTATAGGAGGAAAGATCCGGCGATGCAATTAACCGGCGGAATTAGGTACCGGTGGTCAGCGGCTGACAACCGGTACCCGTCGTGAAGCGGGTCACACAAAAGCGCAACCTGCTGCAGTTTGTGGGGCTGACTTCGGGGATGACGGCTTAATCAACTCGAGCAATCATCACGGGGTTTAATGATTTTCGTTAAATCTGGCTAAAAATGACCTGTCGCAATATTTGATCCGGATCGGTTCCGCATAATGAAACGCGATATTCTGAGGGCGGATACCATGGATAAACTACTAGATCGTTTTTTTAACTACGTCTCATTCGACACGCAATCCAAAGCGAACGTCAAACATGTGCCGAGCACCGACGGGCAAATGAAGCTGGCGCGTGCATTGCAGCAAGAAATGATTGAATTGGGGTTTGATCGGGTGTCGCTCAGCGAGCATGGCTGCGTGATGGGGACTTTGCCGGGGAACGTTGCCTGGTCTGTCCCGGCCATTGGGTTTATTGCCCACCTGGATACTTCACCGGATTTTACCGGTAAACACGTTAACCCGCAGATCGTCGAAAACTACCGCGGCGGCGATATTGCTCTGGGTATTGGTGATGAGGTGCTGTCACCCGTGATGTTCCCGATCCTGCACCAGATGCTGGGGCAGACGCTGATCACCACCGACGGCAAAACGTTGCTCGGCGCCGACGACAAAGCGGGTATTGCCGAAATTCTGACCGCGATGGTGCGGCTACAACAGAGCAAGATCCCCCACGGTGATATCCGCGTGGCCTTTACGCCGGATGAGGAAGTGGGCAAGGGCGCACGTTTTTTTGATGTTGCAGAGTTCAACGCCGAGTGGGCCTATACCGTGGACGGTGGCGGTGTCGGCGAACTGGAATGTGAAAACTTCAATGCGGCTTCGGTAACGGTGAAAATTGTCGGCAATAACGTGCACCCCGGCAGCGCCAAAGGCGTGATGGTGAACGCTCTGTCACTGGCGACACGCATTCAACAGGCGTTACCTGCGGATGAAACCCCGGAAACCACGACCGGTTATCAGGGTTTCTATCATCTAAGCAGCCTCAAGGGCAGCGTTGAGCGTGCCGAAATGCACTATATTGTGCGGGATTTCGAGCGTGAGGGGTTTGAAGCGCGTAAACGTCGGATGATTGAAGTCGCTCAGCAGATAGGTAAAGGCCTGCCGAGGGATTGCTATATCGAAGTGACGATCGAAGACAGTTATTACAATATGCGTGAACAGGTGGCGGAACATCCGCATGTGATTGCGCTGGCGCAGCAGGCGATGCGTGAATGTGATATTGAACCGATCATGAAGCCGATTCGCGGCGGTACCGACGGGGCTCAGTTGTCGTTCCGTGGCCTGCCGTGCCCGAATCTGTTTACCGGCGGTTATAACTATCATTGCAAGCATGAGTTTGTGTCGCTGGAAGGGATGGAGCAGGCGGTGGCCGTGATTATGCGCATCGCCGCGCTAACGGCAGAACGTACCCAATAGCCTCGATGGCGATGATCATAATGGCTTGCCGTAACAATGATTTGCTCCTAGTGTGGAAGCTATTTCCAGCACAAGGAGCCGTATCATGAGCACTGAACACCGTATCGATCGCCAATGCCTTGAGCAGTTTGTGCAGGCCATTTGGCGCCATGCCGGCAGTACGGATCGGGAGGCCGAATTAGTGGCCGAACATTTGGTTCAGGCCAATTTGGCCGGACACGATTCGCACGGCGTCGGCATGATCCCCAGCTATATGGCGTCGCTGGCGCAGGGGCATTTGCAACTGAATGTTCATGCCGAGGTGGTGCGCGACGCCGGTGCGGTACTGACGATTGACGGTGGTCAGGGTTTTGGCCAGGTGGTCGCCAGCGAGGCGATGGACAAAGGTATCGAGCGCGCCCGCCAACTGGGCCTGGCGGCGGTGGCGTTGAATAACTCGCACCATATTGGCCGCATTGGTCACTGGGCTGAACAGTGCGCGCGTGCCGGTTTTATCTCCATCCATTTCGTCAACGTGGTGGGGGATCCGATGGTGGCGCCTTTCGGCGGCAGCGATCGTCGTTTTGGCACTAACCCCTTCTGCGTCATTTTCCCCCGTGCAGATAAAAAACCGCTGCTGCTGGATTTCGCCACCAGCGGCATCGCTTTTGGCAAAACCCGCGTGGCCTACAACAAAGGCTTGAAAGTCGCGCCGGGCTATCTGATTGACGAACATGGGCAACCGACCAATGAACCCAAAGTGATGCACCAGTCGCCGTTTGGTTCGCTGCTGCCGTTCGGTGCGCACAAAGGCTACGCGCTGGCCACCCTGTGCGAAATTCTCGGCGGCGCGTTGTCCGGTGGGCGCACTACCCATAGTGCTACCCTGAAGTCCGACAGCGACGCCATTTTCAACTGCATGACCACCATTATCCTCAATCCAGAGGCCTTCGCCGCGCCTGAGATGCAGAACGAGGCAGAGGCGTTTATCGACTGGGTGAAGGCTTCCCCTTCGAGCGATGGCCGGCCGATTGAGGTGCCGGGGGAGTGGGAGGAGGCGAACCGCGAGGCGCGGTTGCAGCAGGGGATCCCGATAGATGCCAATACCTGGCAGCAGATTTGCGCGGCGGCGAAACAGGCAGGCATGCCGGACGATGAGCTGGACGGTTACCAGAGCAGGGCGCTGCGGGCATAAAAAAAGCCACTCGCCTAAGCGGGTGGCCTGATTAGAATCTTGTCAGCTTCAGTCTTTAAAATACCAGTAGCCGTTGTTGATCAGCGCGGTCAACAACGCCAGGAACGAAGGATCGTCCACCGCGTCACCCAATTGGGCGGCATTAACGCTGAAGTTCTGGCACATCGCATCGACAGCCTGCAGATGCTCGGTATCCATCAGTTCGCCGTTCACAAAACACTGGTCACCGACGCGCAATACGCGCAGGCCGCCCAGACGTTGTAAGGGTTCACCCTGTTGCAGCAGTTCGTAGATTTCTCCGGCCTGATAAGGTGGCTCTGGCGGTGCAGCGTCCAGCTCGTGGCGGGTCTGAGAGATAAACTCGCCGAACCACTGTTGGAAGTGTTCCGGTTGCTGAACCAAATCCAGCATCATCTGGCGCAGCGCGTCGACTTCCTGTGGCAGCACTTGCGCCGGATGTTCGCGCAGCTGAATGTCTGGATCGCTATAGCGTTTGCTGCCCAGCTCGCGCGCCAGCACGTGGTCGGCAAAACCACTGATCAGTTCACGACCGTTGGGAGCGCGGAAGCCTACGGAATAATTCAGTGCGTTTTCCAGCGCGTAACCTTCATGCGGGAAGCCCGGCGGAATATACAGAATATCGCCCGGTTCCATTTCTTCATCGATAATGGCGTCGAAAGGTTCAACCTGCAGCAGGTCAGGATGCGGGCAAAGCTGCTTCATCGGCACTTTGTCGCCCACACGCCAGCGACGGCGGCCGGTGCCCTGAATGATAAATACGTCGTACTGATCGAGGTGCGGACCTACGCCGCCGCCCGGGACCGAGAACGAAATCATCAGATCGTCCATCCGCCAGTCCGGCAGTTGGCGGAACGGGCGCATCAGCGCGCTGGAAGGCTCATGCCAGTGATCCACCGCCTGCACCAGCAGCGACCAGTTGTTCTCGCTCAGGTGGTCAAAGCTCTCAAAGGGACCGTGCGCAACCTGCCAGCGGCCGTCCTGGTGGCTGACCAAACGGCTATCCACTTCGTTTTCCATCGCCAGCCCAGCCAGCTCATCCGGGGAGATCGGATCGATAAAGTTTTTGAAGCCGCGCTTCAGAATCACCGGACGTTTTTGCCAATAACGTTGCAAAAAATCGTTCCAGTCCAGATCTAATTGATAATCCATGTTCTATTCCAGGATAGTGGAGTGAGCCTGAGAGCGATTATAACGGAAGTTTGGCCCCGTGGATCGGGGCCTTAACAACAGAATTTACTCGTTATGGTGGGAATCGTGCTGACGAGCGAAAGTGACCTGCATGCGGGCTCCGCCCAGTGGACTGTCGCTGATGGTAATGGAGCCGTCGTACTGCTCAATAATCTCCGCCGCTACCGACAATCCCAGGCCCTGGCCCGGGCGCAATGTGTCTACCCGTTGACCGCGCTGGAAGATCAGCTCGCGCTTGCTTTCCGGAATGCCCGGACCGTCGTCGTCGATAACGATAGTGAGGTATTTATCGGAGTGCAGAGAGGTGATTTCAACGAATTCCAGGCAGTATTTACAGGCGTTTTCCAGCACATTGCCCATCACTTCCATAAAGTCGTTCTTTTCCCCCATAAAGGTCACTTCCGGCGAAATATCCAGGGTGATCACCACGCCTTTACGCTGATAGACCTTGTTCAGTGCCACATTCAGGCTGTCCAGCAGGGCCGGTACCGAATGGATCTCACGTGTCAGCACCGTTTGTCCCGAATTGATGCTGGCGCGGTGCAGGTAGTAGCCGATTTGCTGGGAGATACGGCTGATCTGATCCAGCATGATCGGCTCGACCTCCTCGATGGTGGTTTGCTTGCCGGTACGCAGTGAGCGCAGGGTGGTTTGCAGCACCGCCAATGGCGTCTTCAGGCTGTGGGTCAGATCGGAAAGCGTGGTGCGATATTTGGTGTAGCGCTGGCGCTCGTTGCGCACCAGAATATTCAGATTGCGCACCAGTCCGCGTAGCTCGCTGGGGGGATTTTCGTCGAGCTGTTCTCGTTCACCGTTCTCCAGTTCGCCGACCTGACTCACCAGCGCCTTGATTGGCCGCAAACTCCAGTAGGCCGCCAGCCACAGCAAGGGGACCACCAACAGCAGGTTAGCCAGCAACACATAGCTGAACCATTCCCATACCACGTCAGAACGCTGCAGCTCCTGTGGAATGGTATCGACCACCACGATACTCAACGCGGGTAACCGTGGTGTCGCCGCGTAGGTGTTGACCGCTACCGAGTGGGTCAGCGCATTCTGGTCGTTGTCGTCATAGTCTTTGAGCTGATCCTGCGCCTTGGGGTTGTTACCCAGGACTTCGCTACTGATGCGGGTATCGGTGTCAATTTCGTAGAAACCTGACTCTTCCAGCCACTCTTTATTGATGCGTTTTTCCAGCTCCGGCACCTGGCGCTGGCTCCACAGCAGCTTGCCCTTATCATCGTAAATAAACACCAGGGTAGGGAAGTTGAGATCGATGTCGGGCGGAATAGCGATGGTGAGTTTGTTGTCTTTCCACTGGGCCAGGCTGAAGAACAGATTGCTTTCGCCACGCAGCAGGCGGAAGGCGGTTTTGTCGAAACTGACGATATACCCCACGACCGCGACCAGACCATAGGACAGCGACAGCGCCAGGATCACCCCGGCGGTAGCCATCAAAAAGCGGGCGCGTAGTGAAAACGGCTTTTTATCTTTGTTGAACATCATGTTCACTTCGCATCAAAACGATAGCCCTGGCCACGAACCGTGGTGATCACTTCCTGTGGGTATTCGGCCTGCAGCTTTTTACGCAAACGGCCCATCAGTACGTCAATGGTGTGGCTTTCGCGCAGTTCGGCATCCGGATACAGTTGCAGCATCAGCGAGTCTTTACTGACCACTTTGCCGGCGTTGCGGATTAAGGTTTCGATAATGGTGTATTCAAACGCCGTCAGTTTGATTTGCTGTTCGTTGACGCTCAGCTCGCGACGCGAAAGGTCGATCTGGAACGGCGGCAAGACGATCACCTGGGAAGCCAGGCCACTGTTACGGCGCATCAGCGCCTGCATGCGGGCAATCACTTCTTCCAAATGAAACGGCTTGGTGACGTAGTCGTCGGCACCGGCTTCCAGCACCGCCACCTTGTCCTGCCAGCTTTCGCGTGCGGTCAGCACCAGAATAGGCAATTTCATTTGGTGGGCACGCCAGCGGCGGATCAGGCTCAGGCCGTCTTCACCCGGCAGGCCGAGATCGACAATCGCGATGTCCGGCGCATGTTCCTGCAGGAAATAGTCGGCTTCCTTGGCATCTTCTGCTGCATCAACCTGGTGGCCCATTTCACGCATCTGTACGGAGAGGTGGTGGCGCAATAAACCGTTATCTTCAACAACCAGTACTCGCATGGCAGACTCCTGTAAATCGGCGGGTGAACATCCTGTCACCCACGCTGTAAAGGTAACACGCTCTTGGCGTGTGAGGGATAGCGTGCGACAACCTAGGCCATCTGATCGTTATATTGACGTTATGGTAGGTATAACCGGCTGTTACCGCAAGGGACGCAGAGCCTTGGCAGGAAATAGCGCTATCGATTTTCGGTGCGTGGTCATTATCGGCAACATCAAATAAACGCTGGATAAACAATGCGGAGGCAAAGTTAAACCAAACTTAAACGAGAGAGGCTGCGAGGTGGGGAGAGGGGCCCCCGATTCCGGGCCCCTGAAGTATTTAAGGTTGGGTCGGTTTACTGACGCTGTTTTTGCGGATTTCCTGTACCTGAGCGGCGGTGACCGCCGGTGCATCGTTGCCCCAGCTGCTGCGCACAAAAGTGGCGAGTTGAGCAATCTGCTCGTCGTCCAGACGCCAACCAAAGTCCGGCATGGTCAACCCGGTGGGCGCGCCGACGGTGACTGGCGTGCGGGAGCCGTTGAGGATAATACTGATCAGCGAGGACGGATCATCACTTAACAGCGCCGGGTTGTGCGCCAACTGTGGGAAGGTGTCGCGATAGCCCTGGCCGTCGCTGCGGTGACAGGCGGCGCAGTTATCCAGATAGGTTTGGGCACCCGGGCGGCTGACATCGCCGTTTAACAGCATTTTGGCCGCGCCACCGTCCTGCATCAGCGGCTTTTCCTTATTGCCGGCCGACAAGGATTGCAGATAAACCGCGATGGCACGTAAATCGGCATCGCTCAGGGACTGAGTACTGTCCTGTACCACGTCAACCATTGCACCGAAAGCGGCAAAACGGGGGCTATGGCCGGTTTTCAGGAAGCGGGTGATATCTTCCGTGCTCCATTTGCCCAGGCCAGTTACCGCATCCGCGCGCAGGTTGGTGGCATGCCAGCCTTCCAGTGTGCCACCACTCAGATAGGCGTCGTCACTCTGGTTGAGCGCTTTTTCCTGGAAGCCAATACCGCGCGGCGTATGGCAGGAGCCGCAGTGGCCCAGCCCCTGGACCAAATAGGCACCGCGGTTCCAGTCGAGGCTTTGTGTGGTATCCGGCCGATAGGCGCCGTCTTCGCGAAACGCCAGATTCCACATGGCCAGCGGCCAGCGCATATTCAGCGGCCAGGGAATGTCACTGTCTTTATTGGGCTGAGCCACAGGCTTAACTTGCCGGGTAAAATACAGGTACAGGTCGCGAACGTCCCCATCACTGATTTTGGCGAACGAGGGATAGGGCATCGCCGGGTAGAGCCGGGTCCCGTCGCGAGCGATACCTTTGCGCAAGGCGTCACTGAATTCCTGCAGACTGTATTCGCCGATGCCGGTTTGTTTATCCGGCGTAATGTTGGTGGAGTAGATGGCACCGACCGGAGTGGTCATTTTCAGACCGCCGGCAAAGGGTACGCCGCTGGGGCCGGTATGACAGGCGGCACAGTCACCGGCGCGCGCCAGGTATTCCCCGTGTTGCAGCCGGGCCGCCAATTGTGGGTCGTCAGTTGCCTGTACCGTGGTAGCACCCAGCATCAACAGCGCCAACAGCGAGGGAGTAAGTCCTTTCATGTGAAGCTCCTTATGCTATCAGGCCTGAACCAGAGGACCGGGGTTTTTCAGATACTGAGTGCGGATCGCCTCGGCCGAGTAGTAGGCGAGCGCGCCGACAATGCCGGTGGGGTTATAGGCCAGGTTCTGCGGAAAGGCGCAGGCACCGGTGACAAATACGTTTGGCACGTCCCAGCATTGCAGGTATTTATTCACCACGCTGGTGGCTGGGTTATCGCCGGTAATGGCACCGCCGGTGGTGTGGGTTGACTGATAAGGCCGCACGTCGTAATGATCGCCGGCTTTCATCACCGATACCGACATCTGTTTGGGCTTCATGACGTTGGCGATATCCACCATTTTGCTGGTGATGTGCTGGGTCATTTTGATCTCATTATCTTTCCAGTCAAACGTCATACGCAGCAGCGGCAGGCCGTAGCCGTCCTTGTAGGTAGGATCCAGATCCAGATAGCAATCGCGGTAAGGCATCACCGAGCCTTCGGAGCCGAGGCTCATGCTGTGCAAATAGTTATCCTTGATGCCCTGTTTCCAGCCGCTGCCCCAACCGGGTGTGCCCGGCGGCAGCGTCATTTGCTGCAACGGTCGGCCCCCGGTGCGGGTGGCGGAGATGTAAGCCCCACCGATGAATCCCAAGCCGCTATGATCGAAGTTCTCCCCGTTCATATCGTCGATCACCATACCGGCGGCGCCAGCACCGATAAACGGATTGAAGTGGGTATCCTTATCGTAAAACAGCGAAATACCGCTGTTCATCTGGTAGGCGTAATTCTTGCCGACCACGCCTTCCCCGGTCACCGGGTTATAAGGTTTACCGATGCCGGACAGTAGTAACAGGCGGACGTTATGCAACTGGAAGGCGCTGAGGATCACCAGATCGGCCGGTTGCTCCACCTCTTGTCCCTGGGCGTTGATATAGGTCACGCCGGTGGCTTTCTTGCCGCTGCTGTCCAGATTCACTTTGATCACCTGCGACTGGGTGCGTAGCTCAAAGTTTTTACGTTGGGTCAGCACCGGCAGGATGGTGCTCTGTGGTGACGCTTTGGAATACATAAAGCAGCCGAAGCGTTCGCAGTAGCCGCAGTAGTTGCAGGGACCGAGCTGGACGCCGTAGGGATTGGTGTAGGGGACGGAGCAGTTGGCGGCGGGCACGTTGAAGGGGTGATAACCCAGCGACTCGGCCGCGGTGCCAAACAGCGAACCGGAGTAAAGCGGCTTCAGCGACGGCGTGGGGTATTCGCTGTTACGTGGTCCCTCGAACGGATTGCCGCCCTTGATGATTTGCCCGCGCAGATTACCGGCTTTACCCGCCGTGCCGCAGACTTTTTCGAACTTGTCGAAGTAGGGTTCCAGCTCCTGATAGCTCAACGGGTAGTCCTGCAGCGTCATGCCTTCCGGGATCCACTTGGCACCGTATTTTTCGGTGAGGGTGGTGTGCAGCTTCAGGTCGGACGGCAAAGCGCGCCAATGCATGCCGTTCCAGTGCACACCGGCACCGCCGACGCCGTTGCCCGGCAAAAAGGAACCCAGTTGACGGTAGGGCACGGCAAATTCTGCCGGGGTGTGACGTACCGTGACCGTCTCGTTGGCCATCGGTTGCATCAGTTTCATGCGAATGCCATAGGTCAGTTCATCGGCAATGCGCGGATAGGTGAAGTCCGGATAAGTATCCCGCTGTTCACCGCGCTCCAGTGCCAACACGCTAAGCCCGCTTTCGGTTAACTCCATCCCCATGATGGCGCCGGTCCAGCCAAATCCGACGATGACCACGTCTACCGCTGGCTTCTTGATTGCGCTCATTATGCATTCCTTTTGCTTGAGATACTGACCGGCCCGAGGGGATAAGGCTGATTGGGGCGATTGGCCCAGTCGGTGTAATCCGCACGTGCGCCGGGGAAACCGATCATTTTCCATGACGCCAGCGTCTGGTTACCGCCATGCACCGGATCGGCCAGGTAACCCTCTTTGGTGTTGGTGAGCAACTGGTCGAAAAACGCCTTGCCGGGCAGGTCTTCGGAATCCAGTTGGCCGTGCTCCAGCGCAGCCAGCAGTTGTTCCTGCTCGGCGTGATCGAGATCGGCAAACCCTTTTTGGAACTGTTGCTGGCAGTGCGCATTGACTTCGCGGATGCCGATTCGGTAGGTTTCGCGTGGCGTCAGCTTGGACTGATAGCCCAGTTGCGGCGGGGAAGGAACGAATGGTGGGTGCATATACCATAAGCCGCCGTGGCCGTAGGGGGCTTCCATTTGCCTATCGATAAACACCGGCACGCCCTGATCGACTGCGCCTGGGCCGTTATCGTCAGTGGGGATCAGCCGATCGCAGGCCGCCAGCAGAAAACGCCATTCATCTGCGTTGAAATAGACCGGAACGTAGTGCTCCGATACGCCGGCAGCGGGGGCAGCCTTGGCATCCAGTGCCAGAATGCTGCTGCCGGCGGCGGCCAGCGGGATCAACGCCAGGGTTTTTTTGAGAAAGTTACGCCGGGGCGGCGAAGAGTTGTGCTGTTGTGACATAATTCCACCTTGAACATGCTTCACAATAAATGCCCGCGTTGGCAATACCGGCCAACGCCGCTGCTATCCAGCAGCGGTAAACAGGCGGGGACGGGTAATAAAGTAGACAACCACATTAGTAGCAAGCTACTGGTATGGTTGTATTAGTGTAGGGCTGGCGCTGTAAATCAAACAACGGATGATCTGTTTCAAAACATTTTGTTCACAACTAGATTGATTTAGATCAATTAACCAACATCTCCGTTACCGGTTTATTCTCCGGAGACACGGCGGACCTCTGATCCGGAGCAGCATGAAACACAGCAGTGACAGCCAACAGGGCGTTTCGACAGAGGCGATACAGGCAAGCTTTAATCAGCATTTACGACAGGGGATGACGCGTAAGGCTGCGCTGCACCTGACGATCAAACAGCAGGTGACGGCGGGCGAGCTGTGTTACCTGGCCAAACTGCCGCCCAGCCGGGTTCTGGCGGCTCAACTGGCTATTTCTCGCGATACCGTCGAACTGACCTATGGCCAGTTGGAAGCGGAGGGCTACATTGCCCGTGCCGTTGGGCGCGGCAGCTTCGTCAGTTACCAGCAAGACACCCTGATCGGTCGTGAACTGCTGGCGGTCGACCATACGGGTCATGCCCTGTTGGTGGAGCGGGAGCTGAGTGCACACGGCCGCTCCCTGCTGATTGCTGCCCATGCTCCACATACCCGCCGCAGCGGCTCATTGACCCCCTCAATGCCCGACTTGCGCTTGTTCCCTATCGATAGCTGGCTGCAACTGGAAAGGCAGGCGGTGCGCCAGGGAGCCGAACGCCTGCTGGGCTATGCCGATCCTCAGGGGCTGGTGGAGTTGAGAGAGGAAATTATCGAGTATCTGCGCCGGGAAAGGGGCGTTAAGGCCAGTGCTGAGCAGGTGATCGTGGTGACCAGTTCCCAGCAGGCGCTCTCGCTGTGTACCCAGGTGCTGTTTAATCCCGGTGACCGGGTGTTTGTTGAAGAGCCCGGGTATCAGGGCGCGAAAAAACTGGTTCAGTCGGCGGGCTTAATCGCTCAGCCGATTGGGGTGGATCAATTGGGTATGGATATCGATAAGTTGGTTCAGACCAAAGAGGGCGGGCGGGGCGTTTATATCACCCCTTCTCATCATTACCCTCTGGGATATTCGCTCAGCATTGAAAGAAGACTGAAGTTATTAGCGTGGGCGCAACGTGAAAAGGCCTGGATTATTGAAGATGATTACGATTCCGAGTTCAATTATAACGGGTTGACCACCGCATCATTACAGGGGCTGGATCAGTACCAACGTACGTTATATATCGGTACTTTTAGTAAAAGTCTGTTCCCGGGGTTACGCATTGGCTTTCTTATTGTTCCGCCGCAATTAATTCCACCTATGGTGGCGGCTAAACAATTCCAGGATGGTTATACTTCGGCACTGCCCCAGATGACGTTATTCAAATTTATCAATGACGATTTTTATGCCGAACATTTAAGAAATATGCGCAAGATATATCAGGCCCGACTGGAGATTTTACATGCGGCGGTGCATCAGTATCTTGCCCCCTGGACTCAACCGCGGTTGCCACAGGGGGGGCTGCAACTGGTTTGCCCGCTGGCGGACGCGGCAACCGAACGGCAGTTGATCCAGGCTGCTGCTGCGCAGGGGATGAAGGTCTATGGATTGATTGATTTTTATACCCATCCGCCGGGCGAAGGCGCGTTGGTATTCGGCTTTGCGGCCTATGCTCCGGACGAAATTGTAAAATTTATCAAAAAGTTATCATCGATTTTCAGCACGCTTCCAGAATAGATCTGAACAGAGTGAGTTCGTTGGAATTGGTCTGCCCGCTGTTGTTGATTGGTCTGTATTCAGTGGGCATTGGCCGGTGTATCCTGCTGGTATTCCGTTATTTCTCCTCTGGAAATAACAGCTTAAAACCAGAGAGGCATTATGCTCCCAGTACACAATGAAGTGACAATTCGTAAATTACAAAACGCTGATAAACCCCAGTGGTTAGATCTTTGGCAAGGGTATCTTCATTTTTATCGCGCGGATATTAAGCCGCAGGTCACCGATCACACCTTTGGACGTTTATGTGAGGATCCGCAGGTTTATGGCCTGGTGGCAGAAGATAAAGACGGCAATTTATTGGGATTAATGAACCTGATATTCCATCCTTCCACCTGGAGTTCGGTGGGTTATTGTTATATTGAAGATCTTTATGTTTCGCCAGCGGCGCGTGGCAAGAAGGTGTCCGAAAAGTTATTCGAGCAGGCCTATCAGTTGGCGGACGAAAAAGGCAGCGATCGGGTTTATTGGACGACGCAGGAATATAATGCTCCGGCCCGTTCCTTGTATGACAAAATAGGTCGAAGAACTTCGTTTGTTGTTTACGAACGTTAACGACAGGTAGTGGAGGCTGTATGGTGATCAATCAATTCGGTCAGCCGGTCGGCGAGTCATTAGCCGATTGGCGGGTAGTGAAACGCCCAACCGGCAAGACGCTCGACGGGCGATTTTGCCGCCTGAAACAGCTTGATGCGCAGCGGGATCATGGCGCTTTGTTCAGCGCTTTCCAGCAGGCGCCGGATGGCCGGGACTGGACCTATTTATCGATAGAGCGGCCGGACAGCCCGGCGGCGATGTTGCAGCATCTGACCACCCTGCAGGCGAATGCCACGCTGGTGAACCTGACGGTGTTTGACCGTGCAAGCCAGGCTCCGGTCGGGACGGTGGCCTACATGCGCATCGATGAAACTAACGGCGTGGCGGAGGTGGGTCATGTCAGTTGGTCACCGGCGATGAAGCAGCGCTCCAGCGCCAGCGAAGCGATTTATCTGATGCTGCGACACCTGTTTGAGGATTTGGGTTATCGCCGCTGTGAATGGAAGTGCGACAGCCATAACGCCCCCTCCAAACAGGCAGCGGCGAGATTCGGTTTCAAGTATGAAGGCACTTTCAGATATGCGTTGGTCACCAAGGGCCGCAGCCGGGACACCGACTGGTTTGCTATAACTGCCGACCGTTGGCCGACCATCAGGGCCGGGTTTGAGCAGTGGCTGGATCCCGACAACTTCGACGCACAAGGGCAGCAGAAAAAACGGCTGCAGGCGTTGATGGGGTAGATGTTAAAGAGGCGGCCATTTGGCCGCCTCTTTGTTTTAGCAGTATAGCGATTACTTCAGTTCATCGACCATGGTCGCGGCGCGGCCAATGTAATTAGCCGGGGTCATGGCTTTCAGACGAGTTTTCTCTTCTTCCGGCAATGCCAGTCCATCGATAAACGCCTGCATACCGGCAGCATCCACGCGCTTGCCGCGGGTCAGCTCTTTCAGCTTCTCGTAGGGTTTTTCGATGCCGTAACGGCGCATCACGGTCTGGATCGGCTCGGCCAACACTTCCCAGTTGTGATCCAGTTCGTCCAGCAGGTGTGCCTGGTTCACTTCCAGCTTGCTGATGCCTTTCATGGTCGCCTGGTAGGCGATCAACGCATAACCCAGGCCGACGCCCAGGTTACGCAGCACGGTGGAGTCGGTCAGGTCGCGCTGCCAGCGGGAAACCGGCAGTTTGCTGGCCAGGTGGCCCAGCACCGCGTTAGACAGGCCCAGATTGCCTTCCGAGTTTTCGAAGTCGATCGGGTTAACCTTGTGCGGCATGGTGGAAGAACCTATTTCACCGGCGATGGTCTTCTGCTTGAAATGATTCAGCGCGATGTAACCCCAAACGTCACGGTCGAAGTCGATCAGAATGGTGTTGAAACGCGCTACGCAGTCAAACAGCTCGGCGATATAGTCGTGCGGCTCGATCTGAGTGGTGTACGGGTTCCAGGTGATGCCCAGCGAGGTGACGAACTCTTCGCTGAAGACATGCCAGTCCACTTCTGGGTAAGCGACGATGTGGGCGTTATAGTTGCCGACCGCACCGTTGATTTTACCCATGATTTCTACGCGTTCAAACTGACGGAACTGACGTTCCATCCGGTAGGCCACGTTGGCGAACTCTTTACCGACGGTGGACGGGGTGGCAGGCTGGCCGTGGGTACGGGACAGCAGCGGAATGTCGCGGTATTCCAGCGCCAGACCCTTGATTGAATCGATGATTTTACGCCAGTACGGCAGCACCACATCCTGACGTGCCGTTTGCAGCATCAGCGCGTGCGACAGGTTGTTGATGTCTTCGGAGGTACAGGCAAAGTGGATAAACTCGGACACCGCCTGCAGGGCAGGGACCGCTTCCACTTTTTCCTTCAGGAAATACTCAACCGCTTTCACGTCGTGGTTGGTGGTGCGTTCGATAGTCTTGATACGCTGCGCGTCTTCTTCGCTGAACTCTGCGACGATCTTGTCGAGGAAAGCGTTTGCGTCGGCGTCAAAAGCCGGAACTTCCTTGATTTCTGCGCAGGCGGCCAGTTTTTGCAGCCAACGTACTTCAACCTGCACACGGAATTTCAGCAGACCGTACTCGCTGAAAATGGTGCGCAGTGCGCTGACTTTATCACCGTAGCGTCCATCAACGGGTGAAACGGCGGTCAGTGAGGATAATTCCATCGGTAGCAACTCCTGGGATCTATTAACAATGAGCAACGATATTTTGCGCCTGTTTAAACAGACGATTACGGGAAAACATTAACTGCAGGCGGCTGCCGCCAACCTGTTGCCACAGCACGGCGGCACGAATGCCGGCCAGCAATGTGGCGCGAACTTTGGCCTGCACCTGCGGATTTTGCAGGATTGCCGGTGAACCGGTCACCTGGATGCGCGGCCCGAGCGGGCTGACCACGTCGACATAAATGCCGGCCAGCGCGCTGATAATAGTGTCTGATTCCAGATCAAAATGCGCCAATTGACGCTCAAGCTGGCCGAGACGTTCGCCAAGCTGGTTCATCGCCTGCTTATTGGCATTGAGCTTACGCTCCAGCACCATCAGGCTGATGGTGTAGCGGGTCAGCTCGGCGGCCAGGCCCTTATTGTTGGCATTGAGGACGCCCATCAGCGTCTCAAGACCCATTTTCAGATTGCGTTCTTCACCGCCGAACACCGCCAGCGTGGAAGGGGGATCCATCTGCAGCAGGCTGCTCAGCGAGATATTCATGGCCTCGCGATCGCATTGGCCTTCGTGTGCCAACTGCTGAACCAGACGTGCGGTCTGGCTGATCCCGGCCATCGCCAGCGTAATGTCATAATAATTCTTCGCCACGATTACTCCTGTAAACGCTGTTCAATAATGCCGCCGCCGAGGCAGATTTCATCCTGATAGAACACGGCTGACTGGCCTGGGGTGACGGCGGCAACCGGCTCGTCGAAACGCACTTCGATGCGTTGTTCGTCAAGCGGGGTGACGGTGCAAGGAATATCCTGCTGGCGATAACGGGTTTTCACCGTACAGCGGAACGGCCCGCTCAGCGGCAGGCGATCAACCCAATGCAGTTGTTGCGCGATCAGCCCGACGGACATCAGACGCGGGTGCTCATGCCCCTGCGCGACCACCAGTACGTTGTTGGCGACGTCTTTGTCCACCACGTACCACGGATCTTCGCTGCTGTCTTTCATGCCGCCGATGCCCAGCCCTTTGCGTTGCCCCAGGGTGTGGTACATCAGACCTTGATGTTCACCGACGGTCTGACCGTCGACGCTAACAATTGGGCCCGGCTGTGCAGGCAGGTAACGGCCGAGGAAGTCGCGGAATTTGCGCTCACCGATAAAGCAGATGCCGGTGGAGTCTTTTTTCTTGGCGGTGACCAGTTCCAGCTGTTCGGCGATGCGGCGCACCTCCGGTTTTTCCAATTCACCGACCGGGAACAGGCTTTGTGCGACCTGCTCGTGGCTCAGGGTGTAGAGGAAGTAGCTCTGGTCTTTGTTACCGTCGACACCGCGCAGCAGACGGCTTTTGCCGTCCACGTCCTGACGGCGCACGTAGTGACCGGTGGCGATAAAGTCGGCCCCCAGATCTTCTGCGGCGAATTCCAGGAAGGCTTTGAATTTGATTTCTTTATTACACAGGATGTCCGGGTTCGGCGTGCGGCCGGCCTTGTACTCTTCAAGGAACAGCTCAAACACGTTGTCCCAGTACTCTGCCGCGAAATTCACCGTATGCAGTTCGATGCCGAGTTTGTCGCACACCGCCTGCGCATCGGCCAGATCGGTCGCTGCGGAGCAGTATTCTTCGTCATCGTCTTCTTCCCAGTTCTTCATAAACAGCCCAGCGACCTGATAGCCCTGTTGCTGTAACAGATAGGCAGTAACGGAAGAGTCGACGCCGCCGGACATACCGACGATTACTTTTTTCTGGCTGTTGTCTGACATGGGGATCTCGCGAACTTGAACACTAACCGTGCTGATAAAAAACAAGCGCAGGATTTTACCACGTCGGCCTCGTCGGCGCACGGCACTTATTCATCTCAAAATGGCCAGTTATAGCTGCTGACCAGTGATAGCGGGTAGCGCTCCGGCTGCTGATAACAACGTAGGCTTTCCGCTACCAGCGCGGAACGCAGGTTGGGTGCCTGTAAAATCTCGTCGGCGCTCAACCACAGGCAGCGGTCGATATCGCTGTCGTGCGGCTCGGTCGGCAACGGCTGTTCCAGCTCAATCACAAAGCAAAAACGCAGGAACGGCGTGTTGTCCGGCGCGATCCACTGGTGCAGCTTGAGGAATGACTGCGGCGTGGCGCGGATGCCGGTTTCTTCCCACAGTTCGCGTTCGGCGGCCTGCACCAGGGTTTCGTCGGCCTCAAGATGACCGGCCGGCTGGTTCCAGAGCGCCTTATGGTTGATAGTCTCTTCGACAATCAAGAACTTGCCGGCGGCGTGAACCACGCAGGCAACGGTAACGTGTGGTTTAAACATGGCGACCCCTTACAACGGCGGCTTGGCGGACTGATTACAGCGAATCAAGGGTTTTCCATTCACCGGGTTGCAGTTCTCCCAATGAAAGATTACCCATACTGTAGCGAATCAGCCGCAGGGTAGGAAAGCCGATATGTGCAGTCATGCGACGTACCTGACGGTTTCGCCCTTCGTACAGGGTGATTTTCAGCCAGGCCGTCGGGATTGATTTGCGCTCGCGGATCGGTGGATTGCGCGGCCACAGCCATTGTGGTTCGGCGACCAACTCCACGCCAGCCGGCAGGGTCGGGCCGTCTTTGAGCGTGACGCTGCTGCGCAAGGGAGCCAAATCGCTGTCCTGCGGTGCCCCCTCGACCTGCACGTAATACACCTTACCGGTACGCTTGCCCGGTTGGGTGAGCTGTGCCTGCAGTTTGCCGTCATTGGTTAACACCAATAATCCTTCGCTATCGCGATCCAGGCGTCCTGCGGCATAAACATCGGGAAAAGGAATGAATTCTTTCAGCGTGGTGCGGCCGGCCTCATCGGTAAATTGGGGTAACACATCGAAGGGCTTGTTGAATAACACCACGCGACGCGGCCCTTGTGCTACAGCGGGTTTGGCGGCATCAGGCGGGCTGAATCGTTTAACTTTGTGATTTCTAACAGGGAATTTTTTCATAACAGTTGAGATTACGGATGATAGGCGCATTATAACCGAATCCGTTTCGGATTGGCGCGGACAGAAAATTCCAGTAGTATCTACACGCATCTTACAAAGCATTAACAAAAATTGCGCTTGAAGGAGAGGTTGATGGAAAGCAAAGTAGTTGTTCCGGCAGAAGGTAAAAAGATTACGGTCGATGCCCAGGGTAAACTGGTTGTTCCGAATAACCCGATCATTCCGTTTATCGAAGGCGACGGCATTGGCGTTGACGTTACCCCTGCTATGATTCACGTGGTTGATGCAGCAGTGAAAAAGGCCTACCACGGCGAACGTAAAATCTCCTGGATGGAAATCTACACCGGTGAAAAATCCACTCACGTTTACGGGAAAGACGTGTGGCTGCCGGAAGAAACCCTGGATCTGATCCGTGACTACCGCGTTGCCATCAAAGGCCCGCTGACTACCCCAGTCGGTGGCGGTATTCGCTCCCTGAACGTGGCCCTGCGCCAGCAACTGGACCTGTACGTGTGTCTGCGTCCGGTGCGTTACTACCAGGGCACCCCAAGCCCGGTTAAACACCCAGAGCTGACCGACATGGTGATCTTCCGCGAAAACGCCGAAGACATCTATGCAGGTATCGAATGGAAAGCCGGTTCTGCTGAAGCAGACAAAGTGATCAAGTTCCTGCGCGACGAAATGGGCGTGAAGAAAATCCGCTTCCCAGAGCAATGCGGTATCGGCGTGAAGCCATGCTCTGAAGAAGGGACCAAACGTCTGGTTCGTGCAGCGATCGAATACGCTATCACCAACGACCGCGACTCTGTGACCCTGGTTCACAAAGGCAACATCATGAAGTTCACCGAAGGTGCCTTCAAGGATTGGGGCTACGAACTGGCGCGCGAAGAGTTCGGCGGTGAGCTGATCGACGGCGGTCCATGGCTGAAAATCAAGAACCCGAACACCGGTAAAGAGATCGTGGTTAAAGACGTGATCGCCGATGCCTTCCTGCAGCAAATCCTGCTGCGTCCGGCTGAATACGACGTGATCGCCTGTATGAACCTGAACGGTGACTACATCTCCGACGCCCTGGCCGCACAGGTTGGCGGTATCGGTATCGCACCTGGCGCCAACATCGGTGCCGACTGCGCCCTGTTCGAAGCCACCCACGGCACTGCACCTAAGTATGCCGGTCAGGATAAGGTGAACCCAGGTTCCATCATCCTGTCTGCAGAAATGATGCTGCGCCACATGGGTTGGTTCGAAGCGGCTGACCTGATTGTTAAAGGCACTGAAGGCGCAATCGCTGCCAAGACCGTGACCTATGACTTCGAACGCCTGATGGAAGGCGCTAAGCTGCTGAAATGTTCAGAGTTTGGCGACTCTATCGTTAAACACATGTAATGGTGTTTAAGCGTTGGAAATAAAAAACGGGAGCTTATGGCTCCCGTTTTTTATTTCCAGTTTAAATCCCCTGTTAACAGGGGATTTTTATTCAATCCGCCTTGGTGGCGTCCGGATGATTCTTGCCTTCCTCGATAAAATCTTCATCAATCTCATCGGTGGTTGCTGCGCTGTCGCGGCCGGAAAGAATATTCCAGCAGGCGATGAACAGGGCGGCGATTAGCGGGCCGATGACGAAGCCATTAATGCCGTAAATCTCCATGCCACCCAGGGTTGAAATCAGGATCAGATAATCCGGCATCTTGGTGTCTTTACCCACCAGCAGTGGACGAAGAATGTTGTCGACTAAACCGATGATCACCACGAAGAAGCCCACCAGGAACAGGCCTTTCCACAGCATACCCGTAGCGAAGAAATAGATGGCGGCGGGGACCCAGATAATGGCAGAACCGACGGCAGGGATGATCGACAGGAAGGCCATCAACGCGGCCCACAGCAGGCTGCCTTCAATGCCGGTGAAGTAAAACGCCAGGCCGCCGAGCGCGCCTTGCACTACCGCCACCACGACCGTGCCTTTTACCGTCGCGCGGGAAACGGCTGCGAACTTCACAAACAGATGATGTTTAACGTGTTCGGATAATGGCAGCGCCTGGAGCGTCAGATTAACCAGATAAGCGCCATCTTTCAGCAGGAAGAACAGCAGATAAAGCATCACGCCAAAGCCAACGGCAAAGTTGAACGTGCCTTTGCCGATCAGGAACACGCTACCGGCCAGGTATTGCCCACCCTGCAGAGCCACTTCCGAAAGTTTCTTTTGTATTTCAGCCGCGTTGTCGAGGTTGTGCTCTGTCAGGAAATGACGCGCCCAGTTGGGGAGTAACTGTAGGGTATCGGCCACAATGACCGGGAATTGGGTGTTATTGCCCTGTAATTTGGTGTAGACGACGTTAAGCTCAATCGCCAGTGAAGAAGCGATAATAGCCAAGGGGGTAAATACGATCAGACAGATCACTACCAGCGTCAAAAACGACACCAGGCCATTGCGGTCGCCCAAATACTGCTTAAGTTTTTGTTTCACCGGGTGGAAAATCACCGCCAGGATGATGGCCCACAACACTGACGAGTAATAGGGACCCAATACGTCCAGAAAAGCCGCGGTCACTATAAAAAGGATCAGAATAAAGAATCCCTTTGAAATACCCTTAGACATCATACCCGTCCCTCTGATGATAGATTTTGCCTGCCAATGCCGGTATTCACTGACACTGACACTTCTTGAAGAACAAACCCTATCATTACAAACGCGTAACAGGTAGCGGATTTTATGCGCGAACAATTAATAAAACTTATTAATAATGTTGTATTTTGTAGGGATATTTAAGCCGGGAAGTCGTACAAAATCCCCTGTACCTGACTCATCCAACCCCATTTTCAGGTTCGGGTTGGATGGTCGCGGCGAGGGGATTGAGGGGGAAAAACAGGGAGAGTTATCGCTTAACCTCACTTCTCTCCCTGGTTCGCAGGGCGGTGACGGTTTCGCCGCCGATGCCCCAGTTGTCGGTAGCAACTTCGTCAATCACCACGAAGGTGGCGTGGCGAGGCTTATTCAGCACGCGTTCCAGCAACTCGGTGACCCCTTCGATCAATTGGCGCTTGTGTTCCGCCGTGACCCCTTCGTCGGTGACTTTAATATTTACATAGGGCATTGCAGGTTCTCCTTGATTACCAGACGCCGGCAGTAGTGCCGCCGTCAACGGTGACGATAGTGCCGGTGACAAAGTTGGAATCGGTCAGGTACAGCACCGCATCGACAATATCCTGTGGCTGGCCAATGCGGTGGGTCGGTGCCATTTTTTTCATAAACGTCAGGCTTTCTTCATCCTGATGACTCATGGTCAGTGGGGTGGCGATAATGCCGGGGGCGACGGCGTTAACCATCACATTATGCGGTGCCATTTCCAATGCCAGCCCACGGGTGGCTTGATTTAGCCCGCCCTTGACCATAACCGGCAGCAGTGCAGGGACCTTGCTGATGGGCTGCATGGCGATGGCGGCAGTAATGGTGACAATATGCCCGGAGCCATGCGGCATCATGTGCCGAGCGGCGGCCTGTGAGGGATAAAAGAATCCTTTCAGGTTAGTGGCCAACATCGCGTCGACATCTTCCTCCGTATAGTCTGTCACCGGTTTGGACAGGAAAATCCCCGCGTTGTTGATCAGAATATCGACCTGGCCAAAGTTTTCTTCCGCTTGTTCGAACAGACGAGTTGCGGTTTCCGGCTGGGCAATATCACCGGGAACCAGCAGCAGGTTTTTAGGATTACCGAGCTGGTTTGCCGCCGCCTGCAAACGGTCCAGCGAGCGTGCATTCCCCACCACATTGTAACCGCGTGCCAGGTAAGCCTGTGCAATAGCGAAACCCAACCCGCTGGATGCGCCAGTAACAATAACCGTTTTTACTCTGTCCATTATCTGTTCTCTATAAAGTCATTATTGGTGTGGCTGAAACGATAATGCTTATGCGCGAAGAGAAAAATGGGCTCAGAGTCATTTGATTTTATACATGGTGTAATGAGTCATGCGCCGCCTGGTGGATTTTTGACCCTGGATGTCAGCGTTAACGCCAACAGGCTTCCCAGAACCGCAGCGGCCAACACCATAAAGGAGGGCGCTGTCCACCCGGCATAGGCCACCAGAGTGCTCAAGACAATCGGGCCGATCACCTGACCGAGATAAATGCCCTGCATCACTAACCCCAGACTCAGGGGAATCAACGTGGGCTGGGGTGCAGCCGCCGGTGTGGCAGCCAGAATGGTGGCGGGCAGCATGCCGCCGATACCGCTAAACAGTAAACACAGTGGAACCAGCATGGCATTCGGTGTGGCCGAAAGGAAGACGCTGGCTCCGGCAAGCCCCATCAGCATGCTGGCAATGGCGAGCAGGGTACGGGCTTGCAGGCCACGCGACAGCAATACACCGGCGAAGAGATTGCCGAGAATATTGACCGCAATCACCGCTGCGCTGACACCGCCGGCCGCGGCAAGTGTCAGTCCGATGCGCTGCATCAGGAATATCGGCAGAAAGGCCATCACGGCGAAAAACTGCAGGTTATAGGTGGTGAAGATCAGGGCCAGCAGCAGCGGTTGCCGGGCACGCAGGATGCTGGCCAGCGCCTGACGCAAATTCACCGTCGTGGCAGCAGCGGCGGTTGTCACGATGCGCGGCGTGGTGAACGGTAACAACAGCGCCGCCAGCAGGGTCAGAATGCCACCGGCGACCCAGCTCTGTTGCCAGTCGGCGAAATGCGGACCGAAGAACAGGGAGATCGCCATGCCCGCCGGCATAAAGGTGCTCCAGATGCTGAACACCAGATTACGTTGTTGCGGCGCCACCACCCGAGTGAGCACGGTCGGTGCAGCCACAACCACAATGACAAAGCCGATCCCTTCGATAACCCGGGTGACGATCAAGCCGGTGAAGTCGTGCTGAGTCGCCCCGGCGAAGCTGGCAATGCTGACGATCACCAAGCCCAGGCCCAACAAGCGACGATCGCCCCAGCGGCGCACCAGTTGCCCGGCGGCGATGCCCCCGAACACGCCGATAAATGGAAAGGCCGAAATAATCCAGCTCAGCGATTCCAGCGACCGGCCGAATTGGTGCTGCAGTTCCGGCAGGGCAATAGTCGCTTTACCCACGTGCAGCGCCACGGCAATACCGGCGAACAGCACATTGACGATTGCCGGCCACTGCGTGGCGGGGGCTGGCGCTGAGCCCACGGCGTCGAGCTTGGTCGCAGTCATGATTTTCTCCTGGGAGATAAAAATCAGACTATGCGTTATGCCGAAATTATCGACAGTTCAATTGTGGCTCTATTGGCTGTCAGAACCGCACATTTCGAGCTTTATTGCCGAGCCGCGCTATTACCCTGTAGCTGTGCTTGGCTGATCTACATCATTGAAACTTATTTAAGGGACGGGTAAAACACTTGCTTCACCAAGGAGAAGTGTATGTACAGCGACAACGAGAAGAAGTTTTATATCATCCTGAACCGCAACCATGAACCGGCAACCCTGTTCAATGCGTCCTGCCATTTGACGGCGGGGATTACCGATCTGATCGAACAGCGCGAATTTCATCATTATCCCAGCGCTATCGAAGGCGTAAGCGCCAATATGAGCCATTATCCGATCGTGATCCTGCAGGCAAAAAACAGCAGCCAGCTCAGTAATCTGGTCCTGAAATGCAAGGAAGAGGGCGTCCTGGCCAACTTCTTTACCACCACCATGCTGTCACATTCGGCAGAGCAACAAATCGCCGATACCGCCAACACCGAATATGAAAAGTTGGAGTTCGTGGCGGTAGCACTGTACGGGGATACCGAACAGCTCAAACCACTAACCAAAAAGTTCTCCGTTTACCGCTGAGGCCCCGTGATGGGGCCCCGCAATAGGCGCATTAATTACTGAAACTGCAGATAGGCCACCTGGGTTTGCAGGTATTCCTCCAGTCCGTGGCGGCCATCGGCACCGCCAATGCCGGATTTACGCCAGCCGGCATGGAAGCCTTGCATTGCTTCAAAGCTTTCACGGTTGACGTAGGTTTCGCCGAACTTTAATTGCTTAATCGCCATCATCGCCACGTTGAGGTCACGGGTGAAAATAGATGAGGTGAGACCGTATTCGCTGTCGTTGGCCATAGCCATCGCCTGGTCAAAGCTGTCGAAGCAACTGACCGGCAGCACCGGGCCGAAAATTTCCTGATGCATGATCTCCATCTCTTGTTGCACGTCACTCAGGATCGTCGGCGGGAAAAAGTAGCCGCTGCGGGCTTCGCGCTGGCCGCCCATCACCAGCGTCGCGCCCTGGCTGACCGCTCGCGCCACTTTATCTTCTACTCGCTGTAGCGCCTCGGCGCTGATCAACGGCCCCATATCCAGCCCGGCTTGTTGATTAGGATCGCCAAAGGTGACCTGACGGAAAGCCTCGGTCAACAGGGTCATAAACTGCGGATAAATGTCCCGCTGTACGTAAACGCGTTCGGTGCAGTTGCATACCTGGCCGCTGTTGATGACGCGTGAGCTGACGATGGCTTTGACGGCCAGACTGAGATCGGCGTCGGCCATCACAATCGCCGGGGCTTTGCCACCCAGTTCCAGCGACACCTTGGTGACGTTGTCCGCAGCGGCGTGCAGGGTGGCGACACCGGCACCGACGCTGCCGGTCAGGCTGACCATGCCCACTTTCGGATTGGCCGTCAGCGCCTGGCCCAGTTCCGGCCCGTAGCCGGTCACCAGGTTAAACACACCGGGCGGCAGGCCGATCTCATCTGCGATCTCGGCAAACAGCAACGCATTGCCTGGCGTCAGTTCGCTGGGTTTGATCACTATGGTATTGCCGGTCAGCAGCGCCGGTGCGGCCTTGCGCGCAATCAGGAAGAACGGGAAGTTCCACGGCAGGATGCCGACCACCACGCCGATGGCTTTTTTGAACAGGAAGATGTTTTCATTCGGTCGGTCGCTCTGGATGATCTCACCCTCATAGCGGCGCGCCCACTCGGCCATATAGTCGAGGTAGTCGGCGGTAAACAGCACTTCCACCTTGGCCAACTCGGGCGTTTTCCCGCCTTCGGCGACGATCAACCTCGTCAGTTCCGGCTCTCTGCCTCGCACGCCGGCGGCCAGCCGATGCAGCCATTGGCCGCGCTCAACTGCGGGTAGCGCTTCCCAGCCTGGCTGTGCGGCCTCGGCGGCGTCGATGGCCCGTCTGGCTTCGTCCGCGCCGCCTTGCGGGATTTGCATCATCACTTGTTCGGTGGCCGGGTTGATGACATCAATCCAGCGCCCAGTGTGGTGGGCAACAAATTCACCGTTTATATACATCCGTTTTTGGTTCTGGGTCATGGCAGGGCTCCACAGGATTATTATTAATGCCTTGTTATGGTAATGACCTTCATGTGTTAAAAACCTTTGCCTCACTGCCAGCTTCGCCGCCAGAATGGCATTCTGACCATCCTCTTCAGGTCGTTGCCTTCAACCCATGCAGCCTTGCGATGAAATTGTGATCCCGGTCAGCGTTATCCCTTGGATTTTGCCAGCTTCCGTCAGAACTGGCAGTCAGGCTAAGGTTGCGCGCCGGACAATATTCATAGACTCCTTCACGCCTGTTTTTTGTCCTCATCACAAGCAACGAAGGAATCAATAATAATGAATAACGCTGTCATGTTGGGAATCCTGTGGCATTTGGTGGGCGCTGCCAGCGCCGCCTGTTTTTATGCCCCGTTCAAAAAAGTCCGTCGCTGGTCGTGGGAAACCATGTGGTCGATCGGTGGCCTGATGTCGTGGTTGATCCTGCCCTGGGCGGTGAGCTATGTGCTGCTGCCGGACTTTTGGCGCTATTACAGTGCTTTCAGCTTGTCGACCCTGCTGCCGGTGTTCCTGTTTGGCGCCATGTGGGGCATTGGTAACGTCAATTACGGCCTGACCATGCGCTATCTGGGCATGTCGATGGGGATTGGCATCGCCATTGGCATCACGCTGGTGGTGGGCACCCTGATGACCCCGCTGTTGCAGGGGCGCTTTGTGGCGTTGTTCAGCTCCGCCGGTGGCAAGCTGACGCTGCTGGGCGTCGCCATTGCCCTGATTGGCGTGGTGATTGTTTCGTGGGCCGGGGTGCTGAAAGAGCGAGCGATGGGCATTCGCGCCGAAGAGTTTAATCTGCGCAAAGGGCTACTGTTGGCGGTGATGTGCGGCATTTTCTCCGCCGGTATGTCGTTTGCGATGGATGCCGCCAAACCCATGCACCAGGCTGCCGCGGATCTGGGGATTGATCCGCTGTACGTGGCGTTGCCGAGCTACGTGGTGATCATGGGGGGCGGGGCACTGGTTAACCTGGCCTACTGTTTTATTCGCCTGGCGGTCAAAGCGGATCTATCAGTCAAGGCTGATTTCTCGCAGGCCAAATCGCTGCTGGTGGCCAACGTACTGTTCTCATTGCTCGGCGGTACCATGTGGTACCTGCAATTCTTCTTTTATGCCTGGGGCCATGCCAACATTCCCGCGCAGTACGACTTTATCAGTTGGATGCTGCACATGAGCTTCTATGTGCTGTGTGGCGGTCTGGTGGGATTGTTGCTAAGAGAGTGGAAAAACGCCGGCCGTCGTCCGGTCAGCGTATTGTGCATCGGTTGCTTGACGATCATTCTGGCCGCTAACGTTGTTGGCTTGGGCATGGCGGGGTGATTAACGTTTTACCCCGGCGGCAGGGCGTTCGGCGCGTTTAAAACGCTGACGCCAGGCGCTGGGGGTGACGCCGGTTTCACGGGTAAACACCACCGAGAAATAGTTGCTGTCCTCAAAGCCGCAGCGGGCAGCCACTTCACCGATCAGTTCATCACTGCCGCGCAGCAGGGATTTTGCCCGGCAGAGTTGCAACTGGCGCAGATAGTGGCTGATGGTCATGCCGGTCTGCTGTCGAAAAAGTTGCTTAAGGCTGCGCTCTGCCAGTTGATGATGTCGGCAGAATGCCTCCAGCTCAAAATGTGCACCGCTGTCTCCCTGAACGGCTGCCATCAGCAAATCCAGCTGTTCGCCTTCCGGTAACTGGTCGTCTTGCCCGACGGCATAGCGATGACGACGCAGGATCAGCACCAGTTGCAGAAACAGCGCCTCGGTGAGCTGGATCGACAGCAGGTCGGTTTTACGACTTTCCAGTGCCAACTGCTGGATCACACTGCGTGCCAGTGCCATTCCCCGGGTGGTTAGCCGCCAGTGAGATTGATGCTGAGCCCGGTCCGGTGGCAGCAGTTCCGCCCAGCCAATCGCCAGTTGGAAGCGTTCCGGGCAGTAGAGAATATTGTCCAGTACCAGATCATTGACCGATTCATAGCTGTGGCAGTCGCGGTCGCGAATATAAAACATATCGCCACAGGTCACCCGCCACGGCTGATCGTTCAGTACGTGCATGCCGTTACCGCGCCAGACAATGACGATTTCGCTGAACTCATGCATGTGCGGCGGAAATGACGATTGGGGCGCACGATCGGCAACCGCCACCGGCATCAGTGCCGATGGCAGATAATCCTCTTTGGCCAACAGAAGTGGGCTTTTCACCGTGGCACCTCAGGTTAAGAAATCGTTCTGCCGTAGAGTACGGGGGGAATAGCCGAACTCACGTTTGAAAAGCGTGGAAAAGTGATTGCTGTCACCAAATCCGCATTGGTAGGCAATGTCGGTGATGCGGATTTCATCCTGACGCAGCATTTGCCGTGCCTGCAGCAGTCGCAGTCGGTTGAGGTAACGCTGCGGAGTATTGCCGGTCTGCTTTTTCATCTGGCGGTGCAGGGTGCGCAAGGGCAGGCAAAAACGCTCCGCCAACTCATCCCATTTGATTTCATCACTGTAGTGATCCGCCAGCCAGTCCAATAGCCGCCGCAAACGACCTTCCTGATCGTCAACGGTAGTGGCGATACAGCCCTGACGTAACAGCACCAGCAATTGCATAAACAGCAGCTCCTGCTGTGCCAAATGCTCCAGGTTGAATGCCACAGGGGTCTGCTCCAGCCGCTGAATAATAATTTGCACCTGTGCCAGCAATTTATTGTTGATACGCCAGTGCGGCTGCTGATCCTGTGCCAGCGGCAACAGTTGATCCAGCCCGGCGAGAAAGCGGAAGGCGTTAGGGCCACGGTACAACACGTTAGTCAGATGCAGATTATCGGTTTGCTCGTAGAGATGGCGATCGCAGTCGCGGATAAAACACACGCAGCCGCTGCACAGTGTTTGCGGCCGACCGTTCAGCACGTGGGTTCCTGCGCCCTGTTCCACAATCACAATTTCGTGAAAATCATGATGATGTTCAGGAAAGCTCGACTGGGGTTCCCGCGGTTCAATCGCGACCGGGTAGGGGCTTGAAGCGAAAAAATCACTGCCGTACAGCATCGCCATCTTTCGATCTCCGTTAACCAATTTGTAACAGATACTAAAGGAGGCGTCGGGCGGTCGCCTTTAATTTGCAACGTAAAAAGGCGTCACACTGCGTTCATTTATCAAGAATGGCGCGGAAAAATGCCAAAGTGCGCGCGGCATCACAGGCGGTAAAAAAAACAAAACGTGAGCTGTATCGCGTAAATCTTTGCCGTATTGCCAACCCGCCTGACCGGCTGGCAGTGGTGATAAGGTGTCGTTTGCCTGGGGTTTTAGACTGATGCCATCGATTCATCAGGAAGCCACCCCATGAGCACTCGCAATATTGTCTCCATCGATCTTGGTGCCTCCAGTGGCCGTGTGATGTTGGGCCGCTATCAGTCCGACGACCGGAGCATCAGCCTGCAGGAAGTCACCCGCTTTCGTAATCACCTGGTGTCGATCGACGGCCACGACTGTTGGGATATCGATGGACTGGAGCACGCCATTCGTCAGGGGCTGCAGCAGTTGGATCAGCAAGGCGTCACGCCGGACAGCATAGGGATCGACACCTGGGGTGTGGATTATCTGCTGTTGGATAGCAAAGGGCGGCGAGTCGGGCTGCCGGTTGCCTACCGTGATGGCCGCACCCACGGGCTGATGCAACAGGCACAGCATGAGATGGGCACCCAATGGCTGTATCAACGCACCGGCATCCAGTTTTTACCTTTCAATACCCTCTATCAGTTGCGCGCATTCAGCCAACGTCATCCCGAATTATTGGACCGTGTCGCTCATGCCTTGCTGATCCCGGATTACCTGCATTACCGGCTTACCGGGCAACTGAACTGGGAATATACCAACGCGACCACCAGTCAACTGCTGAATATTCACAGCGGCGACTGGGATCCTGAATTGCTGGCCTGGGCCGGTGCCAAAGCCGCCTGGTTCGGTCACCCGACAGCGCCGGGGAATACCGTCGGGCATTGGCGGATGGCCAGTGGGGCGCAGGTACCGGTGATTGCGGTAGCCACTCATGACACCGCCAGTGCAGTGCTGGCGACGCCGCTGCAGGATCAACACGCCGCCTACCTGAGTTCCGGTACCTGGTCGTTGATGGGCTTTGAGAGTCGGCACCCTTACACCGGTGCGGTAGCACAGGCGGCCAATATCACTAACGAGGGCGGCGTCGAAGGGCGTTACCGGGTGCTGAAGAACATTATGGGGCTGTGGCTGCTGCAGCGGGTGTGTGAGGAGTTGAATATCACGGATCTGTGCCAACTGGTCGAGCAGGCCGCGGCGCAGCCGGGCTGTCGATCGCTGATCAATCCCAACCATCCGCGCTTTATCAACCCGGCGGCGATGGTGGTTGAGATCCAGCAGGCCTGTATCGAGCAGGGCATGCCGATGCCGCATAGCCCGCCGGCGCTGGCGCGCTGTATTTTCGACAGCCTGGCGCTGCTTTACCGACAGGTGCTGGGCGAGTTGCAGGCCCTGCGCGGACAACCCTTCAGCCACTTGCATATCGTCGGCGGCGGTAGCCAGAACCCTTTGCTCAACCAGCTTTGTGCCGACGCCTGCGGGATCCCGCTGTCAACCGGGCCAGTCGAAGCCTCGACGTTGGGTAACATCGGCAGCCAATTGATCGCGCTGGGTGAGGTGGAGGATGTCGCTACCTTCCGGCAGTTGGTGGCCAACAACTTCCCGCAACAGATTTTTTCACCGCAGCCGTTCGGGGCCTTTACGGCCGGCTGGCTGCGGTTTCAGACGCTTAATCCCGCGATCAAGGAGCTTTGCTTATGACCCGACCTATTGAACAGGCGTTTGCGCTCGCCAAACAGCGTTTTGAGGATCTCGGCATCGACGTCGAGCAGGCGCTGACGCAGTTGGACAGCATTCCTATCTCAATGCACTGCTGGCAGGGCGATGACGTGCGCGGCTTTGAAAACCCGCAGGCGGCCCTGACCGGCGGCATTCAGGCCACCGGCAATTATCCGGGCCGGGCAACCAACGCCAAACAGCTGCGCGCCGATCTGGAACGCGCCATGTCGCTGATCCCGGGGCCAAAGCGGGTGAACCTGCATGCGATCTATCTGGAAAGCGAGGTGCCGGTGGAGCGTAACGCTATTGAACCGGCGCATTTTAGCCACTGGGTGGAATGGGCCAGAGCGCATCATCTGGGGCTGGATTTTAACCCGAGCTGTTTTTCACATCCCTTGAGCAGTGACGGCTTCACCCTGGCGCACGCCGATCCGGCGATTCGGCGCTTTTGGATCGAACACTGCCAGGCCAGCCGCCGTATTTCGGCCTATTTCGGCGAGCAGCTCGGCACGCCGTCGGTGATGAATATCTGGGTGCCGGACGGCATGAAAGATCTCACCGTCGATCGGATGGCACCACGGCAACGTCTGCTAAGCGCGCTGGATGAGGTGATCAGCCAACCGCTGGATCCCCGGCACCATATCGACGCGGTGGAAAGCAAACTGTTTGGCATTGGCGCAGAAAGCTACACCGTCGGCTCTAACGAGTTCTATCTGGGCTATGCCACCAGCCGCCAGGTGGCGCTGACGCTGGATGCCGGGCATTTCCATCCAACCGAAGTGATTTCCGACAAGATTTCCACCGCCATGCTGTTCGTGCCGCGCCTGTTGCTGCACGTCAGCCGCCCGGTGCGCTGGGACAGCGACCACGTGGTGTTGCTGGATGACGAAACCCAGGCTATCGCCCATGAAATTGTGCGCCACGGTCTGTTCGACAAGGTGCATATCGGCCTCGACTTCTTTGATGCATCCATTAACCGCATCGCTGCCTGGGTGATCGGTACGCGCAATGCCCGCAAGGCACTGCTACGCGCGTTGCTGGAACCGGTGGAATTGCTGCGCGGTCTGGAAAACGCCGGCGATTACACCGCCCGGCTGGCAATGCTGGAAGAGCAGAAATCGCTGCCGTGGCAGGCGGCCTGGGAAATGTATTGCCTGCGCCATGAGGTGCCTGCCGATGCCGGTTGGCTTGGCGAAGTTCGCCAGTACGAAAAACAAATTCTCAATCAACGTTAAGGGCGCCGTATGCAACAACTTCTTTCTTCATGGTTTGTTCAGGGCATGGTGAAAGCCACCTCGGATATGTGGCTGAAAGGCTGGGATGAACGTAACGGTGGCAACGTCAGCCTGCGGTTGCTGGACGAGGAGGTGCAGCCGTTCGCGGCGGATTTTTATCCGCAGCCGCGCCGCGTCGAACTGAGCCAACCGGCGGTGGAACTGGCCAACTGCTGGTTCCTGGTGACCGGTTCCGGCAAGTTTTTCCGCAATGTGCAGCTCGATCCGGCCGACAGCCTGGTATTGCTGCGGATTAGCGAAGATGGCCACGCCTACAGCATTTATTGGGGGCTGACCAATGGTGGTGTGCCAACGTCGGAGCTGGCATCACATTTCCAGTCACACTGCGTGCGTAAAACCCTGACCGAGGGGCGCGACCGGGTGATTATGCATTGTCATGCCACCAATCTGATTGCCCTGAGTTACGTGCTGGAGCTGGACTCGGCAAGCTTCACCCGTATGCTGTGGGAAGGCAGCACCGAGTGTCTGGTGGTGTTCCCCGACGGCGTGGGTATCGTGCCCTGGATGGTTCCGGGCACCGACGGGATCGGTGAGCACACCTCGCAGCAGATGTATTCACACTCGTTGGTACTGTGGCCGTTCCACGGTATTTTCGCCAGCGGCCCGTCATTGGACGAAGCTTTTGGCCTGATCGACACTGCTGAAAAATCGGCTCAGGTACTGGTGAAGGTGTTGTCGATGCAGGGGATGAAGCAAACCATCAGTAAAACGCAGTTGATCGCACTCGGTGAACGCTTTGAGGTGAAGCCCTGGGCGGCGGCGCTTAATGTGGTGCGTGAGCTATGATCCGCAAGGCCTTTGTGATGCAGGTCAATCCCGACGCGCATCAGGAGTATCAGCGTCGCCATGCGCCGATCTGGCCGGAGCTGGCGCAGACCTTAAAGCAACACGGCGCGCATCACTACAGTATCTTCCTTGATAGCGGCCGCAGCCTGCTGTTTGCCGTGGTTGATATTGAGTCGGAAGCACGCTGGCAGGCCGTCGCGGCGACCGAAGTATGCCAACGCTGGTGGCTGTCAATGCGTGAATTGATGCCCAGTCATGCCGATAACAGCCCTGTGAGTGAGGTGTTAACCGAGGTGTTTTATCTGGAATAGTTGGCAGGCGGGGGGATACCCCGCCTGATTTCCGTTCAGGCACTGGCACCGTCAAACGGATGGATCTTCAACGAATCCAGTGCCAGCTCCGGTACGCAGCGCAGGTTGACGGCGCACATTGCCGCGCCATCCGGGCCTTTACCGTAGGCGAAGGCCTCAGTGCCGCAGGTTTGGCAGAACTGGTGCTGAATGATGTGTTTGTTAAAGGTATAACCGCGCAGTAAGGTTTCACCGCTGTTCAGTACAAAGCTGTCGATCGGGAAGAACGCCAGCAACATGCCTTTACGGCGGCAGATTGAACAGTTGCAACTCAGGGCCTCATGGGGCAGATCGGCGTTTACCGTAAAGGTGACGGCGCCGCAGTGACAGCTTCCTTTAAAGGACATAATGGTTCACCTGCTGGAAAATTCAGATTGAGCAATTATAGTTCACTTATTCACCGGATTGATTTGGCTGGGGCATATATCAGCGTGGAGAATGTGGATTCTGTGGTTCGGCCCATTAGAAATACCTTTAAATTCTGTTAAGTTAGTCACTAGCGTAATCACAAGGAGAGAACGATGTTAGAGCAATACTACCCGGCCACGATGAGCTCCAAACCGATCACGGATGAGCAGCATAAAAGACTGGTGGCGGTGCAAGCGGCGCTGGAACTGATCAAGGCCACGCTGTCCGATACCAACGACGGTAACGGCGTGGATTTTCAGCTGAAAGCCGCTGAAAAACACATTGGCCCGATGGCTGACGCCATCCAGGAAGCGCTGAAATAATTCCCGCTTCCGATAATCAACCGCCCCAGGGCGGTTTTTTTGTGCCATTCAACCGGACAAATTAGGATTTTTTGTCTAGTGACAGCGGAAGAAAGTTGGCAAAATTCACCTCAGGATTATTTTAGGGAACAGGCGGAGGAGAGCGTTAATGAAGGATGTGCATATTGCCCTGTCGGGTGGCTGCGTGCGGTTGGCTTACCCGGGAGAGAACGTACTGGATTTCACCGATAATCTGTCATTTGGGCCGCTGTACGCACTGGATGACGATCGGGGTCTGCAGACCCGCTCCCGCTGGTTTCAAGATTTGCATCACTCTATTCACGCCCCCGAATGGGACTCTTCCTCCCAGCGCCTGACGGCGATGGAAAATCTGAGAATGCAGTTGTCCGCCGTCAGCGGGCAGATGACGCTGTGGATTAGCGACAATCCCGATGAGCAATTGACGTTGCGCGCGTTGTTGCCTTTGCTGGGGGAGCGTTCAGTGTTTATCGTCAACGTCACTGAACTTGCCGGAAGCGAAGCCACTGGCAGTTGTCCGATTGAAACGCTCGAATCCTTGTGGGTTCGTCGGTCCGAGCTGACGGCAGAAGACAAAGTGGCGCTCATTGCCGACTGGCACCGTCTGCTGAAGGAGAACGCCCCGGTGCGGATCTTTACGCAGGGTGAAGTGCAGGGGAAAACGCTGGATTTCCATGACCCACTGTTGCTGCAACATTGCCCGAGCGACTTTACCCAGGGTTCCCGGGTGGTGGGCAACGCGATGGTGAATTCGCCCCATGGAGTAGGCGACACCTTTCTGAATTTTCGTCTGTATGCGCTGATTGAACAGGGCGTATTGCAGGCGCAGACAGGTGGCGTGAACATGAACCGGCTCCAGGTACGACAGGCTTAACCCTGCTCGCCCGGCGTTGTGTTATTTGTGCGGTGACATGGAAAAAATCGGTCAAAGCATTTTTCTCCGGCCTGCAGTTCTGCTTATAATGCATCACTGACTGTACAAATAAACAGGTGTGTCGTGATGACGCTGGTGTTGAATGGTGAAAAGATTGCTCGTAACCGGTTTACCGGCGAGAAAATTGAAAGCGGCAGTTTTATCAACTGCGATTTTTCGGGCACTGACCTGACCGGTACCGAATTTATCGACTGTCAGTTTTACGATCGCGAAAGCCAGCAGGGGGGGAATTTCAGTCGCGCCTTGCTGAAGGATGCCAGTTTCAAAAACTGTGACCTGTCGATGGCGGACTTCAGAAACGCCAGTGCATTAGGTATCGAGATCCGTGAGTGCCGGGCGCAGGGGGCGGATTTTCGCGGCACCAGTTTTATGAATATGATCACGCCGCGCACCTGGTTTTGCAGCGCTTACATCACCAAAAGCAACCTGAGCTATGCCAACTTTTCGAAAGTGGTGCTGGAGAAGTGTGAGCTGTGGGAAAATCGTTGGAACAGCGCGCAGATCCTCGGCGCGACGTTTAGCGGCTCTGATCTGTCCGGTGGCGAGTTTTCCTCGTTTGACTGGCGTGCCGCCAACTTTACCCAATGTGACCTGACCAACTCGGAACTGGGTGAGCTGGACCTGCGCAGTACCGATCTGCAGGGCGTGAAACTGGACAGCTATCAGGTGTTTCAAATGATGGAACGGCTGGGAATTGCGGTTATCGGTTAAGCTTTTTGCACCATGGGGCCGTCAGGCCCTTACAGGGTGCGGCCAAGGGCGTTACGGCGGATAAATAATAAATGGTGTGTATAAATATTATAATAAATATTCCTTGCTTAAATAATTTCCTCGTGTATAAATAACGTCATCGGTTTGTAGTACAGACCTTATGAAAGCAGTTTTAGTAAAGCAGTTCTCAGTATTAGTGATATCCCATAGATACCTCTTCTTCCGCGAATTTCCTTCTCTAGTGCCCAAGTAAGTTTCCAATAAAAACAGACCTCAATCGCCTTATGGCGTCTCAAAAATATAAAGGAAATATCTATGTCTACTAAAATGACTGGTTTGGTAAAATGGTTTGATGCAGGTAAAGGTTTTGGCTTTATCTCTCCGGCAGACGGCAGCAAAGACGTGTTCGTGCACTTCTCTGCTATCCAGAGCAATGATTTCAAAACGCTTGATGAAGGTCAGCGCGTTGAATTCACTATCGAAAACGGTCAGAAGGGTCCTTCTGCCGGCAACGTAGTAGTTTTATAATTTATAGGTAGTGTTTTATTTCTTACGATAGCGAAGAAGGTGTAAACCGGAGCAGATAAGAAATAAAAGAATTACCTGAATAAACTCCGGGATTACCCGGAGTTTATCTAAATAGTTATATTCAGAATATTCCAATAGCAATAGTTATTGGCAACAGCAAAAAAGATTGGCGTCGTAATAATAATAACGGCAGTGATTCAGTCTATTTTTCTGTTGTGAAAAAGTTGTGCTTAGGCTGCGTAAGGTTGGAGTGTTGGACGGACGCTTACGCCATAACATGACAGTCGGGAAAGTGACCGACAAACATTGATGACCCTGGCCTGTGCCGGGGTTTTTTTATGCCCGCAGCCCAACGGACCCGAAACGAAACGGGCCTGTTGATAAGGGGCATCGTGCCATTAGAGGAACGATGGTGTCGATGAGCGATAATTTCACCTCTGAACTAAACTTAAATTGCCTAATAAATAGGCGGTCAGCGTCTGCTGGCAGGGAGCGTCATCCTGTTTACTGGCTCGAGGCGGAGGGCAGTTATCATGACTTATCAACATATCCTGGTCGCAACCGATCTTGGCGAAGATGCCGAGTTCCTGCTGGGCAAAGGCGCCAAACTGGCTGGGGCGCTGAATGCCCGATTATCTCTGATCTATATCGATATTCATCATACTGGCTATTACGCCGAACTGGGCGTGGGTGAATACAACTACACGGATCGCACTTTTTCTGAACGCGTGAAAAATATGCTCAATGCCATCAAAGACCACTCGTCTTATCCGGTTGAAGAGGTGATTATCGGGCGTGGCGATCTGATGGAGGAGCTGAATCGGGCGGCTAAGGACAAGGGTTGCGACCTGATCCTCTTCGGCCACCATCACGATATCTGGAGTCGGTGGGTATCGTCGGCGCGGCAGGCGATCAATCACCTGCAGGTCGATCTGCTGGTGGTTCCGATTGAGAAAAAATAAGCCAGCCCAGGGCCGCTATCATTCAGCGGCCCGATTTTTTAATAATCAATGCTTATCGGTAAGTGGCGGTATAGGGCCGTGACTGAACTTATTGATGGCTGATAGTACGGCCGATAAATAGTCACGCCAGAGGATTTTATCAATCTCATCAAATGGTTGGCCTAATTCCGATATTGATTGTTCTGACGCATTGAATTTACAGTGAATACCTCTTTTTGATTAGTAAACCGCACGTTTTGACTGTCCCTCTCCCCTCATGAGTTTTATCCTCGATTCAATCAGGATTTGTATGACTTATCAGAATACATTCACATGGAGGAGTTCTTATGCGTTTCGACAATAAAGTGGTCATCATCACCGGCGCAGGCAACGGGATGGGGGAAGCGGCAGCGCGCCGGTTTTCCGCTGAAGGCGCTACCGTGGTGCTGGCTGACTGGGCGAAAGAGGCGGTAGACAAAGTGGCGGCCTCACTGCCGAAAGGCAAGGCGCTGGCGGTGCATATCGACGTTTCTGACCACGTCGCGGTTGAGAAAATGATGAATGAAGTGGCGGAAAAATTGGGCCGCATCGACGTGCTGCTGAACAATGCCGGCGTGCACGTGGCGGGCAGCGTGCTGGAAACCAGCGTGGCTGACTGGCGTCGCATCGCCGGGGTAGACATCGACGGCGTGATCTTCTGTTCCAAATTCGCTATGCCCTATCTGCTGAAAACCAAAGGCTGCATCGTTAACACCGCTTCGGTCTCTGGCCTGGGAGGCGACTGGGGCGCAGCCTATTACTGTGCGGCGAAAGGGGCAGTGGTAAACCTGACACGTGCCATGGCGCTCGATCACGGCGGTGACGGCGTGCGGGTGAACTCGGTGTGCCCAAGCCTGGTGAAAACCAATATGACCAACGGCTGGCCGCAGGAAATTCGCGACAAGTTCAATGAGCGTATTGCGCTGGGGCGTGCGGCAGAGCCGGAAGAAGTGGCGGCGGTGATGGCGTTCCTGGCCAGTGACGACGCCAGCTTTATCAACGGTGCCAACATCCCGGTGGATGGTGGGGCGACCGCCTCAGACGGTCAGCCGAAGATTGTTTAAGCATTAATCCTCAGGCCCGGTGAAGTTAAACGCCGGGCCTGAGAGCTTTACACCCCAATCCGATCGCGCAGTTGGTAGTAGGCCGCGCCAATTGCGGTAAACGGAATTTGCAGGTTGCGACCGCCGAAGAACGGCAGGTGCGGTAGTTTGGCAAAGGCATCGAATCTTTCCGCATCGCCTCGCATTAATTCCGCAATCAGCTTGCCTGCCAGATGAGTACAGGTCACGCCGTGGCCGCTATAGCCCTGCATGTAATAGACGTTATTCTCCAGGCGGCCGAACTGTGGCATGCGCGACAGCGTCAGCAGGAAATTGCCGGTCCAGCGGTAGTCGATATTCACCCCTTTCAACTGCGGGAAGGTTTTCAGCAGTTTGGGGCGGATCAGGTTGTCGATATCGTCCGGGTCGCGCGCACCATACACCACGCCCCCACCGTACAGCAGGCGGTTATCACCGGTGATACGGTAATAATCCAGCAAATAGTTACAGTCTTCGACGCAGTAATTCTGCGGGATCAGCGACTGCGCCACTTCCGGTGCCAGCGGTTCGGTGGCCACCACCTGAGTGCCGCACGGCATGCTGCGCTTGGCCAGTCTTGGTTCCAGCTTATCACCCAGATAGGCGTTGCCGGCCACGATCACATAGCGTGCCTTCACCTGACCGCTGGCGGTGCTGACGATGGTCGGTTCGCCGTGACGGATATTAGTGACGGCCGACTGTTCGAAGATGCGCCCGCCCTGCAGGCGGATGGCTTCGGCTTCACCGAGGGCCAGATTCAAAGGATGAATATGCCCACCGCTGTGATCCAGCAGCGCACCGACATAGCGCTCACTGTTGACCTCCTGACGGATGCGCTCAGCATCCAGCAGTTCAAGCTGGGTATTGCCATAACGCTCCCAGTGCTGTTTTTGTTCGATCAGCGCGTGATATTGCCGGTTGTTCAGGGCGGCGAAGATGCCGCCGGGGCGATAGTCACATTCGATGGCGTACCTTTGGATACGGCTGCGAATGATCTCTGCACCCTCAAACATCATGCCACCGAGTATACGGGCGCTTTCCGCACCGTAGCGCTGTTCAATCACGTCGATGTCGCGGCTGTAGGAGTTCACCAGTTGGCCACCGTTGCGGCCACTGGCGCCAAAGCCGATGCGTGCGGACTCCAGCACCACTACGTTGTAACCGGCTTCCACCAGGAACAGCGCCGAAGACAGGCCGGTGTAGCCGCCGCCGACGATGCAGACGTCGCATTCGATGGAGTCATTCAACTGCGGGTAGGGCGCGTGGCTGTTGGCCGAGGCCGCATAATAGCTTTTTACGTGTTCAGTCATGATATCTGCCCTTATTCCAGCGAAATCCAGGTGGTTTTCAGTTCGGTGAATTTTTCCAGCGCGTGCAGCGATTTGTCGCGGCCGTTGCCGCTTTGCTTGTAACCGCCGAACGGGACCGTCATATCCCCGTCGTTGTAGTTATTGACGAACACCGTGCCGGCTTTTAACTGACGAGCTAACCGGTGAGCACGCGACAGGTCGCGAGTCCAGATGGCGGCGCCCAATCCGTAGTCGCTGTCGTTAGCCAACTGCATGGCCTGTTGTTCGCCGCTAAAACTGGTGACTGCCAGCACCGGGCCAAAAATTTCATCACGCGCCACGCTCATGGCATTATCTACCTGGGTCAGAATGGTCGGGCCCAGGTAGCCGACATGGCCGTTCTGTGGGTGCTCGCGGCCGTCCAGGAACAGCGCGGCACCCTGGCTCAGGCCCTGCTCGATATAGTCGGCCACTTTCTCGCAGTGGCCCTGGTCGATCAGCGTGCCCATCACCGTCGTCGGATCGAGCGGATCGCCCGGCGTGAAGGCTGCCGCATGCCGCTTCAGCGCCAGTAAGAATTCCTGCTGAATGCTCTCTTCCACCAACAGCCGGGTACCGGCGATGCACACCTGTCCCTGGTTATAGAAAATGCCGGCGGCGGCGCTCTGTGCGGCCTTGTCCAGATCCGGGCAGTCGGCAAAGATAATATTGGCGCTCTTGCCGCCGGCCTCCAGCCACACCCGTTTCATATTGGACTGGCCGGCGTAGATCATCAGTTGTTTGGCGACCTGGGTGGATCCGGTAAAGGTCAGGGCGTCGACGTCGTTGTGCAGCGCCAGCGCCTTACCGGCATCGTGACCGTAGCCGGGGACAATATTCAATACGCCGTCCGGCAGCCCGGCCAGTTGCGCCAGCTTGCCCAGATAGATTGCGGTTAACGGGGATTTTTCAGAAGGTTTCAGGATCACGCTGTTACCGGTGGCCAGCGCCGGGCCGAGCTTCCAGCAGGCCAATAACAGCGGGAAGTTCCAGGGTACGATGGCACCGACCACACCAATAGGTTCGCGTTCGATCAACGCCAGTGCATCGCCACCGGTGGGGGCAATTTCACCGTAAACCTTATCGACCGCTTCGGCATACCAGCGCAGGCAACGGATAGCGCCGGGCACGTCGTCGCGCAGGCTGTGGCGGATCGGTTTGCCGGTATCCAGCGTTTCCAGCAGCGCCAGCTCTTCATGGTGTTGTTCCATCAATTCTGCCAACTTCAGCAAAGTGGCCTTGCGCTGCGCCGGAGCCGCTCTGGACCAGTCGCCGCGCTCAAACACTTCACGCGCCGCACTGACCGCCAAATCGATGTCGACGCTGCTGCCCCGGGCCACCTGGGTCAACTCACGTTGCCCGGCGGGATCCTCCACGGCAAAGGTTTGGCCTTCTACGGCCTGCTGATAGCGGCCATTGATAAACAGTTGGTTCTCAATTTTCAGGGCTTGCGCCCGGTGTTGCCAATACTGCAGATGGTGGAAGTCCATACCTTGCTCCGTTGATCAGAATGTCGTCGGCGTATGGGCGCTGATAATCCGGCAAATCCGCGCCGACGTGTTGCTGAAACTGTGGGGAATGCCGGTGTTGATGGCGTAGCTTTGGCCAGCCAGCAGGTGATAAGCCTGCCCGTTGACCTGCAGTACCACTTCGCCTTCCAACAGGGTGCCGATCTCTTCCCCCTGATGCTTGATACGTTCGCCGGTGGTGGTACCCGGTTCATAGGTTTCGATCATCATCGCCAGGGTGCGATTGGGGTCGCCGTTGTGGATCAGTTTCATCGATACCCCCTGGCTGCCAATCTCGATCAGATCCTGGCTGTCGATAACAATCTGTGGTTCATCCGGAATTTCCGGCTCGGCGAAGAACGCCGACAGTGACAGCCCGTACACCGTCAGCAGCTTTTGCAAGGTACTGATGGCCGGACTGACCTTGTCCTGTTCGATGGTGCTGATGGCGCTGTGGGTTAATCCAGACAGTTCGGCCGCTCGGCGCTGCGACAATCCCAACTGCTGGCGGATTTGCGACAGACGTTTTCCCGGTGCCAAGCTGACATCGCTCATGGGCGTTTTTCCTTTTGATAGTTCCGGCAGGCGCTAATGAACCCCTCAAACAACAGGCGCGACAGGGCGTACTCTTCACTGTTCCATTCCGGGTGCCATTGCACACCCAGCGCAAAGGGCTGGTCGCGCAGACTGATTGCTTCCACCAATCCGTCGGCAGCGTGAGCCTCGATGCGTACGTCGGGGCCGAGGGTTTTTGCTCCCTGGCCATGCAGTGAGTTGACCCAGAATCGATTGCAATCCGGTATCAGCTGCGAGAGTAAGCCGCCTTCCTGAACGATGACCTCGTGGGCGGGGGCGTATTGTTGTTCCAGCGGCAGGTCGTGATCTTCACGGTGTTCGAGCAGTTCGGGCAGTTCAAACAGCCGACGGTGAAGGGTGCCCTGGCTGGCGACCACCATTTCCTGCATACCGCGGCAAATGGCGAAAAGGGGAATGCGCCTGTCGAGCGTGTGGCGGATCAACGCCAGGCTCAATTCATCTCGCCCAGGATCGGCGTCAGGCTCATCGCCGTTTTCACCATAAAGGTGCGGCTGCACATTACTGGGGCTGCCCGGCAGCAGAATACCGTCGAGGTGCTCCAGCAATTCTTCCAGCAGTTTCGGTTCCGCCAGCGCGTGTGGCAGGGCGATTGGCAACCCTCCTGCGGCCACGACGGCATTTAGGTACTTTTCTTGCAAGGTCTGAGTGAGATGCCCGTTTAACCTATACCTGCACATCACTACGCCGACCACTGGTCTGTTAAATATATTGCCCATGCTGTCCCCTTGGTATGTTCGAAATTATGAACGATAAGCTTCTCCACTGCCGTTTTCGTTCAATATTTTATAAATCTAGCAGCCAAATGGGCAATATTCAAACTCAAAGTAACACTTGCAAAACAATTTTGTTGCATCTATGTTTCATTGGTGGACATTATATTGAGCAAGATGGTCAAAAAACATCGACGGCAATAAGTGTGAGAACCACAGACAAAAAACATACATGGCGGGTGAATCATGCAGACCAACATAGTAGAAGTGGAAAACTTTGTTCAGCACCACGAAGAAAAGCGAAGTAGCGCGTTCCAACGTGAAGTGAAGAAGTACCTGGAGTGTTATCCATTAACTCAGCACGTTGACGTTCTGCTGACCGATCTTAACGGCAGCTTCCGTGGCAAGCGCATTCCGGTGGGCGGGCTGAGCAAGCTGGAGAAAGGCTGTTACTTCCCGGCATCGGTGTTTGCGATGGATATTCTCGGTAACGTGGTTGAAGAGGCCGGGCTGGGGCAGGAACTGGGTGAGCCGGATCATATCTGTGTACCGGTCTTGGGCACCCTGACACCGTCGGCGGCGGATCCGCAATATATCGGCCAGGTGCTGCTCACCATGCTGGATGAAGATGGTACTCCCTTTGACGTTGAACCGCGCAATGTGCTGAACCGAGTTTGGCAGCGTTTGCGTCAGCGCGGGCTATCCCCCGTAGTAGCGGTAGAGTTGGAGTTCTATCTCATCGATCGCCAACGCGATTCGGAAGGCTATTTGCAGCCGCCGTGCTCGCCGGGCACCCAGGAGCGCAACACCCAGAGTCAGGTGTACTCCGTCGATAACCTTAACCACTTTGCCGACGTGCTGAGTGAAATTGACGAACTGGCTCGCATGCAGGGCCTGCCGGCAGACGGGGCGGTGGCCGAAGCTTCGCCTGGCCAGTTTGAAGTCAACCTGCACCATACCGATAACGTTCTGCAAGCCTGCGACCATGCGTTGGCATTAAAACGGCTGATCCGCATGGTGGCGGAAAATCACAACATGCAGGCCACCTTTATGGCCAAGCCCTACGAGGAACACGCCGGCAGTGGCATGCATGTGCATATCAGCATGCTGGACAGGCAGGGCAACAACGTCCTAGCGGACGATGATGGCGAAGATTCCGTGCTGCTGAAACAGGCGTTGGCCGGGATGATTGCCCTGATGCCTTCTTCTATTGCGCTGCTGGCACCGAACGTCAATGCTTACCGCCGCTTCCAGCCGGGCATGTACGTGCCGACTCAGGCGTCCTGGGGCCATAACAACCGTACCGTGGCGCTGCGTATTCCCTGTGGCGATCGCGACAGCCATCGCGTGGAGTATCGCGTGGCCGGGGCCGACGCCAACCCCTACCTGGTGATGGCGACCATTCTGGCCGGCATCGTCTACGGTCTGGAAACCACGCTGCCGCTGCAAGAGCCGGTCACCGGCAACGGGCTGGAGCAGGAGGGGCTGCCGTTCCCGATCCGTCAGAGCGATGCGCTGTATGAATTTGAGCATCAGCCGGTGCTGAATGCGCTGCTGGGGGAAAGGTTCAGTCATGTTTACCTGGCCTGTAAAACGGATGAGCTGGTGCAATTTGAGCGCCTGATCACCGAAACCGAAATCGAGTGGATGCTGAAAAACGCCTAAACCCGCTCGAACTCATGATACCGCGCGCGTCTGGCGCATTCCGCCGGCTATCCTGTGGCCTGCGAAGCTACGCGCAGCGGTAAAGCATTTCTTCCACTTTGGCGTACAGGACGTCGGCGAGGAAAGAACCATGACAGCCTTAACTGTTTCTTCAGTTTGCGCGGGCATCAGCCCGTGCCGCAGTGAATACGGGCCATCCGTTGGCCGAGATTTTTTGTCTTTATCTTCGACTTCCCGCCGCCTGAGCAGCAGTATCCCCGCGGCCTCTCTGAATGACGTTAAACGGTTACCAGCAGAGGACAAAGAGGGGAAGAGTCATGACGATTAATGCGACTGACGGTGAGCAAGCGGCCAAGCCGCAACTGCGTAAAACCCTGAAACTGTGGCAAGTGGTGATGATGGGCCTGGCCTATCTGACACCGATGACGGTGTTCGACACCTTCGGGATTGTTTCCGGCCTGACTGACGGCCACGTACCCGCATCCTATCTGCTGGCGCTGGCCGGCGTGCTGTTTACCGCCATCAGCTACGGTAAGCTGGTGCGCCAGTTCCCGACCGCCGGTTCTGCCTACACCTATGCGCAAAAGGCGATTAATCCGCACGTTGGTTTTTTGGTGGGTTGGTCGTCGCTGCTCGACTACCTGTTCCTGCCGATGATCAATACCCTGTTGGCGAAAATCTATCTGACTGCGCTGTTCCCTGAAGTCCCGCCGTGGGTCTGGGTGGTGGGTTTTGTGATCATCATTACCGCCATCAACCTGAAAAGCGTCAATCTGGTGGCCAACTTCAATACCCTGTTCGTGCTGGCTCAGGTCGCGATCATCGTGGTGTTTATCTTCCTGGTAGTGCGTGGCCTGCACAGTGGGGAAGGCATGGGGACGGTGTGGAGCTTGCAACCGTTCGTCAGTGAAAATGCGCATTTGTTGCCGATTATCACCGGTGCCACCATTTTGTGTTTCTCGTTCCTCGGCTTTGACGCCGTTACCACGCTGTGTGAAGAAACGCCCGATGCCGCCAGGGTGATCCCGCGGGCCATCTTCCTGACGGCGCTGTATGGTGGGGTGATCTTCATCAGCGTGTCGTTCTTTATCCAACTGTTTTTCCCTACTATTCAACGTTTCCATCAGCCGGATGCGGCACTGCCGGAAATCGCGCTGTACGTGGGCGGCAAGCTGTTCCAGTCGATTTTCCTGTGCGTCACCTTTATCAACACCCTGGCGTCGGGCCTGGCGTCACATGCCAGCGTTTCACGGCTGTTGTATGTGATGGGGCGCGATAACGTGTTCCCGGAAAAATATTTCGGCTATATCCACCCGAAATGGCGTACGCCATCACTGAACGTGCTGCTGGTGGGGCTGGTGGCATTGTCCGCGCTGTCTTTCGATCTGGTCACCGCCACGGCGTTGATCAACTTTGGCGCGCTGGTGGCTTTCACCTTCGTTAATCTGTCGGTGATCAGCCATTTCTATATTCGTGAAGGACGCAACAAAAGCTGGAAAGACCGCTTTAACTATCTGTTCCTGCCGCTGGTGGGGGCGCTGACGGTCGGCGTGCTCTGGCTCAACCTGGAAAAAAGCTCGCTGACCATGGGGTTGATTTGGGCGGCGCTGGGCTTTGGTTACCTGGCTTATCTCACCCGGCGCTTCCGTCAGCCGCCACCGCAGCTGGAACGACAGCCACAGCAATAACTGAGTCAGGCGGGGTTTCCCGCCTTTCTTTTTTGTCCGTCGGACAGTAGAGTGAAAATACTGATAAAAAATAACCGATTGGATCATCTTTATGTCTTCACTCCCCGTTTCGTATAAAGCCACCTTGCTCGGTCTGTTGGCGATCCTGCTGTGGAGCAGCGTGGTCGGCCTGATCCGCAGCGTTAGCGAAGGACTGGGGCCCATCGGCGGGGCGGCGATGATCTACAGCGTCAGCGCGGTTTTTTTGCTGCTGGCACTACGCCTGCCAAACCTTCGACAGTTTCCGCGTGCCTATCTGATCCTCGGCAGCCTGCTGTTTGTCAGCTATGAAATTTGCCTGTCGCTGTCGCTGGGTTATGCCAATACCCGTCTGCAGGCGATTGAAGTGGGGATGATCAATTATCTCTGGCCCTGTTTTACCGTGCTGATGGCGCTGGCGTTCAACGGCCAAAAGGCCAAATGGTGGTTGCTGCCCGGGCTGCTGCTGTCGTTGTTCGGCATTGGCTGGATCATGAGCGGCGAGGGGGGTTGGTCACCGGCGCAAATGCTGGCGAACGTGCACAGTAATCCGCTGAGTTATTCGCTGGCTTTCGCCGGGGCGGTGATTTGGGCCGTGTATTGCAATCTGACCAAGAAAATTGCCCAGGGCCATAACGGCGTGGTGCTGTTTATTACGCTGACCGCCGTCGCGCTGTGGATCAAATATGCCTTCAGCAGCGAAAGCGGCATGCAGTTCACCCTGCCGGTGACCCTGACGTTGCTGTGTGCCGGCATGGCGATGGGGGTGGGATACGCGGCCTGGAACGTGGGTATTCTGCACGGCAATATGACGCTGCTGGCGACGGTATCTTACTTTACCCCGGTGTTATCGGCGGTGTTTGCCGCGCTGGTGCTGGATACCGCATTGAACGCCAGTTTCTGGCAGGGCGTGGTGATGGTGACCCTGGGATCGTTAATCTGTTGGCGGGCAACCCGAGGAAACTAACGGAAATTATCCGCCGGTTGCTCAATGTTGAACTAGAATCTAACTAGCGATCTTGCATGAAGGAACATAAAAAATGAGAGACGATATCCAATTCATTCAGCAACCTGTGATTGATGATGCAAGTTATATGCGCGGTGATACGGTGCGCCTGACCACCGCCAATCTGCGCCACGAATACCAGCTTGATGTCAGTATTCTGCGCCGGGAAGACAAGCTGATTTATGGTTCGGTGATCGCCGCCGCACCCAAGGTGGATATTCCACCCAAAGAGTGGGAAATCGAACCGGGTCAAGAAGTGGTCTTCCGTAAGGAAAATATCGCCAAAGCGATCCCCTCGATTAGCTGAGTCTCAGCCAGGGTTTTCGAACCTCCGTTTCCCTCAGTCACATTTCCAACAAATGCCGGTGCTAAAAACGCCGGCATTTTCATTTCTGCGACAGACCTGGTTACTTTTTTGTATTGCGCACAATTGGCACAAAAACTGCTTTAAAAATCACCGGGCATGACAAAAATCACAGCGATCGTGAATTTGCATGAAACATAATTTGACAAATGTGAACGCAATCGATTACCTATTCGCAAAATGCATAACTGGATCACAGATTCTTACACCCAGTGATTTCTATAATGCGCGCGTCGCCCGAGAAGTTTGTAAGCGGAGGCAACGCCAGGTGTCGTCAGACTCATTGTCATCTTTTCTAACGGGCAGGAAATGGCCCTTTAAGCATGTGGTAATAAAATGAAAAAAATAGCTCTCGCAGCAGGTATCCTGATCGCAGCGTCTTACAGTGCATCTTCAATGGCTGATAGCAAAGACAGCCAATACGTCTCGGATTGGTGGCACCAGAGCGTTAACGTGGTGGGCAGCTACCACACCCGTTTCGGACCTCAGTTGAACAACGATGTTTACCTGGAGTACGAAGCCTTCGCCAAAAAAGATTGGTTTGATTTCTATGGTTATGTCGATGTGCCTAAATTCTTCGGCGTCGGCAACACCCCGGACCGCGGCATCTGGGATAAAGGCTCACCGATGTTTATGGAGATCGAACCTCGCTTCTCGATCGACAAACTGACCAACACCGACCTGAGCTTCGGTCCATTCAAAGAATGGTACTTCGCCAACAACTACATCTATGACCTGGGCCACGACACCGACGGCCGCCAGAACACCTGGTACATGGGTCTGGGCACCGATATCGAGACCGGCCTGCCAATGAGCCTGTCGATGAACATCTATGCCAAATACCAGTGGGAAAACTACCAGGCTGCCAATGAGAACAGCTGGGACGGTTACCGCTTCAAGGTGAAATACTTTGTGCCGCTGACCCAATTGTGGGGCGGCAATCTGAGCTACATCGGCTTTACCAACTTTGACTTTGGTTCCGATCTGGGCAAAGACAGCAACTGGACCGACGGCACCGGCAAACAGGTTCGCACCAGCAACTCGATCGCTTCCAGCCATATTCTGGCGCTGAACTACGATCACTGGCACTACTCCTTCGTGGCACGTTATTTCCATAACGGCGGCCAATGGCAGGACGGGGCGGATATCGGTACCCCACAGGGTCCAATTAAATCTACCGGCTGGGGTTACTACCTGGTGGCGGGTTATAACTTCTGATTTTCCGTGGTATCAGAATCAGAAAACCCCGCTTTAGCGGCAATGCCGTTCACTTAAGTGGTGAGGCATAACGATTCACCGGATAACGGGTTTTTGATATCTTAACCGCCCTCGGCCTTGATGGTCGGGGGCGTTTTGTTATGAACATCGCCTCCAAACTCCCCCTCAGGTGCATCAGCCGTTTCGGTATCGTTCCGGGGGATACCGTATTACCCAGCACTATCAGTTCCGTCGCTATTACCCCAAAAGCAAATTTAAAACTCATCTCCGACGGCGCTCTTTTATACTGTTTTGCCGTCAGCGCCGCTTCCCGCCTGATAAGGTTGTAAGCCAGCAGCAACCCCCACACTTCCTGATGCAGCAACTCCACTTTGCGGCTTCTCAGCACCATCGCATTACTCTGCAGGCTGCTTTTGATATTGCGAAAACCCACTTCGATTTCCCATCGGGAATGATAAAGCTCCGCCACCGCTTTGGCCGGATAACGATCCGCCGGCAATGAAGTCAGCACGGTTTTCTCCACACCGCCGATATCGTAACTGACCGCCCGGGCATACCAGGACTCAGGAAGGGCCGGGTTTTGCTTTCGAGCCTGCGCAGAGACTTTCATTTTTAGCAGACGGTCGCCCGCTCCGTAGCTTTCCTGCACGTCTGCGACCATCCCTTTGCGGGCAGGCAGTAGCCAGTGGCGATTTTCGCCGCCATGGTTCACCCCTGTTAGTAAATCCGCACTAAAAAATAGCTTATCAAACAGGGTGATGGAGTTATCCGGTAACGCCTTAATCAGGTCATGCGCCAACCGGGTCTCGCTACACCGGTAAGGCCCGGTGACCGCATCCAGCAGAACATGACTGCTCAGGTTCATCAACGCCACCAGACGCATCACCGGAAAAGGACTCTGTCGGTCTGTAGAGGTGTTACTGGAACCAAAATGCGCACGAAGTTCCGGTTCATCGGGCGTACGCAGTTGTGCACCGTCGACGGCAAAGAGCTGCAATCCTCTCCAGTCATCTTTGGGATAGCGTTCAGTCCCCCAGGTTCGTGCTGTCTGGCGAAACAGCCATTCAACAGGGGCAGCACCGACACGCTGGCGTGCCTGTGTAATGGCGCTGCGTGCCAGAAGCTGCGTGCCGGCTTCGCCATCGGCACTGAGGTTAAGGCGGCGGACAATATCGGTAATGGGCTCATTACGAAAGAAGGCCATACAAACGACCATCCAGACCACCATGTCCCCGGGCAGGCGGCGGCGTCTGACGGTGGCATGGGTAGACAGAGAAAGGCAATGCTGGAGCCATTCAACAGGAAGATGTTCAGCAAAAATCTGCGCAGAAGGTGGCGGTAACAAAGGCTGGTCGCTAAAACTGAGCAGGTCATCGAGAAGTGGCATAAGAAAACGGCTCCCTGTAATGGAAGCCGTTATATTGCCGCAGATTAAGGATCGGTCAACCGATCCTTAACTGATCGGCATTGCGCTTTAGCGGGGTTTTTTTTCGTCATCACTGCGCTTGTTCGCCGGGTAAATGCCGCACCGGCATAAATAATCGTCCTTTGATTACGTGGCATTCATTATCAATCCAACTGATGATTTGTTCACGACTCACGCCTTCGGATTGCGCGTAGCGGTGAAGATCGCCATTAAAGTGCTGCGTGATGTATTCCATGAGGGTCATTTGCATGTCTTTTGCTCCTGAACGCCCACCCGTTGCCAACTGGCCACCGCGGGAGGTTGAGGTTTCTCAGACGCCGAATTTAAAGTATTGGCAACCAAATCTCAACAAAAAGCACTGTATTGGTGCATCTGATGTCGATTTATCGGTAAAAAGAATCCCGCACGGAACGGCGGGAAGTATTCAGTACTATCACACGGAGTGATAAAAAATGATTTGAGGTGCAACGAAAAAGAGCTCGCTAACTCTTTTTTGTGACTTAGCCAAACTACGGCAAGGCTTATTTCGCTGCAAGAAAAATCTGGGTTTTAAATTCGGTTTTATCGAATAGTTTTGCGCTGGAATAATATTTGACTCTCTGGCCAGCCTGCTGTCGCTATAGGTGATCAAACTCTCAGAGTTTTCCGCATGCTTTATGTGGGGAATTACGCCTATAGTGAAGCTAATAACCCCTGCAGGAAATGACATTATGAGCAAACGTCGTACTACTCTCACAGTGCTGGCGCTGATTGCTTCGTTGGGCCTGTCATCCGCACCGGCGCTGGCCGATAAAGGCGGCAATGGTAATGGTAATGGCAACAGCGGCAATCATGGTAATAACGGCAATAGCGGCAAGCATGGCAATAAAGCCAAAGGTAATGATGGCGACCAGGGGCTGGTTTCCGTCAGTATTTCCCGCGAGCACGCACGTTCCCTGGCACGAAACTATGGCCTGACCGGTTACGGCTCTTTGCCACCGGGCATTGCTAAAAATCTGGCTCGGGGCAAGCCGTTGCCTCCGGGCATCGCCAAGAAGATGGTGCCGTCATCGATGCTGCGCGATCTGCCTTACTATCCGGGTTACGAATGGCGTATTGCCGGTGACGACCTGGTGCTGGTGGCTCTGAGCACCGCCCTGGTGGCCTCGGTGATCAACGGCGTATTTAATTAATATTCCGCCATTCCATTTCAAGGCCTCGCTTCGGCGAGGCTTTTTATTTGCCTGAAGCAGGGGGAACGTGGTGAACTCTGCCCCTGGTTTTTCGGTTGGATAAGGAAAGGGCGATGTTGAGGATGTTATTGATTGCCTGCTGTCTGGTCAGCTTTTCTGCGCTGGCGGACGGCGGTGCGGCGCTGGGTGAACTGGTCAATCAGCGGTTGGCTTATATGAAGGACGTTGCCGGTTACAAGGCGCAGCAGCATCTGCCGATCGAGGATTTGGCTCAGGAGGCCAGGGTGTTGGCCAGCACGCAAGCAGAGGCGGAGCGGTTGGGGTTGGATCCGCTTTCGGTGCGGCCCTTTATCCTGGCGCAAATGGATGCCGCCAAGGCGATTCAGTACCGCTATCGTGCAGACTGGCTGGCGCAGCCGGAAAGTGGCTGGCAGCCACGCCCGTTGGATAGCGTACGACCGCAGATTGCCGAACTCAGCAGCCGTATCTTGCAACGGCTGGCGCAGCAGCTGAAAACCGGTCCATTGACCGAGGCGGCAGGTGGCAGCTTTATTGATGCCATCACTCAGGCCAACCTCAGCGATGCCGATAAGCAGCGGCTGTTTACCGCCTTACTGGCCGTTCGGGCCGGCAAGGCGGGGTGATCAACCGGCACCGCTGCGCTGAAAGGTCAGCACCCGGCTGCGATTGGCGATCAAGTCCACGCTGTAACCGCGAAAATACAGGCAAAAGCGTTTTTGCCACGGGCCATCACGGCTTTCGACCAGCATGCGGCCCTGGCCCAATGAGCTGATCGTTCCTGTCTGCGCCGCCGGGCCCACCCCAATGTGCACCTGGTCGCCACAAATCTCGAAGGCGGTACGGTATTGCGGGTGATACCACAGGCCCTGCACGTGCTTCAGGCATTCGCGATTAGCCGTGACCGGCAGGAAACTGCGGGCTACATGGCACACTTCGCCTTCAACCGCTTCACCGGTCCATTTCAGCCGCATGGGCATATGGGCGGAAAGCGAGACCGCATAGCCGTCATCGCCCAGATACAGCGGTTCATCGCTGCCCAGATAGGCGACGTTACCGTCCTTCACTTCCAGCCAGTAGGGCTCTGCTACCGTGGTGTAAATGCCATCGGGAATGGCGTTGCTGCGTTGCGGCAGTGCCTCATCCAGCAAGGCGGCCATCACCTGCAGCGCGATACCGAAGCTGTCGCAGTCCTCCCGGTTGGCTACCAGCGCCACACCGGCCTGTCGATCGGGGGCCAGCAGGAAATAGGTTTTGTAACCGGCGTGCGAACCACCGTGTCCCAGCAGGCGCTGTTTACCCAGTGGGGTTTGCGCCAGTCCCAGCCCGTAAGCGCTGAGTTGGCCCTGATTGAGATGGCGAGGTGCGCTCAGCTGTGCCAGTACACCGCGCCCCGGACCCTGGTCGGCCAGCAGCGTCTGTAGCCAGCGGGTGAGGGCATTGGCGCTGCCGGTCAGGCTGCCGGAGGCGGAAAGATGCAGGCCGGCGCTGGCCAGTTGCCAACCCTGCTTTGAACGCCAGTAACCGGGCGTTAGCCCCGGCACTACGTCAAACCAGCTCTCTGGCGCCCGCAGTTGCACTTGCAGCGGTTGGGCGATGTGTTGCTGCACCAGTTGGTCGAAGTCATACCCCTTGGCCTGCAGGGCCGCTTCAACCAAGCGGTAGCCACTATTGGTATAAGTGATTTCGCTGCCGGCCGGATAGTTCAGTCCGCCCAGCCCCTGAAGGAACTGCATCACCGGTTGCGCCTCGCTGCGGGTATGCACCGAGATGCCCAGCAGCCCGAGGGTTTCCCGCACGTCAGGCAGTCCGCTGGTCATATCCAGCGCCTGACCGACGGTGACGTCCGCCAGCGGGGGATGCAGCTCCGGCAGCAAGTCGCCAAGGCGATCGTCCAGGCTCAGGGCGTTGTCGGTGGCATTCAGCGCCAGCGCAGCAAATATATGTTTGGTGACCGACGCGTAACGCACCACGCTGTCGGCGGTAAAAGGGGTGTTTTGTGCCAGATCGGCCAGGCCGGCGCTGGCCACTGCCCGGATTTGCGCGGCGTCGAACAGGGTAATCGCTCCACCGGGTTCGCCGTCGGACTGCCAGTCAGCCAGCAACCGCTCGGCGACTGCCTGTGCGGCGCGCCAGTTTAGCGGGGTTTCAGACATACTATGCCTCCAGAGTGAGTTTTCGATTTGTGACTCAGCGGACTTTTCGCCAGATTGTCGCGCACCGCGAAATCCGTGGGCCGCTGTTTTGTGCGCTGTTCCGACCAGATTAGGGGATTTTCAGTCAAAACTGCGATGCAGGACGCAAATCGAAACGACGGCGAGCAGGGATACCAAAGGTCTGTCACTAAATCAGGAAGTTAGCTACGGGGGATAAAGGGCGGATGCAGGGTGACAGTGTCACCCCTCATCAGGCTGGAAAAGGCTTAACGCGGCTGGCCGCCCCAGGAAAGCAGGCTGTCGATCATTTGTTTCAGCAGGCGCTGCAGAGCGGCTGCACGCTGTGGCTCAAAGGCAAACGGGTAGCTTTCGGACATGTAGTTCACCTGCGCCAATTCCAGTTGGATCGCATGCTGTTGCTCGTCTGGCTGGCCGTAAGCGCGGGTGATGTAACCACCCTTGAAGCGACCGTTAAGCACGTGGGTGAACTGCTGTTGTTGTTCGCAGCAGGCCACCAGGCGATCGCTCAGCGCTGGGGCGCAGCTTTCACCGCCGTTGGTGCCCAGATTAAGGTCCGGTAGCTTGCCATCGAACAAACGTGGGATCACCGAGGCGATAGAGTGGGCATCAAACAGCAGTGCGTAGCCGTGTTTCGCCTTTAACCGCGCCAGTTCGTCCTGCAACTGCTGGTGATACGGCTGCCAGATCTGCTGCAGATAACCGGCTCGCTCCTGGTCCGAAGGCGCCTTGCCCGGCAGAAAGCTTGGGCGGCCGTCAAACAGTACGTCCGGAAACAGGCCGGTGGTGGCAGTGGTGTACAGCGGTTTATCGTCCGCCGGGCGGTTCAGGTCGATAACAAACCGCGAGTAATTGCCGACCAGTACGCTGGCACCCATCGCACGGGCAAACTCGTATAACTGCGGGATATGCCAGTCGGTGTCAGGCAGCGGTTGGGCATCTTCGGTTAAACCGGCCTCGATCGCCGGAGTGAGTCGGGTACCGGCGTGGGGAATGCTGATCAGCAGCGGCAGGCTACCGGCGTGGAAATCAAAAGGGTCGCGAACAGTCATCAGAGTGCCTCCGGGAAACCTCGGCCTTCAGGCCGGGGAGGAAAGGAGGCGGTTTTCGAGCTAACTTCTTTTTGTCTTTTCACGATGGCTCCTGTAATTTTGTACATATGAAATGCGCATACAAATACCGATTCTATCCAACAGCCGATCAGGTTGAGCTTTTGGCTCAAACGTTCGGCTGTGTGCGTTTTGTCTATAATTCAATCCTTCGCTGGCGTACTGATGCTTACTATGAGCGCCAGGAGAAGATCGGCTATCTGCAAGCTAATGCGCGGTTAACCGCGCTTAAAAAAGAGCCTGAATGCGCATGGCTCAATGACGTTTCCTGCGTCCCCTTGCAACAATCGCTACGCCACCAACAGACGGCCTTTTCTCACTTTTTTGCAGGTCGGGCTAAATATCCAGCATTCAAAAGCAAACGCCACAAACAGGTCGCTGAATTGACCGCCAGCGCGTTTAAATATCGTGATGGCAAGCTGCATATGGCTAAGAGCAAAGCCCCATTGGACGTGCGCTGGAGCCGTGAACTCCCATCCGTGCCGTCAACCGTCACTATTTCCAAAGATGCAGCCGGACGATATTTCGTTTCCTGTCTGTGCGAGTTTGAACCTGTATCACTGCCCATTTCCGCTAAAACCGTGGGCATTGATGTGGGCTTAAAGGATTTGTTCGTTACTGACACTGGATTTAAACAAGGCAATCCCCGCCATACCGCTAAATACGCGGCTCGCCTGGCGCGACTTCAGCGCCGTTTAAGCAAAAAAGCGAAAGGTTCGAAAAACCGCGCTAAAGCCCGCTTGAAGGTGACCCGACTCCACGCGAAAATTGCCGATTGCCGCAGGGATAACTTGCACAAGTTGTCCCGCAAACTGATTAACGATAACCAAGTTGTTTGCGTTGAATCCCTGAAAGTGAAGAACATGATCCGCAACCCTAAGCTGTCGAAAGCGATAGCCGATGCAAGCTGGGGCGAGTTTGTGCGCCAGCTCGCATACAAGGCTGAATGGGGCGGGCGTTCACTGGTCGCCATTGCCCCGTTTTTCCCGTCCTCAAAGCGTTGTAGTTGTTGCGGCTTCACGATGAAAAAATTGCCTCTTGATGTTCGTAAATGGAATTGTCCGGAATGCCAGACAAGCCATGACCGTGACATTAATGCGGCACGGAATATAAAAGCTGCCGGGCTGGCAGCGTTAGCCCACGGAGAGCCTGTAAATCCTGAATCGCATCAAGCGGCTTAGGTTCGACTCAGTGAAGTGGGAATCCTCGCCCTTTAGGGCGGGGGGCAGTCAATGACGTATGTCTCCTCGGAAAATCACCGTGCAGGGCAGTTGTCCACCCAGCCAATAAGCCAGTTCAGCCGGTCGCGACAGCGGCCAGTGAATAAAGTCAGCCACCTTGCCGGTTTCCAGCGTACCGTGGCTCGCCTGCAGGCCCAGCGCTTTGGCCGCGTGTGTCGTAACCCCCGCCAGGGCTTCTTCCGGCGTCAGGCGGAACAGCGTGCAGGCCATGTTGATCATCAGGCGCAGCGACAGCGCCGGTGAGGTGCCTGGGTTGGCGTCGCTGGCAATCGCCATCGCCACCCCGTGTTTGCGGAACAAATCAACCGGCGGGCATTGGGTTTCGCGCAGCAGGTAATAAGCGCCCGGCAGCAGGACCGCGACGGTACCGGCATCGCCCATCGCCCGCGCATCCTGTTCGGTGGCGTATTCGAGGTGATCGGCAGACAGCGCATGATGCTGCGCGGCCAATTCGCTGCCACCCAGCGCGGAAAGTTGTTCGGCGTGCAGCTTAACCGGCAGGCCGGCGGCTTCGGCGGCGGCGAACACTCGTGCCACCTGGGCCGGTGAGAACGCCAGATGTTCACAGAAGGCGTCAACCGCGTCCGCCAGTCCGGCGGCGGCAGCCTGAGGAATAATGGTGTTACACACCAAATCGATATAGTCGTCGGCACGGTTGGCGTATTCCGGCGGCAGCGCGTGCGCCGCCAGACAGGTGGTTTTCACCTCTACCGGCAGCAGTTCGCCCAATCGGCGCGCCACGCGCAGCATTTTCAGTTCACTTTCCGGCGTCAGGCCGTAACCGGATTTGATCTCCACGCAGGTCACGCCTTCCGCCAGCAGCGGCCGTAGTCGGAACAGTGCCTGCTCCAGCAGTTGCTCTTCTTCGGCGTCACGGGTGGCCTTGACCGTGGAAATGATGCCGCCGCCCTGAGCGGCGATCTCGGCATAGCTGACGCCGTTCAGGCGCTGTTCGAATTCTCCACTGCGGTTGCCACCGAACACCAGGTGGGTATGGCAGTCGACAAAGCCCGGCGTAATGATGCCACCGTCGAATTTCACCTTTTCATCCGCGATCAACGTCGCAGGCAGCGCATCGTATTCACCCAGCCAGACAATTTTGCCGTCACGCACGGCGATCGCCCCGTTGCTGAGGGTGTGATACTTGCCGTCGCGCATGGTGACGATGTCGGCCCCGTGCCACAGGCTGTCGCAATGAATCTCAGAGGTCATGGCTTTTCTCCGCCGGAGCCTTGGCTCCCACATGGTTGTATATACAATTAAAAACAACCTAGCGCATTCATCGAGTTGTCACAAGAGGCGGGATAAAAATTTGTTATCGGAATGTGATCGTTGTGGAAGGGCGGGTGCAAAAGAGCACCCGCGGGGGATCAGACGTCGTTGGTGAAACGGCCAAACAGCTGATAGCGGCTGCCGGGATACAGCAGGCGCGCCGAGGTCACCACGGTTTTGCCAGACCAGGTGCGGCGGTGGATCAGCAGGCCCGGTTCGTGGTCTTCCAGCTGCAACAGCTCGCGCTCATGATGAGTCGGCACCACGGCTTCCACAATGTGCTCACCGGCGGTCAGCGGTGCGGCCTGGGTCAGGTAGATATAGGGCGTGACGCGGTCAAAATCCTGCTTCATGTAATCGGGTGCGATCAGGGGGTTCACGCAGCGGTCTTCCACCTGCACCGGCAGGTCGTTTTCATAATGCACGATCTGCGAATAGAACAGCTGTTGGCCGGGTTGAATACCTAACGCCAGCGCTTCTTCTTCACTGGCCGGGCGGGCTTTTAACTGCAGGATCTTGCTGCTGTGGCGATGGCCACGGGCGGCGATTTCGTCGGCGATGTTATGCACTTCCAGCAGCGCGGTGTGCGCCTTGGCTTCGGCGACGAAGGTGCCCACGCCCTGCATGCGGATCAGGAAGCCTTCGGTGGTCAGTTCACGCAGTGCGCGGTTGATGGTCATGCGGCTAACGCCAAGCTCGGCCACCAGTTCGCTTTCCGAGGGGACACGTTGGTGCGGCAACCAATGGCCCGCACGGATTTGGTTTACGATCGCCTGCTTGACCCGTTGATAAATCGGGGCGGGGGTATCGCTCATTGCAGCAGCCAGTTGCAGCACGGTCTGTTGATCAACCAAGACGTTAACCTCGTCAAATAAAAAAATAATAACACCAGTTTACTGTTGGTGTCGGCGTATGTATATGTATATACAACTAAGGGCCGGTTCGCCACAGCAATGCGATGGGCCAGTGCATTTTCGGATGCGCGATTATCGCGCGTTATTAGCCGTTACACTAACAGTGGAATACTGCCATGCCTGCTTATTTTGCCTCACGTGCTCTGCTCCCCGAAGGCTGGGCGCATAACGTTCGCCTGGACGTCAATGCGCAAGGCCACCTGACCCAGGTGACTGCCGATGCCGATCCCGAAGGCTGCACCCGACTGCACGGCGACGTAGTGCCGGGCATGCCGAACCTACATTCTCACGCCTTTCAGCGTGCGATGGCCGGGCTGGCGGAGGTGGCGGGCAACCCGCAGGACAGTTTCTGGACCTGGCGCGATCTGATGTACCGCCTGGTACAACGGCTGACGCCGGAGCAGGTCGAGGTGATCGCCCGCCAACTGTATATCGAAATGCTGAAAGGCGGATATACCCAGGTGGCAGAATTCCACTACCTGCATCACGGTGCCGACGGCAACCCCTATGCCGATCGCGGTGAAATGACCGGCCGACTCAGCCAGGCGGCGGCGCAGGCGGGGATCGGTATGACGCTGTTGCCGGTGTTGTACAGCTACGCCGGGTTTGGCGGTCAGCCTGCGCAGGCGGGGCAAAAACGTTTTATTCAGGATGCGGATCGCTACCTGGAGCAGCAGCAGGTGATTGCGCGTCAGTTGGCGGACCAGCCGTTGCAGAATCAGGGGTTGTGTTTCCACTCACTGCGTGCGGTGGAACTGAGCCAGATGCAACAGATCCTGGCGGCGTCGGACAGCACGCTGCCGGTGCATATTCATATCGCCGAGCAGCAGAAAGAGGTCAACGACTGTCTGGCCTGGAGTGGGCGTCGGCCGGTGGCCTGGCTGTATGAGCATCTGCCGGTGGATAGCCGCTGGTGTCTGGTGCACGCCACCCATCTTGACCGTGACGAGCTGGAACAGTTGGCACGCAGCAAGGCGGTGGCGGGTCTGTGCCTGACCACCGAAGCCAATCTGGGCGACGGCATCTTCCCCGGCGACGCCTATTTGCAGCATCAGGGTCGTTGGGGCATCGGTTCCGACAGCCATGTGTCGCTCAACGTGGTGGAGGAGCTGCGCTGGTTCGAATACGGTCAACGGCTGCGCGATCAGCGCCGTAACCGCCTGACCACGCCGGAACAACCGGCGGTGGCGGATGTGCTCTACCTGCAGGCCTTGCAGGGTGGGGCGCAGGCCTGTGGTGCCCCTATCGGCCGTTTGCAAAGCGGTTACCGTGCCGACTGGCTGGTGCTGGACGGCGACGATCCTTACCTGGCTGCCGCGCCGGACGCTTCCATTCTGAATCGCTGGTTGTTCGCCGGCGGCAAGGAACAAATTCGCGACGTGTTTGTTGGCGGGCGTCAGGTGATCGATCAGGGTCGCCACGCCTTGCAACAACAGAGCAGCGCAGAGTTCCTTCAGGTGCTGAAAACCTTCCAGCAGGAGGCATAATGAGCCTGACGCGTTTTGATTTTGCTTCGCTGCCGGTCACGCCGTGGCGCAATGGCGGTGGGGAAACCCGAGAGATTGTCAGCTGGCCGCTGGGGGTTCAGGATTTTGACTGGCGCGCCAGCATCGCCACCATTGCGCAGGACGGCCCGTTTTCGGCATTCAGCGGTATCGATCGTTCGATCACCCTGCTGGAAGGCGACGGCGTACGCCTGTTCAGCGCAGGGCAAATTGATCATCATCTGTCGCAGGTCGGCGAGCCGTTCGCCTTCTCCGGCGATGTGGCGCTGCAGGCGACCTTGCTGGGGGGCAGCAGCCAGGACTTCAACATCATGACCCGGCGCGGACGCTGGGCGGCCAGAGTGCAGCGCGTAACGGCGGTGACCCGGCTGCCGGTGCAACATGCGGGCGTTTTGTACGTGTTGCAGGGACGTTGGGCTGTGGCGGACGGCGTCAGCCTGGCAGCAGGTGAAGGCGGCTGGTGGGCGGCAGGTGAGCACTCCGGTTCACTGACGCCGCTGACGGAGGATAGCGTTATTCTGTGGGCCGACATCACACCCGGTTAAGCCGGGCTAGAGTCCGACGCTAAGTTGTGGGATTATTTGGTTTTCTATCCCACACAAAGAAGGGCGCATGGCCTCGCTGAAAGACGTTGCAAAACTTGCCGGGGTATCGCTCATGACGGTATCCCGCGCCATCAACGAGCCCGATAAGCTGCGGCCGGAAACCTACCAACGCGTCAAACTGGCGATTGACCAACTGGAGTACGTGCCCGATCTCGCGGCGCGGCGAATTCGTGGTGACAGCAGTCGGGTGCAAACGCTCGGCGTGCTGGCGCTGGATACCGCAACCACGCCCTTCTCGGTAGACATGATCCTGTCGATTGAAAAAACCGCGCGTGAACACGGCTGGAACAGCTTTGTGGTCAATCTGTTCGCCGACGACAGCGCGGAGCACACCATCGATCTGCTGCTGGCACACCGGCCGGACGGGGTGATTTTCACCACCATGGGGCTGCGGCAGGTGACACTGCCGACCAAATTGCTGGATAAAAAACTGGTGTTGGCCAACTGCGTCAGTCCGGAAAACGCGGTGGCGAGTTATATCCCGGATGATGAGCAGGGCCAGTACGATGCCATGCGAGCACTGATCGCCAAAGGGTATCGCGCGCCGCTGTGCATTCACCTGCCGGAAACCACCCTGGCGGCCGGGCTGCGCCGCCGTGGGCTGGAGCGAGCCTGGCTTGAAGCGGGGGGCGACGTTGGCCAGTTACGGCAATACCATCTTGATTTGACCGATGGCGACGAGCATTACCGTGACAGCGTAGAACTGCTGGAACGGCACTTTTCGCCTGGGCAGCGCGACTGTGATGTGGTGGTGTGCGGCAACGATCGGGTGGCGTTTATGGTGTATCAGGTGCTGCTGGCGCAGGGTTGGAAGATCCCTCAGCAGGTGGGGGTTTTGGGCTATGACAATATGGTCGGCATCGGTCAACTGTTTCTGCCGCCGCTGACCACGGTGCAATTGCCGCATTACGAGCTGGGGCGGCAGGCGGCTCTGCATCTGATTAATCAGCTGGAACACCGGGAGACGCGAAAGGTGGCCTGCCCGTTGTTGCTGCGCGAATCTCTGTAATCCATTAGGGCTCATAACCACGCGCGGATAATCAATGGAGGCCGGTAGGGGTCGAACACGTTCGACCCGATTTACCCCTTGATGGTGCGATTGGGCGCAGCATGCGGCGCCCCTACCATTAACCGGGCGGTCAGTCCCAGATACTCTCCAACGCCCAGGCCTGGGATGCAGCAAACTGCGCCTGTCCACTTTCGGCAAACAGGCTAATGCCGAGTTGGCCGTCCGCCGGGTAGATACGGCTGGTCAGACAGGCCACGCCCTGATTGACGAACACTTCCAGCGATGAGCGGTCGATAAAGACGCGCAGCGACAACTCGTCACCTTCCGGCAGGGGGACGCTGCGACAGCCGCACAGGCCCGCATCCTCACTGAAACGTTCCAACACCAAACGGTGGGCTTGATTGTCGACGTACAGCCGTGCCGCGTTGCCGATAGCAATGCCATAGCGTTCGGCATCGCTGTCGGTCAGTTTTAGCGTCAACGCCAGTTCTTGCACCTCGGCGTCCAGCATTTGCCGTTGGTTGCGCAAGCTGACCGCAGCAAACGAATGTGGCTGAGCGCGCAACGCCGTCAGCTCGCGCGCCGGGTTCATCAGCAGGTTGCCCTCGGCCCCCAGCGTCAATTCGCGCGGCAGAGTGAGTGCGCCGGCCCAACCCTGCGCTTTGCTCGGCATCGGGGATTCCCACATGTCCATCCAGGCGAACAGCATGCGGCGGCCATCGGCGGCGGTGAAGGTTTGCGGCGCATAGAAATCGTGCCCGCTGTCCAGTTCGCAGAAGGGTTGAGTGACGCTGAAGTCCTCGCCCGGCTGCCAGTGACCGAGCAAATAACCGCTCTGGAAGCGGTTGCGATGACGGTAACCCTGGGCCGCCAGCCCCTGCGGCGAGAACAGCAGCACCTGTTTTTCCCCCAGCGGGAAGAAGTCCGGGCACTCCCACATATAGCCCTGATGCAGCGTCTGTGCACCGCTCAGCACGCGGTCGAACTGCCAATCGCGCAGGTCGTCGGAGCGGTAAAGCCGCGCCTGTCCCAGCCCGTTTTCCTTGGCACCGACCACCATCCACCAACTGTCAGCGGTGCGCCAGACTTTTGGATCGCGAAAATGCTGGATGCCTTCCGGCGGCAATAGTACCGGCCCGTGTTTAACAAAATGGATCCCGTCTTCGCTGGTGGCCAGACACTGCACCTCGCGCACCTGATCGTCGTCTCCTTCCTTGCCCAGCCAGACGTGGCCGGTGTAGAGCAGCGTCAGCACGCCGTTATCATCCACCGCGCAGCCGGAGAAGCAGCCGTCTTTGTCATCGTCGTCGCCGGGGGCCAGGGCGATCGGCTGGTGTTGCCAGTGCGCCAGATCGCGGCTGGTGGCGTGACCCCAGTGCATCGGCCCCCAGTTCTGATCATAGGGGTGGTGCTGGTAAAACGCGTGATAGACGCCGTTAATACAGACCAGGCCGTTGGGATCGTTGATCCAGCCTGCGGCCGGTGCCAGATGAAAGCGCGGGTAGTAGTGATCCTGACGCTGAGCGCGCAGGGCTTCGACCGCATGATCGGCTTGAGCTAAGGCATTTTTCATTGGGTGGGCTCACTTGATTTTAACGTGGATTGAAATTGAGGCGCACTGGCGACAGTCTCGCCGCGCAGCAGGAAGCAGGAAATCAGCGTGGTAGCGGCCACCGCACAGCCCATCAGCAAATAGGTGTCGGCAAAGCCGATGCGGTCGTAGCCATAGCCGGCCAGCGGTGCCAGAAAACCGGCGACGATCTGGCTGATAAACTGGAATCCCACCAGATACAGCGTAGAGGACAGGCGGCTGTCGAAACGAGTGGTGATGTACTTGAACATCGCCACCAGCAGGATAGGCAGTTCTACGGCGTGCAGCAGTTTCATGGCGGAAATCATCAGTGCGCCGCTGGCAAAGCCGGAACCGAACATGCGCAGCGCCATTACGCTGCTGGCCAGCAGCAGGCTCTGTTTAATCCCGAGCCGGTTAACCAGGAAGGGGGCCAGGAACATGCCGCCGGCTTCCAGAAACACCTGTAGCGAGTTGAGGAAACCGTACATGCGGTTGCCTTCCTCGTGGGTGGCGAACTGCGAGGCGAAATATACCGGGAACTGCTGGTCGAACACGCCGTAGATGCTGGTGCCGAGCACGAACACTACCAGCGCCCAGAACCCCGGCAGACGCAGCAGCGCCAGGGCGTCCTGCAGCTTCAGATTCTCCGGCTTGCCGTACTCCAGCCCGGCCATGGCGTTGGGTTTCAGCTCGCGCACCTGCCACAGCAACAGCAGGAACACCGCCGCCGAGGCTGAGGCGATCCAGAAGTTGATATTGGGGTTGATATTGTAGTTAAAACCGGCGAAGAAGGTGGCGCTGGCCCAGCCTAATGAACCCCACATGCGCGCCCGGCCGAATTCGAAGCCAACGATGCGGCTGACTCGTTCGGTATAGGATTCCAGCGCGCCAATCCCGGCATTGAACGCCAGGCTGACAAACACGCCGCCTACCAGTGCGCCAACCACCAGGTTGCTCTGCAGCAGCGGGGCGTAGACGTAGATAAAGAACGGGCCGGTCAGCAACAGCAGTACGCCGACAAACAGCAGCAGGTGCTTACGCAGCCCAAGCTTGTCCTGAATAAAGCCGTACAGCGGTTGGGCGCACAACGCCATAATCGACATCGCCGAGAAGATCAGCCCGGTTTCTGTCCCTTTCAGGCCGATTTTCTGGTTCAGCCAGATGGAGATCAGTGAAAAGCTGGACGACCAGGTAAAGAAGAAGAAAAACAACAGGCCGCTGAGGAGCACATAATATTTTTTTGTTTCGCGGTTCATGTGGAATGCCCTGATGGATGAAATTGCCCTTATTGTTAACGTTAACTTTGGGCCGGATAAAGCCATCAAAGCGAGGGATTGCGATGTTAATCACAAAAGTTAACGTTAACATTTTGTGGGTGTGATCAAAATCACCGAAGAGGAAAAGGGCGCACAGGGCGCCCGACAGGAATTAACGTTGGTTAAGCGAACGCAGATGATCGTCACGCCGCAGGGTCATCAGTGCGAACAGGCTGACCACCGAGGTGGCCACCACGTAGTAGGCTGGGATATCGAGGTTGCCGGTCTGTTTGATCAGGCCGGTGATGATTAACCCCGCTGAGCCGGAAAACACCGCATTGGACAGCGAATAGGCCAGCCCCAGGCCGGTATAACGTACCTGGGTGGGGAACATTTCTGCCAGCATTGCCGGGCCAGGCCCGGCCAGCAAGCCGACCACCGCCCCGGCGATCATCACCGCGATGCCTTTGGCCAGCAGTGAGCTTTGCGGGTCTTGCAGCAGGTGCAGCAGCGGGAAGGTAAACAGGATCACCGCCACTACTGCCGTCAGCATTACCGTTTTGCGCCCCAGTTTATCGCTGAGAATACCGGCGGGCAGAATGGTCAGGGCGAAGCCGACGTTGGCCAATACCGTGGCCACCAGTGCCTGCTGGAAGGTGGCGTGCAGTGAGGTTTGCAGGTAAGAGGGCATCACCACCAGGAAGGTGTAACCGGCGGCGGACCAGCCCATCATGCGGCCAATGCCGAGGATAATGGTTTTTGCTACGCTGCTCAGCTTCACCACCGGTGGTTGCGTGGTTGAGCCGCGGGTCTGCTGTGCCTGGGTAAAGGTCGGCGTTTCCTGCAATTTCAGCCGCAGCCACAGTGCCACTACCCCCATTGGCAACGCCAGCAGGAAGGGAATACGCCAGCCCCAGTCGTGTAGCTGTTCCGGCGTCAATAGCGCGGCCAGCAAGGCCACCAGCCCGGCACCGGCCAGCAGCCCGAACGCCACCGTCAGTGACTGCCAGGCACCAAACAGGCCACGTTTGCCCTTGGGAGCGAACTCGGTCATCAGCGACACCGCGCCGCCAAATTCACCGCCGGCAAACAGCCCCTGAAACATGCGTAGCAGGGTCAACAGCAGCGGGGCGGCAACGCCGATAGAGGCGTAGGTCGGCATCACGCCGATCAGCGCGGTAGCCACGGTCATCAGCAGCAATACGGCGATCAACGTCGGTCGACGCCCAATGCGGTCGCCGATGCGGCCGAAAATTACCGCACCGATCGGGCGGCAGAAAAAGGCCAGCGCAAAGGCGGCATAGGTGAGGATCAGACTGGTGATTTCACTTTCACCCTGCAGGGTGAAAAAATTGGCGGCGATCACGGTAGCGAGAAAACCGTACACGCCGAATTCATACCACTCAATAAAGTTGCCGACCGATCCGGCCAGCAACGCCTGACGCGACTGGCGTGCGTCAATAACCGTCGTTTGTGTGCTCATCCCCATTCCCGTGTGTTTGAATTATTGTCAGTCAGTTCTAAATTCTTATGACAAAACAATCAATTATTTTCAGCGGGAACTGTGAGTGGGGGCTTTAGCTTCAGTACCTATCCCTTCCCCCTAACCCTCTCCCAAAGGAGAGGGGACAATATCGCCAGTATTAGGGGTAATTACCGGCCGTACTGGCGCAGCACCTGCTCAGCGGCGGCGAAGTCGGGGGCCAGTGGGCGATCGATTTCGATAAACGGCACCTGTTGGCGTATCGCCGCGTAGAGTTTGGCCGTAGGAGCAGAGAGCGTAAAACCGTTATGCCGCTGCTGGCGCAGGTCCACCGCCTGGGCGTCGTGCACCAGCAGGATGCCCAGCAGTTGATAAGCGTTATCCACCTGCTGCTGAACACGCTCAACCACCGCCGGGGCGTTAGTGGCGATGTCTTCGATATCGCCGGCGACCGGGAAGTAATCGAGTGAGACCGGCATCGCCAGCTCTTTATTGCGCATTGCCAGCATCATCACCGGTTTTTCCATCGCGCCAAAGGCATGCACGGTGTGATCGGTGCCGAGGAAACGGCTCAGGCCGGTAAACGCCGGGTTATTCAGTTTGACCACCTGTTGGGCGCTGGCCAGCGAGTTGTGCGCCAGTGCCAGTCCCAACTGCTCGAAGGCCAGCACCCACGGCAATGGCTCGAAGTTAGCGCTCGGCAGCACCGCGCCCTGCAGGTTGCCTTCACTCACGTAGCCGACCGCCTCCTGTGGACGCTGTGACGGTGCCGTGACGTTCAGCGCCACCCCTGGGTTGTCGTCGGAACTGTTTAACTGCACCAGTAATTGATCGTAGGCCTGCCGGTAGCTGCGCTGAAGTTCCGCCAGCAGATAGACGCCGGAGCGGAAGCTGAGCGGATCCTGCAGCGGGCGGCTGTCGTCGTGCTGCCACAGGCTGGAACCGACCAACAGTTCACGCAGGTTTTTGCCCATCGCCGCCACTTCCGGATAGGGACGTAGCGCCAGGGTATTGGCCAGAAATGGCGATACGTTGCCGTTTAGTGCCTGCAAACTCAGGGCATAGGTCAGGGTGTTGACCTGCATCAGATGGGCCAGTGAATCCAGCGCCAGTGCGCCACTGGCGGCGGAATAGGCATTGGAACTGAGGATCGCCAGTGCGTCCTTGGCATAGGGAGTAATGGCCGGCGTTTGGCTGCTTTGCAGCGCCGCGCTGGCGGCGACTTTGTTGCCCTGGTAATAGACCTCGCCTTCGCCGAGCATCGCCAGCCCGATGTGGCTGATCACCGTGATATCGCCTTCACCCACCGAACCGTCCGCCGGGATCACCGGGGTAATCCCTTTGTTGAGAAAGGCGACATAGGCGTCGACAATCGCCGGTTGAACGCCCCCGCCCCCGTTCAGCAGGCCATTAAGTCGGGTGACCAGGGTGGCCCGTGCCACGCGAATACTCATTGGTTCACCGATGCCGCCGGAATGGGCATGCAGCAGACCGACGTTAAATTTTTTCGATGCGTCGATCACTTCCTGCGTCAGTTTGCCATGCACGTCGACCATCGGCCGATCCTTGTTCAACCCGACGCCGACCGTCAGCCCATAAATTTTCAAACCGTTCTGTGCCGCCTCGATCAGCACCTTATGTGACATTGTCACGCGTTTGATGGCGGCAGGGGCGACGGCCACCGCTTCGCCATCGGCGACGTTGGCAATCATCTGCGGGGTAATGGAGTGGCCGTCGAGCGTGACGGTAGCCAACCCAAGCTGGCTATAACCGAGCGTCAGCGCGGCCAGCAGCGATAAAATGAGTTTTCCTGGCATGATAAGTGAACCCTTGTTATTGATTATTATGATGTTGTTATTGCTTTATGTTCAGGGCTGCCGCGCCGGATGGCGGGCGATAAAATACAGGGTGATCAATGCCAGCAGGCTGGCGATCATCACATACCAGGCCGGGGCAAAACGGGTGCCGGTATTCTGGGTCAGCCAGGTGAGGATCGCCGGAGCAAAGCCGCCGAACACCGTCACCGCCAGGTTGTAGGACACCGACATGCCGCTGGCCCGCACCTGGGTAGGGAACAGATCGGACAGTGCCGCAGGGGCCACGCCGACGAACAGCGACACCAGGATGCAAAACAGCGTCTGCACCAGGATCAACATCGCGGTGGTGTGGTAGGCATCGAGCAACAACAACAGCGGGTAGCTGGCCACCAGTAACAGCAGTGCCCCGACCTGCAGGATTTTCAGGGTGCCGATCCGGTCAGACCAGGCCCCGGCCGCCACGCAGCACACCACCATAAAGCAGTTGCCGATCAGCGCCGCCAGAAACGCCTGGTGGCTCTCGAAGTGCATCACTCGCTGAACATAAATCGGCATGTAGATGATCAGCGCATAGATGCTTACCGCCCACAGAATCGACAGCCCGGTACCGAGCAGCACCGCGCGGCGATGGGTGCGGAACAGCAAGCGCAGCGGCATTTCCGGCGTGCGGGGTTCCCGCTGCTGGCGCGCCTGCTCTTCGGCGAACAGCGGCGTTTCTTCCAGCGTTTTACGCATCCACAGGCCAATCGGTGCGATCGACAGGCCGATGATGAACGGAATACGCCAGCCCCAGTCACCGATCTGCTCGTGGCTGAGCGTCAGCGTAACCGCGGTTGCCACCAGCGCGCCGAGGATATTGGAGATCCCCATGCTGGCCTGCAGCCATGAAGCGTATTGGCCTTTCTGATGCGCCGGGGCGTGCTCGATCAAAAATGCCGCCGCGCCGCCCACTTCGCCACCGGCGGAAAAGCCCTGCAACACCCGGCCACACAGGATCAGCAGCGGCGCACCGATGCCGATGGCGCTGTACGGCGGCGCAAAGGCAATGATTGCAGTACCGACTGCCATGGTCATGATGGTCAACGTCAGGGCCGCCTTGCGGCCGACCCGGTCACCGTAAGCGCCGATCACCAATGCGCCAAGCGGACGAATAACAAAGCCGAGCCCAAAAGCCAGGAAGGCTTCAAACAGCTGGGTGCCTGCATCGTTCTGATGGAAGAAGTTCTGCGCGATATACACCGCGAAGAAGGCGTACACCGAGAAGTCATACCATTCCAGCGCGTTGCCGATGGAGGCTGCGGCAATCGCCTTGCGGCCGCTGTTTTTACGCGGTGTGGCGGCATCGGCGGCCAGCAGAGGGGCGATGGGCGGAAGCGTGCTTTTATTGATCATTATTATTCTCCGCGAGGCAGTGAGATATATGGCAAGGATTTGTCAGCGATCTCATCCAGTGACTCCTGATAACCGGCATCGGCGTAACGCATCACGCCGGTGGTGGTGTCATTGGTCATCGACAGTTGCAGACGTTGTGCTGCAGCGTCACTGCCATCGGCGATGGTGGTGAGGCCGGAACTGGTCATATAGCCGCTGTAACCGCCGCCGCCGGAGTGGATCGCCACCAGATCGGCCATTGAGGCGCAGTTGACCAGTGCGTTGAGCAGCGGCCAGTCGGCGATCGCATCAGAGCCATCCTTCATTTTCTCGGTCATGATATTCGGATGGGTCATCGCCCCGGCATCGAGGTGATCGCGGGTGAAGGCGATGGGGCCGGACAGGCGTCCGTCTGCCACCATGCGGTTGACCTCCAGTGCCAGTTCGGTACGTTCGCCGTGACCGAGCCAGGCGATGCGCGCCGGTAAGCCTTCAAAGGGCACATGCTGGCGAGCCAGGGTGATCCAGTTGCTGACGATGCGGTTGTCGGCAAAGCGCTCGAGCAAGTAGTCATCGATGACCCGAATATCGTCGCTGTTGTTGGACAGGGCGATCCAGCGGAATGGGCCGATGGCGCGGCAGAACAGCGGCCGCAGAAAGGCTTCGGTGAAAATCGGGATCTCGAAGGCACGCTCAACGCCGCCCTGATGAGCGTGGGTGCGGATCAGATTGCCGTTGTCGAACACCACCGCCCCGCGATCCATAAAGCCGATCATCGCCTGTACGTGCTGAACGATGGAGCGGCGGCTGGCGTCCATCAGCGCATTGATATCGTCCTCGCGCTGTTTGGCCACCTGTTCCGGGCTGTAACCGGCGGGAACGTAGCCGTACACCAGATCGTGTGCGGCAGTCTGATCGGTGACGATGTCCGGGATCACGCCGCGCGCCAGGATGGCCGGGTAGACTTCGGCGGCGTTACCGAGCAGGGCGACCGAAAGGGCTTCTTTGCGCTGTTGCGCGGCGGCTATCATCATCAGCGCCTGGTCGAGATCGGCCGCCTGGTGTTGCAGAAAACCGTTTTTCAACCGTTTGTCGATGCTGGCCTGATTAACCTCGATGGTCAGGATCGCGGCGTTGGCCAGGGTGCCTGCCAGCGGCTGTGCGCCGCCCATGCCACCCAGCCCGGCGGTGAGGATAAAGCGTCCGCGTAGATCGTTGTCGAAATGGCGCTCGGCGATGCGCGAGAAGATTTCATAGGTACCCTGGATCACCCCCTGCGAACCGATATATTGCCAGTCACCGGCGGTCAGGCCGCCCCAGCAGATCAGGTTTTCTTTTTCCCAGCGGTAAAAGTTCTCCGCCTTCGCCCATTGGCCGACCATATTACAGTTGGCCATGATCACCAGCGGAGCGTTGGCGTGAGTTTGCAGCAGGCCAATTGGCTTGCCGGACTGTACCAGCAGGGTCTGGTCTTCACGCATGGTTTTTAACGCGTGGACAATGGCATCGTGTGACGGCCAGTCGCGCGCGGCTCGGCCCAGCGCGGCGTACACTACCAGCTCATCCGGGTTTTCACCGACTGCCAGCACGTTTTCCAGCAGGCGCAGCAGCGCCTCTTGCCGCCAGCCCAGGCAGCGCAGCGTGCTACCTGAAGTCACTTCAAAGGTTCTTTTCATGCGGCATCTCCTGACGGCAGATAGCTGCGCAGATCGATACCCAGCGTTTTCTCAACCGGGGGATAGACCGCCGGATCGGTCACCGACGACGAAAGGGGGAACTGGGAGTGATGCATATGGAAAATCACCACTTCCATGCCTGGCCTCAATTGCCCGGCGCTGATCGGGTTACCGGCGCTGTCCAGCGTGGTGATCACGTCCGGGTAGCTGGCGATGCGCTCGCCGTGGGCGTCCTCTACCGCCATGTGTTCGTTCATGACGTGGATGCGGCGCAGTGCATTACCCTCACCGAGAGTCACGATGCCGACGTCAAACGCCTCTTCGGTATAGCGCAGACTGTTGGTTGTTACCACGCCGCTGCCAATAATCTGGCCACCGGTATGACGACAGATGGCATCGACCACGCCGTTGCCTCGCGCTGCCAGGATGCTTTCACCCAATGAGATTGCCAGGCTGATGCCCCCCAGTGCGGCGTGTTGGCGCACGTAGGCCGCCGGTATCGGGTTACGGCAACTGGCGATAAACCCGCCGGACATGTCGGCCGCTTTGCGCAGCACCGGCGACACCTTGGCGGTGGCCCCTTTCACTACCAGCTCGATATAGGCGTTATTGGCTCGGTTACCGCCGACGGCGGCCTGGATCATCGGTTGCGGGCTGGAAGCCAGACCGAGGGAGCCCATATCGCCGGTTGGGTGGGCGCGCAGATCGCCGACCGCATCGACCACCTTGCAACCGAGTACGGCGGCGGGCAGCCAACCATTGAGGGTACTGGACATGCCGTTCTGGCCGACGATCAGTCCGGCGATCGGGGCCCCCAGTTCCTGCTGCACCAGTTGCACCGCCTTGACGTAGTCGACGCCAAGCATCTGCCAGTCGGTCAGGCCGCCGGGGGCACCAATTGCCGCCGCGGTGGCTAACCAGGCGTCATCGGCCAATTCGTCGAGGCTGACCAGTTCCGGGCGACCTATGGTCACCGCCAGTCGCCCCAGCTCCAGGCCGTGGGCAACCCAACCACCGCCGCCGCAAGCAAATACCGAACCGCCTTTTACCGCGGCTTCCACATCATTAAGTGTTAAAACACGCCCCATGGTCTGTGCTCCTGAAAGTATCGGTGAGATTGCGCTTGAATGAATAATCTATGAATAATTGCGCTACCGGAATTCGATACTAGGGGGCGGTTAACTAAAATGTCGCATTACTTTTTATCACCTGCGTATAACAAAATGTTAACCCATGGGACAGGTGAATGAGTTATGCCGCTATCACTCGGGAAAGCGGCAGGAAGGGAAGCGCTTAAAGGGCTTAGCGTGACCAGTGGATCTGCACCGACTCCAGGGTGGCGATAAACGCCTGGGCCAGGCGTGACAGGGGTTCGTACATGCCATGTACGATGCTGATCGGGGTTTTGGCGGTGGGTTCTATCGGCCGGAAAACCACCTTGGTCCACACCGGGCCGTTGGCGGTAATTTCGTCGATCAGCGCGATGCCTACCCCGGCCTGTACCAGCGCACAGGCTACGTGGATCTGCTGTACCTCAACGGTAGGGCGCAGGAGCATATTGGCGTCATCCAGCAGCTTGCGCACCAGTTGGCCGATAGGGATCTCGCTGCCGTAACCGATAAACGGCTGGTCGATCAAATCTTCGATGCTAATCACATTTTTGGCGGTCAGCGGGTGAGTGGCGGGCAGTGCCACCACCAGTCGGTTTTCGTATAGCTGGCGTGAATGGACGTTGGGATGGCCTTCATGCAGAAAGGCTACACCCAATTCGACCTGCTGCGTCAGTACCGCCTGCAGCAAGACGTCCGGGATCATGGTGTGCAGGATCACCCGTGCCTCGGGCAACTGGGCGTGGAACCTGGCGATAGCGCTGGGGATCAGGCCCTGGCCCAGGCTTGGGCTGCAGGCGATGCGCAGGTGACCCATGCGATTTTGGATCAGATCTTCCGCCACTTCGTTGACCCGTTGCACTCCCTGATACACCGAGTTGACCTCGACAAACAGGTGACGCGCCTCCGGTGTCGGGTACAGGCGGCCCTTGATGCGTTCAAACAACGTCAGGCCCAAGCGCTGTTCGGTATAGGCAATCAGCCGTGAGACCGCCGGTTGGGAAACATGCAGTAGCTTGGCGGCACCGCTGATCGAACCGGTCAGCATGATGGCGCGGAACACTTCGATTTGCTTGAGGTTTAAACGCACACCCCCTCCACAATGGTTAACATTTTGTTATGCATGAGTGATAAACAAGCATAAGACAGAATAGACAGCCTCACCCTACACTGGCCTCGGTATCGGCACAACAGGCCGATTGATAAGTTGAGAAGCGTGCATTTTTATGCAGTTCTCGGGCGTATTGGAATAAGGGGTGAGGCGCTATGAATTTGAGTCAACGGCCAGAGCTGGTGGTCAAGGGTAACCTGGTGGATGCCGAGCGGGTGACGCCTGACGGCTGGCTGGCGATCGCCGGCGGTAAAATCATTGGCAGCGGCAGCGGGCAGGCACCTGAGGCCGAACAGGTGATCGACGCCCATGGCAAGTGGATCCTGCCGGGGGTGATTGACGGTCAGGTGCATTCGGGCAGCCAGGCCAATCAGGAAGGCCTGGGCTGGGCATCGCGGGCGGCGGCGGCGGGGGGCGTCACGGTGATGGTCGATATGCCCTATGACGATCCGGAGCCGGTGGCAAGCCGTGCCCTGCTGGAGGCCAAAATTGCCGAGGTAGAGCGTGATTGCCATGTCGACGTGGCGCTGTTTGGCACCCTGAACCCCACCTACGGGTTTGACGCCGCCGCCGGGCTGATTGAAGGTGGAGTCTGCGCCTTCAAGTTCTCCACTTTTGAAGCCACGCCGGGCCGTTTCCCTCGGGTAGATGAAGATGACCTGATGCACGCCTTCCAACTGATTGCGCCGACCGGGCTGGCCTGTGCGGTGCATAACCAAATGCAGGAGCTGACGCGCAAGAATATCCAACGGATGACCGAGGCGGGTGACACCGGCTGGGATGCCTTTATGCGTGCCCACACGCCGTTGATCGAGAATCTGGCGACGGCGCTGATCTATGAGATGGGGGCGGAAAGCGGCGCGCGCGCCCACGCCGTACACGTTTCCACCTCGCGGGGTTTCGAACTCTACCGGATGTATCAGCAAGCGGGCTATCCGGTCAGCATTGAGACCTGCGTGCAGTACCTGATGCTGAACCACGAACAGCACACGCGTCAGTTTGGTGCCAAGACCAAGCACTACCCGCCGATCCGCCCGCAAGCGGAAACCGAACTGCTGTGGAGCCATATTGCGCAGGGTAACTGTACTTTTGTTTCTTCCGATCACGTCAGCTGGGGGCTGGAACGTAAAGGGGAGGCCAACGTATTCAAAAATGCCTCCGGCGGACCGGGGCTGGAGACGCTATTACCGGCGCTGTGGACCGGCTGTGAACAGCATGGCATTGCGCCGACCACCGTAGCGCAACTGCTGTGCCGCAACCCGGCGCGCCATTTCCTGCTCGACGATCGTAAAGGTGGCTTCGATATCGGTATGGATGCTGACTTCGTTATTTTGAAGCCTGAACATTACCGCTTCGATCCGGCCAACAGTCTGTCGGCGGTGAAGTGGAGCGCCTTTGAGGGCATGGAATTCAGCGTACGGGTGGAAACCACTTATTGCCGCGGTCAGGCGGTGTTTGCCGATGGCCATATTGTCAATTCGCCGGGGACGGGCCAGTTTTTGCGCCCGCATGCTGCCAAAGGAGAGAGTCAATGACCGAATTAATCAATAGCGAGCGCTTGTGGGCCCGGGTCAATCACCTGGCGCAGATGACACTGCCGGAGGTGCCCTGGACGCGCCGTGCCTTTACGCCATTGTTCAGTGAGGCGCGTCTCTGGCTGGCGGAACAAATGAAACAGGCCGGGTTGACGGTGACGCTGGACGAGGGCGGCAATCTGATTGGGCGCCGCGCCGGGCTACGTAAGGATTTGGCGCCGATCGTCACCGGTTCGCATTGCGATACCGTGGTTGGCGGCGGCCGCTATGACGGCATTATCGGCGTACTGGCGGGGATTGAGATCGCCCATTGCCTGCACCAGCAGGCGATAGCTTTGCAGCACCCATTTGAGGTGATCGACTTTCTGTCCGAGGAACCGAGCGATTACGGGATTTCCTGCGTGGGCAGCCGGGCGCTAAGTGGTGAGTTGGACAGCGGTATGCTGGCGGCGAAGAACGCGCAGGGGGAAACGCTGGCGGCAGCGATGAGGCGAATCGGCGCTCATCCGGAAAAACTGACCCAGCCGCTGCGCTTGCCTGGCGGCACCGCCGCCTATGTCGAGTTGCACATCGAGCAGGGACCGGTGCTGGAGCGCCAGCAATTGCCGATTGGCGTGGTGACGCACATTGTCGGCATTCGCCGGGTCCTGGTGACGGTGATTGGCCAGCCGGATCACTCCGGGACCACGCCAATGGATATTCGTCGTGATGCGCTGGTGGGCGCGGCACAGGTGATCGAACAGGCGCATGCGGCAGCCTCGCAGCAGAGCGGTAATCCGCACTATGTGGTGGCGACCGTGGGCCGTATTGCCATGACGCCCAACGTGCCTAATGCGGTGCCGGGCCGGGTGGAGCTGATGCTTGAGGTGCGTAGCGACAGTCAGCAGGTGTTGGATAGCTTCCCTGAGTTACTGCTGGAAAGTTGTCAGCCACGTTTGCAGAGCCTGGGTTTGCAGGCGGAGTTGCAACATGTCAGCCGGGCACGGCCCACGGCCTGTGCGGAAACGGTGATGCAGGCGATCGACGGTGCTGCGCAGTCGCTCGGGCTGGCCAGCCGTCGGCTACCGAGCGGTGCCGGGCATGATGCGGTCTATATGGCAGCCACCGGGCCGGTGGGGATGGTGTTTATTCCCTGTCTGAATGGGCGCAGTCATTGCCCAGAGGAGTCGATTACCGAACAGCAGTTGGCCGATGGAGCCAGGGTGCTGGCGCAGGCGCTGATCAATCTGGATACGCAACTGGCGTAAAAAAGGGGCCGACGGGCCCCTTGAGGTTGATGGCTAAATTGTCTTTTAGACCGAGATACTCGGGCCTAGCGCACCGAGGGGCCATTATGGGACACGTCCGTGTGTCCCACCCTACGGGCCGACGAAGTCGTTCCAATTTGCTCCCGGCAAATTGGTCGGCAGCCAAGGCTGCTACGACCCCTCCGGCACGCTCTCCCTAATAACAAGCTTTGTCAGACGTCTAAAGACACCATTGTGCCTTTGCAGTCTTAAAGCTTGGGACCGGCGCTGACCAGCTTTTCGCCGGCTGGCGTCACGGTGTATTTTGCGAAGTTATCGATAAAGCGTTGCGCCAGATCCTGCGCCTTCTCCTGCCACAAGGATTCGTCGGCGTAGGTTTTGCGCGGGTCGAGGATCGAAGGATCAACTCCCGGCAGTGCCGTCGGGACCGCCAGGCCAAAGATTGGCAGGGTGAAGGTCTCGGCGTGCTCAATCTCACCGTTCAGAATAGCATCGATGATGCCACGCGTATCCTTGATGGAAATACGCTTGCCGCTGCCGTTCCAACCGGTATTCACCAGATAGGCCTGAGCGCCAGCCGCCTCCATGCGTTTCACCAGCACTTCGGCGTATTGCGTCGGATGCAGCGTCAGGAACGCGGCGCCGAAACAGGCGGAGAAGGTTGGGGTTGGCGTGGTGATGCCGCGCTCGGTACCAGCCAGCTTGGCGGTAAAACCAGACAGGAAGTGGTACTGGGTTTGTTCCGGCGTCAGGCGTGACACCGGCGGCAGCACCCCGAAGGCATCCGCAGTCAGGAAGATGATTTTCTTCGCGTGACCGGCTTTGGACACCGGTTTGACGATGTTCTCGATATGCTCAATCGGGTAGGAGACGCGGGTGTTTTCAGTCTTGCTGGCGTCATCGAAATCGATGCTGCCATCGGCCAGCACCTGCACGTTTTCCAGCAGTGCGTCACGGCGGATCGCCTGATAAATCTCCGGCTCGGCCTGTTGCGACAGCTTGATGGTCTTGGCGTAGCAGCCGCCTTCAAAGTTGAACACGCCGTCATGGTCCCAGCCGTGTTCGTCATCACCGATCAATTGACGCTTGGGATCGGTGGAGAGGGTGGTTTTACCGGTACCGGACAGGCCAAAGAACACCGCCACATCACCTTGTTCGCCGACGTTGGCCGAACAATGCATCGAGGCGATCCCCTGCAGCGGCAACAGGTAGTTCATGATTGAGAACAGGCCCTTCTTCATTTCGCCGCCGTACCAGGTTCCGCCGATCAACTGAATACGTTCGGTCAGGTTAAAGGCGACGAAGTTCTCTGAATGCAGCCCCTGCTGTTGCCAGTCCGGGTTGGTGCATTTGGCTCCGTTCATCACTACGAAGTCCGGTTCGAAATTCTGCAGTTCTTCATCCGTCGGGCGGATAAACATATTTTTGACAAAGTGCGCCTGCCAGGCCACCTCGGTGATGAAACGGACCTTCAGGCGGGTGTCGGCATTGGCGCCGCAGAAGGCGTCCACCACAAACAGACGCTTGCCGGAAAGCTGGTTACCCACCAGGGTTTTCAGATGCTGCCACACTTCCGGCGACAGTGGCTGGTTGTCGTTTTTGCCGGTGCCGTTATCGGACCACCAGACGGTATCGCGCGTGGTGTCGCCACGGACAATGTATTTATCTTTCGGCGAACGACCGGTGAATTCACCGGTATCGACGTTGACCGCACCAAGCTGGGTCAGCGTACCGCGCTCCAGTGCCGGCAGGTCGGCACGGGTTTCTTCGGTAAACAGTTGTTCATAGCTTGGGTTATGGACGATTTCGGTAGCCTGATGGATGCCGTAACGGGCCAGCGTTTGTGGGGTAATCGCGATTGAAGACATATCCTACTTCCTTATTAGTGCTATGCCTGTCGGCTTTCAGAGCACCCTATTGTCGGCAACAACCTGAAAGCCATGGGGCATATATTATTGCCTGTTTTCTGCACGGTGCCGCGTGCAGGAGCAGGCTCGGGTACAGCTGACCGGATTCAGCTAATTACCGCTCCGGTTCTCATTAGTAAACGCACGGATTTTTACTTCCATCTATAGCATAGCAGCGAATTTACGCCTGATTATTTTAATTACAAAACGCTGACGATAATTAATTAAAACCAACATCAGTGGAGGCTCACAATATTGGATTAATAAGGCGTAATTTGATTACGTATTTTTATTTTTTATCATATCGTCTGGGCTGTCTACTATTTTAATCATTATAAAAAATCAAAGTCTCCATCGTGTCTATGATAATAATTTGTTTTAACTCTTTAAATTATTTCATATGGCGTTAGACGATCCGCTCCACACTGAACACTTGTCAGCAGGGTGAATAATGAAACAGATAAATGCAGAAATTGCCTGTGAGAAAGATGCGTTGCAGCCTGATCCTTCAGGATTAATTAACCAAATCCGGCAAATGAATATCGGTGCCGTGCCGGTGGCGTTGTTTATCACTATTTGTGCCATTGTTGCCGTTTCGGCTTATGCCAACTTCTTGCCAAAGAATATGATCGGTGGCTTGGCGGTGATTATGACGCTGGGTTTTGCACTGGCGCATTTAGGCAAAAGCATTCCGGTGCTGCGTGATATCGGCGGTCCGGCCATTCTGTGCCTGATGGTGCCTTCGGTGTTGGTCTACTTTAATTTCTTCCAGCCGAACGTGATGGGGACCGTCCATCTGCTGATGAAAGACGCCAACCTGCTGTACTTTGTTATCGCCAGTCTGGTGGTCGGCAGCATTCTCGGCATGAACCGGGTGATCCTGATCCAGGGCATGATCCGCATGTTTGTGCCGCTGGTGATCGGTACGGTGACCGCGGTAGCGACCGGGCTGCTGGTGGGCAAGCTGTTTGGCTTCACCTTTTACCATACCTTCTTCTTTATCATTGTGCCGATTATCGGTGGCGGTATCGGCGAGGGCATATTGCCGCTGTCGCTGGCTTATTCTGCCATTCTGGGATCGACGCCGGACGTGTACGTGGCACAACTGGCCCCGGCGGCGGTACTGGGTAATATCTTCGCTATTGTGGCGGCAGGCGTGTTGGCGCGTTTGGGGATGAAGCGCAAGGCGCTGAGCGGTGACGGCATGTTGATCCGTTCGGCAGAGGAAAACGCGGTGTTTGCCATCAAGGAAACCAACGGCAACGTCGATTTTCAACTGATGGGCGGTGGGCTGTTGGTGATCTGCGCCTTCTTTATCGTCGGCGGTCTGTTCGAACACATCGTGCATATTCCCGGCCCGGTGCTGATGATTCTGTTTGCGGTACTGTGCAAATACTGTCGGGTGATCCCAACTTCAATGGAAACCGGTGCTCACAGTTTTTATAAATTCGTTTCAACCGCGCTGGTGTGGCCGTTGATGATTGGTCTGGGCATGTTGTATGTGCCGCTGGAAAGCGTGGTGGCGGTCTTCTCGGTGGGCTATGTGGTGGTTTGCGGTTCGGTGGTGTTGTCGATGGGACTGGTGAGTTTCCTGATTGCGCCTTACCTGAAAATGTACCCGGTAGAAGCGGCGATCGTCACCTGCTGCCACAGTGGGTTAGGCGGAACCGGCGACGTGGCGATCCTCTCCGCCTCCAACCGTATGGGGTTGATGCCGTTTGCGCAAATCGCCACGCGTATCGGCGGTGCGTCCACCGTCATTGGTGCCACATTGTTGTTGGGTTGGTTAATCTGAGTCCAGACTGAATTATGGATACCGGGGTGGATTGCCCCGGTTTTTTTATTTGTGTTACTGAAAATAATAAGCAGCCAAATGGAGAGGGAATAGTCGAGATTATTTTTCCTCAGATAATTCTGTATTTTAAACCAAAGCGTCTATTCTTTTATTTAAGGGATTATCGTTCTCATCAAGAGTACTCATGGAGGGTGCCAACCGCATTACCGATATCCCCGTATTTATTCAGCACCGGACCCGGGCCATTAAGGCCATCCGTCAGTGATGTCGTCGACACACTGAAATGACAAATATGGAGATATTGGTATGTCATCAAGCAATCAACAGGCTAACGCCTCCGCCGAAGCTATCAGCGTATTGGCCCTGCAGGGCGCTTATAAACCCGATAGCGATCCGTTGCTGAACGTGATTCATCCCTCAAAAAGTTTTGAAAATGCCGGGCTGGAACTGATCCGTGGCGACCGAAGCTGGCATGATAAAGGCGTGACCGATACCCCGGTTAACCTGAGTTACAGTTTTTGGGAACAGGCACCGGGCAATATGTCGAGTATGGCGATCGGCGGATTCAGCAGCTTTAATCAACAGCAGCGTGAACAGGCGAAACTTTCACTGCAATCCTGGTCAGACGTCGCCAATATCACCTTTACCGAGACCAGTAACACCCAAAACGCCAATATCAAATTTGGCCTGTTTGATGTCAGCTCTCGCGGCTCTTATGCCTTTGCGTATAACCCGGACTCTTCTGCGTCGGTGGCGGGGCAAACCTGGTATAACGCCACAAGTAATGTCTTTGCCAAAAACCTGATCCACGAAAACGAATATGGCCGCCAGACGCTAACCCATGAAATTGGCCATGCGCTGGGGTTGCAGCATCCGGGGGATTACAATGCCGCACCGGGTGTGAGTATTACTTACAACCAGGATGCGACTTATTTCGAAGACAGTCGCGCCCACAGCGTGATGAGCTATTTCAGCGAGAGCAGCACTGGCCAGGATTTCCAGGGCGCTTACTCTTCCGCGCCGTTGTTAAATGACATTACCGCCATCCAGCATTTCTATGGTGCCAATATGACCACCCGCAGCGGTGATACGATCTACGGTTTTAACTCCAACACCGATCGCGATTTCCTCACCGCTACCGGAGCACAGGATAAAATTGTGTTTAGCGCCTGGGACGCTGGCGGTACGGACACTTTTGATTTCTCGGGTTTTAGCCAGAACCAACGTATTAACCTCAATGAGCAATCTTTCTCTGACGTGGGAGGACTGAAGGGTAACGTTTCGATTGCTGCCGGCGTGACCATCGAAAACGCTTTTGGCGGTGCCGGAAACGATGTGATCATCGGCAACGACACCAATAATATTTTGATGGGCGGCGCGGGGGACGACATTTTGTACGGCGGTGGTGAGTCGGATCATTTGTTTGGTAATGAGGGCAAAGACACCTTCGTTTATTTCGCTGCCAACGAGTCACGCGCTGATGCACCGGACTGGATCGTGGATTTTGTTAGCGGCGAGGACAAGATAGATCTGTCGTTGTTTAACACCGGTGGCAGCAAGGGTATCGAATTTGTCAGCCAGTTCAGCGGCAAGGCCGGTGAGGCAATGCTGAGCTACGACGCGCAGGCACAGGTCAGCGATTTAGCCATCAATCTGGGCGGTGGGTTTGACGCCAGTGATTTTCTGGTGAAAGTGGTGGGTCAACCACTGGAAACCAGTGATTTCGTGCTGGCCTGAGGACAGATGGCAATAAAAATTCGGCATTTTGAGGAAAAACCCGACAATTCCTATTAATTTCGTCATGTTAGCCTGACATAGTAGCGCACAGAAGGCCGGGCTTGCATACCTCGGGCTTCTGCCGAATCGCCAACCCTTCCGGTTGGCGATTCATTTTCCATCTTTCAGCATGTTGATCGCTGCGCCAATCAGGATCCGGCGTTCAATGTCATGACAGTCTGCCAGTTGTTGCGCCAGATGCTTTGCCAGCGTTTCTACCGATAAAACCTCGCCGCGATGGCGCAACTGCATCACGCTGTCGCCGATCAAGCGTGCCACTTCATCCCACACGGGTTTTATCTCCTGCTCCGAGAACATCATCGCTTACCTCGGCTGGGTGATTTTTGGTCAATGTAGCAGTTGAGCCAGGGGTTCGCCACCGCGCCGATCGCACAATATTAAATCAGGAAGCATAAAAAATAAGCCATCAGTGTTTCTTCTGGTTTTTTCGCCCAATACTGACCTTGTTAAATTACTGGAGGGCGAATAATGAAACTGGTCGATCAACTGGCTGTGTACCATCGCCGAAGCCAAGGGGCCGAAGTGCCGCATTGGCTGTGTCGTTTTTGGTTGCCACAAGGGGAGGCGCGGATCGCCTATCTGCGCGAGCTGTTGGAGCCGGAGGTCAAACAACCCGCAGAGCGGGAACCTGGATAATAGGGTGCCAGCCAGTGTCCGGCCGGGCTGGCTTTACTCGAGAATATCCTCGATCTCTTCCAGTACCTGATGACCCAGTTCGGTGGTAATCATTAAAATGCCGCAGACTAAAATAACCAGCGCAAGCAGCAGTAAGGCGATTTGTACGCCGTTGCCATTACGTTTTGCCATTCGTATTGCTCCCTGCCATTAACCAAAGACTATCGCTGCCCAGCGTAATAACAGCAGGGCGAGACAGATCAGCAGCAGGATCAAAAACATCTTCCAGTGCTTGGTGCGCATGCGTTTTGTTGCCAATGTGACCTCCTGTGGTGCTTATTAGCTGAAATACCAGCCGACGATAACAAAGATAACAATCGCCGCCACCGCCAGCACTTTTAACAAGTCGCTGAAAGTGTCATCGGAGTCTTTGTCGTCATTCTTCATTTTGTTGCCGCCTGGCCAATAGCCATGGAGTGAATTGCGTCCACAGTATGCCTGTTGTGCCGACGCAGGCACAGGGATTTACCCGAAACAGCCTATAAAAGATAGGGGAATAGGCCACAGTGGCGTGAATACGGCAGGTGGAGGCCGCAGGGAATACGTTGTACTATTCTGTCTGCACAATGATTCATTCAATAAGGTATGGCAATGGCGAGCGAAATTCCGAAGAAATACGAAAACACCGAGCGTTGGGCATTCGGCAACACCGAGCAGCAGGCCGATGACGTGGTCAAGCTGATCCTCAACGGGACCAAGACGGCAACCTGTGCCAATCTCGATGGCGAAGGCATCCCACTGGCCGGCGACGTGTTTGTGGTGGTGGACGGTAAAGGTGACCCGGTGTGTGCGGTAGAACTGACGTCGGTAGAGATGAAAACCTACGATCAGGTTGATGAAGCCCATGCTTTTGCCGAAGGGGAAGGTGACCGTTCTCTGGCCTATTGGCGTAAAGAGTTGCAGAGCTTCTTTGAAGAGTACGAGTTGTTCTCACCGGATATGACGCTGGTGCTGATGAATTTCAAAGTGGCAGAGACTTTCTGATTTGATGTCCTCTGTCCCTTACGTCTGCCAATGGGCGACGCCCGAGTTGGCGGCCGATCTGATTGCCGGGCGTGTGACGCTGGCGGATGATGTTAACTGGGCGCGCAGCGGCGCGCGCGATCGGGCGGAATACATCGAATGGGCTAACCACGTCTGTGGCATGGCCTGTCTGAGAATGGTACTTAGCCATCGAGATGGTGAGGCGCCCTCGCTGCTGGAGTTGGCGCGCCGTAGTCTGCCGTACGGTGCTTACGTTCGTGAAGGCGAGCGTATCAAGGGGCTGATTTACGCGCCCTTTGTCGACTATGTGCGTGAGCAGTTTGCGCTGGAATCTGAGGTGAGGGTCGGTATCGAGCCGGAAGACTTGCCACTGGTGTTGTCGCAACGGCGTTATTTTATCGCTTCGGTACATCCCGGCATTCGCCAGCCCGAGCAGACGCCACCCCAGCGTGGCGGTCATCTGGTGTTGGTGACCGCCGCTGAGGCCGATCGCGTAACCTTCCATAACCCTTCGGGTGACAGCCCGGCCACGCGCCAACAGGTGACTTTACCGCTGAGCAGCTTTGGCCGTTTCTTCGCCGGTCGCGGTATTGCTATCACATAAAAAAACGCGCCGTGTTCCTGAGGGGACACCGCGCGTTCTTCAGTTTGTCGTCGTTCATTCCAATCGCATCACCCAGGCATCGCTCTGCCGATCGTAATGTTGCTTGTACAACAGCGATTGCTTGCCATCGAGTATCGCCGGAATGCTGGTGTGCTCATCCCAACCGTCTAACTGCATGCACAGGTCGGGATCCGACTTGCAAGGGATCGCCAGCGTGCTGGCCTGCTCGGACGAGGAGGATAAATGCGCGTCATCGACCTCGAAACTGCCTATTTTCACCACGGTTTTGCCCATTGGAACTCCTGCTTGATCTGCTGGTATGAGGTGTGACCAGTTGAGGTCGTCATCATTAGCATAGTCAAATGAGCAAAAAATGCCACATAAAAAATACAAGCTGGCAACATCGACGATCCGTGACTAGCGCAGGGGCTTAATACTCCACCACAAAACTGATGTTGTCCTGGTAGGTTCCCACCGGCACTTCGGTTTGCGCCGGGTTGATCTGAGCCAGGTACGGGATACTTTGTGCCAGCCCGGTACCGGCGCCTGCTTGTTTGTTGGTGCTGTTCCACACCGTGGTACTGTTGGGCAGGTAGATTTGATACTGCATATAGTTGCTGGTGCCGTTTTTCATTCGCCGCCAGCCGGTGACCGGGTTATTGCCGTCGGTAAAGTAGGTGTTGTAACCCTCGGTTTTGGTGCAGGTGAGGGTAATGCTTTGGTTCACCGGGTTAAACTGCCCGACCAGCGCCATGCTGCCAAAGTTGACGTTCTGCGCGGTGCCGAACAGGCAGTCTTTGGTAAGGATCAGGTTAATCGTCACGGTACTGGGTTTATTGGTGCCATCCCACCAAATGCACAATCCGATCAAACCCAGCCCGCAGATATGGTAGTTCCACACCAGGTTGACCGTGTCGGTATAGGTGCCGGAGCGGACGTTGGCCCCGGCGGTGGTTTTGATGTACAGCGGAAAGTTGACGTTGGGGGAGATCAGGATCAGCGTCAACAGGTTCAATGAGCTGTAATCGATGGTTTGCCCGACGGTATAGGGATACTGGTAATTCGCATCGGGATAAATCAGATAGGGGATTTTATCGCCGGAACCGTCGGTGTTGGCCAGCGCCATGGTATTGGTGGTCGAGTTTATTTTTACCGTCACGGTATTTTGCGTCAACAGCGATAGTCCCAAGCCACTGCAGTTGAGTCCGGCGGTACCCTGGGCGCTGAGTGAGCCATTATAAACGGCAAATGTGCTGCTGCCTGGCAGGGTGACGCTGCCGTTGGTGGTGGTGCAGTCGGCCAGCGCTTGTCGGCCGGTGAACAGCAGCAGCGCCAGTAATAACGCTTTGGATCCACTAATCATCTTTTTCTCCATCATGAGTTACTGGCACACAATTGGTCCGATGCTTTGGATGCCCTGGGTTTTGGTCAGGCTAAATTGCGCCTGGCAGGGGGCGCTACCGTCTGCCGGAATGACGCTCAGCCGGTTTTGCAATTGCACCGGATCCACATAGACCATGCCATCCCAGCCAACATAGCTTTGCTGATTGCTGCCGACGATGGCCACCTCGCTGCCGTTGGCCAGCGGTTTGCCCTGGGTATCGACCAGTTTGACGTCGGCGGCGGAAATCTGCTGGATAGGGAAATCGACCAAGAACCCGCTGTGATCGCGGATCGCCACGGTTTTCTCCACGGTGGGAACCGCCACGTCCGCCGGCAGATTAAGCGGGTCGATTTGGAATTTGGCGTGGTAATAGGAGGTGACGGTGGGCACCAGCAGATAGCCTTTGGCGTTGGTCACGCCGATTAACTGATTTTCATAACGCACCGGAATATCCGGGTAGCCTTCGGTAGAGATCAGGGCGAAGGCGTCGTTAATGGTATTGGTAGCGTACAGATCGCCTTGCATTGCCACCAGAGAACCGCTCACTTCCCCCCAGCGGGTATAATCATCGCTGTTGCCGTACATCCCGCCGCGGGCCTCGAGCAGACGGGTGCGCCAGGTGATATCGGCCTGACTATAGCTGTCGCTGCTCTGTCCATCCGCGTAGGCCAGGTTCCAGCCCAAACCGCCGTCGGTCGGTGCCGCGCGGCTGTAGCTGACGCGTTGGTTCCAGCGATTGTTGTTGTCGCGAGAGGCGCTGACGCTGGCGGTCCCCCAGGTGTCGAAGGGAATGGACAGTTGCAGTTGGGCACTGTAGCCGCTGCTGCCGATTTCGCGGTTCACCGACGCATACAGGCTGGTATTGCGCCACAGCGAAATGCTGTAGGAGAAGTTGACCAGGCGAGTGCGCTGACCAATGGCGTCACGGACATCAAAATAGCCGGCGCCAATGCTACCGAACCGGTTCAGGCCGATACTGCCAGTCAGTTGATCGGTACGGCGGCTCAGACGATAGTCGCTTTTATACACCGAAATATCCCCGAAACCGGCGCTGCGCAGGATGCGCTGGGCATTCAGGCTGTAATAGCGGTTGCTGTAGGTGTAGCCGATGCTGCTCTGATCGCCATGATTGGTGCTGTACTGATAGACCGGCTGCGGATCGGGCTGAGGGATAGGTTGACCGGTCAGCGGATCGTAGTAGTTGGGCTGTTGCGAAGGCTGATAATCATTAAAAGCGTTATCGCTGGCCTGGCTGTAGCTGTAAGAGGCGTTGAATACCCCCCACTGGCCAACACGAATATTGGCCCCGGCGCCGCCCACCGCTAGCTCAGCGGCACCTTCGGCACGTCCTTCCAGGGTTAACCAATCCGTGACGCCGTAACGTCCGCTGCCACTGGCCACCCACTGGCCGTAATCGGCAGAGCTGATGCCATAATTGCGCCGCAGGGCACCGGAAGACAGGCTGAAGTCGCTCATGCCAGCCTGCAACAGATTACTGGCGACATAAAACGGCACCACGGTACTGACTTGTCGGCCCAGTGCATCGGTGGTGACGACGGTGGCTTGCCCGGCACCGTTGATGTAAGGCACGGTATCCAGGGTGAAAGGGCCGGGGTTAACGCTGGTACTGCTGTTTTTATAGCTGTTGATATACAGATCAACACTGCTGGGTAGCGCTGCCTGGCCGGAGAACTGCGGCAGCGGGTAGGTGATCAGATCGGGCCGGGAGGCAAAATTACGCGCCAGCTGGACGCCGCCGATACGCACCGAGCTGCTCCAGGTCAGCGCGCCTGTAGCGAGATCGCCCGCGGTATAGCTGAGCAGGCGGTCGTCATCATTGTAGCGCCATTGGCTGTCATAGCGGATATAGCGGTTGTCCTGGTCACTGTTGGCGGAGGTGTTAAAGCTGCCGCGGAAAATACCGGTGTTGGACACCACGCCAAAGCCGTCGAACAGCCGCTGTTCGGTCCAGGCAGAAAGATAGCCCGGCTGACCGTTGGCGCTGCTTTGACTGGCGTAAAGATCGTAATTGAACAGCAGACCGAGGCTGCTCTGTGCCGGCAGGCGATCCAACGGGTTCTGAGCGTTGAATTTCTGCTTGGGTAGCCAGTCATTGGGGACGTTGATCATCAACTGCTGGGTTTCACCACTGTAGGTGACGTCCACTTTATCTAATTGGTCGACCGCAATTTCTTTCGCCTGTTTATCCGCTACCGGCAGACCGGCGTCGAGCAATTGCTGAGGTGTGAGGTAATAGTGGCCGCCACGGTAAGTCACCGGCACCACTTTTCCGGTCTGGCGGCCATTGACCACCGGCTCCAGATACAACGTGGTATCCGGCATACTGATGGCGCTGGGCGGCGGCGGTAAATCATCGGCGTAGGAATAGGGTAGCCACGGCGTGGCCACTGCGCACAGTACGGCGAATGCTAACGGCTTCAGACCGAATCCGTTACGCCTGGGTGACGGCATGCTGGTTAACGGCACATGTTGCTCAGTAAGCAGTCAGGGTGATCGGCTGCTTGTTGTCGTTGACCTTGGCCTGCAGTTGACCGCTGCTGAAACTGCCAGAAGCCGGTACCGCAAAGCGCATCTGCGAACCGGGCAACACGTAACCCATCAGGCCGGCATTGAGCGTTTTCCCCTGCATTGTGACTTTGGAGATACGCGCATGCACGATGCCCTGGTTACGTACCTCCAGCCAGCGCTGACTGCTTTGCTGCAACAGTCGGTAGCTGAGCTGCGGTTGGTTGGCGGAGGCGTAATCACGCGGTTTTTCTGAATCCTGTTTGGTCCAGACGCCTTTGCCGCTGACAAACAACGGCACCGAATAACGCATCTGGAATTTCAGCCCCATCTGAGCCCCATCGGGGGTAGATTGACTGCCTGAATCTTTCACCGGGACTTCATCAATCAGAATGCGGTAAGCGCGTTCCTGGCCGGCGGGGGGTGGGGTTTGTTTAACCAACCGGATTAATTGGCGTTTACCTGGCGCAATCGAGGCGACTGGCGGGCTGGCGATCACTTCACTTTGGTTGCTGTAATCGTCTTTACCGGCGGTCTGTTTCCAGCCGAGCACGCGCACTTGCATATAGACCGGTTTGCTGTCGCGGTTTTCCAGCCACAGCGCCGTTGCGGGTTGTTGATCTTCAATCACCGGATCGATAGGCCAAATCAGAATAGAGGCGGCGGCCAGCGCCTGTTGTTGGCCGACAATCAACAGCGCTGCCGTCAGTGACAGTCGTAAAGGTATGCGCATGGCTAAATCCTTGTTTATTCAAAATACTAATAAGTGACCGTCAGTAAGACCGTATCGCTGTAAGTGCCACTGGTGGGCAGGGTACTGGTCGAGAACAAACGGGCATAAACTTTTATTTCCTGAGTACTGCCGGTCGCGGCGACAATCTCGGTGGTGCCACCGTTACTGCCATCACCCCAAATGGTGGAATAGTTGCTGTCCTGGTAAAGCTGATAAATCAGGGTCTCGGGGGTCAGGGTATTTTTTAGTTTGCGTCCGGCGGAGATAGAACCGGTGACGTTATTGCCGATACCCAGCGCCAGCGTAACGCTCAGACCCGGATTGCAACGAAACAGCACTGAACCGGCCCCGGCGCTGGAAACGATGCTGATATTGCTGGCTAACGAAGAGATCTGACCAAAGTTGAGGCTGCCGAAGGTGGTGACATCGCTGCTGCCACTCCCCAGGATGCAGCCTTTCACCACCGTCGCGTTGACGGTCAGTGCCTGGGTCTTTTGCTGATCGTTGACGCCCGTGTCGCCCAGTACCGGCGGCGCCATCATCCAGAGCAATAAACCACCGCTTAAAATACGCATTGCCATTACCAATTGATGGTGACCTGCACGGTGTCGGTGTAGCTGCCGATCGGCGGGGTGGATTGCACCGGGATCATGCCGTACACCGGTAACCAGTTATCCTGGCCGTTGGCGGTTTGCGACACCCCGGTCAGGTTATCCCAGATGGTGCTGTGGGCGCTGCTGGTATACAGGTTGTAGTTCACCTGTTGTCCGGCAGCGCTTTTCAGGTAACGGGCAGCGGTGTTGCCGCTTTGCCCACCGTTAAGCAGGACGTTGTAGCTGGTGCCGTTGTTGCATTTGATGCGAATGGCGCCGGCATTTTGTTGCCCGGCGACGCTGACGCTGGTACTGAGGAAATAGACCGTACCGAAGTTAAGCGAACCGAAGCTGACATTGCCCCCCGAGCTGCTGCCGGCTTCGCAAGCCTTCAACAAGGTGGCGCTGACGCCAATGGTGGCCGTTTTGCTATCAGCATTCACCGCCAGGCTTAACGCCAGCAAGCCACAGCCCAAAACAACCTGCCGCACTGTTACCAGGTTACCGTCATCGTCACGGTATCGTTATAGGTATCAGGATCGGGTGTGGTGGCGGCGGCCGGGACACGACCGTAGACAATCAACGGAACCGCTGCGCCGGTGCCGGTGCCGGTCAATGCATTGGCACCGCTGGCCCAGGCGGTAGCGCGGGCCTGATCCTGGTAAAGGTTGTACTTGATCAAGGCACCTGCGGTGCTGGCCATTTGGCGCTGGTTACCGGCCGCCACGTGCAGACCGTCGTTCAGCGCCACGGTGTAGTCAGTACCTGTGGTACAGGTCAGCGACAGGGTACCTGCGCCGCCGGAACCGGTTGCGCTGGCGTCGATAATGTTGGACAGCGAAGAGTAGGTGCCGAAGCTAATGGCACCAAAGTCGTTGACGCTGCCGGCGCTGTTTCCGCCGCCCACCACGCAACCTGCGCCGATGGTCAGGGTTACCCCCAGGTTACCCTGAATAGTCCCTGCCGCGTTGGCGGCACCACTTGCACACAGCAAGGTGGCTGCCGAGGTCAATGCCATCAGAATTTTTTTCATATCTTTTTCCTTGCCGTGTAAAGGTGAGCCCCAAAAAACGCCATCCAGAAAAGGATAAACGCATTAATTTATTTACAGTTTAATTAATAGAATAAGAAGTCAGAAATGTCTTGGTAGGGGGCCGAAAATTTTCTTTATTTTTGAAAGATGTCGCTATCTTCCAAACAGAAGAGGGGATAATGCCGAGAGAGTAAAATGATTAGAATAATAATATTCGCCTGTCGGAATATTATTAGCGAAATTAACTGGCCGGAATTTTCCGGCCAGTTCCAACCCATGCGGATTGATTTACTGATGAAAATCCAACGTGCCATCGCGAACCAGTTCGCGCGGCAGGTTGTTTTTTATCCGGCTGCCGATGCGTTTGGCGATGCCTAACGGCTGTTGCTGATAGGTGACAATGCATTCATCGGTCAGCGGCGGCGGCTCTGGGTACAGGTCGCGACCGTGGAACCACTCTTGCGCTAATGCGGCGTCCAGCTCAAAACGCTGTTTGCCCTCGGCAACTGCCAGCGCGATAACCGCTTCGTGCTGCCAGCGGTAGCCCTTGGTGAAACGCTCGGCCAGTTTTATCCCGATACGCGAGAAACGCACCTTGTTGACCAGCGCTTCCAGCTCGGCAGGGAACAGCCAGATCTCTTTATCGCGTGCCCACAGGCGACTGGTTTCATCCCAGGCCAGTCCAGAGGCCGCTGCGGCCTGAGCGATCTCGGCGGAATCCTTGCCGGAAAGCGGGGTAAACGGGAATTTGCCCAACTTATAGCTTGGCTTCGCCAACGCGGTGACGGAGTGGTGCTTGCGCAACCGCGCCACAAAGAAGCCTTCGCTGTCGTAGATCTGTGGGAAGACGTGCAGGAAACCTTCAGCGGTTAACGCCCGCTCTGCGCCCGGGAACAGTTCACCCAGAGGTTCAATGCTTACCGCGTCGCCGTAGGTCGCCAGCAGCCCGTTGACGATCTGCTGGTTTTCCTGCGCGTTGAGCGTGCAGGTGGAGTAGACCATGACGCCACCCGGAGCCAGAGCATGGAAGGCGCTGTCGATCAGTTCACGCTGGGTGTCGGCGATGGCGGCTACGCTTGCCGGAGACCAGTTGCTCATGGCGTCCGGATCTTTACGCACCACGCCTTCACCGGAACAGGGGGCATCCAGCAAAATGGCGTCGAAGCTTTCCGGCAACGCCGCGCCGAACACCCGGCCGTCGAAGTGGGTCAGCGCCACGTTTTTCACGCCGCAGCGGCTGATGTTGGCGTGCAACACCTTGACCCGACTGGCGGAGTATTCATTGGCGACAATACCGCCCTGGTTGTTCATCAACGCCGCAATTTGGGTGGTTTTGGAGCCCGGCGCAGCGGCAACGTCCAGCACCCGGCGCGGCATTTCAGTCTCGGCGAACAGCGCACTGACTGGCAGCATCGAGCTGGCTTCCTGAATGTAAAACAGGCCGCTCAGGTGTTCTGCCGCGCTGCCCAGCCGCAGCTCTTCGTCCTTACGTTCGATCCAAAAGCCTTCCGCACACCAGGGGATCGGTTCCAATTGCCAGTCATAGTCCTGCACCAGCTCTTGAAAATCGGCAACGCTGATCTTCAGGGTATTGACCCGCAGGCTACGGCGCAGCGGGCGTTGGCAGGCAGCAATGAAATCGTCCATCGACAGGTCGGCGGGCATGATGGCGCGCGTCGCATCGAGAAAGGCGGGCGGCAAAAAAACGGAGGCAGGTTTGGCCACGGGGTGAGCTCTCTGGCAGCTATCAAAATAAGGGCGGGAGTTTACCACAAAGCGAGAAACAGTAGGGGCCCAGCATTGCTGAGCCCCTGAGGAGAGAAGAATTTACTCTTTAGGGATGGCGGTACCCCATTCTCGCCAGTCTTTTGGCTCTTCCGCATTCAGCATAAAGTGCTTGTGCGGCGTCGCCTTCGGTGCCAGCGGAATATTCGGTGGGGTGGCAAAAGCAATGCCGCCACGAATGAACTGCTGGAAGGTCCCGCTCTTGATCACACCGCCGGTCAGACCGAACTGCAGATTGTAGCCGGAAGCCAGCCAGAACACGCTGTTGTTACGCACCAGATATTGGTACTTCTTGCTGATGCGCAGCGCGACGTGGATGCGATCGGACATGGCGCCCAGATAGAAGCCGGTGACGGTGCCCACTTCCACACCGCGGAACAGCACCGGGGTGCCAATTTGCAGCGAGCCGGTTTCGGCGGCGTCGAGGATCACGCTCAGGCCGTCCTGATAGCGCGAGTCGGTAATAGTGGCTTCTTGCAGTTCAAAGTTGCGCAGCTCACGCCCACGACCCGGTTCCACATTAATGTATGGCTGCAACAGGGTGTCCAGGTTACTGACCCCGGCGGCGGAAATCTCCGGCGATACGATGGAGAAACGGCTGCCCAGACGCGCGAAGGTTTGCACGTATTCCGGGTACAGCACCGCCTTGACCAACACTTCATTACGCTCTGGCGCCAATTTGAGCGAATCCACCTGGCCGATATCGATGCCGAGATAACGCAGCGGCATGCCTGGCGACACTTTACTGGCGTCGTAGGTTTTCAGGGTTATCTGGCTACCCACCGCGCGGGCGGCGGTTTCTGTGGCGTACAGCATGCGTTTGGCGCCTTTGCTCAGCGTCACGCCCTGCAAATTATCGAAACTGATGGCCCCCTTCAGCGCCCGGTTAAGCGGTGAAGCCTGTACCGTCAGGCCGCTGCCGTTCAATTGCACCTTGGCACCGCCTTCGGCCCAGAAGATGCTTTCGTTGGTCAGCAGCTTGCGGTATTCCGGGCTGATATAGACATCCACTTCAAATTCGTTGGCCTTCGGACGAACGTTAACAATTTCGCCCACCTGGAATTTACGGTACAGCACCACCGAACCGGCCTGAACATCCGGCAGGCTGACGGCGTTCAGCGTCAGGGTTGGCGTTGGGCTGTTGCCGATAATACCGGCCTCGGCTTTTTCACTGTTGCTATACAGCGGATACTGGCCGACAGGTTCCCCCTTGCTGCCGGGGATAATACGCACGCCGCCGTCCAGCCACTCCTGTGCACTGGCCCCCAGCACTTCCATGCCGTCGAGGCCCAGTTTGACGTCGACCCGGCTGTTGACCACGAACTTGCTGTCTTTGTGCAGCAGGCGGCGATATTGCGCATCGATGGCGGCGGTAAAGACCACGCCGTTGTCCGTCAGGGCACGGCTCATTACCTGGCCGACTTTAACGCCATGCACCACCAACGGCTGACCGACGTCAATACCGTAACTTTGTGGCGCGTTCAGCGTCACGGTCAGCACGCCAGGTTGCTGCAACAGAGTCTCACTGCTATCCAGCACGTTGAAATGCTGTTGCGGTTCGCCGTCACCCGGCACCAGCTCCAGCGTATTGCCGGTGAGCAGTTGGCTGAGTTTGGCGTCGTTAAGGCTCAGGCGTGGGCTACGCATGACAATTCGCGTGCCGCTACGCATTAAATCTACCACCGACGGATCGATGGTCAGCTCACCGGTGACCTTGCTGTCCTGTTGTAGCGTCAGCTTGGTCAGGGTACCGACCTGCAGTCCCTGATAAATCAGCGGGGTGCGGTTTTCACTCAGGTTATTGCCGCTCGGCAAGTCCAGCGTAATGTTCACGCCGCGTTGGCTGTGTGCCAGATCCGGATACAGGGTATAGCTTTGATCGGCCTTGGCCTGCTGGCCCTCGAGCGGTGAGTCAAAAGCAATGGCGCCGTTGACCAACGCGGCCAGGCTTTCCATCTGCACCGAGGCACCCGCCAGGCTAAAATCACCCTTGAAGCCGGAGACGTTCCAAAAACGGCTGTTGCCCTTCACCAGATTGGCAAAGCGGCGGTCGATCAGTACGTCAATAGTGACGCCTTTATTGCCTTCGGCGATGGTGTAGTCATACACCTTGCCAACAGGGATCTTACGGTAATACACCAGCGAGCCGGTGTTGAGTGCGCCGAGATCGTCAGCATGCAGATGAATCATCAGTTCACCGGTATTCAGCCGGTACTTGGGCTGGGTATCGAGCGCGGTGAAGTGGGTTTTCGGCTGCCCGGTGCCCGGCATCATGCCGATGTAGTTGCCGCCCACCAGGGCATCCAGGCCAGATACGCCCGCCAACGAGGCTTTTGGCGTCACCAGCCAAAACTGGGTGCCGTCGCGCAGGGAGTCTTCCAGGTCGCTCTTGATGCTGACTTCAACCACAATGCTGCGCAGATCCTTGCTCAGGCTGATGCTCTGTACGGTACCGACTTCTACCCCCTGATAACGCACCGGGGTACGTCCGGCGACAATGCCCGCCGCGGACTGGAAATCAATGGTCACCGTGGTGCCGCGTTCCTGGAAATTGTTATAGACCAGCCACCCTGCGATCAGCAGGGCAATAAACGGCAGTAACCAGAATGGCGAAATACGGCGCTTGTTTCTGACCCGCGCTTCAGTCGGTGTATTCGGCGTTTCCTGTTGCATGTGCATCCCAAATCAATCGGCTATCCAGCCACTCTACGGCAAGAATAGTTAAAATAACCGCAGACCCAAAGTAAAAGGCTGCCGGCCCCATAGTAAAAGATAACAATTGGTCGCGATTCACCAGTGACATCATTAAGGCAATCACAAACAGATCGAGCATTGACCAACGGCCAATCCAGGTGACCAGACGCAGCAGGCGAATTCGCGTTTTCAGGCTGTGCGAGGTCTTGAAATGAATGCTGAACAGGAGGGTGATCAGCACAATGACCTTGGTAAAGGGCACCAGTACGCTGGCAATGAACACGATGGCGGCGATCGGCGCATTGCCGGAGGTCGCCAGCGAGACCACGCCAGAGAAGATGGTGTCTTCCATTCGTGCGCCGTTGGCGTAAATAATGGAGATCGGCATCAGGTTGGCCGGGATCAGCAAAATCATCGCCGCAATCAGCGCCGCCCAGGTTTTTTGCAGGCTGTAGGGCTGTCGGTGACACATCGGAATATGGCAACGCGGACAGCGGCCACGTTCATCTGGGTAGCCGGTAAAGTGGCACGACAGGCAGATATGCAGCGCTGTCGGTGGGCCTTCTGGTTGTTCCTGCGGATAATAGCGCTCCCACAATTGTTCCAGATTGACGTGGATCAGCGTCAGGATGCTGAGCAGGGTGAGCGACAGGTAGGCGATCAGCGCACTGCCGGCCTGAATATCCGCATATTCTTTAACTTTGATGGTCGCCACCGCCATGCCGATCAGGTAAATATCGAGCATGACCCACTCTTTCAATCGATCCAGCATCAGCAGCACCGGGCGCAGGTTCATGCCCAGCGCATGGCCGAAACGCAGGTAAAGCAGCGACAGCGCCAGCGTCAGTGGGGCGCCAATAGTGCAAAACGCCACCATGCTGGCGGTGAGAGGATCCCCCTGGTGGCTCATCTGCCAGATGCCTTCCAGCAGGCTGGCGTCAATGCGCACCCCCAGCAAGCGGATGCTGATCAGCGGCTCGCTGAAAGCGAAGGGCATCAGCAACAGCATGGTGACCGCCATGGCGGTCAGGCGAGTCATCGACCAGTCACGGCCACTCACGATCTTGGCATCGCAGCGCGGGCAGTAGGCCGCCTGCTTACCGCTCAGGGGCGGCAACACAAACAGCAGGTCGCATTCGCAACAGCGTTGGTGACGTGCTTTGGATAGCGGACCGGTGATCGCGTGTATTTTCATCATGACAAAAGCTGCCCCAGAGCTCGCCGTATTCGATTAGCGTAGCTGAAAAATAAATCTGTCTGTACCTTATAAGGCCAAGCACCGGACGGCAAAACAGGGTTTCCGACCGGCAAACATACCTCGCCCGGTAGGGTTTTGTGAAGCAACAGATGATTAACCTTGTGGCTATACGCATTTAATGCTTATTTTATAGGGCTTAAGACTCGGGCTAGTGGCCATCTTCACTGTATTAATGGTTAACAAATGACAAAAGAACAATTCTACGCGGAATTAAAACGTGATTTATGCGCGCTGCTTGACGGCGAAACCCACTTTATCGCCGCGTTGTCCAACGCCAGTGCGTTGATCAACGAGCGTCTTGACGACGTCAACTGGGCCGGCTTCTATCTGATGGATGGAGCACAATTGGTGCTGGGTCCGTTCCAGGGAAAAATCGCCTGCGTGCGTATTCCGGTCGGCAAGGGAGTGTGTGGTACCGCAGTGGCAGAGAATCGCGTGCAGCGCGTTGGCGATGTCCATGAGTTCCCCGGTCATATCGCCTGTGACGCGGCCAGTAATGCAGAAATTGTGCTGCCGCTCAATGTTGGCGGTCAGATTATCGGCGTTCTCGATATCGACAGCACAGTTTATCAACGTTTCGACGAACAGGACGAAAGGGGCCTGGAAGCAGTGGTGGCGGGGCTTTGCGCGCAGCTGGAACAGTGTGATAGTGCGAAATATGTCACTGTGGCAGCAAGTTGATCTACGGTTAACGTGGCATTTACCGATGGCGTCATTATAATGACGCCTGTTCATGCCTGCGCTGGTTGGCAAACCCGTTGTAATCAGGAAATTTCATGGAAAATCAACCTAAGTTGAACTCTAGTAAAGAAGTCATTGCTTTTCTTGCCGAGCGTTTTCCGCTCTGCTTTAGCGCCGAGGGCGAAGCTCGCCCGTTGAAAATCGGTATTTTTCAGGATCTGGTCGAGCGTGTTCAGGGGGAAGAAAACCTAAGCAAAACGCAATTGCGTTCTGCACTGCGCCTGTACACCTCAAGCTGGCGTTACCTGTACGGTGTCAAAGTTGGCGCCCAGCGCGTCGATTTGGACGGTAACCCGTGCGGTGAGCTGGAACAGCAGCATGTCGATCATGCCCGTCAACAGCTTGAAGAAGCAAAAGCGCGAGTTCAGGCACAGCGTGCCGAGCAAAACGCCAAAAAACGTGAAGCTGCCGGTGAATCAGCCGCTGCGGAACCTCGTCGTCCACGTCCAGCCGGTAAAAAACCTGCTGCACGTCGCGAAGGCGGAGCCGCACCGGAAAACCGCAAGCCGCGCCCACAAACTCGCCCACAGCCCGCTCGCCAACCTCGTGAAGTCAAAGAGGAAAGCCAGCAGCGTCGTGTGCCAGTCACGGATATCTCTAAACTGCAAATTGGCCAAGAAATCAAAGTCAGAGCAGGCCAGAGTGCGATGGATGCAACCGTACTTGAAATCGCCAAAGATGGCGTACGTGTGCAGCTCTCTTCCGGTCTGGCGATGATTGTGCGCGCAGAACACTTGCAGTTCTGATACGGAGGCCAACCAAGGCATGAACAAATTTGTCAGATTAACAGCAGTCGCGGGTCTGTTGTGGGCGGGTGTCAGTTACGGAGCGGAACCAGCCAACATCCGCATCGATCAACTGCCTCAGCTTCAGCAGGAACCGCAACATGCAACGGTGAGTGAGCGCGTAACTTCGCGCTTCACTCGCTCTCATTACCGTCAGTTTGCCCTCGACGCGGACTTTTCAGGCAAGATCTTCGATCGCTACCTGAATATGTTGGACTACAGCCATAACGTGCTGCTGGCCTCCGACGTGGCGCAATTCGCCAACAAGCGCAATCAGCTGGGCGAAGAGCTGAAAAGCGGTAAGCTGGATACGCCATACGCGCTGTACAATCTGGCGCAGAAACGCCGTTTTGAGCGTTATACCTATGCATTGTCGCTGCTGGAAAAGCCAATGAGCTTCACCGGCAACGACACTATCGATCTCGACCGCAGCAAAGCGCCGTGGCCGAAAGACAAGACCGAACTGGACGCGCTGTGGAACGCTAAAGTCAAATATGACGAGCTGAACCTCAAGCTGACCGGCAAGACCGACAAGGAAATCCGTGAAACGCTGACCAAACGCTATCAGTTCGCCATCAAGCGCCTGACACAAAGCAACAGCGAAGACGTTTTCCAGCTGGCGATGAATGCCTTTGCGCATGAAATCGACCCGCATACCAACTATCTCTCCCCACGTAACACCGAACAGTTCAATACCGAGATGAGCCTGTCACTGGAAGGTATCGGTGCGGTGTTGCAGATGGATGACGATTACACCCTGATCAACTCCATGGTGCCAGGTGGCCCGGCGGCGAAGAGCAAGGCGATCACCGTGGGTGACCGTATTGTCGGCGTTGGCCAGGCGGGCAAACCTGTGGTCGATGTGATCGGCTGGCGTCTGGACGACGTGGTTTCCCTGATTAAAGGGCCGAAGGGCAGCAAGGTGCGCCTGGAAATCCTGCCGGCCGGCAAGGGCACCAAAACCCGGGTGGTCACATTGACCCGCGAGCGTATCCGTCTGGAAGACCGCGCGGTGAAAATGACCATCAAGACCGTCGGTAAAGAGAAAGTCGCGGTGATGGACATCCCGGGCTTCTACGTTGGCCTGACCGATGATGTGAAAGTGCAGTTGCAGAAGATGGCCAAGCAGAACGTCAAGAGCCTGATCATCGATCTGCGCACTAACGGCGGCGGCGCACTGACCGAAGCGGTATCGCTGTCCGGCCTGTTCATTCCTAGCGGCCCGGTAGTGCAGGTGCGTGATAACAACGGCAAAGTACGCGAAGACGCGGACACCGACGGCGTGACCTATTACAAGGGACCGCTGGTGGTACTGGTTGACCGTTTCAGCGCCTCGGCTTCCGAGATCTTTGCCGCTGCGATGCAAGACTATGGTCGTGCACTGATTGTCGGTGAACCGACCTTCGGGAAAGGCACCGTGCAGCAGTATCGCTCGCTGAACCGCATTTACGATCAGATGCTGCGTCCGGAGTGGCCGGCGTTGGGCTCGGTGCAATACACCATTCAGAAGTTCTACCGTGTTAATGGCGGCAGTACCCAACGTAAGGGTGTTACCCCGGATATCCTGATGCCAAGCGGTGTCGATCCGGCGGAAACCGGTGAAGCGTTTGAAGATAACGCCATGCCGTGGGACAGCATCAATGCGGCGACCTACACCAAAACCGGTGATCTGAAGCCGTTCGATCCTGAGCTGTTGAAAGACCATGAGCAGCGTATCGCCAAGGATCCGGAGTTCCAGTACATCGCGCAGGATATTGCTCATTACAAGGCGCTGAAGGACAAGCGTAACATCGTCTCACTCAACCTTGCCCAGCGCGAGAAAGAGAACCACGACGATGACGCTACCCGTCTGCAACGCGTTAATGATCGCCTGCAGCGCGCCGGTAAGAAGCCGCTGAAGGCACTGGACGATTTGCCGAAGGATTACCAGGAGCCAGACCCATACCTGGATGAAACCGTGCACATCGCCCTGGATCTGGCGCACCTTGAACAGGCGCAGCCGGCGGCGGCGAAATAACGCAGCCGAATATCAGTAAATATCAGTAAATGAAAAACGCACCCTAGGGTGCGTTTTTTAATGGGCGCTCCGGAGGAAGTTGAATAATCCACACCGTTAATTTTACGCAAAAAATACCCACCGTTTTGCGCAACAATCGTTTACAATTTGAAAAGTATTGCTTGAGCGCCGTTTTTGTAAAGTTTCGTATTTTTAGTAGGTTAATGGCGTGCAACTCTTGAAACTGTGACGAATGCCCATACCATCTAGGGTATCCGAGGCAGCGTTTTGTTAACATTTATGAGGAAGTAAACATTTTATGATGCGTATAGCTCTGTTCCTGCTCACCAACCTGGCGGTGATGTTGGTTTTCGGGCTGGTGCTCAGCCTGACAGGAATCCAATCCAGTAGCGTTCAGGGCCTGATGATCATGGCCGGTCTGTTCGGCTTCGGCGGTTCGTTTGTCTCATTGCTGATGTCCAAATGGATGGCGCTGCGCTCCGTAGGCGGGGAAGTGATTGAACAGCCGCGTAACGAGACCGAAAACTGGCTGCTGGAAACGGTCCGCCGTCAGTCGCAGCAGGCAGGCATTGCCATGCCGCAGGTGGCTATTTATCACGCACCAGACATTAACGCCTTCGCCACCGGTGCGCGCCGTAATGCGTCGCTGGTCGCCGTCAGCACCGGTTTGCTGCAAAGCATGAGCCGTGACGAAGCGGAAGCGGTTATTGCCCACGAAATCAGCCACGTTGCCAACGGCGACATGGTCACCATGACGCTGATTCAGGGCATCGTGAACACCTTCGTGATCTTTATCTCGCGGCTGATCGCACAGGCGGCCGCCGGCTTCCTGGGCAACCGTGACGGCGAAGGGGAAGGCAACGGCAACCCGATGATTTATTTCGGCGTGTCGATGGTACTGGAGCTGGTCTTCGGCATCCTGGCCAGCATTATCACCATGTGGTTCTCGCGTCACCGTGAGTTCTATGCCGACGCAGGTTCCGCCAAACTGGTGGGTCGCGAGAAGATGATTGCTGCGTTGCAACGGCTGAAAACCAGCTATGAACCGCAGGAAGCGGGCAACATGATGGCGTTCTGCATCAACGGCAAATCCAAGTCGTTCAGCGAACTGTTCATGTCGCACCCGCCGCTCGATAAACGTATCGAAGCGCTGCGCTCAGGTCAGTATCTGAAGTAACCCTGAGAACGTTAAAAACCCCGGCTCGCCGCAATGCCGTTCACTTAAGTGGTGAGGCATAACGATTCACCGGATAACGGGTTTTTGATATCTTAACCGCCCTCGGCCTTGATGGTCGGGGGCGTTTTGTTATGAACATCGCCTCCAAACTCCCCCTCAGGTGCATCAGCCGTTTCGGTATCGTTCCGGGGGATACCGTATTACCCAGCACTATCAGTTCCGTCGCTATTACCCCAAAAGCAAATTTAAAACTCATCTCCGACGGCGCTCTTTTATATTGTTTTGCCGTCAGCGCCGCTTCCCGCCTGATAAGGTTGTAAGCCAGCAGCAACCCCCACACTTCCTGATGCAGCAACTCCACTTTGCGGCTTCTCAGCACCATCGCATTACTCTGCAGGCTGCTTTTGATATTGCGAAAACCCACTTCGATTTCCCATCGGGAATGATAAAGCTCCGCCACCGCTTTGGCCGGATAACGATCCGCCGGCAATGAAGTCAGCACGGTTTTCTCCACACCGCCGATATCGTAACTGACCGCCCGGGCATACCAGGACTCAGGAAGGGCCGGGTTTTGCTTTCGAGCCTGCGCAGAGACTTTCATTTTTAGCAGACGGTCGCCCGCTCCGTAGCTTTCCTGCACGTCTGCGACCATCCCTTTGCGGGCAGGCAGTAGCCAGTGGCGATTTTCGCCGCCATGGTTCACCCCTGTCAGTAAATCCGCACTAAAAAATAGCTTATCAAACAGGGTGATGGAGTTATCCGGTAACGCCTTAATCAGGTCATGTGCCAACCGGGTCTCGCTACACCGGTAAGGCCCGGTGACCGCATCCAGCAGAACATGACTGCTCAGGTTCATCAACGCCACCAGACGCATCACCGGAAAAGGACTCTGTCGGTCTGTAGAGGTGTTACTGGAACCAAAATGCGCACGAAGTTCCGGTTCATCGGGCGTACGCAGTTGTGCACCGTCGACGGCAAAGAGCTGCAATCCTCTCCAGTCATCTTTGGGATAGCGTTCAGTCCCCCAGGTTCGTGCTGTCTGGCGAAACAGCCATTCAACAGGGGCAGCACCGACACGCTGGCGTGCCTGTGTAATGGCGCTGCGTGCCAGAAGCTGCGTGCCGGCTTCGCCATCGGCACTGAGGTTAAGGCGGCGGACAATATCGGTAATGGGCTCATTACGAAAGAAGGCCATACAAACGACCATCCAGACCACCATGTCCCCGGGCAGGCGGCGGCGTCTGACGGTGGCATGGGTAGACAGAGAAAGGCAATGCTGGAGCCATTCAACAGGAAGATGTTCAGCAAAAATCTGCGCAGAAGGTGGCGGTAACAAAGGCTGGTCGCTAAAACTGAGCAGGTCATCGAGAAGTGGCATAAGAAAACGGCTCCCTGTAATGGAAGCCGTTATATTGCCGCAGATTAAGGATCGGTCAACCGATCCTTAACTGATCGGCATTGCGGCTTGCCGGGGTTTTTTTATGTCTGCTATTTGGCGGGGCGGCTGCTTTCTACCTGTTGTTCCCGTGGTTGGGTAATGCGCAGGCTGCTGACCACCGCTGCCAGCGTGGCAAAACTGCCGGCCAGGATCAGCGAGGCGTGGGTGCCGGAGGTGGGGAACAGGTTGAACATCAATGCCACCAAGGCGGCACCGGAGGTTTGTCCCAACAGCCGTGCGGTACCCAGCATGCCGCTGGCACCCCCGCTACGGTTACGCGGGGCAGCGGAAATAATAGTGTGGTTATTCGGTGACTGGAACAAGCCAAAGCCCGCGCCGCACAGCACCATGCGCCAGATGATATCCAGATCCGACGGGTTATGCGGCAGCAGCGCCAGCAGGAACAGCCCCAGTGCAAATACCGCCAGGCCGATACAGCCCAACAAACCGGCATGGATGCGCTCCACCAGTCGTCCTGCCAGCGGCGCCATGACGATAATCGCCAAAGGCCAGGGGGTCAGCAGCAAGCCGGTGGCGACCTCATCACGGCCCAGCGTGCTTTGCAGGAAGAACGGCAGCGACACCATGGCCAGCATCTGCGCGGCGAATGAACAAACGGAGGTGCCCATCGACAGGGCGAAAATCGGGATGCGCAGCAGGTCTACCGGCAGCAATGGGAACTCCTGACGCAACTGGCGACGGACAAAGAAGAAGCCAATCACCAGCAGCGCAGCGATTTCGCCGAAAATCAGCGTCAGGCTTTGGCCCTGAGCGAAGCCGCTGATGGCGGTGATCAACAGTCCGAAGGTCAGGGCGTTCATCACGGCGCTGGTCGGATCAAAGCGTTGATTGGAGCTTTTCTGGCTATTGCCGGGCAGGTACTTCATTCCCAATAACAATGCGACGATACCAATCGGCAGATTGATGGCGAACAGCCATTGCCAGGAAGCGACTGACAGGATCGCCGCCGCTACCGTGGGGCCGGCGGCCGAGGAAAAGGCGACAATCAGCGAGTTAATGCCCATGCCGCGGCCGAGAAAACGCTGCGGATAGATAATGCGGATCAGGGCGGTGTTAACGCTCATGATGGCGGCTGCGCCAAAGCCTTGCAGCACGCGGGCGATGGTCAGCGTTGTCAACGAGTCGGACAGGGCGCAGAACAGCGAGGTAATGCTGAATACCAACAGGCCGGCCTGATAGATACGGCGATAGCCAATCAGGTCGCCCAGCGAGGCCAGTGACAGCAACGAAATGGTGATGGCCAACTGGTAGGCGTTAACCACCCAGATGGAACTGGCCGGGCTGGCGTTCAGATCGCGGGCGATGGTCGGCAGGGCCACGTTGGCAATCGCGCCGTCCAGCACTGAAACGGTAATGCCCAGGGCAATGGCGAGGATTGCCCCATAGCGTTGCGGGACGGGCAGGCCGTCAGTACAAGAACGCATGTTGATCTCGAAGGTATTAATCCGGGGGAGTATTAACATGCTAATCATATTCGTCTGCGATTGCATCCACAGTTTCCCGCGCAATTGTAATAACCGATGAGAACACCGCGCCCAATACGTTCTTCAGGCATTTATCCCCGGGGCAGATTGCGTGGCCTTTGAGGTACCGCGTATACTGAAACCCTTGTTCAAATTTCTTAAAACAGAAAATGCCAGGTGGGATATTGACTATGGTTAACGCAGATCCAAATAAACAACCGGATGCGGTTTCGTCCGTGCTGAAAGTATTCGGTATCTTGCAGGCGCTGGGCGAGGAACGCGAGATCGGCATTACTGAGCTTTCCCAACGGGTGATGATGTCCAAAAGCACCGTCTACCGTTTTTTGCAGACCATGAAGTCATTGGGCTATGTGTCGCAGGAAGGCGAGTCGGAAAAATATGCGCTCACGCTCAAGCTGTTTGAACTGGGTGCCAAGTCGCTGCAGAGCGTCGATCTGATCCGCAGCGCTGATATCCAAATGCGCGAACTGTCGAATCACACCCGTGAAGCCATACACCTCGGGGCGCTGGATGAAGACAGCATTGTCTATATCCATAAAATTGATGCCATGTATAACCTGCGCATGTATTCGCGCATCGGTCGTCGCAACCCGCTGCACAGCACTGCGATCGGTAAAGTGCTGCTGGCCTGGCGTGACCGGGCTGAAGTGGAAAAAATCCTGTCGCAAATTGAGTTTACCCGCAGCACCCCGAACACCCTGACCGACGCCGCGGCGCTGTTATCGCTGTTGGATCAGGTGCGTGAGCAGGGCGTGGGTGAAGATATAGAGGAGCAGGAGGAAGGGCTGCGCTGTATCGCGGTGCCGGTGTTTGACCGTTTCGGCATGGTGACCGCCGGCCTGAGCATTTCATTCCCCTCCATTCGTTATTCTGAAGACGCCAGAGCGGATTACGTCAAACGTCTGCATGCCGCCGCGCGCAACATTTCTGAGCAAATGGGTTACCACCACTATCCATTCTGATCCCATTTTTCGCCATTAAAAGGCGTTGCCAGACACGGGCAGCGCCTTTTTTTGGTCTATACCAAGAGATTTACAACGTATCCACTTCAATGCGCAGGCTGTCGTGGCGCCAGTACTCGATATCAAAGTCGAGAATGTGACCATGCTGATCGTAATTCAGCCGGCGCAGCAGCAGTGCAGGCAAGCCAACCATGGCACCCAGAGCACTAGCGGCGTGGTAGGGCAAGGCGGTTGGGTAAAACGACAGGTGCATTTTGCGGTAGATCAGCGCGTAGTGTTGCTGATAAATCTCGGTCAGGCTGCCGTTGAGATCCTGCTTGAGCAGGTCCGGCACCCGTTGTGGCAGGCAGTGGTTTTCGCAGTAGCAAATCGCCCGCCCGTCGGCATGGCGTACGCGGCGCAGCAGATAGATTTGATCAAACGGCTCCAGGGCCAGCGGCTGTATCACGTCGAGCGGCACCGTGGTTTTTTCAGCGGATAACAATTCGGTACGCGGCGTGCGTCCCTGCTCCAGACACAATCGGTGAAAGTTGGTGTTCTGTGTTGGATCCAGCCACAGCCGTTCCGGTGTCACAAACCAGCCCCGGCGGTCGGCGCGATAAATGGCACCGGTGGCTTCCAGCTGTGCCAGGCTTTCACGGACCGTCACGCGGGTGGTGGAAAAAATGGCGCACAGCTCACGCTCAGAAGGCAGCTTGTCACCCACCTGTAGCGCACCCTGGCTGATGCGCGCCTGTAACTGATCCTTGATTTGCAGGTAGTGGGGCATCTCGCCCTGATGTGGTTTCATCTCATCTCGCTATGGCATTTCGGCACGCGCCCATTATACATGCGCAGTTGACTGCTCCCCGCCCTAAAGGGCGAGGATTCCCACTTCACTGAGTCGAACCTAAGCCGCTTGATGCGATTCAGGATTTACAGGCTCTCCGTGGGCTAACGCTGCCAGCCCGGCAGCTTTTATATTCCGTGCCGCATTAATGTCACGGTCATGGCTTGTCTGGCATTCCGGACAATTCCATTTACGAACATCAAGAGGCAATTTTTTCATGGTGAAGCCGCAACAACTGCAACGCTTTGAGGACGGGAAAAACGGGGCAATGGCGACCAGTGAACGCCCGCCCCATTCAGCCTTGTATGCGAGCTGGCGCACAAACTCGCCCCAGCTTGCATCGGCTATCGCTTTCGACAGCTTAGGGTTGCGGATCATGTTCTTCACTTTCAGGGATTCAACGCAAACAACTTGGTTATCGTTAATCAGTTTGCGGGACAACTTGTGCAAGTTATCCCTGCGGCAATCGGCAATTTTCGCGTGGAGTCGGGTCACCTTCAAGCGGGCTTTAGCGCGGTTTTTCGAACCTTTCGCTTTTTTGCTTAAACGGCGCTGAAGTCGCGCCAGGCGAGCCGCGTATTTAGCGGTATGGCGGGGATTGCCTTGTTTAAATCCAGTGTCAGTAACGAACAAATCCTTTAAGCCCACATCAATGCCCACGGTTTTAGCGGAAATGGGCAGTGATACAGGTTCAAACTCGCACAGACAGGAAACGAAATATCGTCCGGCTGCATCTTTGGAAATAGTGACGGTTGACGGCACGGATGGGAGTTCACGGCTCCAGCGCACGTCCAATGGGGCTTTGCTCTTAGCCATATGCAGCTTGCCATCACGATATTTAAACGCGCTGGTGGTCAATTCAGCGACCTGTTTGTGGCGTTTGCTTTTGAATGCTGGATATTTAGCCCGACCTGCAAAAAAGTGAGAAAAGGCCGTCTGTTGGTGGCGTAGCGATTGTTGCAAGGGGACACAGGAAACGTCATTGAGCCATGCGCATTCAGGCTCTTTTTTAAGCGCGGTTAACCGCGCATTAGCTTGCAGATAGCCGATCTTCTCCTGGCGCTCATAGTAAGCATCAGTACGCCAGCGAAGGATTGAATTATAGACAAAACGCACACAGCCGAACGTTTGAGCCAAAAGCTCAACCTGATCGGCTGTTGGATAGAATCGGTATTTGTATGCGCATTTCATATGTACAAAATTACAGGAGCCATCGTGAAAAGACAAAAAGAAGTTAGCTCGAAAAGCGCCTCCTTTCCTCCCCGGCCTGAAGGCCGAGGTTTCCCGGAGGCACTCTGATGAATTTTTTGTTTCAGCTGCGGTTGTCGTTTGACCCGAAGGCAAATTTACCGCCACTATACTCGCTATCTGGTATAGACCAAATGGGTGACTGAAATGTCTGAACATAATTACCTGCTGTTAACCCCCGGCCCGCTGACCACCTCAAAAACGGTGAAAGAGGCGATGCTGTTCGATAGCTGTACCTGGGATGAAGACTACAACCTGGGCGTGGTACAGAGTATTCGTCAGAAACTGGTGACACTGGCGACTCAATCGACGGGTTATACCTCGGTGCTGTTGCAGGGCAGCGGCAGTTTTGCGGTAGAGGCGGTGTTGGGCACGGTGATGGGGCCGCAGGACAAACTGCTGATCGTCAATAACGGCGCTTACGGCGCTCGTATGGTCGAAATGGCCAGACTGATGGACCTCAACCACCACGAGTTTCACTGTGGTGAAGTGAATGAACCGGATGTGGAGGCCATGGAAGCGGTGCTGAAAGGCGATGCACAGATTAGCCATATCGCCATGGTGCACTGCGAAACCACCACCGGGATGCTTAATCCGTTGGAGCGGGTTTCGGGCCTGGCAGCGCGAAACGGTAAAACCCTGATCGTGGATGCGATGAGCAGCTTCGGTGGCATTCCGCTGGATGTCGATGCGCTGGGCATTGATTACCTGATCAGCTCTGCCAATAAATGCATTCAGGGCGTGCCGGGTTTCGCCTTTGTGATTGCCCGCCGTAGCGAGCTGGAAAAGTGCGCCGGACGGTCGCGTTCGCTCTCGCTGGATCTATACACCCAGTGGCGCTGCATGGAAGATAATGCCGGTAAATGGCGTTTTACTTCGCCGACTCACACCTTGCTGGCCTTTGCGCAGGCGCTGCGTGAACTGGAGCAGGAAGGGGGAATTGATGCCCGTAACATCCGTTACCGCGCTAACCAGCAACGCCTGGTGGCGGGAATGCGTGAACTGGGATTCGAGACTTTGCTGGAAGATGAGTTGCACTCGCCGATCATTACCGCGTTCTATTCTCCGAAGGCCGAAACTTATCGCTTTACCGAGTTTTATCAGCGTCTCAAGCAGCAGGGCTTTGTTATTTATCCAGGCAAAGTTTCACAGAGCGACTGCTTCCGCATTGGCAATATCGGCGAGATTTATCCGCCGGATATCGAAGGTTTGCTGACCGCGGTCAGGCAGGCGATGTATTGGGATCTCTAAGGATGAGCATGAAGCAGATTAACGCAGTGATACTCGATTGGGCCGGCACCACGGTGGATTTTGGTTCCTTTGCACCGACACAGATCTTTGTTGAAGCCTTTAAGCAGACCTTTGATATCGACATTAGCCTGGCGGAGGCGCGCATTCCGATGGGGTTGGGTAAGTGGCAGCACATCGAAGCGCTGGGTAAGCTGCCAGAGGTGGATGCGCGCTGGCGGCAGCGCCTTGGCCGCTCGATGAATCGGCAGGATATCGATGCGCTGTACCAGGCCTTTATGCCGTTGCAGATTGCCAAGGTGGTTGATTTCGCCGAGCCTATCGAGGGGGTTCCGCAGGTCATAGCGGCGTTGCGCGAGCAGGGCATCAAGATAGGCTCCTGTTCCGGGTACCCGCGTGCGGTCATGGAGGTGTTGGCCCCGGCCGCGGCGCTGCGTGGTTATGCGCCGGATCATTGGGTGGCGACCGACGACCTGAGCGTGGGCGGCCGTCCCGGCCCGTGGATGGCGTTGCAGAACGTGATTGCATTGGGTGTCGATGCGGTAGCGCACTGCGTTAAAGTGGATGACGCGGTGCCGGGCATAAGCGAAGGGTTGAATGCCGGTATGTGGAGTATCGGGCTGGCGCTATCCGGCAACGAATTTGGTGCTACCTGGCAGGAATACCAGCAGATGAGCACCGCGGAGATTGAGCGACGGCGGGCGCTGGCGACGAACAAACTGTATGCCGCCGGAGCACACTACGTAATTGATACGCTGATGCAACTGCCGGGAGTGATTGATGAAATCAATCAGCGGCTGGCGTCAGGCGAACGGCCATAACCTTTTCCAGACATAAAAAAACCGGGGCCAAGTGCTGCCCCGGTTTTTTATTGCCGACGAAATTTACTGGTGAGCCAGTTCCACTTCGTCTTCGCTGTCCATAATGGACTTGTCGGTCTGCTTCATCAGTTGGCTGGTGACGGTACCAGCGGTCATGGAGCCACTGACGTTCAGCGCGGTACGGCCCATGTCGATCAGCGGTTCAACCGAAATCAGCAGGGCGACCAGCGTGACCGGCAGGCCCAGTGCGGGCAGCACAATCAGCGCGGCGAAGGTAGCGCCGCCACCCACGCCGGCAACACCGGCGGAGCTGATGGTGACGATACCCACCAGCGTGGCGATCCATACCGGATCCAGCGGGTTGATACCGACGGTAGGGGCAACCATTACCGCCAACATGGCCGGATACAGGCCCGCACAGCCATTCTGGCCGATAGTCGCGCCGAAAGACGCCGAGAAGCTGGCGATAGATTCCGGGATGCCCAGACGACGGGTTTGTGCTTCCACATTCAGCGGGATGCTGGCGGCGCTGGAGCGGCTGGTGAAGGCAAAGGTGATCACCGGCCAAACTTTGCGGAAGAATTTCGCCGGGTTAACGCCGGTGAAGGCCAACAGCACTGCGTGCACGCCAAACATGATGGCCAGGCCCAGATAAGAGGCCACCACAAAGCTACCGAGTTTAACGATGTCGTGGATGTTGGAACCGGCTACCACTTTGGTCATTAACGCCAGTACGCCGTACGGGGTCAGCTTCATGACCAGACGCACCAGCTTCATCACCCAGGCTTGCAGGGTGTCGATGGCTACCAGTACGCGTTGGCCTTTCTCTTTATCGTCTTTCAGCAACTGTAGTGAAGCCACACCCAGGAAGGCGGCAAAAATCACCACGCTAATGATCGAGGTTGGGCTGGCACCGGTCAGATCGGCAAACGGATTTTTCGGCACGAACGACAGTACCAGTTGCGGTACGGTCAGATCTGCCACTTTACTGACGTAGTTGCTCTGAATGGCCACCATGCGCGCGCTTTCCTGCGTGCCCTGTACCAGACCCTCTGCGGTCAGGCCAAACAGGTTGGTCACCAGAACGCCCACCAGCGCGGCAATCAGCGTGGTGAACAGCAGGGTACCGATGGTCAGGAAGCTTATTTTGCCCAATGAAGAGGCGTTATGCAGCTTGGCGACCGCGCTCAGGATCGAGGCGAAGACCAGCGGCATGACAATCATTTGCAGCAGTTGTACATAGCCGTTACCGACAATGTTGAACCAGCTGATGGATTCTTTCAGTACCGGGTTGTCCGAGCCGTAAACCAGTTGCAGTGCCAGACCGAACACCACACCCATCACCAGACCAACCAGTACTTTTTTCGCCAGGCTCCATTGCTTGTGGCGGGTTTGCGCCAACAGCAAAAGGAGGGCGACAAAAATCACCACGTTAATAACCAGCGGAAGATTCATCCCCAATGTCTCCAATTATTTTTTCTTATATAAAAATGGCTATGCACCAAGGCGTAGCGATACTAAATATCGTAACAGTTTGCGTAACGGCTCACTTATATCCAAATGGAATTTAATATAACTTTGTGCGCGAATTTGTTTAATTAATCTTCTGAATGAGGATTAAATGGCCGTTTTTTTGTGATCACAGTCTGATATTTTTTATTTGTTCAAAATATGCCTGCACTGGAAGGGTGCAACCGCCTTGCCAATAGATGGCGAAAGCCACCAGACACAGGCACAGGGCGCGCTCGAGTTGATTGCCTTTTTGGGAATTGAGCAGTGGCAGGCGAAAACGCCAGCGGCAGGGCCAAAGCAAGGGCACGCCGGCCGGAGTGAGCATATCCGCCAACAGGTGGCTGAAGTAACCGATAATCATGGCGTGCAACACGTCGGGCGGGATCGGCCAACTGCGCGGCACGTCAAGCTGGAAAAGCGCCATGCCGCCAGCGATCGCCAGCAGGCTATGGGTAAAACCACGGTGGCCGAAGGCACGCGAGATCGGGATGGCAATCCAGCGCAGGCGCTGACCCAGCACCGATTTGGGGTGATCGATATCGGGCAGCAGTGAGGTCAGCAGCGCGGCGGGGATAATATGCCACCAGTCGCCGGTAGCAAGCGATGGTGTCACCTCGGCCTTCTTGGCGAAAATCGCGCAAGCGACAGAGAAAATAAGATGTCCTTCCGCGGTCATACTGCTGTTCCGACTGATAAACTGTTAATTTATCCAGTATATGGGAAAATTCCCAGTGGTGGAAGCAGTTACCCTGTAACCAATTGTTTATTTTATCCCGTTTTACAACGGCTTGTTATCTTAAGGGGTTAAGGGTTGTGCGTTTTTGAACTGACGCGAGGATTGAATGGAACGAAAACGCCGGGCGACCGGATTAGGCTGCGTGGCAGTGACAACCTGTACCGATCGCCCGGCGCTTTCTTAGGGTCCCAGCATAGAGAGCGTGGTACGGTAATTCAATATAAATGAAATAATGTTTTATTTATATTGTGGTGTAGCGCCAGGTTTTGAAATCAGGCGGTGGCAGGGGGTTAGCGCGGGGATGAATAACGGCACCGGGAGCGGACCGATGCCGTGCAGATTACGCCAGGTGGTCCGGGGTAAGCTGTTCCAGTGTCTCGAGCTTATGGTCGGCCAATGCCCAGCGCTGATCATCGCGATATTCGTGCGCCGGGATAACAATTGAACGCATTCTGGCGGCCTTGGTGGCAATCATGCCGTTGAACGAGTCTTCCAGGGTGATACAACGCAGCGGATCGCTGCCCAGGCGTTCGGCGGCGATCAAATACACCTCCGGGTGCGGCTTGCTGTAGGGCAGGTACTCGGCGGAAACCAGTTGATCAAAATAACCCTCGAGACCAAACATCTGCAGCACCTGTTGTTGCATGTGCAGCGGCGAGGCGGAAGCCAGGCCGATATTCAGATCCAGGCTGCGGCACAGCTCCAGCGCCTGGTGTACGCCCGGCAGCAGTGGCTGCTTCTCGCGTACCAGTTCGATGGCGCGTTCGATAATTCGCGCAGAGACTTCTTCTTGTGAAACCCCTTGCCACGGCATGGCCTGGTACCACATTTTCACCACCAGATCGATACGCAGACCCAGAGTATCCGGTAGCTTGTGGCGATCGGACAAGTCCAATCCCAGTGCGCCAAAGATATCCAGTTCCGCCTGTAGCCACAGGGGTTCTGAATCGATCAATAAACCGTCCATATCAAAAATAGCGGTTTCAATGCGTTGCGAATAGGCCATTAGCGGTTAACTCCTGCCGACGCCGGTGAATGTGCCCGCTACTTTATCATCGCCGACGCCGAGACTAAAACTTTTGCCTGCGTGGCGAGGCTTTGCCAAAGCGCAGGATACGCCACACCTCTCGCAGTTTTAGCCACCAGCGTTGGTGTTGGCGTTCGGTGACCTGCTGCAACATACGTGCATAATCCAGCACCAGCCCCGGCGTCCAGGTCATGCTTTCACCACGACTGCGCAGCACCGCCAGCATCCACAGATTGGGATCGAGCACCAGCAACAGAAATCGACGCCACAGATGCTTATCGCCCAGTACGCCTTCCAGCGCGCTGTCGAGCGCCCGAATAACCGTGGTTGAACAGTTGCGCCGGGTCAGGTTGTAGGTGCTGTCCTGCTGATAATCTTGCCAGAAAGCGCGCAGTGCCGTTGGGTTATAGTGATGGAACTGGATTTTTTTGTCCGGTGGGCACCAGGCGGCAACCTCTTGCTGCAGGCCGGGCAGAAAGCGCCCGTCGACGTTGTTTTGCTCACCGGAATGCAGCAACTGGCGGAAATCCTGCGCCGAGTGGCTGATATCGTTAAGCGGGTAGTGGCTGATATACACATCGGGTGCCAGCGCCAAAGCGGCGTGACCGGTGGATATATTGCCACCGCCATCCACCGCGGCGATGTAGCGATCGACAATGTAGCGGCGGCGCGCGTCTTTTGCCGAGCCGATTGGCGTCCAGACATAGACGGTGAGTGGAAGGGTTTCATTGATCCGAGGCGGCGCAGTGGGGGCCTGGTTCTGATTTAGCGCAAAACTCTCCAACTGCCGGGCGATACGCAGCAGCGCCCAGCCGGAAAGCAGGATCATCACGCCGAGGCAAAAGGGTACCGTCATTCGGTGGGGGGCGGGCCAGCCGACAAAAATCATCAGCGAAAGCAGAATTTCGCCGCAGCCCGCCAGGGCTACCGGTTTCCAGCGGCTGTGCTGGATCACCGTGGAGGAGGCGATTCGCACCGCGCCATCCAACAACAGCGCGCTGCCAAACACCAGCGTGGCGACGATATTATCGTCTGCGGGCACGTCCAGCATCAAGAAGGCCATAAACAAGAAGCCCAGCCCTTTCAGCAGTACCGGCCGGCTGGCGGATGAGCCAATCACCAGCGCGGCAGAGATTGCCACCAGCCCCTCCAGCGCCAGCATCACCGCCAATGCATCTAACGCCAGTACCGAACGGCCATCCTGCAATATGTCGAACAACATCAGTGCGCCAACGGCGATCCACAGCCAGCCGAACAGCATCAGCAGGCGGCGCTGACCGTGCAGTGCCTGTGGGCCCAACAATAAGATAATCAGCCGGATCATGGTGGCCCCTGTCTAAACGGATTGATTTAACTATATAACTATTTAATGGTAACGCGCGGATGCCGTTAAGCTGTTGATTTCGGATAAACCCGGCTACGCTTGTAGCACAGCAAGGCTGAAGAAAACGGTGGGCGAGTTTCAGTAACTACAGGTAGACTTAGCCCATTACGGTTACGTCGCTTACAAGGGGAACACATGACGTATCAACAGGCTGGGCGCATCGCCATTATCAAACGTATTCTTGGCTGGGTGGTTTTCATCCCGGCGTTGCTGTCGACGCTGATCTCAATGTTGATGTTTGTTTATCAACACAGTGAAAAAACCAAAGGCATTAATGCGGTAATGCTGGATTTTGTCCACGTGATGGTCGATATGGTGCGCTTCAATACGCCGTTCCTGAATATCTTTTGGTATAACTCGCCGGTTCCTGACATAGAAAAAAGCTTGTTCAGTGGCGCTAATTTCATGTTTATCGTTATTTATATTCTGATTTTTGTCGGGCTGGCACTGCAGGCTTCAGGTGCGCGTATGTCACGTCAGGTGAAGTTTATCCGCGAAGGCCTGGAGGACCAGATGATCCTCGAGCAGGCCAAGGGCAGCGAAGGACATACCCGTGCGCAGTTGGAAGAACGTATTACGCTGCCGCACCACACCATCTTCTTGCAATACTTCCCGCTGTACATTTTGCCGGTGGTGATTGCCGTGATCGCCTGGTTTGTGATCAAACTGCTTGGTCAACTGGCCGGCACGGCTTGAGGTGATATGAGGTCAGGTAAAGGCGCTGGATTCAGCGCCTTTATTTTATCAGGACTCGGGGTGGAGCAGAATTTCTACCGCGCGCTGGGCGCGGACCAAATGCTGGCCGCCAAACAGATTGCTGCGGTTGAGCAGGTAATACAGTTGATACAGCGGCTGACGTTCGATAAACCCACTCTCCAGGGGCCAGACGCTCTGGTAGCCGTCATAAATCTGCGGCGGCAGTTCCGGATACAGCGGCAGCATCGCCAGATCGCACTCTCTGTCTCCCCAATAACAGGCCGGGTCAAACAGTAAGGGGCCATTGGCGGTTAGAGCGCAGTTGGCCGGCCACAAATCGCCATGCAGCAGTGAAGGCTGCGGCTGATGGTGCTGCAGGCGCAGATAAACCGCGTCAACAATCTCGTCAATATCCCCGAAGGTCATGCCTTTCTCCGCCGCCATCTGCAACTGCCAGCCAATGCGCTGCTCGGCAAAAAACTCTGACCAGCGGCGCTGCCAGGCATTGGGTTGCGGGGTGGTGGACAGATCGTTGTCGAAGTCGAGACCGAACTGCGGTTGTTCACTCCACTGATGCAGATGGGCCAGTTGTTGGCCAAGACAGTAGGCGCCATGGGCGTCAAAGGGTTTCAGGGGTTGGTATTCCAGCAGCAGGAAGCTGTAGTCGCGATCGCTGCCGACGCCGTACACCTGAGGCACCCGCACGGTTTTACTGCGTGCGAGCAATTCCAACTGGTCGGCCTCGGCGGTAAAGATGGGCAACAGCTCACGGGCATCGCATTTGACAAACACCTGGTTGTCACCGTAACTCACACGCCATGCCGGGTGAATATCGCCCCCGGGCAGTTCGGTTCTTTCGCGGATTTCTGCGCTGCCAAGATGTTCACTTAACAGACGGCTAACGGCTTGCCACATGGTACACCCCCTCTGTGTTGCCTGCGAATTCATTAGGTTAGCGTCTTTAGCCTGAAGAAAACACGACCTGGCGCACAGCTGGCACCAACAACTGGCGATTTTCTCGCCACCCGCGTTTGCTCAAAGTATATACGCTATTGATTAATTTAAGCACTGTGCATGTTGCAACTTGCCGACGTGAGGGCGATGTTTATCAGGCCAGCTATGGCTGAGGCGAAAGGGTGTTTTTTTGATGTCTTTTATTATCAATGAGATGAGAAATTAATGGAGCAAAACCAGCAGTGGCAACGCGGTGAATACCGGATCAACAGCGATAAAAGTGAATTAAATATCGCCTTTACCCACGCTTTTTTGACCACCTCGACCTGGGCGAGTGGTATTTCGCTGGCGACGGTACAGCTGGCCATCGATAACAGCCTGTGTTTTGGCCTGTATCACCAGCAACAGCAGGTTGGTTTTGCACGTCTGGTCACGGATTACACCACCTTCGGCTACCTGTGTGATGTGTTTGTCTCTCCGGATTACCAGCGGCAGGGGCTGGCGCGTTGGTTGATGGATTGCACGCTGGAGCATCCGGTGTTGCAACGGTTGCGGCGAATTATGTTGGTGACCGGCACTGCGCCGTGGCTGTATCAGAAGGTGGGCTATGAAGCGGTGAATCGCGAGGACTTTGTCTGGCACATTGTCCGGCCAGATATCTACCAGCAGCAGTAACACCAGGCGGCGGTGCTAATTGGGCACCGCCACCGGTTTCAAGGCTTCGCGTTGAGCAAGCCCTCTTCGTGACGTTGTAACGGTCTGAATTTGCTGTACAGCAGGGCGACCACAAACAGCATCGCCTGGACGATCACAATGCAGGGGCCGGTGGCTCCGTCGATGTGGAAGCTGATTAAGGTGCCGAGCACGCAGGAGAATACCGATACCACCGTGGCGACTATCAGCATGCGATCAAAGCTGCGGCACAGCATAAAGGCAATAATGCCCGGTGCGATCAGCATCGCAATCACCAGGATCACCCCCACCGCCTGCAGCGAGGCGACAATGGTCAGCGCCAGCAGGCACAGCAGCCCGTAGTGCAAAAGCTTCACCGGCAAGCCAATCACCCTGGCATGGTTGGGATCGAAACAGTAAAGCATTAAATCTTTGCGTTTCAGCAACACCACCAGCAGGGTAATGCCGGCCATCAGCAGCGTTTGTTTCAGCTCGGCGTCGGTAATGCCCAGCATATTGCCGAACAGAATGTGGCTCAGGTGCTGGTCGGTATCGACGCGTGAAAACAACACCAGCCCGAAGGCGAACATGCCTGAGAACACGATACCCATCACCGTATCCTCTTTCACCCGGCTGTTTTCCTTCAGGTAACCGGTGGCGACCGCACAGAAAATACCGGAGAAAAATGCGCCGATCACCACCGGGATGCCGAGCACGAACGCCAGCACGATGCCGGGCAGCACCGCATGCGAGATGGCATCCCCCATCAGCGACCAGCCTTTGAGTACCAGATAACACGACAACACCGCACACACCACGCCAGTGACGATAGCGGCCAGGATCGCCCGCTGCATAAACGGGTAGGCGAAGGGTTCGCTGAGCAGTTGATACAGAGTTTCCATCAGTGGCCTCCGGTCTGTTCACGTGCCACACGGCGTTTGGATGCCAGCAGACCGTGTTTGGGGGCAAAGAAAAAGGCTGCCAGGAACACCAGCGTCTGCAGGGTCACGATCACCCCACCGGTTGCGCCGTCGAGGAAGAAACTCAGGTAGGCACCGAAACCGCTGGTCAGCGCGCCGATCACGATAGCGATTATTACCAGCCGACTGAAGCGGTCGGTCAGCAGATAGGCAGTTGCCCCCGGCGTGATGACCATGGCGATCACCAAAATCGCGCCGACTGTTTGTAATGCCGCCACGGTGCAGGCGCTGAGCAGGGTGAAGAACAGGATCTTCAACCGCAGCGGCGACAGGCCGATCGACACCGCGTGGTTTTCGTCAAAGAACACCGCCAGCAGGTCTTTCCACACCAGGCACAGGATCAGCAGTGAAACGCCGATGATAATCTCGACCTGCAACACGTCTTCGTCGGCGATGCCGAGAATATTGCCGAAGATAATCGACTGTACGTTAACCGAGGTCGGGTTGAGCGAAACGATCAGCAGACCGACGGCAAAGAAGGTGGAAAAGATAAAGCCGATAATCGCGTCTTCGCGCAGGCGGGTGACGTGGCGTACCAGCGTCATGGCCAGCGCGGCCAGCATACCGGTGAAGAATGCCCCGGCGGCGTAGGGCAGACCCAGCGCATAGGCTCCGGCGACACCGGGCACCACCGAGTGCGACAGTGCGTCACCCATCAGCGACCAGCCTTTCAGCATCAGGTAGGCGGAAAGAAACGCGCAGGCGGCACCAACGATGGCACTGACCCAAATGGCTTTGACCATGTAGTTGTAACTGAAGGGTTGCAGCAGAATGTCCAGCATCAGGGTTGTTTCTCCTTTGGCTGGCTTTGCGCAGGCGGATCGCTCTTGGTATGGCCATAGAACACCGCCGGGCGCTCGTCATCGGTCAACACCGTCACGGTGCGCGGATCGTTGTCGTCGTGCAGGTCTGGGCCGGACAGGTTGATATGGCGCAGTACGCCGCCGAACGCCTGTTCCAGGTTGCTCTGGGTAAAGGTAGTTTCGGTCGGTCCTGCGGCCAGCACCGTGCGGTTAATCAGGATCACCCGATCGCAAAACTCCGGCACGCTGCCCAGGTTATGGGTGGAGACCAGGATCAGGTGGCCTTCATCGCGCAGCGCACGCAGCAGGTCGATAATGGCGTTCTCGGTTTTGACGTCGACGCCGGTAAAGGGTTCGTCCAGCAGCAGGACCGTGCCTTGTTGTGCCAGTGCGCGCGCCAGAAAAACGCGTTTTTTCTGGCCTCCGGAAAGCTCACCAATCTGGCGAGAGCGCAGTTCGCTCAGACCCACGCGCTCCAGCGCCTTATCGACCCGCAGTCGGTCTTCCTTTGAAGGGATGCGCAGGAAGTTCATCTTGCCATAGCGGCCCATCATCACCACGTCTTCCACCAATACCGGGAAATTCCAGTCAACCTCTTCGGTTTGCGGGACGTAGGCGATGACGTTTTTCTTTAGTGCTTGCGCGACCGGCTGCTCGTTGAGCTGTACGCGGCCGGTGGTGGGCCTGACCAGTCCCATGATGCTTTTGAACAGGGTCGACTTGCCGCTGCCATTGACGCCAACCAGCGCGCAGATGGCACCACCGCTCAGGGTAAAGCTGGCGTTGTGGATCGCGGTATGGCCGTTATTGTAGGTCACGGTAACGTCGTCCACGCTCAATTCAGGGCGGACAAAAACCTCAGTGGTCATTGATCAAATCCTTTGGCAATGGTTTGTACGGTGACATTGAGCAGGTCGATATAAGTCGGTACCGGGCCGTCCTGAGTGGACAGCGAATCGACATACAGCACACCGCCGTATTTTGCACCGGTCTCTTTCGCCACCTGTTTGGCCGGCTTGTCGGAAATGGTGCTTTCGCTGAAGACCACCGGAATATGGTGGGCGCGCACGGCGTCGATTACCCGGCGGACCTGCTGCGGTGACCCTTGTTCATCGGCGTTGATCGGCCACAGGTACACTTCTTTCAACTGATAGTCTTTGGCCAGATAGCTGAAGGCGCCTTCACTGGTCACCAGCCAACGCTGGGCTTCAGGAATGCGTGCCAGACGTTCGCGCAGTGGCGCGTCCAACGCGGCAATTTTGGCAGCATAGGCTTTGGCATTGCGGTTATAGGTTTCTGCGTTGGCCGGATCGTGCTGCACCAGCGCTTTACGGATATTTTCGATATACACCAGTGCATTGCTGGCGGACATCCAGGCATGTGGGTTAGGGTTGCCGTTATACGGTCCTTCGCGGATCGGCAGTGGGGTGATGCCTTCGGTGACGACCGCAGCGGGCACCTGTTTGATGTTCTCGAAGAAGCGCTGGAACCAACGTTCCAGATTCATGCCGTTCCACAGGATCAGGTCGGCATGTTGTGCCTTGACGATATCGCGCGGCGTTGGCTGGTAATCGTGGATTTCCGCGCCCGGTTTGGTGATTGACTCCACCACGGCGGCGTCACCGGCCACGTTTTGGGCGATATCCTGAATGATGGTAAAGGTGGTTACCACGCGCAGCTTTTTTTCCGCCAAGGCGCCATGGCTGGCGAGACCAGCGGTCAATAACAGACACAGCAGGGCGACAGGGCGGAAAAAGCCCCGGGGCTTAATCAGGGACAGGCGGGGAAAAGCGCGTTGTTTCATAAACATGGTGACATCTCCTGGCTCAAATGAAAATGATTATCAATATCAATTAGAGCAAAGTCAAGCGTCACCTGCCGGCAGACTGCCGGTTATTTACTCAGTGGGAAAAATAATACCGCCCGGTGAGTTATAGCATTTTATGTATCAGCATGTAACCGCTTAAGGTAGTCGTCGTAGGTGACAATATCGACCTCGGGTGTTTTCCCCAGAGCCACCTCCGCCAGCTTCTGTGCCAGGAGCAGTACATCCTGTTGATCCAATGGGGTTATCAACGCAAAGCTGTTGCTGCCCAGCTCATGCGGAACGCCATTTTCGTCGGTCACCGACGTGACAAATCCCTGAAGGGTTAATTGTCCTGTCAGCTTGGCCAAATCAGCTAATCCTTCTTCCTGATAGCGAAAAGTCACCACAAAACACGTCGTTGCAGATTGACTCATAAATCACCTCTTGGTATACGAGTAGCTTGAGATTAGACCAAAAAAAGCGTACAGGCGTCCTTACAAGTTGTATATGCTACGCAACTCATTGAAAGGAGTGAGGGATTCTGTGAAAACAAAAATAGGTTGCCTGACGGCAATTTTGCTTTTGTCGGGTTGTGCCAAAGACCCACAAACAGCAAACAATATTTCAGGCAGTGGCACATCGCGTGGCGGTTGGTTAAAGACCCCCCCGCAGGCTCCAGTTAACCGTACGGGGACACCGGTAGCCTATAACGATTACATTCGTCAGGCCGCTAACAGCTATGGCGTAGACGAAACGCTGATTAAAGCGATTATTCAGGTGGAGTCCGGGTTTAATCCGAACGCCGTAAGCACTTCGAACGCAGTCGGGTTAATGCAGTTAAAACCTTCAACCGCCGGGCGTGACGCCTATCGTCTGAAAGGAAGAAGCGGGCAGCCAAGCTCGCGTGAGTTGAAGGATCCGGCGGTTAATATTGATCTGGGAACGGCCTATATCAATATTCTTCAAAGCCAGCAGCTAGCCGGGATCAACGATCCACAAACATTACGTTACGCAACTATCGTTTCTTATGTGAATGGGGCAGGCGCCATGCTGCGCACCTTCTCATCAGACAAGCGCGTGGCGGTGAACCGCATCAACCAGATGAGTCCGGATGAGTTCTATCAACACATTCAGAAAAAGCATCCGGCTCCACAGGCACCACGCTATTTATGGAAGGTGACCACTGCCTACCAGGCGATGTCACCTTAGTTCAGATTTGTTAGTCAAACCGGCCGCCAAAACGGCCGGTTTTTTTATGGCTAGACGGTAAAATCGCGACATATCTCCCATTTCTCGTTATTTCCCATCCTGTTACCTGAAAAACCGCACGAATAGTTAATTTTACATTAACCATCAATTATTTACGTTCATTCAATAAGTTACCGGTAACATTGTGGCGCTTGCTCACATTCTGAGCTTCAATAAACATACAAATAAGTAACAATTTATGTTTAAAACCCGCATCGACCGCAAGGTTGAGGTTAAATAGTTGTGATTATCTTTGGATGGAATGTGACATGTCGGACGATAAAACTAACAATTCACGGCGCGATTTCCTGTTGAAATCGATGACTTTAATTCCCGCAGCGGTGATTGGCGGCAGCGGCGTTAGCGCGCTGACGGCCTCAATACCGGCGGTTGCGGCAACGGATACCCCAAAACAAAACGACTACCAGCCTACGTTCTTCACCCCGGAGGAGTGGGCCTTCGTCAAGGCGGCGACGGCACGGCTGATCCCGGCCGACGATCGCGGTCCTGGCGCGCTGGAAGCCGGTGTACCGGAGTTTATCGATCGTCAGATGAATACCCCGTACGCCACCGGTTCGATCTGGTATATGCAGGGGCCGTTTAACCCGGATGTACCGAAAGAAATGGGTTACCAACTGCCGCTGGTACCGAAACAGATCTACAACCTGGGCATCGCGGACGCCGATGCCTACTGCAAGAAAACCGCCGGTAAACCCTTTGCCGAACTGGACGCTGCACAGCAGGACGCGCTGCTGCAGAAATTTGAATCCGGTGAAGCGGAATTCGCGCAGTTGCCTGCCAAACTGTTCTTCTCCTACCTGCTGCAAAACACCCGCGAAGGTTTCTTCAGCGATCCGATCCATGGTGGTAATAAAGACATGGTCGGCTGGAAACTGATTAATTTTCCGGGCGCACGCGCCGACTTTATGGACTGGGTTGAGCGAGGGGAACGTTATCCCTTACCTCCGGTTTCAATTCGTGGGGAGAGGGGGTAACAATGGCAACGGTAATGAAAAAAGTAGACGCGGTGATCGTCGGCTTCGGTTGGGTGGGCGCAATTATGGCCAAAGAGCTGACCGAAGCGGGGCTGAACGTGGTGGCGCTGGAGCGCGGCCCGATGCGCGATACCTATCCGGATGGTTCCTATCCGCAGGTGATCGACGAACTGACCTATAACATCCGCCGCAAGCTGTTCCAGGACCTGTCGAAAAGCACCGTGACCATTCGTCACAATACCAGCCAGGCTGCGGTGCCTTACCGTCAGTTGGCGGCGTTCCTGCCGGGTACCGGCGTGGGTGGCGCAGGCCTGCACTGGTCTGGTGTGCATTTCCGCATCGATCCTATCGAGCTGCGTATGCGTAGCCATTACGAAGAGCGTTATGGCAAAAGCTTTATCCCGAAGGACATGACCATCCAGGACTTCGGTGTCACCTACGACGAGCTGGAGCCGTTCTTCGACAAGGCCGAGAAAGTGTTCGGAACCTCCGGCACCGCCTGGACCGTCAAGGGGCAGAAGATGGCGCCGAAGGGCGGAAACCCCTTCGCTGCTGACCGTTCCGACAACTTCCCGTTGCCGGCGCAGAAGAATACGTTCTCTGCGCAAATGTTCGAGAAAGCGGCGCGGGACGTGGGCTATCACCCGTATAACCTGCCTTCCGCCAACACCTCGGATTCCTATACCAACCCGTATGGCGCGCAGATGGGGCCGTGCAACTTCTGCGGTTTCTGCAGTGGCTACGCCTGCTACATGTATTCCAAAGCCTCGCCGAACGTCAATATTCTGCCGGCATTGCGCATGGAGAAACGCTTCGAACTGCGCACCAACGCCAACGTGTTGAAAGTGAACCTGACCGCCGACAAGTCTCGTGCGACCGGGGTGAACTACATTGACGCGCAGGGCCGTGAAATCGAACAGCCGGCGGAGTTGGTGATCCTGGGGGCGTTCCAGTTCCACAACGTGCATCTGATGCTGCTGTCCGGCATCGGTAAACCTTACGATCCGGTGACCGGCGAAGGTGTGGTAGGTCGTAACTTCGCTTACCAAAATCTGACCACCATCAAGGCGTTCTTCGACAAAGACGTCTTCACCAACCCGTTTATCGGCGCGGGTGGTAACGGGGTCGGGGTCGACGATTTCAACGCCGACAACTTTGACCATGCCAAAGCAGGCTTCGTTGGCGGTTCGCCGTTCTGGGTCAACCAGGCGGGCACCAAACCGATCTCCGGCTTGCCAACCCCTCCGGGCACTCCGGCCTGGGGCAGCAAGTGGAAAGCGGCAGTAGCGGACGCCTACACCCATCATCTGTCGATGGACGCCCACGGCGCGCATCAGTCGTATCGCAGCAACTATCTGGACCTCGATCCCAACTACAAGAACGTGTTCGGCCAGCCGCTGCTGCGCATGACGTTCGACTGGCAGGAAAACGACGTCAAGATGTCGCAATTTATGTACGACAAAATGGCGCCGATCGCCAAGGCCATGAACCCGAAACTGATTGCTGGCAGCCCTAAAAACGCCGACAGCCATTTCGATACCACCAGCTACCAAACCACCCATATGAACGGCGGTGCGGTGATGGGGGAAGATCCCAAGACCAGTGCGGTGAACCGCTATCTGCAAAGCTGGGACGTGCATAACGTGTTCTCGATCGGGGCATCGGCCTTCCCGCAAGGGCTGGGTTACAACCCGACCGGCACCGTGGCCGCGTTGGCTTACTGGTCTGCCCGTGCTATTCGCGAGCAGTATCTGAAAAACCCAGGCCCTTTGGTGCAGGCATAAGGACGGCGACTGATGAAAGCATTTGTTCCCGCACTGGTTCTCAGTGCACTGAGTTTTTCCGTTTGGGCGCAGGACGCCACGGTCAGCAACGAGCTGATCAAACGCGGCGAATATCTGGCGCGCGCCGGCGACTGCGTGGCCTGCCACACTAACGGCAAAAGCGGTAAAGAATTTGCCGGTGGCCTGGCGATGGAAACGCCGATCGGCACCATTTACTCCACCAATATTTCGCCGGACAAGAAAACCGGTATCGGTGATTACAGCTTCGAGGACTTCGACAACGCGGTGCGCAAGGGTGTCGCCAAAAACGGCAGCACCCTGTACCCGGCGATGCCCTATCCGTCGTTCGCGCTGGTGAAAGAGGACGACATGCGTGCCATGTATGCCTATTTCATGCACGGCGTTCCGGCGGTGGAGCAGGCCAATAAGGATTCCGACATTCCCTGGCCGCTGTCGATGCGCTGGCCGCTGAGTCTCTGGCGCGGCATGTTTGCGCCGTCGCCGGCGGATTTTGTGGCTGACGCCAAGGCCGATCCGGTGATCGAACGTGGTCGCTATCTGGTGGAAGGGCTGGGCCACTGCGGTGCCTGCCATACGCCACGCAGCATCACCATGCAGGAAAAAGCGCTGAGCAATAACGACGGTGACAACTACCTGGCCGGCAGCAATGCGCCGATCGACGGTTGGGTCGCCTCCAGCCTGCGCGGTGACAACAAGGACGGGTTGGGCACCTGGAGTGAGGCCGAACTGACCGAGTTCCTGAAAACCGGCCGTAACGATAAGTCGATCGTGTTTGGCGGTATGAGCGACGTGGTTGAGCATAGCCTGCAGTATCTCAGCGATGAGGATCTGACGGCGATCTCGCGTTACCTGAAAACGCTGCCGCCGAAAGACGGCAAGCAACAGCCAGCACCGGTAGAAGACAGCGTAGCCAAGGATCTATGGCGCGGTGACGACAGCAAGCCCGGAGCGGCTCTGTACGTCGATAACTGCGCGGCCTGCCACCGTACCGATGGTGTGGGCTACAAACGCGCCTTCCCGGCGCTGAAGGGCAATCCGGTGGTGCAGACCGAAGATGCGACCTCGTTGATCCACATCGTATTGACCGGTAACACGACGCCGGCGGTGAAAGGGGCGGTATCCAACATCACCATGCCACCGTTCGGCTGGCGTCTGAACGACCAGCAGGTGGCTGAAGTGGTTAACTTCATTCGCTCAAGCTGGGGTAACAGCGCCAAGCCGGTCAGCGCCTCGGACGTGGCCAGCGTGCGAAAAGACCAGAAGGACATGGGTAGCGCTGCGGTGCCGGAACATCCGGACGCGAACAAGTAAGTCATCCTCCCGGGGCCTCGTCAGAGGCCCCAGATTTTTGTGCTGCCAACGCCGATTTTCACCGCAATCATTGTTCGCGAAGTAGCCACTCAGCCAGTGAAAGATAGACCCGGGCAGCGTTTTTAATTATCCTTTGCCGTCCTTTTACCAGGCATAAGAATGAAAATCTGAGTTAATCCACTGATTATTATTAAAAATTCGCGGAGAAGGATATCCCGTTAGGCGCAATCGTTGTCGCTGCAGATTAAGGTAAGCTTTCCTATGAGTACGATTTCTCCCGATTCAGGCACGCTGGTTTCCGCCCAGCCGGGCAAATGGAACAAGACTGACACCGTCTGGATGTTCGGTCTCTACGCCACTGCGGTGGGGGCAGGTACGTTGTTTCTGCCGATCAACGCCGGCTTAAACGGCCCACTGGTGCTGCTGTTGATGGCACTGTTTGCCTTCCCACTGACTTATTTACCGCACCGTGCCCTGAGCCGCTTTGTGCTTTCCGGCTCCAGCCGCGACGGCAATATTCATGATGTGGTGGTCGAGCACTTTGGCGTGCTGGCCGGCAAAATTATCATGGTGCTGTACCTGATGGCGTTCTTCCCGATCGTGCTGGTGTACAGCATTTCGATCACCAACGCGCTGGACAGCTTCCTGACTCATCAGTTTCACCTGACGCCGCAGCCGCGCATCTGGCTGAGCCTGGCGGTGGTGGTGGTGCTGAATCTGGTCCTGCTGCGCGGTAAAGATGCCATCGTTTCGGCGATGGGCATGCTGGTGTTCCCGCTGTTGGTATTTTTGATGGGCATCTCGCTGTACCTGATGCCGACCTGGCAAACCGCCAACTTCGTCAGTGGCCTCGCCAACACTCAGTTCAGCAGCCTGGACCTGTGGCATTCGTTGTGGCTGGCCGTGCCGGTGATGGTGTTTTCGTTTAGCCATGCACCGATCATTTCGTCCTTCGCCTCGACCCAAAAAAGCCTGTATGGCGAGCTGGCTGAACGCCGCTGCGCGCGTATCATGCGCTACAGCTATGTGTTGATCTGCGTTACCGTGTTGTTCTTTGTCTTCAGCTGCGTGCTGAGCCTGTCCCACGAAGAGATGCAGCAGGCGAAAGATCAAAACATTACCGTGCTGACTACGCTGGCGAACAAATTTTCCAACCCGCTGATCGCCTATTTGGGGCCGATGATGGCGATGCTGGCAATGGCCAAGTCCTACCTGGGCACCTCCCTCGGGGTGACCGAAGGGGCGACCAGCCTGATTGACGGCCTGACGCGAGCCGTTGGCAAACCGTTAAGCTCGCGTATTACGCACCGTATTTCCGCCGTGTTGTTGTTCCTGCTGACCTGGGCGGCAACGGTCTGGAACCCAAGTGCACTGCATATTATTGAAACCATCAGCGGCCCGCTGATCGCGGCGATCCTGTTTATTTTGCCGATGTATGCGGTACGTGCCGTGCCTGCCATGCGTCGCTACCGTGCGCTGAGCAACGTCTTTGTGCTGGTGATGGGCCTGATTGCGTTGTCGGCGCTGATTTACGGCCTGATTTAACCTGTGCGGCACGCCGAAATTGGCGTGCCGCCTTGCTGCTGTTCACATCTCTTTTCAATTAAGCGAAAACTCGCCCGGCGTTCTCTTTGATAATGGGAGCAATTCTCATTATTATTTCCGGATTAATTTCCAACGCTAAGGAGTTTTACGTGCACCGTCGAATAACCCTGCTGGCTTTGGCCTGCGCCTGTGGTTTGTCTACCCAGGCGATGGCAACCACTTATCCACTGACCCTGACCGATACCGCCGGACAGACGGTGACGATTAAACAAGAGCCGAAACGCATCGTGGTGCAGGACGGGCGCGATATTCTGACGCTGGCCTTGCTGGACCGTGCCGATCCCTTTACCCGGCTGGTGGCGTGGAACAACCTGCTGAAGAAAAGCGATGGCGAAACCTGGAAAATCTTGCAGAGCAAATGGCCTGAAGCGAACAACATTATCGATATGGGGTTCAGTGACAAGGGCGAGATCAACCTCGAAAGCGTGATCGCCAAACATCCCGACCTGATGGTGGCGCAACTGCGCTCCAAACCCTCACTGAGCCAAACTGGCGTACTCGACAAGTTACAAGCGTTGAATATTCCGGTGCTGTTTATCGACACCATGCTCAAGCCGGTGGAAAACACCCCGAAAAGCATTAGCTTGCTGGGGGAAACCCTGAACCGTGAGAGTGAAGCGAAACAGTACACCGATTTTTATCAGCAGCACTATCAGAGCATCCTCGATAAAACCAAAACGGTAGAGCCAAAGCCCCTGGTGTTTATTGAAGCCAAAGCCGGCCTGAATGGGCTTGAGTCTTGCTGCTTCACCCATGCACACGTGGGTTGGGGTGGGATGATTGAGGCGATAGGGGCACGCAATGTCGGTTCTGCACTGTTGCCGGGCGCGACCGGTGACGTCTCGCTGGAAAAAGTGATCAGCATGAAGCCGGACGCCTATATTGTTTCCGGTTCTCAATGGGCCAGCAAAACCAACGCTGCGGTGCCCTTTGGCTATGGTGTGACGCAACAGCAGGTGGATGACGCGTTCAATCGCATGAAGCAGCGCCCGGGCTTTGCTCAGGTCTCGGCGGTGAAAGATGGCCGCTTCTACGGCATTTACCACAATTTCTACAACCACCCGTACAATATTGTCGGGCTGGAGTATTTGGCGAAATTTATCTATCCAAATCAGTTCAAGGATTTGGACCCGGCGAAAACCTACAGTGAGATCCTCAGTCGTTTTACCGAAGTACCGGAAGGTAAGGGGATTTTGGGCGCGCAGGCCCCGGCAGGTAAATAAATAGTGAAGTGGGCGCGATTCATTCATTATCGCGCCCGTTTAATCGGTCAGGCAACGGCTGGCGTATAGGTCGAGATGATCTCCAGGATGCCGTTGATAATAAACTGTACGCCCATACACACCAGCAGGAAGCCCATCAGGCGTGAGATGGCCTCAATGCCGCTTTGACCCACCAAACGCATGATTGCACCGGAGCTGCGCAGGCAGGCCCACAAAATCAGGGCGACCGTGAGGAAGATGGCGACCGGTGCGACCAGCAGCACCCAGTGTGCAAATCCCAGCGTATTTTCTTTAACGCTCGAGGCCGAGCTGATGATCATCGCAATGGTACCGGGGCCGGCGGTGCTGGGCATCGCCAGTGGCACAAAGGCGATATTGGCCGAGGTTTTCTTACGCAACTCATTGCTTTTGCTTTCAACCTCGGGAGCCTCATCCGCACTTTGCTGCGGGAACAGCATACGAAAGCCGATAAACGCCACAATCAACCCACCGGCGATCCGTAAACCGGGAATCGAGATACCGAAGGTGTTCATCACCAACTGGCCGGCATAGAACGCCACCGTCATGATGAAGAACACGTAAACCGATGCCATCAACGATTGCTGGTTGCGTTCTTCGCGGGTCATATTGCCCGACAGCCCGAGCAACAGCGCGACGGTGGTCAGCGGGTTGGCCAGTGGCAGCAGCAGTACCAAGCCCAGACCGATGGCCTGGATCAACTGCAGAATACTTGTCATAACGCAAACTCCCTGTTTTCAGTCAAAAGCGCGGCGCAGCTTATTGCCTGGCTTGCCCTGCAAGTCGCGGCAGCAATATGAGACTAAAGGTTAAAATAAAATGGTTTTGTGCAACATCAACCCGGAATGCCTGGGGGGGTAAGGTCAGGAACGGCGTCAACGTCGGCATCATCGTCGCTCACGCAATCGTTGGTAATCTCCGGCGTATCCTCACATTCCATAGGCGGCTCATTCACCGCGATAGCTCGGGGGTGACGATCCTCCCCCAGGTGGAGCAAGGCAAAAATAACCGTCAGCACCACGCAGGCACCCACCAGTAACTTCAATAACCGATTCATGATACGGGGTACTGTCTCAACTCTGCCGTTAATGGCATCAGAATAGCGGGAGTGGGGGATGTTCGCCATAGCTGATTTTTGAGTGAAAAATGCATCGGAAGCTCGTTGAACCAACGTCAGCAATCTTTTTTCCTGCGCTTACCTTGGTAGTTTTGCCTGAGATTTTTGTTTTTTATGGCGCTTTGGCGCTGTGCCAGCCCCGAGAAGGGCCTATTTCGCATTAATTGCCACGATCCCCATAGACAGAGGCCTACCATAGGCGCGCTTTAAATAATAACGAGTATGACTATGAAACATGATCTGCAAATTATACTGGGGAAAGTAAGTCGTTTTCTGCTTTATAGCCTGTTACTGGCCGGCCTGATGGGGCTGATCTTTATCGATGTGCATTGGCTGCATAACTTTGTCTACGAAACCTCTTTAACTGAAATAGCCCAGGAGCTGATGCTTGCCACTATCTCATCCTGCTTTTTCATTGCGGCATGTCGGCAACCCACTTACCGACCGGCGTGGATGTTGGTCAGCGGGTTTTTCCTGTGCATGCTGATTCGTGAGATGGATTTTGCTTTCGATATGCTCTGGCATGGCGCCTGGATGTGGTTTGCCCTGGCGGTTACGCTGATTTGTCTGGGGTATGCGTCACGTCATGTCGCTGCCACCATACAGGGCCTGGTGCATTTTGTGACGCACCCGAGCTACGGCATGATGTGTGCTGGTCTGCTGTGCATTTTGGTGTTCTCGCGCCTGTTTGGCATGAATTTACTGTGGCAGACATTGATGCTCGATGGTTACAACCGGGTGGTGAAGAATATGGTTGAAGAGGGGTGTGAACTCCTGGGGTATACCTTCTGCCTGATTGCCACCCTGAGTTACCTGAAAGGCACTTTATCGTCATGCAAGGTAGATATTCGATAAGCGGGTTTGAATTGCAGTTTATTTATCCGAAACATTTTTAGTGATAGTATCCACTTAGCCAAATATGGCTGTGAAGGTATGCTTTTCATTCTGTGTACCAGGTTAGGTATCAATCTGGCAATTGTGGGCGAGATCTGAAACCTAACTGACTAAATCCCAATCCAATTTTCGTACTGCATGTGATCTGTCGTGTGGGTCACCACTGTAGATAAGGAATTATTAATGCCTGTTATTACTCTTCCTGATGGAAGTCAGCGTCATTTCGAAAACCCTGTTTCCCCCCTCGATGTTGCCCTTGATATCGGCCCTGGTCTGGCGAAAGCCTGTATTGCCGGCCGTGTGAACGGCGAATTGGTTGATGCCGGCGATCTGATCGAATCAGATGCGCAATTGGCGATCATCACCATCAAGGACGCCGAAGGCCTGGAAATCATGCGCCACTCTTGTGCGCACCTGTTGGGCCATGCGATCAAACAACTGTGGCCAGACACCAAAATGGCCATCGGCCCAGTGATCGACAACGGTTTCTACTATGACGTTGATATTGACCGTACCCTGACGCAGGAAGACTTGGATCTGCTGGAAAAGCGGATGCACGAGTTGGCCGACAAAGATTACGATGTCATCAAGAAAAAGGTGAGCTGGCAAGAAGCTCGCGATACCTTTGCTGCGCGTGGTGAAAACTACAAAGTGGCGATTCTGGATGAAAACATCAGCCATGACGACCGTCCTGGCCTGTATCACCATGAAGAATATGTCGACATGTGCCGCGGTCCGCACGTACCGAACATGCGTTTCTGTCATCACTTCAAACTGCAGAAAACGTCGGGCGCTTACTGGCGTGGCGACAGCAAGAACAAAATGCTGCAGCGTATCTACGGTACTGCCTGGGCAGACAAGAAACAGCTGAATGCCTACCTGCAGCGTCTGGAAGAGGCCGCCAAGCGCGACCACCGCAAGATCGGCAAGCAGCTCGACCTGTACCATATGCAGGAAGAAGCGCCGGGCATGGTGTTCTGGCACAACGACGGCTGGACTATTTTCCGCGAGCTGGAAGCCTTTGTGCGCATGAAGCTCAAAGAGTACCAGTATCAGGAAGTGAAAGGGCCATTTATGATGGACCGTGTGCTGTGGGAAAAAACCGGCCACTGGGAAAACTATAAAGACGCCATGTTCACTACCTCGTCGGAAAACCGCGAGTATTGCATCAAGCCAATGAACTGCCCGGGTCACGTGCAGATCTTCAACCAGGGCCTGAAGTCTTATCGCGATTTACCGCTGCGTATGGGGGAGTTCGGCAGTTGCCACCGTAACGAGCCTTCGGGTTCTCTGCATGGCCTGATGCGCGTGCGTGGTTTCACTCAGGATGACGCCCATATCTTCTGTACTGAAGAGCAGGTGCGTGCTGAAGTGAACGAATGCATCAGAATGGTCTATGATGTGTACGGCACCTTTGGCTTCGACAAGATTGCGGTGAAACTGTCCACCCGTCCTGAGAAGCGCATTGGTACTGACGATATGTGGACCCGTGCGGAAGAGGATCTGGCTGCGGCGCTGACTGAAAACGGGATTCCGTTTGAATATCAGCCGGGTGAGGGTGCCTTCTACGGACCAAAAATTGAATTTACTCTGCATGATTGTTTGGATCGTGCATGGCAATGTGGTACCGTGCAGCTCGATTTCTTCTTACCGGGCCGTTTAGGCGCATCGTATGTTGGCGAAAACAACGATCGCGTGGTCCCTGTAATGATTCACCGTGCTATTTTGGGCTCCATGGAGCGTTTCATCGGTATCCTTACCGAAGAATACGCAGGGTTCTACCCAACCTGGATTGCTCCGGTACAGGTGGTGGTGATGAATATCACCGACAGCCAGTCTGATTATGTCCAACAATTGACCAAAAAATTGCAGGACGCAGGTATTCGCGTTAAAGCGGACTTGAGAAATGAGAAGATTGGCTTTAAAATTCGCGAACATACTTTACGACGGGTTCCATACATGTTGGTGTGCGGTGATAAAGAGGTCGAATCAGGCAAAGTTGCCGTTCGTACCCGCCGTGGCAAAGACCTGGGAAGCCTGGACGTAAACGAAGTCGTAGACAAGCTGCTAAAAGAGATTCGCAGCCGTAGTCTTCATCAACTGGAGGAATAAAGTATTAAAGGCGGAAAACGAGTTCAACCGGCGCGTCCTAATCGCATTAACAGAGAAATTCGCGCGCAAGAAGTTCGCCTAACCGGCGTCGATGGCGAGCAGATTGGTATTGTCAGTCTGAATGAAGCTCTTGAAAAAGCTGAGGAAGCGGGTGTTGATTTAGTAGAAATCAGCCCAAATGCCGAACCGCCAGTTTGTCGAATCATGGATTACGGCAAATTCCTCTACGAGAAGAGCAAGTCGACAAAAGAACAGAAGAAGAAGCAAAAAGTTATTCAGGTCAAGGAAATCAAATTCCGTCCTGGTACCGATGATGGCGACTATCAGGTCAAACTACGCAACCTGATTCGCTTTCTGGAAGATGGCGATAAAGCCAAAATCACCCTGCGTTTCCGTGGGCGTGAGATGGCGCACCAACAGATCGGTATGGAAGTGCTTAACCGCGTCCGTAAAGACCTGTGTGAAGATTCTGATCTGGCCATTGTCGAATCCTTCCCTACGAGGATCGAAGGCCGTCAGATGATCATGGTGCTCGCACCGAAGAAGAGGCAGTAAGGCTTCCAAGTAATAGAACCCACGCAGCGCTTGCGTTGTGTGGGCTTTATTCGCCTCACTGATTCGTTGTTTAACAATGCGAAGTGGATTTAATTAAAATGCCAAAGATTAAAACTGTACGTGGTGCAGCCAAGCGCTTCAAAAAAACCGGCAGCGGTGGTTTTAAGCGCAAGCATGCTAACCTGCGTCATATTCTGACCAAAAAAGCAACCAAGCGTAAACGTCACCTGCGTCCGAAAGGCATGGTGTCACAAAACGATCTTGGCCTGGTTATTGCGTGCCTTCCGTACGCATAAGCCATTTTTTTTGAATCTAGAATAAGACTTTAGGAGAGAGCATATGGCTCGCGTAAAACGTGGTGTAATTGCACGCGCACGTCACAAGAAAATTTTAAAACAAGCGAAAGGTTACTACGGTGCCCGTTCGCGCGTTTATCGTGTTGCCTTCCAGGCAGTAATCAAAGCAGGTCAGTATGCTTACCGTGACCGTCGTCAACGTAAGCGTCAGTTCCGTCAGCTGTGGATTGCACGTATCAACGCAGCTGCTCGTGTGAACGGCCTGTCTTACAGCAAATTCATTAACGGCTTGAAAAAAGCTTCTATTGAAATTGACCGTAAGATCCTGGCTGACATCGCAGTCTTCGACAAAGTGGCCTTTGGCGCACTGGTCGAGAAAGCGAAAGCAGCACTGGCGTAAGTCAGTTATTAAAGAGGGAGCTTGCTCCCTCTTTAATCTTTGTTTTCAGCTACGAATATTGACTTTTATTGGCCGCCGCCGTATCACTGGTGGACAATCATCGACAAGGTAACGCAATCATGAACGCTGCTATTTTTCGTTTCTTTTTTTACTTTAGCGCCTGAACTCAGGAGGCTTTGCGCGTAAGAAAAGAAACGAAAAGTAGCGCCTAAGCCTCCCCTGTGGAGGCTTTTTTGTTTTTGGCCATCTCCAGTCATTGCCGGGCTATAACTTAAAATGCTTTGGAGATGCGCTGAAGGCGTGTTCGAATAATAGATAACAATTACTTAGAGCCATATCGGCCAGAGGAAGAGGAAAGCAATGCCACATCTCGCAGAGCTGGTTGCCAATGCCAAGGCAGCCGTAGAAGATGCCCAGGATGTTGCCGCGTTAGATTTGGTACGCGTCGAATATTTAGGCAAGAAAGGCCATTTTACCTTGCAGATGCAATCGCTGCGTGAAGTGCCGGCGGAAGATCGCCCGGCAGCCGGAGCGGTGATCAACCAGGCAAAACAGGCGGTGCAGGATGCGCTGAACGCGCGTAAGAACACGCTGGAGTCTGCCGCGCTGAATGAGCGTCTGGCCGCGGAAACCATCGACGTTTCCCTGCCGGGCCGTCGTATGGAAAACGGTGGGCTGCATCCGGTGACCCGCACCATCGACCGTATCGAAGCCTTCTTCGGCGAACTGGGTTTCTCCGTAGAGACCGGGCCTGAGATTGAAGACGACTATCATAACTTCGATGCGCTGAATATTCCGGGCCACCACCCGGCGCGCGCCGATCACGATACCTTCTGGTTCGACGCCACGCGTTTGCTGCGCACCCAGACTTCTGGCGTGCAGATCCGCACCATGAAGAACCAGCAGCCGCCAATCCGTATTATTGCGCCTGGCCGCGTTTACCGTAACGACTACGATCAGACGCACACCCCAATGTTCCATCAGATGGAAGGCCTGATTGTCGACAAAGACATCAGCTTCACCAACCTGAAGGGCACGCTGCATGATTTCCTGAATAACTTCTTTGAAGAAGATTTGCAGGTTCGTTTCCGTCCTTCTTACTTCCCGTTTACCGAACCTTCCGCTGAAGTGGATGTGATGGGCAAAAACGGCAAGTGGCTGGAAGTGCTGGGCTGCGGCATGGTTCACCCGAACGTGCTGCGCAATGTGGGTATCGATCCGGAAATTTACTCCGGCTTCGCTTTCGGTATGGGTATGGAGCGTCTGACGATGCTGCGTTACGGCGTCACCGACCTGCGTGCATTCTTCGAAAACGATCTGCGTTTCCTCAAACAGTTTAAGTAAGGCGGGAATATCACATGAAATTCAGTGAACTCTGGTTGCGCGAGTGGGTAAACCCGGCCATCAGCAGCGAAGCATTATCCGATCAAATCACCATGGCCGGCCTGGAAGTGGACGGGGTGGAACCGGTAGCGGGTGCCTTTAACGGCGTAGTTGTGGGCCATGTGGTTGAGTGCGGCCAGCACCCGAATGCCGACAAACTGCGTGTGACCAAGATCAACGTGGGCGGCGATCGCCTGCTGGATATCGTCTGTGGTGCACCAAACTGCCGCACCGGTCTGAAGGTCGCGGTTGCTACCGTCGGCGCAGTGCTGCCAGGCGATTTCAAAATCAAAGCGGCGAAACTGCGCGGTGAGCCTTCAGAAGGGATGCTTTGCTCGTTCTCCGAGCTGGGTATTTCTGATGATCACGACGGTATCATTGAGCTGCCGGAAGACGCGCCGATTGGCACCGATATCCGTGAATATCTGAAGCTGGATGACAACGCGATCGAAATCAGCGTAACGCCGAACCGTGCCGACTGCCTGGGCATTATCGGCGTGGCGCGCGATGTTGGGGTATTGAATCAGGTTGCCCTGACCGAGCCGGACATGAGCCCGGTGGCGGCCACCATTAATGATACGCTGCCGATCCGCGTCGACGCGCCTCAGGCGTGCCCACGTTACCTTGGTCGCGTAGTGAAAGGCATCGACGTCAAGGCGGCCAGCCCGCTGTGGATGCGTGAGAAGCTGCGTCGCTGCGGCATCCGTTCCATTGATGCAGTAGTGGATGTTACCAACTACGTGCTGTTGGAACTGGGCCAGCCGATGCATGCTTTCGACCTGAACCGCATCGAAGGCGGTATCGTGGTGCGTATGGCGAGCGAAGGTGAAACCCTGACGCTGCTGGACGGCAACGAAGCCAAATTGAATGCTGATACCTTAGTGATTGCCGATCACCAGAAAGCTTTGGCGATGGGCGGTATCTTCGGTGGCGAACACTCCGGTGTGAATGAATCCACCCAGGACGTGCTGTTGGAATGTGCTTTCTTCAGCCCGCTGGCGATTACCGGCCGTGCACGCCGTCAAGGTCTGCATACGGATGCTTCCCACCGTTACGAGCGCGGTGTTGATCCTGCGCTGCAGTATAAAGCCATGGAGCGTGCGACTCGCCTGCTGATTGATATCTGTGGCGGTCAGGCCGGCCCGGTTATTGATGTGACCGCCGAAAGTGAGTTGCCAAAGCGTGCCACTATTACTTTGCGTCGTGAAAAGCTGGATCGCCTGATTGGCCACGTGGTGCCAAGCGAGCAGGTCAGCGACATTCTGCGTCGTCTGGGCTGCCAGGTCACCGAGCAGGGCGATAACTGGCTGGCGGTTGCGCCGAGCTGGCGTTTCGATATGGAAATCGAAGAAGACCTGGTGGAAGAAGTGGCGCGTGTTTACGGCTACAACAACATTCCTGATGTGCCGGTCCGTGCTGATCTGATCATGACCAAGCATCGCGAAGCGGATCTGACGCTGAAGCGTGTGAAAACCATGCTGGTCGATCACGGTTACCAGGAAGCCATCACCTACAGTTTCGTTGATCCTAAGGTACAGGCCTTGCTGCACCCGGGTGAAGAAGTGCTGATCCTGCCAAGTCCAATCTCGGTAGAGATGTCTGCGATGCGTCTGTCGCTGTGGACCGGCTTGTTGTCCGCCGTGGTTTATAACCAGAATCGTCAGCAGACTCGTCTGCGCCTGTTTGAAAGCGGCCTGCGCTTTGTCCCTGATACTGCGGCAAATCTGGGTATCCGTCAGGACGTCATGCTGGCAGGGGTGATTGCGGGCCATACGCATGAAGAACATTGGGATCTGGCGCGTAAGCCAGTCGACTTCTATGATTTAAAAGGGGATCTGGAGTCTGTCCTGGAACTGACCGGTAAATTATCCGAAATTCAGTTCAAGGCAGAGGCTAATCCGGCCTTGCACCCAGGGCAAAGCGCAGCCATTTATTTCCAGGGCCAACGTGTCGGTTTCATCGGTGTGGTTCATCCGGAACTTGAGCGTAAACTGGATCTTAACGGCCGCACAGTGGTGTTCGAACTGGAGTGGGACAAGGTCGCAAGCCGCGCCGTGCCTCAGGCGCGGGAGATTTCTCGCTTCCCGGCAAACCGTCGCGATATCGCTGTTGTGGTGGCTGAAAACGTCCCCGCAGAAGATATTTTGGCAGAGTGTAAGAAAGTTGGCGCAAATCAGGTAGTTGGCGTAAACTTGTTTGATGTGTACCGTGGCAAGGGCGTGGCAGAGGGTTATAAGAGCCTGGCTATCAGTCTGGTATTGCAGGATACCGCTCGTACACTGGAAGAAGAGGAGATAGCCGTTACCGTTGCAAAATGTGTAGAGGCTCTAAAACAGCGATTCCAAGCATCCTTGAGGGATTGAACCTATGGCGCTTACTAAAGCTGAAATGTCAGAACACCTGTTTGAAAAGCTTGGGCTTAGCAAACGGGATGCCAAAGACCTGGTAGAACTGTTTTTCGAAGAGGTTCGTCGTGCTCTTGAAAACGGTGAGCAGGTTAAACTGTCAGGTTTTGGCAATTTTGATTTGCGTGACAAGAACCAACGTCCGGGGCGTAACCCGAAGACCGGCGAGGACATTCCGATTACGGCGCGCCGCGTGGTCACTTTCCGTCCAGGGCAAAAGCTGAAAAGTCGGGTAGAGAACGCAAGCCCGAAAGAGTAAGTTGCATGAAACCAAAAAAGGCCGCTTTTGCGGCCTTTTTCTTTTTAACGTTAGAGGTAAATTTCGGTTTATTCTTAAACGGCGGAAGAATAGATAATTCACTCAATAATATTGATGCCTGTAATGCACATTAAAATAATCTATTTCTTACGGATTATTCTTATGGCTATTGATTTTCTGACGGCGATAAAAATAAAACAGAGGCCGAGGCCCCTGTTGACTAATAATGATTGTAGTAGTGGCCCTGTCCGCCACCGCCACGGTGACCACCACCGTGAGGCCCGAAGCAGCAGGCGCTGAGCGCCACGGACAGTAGGGTGACGGTCAAAAAAAGTCCAATGCGTTTAATCATAATAGTATCTCTCTGATGGGTTGCAGATTAATTATAAAGACCAACAAGGCTTGCGGTATGTCAGCGATTCGTTAACGGTTGTTAGCGGCTATTTTATTCAAGCAATAAAAATAGAATGTATGGAATGTGTAAGAGAGATGAAAACGATCTGAAAATAGGCATTAGTGAGATAGGCGCAAAATAAACACACTGATATAACCCCCTCAGCGAGAAAATAAAGTAGGAGCGAAAAATGAAAAAGATCCTGTTGCTGGTGTGTTTACCGCTGCTGCTGCCAGTAGCGGCGCAGGCGGATGTCTCGATTGATATCAACGTGCCGGGTGTTGCGGTGCATCTGGGGGATCAGGACCGGCGGGGTTATTATTGGGATGGCTATGACTGGCGTCCGCCGCAGTGGTGGCATGAGCACCAGGGGCGCGGCAAGGGTGAACGCAATAATCGTGGCATGTACTGGGATGGTGGTCGTTGGCAATCTTCCCCACCGCGGGGTAACGAACACGGTGGCCCGGATCGCGGCGGCAATCCGTTCCACGGTGAGCGCGATAATCGTAACGACGGCAACCATCATGACAACGGCGGCCGCGACAATGGCCGTGACCATGATAAGGGACGCGGCAATGACAATGGTCAGGGTAAACCCTATCCGCAAAAGGGTAACGACCAGCGTCGATAATTGATTCAACGGCGGCTGGTTTTGCCATCACTTACGGGTGACTGGCAAGATCAGCTGCTGTTTTCCCGCGATTCTCCTGATGCAATGCTTTCCCTTCGGGCGTTAACCCCCTAATATTCGACCCAGACGTCAATATTCGGCCGCTGATCACGGCCCGCAGGGGATCTCCACGCCTATGCCAGCCAGCCAAACCTTTACCTTATTGCTGCACAAACAACGTCATCGCGATAAACGGCATCTGCTGTTGTTAACGCTGGGCGTTGCCGTGGCATTTGTTTTCAGCCTCAGCGCGGGCGACATTTGGCTTTGGCCATCACAGTGGTCGAGTGAAGCGGCGCAGCTGTTTGTCTGGCAATTACGCCTGCCACGTGCGCTGGCGGTAATGTTGGTGGGGGCCAGCCTGGCGGTGGCCGGGGCAGTGATGCAGGCATTGTTTGAAAATCCGTTGGCCGAACCGGGCTTGCTGGGTGTGGCAAACGGGGCCGGGGTGGCGTTGGTGCTAACGGTACTGCTGGGCAACGGCCTGCTGCCGGTGGCGCTGATGAGCCTGAGCGCCATTGCGGGCGCATTGCTCATGACCTTCCTGCTGCTGAGTTTTGCCCGCCGTAAGCGCCTGACCAATGCACGTCTACTGTTGGTAGGGGTTGCCTTGGGCATCGTGTGCAGCGCGGTAATGACCTGGGCGGTGTACTTCAGTTCCAGCCTGGATCTGCGCCAACTGATGTACTGGATGATGGGCGGTTTTGGCGGGGTTGACTGGCGGCAAAAATGGCTGGTACTGGCGCTGTTACCGGTATTGCTGTGGCTGTGTTGTCAGGGCAAGGCGCTAAACTTTATGGCATTGGGCGAGGTACAGGCGCGTCAGCTTGGGCTTTCACTGCATCTGTGGCGTAATCTCCTGGTGCTGGCGATCGGCTGGCTGGTGGGGGTGAGTGTGGCCCTGGCGGGGGTGATCGGCTTTGTCGGGCTGGTGATTCCGCATATGCTGCGCCTCAGTGGCCTGACGAATCAGCGTTATTTATTGCCCGGCTGTGCACTGGCCGGCGCCGGTGTGTTGCTGGCGGCCGATGTGGTGGCGCGTATTACACTATTGTCGGCTGAGTTACCCATTGGGGTGGTCACCGCCACGCTGGGGGCACCGCTATTTATCTGGTTACTGACCCGGGTAAAAAGCGTAAGGTAGTTTCTCTGTTCACCTGCAAGTAAAACAAGAGGATAAGCTCCATGACTCAAGCGATTTATGACATTCCGCTGGACACTATCGAGAACCAAGCCACCACGCTGGGCAAATATAAAGGCAGCGTGTTGCTGGTGGTGAATGTGGCTTCGGAGTGCGGTCTGACCAAGCAATATGAAGGGCTGGAAGCCTTATACGAAACCTACCGTGGCCAAGGGTTTGAAGTGCTGGGCTTTCCGTCCAACGAATTCCTCGGGCAGGAGCCGGGCAGCAACGAGGAGATCCTGGCGTTTTGCCGCGGTACCTTTGGCGTTGAATTCCCGATGTTTGCCAAGCTTGAAGTGAACAGCGAGAACCGCCATCCGTTATATCAGGCGTTGATTGCCGCCGAGCCGCAAGCCGTGGCCCCGCAGGGCAGTGAGTTCCTGACGCGCATGAGCAGCAAGGGCCGGGCACCGAAGCAAACCGGCGACATTCTGTGGAACTTTGAAAAATTCCTGATCGGCCGTGATGGCAAGGTGATCCAACGTTTCTCTCCGGACACCACGCCGGAAGATCCTGCACTGGTGGCCGCCGTCAAACAGGCGTTGGCCGAATAATAAACAAGGAGCGGTGATCCATAATGCTGCAACTCAGTCAGGTTGGGGTAGAAGGGCGTCTGGCCCCATTTTCAGCACAGGTCGATGCTGGGTTGCAGTTTCACCTTATTGGTCCGAACGGTGCCGGTAAAAGTACACTGTTGGCGCGGCTGGCGGGCATATTGCCCGGTACGGGAGAGATCCTGCTGGCCGGGCAGCCGTTGGGGGGTTACCAGGGCAATGAACTGGCGCTGCGCCGTGCCTATCTCTGCCAGCAACAGCCGCCGGTGGCGCTGATGCCGGTTTTCCAGTATCTGGAGCTGCACCGGCCTGCAGGGGCCACTGAGCAGGCGCTGGAGAGCACCATTGTGTATTTGTGCCAGCGCTTGAAACTGACGGACAAGCTGTCGCGTATGCTGACGCAGTTGTCCGGCGGTGAATGGCAACGGGTACGGCTGGCGGCGGTATTGCTGCAGGTTTGGCCGACGGTCAACCCCCATAGCCAACTGTTGCTGCTGGATGAACCGACCAATAGCCTGGATGTGGCGCAGAAGGTGGCGCTGGATCGGCTGTTGCGAGAGTTTTGTCAGAGTGGACGTAGCGCATTGGTTTGCGCGCACGACCTAAACCATACCTTACAGCAGGCCGATAGGGTTTGGTTACTGCATGCCGGGCGGCTGGTTGCGCAGGGAACCACCAGGGAAGTGATGGAGCCGGTACTGCTTTCACAGATTTATGACGTGGATTTTCACCTGCAGGCGGTGGGCGACCAGCGCTGGATTATGACCAAAACGGCATGATGGGTTAGTGCATTGAAAATGCACTATAAACGAAAATTAAACGGACCTGATATAAATAGCCGGGTAAGTACCGGCTTTATTTCCTACCTTTCCTCAAAATCCTCCTATCAATCTTGAAAACCGTCGCTGACGTGCTACGCTAATTTAGTTCAAACATAATAAGTAAATAATTACATATAACTATAACTAATTGATTCTATAATCAATTTAATTTAATGATGATGGCCCCCGCAGATCAGGCAGTTAGCTGATAATTAATCGCACCTTAAGGTTTAGTTAAGCTTGCGGCCGTACATTGGCAGTTAATCCATCAGGAACGATTCTCTCTGGCGTTTAATATTCGTTAAATAAAAGAGATCTACAGTGTCATTAAAGAAATTTGATACGTTTGGGGTTAACTATGGATCAATTTTTACCTTTCTCACGCCCGGCGATTGGCGATGAAGAAATCGCGGCGGTAGAAAAGGTATTGCGCTCAGGTTGGATCACCACCGGGCCGCAAAATCAGCAGTTGGAAAGTGAGTTCTGCGCCACCTTCGGTTGTAAACACGCCATTGCCGTCTGTTCCGCTACTGCGGGTATGCATATTACCCTGATGGCACTGAACATTGGCCCGGGTGACGAAGTGATCACCCCTTCACAAACCTGGGTTTCTACCCTCAACATGATCGAATTGCTTGGCGCAACGCCGGTGATGATTGACGTTGACCGTGATACGTTGATGGTCAGCGCCAGCGATGTTGAAGCCGCTATCACTGCCAAAACCAAAGCCATTGTCCCGGTGCATTATGCTGGCGCACCGCTGCAGATGGATGCATTGCGTGAAGTGGCTACACGTCACAACCTTCCCCTGATTGAAGATGCTGCTCATGCGGTAGGCTCCCGTTACAACGGTGAGTGGGTGGGCGCGCGCGGCACGGCAATTTTCTCATTCCACGCGATTAAAAACCTGACCTGTGCCGAAGGCGGCCTGATTGCTACCGACGACGACGAACTGGCCGATCGCCTGCGTTGTCTGAAGTTCCATGGCCTGGCCGTTGATGCCTTTGACCGCCAGCAACTGGGGCGTAAGCCGCAGGCCGAAGTGGTGGAGCCAGGCTACAAATACAATCTCTCCGATATCCATGCGGCCATCGCCGTGGTGCAACTGGGCCGTCTGCCGCAGCTTAACGCTCGCCGCAAGGTGCTGGCTGAGCGTTACCTCCGCGCTCTGGAAGGGTCACCTTTCCTGCCGCTGGGGCTGCCTGATTACCCGCACGACCATGCCTGGCATCTGTTTATGGTACGCGTCGACGCCGAACGCTGTGGCATCGATCGTGACCAACTGATGGAGCGCCTGAAAGAAGTGGGCATCGGTACCGGCCTGCATTTCCGCGCCGCCCATACCCAGAAATATTACCGTGAGCGCTATCCGCAGTTGTCCTTGCCCAATACCGAATGGAACTCGGCGCGCCTGTGCACCTTGCCGCTGTTCCCTGATATGACCGACGCCGATGTTGATCGCGTGGTTAAAGCCTTGTCTTCTGTTGTGGAGTCGCTACGTGTCTCGCGTTGAACCGATAAAAAAAGTTTCGGTGGTGATCCCGGTATACAACGAGCAGGAAAGTTTGCCTGCCTTACTTGAACGTACCACCGCCGCCTGTAAAAAACTGACCCAAGCTTATGAAATTATCCTGGTCGATGACGGCAGCAGCGACAATTCTGCCGATATGCTGACCGCCGCCGCCGAACAGCCGGGTAGTTGTGTGATTGCCGTGTTGCTGAACCGCAATTATGGCCAGCACTCGGCAATCATGGCGGGCTTCAATCAGGTGAGCGGCGATCTGGTGATTACGCTGGATGCCGATTTACAAAACCCGCCGGAAGAGATCCCCCGTCTGGTCCAGGTGGCGGAAGAGGGTTATGACGTGGTGGGTACCGTACGTGCCAATCGTCAGGACTCCTGGTTCCGTAAAAGCGCCTCGCGCATCATTAATATGATGATCCAACGCGCCACCGGTAAATCGATGGGGGATTACGGCTGCATGTTGCGCGCCTACCGTCGTCACATTATTGAGGCGATGCTGAACTGCCACGAGCGCAGCACCTTTATTCCGATCCTGGCGAATACCTTCGCCCGCCGCACCACTGAAATTGACGTGCTGCACGCCGAACGTGAGTTTGGTGATTCCAAATACAGCCTGATGAAGCTGATTAATCTGATGTATGACCTGATCACCTGCCTGACCACGACGCCGTTGCGTTTGCTCAGCGTGGTGGGCAGCGTGGTGGCGCTTTCCGGCTTTGTGCTGGCGGTGCTGTTGATCGCCCTGCGTTTGATTATGGGGCCTGAATGGTCGGGCGGCGGGGTGTTCACCCTGTTTGCCGTGTTATTCACTTTTATCGGTGCCCAGTTTGTCGGCATGGGCCTGTTGGGAGAGTACATCGGTCGCATCTACACCGACGTGCGTGCTCGTCCCCGTTATTTTGTTCAGAAAGTGGTCGGTGAACAACCGAATCACAATACTCAGGAAGAAGAATAATGAAAGCTATCGTATTTGCTTACCATGATATTGGCTGCGCGGGTCTGAAAGCGCTGACTGACGCGGGCTATGATGTTCAGGCGGTATTCACGCATACCGACGATCCTGGTGAGAACAACTTTTTCTCCTCTGTGGCCCGCCTGGGTGCAGAATTGGAGTTACCGGTCTATGCGCCGGAAGACGTTAACCATCCGCTGTGGATCGAGCGTATTCGCCAGATGCAGCCGGACGTTATCTTCTCATTCTATTACCGTAACCTGCTGAGCGAAGAGCTGCTGTCTCTGGCACCGAAAGGCGGCTTTAACCTGCATGGCTCACTGCTGCCGCGCTACCGTGGTCGTGCACCGGTGAACTGGGCGCTGGTAAATGGCGAAACCGAAACCGGTGCTACGCTGCATAAAATGGTCAAACGCCCGGATGCCGGCGATATTGTTGGCCAGCAAAAAGTGGCGATTGCCGCAGACGATACCGCGCTGACGCTGCACAAAAAAGTGCTGGAAGCGGCGCAGGTGTTGCTGAAGCAGGAACTGCCAAAGCTGAAAAACGGCACCGCCTCTTTCACGGCGCAAAACGAAGTCGATGCCAGCTATTTTGGTCGTCGTACCGCGGCTGACGGTGAAATCCTGTGGCATAAATCCGCGCAGGAAATTAACAACCTGATCCGCGCAGTGACCGAACCTTACCCTGGGGCTTTCAGCTACCTGGGTCAGCGTAAACTGATCGTCTGGCGCGCTCGTGTGCTGGATACCCAGCATGACAAGCAGCCGGGTACCGTGCTCAGCACTTCTCCGCTGATCATTGCCTGTGGTGAAGGTGCACTGGAAATTGTTGCCGGCCAAAACGATGTAGGCCTGTATGTGCAAGGCAGCCGTCTGGCGCAGGAAATGGGCATCGTTACCGATGTCCGTTTGGCCGCTAAACCTAACGCAGTGATGAAACGCAGAACCTGCGTACTGATCCTCGGTGTGAATGGCTTTATCGGTAACCACCTGACCGAACGCCTGCTGCGCGATGATCGTTACGATATCTACGGTCTGGATATTGGCTCTGATGCCATCAGCCGTTTCCTGGGTAACCCGCGCTTCCACTTTGTGGAAGGGGATATCAGCATTCACTCCGAGTGGATCGAGTATCACATCAAGAAATGCGACGTGATCCTGCCGCTGGTGGCTATTGCCACGCCGATCGAATACACCCGCAACCCACTGCGCGTGTTCGAGCTGGATTTCGAAGAAAACCTGAAAATCGTTCGCGACTGTGTGAAATACAACAAGCGCATTATCTTCCCGTCCACTTCTGAAGTGTACGGCATGTGTGATGACAAGGAGTTCGACGAAGATCACTCACGCCTGATCGTCGGGCCGATCAACAAACAGCGCTGGATTTACTCGGTGTCCAAGCAGTTGCTGGACCGGGTGATCTGGGCCTACGGTGCCAAGGAAGGGCTGAAGTTTACCCTGTTCCGTCCGTTTAACTGGATGGGCCCACGTCTGGATAACCTGGACGCCGCGCGTATCGGTTCTTCCCGTGCCATCACCCAGCTGATCCTCAACCTGGTGGAAGGCTCGCCGATCAAACTGATGGACGGTGGGGCGCAAAAACGCTGCTTTACCGATATCAACGACGGTATCGAGGCGCTGTTCCGCATTATCGAAAACCGTGACGGCCTGTGCGATGGCCAGATCGTCAACATCGGTAACCCGACCAACGAGGCCAGCATCCGTGAACTGGCGGAAATGCTGCTCGAAAGCTTCAATAACCATCCGCTGCGCGATCGCTTCCCGCCGTTTGCCGGCTTTAAGGATGTTGAAAGCAGTAGCTACTACGGCAAAGGTTATCAGGACGTCGAGCACCGTACGCCAAGCATCAAGAATGCCCGCCGCCTGCTGGATTGGCAGCCGACCATCGCGATGCAGCAAACCGTTGCCGACACGCTGGATTACTTCCTGCGCACTACCGTTCAGGAAGGCGATGGTGCATGAAGAAAGTCGGTCTGCGAGTTGATGTAGATACCTTCAGCGGTACCCGGGAAGGGGTGCCGCAGTTGCTGGAGCTGTTTGACAAGTACAATATTCAGGCCAGTTTCTTCTTCAGCGTAGGACCGGACAATATGGGGCGCCATCTGTGGCGCCTTTTGCGTCCGAAATTCCTGTGGAAAATGCTGCGCTCGAATGCCGCATCGCTGTATGGCTGGGATATTCTGCTGGCCGGCACCGCCTGGCCGGGGCGCAATATTTCCCGCACTCTGGGGCCGTTGATGAAGCTCACTGCGCAGGCCGGGCATGAGGTAGGGCTGCACGCCTGGGATCATCAGGGGTGGCAGGCCAAGGTCAGCCGGTGGTCTGAGGCGCAGCTGACGCAACAGGTTCAGCTTGGGGTGGATGCGTTGTCAGCCAGTACCGGCCAGCCGGTCAAATGCTCGGCGGTTGCCGGTTGGCGTGCCGATACGCGGGTGTTGGAGGTGAAGCAGCGTTTTGGTTTTCACTACAACAGCGACTGTCGTGGTACCCATCCTTTCCGTCCGCTGTTAAGCGATGGTCGTCTGGGCACCGTGCAGATCCCGGTCACGTTACCCACCTTTGATGAGGTGATTGGCAGTGAGGTCAGTATGGCTGACTTCAACGATTACATTCTGCGGGCGATTGAAAACGATCGCGGCGTGCCGGTGTACACCATTCACACAGAAGTGGAAGGGATGTCACAGGCCGCTATGTTTGAACAGTTACTGCAACGTGCGCAACGGCAGGGCATAGAATTCTGCCCGTTAAGCGCTTTGTTGCCTCAAGATTTGGCGTCATTGCCATTGGGCCGCGTCGAGCGTGCTCCTTTCCCTGGCCGCGAAGGTTGGCTGGGTTGTCAAACCGATGTGAAGGACGATTCATGAAGGCGCTAAAAGGATCCTGGGCCATCTTGTTGGCCATTTTTTTTGCTCTGGTTTACCTGATCCCACTTAACGGTCGCCTGCTGTGGCAACCGGACGAAACTCGCTACGCCGAGATTAGCCGAGAAATGCTGCAACGCGGCGACTGGGTGGTGCCGAACTTGCTTGGCCTGCGCTATTTCGAAAAACCGGTCGCCGGTTATTGGATCAACAACATCAGCCAATGGCTGTTTGGTGATACCAACTTTGCGGTGCGCTTTGGTTCGGTATTCAGCACCGGCATGACGGCGCTGCTGGTGTTTGCACTGGCGATGCTGATGTGGCGCAATGCCAACCGTGCCTGCCTGGCGGTGCTGATTTTCCTGTCGATGGTGCTGGTGTTCAGCATCGGCACCTACAGCGTATTGGACCCGATGATCTCGTTGTGGTTGGCCGCTGCGATGGTCAGCTATTACCTGACGCTGAAAGCCACCACGGCCAAAGGCAAACTGGGCGGCTACGTGCTGTTGGGGCTGGCCTGCGGTATGGGCTTTATGACCAAGGGATTTCTGGCGCTGGCGGTGCCGGTGATTGCGGTGATCCCGATTGTTATTCAGCAGCGACGCATCAAGGACCTGCTGATCTACGGCCCGGTAGCGATCCTGGTGGCGGTGCTGCTGAGTTTGCCGTGGGCGCTCGCCATCGCACAACGTGAGCCGGATTTCTGGAACTACTTCTTCTGGGTGGAGCACATTCAACGTTTCGCCGAGGATAATGCACAACACAAAGAGCCGTTCTGGTATTACATCCCGATTCTGATGGCGGCGGTATTGCCATGGTTGGCACTGTTGCCGGGCGCATTGGTGAAGGGCTGGCGTGAGCGCGTGCAACGGCCGGAGTTATTTTTCCTGCTGAGTTGGGTGGTGATGCCACTGATCTTCTTTAGCATTGCCAAGGGTAAGCTACCGACTTATATCTTGCCGTGCATGGCACCGTTGGCATTGCTGATGGCGGTTTACGCCGAGGATTATGCGACGGCGCTGCGCAGCAAGGTATTCAAGGTTAACGCAGTATTAAATGGCCTGTTTGGTCTGATCGGCGTGGTGGCACTGTTGGTTATTGGCGCAGGGTTGCTACCAAAGGTGCACTTGTTTAGCTCGCAGGAATGGCCGAAAATTGTTATCGGTATTATCGCCTTTGCCGGCTGGTTGTTGTTTGCCGTGGTCTCGGTGCGTAATCATGGGCAGCGTTGGCGCTGGGCGGCGGCTTGTCCGTTGTTGCTGTGTTTGCTGATCGGTTACGCTATCCCACAACAGGTGACCGACTCCAAACTGCCGCAAAACTTTATTCGGGTGAATATGGCCGAGTTAAATCACAGTCGCTATGTGCTGACCGACAGCGTGGGTGTCGCCGCAGGGTTGGCCTGGGAATTGAAACGCAGCGACGTATTGATGTTTAACCAGAAGGGGGAAGTGTCCTATGGTTTGGACTATCCGGATGCTCGTAGCCATTTCATCAGCGACGGCGATTTCCCGCAGTGGCTGGCCCAGGCACGCAAACAGGGGGATGTCTCACTGGTATTGCAGTTGTCGCGTGGCGAAAGTATCGATCAGCAGGACTTGCCGGCAGCGGATAAGGTGCAAGTGATGAACCGTCTGGTCTTGTTCTGGTACTCTCAGCAGCCATGATTATCGGCTATTTGTTGGTGATTGTGGTCAGCCTGCTCACCTGTGGTGGGCAGCTGTGCCAGAAACAGGCGGCCCAGAGCTGGCAGTTACCCCCCGACGTCAGACGTGGGGTAACGCTGCGTTGGTTGGCGCTGGCCGTATTGCTGTTGGGGCTGGGCATGGCGGTGTGGCTCAATGTGCTGCAGCGTTTGCCTCTTAGCCTGGCATACCCGACGCTCAGCATAAATTTTGTGCTGGTGACGCTCGCTGCCCGTTGGCTGTTTAAAGAACCCACTACCGCACGTCACTGGTGTGGAGTGGCTTCGATCATGCTGGGGATCCTGTTGATGAGTATCAATCCATGAGAGGTTACGCCTGGGGCGCGGCCAGCGTGCTGTTGGTCACGTTGGCGCAGTTACTGATGAAGTGGGGCATGGCCCAGATCCCATTGATGTCGTTTGCCGACGTCACGCTTAACCTGTTTATCCAGTACTGGTTGCCCTTACTGACGGTCAGCGGCGGTATTTTCGGCTACGCGTTGTCCATGCTGTGCTGGTTCTTCGCGCTGCACCATTTACCACTTAACCGGGCTTATCCGTTGCTGAGCGTGAGTTATGCGCTGGTGTACCTGGCGGCGGTGATCCTGCCCTGGTTTAACGAATCCGCCACGTTGCTGAAAACGTTGGGTACGCTGTTTATCCTGTTTGGCGTGTGGCTGATTAACAGTCAGGCCAAGGTAAAAACGCCCGAATAGTGCAAAAACCGGCGTCAATTCGATTATCTCCTTCAGCACGCTTGCCTTTTTCCCCCGCTGGGGGATAAATTAGCCCAAAATAGCGCTCACCTTACTTGGTGCCGGTTTTGCCTCGCAGGCGGTAAGCTTACCGGACGGCATGATGCGGCAATCTGTTCAATGAAGGGATATTATGCGGATGCGTATTTGGTTTTTATTAGCCAGTTTAATTCTTGCCGGTTGCAGCAGCCATGCGCCACCGCCAAGCGGCCGATTGTCGGACTCTATCGTGGTTGTCGCACAATTAAATGAGCAACTGCGTCAATGGTACGGTGCTCCCTATCGCTATGGCGGCTTGGATCGCGGCGGCGTCGACTGTTCCGGATTCGTTTATCGCACCTTCAGCGATCGTTTCGATATGCAATTGCCACGTTCCACGGAGGCGCAAACCTCGCTGGGGACTAAAGTGTCGCGCGATGAGTTAATGCCCGGCGACCTGGTGTTTTTCAAAACCGGTGGCGGTGAGAACGGTTTGCATGTGGGCATTTATGACACCAACGATCAGTTTATCCACGCCTCAACCAGCCGTGGGGTGATGCGTTCTTCACTGAATAACGTCTACTGGAAGAAGGTCTATTGGCAGGCGCGCCGCATTTAGTCTTAACCCTTTGATTTGGTGTATCATGGCGGCATCACGTCCTTAACGGTGACCGCCATGAATAACTTACGCCTACTGATTTCCGATTCCTACGATCCCTGGTTCAATCTGGCTGTGGAAGAGTGTATTTTCCGCGAAATGACCACGCAGAAAATTCTGTTCTTATGGCGTAATGCCGAAACCGTGGTGATTGGCCAGTCACAAAACCCGTGGAAAGAGTGCAACACCCGCCGGATGGAGCAGGACGGTATTCGCCTGGCGCGGCGCAGCAGCGGCGGTGGGGCGGTATTTCACGATCTCGGTAATACCTGTTTTACCTTTATGGCGGGCAAACCCGGTTACGATAAAACCGTCTCCACCGGCATCATTCTGCAAGCGCTGGCTCAACTGGGCATTACGGCCACCGCATCGGGACGCAATGATCTGGTGATTGATACCGCAGAGGGCGTGCGTAAAATTTCCGGCTCGGCCTACCGTGAAACCCAGGATCGAGGATTCCACCATGGCACACTATTGTTGAACGCCGATCTCAACCGTCTGGCGGATTACCTTAATCCGGACCCAAAAAAGTTGCAGGCCAAGGGCATTACTTCGGTGCGGTCGCGGGTTGCCAATCTGGCGGAGTTTAAACCCGATATCAGCCACCAACAGGTGTGCGACGCGGTGACTCAGGCGTTCTTTGAGCACTATGGTGAAACCGCCAAAGCGGAAATCATTTCTCCGGATGTTTACCCGGATCTGCCGGATTTTGCCACTCAGTTCGCCAAACAAAGCAGCTGGGAATGGAATTTCGGTAAGGCACCGGCATTCAGTCATTTGCTGAATGAGCGGTTTGTCTGGGGTGGGGTGGATATCTTCTTTGACGTAGAGAAGGGCTTGATCTGTCGGGCACAGATTTTCACCGACAGTCTCAGTCCGGCGCCGTTGCAACGGTTGGCCGAGATGCTGGTGGGTTGTGCCTATCGCAGTGAGACGCTGGCTAATTGCTGCGACACCTTGATTGCGCAGTTCCCAGAACAGGCCGCTGAATTAACCGAACTACGGCAATGGCTGCTTGAAACGATCAAATAACGTTCGGATCCTGAATGTTCCGGGATGAGGTGACTCATCCCTTTTTTATGCCACGAGTTTGCTCCTTCTTTCCTGACGTTATCCTTTTGTGTAAAAAATGCAGTGAAAACACCGAGGTAGCATAACTTCCCCAAAAAGCAAGGTGAGCATTTTTTTACTGATTCAATGCAAAGAATAACGCGAAGAATTGATGCGTTATTAAATTTAATCAGTTGAGACCACTTCATCGTACATGAGTTCGGGGTGAGGATTTGATATTTATCATCCAATAGGAATTTCTTTAATTAAAACAATGGCGATAAGTCAAATTTTCAGAATTACCCTATTCCATAAGCTAAATATGACTTAAATTCATGCCTGGCACTCTATTTTTTGCCTTAAGCCAAATCGTTTTTGACGCTGCGTTCTGTCTGGTCAATATAGCTTTAATCTATCAATTAAATGATAAATTATCACTGGCTGCATTGATATTTCCGATTAATCCCACAGGGATTGATCGATAAAATATATTGATATACGATGAGATGTTCGCCATTCAGCCTATGGCACTGAAATGAAAATCCAATTCGAAGCTGACTTTATTAGTAGCTATGTTTTTCAACCTGTTTACTCAATGGAGGGCAGGCTGTTGGCGGTGGAAATTTTGAACCGTTTTAATAGTCTGGACGGTGATTTGGCGATGCCGGCTGACATTGGGATCAATTTATTGACCCCCGAGCAAAGGATTGAGTTATTTAATGAGCAATTGAGTTTGGCAGAACAGAACGCCGCCTGGTTTGTCGAGAATGGCGTGCTGTTGACCCTTAATGTTGAAGAATCCCTGGTCGATTTGATTCTCTCTGACGCTCAATTGTGTGAGCGCATCAGACAGTGGTCATTTATTGCCTTTGAAATCAGCGAAGGTTTTCCGAATCTTTCAGCAGGAAAAAACAATGCAAAGATCCGTCAGCTTAGCGAGATGTTCTCACTGTGGCTGGATGACTTTGGTTCCGGCCAGGCGACCCTGACCGCATTGTATGATGGATTATTCGACTACGTGAAAATCGATAAGCGTTTTTACTGGCAGTTGTTTAACCATCAGGGTTATGACGTAGTGTTCGACTCGCTATTAAAGAATATCAATCTGCTGTGCAAGGGGGTGATCGTCGAAGGAATAGAGAAGGAGGAATATTTTAATAAGCTCAGACACGCCGGCGTTTTTGGTCTGCAAGGTTTTTTATGGCCCAGCGTTGGTGTGGATAATCTGGCGGTGTTACGGGTAACGCCCGATGAGTTCAATAACAATAATTGACAGTACTTACTACACACAATGGGGCCAATAATGGACTGGATGATGTTTGCTGTGATTCCTGCGCTGTTATTCATCATGATTTTCTCGCTGATAAAGTATTTTATCTATCAGCGCAAAAGGGCTTTTAAGCCATATCGGCATAAACGTTGAATCATGCGCATCTGTCCTGGTTTCAGGCAGATGCGTTCTCCCTGCATTTCCTCTGTGTTAATCGCCACGCCCAAGCTCTACACTAGGTGGAACGGAGGGCCTATGCCGCAGTTTGAAAACGCTTACCACCAACAGTTAACCGGTTTTTATACCGAATTGAACCCCACGCCGCTGCAGGGCACCCGGCTGCTGTATCACAGCGAGCCGCTGGCCCGAGAACTGGGGTTGGACGAAAGCTGGTTTACCCAGGATAAAACCCCGATTTGGGCGGGTGAAACGCTGCTGCCGGGCATGCGCCCGCTGGCCCAGGTGTACAGTGGCCACCAGTTCGGCGTCTGGGCCGGGCAATTGGGTGACGGTCGCGGCATTCTGCTGGGTGAACAACGACTGGCCGATGGCCGCAGCATGGACTGGCACCTGAAAGGCGCAGGCCTGACGCCGTATTCGCGTATGGGCGACGGCCGTGCGGTCCTGCGCTCGGTGATCCGCGAGTTCCTGGCCTCCGAGGCACTGCATCATCTGGGTATTCCAACTACGCGCGCGCTGACCATCGTCACCAGTGAGCAACCTGTCTACCGTGAACAACCGGAGCGCGGTGCAATGCTATTGCGCGTAGCGGAAAGCCACGTGCGCTTCGGCCATTTTGAACATTTTTACTACCGTAAGCAGCCGGAACAGGTTCAGCAGTTGGCCGATTTTGTTATTGCCCGCCACTGGCCGCAGTTTCAAGATCAGAGTGATGGCTATCTGCAGTGGTTTACCGACGTGGTTGAACGCACCGCGCGGTTGATTGCTCATTGGCAGACCGTTGGTTTTGCTCATGGCGTAATGAACACCGATAACATGTCGATCCTGGGTATTACCATCGACTACGGCCCGTACGGTTTCCTCGACGACTACAAACCCGACTACATCTGCAACCATTCGGATCACCAGGGGCGTTACGCCTATGATAATCAGCCGGCGGTGGCGCTGTGGAACCTCCACCGGCTGGCGCAGACCCTGTCCGGGCTGATGAGTACCGAACAGCTGCAGAACGCGCTGGCGGCCTATGAACCGGCCCTGATGCAGGCTTATGGCGAACAGATGCGTGCCAAGCTCGGTTTCTTCACTCAGTCTTCGCAAGATAACAGCCTGCTGACCGGGTTGTTGAGCCTGATGGCGCAAGAGGGACGAGACTACAGCCGCACCTTCCGTCTGCTGAGCCAGACGGAGCAGCAACAGGCGCAGTCACCGTTGCGGGATGAATTTATTGATCGCGCCGCGTTTGACGGCTGGTACCAGCAGTACCGTCAGCGCTTGCAGCAAGAGCAGGTGAGTGATGCCGAACGGCAACAGGCGATGAAGGCGGTGAACCCGAAGCTGATCCTGCGCAACTATCTGGCGCAACAGGCGATTGAAAGCGCCGAACAGGATGATGTCAGTAAGCTGGCTCGCCTGCATCAGGCATTGCTGACGCCGTTTGCCGACAAACCGGAGTATGACGATCTCGCCGCGTTGCCGCCGGATTGGGGCAAACATCTGGAGATCTCCTGTTCGAGCTGATAGGTGATAGAAGATGACGGGTGCGGCCTGCCGCACCCGCTATAGTTCTATTGACGCAAATACACCTGCGGCAGCGCCACTTCCGGGTGGTGAACCACTCCCAGATCCGCCTGATACCAACGGGTGAGAATATCCGCCTGCAACACTTCCTGCGGCGTGCCCGTAGCGACCAATTGCCCCTGATGCAGCAATAAAATACGGTCCGCGTACAGTGCGGCCAGATTGAGATCGTGCAATACACAGCACACCGCAATTGGCTGTTGCCGCGTCAGCGTGCGCAGCAGCCTCAGCGTATGTTGCTGGTGGTAAAGATCCAGCGCCGAGGTCGGTTCGTCGAGAAACAGCCAGGCCGGAGTGGGCTGCGGTTGCCAAAGCTGTGCCAGCACGCGGGCAAGCTGTACCCGTTGTTGTTCGCCACCGGAAAGTTGCCGATAATCGCGCTGGGCCAATTCGAGACAGTCGGTTTGCGCCATCACTTGCTGCATCGCCTGCTGTGCGTCGCGCTTACCGTGGGGCGCGCGACCCATACTGACCACTTCCTCGACGGTAAAGGGAAAGGCCAGATCGCTGTGCTGGCGCATTACCGCGCGCACTTTCGCCAACTGTTGCGGCTGCCACTGTTCCAGCGGTCGGCCAAGCAACTGGCATTCACCACAGCCCGGCTGAAGATAACCGGTTAACAGACGCAGTAACGTCGACTTGCCCGCGCCGTTCGGCCCGATAATTGCCACCATTTCGCCGCTGGCGATACTGAGTGACACGTCACTGATCAGCCGACGTGAACCCAGGCTGTAGCGTAATTGCTGCGCCGTCAGGCTTGATGAGTTATCCACCCATGCGCTCCCGCTGGCGCATCACCAGCCATAAAAAGTAAGGCCCGCCGATCAGGCTGGTCATCAAGCCGACCGGCATTTCTGCCGGTGCCACCAGGGTGCGCGCCAGCGTATCGCTGACCAACAGCAGACAGGCGCCACCGAGTGCAGAGCAGGGCAGCAGCCAGCGATGGTCGCCACCGAGGCGCATACGTACCAGATGTGGCACCACCAGCCCGATAAAACCAATCACGCCGCTCATCGCCACTGCCGCACCAATCAACAATGCGCTTAACAGCAGCAGTTGCAGCTTGGCCCGCTGAACATTCACCCCCAGGTAGTGCGCCTCTTCATCGCCCAGTTGCAGCAGGTTCAGGCGGCGCGCCTGTAATAGCGTCAGCAGGGTGGCCGGCAGGATCAGCGAGGCGGAAACCACCAACGTTGGCCACTGGGATTGGCTCAGACTGCCCATCATCCACAGTGAAAACTGGCGCAGTTGCTGGTCGCTACTGAGATAAGACAACACGCCAATCGCCGCCATGCACAGGGCGTTGATGGCGATACCTGCCAGCAACAGGCGTGACAGGCTGCCGTGACCGCTGCGGCTGATGCCGTAGATCAACAGCGATACCAACATGCTGCCGAGGAACGCCGCCAGCATATGGCCATACAAAGCGATCACCGGTGGCAGGGCCAGTGGCATAACGATAATCAGCGCAACAAACAGCGCGCCGCCGCTGCTGATACCCAGCAGGCTGGGATCGGCCAATGGGTTACGAAACAACCCTTGCATCACGGCACCAGACACCGCCAACGCACAGCCTATCACCACCGCCAGCAGTACGCGCGGCAGGCGGATGTTCAGCCAAATATGCCAGGCTGTGTCGCTAAAGGGCTGTTGCCACAGGGTGCGGAACGACAGTGTCAGCGCACCCAGATTGGCGGCGCCCAGCGCCAACAACATCAGCAGCACCAGCAGACCGGTGATTGCCAGACGGGGGGAGGTGCGACTGCGCATTACTTTTGCTCCGCCGCATGACGCAGTGCGGCCAGCGCGGCCGGAGTTTCCAGCCCAAAGCCCAGCAACGCCATATCGTCAACCACCAGTACGCGCTGCTGTTTGCCCGCCGGGGTGAGTGCGATACCCGGCAATTTCCACAGCTGCTGCGGGCCGCCGAGAGTTTTCATGCCGTCAGTAGTGATCAACAGCAGGTCGGGCGCGCTGGCGATCACGCCTTCCTGCGACAGTGGGCGATAGCGGCTGAACCCTTGCATGGCATTCTTCAGACCCGCCGCGGTAATGATCGCATCGGCGGCGGTATGTTGCCCGGCGGCCATCGGTGTAAGACCGCCGTGACTCATGACGAACAATACCCTGACCGGCAGCGCATCGGTTTTCACTGCCGCCAGTTGCTGCTGGTAGCGGGTGCTTAACTGCTTCCCCTGGTCGACTCGCTGTAACGCATTGGCGATCACGCCGATTTTTTCCGGCACGCTCTGCAAGGTAGTATCGCCGGGAATGCGCACCACTTTAACGCCGCTTTCTTCCAGCTGTTTGAGCACCAGCGCCGGTTCGGCCAACTCGGTGGTCAGCACCAACGTGGGTTTCAGCGCCAGAATACCTTCGGCATTGAGCTGGCGCATGTAACCGACATCCGGCAACTTTTTAACCGCTTGCGGCTGCAGGCTGGTGCTGTCTCGTGCTATCACTTCATCGCCCGCGCCCAGAGCGAAGGCAATTTCGGTGACGTCACCGCCTATCGAGACAATACGTTCCGCCGCCGCAGCGGTGAACGGCAACGCCAGCGTTATGCAAAACGCCAGACGACGGGTCAATGAGGGTTTCATGCGGCAATGTCCTTGGGTTCAAGCGCGGCGACCTGCTCACGCCACTGGGTTTGTTCCGGCTGCCCTTCGGTGCGTTGGCCATAGAGCTGGGCGATCTGTGTGCCGTCGGCGGCGAACAGTTCCAGGCTGGTGACAAAGCCGTCTTTGGTCGGCTTGCGGGTGATCCAGCTTTCGGCGATCGCGTCTTCGATCAGGTGCAGGGTGAAACGGCGGTTAAACACGTTGATCCAGCCTTCCTGCGGCATCAGACGTTCAATCTGGCCGGTGAAGATCTGCACGCAGCCGCGGTTGCCGACAAAAATCATGATCTCGTTCTGCAGGCCCATCGCGGCGTTAAGCAATTGGTTCAGGGCGCTGTTATCGACCCGATAGGCCAAATCGTTACCGACGGCGCGGAAGGCTTGCTGACGCGTCAGTTTATTGCGGCCCAGCAACTGGAAGAACTGGTGAACGTCGGTCATTGCACGCCATTCCTGGTCGATCTTGTCGGCATCCGGCGATGTAGTATTGACCGTGGCGTCTGCCGGTTGCAGCGCCAGCTCTGGGTTTTCTGCGTTCAGGTGGCGTTCAACCAGCGCCATCCAGGCCGGCAGATCGGTTTCATCGGTGGTGTACACCTTATGCAGTGCGTCACCCTGATGATCGAAGAACTGAATGCTGTGACGTACGCCGCGCTTATTGGTTTCGCTCATGGCGAAAGCGCTGGCCCACTGATTGAGGAACAGGCGCAGATCCAGCTCACGCGGATTGAGGATCAGCCCGGCGTGGCCGTTCAGGTGCTGGTTGCGGTAACGGCCCATTTGCTCGTGCACCGCGTAGCTGTTGCGGGTGATGGATTTGGTCACGCCAACCTGCTCAAGTTCGGTCAGCAGGGTACGGGCGTCTGCCTGCAGGCGACGGGTATCCTGACCGACGCGGGCATGGGTCAGTTCCGCTTCGCTGACGCCAAGCAGCTCAGCCAGATCGCGCGCATATTTGCCCGGGTTATCGATTTTTGCCTGTTGGTAGCGTGCGTATAGGGTATTGCTCATAGGGTGTTCTCCTGCGTGAGGTTCAATCGACGGGCAATCAGCTTGCCCGCCGGATTCAAAACGTTACCACTGATAGCTGACCAGCAGTTTGGCATTACGCCCATCCTGCGGAATGCCCTGTGGCGAGTAGTATTCTTTATCAAAGGCGTTGCCAAGCACCACCGTGGTGGTGACGCCTTGCAGGCGCTCACGGCCTTTAAAGCTGAGGTAGAAATCGTTGACGCCATAGCCGCCTTGCTCCGCCGTGCCGGTCTCCACACGGGAGGCGCGTTGTGCCAGCGTGGCAACCCAGCCGGTCGACAGGCCTGTTTCACCCAAGGGAACGTCCAGTGTGCTGGTCATGGTGTCCGGATTGATGCTGTTTAACCATTCACCGCTGCTTTCGTTCTTGCCGCGAGTCCGGTTGTACGCCAGGTCCCAACCAAAAATAGCGGTTTTGTAGCTCAACGTGGCGTCCCAGCCCCATATTTTTGCGCGATCGATATTGGTCGAGAAAGTGGTGCAACTGATGCAATAGGGACCACGAGGGCCACGGCCCAGCTCCATGGTGACATCCGTGGTGATGTAGTCCCTGGCTTTGGTATCGAAGTAACTGGCTTTGAATTGCAGGCTGTCATCAGCCAGCAACAGGTCGTCAAAACGCAGCCCGAAGCCGTATTCCTGGGTGGCATTGGTTTCCGGCTTCAGATTCGGGTTAGGCACCCAGTTGTTGGTAATGGTGGTGGGCCCCATGGGGATAGAGAAGTGCTTGGAGTCGTTGTACATCTCGCCCATGGTAGGCGCGCGGAAAGCCTGGGAATAAGAGCCGAACAGCATCAACCAGTCGGTTGGCGTAATGCTGACGGCACCGCGCGACGACCATTTGTCGGCGTCAACATCGGCATAGCCATCGCTGGAGCCCTTGTAGTTATCGTAACGCGTCCCGGCAAGCAGGGTGACTGGCAGGTCGCGCAGGGTAATTTCATCCTGCAACCAGCCCGAAGCAAAATTGATTTTCGCCTGTGGGAAGCTTTCGGTCGCACCACCCGGTGTCTGTTCTTGCTTGTAAGCTTCGCTGCCATAGGTAAACAGGTGAGAAGCGAAGGTATCGGCAAACAATCGGGTGCGGTTTTCCAATTTGGCACCACGGGTGGTCTGCTTGCGTGCTTCGTCTTCGCTACCGTTGGTGTGGGCGTTGATCTCTACTTCAGAGTAATAGACTTTGGCTTCGGCATCGAGCCAGTCCTGCCCCACAGGGTTCAGTTTGTAGCTGAGCTGGCCGTCGCGCTGGATGGTTGAGCGGTCAGTCATCAGGTTGCCACTGCTGCTGGCTGATTCCTGTGGGTTCTTCGGCTCCTGAGCTCGGTTATTGTAGTAACGCAGATCACCGCTCAACGATTGATTTTCATCGAGAGCCCAGGTGCCCTTGGCCAGCAGATTACTGATGGTTTCATCGTTGGGTGCATCAAAGCCGTTGCCCTGGCGCAGATTGCCGACGTTGCGGGTACCAAATGATAGCAGACCGTCGAGATTGTCTGTCCTGCCGTAGGCGCTGGCGCCCATACCCAGGCTGTGATCGCCGCTGCCGGCGGTGCCGTAAACCCGGTAGCCGCTATTATGGCCGGGTAACAGCAGATCGGCGGCATCCACGGTTTCATAGGCGATTACACCACCCAGTGCGCCACTGCCGTACAACAGGGCAGAAGGGCCGCGCACCACTTCAATGCGTTTCACCAGAGCCGGATCGAGGAAGGTAGCACCAAGGTGCCCGGTGTCGGTGCCCTGGCGGATGCCATCGACCAGCGTTAGCACGCCATTTTTACCGTAGCCACGCATGAAAACATCCTGTCCATTGCTGCGGCCGGTACCATTGACGGTAATGCCTGGCACACGGCGTAGCATATCGGCGGCGCTGGTGGCGGTTTGGCTTTCAGGCGTATGGCCCTCGATCACCGTAACCATCATCGGTGCTTCAAAGCTGCTGCGAGCGTTGCCGGTGGCGGCGACGGTCAGGGTTTCGTCGCTGGTTTTATCCTTTTTTACCGGCGTCGTCGTTGAAGAAACAGGGGTACTGCTGGTTTGTGCAAAAGTCACCGTCGGCAGAGCACAGGCAATCGCCAGACTCAATGCGGATAAACGCAGCCGGGTGGAATAGGTCAGAGGCATGTCGCAACTCTCCGTATGTTTTAAACATATCAATAGATTTGCTGGCTGCCTGGATCAAAAACGATCGGGGTGGCTGGCGTTGAGGGGGAAGGCGTTATTTGGTCAGGATCAATTTCCCGGCTTTGGTCTGCCGCAGCTGATAGCGCTGGCCCTGATGGATGATGATTGCCACGCCGTCGGCATCAAGCAGCTGCGCGCTGTCATAGCAAGGAGGCGAAACCAGGCCGCTTTCAGCGGGGTGAGCTGCTTGGGCAGGCGGGGTGCGGTTATAATTATCCATCGTCATGTGTTTATAAAACAGACCGTTAAATAGTAATTAATATCAAAGTGAGAATCATTATCATGTGAACGAAAGGTTACATCAAGGAAAATTTTCTTACCGACGGAAGCTTTTTGCAGGAAGGTGATGTGAGACGGGCTGAGACGACTCAGCCCGTAAAAATCGGGGTTATTTCAGCAGGGTTTCGATGCGGTCAAACAGACGTTCGGGTTTGGTGATGGGCGCGTAGCGTTTCACCCGCTGGCCGTCGGCGGTCAGCAAGAACTTGGTGAAGTTCCATTTGATACGTTGACTGCCCAGCACGCCGGGTGCCAGACGTTTTAATTCGTTGAACAGGGGATGCGCGCCCGGGCCATTAACTTCAACCTTGCTGAACAGCGGGAAGCTGACACCATAGTTCAGCGTGCAAAAGTTGGCGATCTCCAGTGGATCGCCGGGTTCTTGTGCACCGAACTGATTGCAGGGGAAACCCAACACCATCAGGCCGCGATCGCGATAATACTGCCACAGATTTTCCAACCCGTGGTACTGAGGTGTAAACCCGCATTTGCTGGCGGTGTTGACCACCAGGTAAGCCCGGGCAGGGAAGTCGCCCAGGGTTTTGTGCTCCCCTTGCAGTGTGACGCAGGGGATAGATAACAGTGAGTGGATCATGCCTTGGCTCCAAATCCGTTCCATGGGGAACTGCGAGAATTGCTACCAGTATAGATGAGTGAGTGGCGGGCAGAAAAGCCGGGGCGGGCGCCCCGGCCATGGGATCAGAAGCGGGTGTCCACCGCATCGGCCAGCATCGCCAGCAGTTGTTCGCTGTCGGACCAGCTCAGGCAAGGATCGGTGATGGACTGACCATAGGTCAGCGGCTGACCGGCAACGATTTTCTGGGTGCCTTCCACCAGGAAACTTTCTGCCATTACACCGGCGACGGCGACGGAACCGGCGCGGATTTGCTGGCAGACATTTTCGGCTACTTCCAACTGGCGACGATGCAATTTCTGGCAGTTACCGTGGCTGAAGTCGATCACCAGCTGCTCCGGCAAATCGAATTCGCGCAGGCTGTCGCAGGCGGCGACCACATCGGTAGCGTGGTAGTTTGGCGTCTTGCCGCCACGCATGATGATATGGCCATAAGGGTTGCCGCTGGTCTGATAGATTGTCATCTGCCCGTGTTTGTCCGGTGACAGGAACATATGTCCGGCCCGTGCCGCACGGATGGCGTCAATCGCGATACGGGTGTTGCCGTCAGTGCCGTTCTTGAAGCCCACCGGGCAGGAAAGCGCGGAGGCCATTTCACGGTGGATCTGGCTTTCGGTAGTGCGTGCGCCAATCGCGCCCCAACTGATTAAGTCGGCAATGTACTGACCAACCACCATGTCGAGGAACTCGGTGGCAGTTGGCAGGCCGAGCTGGTTCACTTCCAGCAGCAGCCGACGCGCCATTTCGATGCCCCGATTGACCTGGAAGGTGCCATCCAGTGCCGGATCGGAGATCAGGCCTTTCCAGCCGACCACGGTGCGCGGTTTTTCAAAATAGGTGCGCATCACGATTTCCAGGCGATCCTGGTAACGAATGCGCAGCGCATTCAGACGGCCGGCATAGTCGACGGCGGCGTCCAGATCGTGGATAGAGCAAGGGCCGATCACCACCAGCAGGCGACGGTCTTCGCCGGTCAGGATCTTCTCAATTCGCTGCCGTGAGGCAGTCACGTTGTCCGCGATTTCCGCCGAGATTGGCAACTTCTCCGCCAGTTCTTGCGGCGTGACGAGGCTGTCGATGCGCGCGGTCCGCAGTTCATCTGTTTTGTGCATGATTTTCTCTAAAGACTTTTCTTCGCTGCGGCAGGAGTGCCGGGAAGTGATGGCGATCACAATAACGTAAAAACCGATGAATTCAACCGGAGAAACTGTGTTCTGTTGATCAAAACCGCTAAAAAAAGCACAAAAAACGTGGCCCGTGGGGAAATAAACAACAGATGGCAGGGCGCTTCTTTCCCGCCATCTTATCATCAGAACATACGGCGGCTCATGCCCAGAATATCCAGGATTTTGGTCGAGATCTCTTCCACCGAATAATTGGTGGTGTTCAGATAACGGATCTGGTTTTTACGAAACAGCGCCTCGACTTCTGCAAGCTCCATCCGGCACTGGCGAATTGAGGCATAACGGCTGTTTTCTCGACGTTCTTCGCGGATGGCGGCCAAGCGTTCCGGGTCGATGGTCAGGCCGAAAAGCTTGTGCTGAAACGGCTTCAGCGCCACGGGAAGGTGCAAATTGTCCATATCGTCGGCGGTAAACGGGTAGTTGGCTGCGCGGATACCGAACTGCATCGCCAGATACAGGCTGGTGGGGGTCTTGCCGCAGCGCGAAACGCCGAGCAAAATCACCTGCGCCTGATCGAGATTACGCAGCGAAATACCGTCATCATGCGCTAACGTGTAGTCAATGGCGGCGATACGGGCGTCATATTTGCCGAGGTTGCTGGCGGTCAATCCGTGGGTACGGTTAGGCACCGGGGTCGGTTCCACTTCCAGTTCACCCTGTAACGGGCCGACCAGCGCCTGCACGATATCCTGGCAGAAACCTTCGCTCTGGGTAATGACATTGCGCACTTCCGGCGAAATGATCGAGTAAAACACCAGCGGCCGCACGCCGGTCTCACGATAAATATCGTTAATTTGCTGACAAACCCCGCGGGCCCGCGCTTCGGTTTCCACAAAGGGCAGCGTAAAGGTGGTGGCCTTTACCGGAAATTGCGACAACACCGCGTGGCCCAAAACCTCGGCGGTGATCGCCGTACCGTCCGAAATATAAAAAACGCTTCTTTCCACCCTGGGCTCCTTACCTGAAACGGTGACGTCATTATCACGTTTGCCTGTCCTTATCATGGGCTGCAGATTTACCTGCGGTAAAGGGGCGGGCGAAAAAATTGTGATAATGCAGGCAGAGTCGATGATCAATTGCGGCGGTCAGAGTATAACCGACCGTCATGAAAATACCGGGCTAAAACGCTATTTTAATTTTTATGAAAAATGCGGATTTATTGCTAATGAGGAATTATTCGGCAGGGTGGTGATATTTTCACCAAAGACAGGATAAATTACAGGGTTTTTTAAAGCTGAAGTTTAAAAAATACTTAATTTGTTGAGATTTAAGCTATTAGTGCGAAAGGGAACGATTCCAGCTAGGTTTCCCGTTTCAGGAAGTTTTCCTAAAATCCACTTTCTTCGCCGGGTTGATCGATTCACCTTTCCATTTCTTATGGATCATTGTGCTAGTCTGATTCGGCACCGTTTTAGCGGCGCTGAGAAAGCAAGCGAATTAAATCCGTCTATACCCTACTGATAGCAATAAGGATTGTCTCGATGTCCAACAATGGCCCAGACTTGCGTAATGTGCTTTGGTACAACCAGCTCGGCATGCACGACGTTGACCGTGTCGGCGGCAAAAATGCCTCCCTCGGTGAAATGATCACCAATCTTTCCGATTTGGGCGTTGCCGTGCCAAACGGTTTTGCCACCACCGCGCAGGCGTTTAACGATTTCCTCGAGCAAAGCGGTGTTAACCAGCGCATCTATCAGTTACTGGATCAAACTGACGTTGACGACATTGCTCAATTGACCAAGGCTGGCGCGCAAATTCGCCAATGGGTCATCGACACGCCGTTCCATGCGGAATTCGAGCGTGAAATTAACCTGGCTTACCAGCAACTGGCCGATGGCGAGCCGGAAGCGTCATTCGCCGTGCGTTCGTCTGCCACCGCAGAAGACATGCCGGATGCTTCCTTTGCCGGTCAGCAGGAAACCTTCCTTAACGTGCAGGGTATCGACGCCGTTATGGTAGCGATCAAGCACGTGTTTGCCTCACTGTTTAACGACCGTGCCATCTCCTACCGCGTGCATCAGGGTTACGATCACCGCGGCGTGGCGTTGTCGGCCGGTGTGCAGCGTATGGTGCGTTCTGACCTCGCGTCTTCGGGTGTGATGTTCACCATCGATACCGAATCCGGTTTTGACCAGGTGGTGTTTATCACTTCCGCCTTCGGCTTGGGTGAAATGGTGGTGCAGGGCGCGGTCAACCCTGACGAGTTTTATGTGCATAAACCGACGCTGCTGAGAGGCAACCCGGCTATCGTACGTCGCAACCTGGGGTCGAAGAAAATCCGCATGGTGTATGCGCCATCGCAGGATCACGGCAAGCAGGTACAAATTGAAGATGTGCCAGAGCAGCAACGCAATCGTTTCTCTCTGACCGACGAAGAAGTGCAGGGGCTGGCACACCAGGCGATCCTGATCGAAAAACACTACGGTCGTCCGATGGACATCGAGTGGGCAAAAGACGGTCATACCGGCAAATTGCTGATCGTACAGGCCCGTCCGGAAACCGTGCGCTCTAACGAGCAAACCATGGAGCGCTATCAGCTTAACGCCACCAGCCCGGTGCTGGTGGAAGGGCGTGCCATCGGCCATCGCATTGGCGCAGGCCCGGTGAAGGTCATCCATAACATCAGCGAGATGGATCGTATTCAGCCGGGCGATGTGCTGGTGACTGACATGACCGACCCGGATTGGGAACCGATCATGAAGAAAGCCGCGGCGATCGTCACCAACCGTGGCGGCCGTACTTGCCACGCAGCGATCATCGCGCGTGAACTGGGTATTCCGGCGGTGGTGGGCTGCGGTAACGCGACCGATCTGCTGAAAGAAGGCCAGCAGGTCACCGTTTCTTGTGCAGAAGGTGATACCGGCTTCGTTTACAGCGATATCCTCGATTTCAACGTGCAGAGCTCCGAAGTAACCGAGCTGCCGGATCTGCCGCTGAAAATCATGATGAACGTCGGTAACCCTGACCGTGCCTTCGATTTCGCGCGTTTGCCGAATGAAGGTGTGGGCCTGGCCCGTCTGGAATTTATCATCAACCGTATGATTGGCGTGCACCCGAAGGCGTTGCTGGAGTTTGATCAGCAAACCCCAGAGCTGCAAACGGAAATCAAGGCGTTGATGCAGGGCTATGACCATCCGGTCGAGTTCTATGTTGGCCGTCTGACAGAAGGGATCGCTACGCTGGGTGCGGCGTTCTGGCCGAAGCGGGTGATCGTGCGCCTGTCCGACTTCAAGTCCAATGAGTATGCCAACCTGGTCGGTGGCGAGAAGTATGAACCGCACGAAGAGAATCCAATGCTGGGCTTCCGTGGCGCCGGTCGCTATGTGTCTGACAACTTCCGTGATTGTTTCGCGATGGAATGTGACGCGGTAAAACGCGTACGTAACGAAATGGGCCTGACCAACGTCGAAATCATGGTGCCGTTTGTTCGCACGGTGGAACAGGCGGAAGCGGTGGTTGCCGAGTTGGCACGCCAGGGCCTGAAGCGCGGCGAGAACGGCCTGAAAGTGATCATGATGTGCGAGATCCCGTCCAATGCGTTGTTGGCGGATCAGTTCCTCGAACACTTTGATGGCTTCTCTATCGGCTCCAACGACATGACCCAGTTAACCCTGGGGCTGGATCGTGACTCGGGCGTGGTGTCTGAGCTGTTTGATGAGCGTAACGAAGCGGTGAAAATTCTGCTGTCGATGGCGATTCAGGCGGCCAAGCGCCAGGGTAAATACGTCGGCATTTGCGGTCAGGGTCCGTCCGACCATGAAGACTTTGCCGAATGGCTGATGGATCAGGGCATAGACAGCCTGTCGCTCAACCCGGACACCGTAGTGCAAACCTGGGTTAATCTGTCGAAGAGAAAGTAATTCTCGGGTAACGAATTAACCACGGATCTTAAAGCCGTAACTCAGGTTACGGCTTTTTTATTTCTAACTGAATACCACGTCCTATGGACGTGGTTATCGACTTTTTGGCTCTGCCAGTAATGCTACTCATGGGAAAATCCGAATCCGTTATCCCCATAACTGATAAGGATTTAACCATGAGTAGGTTCGAAAAAGCATCGCATGTGCTCTGGCATTGTCAATACCATATAGTTTGGACGCCCAAGTGCCGATTTCGAATACTGAAAAACAATGTAGGGAAAGAGGTTTACAGGCAAATAAGAATATTAAGTGAACAACTCCATGTAGAAATAGTGGAGTTAAATGTTCAGTTAGATCATGTTCATTTACTGATAAAGATCCCGCCGAAACTGTCAGTATCAGAAGTGATGGGCCACCTTAAAGGCCGAACAGCTATCCGTTTGTTTAATAAATTCCCCTACTTGAGGAAGCACAAGTTGTGGGGAAATCACTTTTGGGCGAAGGGCTACTGTGTGGACACCGTAGGTGTAAACGCAGAGATGATCCGCAAGTACGTAAAGTACCAAGAGAAACACGAGCAAGAAGAAAACCAGCTGAGTTTACATGGAATGTGAAGTGAGGACCCTTAGGGTTCGAGCTTAGTACGCCCCTATGGGGCGCCCAAGCAATGCCGCCTTCTACGAAGGCGGATTTTTACTTCTGAATGTAAATAGAATTGGCGCTGGGAATAATAATGGTCAAAAAAAGAATAAAAAAAAGCCCATCATAGAAGACGGGCAAAGACTACACACAGCAATTCACATGTATGGCATTACATTGTTTGGAAATCTTGCTTTAAATCAGGTATTTGAAGCAATAGATGGCAATAATACTAAATATTTAAGCGTCGCCAGTCATTAAGAATCGTCCTAATCAAGTTCCGTATTAGAATTTATTCTAAAGGGAACTCAATTTTATCTGTCTCTAAAAAGATGCATTTACTCAGTATGTTTAATTAATGTTCATAGGGGACGTCACAGCGGCGAGTTTGATAATCGTGGCGGGAGAATTCAAAAAACAAAATGGAGCAGGAGGTTCCTGCCCGGCAGCCCGGACAGGAACGGGGGATTACATCTGTTCCAGTTCTTTGGCGACGTCTTCCAGATCGGTGGTCGGCTCGGGGGCTTCGTTCATCCAGGCGGTGAGCAAACGATAAGACACCGCCAGGACCACCGGGCCGATAAACAAGCCAATCATGCCGAAGGCCAGCAGGCCACCGATAACGCCGGACAGGATCAGGATCATCGGCAGATCGGCGCCCATGCGGATCAGCACTGGCCGCAGCACGTTATCCAGCGTGGCCACCACGCAGCTCCAGACCAGCAACACGGTGCCCCAGGTGGTATCGCCACTCCAGTACAGCCAGATAATGGCTGGCACCAGCACCAATAACGGCCCCAATTGCGCCACGCAGCAGATAAAGATCAGTACCGTCAGCAGGGTGGCAGCGGGAATGCCGGTTACGGCCAGGCCAATACCGCCCAGTACCGATTGCACCAGCGCGGTGACTACCACACCCAGCGCCACGGCGCGGATCGCCTGACCGCCGAGCACCACCGCCGCGTCGCCTCTTTCGGCACCCAGGCGGGTGGCAAAGTGACGAATGCCCAGAGCCACTTGCTCACCGCGTGCATACAGCAACACGCTAAATAACAGCATCAGCGTGCAATGCAACAGCAGGCGGCCAATATGTGCGGCCTGTGCTACAAACCAGGTGGCGGTCTGGCCGAAGTAAGGCTGTACCTTCGCCACCAGTGCGGTTCCGCCGGCGTTCACCAGCGTATGATAGCTGGTGTAGATCTTGTCGCCGATCATCGGGATCGATTGCAGCCAGGCCAGATCGGGAATATGCAGTTTGCCAGGCGTACTGGCCCAGGCAACGATTGGCGCGCTGTTGTCCACTACGCTGCTGACCAGAAGAGAGATTGGCAGGATGAACAGCAGGATCAGCAGCAACGTCATCACGATCACCGCCAGCGAACGCCGTCCCCACAGTATTCTTTGCAGTTTAATCAGCAGCGGCCAGGTGGCGATGACCACCATGCCGGCCCAGGCAAAGCCGAGTATAAAAGGTTGAACGACCCAAAAACAGGCGACGATCATAATGACGATAAACATCACGCCAAAAATGAGCCGTGGCAAATCATATCGGGATTTCGGGATTGTCATGAATGGGTTCTCATTCTGGTAAGTTAACTCCTTGGGGCCGTTTAATCATGGTGCATGTTAGTGAAAAACGACAGGGCGGCACACCTTTTGTTGCGGGCCATACTGCGGCAGGGCAATTGCAATAATCTGCATGCCTTCACTAAACGAGTATGTTAGTTTTTATCCCTAATAAAAAACAGGGTGGGCCTGAATAAAGGCCTGATTCAGCGTTCATCAGCGCATAAAAATTAGACAGACAGGGTCAAAAATCGAATGATCCCACAAATTTCTCAGGCACCCGGCCTCGTTCAACGGGTGCTCGACTTTTTGGAAGCGTTAAAGCAAAACGGATTCAACGGTGATATCGCCACCAGCTACGCCGACCGGCTGACGATGGCCACCGACAACAGTATCTATCAGTTGCTGCCTGACGCGGTAGTGTTTCCCCGTTCCACCGCCGATGTGGCGCTGATAGCTCGCCTGGCAGCCGAAGAGCGTTTCACTGCGCTGACCTTCAGCCCGCGCGGCGGCGGTACCGGCACCAACGGTCAGTCGCTCAATACCGGTATCGTGGTGGATATGTCGCGCCACATGAACCGCATTCTTGAAATCAACGTCGAGCAGGGCTGGGTCAAGGTTGAGGCCGGGGTGATCAAGGACCAGCTAAACCAGTATCTGCGGCCGTTCGGTTATTTCTTCTCGCCGGAACTGTCCACCAGTAACCGCGCCACGCTTGGCGGTATGATCAACACCGACGCCTCCGGTCAGGGTTCGCTGGTGTACGGCAAAACCTCGGATCACGTGTTGGGCCTGCGGGCGGTGCTGCTGGGCGGCGATATGATTGACACCCGCGCCATGCCGACACCGCTGGCGGAAACGATTGCCTGCGAAGAGACCGTTGAAGGGCGTATCTATAACCAGGTGCTCAACAGCTGTCGCGATCAGCGCGGGTTGATCCTGGAAAAATTCCCCAAGCTTAATCGCTTCCTGACTGGCTACGATCTGCGCCATGTGTTCAGCGATGATATGCAAACCTTCGATCTGACGCGCATTTTGACCGGCGCCGAAGGGACGCTGGCGTTTATCACCGAAGCGCGGCTGGATATCACGCCGCTGCCGAAGGTGCGCCGACTGGTGAATGTCAAATACGACTCCTTTGATTCCGCCCTGCGCAACGCCCCCTTTATGGTGGAAGCCAAGGCACTGTCGGTCGAGACCATTGACTCCAAGGTATTGAACCTGGCGCGTGAAGACATCGTCTGGCATTCGGTCAATGAACTGATCACCAACGTGCCGGATAAAGAGATGCTGGGTCTGAACATCGTCGAGTTTGCCGGCGATGACAAGGAACTGATCGACCAACAGATGGAGAGCCTGTGTCTGCGGCTGGATGAGTTGATCTCCGGGCAACAGGGTGGGGTGATCGGCTATCAGATCTGTGGCGATCTGGTCGGCATCGAAAGAATTTATAACATGCGTAAAAAAGCGGTCGGGTTATTGGGTAATGCCAAAGGGCGTGCCAAACCGATCCCGTTTGCTGAAGATACCTGCGTGCCGCCGCAGCATCTGGCTGATTACATTGTCGAGTTCCGCCAACTGCTGGACAGCCATAACCTCAGCTACGGCATGTTTGGCCATGTGGATGCCGGCGTCTTGCACGTGCGTCCGGCGCTCGATATGTGCGATCCCCAACAGGAAGTGCTGATGAAGCAGCTTTCTGACCAGGTGGTGGCGCTGACCGCCAAGTATGGCGGCTTGCTGTGGGGGGAACATGGCAAAGGGTTCCGCGCCGAATACAGCCCGGAGTTCTTCGGTGAGCAACTGTACCAGGAACTGCGCCGTATCAAGGCGGTGTTCGATCCGAACAACCGGCTCAACCCCGGTAAAATCTGCCCGCCGTTAGGCGTCGATGCGCCGATGATGAAAGTGGACGCCGCCAAACGCGGTACGCTCGATCGTCGGATCCCGGTCGAAGTGCGCACCTCGTTCCGCGGAGCCATGGAATGTAACGGCAACGGCTTGTGCTTCAATTTTGATGTGCGCAGCCCAATGTGCCCGTCGATGAAGATCACCGGCAACCGCATTCACTCGCCAAAAGGCCGGGCGGCGCTGGTGCGTGAATGGCTGCGCCTGCTGTCCGAGCAGGGCGTCGATCCGCTGGTGCTGGAAAAGCAATTGCCGCAGCAGCGCCTCAGCTTCCGTACCCTGATCGAGAAAACCCGCAATAGCTGGTATGCCGGTAAAGGCGAATATGATTTCTCGCACGAGGTGAAAGAGGCGATGTCCGGCTGCCTGGCCTGTAAAGCCTGCTCCACCCAGTGTCCGATTAAAATTGACGTGCCGGGCTTCCGTTCACGTTTCCTGCAGCTTTACCACACCCGCTATCTGCGGCCGGCGCGTGACTATATGGTCGCCGGCGTGGAGAGTTACACCCCGCTGATGGCGAAAGCGCCGAAGGTGTTCAACTTCTTCTTCCGCCAGCCCTGGGTGCGTGAACTGAGCCGCAGCAGTATCGGCATGGTCGATTTGCCGATGCTCTCCAGCCCGACGTTGCGCCAACAGCTTTCCGGTCACGGCGCGTTAACCATGACGCTGGAACAGCTGGAAGCGTTGAGCTCGGAACAGCGTGAACAGCATGTGTTGATCGTGCAGGATCCCTTTACCAGCTATTACGATGCCAAAGTGGTGGCGGACTTTGTACGGCTGGTGGAAAAGTTAGGTTACCGCCCGGTGCTGCTGCCGTTCTCACCCAACGGCAAGGCGCAGCATATCAAAGGCTTCCTGACGCGTTTTGCCCGTACTGCGCGCAAGACCGCCGATTTTCTCAACCGGGTGGCCAAGCTCGGCATGCCGCTGGTGGGGGTCGATCCCGCCCTGGTGCTGTGTTACCGCGATGAATATAACGAGATCCTCGGGGAAACTCGTGGCGACTTCCAGGTGCAGTTGGTACACGAATGGTTGCAGCAACTGCTGGCCGAGCGTGCGGAACAGCCGGCGACCGGTGAAGCCTGGTACCTGTTTGGCCACTGTACCGAGACCACGGCGTTGCCGACCAGCGGCCAACATTGGACGTCGATCTTTGCACGCTTTGGCGCCAGGCTGGAAAATGTCAGCGTCGGTTGCTGCGGCATGGCGGGGACTTACGGCCATGAAGTGAAGAACCTGCAGAATTCGCTCGGCATTTATGAGCTATCATGGCACCAGGCGCTGCAACGTTTGCCGCGGCAACGTTGCCTGGCAACCGGCTATTCCTGCCGCAGCCAGGTCAAACGCATTGAGGGTAACGGTGTACGACACCCATTACAGGCACTTCTGGAGATGATTGAGTGAAACTGTGGAAAAGAGAAACAACGCTGGAACAATTAAACCAGGCCGGTGAAGGCTGCATGGTCAGCCATGTCGGGATCCGCTTTACCCGGCTGGAAGAAGATTACCTCGAGGCGACCATGCCGGTCGACCAGCGCACCCGGCAGCCGTTTGGCCTGCTGCACGGCGGGGCATCGGTTGTGCTGGCGGAGTCGATGGGATCAATGGCCGGTTACCTGTGCTGTGAAGGCGAGCAGAAAGTGGTGGGGTTGGAAATCAACGCCAACCATTTGCGAGCCGCATTTGAAGGCGAAGTCCGCGGCGTGTGTCGTGCGCTGCATATTGGCCGCCGTCATCAGGTTTGGCAGATCGAAATCTTCGATTCACGCGATCGTCTGTGCTGCACCTCACGCCTGACTACCGCCGTCATCGATTAAGCGTTTTACCCCGCAGGCAGCTCTGTCTGCGGGTATTTTTGTCGTTCAACCGGGTTACAGCTGAAAAGGCACCCGCTTGACGAAGTCCTTCTGGAAGGCATTGGCCTTCTCCCAGGTGCCTTCCATCGCATATTTCTGACAAATCAAGGTCAGGGTATGGCGGGCAAAATGATAGCTCTGAACCCGGAACAACTGGCAGCGCTGTGGATTATTGATTTCCACGATCAGCCGATTATGCAGTTTGCTCAGCGCATGCAGGTAGCTTTCATCATCGCCATTCTCCAGACACAGGTTAGCCATGTTCAGGCTGACGTTGTTATAGCGTTTCAGGTGATTGACGTTGCACTCCGGCCGTCGAAGCGATGCTTCCGCCATGTAGAAATCTACCGTGGCGTCGCGCACGCTGAATTTGTAGTCATCAATTTTGCCCAGCAGCCACGCATTCATCGAGATATTCATTTACCCGCGCTCAATGTGAATTGAATGATAATCATTATCATATTTATTGACGCGTTGGTGATCAATCATTCTGTTGAAATATTTATTGCCGGCAGGGGATGGATTGGGGCAGGGACAACCCAATATAGCCAGTAACGACTAAACTTTAATCAGAGGTTGCCGTTTCTGTTGGCTCAGTCGGGTGAGCGGAATGGCGTGAAATGCGCCTTATTGCCGATAAACGCATTTTTAAGACAGACAAAATGCAGAAATAGGTATTTTCTATGAATGTTTAAATCGACAGAAAAAGTCCGGCCCTGTAAAGCGTTCGAGCCAATGGGCAAGCGTAATGGTGATACAGGATGTGCAGTAAATTCATAAGGATAAAATGATTCCATTTCCGACCGGCAGCGTCTGACGCGCTGACTGTCCCGCGCGCTTGCCGCATGCCGAAGTGAAAATCCGGGCTTTTCGCGGATACCCCTGTAAAACAAACGGTTGAAGTGATAATCGTTATCACTAACATAGTAGCAACCCAGATTGGCTGTGGTAAAACACGAGTGTGAGGTAGGCCATATGCAAACGGAAAATGTCGGCACTTTTTCTCTGGACGAAAATGTCTGGCAAGGCATTTTGCTCAGTGACAATGCCGTACAACAAATCAGTAAATTAATGCAGCAGGATCCACAGGTGAAAGGGCTGCAACTCGGGGTGAAGCAATCAGGCTGCGCCGGGTTTGCCTATGTGTTGGATCTCACCCGTGCGCCTGCCGACGACGACCTGCTGTTTGAGCGCGATGGCGCCAGGCTGTATGTGCCGTTGAAAGCCATGCCGTTTATCGATGGCACCACGGTGGATTTTGTCCGTGAAGGGCTGAATCAGATCTTCAAATTTAATAACCCTAAAGCTCAGCATGCCTGCGGGTGCGGCGAGAGTTTTGGCGTTTGAGCGATGCAATCAACATGACACGAAGCAATGTAGAAATGCCTAATGAAGTGCAGGCTTGGGTCAGCGAAGGTCGCTACAAAGAAGGTTTTTTTACCCAGTTGGCTACCGATGAGTTAGCGATGGGCATCAACGAAGACGTGGTGCGCGCTATCTCGGCCAAGCGTAATGAACCTGAGTGGATGCTGGAGTTCCGCCTCGAGGCCTACCGTGCCTGGCTGCAAATGGAAGAGCCGCACTGGCTGAAAGCGAACTACGACCGCCTGAACTATCAGGATTACAGCTATTACTCGGCGCCGTCCTGCGGCAGCTGCGATGACGCCTGCGGCTCACAGCCCGGCGCAGAACAGCAACCTGGTGCACCGACGGACAACAACTACCTGACCAGCGAGGTTGAACTGGCGTTTAACCAGCTCGGCGTCCCGGTGCGTGAAGGCAGCGAAGTGGCGGTAGACGCCATCTTTGACTCGGTCTCGGTGTCGACCACTTACCGGGAAAAGCTGGCGGAGAGCGGGGTGATTTTCTGCTCGTTCGGTGAAGCGATCCATGAATACCCGGATCTGGTGCGTAAATACCTCGGCCGCGTGGTGCCTTCTAACGACAACTTCTTTGCTGCATTGAATGCGGCGGTGGCCTCCGACGGGACCTTCGTCTACGTGCCGAAGGGCGTGCGCTGTCCGATGGAGCTGTCGACCTATTTCCGCATCAACGCCGCCAAAACCGGCCAGTTCGAGCGCACTATTCTGATCGCCGATGAAGGCAGCTATGTCAGCTACATCGAAGGCTGCTCGGCCCCGGTGCGCGACAGCTATCAGCTGCATGCGGCGGTGGTGGAAGTGATCCTGCACAAAGACGCCGAAGTGAAATATTCGACGGTGCAGAACTGGTTCTCCGGCGGCGACAGCAAGGGCGGTATCCTCAACTTTGTTACCAAGCGTGCGCTGTGTGAAGGCGCGGGCTCGAAAATGTCCTGGACCCAGTCGGAAACCGGCTCGGCGATCACCTGGAAATACCCGAGTGTGATCCTGCAGGGCGACAACTCTATCGGTGAGTTCTTCTCGGTGGCGCTGACCAGTGGTCATCAGCAGGCGGACACCGGCACCAAGATGATCCACATCGGCAAGAACACCCGTTCGACCATCATCGCCAAAGGCATTTCTGCCGGGCACAGTGAGAATACCTACCGCGGTCTGGTGAAGATCCTGCCTGGGGCGGAAAACGCGCGTAACTTTACGCAGTGTGACTCGATGCTGATTGGGCCGGATAGCGGCGCCCACACCTTCCCGTATGTTGAAGCGCGTAACAACAGCGCGCAGCTGGAACACGAGGCTACCACCTCAAAAATTGGTGATGACCAGCTGTTTTATTGTCTGCAGCGCGGCATCAGTGAAGACAATGCCATTTCGATGATCGTCAACGGATTCTGTAAGGACGTGTTCTCAGAGCTGCCGCTGGAGTTCGCCGTTGAGGCACAGAAGTTATTAGCCATCAGCCTGGAACACAGCGTGGGCTAAATGCCGGATTTACAGCGCGACAGCGCGACCTAAGGACACTGCATGTTAAGTATCAAGAATTTAAAAGTCAGCGCGGAAGGCAACGAGATCCTCAAGGGCCTGGATCTGGAGATCAAACCGGGTGAAGTGCATGCCATCATGGGGCCGAACGGCTCGGGCAAGAGCACGCTTTCAGCCACCCTGGCCGGGCGCGAAGAGTACGAAGTGACCGCGGGCGAAGTCACCTTCAAAGGCAAGGACCTGCTCGAACTGGCCCCGGAAGATCGTGCCGGTGAAGGGGTGTTCCTGGCGTTCCAGTATCCGGTGGAGATCCCCGGCGTCAGCAACCATTTCTTCCTGCAGACCTCGGTCAACGCGGTACGTAAATACCGTGAGCAAGAACCGCTTGATCGCTTCGATTTCGCTGATTTTATCGAAGAGAAAATTGAACTGCTGAACATGCCGCCCGATCTGCTGACCCGTTCGGTTAACGTTGGCTTCTCCGGCGGTGAAAAAAAGCGCAATGACATCCTGCAGATGGCCGCGCTGGAGCCGGACCTGTGCATTCTGGATGAAACCGACTCCGGTCTGGATATCGATGCGCTGAAGATCGTCGCCAATGGGGTTAACTCACTGCGGGACGGCAAGCGCTCGTTCATTATCGTCACGCACTACCAGCGTATCCTGGATTACATCAAACCGGATTACGTCCATGTTCTTTCCCAGGGCCGCATCGTTAAATCCGGCGATTTCTCCCTGGTGAAACAGTTGGAGGAGCAGGGCTATGGCTGGCTTACCGACGAACAATAATTCACGCGCGCTGCAGCAGCTTTACAGCCTGTTTGAAGCCCGCGGCGGTGAGCATTCCGCCCATGCGCTGGCTCACTGGCAACAGGCTTTACGCCTGGGCTGGCCGACCCGCAAGCATGAAAACTGGAAATACACCCCGTTGGAAGGCTTGCTGGAACAACAGTTCCTGGAACCGCAGCCGGAGCCGGTCACGGCCGCTCAGCGGGATGCACTGGCGCTGGATATTGACGCTTACCGGTTGGTGTTTATCGACGGACGCTTCTGCGCGGCGTTGAGTGACAGCGAACTGGGCGATTACCAGTTTGACGTGGCGCCTTACGGGACGCTACAGGCGCTGCCGGAACCGATCCAGGCCGAAATCTTCCTGCATCTGACTGAGAGTCTGGCGCAAGAAACCAGCTTTATCCGCGTTGCGGCCGGCAAGATTGCGCAGCGGCCGTTGTATCTGCTGCATATCAGCAGTGGACGCGGTGCTGAAGGTGAAGTGAATACTGTTCATCACCGTCATCACCTTGAAATTGCGCGCAATGCCCAGGCTGAGGTGATCGAACATTATGTCAGCCTGAACGATGCCGCACATTTCACCGGGGCACGCCTGACCGCCAACGTGGGCGACAATGCTCAACTGCATCACTGCAAACTGGCGTTTGAAAGTCAGCCGAGTTACCACTTCGCCCATAACGATCTGGTGATTGGCCGCGATGCGCGGGTCAAGAGCGACAGCTTCCTGCTTGGCGCGGGGCTGACGCGACATAACACCAGCGCGCAGCTCAACGGTGAAGGCTCCAACCTGACGATCAACAGCCTGGTGCTGCCGGTCGGAAAAGAAATCTGCGATACCCGCACTTACCTGGAGCATAACAAGGGTTACTGCGAGAGCCGTCAACTGCACAAAGTGGTGGTTAGCGATCGCGCCAAAGCGGTGTTTAACGGCATGATCAAGGTGGCCAAACACGCGATTAAAACCGATGGCCAGATGACCAACCACAACCTGCTGTTGGGCAAGGTGGCGGAAGTGGACACCAAGCCACAACTGGAAATCTACGCCGATGACGTGAAGTGCAGCCACGGCGCTACCGTTGGGCGCATTGATGAAGAGCAGCTGTTTTATCTGCAATCGCGTGGCATCGACAAGCATGCGGCGCAGCAGATGATTATCTTTGCCTTTGCCGCTGAACTGACCGAGGGCATCGGCAACGAGACCATCCGCGAATCGGTGCTGGCGCGTATTGCAAGGCGCCTGCCGGGGGAGGCAGCATGAGTTTTCCGATTGAACGGGTACGCAGTGACTTTCCGCTGTTGGCGCGTGAGGTCAATAGCCAGCCGCTGGCATACCTCGACAGTGCTGCCAGCGCGCAGAAACCGCAGGCAGTTATCGATCGCGAGCTGGACTTTTACCGTCATGGCTACGCGGCGGTACACCGTGGCATCCACACCCTGAGCGCCGAAGCGACGCAGGAAATGGAAGCGGTGCGTGAAAAGGTAGCGGCGTTTATCAATGCCGGTTCGGCCGAAGAGATTGTGTTCGTCAAGGGCACCACCGAAGGCATCAACCTGGTGGCCAACAGTTTTGGCCGCCATTTCCTGCAGCCCGGTGACAGCATTATCATCACCGAGATGGAGCACCATGCCAATATCGTGCCCTGGCAGATGCTGGCGCAGGAACGCGGGCTGAACCTGCGCGTCTGGCCGCTACAGCCAGACGGTACACTGGATTTGGCCCAGTTGCCTGGGCTGATCGACTCGTCCACCAAACTGCTGGCCCTGACCCAGGTATCCAACGTGCTGGGCACGGTGAACCCGGTGCAGGAAATTACGGCGCAGGCGAAAGCCGCCGGTCTGAAAGTGCTGATCGACGGCGCCCAGGCGGTAATGCACCAGCGGGTGGATGTTCAGGCGCTGGATTGCGATTTCTACGTGTTCTCCGGTCATAAGCTGTATGGGCCTTCCGGCATCGGTATTCTTTACGGTCGTCAGGCGCTGTTGCAGCAAATGCCACCCTGGGAAGGGGGCGGCTCGATGATCCAACAGGTCAGCCTGACTCACGGCACCACCTACGCCGCGCCGCCATGGCGCTTTGAGGCGGGGTCGCCCAACACTGCCGGTATGATGGGGTTGGGGGCAGCAATCGACTATGTGAATGCGCTGGGGCTGGAGGCGATTGGTGATTACGAGCAGTCACTGATGCATTACGCGCTGGAAGCGTTGCAACAGGTACCCCGGCTTAAAATCTACGGTCCGACCGAGCGCGCGGGCGTGATCGCCTTTAACCTGGGTGAGCACCACGCGTATGATGTCGGCAGTTTCCTGGATCAGTACGGCATTGCTATTCGCACCGGCCACCATTGCGCGATGCCGCTGATGGCGTTCTATAATGTGCCGAGCATGTGCCGCGCTTCATTGGCGTTATATAACACGCGCGATGAAGTAGACCGGCTGGTGGCCGGGTTGCAGCGCATCCAAAAACTGCTGGGATAAGACTGGGGGTTAATCCCTCCGGGTGAATAAATACCTGTAGTCAGTGATATGGGGTCGGCATGCCGGCCCCTGAATGATTGAAAGGATCCTCATGGCGAACTTGCCGGACAAAGAAAAGTTAGTACGTAATTTCTCCCGTTGCCTGAACTGGGAAGACAAGTATCTGTATGTCATCGAACTGGGCGCCAAGCTGCCGGCGCTTGACGATAGCGAACGCCAGGCGGGCAATCTGATTTCCGGCTGTCAGAGCCAGGTGTGGATTGTGATGCGACTGGACGAGCAAGGGCAGGTCGAGTTTCACGGCGACAGCGATGCGGCGATCGTCAAAGGACTGCTGGCCGTGGTGTTTATTCTTTATCACCAAATGACGCCACAGCAGATTATCGAATTGGATGTTCGTCCCTTCTTTGCCGAATTGGCGTTGAGCCAACACCTGACGCCTTCGCGTTCGCAAGGGTTAGAGGCGATGATCCGCGCTATCCGCAGTCAGGCTGCCAAGCTCTGACATAGTGGTATGACTCATTGATACGGTGCTGGTATTGGCTGTGTCAATGAGTCTTTACAAAGCCCGGCAGGCCTCGCCATCCGCTCTGCAAATCAGTGACATATCAGCAGCTTACCCCTTGACGTTGCATTGACAAATCTATAAAGCGATTACGTTATAACATGTTGATTTTTAGAGGACTTATTGCCTTTAACGTCAGCATTGCTAGTATTAATCAGGTCTTGTCTGATTTACCCGCCGCCAAGTGCCCGTTAGCCTTGTGGCCGAACCGTAATAAGCATAATAGGGATGATAATGAAACGTGCGTTGAGTTTAATGGGCATGCTATTTGCCACCGTACTGACTGGCACCCAAGCCGCCAGTGCGAGCGAATATCCGCTGCCGCCGCCGGACAGCCGTCTGATTGGCGAGAATACCACCCATACCGTTCCAAACGATGGGCGTCCGCTGGAGGCCATTGCCGCCGACTATCAAATCGGTCTGTTGGGCATGCTTGAAGCCAACCCTGGCACAGACCCGTTCCTGCCCAAGCCAGGTTCGGTATTAACTATTCCGACCCAAATGCTGCTGCCGGACACCAAGCGTGAAGGTATCGTGGTCAACCTGGCTGAACTGCGCCTGTACTATTACCCGAAAGGCGAGAACAAGGTGATCGTTTATCCTATCGGTATCGGCCAGACCGGGATGCACACTCCGCTGCAGGTCACTTCCGTCAGCCAAAAAATCCCGAACCCGACCTGGACGCCAACGGCCAATATCCGTAAACGCTACCTGGAAAAAGGGGTGAAACTGCCAGGGGTGGTGCCGGCCGGTCCTGAAAACCCAATGGGCCTGTTCGCCATGCGTCTGGCCATGGGGCACGGTGAATATCTGATCCACGGTACTAACGCCAACTTTGGTATCGGTATGCGCGTCAGTTCCGGCTGTATCCGCCTGCGTCCAACGGATATCGAGGCACTGTTCAATATGGTACCGCGCGGGACTCGCGTGCAGGTGATTAACGATCCGGTAAAAATCTCTGTTGAGCCGGACGGTAAGCGCTACGTAGAGGTGCATCAGCCACTGTCTAGAGTGGAGAGTGACGATCCGCAGACCATGCCGATCACCTTGTCGAAAGCCGAGAAAGCTTTTGTGGGTGATGCGCAGACCGATAAGGCGGTGTTCGACAGTGCGGTTGTACGCCGCTCTGGCATGCCGGTGCTGGTTAACCTGGGGCAGAGCCCGTCTGAAGTCAGTTTAACGCCTGTAGCCCCGCAGGAAGCGAATAAAGGCCTATTCAAGAGCGCACCTATCAGCTCGGTGAATTAAAAACGGTCGTAATGGGTAATTCTGAGGGGTTCAGCGTGCTGAGCCCTTTTTTTTCGCCTGGTGGCAAGGGGGAGAAGTAGGGGGGATTTGCAGACAAAAAAAACGGCGCACAGTGTGCGCCGTTTTCATTAACCGAAGCAAACTTACTTTTTGTAAGCGTGTGCTTGGTTGTCCAGGCGCTGGTTAGCACGTGCTGCGTCGTCTTTAGCTGCTTGAACGTCAGAACGGATTGCGTTCACGTCGTTGCTCAGCTGGTCAACTTTAGCGTTCAGAGTCTGAACGTCAGAAGACAGTTGATCGATTTTAGCATTGCTTGAACAGCCTGCCAGCATAGTGGAAGCCAGGATTACCGCGCCCAGTACCAGTTTAGTACGATTCATTATAACACCCTCTAGATTGAGTTAATCTCCATGTAGCGTTACAAGTATTACACAAACTTTTTTCGAAAGAGAATAATTTTTTTGGATTGGAGTGCTTTATTTTGATCGTTCGCTCAAACTTGCATCTTCTTTTGAAAAATAGTTAAAAAATGTAGGGAAAACAGCCGGATTCCATGGGACAACTCCGATTTGTAATTAGCTAAATAATGAGCAATCCACGGTTGCGTTTTTGAGAAAACAGTTTACTAGTGTTAAAAAAAACGCCGCTAAGCGGCGTTTTTGTCAAAATAATTATGTCACGTTTTATATTAAAGCACGTGAACCGAGGCAGTATTGGTTGTGCCGCTTGGTACCAGAGCACCAGAAACCATCACCACAACGTCGCCTTTTTGTGCCAAACCACTGGCCAGTGCCGCTTCTTTTCCGATGCGATAGAAGTCGTCGGTAGAGGCAATTTCCTTGACCATCTGTGGGATCACGCCCTTGGTCAGGATCAGCTGATGAGCGGTAGTTTCGTTGGTGGTCAGCGCCAGGATCACCGCGTTAGGGAAATATTTACGCACAGACTTGGCTGACTTGCCGCCGCTGGTGGCAACCACGATCAGTGGCGCATCCAGTTTCTCTGCGGTTTCAACCGCACCACGGCATACGGCTTCGGTGATGCGCAACTTGCGGTTGTCATGCAGGCTGTCGATACGGCTTGGCATCACGCGATCGGTGCGCTCACAGATGGTCGCCATGATAGTAACGGCTTCCAGCGGGTATTTGCCCTTGGCGCTCTCGCCAGACAGCATGACGGCGTCGGTACCGTCCAGAATGGCGTTAGCCACGTCGCCGGCTTCTGCACGAGTAGGGCGCGGGTTCTTGATCATGGAATCGAGCATTTGGGTGGCGGTGATCACCACTTTACGTGCACGGTTACATTTTTCGATCATCATCTTCTGAGCGAAGATCACTTCTTCTACCGGGATTTCAACGCCCAGATCGCCACGAGCAACCATGATGCCGTCAGAAGCTTCGAGGATCTCGTCGAAGTTGTTCAGACCTTCCTGGTTTTCGATTTTGGAGATGATTTGGATCTGTGCGCCGCCGTGGGCTTTCAGGTGCTCACGAATTTCCAGCACGTCAGAACGCTTGCGGATGAAGGAAGCGGCAACGAAGTCCACACCCTGTTCGCAGCCGAAAATCAGGTCGCGTTTGTCTTTTTCAGCCAGTGCAGGCAGTTGAATGGAAACACCCGGCAGGTTAACGCCTTTGTTTTCGCCCAGGTCGCCGCTGTTCAGCACTTTACAAACCACTTCGCTTTCGGTGACGTTGGTGACTTCCATGCCGATCAGGCCGTCATCTACCAATACGGTGTTACCGATTTTCAGGTCAGCGCTAAAGCCAGCGTAGGTTACTGCAACACGTTCGTTGTTGCCGATAACGCTCTGATCGGTGGTGAAAGTGAAGGTCTGGCCGGCAACCAGCGCAGCGTCTTTGCCGCCTTCCAGTTTCATGGTGCGGATTTCCGGGCCTTTGGTATCCAGCAGGATACCGGCGTTCTGACCGGTTTTCGCCATCACGGCGCGCATGTTCTTGATGCGGTTGCCGTGCTCTTGGTAATCGCCGTGGGAGAAGTTAAGGCGCATTACGTTCATGCCTGCATTCAGCAGGTTGGTCAGCATTTCTTCCGATTCGGTTTTTGGACCGATGGTACAAACAATTTTGGTCTTTTTCATGACGGATTTTTCTACAAGTTGTGATGGATAATAAAACGAATAAAACCAGCGGTCAGGCCACTGATAAGGGATTTGAGTCGCGCCTGGTGATGCAAAACACAGTTAAGGATAGGTGACCAGAGTCGAAATGGGGCGGAAAAATTCAGCCCGCGCCGGGATGCGGGGATGCTGCGCAACGTGATGAGATGAAAATGTGTTGTTATTGCGTTTTCGCAGATCAAGGGCTGAAACCATTCAACTGAAAGACGTTGCGCATTATAAAGGCTAAGCGGCGGGAAACAAAATAAAAAACCGATGCAAAACCTCGGTTCCGTCAAATCAGCAGCAAATAGGGCGCAAATGCAAACCCGCAGCGGGTGTTTGTTGCGCAAATAACCTTTTTATGAATGCGTGTATTGCGCGGTCAGTTTGTGGTGACGATTTCCCACAGCGTACCAGCCGTCAGACAGAAACAGCCGCTGGCGGTGTTAGCGGGGATCGCGATGGTTTCACCGGCGACCACCACCTGGCTGTCGTTACCTACGGTGAATTCAAACTCACCGGAGACCACTTGCGTTTGCAGAGCATAATCGCGCTTTTGCAACTGGCCAAAGGTACCGGCGTCAAACTTCACTTCCGTGGCACGGGCACCGTTGCTCATGACGCCTTGTCGGCGGATGAGGCCGTTGTCGAGTTTCTCAAACGGGGTCTCTGCGGTAAATGTCAGCATGGGATCGGTCCTGATAAGATATTCGCCTTGATGATACCTGATACGGCTTGCGGTGACAGGAGCAAAGCTACGGGATCGGACTGGCGAGTTAACGGTAGAGAAAGTGTGAGTCGATAGGGTGGTGCTGAGGAAACAATGATTTGGTGCGTCCGAGTGGACTCGAACCACCGACCCCCACCATGTCAAGGTGGTGCTCTAACCAACTGAGCTACGGACGCACTGCACTGCTTTTAGAAATTTGGTGCGTCCGAGTGGACTCGAACCACCGACCCCCACCATGTCAAGGTGGTGCTCTAACCAACTGAGCTACGGACGCACTGTACTGCTGTTAGGAATTTGGTGCGTCCGAGTGGACTCGAACCACCGACCCCCACCATGTCAAGGTGGTGCTCTAACCAACTGAGCTACGGACGCATCTTTTCCTGTCTGTCATGGCTGACAGCGGGGACGAATATTAACGAGCTACCCGCGTGCTGGCAAGGAGAAAAACGTAATTTTATCCGGTATTTCACGCGATTGCTGCGCTTGTGTGCAGTGCGGTGGTTTTTTCTGCAAACAAGGGTGATGAAGTTGTCGACCGGGTTAACTTCCCGGTCGACAACAACAGTTAGCGGGCAGAACGCTGCAGGATCAGCGCCGCCGGCTGTTTTTGCAGCCAACGCATGCGCATGGCCATCATGATGGCGGCGAAAGTCAGGCCAATGATAAAGCCAATCCAGAATCCGCTTGGCCCCATCGCCGGTACCACGACGTCGGTCAGCGCCAGCAGATAACCGCTCGGCAGACCCAGGATCCAATAAGCGACAAAGGTGATGAAGAAGATCGAGCGGGTATCTTTATAGCCACGCAGAATACCGCTGCCGATCACCTGAATAGAATCGGATATCTGGTAAATGGCCGCCAACAACATCAGGTGCGATGCCATGGCAACCACCGCCGGGCTGTCGTTATACAGCAGGGCGATTTGTTCCCGGAAGGTGGCGGTAAACAGCGCAGTGCAACAGGCCATGGCGATGCCGACGGCAATAGCTGCGTAGGCGGCAATTCGCGCCCCTTCGACCGAGCCTTCGCCCAACCGATAGCCGACGCGGATAGTCGCGCTGACGCCCAGTGACAATGGCAAGACGAACATCAGTGCGCTGAAGTTAAGTGCAATCTGGTGCCCGGCCACGGAAACAATGCCCAGCGGCGAAACCAGCAGGGCGACGACGGCGAACAGCGTGACTTCAAAGAACAGCGCCAGCGCCACCGGCAGGCCAATGCCGAACAGACGTTTCATTGCTGGCCAGTCGGGGCCTTTGCTGCTGCCTTCATGCGGCAGAATATCGCGCTGTGACGGGGCGCGTTTAACATACCAGCGCATCGCCAGGAACATAAACCAGTAGACGCTGCCGGTTGCCACGCCGCAACCGACGCCGCCCAACTCTGGCATGCCGAACTTGCCGTAGATAAAGATATAGTTAATCGGGATATTCACCAGCAGGCCGAGAAAACCAATCACCATGCCCGGTTTGGTTTTCGATAGCCCTTCACACTGACCACGCAGCACCTGGAAGAACAGATAGCCCGGAGCACCCCACATGATGGCATGCAAATACCCCACGGCTTTATCCGCCAGCTGCGGGTCGATATTGTGCATCATGTCGATGACGAACTTGCTGTTATACAGCACGACAATCACCAGCAGTGAGACGATGGCCGCCAGCCAAAAGCCCTGACGAACCTGATGAGCAATGCGATCGCGTCGGCCTGCACCATTAAGCTGTGCGATCACCGGCGTTAGCGCCAGCAGCAGGCCGTGGCCGAATAGAATAGCCGGCAGCCAGATCGAGGTACCGACGGCAACCGCCGCCATATCCGTGGCGCTGTAGGCGCCGGCCATAATGGTATCTACCACGCCCATTGCGGTTTGTGATATTTGCGCGATGATTACCGGGATAGCGAGGGCCAATAAACTACGCGCTTCAATTAAGTACTTCTGCACGCATACACCTTTTCTATTTATTTATGATGGAGGGATGGGTCGTCGCGAAAGGACAACAATTAAAAATAGCGGAATTTTGTCAAAAAGATTGTACCCGCTCGGCGTGGTTAAGCAAATGCTGTGATGAAATAGTTATTAAATGCGCAGGCGCAGATTTTTTGTCGCCCGAGGTTTGGTTTTCCTCGCCAACTGGGGCAAACTGCCTCAAGCGCTTTAAACATTTTCAGAAAGAAGAGGCTCACATGTTCACGGGTATCGTACAGGGCACCGCGCCGCTGGTTGCCATTGATGAAAAATCCAACTTCCGCACTCACGTCATCGACATGCCCACTGAACTGCTGCCTGGGCTCGAGCTTGGCGCATCGGTCTCTCATAATGGCTGCTGCCTGACCGTCACAGCGGTTGAGGGCAACCGCGTCAGCTTTGATTTGATCAAAGAAACGCTGCGCCTGACCAACCTCGGCGAGCTGGCGTTGGGGGACGTGGTCAATATCGAAAGAGCGGCCAAGTTTAATGATGAAATTGGCGGCCACCTGATGTCCGGCCATATTATCTGCACCGCAGAGGTTGCCAAGATTTATACCTCTGAGAATAATCGTCAGGTGTGGCTGCGCATGCCGGACGCGGAACTGATGAAATACGTTCTGCACAAAGGCTTCATTGGCATCGATGGTATTAGTCTGACCATCGGTGAGGTGGTGAATAACCGGTTTTGCGTGCATTTGATCCCGGAAACGTTGGAGCGCACCACACTGGGCAAAAAACGCCTGGGTGATAAGGTGAATATTGAGATCGATCCACAAACGCAGGCGGTGGTAGACACCGTTGAGCGGGTGTTGGCGAGCCGTGAAGCGGCAATGGCGGCGGCGAGTGCGCTGGCGCAGAAGATCTGAAGAACGACAAACTACAGAGGAGCAATCGCGTGAAGTTTTATGGGAAAACGTTGATGTTAACGGCGCTGTTGGCGCTGAGTGCTTGTAGCAGCTCGCCGGAACAGGGTACTGCCAACCCGGCGGTAGATGCAGAGAATGACACCTGCGGTGCGGCGCAATATCAGAGCTATGTCGGTAAACCGATGTCAGCGCTGGAAGGCGTGCAGATTGAATCGCAAGTGCGCGCGATTCCGTATAACTCTGCGGTCACGATGGACTTCAATCTGAGTCGTCTGAATTTCCTCGGCGATAGCGATGATAAGATCATTCGCGTGTATTGCGGCTAATATACCCGCGCTGATCAATGCATAAAAAGAACCCCGGTTAGTGCAAGCTAGCCGGGGTTCTTTATGCTGAGTGATTATTAACGCGTGACGCGAATACCGCCATCAACGCCTTTCGGGCTGAATACCACCTGCCAAAGCTGAATATCACGTGCGCGAAACGCTCCGGCGCAGGCGTTCAGATAATAGCTGAACATGCGTTCGAAACGATCCGAATAACGTTGGGCGAGTTGTGGCCAAGCCTGTTTGAAGCGTTCGTACCAGGCCATCAGGGTGCGATCATAATCGGCGCCAATATTATGCCAATCTTCCATCACAAAACGCCCCTCACTGGCCTGGGCAATATGTGAGATCGACGGCAGACAGCCATTCGGGAAGATATATTTATTGATCCACGGGTCAACATTCATATCTGTCCGATTCGAGCCAATGGTGTGCAGCAGGAACAGGCCGTCCGGTTTTAAATTACGCTCCACCACTTTGAAGTAGGTGGGGTAGTTTTTCGGACCAACGTGCTCGAACATGCCGACAGAAACAATACGGTCAAACTGCAGGTCTAAATCGCGGTAGTCTTGCAAGCGGATTTCGACGTCCAGCCCGGCGCAGTTTTCCTGTGCCAGTTTTTGCTGTTCGGCAGAAATAGTTACGCCCACTACCGAAACACCGTAATTTTTCGCCGCATAGGCAGAAAGCCCGCCCCAGCCACAGCCAATATCCAGCAAGTTCATGCCCGGCTGCAGCTGCAGTTTGTCGCAAATCATCCGCAGCTTGGCTTCTTGCGCTTCTTCCAGCGTGGTGGCTTCTTTCCAGTAAGCGCAAGAATATTGCATATAAGGGTCGAGCATCTGCGTAAACAGATCGTTTCCCAGATCGTAATGTTCTTTACCGACTATCCAGGCGCGTTTCTTCGATTGCAAATTGGTGAGTCGCGCGGCGGCAATACGCAGGGTATCTTTTAGATGGCGGGGGAGTTTCTTTTCCAGACCGGCACGGACTACGTGTTGAAAGAATATATCCAGCCGTTCACATTCCCACCAGCCGTCCATATAGCTTTCGCCCAAGCCAAGGGAGCCTTCCTGCAGCACGCGTTTAAAAAAATCGGGATTTTTAACCTGAATATCGAATGGGCGCGAGCCGTTAACTTCAATACCGGCCATGCTGAGCATTTCATGGGCGATGCGATACCATTGGTTATCCTGAATGCTCAGATCTTCTATACACGATGAACTCATAGCTTCTCCATCACCTTCTTCTGACTTATGACCCGCCAAAAAATAGCTTAGACAAATTCTGCGGGTGCATACGTTTACCTACGGTAAAAAGTCCCGTGGCGTCTGATATCCGACTATGAACAGAGGAAAATTTTAAGAAGGTTCCTGCGCAAGAAACGCGGGAAAGACAATCCTTAAAAAAGTGTGACGCCATACGCGTACACAACAGCAATTTGTGATAAAGAAATTATAAAAGTGTTATTTTAAAAGGTCGTTTTGAGTATAGGCTTGCCGAGGCGCTTACTCAACTGTAAATCGCACTCGGCAAAAATATTCTTTAAGTGATTATTAATGCATACAATTATGACGCAGAGTTAGCATGTTCCTGCCTTGCAGCCTGCTGATCATCGATCACTTTTCCCCGTTGCAGCATATAGCCCAATGCGGCCAACACCACCGTAGAAACCATCACCGTTACCGTTGCCAACAGCGGTTGGCCGATAAAAGCCGACACCAGCATACTGGCGACAAAACACAGGCCCAACTGCAGGGTGTTTTGCAAGGCTGCGGCTTTGCCGGTGCCTTCCGGGAACGGGGTTAACGCATTTGCCACTACGATTGGGTAGGTGGCACCGTTGACCAGCGCCATCACGCAGAACGGGATCAGCAGCGTGGTGAGCGTTGGCTCGGTCAGCGTGGCAACCAGATATAACGCCACCATACTGATGCCATAAGCTACCAGTAGCCACGGTAGCAAGGTGTTGCCATTCATGCGATTTAACGCGGTGCGACAGCCGTAACCCCCTAATAAGAATGCCAGGGTCTGCGGCACATAGCTCAGGCCGATATCATTTGGGCTGTAGCCCATATCACCAAGAATAAAGGGTGAACCGGTCAGCCAGGCGAAGAAGCCGGCGGAGCAGGCGGCAAAGATGGTGACGTTGCCGCTGAAGGCCGGGGACTTAAGCAGTTGCAAGAAGGTCAGGGTGTTTTTCTTCTCGGCAGAAGGCTCGGCCTTGGCGCTTTCTTTCAACAGCAGCGTTGGCAGCAACAAAATCACCGTGATGCCCAGCAGCACGGCGAAAATGGCACGCCAGCCCATGTGGTTCAACAACCAGGCACCGACCAGGGGGGCCAGTGCAGGCGAAAGTGCGACCAGTGGCATAATGGTGGCGAAGACTCGGTTAGCCTTGCCTTCACGGTAACGGTCAATCACCAGGGCTTGCCAGGTGACGGCGGCAGAACACACGCCAATCGCCTGGATAAAACGCAGTGACCACAGTTGAACGGCATTCTGTACCCACAGCATACCGAGGCAACCCAGGGCAAACAGCGCCAGGCCAATCAGCAACACCGGTTTACGGCCGAGGTGATCGGACAGTGGGCCCCAGAGCAGTTGAGCAAAGGCAAAGCCGGCCAGGAAGATACTGAGGCTGGCACTGATCGCCCCGGCGGAAATCTGCAGGTCTTGCTGCATCACGCCAAAGGCGGGCAAGTACATGTCGGTGGCCAGATAACCCAGCATACTCAGGCCGGCAAGGTAGAACATAAAACCAAAGGAATTTCGCATGGTATTTCTCGTTAATATTTTAATGTCGCAGGTTTTTAGCGCCGGCAAGTGTATCCGGCTGGATCTCTGCTTGTGAAACGGTAATATTTGCGAGGTGCTGTTAAAAAAATTGAAGGCAAGGTTATGTGGTCTGAATATTCACTCGATGTAGTAGACGCGGTCGCCCGCACCGGCAGCTTCAGCGCAGCGGCGCAGGAATTGCACCGTGTACCCTCGGCGATAAGTTATACCGTGCGACAACTGGAGCAATGGCTGGCGGTACCGCTGTTTGAGCGCCGTCATCGCGACGTGGAGCTGACCCCGGCCGGCGTGTTGTTTGTTCAGGATGCGCGCATTGTCATCAAAAAAATGCTCGACACCCGTCGACAGTGTCAGCAGGTGGCTAACGGCTGGCGTGGCCAGTTGAAAATTGCCGTGGACATCATTGTTAAACCTCAGCGCTGTCGCCAACTGGTGCTGGATTTTTACCGCCATTTCCCCGACGTTGAACTGATGGTGCAACCGGAGGTGTTTAACGGTGTGTGGGATGCGCTGGTGGATGGGCGTGCCGATATGGCGATTGGGGCGACGCGGGCAGTGCCGGTCGGCGGCGGGTATGCTTTTCGCGATATGGGGGATATGCGCTGGTTGTGCGTGGTCAGCCCGCAGCATCCGCTGGCGGCGCTGGAAGGGCTGCTGAACGACGATCAGCTTCGGCCTTTCCCATCGCTGTGTCTGGAAGATACCTCACGCAACCTGCCCAAACGAGTCACCTGGACGCTGGACAACCAACGGCGGTTGGTGGCGCCGGACTGGGCCTCGGCGTTGGATTGCCTGTGTGCAGGCCTGTGCGTCGGCATGATGCCTGCGCATCAGGCATTGCCGTTGGTGCAGCGCGGGGAACTGGTGGCGTTGCAGTTGCAACAGCCGTTTCCGGCCAGCCCTTGTTGCCTGACCTGGCAGCAGAATACGCCATCACCGGCGATGGCCTGGCTGTTGGACTACCTGGGGGACAGTGAAACCTTGAATCAGGAATGGTTAAGCGAAGTGACGCCGGAAACCGCAGAGGCTTCCGGCGCTAACGACTAGCGGCGGTAATCGATGAAAGGGCCGTCAGCGACCGAGCGGCGCTCAACCAGCTTGGGATGCACTTCAATCACCTGCGACTCTTCGCGCTTGCTGATGATACGGTCCAGCAACATGGTGAATGCCATCTCACCCAAACGCTCTTTCGGTTGATGAATGGTGGTCAGCGCCGGGGTGAAATAGCGGGCGTTACGTACGTTATCGTAGCCAATCACCGAGATGTCCTGCGGTACGCGCAGCCCAAGTTCATCGGCGGCGCAGATCGCACCCATCGCCATGATATCGCCACCGCAGAATACCGCGGTCGGGCGATGCTTCTGCGACAATATCTGGTGCATGGCCTTGTAGCCGGATTCTGGCTCAAAGTCACCCTGGACAATCCATTCGTCGCGAACTTCGATATTGGCTTCTTCCATGGCCTTTAAAAAGCCCTGATGGCGGCCGCCACCGGTATTACGCGCCAACTGACCCGGAATGGCGCCGATATCACGGTGGCCGCGCTCGATCAGATAACGCCCGGCCAAATAGCCACCTTCGAAGGCATTATCGATAATGGTATCGGTAAAATCACCGCGCGCGGTACCCCAGTCCATCACCATCATTGGGATGTTGCGATAGTCTTCCAGCATGCCGAGCAATTGGTCCGGGTATTCCGAACACATGACCAGCAGACCATCGACGCGTTTTTGTGCCAACATCGCCAGATAGGCACGCTGTTTGTCCAGATTGTTGTGCGAGTTACACAGGATCAGCGTATAGCCTTTGCTGTAGCAACTGTTTTCCACCGCCTCGATCACTTCGGCAAAGTAGGGGGCTTCGCTGGAGGTCGCCAGCAAACCAATCGATTTGGTGTGATTGACCTTCAGGCTACGCGCCACGGCGCTGGGTGAATAGTGCAGCTCTTTAATCGCGGCAGCCACGGCCGTTTTTGTCTCTTCGGCGACGAAACGAGTCTTATTGATGACGTGCGAAACGGTGGTGGTGGAAACGCCAGCGCGTTTGGCCACATCTTTAATCGTTGCCATGTAAAGAATGACTCCTGAACTCACATGTTGCAGCATGTAAGTGTGATGTTAATCGTTTGCCTGCGTAGATCCTTCTCCAAAGAAGCGAAAACTGAGTTTTTAGTGTGTTGAAGTCGTCAGCGCTTGGTCAGGAGGGGCATTTTGCCGGTACACAGTTGTGAACTGCGAATTTTGTCCCATATTGAACAAAAGGGGAAGAGGTAATCGATATAATAAACCGGGAAATGATAACAAGATTTTATTGGCTAACTGTGTGAAAATGGTTTGACGCATTAATTGTGTGCCTTTTACCCTTGGGAAACCCAATCTGAAAAGGAGTTGTAATGGATACCGATCTGAAAATGTCACTGTTCACCACCGTCTGTGCGCTGGCCGTGATTATTGCTTTCAGCTTCACCGCTGCTTTGAACTGATCCCCTTAAGTAAAACAGGCGCAGCCCGCTGCGCCTGATTGCTCTTTCCCTCAGCTTTACGCCAGGTTTTTCTCCACAAATGCCCAGTTAACCAGCGCCCAGAAGTTTTCCAGGTAGGCCGGCCGCGCATTGCGGTAATCGATGTAGTAGGCGTGTTCCCAAACGTCGACGGTCAGCAGCGGTTTATCTTCACCGGTCAACGGTGTAGCCGCGTTCGAGGTGTTAACAATAGCCAGTGAACCATCCGGCTTTTTCACCAGCCAGGTCCAGCCTGCGCCAAAGTTTTTCACTGCGGCATCGCTAAATTGTTCCCTGAAGGCAGCGAAAGAACCAAAAGCCTGATTGATCGCCGTTGCCAGTTTGCCCTGAGGCTCACCGCCGCCTTGTGGCGACAAACAATGCCAATAGAAGCTGTGGTTCCACACCTGTGCAGCATTGTTGAAGATGCCGCCGTCTGAGGCCTTAATGATCGCTTCCAGCGATAGTCCTTCAAACTTGCTGCCTTTCAACAGATTGTTCAGGTTAACCACGTAGGCGTTGTGGTGCTTGCCATAGTGGTATTCCAGGGTTTCTGCGGAAATGTGCGGCTCGAGGGCATTTTTTTCATAGGGTAATGCGGGCAGTTCAAACGACATTGCTTTCTCCTTTTACAGTGCCAACCTGAATCAGAACAACCAACAACAGATTGACCTGCTTTTATTGTGGGTATTTAGCTTAGCAATTTTCGCGCTGAAATACAGGGGGAATGGCAAAGGATTAGTTGCAGCATCGAGAGTTTGGGGAAACGCTCAGGGGAGAGCGGCTGGCAGGGCCAGCCGCAAAGGCAATTATCGAATGGTTTTCGGTGTCACTACCCGACGTGCGCCAATGTAGTGGTTTTGCCAGTAATCGTTGTCGAGCTGGCTGATGCGGATTTCTTCACCGGTACGCGGTGACTGAATGAATTTACCGTTGCCCAGATAAACCCCAACATGGTCTGCCACGCCGCGGTTGTTAATCCGGAAGAACACCAGGTCGCCGCTTTCCAATTCATTTTTCTTGATCGGCGCGGCGTCGCGCAGGTGGTACATCTCGTTGGCGGTACGTGGCATTTTGATTTTCACCACGTCTTTATAGGCGTAATAAATCAGGCCGCTGCAGTCAAAACCGGTTCTCGGTGAGGTGCCGCCCCAACGATAGGGCTTACCCATCTGATCCATCAGCTTGGCCATCGCGGTTTGCTTGGCATGCTGGTAGCGTTTCTTGTGCGCCGGGGTAAGTTTCAGCGGCTTCTCGTCACGAACCAATTTGGCGGTGGCCATACCGGCTTCGCGGTGGCGGCCATAGCCTTTTTTGTAACCCTTTTTCGGCGGGGTCACTTTAATCTTGGCGACTTTATGAGTTTTGTTTTTCGATTTGGCGCTAACAATCTTTTTAGCGGTTTTTTCTGTTTTGGTTTTGGAAACCTTGGCAGTTTTCTGTGGGGTGGTGACTTTTACTTTTTTGCTGCTGGCTTTAACCGCTTTCTTTTTCTTGCGGTCATCCGGTCGGGCTTCGTTTACGTGGCTCTTACGCTGCTCGGCGGCAACACGAGACTGCGGCGCAGCATGCGCCAGATTAAAGAATAGCTGTGTAAACAACAGCACAAAAAGCGTAAGAATTAAACGCATGTCGACGTTACCAACCTTGGCCCCGGAACAGATATCGAAAGAATGACAGTATTCCCGAATTTCGCCATATAAAACAGCGAAGAACTCATAAATGATAATCCATATTGTGAGAAAACGTTAATAGCATTTTTTCTGCTGAAAAATCAAACTGTTGGTGTATAAAAAATCAACAATGACCGTCACTGGATTTATTAAACGTCGTGTTTTGATGAAAAAATATATTAGTGAAATAGCCAGATTAAAAATGTTATTCTGCGCATATGTTTTGACCGGAAAGGCCTTGCCGGCGAGACGCGACTGACAACCAAGGAATGCCCCTGCAAAAGATGGCGTTTTCTTGCGACTGTTCCAGCCGCTACAATAGCCAGTGTGATGCATGTTGTAGCCATGAGATTTGGCTTGAGGAAGCAATATAATGACGACGACGATTGAAAAAATTCAGCACCAGATCACTGAGAACCCAATTCTGCTGTATATGAAAGGTTCACCGAAATTGCCAAACTGCGGTTTCTCAGCGCAAGCTGTGCAGGCGCTGTCTGCCTGTGGCGAACGTTTTGCTTACGTTGATATTCTGCAGAACCCGGACATCCGCTCCGAGTTGCCGAAATACGCTAACTGGCCGACGTTCCCACAGCTGTGGATAGACGGTGAGCTGGTTGGCGGCTGTGATATCATCATGGAAATGTATCAGCGCGGCGAATTGCAGCAGCTGATCAAAGAAACGGCAGAGAAATACAAACAGCAGGAAGACCAGCAGCCTTAATCGGCTCGGTTCTATTGTTGGAAGTCATCGGGCGGTGCCAGCTAATACTGGGCCGCCCGATTTTTTTGTATCTTAGTCGGTATTACTGGCCGCCAATGGCCAGCCACCAAGGCGTTTCCAGCGGTTAACCAGTTCGCAGAACAACTGAGCGGTTTGCTCGGTATCATACAGCGCCGAATGCGCCTGGGCGCTATCGAACGGGATATCGGCGGCAATGCAGGCTTTGGCCAGCACCGTCTGCCCCAGCACCAGCCCACTCAACGCCGCGGTATCAAAGGTGGCGAAGGGGTGGAAAGGGTTGCGTTTCAGGCTGGCGCGCTCTGCGGCAGCCATCAGGAAGCTGTGATCGAAATTGGCGTTATGCGCCACAATGATCCCCCGGTTACAGCCACGATCCTTAATCCCCTTGCGCACCGCTTTAAAAATAGCGTGCAGGGCATCGTGTTCACTGACCGCACCGCGTAGCGGATTACTCGGGTCGATACCGTTAAAGGCCAACGCTTCCGGCTGTAGGTTGGCGCCTTCAAAAGGCTCCACATGAAAATGCAGGGTTTCGTCCTGTTGTAACCAGCCGTCTTCATCCATTTTTAACGTAACGGCGGCAATTTCCAGCAGTGCGTCAGTCTTGGCATTAAATCCGGCGGTTTCTATATCTATTACTACAGGGTAAAACCCACGAAAACGGCCACTCAGGGCGTTAAGATCACTTTTTTCGGCCATCAGTTTCTTATCTTCATCGAATACAGCGCGCATTATGGCAAATTTTGCGCCCGGTTGCAGGCGGTTATCACGCGGAAAAAACAGGGGCGCAGAAAGCGCCCCTGATTGACCTTAGTGGCCGAGGCCATGGCCGGCGTGTTTGTTCTCGATCAGTTCGATTTTATAACCGTCCGGATCTTCAACAAAGGCGATAACCGTGGTGCCGCCCTTGACCGGACCGGCTTCGCGGGAGACCTTGCCACCGGCGTTACGGATGCTGTCACAGGTGGCGGCAACATCGTCAACCCCCAGCGCCAGGTGGCCGAACGCGGTGCCCATTTCGTAACTGTCGGTGCCCCAGTTATAGGTCAGTTCAATCACTGCACCTTCGCTTTCATCGGTATAGCCTACAAACGCCAGCGAGTACTTGTATTCCGGGTTCTCGCTGGTGCGCAGCAAGCGCATGCCTAATACCTTGGTATAGAAGTCGATGGAGCGCTGCAGGTCACCGACGCGGATCATGGTATGGAGTAAGCGCATAATTCCTCTGATTGGATGTGCCGTTGCCAATGGCGGATGGATTGAAGCGAAATCCAGTATAGCGTTGCCGCATAAGGGATTTCAATGTATGCCAAGGCAGGGCGCACAATACTATAGTGACGTTGTCACTCAATGGTCGGGTAAGACAGCAGCAACCGCACACTTTGTCGCCGTGCACAGTTTGGAAATAGGTACTATAACCCCTGCAAGGAACAGCGCGTCACGATAACGATATAGAGCCCGGATTGGACTGGGTTAATGTATAAATTTGGATCGGATTAATATGACGGTTTATTTTTTCAGTGCGGGGACATCGCGTTTGCCGAAGGAGTCGCTTAATGGATGAAATGCTCATTCTGGTGGATGCCGATGATAACTCCATTGGTTCGCAAACCAAAACGCTGGTACATCAGCAGGGGTTGTTGCACCGGGCGTTTTCAATTTTTATCTTTGATAGCCAGGGCCGCCTGCTGTTGCAACAGCGTGCTTTCAGTAAGTATCACTCGGCCGGACTATGGACCAACAGTTGCTGTGGCCACCCGCGCTGGGGAGAGGTAACGCTTGCCGCGGCTCAGCGCCGATTGCAGGAAGAGATGGGGTTTAGCAGTGAGTTGCAGCAGGTTTCCAGCTTCACCTATCACGCTGCGGTGCCCGGCGATTTAATTGAGCACGAGTTCGATCATATCTACGTCGGTTTATTTGACGGCGAACCGCAGGCGGCGCCTGAAGAAGCACACAGCTGGTTGTGGATGGATATTCAGCAATTAACGGATGATATAACGCGCAACCCGGAAAAGTTTACCGTTTGGTTTCGCACGATAATGAATAATCTTGATGCCAATGAAATACAGCGTTGGGCGAGGTTGGCTGTGAAGTAACTGACCGATAACCCAGACGGCAAAAAGCCCGCAGGTATAGGTACACCGGCGGGCTTTTGTATTTTACTTACAGCGTTGGGTAGTCGGTATAGCCTTCAGCACCGCCGCCGTAGAAAGTTTCCGGCTTAGGTTCGTTCAGTTCAGCATTTTGTTTGAAGCGTTCAACCAGATCCGGGTTGGCGATATAGCTGCGGCCAAAGGCCACGGCATCGATAAAGCCTTTATTGATCAACTCTTCCGCTTTTTCGGCGGTGTAAGCGCCAGCCCCGACAATCACCCCTTTAAAGTGGGCGCGTACCGAATCACGGAAGGCGTCGGAATAAGGCTTGCCACCGGCCCAGTCAGGTTCGGAAATATGCAGGAAAGCGATGTTGCGCTTGTTCAGTTCTTCCACCAGATACAGCGCGGCATCTTCCTGATCTTCACCGTTGTCCAGGCCGTTGAACGGGCCCAGTGGGGAAATACGGATGCCAATGTGTTCTGAGCCCCATTCCGCGATGGTGGCGTCAACCACTTCCAGCGTCAGGCGCGTGCGGTTTTCGATGCTGCCGCCATATTGGTCGGTGCGCTGGTTAGACGCCGGAGCCATAAACTGGTGCAGCAGATAGCCGTGTGCGGCGTGCAGTTCGACAAAATCGAAACCGGCCTCACGTGCGTTGGCGGTTGCCTGACGGAAATCATTAATGATGCCTGGGATCTCTTCGGTTTCCAGTGCACGTGGGGTAGAGGTAGGTACTCGTACCCAGGCACCGGTTTCGTCACGTACGGTGGTGCGGGTGTCGGCGTTGATCGCAGATGGGGCGACCGGTGCCTGTTGGCCCGGTTGCAGGCTGTTGTGGGAGATACGCCCCACGTGCCACAGTTGAACGGCGATATGGCCGTTTTTATCATGTACAGCCTGAGTGATCTTTTTCCACGCGGCGATCTGTTCTGGGGTATGCAGCCCCGGTGCGCCGGCATAACCTTTCGCCTGGAAAGAAATCTGAGTGGCTTCGGTGACGATCAGACCCGCGCTGGCGCGTTGGGCATAATACGCACCCATCAACGGAGTAGGGATATCGCCCGGTTCAATGCTGCGCAGGCGCGTCAGAGGGGCCATAAACACGCGATTTGGCAGCGTTACAGCGCCAACCTTCAACGGGGAGAACAACTTTTCAATCTTCATAGTGAATCCTATATTAATAGACCGGTCGACTAGTAACGAATGTAGAACTGCCCAACAGGGTAATTCTTGATAAACCAAAGTGTTTTTTAGCGCTGCGCCGGGCGCAACAACAGTTCAATACTTTCCAGCGCGCTGGTCAGTGGGGCGACCGAGTGGCGGATTTTGGCTCGCAGTGAAGCGCCAAGCCACAGTGAATACAGCGTTTCTGCGGTAGCCGCCGGGCTCATGGCTATCGACAATGACCCTTCGCGGATACCGCGTTCAATCGTATCCTGCAGGTGACCAATCACCCGGGCACTGCCGGTTTCCAGTGCATGACGCATGGGTTCCGACAGGTCGCTCACCTCGGCCGATAGCTTGACCGCCAGGCAGGCGTTATGGCATTCGCTGCGGCAGTGGTAGCTGATCGCCTGAGCGTAATAACTCAACAACTGGTGGCGTGCATCACTTTTATCGTCGGTAAACAGCTGTTGCATTGCCGCATCATAGTGCTCGAAATAACGCTGTAGCATCGCTTCGCCAAACACTTCTTTTGAACGGAAGTAGTGGTAGAACGAGCCTTTCGGCACGCCCGCCGTGCTCAGCAATTCGCTCAACCCCATGCCGGTAAAACCAAGGCGCAGGCTGAGGGTCTCGCCGGTAGCGAGCAAATGTTCACGAGTATCTGTAGGGCAATGCGCATGTTTAGTCATAATGGGTGTCAGCATAATAGACCGATTGGTCTAGGTCAATAGCAATAAAAAAACCGGCAGTGAAATGCCGGTTATAATGATGCTTATTTTGCCCTAACAGAGGCGGGAAGTTAAGCCCTCAGGCTGCACCCCGGCAGCGTTGCAGAATATCCAACTGGGGTTGATATTCACGGGTCTGCACGTTCAGCATGCCAAGCAGGGTGTGGAACAGGTTGTCTTGCGAGACATCCTCCTTTTCCGCCATGTTACTCAGGCACTGGCGATCCACCTTGAAGTTGCGCTCATAGTCCGCAGACATCCACATCAGGAAAGGAACGTGGGTCTGCTGGCTTGGGGCAAACACGTAAGGCGTGCCGTGCAGATACATGCCATTTTCACCCAGCGATTCACCGTGGTCGGAAAGATACACCAGCGCGGTGTTGAACTTGTCGCTGTGCTGTTGCAACAGCTTGATGGTGTCGTCCAGCATGGCATCGGTATACAACAGTGAATTGTCATAGGTATTCACCAACTGCTCGTGAGTGCAATCCTGGATCTGATTACTGTTGCAGGTCGGCGAGAATTTCTGAAATTCCGGCGTGCTGCGGCGGTAATAGGCCGGCCCGTGGCTGCCCATCTGGTGCAGTACTATCACGCCGTCGTCTTTCAGGCCGTTGATATAGTCGTTCAGTTTATACAGCAGCACGTTATCCATGCAGACGTCGCCGTCGCAATCCTGCGGTAGTTTCAACTTGGTCATGTCCACGTGCGGCACGCGATCGCAGGCACCTTTGCATCCGCCATCGTTTTCACGCCACAACACATTGACACCGGCATGCGCCATTACGTCGAGCATGCCTTCCTGATGAGTCGCCTGGGTGGCATCGTAATCTTTGCGCGGCATGTTGGAGAACATGCAAGGCACAGAAATGGCGGTTTCGGTGCCGCAGGAGCTGGCATTTTTAAAGTACACCACGTCGTCCTGCTTCAGCCGTGGGTTGGTTTCACGCCCATAGCCACCCAAAGAGAAGTTCTCGGCGCGCGCCGTTTCCCCCACCACCAGGATCACCAGGGTTTTCTTTTGTTGCGCAGTAATCAGTGGCCCTTTGTGTGCATCTTCACCGATTTTCACCAGCGGCAGATTACGGGTGAAGTAACGCTGCTGGGTAAATTTGATGGTGCCGGAAACGAAGTTCGACGGCGTCAGCATTTTCACCACGCTTTTGTTATTGCGGATCAGCGAGGCGTAATCCTTATAAAACAGCGCGGCGATAATCAGGATCACCACCACCGAGAGCATTACGTTGGCGGCGCGCAGCCCGACCATGTACCACCATGGACGAGTTTTGCGGATGTCGACAAAGCAAACCAATACTGCAGGCAGAATACCGAGCAGGGTCAGCCACAGCCCCATGCGCGGCGTTAACAGCGCCGTCGCTTCCTGGGGATTGGTCTCGAAGGCGTTCTGCATCATGTTGCCATCAATCACCACGCCGTAACTGAACATGAAGTAGTTGGCGGCCGCGCTGCCGAGCAGGAAGAAAATCATCAGCGGTTTGCGCAGGAACGGCACGGTCAGCACGCTGAAAATAATATTCAGCGCACAGAAAATCACCACCGGCATGGTGGCGGCGAAAATCACGCTATGGACGTTATCGAAGGTGATATACGACCAGGCTTTATGAAGGAATAACGCGTTCTGGAACAGAGTGAAGAATAAGGCACTGGCGAGGATAAAACCCAGGCTGTTGCACTGTAAGCGTTGACGTAACGACATTGCCAAATCTGAATCCTGATATTGTGTAATGCGCTGAAATTTACAGGATGAAACTTAAGAAAACCTTAGAGATTCAGAATCGTTGCGGGGGCGTTTAATTTTGGTTTAGGTTAGAGGCGCCAGACCGGGTGGTCTGGCGCGGGGGGCTTAGTAGGCGGCGGTAAATTGCGCTTTAATAAACTGCGGCTTTTCGATCTCATCGAGGATAGCAACCGACAGGTCTTCTACCGAGATGCTGGCCGGAGCCTGGCCGTTCATCAACAATTGGGTGGTGCCGAGACGGAACTGACCGGTGCGTTTGCCGGGTTCCAGCAGTGCAGCTGGGGACAAATAGGTCCAGTCGAGTTGAGATTCATTGCGCAGCTTGTTGCGTAAATCACGCACGGCCTGCGCGCCTGGGCGAATATTTTCCGGGAACTGCGGGGTATCTACCAGTTCCACGCCCGGCGCCACTTCCAGGCTGCCGGCACCGCCAACCACCAGCAGGCGTTTGACGCCGGATTTTTTCACCGCGTCCAGGATTTGCTGCGAGCCACGGGTGGTTTTTTCATACAAATTCTCTTCTGCCCAACCCGGGTTAAAGGTGCTGATCACCGCGTCCTGACCGGTCAGCTGTTTCGCCAGCCATTCGGTATCGGCGACGTCACCCAGTGCGACGGTCAGGTTGGCATTGTCCGGCAAGTCTTTTGGCTGACGAGCAATCGCCGTGACCTGTAAGCCACGGGCCAGTGCTTCATCCACCACGCGGCGGCCAACAAAACCGGTTGCTCCAATAATGGCTACTTTCATCTGTTTGCTCCTGTCAGGAATAGGTTCAGTGTTTTGTCTCAGGCCTGGTTGACCTGAGCGGCTATATACACTGTAGTACTTAACAATAGAGCTGATTAGTGCCATATTCATGCTTTCTTGATTAAGTAAAACTTCATAATCGTGGATAAACTGAATCGAATGGCGGTATTCGCTACCGTGGTGGCAGAAGGTTCCTTTGCCGGAGCGGCCCGGCGGCTGGGCATGACGCCGTCGGCGGTCAGCCAGCATATGCGGTCGCTGGAAAAATCGCTCGGCGTGCCGTTGTTGCACCGTTCGACACGGCGGTTGGCGCTGACCGAAGCAGGATCGGCGTTCTATCCTGGCTGTGAGGCGATGCTGTTTCAGGCGCAGCAGGCCGAACAGCGGCTGGCGGAGCTGCGTGACACTCTGGTGGGGGAATTGCGTATCGCCACAACCATTGGTATTGGTGGCCGCCCGCTGGCGGAGGCGATGGCACCGCTGCTGCAGGCCCATCCCAAGTTGACGCTGCGGGTACTGGCGGACGACCGGATTATCGATATGATCGAACATCGGATCGACATTGCGCTGCGGGTCAACCGCCAACTGGCCGACGCCAATATGATCGCCCATCCGCTGGCCGAATGGCCAATGGTGCTGTGTGCCGCACCACGCTATCTCAGCCAACATGGGGTGCCGGAGACGCCGCAGGACCTGGTGCAGCACCGGTGGATCTCGGGGGCTTTCAGCGGCGCACATCTGGATTTACATCATCAGGGCGGGCAACAGTTAAAGTTGCGCCTGGCGGAAGGGCAAATCGTCAGCGACAGTATGAACGTGATGCGCGCCTTTACCCGCAGCGGACTGGGGATCTCGATTCAACCTCTGTATGAAATTGAAGATGAACTGCAGCGCGGCGAACTGATCCAACTGATGCCTGAATGGCGACCGGCACCTCTGCGGCTGCATGCGATGACGCTCGAACGGGCAATGCCAGAGAAAAATCGTCAGGCGTTGCGTTATTTACGCGACTATTTTCACCGTCATGCCGAAAAGTCACTTGCCAGCGGCGCCGATGGCGTCTTCAATTAGGAAAAGAACGCAGGAGGACGTGTGGCGCAGCAGCTCGAGTTTTTTGACATCCCCAGCCCGTGTCGCGGCATTTGTCAGGCCGACGATCGCGGTTTTTGCCGTGGCTGCCTGCGCAGCCGCGAGGAACGCTTTGGCTGGATGCAAATGAGCGATGCGCAAAAACGAGACGTGATACGTTTGTGTCACCAGCGTTTCCTGCGCCTGCAACGAGCCAATAAACAGCCCGACGAACCCTTGCCGGAACAACCCTCGCTGTTCTAAGTCATTTCTGATCTGCCGCACGTAAGCGCGGCTTTTCGCTTCCCACCGCGTTATCCGCTTGTGTATGCTGGCATTAAACAATGTCTTGAGGTTTCAACAATGGTAAACCGTATACAACTCGCGCCGCAGGGGCCTGAATTTTCCCGCATGATTTGCGGATACTGGCGTTTGATGGAGTGGGGGATGTCGCCGCAGCAGCTGCTGGCGTTCATTGAGCAGCATATTGAGCTGGGTGTGACCACCGCCGACCATGCGGACATTTACGGCGGCTATGCCTGCGAACAAGCCTTTGGTGAAGCGATGCGCCTGAAGCCTTCGCTGCGCCAGTCGATGGAGCTGGTGTCCAAATGCGGCATCGCCACCACCGCCAAACCGGGTAATCCGATCGGCCATTACATTACCGATCGCGAACATATCGTTTACAGCGCGGAACGTTCGCTGGCGCATCTGCATACCGATTATCTTGACCTGCTGTTGATCCACCGTCCGGATCCGTTAATGGATGCCGATGAGGTGGCCGAGGCTTTTGTGGCGCTGCATAAAAGCGGCAAGGTACGACACTTCGGCGTCTCCAACTTCACCACCACGCAGTTCACCCTGTTGCAGTCACGCCTGCCGTTCTCACTGGTGACCAATCAGCTTGAGATCTCGCCAATTCATCAGCCGGCCATTCTGGACGGCACCCTGGATCAGTGCCAGCAATTGCGTATCAAGCCGATGGCCTGGTCCTGTCTGGGGGGCGGTCGCCTGTTCAACGATGCCGAGTTCCAGCCGCTGCGCGATGAGCTGCAGGCGGTGGCGCAAGAAATCGGTGCCGAGACGATTGAACAGGTGGTGTATGCCTGGGTGATGCGTTTGCCGTCGGCACCGTTGCCGATCATTGGCTCCGGTAAGATTGAACGCGTGCGTTCGGCGCTGAAGGCGCAGCAATTGACGCTGAACCGCCAACAGTGGTTCCGTATCCGTAAAGCCGCGCTGGGTTACGACGTGCCTTAATCGCCTTAAGAAGCCGGGCAGCCTGGGCTGCCCGGTTTTTTTACGCCAGCACCACCTGGCCGTCAGACAGACTGCTCAGCCCCTGACCGACCAGCGTGACCGTATTGCCGCCAAAGTTAAACACCAGATTGTCGTTCACTTCAGAAACAAAATCGCGGAAGTTACCGCCCGCGCTGCTGCCATCGGTCCCGATAAACACCAGCTTGTCCTGCGCCTGATAGCCGTAAATCTGGTCCTGACCAAAGTCGCCACTGAACAGGAAGGTGTTGCTGCCGCCCTGACTGTGCATAACGTCGTTACCGGCACCGCCGACAAAGACATCATTACCTTTGCCACCGAACAGTTGGTCATTGCCCTCCAGACCGAACAGCCAGGAACCGGAAGCCTTGGCGGTCAGGGTGTCATCGGCAGCACTGCCGTTGGCCGAACTGGCATAGGCGGTCAACCCTTTGTCGGATCGCAATCCGCTGTCGGTCACCTGGTGCTCAACGTCTTTGGTAAAAATCAGCAGTGCTGATTCTTTGCTTTTCAGCGTATTAATCGAACTTGCCAGAGTGATGCCGCCTTTGGCATCGCGCAGGTAGAGCATATTACCGTCGTAGGCGACCTCGCTATTTTTCAATGCATGCTGCAGATCCAGGGTGTTATTGCCTTCGCCGCCGGAAATAATATTAAAACCGCCGCTGTCACGGAAAGTGTCATTGCCGGCACGGCCTTCAAGATAATCATTACCGGCACCGCCCTTGATTAAATCATTGCCGTCGCTACCTACAATAAAGGTTGGGCCGCTGTGGTGCTCGGCGTTGCGATTGAGATCCTCAACCCAGGTATTGCCGCGAGTCACATCGGAGAGGTTGGAGACAATCACCGTCGAGTCTTTACTGGTCAGCGAGTAAAACTCTGAATTTAATACTCGCATCAAGCCGTCCTGATAAAAGAACGGCAGGTGGGATAGCCAGGTCGGAATATTCAGGATCGAGAAGGGCAGAATATTCCAGGCATCAGAGGCGTAATGGTCGTTGAAATTAACGATATTATTGGTGGCGGACTCCTGCGGCGCATCATGCACCGCTAAGGAGGCCAACGTCAGGTTTGCGCCGTCCAGTGCGCGGAATACCGGGTCGTTTTCATAGCCGATATTAATCACCTTGCCGCCGGTCTCGTATTGCGTGGGGGATGCGAATGCCACATAGCTGGATTGCGCATAGAAACCACCCCAGTTGTCGTCGCTGAGTGCCGCCATGCTGTTCACCGCCAGCCCACCGAGACTGTGTCCGCTGATGGTCACGTCATCGCCGCTCAGCCCGTTTGACTGGGCGAATTTAGCGACGTCGCCCAGCAGGGTACCAAAGGCCTTCAGGCTGTAGTTATCGGAATAACCGGCAGGGCCAAATCCTGCCAACAAGTCATTGATCAGATCGCCGATGGTATCGGTAATCAGGGATTCCCGCGGCCCGCTGGTACCACGAAAAGCAATGCCAATGCCGGTGAGGTTGCCTTCGCTGTCATATTTCCCCAGTACTTCAGCCTGGGCGGTGGTATAGCCCAGAGTTTCGCCATAATAGGTACCACGGGCATCGGTTTTACCCTGGTAGCCTAATTGGTCAGCGCCAATTAATGACCAACCGGCGTTATTGACCGCTTCCAGCGCCGCATTTTCCGAGTCGGGGTTCCAGGGAATACCGGGTAATCCGCCCTGTGATTGCGTGCTGCCAATCAGCGCTGTCACCAACGTCAGGGGTAAGCCCAGACCGAATCCGGTATTGTGGTAGCCCTCATCAAATCCATTGTCGATATTGTGATAGGCGTAAGTAGAAATTGCCAAGGCGTCACTAAACAATACTTTGGACTTCGCATCATCGAGATCTTGATAATTAAAGATTCCCATATCAGTTCCTTATGAATTCGCTGCATTGCCGGGTTGATCTTTGAATAGCTGTTGCAGCTTGTGTCGGTAGGTAAGGTATACCGAACGGCAGCTGGTCAGAGGACCGACATCGGTAGAATTATTATTAGTATGAATTATTCAGAATGCGAATTTGATCGGCAAAATTGTGTGCGTTTTGAGCGGTGGCTTACAGCTTCCCCTATACTTGAATGCTCACAGTGAGTTCAGGGAGATTAATTAATGAAACATTATTGGTATGCGGCCTTCGGCCTGATGGCCTGCGGAGCCGCTCAGGCGGCAACGGTGGATGTTGACATGAATCTGGTGACCGGACAGGGAATAGGTCAGGAAATTGGCAAAGTGACAATCAGTGAAACGCCTTACGGCCTGCTGTTTACGCCACAGCTCAAAGCGTTACCGGCCGGGGTGCACGGTTTTCACGTTCATGAGAACGGCAGTTGCGAGCCGGGAATGAAAGAGGGCAAGGCGGTTGCGGCATTGGCGGCGGGCGGCCATTTTGATCCGCAAAAAACCGGTAAACACCTTGGCCCCTATGCCGATGGCCATTTGGGAGACCTGCCGGCAATTTACGTAACGGATGACGGCATGGCCAGCGATCCGGTGTTGGCACCGCGGCTGAAAAAAATCAGCGAAATAACCGGTAAGGCGCTGATGGTGCATGCCGGCGGTGATAACCATTCCGACCAGCCTAAACCTCTGGGCGGCGGAGGGGAGCGTTTCGCCTGCGGTGTCATTAAATGATAAAGCCGGTTAGCGTGAGGCGGGGACCGCTGCTGTACTGTCAGGCGGGGTGATCGCCTGCTGTAACTGTTGCAACGAACAGTAAAGTCGCCAAATTAAGCCGGCAAGATCGCGCGCCGCCTGTTCCGGGTGGTGCGCCAGTGCACGACTCATGCGTTGCAGTTCCTGCAAGCTGGCGTCCAGTGAACTGTGCTGTACGCCTTTCTCCGTCATAATGCCCCGCAAGCAGTGAATACAAACATCCCGCACCGCCGAGAGCGGATCGGAGCGGGTCTGCCAGTCGCGCAATTGCCAAACGATATGGCTGCAGTTGAGCAGCACCACGCCCCAGCGCAATAACCAACTGCGTGCCTCTTGATCCTTGCTTTGATTCAATTGGCTGATACGGTGATAAATCAGCGATTCGAACCGACTCTCGCTCTGCTGCGGCTTTTTGCTCAGTTGATCGATAAAGTCGCGTCGCAGGGCGCGGATAATGCGCCGGCTTTTGCGTTTGTCCGAACTGGGCCGCAAGATTTGGAACGCCATACCGGCCAACAGGACGCCGACAATTTTGCCAAGGCTATCATTGATAAACGACTGATAATCGTAACTCGGTGGATTGGTGACGGACAGAAACGAGCCCATAAACACGATCAGTTGCCCCCAAAGCGCGGCATAGGGGGGATTCTGCAGCTTGAGCATCTGCATGGTCACCAGCACCGGGAACAGGAAGGCGCAGAACAGCCACAAATCATCTATCTGGATCATCAGGCCAAACTTCACCATAAAACAGACGATCGAAAGCAGCGTCACCGCCTTCAGCAAAGTCGTGATGCTGTTGATCGGCGAAGGCGTGGAGGAATAGAGCACGCAACTGATGGCGACCAGCGTCAAAGCGGAGCTCCCGGCTTCCCATTGGGTGTTAATCCAGTAAGCACAGCCGAGGACAATGCACAAAAAGGTGCGTAACCCGTTATAGGCGGCTTCGTAGCTATCTGTGTGACGTGCCAGAGAGGTCACATGCGGCGGTTGGATATCGCTGACCGGGGTAGCGTTTTCCAGCCGCAGCAGCCAGCGACTGCAATTCAGATACAGCCAGCAGAAATGCCGTAGCCGCAACCAGAAGGCGCGGTGGCGGTAGTCGGCAGGATCTTGCGGGGCGATTTGCTGCAGAATACGGGCCAGCCGATATTTATCGGTATCAGGACTGCGCAGCTCGTTCAGCAGTTGATCTAGCACGCTCGCCAGATTGGCCGGGCGATCCGGCCAGTTTAACAGCATGCGGCGCAGGCTGGAGATCACGCTGGTAATGCGCAACTGCTGATGCAGCATATAATTGAGCAGGTTATTTTGCCTACGCAGCCGATAGTGGCTCCAGAAGGCCTGAATACGCAGCAGGTTCATGGTCAGGATCTGGCCGATGACCCCTTCGTGCGACGTACGCATCTGCACGGTAATTTCCGGTTGCCACAGCATGGCGGCATGCTCCAGCAACCGCAGGTGCATGCGCCGCAGTGAGGTCAGCAGGGCTTCACCGTCCGAGGTGCTGGGCAGGATCATCATCATCAGACCACCGCACAGAATACCGGTGATCACTTCGCAAACGCGCGCCTGGGCGATATCAAAGATTTGCTGGGTGTCGGTCACGTTGACCGTGCTGAAGGCGATGATGGCGGCGGTATAGCCCGCCAGCGCAAAGGCGTAGGAGACATTGTTCTGATAATGATTGGAAATGTAGGTGCACAGGCCAATCCAGGCGGCAATAAACAGGGTGAACAACCAGGGATCGTTCAGGCAATGGCCGGCAATCGCCACCGAGGCGGCGGCTCCGACCAGACTACCGAAAACACGCCCGATGCTTTTACTGATCACGCCGCCGACGGTAGGAAAACTGACCACCGCCGCCGAGGTTAGCGCCCAGTAGGGTTCGTCAAGATTGAGAACAAAAGCCACCCACAGTGACAGGCACATCGCCAGCGAATTGCGCAGTGCATAGCGCCATTGCCCGCCGGTGGCTTTCCCCCAGGGCGTGCGGTTCCATTCCAAAAAAGGCAGATTCACTGGTTAGCCTTACTGATGAATGGAGATGGTGCAGGTGGTGCCAGCCACCAAGGGCAAATCGGCGGGCACGTTCAGCAGTTTTATCCGCACCGGTACGCGTTGCGCCAGACGTACCCAGGGCACGTTGGGCTTTACGTCCATTAATAAATCACTGCTGCTGTCGACGCTTTGATCGTAAATGGCTCGGCCAATGCTCTCCACTTCACCCTGGAGCGGGATGTTGCCATTATATAAAACGATATCCGCCTGATTGCCTTCTTTTATATGTTTTAGCTTGGTTTCCTCAAAATAACCGAGTACATAAAAAGAGTGCACGTCAACCAGTGCGACCAGTGGGGTTCCGGCACTGGCATAGTTTCCAACCCGTGCCTGTAAATTGGTGATATAGCCGTCGGTAGGGGCGAAAATTTTAGTTTTACTTAAATTCCATTTGGCCTGTTCCAGATTAGCTTGCGCGGCTTTATACGAAGCTTTCATTGCCTGGGCCGCTAAATTTGACTCGTCCATGTCTTCGGCAGAAATAACATTTTTCGGCAGGCCGCGACGGCGTGCCGCCTCATGGTCGGCCTTGGCCATATCTGACTGCGCTTTTGCCAGCGCGGCCTCAGCATTGTCGAGTGCAATCTGGTATGGAACCGGGTCGATCGTAAAAATCAGACTTCCCGCAGGTATGAACTGATTGTCATGAACGGTTATTTTCTCTAATCTTCCAGATACTTCTGGCGTGATATTGACGAGTTCTGCGCGCACCTTTCCGTCACGGGTCCACGGGGATTGCATATAATAATTCCATAGCCACCAACCGGCACAGATGGCAATGGCGCAGACGATTACCGTAGAAAAATATTTTAAAGTTTTATGCGTCATCAGTTACCAACTCGCTAAAAGCCACAGGGAGCCGCTGACGGCAATGACGAAAATAGACAAATCCATCAGCATGGGATGCCAAATTTCGCCGGAATAAATCCAGTCTCGCAGCAGGTGGTGTACCAGTAACCATAAAACCAGGCCAAGCAACACAGCCTTAAATATGGGTGGAAAATAAAGCGAGGCGCCCAGCACCAAATCGGGTAGCGGGGACGAGGCATGAAGCCATGAAGTATTCACATTAACAATCCCGATGAGTGAATATGTTGAGTCTTTGCATAGAGAATAAACAATAACAGATCAAAATGGTGGCTATTTCCACAATATACATTATATACATTTGTGTTTTTAATGCTTGTTACTCAAAATAGTCTAAGCTCTGGGAGGGTATGTTAGCATGCTAATTATAAGGAGGGGTAAGTGGAGTCAACATTAGGTTCAGATTTAGCACGATTAGTTCGTGTATGGCGCGCGCTCATTGATCATCGGCTCAAGCCGTTGGCGCTCACGCAAACACACTGGGTAACCTTGCACAGTATCAATCGTTTGCCGCCGGAGCAGTCGCAGATCCAACTGGCCAAGGCGATCGGCATTGAGCAACCGTCATTGGTTCGTACGCTGGACCAACTGGAAGAGAAGGGGTTGATTACTCGCCACACCTGCGCCAATGACCGGCGTGCGAAGCGTATCAAACTGACCGAAGCGGCCGACCCGATTATCCGGGAAGTGGACAGCGTCATCAGTTCTACGCGAGGTGAAATTTTGAGCGGAATTACCACCGATGAAGTGCATTTGCTGGTGGGTTTGATTGGCAAGTTGGAACAAAACATCACTGAACTGCAAAATAAACAATAATAATTTCTTCTTTTTTCGATTTGATTTCACAGCATCGGAAATGAAACCGGAGGCCTAAAGCCTCCGGTTTTACCTGCTAGATTCAGCTTACAGCGGGGATACGGTAATGGTATCGCCAGTGCGAGCCATACGAACGCGTTGCCCTGGGCTGAACTTGGTGTCGCCTGCCTTCTGAACCACCACGATGTTCTCTTTCTGGTCGGTCTTGATTTCCAGCTCATAGCCTGTAGTACGACCGGCTGCTTCACCGATACTGTTACCGGCAACGCCACCCGCTACCGCACCGGCTGCCGTTGCCAGGCTACGGCCTGTGCCGCCGCCAACGGTGTTACCGAGGAAACCACCCAGCACGGCACCGCCGATGGCGCCAATGGTGTTCGATGTTTCACTACCCTGGATCTTGACCGGGCGCACAGAAACCAGCGTGCCATAAGTCACGGTTTGCACCTGTTTGGCCTGCGAAGCGGAATAAACGTCGCCGGACATGGAATCATTGGCACACCCTGCCAGCGTAACTGCGGCGATGGCAACGACGAGAAGACGCTTGATCATATAAAACTCCTGTTGGTAGTAGTCCATAACCTGGGGAACCTTTCCAGGCCAGATTCATAAAAATGATAGACAAAGTATGGCCTAAACGCACGCACATCACCATGACCCGCTACTGCACGCAGCTTAACTTTGCTCTGTTCAACCAATATTAAACGGTGGTTTAGCTTTATAACAGCGTCGAAAGAAAATACGTTGCGGGTTGAACCACTGTTTAACCGTAGTTATCAATATGTGGCTCTGGCAGGAAACAGGCACATTGCTCACAGAGGTGAAAAAATACAACATAATTCATGGCGTTAATGTGGCAATTCTGGTTTATTTGTCAGGTCAAAATTTTGCTTCCCCGTAAAGGGTAAAGGATGTCGCTATGAAGTCAGGCCGCTATATAGGTGTTATGTCTGGCACCAGTCTGGATGGCGTCGACGTGGTGCTCGCTGCGATCGATGGACGTATGGTTGCGCAACAGGCCAGTTACAGCCATCCGATGCCGATCCAACTGAAGCAGGATATTCTCGGGATGTGTCAGGGCCAGCAGACCACGCTTTCTGCGGTGGGACGGCTGGATGCACAGCTTGGCACGCTGTTTGGCGAGGCCGTACTGGGCTTGCTGAAGCAAACCGGTGTGGCGGCGCACGACATCACTGCCATCGGTTGTCATGGGCAGACGGTCTGGCACGAACCGGAGGGGGATGCGCGTTTCTCTATGCAGCTGGGTGACAATAATCGCATTGCCGCGTTGACCAATATCACCACCGTTGGTGATTTTCGCCGACGTGACATGGCCTACGGCGGCCAGGGGGCTCCGTTAGTGCCTGCCTTTCATCAGGCGCTGCTGGCGCATCCGGTAGAGCGTCGTATGGTGCTGAATATCGGCGGCATCGCCAATCTGTCGATGTTATTGCCGGGGGCTGCGGTGCGCGGCTTCGATACCGGGCCGGGCAATATGTTGATGGATGCCTGGATATGGCGTCATCACTCACAGCCTTACGATAAGGACGGCGCTTGGGCGATGGAAGGGCGGGTTTGCTTACCGCTGTTGCAACAGATGTTGGCCGATCCTTACTTCGCGCTGCCGGCACCGAAAAGCACCGGGCGAGAATATTTCAATGCAGCCTGGCTGGAGCGTCAGTTAGCGGGTTTGGCGGCGATAAGCCCGGTTGATGTGCAAACCACGCTGACAGAACTGACGGCAATCACCATTTGCGAACAGGTCCAGTTGGCGGGCGGCTGCGAACGTGTGCTGGTCTGTGGCGGTGGGGCGCGTAATAGCTTGTTGATGGCACGGATGTCTGCGCTATTGCCGGGTACCGAAGTGTGCCTGACAGATGATTTCGGCATCAGCGGTGATGATATGGAGGCTTTGGCCTTTGCCTGGCTGGCGTTTCGCACCTTGTCCGGGCAGCCCGGTAACCTGCCTTCGGTCACCGGCGCCAGCCGTGAGACCCTGCTGGGTGGGATTTATCCGGTTTTGCCTTTAGGGGGCCGCTAGCTCTGTTAGGATAGAAATCGATGGATTTCCCTAAGGAGCAACAGCATGAAAAAAATCATCATTGCCGCTGGCGTACTGGCACTGGCTGGCTGCAGCTACGTTCTGCCGCAAAACAGCCAGACCTTGCATTACCAGTGCGGCACCACGCCGTTAACGGTGTCACTGGACGGTAACGAGAGCACCGTCAGCATGTTGATGGACGGTGAGCAACTGAAGCTGAAACAGGTGCTGGCCATGTCCGGTGCAAAATACAGCGACGGTAAATATACCTTTTGGTCGAAGGGCCAAAACGCCTATCTTGAGCGCAATGGCAAAGTGATCATGAGCGATTGTACGTTGACGAATTGATCAGGCCGGTGCGGCGTCAGAGCGATTGAGATCCTGACGCCGCTGGCGCAGAATAGAATCACGATTTTTCAGTTGGTTGATAACCGAATGATTGAAAATAATGAATTTGATGTTGCGGACCTGCGCCGCGAATACACCCGTGGCGGCCTGCGCCGTAACGACCTGTCCGCCAATCCGCTGGAACTGTTCGAACATTGGCTGAAACAGGCCTGTGACGCCCGCCTGGCCGATCCGACCGCCATGTGTGTGGCGACGGTGGACGAAAACGGCCAGCCCTACCAGCGTATTGTGTTGCTCAAGCATTTTGATGATAAAGGGCTGGTGTTCTACACCAACCTGGGGAGTCGCAAAGCTCAGCAACTGGCGAATAACCCGCACATCAGCCTGCTGTTCCCGTGGCACATGCTCGACCGTCAGGTGATTTTCCTCGGTAAAGCGGAGCGCTTGTCCACGTTCGAAGTGATGAAATACTTCGCCAGCCGACCGAAAGACAGCCAGATCGGTGCCTGGGTGTCGCAGCAGTCATCGCGTATTTCAGCGCGTGGCGTGCTGGAGAGCAAATTCCTCGAACTGAAGCAAAAATTCCAACAGGGCGAAGTGCCACTGCCGAGTTTCTGGGGTGGATTCCGGGTTAATTTCGATTCCGTCGAGTTCTGGCAGGGCGGTGCCAACCGTCTGCATGACCGTTTCCTGTATCAGCGGGACGGGAATGACTGGAAAATTGACCGACTGGCACCCTGAACAGCGAAAATCCCCCTTAAGCGCTGGTACTGATGCCGCTGGCGCTTTATTCTATATCCCCTTCATACTTGAAGCTGCATCTGTGTTGGCGGCGTCCGCGCACCCCAGTCACTTAGTTGACTAAGCTCCTGGGGATTTACGGTCTGGCCGCCTTGATGCAACCCCAATTATTTTGGGTATAGTCGTTATTCTGAATTTAATATTTCGCCAGTGGGCGAAAGGTCGTGTACCGACAAAGGTGCATTCGTTTATACATGGAGTCATTGATGGCAAGCAGCAACTTGATTAAACAACTGCAAGAGCGGGGCCTCGTTGCCCAGGTTACGGATGAAGAAGCGTTAGCAGAGCGACTGGCGCAAGGGCCAATTGCACTGTATTGCGGTTTCGATCCGACCGCTGACAGCTTGCATTTGGGCCATCTGGTTCCTCTGTTGTGCCTGAAGCGCTTCCAGCTCGCCGGGCACAAGCCGGTAGCCTTGGTTGGCGGTGCCACCGGTCTGATTGGTGACCCGAGCTTCAAAGCGGCTGAGCGCAAGTTGAACACCACCGAGACGGTGAATGAGTGGGTGGATAAAATCCGCAAACAGGTTTCTCCGTTCCTCGATTTCGACTGCGGCAGTAACAGCGCAATTGCCGCCAACAACTACGATTGGTTCGGCGGTATGAACGTACTGACCTTCCTGCGTGATATTGGCAAGCATTTCTCCGTCAACCAGATGATCAACAAGGAAGCGGTGAAGCAGCGTCTGAACCGTGACGACTCGGGCATTTCTTTCACCGAGTTCTCCTACAACCTGTTGCAGGGCTATGACTTCTCCGAACTGTACAACCGTCATCAGGTTGAACTGCAGATCGGCGGTTCCGACCAGTGGGGCAATATCACCTCCGGTATCGATCTGACTCGCCGCATGCACCAGCAACAGGTATTTGGCCTGACCGTACCGTTGATCACCAAGGCTGACGGGACCAAATTCGGTAAGACCGAAGGCGGCGCAGTCTGGCTGGCACCAGAAAAAACCAGTCCGTACAAGTTTTACCAGTTCTGGATCAACACGGCCGATGCCGACGTATACCGTTTCCTGAAGTTCTTCACCTTTATGGATCTGGCCGAGATCAACGCGCTGGAAGAAGAAGACAAGAACAGCGGTAAAGCGCCACGCGCCCAGTATGTTCTGGCAGAAGAAGTGACCGGTATGGTACACGGGGCGGAAGGTTTGGCCGCGGCCAAGCGTATCACCCAGAGCCTGTTCTCTGGCGCGCTGCACGAGATGACCGAAGCAGACTTCGCCCAGTTGGCGCAGGACGGCATGCCGACCATCAAGCTCGATGGCGACGCCGATCTGCAACAGGCGCTGGTAAATGCCGAACTGGTGCCTTCCCGTGGCCAGGCGCGCACCATGATCGGTTCCAATGCGGTGACCATCAACGGTGAGAAGCAGTCCAACGCCGAATACAGCTTCAGCGATACCGATCGCCTGTTCGGTCGCTACACGCTGCTGCGCCGCGGCAAAAAGCATTACTGCCTGGTCGATTGGAAGTAAACTCGTCTGTCTGAATGAAAAAGCCCGAGGAGTAATCCCCGGGCTTTTTCATTTTCAGCGGGCTGAGGCCGGTTAGCTGAAGGTTAGGCGAAAATTTCTGAATCGCTTGTATGGCTGGCAACGCCGTTTATTGTTGGCGATTGGTAGTGCAGGCTAAGCGCAGTTTGATAAATATCCAACTCAGCTTTTTGGTTACCCAAGGCAAAAACAATGTCTTGTTCATCGAACGATTGATTGTGATTTTTATCAATAATGACATACAAAGTATGGTCTAATTTTATCGCACCGACCTCAGCGAGTTGACCTTGGCTAGCCCCGTTAGACACGGTTTCCAAAACCTTTGAAAATAGGGTGTTTGCCGTATTTATCTCTGACATATCAATACTACCGAACAGGGTGTTTAAGTCTGCTGGCTTAGTTACGCTACCGTAGACTTGCATGCTTTTGTCGCCTGTTGCAGAAAATACCCACTGCTGGTCATTGTCACCTGCTCGTATTTTCGTCGTATTTGTTAGCGTCAATAAGGAAACCAGGCTATCAACACGGCTATCGGTAAAACTTAGATCTACGGCCGCTTCGAGCGTGCTATTTCCCTGTACCTTGGCCTGATTAATGTGAATAGATGCGCTGCTGAACCCTCCGGGATTCTGTACGTTTCCGACACAAAGTTGATCCCCTGCGAGTTGCGCCTCTATTTCAGAGAATGCAGATGTATCTGTCAGACTCAGTAATGTGTCATAAAAGCTACCGCCACCGGTGCCGCCTTTCTCTGCGGTTAAATTCAGGATTGTGTCCGATGAACGATGATCAACATAAGGAATTGCATTGATGGTTTTTAGTGAGTCACTGAAATCGTGCGAAATAGTCAGGTTGAGCGTATTGAATGTCATGCCATCCAGCTCAATTCTTTGTATATGATTATCCGATCCTGAAAGAATGAGGCTTTTTTCCGTACGATTCCCTTCGGCTATAATAACCAGAGCGCCGGTATAATTCCCTTTGGCCGAAATATCGACAGTGCCTGCATTTAATGTCTTTAACTCAGGTGCAGACAAGCGAATACCAAACCCTTGAAGGTCTGTTCCGGTAGAGTTATTCTGAGCATAGTTCAAATAAATCTTACTGGCTGATGTAACATCGCCATTAAATGCCAAGCTGTAGGGGCTGTAGTCATATGGCATTGGTGCGATGTTTATTACGTGGATTTCACCAGAGTACTCTGAGATAGTAAGACCGAAGTTGCCAGTATAGTTTCCATCAGTGACTGATGCCTGTGTTAGCGTATTCACATTGGCAAACTGTGGATTATAAATGCTTGCTGTTTTATTGGATACGCCAATATCTAAAATTTTTGTCCCTTCGGTTGCAACCAATGTCCCATCAAGATAAATGCTACCGGTTCCTCTAAAGTGTGTTAAGTCTATATATTGGAAACCGAAAAATTGGTCATAGCTACTTTTTATTTCCGCATTAATCGAGCTATCTTGCTGGGTAGTCAGGAGAATATCCTTGGTGATGAAATTTGCAGAAATGGATGTGGTCGTTCTGTCATACCCATTTGTTTTAGCGGTAAACAGGGCGCTTACTTGATTCGCATCGTTATTTTGGCCATTACCGTCCCAATAAAGGCCTTGTTTATTCGAGTTGCTGTTTCCTGGAGAAAACAATAATTGTGTATTTGCTTTGGCGATGTCAGCGTCCGGTTTAACAATGACATCAATATTTCCATTTCCAAGGTTAACGGTTGAACTAGCATGTTGGAGACCTTCATTACTGAGTAATAAAGTAATGTCTTTTCCGTATTTAGTTAAGGAATCTAAAACAATATTGCTGGTGGAGAACTCTCCAGTGAGTGTAACTGAGGTTATTTTACTGAATGAAAGATCAACGCTTTTCTCAGCACTGGCATTCAGAGTGATCTCTGTTATTTTTGATAGTTCTGCATTGGTTAGTTGATGCATTTCGCCGGTGTTTAAAGATCCTGACGGGTTGCCGCCATTCGCTGAAATATCTAAAGATGCTGGGCCAGTGGCATAATTTAATGAGGAGTTAATCTCGCGCTCAAAATTTATGACCAGGTTTTTATCAAGGGGAGTGCTGTGATTATCCAACGGATAATCACCTGCCCGGAAGGCTTCAATGATAAGGTTAGTTGCCTGATATTTATTGTTGCCAGCTTTTAAAAGGATAGCCTGAGACTCTATTTGTGTCAGTTTTTCACCATAAAGATACTGATATACTACATTATAGTTATCTGCCAGGCTAAATTGAGTAGAGTTAGCCAGTACTTTCAATAAATCCAATTCCGTGTTACCACTGGCTAAATACTTACTGTATGTATCCAGCGCAGATGCCGGGACAGTGCTTTTGGCAATGGCCAGGTAGAAGGAGGCCACAACTTCTTGGTATTTCAAATCGGGCATTTCACCAGAAAGGTAGACCTTGGTCGCTTGATTAAAATTCACACTGGCTTGAGAGTTGCTATCGTCATTGCGTATATCATTAATCATTCTGACAACAACATCCCCACGAGTTTCTGTACTGTCATTTAACCCAGTAATATAGTTTGATATATCCTGCGAAGATGGCTCTTTATCAAAGGTATTTTTGAATATGGTCTTTATAAAATCCTCGTTGTTTAAATTATCTAACGAGGGGCGGGTGCTGATGAAGTTTTGAGCAATTTTATCAAGTTTATCGGGGTTATTAATCAAGTCGTTAGCCCAAAAGTTAATTCCGCTTGATACCATTGCGCCGCCAATTACATAATAAATTGCTTGAATATCAGATGCATAAGAGCCATATTCAATGGTTTTGTCGAACGCAGGGTAAAGGGTTGTGATAATGGCCTTTTCCAGGTGAATTTGCTGCTGCAGCAAATTCTGATCTGTACCATTGTAATTTTCTGTTTTATTTATAATGCTTACGGTGATAGAGCCCAGTGTTTTTCCATTTTCAGCGTCTAAAACTAGCGCTGATAATGTAGTGCTATCAGGTTCCGTTCCGGTGATGTTTTTAAAAATATAACTGATTTTCTCGCTATTGTTCAGGCCATCGTAACGATTATGCCCATCATGTGAGTTAATTAATGCGTTGGCGAGCGTGGTGGGGTTGGTTTTATTGCTGTCTAATTGCCTTCCAAAATAATCAAGTGTGGCAATATCGGCTTTTTTGCCTAATGTAGCCAGGTAAATGGCGGAAAAAATATGTTGTTCTTGTAGTAAGCTCATGAAACCCTCTCATCAAAAAAATTATTTTAAAACTATGATTTTCTATGTTTTCATCACTTAAATGGTGTATTACAGCACTTCGCTTATCATATGGTTTTCCGCCGTCAATTGTATAGGAGGGGATTTATAATGAAGACTAACTGCAGTCTGGTAGGGATCTTTGTTACCCAAGGAGAACACAATGTCATTATCATCAAATGACTGATTATGGTTTTTATCTATGATTACATAAAGCGCTTTATCGAGTTTCAACATGCCGACTTCAGAAAGTTGACCTTGGCTTTTTCCTTCAGTTACACTTTCCAGTATTGCACTAAACATGTTTTGCGCAGAGCCAGATTGGCTGGAGTCTAAGGAGTGAAATAGTGTATTCAGGGCACTGCTACCGACAACACTGCCATACACAGCCATTTCTTTATAGCCGCCGGTGCCAAATATCCATTGGTGGTTTTCCGCGCCAACGAGTATTTTGTCTCGATTACCCGGAGCTAAGGTGGTAACCAGGTTGTCGATGCTACTGTCGGCAAAGCGATAAATATCTGCGGCATCATTCCTAGTGTCATCGATAATAGTTGTATTTCCCATCACCTGAAGGTTATCCCCTGAATTTCCGCCAGAAACGAGCAGTTGCTCACCTGATAATTCATCAATGACAGCCTGAAAAGGAGAGTTGTTATTGAGAGACACTAATGTCTGATAAAATGAACTACCACCGGAACCTCCCTTCTCCATATGCAAATTAATAATATGGTCTTGATAGCGGTCGGCAGTAGGTTCTATACCGACATAGTTTAGCGAGTTACTAAAGTCTTCAGAAATAGTCAAATTTAAAGTGTGGGAATGTATGGTGGCTCCATTTATGTTAATATCTGTAATGTTATTATCACCACCGGCCAACCTCAAGGTACCATTCTCACCTCGTGACTCAATGTTAATTGATCTATGATTAACCGTCCCCTGATAATGGGTTGTCAGGCTGAGAGTACCAGCATTGATGTGGTCAGTTTCATTTTCGCCCAGACGCACCGTCAGAGCGATGTCCGATATGGTGCTCTGGGTTGATGGGGCCATTTCGATATGTAATGTGCTGGCTGTACCGGCATCCTCTCGGTAGCGAAGAATATTACTGTCACCATTGCCATATCCATAGCCTTTATGAAAATTAATGACATGTACATTATTTACTGCTCCAGACACAGTTAGCCCGTCCCAACCATTCACCGTACCGGACTGCGTCGCAAGACCGAAATCAAAGACTTTACTGTCTTGGGTTCCTGTCAATAAACCGTCGCGATAAATATTTGTTTTTCCGATATAGTTAGTCAGGTCAAAGGCGGAGAAGTAATTATAACTCCCACTATTTCCGCGTATTTCTGTGGTGGTATCACCATTTTGTTCTGTAATGGTGTAGATTTTTTTAGTAAAAAAGTTAGCTGAAATCAAGTAGTCGCTGTAAATAGAGTATGAGTGATTTGTCTGCGCGGTCAACTTATCGCTGACCATATTTCCTGCGGTGGCTGTCGCATTTCCATTCCAAAATAACAGGCTGTTTCCACTTGATCCGAAAACAAGGTTAAATGTGACATCAGTAATGTCGGCTCCATCTTTTATAAACACCTTCTTGTCAACTATGAAGCTTGTTAAGTCAACTTCTCCTCCAGCGTTTACAATATTTTTTTCATCAAGAATAAGTGTTGGTGAGAGCCATGCTGCAGAAATTGAACTCAATAGTGTTTTATTACTGGCATAATCTCCGATTAGAGTGATTTTATTTATTCCATTTAATTCTGAGAGGTCAAGGGATTTCTGTAAGTCAGCGTTGGCATTTATCGTTATTTCTTTAAGGGATGTTATTTCTGCAGGTGATAACACATGTAATTTATCTGAGTTAATTGTTCCTGTAAGAACGCCACCATTACTGTCTAGCGTCAATATAGCCTTTTCTTTATAACCCAACGCTTCTCCAATACTTGCATTGAATTTCTTCACTAATGAATCGCTCGGAATTTGACCATTATCTAATGGATACTTCCCGCTACGTAGAGAGTCAATGATAAGCAGCGTCGCTTTCAATGGGTCATTCCCACTTTTTAGCAGAATGGCCTTATATACTTGCTCGGAAGTGGAGCCGCCAGCGTTATACAACTCGTTATATATCTGTTTGAAATTACTGGCCTCACTAAATTGAGGTGATTTGGCTAGCATCTTCAACAAGGCTAATTCAGAGTTGCCGCTAGCCAAAAACTTACTATAGGTATCAATAGCTGATGCTGATGCGTCACTTTTCGCGATGCCCAAGTATAACGCGGCGACAGTTTCTTTGTATTGGGCCGTTGGAAGTTGGCCGGCAGCGTAGACATGAGTTGCGCCAAGGAAGGTTTCCTTAGCGTGGGGGTGTGTCGTATCATTTCGAATATCTTCGATCATTCTTGCGACGACTTCGCCGCGACTCTCTGTGTGAGAGCCAAGACCAGCAAGATACTTGGCCAATTCAGCATCGTTAGGGGGCGTTTTGAACGTCAGGTTGAATATTTTTTTAACGAAATCTGCATCACTTAACCCGGCCGTTTTAGGTCTGGTTTCTATGAAGTGCTGGGCGATTTGGCTTAGTGTGCTTTGGCCACTGTATAATGCCTGAGCCCAAAAATTGATGCCCTCAGCGACCATGCTCCCACCAATTACATAATAGATCGCTTGGATATCGGCCGCGGAGGCGTAAACTTCGGGTCCTTGGTTGAAAGCAGGGTAAAGTGTTGCGTTGATGGTATTTTCCAACTGTGTTGCACCCTCTATAAGCTCTGTATTACTCCCGTTATAATCTCGAAATTCGCGCACAAGATTCTGAACCATATAACCTATTGAGTGGCCTTGATTTAGCTCATTTGACCAATGGGCTACCACGTTTCCGGGGGCAGGGGCGCCGGTTATATTTTGGTAAACATAGCTGACCTTTTCCTCATTATTGAGATGTTGATAGCGTGATTGACCATCCAATGCGGCAACGAACGTATTGACCAAGAGAGTTTGATCAACTTTGCCGCCAGATAAAACATCGGCATAAAAAGTCAGTGTGGCGGAGTCTGCTTTTTTCCCCAGACAGGCATAATAAAGAGCGGCAACGTCTTTTTGATATTTAATTTTACTCATGTTACCTCCAGATTTAAGTTGTGATATGCAAGCTATAGATGGCTGAGCGCAAAAAATTCCATTACGATAAAGTGATATAAAATCACCTATTATGACTACTGGTATAGTTGATTTAGTTGATTATTATCGTGCTATGTATTTCATTTATTGATATGTTAATAAGTAAAAGCCAAGCTAATTTATTCAAAGTTGAAATTAAACGTAGCTGCAATGGAGAATTAGTTCAAGTGGATGAAATAGCAAGTATTCTCTAGCTGACTGATAACAATGTATTCTGGGTTTTTGAGAGTCGAATTTTTAGGAAAAGTACCATGGATGTTGCTAAAGTTTGTATGAGCGATTGCAACCGTAACTTTTATTGTTAATAACCTAACTTGTTATTTTTAAAGTTTTTATTGTACTTTATTATTTAAATTCTAACGTTTGGAGTATGATGTGTTCAGTGAACGACTGCACATCTGTGGCGTTTGTTTCGTTTAATTTTCCATGGTCAGGTTTTGGTAAGGTTGCAACCTAATTAAAATGAAAAACATTCTTTCTATTCAATCCCATGTGGTATTTGGCCATGCAGGCAACAGCGCGGCAGAGTTTCCGATGCGCCGCATGGGTGTTAACGTTTGGTCGCTGAATACCGTGCAGTTTTCCAATCATACCCAGTACGGCAAGTGGACCGGTTGCGTGATGCTGGCCAGCCACCTGACGGAGATTGCTCAGGGTATTGCGAATATTGACCAACTGAAGCATTGCGATGCGGTGTTGAGTGGTTATATCGGTTCGCCGGAGCAGGGCAGCCATATCCTGGAGATTGTGCGTCAGGTCAAGCTGGCCAATCCGAACGCCTGGTACTTCTGCGATCCGGTGATGGGTCACCCGGAAAAGGGCTGTATCGTGGCGCCGGGTGTGGCAGAGTTTCACTGTCAGCAGGCGTTGCCGTGCAGTGACATGATTGCCCCCAACCTGCTGGAACTGGAGTTGCTGAGCCAGCGCACCGTGACCAACGTGGAGCAGGCGGTTAGCGCTGCACGCGAGCTGATTGCCAAAGGGCCGAAAGTGGTGCTGGTCAAGCATCTTAGCCGCGCCGGTTACCATCTTGACTGTTTCGAGATGCTGTTGGTTACGGCAGACCAAGCCTGGCACATCAGCCGTCCGCTGGTAGATTTCGGCGAGCGTCAACCGGTCGGTGTCGGTGATCTGACCAGCGGTCTGTTGTTGGTTAATTTGCTGAAGGGCGAGGCGTTAGACAAAGCGCTGGAGCACGTGACGGCGGCGGTGTATGAGGTGATGCTGACGACTCAGGCTATGGGTGAGTATGAATTGCAGGTGGTCGCGGCTCAGGATCGTATTGTGCAGCCGGGCTGTGAGTTTAAGGCGGTAAAACTGTAACTTTGCTGGCAAAGTGCCCCGGCGGCGGATTGTCTCGCCGGGGCGCAGATCTTATTTCAAACCTTCCGCGTTCAAGGTTGCATCTACGGCTGGCCGTGCGGCCACGCGATCAAAATAGGCCGAAAGCTGCGCGCGCTTTTTGATATCAAACTGCAGGGCAATTGCCCAACGCATCACGGTGAACAAATAGGCGTCTGCCACGCTGAACCGGTTTCCCAACAAGAAATGCTGCTTCGCCAGCACCGAGTCCAGATAGTCGAACTGTTTATCCAGCTTTTCCCGCGCGATGGTTTTGTATTCTTCCGGCGTTTTTGGGTTAAACAGCGGGCTGAATCCCTTGTGCAACTCAGTGGCGATATAATTCAGCCATTCAATCGCATGGTAACGCGACAAGGTCCCCGCAGCGGGGATCAGGCCACGGTCCGGCACGCGGTCCGCCAGGTATTGCACAATCGCCACGCCTTCGGTCAACAGGCTGCCATCATCCAGCAGCAGCGCCGGTACTTGTCCTTTAGGGTTGATGGCCAGGTAGTCCGCGCCGCTTTCGGTCTTTTTCAGCGCCAGATCAACCTTTTCCGCTGTGAAATCCAGGCCCGCTTCGCGCAGAACAATATGGGGAGACAGAGAACAGGCACCGGCTTTATAGAACAGTTTCATCGAAAGCTCCTTGATAGTGATGAGTGACAGGCATGCTTAACCTGTGATCCTAGCTCTATAACGTCAAAATTACAGCGGTTTAATCGACAAATTTAACTTATCAGTTCGGCCTGCGGCTGCAACTGCGCCAGGGTATCGGCAATTTGCTGTTGCAACGCCTGCGGCACGGCCTGCATGGGGGAGCGCAACTCGTTGTGGATCAAGCCTTGTTGCGCCAGCGCCGCTTTGACCGGTGCCGGGTTAGGGAAGCTGAACATCTGGTGGATCATCGGCAGCAGGGCATAGAAATTTGCCCGGGCGGCAATCAAATCTCCCTCTGCGACCTGTTGTACCAGCTGTACAAAGCGCTGCGGGTGAATGTGTGCAGAGGCAGAAATTGCGCCGGTGCCGCCCAGGCACAGCGTAGTGAGGATCAGGTTATCTTCACCGGTCAGTACGTCGATGTCACCGTCATTAATCAGCGCCATCATGGTGTCAGGATTACCACTACACTCTTTGATCGCTTTCACTTGCGGGTGACGCGCGATCTGCCGCAGGGTAGCCAGCTCGATCACAATACCGGTGCGTTGCGGAATGTTGTACAGGATCACCGGCACGCTTGAGGCATCGGCAAGCTGGGTGAAGTAGTCCACCAGGCCGCATTGCGATGGGCGAATATAATAAGGGGCAGGGATCAATACGCCGGCGATATCACGCAGCTGGATCGCCTGCTGCATTTGCAAGGTGTCGACCATGTTATTGCCGGACAGGCCCATAACCACCTGATGAGCCGGGGTGACGGCCAACACTGCATCGAGCACTGCCAACTGCTCGTCCTGGCTTAACGCGGCTGCCTCACCGGTAGTGCCACAGACCACCAACCCATCGACGCCAGAGGCGATCAGATGTTGAGCCAGTCGTTGGGTCGCAGGCAGGTCGACGGCGTGATGATTAAATGGGGTAACCAGCGCCACCCAAATACCGGAAAATGAGGCCATAGTAAGTTCCTTCAGTGCGAGCAATAAGAAGCCAGATAAGAAAACAAGCGAGGAGATGATGCGCTGATAATGAATATTCTGCATGAGGCTGTCAATTTACAACCGCTTGATAACATGGTTATTCATGATTAAGTCTTGCAGATGAGTTTGGCTAATAAAAAAGGGAAATAAAAAACCCCGCCTTGGCACAATGCCGTTCACTTAAGTGGTGAGGCATAACGATTCACCGGATAACGGGTTTTTGATATCTTAACCGCCCTCGGCCTTGATGGTCGGGGGCGTTTTGTTATGAACATCGCCTCCAAACTCCCCCTCAGGTGCATCAGCCGTTTCGGTATCGTTCCGGGGGATACCGTATTACCCAGCACTATCAGTTCCGTCGCTATTACCCCAAAAGCAAATTTAAAACTCATCTCCGACGGCGCTCTTTTATACTGTTTTGCCGTCAGCGCCGCTTCCCGCCTGATAAGGTTGTAAGCCAGCAGCAACCCCCACACTTCCTGATGCAGCAACTCCACTTTGCGGCTTCTCAGCACCATCGCATTACTCTGCAGGCTGCTTTTGATATTGCGAAAACCCACTTCGATTTCCCATCGGGAATGATAAAGCTCCGCCACCGCTTTGGCCGGATAACGATCCGCAGGCAATGAAGTCAGCACGGTTTTCTCCACACCGCCGATATCGTAACTGACCGCCCGGGCATACCAGGACTCAGGAAGGGCCGGGTTTTGCTTTCGAGCCTGCGCAGAGACTTTCATTTTTAGCAGACGGTCGCCCGCTCCGTAGCTTTCCTGCACGTCTGCGACCATCCCTTTGCGGGCAGGCAGTAGCCAGTGGCGATTTTCGCCGCCATGGTTCACCCCTGTTAGTAAATCCGCACTAAAAAATAGCTTATCAAACAGGGTGATGGAGTTATCCGGTAACGCCTTAATCAGGTCATGCGCCAACCGGGTCTCGCTACACCGGTAAGGCCCGGTGACCGCATCCAGCAGAACATGACTGCTCAGGTTCATCAACGCCACCAGACGCATCACCGGAAAAGGACTCTGTCGGTCTGTAGAGGTGTTACTGGAACCAAAATGCGCACGAAGTTCCGGTTCATCGGGCGTACGCAGTTGTGCACCGTCGACGGCAAAGAGCTGCAATCCTCTCCAGTCATCTTTGGGATAGCGTTCAGTCCCCCAGGTTCGTGCTGTCTGGCGAAACAGCCATTCAACAGGGGCAGCACCGACACGCTGGCGTGCCTGTGTAATGGCGCTGCGTGCCAGAAGCTGCGTGCCGGCTTCGCCATCGGCACTGAGGTTAAGGCGGCGGACAATATCGGTAATGGGCTCATTACGAAAGAAGGCCATACAAACGACCATCCAGACCACCATGTCCCCGGGCAGGCGGCGGCGTCTGACGGTGGCATGGGTAGACAGAGAAAGGCAATGCTGGAGCCATTCAACAGGAAGATGTTCAGCAAAAATCTGCGCAGAAGGTGGCGGTAACAAAGGCTGGTCGCTAAAACTGAGCAGGTCATCGAGAAGTGGCATAAGAAAACGGCTCCCTGTAATGGAAGCCGTTATATTGCCGCAGATTAAGGATCGGTCAACCGATCCTTAACTGATCGGCATTGCGCCTTGGCAGGGTTTTCTGGCGGTCTTAGCGGGGGCGGCGGGTGCTGTTCATCGAGGCCGTCCAGTTGAAGGTTTCACCGGTGGGCTGGATGCGATTGGCTTTACGCTCGGCTCGGGTGGCTTTTTCAATTTTCGCACGGGCGGCAGTAATGCGTGCCACCACTTCATCTTTGATCTTGTTATTTTCGGCGTTGGTTAATGCACGACCGAGGTTTTTGCGTGCTTTATCCAGCTCGGTTTTAACTTCACGTTGCTCGCTTTCCGTCATGTCTTTCAGCGTCAGTTTTTTCATTGTTGTAGCCTGGTCAGTGAAGATGACAACCAGTGTACAGCAATTAAAGGCCCGAAGATGCCGCTGCCGTAACCTAAATGCCGAGAGAGCCAGCTTGTCACATCTCTTCCTGCAACTCGCTGAGAAAACGCCGCATGCGCTCGGTGCGTTCCAGCGCCATTTTCTTGCCGGTCGCGGTTTGAAAACCTTCCTGCAACTTGAACAGTTTGGTTTCGAAGTGATCCAGACAAAAACGCTTGTCGTCATATTGGCGCTGCTGCGCCAGCGGATCGGCAGCATCGTACAATGCGCTGCGCATACGCCCGCCAATATAGAAACAGCGCGCCACGCCAATCATGCCGATGGCGTCCAGGCGGTCGGCATCCTGAAGTATTTTGGCTTCCAGCGTTTCCGGGGTAATGGCGGCGGAGAAACTGTGGGCCTCGATAGCATGGGCGGTTTTGGCGATCTCCTGCGGCTCCCAGCCCAGTTGCGTCAACATCAGGGTGGCTTTTTCCGCCGCCATGCGTGAGGCCAGATGGCGCTGTGGCGAGTTCTTTTCCACCGCCACACAATCATGTAACAGCACGGCCGCACAGAGCACGCGGCGGTTACCGCCTTCCTGCTGGCTGATAGTGTGAGTATTTTTCCACACGCGGTGCAAATGAGCCACGTCATGTGAGCCGTCATCGGAATCGAGAGTCAGTGGCAACAGTGCCTGGGCCAATTCCTGATGAGGTGAAAACGGCTGCAGCAATTCCTGCGCCAGGGTTGAAAAATGCACGCTATGCTCCTTATGGGTGGCAAACCTAAAATCATAGCAGCCGACGATGAGGCGGTTATGACAGATCTGTAAAAGGATTGTTTACTGTATTGCAACAGACTATTGTCGTAATCGCGGTTTTTATACCGGAATAAGCAACCTAGAATGTTCCTATTCCGGTCATCCCCGCTTGGTGTAAGCCTGTGTCCGTGGGGTTGGCCGGAGTATCCCGCTTATGCAACTGGAGAAAAGCCATGTCAACGAATCTTGAAATCGTACGCGCTACCTATGAAGGCGGCAGTGCCGAAGAGAATGGCCGCAACCTGCTGGCGGCATTGGCGCCAGACGCGCAATGGACCGAAGCCGCAGGCTTTCCCTACGCCGGCACCTATATTGGCCCAGAGGCGATCTTCAAAAATGTTCATCAGCGCCTGGGAACGGAATGGCAGGGTTATCGCGCCGAAGTCGATCACTTCTATGATGCCGGTGAGAACGTCATCGCCCAGGGCTTCTACCATGGCACCTATGGCGCGACCGGCAAATCATTCACCGCATCCTTTGCACATATTTATCAGTTGCGCGCCGGAAAAATCATCAAGTTTGTGCAAATCGTTGACAGTGCAAAAGTGCTGGAAGCCATGCAGGGCTAAAGGCCGCTGTGTTTGCCAAATTTGCGATCGTACTCCCGTCGGTAAGCGCGTGCCTTGTTGCGATCGCGGATCCACAAATAGCCGCATACCAGTGCGACAGCGCCTGAAAAGGTAATGTTGCGCATATCCCGGTCATAAAAAAACACCAGCACCGCGTCCATCGCCGCGATAAAGGCAATCCACTTGTACATATGGGATTGCCGTCGCGTGGCGGCGTTGAGGCGCTTTAACTGTCTGGCTTCGTGCATAACCGGCTTTTGTTGCATAACGTCTCGTCGGTAATAAATTTCTTAGGATAAATTAACAGAAGTCTCCTGAAGGTGGTAAAGACAAACGTGCGCCGGGTCGGTTTTCATAGGGCGGGCTATAGCGCCCTTATCTTATAACGCCAGGACGGCTTCGATCTCAACGCTGACCTGCGGTGAGAACAATGCGCTGACCGCGACCAGTGAACAGGCCGGTAGCGCCCCATCAAAATAATCAAACAGCACCGGTCGTATGGCCTGCAGATCGTCGATATCGGTTAAAAACACCGTTATTTTAATCAGCGCCTTGAGATTGGTCCCTTCGTCGGCGGCGATAGTCGCCAACTGCTCAAGAATCGCCTGCGCCTGTTGTGCCGTGCTTTGCCCCTGAGCCTCAGTGGCAAATGCCGTCAGTCCGGAAATATACAGCGTATCGCCATGGCGCACCGCATGGACATAGGGCCCGCCCGGCGTCGGCAACTGCGGATAATTAATGCGCTTCAATGATGTCATGGTAAAAACCCCGAGAGATTAATTAAAAAAGTAAACAAACTTGGTTAGGATGGAGTAGTGAACATCGGAAGTACGCTGAGACTTATTGCTTTTAAATAATATCACTAACATTCATTTATAACTGTGAAGGACGTTTCAGGGTAATGAATCAGACCTTAATTCCCTATATGCAACGCTGGCAGTTGCAACCCGACGGCCCGGCATTTGAAACTCACAGCAGCCTGCTGATGCCGGTACGCTATCAGGGGGTCGCCGCCATGCTGAAAATTGCCCGCGAACAGGAAGAGAAGTTCGGCGGACTACTGATGTGCTGGTGGCAGGGCGAAGGCGCTGCGCGAGTGCTGGCCTGGCATGACGACGGTATTTTGCTGGAGCGCGCGCAAGGTGGCCTCTCACTGCCGCAGATGGTGCGAGACGGCGACGATCGGCAGGCGACGGCGATCCTGTGTCAGGTGATTGCCCGTCTGCATGCGCCGCGCGCTCAGCCTTTGCCGGAGCTGATCCCTTTAGATCAGTGGTTTAACTCGTTGTGGCCGGCGGCGCAGGCGCACGGCGGCATGCTGCGTCTCAGTGCCACGGTGGCGGCGGAGCTGCTGACCAGTCCGCGTGAACTGAGCGTGCTGCATGGCGACATTCACCATGACAACGTGTTGGACTTCGGCGAGCGCGGCTGGTTGGTGATCGACCCTAAACGTCTGTATGGCGAACGCGCCTTCGACTACGCCAATATCTTCTGTAACCCCAATTACGGTATTGCTACCGACCCCGATATTTTTCTCCGCCGGGTAGAGCAGGTCTGCCAACTGGCCGGGCTGGATCGCCAGCGTCTGCTGCAGTGGATCCTCGCCTGGGCCGGGTTGTCCGCGGCCTGGTTTATGGAGGATGGAGAGGCAGCGGATATCGATTTCCGTGTCGCAGAACAGGCCGCACGCGCGTTGGACCTCCCGCTACCGGAAGGGGACTCAGGGTTCATCCTGCCAATAATCGAGCGAGGCTGAAGGACGTTGCACATAGCGCACCGGTTCACCCTCATGCAGCGCCGTCGCCTGAAACTTGCCTGAGTCCGGGTACTCCACCAGTTCTGGCTGTTCGCGGGTGCTGATGGAGAGGTATTTCAACGGCGCGTCCGAACTGTTGATGATCTGATGTGGGTATTCCGGCCCCGGCGGGATAAAAATCATGTCACCGCTTTTAATTGGCAGGTGTTCGCCAGCCACCCGTAAAGTGCCAGTTCCCTCCAGTACGATAAACATTTCTTCCTGTGCATAGTGAAAGTGATAAGGGCAGGAACGCATGCCCGGTGCCACGATATCGATGGAAGCCCCCAGCTTGCTGGCGGCAGTGCCGGTACCCAAACGGGCACCTATGCTGTCATACAGCGGCGGGCGGGAATCGTGCGTTTTTTCAACCTGTTCGAAGTTACGGATCAGGCGCTGGGCAAGCAGCGCGGCAGGGTCATTCATGACTATCCTCGTGACATTGTCACTTAATCGTTAACAATGGCGAAACCGGCAGCAGCACGGCCTCCAGCCTTTATCGATTTGCATGTTCCGGGTGGTTATACCAGCCCGGTCGGCGTTTGGGTTGTGGCCAGAACAGCGCGGCCTGACCTCCATTTGGGATCTGCCACACCTCGCAATCATAAATAGTAAAGGTGTCACCGAATTTATCGACGCGCAGGCCGCGATAGCCTTGAGCAATACCTTGCCGAGTCACCGTATCCAGTAATTGCTGGCGCTCTGCGCGGTCCGCCGGGGATGCACTTAACCGCGAAGGCAACGCGATAAACTCATCGAAGGAATAGCCAAAGCACTGCTGAGCACAGTGGTTGGCATAGATAAACACCGGGTCACCGCCGCCGGTGTGAGCCAGCAGGCTGTAGGGGGCCTGCTGATGTAGCCAGGGGAAGCGTTCGGCGGTAGCCGCCTGTGGGCCGGGCAGGCCTTCGCCAGTCCAGTGTTGGTACGCGACATCTATCTGTTGAATCAGGTCAATCTGCGCGGAAGATGGCATAAAGGCTCCCTTAACGGTCCCGAGGGGCAACAATCGTTCCCCCTCTCAGTTAAGCAGAAGATCGCCGAAGGGGGAACATATTGCCGGGTGAACCGAGACTTAAACACAGTTTGGGGCTATTTTGCCCGCTGCGGCAGCGACAGGATGATATGAGCAACCGCACCGCCAATAATCCCCCAAAAGGCAGAGCCGACGCCGAACAGCGTCACGCCGGACGCGGTGATCAGGAAGGCGATCAGCGCGGCGTCGCGCTGTTTTTCATCCTGCAGTGCGCGTTGCAGACTACCGGCGATAGTGCCCAGCAGGGCCAGCCCGGCAATGGTGTGGATCAAGGCGACGGGTAATGCACTGAACAACATACCGATAACGCCGCCGAACACGCCGGCCAGCAGATAAAATACCCCGGCGGCGACGGCGGCCATATAGCGGCGTTGTGGATTGAGATGCACGTCCGGCCCCATACAGATAGCCGCGGTGATGGCGGCGATACACACCGAGAACCCACCGAACGGCGCCAGCAAGAGTGCTGTCAGCGCCGTCCAGCTAATCAGTGGCGAAGTCGGGACGTTGTAGCCGGCCGCCTTTAGCGTGGCGATGCCGGGGGCGTTTTGTGACGCCATGGTGACCACAAAGAACGGCACGCCAATGCCCAGCAGTGTCGACCAGCTAAAGTGGGGCGTAATAAATTCCGGCATGGCGAACGCCAGCGGTTGCGGTGAAAGATGAATATTGCCCTGCAGTGCCGCAATCGCCAGCCCGACCAGCAGCGTCAGCACAATCGCATAACGCGCCAGATAGCGCCGTGTCATCAGATACACCAGGCCCATTCCGGCACTGAGCACGAAATTGACCTGCAGCGAGGCAAAAGCATCCAGGCCAAAGCGCAGCAGGATCCCCGCCAGCATCGCTGCCGAAATGGCCTGCGGAATATAATCCATCAGCCGGGCGAACAGCCCGGTTACGCCGCATAGCAGGATCAGCCCGGAGGCGAAGATGAATACGCCAATCGCTTCGTTAATCGGCGTGCCGGGCAGGCTGGTGGCCAGCAGGGCGGCACCGGGGGTCGACCAGGCCGTCAGAATGGGCGTACGGTAATACAGCGACAGCCCGAGCGAGGTAATGCCCATCCCCAGCCCTAACATGCTCAACCAGCCGCCGATCTGCAACGGCGTGGCGCCGGCCGCGGCGGCAGCCTGAAAGATAATCGCGGCAGAACTGGTGTAGCCGACCAATACCGCAACAAAGCCAGCCATGACGGCAGACAGGGACAGATGACGTAAAGAGATAGCAGGGCGCATGGCACACTCCGGCAACGGTTGTGCGTTATAACGCACGATGAACGGCGAGCATAGCACCGTGCGTTATAGCGCACAAGTGGCTATAATCAGCCGCACTATCAGGGGAGAAAAACATGCAGGAATTGTCTGGCCATCTGGCACAAACGCTTCGATCGCTGCGCATGCAGCGCGGCTGGAGCCTGGCGCAGGCGGCCGAAAACACCGGTGTCAGCAAGGCGATGCTGGGGCAGATCGAACGGGGGGAGTCCAGCCCGACGGTGGCTACCTTGTGGAAAATCGCTACCGGTTTTAACGTGGCTTTTTCTGCCTTTCTGGAGATCTCGCCGCTGCAACAGCAGGCCACACTGCATCGCTATGGCGATGCTCCGGTGTTCAATCAATACAATGCCGATATGCGGGTGGTGCCGTTGTTCCCATTCGATCGGCAACTGGGTTTTGACCTGTTCGTTATCGATCTGGCGCCGGGCGCGCTAAGCGAATCTTCGGCCCACGAGCCGGGCGTGATTGAGCATGTGATTGTCATCAGCGGTGAGCTGGAACTGGCGGTAGACGGCGAGTGGCACCACCTGACCCACGGTGAGGCGATGCGCTTTCAGGCCGATCGGCCCCATGCCTACCGTAATGCCAGTCAACAGACGGTGCGCATTCACGATTTGATTCACTACCCTAAATTCTGACTCAACGGCATTGGCGCAGGCTTTGACTCCGCCTCACCAAACGCCTACCTTATTGAAAATGATTCTTATTAACTATCAAAGGGAGCTTGATTTTGCCAATCACCCACCGCAATCGACGCCAGTTTCTTAAACTCAGCGCACAAACCGCAGGAGCCGTATTCGCAATGACTTCATTACCTAACAGTATCCGCCTGGCGATGGCGGCAGAAGGCGGCGCCAGCGCCACCGATGAATTTTTATGGCTGGAAGAGCTGCAGGGCAAGGCCGCACAGGCGTGGATCAAGCAGGAAAATCAGCGGACCACCGCGCGTTTCGCTCAGGGCGAAGGCTTCCGGCAGGTAGAAAAGCAGGTGCTGGATATTCTGAATAAAGACAGCCAAATCCCGTGGGTCGCCAAGCGCGGCGATTACTATTACAACTTCTGGCAGGATCAAACCAACCCACGTGGCTTATGGCGACGCACCACGCTGCAGGAGTACCGCAAAGCCAAACCAGCCTGGGAAACCGTGCTGGATATAGACGCGTTGGGTAAGGCCGAGGGCAAAGACTGGGTGTTCCATGGTTCGCAGTCACTGGCACCGGAATACCGCTATTGTCTGCTGGAGTTGTCGCCGGATGGCGGTGACGCGACGGAGATCCGCGAGTTTGATCTGGTCAGCAAGCAGTTCGTCAAAGATGGCTTTGTGCTACCGGTGGCGAAAAGCCAGGCTTCGTGGATCGATAAGGACACGCTGTTTATCGCGACTGATTTCGGCGCAGGTTCGATGACTCAGTCCGGCTATGCGCGCATAGCCAAACGCTGGCGGCGTGGTACACCGCTGAGTGCCGCTCAGACGCTGTATGAGGCGCAACCGCAGGATATGACGGTGTTTGCTTATCATGACCAGACGCCGGGCTTTGAACGCAACTACGTGGGACGCAGTCTGGATTTTTACCGCCGTGAAACCTATCTGCTGAATGAGCAAGATCAACAAGTCAAAATCGACATTCCCGCCGATGCCGAGTTCAGCACGCACCGGGAGTGGATATTGATTAAACCGAGCAGCGACTGGGAGGTGGGGGGAACTCATTATCCTTCAGGCTCACTGCTGGCCGCCCATTTTGACGATTATCTGGCGGGTAAGCGTGAGCTGACGGTGTTATTTACTCCGACGGCCCAGGCGGCCCTGAGTGGCTACAGCGGCACGCGTGACCATCTGATCCTCAGCATCATGGACAATGTGGTCAACCGGCTGGAAGTGCTGACGCCGCAGGGCAAAAGCTGGCAGCGTAAGCCATTGGGTAACCCGGGGGCGATCAGCACTATTTCTGCCGGTGGCGTCGATGACGAAACCAACGATTATTTCCTGACGCTCAGTGGGTTCCTGCAACCGACCTCGCTGTACCTGGGTAATCTCGACGGCGGTGAGGCGGAATTGCTCAAGCAGGGGCCGCAGGACTTTGACGCCAGCGGCTATCAGGTCAGTCAGCACTTCACGGAGTCTAAAGACGGGACGCGCGTGCCGTATTTCCAAATCTCGGCCAAGGGCATTAAGCTGGATGGCAGTAATCCCACGCTGCTGTACGGCTATGGCGGATTCGAGGTGTCGTTGTTACCGGGGTATATGGGAGCCAAGGCACCGGCCTGGCTGGAGCGCGGCGGGGTGTATGTGGTGGCCAATATCCGCGGCGGTGGTGAGTATGGCCCAGCCTGGCACCAGGCGGCGCTTAAGCAAAACCGTCATCGTGCCTATGAAGACTTTGCTGCCGTGGCGCAGGATCTGATCACCCGTAAAGTGACATCGTCACAACATCTGGGGGCGCGGGGTGGCAGCAACGGCGGCTTGTTGGTGGGCAATATGCTGACGCTGTACCCGCAGCTTTTCGGCTGCATCGTCTGTGAAGTGCCGTTACTGGACATGCAGCGTTATACCCAGCTTTCTGCCGGTGCTTCCTGGATTGCCGAATACGGCGACCCAGGCAAAGCGGAAGAGTGGGCGTACATCAAAACCTTCTCGCCGTATCACAACATCAAAGCGGGCGTATCCTACCCGCCGGTGCTGTTTTACACCGCCACCAGTGACGATCGGGTCAATCCGTCGCACGCCCGTAAAATGGCGGCACGCATGCAGCAGATGGGCTATCCGCAGGCCTACTTCTATGAGAATACCGAGGGCGGACACAGCGCCGCAGCGGACAAGAAACAGGCCGCGTTCCACGGTGCACTGGTCAGTGAGTTTATGTGGGTCAATCTGAGCGTTAAATCCACCGCCTGAGCCACGTGGGTATGACGTAAAAAAGCCTGGGCACATTAATGCCCCGGCTTTCTTTTACCTGTCTGAAACCCTTGTCAGCGATCAGTTGGCGATAGCGGCCGCCTGAGCTTTCTTCTCGGTATCTTCTGCGGTGTCCAGCGTCATGCGATACAGCTTCGGTGCAGTCAGCATCATCAGGATGGCGATCACGGCGGTGGCGATACCGATCTGCATAAACACGTGGCTGTAGATAGCCAGTGAAGCGTGCGCATCGTTGATGTTGGCAGGCACGGCAGTCAGCCCCGCGACCTTACCGGCAATCAGCGCAGCAGCAGCCGTGGTCAGGAACCAGGACCCCATGATAAAGCCCATCAGGCGTTGTGGCACCAGTTGCGCGACCATTGCCAGACCCAGACCGGAGATCATCAGCTCGCCGATACTCTGCAGTGCATAACTCAGGATTAGCCAGTTAACCGAAACGATGCCCTGTTCATTGGCGAAGCTGGCACCCCATGGCAATACCAGGAAAGCGCCGGAGCACAGGATCATACCGAAAGCGAACTTGTGTGGCATCGGCAGACGGTCACCCATCTTGTTATACAGTGCTGCCAGAATCGGGCTGGCCAGCATGATCCAGAACGGGTTCAACGCCTGATACTGCTCAGGTTCGAATGCCAGGCCCAGGATGTTGTGCTCAACGTTATGGATAGCGAAGAAGTTCAGTGAGGTTGGCATCTGGGCGTACAGCACGAAGAACACCACTGCTTCCAGCATCAGCAGGAAAGCAACGATCATCTTGCGGCGTGCCGCACCGTGCAGAGCAAAGGCTTCCTTGGCGAACACGATCACGATACCGATGGAAATAAGCGCCAGCGCCCAGCGAGCTACCACCTGGTTGTGCAACAACCAGCTTGAAAGGGCGACCAGCGCAACCACGCCAACCAGCACCATCAGCAGTTTCTGCACTTGCAGCGGTTTAAAGTCAGGCTTGGAACCGTGATTCTTCACCCACTTGTGGCAAACCATAAAGTTGACCAGGGTGATCAGCATGCCCACCACGCTCAGTGAGAACGCGACGCTCCAGCCATATTTCACTGCCAGCCAAGGCGTGGCCAACATCGACAGGAAAGACCCGATATTGACGGACATATAGTACATGGTGAATGCACCGTCCAAACGCGGATCGTCTTTCTCGTAGCAGGTTGACAGCAGGGAGGACGGGTTGGCTTTGAACAGACCACTACCCACGGCGATGGTCGCCATCCCCAGATACACCCAGAAAATTTCATGGCCGGAGTAGGCCACCATGGCATAACCGACGGCCAGCACCAGCGCACCCAGCACGATCACGCGCTTGGAGCCCAGCACTTTATCGCCGAGCCAGCCGCCGATGGCAACGAAGCCATACACCAGCGCACTGAAGGAGGAGAACAGGGTAATGGAGTCGGCTTCGCTCAGGCCAAGCATCTTGACCAGATAAACCGCCATGATGCCTTGCAGGCCGTAATAACCAAAACGTTCCCAGAGCTCGATGGAGAAGATCAGGTAAAACGCCTTAGGCTGTTTGAAGGCGTTGAGACTGACGCTTTCAGGATGTTCGCTGTTGTTGTTTGCAGTTGACACTGGTACCTCTGATTTTTCACTGCCCCGACTCAGAAAGACGGGAAATTGCAAAAGGTGATGCAGGACTGCATCCTTCTGCGTTGTTATAGGATGGGATGACGGCGGTTAATGTTCACTATCTTTGTCAACGAGGCAAGACGTTTGTCATATCCTGTTACATATAACGCTCGTGAAGTGAAACGACCATGTTACAAATGTTATGCAGCATTAACTTTCGACTTTGTTTGCTTTGCCGAGTTTTTGTTTTGATTAAAAGGGATACAGAATTTAAACAGTGAGATATTCTGCTGTAATGACTTTTAATGGTTCATATCAATAGGTGTGGTGAATAATCCATTGGATTGTTGTGCATATGGCGGCTTTTGTAAAATTATAGAAATTTGAGAAAACGGCCCTGACGGTTGTGACGACAATGTGATCGTCAAAACGTGAGGTTTACCGCAATTTTTGACTAATTTTTCGCTTGAAAATAAGCGAGAAGTGAGTTTTTCACTGAAACCCGTGGAAACACCAAGGTTACTGCTGCTTGATATCACATTTCCGATAAAAAATAGGTCAGTGCGGTGGGGACCCGAAACGGGGTGCTGCGTTGCACCCATCGGGTTCAGGCGTCGGGATAAACTTTCTCTTTAAACTCGCAGAGGTCTTCAATCATGCAGGAACCGCAGCGGGGTTTACGCGCGATGCAGGTATAGCGGCCGTGCAAGATCAACCAGTGGTGGCAGTCGACCTTGAATTCGGCCGGCACCACCTTCAGCAGTTTCTCCTCCACCAGATCGACGTTCTTGCCCGGTGCGAAATTCGTGCGGTTACAGACGCGGAAGATATGGGTATCGACGGCAATGGTTGGCCAGCCGAAAGCGGTATTGAGCACCACATTGGCGGTTTTGCGGCCAACGCCGGGCAGGGCCTCCAGCGCAGCGCGGTCTTCCGGCACCTCGCCGTCGTGCAGTTCCAACAGCATACGGCAGGTTTTGATCACGTTCTCGGCCTTGCTGTTAAACAGGCCGATGGTCTTGATGTAGCCTTTAACGCCGTCGACGCCCAGTGCCAGCATGGCGGCCGGCGTATTGGCCACCGGATAAAGCTTGGCGGTAGCCTTGTTGACGCTGACATCGGTCGCCTGTGCAGAAAGCAGCACGGAGATCAGCAGCTCAAACGGCGTGGTATACACCAGCTCGGTGGTCGGGTGCGGATCGTTATCACGCAGGCGGGTAAGAATTTCCAACCGTTTTTGCTTGTTCATTACGCTTTCTCTGCCTGTCCTTGTCCCTGCGCCGGTTCAGCCCGTAACGCCCTGGCCGTGCGCGCTTTCATCCTTTCATCAATCAGGTATTTTACCGCCAACAGCAGACCCAGGCCAATAAAGGCCCCCGGTGGCAGCATTGCCAGCAGGAAAGGGCTGTCGAAGTGAACCACCTCAATACGCAGTACCTTGGCCCAACTGCCCAGCAGCATGTCGGCCCCGTCGAACAGGGTGCCGTTGCCCAGCAGTTCGCGCATTGCACCCAGCGTCACCATCACGCCGGTGGCGCCCAGACCAATAGCCAGGCCATCCAGAGCGGACAGGCCGACCGGTTTTTTAGAGGCCACCGCTTCGGCGCGACCGACCACGATGCAGTTGGTGACGATCAGCGGGATAAAGATCCCCAACGACTGATAAAGGCCGAAGGCATAGGCATTGATTAACATTTGCACGATGCTCACCGCAGCCGCGATGATCATCACGTATATCGGGATGCGCACTTCATTCGGCACCCAGCGGCGCACCGCAGATATCGAGGTATTGGTCAGTATCAAGACCAGCGTGGTCGCCAGCCCCAGACCGAGGGCGTTAGTGACGGTGGAGGTGACGGCCAGCAGCGGACACATCCCCAGCAGTTGCACCAGCGCGGAGTTGTTCTTCCACAGCCCCTGGACAATCAGATCTTTGGCTTCACTCATTCGCTGGCTCCACAGGCAGGTAAGCTATCAAGTTTAGGCGGCAGCGTTTCCATATACAATGTCGTACGCCGAACGGCGTTGACCACGGCGCGCGGTGTGATGGTCGCGCCGGTGAATTGGTCGAACATACCGCCGTCTTTCTTCACCGCCCAACGTTTATCGTCCGGGCCGTCGATCTTTTTGCCGCTGAAGAACGAGATCCAGTTCGAGATACGCAGTTCAATTTTATCGCCCAGCCCCGGGGTTTCGTGATGTGAGACGACCCGGGTACCCAGCACGTTACCGTTGAAATCGGCACCAACCAGCAACTGAATGGCGCCGGAGTAACCGTCCGGTGCGGTGGTTTCCAGTGCGGCTGCGGTGGGTTGACCGTTTTTGCGTGCCAGATACAAACGGTGCGGCGAGCCATTGCCCAATGCCGGATCGCTGACCAGGAAACACTCGGTCTGCATGTTGTTGTCGTAGTGTTCCGGTGGCACCACCTGATCAAGCAGCGTTTTTTGTTGTAACGCCGCCTGATGGGCGATGGTGTTCTGCGTCAGGCTATGAACTACCGCAGTCAGGCCGGTGGTCACGGCGGCAAATACCGCAAGCGTGGTGCCATGCTTTCTCATTGAATTTAGCATCATGGCTCCTTAGCGATGGCCATACACGCGGGGCTGCGTGTAGTGGTCGATGAGCGGAACGGTAATGTTGGCCAGCAATACCGCGAAGGCCACGCCATCCGGATAACCGCCGTAAACGCGAATCAGCCACACCAGCACGCCCACCAATGCGCCGTAAATCAGGCGACCTTTCGGGGTGGTGGAGGCGCTGACCGGGTCGGTGGCGATAAAGAACGCACCCAGCATGCTGGCGCCGGAGAACAGGTGGATCAGCGGCGAGGCCTGCTGCGCCGGATCAAGCCACCAGGCCAAACCTGAGCACAGGGCGATGGCCGCCAGCATACTGAACGGGATCTGCCAGTGGATCAGGCGACGGCCCAGCATAAACAGGCCACCGGCCAGGAAGCCCAGGTTAACCCATTGCCAGCCGATACCGGCCAATGCACCACCGAACAGCGGTTGTTGCAGTACCTGCTCAACGCTATGGCCGCTGCGCAGGCCGGTTTTGAAGCCGTCCAGCGGGGTGGCCTGGCTGATGCCGTCGATGCCCATTTGCAGTTCATGGATGGTGGCACCCTGACCGGTATGACCGCTGAAAATGGCCAGCAGGGTATCCTGGAACGACAGCGCGGTGGCGCGCAGCTCATCCGGCGGCAACCAACTGGTCATCTGCACCGGGAAGGCGATCAGCAACACCACGTAACCGACCATCGCCGGGTTGAACGGGTTTTGCCCGAGACCACCGTACAGCTGTTTGGCGATGACGATGGCAAAGAAGGTGCCGATGACAATCATCCACCAGGGGGCCAGCGGCGGCAGGCTGATCCCCAGCAGCAGGGCGGTCAGCAGGGCGGAGTTATCCGCCAGTCGGGTCCGTACCGGCAGCTTGCGTAGCGCAAGGATAGTGCCTTCTGCCAACAGGGCGACGATCATTGCCAGCGCGGTCTGAACCAGCGTGCCATAGCCAAAAAACCATACCTGCGCAGCGATACCGGGAATGCAGGCCAACATCACCCACAGCATGATACGGCTGGTGCTTTGCTGGTTATGGGTGAAGGGGGAGCTGGCGATGTGCAAGCCTTTGGCGGCTGTGGGTTGTACCGGCCTGAACTTCATAGAATAACTGTACCTATCTTTGCCGGACATCGGCAGGTTCAACGCGCCTCTCAGCGGAGACGCAGGAAAAATTATAGCGCTGCATTCTACCTGAATCACCGCAAGGGTAATACGTCTTAATGGTAGGGTTATTAGCCTTATAGCACGGGGTGTACGCTGTGGTTTGAGCGTCATATGGCGCGATCGGATTTTTTTTGCTGATAAAATCGGGTTAGTTTGGTGATGCAGCTGTAAACTGTCGGCATTAACTCCCGGCGCATAACGATAACCGCTGGATTAACATGGTATTTTTGGTTCGTTTTTTCGCACAAAATAACAACTTTTACATAATCTATGTGGGTTATTATCCCGAGTATTATTGAGTTAGTGAATGTAAATAATGACAAATGAAGATGTCTTTTTTATTGAAGAATTGATTGAATGGGTTGAGATACATCTGGAAACACGGCCAAACCTGGATGAAGTCGCGCGCATTTCCGGCTACTCCAAATGGCACCTGCAACGCAAGTTCAAACGTATCACCGGTATTCAGCTCGCCACCTATATTCGCTCACGTATCCTGACGCGTGCCGCAGTGGCGTTGCGTATTACCCACCGTTCCATCATCGATATTTCAGACGAACTGGGCTTCGATTCCCAACAAACCTTCACTCGCATGTTCAAACAGCGTTTCGACACCACGCCTAACCGTTACCGTTCGATGGAAAGGTGGGACGTGAAGAATTTGATGCCGCGTTTCAGTTTTGATGCCAACTTTGCGGCCGATTACTACCCAGAGATCAAACGCCTGACGCTGCCCGATATGCAGCTTGTGGGTTACTCGCGGCAGTTGGATTTTGCCGGAGAGACGGAGATTGAACATTCGTCCTGTATGGCGATGAAGGACGAGATCTTTACCGATTTTTTCCGTGGGTTGAATGTGGATTGCCGCCGGGTGTACAGCATCCATTCTGTCCGTAATCGGGGAGGTAACGAATGTTCGGCGACTCATATCATGGCGGTGGATCCTGAGAACAAAAAGGATATTCTGTCGGGCTACCAGATCGACGATATTCCCATTGCCGGGCGTGAATATATCTCTATCAATCATTTGGGGACTGCCAAAGAATGCTCGCAGTTCTTTGCCTATCTGAGTACTCATGTGATGCCGGGGTTGCGTCATGAAGTACAGGGGAGCGTGGAGATGGAAATTATTCAAACCAAGGAATGGAATCAGGACTCGAAGATGCGCCAGATTGACGTTGATTACACCTACCTGATTTCTATCGATTAGTAGGCTGCGTCCCTCAAATGACCCCAGCGGTGCTGACTTATCATTGAGGGACACAACCTGTGCCGCCTTGCTTCCTGCAAGGCTTCTGCATTAATTACTCTTTATCCGTATCCGCCGTGGTCAGGCTTTGTGCCGCTTTTTTGGCTTTGACGCGGGCGATGGCTGCCGCCACTGCCGCCTTGCGCGGATCTTCTTCCGTTACCGCCGCGGGTGGCTCGGCCGGGGTTTCCACCGCCGTCTGCTGTGCGGCTTTCTTGGCTTTTGCGCGGGCAATGGCTGCTGCCACTGCCGCCTTGCGCGGATCTTCTTCCGTTACCGCCGCTGGTGACTCGGCCGGAGTGTCCACCGTCGCCGCCTGCTGTGCGGCTTTCTTGGCTTTAGCGCGGGCAATGGCTGCTGCCACTGCGGCCTTGCGCGGATCTTCTTCCGTTACCGCCGCGGGTGACTCGGCCGGAGTTTCCACCGTAGTCGCCTGTTGCGCGGCTTTCTTGGCTTTGACGCGCGCCAATGCTGCCGCCACTGCCGCCTTGCGCGGATCTTCTTCCGTTACCGCCGCTGGTGACTCGGCCGGAGTGTCCGCCGTCGCCGTCTGCTGTGCGGCTTTCTTGGCTTTAGCGCGGGCAATGGCTGCTGCCACTGCCGCCTTGCGCGGGTCTTCTTCCGTTACCGCCGCTGGTGGCTCGGCCGGAGTGTCCGTCGCCGCCTGTTGCGCGGCTTTCTTGGCTTTGACGCGCGCCAATGCTGCGGCCACTGCCGCCTTGCGTGGATCTTCTTCCGTTACCGCCGCTGGTGACTCGGCCGGAGTATCATTCGTAGTCGTTTGTTGTGCGGCTTTCTTGGCTTTGACGCGTGCCAGTGCAGCGGCCACCGCCGCTTTGCGTGGATCTTCATCTTCGCTAGCCGATGCCGTTACCGGTGCTACAGCAGTTTCCTGCTGTGCACGTCGTTCACGCGCCTGTGCCTTGCGGGCCTCGCGGGCAGCGATCATCTCGCTGTTGTCCGGTGCATCGCCGCTGATGGTGCCGGTCGCCGGTGCTGTGTTTTTACTGCGAACCCGAGCGAGGGCGGCCTGAACGGCATCCTGATCGCCATCGGTCAGCTTGACCGCCGCTTTCTTATGGCGCTCTTCACGCGCCAGTTTTTCACGTTCCAGGCGCGCCAGTTTGGCTTCGTAACGTGCCTTGGCTTCGGCGGTGCGAGCGGCTTCCTGATCGATGGCTTTGATCTCGGCCTTTTCCTGGCGGTAGTACTGCACCAGCGGGATATTGCTCGGGCAGACAAAGGCGCAGGCACCACATTCAATGCAGTCAAACAGATTGTGATTGCGGGCTTTCTCGTGCTCTTCGCCGCGGCTGAACCAGTAAAGCTGTTGCGGTAACAGGCCTGCCGGGCAGGCGTCAACGCACAAACCACAGCGAATACAGGACTGCTCCGGCTCCTGCGGTGCCATTTCGCTGACCGACGGTGCCAGAATACAGTTGCTGATCTTGACGATCGGTACGTTGAGTGCGGGCAGGGTAAAGCCCATCAGCGGGCCACCCATCACCACCATTTGCTGAGCCTGCGGCTGGAAACCGGCAAATTTCAACAGGTGCTGTACCGGCGTGCCGATGCGCGCCCACAGGTTGCCCGGTTGGCTGAGGGCCTCACCGGTCAGGGTCACCACGCGCTCGATCAAGGGTTCGCCGTCGACAATCGCGCGCTTAATGGCAAAGGCGGTGCCGACGTTCTGCATCAGCACACCGATAGCGGAGGAGTGCTTGCCGTGCGGGACTTCTTTACCGGTCAGGATCTTGGTGAGCTGCTTGGCGCCGCCAGAAGGGTATTTGGTCGGAACCACCCGCAGAGCGATGCCGGGCTGGTCGCGCAGTGCCAGTTTCAAGGCGGCGATCGCTTCGGGTTTATTGTCCTCGATGCCAATCAGCGTGACCTTGGGTTGCAGCAGGTGGCGCAGGATCTGCGTACCTTCAATGACTTGATCGGCATGTTCCTGCATCAAACGGTCATCGGCAGTGATATATGGCTCGCATTCTGCGGCGTTGAGGATCAGGGTTTCCACCCCGTTCATGCCGCCCTGCAGCTTGCTGGCGGTCGGGAAACCGGCACCGCCCAGTCCAGCGATGCCGGCCTGATGAATACGTTGGATCAACTCGCTGGTGGCCAGTTGACGGTAGTCTGCCACCGGTGCACGCTCGCACCAGCGGTCTTCGCCGTCTGGCTGAATGATCACGCACAGTTCCGCCAACCCGGAAGGGTGAGCGGTGATATGCGGTGTGATGGCGCTGACAGTTCCTGAAGTCGGTGCGTGCACCGGTACGGTACGGCCCCGACCGACGGTCAGCGGCTGGCCTTTCAGCACCGGGTCGCCGACCTTGACGCACAGTTCGCCTTCCGGGCCCAAATGCTGTTGCAGTGGGATCACAAAAATATCGGGCAGTGGGGCGGTACGCAACGGCACGCCGCTGGACAGGGTTTTCATTTCCGGCGGATGGATCCCGCCGTCGAAATCCCAAATCCGGTCTTTTTTGAAGGCGGCGAACAGATTAAGCATGTTGCTCCACGTGGATCACTTGCACCGGGATCGTCTTCATGTCCCACTTCCAGTTGGCGGTAGTGGTGGCGACCGGTCTCATTTCAATACAGTCGGTAGGGCACGGCGCAACGCACAGGTCGCAGCCGGTACAAAGGTCGGTAATGACGGTGTGCATGGCGCGGGTAGCCCCGACGATGGCGTCCACCGGGCAGGCCTGAATGCACTTGGTGCAGCCAATGCAGTTGGCTTCGTCAATGTAGGCCACCTGGCGCACCGGTTCGACGACGGCTTCGCTGCCCAGGGGTTGCGGCTCGACGTTGAGCAATTCGGCCAGCTTCAGCATCACCTGCTCGCCACCCGGCGCGCATTTGTTGATCATCTCACCGTTGGCGACCGCTTCGGCATAAGGACGACAGCCGGGATAGCCGCACTGGCCACACTGGCTCTGCGGCAGGATCTCGTCGATCTGCTCGGCCACCGGATCTTCTTCTACTTCAAAACGGCGTGCGGCAAAGCCCAGCACCAGCCCGAACAGCAGTCCAAGGGCACTTAACGCAGCAATCGCAATCCATAACGCGGTCATTAGAATTTCACCAGCCCGGTAAAGCCCATAAAGGCCAGCGACATCAGCCCGGCGGTGATCAGCGCGATGGAAGAACCGCGGAAGGGTGCAGGCACGTCGGCAACCGCCAGACGTTCACGGATCGCGGCGAACAGCACCATCACCAGCGAGAAGCCCGCGGCGGCGCTGAAGCCATATACCGCAGACTGCAGGAAATTGTAGCCCAGGTTGACGTTAAGCAACGCAACGCCGAGCACCGCACAGTTGGTGGTGATCAGCGGCAGGAAAATGCCCAGCAGGCGATACAGCGCCGGGCTGGTTTTGCGGACCACCATCTCGGTGAATTGCACCACCACGGCGATCACCAGAATAAATGACAGCGTGCGCAGATACACCAGATCCAACGGAACCAGAATAAAGGTATTGATCACCCAGGCGCTGACGGAGGCCATCGTCATCACGAAAGTGGTGGCCATTCCCATACCAATGGCACTTTCCAGCTTCTTGGAAACGCCGAGGAACGGGCACAGGCCAAGGAACTTCACCAGGACGAAGTTATTCACCAGTACGGTGCCGACAAACAGGAGCAGGTATTCGGTCATTGCGATGCCTAAAAAAATAAAAGCCGCCTATTATCGGGAATTGGCGGCCTGATCACAACATAGGGAAAGCAGGGTTATTGCCCTTTTTGCCACTTTTTGCCCATTTTTGTTGAATATTTACACAACCAGGCCCTATGAATTTCAAATCGCAGCTAGGCGCCCAGCTCACTCATCCCCAGGCGCTTACTTAAGTAAGTAACTGGGGTGAGCGAGTGCAGGTAACAACGCTGCGGTTTGAAAGGCGACGGGCCATATTTATGTACAACGTGGTTTAGTTCTCGGTGAAGGTGCCTTTGACTCGCTTGGAACGCTTCATATAGGGCACCAATAATGCCGCCATCAACAGTGGCCAGCCGAGACTGCGTACCGCCAATTCATCCGGCACCGGCGCAAAGGCAAAGGCTTTCACCGCCAGCAGCACGGTAATCAACAGCCACAGCAGGAACAATTTGGGGAACCGTTGTGCGCGGTGGCAGAACAACCACAGCAGCCACAGGGTAAAGCACCACATCGCCAGGGTGGTCAGCACCGAGAAATACCACTGCATGCTAAACGCCTGGGCGTTGGTGAGCAGATATTCGCGCGATTCCGGTACGAAAATCGCCATGCCATACAGGAGCAGCATCAGACTGGCGCTAAGCAGGGTGACAATCAGATAGGCCATCGGGGCCAGCAACCAACCGCCAATACGGGTGTATTCAGCTTGAGACATAAACGGCTTCCTGGGTAAGACATGATCCAATGTGACAGCCGCATAGCTTAGCGGGTAATGCAGGCTTCGTCATCAATATCAAACGGATGGTCGGACTCAGGCGGGGGGGTGCAGCACGTTTGGCTACCGACAGCCCAATGTGCTGCCGGTAGCCGGCCGATTAACGGCGGTTAAGTTGATAGTAGGCTTCGTTCCAGCGCAGCTCGTTTTTGAACGACGGCAGGGTGGTATCCTGATCGATTAACAAGAACTCGATGTTATGCATTTCGGCATACAGCCGCAGCATATCGGCATCCAGCGCCTGCGAGAACACCGTATGGTGCGCGCCGCCTGCCAGGATCCAGGCTTCGGCCGCAGTCGCCAGGGTGGGTTGGGCCCGCCAGATGGCACGGGCCACCGGCAATTTGGGCAGCGGATGCGGCTGTTCCACGGTATCCACCTGATTGACCAGCAGGCGGAAGCGATCCCCCATGTCGATCAGGCTGGCATTGACGGCCGGACCGGCAGGTGTCGAGAAAATCAGTCGCGCCGGGTCGGCCTTGCCGCCGATACCGAGCGGTTGAATATCCAGCAGCGGCCTGGATTCTTTGGCGATCGACGGGCAGACCTCCAGCATGTGCGAGCCGACCACCAGATCGTTACCCGGCTGGAAATGATAGGTGTAATCCTCCATAAACGAGGTCCCGCCGTGCAACCCACCGGCCATCACTTTCAGGATGCGCAGTAACGCTGCGGTTTTCCAGTCGCCTTCGCCGCCAAAGCCGTAGCCTTGCTGCATCAGGCGTTGCACTGCCAGCCCCGGCAATTGCTTCATGCCGTGCAAGTCTTCAAAGTTGGTGGTGAAGGCCTGAAAGTGACCCTGTTCGAGGAAACGTTTCATCCCCAGTTCGATGCGCGCCGCGTCAATCAGGTTTTCACGTTTTGCGCCGTTGATTTTCGCCGCGTCGCTCAGCACATAGCTGGCTTCATACTCTTCAATCAGCGTATCCACATCGCCACGGCTAACTTCATTGATCACGCTGACCAGGTCGCCGATGCCATAGGCATTGACCGAGTAGCCGAACTGGATCTGTGCGCCAACCTTATCGCCATCGGTCACCGCAACCTCACGCATGTTGTCGCCAAAACGTGCCACTTTCAGTTGCTGACTGGCCTGCTTGGCGGTGGCGACTCGCATCCATTGGGCAATGCGTCGGTGTGCCTCGGGATCCTGCCAGTGGCCGGCAATCACGCTGTGCTGTTGACGCATACGGGCGCCGATAAAGCCGAACTCACGGCCGCCGTGGGCGGTCTGGTTGAGGTTCATAAAGTCCATATCCATGCTGTCCCATGGCACCTGGGCGTTGAACTGGGTATGGAACTGCAGCAGCGGCTTGTGGAGCACGGAGAGCCCGGCGATCCACATTTTTGCCGGTGAGAAGGTGTGCAGCCAGGCCAGAATGCCAACGCACTGTGGCTGATAGTTGGCGTCACGGCACAGGGCGGTGATTTCATCCGGCGTGGTGACCAGCGGTTTCAGCACCAGTTTTACCGGTAACCCGGCTTCGCGGTTGAGGCTTTCCACCACCTGTTCGGCGTGCGCCTTGACCTGCTGCAGGGTTTGCGGGCCGTACAGGTGCTGGCTGCCGATGGCGAACCAGACTTCGCGCTGCTTGAATGCGTCCATTAAAAACTCCTGAATTGTGTATTGGGACTTGACTTGCTGAACCGCTGATTAGGATCGATACCCAAATAATTGGAGTTGCATCGCGGCGGCAACCAAGCGCATCCCCGGGAGCGTACAAGTAGTACGTAACCGGGGGCAGCGCCGGAAGCCAACAAAGATGCAGCTTCAAGTATGCAGGGTATAGCGCGGCTCGGCGGCCTGGCACCACTGTTGATAGCGTTGGTAAAGCTGTTGGTAGCGAGCGACGTGTTGCGGGCTCGGTTGCAGGGTGCGTTCGATACCGCAGGCCATCTGGCGCTGGGCTTCGGGCACGCTGCCAAATTGACCGGCGGCCACGGCGGCGAAGATCGCTGCACCCAGCGCGCAGCACTGATCGGAAGCAACGATTTGCAGCGGCCGGTTCATGACGTCGGCGCAGACCTGCATGATCGCTGGTGATTTACGCGCAATACCGCCCAGCGTCAGCACGTTATCGACCGGAATATCCTGCTGTTCAAAGCACTCCATAATCGCGCGGGCACCAAAGGCGGTGGCGGCGATAAATCCGCCGAACAGCGTCGGCGCATCGGTACCGAGGTTCAGATCGGCGATCACGCCTTTCAGCCTCTGGTTGGCGTAGGGGGTGCGGCGGCCGTTAAACCAGTCCAGCACCACCGGCAGATGATCCAGTGACGGGTTTTCAGCCCAGGATGCGGTTAGCGCCGCCAGCAGGCCGGCTTCAATCTGTTGTAGCTGGGCTTGCAGTTCAGGCTGATTTTTCGCGGCTTCGCGCAGTGGCCAGCTCAGCAGGCGGCTGAACCAGGCGTACATATCGCCAAAGGCCGACTGGCCTGCTTCCATGCCGATCATTCCCGGCACCACGCTGCCATCGACCTGACCGCAGATCCCCTCGATGGCGCGTCCGTCCACCCGCTGACGATCGGCGATCAGAATGTCGCAGGTGGAGGTACCAATCACCTTCACCAGAGTGTAAGGCTGGGCACCGGCACCGACGGCACCCATATGGCAGTCGAAAGCGCCGCCGGACAGCACCACCGTGGCGGGGAGCCCGAACCGTGTCGCCCATTCGGCGCTCAGGGTGCCTACCGGCAGGTCGGCGGTGTGGCAGTCCTCAAACAGCGGCCAGGGCAGATGTTCAACCAAGAGCGGATCGAGTGCGGCAAAAAACGCCTTCGGCGGCAGGCCACCCCAGTCCGGGTGCCACAGGGTTTTGTGGCCGACGCTACAGCGCCCGCGTTTTAACTGATGCGGCGCGCAGGTACCGGACAGCAGCGCCGGTACCCAATCGCAGAGTTCAACCCAGGAGGCGGCGGCCTGACGGACTTCGGCGTCCTGGCGCGTGACGTGCAGGATCTTGGCCCAGAACCACTCAGAGGAGTAAACGCCGCCGATATAGCGGGAATAGTCGGGGAATTCGCCGCTGCGGCACAGCCGGTTGATGGCGTCTGCCTCTTCAATGGCGGTGTGATCCTTCCACAGCACAAACATGGCATTCGGGTTGTCGGCAAACTCCGGGCGCAGTGCCAACACCTGGCCTTGCTCGTCGATCGGCGCCGGCGTGGAGCCAGTGGAGTCAACGCCGATACCAATCACCTGTAGCCGCTGCTGCGGTGACATGCGTTGTACCAGACTGACGATCGCCTGTTCCATGGCTTCAATGTAGTCGAGCGGATGGTGGCGGAAACGGTTCTCCGCCGCATTGCAGAATTCGCCGCGTTGCCAGCGGGGGTAATAGACCACTTCGGTATCCAGCTCAGTACCCTTATGGCAATCGACCGCCAATACCCGCACCGAGTCGCTACCGAAGTCCAGTCCCAGGGCAATAGCACCTGCCGTCATGATGTTGACTCCTGATGTGTTAATACGCTGTGACAACCATAGGAGCCGAAGCGCGGTGCAGGTGAGGAGCCGTTAGCTGGAAGTATGCACTTTTCTGCTTCCCGCAGTGGTTTTGTGACGGCTGTCATAAGTTATCGCTTGGCGGAATTCGCTAAATATATGCACATATCAGCTGTATTCCACGGATGTGATAGCGCTCTACATTTCAGTAACAAATACCCGCTAAAACTTATGCCGTCTTACCCCCGTTGTGGATGAATGCCGCGAGATAAGCGCCACACCGACAACGGATACCCTAATGATAACGTTTTCACCGCGAGCGGGTTTCGTCGCCACAGAGAACAAAATAGCGGAGAGCATCATGCATAAATTCACTAAGACGCTGGCGACACTGGGGCTGGCGGCCGTTATGTCACATTCAGCTATCGCCGAGACCATGAAGCTGGGTTTTTTGGTCAAGCAACCGGAGGAACCCTGGTTCCAGACCGAATGGAAGTTTGCCGACAAGGCCGGTAAGGATCTCGGTTTTGAAGTGATTAAAATCGCCGTGCCGGACGGGGAGAAAACCCTCAATGCCATCGACAGCCTGGCAGCCAGCGGGGCCAAGGGTTTTGTTATCTGCACGCCGGATCCGAAACTCGGCTCGGCGATTGTCGCCAAGGCGCGCAGTTACAACCTGAAAGTGATCGCCGTGGATGATCAGTTTGTCACTGCCAAGGGCAAGCCTATGGACAGCGTGCCGTTAGTGATGATGGCCGCCACCAAAATCGGTGAACGTCAGGGCCAGGAACTGTGGAAAGAACAGAACAAGCGTGGCTGGAAATTACCGGAAACCGCGGTGATGGCGATTACCGCCGATGAACTGGACACTGCCCGTCGCCGCACCGGTGGCTCGATTGCCGCGCTGAAAGCGGCCGGCTTCCCGGAAAAGCAGATTTATCGGGTACCGACCAAGTCTAACGATATCCCTGGGGCGTTTGACGCTGCCAACTCGATGCTGGTGCAGCATCCTGAAGTGAAAAACTGGCTGATTGTCGGCATGAACGACAACACCGTACTGGGTGGCGTACGCGCTACCGAAGGCCAGGGCTTCAAGGCACCGAACGTGATCGGCATCGGTATCAACGGGGTGGATGCCGTCAGCGAGCTTTCCAAAGCGCAGGCCACCGGTTTCTACGGGTCGCTGCTGCCAAGCCCGGATATCCATGGTTACAAGAGCATCCAGATGCTGCATGACTGGGTCGAAAAGGGCGTAGAACCGCAGAAATTTACCGAAGTGACCGACGTGGTGCTGATCACCCGCGACAACTTTAAGACCGAACTGCAGAAAAAAGGCCTGATGTAATTAGCGAGCCGCCCACAGCAGGTTGTCGGGCGGCATTTTTAACTGCTGGAGGAGTGCACTATGACCGCCGCACTGCCATATTTGGCGTTTAAAGGCATCGGTAAAACCTTCCCGGGCGTGAAGGCGCTGGATGACATCAGCTTTAGCTGTCAGGCCGGGCAGATCCACGCCCTGATGGGGGAAAACGGTGCCGGGAAATCCACGCTGCTGAAAATTCTCAGCGGTAACTACGCGCCGACCCAGGGGGAAATTCAGTTACAGGGGCGATCGGTGCAGTTCGCCAACACCACCGATGCGTTGAATGCCGGGGTGGCGATTATCTATCAGGAACTGCATCTGGTGCCGGAAATGACGGTGGCGGAGAACATTTATCTTGGCCAACTGCCGACCAAACGCGGGCTGGTGGATCGCAAACTGCTGCGCTACGAATCCCGATTACAGTTGGAACATCTTGGGCTGGATATTGATCCGGATACGCCGCTGAAATACCTGTCGATCGGCCAGTGGCAAATGGTGGAAATCGCCAAGGCGCTGGCGCGTAACGCCAAGGTGATTGCCTTTGACGAACCGACCAGTTCGCTGTCCGCCAGAGAGATTGAGCAATTGTTCCGGGTGATCCGTGAATTGCGCGCCGAAGGGCGGGTGATCCTGTATGTCTCGCACCGTATGGAGGAAATCTTTGCCCTCAGCGACGCCATCACCGTGTTTAAAGATGGTCGCTACGTGCGCACCTTTGACGATATGCAACAGGTGGATAACGCGCAGTTGGTGCAGGCGATGGTCGGGCGTGACCTGGGGGACGTGTATGGCTATCAACCGCGTGAGCTGGGGCCGGTACGTCTGGCGCTGGAAGGGCTGAAGGCGCCGGGGGTCAAAACGGCGATCGACCTGAGCGTGCGGGCCGGCGAAATCGTCGGACTGTTCGGCCTGGTCGGTGCCGGGCGCAGTGAGCTGATGAAGGGCATCTTTGGTGCCACCCGAATCAGTGCCGGTCAACTGGTGCTGGATGGACAAGCCATTGCTATTCGTTCACCGATTGACGCTATCCGCGCCGGTATCATGCTATGCCCGGAGGATCGCAAGGCGGACGGCATCATCCCAGTGCATTCGGTACGCGACAACATCAACATCAGCGCACGGCGTAACAGCATTCGTGCCGGTTGCCTGATCAACAACGGTTGGGAGGCCAGCAATGCCGAGCATCATATCCGTGCATTGAATATCAAAACGCCGAGTGCTGAGCAGTTAATTATGAATTTGTCCGGCGGCAACCAGCAGAAGGCCATTCTGGGCCGCTGGCTGTCGGAAGAGATGAAAGTGATCCTGTTGGATGAACCGACACGCGGCATTGACGTCGGTGCCAAGCATGAAATCTACCACGTGATTTACCAACTGGCGCAGCGGGGCATTGCCGTGCTGTTTGCCTCCAGTGACTTGCCCGAAGTGCTGGGATTGGCGGACCGCATCCTGGTGATGCGTGAAGGCGCGCTGTCCGGCGAATTACACCATGACGAGGCCAGCGAGGAAAAAGCCCTCAGCCTGGCGATGCTGCGCACCCCTGATATAGCCCCTGATGCCGCTGCGGCGGTGGCCTGATGGTGAAGGAGAAAGAGATGTCGACCATAACGACCCATTCTGTGAAAAAACGCAGCGGCCTGGGGCTGGCGCGAATTTGGGACAGCTACGGCATGCTGGTGGTGTTCGCGGTGCTGTTTATCGCCTGCGTGCTGTTTGTGCCCAACTTTGGTTCTTTTATCAATATGAAAGGGCTGGGGCTGGCGATCTCCATGTCCGGCATGGTGGCCTGCGGCATGCTGTTTTGCCTGGCCTCCGGGGACTTTGATCTGTCGGTCGCCTCGGTGATTGCCTGCGCCGGGGTGACGACGGCGGTAGTGATCAACATGACCGAAAGCCTGTGGATCGGCGTGGCGGCTGGTCTGTTACTGGGCATGGTTTCCGGACTGATTAACGGCTTTGTTATCGCCCGGCTGAAAATCAACGCGCTAATCACCACCCTGGCCACCATGCAGATTTTCCGCGGGCTGGCCTACATTATCTCCGACGGTAAAGCGGTGGGGATTGAGGACGAACGCTTCTTCGCACTGGGTTACGCCAACTGGCTGGGGCTGCCGGCACCGATCTGGATCACCGTCGCCTGTCTGATCCTGTTCGGTTTCCTGCTCAATAAAACCACCTTTGGCCGCAATACGCTGGCGATTGGCGGTAACGAAGAGGCTTCGCGGCTGGCCGGGGTGCCGGTAGTGCGCACCAAAATCGTGATCTTTATGCTGTCCGGGCTGGTTTCCGCTGCCGCCGGCATCATTCTGGCTTCGCGCATGACCAGCGGCCAGCCGATGACCTCAATCGGCTATGAGCTGATCGTGATCTCCGCCTGCGTGCTGGGTGGGGTGTCATTGAAGGGCGGCATCGGCAAAATCTCCTACGTGATCGCCGGTATCCTGATCCTGGGCACGGTGGAAAACGCCATGAACCTGCTGAATATCTCGCCGTTCTCACAGTATGTGGTGCGCGGTGTGATCCTGCTGGCCGCGGTAATTTTCGACCGTTACAAACAGCAGGCTAAACGCAGCGTTTAAATTGCCAGCCCTGCTCACAGTTCTGTTATCGGCCCGGGCAGTAATCCGCCGGGCCGCTAAGCTAGGATTGATATCCAAGCTATAAGATTGCCGGGAGGACCGATGTATCATCGCATGGCACAGGAACCGCAACCGAACCCGCTGTTGCCGGGTTACACCTTTAACGCTTATCTGGTGGCGGGGCTGACGCCGATCATGGCGGATGGCCCGCTGGATTTCTTTATCGATCGCCCCGGCGGCATGAAGGGCTATATTCTCAACCTGACCATCAAGGGCCAGGGCAAGGTGTTTGACGGTGAAGATACCCTTTACTGTAATCCGGGCGATCTGCTGCTGTTTCCGCCCAAGGCGGCGCATTACTATGGCCGTTCACCGGACAGCGACTGTTGGTATCACCGTTGGGTGTATTTCCGTCCGCGCGCCTACTGGGCCGACTGGCTGGAATGGCACAGCAAAACCCATGAGGTGGGGCGGCTGACTCTGCCAAACAATAACCTGCTGCTGGAGTTTGACCGGCTGTTTGCCAATATCGAACAGACCCAGCGTTCCGGCCGCCGCTTTGCCGAAGAGTTGGGGATGAACCTGCTGGAACGACTGCTGTTGCGCGCGATGGAGGAAGATCCGCTCAGCCCACAGAAAATCATGGATCCGCGGGTGATCGAAGCCTGCCAGTTTATTACCGGCAATCTGGCCGGCGAGTTGCGAATTGACGAGGTGGCACGCCATGTCTGCCTGTCGCCATCGCGGTTGGCGCATCTGTTCCGTGAGCAGGTGGGCATCAATATTCTGCGTTGGCGAGAAGACCAGCGGGTGATCCGCGCCAAGCTGCTGTTACAGACCACACAGGAGTCGATCGCCACTATCGGCCGGGTGGTGGGCTATGACGATCAGCTCTACTTTTCCCGGGTGTTCCGCAAGCGGGTGGGTGTCAGCCCGAGTGATTTCCGGCGCCGCAGCCTGGAGATAAATTATCCCGCCAGAAATCAGCGCGATCAGCCTTATATGACGGTCACCAATTAACATTAAATTTACTTCTTGTTCCTGCCTGCGTCATGGTGTCAAATCTGATGGGTCTATTGCGAGCCAGTAAGAGGAAACACCATGGCAGAAAAAATTCGGGTTGGGCTGGTCGGTTACGGCTATGCCAGCAAAACCTTTCATGCGCCGCTGATTGTCGGCACCCCAGGCGTAGAGCTGGCTGCCGTTTCCAGCAGTGATGCCGGTAAAGTGCACGCCGACTGGCCGTCGATGACGGTGGTCAGCGATCCGCAGGCGCTGTTTAACGACCCCTCTATCGATCTGATCGTCATTCCTACCCCCAACGATACCCACTTCCCGCTGGCACAACAGGCAATGGCCGCCGGTAAGCACGTGGTGGTGGACAAACCGTTTACCGTGACGTTGTCACAGGCTCAGGAGTTGAAACACCAGGCGGAGCAGAGCGGCAAGCTGTTGTCGGTATTCCACAACCGTCGCTGGGACAGTGATTTCCTGACGCTCAAGGCGCTGCTGAAAGAAGGCGTGCTCGGCGAGGTGGTTTACTTCGAGTCTCATTTCGATCGCTTCCGGCCGGAGGTGCGTCAGCGCTGGCGTGAGCTGGGCGGCGCGGGCAGCGGGATTTGGTACGATTTGGGGCCGCACCTGATCGATCAGGCGTTGCAATTGTTCGGCAAGCCGGAAACGCTGTTTGTCGATTTGGGCGAACTGCGTCCGGGCGCACAGTCGGTCGACTATTTCCACGCGGTGCTTAACTACGGTCAACGTCGGGTGGTGCTGCATGGCACGGTGTTGGCGGCGGCAGAAACCGCGCGTTATATCGTGCATGGCACCCAGGGCAGCTTTATCAAATTTGGCCTGGATCCGCAGGAAGACCGGTTGAAGGCAGGTGAGCGCCTGCCGCAGGCTGACTGGGGTTACGACATGCGCGACGGTGTGGTGACGTTGTCACGTGATGGCGTGCTGGCGGAAAAACCGCTGCTGAGTATTCCGGGCAATTATCCCGCTTATTACGCGGCAATCCGCGATGCGATTAACGGTGAGGGTGAAAACCCGGTGCCGGCCGCCGATGCCATCCAGGTGATGGAATTGATCGAGCTGGGCATTGAGTCTGCCAAACAGCAAAAGGCGCTGCCGGTAGCCTGACCGCCAGGCTGCTTATCCGGGTTCGGCTGACCGAACCCGCCTAACTTCTCGAGGTATCCGGATCCATGTCCTGGTTGCAACGTCTGCGCATTGATAAATTTTTGCTGGTCTTGATTCTGGTGGTGATCGTCGCCTCGGTTTTCCCCTGTGAAGGGGTATGGAAAACCTTCTTTGATCGCCTGACCACTGCCGCCATCGCGCTGTTGTTCTTTATGCATGGCGCCAAGTTGTCGCGTGAGGCGATTATCGCCGGGATGGGCCACTGGAAGCTGCATCTGGTGGTGTTTCTCAGCACCTTTGCCTTGTTCCCGCTGCTGGGGCTGGCGATGAATCTGATGGTGCCGGGGCTGATGACACCGACGGTGTATATGGGTTTCCTCTACCTGTGTGCGCTGCCGGCGACGGTTCAGTCGGCCATTGCCTTTACCTCGGCGGCGGGCGGTAACGTGGCGGCAGCGGTTTGCAGTGCTTCGGCATCCAGCATTCTCGGCGTTTTCCTCTCGCCGTTGCTGGTGGGCGCGCTGATGCATACTCAGGGTGGCGATACTGATGTATTGCACGCCATTGGTTCGATCATTTTGAAACTGATGGTACCGTTTGTGGTGGGGCATTTGGCAAGGCCGTTGATCGGTAAATGGGTCGATCGCCACCGCAAGCTGATTAATCTCACTGACCGGTCATCGATTCTGCTGGTGGTGTATACCGCCTTTAGCGCCGCGGTGGTCGAAGGCATCTGGCACAAGATTGACGGTTGGTCGCTGCTGACTATTTTGGTGATGTCATTGGTGTTACTGACGGTGGTGCTGATTATCAATACCTATGCTGCACGTTGGCTGGGATTCAATACCGCGGATGAGATCACCATTGTGTTCTGCGGTTCGAAAAAGAGCCTGGCGAACGGCATTCCGATGGCTAACGTGCTGTTCCCGGTGGCGGCGGTGGGTGCAATGGTGCTGCCATTGATGATATTCCATCAGGTACAGTTGATGGTGTGCGCCGTGCTGGCCCAGCGCTATGCGCGCAAAACCGCCAAACAACGCGCAGAAGTGCTGACGGCAAAGTAAAAAATGGGCGCGGTATTATTGTTTCCAGTGAACTGAGTAACTCGTTATTAGGGAGAGCGTGCCGAAGGGGTCGTAGCGGCTTTAGCTGCCGACCAATTTGCCGGGAGCAAATTGGAACGACTTTCAGTCGGCCCGGAGGGTGGGACACACGGATGTGTCCCATAATAGCCCCTCGGTGCGCTAGGCCCGGGTATCTCGACCTTCAAGACAACGTTAATGGGCGCTAAATCGCGCCCATTATTCAATGCAATCAGCCGCGAACTTTATCGCGCAAAGCCTGTTTTTCCTGCTCGCTGAGGAACGCCATTTTCAGGCCGTTTTCCTGAGCGGTGCGGATCTCCGCCGGTGTCAGCCCGGCCTGTGGTGCTGCCACCCGGTATTCGTGTTCAATTTCGATACCCTGAACAGCCGGATCGTCGGTGTTGATCGACGCCATGACGCCGTGGCGCAGGAACTTCGCCAGCGGATGCTGTGCCAGAGAAGGCACGGTGCTGGTCTGAATGTTGGACGTCAGGCAGGACTCGATGCCAATGCCGTGCTCCGCCAGGAAGTCCATCAACGCCGGATCTTCAATCGCTTTCACCCCGTGGCCAATACGCTCGGCGCCCAGCTCGCGGATTGCCTGCCAGATGCTTTCCGGACCGGCTGCTTCGCCTGCGTGTACGGTGATGCGTAATCCGGCGTCACGGGCGCGGTTGAAGTGGTTGAGGAACAGGCCACCTGGGAAGCCCAGTTCGTCACCGGCCAGATCCAGCGCGGTGATGCCATCGCGGTGTGCCAGCAGGCCTTCCAGCTCTTGCAAACAGGCCGCTTCGCCGAAGGTGCGGCTCATGATGCCGATCAGGCGCACATCAATGCCAAAATCACGGGAGCCGGAACGAATGCCATCAATCACCGCTTCCACCACTCCAGCCACCGGCAACTGGTGCTTCATCGCCATGTAATACGGCGAGAAACGCAGTTCGGCATAGTGCAGACCGGCGTTGGCCGCATCCTCGACGTTTTCGTAAGCTACGCGGCGGCAGGCTTCCAGGTCGCCCAGCACGGCGACGCCCCAGTCCAGCTTTTGTAAAAAGCTGACCAGATCCGGTTCGGCATGGGTAATTTGCACGTGTGGACGCAGCGCTTCCAGTTCGTCGGCAGGCAGGGCAAGGTTAAACTGACGGCCCAGATCGAGAATGGTTTGCGCACGGATGTTGCCGTCGAGGTGACGGTGGATGTCGGTCAGCGGTAGGCGGGAGTCAATCATGATGTGCACTCGTTAGTTTGTTGTAGGTAAAGTGCAGATCAGTATAAAAACAAAATGATGAAAATTGCCATTTCGTTGCATAAAAAAGTGATGAAAATCACATTAATTGCGGGTGGTGCCGCATTTTCAGGCGAGTGCGGGAGAGAAATACCCCCGCGACCTGGCAGGCAAACGGCGGCCAAACCTCATCAACCCACCCTCAGTTTAGTGATATTTTCATCGTCGTTATCGGCTACGCCGTGCAGTGCCAGCCAATCTGCAATCTTGCCGATCTCCAGCGGCAGTGCTTGATCAACGCGGATCACCGGACCAATGGCCATCGGCATGGCGCGTTCGGCCAGCGCCCGCAGCTCAGGCAAGTATTCTGCGCCGGGATGGCCAGCAGAGCGCTGGCCAATACGGGCAGCATAGCGATCGGTCGCCAGTTCAGCGGAGATCTGGTTCCACACCTCCAAAACCTGGACCACGCCCGCTTCGCGCAGATATTGACGCAACAGTTCTCTGGGCTGAAAGCCGAACCAGGCATCGATAATGTAGATACAGCGCGACGGAGCCTGCGCCACCGTCGACCAGACCGCCTGATAGGCGGCGTAGCCAAGCCGACGGTTAAGCTCACGATCCACGTTGTCCAATCGGGCCATAAAAGGCTCTTTGATGCCGTCGAGGCTCAGATAAGGCAAACCAAAGTGCTGCGCCAGCGCACGGGCGAGGGTGCTCTTGCCAGAAGCCGGAATGCCATTAACCAAAATAACGGTTTTACCACCGTTGTCAGTGAGCACAGTCATAGGATTTCTACCACCTCTTGCCACAGTTTGGCGGCGCGCAGCTTATCGAGCCGTTGTTTATTATCGAGCAACTCGACAATCGCCCGGATACCTTCTTCAATATGTCGGTTGCTGTCCGTCGCGCCGAACAGGATGACGATGTCAGCCTTTTCACTGTCCTGAAAGGTAATCGGCTGCTCCAGCAATACCATACTGAAGCAATTTTTGATCACGCCACACTCAGGCCGCGCATGGGGGATGGCAATACCCTCGTCAAACACATAATAAGCACCATGGGCCAGCGTATTGCTGATCACCGCCTGATAATAGGAGGGGTGAATATAGCCGTTATCGACCAAAGGCTGCGCCGCCAGCTCAATCACTTTTTTCCAGTCCGTTTCCTGCACGCCGACCTGTATTGCGCCGGCCTCGATCAACAGTTGTTTAATGGTCATCATGTTCCCTCAAAGAGACTTCCTGATAATATTGCGCAGCTCGTCAATCTTGATAAAAACCGTATCGATATGTTGGCGATGGTTTTTATTTTTGGCATAAATCTTTAATGCTCGATTATAGGTCAGCATTAAGGTTTTATGTATTTCGCTATTGGTCGGCGTGGCCGCCAACTGCTGCTCCAATACGCTTATTTCGGCTGATATATCATTGGCTTCAGCATCATTTTGCACATCGGGCGCGGCCTTTTTATTTCGCTTCAATTTCATAAAATCAAGCATAATATTCTCCAGCCCCGACGGGCGCCGGGGCACCAGGGTTGTAGGGTTATATTAAAAAGAAAACGGGGCAGTAATTATTTAAACAGGCCGATCTTTTCCGTTAATACCTGGGTGACGGCATTATTGGCGGGGATCAGGAATTTGCGCACGCTGTCATTCACCTTACCCTTTTCAAATGTCTGCATGCAACGACCGACCCATTGCACGTTCATCTCGGTACCGACGTTGACCTTCTCAATGCCGCCGGCCACCGCGCGTCGCATATCCTCATCGCTGACCCCGGTACCGCCGTGCAGCACCAGTGGGGTTTGGGTGGCTTCGGTGATTTCCGCCAGGCGCTGGTGCTGAATATGTGCCTTGCCGGTGTACATGCCGTGAACGGTACCGACCGAAACGGCCAGCATGTCGACTCCGGTTTCATCGACAAAGCGTTTGGCGTCTTCCACCGTGGTAAAGGTGATGTCTTCTTCCGCCACGGCCTTGCCGTCTTCCGAGCCACCGATGGCGCCCAATTCGGCCTCAACCGACACATTGCGCTGGCGTGCAATGTCGATCACCTTGCGGGTATTGGCGATGTTCTCGTCCATTTCCAGGTGTGAACCGTCATACATCACCGAACTGAAACCGGCGTCGATCGCGGTAACGATAGAGGCGATGTCTGCACAGTGATCCAGGTGCAGGCAGGTTGGCACCTGTTCGCTTTCTGCCAGTGAGCGCACCGAATCAACCAGCAGCTTGTAGCCCAGATACTCGGCGGTGCCGGTCGAAATCTGGATCATCAGCGGGCTGTGGGTGTCCTTGGCCGCTTTGAAGAAGGCCGGCAGCATTTCCAGGCAGTGGAGATTGAATGATCCAATTGCCTTGAAGTCACGCGCTTTGGCCACGGACAACAGCTCGTTGAAATTATAGAGTTTCATGGACTTTTTCCTCATGGTGTTTGGTTGATTTACCGTTAACAAACCACGCAATCAGCGTGACGAAGACGATGAACAGGGCGATGAACAGCCAGTTGCCCTGAAAGGCATGGCCCATCACCAGACCGCTACTGATGACGTCGGAGTCGCTGAAGGTCACGCCGACAAAGCCGTAGCTCTCCAGCATCGGCACCAGAATGGCCGGCAGGAAGGTGATAAACAGGCCGTGGACCACGCCGCCGATCATGGCGCCGCGGCGACCACCAAGCGCATTGCCGAAGATGCCTGCGGTACCGCCGGCGAAGAAGTTGGTCAACAGACCGGGCAGGATCATCGCCAGACCGAACATAGGGAAAACGATCATGCCGATGATGGAGCCGAGGGTGGTGGCCAGGAAACCGACGATCACTGCGTTAGGGGCGTAGGGGAACAGCACCGGGCAGTCCAGCGCCGGTTTGGCGTCCGGCACGATGCGCATGGCGATACCGCGAAAGGCGGGGACCAGTTCGTTAAGCAGCAGGCGCACGCCGCTGTAGAGAATAAAGACTCCGGCGACAAACTGAATGGCCTGCATAAAGGAGTACATCAGGTAGTTCATACCGCCAGCATATTGGGCAATATATTGCGGACCGGCCGCCAGCGCGGGGATCAGATACATCGGGATCATCACCACCGCCATCGACAGGTAGGTATCCTGCAGGAACTTGAAGTTGTCGGGCAGCTCCAGATCTTCGGTTGAGCGGGAACCTTTACCAACCACCTTGGCGACTGCCGCCTGAACCAGATAGCCAATGGTGCAAAAGTGCCCCAGCGCCACCTCATCCGACCCGGTGATTTTGCGCACCACCGGTTGGGCCAATGCCGGCATTAACACCGCCATTACGCCGCCAAAGATGCCGCCGGTCAGGATCAGCGGCAGGCCGGTTAGGCCAGCCTTGTAGCCGATCACCGCCCCGATGGTGGCCATCCACAGCAATGCCTGGCCGGTCAGGAAGATGTACTTGAACGGGGTGATACGGGCAATGATGATATTCACCGCGAAAATCACCATCAGGGTCATCGCCACTTCCGAGCCCAGCTCACGGTTGGCCAGGCCGGCAATGGCGGCGACGTCGGTGATGTAGCCGGTCATGCCGAAGCTGTGAGTGAAAATGCTGTTCAGGTAGGTCAGGGCACCGACAATAATGTTGATGCCTGCCATCATGATCAGAAAGCCCAACAGGGTTTTAAAGGTGCCCTCGGCCACTTTCCCGGTGGATTTTTTCTGCAGTATTAGCCCCAGCATGGCGATAAAGGCGATCAGGATCGAAGCCTGACCGAGCAGGTCTTTGACAATAAAGTCAATCAGACTATTCATGGTGGTTTTCCTTCATGTCGCGCTCTTTTAAAAAGGCCACAATCTTTTGCTCAATTTCCACTTTATCGGTGAGCCGGTGGAGAATAATTACCCGTTTCTTTTCCTCTTCGCTGGCATCAGCATTTAAAATATCGGCGAAGGTTTTTTGGGTGAGAATAATATCTGATTTAAAGGCGCTGGCCTCAGAGATAGTGGTGTGATCAATGTCTGCCTCAATCTCTAATTTTTTCAGCACCGCTCTTGCGCTCATTTCGATGGCAAAGCTGGAGCCGAGGCCACAGCCACATACGCACAGTATTTTAAGCATGGGTATCTCCTCAGATTATATTTAATTGCCTGGCGAGTTTGTAATGGTGTCCTTCGGTATCAATCAATCGTTTTTGCATGCTGATTAAATCAATCGGAATGGGTTGGTTGCTGGCATTAATAATAATGGCTTTGTTTTTCATGCCGGAATGAATACAACGAACCACTTCGCTGGCCATAATGGTTCCCTGATAAATCTCTTCACAGGTAGGATCGCCATTGCGCAAACCATAACCCATAATGGTTTTACGGATGCGTACACCAATTTTTGGTTCAAGCTGTTTAATCATGGTATCAATGGCACCCTGAAAGCCGGGCGAATATTCTTTGGTATATCCCTCGGAACATAAAATAATGACGCTATTTTGTTGTTCCAGCCGCTGGGATATTTTCTCTGCCAACTGGCTTAAGGCATGTTGGCATTCCGGGATCAGGGCAAAGTCGGCATTGGATTTGATCGCCGTCTGCAGCGTCAGCTCCCCGCAGTAGCCGCCCAACAGTTCAATCATAAACACGCGTCCGGGCAGGGCGCGCCCGGTGTTGCGCAGCTTGGAGACCTCTTTGATCACCTGCTCGCAGGCGGTGGAAAAGCCAATGCTGTAATGGCTGCCAAACACATCATTGTCGATGGTCATGCCCACGCCAAAACAGTTAACGCCAAATTCGCTGAGGGTATTTAAAAACTGCAGCGAACCGTCGCCACCGGCCATAATAAGCACCTCAATGTGTAAGGTTTTAAGCTGCTTGCTGATGGTTTCATATTCACCGGACACCAATTTCTTGGCCGTGCGGCCGGAAGACATTATCGGCATCGATGAAATAGAGTAATCAACCAGGTCGCGCTGACTGACAGATTGATGTTGATTAGCCAATAATCCGGGTATTCCGCCGTTAAACAGAACGATATCGGCCTGCGCCAGTCTGGCGACCTGGAAAATAAAGTTATTGATGCCGGTGACGTCGCCGCCGCTTATTACCACACCGATTTTCATATACTGGCCTCCAATCTGTTCCGTGGAGCTCATTGTCATTTTTGGCATCGCTAAAATTTGCAGGCGACATCACAAAACACTCACAAATATTTCCGTGATTGACCTTGACAGACTGGCGATAGGTAATGTTTTTGAGAAGTAGATCTCATTTTAATTTAAGCGCCTCAGCAGCGTTAAAACGACTATTTATTAATAATCATAATGTTACATCTATATTGCCGTGGGATTATTAGTAAGGGGGGAAATGATTGGCTGGGAGGAAATAAGTTTAACGAAGTGTGATTTCTCTCGCATTTTTATCCGATTCGCGGAGATTAATCGTAATAAATACGCGGAGAAGATTAATAACCGCGTATTTATTACGTTATTTAATTCAGGATACCACTCAGGCTTTGATAACGGTCAACCCGGCCTGTTCCAGTGGGGCCGTTAGCGCGGCGTCGGTCGAACGTTCGACAATAATACTCTGCGCCAGCGTGATATCGCCAATCGCATACTGCGAGGCGGCATTCAACTTGGCGGCAGAGGCCAACACCACGGTTTCGGCTGCCCGCGCCGCCAGAGCGCGCTTGATGTAGGCCTCTTCCAGATCGCCGGTGCTCAGGCCGGCGGTCGGGTGCACGCCGGTCACGCCCATAAAGTAGAGGTCGGCGCGGATGTGCGACATGGCTTCCACCGCTGCCGCGCCCACGCTGACGATCGAGTGTTTGTACAGCCGCCCACCGATCAGAATGACTTCCACTTTGGGGTGCTCAACCAGGCCAACCGCCACGCTGGGGCTGTGGGTGACGATAGTGGCCTCCAGCGTGGCGGGAAGCTGTTTCACCAATTCGGCGGAGGTGGTACCGCCGTCGATGATCACCACCTGACCGGGTGCGATCATTGCCGCTGCGGCTTTGGCAATGGCGCGCTTGGCGGCAGATTCCTGCCCGTTTCTTTCGGCGAAGGTGGCAATCGCCGGAGAGACCGGCAGCGCGCCACCGTGCACCCGTTGCAATAGGCCTTCACTGTCCAGCTCGCGCAAGTCACGCCGCAGGGTATCCTCGGACAACCCGAACATCTCGCTGAGCTGTTTGGCCAGCACCTGTCCGTCCTGGGCCAGTTTTTCCAGAATGATTTTTTTACGTTGGCTGGTGAGCATGACGTTCTCCCGTTAAATTTATTCTGCACGAAATATCTTGATCATACACGAAGCTGCACGATAGTATCGCTTTCCTTTCCTGGTTGTGGAGTTGACCAACATGATCGCCACTAAAGATCGGGTTCGTATTATCGAAACCCGGGTGCTGTCCGATGACTGGTATCTGCTGAAAAAAACCACCTTTGATTTTTTACGTCGCGATGGCGTCTGGCAGCGGCAAAGCCGTGAAACCTACGATCGCGGCGACGGTGCTACCATTTTGCTGTTTAACCGCCAGGCGCAAACGGTGGTGCTGACGCGCCAGTTTCGCTTCCCGGTGTTCGTCAACGGTCACGACGGCATGCTGATCGAGGCCGCCGCCGGTCTGTTGGACAACGCTTCGCCTGAAGAGCGTATCCGTGCGGAAGCGGAGGAAGAAACCGGCTATAGGGTGCAAAACGTGCAAAAGGTATTTGAAGCTTATATGAGCCCCGGTTCCGTTACCGAGAAGCTGCACTTCTTTGTCGGCGAGTATCATGCCGCCGGGCGGGTCAGCGACGGCGGTGGGGTGGAAGCGGAGGGCGAAGATCTCGAGGTGATTGAACTGCCGCTGGCGGAGGCGCTGAGCGCCATTGTTCAGGGGAGTATTGTCGATGCCAAAACCATCATGCTGTTGCAGTTTGTCGCCCTGAATCACACCCTGGAGAATGCGCTATGAAAGCTCAACTGATATTAATTGCCGGCCCTTACCGCAGCGGTACCGATGGCGATGCACAGCGCATTGCCGATAACCTGCAACGTCTGGAGCAGGCGGCGCTTGAGGTGTACCAACGCGGGCATGTACCGGTGATTGGCGAATGGCTGGCGTTACCGCTGGCGGCAGCGGCAGGCTCAACCCGCCATGGCGATGCCATTAGCGAGGAATACCTCTATCCGGTGGCCCATCGGCTGATTGCCCAGTGTCAGGCGGTGTATCGCATTGAGGGGGTGTCGGCGGGGCCGATAACGACGTACGCCTGGCTCATGAGCGCGGCCTGACGGTTTATCAGCGTCTCGCAGAGATCCCACAGGTTTAAGCCTTAGAGGTGACGTAGCAAAGGTGAAATAGGCCCTCTCCTGGTGAGAGGGCTTGAGGTGAACAGACTAAGCTGGGCCCAGCACAAATTTCAGTCCGTTAATCAACTTGTCCATACCGGCCTCAACCTTGCTGCGCGGGCAGCCGACGTTCAGCCGCAGGAAGCCACGGCCTTCTTCGCCGTAGGTGAAGCCCGGCATGATGGCAACCTTCTCCCGCTCGATCAGCACCTGTTGTAACTGACGGTCGTCAATGCCCAGCGGGCGCAGATCGATCCAGGCCAGGTAAGTGGCCTGTGGCGGTTGCCAATTCAGTATCGGGAACGCCTGATTCAACCGCTCGGCAACGTAGGTCAGGTTGTCCTGCAGGTAGTCGCGCAGTGCGTCCAGCCAGGGCTCGCCGTGGCGATAAGCGGCAATATGCGCGACAACCGCCAGTACTGCCGGAGAAGACAACCCGTCGCGGGCCTTAAGTTGCTGAGTGTAGGCCTCACGCGCGGCATCATCGCTGATAAACCCGTAGGCCCCGGTCAACGCCGGGATATTGAAGGTTTTGGAACCTGAGGTCAGCAGTGCCCAGGGCGTGGTGGCAACCTGGCTCCAGGGCGTATGACGTTGCTCACCCCAGACCATATCCATATGGATCTCATCGCTGATCACCCGCACGTCGTGGCGTTCGCACAGCTCGGCCATTTGCTGCAATTCTTCCGCACGCCATACCTTGCCGGTCGGGTTGTGCGGGCTGCACAGCAGCAGAATTTTGGTTTGCGGCCGCGCCAGTAACGCCTCCAGGTGGGCCATATCGCACTGCCAGTCGTTGCCGTCCTTGTGCAGTGGGCAGGCCAGCAGTTGGCGTTGATTACCGAGGATCACCTTATAAAAAGCGTCATAGGCCGGGGTGTGGGTGACGACGTATTCACCCGGTGCCGACCACAGGCGGATCAATTGCGCCACCATGTAAATCACCGACGGGCCATAGACCGCCATATGGGTGTCGATGGGGATATTGAAGCGCTGTTGATACCAGTGGCGCACCGCGCCGAGAAAATCCTCATGCTGCCAGCGGCTGTAACCCAGCACACCATGCTGCAGGCGCTGTTGCAGCGCCTCGAGAATGCAGGGCGCGGTGGCGAAATCCATATCGGAAATGGTGAACGGCAGCAGGTCATCGTGGCCAAAACGGTCAGCGATGTAATCCCATTGCGTGCACCAGGTACCGTGCCGATCGACCGGGGTGGAAAAATCAAACATTTGACGCTCCCTGCAGGGCCGCAGCAGGAAGCGCTGCCGCTATCAGTGAGTCTAATTCATCTTTCACCGATTGCACCTGCGGGCCGATCACCACCTGAAGATTGTGCTCATTGAGGTGCACCACGCCAATGGCGCGATTGGCCTTCAGCGCCGCGTCATCCACCTTGCTCATGTCGTCGACCGACAGGCGCAGACGGGTGATGCAGTTATCCAACGAAACAATATTCTCACTGCCGCCCAGCGCCGCCAGAATGGCCGGAACGTTATAGCCGGATTTGCCGACCGGGCCAACGGGTGCGCTCTGGCTGGCGGTGGTTTCGCTTTCGCGGCCCGGCGTTTTGATATTAAAGCGCTGAATGGAGAAGCGGAAAATGGCGTAGTAGGCGGCGAACCAGATGCCGGCGACGATCGGCACCAGATACCACTTGGTGGCGGTACCGTGCAGAATACCGAATACCACGAAGTCGATGATATTGCCGTCGGTGTTGCCGATGGTCACGCCCAGCAGGGCCATCACGGTGAAGCCCAACCCGGTGAGGACCGCGTGAATGAGATACAGGAACGGTGCGACAAACAGGAACAGGAACTCGATCGGTTCGGTGGTGCCGCCGACCACGCAGGCCACTACGCCGGAGATCAGCAGGCCTTTAATTTTATGGCGATTTTCCGGCTTGGCACAGTGATACATGGCTAACGCCGCGCCCGGCAGACCACCCAGGAAGGCCGGCATCTTGCCCTGTGACAGGAAGCGGGTGGCGCTTTCGGCAAAGCCGGTGGTGGTTGGGCAGGAAAGCTGCGCCTGGAAGATGGTCAACGCACCGCTCACGGTATGGCCGCAGACGTCCAGCGTGCCGCCCGCCTCGGTAAAGCGGATCAGCGCCACCAGAATATGCTGCAAGCCGAAGGGTAACAGCAGGCGTTCGCCAGTACCGAACAGCATCGGCCCAAAGGCACCAGCGCTGTTGATCACCCAGCCCAGCCCGGTAATACCGGCGGCAAACCAGGGCCAAATCAATGGGATCACCAGGCCACACAAACCCAGTATCACGGTAGTGACGATCGGCACAAAGCGGGTGCCACCGAAGAACGCCAGCGCATCCGGCAGACGGATGGTGTGGAAACGCTCGTGCAATTTATAAACGATGATACCGACGATCACCGCACCCAGAATACCGGTATCAATCGATTGAATACCGAGGATATTTTGGATGTTGTTGGCTTTCAGCACCAGCGGATCGGTGGTGGGTAAAATGCCGGTGGTGGTCAGGTAGAAGTTGGTGGCCAGGTTCAGTACCGCAAAGCCGACAAAGCCGGAGAACGCGGCGACGCCCTTGTTTTCACGCGCCATACCCAGCGGAATGGCAATGGCGAACATCACCGGCAGGAAGCTAAAGGCAAAGGAGCCGATCTTGCTCATCCAGGTGAACAGCAACTGGAAGGCAGGGTGGCCGATAAACGGCAGCAGGGTGATGACATCCCGGCTGCTCAGTGAACTGCCGATACCCAGCATGATGCCGCAGAACGACAGCAAGGCGACGGGCAGCATAAATGTTTTGCCCAGGCTCTGGAAAAACTCCCAGAGCGTGATTTTTTGTTTTTTAGGTGCTGGCATAACCGGCGGCTCCTGGCGGAAAAACGTGCGAAAGTGGTGTGTACCCCTGTTAGGTAAAAATAAGATAAAACGTTTTACCTACTAAAAATGCGCCACTAATCACAATTCCGACGCGCACTTTGCGGTGACAATGACGAGACCAGTAAAACGTTTTACTGACCAAACAGATTCGGTATACCATTTGCTGCAAGATGCAGAATGCCCAGGATCGGGCTCGCAGAGGTCATGACCATCAAAAAGATCACCATTACCGATGTCGCGCAGCAGGCCGGTGTTTCGGTCACCACCGTTTCGCTGGTGCTGAGTGGCAAAGGGCGTATTTCACCCACTACCGTGGCGCGGGTGAACCACGCCATTGAACGCCTGGGCTACGTACGCAACCGTCAGGCGGCGACGCTGCGCGGTGGGGCGTCGGGCGTGATTGGCCTGATCCTGCGTGATATCTGCGAGCCGTTTTATGCGGAAATGACCGCCGGGCTGAGCGAGGTATTGGAGGCGCACGGCAAAGTGTTGTTCCTGACCCAAAGCGGTCGCGACGGCAAGGGGCTGATGCGCTGTTTTGATACGCTGCTGGAGCATGGGGTTGACGGTATGGTGCTGGCGGGTGGCATACGCTCGGCCGAGGGGCTGAAGGAGAAGGCCGCAGAGCAGGGCGTGCCACTGGTGTGCGCTGCACGCTCGAATGGCCTGGAAGGGGTCGATGTGGTGCGGCCGGACAATATGCAGGCCGCCAAGATGGCCACCGAATTCCTGATCAAGCGCGGCCACAGCCAAATTGCCTATCTGGGCGGGCAAAGCAGCTCCTTAACCCGTGCCGAACGGCTGGGAGGTTTTTGTGCCACGCTGGTGCAGTATGGCCTGCCTTTTCGCTCCGACTGGATTGTCGAGTGTGACTGTCATCAGCGGGCGGCGGCAGAAGCAGCGGAAAACCTGCTACGGCAACACCCGAACATCAGCGCACTGGTCTGCCATAAGGCGTCGGTGGCGTTGGGCGCCTACTTTGGCATCGTGCGCAGCGGGCGCAGTATCGGTTCGGAAGGCGTCGACACTTACTACGGTCAGCAGGTGGCGCTGATTGGTTTTGGCGATGTGCCTGAGGCCGAACTGACCGAACCGCCGCTGACGCTGGTTTCCAGCTCGGCACGAGAAGTGGGGCGCAGCGCCGCCTCACGCTTGCTACAGCGGATCGCCGACGCCGAGTTACCGCCGCAAAACGTGATTCTGCCGCCGGTGTTGATCAAGCGTGGCTCGGCCTGATCTCAATCTCATTGTTGTTCATCCTCGACCTGTTGCTGGATCCAGCTGACAAACACTTTCATCGCCGGCGTCATATCGCGTGATTTCAGGTGGGTCAGCCAGTAGCCGCCAAGGTCGGCTTCTGCGCTGAAGGGGCGCTGTAACAGGCCTACCCGCAGCTCGCGGGCAAACATACGTGCCGGAGCCAGCGCCACACCACCGCTGTGGATTGCCCCTTCTACCATCAGCCGGGAAGAGTCGAACACCGGGCCGTTAATCCGCCACGGCGTCACCTGCGCAGCGGCAAACCAGCGTTCCCACTCGTCCTTGCGGTAGCTGCGCATCAGCAGTTGGTGTTGCAGATCCTGCGGCGTGTGAAGTTGCTCTGCCACTTGCGGTGGGCACAGCACCGTCAGCGGGGCGTCAAACAGTTTGAGGTTGTGGGTCGCGGGCCACCGGCCTTCACCGAAGCGGATAGCGAAGTCCATTCCGTCGGCCGACAGGTTAACCAGGTTATTATTGGTTAACACCCGCAGATCGATAAACGGATGTGACTCTCTGAACGCCGCCAGCCGGGGCATCAGCCAACCGACGGCAAAGGTGCCGACTACCGCCACCGTCAACACCTCATGGAAATGCCCGCCTTCGAACTGTTGCAGTACCGACTCAATGCGGTCGAAAGCGTCGGTCAATATCGGCAGCAGCGCCTGTCCTTCCTCGGTCAGATCCAGCCCGCGCGGCAAGCGACGGAACAGCTGAATACCCAACTGTTGTTCGAGTGTACGCACCTGCTGGCTGACCGCGGCCTGGGTGACGCTCAGTTCCAGCCCGGCGCGGGTAAAGTTCAGGTGACGGGCGGAGGATTCAAACGCCCGCAGGGCATTAAGCGGCAGTCGGTTGCGCATAGAGTTAGCCATAAGTTTTTCTTTATGCTGGCTGAAATTCTTATCGCTTGTCAACCTCAGGCGAAACCCCGATATTTAGCCCAGCTGTTGCGGAATTAACGCAGTCAGAAAAGGAATAACACCGTTACCCAAGGATATCTTCGTGTCGAATGGCAATAAAATCTTTTACCATCGGCCGATACCCTGCAACCCAAGAGCTTTCACATGACCAAAATAAATCGCTTGGCGGCCGCGTTGCTGGCCGCAATGATCCTGCCGGCTGGCCATGCCGCCGATAAGGCCGACATCGACGCCATTATTCAACCCCTGATGCAGAAATATGGCGTACCGGGCATGGCCATCGCCGTGTCGGTGGACGGCAAGCAGCAGTTTTATCACTATGGTGTGGCGTCCAAACAGACCGGCAAGCCGATCACCAACCAGACCTTGTTTGAAATTGGTTCATTGAGCAAAACCTTCACTGCCACATTGGCTGCCTATGCACAGAATGAGGGCAAATTGTCGTTCGCCGAACCGGCCAGTCATTACCTGCCGGAACTGCGCGGCAGCGCCTTTGACCACGTCAGCCTGCTGAACCTGGCCACGCATACCTCTGGTCTGCCGTTGTTTGTTCCGGACCAGGTGACCAACGACGCGCAACTGATGGCCTATTACCGGCAGTGGCAGCCAACGCATGCGGTAGGCAGCTACCGGGTTTACTCCAACCTGGGTGTCGGCATGCTGGGGATGATCACCGCCAAAAGCCTGAACCAACCCTTTGCTCAGGCGATGGAAACACAGTTGCTGCCAGGGCTGGGCATGAACCACAGCTACGTGAATGTTCCGGCCGGGCAGATGGAAAATTACGCCCAGGGTTACAACAAGCAAGACCAGCCGGTGCGAGTGACTCCGGGCCCGCTGGACGCAGAAGCCTACGGTATTAAGTCCAATGCCCAGGATCTGATCCGTTACCTGGAAGCCAACATGCAGGTGGCCAAGGTGGGGGATAAGTGGCGCAAGGCACTGGCCGCGACCCATACCGGTTATTTCCAGGCGGGGGTCTTTACTCAGGATCTGATGTGGGAAAGCTATGCTTATCCGGTGGCATTGGCCAAGCTGACGGAAGGCAACAACGCCGGAATGATCATGAATGGCACGCCGGCCACCACCATCACGCCGCCGCTACAGCAGCAGACGGCCGCCTGGTTCAATAAAACCGGCTCAACCGGCGGGTTCTCCACCTACGCGGTATTTATTCCGTCGCAAAAAATTGCCGTGGTGATGCTGGCCAATAAATGGTTCCCGAATGACGACCGGGTCGCGGCCAGTTACCGGATCGTGCAGGCGTTGGATAAACCTTAACGCTGAAGCTCAGGGCGCCATACTGGCGTCCTGAGTGCGGTTCTGTTGCGACCGTTTTTCCCGCATAAAATCAATGAATACCCGCAGTTTGAGCGGCATATGCCGACTGGCCGGAAAGTAGATGAAAAAACCGGGGAAATCACCGCTGTACTCCGCCAGTAATTCGACCAGTTGCCCGCTGCTTAGCTCACGTTGCACCGTGTTGGCAAAACGTTGGGTCATGCCCAATCCCATCAAAGCGGCGTCTTTAATCAGCCGGTCTTCGTTAAATATCAGGCTGCCGCTCACCTCCAGCGTGAGCTGCCCGCCATCCTGCCTGAAATACCAGGGCTCAAACTTGCCGCTGCCGGGGAAACGGTAACGCAGGCAGTTGTGGTCGCTCAGCGCCTGCGGCGTCAGTGGCGTGCCGTGCTGCGCCAAATAGCCGGGAGTGGCGATAATCACCCGCCGCTGGTCGCGGTCGATCGGCACCGCAATCATGTCTTTCTGTAGCATGGCTCGCATGCGAATACCGGCATCGAAACTGTCCAACACCAGATCGGAAAAGTGGTCGTCGGTAAACAGCTCAAGCTGTACCTCGGGGTAGCGCGCCTGAAACTCCGCCAGATAGGGCATCACCAGCAGTGAGGCGGCCAACTGCGGCAGGGTAATGCGCAGCAGGCCGGAAGGGCGACCGTGCAGGGTGCGTACATCGTCTGCGGCCACCTCGATCTGTCCCATGGCGGGCGCCACCCGTTGGTAAAAAAGACGCCCCTCATCGCTTAGCCGCACCGACCGGCTGGTACGGTTGAACAGCCGTACCCCAAGCCGGGTTTCCAATGCCTGAATGTTTTGCGACACCGCCGGAGGGGTGACACCCAACTGATTAGCTGCCTGGGTAAAGCTGCCCAAGCGGGCGACGGCTTCGAAAAACGGCAGTAATTGCAATAGTGAACTCATCTATCAGTAACCCCTGCTTAATGATTCGTTAAGTAACCGGGTATTTAATTTTATAATAATCGCTTTAGACTGATTTTATACCCCCTCAGAGAGCATCAAATCATGTCGATACCGAATCAGTCATTAGCAGAACGAGTACAGGCGGTCAGCCGTCAGGCGATTGCCGAACAACGCATCGTCGGCAGCGTGGTGCTGGTGGCGCAGCAAGGTAAGGTGATTTACGCCGAAGCCAGCGGCTACGCAGATCGAGAACTACAGCGGCCGATGCGACGTGAAACCCAGTTCCGGCTGTCTTCGGTGTCCAAGCCCTACATCACGCTGGCGGCGATGCGCATGGTCGAACAACAAAAGCTGGGGCTGGATGATGCCGTCAGCCGTTGGCTGCCCTGGTTCACGCCTGCGCTGGCCGATGGCCGCCAGCCAGAGATTAAAATCCGTCATTTGCTCAGCCACACCGCCGGGCTGGATTATCGTTTTAATCAACCCGCGGACGGGCCGTATCAGCGGTTGGGCATTCAAGACGGTATGACGTTGTCGCCACTGACGCTGGAGCAAAATTTGCGACTGTTGGCTCAGGCTGATCTGTTGGTGGCACCCGGCAGCGAATTCAATTATTCGCTGGCGATTGATGTGTTGGGGGCGGTATTGGAGCAGGCGGCTGGCGAGCCGTTGCCACTGTTGTTCGAACGCTGGGTCGCGCAACCCTTGGGGCTGAGTAATACCGGGTTTTACACCGCGGATGCCGACAACCTGGCGACGGCTTATCACGACAGCGCCGCCCGGCCGGAGCCGATCCACGACGGCATGCATCTGACGCTGCCGGAAGGTTTTGGTTTTGACATTGAATTGTCGCCATCACGTGCGCTTGATCCGCTGGCTTATGCTTCTGGCGGTGCCGGTATGGTCGGCGATGCTGATGACGTGCTGCGCCTGGTAGAAACCTTGCGCGGTGGTGAAGAGGGGATTTTACAACCGGCCAGCGTGGCGCTGATGCGTCAGCCGCATGTCGGTGCCGAAGCTGAAACCCAGGGGCCGGGCTGGGGCTTTGGTTTTGGCGGCGCGGTGCTGGTGGATGCACAACTGGCGATGACGCCACAGCATAATGGCACCCTGCAGTGGGGCGGTGTGTATGGACACAGTTGGTTTTACGATCCGCAGGCGGCATTAAGTGTGGTGGCGCTGACCAATACGGCGTTTGAAGGTATGAGCGGGCAGTATCCGCAGCAGATCCGCGATGCGGTGTACGGGAACCAGGAATAAAACAGGGGCCCGACCAAGCGGGCCCCAAGGCTGTGATGCTGAGAATTACTGGGCTGGTACCGGTGCAGGAACGGCGTCCTGTGCCGGTGCGCCTTCTGCTGCTGGTGCACCCAGCAGGCCAAAGGTACCGATGAACTCTTGCAGCGACATCTTGTTGCCGTTCAGATCAACCTGATTGTCAGCGTAATGGAAGCTGCTGCCGATCACCCCGTCCTTCAAGGTGGTCAGTTTGAACATCTGCCCCATGGCGGCCAGACCCTGCACCTGCTGCTGGGCCAGTTTCTGTGCTTCTTCCGCGCTGTAACCCTGCAGTAAAGCTGTTTGCGAAGTGGTTTCGGTCGCCATCGCCACTGGAATGCTCAGATTGGCGTCCAGTTTTTTCACTGAACGGGCAATCAGTTGATCCGGTGATTCGGCAGGGGAACCGGCCTGCGCAGGATCGGTCAGATCCAGACTCAGGGTAAAGGTACTTTCACCCTTGCTGTTTTTCCAGCTCAGCGGTGCAACGCTGATGCTAGGGTTGCCCTTCAACAGCAGCGGCAGGTTCTGCAGCAGGATGTCGGTGGTTTGCTGCTGGTAGGCCACAGGATCCATAGTTTGCGCCTGTTGCAGCATTTGCATCGCCTGCTGGTTATAGCGGTCAGCAAACTCTTTCAGCGATTTGGCGTCCAGTTTGTCGATTTTCAGCGACAGCTTGCCGGAACCGAAATCGCTGTTCTGGATCTTCAGCGCATCCATGGTGTAGTCGATTTGGCCGTTCAGGTTAGCGTCTTTCTCACCGAATTGGCTCGCCAGCTTAAAGCCGTCCAGCGTCAGGGTCTCTTTACCGTCAACGGCAACCTTGATCTGTTTCAGTTCCATATTCTGGTTACCCAGGCTGAGATCGAACTGACCGGCATGGGTCTGGCTCTTCAGCGTAGCGCCCAGCAACTGAACCTGCTCGGTCTGACCAAACTGGTTCGGGCCGCTGATCACTGCGCTGTCGCTGCTGGCGTCCAGGGTGATGGCTTTCATATCGCGTGAGACATCGGCATTGATGGTCGCACCGCTGAATTTCAGCGCTGACTTGTCCTTCTGGTATTCCAGCGGGATCACGTCAATGGCAGATGAGGTATCACCACTGTAGGAAATACGGGATTCGGCGGTGAACAGCGACTTGCCTTTGGTGATATCAAACAGGCCTTTGGTCGCCGGGGTGTTTTCCAGTTCGGTATGCACCGACGCCATGCTTGGCAGCAGGTTGAATTTTTTCAGTTGGGCAAACGGGAAGGGACCGTGGTCGATGGTTTCCATAAACGCCACTTCATCACCGGCTTTCAGCGGAGCCTCGTCGGTGGTGACGCTGCCGTCGGCGCGCAGCACATAGCGAATTTTACTGCTGAAAATACCGCGCTGGTAATTTTCATAACCCAGCTTAACCCCGGCTTTTGGCAGATAGACTTTCAGCTGGCTGTTGGCGTTATCAACCACTTCACCCATCCGTTGTTCGATCAGTTTGCCGGTGTACCAGGAAGCCCCGGTCCATGCTGCGCCAAGAACCACAATGACGCTAACAGCGACTAACGATTTTTTCATAGTTCTGTTCATCCTTATTAAGCCATCTGTCTCGAACAGATGGATGGGCAAATTTGGGCCAATAAAAAAACGCCCGTAGGCGTTTAATTGTGAAGGTAAGCCACTCTTTCAGCAACCAATTTGCGGAAATTTACCGAGTGTTTACGACAACAGGTTATAAACACGAGCGATTCGACCGCTGCCACTGACGTTAACCGGCGATTCGAACGCGCCGATAAAGCAGGATTCACCCGGCTTGAGCACCAGTTGCTGATCCTGTTTGGTTAGCACCGCTTCACCGTCAACGCAGAACACGATGGCCGCGCTGTTTTGCGCCAGCGCCTGGGGAGCAGCGGAAAGGTCATGCAGTGAGAAGGCGAAATCTTCGACCGGGATTGGGAAGAACAGCTCGTCACCGCGTTTTTGCGGCTGGGTCAGCAGGCCGGATGCCGGTTGCGGACGGAACTGCAGATTGGCCAGCAATTCTGGAATATCGATGAATTTTGGCGTCAGGCCGGCACGCAGCACGTTGTCCGAGTTGGCCATCACTTCCAGCGCCACGCCTTTCAGGTAGGCATGTGGGGTTTCGGCATACAGGAACATCGCTTCGCCCGGCTTGAGCTGTACCACGTTCAGCAGCAGCGGTGAGAACAGGCCGCTGTCTTCCGGGTAGAAGCCGGCGATAAAGCGGATAGTGTCCCAGGTTTCGCCCTGTTGATTATTCAGCGCGGCTTTCAGTACCCCAAGCGCCAGCGATTTCTGTTCACCGCTCATCGCCAGCAGGCTGGCAAACAGGGACGACAGGTGGCTGATATCCGGCTGTTGCAGGAATGCGGCGATATCATGATGGGCACCGGCAATCGGCTGCAGCAGGGAAACAATGTCGGACAGTTCGCGGAAGCCGTTCATCGCCAGGAAAGGCGTCAGGGCGAACACCAGCTCCGGTTTGTGATTCGGATCTTTATAATTGCGCTCGGCGGCGTCCAGCGGAATACCGGCGGCATTTTCTTTGGCGAAGCCTGTTTCGGCGGCGGATTTACTTGGATGCACCTGAATGGACAGCGGCTGGTCGGCACACAGCACTTTGAACAGGAACGGCAACTCACCAAAGCGACTGGCAACTTCGGCACCCAATTGTTTAGGCTGATCTTCATCAATGACATCGCGCAACGAGCGCAAAGTGCCGTCGGCACCGGCCACGCGGGAGCTGCTTTTCGGATGAGCGCCCATCCACAGTTCGGCCATCGGCTGCCCTTGCGGGTTAGCAATGCCATACAGCTGGGTTAACGCGTCGTGACTGCCCCATGCATAGTTTTGCACTGCGTTGGTCATTTTTTGCATCTTGATAAACATCCTTTGCATTCCCGTCGAGGCGACGGTCAGTATCTGACAGTGAGTAAAACCTTGTGCGGCTTATCCTACACGCGAACCTTGGCGTAAAAACGGGGCGCGATCAAACAAGTAGCGTTCCGCAAGGCCGGCAAAGTATAGCGTGATAGCCACCCCGGTCACAATTCGGACGTCGGTTGGCAAAGCGGTGGGGGTGGATAAAAAAACACCGTTCCTTTTTGCGGGCAAATATATTTTTCGGCGTAAATGCAGACGTTGGCATTTTAGTCTGCTTCCTCAATTTCTATTTCAAACTGTGTTTTTTGAAGTGAATTATTACCGGCAGAATATATCTCTCATCATAATTATTGGGTTTGTATTGGCAATCACACAACTAGCTAAATTTAATGGGCAGCGTCGCTATACAGTGCAGGCAAATAAACTCACTGATTAAATTTTGCTAAATTAGAGGCGCTGATGAAAAAACTGCTACTGGTTCTGATGCTGTGCACTTCCGCAGCCCATTCGGCCGTCGTGGTCACCCATGCTTATGGTTATGGCGTTGCCCGGCCGGTGGTGGTCGCTCCAAGACCGGTGATCGTCGCGCCACGCCCGGTCGTGGTGGTGGCTCAGCCCGTGGTGGTTACACCGGCACCGGTGGTGGTCACTGCTGCCCCGGTAGCTCATCCTGTTGCCGCCGTTGCCGGTGCCGTCGGTGCGGGGGTGTATCGCCACAACGAGCGTCAGGACGCCTATGATGAAATCAATCATCTGCAGGACCAAAGAATTAACGCTTATAATCAACACCACCCTTAATCTGCGGGTTGAGAATAAATAATCGGAGCGCCAGACGGCGCTTTTTTATTGCTGATATTTACCTGCCGGGCTGAGAGAACCGACCCCAAAACAATATCCGTACAATAAGCCAGACAATGTTGAAAAAATGCTGTGAAGTAACTCTCTTAATGCGAATAGTTATTATGTCACTATACTGGTTGGGTGTGCCGGCGGGCTTGAGCGCGTTGGCGTAATCGTACATTTTTAGGAATTGTACTAAGGAGATCGTGATGGCAGCCGTTCGTATTGAAAAAGACTCTATGGGACCGATTGAAGTGCCGGCCGATCGGCTATGGGGGGCGCAAACCCAGCGTTCACTGGAGCACTTTCGCATCTCTTCCGAAAAGATGCCGACCGCCCTGATCCATGCGCTGGCGTTGACCAAACGCGCTGCGGCCAGCGTGAATATGGATCTGGGCCTGCTGCCCGCCGAACGTGCCAACGCCATCATCAGCGCTGCCGATGAAGTGCTGGCGGATCAACATACCAATGAATTCCCGTTGTCGATTTGGCAAACCGGCTCCGGCACCCAGACCAACATGAACATGAATGAAGTGCTGGCCAACCGCGCCAGTGAGCTGTTGGGCGGCGTGCGGGGGGAAGAGCGACGGGTGCACCCGAACGACGACGTCAACAAGAGCCAAAGCTCCAACGATGTGTTCCCGACCGCGATGCACGTAGCCGCGGTAATTGCAGTGCGTGAGCATTTGATCCCCGAACTGAAAGTGCTGCATAAAACCCTGAGCGACAAAGCAGAAGCCTACCGCGATATCGTCAAAATTGGCCGCACCCATTTGCAGGATGCAACGCCGCTGACCCTCGGCCAGGAGATTTCCGGCTGGGCGGCGATGCTGGCGCATAACCTGCAGCACATTGAGGCCAGTATCCCGCACATTTGTGAACTGGCCTTGGGCGGGACTGCCGTGGGCACCGGGCTGAATACTCATCCGGAATACGCGGTTCGCGTTGCCAGGGCGCTGGCTGACCTGACGAAACAGCCGTTCGTCACCGCCCCCAACAAATTTGAAGCGCTGGCGACCTGTGATGCGCTGGTGCATGGCCACGGCGCGCTGAAAGGGCTGGCGGCGTCGTTGATGAAAATTGCCAACGACGTGCGCTGGTTGTCCTCCGGCCCGCGTTGCGGCATCGGTGAAATCTCGATCCCGGAAAACGAACCGGGCAGCTCGATCATGCCGGGCAAGGTCAACCCAACCCAGTGCGAAGCGATGACCATGCTGTGCGCGCAGGTGCTGGGCAATGACGTGGCGGTGAATATCGGCGGGGCTTCCGGCAACTTTGAGTTGAACGTATTCCGCCCGATGGTGATCCACAACTATTTGCAATCTATCCGCCTGCTGGCCGACGGCATGCAGGGCTTTAATGAGCACTGTGCGGTGGGTATCGAACCTAATCGGGACCGCATCAGCCAGTTGCTGAATGAATCCTTGATGCTGGTTACCGCGCTGAATACCCACATCGGTTATGACAAAGCGGCAGAAATCGCCAAGAAAGCGCACAAGGAAGGGCTGACGCTGAAAGGCTCTGCGCTGAAGTTGGGCTACCTGACCGAAGAGGAGTTCGATCTGTGGGTGCGCCCGGAAGACATGGTCGGCAGCATGAAGAAGTAATTGATTGAGTCAGAAGCATAAGGCTTACTGAGGTAAGCCTTTTTTGTGGAAAAAATTCAATGTCACGTACCGCGCGTTTACTCGATTTAATGCAGATCCTGCGGCGGCATCGCTACCATGCGCTGGCGAAAATCGCCGACGTTCTGCCTGCGGCGCTGCGCGATGAATTGGAGGCCAGCACGCTGCTGATTGGCCCGGTGGATCTGGTGAAGGTGGCGGACGAGACTCTGGTGCTGATCCGCGAGGTGATCCGCCAGGAACGCAAACTGGCGGTGGATTATTGCGATCGTGACGGTAACCCCAGCGAACGTATTCTCTGGCCCTTTGCTCTGGGCTATTTTGAACAGGCGCGGATGCTGGTTGCCTGGTGTGAGCTGCGCCAGTCATTTCGCCATTTCCGTCTCGACCGTATTTGTCTGGCGACGCCGTTGGCGCAGCGTTATCCGCGTGGCCGCCGTTCGCTGATGAAAGAGTGGCACGAGACTCAGGGCATTCCGCCGCAGTAGGTAGACGCGCTCTATCAGCAGTGGCGCGAACAAGGGCTGGAGATGATTCAGCCGCCAGTGACGCTGGACTTCGGCTATAGCTTCGTCGCCTGCGATCCGGATGGTCATCGTCTGCGGGTGTACTGCCTCAGCGAGTAGGAGCGTCGGTATACAGATGCAACCGCTTGACCAGCAGCCGCAGCGGCCTGGCGTCCGGTTTGTATTTATGTTTCACCGCCGAGGCGTCGTAATTGAGCAATTCGCCAATCTTCGGCACCTGGGCACCGTTTTCCACCTGACACAGGGCAATCAGCGGCAGCGGGCAGGGGTGTTGCACCTGCTTTTGCTGCGGTTGATACCAAACCCGGGCGATGGGTTGCACTTTTACCGGTCGTTTGATTTTTAGCACCGCCTGCTGGGGCAGACGGCTGACGTCGTCGATCTCACGGCTGACCAGTTCGGCCCATTGTTCGCGATTATGGGGCGGTACCGCGCGTCCGGCCTTCAGGCTCTTTTCCAATTGCGCCAGAATATCGTCGCGTTTCACGTTCTTGATGATGTGCTTATTGGCCCAGCCGAAACGCACCGAATCCGGATTGGTCAGAACGGTGAGGGTACGATAGGCGCTGAGGGTGATCAGGCCATGCAGGTGGGTGTGGACGAAGTCAAAACGCTGCTCCGGTGCCAGGCCAGAGTCGATGGTGATAATCTGCTCCAGTTCGGCCTTCAGCCGGTTAATCAGGGCAATTTGCTGCTGCAACTCAGAGTATTCCGTTGCTTCCACCGCCAGGCAAATCACACCGGGCAGGCGTAACGCCGCCTTACTGCTGATGTTGTGCTTGTTGTGATGGATAAACAGCCGCTGATAGTGCTCCAACGCCAGTTCGCGCGCGGCCAGGCCCAGATGTTGCTCGACGGCAATCTGCGCTACGGCATCGTGCTCTTTACCTTTCTCGATTTCGGGCAGGCTGAATACCCGCCCAGCCAGCAAGCGCAGCGGCAGGATCTGCTGATGCAGGCTTGCCAGCGCCTGTTCAAGCTCGCTAAAGCAAGCATTCATCCTGCTGATTAAACCGTATTTATCCATCACTCGCTCCTATTTTAGTTACAACATACAATAAGAGACCCACAAACGAAAGGGCAACATTAGCAACGGTGTGGGTGGGGATACCGAGCGGTCCAGGCCTGACAGAGGGATTAAGGCCACCGCAGGCACCCATTGGGGCGGCGGTGGGCCAGAGATTAAACGCGTGCCGCTTCCGGCAGTTTCTTCAGGTAATGCACCACCAACAGGGCCAGCAACAACATCACGCTGATAAAGGCCACCACGCCATTCCAGCCAAAACTGTGCCAGAACACGCCGCCGAGGGTACCGGCGACGCTGGAGCCCACGTAGTAGCAGAACAGATAAAGCGAAGATGCCTGACCCTTGGCCCGACGTGCACGCCGGCCAATCCAGCTGCTGGCAACCGAATGGGCGGCAAAGAAACCGGCGGTAAACAGCATCATACCGATGAAAATAACCGCTACCGGTGCCAGTGCGGTAATCAGGATCCCGATCAACATAATCAGGGTTGACGCCAACAGCACCGGCCCGCGGCCAAAACGGGAGGTCATGGCACCGGCTTTCGGCGAGCTGTAAGAACCGGTCAGATACACCACCGACAGCAGGCCAACTATCGCCTGGCTGAGGTGATAAGGATCTGCCAGCAGGCGGTAGCCAATATAGTTGAACATAGTGACAAAACTGCCCATCAGCAGGAAACCTTCGGCAAACAGCAGCGGTAAGCCTTTGTCGTGCCAATGCAGCCGGAAGTTAATCAGCAGGGTACGCGGGCGCAACGAACTGGCGCGAAAATGCTTTGATTCGGGCAAGATGCGCCAAAACATGCAGGCCGCGGCCAACGCGAACAGGCCGATCACCGCCAGCGAAACCCGCCAGGAGAAGAAGTCGGTCAGTACCCCAGTCACCAGACGACCGCTCATGCCGCCGATGGAATTACCGCTGATATACAGCCCCATCGAAAAGGCGACAAAGCTGGGATGGATCTCTTCGCTCAGGTAAGTCATACCGACGGCGGCGACGCCGCTCAGCGAGAGCCCTATCAGCGCGCGCATCAGCAAGATACCTTGCCAACTGGTCATAAAGGCGCAAATCAGGGTGCAGATTGCCGCCAGCAGCAACGCTACCACCATCACCGATTTGCGGCCGATGGCGTCGGACAGCGGGCCGGTAAACATCAGGCCAATCGCCAATAGCCCGGTGGACACCGACAGCGACAGGCTACTTTCCGCCGGAGAGATGCCGAAGTCCTGTGACAAAACCGGCAGGATCGGCTGCACGCAATACAACAAGGCGAAAGTGGCCAACCCGGCAGAGAACAACGCCAGGGTGACGCGCATAAACTGCGGCGTTCCGCGTTCGATGTAGGGAAGTTTATTCAGGGTGGAACGTTGAGTTTTTGGCGCAGCAGCCGCATCGTCATTGGCGGCCAGCGTCGACGGCATATTGGCCGCAGAACGCACAGGGGTTGTCACAGTTTTTCCTTACCGAACTTGGCGTGATTTAAACAAGCACATCTTTGGTTAACAAAATCATAGGGAGAGGGCAGTTTTTTGTCTAATATATTAATAATTCAAATTAAGACGTTTAAAGTATGAATATCGAATTGAGGCATCTGCGTTATTTCATTGCCGTGGCAGAAGAGCTGCATTTTGGCCGCGCCGCGGAACGCCTGCGGATTTCCCAGCCGCCGCTCAGTCAGCAGATCCAGGCGCTGGAGGAAATGGTCGGCGCACGCCTGCTGGCGCGTAACAACCGCAATGTCAGCCTGACGCAGGCGGGGGAAATGTTCCTGAAAGAGGCCTATCAGGTGCTCGATCAGGTCGGCCGCGCGGCGGAGAAAGCGGCGCGGCTGGAACGTGGTGAGGTGGGTGAGTTGACCATAGGCTTCACCTCTTCGGCTCCCTTTATCAGCGTGGTGTCGCGCAGTTTGCGTGCTTTTCGCCAACAGCACCCACAGGTGCATATCAAAATGCGCGAAGTGAACACCAAGCAGCAGATCGAACCCTTACTCAATGGCAGTCTGGATCTGGGGGTGATGCGTAATACCCGCTTGCCGGACGCCTTAAAGCATCAACTGTTACTGTGCGAGCCGTTGGTGGCGGTGGTACCGGAAGGACACCCGCTAACCCATGTGGCGCCGGGCACGCTGCGTTTCCAACATCTGGCGGAAGAACCCTTTGTGTTTTTCTCACGCGAGGTGGGCACCGCGCTGCATGACGAGATCTTGTCGCTGCTGGCCAAAGCAGGGATCACTCCCTATATCACCCAGGAGGTGGGCGAGGCGATGACCATCATTGGCCTGGTGTCTTCCGGGCTGGGTATCTCGATTCTGCCGGCGTCTTTTGCCCGGGTTAAAATCGACGGTGTGCAATATTTACCGCTGGCGGAACCAGAGGCGATGACTGAAGTTTGGCTGGTTCATCATCGTCAACGGCCCCTGACCGCCGCGGCCAAATCCTTGATGGCATTACTGTTGCCCTGAACGCTGAACTGGGTAAATAAAACACAATCCGCAGTGAAAGTGGGGTGAATTTGTGCAGCAAATCACATAACGAATCAAATAGTTGACGCTGTATTACAAAAGCCCCACCATAGCCGATAGTCTTTATTTAGAAGCGCGAAAAATAGTAGGAGCAGGTTTGTGATTGCTGTTGGGCAGCCTGGGCATATCGATCAAATCAAGCAAACAAATGCAGGGGCAGTTTATCGGTTAATCGATCAACTGGGCCCAATTTCGCGCATCGAACTGTCAAAACGCGCTCAGCTCGCCCCCGCCAGTATCACCAAAATCGTACGCGAACTGCTGGAAGCCCATCTGGTTAAAGAAACCGAATTTCAGGAAGTCGGCAGTCGCGGTCGTCCGGCGGTTGGGCTGGTACTGGACACCGAAGCCTGGCACTACCTTTCCGCCCGCATCAGCCGTGGCACCATTACGCTGGCGCTGCGCGATATCAGCAGCAAACTGGTGGTGGAAGAGTTGTTGCCACTGGCCGCCGAACATCCCGATCCGCTGTTAAAACGCATTCTCGCTGAAGTCGACCAGTTCTTTATCCGTCATCAAAGCAAGCTGGAACGGTTAACGGCGATCGCCATTACGCTGCCGGGCATGGTCGACGCGATTTCCGGCGTAGTACACCGCATGCCGTTTTACGATGTAGAAGACATGCCATTAGGGCCTGCGCTGGAAACGCGCACCGGGCTGCCGGTTTATTTACAACACGACATCAGCGCCTGGACCATGGCCGAAGCGTTATACGGTGCTTCACGCGGCAGCCAGAACGTGATCCAGGTGGTGATCGACCACAACGTCGGCGCCGGGGTGATCACCGGTGGCAGGGTGTTGCACGCTGGTAGCCACAGCGTGGTTGAGATTGGTCATACGCAGGTTGATCCTTACGGTAAACGCTGTTACTGCGGCAATCACGGCTGTCTGGAAACCGTCGCCAGTATCGAAAATATTCTGGAAATCGCCCAGCAACGTCTCGGCACCTCAATGAGTTCCAGTCTGCACGGTGCGCCACTGACGGTTGAGTCACTGTGTGATGCGGCGCTGGCGGGCGACCAACTGGCTAAAGACATTATTCTGGGAGTGGGCCACAGCGTAGGCCGTATCCTGGCGATAATGGTCAATCTGTTCAATCCGGAAAAAATCCTGGTCGGTTCCCCGCTGAACCGGGCGGCAGAAATTCTGCATCCGGCCATTGCCTCCTGTATTAGCCAGCAGTCACTACCTGCCTACAGCGAGAAGGTCCAGGTGGAGTCCACGCAGTTCTTCAATAAAGGCACCATGCCCGGCGCGGCACTGGTGAAAGAAGCGTTATACAACGGCTCTCTGCTGGTACAGTTGCTGCAGGGCTAGCACCAATCAGCAATTCTTATCGTTTAACGACAAAAGGTTGAGCTACCTCAAGCCCCGTCCTCCTTGCATCCTCTAGACTTTTCCCGTTCGTCTCTTTCGCCGTATTTTCGGCGATATTTTGGTTAACGGTGCATCTCGGGGCAATTCATTCATGTTATCGCGTTTATTTGTTACAGGTACGGATACCGATGTCGGTAAAACCGTGGTTTCCCGCGCTTTATTACAGGCGCTGGCCGCGCAGGGCCGTTCTGTGGCCGGCTACAAGCCTGTTGCAGCACGCTGTCAGGAAACCAGCGAAGGCCTTCGCAATAAAGACGCTTTGGTTTTACAGGCATCCTCAACCCTGCCGCTGTCGTATCAGGAAATTAATCCCATCACCTGTCTGGAAGAAGTGTTTCACGCGCAACCCACCGACGATATCGACTACGGTGTGATGAGCAGTGGGCTGCAGCATTTGTCCGCCAAGGTCGATACCGTGGTGGTTGAGGGGAGCGGCGGCTGGCGCGTGCTGATGAACGATATGCGGCCTTACGCCGAATGGGTGATTCAGGAGCAACTGCCGGTGGTTTTGGTGGTGGGGATCAAACTGGGTTGTGTCAGCCACGCCCTGTTAACTGCGCAGGCGATCATTAATGATGGCTTACCTTTGCTAGGCTGGGTCGCTAACCGCATCAATCCGGGGCTGGCGCACTACGCTGAAACTATCGATGCGTTGCAGCAGCGTATTCCCGCGCCACTGCTGGGTGAAATCCCTTATTTGCCACGCGCCGAACAGCGTGAACTGGCGCGTTATCTGGATATTTCTCCGCTGCTAAACCGTTAGGCATTGTGATAGACCGACACCGAACGCAAGCCGCGCGATACGGTGGTGGCGATCACACAGGCCAGCAGAATGCCTGGCAGCAGGGTATATTCACCGGTCATTTCGAACACCATCAGCGCAGCCATAATGGGCGCGTGGGTGGTGGCCGCCAACAGCGTAGCCATGCCGGTTAACGCCATCAGAATCGGTACCGCACTGCCCAGCTCCGGCCAGATGGCACAGAGTTGCCCAACCACCGAACCCAGTGCCGCCCCGACAAACAGCGTTGGCGTGAACACACCGCCGGGCGCCCCGGAACCGCTACTGGCGAGTACTGCCAGCAACTTGCAGATCAGAATCGCGCCAACCAGCAATACGCCGGGGGGCGCACTGAGCAGCGACTGCACCACGCTGTAGCCATTGCCCCACACCTCAGGAAACAGCAGCGAAAGCAGCCCGACAATCAGCCCACCCAACGCCAATTGCAGCGGCGGTTTTAGCCGTAGCGAGCGGAATGCGCGACCGGAAGAGGACATGGCCCACAGGAACAACGGCCCACAGACGCCGGCTAAAACGCCGAGTAGCGCCATCAGCAGATATTGCACCGGCCAGGGCGCGGGCAGGGGTTCCACCAGATACAGCGGCGCCTGACCACCGTTAAGTAAATTGGTCACCAGCAGGGCGCTGACGGCAGCAATCACCACTGGGCCGAGTGAGGCCAGCATCAGGGTGCCAAACAGAATTTCAGCGATAAACAGGCTACCCGCCAGCGGTGCATGGTAGGCGCTGGCCATACCGGCAGCGGCACCGCAGGCCACCCACAGCTTCCACTCTTTCTCATGGGTGAAGCGCTGGGCAAAGACTGACCCCACTAAGGCTGCCAGCAGGATCATCGCCCCTTCGCGTCCGATAGCGCTGCCGCTGGAGACCACCAGCAGCGAGGCCAGACATTTCACCAGGCTGGCGCTGACGTCCAGTCGCCCATCACCGGTTTCTATCGCTTCCATGTAGTCGGTTGGGGCAACCTGCCGCTGGTGCTGATAACGCTGATAAACCCACAGCAGCAAACCCGCCGCCAATCCGCCTAACGCCGGGGTTAACGCTCTGCGCCAGCCCGGCATTGCCGCGGCTGCAGCCACCAGGCTGCCATCTTCGTGGTCGAGCAGTAACCATTCCAGCCCGAGCATCGCACGGTGAAACAGCCAAACCACCAACGCAGCGGCAATACCAAGAAAGATGGCGATAAACAGGCGGCGCAGCAGGGCGCGATAATGGTGCAGGTGGACCAATCGTTTCATGCGTCAGTAAAATCTTGAGAAAAATGAAAGGGTCGCTGAACATTGTGCTTGTCACCCCAACCGAAGGCCAGAGAATCTTTCCAGATTCGCCGACCGGCTCGTGGTTTGTCCGTCGTGGCGAGCCATGGAGTGGTTTATTTGTTACGCTGTCACCTTCTGTTCAAATGGTGCGTTTATCGCCAGTCAAAACAGGGAACCAGACACCGGTAACGGCAACCTTCAATTCGGCTGGTATAATTTAAAGCAAATAAGAATCCATGGTTTGTAATAACGCAATGACAAATAACGACACACCTGCTCTGATCGCCCATCGTCCCTTAATCCTGATTGCCTGCATGCTGGCGATGTTTATGTCCGCCATCGAGGCGACCATTGTCGCCACGGCGATGCCAACCATCATTGGCGATCTCGGCGGCTTTTCCCTGCTCGGTTGGGTGTTCGCGGTTTATCTGTTGGCGCAGGCCATCACCATTCCAATCTATGGCCGGTTGGCGGATCTGCTGGGCCGCAAACGGGTATTTTTCTTTGGCGCGTCGCTGTTTTTGCTGGGATCGATACTGTGCGGTTTCTCCCCCAATATGTACTGGCTGATTGGTTTTCGGCTGCTGCAGGGGCTGGGTGCCGGAGCGATTATGCCGACAGCCACCACCATTATTGGTGATATCTATAGTCCTACTGAGCGCCCTAAGGTAATGGGCTATATTTCCAGCGTCTGGGGCGTGTCGGCGATTATCGGGCCATTGCTGGGGGCGTTTATCGTTCAGCATTTGCCCTGGGCACTGGTGTTCTGGGTCAATTTGCCGATCGGGCTGCTGGCGATGTTTTTCCTCGCGCGTTATCTTCCCTCCAGCCGACAAGTGCGTAAACACGCGCTGGATCTGGCGGGTACCGCCTGGCTGACGCTGTTTGTTACCGCGCTGCTGTTGTCGCTGCTGCAGGCAGAAAATCTCGGTTGGTGGGTAGTGCCGCTATTGGCGTTGGCGGCCGTCTCGCTGATGTTGCTGGTCCGCCAGGAACGGCGTGCACCGGAGCCGCTGTTCCCGCTGGCGCTGTGGCAAAGTCGGGTGATTGTGGCTGGCAATATTGGTGGGCTGGTGATTGGTGCGGCGATGATGGGCATCAGTGCCTTCCTGCCGACCTTTATTCAGGGCGTGATGGGCGGAACGCCGCTAGAGGCCGGTACCACACTGGCGCTGATGTCGATTGGTTGGCCGTTGGCCAGCACCTTCAGCGGTCGGTTGATGCTGATGACCTCTTACCGCACCACGGCGCTGCTGGGGGCATTGCTACTGTTGGCCGGTGGCCTGATTCTGTTACTGCTGCAGCCGACCGGCGGTTTATTGTGGGGACGGGTAGCCGCCTTTATGGTCGGTGCCGGTATGGGGCTGTGCAACACCACGTTTCTGGTTTCGGTGCAGAATGCCGCTCACCACAGCATCCGTGGCATTGCCACCGCCTGTACGGTATTTACCCGCATGATGGGTTCGGCCATCGGTACCGCCATTTTGGGCGCGACATTGAACATCAATCTGCAAATTCGCTTGCCGCAAACGGCCGATCCGGTACAGCAACTGATGGAACCGGCAGCGCGTAGCGCAATGGCACCAGAAATCCTGACCGAGATGACGCAGCAGGTTGCCGCTTCTTTGCATTGGGTATTTTTGGTTTCTGCACTGTTGTCATTGCTGGCGTTGGCGGCAGCAATGCTGATCCCCGCGCGGCATCGACCACAGGGTGAGGGTGAAGAGGCGGAGCAGGCGTAAAAAAGGAAAGGGCGCACAGAGCGCCCTGAACAACAATTATTGCGAGGTTTTCGTATCCTGGCTGGTGCCGGTCTGTGCCGCGTCACCATTGTCATCGCCGTTGGCAAGGCGAGTATAAACAATCTTCTGCGTGTCGTTTTCGCAGTGGCCAACCACCAGCCCACCGGCCTGTTGGGCCTGATCGTTAGGCACGATATCCAGCTTGAAGCCAGATTCCGGCACGCCGTTTTTGACAATTTTCTGCGAAATGTCTGCCTGCACGCTTTCGCACGAGGCCAGGGCGGCCAGTGGCGCAGCGGCCACCAGCAGTGCACCCAAGATAAGCGCTTTTTTCATCAATTCGTCCTTATTTGAAAATGAGCATCCTTTGTCAGGATAGCAGCAACGGCGGCGCAGGGTAACGGCCACCGCGGGCTGCGACAAGATTAAGGATTAATCTGACGACCGGTCTGGCGATCCAGACATTTGCGGGTGTTTGGCTCCCAGTAAGCGTTCACGTTCAGGCTGTCGTCGCAACGATCTTCGCTGTCAATGGCCTTGTCTACCTTGTCGAACTCTTTCTCTACGCGGGTATTAACCTTATTACGCAGGGATTTGGTATCGTTGAACTGCTGTTTGCTCTGGCGGGCCGCTTCGGTACTCATGGCGCCGCTGTTGCTGCCATCGACGGTCACGCAGGTGCTGCCCTGTGTGCAGCTGGCGGCCAGTGCCGGAGCCTGCCAGGCACCCATCAGCATCAGCATGGCGACCGGCAGCATCCCGCGCAGCAGTCGTTGAGTCGAAAGTGTTTTCATCGTTTCATCCTTATGAGTTAGTGTTGCCTGATAACGGCAACACTGGCTTTGACTTGCCCGCAGGCGTGTTGATAAATATACCATCACGGCCTTGGACTGCACCAGTCAAGCACTGCCTCGTTTAGTTTACAGAGAGAAAGTTTCCCCCATGTTAAAGACCACTCTGCTATTTTTCGCCACCGCACTGGCCGAAATCATCGGCTGTTTCTTACCCTACCTGTGGCTGAAGAAAAGCGCCAGCGCCTGGCTATTACTGCCTGCGGCGTTCAGCCTAATGCTGTTTGTCTGGCTGTTAACACTGCATCCGGCAGCCAGCGGGCGAGTTTATGCGGCCTATGGCGGGGTCTATGTGGCGACGGCGTTATTGTGGCTGCGAGTCGTGGACGGGGTTAAGTTATCGGCACTGGACTGGCTGGGGGCGGGTGTGGCGTTAACCGGCATGCTGATTATCGTTTCCGGCTGGCGCGCGGCCTGAAAACGACGGCAGGGGCAACCCCTGCCGCACAGGATCAAGACTCGCGGTGGATGTTCAGCCCGGCAAAGGACTGGCTGACCGGCATGATTTCCAGCGAGTTAATGTTGACGTGGCCCGGCAGGGTCGCGACCCAGAACACCGATTCGGCGATATCTTCTGGCGTCAGTGCGTTAGCACCGTCGTAGACCTTATCCACCTTGCCGTCGTCGCCCTTGAAGCGCACGTTAGAAAACTCAGTACCGCCCACCAGACCCGGCTCAATGTCGGTAACCCGGATGCGAGTGCCGTGCAGATCGGCACGCAGGCCCAGGCTGAACTGCTTGACGAAGGCCTTGGTCGCACCATAGACGTTGCCGCCGGCATACGGCCAGTTGGCCGCGACCGAACCGATGTTGATCACATGGCCAATGTTGCGTTCGACCATGTCCGGCAGCAGGGCGCGAGTCATGTTCACCAGGCCTTTGGCGTTGGTGTCGATCATGGTTTCCCAGTCTTCGGCGTTGGCTTTGTGGGCGGGTTCCATGCCCAGTGCCAGCCCGGCGTTGTTCACCAGTACGTCAATGTGGCGCAGTGCCGTCGGCAGTTCATCAATCACCTGTTGAATGGCCGCGCGATTACGCACGTCGAGACGGACAATATGCAGTGCCTCGCCCAATTCGTCTTTCAATTCTTCCAGGCGTTCCATACGACGGCCGGAGGCAATCACCTGATGACCTTCGCGGATAAAGCGTCGTGTAATGGCCTCACCAAAACCGGATGTGGCGCCCGTAACAAAAATGATCATGTTGCTGTTCCTCAACTGTTTTTAACCTGGATGCTATTAGCATTAGCATAAACCTACTTCAAGTGGCAGTGGTTATCGGCATCCACGTTGAAAAACCGCCATCGCTGCTGCCAGACGGGCGGTTTTCGGTCAATTATTTAGGGGGAAAGCCAAGGCGGGCCAGACAGGCAGGCCCGCGGGAATGTTTATAGCTGCGGAGGGATGTGATACACCACACAGTCGTATTTGGTGTTTTCGCGGCGGCCGGCTACTTTGCCGCCCAGAGATTCGGCGATATGTCGGCTTGGGGTGTTCTGTTCGGCTACCGGGTAGATAAAGTGCCGCGGATGGTAGCGTTCACTGGCCCACACCGCCATGGCGTGAACAATTTCACGGCCATAGCCTTTGCCGTGCAGGTTTTCTTTCACCCAGATGCCCAGTTCTGGCGTGGTGTTATACAAATCGTGCACGCCACCCATGCCGACAAACTGTTTGGTATCGCGCATCCGGGCGATGTAAATCATTTCCTCGCCTTCGCGGATCAGCGGCAGCCAGGTTTGCCAAACGTTAGCAAATGCCTCCGGCGACTCCTCGGGCTCAAAGGTCATATAGCGCGTCAAGGTAGGGGTGATCGCCTGGTAGACATCGTCGGCGTCTGCTGCGGTAAATGGGGCAATCAACAACCGGTCGGTGTTAACGCGGCACTGAGAAAGGTCACTGTGAATCATTATTATTACCTCGCTTTTCAGGCCAAAACGGCAAAAAATCCGCACCGGTGAAACGGGGCGGATCATCGATATTACGTTGATTGGCGGCAGATGCGACTTATTTCTGCAATCGTTGAGGTGAGTGCGCTGCCGGGGCTGCGGCGGGTTTCCTTTGGCGTACCTCGCTGCCGGCGTTGGTGTCCAGGGTAAAGCAGTCGATCACCGCCAGCAGGGCAATCACGCCGATGACCACAAACGCCCACTGGAAATCGACCAAGGGGATGCGTTCGCCCGATTGCGGCATCAGCATCTCCGCCAACCGCAGCGCCAGCGCACCAATGGCGATCCCCAGCCCGCTGCCCATTTGCTGCGACACATTGAACAGGGTGTTGGCACCGTTCATCTGCGGCTGCGGCACCTCGGAAAAGGCCAGCGTATTGAGCGCGGTAAACTGCATGGAGCGCGTCAGCCCGCTGACGAACAGCAGCGCCAGAATCAGCCAGATCGGGGTCTGTGGCGTCAACAGTGCACAGGCGAAAATGGTAATGGCGTTCAACAAGCCGTTCACTACCAGCGTGGTTCGAAAGCGAAAACGGTAAAGCACCGCCGAGGTAAACGGCTTCATCACCAGATTACCGGCGAATACCGCCAGCACCAGCAGCCCGGCGTCAAAAGCGTTCAGACCAAACCCGATCTGAAACAGCAATGGCAGCAGGAAGGGCACGGCACCAATGGCGATACGAAACAGCGTGCCACCCCAAATAGTGACGGCGTAACTTTTTATCCGCATCGCCCACAGATTGATCAGTGGGTGGGCGGTACGTTTGGCATGCCGAACCGCCAGCGTGCCTAACGCCAGGCTGCCGGCAATGCACAGCGCCGGCACCAACCAGGACAGTTGCGGATGATTGATCAAGTCCAGGCCGAACATCAGACCGAAGCAGGCGATGCCGGTCAGCACGAAGCCGAGGGCGTCAAAGGGCACGCCTTTTTGTGGTGCTTCCTGCGGGATCAGCCGCCAGGCCAGCCACAGTGCGGCGATACCCAAAGGCACATTGAGAATAAAAATCCAGTGCCACGAGGCATAGGTAGTAATAAAACCGCCGACCGGCGGGCCGAGGATCGGTGCCACCAGCCCCGGCCAGGTAATGGTGGCGATGGCTTTGATCAGATCCGGCTTGGCGGTGTTACGCAGCACCACCAGGCGGCCGACCGGCACCATCAGTGCGCCACCGAAGCCTTGCAAAATACGGGCGGCGGTGAAGGTGGGCAGGTTAACGCTGGCGGCGCACAGCACCGATGCCAGGGTAAAAATCAGCACCGCCGCGGCGAAGATATTGCGGGCGCCGAAGCGGTTGGCGATCCAGCCGCTGGCGGGAATAAACACCGTCAGCGTCAGAATGTAGGCCGAGATGCCAATGTTCATGTCCACCGGCCGCACGCCGAAGGCCGCCGCCATCTGCGGCATGGCGGTAACAATCACCGTACCGTCGAGGTTTTCCATAAAGAAGGCGCCCGCCACCAGCAGCGGTAGCGCGCTGGCGCGTGAAAGCAAGCTCATGACAGAGCGCACCGGGCGGAGCACAAACAGAATGCAGGCATGACAGAAACCCCGTTTCAAAAATGTTAACGCTGGCAGAGTTTTGGAGCATAGCGCATCACACAGAGGTTAAAAAGAGGTTAAGGGAGTGATTATTAGCGGGCGCACTGATGGCGCCCGCTGGGGTGTTTACCGGCTTCAATTCTCACTCAGTCGTTGCCCCGTTGCGGCATCGAACAGGTGGATGGCCTCCGTGTTAGGCGCCAGCCACAGCGGCTGACCGCTCTCGGCATTAACCCGTCCGCTGAGTTGCACATGCAGGGGGTAACCGCCCCAGGTCAGGTGCAGCAGGCTGACATCGCCGGTGATCTCCATCAGGCGCAAAGTGGCGGCCGGTTGTTCACTGACGTCGACCAAATGGAAATCGTGCGGCCGTAGCCCGAGGATCACCGGGCTGCCGGGCGTCGCCAATCGCCATTTGGCGGGCAGCGGCAACCACAGTTCACCGCAGGTCACGCCGGGCCGATCGTCGCGCGGCGTGACGATACCCTCCAACAGATTCATTGGCGGTGAACCGATAAAACGCGCCACAAAGGTGTTGGCGGGCGCATCGTAGATCTCCAGCGGCTTGCCCTGTTGTACGATATTGCCGTCTTTCATCACCACGATTTGGTCGGCCAGCGTCATCGCTTCAATCTGGTCGTGGGTGACGTACACCGTGGTGGTCTTGAACTGTTGATGCAGCGATTTGATCTCGGCGCGCAGCTCCATCCGCAGTTGGGCGTCAAGGTTGGACAGCGGCTCATCGAATAAAAAGACTTTCGGGTTGCGCACCATGGCGCGGCCCATCGCCACCCGCTGGCGCTGGCCGCCGGACAGCTCTTTCGGATAGCGTTGTAAAAGATGGTCGATCGCCAGAATACGCGCGGCCTGCAGTACTTTGCTTTGCTGCTCGCTTTTGGCAACCTTCATCACCTGCATATGAAACGCCATATTTTCCGCCACCGTCAGGTGCGGGTAGAGCGCGTAGCTCTGGAACACCATGGCAATATCGCGATCGGCCGGATCCAGATCGTTGATCTTTTGTTTATCCAGCAGTATCGCACCTTCGGTCAGCGTATCCAGCCCGGCCAGCAAGCGCAGCAGCGTGGACTTGCCGCAGCCGGACGGGCCGACCAGCACGGTAAAACTGCCGTCGGGGATAGTTAAATCCAACGGGTTCAGCACCCGCTGTTTGCCGTAGTATTTGGCCACTTTTACCAGTTCGACACTAGCCATCAGACCATTTCTCCGGCGCAGGTTTTCAGGGTATTCCAGTCCAGATATTGGCGTGGCGAACTGCTGATGGCGTGGCTGGCGGCACGAATGCCCCAGCGCAGCGCCACTGCGGCCGAATGGCCGTGCAGGCAGGCCGTCAGAAAACCGGCGTTAAAACTGTCGCCCGCACCAATGGTATCGACCACCTTGATCGGATGTGCTGCCGCCTGCAACTGCCGTTCGCCACACCACAAGCGTGCGCCGTCCGGGCCGCATTTCACTACGCAGGCCGCATCGGCCGGCTGTTGCCGGTTCAGGGTACGGGCGGCGGTATACAGATCCTGATGGCCCGCCATGCCGCAGGTCTCCACTTCATTCAACAACAGCAGGTCGCAGAATGGCAGCCAGTCGGCGATCTGCCCGCGCAGCGCATCGCTCCAGCCCTGTGGCGGCCAGCCGGTATCGACCGCAATGCGGTAGCCGCGCTGACGTAGGGTTTGCAGCAACGCCGGATATTCTGCCAACAAGGCGGTGCACAGGAAGGTGCCGCACAGCAAAATAGTGTCGCCATTACCGGCGAACAGTGGGATCTGATGCAGTACGTCGTCCTGGCTCAGGCGGGTAATATGGCCCTGGTTGCTGAAAAAGGTGCGCTCGTTGTCGGGATGGGTCACGCCGAAGGTCAGCGAGGTTTCGCAACTGTAGGTCGGCCAGTACAGCGAGCTCTCCGGGAACAGCTGCGCCAGCCAGGGGCTGAAGTAGTCATTGCCCTGATTGGCCACCAGCCGATAGGGGGTTTCCAGCGCCGCCAGCGCCAGCGCGCAGTTGCCGGCCGAGCCGCCGGGGCGCAGTTCGCTGTGATCCAGCATTGCCTCGGTGCCTTTTTGCGGCCACTGTTGCAGGGTGCTCATGATCACGTCGACGTTGATATTGCCCACCACGTACAGCGTGGGCCGGGTGTTGGTACTCATCATGTTAATTTCCCTGAATAAATTAGCCCTTGCTGCCGCCGCTGGTTAAACCGCTAACCAGCGTTTTTTGCAGCCAGATGGCAATGAAAAGCGGCGGAATGGCAGCCAGAATGCCGACGGCGGCGATCAGCCCGTCATCGGTGGCGCGCCCGGCGGTGAAACCGGCGATGGTCACCGGCAGCGTCTGCGCCTGAATATTGCTGGTGAACAGCAGCGCGTAGAAAAATTCGTCCCAGGCCAGCAGCCAGCCAAACAGCGCCGAGGCCCCCAGCGCCGGCTTGGCCAACGGCAGCGTAATACGTAACAGCACCTGCCACTGACGTAACCCATCCAGCCGCGCCGCCTGTTCAATATCGATCGGCAGGGCGTCGAACTGGTTTTTCAGCATCCAGGTGAGGAACGGCAGGATCAGCGAGCAGTAGACCAGCACCAGGCCGATATGGGTGTTCAGCAACGCCAACTGCTGCAGGATAAAATACAGCGGCAGCACGAAGGCCACCGGTGGCACCATGTAAATCGCCAGGCTGGCAAACAGCCAACCGTCGCGGCCGGGATAGCGCGAGAAGCTGAACGCCGCCGGGATCGCCAGCAACAACGAAATCAGCGTAGCGCCGCAGGCCACCAGCAGGCTGTTGAACAGCGCGTGCAGGAACAAGGCACCCGGCTGGCCGGGCTGCAAAGACAGCAGGCTGCCGTAGCGCGAAAAGTCCCAGTGGCGCGGCAACCATTCCAGCGGCACCCGGGTGAGATCGGCCGAGGAACTGACGCTCATCAGAAACAACCACAACATCGGCGCGAGGATCGACACGGCCAGCAGCAGCGCAGCGCCGTAGCGCAATATCAGGCGGATTTTACGCTTCATCGGCGAGGCTCCTTCTGCGCTGGCGGAACAGCATCATCATGTACAGTGCGATCAACAGGCCGCACAGCAGGGTCATCAACACCGCATAGGCCGCGCCGCTGCCGGCCCGCAAATAGCTGAACGACTCCTGATAAACGAAGAAGCTGAGGGTCTTGGTGCTGTCCATCGGCCCGCCGCGTGTCATGACGTAAATGATGTCGAACACCTTGAAGGCGTCAATGGTGCGCAGCACCAACGCCACCGCCAGCGGAGCCAGAATGGCGGGCAGGGTGATGGCACGGAAGCGCCGCCAGGCGGAAGCACCGTCCAGTCGGGCGGCTTCATACAGGTCGTCCGGGATCGATTGCAACGCCGCCAGCGTCAGCAGGGTGATCAGCGGGTAGTTCTTCCAGATGTCCGCCAGCATGACTGCGTTAAGCGCCGAGGCCGGGTCACCCAGCCAACTGCGGTAGTGGTCAATCACCCCGAGCTGGGTCAACAGCGCGTTGATGCTGCCGTAATCCGGGTTGAAATTCAGCCGCCACATCGTGGCATTGACGATGGTGGGAAGCGCCCAGGGCAAAATCACCAGCACCCGTAGCACATTACGGCCGTGGAATTTCTGGTTAAGCAGCAGCGCCACCAGTACGCCGATCACCCCTTCGAACGCCACCGAAACCAGGGTGAAATACAGCGTGCGCCACAGCGCGGCCTGAAAATCCGGGTCGGTCAGGGCATAGATAAAGTTATCCGCGCCAACCCAGGCCGGCGTTATGTCGTTACCCACCAGTGCTGCGTCGGTAAAGCTCAGCCACAGGGTTCGGCCCAGCGGCCAGGCGGTTAACAGCAGCATCATCAGCAGCATGGGTGCCAGCAGCACCCATGCCTGACGCCGCTCACGTTGAGGTAAAGTGAGCATGATCATCGCTTAACGCAACCGTGCAGCGCTTTGGGTCGCGGCATCCAGCCCGGCCTGTGGCGTGACCTTGCCCTGCAGGATCTGCTGCAAGTCCTGCTGCAAGCCGTTGGACAACCGGGAGTAATCGGCGGTTTCAGGGCGCGACAGCATCACGTTCAGCGACTGCTTGGCGGCGGCGATCAGCGGTTCCTGACCTTTCTGCACCGCCGGGTCGTCGTAGGACGACTTCCAGATCGGCAGGCTCAGCTTGGCGTATTTGTCCTGCACCGGCTGCGAGGTCATGTAGCTGATGTACTGCCAGGCCTGATCGGGGTGGGCGCTGGCCTTGGCGATACCCAGCCCCATGGAGCCGTTCACCGCAGAAACCTGGCCCGCTACCGATCCCGGAGCCGGGACGATACCGACGTCACCGGCCACTTTACTCTGCTTCGGATCGTTGGCCATGTTGTACATGTAGGTCCAGTTGAGCGCGAAGGCCGCATCGCCGTTGGAGAATACCTTACGCACGTCCTCTTCCAGATACTCGCGGGAGTTCGGGTTGGTCAGCCCCTTATCCAGCGAGGCTTTCATATAGTCGACGGCCTGCAGAGAACCCGGGCTGGAGAAGGTGATTTTGCCCTGTTGGATAAACTGGCCCTTATAGGCGGATACCAGCGTGGTGTAGTCGCAAACCAGCGCCTCGGCCTGTGACCAGCTCCACACCAGCGGATATTTGACCACGTTTTTCTGCTTGAGAATTTCAGCCTGCTGCGCCAGTTCCTGCCAGGTTTGCGGCGGGGCGGTTATCCCGGCCTTGGCCAGCATGGCTTTGTTGTAATACAGGTATTTGGTGTCGAGGATCCACGGCATGCCCCAGCGCTTGTCCTTGTAGGTGACGGTGGTCATGGCACCGGCAAAGATCTTGCTGCTGTCGTCGGTGCTGATGCGCGAGGTGACATCTTGTAGCAGGCCGAATTTGGTGAATTCTGCCGGCCAGATGGCGTCGAACAGCACCACATCGTAGCCGTTGCTGCCAGCGCCGCGCGCCGCGACGATTTTATCGTGCAGCGCTTCGTAAGGGACAAATTCCAGGTTAACGGTGATATCCGGGTGCTGTTTGCTAAAATCCGCGGTCATGGCACGGATATCGTTTTCGCTGTAGGCCGCCTGGGTCATAAACAACGCGTTGATTTGCGTCGGGGCGGCATAGGCGGATGACAGGCTAAACGCCAGGGCAGACAGGGTACAAGCTGCCGTAGCGGCGAGGGTGTGGCTTTTCATTGTGCGTTCTCCGGTGTTAAAAAGATTCTTAAATCAATTTGATTGCTTTATTGGAGGGCACCATACTGCAAAGACGATTTCCCTTTCTGCATAGGCAGTTATGACGACTTCCGGCACTAACCTTGAACATGCTCGTGCACACAACCGGCGCGTAGTGATAGAGGCTATCCGTCTGCACGGTGAACTGACCCGTGCCGAAATTGCCCGGCTGACCTCACTGACGCCGCAAACCGTTTCAAACATCGCAACAGAACTGGAACAGGCCGGCATTCTCTCCTCGCACCTGCCGCGTCGTGCCGGCGGGCGAGGTCAACCGGCCACGCCGTTGACCCTGAATCCTGACAGTGCGTATTCCATCGGCATCCATCTGGATCATCAGTCACTACTGCTTATCGTGGTTGATTTGTCAGGCAGCGTTCGTTTCCACCGGCTGATTATGGTGCAAAAGCCGCAACCTGCTGCCACCTTGAAACTGATTTGTGATGTACTGCAAGAAATGCGCCAGCAGCCGGATCTGAGCTGGAGAAAAATGCTGGGCATTGGCGTGGTGATGCCGGGGCCGTTCGGCGTGGAGGGGATTTCATCCGTGGGGCCGACCACCCTCAACGGCTGGGAAAATATCGATGTGGTGGCCGAACTTAACGCGCAGAGTGGCCTGCCGGTAACGCTGGAGAACGATGCCACCGTCGCGGCTATCGGCGAACGTCTGCACGGTGTCGCCAGGCAGCTTAATTCATTTATTTATTTGTACCTTGGCACCGGTCTGGGGGCGGGGATTTTCACCGACGGCCGAATTTATACCGGCCATGCGCACAATGCTGGTGAAATCGGCCACATGATTGTGCAACCGGGTGGGCGGGCCTGCTACTGCGGCAATCAGGGCTGCCTGGAACGTTATGTCTCACTGCAGGCGGCTTACGAAAGCTGCGGGCTGGATCCGATGCACGCCATGCCGCAGGACTTGCTGGCATTACCGCAGCCGAAGATTGACGCCTGGCTGGATTCGGCGGTACCGGCGTTACGCCAGGCCATCAACATTATCGAATGCATGTTTGACGCTGAAGCGGTGATTATTGGCGGCTTGATGCCAGAAAGCCTGGTAGAGCAGCTGATCAAACGATTAGCGCCGTTGCACCGCTCGGTGCGCAGCAAATACCTCGACGGCCTGCGGGTGCGACTGGGCACCACCGGTGCGGATACCGCCGCATTAGGTGCGGCAGCGTTACCACTGTTTGATGAGTTCAACCCGCGTTATGAAGTGTTATTGAAGTAATCACTTTCATCCCCCGATTTCTATTGTTGCCCGTTATTGGTGCAGGCTCATAATTAACCCAACACAAGCAAACGGTTGCTATTTAAAGGCAACCGTTTGCTTATTTTCCGCTTATTTTTATTGATTCAGATTATTGTGCGAGTGATTTTTATCTGGTTGTTTTTTAACGAAAACAAGCATTAAAAAACCAACTGGCACGCCGCTTGCTATCCTTAAATCAACACCTGCGATCGATAAAAAGACCGCCATAGTTCCCCCGGCTGAATTCACTCCGCCGGGTGCTGTGCGCTGGTCGGTAGAGAAGGAAAGCAAAATGAGCATGTCATTCACCACGGCGATCCGTGGCAATTTTTTTGATATTGCTGCCTGCGTGGATCAGCCGCAGCAGTTAGAGCAACATCTGCGACATATTCCGGACGGATTACTGCTGCTCAATGAAGGCACCATTGTCTGGTTTGGCCCCTGGCAGCAGGGTGAGGCGTTGTTACCGCCGGGGTTTGAGGTCACTCATTATCAGGACAAACTGATCGTGCCGGGCTTTATCGACAGCCATATTCATTATCCGCAAACCGAAATGATCGGCGCCTATGGCGATCGGCTGCTGGCGTGGCTGAAGCATTACACCTTTCCGACGGAAAGCCAGTTCTGCTGCGAGCAGCACTCCGACAAGATGTCGGCTTTCTTTCTGCAACAGCTGTTAAGCAACGGCACCACCACGGCGCTGGTGTTTGGCACCGTACACCCGCAGTCGGTTGAAGCGCTGTTCAGTCAGGCCGCGGCGCTGAATATGCGCCTGATCGCCGGTAAGGTGATGATGGACCGCCATGCGCCGGACGAACTGCTGGAAACCCCGGAGCAGAGCTACCGCCAGACACGCAAACTGATCGAACGCTGGCACGGAAAGCAACGGCTGAGCTATGCCATTACGCCGCGTTTTGCGCCGACCAGCACCCCGGCGTTGTTGGCTCAGGTACAGCGGCTGCGTGAAGAGTTTCCGGATGCCTATCTGCACACCCACCTGAGCGAGAACCAGGAAGAAATCGCCTGGGTGAAGGAACTGTTCCCGGACAGTCGCAGTTACCTGGATGTTTATCATCAGTATGGGCTGACCGGTGAGAGAAGCGTGTTCGCTCACTGCCTGCATCTGGAAGAGCAAGAGTGGGACTGCCTGTGCCAGACCCGCTCGGCGATCGCTTTTTGCCCGACTTCCAACCTGTTCCTCGGCAGCGGGTTGTTCAACCTGCAAAAAGCCTGGCAGAAGCAGGTCAAACTGGGCATCGGTACCGACGTGGGCGCCGGTACCACCTTCAATATGCTGCAAACCCTGGGTGAGGCTTACAAGGTCGGTCAGTTGCAACGCTACCAGCTCTCGGCCTGTGAGGCCTTCTACCACGCGACGCTGGGTGGGGCACGTGCGCTGTCGCTGGATGACAAAATCGGCAACTTTGAGGTCGGCAAAGAGGCGGACTTCGTGGTGCTGGATCCGGCGGTGTCGCCGTTGCAAAAGCTGCGCCATGAAAACAGCCATGCACTGACAGAACAGCTGTTTGTATTGATGACGCTGGGCGACGACCGCAACGTTTACCGAACCTACGTCGACGGCAAAGTGGTGTATCGACCGGCTACCCAGCAGGAGGCCGCATGATCCAGTTTCTGCTTAATCAAACGCTGAAAAATGAGCGCGCGATCGACCCTAATACCACGGTGCTGAACTACCTGCGCCGCGATCTCGGCCGCTGCGGCACCAAAGAAGGCTGCGCTTCCGGTGACTGTGGTGCTTGCACCGTGGTGCTGGCGGAGCCGGACGGTGAACAATTGCGCTACCGCAGCGTTAACGCCTGTCTGACGTTTGTCAGTGCGCTGCACGGCAAGCAGTTGATCACCGTAGAGGACCTGAAGCAGCAGGGGAAATTGCACAGCGTGCAGCAGGCGATGGTCGACTGCCACGGCTCACAGTGCGGTTTTTGCACCCCAGGATTCGTGATGTCGATGTTCTGCCTGCAAAAGAACGGCGCGGCCTATCAACGTGAACAGGCGCAGCAAGCACTGGCCGGTAATCTGTGCCGTTGCACGGACTATCGGCCTATTTTGGCGGCGGCGCAGCAGGCGTGCGATAACAAAACGCCAGACAGCTTCGATCACCACCAACAGCAAACGCTGCAACGCCTGCAGGCTATCCCTGCGGCCACGCCGTTAGCGGCGGCAGGTAAGCGCTGTTTGCAGCCGCAAACCCTGGAGGAGCTGGCGACGCTGTATCAACAGCATCCGCAGGCCAAGCTGTTGGCCGGGGGTACCGATCTGGCGCTGGAAGTCACCCAGCGTCATCAGGATTTACCCTTGATGATCGCCATTGGCCAGATAGCGGCGTTAAAGCAGGTGAGTCGACAGGACGACCGTCTGATCCTGGGTGCCGGCGCCGCGTTGAGCGACCTTTACCCGCTATTGGCCGATTACCACCCGGCCTTTGGCGAACTGCTGGCGCGTTTTGCTTCGCAGCAAATCCGCAATCAGGGCACGCTGGGGGGCAATATCGCCAACGCCTCACCGATTGGTGACGGTGCGCCGCTGCTGCTGGCGTTGGATGCACGGCTGATCTTGCGCCGTGGCGCTACGCAGCGTGAGCTGCCGCTGAATGACTTTTTCATCGACTATCGGCAGACCGCGTTGCAGCCGGGGGAGTTTATTGAAAGCATCGTGCTGCCGGCCACCGCGCCTGCAGATTTCCGCGCCTGGAAAGTGTCCAAGCGGCTGGAGGATGATATTTCTGCAGTATGCGGGGCCTTTAACCTGACCCTTGAACAGGGGATTATTCGTGATGCCCGGCTGGCGTTTGGTGGCATGGCCGCGACGCCGAAACGCGCCAGGCTGTGCGAACAGCAATTGGTGGGGCAGCCGTGGCGGCGGGCGACGGTTGAACTTGCGGTTCAGGCGCTGGCGCAAGACTTTACGCCGCTGAGCGATTTTCGTGCCAGTAGCGCTTATCGTCTGCTGGTGGCGCAAAACCTGCTGCGCCGCTATTTCATTGCGCTGACCGCACCGCAACTGGCGATCGAGGTGACGGCTCATGAGTAATAGCAAACGCACCGAATATACCCAGCAGCAGTTGGCCGAACGTTTCCGACAAGCGCTAACCAGCGGTGTTGGCCGTAGCCGTAAACACGAAAGCGCCGACAAGCACGTCAGCGGTGAAGCGCAATACATTGACGACCGGCTGGAGTTTCCCAATCAGTTGCATCTGGCGGCCAGGCTGAGCGATCGGGCGCATGCGCGCATCGAAAAGCTGGATCTGTCGGCCTGTTACGATTTTCCCGGCGTGGTGCGAGTGATCACCTGGCAGGACGTCCCGGGCGAACTGGATATTGCCCCGTTAACTCATGGCGATCCGCTGCTGGCGAAGGATGAGGTGGAATACGCCGGGCAGGTGATTGCGGTGGTGGCGGCGGAGGATCCGGAAATCGCCTGGCGTGCCGCGCAGGCCATTAAAGTGAGTTATCAAGATCTGCCGGCACAGTTGGACGTCACTCAATCGCTGCGGGAAGGTTTCGTGGTGCAGGAAGCGCATCATCATCAGCGTGGTGACGCCGAGGGGGCGCTGGCGCAGGCTTTGCATCGCATTCAGGGGGAGCTGCACGTCGGTGGCCAGGAGCATTTTTATCTGGAAACCCAGATTGCCTCGGTAATGCCGGCCGAAGACGGCGGCATGCTGGTGTACTCATCGACCCAAAACCCCACTGAAATTCAGAAGCTGGTGGCCTCGGTGCTCAATCTGCCGATGCACAAGGTCACCATTGACACGCGGCGCATGGGCGGAGGCTTTGGCGGCAAAGAAACTCAGGCTGCCGGCCCGGCGTGCCTGTGTGCCGTGGTGGCACATCTCACCGGACGCCCGGTCAAAATGCGCCTTAACCGCCGTGACGACATGCTGATTACCGGTAAGCGCCACCCGTTTTATATTCAGTACGATATCGGCTTTGACGACGACGGGCTGCTGAACGGGGTCAAAATCAGTCTGGCCGGTAACTGCGGTTACTCGCTCGATCTTTCCGGTTCGATTGTCGATCGCGCCATGTTCCACGCCGATAATGCCTATTTCCTGCAAGATGTCTTGATAACCGGCCACCGCTGTAAAACCCATATTGCCTCTAACACCGCGTATCGTGGCTTTGGCGGACCGCAGGGCATGATGGCGATTGAGCAGATCATGGACCATATCGCGCGCTATTTGGCGCTCGATCCGCTGGCGGTGCGCAAAACCAATTATTACGGTAAAGATCAGCGTAACGTCACCCATTACCATCAGCCGGTGGAACAGAACCTGCTGCAGGAAATCACCGCCGAACTGGAGCACAGTGCGGATTATCAGGCGCGGCGTCAGGCCATTGTGCAGTTCAACGCGCAAAACCCGATCCTGAAGAAAGGGCTGGCGCTGACGCCGGTCAAGTTCGGCATTTCCTTTACCGCCGGTTTCCTCAACCAGGCGGGAGCGCTGGTACTGATTTACACCGACGGCAGTATTCAGCTCAACCACGGCGGCACCGAGATGGGCCAGGGGTTGAACACCAAGGTGGCGCAGATTGTCGCCGAAGTGTTCCAGGTGGAAATCGAGCGCATCCAGATCACCGCCACCGATACCGGCAAGGTGCCGAACACCTCGCCGACGGCGGCGTCGTCCGGCACCGACCTGAACGGCAAGGCGGCGGAAAATGCCGCTCTGATCATTAAGCAACGGCTGATCGACATGCTGGTTAAGCAGCATCAGGTGAGCGCCGGGCAGATCGTTTTCAGTAATGGGCAGGTCAGGGTCGGTGAGCGTTACTTCAGCTTTGAACAGGTGGTTGAGCAGGCCTATTTCAATCAAATTTCCCTCGCCAGCACCGGTTACTACCGCACGCCGAAGATCTTTTATGACCGTGACAAGGCCAGCGGCCACCCGTTCTATTACTTCGCTTACGGCGCGGCCTGCGCTGAGGTGTTGATCGACACCCTGACCGGCGAATACAAACTGCTACGCGCCGACATTCTGCATGACGTGGGTGACTCGCTGAATCCGGCCATCGACATCGGTCAGGTGGAGGGCGGTTTTGTGCAGGGCATGGGCTGGCTGACCAGCGAAGAGCTGGTGTGGGATCAACAGGGCAAGTTGCTGACTCATGGCCCGGCCAGCTACAAAATTCCGGCGATTGGCGACGTCCCGGCGGATCTGCGCGTCACGCTGCTGGAGAACCGCAAAAACCCCGAGGACACGGTATTTCGTTCCAAAGCGGTGGGTGAGCCGCCGTTTATGTTGGGCATCTCGGTCTGGTGTGCGATCAAGGATGCGGTGGCCAGCCTGGCAAACTACCGTCTGCAACCCAATATTGATGCCCCGGCGACACCGGAGCGGGTGCTGTGGGGCGTGCAGCAGATGTTAGCCAGTGACATTGTCACTGAATTGACTGGGGAGAACGGCGATGGACGAGTGGATTGAGGTTCTGGCCGACTTGCGACGGCGCGGAGAGCCCTGCGTACTGGTGACGCTGGTCGATGAGCTGGGTTCCACGCCGCGCAATCGTGGTACCAAAATGCTGGTGACCGCCGAACGGGCGGTGAATACCATTGGCGGTGGGCATCTGGAGTTTCAGGCGCTGGCGATTGCCCGTGAGATGCTGGAACAACAGGCGGTCACGCTGCGGCTGGAACGTTTCCCGTTGGCGGCACGGCTGGGGCAGTGCTGTGGCGGTACCACCAGTGTGCTGTTCGAACCCCTGATCCCGCCGCGCCCGCAAATCGCCCTGTTTGGCGCCGGGCATGTGGGGCGGGCGCTGGTGCATATCCTCGCCACGTTGCCATGCCGGATACGCTGGGTTGATGGCCGCGCTGCGGAGTTCCCGGCGGTTATCCCGGCCGGGGTGCAACAAGACGTCTGCGAAGAACCGCTGGAGATCGTCGACGCCATGCCGCCTGGCAGCTATTTCATCGTCATGACCCACGACCACGCGCTGGATCTGGCGCTGGCGGAGCGTATTCTACGCCGTGGCGATGCCGGATATTTTGGTCTGATCGGCTCGCTGACCAAGCGTAAACGCTTCGACTATAAGCTCGGCCAGCGCGGCATCAGCGAAGCGGCGATTGCCGGCATGCGCTGCCCGCTGGGGTTACCGGACGTTAAAGGCAAACTGCCGGCCGAGATCGCGGTAGCCGTCGCCGGGGAGATCATTGCCTGCTACGGGCGGGAATAACGTTATGATGGACGGGATACTAAATAAGGGTGGTGTGAAAATCAATTGCGTTAATTCTAGCAGTCAAGAAATTAATAAGAATTGGTTATTGTAGTTGGAATATGTATGGATATTGATTTTTAGTACCGTAATAGGAATGATGTTGAAATTAAAAGGAATATTCATACGTTATAAATATTGGGTTTCTACGCAGTCGACGTACTAGATGGATGACATGGTTATTTTATTGAGGTTAATATCCCTCCAACTTCAATATGATTACTCAGTTAGTTGGCTTTTAATTGGTTTCGATATCATTTGCATTTTAAAACCCGGAAGTTGTAACCAAAAAGTATTACTAAAGTCATTGCATTGAAATAATGGGTGGTATAGGGTTTGAGAGACATTAGCGGTAATAATAGACTTAAATAATTCACAAGATGAATGCTTACTTCTATTTCACTGTTTAATATTTTAAAGGCAAGGTAGGGTTGAACATAATCGCTGGGAAATGGATTTTATGCGAAATGTATTTAGGCAGGAGTCCGCTGAATATCAGCGTACTAAATGGGCAGGGAAGGCACTATTGATTGCAGGAATGCCACCATGGTTTTTTGGCGTCATTTCACTATTATTTATTATTATAACCATCTCGTTATTGATATTAAGTAGCTATACAAGGCGAATTAATGTTTATGGTGAGATCGCTACATCCCCCCGTTCCGTAAATATTTTCTCTCCACAGCAAGGTTTCATTTCGGAGCGTTTTGTCAAAGTTGGTGAGGTAGTAAAAAAAGGCCAGCGACTCTATCAAATTGATGTCAGTCGAGTAACAAACTCTGGTAAGGTAAGCGTCAATACTCGATTGGCCTTAGAGAACCAATTAAACCATATAGACAGTATTATTCTAAAATTGCAGGGTAATAAGCGAATGACGCTTAAGAACTTGCGCGCTGCGATCAGGTTGTTATTCTGTGGTTAGGTGCAGCTATGGTGATTGATAATCAAATGATATTAGGGATGTACGTGGCTTTCAATGCCTATCGAGGTCAATTTTCTGACCGTGCGGGTAGCCTTATAGACATGGTGATCCAACTACGCATGCTTAGCTTGCATAATGAAAGGGTTGCGGACATCGTTTTATCCTTGCCGGAAAAACAAATGCCTAACCGTGATATTTTCGCCAAAGGAAAAGCGGTGGATATTCAGGTGCGAAATATTCGGTATCAATACGACCGATTAGCTAAGCCGATACTTGATGATTTTAATCTTAAAATAGCGGCAGGAGAAAGCGTAGCGTTCGTTGGCGCATCCGGGATAGGAAAAACCACACTAATGAAGCTGATGTGTGGGCTATTGGTTCCGGATGAAGGTGCTATTTTGGTTGATGGGCTTGACATCAATAATATCGGTGTAAATAATTACCGACAATGTATTTCATGTATATTACAAGACGATAAATTGTTGGCGGCTTCAATCATAGAAAATATTTCCGGATTTGATTCGGAAGTTGACATTAAACGTGTGGAGGCTTGCGCACGACGTTGTAATATACATGATGATATTCAGAAAATGCCAATGGGTTATGAAACCTTGGTAGGTGAGTTAGGCGGGAGCTTATCAGGTGGGCAAAAACAGCGATTGTTGATCGCGAGAGCTTTATACCGTAGACCAAGCATATTGTTTATGGATGAGGCGACTAGTCATCTGGACCTGGATAATGAAGAGAAAATAAACAATGCTATTGCACAATTGAATATTACCAGAATTATTATCGCACACAGGCCTTCGACAATTTCCTCAGCCGATAGAATAATTTCACTGGATTGATTTTTTTTGGGTTTCTGTGTTAATTAACAGGCAAAACAAGCAGGGATGTTTAAAGTGAAAAAAATAATTATTGGTTACATAAAAATATTCGTTTTATTCTTTGTTTTACAATTTACATTTGGTAGCGGTTATATCACGAGAGCATTGATTTACTCTCTTTTTAGCTCAATGATTTATCTGATTTTAAGAAAGTTGATATTGAATTTCTTAAACAAAAGGAATATACCATGAAAGCATTGAATAATGATTTTTTTAAATTAATCTCTGGAAGATATGAGGATGCTATGGTTTCCGCATTGAGTATTGTGGAAGGACTTCTTAGTACGGCTGTTCAATAGTTATAAAATATAGTTTGGGGTTATTATCCAAGATGAATGATTTATCCATTGAATATATTAAAACTTCTTTTGTTTTTTTTGTCACTCAATTGATTTCTGGCAGTGGGTTTACGATGAAAGCCATCATCTATTCGTTGCTAGGAGCCGCAGTGTTAATTTTTATCTTAAAAGTAATTTCATTTTTCGCAAAAAAGGAGAAGGGAAGTGAGAGAATTAACAAAAAATGAGTTGTTGATGATTTCAGGTGCAGATGCTGATCGTTAAACCATTGTTATTGTGGGTAATCTTGCCGGTGACTTAGTGGGAGCTGCCACGAGGTTACCAAATGGCAGCATTTATGGGTCTGCAATTGGTGGGTTTGAGAGTCGAAAAGATTCAGGTAGCATTGTACAACGCTGTAGTGACGTTTCTTCAGAGTGGCAGAAGAGGGTAAGCTGCTATCAATTATGACAGCATGCGCAAATGGTTCATTTTGCTGTGTGGCTAATGCTGCCATATGGATGGCCAATTGACCGCCTAACGACCAACCAGCGATGACGGCCGAGGTGCGTTCGTCTTGCGGTATGGCGGCCAAATGGGTGGCAACCAACTGTTGTAGAGTGAATGATATGCCGCCATTGGATGCCGCTAACCCTGGGCTGGCGATGGTTCGGATGTTGGCGTAGGGTGCTAACTGTCGCATTAATCCGACGTATTGATTAACCTGCCCCCCTGCGCCATGCACTAAATACAGCGTAGGCAGCGAGGGGTGATTTATATTTCCAGATATCATCGACAGTACTGACGGGCAATTTTGATGGATGCGTTCGGCAAGAAAGCTGAGCTGTGGGTAACCAAGAATTTCCGCTAGCGTCAATTCTACGCTTAAACAGTGTTTGATTTCCCCCAGAAAGGTAATACCAGACAATGAACTGCCGCCATTAGCAAAGAAATTGGTGTGGGGATCTATCTGATCCGGTGCGCAACTCAGCGTTTCCGCCAGCAGCGTTTGCAAATGCCATATCTCTGCCGTGATAGCGGGAGAGCTAAGATCACGATTAAACTGTCGTGGTTCGGCGATTGTGGATAACAACAAGCGATCCAACTTCCCATTGCGTGATAGCGGCAAGCAGACCGGATCGCGGTGGCCGTTGCCGGGGAGATCATTGCCTGCTACGGCCAGCGCTAGCCAGGTCACCGTGATTTATTGTTGAAGGATCACCACTTTTTGGTCGATGGCACCAAACACGGAATGTCCGTCGGCATCGAACACCTCAATCCGCACCTGGTCACCCTGTACCAGATAGGGCTGCCGCTGGCTTTCATCTACACCACTCAGCGCCTGACGCACCCGGGCTTCGGTAATGCAGGCGCTGCCGGATGCCGGATCGGCATTGCTGATGGTGCCTGCCCCCACGATGCTGCCAGCCGCCAAAGCGCGGGTGCAGGCAAGGTGTGCAATAAGCTGCCCGAAATTAAACGCCGTATCATCACCGGCGTCCGGAGCGCCAAACCATTTTCCATTCAGACTGACGTGCACCGGCAAATGCAACATGGCGTCCCGCCAGTTCGCGCCGAGCGTCGCGGGCGTCACGGCAACCGGGGCAAAACTGGTTGCAGGCTTGCTCTGGTAGAAACCGAAACCCCGGGCCAGTTCGTCGGGGATCAGACCGCGGAGAGAGACGTCATTGAGCAACACCACTAGCGCGATACACTCCAGCGCCTGCTCGGGCGTCACCCCGAGAGGGACGTCAGTGGTTATCACGGCGATCTCTGCTTCAAAATCAATATCCAGCTCATCATCAGTGGCTTCGATCGGCGCGGTTGCTTTTAACATCACGTCCGAACCGCCCTGATAAACCAGCGGCTTCTCTTCATATTGCGGAGGGATAGGTTCATTTCGCCATTGATACATCAGTTTGGCGTGGTGGCGATAAACGGACCCATCAACCCACTGATAGGCGCGGGGTAGCGGTGCCAGGCAGCTTGAGGCATTGAAGAGGTCGCCAGTGTCCCAGCCGCTTGCAGCCACCTGCATCAGCTGTGGTGCGATAGCCGACCAGTTATCTAACGCTTCCTGCAGGGTGCGGGCAATAGCGGGCACGGCAATGCAACGCGAAAGATCGGGAGAGACCAGCATCAATTCACCGTCCCGGCGGCCGTTTTCGCGTGTGGCCAAACGTAATTGCGCAGCCAGAGTGACGCTCATGATTTCCCCTCAGCCTGGGCCTGGCGTCGTGATTGTTCTCGGGTCCAAATCGCCAACTCCTGATGCGCCGTGCGGGCAAAGCCTTCCACGGTTTCGGCCGCCGCCACTTCGGTGGTCAATTCCAGACGAAACCCGTTCGGATCGAAGAAGTAAATGGATTCAAGATAACCGTCGTGATCGGTAACCCCAATCACCGCAATACCCTGTGCGAGTAACCGTTGATGCATGCTGTCCAGATCGGCGCGGTTATCCAGTTTCAAGGCAATATGGTTAACCCACTCGGGGGTATTTGGGCTGGGTTGTGCCGCTATCCCGTCACCCAGATCGAAGAAGGCGATATGCGAATCATCTTTCATGCGGAAAAAGATATGCACATACGGGCAGTATTCGCCGGTGCTGGGGACATGGTCGTTTTTAATAACATGGACCAGCGGCAAGCCGAGAATATCTTCATAGAAATGTCGGGTTTCCTCTGCGTCCCGGCAGCGCCAGGCAAAATGGTGCAGCCGACGGATCGGCCTGGCAGGGGCGTCGGTTTTAACCGCCGGTTTTTTAGACGATGGAAAATCAGTGTGCATGATGTAAACCTCCAGCAGAGTCGCTGCTACTTAGTTTGTTTGCGCAAGAAACGCTCGATGGCACCCGCCAGATAAAGCGGGATTTCCTGCATTGGGTAGTGTCCACAGCCTTCGAGCAGTTCCGTCTCCACATTGACGAACCACTTCAGACAGGTGTTATCCATCATCGGCAGTGTCTGCGCCGGATCGTGCTGGCCGATCAGTAACAGCAAGGGAACCGTGCAGCCGTAAGTTTCGATGGAACAATCTTCCAGCGCCCAGCTACGGAGGTAGGCTTCAAATACCGCTGGGGCACAGGCCGCGCGCGACTGTTGAACGGTATCGCTGACCCAGCGGCGAGGCAGCCGGTGATGAGTGGAAAAATCAATCAGAGAATGGCGGCAGGTATCATCCTCGACCGCCTGCTCGAAGATGCGCCAAACCTGCTGTTCTACGTCCAGCCCGCTGGCCGGAACGGGTGTCAGGCCCACCGCACTGCGTACTCGCTCAGAGTGTCTGGCCGCAATGATCTGCGCAATTTTCCCCCCCATGGAATGTCCGACGACGTCGAAGCGATGCCAACCCAGGCTATCCATCAGGTTGACCACGTCAGCGACCATTTCATTGGTGGTGTAGCTGCCGGCTATGTCGCGTGACTGGCCGTAGCCACGAAAATCCACAAACACATAAGTGAAGGCCTCGGTGTCCAGATAGGGGAACATCGGCTGATAGACGTTATGGTCACCAAACCAACCCGGCAGCATCACCACGCATCGGGTGCCCTGACCGATTATCCTGGCACTAAGTAAGGGGGTTTCATTCGTGGTCCTGTTTTCCTGACGATGCGAATGTCCCCCCAAAATCTGTTCATTAGGTTGAGGTGTTGTAGCCATGAAATATCCATCTCCTGATTTAAATAGCCGCACGTTTTAAGCTGGTGCGAATTTGGTCATGTGCATGACGCGTTTTCAGAATTATTTGAGGGTGACGCTACCTGTGGATTTGATATTGGTATGCGGTTAAGTCGGGTTATTTCGATGAATGATTAGTCGGTTGAATAAGGCTAATGCGCCGCTAATAAAGCGTCTATAGGCGAGTTTGGGATGAACCGTTATATAAAACCGGACAATCAACGGCCTGTTGTCGAGGCCGGTTAGCTTCTAATCACTTGTTTTTGCTCAATCTGCCAACTGCGCCTAAGCTAGGATGTGACTCAAGGGGAGATGAGCTCTCCGCGACCTTATTCTGTGAACATGGAGGAGTTTCGATTTGATGCGTTTATCGACATTGGTGTTGGCGATCGGCATGGCGCTGGGCTCGCAGGCACAGGCAGAAGAAACCCAACCGCACGCGGATCATAGCGCGTTGCCAAGTGGCCAGGCAAAGGAGGCTAACGTGACCGGTGAAGCCAACCAACACAACAATAAAAAGAATGAAAACCCGTTCTTCTATCAAAGTCGTCTGCCATTCCAGGCACCGCCGTTCAATCTGATCAAAGAAAGTGATTATGCCCCGGCGATCGACGCCGGTATCAAGCAGAAGCTGGAAGAGGTGGAGAAGATCGCCAACAACCCGGCCAAGCCTGACTTTAAAAATACCTTCGTGGCGCTGGAACAAAGCGGCGCGATGCTGTCGCGGGTGATGAATGTGTTTGGCGCCATGACCTCGGCCAACACCAGTGACGCGTTGCAAAAGTTGGACGAGCAAAGCTCACCGAAGCTGGCGGCGTTGGATGATGCCATCATGCTCAACAGCAAGCTGTTTGCCCGTATCAAGGCCGTTCATCAGCAGCTCGACACGCTGAAGCTGGATGCGGAATCCCGTCGCCTGGTTGAAGTGACCTATAAGAACTTCGAACTGGCGGGGGCTAATCTGTCCGACGCCGATAAAACCAAGCTGAAGGCGCTGAACCAGGAAGCAGCAACGCTGAGCACCCAGTTCTCCAACAAATTGCTGGCGGCGACCAAAGAGGGTGCACTGGTGATCACCGAACAAGGGAAGCTGGACGGCCTGTCGGAAGGCGAACTGGCGGCGGCGGCTCAGGCGGCCGGTGAACGCAAGCTGGATAAACAGTGGCTGCTGGTGTTGCAAAACACCACCCAGCAACCGGAATTGCAGAGCCTGAAAAACCGCGAGACGCGTAAAGCCCTGTTTGATGCCTCGTGGAACCGCGCAGAAAAGGGCGACGCTAACGACACTCGCCAGACCATTGCGCGGCTGGCTAAAATTCGTGCCGAGCAGGCCAAACTGCTGGGCTTCCCAAATTACGCGGCCTGGAAGTTGCAAAACCAGATGGCCAAAACCCCGGATGCCGCGCTGAGCTTTATGCGCGATATCGTCCCGGCGGCTACCGCGCGTGCCGAACGTGAGGCCAAAGACATTCAGGCGGTGATTGACCAGCAAAAAGGCGGCTTCAAGGTTGAAGCCTGGGACTGGCAGTTCTACGCCGAACAGGTACGCAAAGCCAAATACGACCTGGATGAGTCACAGATCAAACCTTACTTTGAGCTGGATAACGTGCTGAACAACGGCGTGTTCTATGCCGCCAACCTGCTGTACGGTATCAGTTTCAAAGAGCGCAAGGACATCCCGGTTTATCAGCCGGACGTACGGGTTTATGAGGTGTTCGATAAAGACGGCAAATCACTGGCGCTGTTCTATACCGACTTCTTTAAGCGCGACAACAAGGGCGGTGGCGCCTGGATGAGCAACTTTGTCGAGCAGTCGAAGTTGAAAGGCACCAAGCCGGTGATTTACAACGTCGCCAACTTTACCAAACCGGCACCGGGCCAGCCTGCACTGTTGTCGTACGATGATGTGATCACCATGTTCCACGAGTTTGGCCATGCGCTGCACGGCATGTTCGCCGATCAGGAATATCCAAGCCTGTCCGGTACCAATACTGCGCGTGACTTTGTTGAGTTCCCATCACAGTTCAACGAACACTGGGCCAGCGATCCCAAGGTCTTTGCGCACTACGCCAAGCATTACAAAACCGGTGAAGCCATGCCGCAAGAGCTGGTCGACAAAATCAAAAAGGCCGACAAGTTCAACAAAGGCTATGACATGACCGAACTGCTGTCTGCGGCGCTGTTGGACATGCACTGGCATATGTTGAGTGCCGACCAACCGCAGCAGGACGTGGACAAGTTCGAGGCCGAATCGCTGATGAAAGATAAAATCGATCTCAGCTATGTGCCACCGCGCTATCGCTCCAGCTACTTTAAGCATATCTGGGGTAACGGCTATGCGGCCGGTTACTACGCCTATCTGTGGACCGAAATGCTGGCGGATGATGCCTTCCAGTGGTTCAGCGAACATGGCGGCCTGACCGCGGAGAACGGCCAGCGATTCCGCAATATGATCCTGTCGCGCGGCAACAGTCAGGACCTGGAAAAACTGTATATCGACTGGCGCGGCAAAGCGCCAAGCATTGAACCTATGCTGATTAACCGGGGCTTGAAAGACCAGTAATACGCCACGACGTTAACCAAAATGACCACCAAGGACGCAAGCTTGCTTGCGTCCTTTTTTCATTCCACGGGGACATGGGCGGTGTGATGGTTTATCATGCGCCGATTATTTTTTGGCCCGTGAGCAATGAAGATAAGAATCCTCCTAACGCGCTGTTTTGCTTTGATTATGCCATTGCTGCTTTCAGCCTGTGGCACGCTGTCGCGCATGCCGACCGATACATCACCGTTGGAAAGCCGGCGTTTGGCGTGCAGTGCTGACCTGCAAGCCGAGGTCGACAGCCTGGCACGGCCGATAGTCGACAGCGGGCAGACGCCGGGATTGGTGGTGGGCGTATTGACGGCAGACGGGCAGGCGCGCACCTATGGTTACGGCGTGACCGATGCGCAGCAGCGCTATCCGGTTAACGGCAACACGCTGTTTGCCGTGGGGTCGGTCAGCAAGGGATTTATTGCCGAAGTCACGGTGGTGTTGGTCAACAAGGGCGTGCTGCATTGGGACGATACGTTGGCAACCTTACTGCCGCCCGGCACCTTGCTCAGCAAGGATGCGGCCAACATTACCCTGCTGCAGTTGGTGACCCATACCTCGGGCCTGCCGCGTCAGATGATGACGCCGGAGATGCTGGGGGCCTTTGTCCGCTATCTGTTTACCGGCGATAATTTTTATGGCTCGCTGGATACGCCAAAAGTCCTCGACGACCTGGCGCAGTTTGCGGCCCCGGCCGTTGAAGCCCCACGCTATTCCAATCTGGGCTATGCGCTGCTGGATTACATCCTGCAACGGCGCACCGGTAAAACCGTCGATCGTCTGACCACGGAAAACATCCTCCAGCCGTTGGGGCTGACCCACACCAGTTACGATGCACAGCAGTTGCCGGGTTATGCGCAACGGGCCATTGGCCATGCCGGCGATCAGCCCAAGTTTATTCGGCGCGGGCAGCCGGTGCCCGACTGGCAGTTTTCTTCCTATATGATTGGCGCCGCCGGGTTATATACCGACGCCGACGATCTGCTGCGCTATGCGCAGGCACATTTCGTCCCTACCGGTTCGGCGGCACTGGATCAGGCGCTGAAAGACTCGCTGACCGTGCATTTTGCGCGCAGTAAAGAGGCGGCGGCCATCGCCTGGGTGGTTGACGACGTGGGTTCGCAGCAAATTACCTATCAGGTGGGGTTTATCGGCGGCTATTCCAGCTATATCGGCCTGGATCTGCGCCATAAAACGGCGGTGGTGGTGCTGCAAAACAGCTTCAACTGGAGCAATAATATTGGTCATCGTTTGCTGCAACGCATGGGCGAGGCGGCGGACGGGCATTTCACCTGCCAATAAGTCGGGCCCCGCGAACGGAGCCCAACATCCTCAGCGGTTAACCACCTTGGCCGGCAGCGCGACCACCAGCAGGGAACTGATCAACAGGCAACCGGCGAACGCCCAGAGTGCGCCACCGCTTTTACCGGTCAGATCCAGCGCCAGCCCCATCAGCGAGTTACTCACCAACCCGGCGATATTGGCCAACGAGCAGGCCAGTGCGAAGCCGGTTGCCGCCGCCGTTCCCCGCAGGAAGGTGGCGGGCAGGCTGAAGAACACCGGTACCGCCCCGATGATCGCCGCCTGGGCGACAGAGAACAACAGCACCGTGGCGATCACGTTATGGGTGAAGAAGGTGCTACCGGCCATCGCCATCGCGCCGACAATAAACGGCACTATGATATGCCAGCGTCGCTCACGCATACGATCAGAACTGGTGCCGATCAACAGCATCCCCAGCAGGGCGGCGACGCTCGGCAGCGCGGTCAGCATACCTATGGTGGTAATGTCGGTCACTCCGGCGGTTTTGATAAAGGTCGGCATCCAGAACCCCATCGCATAGGCGCTAAGCAGGATCGAGAAGTCAATGCCGCCCAGCATCCAGACCTTGAGATTAAAGAAGCCGTCGCGGAAGCTGTGTTTACTGTGACCGGCCTCGGCGTCGTCTTGCGCCAGATCCTCGGCAATCCGCTGTTTCTCTTCGTCGGATAACCATTTGGCCTGGCGGAAATTGTTCGGCAACACCCAGAAAGTCAGTACCCCCAGCAGCACGCTGGGGATGCCCTCCAGCAGGAACAACCATTGCCAGCCATGCAGCCCGTGGCGCATATCAAAGTGCCCCATGATCCAGCCGGAAATCGGGCCACCCAGCACGCTCGACAGCGGCAGGCCAATCATAAACAGCGCAATAATGCGGCCGCGACGGTAGGTCGGGAACCACAGCGTCAGGTAATACAGCACGCCGGGCAGGAAACCGGCTTCCGCCACGCCGAGCAGAAAACGGATGATGTAAAACTGGTTAGGGGTGGTGACGAACATGGTGCAGGCGGAAAGCAGGCCCCAGGTGATCATGATGCGGGCAATCCACACCTTGGCACCGACCCGTTGCAGGATCAGGTTGCTCGGTACCTCAAACAGGATATAGCCGACAAAAAACAGCCCGGCTCCCAGACCGAAGGCCGCCTCGCTCAATTGCAGTTGATCGGCCATCTGCAGCTTGGCCAGCCCGACGTTGATGCGGTCGAGATAGGCGGCCAGATAGCACAGACAGAGGAACGGGATCAGCTTCCAGGTGATTTTGCGGTACAGAAGCGATTCTGCGCCCGCTTTCCCGGTTAACGGGGTTTCAACAATGGCCATGATGATGTCTCCAGGTGGTGCATGGTGGCCTCCGGAGGAGGAGCGTTGTGTGTTTGCTTGGAAGCCGCCTTGTATCGGGCGGTCACCTGAGGCGCTTGCCGCGCCTTCTTTATTTTTCAGCACTCCGTGCAGGTGAAACTCTGGATTACAGCCGGTTCAGATAATCAATTGCCTCCCGTTTGGCCACGACGTCGCCGTATTTACTGTCGATGTCGAACAGGTTGGCCTCATGCGGACCAGGGTGACGATCGCCCACGCATTCACGTACCACGATGGTGCGAAAGCCGTGCTGTACCGCATCCACAGCGCTGGCGCGGATACACCCGCTGGTGGAACAGCCGACCAGCAGCAAAGTATCGACGCCGAGCGCCACCAGCATGGGGGCCAGCGAGGTACCGAAAAAGGCGCTGGCATACTGCTTGGTCAACACCACTTCCGTGGCTCGCGGGGCCACCTGGGGACAGAACGCCGCCAGCGGATTCCCCTCCACCATGTCCTTCATAACCGGTGCTTTTTTCACCCAGATGCCGCCATCGGCAAAATGCCCTGCATGATAGCGGATATTGGTGTGGATCACCGGAATTCCCACCTGGCGCGCGGTTGTCAGCAGTGCCACGCTTTCTTCGACCGCACTGACCACGCCGGGAGCGAACAACGGCGCGCCTTCGGTGGTGTAACCCTGCATAAAGTCGACCACCAACAGGGCCGGGCGCAGACCGAAGCCGATGCGGTTACCCCAGACGCCGTGGTAGTTATCGGTAAGCGAGTGCTCGGCTGCCATTTTGCCTCCTTAATAAGCACCGGACAGCAGGGCGCCGGCACCGGGAACGATCGGCTCCAGTTCCAGTGCCGTCAGCATGGCGTAGGTGGTGGCGATGGCGGCGGTCAGCACCGGCTTGCCGGTTTGCGCCTCAACGGTAGCGACCGCCGGTAATGACGGCATCTGCACGCAGGCAGACAGCACGATGGCGTCGACACCGCTCAGATCCATTTCGGCAACTATGCCCGGCAGTTTGGCCGGATCATGACGGCCGACCGCCAGATTGTCGGCGATCTCCAGCGCGCGCCACACCTTGACCTCAATGCCTTCGTGCTCGATATAGTCCACCACCATTTGGGTCAGTGGCTTCATGTAGGGGGCAACCAGCGCAATGCGTTTGGCACCCAGCACCTTCAGGCCGTTGACCAACGCACCGGCGCTGCTGATCACCGGGGCAGCGGCGTTGTTGTCCTGGGTAACCTGCGCCAAGCGGGCCTGGGACTCGCGGTGATAGCCCAAACCCATCGACATGATCGCCACCAGGCAGGCATAGCCCAGCACATCAACCTGGGCGTCGGACAGCTCCAGTGCGCAGCGGTCTGATTCGGCGTCCATTGCTGCCAGTTCCGCCTTGCTGACGTGTTTCATGCGCATGCGGCTGGAGTGAAAGGTAAAGCGCTCCGGACGGATCAACTGGCGTGCCGTCAGCATCGCCGGGATCTCGGTTTCCATCGTGGTGTTGGAACTGGGCACGATCTGGCCGATACGGTAATTTTTACTCATGACAAAGGCTCCTTAATTAATCCAGAAAATCGCCCAGGGCGTGGAAGAAACCGTCAAAGTCGTCCCACGGGATCATATGGCCGGCTTTTTCAACCTGTACCAGGGTGATTTCCGGTTGCAACTGGCGGATCTCCGCTGCGTCCTCCGGTTGGATCACACCGCCAAGGCCTGCAATCATCAGCAGCGTCGGCATGCTCAGTGAGGGGTAATCGCGATGACTGTCGACCTGATGAAAATCTTCATAGGCGCGTTGGATCGCCGGTTCGTAGCAGGTGTGCAGCCATTCGGCTCGCAGTTGGCGCTGCTGTTCGCTCCAGCTCGGGCAGTAGGCGCGCATCTGTTCGGCGTCCATTCCCTGCAGCGACTGGCGGATCGAATCTACATACCAGGGCCATTTGCCCGGATATTCACGACGGCCGGGGCCGGAAACCGGTGGATCGACCAATACCAACCGGCGCACGCCAGCCGGTTGCAACGCAGCGGCGCGCAGGGCAAAGCGCGCGCCCATCGAATGGCCGAGCAGGGCATAGTTTTCCAGCTTTAATGCGGCGGCGAAGGCGTTGACGTCCTCGGCGCAGGTTTCGGCGTCATAGGCCAGGTCCGGCCCGCTGGCGGACAGACCGCGACCGCGCACGTCCAGCACATAGGTGTCGTAGCGCTCGGCCAGGCGTTCGGCAACGAAGCCCCAGGTGATCGCCGGGCTGGTGATACCGGGGATCAGGATCAGTACCGGCCCCTGGCCACCGTAGCGCAGGTAGTGCTGGCGGATGCCGTTGGCCTGCACGTTGGCGCCATACAGAAAATGGCTCATGCGGCGTTCTCCGACTTCAGCGTCTGCGCGTACAGGTCATAGCCGTAGACCCAGGCCGGATCTTCCTGAGTACGCAGGAAGGTGTTGGCATTGGAGACCGCCTGGACGCGGGAGGCGCGCTCTTTGCGGTTGGCTTCATACAGTTGGAAAGCGGTGCGGTAGTCGGTCAAACCGGTCTCCTGCAGACAGCGCGCCAGCATGGCCGCATCTTCGATCGCCATCGCCGCGCCTTGCGCCATGTGCGGTTTCATCGGGTGGCAGGCGTCGCCCAGCAACACCATGCGGCCTTCGCTCCATAACGGCAGCGGTTTACGGTTTAACAGCGGCCATTTGGTGACCTGTTCGCTGGATTCGATCAGCGCTTGCACAATCGGGTGATAGCCGGCAAAGGTTTCGTACATTTCTTCGCGGCTGCTGTCGATAAAGCTGCCCTGGAAATCCCAGGCCGGGTGGGGCACGCCGCTGACGTAATAGTACTCGTCGCGTTTTTGGGTGGTGTAATAGACCATCAGGTGGCGATCTGCCGACCACCATTTCACGCAGTCTTCAAAACTCAGGTTGTATTTGGCCAGTTTTTCTCCGCGGATCAACGCGCGGTGGGCGACCCAGCCGCTGTAGGTGGGCGCTTCTGCACCCAGCAGGTGTTCGCGAATGCGTGAGTTGATGCCGTCGGCGCCAATCACGATATCGGCGTGGGCCTGGGTGCCATCGGCAAAGTTCAGCACCACTTCGTTGTCACGCTCCTCAATCTTGCTCAGGCACTTGCCAAAATGCACGCTGCCCGGTTGCAGGGCGGCCATCTGCAACGCCTGCAAATCGCCCCGGTGCACCGTCACGTAAGCCGCACCGTACTCTTTGTGGGCAAAGGCCCCCAGCTCAATGCGCGACAGATAGTCACCGCTTTCGGCGTCGCGGCTGAACCAGAAGTCCGGGTGCGAGGCCATTTGCTCCAGCGGCTGCTCGATGCCGAGACGGCGGAAAATCTTCAGGACGTTCGGCCCCATATGGATACCGGCCCCCAGGCGTGAAAACACCGGGCTCTGTTCGTACAGGTCGACGGTAAAGCCGGCTTTCTGCAGCAGACCGGCGGCGGCAGCGCCACCCAGACCGGCACCGACCACGGCAATGCGTTGTTGTTTGCTCATCATTTTTCCCCTGACTGTTTGGTTTTTTACCTGTCATCCGCAATGATGCCGGACGATTGATTTATAGTGTATGCGCTAAATAACGCAAAGTTGCACAAGTGTTAATTTAGATCTGGCTCACGCTAATTAACCGGCCATTGCTGTTAAACTCATGTTAATCACAGGATGCGTAGGGCTTAAAATAGGATTTGCTTATGGGTGGCTCCGCGGCCTTGCTTCCTGTTCGATTTTCGGCTTAGATAATTAAAAGAGTGTGGTCACTTTAATTTGTACAAAATAACCTCACCGACGCCAGGCGTGTCGGCCAACCCTTAGCGAGACAGGAGATACACATGGCGGTCAATGATAGTCAGTTGGTTCAACTGTTCGAGCAGGTGCTTACGCTGTCGAAGGTTGATGCTTCGCAAAGCGTGGCGATCCTGAAAAGTCACTATTCCGATGCGCGTACGGTGCGCGCTGCCACCGATGCGGCACTGCGTCTGGGCGCCAAGGTTTACGCGGTCGAACTGCCGTCATTTAACCATCCGCGCGCAATGGGCAATGACATGACGGCTTACTGTGGCGATACGGCGTTGACCGGTAACCACGCAGCACAACGTGCACTGGAGGCGGCCGATCTGATTGTCGACACCATGATGCTGCTGCACTCGCCGGAGCAGGAGCAGATCCTGAAAACCGGCACGCGCATTCTGCTGGCCGTCGAACCTCCGGAGGTGTTGGCACGCATGTTGCCTAATGCAGAGGACAAAGCGCGAGTGTTGGCGGCGGCGGCGGTGCTGGAGCAGGCAAAGCTGATGCAGGTGAAGTCTGCCGCCGGCAGCGATTTCCGTGCGCCGTTGGGGCAATATCCGACGGTGACCGAATACGGCTATGCCGACGAACCGGGGCGCTGGGATCACTGGCCGAGCGGCTTCCTGTTCACCTGGCCGAATGAAGAACAGGCCGAAGGGGTGCTGGTACTGGAGGTGGGCGATATCCTGCTGCCGTTCAAGAGCTATGCCCGTGAACGCATTACGCTGGAGATCGACAAAGGCTTTGTGACGCGCATTCACGGCGGCTTTGAGGCGGAATACCTGCGGGAGTACATGAAGTATTTCAACGATCCGGAAGTGTACGGCATCTCGCATATCGGCTGGGGCTTGCAGCCGCGTGCGCAGTGGACGGCGATGGGGTTGCACGACAAAAACGACGGGATGTGTATGGATGCGCGCGCCTTCTACGGCAATTTCCTGTTCTCCACCGGGCCGAATACCGAAGTCGGCGGCACGCGCAAAACGCCGTGCCATATGGATATCGCGCTGCGCCACTGCGACATCAGCCTGGATGGCACCACGGTGGTGGCCGATGGCGAAGTGGTGGCACCGGCCGCGTCGCGGGTCAGCCAGGGTTAACCTTGCTGCTAAACGCGGGGGTTTGTACTATTCTCGGTGGTTTCCATAGATGGTGAGAGTAACGCAATGACGCCCCCCGAATACCCGGCTGCAGATAACGGCAAGACCGAAAATTATCACTTTACTGAACAAGTCGGGCACCTGCTGCGTAAGGTTTATCAGCGCCACGTGGCGATTTTCCAGCAAAACGTGGGTGATTCGCAACTGACCGCCGTGCAGTTTATTACCCTGTGCGCAGTGCGCGACATGGGCCCAAGTTCGTTGACCGAGCTGGTGCAGGTGACGGCGGTCGATCAGGCCACCATTCGCGGTATTGTCGAGCGTCTCAAGGCGCGTGACCTGATCACCGTGATGCCGGATCCGATCGACCGACGCAAAGTGGTGGTTGGGCTGACCGATACCGGTGCCGCGCTGCTGGCAGAAACGGTGCCGCACGCGGCGACGATCACAGAATTAACTTTCGGTACGCTGAATCCGGCCGAACGTATAGCACTGATGTTCCTGCTCAATAAAATGCTGGAAGACCAGCCGCCCGGCTGATTCGCCACCCGCAACTGCGGTTGTCTGGTGAGTGCGGCGGTGGCGAGGTCACGGCCGACAAAATAACCAGAGCGGAGACGCGATAATGGCGATAGCTGAAGTGCAATTGCCCAGGGAAGGTGCGGTAAAAACACTGACGGAGCATCCGCTGATGCTGTCAGTCAACGGCGAAAATATTCATATCCAAGTCATGGCGGATACCCCTCTGCTATTGGTACTGCGAAACGATCTGGCGCTCAACGGCCCGAAATACGGCTGCGGTCTCGGTGAATGCGGGGCCTGCACCGTGTTGGTAGACGGCATCGCCGCACGCTCTTGTGTGATCCCGGCGCTGGGTATGACCGGCCGCGCGGTGACCACGCTGGAAGGGCTGGGCGATCGTGACCATCTGCACCCGGTGCAACGGGCCTTTATAGAAGAACAGGCCGCGCAGTGCGGCTACTGCCTGAATGGCATGATCATGACCACCAAAGCCCTGTTGGATCGCAATCCGTCGCCCAGCGACCGCGAAATCCGCCAGGCGCTGTCCGGCAACCTGTGCCGCTGCGGCACCCATATCGAAATCCTACGTGCGGTTCAGCGTGCTATCATTCTTTGCCGCAGTGAGGAAACCTCGCCCCATGACTGACACCCATTCCTCATTACCGAGCCAGGCCGAATTATTGCAGCGTCATGGCACGTTGCTGATTATCGATCAGATCCAGCCGCCGCCGGGTCTGGTGCCGAAAGGTCAGACGCCGAGCCTGAAACCCAAAGAGCCAGGGCTGTTTATCGCCATTTGCGACAGCGGTGAGGTTTACGCCTTCAACGGTCATGTTGATCTCGGCACCGGTGTGCGCACCGCGCTGGGGCAAATCGTCGCCGAAGAACTTTACTTGCGCATGGAACAGGTTCGCATGGTGTTGGGCGATACCGAAAGCACGCCAAATCAGGGCGCGACCATCGCCAGCGCCACGCTACAGATTTCTGCCGTGCCGCTGCGTAACGCGGCGGCCGAGGCACGGCGCTGGCTGCTGCAACAGGCCGCGCAGCACTTTGGCGTGACGGTTGAACAACTGACGTTGAATGACGGCAGGATTGTCGGCCCACAGGGACAAGCGCTGAGCTACGGCGAACTGGTCACCGGTGTGCATGTTGAACTGTCGATCTCCGGCGATGCACCGCTCAAGCCGCAGGCCGAATATCGCCTGGTTGGTACCAGCACCGCGCGTGTCGATATCCCGGCCAAGGCCACCGGCGAATCTACCTATGTGCACGACATGCGGTTGCCGAACATGCTGCATGGCCGCGTGGTGCGGCCCCCCTATGCCGGTTATGACAGCGGCGAGTTTGTCGGCACCAGCCTGCTGGCGGTGGACGAGCAGTCCATCGCCCATATTCCCGGCATCGTCAAACTGGTGGTGATCGGGGATTTTATCGGCATTGTCGCCGAGCGCGAAGAACAGGCGATCAAGGCGGCGCAGGCGCTGCAGGTGAGCTGGAAGGACTGGCGGCGTAACCTGCCGCAGATGACCGACGTGGCGCAGGCGCTGCGTGATAACCCGCATTCGACACGGGTGGTGCATGACACCGGCAACGTAGATACGGCATTGGCTGCTGCCGATCGGCGCTTTACCCGCAGTTACCTGTGGCCGTATCAACTGCACGCCTCGTTCGGCCCGTCTTGTGCGCTGGCGGACTACCAGCCGCAGCAGTTACAGGTTTGGTCAGGCAGCCAGAACCCGCATCTGCTGCGTGCCGATCTCGCCTGGCTGCTGGAATACCCAGAAGAACAGATCGAAATTATCCGCATGGAGGCGGCGGGCTGCTATGGCCGCAACTGTGCCGATGATGTCTGTGCCGATGCGGCGTTACTGTCGCGTGCGGTTGGCCGCCCGGTGCGGGTGCAGCTCACCCGCGAGCAGGAACACCTGTGGGAACCCAAGGGCACCGCACAACTGATGGAAGTGGATGGTGGGTTGGACGCCGCCGGTCATCCGGTGGCCTATGATTTTCGCACTTATTACCCGTCCAACGGCGCCCCCACGCTGGCGTTGTTGCTGACCGGGATGGTTGAACCGGTGCCGGTGGCCTATGAGATGGGGGATCGCACCTCGGTGCCGCCTTACGAATACCCGGAGCTGCGCGTCAGCATTGAGGATATGGCGCCAATCGTTCGTGCCTCCTGGATGCGTGGCGTGTCGGCACTGCCGAATACCTTCGCGCACGAGTCCTATATTGATGAGCTGGCCACCGCGGCCGGTGTGGATCCGCTCGAATACCGACTACGTTATATCAAGGATCAGCGGGCCACCGAACTGATGCTCAGCACCGCCGAACGTGCAGGCTGGACGCCGCATACCGAACCGATGCAAACCCCGGCGGAAGATGGGGTGCTGCGCGGGCGTGGTTTTGCCTATGCGCGCTATATTCACAGCAAATTCCCCGGTTTTGGTGCCGCCTGGGCGGCCTGGGTCGCCGATGTGGCGATCGACAAGGCCAGCGGCGAAGTGGCGGTGACGCGTATTGTGGTCGGACACGATGCCGGCATGATGGTCAACCCGGACGGTGTACGTCACCAGATCCACGGCAACGTGATCCAGTCGACCAGCCGGGTGTTGAAAGAGCGGGTGACTTTCGAAAAATCGACCATTTCCAGCAAGGAATGGGGGGCTTACCCGATCCTGACTTTCCCTGAGGTACCGGAAGTTGACGTGGTGATGATGCCACGGCCCTACGATCCCCCGCTGGGGGCCGGGGAGTCCGCATCGGTACCCAGCGCGGCAGCCATTGCCAACGCGGTGTTTGACGCCACCGGCATTCGTTTCCGCGAGTTGCCGATCACTTCCGACCGGCTGCGCGAGGCCCTGAACGGCCCGGATAGCGCCCGGCAGGAAGCTGCGCCAGCGGTCAAACCCAGGCGCAGTAAATGGTGGTTTGGCGGTGCGGCCGGTATTTTTGGCGCGGTGTTGGGCGTAGCGGCTACGGCACTGCCGTGGCGTGCCGAAATTGCCCCGGTGGCCACTGCGGGAGCGGGTACCTGGTCGGCCGCCACCCTGGAACGGGGTCGTCAACTGGCCGCCGTCGGGGATTGCGCGGTGTGCCACACCGCCTCGGAAGGGGCAACCAACGCCGGGGGGCTGGCGATGGCAACGCCGTTCGGCACCCTGTACAGCACCAATATCACGCCGGATGTGGAGACCGGTATCGGCAACTGGTCGTTTACCGCCTTTGACCGGGCAATGCGTCAGGGCATCAGCCGTGACGGTCATAATCTGTACCCGGCATTTCCTTATACGTCCTTCAGCAAGATGACCGACGGCGACATGCAGGCGTTGTATGCCTATATGATGTCGCAGCCGGCGGTGGCGCAGAGTAATCCGGCTAATCAGATGCGTTTTCCGTTTAATGTCCGCCCGCTGATGGCCGGTTGGAATGCGCTGTTTCTGCGCCAGGGCGAATTCCAGCCGGATCCTGCGCAAACGGCACAGTGGAACCGGGGTTCTTATCTGGTCAATGGTTTGGGGCACTGTGCGGCTTGCCATTCGCCGCGTAACCTGATGGGAGCGGAAAAGGGCGGCGCCAGCTTCCTGGCCGGGGCGATGGTGGATGGCTGGGAGGCGCCGGCGTTAAACCAACTGGCCACGGCGGACCAACCCTGGAATGAAGAGCAACTGTTCCAGTACCTGAGCAGCGGCCATTCTACCGATCACGGCGTCGCGACCGGGCCAATGGGCCCGGTGGTCAGCGAACTGGCTACCTTGCCGGAATCTGACGTGCGGGCGATGGCCAACTACCTGATATCTTTGAGCAGTCCGGTTCCATTGAACGTGCAGCCGCAGGTCAAGCTGGCCACCAATCTGCAACCCACCCTGGGTCAGCAGACCGGTGAACGGCTGTTTCAGGGCGCCTGTCAGGCCTGTCACAGTGCCGCCAGCGGCGGACCGCAGCTGTTTGGCGTCAGCCCGGATCTGGCCAATAACACCAATATTTTCAGTGAGCGACCGGATAACCTGATCAACGTGATCCTGCAGGGCATTGCCAAACCGGCCACCGCCGAGCTGGGCTTTATGCCGGGCTTTAAGGACAGTTTCTCCGATCGGCAGGTGGCAGATCTGGTGAATTATCTGCGTCAGCGTTATGCGGGTGATAAGCCAGCCTGGCGTGAGGTCGAAGCGCAGGTAGCCAGACTGCGTGCCAATCCGGGTAGCCATTAACTATTATGGTTAGAAAGCGCTGCTAATGCGGTTGCAGGAAAGCAACGAGCCGCTGTGCCGGTAGCGATAACTGGGCCAACTGACGCACTACGATAGACAGCTGTCGCGTGGCCCAGGCATCGTCCAACGCGATAATCCTGACTTGCATGCCCGGCCGTTGCCGGGCGATCTCTTCCGGTACCACGGCGATACCGGCACCGCGCGTTACCATCCGACACACCACTTCAAAGCTTCCTGCCCGTGCGCGTAAACGCATCGGGCTACCGTTGCGTACGGCGTGTTGTGCCAAATGTTGCTGCAGTGCGCTGTTGTCACTCAAGCCAATAAAGTCATAGGCCAGCGTTTCGCTAAAACTGACACTGGCGCGGTCGGCTAATGGGTGATCGACCGGTAGCGCCAGCACCAGGCGATCCTGGCGGAACGGGTAGCTTTCCAGTCCGCGCAGGTCGGCATGGTTGGCGACAATGCCGATATCCGCAGTCTGATCGAGGATCGACTGGCTGATTGCCGTGCTGGGCTGTTCTTCCAGCACAATATCCGTCTGTGGGTGAAGCAGCAGATAGTCGGCCAGCAACTCCGGTAGAAAGGTGCTGGCGGCGACGGTATTGGCGAGGATACGTAAATGACAGGCGCTGCCCGGGGAAAACTCGGCCATATCGCCCCGTAGCCGTTCACTTTGCTGTAACAGCAGACGGGCATGGCCCAGCAGGCGTTCACCGGCCAGGGTAGTTTGTACCCCCCGTGCGCCCCGAGCCAAAAGTTGAACACCGGCCTGTTGCTCCAACCCACGAATGCGCGCACTGGCTGATGCCAGCGACAGGCAGGCGCGATCGGCCCCGGCGGTGATGCTGCCGGCTTCCGCCACGGCGACAAACAACCGCAGGTCGGTAAAATCGAAATGCATCGGCTTCTCCTACGTGTTTGCCACAGGCTGGCTCAGTGATTGCCGCATTGTGCGACAGGCAAGGGCTGCAGACAATCCATCCACTAAGGGATAATGATGGAAGGATAGACCTATGTCGTTGACGCTACCCGAAATTTTAGCCTTGCTCGGCATCTTTATGCTGGCGGGCACGGTAAAAGGGGTGATTGGACTGGGGCTGCCGACGGTGTCTATGGGGTTGCTCAGCCTGCTGATGCCCCCAGGGCAGGCAGCGGCGCTGCTGTTGGTGCCGTCGCTGGTGACTAATTTCTGGCAGTTGTTCACCGGGCCGGACGTCCGCGCACTTTGCCGCAGGTTGTGGCCAATGATGGCCTGTGTCGCATTGGGGACATTGCCGACCACGGGCACTCTGACCGCCGGTAATAACCCGCTGGCACCGCTGGCGTTGGGAGTCTGTCTGGTGGTCTACGCGTTGTTGGGCTTTAGCCGTTTTCAGTGGCAAATATCACCAGCGGTTGAACGCGGGTTGGGGCCTCTGTGTGGTGTGCTGACCGGGTTGATTACCGGTGCTACCGGGGTATTTGTGATCCCGGCAGTACCTTATTTAAATGCATTGGGATTGGCACGTGACGATCTGGTGCAGGCATTGGGACTGTCATTCACCGTTTCGACATTGGCACTCGCCGCCGGGCTGGCGTGGCAGCATGCATTGCCGGGGGCGTTGCTGGGCACGTCTTCATTGGCATTGGTTCCTGCACTTGTGGGGATGTGGTTGGGTGGCGTGCTGCGTAGACACTGTCGCCCGGCAGTATTTCGCCGCTGTTTCTTTATCGGATTATTGGCTCTGGGGATTGAAATATTGTGGCAGGGAGTTAATTGACTTCGAGTAAATGGTTTTAATTTAGTTGGAGACTTGCCAGTATATATTGGTGGTGCAGTTAACTGCTTCGTGTAATTTATTGTTTTTAGTCGCGGTGATTATATTGGCGTAAATGGCTTTATATATTGACATGGCGGCGGCGCATGTTTATATCTATGTCTGATGTATGCGGTTCTATGATAGAGTTTAAATATGAACATTATAAATAAGGGAATATTATGAGAGCGCTAGCGAAAACCGAAATTATGATGATTGACATTGCAGTCAGTTAATCAATTGGTGCGCTGAATGCTTGTTTGAGTAGTGGAAATGGTTCGAAAAATGCGTCAAGAAGTAACTCTGGCAGCTATACTGACGGCACCTGCAATTGGTAATAAATATATATATCACCTTAGTATAATGCGGCTGTGCCAGATATTGGCATGGTCGCATATTAATGTTGAATTGGTACCTTTTATGAAGACGTTTTGGTCGGCTTTTATTATGGTTGCTCTTTCCGTTGGGCTATCTCGTAATTTGTTTTTTATTGTGGGTCTTAGCCAATATAGCGGTCTGTTCAGAATCAATATCCCTTGTGAAGTGGCCAAGTGGATGATTTATTTTTTCGTGCTGTTAGGGACAATGACTTTTATGAAGTTAATATATACCTCGGCGCGAAGATTTGTCCGTAAATGGAAGCGTCGCGGTCAGTAAGCTGATTATCGACCTATAATGCCGATAAAGGTTAACCCCCAATGACAGGACATCCCCCCCAGCTTTACCGCGAGGGTTATTTTGCCGCTCAGGCCACCAGGGCCGAGGGTGAAGTGATTATCCCCGCCAACCTCAGTTTAACCGCCTATGCCTGGGTCAGCATTCTGCTGGTGCTGGCCATCATGCTATTTCTGATACTGGGTGAATATACCCGCAAAGCGCGGCTGGAGGGGGTGGTGATGCCGTCCAGCGGATTGATCAAGGTGGTGGCGCGCAGCGCCGGGCAGGTCACCGAACGGCTGGTAGCGGAGGGGGCGGCGGTCAAGGCCGGGCAGGCGCTGTATCGGCTCAGCGGCGAATATTTCAATGGGCAGGGTATCGGTACTCTGGCCTCGGTTTCTGATTCATTAAATCGCCAATATCGGATGCTGGAACATCAGCGTGCTCAAGAGCTGGCGACCCGTGTCCTGCAACAAACCGGCGTGCGCCAGCGCATCGCGCAGCTCAATCAGGAGTTGGCCAGCACAGAGGCGGCAATGGTGCTGGTTCAGCAGCAGGCGCAACTGGCCCAGTCGCTGATGGGGCGTTACCGCAAGCTGATCGCCAAAGGCTATGTCTCAGAGCTTGAATTCCAGCAGCAGCAAATGGCGCTGGCGAAGGCGCAGGAAAAGGTTGAACTGCAGCGGCAGGCGCAGGTACGGCTACAACGCGAGCTGGCCGCGGCGGCGTCAGAGCTGAGAACCCTGGAACAGCAGCAGCAGGCACGTGACGCCGAACTTGAACGCCAGTTACTGGGCATTAAACAGCAACAAATCGAACTGGGTGGCCAGCGCGATCATACGCTGACTGCGCCGGTGGATGGCCATATCGCCGTGGTGCTGGCCCGGGCCGGGCAGACGGTAAAACAAAGCGATCCCTTACTGATGATGGTTGCCGACGATGCATAATTGCAGGTCGAACTCTTTGCCCCAAGTAAAGCGGTCGGGTTTATCAAACCCCAACAACGGGTGGGGCTACGCTTTGCCTCATTCCCCTATGAAAAGTTTGGAGTGCAGTACGGCGCCACCCGCGCGATTACCGACACCAGCCTCAGCGCCAGCGAAGCAATGCTGCAAAACCCCATGGTATGGAAGGAAAACGAAGGGCATTACCGCGTCATCGTAGCCTTGGATAAACCCACTATTACGGCTTATGGCCGGCAGGAGCCATTGCGCGTCGGCATGACCGTTTCCGCAGATGTAGAACTGGACAGTCGTCGCCTGTATGAGTGGTTGCTGGAGCCATTATGGAGCCTGCAAGGGAGGATCTGAGCATGGACGTTACCGAAGTGATTAACTGGGGATGGCGCAAGCGCCTGCCGTTGATCCGCCAGACAGAATCGGCGGAGTGTGGCGTGGCCTGTCTGGCGATGATCGCCGGTTGGCATGGGCATCGGGTTGATCTGCCCACGCTGCGCGCGCAATTTAACGTTTCGCAGCTCGGTATGACATTTTCGCAATTGATGAGCTGCGCCGAACACCTGCACTTAAGTGGACGCGCGGTGCAGTTGGAGCTTGAAGAATTGCACCAGTTGGCACTGCCCTGCATTTTGTACTGGGACATGAATCACTTTACGGTGCTCAAGCGGGTACGGGGGCAAACGCTGGAGCTGCACGATCCGGCGCGCGGCCAGGTAAAAATGAGCCTGCGGGAGGCGGACCGTCATTTTACCGGCGTCGCGATGGAGCTGACGCCCACTCACCAGTTTGCAGCCAAAGACCAGCGTAAAAAGATCCGCCTGATGGATCTGATTGGCAAAACCCAGGGGCTGAAGGCCGCGCTGGGCAGGATCTTTTGTTTTGCCCTGGCGCTCGAAGTGTTTGCGCTGATCGGCCCGTTGATCAACCAACTGGTGATTGATGAGGTTTTGGTGGCGCTGGACGCCAGCCTGCTGACGCTGATCGTCATTGCCATGTTGCTGATGGCCGCAACCCAGACGCTACTGGAACTGGCCCGCCAGTGGGCGACCCTCACCATGGCGGTCAATTTCAACATGCAGTGGACGGCGAACGTGTTTCACCATTTGCTGCGGCTGCCGATTGGCTGGTTTGAGGCGCGCAACATGGGGGATATCAGCGCCAAATTCGATGCGGTCGACACCATTCAGGACACCCTGACCACCACGTTGCTTGAAGCCTTTCTGGATGTGTTGCTGGTGGTGGGTACCCTCACCATGATGTTTTTCTACAGTGCCAAATTAACCCTGGTGGCCTTGGTGGCCGCCCTGGTTTATGGCCTGCTGCGGCTGTTTTGGTTCAGTACGCTGCGTAAAGCGGCAGAAGACAGTTGGGTCGCCGGCACCCAGGAATCCAGCCACTTTCTGGAAAGCCTGCGCGGGGTGTTGAGCCTGCGGGTCAACGGAGCGCTGACGCCGCGGGAATCGGTCTGGCGTAACCTTAACGTCGCCCGGCGCAATGCTCAGCTGCGTGAAAGCAAACTGATGATGGTTTACGGCATTATGCAGACGGTGATCGGCAGCGTGGTGGGGGCGGCGGTGCTGTGGCTGGGAGCCAGCGCGGTACTGGCCGGTCAGTTTTCGGTGGGCATGCTGGTGGCCTATATGTCTTTTCAGGGCCGCTTCTCGTCCAGCATCAACGGGCTGATCGACAAGCTGGTCGCTTACCGAATGCTGGATGTCTATAACGAAAGGTTGGCGGATATCGTGCTGGCAGCGCGTGAAGATGCGGCGTCGCAGGCGGCGGGCGGTGCGGGTGTGTCATCAGCCGCCTGCGTCTGGCCGAGCGATCGGCCGGCGTTGAGTCTGGATCAGGTCAGTTTTAGCTATGCCGGCACTGAGCGGGAGATCCTGTCGCAAGTCTCGTTGCAGATTATGCCCGGCGAGGTGGTGGCGCTGGTTGGTGCCTCCGGCAGCGGCAAGACCACGCTGGCCAAGCTGGTGCTGGGGTTATATCCACCGACCGCCGGGGTGATATGTACACTGGGCATTGAGCACCGGCAGGCGGAGTATCCACAGGTTCGTCAGCATATCGGCGTGGTGTTGCAGGAGGATCAACTGTTTCGCGGCTCTATCGCGGATAACCTGACATTTTTCTCTTCGCGGGTGGATAAGCAAAAGCTCAGCGAGTGCGCCCGTTTGGCGCAGTTGGAGCAGGACATCGATAAGTTGCCGATGGGCTATCAGACGTTAATCGGGGAAATGGGCGGCACCCTGTCCGCCGGACAGAAACAGCGTTTGCTGTTGGCGCGGGCATTGTACAAACAGCCACGACTGCTGATCCTGGATGAAGCCACCAGTCATTTGGACATCAATAATGAAATGCTGATTGGCCGGACCTTGCGTCAGCTTGGCTTGCCCATTTTACTGATCGCCCACCGGCCGGAAACGATCGCCACGGCGGACCGGGTGATCGAACTGGCGGTGGGACGCATACGTAGTCTTAAAACCTGAGGTCGCCCCGTATCGAGTCGCGAGGGGAAGCGACTCAGGCCAGCGGCCCGCCCATAATGGTTTCTTTCATGCCGGAGAGAATACGCTCGCCGGTTTCGGTTTTTAGCTCCTCATACCAGCCACGAGTGATCTCCATCTCTTTGCCATGGGTTACATCGCAACGCTTGCGCGCCTTCAGCACCAAATCCTTCACCCGATAGCTGCGTTTTTCCTGATAGCGCAGCAGTGCGTCTTCAATGCCCAGCGAGTTGGTTTGCAAGGCAATCGCCAGTACCACCGCGTCCTCCATGGCCGCGCAGCCGCCCTGGCCGATATCCGGTGTGGTGCTGTGCCCGGCGTCACCCAGCAAGGCCACGCGCCCACGCACCAGTTGTTCGAAGGGTTCGATATCGTGGATCTCAATGCGGTTGATGGCGTCGGGATCGAGTGCGGCAATCAGCTTCTGCACCGGCTCGGCCCAGCCGGCAAAGTAACGCTGCAAATCGGCACGTGCGGTGCTGCGGTCTTCCGGTAATCCGGTAGGCAGCGGCACATCGAAAAAATAGTAGAAGCGGTTGTCAGAAACCGGCATCAAAGACACACGTTTGCCCTCACCGACAAAGGTGGTCCATTGGTCGGCCGGGGCGATGGACTGATCAATGGTCACCAGCCCGTTCCAGTTAACGTAACCGGCGTAGCGTCGATCCACCCCGTGGCCCAGAACATAAGGACGAATGACGGAATGGGTGCCGTCGGCGGCGATCAGAAAATCGCCGCTGGCCTGGCTGCCGTCTTCAAACCAGGCGGTGACGCCTTGTGGAGTTTCCTCAATACCGCTGACGCGCTTGCCGAAGTGCACCTGGTCGCTGCCGTAAGTGTCCAGCAACATCGCCTGCAGTTCGGCGCGGGCTACCGGGTAAGGGCGTTCACCGACGCTGGCGATCAGTGGATCCAGGCTAAAGCGTGTCAGGGTCTGGCCGTGCAGGTATTCCTGATAAGCCATGTAATGCATTGGGCCACCCAGTGCGCGCAGGGCGTCCTTCATCCCCAGGTAGTTAAGACATTTGACACCGTTGGGCCAGATGGAAATCGCGGCTCCAACCGGTTTGATCTGTTTTACCGCTTCAAAAACCTCGGTGTCGATACCGCAACGCTTCAATGCGATGGCGGTACACAGACCGCCGATGCCGCCGCCAATGACGATTGCTTTCATCTTCTTCTCCTTCATTGCCATGATCGGGAGAAGCAATTTCCATACCAGCCTGCAAATCAGGCGCTGGCGCGACATCGGACCGTCGCCTGATGCAATTTGGTGCAATCGATGGGCCGTGGTGGGGCATCATTAGGTAGCCAAAGCATTTTGTGAACTGCTAACCCGCACAGCACAAATCCGCAACAGAAAACCCAGCCTAAATGTTAAACAGACAAATTAATGGACTACGCTAACTATTAGCTCGCCGTGCTTGTGCATGCAGACGGCGCGCATAAAAAGAATGATTTCGCCGCATTGATCAAGGTTGATCGGCATTTTGGAGCGATGAGCAATGAAACTACCCGAAGTCCCGCTTACCCGGCGGCGGTTTATCGTCGGCACTGGCGCGTTGGTGATCGGCGCCTATCTGCCGTCTACCGGTGCGCTGGCCCGAACCAGCCCCGCCACGGCAGCAGAAAACACCACTTTTGAAGCCAATGCCTTTGTGCAGATTGGCGAAGACGGCATTGTTACCGTTATCAGCAAACACACCGAGGTGGGTCAGGGCGTGTATACCGGCATGGCGACGCTGGTCGCCGAAGAGCTGGACGCCGATTGGGCCCAGGTGCGGGTGGTTGCCGCACCGGTCGATAGCAACGTCTACAAAAATATGTCATTCGGTCTTCAGGGCACCGGCGGCTCCAGTTCGGTGGCCAATGCCTATGAGCAAATGCGCCGCATGGGCGCGATGGCCCGTGCAATGCTGGTTCAGGCCGCCGCTCAAAGCTGGAAAACCTCGGCAGAGGAAATCACCGTGCAGGCGGGGAAAATCCGCCACGCTGCCAGTGGTCGTGAAGCGGGCTTCGGTGAGTTTGCCGCGCTGGCCACCCAGTTGCCGCCGCCCGATCCCGCCACGCTGACCCTGAAAGATCCTTCCCATTTTACCCTGATCGGCAAGGCCAGCGGTTTGCACCGGGTGGATTCACTGGCGAAGACCAACGGCTCTGCGCAATTTACCCAGGATATTCATGAGCCGGACATGCTGACCGTGACCATTAAAAAGCCGCCGCGGTTTGGCGGCAAGGTGGCCTCGTTTGACGCCAGCCATGCGCTGACGGTTCCGGGCGTAGTGGCGGTGAAGCAGACCGACACCGGTGTGGCGGTCTACGCCAAAAATACCTGGGCGGCGATCCAGGGCCGTGAAAAGTTGCAGGTGGAGTGGGACGACTCGCAGGCCGAACGACGCAATACCGAGCAGATTTATGCCGAGTTTCGCCAGGTGGCGCAAAAGCCCGGTGCGGTGGCCAAAAGCCACGGCCAGCCGGAGCAGGTTTTTGATAAAGCCGACAAAGTGATTGAAGCGGAATACACCTTTCCCTATCTCGCCCATGCACCAATGGAGCCGCTGGACGGCTATTTGTTCTGGGACGGCGAAAGCGTCAAGGCGCGCTATGGTTGCCAAATCCAAACCCTCGACCAAATACAACTGTGCAATCTGTTTCAATTGCCGCCGGACAAGGTAGAAATTGAAACCATTCTGGCGGGCGGCAGTTTTGGTCGCCGCATCGATCTGGGTAACCCGCAGTTGGGGCCGGATTTGGCTGCCGATATGGCGGGGGCAGCCAAGGCGATTGGCCCCGGTCACGGGGTGAAGGTGGTATGGACACGTGAGGACGATATCCGCAACGGTTGGTATCGCCCGATGATCCTGCATCGGCTGCGCGGGGCGATCCGTGACGGCAAGGTGGTGGGCTGGAGTGACACCATCGTCGGCCACTCCTGGACGCTCAATAGTGCGATGACGGCGCTGGTGGTAAACGGCGTCGATCAGATGATGATCGAAGGTGCCAGCGAGGTGCCTTATACCTTTGAGAGCTTCCTTTGTGACGCCCATATCGTGCCGGGCAAGGTACCTACCACCTCACTGAGATCGGTGGCCAGTACCCATACCGGCCACGCGGTGGAAAGCTTTATCGATCAACTGCTGCAGGAGACCGGGCAGGATCCGGTGGAGGGACGGCTGGCGCTGATGGGGGATGCACCGCGTGAGGCCGGCGTATTGCGGGCGGTGGCGAAAGCCGCTAACTGGCAGGGTGCGAAGGTGGTGGATGGCCGCGCGCGCGGCGTTGGCGTCGCCAAGGCGTTTAATACCCGGGTGGCGCAGATTGCCGAGGTGTCGATCGGCGAAGGGGGCATTCCGCGAGTGCACAAGGTGTGGTGCGCCGTGGACTGTGGCGTGGCGGTCAATCCGGATGTGATCCGCGCGCAGATTGAGGGCGGTATTGGCTACGGTCTGAGCATCGCACTGTACGGCAACATTACGTTAAAAGACGGCGTGGTTGAGCAGTCCAACTTCAATAATTACCGTCCGCTGCGTATCGACGAAATGCCGGAAATAGAGGTGATTATCGTGCCTTCAAGCGAAGCCCCGACCGGCGTGGGTGAACTGGGTGTGCCCACCATCGCCCCGGCGGTCGGTAATGCTCTGGCGCTGCTCGGGCGCCCCCGCAGCTCACTGAGCCTGCCTTTACACCGTCCCAACAGTGACGCCAGCGTCTGAAAAGGAAAACAGCATGATAACTTTAACCGTAAATGAACAACCGCTGACGTTTGATGGCGACCCTCATATGCCGCTGCTGTGGTTCCTGCGCGATGAAGCCGGGCTGACCGGCACCAAATTTGGCTGCGGTATCGCCATGTGTGGCGCTTGCACCGTCCATCTGGACGGCGTGCCGGTGCGTTCTTGCATGACGCCGGTCTCCGCCGCCGAGGGCAAGAAAATCACCACCATTGAAGCGATCGGCGAAACGCCGACCGGCCAAGCGGTGCAGGCGGCCTGGGTCAATCTGGATGTGGTGCAATGTGGCTACTGCCAGTCCGGCCAGATCATGAGTGCCAGCGCACTGCTGGCCCAGAGCAAGAACCCGAGCGATGCAGATATTGACGCGGCGATGAGTGGCAACGTTTGCCGCTGCGCCACTTACGTGCGCATTCGCGCCGCCATCCACCAGGCCGCCAAGGCGTTGGATTAAGGGAGAGACTCATGAGCAACGCCCTGAGATGGCTGTTATGGCTGATTGTCGCAGTAGTGGTGATAGCGGGCGGTTACGCGCTCTACACCCTGTTGCGCCCGGTCGGTCCGGAGCCTGCAGCGCCTATCGCCGGTGCGCCGGCAGGCATTAGCGATAAACTGGCGCGCGGTGAGTATCTGGCACGTGCCGCCGACTGTGTGGCCTGCCACACCGCACCGGGGGGGAAACCTTTTGCCGGTGGTTTTGCCTTTAAACTGCCGTTCGGGACCATTTACGGCACCAACATTACTGCGGATCCGCAAACCGGCATCGGCGGCTGGAGTGACGATCAGTTTGTCCGTGCGGTGCGTGAGGGCGTCGGCCCACAGGGCAATCTGTACCCGGCGATGCCTTATACCTCCTACACCGCGCTGAGCCGTGATGACGTGCTGGCGATCAAGGCTTATCTGTTCAGCCTGCCGCCAATAAAGCAGGCCAATCCGGAAAACGGGCTGTCGTTCCCGTTCAACCAGCGTTGGGGTATGAAGTTCTGGAATTTGGCGTTCTTCAATGAAAAACGCTTCGAGCCGAACCTCAATCAGGATGAGCAATGGAACCGGGGAGCCTACCTGGCGACCGCCCTGGGGCACTGCAGCGAATGCCACACGCCGCGTAATCTGGGCTTTGGCATCAATCAGAACAAAAACCTCAGCGGTGAAGTGATCCAGGGGTGGTTTGCCGCCAATATTACCCCAGACAAGCAGACCGGTATTGGTGCCTGGAGCGAACAGCAACTGTCAGAGTACCTGGCAACCGGCCATGCGCCAGGGCGCAGCAGCGCTTCCGGGCCGATGGCAGAAGCGGTAGAAAACAGCCTGCAATACCTGACGCCAGAAGATAACCAGGCGTTGGTGAAATACCTGCGTAATATCGAACCAATTGCCACCGACAGTGCCAGCGCGGTGAATCTGCAGCCGAAAGGGGCGACGTCTTCCAGTGCGATATTGCCGGGTGGGCAGGAAGATTCGCTGGGGCGTCGGCTGTTTGCCGGCGATTGCAGCGGCTGTCACCAGTGGAATGGTACCGGTCGCCAGAGTAAGTATGCCTCTCTGGTCGGCAGCACTGCCGTTAACGATCCACAAGGCCGCAGCGTGGTGCAGGCGATCCTCAAGGGAACGCGTATCAGCATCGGTGAGCAGCACGAGTTGATGCCGGACTTTGGCGCCCAATACTCGGACGAGGAAGTGGCGGCGGTGGCTAACTACGTGGTGGGGCAGTTTGGTGAAAAACAAGGCAAAGTAACCGCTAAACAGGTCGCAGAACAGCGTAAGCAGTAACCATCGGCGAGGGGGAAACCCCTCGCCATACCCATCAACTTCTGCGGCGAGACATCACCAGTTTATCCTTGGGGCGATCCTGCCAGTCGGCAATCTGGTTATTGAAGTTATCCGCCAACAGATAGGCTGGGGTTTTTGCCAGCCAGTCCGACAGCGAAATATCCTGGTAAATACCGTTATCCAGTACGATCAATACCTTCAGATCTTCATCACCCATATTCTCAATGTAATGACCAAACCCCTGTGGTACATAGCCAACATCGGTCGGTGCATATTCTTCGGTCTGCGCATGGCCGTGTGAACTGAATACCGTCATGCGGCCTTTTCCGGAAATATAATACTGCCATTCATTGGCGTTGGGATGCCAGTGCAGCTCTCGGATTGCACCGGGCTTGACGATTTCAATAATCCCGGTAATGGTAGTAGAAATAGGAAACTCTTTCGATGAAACCAGGTGCACACTGCCGGCGTCATTTTCAAAAAAAGGTTTCTTTTTCATTAATTCATAACGGTGAGTTAGAGGGGCATTATTCAAGCCGCCGTCGTTGCTGGGCAGGGGAAGCGCCGGTGGAACGGCACCGCCGACAATATAGGCTTCACCTTGTTTGGCTTTGGAAAACACCGCTGCTGGCATATTGACGCTTTTTTCCAACACCTCTTTGGGCATGTGTGCCACCCAGTCGGTGATGCTGAAAGTACCGAACTCGGAAAAGTGGCCGTTATCAAAGGTCAGGATAAAATGTGCACCGTCTGCCAGCGCCTGAATCGAGTGTCCGTAACCTTTGGGAAAGTACCAGACGTCGCCTGGGCCGAAGTCCGCCACTTCACACTTGCCTTCCGGGTCAATGATGGTGATGCGGGCATGGCCTTCCAGCATAAACGCCCATTCGGCCGCAATGGCGTGCCAGTGCAACTCACGCACACCGCCCGGTTCCAGCGTCATATCTACCCCGGCAACGCCCTCGGAAATGGGGAATTGTTCGACGGTAGCTTCCCTGGCCCAACCGTTGGGCAGGCTGCGTTTTTTACTGTGAGAAAAGATATATTTATATACGCCTTGTGCATCGGCGGCGGGTTGGAAAGAACTGGGCGGAACAATATTACGGTGATCGTCGGCACTGGCAGACTTAATCATACCCCCCATAACGCTGGCTGCCGCCGCACTCACTGCGGAGGCTTTTAATATATCACGACGCGATATCATATAACTTTCTCCAAAATATAGAGTACCTGCTGAAATAACAGCAGGGTTTATCTGTTTATTTTATTGTTTGCAGGTGTCTATTGCCGAGGTGGAAATGTTCGGCGACGGTTAAATCATAGTGGGTAAATTTACCTTCGCAGTTAGTAATGTATTTGTTTGTGTTACTAATTGAGTGTGGTTGTGATTATTAAATTACTTTTTAAATAATAATGCATTGGTATCAATTAAATCCTGTTTTTAATTAAATAAAGCATAAACGAAATTAATTCACTGGCGGAGTTGTTTTATGGTCAGTGCTATTTTAATCGGTTAATTAAACGCGGATGCGCCAAAGCGGGGCGAGGTCGGTAACATTGCAGTGCATTTTCGGGAAAAGGTGATGCTACTCACAAAGCTTAACGAAGACCCTTGCTGAAAAAACACAATTATGGCGATACTTTCGCCGCGATCTTAGCGATCGCCAGACATTTTTATTACGGCGTGTTACTGCTCAGGCAGGCAAGACCAAAATAGGAATGCACCTCTCCATGCGATGAGGTGCATTTTGATTTTGGTCTTTTTTTTTGCATTTTTTACCGGGGAAATTCGATGGATTACAAACAGCTGGGCCTGGAAATACTGGCAAGGGTTGGGGGCAAGGCCAACGTCAGCAAGCTGACGCACTGCGCCACTCGCTTGCGCATGGAGTTTAATGATGACAGCAAGGTAGAGGCGAAAGCCATCGAGGCTTTGCCGGGGGTGATCAGCGTGGTGGAGCGCGGCGGCCAGTTCCAGATCGTGGTCGGTAACAACGTGCAGCAAACCTTCCGCACGCTGCAAAAAGAAATTGGCGATCTCAGCGACCGGCAGAGCGAAAAGAAATCCCAGGCCCGCGGCGGGGTGATTTCGCAGATTATCAGTGTGATTTCTACCACTTTCACGCCGGTGATCCCGGCGATCACCGGCGCGGGGATGATTAAGGCGCTGCTGGCGATCCTCAAGCTGACCGGGACGATAGATGCCGCCAGCCCAACCTATCATCTGCTGGACACCATTGCTGACGCAGCCTTCTTCTTCCTGCCGGTACTGTTGGCGTACGGCGCGGCGATCAAGTTCGAGTGTAATCCGATACTGGCCATGACCATTGCGGGGGTGTTGTTGCACCCCAATCTGGCGCAGATGCTGGCGGCGGGCACGCCGATTGATTTTATCGGTATCCCGGTACGAATGGCGGATTACGCCGGTTCGGTGCTGCCGATTATTTTCACCGTCTGGCTGATGTCCTATATCGAGCGCTTTGCCGAGAAAGTTTCGCCGACGATGATCAAATTCTTCACCAAGCCTATGATTATCCTGTTGGTTACCGCGCCGCTGGCATTGGTGGTGGTAGGCCCCTTCGGTATTTTCCTTAACGATCTGGTTGCCGCCGGTGCGACGATCGTCGACGGTAAAGCCAGTTGGCTGATCCCGATGCTGATGGGCGGGCTACAACCCTTCCTGGTGATCACCGGCACCGCCTGGGCAATGACGCCGATTGCGACCGGTCAATTGAGCAAGAACGGTTTCGAAATGATTAACGGACCGGGCATGTTGGCTTCCAACATTGCGCAGGGCGCTGCAACCCTGTGTGTGGCCTTCCGTACCAAAAACAAAAACCTGCGCCAGTTGGCATCCTCCGCCGGTTTTACCGCGCTGTTGGGCATCACCGAGCCTTCGCTGTACGGCGTGACGCTCAAGCTGCGCAGACCGCTGATTGCGGCGATGATCGGTGGCGGCTGTGCCGGTATCTATGCCGGATTGAGTGGGTTGGTGCGCTACGCCTTTGTTTCTCCGGGGTTGGCGGCGCTGCCGGCATTTATCGGCGAAAACCCGATGAATATCGTCCATGCGCTGGTCACCTGCGCCATCGCCATCGTGGTGACTTTTGCGCTGACCTGGATCCTGGGCTTTGAAGATCCGGTCGAAGAGCAGGAGACGACGGTGACGGATCCTGTCAGCGACGGTGATCAGCAAATTTTCAGTCCGCTGTCCGGTCAACTGGTGGCCCTGGATCAGGTTAACGACGATGTCTTTTCCCAGGGGCTATTGGGCCAGGGCGTGGCGATCCTGCCACAGGAAGGGCTGCTGCGTGCGCCACTGAACGGTGAGGTGGTGACCTTCCTGCCGTCGAAGCATGCGGTGGGTATCAAGGGTGACAACGGCGTTGAACTGTTGGTGCATATCGGCATCGATACCGTCAATCTGGCAGGGCAGCATTTTAGCTCCAACCTGCAAGTGGGCGATCGGGTCAAGGTGGGTGACGAGCTGGTGCGTTTTGACCTGGCGGCAATCGCCGGGCTGGGTTACGACCTCACCACGCCGGTCCTGGTGGTCAACAGTGAAGCTTTCCCGCAGTTGAGCTGCCGTCAGCCGGGCCGTCTGGGCTTCGGTGAACCGATCATCAGCCTCAATAATACGCAGCCGGAGCAGGCATGATTTATCAACGACTGAACGATTTCCCCGCAGATTTTCTGTGGGGGGCTTCCACCTCCGCCTATCAGGTGGAGGGGGCCTGGGATGAAGACGGCAAAAGCCCGTCGATTGTGGATATGCTCGATCACCCGCAGGAAACCGCGGATTTTAAGGTCGCCAGCGATCACTATCACCGTTTTCGTGAGGACGTGAAGCTGTTTGCGGAGTTGGGGCTGAAGGCCTACCGTTTTTCGATTGCCTGGACGCGGGTGCTGCCCAATGGCACCGGTGAGGTGAATGCCGCCGGGCTGGATTTCTACCGCCAGTTGATTGATGAACTGCTGAGCCATGGCATTGAGCCGGTGGTGACGCTGTACCATTTCGATTTGCCTTACGTGCTTGAACAGCAGGGCGGCTGGTCTGATCGCGCCACTATCGACGCCTTTGTCGAGTATGCCGGGGTGCTGTTCGACGCCTTTGGCGATCGGGTGAAGTACTGGCTGACCATCAACGAGCAGAACACCATGATCCTGCACCCGGGGGCCATTGGTACGCCAAAGGGCGGTGAACTGCCGTCCAAACGGGTGCTGTATCAGCAAAGCCACCATATGCTGGTGGCCCAGGCGCGGGTGATGGCGCTGTGCCACCAACGCTGCCCGGGCGGGAAAATTGGCCCGGCGATTAACACCACCTCGATGTACCAGGAAACCTGCCATCCGCTGGACGCTATCGCCGCCCATAATTGGGAAACGCTGCGTTGCTGGAGCTTCCTCGACGTGGCGGTGCATGGCCGCTATAACCCACTGGCCTGGCGTTATTTGCAGGATCGCGAACTGGCACCGCAGACGGAACCGGGCGATGCGGCGCTATTGCTGCAGGGCAAACCGGACTATGTGGCAATAAACTACTATTCGACAGCCACTATTGCTGCCAGCCGCGGCGACGCCTCGGACATCAGTGCACGCGCCGGCGATCAGCAAATCATGCTGGGAGAGCCAGGCGTGTACCGTGCGGCGGAGAATCCGTTTGTCGGCAAAACCCGCTACGGTTGGGTGATCGACCCGGTTGGATTACGGCTAACGCTGCGCAAAACGGCTGAACGCTACCACTTGCCGATATTAATTACCGAAAACGGCATCGGCGCCCCGGATGAGTTGCAGGCCGATGGTACAATTAACGACGATTACCGCATTGAATTTATGAAACAGCACGTCGAACAGATGCAGTTGGCGATCAACGATGGGGTAGAACTGATTGGCTATTGCCCCTGGGCGGCGATAGACGTGGTCAGCACTCATCAGGGCTATGCCAAGCGTTACGGGTTTATCTATGTCAACCGGGGTGAGCAGGATCTGAAAGATCTGCGGCGGATCAAAAAGCGCAGTTTTGACTGGTATCAACGGCTGATTGCCTCCGATGGCCGGCAACGCTAATAAAAATAAAGGGTGATGGCCGCGACGATGAAAGTCATTAAGGTACTCAATAATAGCCTGGTGCTATCGACTGACGACGATAACAATGAAGTTATTGCTATGGGCAAGGGTATTGGCTTTAACAGCAAAGTGGGTGACGTTCTCGACCCGGCCGCGATAGAGAAAGTGTATGTGGTGCAAAACGGCCAAAAGGGCCGTGATTACCTGCGGCTAATAGAATCCACGCCGGAAGAGTATATCGAGATCGTGCAGATGATCCTCGCGGAGGCCAATCGGCAGCTCAATGGGCGGATTAACGAGCAGATTTTCTTCACGCTGGCGGACCATATCAGCTTTGCCATTGAGCGTTATCACAAGGGCATTGCCATTCAGAACCGTCTGTTGTTTGAGGTGAAGCGTTTTTATCCGCAGGAGTTCGCGGTGGCGACGCAGGCGCTGGCGCACATCAACCAGCGGTTGAACATTAGCCTGCCGGAAGAAGAGGCGGGCAACATCGCTTTCCATCTGGTTAATGGTCAGACCGATGTGCAAAACATGGAGCATACGCTGCTGGCGGTGAAGATGTTGAAGGACATTTTCAATATCATCAAATACCATTTTCGCATCAATATCGATACCGACTCGCTCAACTACTCGCGTTTTCTGGTGCACATGCAGTTTTTTATTCAGCGCATGGTTGAAGGGCAACAGATGGCGTCGAAAGACGATTTTATCTTTGCCCAGGTGACCAAAGAATATCCGCATGCCTATCGCGGTGCGCTGCTGATCCGCGACTACGTGAAGAATCTGTTGCAGATGGAAATGTCGAACGATGAGCTGCTGTATCTGGTGATCCACCTGACGCGCATCGCCGACAAGCAGGATTAGCCGGGCGATTGCTCACTGACCGCTTCGGCCACCAGATCGCAAAAGCGGTTAATGATGGCCGAGGATCGGTTGCTGCGCAGCGCCAGATAAAGCGGCGCACTGAGCTGGGCCTGATCGCTAATCGCCCGATAGACGATGCCGTCACCGCCCAGCCGCCGCATCGAGGCCGGCACGATTGACAGCCCCAAACCGGCGCCCACCAGGCTGAGGGTGGCGGGCAGGCGCGGCGCTTCCTGGATCACCCGGGGGCTGAACCCGGCGCGGTGACAGGCGGCCAGAATGGCATCGTATAACCCCTGGCCCGCAGGTCGACGGTACAGAATAAAGGCTTCGTGGGTTAACGCGGTCAGCGGCAGTGGTTGTTCGCCGTTAACCGCCAGTGGATGACCCACCGGAAGCGCGACCAACATCGGTTCGCGCAGCACCGGTTCAATCGTCAATCCGGGAATGCCGCCCACCGGTGAACGCACAAAGGCCACGTCGAGCCTTTCATCCACCAGTGCATCCAGTAACTCACCGCTGCCGGCTTCTTCTAACTGGGTGGTAATGCCCGGCAGGATCTCACGGTAGCGGCGCAGCAGGTTTGGTACAAACGGATGCAGTGCGGCGGAGCTGGTGAAGCCGATGGCAATATGCCCCTGTTCGCCGCGTGCGGCACGGTGTACCGCTTCGGTCAGATGTTCCGCACGTGCCAACAGAGCACGCGCTTCATTGAACAGCACATTGCCGGCTTCGGTGACGCGAACGCCGCGCGGCAGGCGCTGCAACAGTTTTACCCCCAGCTCATCTTCCAGCCCCTGCAACAGGCGGGTTAACGGCGGCTGCTGAATAAACAGACGTTCGGCGGCGCGGGTAATATTGCCTTCTTCTACCACGGTAACGAACGCCCGAAGGCGGCGAAGTTCGATCATAGCCATACCCTAAAGGTATCCTTGTTGCTTATGAAATGCATTAAACAGCATGGCATGGCGACGCGCATCATACCAGCCATCATAATAAGCAATGTGGAAGCGGCAATGTCTGAATCTGATGCGGTAAAAAACAGCCAACTTGCGTCACCGCCGGGTAATGGCGAGTTATTTTGGGGCTTTCTGATGCTTGGGTTAATGGGCTTTGGCGGCGTACTGCCGCTGGCGCGCAACATGTTGGTGGAGGATCGTCGCTGGCTGAGCGGTGAACAGTTCACCGAACTGCTGGGGCTGTGTCAGTTTTTGCCCGGTGGCAACGTGATCAACCTTTCGGTAGCCGTTGGCATGGAGTTTCGCGGTCTGCGGGGAGCTTTGTGCGCCCTGTTGGGGCTGATCAGTGCGCCGACGGCAATTGTGGTGGGACTGGGCATGGTCTATGCCCGCTTCCAGAACGATGCACATGTGCAGCACGTGTTTGCCGGGTTGGCCGCGGCGGCAGCAGGTTTATTGTTGTCCACCGGGGTAAAAATGTTGTTACCGCTGCGCGGTAAATGGCTGGCACTGGCGATTGTCGCACTCAGCCTGATCGCCATCGCCTGGCTGCGTCTGCCGTTATTACCGACCATGCTGGTATTGGCACCGTTGAGCATTCTGCTGATGGGGTGGAGGAGCCGTTCATGACGGGCATCTTGATCTCGCTGGCGCTGATCTTCACGGAGCTGTCGTTGCTGGCGTTCGGTGGCGGCATGACCATTCTGCCGGAAATGCAGCGTCAGGTGGTGGAGGTTCACCAATGGATGAGCGCGCAGGAGTTCAGTGCGCTGTTCGCCATGGCGCAGGCTGCACCGGGGCCGAATATGATGATCGTGCCGCTGATTGGCTGGCACGTGGCCGGCTGGGCCGGGCTGCTGGTCTCTTCGGTAGCCAAGTTTGGCCCGTCGTCGATCGTCACCCTGTTGGTGATGGGTGCCTGGCGGCGTTTCAAGGACAAACCCTGGCGGCGCAGAGTGCAGAGCGGTCTGGTGCCGGTTACCGTCGGTTTGGTGGCGGCGAGTGGGGTGCTGATTGCCGAGGCTTCCGCGCCAAGCTGGCCGCTGGCGGCGATTATTCTGCTGGCCACGCTCGTGAGCATGAGCAAGCGCATTCATCCGCTATGGGTGTTGGCGGGCGGGGCGTTAATGGGATTGTTGGTGGCGTGACGGCAGATTTTTTTACGCTGCCGCCATGCCAGAAAAGCAGGTTATTGGCGTGGTGTCAGCGTAAAGCGCGGCTTGCTGTTATGGTTCATCACTTCATAGTGCTTAGGGGCCGTCAGCGCCAGGAACGCGACCATGCTGCCGTCGGCGTTGGTTAGCGTCATACCGTCCGGCGTTGGGCGCCAGGCAACCGGCAGTTCGGTCAGGGCCAGCGGCTGCAGACACTGTGTCGAGGCGGTAAAACGGTAGGCGTTGGTACCTTCGATCAGTTCATCACTTAATTCAACGTCACAGGTGGCGGCGTTGTTTTCCGCATCATTCAACTGCCAGTGCCCTTTCAGTGCAGAGGGGGCCAGCAGGGGCAGTGAACTGGCAAAGCTGGTGCTGCTTAACATAAGGCTCATAACAACTCCTGTCAGGGCAACGCGCCGTAGTGTGCGCAAACAGAGAAATCTCGACATCGGCCACTCCTTACTGAAATCCGCTAATACCATAGCACGATCCCCAGAGCCGGGTGAGTGAAGGGTAAGGGGTTTTAATGCTCGTTTACCGGCGAAAAATAAGCACCATCAGCATTTCATCGAGATAACCCTGTGCGGTTTTTAAAGCCCGAGGTTCCATGCCATAGGGCTCGAAACCGTATTTTTTGTAGAGGCTGATTGCGGTATCGTTGTCCGCTACAACCGTCAGCAGTATCTGTTCGACCTGGTTGGAACCATAGTCAATGACCGCTTTTAGCAGTGCATGGGCGACCCCCTGGCCTCTGAATTCGGGTTCAACAAATACCCCGGTCAGGGAAGCCTTATGGGCATCTTTAATCCCCTCGGCCTGCCTGAATACCATAATCCCCACGATCTTGCCGTCTGAATAGGCGCCGAATACGGCGCAGTTGGCGAGTCTGTCGGCAAAAAACGGTAGCGGTCTCATGGCCTCAACCGAATAAAGCGAGCCGAACATCTCGGGGGATTTTTTTAAAGCCGATAGCCGGATAGTCCGAAAATCCTCGGAGTCTTCTGCTTGCAGGCGGCGAATTTTAATATCAAGCATGGAGGGTTCCTGTCCTGTATCGAGAGGGTTATGGCTGCAATGCCTTGATCAGCGCCTGATTAAATTGCGCAGGTTGTTCCATCTGTGGCGCATGGCCCAGCCCCGGGAACTCGATCAGGCTGGCGTGCGGGATCAATTTCGCCACCTGTTTACCCAGCAGATTGTAATGCCCCAGTTTGGCTTTGACCGCTGGCGGGGCGATGTCGCTGCCGATGGCGGTAGTGTCAGCGGTGCCAATCATCAGCGTGGTCGGTGTTTGCAGATCCTTAAATTCGTAGTACACCGGCTGGGTAAAAATCATGTCGTAAATCAGCGCCGAGTTCCAGGCCACCAGACGATGCCCCGGCCCGTTGTTCAGCCCGGCCAGCATATCGACCCAGCGGTCATATTCTGGTTTCCAGCGGCCGACATAGTAGGTATTCAACTCATATTGCCGGATACCGGCAGCGGAAGTTTTTAGTTCGCGCTCGAACCATTGATCGACGCTGCGCCATGGCACGCCCTTGGCCTTCCAGTCTTCCAACCCAATCGGGTTCACCATCACCAGTCGCTCAACCGCCTGCGGATACATCAGGCTGTAGCGCGTTGCCAGCATGCCACCGGTGGAGTGGCCGACGATCACCGCTTTACTGATTTTCAGGTTATTGAGCAACGCGTGAGTGTTCTGTGCCAACTGCTGGAAGCTGTATTGGTAATGCTGTGGTTTGGTCGAACTGCAAAAACCGATTTGGTCCGGCGCGATCACCCGGTAGCCGGCTTTGCTCAGCGCCTTGATAGTGTCTTGCCAGGTGGCTGCACAAAAGTTTTTGCCGTGCATCAGCACCGCAGTGTGACCATTGGCTTCACCCTCTGGCGGCACGTCCATATAACCCATGCTTAACGACTGCCCTTGAGAGCTAAAGTTGTACTGCTCCAGGGGATAAGGGTAGTGAAAGCCCTGCAGTTCCTGGCCGTACTTCGGGGTTTCGGTTGCCGCGCCAGCCGTAAAGGCGGTGAGGGCGGCGGATAGCAGCCAGAGGCGGGAAAATCTCAGCATCCTGATCTCCTTATGAAAAATCGGCAAGAGTCTGAGTATAGCCATAATAGAGTGGTTTTCAGGATGAAAAAGGGGGTTGTCGAATGATAACCGCCAGCGAACTGGCGGCGGTGGTTTAGCGTATCAGGGCCACTATACCCAGCCCTTGGCACGGAACTCGTGCAGGGTTTTGGCGACAAAGGCCATTTCCTGCGGCGTGCCGAGCGAGATGCGACACCAGGCATCCGCCGGTGGGAAGGCGCGGCCAATCAATACACCGGCTTGTTTCATGTGCTGCTGGAACTCTTTCAGCGGCACGCTGAGCTGGAGAAAGACAAAATTGCCTTCGGACGGCAGATAGGGAATTTTCAACGCTATTAATGCATCCAGCAGGATCTGGCGTGAAGTATCGTTACTTTTTTTGCTGTAAGTAATGAAGGCCTGGTCATCCAGTGAGGCCAGTGCGGCATCGACGCCGCAAAAGTTGATTTTTTCACCGGCAACGTGGTTGCTCAGACGGGCGACGATCGCCGGTTGAGCAACGGCATAACCCACGCGCATGCCAGCCATGGCAAAGATTTTTGAAAATGTTTTCAGCAGAATAACGTTATCCGCACCTTGACTGACTAACGGATTGACCGAACGAAAACGCGGGTCGTTAACAAACTCGGCATAAGCTTCGTCGACAATAAACATGGTATTGGTCGGTTTGGCGGCGATCCAGGGCTCGATCAAATCGGCCGGTGTGATGGTTGCCGTGGGATTATTGGGGTTGACCAGATAGACCAGCGACGGCCCGCTGTAGCTCGCCACCGCCTGTTTCAGACCGTCGATGTCAAACTGCCAGCCTGCGAGCATCGGTACTTTGGTGATTTTCATGCCGGCAATTTTGGCAAAGTGCTCGCCGTCGCCGTAGGTCAGCTCCGGGATCACCAACTGAGTATCCAGCGTGGCGTAAGCCTCTACGGCTGCACGTATCCCTTCAGACGACCCGGCAGTGAGCAAGATCGCGCTTTCCGGCACCTGATGCAGGCTGGCCAGCTTGCTGCGCAGGGCGACAATCTCGTCCTTGGCATAGCGATTGGCTTTTACCACCGCATCGCGCGCGGCCGCTTGTGCCTTGGGTGACATGCCGAGTGGGTTTTCGTTGAAGTTGATGCGGATCGGATTATCTGCGGTGGGGGTGGTGAACGGTGCGTTACCTGATGCGACGTTCGCCAGTGCGCTGCGATTCAACCCTGCCAGTGCGATACCGCCGGCCAGGGCCCCAGAGAGTTTTAATAACTGCCTACGCTTAACGTTTAAGGTGTTGCTTTCTTGCATGTGTTCTTTCTCCTTTTTATAAAGTTGCAGGGAGAACAGGCAGAAAACATGCCAACTTTTAATATGTTGATTTTTAATAGTTAAAATTATCTGGTGCACTATAGTGCACCAGCGTAAGTCAATAATTGCACCGTGACACGCTTTTACTTATGCCATTCAGCGTCTTCCTTTCTAAAAATATCCTGCAAAAATTCGCTTATCGCTCGAACGCGCGCCGAGGCACGGACGTCGGCATGCGCAACCAGCCACAATTCTTCTGTAAATACATCCTTCGGCATTTGCGTTTGAACCAGTCGATCATCATTCCTCACCATAAAGCAGGGTAAGACGGCCAAACCGATAGCCATTTTGGCTGCTGCATATTGTGTCGCGACACTGTTGGTGGTTAATACCGGATCCTGGCTATGTCCATGTTTTTCCATCCACTGTGCGGCGGGTAGATGTGCATAGGTTTTATCCCAGCAGATGAAGCGCCTTTCCTCGGGCGGGTACCGGGCAAGGTAATCCTGATTGCCATATACCGCAGAGGCCATATTTCCCAGTTTTTGGATCACTAAATTGCCATGTTCGGGGCGCACCAGACGCAATGCCAAATCGGCCTGATAGCGCGGTAGATCAACCATTCCGATACCGGTGATCAACTCCAGCCGTAACCTAGGATAGCGTGTGGCCAATAACGGTAGAGCAGGAATGATAATCCGGGTGGCCATAGTTTCGGCAGTTGCCAACCGGACAACGCCGGCAACGGTAGCGTCCAGGCTGGACGAGCCTTTTTCCAGTTCAAAGATCCGCACTTCAACCTGTTCGGCTCGTGCCAGAACGTCGTGCCCATTGTCCGTCAGATAATAGCCCGTGGCATGGCGTACAAATAACGCAGTACCAAGGCATTCTTCCAGTGCTGCAACCCGCCTCGCGACCGTGGATTGGCTGACACCCAGCTGTTGTGCTGCGCCGGTCAGGCTGGCGTGCCTTGCGACACAAAGGAAATAACGCAGATCGTTCCAATCCATATTTTTCATTTTTAGAAAACCAATTGGCAGTTATTTCTATAGTTATGCAAAAAACGAAAGCTAATAATAAAACCCAGACGTTGATTGAGCGAGCCTTTAATGGCGAGTCTTTTAATTTTTCAAAAGGAGTATCACATGACAGACCTTACCTCAGCCAACATCGGGGTTGTGCAGCGCTATATCAGCGCATTTGGAAAAGGGGATATTGATGGGGCGTTGCGACTGATGACCGACGATGTGGTGTGGCATGTTGACGGTGTCACTCAGGTTTCAACCGTTGGATTACTCAAAGGGCGTGAATGTGTGCGCGAGTGGCTCCAGTCATTCCCTGAGCGTTTTCAACCACGGGTGTTCCGGTTGGATAACTGGTTGGCGTCGAATGATAGCGTTATGGTGAGCGGGTATTTCCGTCACCGCGTGATTTCTACCGGCCGCAGTGTAGGCAGCGATTTTATGCTTTATTTCCGGATCCGCGATGGTTTGATAGCACGTTATCAGATTTTCGAAGACTCAGCGTTGTTGGCGCGCGCTTTTGATTCTACCCGAGATTGGGAAAGACAGCAGATCCGGCTCAATAACACCGAGTACGCCTATTCGGATCGTGGGGAGGGACCCGTGCTTATTTTTGCCCATGGTCTGTTTGTCGACCGCGATATTTTTGCCGAGCAGGTCGCCGTATTGGAAAGGCATTATCGCTGCATTGTGCTTGATATGCCGGGCCACGGGGAAAGCAGTTTTAATCACCAGGGGTGGTCACTGGATGATATTGCAGAAGATTTAGCGTTAATGATTAACGAGCTTTCCCTTGGCCCGGTGATATTCATTGGGCAAAGCCAAGGGGGAATGGTTGGGATCCGCTTGGCTGCGCGGCATCAGCAATTGTTGTCCGGATTGATATTGATTGGAACCAGTGCGCGTGAGGAGTTCTCGCAACGCCAGGCTGACTGGGCGCGTTTAAAGGCGATTATCTCGCAGGGTAGCGCTGAAGATTGTGAGGCCGCTTTTCTGAATGTACAGCACAAGGTAAATGCACCTGATTGGCGGCTTAATCATCCGCAGACCATGGCGAGAGAACGGGCGGTGATGCTGCGACACGACCGCAGAGGTTTAACGCTGGCGATTGATGCTGCGGTGATTGCACGGACAGATTCCCGTGATCTGTTGTCGCTGATAACGGCACCTACGCTGGTCATTTGTGGGACGCAAGACCTTGCCACGCCACCGGAACTCAGTGATGAGATGGTGGGTGGTATTGCTCATGCCAGTCTATTAATGATGGATGGCGTAGGGCATCATCCTCCATTGGAGGCCGCCAGCGAACTGGTGGTGGCCATTGAGCACTTTATTCGGGTAACGTTACCGCCCGGCGACGCCACAAAGCCGTGAGCCTGCCCGGTTTGGCAAACATCACCAGATTGCCCAGCAGGATCAGGCACAGGCCAATCACCGCATTGAGGTGCCACTGGTAGCCTTCATAAATTGTCGAAATACTCAGCGCCACCAGAGGGAACAGCAGGGTGCTGTACGCCGCTGCACCGGCACCGATACGACCCAGCAGGCTGAAATAGGCGGCGAAGGCAATCACTGAGCCGAATATCGCCAGATACAGCAGTGAGCCGATATAGCGGTTGCTGAACTCAATCTGGAACGATGCGCCCTGAGCCAGGGCAATCAGCGCCATCAGGATCGCGCCGTAGCTCATGGCATAGGTATTGGTGGACAGAATATCCAGACCGCGCCGCTGGTGACGGGTACTGATCATATTGCCCAAAGAGAATCCGTAGGTGCCCAGAGCGCTCAGCCCGATGCCTTTCAACAGCTCCGGTGCCAGCTGTGTGGCGGCCAGATCCTGCCAGAACAGGGCGACGATCCCGGTCAGGCCCAGCACCGCCGCCGGCAGCAGGTTTGGGCTGGGGCGCTGGCGGAAGAACAGCACTCCGTTAACGGCGTTGAACAGCACCGCCATTGAGAAAATTACCGACTCCAGTCCGCTGCTGATATAGGCAGCGGCATGGTAGAAACAGTAAAAGTTAAAGCCGAACACGCAGCAGCCTTGCAGGATGCAAAACACATGATCGCGCGGGGCAATACGGCGCAGGCGGCGTGCCAGTAGCAGAATCACCAACATCACTCCCGCAGCAACCACAAAGCGGTAACTGATGGAAACGGGAATGGCTACAGGCCCTTCCTGCTGCAAGGTAATCGCAATCCAGGTCGTGCCCCAGATCAGCACTACGGCAAGGTACAACAGCGTGTTCATCATAGACTCCAGTAAACAATAGACCGGCTCAGTATCCGTTGTTGCAGGCCGCCGTGCTTTCAGCGCTTTGCGTACAATTGCATATTCTTGCGCTTTTTTTGGCAAAAGCGCGGGCTGACGGCTGGTGTGGCGCAGTGCCTCTCTCTACACTGGAGGGATTGAGAAACGGAGGCGGCAATGTCCAGCTATAAGGCGTTTGAAACCCTGCGGGAGCATAAAGCGCGGTTGCACAACAGTGTGCAACTGGCTTCTGGCGTGGAATTGGCCGCCTGGTCAAACTGCAACGATCGCATTACTCAGGAAAGCGCTAATCACCATACGCTGAGCCTGTATGTCGCCGACGGCTATGAGTGCTATCAAAAGGTGCCGGGTGGCTGGAAGAACGGCGGCGGGCCGGACCGTTTTTGTATTATGCCGCGTCAATATGAATCTACCTGGGATGTGCGCAGCGATTTATCTTTTGTGCATCTATACTGCACCGATCAGCACCTGCGCCAGGTGGTGGAGCAAACCTGGGATCGCAGCCCGGCGTCAATTAACCTCGAACAATGCGCCTTTGGCGAAGATCCCCAAATCACGCTGCTGTATCGCCAGTTTTTACTTAACTGCAATTGGCAAGAACGTGCCAACCAACTGGCGCTCAGCAGTGCCACCACTTTGCTGATGTCGCACCTGGTGCAGCGCTATAGTCAACTGCAATGGGCGATGCCGCAGGTGCGCGGCGGTCTGGCTCCGACGGTTGCCAGACGGGTGAAAGAGTATATTGAGCAGCATCTCGACCAGCCGTTATTGCTGGCAGACTTGGCTGCGCAGGCCGGACTGAGTGAGTTCCACTTTGCTCGCATGTTCAAACATGACACCGGTCTGGCACCACACCAGTTTGTTATGCGTGCACGGTTGCAGCAGGCAGAAAAACTTTTGTGCCACAGCCTGCTGCCGTTGACGCAGATTGCGCTGGAGTGCGGTTTCAGCTCCTCCAGCCATTTCAGCAACCGTTTCAAAGCGGCCTACGGAATTGCCCCGATGCAAATGCGTCTGGGGCGTTGATAGCCAACAGGAGAGAACATGGAACAGCAGTTCGCAGGACTAGGCGTGTTGTTTGTCGCCGGATTTGGGCCGATTACCCAACAAACTGAGCACAGCAAGGCGTTTTATGCTGACGCGCTGGGGCTACCGCTTAAGCCGATGGACGGCAATGCCGATTATTTGCTGACCGAGCATGGCGCACTGGAGGGGGTGAAGCACTTTGCTCTGTGGCCATTGGCGCAGGCCGCACAGTCGTGTTTCGGTAGCGATCAATGGCCGACCGATTTACCGGTACCCCAGGCGTGGATGGAGTTTGACGTCGCTGATATGGCGCTGGCGACGCAGGGGTTGATTGATCGCGGTTATCGTTTGCTGATCGCCAACCGTGAAGAGCCCTGGGGTCAGAGTGTTACCCGGTTGCTCAGCCCGGAAGGGCTGTTGATCGGTGTGACCTTTACCCCCTGGCTGCGAGATTAACCGTTGCCAACGTTTTTTAAGAACGACAGGGCCGCGGTGGTGGCCCTCTTGATCACTTCCGTACGCCTTCGACCTTGTTAAACTGGCTACGTACCTGCAGGCAGTTAATCAGCACCAGCACCGCCGTTACCGCAAACACCCAGCGGAAGCCCATCAGTGCCGAAACGCCAGAGCCAATTAGCGGACCCACCACGTTACCAAGATACATAAATGACTGATTATAGCCGAAGATACGGCCAGTGACCTGATCGGAAGAGTACTTCAACAGCAGCGTCTGCACGGCAGGCATCAAGGCGCCGTCGGCAAAACCCAGCAGAAAACGCAGGATCCCCAGCTGTAGCGGTGTTTCCACCCACGCCATGATGGCGAACAGCACCGTGGTTAACCCCAACGCCGCCAACAGAATACGTGCGGTACCGATACGATCGCCAAGTCGGCCGAGGCTCGGTGCGGAAATCAATGCGGCAACGCCGGGAACGGCGGCGATCATACCGCTAATAAAGGCTATATTGCCGCTATCACCGGACAAATCCTTGATAAACAGCGTCAGAATGGGACTGATGGAAGAGTTGGCCAACTGGATCATCAGTGTGCTGATAAACAGGGTTACAATCAGCGTCGGATAGGGCAGCGACTGGAATACCGCTTTGCCGCTTAGCCGATCGGCTTTTTTCACCTCGATACTGCGTTCTTTTATCAGGAACAGGGTGATCAGGAAACTGACAAACATCAGCCCGGCGGTGACGAAAAACACCACGCGTAACCCCAAATGGTCAGCCATCAGGCCGCCCAGCAGTGGACCAACGATCACTCCGGTCACCGGGCCTGTAGACAAGGTGCCCAAAGCCCAGCCGCTTTTATCACGCGGTACCTGCGACGCAACCAGCGCCATGGCATTTGGGATATAGCCGGAGGTCAGACCCATCAAAGCACGCAGTGCAAACAGCTGGTATACGTTGGTCACCATGCCTTGCAGCGCAATCACGACCGCCATCCCCAGCGAAGCACGCAACAGCATCAATTTACGTCCTTTGCGGTCAGCCAGGCTGCCCCACAGCGGTGATACCAGCGCCGAGACCAAAAAAGTGCCGCTGAACACCAGACCGGACCAGATGCTCAGAGACTGGTGGCCGCTGACGCCGAGCTGTTCGATATACAGCGGCAGAAAAGGGAGGATTTGGCTCATTGCCAGCCCGGTGAAGAAACAGCCGAGCCAGACCGAGATCAGATTGAGTTTCCACGCTTCCATCAGCTTGTCGTACCACTTTGAATTAGGAGGGATTTATTGAGCAGAGTAATAATAACACCGGTTATCAGGCGCTGCTGGGCGAAATCAGTGAACAAAAGTAAAACCCGCCAAACGGCGGGGGCATTTACTGCTGATTATCTTGCTCCACGGCATCATACAGCCGCTGCAGAATGTCCGGGAAGGCGGACTGTACGCGGTTCCAGCTAGGCACAAAGGGTTTGTCACCGGGATTTTCGCTAAAGGCGTGACCCGCCTGAGAAATGACCCGGGAGAACAGCTCGACCGCTGATTCTTCACTGTGACGATCGAAGCCCAGACCGTTCATTTTGGCGTCGTGCTCGAAGGCGTCGATCATATCCAACGCGGTGCGGTAATAAGTGGCGCGCAGTACGCGGAAAGAATCACTGGTGATCGGCACCCCCTGGATCGCCAGCTTGCGATACAACGCCTTGGTAATGTCGCTCGCCATACGTTGCAGGCCGGTGTTCGGGTCATCTTCTGACATTGGCTGATGCTTGTGGTCGTAATGGTCGGCGATATCGACCTGACAGATGCGGTTGGTGGCGGTATTACGGTGGATTTCCGACAGCACGCCAATCTCCAGGCCCCAGTCGCTGGGAATACGCAGGTCATTGAGGATATGGGTACGCATGGCGAACTCGCCGGAGAGCGGGTAGCGGTAGCTGCGCAGATAGTCGAGAAAATCCGAGTTGCCATAGACCTTTTGCAGTGATTTCAATAGCGGAAACACCAGCAACCGACCCACGCGGCCATTCAGCTTGCCGCCGGCCACCCGTGCGTAATAGCCCTTGCAGAAGTCGTAATGAAACTGCGGGTTGGCCACCGGGTACAATAAGCGCGCCAGCATGCGACGATCATAGGTGACAATGTCACAGTCGTGCAACGCCACACAGCTGCTGCGGCGCGATGCCAGGGTATAGCCGACGCAGAACCACACGTTGCGGCCTTTGCCCGGCTCGTTGGGTGCCAGTCCTTCGGCGCTGAGCTGTTCGGCAATCGCCGTCAGGCGCGGCCCATCATTCCACAAAATCCGGTGGCGCTGTGGCAGGCGCGAGAAGAAGGCTTTGGCGTGCAGAAACTGCTGATGGTTGGCGCGATCCAGGCCAATCACGATTTCCTCCAGATAGGGCACCTGTGCCAGCGTATCGACGATCTTGTCCAGCGCCGGGCCCTCCAGCTCGGAATAAAGCGAAGGCAAAATCAACCCCATGGTGTTGCGGCCGGAGAACACCTGCAGCTCATATTCCAGCTCGGCCAAGTCACGTTGGGCCAGATTGTGGAAGTTGGTGATGATGCCGTCCTGGTAAAATTCACTCATGTTGAGATCTCCCGTTAAGCAGAAAATGATCCAATCCTTCGCACCAGCCCTGTGGGCCTTGCTGTTGCGTGCGGTACAGCCGGCCGGAGAAGTCGTTCGGTAAGTTAAGCGGTTGGGCCTGCTGCCCGCGGATCAATACCGCCAGATCGCTGGCGTGGAGCAAGGAGAGATCATTGGGGCCATCGCCCAGACTGAGGGTGGTTAAAGGTTGACGCCGAATTAATTGATAACGCGCGGTCAGCCAGCGGGCAGCATTGCCCTTGCTGACCTCTCGGCTCATCAGGTGATAAAAGCGCCCCCCCTGGGTCAGATGCAGGTCGTGTTGCGCCAGCAGGGTGCGAAAGTGTTCAAGTTGGCGATCGGTGCCTGCCCAACGAAGCGGTTCAGAACCGGCACGTTGCCGTGCCTGGCGGGCTTGCGTCAGGGTTAAGCCGGTCCAGTCTGCCACCGTCGCGGCATCCACATCGGCAAATCCCTGAAAGGCGAAACCGGTCTGGTGGCGCAATGCTCGCAAGGTTGCCGTCAGGCTGTGGTAATCGGCACCCAGGGTTTTCGCCGGGTAGTCGGGTTGGTCGTGCCATCCCTCGGGAAACACAATCTGCGCGCCGTTTTCGGCGATAAAGGGCCAGTGGCTCAGCCCCAGTTGCTGTTGCAATGTGCAGACCTCGGCGGCGGTTTTACTGGTGGTGATGATCAGCGGCGTTTGGGCCTGTGCCAGACGATCCAGCCAGGGCTGCGCCGCTTGCCAGCGGTAGCTGTGGTGATCCAGCAGTGAACCGTCCAGATCGGTAAAAATTAACAGGTCGGGACTCAGTTTCAGCATTTCATCTCCATTCTATCGTGCACAATTCGCTGATAAATAGGCGGATTACTTTGTTTTAACGCGGGATACCAAGAGGGGGATTTATCGCCGCACGCATCTTAAAACTGTGATGCAAATCACAATTAACCCTAACGGGTTATCGGCGAGGGCGCAAGTTTTGGCCACCGCGGGTGGCAGGGAACCTTTGTTTTTGCGTGGCAAAATGAGGGCGTATCAGGGAGCCCGGTGGGCTTAGGGCGCAATCAGTCGATTGAATAATATTTGCTGAATATCCTGCTTTTGTGCAAGAAAAGCGTGCACGGTAATGAGTGAATCTTCGAGCGAATAGATGACGCGAGAGCCATTTACCGTATTACATTCACGGTATTTATCGCAGCCAATCTTTAAAAGTTCAGGGCATATCTGACAACCGGTTGAGAACTGACTTACCCTTGCTTCAAACGCGTTGATGATTTCGCCCACGACAGGCATCGGAGGGACATTATTGGCTTTAAGATGGCGGATAATCTCGACCAGGGTGCTTTTTGCCGTTGCGGTATACTCAATATCAAGCTGTTCCTTCATGCGACATCTCCTTTTTACCGCATTAGTTATCTATATCAGCCAGTAACTGGTCGCGGGTATAAACTTTCCCTTCTTTTTTGTCTTTTTCAGACAGCGTTAGCAATTTAAGCAGGGCAATAGCGTCATCACGTTGCTTGCGCTCTTCATAAGACTCGATCACATAAGCCGGTGTGCCATTCTGCGTCACCAAAATAGGTTCAGACAAATCGAGCGCGGCGGCGTGTTTCTTTACATAGCTAATGGTTTCAACTTTCATACTGATCTCCTTGCAGAACGAATGTGTCAAATTTAGTCCATATTAAGACCACAAGCAATGCGCCAGACAGAACCAAATCTGATACTTTGTGATAGGGCGATTCTCGCCACCCACTGACCCTATGTTTATTGAATCAGGAGGCAAACGTGCCCCAGGAAAATCAGACCATTAAGTTGCGCCCCATGGTCGAAACAGATCTGCCGGCCGTATTCGGGCTATCACAGCAGGTGCAGTGGCCCCATCGGCTGGAGGATTGGCAGCAGGCGTGGTCGTTGGGGGGCGGCGTCATTGCCGAGGCCAGCGGTGAGGTAGCAGGTTGTGCGCTACGCTGGCTGTGGGGCGAACACCGTGCCATGCTGGGGCTGGTGATTGTCGCCGAGCAGCACCGGGGGCAAGGCATCGCCAGGGCGATGATGCAGCAGTTGATGGCACCATTGAGCACTTTTCAGCTGCAATTGGTGGCCAGCGATCAGGGAAAGCCGCTGTATCAGCAATTGGGGTTTGTCGAACAAGGCCCCCTGGCGCAGCATCAATGCCGGGAGTTGCCAGCCCGCGATGCCGCACCTTTGCCAAACGGGCTAAGTCTTCGTCCGGCTTTACCTGCGGATATTGCCTTATTGAGTGAGCTGGATTTGCTTGCCAGTGGCATGCAGCGTCAACCGCTGTTGGTAGAGTTACTGGCAAATGCCGGGCAGGCGCTGGTGCTGGAGCGGCAGGGGATTGCTGTCGGTTTTGCCCTGCGGCGTCGTTTTGGTTATGGCAGCATGATTGGCCCGGTGGTTGCCCCTGAGCTTGCGGGGGCCATTGCCCTGATTGATGCCTTGTGCCAGCCTTGCAGCGGTCAGTTTGTACGGGTGGATACACCGCTGGACACCGGTCTTGGCGAATGGTTGATTGAGCGGGGGTTACCCTGTGTTGATACGCCTACCATCATGGTTCGTGACACACCTCATAGTCCGGATTGTCATCTTGCACAGACTTTTGCACTGGTTTCGCAAGCCTGGTCATAGAATTGAAATTAAGGGTTCACGGCGGTGCATTGCCAGATGCATTGCCCAAATGTTGTGCAATAGTTATCAACTGATGACTATGTTGTAATCGCAGGATCTGCCGTTCCTGCACCGCCGTCCGCCGCCGCGCGAGAATTTTTCCCCAGTAGTCCGCAATTGGCACAGGCCATGCATTGTCATCATCAATCTATGTTACCTGAGTAACAGAAGGTGGTTTGGTGACAACTTAACAACAGCGGGCGAACTATGGCAGAGCATCCTGATGTGATCGCGCAAATAGAAGCGTCATTTGCGGTACAGACCCCGACCGGCAAACGCATCGCCGGTTACCTGCTGGCCAATCTGGCGCAGGTGCCGTTTGAAACGGCCGACAGCATCGCCCGTAGCACCGCCACCAGTGGCATATCGGTGGGGCGCTACCTGCGCAGCCTGGGTTACCGCAATCTTGATGATTTGAAACGCACGCTGCGTGAACAGGGGACGGCACTGTACCAGCCCTGGGGCGTGACCGATCGCTTGGGAGCTTATCGCCAACGGCGTGAACAGCCGCAACCGCAAAAGCTTCGTCAGTCGTTAACCCTGGAGCTGGAGGCGATCGAACAGGTTTATCAATTGGCCGGTGGCGAAGCCTTTGCTCAGGTCAGCCGACAGTTGGCGCAGGCGGAAGCGGTATTTGTGATCGGCATTCAATCGACGCGCGGCATCGCCAACGCCTTCTACAGCCACCTGGAATACCTGCGCCCCAAGGTCTACTACGCCGACGGGTTGTCCGGCACCTATGTGGAATCACTCAACTCTGAGTTCAGCACGCCTTATCTGGTGCTTACCGATACCCGCGCTTATTCCACCATCGCCCAGAAATACTGTCAGGCGGCCTGTGCGCGTGGGCTAAGGCTGGCGCTGATCACTGATATTTACTGCCCGTGGGCACGGGATTACCCGATTGACCTGCTGCAGGTGAAAACCGATACCGGCCAGTTTTGGGATTCGCTGGCGCCGTTCAGTTGCCTGTTCAACCTGTTGTTGTCTTCGGTGTTGGAACAGGGCGGCACAGCGGTGGAACAACGGCTGGCCAATAACCGCAGCCTGCAAAAAGAGCTGGGGCAATTTGAATCTTAACCGCTATGGGAAAACGCAATGAGTGACAATGTAACTTTAATCGATCTGGCTGAGGCCTTTCCCGGGCTGCCGATCGATTTGAAATACGCCAGCGCCGACAATCTGACCGGCCGGGCGATTTACCTGGAAAACCGCTGCCTGTTGCATCCCGATGCACTACCGGGGCTACAGCGCTGCCTGTTGGCGGCGAAGCTGGCCGGTTTTTCCTTGCTGGTGTTCGACGCCTATCGGCCGCAGCGGGCGCAGGCGCTGCTGTGGCTGGCCTGTCCGGACCCACAGTATGTCACCAGCACGCAAACCGGTTCGCACCATAGCCGCGGCGTGGCGATCGACGTGACGCTACTGGATGCCGACGGCGCGGCACTGGATATGGGCACCGCCTTTGATGAGATGAGCGAAGGCTCCCACCCGTTTTACCCAGATTTCCCTCCGGAGGTGCAGCGCAACCGGCTGCTGCTGAATGCGGTGATGGCCGCCGGAGGTTTTCGCGGTATCGCCAGCGAATGGTGGCACTTTGAGCTGCCCAACGCCGGGGATTACCCGCTGCTGGCCGATCGCTTCGGCTGTTTTTCTTACGATTAAAACAACACACATTCAACGCATCAGGAGCTTTGTTTATGAATAAGATCAAATACGCCGCTCTGGCGGCTGCAGTGACGTTGGGCCTGGCGGTAATAGGTCCGGCGCAGGCGGCGGTCCCCAAGGACATGCTGGTAATTGGCAAGGCGGCCGACCCGCAAACGCTGGATCCGGCGGTCACTATTGATAATAACGACTGGACGGTGACTTACCCGGCCTACCAAAGGTTGGTGCAGTACAAAACCGAAGGTGGCAAAGGCTCGACCCAGGTGGAAGGTGAGCTGGCCGAGAGCTGGACGGCTTCTGACGATCAGTTGGTCTGGACCTTTAAACTCAAACCCGGCAACAAGTTTGATGATGGTTCGGACGTCAATGCCGAAGCGGTGAAGTGGTCGTTCGAACGCCTGATGAAGATTGGTCAGGGCCCGTCCGAAGCCTTCCCGAAAGATTTGCAGGTCACGGTGGTGGATCCGCTGACGGTACGCTTTACCTTGAAAACGCCGTTTGCGCCGTTCCTGTACACCCTGGCCAACGACGGAGCCGGTATCGTTAACCCGGCGATTGCCAAGGCCAATCCGGCGGATGAGGGCAAAGCCTGGCTGGCCAACCACAGCGCCGGTTCTGGTGCTTACAAGCTGGATCGTTGGCAAAAAGGCCAGCAACTGGTGCTGGTGCCGAATCCACATTACAGCGGGGCCAAACCGGCGTTTAAACGGGTGACGGTGAAAATCATCGGTGAAAGCGCTACCCGCCGTTTGCAATTGACACGCGGTGACCTGGATATTGCCGAATCGCTGCCGATTGACCAACTGACGGCACTGAAGAGTGAAAACAAGGTGGCGGTCAATGAGTATCCGTCACTGCGGGTGACCTATCTGTACCTTAACAACGGCAAAGCGCCACTGAACCAGGTCGATCTGCGCCGCGCCATTTCCTACGCGGTGGATTACCAGGGCATGGTGAAGGGCATCCTCGGCGGCAACGGTAAACAGATGCGTGGCCCGATCCCGGAAGGCATGTGGGGTTACGATGCCAACGCGCAGCAATACAGCCAGGATGCGGACAAGGCCAAGGCGGCTCTGGCTGCAGTGAAGGATAAACCCGCTTCACTGAACTTCCTGTACTCGATCAGCGACCCAAACTGGGAGGCGATTGCGCTCTCGGTGCAGGCCAGCCTGGCGACGGTGGGCATCAACGTCAAACTGGAGAAACTGGCCAATGCCACCATGCGTGACCGCATCGGCCAGGGGAATTACGACATCGCCATCGGCAACTGGAGCCCGGATTTTGCCGACCCCTACATGTTCATGAACTACTGGTTCGAATCCGACAAGAAAGGGCTGCCGGGCAACCGTTCGTTCTACAGCGATCCGCAGGTAGACGCGCTGTTGAAGAAAGCGGTCTCGGTGCCCGATCAACAGGTGCGTACCGCCGATTACCAGGCGGCGCAGAAAATCGTCATCGACCAGGCGGCCTATGTTTATCTGTTCCAGAAAAACTACCAGGTGGCGATGAACAAAGACGTGAAGGGCTTTGTGTATAACCCGATGCTGGAGCAGGTGTTCAACGTTGGGCAGATGAGTAAGTAATCTTCTTCGGGCAGCCGTTTGGCTGCCCCTGCACCATGGGAAATCGCTATGAACGTTTGGAGCCTTATCCGTCAGCGTTGCTGGGGGTTGGTGCTGGTGATGTTCGGGGTGTGCGTGATCACCTTTACCATCTCGCACCTGATCCCCGGCGATCCGGCGCGGTTACTGGCCGGCGACCGTGCCAGCGAGGAAATCGTCCAGCACATTCGCCAGCAACTGGGCCTGGATCAGCCGTTATATGTGCAATTTGGCCGCTACGTGCTGGATCTGCTGCATGGCGATCTGGGTACCTCCATCCGCACCGGCCGCCCGGTGCTGGAGGATCTGCGTGCCTTCTTTCCCGCCACGCTGGAGCTGGCTTTTTGCGCCTTGCTGCTGGCAATAGTGCTGGGGGGGCCGCTCGGCGTGGTGTCGGCGGTTTATCGCAATAAATGGCCCGATCATCTGGTACGACTGCTGTCGGTAACTGGCATCTCCACCCCGGCGTTCTGGCTGGGGCTGGGCGTCATTATCCTTTTTTACGGCCAACTGAATCTGTTACCCGGCGGCGGCAGGCTGGACGACTGGCTGGATCCGCCCACCCATATCACCGGCTTCTACCTGCTGGACTCCCTGTTGACCGGCAACGGCGAGGCGTTCTGGAACAGCCTGCAGCATCTGATCTTGCCCGCGCTGACGCTGGCGTTTGTTCACCTCGGGGTGGTCGCGCGGCAAATCCGCTCGGCGATGCTCGAACAACTGGGGGAAGATTACATCCGTACTGCGCGCGCCAACGGCCTTTCGCACTGGCGAGTGGTACTGGGTCATGCATTGCCGAATGCGTTGATCCCCTCGGTAACGGTGTTGGGGCTGGCACTGGGAGATCTGCTCTACGGTGCGGTGCTGACCGAAACGGTATTCGCCTGGCCGGGCATGGGCGCTTACGTTGTGGATTCTATACAGGCGCTGGATTTCCCGGCGGTAATGGGCTTTGCGGTGGTGGTGTCCTTCGCCTACGTGATGGTTAATTTGATCGTCGATCTGCTTTACCTGTGGATCGACCCGCGAATGGGGCGCGAGGGATAATGACGATGACTCAAATCGAACAACCGTCGGCAACACAACCGACCTTACGCTTTATCAGCCTGCGACGTGCCTGGTACCGGGTGCGGCGTAGCCCGCTGACGCTGCTGGGCGCCGCCATCATGATTGTCGTGCTGTTCCTGATGCTGTTCTCACCGTGGCTGGTACCGCACAACCCGGATGCGATTGACCTGACCGCGCGCTTGCTGCCGCCTTCTGCCAACCACTGGTTCGGTACCGATGAAGTGGGCCGAGATCTGTTCAGTCGGGTGCTGGTCGGCAGCCGACAGTCGGTGGCCGCCGGGCTGGCAGTGGTGGTGCTGGCGGGGGGTATTGGCTCGCTGCTTGGCTGTTTCTCCGGCGTGATCGGCGGTACGGTCGATGCACTGATCATGCGTTGCATGGATATCATGCTGTCGGTGCCTTCGCTGGTGCTGACCATGGCGTTGGCGGCGGCGCTCGGGCCCAGCCTGTTCAATGCCATGCTGGCGATTGCGGTGGTGCGTATTCCGTTTTATGTCCGACTGGCGCGTGGCCAGACGTTGACGCTACGCCACCAGGCCTACATGCAGGCGGCGCGTACCTTTGGCGCTTCCCGCTGGCACCTGATCGGTTGGCATGTGCTGCGTAACGTGATGCCGCCGTTGGTGGTGCAGGCGTCGCTGGACATTGGCACCGCGATCCTGATGGCGGCTACGCTGGGCTTTATCGGCTTGGGTGCCCAGCAACCGACCGCTGAATGGGGGGCGATGGTGGCCAACGGCCGTAACTATGTGCTCGACCAGTGGTGGTATTCAGCCTTTCCCGGTACGGCGATCCTGATCACCGCCACCGGCTTCAACCTGTTCGGCGACGGTCTGCGCGACCTGCTGGATCCTAAAGCTCGGGGGCGCTGATGAGTGAAACTACCGTTTTATCTATCGATGAGTTGCAACTGGAATTTCCGGTCTACGGCGGCAGCGTCAAAGCGCTGAACCGTGTCTCACTGCAGGTTAAGGCCGGTGAGATTGTCGGCGTGGTGGGCGAGTCCGGCTCCGGCAAGTCGGTGACCGCGATGATGACCCTGCGCCTGCTGGCGGAGGACGGCTACAGCGTGACCGGCGGTTCGCTGGAGATGTTGGGTACCGACGTACTGAAGGCCAGCGAGCGACAAATGCGCCAACTGCGGGGGGCCAGGGTGTCGATGATTTTTCAGGAGCCGATGAGCGCGCTGAACCCGACGCGCAAGATTGGTCGCCAGATGTGTGAAGTGATCCGTCTGCATCAGCGGTTATCGGCGGCAGCGGCCCGTGACAAAGCGATCCAACTGCTGCGGGAGATGCAAATTGCCGATGCGGAGCGGGTGATGGAGCGTTATCCGTTTGAGCTGTCCGGCGGTATGCGCCAGCGGGTGCTGATCGCCATGGCATTCTCCTGTGAGCCGGAGCTGATTATCGCCGACGAACCCACCACCGCACTGGACGTCACGGTGCAGCGTCAGGTGCTGCGTTTGTTACAGCAGAAAGCGCGCGCCAGCGGTACGGCGGTGCTGTTTATCACCCATGATATGGCGGTGGTGTCGCAGCTTTGTGACCGGGTGTATGTGATGTACGCCGGGCACGTGATTGAAAGCGGGGTTACCGCCAGAGTGATTGAACACCCGAGCCACCCGTATTCCATCGGGCTGTTGCTGGCGGCACCGGAGCGCGCCGAACCGCGCAGCCTGCTGCGGGCTATTCCCGGCACGGTGCCCAATCTCAGTGCGTTGCCACCGGGCTGCGCCTTCAGCAACCGCTGCCGCTACGCCGACGCCCAGTGCCAACAAACCCCGTCGCTGCTGCCATTGGCCGCTGAACCGACCCAGCGGGTGGCCTGCTGGCATCCGCAGTCAATCGAACTGGAGGTAAGAAATGAACCTTGAAGCGCTGTTGGAACTGCGCGACGTGCGGCTGCGCTTTCCCGCCAGTTATAACTGGCGTGGTAAGCCGCGAGAGTATGTGCATGCGCTCAATGGGCTGGATCTCAATATCATGCGTGGGGAAACCCTGGGTATCGTCGGCGAATCCGGCTGCGGCAAGAGTACGCTGGCGCAGTTGCTGATGGGGTTGTTGAAGCCCAGCAGCGGCGAACTGTTGCGTGCACGTAACCAAGGTTCCTGGTTTGGCAGCGGCATGCAGATGGTGTTTCAGGATCCGCAGTCGTCGCTCGATCCACGCCTGCCGGTGTGGCGCATTATCACCGAACCTGTGTATGTACAGCAGCATAACAGCGTGACGCAGCGGCGAGCACAGGCGGCAGAACTGGCGCAACAGGTCGGTCTGCGACCGGAGGCGATTGACCGGCTGCCGCACGAGTTTTCCGGCGGGCAGCGCCAGCGCATTTCCATTGCTCGTGCGCTGTCCTCACAGCCGGATATCATCGTGCTGGATGAACCGACCTCGGCACTGGATATCTCGGTGCAGGCGCAGATCCTCAATCTGCTGGTGGAACTGCAGCGCCAACGCAACCTGACCTATGTGCTGATTTCGCATAACGTCTCGGTGATCCAGCACATGAGCGACCGGGTGGCGGTGATGTATCTGGGGCAAATCGTTGAGCTGGGGCCGACCGCGCAGGTACTGCGCCAGCCGCAGCATCCTTATACCCGGCTGTTGCTGGATTCGGTGCCCCGTGCCGGCCGTTCGCTGAGCGACAGTGCCATTGAAGATCGCAAGGGCGAACTGCCGGGTAACCGCCAGTTACCCCTGGGCTGTTTTTTCCGTGAACGCTGTCCCTACGCTGGAGAAGGCTGCCAACTGCCACAAAACCTGCGCGTCAATCTGGCAGGTACGGCGGTGCGTTGCCATAAGGTGGCATAACGGCCTCTTTGATCAGCGGATAATACCGCGCGTCGAACGTGTAAAGAAATCGTGGAACAGGCTCAACAGCGGGTATTCCACGCTGAGGTGAATGACTTCTTGCCGGACATCCTCCAGCGCCATGGCCCGGTGGTAGATCATGTCATACAGCGAGTGAATCACCCGCTGCTGTTGCGGGTCGGCGGCCAAAAAAGCCGGGGCGGACAGGTGTACACCACCGGGTTTGGCGCGCTGCCCCGCAGCCAGTACGAAAGGCGGCAGATCTTGCACCGCCAGGGAGTGGTCGTCTAACCGCGCATGGGCACCGATAATGCAAAATTGATGTATCGCGCACCGGGCGCCGATCCAGGCGGCATCGCCCAGTTCAACATGCCCGGCCAAACCGCTGTGATCGCCGAGGTAAGTGCCGTCACCGATGATACAGTCGTGGGCCACATGCACATTGTCGCGCAGATCATTGTCATTACCGATAATGGTTCGCTGGCAGCCTTGCAGCGTCCCGCGATGCAGGGTGGCATATTTGCCGATGCGATTGCGATCGCCGAGGGTTAGCGTGGTCGGCTCACCGGCATATTTCAAATCCTGGCTGGCTTCGCCGATCGAGGAAAACTGACCGATAACATTGTCTCGGCCAATGCGTGTCAGGCCATTAATCACCGTGTGTGAAGCGATCGAGGTGCCTTCACCAATCTCAACGCCGGCAGAAATGTAGCAAAAGGGGCCGATACGCACGCGGGCACCGATAATCACGCCGGGCTCAATCACGCTGTTGTCGGCAATATGGGCAGAGGGAGAAATCATGACGCATCCTGATGGCGGCGCGTGGCTATCCATCAGCCATGCCAGTCATCGGTTAATTATTAAGCCGGATTCTGGATTAATTAAGGAGGGAACAGGAAAGTGTGGGCAGGAAGTTTGCCTTCCCGTCGGTGTGACAAGGTTGTCTGGGGCCAGCATAAGCCGGTAGACGCCTTAGACTGCTACTTTATATTTTATTTATTTTATGAACCTTTAGGTAATAACGGAATGTTACCACCGGCGGTAAACAGAAGATCGGCAACAGGCAAAACGCGTCGCGCTTTGCCTGTTCATTCAGGCTCAGGGCATGGGCCAGTCGGTGGGAGTGTTGCTGACCACTTCGACATACATGTCCCAGGCGTGGGACCAGAAAAGCACAAAACCTTCCTGACTGAAGCTGATGCCCATCAAGCCCATGACGAACCAGCAGGTGGTGAACAACCCCAGGCTGCTGAACATAAATGCCATACCGTTGCGGCTGGTCTTACGGCAAACGACGTTTAGCTGGCTGGCCATAAACATCATAACGGCGCTCAGTAACTCCCAGCGCATCATAATAAAACCTGTGGCAATGGCACTCATCGAACATGGTCCTTGGGAAAAGCCGCAACCGGCAGGGCGCCGGGAGGTTTGTGCGGGCAAAAATGGAATAGTGTGATCTGTGTCACATTGTAGCACTGGCGCAAACGGCGGCTCAATCCCTGAGCGGGAGAAAAATCGGCATTTGGTAACATTCCAACATGCTGAAACATTTATGCCATTTCATTAGCAACCTTTTAATGGGGCGCCTTCGGCAATAACGCTATGCTTGCCGACTTTTCACTGCCCTGATTTATCTTGGGAAAGTGTGACGTCAGACAGGTAGCTCGCCACGCATGGCCCTATTACAAGATAAAATTCGTGACCATTCCGCAGAGGAAATGCTGTTTATCCGCCGTGCCAGTGTGGCTATGGTGCTGGTTGTCGCCTGTTTTGGTGTACTGGTCGCCAACCTGTACCGTTTGCAGATTAAACAGCATGGGTTTTACCAAACGCGATCTAATCAAAACGACATTAAAATGGTGCCGATTGCCCCCAGCCGCGGGCTGATCTTCGATCGCAATGGCACCCCGCTGGTGCGCAATATTACGCTGTACCAAATCCAGATCATTCCCAGCAAAATCGACAATATGACCGCGCTACTGCAACAACTGACGCCGATTGTCGATCTGACCCCCGAAGACATCACCGCCTTTCGCGATGACATGCACCACAATGGCCGCTATAAGCCGGTGACGCTAAAAAACGGGCTGACCGAAACGGAAGTGGCGCGCTTTGCCGTCAATCAATACCGCTTTGACGGGGTCACCATCGATACCTATCAGCAACGTGAATATCCCTATGGTGCCGAGCTGGCGCATGTGGTGGGTTATGTATCGAAAATCAATGACGGTGATTTGAAACGGTTGGATAAAGAAGGCCTTAGCGAGAACTATGCCGCCGATCACAATATCGGCAAGCAGGGCATTGAGGCTTACTATGAGTCTGAGCTGCACGGTACCACCGGCTATCAGGAAGTGGAGGTGGACAACCACGGCCGGGTGATACGCCTGCTGAAGGAGCAGCCACCGCAGGCCGGCAAGAATATCTACCTGACGCTCGACTTGCGGTTGCAGCAGTACATTGAATCCGTGTTGAAGGGGCAGCGTGCGGCGGTGGTGGTTGAGGATCCGCGTGACGGCGGCATTCTGGCGATGGTGTCCAGCCCCAGTTACGATCCCAACCCTTTCGTGAAGGGTATCAGTTATCCCGCTTACAAGTCTCTGCTGGCTAACCCCGATTTACCGCTGATTAACCGCGTTACGCAGGGGCTGTATCCACCGGCCTCCACCGTGAAACCCTACATGGCCACTTCTGCGCTGTTTGCCGGGGTGATCACCCCCAACACCACTTTCTTTGGTGCTCCGACCTGGACCTTGCCGGGCACCCAACGCCGTTACCGTGACTGGCTAAAAAGCGGCCACGGCATGCTGAATGTGACCAAGGCGATTGAAGAGTCTGCCGATACCTTCTTCTATCAGGTGGCGTATGAAATGGGCATTGACCGTATTCACAGTTGGCTGAGTCAGTTTGGTTACGGTCAGGCGACCGGCATCGATCTTAATGAAGAGTACCGTGGCGTGCTGCCAAGCCGCGAATGGAAGCAGCGGGTGCATAAAAAACCCTGGTACCAGGGTGACACCATCTCGGTAGGGATTGGCCAGGGGTATTGGGTCGCCACGCCGATCCAGATGGTGAAGGCATTAACCACGCTGATCAATAACGGCAAGGTGAAAACACCGCATCTGCTGTATTCGATGAAGCAGGGCAACCGGGTCAGCCGCTATCAGCCGCCGGTACAAACCGCGCAGATTGGTGATGCCAAATCACCGTATTGGGGCATCGTACGCAACGGCATGTACGGCATGGCCAACCTGCCGAACGGCACCGGTTACAAACTGTTCCACACCGCGTCATACCAAATCGCCGCTAAGTCCGGTACTTCACAGGTGTTCGGTCTGAAAGAAAATCAGACCTATAACGCCAAGATGATCCCAGTGCGGTTGCGCGACCATATCTTCTATACGCTGTTCGCCCCCTATAAAAATCCGCGGGTGGCCATGGCACTGATTTTGGAAAACGGCGGCGGTGACGGCGTGGTTGCAGGGCCGACCGCCCGGGCGATCCTCGACCATATTTTTGACCCGGCTAATGCGCCACAGGCTGCGGACGATCGGCAAGTTAAACCGGAGTTAAACGACAGTGCGGACGTGCAACCCTAAACGCGTTTGTTTTTACTTTCTTACAAACTGCAATCTTCTAAAGATTTTTGTCAGGGTAGACTGAAATCATTACATAACTTTAATAAAAACGCAGGGTTAACAGTGGCGCCATCAACAAAAAAAAGCGGTAAAAATTATTCCACCCTTCGCTTTGGCTGGATTTGCGCCGGGATTCTGGTGTGCTTTTTCCTGCTGGCGTTCCGGGTCGGCTACTTACAATTGCTGGAGCATCAGCAATTGGCTGACCAGGCGGATCAGCGTTCGATCCGCACCCAGGTGCTGCCGACCAACCGGGGGATGATCACCGATCGCAATGGTGAAGCTTTGGCCGTCAGCGTGTCTTCAAGAGACATCGTGCTGGATCCCAAGCATATTCTCGACACCCATACCGATCTGACTAATGAACGTTGGCAGAGTCTTGCCACCGTGCTGAAAATGCCACTGACCGAGGTGCAGAAGCTAATCCAGACTAACGCCCATAAGCGATTTGTCTATCTGGCGCGTAAGGTTGAAGATGATAATGCCAACTATATCAGCAAGCTGCATTTAACCGGTGTCAGCACGGAGCAGGACTTTAGCCGCTTTTATCCGATGAGTCAGGATGCCGCCGGGTTGATCGGTATTGTCGGGCAGGACAATCAGGGGCTGGAAGGCATTGAGCTGGGCTTTAACCACCTGCTGCAAGGCAAGAACGGCGTCCGCGTCTACCAGAAGGATGGCAGCGGGGCGGTGATTGGCGTGATCAAAAACGTCGACCCTGTGCCACCGCCGAACGTCACGCTGAGCATCGATAAATTCATCCAATACGTGTTGTATGCGCAGATCCGCGACGGCGTGGTGGCGAATCAGGCCGACTCCGGCTGTGCGGTGTTGGTGAAGGTGAATACCGGTGAAGTGCTGGGCATGGCCAGCTACCCGTCATTTAACCCAAACAACTATGCCAATACGCCAACGAAAGACATTCGTAACGTATGCAGCAGTGACAGCTTCGAGCCGGGCTCTACGGTGAAACCGATTGTGGTGATGGTCGGGCTGGAGCACCACTTGATTAAACCGGATACCGTGCTGGATACCACGCCTTACCGGGTCAACGGCCACCTGATCAAGGACGTGGGCCACTGGTCGAAGCTGACCATTACCGGCGTACTGCAAAAATCCAGTGATATTGCCGTTTCACACATCGCACTGGCGCTGCCTGCCACCGTACTGCCGGCGGTTTACAAAAGCTTTGGTCTGGGGCTGCCAACCGATCTGGGCATCGGTAACGAGAGCAGCGGCTACTTGCCGCAGCACCGTGAGCGCTGGGCGGATATCGAACGTGCAACCTTCTCCTTTGGCTATGGGCTACGTGTGACGCCGCTACAAATGGCGCGTGAATATGCCACTATCGGTTCCTATGGGGTTTATCGACCCTTATCGATCACCAAGGTCACTCCACCGGTGATGGGACAACGCATTCTGCCGGAAGATACGGTAAAAACCGTGGTGCATATGATGGAAAGCGACGCCTTGCCGGGCGGCAGTGGCCTCAGCGCCGCGGTGCCGGGTTACCGGTTGGCGATTAAAACCGGTACCGCCGAGAAAATGGGGACCAACGGGAAATACGACGGCGGGTATATCAACTACACCGCCGGTGTGGCCCCGGCCAGCGATCCGCAGGTGGCGCTGGTGGTGATGGTCAACAACCCGAAAGCCGGTAAGCACTTCGGTGGTTCGGTGGCCGGCCCGGTGTTCGGCAAAATTATGGCTCAGGTACTGGAGCATATGAACATCCTGCCGGATGCCCAGCCGTTGAAGGTGGTGTCTCAGGTTAAGGGGTGACGCAAAGCCCCCTCGATGGAGGGGGACCGGATCAGAAGTAGTAGCCGATGTTCACGTTGGAACGAAAATACCATTTATTGCTGCCGGAGGACTGGGTGCTGGTCCAGCCGGTGGCGTTTTCGGCTCCACCCCAGGGGTTGGCATTTTGCGCCCAGGTCAAATCAACCCAAACCATCACCGGCATGGCGAAGATCTGTACCCCCAGGGTATTCATTTTAGAGTCTGACCCGCCGTCCTTATCCTTCCACAGCACGCTGTAGTCGTTATAAAAACGCAGTTTTTTTACCGGTCCCCAGGGCACTTCGACATCGCGTGCCAGGTTGATAGACGCGGTAGTGGCCTGTGCCGGAATCAAATAGGCTGGGGTCAGGCCGTTGCCGCCCATTAAAATCACCGAGTTGTTTGCCCCCTCAGGCCCCTTGGCATCATAAGAATAACGGATAACCTGAGTCGACAGATGCCATGGATCGTGGTTCACCAACGCGTGCAGGCCTGCCGCCCAGAAAGAGCCATTATCCCCGGTGGCATGATTATAGAGCCGGGAGCCTGCCAGCGAGCCGCCGAGCTCGTTGTTCCAGTCACCCTGATGGAATTCACGCGTCAGACGCAGGTTAACCTGGTCGCGTTTCTCGTTGGATTGCAAATGCTGCGAGCCGTAGTTGGTGTTTTTCAGATCGTCATAATTGCCCACCTCCGGCGCATAGCGCACGCCCGCCGGCATCATGCGGGGAAAATAGGCTGCATCGAACGCCCAAGCATTGTCATGGTATTGATATTTGGCACCCAGCCCGTTATTAACACCGAAACCGAGGTAAAACGGGATGCCGTAGGACCAACCAAACTGGGGATAGGGCTGCAAACCAAAGGGTTTGAACGGCGCGCCAAGCTGTAGGTCCGAGTTGCCAGTCAGGTGATAACCGACATAAGCACGGTCGATAGCGTATTTCCGGTGATCCTGAAACCAAAAACCAGAATCAAAGAATGCGTCATTATAATTGGCGCTGGTGTCGATGCGGAAGGCGTCAAAACGCAAGTGCGGCGGGTGGCGATAATTGCTACTACCCCAATCCTCATAGCGGTAATTGGCACGCAATGCTCCACCGATATCAATGTTTTTCTTATTATCTTCACTTTGCCAATGAAGGTGAGGAAATACCGGGCTGCTCTTTTTTACCGGCGACCCGGTGACGAGTTTATCCTTGTCTGGTGTGGTGGTGTTGGCGTAACTCATTGGTGATAAAAGTAAAGTTATGATGATGGCCTTACGCATGGCTTTCCCCTGATCAAGACTGACTTTTTAAAAACGAGCGCGTTCCGCCATAAAATAATGGAAGCGTTGCTTGGGTTTTATATATGAGACAAGTTTTGGTTAAGTATTTATTATTTTAACTTTGAGTAAGTTTCAAATATGAAACTTTGTTCCATATTTAATATTGGAACTATAATCCTGACATGGTGTAAGTCAAGAAATAAAAATAGCAGTGCGAATAAAGCGAACATTGCTCACGAAAGGTCAGTTGTCAGGTCACGGAAAGGTGAGGGAGTGCGTGGGTAGGACCAGGAATGTTATTCTGGTTGGGTTTTATGAGGGTAATAAAAACCACTACTGAGTTTCTTTAATATTAATAAATAATGGAATGGCATAGATTTCAGGTCGATTACTTTAAACAGACAATAACCGACCTGAAACTGATATTTTTTGCTGTAAGGATCAGCGGCTGGTCTGGTGACCGATGATGCCGCCCAGCGCTGCGCCGCCCAAGGTCCCCAGCGTGCTGCCGTCGGTCAATACTGCACCACCCAATGCACCTACGCCGGCGCCAATAGCAGTGTTGCGATCGCGGTGAGACATATTCCCGCATGCAGTCACGGAAAGCGTTGCCATGATAACAACCATTACGCCTGCAGCACGTTTAATGTTCATAAGAGTTTCCTGGTAAAGTTGCCTAATTAACAGACAAAGAAAGCACTGGTTAATCGGCCGGTAAAAGTTGAGATGAATGTATTCCTGCGAAAGAAATTAGAATAGGTAAATATTCTTAATTTTTAGCATTCGGATTTTGCCGATCGGCTTCCTGCATTCGTTATGACGATAAAATGAACAGCCTGACTGCAGGACCGAAACAATGGCATGTCACCGGCACCGGGCCGGATAACAGGACTGGCCAGCAGAACTACACGAGTTACAAGCGACATTGACAACGGCATGCCTTGGTTTGCATTAGGGGGAAGAGACAGGGGCTTCTGCCCTCAAGAGAGGGCATTGAAGTTATTTTATAATGATTGACTTAAAGTGAACTCAGAAACCAAATAAACCCACAGACCACCAGCCAAAATAAGCCGCTGACAATAAATACGCCATGCCAGGCATAGCGTTCAAACCACTGAATAGGTGTCCTTTTTATTTTTACCGTTGATGTCGTCATCTTGCTATTGATAGTCAAAGATATCAAATTGCTGAATATCCCCCGTTGATGTTTCTGGAGGGTGAAATTTCTGTTGGCTGACTGTGTTTTTTTAAAAATCACTGGCGTGTTTTTTATGAGTGAGGTGCTGAGATGTTTCTTCGTTTTAATTTTCACCTGTCTCTCCCTGAAACAAATATGTAACAATTTGACCATGTATATCTATTTTTAATAATGCTTTCGCGATAACGATAAGCTGCGTCCATTATTTTTGCACAAACGGGCGTTTACTCACTACTTCATTCCTGCTGTTTGTTTTTGATAATTGCTTTTTAAAATATATTGAATTATATATTTCCATTTAAATCAAACGGATGTGGCATATGTTCCATGTGAAACAAAATTAAATTTTGAACATAATGTGAGTATATCCAGGGCGAGATAGCTTATGAACAGAGACCTCTGCGCACCAATTCAAAGGACATCAAAAATCTCTCTTTAGGCCGTCTCAACCTGAGGGTGATGCTTCACTGCCAGGTTTTGGCCAGCCAGACCAAGATCTCAGCAACACCCGCGCCTGTTGGGGGGCCAGTGCGAATAACGCCACATCATTATTCAGCCCCAGCTTTTGCATTAATCGACGTTTCTGATAGCTGACCGTTTTCACGCTACGTCCTTGTTGATAGGCGATATCTGTCACGCTTAACCCCGTGAGCAGGGCATTCAACACCAACTGTTCACGGGGAGCCAGTAACCGACGACGGACAGTAATATCCGCGCTCAAGGGGGGGCCGAGTAGAGCCCCCAGGGCATACAACATGGCATTGCTGGTCAAAGAGAGTCGAGCCATGGCCGCCTGCTTTTGGTTGCTGACGGTGCGGATATCGCGCTTTAATCTCCAGGCAATAGTGGTCAGAGCCTGACCGCTGAGTAGGGCCTGCATAATAATGCGTTCATTAGCGGTCAACAGATTAGCAAGTTGGGGCGGCAATAGCGGCAGAGGTATGGGTTGTTTGCCGTGAATATCGGTAATGGCAGGTTTCGGTAGTATCATGGTGATGTTTCCCTGGTAGGGGCACGCCTCTTTTTTGGCAATATGTGCATATGGACTGAGTCCGCGGCCAAGGGCATTGGCAAAAAAATAAAAGTTAACTTTTTAGGGGTTTAATTAAAATTCCACCGGTATGACCTGCCTTTCTCTTTGTTTATCATCATAGATATCCCCCTGAAATAATCTTGTGAAAGGTCATATGTATTTATGATTCTTGGCTATGAATTTGTGGGGGATACCCCACGCAATTATTATTATTTTCGCATAAACATATCTTTGGTGAATATTTCATTCTTGCTGTCTTCCTACAATAGTTGCTTTGTTGGGGTATTATTTTATGTATTTTCAATATGAACAAAACCGGGGCGTTGGTTCTTGCAGGCGAGAGCTGCTGGGGGTTCTGTCAGGATGGCGCAGTGATTTTCAGTACCTGGCTTGAGGGACAATCGGCTGGCAGGAAAGAGCATTTTTTTGTATTGCGGTAATGCAACTGTGTAAGTTACATTAGCGACGTTAGGGTGTGATCTGCATCACAGATTGAAATCAAGCAACAATAACCTTAAGAAAACTCAGGGAAATATTTTTTTCTGAGAAGGCTTTTCTCTGCTTAAAAACCAGGTGACGACGATGTTAGAGATGATTGAGAGTTTGGCAACCGTGGTGGTCCTGGTGCCGGTAATGATAGCCGTGTTACTTGGCTCGATTTATGGCCTGGGTGAGCTGTGTAATCTTTTCTCCGCCATAGGCAAAAAGAAAGACTGAATTTAATGATCAGGGGGCGCAATGCCCCCCGACGCAGGTTTAGAGCACGGTGGCCAGAAAGTCACGCGTTCTCTGATGCTGCGGCGCATCCAGTACCTGCTGCGCAGTTCCCGTCTCCACCACTTTCCCCTGATCCATAAAGATGATTTGATCTGCCACCTCGCGGGCAAAACCGATTTCGTGCGTTACTACCACCATGGTCATGCCCGAATGCGTCAGGCCCTTCATGACCTGCAGCACTTCACCCACCAGCTCAGGATCGAGTGCGGAAGTCGGCTCATCGAACAATAACACCTCGGGGTTCATCGCCAACGCGCGGGCAATCGCGACCCGCTGTTGTTGACCGCCCGAAAGTTCGCGTGGCCAGGCGTGGATACGGTGTTCCAGCCCGACGCGGGTCAGCAGGGCCTTTGCCCGTTCCAGCACCACAGATTTCTTTTCCTTTTTAACCAGCAATGGCGCTTCGGTGACGTTTTCCAGCACCGTGCGGTGGGGGAACAGATTGAACTGTTGGAATACCATGCCAATACTTTTGCGTTGTTCGGCGACCTCACGTTCCTTCAGTTCATACAGTTGATGACCTTTTTGGCGATAGCCGATGAGCTGTTCACCCACGCGAATAGTGCCACCGTCGAGTTTCTCCAGGTGGTTGATGCAACGCAGCAGGGTCGATTTCCCCGAGCCGGAAGGGCCGAGGATCACCGTGACCGACCCCGCCGGGATCTGCAGGCTGATATTCTTCAGCACTTCGGTGCCGGAAAAGGACTTCCGCACCTGATTAATCACAATGGCGGCGCTCATGATTCTGCTCCCTGTGCCTGGCTAACCGGGGCCTTACGGCTGCGGAACAGCCAGTTGCTGCCCGTGGCCTGGCTGCCCCGACCAAAGTAACGCTCAACGTAGTGCTGGCCGACCGACAAGATAGAGGTCATCACCAGATACCACAGCGTAGCGACCAGCAGCAGCGGGATCACCTCGTAGGTGCGCTGGTAGATGATCTGCGCCGAATACAGTACGTCCTGCAAGGCAATCACCGACACCACCGCGGTGGTTTTAAGCTGTCCGATCACCTCATTCCCGGCCGGTGGCAGAATTGTGCGCATGGCCTGTGGCAATACTACTCGCCACAGGATCTGCCCACGGCGATAGCCAAGAGCCTTGGCGGCCTCCAACTGACCGCTGCCGACGCTTTGGATACCGGCACGCACAATCTCTGCCGCATAAGCCGACTGATGCATTACCAGGGCGATCACCGCCGCGCTAAAGGTGCTGATAATGGTGTTGGTCGGCGCGCTGGCGACTTCGCCCAGAAAAGGGATCCACAGGCTGATACGCGGATAGAGCGCGGCGATGTTGTACCACAGGAAAAGCTGCACCAGCATCGGTACTGCGCGGAAGAACCAGGTATAGAACCAGCTCACTGCCACCAACACCGGGTTGGCCGACAGGCGCATCAATGCCAGCACTACGCCGCCGGCAAAGCCGAAGAGCACCGAAATTACCGTCAGTTTCAGCGTCATGATCACGCCGTTGATAATCGAGTCTTCGGTGAAGTTTTCCGCCACCACCGCCCATTCAAAGCGCGGGTTGTGCACCATCGAATTGGCGATGATGCCGAGGATCAACAGCACCAGCAGTGCGCTGATCCAACGCCCATAATGCCGATGACCGACGATGCGCAGCTCGGCATCGTCGATGGGGTGTTGCCCACTCATTTTGCGATCTCTTCGTTGATACCGGCAGTTTTCACCGCACCAAAACCGATATCCCAGCCGTCGAGGATTTTTTGGTAGCTACCATCGGCAATCAGCGAGTTCAGCGCCGCCTGCACCGGTTTCACCAGCTCGGAGCCTTTTGGCAAGGCAATGGCGACGGTGGTGCCTTCAATGTTGATGTCGCCGGCCAGTGCCAGCGGTTTCACATGAGTAGCCTGGTAACGCAAGCCTTCATAGGGGCCGAAGAACATCGGTACGCGACCGCTGATCACCGCCTGAACGCCGGCCGGGCGGTCGGGGAAGATCGGAATGGTGATAGCCGGTTTGCCGCCGCTGACGCATTGATCGCTGGCTTGCTGCAAACGGGTGATCTGCGAAGTGCCGGCACCGGCACCGACGGTCTGACCACAAAGCTGTGCCAAATCGGTATAAGGACCAAGTGCCGCATCTTTACGGGCAATCAGCGCCAGTTTGGAGGCATTGTAATAGCCGACGAAATCGACCTGCTGGAAGCGTTTTTTGTTGGCGTCGATGTTGGCCAGCGCCACGTCATAGCGGCCGGATTTCAGGCCGGGAATGATATTGTCGAAGCCGCCGGTATCCTTCCAATGGATCGCTACGCCAAGACGATCGGCAATCGCGCTCATCACATCAATTTCGCGCCCAGCCAGCGTTTTATTGTCCGTTTCATAGAAAGTGGTTGGCGGGGTGTTCGGGTTGGTTCCCGCCACGATGTAACCGGCCTTTTTGATGGCTTCAGGCAGGCTGTCGTGCAGCGCAGGATCGGCGTTGGCCTTAACTGCGGCACGGAAGGGCACATCGCCTTCTGCCGCAAATCCGCTGGCCAGCGGAGCCAGTGTGCCAGCGACCAACAGCAGGGACAGTGCGGTGCGTTTTGTGGTGATTTTCATGATATTCCCCTGCGAATTAAGCCGACTTAACGTTGGCGAAGTTGATTGCCGGTTGCGGCAGGCCCAGGTTTTCACGCAGGGTTGAGTACTGATACTCCTCACGGAACAGGCCACGACGGCGTAACTCCGGGATCACCAGTTCGACGAACAGCTCCAGTTGGTTCGGCAGCACGGCAGGCATGATGTTAAAGCCGTCAGCTCCTTGCTGTTCCAGCCACAGTTGGAAGTCATCGGCGATCTCTTCGGCGGTACCAACCACCACGCGATGTCCTCGTGAACCTGCGGCAACGGCGGCCAATTCACGCAGCGTCAGATTTTCACGCGCGGCCAGATCGGTCAGCAGTTTCACCCGGCTTTGGCCGCCTTCGGTCGCACCCACGTCCGGTACCGGGCCGTCGAGTGGGAAACCGCTCAGGTCAAAGCCAAAACGGGCAGACAACTGCTCGATGCCATTGTCGATATCCACCAACTGATTGAGTTGGTACCAGGTTTCCTGTGCTTCGGCCTTGGTACGGCCGATGATCGGCATCACGCCCGGCAGGATCAGCAAGTGATCCGGGTTGCGGCCGGCATCGGCGACAAATTTCTTCTGGCTGCGATAAAACGCCTGGCCTTCTTCCAGCGTGGCGGCAGCGGTAAACACCACCTCGGCGGTTTCAGCCGCCAACTGCTGCCCGGCCGGTGAGGATCCGGCTTCGATAATCACCGGACGCCCTTGTGGCGAGCGCGAAATGTTCAGCGGTCCCTGTACCGAGAAATGCTTGCCCTTGTGGTTGGCGGCATGGATTTTCTCGTCAATGGCGTAAACGCCGTTTTCTTTGTCACGCACGATGGCGTCTTCTTCCCAGCCGTCCCACAGTTTGTAGCTGGCCTGCAGGAATTCGCGCGCCACTTCATAGCGCTCGGCGTGCGAAGGCAGGTCGTCACGGCTGAAGTTGCGTGCCGCATCGCTGGAGAATGAGGTCACCACGTTCCAGGCTGCACGGCCGTGGCTGATATGGTCAATGGAAGCCATGGCGCGTGCCAAATGGAAAGGCTGGTCAAAAGTAGTGGAGGCGGTGGCCGCTAGCCCGATATGGCGGGTATTAACCGCCAGCGCGGCCAGCAGCGTCAGTGGCTCCAGGCGTGACATCGTAGACGGCAAACGGTGCACGCTGGTCGCCAGCGCATCACCGACGAAGAACATGTCAAAGGTGCCTTCTTCGGCCTTTTGAGCGATCCAGGTAAACCAGTCAATGTCGGTCGGTGAACCGCTGGCACCGGCGGCACGCCAGCCGCCGACGTGGTGACCCAGCGCCTGAACAAACAGGCCGAGACGTAATTGACGCGATGGTGTTGAAGGTGAAGTACTCATAATTATTCCTATATTTATTATTGGTTTAGTAATTTTATTAAGCGGAGCAGCGCCTCGGGCTGCGCTAACGCGCAATCACCCATCACGCTGTCGCTGTCCAGATGCGGCATCAGTTGCAGGATGCTGCGCAGCTTGGCGTTGACGTCGGTTTGGCGGGCGGCCGTTTGCTTTCTGGTGACAACGTCACTAAATTGACGGCCATCATGCAAAGTTAAGGTCACGCGGTGGAAGCGTAACTCTGCATCCAGTTCATCCGGCGGGGCCGTCAGGTCGGCATGGCGTTCAACCCTTGCCGCCAGAGCGGCAATCACCGGGTCCACCGGATTTTCGCCGTAGTGCATCAGTGGCACGGCTCCGCTGTACAGGGCATCGGCGATGACGTATTCCAGGCTGAAACGTGCTTCAACCCCGTTTGACGGACGACGAATATAGGGCGCGGTATCGGCACCAGGCGGAAAACTGACCTGAATGTGGCTGATTGCCGCAGGAATATCGGCAGGGGAAATACCTTGTTCGATCAGACGCTCACGCAGGTTGAATGCCGCTTCGGCGGCGCTGTGGGTGCCACCGCAGGTCGGGTAGCGTTTAAACTCCAGACCCGGTTGCAGAATGCGCCACGGCGCGCCCCAGTCGGCGGTCAACAACTCTGGCCGTTGCCTTCCATCACCGTGCGATTGCAACAGGCTGTCTATCACGCCTTCTGGCTGGCCGGTAAAGCCCGCCTGTGCCAGCAGCACCGCATTGACCGCGGCACGCGCCGCCAATCCTGTATGCAGCGGTTTGGCTGCCGAACCAAACTGGCTGCGTAACCCGGCGGCTTGGGTGGCGGCCAGCCCGAGGGCGATCTGCGTTTGTTCAGGTGTCAGTTGTAAATAGCGTGCCGCTGCCGCACTGGCGGCCACCGCCCCGAGGGTAGCGGTGCTGTGAAAACCTAATTGATAATGCTGAGTCCCGGCCGCCAACCCCAGTCGCCCGGCGGCTTCCACTCCGACCACATAGGCGCTCAGCAGCGCATGTACATCAGGTGTATCGCCGGTCAGCGCCAGCAGCGCAGACAGCACCACCGTAGTTGGGTGGCCGCGTAGCGCAGGGTGATAATCATCAAAATCCAGTGAGTGGCTGACATAGCCAAAGTACAGCGCGCGGTTCTCTGCCCCGATGGGCGGGAATACCGATGTCACCGCCGCCAGGCCGCTGTCGGTGAGTGCGCCCTGGGCGACAGGCAATGCGCAGGCGAAATAATCCATCAGCCCGATACGGGCGGCCGACAGGGCGGAACCCTCGGGCTGGCTATTCAACACCAGACGGGCAAATTGAGCGGTAATTAGCGATGACAAGATATAAAACCTGATTTTTTATGCGGTTATGCACTGGACTGCGATTCAGATTTCATTGTGTGGTGATTTGAACGCACCCGAAAGAACGAACGGGACTTTGATATTTCAAAATGGAATATAGAAAGGGCTGGATAGCGCAGAATACCGAAGGAATAGGCTGTCGCGCCTGCCTTAGACATTTTTGTGCAAAGCAAAGCTGGAATTGAGAATAAGCAGCCACTACGGCGCTCAGCATCAGGCTTTATCACCGGATGAACGCCGTAGTGAGCGATGACGTTATTTAATCATCGCCATCACACGTTTGAACATGGCGCTGTCAGCATTGGCCAACTCATTCACCAGGGTGAAATGGTTGCTGTGCCGGTCTTCCAGCAGGGTGACATCAAGCCCTTTCTCACGGCAGGCGGTGTAATAAGCCAGCGTCTGGTTTTTAAAACCCTGGGTTTCTTTGGCCCCTACGTCGAGCAGGATCTGCGGTGCATTGGCCTTTTCCGGCAGCATAAACAGCGGACTGAGCGTTAGCGCCTGCTCCGCGGTCAGGCGCATCCAGTCATTCACGTAGATATCACACAGCGGGCGAATGTCGAACAGGCCGCTCAACGCCAGTGCGCCTTTAATCACATTCACCGGCAACTGATAAAGGTGCTGCCAGTCATCGGCGATCAGCATGCCACTCAGGTGGCCACCGGCCGAGCTGCCACTGACAAAAATACGCTCGGGATCGATGCCATATTGGCCGGCATGGTGGTAAAGCCAGGCTATCGCGCTGCGCACCTCGCGGACGATTTCCGCCAACGTAGCTTCCGGTTGCAGGGTATATTCCAGCGTCGCCACCGCTACGCCGTGACGGGTGAAACTGGCGGCCATCGAACAGGCTTCTTCTTTGCGCTGGGAATGCCAATAACCGCCATGAATAAAGACCAACAGGGGCGAAGGCTGGGTGGTGGCCGGGAACAGATCAAGGCGTTCGGCAACGCCCATGCCGTAGTGAATGTCATAGATCCCCGGTGTTTGTGCTTTGGCCTGGGCGGCCAGCGTCGCATATTGCGCCATGCAAGCGTCAAAATCTTCTACCGAAGCGCGGGCGTTGTATTGCTCGGCACGCACGGACAGGTCATCAAACAGCAGATCGATTTTCATCTTGTCTCCTTGTGTGGTTCCTCATCATCTGCCTGAAGCGGATTTGAAGTTTGATCCTTAATGCTGACCGATGACATGGCGTCATATGCATTAATAAACTGCATAGGCTGCGCCTTCCGCCATATCATGGGCTGACATAGGCTACTGACAGGTTCTTTCAGGAGTCAGTACTATGAAGCTAATTACTCAATCTGCGGTGGGCAGCCCCCATTCCGGCGGCATTCTCACCGGTCTTTCTCTGACCATGCTGGTTTCATCGCTGGGCGCCAGCATTGCCAACATCGGTTTGCCCACGCTGGCACAGGCGTTCAACACGTCGTTTCAGGCGGTGCAGTGGGTGGTAATCGTCTACCTGCTGGCCATTACCACTTCCATTATCGCCATAGGGCGTCTGGGGGATCGGATCGGCCGCCGCCGCTTGCTGCTGATGGGCATTGCCTTGTTCACCCTTGCCTCAGGACTGTGCGCCGCCGCACCGGATATCTGGCTGCTGTTGGCGGCACGCATTGCCCAGGGGATGGGGGCCGCAGTGATGATGGCGATGACTATGGCACTGGTGGGTGAGACGCTGGGAAAAGAAAACACCGGCCGTGCTATGGGGTTGCTTGGCAGCATGTCGGCTATCGGTACCGCGCTTGGGCCTACGCTCGGCGGCGCGTTGATTTTTGGCTTCGGCTGGCGGGCGATGTTTCTGGTGAGCCTTCCTATGGGCGGGCTGGCATTTATGCTGATATATCGCTATTTGCCGGTGGGCCAGCCGCAGTCGCAAAAAGATAACGGCAATTTTGATCTGCCCGGGACTTTGCTGCTCGGTCTGACGCTGGCCTGCTACGCGCTGTCGATGACGCTGGGGCATGGTAACTTCGGTGTCATCAATTTGCTGTTGTTACTCTGTGCGGCGCTGGGGATCGGACTGTTTGTACGGCTGGAAAACACCACGACCTCTCCCTTAATACAGTTGGCGCTGTTCCGCCAGGCTGGGCTGAGTGTCGGGTTGGTGATGAGTGCACTGGTCATGACGGTGATGATGACATCGTTGGTGGTAGGGCCGTTTTATCTGACGCATGGTCTGGGGTTGGCGGTGGGACAGGCCGGACTGGCGATGTCAGCCGGGCCGTTGGTGGCTGCTTTGCTCGGCGTGCCGGCCGGTCGGCTGGTGGATCGTCTGGGGGCACAAAAAATCACCGCCGTGGGCCTGGTGATCATGACCCTGGGGGCCGGCGTAATGTCGATGATGACGCTCAATCAGGGGGTCTTTGGCTACGTGACTCCCCTTTGCCTGATTACTCTGGGCTATACGCTATTTCAGGTCGCCAATAATACCGCGCTGATGAAGCATGCAGCCCCTGAGCAGCGCGGGGTGATCTCCGGCATGGTTAACCTCTCACGTAATCTTGGCCTGATCACCGGGGCCTCTGCCATGGGCGCTTTGTTTATGCTGGCGGCAAACACCGGTGATATCACGATGGCAACGGCGGAGGCGGTATCAAACGGCATGCGTGTGACTTACCTGGTGGCAGGCGTGTTGGCGGCAATAGCACTGGTGATGACCCTCAGAAGCCATGCCGCCATTAAACCGGAAGGGGATTACAGCAGGTCGCCGCGGTAGGCGATGAAAATGAATTCTCAGCCCAAATACTCGATGATCGACAAACCGCCGTTGTAATCCGTGCTGTAGATAATGCCCTGGGCGTCGACAAACACGTCGCAGGATTGGATCACCTGCGGGCGGTCCGGGCGTTTATCCATCATCGTTTCTGGGGCGGCGGGCACTAAAGCCCCGGTTTCTTTCGGTTGATAAGGGTTGCTGATGTCATAGGCGCGCACACCGGCATTTTGGTAGGTGGCAAAAATCAGCGTTGAGCTGATAAAACTGCCGGGGCGGTTCTCATGCAGGTTATGTGGCCCGAAATGCGCCCCCTTGCTGATGTAATCGCGTTCCTCCGGCTGCGGGAAGGTGGCAATGCTCACCGGGTTGGACGGTTGGCGGATATCAAATAGCCAGATCAGTTTTTCGCCGTCCTGCTGGTTATCGAGCACTGCCTCATCCAGCACTACCAGCAGATCCCGGTCCGGCAGTGGCAGCGCGGTGTGAGTACCGCCACCAAAAGGGGGGCTCCAGTTGCGGTGGGCGATTAACTGCGGTTGGCTGCGATCTTTGATATCCAGCAGGGTCAGGCCGCCATCGCGCCAACTGGCATAGGCGGTATCGCCGCTGATAATGGCATGGTGCAGGGCGTAGCGTTTGCCTTCCGGCCAGTTTGGTGTTTCTCCACCGGCGCTGTGCATGCCCGGCAACCACCAGCGGCCGGCGATCTGCGGATTGCGTGGATCGGCCAAATCGACGGTCAGAAAAATGTAGTCACTGTAGCCGTCAATCAGGGCGGAAACGTAGGCCCAGCGGCCACCGACATACCAGATGCGGTGGACGCCGATCCCCTCCAGTGCCAAAAAACCGATCTCCTTTGGCTGGTCCGGGGTAGAAATATCGAAAATTCGCACCCCGGCACTCCAGCCGCGGGCGTCATTGCCTGACACCGTCTGGCTGATGGCGCGGGTGTAGTAGACCTTCTCATCGGCGAAACGGGCATCGGCAAACAAATCGCGAGCGTTGATCACCAGCAGCAAATCATCGTGCGCCTGTAAATGTACGTTCCAGGTACCCGGCGGCGCGGGGACAAAACCGGCCGCACGCGGATTTTTCACGTCACGCACATCGACGATAGAAAACCCCTGCGAAACCATATGCCCGATATAGGCATAACCCCGGTGAACCATAACCTGCACGCCGTCAGGCTTACCGCCCTGATCGCTGTGGCCGATCAGCCGCATATTGCGGCTGTACTCGGGTTGGGGAAGCGCTCGCGATGCCATTTTCGTTCCTTATTTCTTAGCCTGTTGCGCTTCAAGCGTGGCAAACCACGGCGCGATAAAATCGTCCGATTTGCCCCAGCCAGGAATGACTTTGGCCAGTGACGCGACGTTGGTGGCATCCGGGTGGCTGAGCAACAGATCCTGTGGGATGGCAGCGGCTTTAAATTCATAGGTCGCCGGGGTTTTCTCTCCGGCAATCTTATTGGCCACCAGACGCAGGTTAACGGCACCAATCAGCTTGGGATCGACCGCCACGCTAAGCTTCCAGGCGCTGCCCTTGGCACGCATCAGCGCCAGATCCTGGTTCGAAATATCAATGCTGTAGAGTTTGATTTCGGTGCGGCCATTCTCTTCCAGAGCCTTGTAGGCACCCTGGCTAAACGCATCCCAGGTTCCCCAAATGGCGTCGATTTTGCCCTTTGGATACTTGGCCAGGATCGCGCCGATTTTGTTGGCGGTGTCACCCTGAACGTCGGAGGATACCGCGCCGATGGACTCAAGCTCCTTGATGCCCGGCTGATCCTTCAGCACCTTTTGATACTGCGCCTGACGCCGCTCCATCGGTGGGAAACCCGCCACCCACAGCTTGACGATATTGGCTTTGCCGTCGAAGTCTTTCACCAGTTGGCCGAATGAAAGATCGGTCAACGAAGCATCATCCTGCTGGCTGATGGTTACCCCAGGGATCTCACCCTGTACGGCGGTATCGAAGGCGGCCACCGCAATACCGCTGTCGGCAATGCGTTTCAACAGGGCGGTGGAATAGGGGTCACGTCCCTGAGACAGGATAATGCCGTCGTACTTCTGGCTGATGGCCTGGTTGACGAAGTCCTGGAACTTGGCATCGTCACCGTTGGTCAGGAAGGTATTGACCTGGAAACCCAGTTTGCGGCCTTCCTGCACCGCGCCGCTGACAAACTGCGTGGTATTGTCGTCAGACCCCAGATTGCGGATCACCGCGATACGGATTGGTCCCTGGTGATTGGCAATCGCCGCCGGGATCGGCGCGGTGGCAGGGGCGGAGAACGCGGGAAATACGGCGAACAGGCTTAACGCCAGTAGTGAGGTGTTGAACAGTTTCATTAAATTTTACCCTGCATGGTTAAGCATCATTAAAAACGGGAGGACAATTCATCGTCACCATTGGGATGGTTGTTTATTCAAAGAATGAATTGAAGCCGTCAGTTTCCACGCGGGCGGAACGGATGACAATGAACGAAAAATCATAAGCTAATGCTAAAGAGTATTAGGCAACGTTAAACTCGCCTTTATGATGGCAAGATCAGACAAAATAAGGACTTGAACATGAGTGATAGCCACATTCGCGTGGTCGCCGGCCCCGCCAACTATTTTGCTTACCCTGGGGCCATTGACCAACTGGCGCAATTTTATTCCCCGCAACAGTTGAACAATGCGCTGTGGGTGTATGGCGAACGTGCGCTGGTCGCGGCCAAATCCTGGCTACCGGCGGTGTTTGATGCTGCCGATGCCCGCCGGGTGTTGTTCGACAGCCACTGTAGCGAAACCACGGTGCAGGATATCGTGCAACAGGCCGGGACAGATCGTCAGGTGGTGATTGGCGTTGGCGGCGGTGCGGTACTGGACACCGCCAAAGTGGTGGCCCGTCGGTTGGGCTTACCCGTGGTGGCTATCCCGACCATTGCCGCCACCTGCGCCGCCTGGACACCGCTTTCAGTGTGGTACAACGACCAAGGGCAAGCGCTGCGCTACGAGATATTCAACGATGCCAATCATCTGGTATTGGTCGAGCCGGAAATTATTCTGCGCGCGCCAAAAGAGTATTTGCTGGCCGGTATCGGCGATACCCTGGCGAAATGGTACGAAGCAGTGGTGCTCAGCCCGCAACCGGAACGCTTGCCGTTGACCGTGCAACTGGGGTTCAATACCGCGCTGACCCTGCGTGACGTGCTGCTGACCGAAAGTGAGGCAGCGCTAAAGGCGCAGGCGCAAGGGCAATTGAGCCAGGCCTTCCTCAATGTGCTGGAAGCCATTATTGCCGGCGGTGGCCTGGTGGGCGGACTGGGCGATCGTTATACCCGCATTGCGGCAGCGCATTCTGTGCACAACGGCCTGACCGCGCTGCCGCAGACCGATGCCTTCCTGCATGGCACCAAAGTCGCCTATGGCATTCTGGTGCAAAGTGCATTGCTGGGGCAGCAGGACACCGTGGCTCAGTTGATTGCGCTGTATCACCGCCTGGATCTGCCCGTCAGTCTGGCGGCGTTGCAGGTGGACATTCACGATGAGGTGCAAATCAAACGGTTGATTGAGCGCACCCTGCAAGCGGGAGAATCCATTCATTTGCTGCCGCTGGCGCTTAACGAAACCCTATTGCGTAGCGCGTTGAGTTATGTGGAATCACAGACGGCTTAACAGCGTTGTTTCTGCGTAGCCTGCTGTGGATGCCAACAGCAGGCTAACAGTCATTCAAGGCACGTAAATAATCTCAAAGCTGGAGGTTTTATCGTCGTAGGGCGTCATGCCGCCATCAACGTAGAAAACCTGCAGGTCGTAATGATAAACCAGTTTTTTATCCGGATTGAGGATCAGATCCAATGCCGAAACTTTGACCGTCACGTCATGGCTGGGGTGCTCTTTGGTCAATTCAACCGTCTGGTTGTCGATGTTCACCAAAATGCGTTTGATCGGGCGTGGCCCTGAGGGATCGTAAGCGCCGCTGTCGCTTCTGAATTCAACGGTTTTGTAGATGTCCACCGGGGCGGACTGTTGGATAAAGTCGAGCACCTTGCTCTGGTATTTGGCGTCCAGCGCCAGCACCACCGGCAGATGATCCGGGTTAAAGCCGGTAAATTGCACCGCCAGATAGCCTTTCAACAACAGGTTTTGCGGTGAACGGTTAAATAATGCGTCCCAGATCAGCGCGAACTGCCGGGCGGGCAAGGTGAATGAATCGACAATCCCGCTTTGCAGGTTGATCAGCGCATTTTTTTCCTCGGTTTTCCCCTCTGGCAATGCCAACTGCAACACCAGCGAGTCGGCGTTGGCGAAAGGGGCCAATCGGGCATCCGGCTGCATGTGTGAAAACTGTGCCGTGGCGTTAGCAATGCGCCCCTGGTTCACTTTGGGTGACAGGAAGTAGTCAAAGGTCACCTTGATCTCATCGAGCGAGGTGGCGTGCTCGCCGGCAGAGAATGAAATCGACAGCATCGGTTTGCCGTCGGTATCGGTGGCCAACAGGAAAGTGTCCGGCAGGTAGTAAAGGGAATTTTTGCGCACATAGTCCTGATAGTAGTTGTACCAAAGCTGCTGATACTCCAGTGGGGTGAGGATCAGCTGTAGACGAGCCGGTGGTGGCAAAATACCCTGATAGATGTACGGATAGTAGTTTTCGGCAAAGTAGAAAACTTTAGGGTCAGTGACGGTATTGGTGATGCCATGATCGGTTTTTATGGCGACCACCAGCGTGGTTTGCGCATCGTAATCAGACAGGGCCTGCAGCAAGGCATCGCGCTGCTCCAGCTTGTACAGATCAAGCTGTGCCTGATAGCGATTTTCCTGCGATGTCAGCATCACCTGGTCGAAGATCATCTCTTCGACGCTGCCAAAGCGGGTGAAACTCAGAACCACATAGGGAACCTGCGGCACCTGGCGACTCAGGGCGAAATCCAGCTGCATGCGCCAACTGGTGCCGTCGGTGCTGGTGGCAATCTGGTAACGGGTTTCACCTGAGACGATCTCGGTACAGACCTCGGTGGTCATCTCGTCCGCCAGCACCCGCGGGGCAGCCCGATAGCGTAGCTGCCTGGCCTCGACGTCAGGAAACTGTTCGCGCGCATTCTGCAGAATAATTTGGTTCAGTGTCACCAGGTCATTGAGAAAGGTATTCATGGTTATCCTCATTGCGTTCAGTTTGGGCCAGAGTTCTGAATTGGTTCAGGCAGGACGAGGTCCAGAGGAAGCGTCCGTCATGTCGACGATACAGCGGGCTTTCCAAGCGGTCGGCGGGCCAGTGCCAGTGGGCCAATGCGTCAATCACCGGCGTGAGCTGCGGGATCCCCGCCAGCCTGGCGTACTTCAGAGCGGCGCGCCATTCGTTGGGGTGGGCGTAATAGGGGGTCAGAATACTGAGTCGGTCGTAACGGTGGTCGCTCCATTGCACTGCCTGATTCAGCATCTGAATAATGCGCCGATAGGCTGGCAATACGGCGTCGCTTCCGGCCACCAACGTATGGAGTAAAATCAGCGCATTGGTATTTACACAACAATCCAGTTGGCGAATATCATTGTCGTCCTTCATCCAGGTATGAAAGCTTTGGCACTCTGCCCATTGGTGCTGTTCGGCAGCCTGACGGGGATCAACCCGGCGGATCTGGTAGCCGTTCATCTGTGCAATCGTCTGCCTGACCTGTGCCAGCGAAATACGCCCAAACTTGTACAGCAGCTCGGTAATGATGGCGGTGTCGTCAATGTCGGCGCAAATACGCTGATTGGCCATCCACTGGGGATGGGCCGCCGTCGGCCAAAAACTGAAGTGGAACGGGCGGGTTTCGCAGGCGATTAAAAAAACCAGCGCCCTCTCAATAAACGGAGCGGTCTGTGGGGTGTAATCCAGGGTGCGTAACACCTGCGCGGTAACAAAGGCATTTTCATCCTGATGCCAGCGTCCGTCCGGCGTTCGGACATGGGCGGTAAAGGCACCGCTGGCACACTGTTGCTCAAGTAACGCCGTCAGACTGGAGCGGACAGTCCTTATGGTGGAGGGCGCCGGACTCAGCGGTATCTCCTCGAAGTGGGTATTTTGCGGGCTGAAAGTACAGCTGATGGCCTGACGACCCTGCATATCTACCGAAAACCCTACCACGTTGAATTGCAGCGGAACCTGCGCGATCATTGCGCATTGCAACAAGGGCATGGTTTGGCGGCGTTGGGTCAGCAAGGCTTGCACCGCAGGGAACACCCGCGAGTTATCACCAAAGAAGCTGGCCGCCATGGTGAACAGCGTGAAGCTTTCCAGTTCGTCGCCGGGGCCGTAAACCAGGCTAAAACCGTAGGTGGTGGCAGGAAAACCTTCACTGCTCAAGGTCTGTTGCAGGGCGTGGCCTAGCAGCGGTATCAGCGTAGGGAACAGCCGTTCGCAGCTGAAAAAGGTCATCACTGCCGCAATCTCGGCATCAGTGATGCGGGCGCTGTGCCACTGAAAGTAATATTCACGTGGTGAGTCGGGCTGCTGGGGATAATAGCCCACCATCAGTAGTGACAATCCCGCCTGTTGGCAGGCAACGGCAGGGTAATCCTTCACGCCGCCGGGCCAACCGTCCGGGTCTGGAGTTCCGGGCGGCACTTCGGAATACACTTTGGTTTTCACCGTCTCCGGACTGTATTTTCGTCCCAGCCAGGATCCAAACCGCAGTGGCTGTGTGCTCTGGCGCTGCATGTGGCCGACTGCCGCCAAACAGCTTTCGACCTTCTGCTGAGATGGCGAAAGGGTCAGTTGCTGGTAGTGCCGGTAAAAATTTTCAACTCCCCGATCTTCGGCGTAACGCGGCAAAAAGGGATCCAACGTGCAGGAAAGTGCCTGCGGGTTAGACGACGAAACGGTGAACTCGAGCGGGCAGCCGTTATACCCCAGCAGACTGGTGTTAAAGGCGGCCGCCAGGCAGCCGGAGGCCAGGCGTGCCTGGCTGAATCGGGCGATCTCGGGCACCAGCGTGGTGTGTAAGTACGGCGCTTCCTGACACAGGGCGCTTACCAGGGCGTTCCATGCCGCTGGTAATACTGCATGGCGTTCGACCATCGTCAGTCACCTATGCCACGGCCGGGATAACAATGGCCGGTGGGTTTTCGCTGCCGTCAATCGTGACGCTGTCACCTCCCACCTTCAGGTAAGTGATTTTGTAGTCAACCGTCCAGGGCTTCTCGGTCAGGCAGCGATACTTAAAGGTCTGCTCTTCGGTTTTATCCGGATTAAACTGGTATTTCTTGGTTTTTCGACTCTTTTTGTCGTCCAGATAGGTCAGTTCGACGATCACCTGATTGTAATTCTCCCAGGAAAATTTCCGGTCGAGGAAGATGGCAATCTCGTTGAAGGTCAGCACCGCCCCGGGATCCAAATTCAGCAGGGTCGACGCCGAGACCGACTGCGGTTGATAGCTGCTGCTGCCTTCCCAGCCGGTGGTGGCGGCAGACTTGAAGGCATACTCGCTGTGGATCACAAAGAGTTCATTGCGGTCGCTGCTGCGAGAAATGCTTTTGCTCCATTTACCGTCATCGGTGATAAACGGCTCGGCGGTATAAATCTGTTTGTTGTAGTCGATTTTGAAGGTGGCGGCTTTAATGCCGTACTCGGCAAAGCCGTCCGGCCCCAATACGGTAAAGTCGATTTTTTGGAAGAAGGGATCGTTAACGTTCACTTCAATAAAGTAAGGCGGTTCTTTTTTGGCACGCAGGATATCGCTGCCGATAAAGTTTTGCGGCACTGCCGATTGGCTGAGGGCTTTCGACGAAATGTAATTGAAGTTCAGGCTTTTGGTTTCTTCGATCCGCACCAGCTTGATCTCCAGTGAGGCGCTGGGGAACAGCCCGCCTTTACCGCCTTCTTCGCCGTCTTCCTTGCCGCTGGCGAGCAGAGATTCCAGAATGGAGTCGCTGGCCGATTTGGCCTGGGTATTACTGTCATCATTAGGTTTAAGCGACGCGGTAAAGAAACTTTTCAGGATCTCTTCTTTGACAAACTGCAGCGCCCACTCTTTCTCTTTGGCTTCCTCCTCGCTTGGCATGCTCTCGGTCACCTTGATGATTAACTTCTGATCCTGCTGCAGTTTTTTGATCACGCTGTCAAAGCCCAACCAAAAACTGGCGGGGGTTTCCACCGGGATCGGGATATTGGCCCCAAATTTCAGGTCGAACTCCTTGTAGAGGCTTTCAAACTTGGCCTCGACCTCGACTTTCAGCGCCGGGGTAATGCCGGTAAAGCTAAGGTTGTAGGCCACGGCGGCCGGGGCCTGTGCCTTATTAAACGCCGCCTCGAGGATCACCGCCTGCTGCGGCGTCAGTTTGGCGCTGAAGATGGCGCTGTTGTTGCCAAACAGGCTGGGGCACTGCGCGCTGATTAACTCGCCGTTGGCATTGCTGCCGACATCAAGCACAAAAAAGTTCACCGTGCCTTTGTCATAGGGAACCTGGGCCTTGCGGGCGGTTTTGGGATCCACTTTCAGTTTGCGCAGGTATTCGTTGAAAGCGGTGTCCAGCTCGGCGGGGTCGATCGAGGTATTGACCTCGAAGTTGATGTAACCCCCTTGCTGGCCGCTGCCGTCGCCAGTGTACTTGATCAATGAAAAGATCGGCTTTCCGTCTTTCGCTGCGATATGGATATCACCGGGCAAATACCAGAACTGCTTGTCATCGGAATCGTCGGCAAAGAAGGTGATGTTGTTGATGGTGGCGGTTCTTGCTCTGAGTAATAACATGGCGTTTCCTTAATTAATTGAGGTTGGCAATATCAATAGCGTCTAGACCGGTGGCGGTTTGGACGTACTCGGGTTTATCCCCGCCCTGGCCCGGCAGGTAGCTGAACCAGATCTCCAGGTCGACGGCAAGCCGCTCTGGGTCGATTTGGTCGGCGCTAAAGCGCTGGGGGGCGGCTTCGGTTTCGGTAAACTGAAAAATTTGCTGCAGAGGCGGAGTGTCATCGCCGGGCAAATAGGCATAGCTGGCGGAAACCATCACCGACTCCACCTGTTGCCAGTCCATACTGGCGGACAGCATTAATACCCGTTGGTGATACAAACTGGAGGGCAGATACACATCCTGACTGGTCGGCTCGGTCAGCACCGCAGAGATATGGGGTGAGTTGGCGGCGCTGCTGTACTCTTTGGTTACGTCAAATAAATACTGGTCGGGGTTGGGCAGCATCACCGGGTAGCTGTCCTGCTGCGCAGTCTGGCTAATCTGAAAGCTTTTCGACAGGCTGGATGCCGTCTGCCCGATTGGACGGCAGCGCAGGGTGACCAACACCGACTGGTACCAGCGCCAGTCAAACAGGTTGGCGGCCTTGATGACAAAATCGTAGCGGCCATAGAGCGACTCAATATCCAGATAGACATCGTTCAATTCGGTTTGCAGCGCGCCGGAGCTGACCGACCTCACGCCGCCCACCGCCTGGTTGAGATAAACGGTGAAGTTATACTCGACGGGCCACAGCATTTTGCCGGTTTGTGGGTCGATAATACTGGGTGACCTGAAGATTTTCGGTTTGGTATCGCCCTGGCGGAAGGTGTATTGCTTGTTGTCCGGGCCATAGCGCAGACGCACCATCACCAGTTGAACGTTATCGTCCAGTTCGTCGGACAACAGATTGATCCGGACCTCGCGGTGGGCGAAGAAATCATCCTGCAGATCGCTTTGGCTGATCACCCGATCGGCCTGATAGTCGGTACCGGCGACCAATTCGGCAAACAGCGCCTGCGGATAAAGCGAGCGTTTGACCACCGTGGTTTCCGTCAGTTTTCCGCTTAAACGTCGCTGGTCAATATCCTCAACCGACAGTCGTTGCAGGTAAAAACCGGCCTGGGGTTTGTCTTGTTGTGGCACGTCGGCAAACACCGGGGTAAAAAACTCACCGGTCAGGATCTGCGTCAATTCGGCTGTGGCCTGCCTGAAGTGGCCGTCGGGATCGGTGTCCCTGACTTTGATGGTCACCACTTTTTCGCTGATCAGCTGCGCCGAGGTTTTTTCGATATCGACGGAAAAGAACAGCAGGTTAAAACCGACCGACTGTTGCAGGAATTGATAAACCTGGTCCCAGCGGGCCTCCAGTTCAAAGGTGGCCGGAGGAAGTTGTTGCAGGTAGTCAATTTTGTAGCTGATGGCAATCGGCGCAGTGGCCGGTGTGGCCATCAGGCTGGCCAGCAGGGCGATATCGCTGTCCGTGGCCAGTTTGGCCAGCAGATAACAGTTGAGCTGCTCGCTCAAGGAGGTCTTGCTGGTTTGGCCTGCGATAAAGCCGGGAATGTTCAGCGTGGCAGTACAGCCGATCGCCTGCAACGGCAATAATACCGCGTCGTGCGGCATGTCCGGGCTGGCGGCTGCCGCGGCACGGGCGGCCTCGGGGCTGCTGTTCAACTGGGTTTGCAGCGACAGCATGGCATAGTAAACCGTGGCCGGTTGACTGCTGTTTCTAAATATCTGTAGCTGGACGGCGGGCTGGTTATCGTCAATAACGCTAATGCCCGGCGCCGCCGCGCAATAATAATAAATCGGCCTGTCCGGGTCGGCCCGGATAAAACAGATGTTTTGCACTACGACCTGAGTGTTCATAGCGACCATTCCATTTTATGAAGGTGAATCAGGGCAAAGAAGCTTTGCCCTGGGGGGCTCAGCGCGTCAGAAAGTCACCACCACGATGGTGCTGGTTCCTGTCACATCCTTCTCGACGGTTTTTTCAAGATTGTCAGCCCCGTAATACACCGTAGAAACGTAATGGATCTTCACCTCGTTGCCTTTTTCCACCTGCATCAGATCGAAGGTCAGATATTGGGTGAGGGATTTAGGATCAAACTCGGTCAGGGCCAGGGATTGGGACTGCGTAAAGTCCCATTTCGGGTAATACACCACCATTTCATAGGTGATCAACGTGACGTCTTTCTGGGTCGGTTTGAAGATAATGGTGTACTTCTGCGTTTTCGGTAGAGCATTGGCGACCAAAATCTGGTGGCCACGGATCAGCCCATAACCCGGTAGCTGCGGGCTGGTCTCAACGCCGTTGGGGATGTAGGTCAGACTGTCCCCATCCAGGGTCTGGTAATCGGTGGAGAAATAAATCGGTTTATCCACATCGATGCCAATCGGATAAATAAAGGGTTGAGGGAGTGTCGACTCATTGACCACCTGGCTGTTGGTCTTGAGTTTGACCCCCTTATCCGGATCGGAATATTGGGTTTTGATCACCACCTGGCTGAAGACTTTCCAGCCCATAGGGTCAAGCAGCGTAGCAATGTCGGCATAAACGATGCCGCATTCGGCCACGTTGATGGAGATAATCAGATCCTGATCGCTCTGAAGGTCGCCAGAGTGGTAGGGTTTGGCCTGCATACCGGTGAAGTTGACGGTATAGGAGTATTTAAATGCGCGGCCCAACTCGGGTTTGATAAACCATTTGCCGGTTTTTTTTGCTCCGCTGTCGCCAGGGGAAAACTGCAGCGTGCTCTGGTTGTCTTTGTCGTAGTAGGCGGTCACCACGATATTGGCCACGTTGTATTTCGCCAGATCCTGAGTGACAAAAAACTCGGGCTGGATGTACTGATAGAACGGGTCGTTAAGATCGTACTCTTTGAAGTACTCTTTCAGATTGGCTTCGCCGACGATGGACTGGATAGACGGCAACTGGGTCTGTGGCGCAATGGAGAAGGAGACCACCGAGTTTTCTTCATAGACGCGAGTAAAGCTTTTGGTTTCGCTGAGGCTGGATTTGAATTTATCAAAACCGTCGGCGTCATTAAGCAACTCGAGGCTCATGTCCAACCCGGTTTGGCTACTTAAAATCTGTTCGACCTGTTTCTGACCCCAGGCGGTCAGACCGTCCTTCCATTTGATGTACTGATCAGGTGACATGCCCATTTCTGCTGCGGTCAGCCCGACCTGAACGTCGATCTTGATCGCGCCTTTTTCGATATATTCGCGCTCAATTTTTTTCTCATCGGCCGACCAGGTATGGTAGCTGATGCTTTGCGTTACCGACTTGGTGATCTCACTGTCGTAGCTGACGGTGACTTTGGCGGCCGGCAGGGAGGCATCCAGGCTGAAGTCGAAGCGAATGCCTACGCTGGAGTTTTTATCGGTGCCTTTCAACACCTGTTCGAACAGGGTGGCACCTTCACCGGTCAACGACAGGCTGAACACGGTGTTGTTATCCCCCAGGCCTGATGGCGACAGCGTGGTGGGGATTTGGCGATAGAACTTCTCGTTGCTGTCCAGAATCAATGAGGCCTGTGCCGAGGTGAGTCTCGGGACTTCCAGCCTGATTTCTGTCGGCGTCAATTCCAGCACGAATTGGTCATTGCCTTTGTTGGCGTCATACAACGCGACAAATCTAGCGGCCTGGTCGTCATTCAGGCTGGTATTGCGCAACGCGGTATCCATGGCGGCTTTTTTGGTCGCATTTTCGGGATCGGCCACCGAGGCCTGCTCGGCTTGAACATACTTGACGATCAGAGTGGATTTTGCGATCAGCGGATCTTTAAGCTTGCCGAGTAACTCGATGCTGATCTTGCTTTTCATCTCCGAATCAGGCTGCGGCAGCATCACGGTAAATTGCGCATAGCCGCCCTGGGTGTCTTCACTGCGATACTTGTAGAACATGAAATAGGGGCTTTTGGCATCCCTGGCGACAAACACCGGGATCTCGGGCACCACATAATAAATATTCTTATCAATACTGTCGCCGTAACAGGTAAAGGCATATTCCTTAATACCCAGATATTTATCCGTAGGGATTTTGACCGATTGCTGCAAAGCGGTGGTTAACATAGGGTGTTCCTCTTGTTTATATCACTTGTTGTATTGCAGTTTGACGGGGCTGGCGCTGGCCTGCTGCGGGCCAGAGTCGTAGGTTTTGGGGAATATCGAGGCGGTTTTTCCTTGCCAACGGTAGTCAATGCGACCGTTTAATCCGTTGGCATGGGCATTGATCCACCAGTTGGCTTGCCACTGTTGGGTGCTGAACGAGAAGCTAAAGTTTTGTTTTTTCCCCTGGCCGGCCGGCGAATAGCTCGCGGTGCCGCTGACCGTTTTAAACTCTGCCTTCAGGTGTTCGGCTTCAAACAGCACGCTGTAAAACCCCAGGTCTTGCGGAGTGAGCGCGATGTTGTCTTGCCAGTGGAGTTGATTCTCATAGCTGGAGTAATCAGAAAACGTCACTTTGAGGGTGATATCGCTGACTTCCGAGGTGGTTTTCAATGTCAGCGGCGGGAAGTTGGGCCACTGCATCGGCGTTTGTGTCTGGTCGTAACGCAGCTCAATCGACGTGATATTAAAACCGTTAGGATTGAAGCCCAGGCTCACTACGCATTCGCGGTGCTTGACGGGTTTGTCCGGCCGAGTGGGTTCAGGCAACGGCGTCGGCGTGAACGTGATTATGCTGTCGGCAGGCAGTTGGCCAAGCAGGGTGGCAATATCCTGCTGCTGCGCCAGCAAATAGCGCTGTGGCACGCTATTGCTGTAGCTGACGTCATAACTGAGCTTGCTGGGGATCTCATCTATCGAGTGGATGTTACGCAGCGTGTTGCTGACCAGTTGTGACGCGGTTTTCACCAACGAATTCCTGACCAGCTCGCGGGTCTGTTCCGAGGGGGCGTTGTCGAACTGTTCCAACAGGGTGATCACCCCGGCGTCGATCTGCTGGTTGAGCAGGATGGCGATAACTTCCGGTTGGCGCGCCTGCTCGTTGAAGGCCAGGGTTAAAAATGCCACCCAGTCGGCCTCCAGCCTGGCGGTGGCGCGGCTGCTGACGCTGAAGCGGCTGTGGGTCACCAGATAAACCTGGCTCTTGGCTCCGCGAATGGCGCTGTCCAGCAGGCCTGACTCAGTGTGGGTCAGCGGCATTTTGGACAGTTCAAACTCGACGTTATAGCTGTCTGACTCTGGCTGGCGGATAAAACGCAGGAACAGCGATTGGCGGATATCGCCTTGCTCCAGGCTGATTTTTCCGGGTGCCGAAATGAAATGCTGGCGGATATAGGCCTCAATTGCCGCCGTGTCGACCGGCAGGTTGGGCGCGACAAAGGTCGCCAGACCGCCGCCCGGACTGGTTAGCAAATGCAGCGCACTGATTTTACCGCCCGGGCCGTCCAGCACCACCTGCGGAGTATAACTGCCGTAGGTATAGCACCCCGGTGGCTGCGTTTGGTCGTGGAAGGCCAGGGCTCTGCCAAGCAGGAAAAAGTTTTGTAACGTCTGCTGGGGATTCAGTTCTTCAGTGTTCATTTTTCACCTTTGACATCAATCGTTTGATCGCCGGTCACATAGGCCGACCATGGGCCGGTGCTGATTTGGTAGCGAAACCCACTGGCAAAAATCGAAGTGACCGTCCAGGGGTAGTCGTAGCTGTTCTGCTGGTGGGTAAAGGTGTGCTCCGTGGTGCGGCTTTGGCTTTCCGGCTGAAAGGTCAATGCGACTTTGAGCATTTCAGCGGGCAGAGTGACGGTGATCCGCGCTCGCTGTGAGCCAAACTGCGGGAAGCTGTAAGCCCCGATAGTGGTGGCCTGGGTAATCGGCATCGGTAGCGGCACGACTCCACCAGCGGCCAACTGGTAAGCCGTTGCTTCAATAAAGGTTTCGTCACCGAGAACCGGGCAACTGAAATAAGGCTCTGCTGCGGTTAAGGCCAAGTCCTGCCGCCAACCGGCAGAATGATAGATACCGCCAATCCGACTCTCCTTGGCGAAACCCGGATCAAGGCTGATGGTCAGGAATGGGCAGGGCAATGCGGCGTAATCCAGTACCAGCGCCCGTTCGGCGCAGGGGCGTCGTTCACCGATCAGGGTGTGCCAGCTTCCTTCCTGCGGATAATTAACCCGGATTTGGTAGAAAAAAGGGGCTGGCTCCAGCGAACTGGTAAGAAACTTGAAGGTCAGCCGGCTCTGGTCCGGACTCAGTCGCTGGGTTTGCGTTTGTTCCTGCGGGTAAATACCTCCGGCTGGAACAGTCAGCTGAATATCGATAGAAACATTGCTTTTCAGTCCCAGCGGCAAGACGTAAAAGACATCGATTTCCCGTTCGCCCGGCGGTAATGGCGGGGCTGTAGTGCGGTGAATAATGGTATCAGGTGAGACCTTGGCAATTTGCTGTGCGGCGGCAAAAGGATCCAGTATGAAGCACAGCGGACGTCGGCTCAGTACCACTGTGTCGAGCATGAAGATCACCCGGCCACCTTGCGCTGGAATACTCAGTGCGATCATCGCCGTATTACTGGACGCCGGACCGGCGTAGGGTGTACCCCGCAAATTGTAGAGACGGTCAAGCAACGTCTGACTGAACAGCAGGTTTCCCTCGGGATCGCTCACTGGCAGTGGCGGGCTGATTTGCAGCGGCAGCAGCGCAATATTCTGGTAGAGATATTGCGTCAGCAGACCATAGTCGAAGGCCACCCGATCATCGCCAACAGGCTGCGCGCCTTTGACTCCGGCGGCCAATGCCAGTATCAGCTCCCGGGGATCAAACTCGACGGAGTACGCCAGCCGTGGTGAGACCCCTTCGACAAAACCGTCCAGCCGGGCATTAAAGCCGATAGTCTCATTGAGCAGGGTTTTCTCGATCAGTTGAGTGCTGGCCGAGTTCAGCAAAATAATAAACTGGATGCACTGTGCCGAATACCAGGTCGGGTCATAGCTTTGCCCACTGAGGGCGCTGTGATACTCAATCGGTACGTCAAAGCCCAGGCTGGCAGGCAACACGGGCAGCACTTTCACCGCTTTATCCGGGTGCTGTTGTTTGAAGTCCGCCAGACTTTGGTCACCGGCATACTGCAGTTCGGTGGTGAAATTCAGCCAACCGTAAATACTGTCGGTGCTGGGACTGCGAACAATATCCAGCGAGAACGCCAAGGGATCCGCTGCCAAAATGGTGAGGGATGCCGGGTATAAAAAATAGGCATCATTTTGCTGATAGGCCGCAATGAACCTGTGCCGATCGGCAATGATAATCTGCTGAAAGTCCGGGTATCCCTGATACATAAGTTATTTACCCGTCGAGTTGAGATGGTTTTGGTAATCCTGATGCCATTCTTTTGGCAGTTTGTTCAGGATATTCGCCGGACGTTGGTAATATTCATCCTCATAGATGCGCTGCATCTGGATATCGCCGACCAGGATACCGTTAGCGTACAGGGTGTTATCGTCGTAAAGAGCATTGTCAGCGGATGGTTCGGCGGACAATTGCAGGTTATATACCTTCAGATTACCTTGTTGTTGCACCAGGCTTATGATTTCGCTTTCACCGTCCAGGGTGATTAATTTAGTAGCATGATTTAATTCACGGGCTATCACTACGCCTGAAGAAGTAATAAAAGGATGCCCCCGGCTGGCAGTAATGTTCGTTATTTTTCCTTTGTCATTGCGCAGGGTGAATTCAATATAATGGTGTTCCTGGCCGCTGGTGACGGCTTCAACCTTTAGCAGTTGATTATTTCTCGATAACACGATTTCACCGATACTGATGGCTGAAATGGGTTTCTCACTGCCATCCTGCATCAGGATTTTTGTATCTTCGGCCAGGCAACCGTAAACAATACGCATCGGCTTTAACTGTACGGTATTTAAAAATCGCTGGTCGGGTTCAAGGTTTTTAGGCGCATTGGTAATAAAGCTGACAATACTTTTTCCGTCGACGTTAAGAATCACCTTGAAGACATAATAAACCCATTCGCCAGACTCAAAATCAACCTGATTGAACCTTAGCCAGTCCAGATCCCAGGCAATGTTGTTACCATTAATTCGGGTGTTGGGTGAGTTGAAAATATTATAATCACCGAATGGCGTGACAGGATCGCCGCCAGCGCGGGTGCGAATTAAATAAATACTATTACTGGCGTTGATCGGCCGACCGCCGCTGAGCTCAATTTGGCCGAGATAGGTGATATTACCTTTAATGGGCACCCTGACAGAACCATCATAGGTGTTGCGGTAATCGCAGTCACCTTCATCGCGGGTTAAACAAATTTTTATTTCGTTTGGATTGTTAATGCTCCGCGGTGATTCATTATAAATATCTTTAGGGTAACTCTGGCTGGTAATAATTTCCGCGCCGTAAAGCGTATTGTTGTTGATGGTTTGGGCAAAGGTATAAATCACCGTGACCGGATAATCCGCAGCAATCTGGCTACCCGGATAGACCCCGCTGGCGCTAAGGGTGCAGTCTGCGGCGTAGACATAAGCCTGGTTGTAATTCACCGCGCCGACATTGGTCGCTTCAGCGTCAAACAAACCCAGGGTTTGCGTCACATTGGCTGCGGACACCGGCAGGGAGCCAATGGCATCGGCGCGGTAGTTTCTGCCGTCGGTGGAGTCGAGCCGGACAATGCTGTACACCGGTTGGGCGGCGCCGTCACTGGCTTCGCTCAACCGGCCGGCGCTGCGTTTACGCAATTTTGCCTGTTGCCAGCATTGGGTAAACTGCGGAGTATTGCCTGAGGCAAGGCCGGCCAGTTTTAATTGAATATCGTAAAAGCTGACCAGCAAAGGGTCGCCGGGCTGAATAATAAACAGGCCGGCATTGCTATATTTGCTGATGACACTTTTGACAATAGTCTTTTCATCTGAAGTATAACCTTGTGTGATCATAATATCAGCACCCAATAAGTTTCAGACATAAACATGCGAAAAGCATGACAGAGATAAATCAGGCTTTGGTGTTAATAACCTATGAATTTATTTGCAGGTTTCTTTGCAATAGGCATAAATAGCGCTCAGGGTATCGGAACCCAGATATTCTGCAAATTGGGCATCGGTAGGGTCGACATCAGGATCCGCAGTCATGTTATACAGCTCTTGAGCAAACATATCTTTGGTGGCGGAGGGTTTACTTTTGAAATAAGCTTTCAATTTACCTTTGCTGACCTTGCGTATCCAGGCGAACTCACCGCCAAGCGCTACCTTTCCGGTGAAGAGAAATACCTTGCTGGTATAGAATATAATATCATTGGGGAAAACCTTATAGCGAACAACCTGTTCTACTTCAATATTTTTCAGGGTTTCTTCCAGGGTTTCTCTTTTTATCACGTTTAAGGCAAAGTTCTTGCCATCAACCGGGCCATCTTTTGCATCCGCAGTGCCGCCAAATAACATCGGACAACCTCGGGCAAAACCTTCATTTTTCAAACCTAATAGAATAAAGTCATCATTCCCAACAGCAGCCGGATTGCTGTCAAGAATGACGTATTTTTTAATGGGCATAGTCAGGTCCTTATACATTTGTGAGTATAAAAATAGGATTTATTTGTCGGGTCGGGAGCGATGAATTACTCATCTTCAACAATAGCAATGGCGACTAAAAAATCAACTGACACTTAAAAATAAATGAAGTATTTTTTTGTTGTGATCGAGATAATCAAGCAAATCACCGCGTTAACAAAACCAAGGAAAAATTATTTAAAGAATCAAATAAACAGGAGGGAATTGTTTTTATTTTGTTAATTAGGATTTTTAACTTCATTAAATCAAGGCATTGAGCAGGGCGGTTTTGCAAGCCTTTTTGCGGTTGTTAAAATAAACAAAAACGCTTAGCCAAGAAATTAATTTTGGCGTGGGAATTTCTTTAATCATAAAGGTTGTGAATAAATGATTAAACAGTTGAAATAGTCATCACAATAGATCGGTAATGATATTTATACCTTGCTAATGATGTAGCGGTGAGATGATTTGCCAAAGTGTTCGCCGGATTGGGTCCGGTAAACACTTAAGATCAGGTGCCATCAGGCATGGGCGTTAGTATCCCAAACCGTCATCAATACCGTGACGGCGTTATCCAGCACAGGGTAGTCGACGCCGTCCCGTGCCAGCGTCGAAACGCCCAACAGAAAGCTGTCGAACAGCGTGGCGATAACCGCAGGATCAATCTGCTTTCTTAACTCCCCGCTCGCTATGCCCCGTTGAATACAGTGACTAAAACCGTTCAAGGTGCGTTGGCGGGAGTCTGTCAGCGGTTTCAGCACCGCGGCATGCTCATCCGAGCTGCCGGACATCACCGCCAGAGCTACCATACAGCCTTTGGGATGATGGTCTTCGCATTGCATCTTAACCGAGCGGCGCAAGGAAATTTCAATCGCTTCTCTGGGCGGCAGTGAATCATCCCACAGCGCATCATTAACCCGCCCGTAGCTATTGAGATAGCAGGACACCGTCTCGTTGAACAGCGCCTCTTTGGAACCAAAGGCAGCATAAAAACTGGGTGCGGTAATGCCGCCACCGATCTGCGCCTTAAGCTGTGCCAGAGAGGTGGACTGATAACCGTGCTGCCAGAAAAGATGCAGTGCCTGCTGCACGGCCTGGTCGCGATCAAAGCGGCGAGGGCGGCCCATTTGTGCCATAGCTGTCTCCAGGTTTGTTAGTTGTATACCGATCGATATGAATGTTATTGACACTCAGATGATACCCGCTTAGCATTATTATACCATTCGATACATAAATCAATTCGCGTGATGAACTCACGGGTACGGATAAGTGTCAACTACATTTATACCGATCGATATATAATGAGGTTATTGATGAGCCAGACCCCTATCAGTTGTATTGAAGACAAAGAGATACCCGTTCAGGCACAGCGATTGCCGATGGCGGCGCTGTTGGCATTGGCCATGACCGGTTTTATCTGTATCGCCACCGAAACCTTACCCGCGGGTTTATTGCCGCAGATGGTTCCCGGTTTACAGGTGTCGCCCTCGCTGATCGGACAGATGATTACCGCCTATGCGTTGGGGTCTGTGTTGGCGGCCATTCCCCTGGCGCTTGCCACTCAACGCTGGCGTCGACGTAATGTTTTACTGCTGACCATTGGCGGTTTTTTTGTCTTCAACACGGTCACGGCACTTTCCTCCAGCTATGTTGTCACGCTGGCTGCGCGTTTTTTTGCCGGAGCGGCAGCAGGGTTGGCCTGGAGCCTGCTTGCCGGTTACGCGCGCAGAATGGTGGCGCCTCATCTGCAGGGAAAAGCGATGGCGGTGGCTATGGTTGGCGCGCCAATCGCGCTGTCGCTGGGTGTCCCTCTGGGAACATGGCTGGGGGCGGTGGTGGGTTGGCGCAGCGCTTTTGGTGTGATGTCTTTGATGACGCTGGCATTAATCGTTTGGGTGTTGGCAAAGGTGCCGGATTATCCTGGCCAGACGGGGCCACAGCGGATGCCGCTGTATAAGGTTCTGATCACTCCGGGTGTCAGAACGGTATTGGGCGTCGTCATGCTGTGGATGTTTGCGCATAATATTCTCTACACCTACGTTGCTCCGTTGGTGACGCCGGCAGGGCTGGCTAACCAGGTTGACGCCGTGTTACTTGTTTTTGGCCTGGCGGCACTGGCGGGTATTTGGTTCACCGGTCGGGTGGTTGATCGCCATTTGCGAAAGGCGGTGCTGGCCAGCCTGGCACTGTTCGCCGTGACGACGTTCCTGCTGGGTATCGGCATTTATTCAGCGGCCGCGGTCTATGTCGGGTTGGGGCTATGGGGGTTGAGTTTTGGTGGGGCGGCGACGCTATTGCAGACCGCACTGGCGGACACTGCCGGTGAAGGCGCAGACGCCGCGCTGGCGATGAACGTGGTTATATGGAACAGCGCCATTGCCGTCGGCGGTATTTTCGGTGGCCTATTGCTTGATCACTTCGGCGCAGTGTCCTTCCCATGGGTAGCGCTGGTCCTGATACTTGGCGGTTTGGCGCTCACAATGACGGCCAAACGGCATGGTTTTTCTGCCGAGGCACGCAAGGGGTAATCACTGCTGCACTTTCAGATGGCGCCAACCGCGCGCCATCTGACGTCAGGCGTTATCCACACGTGGATTAGAGTGGGTCGGCTGGCTCGGATACTCCACCTGGTGTTTCTGCAGATAGTCGCGTATGAGCTGGCGGATCACCTGAGAAGGGGTGACGTCCTGTTGCAGACACAAGTCTTCCAACGCTTTTTTCTTGTCAGGATCAATGAGTACGGTCAGACGTGCCGTTTTCTTTTCCATGATGGTGACTCCAGAGAATAATAATCAAATGATAATCGTCAGGCGGCCATACCGCCTCAGCTAAAGTGCAACCGTTCAATCTTGCGTGACAGGAAGCGGAGATCGCAGTTAAAGCTCGGGCCAATCTCGGCGGACAGGCGGCGCAACAAGCTTAACGGCGTCTCGATTTCGGCCGGTGTCGCATAGATAATCACGTTGCCGCTGGGTGCCACGCAGTACAACACGGTGTTAAACACCCGGTGCAGGCTGTGGTACAGCAGTGAGTTTTGATCGGGCACTTCATGATAGTTCAGCACTAACCACCCCTGTGGTGAAAGCCGTCCGGCACAGCGCTGAAGAAAGGTTTGCGTACCCTGTTGCGGATCCATACTGAAGGCGCTGTAGAGATCCGAGAAAATCAAATCATAGTGTCGCGTTACCGCAGCCCGTAAAAAATCGGCCGCATCGGCCACGTGCAATATCACCGTTTCGTCAGCGGGCAAGGTAAAGTAACTTTGGGCAACAGAGATCACCGCCGCACGCAGTTCCACCACTTCCAGCAGCATATTGGAGTCATAGGCATGCAGCGCCCGCACCAGACCTCCGCCGCCCAGACCCAGGATCAATGCAGATGAAGGCGGTTGCCAGGCCACCGCCATCAACATGGTTTTGATGTAGTTGTGAACCGGTACCTGTGGCGCGTCGATGCACATTTTGCTCTGCTCGCAGATGCCGTCAAAACGCAGGGTCCGGTAGCCCTTGTGGTCAGAGACAATAATTTCGCCGCAGTGATCCTGCTCACGGGCAATGACCTGACCGCGAGGCGAGAAATCCAGACTATTGAGCAATTTATCAACCAAAGACATAGTAATTTCGTTAAGCCTCCATCAAAACGGCGGTGTTACTTACGGGCGCACATAAACTCGGCGGTACAGATACGGCGGCCATCAACCGTGGCACGGCCGGTAAAGCGGGCAAGGCCGGAGCGTTGTCGGACAAAGGCGACTTCCATGCGCAGTTGATCGCCAGGCCGGGCCGAACGATAGAAACGGGCACGATGAATAGCGGCAAAGTAGTAATGCTCGCCGGGCAACAACGGGCTAAGAAAGTAGTGGGCCAACAGGCCAGTGGTCTGTGCCAGCGCTTCTACCATTAATATGCCGGGAAACACCGTAGTCTGATGGTGGCCGGTCCAAAAGGTCGGTTCATTGGCGGTGATATTTTTGATGGCGCTTAGGCGGCCTTCGGCAATAGAGGTGCCGTCAGGCAGGATGCGGTCAACCAGCAGACAGGGAAAGCGGTGTGGCAGGATAGATTGAACGTCCTGAAACTGTATAGGTTTACCATTCAGCGGCATGATTGATTTGGGTCCTGTCAGCGGGACGAAGCTCAGCTTACGCCGGCTTTTGTGCCTGTCGAAGTGTAATAACATTATAATGTTATTATCATCAGATGCACTAAATGAAAATGATCAGGCTGGTAAACAGGGGCCTTTTAGTGACAAGGTTACTAATAATAGATATTAATAATATAATTCAATTTATTGATTAATGGGATTTTTTGCAGGAAGGGGAGTGATTAGCCGCCAACAGAGGGTGACGGCTAACGGGGATCATTTTTTATCGCGGGTCAGTTTATCGAGGTAGCCCATCACAAAGGCGGAAAGCACGAAGGTGAGGTGGATGATCACATACCACATCAGCTTGTTGTCCGGCACGTTCTTGGCATCCATAAACACTCGCAGCAGATGGATGGAAGAAATGGCGACAATCGACGCGGCCACCTTGCTCTTCAGCGAGGTGGAGTCCATTTTCCCCAACCAGCTCAGTTTTTCTTTGTCGTCGCTGATATCCAGTTGCGAAACAAAGTTCTCGTAGCCCGAGAACATCACCATCACCAGTAATCCACCCACCAGTGCCATATCGATCAACGACAGCAGCGTCAGAACCAAATCCGCTTCTGCGATGGCGAATATGTTTGGCAGAACGTGGATGATCTCCTGGAAGAATTTTATCGACAGCGCCAACAGGGCCAGCGACAGGCCAAAGTAAACCGGCGCCAGCAGCCAACGAGAGGCGTACATGGCATTTTCTAGAAAGCGTTCCATAGTCATCTGAGTTCGTTACAAAAAGTGGGGCACAGTATAACGCAACAGGCCCGGCAAATGGCAAGTGACCGTGGCGCGATTAAGGGGGATTTCACCGGGACTGTAGCTGTTCTGGCCGAGGGGTTAATTCCCTCTTGTTATAAGGTGCTTTTATAGCGGTTTACTCCGGCGTGATTTATTTTGCCAATATATATTGAGCTATCTTGAAATTATACTAGGATTTAAATGTCGCAGAATAACATGGCGATAATCCTTTATATCGAGAGAGAATTATATATAACGGAAATGAATTAATCGAATGGAGATGGAGATGGAAAATTCCCTGAATGGAAAAGCAAGCGGTTGGGACAGCGTTAATGATTTGCTGAATTACCATAACAGAGGTAATGGATTAACCCTTAATAATAAGCCTTCTTTTGGTGTGGAACAGGCCGGTAAACAAATAGCGCGCAGTGAGCAGACCTGGAATGGTATTCATGTTACCGGTCAAGGCGCTACTGTGACTTATTCCTTCCCGGATTGGGATTATAATCAGAATAATTTAAATACCCGTTTCGCTGACCAGGACACCGGCCTTAGCGCCTTCACTGCCGATCAACAGGCGCAGGCCAAGCTCTCGCTGCAGTCCTGGGCGGATGTGGCAAACCTTAACTTTGTTGAGGTAGCCCCAGGGCAAAAGTCCAACATTACCTTTGGTAATTATCAGGGCGACGGCCAGGCCTACGCGATTAAGCCTTTTAGCGGTGCCGGCAACGACTACCGCGGGCATAATACCGATGGTCAAAGCTGGTTCAATATCAATTACAAGTATGAGGATGCCCGGGATGGGGTTTACGCCAACCTGCACCCTGAATTGGGTAACTACGGGCGTTTGAGTATCACCCATGAACTGGGGCATACGTTGGGACTGGATCATCCTGGCAAATATAATGCCGATGAAAATAATCCACCCAACTATAGTATGGCGAGTTATGCCGAGGATACCCGCCAGTTCAGCGTGATGAGCTATTGGGATGAAGCTGTTACCGGCGGTGATAACGGTGGCCATTATGCTGCCGCACCGTTGGTTGACGATATTGCCGCTATTCAGTATCTCTATGGCGCCAATACCACTATGCGCACCGGGGATACGGTGTACGGGTTCAATTCCAATACTGGCCGGGATTTCTACACGCTGACGGACAGCAACCAGAAGCTGGTGTTCTCCGTTTGGGATGCGGGCGGCAACGATACGCTTGATTTCTCGGGCTATACGCAGAACCAACGCATCAACCTGACGGAAGGCTCCTTCTCTGACGTCGGCGGGTTGACCGGCAACGTTTCCATCGCTCTGGGCGCCATCATTGAAAATGCCATTGGGGGTTCAGGGAATGATGTGATTGTCGGCAATGATGCGGCCAATATTCTCCATGGCGGTGCGGGCAATGACGTTATTTACGGTGGCGGCGGACAGGATCAGCTATTCGGTGGCAGCGGCAAAGATATCTTTGTTTTCGCGGCGGTGAGTGACTCGCCAATCAAATCACCGGATAAGATTTTGGACTTTGAAACCGGCATCGACAAGATTGATCTGTCCTTCTTTAATCATGGCGATAAAGGCACAGACTTTATTCACTTCGTCGACGGTTTCAGCGGTCAGGCGGGGGAGGCACTGCTAACCTATAATTCACAAAGTAACTTAAGTGAGTTAGCGCTAAATATAACTGGCCAGGCCGCCCCGGACTTTCTGGTTAATATTGTAGGGCAAGCCAATACGGCCACTGACTTTATTGTTTAAATCTGCAACGGTGGGTTATGCCCACCGTTTTTTAAGGTCTTTGTTCTTCATCCCTCCTGACAGTCGTCTCTCTGACCCGGTACCTGCGTCACTTCGTAAGGATTTCGTAAAAATTGAGGAATATCCCAGCAATAGATTTAATAGGGCTATATCGATATTGCTTATGATAAGTATTATCATTATCATCTGTCCCATCAAGTCTACGCAGAAAGACCTTTCTTTAAGCATTATTACTTTTTATTAATATCATTTATCCCGGAAAACCACCGGGAGACGAAGCAACTGGGAGCGCATACTAATAATTACTGCAGGGCTAACACATGCGCAAAACCTTTAATTACCGGGGAGTTATCGGACAGTCTTTCCTGTGGGGAACCTTGTTCACCACCGCCTTTAACGTGAATGCCGAGGTAAAGAAAAACTTAACAGAAAAGACCACGCAAAATGAAGAGGAAATAACGGTTGTTGCACCGGTGATTGAGAAGAAAGTCGGTACCCTCACCACAATTTCTGCGCAGGATATGCAGAAAAAGGGCGGTAATGATTTCGGTTCGATTATGCGCTATGAACCGTTGATTAGCGCCACCGGAGTTAGTGGCGGCTCATCCTCAGGCAAAAGCGGGTTCGATCGCAGTGGCTACACCGGCTATAACATCCGTGGTCTTGAGAGTAACCGTGTCGGGCTGGATGTCGATGGCATTCCACAACCGGATGCCACCGGGCGCAGCTATGTCAGCCGTGCCGGTCTAAACACCTTTGGCATTGGCCGCGACTATCTTGACCCCTATATGTATGGTCAGGTGGACATCGAGTCAGGGGCCACTTCAACCGAACGTAGCAACACCTCCATCGGCGGTGCGGTGTCGTTTTCACCGAAGTCGGCGGACCAGTACCTGTCACCGACCAAGCCGACCTATTTTGGTTACCAAAGCGATTATGACTCCGCTAACCGCAGCTGGCATAACGGCATTACCGCAGCGGCGGGTGATGAACAACTGCGCGGGGTGTTTGTTTATAGCCGCCGCGATGGTCAGGAAACGCGTAACAACAGCGGTACCCACCAGGCTTATCCGGCCAACTGGCATTCCAACGCGTTGATGGCTTCCGGCATCTGGCAGCCGAGTGACGAACATAAACTCACCGGTACGGTGGATTATTACGACAAAACCAACCACACCCATTACGACAGTTGGAACTCGGCCGGCAGCGCCATTCTTGGTACCGCCCAGCAGCAGAGCAATACGCGCCGCTGGGGTATCAGCCTGAAAGATGAATGGACGCCGTTCAATGATTACGTCGACACCCTGACATCGAAAGCTTATTACCAGCAAACTCAGGCGCACGACAACACCTACATGCCGACCAGTACCGGCAGCATGGAACGGGTTTACTCCGACTACAACGTCAACACCTACGGTTTTGAAACGCAAATCGCCAAAACTCTGGGTCGGCATACGTTGAGCGGTGGGCTCAATGGGCGGATCACTGATACCGAGCGCCCCTTCCGTGAAGAGCCAGCCCCCAGTGCATTTACCGCCATCATGCAGCCGGAGTCAGACAGCCGCAGCTACGTGTTGGGCGGGTTTGTTCAGGACCGGGTCCAGTTTGATCTGGACGGGCACGGTTTTGCCGTGGTACCTGGCGTGCGCGTGACTCACCAGAGCACCAAGCCGCAGAACCTGAGCAGCCTGACCACCGGCAGCACGGTGCTGACGGAATCCGAACTGGAAACGCTGTACGGCAAAAGCAACACCGATACCCAGGTATTGCCATCACTCAGCTTCCAGTACGACATTACGCCGGGGTTGATGACCTACCTGCAATACAAACGCGGCGCACAGTTCCCGAATGCCAGCCAGCTTTATGGCTCCTGGAACCTTGGTTCCAGCTACGCGGGTACGGCGCAGTACGCGTTGATCGGCAACGCCGATCTGAAAACCGAGACCAGCAACAATCTGGAATGGGGCGTGAAGGGGGAAGTGGTGGAAGGGGTGACGTTGCGAACCTCGTTGTTCTACAACACCTATAAAAACTTCATCGCCTATACCCGTTATCAGCGTGCCAGCAGCCCAGACCGGTTCACTAACGTGCCTTCCAATATCTACACCATTTATCAGGCGGAAAACCGTGACAAGGCCTACATCTACGGCGGGGAAGTCAGCACCCGGCTGAATTTTGGCACCTGGTTTGAGCAGGTTAACGGCCTGAGCGCCAATTTTGCTCTGGGGTATAACCAGGGTAAATCCAAGTCCAGCTACTCCGGTGACAAATATGTCGATATCGACAGCGTCGCGCCAATGAAGGCGATAGTGGGTGTGGCGTGGGATGATCCGGCAAAACGCTACGGTGCGGCGGTGACCGCGACCTTTGTCAAAGGCAAGCAGGCAACGGCTACCAACCGTGAAAGCTACAACAACGCCAGCGGTGGAACGCTCACCGACTCTACGGCTGAGTATCTGCGCGTGCCGGGTTACGGTCTGGTCGATATGTCGGCCTACTGGCAGGTGGCCCGCAATGTGAAGCTGAGCGGCGGTGTATATAACATCACCGACAGAAAATACCGCGATTACCTGAGCAGCCGCGAACTCACGGACTCCACCAATCAGGATGCATACGATAATGCCTTGGCGGTCATGCCGGGAAGAACCTTCCAGCTTGGCGTCAACGTAGATTTCTAAGCCCTGCTTTGAATGCAACAGCCGTCGCTCACCTTTGAACGACGGCTGTTGTGTCAGTCATCTTCTCCATAAGGAGCTAGCGGATGCAATCATGGATTATCGGACTACTGATGCTGCCGTTTTCGCTGTTCGCCGGCGAGCGCGTGATAGCTATTGGCGGTGACATCACGGAAATTATTTATGCGCTGGGTGCGCAGCAAACGTTGGTCGCACGCGACAGTACCAGCCAGCAACCACCGCAGGCCAGCGAATTGCCGAATGTCGGTTATATGCGCCAGCTCAACGCCGAGGGGATCCTGGCGATGAAACCCACGCTGGTGATCGCCAGTGAACTGGCACAGCCGTCATTGGCCTTGCAGCAGGTTGAACAGGCCGGGGTTAACGTGGTAACGGTGACCGGCAAACCCGAATTAGGTGTGATTAACCAAAAGATTGCCGTTATTGCAGCCACTTTGGGACGAGTTGCCGAGGGGCAAATTCTGCAGGCCGAACTGGAGCGTCAGATCGCCGCCGTACCTACTCGCCCGTTGCCCGTCAGGGTACTGTTCATCATGGCGCACACTGGGATAACGGCCATGGGGGCAGGCAATGGCACCGCAGCCGATGGTGCCATTCGCAGCGCCGGGTTGGAAAATGCCATGGCTGGGGTGGCACGTTATCAGTCGTTGACTCAGGAGGGATTGGTGGCTGCTGCGCCACAGTTATTGGTAATAGGTAAAGCCAGTCTGCAACGGCTGGGCGGAGAAACCAATCTTTGGACATTACCGGGGTTGACGTTTACCCCGGCGGGTCAACAACGGCGGCTGTTAGTGATTGATGACAACGCCTTGCTGAGCTTCGGGTTGGCGATGCCGACTGCCATCGGCCAATTGCGACAGGCGGCGCAGGCGGTTATGCCTTAACTTTTAGCCCCTTTATTATCCACATGTCCTAAGGAACGCTCGGGGAAGCAGCGATCGCGCAGACGCTGCTTTAACGCTGCTGCCTCCGGGAACCCACCGTCGATTTTTCGATCCCAAATGACCACGTCATCAACGGTTACCTGGTAAATGCCTCCGGTGCCGGGAACCAGCGTGACGGAGGCCAAATCGGTGCTGAAAGTATGGAGTAACTCTTGCGCCATCCACGCGGCTCGCAGCAACCAGTTGCATTGCGAGCAGTAATGGATCGTGACGGCAGGGGATGTTTTCATGGATTGGACCTGAGCGGTAACATTGCCAGCATCATCGGATGCCACCGCGATGCTGTCAATGCGTCACTCAGGGGCGAAAAAGCGTTAAATCGATCTGCCATTTATTGATTTTGTTGTACAGCGTGGTCCGCGACAGCCCGAGCATCTGGGCTGCCTGCCTCAAATTGCCACCATTGGATCCAATCACCTGAATGATATGAGCGCGTTCATTGTCTTCCAGTCGGCTTGAGGGGGCGGCGTCCGCTTCTGGGGGCCTGCGCCGCATATCCTCGGGCAGGTCGCCCACGTCGATCAGTAATCCTTCACACAGGTTCACCATCCGTTCCACCAGGTTTTCCAGTTCGCGCACGTTGCCCGGCCAGGGCCAGGCGTTCAGACAGGCCATCGCCTGCGGTGAAACCTGCGGCGGGACTTTTTTCATCCGCGTACTGAGCTTATGAATGAAGCCGTTGACCAGTTCGGCGATATCTTCCCGGCGTTCACGCAGCGGCGGAACCGGGATCGAGAGCACGTTCAGACGGTAATAGAGATCGCGCCGAAACGCGCCGGTCTCCACTGCCTGTACCAGGTCACAATGGGTGGCCGCAATGATGCGCACATTTACTTTTACCGGGTGTGCCGCACCAATCCGCAGAACTTCGCTTTCCTGCAGCACGCGCAGCAGGCTGGTTTGGGCTTCCAGTGGCATTTCGCCAATTTCATCGAGCAGCAGGGTTCCTCCGTCTGCCAGTTCGAATTTGCCGGCGGAACCGCCACGGCGCGATCCGGTAAAGGCACCGTCTACGTAGCCAAACAGCTCGCTCTGTACCAAATCGCGCGGTAAGGCTCCGCAGTTGACGGCGACAAAGGGTTCGTTGCAACGTCCGCCGCCGTTGTGGATCGCCTGGGCAAACAGCTCCTTGCCGGTGCCGCTTTCGCCGGTCAACAGCACCGTGCTGTCACTGCGGCTGCAGGTGCGCGCCTGCGTGATCGCCTCGCGCATGCGGCTGGAGTGGCCGTAAATCATTTCAAAGGTATAGCTGGCGCTGACCCCCATTACCCGGCGGGTAATGGCGCGGATACGTTGGTTCTCTCGCAGGGATAGCACCCGGCCGTCATCCGGTGCGGGCATCAGGGAAATCACGCAGGAAAGGGCGGGCTTGCCTGCCGGCATAAACACCATTTCACGGTCGTTGCAAAACGGCATGGTCAGCAGTGAACCGGATTGTGGGCGCAGCAACTCATCGATAGAGAGGTTGCCGGGTTCCAGACCGTCAAAAATCTGGCGGGCATAGCGATTAACGGTTTTCAGCCGCCCCTGGCGATCGCAAACCATGACGCCTTCATTCAGGGTTTCCAGAATCGACTGTTGTTCGGCCAGCAGCCGGTGCAGCTTTAGTTGCTGACCAACAGCCTCTGCCGCCGCCTGCACGGTGCCCAGCGTATGGGCATTGAAATTATCCGGCGTGGCGGTGAGCGTCAGCACACCAATCATCGCGCCCTCGGCGTTACGTACCGGTGCGGCGGCACACTGGCGATGCCGTTGGCGCAAACCCAACTTCCAGTTCTCGCCGCTTAATACATATACCAGGCGCTGTTCCAGCAGGCAGCGGGCGGTGCAGTTGGTGCCCTGAACCTCTTCACGCAGAATGCTGCCGACCGGCGTCAGGTCGGCGCCGCAGTAGTGAAGGGTGACGCCGTTGGCATCGGTCAGATTGATATGCCCGTCGGGATTGTAGGCCAGCAGGTTTTCCATGATGCTTCGCGCCACGGTAATCAGCTCGGCGTTGTGCAACAGGATGGCCTGTAGCTGGTCTGCCGGAGGTGCGTGATAGACAAACTCATCGGGGTCAATACCGTACTCCCGCGAGCGCCGCCAGGATTGCAGGATCGATTTGCGTATCCAACCCGGCTGACCTCCGTCGTTGAATGCCTGCCAGCCTTGCCAAAACAGGCTGTCCCATTCACCGGCCTCCGGCCCTTCCGGCAGGCTGAAGATCGGGTCGCTCTCATCTTTGATTGGCATCAGGCCAGCGGCGGTGTGCATCGGCAGCTCCGTTTTGGAATGTAATGTCCATTTTATTGACATGTGAAATTGACATGTCAATTTAGTTGTCACTTTGTTACGCCTATCTGTGCAACGCCTCACAATTTCCCCGCGTTTCAAGCTGGCATCCCCTTTGCAATACCGCTAATGAACTCTGTTGCCCGCGAGGGCGTAACCCCACATAAGGAATCACTATGAGTCATTCACCCAAAATCCTGCGCGTTGGTCTGATTGGTGCCGGCCGCATGGGCAGCTTTCATGCAGAATCGCTGGCGCGGCGAGTGCCGGGCGCAGTGTTGGTCGCGGTGGCCGATCCGTTACCGGGGGCGGCGCAGCGGCTGGCGGAACGTCTGGGCGTTGAGGCCTATAGCGATTTGCAGGCGATGCTGGATGATCCAGCCATTGATGCCGTCGTCATCGCTTCTCCGGCGCGTACGCATGCGCAGTGGGTGGTAGCGGCGGCCAAGGCCGGTAAGCACGTGTTCTGTGAAAAGCCGATGGCCGTCACGCTGGAGGAAGCGGATAACGCCATTACCGCCGCAAACCGGGCAGGAGTGGTCCTGCAGGTGGGCTTTAACCGCCGTTTTGTCACCGGGTTTGCCGCTGCCATTGCCGCCGTCAAGTCAGGGGAGAATGGCACCACCCAGTTGTCGCGCTCGGTCACGCGCGACCCGCAGTTACGCGATCCCGCGCCAATCCCGGCGTGGACCATCTTTCTGGAAACCCTGATCCACGATTTTGACACGCTGCTGCATTTCAACCCTGGGGCCCGGCCGGTGGAAGTGTATGCACTGGCGGATGCACTGGTACGTCCGGATTTCAAGGATCGCGGGCTACTGGACACGGCGGTGGTGACTATTCGCTTTGATAACGGGGCTATCGCCACCGCCGAAGCCAATTTCCAGGCGGTCTACGGCTATGACGTGCGTGGTGAGGTATTTGGCAGCCAGGGCATGCTGCAGGCGGGCAATATCAACTTGAATAACTGCGTGCGCTATCACGCCGGTGGCATCGCCATTGAGACCTCGCGGCAGGATACCGACTTGCTGCATGACGCCTATGTGGCGGAGTTGACCGAGTTCGCCCAGTGCATTCAGCAAGGGCAAAAACCTCGGGCCACTGGCCAGGATGCACGCAATGCGCTGGAAATCGCACTGGCCTGTATTACGTCGGTGCAGCAGGGCAAACCGATCAAACTGGGAGATCAATAATGGCCAATTATCAGTTGTCCGTTTGCGCCGAAATGGTGTTTCTCGATTTGCCGTTTGTCGAACGCGTGGCGCGTATTGATGCACTCGGTTTTGGCGTTGAAATCTGGAACTGGGCCAATAAAGACCTTGATGCTTTGGTGGCGACCGGAGCGCGCTTTACCTCGATGACCGGCTATCTCAGCGGCAATCTGACCGACGAAGAGGACATCGGCCAACTGTTGCACAGCGCCAGACAATCGCTGGTCGTGGCGCAGCGCTTAAACTGCCCGAGTTTGAACCTGCATGGCACCGGCCTGGGCCCGCAAGGGCTGCCGGTGAAGCCGGTGCAGGTGGTGACAGGTGCCATGTGGTTGAAGGCGGCCGAGACGCTGACCCGGTTGGCGCAGATGGGCGAGGAGGCCGACAAAGTCTTCACGCTGGAAAACCTCAACCTGCCGCTGGATCACCCGGGTACGCCCTTTGCCAAAGCCGGCGACACGCTGGCTCTGGTGGAGGCAGTTAACCGCCCGGGGTTGAAGATGAATCTCGATCTTTATCATGCGCAAATTGGCGAGGGTAATTTGATCGAGCTGATCCGCCGCTGCGGTCCGGCGATCGGTGAAATCCAGGTGGCTGATGTGCCGGGGCGAAAACAACCCGGTACCGGCGAAATCAACTACCGCGCCATCGCCCGCGCGTTGGACGAAATAGGCTATCAGGGCGTGGTGGCGATGGAGGGTTGGGCAGCCGGTGACAGCACCGAGGCGCTGCAACAGTTCCGCGACCATTTCACCCTCTAATCCTAAGCCAGCCGGGTACTGGCCTGTTACCCGGAATAAGCAGTGATGCATTGATTTTAATAATAAATAAACCTCAACCTACAGGATGTCATCATGAAAACAAAAACGTTGCTGTTGCTTCTGCTGAGCCTGGTTATGGCCTTCAGCGTCCAGGCGAAAACCTATAAGGTCGGCGTGGCACTGGCCAATTTCGATCTTAACTTTGTTTCTATTCTGCGCTCGCAGATGGTCAGTGAGTTGAAACTGCTGAACATGGACGGTCAGTTTGTCGATGCCAAGGGGGACGTGGCGCTTCAGGTGCAGCAGGTAGATGACTTTATCAACCTGGGGGTGGACGCCATTATCCTCAACCCGGTCGATACCCAGGGGGTGAAACCGATGATGGATGCCGCCGAACGCGCCAACATTCCACTGATTTTCGTCAACCGTAAACCCGAGGTGAAACTGGGCAAGGCCATGGCCTATGTTGGCTCCGACTCGGCGGCGGGCGGTGAGATGCAAATGGAAGCGCTGGCGAAAAAAATGAACTATCGCGGCAACGTGGCAATCCTGATGGGGGCGCTGTCCAATGAAGAAGCGCGTGAGCGCACCCGTGCAGTGGAAGCGGTGATCGCCAAGTACAAAGACATGAAAGTACTTGAGAAGCAGACCGCCAAATGGCAGCGTAATGAAGCGGTGGACGTGGTGTCCGGCTGGCTGCTGAATGGCCGCCCGATTGACGCTATTGCTGCCAACAATGATGAAATGGCAATCGGTGCCATCATGGCGCTGAACCAGGCCAAAAATAAAACCATTCTGGTGGCGGGTATTGACGGTACACCGGACGGTCAGCAGTTTATCAAAAACGGCAGTATGACCCTGACCATCTTCCAGGACGCCAAAGGTCAGGCCACCGGCGCGGTGCAGGTGACCCAGGCGCTGCTGGAAAAACAAAAAACCGAGCCGTATCACTGGGTGCCTTATAAAATCATCACTCAGGATAATCTGGCCCAGTTTATGGCGGCTAATCCGAAATAAGACCCAGTGGCTCAGGCTGCGGCGCGGGTACCGGGTTTGGCCAACATTCTCAGTGCCAGTCCGCCCGCAGCCGCCAGGGTAGCCAGTGCCACCATGCCCGGCCAACCGGCACTTTCGAGGATCTTGCTGCCCAGTGCCGCGCCGCTGGCCATACCGACAAACACCAGCGTAAACATGATGGCGTTGAGGCGGCTGCGGGCCGCCGGGTTGATGGCGTAAATAATGGTCTGGTGCGCCACCAGCGTAGCCTGAATACCGAGATCAAAACCTACTGCGCTCAGGGCAATCAACGCCAGTTGCGCCGGTACCGACAGCAACGGCAGCAGAAACATCAGGGCGAATGAAACCACCACCATGGCAGCACCGATTTTTGTGACGTAGTCCGGCCCGTGACGATCGGCCAACATCCCCGCTAACGGCGCAGCCAGGGCACCGGCTGCGCCTGCCAGACCAAAAGCCCCGGCGACGGCGCTGCCCAGTTGATAGTGTTCTGCCAGCATCACCGCCAGTGTCGACCAGAAAGCACTGAACGCCACCGACAGCAAGCCTTGCGCCAGCGCCGCGCGCCGCAGCTCCGGGTAGTCCGCCCACAATTTGCCTAAAGACCGCAGCAATGCCGGGTAGCTCAGCGTGGTATTGGGCTTAAAGCGTGGTAATACCGCCCCGATCGCCAGGGTGATCGCCAGCACACCCAGTGCCGCCAACAGGTAAACGCTGCGCCAGCCGAAATACTCCGCCACTACGCCGCTGAAAACCCGCGACAGCAAAATGCCGGCCAGCAGCCCGGTCATCACCGTACCCACCGTTTTGCCCCGGTTGGCGTCAGACGCCAGCGTGGCGGCCGCCGGGATAATGTCCTGCGCCACGGTAGCGGCCAGACCGATCGCCAGGCTGCTGAGCAACAGCAGCGGGAATGACGAAGAAAACCCGCAAAGCAGCAGGGTGAGTGCCAGCAGCACGCCTTTAATGCGGATGATCTGGCGACGATCGTGGCGATCGCCCAGCGGGGCCAGCAGCAGGATCCCCAGTGCGTAACCGACCTGGGTCAGCGTAGGTACCATGCCGCTGTCACTCACTCCGGCGTGGAATGCATTGCCCATAATGCCGAGCATCGGCTGGCTGTAGTAAATGGACGCCACGCTCAGACCGGCGCCGGTAGCCAGCAGAAAGACAACTTTGGCGGAAAGCGCACTGACAGGCGCGGTGGTGTTAGTGACGGGGGAAATCTGGCTCATGGTGGTTATTCCAGTCAAGGTTAAGTGCGGCTATTTTTGCCAGTATTCGCCACAAACTGTAGCCCCCGCGCGGGTAAAACTGTTATACGTAATAGGTATGAATAAGAACCTATTCCCTAATGGCGACCGCATAGCCATGCTGCAAACCCTGGTGCGTATCGTCGACAGCGGCAGCCTCTCGGCGGCGGCGGCACAAATGCAGACTTCACAGCCCACCGTCAGCCGGCGTTTGCAGGTGCTGGAACAACTGTTGGGCGTTAAATTAATCCAGCGCACCACCCACAGCATGAAGCTGACCGACGATGGCGAACGTTGTTATCAACATGCCCGTAAGCTGATTGAGCAATGGCAAATCATGGAGGATGAACTGCGAGGCGCACGCGATGAGCCGGTCGGTGTCTTGCGGGTAAGGGCGCCGCATGCCTTTGGTCAGGACCAGTTGATTGGGCCACTGGGCGATTATCTGCAACGCTATAGCCAAACCAGCGTGGAGTGGACGCTCAACGATCACTCACCTGATTTCATTCCTGAAGGCGTGGACTGCGCGATCCACGTCGGGGCGGTGACCGATCCTTCCGTGGTCGCCGTGCTGCTGGCGGAGGTACCGCGGATAGTGGTGGCCGCCCCGGAGCTGTTGGCGGCGCATGCGCCACTGGGGCAGATCGGGGATTTGGCGCAGTTGCCCTGGCTGGCGCTAAACAGTTTTTATCGTAATGAGGTCAGCTTGACCCATAATGTCAGCGGTGAAACCTGCCGTTTTGACATCGCACCCCGGTTAAGTACCGACAGTCTCTATGCGATACGCAAAGCGGCGTTGAACGGCGTGGGGGTGGCGATGCTGTCATCCTGGGTGGTCAAACAGGATCTGGAACAGGGGCGGCTGACGCCATTGATGCCGGACTGGCGAGCCGCCTCTTTGCCCATCTATCTGCTTTACCCCTACGCCAGTTATTATCCGGCGCGCTTGCGTAAATTCCTTGAGCTGATGAAAGAAGTGATGCCACGCATCACCGGCGCACATGCCCCTTTGTCGTGAGCGGGCCGGTTTGGCATTGAGCACAGCGGAATAGGTCGTGGCGAGGGTGATAAACAGCGTAAATACCGAGTGCCAGAGGGCGGATTATGCCCCTTTGTCGTGAGCGGGCCGGTTTGGCATTGAGCACAGCGGAATAGGTCGTGGCGAGGGTGATAAACAGCGTAAATACCGAGTGCCAGAGGGCGGATTCAGCCTGATTGGTGATGCTATCTGTTTGATAATCGAAGAACAGTGACCGTCCTTTTCAACCGAGAGAATCGCCCATGCACTTTACTCAAGCCATTGCCAGACTCCCTGCTGATAGCTGCGCCAGCGGACAGACCACCGCCCAACTGGGTGCCCCGGATATCGCGACCACCGGCCGCCAGTTTTTGGCCTATGTGGACACCTTGCTCCGCCTGGGGCTAAAAGTGACAGTGTTACCGGCTGCACCGGCATTTCCTGATGCACATTTTGTTGAAGATACCGCCGTTGTGATGCCGGAATTAGCGGTGATCACCCATCCGGGTGCGCCCAGCCGTCAGGGCGAAGTGGCCACCATTGCACCGCTGTTTGAAGGGGAACGCCCGGTTGTGCGCATGAGCCAACGCGGCCATCTTGACGGGGGGGACGTGCTGCTGGTCGATCGCCAGTTTTTTGTCGGCCTGACATCACGTACCGATGAGGCCGGTATCGGCGAATTTAGCGCGGCGGTAGAGCCTTATGGCTACCGGGTCACTGCCATTGAGGTAAGCGCCGGGCTGCACCTGAAATCTATCGTCAACTATGTAGGTCGCAATACCCTGTTGCTGACGGAAGACTACCAGCACCATCCTGCCTTTAGCGATTTTAACAGCATCGTGATCCCGGAAGCGGAGTCCTACGCCGGTAATACGCTGTGGATCAACGATACGCTGATCACGCCGCAGGGTTATCCGCAAACGCTGGCCCAAATCGAAAAATTAGGTATGCCGATCGTTCAGCTCGACACCAGCGAATTTAAAAAAATGGACGGCGGCCTGACCTGCCTGTCACTGCGTTTCTGACACTTACTTTTACCGGGGATCTCAGTCATGAAAAAAACATTAGCGGTTTTACTGACCAGCCTGGCATTAAGCGGCCCTGTGGCGGCTCAGGCCTTCGACACCATCAGCTTTGGCGTGGACGGTGGTTATCCGCCGTTTGACGTGCTGGCCCCCAGCGGTGAGATCACCGGTTTTGATATCGATATCGCCAATGCGTTGTGTACCCAACTGCATGCCAAATGCGTGTTCGTTAAACAACCTTTCGAAAGCATGATCGCAGCGCTCAACGCCCATAAATTCGATGCCATTATCGCCTCGCTGACCATTACCGATGAACGCAAAAAAGAAGTGGATTTCACCGACCGCTATTACCGCAGTTCGGCCCAGTTGGTGGCGCGCAAGGGCAGCACGTTACTGCCTGACGTCGCCAGCCTGAAAGGCAAAACCGTTGGCGTGCAGACCGGCTCGATCCACGAAGCCTACGCCAAGCAACACTGGGGCGGGAAAGGGGTGAAAATTGTCTCTTACGCCAACCAGGATAACGTCTATCTGGATCTGATGTCCGGACGTATTAATGCCTCCTTGCAGGACAATACCCAGGCCGCCAGCAGCTTTATCGATACGCCACGCGGGCAGAAATTTGCCTTCGCCGGCCCGGTGATTGAAGACAGCAGTATTTCCTCCGACGTGGGTATCGCCGTGGGTAAAGACAACCCGGCGCTGCGCGATGCGCTTAACGGGGCGATCAAGGCGATCCGCGCCGACGGCACCTATGAGGCAATCCAGAAAAAATATTTCAGCTTCGATATTTACGGCGGCTAAACCGGCCCGGATTCAGTCATGTAGGGGAGGCCGGGAATGGTCATAGAGTATTTGCCGTTGCTGGCGCATGGTGCGTTACTGTCGCTGTGCGTGATGCTGGTTTCACTGGCGGTGGCGCTGGTGCTCGGCATGACCAATGCGCTGATCAAACTGTTTGGTCCGCGCTGGTTGCGCTGGGTATCGACTGGCTACACCACGCTGGTACGCGGGATCCCGGAACTGGTGATCATGCTGCTGCTGTTCTTTGGCGGCGAGATGCTGGTTAACGGCTTCCTTGGCCTGCTGGGGTTGGGGCCGTTGCGCTTCAATACCTTTATCTCCGGCGTGCTGGCGATTGGCTTTGTGTTTGGCGCTTACTATACCGAAACCTTCCGCGGTGCGTTTCTTACCGTAGAACGCGGCCAGCTTGAGGCGGCGATGGCCTATGGCATGCGTCCGGGCCAGGTGTTTCGCCGCGTATTGCTGCCGCAAATGCTGAGTTTTGCTATCCCTGGCATCAACAACAATTGGCTGGGGCTGATGAAAGCCTCGGCGCTGGTGTCGATCCTCGGGCTGGAGGACATGGTGTGGCTGGCGGAACAGGCGGGGCGGGCAACGCAAAAACCCTTCTTGTTCTACTTCCTGGTGGCGCTGATTTACATGGTGATTACCGCCGTTTCCAGTTGGGGCTTTAGTCGGCTGGCACGGCGTTATGCGCTGGCTTCCTCACACTCTGCCGGAGCACGCTGATGAACCTGCAAAACATCCTGGAAGCCGCACCGAGTTTTCTGTGGAGCGACGGTTCTGACGTGACCGGACTGGCGATGACCGCCAAACTGTTCTTGCTATCGGTGGTGCCGGGATTACTGTTGGCGGCACTGATGGCAATTGGCCAGGTTTATGGCCCACGCCCGGTGTCATGGGTGATCCGCAGTGTGACCTATTTTTTCCGCAGTACGCCGCTCTATTTGCAGTTGATGCTGATTTACTACGGCCTGTCACAGTTTGACGTGGTGCAACTGGGCTGGCAGAACGATCAGCCTTTCTGGCTGCTGTTTCGTGACGCCACATTCTGCGCCACGCTGGCATTGGTGCTCAATACCAGCGCCTACGTCGCCCAACTGTTGGCCGGCATGATGGAAACCTTCCCGCGTCAGGAGTGGATTGCCGGTGAGGCCTATGGCATGAGCCAGTGGCAGATCATCCGTCGGCTGGTGCTGCCGGCAACGCTGCGGCGTGGCATTCCTGCGCTGAATAACGAGATGGTATTCCTGCTGCATGCCACTTCGTTGGCCAGTACCGTCACGCTGCTGGATATCACCGGCGTGGCCCGCGCCTTTTATGCCGCCACCTATTCACCCTTTATTCCGTTCCTGATGGCGGCGGCACTGTATCTGCTCTGCACCTTCCTGCTGATTTTCCTGTTTTCACGCGCGGAACGGCGCTGGCTGGCGTTTATCCGCCGTGACTGAGCGCCTTCAGGAGCGTTTGATCGACTGTAGCTCGGTCAGGGTGACGATTTTATCCACCCGGAACTTTTTGCTGGTCAGCCAGGTATCGGCCAGCAGCCGGTAGTTTTCCATGTTGCGGCAGCCAATACGCACCAGAAAATCGAAGTTGCCGCTGACCAGCCAGCAGTCCAGCACTTCCGGGGTGTTACGCATTTCCTGCTCGAACGCCGGTTGAGAATGGCCATGGTCGGCCAGCGCGATCTGCGCCTGGATCACAAACGCATGTTCGGGCTCCGGCAGTTCGATAATGGCGCTGTAGCCACGAATAATACCGTCGCGTTCCAGTCCGCGAACTCGTTCCAGGCAAGGACGAGCGGTCAGATTGACCTGCTCGGACAGCTTCTGATAGGAAATGCGGCCATCCCGGCACAGTATTTCAAGGATTTTTTTGTCGATGCGATCAAGCCGGGCTTTCTTTTCCACAGATAGGGCGTCCAATGAAAAGTAAACATCATAAGTTACCTGAACATGCCCTGGGTGGGCAGCGCCAATTCACCAGTTTTCATTTCGGCCAGCCGGGTAAAGGCGAAAAAATTTACCTGCAGGCCGGTCTGCATGCCGACGAACTGCCCGGCATGCTGGTGCTGCATTATCTTAAAAGATTACTTAGCCAGGCGGAACGGCGTGGTGAGCTGCAAAGTGAAATAATTCTTGTCCCGGTAGCCAATCCGCCAGGGCTGGCGCAGGTGGTTCTCAATGGCGGCGTAGGGCGCTTTGATCTGGTCAGCGGTCGCAACTTCAATCGTGACTTTCCTGACCTGGCCCAGTTGTTACAGCAACAGGATTTCAGTAGCACGGAACCTGCACATCAGCAGGTGCGTGCCGCGATGCGCAGCGCTTTACAGATCGCGCCAGACACCAGTGAAGTCACGGCGCTACGCCGACAATTGCTGCTGTTGGCCTGTGATGCGGATGTGGTTCTGGATCTGCACTGTGACGACCGCGCAATTTTGCATATGTACGCCGATCCGGCCTGGTGCGAACAGGCCGAAGTCCTGGCTCGCTTTATGGGCATTGGCGCGGTGCTGCTTTCGCAAGACAGCGGCGGCGGCTCCTTTGATGAAGCCTGCGGCCTGCCTTGGCACCGGCTGGTGGCACAGCATCCTGCGCTTGATGGGATGTCGCCAGGCTGTATGGCGGTCACGCTGGAATTACGTGGGCAGCGGGACATCAGCCATGAGCTGGCCAGCGCCGATGCTGAACGCCTCTATCGATACTTACAGCACCGTGGAGCCGTTGCCGGTGAGCCACTTGGGGTACCGCAGCTAGACGTGGCCCTGTTGCCGTTCGCCGCCGGGGAGATCGTCACTGCCACCGCCAGCGGCATCCTGTTGCTGCTGCGTCAGCCGGGGGAATGGGTAGAGGCCGATGAAGCGGTCGCTGAAATCATCGACCCGATCACCGATACGGTAAAAGCGGTGCGGGCCCGTGCCGGTGGACTGATTTATGCCTGCCGCCAGGCACCTTTTGTCACCCTGGGGGCCGAGGTGATGAAGATTGCCGGTAAAACCCCTTACGCGGGCGGTGGTGGGCTGGCGTCGTAGCTATCGCACCAGCACCCGGCTAATTTCTGGGCCATAGCCGGTAACAGAAAGTGTATCCCCAGCCAGCTCAACCACGGCGAACGGCAGCAGGTCGTCGCCATCGACCATGCCCTTCAGGGTGATAAAGTCGGTATGCTCCACCCGCAGATAGTCGCCCAAATGGTAATGACCGGCAAAGTAGGCGCGTACCTGATAACGGCATAACAGGGCCACCAGGGCATCGCAATTCCACAGGTTATGTTCATTCTCCGGTGCCAGCGGGTAGTGGCCGAACACCACAATGGTTTCGCCTTTGCTTTGTGCATCCGCCAGACTGCACGCCAGCCAGCGTAGTTGTTCATCGCCGACGGCACCGTTCCAGCTTTGCGCCTGCGGTTGATGCTCGGCACGGATGCGGGCCAGCAGATGCTGTGCCTGTGCGTGCTCTTCGCCGTTGGCCGGGTTGCAGTACAGGCTGATGTCGTTACCGTCGATCACGATAAAACGATAGCCGTTCAGGCTGAACTGGTAATAGTGTTTCGGCAACGCCAGCGCCGGCGACTGCGCCGCCAAATGGCGGGAAATCACGTCGGCATCATGGTTGCCAAACACCACCGCATGGGGATGACGTAACTGTCCGTACACCGGCAATAACTCGGCGTAACTGCTCCAGTGATCGTCAACCAAATCCCCGAGCGTGGCGACAAAGGCCAGCGGCAGGTCATTCAGCTCGGTAATGGCCTGGCTCAGTTTACGCAGGCTATTACGGTAGTAGCGGTTGTATTCCAGATTGGGATTGGCGTCGGCATATTGTGGATCGGCGATTAACCCGAAACGAACGGAGCCCGAGGGCGTCGACTGGCCGGAAAACTGGGGCGGCTGATAAAGCGAACTGACCTGGCCCAGGGTCAGAGACTGTGCGGCGGTGAGGTGTGAAGTCATAGATTACCTGCTTAGCGCTAGCGAATACCTGCGCGCATAAAGGATTGAACGAACTGGCGCTGAAACACCAAAAACAACATCAGTAAAGGCAGGGAGGTCATCAGCGTCGCTGCGCCGATCAGCGCCCATTGCACGCCTTGTTCCGGGGCTGAAAATAGCTGTAGCCCGACGGTCAGTGGTCGCACGTTAACCGAGTCGGTAATCACCAGTGGCCAAAGAAAATCATTCCAGTGGAAGCTGATCGAGACCAGGGCAAAAGCGACATACACCGGCTTCGCCAGCGGGATATAGATGCGCCGCAGGATGTAAAACCGGCTGGCCCCTTCGACGATCGCCGCCTCTTCCAGCACTAACGGGATGCTTTTGAAGGTCTGTCGCAGCAGGAAAATGGCGAACGCCGAAGCAAAGTAAGGCAGGGCGATGCCCAGTAGCGTATCGCGCAGGCCCAGCGCACCAATGGTCTGGTAGTTGTTCAGGATCAGCACATCGGGGCTGATCATCAACTGCAACAACACCAGGGCAAACAGGATGCCCGCGCCCTTAAGCCGGAACCGCACCAGGGCATAGGCCGCCATGGTGGCCAGGATTAACTGACAGAACACAATCAGCAGTACCAGCAGGATAGTATTGAGGAAATAACGGCCAAAAGGCGCGGCATGCCAGGCGTTGATAAAGTTCTGGGCAGTCAGGGGAGCAAAAAGTGAAAAACCGCCCTGATCGGCCGCAGGGTGGATCGCCACCCAGGTGGCAACCAGAATAGGGAAAACCCACAACAACGCGGCGCTCCAGGTAAGCAGGCACCAACATAATCGACGTAGCGAAAGGCTGCGCGGCGGTGAGGCGGTGATGGAAAGACTCATTGGTAGTGGGCTCGCTTATCCAGCAGATTGAATTTAATTAACGCGATGCTGGCCAAAATGATCAGCAGTACCACGGTCATCGCCGAGGCATAGGGCAGATCCCAATAGCTGAAAGCCGTGCGGTAGATGTAGAACAGCAGCAGGCTGGTGCTGTTGTCCGGCCCGCCATTGGTCATGGCGATCACCTGATCGACAATGCGGAAAGCATTCATCGAGGCGTTGATCAGAATAAATAACGTGGTCGGCATCAGCAGCGGCCACTGGATGCGGCGGAAGAAATAGCCGCGTGAGGCCCCTTCGATCTCGGCGGCCTCGGCCAGCTTGGGGTCAATCTGCTGTAACGCCGCCAGATAAAAAATCATAAAGAAACCGGCTTCCCGCCATACCGATACCGCCATCAGGCAGTACAGCGCAGACTGCGGATCTCCCAACCAGTTGACCGCCGGCAGTGAAAACAGCGCCAATAGCTGATTCAGCAACCCCACCTGTGGGGTATAGAAGAACAGCCACAGATTGGCGATCGCCACCATCGGCAGCAGTGAAGGAATAAAGAACGCGGCACGAGCAAACGCCGTGCCGCGCAGACGTCGGTTAACCGCCAGCGCCATTAGCAGGGCCAACCCTACAGCCAGAGGAATGGTGATCGCCGCATACAGCAGGTTATTGCGCAGCGCCAGAATGAAAGTCTCGTCATCCAGCAAGGCGCGGTAATTTTCCAGCCCGACGAACTGGGGTGGTCGGTTATTGTGCGCCGCGCTGAACAGGCTTTCCCACACCGTGGCCAAAGCCGGATAGTGGGTAAAGGTGATCAGAAAAACCAACGCCGGCAGGACCAATAAATAGCCATAAAGCTGCAAAGAAAAGCGCTTATGGCGGGCGGCGGGCAAGGCTGAGTACGATGAGGTCATGCCGGCTCCGGTTATTGGTAACGTTGCAACAGGCGGTCGGCCTGTTTTTGCGCGCTTTCCAGCGCCTGCGCAGGGGTTTTGCCTTGCGTCACAGCGGCTTCCACCGCACGGTTGAGCAACTCCTGAATTTGCACGCTGTTATAGGTGGAAAGCTCCGGCTGCGAATATTTCAGCTGTTCACGCGCCACGGTCGCCTGCGGCACTTTTGCGGCATATTCCTTCATGGTTGCGGTTTCCCAGGCGGCCGGTGAAGTCGCCACATAGCCAGTGGCAATGCTCCAGCGGGCGGCCTGTTCCGGCGCCGAGAGCCAACGCATAAAGGTGACGGCGGCTTGTTGCTGAGCCGGGCTGGTGCCGTTAAACAGGTACAGGTTACCGCCACCGGTTGGGCTGCCACGCTGGGTTTTCTCCGGCAGCATGGCGACACCAAACGGGAACTTAGCGTTTTCACGCACCGTGGTCAGGTTGCCGGTGGTGGTGACCATCATCGCGGTTTTGCCGTCGATAAAGTCCTGCGGCGTGGTGCTCCAGGTAATGGCGCCTTTTGGCGAGACCTGATACTTCTGCGCCAAATCGGTCAGCCAGGTTAATGCCTCAACGTTGGCCGGGGTATTGAAAGTTACCGCCGTGCCCTTGCCGTTATCCAGGTGGCTGCCATTGGTGGCGGCAATCCCCTGGAAAGTCCAATAGCCAATCGGGGTGGAAGGGATCTCGATCCCCCATTGTTTAACGGCGTTACCGTCGCGGATCACCAGTTTCTGACCGAAATCGACCACCTGCTGCCAGTTGGCCGGTGGGGTATCGCCATTCAACCCGGCTTGCTGGAACGCCTGTTTGTTCCAGTACAGCACCACGGTAGAGCGCTGGAACGGAATGCCCCACACCTTGCCCTGGATTTTGCGAATAAACGCCGGGTAGAAGCCGTCGATCCAGGCTTTGCCGGCCTGGTCGTTAGCCAGGTCACTGACCGGTAAGATGGCCCCGGCGTCGATCAGCGAATAGGCTTCGATATCGCCAATTACGGCGATTTGTGGTGCATTGCCGCCACGGAAGGCGGTTAATGCCTTGGTCACCGTGGTGGCGTAGTCACCGGTATAGACCGGCTGAATACTGATATCCGGGTGCAGTTTTTCAAAGTCCGCCACCAGGCCTTCAACGGTGTGGCTGATTTTGCCGCCGACGGCGATCGGATAGTACATTTGCAGCTTCACGGCATCCGCCGCCTGGGCAGAAAGAGTAACGCCGGCCAGCAACAGGGCGACAGCGCTTAATCTGGATAAACGGATCGAGACGGACATGGTTTTCCCCTGGAATAAAATGATGTTTTTGATTATTGAACTGCGTATTGATGAGTCACTGGCTGAAAGGCCTGCTCCATGGTGTGGCAACGCTCACCACTGGCGGAGAACAGGTATTGCGCTTGCTCGGCCCATTGCAGGCCAACCAGGCTGCCTTCGCTAAAGCGCTGCATGCCGGGGGTTTTTACCGTGATTTGCCCCTGGACCGCAGGCAGATGGCAAACGGCGAGGGTATCGGCCCCCATATATTCATAACTGAGTACCTGACAGGTGAGCTTGCCGCTGCCCGGTGTGCACAGGCTAATCTCTTCGGCACGGATCCCCAGACTTAGCGCCATGTCCTGGCCACCCAAAACAACCGGCAGTGGGGCGTTACCCATGTGGTGGCCACTGCTTTTGCACGTTAGTGGAATGATGTTCATCGGCGGCGCACCAATGAACTGCGCGGCAAAAATACTGGCCGGGTTGTTATATAAGTTGTCAGGGGTATCGTGCTGCTCAATACGGCCATCGTTCAGCAGAATGATTTTGTCCGCCATGCTCATGGCTTCGGTTTGATCGTGGGTGACATACAGCATGGTCAACCCCAGCTTACGCTGGAGCGCACGGATTTCCCGGCGCATGCTCTGGCGCAGTTTGGCGTCCAGATTGGATAAGGGTTCATCCATCAGACACAGTTTGTTCTGGGCTATCACCGCACGACCCAGCGCGACTCGCTGTTGCTGCCCACCGGAAAGCTGTGCCGGCAGACGATCCAGCAGCGGCTCCAGCTCCATCAGCTTACTGATGTCGGCCAGACGGTCGGCAAAGTGCTGTTTGTCTTCACCGCGGGCCCGCAGGCCAAACAGCAGGTTTTCGCGCACGCTGAGGTGGGGGAACAGCGCATAAGACTGGAAAACCATCGACAGTTTACGTTGCGATGGTGGCAGAGCGGTGACGTCGCGTTGCTGGATCTCAATCGTGCCGCTGTCGGCGGACTCCAGTCCGGCCAGGGTCCGTAGCAGGGTGGACTTGCCGCAGCCGGAGGGGCCCAGCAGGGCCACAAAGTCACCTTCCTGTACCTCAAAACTGATGTCATCCAGTGCGGTTTTGTCGCCCCAGGTTTTCTTGATGTTACTGAGTGATAAATAGCTCATGGCGCTTCTTGAAGTGGCGTGTTCTGCCCACCCTAGCTGGCGCGTATTTATCTGGTATGAATAATTAATGACAGTTGTATGTCGTAGCGGCACCATGTCCTTACGCGAAAGATGGCTTGCCGACCGCCGTCCATGTTAAATTTGACCTTTGCCACTCCGTAGCCCCTGATGATAAAGAGAATTTCAAATGGAAGAACGGCTGCCTGTGCCAAAGAAGTCAGGGTCTATGAGCACAGCCAAACCCCGCCGTCCGCACGGGCGATGGGTCTATTACATCCTGCATGAAGATATTCTGTGGCCTTGCCCGGTCAAGTGGGAATGGGAGAGTAACTTCCACGCCTGGCTGCCTTTTTACTACTCGCCCACCCTGGAATTTGTTGCCGGCAACCCCGCCAAAGCGACAAAGATCATCAAAACCAAGCGTTAATCATTATTCTTGCTTAAGAACCTTATTTATCTCTCTCGCCGGAGTGATATTTAACCCTCTGTTTTTAAACAAGGCATCACTCGCCTTGCCCTCAGGGAAGACAGTAACTACATTAACAACTGTACTTCAATTCACCTGAGGGAAATATCCGATGAAAGCTGCCGTAGTCACCAAAAACCACAGTGTAGATATCCAGGAAAAGCAGCTTCGCCCACTGAAATATGGCGAAGCGGCGCTCAAGATGGAGTGTTGCGGGGTTTGTCATACCGATCTTCACGTCAAAAATGGCGATTTTGGCGAGGTTCCCGGCATCACCCTGGGCCATGAGGGCGTAGGCGTGGTCACCGCTATCGGCGAGGGCGTGACCTCATTAAAAGTGGGCGACCGCACCAGCGTCGCCTGGTTCTATCAGGGTTGTGGCCATTGTGAGTATTGCGTCAACGGTAATGAAACCCTGTGTCGCTCGGTCAAAAATGCCGGTTTCAGCGTTGATGGCGGCATGGCGGAAGAATGCATCGTGGTGGCGGACTATGCGGTGAAGGTGCCTGATGGCCTGGATCCTTTTGCTGCCAGCAGCATCACCTGCGCCGGGGTGACCACCTATAAAGCGGTGAAAATCTCTGATATCAAGCCGGGGCAGTGGATCGCGATTTATGGTCTGGGCGGTTTGGGCAACCTGGCGCTGCAGTACGCCAAGAACGTGTTCAATGCCAAAGTGATCGCCATTGACGTTAATCAGGGCCAGTTGGACTTTGCCAAAGAGATTGGTGCGGATCTGGTGATCAATTCCAAAACGGAAAATGCCGAAGAAATTATTCAGCAGAAAGTCGGCGGCGCTCATGCTGCGGTGGTTACCGCGGTAGCACGCTCGGCCTTTAACTCTGCGGTGAATGCGGTACGCGCCGGGGGCAAGGTGGTGGCCGTGGGTCTGCCGCCGGAAAGTATGGATCTGAGCATTCCGCGTCTGGTGCTGGACGGCATTCAGGTGGTGGGGTCACTGGTCGGCACGCGAGAAGATCTGAAAGAAGCCTTCCAGTTTGCTGCCGAAGGTAAAGTGACGCCGAAAGTCACCAAAAGGCCGTTGGGTGACATCAACGCCATCTTTGAAGAGATGAAGTCAGGCACCATCCGTGGCCGTATGGTTATCGATCTGACCAACTCTTAATCCCGCCAAAAAATAAGGCCACCTATAGGTGGCCTTGAGGCCGTTGGTCAAGAGCTCTGTTGTTCAATGGTAGGGGGCTGCATGCTGCGCCCATTTGCATAATCAATGGGTTACATCGGGTCGAACATGTTCGACCCCTACCGATTTAGCCCTTTCGCGGGTTTGTCAGCAATCTGAAGACCACCAAATCAGAACAGTCCAAGCGGTTTGGCATCGTAGCTGACCAACAGGTTTTTCACCTGCTGGTAATGCGACAGCGCCACCTTGTGGGTTTCACGGCCAACGCCAGAGTTCTTATAACCGCCGAAGGCGGCATGCGCCGGGTAGAGGTGATAACAGTTGGTCCACACGCGTCCGGCCTTGATGGCGCGGCCCATGCGGTAAGCGCGGTTGACGTCGCGGGTCCACAGACCGGCACCCAGTCCGAACTCACTGTCATTAGCCAGTGCCAGCGCTTCCGCTTCGTCTTTGAAGGTGGTCACGCCAATTACCGGCCCGAAGATCTCTTCGCGGAAGAAACGCATGCTGTTATTACCGGTGATCAACGTAGGCTGGAGATAGAAACCGCTCTGCAACGTCTGCTCATGGCTGGCACGCTCGCCACCGGCGATAATTTTCCCGCCTTCGTTTTTAGCGATCTCGATATAAGACAAAATCTTGTCGAACTGCTGCTGGGACGCCTGCGCGCCGATCATGGTGTCGGTATCAAAGGGGTCGCCCTGGCGAATGGTGGTGATCCGCGCCAGAACTTTTTCCATAAATTGCGGGTAGATAGATTCCTGGATCAGGGCGCGTGAAGGGCAGGTACAGACTTCACCCTGGTTGAAGAAGCCGAGGATCAGCCCTTCGACCGCCTTGTCGATAAACTCCGGTTCGGCCTGCATGATGTCTTCAAAGAAGATATTCGGTGATTTGCCGCCCAGCTCGACGGTGCTGGGAATGATATTTTCCGCTGCACAGGCAAGGATATGTCGGCCTACCGGGGTTGAGCCGGTAAAGGCGATTTTATCGATGCGCTTGCTGGTCGCCAGTGCCTCACCGGCTTCTTTCCCAAAGCCCTGAACCACATTGAGTACCCCGGCCGGCAGCAGGTCGCCAATCATTTCCAGCAACACACAGATGCTGAGCGGAGTTTGTTCTGCCGGTTTAAGCACCACGCAGTTACCGGCAGCCAGCGCCGGAGCCAGTTTCCAGGCTGCCATCAGCAGCGGGAAGTTCCAGGGGATAATCTGTCCAACCACGCCCAGCGGCTCGTAAATATGGTAGGCCACGGTATTCTGGTCGATCTCCGCGGCGGTGCCTTCCTGTGCACGCAGGCAACCGGCAAAGTAACGGAAGTGGTCAATCGCCAGTGGGATATCCGCGTTCAGCGTTTCGCGGATCGGCTTACCGTTGTCCCAGCTTTCGGTCAGCGCCAGCAACTCCAGCTTTGATTCCATACGATCGGCGATGGCCAGTAATACGTTGGAGCGCTCCTGCACGCTGGCTTTACCCCAGGTTTCGGCGGCGGCATGGGCGGCATCCAGCGCCAGTTCGATATCTTTCGCGTCGGAGCGCGGGAACTCGGCGACAGTCTGACCGGTCATCGGGGAGGTATCAGTGAAGTAGTTGCCTGAAACGGGTTCGACAAATTTGCCACCAATATAGTTGCCATAACGTGGTTTGAAAGAAATCAGCGAGCCAGGTAAACCGGGATGAACGTATTTCATGTAAACACCTCTCATGGGAACAGACTGTGTAGGGTTGACGACTGACTGCGTAGCGCCATCAGCTTAACCCTAAGCATTGCTTATGCCACATTGTGTCGGTGTCGTTCCTCTAAAATTTAAAGGTGTTTTAAATCAAATAATTAAATGATTAAAAATGCTTTGACCGGCAATAAGTCCGAGGGCTTATTATTGGTTTCTATTATTTTTTGTGTCCCACGTCGCAACGCATGGGACACATTCATGATACAAAAATGCAACACTTTTATTGGCGGGAGTTGGCCATGTTGCATAAAGACCAGACCACCCAGACCGGGTTTGCCTCTGATAGCGATAACCTGTCTCTCCCTGGTCCAATGTCTGAATCCTGGCTACGTAGTCAGGCTTACGGTCTTAACCGGGCCGACGATCGGCTGCCTGTTGTCAGGCCGGGCTTGCTCAATGAAGTGCGTGGGCAAAACGGCTGGGTGGCACAGCTGGCACGGCCACTGATCGAACGTCTGGGCAGCGAAATTAACCGACAGCCTTCTATTGTGGTGGTATCCGATGCCAGCGGCATGGTGCTGGAAACCTGCGGCAATAGCCATTTTTTGCGCAAGGCGTCGCGTATCTCGCTGGCACCGGGCAATTTATGGGGCGAGCAGGAGCGGGGGACCAATGCCATTGGCACGGCGCTGGCGTTGGGCGGCTTGTGTGAAGTGAATGGCGACCAGCATTTTCTCAATCAAAATGCCGGACTTTACTGCGCAGCCGCGCCGATTTACCGGCCTGACGGCCTGATTGCCGGGGTGCTGGATATTTCTACACCGGCGCAGCGCCCTTACGATGACGCACGATCCTTGATTCTGCAGGCGGTCAGGCATATAGAGCACCAGTGGACGATGGGGTGTGTCACCTCTCAGCACTGGACGCTGCGGCTGCACAGCGATGCGCGGGTGCTTGGCAGCGCCCATGAGCTGATACTGGTGTTTCGCGACGAGGTGCTCACCGCCGCCAATCGACTGGCAATGCAAGAATTTAACCTCACCGCCGCCTGCTTTGGCAGCCTGGATTTCGCCACGCTGTTCCCGGAAATGCAGCGACAGACGCTAAACGCACCGCGCCAAACTTTGGCGGTCAATAATCGCCACTATTATTCGCTGTTGCAGATGCCGGAAATGCATTCACCGGCCATCAGATCGCGGGTTCTGCCGTTTGACCAGGACGGTGCCGACAGACAAAAAGCATTACGTATTTTGAATGCCGGGCTGGCGCTGTGCATCAGTGGCGAAACCGGCTGCGGCAAAGAGTATTTCAGCCAACGGTTGTTTGAGGAAAGTCACCGGCGGCAGGGCAATTTCGTGGCGATCAACTGTGCCGCTCTGCCAGAAAACCTGATCGAATCCGAACTTTTTGGCTATGCGCCAGGTGCCTTTACCGGGGCTAACCCGAAGGGCTACCTCGGCAAGATCAGAGAGGCCGACGGGGGCGTGTTGTTCCTGGATGAAATTGGCGATATGCCATTGAGCTTACAGACCCGGCTGCTGCGGGTACTGCAGGAAAAAACGGTCACGCCGCTCGGCAGCCGCATCAGCTATGCCGTCGACTTTTCGCTGATCTGCGCCACCCACCAGGATTTGGCGCAGCAGGTGGCGGCGGGGGCATTCCGTGAAGACCTGATGTACCGCATTCAGGAATTTAACCTGCGTATTTTACCGCTGCGCCAACGGGCGCACGTCGATCGTTTTATCCTTAATTTGTGGCGTGAACTGGGGGCCGAGTCACGGGGTATCCGGCTGGCACCGGACACCGTCGCTGCGTTGGCAGGCTATCCGTGGCCCGGTAATGTTCGGCAGTTGATGAGTACGTTGAAAGTGCTGCTGGCACTGGCGGACGATGGCAATCTGATCCGGCCGGACGATTTGCCGGAACAGTTCAACACCTTGCCGGTGCGCTGTGCCGATGCTCACGCCGCACCGCAGGAGATGCTTGAGGCTATCCGAAGCGCTAACGGCAATATCAGCCAGGCAGCGAAACGGCTCGGCGTTTCACGCAGTACACTTTATCGCAAGATGGAGAAGGGGCGTCGGCGTGATATGTAGAGGATAGCTGCATTTCGGGGCCCCTCCCTGGGCCCTGTTCTGGATGTTACTGGTCACCCAAGCCCAGTGGGTTGATTTCAGAATGTTCGATTTTCTCGTCACTTTCCGCCCAACGATCCAACACCTTCAGGTAGCTGCCATTGGCGATAGCGCTATTGAGCGAAGCCTGCACCGCGTTCACCAGGCCATTGCCCTTTTTCACCGTAACGGCAATGTTGGCGCTGCGCGGCCAGCCGCCCGGTACGATGCCCACCAGCGTGGTTTTACCGTTCAGTTTGGCCTGATAAGCCCCGGCCACGTTCGGCCCAAAGGTCGCATCTGCCCGGCCCGACTGGATGGCCAGCGTGGCGGCCGCCTTGTCGGTTACGTAGATCGGCAGCAGGGCGGGCAACCCTTTGGCCTGATTCTCTTTATCCCAGGCCAGTAACACCGCCTCCTGATTGGTGCCGGAATCGACGATGATCTTCTTGCCGGCAATATCCGGTGCCGATTTTATCGAGGTAATTTTACTGCCGCTCTTCACGTAGAAACCCAAGGTATCCTGGCGGTAGGTGGCGAAATCGAATTTGGTTTTACGCTCCTGAGTGACGGTGATGTTATAAATTGCCGCGTCATATTTACCGGAGGTGACGCCCAGCGGCCAGTCTTCCCACGAGGTCGGTACCAGCTTGAGTTTCAGCCCCAGGCCATCGGCTACCAGCCGGGCAATATCCGATTCGCTGCCAATCACCGTTTTATTGTCACGGGCGTACAGCCCGAATGGCGGGCCACTGCCCAGAATAGACACGGCCACCGTCAGCGTACCCGGCTCGACGAATTTAAACCCGGCCGGGATCTTGGCCGCCGCTTCAGCACTTTTCAGCGTATTAATCGGGGTTTCGTTGGCGATCAGATCAATGCCCGGTGCGGCATGCGCCATGGCTGAAAGGCTAAGGAGTGCCGCCGCTGCGGTGAGTTTTGCGCTATACATCATTATTATTACCTGCATTATTATGTGGTTGAGGCGGTCAACTCACTATCCTTCAAGCCGCTGATTCTGTGAACGAACAAAAATGGCTAACTAATTGCGGGATAAAAAAATGCCGACCGCCGGAGTTTGTCGGGCGGTCGGCCAGGGGCAGGGTTATTGCTTGTCCGGATATCCGGCGGAGCTTAGTGCAGTGAGGAATGGGGTTTCGTCCAGGGTGCTGTCGACCATAACTTCACGCGCGGCCAGATCGGTTTCGATCACCGCCTGTGGGTCGACGCTCAGTAGTGCTTTGGTGACGGAGCTGGCGCAGCCGCCGCAGGTCATATTGGGAATGTAGAAACGTAGCATGGTGAACTCCTTATGAATGACTGTGTTCGGCCAGGATGCGGCCTGCCAACGTAGTAAGGTCAAGCGGTTGTTTCACGAGTGACCGCGTTGGCGCGCCGAGGCGGGCATGTCGATACCAAACCGGGGTGTCCTGCGGGGTACCGGTGCAACAGGTTCCACCGTCGCCGCCTTTTCTGCCAATCCCTCAATAATCGGGCAATCCGGTCGGTCATTGCCGTGGCAATGTTCGGCCAGGTATTCGATGGTTTGTGCCATGGCCTGCAGCTCGGCTATCTTCGCCTTTAGCCCGGCGACATGGGACAGCGCCATAGCCTTAACGTCGGCACTGGAACGGTCACAGGTGCGCCACAGGATCAGCAGCTCCGAGATTTGGTCGACGGGAAAGCCAAGGTCACGGGCACGCCGGATAAAGCGCAGGCTATGGGCATCGGCCGTGCTGTAATGGCGATAACCGGCATCAGAACGCATCGCTTTCGGGATTAAGCCAATTTGTTCGTAGTAACGAATCATCTTCGCCGAGACGCCGGAGAATTTTGCCGCTTGTCCGATATTCATCATTCACCCTTTAATCTTGTTTGGTTTCGACCGTCATCGGTGCCTGGAAGCGTTTGAGCCGCAGCGCATTACCGAGAACGAAGACGCTGGAGAGCGCCATCGCCGCCGCGGCGAAGATCGGTGAAAGCAATGTGCCGTTCAGTGGGTAGAGCGCACCGGCCGCCACCGGGATCAGCACTGCGTTATAGGCGAAGGCCCAGAACAGGTTCTGCTTGATGTTGCGGATCGTCGCCTGGCTGAGTGCAATAGCATTCGGCACGCCGCGCAGGTCGCCCGACATCAGCACCACGTCAGCCGCCTCAATCGCCACATCGGTTCCGGTGCCGATAGCGAGCCCAACGTCTGCTTCAGCCAGTGCCGGCGCGTCGTTAATGCCGTCGCCCACGAAGGCCACCCGTGCTCCATTGAGGCGGAATTTCTTCAGTGCCTCGACCTTGCCGTCAGGCAGGACTTCGGCGGCGACTTCATCAATACCGAGCTGTTTGGCAATGGCAGCGGCCGTTGCCGCATTGTCACCGGTGATCATCGCGACCTTGAGGCCCAATGCATGCAGCGCCTTGATCGCCTCCGGGGTGCTGTCCTTGATCGGGTCAGCGACCGCGATCACCGCCGCCAGCCGACCGTCGATGGCGGCATAAAGTGGGCTCTTGCCTTGTTCACCGAGGCGTTGGGCCGTCTGCTGGAACTGGCTCACATCAAGGCCGAGCTGAGTCATAAAGCGGTCTGCACCGACGGCGACAGTTCGCCCCGCGACGCTGGCCGTAACGCCGAAGCCCGGTGTGGCGTCAAAGCTTTCAATGGCCGCGAGCGTCATGTTCCGTTGCCTGGCTGCCGCGACAATCGCTTCGGCGATCGGATGCTCGGAGCGGGTTTCAACCGCTGCCACCAGCGCCAGAACCTCATCGTGTTCAAAGCCTTCTGCGGGCACCAGATCGGTCAGTTCAGGACGTCCTTTGGTCAGCGTGCCCGTCTTGTCGAGCGCAATAACACTCACATCACGCAGTGCCTGCAAGGCTTCACCTTTACGGAACAGCACCCCGAGTTCGGCAGCGCGGCCGGTACCGACCATGATCGAGGTCGGCGTGGCCAATCCCATGGCACAAGGGCAGGCGATAATCAGCACCGCAACTGCGTTAACCAGTGCGAAGGTCAGTGCCGGATCCGGCCCGAAGATCAACCAGATCAGGAAGGTCAGCGCCGCAGCCGCCATCACCGCCGGCACGAACCACAGGGTGACCTTGTCGACCAGCGCCTGGATCGGCAGTTTGGAACCCTGAGCTTCCTCGACCAAACGAATGATCTGAGCGAGCACCGTATTCGCACCAATTTTGGTAACGCGGAAACTGAAAGCTCCGGTTTTGTTGATGGTGCCACCGACCACATCGGCACCGACGTTTTTCTGCACCGGTACCGGCTCGCCGGTGATCATGCTCTCGTCAACGTAAGAGGTTCCTTCGACGACTTCGCCATCAACCGGCACTTTTTCACCTGGACGAACCAGCACGATGTCACCGGTGGTCACCTGATCAAGAGGGATTTCCAGTGTTTCACCATTGCGCTCGACGCGCGCAGTCTTGGCCTGCAGACCGACCAGCCGCTTGATCGCCTGCGAAGTTCGTCCTTTGGCACGGGCTTCCAGCGTCCGTCCCAGCAAGATCAAGCTGACGATAACGGCGGCAGCTTCGAAATAGACGTTGGCGGTGCCCTGCGGCAGCACTTCGGGGACGAAGGTCGCCACAACCGAGTAGCCGTAAGCCGCCGCCGTGCCGACCGATACCAGCGAGTTCATGTCGGGAGCGCCGCGCAGCAACGCCGGGATCCCCTTGCGGAAGAAGCGCAAACCCGGCCCGAACAGCACCAGGGTGGCGAGAACAAACTGCAGATACCAACTGGTCTGCTGCCCCAGCACCTGCATTACCCAATGGTGCATCGCGGGCACCAGGTGCGAGCCCATCTCGAGAATGAACACCGGCAAGGTGAGGGTGGCGGCAATCAGTAATGAGCGTCGCAGTCCCCGCGCCTCATGCTCACGACGCTCGGTATCCTGATCGTCTGCACCGGCCGTGGCGGCGGATAAACGCCGTGTTTTATAACCGGCCTTTTCAACGGCGGCCTCAAGGTCGGTGATGGCGACGACCCCGGCAAGGTGACGTACCCGCGCACGTTCGGTAGCCAGATTGACGCTGGCCTCGAGCACGCCGGGGAGCTGTGTCAGGGCTTTTTCTACCCGGCCGACACAAGATGCACAGGTCATCTCCTCGATCGCCAACTCGGTGGTCTCTTCACGCACGGCGTAACCGGCGCTCTCGATGGCACGGACCGCCGCCTGGGGATCGGCCGCGCCAGTGAAAGTGAGATCGGCGCGTTCGGTCGCAAGATTGACCGAGGCGGTCTGCACGCCCGGCACGGCTTTCAGCGCGCGTTCGACACGACCGACGCACGAGGCGCAGGTCATGCCGTCGACCGGTAAACTCAGTCGAGTGACTGAGGACAGCGTCGGATTGGTATCGGGTTTGAGGGTAACGGAAGTCATTGAACTGCCCCTTTATGGTGTCTGTTGCTGAAGAGCTTAAAGCTTCCCACCGCTGGAAGGTCAACAACTGTCGTCGATTTATTTTACCCGTTGCAAATTAGTCGTGCCGTCAGCGCCTCGGCAGTCGTTCAGCCCCGATGTACAAGCTTGCCAACCACCGCCTAGCGCCTTGTAGATACTGACAATGGCAAGTTGCTGGTCGGTTCGTGCGACGCTCAGCGCCCGGCGGCTGGCGAAGTCAGAACGTTCGGCATCGAGGACCTCCTGGTAGAGGCCTTCACCTTGCGAGAACCGCACCCGGGCCAGGCGGGCCGCCTCGCGATTGGCCGCTGACTCATGCAGACGCAGCGCCAGCGTGCTGCCGGCGGCGCTATAAGCCTTAAAGGCATCATCGGTTTCCTGCAGGGCCCGCAGCAAGGTCTGGTCGTAGAGGATCAGGGCCTGTTTGGCGCGTGCCTCGCTGGCGGCGATGCGGGCGCGGACACGCCCGCTATCAAGCAGAGACCAGCGAATGACCGGGCCGATAAAGCTCGACAGGGCTCCCGCGCCGCTCATCGCATCCAGACTGCCGGCGACGAACCCGATCGACCCCGTTATCTGGATCTCGGGGTAAAGGCCCGCCGTTTCTACACCAATTCCGGCGGTTGCCGCCGCCAGGTTCCGTTCGGCCGCTGCAATATCAGCGCGCCGCCACAGGAGCGCGGCAGGGTCACCCACGGCCAGGGTTCGGACTTTCAGCATCTCCTGCGCAGCGGTGGCAGCAGGGGGGCTGAATCTTTGCGGTATTTGACCCAGCAGGACGGCCAAGGCGTTGCCGGCGGCCGCACGGCGGCGTTCAAGTTCTGGTGTGGCCGCCTCAACATTTCGCAGTAAGGTTTCGGCACGCAGCCGGTCGACTTCGCTGGCGGAACCGGCGCTGATCCTTCGCTCAACCAACGCCAGACTTTCGCGCTGGTTTTGGCGAGTTGCGGCGACCACCGCAAGTTCGGCCTCGATACCTTGTAATTCAAACCAGGTCGCCGCCACTTCGGCAGCGACGCTCGCCTGTACACCGCGCAACAAGGCTTCGTGTGAGCCCGCTTGTGCTTGAGCGGTCTCTACCGATCGCCGCACGCGGCCAAAGAGATCGATTTCCCAGGCTGCGTCGATCGCCCCACGATAGCTTTCAGTCCGGCGCGGTTGGTCAGGCGAGATCTCCGTTTCACTCCAGCGACGCTGGTCATAGCTGAGCGCCGGGCCCCCTCGCGGCAGGAAGTTCTGACGGTTCTCGCGCAGCAGGGCTTTTGCTTCCTCCAGCCTTGCGGCAGCGATACCAATGTCATGGTTTGCCGCCAGCGCTTGCTGAACCAGGCGGGTTAACGCCGGCTCCTCGAAGGTGCGCCACCACTGCACCTCGACCTGGCCCGAACTCAGACCTGCGGCCGGGTCAGCAAAACCGCTGGGAAACGCCGATGACGACAGCGGGGGCGGCGTGTAGTCGGGGCCGACCGCCACGCAGCCGCTCAGCAGGACCAGCGCACTCAGCGGTGCTACAAGAGCTTGATAGCGTATTTTCATGACGAGACTCCCTCTCTGCGTGCTTTGATTCGCGAACGGTACCGATCGAAGCGGGCCGCCAGGCCACGCATCAGCAGATAAAAGACCGGCGTCAGGAATAAGCCAAACAGCGTCACGCCGAGCATGCCGGCAAACACCGCAATCCCCATGGCCTGGCGCATCTCTGCCCCCGCGCCACTGGCCAGCATCAGCGGAACCACTCCGGCAATAAAGGCCAGCGAGGTCATCAGGATCGGCCGTAGTCGCAGTCGACAGGCTTCGATAACCGCTTCCAGGGGGCTGGTCCCTTCGGCTTCAAGACTGCGGGCAAACTCAACGATCAGGATCGCATTCTTGGCGGCCAGGCCGACCAGCACAATCAGCCCGATTTGCACAAAAATGTTGTTATCACCGCCGGTTAGCCACACGCCGGTGATGGCGCTCAGCAGGCTGGTCGGCACGATCAACAGCACCGACAGGGGCAACAACCAACTGTTGTATTGGACAGCGAGGATCAGATAGGCGAGCAGCACACACAGCGGGAAAATGAACAGTGCCGTGGAGCCCGCGAGTTTTTGTTGGTAAGTGAGATCGGTCCATTCGAAAGTCATGCCTTCCTGCAGGGTTTCCCTCGCCAGGCGTTCCATCATTGCCACGGCTTGCCCCGAACTGACGCCCGCCACTGCGCCCCCCGAGATGTCGGCCGAAGGATAGCCGTTGTAGTGGATCACCCGGTCTGGGCCTGAGCCCGGCGTAACGGTGACAAACGAGGATAAAGGCAACATCTCGCCGGCCGCATTGCGCACTTGCAAACGGCCAATGGCTTCGGCCTGCATGCGATGGTCTGCATCGGCCTGAGCGGTCACCTTGTAGGTGCGACCGAACCGGTTGAAGTCGTTGACATACAGAGAGCCGAGATAGACCTGCAGCGACTCAAAGACGTCCGCCAAATTGACCCCCTGACTTTTGGCCTGGGTGCGGTCGATGACGACGTCGAGTTGCGGGGCATTGACGTCAAAACTGGTGAGCAGCCCGGCCACCTGCCCGGACTCATTGGCTTTCATCATCAGCACTTGCGTCTGCTGGGCCAGGGCTTCCAGTCCGGCACCGCTGCGGTCTTCGATCTGCATCTTGAAGCCCCCAGTTGCGCCGAGGCCGGGCACCGGTGGCGGTGGGAACACGCCGAGGAAACCGTCAGGAATAGCGGCGAATTTTGCTTGCAGGCGGCCGGCGATCGCTGTCGCAGCCAGGTCAGACGTGGTACGCGCCTTGAACGGGTCGAGCATGATGAACATGACGGCGGCATTGGGTACATTGACGAAACCGTTGATCGACAACCCCGGGAAAGCCACTACGCTTTCAACGCCAGGCTCTGCCAGTGCCATTTTCGACATCTGTTTGACCACCGTATCGGTACGATCCAGCGACGCCCCATTGGGGAGCTGGGCGATGGCAACCAGATAGTATTTGTCCTGCATCGGCACAAAGCCCGGCGGTACCGCCCTGAAACCGAAGAAAGTCAGCGCAAGCAGCCCGCCATACATCACCAGCGCCATGCCACTGACCCGGACCACCTTGCGCACCGTGCCGGCATAGGTATCGGGCGCACGCTGGAATGGCCGTCCGAAAGCCTGCAACCCGCGTTCGGCTCGGCCGCGCAGACTGTGCGGATCGCGTGCCATGGCAGGCTGACGTGGCCGCAGCAAAAGCGCGGCGAGCGCCGGACTGAGTGTCAGCGAATTCACCGCCGACAGCAGGGTCGAGATAGCAATGGTGAGCGCAAACTGGTGATAAAACTCACCCTGCAGACCGCTCAGGAAGGCGGTAGGGATGAAAACGGCGGCCAGCACCGAGGTAATGGCAATGATCGGGCCGGTGACTTCGTCCATCGCTCGCCTGGCGGCTTGTTTGGGGGGCTCGCCATTTTCGATGTGACGTTCGACATTCTCGACCACCACGATCGCGTCATCGACGACGATGCCGATCGAAAGCACCAGGCCAAACAGCGATAAGGTGTTCAGCGAAAATCCCATCAGGTGCATGACGGCAAAAGTGCCGATCAGCGAGACCGGTACGGCCAGCAGTGGGATCAGCGAAGCCCGCCAATTGCGCAGAAACAGCACCACTACAATGACCACCAATATCAGGGCTTCCAGCAGGGTGATGGCCACCGATTCAAGCGAGGCGCGAACGAACACCGTCGGATCATAGGCGATGCGTGAGCTAAGGCCGGGTGGGAAGTTGCCTTCAAGCCGTTGCATGGTTGCCCGTACCGCCTGTGAAACGTCCAGCGCATTAGCACCGGGACTCTGAACGATTTGCAGCGCAACGGCCGGTTCGCCGTCGAGCAGGCTACGCAGGGCATAGGCATCCGCCCCCATTTCAATGCGGGCGACATCACGCAGGCGCGTGACTTGTCCGTCCTGGCCGGTGCGAATGATGATATCGCCAAACTGTTGCTCGTCGGTCAACCGCCCGAGCGTGTTCACCGTTACCTGAAATGCCGCATTGGCGTGGGGCGCCTGGCCAACGGAGCCGGCCGCCACTTGCACGTTTTGCTCACGCACGGCGGCGATCACTTCACCCGCCGTCAGCCCGCGTGCGGCGATCAGGTCCGGATCGAGCCACAGGCGCATGCTGTACTCACCTGCTCCCCAAACCAGAACGTCGCTGATGCCCGGAATGCGGGACAGCTCGTCGCGCACCTGTAGAAAAGCGTAGTTCGACATATAAAGCGGGTCGTAGCGCCTGTCGGGTGACAGCAGGTGAACCACCATCAGGATGTCCGGCGAGGTCTTCTGCGTCACCACGCCCTGGCGTTGAACCTCTTCCGGCAAGCGCGGCAATGCGCGCGAGACCCGGTTTTGCACCTGGATCTGCGCCATATCGGCATTGGTCCCCTGTGCGAAGGTGACGGTCAGGATCATTCGCCCATCGGTAGCCGACTGCGACGACATGTACAACATGCCTTCAACGCCGGTAATGGCCTGTTCGAGCGGCGCAGCGACCGTTTCGGCGATCACTTTGGGGTTGGCTCCCGGGTAGGTCGCGCTGACTTGCACGGTCGGTGGCGTCACCGCGGGATATTCGCTGAGCGGTAACTGAAAGAAGGCGAGGATCCCGGCGATTACCATCAGGATCGAAAGAATGATAGCCACGATAGGGCGGTCAATGAAGAAGCGCGGGAAGGTCATGACTTAGCCCTCGGCAATGGCGTACCGTCGATCGCCGCCGGTTGTGGGGTAATCTGCATGCCGGGGCGCACCAGTCCCTTGACGACAATGCGTTCGCCGGGTTGCAGACCTTGCTCAATCACGCGTAATCCCTCAAGCACCGGGCCAATTTCAACGGGCCGATACTCGGTCTTATCGTTTTTACCGACCACGAGCACGTAGCGACGTCCCTGATCGGTACCGATCGATTGATCGGAGATTAAAACCCTGGCCTGTGGTGCACCGGTCTCCAGTTTGACCCTGGCGAACAGGCCAGGCATTAATTGCCCCTCGGGATTGTCGACAATGGCGCGCACACGTACCGTTCCGGTACCTCGATCGGCGGTGTTGGCGAGAAAGTCGATCCGGCCCGGCCGTGAATAGGTCTTGTCGGTAAGTAATGCCACCCTGACCCTGGCGGTCGCGTTGGCCCGGTCTGCGGCGAGCGACCGTAAATAGGTACGTTCGTCGATATCGAAATAAACGTAGAGTGGGTTGAGCGAGACAATGGTGGTGAGCGGCGTTACGCCGCTGGCGACATAGTTGCCCTCGGTGACCAGGACTTGTCCGATGCGTCCGCTGATCGGCGCCGTGACGCTGGTGAAGCTCAGATCCAACTGTGCGGCATCCAGAGCGGCCTTTGCAGCGTCGACCTGCGCTTTACGCGTATTTAAAACGGCCGTTGTCGCATCGAGGCGCTCACGGGCCACCACCTTTTGGGCAAACAATTGTGTGGCACGCCGATGGTCCGTCTGGGCGAGAATGAACTCCGCCTCAGTCTCACGCAGACGGGCTTTCGCGGCGCTCACCGCCGCCTGGAACTGCCGAGGGTCGATCAGGAACAGCTTGCGGCCCTTCTCAACAAAGCGGCCCTCCGGAACGCTCACCTGCTGGATATAACCGGCAACGCGCGGGCGCAATTCCACCCGGTCTATGGCCGTGAGTGAACCGGTGAATTCGGCAAAGGGCGCTGCCGAACGGATGAGCACTTCAGACACCGGTACGCTGGGTGGCGTTGCCACCGTGGCGAGCGGTACGGCTTCCTTGCATCCGGCGATAGCCAGCGTGATGCCCAGGGCCACGGTGAATCGAATCGGGTGTTTATCTTTCATCGTCTTGCCTCCCTCAACTGGAGTCGAATGGGTTTGCAGAGCCGGGGTGGCTGCGGTTCCCTTTCTCAGACGATCAGATTTCCCACGTTGGGAAGGTCAAGCAGATATTTGCGGGGCGGGCCTCATTAACAACATGCTGAGCGCTTTAGGTGCCTCAACGGCCTGGCTAAACAGAAAACCTTGACCCAAATGGTAGCCTGAGTCACGCAGCGTTTGGCGCTGCTGCTCGGTTTCTATGCCTTCTGCAATGATATCGATGGCGAGTTTCTGCCCCAGAATACCCATGCTTTCGACAATGCCCAAAATGGCCGGTTCGTTGTTCATGCGGCGAATAAAATCACGATCCAGTTTTATGCAGTCCAGCGGGTAATCCATCAGATGGGTAAAGGAAGAGTGCCCGGTGCCAAAGTCATCGAGCGCAATGCGGATCCCCATTTCCTTGAGCATTTGCAAAGCCCGCAGCACATATTTCGAACCGTGCTTATTGAAGGCATGTTCGGTCACTTCCAGCTCAATCAGAGGGTGAGGGATATTAAACATCTGCAAGCGCTGCAGGAAAGTTTCGGCGTAGTTGTCGCGTAAAAACTCGATAGGGGACGCGTTCAATGACACCGGCAACACCTCAACACCGGACTCAAGCCAGCCCGCCATATCGGCAAACACCTTCAACTGCATGGTTTCACCGATTTTGGTCGCCAATTCGTAATCGTTAAACGCTTCGCTGACGCTATCCGGCATCTGGATGCCAGTGCGCGGACAATACCAGCGCAGCAGGGCTTCAAAGCCGACAATGGCACCGGTGGGCAGGCTGACTTTCGGCTGATAGCTGGGGCGGATTTGATTATGACGCACAATCTGGCGGGCACGATTTAACTGCGCAGCGCGCTCCTTGGCCTTATCCATCATCTTCGAATTAAACATATAAACGCCGCCGCGGCCGCCGTCCTTGAGCTCGTACAGGGCGGTGTCGGCGCATTTCATCAGTTCGGACGCATCACGGGCATCCTGCGGATACAGGGCGCAGCCAATGCTCATGCCGCAGTGAAGCGCTTTGCCACCGTGGGTGATCGGCGATTCAAGCTGCATCAGAAAGCTATTGGCGATTTTGAAAATATCCTGCTGGTTTTCGACGTCGCTGATCACTACTGCAAATTCATCGCCGCCCAGTCGGGAGACAAAAGAGTTCGGGGTCAGATAGGTTTTTAGTCGCCGGGATAAGACGCGTAGCAGATGATCGCCGGCATCATGCCCCAGGGTGTCGTTAACCAACTTAAAGTGGTCAAGATCCAGTAAAATCAGCCCCAGCGATGTTTGGTTATTCAGAGCCCGTTTCATTTCCTGCTTTAATCTTTTCTTGAATAACCGCCGGTTGGGCAAGGCGGTCAGTTCGTCATATTCACTGGCGATCAGCAAACGTCTTTCAGCTATTCGCTGCGAGGTCACATCGCGCGAAACGCACAATATATTCTGTATCCGATCATCCTTATCGGTCACCGGGCTGAGGATATTATCCCAATGCTGCAGTGTGCCTTCCGGGGTAGCACTAAGGCCGGCAAATCTGGCATTTTTGCCGTTTAACACCTTACGCAGCGCTTTTCTGCCACGCTTGCGAGCCTCTGGGTGCAGTAGATCCAGCCAGGGCATGCCAAATTGTTGTTGGTTTTCATCTATGCCGAGGGCGAGGCTACCGGCTCGGTTCATATGCAGCAACGAACCGTCATTGTTAATCACTTTGATACAGTCGACGCTGGCATCCAGCATATTTTTCTGCGCCGCCAGCGTGTCGATGATGATTTGTTTTTCCAGCATTTGCTGATGGATATCGGCACAGCTCAGGTACCAATGGTTCTGCGCGGAGTTCGGAACTTGCTTTGCCGCGAATGACAGTAAAAACCAACGATACTCACCACTGTAATGGCGCAGGCGGGCTTGATTAACGAACGAGGTAGCGGCAGTCATCGCTTGTTGCCACAGCGTATTCACGCGGGCATAGTCATCCGGATGCAGAGTATTCAACCAGCAAAGGTCATTGTTATCAGATGAAGAGAGTCCGGTATATTCACACCACAACTCATTAAAATGTCCCCCGAGGCTATTCCCAACGCCAATGAGATTCGGTAAACCGTTAAAGATTTCATTAGCTGGATCAACAGGATGATTGCCATCACTGTGCTCGGATAAAACATTCATCTGTCATTTCCTCTGAAAACCGCCGGATATTCACGCCAAAAGAATATTCTTGCCAGCGGAAATCGTTCTATAGCCTGGTCTGCTCAATAACAAGCCGTCAAAGAGAATGAGATATAATTCAGGGCAACACATTAGGAATACTCTTGTATTTGGGCTTTTTAAATGATCCGGCTCTCCCAGGGGGCTTCCCACCGTTAAATATCTTCCTTCCGTGGTGGCAGCAGATATTAAAAAGCCCCCATCTTTATCAGATGGGGGCTTGATGATTATAGCCTATGGCCAGATTTATTTATCGAGAGCATAGGCAATGACGTAGTCACCACGGTCTGGCGATTGGCGTGCACCGCCGGCGGAAATCACAATGTACTGTTTGCCGGTGGTTGGCGACACATAGCTCATTGGCGTACCGCCGCTGCCAACAGGCAGACGTGCTTTCCACACTTCTGCGCCGGTAGAGGAGTCAAACGCGCGCAGGTAGTAATCCTGAGTACCGGCAATAAACACCAGGCCGCCCTGAGTGGCCAGCGTGCCGCCCAACGTCGGCATACCTACCGGCATAGGTGCGCGCATTTTGATGCCGAATGGCCCGGTATCCTGCACCGTACCGGCCGGAACTTGCCACACCACTTTCTGAGTTTTCAGATCGATGGCGGACAGGGTGCCGAACGGTGGTTTCTGGCATGGAATGCCCAGCGGTGACATAAAGCGGTTTTTGTTGACGCCGTAAGGCGTCCCTTTCAACGGCACGGCACCCATCCCGGTGTTGACCGATTCACCGCCGTTGCTGGCCGGTGTATTGGCATCGTTTTTCTGCGGGATCATCTGTACCCACAGGCCCAAACGCATATCGTTGGCGAAGATATAGTGGTTGTTCGGATCGGTCGACAGGCCGCCCCAGTTCATGCCACCCAACGAGCCCGGGAAGCTGAGCGAGATATCGGTGTCGGGGGCGGTAAACAAGCCGTCATAACGCATCGATTTAAAGCTGATGCGGCACATCAGTTGATCGAACGGCGTTGCGCCCCACATGTCAGACTCGGTTAACTTCTGATTGCCAATCTGCGGCATGCCGACAGAAAATGGCTGAGTGGCCGAGTATTGCTCGCCAGGGATGGTGCGAGTTTTTACCGGCAGCTCTTTCACTTCGGTTAAAGGTTTACCGGTATGGCGATCCAGCACGAAGAGCTGCCCGGTTTTGGCACCAATGACCAGCGCCGGCTTGGTGGTGCCATCCTTCATCGGGAAGTCGATCAGACTTGGCTGCATTGGCAGGTCGAAGTCCCACAGGTCGTTATGAACGGTCTGATAGACCCATTTTTCTTTACCGGTGGTGGCATCGAGCGCCAGGATAGACGCGCCGTATTTGTGATCCAGTGCGTTGCGGTTTGCGCCCCACAGGTCAACCGAAGAGCTGCCCATCGGCAGGAACACGGTGTTCATGGCCGGATCGTAGGACATCGGTGCCCAGGAATTCGGCGTACTGCGCACAAAGGTCTGGCCCGGTTTCAATGCCGAGTTCGGATCTTGATTACCCGGATCGAACGCCCAGCGCATTTTGCCAGTGACCACGTCGAAACCACGCAGCACGCCGCCTGGCATGTCGGTTTGTACGTTATCGGCCACGCGACCGCCGACCACGATGGTGGTGCCTGCCAGCGTAGGTGTAGAGGTCAGTTGGTATTTGGGATCGGAGGCATCACCCAGACCGGCCTTCAGATCGACCACACCCTGGTTGCCAAAGTTCTGGCAGAACTCGCCGTTATCGGCGTTGATTGCCACCAGGCGTGCATCGATGGTGTTCATCAGAATACGACGCTGGCAACTGTCGCCTGCCGCCAGGGTGACCGGCGTGGCAGGGGTAGAGCCTGGCACCGTCGGTTGCGGCAACGGTTTGGTGACGTCGAAGTAGGCCAGCCCACGGCAACGGTTCCACACCTGGGATTTCGCATTGACTTCACGCTTCCAGATCTCTTTCCCGCTGTCGGCATCGACGGCAATCACGTTGTTATGCGGCGTACACAGGAAAATACGGTTACCGATTTGCAGCGGCGTTTGCTGGTCTTCGGCACCGTTACCGTCCGGACTTAACGGAGTATCGCCGGTGTGGAAGGTCCAGGCGACTTTCAGCTCTTTCACGTTGTCGCGGGTGATCTGGTCCAGCGCCACGAAGCGGCTGCCGCCCGGGGTGTTACCGTAGTTATCCCAGTCTTTTTGCTGCTTGGCTTTATCCACCGGGATCAGCGGCAAGGGTTCGCCGCTAAAAGCGACGGTAGGGTGTGGCTGGAACATCTGTACGAAGGTGCCGACCATGCCCACCGCCAGCACCGCGCTGAGCAGGTAGGACAGTTTTGCCAGCGGCGCCTTGCCTTCCGGCTTACGCAGCGCCGGCCAGCTCAGGAAGGCTAACAGCATCAGTCCGGTTGGCACCATCAGGCGTGAAACCAATGGCCAGAAGTCAAAACCGGCATCGAACACCGACCAAATCAGTGTGCCGATAAAGACCAGCAGGAACAGCACCACCGCTGAAGATTTGCGACGGAAGAATTGCACTGCAGAAAGTAGGGTGACGATACCGGCAATCAGGAAGTAGCTGCTGCCCCCCAGCGAGACTAATTTACCGCCGGCAATGGCAAAGAATAGGCCGACTGCGGTAAGGATTATCCCCAATAAACAACACCATAGTTTAAGTTTTATACCCGGACGGGCATTTGATTCAGGCATGGCTGACAGACTCCAAGATAATGTTTTTCTTCATGTTTACCCCGAATGAACGCGGTATCGCTGTTCCCTGGACAATGAGGGAACCGAGCGCGAGTCAAACAGTGGAATTCGCGTATTGTACCATTTGATTCGTTAGCAAGTTAAGGATATGTTGGTTTCTGGCAAAAATTGTTAACCTGAAGTGCGAGGGGCAATGATTTATGGCTCGCTGGTAGCCGATAAAATGTAGCTCTTGAGAGCATCTTGAAAAAGAGCAGATAAAATCTGGAGGATGACGACGTCTAATATCAGCTGATTTAAAGGAAAACTGCAGTCACATACTCAGGTAGCTTCAGGTAAGTTTTATAAACCCATTTGCAATGCAGGGGTGATAAAGGCTGTTAGTTATTATGAACAGGGAATAGACAAACCTGAGAGCATATTTCATATTGCTGATTTTCCGGCCCGTTAATCGGGCCTTTTTGGTTTCTTTAGTTACATAAGGTTAAATGTTTTAATTTGTTACGTTAATATTATTATTCCGCTATGCAGTGCTTCGGTTGATTGGGCGTCATCGTTTTTAATGTACTGCATAGTGGGCATCCTTAAATCCAGATTTATCCTTAATCAAAAATCCTATAAATTCACGACAGTGCCATATCTATTGATATTAATAGTATCGACAACCCTGTACCCATTAGGTATTGATCATCGCGAAACGCTGTTTAACCACGCTCAATACCCATTGTCGTAGCCAGCGATGTGCCACATCGGCTTCTAAGCGCGGATGCCACATCTGTGAAACGGTAATAGCCTGGGTTTTTACCGGCAGTTCAAAAGCAAAGAGAGTAGCACTATCACCATTGCCTACGGGTTGATTGATCAGGAAAGAGGCGGGGACCAACGCCACCAAATCAGAGGCCTGAGCCACCGCCAGCGCGGCGGGAAAGCTTGGCACTACCGCAGCAACCCTGCGCTCCAGCCCCAATTCGGTCAGCGCCTGGTCTACCGGCCCGGTTAATAGCCCGCGGCGTGAGGCAACTACGTGGCCGCAAGCGGCATACTGCTGGGCAGTAATTTCACTTTGCTGTTCAAACGGATGACCTTTACGGACCACCGCGACGAAACGATCGCGAAATAACGTCTGTAAGCGGATCTCTGGCCCCATTTCGCCCAGTACGCCAATCTCAAGATCCACCAACCCTTCACGCAAATGCTTTGAACTTTTTTCGGGTTTGGGGGCAAAACACAGGCGTACAAAGGGGGCTGCCTGCGCGGCCGCCGCGATCAACACTGCGCCAAATGCCTCGACAAAACCTTCGTTGGCACGCAGGGTAAAGGTTCGTTCCAGGGTGGCTAAGCTCAGTTCCGACACCGCCGGACGGAGTACCGCCCGGGCTTCGAATACGGCGTTTTGCGTGCGTTCACGTATCTCTTCGGCGTAGGGTGTTAACACCATATTGCGGCCGGCACGTACCAATAAAGGATCGCCGGTGACTGCCCGCAGCCGACTAAGCGTGCGGCTCATCGCCGAGGCGCTTAATTCAAGCCGACGCGCCGCACCAGCGACGCTGCCCAGAGAAAGAAGTGCATCGAGAGCAATCAGTAAGTTGAGATCGGGGTCTGTCATTGCTGGCATCCTGAGCAGTCAATAAGGGGAGGCGTCCGCTGCATGTTATAAGTGCAAATGCTGCGTCTTCTGCAATCTATCCAGCATAGTTATATTTTCTACCCCACAAGACAACTGAAATGCTGAAGAAATCACCCCCGTCTGCCGGTGCTACTGAAAGGCTTTAACCAGAAAATCGATAAAGGCCCGTGTTTTCGCCGGCAAGTGCTGGCGAGAGGTATAAACCAGATTGACGGCCAGGCCGGGGAGCGCCCAGTCGCTCAGAATCTGGACTAATCGGCCCGACTGCAGGTCTTCCTGAATCACATAGGTGGGTTGCGCCAAAATGCCCAGATTTTGCAGTGCAGCAGCCCTTATCAGATAGCCGTCATTGGCTTCAAGAGCGGGTTGGGGGAAGGTGGTGACAAACTCCTCGCCTCGCTGAAAAATCATTTTATAGGGGTCGTTGGCATAGGAGTAGAGCAATAGCTGATGGTCAGCAAGCTCCCGCGGGTGATTGGGTGTGCCATGCCGTTGCAAATACTCTGGCGTTGCCGCTAAAACCCGTTTCGTTTCTGTCAATTTACGCACAATAAGCCCGGTATCTGGCTCGCTTTCTCGGGTGCGAATGGCGATATCGATATTATCGTCAATGATGTCGTAATAGCGATTCTCCGCAACGATCTCTAAACGGACATCCGGGTTTAGTAACTTGAATTGAGGTATTAAAGGGAATATGAGCCGAAGGCAAAGTGACAAGGATCCGGTAATGCGTAAGACACCCACCGGATGGTCTTTGCTGGCGGTGACCGCATCGGTTGCACTTTGCATGGTAGTGAGGGCCGCTTTGGCACTGGCGTAAAACGCTTTACCCACTTCAGTCACAAATAACCTGCGGGTGCTGCGTTCTATTAGTCTCACGCCAAGGCGATCCTCCAGCGCTGCCAGGTGACGGCTGGCGGCGGCGTTCGACAAACTTAGCGCTTCCGCCGCCTTGCTTAAACTGCCTAACTCTGATGTTTTTACAAAAAGCTCATACTCGGTCCAGCGATCCATGGGTATTTTCCAGTTGGCGGAAATCTGTTTTCCAGAATAAGACTTTTTCATCACGTTTGGAATTGTCACTATATCGACAGTTTCGAGAACAAAGTTGTTCTACGTGGAAAGTCACAATTATGGAGTCATATATGACGGATATTCTAAGGGTTGTAAAAAACTATTTTTCAATTTGCGTCGATGGGAAAGATGTGGAACGAGTCAGCGAATTCTTTGCCGATGATGTCATTATTCATCGCCCCGACGTTGCTGAGCCGATTGTCGGGATAGACCCCTTCAAAACGGCATTACGCCTTCATGTGACCGACCGTTATGCATCTATACAGACCACTTTCCAAAAAGAAGTGGTTACCTCCGATACGGTAGTGGTGGCTTTAACCCACGTAGCCAAAGGCTCGAATACCTGGCACGGGTTTGATGTCACCGGCAAGGATGTGACCTGGACATCGTTGACTTATTTTCGGTTTGGCAAAGAAGGGAAGATTGTTGAAGAAATTGTAGAGCGTAATGAATTATTTATGGCTAAGCAGTTAGGCCTTATTGATTACCAATAAGGCGTTCGCTAAAAGAAAAAGCCGATAACCCGCAAAGGTTATCGGCTTTTCGCTGCCGGTCAGGGCGGATTAAGCGGCAGGCAACTGCTGCGCGGTTTGATCCACCAGTGCCAGCAGGACTTTGATATCGTCCAGGCTGACCGTTGGGTTTAACAACGTCATTTTCAGGCAGGTCACACCGTTAAACTCGGTCACCCCAACGTTGGCACGCCCTGACTCCAGGAGCGCATCGCCAATCCGCTGGTTCAGCAGTGCCACTGCGGCATCGCCGCTGTTGGCTAATGACTGCGGACGGTAGCGGAACAGCACGCTGGCCAACTGTGGCTGCATCACCAGCTCCAGCGCCGGTTGGTCGCCAATATAGTGGGCAACCTGTTGCGCCAGCGTCACGCCGTGATCGATGATCGCGGCATATTGTTGCTGGCCTAACGCCTCCAGCCCCATCCACAGTTTTAACGCATCAAAACGGCGGGTGGTCTGCAAGGATTTAGACACCAGGTTAGGCACACCCTGAGCTTCGTCGAACTCGGAATTCAGGTAGGCCGCCTGATAACGCATCAGCTCATAATGACGGGCCTCTTTCAACAAGAAAGCGCCGCAACTGATGGTCTGGAAGAATTGCTTATGGAAGTCCAGGGTAATGGAGTCCACCAGTTCAATGCCGTCCAGGTAGTCACGGTACTTCTCGGAAAGCAGCAGCGCGCCGCCCCAGGCCGCATCAACGTGCACCCAGACCTGGTGTTCCGCCGCCAACTGCGCAATTGCACGCAGCGGGTCGATAGCCCCGGCATCGGTGGTGCCCGCGGTAGCGACAATCGCCAGGATCTGCTCGTCATTGGCCTTGGCTTGCGCCAGTTTTTCGGCCAGGTCGTTCACATCCATCCGTGCGAATTGATCGGTTTTCACCAGCGTGACGGATTGGTAACCCAGACCGAGCAACGCCATGTTCTTCTGCACCGAGAAATGGGCATTTTCAGAACATAATACTTTAATCTTGCGCAGGTTACCGACCAGACCATCCTGTTGCACTGAGTGCCCCTGCTTGGCGAAGAAGGCATCGCGTGCCAGCATCAGGCCCATCAGATTGCTCTGGGTACCACCACTGGTGAACACGCCCGCATCGCCAGGCTGATAGCCAACCTGGGTACGCAACCACTCGATCAGCTTCATCTCGATGATGGTGGCTGACGGGCTTTGGTCCCAGGAGTCCATGCTTTGGTTGGTGGCGTTGATCAACACTTCCGCCGCCTGACTGATCACCAGACTTGGGCAATGCAAATGCGCGACACACTGCGGGTGATGCACCGACAGGCTGTCTTTTAAAAAGTATTCAATCGCGCGTTCGATGGCCGCCTGGTTGCCCAGGCCCTGCGGATTAAAATCCAGCGTAATGCGTTCACGCAGTTCGGCAACGGTTTTTCCCTGATACATCTCGGGTTGTTGCAGCCACTGCACTACCGCCTGGCTACTTTGCTCGATCGCTTGCTGGTAAGCTTCGGTGCTTTGCGCCGAGGCGGCCAGAATCGGGTTTGACCGGGACATTAAATTCACTCCATGCCTACAGGCTTGACGCCGGCGGCTAACAGGGCCTGTTCAAATTTATCCAGGAAAATGCCCAGCTCATCGTTGGTGATCAGCAGGGAAGGCAGCAGACGCAGTACGTTACCGTTACGGCCGCCACGCTCCAGGATCAACCCGGCTTCGAAGCATTTTTTCTGCAGCAGGGCAGACAACTGCGGATCCGCCGGGTAGCAACCCATATGATCCTGCGCTTCGTCAGGTTTAACGATTTCCATGCCAATCATTAAGCCCAGACCGCGCACGTGACCTATTGCCGGATAACGTTTTTGCAGCTCGGCCAGCTTGGCTTTCAGCCATTCGCCTTGTGCGGCGACCTTATCGGCCACGTTGTTATCTTTAAGGTGCTGCAGGGTGGTCAGGCCGGTGGCCATCGCCAGTTGGTTACCACGGAAGGTGCCGGTGTGGTGGCCAGGCTCCCAGGCGTCAAATTCTCGCTTGATGCCCAACACCGCCAACGGCAAACCGCCGCCTACCGCTTTGGACATCACGATGATGTCCGGCTCAATACCGGCGTGTTCAAAGGCGAACAGTTTACCCGTACGGGCAAAGCCGGCCTGAACTTCGTCGATAATCAGCAGAATGCCGTGTTCCTGAGTGACTTTGCGAATGCGCTGCAACCATTCGACCGGGGCCGGGTTGACGCCGCCTTCACCCTGAACCGCTTCCAGAATGACGGCCGCAGGTTTGCGCACGCCGCTTTCGACGTCGTTAATCAGGTTTTCAAAATAGTAGGTCAGTGCCTTAACGCCAGCTTCACCGCCGATGCCCAGTGGGCAGCGGTATTCGTGCGGGTAAGGCATAAACTGGACTTCCGGCATCATGCCGTTAATCGCTTCTTTCGGTGACAGGTTGCCTGTGACCGCCAGCGCGCCATGGGTCATGCCATGGTAGCCGCCGGAGAAGCTGATCACCCCAGAACGGCCGGTGTATTTTTTCGCCAGCTTCAGTGCGGCTTCGACCGCATCCGCACCCGATGGGCCACAGAACTGCAGGCAATATTCCTGGCCCTGTTGCGGCAATAAAGAGAGCAAATAAGCTGAGAACTGATCTTTCAACGGGGTTGTAAGATCGAGAGTATGTAACGGCAAGCCGCTGGTAATGACATTTTGGATGCTTTGAAGGACGTCAGGGTGGTTATGACCCAGAGCCAGCGTACCCGCACCAGCCAGGCAATCAAGATATTGATTATTCTCAACATCGGTGATCCACACGCCTTGGGCTTTCGCAATTGCCAACGGCAATTTACGGGGGTAACTCCTGACATTCGATTCAAATTCGGCTTGTCTCGCCAAATATGTTTCGTTGTTTACATTTTCTAAACTCACACCGAAATTATCAATACGGACTTTATCCGTCATCATATCTCTCCTACAACTGGGGGTATCGATACCACCCTAGTTGAATTATTAAATTGAATAAGTAACTACCGTGAAAAAACGCGCCCAATATATGGCTTTTTACCCCCCGGCTCAATAGTTATTTGGCCGGGCAGAATTTATTGTTTTTTCGATAAAAATCAACAAATTGCTGCTTTATTAGCCAATAATGGCGTGATTTGGGGATAATGGAGCGCTTGACAAGGCACGAAAAACTCCCGCAAAGAAAACAGGGGTACCGGCCCAATACGTTTATTTTGCAGGTAATTTTCACCGGGATGGCAAGCTGGGTACGGAGGGATTTTTGAAGTAACAACTTATTATTAATAAGTTGTTACTTAGACATTAACTGACTTTAGCGGAGGTAAAACTGTCGATCACCAGGGTATTTCACCGTGACGGTCAAAGAATCCGCCGGTGGGCCCATCATTGCCGATAGAGGCCAGTCTCACAATGGCATCCGTTCCTTCCGTCACCGTCTGATGACCGGTATGGTGATTGATGTCGGTTTTAGTAAAGCCCGGATTGACGGCATTGATCCTGATCGTCGGCAAGGCCTTGGCATACTGAGTGACCAGCATGTTGAGTGCTGCCTTGGAGGACGGATAGGCCAGTTGCAGCAGCCCGGCCTCGAAGGTTGCACCGCCTTTGCCGGTCATGGTGTGCAATGACCCCAGCGAGCTGGATACCATCACCACTCTGGGATTTTTTGCTGCCTGCAGCAAGGGCAGAAAAGCTTGCATCATACGCACCACGCCGAAAACATTGGCCTGATACATCTCTGCCAGCGCGGCGGCACCGGTTTGGGTTGGATGCTCGCGTGACCCGCCAACCCCGGCATTATTGATCAACACGTCGAGCTGGCCGTAAGCCTTGCTGAAATCAGCCGCGGCTTGCCGGACCGATTCTTCCGAGGTTACATCAAGCACCAGCAGTTCAGCCTTCAACCCCAATAACGTCAGCGCCTGAATCGCCTGTTCGCCACGCAAGGGATCGCGGGCACCGAGTACCACGCGCCAGCCGCGTTCGGCCAGACGGCGGGCGGTTTCATAACCCAGCCCCTTGTTGGCACCGGTAATCAATACGGTGGTAGTCATGGTTATATCGCCTTAATTTGATGGCTCGACAGGATCATGTCGGCGGCTTTTTCACCGATCATGATGCTGGGCGCGTTAGTATTGCCGGTAGGAATGACCGGCATCACGGAAGCGTCGATCACCCTCAGCCCCGACAGGCCATGCACACGCAATTGCGGGTCGACCACCGCCATAGCGTCGGAACCTATGCGTGCGGTGCCGACCTGATGGTGGTAGGAACCTGTCATGCGGCTGATGTAGTCGCGCATTTGCCGACGATTGTCTACGCCGTCCATTCCCATCTCCTTGCCGCGCCATGGCGTAAGTGCCGATTGATGCATCACTTCGCGTAACAGCAGGGCTTTGTCGGTCATCACCTCCAGATCCTCACCTTCGGAAAACACCCGGGGGTCCATTAACGGGGGCTGCAAGGGGTCACGTGAGTTAAGCCACAGGCGGCCACGGCTTTGCGGTCGCACCAGACCCGGTGTGACGGTGTAACCCTGATTCACCCCTGGCAGGAACGGCATAGTGAACAGCAGTGACTGGGTATCCGGCGCTGAGAGCTGCGGCGCTGACTTATGGAAAATCTGCGCTTCAATACCCGAAGCCAACCCGACCGTCACCGGCTGTGGTGAAGACCAGACCATCGGGCACACCAGATGGTCATGCAGGTTTTCACCCACGCCGGGCAGGTTAACCAAAGGAGTTATCCCCATTTTTTCCAGTTGTTCCGCCGGGCCGATACCGGAGTGCAGCAAAATAGAGGGGCTCATCAACGAGCCGGCGCACAGCAGCACTTCATGACGCGCTTCGATACGGTAGTCGACGCCGCGATGAATAAAGTGCACGCCGGTGATACGGTCACGCTGGTTTAACAGTTTTAGCACCCGTGCTTCGGTGATCACCGACAGGTTGTCGGCCTGTCTGATGGCATCGCCATAACAGACCCAGGCACTGGCGCGTTTACCGTCCGGCGTCATGGTGTACTGCGGGAAACTGATCCCACTTGAATCCTGGCCGTCGTTGTAGTCCTTTACTAGTCGCAACCCGGCCTGTTGCCCGGCCTCAACAAAAGCGTGCGCCAATGGCGTCATAGCCGGGCTGGATACCTGCAACAGGCCGCCGGTGCCGTGCATCGCGGACAGCCCGCTGATATTGCAGTGCTCCGCCTTGCGAAAATAAGGCAGAACCTCCTGCCAGCTCCAGCCGGTGGCCCCCAGCGCGGCCCAATTGTCATAGTCGGCGGGCAGGCCACGCACGTACATCATGCCGTTGATCGCGCTGGAGCCGCCCAGCGTCTTGCCGCGTGGCCAGTAAATATCCTGTTTGCCGGCGTAAATTTGCGGCTGGGTAGAAAATCCCCAATCGACAGCGGAATGCCACAGTTCCATCGCCTGAGGCGGGTTATGGATCGCCGGCATATCATCTCTTGGCCCGGCTTCCAGCAGTAATACCTTTAACCCGGCGTCCACCAGTCGACGGGTGACTACCGATCCGGCCGAACCGGCGCCGATAATAATAAAATCATATTTACCCTCATCATTACGGGTTGCCGCTTTACGGGGCACAGGCTGGCGCGCATGGCCGGAGAAGGGCAAGGCGGCCGCGGCCCCGATGGCCAGACTGGCGGCGATAAACCGGCGCCGGCCGCTGTCGGTCAGTTTGTTATCTGGGTTCATGGCGATTCCTTAGTGAGCGTCGATGTCTTTCAGGGCGATCCAGGTGGCTTTCATTTCCCCGTATTGCCGCAGAGCATGTATCGACAGATCGCGGCCGATGCCGGACTGTTTGAAACCGCCAAAAGGCGAGAGAATATCGCGCGTCAGGAAGTGATTGACCCAGACGGTTCCGGCCTCCAGTTGCCGGGCAATGCGGTGCACTCTGGCAATGTCCGGGGTCCAGAAACCGGCGGTCAGACCGTATTCGCTGTCGTTGGCCAGCCGAATGGCCTCTTCTTCATTCTCAAAGGTAATGATTGAAGCGACCGGGCCGAAAATCTCGTTTTGCGAAGCGGTCATGGTCGGCGTGGCGTTGTCGATGATGGTCGGCGTAAAGAAGTGCCCACCCGGAACGATATCTTTTTCGGGGATCCCGCCGCAAAGGATGCTGGCGCCTTCATCACGGGCAGATTCCACGAAACCGAGAACAGTCGCTTGATGGCCGGCATCAATCAGCGGTCCCATCATGGTGGCAGGATCGAGCGGATGCCCTGGCTGCCAGCGTTTCACTTCTTCCAGCAGGTGCGCAAGGAACTGTTCTTTGATCGAGGACTCCACCAGCAAACGGGTACCGGAGGCGCAAACGGCACCCTGATTGGCGCAAAAACCCAGGGCGGCAAAGCGTGCTGCGCGTGCCAGATCGGGCGTGTCGGCAAAAATGATATGCGCGTTCTTGCCGCCGCCCTCAAGGTAGGTGCGTTTCATGTTGGACTGCCCGGCATAAATCAGCAGTTGCTTGGCCACCTTAGTCGATCCGGTAAAGGCCATGGCCCGTACGCCGGGATGCAGTGCCAGAGCCTGACCCACCTGGGCCCCTCCGGTAACGACATTGAATACGCCGTCGGGGATCCCGGCCTGACGGGTCAGTTCCGCCAGGCGGATACCGGTGAGCGGGGCCTTTTCCGACGGTTTAAACACCACCGAGTTACCCATTGCCAGCGCCGGGGCAATCTTCCAGCAGGCAATCATTAACGGATTGTTCCAGGGCGTCATTACCGCCACCACCCCCAGAGGCTGATGGGTGATCATGCCGTGGAAACTGTCCCCGGTCGGAGCTATCTCGCCGGCAATCTTGTCGATCGCTTCGGCGTAATAGCGCAGGGCTTTTGCCACGTCCTGAATATCCATATCCAGCGACTCATGAATGGTTTTGCCGGTATCCAGGCTCTCCAGCAGAGCGAGTTCCTCCTGGTGCAGAATCACTAAATCGGCCAGGCGCAGCAGGACACTTTTGCGCTCGGCCGGGGATTTATCTCGCCAAACCCCGGCGGCGAAGGCCCGGCCCGCAGCAGCAACCGCATCATCAATGGTGGTGAGATCGCAATCGGCAACCGCCGCCAAGAGCCGACCATCGATCGGACTGTTATCGGCAAAGGTAGCGCCGTCGGTCGAGTCCTGGTACTGGCCGTCAATATAGGCACGTCCTTCGATCTGCAGTGCATTGGCTTGCTGCTGCCATTGTTCGAACGTTTTAGTCTGGCTACTCATAGGAGGTCCTTAGTTAAGTCGGTGATGATCCTCGTCGAGGAATGCAGCTAAATTAACGGCGGTAGCGCTGAACAAACAGTGGGCTGGCCGAATCACACTGTTGCCGTACAGGAACCAATAGAGGGTGTATATTGTGCTAATGACGCAGCAGGCTTAAAGGACGTAAATATGGATATGATGAATGCATTGCGCATATTCAATGCGGTGGTGAGCGGGGGCAATTTCACCGCTGCGGCAGAGGCTCTTGACCTGTCACGCCCCAGTGTCAGCAAGGTCATTGCCGAACTGGAACGTCATTTTGGCGTCCGCTTATTACATCGTACTACCCGAACCATGACGTTGACCGAGGCCGGCCGCGAATGCTTCGAGTACAGCCAGCGTATTGCTGCCGAATGCCAGGCGCTGGAGGCTTATATGGGCAATCAGGGCCAGCCGGCGGGCACGCTGCGCATCAGTGCGCCACACCCGTATTGCCGGGCGGAGCTGGCAACCATTGTCGCCGGTTATCAGCGCCGCTATCCGCGCGTATCTGTGGAGTTTTGCCTCAGCGATCAGTTGGTTAATCTGATAGATCAGGGCATTGATGTGGCGATCCGCGTGGCCAATCTATCGGATTCATCTTTGGTGGCGCGCAAGCTGTGCGATATCCCTCGCATCCTCTGCGCATCCCCCGATTACTTGAAGCGCCACGGCACGCCCGCTACGCCACAGGAATTGCGTGACCACAACTGTCTGGTGTACTCACTGTTGCCGCGTGCGGAACAATGGGAATATTTGGATGCGCAGGGGCAGTTGACCGAGGTGCCGGTATTCGGTTCACTGCGGGCCAACAGCGGCGATGCCTTGTTGGCCAGTGCGCTGGAAGGTCGGGGGATTATTCTTGAACCGGAGTTCGTGGTGCGCGAAGCGCTGGCCAGCGGGACTTTGGTCAGACTGATGAGAGACTGTACCTGGAGCCACCGCTCGCTGTATGTGGTTTATGTTAACCGGCGCTATTTGCCGGTTAACATCCGCAGCTTTGTTGATTTTATCGCCGAATACTACCAGCAGGCCGTCGAGCCGCAGGATCCGAAGCTCACAGCGAATCCTGCAGATAACTGAGCATTGCCTGGTTGAACCCGTGCGGATCCTGTAGTGGAGCAAAATGACTGACGCCGCGCAGCAGGATCCAGGTTGAGGTTGGGATGGTGGCAGAGATGTACGCCGCATGATCCAGGGCGATGGCCTCATCATGTTCGGCGGCAACAACGGCAACCGGCCGGGTGATGCTGTGCAACTGCGCATCGCTATAGTTGGGTTCGCGCTGCCACATGCGGCTTATCTGTGCGATAAAAGCCTCAAATTCATCGGGGGTGGCGGAGAGTGCCTGATACTCTTGCTGTGCCCGATCTGCGGCGGCCAGAAAGGTAGCGGTCTGGTCGAAACCGGGCTTCACGCCGGTCGGCGAAACGTTGAGCCCGAAAGCAAACAGCGTATTCAAGCGGTTAGGGTGGTGAATGGCGATCTCCAGCCCGATCACCGCACCGTCGCTCCAGCCCACGATGTGCGCGCGCTCGACAGATAAAATATCCATCAGCGCCAGCACGTCAGCGGCCATCAGGTGATAACTGTAAGGCTGCGCCGAACGCGTACTGCGGCCGTTGCCACGACTGTCGATGGCGATTGCCTGATAGCCGTTGTTCACCAGAAAATCGATCTGGCTTCCCCACCAGTCGGCGCTGGCAACGCCGCCATGCAGCAAAATAACCGGTTCACCTTCACCGAACACCGAAAAATAGAGCTGAATTCCGTTAACGGCCTCATACGCGCAGTGGCCTGTCGTCAGGATCGGCAGGGGTTCAGGCAGTGTCTGCCAGGGCGCTAATTCATGCATAGTTTTGTCCTCGTTGGGCTCAGGGCTTAAAGCGCGCGGCTTCGGCAATCAGTTCCCGGGCGGCCGTTTCATCCGCCAGGGCATCCAACAGCAACAAATTCAGGCGGGCCAGGAATAACGCCAGGGGTTCGCCGGAAAATTGCCCGGCAGTCTGATAAAACTGGCTGTACAGCTCATCGAGCTGTTGTTCGTTCAACTTAACCTTCATTTCATGATCCTCCGTTGTCATTCTGGTGGCCACATGCCCGCAATAATGCCTGTTTAATCATTTCGGGCGTCGCGTGGTCACTCTTGGTCCAGCGCCAACAAACGTGACCGTCCGGTCGAACCAAGTACAACGCCCCGGCAGGGCCACTGTAGGCGGCATGCAACTGTCCGTGCGGGTCTTCCACTGCACCGGCGTCACCGGATTGCGGCTGCCCAGGGCGGCCGATGGTCACTACACGTAACAGGGGTTGGCGATCTATTTCCTGGGCGGCCGTCGTGTCGTGGGCCAGGAAGCGCAACAGGGTGAAATGGCGCGCATCCAGCAGGCGGGTCAGATGCTGTGGCTTGCCGTTAAGCAACAGGGGGAATTCCGGCAACACCGCGCCGGGTTGTGGCCCGCTGGTTTCGGGAGGGCTGGCGACTGGGGTATTCAACGGCGAATCGGTGTAGCAAATGCTGTGGGTCTGCCGGGGATTGATCAGCGAAGAGAACTGCGGATGGCGAGCCGCCAGCGACAGCACCGCATTACGCAGTGTGCTGCCGGCCGGAGTGGCAGGGCACATAAACTCCGCGCTGCGGCTGGCCTGTCCGGCATTTTCACACCAGGCCGCCCGGCGTTCGCTGGAATAACTGGTCAATAAAGCCTCTGGCGCCAACCCCTTGAGCACGTAGGCCAGTTTCCAGCCCAGGTTGTAGGCATCGTCCAGGCCACCATTAAGCCCGCGCACGCCGAATATTGGCACCACATGCGCCGCATCACCGGCGAAGAGCACCCGCCCGTGGTGATAGCTGTCCAGCGACAGCGCCTTGGCGTTATACATGCTGATCCAAATCGGACGCCATTTTCCCTTTTCGCCGACCATTTCAAGGAAACGTTCCACCACCGGCAGCACGTTTTCCGGCTTCAGTCCTTCCTCGTCGCTGACATGATCCTCCAGCAGGTAATCTATGCGCCAGATATTGTCCGGCTGGCGGTGCATCCACATGGGGCCGGGGCGCAGGGCGGTTTCAAACCACACCCGGCGCTCGGCCGGCGTTTCGCTTTCCAGCTCGATATCGACGATGGCGAAGCGCCCATGGTGCACTTCTCCTTGCAAATGCAGCCCCAATTGTTCCCGCACCCGGCTGCGGCCGCCGTCGCAGGCAATCAGCCAGTCGGCCTCTAACGGGTAGTCAATGTCGTTGGCTTTTAGTGACAATGTCACGCCATGATCGTGGTGAACCAGACTTTGCAGTTCGGTTCCCCAGCGTAATTCAATCAAATCGTCGTGGCGCAAGACTTCGTCGAGCAGAAATTGCTCGATATAATATTGCTGCAAATTGATCATCGCCGGGAACTGCTGGTTATCATCCAGCAACATGTCGAACTGCATCACCAAATCGCCCTGGTAAAAGCTGCGACCCCGGGTCCAGGCCAATCCTTTACCGACAAAGGTGTCGGCCAGCCCCAGTTTATCGAGGATCTCCAGGCTGCGACGGGAGATACAGGCAGCCCGGCTGCCGGTGCAGACCTGGGTGTCATTTTCCACAATCAACGAGGCGATGCCCTGTTTCGCCAAGGCCAGTGCCAGCGATAAGCCGACCGGGCCACCGCCAACAATCACCACCTGATGCCGACGCGGTTCACGTCCCTCAAGCAACGGGGGCAATTGGACCGCATATTGTTGGTAACGGAACTCGCCAATCACGTTTTCTTGTTGCATAAACCTTCTCCTTGCTGCACGGCTAATCAGCCGTCGGGGCGACTAAAGCCGCAAAAGGGTGACAGCGTAAGCCGCCCTGGATTGGCATCACCCAGTCGGGGAGTTGCTGGGTGATTTCCACGTCCATCAATACCGCCTGTTCGATAAAATGCCCCAGATGCTCCATCGCCTCCGGTCGGGCGTCATGCAGCACCATCACCGTCCAGTTATTGTTGGCGAGGTCGTCCAACGCGCGTGCCACCCAGGCGTCGGTCGGCAGTTCCCAGTCGCGCGGTACCGAATTCCACAGCACCAGACTGAACCCTTGCTGTTGCAGGACTTCAACCGCCTCTTGATTCAACACATGTGGCCCGAGGAGCCCCTTGCCGGCATAAGGGCGGAACAGCGGGGGCGATTCACCGTATTGGCCGAGCCGGGCCTGTCCTTCGATAATTTCGTGGCGGGCGAAGCCCGGTGCGCCCAGCCCCAGCGGCAGTGAGTGGGTCAGGGTATGAATGCCTACCCGGTGCCCGGCTTCCTTCACCGATTTGACCAGGGCTTCGCCGCCCGGCGCGGAGATTTTCTCGCCAATAGGAAAAAAATTAGCCAAAAGCCGATATTCCGCCAGCGTCTTTAACACCAGGGGGGTGCCCTGGGGATGAGGCCCGTTATCAAAGGTCAGGGTTAACTTCTTATGCATGTTTCTGCTCCTCGAAAGTGGCCAATATCAGGTCAACGGCCCGCTCGGCCACCATGATAGTCGGTGCATTGGTATTGCCCGCTGGGATGCACGGGAAAACTGAGGCATCCGCAATGCGAACACCGGTCACACCGCGCAGCCGCAGCTGTAAGTCCACCACGGAAGTAGCCGGATCGGCCCCCATGCAGCAGGTGCCGGTGGGGTGATATTCCGTTTTGCCATGTTCACGAACGAACGCCGCCAACTGCACATCGCTGTTTAAATTCGGCGTTGGTAGCAGAACCTGGTCGATCAGCGCAGCCAACGTCGGGGCCTGAAACAGTTGCAGGCCGAGGCGCACCGCTCTGACCTGCGCGGCAATATCTTCAGGCGCGGCCAGATAGTTCAGGCTGATCTGAGGTAACGAATGTGGATGACTGTCGCGTAATCGCACCTCGCCGCGCGCCCGAGGCCGCAGGTGCGCAAGCTTGAGCGATAACGCATGTTGGCTCTGTGCCTGTTTGCCTTTGTCATCGACATTATCCGACGCCGCCAGCCCCATTAATTGCACATCGGGCCGGTCGTCATCGCCGGTGGCAAAGAAACCACCGCACTCGAGCAGGTTGGAGGCGCAGACGCCGCGTTTAAACAGCAGCCATTCCAGACCATTCGCCAGCGCCTTCAGGCCCTTGTCTTGCCCGAGCAGGCTGATGGGATCACGCAGGCTGGCGATAACCGAGAAATGCAGGTGATCCTGCAGGCGCTGGCCGACCCATGGGCTGTCAACTCGGGGTTTAATACCAACCTCACGCAAATGTTCAGCCGGGCCGATGCCCGACAGCATCAACAGTTTCGGGGTGCCGATGGCACCGGCACATAACACGATTTCCAGCCTGGCCTGCACCTGTCGACGTTTGCCGCCGGCATCGGTAAATTCCACGCCGGTAGCGCGATCCTGATCCAGCAGCAGGCGTTCAACCATAACGCCGGTCAGTACCTCGATATTCGACTGATGACGCACCGGTGCCAAATAGGCCACCGAGGTGCTGCAGCGCTGGCCCCGGTAGGTGGTGGTTTGATAGAAACCAACGCCTTGCTGGCTGGCACCGTTGAAATCATTAACGTAGGGATAACCCAGTTCCTGGCCTGCTTTGACCATCGCGTAGCTGAGCGGATGGCGATAACCGGAGTCACTGACTTTCAGGTGACCGCTGACACCGTGGTAAGGGTTATGCAGACTCTGGTTGGATTCCGACTTGACAAAGTAGGGCAGCACGTCGCGGTAGCCCCAGCCGGTACAGCCATATTCGGTTTCCCAGTCATCATAATCCTGCGCATGTCCACGCACATACAGCTGTCCGTTCACCGAGCTACCGCCGCCCAACACCCGGCCTTGTGGGATCGCCATCGCCCGGTTGCGCATGTTGGGTTCCGCGTCGCTTTGATAGGGCCAGATCAGTTTGCCGACGATTTCTGGAAACCCGGCCGGCATGCGGATGAACAACCCTTTGTCTTCCGGCCCGGCTTCCAGCAGCAAAATGCGCGCTGAGCTTCTTTCTGCCAACAGGCCGGCAACCACGCAACCGGCAGATCCACCGCCAACCACAATATAGTCGTACCTTTCATTCTCTTTCATGCTCTCTCCGTAGAGGTGATGGTGAAAATGTCGTGAAGGAATAAAATATATTTTTTATATTAAAGAATATTTTTTGTTGATGTCTATATTTTTTATCGCTAGCATTACATTTATGCAACACCATCGGCTCAATCATGGGCTGCCCCACCAGAAGGAGAGAAGGGTTATGGATGTAGGACTGGCGGATAAACGCGCCCTGGTATGCGCCTCCAGCAGTGGTTTGGGTTATGCCTGTGCTGCCGCATTGTTGAGAGAAGGCGTGAGCGTCTGGATTAACGGCCGTGACGAACCCCGCCTGCTGGCCGCGCAACAGCGTCTAAAGGCGGAAACCGGCGGACGGGTGTTTACCGTTGCCGGTGATATCACCACGGAACAGGGGAGAAACGCCTTGCTGGCCGCCTGTCCGGAGGCCGATATCCTGGTGAACAACAATGCCGGGCCACCACCGGGCAATTTTTTTGAGTTTGACGAACAAACCTGGCTGGCGGCGCTGCAAGGGAATCTGTTGGCACCGCTGATGTTGATCCGTGCCCTGGTGCCGGGCATGCGGCAGCGGAAATTTGGTCGCATCATCAATATCACCTCGGCGATGGTCAGCACCCCCCGAGCCCATATGACGCTGTCCGCTGCATCCCGAGCCGGTCTGACTGCGGCCTGTAAAGGCTTGTCCCGCGAGTGCATTGCCGACAATGTGACCATTAATAATCTGCTGCCCGAGCGTTTTGATACTCCGCGCCAGCAACAGATGGCGCAGGTCGCCATGCAACAGAGCGGCATCACCTTCGAGCAGGCGCGCCAAAAGCAGATTGATTCGATTCCTGCCGGACGCATGGGGCTACCGGCTGAATTTGGTGCCGCTTGTGTCTACCTGTGCAGTGAGATGAGCGGGTATATTACTGGGCAAAACATGCACCTGGATGGCGGTGCCTATCCAGCGTTGTTATAACCGCGTAGCGAGAAAATAGAGCGAATGAACAGCAAACAAGAATTTCACAACGGTGCCTTCAAGAGCCTGAGCGGTGCGGCGGTGGCGCTGATCCGCCGGCGGATTATTAACGGCGAATATCCGCCGGGCAGCAAACTGGTGATCGGCAATATCGCCGCTGAGCTGGACATCAGCCCCGGGCTGGTGCGTGAGGCGTTGTCGCGATTGGTCACGGAAGGGCTGGTCACCGCTCATGAACAGCGGGGTTTTCGTGCCAGTGAAGTCTCGCTCAGTGAACTGAAAGACATCACCGCCAATCGGCAACTGATCGAAACCCATGCGCTACGGCTGGCAATTGCCAACGGCGATGCGGAATGGGAAGCGGGGATTATTGCTGCCTTTCACCGGCTGACGCGCTGCCCACGCATTGATGATGAAAACCAGCACCATTCTGCCAACTGGAGTCAACTCCATTACAGTTTTCACCGCAGTCTGTTGATGGCTTGCCAATCGCCGTGGATGCTGCGTTTTTCTGATTTACTGTTTGATCAGTCCGAGCGCTATCGCCGCTTGCGGTTTGGTTATGAACTGGAGGGCGTCGACACCCCACGTGACGTCGACGGCGAGCATCAGGCGATTATGGATGCGGTGTTGGCGCGCGATGCCGATCTTGCTGCTGATTTGCTGAGCCAACATTATCAAAGCACCGTACAACGGATTATCAAACAGGCAGACAACCCGATATTCAACGGTAGTTCCCCGAAACCGGAGGCCCAATGAGGATCGTCAGTTTTATTAGCCAGGGGCGCGCGGGGTATGGCCTGTTGCGTGGCGAGGATGAGATTGTCGATTGCAGCCTGTTATTACCCTATCCGGACGTGCGCAGCGCGTTAGCCGCAGGCAATTTTGGCGTGTTCCTGCCGTTTCTGCACACACCGACTACTCTGCGAGCCAGCGAGGTCAGTTGGCTGCCACCGGTGACCCACCCGGACAAGATAATTTGCGTTGGCCTGAATTACCGACCGCATCTGCTGGAAACCGGCCGCCCGGAGCCCGATCGACCGACGCTGTTCCTGCGACTGCCATCTTCACAGGTGGGCCAGAGTCAACCGCTGCTGATCCCACCTGAGTCGGTTCAGTTTGACTATGAAGGGGAACTGGCGGTGGTGATCGGTAAAGGCGGCCGCCGTATTACTCAGCGTGACGCCATGCAACACGTGGCGGGCTATGCCTGCTACAACGACGGAAGCGTGCGTGACTGGCAGCGACACAGTTCACAATTCACCGCCGGTAAAAACTTTCGGCAGACTGCGGCCTTCGGTCCCTGGATAGTCAGTGCGGATGAAATTCCCGATCCGCGAGTGCTAACGCTGAAAACGCTCCTCAACGGCCAGGTCATGCAGCAAGCCTCGGTCGGTGAACTGATTTTTTCTATTCCAGCGTTGATCGAATACTGCTCAACCTTTACCGATCTGCTGCCAGGTGATGTGCTGGTGACCGGTACGCCGGGCGGGGTCGGCGCATTTCGGCAGCCTCCCGTGTGGATGAAAGCGGGAGATCGGGTCGAGATCGCCATTGCCGGCATCGGCACCCTCAGCAACCCAGTGATCGACGATGAAGGTTTTTTCTGACCTGCAGCCAAGGAACCGCCATGACTACGATACCCGTCACCCAATACGATCCTCCGTTTGCCATCACCCGCGCCAGTCATCTGGTGTTGACCTCACAGAACCTGGCCGCCAGCGAGCTTTTTTATACTCAGGTGGCTGGCATGGTATTGACCCACAGGGAAGACGACAGGCTGTATTTGCGCGGACTGGAAGAGGCCTGTCATCACAGTCTGGTGATCAAACTGAGTCAGGCGCCACCCCATTGCGAACGCATTGGCTTGCGGGTATTTCGTGAAAAGGATTTGGATCTGGCCAAGGCGTTTTTTGACCAGCAGGGCATGGATAATCACTGGGCGCAGGTGCCTTTTCAGGGGCGCACTCTGCATTTTACTGACCCGACCGGTGCACTGATCGAGCTCTGCGCCTCAATGCCGGTCGTGCCGCGCTTGCACCATCAGGTGCATCTGTATCGCGGCGGTAGTGCCCAACGGCTGGACCATTTCCAATTGCATACTCCCCACGTGCAGCAGGCGGCGGAGTTCTACATGACGCAGTTGGGGTTCCGCGCCTCGGACATCTATTTTAATCAACAAGGCCTGGGTGCCGCTTTTTTACAGCGCAAGGGCAATACTCAGGATTTGGTCTATTTGCATGGTCCGGGGCCGCGTCTGCACCACTTCGGTTATACCATCCCCGATTCGCAAGAGATCCTGCGCGCCTGTGACACCGCCGGTAATCTGGGGTTTGGCGATGCCGTTGAGCGTGGGCCAGGCAGACATGGCATGGGGCACGTGCTGTTTGTCTATCTGCGCGATCCTGATGGCCATCGCATCGAGCTGCACAACACCCCTTACCAGATGATCGATTTCGAACTGGAAACCAACCTGCTTGCCGCCGATCAACGCCAGCAACTGTTGCCCTGGGGCTTGCCACCTCAGCGCAAGTGGGTGGCCGAAGCCAGCGCCTTCGCCGGCATCCCGGTAGAACAGCCGTCCGGCGGCGGTTATCCGCTGGTGTTGGAAGAGTATTTATCCCGGGTTTGACCCACCGCACCCTCAACATTGGGCTGCATGATTAATTCCTTCAGGGACCCGTAAAACCGGAAAAACCGTCTAAGCTGAATGAAATAAGTCATTTACGGCGCGGTGTTGAGTCATTAAGGCAGCGGCTAATCCTGCCCACATCGCCCAGGGACCTTCATTTGGAGCAGACATGTTCGAGCCATGCTTTCCGGAAAATGAAACCGAGCGGCTGTCGGTTCTACATTCGCTGAACGTACTGGATACGAATTCGGTAGAAAAATTAGACCGGGTTACGCGGTTGGCCGCCAAATATTTTGGGGTCAGTATTGCCTTGATCTCGTTAATCGATCGTGAGCGGCAATGGTTCCTCTCCCGCTCGGGTTTGGAGGCTCGGGAAACGCCACGCAACATTTCATTTTGCGGCCACGCCATTTTGCAACGTGACGCGTTAGTGGTGCCGGATACCGCGGTTGATCCGCGTTTCTTTGACAACCCATTGGTGACCGGCGGACCCAAGATCGGTTTCTATGCCGGTCAACCCTTGCTGTCACTGGACGGTCTGCCGCTGGGCACCCTGTGCATTATCGACAGTCATCCCCAGAGCTTTTCACCCGAGATGGTGCATGATTTACGCGACTTTGCCGCCGTCATTGAAGAGTACCTGCACAGTGTTGAGCGTGATATTTACACGGAAAGTCTCAAATCCAATCTGCAACGTACCGAAGCCCTGTTTGAACAGACCTTTTCTCAGGCGGCAGTGGGCATGGCCCTGGTCTCGCTGGAAGGATATTGGTTACGGGTGAACCCGCGGATCTGTGAAATGCTGGGGTATTCTGAGAGCGAACTGCTGGATCGTACCTTCCAGGACATCACCTATCGCGAAGACCTGCTCACCGATCTCGGGCTATTGAAACAGCTGTTAGCCCATGAGATAGACACTTACTCCATGGAGAAGCGCTATATCCGCGCTGATGGCTCAAGGATTTGGGTTCAGCTTACCGTGTCGCTTAATCGTCTGCCCAATGGTGAGCCTCATCATTTTATTTCCGTTATTGTCGATATCAGCGAACGCAAACTGGCAGAGTCCGATCTCTATTCACTGCAACATGAGCTCGAAGATCGGGTGGTGGCCCGCACGCAGGAACTGAATTTTGCCGTCAATAAGCTCAACCAGGAAATTGCCAACCGCGTCCTTACCGAGCAGCAACTCAGTAGCGAAAAAGAACGCCTGCGGGCGATTACCGACAATATGCCGGCATTGATCAGTCAGATCGATGCCGATGAACGCTATCTTTTTGCCAACAGCGCCTATAAAGCCTGGTTTGACCTGGATGAAGGGCGTCTCAAGGCGATGACGGTGCAGGCGTTTATGGGGGAGGAGGCTTATGCCGCGGCTAAACCCATGATCGAAAGGGCGTTACAGGGGGAAACCGTCAGTTTTGAGAATGAACTCCAAACGCGCCAGGGGCCATTGATCATTCATAACACTCTGGTACCCAGTGAAACCCAGGGCTCCTATATTCTTTCCATGGATATCACCGAGCTTAAGCGTTTGCAGCAGCGGTTAGAGTATGACGTCTCTCATGACATGCTGACGGGGTTAACCAATAGACGCGCTTTCTTACTGCGATTGGGGGCCACCCTGCAGGCCTGTTGCCCGCAGCAGCAGATGGCGCTGTTGTTTATCGACCTTGATGGATTCAAAACGCTGAATGACAGCTTTGGTCATGATTTCGGTGACCTTATTCTGAAAACCTTTGCCGAGTTGCTCAGCGACTGTGCCGGCCCTCATCACAATGTTTCTCGACTTGCCGGGGATGAATTTACGGTGATCCTCTGGCCTTTGACGCAACCGCAGCTGCAGGTATGCGCATTTTGCGAGTGCGTGTTGGCCAGGCTGGCGGCGACACAACAGGTTGGTAATCAAAAAGTGACGCTCTCCGCCAGTATCGGTGCAGCCATATCCTCAGGCGGCAACATGACGGCAGAAGCCCTGCTGACCAGAGCGGATGATGCCATGTACCAGGCGAAATCCGCAGGTAAGGGGACTTATACCGTCCGTTAATGGGAAGTCCACGCTGGTGGCAGCCCAATCCGGGAACGTTGGGCTGCCGTCAAAGGGAGTGAATGTGCCAAGTTGCCTCAAAGTAATTCTGTGATAATAACTTCGACCACATTGGGCAGGTTCACTGGCTTGACTGAAAACAGCGAGTTAAAGACTTCGGCATTGCCGCCTTTGGTCTCTGCATATTGATGCCAAAGTTGATTTAAAACAGCGTGTTCAAATGAGGTGACGATGCGTACGGTGTGATTAAGGTAGGTCTGAATAACATAAGAGGTGTCTGAAGAAAAATAAATGCAGCATGCGTGAGTGTAATCCCAATTATCATAGTCGAGCAGTATATTAACCAGATCTCCATTTTTATATTTCTTAAGTTCATCTCCGGTCAGGTTATTGACTTTGATTCTGTAACTTTTATCCGTGTCCTTTCCTCCTGCTTTTTCATAAACGGCTCCGGCGAATTGAGTACAACCAATTGAACCGTCGGTGGTTTTATCTGGATTTAAATTATCGATTCTTATTACGGAGTGAAATTCAGCTAACGCCGCATTGATGGCATTAGTCATCTGTGTTTTATCAATAGACATAATATCACCTGTATTAATGAGTTACGATTGGATATTGTCTTGGGCTCGGACGTGGCGATCACCAATGAAGAATATTGTTGTAACGATTCCACTCCTGACTGCTGTTTACTACATTGATTTATTGGTAGTTAAATTAAATAGCAGCGAACTTGCATTTAATTTTGCCATGCGTGAGTTACAACATTAATAAACATAGTCTGAATTGCAATGATACGTCGTTTTTTCTTAAGTATTTTTATTGTAATTTGTCGTTATTTAAATAACTCATTGTTATTGGTTAATAAAGATAACATTCGGAGCAGGTCGATTAATATCCTGGGTTATAATATTAACTGAAAGTATTTAATAACGAATGAAGTCATTTTTACCGGCAGCCTCGGCGGCTGCCGGTAAGGGGGCTAGAGGGTCAGCGAGTCATAATTTTTGCGCCGGTAATTCAGCGCGGACAATGCCCACAGCACCACAAATAGCGCGATGGCGGCGTAACCTACACTGCCCATGTTGTCATTGAGAACTTCAACACCACGCCACAGGCCACCCTGTAACCCCAGCTTGTCGGCTAACAACCCCAGACCTTCCAGGCCGCCGATCACCAAAGCAATCGCCACGCTGGTGGCGGTAATGGTCATGTTGTAATACAGCTTGCGGATCGGCTTATTGAAGGCCCAACCATAAGCACCGACCATCACAAAGTTATCCAGCGAGTCAATCAGCGCCATGCCACTGGCGAACAGCAATGGGAACACCATAATCGACCAGACCGACAGGCCCGAGGTGGCACCCGCCGCGGAGATGCCCAACAGGCCGACTTCGGTAGCGGTATCAAAACCCAGGCCAAACAAAAAGCCGACCAGATACATATGCCAGCTTTTATTCACCAGATTAAAAGCAAAGCGATACAGCCGTGTCATCACGCCGCCGGTGCCGTTCACCAGCAGGGCAACATCTTGCTCCACCAGTTTCTCCCCGCGTTTCACCTGACGGAAAATGCGATAAACATCGCGGAAAATCAGCCAGTTCAACAGTGCCATGGCCAGCAGGAACAGCGAGGAGATCAGCGTGCCCAGAGTCGCGCCGTACTGATGCAGCCAGCCAATGCGATCGCCAAACGCCAGAGAGGTGGCGGCAATCGCAATGCAGGCCAGGATCACGATGCTGGAGTGGCCCAAAGAGAAGAATGCGCCGACGGACACCGGGCGCTGGCCTTGCTGCATCAGCTTGCGGGTGACGTTATCGATAGCGGCAATATGGTCAGCATCCACCGCATGGCGCAGCCCATAACCATAAGCCAGCAAAGCGGCGGCGATCAGCGCCGGATACTGATGGAACGCGACAAATGCCGTTCCCCAGGCCAACAGGTTCAGCGCTACCAACGCCAGTAATAGCCAAAAGGCGCGGGTATGGGTGTGGAAAAACTCGCGGTTTAACATGTTACATCCTGTCAGGGTTTACAGAGGAAGTCGGGGAATGCTGGGCACAGGCGACCAGTGCCTGACCCAACGCCAGGCCACCGTCGCCCGCCGGCAGTTGTTGTGGCAGCAGCACCTGCAACGGTGCCAGATGGTGCTGTAGCCGTTCACGTAATAAGCGGTTGTGCAGTACGCCGCCGCTTAACGCCACATGTTGGATGTCATGCTGAGCGGCAAAAAATTTGGCCAGGTTGGCAAAGCCTTGCGCCAGCGCATCATGGAACGCCCAGGCCTGTTGAGGGGCGGGGGCTTGCCAGCCCAGCCACTGTTGCCAGAACGCAGCAAGATCAAATTGCTCGCCTTTCAGTGACAATGTCACCGGGTGAGAGCAAGGTCCGCTCTGGTGAGCCAGGGCTTCAAACCGGCTGGCCGCTTCGCCTTCCCAGCTCTGTTGTGCCGGGGCACAGCCCAGGGTGGCAGCGGCGGCGTCAAACAAACGGCCGCAGGAGGAGGCCAGCGGGGCATTAATACCGGCGTTAATCGCTTTCAGCAGCGGTTGCCAGGGCAGAGCCTGCAGCCGTTCGGCCTGAGGGTAGCTTTGCCAGTCCGGTACGAAGCGCGCGAAATGCGCCAATTGGTTACGCCAGGGTTGCTGTGCGGCCAGATCGCCGCCGGGCAGTGCCACTGAGGGTAATCCCCCCAGATGACGGCAACGGCGATAATCAACCAGCAGGCATTCGCCGCCCCACAGGGCACCGCCCTGGCCGTACCCGAGGCCATCGAGTGCCAGACCAATCACCGGCCCGCCTTCCAGTGGCCAGCGGTGCTCGGCGAGACAAGCGGCCAGATGCGCATGATGATGCAGCACCGGGGTCACCGGCAGTGACTGCCGGGCGGCCCATTGATGGCTGATGTAATGGGGATGAGCATCGCTGGCCAGCCGCTGTGGCTGGCAATGGTACAGGCCGGTGAAGTGCTGAATGGCCTGCTGCCACTGTTGCTGAATATCCTCTTGCTCCAAATCGCCAAAATGCGTGCTGAGCAGGGCCTGATCGCCCAGCACCAGGCAAAAGGTATTTTTGCGATCGCCGCCCACCGCCAACAGAGCCTGCTGAGCGGGGAAACCGGGCGGCAGCGGCAGGGCATCGGGAACGAATCCACGCGCCCGGCGGATCATTTCATGGCCTTCGGTTAGCAAACGCACCAACGAGTCGTCAACGCGTTGCAGGATCTCGCGATCGTGCATCAACCACAGATCGGCAATGCCGTCCAGGTCGGCCAAGGCCTGGTCATTGGTTAACGCCGGAGCACGGCCACTGGCATTTCCTGAGGTCATCACCAGGGGGCGTTGTATGGCCTGCATCAGCAAATGCTGAATCGGGTTGGCGGGCAACATCAGGCCCACTTCATCGAGCTGCGGCGCAACGGCGGCAGACAGCGGTGAGTATGCGGATTGAGGGACCAGCACCACCGGCGCGGCGGGCGAAGTCAACAACGCCTGCAACTGCACCTGATCAATGCCACTGGCGCAGCGCACCAGCCAACTGGCATCCGGCACCATCACCGCCAGCGGTTTGCCTGGCCGCCGTTTGCGCCGACGCAGTCGTTCGACGGCCTGGGTGTCGGTGGCGTCGCAAGCCAGGTGAAAGCCGCCCAGGCCTTTGATCGCCACAATCTGTCCGGCGGCCAGCGCAGCCACCGCCTGTTGTAGCGCTGCTTCGCCCTGATGCTGTGCCTGACCCTGAGCCAGACAGCTAAACAACTGGGGGCCGCAGTCGCTGCAGGCCACCGGCTGGGCATGAAAACGTCGGTCCTGTGCAGAATGGTATTCCCAGGCGCAGTGTGGGCAAAGGGTGAAGGGCGCCATGCTGGTCGCCGGGCGATCGTAAGGCATGGCGCGAATAAGGGTAAAACGAGGGCCGCAATGGGTACAGTTGATAAAAGGATAACGGTAACGCCGATCCTGCGGATCGTTCATTTCCTGCAGGCATTGGGGGCAGGTCGCCGCATCCGGTACGATCTGGGTCGCCTTGGCGCCATGCTGACTGGGGCGGATACTGAAATCGTTGGGGGCTTGCAGCCAGGTAAACGCGCGCTGCTGGATACGTTCGATCTGCGCCAGAGGCGGGGCCTGCTGGTACAACACATGCAGGAATACTTCCAGATCAACGGGTTGTACCAGGCGAATTTCCACCCCGGCGCTGTCGTTCCAGACTTCGCCATGCAGGTTGAGTTGTTCGGCCAGTTGCCAGACAAAAGGCCGGAAGCCGACGCCCTGTACTTTGCCGCTGATGCGCAGCAGTAATCCTGAATGGGACACTTTTTATTACTCTCTGTGTAGGGGCGCTGCATACTGCGCCCGCGTTAATCGGGGCGAATGTATTCGCCCCCTACAAAGTGACTGCGTAACTTTACATCACATCTTCAACCGCGCGCCGCAGGCGGGCTTTCATATCGCTATAGCTCTGTTGCGCATAGTTTTCCGCCCAGTTCTGATCGGCAATCGCCTCCAGTTTTACCGCGCAATATTTGGTTTCCGGCGTTTTGGAGATCGGATCCAAATTCTCCTGAGTCAGCTCATTACAGGCGCCGATCCACCACTGGTAGGTCATATACACTGCGCCCAGGTTAATGCGCTCGTTATAGTTGGCGCGGCTGATCACCTTGCCGCGGCGCGAGCTGACCCACACCAGTTGCTGGTCGGCAATACCCAGCGCTTCGGCATCCTGCGGATTGATCTGCACGAAGCCGGGCTCGTCCGCCAGAGTTTGCAGGGCGGCGCAGTTACCGGTCATCGAACGGCAGGAGTAGTGACCGACTTCACGCACGGTACACAGTACCAGCGGATAACCGGCATCCGGCACTTCCGCCGGGGCACGCCAGGTGGTGGCGAACAACTGGCCTTTGCCGGTCGGCGTGGTGAACTGGTTACCCTGATACAGGTAAGGGGTGCCCTGGCTTTCCAGCGTGGTACAAGGCCATTGCACGTGGCCCAGCTCGCCCATTTTTTCGTAGGTCGCGCCATAAAACAGCGGGCAGAGCTCACGCATTTCGTCCCAGATTTGCTGGTTATCGTCGTAATGCATCGGATAACCCATCTCGGTGGCCAGCAAACTGATGATGTCCCAGTCGCGTTTGACGTTGTACTGCGGTTCAATGGCTTTCTCGAAACGCTGGAACCCACGGTCGGCACAGGAGAACACGCCGCCATGCTCACCCCAGGAGGTGGCGGGCAGGATCACGTCGGCCTGTTCGGCGGTTTTGGTCATGAAGATGTCTTGCACCACCACAAACTCCAGCGCCTCGAACGCGCCGCGCACCAGGCTCAGGTCGGCCTCGGTCTGCAACGGATCTTCGCCCATGATGTAGTAGGCTTTCACTTTGCCCTCATGAACCAAATGCGGAATTTCGGTGATGCGATAGCCCACGTTCGGATCCATTTTGGCAGCATCAATTCCCCAGGCGGTGGCGAACTTGGCGCGTACCGCAGCGTCGGTGACGGCCTGATAGCCGGGGAACTCATTCGGCAGCACGCCCATGTCGCAGGCGCCCTGAACGTTGTTTTGCCCACGTACCGGGCCGACGCCCACGTTGGCGCGGCCCAGATTACCGGTCAGCAACGCCAGACTGGCGAGCCCTTTGACCACGTCGACCGCCTGGCCGAACTGGGTGACCCCCATGCCCCACATAATGGTGGCAGAAGGGGCGCTGGCGTAGGTGCGCATCGCCTGGCGAATTTGCTGGGCGCTGACGCCGGTCAGTTGTTCTACCGCTTCCGGCGCATAGTCCGCCAATTGCTGACGGTAAGCCTCGAATCCTTCGGTGTATTTCGCCACGTAATCGCGGTCATACAGGTTTTCTTCAATCAGCGTATAGGCGAAAGCATTCACCAGCGCCATGTTACAGCCGTTCTTAATCTGCAAATGCTGGTCGGCAATGCGCGCGGTTTCGATACGGCGCGGGTCGCACACGATAATCTGCGCGCCTTTCTCTTTGGCCTTCAGCACCCGGCGAGCCACGATAGGGTGCGAGTCGGCACAGTTGTAACCGATGACCAGCAGGCATTTGGAGTTTTCGATATCACCAATCGAGTTGCTCATCGCGCCGTTACCCAGCGTGGCCTGCAAACCCGCCACCGACGGGCCGTGGCAGACGCGGGCGCAGCAGTCGACGTTGTTGGTGCCGATCACCGCCCGGGCGAACTTTTGCATCACGTAGTTGGTTTCATTGCCGGTACCGCGTGAAGAGCCGGTGTGCATGATGGCGCTGGCACCGTGCTTATCCTTGATCTGTTGCAGCCGCTGTGCGGTGTAGCGGATCGCCTCATCCCAACTGACAGCCTCAAACTTGCCGCCTTTTTCACGGCGGATCAGCGGTTGGCTCAGACGCGGGGTCAGCAGCTTGGTATCGTTTAGAAAGTCCCAGCCGTAATAGCCTTTCAGGCACAGCTCGCCCTGATTGGTCACGCCCTCAGCCGCTTCGGCACGGATGATTTTACCGTTGTCGACCACCAGTTTCATTTTGCAGCCTGCACCGCAGTAAGGGCAGACGGTTGTGATTTTTTTCATCGGTTCAGTTCCTAAAACAGTGACGACATGGTGTCGAGTGCGGCGCGACGACGTTTCTCGGCGTTCATTTCCTGCAGCATGTTGCGATCCACACAGTGCAGCGCATTGGTTGGGCAGGTTTCCATACAGGCCGGGCCGCTATCACGGCCGATACACAGGTCGCATTTATGGGCTTCGGCTTTCTCGGTGGTGGCGCTCATCATGGCGCCGTTCTGGCGGATAACCGGGCGGGTGATCACTTCCATCGCGCCGTAGGGGCAGGCCACTACGCAGGTTTTGCAGCCGATGCAGCGTTCCTGCATCACCAGCACCATGCCGTTGGTGCGGCTGATAGCGCCATTGGGGCAGACGTTGGAACAGGGAGCGTCCTCACACTGGCGGCACAGCACGGCGGTGCTGACGTTAACGCCTTTGATCACGTGCAGGCGTGGGGCGAAGCTGGCGGCGTTGAGCGCTGAAATATCCTGGCTTTCGCTGTGTGCCATCACGCAGGCAATTTCACAGGTACGGCAGCCGATGCATTTCTTGGGATCGGCGATGATAAACCGGTTCATCAATAACTCCTGGGTTACCCTTCATCCGGGTATGACAATGGATAGGTTGTGCCTCGGATTAGGCATAAAGCATGCCAATCCTGAAAATCAAGTAAAAGCAGTGAGTTAGCCTGGTGATGACGAAGTGTCCGACGGCATGTCGACACAAATGACGATGCCGTGTCAGACATTCGTCACCACCAGGGGCGAGTAGCCGCCGTTAATCGGCCAGTCATGCAGGCGTTGATGCAGCCGGGTCACCGCCTGCTGTACCGCCGCGCCGATCGGGTAGTAAAACGCCACTACCTCGGGCTGAATGCCGATAAAGGTGATCTCCGGCACCGTTTCGCGCAGTTGGTCGATCAGGAAATTGAGCGGCAGGTTATGGGTGGTCATGATGAACATGTCGGCGATGTCTTTTTCATCGATCACCCGGGTTTCACCCGCCGCCAGCCCCATGTCGGTGGCATCGACAATCACCAACCGATCGGGGCGCAGTTCGCGGATATGGCCAATGTCGTTCTCCGGCGCGGCTCCGCCGTCAATCACCGTCCAGCCGGCGGGGGGATTACCGGCACAGAGTTCCGCCAGCAGCGGTCCGGCGCCGTCATCTCCCATCATGCAGTTGCCTACACACAATAAAACGTCAGTCATCATGCCTCCGGACCATCAGGTAAATGGCGGGTTCGTTTTCAATCGACTGCAGCAGGGCGATCAGTTGCTGGCTCCAGTCTTGCTGTTGGGCGCTCATCTGCGGGGCGGCCCCGCTCAACGCGGTGGCCAACAGGTGGGTGTGGCTGCTGTCGATACAGATCTCACCGAAGCGGTCGACCCCTTCCAGTTTGCGCCGGGCGGTGCTGTCGGCGGGCAGTTGGGCCACCCAGCCGTGGAACCCGGCCAACGGGCAGCTGATTTTGGCCTCCAGACAGTCGATAACCCCCAGATGATGGCCGATCGCCAGGCTGTAATAGATCACCTCCTGGGCTTTGGGCGGGGCTTTTTTCTCCTGCACGAACTTGCGGCTCAGGGAGTAAAACACCACCTGCGCATGGGAATGGCTCATAGTCGCAGCTCCCCACGCAGTACCCGCTGATAGATGCCCTGCAGGTTGCCGACAATCTCACTCAGGCGCAGATCGTCCTGCTGTTGCAGGTAAGTGCTAATGCGCTGTTCGACCGGCAGGGGGCTGTCTGCGGCCAGCAGTTGCATAAACTGATCGGCGATCTGACGGCCATAGCGATATCCGGCCATCCGCCGGGCTTCCCGATCCAGCAATACCCGCAGTGGCTGGGGCAATGCCGGGTGCAACAGTCGGGTGGCTTCGCCATCGGTTTCATCATGCTGGCGACCTTTGATTTTTTGATCCAACAGGCCGAGCGCCATGGCAAAACCGTAAATGGTGGCCGCCGGGGTCGGCGGGCAACCGGGAATATAGACATCGACCGGGACGATGCGATCGGTCCCGCCCCATACGCAGTACAGATCGTGGAAGATGCCACCGCTGTTGCCGCAGGCACCGTAAGAGATGCTGATTTTGGGATCGGGCGACGCCTGCCAGGCGCGGATCGCCGGGATCCGCATGGCGCGGGTGACCGCGCCGGTAAACAGCAAAATATCGGCATGGCGGGGTGAGGGAACCACTTTGATACCGAAGCGTTCAGCATCGAACAGCGGGGAAATAGCGGCGAAAATCTCGATTTCGCAGCCATTGCACCCCCCGCAGTCCACCCGGTAAACATAGGCCGAGCGCCGGATATCTTTCAGCAGGGTGGTTTTCAGCTTGGCGATACTTTCGTCGAGGGTGATCGGCACCGGCAGGCCATTTTCGTCGCGAGGGCCAATCAGTGGCGGATTCATGAGATGACCTCCCGGGTCAGATGGCGGCCAATGTCAATGCGATCGGCCTGGGTCAGGTTTTGCTGCTGTTTGCAGGCCGGGCAGGTTTCAAACTGCGTGCGGCGCGCGGCGGTTTCGGTACTGTTCAGTCCAAGCAGCGCAATGGCATAATCAATTTCCTTCTGCGACGCGTAGGGCTTGCCACACTGGCGACAATGGCAGAGGGCGAAATCGGCTTGCTCGTACAGATCTTCTTTGCGCCACACCGCCAGTTCGAACTGTTGCGAAAGCCGGATGGCGGCGGTGGGGCAAACCTCTTCGCAGCGGGCGCAAAAGATGCAACGTCCGAGAAACAGCTGCCAGCGTATCGTGCCGTTGCTCAGGTCTGTCGCCATGGTCAACGCATTGGACGGGCAGGCGTTGGCGCAGGCACCACAGGCAATACATTGCTGTGGGTTGTATTCGGGTTTGCCACGAAAGTTCGGGTCAATCACCAACGGCTGGGCCGGATAGGCCACGGTGGCTGGCCCGGTTTTCAGCACTTTTTTAATCAGTTTCAGCATGATGGGCTCCGGTTAGAACGGTTTGTTTTTCCGTTCGATGCCATAACGCTCAATCTCTTTGTACGGCACGATGATGGACTGGCGTTTGCGCACGTCGACGATGGTCATGCGGTCGGTACAGGAATAGCAGGGATCCAGACTGCCGATGATCAGCGGGGCGTCAGAAACCGTGTTACCGCGCAGCATGTAACGCAGGGTCGGCCAATTGGCGTAGGTCGCGGCCCGGCAGCGCCAGCGGAACAGCTTCTGGTTGTCGCCGGTCATGCTCCAGTGGATGTCGTCACCGCGCGGGGCTTCGGCAAAGCCCAGGGCAAAGCGGTGCGGGATATAGGTGAAACCGTCCACCGCCAGCGGCCCGCTTGGCAGACTTTGCAGCCCGAACTCGATGATACCGAGCGAGTTGAACACTTCGTGAATACGCACTTTAAGCCGCGAATAGACGTCGCAGCCGTCCTCCACGCACAGTTCTACCGGCAGCTTGGCGTAACCGGCAAACGGATGGTCGATGCGGGTATCGCGACGGTGGCCGCTACCGCGGATCATTGGGCCGACGTTGCTGTAGTCGCGGGCAACCTGTGGATCGAGACGGCCAACCCCGACGCTGCGCTGTTCGGTGTTTGGCGTGCTGAGCAAGATATCGACCAGATCCACCAGTTCACTGCGCATTTGCGCCGCCAGCCGCAGGGTTTGCAGCATGTCGTCTTTCAGAATGTCGCGGCGGATGCCGCCAATCAGGTTCAAACCATAGGTTTTACGCGCACCGGTCAGGATTTCAGCCATCTTCATCGACTGTTCACGCACCCGGAAGAACTGCATAAAGCCGGAGTCGAAACCGACGAAGTGGCAGGCCAGCCCCAGATTCAACAGGTGGCTGTGCAGGCGCTCCACTTCCAGCAGGACTGAGCGGATCATCTGGGCGCGCTCCGGCACCTGAATGCCCATCGCGTTCTCCACCGAACTGGTGTACGCCACGCTGTGGGTAAACCCGCAAATGCCACACACCCGGTCCGACAGGAAGGTCACTTCGTTGTAACCCATGCGGGTTTCGGCCAGCTTCTCCATTCCCCGGTGCACGTAGAACAACCGGTAGTCGGCATCAATGATGTCTTCACCGTCGACGAACAGCCGGAAATGGCCAGGTTCATCCGAGGTGATATGCAGCGGGCCAATTGGCACCACGTTGGCTTTGCTACCGGCCAGGCTCTGGAATGGATAGGTTTCCACGTCGGTGGTGGGGGCAGGCCGTTGGCGATAATCCATGGCGTCTTTGCGCAGCGGGTAGAGATCGTCCGGCCAGTCATCCGGCAGTACCAAGCGGCGTTCGTCCGGCAGGCCAATCGGGCGCAGGCCATACATGTCGCGCACTTCGCGTTCACCCCAGACGGCCGCCGGTACCCGTGGCGTCACGGAAGGGAACTCCAGCGTTTGGGCGTCGACTTCGGCACGCACCGTGATCCAGCACTTGGTGCCTTTCTCCATCGACAGCACGTAATACAGCGCATAACTGCCACACAGCGTGCGTTCATCGTTACCAAACAGCACCGACAGCCAGCCACCTTGCTGGTAATACAGCCATTCCACCACTTCCGGCAGCGCATTGAGTTTCACGGTGACCGTCAACTGATCGGCCGTTTGCCATTCTGCTGCCAGCATGGCGGCGGGGAACTGTTGCTGCAATGCCGCCAGATAGTGCTGGCCTTGATGTTCGTTAGTCATTATTGATTGCCTTAATCATTATTCAGCCGACGACCAGCCAGGAAACCAGCGCCAGAAAAGCCAGCCCAAACCCGGCCCAGGTGGTACGGGCGGTTTTCAGGAAGCGCAAACGTGCCACGCTGTTTTCGATGAGTGCGATCAGAGTCACCGCACACAGCAGCTTGAACAGCGCCAGTACCAGCCCGATCAACAGTTGTGGGGCGCTGAGCTGTGCCGCTTGCCCCCAGGGCAGGAACACGCCGAGGAACAGTTGCAGTACCACCAGTTGTTTGAGGCTGATGCCCCATTTGATGATGCCGAGCTCAACGCCGGAGTATTCCGTCAACGGGCCTTCCTGCAGTTCTTGTTCGGCCTCGGCCATGTCAAACGGCAGCTTGCCCATCTCGATATAAGTGGCGAATGCGCAGGCCAAACCGGCCAGCAGCAGCGCTAATCCCGCGTGATGCGGCAAACCCAGCAGGCTCTGCACCATGGCACTCAATTGGGTGGAACCGGCGACCAGTGCCGTCACCCACAGACCGAGCAGCAGGATTGGTTCGACCAAAATGCCCAGCACCGCTTCGCGGCTGGCGCCGATGGCGGTAAAGGGGCTGCCGGTATCCAACCCGGCAATGGCAAACACAAAGCGCACCACGGCAAACAGATAGATCAGCGTGATCACATCGCCGATGGCGGGCAGCGGTGAGGCGGTGGTCAACATCGGCAGCGCACAGGCGATGGCCAGCAAGGTGCCGGTCAGCAAGTAAGGCATGGCGCGAAATGTCAGGCCGGAAGCCCCCGGTGCCACGCTTTGGCGTTTAAGCAGTTTGGCGATATCACGGTATTCCTGTAATACGCCGGGGCCGCGACGGCTATGGATGCGCGCGCGTAGCACCCGGCTGATACCGGCAAATAGCGGGGCAATAGCCAGTAGCAGCAGAGCCTGCGCCAGTCCGAGTAATACATTGGGATAGGTCATTGTCATCTCCTCAGGCAAAAGCCACGACCAACAGCACCGCCAGCTCTATGGCGGCCAGGCCACGGCAGAAGGCCACGAATGCGTTACGGTGTAACCCATTACCGAAGTTTTCCGGCAGCCAGCGACGCAGTTGATACAGCGGGGCAAACATCACCCGCAGCGGTTGAGCAAAGCCGGTCGCGGTGATCACCATCGCGTCTTCATGCCCATAGCCGCAGGCCCAGGCGCTGCCTTGCACCCGACGAGGTTGGCGACGTGCCTGATAACGCGCCGCGATCAACAACGGCAGTAGCGGCATCGCCAGCAATAAAATGGCGATCAGCGGGGTAGAAACCAGCGTGCCGGTGACGGAAAGCGACTGCTCGGTCGTCATGCCGGTCAGGCGGGCAAACAGCGGAATGATCCAGGGCGCACCCAGGCCGCAAACCAGACACAACAATGCGGGCAGTGCATGGCTCAGCGTCAGGCAAAGGTTGGCCTGAACGGCATTCGCGGCGGCGGCACAGCGTGGTGCTCCCAGACAGGCAACACCAAAGACCTTGCTGACACACATCACCGCCAGCGCGCCAGTCAGGGCCAGGACCACGGCCAACAGCGGGCCGAACAGATGCCCAATAAAGCCGGGCGCAGCGCTGAAGTGGAACAGCCCCTGGTAGATCAACCATTCACTGGCGAAACCGTTCAACGGCGGTAATGCCGCCATCGCCACCAGGCCAATCAGCAGGGAAACGGCGGTCCAGGGCATCAGCCGTGCCAAACCGCCCATTTTTTCCATGTCCTTCAGCCCGGTCTGCTGTTCAATCGCTCCTGCCGCCAATAGCAATGCGCTTTTGAACAGGCTGTGATTCAGCAGGTGGAACAGGCTACCAATCAGGGCGAAGGCGGTCAGTAACGGCAGTTGCAGCGCCATACCGACCATGGCTCCCCCGATCCCCAGCAGGATGATGCCGATATTTTCCAGCGTGTGGTAAGCCAGCAAGCGGCGCAGATCGTGTTCCATCAGCGCATACAACCCACCGAAAAAGGCGGTGCCGGCAGCCAACAGCAGCACCAGTAATCCCCACCACAACGGCGGCGTGCCCAGCAGATCCAGTCCGACTTTCAAAATACCCAGCAGGCCGACCTTCATCAGCGCGCTGGAAAACAGCATGGCGGCGGAGGCGGGCGCACTGCTGTGGGACTGCGGCACCCAGGCATGTAACGGCATCACCCCGGCAAAAATGCCAAAGCCGGCCAGCGCCAGCAGGAAAACGCCGTTGCGCAGCGCATCCGGCAATGGCGTGGCGCGGATCTCGCTGAACTGCAGGCTGTGGCTGTGGGAATAGATCAATGCGAAGGCGAGCACCAACAGCAGGGTACCTGAGCGCATCAACAAGAACTGGCTATGCCCGGCGCGCAGGCTTTTAGCGCTCGGGGCATGGACAATCAGGAAATAGCCGCACAGTGCCGCCAGCTCGAGTAACAAAAGCAAAGCCAGGGCGTTATCGGCCATCACCGCGGCGCTTAATGCCGCCAGCATCAGATTGATTAATCCAACCTGTCGGCCACGGGCGCGCGGGTTCAGCCTGGATAAGCTGCCTGCGTGATACAGCGCGGCAAAGATCCCGCTGAGCGCCATCACCAGCAGCAACAGGGCGTTAAGGCCACTGATTTCCACTGCGTAATGCAACCAAGGCAAACGATCGCTGTGCAGTGGCGCAAACAGCATTTGCAGCGCCGCCAGCAGCGAAGCGACAGCACAGAGCAAGGTGCCGCCACTCAGCAGGACGCTGATGCGTGACCAGGGGGCCAATAACCAGCCCAACAGGGCGCAGAGTAAATACCCCACCAATGCCGGCGTCAGCAGCAACAACGGTTCGGGCAGAAGGGCATACATCATCAATTCGGCTCCTTGTGGGATCCAGGGGCGGCGGCGAACGGCAACTCGGCGCTGAGCGCCTGCATGGCGTTGCGCCTTTTCTGTTCGCTGGCGTTGCGTACGTCCCGGTCAGTGACCAGCCGGATAGCCTGGGTTGGACAGGTGCGGATACAGGCCGGGCCTTCGGGGCTGAAGTCGCAGAGATCGCACTTCACCGCCACGGCACGCACACCGGGCACACAATCCAGGAAGGCGCTGATCGGGCGTGGTGCCTTGGCCGCCGGCAGTGCCAGCGGGGTGTTGCAGTCGCTGGGGATCGCCAATGGGCTACTGCCGCCGAAGCCAATCGCCCCGAACGGGCAGGCAATGCCGCAGAGTTTGCAACTGATGCACAGGCTTTCGTTCAGTACGATGGCGTTATCCTGATGACGAATGGCGTTGACCGGGCATACCTGTGCACAGGGAGCATCCTCACACTGGTGGCACATCACCGGGGCCGAGTCGCGGGCGTTACGTATCACCTGCAAGCGGGGTAATGCCTGCAAACCTTGTTGCCGGTGTTCCGCAGAACAACTGGCCATACAGGTATTGCAGCCAATACACAATTTGGGGTCCGCAATAATAAAGCGGTTCATGCACACTCCTTGCTTCGTCATTTATGACGAAATCGTCAGTAAAAAATGACGCTTCGACAGTTTTCTGTCGGTGATTAACGCCGACGGTCAGACGGGTAAGGTTATTTTCTTCAGTGCATCATGAATGGCGTGGCCGTCATGCAGGGAATCAAACAGGCATTGATAAATAACGGCGATCTTATCCAGATAATGATCAAATACCGCCTGCATATCGCGGTTGTTTATTACACCGTCGATATTGCCATTTTCATCCAGCGTGGCATGGGCGAATGGGGCAAAGTTTTCCGGCTCATGGGCCGTGGCCAGATTAATGCGGTAGCAAATATCACGGCTGTAAAAGCCCTCGCTCAGTTGGATACTGACCGTAAAGTGGTTGAACAGGACAAAGCGCAGATCGTTTTCCTGCCCGTAGGTAAACTGATGATTAATCTTCTTTTTGGTGGTGGTCACCGCCTTGACCAGTGTGCTGTGGTAAGTCTGCCACTGCGCCATCAGGCGGTTGCTTTTGTTGGCGATATAATCGGCCTGACTGGTTACTTCACTGATTGTACTCATTGTCGTCACTCAATATTGATGGTCGTTGTCGAAATAGCTCCGGGTCAGCGAGTTAAAGCATAAAGCGTGCCAAGCTCCGGTAAATTTCATTATTTCCTTTTAATTCAATTATCAGGATTAAATTAACCCGCCAGCCGGTTAGGCAATAAACGGGTTAATCACTGACGATGACATGACGCTCGACAAATATGTCATTGGCGACTTGGCACCCTATTTGCAATGTGAGGTAAATAACGCGTTTTATCGCCATTACCGGAGGCCGGATGCACGAAATAACCTTGTGCCAACATGCGATGGAAATAATGCAGCAACAGGCTAACCAACATCATGCGCAGCGTATTACCGCGGTGTGGTTCGAGATTGGCGCATTTTCCTGTGTCGAAGCGGAGTCATTGAGGTTCTGCTTTGACATGGTGTGCCGCGACACCCTGGCCGAAGGCTGCGAACTGCATCTGATCGAACAGAAAGCGCTGTCCTGGTGTTATGACTGCCAGGCCGACGTCGAGTTACTGATGCCGCAGGTGCTGGTTTGTCCACACTGCTCCGGGCGCAACCTGCGGGTGCAGGCCGATGATGGTTTGCAGATAAAACGTCTGGAAATTGAATAACAGAGGGGAACGACTATGTGCAGTACCTGCGGATGTGATCAGGGCGAACTGACGATTGAAGGGGAAGTGAAGGTGCCATTCCGCCCGCAACGCAATGTGCAGGGCGATCTGCATTACGGCCTGGGGTTGGCGGGCACCCATGCGCCGGGCATCAGCCAGCGCCGGATGCTGGAAATTGAAACCCGGGTACTGGATAAAAACGATCGCCTGGCGGAAGGTAACCGGCAATATTTTGCCGGGCAACATATTCTGGCGCTGAATCTGGTTTCCAGCCCCGGCTCCGGCAAAACCACGCTGCTGACAGAAACCTTGCTGCGGCTGCGTGGTCGGCATCCGTGCGCGGTGGTGGAAGGTGACCAGCAAACCACTAACGATGCAGAACGCATTCGTGCCACCGGCGTCCCAGCGATTCAGGTGAATACCGGGAAAGGTTGTCACCTGGATGCGCAAATGGTTCACGAGGCTGCCCGACGTCTGGAACTTAAACCCCATAGCCTGTTGTTTATCGAAAACGTCGGCAATCTGGTTTGCCCAGCCAGTTTTGATCTCGGGGAACGCCATAAGGTGGCGGTGCTTTCGGTCACCGAAGGGGAAGACAAGCCACTCAAGTACCCGCATATGTTTGCTGCTGCCCGGGTGATGCTGCTCAACAAAATCGATCTGTTGCCGTATTTGAACTTCGACCTGGCCACCTGCATCGACAATGCGCGACAGGTGAACCCGACCATTGAGGTGATTACCCTGTCGGCGACCAGCGGCGAAGGCATGGATCAGTGGCTGGCCTGGCTGGAGGAGCAGCTATGTGCATAGGCGTTCCCGGGCAGATCGTGGCGCTGGATGAAAAGCAGCCCCAGCACGCCTGGGCTGAAGTCTGTGGCGTGCAACGGGAAGTGAACATTGCGTTGGTGCGTCAGGACGGTGAGCCGAGAGAGGCGATGATCGGCTGCTGGGTGCTGATCCACGTGGGCTTCGCGATGAGTCGCCTTGACCAACAAGAGGCCGAGGAGATGCTGGCGGCACTGCAGGCGATGGGGGAAGTGGAGCAGGACGTAGCGCTGTTTCTGGCGGGGGAAGGCAACCATGCATTACGTTGATGAATTCCGCGATCCACAACGGGTAAAAACCCTGCTACAGCATATCCGGCAGCGAGCGGTGCAGTTGCCGTTTACCGCTGAACGCCCCTTGCAAATCATGGAGGTTTGCGGTGGCCATACCCATGCCATTTTCCGCTTTGGGCTGGATAAACTGCTGCCTCCACAGATTGAATTTATTCATGGCCCCGGCTGCCCGGTTTGCGTGTTACCCATGGGCCGTATCGATGCCTGCTGCGAAATCGCCGCCCACCCGGAGGTGATTTTTTGCACCTTCGGCGATGCGCTGCGGGTACCGGGCAAACAAGGCTCGTTACTGCAGGCTCGCGAGCGCGGGGCCGACGTGCGGGTGGTTTATTCGCCGTTGGATGCCCTGATGCTGGCGCGACAAAATCCCCAGCGGCAGGTGGTGTTCTTTGCCCTGGGTTTCGAAACCACCATGCCGGTCACCGCGATCACTTTGCAACAGGCCCGGCTGGAAGCGCTCGACAACTTCAGCGTGTTTTGCCAGCACATCAGCCTGATCCCCACCTTGCGCAGCCTGTTGCAACAGCCGGATGTGCGCATCGACGGTTTTCTGGCGCCCGGCCATGTCAGCATGGTTATCGGCACCGAGCCCTATGACTTTATCAGCCGGCAATACCACAAGCCCCTGGTGGTAACCGGTTTTGAACCGCTGGATATCTTGCAAGGGGTGATGATGTTGATTGAACAGTTCGTCGGGCAGCAGAGCCAAACCGAAAACCAATATCGGCGGGTGGTGCCGGAACAGGGCAATCTGTTGGCACAGCAGGCGATGAGCGATGTTTTTGTGCTGGGCGGCGGCAGCGAATGGCGCGGTCTTGGCACCATTGCCGACTCCGGCATTGCCCTGACCGCTGCCTATCGTGCCTTTGATGCAGAAAGACGCTTCCGTCCGCAGCATCGGCAGGTGGCTGACGATCCTCATGCCCGCTGTGGGGAAGTGCTGACCGGGCGCTGCAAACCGCGAGATTGCCCGTTGTTTGGCCGTGGCTGTACGCCACAAAACGCCTTTGGTGCGCTGATGGTATCTTCAGAAGGGGCCTGCGCCGCCTGGTACCAATACCGCCGTGAAACAGAGGAAACCCCGGCATGAATAACGTGATTACCATGGCTCACGGCAGCGGCGGCACAGCGATGCAGCAACTGCTGGATGAGCTTTTCTTGCCAGCCTTCGCCAACCCACAGTTGGATCAGCGCGAAGATCAGGCCCGACTGGATTTGGCCGAGTTAACCCAACAGGGCGATCGGCTGGCATTTACCACCGACAGCTACGTGATTGACCCGATTTTCTTTCCGGGCGGTGATATTGGCAAACTGGCGGTTTGCGGTACGGCTAACGATCTGGCGGTCAGTGGTGCATTACCGCGTTATCTCTCCTGCGGGTTCATCCTGGAAGAAGGTTTGCCGTTGGCCGATTTACAGCGGGTGGTGGCTTCGATGGCCGCCACCGCACAGCAGGCCGGTATTCGCATTGTCACCGGGGATACCAAGGTGGTGCAGCGGGGGGCCGCCGACAAGCTGTTTATCAACACCGCCGGTATTGGAGTGATCCCCCCGGGCCTGGATTGGGCGGCGACCCATATCCGTGTCGGCGACACCGTTATTGTCAGCGGCACCCTGGGCGACCACGGGGCGACTATCCTCAACCTGCGGGAAAAGCTGGGCATGTCGCTGGACGTGATCAGTGACTGTGCGGTGTTGGCTCCGTTAATCGCGCCATTGCGGGCCATTAACGGCGTGCGGGCACTGCGTGATGCCACCCGTGGCGGGGTGAACGCCATTCTGCATGAGTTTGCTCGTGCGGCCGGTGTGGGGATCGAGGTGGAAGAGAATCTGCTGCCGATAACGCCGGCGGTTCGGGGCATTTGCGAATTGCTGGGGCTGGATGCCATCAACTTTGCCAACGAGGGAAAACTGGTGGTGGTGGCCGCACCTGAGGCCGAACTTGCAGTGCTGGCTGCCTTGCAGGCTCACCCGTTGGGCAAGGCCGCTACGGTGATTGGCCGGGTGACGTCAGGACGTCAGGTGAGGCTGCAAGGCGCTTATGGCATCAGCCGCCTGCTGGATTTGCCGCATGCTGAACCTTTGCCGCGCATTTGTTGATCCGGTCGGGGGAGAACCATGCCGCCCAGCGTTACACTTTGTGACGTGACTCACTAACATCATCATCGCGACTCAGGCAAGTGATAAACAATGTCGAATGCACAATTAGAAAAACAAGAATTACTCGAAATAACTCGTACGCTGCTCAGTCAGCACAGCTTTGCCGATCTGTTACGGCAACTACGCCAGCTGCTGCAACGTCAGCAACTGGCCGACAATGTGACATTGGTGCTGTTTGACCCACACAGTGAGCGCGTGTGTTTTCATGGGCTGGACGCGCAGCGGCAGCCGGTTATCTATCAGGATGAAACCCTGCTGGCTAACGGACCGGTCAGCCGGTTACGGCAGAGCCCACTGGCACAACGTTGGCAGAGTGAAGATCTGCATGCGCGTTACCCACAAATCAGCGCCCTGGCGTTGTACCCATCCTTTAGCCACTATTGCCTGATGCCACTGCATGCCGGTGGCAGCCTGATTGGCGGTTGCGAACTGTTACGCAATAGCGCGCAACCTTTCAGTGATGCGGGTCTGGTGCAGTTACAGACGCTGATGGAGTTGGTCGCGTTGGCGGCAGAGCAGATCACATTGCGTGAGCAGGCAGAAACACGCCAGCGCCAGTTGCGCCATGAGCGAGACGATTACCGTGTTTTGGTCGACGTGACCAACGCGGTGCTGTCAAAGCTCGATCTGGATGATTTGATTGGCGAAATCTCAACGGAGATCCACCGTTTTTTCAAGATCGACGCCATCAGCATGGTGTTGTGTGTCGATAAAACCGATCAGGTGACCATCTACTCCACGCATTATTTGCAAGACGACGTGGTCGAGCGCCAACAGTACAGCGTGGCGCTGGCAGGAACCTTATCGGAACAGGTGATGCAGAGCGGCGAAATGCTGCTGCTGAACCTCAAGCATTCCGATCGCCTGGCGGCCTATGAACGCCAACTGTTCGATCTCTGGCATGATCAAATCCAAACGCTGTGCCTCTTGCCACTGGTGTTTGGCAAAAAGACCCTGGGCGTATTGAAGCTGGCACAGTGTCAGCCGGACAATTTCAACGCTGCCAATCTGCGGGTGTTGCAGCAGATTGCCGAACGTATCGCCATTGCGGTGGACAATGCGTTGGCCTACCAGGAAATCAATCGGCTCAAAGAGAGCCTGGTGCATGAAAACCTGTATCTGACCGAGCAAATCAACGGCAATAACCCGGACTTCGGTGAGATTGTCGGGCGCAGCGTGGTGATGTCTGCGGTGCTGAAACAGGTCGAAATGGTGGCCAAGAGTGACTGTTCGGTGCTGATCCTCGGCGAAACCGGCACCGGTAAAGAATTGATTGCTCGCGCTATTCACAACCTGAGTGAGCGGCGTGACCAGCGCATGGTGAAAATGAACTGCGCGGTGATGCCGGCCGGTTTGCTGGAAAGCGATTTGTTTGGTCACGAAAAGGGATCCTTCACCGGGGCCACCAACCAGCGGATGGGGCGTTTTGAACTGGCGGATAAAGGAACGCTGTTTCTGGATGAAGTGGGGGAAATCCCCGTCGAACTGCAGCCTAAACTGCTGCGGGTATTGCAGGAGAGGGAGTTTGAACGGGTAGGCGGTAACAAGGTGATCTCGGTAGATGTGCGTCTGATTGCCGCCACCAACCGTGACCTGCAGCAAATGGTGGCCGATCGCGAGTTTCGCAGCGACCTGTTTTACCGGCTGAATGTGTTCCCCATTGTCATCCCTCCCTTGCGTGAGCGGCCGGAAGACATTCCGCAATTAGTGAAGTTTCTCACCTATAAAATCGCACGGCGGATGAAGCGCACCATCGACAGCATTCCGGCCGAGACCCTGCGTCTGCTGAGTCAGATGCCCTGGCCGGGCAATGTGCGCGAGCTGGAGAATGTCATCGAACGGGCGGTATTGCTGACGCAGGGTACGGTACTTAATCTGGAGTTGCCCGAACTGCGCTATCCGGTGCCTTCGATGGCCTTACCCTTGCCGGCAGCGGAGCCGATCCAGGCGGGAGAAGACGAACGCCAGCGGATTATCCGCGTGCTGAAGGAAACCAACGGCGTGGTGGCCGGCCCCCGTGGTGCCGCGCAGCGTCTGGGGCTCAAACGCACTACGCTACTTTCACGCATGAAGAAGTGGGGGATTTTGGTCAAGTAATCGGATGGGGTAATTAAAAGGCCCAAGTCCGGCGGAGTCTCCGGCTTGGGCCTTGCTTGTCGCTTAATTTGAGTTAGGGTGTCACTTCATCAATCTCATGCGGTCTTTGCTTGCGCAGCAGATGCAGCAGTAAAGACACCCGTCGCTCCGTCCGTTCCGGGGTATCCGGCGGCAAGTTATAGCGCAGGGTATAACGCTCGTTTTTTTCATTGAAGAAATCGATAACCAGTACCGGTATCGAAGCCCCAACCACTTTGCGATAATTCAATGAGATCGATGACAGGTCTCGTTTCATGACACATCCATCCTTGATCAACTCACAACAACGTTGCGACGTGTTGATACCGCAATCCGCCCGATACCAAAACTCAGCGCGGCACCCAACAGCAGCATCAGCAAGGAGCCCCAGGCGGCACGGGAGACTTGTTTGGCTGCCACATCCGCCGCTTCGCGGGCTTTCTGTTCAGCCTGAGCCTTCAGTTCTTCGACTTTTTGTACTGCCTGCTGATAAGCCTGAGCGTAGTTGTCGACAATTTGGGTCGCTTCAGCGTGGCTCTTGCCGGTACGAGCCGCAACGATGTTCACCAGTGCGTCCTTATCAGCGGCATTCAGGGTTGGCTCACCAGATTGCTTCACGCGCTCGAACCATTGCTTAAGCTCCGCTGCGGCCTGGGCCGGATCGGTGGCAGCATCGGTCGCCGACTGTTTACCGTCCGCACCAGCCTGTTCAGTTTTTTGTTCCAATTTGGACGGGTCTAATTCCGGCTTGCCGGTTTGCTTGAGCGTGGTAGCCAACTGATTTTGCAAATCATCCCAATCCAGGCTGATGCCTTGCTTGTCGAGTTGCTGCTTAACGCTGTCGCCAATGCCCGGTGCCGCGGCCGCCAGGCCGTTACCCGCCAGAGATAATCCTTTACCAACGGCATTTCCGGCCAGACCGACCACGCCGCTTGCCAAAGAAATAACCAGCCAGGTGGTCAGTAAGGTGGTGACCGCCCAGCTCAACAGGCCGTGTAAACCGCCCCGGTTGGGTGCGGTTCGGCCGGCGACAAAGGCCCCTGCGGCCAGGGAGAGCAAGGTGGTGACAAACAGCCAGATGCCGGTTCCGACACCGAAACCACTCAGGGGATTGCCTGCCTGCATCGGGTCCACGGCCGATGCGCCGACAGCGGTACCCAGTACACTCAAGATCAGATAGGTCGCCAGTGCCATGGCGCTCCCGGCCAATATTGAGCCCCATGAAACGTGAAACGCAAAGCGATTGGATTCATAGACAGTGGTCATTGTTATTCCTTATATTTACTGGACAAGGGGTTGTACGCACAGCAGTCCGCTGCGCCGACAGAATCAGTCTGCCGATCTGCACCACCGATCGTCCCGGTTCATTTGCACCCTTGGTGCTAGTGCATTCACACCCCGCGAATGAACTACTTAAGCACTATGCTGGTTGGGAAGTCGCATCATTGCCAGGCGCGAAGATCGCCATTTGGTGGCCCGAGGCCTTTTGTTTTATGGAGAAATAATGAGCCAGTCCGTTCTTGCCAGCGAAACTAACCGCAGCCAACTACAACAGATCATTTCAGGATTGACCGAAGGGGTGATCCTGACCGAAATCGATCAGACCATTCTGTGGGCGAATGAAGCCGCGCTGAGCATGCATGGGCTGACCAAACTGCGTGAGCTGGGAGCCAATGCCCAGGAGTACGCGGAGCGTTTTGCCTTGCGTTATCGCAACAATCATCCTTTGACCGCAGAGCAATACCCGATTAACCGGGTGGCCAAGGGTGAAGAATTCAGTGATGTGCTGGTCGAGGTAAAACCCATCAGCGAGCCGGAGTTTATCTGGGTTCACCGTCTGCGCAGCCTGATTATCACCGACGCTAAAGGGCAGCCCGAGTTATTGGTATTGATCCTGAGTGATGCCACCGAGTGGGCCAGTGCCGAAGATCGCTTTGAAAAAACCTTCAACGCCAATCCGGCACCTGCGGTGATCTGTAGCCTGAACGACCTGCGTTACATCAAGGTCAATCAGGGGTTCCTCGATATGACCGGTTACCACCGCGATCAGGTAATGGGCAATTCGGTCTACGCACTGGATGTACTGGAGCAGGCGGAAAATAAGGAACTGGCCGTGCAGCGCCTGAGTGAAGGGGCAACCATTCCGCAAATGCAGGCCGAGTTAAAACTGCCCGCAGGGGGAACCAAACTGGTGATCGTTGCCGGGCAGCCGCTGGACATCAATGAAGAAGATTGCATGCTGTTTACCTTTACCGACCTTGAGCCTCGCCGCAAAGCCGAGTCGGCGTTACGCGAGAGTGAAGAGCGGTTCGCCAAGTCCTTCCGTTTGAGCCCGGTCCCGACGCTGGTGTGCACTGCGGACAAGCAGCGAGTGCTGGATATCAACGAAGCCTTTATCAAGACCACCGGATACGCCGCTGAGGAGTTGATCGGCAAGACGGTCGAGGATCTCAATGTTATTGATGGGCAGGGGGAATGTCGCCGTTTGTTTACCCTGCTGGCAAAAACCGGCAACGTCGAGAGTCAGGATGTTAAAGTCCGGAAAAAGGGCAACGACGTGATCGACTGCGTGGTCTCCGCCGATGCCGTGAGTATTCAGGACGCGCCCTGTTATCTGTTGGTCATGATGGATATTACCGAACGCAAACGGTCGGAACTGGAGTTGGTGTCCGCCATCGAAGAGGTGATGCAAGATGCTTCCTGGTTCAGTCAAACGCTGCTCGAGAAACTGGCCAATGTGAAAAGCATCAATAAACCCCATCTGTCTGGGGTTTCCTTCACCGATCTGACTGCCCGTGAGCGCGATGTGTTGGGACTAATCTGCGAAGGCCTGCCTGACAAGAAAATTGCCACCCGCCTTAATCTTGCCGCCAATACCGTGCGTAATCATGTGGCTACGGTGTATTCCAAACTCGACGTGCACAGCCGTAGTGAGGCCATTGTCTGGGCCCGTGAACGGGGGTTATTTGCCGGTGAACGGCAGTCTAAAAAGGAAAAGTAAGGCTCAAATGCACTAGTCAATTTCATGCAAATTGACCTTATGAGTGGCTAGGGGGCAGCTTAGTATTGAGGCGGTCATCTACCGATATCAAACTCAGGAGAACAGGATGAACAGCGATAAGATCGAAGGTGTTATGGATAAAGTTGTCGGCAAAACGCAGGAAGTTGCGGGTGATGTTACGGGCGATGAGCGCCTGCAAGCCGAGGGGAGCGCCCGCTACGTGGCGGGTGCAATACAAGAAAAATATGGCGATGCCCTGGGCTGTGTCAGCGACCTGGTCAAGAAGAAGCCACTCACCACTGTGGCGATCTTTGCCGGCGTGAGTTTATTGGCGGGCCTGCTGTTACGTCGCCGGTAACCCTGTTTTAATCGCCCGCATTCTGCGGGCGAACTCTCACCAGATGTGCCCCCCGGTGTCAGACCAAAGCCTTCGTCGTCCCCGCAGTCATCTTCGCCAGTGATCCCCCTTTGCAGCCGCAGACTTCTCATAACCCGGGCAAAGAACCTTTGCCTCTGATTTTGCGTCTGGGGCATACGTCCTATATATTTATTAACAGGCCCAAAGGCCGTTAGGGAATTGTGATACTTGATCCAACTAATCACCGATTACTAGGAAGCTATCATGCATAAAAGAACACTGGCGACACTGCACTACGAAAAAATGCCTTACGATGGAGTCTATTACCATATCTTAAAACGTGAGGCGCAAGGGCACACGGCGCTGTTGAAACTTGATGCTGGCAGCCAACAGTCAGCCCGTTTTCATCCGGGTTGGGTCAAACTGATGGTTTTGTCTGGTGAACTCAAAATTGGGGATCAGATTCTGCAAGCGCATGAGATGTTGATGATCCCGGCGAAAACCGCCTACACGGTGGAGGCCATCACCGAGGTTTACTGCCTGGCGATTTCTGAACTGGACGGAGTAGAACTGGCTCGCTAGAGAGGGCTCCTGACAGAGTAGCCAGCTTGGCCCCGCATGGGTTTATCTGGTGGAATTCCCCGTCACTCAGCGGGGAGTTCTGATTTTAGCGCTGCAAGGTATAACAACCCGCCTGATAGATAACCTCTTGCTATTCATCAGCCGCTCTCCTTGTTTCTCTGGGGGAGGCGTTTGCCGTTTAATATAGATTGTGACCTATTAATATATTGGTCACTCATTGTGAATCAAAACTCACAGAGATAAGCTATACCGATGAATAAAAAAATGAAGACACCCCAAACACGCGGCCCCTCTGATCACAGCGTTCGCGATCAGGTGGTAGAGGCGGCTACAGAATATTTTGGACATTATGGGTTTGAAAAAACCACGGTGTCCGATCTGGCCAAGGCCATCGGTTTTTCCAAGGCTTATATCTACAAATTCTTTGAGTCCAAGCAGGCGATTGGCGAGGTGATCTGCGCCAATCGCCTGGCCATGATTATGGCGCTGGTGGATTCGGCGATCGCAGAGGCACCCACCGCCTCAGAGAAGCTGAGACGCCTGTTCAAGGCGCTGTCAGAAACCGGCAGCGACTTGTTCTTCCATGACCGCAAGCTGTATGACATCGCCGCTGTTGCCGCACGCGATCGGTGGCCTTCAGTGAAGGCGCATGAAGTTCATTTGCAGCAGGTCATTCAGCAAATTATCCGTGAGGGCCGCGAGTCCGGGGAGTTTGAGCGCAAGACCCCGCTGGACGAAACCGCCAGTGCGATTTATCTGGTGATGCGGCCCTATATCAACCCGGTACAACTGCAATACAACCTGGAAACGGCCGGTGAGGCTGCGGTGCTTTTATCAGCATTGATATTGCGCAGTCTGTCGCCATAACGCCATCAGTGACCATTGACATAATTGGTCACTAGTTAGAGAATGCGGTTCTTGTCCTGTTAATGACGTAAGGGAACCCATGCCTCGGCTTAAACCTGCCACCATTGCCATTTGTCTGTTGCCTCTCGCCCTGGTGGCCTGTGGTGACACATCGACCGGCGACGACCCACGAATTAAGCCGCCTTTAGTGCGGGCGGTAGCGGTTGAAGATTCAATCGATACTTCTCGCGCTTTCACCGGCGTCGTGGTCGCGCGCATCCAGAGTGACCTCGGTTTCCGGGTCTCCGGAAAAATACTTGAGCGCCTGGTCGACACCGGTCAGACCGTCAAACGTGGTCAGCCACTGATGCGTCTTGATCCGGTCGATTTGGCTCTGCAGGCGCGAGCCCAGCAACAAGCCGTGACGGCAGCTCGCGCGCAGGCCCGACAGGCGACCGCCGACGAAGCACGTTACCGTGGACTGGTCGCCACCGGTGCTGTTTCAGCCTCGGCTTACGATCAGATCAAAGCGGCAGCGGATACTGCCAAGGCGCAGCTCAGCGCCGCAGAGGCTCAGGCTGATGTGGCCCGTAATGCTTCCGGGTATGCCGTTCTACCCGCCGACGCCGATGGCGTGGTGATGGCGACCCTGGCTGAACCCGGACAGGTTGTCAGTGCAGGTCAGCCGATAGTTCGGCTGGCGCGGGCAGGGCAAAGAGAGGCCATAGTGCATCTGCCGGAAACATTGCGTCCGGCCATTGGCAGTGTGGCGATGGCCAGTCTGTATGGCCGCAGTGGTGACGCAATGCCTTCCACATTGCGACTGCTTTCTGATGCGGCCGATCCTTCGACGCGAACATTCGAGGCCAGATATGTGCTTGAAGGCTCGCTGGCTGGAGCCCCTTTAGGATCCACCTTCACCCTCGATATCGCTAACGGTAATCGTTCGGCGTCAAGGCTACAGGTGCCGGTCGCGGCATTGTATGACCCCGGTAAGGGGGCTGGCGTATGGATTATCGCCGGTAAACCGGCAACAGTGTCCTGGCGCGCGGTGCAGGTCATGGGCATCAGCGACGATATGGCACAAGTTGCTGGCAATCTCAGGGCTGGCGAACAGGTCGTGGCTTTGGGGGCGCACTTGCTGCGCGACGGTGAGCAGGTCAGATCGGCTCAGCAGGCTGACGACGGCGTTGCCGGGAGCCAGCCATGAGCACAGGGCGTTTTAACCTCTCGGCACTCGCGGTGCGCGAACGTTCCATCACGCTTTTCTTGATCTTTCTTATCACGGTAGCCGGTATTCTTTCGTTTTTCGAATTGGGACGTGCTGAAGATCCGCCCTTTACGGTTAAGCAGATGACGGTCATCACCGCCTGGCCGGGGGCTACGGCGCAGGAAATGCAGGATCAGGTCGCCGAGCCGCTTGAAAAACGGATGCAGGAACTGAAATGGTATGACCGCAGCGAAACCTACACGCGCCCAGGGTTAGCCTTCACCATGCTGTCACTGGCGGATAAAACACCGCCATCCGAGGTACAGGAAGCGTTCTATCAGGCCCGCAAAAAACTGGGTGACGAGACCAGGAACTTGCCTGCGGGCGTCATAGGACCGATGGTCAATGATGAATTTTCAGACGTCACCTTTGCGCTGTTTGCGTTGAAGGCCAGGGGAGAACCGCAACGCCTGTTAGTGCGTGATGCCGAGTCCCTTCGCCAGCGCCTGTTGCATGTACCGGGCGTGAAAAAGGTCAATATCATTGGCGAGCAGGCGGAACGTATCTTTGTCTCTTTCTCTCACGATCGGCTGGCCACCCTTGGCGTGACTCCCCAACAGATTTTTGCCGCACTGAATAACCAGAACGTGCTGACGCCCGCCGGCTCTATTGACACCCAGGGGCCGCAGGTTTTTTTGCGCCTGGACGGTGCCCTCGATACCTTGACGAAGATCCGTGACACACCGGTTGTGGCACAGGGGCGGACCCTGAAGCTTTCGGACGTCGCGACGGTGGAACGCGGTTATGAAGATCCTGCCACCTTTATTATTCGCAACAACGGCGAGCAGGCTCTGCTGTTGGGCATTGTGATGCGGGAGGGATGGAACGGACTGGACCTGGGCAAAGCGCTTAATGCAGAAACGGCCAGTATCAATCAGGCCATGCCACTGGGGATGACACTCACCAAGATCACTGACCAGTCGGCTAATATCCGGTCTGCAGTTGACGAATTTATGGTGAAGTTCTTCGTTGCACTACTGGTGGTGATGGTGGTTTGCTTTGTTAGCATGGGCTGGCGCGTAGGGGTAGTGGTTGCCGCGGCGGTGCCTTTGACGCTGGCAGTGGTGTTTGTGGTGATGGAGGCCTCTGGCAAGAACTTTGATCGCATTACCCTGGGCTCACTGATACTGGCGCTGGGACTGCTGGTTGATGACGCCATAATCGCCATCGAAATGATGGTGGTAAAGATGGAGGAAGGGTACGACCGGCTCAAAGCCTCCGCCTACGCCTGGAGCCATACGGCTGCACCAATGCTGGCAGGGACGCTGGTGACGGCCATTGGTTTTATGCCGAATGGTTTCGCACAGTCTACCGCAGGCGAGTACACCAGTAACATGTTCTGGATTGTCGGTATCGCCCTGATCGCATCCTGGGTGGTTGCGGTGATCTTTACGCCTTATCTGGGGGTGAAGATGTTGCCGAACATCAAACAGGTCAAGGGGGGACACGCGGCTATCTATAACACCCGCCACTATAACCGCTTTCGTCGGTTGTTGACCCGTGTTATCACCCGCAAGTGGACAGTGGCCGCTACGGTGATTGCCGCCTTTATCCTGGCAGTTGTCGGCATGGGGCTGGTCAAGAAGCAGTTTTTCCCTACCTCCGATCGTCCTGAAGTACTGGTCGAGGTACAAATGCCCTATGGAACCGCAATTGAGCAGACCAGCGCCGCCACCGCCAAGGTTGAAACCTGGCTGAAGAAACAGCCTGAGGCCAGGATCGTCACATCGTATATTGGTCAGGGTTCGCCGCGTTTTTATCTGGCCATGGCGCCAGAGCTACCCGATCCTTCGTTCGCCAAGATAGTGATACTCACGGACAGCCAGCAAGCCCGTGAAGCCCTTAAGTTCCGTCTTCGCGAAGCCGCAGCTGAAGGGCTGGCCCCAGAGGCTCGTATCCGGGTCACTCAATTGGTATTTGGTCCGTACTCGCCATTCCCTGTGGCTTATTACCGTTATTCCCGATCATGATCGCATTGACGCTGTTGATTATCATTTTGCAGGTCCGCTCAATGTCCGCGATGGTCATGGTATTCCTCACGGCCCCATTGGGACTGATCGGTGTAGTGCCCACTTTGCTGCTGTTCCAACAGCCGTTTGGAATCAACGCTCTGGTCGGGCTGATCGCGCTATCGGGTATTTTAATGCGGAATACCCTAATCCTGATCGGGCAAATCGATCACAATCAGCAGGCGGGGATGGATCCGTTCCATGCGGTAATCGAAGCCACGGTGCAGCGTGCCCGGCCAGTGTTGCTTACCGCGTTGGCGGCCATTTTGGCCTTTATCCCGCTGACCCATTCGGTATTCTGGGGCACTCTGGCCTACACCTTGATTGGCGGCACCTTCGGAGGAACCCTGATGACATTGGTGTTCCTGCCGGCGATGTATGCCATCTGGTTTAAAATCCGTCCTGGCAAAGTGTAATTAATCTGACTGCGCAGGTTGGAAGCCGCAAAAGGCGGCATCCAACCTGTCAGTTCGCCTGGAGGGGGCCAGAGACAAAATAGTGCTAACAAAATAAATGATGATTGACATCTATTATAGATGACATGCATCATTCAATGAATGAAGTATGAATCATTTCCCATCACAGAGAGGCAAGCATGACAGACATCAGTTCGGTATTGATCACCGGTGCCTCCACCGGTATTGGCGCAGTTTATGCAGATCGTTTCGCCCGCCGCGGGCATAACCTTATCCTGGTTGCGCGGGATGTTGCCCGTATGGAAGTGCTGGCCGGTCGCCTGCGCGCAGATTATGGCGTGGCCGTGGACATCCTGCCGGCAGACCTCACGCAGCGAGCGGATGTGCAAGCCGTGGCGCAGCGGCTTCGTGACGATGAGAACATAACGGTGCTGGTGAATAACGCCGGGATGAGCCTGTCCGGTTCGTTTGCGTCTCAGGAGGCGGCGGATATTGACCGACTGATAGCCCTGAATCTGTCAGCGGTTGCCAGTCTGGCCCACGCGGTGGCTCCACGCCTGGCCGCGGCCGGGAAGGGTGCCATTATCAACATCAGTTCAGTGGTCGGGTTGGCGCCGGAATTCGGCCTGACCATTTATGGTGCCACCAAAGCGTTTGTACTTTATCTGTCTCAGGGGATGAGTATCGAGCTCGCGCCGCAGGGCGTGTATGTACAAGCCGTATTGCCTGCCGCAACGCGCACCGAAATCTGGCAGCGTTCGGGGACGGACATTAATACCGTGAGCGGCGTGATGGAAGTCGATGAGCTGGTAGATGCAGCGCTTGTCGGCTTTGACCGCCGCGAGGTGGTGACCATCCCGCCTCTGCATAACGAACAGCAGTGGCTAAACTATAATCAAGCTCGCCAAGCGATGCTGCCGGAGTTTCGGCAGGAACATCCAGCAGCGCGCTACATTAGTGAGTAACTTGCTCCTCCCGTCCCACCTGCGGACGGGATCTTTACCTTTAAAAACAGCGAATAGCACCATGAAAGCTTTACTACTGCAAGACTATGGTAAAACAGGCCGACTGAGCTTTGAAAATATCCCACGACCGGGGATCAGAGACGATGAAGTCCTTGTCAAAGTGTATGCCGTGGGGCTAAACCCGATCGACAATATGATCCCAAAGGGAACATTCAAACCGATACTTAGATTTACTCTGCCAGCGGTCATCGGCAGCGACCTGGCCGGCGTGGTGGAAAATATCGGAAAAAACGTCACGCGTTTTCGGCCCGGCGATGCAGTGTTTACCAGCGTATTTGATATGGACAGAGGAGCACTGTCTGAATATGTGGCGGTCCCAGAGAGTGCGGCAGCCCTGAAGCCAATGAGCCTCAGCTTTACGGAAGCAGCCTCGCTCCCGATGGTAGCGCTTACCTCATGGCAAGCTTTTGAGCATGCCAAGCTGAAGCCGGGTCAGAAAGTCTTTATCCCTGCAGGTTCTGGCGGGATTGGTACCTTCGCCATCCAACTGGCAAAATATTTGGGGGCCAGCGTCACCACCACCACGAGCGCGGCGAATACCGGGCTTGTGACATCTCTGGGAGCCGATCACGTCATCGATTATCGACGTCAGAACGTTGAACAGACCCCGGCTGACTACGATCTGGTTCTGGGCACAGTTCGTGGCGACAGCCTTGAAAAGTCCCTTAAGATCCTTAAACCTCATGGCGAGATCGTGTCGCTCATCGGACCTCCGGACCTTGCATTCGCCCGTAAAAGAGGGATGAATATTATGATGAAGGCTGTTTTTTGGCTGCTCAGCAGAAAAATAATCTCTCGTGCGGCCGATCGGCAGGTTAATTATTCGTTTTTTTTCGTTCGTCCTGATGGGAGCCAGCTGACGCAAATAGCGACACTAATTGATGCCGGGAAACTGAAACCGGTGATCGACAGGACATTTCCGTTTGATGACAGCCTAAGCGCACTGGCTTATCTGGCAGACGGACACGCGAAAGGGAAAGTTGTGGTACAAATTGTGGAGCCCTGATTTAGTGACATTGTCACTAATTTTTTGAGTATTAGGACTTCAACGTGAAAGAACAATCCCCAGGTTAACTCATCGATGGAGTCAGTTCAGATGATGACGAATATATTCAAACACTTTCCTGAAGCCGCACTTCAGGCAGAAGCTGAAACCTTCGAAACATTGCTATCACAGCCTAATGTGAAAATTGAACGTATCATTTCTACCGGACAATCGAGCCCGCCGGATTTCTGGTATTGCCAGCCGCAAAGTGAGTGGATCATGGTATTGCAGGGTTCCGCGGGGTTAAGGTTTGATAATGAGTCTGATATCCGGGTGTTAAACAGCGGTGACTTTGTGAATATTCCCGCACAATGCCGCCATAGAGTTGAATGGACCGATCCCAACGGGCCGACTGTGTGGTTGGCTGTTCATTACGGGGTATTTAATGGTGCGTTTTGACGAAATCTGCAGGGTGATTACTGCCAATTGTTTTCAGATTTCACGTAGCGCGATCAAAAAAAGGAGGGCGTTTTGACCCATTCGACAGAGTTGTTGGCGGTGATCCAATCGCGGGAAGTTAAACTGCATCAGCCGGCAACGCGCGGTGACTTAGCTGCAGTCAGTGAATTGCTGCATGAAGAGTTTGAAGAAATTGGGCGTTCTGGCCAACGCTATGACAAACCGCAAACTCTGGCAGCTTTGCAGATGGAAAGTGACCCGACAGAAATTTTTGCTGACGGGTTTAAGTTAGCTGCAATTGCCGAAGGTATAGTGTTGCTGACATACCGAAGTTATCAGCGTAGTGCCGATGGCGGTGTTGCTCGTTGTACATTGCGATCGTCGATCTGGTTGTTAACCTCAGAAGAGAATGGCAGTCGATGGCAGATGCGTTTTCATCAGGGCACGCCGACTGATGATTGAAGCCAGCGATGTTGAGCAAACGCTGATAGGTCTTGGTGACGAGACCGGTAATGATTGAAGGTGAGGTGAGTTATAGCCAGGATGGCCAGCCCGGTGCGTAACCACCAATGTAATTTAACATAATATACATTATGCGCACCTAGGTAGGTTTACGTAGAATCTGAGGTTCTGGCCTTTGTCATGGGACGTTATACATATGCGTTATATCAAGCTTTTTGCCAGCCACACCGTACGTCCCCGGCATTCAGGATCTTCAACGACCATCTTCACAACGGTAAAACCATTTTCATACAACAGCTGTTTATATTCTTCCTGCGCCAGACTTGAATGATACAACGCCTCACCTTGGAACTCCCCAATGGCTTCACCATCACTTGTCCCGCTGGTAAACATCAATGCGGCTTTGCTCCTGGCATGCTCTCGAAAAGTTTTGAACATGCGACGTTGGTCATCACGTGTCAGGTGAAAAAAACTGTCCCATGCAAGTAAACCATTGTACGTTTCATGCAGCGCTAATTTGCGCATATCCATTACGCGCCACTGTTGATGTATGAATTTTTTCTGGCATGCATTAATCATCTGTTTTGAGCTATCAATCCCCATAACATCAAATCCACGTTGAATGAAATACGCAGCGATGGGTATTCCATTACCACATCCGATATCCAACAGCCTCCCATTATCCGGCACCAAACCCAGGAATCGGTCCAACCAAACCTGTTCAAAAAGATCCGTGGGTCGCAACCTTTCCCAGGCTTCAGCGTGCTGTTCATATAAACTGATAATCTTCTCAGCTGATGAATGCGTCATTTTCTCCTCACTGTTTGTCATTATTCATTGGTTTAGGGAGTTTGAAATCAATTCATCCCCCCTTTTTTGATCGCGCTACGCGAAATCTATAGAGAGGTTTGGCTGTCATGGGCCTTGCAGAACACACCAAAACACGCCTTAATTGTGACAATGTCACCTCTAATTATCCCGATATCGCTCTATCCCATAAACTTATTGTACTCAAATAACATATGAAAGCAGGAAGGTCATGCCCAGCGCCAGCACCGAGGCGATAAAGGTGGCCGTAGTGTAATACTTGAAGGTTTCATTCAGCGTAGCCCCGCAATACTGCTTCACCAACCAGAACAGGGAATCCGTCACAATGGTGCAGCCGATGGCGCCAGAACCGATGGCAATGGTCACGATCTCCGGGCTCACATTAGGATAAAGCGACAACATCGGCGCGACTATTGCCGTAGCCCCCATCATGGCTACGGTGGCGGAACCCACGGCAGCATGCAGGATCAGGGCGACCAGCCAGGCCAACAGGATTGGGTGCATATGCAGGTTGGACAGCATCAGTGCCAGGGTATCGGCCAGGCCGCTGGTCTTCAGAATACTGTTGAATGCCCCGCCTGCACCGATAATCAGCAAGATATTGGCGATGGAGGAAAAACCGGACTCTGTGTGGCTTAGCAGAGCGCTCATCCCCATATGTCGGCGCAGCCCCAGCACGTAATAAGCCACAAACACGGCGATAAACATGGCGATGATCGGGTTACCGATAAACTCCATAACGGTAAACAAGCGCCCTTCTTTATCCAGGTTCAGCTCTGCCAGCGTTTTGGCCAGCATCAGCACGATGGGTAGCAAAACGGTAAACAACGTTGCCCCCAGTGATGGCAGTGAACGCTCTTCCCGCACGGCCAGATTAGAAAACTCGGGCGGGACTGCCTTAAACGGCAAACGCTTGCCGACTAATTTCAGGAACAGCGGCCCCCCTACCAGTGATGCCGTCAACCCGACGAGAAGACCATAAACAATCACCGTGCCCACGTCTGCGCCCAGCTTGTTGGTAACAAACAACGCTGCTGGATGAGGAGGAACCACGCAGTGCACTGCCATCAATGCAGTACACAGAGGAATGGCCAACTTGAGCAAGGAGGTCCCGGTTTTTCTGGCAATGGAAAAAGCCAATGGGATCAATAGCACCACGCCCACTTCAACAAACAGCGTGATGCCGCAAACCAAACCGACCAGCACCATAATCACGTCAACGGACAGCCAGCGGCAACGCTGGAGCGCAATACCAATACGCTCTGCCGCGCCGGAAACCTCCATCATCTTGCCCAGAATGGTACCCAGCCCGATGACGGCGGCTAAAAACCCTAGCGTACTGCCAATGCCGTTTTCTATGGCATTAACCATATCAATCGGGCCCATGCCCATCATGCCGCCGACAAAGAAGCTCGCCAACAGTAATGCTAAAAAAGGGTGAAACTTAAACTTCACGATGGTCAAAATGATGATCGCGATACTGGCGATCAGCGTGCCGGCAACCCAAATCTGCGAATCCATAGCCCATACTCCCCGCAATTAACTTACCTTCATTGGACAGGAAAACGACGATCGGTGACAAACGATAAAAATCCGCTCTCACATGAGTGAAACAGAATCAAACGAGTGACTTACGCCAAGAAATGGTGCAATTTAGCGACATGGGTCAACTTTGCTCACCAAACTGGTGCGAAGAACGCCGTTTTTTTTAAATCTCAGGGGGAGTTTATGGCAGTGAATCATCTGTTGGCGGGTCCACACCGGTCGCTGAATGGCTGGCAGTTATCGCGGTTATTTACCTTTGAAGTTGCTGCACGGCATGAGTCTTTCGCCATGGCCGCCGATGAGCTGTCTGTCAGCCCCAGCGCCGTCAGCCATAACATTAATCAGCTTGAGGCCAATCTGGGGATCCAGCTGTTTGTCCGCTCTCATCGCAAGGTGGAGCTCACGACCGAAGGCAAACGGGTTTTTTGGGCGTTAAAATCCTCTCTCGGCACCCTGAACCAGGAAATTCTGGATATCAAGAATCAGGCGCTATCCGGCTCGTTAACCATTTACTCACGGCCTTCCATTGCTCAGTGTTGGATTGTCCCGGCGCTGGCGGATTTCTCCCGCCGTTATCCCGCCATTAATCTGACCATTCTGACCGGCAATGAAAATGTGAATTTCCAGCGGGCGGGTATCGATCTGGCGGTTTACTTTGACGCCACGCCGTCGTCGCAACTTCATTATCAATACCTGATGGACGAGTCGATCATTCCGGTATGCAGCCCGGAATACGCCAGGCAATTTGAGCTGGTCAACTTTCCCGGCAACCTCTCCCACTGCACCCTGCTCCACGATCGACAAGCCTGGAGTTATGACTCAGGAACAGACGAATGGCACAGTTGGGCACAGCATTTCGGCGTGAATCTGGATACCTCGCCGGGAATTGGCTTTGATCGTTCCGATCTGGCCGTCACGGCAGCCATCAATCATGTCGGCGTGGCTATGGGCCGCAAACGGCTGATCCGCAAGCAGCTTGATTCCGGCGAACTGGTAGCTCCCTTCCCGAAGATGGAGCTGAAATGCGACCAGCACTATTATGTATCGACGCTTTCCGATCGCCAGTGGCCGAAGATTGACGCCTTCATCGTTTGGTTAAAAGCCCTGGGAGAACAACCCGCGTAAGCACCGATTCTACATGGATTAGGATCCCATACGTTGCCCCCGCCGCCACCGTCCCGGTGTCTGTCCCATGATTTTGTGAAATGCTTTACCGAAGGCCGCTTCGGATTGATACCCGACGGCCTCGCCAATATCTGCCTGACCCAGAGCGGTGTTAGACAGTAGTTCACACGCGCGCATTATCCTGATTTGGGTAAGAAATCCCCCCACCGTCATGCCAGATCTATCCTGAAACTGCCGGGCATAGGTGGCACGCGACATAGCAACCATTTTACCGAGCGATGAAATCGTCCATGGCTGCGCTGGAGATTCCAGGATGGCCTGAATCGAAGGGCCTAACCTTCTGTCCGCGGCTAACGCCAGTAAGTTAGGCGATATATTTGTGCCTTGGCTATAAGTGCGCAACGCAAAAATGAGAAGAACCTGCCCAAGTGTATTCACAATGGAGTGAGCACCGGGCTGAGCATCATCGGTTTCTGTGCGTAATAGAGAGATCAGGGCTTCCAACTGATCCACCCCGGAAGAATCTCGCAAACAGACATGCAGTACTTGGGGTAATGACTGCATCAACAGTGTCCCTGCACCACGAGTAAAAACAAATCGTCCACAAAGCAAATCCACGTCAGCCAGGTTGGCTGCATCCTGGTTGCATTTGATCGGCAGAGACTTGCCTGTTTGTATGCGTATATCGCGGGTTATCTTCCGAACTGAATGGGTATCCTTGGTCACGTTTAGTAATTCGTGGGCGGAGCCATGGGGCAATAAAACAAAATCCCCTGCATTCATCTTCAGTGTCAGGCCTTTGCTCAGGCGCAATTGGCACTCACCGGAAAGCAGGAAATGGAAAGCCGCTTCCCCCGGACACATGATCTCATGAGGGATAGAAAATGCCCCGTCCAGCAAGCAGCGTACATCTAAGCTGACCTGCGTTTGGCTAAGTGAAAGTAGTTGACTTAAAGTATCCATGAGACGAATGAGCTAAAAATAGAGACTCCACATCATGCATCAAATCACGAGCAAAGACTATTATCTAGACAAGTTTTTATGCGATCTGGCTTTGCGCAATGATCGCCCTATCAAAGAAAGGAGAGACCATGTTGGATTGGAATGAATACCGCAAGCAGTTGATGAGCCGCGTCGGCGAATTGGGCAAGCTGGCCCCTGATACCGTTTCTGGCTATCAGGCGTTGTCGCTAGCGGGGAAAAAAACCTCTCATCTGGATGCCAAAACTCGTGAGTTGATCGCACTGGCTGTCGCTGTTACGACACATTGCGATGGCTGTATCGCGGTACATACCGCAGAAGCTGTGAAACACGGCGCGACCAGAGAAGAGATAGCGGAAGCACTGGGCGTAGCGGTGGCTTTGAATGCGGGGGCCGCGATGGTGTACTCAGCTCGTGTGATGGATGCTTTGGCTGCAACGCAGCCAAACTAAAGTGAGGCTTGAATATGATCTCCGTTTCTTCTGCCCGGCTGTCCTGGTTACCCGTAGCTTTGTTTGGTTCCGTCATGGGATTGGCCGGTTTAGGGCAGGCCTGGCGAATGGCTCATACACAGTGGGGGACACCCTTGTGGATTGCGCAAATAATTAGTGGTGTTGCGGTGATCGTATTTGCGCTGCTGGTTGTGGCATATGCCATTAAAGCGGCGACGGGATTTGAACACGTCAAAGCCGAGTTTACTCACCCTATCGCGGGTGCGCTATTTGGGACGCCGCTCATTAGCGCATTGCTGTTGCCCGCTATACTGGCCGAAATCAGTATGCCCCTGGCTCGCACGCTATGGATATTGGGGGCAATAGGCATGACGGTATTTGCGTGGTTAATGGCCGGTCGCTGGATTGGCATTCGCCAACAAAGGGTTCATGCCGTACCGGCCTGGATCGTGCCATTGGTGGGAATGCTGGATATCCCCCTGGCAGTCCCCGCATTGCATTTTACCGAACCGCCACATGCCTTGATGGTGTTAGGGGTGTCGGTTGGGTTATTTTTTGCAATCCCCCTGTTTACGATCATTCTTTCGCGATTGATGTTTGAAGAGCCGATGCCTGCGGCCATGAGCCCGTCACTGTTGATTATGCTGGCCCCTTTTGCCGTAGGGTTTTCTGCCTACGTGATAACAGTAGGACACGTAGATTTGTTCGCAGAAGGATTGTTTGCTCTGACACTGCTGCTGCTGACAGTCCTGCTTTCACGCCTGCGTGACCTCAGACACTGCTGCCCGTTTAGGGTCTCCTGGTGGGCCGTCAGTTTTCCGCTATCCGCCGCCGCAGGTGCCGGTCTACGTTATGCCGCCTTTGCTCAGGCAATTTGGGCCGATGCCATCGCCGTTGCGTTACTGGCTCTGGCAACCACGGTGATAGCTGCGTTATTCATCCGCACTATTACAGGGATTGTGCGTGGTGAGATGCAAAAGCTGGCAGGTTGAGGTTTTCTGGGCACTTCGGCGAACGGATCTACCCAATGCTTTTAGCCTGTCCATGATATTTACGCTGGAATATTCAGCCGTCGGGATATAACACTACCTTTACTGCCAGTATTATTTCACAGCGAGGCCAAGATATATCCTAAAGGTTAAATGGGTTGAGAATGTGAGACAAACGGCAATTCACTTTAGCAATAGGCTAACCCTGAATAAAATGTTTTAACATTTGCCGTATAAAACAGTACAATTCCGTCCGTTAATTTCGCACTATTTTAGGATATATGTGTCGTTAATTCGGACTGCTACATCGCGAAGCCGTCTCCCTGCCTGTCTGGGGATTTTTGCGATCCTGATGTTGTTCATTGCCCCGGTGATCTCACGGTCGCTGGAGCATGCGCGCGTCGGGCAGTCTGAACCTGCCAGCATGGCAGACTGCGGTATGGATATGTCGATGCATAGCCATCACCAGCCGCCGTCAGAGCCATCCGGCAAGGCCAGCATGCCGGGCATGTCAATGCCCATGCAGACCGGCAGCCACAATATGGCGATGATGATGGATGACAGCGCCTGCGGGTACTGCGTCTTGCTGATCCATGTCCCGCTGCTGGATCTGGCCTACTCGCCATTATTCTGGTCAGGTTCATTGCTGTCCCGCGCCCCACCAGCACATTATATCTTCCCGTTATTCGCTCATGTGATCCACTCTGAGTCACAGCCCCGCGCTCCACCAGCATCACTTCCTCTGATTTAAAAATTAATAGACTGCAGCCAAATTATTCCTGTTGAGATGATTCAACCAGGAGGTTGACGCACGCCTGTCATATTTACGGCTGCAGAACATTATTCATCGCAACCCGATTGGCGTTATTGATTCGTCATGACGGAACCCAACCCCTATTTACGGCGGCATGATGCTCCGGGTGTTACTGCGCCTAAATAATAGCCGGTTGCGATGTGAACATATTTTTAGCGTCAAAATTTGCATTAAGGAACGATGATGTTTGGTACAACCAAGAATTATAAAAAACGCCCTTTGCCACTGCATATTACTGCGGCGATGCCACTGTTTGTCCTGGCCACCTTCAGCGCTCATGCCACTGAATCGCACCAGCATGAGGTTGCAGTCAAAGCCAATGATGGCGACGTGATCACCGTAACGGCACCACTCTATTCACCAATGACCATTGTGACATCACCGAAAACGCCGCGTCAGCCGGTGCCGGCCAGTGACGGTTCGGATTACCTGAAAACCATTCCAGGCTTCTCGCAGATCCGTAACGGTGGCACCAATGGCGATCCGGTGTTTCGCGGCATGTTTGGCTCACGACTGAAGATCCTGACCGACGGCGGCGAAATGCTAGGTGCCTGTCCTGCAAGAATGGACGCCCCTACCTCGTACATTTCACCAGAAAGCTACGATCTGTTGACCATCACCAAAGGCCCGCAAACGGTGCTCTGGGGGGCCGGTTCTTCGGCAGGCACGGTGCGCTTTGAACGTGAACGCCCTCGCTTTGAACAGCCCGGTATCAAGGGAAATGCCAGTCTGCTGGCCGGTTCTAACGGGCGCTGGGATGAAAACATCGATGCCAGCCTGGGTGGCGAACAAGGCTATCTGCGTCTGATGGGCAATAAATCGCGTTCCAATGATTATCAGGACGGCGATAGCCAACGCGTCCCTTCGCGCTGGGATAAATGGAATGGCGATTTGGCGCTCGGCTGGACGCCAGACAGTGACACCCTGTTGGAGGTGACCATGGGCCGGGGTAATGGCGAAGCGCGCTATGCCGGACGCAGCATGGATGGCTCACAATTCAAACGTGAAAGCCTGGGTATGCGAGTAGAGAAATCCAACATCGGCGAGGTATTGGATAAGCTAGAAGCTCAGGTTTATTACAACTACGCCAACCATATTATGGATAACGTTACCCTTCGTTCCCCCGGTCAGGGCGGCATGGCGATGGGACATATGGGCATGGGACACATGAATATGGGCATGACGATGCAGTTGGATCGCCGCACCGTCGGCGGGCGCGTGATGGGCACCTTCCTATGGGACGATTTGAAGTTGGAAAGCGGTATGGATACCCAGACCAACACCCACCGTAATAAACAGGGGGATGCCTGGCAAAAAGATGCACAATTCCATAACTACGGCGCTTTTGGCGAGTTGACCTGGACCGCAACCGAACAAAGCAAAGTCATCAGTGGTGCACGCCTTGATCGTAGCCTGGTAGATAACTATAAATCCGCTAATGACAGCGAACGTTCCGACACCTTGCCGAGCGGGTTTACCCGTATAGAGCATACGCTTGCCGGCATGCCGTTAATGGTTTACGCCGGTATAGGCTATACCGAACGTTTCCCTGACTACTGGGAGTTGTTCTCCCCGACACTTGGGCCGGACGGCAGTAAGAGCCCGTTTGATAGTGTGAAGAGTGAAAAGACCACGCAGATCGATATCGGTGCTCAGTACACGGATAAACGTTTTAACAGTTGGGTTTCAGCGTATCTGGGTCATGTGAATGACTTTATCCTGTTCAAGTACGATCCCAACCACGCCCGCATCAGCCAGGCCGATAACGTCAACGCGACAATTATGGGCGGTGAGATGGGCATGGGTTATCAGCTGACCGAGCACTGGAAAACTGATGCCAGCCTGGCCTATGCCTGGGGTAAAAACACCACGGACCATCAACCACTGCCGCAAATTCCACCGCTGGAAGCGCGTTTGGGTTTAACTTACGAACGTGGGGACTGGAGCAGTACCGGCCTTTGGCGTTTGGTCAGCAGCCAGCACCGCGTGGCGATCAATCAGGGCAACGTGGTGGGTAAAGACTTTGCCGACAGCCCGGGCTTTGGCGTGCTTTCCGCCAATGTGGCGTACAAGGTGAGTCCGCAGGTCAAACTCAGTACCGGTCTGGACAACATTTTCAATAAAACCTACAGCGAGCACCTAAACCTGGCGGGTAACAGCACCTTTGGCTATTCCTCGAATACTTCGGTGAACGAACCGGGGCGCACTCTCTGGGCCAAGGTTAACGTCACCTTCTAACTAAAGGGGCCGGGTGGTGGAATATATCGCCCGGCAAAGTCCTTTCTGAGCCTGTCCTCACTCCCTAAGTATTATTGCTTCCGCCCGTCAAACTCGTTAAGATCGCTTAAAATAAATTTGAAAATATAAACAAAATGATTAAATCTGATTTGAATCCGGGTTCCCGTTACCTGAATTTGCCCGCAGGCTATTTTGGCATGGTATTGGGCATCATTGGCGCAGGTTTTGGCTGGCGTTATGCGGCCACCATCCTGCCTGTCCCCGCTGTCATCGGTGAGGCGTTAGTGGTCATCGCGATCACCCTGTGGTTTCTGCTGGCCTGCGCTTTTTTATACCGCCTGCTGCGCTTCCCCCAGAGTGTAAAAGCCGAAATCACCCACCCGCTGATGAGTAGCTATGTCAGTTTGTTCCCGGCAACCACCCTACTGGTCGCCATTGGCGTGGTGCCCTGGTGGCGTTCACTGGCCGTGGCACTGTTCGTGGTGGGCGCTCTGGCACAACTGAGCTATGCCGCCTGGCAAAGTGCCGGCCTGTGGCGTGGAACGCACCCTGGTGAGGCCACCACGCCCGGGCTCTACTTGCCAACGGTCGCCAACAACTTTATCAGTTGCATGGCCTGCGGCGCATTGGGGTATCAGGATCTGGGCCTGCTGTTTCTGGGCGCCGGTGTTCTTTCCTGGCTGAGCCTGGAACCGGCCATTTTACATCGCCTGCGCAGTCAGGGCGAAATGCCGGAACCGGTACGGATCTCTCTCGGTATCCAACTGGCCCCCGCACTGGTGGCTTGCAGTGCCTGGCTGGCCGTGAATGGCGGTGAGGCCGATGTGCTGGCCAAAATGCTTTTCGGCTATGGTCTGCTGCAGTTGTTATTTATGATCCGCCTGCTTCCCTGGTATCTGAAGGGGCCTTTTAATGCCTCATTCTGGAGCTTTTCGTTCGGCCTTTCTGCTCTGGCGACCACCGCTCTGCATCTGGGGCATGCGAGCCATGAAGGGATACTGTCTGCGCTCGCATTACCGCTTTTTGTCTTCAGTAATATCCTGATTGGCTTGTTGTTGGTTCGTACGCTGATTCTGTTGTTCCAGGGCGATCTGTTGAAATACACCCAGCAGCCCTGACTCCCTCAGCTTACCGCGGCGACGATATGCTCGCGCAACCATTGATGTGCCGGATCGCGGTGAGAACGCTCATGCCACAGCATGGTCATTTCGAACCCCGGCACCTCGACCGGCGGTTCGACTACCTGCAGCGAGCTATTGTTGCGTACCAGCCGTGAAGGCAGCATCGCCACCAGATCTGAATTTGCCAGCACCGACATCACAAACAGAAAATGCGGAACGGAAAGCACCACACGCCGGGTTAAGCCGGCTTCCGCCAGCACTTTGTCGGTAATACCGAAAAATCCCCCGCCGTCCGGTGAAACCATTACATGTTCCAGCTCGCAAAACTGGGCCAGCGACGGCGGTGTTTGCAATTCTGGGTGCCCTGCACGCCCGACCAGTACATAGCGTTCGCTAAATAGAATGCGCTGTCGCAAATTGGGCGGTGAACCTTCTCGAGTATGAAAGGCCAGATCGATTTCACCCTGTTCCGCCTGCCTGGCAATGCGTGAAGGCACGGTTTCGATCACCGCCAGTCGACTGTGCGGCGCGGCTGCCCGTAACCCGAGCAACGCCGGTTGAACAATGGTCGACTCACCGTAGTCGAAAGCCGCCACGCGCCAGGTATTGTCCGCCACCCTTGGGTCAAAGGGTTCCGACGGTGATACTGCACGTTCCAGAGCCTCAAGCGCCAGGCGTAATGGCTCACGCAGCTCGTCACCCCGGGCGGTCGGCCGCATGCCGCGTGGCCCCGGCATCAACAAGGGGTCGTTAAAAATATCCCTGAGTTTGGCAAGATGCACACTGACCGAAGGCTGCGAAAGGTGTAATCGCTGCGCCGTCCGGGTCACATTATGCTCGGCCAGCAAGGTGTCCAGCGTCACCAGCAGGTTGAGATCCAGGCGTCTGATATTATTCATGGTAATACCTGTAATATTAGAAATTCATTTCCAGTATACCTGACATCCGCCTACCCTGACCTTCATCAACCCATGGAGGTCACACTATGAATGTTTTACTGGTCTATGCTCACCCTGAACCGCAGTCATTGAATGGCTCACTGAAGGATTTTTCTGTCCAACGGCTTGAAGCTGCCGGCCACGAGGTACAAGTATCCGATCTGTATGCCATGCAGTGGAAAGCCACGCTTGATGCCGCCGACAGTACAGCGCAACCCGGGGATCGTTTTGATCCCTCGCGTGATTCCCAACATGCATTTGCCCATGGCTTACAGAGCAAAGACATTGAGCTGGAGCAGGAGAAATTACTGTGGGCCGATACGGTTATCCTGCAGTTTCCCCTGTGGTGGTTTTCTATGCCGGCAATCCTTAAAGGCTGGGTAGAACGCGTCTATGCCTACGGATTCGCCTATGGCGTGGGGGAGCACTCTGACTCACGCTGGGGTGACCGCTATGGCGAAGGTACCCTGGCCGGCAAACGCGCGATGCTGATTGTCACCACCGGCGGTTGGGAATCGCATTATGCCGAACGCGGCATCAATGGCCCGATCGATGACATTCTGTTCCCTATTCAGCATGGCATCCTGCATTACCCCGGTTTCGAGGTGTTGCCACCCTTTGTCATTTATCGCACCGGTCGGATTGATGAAACCCGGTTTGCCGAGATCGGCAGCGCTCTGGGCCAACGACTCGATGACCTGACGGACACCGCACCGATCCCCTTCCGTCGACAGAATGCGGGAGAATATGAGATCCCGGCATTAACCCTGAAACCGGCTATTGCCCCTGGGCAGTCTGGTTTTAGTGCACATATCGAATAATGTTCAGGCCCGGTAAACCGGGCCATCAGCCAAATCATTTTTCCAGCGGATAAATGGTGCCGGTGTTCATGATGCCGTTAGGATCGTAAACCTCTTTCAACGCCTTCAGGATGTAATAGGCACTGCCGTGCTCGTCTTTGGTCCAGTGGGTACGGTGCTTGCCGATACCGTGGTGATGCACCATTGAACCGCCCTGTTTAAGGGTTTCCTCGACGATAATCTTGTTCAAAGGATTGTGGTACTTGTCGATCTCCTCTTCCGGCTTACAACCCACTACGTTGTAATCGTAAACGAAGTACATATTGGTGCCATTGATATAGCTGTGGGACGAGTGCCCACCCAGCATGGTGATGTCAGCAATAGGGGGGAATTCGGCCCGTATCCGACGGATCACGTTTTCATAGATGGTATGGATACTCGCCCAGTCGCTGGAAACCTCGGTGGTGAAGCCCATATTGTTGGTTTTCATGATCTGCACGCGTTCGGCTTCTACCTTCTCCGGCCCCCAGTTCAGGTTATTGAACCAGGCTTCAATCAGTTTACTGTCCACCTTATGGCATTCGGCATGGCGTTGTACGATCGCCTCAATGCCCGCGCCGGTCGCCTGTGCTATCCCTTTTGCCCCTTCAGCCATAAAGATCAGCACACATTTCCCTTTGGCAAAATGGGTAAAATGCTGGGTGCCGTCCTCGGCATCGTAGAGCCGGGCGATCGACGGGCGATAACCCTCAACCATGACCTCTCGCAGGATGTCGAAACCGGTTTGCATGTTATCGAGGGTATAGCCGTAAAACAGGTTGTTCTCCGGCGTGTATTTGAAGATTTTCACCGTCACTTCGGTTATGAAGCACAGCGCCCCTTCATTGCCGATAATCACGTGACGAATATCCGGCCCGGCCGCCCGGCGCGGCACATTTTTGATCCGGGTAATGGTACCGTTAGGGAAGACTGCCTCCAGTCCAACCACCATGTCCTCTATTGCCCCGTATAACGTAGACAGCTGGCCAATGCTGCGTGTCGCGACCAGCCCGCCCATTTGCGCCAGCGGTTTGGACTGCGGTGAATGCCCGGTGGTGTAACCCTGAGCCCGCAACTGATCCTCCAGCACTTCCAGCGGGACGCCGCACTGGGCCGTGGCTTGCATGTTGCGAATATCAATCTTGACCACCTGGTTCAGCCCTGAACCATCCAGCACCACCGAGTTTTTCACCACCGTCTCCAGCCCACCCTCAGTGGCGGACGCGCCAGTCCGTGGTACGCAGTTGATGTGATTTTCATTCATAAACTTCAATACGTCTGACACCTGCTGGGTATTCTCCAGTTTGACTACCGCGGCGGGTAACGGCTGGGTGAAGACACCGTGGATATCAGCATATTTGCGGAAGCGGTCTACGCTGTTTTTTTTCAGCACTTCTTCATCAGTAATCACCCGTGCCGGGCCAACGATTTCTTTTAAATGAGCGATAATAGCTTCACGAGTCAGAGACATGATTATTCCTTCCTGATAATAAGAATATAAATTTTGTTGCTTGAGATGAAATGGGAAGTCCCGCTTATTTAACGAACCAGATAACCACCGTCTACCACCAGCAAATGGCCGTTAACATAATTAGACGCCCTGCTGGCTAAAAATACCATGGCCCCCATTAAATCCTGAGTATCACCCCATCGATTGGCGGGAATATGCTCCAGTACCCGGCGATTGGTTTCCGGATTACTACGGGTCTCAGCGGTGATATCTGTAGCATAATAACCAGGAGCAATACCGTTGACCTGAATATTATATTGGCCCAGCTCGTCACAATAGGCTTTGGTAAATCCGGCCAGGGCGTGTTTGGTGGCGGCATAAGCCGGTGACCACTGCCCGCCAAGATAAGAGAACAGCGAACAAATATTGATGATCTTGCCCTGCTGGTTGGGGATCATTACTTTGGCGGCTTCATAGCTCATTTCAAAGGCGGCAGTCAGATTGATGTCGATCATCGGATCCCAGTCACCACGACCAAAATCCAGCACCTTGTTCAATTTACAGATGCCTGCATTGTTGACCAGAATATCTACACCACCGAACTTCGCCAGACATTGGGCAATAACCCTTGCGGGAGCGCCTTTCTCGGTAATATCGACCTGCATGAACTCAACCCGAACGCCCTGCTGCTCAATGATTTCGCGGGTTTGTCCCTGATCCATCACAAAGCTGGGAATAAACAGATTGGCGCCTGCCTTGGCCAGTGCTATGGCAAATGCCTGCCCCAGGCCGCTGTTGCCGCCGGTGACAATTGCCGTTTTCCCCTTCAGTGAAAAGAAATCCAGTGAGAACGCATTCAATTTATCCAGTGACATGTACTAACTCCTTAGCCTGAAAAAAATGCAAAAAAAATGAGAAAAGTAAGCTCCTCTGCGTGTAGCAAAGAAGTTACTTTTCTCATCGGCTCTAGTAACTGAGGAGCAAGCTAACATGGCCCACCTGGACTATTCAGTGACTTACATCACAAAATCATTTCATGCCTAAAATACAGTGTCTAACATCATTCCAAACAATTAATTTATTAAAAACCGGGCAAACCAACTTTAATCTTTTGTGATGGTGGTCGCTTTTATTATTAGTATCACCGTGCTATTTCTTAGTGTAGTTACTGAATGAGCCGAAGAGAAAAGTAACTTCCCGTAATGCGGGGAGCTTGCTTTTCTCTTTTTTATTTTATTTTTTAACAGGGTGCCGCATGAAAAAAACCAATCCCCACCGCTGGTTAACGCTGGCGATAATAAGCGTCAGTGGCGGCGTGAGCTTTGACCTGGCCTATCTGCGTTATATTTATCAAATCCCCATGGCGAAATTTATGGGGTTTTCCAATACCGAAATAGGGTTAATCATGAGCACCTTTGGTATTGCCGCGATTATTCTTTATGCCCCCAGCGGTATTATCGCCGACAAACTCTCCCATCGGAAAACAATGACTTTTGCCATGATCGCTACCGGGTTACTGGGCGGATTGATGGCGTTATACCCTCCCTTCTGGATGATGATCCTGATCCAGGTGGCATTCGCCATTACCACCATTCTGTTGCTGTGGTCCGTTTCCATCAAGGCAGCATCGCTGCTTGGCGACCACCAGGAACAGGGGAAAATCATGGGTTGGATGGAAGGTTTACGCGGTGTCGGCGTCATGACATTGGCGGTCTTCACCATGTGGGTATTCTCCATGTTCAGCCCCGAAGACCCTGACAGTCTCAAAGCGGTGATCCTGATCTACAGCGGCGTGTATATTCTGCTCGGCATCCTGTGCTGGTTCTTTGTCAACGATGGTTCAACCCAGGTGGCGGACAGTGCTGAGCCTGCACGCCGCTTTAGCCTCGGCGATATCCTTAAGGTGCTGAAAGTCAGTACCACCTGGTATTGCAGCATGATCATTTTCGGCGTTTACACCATCTACGCCATCCTGAGTTATTCAACCAACTATCTGACCGAAATGTACGGTATGACCTTGGTCGCCGCCAGCTATATGGGCATTGTCATTAACAAGATATTTCGTGCGGTATGCGGTCCGCTTGGGGGGTTGATCACCAGCCACAGCCGGCTGAAATCACCTACCCGGGTGATCCAGTTGCTGGCATTGGTCAGCCTGATCACCCTGGGTGCATTGCTGCTCACCAATCAACAGCCGGTTTCGGTCGCTGTAGGCATCGGGTTGATTCTACTGCTGGCCTTTGCCTGTTATGCCTCGCGTGGGTTGTATTTCGCCTGCATTGGCGAGGCCCGTACGCCCAAATTCATTATGGGTACCACCGTCGGTATCTGTTCGGTGATCGGCTTCCTGCCTGATGTCTTTGTCTATCCGTTAGTCGGGCATTGGCAAGATACCCTGCCCGCCGCCGAGGCTTACCGCAATATGTGGCTGATGGGCCTGACGGCCACCGGTTTGGTGGTGGTGTTTACTTATCTGTTGTTCAACAAAATCAAAACTGCCGACGCGAAAACCATAACCACAAAACCGGCGATCGGATAATGCCTTTTCCTTAAGGAGTCATAACATGAAGAAGAAGTATCTGATGGGTGTGGATGTGGGCACCCAGAGCGCCAAAGTGGTTATTTTTGATTTGGACGGCAAGGTGATTTGCGAAGGCAAGCAGCCACTGCGCAGGCTGGATATACCGGCACCGCTGCTGGCGGAGCACCCGGATGACGATCTGTGGGATACCTTAAAAGTGGCCTTCCGTCGGGTCATGCAGCGCTTTGCCGATCATGGCGGCCAGCCGGAGGATATTATTTCGATGGGGATCTGCATCATCCGTTGTTGCCGCGCGCTGTTAAAAGAAAACGGAGAGTTGGCCTACCCGGTGATCAACTGGATGGATAAGCGCTTGAATAAACCCTATGAGTATATTGATGCCTATCGGGGCGTGCGCTATATCACTACCACCTCCGGCTATATCACCCACAGGCTAACCGGCGAGTTCAAAGATACCTGTGCCAACTACATTGGTTGGTGGCCGATGGACAATGACCGACTCGACTGGAGCACCGACTCGGCCGTCTGGCAAAGTTGTAACCTGACACGCGACCAGGTGTTTGAGGTGGTCAAACCGGGTGAAATTCTCGGTCGGCTCAGCGAACGCGCAGCCCAACAAATCGGTTTACCTGCCGGTATCCCGGTGGTGGCCACCGCACACGATAAAGCGGTAGAAGCCCTGGGGGCCGGTTCGCTGGAACCCGGCGTCGCACTGATCTCTCTGGGGACCTATATTGGCGCTATGGTGCATGGCCATGCCAATGTGAAAGACGCACAGCATTTCTGGCCGTTCCAGGCATCGATCCCTGGCCGCTATTTGTATGAATGTATGGGCGTGCGGCGCGGTATGTGGACCGTAAGCTGGTTTCGCGATCAGTTTGGTGCAGCCGCGCTGTCTGCCGCTGACGACGCCGGAGTCAGCATTGAGGAATTGCTGAACCAGGAGGCAGAACGGGTGCCTGCCGGCTGTGAAGGATTAATCACCGTGCATGACTGGGCGCCACCACCTGAAGCAGAGTTCCGCAAAGGCGCGATGATCGGCTTCGACGGCCGTCATACCCGGGCGCATCTGTATCGTTCCATTCTGGAAGGGATTGCCTTCACCATGAAGAACCATATGGATCCGATGGCCCAGGAACTGCATACGCCGTTCCGCAGCCTGATCATTTCCGGCGGCGGTGCCAACAGCGATCTGTTTATGCAGATTTTTGCCGACGTTTTTGGCATCCCTACACGGCGTAACCTGATGAGTGGCTCGGCGGCGGTGGGTTGTGCCATCAATGCCGGCATGGCGGTAGGCGCATTCGACAGTTATCAGCAGGCAACCGACAGGCTGGTGAAGGTAGGCGACAGCTTTATGCCGGATAGCGCCAATCACGCCTTTTATCAGCAACTCAACCAACAGGTTTATCAGCGGGTAAACGCACATCTCGATCCCTTGTTACGTGCGCTCAGCCCTTTGGTGGATTAACTAAAGCTTTAATTTCCAAACGTCATGGTTAGTGGTGGAGACGGCAATCGCCCCGGCTTTTAATGCCGTCTGGGCATCGTCTTCATCACACACCAAACCACCAGCAATGATCGGCAGATCAATCTTTTCGGCCACCCAACCCAACACTTTCGGCATACAACCCGGCAGGATCTCAATGCAGTCCGGCGTCGACTGCGCCACCTGTTTGTCGACGTTATGAAAGGAGATGGAGTCGAGGATAAATAACCGATGAATGGCATAGAACCCCTGCTGACGCGCGGCTTTTACCATCGAGGTTTTGGTGCTGATAATGCCGTCGGCGGCGGTCACGATCTTTAGAAAATTGATCACAATTTCTTTGTTGGAGCTGCCTTCCAGCAGATCAACATGAACGAAGGCATATTTCCCGGCGTCTTTAATCTGCTGCACGATGCGCCCAATGTTGCAGATGTTGCCATACAGCACCGAAATAATCCGGCAATCCGACTTCACCGCCGCCTGCAGGCTTTCATTATCTTTTACCGCGGCAATCACCGGATGCAGTTTTAATAATTCAACGATTGAAGACACGTTTTTCCCCTGGTAGGCCCGCCAGGATAGGTTACGGGCATTGTTCATTAACAACAGGGTAACACACCCCTACCAGTGGTATCCCCACCCGTGCTCACACCCTGCCAACATGCCAACCGCCGTAGCCAATACGTCAATCTCGGGCAGCCTGACGGCGAATAAACAGCTGCTCAGTCATGGGCTGCCCCCATTGTTTCATCAAACCCGCGTTCGTCGCAGAAACGCTACTCAGCCTCATGGCTACGTTGGTAAAACACGTAGTTTTCCTGCGTCAGGCTATTTTTAACTCTGAAACGCCACACCAGCGCCAGAGCGATAAACCACAGCGGCATACTGCACAACGCAATCAGCGTATCTCGGTCGAAAATCATCAGTACCAGCGTAAAAGCGAAGAACGCTAACGTCAGCCAGGTCATGATCACCCCACCCGGCATCTTAAAGGTAGAACGCGCGTGCAGTTCGGGCTGCTGCTTACGGTAGACCAGATAAGCCACCAGGATCATGCCCCAGCTGTAGACCACCAGTATCGCCGCCACGGTCGAGACAATGGTAAACAGCGTCATAACATCCGGCATCAGGATCAACAGCATGGTGCCCACCACCATGCAAAAGCAGGAGAACATCAGGCTGCGGATCGGGATCGCCGTGGTGCGGGACAGTATTTTGAACTGCCCGTGAGCGTGTTTCTCCATCGACAGGCCATACAGCATGCGGGTACTGGAATAAACGCCGCTATTGGCCGAAGACATCGCCGAGGTCAACGCCACAAAGTTAATCACCGCCGCTGCCGCGGGCAAACCGGCCTGGTCGAACAACATGACGAACGGGCTGCTGTCCGGTGACACGTGGCTCCATGAGGTCACAGCGATAATCGCCAGCATTGAGAACACGTAGAAGATGATAATCCGCACCGGGATAACGTTGATGGCCTTCGGCAGAACCTTTTGCGGATCCTTGGTTTCGGCCGACATGGTGCCCAGCAGCTCAATACCGGTGCAGGAGAAAATGGCAATCTGGAAGCCGGCAAAGAAACCGAAAATACCGTGCGGCATAAAGATATTGGGGTCGGTGATATTGCTCACCGAGGCTTTAACACCGTCCGGCGAGGTCCAGCCGATAAACACCATCCAGGCGCCAGTCAGGATCAACGCGATAATGGCTATCACTTTGATGATGGCAAACCAAAACTCCGCCTCGCCGAACATCTTCACCGACAGCATATTAAACAGACACAGCAGGCCCAGGGTCAGTAACGCCGGTAGCCAGGGGGAAACCTCGGGGTACCAATACTGCACGTAACCACCGCACACCACCACGTCGGCGATACAAGTCACCACCCAGCTCAACCAGTAGGACCAACCGAGAAAAAAGCTGGCTTTGGGCCCCAGGTACTCGGAAACGAAATCGGCAAACGAGCGATAGTCGAGCTTGGTCAGTAATAACTCCCCCATTGCTCGCATCACCATAAACATAAAGAAGCCGACAATCACATAGGTCAATACAATAGAGGTGCCGGAAAGCGCAATGGTTTTGCCAGAGCCCATAAACAGCCCGGTACCAATCGCGCCGCCAATGGAAATAAGTTGAATATGGCGTTCGCTCAGGCCACGTTGCAATGTTTGGGCGCAGTCGTGCCCCTCGGTTGAAGGAGTATTCAACCGATGTTGCTTACTTTTTGTCATGGTGTTACCTGTCCGTCATCAAGGCGATTAAGCAGCTTGTTGTCGCTGCAGCAGGAGTGAAACGCCGCTGGCGTTCTACCGGCAAAAAAGAAATTCAGGCCAAACGCTGCCTGCCCTTTTGTTAAAGGGAAGTAAATATCTGTACGTCTCAGAAAACCACTGTTCGAACTGAGCGGTAGCCCACATTGAGCATGCGAAGCATGAGCGTGGAAATTAAAGGTCTTTATATCAGTGGGTTGTAATTATTCCCGGTTAAGAAAAAAACGCGACCAACGCAGATTTTACATGAATTTAACTCTGGCGTCAGGAAACGGCATTGTCAACACGACACTTAAATAAAATGAAACTTTTTGATCACATTCAAGCTTCTGAAAAATAGATAAAAACGAGTTTTATGCATTTTTTATGCATAAAGAATGCTTACTCAGGGCAACCTCCAAACAAAAGTAATTAACTATTCATTTTTACCCCTCGAAACCTGCTGGAAACCGGCCCGCAGCCCGATGAGGGGGGGCTAACAAGCTGCGTTTTTAATGGTAAATTTAGCGTCGCAAAAGTGTTATGCACTTAGTAATCCACGGTTAAACAAAATAAATACCTCTATATAAAAAAGGTTGGTTATGGAAAAGCTATCCTACGCTTCAGAAAGCAGCACAACGGCCTGGGCCACCTATCTGCAACAAATCGACCGCGTTGCACCTTACCTGGGTGATCTGTCGCGTTGGGTTGATACCCTGCGTCACCCTAAGCGTGCGCTGATCGTTGATATCCCACTGCAGATGGACGACGGTTCAATCCGCCATTTCGAAGGCTTCCGCGTTCAGCACAACCTGTCGCGCGGCCCAGGTAAAGGCGGCATCCGTTATCACCCGGACGTTGATCTCGATGAAGTCATGGCGCTGTCGGCTTGGATGACTATCAAATGTGCGGCAGTCAATCTGCCTTACGGTGGTGCCAAGGGGGGGATCCGCGTCGATCCTTTCAAACTGTCTGAAGGCGAGCTGGAAAGATTGACCCGTCGCTACACCAGCGAAATCGGTTTTATCATCGGGCCACAGAAAGACATCCCGGCACCGGACGTCGGTACCAACTCCAAAGTGATGGCCTGGATGATGGATACCTACTCCATGAACCACGGCACTACCATCACCGGCGTGGTTACCGGTAAGCCTATTCATCTGGGCGGTTCTCTGGGTCGTGAGAAAGCAACCGGTCGCGGTGTGTTCGTGACGGGCTGTGAAGTGGCGAAACGTCTGGGCGTGCAAATCGAAGGTGCCAAAGTTGCGGTTCAGGGCTTTGGTAACGTCGGCAGCGAAGCCGCCCGCCTGTTTGTGGGCATCGGCGCGCGTGTGGTGGTGATTCAGGACCACTCCGCTACCCTGTTCAACGCCAACGGCATCGATCTGGTTGCACTGACCGAATGGCAAGCCAAGAACAAGATGATTGCCGGTTTCCCTGGCGCCAGCGAAATCGAAAGCGAAGCTTTCTGGTCTGTTGACATGGATATCCTGATCCCAGCCGCGCTGGAAGGTCAGATTACCCGTCAACGCGCAGAAATCCTCAGCGCCAAACTGGTTCTGGAAGGCGCCAACGGCCCAACCTACCCAGATGCGGACGACGTGCTGCGTTCACGCAACATCACCGTAGTACCTGACGTAATCTGTAACGCCGGCGGCGTGACCGTCAGTTACTTCGAGTGGGTACAGGACATGGCCAGCTACTTCTGGAGCGAAAGCGAGATCAACGAGCGTATGGACAAGATCATGACCGACGCTATGGTTCACGTTTGGAACAAAGCCGAAGAGAAAGAGTGCAGCCTGCGCACAGCGGCTTATATCGTCGCCTGTGAGCGTATCCTGACCGCACGTAAAGAGCGTGGCATTTACCCAGGTTAATGCGTTATCTCTCCCGGCTTGCGTTGCAGGCCGGGAGTCTTTCAAAGTGATCCCTTTAGCGCAGCAGCCGCTTCATCACCTTGCCGGTACTGGTCATCGGTAACCGTTCAACAAATTCAACGATACGCGGATATTTAAACGCCGCCAGCCGCTCTCTGGTCCAGGCTATCAACTGATCTTCACTCACCGTTTCATCCACATCCTTTAACACCACCACCGCTTTGATCTCTTCGCCGAGTGACGGATGCGCTACACCAATCACCGCCACAAATGACACCGCCGGATGACGGATCATCAGTTCTTCAACTTCACGTGGGTAGACGTTAAATCCGCCGCGGATAATCACATCCTTCGATCTGTCGACGATAAAATAGAAGCCATCGGCATCACGGCGGGCCAGGTCACCGGTCCTGAACCAGCCCTTTTCCAGCACCTCGGCCGTCGCTTCCGGGCGGTTAAGGTAGCCTTTCATCACGTTGTGGCCACGCACCGCAATCTCGCCTACCTGATCTATCTCCGTCAGTGTTTTACCGGTGACATCGACCAGACGAACTTCAATGCCCCAAATGGGCTGGCCAATAGAGCCGACTTTATTGACTCGGCCCGGGTGGTTAAAGGTCGCAACCGGGCTGGTTTCCGATAAGCCGTAACCTTCCAGAATATTCACGCCGAAGCGCTGGGCAAAGTCCTCGATAATTTGTACCGGCAAACTGGCGCCACCGGATACCGCCATGCGCAGATTTTTACGTAACAGGACAAGGTCCGCGGTGTCATCCAGCGCATTCAGTAACGCCCAGTACATGGTGGGCACCCCGGCAAAAAAGGTGATGGCGTGTGTTTGCATCAGCGCGATGGCCTGCTTCGCATCAAAACGCGGCACCAGAACCAGCGTCGCCGCCAGGGCAAAGCCGGCATTCATCTGTACGGTGGAACCAAAAGTATGGAATAGCGGCAGCGTCACTAAATGGCGATCGGGCTGTTCTACCGAGCTATTGAACAACTGTACCGAACCCAGCGCGTTCAGCACCAGATTGGCGTGCGTCAGTTCAGCCCCCTTGGCGCGTCCGGTGGTCCCGCTGGTGTAGAGGATCACGGCGGTGTCCGACTCCAGCGTGGTGGCACTGTCAAAATCGGTGGGCTGGGTGCTGATAACCTGGCTGAAACGGTCACCTGCCAGCGGCAGGCTGTCGCCGATAATGATAAAATCACGGCACTGTTCAGCAGTGTCAAACGCACGTCGCGCCTCTTCCCCCAGCGTTAATCCGTTACCGCCCTCAAAGCAAAAGAAGAGCACCGCCTGCGAATCCTGCAGATAGTATTCAAACTCCCCCGCCTTTAACAATGTGTTCAGCGGCACCACCACTGCGCCGGCTTTTAGCACGCCATAATAGATAGCCGGAAACTCCCAAATATTGGGGCAGGCCAGCGCCACCCTTTCGCCCGGTTGTACTCCCCGGGCAATCAGCAGGTTGGCGACCTGATTGGCCCGTTGATTCAGCGTGGCGTAGTTAAACTGAGTCTCCTCCTGCACCAACGCCAGACGATCCGGAAATGAACGCGCACTCTCTTCAAGCAATGTAGCCAGATTTAGCATGGGTTTTCTCTAAAGCAGAGACCGGGCAAGCCCGGTGAGTCATCGACTGAGATACTGCGCTACCTCGCTGAGGTTGCTCTACCTGAACAGCCTGAGGCGAAAAAGCCACGGCAATGAAAAGTATAGACCAGGTCATACCAGCGTACAGGTTCGCGTTCCACCGCTCGATCGACTATATGTTAGGGATCATTCCCCCTCCGGAGAGCCCCTGATGAGCAAAAAAAAGATCCTGATGTTGGTCGGCGATTACGCCGAAGATTATGAAACCATGGTGCCGTTCCAGGCGTTGCAAATGATTGGCCACCAGGTGGATGCGGTGTGCCCTGATAAGGTCAAAGGTGACTACATCATGACCGCCATCCATGATTTTGATGGCGCGCAGACTTACAGCGAGAAACCCGGCCACCGCTTCACCCTCAACGCGGACTTTGCGGCGGCAAAAGAAGAAGACTATGACGCCCTGTTGATCCCCGGCGGCAGAGCGCCCGAGTATCTGCGCCTCAACCCGCAGGTCATCAAGCTGGTGCAGGCCTTTGACGCGGTACGCAAACCGATCGCCGCCGTCTGTCACGGCCCACAGCTGCTGGCCGCCGCCGGCGTGTTGAAAGGCAGAACCTGCAGCGCCTACCCGGCCTGCGCCCCTGAAGTACAATTGGCGGGTGGGCACTTTGCCGACATCGGTATCGATCAGGCCCACGTCGATGGCAATCTGGTAACGGCTCCTGCGTGGCCGGCACACCCGCAATGGCTGGCGAAATTTGCCGAGCTGCTGGCTGAATAACGTCATTAAAAGGCCCGCAATCAAGCTGCGGGCCAATATTTTACTTTGTCTGTCCATGGGTTAATTATTCCGCCAACAACCCAGTTTTACTTTAATTGTTCAATCAGAAAATGGATGTCATAGAGCCAACGCCTGGCGCGTGCAGATCGCACCAGCATATAAACATACAGCGGTCGGATCCTTTCCATCTCAAGATCCCAGTAATTTCCACGTCGGTTTGAAGATGAAAATAATAACGTCGACTTTGACTCCTGACGGAAATACAGCTCATGATTGTAATTACTGCTGTCAATTCGGAAGAGATCGAAGTAGACGCGCATCAGCGTCTCCGAGCTGGGTAAAGACAGATTTAGCTCTTTGTTTATTTCTGTTTCAAGCGTTACGTCTATCCCCTTTTTAAGGAGACCGGGCACATTATACTTATCAACCACCGAAATAACCTGTTGCTGAATATCACTATCCATTTCAACCTCAATGTATTTGGCCGCGGGAATGATGCGATAACATTCAGACCCTGCTTCAGGTGGCGAGTTCTGCCACCGGCGGCTATTTTCCTTTTCTTTACAATTTCACCACAGAATGAATATAAAAATACGCAGAGTGTTGTCACCACACTGCGTAATAAGATGATTACTCGTGGTCAATTTTATTGGGTCAGGGAGCTATTATTGGCAATAACGCCATCGCCCTGCTTCTCTGCCGTAATACCGCCACCCAGCACCTTATACAGCGTAATCAGGTTTTGATACTCGGTTTGTTGGGTGGTAATCAACGACTGCCGAGCGGTATACAGCGTGCGTTGCGCGTCCAGCATCACCAGATAGGTATCCACCCCATGGCGATAACGCAGTTCCGCCAGACGGTAATACTCCTGCGAGGCCGCCACATAGCCGGTTTGCGCCGCAAGCTGTTCCTGAATAGTCCCTTTGCGCGCCAATGCATCGGCGGTTTCCTGGAACGCCGTCTGCACCGCTTTCTCGTAGGTGGCGACGTAAAGGTCTTTCTGCGCCTTGGTGTAGTTCAACTGAGCGGTGTTATAGCCGCCGGTGAAGATCGGCAGGCTAATGCTCGGCGCAAACGACCAGACCCCCGCCCCCTTGCTGAACAGCGATGACAGTTCCCCGCTGCCTATTCCGCCACTGGCGGTCAGGCTGATCGACGGGAAGAACGCTGCACGAGCGGAACCGATGTTGGCGTTGGCCGCCTTCAGGTTATGTTCGGCCTCCAGCACGTCCGGCCGGTTCAGCAGCACCTGCGAAGATACATTTGCCGGCAGGTCTTTCATGATGCCGGACAGCGCCGCGATATCCGTGGGTAACAGGCTCTCCGGCACGCCTTGCCCCACAACCAGATCCAGCGCGTTTTTCGCCTGCGCCACACTGGTGGTGTAGCTGGCTACGTCCGAACGCGCCTGCTGATATACCGTGTCCGCCGAAGCCACATCGACCATCGACAAAATGCCGTTTTGCTGATTTTTACGCGTCACGTCCAGCGACAATTTGGCGCTGTCCATGGTGCCTTTGGCGGCGGCCAGGTTGCTGCGCTCAGCCGCTACGTTTACCCAATCGGTCACGATATCGGCGATCAGCGTCAGGCGGGTGCTTTTTGCCGCCTCCGACTCGGCAAGATAGGTTTCAAAGGTCGAGCGCGACAGGCTGCGGTTCTTGCCGAACAAGTCCAGCTCAAACGCGCTGGTGCCGGCCGTGGCTTCGTAACTCTGGCTGATCGCCGTGGCGTTGCCATTGCCGGTCAGTGCCCGGCCACGACTGCCGTCCACACCGGCGTTAATGGTGGGGAACAGATCGGAACGCTGCTCGCCATAGAGCGCTCTTGCCGATTCAATATTGGCAATGGCCTCCCGCAGGTCACGGCTGCTGCTCAGCCCCATCTCGACCACCTGCCGCAGTTTGGCATCGACCACATAGTCGTGCCAGGGAATATCCGGATAACTCAATGACAACTTACCGGAGGGGGCAGCATAAGCGGCTCCCTGTGGCAACGTGGATGGTACCGGTGCCTGTGGGCGCTGATAGTCCGGAGCCAGCGAGAGACATCCCGTCAGCAATAACGGAAATGTCAGAGTAATTAAACGTTGCAGCACATTATTCTCCTGCCTGTGGCGCCGTATTTTCTGTCGGTTTGGCGGCGGCGGTTTTGCGTGAAAACATCCGGCGTACCAAGACGTAGAACAAAGGAACAAAGAAGATCGCCAGTATCGTTGCCGTGATGGTGCCGCCAATAATCCCGGTGCCGATGGCGATACGGCTGTTGGCTCCGGCGCCGCTGGACACCGCCAGGGGTAACACACCGGCGGTAAACGCCAGCGAGGTCATCAGAATCGGCCGCAACCGCATGCGGGAAGCCTCGACCGCCGCGGCGATCAGCGTTTCGCCCCGCTGGTATTTCTCTTCGGCGAATTCAACGATCAGGATGGCGTTCTTGGCCGACAGGCCGATGATGGTTAACAGCGCCACCTGGAAGTAAATATCGTTTTCCAGTCCGCGCAGGGTGATCGCCAACAGCGAGCCGACCACGCCCATCGGCACCACCATCATCACCGCAAACGGAATTGACCAGCTCTCATACAGCGCGGCCAGACACAGGAACACCACCACCAGTGAAATGGCATACAGCGAGGCTGCCTGCCCGCTGGTCAAGCGCTCCTGATAAGACAGCCCGCTCCAGGAGAAGCTGCTGGCGGAGGAGTATTTCGCCGCCAGTTTTTCCATCTCATCCATCGCCGTACCGGAACTGGCACCGGCTGCGCCCTCACCGGTGATCTCAAACGATGACAGACCGTTGTAGCGTGACAAGTTTTCCGGCCCGTAGATCCAGTGGGAAGAGGCAAAGGCCGAGAACGGTGTCATGCTGGTAGTGTCGGTACTGGAAGTCCCTCGCACAAACCATTTATCGAGATCTTCCGGCTTTGAACGGTATTCCACATCACCCTGCATATAGACTTTTTTCACCCGGTTACGGTCAATAAAGTCGTTGACGTAGGTGCTGCCGAAGGCGCTGGTGAGAGTACGGCTGACGTCGCTGGCACTCAGCCCCAACGCCTGCAGTTTGTCATTGTCGATCTCCACCTGCAGTTGCGGGGTATCCGGTAAGGTATTGGCCCGCACCGCACTCAGGCTCGAATTTTTCCCCGCCGCCGCGATAATCTGGTCACGCATCACCTGCAATTGCGCGCGGGTGGTCGCCCCTTTGGCCTGCAGTTCAAAGGTGAAACCGTCGGACTGGCCAAAGCCATCAATCGCCGGTGGGCTCATCGAGAACACCTGGGCGTCGCGGATCTTGGCAAAGTGCGCCATCGCACGTTTGGCAATCGCATCGGCGGTATTGGCACTGCCGGCGCGCAGACTCCAGTCTTTCAGACTGACGAAGGCCATACCGGCGTTTTGTCCGCTGCCACTGAAACCAAAACCGTTAATGGTGAAGATAGTGCTGACGTTGGCCTTCTCGTCGTTGAGGAAGTAATCCTTCACCTCGTCGCTGACCGCAGAGGTACGGGCATTGGTCGCCCCGGCCGGCAGCGTGTACTGCACCATCACCACGCCCTGATCTTCATTGGGCAAGAAGCCGGTCGGCAGCCGCATGTACATCACGGCGGCGGCAATCAGCAACAGGCCGTACAGCAACAGATAGCGCATCGGGCTGTGGATCACCCGGCCGACCTTGTCGGCATACTTCTCCTGCAGGCGGTTATAACCACGGTTAAATTTGCCCAACAGGCCTTTGTTGGTCAGTTCCCCATGTGCGGGTTTCAGCAAAGTGGCACACAGCGCCGGTGCCAGCGTCAACGCGAGGATCACCGACAGCACCATAGAAGCGACGATAGTCACCGAGAACTGGCGGTAGATCACCCCGGTGGAGCCACCAAAAAACGCCATTGGCAGGAAGACCGCCGACAGCACCATGGCAATACCCACCAGTGCGCCGGTGATCTCCTTCATCGACTTTTCCGTCGCCTCGCGCGGTGATAGTTTCTCTTCCCGCATCACACGTTCGACGTTCTCCACTACCACGATGGCATCATCCACCAACAACCCGATCGCCAGCACCATGCCAAATAGCGTCAGGGTATTGATCGAATAGCCGAAGGCAGCGAGTACGCCAAAGGTCCCCAACAGCACCACCGGCACGGTAATGGTCGGGATCAGCGTGGTGCGCAAATTCTGCAGGAACACAAACATAACGATCACCACCAACACCACCGCCTCGACCAGCGTTTTCACCACTTCTTCGATCGAGATATTAATAAAGTCGGTGCTGTCTTTCGGATAGGCCACCTTGTATCCGTTTGGCATCGAGCTTTGGTATTCCGCCACCTTGGCCTTGACCAGTTTTGCGGTATTCAGCGCATTGGCCCCGGCGGCCAGCTTGACCGCAATACCGGATGCCGGATGGCCATTCAAGCGGGCACTGGAGGAGTAATCCTCATTGCCCAGCTCAACTCGCGCCACATCCCCCAGACGCACCAGAGCACCGCTGCTGTCACTTTTCAGGATGATATTACGGAACTGCTCCGGCGTTTGCAGCCGCGACTGCGCCTTCACCGTGGCGGTCAATTGCTGATCGGCACCGGACGGCAAATCGCCGACCTTACCGGCAGAAACCTGGGTATTTTGCGCCTCAATGGCCGTTTCGACATCGGACGGCATCAGTGAATAGGACGCCAGTTTGGTCGGGTTCAGCCAGATGCGCATCGCGTATTCTGACCCGAACACCTGTACGTCACCGACACCGTCGATGCGCGACAGCGGATCCTGAATATTACTGACCAGATAGTCGGATATGTCCGCCATGCTGGCCTTGTCGGTTTCGTCATACAGCCCGACGATCAACAAAAAACTGCTCTGGGATTTTTTGACCGTCACCCCTTGGGCCGTCACCTCGGTCGGCAAACGGCTTTCCGCCTGCTGTACCTTGTTCTGCACCTGTACCTGAGCGATGTCCGGGTCAGTGCCCTGATCAAAGGTGACGTTGATACTTACCGAGCCGTCAGAGCTGCTGGTCGCCGAGAAATAAAGTAGCCCGTCCAGACCGGTGAGCTGCTGCTCAATCACCTGGGTGACGCTGTTTTCAAGAGTCTCCGCATCGGCCCCTGGATAGGTGGCGGAAATGGAAATCTGCGGTGGCGAGACGTCCGGATATTGAGAAATGGGCAGCGAATTGATCGACATCAGGCCGCACAGCATGATGATGATCGCAATCACCCAGGCAAACACCGGGCGGCGAATAAAGAACTGCGCCATGGTTACTGCTCCCCGCCGTTAGCTGCGGCGCTATCCGCCGTTTTTTTCACTTCAACCGCCTTGACCTCAACGCCGGCAGCCACTTTATTGGTGCCTTCGACGATTAACCGATCGCCGGCATTCAAGCCTTTGCTAACCAACCAGTTGCTGCCGATAACCTGCTCGGTGGTGACCGTGCGTTGCTCCACCTTGTTTTGCGCGTTAACCACCAGTGCGGTCGCTTCGCCCTTGGCATTGCGGGTAATACCCTGCTGCGGCGCCAAAATCCCTTTGGGATCGACGCCGTTGTCTACCCTGGCGTGCACATACATCCCCGGCAGTAATTCATGCTCAGGGTTAGGGAACACGGCGCGCAGCGTGACAGAACCGGTAGACTCGTCCACCGACACTTCCGTCAGTTCCAGCTTGCCGGGGTGGGTATAGGGCGTACCGTCTTCGAGTTTGATCGCCACTGGCGTGACATCGTCACGTTGCAATGAAGCCTGTTGTTTACGCAGCTTCAGCAGTTGGCTGCTGGACTGGGTGAGATCGACATAGACCGGATCAAGTGCACGAATGGTTGCCAGTGCATCAGTCTGGCTGGCGGTCACCAGCGCCCCCGGCGTGACCGAAGAAATACCGATACGGCCGGAAATCGGCGCGCGTACCTGGGTATAGGCGAGATTGATTTTAGTGGTTTCCAGCGCGGCCTGATATTGCGCGACGGCGGCTACCGCTTCCAGATAGGTCGCCATAGCGTCATCCGCATCCTGTTTGGAGACGCCATTCTCTTTCACCAGTGCGGCATAGCGCTGGGCCTTCAGGCGGCTTGAATTGACCGTGGCCTGGGCGCTTTTCAACTGGGCGGCGGCCTGATCGTAACTGGCCTGGTAAGTCGCGGGGTCGATTTGATACAACACCTGACCGGCTTTGACCTCCGCACCTTCGGTAAACAGGCGTTTCTTGATGATGCCCTCCACCTGCGGACGAACATCTGAGGTCATGGTGGCGTTTACCCGGCCAGTCAGGTCACTGCTCAGCGTGACCGCTTGCGGCTGCAGCGTTGCCACGCCCACCTCCTGTACGCTGCCTGCCCCGGTAGGTGCACTACCGGTTTGGCCATCACAGGCGGCCAGTATCAGCGACAGGCTGACCAGTAAAACCTTTTTCCTTTGCATCAACTTTCTATCCTATTGAGAACGTTTATTCTCAATATATAGAAAGCGATGTTTTTAGTCTGACAGGGTTACGTAAGGATTGAGTAAAAGTGCATCGCAGAGCATGGGGAAACCGGTACGCCTGCCTTTCACGTACCGGCTCAGGGGTTATTTCTTGCGCAGAGGCACATCTTTCAACAGCCAGGTCAGGGCGAAGGCCAGCGCCATCACCCCCGCCGCAATCTGATACACTGAGTGGATCGCCCCGCCGAAGGCCTGTAAATAGTCGTGTTGCAGTTCCGCCGGCAGATGGTGCACGGCATCGGCGCCCAGTGAACGAGGCAGCTCCGCACCTTCCGGCAGCAAGGTGGTCAGGCGGCTGTGCAGTACATTGGTAAAGATCGCGCCGAACACCGCCACGCCGATGGAACCGCCTATCGAACGGAACAGCGTGGCGCTGGAGGTCGCGACCCCCATATGTTTTGGCTCAACGCTATTTTGCGCCGCCAGGATCATCACCTGCATTACCATACCCAGTCCCAACCCCAGCAGGCTGATGTAGAGATACAGCAAATGCACCGGGGTCGAGTTTTTCAGCGTCCCCAACAACACCATCCCCGCCAGTGCACACAGGGTGCCAATAATAGGGAAAATACGGTATTTACCGCGCTTGCTGATTAACCGACCGCTGACGATCGAACTGAGCATGATCCCTCCCATCAGCGGCAGCAGTTGCATCCCGGCCTGGGTCGGCGTTGAGTCCTTCACCACCTGCAAATACAGCGGCAGGAAGGTCACCGAGCCAAACAACGACATGCCAACGATAAAACCGATCAGCGCACAGAGCACAAAGGTGCGGTTGCGGAACAACCCTAGCGGAATGATCGGCTCGCTCGCCAACCGTTCTTCGTAGATAAAACCGCCCAACGACACCAACGCAAAGGTCAAAATGCACCACAGTTGGCCATCCGACCAGGCCATGACCGTACCGCCCTGGCTGGTAAACAGGATGATGCAGGTCAACGCGGCAGCCAGATAACTGGCACCCAGAAAGTCAATTTCGTGCTTCACCCGGTTAACCTTGGACTGGAACACCGCACCGATCACCAACAGCGCGAAGATCCCCAGCGGCAGGTTGATATAGAAGATCCAACGCCAGGAGAAATGCTGTACCAGTACCCCGCCGATCAGCGGGCCGACTACCGTCGCCAGACCAAACACCCCGCCAAACAGCCCCTGATATCGCCCGCGATCGGCCGGTGGAATAACATCACCGACCACCGCCATGGTCACCACCAGTAACCCACCGCCACCCAGTCCCTGCAGCGCACGCATCAGGATTAACTGTGTCATGTTCTGCGCCAGCCCGCATAACACCGAGCCGAGTAAAAACACCACAATGGCGATCTGCAGCACGATCTTGCGACCGAACAGATCGCCGAACTTGCCATACAGTGGCACCACAATGGTTGATGCCAACAGATAGGCCGTCACTACCCACGAAAGATTCTCCAGTCCGCCGAATTCGCCAACGATGGTTGGCAGCGCGGTGGAGACAATGGTCTGATCGAGCGCCGCCAGCAGCATCACCAGCAGCAGTGCGGAGAACAGCAAACGGATCGAGGGTGCCTGTTCAGATGCCCTGCCGTTATCTTCGTTGCCCGCCAGATTATCAATACCCATTTAGCTGAGCCTGCTTGTAATTAATTAATCGAGTAATTAATATATGAGTTATTCATTTCTCCGGTCAATGGATCTCACCGCGATGACAGCACAAAACGTTCAAAAACCGCGCCGCCCCGGTCGCCCTAGCGGCAGCGCTAATGGCGCAGAAAAACGCGAGCACCTGCTCAACACGGCGCTTAATATGTTTGCCCGTCAAGGCATTGCCGATACTTCGTTGAACGCCATCGCCCGTGAGGCTGGTGTCACTCCAGCCATGCTGCACTACTACTTTCACAACCGTGAACAGTTGCTGGATGTATTGATCGACGAACGTTTTCTGCCGGTGAGGCTCGCTGCCAGCAGCGTTTTTGACGCCAATGCGGACGACCCGGTGGCTGCCATTACCCAACTGGCGCAGCGGTTTATCGATATATCCAGCGAACATCCGTGGTTCCCCCCGCTGTGGCTGCGTGAGGTGATGAGTGATAACGGCGTATTGAAGCAGCGCATGAACGAGCGTTTTGGTGATACCCAACGTAAATCTGCACTGCAATCGATCATCCGTTGGCAAGCGGAAGGCAAACTGCATGCCGGGCTGGAGCCCTCGTTATTGTTTATCACCCTGTTTGGCATGACGTTGCTGCCGCTGGCCACCGCGCCCAAATGGCAGCGTGATGACAGCAACCCATTGAGCGCCGATGTCATCGCCCGCCATGCCATTACGCTGCTGACCCACGGCCTGGGACCAAAGCGCTGAGGTATTGAAAACGGGCATTAATGATTTTACGTTCGCTCGGAGAAATGAGAGATTATGACCTCACCTCTTTAGGATAAAAGGTTTAGCTATGAAGCAGGAAAGGCTCAAAAGATTAAAGCTGGTCGCGGGTGTCTCTTTTAGCGTCTTTTAGTCTACGATTTCATGAGTATTCTGAGATAGGAAATCTAAAGATTTTTTCGATGGAAGCGCCTGAATTTATAGCCTGTGAAATAGCGAACCAGCTTGGCCGACGGCCTGCCCACTGAGTAATAATAGGCAGGGCCAAAGCTGGCCCTGCGCTGTTGGCGGGTTTAAACGGCCGGCAGTTGGTTGGTCACACAGTGAATACCGCCGCCGCCAGCGGCGATGGCATCAATATCCAATTGCACCACTTCACGATCCGGATAAAGCTCGTTCAATAACCGCAACGCTTCAGCATCTGCCTCCGGGTCGCCAAACTCGGGGGCGATGACCGCACCGTTGATCACAAAGTAATTGATGTATCCCGCAGCAAAATCCGGGTTCCCTTTGCTGAAACGGCTGCGGCGCGGTTCCAGCGGGGGCGACATGGTGTGCACCTGTAGCTTGCGGCCATCGGCATCGGTCGCTTGTTTGAGGATCGCCAAATGCGCCTGGGTGACTTTATGGTCGTAAGAGTCGGGATCGGTGTCCAGATTGGCCACCACCACTCCCGGACTGGCAAAGCGGGCATAGAAATCGACGTGGGCATCGGTAATATCCTTACCTTTAATCCCCGGTAGCCAGATGATTTTGCGCAGGCCGAGCATCTCTTTCAACTCTTGTTCTACCCGGTCACGGCTCCAGCCTGGGTTGCGGTTATTGTTGACCCAACTGCTCTCGGTCATGATTCCGGTGCCATGACCATCCACTTCTATGCCGCCGCCTTCGCCTACCAGTCCACTGCGCCGTATATTGGCGACGCCGTAATGATTAGCTTCAAACGCTGCCAGCCGCGCATCATAGGTGTGCTGCTGTTTGTTGCCCCAGCCGTTAAAGTTAAAGTCCACTGCCCCCAGTTTGCCCGTATCGTTGATGACAAAATTGGCGCCAATATCACGCATCCAAATATCATCGAGTTCGGTAACAATATAGGTCACATTGTGGCTGCCGCATTTCTCCTCTGCCAACCGACGCTCGCTCTCGCGGCAGAATACTGTTAACGGCTGATATTGAGCGATGGCGCGAGCTATCCGTCCCAGGGCACTCTGCACACCCGAAGTATAATCAGCCCAAATAGCCCGCTGGGCCCCGAAGGCGATAAACGCGCGTTGTTGCTCCTCGCCTTCATCCGGCATGCGCCAACCCTCTCCGCGCCCGGCCTGCGCTGCATGGGCGGGTAACGTCAGCCCCATGGATGCCGTTAGACTCATGCCGGCAATCAGGGATGCCTGCTTAATAAATTCACGACGCGTTGACATGTTTTGCTCCTGTATTGCCGTCATTGAGATAAGGTATTCTGTTCAGTGAAAGACGGCGTGATTTCGATGTGATACATGTTAAGGCTTCCAATACGGCCATAACAAACGATACATTTAGCGGACACCTGATTAGATAGGCTTATCAATAATGCTAAAACACTGGCCCCCGATGAACGCGTTACGTGGGTTTGAAGCCGCAGCCCGCCTGGGCAGTTTCCACCAGGCCGCCGATGAACTGCACCTCACTCAGTCGGCCATCAGTCAACAGATACGCAGCCTGGAAGCCTTTCTGGAACAACCGTTATTTTTCCGCAGCGGTCGCAGCGTCAGCCTGACCGACGCCGGGCACGATCTCTACAGCACTGCCCAGGTGATGCTGCAACAACTGGCGGTCGGCATCCGCCGCCTGGATCAATACCGCAAACCCAACCAACTGATCGTCAATACCACTCCGGCATTTGCCCGCCACTGGCTGGTACCGCACCTGAAGAGCTTTAATCGGCTGCACCCGGATATCGACCTTTGGCTGTTCACCAGCTTTGATCCCCCGGATATGGTGACGGAAACCGTCGATCTGGCGATCCGTGACGATCTCAGCGCGCAGGCTGAATGCAGCTTCCAGATACTGCATCAGGATCGGCTCTATCCGGCTTGCCATCCTGACCAGCTAAAACTTGACGCTGAGCACCGCACCACCCTGCATGGCGAGCGTGAGATGGACTGGAGCCATTGGGCCGTTCAGGGCGGCGTCAATCTGGGGCAAAGCAGCCATGGGTTGAATTTCTCAGACCCGGGCCTGCTATTGGACGCCGCCTGCGATGGTCTGGGTATAGCGCTGGTCAGCCAATTGCTGGCACAGCAGGCGCTGGCAAAAGGGGTGTTACAACCGCTGACGGAACAAAGCGTGCGCGGCCCCAACTGGGCCTGGCTTGTCCATCATGACAGTGAAAGCAGCCCGCATACTCGGCAGTTTTGTGAGTGGTTGCTAACTCAATTGCCGCCGCCAATTTAACGTTCCAGCTCACGGATCCAGGCGGCAGATAAAGCAGGTCGGATTGAGCGGTGCTACCTTCAATCAGGCGCCCTTAAAACCTCATAGAATGGCGCTAAGTGATTGTTGAAATTGAATTCACCTGTCATCGTTCAATTCGAAAAGGAACCGCTATGCATTCTGGCTTATTGAAAACCTTAGCACTCAGCGTGGCGATTGCCACCCTCAGCCCTTCAGCCTGGGCCGCAAATCTGAACGCTGGTGCTGTGGCAGCACCGGACCAATACGGCGCCAAAGTGGCCGCACAAATTTTACAGGCCGGCGGCAACGCGGTCGATGCGGCAGTCGCTACCGCTTTTACCCTGGCGGTGACCTATCCCGAAGCCGGTAACATTGGCGGCGGCGGTTTTATGACGCTGTACGTCGACGGCAAGCCCTACTTCCTCGATTACCGTGAAATCGCCCCCAAAGCCGCCACCAAAACCATGTACCTGAACGATAAAGGCGAGGTGATTGAAAACCTCAGCCTGGTGGGCACCAAAGCGGCCGGCGTGCCGGGCACGGTGCTGGGGCTGTGGGAAGCGCACAAACGCTTCGGCAAATTGCCTTGGGCCGAGTTGCTGACCCCGGCGATCGGTTACGCACATCAGGGCTTTAAGGTGGCCGATCAGCAATATCAGTACCGTGAAGACGCCAACAAGCTGTTCGCCGGTCAAACCAACTTCGGCGATTATTTTGGCAGCATGAAACCCGGCGCGGTGTTTAAACAGCCGGAACTGGCCAAAACGCTGGAGCGTATCGCCAATAAAGGCGCGGACGATTTCTATCAGGGGGAAACGGCCAAACTGCTGGTGGCCCAAATGCAGCATGATGGCGGCCTGATCACCCAGGCGGACCTGACGGACTATCGGGTGAAATGGCGCGATCCGATGCAGATTTCCTGGCGTGGCAACACCCTTTACACCGCCCCGCTGCCCAGCTCTGGCGGCATCGCGCTGGCTCAGTTACTGGGCATCAAAGAGGATCGCGCTGCCGATTTCAAAGGAGTGGAACTGAACTCGGCGCGTTATATTCACCTGCTGTCGGAAATTGAAAAACGCGTATTTGCCGATCGTGCCGATTATCTCGGCGACCCGGACTTCGCCAAGGTCCCGGTTGCCCAGTTAATCGCCCCAGACTACCTGCAAAAACGCGCGGCGGAAATCAACCCGACGGCCATTTCACCGACCGAAAAAGTACGGCCGGGCCTGGAGCCGCACCAAACTACCCATTTCTCGATTGTTGATGCACAGGGCAACGCCGTCAGCAACACCTACACGCTGAACTGGGACTTCGGCAGCGGCGTGGTGGTGAAAGGCGCCGGCTTCCTGCTGAATGATGAAATGGACGACTTCAGCGCCAAACCGGGCGTGGCTAACGCCTTCGGCGTGGTCGGTAGCGACGCCAATGCCATTGAGCCGGGCAAACGCATGCTCTCTTCCATGAGCCCGACCATTATCACCCGCGACGGTAACGTCAGTCTGGTGATCGGCACTCCCGGCGGCTCGCGCATTTTCACCTCGATTTTCCAGGTGATAAACAATATCTATGATTATCAGTTGCCATTGGACAAAGCGGTGGCCGCCCAGCGCGTTCATCACCAACTGCTGCCGAAAGACACCATCTTCTACGATGGCTTTGCCCCGCTGACCGGCAAAGTGGCCGAACAGTTGAAAGCGATGGGCTATAAGCAGGAAGATCAGGGCTGGTACATGGGGGATATTCAGGTGATCCGCGTCAATGGCGACACGCCAGAGACGGCATCTGATCCGCGTGGTCGTGGTGTGGGCCTGGTGGTGAAGAAGTAATTGAAAATGGCCGGCCCGGTTAAAGCAACCGGCCGGCCAACATGACGCTATTGCTTACGCGTCCAACCGTCCCTTTGGTCATTCTTCACCACTTCAATGAAGGACTCAGGCAGCAGGTTGCGGAACAAGCCATTCTCTTCTTCGATAACGCTGACCATTTTGTCCACCATCTCCTGCGGATCGAACTGATCGAAAGGGAACTTGAGCTTGCTGTGGTCAATAAAGTTCACCTTAGGGTCGTACCACACTTTGAAACTTTCCATCATGCGGTCATTGAAGCCGGTCAGATAAGGGCCGGGGTTGACCGTGGCCACCTTCACGCCAAAATCGGCCAGTTCCATGCGCAAGGATTCGGCAATTGCCTCCAGTGCATGTTTGGACGCACAATAAGCGCCGGTAAATGCACCGGTCAACAAACCGGCAACGGAAGAAACGAACACTATCTTGCCGCTCTTACGCCCCACCATTTGTTTAATAAACCCCTGAGTCAGCGCCATACTGGAAAACACGTTGGTCTCAAACTGGGATCGCAGCACGTCAATAGGCATTTCTGCCACCGCACCCGCTTCGGCAATACCGGCATTGTTGAACAACACGTCAATATTCCATTTCCACGCATACTCCCGATCGCGTGGGTCCAAAATATCCAGCTTTTCAACCTGCAGCGTAACGCCGCGCTGTTTGGCAGCCTCAAGCAACTGGGTGACCTGCGGCGTGAGCTGGACACCGGCGATCACCTTATGCCCGCGCGCTGCCAGTGCCAGTGAAACTTCCCGGCCAAAACCGGACCCTGCGCCTGTCACTAATATTGTTTTATTAACCATCTGATGATTTCCTTTGTTCACATTAATGGGGTTGGCACTCACGGCCATCGCGGGTAATACCGACGTTGCCGCCACCACACCGCTGCTGATAATAAATTTCCTGCGGGTTATTTCAGGCATAAAGCCTCCTTCTGCCAGAGGCAGAATGGTCTATTTTATTAAATGGCGTTTTATTTAATTAATGCAATTAAATACGGGCGCTGCGTTTATTTCAAACAGCTCTCTGCAATATAAGCATCCTCATGGGATTTGGCGCCGGAAATGCCAATTGCGCCAATAAATTCATTCGCAGATGAATAGACTGGCAGTCCGCCGGCAAAAGAGGCCAGCCCCTGATTGCTGTGTTCAATCGACCACAACTCTTGTCCTGAGCCTGATAGCCGGCCCAGGTCGGCACTGGGAATACGAAATAGTGCCGATGTTTTCGCTTTCCTTTGGGCTAAATCAGTGGCCCCCAGCGGGGTATTATCCATGCGGGCAAAGGCGATCATATTGGCGCCGTCATCATAGACACAAATACAGACCGCCAGCCCCTGCTGCTGCGCGGTGCTGATCCCTTTGGCAATAATCTGCCGGGCATAATCCAGCGAGAACGATCCTGACATGGCAAGTAACCCCGTTAATATGAAACTGGGGAAAACTATAAAGTTGCGCTAGGATGTGAACAATACCCACTCACCTGACAACAGTTGTTAGTTTATCTTATGAATAGACAAGATCCGCTTAACGGCATTCACCTGTTTTTGACCGTGGTCGAAGCCGGCAATTTCTCCAGGGCAGCCGCCATGCTCAGCGTCACGCCAGCCGCAGTCAGCCTGAGGATCGGGCAGTTGGAAACCGAGTTGGCGGTGAAGCTGTTTCATCGCTCGACGCGTAGCGTTAGCCTCAGTGAGGCCGGTGAGTGGTTCTATCAAAGTGTGGCGCCTTTTTATCAACATATACTTAATGCCCGCGAAGGCCTGCATCAGAGCCAGGACCTGCCTTCTGGCCATCTGCGCATCACCGCCGTACAAATGGCGAAAGAACTGCTCAAGGCGCCGTTCCTGGCAGAATTTAACCGTCTTTATGCGCAGATCACCCTGGAAATAAATTACGAAGACCATTTGATAGACATTATTCAGGAACGGATCGATGTGGGTATTCGGCTGGCGGATAAATTACAGCCCGGCATGGTTGGCGTACAAATAACTCCGGCATTGCCTTGCGCCCTTATCGCCTCACGAGATTATATTGAAAAATATTCGGCCCCAATGAATATTGCTGAGTTGCAACAACATCGTTGCATACGTTTTCGTTTCCCCGACCGTGGCATATTGCATAAGTGGTCGCTGACCGATGGCGAGCAAGATCATGACATTGACCTGCCGGGCGTTTTTATTACCGACAACACCGAGGCTATTATTGAGGCCGCTCGGGCGGGAATTGGCATTGCTCATGTGTTTTTACGTCACAGGATCAAGCAAGAACTTGAGGCGGGAACCTTGATCGAAATAATGCCGGGGTATTGCCGCCCACTGCCACCGATGTGGGTCTATTATGCCAACCGCAAATACGTGCCCAAAAAAGTCAGGGTATTTATTGATGAATTAAAACGCCACAGCCAGACGCTGAGGTGGTGAAGCATGCCCCGTCATTACGGGGCATGCTCGGGGTTATCCGCCGGCTTTATTCAGCGTAGCATTCGACAATTCGCCGTAAACCACCTGGCCACGGAAACCACGACGTACTTGCTGGAACAGGGCTCGGAATGCCGGATAATCCTGTGGCTGGCAGAGCGCGTCCTTGCCGCGAATGGCATTCATCTGCAACCGATGGTTGACGACCACCTGCTGCCCCTTGAGTTGCCATTCCACCTGGTATTGACCGGCCGCATTGCTGAATTTCTGGTTCTTGGGAATGGCGATAATCGGCACTCCGGCAGGCAATTGCAGGCGATAGGTTTCATCATAGTGCTGTGCGGTGCAGTAAAACGGCGTCTCGTTGGTCGGCGCTGACGTGGTTGAATAAAGCGTTCTGAAAGACTTGCCGCCGGGCGGTGTTGGCACAGGCATGCCCCCTACCACGCTAAAATCGACATAGTCCTCGGCCTTGAAACGATAGCTGTAACCAAACTGCTTTTTGAGATTGAGGGGATCGCCTTGCATCACAATTTTCCCACGCCCATCAATGCCGGAAGAGGCCATGATGGTTTCTTCAACCCGCGCCTGATTCTGCTGATTGATTTGGGAAAAATACCCTCTCAGGTCGATCTCATCCACCTCACCCAAGTTACGTTCGGTTTGTCCGCGCATATTGCCCGATTTATCGAATTCGAAATCCACGCTGAGTGAGGTGTTATTGCGCAGTTCATCATTGTCTGGGGTACGTGCCAGTTTCGCTTCGCGAGTGAGCAACACCGGTGCCCCAAGATCGGCCCCCGGCAGTTGACCAAAACGGGCCCAGGGATTGGTGGAATCCAGATACAGCTTGAACTCCGGCACATAGGTAATGGCATGGTTAAAACGGCCCAACAGCGGTACCGTCGGCAGAACCGGCCCTTCATCCATGCCAATCAGCACCGGTGAGCTGACAATGCCCTTGGCGGCTAACAGCGCCTCCAGCAGCACCACGTGATCCTTGCAGTCACCGTAATGGTTATCAAGGATGCTCTGTGCCGGATTCGGCTCCAGCCCGCCGTTACCCAAATACACGGCAACGTAACGAATATTCTGTGCCACCCAACGGTAGAGAGCCGCCGTCTGCTCACGGCGATCGCTGATACCACTGGTGATTTGATCCGCCAGCGTTTGGATCGCCGGGGTGACTTTCGCCGCTTCGCCGGCTTTCAATTGGTAGGCTTTGGCCAGCTGCGGCCATTCACGGTAGGTACTGGCCATGATGGTAGGGCTGAATGTCCAACTGTTGGCCGACCAGTTCTGTGCCTTCAGCGGGTCGCTGCGTTGATAACGCCAGCGCCAATGCGCCTGACCGTCGCGGACCTGCGGCGTATTTCCGCCCTCAACTCCCCGGGTAAAGACATGCATCGGCAAGTCAGCCGGCGCATGCAAGTTAACTTCCGCGTCATCAAATTGGTCGAATACGCTAAAGGTTTCCCACAGGCCGAAGTAGTCCGGGAAATACGGCGTATTTTGCGTGCGGCGCAGCTCATACACCACGCGCGATCCCGGAGCCAGGTTGGAGAACACGATAACCCGCACCTTGCGATCGGCATACAGCGGTGCCGAGGCGCTGGAATAACTTTCCTGGGTATAGATACGATCGGGTGCCACGTCATGGCGCTGTCCATCGGCCGTCAGCGTATAGGCCGAGACCACCTCCAGCGTTTCCATTTTCTCGCTGTAACTCAGGCGGATTTGGCTAAATTTCTCGACGGCAGCTTTGGTTTTAAGCAGAACTTCATAGCTTTCGGTTTTCACATTACTGGCATTGGCCCGCACTTGATAATCGGCGCGGTAGCGCACAAAGCTAAAATCATTGCGCACGGCCGCTTCCTGCGCGCTAGCCGTCGTAGGGGTGTCAGCGGCCAGCAACATGGCCGGTTGTGCTGCCGTCAGGCCGGCGAGCACCAGTATTGAGGGGATAGCGATTTGCATCTTCAATCCTTGAAGGTTTATTTAACCATAATGGTGGCCTTAATCAGGCGCAGACCACCGTCGCAACAGGCAGGCACACTAGTATAAATGAGAAGCGTTTTCAATAAAATACCGGTTCCACTGACAGGATCCGATGTATCATTCGGGACAGCAAGTTTCAACACGCCAAAGACCACGTTTCAAAAGGAAGGCTATTCATGGAAAATATCATTATCGAAAAAGCGAAAAAAACGGATGCCGCAGAAATTGTAAGGCTGATATCCCTGGCAGATAAAGATGCCGTACTGGCCCTTTCCGGTAAAAATGATATTGATGATGCTCTGCGTCAGTATGAAATAAACTTCGGTCGTGAGGATATCTACTTCAGCTACAAGAATATCTTTGTGGCACGCAGCAACAGCCGCATTCTTGGCTGCATCCTCTACTTCCGGGGCGAAGATGAGTCCAGTTTCCAACCCATCTCGGAACGTCCGCTTGAAATGGAAATGGAAAATGAATCTGATCCCGATGAAATCTACATTGATTCACTGGCGGTGCTGCCGGAGTGCCGGGGAAAGGGAATCGCTAAACGGCTGGTTAAACAGGTCACTCTTGAAGCCAGGAAACAGGGTTTTCAAAAGGTAGGCCTGCTGGCCGACAAGAGCAAAGCCTATCTGGGTAGCATGTATCAAACGCTGGGATTTAACGTCACGGCCGAAGTGAGTCTGCTTAACGACCATTACGAAAAGATGACCTTCTACACAGAACCATCATGTTCCTGAAACTGTCCCTCTCCCAAAGGAGAGGGAACAATCTCGCTGCGTGACGATTGAGCTAGCCTTGCTCTATCAGCATCACCGCCGTGGTATCCGCTGCCAGGGCTTCGAAAATGTGCTCCCGATCGGCGGAGTAACTGATGTAATCCCCCGGACTCAACTCTACCGCCTGGTCTTTCGGTCCCACTAACGCCCTGCCACTGCTGATAATCACGTGCTCAATGGTCCCCGGCATATGCGGCCGCGAGATGCGCGTTTCGCCCGGTTGAACGCTCAGACGGTAAATATCGCGCTGGGCTCCCGGAGGACAGGTCGCCAATAAGGTGGCGGCGTAATTGGCCTGCTCGGAAACGGTAGTGACCCCTTCATTAGCGCGGATCACCTGAACGTGCTGGCGCGGCTGGGAAATTAACCGGCTGACCGGTACATCCAGCGCCATCGCCAACGCCCACAGCGTTTCCAGGCTAGGGTTGCCGCTGCCGGTTTCCAGCTGTGAAAGCGTCGATTTGGCTATCCCAGCCCGACGTGCCAGTTCGGTGACCGATAGCCCCAACCGCTCACGTTCCCGGCGAATGGCGGTAGAAAGCAGGCCGATCGGCGTGGCGTTATTGCAGATGTCATCGCTCATTGTTCACCATACCATCCATTTGTTCGACTTGACGAACGCTCGCGAGCTGTTCATCATAATGTTCAATTGTTCATTTTAATGGTAACCGCATCAGTCGGCAAGTGCTGAGCACCATCAGGGAGAAGGGATATGAAGGTAAAAACCAGTGGCGTCATGCAGATGACTCTCGCCATGGTCATTTCCGGCACCGTGGGGTGGCCGGTAGTGATGCTGGGGCAACCGGCCACCACGGTAGTTTTCTGGCGCTGTGCGTTTGGTGCGCTGGCAATGTTGGTGGTCTGTGCCCTGCTCGGTCTGCTGAAAAAAGGCCTGCTGACCCGACGACAGGCCGCAATAGCGGTGCTGGGTGGTATCGCGTTGGTGTTGAACTGGACGCTGCTGTTCGCTGCCTATTCCTACGCCTCTATCGCCGTGGCTACGGTCACCTACCACGTTCAGCCCTTTATGTTGGTCGGGCTGGGGGTGCTGTTTTTTGGTGAAAAACTGACGGCGACCAAGCTCGGCTGGTTGTTATTGGCCTTTGTCGGCATGTTGTTGATCATCACCGGCAAGCAAAATGCCGGCGACGCCAGTTCTCATTACTTCACCGGCGTATTACTGGCGCTGGGCGCCGCCTTTATGTATGCGGTTGCGGCGGCGATCGTCAAACAATTGAAAGGAGTGCCGCCGCATCTGATTGTGTTGATCCAGCTCTCCGTTGGTGCGCTGCTGTTGGCTCCCTTCGCCGGTCTTGGCTCTCTGCCGTCAACGGCCAATACCTGGTTGTTGCTGGCGACCCTGGGCCTGGTACATACCGGGTTGATGTCCTCACTGCTGTACAGCGCGATCCAGAAAATCCCTACCAGCCTGGTGGGTGCCTTGTCCTTCATCTATCCATTGGTAGCAATTATTGTCGACTGGAGGGTGTTCGGTCACCGCCTTAGCCTGCTGCAACTGCTGGGCGCTGCCGCGATCCTGCTGGCTGCGGCGGGCATGAACTTTGGCTGGCGCTTGATGCGCGCGAAGAAAACTCCCCATCCGGCGGACGGGATCTAAACGCCTTAAAGATCGTCCTGATCACTGATACATCTGCGGCAGGGTTATCCCGAAAATATCAAAAGCTCAGCAAATTAACGTATTCGCCCTGGCCGACAATAGCTGTTATTTATTGAGTCAGACACGGCGGAGGAATCAACGATGACGCTTTATGTGTGGAATAACCGGCTGAAACAGCGCGTCCGTTTCAGTTACTGGAATGAGCTGTGCGTGATTAACTAAATCGGGGGCCTGTAATGGCCCCCACCAATTTTAAAACCCTACCTGTCCTCAGTCTCACTGCGTATATGACTGATCTGCTCTTGCAGGTCGGGCCACGGTGCTTTCCCCGCATAGTTTTGCCGCAGGTAGTTAAGCAACGCCGCTATCTGCCCATCATTCAGGTTATGACGGAATGCCGGCATGTAACCCAGATTGATATTGGCCGGTTGCTGAATACCGTCCAATACCACCCGAATGGCGTTGTCCGGCGTATCGGCAAACAGGTTGGTGTTCAGCGCCAGCGAAGGCCGGATCCCGGCCATGTGCGCGCCCTTTTCCTGAGCATGGCAAGCCATACAGGCCCCGGAGAAAATACGTGCCCCCTCGGTGGTTAACGGCTCGGTCTTTAATTCGGCCCAGTCATTCAACCGCTGTGCCTGCGCCACCTTGGCTTGCGCCGGGTGGTAGCTGCGAAGATAGGTGGTGATGGCCTGCAAGTCTTGTTCCGGCAGGCGTGAAAGCCCCTCTTCGATCACCGGTGCCATCGGCCCCGCCGCGACACCGTGATTGGCCGAATACCCGCTGCGCATAAAGCTGAGCAGATCCTGCCGGGTCCAGTCCAGCGGGGCCAAAGAACTGCCGGTGAGTGACGGTGCCGTCCAGGCTTCCGCCACGCCGCCGGTCAAATGCGCAGTGCCGCCTTTTTCGCCAAACATCAGATTGCGCGGGGAGTGACAGGCGCTGCAATGCCCAAGACCTTCGGTCAGATAGGCCCCCCGGTTCCACTCGGCACTTTGCTCAGGATCCGTTTTCATCGCGCCCGGCGTCAGGAACAGCCAGTTCCAGGTCACTATGCCCTGGCGAATGTTAAACGGAAAACTCAGCGCGGTGACCGGCGGCTGGTAGCTCACCGCCGGCTGCGACATCAGATAGGCGTACAACGCCTGCAAATCTTCGTCACTGGTACGGGTAAAGGCGGTATAGGGGAAAGCCGGGTAGAGATAATGCCCTTCGCGATCCACCCCATGACGCATCGCCCGTTCAAAGGCAGCATAGGACCATTTGCCAATGCCGGTTTCGTTATCCGGCGTAATGTTGGTGGTGTAGATAGTGCCAAACGGGATCTCCATCGCCAACCCGCCAGTATCGCGTTTACCGCCCGGCCGGGTATGGCAGACCGAACAATCGCCGAGGTCGGCCAGCATTTTGCCACGGGCGATCTGTTGCTGACTAAAAGCGTGGGTCTCGTTCGCATCGCGTGGCGCAATTTCCGGCTGCCAACTGACAATCACACCGGCGACCACCACGGCAATGACCGCCAGACTGCCCCATCCGGCAACTTTCTTTAACTTGCCCATTATGAGTTATCCCTTTCTGCGTTGGTGGAAGCCTGCTGTTTTAACGCCTTCAGCACCTGCTCCGGGGTGAATGGCACTTCTCGCAGTCGCACACCCAGCGCGTCGAATAATGCATTGGCGATTGCTGCCGCACTCGGTACCGAGGCCGATTCCCCCGCGCCCATCGACGGCTCATCCGGGTAGTCCAGCAGTTGCACATCCACCTGTGGCAATTCATCAAAACGCAGGATCGGATAGCCCCCCCAGTCCAGTGACGTCACCGCTGACGCATCAAAGGTGACAAACTCCTTCAGCACCCGGCTGGCGGACTGGAGGATATTGCCATGCACCTGATGACGAACCCCGGCCGGATTGATGATGCGTCCGCAGTCATGGGCCACGAAGATTTTGTCGAGTTTAATCTGGCCGCTGTGGCGGTTAACGCTGAGGTCACACACCCAGGCTGCCCAGGCCGCGCCGAACCCCGGGAATTTGCTGTGGAAGTAACGGGCATAGGCAAAGCCACGGCCACTTACCCACGCCTGTCCGCTCGTTGCCGGGTTGCGATGCGCCGGGCCATCCTGCCAACCGGCCTGTTTTTTCAATGCGTTGATCAACGCCACGGCGCGCGGGTCTTTCAGATATTGCAGGCGGAAAGCGATCGGATCCTGCCCTGCGTGCCACGCCAGCTCATCAATCCACGATTCATGGGCAAACACATTGGGCAACGCCGAAACCCCGCGCATCCACGAAGCCCGCACGATCGGCGCAGCATCCTGACAAATCACCCGCATATTTGGATATTCGTACTGGGGGATGGCAGTTCTGTCGCCCATCTGCTGTACATCAGCCCGATTGGCCACCTTACCGGTCAACACCAGTGACAATGTCACGGCGTTATTGGAGGGATAGCTGGTTTTCAACTCGTAGGCCGCCACCTGCCGGTGTTGATCCAACCCACCGCGCACCCGCATCAACTGCCCGGTGCCCTTGGGTTCCCAACCCGACTCTTGCTCGCGCATCAACTGCACTCTGACCGGTTTGCCGGTGGCCTGCGATAGCAGCGCGGCGTCTGCCGACACGTCATCGGCACAGTTGCGGCCATAACAACCGGAGGCCTCCATGCGATTGATATGCACCTGTTCAGGCTGTCGATCGAGCAAATGGGCGATGTCTTTGCGCAGGTCATGAGGGTTTTGCGTGCCCGACCAGATTTCTGCGTGCTCACTGCTGACATCGGCCACCGCACAGGAAGGGCCAATGGAGGCATGCTGATGATAAGGCCAGACGTAATCGGCATTGACCTCGGTGTGCAGCGAAGCCAGCGCGGCATCGACGCCCGCATCATCACGCAGCACGCGATCGCTTTTCGGGTTAGCCGCCAGCGCCGCCTGCAATCCCTGCACCGAAAGATCCGGCAGCCCGGTCCAGGGACGCCATACGGTCTTCAATTGCCGCATGGCTGCGATCGCCTGCTCTTCACGCTCGGCAACGATGCCGATAAAATCGTTAATCACCACCAGTTTCACGATGCCTGGCAGATGAGAGATAGAAGCTCGGTCCACCGACAGCAGCCCACTGCCCAGGGGCGCACTGCTGTCCGCGCCGGTATAAGGCGGGCGTACCACTCTGCCGTGTAACATGCCCGGCAGCCGCAGATCGTGCACATAGGTCAGTTGACCGGTGACCTTGGCCGGGATATCTACCCGCGGCACGGCCTTACCGACGTAGCGGCTGTCCGCCACGCTTTTCAGCTTGACCGTTTTATCCAGCGCAACCTGCAAGTTTTGCCCGTTGGCCAGGTCGCCATAGCTCAGGCTGACATGGGGTTTGTCCGCTGCAAATACCCGGCCATTCTCGGTCCGTAACCTGTCCACCGGTAGCGCGAAGGCGCGTGCGGCCAACCCCAGCAACAACTGCCGCACCTGCGCCGCCGCCTGACGCAGCGGAATTGAGGTTACCTGAATAGTGGCACTGGCGATGGTCGGCCCCTGATCCGGCGTGCGCTGGGTATCCCCCAGAATGACCGTGACATGGTCAAAGGGCACGCTGATTTCATCGGCAACAATTTGTGCCAATGCCGTACGAATACCGGTACCGAGATCCACATGGCCATTAAAGGCAGTAACCCGACCGTCGGCGGTCAGACCAATAAAGCTGTCCACACGATCCAGCGGCAGGTCACCCACGGCGGCAGGCGTATCGGCAAGGGCATTGAGTGAAACCGGCAGCAGACTGCTGACCATCACCAATCCCCCTGCCTGTAACAGGCGGCGTCGGGTGAGTTCCAGGCGGCTCATGACTGCCCCCTTTCGGCCAACAGCTGTCGGGCTTTGGCTGCCGCGCGCAAGATCTCAATATGGGTGCCGCAGCGACACAGGTTATAGGCCAGTTCATTTTTGATTTGTTGTTCATCGGCCTGCGGATTGCGCTCAAACAGCGCAACCAGCGTCATGATCATACCGTTGGTGCAATAACCGCACTGCGCGGCCTGCTCATCGATAAAGCCCTGTTGAACCGGGTGCAGTTGCCCCGCTTCGCTGAGCCCTTCCAGCGTGGTAACAGATTTATTGATGGCACCGCTCAGTGGGATAGAACAGGAACGAGCGGCAACGCCGTCGATCAATACCGTACAGGCACCACACTCCCCCAGGCCACAACCATATTTGGGGCCGTTGAGGCCCAGATCATTGCGTAATACGTACAGTAAAGGCGTCTCGGGCGAAACGTCGTCGAGTGCGACCATCCGGCCGTTTATTTTAATTTCCATGGTGAAATATATCCTTAACCAAACGGATTTCTCCGTAATATCACTGTGATGAATGATTCGCAGCATGCTAATTATAATCATTAAAAGACTTAGCAATGTTAAGGTGATGTAGCGTGAATTGCTTTACCGAAAAATGGGTATTTATTATAAATTTCCGATAGATACTCATAATATTCTTGGTAGACACCCCTCCCAGGCTAAAAAGTCACCGTTTGCTCTCCGCCAAATACGGCTAAATAAAGCGCCTGTTTATTTCCCCCGAACCCGCATGTTACGACTGCCTGTTACCGGTTTTACTCCGTCGGTCACATTACCGGTAACACCTTTTTTTAACATCCTTCAGCGTGATATCTGTCGCAAAACCGCCTGCGGAAAACCGCTTTGATAGCTCTATCGAAGCGACTTTTTTTAAACAGGTGAAACCATGACAACCCCAACGCCCAATGAAGTACTGCTAATTGCCCCCGTGATGGAAAACCTGCAGGCCCGCCTTGAGGCGGCCTTTGTGGTGCACCGGCTGTATGAACAAGCGGACCCGGTGGCGTTTCTCGCCGCCAAGGGAGAAGCCTTTCAGGCGATCGTTACCCGTGGCGATATCGGCGTCACCACGCCGGTTCTCGAGCAATTACCGCAGTTGGGGCTGATTGCGGTATTTGGTGTGGGCACCGACGCGATAGACCTGGAGTACACCCGCCAACGTGGCATTGCCGTCACCATCACCTCCGGCGCGTTGACCGAAGACGTGGCGGATATGGCGTTGGGGTTGCTGTTGGCCACCGCTCGTCAGCTCTGCCATAACGACCGTTTTGTCCGTGAAGGCCGCTGGCTGCAGGAGGCACCTGGCCTGTCGGTGCAGGTCAGCGGGAAGCGTCTGGGGATTTTTGGCATGGGTAACATCGGCCGTGCCATCGCCCAGCGCGCCGCCGGCTTCAACATGCGCATCCAATACGCCAGCCACCGGCAGGACAGTACGCTGCCCTATGCCTATTACCCGGATCTGCTGGCGTTGGCGCGGGAAAGTGACTTTTTTGTGATTGCCATTTCGGGCGGAAAGGACAGTGCCGGTTTGGTAGACAAGGCCGTGTTTGACGCGCTGCCGTCGCACGCACTGGTGATCAACATTGCCCGTGGCAGCATCGTCAACCAAGCGGATCTGATTGCCGCGCTGCAAAACGGTGACATCGCCGGGGCCGGGCTGGACGTTTACGCCCAGGAGCCGCAGGTGCCTGCCGAGCTGATCGCGATGGATAACGTGGTGCTGCAACCGCATATCGCCAGCGCCACCCAGGAAACCCGGCAAAAAATGAGCGACATCGTCTTCACCAACGTTGAAGCCTTTTTCAACCAGGCGCCGCTGCCCCACGCCATCGAGTAATTAACCCGCTTTAGTTCGATTTTATTCTTGCCGAATAACAGAACCTCCCGTTCTGGAGGTTCTCCCTGCGTCCTGTAAAGAGAGATCGCCATGGATAATAAAATACCCAACACCCGCTGGCTGCGGGTCATTGCCCCGATCCTGATCGCCTGCATTATTTCCTTTATGGACCGGGTTAATATCAGTTTTGCCTTGCCCGGTGGTATGGAAAGTGATTTGGGCATTACCAGCCAGATGGCGGGTTTGGCCAGCGGCATCTTCTTTATCGGTTATCTGTTTTTGCAGGTTCCCGGCGGCCGCATCGCGGTTAACGGCAGCGGCAAACGCTTTATCGCCTGGTCACTCTGTGCCTGGGCGGTGGTTTCGGTGGCCACCGGCTTTGTCACCAACCACTACCAACTGCTGGTGTTACGTTTTGTATTAGGCATTTCCGAAGGTGGCATGTTGCCGGTGGTGCTGACCATGATCAGCAATTGGTTCCCGGAAAAAGAATTGGGCCGCGCCAATGCCTTCGTCATGATGTTCGCCCCGCTGGGTGGCATGCTTACCGCCCCCATTTCGGGTGCCATCATTAACCAGCTCGACTGGCGCTGGCTGTTTATCCTCGAAGGTTTGCTGTCACTGGTGGTGTTGGCCGTTTGGTGGCTGTTGATCAGCGATCGTCCGCAGGAGGCGCGCTGGCTGCCGGCCCGCGAGCGCGAATATCTGATAACAGAACTGACACGCGAGCGTCAGGCTCGCAGCAGAACCCAGCCGGTCAGCAACGCACCGTTGAAGGACGTGTTCCGCAATAAGGGGCTGATGAAACTGGTACTGCTGAACTTCTTCTACCAGACCGGTGACTATGGCTACACCCTGTGGCTGCCGACCATTCTGAAAAACCTCACCGGCGGCAATATGGCCTCGGTCGGCTTCCTGGCGATCTTGCCGTTCGTCGCCACCCTGCTGGGGATTTACCTGATATCGGTGCTGACCGACAAAACCGGCAAGCGTCGGCTGTGGGTGATGGTCTCCCTGTTCTGCTTTGCCGCCGCACTGTTGGCCTCGGTGGTGTTGCGCCATAACGTGGTGGCGGCCTATATCGCATTGGTGGTTTGTGGCTTCTTCCTGAAGGCGGCGACCAGCCCATTCTGGTCGATGCCAGGGCGTATCGCCTCGGCGGAAGTGGCCGGTGGCGCACGCGGCGTGATTAATGGCCTCGGCAATCTGGGCGGTTTCTGTGGCCCCTATCTGGTCGGCGTGATGATCTACCTGTACGGTCAGAACGTCGCGGTTTGCGCTTTGGCGGTCTCGCTGATCATCGCCGGTATCATCGCCTGGCGCTTGCCGAAGGAATGCGATCTGACCGGCAGCGAACCGGCGCATGACGTGCTGCTGGAGAAGGCCAAACGCGCCTGAATAACAACGAAAACCACGAGCGGGCTACGGCAAAATTTGCTATGTTAGCCCGCTGATTAAGGTCTGTTGTTACTCGCCGGATAGGTCTATGTTTACCCATAAAGCAATTGCCGAACTCAATGCGCTGGAGTTGATGGTTTATAACTACGTCATCAAAAACAACAACCCGGTGATGTATATGACCATCCGCGAACTGGCCGAGGCCGCCGGGGTGTCCACCACTACCGTGCTGCGTTTTTGCAAGAAAATGGGTTGCGAAGGTTATTCCGAATTCCGTATCCGCTTTAAACTGCATCTTGAGCAAACTGAAGCGCCACCGGTAGATTTTGGCACCAGCGAAATCATCAACTTCTTTAAAAGCATCAATAACGACGAATTTAATCAGCTGATTGACCAGGCGGTGCAGCATATTGCCGCCGCCGAACGCATTATTTTTGTCGGGGTAAGTACCTCAGGGGCATTGGGGAAATATGGTGCGCGTTTCTTTTCCAACGTGGGGAAATTCAGCACCCATATTGATGACCCTTATTATCCGATCAATAGCGACATGTATAAAAGCGCGGTAGCAATTATGCTTTCCGTCTCCGGTGAGACCGAAGAGATCCTGCGCCTCGCCAGCCAGTTCAGCCTGCACCACTGCAAAATCGTCAGCATCACCAACAACGAAACCTCCTCATTGGCGCGTATGGCGGACTTCAACCTCTCCTACCACGTTCCCCCGCAGTTGATTGCCGGGCAACATAACATCACCACCCAGATCCCGGTTATTTACATTATTGAAACTATCGGCAAGCGGCTGGGCCATATTAACGCCAGTAAATAAAACAGCCTGTTTTTTTAATGTGACAAATTACCAAATCGGTATTTTGTTATATCGTGACATTCAATCCCAGCTTGCTAGTATATTCTCAGAACCTTTCATTAATAAGCGAATGAGAAACCAACGATGAAACAGCAACAGTTACCGAAAGATTTTCTGTGGGGTGGCGCGGTCGCCGCGCACCAGGTTGAAGGCGGTTGGGATCAGGGCGGCAAAGGCCCAAGCATTGCTGACGTGCTGTCAGGCGGCGCACACGGTGTGGATCGCGTAATGACCGACGGCGTACTGGAAGGCTATCGCTACCCTAACCATGAAGCCGTGGATTTCTACGGCCGCTACAAACAGGATATCGCGCTGTTCGCCGAGATGGGCTTCAAATGCTTCCGCACCTCCATCGCCTGGACGCGCATCTTCCCTAAAGGTGATGAGCTGGAACCAAACGAAGCCGGTCTGCAATTCTATGACGATCTGTTCGATGAACTGCTGAAATACAATATCCAGCCGGTGATCACCCTGTCGCACTTCGAAATGCCCTATCACCTGGTGAAAGAGTATGGCGGCTGGAAAAACCGTCAGGTGGTCGATTTCTTCGTGCGTTTCAGCGAAGTGGTGCTGCGCCGCTATCAGCATAAAGTTAAATACTGGATGACCTTTAACGAGATCAACAACCAGAGCAACTACCAGTATCCACTGTTCGGCTACTGCTGCTCCGGCGTGGTGTACAGCGAAGAACAGAACCCGGAACAGACGCTGTATCAGGTGCTGCATCATCAGTTCGTTGCCAGCGCCCAGGTGGTGAAACTGGGTCACCAGATTAACCCGGAGTTCAAAATCGGCTGCATGCTGGCCTGCGTGCCCTTCTACCCGTTCTCCTGTAAGCCGGATGACGTGATGTACAGCGTTGAAGCCATGCACCAGCGTTATCTCTACACCGACGTCCAGGTGCGCGGTTACTATCCGTCGTACCTGCTGCGCGACTGGCAACGCAAGGGCTTGCAGATCGAAATGCAGCCACAGGACGAGCAAACTCTACGTGAAGGCTGCGCGGATTACATCGGTTTCAGCTACTACATGAGTAACGCCCTGCAGGCCGATGCAGTGAGCAGCAGTGACCCGATGTTCGGCTTCCCCGGCAACGTGCCAAACCCACACGTTAAAGCCTCCGACTGGGGCTGGCAGATTGACCCGGTTGGTCTGCGTTATTCGCTGAACGTGCTGTACGAGCGTTACCAGAAGCCGCTGTTTATCGTTGAGAACGGCTTTGGCGCGTTCGATAAGGTCGAGGCCGACGGTCAAATCAACGATGACTACCGTATCGACTACCTGAGTGCGCATATCGAACAGATGAAAAAAGCGGTGATCGAAGACGGCGTGGATCTGATCGGTTACACCCCGTGGGGCTGCATCGACTGCGTTTCCTTCACTACCGGTGAATACGGCAAGCGCTACGGCTTTATCTACGTCGACAAACACGACGATGGCACCGGCACCCTCGAGCGCTCGCGCAAAAAGAGCTTCGACTGGTACCGCCGCGTGATCGCCAGCAACGGCGAACAGCTTTAATCCCCATGATGTTCCCAAAGGGCGGATAATCCGCTCTTTCTCATTCTTATTACATAACCTCAGGTTATGCAAAACACCGCTAAATTTCACTTTATCGTAACACTCTGTCTTGCGAGACTCAGGTGAGGGAAAGCGATTTTCCCCTTCGTGCTGACATTAAATCAAAACAGATCAGCCCTCTGCACCCTGCCTACGCCATGAGGATTTCCGCATGAGCCAGATAGATGAACTCTACCAACGTAACTATGAGCGGCATCCGCCGGTGCTGGTACCGGAATACAAGACCAGCGTGCTGCGCTCACCGAAAAATGCGCTGATATCGCTGCAAAATTCACTGTCCGAAATCACCGGCCCGGTGTTTGGCCAACATGAACTCGGCACACTGGATAACGACCTGATCCTTAACTACGCCAAACAAGGCTCGCCGATCGGCGAGCGGATTATCGTGCACGGCTACGTTCGCGATGAAAACGGCCTGCCGATGCGCAATGCGCTGGTCGAGGTGTGGCAAGCCAACGCCGGTGGGCGCTATCGCCATAAAAAAGACCAGTATCTGGCCCCGATAGACCCCAACTTCGGCGGCTGCGGCCGGGTATTAACCGACGACAACGGCTATTACTTCTTCCGCACCATCAAACCCGGCCCTTATCCCTGGCGCAACCGGGTCAATGACTGGCGCCCCGCCCATATCCACTTTTCGCTGTCCGGCGACGCCTTCGCCCAGCGGTTGATCACCCAGATGTATTTCGAAGGCGATCCGCTGATTGCCAGTTGCCCCATTGTACGCGCGATCAAAAATGACGATGCGGTACGCACGCTGATCGCCGGTCTGGACAAAACCGCCTCGGTGCAGCTGGACAGCCTGGCCTATCGTTTCGATTTGGTGTTACGCGGTCACCGCGCCACCTTGTTTGAAAACCGCCTGCAGGGGAAAGCATGATGCCGCAAAACTATCTTCTGGAAACGCCGTCGCAAACCGCCGGCCCTTATGTACACATTGGCCTCGCGCCCCTGGCCGCCGGCTTCGAGATCTTTGAGAATAACTTCGGCCAGGTGCTGACCCAGCCGGAAACTCAGGGCCAGCGTATTGCCCTGGAAGGTCAGGTGTTCGACGGCAGCGGCTCCCTGATCCGCGACGTGCTGCTGGAAATCTGGCAGGCCAACAGCCACGGCCGCTATAACCACCCGGGTGACCAGCAACAACACAAACCGCTGGATGATGCCTTTCGTGGCTGGGGCCGCAGCTGTTCGGATTTTGAAACCGGCCTCTACCGCTTTGAAACCATCAAACCCGGCGCTGTCTGCGGCCGTGACGGCCGGATGATGGCACCGCACATTAACCTGTGGATCGTCGCACGCGGCATCAATATTGGTTTGCATACCCGGCTGTATTTTGCCGACGAGGATGCCGCTAACCAACAGGATCCGGTGTTAAACCTGATCGAACTGGAAGTACGGCGTAAAACGCTGATTGCCCAGCCAGAACGCCGGGGTGATGAATTAGTGTATCGCTTTGACATTGTGGTCCAGGGCGAAAACGAAACGGTGTTCTTCGACCTGTAAACTCCGCCAGTATGCGGCCGCAAAAAATCTGTATGCCAATGCAAATATGCGGCCGCCATCACTTGTTACCTCCGGGGAAAACTCCCTACACTGAGGTATGAAAAAAGCCAATTTATTTATTCAACGCATGCGCTTACGCCACATCAACGGCTTTGTTGCCGTGGCGCAAGAACGGTCGCTAAGCCGCGCGGCCGATAAGCTGAGCCTGAGCCAACCGGCACTGTCCAAAACGCTGAGCGAGCTGGAAGCCTTGACCGGCAATCGCCTGCTGGTGCGTAACCGCCAGGGAACCCGGCTGACCGAACAAGGTGAGCAGTTTCTCGGTTATGCCACGCGAGTGCTGGAGGCACTGACCGCTGCCGGACACGCACTCGACAGGCTCGACGATGCCCCGGCGCGGGTATTGCGCATCGGGGCACTGCCAACCACCGCGCTGGGCATGCTGCCGCAGTCCATCGGCCAGTTTCAGCAGGCCCACCCTCATTCACGTATTCAGGTGGTTACCGGTAAAAATACCGAATTGCTGGCACAGCTCAAGGCAGGTGAGATTGACGTCGCGATAGGCCGCATGGCCGATCCGGAAATGATGAGCGGGTTGGCTTTCGAACTGTTGCTGCTGGAGTCTCTGCTGATGGTGACGCGTCCGGGGCATCCGCTGTTAAGCGAAACCATCACTCTGGAGCGCGCACTGCATTATCCGGCCATTATTTCGCCAAAGGGCACGGTGCCACGCCACAATACCGAGAATCTGCTGTCGACCCAGGGTTTCAGCCTGCCCGGCCAGTATATTGAAACGCTGTCGGCCTCGCTGGCACGCCAAATGACGCTGCAGTTTGATTATGTGTGGTTTGTGCCATCCAGCGCGGTAAAAACCGATATCGCGGCCGGACAACTGATCCCGCTCCCCCTGCCGACCCAGGGTATGGAGGAAGCGGTAGGCATTCTGACCCGCAACGACGGTGAGTTGACTGAGGCGGTGCTGGCATTTATCGCCACGGTGCGGGGTATCGCGGGCGCGGCACGCTCCGCTTAGTCAGCCTCCCTGTCCTGCTCGGCAAAGACTTATGCCGCCAGATGAAACGCTGAGTTGGCCGCCGGCAGGCCACAGTACAGCGCACTTTGCATCAGCACTTCTTTAATTTCCTCACGAGTCACGCCGTTGTTCACTGCCGCCTTCAGGTGCATACGCAGCTCGGCTTCGCGGTTAAGCGCGATCAACATCGCAATGGTGATCAGGCTGCGGGTATGGCGCGCCAGTCCCGGTCGGGTCCAGATCTCCCCCCAGGCATAGCGGCTGATAAAGTCCTGGAACTCTTCGTTTAACGGAGTGAGTTGGCTGAGGCTGCGATCTACATGGCTGTCTCCCAGCACCGCCCTGCGTACCTCAATACCCTGTTGATAGCGTTGTTCGTCATTCATACTGATTTACTCCTGAAATGGCTGCTGCGGCCTGTTCCAGTACCCGCCGGGTAAAGGTTTGGGCACTACCGAGGTACTGCTGGGGATCCAACAGGTTGGAAAGCTGCTGGGCAGATAAATGCGCCATAACCAGCGGATCGTCCAGCAACACCTCAGACAGTGTGAGCCGCTGCGCCAGCGCCAAGTGGCACTGTTTTTCGATATGCTGATGGGCCTGCTGGCGGCCAATAGCTTCGCCCAACGCCATGGTCACCGCCTCCGCCATGATCAAGCCGTGTGTTAACTTCAGGTTATATTCCATCTGTTGTGGGAACACCTGCAGCTCGGCAATCAACTCACCGGCCGTGTGCAAGGCCCCCGCCGTCAACATCACCAATTCTGGCAGGCTTTCCCACTCGGCGTGCCAACCGCCCAGACCGCGCTCGTGTTCCTGCACCATAGCGGCATACAGCCCGCCGACCAACGCAGGCACCCGATTGGCCGCCGCGAGGATCACCGCACAGGCCACCGGATTACTCTTGTGCGGCATGGTCGAAGAGCCACCGCGCCCAGCCGCGACCGGTTCGGCCACCTCTGCCACTTCGGTCTGCGTCAGCAAAGAGATATCGCGGGCCAGTTTGCCCAGCGTGCCGCTTAATCCGGTATACCAACCGGCAATCTCCAGCAGGCGATCGCGCTGACTGTGCCAGGGAGTATCTGCCGCGGTCAGTTGCAGCCTGGCTGCCAGCGCGGTCACCAGTGTCTCTCCCTGTTCGCCCAGCGATGCCAGGGTACCAGCGGCACCGCCCAACTGCAGTGCCAATACGCGCGGCCGCATTTCATTCAACCGCTGCCGGTAGCGCAGCAAGGCATCCAGCGTACTGGCCAACTTTAGCCCCAGCGTGGTGGGCAGTGCGTGCTGCATCCAGGTGCGGCCGACCAGTACAGAGTCCTGATGACGGGTAATTTGTTGTACCAGCGCCACGATCAGCCGGTCCAGGTCGTTCTGCGTCAAGATGAGCGCCTGCCGCAGTTGCAGCACCAAACCGGTGTCGATGGCATCCTGACTGGTAGCGCCCCAGTGAACGTAGCGCGCGGCCTCGGCATCTTGCTGAGCCACTCGGCTGGTTAGCTGTTTCACCAGCGGGATCGCCAGATTACCGGCCTGCGCCGCCGCCTGAGCCAGGCTCAGCGCATCGAACAAATGGCTGTGGCAAACGGCGGCAATCTGTTGGCCAGCTTCGGCAGGAATGATCCCCAGCCCGGCCTGCGCCGTGGCCAGCGCCGCTTCGAAATCCAGCATCCCCTGCAGGGTAGCGGCATCGCTAAAGCACGGGCTCACCGCTGAAGACCGCAGCAGCGGCGTCAGTAACTCCATATATCCTCCGGGCAAAGGGCTCATTTCCCGATGATGGCGCGACGCGGTTGGCAGCGTCAAGAACGATAACCGCTTCTCTGGGCGATTATCGAAACATTGAACGAATTTATTGGTTTTTGTGATACCGGCCGGGTTACATCATCTGAAAAGGGAGAGCCGACATAGTTTTCCGCCAGCACTGTCATGGCGCTGCGCGACTTCACGGTGTATTGCAGCTCCGATAACTGTAAGCGTTGCTGGAATGCGCTGTCGTCATGATGGGTATGCAGCATGTTGGTCATCCACCAGGAGAAATGTTCCGCACGCCAGACGCGTTGCAGCGCGTCGTCACTGTAGCTGTCCAGCCGCCGCCAGCTTTTGTGACGGTAAAACGCCTCCAGCGCCTGAGACAACAAACAGACATCCGCCATCGCCAGATTCAGCCCCTTGGCCCCGGTTGGCGGCACAATATGTGCCGAGTCATCCGCCAGCAGCAGGCGTTTACAGCGCATGGGTTCGGTAACAAAACTGCGCATCCCGACCACGTTTTTCTGGAATATACGGCCCTTTTTCAGCGACCAGCCGTCATGATTTTCTACCCGGCTCTCCAGTTCATTCCAGATACGATCGTCCGACCATTGGTCGACGTTTTCCGTCGGGTCACACTGGAAATACATGCGCTGGACGCCCGGCGAACGGGTGCTAATCAGCGCAAAACCGCGCGGGTGGCGGGCGTAGATCAGCTCATCGCTGGACGGCGGTGCCTCCACCAGAATGCCGAACCAGCCAAAGGGGTAGACCCGGGTGTAGTCCTGGCGCAGACCTCCGGGCATCGCCGCCCGACTGATACCGTGGAAACCGTCACAACCAATGACAAAATCACATTCCAGGCGCTGCGGCTCGCCGTCGAGACGGTAATGCACCTGGGGTCGTTCGCTGTCCAACTCTTTCAGTTCCACCTGTTCCACCTCGAAATAGAGCTGGCCCTTCGCCGCCTGCCGCGCGGCAATCAGATCTTTCAGCACCTCGTGCTGGGCATAAACAGTGATCGCCCGGTCGGTCAGTTCGGTCAGATCGATCCGGTGCTGTTGGCCGCCGAATGCCAGCCGGATGCCATGGTGCTGCGCCCCTTCTTTGCGCATGCGTTCACCCAATCCGGTTTGATTGAGTAAATCGACCGTTCCCTGCTCGAGCACCCCGGCGCGAATGGTCGACTCCACCGCCTGCTGGCTGCGCGTTTCCAATACCACCGACTCAATACCCTGCAGATGCAGCAGGTGCGACAGCATTAATCCGGCCGGGCCGGCACCAATAATCGCGATCTGTGTACGCATGGTTATCTCCTTATAGGGCTTTGTTGAGCGAACCGGACAGTGCCGTCGCCTTGGCAGAAAAGTGTTTGACTATCAACGCCAGTGCCGCCACCAGCGCCGGGATCGCCAGCAGGGTGAAAATGGTGCTGAACGACAGCTGCATTTGCATCAGTACCCCGCCGCTCATCGCGCCCAGGATGCCGCCGAAACGCCCCAGCCCCAGCATCCAGGCGACACCCGTCGCCCGCCCCTGGGTTGGATAGAACCCGGCGGCCAACGCCGGCATGGAAGACTGCGCACCGTTCATGCAGGTACCGGCGATAAACACCGTCACCGCCATCAGTATCGGGTTGGTGTAAACGTAGCCAATGGCGCAGACGAACAGCCCGGTTAACAGATAGCCCACCGCCACCACCTTGTGCGGATTCATCCGGTCCATCAGCCAACCGATGATCAGCACGCCAATACCGCCACCCAGAGGAAATAGCGCGGTAATCAACGACGCCTGGCGAATGGAAGCACCGGTTTCACGGATCAACAGCGGCAACCAACTGGTCAGCAGATAAAAGATCATCAGCCCCATGAAATAGGTCAGGCACAGCATCAGGGTACCCAGCAGATAACGCGGGGAGAAAATCACCCCCAGCGCCGATTTGGCTTTAACCTGATCGGCTTCAGACAGGCTAAAGCGCAGCGGTTCGATTAACTTGAGCGGCGCAATACGTTTGAGTACGGCAGCAATCCGCTGCGCCGGGTAACCGCGTACCACCATAAAACGGGCCGATTCCGGCAGTGCGACGATCAGCACTACCGCCAGCAGCAGCGGCATCACGCCCCCCAGCACCATGACACTCTGCCAACCGAAGTGCGGTATCAGCCAGGCGGAAACGAAACCGCCCATCGACGACCCGAGCGGAAAGCCGCAGAACATCAGATTCACCAGCAGTGCCCGCTTACGTTCCGGCGCATATTCCGACATCAGGGTGGCGGCATTCGGCATCGCCGCCCCCAGCCCCAGACCGGTTAAAAAACGCAGTAGCGTCAGCATCGGCAGCGTGGTGGCAAACGCCGTCAACAGGCTGAAACCCCCAAACAGGAACAGCGACAGTACCAGCACTTTTTTGCGTCCAATGCGGTCCGCCAGCGGTCCGGCCGTGAGTGCTCCCACGGCCAACCCGACCAGGGCCGCACTCATCACCGGCCCCAGCGAGGTCTTCTCTATCCCCCAATCTTGCACCAGCGAGGTGGCGATAAAACCGATAATCGCGGTGTCGAAGCCGTCCAGTGCCACGGTGAGGAAACACAGTATCAGGATCATCCACTGGTAACGGGAAAAGGGGTTCTCATTAATAAACGACTGAATTTCTAGGGTGTTTGGCTGAGACATAGAGCGCTTCCTGGGTTGGCCTGGTGAAATAAACCCGGCGAGAACAGCCAGGCGTTCCCCTGGCAAAGTCGCTAGTTGTGCGATTATCGAAACTTGGTTCGTTAATCGCCTATTCATCAAAGCATCACCCACAATAAGTTTCAATATTGTTAAATTAATTAGCGTGCGATAACCGAACGCGAAAAGACCCACTTTACAAGAAAGGGTTTATTATCAGTTTGATAGTTTATTTTTTTGCCCATCGGCAAGGTGGGCATTCTGTGAGCCATTTAACATTGGTGAAACTATTGCGACGCTTATTCAACAGGGAAAAAACGCCGGTTCCCCTCATTCCTGTCTGAGGCCCCGGTTGTGCCTTATTCCCGGCAGCAATTTTGATTTATTAACCCGGAAATTGGGTTCGATTGAACAACTTGAAAGCGCATGCGACTGGACTAAGCTGAAACGGAAGAAAGCGAATAACAAAATAATAAAAATAGATTACTGACTGGGCAGGTAACCATGAGCAAAAGAGTGAATGGCGTTGTTTGCTGTCTGTTATTTCTGATTTCATCCCTGTGTTTTGGCGCTGAGCCGCGCCAGCTCGCCACCGATCAGGAAAAGGCCAGAACGGTTTATATATTTCACCAACCTATTGTCATGCTGCAGGCAAAGTTCGGCTTTACCACCCCGGAAGAACGTGTTTTACGGATCCGTAATACTTTGCGCTCTCTCACCGAAGAAGACATACACCAGCCGGTGCAGGTACATGTAATAAAACGCTATAACCAGCAGGGGCGGCTGTTTACCATTAATGGCAAGCCCTTTATGTTATTAACCCAGGGAGACCTGGATGATGGCGATGATCTGACGCTGGACCAGGCTTCACTCAAAGTGCTGGAACGAATCAATGCCCAGCGCACGGCACTGATAGAACAATACTCTACTGCTTACCTGGCGATTGCGGTAGCGAAGAGCGCAGCCGGAACTCTGGCGCTGGTGCTGGTATTTTACGCCGCGTTCAAATCCTGGCAGCGAGTTAAAAGGTTTTATGCCACCCGAATAGCGCTCAAGCGGGGGTGGATCCCGCAGAGCTGGCGCGTGCTGCTCGGGGCTTTTGAATCTCGCCTGTACGCCCTGCTAATGATATTGCTGAGTATTAGCGCCTTTTATATCTGGCTGAGTTGGCTCTTCCGGTTATTCCCCTGGACGCGTGTTTGGGGCGAGTCTTTGGGGGACTGGTCTATCAGCGTTATCCAGAAAGTCACCCTATCCATTGTTTCCGCTTTCCCTGGGCTGGCGATTGTCGCCATTATCTTTTTGCTGACGGGTTTTATTCTCAAACTGCTCAAGGTGCTGTTAAAACGCGTCGAGAGCGGAAGACTGGTTGTACCAGGTTTACATCCCGAAACGGTTGGCGCCACACGTAAACTGATTTCGGTGATGGTCTGGCTGTTTGCCTTGTCGGCCGCCTATCCTTTTCTACCCGGTGCCGACTCTTTGGCCTTTAAAGGCGTCAGTGTGTTCTTTGGCTTGATGTTAACGCTCGGCTCGGCGGGATTAATGAATCACGCCATGAGTGGATTGGTACTGACTTATTCGCGCGCGCTGCGCAAAGGCGACGTGATCAGGATAGGCGACAACGAAGGCCTGGTCAGCGAAGTCGGAATGCTGGCCACCAAAATCCTCACCCGCGAAAATTATGTTGTCACCGTCCCCAATGCGGTGGTGGTCAGCGGTAAAATCACCAATCTCAGCGCACTGAACCCCGGCGAGGGTGTGAATCTCACCACCAGCGTGACGATTGGTTACGACACCCCATGGCGGCAGGTTCACGCAATGCTGGAACTGGCGGCAAAAAGAACCCGGGGCATCGACAGCCAGGTCCCCCCGCTGGTTCGCCAGCTCAATTTAATGGACTGGTACATCGCCTATGAGCTGCAGGTCAGGCTCGGTGCAGGCGAATCACTGGCAACCGTCAAAAGTGAATTACATAGCCACATTCAGGACGTGTTCAATGAATTTAACGTCCAGATCATGTCACCGAATTTCGTGCTGCAACCTGAAAATGCCGTGATGGTCACCCGAGAAAACTGGTATACCGCCCCTGCGGTGCGACCGGATCAGCAGCCATGACAAAATTGAGTGTCCTGCTGGCTCTGCTTCCCGGCTTAGCCTTCCCCGCAGCCCTTCAGGCGGCAGGACTGATTGATGCGGAAGATGGCATGCTGGATATGGGCGAGTACATGAGCGATAGCCGCTACGGTTTTCTGCCGGTGCCGGTGGTGATCACCGAACCGGCCGTGGGGTATGGCGGCGGCCTGTTTGGGCTTTTTTTACATGACACCGGCCAACCCAATGAAACACCTCGCTCAGGCAGGCGCAGCGCGCCACCCGCAATCAGCGCCTTTGGCGGCGGGGCTACGCAAAATGGCACCTGGTTTGTCGGTGGCGGGCATCGACACACCTGGAATAATGACAGCATTCGCTATCTTGTGGCCGTAGGTTACGCAGATATCAATCTGGATATTTACACCGGCGATGTTGCCGGCTTCGGTGGCGGTCATGGGGTCAGCACCCAAACGAAAGGCTACGGCGGAACGCAGAAACTGTTGTTCCGCCTTGCCGAAACGCCTTTCTTTGTCGGCGGTTCGCAGTTTTACGCCAATACCCAAATTTCTGCTGATAAGCCCTTTATCAGCCAGGCACTGCAACAGGTGCTGGGGGGTTCCAGTACCAGCTCCGGATTGGGTCTGGTGATGGAATATGACACCACGGACAACCTTTTCTACCCGCGCCATGGGCTATCGGCCGCCGCTGAATATCAGTTTTACACCGGCTTCCTGGGTGGCGATTACCGCTATGACACGCTGACCCTGGACGGGAAGTATTTCCATCCGCTTGGCCGAAACTTCACCCTGGCGCTCGCCGGTAACTACCAGTCACTGTCAGATCACGAAAGCCATTTACCCCCCATGGCGCGCCCCTATATCAAACTCCGTGGCATCCCGAGCTATCGCTATCAGGGTGATTACGTTGCGGTGGGCCAAAGCCAATTAGAGTGGCAGGTGACACCGCGTTGGGTGGTGCAAGGGTTTGTCGGGGCCGGTAGCGCCAGTCGTGACAGCCAAACGTTGTTCGATAAGACTGAAGTGGCCTGGGGCGGCGGATTCCGCTATCTGATCGCGCGAAAATTTGGATTGCATACCGGGATCGATGTCGCCTTCAGCAACAGCGATCAGGCGCTCTATTTCAATGTCGGCTCTGGGCTTTAAGCCGGTCTTCTCTCGCTTGCCTAACGTGGAGGATCCAATAATGACAAATCACAGGGATTGCCAAACCAGCATCAAAAACATCTCACTCCGATATGCGAAACGAGTGGTTTTTCCTTTGCTGTTTTTATCGGGTACCGCATGGGGGGCAGCAGCCCCCGCCCCGGCCCAGAGTGACAGTACCTTTCCTATTTGGGGAGATGAAGCCCGCGCCCGCGGCTATAACATCCCGTTGCCGTTCGGCGTCAATCTCAGTTATATGAATATGCGCCAGAATATTGATGTCGACAGCATTACCTTTTCCGGTCTGAAACTGGGCAATCACCCGATTCCCAGCGATCTGTTCAATATTGATGTCGGACACACTCGCGAACGCAGCAAAAGCGAGAACCTGCGGCTGGATATGTGGGTCTTCCCCTTTTTGAATATTTATGGCCTGGTCGGGCACACCCGGGGATCATCGGTTTCTAACGTTTCTGTCGATGCCGACCCATCACAATACACCGGTGTCGACCGAATTATCGCCTCGGCGGTTCATCGCCTTAACCAAAATGGCGATCTCAGGGACATCGAGTTTGCCCTGGATTTTAAAGGCACTACCTGGGGCACCGGGTTTACTCTGGCGGGCGGCTATGAGAAATGGTTCGCACTGGTGGATACCAACTATACCCGCACGGATTTTGACATTCTCGATGGCAAAATTTCAGCCATCACGGTCTCGCCGCGCGTGGGTTATCGCTTTGATATGCCCGCCATCTCTGGTCCTTCCCACCTGAGCCTGTGGATAGGCAGCATGTATCAGGATGTGGATCAGGAGTTTAAAGGCAACCTCTCGGATTTACATATGCCGGCAGAACTTCAGCCGCTTATTGACACCGTGAATAAAGACAACGCCGGACGCTTTGATGTCAAACAGCATCTCACATCGCCGTGGAATACGCTGATTGGGGCGCAGTACGAACTCACGCAGAACTTTAACCTACTGGCCGAAGTCGGTTTCAATGAGCGAAACAGTTTTTTCCTGGCGGGTGAATATCGATTCTAATGAAGCGACCTGTGCTGTGGTTAGGCGGACTCTGTAGCCTGTTGACCTTATCCGTTAATGCGGAGTTGCTGACGCGTGAGTCCATCGATCAGTTTCTTGGCACCATGGGGGCAGACGATCAATACCACGCCGCTAAAGGGGTGAACTGGACGGTGCTGCCAGGGCCCTTTTATACGCCCGAGTTAAAGCTGGGATTGGGAACGGCGGTGGCCGGGCTTTATCGCGTCGATCCTAACGATAAGCTGACACAAAACTCCTCCATTTCATTTACCGGTTTTATCAGTACCAGCGGCGCACTGGGGCTTGGGTTAAATAATTACACTTTTTTTAGTGACGACCAGTGGCGGCTGTTTGTTGAAGGCTCGGTGGCAAAGATCCCTACGGAGTTCTGGGGCGTGGGCTACGATGCCGCGCAGGGATCGGGCCAGAAATATACCCAGGATTCGTTTAGCGTTCATCCGCAGGTTTTTTATCGTCTGGTAGATAATCTTTATGCCGGTGTTGGCTGGGACTTTTCTACTCTGGAGGCCAAAGTTGAAGATCCGCAGCCTGGCGATAGTTTCTCTCGTTATACCGAGTCAACGTCACCGCGGAGTTCCGGCGCGACTTTCGCCCTTAATTACGACTCCCGCGACGCTATCACGCAGCCGAAAAATGGGCAGTATGCCAGCGTCCAATACAGCCTGTTTGATCCGTCGCTGGGCGACGATACGCATTTCACCGCCCTGCAGCTGCAATACAATTACTATTTTCCGCTTAACGAGAATGACGTATTGGCGTTCGATGCCTGGGGACGTTTTGCCCGAGGAGAAGTTCCCTGGGATCGGCTTTCACAAGCCGGTGATGATCGGCGGTTACGCGGCTACTACCAGGGGCGTTACCGGGATAAAGATGTGGTGAGCACCCAGATTGAATACCGCAAAAAGCTCAACTGGCGGCACGGTTACGTGCTCTGGCTAGGCGCAGGTTCACTGGGTGCCAGCCCGGATAAAATGGGACAACACCCTATTCTTCCAACCCTTGGCGCAGGGTATCGTTTTGAAATTAAACCAGATATGAATTTGCGTCTCGATCTCGGCGTGGGTCGAGAGAGCGCAGGGTTTTATTTCCAGGTCGCGGAGGCCTTTTAATGCGTGGTTATTTTCTCGCAGTGCTGCTGGGTATTACCTTTTTTGCCCATGCGCAACCGGGTGAGGCCGACATTTTACCTTTTGAGCAGGCAACTCGCGTTTGGCCCGTCGCGCAGAACCTTTCGCCGCCAGAATCGCTGCGCCCTTGCTGTGCATTTGGCTATAACCTTCAGGTGCGCGCGGCAGGCATTCCCATTCCGGTTTACCAGATTGGTAACGTGCTGTCGCTCAGCACCCTGGGTCACCATCATTACAATGACACTGCGCTGGGTGCAGTGAAGAATATCGTGGGTCTAAGCGATGAAGCCAACGGCCTGATCTATACGCGGCGCGGCGGCTTTATTGATATCGCCCACGTTCGTGATACTGCCGATAACACCTTTTATCTGTTCACCCGACTGTACCCACGACTGGGTCGGGAATGGCGGTTGTTTTACAGTGAGGAATTGGGGCTCAGACGCGTTCAGTTTTACCCCTTTACCCCGCCGGCATCGAAGGTGGACCGCTATAATCTGGCGGCGTGGCTGGCCGGGCATCTGGCTTTTCAACTGGCACAGTGGCATGAGATCGCACAGTGGTATGGCTTCCAGTCTGTCCCCGGGTTTTCTGAGGAAATCTCTGCATTTTCACCGGAAGATCTCTACGCCAATCTGCTGGGGGCCAGGCTGGCCATCAATGTGATTTTGCAGGGGCATGCCGGTTCGGTAGATAACTACAATCTGGCGATGGATAAGGCGCTTTCTCAGGCTTTAATTGGCCTTGAGGCGGTGAATCAGGCCGAAACCGAACGTCAGTTCCGCGAAGTCGACGGTGACTGGTGGAATAGCCAACGTCGGGTACCGGATAAATTTTTAGTGCTTAAACGCAATTACCATCTTGGCGAAAACCGAATGCCCACCGCGGTACCTTTCGAACAAGCCCTGCCGTACCGCCTGGCTATGCCGGCGAAAATAGCAGGGATGACGTTGAGCCGCCTTGGTGAGCTGCAAATCCACAAAGGAAACGATATGCGTGGCCTGCCTGCACCCACCACATTCTATCGCCCTGCACAGTTTGCCGCACTGGCAGAGCAAGCGCGTCAAGCCGACCAGGTTCAATTGCAACGACTCAGCCAGTGAGGTCAAAGGCTTTTGGCGGTAACCTGGCCGGCCAACTGCGCCTGACGGTTAAAGCCCTTGGCACCCTTGATAAAAATGGCGCAGGCGGTGATCAGCGCCGGAATGGCGACAAGGGTAAAAATGCGATCGAACCCCCAGCCCAGCGCCAGCATTTCCGCCCCGGCAAAAGCGCTCAGAATGGCGCCGATACGCCCAACGCCGTGCATCCAACTGGAGCCGGTGGCCCGCGCCTCGGTCGGGTAATAATGAGCCGACAGCGCATTCATGCCAGTATTGGCGCCGTTCAGGCAAAAGCCGCAGGCTAACGCCAACACGCCGAGCATCAAACTGCTGTGGGACGCCAGGCCGATCGACAACGTAAACGCGGCACCCAACAGGTAAATCACGCCCAGCGCCCGGTGAGGATTGACCCTATCCATCAACCAGCCGGCAAACAGTGAGCCGAAGGTGCCGCCAGCCTGATACAACGCGGTAATCACCGCCGCCTGCGCCACGCTCATGCCAATGCCTTTTACCAGCGTCGGTAACCAACTGCCCAGCAGATAGACCAGAAACAGCGCCATGAAATAGCCCAGCCACAACATCAGGCTGCCAAATCGGTACTGCCGGGAGATCACAATATGCATCGAGCCTTTGCCGGTTGCCACCCGCGGCGGCAGTGTGTAGTGGGTGTTGGCGTCGGTACTGCCCGGTGCCAGCTTTTCCACTATCTTGCCAATGCGTTGCTTGCTGGCACGTTTGGTGACCAAAAATCGTACCGACTCCGGCAGTTTGGCGATCAACAACGGTACGCTCAACAGCGGCAGTATGCCCCCCAGCAACAACAATGCATGCCAGCCCATCTGCGGAATGAACCACGAGGCAGCGAACCCGCCCAGCGCGGCACCGAAAGTAAAACCGCAAAACACCACGGTGATAATAAAAGAACGTTTCTTTTCCGGCGCATATTCAGAGATCAGCGTGCCGACATTCGGCATCGCCGCCCCCAGCCCCAGCCCGGTCATAAATCGGAAGAAAATCATTTGATCAATAGTGTGCGAAAACGCAGTGACCAGCGTCCAGACACCAAAAAAGAACACGCTGTTGATGATGATCACTTTACGGCCCAGCCAGTCCGCCAGTGGCCCGGAAAGCAGTGCGCCGAGGGTCAGGCCGACCAGCGCGGCGCTCATCACCATACCCAGTTGCTGATTGCTGACGCCCCACTCACTTTTCAGCTCCGGCGCGATAAATCCCATCAGGGTAATGTCGAAGCCGTCGAGCGCAACCACGATAAAACCCAGCAAAATAATCAGTTTTTGGTAACCACACAGCGGACGATCGTTGATCAGCGTACGAACATCAATTTCGTTTGAAGCCACAATTTTTCCTTGGACAGACGCCAATAAGTGCAGATGTTCGATAATCGAACTGACAGTAAATTTCCCGCTTCTAATGTATGAACTCCGGTGCAGGTCGGCAACGGGGATTACCGATAATCTGGTGCCTATCGAACCTGACGGTACATTTACCCTCAATTAAAAAAACTGCCGCATCCGATCAACTCAAAACAATATGCTAACAAGCAAACCCGTAAAGCCCTTTATCACCCGGCCGGCAGTCCGTTGCCGGTGGGAAATAATGTTGTCGAATTGTGAGAAGGATCGTCTCGCCCCTCAGGTTATCGCCGCACAGGTTTACCGGTGAGCAATATGACGTCGTTCACAAAAGCCCGGCTATGGCGGATTGTATTGCCGTGTGACCCCGGTTACTCTTAACCGGTGTTCCCCTAAAGATAAGTGACTGATGTTTTGAAGAATGATGAGATCACTGCCACCAAACGCAAAAACGACCCCGTTGGCCTGAAGCAGCGTATTTTCGCTGCGGCGCTGACCGAGTTCGCCGAGGCCGGCCTGAAAGGCGCCCGCATGGAAAACATTGCCGAGCACGCGGCCACCACCAAACGCATGGTGGTTTATCACTTCAAGACCAAGGAATCACTCTACCTGGAGGTACTGGAACACGTATATCAACACATTCGTGCGCACGAAATGGGGTTGGATCTGCAGGCATTACCGCCGGTGGCGGCCATGACAAGGCTGGTCGAGGAAAGTTTTAACTACCATGCGGAGCACCCCGACTTCATCCGGGTTATTTGCATGGAAAACATGATGCGCGGTCAGTATATCCGCCAGTCGCCACGTATTAAGGCATTGAACCAGAGCGCCCTGACCCTGCTGGAAGATATTTTGCAGCGCGGCAAGCAAGCGCAAGAGTTCACCCCGGACGCCAGCGCCACAGATGTGCATCGTTTGATCAGCAGCCTGTGTTTCCACTACGTCGCCAACCAGTACACCTTTAATACGCTGTTTGAAAACCATGAGCCGCAGGAAGATCAGGCTCGTCACATCCGTCGGTTAGCCGTCGTGGCAACCCTGCGTTATTTGGCTCTGTAAGCACGGCCCCTGGGAGACTGTGATGACCAAGACCTCATCCGGCGAAGAGATCGCCGCGCCTGATAGTTCACTGTCCGCCGCCAGCGGCGATCCGTTCAAGGGCGATCCCAATTTTATGGCGTCGCTGGCCCGGGGGCTTGAGGTGATCCAGGCCTTTACCCCGCAACGCCGGTTGATGTCGATTTCGCAAATCAGCCAGAAAACCGGCATTCCGCGTGCTGCGGTACGCCGCTGCCTGTATACGCTGAACAAGCTGGGATTTGTCTACGCCCAGGACGGTAAGAATTTTGAGCTGCGCCCACGCATTCTGACGCTGGCCCATGCCTATCTTGGTGCCACGCCATTGGCGAAAGCCACCCAGCCGGTGCTGAAACACATCAGCCAGTTATTGAATGAATCCTGCTCTATCGCCACGCTGGACGGCGACAATATACTGTATATCGCCCGCGCCTCTGCCGAACGCATTATGACCATTGACCTGAACATTGGCAGCCGCCTGCCGGCATTCGCCACCTCGATGGGCCGGGTGTTATTGAGCCATTTGCCGCTAGATAAGCGTGAGGATTACCTGCAACGCATCACTCTGATGCGCTATACGCAATACACCATTGGGTCAGTCGACAAACTGCGTGACGAACTGGATAGGGTTCGTACGCAGGGTTATGCGATTAACGATCAGGAGTTGGAAATCGGCCTGCGCTCCATCGCAGTGCCGATTACCTCGGTCAACGGCGGCGTCACTGCCGCGTTAAACGTGGGGGTGCAGGCCGGTCATGTCCCGTTGAACGAACTGACCGAGCGTATCCTGCCGATCCTGCTGGAAGGTGCAGAGGAGCTTTCGCTACTCACTCATTAAATCGACTGGTGCGCGGTGGCCAAATACTTGGTCATCTCCGCCTCAGGCACCATACCGCCGCCGGTGGCCCACACCAGGTGGGTGGCATTGTTCATCTGTTCCGCATTCAGCCCCTGGCTCGCCAACCATTCGACATCAGCCGTGACGCGCCATGGCCCCGGCATGCCTGCCAGCGCCGAAGGTTCGAGCTGAATGTGCTCATGGCTGTCCAGCAGCCCCAGCAGTGCAAACATCTCGCGGTCACTGAGAGTGTAAAAACCGGAAAGCAGCCGCTCCATGGCACGGCCGACAAAGCCGGATGCGCGCCCTACCGCCAGCCCATCCGCCGCGGTCTGATTATCGATACCCAGATCCTGCACCGCGATGCCATCGTGCAGGCCGGTATGCACCCCCAACAGCATGCAAGGTGAATGCGTCGGTTCGGCAAAGATGCAATGTACATGATCGCCAAAGGCCAATTTCAGGCCAAACGCCACCCCGCCAGGGCCACCGCCGACGCCGCAAGGCAGGTAAACGAACAACGGGTGCTGAGCATCCACCTTGACGCCGCTGTCGGCAAACTGCCGCTTCAGACGGCCACCGGCCACGGCATAGCCCAGGAACAGCGTCTGCGAATTCTCGTCATCGATAAAGAAACAGCGCGGATCGCTCGCCGCCTGCAAGCGGCCCTGTTCCACGGCAACGCCATAATCTTGCGCGTACTCCACCACGTTGACGCCATTCTCACGCAGCTTTTGCTTTTTCCATTCGCGGGCGTCGGCCGACATGTGCACGCTGACGCTGAAACCCAACCGGGCGCTGATAATACCGATCGACATCCCCAGATTACCGGTCGACCCCACGGCAATGCGGTAGCCGCTGAAGAATTCGCGGAACTCCTCCGAGAACAAGCTGGCGTAGTTATCCGTCAGTTGCAGCAGGCCCGCGGCCAGCGCCAATTTTTCTGCATGCGCCAACACCTCGTAGATGCCGCCACGTGCCTTGATCGAGCCGGAAATCGGCAGATGGCTGTCTTTTTTCAGCAGTAAGCGGCCAGCCAGCGTCAGGCCATAGCGCTGATCGAGCGCAGTTTGCATGGCGTGAAGGGCGACCACTTCGGACTCGATCACTCCGTGGGTGACACGGGTTTCCGGGAAGGCGGCACTCAGATAAGGGGCAAAACGCGCCAGCCGTTGCTCTGCATCGCTCACGTCGCTGGCGTCGAGCCCTACAAACGGTAACCCGACCTGCAAAGTAGTCGCTCGCGGATTGAACCAGGTCACTGGTTTAAGCTCGATCAGTTCCTGCACCAGTGGGAATTGCGTAACCAACTGCTGAATCTGTGTCTTTTCCATGATTGTTCTCTGCGCTGCATAAAGGTTAGCCCTAGGGTGCAGCGATTTTCTCAGGCTGACAAATGATAAAATCTCAGCCTTGGGTGAGCAGTATTGATGCAAAAAGATGATTTGCGTCAATTTATCGCTCACATTGATTCCTTGAGTGACAGACAATCACCTTAATTACCCCGCAACGAAAAAGAGGCTGCGGGGCATTAACGCACCGACTCTTACCCGCGAGCCGCGGCTTCCAGTCCGGCGATATCCAGTTTGACCATCTGTAACATCGCTTCGGTGACCCTGCGCACCTTGACGCTGTCAGGATCACTCATCAGCTCTGACAGGCGTTTCGGGACAATCTGCCAGCTCAGTCCCCAGCGATCGCGCAGCCAACCACACTGCTCAACCTGGCCACCGTCACTCAATGCTTCCCATAAGCGGTCCACTTCGGCCTGATCGGCACATTCGACCATAATGGAAAAGCTGTGATTGAAGGGATCCAAAGGACCGGCTTCAATCGCCGCATAGCGCTGATCGCCAAGGGTAAATGACGCCAGCTTGACACTGCCGGCCGGCCCGCTGGGGGTATCGGCAGGCAAGGTGGACTGCCAGGTCAGGGAGGAACCGGGGATTAAAGCCACGTAGCAACGCAACGCCGCTTCCATGTCTTTCTCAAACCACAGGTGTTGGGTGATTTTCACGATACCCCTCCGCTACTGGTCCAGAATAGTTTCGAAGCCGCCGAAAATCATGCGTTTACCGTCAAACGGCATTTGGTCGCCGAATGCCTTCATCCTCGGGTCGGTCATCATTTTCTGACTTGCGGCATCGCGGACCTCTTTTGACGGATATTCGATCCAACTGAACACCACCACCTCGTCGGCTTCGGCCTTAACCGCGCCGCGAAAATCGGTGACTTTTCCATCGGGAACATCATTGCCCCAGCATTCGACGATCCGCGTAGCACCGAACTCTTTAAACAGCGGTGCAGTCGCGGCGGCCAGTTTTTTGTACGCCTCCTTATTGGCGGCCGGCACCGCCACAACAAAACCTTCTACATATTTCATCGGAGTGTCCTCTTGTCGGTTCGACAGTCGGGTTGGCGCCGGCGGAGCTGCCTGCGCCCTCTTCCATTTTAGACCCCATTAGCGGGGTCAACCATTAAGCACAGCGACGGGTTTCAAAGCTCGGAGTCAATACGTTGCAGCAGTTCTGGCGTAGCGACCCGGTTGCGACCGCTATTTTTGGCTTTGTAGACCGCCAGATCGGCGATTTTCAGCAGGTTGTCCAGATTTTGCCCGGCTCCGCCGATGCAGGTAACCATGCCGATACTGACGGTGATCTGCAGCGGTGTACCGGCTGGCATGGTGATAGATTCGATTTCAACCCGGCGCCGCAGGCGTTCGGCCAACAACAGCGCATCCTGTAGCTGTGCGATCGGTGAAACGATCGCAAACTCTTCCCCGCCCATGCGGCCAAACAGGTCGTTATCACGCAGATCGGCAGTAATGGTACGGGTAAAAGACAGTAAAGCCGTGTCGCCGCCAGCATGGCCAAAGCGATCATTGATCGATTTAAAGTAGTCGATATCCAGCATCATGATGCAGATCCGCTCGCCCTTTTGGCTCACCAGCCTGGCACCGCGCTGCATAAAGGCGCTGCGAGTCAATACGTGGGTCAGCGCATCATGGTTCGCCACGTGCTCAAGTTTGCGCAGCAGTGCATTGCGGGCAAAGTTCATGCTGGCAACGGCAATCGGACCCAGTGCCAATAGCGCCACACCAAGACGCATCGACACCGTATTTTGCAGCATTTTCATATCGAGGTTAGTGGTGATCAGGCCCAGATCGATCGCCAAATGGCACCATATCACATAGGCCAACACGGTGATCATGGTGGTGAACAGGGAGAAAGACATCGCCAACCACAGCAAGATTGGCATCGGGAAGATCACCGCGCCAGGGCCACCAATCAGGATGCTACAGATGCAGGCCAACAGCAGCAGGATTAACACCGCCATTTTTCTGCAGGTGTTATACCACTGGCTACGCAGGGTGATCGCCTGGACGATACTGCGCAGATAGCTTTTCCCGTCTGTCGGGAAGGCCAGAATAAACGGCATCAGCGTGATGTAATTAGTGAATTCTGACGACAGCCACAACGCCAATGAGGGTAAGTACTGGCGATCAAACAGCAGCACCGAAGCCCCGGCCCCGAGGATCCCGGTAGCCATCGCGCTCACCAGGCAGATGGCGAACAGAAAAATACTGGATGAGGTGCGTTCCAGAGATCTTACCTGCGGCGATAAATGCATAAACAGATAAAACCCGACCGCCACGCCGGCGATATTGGCGCCATTGAGCAATATGGCTTTGCCGGGGGTGCTGCCGGTGATCAAATCCGCCGCCAAATAGCCCAGCATCGCCATCACCCACCCCACACGGCTGGCAAGCACCGGATAACGCACCAATATCGCCAGCAATACCGCATTGGTTGGCCAGAATGCCGACAACAGGCCAGTCGGGCGGCTTTCAATGCCAAAGATGCAGGTGGCAAACACCAGCAGAAAGACGATCAGCGCAGGCTGTAATTTTGTGGCGACAGGTAACTCAGTGGTGTGCATCTTGCTTCCAGGGGCTTACGAAGAATACGGATAAAATCCTGCCTGCATGACGGTGGCCATGAGCCTGCCGGTCATGTCTGACCACGAGTGTAAATTGAGCAGCCAGCCTGACATTATTGCTACTTTTCTCAGACCTGGCATCCGTTAATTGAAAATTTAAAAATATGATTATGTATCAATCTGTAGCCTCAGGCTTTGGGATGATTTACAGGCGGTGCTGCTCTGCTGAGCGGGATTCGGCGGGATTATCTGCAAGCAAATAAAAAACACCCAGGAGGGTTCACAGGGTGTCAAGGGGTCAACTGTCATGCCAGAGTGAACCAGCAGGAAAGACAGTTACAAGCGTTGTCTGCGGCGTGCCGCTATTTCAGTTTCAGCATCTTCCCGAGCAGAATATCGGTTGATTCGAGCATGTCAGTATCGATGCCGGCGGAAGGCGTGAAGGTCAATTCGCCAAAAATGGGTTTGCCGTTGTCGATATAAAAATCAACGCGGACAAATTCAAAGGGCTCAGACAATTTTTTGGCGTACTCAAACAGCGCGTCATAACCTTCGGGTTTCACAAAGGCCTCGATCTCTTGCTGGCTGAGCGCCAGACAATCCTGGCTGTAGCAAAGAAATTTAAAGTCTTTATCAAAAAAGTAATATTTCGGCATCCCGGTTTCTCTACCGACACAAAGTAATGTGCAGTAAGGGACACCATGGAAGCAGTATATTTTATAGTCATCAGGGCCATGACCACCCGGTGAGGCTATAAACTTCTCGCCTATTATTTTTTTAGTGATCTTCTTGTAGTTTAACTCTGCATAGACCTTCCAATAGTCTTCTTTCATCCAGCTTTCAATGGTTTTAGAGGCTTGTACGGTATCCAGTGACTTTTTATCCTGGCAAATCAGGTTGTAACCAGAACCGTGGTTGCCCTTAATCACAAACTTGTCAGGTAACGACTCCCACGGGATCTCATGAGCTGAATCGCAGGCGAAGTAAAGCTCATTGAGTATTTCCTCACAGCCTTTCGCCTTCAAATACTCCCTGACGGCATATTTGTCTGCACATTGCGTCACCAGTGCATTGTTACTGTAATCGTTAAGTTTGAGATAATTTATCTTCTCGTTCCAGGTCATCGGCGGGTTTAGATTTAATTTTTTTCCGAATGCTTTTTGGTAGATAAATTTGGTCTTGAAGGTCGGCGCGAATGTAGCCAACTGATTCATGATAAATTTGTTAATGTGTTTTCTCATACAACCTGTCTTATCATTTGATAAAAGTATTAAAACGGCTCCTGGCAGGAACCCAAGAAGGTTAAAGCGATTGGCTGTTATTGCTCACTGCGCCATTGAATCATCGCCGGGGCCGTACTCAGATCAAATTGGCTATTACCTAAAACCCGGTTGAGGATGCGGGCCGATCGCCAGGCCATCAGGCTGAGTTGAGGGTCAGCAATACCGTGGTGGTGCATGCTGGCGTTGACGGCAAACAAAGCATTCTCATGGACCCCTTCCCGTTCAAGGGTAAAATCCGAGGCAATGCGATATTGTCCATCCGCGTCGGTTAACACTCGGTCAGCCAGGGATTCAAGAAATGCCGGGCGGGCTTGCTCATAACCGGTAGCAAAGATCACCACGTCGGCATCAAGAGTCTCACGCCCTTGATCAAGATGATGCAGTGTCTCTAGCTGATATGAATTGTCTTTGGCATTAAGGGCCGTAACGGAACGGCTGGGCAGCAGTCGTACCCATCTTTTATCCCGAAGGACATCGAAGCGGTGATACATGGCGCGATAAATGGCCAAAAGCGACTCGCTGGTGATCCCATCCGAGGTCATTTTTTGTTCGCGCAGCATCTGCTGTTTGGCCGTGTTGCCAAGCGTGTAGAAGTCCTCGACATAATCGGGGGTGAAATACTCGTTGGCAAATGCAGCTTCATCAAGGGCGTTGTAGTTGTTACGCCGGGAGATCCAACTCAGCTGTTCCGGCTGGCCCCATTCCCCCTGGAAAACATTAAGGAACAGATCGGCCCCGCTTTGACCGCCGCCCACAATGGCCACACGTTTTCCGCTAAGGTTTGGCTGGCGAAACATCATTTCGCTGGCGTGAAAGCATCGATCGTTTTGTTCGGTCACACAGTCAGGCAGTTTGACTTGCTTGCCAATCCCCACGCAGACATGTTTGGCGCGAAACACCTCATTCTGGGTGGTGACAACAAACTGCCGCTGTTGGTCATCAAACTCCACGCGCTGAACGTCCTGGTTAAAAACCAGTGAATCCAGGCCCGTTGCCGCCCAGCCAAGATAATCGGCAAACTCTTCTCGTGACACGGTGCGTTGTTCTGTCGTCAGGAAGCGGTAGAATTTTTTTCTTTTCACCAGATAGTTGAGAAAACTATAAGGGTTGGTTGGCGAGACGGCCGTCACCAGATCTTTCAAAAAGTTGGTCTGCATACTGCAATCTGCCAGGATCATGCCTGGGTGCCAGGAAAAATGCGGTTTGCGCTCGAGGAATTTACAATTAAAACCTTCGATTTCGCTACCAAGTGCAGCAATACTGAGGTTGGACGGACCGATGCCAATACCGATAAAGTCCAAACACTGGTTCATTGTGTGTGCTCCTGAATGTATATACTTACAGATATGTATTCTGTGTTTTGGAAAGTGACGACCAAAATTTAAAAGATCAAAATGGCCCCAACATCCCGTCATTTTATTTTCACAAAATTCCGAACATATCTTGCCTTTGAAAACTCATTTTTATTTAAATGAAAACTTCGCGGAGCCATAAACAAGGAGCGCTTTGGAAGCGAACCTCCAGGAAATGAAAATCAATGGGCAACAGAGAAATGGGTAGCATATCCCTATGTTAATCTGCCTATTCCGCCCGACATCATCCTTGATTAGACACAGCCAAATCAGAGTAGCGCTAAAGCTGCAAGCTGGCATGTGAAAAAAAATAATATTAAAGGAATAGACCGATTTGTTAATATGAAATTAAAAGTGAAATCGTAAAAAATCATAAAATTTCACTTCGGTTTAGCTAGCGTTGTAGTCAGGGCACCACCAGAGAAATGCTTCCACCAAACCAAACTTAAAATAAAAATGTTAAATATCAATAAATTAAATTAAATACATGGTTACAGAGTAAAAATCAAACAGAAGTCTGTATGGTTTTTGTTCATTTATGCCATCGCATACGCCAGTGTGTGAGATTTTAAATCCAGGGCGGGATTTTTCAGATATTTTTCTTATCGCAGTGCCTGTGTGGGGAATTTTCACCCTCACTCCCCAGCATTAAAACGGGGCAAGTCGTCTATTTAATGATTCGTAAGGGAAGTCATTAATGGGGAAAGCTGGAGAATTAAAATAACTTTCCCACTAAATTAATTTAGGGTGGATATTAATCCATTCCGATATAAATCCCTACTGATAGATCTGCGCCTCATAAGGGCGAAGTGTTTGTCGCTCACCTTCTTGGGGATAATTACTCAGTAACAACGCTCTTTTTTCCAACGATAAATCCTGAGCGTCAATTTGCTGAGTTTCAGCGCTCAGGTTGCACAGTACCAATACTTGTCGCTCATCCTGGCTACGGGAATAGGCGTAAATATGCGGATGTGCTGCCAGTTGTAATTGGTAACGCCCGTAAACCCACAGCGGATCCTGCTGGCGCAGATGGATTAACGCCCGGTAAAAATTCAGTACCGAGTCGGGTTCTTCACGCTGGCGCGCCACGTTAATTTGCTGATAATTGGCATTCACCGCAAACCACGGCTTGGCAAGACTAAAACCGGCGTTGGGGCTGTCGTCCCACTGCATCGGCGTGCGTGAGTTATCGCGGCCGCTGCGGCTGAGGAACGCCAGGATCTGCGCTTCCTCCATACCCTGCTCCTGCAGTTTGGCGAAGCGGTTTCTGGCAGCGATATCGTTAAAATCGGCCAGACAGTTGAAGCGGGTGTTGGTCATCCCCAGTTCCTGCCCCTGGTAGATAAACGGCGTTCCCTGCATCAGGAAATACATCGCCGCGATGGCGGTGGCACTTTCGCGCCAGTACCGCTTGTCGTCACCCCATTTCGATACCACACGCGGAATATCGTGGTTTTCAACATACAGCGCGTTCCAGCCTTTTCCCTCCAGCAAGGTCTGCCAGCGGGTAAAGATGTTTTTCAGGCCCAGAACGTCGACCCCGGCGTCTGGCGACTGCTGATGGCTGGTTTCCCACAGTTTGACATGTTCAAACTGGAAGATCATATTCAGGCGGCCATGCTGTTCGCCCACCCAGTCTTCACCCTGCTCTGCCGAGGCTCCGTTCATTTCCCCCACCGTCATGATGTCATAACGGTTAAACACCTGTTCGCACAGGTCATCGACGTAATCCAGCAGCCCTTCGTAGTTAAGGTGTCGTTCGAACGACGGCACGTAGCGCAGCCCCTGCGGGTTGGGCATGTCGGTCAGGCCCGGCTGTTTTTTCATATGGCAGATGGCGTCGATGCGAAAACCGTCAATGCCCTTATCCAGCCACCAGCGCATCATGTCGTACAGCGCCGCCCGCACCTGCGGGTTTTCCCAGTTCAGATCCGGCTGACGCTCAGAGAACAGGTGCAAAAAGTATTGCTCACTGCCGGCGTCATATTTCCAGGCCGAACCGTTAAAAATGCTTTCCCAGTTGTTGGGCTCTGCGCCGTTTTTCCCCTCGCGCCAGATATACCAGTCGCGCTTGGCGCTGGATTGAGATGACCGGGATTCAATAAACCACGGGTGCTCGTCCGAGGTATGATTAACCACCAGATCCAGTATCAGCCGCATACCGCGGGCATGCACCTCGGCCAACAGGCGGTCAAAGTCCGCCATGGTACCGAACTCCGTCATAATGGCCTGATAATCACTGATATCGTAACCATTGTCGTCGTTCGGCGAGCGGTACATCGGACAGATCCAAAGCACGTCAATGCCCAGCCACTGCAAATAATCCAGCCGGGCAGTGATACCGTTCAGATCGCCAATCCCATCGCCGTTAGAATCCATAAAGCTGCGCGGATAGATCTGATAAACCACCGCCTGTTTCCACCAACGCACCGTTTCTCCACCGCTCATGTCCCTGCTCCCTTAAATTGATTAATGCGCCTGATCCGACGCCAGAATGCGCTGGAATGCCCGTCCCTGACGGTCAAACAGGTAACAGCACTCAACCGGCAGGCGCACGCCCACCCTATCCCCGGCCTTGATGGTCGAACGTTCGGGATTGCGCAGCACCCAGGGTTCACCGGCATTACCGTTATCCAGGTAGAGATAGGTTTCATTGCCCATGTGCTCCACAAACATTACCTCGCCCTGAAACTCACACTGTGCCTGTTCACCCCCGCGAATATGCTCCGGGCGAATGCCGACGTTAACGCTTTGGCCTTCCGCCGCCGTCGGCGTGGCGATCGGCAGCACCAGCGCCTTGCCGTTGTCCAGCTCTACCACGCTTTGACGCTCACCGGCACGCCGCAAAATTGCCGGGATCAGGTTCATTTTGGGTGAGCCGATAAACTGAGCGACAAACTCATTGGCCGGCTGGTCATACAACTCCAGCGGTGTGCCTACCTGTTCAACATGCCCCTGGTTCAACACCACAATGCGGTCGGCCAGCGTCATGGCTTCAACCTGATCGTGGGTCACATATATAATGGTCGACCCCAGTCGCTTATGCAGCGACGCCACCTCCATGCGCATCTGCACCCGCAGCGATGCATCAAGGTTGGACAAGGGCTCATCGAACAAAAACAGCTTCGGCTCGCGCACGATGGCGCGACCAATCGCCACCCGTTGCCGCTGCCCGCCGGAAAGGTCCTTCGGCCGTCGTTCCAGTAACGGCTCAAGCTGCAAAATGCGCGCACTTTCACGCACCCGGCTGTCGATCTCCGCCGCCGAATGCCCCGCCAACTCCAGCGCAAACGCCATGTTTTTATATACGCTCATGTGTGGATAAAGTGCGTAAGACTGGAACACCATGCCGATGCCGCGTTCGGCCGGCGTATCGTCATTGACGTAGTTGCCATCGATATACATGCCACCGCTGCTGATCTCCTCCAGCCCGGCGATCATCCGCAACAGGGTAGATTTGCCGCAGCCGGAGGGGCCGACAATCACCACAAACTCTCCGCTGTTGATCTGCAGATCCAGCGATTTGATTACCTCTGCGTTAGCGCCATAGCGTTTTTGCAGTTTTTCCAGCGTTAGTTGCGCCATATTCCTCCCGTTCGCACCACAGTGGGCAATTAGCGGGACGCCGATCCGCGCCCCGCCATCCGGCTTATTTCAGGTAGTCGAGCCACGGGCCCTGGCGTGAAATCATTACGTCCACCAGTTCGGGGATCGCCCGGCATTTGTCGTTAACCGAATCCACCAGTAACGCCTGGATCACCAGATCGCGCGAGCCTTCAATCACCGCGTCAGCCGTCAGGTCATGGATGGCGATCTGATTGCTCAGCAAGCCACCGATACCGGCGGGCATATTGACCTTGATGCCGTGCACGCCCTTGCTATCGATAATTGCCGGCACTTCAACCGCAATAAACGCCGGCAGCTGTTTGATAAAGCCCTGGTTCGGGATATTGACCGCCGACTCTTCATAACCTGAATCGGTCAGGATCCCTTCCATGATCGGCACCACGCGCTCCTTCAGCTTCAGTTCGATTTTTGGCTGCACATGGCCCAGGTAATTGCGATAGAAGGTGTAAAAATCGAGGATGCCGCGGTGGTCGCTGACCTCGCTGGCCCAGCGGATGTACTCACCAAAATGGCTGTCGCCGGTGATCGGCAAGTGGTGGAATTTCTCCAGGATCTCTTTGAACAGCGTGCGGTCAGCCCAGGGATAAGCGCTGTCTTTACCGCCCAGCGCATCGCGCTCGGTGCTGCCCTCGGTCTGTACCAGTTTGCCGTGGGTGCGAGTGTAAGCCAGGATGTCGCTGTAGCCCGGCAGGCGGGAGAAGTAATCCGGTGCCTTGGCACGCACGTCGGCATAAGCATCTTTACCGCTGTCTTTATAGCTGGCTTCCAGCAATACGCTAAAGTGATTAAGCCCGGCGGCCCGCAGGGTGAGATTGTCGAACGACGTACCCAGCATTTCCGGCAGATAGCGTTCCAGTGAGGCGATTTCGTGGCACATGCCGACAAAGTTGAGCTGCGGGAAACGACGATGCACGGTGGTGCAAATGCGGCTCATCGGGTTGGAATAGTTAAATATCCAGGCGTTCGGGCAAATATCGGCGACGTCGGCGCAGATGTCGAGGATCGGTGGAATAATCCGCAGTGAATGGAACAGGCCGCCGGGGCCACCGTTTTCGCCATACACCTGTTGAATGCCATACTGCTGCGGGATTTGCCAGTCGAGATCCCACAGCGCGAAACGGTCACCCACTTCGATGGAGATAATCACAAATGCCGCCCCGTTCAGTGCCGTTTTGCGATCGGTGGTGGCGCTGACGGTAAACGGCAAATCTTCCGCTGCCAAAAAGTCCCGGGCCGTTTTCTCGGTCACCGCCAGGGCGGCAGGATTGATGTCATGCAGCACAATTTCACTGCCGTACAGCGTCTTGCTCTGGAAGATATCCCCCAGCGTGCCGTAGCCGAATTGCGCGCTGCCTGCACCCACTAAAACGATTTTTGTAGCCATTGGTTTGCTCCTGCTTTGGGTTAATCGAAAATCAGCCTTTTACTGCGCCGTTGGTTAATCCGCTGACGATGCGGCGCTGGAAAATCAGCACCAGTGCGATGATCGGCAGTGTGACGATGACCGAGGCCGCCATGATGGTGCCCCAGGGAAGTTCGTACTGAGAGGCACCCTGCAGCATCCCAATCGCCACCGGCACGGTGCGTTTGCCGCTGGAGATAACAAAGGTCAGGGCGAACATGAATTCATTCCAGGCACCGATAAAGGCCAATAGCCCGGTGGTCACCAGCGACGGCCCCATAATGGGCGCAAAAATGCGGGTGATGATGGTCCAGGTACCGGCACCGTCGACGATTGCCGCCTCCTCCAGTTCCGCCGGGATCGCCTTCATAAAGGTGGTCAGCACCCAGACGGTAAACGGCAGTGAGAACGTGGTATAGGACAGCACCAGTGCGCCCAGCGAGTCATACAGCCCCATAAAGCGCACCAGTTCGAACATGCCGGACAGCACTGCTACCTGCGGGAACATCGACACGCAAAGGATGGTGAACAGCAGGTACTTGCGGCCACGAAAGCGGATGCGTGCCAGGGCGAAGGCAGCGGTAATCGACACCAGCAGGCAGATGCCTACCGTCAGCGTCGCCACCACGATGGAATTCAGCAGGCTGCGGGCAATGCCGTTATCCATCAGCGCGGTCAGGTAATTGCCCCAGTGCAGGTTGCTCGGCAAATAGGCGACCTGGAACAGATCCTGCCCGGAACGTAACGAGGTGATCAGCGCGTAATAGAATGGAAACAGGCAGATCACGCTGGCCAAGGCGGCACTGGCAAAGATCAGCGTCTTATGGCCGTATTTTTGTTGTTGGCGGCTCAGTTTCATGCTTGTTTCTCCTTGTCATTCAGGCGGCCCAGCGTGAGGAAGCAGGCGGCAATGCCCGCCACCATCATAAACACCAGCACCGAAGCGGCAGAGCCGGCACCCATTTCCTGATAACTGACCATGCGATCGCGGGCATAGCCGGATACCGATACCGTGGCCTCGCTGTTGGAGGTCAGCACGTAGATCAGATCAAACACCCGCAGTGCATCCATCACCCGGAAAATCAGCGCGACAATCATCGCCGGCATAATCAGTGGCAGGGTAATGCGGCGGAAGCGCTGCCAGGCGTTGGCCCCATCGACCCGGGCGGCCTCATACAGATCGCCGGGGATCAGTTGCAGCGCGGCCAGCAGCATCAAGGCCATAAACGGCGTGGTTTTCCAGACGTCGGCAATCACCACCGCCCACATCGACAGCCCCGGCTCCGCCACCCAGGCCAACGGCGTGGCGATAATGCCGGTCTTGAGCAACAGGTCATTCACCACCCCGTACTGGTCGTGGAACATCCAGCCCCACATCTTGGCGGAAACAATGGTCGGAATGGCCCAGGGCACCAGAATTGCGGTGCGTACCAACCCCTGACCGCGGAACTTCTGATTCATCAACAGCGCCAGCAGCATGCCGAACACCAGCTCCAGCGACACCGACAGCAGGCTAAAGCGCAGCGTATTGCCCACTGCCAGCCACCACAGCGGATCTGCCAGCACGCCGTAATGGTGGCCGCCCTCGGTCAGGTCCAGGTAATTGGCAAAACCGACAAAGCGGTAATCGTCCGGTGCGTCCAGCATGGCATCGGTAAAGCTGTAAAACAGGGTGCGCAGCAACGGCCAGCCCGCCACCGCCGCCAGCAACAGCATCGCCGGGGCCACCAGCAACCAGGCGATACGGCTGCGACGCTGCTGGTGATTAAGCTTGCTGCGTCTGGCCGGCCGTGCCTGCGCGGAAGCGGGCGTGACCGTCAGGGATAAAGCTTCAGTATTGCGTTTCATGCATCAGACTCCGGCGGTTAATGGATGATTGCCCTGCTTTCAACGCCATCCTCTGGCTTTGATCCGCTCCAGTCGCTGCTGTAAATCCGCCACCGCCGTGACACCGTCACTATCACCGCGTAATACGTTAAAGGTGGCGTTGTAGATCGCTCTGGAGACCTGCGCATACTGCCGCTTGGTTTGGGTGGCCGGGCGTGGCATCGCCTGGGCGAAAATGCCCTTGAAGTCCGCCAGATAAGGCGCCTGCGCCAATACCTGTGGATCGTCGTATAACGCGGTGCGTGAAGGTGCCTGGCCCATCAGTGCCAGCGCCCGTTTTTGTGATTCGGCGTCGCTGACGATTTTCAGCAACGCGATGGCCGCCTGCGGGTGCCTGGTGTAACCGTTGATCGCCCACTGCCAGCCGCCCAGTGCACTGACCGAGTGCCCGTCGGCCCCTTTCGGCAACGGCATCACGCCCACCTTGCCGCGGATCGCACTGCTGCTGTCCTGTGCCAGGACGTAGGCGTATGGCCAGTTGCGCATAAACATCGCATCGCCGTTCTGGAATAGCGCCCGCGACTCTTCTTCCATGTAACCCAGCGTGCCCTTCGGGGTGATTTTGCCGATCCAGCCGGCGGCCATATCCAGCGCCTGTGCCGCCTGGGGATTATTGATGGTGATATTGCCCTGGGCGTCGATAAAACTGCCACCGTTCTGCGAAGCCACCCACTCCAGGGCGTTACAGGTCAACCCCTCATAGGATTTGCCCTGGAACACCAGTCCCCAAAAGTTTTTATGCCCGGCGGCACGTTCGCCCTGCTGAATGCGGGTGGCGATACGGGTCAGATCGGCCCAGGTTACCGGCGGTTGCTCCGCGTATTTTTCCAGCAGATCCTTACGGTAGTAGAGCGCGCCGCTGTCCAGGTAAGCCGGTACCGCTTTCACACGGCCGTTTACCACATTGTTTTGCCAGGCGGCGGGGAAGAAATCCTGTTTGATGTCGGCCACGCTGTCGGTCAGATCCAACAGGTGTTTGTTCAGCACGCCAATCCATACGGTATCTGCCTGAAACAAATCGATGGCGCTGGCATCTTTGGCGGCAAACAGTTGCTGGAACAACGACAGCTTTTCATCAGAGGCCGGGGGAAGATCGATAAACTCCAGGGTATAGCCGGTCTGAGCCTCAAAACGCTGCTTAATCTCATTGCAGTACTGGCGCCCTTCTTTGCTGGGCGCGCACTGCATGCGCAGCGTCTCGGCCACAACCTGACCGGACATCAGCGCCAGGGCGACGGCAACCATACTCGGTATCAATCTTCTCATTGCATCCTCTCTGGTGGCGGCTGGAAATACCGGCATGAGAGCAAGCTATCGAAGGCGGGTCATTGGCGGAAATCGTTTTTCGCCGCTACGATATAGAAACTTTCTATACCACCAGTGGAAAATATGATCGTGGACAAAATTCTGCGGCAGTTTATCGAAGTAGCGATGTTCAAAAATGTGAGTCATGCAGCAAACAAGCTTTGCCTGAGCCAGCCGACGCTGACCCACAACATGAAGAAGCTGGAGGAGAATCTGGGGGTGCAGTTGCTGGAGCGCACCTCAACCGGGGTGAAAACCACCGAGTACGGCGATTTGCTGCTGGAACAGGCGCAGATGATGCAGCGAATTTATGACAATACGCTGATCAAACTGGCGTTTATCAAGGCGCGTCAGGAGCAGAGCCTGCGCATGGGCACCGGCCATGCCTGGTGGTACATGTTTGTACGTGACAGCTTCAATGCCTACCGCCAACTCCACCCGATGGTAAATATCCATATCGATCTGGGTAACCACCTGCGCCTGATGGACCTGTTATTGGGCGGGGATATCGATTTGTTTATCGGCCACGAAATTCAGGGGTTGAACCCCAAGGCAGGCATCAGCTTTCTGCCGCTGTTCGGTACCCGCGACACCATGTTCGTGCGGCGCGGACACCCACTGCTGGGCCAACCGGTGGGGCCGGATGCGCTGCTGGACTACTCTTGCGTTGAGCTGACGCCGGATGAAAGCCGCTATCATCATATGGTGGAGGATATGCAGCCGAAAAAACTGGCACGCAACCGCCTGCACCTGGCGGAACGGGTGATTTGTTCGACCAATTCGATGATGTCGGCGGTGGATATGATCAACGATTCCGATGCGGTGCTGCTGGCCTATCCTTCTTGTATGTCAGGGTATTTTGCCGAATACGGCATTGAGCCGCTGCAGCTGACGCAGCCAGGCCAACGCTGCACCGTCGGTATTTACCTGATGCGCGAAAAGGCGGATGCGCCCCACGTGGTGCAGATGCAAAGCTTAATGCAGCAACACCTGGAACAGATCCGCCCGCTGCTGTAGTTACTTCTCACCGCCCAGCGCGATCAGCGCCTGATACAAGGGTTTGGCATTCCCCGGCCCGACCACCAACTGATACTCGGTAGTCGACTGGGGCGTTTCCACCTCCAGCAAGGCTTTAACGCCCGGCAGGTTATCGATACTCTGCCGATCCAGTCGCCCGCCGTCGTGCAGTTCCGCCCTGATACGGCTGGCGCAGTAGCGCAGTTTGACCAAATTTTCTTCACCGCCGAACGCGGCCAGCAGTGATGCCGCCAATTGATGTGTTTCCATGATGCCCCCTGAATGAGATTGCCCTATGCAACAACAGCATAGAGCCGGCGGGCGGTTGAAGTGAAATTGGTTTCATCCACTCGGATATAGACGCCATCTATAGCGCATCATTGGGCGGTGGGAGTGCCTTTCAGGGCATATACTTAATGGAATGATGAGTTCGGAGGTAAGTGAAATGAAAGCGATGATCCCCCTGTTTTTGCTGCTGATGCTTTCCGGCTGTATGGGCCGGGGCGGCCCGCAGGATGTACCGCCACCGCCGGTGCATAATGATCCACAGACCTGTAATAACTCTTCCGCCAGTGCCAACAGCGACTGTTCGCAGTCCGTGGTACCGGCGATGCACTGAGTTTACTCCTACGTCCGGCCCCTCAGGACCGGCCGTAGAAGTCAGCAGATTACGAGGATTGCTCTTCGTCGTTGGTCAGGTTTTTCGCCTGCTGTTTCATAAACACCACTTCCTGTGGGCTGGACATATTGACCCGCTCAGCCCGCAGCAGTTTGAGAATATTGAACAGCAGCTCACTTTTGGTGGCACCAACCATACGCGGGCTGGCTACATAGCCGGTCACGCTGAGGATAATGCCTTCCGGGCCGAGCTGGCTAAAGCGAACATAAGGCGCCGGGGTATCCTGGATGGCTTCATACTCCTGGTAGGCACTCAGCAGAATATTGCGCACCTGCTCCGGGTCGATATCTGTCGGGAAGGTCAGCGCGATAGTCACCACACCCTGGGCATTACCCATGGTGGCGTTACGCACGTTTTGCGAGATGAGCTGCGAGTTGGGTACGATCATCGTCGAACGGTCGCTGAGCTGGATCTCGGTGGCGCGCACGTTAATGCGACGCACATCCCCTTCCACGCCACCGATCCCGATCATATCGCCCACTTTTACCGGCCGTTCGGTCAGCAGGATCAGTCCGGAAATAAAGTTCTTCACGATTTCCTGCAGACCAAAACCGATACCGACCGACAACGCACTGACGATCCACGCCAAATTGTTCCACTGGATGCCCAACGCCGCCAGGGTGATCAGGATCAGCAGCACATAACCCACATTACTGAATAGCGTAACCAGCGATGCGCGAATACCAATGTCTGAAATGGTTTTCGGCAGCAGTTCCTGGCTAAGCCAGCGCTGAGTAACCCGCAGAATATAGATGCCAATCACCAGGCAAATCACCGAGTTGATCAGGTTGCCCGGCACGATATTCAATCGCTGCAACCCTTCACCGCTCAGGATGGCGATGATCTTGTCCAGCAAGGAATTGGGCGTGGTGGTGCCGAACGAGCCGTTAAACAGCGAGACAATCATCAATAACAGCAGCGAACACTTGGCAATGGCGGTGAAGATAATCGCCATCTGCTCCAGATGACGATCCTTAAAGTTAAACGACTTTTTCAGCGTTTTGCCGCTGGCGGTCTGCGGCGAAAAGATCGCCCCGCACAGGTCGGTAGCGAACATCAGCAGGAAATAGAATGCCATCAACACCAGGGCAATCCAGATCACCTGATAGGTCAGGAATCGGGCGAAGGCGATATACCCCACCAGCAGTGAGAACAGGATAACCACTGAACACACCAGGGTGCTCATGTGCAACAAACCACTGATGGTGGAGCGTTTCTCTACGTGTTCGCCCTGCTGTTCCAACTGGCGACGGATGCGCTGGGAACGCAGCGGCATCGCCAACAGCACCATACCGATTAATCCGGCAACCAAACCATTGCCGAAAATAGTGGTGGCCAGGCTGGTACTCACCACGTTGTTAACCAGTTCTATCGAGCCAAATGCCAAGGTTAGCCCCGCCAACAGCGGCGAAAAATAGCGCAAACCGGCGGCAACGGCATCATCCATCGAGCCCAGACGCCATGACGGGCGGTTGAGGGACAACGTCGCGCGGCCCAGCCCGGCGATCAACGCACAGAAAATCCCCAGTCGATTAAAGCCCTCGGCGAAATCCTCCAGCATCCCCGGCAAAGGCTGCGCACGGGTAAAAGTAAGATACAGCAGATTCAGCGCAATACTGGTGGTGATCACCGTAACGCTGACGGTGACCATGGCCATAAAGCTGCGGCGTAAACGCCCGTCCGGCAGAAAGCGGATGCTCACCCAGGCCAGAAAGCGTTCGGAGAAATAGCGCCCCCATGACCAGATAACCACCGCCAACACCAGCAGACTCAGGGTGCCGTAGCGCCACTCTTCCTGCCAACTGGCATCCCAGGCCTGTTTCATCGCAGTATTGAACTCATTCAATCGCTGCACGTCACTGTCCGCAGGTTGCACTACCGGTGACCAAAACTTGCCACCCAGTACGCTGCCGGTGTTCAACGCCAATTGGGTTTTGAACGCCACACGGCGCAAGTCGCTGATTTGCTGGCCCAGGTCGATCGCGCTGGCTTTCATGGCCTGCGCGCGTTTTACCGCATCGTCCAGCTGCTTTTTGCTGTTATTCAAGGCATTACGCTGCTGTACCACGGCGGCAGTTTCAGCCATCGAACCGGCCACCGGCTGTGGGCCCAGGACGTCCAACTGCCCCTGCAGTTTTTCCTGCGCCGGTTGCAGATCGGTCGCCAGTTTGTCCAGTCCCGCGGCCAGATCGTCGTTAGCCAACTTCAGCTTGCTGAGCTGGTTATCATTGTCAGCTTTGGAGACCTGCTGCTTGATGCTGTCCAACTGTTTTTGGTAGTTCTTCAGCGCGGTGGCAGTATCCGGCGTACTTTCGGCAACCGGGGCATCATCCTGCGCAGCGACGCTGGTGAGCGGCGCTAACTGCAAGCCAAACAGCAGGAACAGAAAAAGAATAATCTGGCGGGGCTTTAACATAAATTCGGTGCTCAGCGTTTGCATGATAGACAGACGAAACAGGCGGGTCGGTATTTACCGACCCGCCTGGCTAATCATAAACTGTGATTATGATAACTGCTTAATCTGCGCTTAAATATCAGTATTACTCCCATTCAGCACGATTATTTACACCATCGCATTTCTCTGCGTGACACCAACAGATTTTTCCGTTTACCACACTGATAACTAAAGTCATTCACAGTGGCGTAACCGACCAAAGCGCCCTATACTCAGCTCACTCATTAACCAACGTTATAAAAGGAGGATTACTATGTCGATGTGTGAATTATTTTTTTACTCACACTTCTATAGTAATCACGGCTGCTCAAGCATTACCGGTATCGTGCTGCGATAACCCAGGCTTGAGCGAAGTTTACTAAAATCTGAAGTCCCTTCCCTCCGGCTTACCGGGTTGTCGTCAGCGATGTTTGACGATAGGCATCTGCATGCCTGTAACTCTTGAGTAAGCAATGAGCACATTACTTTCTGCACAATCTGTCGGTTACGACAACAATTTCGGCCCTCTGCTGGTTGAGGTTTCTTTTAGCCTGAAGAAAGGCGACCGCATTGGTTTAATCGGCCACAACGGCTGTGGCAAAAGCACCCTGCTTAAAATTCTCAGCGGCGATCTGCCTACCGGCAGCGGCAGCGTGACCCCGGCTCATCAGTGTTTGATGGCGCGGGTAGAACAACACCTGCCCGAAACCCTGCACGGCTGTACCCTGCTGGAGGCGGTACTGGCCCGGCTGCCAGAAAATCAACGCGTCAGTGAAAGCTGGCAAGGCGAAGTGCTGCTGGCCCGTCTGGGTTTCGCGCCAGCGTCATGGACGCTGACCGCCGGTACCCTGAGCGGTGGCCAGCACACCCGCCTGCTGCTGGCGCGCGCGTTAATCCGTCAACCCGACCTGCTGCTGCTGGATGAGCCCAGCAACCATCTGGACTTGCCCACGCTGCTGTGGCTGGAGCGGTTCTTGCAAAACTGGTCCGGCAGCTTTGTGCTGGTCTCCCACGATCGTTACCTGTTGGATCAGGTGACTAACTGCACCTGGATCCTGCGTGACAAAACCCTGCAGTTCTTCCGTTTGCCCTGTACTGCGGCGCGTCAGGCGCTGGAGGAACAGGATGCCGCAGATGCCCATCGCCGTCAGGCGGAGCAGAAAGAGATCGATCGGGTGGCAAAAAGCGCCCAGCGGCTGGCCATCTGGGGCAAGGTTTACGATAACGAAGATCTGGCCCGCAAGGCCAAGCAAATGGAAAAGCGCGTTGATCGGCTGAAGGAGGAGCAAACCACGCTCAGCGCGGGCAGCCAGTGGCGCCTCAGGCTGAAGGGGGAAGCCGTGGATGCCGATCGTCTATTGGCTCTGCCACCACTGGCAGTGCGCCCGGCGGTCGATGCACCGGTGCTGTTCCGTCTCGATCCATTGCGGGTCAAAAGCGGGGACCGCATCGCTATCGTCGGGCGTAACGGCTGCGGTAAATCATCGCTGCTGCAGCATCTGTGGCGGGAATACCAGGACGCGTCCCTGCGGGAAACGGTTTTCCATCCGCGGGTACGCATTGGGTATTACGATCAAAGTCTGCAACAGTTGCATGATGACGACACGCTAAGCGAAGCATTAACCCACTTCGCAGCGCTGACCGAAGACCAGCGGAAAATGGCGTTGATTGGCGCCGGTTTCCCTTATCTGCGTCATCAGCAACGCATCAGTACCCTGAGCGGCGGCGAGCGTTCACGCCTGCTGTTTGTTGGTCTGACGCTGGCTAACCATTCGCTGCTGTTACTCGACGAACCGACCAACCATCTGGATATGGAAGGCAAGGAAGAGTTGGCGGAGACGCTGCGTCAGTTTGAAGGCGCCGTGATACTGGTTACTCATGACCGGATGCTGATCGAAAATAGCTGCAACCGTTTCTGGTTGATTGACCATCAGCGGCTGGAAGAGTGGCAGGATCTGGAACCGGTCTATACCCGACTGTCAGAAGTGCGTGATGCTGCGCCAGTAACCGCAGCGAGCCGGGATGCCGTCAGTCATCCGTTGGCGCAGGATGACGAAGAGCGGCTGCTGGCCGCGCTGTTTGAGCTGGAAAGCAAACTGCAGGAGGATCTGGCACGCAAACCCAAGCATCAAAAAACCCAGTTGCAACAGCAATGGCGCGAAGAGATTGCCACCCTCAGCGCCCGGTTGAATCTGGACTAACCTTCACAGGCCGCCCACGGGCGGCCTCACTCCACCGGCATCTCGCCCTGATAACCCCAGGCACGTAAAAAGATCGTTACCGTGGTGATGGCCAGCCGTTGCAAGTGGGCCTTATCCGGCAGTTCGTCAGACAACAGCGCCGCAGGCAGCGAGTAACCCATCACGGCACCCAAAAATGCCTGTGCCTGCAGTTCAACGTCGCCGAGTTGCAGTTGCCCTCGCTGCTGCGCCTGCTGTAATAAACTGACTAACCCTTGCAGAACCCGCCCGGACTCTCGCTGTTGCAAAGTGGCGTATAATTCCGGCCGTTGCTGTAACAGTTGGATCAGCAAGCGCTGAAAGTGAATATTTTTGCTCTGAAAAAAGTGATCCTGCACGACGGCAGCAAAACGCATCAGCACCGGGGATAAATCCTGAGTATCTCCAGCCAAAAGGGTGTTTAACGGCGGCTGCATCAGCTCCTTCATATAACCGAAGGTCTCCAGCACCAGCGCATCTTTCCCCGGGAAATGGTTGTACAGCGTTTGTCGGGTGGTGCCGGCCTCGGTGGCAATCACATCCAGCGAAATATCCAACCCCTGCGTCAAAAACAGCTCGCTGGCAGTGGCCAATATTCGCGGTTTGGCCTTCATGGGACGCCCCGGTTGCCGGTTGTTCATGGTGTATTCACTCCTGCCACGCAGACATCATGTCGAAAGGATTATTTTTTGCTTTTTAAGCGTGCCAGTCCTTGTTTAACCAGCACAAAAAACAGCGGGACAAATAACAATGCCAACAGTGTGCCAGAAATCATGCCGCCGATCACCGCAATCCCTATCTCGCGGCGGCTTGATGCACCGGCCCCCACCGACAGCGCCAACGGGATCACCCCGGCGACAAACGCCAACGAGGTCATAACGATAGGTCGCAAACGCAGGCGCGCGCCCTCAAGCGTGGCCGCCAACAGTGCCTGGCCTGATTTCATCTGCGCCTCGGCAAATTCGATAATCAGGATCGCATTCTTGGCCGATAGCCCAATCGTGGTCAGCATACCCACCTGGAAATAGATGTCGTTCTCAAACCCTGCCAGCCGCGTAGCGAGCACCGCGCCGACAATCCCCAGGGGAATAATCAGCATCACCGCGATCGGAATCGACCAGCTTTCATACAGTGCCGCCAGGCACAGAAAAATAAACAGCACGGAAGCCAGATAGATCCACAGCGTTTGGCCTGCGGCCACCTGTTCCTGATAGGAAAGCCCACTCCACTCCAGCCCAAATCCTTCCACCTCCGCGATAATGCCCTGCATCTGGGCCATGGCCGTGCCCGAGCTCTCGCCTGACACCGACGAACCCTGCAATTGAGTGGCCGATAAGCCATTAAAGCGTTGCAGCATTTGCGGCCCGGAAAGCCAGCGCGTGTTGGCAAAGCTGGCGAATGACGCCATGCTGCCGCTGCTACCGCGAACAAACCACTGATTAATGTCATCCGGCGCGGAGCGCGAGGAGGACTCCCCCTGCATATAAACGCGTTTCACCCGCCCACGATCGATAAAATCATTGATATAGGCGCCCCCCCAGGCTGCCGACAGCGTGTTGTTGATATCTGCCTGCTGCAACCCTTGTGCACTGGCCTTCTGCTGGTCGATATCCACCTGGAGCTGCGCTTTGTCCTCCAGGCCGTTCACCCGTACCGCGGTAAGCAGTGGGTTATCAGTCGCGGCGGCAATCACCTGCTGCTGTGCCTGTTGCAGTTCGTCGTGGCCGGCATTGCTCTGATCTTGCAGCCATAATTCAAAGCCGCTGGACTGCCCCAAACCGCGTACCGCCGGAGGTGACAGCACGTTGACCTGCATGTCACGGGCGCTTTTAAAATGCTGGTTGGCGCGAGCAATGATCGCCTGCGCGGTATTCTCGCTGCCGTCGCGCAAATCCCAGTTTTTTAACTCCGCAAACGCCATGCCGACATTCTGCGCGCTGCCGGCATTGTTTCGCCCGACCACCATAAAAATAACGCTAAGGTTGTCTTTTTCTTCGGTCATGAAATAGTCGGCAATGGCGTCGGCGGCCTGCTGTGTTTTCGCCATCGGCGTACCGGAGGGCATAGTAAATTGCACCATCACCGAGCCCTGATCCTCGACCGGCAAAAAACCGGTCGGCATGCGCAAGTATTGCCACACCATCAGGCCGGTAATCAGCAATGCCACCAGGCTATATAGTCCTTTGCGCGCCAGAATGTGCGCCAAACCACGGCCGTAAGCCTGTTGACTATGGTCGACTACGCGGTTAAATCGGCTGAAAAACCAACCGCGTTGGCCATGGGATGACGGACGCAGCAAACCTGCGCACAGGGCCGGCGTTAACGTCAGTGCCACCAGCACTGACAGCACCATGGATGAAACGATGGTAATCGAGAATTGACGGTAGATAATCCCGGTGGAGCCACCGAGGAACGCCATTGGAATAAACACCGCAGACAGCACCAGCGCAATACCGATCAGCGCACTGTTGATCTCGCTCATCGAGCGCAGTGTCGCCTCCTGTGGTGGTAAGTCCTCCTCATCCATGACGCGTTCGACGTTTTCGACCACCACTATCGCATCATCCACCAACAAGCCAATTGCCAGCACCATGGCGAACAAGGTCAGGGTATTTATGCTGTAGCCCAACAGCGCCAGAATGCCAAAGGTGCCCAACAGCACTACCGGCACGGTAATCGCCGGGATCAAGGTGGCACGCCAGTTCTGTAAAAACAGATACATCACCACCACCACCAGAATAATCGCCTCGATCAGCGTCTGCACCACGCCTTCAATTGAAACCGTGACAAAGGGCGTGCTGTCGCGTGGATAGGCCACTTTTAAGCCGGCAGGAAACTGCGGGGTCATACGTTCAACCTCGGCACGCACGCTTTCGGCCACCGCCAATGCATTGGCACCGGAGGCCAACTGTATGGAGATGCCGGCAGCCGGATAACCGTTCAGCCGGGTTTGGTTCTGATAATTCTCCGCCCCTATCTCAACCCGGGCAACGTCGCGAAGATAAACCGCTGAGCCGTCGGTGTTGGTTCGTAATATAATATTGCTGAACTGTTCCGGCGTTTGCAGCCGTGATTGGGCCGTCACAGTGGCATTCATCGCCTGGCCGGGCTCGGTCGGCAGTGATCCCAGCTCACCGCTGGTGACCTGCGCATTCTGCGCCTCTACCGCCGCCTGAACGTCTGATGGCATCAGGCCGTAGCTGGTTAAACGCAGCGGATCCAACCAAATGCGCATGGCGAATTGCGCGCCAAACACCGTCGTCTCGCCAACTCCGTCCACCCGGCTGAGCGAGTCCTGCAGTGAGCTGACAAGGTAGTCATTGATATCGACGTTATCCATTTGCCCGCTGGTATCGTACAGCGCCACTACCATCAGGCTATCGCCCTGCGATTTGGTGACGGTAATGCCCTGCTGCTGCACTTCCTGCGGCAGTCGTGAGTTGGCCTGGTTAACCGCATTCTGTACCTGCACCTGAGCAATGTCCGGATCGGTCTGCTGCTCAAAGCTCAGGCTGATACGTGCCTGACCGGCTGAACTGCTGGTCGATGAGAAGTACAGCAGGCCATCAATCCCTTTGATTTGCTGCTCAATCACCTGCGTGATGCTGTCTTCCACCGTTTTTGCCGCCGCCCCCGGATAGTTGGCGGTGACGGTGACACCGGGCGGCGCGATATCCGGGTATTGTTCCACCGGCAAAGTCAGTAAAGCCAGAATACCCGCCGCCATAATGCAAATAGCCAGTACGGCGGCGAACACCGGTCGAAAAACAAAGAAATGCGCCAACATGGTTGAACCCTCACTCAGGACAAGGACAATTAACATCCGTTTATTTACTTTACAGTAAAGTAAATAAACTAAACAAACAAGAGACCGGATCATCTCATCGAGGGCGGACCTTTGCTCGCTTATTGTGACATTGTCACTTAAGGAGTTTACATCGAGGATTGCCGCCAGCGCACTGCCTGGCGGCGATTAATACAGATCAATAACGGCGGGATTCAGATGCTGGATTTGGGTTTGATCGGCTCGACGTGCCCTACTGCCCGGGAAATACTTGGGTAAAGCGCGCGCAGTTGGCGCTCTATGCTGTCCACCGCCGCGTGCGCTGACACAATGGAAGCCGCCGGGGAAACCCGACAATGGAAATTGACGATAATGCCGTCGGCAGTTTTACGTGCGCGGATGTTATGGACGTCCTGCACCATCTCGCCGTTCTCCACCACCGTCTGCAGGATTTGGCGAATGCTTGCCAGTTGGTCCGGCGCAACATCCTCGCTGGCTATCCAGTGGTGCATCTGCGGTTCCAGGTGCGTTTCAATCTCCGTATCTTCACCTATCGCCTGCCGCAGCAGGGTTTCAATCTCACTGGCAATATCGTGGGCCTGCGCGACGCTGGCATTGGCCGGCACCGCCAGATCCATGCTGATCGACATCCGTTCCGGCAGTTGCTGTAACGCCACATTTTGCACCACTGCGCCGTGATTGGCGGCGATCACCCGGATACGGGTTGCCATGTCTTCATCGCTGCGGGTTTGTGGATTGGCAATCACCGTGGCCTCGGCGTGGGCATACTGCTGTTCCAGACGCTCGGCGATAGACTGTTTCAACGCGTTGATACGCTCCAGCGGCAAGGTACGGCAAACGGCGACGGTGACTTCAATAAACACGATGGCACCGGCGTTACGAATACGGATACTCTCGGTGGCCAAAATCGCCGGGAAGCTGTCGAGCAAGGCGCTGATTTCTTCTTTGGCACCGGCCGGCGCCGTGTCCATCAGGGAATCGAACGAGCGTTTCCCCAGTTTTATCGCTGCCACCACAATAAAACAGGCCACGATCAGCGCGGCAATAGCATCTGCACGGTTGAAGCCCAGCAGAACAAACACCATGCCCAGCAACACCACGGCGGAAGCCAGCATATCGGAGAAGAAGTGCAGCGCATCGGCTTCCAAAGCCGCACTATCGGTGGCCTTGGCCACGCGATTCAGCGCCTTGACGCGGAAAAAGTCGACCACAATCGAGATCAACAGCACGGCGATCACCACCGGTGCCGCGACAATCTGATGGGCTTCGCCGAGCAGGCTTTTGCCTGCCTCATAAACTATCCAGCCCGCGGCGCCCAACAGCAGCAGCACTTCAAACAGCGCCGCCAGGTTTTCAACCTTGCCGTGACCAAAATGGTGGTCGTCATCGGCCGGCTTGTCGCTGATACGCACCGCCAGCCAGGTAATGCTGGTGGCAACAAAATCGGTAAGCGAGTGGATCCCTTCGGAAATAAGGCCAATACTGCCGGTAAAAATACCGGCAATAAATTTACCGGTCGCCAATAGCCCGCTGGCTATCATGGAATTTCTGGCAACGGATTCTTTTTCGTTTTGCATATTACGGCTCACATTCAAATAGGTAATTCATTTTTTTATTTTAGTCGACCATTGCCAGACAAAAGCAACCAGCAGCATAGTACCCGAGAATGTCAGCAGTAAACTAGAAAGGAATTCTGATTTTCCGGTTGAATAAAAATAAATCTCATTCACACCGACGGAGATCATCAAAATGGCATAAAGCAGGCCAAGAATAAAAATAGTCATGGTGGTAATACTCCCTGAAATTCGCTCCAGGCGGTCAGTATTTAATCGCATCCTCCCCGACGTAAATAAAACCTACGGGGAGGATGCATTCAGGCGGATCTTTAGCGTTCATTAATCATCCCATTTGGTGCTCATATAGGCGGCCAACAGGCCCAGCGAACTGATAATGCTCAGGAATCCTACAAAAATTGTCATGTTTCCCATTATTTTGTCCTCGGTTAACTAATATCGATAGATGCCCCTTTAATTAAAAAGCGGGGATTGTCATTACTCATGGATATTTACCTTCCTCCTGTTCAGTGAGATAAAATGCCCGCTCCGGTTGCGACACGGAGCGGATCGCGGTTTAAATCTCCAGAATGTACTGGGCGATTTTGAAGTAAATAATCAGGCCGGTGCCATCAATAAAGGTGGCGATAAACGGTGCCGAAACCACGGCCGGGTCGATCCCCAATCGCTTGAGCAGCATCGGGATAATCGAGGAAACAATGGCGCTCCAGACGGTGATCGCCACCAGCGACAGGCTGACCACCAGCGTCACATCCATCCCCACGCCCATGATCCAGGCCCGCACCCAGGCGGCGATGCCGATGGTGACCGCAATCAACAGTGAGGTGGACACCTCTTTACGGATCACCGCGCCCAGATTACGCAGGCTAACCTCGCCCAGGGCCATGGCCCGTACCAGGGTAGAGGTAATCTGGGTGCCACTGTTGCCGCCGGTACCGATCAGCAGCGGAATAAAGAATGCCAGCGCGATCGCCGCTTCCAGCTGTTCTTCAAACGCCTTAAGCACATTGCCGGTGTAGGCTTCGGCAACAAACAGCATCAGTAACCATACCGACCGCTTGCGCCATAGTGCCCAGGGGCTGGTCTCCAGATAAGGCTTATCCAGCGGCAGGCTGGCGCCCTGACGTTGTGCATCTTCGGTGTTTTCATCTTCAATCAGCCGGGCAATTTCTTTTTCGCCCAGCACACCAACCAGGGTTTTATTCACCACTACCGGCACCACGTCCAGCCCCCCCTTACCCAATAAATGGGCGACGTCATTACGATCATCATCCGGGGAAACCTGAAAATAGCTGTGGTTGATCATGACGCCAACGGCTTTATCGTGATCTTCACACTGTAATAATTTTTTAACCGACAGCGTGCCACGCAAATGATAATCGTCGGCGGTGACAAACAGCTGTGTCGGAATTTCGTCGGTTTTAAGCTGCGAAAGAAAATACGCTTTGGCTTTATTGACCGTCATATTGCCTGGGATCGTAATAAAATCGGCATTCATATAGCCCGCTACCGAAGACTCATCAAGAGTTTCAGTTGCGGCCAGCGCCGAACAGGGGGAGTTGTGATGTGACTTCATTATGTTAGTCCCTATTTCTGTTTAAACTTCAACAGCGAATCGCATAGGGGCGTTAACCACAGAGGGAGTGCAGACAGCCTATCTCCGCGTCCAGGTTTTAGCACTATACAACGTATCTGATGGTATGCATCAGAAGTTACTTTGGGCTGAACCTTAATCCGATAAAGCCTGTCTTAACCTTGGGCATCTCTCGATGTCGTCAGATCAGTAACCTGTGTTTGTATAGGAGCCTCGCCAAACGAGATACTGCATATAAACTACGGGAGGCAGTATAGGCGCGGTTTTTTATTTTCGGGTGAAAATCTGGCTGACCGTTTATGAAACATTTAGCATTTGCCCCGTAAATCCTCGCCCAATCGGGCGGGGATATAAGGGGTGCTAATCAGGGGTTTTCTGCGATTGTACATACGCTTTCAGCGTTTCAATTGTTGCTCCGCCAGCGCTACAAGCAAAGTAGGAGCGTGACCAGAGCACTCCGGTATTACTTTGCTTACGAAGATGGGTATTCAAAATCCTGACATAACGGCTACTGGTTGATTTCAGGTTATTAACCAGCACGCTGATGGATAGTTTCGGCGGGTACGCAACCAGTATGTGAACGTGATCCGCTTCGCCATCCATTTCTAAAATCTCAACCTCAAGCGACTCAGCCGCTGAATTAAATGCTTCCCGGATCTGCTCAATCATTGCGCCATCAAGCAGCCTACGGCGATACTTTGTCGTGAAGATTAAGTGTACCACCAGTTTACTAACTGAATGGCGACGGCGAAGATATCCCGCCAGCTCATCGTTATGCACACTCACTTGAAAAAGTCCTCATAAAGCCTTAAATTGTAATCATAATACATATGAGCACCCAAAATGAAAAGAGCGACTAAAGTACGCATTTACCCAGACGATGAACAGGCGGCATTTTTAAATGCTCAGTTCGGCGCTGTGCGTTTTGCATACAATAAGGCTCTGCATATCAGTCGCCATATGTACCAACGCCACGGTATATCTGTCAGCATTAAACGCGATTTAAAGCCTTTACTGGCGGTGGGCAAAAAGTCGCGACGTATAGTTGGCTGAAAGAATATGACTCATTGGCATTGCAGCAAGCGGTAATTAATCTCGATACAGCGTTTGGAAACTTCTTCAAAAAACGTGCTCGCTTCCCGTCTTTCAAGCGCAAGCATGGGAAGCAATCCAGCTATCATCCCAATGGAAAAGTGTTAACTGGCGCTATCCAGATCCCGAAAATGAAGCCCGTGAGGGCCAATATTCATAGGGAAATTGTTGGCAAGGTGTCCAGTATCACGATCAGCCGCACCGCCACGGGAAAATACTATGCTTCAATTCTCTGTGACGACGGACAGGAAGCCCCGGAAAAACCTACGCTGATAACAGGCGTAACCGGGCTGGATATGGGATTGAGCCACTATGCGATAAAATCCAGTGGCGATAAAATCACGAACCCCCGCCATCTTATCAATGCCAGCCACAATCTGCGCCGTAAACAAAAAGCGCTATCCAGAAAACAGAAAGGCAGTGCCAATCGCCGTAAAGCCCGATTACTTCTGGCTGGCGTACACGAACGGGTAGCTAACGCCCGCGCCGACTTCCAGCACAAACTGTCCCGAACACTTGTTGACGAAAACCAAGCGGTAATTGTCGAGACACTGAAAGCGGCAAACATGATGAAAAACCATTGCCTCGCCCGCGCCATTGGCGATGCGGCATGGGCAGGATTTGTCACGAAACTGGAATACAAAGCGGCGGCGGCAGGTATTCACTTGGTCAAACTGGATCAGTGGTTTGCCAGCTCTAAAACCTGCCATTGTTGTGGTCACAAGATGGAAGAGATGCCGCTGAATAAGCGCATCTGGCAATGCCCTATGTGTGGGGTTGAACATGACCGCGATGTTAATGCGGCCATCAACATACAGCGCAAGGGTATAACGGAATTACAGGCGGCGGGACTCGTCGTTTCTGCCCACGGAGGCCAGCGTAAATCCGTCATATCGACGGTTGCGGCCTGAGAAGTGGGAAGCCTCGCCGTTTACGGCGGGGAGCAGTCACAAAAAGTAATTAACAGCGGACCAGAATCCTCCCAATCCGCATTATTAAAAGCTTAATGTGCGATGATATACACGTTTTTATCGTACAGCGGCCCCTGTCGGGTAAAGTCGATGGCCTTCACATAGGGTTTGACCAGGGTCGCATTGGCTTCGTAGTAAACCGGGGCCACCGGCGTCTCTGCCGACAACAGGTCTTCGGCCTGCTGGAAGTATTGCTGCACCTGCTGTGGCGTCTGGGCGGCAGTGGCCTGATGCAACACGCGGTCGTAATTCTGATTGGCGTATTTGGCCGAGTTCTCACTGCTGGTGGAGCGGAACACGTTCAGGAAAGTCGAGGGATCGTTGTAGTCCGCCAACCAACGGCTGAAGGCCACGCTGTATTGCCCGTTGTTGATGTTGTCCAGCACCACCTTACGCTCCTGATTTTGCAAGGTGACCTCCACACCGAGGTTCTTTTTCCACATCGCACTGGCGGCGATCACAATCTTCTTGATGGTCGCGTCGTTGCTGTACAGCAGGGTAAAGCGTAACGGATGTTCCGCGTTAAAACCGGCTGCGGCCAGCTGTTTTTTCGCCTGTGCAATGCGTTGTTCACGTGACCACCCCGCCGCTTCACCGGCCCGCAGGGTATAGCCGCCAGCCCCGGTTGGGGTAAAAGTCCAGGCCGGCTGTTGGCCATAGCCCAGCACTTTGGTGGCAATAATCTCTTTATCCAGCGCCAGATTTAACGCCTGACGCACCCGTACGTCGTTAAACGGCGCCTGCCGGTTGTTAAAGGCAAAGTAGCTGGTCGACAACAGCGGATAAGTCACCAATTGCTCATCACCCAGGCTGTTTTTCAGCTGTTGGTACAATTCCGGCGGCGCACTGTAGCCCAGTTCAATCTCACCAGCCCGGAAACGTGCCACCTCCGGGAACCCTTGCAGCGGCAGGAAAGTCACCTTATTGAGCACCGTGTGGGCGTTATCCCAATACTGAGTGTTGCGCTCTACCACCACCTTTTCGTTCACCACCCACTGTGCCAACCGGAAGGCGCCGTTGCCGACAAAGTTTTTCGGCTGCGTCCAGTCTTTGCCGTATTTCTCCACCACTTTCTGATTCACCGGCAGCACAGGGAAATGCACCAACTGCTTGAGCAGATACGAGTTGGGTTCAGTCAGTGTGACCTGCAGGGTATGCGCATCCAGCGCCTTCACGCCCAGTTCGCTCGGCGGCTTGCTGCCGGCGTTGATCTCCGCGGCGTTCAATACATAGGCCGATGCCAGATAGCTACCATAGGGGGAAGCCGTTTTCGGGTCGGTCAGGCGGCGCCAGCTAAAAACAAAATCCTCGGCGGTCAGCGGATCGCCGTTCGACCATTTGGCCTCCGGGCGCAGATGGAAGGTCCAGACATTGCCCTGATTTTCCCATTGGGTCGCCAGTGCGGGGATCACCTCACCGTTTTTCCCCACCCGCAATAACCCTTCAAACAGGTCATTGAAGATATAAAACTCCACGTTGCTTTCCGCCAGGTTCGGATCCAGTGTTGCAGGTTCATAACCATTGGCCCGTACCAGCTCCTGCGTGGTGGCCAGTTGAGTCCCTGCCGGTACCTCGGCGGCGTTAACCACTACGCCCACCTGTAAAGACAAGAGGATTAGACCAGTCAATCCTTTAAGCTTGAATGAATACTTCACGTCGATATCCCTTATTGGTGTTTTGTCGACGTATATATACATTGAAGCAGTTGAATAAATTAAATGATTAAACGCTATGACTCATAACCAAAACCGCACCCATGCAACAACATGAATTTCTTTCATAATCAAATGAATACCCGCCATTACGACGGGTCTTTTTTTACAAGGGTTGGAACAACGTTAACTGTAATCCGGCCGGTGCTTCCAGCCGGTTATTGAGTGAGTTAAACGGCGTAAGCCGGGGTTCAGACAGCACCTGTGCTCCCCCCTGTGCCAGGCTGGCGGTAGTTGCGGCAATATCGGTCACCTCAAAGGCCACCCGCACCCAACCGGAGACACGTTCACCCACTTCAATATTGTCGATGTAGGCCGCCGTGGCCGGTTCAACCAGTTCCAGCGTGGCTTTGCCCGCTTCGAGGATCGCCACCCTGCCGCTGTCCGGCGGCACGGCGTCAACCCGGGTCAGCCCAAGCCGATCGCGATAAAAGGATAAAGCGTTATCGAAATCTTCGGTGGTGATCACCAGACGAAGCTGTTTTACCGATGGTGCAGACATGGTTATCTCCTGGTTATTTGGCTGAGTAATTTTCATCTGCTAAGCTGCTTCAAGAAGATAACTTGCCGTCATACGGTAATTCAAAGTCATAGTTTTCAGCCAAAGATGAAAATAACTCACCATGAAAAGAAAACTGCCGCCGCTGGGTGCACTGCGGGCTTTTGATGCGGTCGCCAGGCTGCAAAGCTTTAAGCTGGCCGCCGAAGAAATCGGGGTATCACCCACGGCCGTCAGCCACCAAATCCGGCTGCTGGAAAGCCTGCTGGAGGTCAGTGTGTTTGAAAGAACGCCACGCAAGGTGGAGCTGACCGCTGACGGAAAGGTTTTGCAGCAGGCGAGCGCTCAGGCTTTCGCCCTGTTGCAAGCCGCGACGGAAAAGATTGGGGAAAGACAGCGGCCCAGAGTCCTGACGCTAACCGCCACCACCGCGATGATTGCCCACTGGCTGGTCCCCCGGCTGCCGGCGCTGATGCGTCAGTTCCCCAATATTGACCTGCGGCTGCATGCCGATGACGGCATCGTGGATCTGCGTAGCAGACAGATAGATGTTGCCCTGCGTTATGGTGCCGAGCCTGGCGCGCAGTTGACACCGCGCTTGCTGTATCAGGACAGTTTTGTGCTGGTCGCCAGTCCGCAGCTAACCCTGAAAACGCCTGAGGATCTGCTGCAGGCCACGCTGATCCATACCGATGGCCGTCGGGTGCCCCAACCGGCGCCAGATTGGTACCGTTGGCGCCGCGAGTTTGGTCCGGCGACATTGCAGATTGACGCAGGGCCCCGTTTCACCGACGAAGCGCATGTCATTCAGGCCGCGATTGCCGGTCAGGGAGTGGCGATCATCAGTCAGCTAATGGCTCAACATGCGCTGAACACTGGACTGTTGGTCGCCCCGTTCAATATGGCGTTGCCGGGTGCCGCGCACTATTTCGTCAGTAATCCTGATGGCCAGCACCCGCAAACCGTGGCGCAACTGGCCGACTGGGTGGCGGCAGAAATGAAGCGTTAAGGGTTCGCAGACATGACTTTTAAACAATACAAACAGTTATGAAATAGGTTATCGGACTCCGTAATAATGGCGAAACTTAATTTTTCCTTAAGACAAGATAATTAGTGAGCGAAATCTAAAAATAAATTAATACGAATCGTTTTCACTATCATTATTAATGTTCTTATATACAATCAGGGCAGCCCGACGCCCGTCAGGCCTTGTTGACTGTACTTCTCTGCACTCCCTCAATAAAAAAGGATGACTGTATGAAGCTGCGTTTTTCTTCTCTCGGCCCGATTGCCCTGTTGGCGTCGTCCATGATGCTGGCGTTGTCGGCCAATGCGGCATCCCAGGATGAAGGCATTGTTATTTATAACGCCCAGCACGAAAACCTGGTGAAATCCTGGGTGGATGGCTTTACCAAAGACACCGGCATTAAAGTGACCCTGCGTAACGGCGGCGACAGTGAGTTGGGCAACCAACTGGTGCAGGAAGGCAGCGCGTCCCCTGCCGACGTGTTTCTGACGGAAAACTCCCCGGCGATGGTGTTGGTGGATAACGCCAAACTGTTTGCCCCGTTGGATGCCACCACGCTGGCGCAGGTTGAACCGCAATACCGTCCGCAGCACGGCCGCTGGATCGGCATAGCCGCCCGCTCAACGGTGTTCGTCTACAACCCGGCGAAACTGACCGAAGCGCAGTTGCCCAAATCGCTGCTGGATCTGGCCAAGCCAGAATGGAAAGGCCGCTGGGCTGCCTCGCCTTCCGGGGCGGATTTCCAGGCAATTGTCAGTGCTTTGCTTGAACTGAAAGGCGAAAAAGCCACGCTGGAATGGCTGAAAGCGATGAAAACCAACTTCACCGCCTATAAAGGCAACAGCACCGTGATGAAAGCGGTCAATGCCGGCCAAATCGACAGCGGCGTTATCTACCACTATTATCCGTTCGTCGACGGTGCCAAAACCGGCGAGAACAGTAAAAATATCAAGCTTTATTACTTCAAACACCAGGATCCGGGCGCGTTCGTCAGCATCTCCGGTGGCGGTGTGCTGGCCTCCAGCAAGCACCAACAGCAGGCACAAGAGTTCGTTAAGTGGATCACTGGTAAAAACGGTCAGGAGATCCTGCGCACCAACAACGCCTTCGAATATGCGGTTGGCGTCAACGCGGCTTCTAACCCGAAACTGGTTCCGCTGAAAGAGCTGGACGCGCCAAAAGTTGACGCTTCCGCGCTGAATGGCAAAAAAGTGGTCGAATTGATGACCGAAGCCGGGTTGATGTAAGCCGGTTGATCAGTACAGAGAGCTTTTAACCCTATGTCCAATATCGGTTTCAACGCCGCAGGCACGGCGCCACGCTATGCTTCGGCCCGCCGCCATCAACGGCCAGGGCTGTTTATCGTCGCGGCCGCCATTTTATTTTCCCTGTTGGCGTTGTTGCCGTTGGGTTTTGTCATTAGCGTGGCGTTTGAAACCGGTTGGTCAACGGTGAAAGCGCTGGTATTCCGCCCCCGGGTGGCCGAACTGCTGTTGAATACCCTGCTGTTGGTGGTGTTCACGTTGCCGATTTGCGCCATTCTGGGGGTGACGCTGGCCTGGTTGACCGAACGCACTTCGCTGCCGGGCCGTCGCATTTGGTCACTGCTGGCGACCGCGCCGCTGGCAGTTCCGGCGTTCGTGCAAAGCTACGCCTGGATCAGCCTGGTGCCCTCAATGCATGGGCTCGGTGCCGGAGTCTTCATTTCGGTCATCGCCTACTTCCCGTTTATTTATCTGCCGGCCGCTGCGGTATTACGCCGGTTGGATCCCGGTATTGAAGACGTTGCCACTTCGCTCGGCACGCGACCGCTGGCGGTATTTTTCCGCGTGGTGTTGCCGCAGCTCAAACTGGCGATTTGGGGCGGTTCGCTACTGATCGCGCTGCATTTGCTGGCCGAATATGGCCTGTATGCGATGATCCGCTTTGACACCTTCACCACCGCCATTTTCGATCAGTTCCAGTCCACCTTTAACGGCCCGGCGGCCAATATGCTGGCCGGGGTACTGGTGCTGTGCTGTCTGGGGTTACTGATGCTGGAGGCTGCCAGCCGCGGCCGGGCGCGTTATGCCCGCGTCGGTTCCGGCAGTGCGCGCAGTCAAACGGCCTATCGCCTTGGCCCCCTCGCTACCCTGTTCGGCCTGCTGCTGCCCCTGATTCTCACCGCATTGGCGCTGGGCGTGCCCTTTATTACGCTAGCCCGCTGGCTGACCCTGGGCGGGATCGAAGTATGGCGCAACGCCGAACTGCTGCCGGCATTGCTGCAAACGCTGTCACTGGCCGCCAGCGGTGCGTTGTTGATCACCCTGTGCGCCATCCCGATGGCCTGGCTGTCGGTACGCTACCCGGCCCGATTGTATCGGGTGCTGGAAGGCTGCAATTACGTCACCAGTTCGCTGCCCGGCATTGTGGTGGCGTTGGCGCTGGTGACCATCACCATTCACAGCTTCCGGCCTATTTATCAGACTGAAATCACTCTGCTGCTGGCCTATTTGCTGATGTTTATGCCACGCGCCCTGATCAACCTGCGCGCCGGTATTGCTCAGGCCCCGGTAGAACTGGAAAATGTGGCCCGCAGCCTGGGTCGCTCACCGGCACAGGCGCTGTGGAGCACCACGCTGCGTCTGGCCGCGCCTGGCGCCGCCGCCGGTGCGGCGCTGGTGTTTCTGGCAATCTCCAATGAGCTGACCGCGACGCTGCTGCTGGCCCCCAACGGCACCCGTACGTTGGCCACCGGCTTCTGGGCGCTGACCAGCGAAATTGACTATGTGGCGGCCGCGCCCTACGCCCTGATTATGGTGGCATTGTCTCTGCCACTGACCTGGCTTCTTTATTCTCAATCCAAACGTACGGCGGGATTATGAGCACGCTTGAACTGCAAGGCATCGGTAAATCCTATAACTCGGTCAAGGTGCTGGAGCATGTTGACTTGCGAGTGGAACAGGGCAGCCGCACCGCGATTGTCGGCCCTTCCGGCTCAGGGAAAACCACCCTGCTGCGTATCATTGCCGGTTTTGAAATACCGGACAGCGGCCAGGTGATGCTGCAGGGCCAACCGATGGCCAACGGCAGTGGCTGGGTACCGGCACACCTGCGTGGCATAGGTTTTGTACCGCAGGACGGTGCGTTATTCCCGCACTTTACCGTAGCCGGCAATATCGGTTTCGGCCTGAAAGGCAGCAAGCGCGACAAGCAACTGCGTATTGATGCGCTGATGGAGATGGTGGCGCTGGATCGTCGTCTGGGGGCATTGTGGCCTCACGAGCTTTCCGGTGGGCAGCAACAGCGGGTGGCCCTGGCTCGCGCTCTGTCTCAGCAGCCCAAGCTGATGTTGCTGGACGAACCCTTCTCCGCGCTGGATACCGGCCTGCGCGCCGCAACCCGCAAAGCCGTGGCGGAATTGCTGGCCGAGGCCAAAGTCGCATCGATTCTGGTGACCCACGATCAGACCGAAGCCCTGTCGTTTGCCGATCAGGTGGCGGTGATGCGCAACGGGCGGTTGGCGCAGGTTGGACCGCCGCAGGATCTCTATCTGCGCCCGGTGGACGAGCCGACCGCCACCTTTTTAGGCGAGACGCTGGTGCTTTCCGCCGAGCTTGAACAAGGCTGGGCCGATTGCGTGCTCGGGCGAATTGCCGTGGACGATCATCAGCGCCGCGGCCCTGCCCGCATCATGCTGCGTCCGGAACAGATCCAAATCAGCCAGTGCGAGGCACAGCAGCAGAGCCAGGCGATGGTGACCAGTATCGATTTCGCGGGTTTTGTCTCCACCTTAAACCTGCGCATGACCGGCAGCGATACCGCAATCGAGATTAAAACCGTCAGCCGTGAAGGTATTCGCGCCGGTTCTCACGTCAGTCTGAATATCATCGGTCAGGCGCATATCTTTGCCGAGTAATACAGCAAGGGGCACTTTGGTGCCCCGGCTATTCAGGCCAGTTGGCCAACGCAAACTTTATTAGCCGCCAACTTCCCCGCCAATAGGAAAGCTATAACCTATCGCAGCCATCGAGTACGAAAACCCCCTTCATCAACTACGATTAGTCTGTGACCGGTGTAATCATTCGCCCGTCCGGAGATAACCCACAGAGGATTATCATAATTATTCATACTGTTTGAGCCGCTGTTCTTTAATGCGGCTAAGAAAGGTTAATTATGGCACGTACTACCCCCCTCGAACGCTACCGCAATATCGGCATCTCGGCGCACATTGATGCCGGCAAAACCACCACCACCGAGCGGATTCTGTTTTACACCGGGGTCAGTCACAAGCTGGGCGAAGTGCACGACGGCGCCGCCACCATGGACTGGATGGCACAGGAGCAGGAACGCGGGATTACCATTACCTCGGCGGCGACCACCTGTTTCTGGAACGGCATGCAGCATAATTATCCGCAGCACCGCATCAATATTATCGACACCCCGGGGCACGTGGACTTCACCATTGAGGTCGAGCGTTCCATGCGCGTCCTGGACGGTGCGGTGATGGTTTATGACTCGGTGGGCGGCGTACAGCCACAGTCAGAAACCGTCTGGCGTCAGGCCAATAAATACAAGGTGCCGCGGCTGGCGTTCGTCAACAAAATGGACCGCGTCGGCGCTGACTTTTTCCGCGTGCGCAAAATGATGATCGACCGCCTGAAAGCCAACCCGGTACCGATCGTCATCCCGATTGGTGCCGAAGACCATTTCACCGGCGTGGTGGATTTGGTGCGCATGAAAGCCATCCTGTGGGACGAGGCGTCCCAGGGTATGAGCTTCAGCTTTGAAGAGATCCCCGCCGAGCTGCGCGATTCCGCACAGGAATGGCGAGACAAAATGATCGAAGCCGCCGCCGAAGGCTCGGAAGAGTTGATGGACAAATACCTCAATCAGGTGCCGTTGAGCGAAGAAGAGATCGTCCGTGGTCTGCGCCTGCGTACCGTGGCCGGTGAAATCCAGCCAATGCTGTGCGGCTCGGCTTTTCGTAACAAAGGCGTGCAGCGCATGCTGGATGCGGTAATCGAACTGATGCCCTCACCGCTCGACGTTCCGCCAATGGAAGGCCATGACCAGCACGACAATATCGTTATCCGCCGTGCCGCCGATGATGAAAAATTCTCGGCGCTGGCGTTCAAGCTGATGACCGACCCCTTCGTCGGCCAGCTAACTTTTGTGCGGGTTTATTCCGGCGTACTGACCAAAGGCAGCAGCGTCTACAACCCGGTAAAAGACAAGAAAGAGCGCATCGGCCGCATCGTGCAAATGCACGCTAACGATCGCAAGGATGTCGAGGAACTGCACGCCGGTGATATCGCCGCCTGCGTGGGGCTAAAAGACGTCACCACCGGCGACACGCTGTGTGATCCGGCGGCCATCATCACGCTGGAAAAAATGGTCTTCCCGGAACCGGTGATCGCACAGGCGATCGAGCCGAAAACCAAAGCCGATCAGGAGAAAATGGGCATTGCGCTGCAGCGACTCACCTCCGAAGATCCGTCGTTCCGCGTGCGCACCGACGAGGACTCCGGCCAGACCATTATTTACGGCATGGGCGAATTGCACCTGGAGATCATCGTCGACCGCATGCGCCGCGAGTTTGGTGTGGAAACCACCACCGGCAAACCGCAGGTGTCTTACCGCGAGACTATCCGCAAACGCGTTACCGACGTGGAAGGCAAGTTTGTGCGCCAGTCTGGCGGTAAAGGCCAGTACGGTCACGTGGTGTTGACGGTTGAGCCAAATGAACCGGGCAAAGGCTTCGAGTTTTTAGATGAGATCAAGGGCGGTGTGATCCCGGGTGAGTTTATCCCGGCGGTGAAAAAAGGCCTGCTGGAGGCGCTGAGTAACGGCGTACTGGCCGGTTATCAGGTGGTGGATGTCAAGGTGCACCTGACCTTCGGCTCTTACCACGACGTCGACTCTTCGGAACAGGCCTTCCGCATGGCGGCGATCTTCGGCTTTAAAGAAGCCTGCCGCCAGGCCGACCCGGCGATCCTCGAGCCGATCATGTCGGTAGAGGTGGAAACGCCCGAGGACTACGCCGGTAGCGTGATGGGCGACCTGTCGTCACGACGCGGTATGGTACAGGGAATGGAAGATATCCCGGGCGGAGGCGGTAAAGAAATTCACGCCAAGGTTCCGCTGTCCGAGATGTTCGGCTATTCCACCACTCTGCGCTCAATGTCGCAGGGCCGCGCTACCTACACCATGGAATTCAGCCACTACGCCGAAGCGCCGCGCAACGTGGCTGAAGAGATCATTCACCACAGTAAAAAATAACCTCATCGCCTGCCGCTCCCACGGCAGGCTTCACTCTTTCGCGGCCAGTGACACCACCACCGGCTGCGGCTTAATCCGCATCGCGTACACCACCCCGATAATCAGGCAGGCAATACCGCCCAGCGTCAACAGCGGCGGCCAGGCCTGACGCAGCATAAAGGTGTAAGCCAACCCCGCCAGAATTTCGAAGACGATCAACGGCCCCACCAACACCGTCGGCAAGCGCTGGCTCGCCTCATTCCAGCACAGCGCACCTATCCAGGAACACAGCATGCCGATAGCGATCATCAAGGGCAAAAACACCTCCGGCCTTGGTCCAAACGGCAACGCAAACGCCGGTTGGGTCAGAGCCAGTTGGCCGCAGACCAACAGATAACCGACCAGCGCCAACGGCAAGGTGACCAGGCCCTGCGCGGTCGCCCAGGTGGCAGGCCTTTGGTTAGGGTTTTCCCGCAGCCAACGGGCATTGCGTAGGGGGAACCAGGTCCAGCATGCCACGGCGACCAGCGCCAACCCCAGCCCGCTGGTATAACGCCAGACGTCAACCGGTGCGCTATTGCCCTGCAGTTCGGCAACGTTAACCAGCGCCAGTCCACAGGCGATTAATATCAGCGCCGGTGTCAGTTTGCGCCAGGAGAGTCGTCCGTCGTGTCGGCTGTAAAACAGGTTGGCGGTCACCGAGATCACCACCGGCAACGTGCCGATAATCATGGTGGATACCGGTGCTCCAGTGCGCTGAATGGCGCTGGCCAGGCACAGGTAATACAGCAGGTTACCGATCGCCGTCAGTTTCAGCGCCTCCAGCCAGTCGTTACGCCGTAACTTTTTCAGTCGCCGACGATCCAGCCACGCCAGCGGCAAAGCGATCAGGCCAAAGGCCAGGTAGCGGCCGGTAGACTGCAACGCCGCCGGATATTCCGGGATCAGCACCGGGCCAACAAAAATCAAGCCCCACATCAAGCCCGCAGACAGGGCAAATAACACGCCAGCAAACATAGTGACTCCATCAGAACCCGTGAATAAAACCTGGGGTCAGGCTAGCCGACTTTGGCGAAGGAATATTGTAGCAGGTTGCTGTTTTAGCGGGCCGTAACCTGTTTTTGGTAACGCACTGGCGTGACACCGTAACGGTTGGCGAAAGCCCGGGTCAAATGGGCCTGATCGGTTAGCCCCGCCGCCACCGCCACTTGCGCCGCAGGCATACCACGCCCCAGCATCTGTTTGGCCTGTGACAGACGGATCGCCATCAGCATCTGTTGAGGGGATACATGGTATTCGGCTTTGAATTTACGTTGGAAATGATAGGGGCTGAGGGAAACCAGTGCCGCCAACTGATCCAACGTAATGACGGTGGCGAAGTTATCCTGCAGATAGCTTTTGACGATATCAAAACGGTGCGCGGCTTCCGCCTTCAGCGGCCGGGCGGCCTGAATATGCGGGCGAAAAATGGCAATCACCTGCAGTAACAGGTGGTCAATGGTCAGTGCGTCATCGGCTTGCCACAGTGCCGCCAGCGTGGCCGACAATTGCTGCGCCGCCTGCGGATCCTGACGTACCGCATCGGTGAACCAGAACCCCTGCTCGCCGGACAGCCGCTCCAGCGTGGCTGGTTCCAGATAAAGCATACGATAATTCCAGCCGCCGGCGGTTTCTGCCTCGCCGGTATGCAGCTCATCCGGGTTCATCAGCACCAGTGAACCCGGTGCCGCCCGATGTTGCGCCCCACGATAGCGAAAACGCTCAGCGCCAAAATCGACGGTACCTATGGCAAAGGCATTATGGGTGTGCGGTTCAAAGGCATAACGCTCAATATGGGCGTGATAAAGCTCTACGCCCGGCACCTGTGATAACTGCCGGAACTGCGCGCTGTCTTTTTCAAAGGGAAACTGTTGTGGAACACCCTGCACCCGTACCACCCTGCTTCAATGCCGCTCGTGGCTGTATGATAGTCAAAGCGACGGGCTTTGAGTAGTGGCGCACGCGGTGCTCTGGACGCTGATGCTCATTGCGCGTAGGGTATTTTATCCAGCGTCTGGTGCCTGCAAGTCAGCGCCGACCTGTTGATTATCCCGCCACAGAGTGGGAAACCGTCTTTAACCCCCCTGAAAGTAAGAGGCAACAATGTATCCAGATACTCAACTCTATATCGACGGACAATGGCGCAACGCAGTGGCCGGCAAAACCACGCCGGTCACCAACCCCGCTACCGATGAGGTGATTGGCAGCGTGGCACATGCCACCACGGCCGATCTCGATCTGGCGCTGGCTGCGACCGAACGCGGTTTTAAAGTCTGGCGTGAAACCTCCGCTTACCAGCGGGCAAACCTGATGCGTAAGGCCGCTGCACTGTTTCGTGAACGGGCAGAGCAAATCGCCGCGATCATGAGCCAGGAACAGGGCAAACCGGTGGCGCAGGCCAAGGTCGAAATTCTTAACTCGGCGGACGTGATTGACTGGTTTGCCGGTGAAGCCAGCCGTACCTACGGCCAGATCATCCCGTCCCGCAGCCGGGACGTTCAGCAGCAAACCCTGAAGTTGCCGGTAGGGCCAGTCGCGGCCTTTACTCCGTGGAACTTCCCGATTAACCAGATCGTGCGCAAGCTGTCCGCCGCGCTGGCCGCGGGTTGCTCAATCATCATCAAAGGGCCGGAAGAAACCCCGGCCTCACCGGCGGAGCTGATCAGAGCCTTTGCCGACGCAGGCGTTCCAGCCGGCGTGATCGCGCTGGTGTACGGTACCCCGGCGGAAATTTCAGAATACCTGATCCCGCATCCGACCATTCGCAAGATCTCGTTCACCGGCTCAACCCGCGTCGGCAAACATCTGGCGGCACTGGCCGGTCAGCATATGAAAAAAGCCACCATGGAGCTGGGCGGTCACGCGCCGGTATTGATTTTTGACGATGCCGACCTCGATGCGGCCGCCAAAGAACTGGCATTGGCCAAGTTCCGTAACGCCGGGCAGGTGTGCATTGCCCCGACCCGTTTCCTGATCCAGCAAGGCGTTTATGAAACCTTTGTCGAGAAATTCACCGCCGCGGTGCGTGAAATCAAAATGGGTAACGGTTTGCAGGAAGGCGTGACCATGGGCCCCATGGTGCTACAACGCAGCGTGGACGCCATTGAGGCCTTTGTGAAAGATGCTATCGCCGAGGGTGCCAAAGCCACTACCGGCGGCAAGCGCGTAGCTGGCCCCGGTAATTTCTTTGAGCCGACGGTGTTGCGCGACGTGCCACTGAGCGCCCGGGCAATGTCGGAAGAACCCTTTGGCCCGGTCGCCCTGTTGCGTCCGTTCGCGACCTACGAGGAAGCCATCGCCGAGGCCAATCGCCTGCCTTATGGTCTGGCGGCCTATGCCTACAGCCGCAGCATCGCTACGGTAACGGCATTGGGGCGTGATGTGGAAAGCGGCATGCTGAGCATCAACCATATCGGTTTCGGCCTACCGGAAACGCCGTTTGGCGGCGTGAAAGACTCCGGTCACGGTACCGAAGGCGGCAGCGAAGCCATCGAATCCTATCTGGAAACCCGCTTTGTTACCGTCGCCGGTCGATAATTAACACAGGCAACGACCAATGCCCCGTTCTATACGGGGCATTTTTTTCAACCAACCTTATCGAATAACACTCGCGCAGCCGGGGTTAAGCCCAGCATATGAATGCAGGCATGCACCATGCCCGGTAACCGCTCACAACGTACCTCTACCCCATCCTCCCGCAGCCGCTGCGCATAATGCTCAGCCTCATCGCGTAATGGATCGTACTCGCAGCTCAAAATGGTCGCCGGGGGTAATCGCCGCAACGTCGCGGCATGCAAGGGTTCAGCGTAGAGTTCGTGCCCCTGAACTTCTTCAGCCAGATACTGGTGCCAGCAAAATTCCATTACCTCGCGCGTCAAAAAGAAACCCTGTTCATATTGCTGATAGCTGGCCGTATCCATCGCACGGCTTAACGCCGGATACAGCAAAAGCTGATGCTCAATCGATGGGCCACCCCGGTCACGGGCCAACAGCGTAACGGCTGCCGCCAGATTACCCCCGGCGCTGTCACCCCCCACCGCAATCCGCGAGGCATCGATCCCCCACTCATCGGCCCGTTCAACCACCTCGCACAGCGCCTGATACACATCCTCCAACGGCCGTGGATAAGGGTGCTCCGGTGCCAGTCGGTAATCAACCGACAGGATCAGCCGCCCGCTAGCGTTAGCCAGCGCCTGACAAGGTCGGTCATATAACGCCAGCGAGCCCAGGCACCAACCGCCGCCGTGGGCGTATAGCATCGCAGGCATCGGTTCATCCGCTGCCGCCCCCAGGGGCATATAGGCGCGAATGGCGATCTCGTGCCCGTCATTGGCGGTCACCGTCCCATCCCTGACACCGCCGCTGGCTTCCCCCTCGCCCTGCAATGCCAACAGCCCGGCCTCTGCGGCGGCGCGCATCTCCGCCAGGGAAGCCGGTGCTGCGACCCCCGCCGTTTCCGCCAGAAAACGGGCAATCTGTGGATCAAGCGGCATCAGGCTGACTCCCCAGCAAGAAAGGCACCACCAGGGCGATAAATGCCTCATGGCACTCTTCGGTAATGAAATGGCCGCAGTCGGCGACCGTCTCACCGCGCAGATTAACGGCGTTATCCCGTAAGGTAACAAAGGGCGCATCACCGGTTGCATGTTCCGCACCAATGGTCATCACCGGCATACCGAGCGGAGTTTCAGCGCGGCGCTGGTTTTGCCGAATGGTTTCCGGAATGGCACGGTAGTAATCAAATCCGGCCCGCAGGCTGCCCGGTGCCGAATAGGCCGCGATGTAAGTTTCCGCCGCCACCCTGTCGCGCCGGTAGGACCAGCGGTTAAAGATATAGCTGAGATACTCCCTCTCACGCCCTAACGTCAACGCCTCCGGCAGGTCTGCCAGCTGGTTGAACATGAAGTGCCAAAGGAAAATATTTTGCTCCGCCGGCACAAAAATCGGTGGCGCCGGGGCCAACCCCGGGATCACCGCTTCCGTCAGTACCAGTCCCGTTACCGCCTGCGGAAAATCACTCGCCATCGCATAACCGATCCACATGCCAATATCATGGCCAACCAGTTGATAACGCGGATGACCCAGTTGCAGCATGGTCTGGTGTAGCGTGGCGGCCACGCTGCCGGTGTCATAACCGCCGTAAGGCTTGTCAGAATCGCCAATACCCGGCGGATCCACCGCTATCGCCTTAAAGCCTGCCGCCGCCAGCGCCTGCATCACATGCCGCCAGGTGTACCAGGTTTGCGGCCAGCCAGGGATCAGCAATACCGGCTGCCCCTCGCCAAGCGTCACACAGTGAATACGGTTGCCATTTACCCGCGCATAGACGTGTTCGGGTTCAGGTCCATTCAGCATGGACCCGTTATTTTGCAGTGTCATTGGTGTTCTCCGTGGTGAAAGGGCCTGGCTTAACGCAGGCCAAGCAAGGCATTAATTTGTTGTTGGTCAACCGGCGCACCGGCAAAATCATCAAACACTTTATCGGTGACGTTGATGATGTGGTCACGAATAAAGGCGGCACCTTCACGTGCGCCATCCTGCGGATGTTTCAGGCAGCATTCCCATTCCAGCGTCGCCCAACCGGCGTATCCATGCTGAGTCAGCCGCGAGAAAATGCCTTTGAAATCCACCTGACCGTCCCCCAACGAGCGGAAACGCCCGGCGCGATCGGTCCACGACTGATAACCCCCGTAAATGCCCTGTCGCCCGGTCGGATTGAACTCGGCGTCCTTGACGTGGAACATGCGGATGAAGTCCTTATAAATATCGATGTAATCCAGATAGTTCAGCTGTTGCAACACGAAGTGACTCGGGTCGAACAGGATCTGGCAGCGCGGGTGGCCCCCGACGCGCTGATGGAACATTTCGAAGGTCACGCCGTCGTGCAGATCTTCACTGGGGTGAATTTCATAACACAGATTTACCCCCTGCTCGTCGCAGGCATTGAGCACCGGCAGCCAACGTTTGGCCAGTTCATCGAACGCCGTTTCGATCAGCCCCGCCGGACGCTGCGGGAATGGGAACAAATAGGGCCAGACCAGCGAACCGGAAAAGGTGCCCATCTCACTCAGCCCCAGCCGTGCAGAGGCTTTGGCGGCCAACAGCAGCTGCTGGTGCGCCCACTCGCCACGAGCCTGCGGGTTGCCATGCAGTTCCGGTGGCGCAAAGCTGTCGCACAGTGCGTCATAGGCCGGATGAACCGCCATCAACTGACCAAAAATATGGGTCGTCAGTTCACTGACCACCAGCCCGTGCTCTGCCAGCATGCCGACCAGATCGTCGCAATAGGTTTGGCTTTCTGCGGCGGTGGCCAAATCAAACAGGCGACGATCCCACGCCGGGATTTGCAGCGCTTTAAAACCGGTTTTTTCCGCCCAGTGGGCGATAGCCGGCAGACTGTTAAAGGGGGCGGCATCGTCACTGAACTGTGCCAGATGCAGGCTTGGACCTTTCATGGTTTTCATCCTAAACTCCTATTGGTTGTCGATTGACAAACAATAGGCTTAAATGAATATATCAGCAAGCGAATTTTAAAAACTCGTTGGTATTACAGTGGATTTAAGCGATCCTGTTTCACAGAGCAACAGGTTAACAGGAGCAGAGGAATGGCAGGCAGACCGCGCGAATTCGACCGCGAACAGGCGTTACTGAAAGCACGCGACCTATTCTGGCGTCAGGGATATGAAGGCACTTCACTGTCGGATTTGGTCGCCGAACTGGGCATTGCCTCCGCACGTATCTATAAGGCGTTTGGTTCGAAAGAGTTACTGTTCCGCGAAGCGGTGGCCAGCTACGAAAGTCATGAGGGCGGCTTTGCCGATCGCGCATTCAGCGAGGAAAGCAGCATTCGCGTGGCGATAAAACGCTTGTTGAACGACGCGGTGATGCTCTACAGCCGCACGGACCTGCCGCAAGGCTGTATGGTGGTCTCTTCCGCCGCCAGCGTCAGTGACGAAAACAGCGGCATCAAAGACTGGTTGGCGGAGCACCGCCTGCTGCGCACCCAGGGGATTATTGACCAACTGCGTGCCGCCGTAGCCACCGGCGAATTACCACCACAGACCGATGCTGATGCCCTCGGTGACTATTTTGCCGCCTTCCTGCACGGTCTGTCGGTGCAGGCGCGCGATGGCGTCAGCCGCGCCCGGTTAGAGGCCGCGGTCAGGATTGCACTATTGGCGTTGGAAAGCGGCGGTTAATCATTCCGGCAAATCAAATATCACCAGGGTGCCGTGGCTACCTGCCAGCACCCGGTGAGGCACACCGGCCGCGGCCTGATACAGTTGCCCGGCGTTCACTCTAATCTCTTCGCCCTGCACTTCAATCCGTAGTTGCCCGGAGATCACCAGTAATCCTTCGTGATAGTCATGAACTTCATCGGCAATCTCACGCTGATCCATCCGCAATACTTTGATATTGGCTGGGCCGACGCGCCCAAGCACGCTGGATCGCCATGCCTGCGGTAAATCGCCGGCCAACGCAGTAAGATCGAATAATGACATTAGGCTTCATCCGTAAGCAGCACCATCGCTGCCACGGCAATTTACCTTCTCATTCGCCGACGGCTAAATAACCATTGATTTTAACCTATAGCCAAACGGCTCACACCGGCACCCGGCGGCTGATTTCCACCACCTGGTCGCTCGGCAAATAGTAGTAATCCGTCACGTGCATACCGTTACGCACCATCAGTGAAAAAATGTTGCGTTGCCAGGCCGGCAATCTGTCGTTAGCTTCACGGCGCACCACGCTTTCATGCCCCAGATAATAGGTGGCATCACCAAAGTTCAACCCGGTCTTTTGCGCCTCGGCATGCTGCAACAAGCGGGGAATATGGGGGCGCTCCATAAAGCCATAGCTCGCCACGCCACACCAAAATCCTGGAGACTGTTGTCGCATTACCAACCGTTCAGCGTTTGCCACCCGGGGCTCGTTAACAATCATGATATGCAGCGCCAGCACATTGGCATGCAGCGACCCGTTACGCTTGACGTGCCATTTCATCACCGGCGGCGTGCCGCTCAGGGTTCGGGTAAGAAAGATTGCGGTGCCCGGAACCCGGGGGATATTCTGCTGCTCGAGCTGGGCCAGAAAATCCGCCAGCGGCAGACTCTTTTCGCCCAGCGTACGGGAAGCTGCGATCACCCCGCGATGCCAGATCAACATCACGCCATACACCAGGGTGGCCAGCAGCAGCGGAACATACCCGCCCTGCATCACTTTACTGAGGTTGGCCAGCAAGAAGCTGAGATCGACGATAAAGAAACCGCCGGCCACCAGCAGGCTGGCGATCGTTCCCCAGCGCCACACCTCACGCATCGCCACAAACAGCAACCCGGTCGTCATGATCATGGTGAGCGAAACCGCAATGCCGTAAGCGGCGGCCAAGTTATCGGAGGATTTGAAGAACACGGTCAGAAATACCGTCACCGCCATCAGCAACCAGTTGATGGCACCGATGTAAATTTGCCCATAACTCTCTTCGGTGGTCTGTTTGACTCGCAGGCGTGGCAACCAACCCAGCTGGATCGCCTGGCGGGTCATGGAAAAGGCCCCGCTGATGATCGCCTGACTGGCGATGATGGTGGCCAGGGTCGCCAAAATCACCAGCGGAATTTGCAGCACCGGCGGACACAGGCGGAAAAAGATATTTTGGGTGACGTCAGCACCGGAGAGGATCAGTGCGGCCTGCCCGGCATAGTTCAGTAACAGACTGGGAAAAACAATGCCAAACCAGGCGAGCCAAATCGGTTTTTTACCGAAATGCCCCATGTCAGCGTACAGCGCTTCTGCCCCGGTCACGCAGAGGAAAACGCCGCCCAACACCAGGAAGCTGGTTAGCCCGTTAGAGAAGAGGAATCGGATGCCGTACAGCGGGTTCAACGCCATCAAGACGGCCGGATGCTGAATAATGCCCCAGATGCCCAGAGCGGCGATAGAAAAGAACCACAGTGCCATGATCGGCCCGAAAACCCTGCCGATGCGCGCGGTGCCCAACGGCTGAATGGCGAACAGGCTGATCAGGATCACCACCGCCGCCGGCAAGATATAAGGCTGCGATTCGGGCAACACGATGTTCAACCCTTCCAGTGCCGACAGTACCGAGATCGCCGGGGTGATGGCCCCATCGCCGTAGATCAGCGCCGCACCGAACAGACCGGCAAACACTACCATTGGCCGGATTTTTTTCTTGCTGACCAACAGTGACATCAGCGCCATGATGCCACCTTCGCCACGGTTATCGATACGCATGGCGAACATGGCGTATTTGAGCGAGGTGACAATCACCAGCGTCCAGAAAATCAGCGACAACAGGCCGAGGATCACCGGCGTGGACGGCGCATCACCGGAGAGAAACAGCACGGTTTTCAGGGTATACAGCGGGCTGGTGCCAATATCGCCAAACACCACCCCCAGTGCGCCGCCGGCCAGCAGCGGCAGGCTCATTTTGGGCGTCTTTTCCGGTTCGTTCCCTGTGCTCATTGAGAGCTCCTGACCAAGCCATTAGGATAAAACCAGCATAGTCAATTCAGGCAGTTAGCGTGAGTCCTTTATTGGCCCATTGCACTCAGGCCCGGCCTCTTTGAGTAACCAGCGTTGCAGGTTCAGTCCCTCCGGCGACAGTTCAGTGTCCTGCCTTACGCACAGATAATAATCTCGGCCGTCATCAATCGCCAGATCAAACAGTTTAATCAATTCGCCACTGCTGAGATAAGGCGCGATCAACGGCTCACGCATCAGGGCGCAGCCCAAACCCGCCTGTACCGCCGCCAACGTCAGCAAGCCATCTTCAAACATCGGGCCGGTACTGCGCAGCGGCCGCCGGACTCCGGCCAACTGAAACCATTGCATCCAGGTGGTGCGTTCTTCGTCATGCAGCAGCGACAGTGGCGAAAGCTGATCCGGCGTGTCCAACAACCCGTGCAACTTGATAAACCCCCGGCTGCATACCGGTACCATTTTGCCGGACATCAGTTTTTCGCTGCGATAACCGGTCCATTGCCCGGCGCCAAAACGAATCGAAATATCGGCGGCGTCACTGAGGTAATTACGGTGGTTGGCGTACACCACATTGATGTCAATATCCGGGTTCTCACGCAAAAATCCGTGCAAACGCGGAATAAACCAGCCCATGCCGAACAGCGGGATCAGGCTGATTGTGACCTGCCGGGAAGCCGATTGCTCGCGCACCTGCTCGGTCGCCTGACGCAATACGTTAAACGCCGAGCGGATCGAGCGGTAATAATCCCGTCCTTCGTTACGCAAGATCAGGTTACGGCCCTGCCGCTCGGTCAGCGGCATTTGCAGAAAGGCCTCCAGCGTTTTGAGCTGATGACTGACCGCCGACGGGGATATCGCCAGCTCTTTGGCAGCAGCGGTAATGCTGCCCAGACGGGCGATAGCCTCAAACGCCCGCACTGCACGCAGCGGTGGATCGTTAGGCAACGATGTGACGCATTGTTCTGTTTTTTTCATATGTTGACTATTTTGGCTAAATATCGGTGACGGTTTAAAATTAATATACAAATAAATCAATAAATTAAAAACACACATTTTTTGTATAAGAAATTATATTTACGTATTTTACAATTTTCTTTAACTCTCTACTCTGAGCTTCCTGAATCATTATTTTTCGGGACTCTCCCTATGGATACGCTGGTACAGCAGACCGTCAACGGACTGATGCTCGGTAGCATTTATGCGTTGATCGCCCTGGGTTACACCATGGTGTACGGCATTCTGCGTATTATCAATTTTGCCCACGGCGATGTGCTGATGGTCGGCGCGCTGAGCGCCCTGTCCACCCTCGGCGTGTTGCAACATCATTTCCCTGGCCTGTCACCCTACATCATGCTGTTGCTGGCGGCGCTGGTTGCCATGACGGTCTGCGCGCTGGTGTCGATGAGCATTGAACGGCTGGCCTACCGCCGCCTGCGGAATGCCCCGCGTCTGGCACCGCTGATCAGCGGGATTGGCGTATCGCTACTGCTGCAAACACTGGCGATGCTGATCTGGTCGCGTAACCCGTTAATGTTCCCGCAACTGCTGCCAATGTCACCTATCGCCCTGACCCAGGGTAGCGCCGAACACGCGCCCGCTGTGATCACCGGTACCGGTATCGCCACGCTGGTGGTCGCGGTGCTGGTGATGGCCGGGTTGCTGTTGCTGGTCGAGCACTCGCGCTTTGGCCGCGCCATGCGTGCCACGGCAGAAAACCCGCAGGTCGCCGGCCTGATGGGCATCGATCCCAACCGTATCATCATTCTGACCTTTGCCCTTGGTGGCGCACTGGCGGCCGTGGCGGGCATCATGATGGCCAGCAACTATGGCAATGCCGGTTTCTCCATGGGCTTCTTGCCGGGCATCAAGGCCTTTACTGCTGCTGTGCTGGGCGGTATCGGCAACCTGCGCGGTGCAATGCTCGGCGGATTATTACTGGGGCTGTTTGAGGCACTGGGCACCGGTTATCTCGGCGAACTGACCGGCGGCACCTTCGGCAGTAACTATCAGGACGTATTTGCCTTCCTGATATTGATTGCCGTGTTGGTATTGCGCCCATCCGGGCTGTTGGGCGAACGCGTCGCCACTCGCGCCTGAGGACACAAGATGACTATTCTGACCGAGACTCTGCACACCGCCTCCCCGCACCGCGCCAGACTTGGTGTGGCTCTGTTTATGCTCGGCCTGCTGCTGGCCCCCTGGGTGGCCGGGTCCGTCGGCGGTAACTATTGGGTACGGGTGATCGACTTCGCGCTCCTGTATCTGATGCTGGCACTGGGTCTGAACATTGTGGTCGGCCTCACCGGCCTGCTGGACATGGGATTTATCGCTTTTTACGCGGTCGGCGCCTATCTGACCGCACTGCTTTCATCACCGCACCTCACTCAGCAATTTCCGCTGCTGTTGCAGTGGTTCCCGGAGGGGCTGCATCTGTCGATTCTGTTGTTGATCCCACTGGCCGCGTTGCTGGCCGCGTTGTGCGGCATTCTGCTGGGAGCGCCCACGCTGCGGCTGCGTGGGGACTATCTGGCGATCGTCACGCTGGGCTTCGGTGAGATCGTGCGTATTTTGATGCGTAACCTGGACCGCCCGCTCAACATCACCAACGGCCCAAAGGGGATTTCCGCTATCGATCCGGTCACGCTGTTCGGCCTGAAGTTTTCCGGTATGCATTCGTGGTTCGGCATCCGTTTTTCATCCCTGTATCTCTATTACTACCTGTTCGCCGCCCTGCTGTTGCTGATCCTGTTTATCTGCCTGCGCCTGCAGCATTCGCGGGTTGGCCGCGCCTGGACCGCTATCCGCGAAGATGAAGACGCGGCACGGGCGATGGGCATCAACACCCGTAACTTCAAACTGCTGGCTTTCGCCATCGGTGCCACCTTTGGCGGTGTCGCCGGTGCACTGTTTGCGGCGTTTCAGGGCTTTGTCTCACCGGAATCCTTCACCCTGCAAGAGTCGATTGCCGTATTGGCGATGGTGGTGTTGGGCGGTATGGGCCACATACCCGGCGTGATCCTCGGCGCATTGCTGCTGGCTGCCCTGCCAGAACTGCTGCGCAGCACCATGGGCCCCCTGCAACAGGCGCTATTCGGTCAGGTGTGGATTGACCCCGAGATTATTCGCCAACTGTTCTATGGGCTGGCACTGATCCTGGTGATGCTGTATCGCCCGGCGGGCCTGTGGCCGGCACGTCATCAACCGGGAGCCGCCTCATGACGCCACTTCTCACACTCAGTCACGTCAGTAAAAACTTTGGTGGGCTAACCGCGGTGGATGACGTCAGCATCAGTATTCGTCAGGGCGAGATCTACGGGTTGATCGGCCCAAATGGTGCGGGCAAAACCACCTGTTTCAACCTGATCACCGGCCTGTATCGCGCCGACAGCGGCGAGTTTCGCCTGCAGGATCGTCGCTACAAGCCGCAGGCCATCGACAAGGTGGCACAGGCCGGTATCGCCCGCACCTTCCAGAACCTGCGGTTGTTTAATGAAATGAGCGTCCTGGAAAACGTGATGGTCGGTTGCCATCTGCGCACCCGCAACGGTCTGTGGGCGGCAATTTCACGCCATCGGCGCGCCCGCGAGGAAGAACACGCCACGCGGGAGAAATCTCACGCGCTGCTGGAATACGTCGGCATTAGTCAGTTCGCCCATTACCGCGCCGGCGATCTTTCCTATGGCCACCAGCGCCGGTTGGAAATCGCCCGAGCCTTGGCCACCGAACCTAAATTACTGGCGCTGGATGAACCGGCAGCCGGCATGAACGCCGCCGAGAAGGTGGCGCTACGCGAGCTACTGCAACGTATCCGCGAGAGTGGCAAAACCCTGTTGTTGATCGAACACGACGTCAAGCTGGTGATGGGACTGTGCGATCGCCTGACGGTGCTCGACTACGGCAAGGTGATCGCCGAAGGCGAACCGGCACAGGTACGGCGTGAACCGGCGGTGATCCGCGCTTATCTGGGAGGGTCGGCTCATGTCTGAACCCTTATTGACAGTCAAACAGTTAAAAGTGTCTTACGGTGGTATTCATGCGGTTAAAGGCATCGATTTCACGGTAAACAGCGGCGAACAGGTGACCTTGATCGGTGCCAACGGTGCAGGCAAAACTTCCAGCCTGCGTGCGCTAACCGGCCTGCAACCGTTCGAAGGGGAAATCCTGTTCGACGGGCGCTCTATTCGCGGTATGCCACCGCATCGCTTATTGCAACAGGGCCTGGTGATGGTCCCGGAAGGACGCGGTATTTTCGCCCGTATGACAGTGCGGGAAAACCTGCAGCTTGGTGCTTATTCACGCCGTGACAAACCGGCTGTACGCCAGGATCTGGAACAGGTTTGTACTCTTTTTCCGCGTCTGCGTGAACGGCTGCAACAGCAGGCCGGGCTGCTCTCCGGCGGTGAACAGCAGATGGTGGCCATCGGTCGGGCGTTACTCAGCCGTCCGCGCCTGTTGGTGCTGGATGAGCCTTCGATGGGGTTGGCACCGATCGTGGTTGAAGCCATTTTTGAGGTCATCAAAAACCTTTCTCGTGACGGTGTCACGCTACTATTGGTGGAACAAAATGCCCGACTGGCACTGGCATCCACTGACCGTGCCTATGTATTGGACAGCGGCAGTCTGAGCCACTGTGGCCGCTCTGCCGACATGCTGGATGATGAAAAAATCAAACAAGCCTATTTGGGCGAATAACCGTTTTTACTTTTAATCACTCCGGGAGTTTTACATGAACAAGATAACTCGCTTGAAGCCGTTGGCGCTGGCCGCCGCTATTCTGACCAACCTGGGCGCGGCATCGCCGGTTCTGGCCGATGAAACTATTCTGATCGGGCTGGCAGGCCCGCTGACCGGCCCTTCCGCCCGTATTGGCAAGGATTTGGAGAATGGCGCGCAATTGGCGATCGCCGATGCCAATGCCCAGAAACCGATGCTGAAAGGCCAGCCGGTCACCTTTAAACTGCTGTCCGAGGACGATCAGTCCGATCCGCGTACCGCCGTTGCGGTAGCCCAACGCCTGGTGGACGAAGGCGTCGCCGGCGTGGTCGGGCACTGGAATACCGGCACCAGCATTCCGGCGGCCCGCATTTACCACGACGCCGGTATTGCTCAGGTCGCACCGGTCGCCACCGGCCACGGCTATACTCAGCAAGGGTTCGATACCAGCTTCCGCGTGATGGGCCATGATGATGACGGCGGTAATTATGCCGGTGAATATGCGGTCAAGGTACTGAAAGCCAAACGCATTGCGGTGATTGACGATCGCACCGCGTTCGGCCAGGGGCTGGCAGATGAGTTTATCAAGTCACTGGCGGCTCAGGGCGTCCAACCGGTAGCGCGGGAGTATGTCGACGACAAAACCGTTGATTTCAGTGCGGTGCTGACCACCCTGCGCAGCAAGAACGCCGATTTGATCTTCTTCGGCGGTGTGGACTCGCAGGCCGCCCCGCTGGCCCGCCGCATCAAACAACTGGGGATGAACACTCAACTGATGGGCGCAGGCGGTTTTGTCAGCCAGACTTTCCTGACGCTGGCACAAAAAGAAGGTGAAGGCGTGGTGGCACTGGAGCCGGGCCTGCCGCTGGAACAGATGCCGGGCGGCAAAGCCTTTGGGCAGGCCTACCGTGACCGCTATAAAACCCATATCGAACTGCATGCGCCGTTCGCCTACGACGCCACCCGGGTATTGATTGCCGCCATCGAACAGGCGGGGTCCGCCGATCCGGCCGATTATCTGCCGAAGCTGCGCGCCATTCATTATCAGGGCGTCACCGGCAGCATTGCATTCGACGCACAGGGCAACCTGCAACAGCCGAGCTTCACCCTTTACCGGGTGGTTGACGGCAAATGGCAGCCGCAAAGCGTACTGGGCGGCGCAAAAGCACCATAACCATCCGCAAGGCAATGAGGAGCAAGGCAATGAGCGAAGCAAAAAACGAATTGGGTATTCTGGCCCGGCGCCGCATAGAGGCGGAAATCATCAAGCCAATCTACCAAATCCTGGTGCGTGAGATCGGCAAAGAGCGAGCGCAGGCGGTGATAGGCGAAGCCATCGAAAACGCGGCCATTGAGGCCGGTAAAAACTTTGCCGCGCAGGAGCCGAATGGCGCTGATTTGCAGAGTTTCGCCGCCTTGCAATACCTGTGGGAAAAAGACGATGCGCTGCAGGTGAAGGTGATCAACCAGGACCCGCAGCATTTCGACTATAACGTCACCCGCTGCCGTTATGCCGAGATGTACCACCAGATGGGACTGGGCGAAATCGGCCACCTGCTGTCCTGTGCCCGCGACAGCCAGTTTATCGTCGGCTATGCGCCGGATGTCGAGCTGCAGCGCACCCAGACCATTATGTCCGGCGCGTCCTGCTGCGATTTCCGCTACACCGCCAAATCGCAGGGAGAGAAAAAATGACGCCTCAGGTACCTCAGGTAAATGGCGAACGCCTGTGGCAAAGCCTGCTCGACATGGCACAGTTCGGCGCCATCCCGAAAGACGGCGTCACCCGCCTGGCGTTGAGCGAAGAAGACCGTCAGGCACGCGACCAATTGCGTGACTGGGCGAAGGAAGCCGGTTGCAGCGTGCGGGTTGATCGCATGGGCAATATGTTTCTGCGCCGTGAGGGGACTCGCCCGGAGTTGGCACCGGTGATCACCGGTTCTCACGTTGACTCCCAACCCAACGGCGGCCGTTTCGACGGGATTTATGGCGTGCTGGCCGGTCTGGAAGTGATCCGCACCCTTAACGATCGCCAGATCGCCACCGAGCGAGCGATGGAAGTGGTCAACTGGACCAACGAGGAAGGCGCACGTTTCGCCCCGGCGATGATTTCCTCCGGGGTGTTTGCCGGAGTGTTCGACCTGGCTTACGGCCTGTCGCGCAGCGATGCACAAGGCATCAGTCTCGGTGAGGCGTTGCAGCACATTGGCTACGCCGGTGAACACCCGGTGGGTGGCATGCCGATCCACGCCGCCTTTGAGCTGCATATTGAGCAAGGCCCGATCCTCGAGGCGGAAAACATTGAGATTGGCGTAGTGACTACCGCGCAAGGTCAACGCTGGTATGAACTGGAAATCACCGGTTTTAGCGCCCATGCCGGCACAACGCCGATGGATCGCCGTCGTGACGCTCTGCTCGGTTTCGCCACTCTGGTTATGGCAGTCAATACCATCGGCAAGAATTTCATGCCGGACGCACGAGCCACCGTGGGTATGGCTCAAATTACGCCCAATTCACGCAACGTGGTCCCAGGCAAAGTGTTCTTCAGCATTGAGTTCCGTCACCCGCAAGAGGTGGTGCTGGAACAGATGGAACAACAGCTGTTGGCGGCGGTGGCCGAGGTCGGCACCCAGGGGCTGAGCGCCAGTGCCGAGCGCATCTTCCAGTATCAACCCATACGCTTTGATCAGGGCTGTATCGACAGTGTCCGCCAGGCAGCACTGGCGCTGGGCTATTCGCACCGCGATATGGTTTCCGGTGCCGGGCACGACGCCTGCTACCTGAGTCGGGTGGCACCTACGGCGATGATTTTCATTCCCTGCGTGGAGGGTATCAGCCACAACGAACTGGAAAATATCTCGCCTGCGTGGGCGACCGCCGGGGCCAACGTGTTGCTTAACGCGTTGCTGGCGCAAACCCGCGCCTGATCCCGCATCCCCGGTGTATCGGCCGGGGCCTGGAAAAAAATATTCAACAAACTGGTTGAATATTAGCCCACCTGTTCTATATTCAACCATATGGTTAAATTATCTTCCTCACAGCTGGACGCCATTTTTCGTGCACTTTCCGACCCGACGCGGCGCGCGATACTGCGTACCCTGGCCGGTGGTGAGCACAGCATTGGTGAACTGGCTGCGCCGCTGCAAATGTCATTTGCCGGCGCTTCCAAGCATATCAAGGCACTGGAGCTTGCTGGGCTGGTGCAGCGTACCGTGCAAGGAAGAAACCATATCTGCCGGCTTGAACCCGAGCCAATGGCACAGGCCATGCAATGGCTGAAAACCTACGAGCATTTCTGGACAGAGCGGCTGGACGCGTTGGAAATAGCGCTGCTGCAGCCCGAACCGCATCCTCCCAAGGAGTGAACTATGAACGACTACGGCATGATTATTGAAACCGGCACGCTGCGCATTCAGCGGCTGCTGCCCGGCCCGATCGAACGGGTCTGGGCCTATCTGACGGAATCCGACAAACGCGCCACCTGGCTGGCCGCCGGCGACATGAAGCTGGAGAACGGTGCCCAGGTTGAGCTGGTGTTTCGCAATTCCGATCTGACCGGCGAGCATGAAGCCACACCGGCCAAATATAAAAACCTTGGCTGCAGCGTCAGCAATATCGGACATATCACCTGCCTGTTCCCGCCGCGGCTGCTGAGTTTTACCTGGGCGGAACAGGGGCAGAACCGTCCTTCCGAGGTGACCTTCGAGCTGACCGAACAGGGTAACGCCGTACTGCTGACGGTCACCCACCGTCGCCTGGCCAACCGTGACGAAATGCTCAGCGTGGCCGGTGGCTGGCACACCCATCTGGATATCCTGGTCGATCGCCTGCACGATCGTCAGCCACAGCCGTTCTGGAGCACCCACGCCAGGCTGGAGGAAGAGTACCGGTCCAGACTCTAATCAGCCCTCATCCCGGCGTCTGAAGGCCAGATAGCCGGTTACCAGCGTAAAGCCACCGACCAGCAACACCAACAGGATAAAACCGTGGTGATTGCTGGCCAGTGGAATCCCGCCCACGTTCATCCCGAAGAAACCGGCAACGATATTGATCGGCAGCGCCAGGACGGTGATCACCGTCAGGGTGTATAGCGTGCGGTTGTTCTGCTCCATCTGCTTGGCGCCGATCTCCTCCTGTAACAGGCGAATGCGCTCGGTCAAACTGGCAAGGTCGTTTAACACCACGGTGAACTCTTCAGTGAACTGGCGCAGATCCTGAACGACGTCGCGGCTTAGCCAGGTCGGCGGGCGATTCAACAGGCGAAACAGTGCCGCCGGTTCCGGTGCCAGCAGGCGTTGAAAGCGCAACAACATACGCCGCATGCGCCCCAGTTCGGTACGGTTACGCTTCACATGATTGCTCAGCAGGCGATCTTCAATGGTATCGACATACTGGTTGGCCTGCCGCACCACCTGCTCCAGGACTTCTTCCTGCTCTTCCAGCAAATGCGCCAATAACTCGGTAGACGACGCCAGTTGCAACGGCCCCAGCCGCCCCAGCAGCCGTTCTATCAAACGCAGCGGCTTGTGCCGTGCCGTGACCACCAACCCGCTGCGACAATACAGCCACAGCGTCGCGATCTCCGGGTTGTTCTCTTTGGGATGAAAAATGACGTCATTGAGTACTGCGAACAGGTCATCTCCCTGACGCTCAATGCGTGTGGTATGGGAACCGTGGCGGATTTCGTCGAAGAAAAAGTCGGAAATCGCAAAGTGGTTTTTCAGCCATTTTTCCGCGGCCGCATGGTTCAAATTGAGATGCAGCCAGATAAAGCCCTCACCCGGCAACAACCCCTGATAGGCCAGGCATGCCTGCTGCGAAGACACCCGTTGCGGCGGCTCTGCCGTGCGGAATACGTGGCCGTAAATCAGCCCGGTGACCTCATCGTCAAAATCAAGTTTGTGTAATTTTTCCGCAACCGTTTGAGCCATAAACCTTTATCCTGAATAACCACACCCATTAATTAATCGGCTTCCGCCTTTATATCAACCTTTAAATGCCAACGTTAATTATTTTCACTTTTCCCGATGATTAATATTAGCGTCATAAAAAAGTCACATTATTTCCCAATACTTTGATGGCAACAGCGTACCGCAGCGTCAGTATTCTAATGAAGTCTATCGGGAAGGTCCTTTATGAGCGATAACAGCGCCGTTCAGGCGGGTGTGCCATCCGCGTCCAGCCTGCCAAAAATCTACCAAAAGAACAGTCGTCTCACTGTTCTTTTTTTTGTTTTTTTATTAGTCCTGGGGATAGCTTTTGCCGGAGTGAATTTATTTAACGACGTCAGCGATGCCGGGGCGGTATATACCAGTTACCTGCCGTTCCTGTTATTGGGGTTAGCGTTATTGATTGCGCTGGGCTTTGAATTTGTTAATGGTTTTCACGATACCGCCAATGCGGTGGCCACCGTTATTTATACCCATTCATTGTCGCCGATGGTGGCCGTAGTCTGGTCAGGGTTCTTTAACTTTCTCGGCGTATTGCTCTCCAGCGGCGTGGTCGCATTCGGTATCATTTCGCTGCTGCCCGTCGAGTTGATCTTACAGGCCGGCACCGGCAACGGTTTCGCCATGGTCTACGCCCTGCTGTTTTCGGCGATTATCTGGAACCTCGGCACCTGGTGGCTCGGGTTGCCTGCGTCGTCGTCTCATACTCTGATTGGATCAATCATCGGCGTTGGCGTGGCCAATGCCCTGATCCACGGGCGCACCGGCACCAGCGGTGTCGACTGGGGCCAGGCGATTAAGGTGGGTTACGCACTGCTGCTTTCACCGGTGATCGGCTTTGTGTTTGCCGCCCTGCTGTTACTGGCGCTGAAAGTCTTTGTCAAAAATCGCCAGTTGTATACCGCCCCCAAGAATGACTCGCCGCCGCCGCTGTGGATCCGCGGTTTGCTGATCCTCACCTGTACCGGAGTTTCCTTTGCCCATGGCTCCAACGACGGACAAAAAGGCATGGGGCTGATCATGCTGATCCTGGTCGGCACCATGCCCATCGCCTACGCGCTCAACCGTTCAATGCCGCCAGAACAAATCCCACGTGTAGCGGCGTTGGCGGAAGTCACCAAAAACCAATTGCTAAGCCAGTTCCCGGCGGTCAGCCAGGCACAGCCCCGTGAGGTGCTGACCGGGTATGTACGCACCAATGAACTGACGCCAGAAGTGGTGCCCGCGCTGGCGCAACTGACCGGTGCCATCGGTGACCAGGTTCGTCAGTACGGTTCGGTCGATAAAATCCCCGCGCAGGCGGTTTCCAACACCCGTAACGATATGTATCTGGCATCCGAAGTCATTAAACACCTGAAGTCTGAAAAACAGCTGCAAATATCCGCTGACTCGCAGCGCAATCTGGATGCCCTGAAAAGCGATCTGGACAGCGCCACCCGCTTTATCCCGTTCTGGGTCAAGGTGGTGGTGGCGATTGCTCTCGGGCTGGGCACCATGGTCGGTTGGCGGCGCATCGTGGTCACCGTCGGTGAGAAGATCGGCAAAAGTCACCTGACCTATGCCCAGGGCGCCAGCGCCGAACTGGTGGCAATGACCACTATTGGCGCCGCGGACATCTTCGGATTACCGGTCTCCACCACTCACGTTCTGTCATCCGGTATCGCCGGCACCATGGCGGCCAACCGCTCCGGTCTGCAAATGTCTACCCTGCGTAATCTGCTGATGGCCTGGGTATTGACGCTGCCGGCCTCGGTGCTGCTTTCCGCCGGGCTGTACTGGATCTTCAACCATTTCTAAAACCGGGCTAACACGGAGAATTAATTATGGCTATGCATGAATTTGACCGCGACGAGAGTTTCAATCAGCGTCTGTTGCAGGAGTTCTACGACAGTTACGACGAAGAGCTGGAGATGGAACTGGACGACCTGCGCTTTGACGACAGCGAAGTGGACAGCGACCAGAAGAAAGCCTGGCGCAAACAGTATTTCCGCGAGCTACTGCGGCTGCAGGGTGAGCTGGTCAAACTACAGGACTGGGTGATGCGCACCGGCCACCGGCTGGTGATCATTTTTGAAGGTCGTGACGCCGCCGGCAAAGGTGGCGTGATCAAACGTATCACTCAACGCCTGAACCCACGCACCTGCCGCGTGGCCGCGTTGCCGGCACCGAACGATCGCGAACGCACCCAGTGGTATTTTCAACGCTTTATCGCCCACCTGCCGGCGGCGGGTGAAATGGTGCTGTTCGATCGCAGCTGGTACAACCGCGCCGGGGTGGAAAAAGTGATGGGCTTTTGCAATGACGAGGAATATGAAGAGTTTTTCCGTAGCGTGCCTGAGTTCGAGAAAATGCTGACGCGCAGCGGCATTCAAATCGTCAAATACTGGTTCTCGATCACCGACGATGAGCAGGAGCTGCGTTTTCTCAGCCGCATCCACGATCCGTTAAAGCAATGGAAGCTCAGCCCGATGGATTTGGAGAGCCGCCGCCGCTGGGAAGACTACACGGAAGCCAAGGAAATCATGTTAGCGCGCACTAACATTCCGGAAGCGCCATGGTGGGTGGTTCAGGGGGTCGACAAGAAAAAGGCGCGTTTGAACTGCATCAGCCATCTGCTGGAACAGCTGCCCTATGAAGAGGCGGAAGGCAATGTGATCACCCTGCCACCGCGCAAACGCAGCCCGGATTACAACCGCCATCCGGTGCCAGACACCATGGTAGTACCTGAAGTGTATTGATTTACCCAGGGAGGCGGAACACCGCTTCCCTGCCTTTTGCCCGCAATAACGTCACCGCTGGATTCTCATCCCGTTACAACGCCACCCTATTTTCTCCACATTTGCTGTGCAGACTCTTGCTGATATTCATTCACCTGTCAGGACACAGTCACGGTCGCCATGTCTTTATTTAATGCCCTTATTCGTCGTCTCCACCCCCGTCGCTTCGGCGCCATTCTGGTTCTCTTTCTGTTGTTGGTTACGTCTGCCGCGCAGGCCACTGCACCGCTGGCGCTGCACTCGACATCGGTGTTGGTAGTCAATCAACGCACCGGCAAAACGCTGTATCAGAAACAGGCCAATCGCGTGCAACCCATCGCCTCGCTAACCAAGCTGATGACCGCCATGGTCGCACTGGACAGCAAACGCCCATTGGGCAACAGGATGCAGGTCACCCCCGCCGACCGGGATTTACTGAAAAAAACTCACTCACGTCTGACCATCGGTTCCACCCTTAGCCGTCGCGATATGCTGCACATCGCACTGATGTCGTCGGAGAATCGCGCCGCGTCGGCACTGAGCCGCAACTATCCCGGTGGTCGCAAAGCCTTTGTAGCGAAAATGAATCAAAAAGCGCGCGCTATCGGCATGAAACATGCGCGCTTCTACGATCCGACCGGGCTGACACCGCGCAACGTCGCCAGTGCCAATGACCTGCTGAAAATGGTTAACCACGCTTACCGCTATCAGACCATCCGTCGCTTCAGTACCGACAAACAGCAAATCGTGCGTCCTGGCCGCGGTCAGTTGGTCTATCGTAGCTCCAACGGCCTGATCAACAATCCCGCCTGGAAAATCCAGTTACAAAAGACCGGTTTCACCGACGAAGCCGGCCACTGCCTGGTGATGCGTACCCTGATCAACGGGCAGCCGGTGGTGATGATCCTGCTCGGATCAAAGCAGCGTTATGGCCACTATAAAGACGCCATTCGCCTGAAGGCCTGGCTGGAGTCCTGATCTGATTCGGGTGCGTCAATCACGCGCCCTTTTACCATTCTGAGCATATCTAAATCCGTTTTTTATCAATGGAATATCCTATCCAAAATCAGTATTAAGCCTGTTGGGTTGGGCATGCTATTTGTCATGGATAATTGATGATAAAGGAGCAGGAAAATGGCTTATGCCCTGAGCGTGTTGGAAAAGAGTCCGATTGCCGAAGGAGAAACTGCCGCCCAGGCGCTGACGCGTACGCTGCATTTGGCGCAGCAGGCAGAAATCTGGGGCTACCGCCGTTTCTGGCTGGCCGAGCATCACAATACCGCGCAGTTGGCTTGCCCTTCGCCCGAAGTGCTGATCGCCTATTTGCTCGGACAAACCTCCCGTATTCGCATAGGCTCTGGTGGCGTCATGCTGCAACACTACAGTGCTTACAAGGTGGCGGAAAACTTCAATCTGCTGGCGACGCTGGCGCCGGGTCGTGTCGATCTGGGCGTAGGTAAAGCGCCCGGCGGGCTACCGCTCTCCACCCAGGCACTGCAGGCCGCCCACGATCAACAGAATAAACCGGACTTCCCGCAACAGTTGGCTCAGCTCAATGCCTACCTGAATGATGACGCGCAACCCGGCCTGAGTGCCACACCGCAACCAGTCCAGCCCGCACAGCGCTTCCTGCTGGGGGCCAGCAGCGAAAGTGCCCAACTGGCTGCCGAACACGGCTGGGCCTTTGTGTTTGCTGCGCAGCTCAATGGCAACCCAGAGGATATTCAACGCGCGTTGTCACATTACGCTGAGCAGAGCGGTGGACGTAAAGCTCTGCTGGCGGTCGCGGTGATCGTCGCCGATACGACCGAGCAGGCCCAGGCTTTGGCGGCCGGGATCCAGCAATACCGGGTGCATGTGGCCGGAGGACAAAGCGTGACGGTCGGCAGCCTGGAGCAGGCAGAGAGTTATGTTCAGCAGGCCGGGGCTACCGATTACCGCATCGAACCACGTGAAAGCCATATTTTGCTTGGTACCGCGCAGCAGGTGCGCAGTCAGTTAGACCAATTACACCGGCAATATGGCGTGGAAGAGTTTGTGATCGATACGCCGATCAGCGCTCCCGCTGCCCGCCTGGCCTCTTTGCAACTGCTGGCGCAGGCCTGATCAGTTCACTACCGCGCCCGAGCCTATAGCGACCGCCAGATCCTGCGCCAGTGTCTCCAACTGTGCCGGGATCAGGTTAGCCAGACTGACACGGATCGCCGGGCCGCTTTTCAGGCGGAACGGCTCGCCGCCCTGCACCAGCCAGCCGCGCTGTGCCATGATTTGGCCAGCGGCGGCTTCCGAACGCACCGGCAGCCAGATATGTACCCCTTCCCCTGCTGGCAATGGCGCACCGGTCAACGCCTGCAACCGTTCCGCCAACGCATCGCGCCGCTGTTGATAAGCTTGCTGCGCGCGAACCAGCAAACCATCGCGCTGCGCCTGCGTCCATAATTTGACGGCAATTTGCTGCAGGATATGACTGACCCAACGTTCACGAATGTATTGATCGGCACGCATCGCCTGTAGCAATTGCGGCTTGCCGCAGGCCAGCGCAATACGTAAATCCGGGCTGAGGAATTTACTCAGCGACAGCACATACAGACCATTGTCGGCAGTACAGGGCAAATGCAGCGGTTGTTGCGACAGCGGCCCCCAGAAGTCATCGACGATCGCCAGACAGCCCGGGTTTTGCGCCAGAAACTCACGCCAGTGATTGGCGCGGGCCGCGCTAAGCGACATGCCGGTTGGGTTCTGCGCACGCGGTGTCAGGATCACTGCACACCCCTGCGGGCCGGCGTCTTTCTCCGGCAATCGACACCCTTGCTCATCCACCAGCAACGGCAAGGGTTTGAGACGAAGATGCCGCAGCAGCGTCAGTAACGGCGGCCAGCAGGGATCTTCCACCCACACCGACGCCCCCGGTGCCGCATGGCTGCGCAGCGCCTTTTCGATGGCGTCCAGCGCACCCGAAAACACCGCTGTCTCACCCAGAGATGCACCCTGTTGGCTCAACCAGTCACCGGCAAGCTGACACAAAGCCGGTAAATCACCGCTAACGTCATAGCCATTCTGCTGCGGGAAGATGTCATCCACACTCATTGACAGTGCCGGTAGCAAAGCCCCATCCAGGTTGCCGCTGGCCAAATCACGCATGCCCTCGGGCACTTGACGGATATGGCGCGCCGCCATCAGGGGTTGCTCAAGCACCTGCGTACCGGCACGCCCGCGGGTGGCGACCAAACCGGCATCCCGCAGCTTGGCATACGCACTGGCGACGGTATTGGGATTCACCCTCAGTTGGCCCGCCAGTTGACGCACCGGTGGCAACAGGTCACCCGGCTGCAAATCCCCCTGTTTGATCTGCGTGCTGATCTGCTCAGCAATCTGGACAGCGCTGCCGCCTTTTGCATACAATGAACCCATACATAAGACCTTTTTGTATTAGTTCAAAATAGATTACCTGTTTCGAATGGAAAAGTTAAGGGGTAAAAATGGAAAAACATTACGTGCTCGATATTCAACACGGCGGAAAAGCGTTTGCCCGTTTGCAAATGTTCACCCCCTGGGCTGCCGACCAACTGCAGCAGGCTCAGGCGCTGTTCCCTGCCGAGCAGGGCTACCAATTGCACATCAGCCAGGTCAAAGAGCGTCGGATAGTTTATCAAAGCGGCATCAACGGCATCACCATCCTTGGCGATACGCTGGAACTGGAAGCTTATCCCCACAGCACAGAGGTACAGCAATGAAAAAAGTTGTCGCTATCAGGCATGTGAATTTTGAAAACCTCGGTATTCTGGGTTCACTGCTTTCACTGCGGGGCTATCAGATTGATTACTACGATGCCGGCCGTGACGATATCCGGGCCATCGATAATGAGGAGACCGACCTGCTGGTGGTGCTCGGCGGACCAATCAGCGCTGCGCAGCATTTTGCCGGCCAGCAGCATTACCCGTTTCTCAACGACGAATTAGCACTGGTGACACAACGACTCCAGCAAAAACGGCCTACGCTAGGCATCTGTCTTGGCGCACAGGTGATGGCTCAGGCTTTGGGTGCCGATGTTATTTCGCTGGGTGTCAAAGAGATCGGTTTCGAACCCTTGACGTTGGCAGAGAATGAAGACTCCGTGTTGGCGCCCCTGGGGACAACGCCGGTACTGCATTGGCACGGCGATATGTTTATGATCCCAGAGGGCGCGACCTGCCTGGCCGGTACCGAAGTGTGCCCTAATCAGGCATTTGAATATCAGGATTTCGCGCTTGGGCTACAGTTCCATCTGGAAGCCGATCATCACGATCTGGAACGCTGGCTGGTTGGCCATGCCTGCGAGCTGGAGTTGGCCGGTATCCTGCCGCAGCGCCTGCGTCAACAGGCCGCTCGTTACGGCACAGAATTAGAACAGCGCGCCCGCCAGGTATTTGCGCGGTGGCTGGATAAAATCGAACCAAGGAAGTTATAGATGCAGCAAGTTTCTCAATTACAGCCACCGCAGATTGATGTGATCAGCATTCAATCGCAGGTGGTTTACGGCAGCGTCGGCAATGGTATCGCCTATCGCACCCTGTTGAAAAAGGGGCTGGAAGTGCTACAGGTACCCAGCGTACTGTTCGGTTGCCCGCCCTATTACGGCGCACCCAGCGGCGGCGTGATCCCTGCCGAGTGGTTCAGCGGCTTTCTGGAAGATTTACTGACTCGCGGCGTGATGAAACGCACCCGGGCGGTGATCGTCGGTTATCTGGGCGATGTCGGCCAGTGCCACATGCTGGACAGCTGGCTGCGACGCGTACGCGCTATCAACCCGCAAATAAAAATCTATATCGATCCGGTAATGGGCGATTACGGTGAAGGCGTGTATGTGGATAAGCGCATCGTCAGTTGCTATCGCTCCCCCTTCCTGCAGTTGGCCAATGGTCTGACCCCTAACGGTTTCGAACTGGAGCAGCTGTGCGGGCACCCACTGACCAGCCTGGAACAAACACAGCATGCCGCACAGGCATTATTGAATGACACCACCGAGTGGGTCCTGGTGACCAGTGCACCTGGCGTGGCAGAAAACGACGATCAGGTTGGGCTACTGCTGGTCAGTCGCAGTCAGGTGCAAAGCTATACCCATCCTAAAATTCAATCGAAGGTTAAAGGCACCGGGGACATGTTTGCCGCGTTGCTGGTCAGCCACCTGCTGCACGGTGAAAGCCTCAATGACGCGATTGTCTCGGCTAGCGGCGAGGTCTGCGATGTGCTGACTGAAGCGGAGCATTTCGGTTGGGAGGAAATTGGCAGCCTGCGTGCCTTGAAATAGGCCGGGATGATGGGGCAGCCTGCTGCCCCTCTGGTGACTATTTAACGTTTTTTCTTTTTATTAAAATCCAGTTCGAAAGCAAACACCGCGCTCTGAATTTTTCTTTCCATCGCCAGGCCCAGTTTCATAAAGCGGCACGACAGACGCGAGAAACGCACCAGTTGGTCGTCGTCATCCAGTTCCTGGTCTTCGTTGATCACCACCAGTTCCATATTGACCTTGAAACTGCCGTAGCTGCCAAAATCCAACAACGCCTTTTTGAACTGGAATCCAGGCTGAAGGTTTTCCGGCAGCGGACCGTCAACGCGCAAGCCAACGCCACCCGCAGAAAGATCGTGGATCCTCAACTGATACTCGCTACCGTCGGCGTATTCGCCGCTGCAGAGAAACTCACGCCAGTGGGGGGTTGTCACGCGAAACTGACGGCGGCGCTGGATGTACACCAGTTCCTTTGGCAGGCGGGTTGAACAGGCATTAACGCCCTGATGGTTGGTAAATTCAGTCTGGCCTACGGAGAATTCGATCTTTGCGTCATGGCTTTCAATCACAATGGTACATTCACCGTCGACCGTCGTGTCCGCCTCGTCGCCGCTGAACACAATATTATCCGGTCCGACGCTCAACAGCAGACTTTGAAACTGCTGTTGGTCATTGACAACCTTCAGTGGCGTGCGCTGTTTACAAATCTCACGCAGTATCGCCAGTACCTCAAAACGCTCCTGCTTGATAAACAATCCGTTATCATTCTGCTCCACTCGTCGCTCCTGACTCTTCCCAATGACGCTTTACACGTTCCTTACAGTTATCATCACTGGGAATATTCCTAAAGTCAAATTTGCCAACGATGCCAGGCCTGTGGCAGCAGTCTGGCGAAGCGTTCCGCCCAGGCTTGCTGACCCTGTTGATCGGCAATCAAATCCTGGCGGATCTCAATGCCAACGTAGGGAAGCTCCCGCCGCTCGGCGTGCACCGGCAGGGTGTAATCCGTTGCATCGGTCATGGCGTAAGGCTCGTTAACGCCGACCTGCAAATCCCCTTCCTCCCGCAGCAGCTCTGCCAGCAGCAATGCAAACTCCGGCTGGCGGTTAAACAGCAGCCCCACCTGCCACGGCCGCTCGTTGCCTTTGAATACCGGGGTGAAGCTGTGCATGGCGATAATCGCCGTCGGCAGCCCGTTGCGCTGGCGTTGATCCAGATTGTCGGTTATCGCCTGGTGATAAGGCCTAAAAATCTCATGCTCGCGCGCCTGCGCATGTCTGGCATCAATACCGACATTCCCGGGGATCGGCGTCAATTCTGACAGTGACGGGATCGAACTGGCGATGCCGGGCGTGCGGTTACAGTCAATGACCAAACGTGAGTAACGCTGATGAATCAGCGTAGTGTCCAACTGACGGCTGAGATGGCGCGAAACGTTTAATGCGCCGATGTCCCAACCAATGTGACGGTCGATTTCACCGGGTGGCAGACCCAAATTGCCCAACTGCTGCGGTATCGCCTGACCGGCGTGATCGCACAGCAATAAAAAGGGCGCGACGCCCCTGGGCGTTTCAATCGCCACGGCGGCGGGATCTTCGGCGGATAATAAAGACGAGACAAACGACTGTGGCATGCAAGACTCCGGCGGAGGAACAAAGCCTTATCTTAGGCTAAATCCCACCGCCGACGCCAAGCTTCGGGTTAGATCAAAAATGCATGAATGAGAAGTCGATCATTCTATGCAGGCATCCTGCGGCTGGTGCACCGCAATATACCGTTGGAACCGTGCGGGTTTAAGCCGGGTGAGATCAACCAGCACCAAGCCGTCAATGCAGTTATTGAAGGCCGGATCGGTGCCGAAATCAATAAACTGCACCCCGCCCGGCTCACACAGCTCGGTATATTGTTTATACAGCGTCGGGATCGAGCAGCCGATGTTGCTCAACAGGCTTTTCAGCCGAACCAGATCTTCCTGATAGTTATCGCCGGCAAACTGCGCCAACACCTGCGGCAGCGAGGCCGGATAAGGCTGACGCGACTGCGCCAACGCATGATTTGGCGAGAAATACAGCCGGTAGAAGGCAATCAACAGGTCACGCGCCGTCACCGGCATACCGCCGGAAATGGAAACCGGACCAAACAGATAGCGATACTGCGGGTATTTTGCCAGATATGCGCCAATGCCTAACCACAGATAGTCCAGCCCACGCTTGCCCCAGTAAGCCGGTTGAATAAAACTGCGTCCCAGTTCGATACCCTGCGCCAGGATCGGGGCCATCTCGCGGTCATAATGGAACAGGCTGTTACTGTAGATACTTTCCAGCCCCTTGCGCTCCAACTGCTCGGCGGTAGGAATAAAACGATAGGCACCGACAATTTCCAGTTCCTCGGCATCCCACAGTACCAGGTGGTAATAGTCGTCGTCATAGCTGTCCAAATCACGACGGCGGCCAGATCCTTCACCCACCGCACGGAAGGCAATCTCACGCAGGCGGCCGAGTTCACGCAGGATAGGCGCACGCGCCTCGCCCTGACGGCGATACAGGAAGATAATTTTACCGTCCGGAGTGACCCCAAGACGCTCACAGTTTGCCAGCGCCTTTTTCAGTTCCAATCGGTCCTCTGGCAGGGCGATAGGCGATTCACTGGCGAACAGCCCTTCCTTACCCTGGCCCAGACGATAAACATGGCGACGGAAGCGTTCGGCCAGATCTTTGGCACTGGTGTGGCCGTCATGCCAGTTAGTAAAGGGAATACGGCCACCCACGCGGATTTTGATGCGTCCGCCCTGCTGCTGGAACATTTCGCGCACCAGCAATAGTGTGGACAAGGGTCGGTAAACCAGCGAGGTGAAATAGAACAGGTTGCTGTTACGTGCACTGATGTGGATCGGCACAATCGGCGCTCGCGCCTTGGCCGCCAGGCGTAAGAATCCTGTATGCCAGTGGCCGTCACGAATGCCTTTCGGGCTCATGCGTGACACCTCCCCGGCGGGGAACAGGATCAGCGCGCCCTGCTTATCCAACTGTGCCTGCATGCCTTCAATTTGCTTGCGGTTGGTCTTGTTGCCCACGTTGTCCACCGGTACAAACAGGTTGCGCAGCGGTTCTATGTAGGTCAACAGTTGGCTGGCGACCACTTTGACATCCGGTCTTACCGCCGCCACCGCACGCAGCAGCACCAGGCCGTCCAGCGAACCGATCGGGTGGTTAGCCACCAGCACCACCGGCCCCTGGCTCGGGATGTTTTCCAAATCGCCATCGACCAATTCACAGCTGAGGTTGAAGTAGTCCACCACCTGCTCGATCAGATCCAGCCCCTTCAGGTGCGGATAATCGGCGGCAAACTGTTTGAATTCTTTTTCGAAGAGTAAAGTTCTCAGCAGGCTACGCTGCCAGGCAGGGGTCTTGCGGTGTGGAAATGCATCATGCAACAGAGAGTCCAAGCTAAACATCGCGTTATCTCCTGGCTTAGTCGCTGCAAACTTAAGCCAGCGCCATGACCCTAACATGTCAGTAACATGACAAAAAAATGAATCCCTCAGCTATCAGTTATAGCAAATTATTGAAAAGTTGGTGGCGAAGGGACCCCCATCGCCACACCGCCGCATTTTATGCCGCCGAAGTTAAGGCTTCGATGCGCTGATTCACCACTTCACGTAACCGCAGAAGCGGCTCCGCCTGATGGGGATAGCGTTTAAAAGTGATGTGCATCCCCAGTTGTTGTTCAATCAAGGCTTCTACCGTCGCACGATCGGTCAGGCTTTCCAGCAGTTGCAGGGCTCGCATGTCCTGCAGGCCCTGATGCAGTACCCGTAAACGCAGTGACTCCACCGGCGTCAGATTTTCTCCGGGATAAACCACAAAGGCATCCCCTGAGGGGAACGCATTGCGGCAATCCGTCACCGCGTAGGGATTGAGCTTCTCCCGCGAATGCCCGCTGTTATAGAAATTGAAGCCCCAATGCAGAAAACCGGCGATGTTGTACCGGTAAAGCTGGATACCCAAAATGCGGTTGCGCGCCGAAGGCTGGGCAAAGAAACGGTTGGCCACCTCGGTTTTTTGCATGCAGCAATAATAAGCCCACAGGCCAGGTACCCGGTTTTCGAAAAAAGGTTCGATATGGTCGGTGGCGGCCACAGGCGTTTCCACCAGCCCCTGTTGGTAAAAAGCATAATCTGACAACGCATCAAAAGTATGGAACCCGGCCAATAGCGGCCGCAAGGTAGCGCTGGCAGCTTGGTAAACTGCGATATTTTCCAGCGTCGGCTCATCCGAGATGTGAAACCACACCCGTTGTTGTAACTGCCGCTCGCGGAACCAGCCGGTCAGTGCCGGCAACAAGGCTTGCAGGAACTGTTGATACTCTTCGGCATGGGCATCGGTATGCCAGCCGAACAGCGGGCTAAGCGTGCCGTCTGTCTCCACCATGATTTTTGGCGCATGGGCGGCCCCCCACTGGGTAAACAACGGGGCAATTTCAAAGTGTTCAATGCCCTCCTCCTGCGCCATATCCACCCATTGGGCCAGACGCTGGAAATCAAACCGGTAGCCCTGCGCAGACCGCTGCACACCAACCAGTTGCACCGTGGTACGCTCGCCGCCGACGGCGGTATCCAGCGGTGGCGTGAAGATCGGCGTCAACAGCATATTTACCCCACTGTTAACCGCGGTACGGACAAAGTTGCGCGTCGCCAGCCAGTATTCGGGGCTGAATACCGCAAGATGGTAATAATCTGCCAGGCAATCGGAATGCAGCCATTCGGTGTGCAACAGGGTTTGCGGTGGCAGTGCGGCCGCCACGATATGCAGCGTCAACTCAGCACTGGCCAGTACGTCCTCGCTGGCCACATCAAACAACGTCAGTGTCAGGGGGTAATCGCCGCCCGCCACCGGTATCGTCGGTGGGGTTAAGGTCAACCACAGGCTGCCGTAATAATTGCAGGCGGCAAAGAAACGCCGATCGACCAACGGTACCAGCGGATCGGGAAATAACCCTGGCTCGGTACGCAGATAGTTTTCATCGGTCTCGGCATAACAGGGAAAGTGGCTGGGTACCGACTGCACCTGACGCACGCTGATATACTCCGACAATGGTCCCTCAATACGGTAGCCTAATTCACGTCGCGTTTCGTTATCGGTCCGCTGCAGGTAATAAACACCCTGCCAACACATCATTTCGTTATTCAGCCCGCTGAGTTTATTTATCTGTGTGATCTGCGGAGCATTATGGCTGTGAAATATTTTTTCCAGGCAATGAGTAAAGGTCAATGAAAGACGCATAACAGTAATCTCGCTTTAATTAGAAAATACCGAGGGGCTATTTTCAGGCTAAACCCTTTTATCGATTCAAACAATAGCCCTCTTTCAAAAACCGACTGCAAGAGGCTTCGAATGAAGTCATATACGATTTTTTTGTTTATTTGCATCACAAAAATGAAAGATAACCCGGCATGCACAATAAAAATGTTTTTAATCCCCATTATGGTGCAAGGGTTATCACTTATTCCTATGACGCCAGCAGCCCATAATTGCTGCGCGGCAGGGCTAAAACCGGCCGGAAAGGTTAACGAATTGTGAACAAGTAACGCTTTCAGTTTAGCCTGCAACCCTTTCGGTTTTAACAACAACGAAACATTAACGCCCCATTTTTGGGCAGATCGGGGTGTATTGACACATTGAAAGTTAAGGGATAGAAAGAATTCACATTACGAAAATATTGATTCGTCGTTCACCAAGGGGAAAGCAATGTCACCGATAAAAAATACCGGTCGTCTTCTGGCACACTCTGCCATTGCGGCTGCATTATTATTGCCAACCATGTTATATGCCGCCGATCAAATAACTTTGCGCTACGCCGTATGGGACAGAAATCAATTACCTGCCGAGCAAGAGATTGCCAAGCGATTTGAAAAAGAAAACCCTAATATTAAAATCGCTATAGAATTAACCCCCTCGGCGCAGTACTTTGTCAAATTAGATTCCGCTGCTGCCGGTGGCGTCGCACCAGATATATTCTGGATAAACATGCCTTATTTTGTGCAATACGCCAAGAATGGCATCATGCAACCCTTAACACCGTATATTACCGGCAGCAGCGTGCAATTGAATAATATCGTCGCCAGTTCGGTTAAAGCCTATCAGTATGACGGCCAGCAGATGGCCATTCCCCGCGATGTTGACTCGATCGCGGTGTGGTACAACAAAAAACTGTTCGATCAGGTCGGTGTCAGCTACCCCACCAACGACTGGAGCTGGGATGACCTGAAGAGCAAAGCGACCGCACTGAAAACCGGCTTGAAAGGCAGCGCCTTCCCACTGGTCATGGATCTGAGTATCGACGGCCAGGACAGCTATATGAACCTGCTGTTCCAGAACGGCAACCACATTGTGCCAAAAGACGGCCAGCCGACCGACATTGCCAACGACAAGTCGATCTGGGTCTATCAACAGCTGCAATCCATGATGAAAGACGGATTGATGCCCAGCGCCCAACAGATGAGCGAAGTCAAAACCGAAAACATCTTCCAGTCCAACCGTGCGGCGATGGTGTATGCCGGTTCCTGGCTGGCGGCCCCCTTCGCCAACAATCCGCTGATTAACGATCATATTGGCGTGGTGATGATGCCGAAAATCGAGCGCCAGTCTGGCGTGGCGCACAGCCTGGCGTTTGCCATGTCTGCCAACAGCGCGCACAAGCAGGAAGCCTGGAAATACATTGAGTTTATGAGTTCCGAAGCCTCACAGACTGAGTTGGCGAAAGCGGTGATCCCGGCCAACAAACTGGCGGCCAAAGCCTGGGCGGCGGCGATCACCAAGGTCGATGTGACGCCTTACATTGAAACCCTCAACGTCACCGAGGCTTACCCCACTGCCGGGACCAACACGCCAAAATGGCAGAACATGTGGATCGCCAGCCTGAAGAAAATCTTTATGGGCGCGGAAGCCAAACCTGAAATGGACAAGTCGGTTAAGAAGATTGAACGCGTGATGGAGCAGTAATCACCCCGTGCCGGTGGCGCCTGCCCGAAGGCGCACCGGCCGCGGAATACCGCAGAGCAGTTACAGGTGAGGAAAGGCAACATGTCGCTGGCAGAAAGCTACGGTGCCCTAAAACAACAAAAAAGTACCCCACGACCGGCACTCAGCCGCCTGGAGCGTGCCGAGCGCTTCTGGGGCTGGGTGATGATCTTACCGTTGCTGATTGGCTTGACGGTGTTTTACCTGGTCCCCTTTTTACAGAACATCTTTTACAGCTTTACCGACCTCAACCAGTTTATGCGCTGGAGCACCCTCAGCGTCGATAACTACGTCAATCTGTTTGAAGACGACGACTTTTACACCGCCGCCGCCAACACCTTGTTCTATGTGGTGGTGTGCGTGCCGATCAGCCTGAGCCTGTCACTGCTGCTGGCGATTGGCCTGAACCAGAACATCCGCGGCAAGGCGTTGTTACGCACCCTCTTGTTCCTGCCGGCGGTCACCATGCCTGCCGCAGTGGCGATGGTCTGGCAATGGCTGTTCAACAAGGACTTCGGCCTGATCAACCAGGCGACGGGCCTGCTGGGTATTTCGCCGGTGGCCTGGCTGTCCGATCCGGACGTGGTACGCATCAGCGTTTCCATCATCATTATCTGGTCGTCGCTGGCGCTGAAAATCATCATTTTGCTGGCCGGGTTGCAAAGCATTCCACGCCAACTGTATGAGGCCGCCGACATCGACGGTATCAGCACCCTGCGCCGCTTCTTCTGCATTACCCTGCCGATGATGGTGCCCACGCTGTTCTTCGTCTCGGTGATGAGTTTTATCGAGATCCTGCAAGTCTTTGACGTGGTGTTCCTGATGTTTGACCGCGCGTTGGTGGAAAGCGACGTGATGACCGTGACCAACCTGTTCTACAAATACGCCTTTTATCTGCAGGAGAAAGGTTACGCCTCCGCCATCACCGTGGTGCTGTTCGCCGTCACCCTGTTGATCACCCTGATTCAAACGGTGATTGGCAAACGCCTGAAAGTCAGCTGAGGAGCCATGACGATGAGCATAAGTAAAAAAACGCTGGTGTATCTGTTTATGGTTCTGGCGGCGCTGGCCTCGGTGGTGCCCTTTATCTGGATGCTGGTGACCTCGCTGAAAACTCAGGCCGAGAGTATCCAGATCCCGCTGACGCTGCTGCCGGCGCACCCCAGCCTGCAGGCCTATGGCAAGGTTATGCGCGAAATCCCGTTCACCGACTTCTATGTGAACTCGCTGCTGGCGACCTTTTTCACCGTCACGCTGCAGATGGTGATTGCCACCATGGCTGCCTACGGCTTCTCACGCCTGCACTTTCGCGGCCGTGATGCGGTGTTCCTGGTGTGTATTTCGATCCTGATGGTGCCGGGTCAGGCCTTTCTGATCCCGCAGTTCCTGGTGGTACAGAAACTGGGGCTGGTGAACAGCATCACCGGTCTGGTGCTGCCGGGTATTTTCAGCATTTACGCCACCTTCCTGCTGCGCCAGTTCTTCCTGGCGGTGCCGAAAGAAATGGAGGAAGCGGCGCTGATCGACGGCTACAGCTACTTCGCTATCTTCTGGCGCATCATGTTGCCGCTGATCCGCCCCGGCATTATCGCCTGCATCATCATTAACGGCCTGTGGAGCTGGAACAACCTGATGTGGCCGCTGATCGTCAACACCACCACCGAGAAACTGACGCTGCCGGTCGGGCTGGCGTCGCTGTCCAGCCGCGCCGGGGTGGAATACCCACTGCTGATGGCCGGTGCGCTGATGGCGGTGATCCCGATGCTGATGCTGTTCATTCTTTTCCAACGCTACTTCATCCAGGGCATCGCCAGCGCTGGGGTAAAAGGCTAACTGCGAACACAAGGTAACTAATATGGCCGGTATACAGTTAAACAATGTGAAGAAGGTCTACCCCAACGGATTCAATGCGTTACAGGGTGTCGATCTGGACATTAAAGACGGCGAATTTATGGTGTTTGTCGGGCCCTCCGGCTGCGCCAAATCCACCCTGCTGCGGATGATAGCCGGGCTGGAAAGCGTTAGTGAGGGTCAGATCATGATCCACGATCGCTGCGTCAACGACACCATGCCGAAAGATCGTGGCATCGCCATGGTGTTTCAGAACTACGCGCTGTATCCGCATATGACGGTCTACAAAAACATGGCGTTTGGCCTGATCGGCAAGGAAAGCAAGGCCGAGATCGACCGCCGGGTGCGAGATGCCGCCGAAAAGCTGGAGATCACCAATCTGCTGCAACGCAAGCCGGGTCAGTTATCCGGCGGCCAGTGTCAGCGCGTGGCGGTCGGCCGCGCCATCGTGCGTAAACCCAAGGTGTTTTTGTTCGATGAGCCATTGTCCAATCTGGATGCCAAGCTGCGGGTCACGATGCGCGTACAGCTGATCGAACTGCATAACCAACTGAAACAGGAAGGCGCCGCCGCCACCATGGTGTATGTCACCCACGATCAGGTAGAAGCGATGACCATGGGGGACCGCATCTGCGTGATGAACCGAGGGGCCATTATGCAGGTGGATAAGCCGATCAACCTTTACCACCAGCCCGCCAACCGCTTTGTCGCCGAGTTTATCGGCAGTCCTTCGATGAACCTGCACGATATGGCGATTACCCGCAGCGCGCAGGGCATCGGGCTGCGTATCGGCAATCAACACCCTCTCGAACTGCCGGGGTTGCTGCAACAGCAGTTGGAAAGTTACCCCCATGCGCGTGTGTGCCTTGGTATTCGCCCGGAGTGCCTGCGGTTTTGCGCCCCCGGCAGCAGCAATTGCTTCCCGGCGAAGATTGTCACCATCGAACGGATGGGCAACGAAGAGTTACTGCACTGCGAACTGGCCGGGTTGCGTTTTGTGTTGCGCATGGCGTCACAACCTGACTGGGAACCGCGTCTGGGGGAACAGATCCACCTGGCTTTCGATCTGTCCCGCGCGCACCTGTTTGACGAAATCAGCGGCCAAAACCTCAAATAACTAGATCGGAGAATGTGCAATGTCGTCAGCTCAACAACATGGTTATGCCGGTCGCCCGGTTCGGGTGCTGGTGATTGGTGCCGGGGCACGCGGGGAAATTTACTCGCGCTACGCGTTGGCGCACCCGGATTTAATGCAGGTGGTGGCCGTGGCCGAACCGCGTGATGTCTACCGCCAGCAGTTTGTCGAACAACATGCCATAGCGGCGGACAAGGTGTTCACCGACTGGCAGCAGGCCGCGGACGCAGGCAAATTGGCCGACGCGGTGCTGATTTGCACTCAGGATACTTTGCACCTCGAGCCGGCGCTGGCCTTTGCCAAACAGGGTTATGCCATGCTGCTGGAAAAACCGCTGTCGCCGGATGCCAGTGAATGCCGCACTATCGTCGAGGAAGTGGTGCGCCAGAAGCTGATTTTCTCGGTCGGCCACGTGCTGCGTTATACGCGCTATACCCAAAAGCTGAAACAACTGCTGCGCGATAACGTGATTGGCGACATCGTCAGCCTGCAGCACCTGGAGCCGGTGGGTTACTGGCATCAGGCCCACTCCTTCGTGCGCGGCAACTGGCGCAACGACGGTGAGGCGGCCTTTATGTTGCTGCAGAAGTCCTGCCACGACATCGACTGGATCCGCTACATCATGGAATTGCCCTGTGAGCAGATCAGTTCCTTCGGCGGCCTGCGCCACTTCCGCCAGGAAAACCAACCGGCCGGTGCGGCGGACAACTGCCTGGACTGTGCAGTGGAAGCCAGCTGCCCTTACTCCGCCAAACGCATCTATCTGGGCGACGACCACAAGGCAACGCCGGGTTTTCTGCGGGTATTAACACCCGAGGTCGACCAACCGCATCTGCAGGCGGCACTGCGCGACGGTCAATATGGTCGCTGCGTCTACCGCTGCGACAATAACGTGGTCGACCATCAGGTAGTCAATATGCAGTTTACCGGTGGCCGTACCGCCTCCTTCACCATGACCGCCTTTACCCGACTGGAAGATCGCCAAACCCGTATTTTCGGCAGCCACGGTTGTCTCGAAGGTGACGGACGTTACATCCGTATCACCTCTTTCGTCGACGACAGTGAAAAGGTCTACGACGTCGATGAAGCCGAAGATCTGCACGCCATGGCCGGTCACGGCGGTGGCGATTACTACCTGATGCAGCATTTTATCGACGCGATCCGTACCAACGATCCTTCCCAGATACTGTCCGGTCCGGCAGAAACGCTGGAAAGTCATCTGATGGTGTTTGCGGCGGAGCGCGCGCGCCGTGAATCCGCCGTTATTACCCTGAGCGGAGCCTGAATACGTGGACATATCCCAGATACGCTACGGTTTCGACATCGGTGGTACCAAGATCGAAATGGCGGCCTACGACCGGCAGCTCAGGCAGGTGCTGTGCCAGCGGATCGGCACCCCCACCGGCGATTACCGCGAATTTTTGTCCTGCATCCATCAATTGGTCGAGCAGGCCGATAGAGAGTTGCACACCCAGGGCAGCATCGGCATCGGTTTACCGGGCGTGACCGATCCGCGCAGCCGCCGACAACTGGCGGTGAATGTGCCCTGCCTGACCGGCCACTGTCTGGCGGACGACCTGGCGCAAGCCTTGGCGCGGCCGGTTGAAATTGAAAACGACTGCCGCTGCTTTGCCCTTTCGGAAGCCAGCACGCCGCAAACCGACCATCTGGCGCTGGTGTTTGGCGCCATTATCGGCACCGGGGCTGGGGGTGGATTGGTGATGAACAAACAGTTGCATAAAGGACGCAACGGGCTGGCCGGGGAATGGGGGCACACCCCTATCTCCGCCCAATTGGCACAACGCTACGACTTACCGCTGTTCACCTGCAACTGTGGGCTAACCGGCTGCTTTGAGCGCTATGTTTCCGGCAGTGGCCTGTTGGCGTTGAGCCGCCATTTCGGTCATCCGGCGGATAACGTCCCGGCGTTAATCGCCAGTTTTCGACAGGGAGACCCTCTGGCACGGCGGTTGATGGCCATGTACGTCGATATTCTGGCCAGCGCACTGGCCGGCCTGCAACTGCTGCTGGACGTGGACGCTTTCGTGCTCGGCGGTGGGCTGTCCAACGTTGGCGAGTTGTACTCCCTGCTGCCGCCAGCCATGAGCCATTGGCTGTTACCCGGTACCGAGCCGGCGGCAGTCTACCCACCGGTGCACGGCGACAGCAGCGGTGTACGCGGCGCCGCATTATTACGCCAAAGCTGGCAATAAAAAAAGAGTGAAAAGGCCGTCAGGAAAAAATCAATGGCACAGCTTTCATCCTGCTTTCGGCAAATTAACCCCGGCGGTAAGTTGCCGCCTGATAAATAACGGATTACGGCTTTTCACTTTATTTCCCGGCAGCTTTCGATTGAGAGCAAACCGAAAGGAAGTTGCGATATAAACAATTGATACATATAGTTTTTTATAAAATAACCGGTTGCATTTCACTGTTTCGTTTGCTGTAATTCGCCACGAACAACTGAAAGCACTCCTGCCAGATTAACTGCGACGCATTGCGCCGCGGCCGGGTATGGCTACAGCTAAATCAGGAGTCACGCGTTAATGATCAATACCCTAAAACGACGGGAATTAATTATCGACCAGCTTTGTCGCGAAGGCTCGGTACGCGTCGAACAACTCAGTGCCCAGTTTGCCGTTTCCAGCGTCACTATTCGCAGCGATCTGCGTCAACTGGAAAAAAGCGGCTGTGCGGTCCGGGCGTACGGCGGCGCAATGCTCAACAAGCAGTTCGCCTTCGATCGTCCGTTACAGGACAAGGGCCGCATCAATCGCGACGTGAAATACACCATTGCCTGTGCAGCGGCAGCCCTGGTCAACGACGGCGACGCCATCATTCTCGACTCCGGCTCCACCACCAGCCAAATGGCGCAGCAGTTGGTCGGCAAAAAAGATCTGGTGGTGATGACCAACGCGTTGAATATCGCTTTCGAACTGGCCAACAACGAACAGGTTGATCTGATGGTGGTCGGCGGCAGCGTACGGCGTAAATCCTGGTCTCTGTACGGCCCAGCCGCCGAACAGCACATGCGCCAGTTCCGTTTTGACAAGCTGTTTCTCGGCGTCGACGGTTTTGATTTGCAAAGCGGCATCACCACGCCGGATCCGGGCGAAGCGCAACTTAACCGCGCCATGTGCGACGTCGCACGCGAAGTGATCGCCGTGGCGGATGCCAGCAAGTTTGGTCGCACCAGTTTTTGCATGATCCGTGAAATCGGCCAAATCCAGCGTTTGGTCACCGACAGCCGCATCCCGGAAAGCTACCTGAATGCGCTGAACCATTTAGGGGTCGATGTGATTATCGCCGACCGTTAACCGAGGTTTTTTAAGGAGTTTTCAACATGAACGGTTATTTTGCTTACGATGCGGGCTGGCTGGAACAACGACACGCGTTGCATACCGCACGTGAGATTTGGCAGCAGCCGGATTTATGGGCCGCCCTTCACCAGCAGTTACAGCAGCAACAAGCGCTGTGGCAGCCTTTCCTTGACCCGCTGCTGGCTAACCCTCGCCTGCAGATTGTGCTGTGCGGCGCGGGCAGCTCTGCCTTCGCCGGCCGCGCGTTGGCGCCCTGGCTGCGTGAGAAAACCGGCCGTGACGTGGTGGCCTACGGCACTACCGATATTGTCGCCAACCCGCACCAGTACCTCGATCTTACGCGCCCTACGCTGTTGGTCTCTTTCGCCCGATCCGGCAACAGCCCGGAGAGCGTGGCAACGGTGGAACTGGCAGACCAACTGCTGCCGGAAAGCTATCACCTGATGCTGGTGTGCAACCCGGACAGCCAATTGGCGCAATATGCCCATCAGCGCGACAACGTCTGTTCATTGGTGATGCCACAGGGCTCCAACGATCAAAGCTTCGCCATGACCTCCAGCTTTAGCTGCATGATGCTGTCTGCCGCGCTATTGCTCGGCCCGCAGTCCCTGGCCGAGGCCCAGCGGCCTCTGATGGCGATGGTCGCACGCTGCAATGAACTGCGTGAAACCCTGCAGCCTCAGGTGAAAGCATTGGCGGCCAGCGGTTTCCGGCGTTATATCACGCTGGGTGGCAGTTGCTTCACCGGGCTGGCAGAAGAGGCTTCGTTGAAGATGCTGGAGCTGACGGCCGGACAGATTGTCACCCGCTACGATTCGCCGCTCGGCCTGCGCCATGGCCCCAAGTTTATGGTCGATAACCAGACCCTGGTCCTGCTGATGTTCTCCAGCGGCGACTATGCCCGTCAGTACGATCGCGATTTGTGGAATGAGCTGCAACGTGACGGGCTGGCAATGCAGATGGTCGGCCTGGCCGGCAGCACCCAGCCGCTGTGCGACCTGATACTGAACCTGCACCACGCCGAAGATGACGTCTGGCTGCTGTTCCCTTACCTGTTATTCACCCAGATGCTGGCATTTGAAAGTTCGCTGGCGCTTGACCTGACGCCAGATAACCCGTGCCCGACCGGTGAAGTTAACCGGGTAGTGAAAGGCGTCACCATTTACCGTTATCCGTCATCTGTGGCGTAAGGAATCTCTATGTACCTGATATCCAACCGCGAAATGCTGCTGAAAGCGCAGCGCCAGGGGTATGCCGTACCGGCGTTCAACGTTCATAATCTGGAAACCGTGCAGGTGGTGGCGGAAACCGCCGCCGAACTCCGCTCGCCGGTGATCATGGCCGGTACGCCCGGCACCTTCAGCTATGCCGGTACTGACTATTTGATTGGCATCTGCCAGGCGGCCGCACACCGTTACGATCTGCCGTTGGCGCTGCATCTGGACCACCACGAAGAAATGGATGATATCGAACACAAGGTCAAAAGCGGTATTCGTTCGGTGATGATCGACGGCTCACACCTGCCATTCGCGCAGAATATTGCCAAGGTGGCCGAGGCCGTGGCGCTGTGCCACCGCTACGGGGCCAGCGTAGAGGCCGAACTGGGCCGCCTCGGTGGGCAGGAGGACGACCTGATTGTCGATTCTACCGACAGCTTCTTTACTGACCCGGCCGCCGCGCGTGAATTTGTCACCGCGACCGGTATCGACTCGCTGGCCGTGGCGATTGGTTCCGCCCACGGGTTGTACCATGGCGAACCCAAACTGGATTTTGATCGTCTGGCGCTGATCCGCGAGCAGGTCGATATCCCGCTGGTGCTGCACGGCGCCTCCGGCATTCCTGAAGCCATGGTAAAACGCGCCATTTCACTGGGGGTCTGCAAGGTCAACGTGGCAACCGAGCTGAAAATCGCCTTTGCCGGCGCGGTGAAAAGCTATTTCTCCCAGCACCCGGACGCCAACGATCCACGCAAGTACATCGTGCCCGGCAAACTGGCGATGAAAGAGGTGGTTGCCGAGAAAATCCGCATCTGCGGCAGCAGCGGCATGCTGTAACTCAGAATAAAGCACCAAGCCTGGCCGCCGTTTCAGATTCAACTGCGGCCATAACCATTTTTTTAACGTGACAGAGTTCACAGTACACCGGCTACATTCTCCTGCTAATCATTAAGCCACCTTCACCATGATCTAAATCATGGTTTTTCCCACCCCCCACCCTATTATTAAATCCATCGGCACTAAAAATTAAGAATAGTATATAAGACATTAAAGAAGGAAAATCGAAAGTTTTTGTTTGCGGATGAAGTCAGGCATATCTGTTTAAACTTTATTTAATTGGAATCACTTATTTTATCAGTTCATTTTAAAAAGGAATTAATAATGAAAAACTCTATCATGGCATTGGTGTTACTGACCCTCCTCCCTGCGGCTCTGCAAGCAGCCCAGAACTCCAACAGCCACGCGGCTTCTGGCACCATCCGTTTTTCTGGGAAGATAGCCGCCCCAACCTGTGAAATCAATCGAGATAACGGTAAATTTATCTCATCTTGCTACCGTGAAAACCGTGATAAAACCTTTGGCTATATCACAACCTCTGTAGATGAAATGTCATCGGAATTAGTTTCCCCCGCAACTACAGAGATTATTAATAATAACCCGCTACATAAAAGAGTGACCATAAGTTATAATTAACCACGGTAGTACATTTATAATGATAAACAATAACCATTAAAGACATCTAGAGTAAGTGTAAATTTATTTTATAATCTCCCACTTTTTTCGATGGGCAATATCTGTTGCCCATCTTCATGTCCGGAATCCGCCATCGCTCCCCCGCATTTCATGTAATAATCTGCTCATCAAACAAGAGGAGTGTTCACATGCAAACTTTTTTTATTGACCGTATGGCGACGCCAATGGGTGAACTGGTGCTGATTGCCGATGAGCAGGACCGGTTACGCGCCATCGACTGGACTGAGCATGAAGTACGCCTGATGAAGCTGCTGAATACTCACTACCGTGCCGATCGCTTCCAACTGGTAGACAAATCCAATCCTGGTGGCCTGACCGATGCCATGCAGCGCTATTTTTCTGGTGAGCTGGATGTCATTGATCAGTTGCCGGTGATGACCGCCGGCACCGAATTCCAGCGTAGTGTGTGGCAGCAACTGCGTCAGATCCCATGCGGTGAGATCATTACCTATGGCGAATTGGCGAAACGCATCGGTCGCCCGACTGCCTCACGTGCAGTAGGTATGGCCAACGGCTCCAACCCCATCAGTATCGTGGTCCCCTGCCACCGAGTGATCGGTTCGCAGGGCGCATTGACTGGTTATGCCGGCGGCGTTCAGCGAAAACAATGGCTGTTAAAGCATGAAGGCTATTTGCAAAACGAACTGCTTTAACCCCCCGCAGCCGGGCATCGCAAGATACCCCGGCTGCGCTAAGCGTTACGTATTGCTGTAAGTGGCAAGGAAATCAAAATATTTCAGGCAACTACAGAACAATCTGCGGCATGCTTGCTCAAATTTCGCACAGAATGCCCCCGTTGTTATTAATGCTACCCTTATCACCTGCAAGAAAAGATGTTAAAATTGACGCATATCAATTATTGAATGAGCGTAATCTATGATCCCGGAAAAACGCGTGATTCGTCGTATCCAGTCTGGTGGTTGTGCGATCCATTGTCAGGATTGCAGTATCAGCCAACTGTGTATTCCTTTTACTCTTAATGCTCATGAGCTGGACCAGCTCGACAACATTATCGAAAGGAAAAAGCCTATCCAGAAGGGCCAGACCCTGTTCAAGGCGGGCGACGAGCTGAAATCGCTGTACGCTATCCGCTCCGGGACCATCAAGAGTTACACCATCACCGAACAAGGTGATGAGCAGATCACCGGCTTCCATCTGGCGGGCGATCTGGTTGGTTTTGACGCTATTGGCGGCCTGAAACACCCAAGCTTCGCTCAGGCGCTGGAAACCTCCATGGTGTGTGAGATCCCCTTCGAAACCCTGGATGACCTGTCCGGCAAAATGCCAAACCTGCGCCAGCAAATCATGCGTCTGATGAGTGGCGAGATTAAAGGCGACCAGGACATGATCCTGCTGTTGTCGAAGAAAAATGCCGAAGAGCGCCTGGCGGCTTTCGTCTACAACCTGTCGCGCCGCTTTGCAGAACGCGGTTTCTCACCTCGTGAGTTCCGCCTGACCATGACCCGTGGCGATATCGGCAACTACCTTGGTCTGACGGTAGAAACCATCAGCCGCCTGCTGGGCCGCTTCCAGAAAAGCGAAATCCTCAGCGTTAAAGGCAAATACATCACCATCGAAAACGTCGACGCCCTGTCGGTGCTGGCCGGTACGCCACGGATTAACGTGACCGTAAACGCCTGATCCTAAGCTGGGTTGGTAATTCAACAGAATTATTGACCCAGCACATCTCTGCCGCTGTTCTGTTTTTCAATGTTGGGTTACTCTGTAAATTGACAGACTGTTGATTTTCAGCTGTAAGGAGGCCCTATGGCGAAGTATCAGAATCTTCTGGTGGCTATTGACCCCAATCAGGACGACCAGCCGGCACTACGCCGGGCGGTATACCTGATAAAACGAAATGGCGGGCGCATTAAGGCCTTCCTGCCTATTTACGACTTCTCTTACGAGATGACGACCTTGCTCTCCCCGGACGAAAGAACGGCGATGCGACAAGGTGTTATCAGCCAACGCGCCGCGTGGATCAACGAGCAATGCCGTTTTTACCTCGACGAAGGCGTTCCTATCGAAATCAAAGTGGTCTGGCATAACCGTCCTTATGAGGCGATTATTCAGGAAGTGATCGCCGGTAAGCACGACCTGCTGCTGAAGATGGCGCATCAACACGACCGGCTGGAATCCGTAATTTTCACCCCAACCGACTGGCACCTGCTACGCAAATGCCCTTGCCCGGTGTGGATGGTCAAGGATCAACCCTGGCAGGAAGGCAGCAAAGCCGTGGTGGCGGTTAATCTGGCCAGCGAAGAGCCCTATCATGACCCATTGAACATCAAGCTGGTGCAGGAAACCGTTGAACTGGCACAAAACGTCAACCAAACCGAAGTTCATCTGGTCGGCGCCTACCCCGTTACTCCCATTAATATCGCTATCGAGCTGCCTGATTTTGACCCCAGTGTCTACAACGATGCCATTCGCGGGCAACACCTGATCGCCATGAAGGCGCTAAGGCAGAAATTCTGCATTAAAGAAGAATTTACCCACGTTGAGAAAGGCCTGCCGGAAGAGGTGATCCCCGATTTGGCCGAGCACTTGCAGGCAGGTGTGGTGGTGCTAGGTACCCTGGGCCGTACCGGCATTTCGGCGGCGTTTATTGGCAACACGGCAGAACATGTGATCGATCATCTGAAATGTGACCTGCTGGTGATTAAGCCGGAAAACTTCAATTGCCCGATCGAAGCTGATGAGGACGATGAGCACGACGACGAAGATTGATGTTTAGCGCGTAAAAATCCGCCTTCGTAGAAGGCGGCATTGCTTGGGCGCCCCATAGGGGCGTACTAAGCTCGAACCCTAAGGGTCCTCACTTCACATTCCATGTAAACTCAGCTGGTTTTCTTCTTGCTCGTGTTTCTCTTGGTACTTTACGTACTTGCGGATCATCTCTGCGTTTACACCTACGGTGTCCACACAGTAGCCCTTCGCCCAAAAGTGATTTCCCCACAACTTGTGCTTCCTCAAGTAGGGGAATTTATTAAACAAACGGATAGCTGTTCGGCCTTTAAGGTGGCCCATCACTTCTGATACTGACAGTTTCGGCGGGATCTTTATCAGTAAATGAACATGATCTAACTGAACATTTAACTCCACTATTTCTACATGGAGTTGTTCACTTAATATTCTTATTTGCCTGTAAACCTCTTTCCCTACATTGTTTTTCAGTATTCGAAATCGGCACTTGGGCGTCCAAACTATATGGTATTGACAATGCCAGAGCACATGCGATGCTTTTTCGAACCTACTCATGGTTAAATCCTTATCAGTTATGGGGATAACGGATTCGGATTTTCCCATGAGTAGCATTACTGGCAGAGCCAAAAAGTCGATAACCACGTCCATAGGACGTGGTATTCAGTTAGAAATAAAAAAACGGGCCCTGACAGGCCCGTTTTTATTGGCTTTCGTTACGCCTGCAGCGCACGCAGTATCGCTTCCACACTCTCTTTGGCATCGCCAAACAGCATCTGGGTGTTCTCTTTAAAGAACAGCGGGTTCTGCACGCCGGCATAACCGGTGTTCATCGAACGTTTAAAGGCAATCACGTTTTGCGCTTTCCACACTTCCAGCACCGGCATACCGGCGATTGGGCTGCGTGGATCCTCCAACGCAGCCGGGTTCACCGTATCGTTGGCGCCGATCACCAGTACGGTGTCGGTGTCCGCGAAATCGTCATTGATTTCGTCCATCTCCAGTACCACGTCGTACGGCACCCTGGCTTCAGCCAGCAGCACGTTCATGTGGCCCGGCAAGCGCCCGGCAACCGGGTGAATACCAAAGCGCACCTTGATGCCGCGTGCACGCAGTTTCTCGGTGATTTCTGCCACCGGGTACTGCGCCTGCGCCACCGCCATGCCATAGCCTGGGGTGATGATCACCGAAGTGGAGTTCTTCAACTGCTCGGCCACTTCTTCCGCCGTCGTTTCGCGATACTCGCCCATTTCTTCCGCATTACCGGTCGAAGAGCCATCGGTACCGAACCCGCCGGCGATCACGCTGATGAACGACCGGTTCATCGCCTTACACATGATGTAAGACAGGATGGCACCCGAAGAGCCCACCAACGCACCGGTCACGATCAGCAGATCGTTGCTCAGCATGAAGCCGGCCGCCGCTGCCGCCCAACCCGAATAGGAGTTGAGCATCGACACCACCACCGGCATGTCAGCACCGCCGATGGATGCCACCAGATGCCAGCCAAACGCCAGGGCGATAGCGGTCATCAGCACCAGTGCCACCGCCTGCCAACCCACGCTGTCGGCACGAACAAACACCACCAGCAGCAGGAAGGAGACCACCAGTGCCGCCAGGTTCATTTTGTGGCGATTTGGCAGCGCCAGCGGTTTGGATGAGATGATGCCGCGCAGTTTACCGAAGGCCACAATCGAACCGGTGAAGGTAACTGCACCGATAAAGATACCGAGGAACACTTCGGTCAGATGGATATTCTCCATCACCGGTTCCATCGCCGCGCCGTGATCCAGGTAGCTGTTTAACCCCACCAGGACCGCAGCCAGGCCCACAAAGCTGTGCAGCACCGCCACCAGTTCTGGCATTTCGGTCATTTCGACCTTTTTCGCCAGATAGACCCCGATGGAACCCCCGATAATCATCGCGATGATGATCCAGCCCACGTTGCCGGAGTCCGGCCCGAGGATGGTGGCGATCAGCGCAATCGCCATCCCGGCGACGCCAAACAGGTTGCCGCGTTTTGACGTTTCATGGCGCGACAAGCCAGCCAGGCTACAAATAAACAGGATAGCGGCGACAATGTATGCAGCTGTAACTAATCCTCCAGACATATGCTACCCCTTAGTTCTTGCGGAACATCTTCAGCATGCGCTGAGTGACGGTGAATCCACCAAAAATGTTGATGCTGGCGATCAGCACGGCGATAAAGGAGAGGAAACTCACCCAGCCGCCATGGCCAATCTGCAATAACGCACCGACCACGATAATCCCTGAGATCGCATTGGTGACCGACATCAACGGGGTATGCAATGCATGGCTGACGTTCCACACCACGTAGTAACCCACCACACAGGCCAGCGCAAACACGGTAAAGTGAGACAGGAACTCTTTCGGTGCGGCGTTGGCCAGCCAGCCAAACAGGATAATGGCTAACGCCATCAGGCCATATTTCAGCCACGGCGAAACCGGTTTTGCCTCCGGTTTGGCAACGGGGGCGGCCTGCGCCGGTTTAGGCTGGGCAGAAACCTGGATAGGTGGTGCCGGCCAGGTGACTTCGCCACTGCGTACTACGGTAACGCCGCGGATCACGGTGTCTTCGAAATCAACGTCGATTTCGCCGTTCTTCTCTTTCGACAGCAGCTTCAGCAGGTTAACCAGATTGGTGCCGTAAAGCTGTGAAGACTGGGTGGGCAGGCGGCTTGGCAGATCGGTATAACCAATGATTTTCACGCCGTTGTCGGTAACGGTCACTCGGTCGGCGACGGTCAGTTCACAGTTACCGCCGTTTTGCGCCGCCAGATCGACGATCACGCTGCCGGGCTTCATTGAAGCCACCATCTCTTTGGTGATCAGCTTCGGTGCAGGTTTACCCGGGATCAGCGCGGTGGTGACAATGATGTCGACCTCGGCCGCCTGAGCGGCAAACAGTGCCATCTCGGCCTTGATGAAGGCTTCGGACATCACTTTGGCATAACCGTCGCCGCTGCCCGCTTCTTCCTCGAAATCCAGCTCGAGGAATTCGGCTCCCATGCTCTGTACTTGCTCTTTGACTTCCGGACGGGTGTCGAAGGCGCGAACAATGGCCCCCAGACTGCCTGCGGCACCGATCGCCGCCAGACCTGCAACGCCGGCACCGATGATCATGACCTTGGCTGGTGGAACCTTGCCCGCGGCGGTGATCTGGCCGGTGAAGAAGCGGCCGAATTCGTGTGCGGCCTCAACAATCGCGCGGTAACCGGCGATGTTGGCCATTGAGCTCAGTGCATCCATGGACTGCGCACGTGAAATACGCGGTACCGAGTCCATAGCCATCGCGGTGACGTTACGTTCAGCCAACTTCGCGATCAGCTCAGGGTTTTGCGCCGGCCAGATAAAGCTGACCAGGGTGCTGCGCTCACGCATTAACGCGATCTCGTCCTCAAGCGGTGCGTTAACTTTCAAAATCAGATCCGACTGCCAAACAGCGGCCGTGTCGGTGATCGTTGCCCCAGCGGCTTCATAAGCGCCATCGTCAAAACTTGCCAGTTTGCCCGCCCCGCTTTCAATCGCGACGGTAAAGCCCAGCTTCAGCAATTGTTCCACCGTTTTCGGCGTTGCTGCGACCCGGGCTTCATTGGCCAACCGTTCTCTTGGTACACCAATACGCATAATGTTCCCTTCTCACCTGTCTTTGATGATGTTTATTATCTTCCTACCCATAGCGATGGCCCCGGCCGACAAGCTTTTTGTTAACCTTGTCGGCAGCGAATTAAGGCGCCATCTATAACCTACTGAAAATATGATCGATGATCCATAATTGCTTACGCATTCAGGTCTGTTTTTACATAAAAACGCAGGCAACGACATGACAAATCGCAATTTAAAGTTAAAAAGCCCGCTGGAATGCCGTTTTTACGGCCATATTGTGGCAGCCATCAGGTTGAGAACTTCCGACGTTGCGCGGCAGCAACGCATAAAAGTTATAAAATTGTGAATAATTAACACTTATGACATCAAAGGCTTTATTATTGAAACTTATGACGATTCTGCGCAAAATAACGGGCACGCTCGTTCAAGGGATTTGTCTCATGGGATAACATAAAATGCTGAGACACTGCTCGAGATTACATGTAATAATCGGCGGCTGAATTACACCTAAACAGTTCAGCACGTTATCAACGTTAATGCGCTAGGCGAAAGGATTTTTTATGAAGCTGAAGAACACGATCATCGCATCAGCCTTGTTATCACTCACTGCGCTGTCTGCTCAGGCGGCACAAGAGTTAACTCCTGAAAAAGCAGCGGCGCTGAAGCCGTTTGATCGCATCACGATTACCGGCCGCTTTAATGCCATCAATGAAGCCGTTGATGCCGTATCCCGCCGTGCAGACAAACTGGGCGCAGACTCCTTCTACATCCAGGACAGCAATAACAGCAATAACGGCGGCAACTGGCGCGTCACCGCAGATCTTTATCATAAAGATGCGCCGGAAGTGAGCAAAGAGCCGAAGTACCGCGTGATTAACGGCGTTACCGAGCTGCCGAAAGAACAAGCCTTCCTGCTGGAGCCGTACGACACGGTGAGCGTCAGCGGCTTCTACCGCAGCCAGCCGGACATCAACGATGCCATCACCAAAGAAGCGAAAAAGAAAGGCGCAGCCTCGTTCTTTATCGTGCGTCAGGTCGATGCCAACCAGGGCGGCAACCAGTTCATTACCGCCTATATCTATAAAGCCGATGCCCCTAAACGTGCAGTACAGAGCCCGGATGCCATCCCGGCTGACTCTGAAGCCGGTAAGGCCGCACTGGCTGCCGGTGGCGCTGCTGCTGCCAAGGTTGAAATCCCGGGTGTTGCCTCTTCCGGCTCACCAAGCCGTGACGTGGGCCGTTTCTTCGAAACCCAGTCCTCTACCGGCAAACGTTATACTGTCACTTTACCGAACGGTACCCAGATTCAGGAAGTGAACAACGTGACTGCCGCGCAGATGGTGCCGTTTGATTCTGTGACCTTCACTGGCCACTTCAACAGCATGACCGACGTTTCTACCGAAGTCGCTAAACGTGCTGCCGAGAAAGGCGCCAAGTACTATCACGTGACCCGCCAGTGGCAGAACAAGAGCGGCGGTAACCTGACCGTCAGCGCTGACCTGTTCAAATAAGTTTCACTTTGCGGTTTACCATCGGGCAGCCATTGAGCTGCCCGTTTTTATTGGATCGCTCAGTGCCCTGCCAGTTGAATAGTTTTTTGTAAATTACGCATACTTAATCATTGCATCCATCCGCATCCATCCGTAGAATTTGCGCCAATTTTTAGGGCTATTGTCTACTCGTTCAGTAATTGCCATTACGTTGTTACTGCCAAGCAGTTCCCTCCCAGTTGTTTATTCTGCGTTCAGGATCCGTCATTGGAAAAGAAATTAGGTCTTACCGCGTTAACCGCATTGGTGCTGAGCTCAATGCTGGGTGCCGGGGTTTTCAGCCTGCCACAAAACATGGCGCAGGTCGCCAGCCCGGCGGCCCTGCTGCTGGGTTGGGCGATTACCGGCGTCGGCATCCTGTTTCTGGCTTTTGCCATGCTGTTGCTTACCCGCCTGCGTCCCGATCTGGACGGCGGCATCTTCACCTATGCGAAAGAGGGTTTTGGCGAACTGGTCGGGTTCTGTTCCGCCTGGGGCTATTGGCTGTGCGCGGTGATCGCCAATGTCTCTTACCTGGTGATCGTGTTTGCCGCGCTGAGTTTATTCACCGATCGCGGCGGTGAGGTCATTCTCGGCGACGGCAATACCTGGCAAGCGCTGCTGGCGGAGTCCGTATTGCTGTGGATCGTCCATGCGCTGGTGCTGCGGGGTGTGCAAACCGCCGCCAGCATCAATCTGGTCGCGACCCTGGCCAAGCTGTTGCCGCTGGGGATGTTTGCCGTGTTGGCCGCGATGGCGTTCAACATGGACGTCTTCACGCTGGATTTCCACGGCGTTGCTCTCGGTAAACCGGTGTGGGAGCAGGTAAAAAATACCATGCTGATTACCCTGTGGGTATTTATCGGTGTGGAAGGTGCAGTGGTGGTTTCTGCGCGGGCACGTCATAAGAAGGATGTCGGCCGTGCCACCATGCTGGCAGTGATCTCCGCATTGGCGGTGTATCTGTTGGTGACATTGTTATCACTGGGCGTGGTGCCGCGCAGCGAATTGGCCGAGATGCGCAATCCTTCTATGGCGGTGCTGATGGTCGATCTGATTGGCCCCTGGGGTGATGTGATTATCGCGGCCGGGCTGATCGTTTCGGTCTGCGGGGCTTACCTGAGCTGGACGATTATGGCCGCCGAAGTGCCGTTGCTGGCCGCTCAACACGGCGCTTTCCCGAAGATTTTCCGCAAGCAGAACAAGAACCACGCGCCCTCGGCTTCGCTATGGCTGACCAATATTGCGGTTCAGTTCGCTCTGGTGCTGATCTGGCTGACCGGCAGTAACTACAATTCTCTGCTGACTATCGCTTCGGAAATGATCCTGGTGCCTTATTTCCTGGTCGGTGCCTTCCTGTTCAAGGTGGCGATCCGTCGTCAGGACAAACGGCTGATGTTCGCCGCGACAGGCGCCTGCCTGTATGGAATCTGGCTGCTCTACGCTTCAGGATTGATGCACTTGCTGATGTCGGTGCTGCTGTATGCACCGGGGCTGCTGGTGTTTATCTATGCCCGCAGCGGACATGATGACGTCAAATTGCTGAATCAACTGGAGAAAGGCAGTATTTTTCTGTTGCTGGTGGCCACGGTACCGGCCGGCTGGTTTATGCTGCAGTAGGTGAAGCATGGCCGGGTGGGAACACCCGGTCAGTAACTTTGAGACTGGTGCAGACTGATGGTCATGCGTTCCCCAACCTGAGAGATGATAACTCCCTCAACGCACTCTTGCTGAATGGTCGCCAACTGCTGCGTATCCAGAGCATAGGGCAGTTTAATGTCGAATACTGCCAACCCCTGCTGCTGCGCCAGATCGATCAGGCGCACGATGTTGGTTTCGTCGCTGACCTGGGTGGAAACCACCTGCAGCGCCAACGCTTCCAACTGCTCTTTCCGCGTTTGTGAAGCGGAAGCCTGAGATTTCAATACCATGCCAAAAAATGGCATCACACCATAGATTGCATCAACAAAGCGCCAGTGCTTCTTGCACGATGCGGACAGAAAATCCATGTAATCAAAGCAGATTCTCTCACTGCGGGCGACGGGTGCAAGGTGACTGCTGTTCATCCCTTCCTCTCATTGCCAGTGTATTACATCCTGAAATGGATAATCGATGCGAAGCTTTAACGAATTTCCGCCGTATAATGGCATAATTCCCCTATTGTTTGCCAGTCTGTCCAGGAGCTTTAATCAATGGAACATCACAACTCAGCCCCGGTGCTGATTACGGGCGGCGCACGCCGGATTGGACTGGCGCTGGCCAGGTCATTCTTGCAACGCGATATTCCCGTGATCATCGCCTATCGCAGCGACTACCCGGCACTGAGCGAGCTGAAAAGACTGGGGGCAATCTGCATTCAGGGCGATTTCGCGACGCACGACGGCATCTACCGTTTTGCTGAGCAGGTTCGTCAGGTCGCTCCCAAACTGCGCGCGGTGATCCACAACGCCAGCGCCTGGCAGGCCGAATCGCCGGAAGTGCCGCCGGAGCAGGTTATGGCGGCGATGCTGCAAATTCACGTTTATACCCCTTATCTGCTCAATCAATTGCTGGAGTCTTGCCTGCTGGGCCAGGGACAAGCCGGTGCGGATATTATCCACCTGACCGACTATGTGGTGGAGAAAGGCAGCGATAAACACATTGCCTATGCCGCCAGTAAGGCCGCACTGGACAATATGACCCGTTCATTTGCCCGCAAGCTGGCGCCAGAGGTCAAAGTCAATGCCATTGCACCGGCGCTGATTATCTTCAATCCGGGTGATGACGAGCCGTATCGTCAGCAGGCGCTGGCAAAATCACTGATGAAAATCGCCCCTGGCGAGTGTGAAGTGGTCAACCTGGTGAACTACCTGCTGGAAAGCCGCTATGTCACCGGCCGTACCCATGGCGTAGACGGTGGCCGTCCACTGCGCTAGCGCACAGATCTGCATGGTATATCGCGGCCCCCCGCGCTATGCTGAATTTCGTTATTCTGATAAAACCGCTGAATATGCATAAAATTGTTTTTGTGGAAGACGATCCGGAAGTCGGCAAACTGATTGCCGCCTATCTGGGCAAGCACGACATTGATGTATTGATTGAGCCACGCGGCGACAGTGCGCAGGCACGCATCGAGTTGGAACAACCGGATCTGGTGCTGCTGGACATCATGTTACCCGGCAAGGACGGCATGACGCTGTGTCGCGATCTGCGCCCGACCTTCCCCGGCCCAATTGTGCTGCTCACCTCACTCGACAGCGACATGAACCATATCCTGTCGTTGGAAATGGGCGCTAACGATTACATCCTGAAAACCACGCCACCGGCAGTATTACTGGCGCGGCTACGTCTGCATCTGCGTCAGCATGGCAATCAGCCAAAGGAAGAATCGACTCAGCCGATCACCCAACACAACGCCTTGCACTTCGGCTTACTATGCATCGACCCGGTCAACCGTCAGGTGACGCTGGGCGAAGAGATCATCACCCTTTCCACCTCAGATTTTGATCTGCTGTGGGAACTGGCCACCCATGCCGGGCAAATCATGGATCGCGAAGCCCTGCTGCAAAACCTGCGCGGCGTGAGTTATGACGGTCTGGATCGCAGTATCGACGTGGCGATTTCCCGCCTGCGACGCAAGCTGTACGATAATGCGCTGGAGCCCTTCCGCGTGAAAACCGTGCGCAATAAGGGCTATCTGTTCGCCCCGAATGCCTGGGAGTTCGTGCAGCAATGAGAAAGCTTTTTGTGCAGTTCTTCCTGCTGCTTTTCGTTTGCTTCCTGGTGATGGCGATGCTGGTGGGGTTGGTGTACAAAGTCACCGCCGAACGCGCCGGCCGCCAGTCGATGGACGACCTGATGAAAAGCTCGCTGTACCTGATGCGCAGTGAACTGCGGGAAATTCCGCTGAAAGACTGGAACAAGACCATCGCCACGCTGGACTTGAACCTGTCGTTTAAACTGCACATTGAACCGCTTGGCAAACAGGATCTGAGTGAAGATCTGATGAAGCGGCTACGTCTTGGGGAAATTATCGCCCTCGACGACCAATACACCTTTATGCAGCGGATTCCACGCAGCCACTACGTGCTGGTCGTCGGGCCGATCCCTTATCTGTTCTATCTGCATCAAATGCGGTTGCTGGATTTGGCCCTGCTGGTGTTTATCGGCATGTCGCTGGCCCTGCCGGTATTTTTGTGGATGCGCCCGCACTGGCAGGACTTGCTCAAGCTGGAAAACGCGGCTCAGCGCCTCGGTGCCGGGCATCTTGATGAACGCACCCATTTCGATCCCACCTCCAGCCTCAATCGGCTCGGGGTGGCGTTTAATCAGATGGCGGATAACGTCAATACGCTGATCGCCAGCAAGAAACAGTTGATCGACGGCATCGCCCATGAGCTGCGAACACCGCTGGTGCGGTTGCGCTACCGGCTGGCGATGAGCGATAACCTGACCGAGAGCGAGCAGCAGGCGCTGAACCGCGATATCGGTCAGTTGGAGTCACTGATCGACGAACTGCTGACCTATGCTCGTCTCGACCGTCCGCAGGTGGCACTCAATATAGAACCTCTCGATTTACCCAAGTGGCTGGAGGACAAGGCTGACGACCTGCGCCTGATCCACCCGGAACGGGAAATCGAGTTGGATATCCCACACGTCGGCGATTTTGGCGGCGTCGATTTACGACTAATGGAGCGAGTGCTGGATAACCTGGTGAACAATGCGCTGCGTTATAGTGAAAAACGTCTGCGTATCGGCCTGTGGTTTGACGGCGACAACGCCTGTCTTCAGGTAGAAGACGACGGCCCGGGTATTCCACCGGAAGAACGTGAACGGGTATTCGAACCCTTTGTGCGGCTCGATCCCAGCCGCGATCGCGCCACCGGCGGCTGCGGGTTGGGCCTGGCCATTGTTCATTCTATCGCCGTGGCCTATCAGGGCCAGGTGTACGTAGACGCCAGTTCGCTCGGCGGGGCCAGCTTCCGCTTCTGTTGGCCGCTAAAGCCCACTTTCAATTTAAAAGCAGACCCGGTGTAACCCTGTTTACGCGGCAGCATGAAAACGCGAAAGAGTTATCCGGTTTACAATAAAATGGAGCTAAACGATGACATCTGCACATTCCCCTTCTTCCTACGACGAGCTGCGTGCCATTTTCACCCGACTGTCGCGCTTCGGCCACCTCTCCGCCATTGCCGGCTGGGACATGCAAACCATGATGCCACCAAGTGGCAGCAAAGCGCGTTCGGAAGCGCTGGCCGAGCTGAGCGTGCTGCAACACCAAATTTTAACGGCGGAAAAAACCGGTCGTTTGTTTGAACGCGCACAGCAAGAAACGTTGGATGACATCGATCTGGCTAATTTGCTGGAGATGCGCCGTCAGTACGACAACGCGGTGCTGGTACCGGAATCGCTGGTCGAAGCCAAGTCGCTGGCTGGCGCACGTTGTGAGCACGCCTGGCGTTCCCAACGCCCGGCCAACGACTGGGAAGGTTTCTCGGAAAACCTGCGTGAAGTGGTCAAACTGAGCCGGCAGGAAGCGCAGATCCGCGCCGAAGCGGCAGGCTCCAGCCGTTATGATGCCCTGCTGAACCTGTATGAACCGGGGATGCGCAGCAGCGACATTGACCGTATCTTTGGCGATCTGAAAACCTGGCTGCCCGATCTGCTGCAGAAAGTGGTAGCCAAACAGGCTCAGGAACCTTGCCAGGTTCCGCAGGGGCCGTTCAATGTGGAAACTCAACGTCAACTGAGCCTGAGCGTGATGAAACTGCTTGGCTTTAACTTCGACGGCGGCCGGGTGGACGTCAGCGCACACCCGTTCTGCGGCGGTGTACCGGAAGATGTGCGCATCACTACTCGTTATAACGACAAAGAGTTCCTGACCGCTCTGCTCGGTATCGTGCATGAGACCGGTCATGCCCGTTACGAACAAAATCTTCCGCGTGAATGGTTGGGCCAACCGGTGGCGCAGGCACGCTCTACCGCTATTCATGAATCACAAAGCCTGCTGTTTGAAATGCAGCTGGCGCGCGGCAGCGATTTCCTGAAAATTCTGCGCCCGCTGGTCGTCAATCAATTCGGCGAACAACCGGCGCTGGAAGAAAGTAACTTCATCCGTCTGAATCAACGAGTGAAGCCAGGTCTGATCCGCGTAGACGCTGACGAAGTCAGCTACCCGGCGCACGTGATCCTGCGTTATGAAATTGAGAAGGCCCTGGTCGAAGGCGAGATTGAGGTGGAAGACATCCCGGCGCTGTGGAACGAAAAAATGCGCGGCTACCTGGGCCTGGACACCGTCGGCAACTACCGCAACGGCTGCATGCAGGATATTCACTGGACCGATGGCGCATTTGGTTACTTCCCGACTTATACCCTTGGCGCCATGTATGCCGCGCAACTGTTCAATAGTGCGCGTGAAGCGCTGCCGACGTTGAACAGTGACATCGCCGAAGGCAATCTGAACCCACTGTTCCACTGGCTGAAACAGAATATCTGGCGTCACGGTAGCCGTTTCCCTACCGATACCCTGATCGCCAATGCGACCGGTGAAACCTTGAACCCGAGCTATTTCCGCAAGCATCTGGAAAGCCGTTACCTGTAATATCTTCCCCAGGCACGGCTAACCCCGTGCTTTTCCCCCTGTTTTGCCGCAAGTATTCCATAGCGCACTCCCCCTACCCAAGACAGCCTGGCCGCAGAGTGCGGGTTGGTTACCTCCTATATGTATGTTGTAACTAAAGTGAGGTTGAAAGGCCGCCAAACCCGGTGGATTAACCGGCCACTATCCACGATGTACATTAGGTTACACGCCGAAACCAATCACTCACGGAAAGCCTCCCGCCGTTTGCCTACTATCTTGTCACCGGCCCCGCAGTGGGCTTGATACATGATGAGTAATTTAAGGAATCAACAATGAAAAAAGTATTAGCTCTGGTTGTTGCCGCTGCAATGGGTCTGTCTTCTGTTGCCTTCGCTGCTGACGCTGCCACCACCACGACTACCGCACCAGCGGCAACGGCTACCACCACCATGGCTGCACCGGCCAAGACCACTCACGTGAAAAAACATCACGCGAAGAAAGCACCGGTTCAAAAAGCCCAGGCGGCTAAAAAGCACCACAAAGCCACCGCCAAGAAAGCGCCGGCTCAGAAAGCCCAGGCAGCCAAAAAACACCACAAAAAAACCAGCCATAAGAAAGCGGCGTAACAGCAATCTGATGTGAGGCTCCCCTCACCAGTCAAGACTTGAGTTGTCCAACACCCGGTTCGCCGGGTGTTTTTTCATCGGGGGTTCTCATCATGCTGCGTCGCTACTTATTTGAAATCATTCTGACCACGCTGATCCTCTGCGGACTGATCGCCGCCTTTTTTTACCTGTAACCGCCCCCCTCCTCTGGATAAGAAATTATTGAAAAATCAATCACTGCCCATCCACACGGCGACTAAATCAGTCTATAGTTACCATTCAGTGTGTTTATGGATGACCCGTATTTTCCAGGCAAGAAACCTATGCGCATAACCGTTTTGCTGTTGCTGTGCTCATTCCCACTCGCACTTCCCCTTTCAGTACGGGCTGATAGCCCATCCGACGCGTCGGCCGCTGAGCAAACTCGCTTATTTTTTGGTAAAGATGAACGCATAAAGGTCACGGAAACCGACGGGTGGCCATGGCAAGCCATTGGGCAGGTGGAAACCGCCAGCGGTAACCTGTGCACCGCCACGCTGATCTCTCCTCATCTGGCACTCACCGCCGGCCACTGTGTGCTGGCGCCACCAGGTCAATTGGATAAGGCCATTGCGCTGCGTTTTGTTTCCGGTAATAAGACCTGGAAATACCAGACCGACAATATTGAGACGTTGGTGGATCGCAAGCTGGGGAAAAAACTCAAGCCAGATGGTGAGGGTTGGATTGTGCCGCCGGCAGCGGCGGCCTATGACTTCGCGCTAATCCGCTTAAAGGATAAAAAGCCCTTGCCGATTAAACCCCTGCAGCTGTGGCAAGGTGACAGTAAGGCACTGACTCTGGCAATGAAGCAGGCCAAACGGCTGATTACCCAGGCAGGATATCCGGGAGATCATCTGGATGACCTCTACAGTCACCAGAACTGCAAAGTGACAGGCTGGGCGCAACAGGGCGTGCTTTCGCATCAGTGCGATACCCTGCCCGGCGATAGCGGTTCACCGTTACTGCTGAAAACCGCCAACGGCTGGCGGCTTATTGCCATTCAAAGCTCCGCACCGGCGGCTAAAGATCGTTACCGCGCCGATAACCGCGCTTTGGCCGTCACCGGTATCCGCGATGCGCTGGACGCACTGGCTACGGGGAAATAAATCGTTATGTTCCGGCGTGGGATCCCGCGCCGGAATCAAGGGCAATTTGTTGCCCCAATGGCTTAGCCCGAAAGCTGCTCGATAGTCTGCAGGATGCGCTTGTCCGAGATCGGATAAGGCGTGCCCAGTTGCTGAGCGAACAGGCTGACGCGCAGCTCTTCGATCATCCAGCGCACTTCTTTCACTTCGTCATCCTGGAGGCGTTTCGGCGGCAGCTTGTTCAGCCACTGCTGCCAGGCCTGCTGCACCTGTTCCACCCGCAGCATTTGCGCGCGGTCGCGGTGCGGATCGGTCGCCAGCTTCTCCAAGCGGCGTTCAATCGCCTGCAGATAACGTAGCGTATCCGGCAGGCGCTTCCAGCCGTTATTGGTCACGAACCCACGATAAACCAGCGCACCGAGCTGGGTTTTAATATCCGACAGCGCCAGCGCCAACGAGATATCAACCCGGCCTTTCAGGCGCTTGTTGATGTTGAACACCGCCGTCAGGACCTGTTCAACCTGTTTGGCGACACCCACCACCGTTTCGTTCAGTTCGCCACGCACCAGTTCCTGCAGACGGGCGAAGTTTTCCTCCTGCCACACCGGTCCACCGTGTTCAGCAATCAGTTTGTCGATGCCGCACGAGATGCAATCATCGATCAGATCCAGCACTCTGCCGTAGGGGTTAAAATACAGTCCCAGCTTGGCTTTGTTAGGCAGTTTTTCATGCAGATATTTGACCGGCGAAGGAATATTCAGCAACAGCAGGCGACGCGTACCCTGCCACATCGCCTGCTGCTGCTCTTGCTCGCTGTCGAACAGGCGGATTGCCACGCTGTCTTTTTCGTCCACCAGCGCCGGGTAGGCCTTCATCGAATAGCCACCGCGTTTCTGTTCATAAAACTCCGGCAGTTTGCCGAAGCTCCAGATATGCAGATTGCTTTGCTCCAGCCCATCGTCTGCCACCGCCGACAGCGTTTCCTGCACCTTGTCCTTCAACTGCAGTTTCAGCGCCGTCAGATCTTTGCCTTCGCGCAGGGTTTTGTGCTTTTCATCCACCACCCGGAAAGTCATCTTAAGGTGATCGGGCACCTGATCCCATTGCCAGTCCTCACGTGACACCGTCACGCCAGTCATGCGCCGTAACTCTCGCTCCAGCGAATCCAGCAGCGGCAATTCCAGCGCGGTCACCCGCCCCAGGAAAGCCTCGGCGTAGTTGGGCGCCGGCACAAAGTTGCGACGTACCGGCTTCGGCAACGACTTGATCAGAGCAATGATCAGTTCACGGCGGATTCCCGGGATCTGCCATTCAAAGCCCTGCTGCTCTACCTGATTCAGAATAGGCAGCGGAATATGTACCGTAACGCCATCCGCGTCGGTGCCCGGTTCAAACTGATAACTCAGGCGCAGCTTGAGGTTGCCCTGGTACCAGGTGTTTGGGTAATCGAGCGCACTGACCTGATTGGCACCGTCTTTGATCAGCATTTCTTTTTCAAAGCTGAGCAGGTCTGAGTTTTGCTTACCGGCGTTTTTCCACCAGTTATCGAAATGGCGTCCGGACACCACATCGTTCGGAATGCGCTGATCGTAAAAGGCGAACAGGGTTTCGTCGTCCACCAGAATGTCACGGCGACGCGATTTGTGTTCCAGCTCTTCCACTTCGGCACGCAGCTTCAGGTTAGCGCCAAAGAACGCATGTCGCGTCTGCCAGTCGCCTTCCACCAGCGCATGGCGAATAAACAGCTCACGGCACAGCAGCGGATCGATGTTGCTGTAATTGACCGCCCGTGCAGCCACAATCGGCAACCCGAACAGCGTCACTTTTTCGCTGGCCATTACCGCCCCCTGGGATTTAGACCAGTGCGGTTCACTGTAGCTGTGTTTCACCAGGTGCTGAGCCAGCGGTTCTATCCACTCCGGCTCGATGCGTGCGGCAATGCGCCCCCACAGGCGGCTGGTTTCCACCAGTTCGGCCACCATGGTCCACTTCGGTGGCTTCTTGAACAGGCCGGAACCCGGGAAGATCGAGAAACGCGCATTGCGGGCACCGGTGAACTCCTGCTTGTCGGCATCTTTCTGGCCGATGTGCGACAGCAATCCGGTCAGCAGCGCGGTATGCACGCTGCGGTAATCGGAAGGCTCGCTGTTAACCGGCAGCCCCAGCTCTTTCACCACCTGGCGTAGTTGGGTGTAGATGTCCTGCCATTCGCGCACCCGCAGGTAGTTGAGGAAGTCATTGCGGCACAGCCGGCGGAACTGGCTGGAGGAGTGCTCTTTTTGCTGCTCTTTCAGCCAGTCCCACAGGTTCACGTAAGCCAGGAAATCCGAGTCTTTGTCGGCAAAGCGACGGTGTTTTTCGTCCGACGCCTGCTGTTTGTCCATTGGCCGCTCACGCGGATCCTGGATCGACAGCGCTGCGGTGATGATCATCACCTCACGTACGCTACCGCTCTTTTGCGCTTCCAGCACCATACGTGCCAGCCGTGGGTCGATCGGCAACTGTGCCAGTTGACGGCCCTGCGCGGTAAGCTGGTAATGACCATTCTCTGCGGTTTTAATCGCGCCCAGTTCTTCCAGCAGGCGCACACCGTCCAAAATATTGCGCTTGTCCGGCGCTTCCACAAACGGGAAAGCGGCGATATCCCCCAGCCCAAGCGAGGTCATCTGCAGGATCACCGATGCCAGGTTGGTCCGCAGGATCTCCGGGTCGGTAAACTCCGGCCGCGACAGAAAATCCTGTTCCGCATACAAGCGAATACAAATACCGTCCGACACGCGGCCACAGCGGCCTTTACGCTGATTGGCAGAGGCCTGCGACACCGGCTCGATCGGCAGCCGCTGTACCTTGGTACGGAAGCTGTAGCGACTGATACGCGCGGTACCCGGGTCAATCACATACTTGATGCCCGGAACGGTCAGTGAGGTTTCCGCCACGTTGGTTGCCAGCACGATGCGCCGACCGTGGTGCGACTGGAACACCCGGTTCTGTTCGCTGTTCGACAACCGCGCATACAGCGGCAAGACTTCGGTATGCGGCAGATTCAGGCGGTTCAAGGCGTCGGCGGTGTCGCGGATTTCGCGCTCACCGCTCATAAAGATCAGGATATCCCCCGGCCCTTCGCGGCCAAGTTCGTCCACCGCATCGAAAATCGCCTGCAGTTGATCGCGGTCGGTATCGTCGGCGTCATCTACCACCGGACGGTAACGAACCTCCACTGGATAAGTCCGGCCGGAAACTTCAATAATCGGCGCGTTGTTGAAATGGCGCGAAAACCGCTGCGGATCGATAGTTGCCGAGGTGATGATAACTTTCAGATCCGGGCGTTTCGGCAGCAGCTCACGCAGGTAACCGAGAATAAAATCGATGTTCAGGCTGCGTTCATGCGCCTCATCGATAATCAGCGTGTCGTACTGCATCAACAGCCGGTCCTGCTGAATTTCAGCCAGCAGGATACCGTCGGTCATCAGCTTGACCAGGGTGTTTTCCCCGACCTGATCGTGAAAACGCACCTTGTAACCGACACTGCCGCCCAACGGGGTTTCCAGCTCGTCGGCAATGCGGTTGGCCACGGTACGCGCCGCCAGACGTCGTGGCTGGGTATGGCCGATCAGCCCTTTCACCCCACGCCCCAACTCCAGACAGATCTTCGGCAACTGCGTGGTTTTCCCCGAACCGGTTTCACCGGCGACAATCACCACCTGGTGGTCACGGATCGCCTGCAGAATATCCTGCTTTTTCTGGCTGACCGGCAGGTTGGCCGGGTAGGTTATTTTTGGGCAGCTCGCGGCACGGGACTGTGCCTTGTGCAACGCCAGCGCGATGTCACTTTCGATTTCAACGGCGGCCGCCAACAGAGCATCGGGATTTTTGATTTTTCGTGCGCCCTGCAGCCGACGTTGCAGGCGTTGTTGATCACGGAGCATCAGCTCGCCCAGTTGGGCAGACAATGCCGCGAGCGGAGATTTCACGTTCGGTATTCCTTGTTTCATCGCTGCTGTATCAAGCTTTAGCAACGTTTTGATAATGGGTTAGCCAGTTTTTAGCTTTGGACGCGCAGAATATCACAAGCCGCTTTTTCCCCATAATCCGGCCGCTTATGGCCCGACAGGTCATTCAATAAAATCGAACAAAGGCCTCGAAATATTGCGCTATCACTGCTGGAAAAATGTGAATAGAGTGTACTGCATGCAAGGGACGCACCGTCCTGATGTCACTGTCATAACGTAAGGAATTACCGATGAGCAAAGTATTGGTTCTCAAATCAAGCATCCTGGCGGGCTACTCTCAGTCTAATCAACTGGCCGATTTCTTCGTTGAACAGTGGGCAAGCGCTCATGGCAACGACACCATCACCGTACGTGACCTGGCTGCACAGCCAATCCCGGTACTGGACGGCGAACTGGTGGGTGCATTGCGTCCTTCCGATACCCCGCTGACCCCACGTCAGACCGAAGCGCTGGCCTTGTCCGATGAACTGATCGCTGAGCTGCAGGCCAATGACACCATCGTTATCGCAGCGCCGATGTATAACTTCAACATCCCTACCCAGTTGAAAAACTATTTCGACCTGATTGCCCGTGCCGGCGTGACCTTCCGTTACACCGAAAACGGCCCGGAAGGCCTGGTGAAAGGCAAACGCGCCATCATCCTGACCAGCCGCGGCGGCATTCATAAAGACACCCCAACTGACCTGATTGAACCTTACCTGCGTCTGTTCCTGGGCTTTATCGGCATCACCGACGTTGAGTTCGTGTTCGCTGAAGGCATCGCTTACGGCCCGGATGTCGCGACCAAAGCGCAGGCCGATGCCAAGGCCGTGCTGACTCAGGTGGTTGCTGCCTGATATCCCTCGCAGGGGTGTTGTGCCCCTGCGAAGCCACAACAGAAAGACCCAAGTCCTGTCACACCTGTTCTACCCTCATAAAAATCCAATGCTGTATTTTATTGCGCGCCTGATGGCGCGCTTTTTTATTTCTTCAACCACTGGCCGTTAATACCGCGTACATATTCTCCGGCAGGTGCTCGCGTTACCAGCTTCTGCCCGGCCATGCGCGCCACATCGTCGATGGTGATATGATTGCCGTCCGCCACTTGCTGGTATTTTTCAGTGCGCCCGGCATTAATGTTTTTCACCAGCGTCAGCGTTTCGGCGTCCTGCTTCACCGGCGCGATATAACCGCTGAGCGTTTCCCCTACGCGACCCTGCTGTTTGGCTTCATCCAACGTTAGCGCCATCGCCATGCTGCTGAACAACCACCCGGCGCCCAATAAGCCTAAATAACGTTTTTTCATGTTGGCTCCTAGAAAAGGCCGCTTTGGGTTTTCAGCAGATTATCAACGTCCTTATCCACCTTGATGTGAATTTCATGTTCGATCTTCACGTTCATGTTGATGGTGATCGGATCTTTAGGCGTCGCGACCTCAATACGCGGCACGCAGCCACTCAGCATAGAGGTGCCCAGCACGGCGAGCAGCAATGGCCCGCTAATGATTTTCATGGTTGTTCCCCAGGTTTTGAGAGGGCCTGTTCCAGCCACTCCTGTAAATTGTCGCCAAAGCGCAGACTGCGCCACAGCTGAAACACGTTTTCCTGATGGCTATAGTTCAGGATAACCTCTCGTTTGGCACTTTTTTGCGGGTTGACCCCATCGATACGCGCCTTCAGCGTCAGTTCACCGAGATTGTCCAGATCGACCCTGGCCTTGGAGCGGTTAATCTCCAGATAGCGCAGCCAGTCGATTGCCGCGCCGGTCGCCAGATTATTACTGCCGATAGCATCGGCCATGTCCTTGTCCAACCGCAGCGTCAGCATGCCGGAGTTAGCGATCCACCCGTTGTGCACCAGCCATTTGGGGTGATTCAGGTACAACGGCAGCTCGCCGTCCACCCGCCCGGACATGGCAAACTGTTTGGGCTTCAGCGCGGTAAACAAGGCGCTGAGATCGACCTTATCCAGTTTCAGTACCGCAGCATCGTGCTGTGGCATGCGCAGCGCTGACAGGCTGATACGGCCGTTCAGCGCGTCCACCCCGACGTTGCTCAGCGTCAGCGGTGCCTGCTCGCTGTAAGGATAGGTACCTTGAAGATCGGCGCTAATATTCTGCATTTCGAACAGGTTGCTGAACGACTTGATACGTAACGTCACCGGTTGCTTGGCACCAAGTTGCCACAGATGATTTTTCAGTCGGTAGGACATCACAAAGTCCAGGCCGCTCATCTCGCCGTCTTTCAGCCACATACCGCCATTTTTCACCACCCAGTGCCCACCGGCCTCAAAGCCCTGAACCCGGGCGGCGGAGAACGCGGACTGGGCATAAAACTCGCCGTCACGCAGTTTGATATTCAGATCCGGCGAGATCAGCGGTTGGAACACTTTCAGCGATTGTTTCGGCCACCAGCCCTCTCCGCGTAACCGCTCGCCGTCCCAGCGCCCCCGCAGAGCTATCGGCCCTATCTGTTCCGCCTGCAACTTGCCTTGTAACTGGAAGCTGTCCGGCGTCTTGCCCTTGAGCTGCAGAGCCAGCACCGGGGCTGGCAGGTAACCGCCGTTGGTGAAGCTGACCTTGCCCGAGACCAGTTGCAGTTCACCATTCAGCGCCGGTGCCTGCGGGTCACGCTGCCAACGCAGCGGTTGGCTGAGGCTGAGCCGCGGCGCATCCACCGTCACCATGCTGTATTTCAACTGATCAAAACCGGTAGAAAGGCGATCCAGCACCAGGGTGGTATCCTGCCAACTGCCGCTGCCGGCGACATCCCAGGCGGCCTGCAGCGGCGGCAATTGACCGTTACCCCAGTAGCGCCATTGCCAGTTGCCATGGTCCGGCCAAAAGTCCTGTGCCTTACCGTCCAGATGCAGCTTAAAGCGGCCCCAGTAGCTGTCACTGGCGTTAATGATCGCCTGCAGCCGGCCGGTGATACCGGCGGCAGTGACTTTCACACCGGCTAGCGGCAACCGCGCCTCTTCCAGTTTCATTTCCGGCGTGGCGTTGCCCCACAACCGCAGCAGTGAACCTGACTGCAATACCAGCGTCGGGTTGAGAATGGTGCCGCTGAGGATGCCGGGAATGGAGGCGGTCATTGAAAAGTCAGCCAGATTTGCCTGACCGGTCAGCTGGAAGCGTAAATCGCTGTCAATCAACCCGACCTTACCCGGCCCCAACGTCAATACCGCGTTGCCTTTGCCGTTATGACCGTCGGTAATGACGTTTAAACGAGCGCTGATCTGGGTTTCATCAAAGCCTTTGCTCCAGTTATGCAGCGCAATGCTCAGGCCGCCGTTAAGCGGTTGCTGGCTGTACGGCCAACGCCACTCGCCCTGTTTAATACTGATCTGCTGCGGGTTGATTTCCCACGGCAAGCTCGCCAGCGGTTTATCGGCCCCCTTTTCCGTCAGCGTCAGCCCCCCCTGCTGCTGCTGCCAGCGCATGTCCAGCAGCAAAGGTTTTTCCAGGTAAGCGGTCTGTATTTCGCCCTGCAGTGCTCCTTGCGTCGGCATACTGTCCAAATCCAGCGGAATGGCTATCTTGCCGGTCAGATGCAGCGGCTGTGGGCTGTTTGGCGCCTTGAGCGTCAGGCTGTTCAGAGTCAGTTGCTGATGGGGATCCAACAGCGCGTCGACGCTGATGTTAGGGCCCTGATACTGCAGACGCTGGCCTTCTGCGGTGGCATGTACCTGCAGTTTGCCGGCGTAATACTGCCATGGCAGCACCGAGAGATCCTTGATGGTGATATCCAGCAGTGGCAATTGCTTTTGCAATTGGTCTAGCGCCAGAGGCGCACTGTTGGCGTCACCGGCGGGCAATTTTGATAAACAGGCGCTATCGACGTTCAGCTTGTCGCTGACGAGTTGCCAGCGGCCCTGCTGATAAGCCAATCGGGTTGGGCCGACGGCGGCAAGTAAACAATCCTGGGCTAAAAAGCGGGCGCCATCCAACTGCAAGGCTCCTTGCCGCCACTGTAGTTTGCCCTGCAAAACCAACTGACTGCCCTGCGGCAACCAGTGTGAGAGCACACGCGGCAGCCAGCGCGGCAGAGTTTGCCACAGCGCCAGCAGCAGGATCAGCATACTTACCACAATCCCTATGAATACTTTCAATCGCTTAGTCATTAAATGATTGTTTCATTCCTGAGTTAGCCGCCCTTTGCCCGGGCCAAAGACCCTTTAGGCTAAGTCTATGCCTGAATTGGCAATAATGATGGCATGAATTTGACATAGGGTGAAGCCGAGACCGAAGAAGATGCCCCGTACAGGGGCTTTTATAGCCATTGATGCGGGTGCTGTAAGTTTTAGTTACATATTCATCACATGAATATGACCTGTTTCAGACTTTTGTTATTGTCGTTAGATTTGATCATTAATAGTCTTGCAAGCATTCTAACAAAAGTCAGCAACCAGCTAACTGTACTAGAGAAGCCATTCCCCACACCCCCGTGGGGATTTTTTTTGGCTCAGACCAACGAAGTTATTTCACCCCGTATTCGCCACGAATATCCGTCATGCTCCAGCGTCGCCAACTACCCTTAATTAATACCGCCGCTATTGATAACGCTTACCCGTTTTTAGCGTTACCGTAATGGGCTAACCAATTGTAGAATTTACTAAAATCTGTTAAGTTGATCACAAAATCAAGCTGGAGAAACCACGATGAAACTGGCGATATACAGCACTAAACAATATGACCGTAAATATCTCGAACTGGTGAATCAGCAGTTTGGCTACGAGCTGGAGTTCTTCGACTTCCTGCTCAGTAAAAAAACCGCCAAAAACGCCGCCGGTTGCAAAGCGATCTGCATCTTCGTCAATGACGACGGCAGCCGTGAAGTCCTTGAAGAGCTGGCGGCATTGGGCGTTGAAATACTGGCCCTGCGCTGCGCCGGTTTCAATAATGTGGATTTGGATGCCGCTAAAGAATTGGGCATCAAGGTCGTCCGCGTGCCGGCCTACTCGCCGGAAGCGGTTGCTGAACACGCCGTGGGTATGATGATGTGCCTTAACCGCCGTATTCACCGCGCCTATCAACGCACCCGCGATGCCAATTTTTCGCTCGAAGGGCTGATCGGCTTCAACATGCATAACCGCACCGCCGGGGTGATTGGCACCGGTAAAATTGGTATCGCCACCATGCGGATCCTGAAAGGGTTCGGCATGAAGCTATTGGCTTATGATCCGTACCCAAGCGAGCAAGCACTGGAGCTGGGCGCTGAATATGTCGATCTGAAAACGCTGTACGCCCAGTCCGACGTAATCACCCTGCACTGCCCGCTGACGCCGGAAAACCATCACCTGCTGGACAGCGACGCTTTTGCGGTGATGAAAGACGGTGTGATGATCATCAACACCAGCCGCGGCGCTCTGATTGACTCCTCGGCAGCCATTGACGCCCTGAAGCAGCAGAAAATCGGCGCACTGGGGATGGACGTGTATGAGAATGAGCGCGACCTGTTCTTCGAAGACAAATCCAATGACGTGATCCAGGACGATATCTTCCGTCGCCTGTCAGCCTGCCATAACGTGTTGTTTACCGGTCATCAGGCTTTCCTGACCGAAGAGGCGCTGACCAGCATCTCGGAAACCACGTTGAAAAACATTAATCAATTGGATCGCGGTGAGAACTGCCCTAATCAGCTCAATGCCTGATGATTTTAACAAGGAAGAAAATATGAAGAAGTCCATCTCAGTGGCGTTAACGGCGCTGCTGTTAGCGGGGTGCGGAATGAGCCAGAACGGTAAAACGGTGACAGAAAGTGACCTGTTGCATCATAATTTTGCGCTGAAAAGCGTCGACGGCGTGGCGGTGAAGTCGCGTCCCGGTAACGGACCCAACCTTGAGTTCGGTGAGAAAATGCATATTTCCGGTGCCATGTGTAACCGCTTCTTCGGTAGCGGCCAATTGCAGGATGGCGTGTTGACGGTGCCGGGGTTGGCTTCTACCCGCATGGCCTGTTCTGATCCGCAACTCAACCAGTGGGACTGGGTGATTGGCGACGTACTGGCTAAAGGGGCAAAAGTCGCCCTCAGCGCTCAACAGTTAACGCTGAGCGGCAGCGGCCACGTCCTGGTCTATACCCAGCGAGACTGGGTGCAGTGATCCCTGTTCACCAGGCCTGACGGCCTGGTGTTCCTTTCTGCTTACCCGGCGGTTGAGCAGGCTCCCTGACCCAGTGTCCATTCTTCACACTGCTTGCCGTTCGGCATCTGGCACATTCTTACAGCCTCACCGTTTAAATTGTGGGCCACGGTTGTGGTGCCGCCCACGCTGGCGCAGTTCGCGCTGGTCTGTAAGGTATTGATTCTGGCACTGTTGCCCTGCTGCACTGGCTCTTCATTCTTGCTGCTGCATGCGGCCAAAAGCAGTACGGCGCTGGCCAGCAACCATTTTGATGTCGTCATTATTCCACTCCTGAACCCGGAACTACGCTGTGTAAAATCGCCATTGCCGATAACTCGCATCACTTTATGCGGACGCGTTTTGTTATCTTTGATGCAAACCTGTTTAATCTAGCCTGATATATAAATAATGAAAATATATTCCTGCAATTATTTGGCGTTTATTTGAGCACTGTGATCTTTATTAGGGTTCCCTGGGGGGTCACCCGCGTGCCTGGACAGCCACAGAGCGGTCTGAGCGAAGGGAGCTGTGCCGGTTTGACGGAGAGATTGGGGGGGCAGTAAGACGGACTGGGAATGGTCAAACAACAGTAACAAAACAGCGCCTGTTTTGTTACTGGGTTGATATAAGTAATTCATTATTTTCAGTTATTATTACTGAGACCTTCAGCCAGCGTCACTGAATGTCACGCTGGCTATCTTTAGCTTAAAATAACAATTAGTGCGCTGCCGTTTTCGACAGTAAATTAATCACCAGTACACCGGCAATAATTAACCCCATGCCAAACACCGCCGGCAGATCCAGCTTTTGCTGATAAACAAATACCGCCGCTATCGATACCAGAACAATCCCCATGCCCGACCAGATTGCATAGACAATGCCCAATGGCATGGTTTTCACCACCATCGACAGACCCCAAAAAGCAACCGCGTAACCGACCACCACCACCAGTGACGGCCACAGACGGGTAAAGCCTTCAGAGGCTTTCAGCATGGTGGTGGCGATGACTTCCGCCACAATCGCCATGGTCAAATACATAAATCCGCTCATCGTTTTTTCTTCTCTAAGTTCACCTGTTCAACAGTATGACGTGCCGGAAATAAATTGTCGTTAAACAACCGCAACAATTCTTCGTTACCGCGCGGTTTTAATTCAGGAAATATTGGCTTACAGCAATTTTTGTCGATTTTTGCTCCGCCACACAAACGCGATAAAGGGCCAATATATCCCTCTGCTAGACTTTGTTAATTACTGCGAGAGGTGACTTTTGCAGCTTTTTGAGCAATGAAAGGTAAAGTCGAATGATTACTACAGATGGTAATAATGCAGTCGCTTCCGTCGCCTATCGCGCCAGCGAAGTGATTGCCATCTACCCGATCACTCCCAGTTCGACCATGGCAGAACAGGCAGATGCCTGGTCCGGCGACGGACGTCAAAACATCTGGGGAGACGTACCGCGAGTGGTAGAAATGCAGTCGGAAGGCGGAGCGATTGCCACGGTGCACGGTGCGTTGCAGACCGGCGCGTTGTCGACCTCGTTTACCTCATCGCAGGGCCTGCTGCTGATGATCCCGACGCTGTACAAACTGGCCGGTGAACTGACGCCGTTTGTCCTGCACGTTGCCGCACGCACCATCGCCACCCATGCGCTGTCGATTTTCGGCGATCATTCCGATGTGATGGCGGTACGCCAGACCGGTTGTGCCATGCTGTGCGCCAGTAACGTGCAGGAAGCGCAGGACTTTGCATTGATTTCTCAAACGGCGAGCCTCAACAGTCGCCTGCCGTTTATTCACTTTTTTGATGGCTTCCGCACCTCGCATGAAATCAACAAAATCGTACCGCTGAGCGACGATACCCTGCGCCAGATGCTGCCGCAGGAGGCGATTGATGCGCACCGCAGCCGCGCGCTGTCGCCAGACCATCCGGTGGTGCGCGGCACCTCCGCCAACCCGGACACCTATTTCCAGTCACGTGAAGCGACCAATCCCTGGTATGACGCGGCCAGCCGGCACGTGATTGATGCGATGGACAAATTTGCCCAGATCACCGGCCGGGCCTATCAGCCTTTCGAATATTACGGTCATCCGCAGGCCGAGCGTGTGGTGATCCTGATGGGTTCCGCTATCGGTACCTGCGAAGAAGCGATCGATGCCCTGCTAACCCGCGGTGAGAAAGTCGGCGTACTGAAAGTGCGACTGTTCCGGCCATTCTCCGCACAATACCTGCTCAGCATGCTGCCGGAGAGCGCCAAGAAAATCGCCGTGCTGGACCGCACCAAAGAGCCGGGAGCGCTGGCCGAACCCTTGTATCTGGACGTGATGACCGCACTGGCCGAAGCCTTCAGCCGTGGCGAGCGCACCAGCATGCCGATGGTGATCGGTGGTCGCTATGGGCTGTCCTCGAAAGAGTTCGGGCCAGACTGTGCGCTGGCGGTGTTTAACGAACTGACGCTGGACAAACCGCGCCCGCGCTTTACCGTCGGTATTTTTGACGATGTGAGCGGCCTTTCTCTGCCGCTCAGCGAAGAAACCCTGCCGCAGCGTGCCTCGCTGGAAGCGTTGTTCTACGGCCTGGGCAGCGACGGTTCGGTTTCCGCCACCAAGAACAACATCAAAATCATCGGCAACAGTACGCCGCTGTACGCTCAGGGTTATTTTGTCTACGACTCGAAAAAGGCCGGTGGCCTGACGGTGTCGCATCTGCGCGTCAGCGAGCAGCCGATTAACTCGGCCTATCTGGTCAGCCGCGCCGATTTTGTCGGCTGCCACCAGTTGCAGTTTATCGATACCTACCAGATGGCAGAACGCCTGAAACCCGGCGGTATCTTCCTGCTCAACACGCCGTACGGTGCCGAAGAGGCATGGTCGCGGCTGCCGCAAGAAGTGCAGGCCGTGCTGCTACAACGTCAGGCGCGTTTTTATATCATCAACGCCGCAAAACTGGCGCGTGAATGTCGGCTCGGTGCGCGCATCAATACCGTGATGCAGATGGCGTTTTTCCACCTGACCCAAATTCTGCCGGGTGAAGTGGCGTTGCAACAGTTGCAGGACGCCATTGCCCGCAGTTACAGCAGCAAAGGCCAGGATATCGTCGAGCGCAACTGGCAGGCGCTGGCCGCCACGCTAGAGGCGCTGATTGAGATCCCACTGCAGCCGGTTAACGACAGCAGTCCGATGCGGCCGCCGGTGGTTTCCGATGCTGCCCCCGACTTTGTCAAAACCGTCACTGCCGCGATGCTGGCCGGACTGGGTGATGCACTGCCGGTATCGGCCTTCCCGCCGGACGGCACCTGGCCGGTGGGCACCACCCAGTGGGAGAAACGCAATATCGCCGAAGCGATCCCAATCTGGCAGCCGGACCTGTGCACCCAGTGCAACCACTGCGTTGCCGCCTGTCCGCACTCCGCCATTCGCGCCAAAGTGGTGCAGCCGGAGGCCATGGAGCACGCCCCTGCCTCGCTGCAGTCGCTGGATGTGAAGGCGCGAGATATGCGCGGCCAGAAATACGTCCTGCAGGTAGCGCCGGAAGACTGTACCGGCTGCAACCTGTGCGTTGAGGTGTGCCCGGCGAAAGACCGCCAGAACCCGGACATCAAGGCGATCAACATGGCACCACGGCTGGATCATCTGGCAGTGGAAAAGGAACACTACGACTTCTTCCTGCAACTGCCGGAGATCGATCCGGCACAGATCGAGCGGATCGACATTCGTACCTCGCAGTTGATCTCACCGTTGTTCGAATACTCCGGTGCCTGCTCCGGCTGCGGCGAAACGCCGTACATCAAGCTGCTGACCCAGCTTTATGGCGACCGGTTGCTGATTGCCAACGCCACCGGCTGCTCATCCATTTACGGCGGTAACCTGCCCACCACGCCTTACACCACCAATGCCGAAGGGCGTGGACCGGCCTGGGCCAACTCGCTGTTTGAGGACAACGCCGAATTCGGCCTGGGCTTCCGCCTGACGGTCGACCAGCACCGCAGCCGCGTATTACGCCTGCTGAATACCCTGGCACCGCAGTTGCCGGCACAGCTGGTTAATGCTCTGCAGATGGAGGAGATCGCGCCGGAACCTCGCCGCAAACAGATCGCGGAACTGCGCAGCCTGCTGGCGCAGATCGAAGGTAACGACGCTCGCCAACTGGCGACCGACGCCGATTATCTGGTGGATAAATCCATCTGGCTGATTGGGGGTGACGGCTGGGCTTACGACATCGGGTTTGGTGGGTTGGATCACGTCCTCAGCCTGACCGAGAACGTCAACGTGCTGGTACTGGATACCCAATGCTACTCCAACACCGGTGGCCAACAGTCGAAAGCCACTCCGCTGGGTGCAGTCACCAAGTTCGGTGAGCACGGCAAGCGCAAGGCGCGTAAGGATCTGGGCGTCAGCATGATGATGTACGGCCATGTGTATGTGGCGCAGATCTCGCTGGGCGCGCAGCTCAATCAGACGGTGAAAGCGATCCAGGAAGCCGAGGCCTATCCGGGCCCGTCGCTGATTATCGCCTACAGCCCCTGTGAAGAACACGGTTACGATCTGGCGCTCAGCCACGACCAGATGAAGCAGTTGACCGCTACTGGTTTCTGGCCGTTGTACCGCTTCGATCCGCGCCGCGCTGATGAAGGCAAACCGGCATTGGCGTTGGACTCCCGACCGCCAAACAGCAACCTGACCGAAACGCTGCTGAAAGAACAGCGCTTCCGTCGCCTGAACTCACAGCAGCCGGAAGTTGCCAGCGCGCTGTATCAGGCCGCAGAGAAAGAGCTGAAGGAGAAGTACGACTTCCTCAGCCTGCTGGCCGGTAAAGGGGAAAAAACCTCCGCCGAGTAACTCATCGGGGCGCGACCGGTTCGCGCCCCGCTTCCAGCCAGCTTTGCCGCTGCGCCTCTTTTACCGCCCCTCGTACATAGCTCGCCTTCCCCTGCCAATGCGCCGCATTCTCTCTTAGGACACAATGATGAAACGCGTATCGATTAATGATGCTGTGAAAAAAGGGTACTCTTATAAATGGTACCCTTCCTGTTCCGCTGGCTAATTGAGTTTATAAATCCCAGCCTGCCATGGGTTTAAATTAAGTGTCGTTTCATTTTTTTTCGCAGCATGCCTGGCATCACTTTCTATAATCGTGGTGTTAATAGACATATTCTCAGGTAATTTGTAGTTTACCCTTTGCTGTTTGAAATTCACGACGACAAGATACTTTTCCGTACCGAGGGTTCTGGTATAGGCATAGACAGTATTATTTTTGGGATCCAGATCGGTGTAAGCACCATAGGTTAGTGCAGGAGTATCATGACGAATTTTGATCAACTGGCGGTAATAGTTAAATACCGAAGCAGGACTCTTAATTTGACTGGCAGCATTGATCTCTTCGTAGTTTGGATTGACCTTGAACCAGGGTTTTCCTGTGGTAAATCCCGCATTTTTGCTGGTATCCCATTGGAATGGTGTCCGACTGTTATCTCTGCTGGTCAGGCGTACATTTTGCAAGAACTCATCGGCTTTAACCTTGCCATTCTCAACGTAGTCGTGCCAAAAACCTTTGACTTCAATATCATCAAACTCATCAATGGTTTTAAAAGGATAATTGGTCATACCCAACTCTGAACCCTGGTAAATGAAGGGCGTGGCTCGCTGAGTCAACATTAGGGTTGCAAGCGCCTTAGCTGAGTGTTCTCGCCATTGTGGGCGATCGTCGCCGAAGTGTGATACCGCGCGTGGATTGTCGTGGTTATCCAGGAAGAAGGCATTCCAGCCATACTCTCCCGCCGTGTGGTCAACTTTATCGATAGTTTGGCGAAATTGTGACAAGCTCCAGTCCTTGCGACGCCACCTTTCATCAACATACCGATCGAGCCTGACAAGGTCAAAGGTAAAGGCCATGTCCAGTTCATTACGACGGTAGTCGAAAAACTTAATTGATTGGTCCAAGGGCACACCAAAGATCTCACCGGCTGTCGCCACGTCGTAATGGGATAAGACCTCTCGATTCATTTCGTTGATATAACGATGAATATTAGGGCCCTGGGTGTATTCCTCAGCAAAATTCGTCAACTGCTGCTGGGTAAGATTCGGAAAATCCGGGATTTTCGAATAGGTGGCCACCGTATCAAAGCGCATGCCAGAAACACCTTTGTCTAACCAAAAGCGCAACATAGCGTACAGGTCTTGGCGAACTTTGGGATTATCCCAGTTTAGATCCGGCTGTTGTTTGGCAAAATAGTGAAGGTAGTATTGATTGGTTTTTTCATCTTTTTGCCATGCTGAACCGCCAAAAAAAGAAGGATAATTATTAGGTGCCTGACCTTCTTTGGCATCTTTCCAGAAGTAATAATTGCGATAAGGGTTACTCTTACTGCTTTTACTCTGAACAAACCATTCATTTTGATCGCTTGTATGATTGATGACAACATCAATCATTAAACGCATATTACGTTTTTTCATTTCAGCAATCAGACGGTCGAAATCTTCCATCGTGCCATATTCTTTCATGATTTTTCGAAAATCACGTATATCGTAACCATTATCCGTGTTCGGAGAATCATAATGCGGGTTGATCCAGATAGCATCAATACCCAAGGTTTTTAGATAGTCTAATTTTTCTATGATGCCGTTAATATCACCGATTCCATCACCATTAGTGTCTTTGAAGGATCGTGGATATACCTGATAAAAAACAGCCTCCTTCCACCATGCAGGGATAGCATCCGACTGTTGAACGACTTCCTTATGGGGCAAAGATTGTGTTGTGCCGAAAGCTTGCTGACAAGAGGCTGATAATGATGTGGTTAGAAAAATTGCTATAGCGGTATTCAATCCATGACGAGACATTACATTACTCTCCAAATATTTCACTTATGAAATCATAGTCAATCCAATATTCTCCACGGTGTTTAGAAATGTACGTTAATTTAACTATCATTTAGTGATAAAGAACTCACCTGCTCTATTCGGCATTTTTTAAATTATGTTCTCTAACAGGTCACAGGTAAAGGACAGAGGAAAAACAAAGTGATATTTACTGCAAAAATGGACATGAGCGACACACAAAGCTGAATCGTGTTAGCTTTTACTCGATACACGCATTAAACAACCATTAATTCGCTATAATAAAAAACAATTTCGATATAACCTCATTTATACATTAATTAACCGAAGTTATGGTTAGCGTGAAATTAATTTTTCAGAGACATGCATTTTGTAAACTAACCACCTCAATACAATATGGCGCGAACATCACTTGTTGGGTTGCTTTACTTATCTCTCTGCTGACGTATCTTTTGCAAAGACGCTGGCATATCGTGTTATGAACATTAGCTCATTAACAGGAACAGGATGATGCGTAACCTCCCCCCTACTATTGCTCTGATTGGTCCCGGTGCGATTGGGACGACTATCGCCGCTGCACTGCACGAAGTTGGCCGCACACCGCTGCTTTGCGGGCGCACCGCACACCCGCAATTAATTCTACGTCACGATGAGGGTGAAGTGGTGGTTCCAGGTCCTGTGTTGAGCACGCCGCCAACCCGGCTCCGTCCGTTCGATCTGGTCTTTGTTGCGGTGAAAACTACCCAGGTGGTTGAGAGCGCCGGCTGGCTTGCCGCGTTATGTGATGAAAACACCGTCGTGTGTGCGCTGCAAAACGGCGTCGAACAGAAAACACTGTTGGAACCCTATGTTAACGGAGCAACGGTACTGCCTTCGGTCGTATGGTTCCCGGCACAGCGGGAGTCAGACTATTCTGTCTACCTGCGGGCCAAACCGCGTTTGACACTGCCGGATGTACCGCAGGCAAAACGGGTCGCTGATGCACTCAGCGGTACCCGCTGCACTGTTGAGCTGTCATCCGATTTCCTTTCGGTCGCCTGGCGCAAACTATTGCAGAACGCGGTCGCGGGTCTGATGGTTCTTGCAAACCGCCGTGCGGGGATGTTCTCACGCGGGGATATCACGAAGCTGGCACTGGCTTATCTGCATGAATGCCTGACTGTCGCACGCGCCGAAGGTGCGGTACTTAACGATAACGTTCCGCAAGAGATCGTTGACGGTTTTCATCGTGCACCTGCGGACTTAGGTACCTCCATTCTTGCCGACCGCCAGGCTAACCGCCCGTTGGAATGGGAAATACGCAACGGCGTCGTGCAGCGCTATGGCCACTCACAAGGTATTCCTACCCCGATTAGCGATATCCTGGTACCACTACTGGCGGCGGGCAGCGAGGGGCCAGGTTGATTCGCCGGTGAAAACTATCATGTCGCAGTGACCTATCCAGATGACGAGGTTTTTGAGTTGCTTTCCGACCTTCTGGACTGTCTCCATTTCGGTATTTTGTGCCCCTTCGCCTTATATGAACCTTGTCACAAAACGCGCATGAAGTTTTTAGCCTGTAACGAACAAGGTTGCACAGGGCAATCTTGTTAATGGCCCGTTACAGCTTATCGCAGCCAATTGTTAACCGGGATTCATGCGCCAAACGCATCGGCCCATGAGTTTATTGCGCTTATTTACTTCATTTCCCTGCTCCAGTCTGCAGCAACAGACGCGGTAAAAGCGTCAATGACAAACTGGAGATAAAGATGCATTCCTCTAACGCACCCATGACGATTAGGGCAAGAACCAGCGCGATACTGCGTGTGACCTCTGGCAACTTTCTGGAGCAATTTGATTTTTTCCTGTTTGGATTTTATGCCACCTACATCGCCCATACATTCTTTCCGGCCAGCAGTGAATTTGCCTCGCTGATGATGACCTTTGCGGTCTTTGGCGCGGGCTTTTTGATGCGTCCTATCGGTGCAATCGTGCTGGGTGCGTACATTGATAAAGTCGGCAGACGTAAAGGGCTGATTGTTACCCTGTCGATCATGGCCGCGGGTACTTTCCTGATTGTCCTCATTCCCTCTTATCAAGCCATCGGGCTCTGGGCACCGTTGTTGGTGCTGGGTGGTCGTTTATTACAAGGCTTCTCAGCGGGTGCTGAGCTGGGCGGCGTTTCCGTGTACCTGGCTGAGATTGCCACGCCGGGCCGTAAAGGCTTTTACACCAGTTGGCAATCTGGCAGCCAGCAAGTGGCCATTATGGTGGCGGCTGCCATGGGCTTCGCACTGAATGCCGTCATGGAAGAAAGCGCCATTCGCGAATGGGGCTGGCGTCTGCCTTTCCTGTTCGGCTGCCTGATTGTTCCTTTCATCTTTTTCCTGCGCCGCAAACTGGAAGAGACCGAAGAGTTCACCGCCCGCCGCAACCACCTGGCGATGCGCGACGTGTTTAAAACCCTTTTAGCAAACTGGCAGGTGGTTATCGCCGGCATGTTGATGGTCGCCATGACCACCACCGCGTTTTATCTGATCACCGTATATGCACCGACCTTCGGTAAAAAAGTGCTGATGCTCAGCGCATCAGACAGCCTGCTGGTGACCTTGCTGGTTGCGATATCCAATTTCCTCTGGCTACCGGTAGGCGGCGCCCTGTCGGACCGTTTTGGCCGTAAGCCGGTCCTGGTTACCATGGCGTTGCTGGCCCTGGTCACTGCGTATCCGGCGCTTAGCCTGCTTGCTGAAGCCCCCAGCTTTTCCATGATGCTGGCGGTGCTGTTGTGGCTGTCCTTCCTCTACGGCCTTTACAACGGTGCCATGATCCCGGCGTTAACGGAGATCATGCCGATAGAGGTCCGGGTTGCCGGTTTCTCGTTGGCCTACAGTCTGGCAACCGCTGTTTTTGGCGGATTTACGCCGGTTATTTCTACCGCACTGATTGAGTACACCGGCGATAAGGCCTCACCCGGTTACTGGATGAGCTTTGCTGCAATATGTGCATTACTGGCGACGCTTTATCTGTACCGTCGCAGCCCGTTATCACTACAAACCGCACGTTAAATCAGGGATTACGTCATGCAAAAAATTTATCGTTCACTCCTCGCTGCGCTGGTGATTTCGTCTGTCAGCACGGGAGTCTCGGCCAAAGAAGTGACCGTCATGATTTCAGGCGGGTTCAAAGCCGCGCTGGAAAAACTGGCGCCACAATTTGAAGCAAAGAGCGGCGACACTATCATTTTGGTATCCGGTCCCTCTATGGGTAAGACCCCTCAGGCGATCCCGGCACGCCTGGCGCGCGGAGAAAACGCGGATGTGGTGATTATGGTAGGTGATGCGCTGAAAAGTCTGGAAAAGGATAATTGGCTGCAGCCGGGTTCGCGAGTGGAGTTAGCCGACTCCTCGATTGGTATGGTGGTCAAACAAGGTGACCCCAAACCCAATATCAAAAAGGAGGCGGACCTGCGCAATACCCTGCTGCAGGCCAAATCTATCGCTTATTCGGACAGTGCCAGCGGCCGCTATGTCAGCAGCCAACTGTTCAAAAAACTGGGTATTGAGGACCAGATGAAAGAGAAGGCGCATATGATTGAGCGCATTCCGGTGGCATCCGAGGTGGCGAAAGGGAAATATGCTGTAGGTTTCCAGCAGGTGAGCGAACTGCTTCCGGTGCCGGGCGTAACCTTTATTGGCGAACTGCCTGAAAATGTACAGTACATTACTCGTTTTGCCGGCGCGGTCACTGCTAAAGCAGAACATCGCCAGGAAGGCAAAGCGCTACTGGACTTTCTGTCTTCCGCCGAGGCGAAAAACACCATTCGCGCCACTGGAATGAGATCCGTTAAGGCTGAATTGCCGGTTAAACAGCGTGATACTGTTCAGTGATTAACTTTTCCAACTCGGCGGCAACGTAGGACTGCATGCGCCCACTGCGCCTGATCAGGCCAACCGTGCGCTTCACCACCGGGTCAGTCAGCGGCAAGTGGGTCAGTACTGAATGCTCTGACGTCGGCATCGACATAGCGGGCACGGCGGCAATGCCGACTCCCGCTTCAACCATGCCCAACATGGTCGTCACATGGCGGGTTTCGCAGATACTGGGGCGCTCAGGAATGATGTGTTCCAGCATCTTATCCAGCAGATTACGGTTACCTGAGGTCTTATCCAGCCCCACATAATCCTGCTGATAAAACTCGCGCCAGGTCAGGTTTTTTTTACTGGCGATGGGATGATCGCGCCTGCAGGCAGCCACGTAGACATCCTCCACCAACGGCAGAAATTCGATATTGGATTGCAGGTTTCTCGCAAAACAGATGCCAAAGTCAGCCTGACCACTGGCAACCGCTTCAATAACATTACCCGCGCTGCTGTCGATAAGCTTAATGCGTACCCGTGGATAGCGGGCCTGGAAACGGCGAATCACATCGGGCATGAAATAGTAGGCCGCCGAGGGCACCGTAGCGACGGTGACCAGCCCTACGCGGTCCTGGCTGACCTTATTGATATCCGCTAATACCAACTCAACATTCGCCAGGAGCTGATCTGAACGCTCAGCGAAAGTCTGCCCATAGAGTGTCAACGTGACGCGCCGGGTCGTTCTGTCGAACAACTTGATACCCAGCGCGGATTCCAGCTTCTCTATCCTGCGGCTCAATGCTGACTGCGAAAGGCAAATAGACTCCGCGGCAAGCCGAAAATTACCGTATTCAACCAGGGCTCTGAAGGCATAAAGATCGTTGAGATCGAAATTCACGGGCATAGCGGCAGACAATCCTTTCAAGGGTAGCGAGGGCTTAAAGAAAAGATGATAGCCGCATATTGGACAACGGCAACCCTTAAAGACTGACCGACATTCGCCACCGGCGCGCTACTTGGGGGATCTGTAACCAGGCAGAGTGGAATTTCTATTTCAGTACGACTAAAACCTGAACTGTGTTGTCGCAGAGGAGCAATACGGGCAGTATGGATGCTGCCTGAAACAATAATAAATAAGGGATTTTAATGTTCCGAAGATCGACTCTGGTGACTTTACTTCCGCTGATGACGTCGGTATTCCTGCTGACAGGATGCCCCCCTGCTCCGGACCTGACACAGTGGCAGCGTCCTGATACGGATATCGACGGCGTGCGCGTCGCGATGGGTAAATGCGGCGTGCAACTTCCCGGTTCCGATATTCCCAAAACGGATAATGAATCCGTTCTGTATTACCAATGCATGGAGAATATGGGGTTTACCCGTAAAGACGGATTCAAAATTTGCAGCGTTCGTGTTTACCATGATACGCCAGCCTGCCTAAAACAAGAGCAGGGGCACCCCTTGAGCCAGAGCCAGCTAGAAGCGCTGCCTTTTGTCGCAGACAGAGGTTTTCATCCGATTAAGCCGGATTCAGGCGTGAGCAAGTTTTCCTTGATTACCTGGCGTAAAGTGGGGGCCTCGCTGCATTTTTCTCATGAAGTTGAAAACGATAAACAAGCACTGGCGGTGATGTATCAATGCGGTTATCCGCAACCTTTGGGCTCGGTGCCTTACGTGCCGACGCTGCTCAAAGCCGCTAATGTTCAGCGATGCATGCTGGATAAAGGTTTCGAGCCGAAAAACAAACTCAATCTGGTATGTCGCAATTACCCGCAAGTCACGGGCTGCCCAAAAACATAAAGCTTCCCCGAACTTACCCCGAAGAAGCTGTATAGATGACCTGCTCACGCTTGATTAACATACTTAACTGTTCGTCACTTCCGCTTCTGGCTGACGGTCAAATCAAATGCAATTACACGTATGAACTATAAGGTCTTGGCTCACTGCACCATATAAACGTCTCATCGCAGTTTATTGGAACTATTCCGTAAGCCGCTTGCCAGTTGAGTAAACACTTCAATAATTTTTGGCAGCGCCCGTTGCGGATCGTCGCTCGCAGCAATCCAAAGTGCGGAATTCAGCGCGGCACTGTTTAACAGATGTGCAGCGGCATCCGCGTCAACCGATTTAAGTACGCCGCGTTCGATCAACTTTATGACAGTCTGGCGGGTGGATTCGAGGCAACTATTCTGGCTGGGCCATTGTGCCGGATCCCCAAGGAAAGCCGGACCATCAAGCAGAACGATGCGCCTTACTTCTGTGTTCAGCGCCATCTTAATGTAGGCAATCCCTTCAGCCAGCAGCCTTTCCCAGTCGTCATCGGCATTCGCGGCGGCGGCTTTGGCTCGTTGTGCCATTTCACCATCTACTTGAGCAACAACAGCGGCAAGCAGCCCCTTTTTATCACCAAAGTTGTGGTATAGCGCCCCGCGTGTCAGGCCAACGCTGGCGGTTAATTCATCCATTGATACGGCAGCAAAACCCCTTTCGGCAAAGGATTTCCGCGCTGCCGTAATCAATTTGGCGCGGTTCTCTTCCATTGTTTCGGCGCGGCGTTTGGCGGCCATACGATCTCCTTTTTGACATACGTAACGAATGTCATTTGACATACGCGGCGTATGTGTGATTAATTCAACATACGCCGCGTATATTAAATCAATTTTGCATACCGCGCATCCCGCATCACACATTGACTTAAGAAAGGAAATTCCATGATCCAGCGTGAACCTGTTTTTCCTGCTAATCGCCATGCTCTCTACGAAGAGCACGGTTATTCCGCCGCGATCCGTTCTGGCGATATGTTGTTCGTTTCCGGTCAGGTTGGCAGCCGCGCCAATGGTACGCCGGAGCCGGATTTTGCCGCGCAGGTGCAACTTGCGTTTGCTAACCTGGCAGCGACTCTTGCAGCAGCGGGTTGTACGTTTGACGACCTGATTGATGTCACCACCTTTCATACTGACCCGGAAAATCAGTTTCCGACGATCATGCAGGTGAAACAGTCCATTTTCCCGCAGCCCCCTTACCCGAACTGGACAGCCGTTGGCGTTACCTGGCTTGCGGGATTCGATTTTGAAATTAAGGTCATTGCCCGAATTCCAACATCAACCTCCGCAGGTTGACAGACCGTAATGTTAGTGACGTCTTCATCAACGGGATGAGGACGTCACCGTAAAAATCCGCCTTCGTAGAAGGCGGCATTGCTTGGGCGCCCCATAGGGGCGTACTAAGCTCGAACCCTAAGGGTCCTCACTTCACATTCCATGTAAACTCAGCTGGTTTTCTTCTTGCTCGTGTTTCTCTTGGTACTTTACGTACTTGCGGATCATCTCTGCGTTTACACCTACGGTGTCCACACAGTAGCCCTTCGCCCAAAAGTGATTTCCCCACAACTTGTGCTTCCTCAAGTAGGGGAATTTATTAAACAAACGGATAGCTGTTCGGCCTTTAAGGTGGCCCATCACTTCTGATACTGACAGTTTCGGCGGGATCTTTATCAGTAAATGAACATGATCTAACTGAACATTTAACTCCACTATTTCTACATGGAGTTGTTCACTTAATATTCTTATTTGCCTGTAAACCTCTTTCCCTACATTGTTTTTCAGTATTCGAAATCGGCACTTGGGCGTCCAAACTATATGGTATTGACAATGCCAGAGCACATGCGATGCTTTTTCGAACCTACTCATGGTTAAATCCTTATCAGTTATGGGGATAACGGATTCGGATTTTCCCATGAGTAGCATTACTGGCAGAGCCAAAAAGTCGATAACCACGTCCATAGGACGTGGTATTCAGTTAGAAATGAAAAGCTTTGTTTCAGAACCGACATAACGTCTGCTCTGGCACCGTGGATGCAAAGCTGTAGCATTCAGCCGGAAGCCTGGGCACCGTTTGCAGAAGATTAGACCATGCAAGCCGCTGTGAACTAAATTCCCCAAAATTCAAAACATTCGGAGCGCCGTCTAAAAACCGTCTTGATTCATTCCCCACACCTATAATACTGTATATAAACACAGTCAATTAATAGGGCAGTAAATCATGTATAAGGCTTCGAGCAGCACTACTGTGGTCAATCAAAAGCCGCTGTATTTTCTCCAGGATTGACAATATATGGCTAGAATGAGTGCATTTGGGAATCCTGCGCAAGACTATATACACGCGAGGATCGACCTCAACGAGTACTGCATTAGTCATCCGTCGGCGACCTACTTTTTGATCGCCTCTGGGGAAAGCATGATCGAAGCCGGGATCACCGACGGATCCCTGTTGGTTGTCGACCGAAGCATTGGCGCCTGTCACGGCGATATCGTGATCGCCAGCATCGCAGGCGAGTTCACGGTTAAACGTCTCTGCCTGCATCCTGTCAAACAGCTTGAACCAATGAATCCGAACTTCCGGCCAATACCGCTGCGGGATGGCGGCGATGATCTGAGCATCGTCGGCGTGGTGGTTTCAACCATCACCAGGTTGAAATAATGTACGCCCTGGCCGATGTAAACAGCTTCTATGCGAGTTGCGAAACGCTGTGGCGTCCGGATCTGCATGGTCGACCGGTGGTTGTTCTGTCGAACAACGACGGTTGCGTGGTAGCACAGAGCAAAGAGGCAAAGGCTCTGGGCCTGAAAACCGGCGCGCCCTATTTCAAAATAAAGCGCGATTTTGAGCGTGCCGGCGGTATCGCATTCAGCAGCAACTACGAGCTGTATGCCGATATGTCGATGCGAGTGATGGCCGTGTTCGAAGAGATGGCACCACGAGTCGAAATTTACTCCATCGACGAAAGCTTTCTTGACCTTGACGGGGTACAAAACTGCGTCGATTTGGCAGCGTTCGGGCACCAGGTACGGACCAAAGTGCTGCGTGATACCGGGCTTACCATAGGCGTGGGTATTGCCCAGACCAAAACCCTGGCAAAACTGGCGAACTTCGCGGCAAAAAAATGGGAGCAAACCCGCGGCGTGGTTGATCTTTCCAGCCTGGAACGGCAGCGAAAATTGATGTCCTTGGTGCCGGCAGAAAAAGTCTGGGGTATCGGGCGGCGTCTCACCAAAGAACTGCGGAATATGGGGATCGAAACCGCACTGCAGCTGGCAGATGCAAGCACCACAATGATCCGCAAGCATTTCAGCGTGGTGGTTGAACGCACGGTGCGTGAACTGCGTGGTGAACCCTGCTTGTCACTTGAAGAATTTGCCCCAACCAAACAGCAGATCATTTGCAGCAGGTCATTCGGCGATCGCGTCACTGAGTACAATGATATGCATCAGGCTATCTGCATGCACGCTTCACGCGCAGCAGAAAAACTGCGCGAAGAGCACCAATATTGCCGGAATATCAATGCATGGGTTAAAACCAGCCCCTTCTCAACCAACGAAAAATATTACGGCAACACCGCGAGCATCAAGCTCAGCACGCCGACGCAAGATACCCGCGACATCATCGCCGCCGCGATTCGATGCCTTGACAAGATTTGGCAGCCCGGCCATCGCTATCTAAAAGCCGGCGTTATGCTGCAGGACTTCTATTCGCAAGGCGTCGCTCAGTTGAACCTGTTCGACGAGTATCAGCCGCGCCCCAACAGTGAACGCTTGATGGCAGCCTTGGATCAGATCAATCAGTCCGGGCGCGCTGGAGTCTGGTTTGCCGGACAAGGCAATCAGCAGACCTGGTCGATGAAACGTGAATTTCTCTCCCCCGCATACACCACGCGGGTCAGCGATTTACCGCATGCTCGCGTGTACTGAGGTCGGCAAGGCGTCTTTGCGGTCATGAAATAAAGGAATAATGACCCAATCAGCCTATAGAATGCTAAACTCGCTGCCTAAAACTTCATGCCCATAGTGCCCCCAATTGAGAACGAGCACGATTTAAATGTCAGAACAACAAACAGTTAGTCAAAAAGAGCAGTACAACCTGAACAAATTGCAAAAGCGCCTGCGTCGTAACGTGGGCCAGGCGATTGCCGATTTCAACATGATTGAAGAAGGCGACCGTATCATGGTGTGCCTGTCCGGCGGCAAAGACAGCTACACCATGCTGGAGATCCTGCGCAACCTGCAGCAGAGCGCACCGGTCAATTTCTCACTGATTGCGGTCAACCTCGATCAGAAACAGCCTGGTTTCCCCGAGCATATCCTGCCAGCCTATCTGGAAAGCCTGGGTGTGGAATACAAGATTGTTGAGGAAAATACCTACAGCATCGTCAAGGACAAGATCCCGGAAGGCAAAACCACCTGCTCACTGTGTTCACGCCTGCGCCGCGGCATTCTTTACCGCACCGCTACCGAGCTGGGAGCCACCAAGATTGCCCTGGGCCACCACCGTGACGACATTCTGCAGACGCTGTTCCTCAATATGTTCTACGGCGGCAAACTGAAAGGCATGCCACCTAAACTGATGAGCGACGATGGCAAACACGTGGTGATTCGCCCGCTGGCTTATTGCCGTGAAAAAGACATCGAGCGTTTCTCGGTCGCTAAAGGCTTCCCGATTATCCCGTGCAACCTGTGCGGTTCGCAGCCCAACCTGCAGCGCCAGGTGATTGGTGACATGCTGCGTGACTGGGATAAACGTTATCCGGGCCGCCTGGAAACCATGTTCAGCGCAATGCAAAACGTGGTGCCTTCGCACCTGAGTGACTACAACCTGTTTGATTTTAAAGGGATCCACCACGGTAGCGAAGTGGTTGACGGTGGCGATCTGGCCTTTGACCGTGAAGATCTCCCAATGCAGCCGATCGGCTGGCAACCGGAAGACGCGGATGAAGCCGTCCCGGTCCGTTTAGACGTTCTCGAAATCAAATAAGCCGTTTTGCCGCCCGTTCTCCGCGGGCGGCTCTTTCCCTTCATCAGTTGTCGATCCCGCTCGCAATTTCAGCAGAATTCATCGGACAGTGCCGGTTTTATCCTATACTGTGTTTTTATACAGTCACCCTGGAGATTACCGATGAACATCACTCCCTGCTTGTCTCACGTTTCTCTCGGCAGCAATAATTTTGACGCCGCAGCCGATTTTTACGATCGCACTCTCGCCGCACTAGACTGTCGACGGGTGTTGGAACACCCTGGTGCCATTGGCTATGGGCGCGATTATCCGGAATTCTGGCTGCAAGTGCCGATCGACGGTAAACCGGCCACGAACGGCAATGGTCTGCACGTGGGGTTTTTCGCCACCAGTAAACAACAGGTTGATGATTTCTACCGCCATGCGCTGGAGGCCGGCGCGACAGATGAAGGGGCTCCCGGCTCAAGGCCGCACTATGGTGAAGCCTATTATGGCTGCTTTGTTCGTGACCTGGACGGACATAAGATAGAGGCCAGTTTCTGGGATGAAAGTGCAGCCTGACGGGGTAAATTGCAGACAAAAAAATGCCGGTGATTAAACCGGCATCGTATGAATCAATGTGCTATGCAGTAATTCTAAATATAAGAAAGTAAGACAATTATGGAGCGCAACGCCCATCGCTTGACGTTGCATTCACCTGCGAGATAGATCATGCCCCATTTCCCCCCGGCAAAAGTTGATATCGCTCAATGTTAACCGGGTTATCGGCGCTTTTTGGCTACAACCAGCGGCGCCGCTTCAGCCACCAGCCCAGACCGAACACCAATCCGGTCAGCGTCAGGCAAAACGCAGCAAAACCGAAAGGATTGCCACCGCCGGGAATGCCGCCCAGGTTAACGCCGAATAACCCGGTCAAAAAGGTGGTAGGCAAAAACACCATCGCCAATAGCGACATGGTATAGGTACGACGGTTCATGGCATCAGCCATCACGGTAGTGATTTCGTCAGAAAGGATCGCGGTGCGCGCAATGCTGCCATCCAGATCGTCCAACCCGCGCCCCAACCGATCGGCAATATCCTGCATACGGCGACGGTCGTCATCATTCATCCAGGGCAAGCGATCGCTGGCCAGCCGAGAGAATACGTCACGCTGCGGTGCCATATAGCGACGCAGTACGATCAGTTGTTTACGGATCAGTGCCAACTGCCCACGCTCAGGAACCTGTTGTTCCAGCAGCGAATCTTCCAGATCGATGATTTTGTCGTGCAGATCCTCGATAAACTCACTGGCGTGGTCGGTCAGTGCATCCGATATTTCCACCAGCCAGTTACCGCTGTTGGTCGGCCCGCTGCCAGTTTGCAGATCGTTCACTACCTGGTCGATGGAATACACCTTGCGATGACGGGTGGAGACAATCAGTTTATCGGTCATGTAGACGCGGATAGTCACCAACTGATCCGGCCGCGAATTGGCATTAAAGTTAATGCTGCGCAGCGTGATCATGGTTCCCTCACCCACTTTACTGACACGCGGCCGCGAGCTCTCCCCGGATAGCGCCTCTCTTACCGCATCCGGTAGCAGCGGCGTGGTGGTCAGCCATTCGGCGCTGGCGGGGTGTGCATAGTCGAGATGCAGCCAGCAAGGCTCGTCACAGGTGACTTTATCATCGTAATCAATCGATGTTACGCCCCCCTTGCCATCGAGCTGGTAAGCATACACTGCGTCAGGAACCTGTAACTCGCGCCCCTCAATGACTTCCATTCCTCATCCCCTCTGCTTTTCAGTTATTCCAGAGTCTAGCGTTAATGGTAGGCGGATCAAAGATGAAGCCGTGCGAATGCTGCACCTGGAACGGCCTTATACGCTAACATGGATAAATAACGCACAATGCACGGCCGGACACCCGATGAAATCCACCTCGACATTCTTGTTAGCCTCCGTTTTGGCATTTGCTCCGGCGTCGTTTCATCCGCTGTTTGCCGCAAATAACTCACTCAACACTATCGCTGATGCATATCAGGTCAAATTGGGTAAGTCGGCAGGCAGCTTGCCTTACTTCATAGCGAAATCCCATGGTCCCACACCACACAACGCGTTAATCGTGCTGCACGGACATCCCAGAGACGCGGGGAAAACCCTGGCTGCGGCGCTGAAAGCTGCTCAACTTGCCGCCAGAACCGACGGCACGCTGTTGGTCGCCCCGCTGTTTCCGGTTAGCGATGCGCAGGCCACACGTTGCCATTCGCCTGGCGTTCCTTCAGCGCAGCCAGGTGACGCTCTCTGGAGTTGCAGTTCCTGGATAGAAGGTGGTTTGGACCACCAGGGTAATACCACCTCATTTGCCGCTGTTGATCGGCTGATTGTCGAATTGAAAGTAAAATGGCCAAAGCTACAGTCGGTCACCGTCGCCGGTTTCTCCGCCGGGGCGCAATTTGTGCAGCACTATGTCAGCTTTGCCCATCCACCTGCTGGCATGAAGGTGCGTTACGTCATAGCCGACCCCGGCAGTTGGCTCTATCTTGATAACCACCGGCCGCAGCCGATAAAAAATGCCCACCCCGCCGACTGGCGCGACTGTAGCCAGCAAAGAAACTGCAGCTTTGACTGGGTTGAGGTTAATAGTGATGTCTGCCCGAACGTCAATCGTTGGAAATACGGCCTTGAGGCCATTCCGGCCTTTCTCGATCAAAATCGTGCATCGGTGCAGCAGCGTTACGCTGCAGCAGATATCACCTATATTGAAGGCGAGAAAGATACTGGCAACGCACCCGGCACCTTCTACAAAATACTCGATAAGTCCTGCGCGGCGCAGTCTCAGGGCCCCTATCGGCTGCAACGTGGCCTGGCCTATGCCGCTTACAACCGACGCTTTATTGCTCCGCACGCCAAACGTGATTTGCTGATCGTTCCCGGCTGCGCACACGACGTAAGCTGTGTATTTCCTTCAACGACGGCGCGTGCTGCCTTGTTTGCCACTCCATAAATTACGCCATTCCTCTGCCACAAAAATAACAAACCCCGCAATTAGCGGGGCTTGATGAAAACTCATGGGGATACCGCAACCTGTCAGTGTTTCAAAATATACATCGTCTGACTGTAAGCCACGTCTTCCGGATTGGTGATCGGGTAGCCTTTCACCCAGGGTTTGATCAATCGGCCATTGGTATACTGATAAATCGGTGCGATTGGTGCCTGATCAGCGATGATCTGCTCCAGCTTATTGTAATCCGTGGTCAGCGCTGCCGGATTGGTTTCATGACTGGCCAGCGCCAGCAGCTTATCGTAATCCGCACTTTTGAATTTAGCGATGTTACCACTGTGGGTTGAGCTCAACAGCGACAGGAAGGTCGAGGCCTCATTGTAATCGCCGACCCAGGAGGCGCGTACCACGTCGAAATTACCGGTGTTACGGCTATCGATGTAGGTTTTCCATTCCTGGTTTTGCAGTTTGACGTCGATACCGAGCGTTTTCTTCCACATTGAAGCCACGGCAATGGCGATTTTCTGGTGACTTTCCGAAGTGTTATACAGCAGCGTCAACTTCAGCGGATTGTTCGGGCCATAGCCGGCCGCCTGCATCAACGCCTTAGCCTGCGCGTCCAGTTCCGCCTGCGGCTGTTGCTGCAACAGGCTCACCTCCGGCTTAAACCCGGCGGTGACGTCTGGTGTGAAGTGGTAAGCCGGTTTTTCACCGGTGCCCAACACTTTCTCGGCGATAATTTTGCGATCAATAGCGTAAGACAATGCCTTACGTACCCGAACATCGTTAGTCGGCGCGCGTTGGGTGTTGAAGGCATAATAATAGGTCCCGAGTTGATCTGGGGTATAGACCTGGTCCGGAATGTCTTTCAACAGCTTTTGGTACATATTCTTCGGGAAGGACTCGGTGATATCGATATCGCCGGCCAGATAACGTTTGGTGGCGTTGGATTCCTGGTTGATCGGCACAAAGGTCACCTTGGTCAGCACCGTATGCGCATGATCCCAATAGTGCTCATTTGGCGTCAGCACCAGCTTTTCGTTGACCACCCGTTCCTGCAGTTTAAACGCGCCATTACCGACCAGATTGCCGACCTTGGTCCAGTCATTGCCAAATTTCTCCACCACTGCCTTGTTGACCGGGAACAGGCTGAAGTTGGCGGTCAGGCTGACAAAATACGGTACCGGTTTGTTCAACTGCACTTTAAAGGTGTAATCATCCAGCGCCGTGACGCCCAGCTTATCGGCGGGCAGTTTGCCGGTAACGATCTCATCCGCGTTTTGAATGCCAGCCAACTGGGCAAACCAGGCGAAAGGAGACAGATTTTTCGGCTCGACCAGCCGTTGCCAGCTATAAACAAAGTCTTTCGCCGTGACAGGGTCACCGTTAGACCAGCGCGCATCTTTACGCAGGGTGAAAATATAGGTTTGGTTATCGGTGGTTTGCCAGCGCGTGGCCACGCCAGGGATCACCTTGCCGTTGGCATCCTGATTCACCAGCCCTTCAAACAGATCGCGTGCCAATTGCGCTTCCGGCAAGCCTACCGCTTTGATCGGATCGAGTGAGGCCGGTTCATCTTTAATGTGGCGAACAATTTCCTGTTTTTCCGCCAGAGTGGTACCTGGGGGAACCTGCGCCGCCATAGCGCTGCTCAACCCTACGCCGATCGCCACGGCACACAGCGCCAAACGAAAACCCTGTTGAATTTTTTTTCTCGTCATTCTGATTCATCCCCGTTAACCATCTGAATTTTTTATCTTATAGCACAAGATTAGTCTCACCTAGAGTTCCAGGCGGACAAGATGTAAAAACTGGGGGCCAGGCAATAAAAAATGCCCGCACGATGTCGATACGGGCATTTTCTCTTAACGAACGTGATTAGTCGTAAAGGTGAATACTATTGATGCGGTAGCTGAATTCCTCACCCTCTTCTTCATCAAAAATGGTGAAGAAACCTTTCTCGGCCAACGGCTTGGCATGGATATCGGTTTTCTGCATCTGACGTGACTCGGCATCGTCAAAACCATAGTCGAGATAGAAGCTGTTTTTCTGGTAGTCGACGTGCAGGGTAAACGGATAGTTGGACTCATCGCCACGCCCGTCGTCGTTCTTCACCACGCCAAACCATTCACCCTGACGGATCTGGTTTTCCTCGTCCACACCGCACAGCAGCGTGATGGTATCCTGATCATTTTCGCTATAGCTGGCAACTATTCTGGCTACTGGCATGTTAAATCCCCTGTTGGGTAATTGGGTTAGCTTTGCCGATAGTATATACCCGTCGCCTTTCAAGTTGCAGCGTTGTTATCTGCTTTACAAGACCCGTCCGTGGGTCTTGCCCCTTCGGGACCGCTGCAAGCAGCGTTCAAATCTGTTCCCGACAGATTTGTCGCTCACCCCAGTTACTTACTCAAGTAAGCGCCTGGGGGTGGGCGAGCTGGTCGCCTAGCTGCAACTTGAAACTCATAGGGTATAATAACAGTGAAATAGCTGGCGTGGTTTTATTGGCTTCACCAATCAATATTCAGCACGGTTTTGCCGCGTGAGCCGCCAGCCTTACTTTGCGCCAGCATTTCCGGTGCCTGTTTAATCGATACCAGGCGTTCCACCGGCACCTGCAATTCTCCGCGCGCTACGCTCTGCAACAGTTGCTCCAGCTCATCCGCGCTGATCTGGGCCTCAAGGTTGCCGCCGCGCAGGCCCTGTTGCTGCATCTGCTCCGGAACTGCCGACCAAATGGTGCTCAGCGCCACACCGCCCTTGCGCAGGATGACCAGCAACGCGCTGAAGGCCTCGGCATTACTGACCAGATCGATCATGCCGTCAATGCCCTGCGGATACTGTTGCTGCACCTGCTGCAGCACGGGTGCCCGGTGATGATCAATCACCTTCTCAGCCCCCAGTTCACGCAATGCGGCTTCGGCATCAGCCCCGCCGGTAGCGATCACCTTCAGCCCCTGACGTTTGGCCAGTTGAATAACGAAACGCCCAACCCCCCCGGTAGCCCCCACCACCAGCAACGTCGCGCCCGTGGTCAGTTGCAGCTTTTCAACCAGTTTTAGCGCGGTACCGGCGGCAATCGGCATGGCCGCCGCCTTGGTCAAACTCACCTCATCGGGCACCTTTGCCAGCACCGCACGTTGGTCAATCGCCGCATACTCGGCGTAACTGCCGGCACCAACAATGCCGAACATAAACTTACCGGCCACCCGCTCATTGACGCTGAATCCGGTGACATCATCAGCAACGGCCTCAATCACGCCAGCACCGTCAGTGCCGATCACCAAAGGAAAAACATGCGGCAATTTTCCTTCCAACATGCCGTCGGCTATCCGCCAGTCAACCGGATTTAGCCCGGCAGCGGCCATTTTGACCAGTATCTGTCCGGGTTGTAGCGAAGGTTTGGCGATCTCTACCTGTTCTGGCGTAGCACCAAGCTGTTTGACTGCAATGGCTTTCATGATGAGCTCCAATTATTTGTTCACGATAGAGCCAGTGTAGCGAAGCGGGTATCGTCTGCCAGCCATCAATAATCGGACTCACTGTTCAAGAATTTAGGACAATTAATTTTGTTATCAGGTGAGAAATTGCTCTGGGAAAGTTAAGCGAAAGCGTAATACACTGAATAAAATGATAATCACTCTCGACCTTTCAATCAGGGAACCATCATGATCCAGCATCGACCGCGCAGTGACCGTGGCCAATTGGCCGTTGCAGGAGAGAATTACGGCAGTTCACTATTGGGCGCACCGCTACTTTATTTTCCGGCGGCCGTCAGTGGCCCGGAAACCGGACTGATTATTGCCGGCACCCACGGTGATGAGAGCGCCGCTATCGTTACCCTGTCCTGCGCATTGCGCAGCATCGCACCAAACCAGTTGCGCCACCATGTAGTACTGGCGGTCAATCCCGACGGCTGCCAGCTCGGGCTGCGCGCCAATGCCAACGGGGTCGATCTGAACCGTAACTTCCCGGCGGCCAACTGGCGCTCCGGCGATACGGTTTACCGTTGGAACAGCGCGGCGGAGGCTCGGGATGTTAAACTCTCGACCGGCGGTCGCCCCGGCTCCGAACCGGAAACCCAGGCGCTATGCCATTTGATCCACCGGTTGAAACCGCACTGGGTGGTGTCGTTCCACGAGCCATTGGCCTGTATTGAAGACCCAGCCAGTTCCCAGCTCGGCGTTTGGCTTTCGCATAAATTTGCCTTGCCGCTGGTCACCAGCGTCGGTTACGAAACGCCGGGATCATTCGGCAGTTGGTGCGCTGATTTGTCACTGCCCTGCATTACTGCGGAATTCCCCCCTATCTCGGCCGATGCCGCCAGCGAAAACTACCTGGACGCCATGGTAGAGTTACTGACTTACCCGGGTTAAACCGGTTACGGGGCGAGATTAATCGCCCCACATTCAAACGCCAGACCCGGTTCAACGTCATTCGCCAACCAGGTCGGGCCGTCCAAATCGACGAATCGCGCGCCCGGTGCCAAGGGTAGCGCGGCATTAATCGCCCGCGAGGTGCAAAGCATGCAGCCAAGCATGATGGCGAAGCCCTGTTCCCGCGCCGCCTCTGCCAGCGCCAGTCCTTCGGTCAGGCCGCCGGTTTTATCCAGCTTGATATTGACCATCTGATAGCGGCCGGCCAGCTTGGGCAAATCATCGCGGGTATGGCAGCTTTCATCTGCGCAAATGGGTAATGGGTGGATAAAGTTTTCCAGTGCACTGTCATCCGTCGCCGGCAGCGGTTGTTCCAGCATCGCCACGCCCAGATCGGCCAACAGTTGGCAGCGAGCCGCCAGCCCTTCCGCCTGCCAGGACTCATTGGCATCGACAATTAACGTGGTATCCGGCACCGCCGCGCGGATCGCCACCAGCCGTTCACTGATCAGATGATTGTCCAGTTTGATTTTCAGCAACCGTGCCCCTTGCTGTTCAAGTTCACGCGCGGCGAAAGCCATGGCTTCCGGCGAACCGATGCTGACCGTTTGCGCCATCAAAATACGTTCCGGTTCTGTAACACCGCTGCGCTGCCAACGGCTCTGGCCACTCAGTTGACACTCCAAATCCCACAACGCGGAATCCACGGCGTTACGAGCAGCGCCTGCTGGCATTAGCTGCTGCAGTTGCTCACGCGTCACACCCTGTTCAACAACCGGTGCCACTTCAGCCAGCAATTCCATCACCGAAGTCTCACTTTCACCGTAACGCGGATAAGGCGTGCATTCACCGACACCCCGTACGCCCTGTTGCTCAATTTCGACCACCACCACTTTGGCTTCGGTACGGCTGCCGCGGGCAATAACAAAAGCGGTATGTAATGGCCAGGCTTCTGGATAAAAACGCATGCTTCTCATAACGGCTCCTGAGCGGAAATTACGCATAATATCGGACGAATACGCGGGTGATTTTTTGGACACACTCTAATATATACAACTATTTAGCAAACTATATATATCCAACCCACAATTGTTGACATAAACTGATGCCAGGGTGTGAACCTAATGTTAAAGGCGGCCGAAAGGCCATTTTATTAGGCTCATGCCCTTTGTATAAACACTTGTAAAAGGAATCAAGCTAATGACTCAGACAGTACATTTTAAAGGCAACCCGGTTAGCGTTGCAGGCCACCTGCCCCAGGCTGGCGAACAAGCCAAAGCCTTCTCGCTGGTTGCCAAAGACCTGTCAGACGTAGCGCTGAGCAGCTTCGCCGGTCAACGCAAAGTTCTGAACATTTTCCCAAGTATTGATACCGGCGTTTGCGCGACCTCAGTACGTACATTCAACCAACTGGCCAGCGGCCTGGATAACACCGTAGTGCTGTGCATCTCGGCTGACCTGCCGTTCGCACAGTCACGCTTCTGCGGTGCAGAAGGCCTGGACAACGTGGTAACCCTGTCCACCCTGCGTGGTGCTGAATTCAAACAGGCTTACGGCGTTGAGATCACCGATGGCCCACTGGCGGGTCTGACTGCGCGTGCGGTTGTGGTGCTGGATGGCCAGGACAACGTGCTGTACAGCGAACTGGTGGATGAAATCACCCACGAACCGAACTACGATGCGGCGCTGGCTGCGCTGAAGTAATACCAAGAGGCCGACGAATGCCGGCCTCTAAATGTTAACTGTAGAAACGGGCGCTTATGGCGCCCGTTTTTTTATTCTTCGTTTTCGCCAGTAGGCTTACGGCTGCTGAGGCCATATTCGCGCAACTTATTGGCAATCGCGGTATGTGAAACCCCCAGGCGTTTCGCCAGTTTTCGCGTACTTGGGTAAGTACGGTACAGCCGTGTCAGCACCGAGCGTTCGAATCGCTTGCTGATATCGTCAAGCGAGCCGTCCATTACCTCATCGCCGAGTGACATTTCAACCTCGAACTCCGGCAGTACGATGTCCTGCGGGCGCAGTTCGAAGCCTTCCGTTTGCGTCAACGCGCGGTAAATCGCGTTCTTCAACTGTCGCACGTTGCCCGGCCAGCCGTATTTGCTGAGGAAACTACCCAGATCGTTCGCCAACTTCGGCCGCGCGACACCCTGCTCATCGGCAAAACGCGCCACAAACAGCTCGGTCAACGGCATGATGTCCTGCGGACGCTCACGCAGCGGCGGAATAGTGATGGTCAGCACGTTAAGGCGATAGTAAAGATCCTCACGGAACTCACCACGTTGTACCAGTTCGGTCAGATTTTTCTGCGTCGCGCAAATAACCCGGACGTCCACGTGCACTTCGTGTTCTTCACCCACACGACGGAAGGTACCATCGTTAATAAAGCGCAGCAGTTTGGTCTGCATGCGCGGCGACATCTCGCCGATCTCATCCAGCAGCACCGAGCCACCGTGAGCCTGCTCGAAGAAGCCCTTCTTGCCTTCCAGCGCATTCGGATAGGCGCCAGGCGCATGGCCAAACAGCTCACTTTCCGCTACGTCATCCGGCAATGCGGCACAGTTCAGCGCCAGGAACGGCTGCTTGCCACGCGGGCTGCGCAAATGGCAGGCCCGGGCCAGAATATCTTTGCCGGTACCGGTGTCGCCGACAATCAACAGCGGCGCATCCAGCATTGCCAACTTGCGTGCCTGCTCCAGCACATGGCGCATTTTCGGGCTGGCGGCAACGATATGATCAAACTCGGTATCGTCGTTCACCGACAGATTCTGTAACTGGCGTCCCATACGGGCCGTGGATTTCAGCATCACTACCGCACCTACGGTGGCATTCTGCTGGTTTTCATCTTCCAGGTAGATTGGCGTGATATCCATCAGGAAGTCCTGACTGCGGATCACCACCCGTTCAGATTGCGGCGTCGTCTGCTCGCTCTCGAGCCAGCGGTTGAAGTTGTAGCCGCCAATTAATGCGGTGGCGGTCTGGTTACGGATTTTGTCTTCGCTGAACCCGAACAGCGCCTGCGCCGCCGGGTTGGCCAGTTCGACTTTGCCCTTCATATCGATCGAGAACACCGGCTCCGGCATCGACTCCAACAGCGCGCGCAGTGCGCGGTGTTCGCGTTCAGATGGCATGAAATTCACGGTGCGTACATCGGTCACGCCGGCAATGCGACGGATCTCGACCATCAGCGCGCGGAAGGTGTCAAAATCCAACTGGGAAAAATTGAGGTAAATGCGGCCGATAGGATCGATTTCGATGCCACGTAAATCTATGCTGCGCAATACCAAAAGATCGAGTAACTCTCGAGTCAGACCGAGCCGGTCTTCGCAAAAAACTTCCAAACGCATCAGTATTGGCCTTATCTCTGCAGGTGCGGGGATGACTGATAACGATGATACTCTCTCACCCCGAGCGGTAGAAGCAATCTGTCAGCAAAAGTTGACAGAACTCTGATTTATCGCTGTTGTTGATGATTTTAAACGCAAGTGAATGACACCATCGGCGTCATTTTAGCTTATCTGTAGAGAGTTATCACAACCACCAATAAATTTGCAGATAAATATAATGCATTTACAGGGCGATCGTCTTTCGTCAAGTGAGGGTTACGTATTGGTGTTAGCGGGGAATGATTGCTGCAAGAATGAACAGCGGCGCCTGGGTGAGCGCCGCTGACAGATTATTTGGTTTTGTTATCGCTCTTTTTCAGGGTGTCTTTCAGTTGGCCAATCAGTTGGCTGCGGAAATCACCCAGCTTCGGTTTTTCCCCCTCCAGCCAGGGCAGCGGACGACATAGCTCCATCGCCTTGATACCCAGTCTGGCGGTCAGCAAACCGGCACCAATACCCTGCGCCGCTCGGGCAGACAGACGGGCGGCCAGGTCTTGTGACATCCAGTCCATCCCCACTTCGCGTACCAGTTCGGACGCACCGGCAAAGGCAATATTCAGCAGCACCAGGCGGAACAACCGCAAACGGCTGAAGTAACCCAGTTCGATGCCATACAGCGCCGCGATGCGGTTAATCAGCCGAATATTACGCCAGGCGATAAACGCCATATCCACCACTGCCAGCGGGCTGACGGCGATCATTAACGTGGATTCTGCGGCTGAACGGCTGATTTCACGCCGCGCCTGATTATCCAATACCGGCTGCACCAGCTTGGCGTACAGCGCCACGACCTCACGGTCGTTTTGAGTTTCATGCAGCGAAGCCTGCCAGCGTTGCAATGCCGGGTGTCCCTGATCGAGCCCGGCCTGGCGCGCCAGCTTCTCGCAAAACTCACGCCCTTTGCCCAATCCGTGGCTGTGTAACAGCTCGCGTGCCACATCTCGCTCTTCTGCCCGTTGACGCAAGCGATACAGCCGACGCCATTCGGTCACCACCGAACCCACCCCGGCAAAGACAATCAAGCCGCCCGCGACACCGCCGCCCATGGCGATCCAATCCTGTTGCACCCAGGCGGTATGTACCCATTGCACGCCCTGTGCCACCACACTGACGCCGAACAACGTCAGCCCGGCGGTGACCATTTTGCGCCACAGGCTGCGTTTGGGTTTCAGCGCCGCGTTGATAATGCCTTCGGCGCGCCCTTCTTCCTCTTCCTGCTCCAGTTCCGGTGCCGCCGGGAAAAAACTTTCCGCCTGCTGTTCATCGAAGGCCACATTGGCGCGTAACACCGGCTCCTGCGGTGGCTGCAGCGGCTGTTCGAAATCGATACGCGGTTTTATCGGCTCGCTCATCGCAATTTATCTCCCAGTAAAAACTCCATCACCGCATCCAGACGGATATGCGGCAATGGGCTATCCACACTCATCGCGCGGGGGCGAAACTGATCAAAATGGAAGCCCTGGTTTTGCCAGAACGTCGGCCCCGGTAAGCGCGCCGGCACTTCGCCGGGGAACACGGTCAGCGGCGCTCCGTCGTTCAGACGGTTGCCTTTCAACGCCGGGATGCGCTGCCCCTGATGGTCGACAATGCCACTTTCGGTAGCCTGCACCGAGGCCAGCCCGACGCAGTCCATGCTGATGCCCTCAAACGCCGCGTTCTGCCACGCTTCCTGCACCAGCTGTTGTAGCAACGACACCAGATTGGCGTGCTGATCGGCAGTGATATGATCCGCCTTGGTGGCGGCGAACATCAGTTTATCGATGGTCGGCGAAAATAACCGACGGAACAGCGTTCGCTTACCGTAGTGGAAACTCTGCATCAGTTGGGTCAGCGCCAGCCGCATGTCGTTGAACGCTTGCGGGCCACTGTTAAGCGGCTGCAGGCAATCCACCAGCACAATCTGACGATCGAAGCGGACGAAATGCTCTTTATAAAAGTTTTTGACGATGGTCTGGCAGTAATAGTTGAACCGCGCACGCAGCATGCCGATATTGCTGTGTTTATCCGCCTGCGCCAGCCTGGATTCACCGAGACTGTCGACATTGGGCCAGGGGAAGAACTGTAATGCCGGTGCACCGGCCAGATCGCCCGGCAGCACGAAGCGGCCCGGCTGAATAAAATGCAGCCCTTCACTTTTGCAACGCAGCAGGTAATCGGTATAGGCCTGGGCGATGGCCGCCAGCTTGTTTTCATCGGCCGGGGCCAGCGGATCGCAGCTTTTACACAACTCCAGCCAGGGCTTGGCCCACTCAGCGCGATCGCCCTGCAGCAGACCGGCCATTTGCCGCGACCAGGCCAAATAGTCCTGTTCCAGCATCGGCAAGTCCAACAACCATTCACCGGGGTAATCGACAATCTCCAGATACAGCGTTGAAGTGTCTTTGAAGTGACGCAGCAGTGAATCGTTGGAACGGTAGCGCAACGCCAGGCGAATTTCGCTGACGCCACGCGTCGGGGTTGGCCAGCTCGGCGGAGTACCATAAAGCTGTGCCAGCCCTTCATCATAGGTAAAACGCTGAATGCCGAGATCGCGTTGCGGAATGCGCTTCACGCCCAGCAGACGTTCTTCACGCACCGGCGAGAACAGCGGCATACGCGCACCGCTGTGAACGTGCAGCAATTGGTTGACGAAAGCGGTGATAAAAGCGGTTTTACCGCTGCGGCTCAGGCCGGTCACCGCCAGGCGCAGGTGACGATCCATCCCGCGGTTGACCAGCGACGTTAACTCATTTTGCAGTCGTTTCATTTTGCGTAAAGTTACTTCCTTTTGTCATAAAAAACAGCCAGTTAAAAAACCATCATTCTTAGCGCCCATATTCATTATTATAGTCACAAGCTTGGCTATTTTATGTATAGATAGTTTTTTTTGACACCTGCACCACCCCCTTAACTTTCATTGTGTGGTATATGGCAGAGCGTTCTAATATCGCATCCAATAAAAGATCAAGATAGCATTATCTTTCTGGGATTAATCCCGTCAATACACCTTTAATCCATACAGGATTTGGTGTCAAAAATACTATTCCATAAAAATTTATATTACCCGGAGAGCCCTATGAACGCAATTAATTTAGAGCAAAGTATTGTCACTGTAAACTCCATGAATGACTTAAGGATAATTTCTCCTGAGTATGATGGTCAGCGTATATTTCTAACTGAATACTATGCCGGAAAAGGTAAAGGCGGAGGTCTGTTTACAGGTCATCTCAACATCCCTAATGCAATAGACGATGGTGGATACTCCACTATTAAAGTCGGCCAAGCATCAGCAGTGTGGCGCAGGAACGACCTTACACAACTTTCTTTATATGATGGCGGCTGTGACCCAACGCTGAAAGATAATAGCACGTTTATTCAAAACATTTCATTAATACAAGGCGATCGTTCAGTAAAAATCCCAAGTGGTTACTGGAATATTGCAAAGCCGATTATCTTCCCGGCTAACCGCGGGATCGCACTCTACGGTGAAAGTAGTTTTAACGGGAGAGCAGCGTTAACCTACTCAGGGCCAGATCTGACTGATATTCATGACGTTAGCGGGGTAATAACCGTAACAGCCAACCCAGGAGAGATGACCTATAGCGGCGTTAATTTCAAAAACTTTCAAATTATCGGTAATTATAAAATAATTAGTGGATTAAGTATCAAGCATGCAGGTTACGTGCAAGTACAGAATGTAAGCATTCTCTACTGCAAAGGGGCTGGCCTCTATCTTGATAAGGTGCAGGACAGTTATTTTAAATTCCTGGAGGTTCAGGGATGCGGCAGAACGTCAGGTGATTATAACAGTTATACTGACATTACAGATTATGGGAAAATGCTATTAGCCCCTATTCACTTAACCTCAACCATCAAAGATGATGAATGCAATATGTTGCGTTTCGAAGACTGTCAATGGGAGGCAAACTTAATCAGCCCGACAATCTACGTTCACGGTGGCATTGGTCTTTGGTTCAGAAATTTACATATGGAACACCGTACCGGACCATTAAAAAAGCTGATGGGCAGCAACCCTAACGCCAGTTGCCTGTTATATATGAACAACTCAGGTGAGGTTTATCTAAATGAAATTCAGGCATCAGAAGTAAAGCACCTGACATATAGTACAGGGTATGGCGTTTTATATGCTACCAACATTAACCGAGGCGGCGATGTTACGCATGCGGCATCAGGCAAGCAGTTCAATATTTTCATGAATGGATGTTGGCTGCAGGACATGAATTTTTCACCTAGTGTGAAAGCCATGATCAGCAATTGCCGGTTAGCAAATCTGAAGTGGAATTACCCATCCTATGCAGGAACTATTTCTGACACCCAATTTTCCGGCGAGGTTGCCATTACTGAAGACGGTGCCAATACCCGAATCGATCTGGTCGACTGTCAATACGGCAGCGTAAGAAGCAACACTAGTAATCTACGCTTCCTTGGCGGCCGCTGCCTCGGAGATTTTCGTTATGTATCGCGCTCTGGCGCAGGTTCGGTCATCGATGTCGATGTTGAAGGAGCCACAACCATCAGCACAAGTTACGGTAGCTCATATCAACCGGGTAGATCCAACTATACCGTGGCGCGCGTTGCCGATGGTCCCAAGGAGCTCGGCGGTACCATGCGCCCCATTGGCTCCGAATGGTTCAATACGGCAGTTTCCGGGGATCAAGAAGGTGCAATTTACAGCTGGGTGAAAACGGCTACGGGCTGGCGGCCCAATAGCCGCATCAGTCGCTTTGGTACCAATTTATCTTCAATGACGCTTTCCCAGCTTCCTGCTGCGGTCTCCTGTAAAGGTACCGTCATTTTTTGCACCAATACCGCCGGCTCGCCAGCGGCTCAGGCCATTATTAGCGATGGCTCTGACTGGGTCTATCTGGCAACCCCAGGAACGAAAGCGACGACCGCCAATTAAAGTTCATACCGCCCTACTTGGGCGGTATTTTTTCATCTGTAGCATAACGCCCAAATAGCTTGTTCAGGCCTTTGCGGAACAGTGGTTCCAGCACCAGCGCCAGGACAAAGCGAATCGGTTTGCGACCCACGGTACGCAGCAGCCAACCGGCCGCCCCTGCCGGGCCGTAATTCAGTAACGCTATGATGATGACTTTAGACAATGTCTTCAACATTGTACCGGCTCCTTGTTTAAATCCACCGGATTTAACGGCATTTACGGCATAGGTTTTTTTCATTATCAATGCCCTCCGGCACAATTTTGTTCAACAGGATGATGTCAGCTGCAATGCCTGACCTGCGCCACGCGCAGGCCATTGCACTCAAGGCGGGGTTATAACTTGCGGAAACGACTCTGTACGCCGAAGGTATCCGACGTGACATAACGCTCAACCTGCCGCAGTTGCTGTTCGCCACTGCCCAGCTCGTACTCTAATTGGTCGAGCAACTGGCGCGGTGTTTTTTGCTGTTCGCCGTCAAAACGGCTGGCCGGTGCTTCATCCAACACGAACACCAGGGCGAAATAGGCGATCAGGGTGAAGAAGAACAGTCCGAAGAACATCGACAGCACCACAATCACTCGGATCAGGCGCACCGGCACGTCAAAATAATGGGCCAGACCGGCGCAGACGCCCTTCAGCATGCCTTCTTCAGGGACGCGATAAAGCTTTTTACTGCCCAGAGTGTTGTTCATCAAGACTGTCTCCAGTTCGGGTGTTCTGCATCGAGGATCTCTTCCAGCGCCTGAATGCGTTCACGCATGCGCTTGGCATCTTCCGCCAACTGCGCCAGACGCTGCATTTCCTGATGGCTCAGTTGAATGCCGTTTTGTTGCCGATTGCTGTAATGCAGCCAAAGCCAAATCGGTGCGACAAACAACACAAAGATTGTCAACGGAATGGCAAGTAATAGAGCACTCATTTCTTTTCCTTCTTAATGCGTCTTGGTGAGCGGCCACATCACCGTGGCCGCTGTCGCCTTACTCAGAGCGGTTCATTTTCGCTTTCAGCGCCGCCAGCTGCTCACTGATGGCATCGTCGGCTTTCAGCTCGGCAAATTCTTGATCCAGAGACTTCTTTTTACCGATGATGACGCTTTCCGCCTCGGCTTCCATATGGTCGATGCGGCGTTCGAACTGCTCGAAACGTGCCATCGCCTCATCCAGTTTGCCGCTGTCGAGCTGACGGCGTACGTCGCGGGAAGATGATGCCGCCTGATGACGCAATGTCAGCGCCTGCTGGCGAGCGCGGGTTTCGGTCAGCTTGTTTTCCAGCTCGCCGATTTCGCTTTTCATGCGCGCCAGCGTTTCTTCTACGGTAGACACTTCATGGGTCAACGTAGAGATCAGGTCGGCCACTTTTTGTTTTTCGATCAGGGCCGCACGGGCCAGATCTTCTTTCTCTTTGCGCAGCGCCAGTTCGGCTTTGTCCTGCCAATCGCTAAGCTGGTTTTCACCCTGCTCAATGCGGCGCAGCAACTGTTTTTTCTCCGCCAGCGCACGCGCTGAGGTAGAACGCACTTCAACCAACGTGTCTTCCATCTCCTGGATCATCAAACGGACCAGCTTTTGCGGATCTTCCGCCTTATCCAGCAACGTATTGATGTTGGCGTTCACGATGTCGGCAAAACGAGAAAAAATACCCATAATTCACTTCCTCTTGGTTCTGATGGCGTCTGAAGCGCCGCGTTAGGTCATACAGATTTCTCTAAGACTTAATCAAAACTCGTGCCAACTTTTATTTCATTGAATAACAACAATTATTTGTTTTTGACTCTCTGCGGACTTACTGTAGAGTGATTATTTTCACCAAACATTGGCGAATTTCATCATGAGCGAACAGTTAGAAAACCTGCTGGGCGAAGCAAATGCCTTTGTCGAAGTATTGGAGCAAGTCTCGCAACTGGCAAAGTTGAACAAACCGGTGTTGGTGATCGGCGAGCGCGGTACCGGTAAAGAATTAATTGCCCACCGTTTGCATTACCTTTCCAACCGTTGGCAGGGGCCGTTTATCTCGCTTAACTGCGCGGCGCTGAATGAAAACCTGCTGGACTCCGAACTGTTCGGCCACGAGGCAGGTGCCTTTACCGGCGCGCAGAAGCGTCATCTTGGTCGCTTTGAACGTGCCGACGGCGGCACTTTGTTTCTCGATGAGCTGGCCACCGCCCCAATGCTGGTACAGGAAAAACTGCTGCGGGTAATTGAATACGGTCACCTGGAACGCGTTGGCGGTAGCCAGCCGCTGCAGGTTGATGTCCGGCTGGTGTGCGCTACTAATGACGACCTGCCTGCACTGGCGGCGGCGGGTAAATTCCGCGCCGACTTGCTCGACCGTCTGGCATTCGACGTGGTGCAGTTGCCGCCGCTGCGCCAGCGGCAGCAAGACATCATGTTACTGGCCGAACACTTTGCGATTCAGATGTGCCGCGAGCTGTCGCTGTCGCTGTTCCCCGGCTTTACCGAACGCGCCAGAGACACCCTGCTCGGTTATCACTGGCCGGGCAACGTGCGTGAACTGAAAAACGTGGTAGAACGTTCGGTATATCGGCACGGTACCAGTGACAGCGCGTTGGATGAAATCATCATCAATCCGTTCGCCCAACGGGAAACCCTGCCATTGCCCACCCAACGCGAGACGGGTGATGAACGCCCCACACTGCCGCTGGATTTGAAAACCTGGCAGTTGGCGCAGGAAAAATCGCTGATTGAAGCGGCGCTGCAACAGGGAAGATTTAATCAGCGTAAGGCGGCGGAGCTGCTGGGGCTGACCTATCACCAGTTGCGCGGCATGCTGAAAAAGCACGCGCTGTTGCAAAATGGCGAGGCAGAGGAAGAATAACAGGCAAAAAAAAAGCCAGCACCCGAGCTGGCTTAAAAAACACTGGAAGCAATGTGAGCAATGTCGTGCCTTTCACAGCAGAGCCACAAGCTGTGGCCTTCCGTGAACTGCCAGATGATGATAATAGTTCTCAGTATCACCTGTAAAGCACTTTGTTGAGAATTTTTCTCATTACCACACTGTCATTGTGCAATTACCACTCAGGGAAGGGATCGGCCATCTCATGCCAATAGTCCACACCGGCCGCCATTTCCTCGTCGTTCAGCAGGCAGGCATCCAGCAAACGCGTTATTTCGGCCTGCTGCAGATTTTGACCGATAAACACCAGTTCCTGACGCATATCACCAAAAGGCTCGACCCATTTTTCCCTAATCTGCGCCTGAGTCTCTTCATCCTGCGGCCAGTTATCTTGCGCAATGGCACGCCAGAAAGTCCCCGCCAGCCCATAGTGGGCGATGCCACCGGCCTGGCTCCACTGCCCAGCCTGACGCGGACGCGTCGCCAGCCAGTAGAAGCCTTTGGACCGCAGCAGCTTGCCACCGCCCCAGTCGCCATTGATCACCCGATAGAATTTATCCGGTGCAAAGGGTCGCCGCGCCTGATAGACAAAACTGCTGATGCCGTAGTTTTCTGTTTCCGGCAGGTGTTCGCCACGCAACTCTTTCAGCCAACCCGGTGCCTGCTGTGCTTTGTCAAAGCTGAAGCTGCCGGTGTTCAACACCGCCTCCAGCGGCAGTTTACCGGGGGAGATGGCGATAATATTGGCATCCGGATTCAGGCTGGCGAGCAGCGCCATCACTTCGCCCTGCTGTTCCGCAGTCAGCAAGTCGGTTTTACTCACCAGCATCACGTCGCAGAACTCAATCTGCTCGATCAACAGATCGGCCACGCTGCGTAAATCATCCTCGCCCAGGCTTTGCCCCGCTTCCTGCAGCGACTGTGCCTGCTGGTACTGCTGGATAAAGTTAACCCCGTCCACCACCGTGACCAGGGTATCCAGGCGGGCGAAGTGCGACAGGCTTTCCCCCTGCTCGTCCTCAAAAGTGAAGGTCTCCGCTACCGGTAAGGGTTCGGAGATGCCGCTGGACTCGATCAGCAGATAATCAAACCGGCCGGCCTGCGCCAGTTCGCGTACCGAGATCAGCAGATCTTCACGCAGCGTGCAGCAAATGCAGCCATTACTCATCTCCACCAGCTTCTCCTGTTGGCGATCGAGCTGGACTTCGTTCTCGACCAGCGCGGCGTCAATGTTGACTTCACTCATGTCGTTAACGATCACCGCCACGCGCATGCCCTGGCGATTATTCAGAATATGGTTCAGCACCGTGGTTTTACCGGCGCCAAGAAAGCCGGAAAGCACGGTTACGGGTAATGGATTCATGGCAGTCCTCACTCAAAACTCATTGCGTAATGCCTGGTAGCCGCGCACCAGTTCGATGTTGGTGGCGGCCACCTCTTCAGAAAATTGCAGCGCGCCGCGATCGACCTGCGCGTAAAGCGACAGATCGCTGTCAGCGCCGACGCGTTCGGTTGACGGGATATACAGGTTTTCCGGCAGCGTCACACCGTCCACCACCGCGTTGTAGCGCACCACACAGCCGGAACCGATATGACAATTGAACAGCACGCTGTTGAAGCCGATAAACACCCGATCTTCAATGCGACACGGGCCATGGACGATGGCGCGATGGGCGATAGAGCTGAAGCGCCCGATGGTGACCGCCGCACCGCTTTTCGAGTGGATCACCACGCCGTCCTGAATATTGGAGTGGGAACCGATAATGATCGGCTCCAAGTCCCCGGCTGAATTCAGTTCATCCGCGCGGATCACCGCGTACGGCCCAACGTAGACAAAGTCTTCGACAATCACCCGGCCACAGATAATGGCGGTGGGATCGATATAGGCTTTCGGCGAGACCTGAGGCAGGTGGCCACTGGGGTTTTTACGCAGCATTTCCCGGCTCCTGCCAGCTCAATTCCGCCACGGCATTGTGGGCGTGCAGGCTTTCCTGATGCTCCACCCGCAACGAAAACGCGCGCTGATTGCACTGACTGCGTAACATCCGATACAGGCGGCGTGCGGCATCCTCACAAAACATCAGGTTCTGGCCGTTAGCCAGGGCAAATGCCTGCTCGTCCTGACGTTTCACCAACGTCTGTAGCGGTGTGCCCAACGCATGCTCGATGCGATCGATTAAATTGACCACCGGCAAGGCGACTTCGTCCTCATTCAGCGTGACCGTCACCCAGGCCCAACTGCGTTGGCTGTGCGGCGTGGCAGGCATACCCTGTTCGCCCAGCCAGTCAATCACCTGCTGTTGATCGACTTTCTCGGGTGACTGTTCGAAATCAAACTGAAATTGCTGCTGCGCCAGTTGACGGCTAAGCGCCGCCGAACTCGGACAGGTGGAGGAATAAGGCACACCAACCGTCAGGGACAGGGTCAGTTCGCTGGTCAGCATGGCGTCAATTTTCAGTGGATAAGCTTTCCAGCCACGCTGTGGCGACAACAACGCCGGGCGCGACAACAGCAGTTCGCCGCTGATACTGAGGTTGGCGCGGTCGCTGTTCTCCGGCTGCGACGCCAGAAAGGCCTGCAGTTGATCGCTAATACGCTGCGGCGTCAGTTCGCCCTGGGTTAATTCATCCAACGCCAGGTAGAGGCGCGACATATGTATCCCGCGCGCACCCTGGCGACTGGCTCGCAGATTGATCCCGGCATTGACCTTTGCCATCAGCGGCTTGCCTGCCAATTCCAGCGGCAGAGCGATCCCTTGCATCCCTACCCAATCGAGCCCAACCTCGCTCATTGCGCCCTGCCAGGCCTGCGCATCCGGCAGCGGTTGGCGTGGTGGAAGTGCAACCATGTTCATACATCCCCTTGCGATTATCAGTACATTGCCAGAGAACGTTAACATGATTTTGTTATGTTATAACATATTAATTGTAACTTTTTTGCCGATACGGGGGAATTGTTCAATCAAGTAGCAGAAAACTCAGCCATTTTGCTCAATGGATTGGGCTGTTCGCCAGAGTGCGATACACTAATGCTATTGCTTATTAACCCATGAAGCCTCTATGCGTGGTTTACCCCTTTGGATTTTGTCGTTGAGTTGCCTGGCGGGCACCGCCCTGGCCTCAACACCTCCTGCGCCCACAGCGGCTCCCCCGTTGCCGGACATCCGCCAGAGCGGCTTTGTCTACTGTGTCAGCGGCATACTGAACACCTTTAACCCGCAGATGGCCAGCAGCGGCCTGACGGTCGATACCCTGGCTGCACAGCTGTACGACCGCCTGCTGGATGTCGACCCCTATACCTACCGTCTGATCCCTGAGCTGGCGCAAAGTTGGGAAGTGCTGGATAACGGTGCGACCTACCGCTTCCATTTACGCAAGGACGTGCCTTTTCAGAGCACCGCCTGGTTCACACCAACCCGTAAACTGAACGCCGACGACGTGGTATTCAGCTTCCAGCGCGTGTTTAACCAAAAGCACCCTTATCATGACGTCAACGGCGGCGAGTATCCGTACTTCGACAGCCTGCAGTTTGGCGACTCGGTGCAAAGCGTGAAAAAGCTCGACGACTACACGGTTGAGATCCGCCTGCAAGCGCCGGACGCCTCTTTCTTATGGCATATCGCGACCCATTATGCGCCGGTACTGTCGGCAGAATACGCTGACGACCTGACCCGTGAAGGCCGCCAGGAGATGATCGACCGCGAACCGGTTGGCACCGGCCCCTTCCTGCTGAATGAATACCGCTCGGGGCAATATATTCGTCTGGCGCGCAACGACGTCTACTGGAAAGGCAAACCACGCATGCCGCAGGTGGTCATCGACCTGAGTGCCGGTGGCACCGGCCGGTTATCCAAGCTGCTGACCGGCGAGTGTGATGTGCTGGCCTACCCGGCCGCCAGCCAGCTGTCGATTCTGCGTGATGACCCGCGCCTGCGCCTGACGTTGCGCCCGGGGATGAATATCGCCTATCTGGCCTTCAACACCCGTAAACCGCCGCTCAACGATTTGAAAGTCCGTCAGGCGATTTCGCTGGCGATCAACAACCAGCGTCTGATGCAGTCGATTTACTACGGCACCGCAGAAACGGCCGCCTCCATTTTGCCGCGCGCCTCCTGGGCGTACGACAATGATGCGCACGTCACCGAGTTTGATCCGGCCAAATCACGCGAAATGCTGAAACAGGCCGGCATTGAGTCACTGAACCTTCGTCTGTGGGTACCTACCGCGTCGCAATCCTACAACCCCAGTCCGTTGAAAACCGCCGAGCTGATCCAGGCCGACTTGGCCCAGGTAGGGATTAAAGTCACCATCGTGCCGGTCGAAGGCCGCTTCCAGGAAGCACGGCTGATGGAGATGAATCACGACCTGACCCTGACCGGCTGGGCCACCGACAGTAACGACCCTGACAGTTTCTTCCGTCCATTACTGAGCTGCGCGGCAATCCGCTCGCAAACCAACTATGCTCACTGGTGTGACCCGGGGTTCGACGAAGTGTTGCAAAATGCCCTGCTGTCACAGCAGTTGGCGCAGCGAATCGAAAACTATCAGAAGGCGCAGAAAATTCTCGAACAACAACTGCCGGTGTTGCCGCTGGCGTCTTCATTGCGCCTGCAGGCCTATCGTTACGACATCAAAGGACTGGTACTGAGCCCGTTCGGCAATGCGTCATTTGCCGGCGTGTTCCGTGAATCTGCGGAGGGGCCGAAAAAGTGATTATCTTTACCTTACGTCGTTTCTTGCTGCTGCTGATCACCCTGTTCTTCCTGACGCTGGTCAGCTTTAGCCTGAGCTATTTCACACCGCACGCGCCGCTGAACGGTGCCGCCCTGCTGGACGCCTACCAGTTTTACTTTGTCAGTCTGTTGCACTGGGATTTTGGCGTCTCCAGCATTAACGGTCAGGCTATCAGTCAACAGTTGGCTGAAGTGTTCCCGGCAACCATGGAACTGTGCATTCTCGCTTTCACCCTGGCGCTGTTTATCGGCATTCCGCTGGGCATTATTGCCGGCGTGATGCGCGGTAAATGGCAAGATACGGCCATCAGCACCTTTGCGCTGCTCGGTTTTTCAATGCCGGTATTCTGGCTGGCGCTGCTGCTGATGCTGTTTTTCTCACTGCACCTCGGTTGGCTGCCGGTTTCCGGCCGTTTCGATTTGTTATATCAGGTTAAGCCGATCACCGGTTTCGCCCTGATTGACGCCTGGTTATCTGATTCACCCTATCGCAGCGAAATGATCGGCAGTGCATTGCGCCACATGATTTTACCGATCGCCGCACTGGCGGTAGCACCGACCACCGAGGTGGTGCGTCTGATGCGCATCAGCACCGACGACGTGCTCAATCAGAATTACATTAAGGCCGCCGCGACCCGCGGGTTATCCCGTTTCACCATTATCCGCCGCCACGTATTGCATAATGCGTTGCCGCCGATCGTGCCCAAGCTGGGGCTACAGTTCTCTACCATGCTGACGCTGGCGATGATCACCGAAGTGGTGTTCAGTTGGCCGGGCCTGGGGCGCTGGATGATTAACGCCATCCGCCAGCAGGATTATGCGGCGATCTCCGCCGGTGTGATGGTGGTCGGCACGCTGGTAATCACCATTAACGTGCTGGCCGATATTTTGGGCGCTGCCACCAACCCACTGAAACATAAGGAATGGTATGCCCTTAGATAACGTATACCGCGAAAAGAAAATGCCGAGTCCGCTGCTCTACACCTGGCGGATTTTTTACGGTGATGCGCTGGCGATGATTGGCTTCTACGGCGTGATAGCGCTGCTGCTGCTTTCCCTGTTCGGCAGCCTGCTGGCGCCTTATGCGCTAGACCAACAGTTCCTGGGCTATCAACTGTTGCCGCCTTCCTGGTCGCGTTACGGCAACGTTTCCTTCTTCCTCGGCACTGACGACCTGGGCCGCGATATTCTCAGCCGTCTGCTGGCGGGTACCGCCTCTACTTACGGTGCCGCACTGCTGGTCACGGTGGCGGCCGCCCTTGTCGGGGTGATCCTCGGGGTATTCGCCGGCGTGACCCGCGGTTTTCGTTCTGCGGTGCTCAATCATATTCTCGACACCCTGCTTTCTATCCCTTCGTTGCTGCTGGCGATTGTGGTGGTGGCGTTCCTCGGGCCCAAGCTCGAACACGCCATGCTGGCCGTCTGGCTGGCGTTATTGCCACGCATGGTGCGCACCATCTACAGCGCAGTGCACGACGAGCTGGAAAAAGAGTATGTCGTCGCGGTGCGTCTGGACGGTGCCTCTACGCTGCAAATTTTGTGGTACGCCGTGATGCCAAATATTGTGGCGGTGCTGGTGACTGAATTTACCCGCGCGCTGTCGATGGCGATCCTGGATATTGCCGCCCTCGGCTTCCTTGACCTCGGCGCACAGTTACCCTCTCCGGAATGGGGAGCCATGCTCGGCGATTCGCTGGAGCTGGTGTATGTCGCCCCCTGGACGGTCATGCTGCCCGGTGCCGCGATCCTGATCAGCGTGCTGCTGGTTAACCTGTTGGGCGACGGTATGCGCCGCGCAATCAATACGGGGGTGGAATAATGCCATTACTTGATATCCGCAACCTGACGATTGAATTTATGACCGCCGAAGGGCCGGTCAAGGCGGTTGACCGCGTCAGCATGACGCTGAGCGAAGGGGAAGTACGCGGCCTTGTAGGGGAATCCGGCTCTGGCAAGAGTTTGATCGCCAAGGCGATCTGCGGCGTCACCAAAGACAACTGGCGCGTTACCGCGGACCGCTTCCGCTTTGACGATATCGATCTGCTGCAGTTAACCCCGCGTGAACGACGCAAACTGGTCGGGCATAACGTCTCGATGATCTTCCAGGAGCCACAGTCCTGTCTGGATCCCTCCGAAAGCATCGGCCGTCAGCTGGCGCAGGCGATCCCGGGTTGGACCTATAAAGGTCGTTGGTGGCAGCGTTTTAACTGGCGCAAACGCCGCGCCATTGAGCTGCTGCACCGGGTGGGCATCAAGGATCATAAAGATATTATGGGCAGCTTCCCTTATGAGCTGACCGACGGTGAGTGCCAGAAAGTGATGATCGCCATCGCCCTGGCCAATCAGCCGCGCCTGTTGATTGCCGATGAGCCGACCAACGCCATGGAGCCGACCACCCAGGCCCAGATTTTCCGCCTGCTGGCACGCCTGAACCAAAACAACAACACCACTATTTTGCTGATCAGCCACGATTTGCAAATGATGAGCAAATGGGCGGATCGGGTCAACGTGCTGTACTGCGGCCAGACGGTGGAAAGTGCACAGTGTGAAGACCTGCTGGCCGCACCGCACCATCCTTACACCCAGGCACTGATCCGCTCAATGCCGGACTTCGGCCGCGCACTGCCGCATAAAAGCCGGCTCAATACTCTGCCGGGGGCTATTCCCTCACTGGAACATTTGCCGATCGGTTGCCGCCTGGGGCCACGCTGCCCCTATGCACAGAAAAAATGTATTGAAACACCACGCCTGCGCCCGGTGAAAAACCACCTGTTCGCCTGCCACTTCCCGTTGAACATGGAGGAGCAATAACATGGAAACGCTGTTGGAAGTGCGCAATCTGAGCAAAACCTACCGCTACCGCACCGGGCTGTTTCGCCGTCAACACGTAGAAGCGGTGAAATCGGTCAGCTTTACGCTGCGTGAGCGGCAAACGCTGGCCATCATCGGCGAGAACGGTTCCGGTAAGTCGACGCTGGCCAAGATGCTGTCCGGCATGGTGGAACCCTCATCCGGCGAACTGTTGATTGATGATCATCGGCTCAACTATGGTGATTATCGCTATCGTAGCCAGCGCATTCGCATGATATTTCAGGATCCGAGCACTTCGCTCAATCCGCGTCAACGTATCGGCCAACTGCTGGATGCCCCATTGCGGCTGAATACCGAAATGGCCGCCCCGGAGCGCGAGCAGCACATCAACCAGACACTGCGCCAGGTAGGGATGCTGCCGGACCACGCCAATTATTACCCGCACATGTTGGCTTCCGGTCAGAAACAGCGAGTGGCGCTGGCCCGAGCGCTAATCCTGCAGCCCAAGGTGATCGTTGCCGATGAAGCACTGGCCTCGCTGGATATGTCGATGCGCTCGCAGATCATCAACCTGATGCTGGAGCTGCAGGAGAAACACGGCATCTCCTATATCTACGTGACCCAGCATCTGGGGATGATGAAACACATCAGCGATCAGGTGATGGTGATGCACGAGGGGGAAATCGTTGAACGCGGTAGCACTGCCGAAGTATTGGCTTCCCCGCTGCATGAACTGACCAAACGTCTGATCGCCAGCCACTTCGGCGAAGCCCTGACCGCCGACGCCTGGCGGCGCGATGGCGGCAGGTTCTGACCCCTATGATCGTGAAAACCCGCTTCCGAGCGGGTTTTTTATTGCTGAAACGGCATGGCGCTTAGCCAAAATCCTCAAATACAAATTACAATTTTGTTATATCTCATTATATTTTATTCCATTCAGTTATTGATTAGCACTTAACATTATTTTATCTCGCCAATCGAATCGGTGAGGATATCCCCTACGTTGAGCTTATTAAACGACAGGATATCGCACTGATGACCAGCCCCCGCAATCGCCGACTCACGCAGTTCTTGCTCGCTTTAGCCGCAGGTTTCTCTGTTTATGGCCACGCACTGTGTTGCGATGGTCAGCGCTGATCCTGTCATTTCGTGCCCCTCTACGGGCATGTTGCCTTTTTATCTTGCCGCCGCTGCCTTACGCATCGGTGGCTGTTGCTCTTGATTAAGGATCCTCCCCTATGGAACTACTACGTCGACAACATAATGCCCAGTGGTATCACGAAACCCAAAGCAGCGTCCGGGGTGACCAACCGCTGGAGCCACAGGCCGCCGGCATCCGCGATCGCTTCCTGCTGGGGTTGGGAGCCTTTGCCGACGAAGCGTTGAACAGCGCATTGACTGCCCGCGGCGGGGTGTTTAACGCCTCGCTTGCCAGTTATCACGTGCTGTTCCCGGACCAGATCGAATTAACCCGCCTTGTGACATTGTCACCTTATGACCGTCTCAGCACCGCACTGACTGTCGCTCAGGTGACCGGGGTTCAGTCTCTTTGTAGTCACTACGCGGCCCGCCTAGCCCCGCTGTACAGCCCCGATGCCTCGCGTGAAAGCAATATCCGCCTGGCCCAAATCACCCAATATGCCCGCCAACTCGCCAGTCAGCCGACCTTGATTTGCCCTAAAGCCTTACAGCAGCTCAGCGATGTCGGGTTAAGCCCGGCAGATATCGTGGCGTTTTCACAAATTATCGGGTTTGTCAGCTATCAGGCACGGGTGGTCGCCGGTGTCGCGGCCTTGGCCGGGCGGCCCACCGGTGTGGTGCCCGGTTTTCCGAACATAGAGGATGCAAAAGGTGTGGAATTCACGCAGGAAGAACTGGCCTGGCAATCACGACTGCCGTCGGTGGTGCTGGAAGAGGCCCGCGCTGAACAGCTCGACGTGCTCGATCAGAGCCATCCCGATGCCCGCAGTGAGTCTTATTATCTGTTGCTGGCTCATGATGCTCCGGCACTGCGTGAGCGCAATGGCGTATTTAACAGCATCAACGCCGAGGGTTATGGCCTATCGGCTCGATTGAAAGCGCTGGCGACGCTGGCGGTTTCCCGCATTAACGGCAGCCGCTACTGCGCATCCACCGTCGCACAGGATATTGAAGATGACTTATTGGTCAGTGCCCTGTTCGACAATGTTCATCACGGGCTGGAGAGTACCGATAATTCGGTTTCTCAGGCGGTGATCCGGGTGGTTGCAGACCTGACCCGCACGCCGGAAAAATTCACGCCACGCAGCGTGCAGCCATTGTTTAACAGTGGGCTGAATCAGGCGCAGGCGCTGGATGTGATCCTCACCGGGGCGCTCTATGCCTGGGAGAACCGTTTACGCCAAACCCTGGGGGACACACAGCGCCTCAGCGAAAGCCAGGCGGAATAAGTTACCGCAATAGCCAACCGCGCGCGGCATCAAAGAAGTGCTGCGCCAATGGTGATGCACGCCCCGGCTCGGCGGCCACCACGGCGGCATGGCGCGACATTGCCGCGATAGCGATCGGTCGGCGTTGCAGCTCTGGCATCATGGTCGGCAACAGGTTACCGTGCGGAAACACCCCGCATCCCAGTCCAACAAAAATGCCCTGCAGCAATTGGAATATCGAGGTAGTTTCCATGCGCACATGCACCGTCAAACCGGCTTCACGGAAGTTTTGATCAAGGTAGCGGCGGAAGTAACGCGTCGATTCCGCCAAACACAGCGGCAATGCGGCTACTTCCTCCAGCGTCAGTGGCGCATCCCCTGCCAATTCGGGGAAATGCTCGGGGTGGTACACCAGCTCAACACCGGCATCCGCCAGTGGTTGCGACTGGAAATGCAGTTCCTGCAGCGTGGAAAACTCAAAAAATCCGATGCCAATATCCACGGTATGTGCCGTCAGCGCCTCGAGTAACTGATCGGCGCTCAGTACCGACACCCGGTAATCCAACTGAGGAAAACGCTCACTGACCGCCTTTAACATTTGCGCCAGTGAAATGCTGCACTGAGGAACGGCGCCGATGCGCAGCGTGCCGTTAAGACCGTGCTTAAGCGACTCCACCTCCAGCTTCAACCCCTGATAAACCGAGACAATCTCACGCGCCCACGACAGCACCCGCTCGCCTTCGGCGGTAAAGCCTTCGAAATTGTTACCGCGGTTGATCAACGAAACGCCCAACTCTTTTTCCAGGTTTTTCAGCCGCATGGATAACGTCGGCTGGCTGACGAAGCTGGCCTCGGCCGCCCGACCAAAGTGGCGCTCACGTTCGAGATTACACAGGTAGATCAGTTGCTTAATATCGATTTTCTTTATTTCCAGCTATTACAGCAAAGGTTGCAGGAGGCCATCATGCATAACTAATATACTGACTAAAACACTCCTGCGCGTTACAGGGCACTGTAACAATATTTTTTATGATAATCCTTATCTTGGCAAGTCTTGGATCGGCCCGTCGTTCCTATAAGCAGGACATAAAAAACCCGGCTCAGTTGCCGGGTTGGGAACGTTTACCAAGATAGCTTCAATTCACGGAGTACTTTTTCTTCAGTCCGTCAAGGCGTACAGCATCACGCTTTGTAAATTCCGCATTACCAAAAATAGGCTTGCCATTAGCATCGTCGACTCCCACTACCGTGACGGTAAATACAGCGTCCGCCGGTAGCTTTAGTTTTCCCCAGTCAGAAAACCGATTAGGGGCCAAAGCCCAATCCGCTTTTTCACCAGGCTCAAGACCACCGGCAATTTCATAATTGAATGAATCGCTAAACCAGGGAACAGATCTGTCGGGACTGGCAATTACCCCCTTAAAGTGAGCACGAGATACCGCTTTAGGCGTGGCATTTTCTACACTTAATGCAATGATTGGCTGATCGCTTCCATATTTTTCTTTTTGGAAGTAAAACCGGGAGCTCGTCACTTTAAAAGCTTTCAGTTGCTCAACACTTTCTGCAGAGGTTTTTTTTCTGTTTTCTAACTCAGTAATCTCTTGCAGAGCCTGTTCTTTTTCTCTTTCTTGTCGTTCCAGCTTGATTGTTTCGGCATAAGAGATAACTTCATCACCCGTTTTACCCGCCAGAGCAGTCTTCATTTTGTTTTGTACAAAATCTGCGTCTTTAGTCACTCCTGCCTGCATGAGGTCCCGCATGCTTACCTGACTGAACGCGACTACTTTAAGCGCGTCATCAAATTGAGGCTGCTTCTCCTGGGGGAGTGTTTCCCTAATCTTCTGAATGGATTCTTTCATGGACTCGTCAGTTGACGCATCTATTTTAGGTTTGTCACATGCTGACAGTAGAAAGGCCAGCATTGTTACACCAATCAATTTTTTCACTTCCCTATCCCCATAGATAAATTTTTAACTATTGTTTAAGGCAGCCAAATAACGACGACGCCTTAACCAGATCGCAATCACCTTGATTACAATCGGAAATATCCTAACATTTTAGTGGGATTGTTCAATGTGAAAAATATTTGAGGACTATTTGATTAGTAACTCTCATATTTAGATAAGGTCGTCACCGCCATCGTCAAGGACATACCATCGCTGCAGGATTTCGGGCGCAGCGCCCTGCGCCCGGAGGGTCAGATTTTCAGTTTCACATAGTCCATCAGGCGCGAGAACATTCCGCCCTGATTGACCGACTGCAACGCCACCAGCGGCAAGGTTTTCAGTACTTTGCCGTTGTCGCTGATACGAATTTCACCGATCGGCTGCCCCTGTGCCAACGGCGCATCAAGACGCGGCGTATTGATCACATATTGCGCTTTCAGTTTACCCGCCTCGCTTTTCGGCAGGCTGAAGTATTGATCCTGCGCACTGCCTACCGCGACTTCATGGCGGTCGCCGTACCACACTTTTTCCTGGCCCAGACTTTGCCCGGCATTGAACAGATGCACGGTGGCGAAATCACGCAGGCCCCAGGTCAGCAGTTTACGCGCCTGTTCTTCGCGCCCTTTCGAGCTTTTACCGCCCATCACCACCGCAATCAGTCGGCGGTCACCTTCGGTGGCAGAGGCAATAATGTTAAAACCGGCCGATTCGGTATGCCCGGTTTTCAGGCCGTCCACCCGCAGGTTTTTGTCCCACAACAGCCCATTGCGGTTCTGCTGGGTGATGCCGTTCCAGGTCAGCGATTTCTCGCTGTACATATGGTATTCCGCCGGCTCACTCATGATGATGGCACGTGAAATCACCGCCAGATCGCCCGCCGTGGTGAATTGCCCCGGCGCATCCAGACCGTGGACGGTTTCAAAATGGGTATTTTGCAGACCCAGCTGGGCGCTCTTTTCATTCATCAGCTTGACGAAGGCGGCCTGACTCCCTGCCACGTAATCCGCCATGGCCACACAGGCGTCGTTACCGGAATCGATGATAATGCCACGACTGAGATCGCGAACCGTGACCCTGTCACCTGGCTTCAAGAACATCAGCGATGAACCCTTGAATACTGGGTTGCCCTGCGCCCAGGCATCTTTACCCACTGTCACTACGTCATCCAGGCCAATCTTGTGCTGATCAAGCGCATGGTCGATCACCAACCCGGTCATCAGTTTGGTCAGGCTGGCCGGATTGCGACGCTGATCTGCATTGGCCTGCGCCAGCACCTGGCCGGTGGTGTAATCCATTAATACGTAAGAGGCGGCGTCTATCGCCGGCGGGGTATTAAGGGGAAAACTCTGGGGTGCATCTGCCGCCTGTACCGCCAACGGCAGCAAAACCCCGGTGATAACCACCAATACTGAACGCTTCAATCGCTGTTCCTCAGGCCCTGTGGGCAAAATAAAATACCAATATAATCCGTGGCATAGACTGCATTAATTGTGAGGAAAGCGGAATCATTACTCTTTTTCAGCAGATGTCATTATGCAACGATTTGTATGCTGCGGCCGACGGCGCGATAAACCGGCTCTATGCCGCCATAGCCCGATTCGATTAGACGCTGTCGCCGCCCCCTCCTAAACTTGTGACATAAATACTGAAAACGTTTAAAAAAGCGTTCACTTTTTAGCTACAACCACCTGCGAAGACCAATATGAAATTCAAACCGTCAATAAAGCCCTATACCGGCGCGGCGGGCGGCTGGGGTTCTCTCGAAGCCACCACCCGCTATGTGCTCGACAGCAAACAGACGCTGAAAAACCTGCGTAACCTGATGCGCGTGAATAAAGCCCGCGGCTTCGACTGCCCAGGCTGTGCCTGGGGCGATGATAATCACAGCACTTTCAGTTTCTGTGAAAATGGCGCCAAGGCGGTCAGTTGGGAAGCCACGCGTAATGCGGTGGAACCGGAATTTTTTGCCGCCCACAGCGTCAGCACCCTGCAGCAGCAAAGTGATTACTTCCTGGAATATCAGGGCCGCCTCACCCACCCGATGCGCTATAACGCCGAGACTGACCATTATCAGCCGATCGATTGGCCAGACGCGCTGGCGTTGATCGCCCAGCATATCCACCAGATGGACAACCCCAGCCAAATCGAGCTGTATACCTCGGGACGCGCCAGCAACGAAGCGTCCTATCTGTATCAACTGTTTGGCCGTATGCTCGGCACCAGTAATTTCCCCGACTGTTCCAACATGTGTCATGAGGCCAGCGGTGTCGGCCTGAAACAAAGCATCGGCGTGGGTAAAGGCACCATCCGTATGGATGACTTTGAAAAGGCCGACGCCATCTTCGTGTTTGGTCAGAACCCCGGCACCAACCACCCACGCATGTTGCACAGTTTGAAAAATGCGGCCAGTCGTGGCGCACGTATCGTCAGCTTTAATACCCTGCGCGAGCGCGGCCTTGAGCGCTTTGCCGATCCTCAAAGTCCGATTCAAATGCTGACCCCCAAGTCGTCACCGATCAGTTCGGCCTATTTCCAACCCAACCTCGGCGGGGATATGGCAGCGGTACGCGGCATGGTGAAAGCGCTGCTGGAAGGCCATCGTCAGCGTCTGGCGGGTGGCGAACCTGGTCTGTTTGACCTGGCATTCATTGAACAGCACAGCGTCGGCGTGGAGAGCTATCTGGCGCAGGTAGATGCCACAACCTGGGAGCAAATCACCCAGCAGTCCGGTCTCAGTGAAGCGCAGTTGCGCCAGGCAGCGGCCATTTATCAAGGGGCTGAGCGCGTAATCTGTACCTGGGCGATGGGCATCACCCAGCATAAACACTCAGTACCGACGGTGCGTGAGATCACCAACCTGCAACTGCTGTTCGGCCAGTTGGGTAAACCGGGCGCCGGCCTGTGTCCGGTACGCGGCCACAGTAATGTGCAAGGCAACCGCACCATGGGTATTGATGAGAAGTCACCCAAGGCGCTGCTCGACAGCCTGGAACAGCATTTTAACTTCTCGCCGCGACGTGAGCCGGGCCATAACACGGTAGAGGCGATTGAAGCGATGCTGCGTGGCGAAGTGAAGGTATTGCTGGCGCTGGGTGGCAATCTGGCCGCTGCCGCACCGGACACCGAACGCACCGCCCGCGCCCTGCGCTGCTGTGACCTGACGGTACATATCAGTACCAAACTTAACCGCAGCCATCTGGTTACCGGCAAGGACGCCCTGATCCTGCCGACCCTCGGCCGAACCGAACAGGATCTGCAGGCCAGCGGCCCGCAGTACATCACGGTGGAAGACTCGTTCAGCATGGTGCATGCATCTGAAGGCGTCGGAAAACCCCTGGCGGATACCCAGCGCTCGGAAACCGCCATTGTCTGCGGTATTGCCGATGCGGTACTGGGCAACCAACAGCTCGACTGGCTGGAATTGGCAGATGACTATTCGTTGATCCGTAATCACATCGCCGCCACCATTCCCGGCTTCGAGGATTTCAACCGTCGCTGCGATCAACCGGGTGGTTTCTATCTGGGTAACGCCGCCGCTGAACTGCGCTTCGCGACCCCCAGCGGCAAAGCGGAATTTGGCGCGGCCCCATTACCGGACAGCCTGTTCCCGCAGTTGGACGGTCGCCAGGCCCCCTTCACGCTGCAGACCTTGCGCTCGCACGATCAGTACAACACCACCATCTACGGGCTGGATGACCGCTATCGCGGCGTCTATGGCCAGCGAGAAGTGCTGTTTATTCACCCGGAAGATCTGGCGGCACTGGATATGCAGGACGGCGAACTGGTGGAGATCGAAACCCTGTGGAATGACGGCATCACTCGCAAGGTGAGCGGCTTCAAACTGGTGAGCTACGATATCCCGCGCGGCAATCTGGCGGCTTACTATCCCGAGACCAACCCGCTGGTGCCGCTGGCCAGTTTTGGTGACGGCACCGGCACGCCGACCTCCAAGTCGATACCGGTAGAAATCCGCCGTTGTGTCGCGCAACCGACACGGCGTATCGCCTGACCCGCCGCGCCCGGTTTACCCCGGGCGCGCTAATATAGCGATCGCTGTCTGTGCCGGTTTTCTCTCCGATGACTTTTGACTGCTGGATATTCCCTAAAATCACGCGCTAACGCGGTAAAACCGTGACGTTAGGCTTGCTCGCAGCAGGTGATTCGCGTAAAACTGTCAGCCGCAAATCTTGCCACTCACAACCCATTCACTGGACGATATGTTTCAAGATAACCCGCTGCTGGCGCAGCTTAAACAGCAACTTCACTCTCAGACCCCGCGCGTTGAAGGCGTAGTAAAAGGGACTGAGAAAGGCTTTGGCTTTCTTGAAGTAGACGGTCAAAAAAGTTATTTCATTCCGCCACCGTACATGAAGAAAGTCATGCACGGCGATCGGGTGAGCGCGACCCTGCACACCGAGAAAGAACGCGAAATCGCCGAGCCGGAAACCCTGATCGAGCCATTCCTGTCGCGCTTTGTCGGCCGTGTGCAAAAGCGTGATGACCGCTTGTCCATCGTGCCCGATCATCCTTTGCTGAAAGACGCGATCCCATGTCGTCCAGCGCGTGATCTGAAGCATAACTTCCAGGCCGGTGACTGGGCAGTTGCCCAGATGTGTCGCCACCCGCTGAAGGGCGATCGTGGTTTTAACGCCGATCTGACCCATTTCATTACCGAAGGTGAAGATCACCTGGCACCGTGGTGGGTAACTCTGGCCCGTCACAATCTGGAAAAAGAAGCCCCGGAAATGATCGCTACCCGCGAGCCGGACGCTTCGCTGCCGCGTGAAGATCTGACTGCGCTGAACTTTGTCACCATCGACAGTGCCAGCACCGAAGACATGGACGATGCGCTGTTGGTGCAGGACAATGGTGACGGCTCACTGCAATTGACCATCGCCATTGCCGATCCGACCGCTTACGTCGAGCAAGGTAGCCCATTGGATGAAATCGCCCGCAAGCGCGCCTTCACCAACTACCTGCCGGGCTTCAACATCCCGATGTTGCCCCGTGACCTGTCAGAAAACCTGTGTTCACTGCGCCCGAACCAACGCCGTCCGGTGCTGGCCTGCCGCGTGACCGTCGGTGCCGACGGCGCATTGGCTAACGACATTCACTTTTTCGCCGCCGAGATCGAGTCAAAAGCCAAACTGGTTTATGACGAAGTGTCCGATTGGCTGGAAGGCATTGCCGGCTGGCAACCGCCGAGTGACGACATTGCGCAGCAAATCACCCTGCTCAAGCGCGTGTGCGATGTGCGTAACGCCTGGCGCCACCAGCATGCTCTGGTGTTCAAGGATCGCCCTGACTACCGCTTTGTGCTGGGCGAAAAAGGCGAAGTGCTGGAGATCGTCACCGAGCAGCGCCGCAGCGCCAACCGCATCGTTGAAGAGTGCATGATTGCTTCTAACGTTTGTGCCGCTATCGTGCTGCGCGACCGTCTTGGCTTCGGCATTTACAACGTGCATACCGGTTTCGATCCGCTGCTGGTCGAGCAGGCGGTTACCGTGTTGCAGGCTAACGGCGTAGAAGCCGAAGCCGAGAAACTGCTGACGCTGGACGGGTTCTGTGAACTGCGTCATCACCTGGATTCACAGCCGACCCAGTTCCTCGACAGCCGCATCCGTCGTTCCCAGACCTATGCCGAGATCAGCACCACACCGGGTCCGCATTTCGGCCTGGGGCTGGAAGCCTATGCCACCTGGACTTCACCGATCCGTAAATACGGCGATATGGTTAACCACCGCCTGCTGAAAGCCATTATTACCGGGCAGTCCGCTGAGAAGCCGCAGGATGAAGTGACCGTCCAGTTGGCCGAACGCCGTCGTCTGAACCGCATGGCGGAGCGCGACGTGGGTGACTGGCTGTACGCTCGCTACCTGAAAGATAAAGCCGGCACCGATGAGCGCTTCAATGCGGAAATCATCGACGTCACCCGCGGCGGCCTGCGTGTGCGCCTGCTGGACAACGGTGCTGTAGCCTTTATCCCGGCGCCGTTTATTCACGCGGTGCGTGATGAAATGGTCTGCAGCCAGGATACCGGCACGGTGCAGATCAAAGGCGAAGTCGTCTATCGTCAGGGCGACAGCCTGCAGGTCACCATCGCCGAAGTGCGTATGGAAACCCGCAGCGTGATCGCCAGACCGGCGGCCTAACCCCGCGAGAGTCATCTCACGTCAGACAAACACCGGAAGGGTCAACCTCCGGTGTTTTTTTTCGCCTGCTGATGACCGCAACAATCTCATCACATTGTTTTTACGCCATTACTTAACCAGCGTCACATTTCTCATCCGACCTGCTGTTCTTCACGCGCAAAACTCCTACTTTTAATGGGTATCCATTATCCATAACAACATCGCTTTCTTTATTTCTGCACACCAAGGAGTCGTTGAAGATGAAGAACGTCAAGTCCGGGATCATCTGGCTGGTAGTGGCGTTGGTGGGCGCATTTGCCTTCGCCATGCTGGCCCTTAGCCGTGGCGAACATGTCAACGCGGTTTGGTTGGTGGTGGCGGCGATTGCCTGTTACAGCATCGCTTACCGCTTCTATAGCCTGTTCATCGCCAAAAAAGTATTTGAGCTCGACGATCGCCGCATGACGCCGGCGGAGCGCCGCAATGACGGGCTGGATTATGTCCCTACCAACAAGTGGGTGCTGTTTGGTCACCACTTTGCCGCTATCGCCGGAGCCGGGCCGCTGGTTGGCCCGATCCTGGCGGCGCAAATGGGCTTTCTGCCCGGCACCATCTGGATCCTGGTCGGGGTGATGCTGGCCGGTGCGGTGCAGGACTTCCTGATCCTGTTCATTTCCACCCGCCGCGACGGTCGCTCGTTGGGTGAAATGGCCAAGCAGGAACTGGGGGCCTTTGCCGGGGTGATCACCATGCTGGGCGCACTGGGGGTGATGATTATCATTCTTTCCGCGCTGGCACTGGTGGTGGTAAAAGCCCTGGCCGACAGCCCATGGGGATTGTTCACCATCGCCGCCACCATTCCTATCGCGCTGTTTATGGGCGTGTATATGCGTTTCATCCGTCCAGGTAAAATCGCTGAAATCTCGGTGGTGGGCTTTGCCCTGATGCTACTGGCGATCATTTATGGCGGCAATGTGGCGCAAGATCCCTACTGGGGCCCCTTCTTCACGCTGCACGGCACCACGCTGACCTGGGTGCTGGTGGTCTATGGCTTCGTTGCCTCGGTGCTGCCGGTATGGCTGCTACTGGCGCCGCGTGACTATCTGTCCACCTTTATGAAGATTGGCGTCATTATCGGGCTGGCGGTCGGTATCGTCTTCGCCATGCCAGAGATGAAAATGCCGGCGGTATCGCGCTTTATCGACGGCAGTGGCCCGGTATTCGCCGGTTCGCTGTTCCCGTTCCTGTTTATCACCATCGCCTGCGGCTCGATTTCGGGCTTCCATGCACTGGTATCCAGTGGCACTACGCCGAAGCTGGTGGAACGTGAAAGCCATATCCGCTTTATCGGCTACGGTGCCATGCTGATGGAATCCTTCGTGGCGATCATGGCCCTGATCTGCGCCTCGGTCATCGATCCGGGCGTTTACTTCGCCATGAACTCACCGGCGGCGCTGATCGGCACCACGGTGGAGAATGCCTCGCAGGTGATCAACGGTTGGGGCTTTATGATCACCCCGGAAACCCTGACGATGATTGCCAAAGACGTCGGGGAGCATTCGATTCTGTCACGTGCCGGTGGCGCACCGACCTTTGCGGTGGGTATGGCGCACATCATTACCGAGGTGTTCAACAGCCGTGCGATGATGGCGTTCTGGTACCACTTCGCCATTCTGTTTGAAGCCCTGTTTATTCTGACCGCCGTCGATGCCGGGACCCGCGCCTGTCGCTTTATGGTGCAGGATTTGGTCGGCGTGGCGATCCCAAGGCTGGCCAATAACCGTTCGTGGTTCGGTAATCTGGCGGGCACCACGGTAGCCGTCGCCGGTTGGGGCTTCTTTGTGTATCAGGGAGTGGTCGATCCGCTCGGCGGTATCAACACCCTGTGGCCGCTGTTTGGTATCGGCAACCAGATGCTGGCGTCGATGGCGCTGATCCTCGGTACCGTGGTGCTGTTCAAAATGAAAAAACAGCGCTATGCCTGGGTGACCATCCTGCCGACCGTCTGGCTGTTTATCACCTCAATGACCGCCGGCTGGCAGAAAATCTTCCATGAGAAACCGAGTATCGGCTTCCTGGCGCAGGCGAAGAAATTCTCTAACGGTATTGAGCAAGGTACGTTGATCGCCCCTGCCAAAACATTGAAGGATATGGAAACCATCGTTTTCAGCAACCAGATTAACGCCGCGCTCTGTGCTTTCTTTATGCTGGTGGCGGTCACCATGCTGGTCTCCGCCTTCTTTGTGATCCGTCGTGCGCTGAACGCCAGCCAGCCAACGGTGAAAGAGTCGCCGATCGTCCTGCGTGAGAATGGCTAACTCCGACTGGTGATAACCAGGGCGCTTCCGCGCCCTCAGACAACTTAAAAGTCCGTTATTAGGGAGAGCGTGCCGAAGGGGTCGTAGCAGCTTTAGCTGCCGACCAACTTGCTGGGAGCAAGTTGGAACGACTTCCAGTCGGCCCGCAGGGTGGGACACAAGGATGTGTCCCATAATTGCCCCTCGGTGCGCTAGGCCCGAGTATCTCAGGCTAAAAGACGACTTTTCAGTTCAGCAAGTTAGTCCCAAACGCCCCCTGCCAATCCTGCTCGAACTTTTCTACCGCCGCCTGAACCGCCGGGGCTGCAAGGAACTGCTCAGCCACGTCGACCGGCAAGGTGATGGCCTGACAGCCCGCCAGCAAGCATGCCAACGCCTGACGCGGCGTTTTAAAACTGGCGGCCAACACCCGGGCCCCCGGCGCATGCAGCGTCAGCAACTGCTGCAATTCATGCACCATTTCGATGCCATCACCGCCCTGCGCGTCCAAACGGTTAACGTAAGGCGCTACGTACTCCGCCCCGGCCAGCGCCGCCAACAACCCCTGACCCGCGCCATAGACCGCCGTCCCCAAAGTAGGGATCGACATCGCCTTCAGTTTTTTAATCGCGGCCAGCCCTTCTGCGGTCGCTGGCACCTTCACCACCAGCCCCGGCACCCGCTGATGAAGCAACGCCGCTTCGGCCACCATGCGCTCGGCATCGTTGGCCATCACCTGAGCAAACAGCTTGCCGGTGCCCCCCAGCGCATCACGCAGCGCCGGTAACACCTCCCAAATGGGCTTTCCTTCTTTGGCAACAATGCTTGGATTGGTGGTCACACCGTGCAACGGCAGGATGCGCGCCAGGCGTTTTACTGCGTTCACATCAGCGGTATCGAGATAAAGCTCCATTACGGACTCCTGAATCTTCTGTGGGCGAATTCAAACTCTCATCATAGTAGGACATGCAATGCGTTTATATTTGATCGAAATCAAATCAACTTTCATTCGAAACAACTTTAATGACATCAGTAAAGCAACTGAATGACAGGTGACTCGTGATCTTCAATCTGCAGCGCTATTCCACCCATGATGGCCCCGGCATTCGCAGCGTGGTGTTCCTGAAGGGCTGCTCACTCGGCTGCCTCTGGTGCCAGAACCCGGAAAGCCGCGCGCGACAGGCCGATCTGCTGTTCGACCCTCGCCTGTGTCTGAGCGGCTGCACGCTGTGTGGAGACGACCACTCGCCGGCAATCCGGCGGATAGACGATAACCTGGTGATCCAACGCGATTTGCTCAGCCACGAAGATTATGCCGCATTGGCCGCCCGTTGCCCAACCGGCGCACTCAGCCTGTGCGGTAACGCGGTTAATATCGACGATATCATGGCCGAAGTGTTGCGCGATCGACCCTTTTATTTACGTAGCGGTGGGGGCCTGACGCTGTCCGGCGGTGAACCCTTTATGCAACCGAGCGTGGCGGCAGAGCTGCTGCGTCGCGGTCGTGAAGCCGGTATTCATACCGCGGTAGAGTCCTGCCTGCATACCCCGTGGTCGCACATCACCCCTTCACTGCCCTGGCTTAACCTGATGCTGGCGGATCTGAAACACGTCGATGAACGACGCTTCAAACAGTGGACCGGCGGATCCGCCAAACGGGTGATGGATAACTTCCGCCGACTGGCTGCCCATGGCACCCCAACTACCGTACGCGTCCCGCTGATCCCAGGGTTTAACGCCGATCGCCATTCTGTCCGCGCGATTGTCGATTTCGCTGCCGATGAAGCCGGTGCCAAAGAGATCCATTTCCTGCCGTATCACACGCTGGGCATCAATAAATATCACCTGCTCGGCGAACCTTATCACGCTGCCCGTACCCCACTGGATGCGCCCGAATTGCTGGCCTATGCCGAGCAGTACGCCGAAGCCAAAGGGCTGACCGCCATTTTGCGAGGATAACATCATGACCACGCTGGACCTGACCACCCTGACCGCACGTACCCTGGCCCACAAGAACGCACTGATCCATATCGTCAAACCGCCGGTTTGCACCGAACGCGCACAGCATTATACCGAGGCCTATCAGCAGCATCTGGACAAACCCTTGCCGGTGCGCCGGGCACTGGCGTTGGCCAACCATCTGGCCAAACGCACGCTGCGCATTGACAACGATGAGCTGATTATCGGCAACCAGGCCAGCGAATTACGCGCCGCGCCGATCTTCCCGGAATATACCGTCGGTTGGATCGAAGATGAGATAGACCAGTTGGCCGACCGTCCGGGTGCCGGTTTCTCCGTCAGCGAGGAGAACAAAGCAGTTCTGCACCGGATATGCCCATGGTGGCGGGATCAAACGGTACAGGACCGCTGCTACGGCATGTTCACCGATGAACAAAAAGCCCTGCTGGCCACCGGCATCATCAAGGCCGAAGGTAATATGACCTCGGGGGATGCGCACCTGGCGGTGAATTTCCCACTGCTGCTGGAAAAAGGCCTCGACGGGCTGCGTGACAAAGTGGATGAGCGCCGCAGCCGCATTCGGCTCACCGATTGGCAAGAGCTGCAGCAGGAGCAATTCCTGAAGGCCATCGACCTGACGCTGGAAGCACTAAGCGAGCATATCCTGCGCTTTGCCCGGTTGGCCCGCAGCATGGCCCTGGCGGAAAGCCGTCGCTGGCGCAGTGAGGAGTTGCTGTCCATCGCGGAAAACTGCGAGCTGATCGCCCACCGTCCGCCACAGACCTTTTGGCAGGCTCTGCAACTGTGTTACTTCATTCAGTTGACGCTACAAATTGAATCCAACGGGCATTCAGTGTCCTTTGGTCGCCTCGACCAATATCTCTATCCCTGGTACCGCCGTGATGTCGAGCTGGAGCAGACTTTGCCGCGCGAACGCGCGATTGAAATGCTGCACAGCTGCTGGCTGAAACTGCTGGAGATCAACAAGATCCGTTCCGGCTCACACTCCAAAGCCTCGGCAGGCAGCCCGCTTTACCAAAACGTGACTATCGGTGGGCAGCAACTGCTCGACGGCAAGCCGTGCGATGCGGTTAACCTCCTGTCCTATACCATTTTGGAATCTTGTGGTCGCCTGCGCTCTACCCAACCCAACCTCAGCGTGCGCTACCACGCCGGGATGAGCAGCGATTTTCTCGACGCCTGTGTGCAGGTGATCCGCTGCGGGTTTGGCATGCCGGCCTTCAACAACGACGAAATCGTCATTCCCGAGTTTATCAAGCTGGGGGTGGAACCGCAGGATGCTTATGACTATGCGGCAATCGGCTGCATCGAGACCGCTGTGGGGGGCAAGTGGGGCTACCGCTGCACCGGTATGAGCTTTATCAACTTTGCCCGCGTGCTGCTCGCCGCGTTGGAACAGGGGCGCGATGCCACTTCCGGCCAGATCTTCCTGCCGCAGGAACTGGCGCTGTCACAGGGCAACTTCAGCCATTTCGACCAGGTGTTGGCGGCCTGGGACAGCCAGATCCGCTATTACACCCGTAAGTCGATTGAAATTGAGTGCGTGGTCGATAGCGTGCTGGAAGAAAATGCGCACGACATTCTGTGCTCAGCACTGGTGGACGACTGTATCGAGCGCGGTAAAAGCATTAAGCAAGGTGGGGCAAAATACGACTGGGTTTCAGGCCTGCAGGTCGGTATCGCCAACCTGGGCAACAGCCTGGCGGCAGTCCGCAAATTGGTGTTCGAACAGGGGGTGATCGGTCAGCAGCAGTTAGCGGCTGCGCTGGCCAATGACTTTGACGGGCTGAGCGGCGAGCAGTTACGCCAGCGGCTGCTCAACGCCGCGCCAAAATACGGCAACGACGTGGATGAAGTTGACCAACTGCTGGTGCGGGCTTATCAGACCTACATTGATGAACTCAGGCAGTACCACAACACCCGTTTTGGTCGTGGCCCGATCGGCGGCACCTACTACGCCGGTACCTCGTCCATTTCAGCTAACGTCCCCTTTGGGGCCGCCACCCTGGCAACGCCGGACGGCCGCAAAGCACATACGCCACTGGCGGAAGGTGCCAGTCCGGCTTCCGGGACCGATCACCTGGGGCCTACCGCCGTGTTCAACTCGCTGTCCAAGTTGCCTACCGCGTCGATCCTCGGTGGCGTACTGCTGAACCAGAAGCTGAACCCGACCACGCTGGAGAACCCGGCCGATCGCGAAAAGCTGATGTTGATGCTGCGTACCTTCTTTGAGGCCTATCAGGGCTGGCATGTGCAGTACAACATCGTGTCGCGGGAAACCCTGCTGAAAGCGAAGCAACATCCTGACCAGTATCGTGATTTAGTGGTTCGTGTTGCTGGATATTCCGCTTTCTTTACCGCATTATCCCCTGACGCGCAGGATGATATTATTGCGCGAACAGAACATACTATTTAAACAATAAATATTAGCGGCCGCACCTTGGTGGCCGCACATCAGGTTGATATGAATTCTAGACAACAGACAATATTGCAATTGGTTAACGACCGCCGGCGCATCAGCGTCAGCGATTTGGCTGCCGCCACCGGCGTTTCAGAGGTGACAATCCGCCAGGATTTGAACCTGCTGGAGAAACGCAGCTATCTGAAGCGGGTACACGGCTCCGCGCTGGCGCTGGAAAGTGACGACGTCGATGCGCGCATGATGTCCAACTTCACCCTCAAGCAAAAGCTGGCGCAGTATGCCGCGTCGCTGGTTAACGACGATGAAACCATCTTTATCGAAAGCGGCAGTGCCAACGCGTTGCTGGCTCGCTACATTGCCGAGCGCAAGCGCATCACGTTGATCACCGTCAGCCACTACATCGCCAACCTGCTGAAAGAGACCGACTGCGAGGTGATCGTGCTGGGGGGCATGTATCAGAAAAAGAGTGAAACCGTAGTCGGCCCCTTAACGCGCCAGTGCATTCAGCAGGTTCATTTCAGCAAGGCGTTTATCGGCATTGACGGCTACCATGCGGACACCGGCTTTACCGGCCGCGATATGATGCGCGCCGACGTGGTTAATGCCGTGCTGGCGAAGGGCGTGGAAAATATTGTCCTGACCGACTCGTCCAAATTTGGCCAAATCCAGCCCAATCCGCTGACTCAGCAGGGAAAAGTGCATCGGGTAATCACCGATTCTCGGCTGTCACTGGAATATCAACACCAGTTGAAACGCCAGGGAATACAGTTGGATATAGTGAACGACTAGGCGTCAGGCAAGAATATGAACGGCCGTCGATTGGCGGCCGTTCTGAAGATCACTGGCCGTAATAGGCATTTTTACCGTGCTTACGCAGGTAATGTTTATCCAGCAGCGTTTGCTGCATATTCGCCAACCCCGGCGTCAGTTGGTTTGAAAAAATCCCCATATAGGCAATCTCTTCCAACACCACCGCATTATGCACCGCGTTTTCCGCATCCTTCCCCCAGGTAAAAGGACCGTGCGAATGCACCAATACCGCAGGGACCGCGGCAGGATCCAACTGGCGTTCAGCAAAGGTTTCGACAATCACCCTGCCGGTTTCCCATTCATAGCGGCCGTTAATTTCCTCATTCCGCATCTGTCGGGTACAGGGGATATCACCATAAAAATAATCGGCGTGGGTGGTGCCCCAGGCAGGAATATCCAACCCCGCCTGCGCCCAGATAGTGGCATGGCGTGAATGAGTGTGCACAATGCCCCCGGCGGCGCCAAACTCAAGGTAAAGTACGCGGTGGGTATCGCTGTCCGATGACGGTTTTTTACCTCCCTCCACGACCTTGCCGCTTTCCAGCTCCACCACCACCATGTCATCACGGGTCATCACCTCGTATTCCACCCCAGAAGGCTTGATCACCATCAGCCCTTCGCGGCGATCGACGGCGCTGACGTTACCCCAGGTAAAAGTCACCAGATGATGCCGTGGCAGGGCCAGGTTGGCCTCTAATACCTGCTGTTTGAGTTCGTTAAGCATGTGTCTGTCCCGGTTAAACCTGTTGGGAATATTGTCGGCAGACCGGCTCTGGGAGGGTATGGCGTAAATCGCTAAAGACCGCGTAGCCTTCTGCTGGAAACCGAGAACTGTGTGAGGTGAGACAATTGCCTGTAAAAGGCGGAGAAATGGACTTTAAGACTATTTACCTGTTTATCGTCAGACAGAGGCTTATAGTGGATATTGGCAGAGAGAGCGCTTCTGGCTTTTCAATTGTTCTGCCTTTAACAAAAAATGCCATTTTTTATATCGATACGCTTTGGGAGCTAATAGCAGGCCGAATTTAGGGTTCATGCCTATACTTATAGGGCACTCCCATAAGCCAATGCTAAGGAGAAGTCATTATGATGATTATCAATAAACGTTTCGCCACCGCTGCTTTGGCGCTTACACTGGCGTTTTCACTCAGCGCTTGTTCCAACATGTCCAAACGTGACCGTAACACCGCTATTGGTGCCGGCGCAGGGGCTGTAGGCGGCGCGGTGTTGACCGATGGTAGCGCACTGGGTACGCTCGGCGGGGCCGCCGTTGGGGGCATCATTGGTCATCAGGTAGGCAAATAACCTGATCGGCCACTATCTGGATACCTCTGCCGACAGGCTGGCAAAAGCGTTTACGCTTTGACGTATTAACCATAATAAAGATTATTTCAGGTCTGTTTTACCTTCAGTCAATGGCTCATTGCCATTCACGGGTTTACGCCCGGCAGCATCACCCTATGCCATGCCGCAGCATTGCACCGCGGCATGGCAATTCACCCAGGCGATCAACCGCCCGCCAGCTTGACCTTCATTCCTTTGGCTTCCAGCAGCTGTTTTAGTAAATCGCGCTTATCGCCCTGGATCTCAATCACGCCATCCTTGAGCGAACCACCGCAGCCACACTTCTTCTTCAACTCGGCCGCCAGTTTTTCCAGTGCCGCATCATCCAGATCAACGCCCGAGATCAGGCAAACGCCCTTCCCCTTACGCCCACTGGTCTGACGCTGAATGCGCACGATGCCGTCACCCTTGTCGCGCTGTGGCTTAACCTCTTCCTGTTTGATGCGACCGCTGTCGGTGGAATAGACCAGGCGGCTGTTATCGTCCTTCATGGTCATCTCCTCAGGCCAGTGAGGCGCGAATGGCGCTCAGCGTGGCGGCAGGGTCAGCGGATTGGGTGATCGGACGCCCAATCACCATGTAGTCAACGCCCACCGCCTGAGCCTGCACCGGCGTCATGATGCGACGCTGATCGCCTGCGTCGCTGCCTTCAGGGCGGATACCCGGCGTCACCAACTGGAACTGTTGGCCACAGGCCGCTTTCAGGCGCTCGGCCTCATGCGCAGAACAGACTACGCCGTCCAGCCCGCAATCGCGAGTCAGGCGCGCCAGCCGTTCCGCCTGTTCGGCCGGAGAGAGGTCGATACCGATAGCCTGCAGATCTTCCGCTTCCATGCTGGTCAGCACGGTCACGGCGATCAACAACGGCGCCTGCGCGCCATAGGCCAGCAATGCCTCTTTGGCGGCGGTCATCATACGCGCACCGCCGCTGGCGTGAACGTTAACCATCCATACGCCCAGTTCAGCCGCTGCCGCTACCGCACGGGCAGTAGTGTTAGGAATATCGTGGAATTTCAAATCCAGGAATACGTCGAAACCGCGGTCGTGCAAATCACGCACCAGTTGCGGTCCAAACAGGGTGAACATTTCCTTGCCCACTTTTAACCGACAGTCCTGCGGATCGATACGATCGGCAAATGCCAGCGCGGCACCTTTGTCCGCGTAATCCAGCGCAACGATGATTGGCGATGATTTTAAGTCATTGTTATTAATGTTATTTTCAGACTTCATTTCTTCTACCTTCTGTAAAATGGACATAACCAGGTAACAACCCGCCAAACTGACCGCCGCATTCTACATGCCAGCCGACAGAAATCCCAGCCGCAGCGCGCGCTGCGGTTAAGTAATGTTAGCCCCTGGTTCGTCATCAAGCGTCAATATAGCCCGAATGCCATTAACCCAGACTGCGTAAAGCGCCGTAAAGATGCGTAAATTATCAATCAAATAATTTGAATAACAAGCTCAGCATTATCAGATTTTAAATCTGCGTGGATGCTTTATTATTCAACACATCGGAAGCAAACGGCTTCCAACCTAAACAAACAGACTGGAGTTTCCTATGAAAAGCATCAAATATTTTGCAGCCGCTGCCGCTATCGCCATGACCTCTTTCGCCACCTTCGCCGCTGAGCCGGTTGATCTGCAGCAGGCCACCAGCCTGACCGCCTCCGGTGTCGTCTCCGCAGGCCATGCTACTACCCTAAGCAGCCTGGAAAGCAAACTGGCCGCCAAAGCTGAAGCCCAGGGCGCCAGCAGCTACCGCATTATCTCAGCCGGTGGTAATAACATGCTGAGCGGCACCGCAGTCATCTACAAATAAGTGCTTTCGGTATGGGGCCCGGCACGCCGGGCTCTACCTCAATCCCCCCTGCCATATCGTTCATTATTCCCCCGTCACAATGTTACATAAATATTAAATTTTTATTACACACTAGACACTCACCCACGACTGGCTTAGCTTGAAGGCAATCCTCCCGCAGAAAGGCTTCAAAATGAGCGAGATATCTACACTAACGATTAAAATCCCTCTGGAACTCAAAGAAAAAATTCGTGCCATTGCCGCCGATAACCAACTTTCTCTGAGCGCTGAGGTTTGCCAACGTCTTGAACATAGCTTCGACTTCCCGGCTAAGGCGGAAAAAGCCGCTAAGAAATCGGCGGAGTTACACCATGGTGACATCGACAACCAGGGTATTGAAGAAGAGATTGAGCAACCGCTGAACCAGAAAGAATTGAAGAAGCTGCGTCAGTTGCTGAAAGGTGGCGTCAAAGCCGGCAAGAAAAAATAAAGCGCTATTCTCATAAAAAAACGGGGCTAATTTAGCCCCGTTTTTTATTGCGTATTACTGTGCGTTATTGTCCATCCAGCCCGCGGATCGGTTTAACCGATGACCAGGCTCGGCACGACGGGCAATGCCAATAAAGAGAGTGCGCGGTAAAACCGCATTTATGGCAGCGATAGCGCGGCTTGGTACGTATTTGTTCGCCAACCATATCACGCAGCAACAGCAAACTCTCTTTCGCACGGCCGTCTTCCGCATCTGCCAGGTGATAATCCATCAGGCGATAAAATACCCGCATCGTCGGGTGGCGCTGTAATTGGCGGTTGATATACACCTGCACCACATCGCGCCCTTCTTGCTGCTCAATTATTTCCGCCAGCATCAGTTCGGCGGTGGCGCCGGTATTTTCTTCCACACAACGTTTGAGGAAGTCCGACCAATCCTGCTGCTGCTCCAGATGTGGGTAACACTCATGCAGCATCGGCAAGGTTTCGCTAACCAGCTCTTTATCCTGATTCAACACCCGCTTGAGCGACTCTACCGCCTTGGCGTATTCCCCCTGAGCCATATAAATGCGCCCTACCATGATCGACACCCGGGCACACTGCTTATCGGCCGAGGCCGCTCGTTTCAGCAGGCCCATTGCCTTATCGAGATCGTCACTGCCCATCGCCTGCAATGCCAGTTCGCAGTAGAAATGGGCGATCTCGATACGCTGTTTATCTTTGCCCAATTTGACCAGTTTTTCCGCCACATCAATGGCTTTTTGCCAATCGCTGGTGGCCTGATGGATCACCAACAGTTGCTGTAACGCGGAAATGCGGAAATCTTCTTCACCGATTAACTGGCCGAACATATCTTCCGCGCGATCGTACATGCCGGCGGCCATATAATCGCGCCCCAGCTGTTGCACCGCCAGCAGGCGTTGTTCGAAGGTCAGAGAAGCGCTTTCCATCAGCGCCTGGTGAATGCGGATTGCACGGTCTACTTCGCCGCGCGAACGGAACAGGTTGCCCAGCGTCAGGTGGGCCTCAACGGTGTTGCTGTCCTCTTTCAACATATCCAGGAACAGATCAACCGCTTTATCCTGCTGGTTGGAGAGCAGGAAGTTAACCCCGGCCACATACTCGCGTGACAGACGGTTGGCTTCCTGTTGTTTATCCTGTTGAGCACTTCTGCGCCCCATGTACCAGCCGTACGCGGCAGCCACGGGCAACAACAGAAACAGCAGCTCTAACATAGAAGATTATTCCTTGCTGACAACGGATGGAGCTGCCGATTCAGCAGGTTGTTCAAGCTGCAGTTCCAGCCTTTTTATTTTTCGCTCAGCCCGACCCAGCGAAATGCGGGTACGCAGATAAAACAGGCCACAAATGACCCAGCCGAGAACAAAACCGGCGCCAAACAATGCCGCCAATAGGGTCGATACGCGATAGTCGCCCTGCGCAACCAGGTAATTAAAACTCACGACCTGGTCGTTATGCGCGCCCAACGTGACTGAAATCACGAAAATCACCAGAACCAACAAAAAAATCAGCAAATATTTCACATTCTTTCCCGCGATGCCGAGTTAATCGGATGAACTATGCCTATACGTGGCGTCCCTAACCTTTAAGTTAGCATTTCCCATCGTGGCAGGGAAACCCTGCGGCACGATAAAACCACATATCTGCTGGCATATTCGACAGTAAACGACGCTCCCGAACAAATTAATGAGAAAGCTTCTCAAAATAATAGATTAATAAGGATATGGGGGCATGAATAAGAATTACAACGAAGGGAAATGTAAGGGGTTAATGCGGCGCCGTATCGGCGCCGCGATAAGTGACATCGTCACCTAATGTTTATGGGTAGAACTTCTTTCTGCAATTTCCTGCTGTTCTTGCGGCGGCGGAGTCAAAGGGCCAAACCAGCGTTGTGCCAACCAACAGGCTATTGTCACCAGCAACCAACTGATCAACGTCGCCACCACCAGATCGCGCGGCCAATGCATGCCCAGCAGCAAACGACTGCCCATGACGCCCGTTGCCCACAGCATCAATACCGCCACGGTCTTATAGTGCCGACGTGGCCACAACAGCCCAACGCCCAACAGCGCCCAACTGGCGGCAAACATGGTATGGCCGGAAGGGAATGCGAAACCAGTCTCAAACTGCCAGTGCTCACGCAACCATACCGGTACCAGAGGTTGATCCTGCAGTTGTTCTTTAACCAACGCACCCCGTTCTTTACGCTTGAGTGAGTAAAAGTACTTTTCGTCAATCTGATGGGCAGACTCCAGCCACAACACAAACGGCCGCGGCTCCTGTACCCGATCCTTGATAAAAGACTTCACCCCCTGACCAATCAGAATCGATGCGCTGAGCAGCACCAACAGACCTATCGCCGGCCGGATGCGAAAGCGCAGGCACCACAGGAACCAGGCACCGAGAATGATGCTGGTGATAATCCCCCAGGGCGAAGTGACCGTTTCGGTCAGCCAATACAGACCTTTCAATAGTCGGCCATCGCCACCCGGCTGCCATTGCCAACCGGAAAGCCACGCTGCCAGCGGCATCAACAACAGCACTATCGCGCCTGCTGCCGTGCGTTTTGCTATCTCAAACATTCCTATCGTCCTTTGCATAAACCCATTGGCAGTGTAACAATCTTGTAATATTGATAACACCCTAAAAATTAAACAGATATATAACCTAATTCAATAATACTTGGCTGAAAACACCGGATGCCGATTTGCTGAGCACCTCAGGGCAAGAAGTTATGGCAAAATAGTCGATAATTAATGAAATGCCGATCGTCGTTGCGCATTTTAATACTGGTCAGTTCACTGTGCCGGACGTAGGATGCGCAACCATGATTGAATCGGATGTATTTGTGGAGAGCAACATGCAGCTTAAACGGGTGGCAGAGGCCAAATTGCCAACACCTTGGGGCGATTTCCTGATGGTAGGATTCGAAGAACTGGCTACCGGGCACGATCATCTGGCGCTGGTGTTCGGTGATATTTCTGGCGCGACGCCGGTACTCTCACGAGTTCATTCTGAGTGTCTGACCGGTGATGCATTATTCAGCCTGCGCTGTGACTGCGGTTTTCAGTTGGAAGCGGCACTGGAGCATATCGCAGAAGAAGGTCGCGGTATTCTGCTCTACCACCGCCAGGAAGGTCGTAATATCGGTTTGTTGAATAAGATCCGCGCTTATGCGCTGCAGGACAAGGGTGCTGACACGGTAGAAGCCAACCACCAGTTGGGCTTCGCCGCTGATGAACGAGATTTCACCCTGTGTGCAGACATGTTCAAACTGCTGGGCGTGGATGCGGTGCGTTTGTTGACCAACAACCCGAAAAAGGTTGAGATCCTGACGGAAGCCGGTATCAACATTAGCGAGCGAGTGCCGTTGATCGTTGGGCGTAACCCGAAGAACGAACGTTATCTGGCGACCAAGGCCGCGAAAATGGGCCATTTGCTGGACCAAGAGTAATTTCCCCCAGGGGAAAATCAGGGCGCCATGACAGGCGCCCTTTTTATTACAGCATTTTCCTGATCACATAGTGCAGGATACCGTCATTTTCATAGTAGGTCAGCTCATTGCCGGTATCAATACGGCAACGGGTATTGACCACTTCTTTACGCCCATCTGCATAAGTGATCAGCACCGGCACATTCTGCCCCGGTTTCAGCGTTTGTAATCCGCTGACGCTAATCTGCTCATCACCACTCAGCCCCAGCGTTTTGCGTGTCACGCCCGCCGGGAACTCCAGCGGCAGAATGCCCATGCCAATCAGGTTAGAACGGTGAATACGCTCAAAGGACTCGGCAATCACCACTCGTACCCCCAGCAGACGCGGCCCCTTCGCCGCCCAGTCACGGCTGGAGCCGGAACCGTATTCTTTACCGGCAATCACCGCCAGCGGTACCTGTTCCTGCTGATACTGCATCGCGGCATCGTAGATCGACAGCTGATTCTGTGACGGAATATGGCGGGTATAACCCCCTTCAACCCCCGGCACCATTTCGTTGCGGATGCGGATATTGGCAAAGGTGCCGCGCATCATCACTTCATGGTTACCACGGCGTGAGCCATAGGAGTTAAAGTCCAGTGCCGCAACGCCATGATCGCTCAGATAGCGCCCCGCCGGGCTTTCACGTTTGATATTCCCCGCTGGCGAGATATGGTCGGTAGTCACCGAGTCGGCCAGGATCGCCAGAATGCGGGCGTCCTTGATGTCTTGCACCGGATCCGGCTGCACTTTCATGGTGCTGAAGAACGGCGGATGGCGGATATAGGTGGAATCTTCCTGCCACGGATAGGTGGCCGAACCGGCAACCTGAATCGACTGCCAGTTGGCGTCACCGTCAAACACCGCACCGTATTCCTTGTGGAACATCTCGGTGCGAACTTCTTCCACCGCCTGGGCAATGTCCTGGCTGCTTGGCCAGATATCCTTCAGATAAACCGGCTTGCCGTCACGACCTTCGCCCAGTGGGTCTTTGGACAGGTCAACCTTCATGCTGCCGGCCAGCGCATAGGCCACCACCAGCGGCGGCGAGGCCAGCCAGTTGGTTTTCACCAGCGGATGGATACGGCCTTCAAAGTTACGGTTACCGGACAACACCGCCCCCACGGTCAAGTCGCCCTCTTTAATCGCCTGCTCGATAGGATCGGGCAATGGCCCGGAGTTACCAATACAGGTGGTACAGCCATAACCCACCAGATTAAAGCCGAGCTCTTCCAGGTAGGCGGTCAGCTTGGCGCTGTCGAAATAGTCGGTCACCACTTTGGAACCCGGCGCCAACGAGGTTTTCACCCAGGGTTTGGTTTTCAGCCCTTTATTCACCGCATTTTTCGCCAGTAGACCGGCTGCCATCATCACGCTGGGGTTGGAGGTATTGGTACAGGAGGTAATGGCCGCGATAACCACAGCGCCGTTATGCAGCTCGTGTTGCTGCCCATTCAAAGTGAAAGGTTTGAATTCAGATTTACGTTGCTGGTTGCCGATTTCCAGTTCGGTTGCGGCATTGAACGCTTTAGGGACGTCGGGCAGTGCCACGCGGTCCTGCGGGCGTTTCGGCCCGGCTAGACTGGCAACCACCGTCGACATATCCAACGCCAGGGTACTGGTAAACACCGGCTCATCACCAGGGTTACGCCACATGCCCTGCACTTTGGCGTAGGCTTCCACCAATGCGATTTGTTCATCGCTGCGGCCACTCAGCTTCATATAGCCCAGCGTCACGTCGTCCACCGGGAAGAAGCCACAGGTCGCACCAAATTCTGGCGACATGTTGGCAATGGTCGCTCGGTCGGCCAGCGGCAAATCGGCCAGGCCGTCACCGTAGAACTCGACAAACTTGCCCACCACCCCGTGCTTACGCAGCATCTGGGTGACGGTCAACACCAGGTCGGTGGCGGTAATGCCTTCGCTGAGTTTCCCGGTGAGTTTAAAGCCCACCACGTCCGGGATCAGCATCGATACCGGCTGGCCCAGCATTGCCGCCTCGGCTTCGATACCGCCCACACCCCAGCCAAGAATACCCAGGCCGTTGATCATGGTGGTGTGGGAGTCGGTACCCACCAAGGTATCCGGGTAGGCAATACGCTGACCGCTTTCTTCGGTGTGCCATACCGTTTGACCAAGATATTCCAGGTTAACCTGGTGACAGATACCGGTGCCCGGCGGCACTACGCGGAAACGGTTGAAGGCTTTCTGCCCCCAGCGCAGGAAGGTATAGCGCTCGTGGTTACGCTCCATTTCGATGCGCACGTTTTCTTCAAACGCTTCGTCATCGCCGAACTCATCAACGGTGACCGAGTGGTCAATCACCAAGTCGACCGGCGACAGCGGGTTGACCTGGTCGACATTGCCACCTAATCGCTGTACCGCTTCACGCATCGCGGCTAAATCCACCACCGCGGGCACGCCGGTAAAATCCTGCATCAGTACGCGGGCCGGGCGGTAGGCAATCTCACGGTCGGCATGGCCGGTCTGCAACCAGCCAACGATAGCTTTCAGATCCTCAACCTGCACGGTGTCGCCATCCACATGGCGCAGCAGGTTTTCCAACAGCACTTTCATTGATTTTGGCAGCCGGTCGATATCACCCAACTGTCTCGCTGCCAGTGGCAAACTGTAATAGCGATACTCGCTATTGAGCGCAACCAGCTTATCCATACTTGTTTCACGAAGATCGGACGACATAGCTCCTCCATTTCTTATTATGTCTAAAACAGGGTAATCACTGAGGTCTTATTTAAAGATAACACAAAGATGATGTAACGTTTTGATAACAACACGTTTTGATCATAACGATAGGCAGAAGCAATCAACTTAAAGATCTGGTGTTAGCTCAACAAGTTAACTGTGAGTGTTTAGTGAGTCCTGACAGGACGTGTACAAAATGTCACGCCGTTCCTCCGGAGATACTCTTTCCAGGCAAAGTCATGCAACCGGTGCAACCATGGGGATACCCTGTCTTGCATATCGATATCTCACTACCTGGGAAGAAAAATATGGCCGATACCAAGATCAACACCCTTGCCAACGTGGAGGCATTAAGGGTTACAGAACCAGAATCAGAGGGGCAGGTAATTCTGTTACGCGGCACTGGCGATCGCGTACTTTTTTATGTTTACAAAGCAGGTGACAACACGCCTGATGACGGCACATTAGTAGTCGTCACCACTGCTGGCAAACGCTGGCGCCTGGTTAGAGACGGCAATACGCTGCAACTTGCCTGGTTTAAGACCACCAATAATAACTGGGACAATGCAATGGATGCATTACTCAGCCATGCTTCGACTATGAATGGGAACGTAGCCAAAATCGTGTTTCCGCGTGGAACATTAAACTTTAAAAAACCGATAGTGCTGGATTACAGCAAAGACTGGTTTTTGGAAGGACAAGGCGGACATGGCGCTTCGGGTACCGTACTCGATTTTAATATTCCGCGCAGCGCCGGCTACGGCAACTATGGCGCAATTCATTGTTGGGGCGAAAACTTCGGATTCCAGCAACTCACTCTACGCAGCCTGATGGTGCAAGGGATTGGCACCAGTATTGTTGACCCCACCCAAGACGAAAAAGGCCGGGCATATTGCCACGGCGTTTATTGCCGCACCACGGCCACCCTGTGGGAGGATGTCGCTATACAAAATTTCCGAGGTTCAGCGTTGTATCTCGACAATGCCTTCGATAACAACTTCAATCGTGTTTCCGTCTTTGCCTCTGGTCGAATGAAAGACGGTTACAGCTACACCAACCTTGAAGATATCGCTAATCCGGATGCGACCGCTTACCCACCGCTACTGATCATGAGCACCCGCCCTGGCGACCAAAGCAATTTTAATCGCTTTTTTGACGGTTCTTTCGAACTGAACAATGTTACGCCATTCGTTGAGGTTCGTGGCGGCATTCAAATGCACTTTACGCGGATCCATGCTGAACGCCCTGGCGGCAGTCTGGCCGAAGGTCATTGGCCCCTGGGGACTTTTATCAAGGTCGGGGGGGAAGTGTGGCTAACCGAATGCGGTATTAGCAATTTCACACGAGCGGTTTCGTATGGCCCATACGCTCAAATGGTAATCAACGGTTGTAACCGCCTTTCAGGTGATATTTATCCTTACGATACGACGACTGTTGGTAATGGTCGCATCAAACTCGATAACACCATCTGCAATGGCCTATACATATCAGGTAATATTCAGGGGGATTATCAGATTAGCAACAGTGTACTGAACTACCTAAGAACGGTGGTGATGTCAGGATCAACCCTGGTTACCAACAGCAGAATTAATGGTGATGTCACGGTCGCAGCAGCAGCAGGCGCACCTTTGGGGTCTGCCGGCGGCCTCAAGATTAGCAATAGCCAGATTACCGGTAGCCTTATCGCTGGAGCGACGGCGCAGCGAGTCAGCGTTGCCGGGTGTCATATATTTGGCGATCTCACGCTGCCGGGTGCCAACTGCAGCGCAGTGCATAACGTGGTGATAGGGCAAGAATCCATTGCGGCCACGGGAAATAATATCAGCATCGGCAAAACCTCTCCGGCCATTATTTATGTTGATAACAGCTATGCCGAAATCAGCGGCATCATTCAAAAAGGCACGCTAATTCTGAAACGCGAGTCGCTAGCAAACCAGTCACCTGGATGGATGTGTACGTTTAGTGGGGCTAACGGCTCAGGATTGAAAGTGGCGCAATTAGCCGCGCTGGGGGCGGAAGTTTGATATGCAGGCCGCCCTGGCTATTCACAGGGCGGCCTATATGACGAGGGATCATGCGGGTTATATTGGTCCGCCATCCTGCTATCAGCCATTAATCTAACGGCTTACTTCTCTGGTAGCAAAATGTCCTTGAACATCGCTTCGATCTCTTCGTTGGAACGCAACGCAACGGCACTGTCGACCACGTCACGCGTCAGATGTGGCGCGAAACGCTGGATGAAATCGTACATGTAGCTGCGCAGGAAGGTGCTGCGACGGAAACCGATTTTGGTGGTGCTGTAGGTGAAGATATCGCGTGCATCCACCGTCACCAGGTCTGGATCCTGTACCGGATCCACGGCCATGCTGGCAATCACACCTACCCCAAGCCCCAGACGTACGTAAGTTTTAATCACGTCAGCATCGGTCGCAGTGAAGACGATGCGTGGCGTCAGGCCGGCGCGGTTAAACGCGGTATCCAGTTCGGAACGGCCGGTGAAGCCAAAGGTATAGGTAACGATCGGGTAAGCCGCCAACTCTTCAATGGTGATGTGGCTTTTACCGGCCAAGGGGTGATCGGGCTTCACTACCACCGCACGATTCCAGTGATAGCAAGGCAGCATGATTAAATCGTCGTAGAGATGCAGTGCTTCGGTGGCAATGGCAAAGTCTGCGGTACCTTTGGATACGGCCTCAGCGATTTGCGTCGGCGACCCTTGATGCATGTGCAGCGAGACACGCGGATAACGTTCAATAAAACCTTTAATCACGTTAGGCAAAGCATAACGCGCCTGGGTATGGGTGGTGGCCACATACAGTGAACCTTTATCCGGGTAGGTATGCTCGCCGGCGACGGCTTTGATGGCATCCACTTTAGACAGAACTTCACGCGCAATACGGATAATTTCCAAACCTGCCGGCGTCACCTGAGTCAGGTGTTTACCGCTACGGGCGAAAATCTGGATGCCCAGTTCATCTTCCAGCATCCGCACCTGCTTGCTGATACCGGGCTGTGAGGTGTAAAGCCCTTCTGCCGTCGAGGAGACATTCAGGTTGTGGTTAACCACTTCCACGATGTAACGAAGCTGCTGCAATTTCATATCTTATACCATCCTAGGTTAAACACTGCGTTGAGCCGCAGCCAGGTATATCGGTGTCGCCCCGGTATGCTGAAAAGTAACAAGCCATAAACACCGTGTTTCACCCAGACGCTGAAGAAACCGCCGCTGTTAATAAGCTTTAATCATAAAAAAACTTTTTATATAACCACTATAACACGCTACAGCTTCAAGTATAGATCCACGTCACACTGTGGTAACGATTATTTTGCATTGCTATCAAGGTGAAACTCTGGCTCCAGGAGGGAAAAAGCAGCAAAGGATAGATCCGTTCGCCCCCTTTCGCCAATAAAAAAACCAGCCACATGGGCTGGTTTTTTATGTTGCATTCAGGCTGCAAATTTACTTTTTGCCTTCAACCCATTTGCCATCTACGTAGAAAGCGGACCAGCCGGTGGCTTTGCCGTCCTTCTCTGAAGAGACATACTGCTGTTTGGTTTTACGGCTGAAACGCACCATGGTTTTGTTGCCTTCCGCATCGGCCACCGGCGCATCCGCCAGATAGCGCAGTTTTTCAGGCAGACGATCCTTGAAGCGGGCCAGTTCTTCCACCAACGGCGCACGGGTCTCGCGCGATTTAGGGAAAGTATTAGCCGCCAGGAACACACCGGCAGCGCCGTCACGTAGAACAAAGTAAGCGTCCGACTTTTCGCATGGCAGTTCCGGCAATGGAACCGGATCTTCCTTCGGTGGTGCAACATCACCATTACGCAGGATCTTGCGGGTATTTTTACAGGTCTCGTTGGTGCAACCCATGTACTTGCCGAAGCGCCCCATTTTCAGGTGCATTTCAGAACCACACTTATCGCACTCAACCACAGGACCGTCATACCCTTTCAGGCGGAACTCGCCCTCTTCGATCTCATAGCCGTCACACGCAGGGTTATTACCACACACGTGCAGCTTACGTTGATTATCGATCAGGTAGCTGTCCATCGCCGTGCCGCACTTCTGGCAACGACGGCGGGCACGCAACGCGTTGGTTTCCGCGTCATCCCCTTCGAGAATGTTCAGCACTTCCGTTTCCGGCACCAGGTTAATGGTGGTTTTACAACGTTCCTTCGGCGGCAACGCATAGCCGGAGCAACCCAGGAACACGCCGGTACTGGCAGTACGGATACCCATCTTGCGTCCGCAGGTTGGGCAATCGATGCTGGTCATCACCATCTGATTCGGGCGCATGCCGCCTTCTTCTGGCTCTTTCTCCGCCGTTTCCAGCTGTTCGCTGAACTCGGCAAAGAACTCATCCAGCACCGCTTTCCACTCTGCCTGGTTGTTCGCTACCTGGTCCAGGCCGTTTTCCATGCGTGCGGTGAAGTCATAGTTCATCAGCTCGCGGAAATTTTCTTCCAGACGGTCGGTAACGATCTCACCCATTTTCTCGGCGTAGAAACGGCGGCTTTCGACCCGCACATAGCCACGATCCTGAATGGTCGAGATGATCGAAGCGTAGGTCGATGGACGGCCAATACCGCGTTTTTCCAACTCTTTTACCAATGACGCTTCGCTGTAACGCGCAGGCGGCTTGGTGAAGTGTTGGCTTGGGATCAGCTTCTGCAGTTCCAGATCGCTGCCTACTTCAACGTATGGCAAGGTGCGGTCTTCATCACCCTTGCGCAGAGCAGGCATCACTTTGGTCCAGCCATCGAAACGCAGCGTACGGCCTTTGGCGCGCAACTGGTAATCAGCGGCTTTCACCGACAGCGTAGTGGAGTCGTACTGCGCCGGAGTCATCTGACAGGCGACAAACTGGCGCCAAATCAGCTGATACAGTTTTTGCGCATCCGCTTCCATATCTTTCAACTGCTCGGCCAGCACGTTCACATCCGACGGACGGATAGCTTCGTGTGCTTCCTGCGAGTTTTCTTTGCTGCTGTACTGATTCGGGGCTTTCGGCAGGTACTTGTCGCCGAAGTTGTCACCGATGTAGCCACGCACCATCTCGAGCGCATCCTGGCTCAGGTTGGTGGAGTCGGTACGCATATAGGTGATGTGACCCGCTTCATACAGCCGCTGGGCCATCATCATGGTTTTCTTCACGCCAAAGCTCAGACGGGTACTGGCCGCCTGCTGCAAGGTGGAAGTGATGTAAGGCGCACCCGGCTTGCTGCTGGTCGGCTTGTCTTCGCGATCCAGCACCGTATAACGGGCTTTCTCCAGCAGTTTGAGCGCGGCGTGGGTCTGCTCACGGTTAACCGGTTTGAACGGTTTGTCGTGGGCATGTGTCACTTCCATCTGCAGCGCGGTATCACCCTTCGCCAACAGATCGGCATGCAACTCCCAGTACTCTTCCGGCACGAAGGCTTTGATGTCGCGCTCACGCTCCACCACCAGTCGAACCGCAACGGATTGCACTCGCCCGGCGGACAGGCCACGGGCAATTTTTTTCCACAGCAGCGGCGAAACCATGTAACCCACCACGCGGTCCATAAAGCGACGCGCCTGCTGAGCGTTAACACGATCGATATTCAGTTCACCGGGCTGTTTGAACGCATTTTGGATCGCGTTCTTGGTAATTTCGTTAAACACCACGCGGCTAAAGCGTTTGTCGTCACCCCCGATAACTTCCCGCAGGTGCCAGGCAATGGCTTCCCCTTCGCGGTCAAGGTCGGTTGCGAGATAAATGTGGTCGGCGTTTTCCGCTAACGACTTTAACTCGGCGACAACTTTTTCTTTACCCGGCAGGATTTCGTATTGCGCTTTCCAGCCATGGTAAGGATCGACACCCATGCGATTTACCAGCGCCGTCGTCGGATCTTTTTTAACTTTCTTCTTGGCTTTGTCTTCGGTTGAGTCAGCGCTCTTTTTGCTGGCTGAGCCACTGGTCGGCAAATCACGGATATGACCGACGCTGGACTTCACCACGTAGTCATTACCTAAATATTTATTAATAGTTTTGGCTTTTGCCGGGGACTCAACTATTACGAGAGCTTTACCCATATTTACCTTTACCTAATTTTATTTCTTCTAAAAAGAAGTCTTTTATCTCGCCGTGCCGCAGCGATTCATATCTCTTTTTTATATTGCGGCAGTCTGGCAAGAGATCAACATGTTTTTTTCTATCGGCTGTTTAACTGCTCAACCTGAACGCAAGTTGTTGATCCTGCCTACTATTCACTCATGCCCCAGAAGTACGGCAGTGTGAAACTCATTCATGGCGTAAACAAAACCTTCCACCCGACGCCGCAAAATCCCACACTGTACCTGATAAAAAGCGTCACGCAACCTAATTAGCACGGAAAGGCAGATTTCGCCAATCGGCAGATAGTGCTAGCCATCCAGACGGCAAATAAACCTTAGTCTGTTTGCGGATAAATGCGAACTGGCGTTAGAATATGTGCAGAATTTTTCATTGGAGTGTAATAAATGCGCACTGATACCTCACCTATTGCTCGCGAAGCCCTGCTGGAAGAAGCAAATAAACTTATTCGCCAGCATGATGAATATCTGCATGGTATGGTTGCCACTGATGTTGAACAAAAAGGCAGCGTTTTAGTTTTCCGCGGTGAATTCTTTTTGGATCCGGATGGATTGCCAACGATAAAAACTACCGCAGTATTTAATATGTTTAAACACTTGGCTCACGTGTTTTCTGATAAATACCATTTGGTCGATTAAGCATTAAAAAAGGGGGCCATGACCCCCTTGATGTTTAAACATTCGGTTTAAAGCAGTGGCTTTTCACCCCGCTGCCACCAGCGTAACAGCAGACGATCGACGCTTTCCGCCGCACTGCCGGTAAAACGGTCCATCATGCGTTTACGGCGTGCATAGCGCACCCCGACCACCTCGTGGTTTTCCATTTCAGCAATCAACAAATCATCACTGGTGCCAATGGCATCAATCAGCCCTTTGTCTTTCGCCTGAGTGCCGAACCAATGCTCACCGGTCGCCACGCTATCGATATCCAGCGATGGACGCTGTTGATGAACAAACTGTTTAAACAGCTCGTGGGTGTCGTTCAAATCTTCACGGAATTTCTCACGCCCCTGCTCGGTATTTTCGCCAAACAATGTCAGCGTGCGTTTGAACTCACCGGCGGTGTGCAGCTCTACATCAATATCATTCTTTTTCAACAAACGGTGGAAGTTAGGGATTTGCGCCACGACGCCGATGGAACCGATGATCGCAAAAGGCGCTGCAACGATACGATCCGCCACGCAGGCCATCATATAACCGCCGCTGGCCGCCACTTTATCGACCGCAACCGTCAGGCGAATGCCGCCGGTACGCAAACGTGCCAGTTGCGATGACGCCAGGCCGTAGCCGTGCACCACCCCACCAGGGCTTTCCAAGCGCAGTAACACTTCATCCTGCGGCGTCGCTACTGCCAATACCGCCGAAATTTCCTCACGCAGTGAAGTCACTTCATGGGCATCCATGCTGCCTTTGAAATCCAACACGTACAGGCAAGGCTTGGTGGCTTCAACCGCACCGGCTTTGGCACGCTGTTTCTTCAGTTTATCGTCGGCTTTGGTCTGCTTTTTAAACTGCTTGTTCCAGGCCTTTTGTTCCGCATCGCCCATGCGTGCCAGGCGCATATCACGCTGCATGTCGCGATATTGTTCGCCGAGGTCAGTCAGTTGCAGTTCCCCTTTTTGGCGGTTCTTACGTTGCCCCAGGCTTACCGCCAGCAACGCCAGCGCGGCGATAGCAATCACTACCGTCGCGACTTTGGCCAAAAACAGGCCATAAACAGATATAAACTCCACAGATTCCGCCTTTATTAACAGGTTGTTAGTATGATCTCATTCATTCTAGCCAACCGACACGGTGGCTGTCGCGGCTAAATAAAAATTCCTTGTGATACCACTTTACTATGTGGGCACCATTGGGCTTAACCAAGCCGCTACTGTTCCATTTTTGTTACAAAAGAATGCCGATTCTGCTGCCTAATCATTGAAAATACGATCCATTTAAGGCATATAACACGGATTATTCATCAACATGATGACCCAAATTCGCTGCGGGGCCCTGCACGCGGTCGAGCCTTAGCTCCTGTCATGGCCTCTCAATCCACCCTCTCCCCGACGTAAGCGGGAGACCAGCCACCAAGGCGCGAGGAATTATTGTGCATTACCAACCTAAACAAGATCTGCTGGAAAAACGTATTATTTTGGTCACCGGCGCCGGTGACGGCATCGGTCGCGAAGCGGCACTCACCTACGCCAAATTTGGCGCACAGCTGGTGCTGTTGGGGCGTACCGAAAGCAAGTTGCAGGCGGTACAAGCCGAGATCGCCAAGATCAGCAGTGCGCCAACCTACATCATCACGCTGGATCTGCTGCATACCACCCAGGAGCAGTGCCAACAGGTGGCCCAAGAATTAGCAACTCATGTCCCACGCCTCGACGGCGTGCTGCATAACGCCGGTCTGCTGGGTGATATCGCTCCCATGGCCGGGCTGTCGATGGCAATGTGGAATGAGGTGATGCAGGTGAACGTCAACGCGACCTTTATGCTCACTCAGGCGCTGCTGCCATTGCTGCTGAAATCCAACGCCGGATCGCTGGTCTTTACCAGTTCCAGCGTCGGCCGTACCGGACGTGCCAACTGGGGTGCCTATGCGGTGTCCAAGTTCGCCACCGAGGGCATGATGCAGGTGTTGGCCGATGAATACAAAAGTCGCCATCTTCGGGTAAATTGCATCAATCCTGGTGGAACACGCACCCAAATGCGCGCATCAGCCTTCCCGCACGAAGACAAAAGCAAGCTAAAAACCCCGGCTGATATTATGCCGCTTTACCTCTATCTGATGGGCGATGACAGCCGCCGTAAAACCGGCATGAGCTTCGATGCCCAGCCAAACCGTAAACCCGGCGCCGCCGAATAAAAAGGGCTTTATCATGGCTGAAGATCGTCACCAACAACGCCAGCAGCGCCTGAAAGAACAGGTCGATGCCCGCATCGCTGCGGCTCAGGATGCACGGGGTTTACTGCTGGTTTTCACCGGTAACGGCAAGGGCAAAACTACCGCAGCATTTGGCACTCTGACTCGCGCTGTCGGCCACGGGATGAAAGCCGCCGTCATTCAGTTCATCAAGGGAGAATGGCCGAACGGCGAAAAGAATCTGCTGCAGCAGCACGGCGTTGAGTTTCAGGTGATGGCCACCGGTTTTACCTGGGAAACCCAGGATAAAGCCAGCGATACCGCCGCTTGTCAGGCCGTATGGCAACACGGCAAGCGTATGCTGGCCGACAGCAGCCTGGATCTGGTGCTACTGGACGAACTGACCTACATGGTCAGCTACGGGTACCTTGAGCTGGATGAGCTGCTGGAGGCGCTACGACAACGCCCTGCACACCAGACGGTGATTATCACCGGGCGAGGATGCCATAGAGATCTGTTGGAGCTGGCGGATACGGTCACGGAGATGCGACCGGTGAAACACGCGTTTGACGCGGGTATCAAGGCACAACAGGGAATTGACTGGTAACGCAAAGAAAACGCCGCAGCCCGGAGAGGGTTGCGGCGTAATGATTAGCTACGCTTGGCGGGCTTGCCAGGCTTGCTGCCTGCCGCACTGCGACGTCCGCTGCCGGCCACCTGGGTATGGCGCTTGACGGCACGACGGATCTGATTGGCTTTCACGCGGCGACGTTCACGCTCAATCGGCATCTTGCTAACGGTTTCCGGTTTTAACTCAACCAGTTCGCGCAGATAGTTAATTGCCGGCAAGTCCAGCTCGGTCCAACCGCCACGCGGCAAGCCTTTCGGCAGATCGATATCGCCGTAACGCACACGGATCAGGCGACTCACCTGCACGCCAACCGCTTCCCAAAGACGACGAACTTCGCGGTTACGCCCTTCGGTCAAAGTGACGTTGTACCACTGGTTAATGCCTTCGCCACCCTGGAAACTGATGGTGCGGAAAGCGGCCGGGCCGTCTTCCAGCTGAACGCCCTTGCTCAGTTGCTTGATTTTTTCGTCATCAATCTGACCAAATACACGCACCGCATATTCACGCTCAACTTCACGGCTTGGGTGCATCAGGCGGTTCGCCAGTTCACCATCAGTGGTGAACAGCAGCAAGCCTGAGGTATTGACGTCCAGACGCCCTACCGCCACCCAGCGTGAGCCACGCAGTTTAGGCAGGCGATCAAATACCGTCGGACGGCCTTCAGGATCGCTACGGGTGCAGAGTTCGCCTTCCGGCTTGTAATACGCCAGTACGCGGCAAACCGCTTCTTCGGATTCTTTAACCGAGACCACGTGGCCATCCAAACGGATTTTCATTGAAGCGGTTACTTCAACGCGATCACCCAGTTTGGCGACTTTACCGTCGACGCTGACGCGACCGGCTTCAATAATAGTTTCGATTTCACGACGCGAGCCATGGCCGGCGCGCGCTAAAACTTTCTGTAACTTCTCGCTCATTGAGCAACCTCTAGTGTCGCCTTCACAGGCGTCGGGGGGATGACCACCGCGGCGTCGAGCGCCACGGCAGTAACAATACGTTTACATAGATCGAACCGCGCATTATACAGGCTTTCAATAGGGTTGAAACCCACTTTATTGTCGGGTCGATTATCGAAAGCTATTGATGGCTTCAGCACACGGGGGAAAACGGGCGCAGGCCCGTTAAATAAACAACTGCTGTTATTTAATGACCGAGGAAATTGACAACCTCCCGATATACCACCTCCGGCTGTTCGAGAATACCGAGATGAGTACGGGCATCGTCCAGCCGCGCAACCGAGAAGAACGGATGGTCAACGGCAAACCCCTGTTGGTGCCGCAGGTAATCGTCATCACGATCCAGCGAGTAAATATGCCGACAAACCGGAGGGGAGCTTAATTGACTCAGCCGGTGAAGTGGCGAACGGTACTGCAGATAGGCTTGTTCAATCGCTACGCCAGCCGCCTGCCAAACGCGAAAATCTTCCTGCGCCATTTCGACAGTCAGATGATGTTTAACCCGTGGTTGCTCAATTCCCCCCTGCCAGAAACTAAACAATTCATCACGTGCCGCCAGCCATTTTTCTGGCCGCTGCATTTGTTGCACCGAATCGAAAAATGCCGGTTCAGGCTGAGTCATGATCCAATCGAGAAAGACCATGGCTTGCGTCTGCTGTGGCAAGCTCTCGGCCAACGCCACCGCAATCCAACTGGCGTGTGCCACCGACAACGTCGCAAACCGCTCCACCCGCAGTTCAAGTAACAGTTGGCGCAAATCCGCCAGCAAATCCTCAGCACCCAGAGCAAGATCGACACCGCCGGCGGACAGCCCGTGGCCACGCCAGTCGAGACTGATCACCCGGTATTTTTGCTCCGCCAGTGCGGTAAAAGGGGCAAAAACGGTTTTCGGCTCACACCAGCCAGGCAGCAAGAGCAACGTCAGTGGACCTGAGCCGGAATCGTGATAATCGAGGGAAAGAGTGCCATGGCGAAACGCTGTCATTTTGTCTCCTAAACGTCATTGCCCTAAATCACTTAGGGGCTTATGCGCTAGTGGTAAAATGACAGCGTTTATCGATCTCATCTATGGGAAATGATGCTAACAAACAGGCTTCGCACCTAATGAAAAAATACGCACGAAACGGACTGTTTTAATGCCGTTCACAAGGGTAAGCGGCGGTTAACGCCAGCATAATCACCGAAGGCGCTGAATAGTGCAGCTGTTCCGGGTGTTCATTTAAATATTGCATGACCGCATCCGAGGCCATGCCCACGCTCATACCGGCATCCGGGCAAATATTGCGGTTGCCCTGCATCGAAAAGGTATCAAATACCCCGGCCACATAGCCCATAAACATCCCGCCATCGAGCGCTTCGGCAACGGTGGCTGCACCATTTTTATTTTTCACATAGCCGCTGGTCTCAGACAGCAAGGCGCTGCCGGAATAAAAACCTGCACTGGCCGCAGAGGAAAACAATATGGCCGCTAAAAGAGAAACCCGCTTAATCATCGCTATGCATCCTGCCTATTATCTATTTTTGATATTGTAGAATAGCGGCTTTAACCCTAAATGACGCCGTTTCGGCCACTTTTCAGAATAATGAGCAAAAACTACCGCGATGAATCAACGGAAAGGCGTTGGGTCACCCGCCCCTTCGCGCAGCACTTCCGGTGCGGACTCGGTCAGGTCAACCACCGTGGTCGGTTGCTGTCCCAGGAAGCCACCGTGGATCACCAGATCCACCTGTTTACCCAGGTGTTCGCTGATTTCTTCCGGGTCGGATTCGGCAAAATCATTGCCTGGCAGCATCAACGTAGTCGACATCATCGGTTCGTTTAATACTTCCAGTAACGCCAGCGCAATCGGGTTCGACGGCACGCGCAATCCTATGGTTTTACGTTTGTCATTCATCAGGCGGCGCGGAACTTCCTTGGTCGCTTTCAGAATGAAGGTGTAGTTACCGGGAGTGTTGTTTTTGATCAGTCGGAACGCGGTATTGTCGACATAAGCGTAAGTCGATAACTCAGACAGATCGCGACACATCAGCGTAAAGTTATGATTGCCGTCCAATTGACGAATGCGACAGATACGTTCCATCGCCGACTTTTCTTCCAGCTTGCAGCCCAGCGCGTAACCGGAATCGGTGGGATAAACGATCACACCGCCCTTACGCAGCACATCCACCGCCTGATTGATCAGTCGCGGTTGGGGATTGTCTGGATGAATATAAAAAAGCTGACTCATGACTTGCTCCTAAAAATGATGCACGCGGGCGGCATCGCCCACGTTAAATCAATCGACTTTGGCCAGTTGTGGCTGCGACCAGTCACGCCACACGGGTTCAACACCGCCGGGTAACCACAGTTTACGGCCCAGTTCGATCCACGAGCAGGGCTGATGGAAATCAGAGCCCTGCGACGCCAATAATTGATATTCCTGCGCATACTTCGCCAATTGCGAACGCTCATGCGGCGCCTGCTGACACTGCGCAACTTCCATGGCATCACCGCCATGTTCCGCAAAGTGCGCCAGCAACCGCTTCAGCCATTTGGCCGTCAGGTCGTAACGGCCCGGGTGTGCTATCACCGCATGGCCGCCAGATTGATGAATCACATCAATGGCTTGTTCTATTGTACACCACTGTGGCGGAACGTAGCCGGTTTTGCCTTTGGCCAGGTATTTCTTGAACACCTGAGCCATATTATCGGCCATGCCGATCTGCACCAGATAACGGGCAAAGTGGCCACGGGTCACCGCCCCGCCGTCTGCCAATTTTTGTGCGCCTTCAAAAGCACCTTCAATGCGCGCCTTGGCCAGTCGCACGCCTATTTCATGGGCGCGCAGGTGACGGCGCTCGGTCTGTTCGGCCAACAGCTGCACCATCGCCGGGTGCGTGGTCTCTATCCCCAGCCCCACGATATGGATCTCGTGGTTTTCCCACAGCGTAGAGATCTCTACCCCGTTAACCAACTGCAACGGCAGCGATAATTCAGCAATGGTTGCCGCCGCTGCGGCCAGGCCCGCGGTGGTGTCGTGGTCGGTAATCGCCAGTACGCCCACCCGCATTTCAACCGCCCGCTGCACCAGCTGCGCTGGCGTCAAATAGCCGTCAGAGGCGGTGGTATGGCTGTGGAGGTCGTAGAGAGTAAATGCGGAAGGTTGGGGGCTGCTGTCTGTCAAAAGGAATATCCGGCAATGGCTTGGTCTTCTATCATACCCGCGATCGCCCGGCGGACGGAAATCTATTCTGGTCCGAGGCCCCTTCCCGCTGATGAAAATAATTCACGCTTGCCGCTAAAACATTGTGCGAAAAGAGGGTTGACTTTACTCCCGCGAACCAGTTAACTAGTACACAAGTTCAGGGCAGTTCCCTGGTTGGATGATAAACAAGAGAGCATAGAAATGAATAAGCAAACTTCTCTTCTTCGTTGGTGGCGTCACTCCCTTTCTCGGGCGGAGTAATCACGCATACTTGTCATCTGACACTGCAGATTCCCTAAGCCCGCTGGTAACGCGGGCTTTTTTATGGATAAATTTTAACTGGAACCACCAATGATGAACATCAAACCACAACTCAAATTACTGAAGGCGGAGGCCAGTTACCGGGGCGATCCGACCACCATTTTCCACCAGTTGTGCGGCGCTCGTCCGGCCACCCTGCTGCTGGAGTCGGCTGAAATCAACAGCAAGCAAAACCTGCAAAGCCTGTTGGTGATCGACAGTGCCCTGCGCATCACCGCTCTGGGCCGCACCGTGACGCTGCAGGCGCTGACCGCCAACGGCGCGGCGATGCTGCCGTTGCTGGACGAAGCCCTGCCGGCCGAAGTCCAGATCCAGGTACGTCCTGATGGGCGTGAACTGACCTTCCCGGTGATTGATGCCATTCAGGATGAAGATGCCCGCCTGCGTTCGCTGTCGGTGTTTGATGCACTGCGCACCCTGCTGACGCTGGTTGACTCCCCGGCTGACGAACGTGAAGCGGTGATGCTTGGCGGCCTGTTTGCCTACGATCTGGTCGCCGGTTTTGAAGACCTGCCGGAACTGCGACAGGATCAGCGCTGCCCGGACTTCTGTTTCTATCTGGCGGAAACCCTGCTGGTGCTGGATCACCAGCGCGGCGTTGCCCGTCTGCAGGCCAGCGTTTTCACTGCCGACACGGCGGAAGAGCAACGTCTGCAACAGCGTCTGGAACAGCTGCAGGTTCAATTGAAACAGACGCCGCAGCCTATCCCGCACCAGAAACTGGAAGACATGCAGCTGAGCTGCAACCAGACCGATGAAGAATACGGTGCGGTCGTCAGCGAATTGCAACAGGCCATCCGTCAGGGCGAAATCTTCCAGGTCGTACCATCGCGCCGTTTCTCACTGCCGTGCCCGGCCCCGCTGGCCGCTTATCAAACGCTGAAAGACAACAACCCAAGCCCGTATATGTTCTATATGCAGGATGATGAATTCACCCTGTTCGGGGCTTCGCCGGAAAGCGCGCTGAAATACGATGCCGGCAACCGCCAAATCGAGATCTACCCGATTGCCGGTACCCGTCCTCGCGGGCGTCGCGCCGATGGTTCGCTGGATCTGGATCTCGACAGCCGTATCGAGCTGGAAATGCGCACCGATCACAAAGAACTGGCCGAACACCTGATGCTGGTCGATCTGGCGCGTAACGATCTGGCGCGCATCTGTCAGGCCGGTAGCCGCTATGTGGCCGACCTGACCAAAGTGGACCGCTACTCATTCGTGATGCACCTGGTTTCCCGGGTGATTGGCACCCTGCGCGCCGACCTCGACGTGCTGCACGCCTACCAGGCCTGCATGAACATGGGCACCCTGAGCGGTGCGCCAAAAGTACGCGCCATGCAGTTAATTGCCGCCTCTGAAGGCACGCGTCGCGGCAGCTACGGCGGTGCAGTCGGTTATTTCACTGCCACTGGCGATTTGGATACCTGTATTGTCATCCGCTCCGCGTATGTTGAAGACGGCATTGCAACCGTGCAAGCCGGCGCCGGTGTGGTGCTGGATTCTGTTCCTCAGGCGGAAGCCGATGAGACCCGTAATAAGGCACGAGCCGTGCTGCGTGCCATTGCCAGCGCGCACCAGGCCAAGGAGGTGTTCTGATGGCCGATATCTTACTGCTCGATAACGTTGATTCCTTTACCTATAACCTGGTCGACCAGCTGCGTGCCAGCGGTCATCAGGTGGTGATTTACCGTAACCAGATTTCTGCCGAAGTGATTATCGAACGCCTGCAGCAGTTGGAACAGCCGGTTCTGATGCTGTCACCGGGTCCGGGTACCCCGTCCGAAGCCGGTTGCATGCCGGAACTGTTACAACGCCTGCGCGGCCAGTTGCCGATTATCGGCATCTGTCTGGGTCATCAGGCGATTGTCGAAGCCTACGGCGGCCACGTTGGTCAGGCCGGTGAGATCTTGCACGGCAAGGCCTCGGCCATCAGCCACGACGGCGAAGGGATGTTTGCCGGGATGGTGAACCCACTGCCGGTGGCACGCTATCACTCACTGGTCGGCAGCAATATCCCGGCCGAACTCACCGTCAACGCCCAGTTTGGCGAGATGGTGATGGCAGTACGTCATGACCAGCATCGCGTATGCGGTTTCCAGTTCCATCCGGAATCGATCCTGACCACCCACGGCGCACGTTTGCTTGAGCAGACACTGGCCTGGGCGCTGGCGAAATAACGAGGGATACGACGATGCAAACTATTCTTGAAAAACTGTACCGCTCAGAGTCGATGAACCAACAGGAAAGTCAGCAGTTATTCAGCGCCATCGTGCGCGGTGAGCTGGAACCAAGCCAATTGGCAGCGGCACTGATCAGCATGAAAATTCGCGGCGAACGCCCGGAGGAGATCGCCGGAGCGGCCAAAGCGCTGCTGGCCGATGCCCTGCCGTTCCCACGCCCGGATTACCCGTTTGCCGACATCGTCGGCACCGGTGGCGACGGCACCAACAGCATTAATATTTCCACCGCCAGTGCCTTTGTGGCAGCGGCATGCGGCGTCAAAGTGGCCAAACACGGCAACCGCAGCGTTTCCAGCCGGTCCGGCTCCTCTGATCTGCTGGCGGCGTTTGGCATTCGCCTGGATTTGCCGGCAGAAGAAGCGCGTAAGGCACTGGACGAACTGGGCGTGTGCTTCCTGTTCGCCCCGCAATATCACACCGGTTTCCGCCATGCGATGCCGGTACGCCAGCAACTGAAAACCCGTACGGTGTTCAACGTGCTCGGTCCGTTGATCAACCCGGCACGTCCACCGCTGGCGCTGATCGGCGTTTACAGCCCGGAACTGGTGCTGCCAATTGCCGAAACCCTGCGCGTGCTGGGTTATCAACGGGCAGCGGTGGTGCACGGCGGCGGAATGGATGAAGTGGCTATCCATGCGACTACTCATGTGGCCGAATTGAACAACGGTGAAATTGAAAGCTATCAGTTGACGCCACAGTCCTTCGGGCTGCAAAGCTACCCGCTGGAAGCCCTGCTGGGCGGCTCACCGGAAGAAAATCGTGACATTCTGGCAAGGTTGTTACAAGGTAAAGGTGACCCGGCACACGCCGCTGCGGTAGCCGCTAACGTGGCGCTGCTGCTGAAGTTATTCGGGCATGAAGACCTGCGCCAAAACGCGCAGCAGGCACTGGACATGATTCACAGCGGGCAAGCTTACGAGCGCGTCACCGCACTGGCAGCAAGAGGATAAATGATGCAGGAAACCGTGCTCAACAAGATTGTTCGTGACAAAGCGCAATGGGTCGCAGCACGACAGCAACAACAGCCACTGGCCAGTTTTCAGAATGAAATCGTCCCGAGTGAACGCGGTTTTTACCACGCGTTAGAGGGAGCCAGAACGGCGTTTATTCTTGAATGTAAAAAGGCATCCCCTTCCAAAGGGTTGATCCGCGAAAACTTTGATCCGGTGGAAATCGCTGAGGTCTACAAGGATTTCGCCTCGGCGATCTCGGTGCTGACCGATGAAAAATACTTCCAGGGCAGCTTCGATTTTCTGCCGCTGGTCAGCAAGACGGTGACACAGCCGGTACTGTGCAAAGATTTTATTATCGATCCGTACCAGATCTACCTGGCTCGTTTCTATCAGGCCGATGCCATCCTGCTGATGCTGTCGGTGCTTAATGACGATCAATACCGTCAGTTAGCCGCAGTGGCGCACAGCCTGAACATGGGCGTGCTGACCGAAGTGATCAGTGAAGAGGAATTGCAACGGGCCATTGCTCTGGAAGCGCGCGTGGTGGGCATCAATAACCGCGATCTGCGCGATCTGAGCATCGATCTGGATCGCACTCGTCAGTTGGCGCCACGCGTGCCGCACGGTGTGACGGTGATCAGCGAGTCCGGCATCAACAACTACGGCCAGATCCGCGAACTGAGCCACTTTGCCAACGGTTTTCTGATTGGCAGTGCATTGATGTCGGAACCCGACCTGCGCGCCGCCGTGCGCCGGGTGATGCTCGGCGACAATAAAGTTTGCGGGCTGACCCGTCCGCAGGATGCCGCCGCAGCTTATCAGGCGGGTGCCGTCTACGGTGGGCTGATTTTTGTCGGGCGCTCCCCGCGCTATGTCGATATCACCCGTGCCCGTGAAGTCATTTCCGGCGCTCCGCTGAAATACGTCGGCGTGTTCTGTGACGCACAGGTAGAAACGGTAGTACAGACTGTCGCACGTCTGGGCCTGAAAGCAGTGCAACTGCACGGTGCGGAAGACCAAACCTATATCACCGCCCTGCGCGCCGAACTGCCGATCGACTGTCAGATTTGGAAGGCGCTGAGCGTGAAAGACCATTTGCCAAAGCGCGATTTGCAGCACGTTGACCGCTACCTGCTGGATAACGGCGCGGGCGGCACCGGGCAACGTTTCGACTGGTCGGTACTCCAGGGTGAAAACCTGGAAAACGTGATGCTGGCCGGTGGCCTGGGTGCAGACAACTGTGTTGACGCGGCCAAGCTCGGCTGCGCCGGTCTGGACTTTAACTCCGGCGTTGAGAGCCAGCCCGGCATTAAGGATCCTGCCCGTCTGGCGGCGGTGTTCCAGACCCTGCGCGCTTACTGAAGATCATTAACGGATAATAACGGGAACTATAATGACGCTGCTTAACCCCTACTTCGGCGAATTTGGTGGCCAATATGTGCCACAGATTCTGATGCCGGCCTTAAAACAACTGGAAGAAGCCTTTGTCAGCGCACAGCGCGACCCGGAGTTCCAGGCTGAATTTATCGACCTGCTGAAAAACTACGCCGGTCGCCCAACGGCGCTGACGCTGTGCAGAAACCTCACTGCCGGTACCAAAACCAAGCTGTACCTGAAACGTGAAGACTTGCTGCACGGCGGCGCACACAAAACCAACCAGGTGTTGGGTCAGGCACTGTTGGCCAAACGCATGGGCAAAACCGAAATCATCGCCGAAACCGGTGCCGGTCAGCATGGCGTTGCCTCGGCCCTGGCCTGTGCCTTGCTCGGCCTGAAGTGTCGCATCTATATGGGTGCCAAAGATATTGAACGCCAGTCACCGAACGTCTTCCGCATGCGTCTGATGGGGGCGGAAGTGATCCCGGTGCACAGCGGTTCTTCTACCCTGAAAGACGCCTGTAACGAAGCGCTTCGCGACTGGTCCGGCAGCTACGAAACCGCCCACTATATGTTGGGTACCGCAGCAGGCCCACATCCGTATCCAACCATCGTACGTGAATTCCAGCGCATGATCGGTGAGGAAACCAAAGCGCAGATGTTGGAACGCGAAGGCCGCCTGCCGGATGCGGTACTGGCCTGTGTCGGTGGTGGCTCCAACGCCATCGGCATGTTCGCTGACTTTATCGATGATGCCAGCGTGGGTCTGATCGGCGTTGAACCCGCCGGTCTGGGTATTGAAACCGGTCAGCACGGCGCCCCCTTGAAGCACGGCCACGTGGGCATCTATTTCGGCATGAAAGCGCCGATGATGCAGACTTCCGAAGGCCAGATTGAAGAGTCCTATTCCATTTCGGCGGGGCTCGACTTCCCTTCCGTTGGGCCGCAGCACGCCTATCTGAACAGCATTGGTCGCGCAGAATATGTGTCGATTACCGATGACGAGGCGTTGGACGCCTTCAAAGCGCTATCGCGTAGCGAAGGGATTATCCCGGCGCTGGAGTCTTCCCATGCCCTGGCACACGCGCTGAAAATGATCCGTGAAACACCGCAAAAGGAACAGATCCTGGTGGTTAACCTGTCTGGCCGCGGCGACAAAGACATATTTACCGTTCACGACATTCTGAAAGCACGGGGAGAAATCTGATGGAACGTTACCAGCAACTGTTCGACCGCCTGGCAAGCAACAAGGAAGGCGCCTTCGTCCCGTTCGTGACCCTCGGCGATCCAAACCCGACATTGTCATTGCAAATCATCGATACTTTGGTTGAAGCCGGTGCCGACGCGCTGGAATTGGGTATCCCGTTCTCCGATCCACTGGCTGACGGCCCAACCATCCAAAGTGCGGCGCTGCGTGCATTCGCCTCTGGCGTCACGCCAACCCAGTGTTTTGAAATGCTGGCCGCCATCCGTCAGAAGCACCCTGGCATCCCCATTGGCTTGCTGATGTACGCCAACCTGGTGTTCCATAAAGGCATCGATGCGTTTTACCAACGTTGCGCCGAAGTGGGCGTTGATTCGGTGCTGATTGCCGACGTGCCGTATGAAGAGTCTGCGCCCTTCCGGGCCGCCGCTATCCGCCATGGCATCGCGCCGATCTTTATCTGCCCGCCAAATGCCGACGATGATTTGCTGCGTGAAATCTCCTCACACGGCAGGGGATACACCTACCTGTTGTCACGCGCTGGCGTAACCGGGACCGAAAGTCGTGCGCAATTGCCACTGCATCACCTGGTGAACAAACTGCGTGAATACCATGCAGCCCCACCGCTGCAAGGGTTTGGCATTTCCGAGCCGGCTCAGGTGCGTGATGCATTGCAGGCCGGGGCTGCCGGTGCGATATCCGGCTCGGCGATCGTCAAGATTATCGAGCAAAACCAAGCGCAACCGGCCGAAATGCTGACCCGACTGGCGACCTTTGTCAGTGAAATGAAGGCCGCAACCCGGGCGTAATTCCCCAATAACGGGTGCAGAGGATCTGTGCCCGTTGTTAACATATTGTTTCCCTTCAAGGTTGTGCTAATTTTTTACAGCTTGGATTTGAACAAACCCCATTCTTGTCTCACAATGAATCTTGCGCGTCGGGCATTTCTTTATTTGGGGGGAATGCGCTACGTTTTTAGATGAAAACCCAAATGTAGTTTCAACAATAACATTGCATGGAGAGTAATTTATGAAGCTATTTAAAACCCTTTCGGTCTTATGCATGGCAGCCGTTGTGGCATTCGCAGTGAGTGCCTGCGCGCCAACAGCGAAATCTGAAGGGACTGGCGGTTATATTGACGATACGGTAGTGACGACCAAGGTGAAGTCAGCGCTGCTGGCGGATAAAACCATCAAATCTACCGAAATCAGCGTCGAGACCTTTAAAGGTCGTGTGCAGCTGAGCGGTTTCGTCAGCTCAAGCGCCGATGCCAACCGTGCGGTGCAGGTGACTCGTGGCGTAGCGGGTGTGAAATCCGTTGAGAACGTAATGAATATCAAGTAGTAAAAATAAAACGGAGGCGCTGTATGCGCCTCCCTGTTTCACCCCTGTCAGAAGCGATACCCTGCCCCGAACATAAACACCCACGGATCCAAACGCGTATCGATGCTGTGATGGTTACCGTCCGCGTCGTCAAAGCGAGTTTTGGTTTCGATGTTCATCCACCACACTGACATGTTCAGCATCCAGTGCTCATCCAGGTTGTAATCCAGGCCCGCCTGCGCGGCCACGCCCCAGGAGTCTTTCAAACTCAGGTTGCTCAGCCCGGCGCTTTTGCCGTTATCGTTGAATTTTTCATCGAAGAAAGTGGTGTAGTTAACGCCAAGCCCCAGGTACGGACGCAGTTTGTCCTGCTTATCGCCGAAGTAGTATTGCGCCATCAGGCTCGGTGGCAGGTCGCGCACCGTGGCGATATCACCGTTCACCGCCTTGCCATTCAGCCCCACTTTATGGCGAAACGGCGTTGCGGCCAGCAGTTCGACGCCAATATTGTCCGTGACCATATAGCCGAAGGTCAGACCAAGCTGGGTATTATTGTCGGCACTGAATGAGCCTTGCCCCAGCACGTCATCCGATCCGGCATTTGGCCGCACCGTTGCTGCGCCAGCGCGGAAAAGAAAATCCCCTGCCTGATGTGCACTTGCCAACATAGGGGCCATCATCGCCGCCAATACCACCAGAGTTGTCTTTTTCATTATCCATTCCATTTGTGTGGTTATCATCCAGGGGGAATATACCTACTTACGGGTATTTATGATCCCATCGAGATCACATCTTATGTGTAAAAATTTTAAATCCTACTAAAAACAAGGTTACCTAAGGGGCTAATAAATCAAGAATTGATCTGAATCAAAAAACACTTTTGTTGCAAATTATCTACATGTTTAGTTATGAGGTCGTAGCATAAACGGGACAAATATTTTCATTCTTCAACCGGCACGAGGGTGACAAATCTAGCTGGAATTAGGTTAAACGCTGCGGCTTGAAGGATAACGAGTAGATAGCAATAACGGCGATCGCCGAAGAAATCGTCGCAGTGCACTTCACGGGGTGCCACAGCGGCCTGGAACAGGGTACAATCGCCCACTGATTTTGATTTATCTCTGTTTCTCGATGCCAAGGAGTCTGCATGCCTATCACGGCCAACACGTTGTACCGTGACAGTTTTAATTTTTTCCGTAACCAACTGACCAGTATCCTGATGCTGGCGCTGTTGACCGCGTTCATTTCTGTACTGCTCAATCAGGCTTTCAGCCCTGATGTCGAACAGTTGAAGATCCTGAGCGCAACGGAAGGTGACTTTGCTGCATCCGCCGGTATGGGGATCCAGGAAATCATTCAACAAATGACGCCTGAGCAACAGATGGTGTTATTGAAGGTTTCAGCCGCCGCCACCTTTTCCGCATTAGTGGGCAACGTGTTGCTGGTTGGCGGGATGCTGACATTGATTCGCCTGGTTTCCCAGGGGCAGCGCATCAGCGCACTGCGCGCTATCGGTGCTTCCGCGCCAGAGTTGCCACGTTTGCTGTTGCTGCTGTTCATCTGCACGCTGTTGATTCAACTGGGCCTGACGCTGTTTGTGGTACCTGGCGTGATCATGGCGATCGCTTTCTCGCTGGCACCGGTGATCACCGCTACCGACAAGAAAGGCGTGTTTGCCTCGATTAAGCTGAGCTGCAAGTTGGCTTTCGCCAATGCGCGTGTGATTGTTCCGGCGATGATGCTGTGGCTGGCAGCCAAGCTGCTGGTGCTGTTTATGGTGAGCCACCTTTCGGTGCTGACCCCGAACGTCGCCAGCGTGGTATTGACTGCATTGAGCAACCTGGTTTCCGCCCTGTTGCTGGTTTACCTGTTCCGTCTGTATATGCTGCTGCGCAGCTAATTTTGCCACAGGAACTTAAAGGGCACGCCTCGGCGTGCCCTTTTGATTACTGAGTCACCGGCGGTTCAGCCTGTTCCTTACTTTGAATCAGCTTCAGCGCCAGGTACAGATCCGGCACCAGGATCAATTCCCGGTCGCGCCCCATTCGATTGATACGGAACCAGCGCGTCAGCTCGGTTCGACGCCCTGCCAGTACCAGCTTCACGTTACGCTGTAACAAATCCCGTTTCAATTCGTCGATGGCCGCCAATACGCTGATATCGGCATGGGTAAAGCTGGCAACCGCATCAACCACTACCCAACGCGGCTGGAACGGTGTGCTGTCGACCAGGTTGAGGATCCGCCGCTTGAAGTAAGCCACGTTGAAATAGGTCAGCGGCGAGTTGAAGCGATACATCATTACGCCGGGCACCGCTTTAATGCCGTTATTGTTGCCCATTGAGTGGATCATGCCTTCGTCATTAACACCCAGCAGTTGTTCTGTCGGGCGGAACACCGTGCGCAGGAACTGCATCAGGCCCAGTAAGACCGCCAGGCCAATGCCGCTGATCACCCCCACCAGCAGCACGCAGAGGAAGGTAAACATCGCCAGTCGGAAAGCCTGAGCATTACGACGCCGCATGATCCAGATACCGCGAATATCCAGCAACGACCAGGCGGCGTACATCAGCACCACGCCCAAACCCGCGACCGGAATAAACTGCAACGGCGCCATCAGGAACAACAACACGAAAGCAATCACCGCAGCCGCAATGATCGACACCAGTTGGCTCTTGCCGCCGTTGGCATCATTGACCGCGGTACGTGAATCCGCCCCGCTGATGGCAAACCCCTGTGACAGCGCCGAGACGATATTCACCAGCCCGAGCGCGCGGAATTCAGCGTCAGCGTTCACCTCATAACCGTTCTTCGCCGCAAAACTACGGGCAGTCAGCATCATGCTGACAAAACTCACCACCGCCAGGTTGAGCGCCGGGATCACCATGTCACGCAGTAAACCCGGTTGAAAATCCGGCCACTGCACGATGGGCAATACATCGCTAAAGCCGCCCACCGTCACCACACCATGCTGCTGCAGTCCACCAGCCCAGGTCATAAAGGTCACCAGGACGATGGCAAATAACGGCGCCGGCCAGTTGGGCCGCCATTTTTTAAACCCGATCAGCGTAACCAGCGTCAGTAACGACACCGACATGGTCAGCCAATCGCTGTGCATCAGGTTGCCCGGCAGCGCGTAGATACGTTCGATCAACTGCGCCGGATGCACGCCAAAACCGAATACCTTGCCAATTTGATCGACGATAATGGTGATCGCCACGCCGTTCAGCAGCCCACTAAGAATCGGCCTGGAGAGCAGGTCCGCCAGCGCACCCAGCTTGAAGCGGCTGGCCAACAGGCACCAGGCGCCCATCATGGCGGTCATCATAATGGTCAACTGCCAGTGGCGTTCCATATTGCCTGCCGCCAATGGGGTCACAACGGCGGCAATCACCGCGCAGGTCGCCGCATCCGGCCCCACAATCAGTTGGCGTGATGAGCCGAAAAACGCGTAGGCTACCATCGGTAAAATACAGGAATATAACCCTACTATCGGGCTGACTCCCGCCAGTTCGGCGTAGGCAATCGCCACCGGTAAGGCCACGGCGGCCACGGATAATCCGGCGCGGATGTCCGGTTTCAGCCAACTGCGTTGATACCCTAATAAATGCGTCAAACCGGGCGTCAGCGCCTGGAGAGATTTCCACTGCATAAACTGTTTTCCGTTATAAATTATCCGGCTATTATTGTGTGTATCATGCGATGCCAATGCCGTACTGGCAATCTGCCCGCCGCGAACTCGCGACCTCAATCGTAAGTTTATGCAAATTCCTGCTTTCATGGCGGAAATCCGGCGGTCAAACGCCGATAATCAGCGCTTGCCAGCGGTACACAGAGCCCGCCAAATCCGGTATAGTCGGCCGATGAACAGATGATGGATTGATTTATGAAGCAGTTTCTTGATTTCCTCCCGTTAATTGTCTTTTTTGCATTTTATAAGCTCTACGATATCTACGTCGCCTCTGGTGCGCTGATTGTTGCTACCGCCCTGGCGCTGGTGTTCACCTGGTTTAAATACCGCAAAATCGAGAAGATGACGCTGATCACCTTCCTGATGGTCCTGGTGTTTGGCACCCTGACACTGGTGTTCCATAACGATTTGTTTATCAAATGGAAAGTGACGATCATCTACTGCCTGTTTGCGCTGGCACTGCTGATCAGCCAACTGGTGCTCAAAAAGCCGCTGGTACAACGCATGCTGGGCAAAGAGCTGACGCTGCCGGATAAAGTCTGGAACACCCTCAACCTGGCCTGGGCCGTCTTCTTCCTGGTCTGTGGCCTGGCGAATATCTACGTCGCTTTCTGGCTGCCTCAGAGCGTTTGGGTTAACTTCAAAGTGTTCGGCCTGACCGCGCTGACGCTGGTATATACCCTGCTCAGCGGCGTTTATATCTATCGGCACATGCCGGAAGAACAGAAAAAATAGTTACAAAATTGTTAATGCCCGTGGCGTTTGCTACGGGCAGTATAGTGAAATCCCTTCCTTGATAAGCAGACAGCTATGACTCAACAACGACCTTTACCCAGTGGCGAAATGGTGCTGCGAACGCTGGCGATGCCGGCAGATACCAATGCCAACGGCGATATTTTTGGCGGCTGGCTGATGTCGCAGATGGACATCGGTGGCGCTATTCAGGCGAAAGAAATTGCCGAAGGCCGTGTCGTGACCGTGCGAGTGGATGGCATGACCTTCCTGAAACCGGTCGCGGTAGGTGACGTGGTATGTTGCTACGCACACTGCATCCGCACCGGACGCAGCTCGATCACCATCAATATCGAAGTGTGGGTCAAGAAAGTGTCTTCAGCCCCTATCGGCCAGCGCTACCGTGCGACCGAAGCGGTGTTTACCTATGTTGCCGTAGACGACGAAGGTAATTCACGCGCCCTGCCCGACGGTAAGATGAACTTCCGTGTGGGCTTCGAAGAATAAGCCGGAATGCAGGCAGTAAAAAGGGTCGCCACAGGGCGACCCTTTTCTTTGTCAAAATCACTCCCAGTGTCAGTTCATTTCCGTGGTGCCGTTAATTTTAAAGCGGATACTCATGGTGATATTCTTCGCTTCCTTGGCTTCATAACGCCACTTACGCATCGCCTGTTTCACTTCACGCTCAAACATATTGCGTGGCTCCGCAGACAGGATACGCACGTTACTCAAACGGCCATCACTATCGACATCAAACTGCACCCGCACATTGCCTTCAATCTGCAAGGCTCTGGCGCGCGGCGGATAAATCGGGTCAGCACGGCTGATCGCTCTCGGCGTCACATCACGTGAATTGCCCGCAACCGGCGCGGATGGCGCCTGCTTCACCGGAGCCCTATCGACAGGCTTGGCCGGCTGGTTATTTTCAAACGGCGACGGCTCACGCGGCTCGGTTTTCTGCGGCTCACGCTTAACCGTTTTCTCGACCTTCGGCTTCGGTTTTGGCTTCGGCTTGGGTTTTACCGGCTCAGGCTTCAGTATCGCCTTCGGCGGAGGCTCTGGGAGCGGTTCCGGCTCCGGCTCGGGTTCAGGCTCCACCTGTGGCTCTGGCTCAGGCTCGGCCGGTGCAGGCGGTGGCGGCTCTGCCATCGCGGCGGTATTGACCATCATGACGCTGATCGGCGCATCCTCAGGTTTCGGCAACTCCATCACCTCCTTGACAGAAGCATAGAGCAGACTCGCCACCAGGGCGCTATGTAAGCCAACGGACAGGACAATTGGCACGGACAAACGGCGATTAAGGAACATCTTTTTTAGCGGCATAATGATTCTGTTTCCTCTGGTTCGCCAAGTTTAAATGCAAATAGCAATCATATTCAATAACGAATGGCAAACTATCGCTCTAATCGTCATTATTCATTGCTAAAACCTGTAAACTCATGAGGATATTAACCTTTCATTTGCCTTTTAACTGAGGCTTTTACACGCTTCATTAACCTGATTCACCCGGGTCAAAAACGAAAAAAACCGCCGTAGCGGGTTATCTTTGCCCCATGCAGCGTTATTCTTCATCGCCGTAATACAGTACGCCCAGTTTGATCAGCGGTCGGCCCTGCGCTTTACGATGCAGGTTGCTGTCACGTAGCGAATAAACGCAGCCGCAGTACTCTTGCTGATAAAAACGCTCACGTTTGCTGATGTCGATCATCCGCGATGAACCGCCCTTTTTACGCCAGTTGTAATCCCAATACTCCAGATCGGGGTACTTTTCCGCCGCGCGCACCCCACAGTCGGTGATTTGCTGCATATTCTTCCAGCGAGAGATACCCAGCGAGCTGGAGATAGTGTCGTAGCCGTTTTCATGCGCGTAGAGTGCGGTGCGTTCAAAACGCATGTCGAAACACATGGTGCAACGGATACCGCGCTCAGGTTCATGCTCCATGCCTTTGGCACGAGCGAACCAGTTATCGGTATCATAATCGGCGTCGATGATCGGTACCCCGTGCTGCTCGGCAAAGCGGATATTCTCGTCCTTGCGCAGCAGGTATTCCTTTTGCGGATGGATATTCGGGTTATAGAAGAAAATGGCGTATTCGATGCCGGAGGCTTGAATGGCTTCCATCACCTCCCCGGAACAGGGCGCACAGCAAGAATGCAGCAGCAGTTTGCTTTTGCCCTCAGGCAAGTCGAGTTTATCTCTAACCAGTTCCGTCATTTCCTCACCTCTCAATCCTTGTCTCATTAAACCGCGCGGCCGCACTATACGAATAAAAGCTAGTCGCTTCAAGGCATAAGCGCCAGCCACAGTTAAATTCCAGCGGGCGGGCATTCCCTTGTATCTCCTTTTGCGCTACTTTAAATTTACCCTTCTATAGCAATGATTTTAAAGGTGAAACATGCTTTATCTGATCTACGCGCAAGACGTGCCCAACTCTTTGGAAAACCGCCTGTCAGTACGCCCCGCACACCTGGCTCGCCTGCAGGCACTGCGTGACGCAGGTCGCCTGATAGTTGCCGGCCCCAATCCAGCCATCGACAGCAACGATCCGGGCAGTGCCGGTTTCAGCGGTTCTACGGTGATTGCGGAATTCGCCTCACTGGCCGACGCCCAAGCCTGGGCCGAACAGGATCCTTACGTCGCCGCCGGTGTTTATGCCGAGGTGACGGTCAAACCCTTCAAGCAAGTGTTGTAGTTCAATCACGACCCGCGGATTAGGCCTTGTTACCTTCCCGCTAAATCACAGACAAAAAAAGCCAGCACGGAGTGGCTGGCTAAAGGGTTCTTCGAGGGAATATCTTGTCCGATAAACTTACTCTCTTCACCTGTCGGTCCGCCATCTATCGCTGTGATAGGTGAGCTATTTTTTCGCCAAAATCAACGCCTGCATATCTGTAAACATGGCGTCCCACTCTGGCTGGTCAATCTCCATCAGGCCAAAGAAACGCAGCATAAATGCCCCTTCTGTGGCCAGAAAAGCCAATCGAGCACGTTTGCCTTCTTCGCTGGTTAAGTCCAGGTCGGCGATCCGGCTGCGGTACCACTCGCGCGTACTGTCCAAATGCTCTGGCGTTTGGATCAGGGTCGCCATCAGCCCCGCCGCCTTGGCGCTGGATGCCTGATCCGAACTTCGGGTCGCCTGCATATGTGCTTGTACGGTAGTGGTGGCCGAGGGATTGTCCCCGGCAATGGCATCAAACACCCGGTCATAGGCCTTACCCCAACGATCGAACATCGCATCAATTAACGCGTCTTTGCTGCCAAAGCAGTATTGCACCCCGCCCTTGGAAATCCCCATCGCCTTAGCAACGGAATCAATGGTCAGCCCGGCGGCACCCTGCGTGGCGACAATCTCTTCAGCCGTATCCAGAACCTTGTCACGATCGATGCTGCGTTGACGTCCCATTGAGAAACCCTCTTTTAAATACATACGTATGGATATATATTAACGCCAGTATACCACCCGACAGGTTCGGGTAGTGACTTTATGGCAACGCATCCGCGTCGCTCGTTTTTTTTGGAATAATATTATGCACGTAAACAACCGCTGGTTGATCCTGGCAATGATTTCCAGCGCGCTATTTTTGATCATCATCGACATGACGGTGCTGTACACCGCATTGCCACGCCTGACGTTAGCGCTGGATGCCAGTGCGTCACAAAAATTATGGATCGTGAATGCCTACCCGTTAGTGGTTGCCGGTTTGCTGCCCGGTGCAGGCATGTTGAGCGATCGCATTGGTCATAAACGGCTGTTTATTGCCGGACTGCCCGTGTTTGCCGTCGCCTCCCTGTGTGCGGCCTTTTCTCCTTCAGCCGAATGGTTGATCGCCGCTCGCGTATTCCTCGCTGTCGGTGCAGCAATGATGATGCCGGCCACGCTGTCCATTGTCCGCCACGTTTTTACCGACGAACGCGAACGCGCCCTGGCGATTGGTATTTGGGCTGCCGTCGCCTCTGGTGGTGCCGCTATTGGCCCGGTGGTTGGCGGGGTCCTGCTGGAATATTTCTGGTGGGGGTCGGTGTTCTTGATCAACGTGCCAGTCGTTATGGTGGTGTTACCGCTGGCATGGCGGTTGATACCGCACTGCGGCGGAGAAAATAAACGCCCTTACGATATCATCGGTTCGGTGCAGATCATGGCCGGTCTGGTGGGCTGCATCTATGCGCTGAAGGAACTGAGCAAGGCGACGCCCTCCTTCACTGCGTTGACGGTGTCTGCTGCCATCGGTATTTTCTCGCTCTGGCTGTTTGTCCGCCGCCAGCGTCAGGCGCGTTATCCAATGATCGACTTCTCGCTGTTCCAGAATCGGCTGTTTGCCGGTGGCGTCGGCGTGGCTCTGATATCGATGATAGCCCTGGTCGGTGTGGAGCTGGTGCTGACTCAACGTCTGCAGTTGGTGCTTGAACTTAGTCCGTTACAAGCGGCACTGTTCATTCTGCCGATCCCCGTGGCATCGGCATTAGCCGGTCCGCTGGCCGGATTAATGCTGCCACGCTACGGCGAGCGCAGCATGATATTTGGTGGGTTGCTCCTGACCGGCTTGGGTATTGGCGGCCTGGCGCTGCTTTATCAGAGTAGCCTGGTGCTGCAGTTGGTTTGCCTGTTTATCGCCGGTTTTGGTCTTGGGGGAGTAATTACCGCCGCGTCGACCGCCATCATGCTCAATGCTCCGGAAGAAAAATCCGGTATGGCGGCGTCGATCGAAGATGTGTCCTATGAACTGGGTGGCGTTCTGGGCATCACCTTGCTGGGTGGGTTGATGACCGCTATCTATAGCCACAGTCTGGCGCTGCCTGGCAGTCTGCCGGTGAGTGAAGTCGCTTACGACAGTATCGATGAGGCCTTGCGGTTGGCCTCAACTCTGGCCGCCGATCAGGCACAACAGCTGAAGCAACTGGCCCGCCTGGCTTTCGACCGCGCATTTATCGTGGTGCTGATCACGGCGGCATTACTGATGGTGCTGGGTGCCGGTGTGGCAAAAATGGCCTTGCGCAAGGAATGATAAGAAGCCGCTTTTGTTGTTAACGCATTCTGCTTAAACTGAATTGGCAATTTGCTTGTCGGATTTATCGTTATTGGTTTCAACGATTGCATTGATGCTTTTGATCGTCTTTAACCCTGCGATAAATCCGGTTACTGTGTTTGTTATGGATATTGTGTAAATCATCGAATCAAATAATCAGGAGAAGATTATTATGGCAACGACGAAGAAAGCAGCTAAAAACCATATCGGCCTGGACAGTAAACAATCGGCAAAACTATCGGAGGCGTTGAATGCGCTGCTGGCGAATTATCAGGTGCTGTATATGAACGTGCGCGGTTACCACTGGAACATTTCCGGCCCGCATTTCTTTGAGCTGCACGTCAAATTTGAAGAAACCTATAACGATCTGCTGACCAAGGTTGATGAGTTGGCGGAACGTATTCTGACCCTGGGTTCGCAGCCGCGTCATGCCTTCAGCGATTATCTGAAAACTTCCGACATCAAGGAAGACACCAACGTCACCGACGATAAAGGCACGCTGGGTGGATTGCTGCACGGTTATTCGGTGCTGCTGCAACAGCAGCGCGACCTGTTGACACTGGCCGCCGATGCGGGTGATGAAGGGACGGCCTCACTGATGAGCGACTACATCAAAGAGCAGGAAAAGCAGGTTTGGATGCTTAACGCCTATCTGGGGAAATAAACCCAGCCGCAGTTAACAAAACAGTCCCCTCAGGGACTGTTTTTGCTTTACCACTCGTAGGCCACCACAAACAGCAATGAACGTCGGTGTTGGTCATCCAGGCGACGTCGCACCCGAATAATATGCCGATTGCTACAAGACTGGCGTTCCAACCAGCGATGCCTGCGGCGCTGACTCTGTCTTAGCATCCGCCAGCGGCCCACCTCGTTTCTACTGCGTCTCATCGTTTTGTCACTCATCCGTCAAAAACCTACGGCGGGCATTATAGCCCTTTCGCTGAGCGATCCAAGCCTCAGTTCGCCGTATTTTAATCCGACTGGGCGACGCGACAACCGGCGAAAAATGTATTTTTTGTTTACAGCAAGTGCCTTAAGCCAATCATATTTTTGCAACATAAGCGCCGAGAAAAGGTTTCCCCTTTAGCGTTCTGTGCGTACACTCATCGTTGGTGGTTTGCGAACGGGATTTTTCGCCTTTATGACAACATTTTATACCGTAATCAGTTGGCTCATGGTCTTTGGTTACTGGCTGCTTATCGCCGGTGTGACACTGCGTATTCTGATGAAACGCCGCGCTGTACCTTCCGCTATGGCCTGGTTGCTGGTTATCTATATTCTGCCGCTGTTCGGTATTGTGGCTTATTTATCCTTTGGTGAATTGCATCTGGGCAAACGCCGCGCCGAACGCGCCAAGGCGATGTGGCCTTCTACCGCACGCTGGCTGAGCGAATTAAAAGAGAGCCAGCGCATCTTCGCCACCGATTACAGCGAGGTCGCCAGACCCCTGTTCCAACTGTGCAATCGTCGCCAGGGTATTGATGGCGTCAAGGGCAACCAACTTCAGTTACTCACCACCACCGACGCAACGCTAAAAGCGCTAATCCGTGATATTGAGCTGGCGCGCCATAATATTGAGATGGTGTTTTACATCTGGCAACCCGGCGGATTGGTGGATCAGGTGGCCGAATCCCTGATGGCCGCTGCGCGCCGCGGTGTACATTGTCGCCTGATGCTGGACTCTGCCGGCAGCCTGCAGTTCTTCCGCAGCCCCTATCCCGGCATGATGCGTAATGCCGGCATCGAGGTGGTGGAATCACTCAAGGTCAACCTGTTCCGCGTATTCCTGCGTCGGATGGATTTGCGTCAACACCGTAAAGTGGTACTGATTGACAACTATATTGCCTACACCGGCAGTATGAATATGGTCGATCCACGCTATTTCAAACAGGACGCCGGTGTCGGTCAGTGGATCGATCTGATGGCACGTATGGAGGGCCCGGTCGCCAGTACCATGGGTATCGTTTATGCCTGTGACTGGGAGATTGAAACCGGTAAACGGATCCTGCCACCGCCGCCGGACGTCAATATCATGCCGTTCGAACAGGAAAGCGGTCACACTATCCAGGTTATCGCCTCCGGTCCCGGCTTCCCGGAAGAAATGATCCACCAGGCGCTGCTGACCGCGGTTTACTCAGCACGTGAACAGTTGATCATGACCACCCCCTACTTCGTGCCAAGTGACGATTTGCTGCATGCGATCTGCACCGCCGCACTGCGCGGGGTTGAAGTCAGCATTATTGTGCCACGCGACAACGACTCCACGATGGTACGCTGGGCCAGTCGCTCTTTCTTCTCCGAACTGCTGGAAGCAGGCGTCAATATCTACCAGTTTGAAGACGGCCTGCTGCATACCAAGAGCGTACTGGTTGATGGTCAACTCAGTCTGGTTGGCACGGTGAATCTGGATATGCGTAGCCTGTGGCTGAATTTCGAAATCACACTGGTGATCGACGATGACGGTTTCGGCAGCGATCTGGCCTGCGTGCAGGATGACTATATAGCCCGCTCGCAGTTGCTGAATGCCAAAGAGTGGCAGAAGCGGCCGTTCTGGCACCGTATTGTTGAGCGCCTGTTCTACTTTTTCAGCCCGCTGTTATAAATGCCGTAGCGGGCATGCTTTATACCCTTTCCGTAGGGGGCGAACAAATTCGCCCCGATTAACACGGGCGCAGCATGCAGCGCCCCTACCAATCTGAGGATGAATGATCTGGTCGCCTAGCTACAACTTGAAATTCATAGGGTATAATGAGGAATCATTTGTTATCGGGATTTAATTATGGATTTGAATAACCGCCTTACTGAAGACGAAACGCTGGAACAGGCTTACGACATCTTTTTGGAGTTGGCCGGCGACAATCTGGATCCGGCGGATATTCTGCTGTTCAACCTGCAGTTTGAAGAACGCGGTGGCGCCGAACTGTATGACCCGGCGGAAGACTGGTCGGAGCATGTGGATTTTGACCTGAACCCGGACTTCTTCGCCGAAGTGGTGATTGGCCTGGCGGACAGCGATGGCGAACCGATCAATGACGTGTTTGCCCGCGTGCTGCTGTGCCGAGAGAAAGACCACAAGCTTTGCCACATTCTGTGGAAAGAGTAACAGCGCAAGCATCAATATAAACCATGCCTGTCATCGTGACTGGCATGGTTTTATACCCTTCCCGTCAGGCTACAATCACCTGGAGATTTGCCGGGAAAACCAGGTTCTTCAATTTTTTCTCCGGGTCGCTGGTCACCAGCCACGAGATCTCTTTTAACTCTGCCACCAGCCCTGTCGCATGGTTATTCAGTTTATGCCCATCGGCGAGGACAATGGTTTTGTTGCTATTTTTGATCATCTGACGGGCAATCGCCGCTTCGTTCAAATCTTGATCCATCACCCCCGCTTTCGGGCTCACCGCCCCCGCGCCGATAACAGCATAATCCGCATAGAAAGCACTGATTCCCTGCAATGCCACCGGCCCAATACATTCCATTTTTGACAGGCCAAATTGCCCGCCGATCAAAATCAGGTTGATCGTCGTATTGTCATGAAACAGGTTGGCAATAACGGGCGAATTGGTGATGACGGTAAGCTGGTTAATGTTAGTAATCTGCTTGGCAAACTCCAGCGTCGTGGTACCAAAGTCGATGAACATTGAGTCACCAGGCTTGATCAATTCGGCTGCTTTCACGGCGATGGCCTTTTTATCATCCTCAGCCAATCTGGCTCGCTGATTAAACTCCAGCTCAAACCCAAACTGAGCGATGACTGCCCCACCATGGATTTTCTTGATGTGTTTGAGTTCTTCAAGCTTATTGAGATCTCTGCGAATGGTCTCCTGCGAAACATTAAAGTCATCAGCCAGTTCATTAACAAACACTTGCCCGTTAGTTTTCAACTTTTCGAGAATGATATTTCTGCGTTCTAGTGCGTTTGAATAATCCATCTTCTGACCCATTTCGTTGCATTTAACATGATAAAAACTGTGGATTTAAGGGTTTTCATTGCTTAGTTGGCAATTGTTCACCAACTCAAACCATGAAGCAACAGCCTATTGAACTTTCACACACAAAAACACAGCAACAACCACATCATAACCACACTGTCATAAGTAAAAAACACGATATTGGTCACAATTAAATCGAATGTTGTGATTTTAATGTTGATTTAATGTGTTTTAATGATAATAAGTAATATAAACGGGCACAATGACAACATCTAAACCACAAGTAGACCTGAGGGCTTTATGCTGAACCAACGCTATGCAGCCATTGACCAAGGAACAACCGGAACACGCGTCGTGGTGTTCGGCGAGGATGGAAAACACTTTTCCCCCGCCGCCATTGCACATAAACAATTAACGCCCAATCCAGGTTGGGTTGAACACGATCCTATAGAGATCTTGCGTAATATCCGCTCCTGCCTTAGCCAATGCGGTGTGGTAGATGCGATTGGTTTGGCACATCAGGGTGAGAGCGTCGTCGCATGGGATGCACAAAGCGGCTTACCACTGTATAACGCCATTATTTGGCAAGACCAGCGTACTGAATCCACCCTCCGTCGTCTGCGCATTGACGGTGTGGAAGAAACCGTTCGGGCAAAAACCGGCTTGCCACTGGATACCTATTTCTCGGCCAGTAAACTGGGTTGGATCATGCGTAATGTGCCCGGCGCCCGCGAGCTTTCACGCCGCGGATATTTACGACTTGGCACTATGGACAGTTTTTTCATGTTCCATCTGTGCGGTACTCACGCCACGGATTACAACTCAGCTTCGCGAACTTCGCTGTTCAATATTCATACCCTGCAATGGGATGAAGAACTGTGCCGGATCTTTGGCGTCCCCATCAGCGCCTTGCCCGAAATTAGGGATAATATCGGCCATTTTGGAGACGTGACTTATTCCGGCAATACCACCCCACTGACCGCCTGCATCGTCGATCAGTTCGCCGGTACCTATGGCCATGGCTGCCTGCAACCCGGCCAGATGAAAATCACTTTCGGTACCGGCGCATTTTTGCAGTCAATTACCGGCACCGAGGTACCCGATGCGCAGAGTTCGGGCCTGTTACCCACGCTATGTTGGAAACTGCCGGGCGAACCTCCGCTCTATGGCCTGGATGGCGGCGTCTATAACGCAGCATCAGCCATCAATTGGGCCAAAAAGATCGGCTTGTACAGTGATATCGAGGAGTTCTCCGATTTCCCGGATGAACCCGCTATTGCTCGCGGATTGGCATTTGTCCCTGCGCTCTCCGGGTTGGGCTGCCCTTATTGGGATCGCTCCGCTGCAGGACTCTGGGCCGGACTGTCGCTGGAAACCGAACGTAAAGATATGCTGCAGTCCATTCTTGAAGGGATTGCCATGCGCTCGGCCGAAGTGATTTACGCCATGGACCAAATTCGCCCTATTGGCGACACCATCTCCGTGGACGGCGGCTTATCGGCAAACCTCTACTTTAAGCAGTTTCTTGCCAACCTGATCCAAAAACGCATCGTCACCCCGTCTAACCGAGAAATTACCGCTCAGGGCGTCGCTTTGCTGGCGCGTAAGGGTTTAGGTAATGCCCATCCGATGAACGTCAGAACACAACACATCACTACTGAACCCGCTGCGCGCGATCTGTCTCCTTATTTTGAGAAATATAAGGACATTATTTCCCGATCCCGCAACCTGCGTAGCGAATAAATAATAAGAAAATGGAGGCAATTATGTCTGAGATTGGCAACATCATCATCTATATCATTATGGCCGGAACCCTGCTCGGTGCCATGGCATCGGTGATCAAACCTGAAAGCGGTTTAGGCAAAGAATTCGTCAATGGCATTCACTCCATTGGCCCCGTGTTTCTGGCACAAGCCGGTATTATGGCGGCGATCCCGATCCTTTCTTACGCCATTACCTACACCGTCGGTCCCCTGTTCCAATCAATGGGCTCGGATGCATCCATTGCCGCCCTTTCCATTATCGCCGTTGATATAGGTGGCTATCAGTTGGCGGACGCCATCGCTGCTAACCGGGATCAATGGATTACCGCAATGTTGATTGGTTACACCTCTGGTGCCAGCATAGTTTATTTGATCCCGGTCGGTCTGGTGATGTTACAACAGAAAGACCACAAGTATCTGGCCCTGGGCGCCATGGCAGGCTTAATCAGCATCCCGTTTGGGGTCTTGATTTCATTGACGATCATCACATTCAATAATATTCCTGTAAGGGATATCATCTCAACGTCTTCACCCGCCAACCATTACTTGAGCATCGATTTTTTCAATGCCCTACAACTGCTTTCCCCCCTGTTTGTCTTTTGCATTCTGCTGGCCTTGGGACTGAAGTACCGAACCCTTTTGATGGTTAAATGCTTCCTGTTCTTTGGCAAAATTATGGATGCCTTTATTAAGATGGTGCTGGCCGCCTGCATTATTCAGCACTTCACAGGCGTCTTCAGCAAACTCTTTGGCGGCTGGGTATTTGATCCTCTCTTCGCCGACGAAAAAGAACTTTATCGGGCCATTGAGATTGCCGGCTATATTGGCATCATGTTGGCGGGCACCTTTCCGATTTGCTATCTGTTCCAAAAATATTGTCAGCGCCCAATGAAGTTTATTGGCCGTCAACTTCGGCTAACAGACGCCGGGGCCCTTGGCATGGTGATGGTGCTGGCCAATATCATCGCCGTTTATCACCTGTTCAAAGATATGCGCGCCCGTGACAAGGTACTATGCGTCGCCTTTGGTATCTGCGCTCAAGCCACGTTAGGCGACCATTTGGCCTTCACCGCTAACTTCCAGCCAACCCTTGTCCTTCCCATTATGGCCGGCAAATTCCTTGCCGGTGCCATTGCTGTTGCCATTGCGATCTTCATTTCCGTGCCGGAAGCTCAGCGTATGGAACAACGTGACATGGTCGAAGAGGAGGCTGCGCAAAACGATCTACCGGCAGTCCCCCAACCCCTTTAATCCCCTAATTGACTCCCTTGCTGTGCCTGTACAGGGCACAGCTTTCTTTTAAATCCATGAGGTCACCATGCGTAAGATATTCCTTGCCTGCCCCTACAGTCATGCCGACGAGAACGTGATACAGGAACGATTCCTTGCCTGCAATCGAGTTGCTGCCCACATTATCGAGGCTGGCCATGCGGCATTCAGTCAGGTGACAATGTCACACCCAATTAATCTACAGTTGCAGCACACCGATAAAGCAGGGATAGGCAAAATGTGGGCACCCGTTGACGCCCTGTTTTTAGATATGATGGAAGAATTGATTATTTTGGATCTTGCTGGCTGGGATAAGAGTGCAGGCATTAAGCGAGAGATTGAGTTCTACCAATCGCGTAATCAACGCGTAAGCCTGTGGTCAGAGGTTGAGCACGAATTTAAATAACCCATTGGAATCTTAAAAAATAAGCCTGCAAATTTGCAGGCTTATTCATTGGTACCGGAGGTAAGAACCGCTATCGAGCGATAACGGTTATTTGACTGCCTGGGACAACAGCTGAAATATCGATGTTCTTCAAAAGAATACGGCGTTCAGGTAAGCAACGGTGTTTCGCCCGATAAAGCTCATTTTGACCATCGCGTACGATAATCTCGCCGTTATGGTAACGGTTAACGCGCACGTTCAGCGTGACGTGCTCTGCAGCTTGTGGCGAGACAGAAAGTACGTTGGGTGCAGAAATACGGAATACGTCGTCCAGTTGAATGAAAATATTAAAACGTTGTGTGTCATCTTGGCATAATGCTTGTGCCACCTGCCGCCCTACGCGCAAGCCCTCCTGATAGCACTGATCCCCCATATCTGCCGGATGGGTCATATTGCCCACCACATAATAATCTCGATCAGAACAGCGGCCATGCTGATCAAACCACGGACGGCCACTATCAGGTTCATAAGCCAGGTGACTATTACGAATCAACGTATACTCACCGGTAAAACGCCCGGTAAAGATAATGCTGTCACAAGCCAGTTGCTGCGAGCTGCCGTCTGCGCCGGTAAATTCAATGCTTTCTACCCGTTCGCTACCGTTGATCTGCGTAATATGAGCCCCCAGGTGGAGCTTCACGCCCATAACGCGGGCATATAATGCCGCGAGACGAAAGGTCGTTGGTCGGGTGTTTTCATCAATCAGCGCCACTGCCTTGATACCCGCATTGCGTAGCGTCCAGATAGTGGAAAAACTGACTAATTCGGACCCTATGATCACCGGCTTAATGCCTGGTAGGAGTTTTTTCAGATAGATAAACTGTTGCAATGCCCCCGCGGTCAGTACCCCCTGAGGCCTGACGCCACTAACCAGCCTGGCATGGCGTGGCGTTTCGCGCACGCCTGTGGCAATAATCACACGTTTCGCCCGTAAGGTTTCAAGACCCCGATCGGATGAAATAGTCACTTTGCCACCCGGCTCGATACTCACCACCGTAGTGCTGGTCCTGATTTCACAATTTTTCTGCACCATACTCACTATTCGTGCAGCCCAAACGTGCCCTTTCATCGGTCGGTGGAAGGTCTGTATACCAAATGTCGGATGCCGGCAGTGACGCGGAACGCCTCCCGCCTCTTTTTCTCTTTCTAACAACAGGATGCGGCTTACTCCCTCATCCCATAGAGCCCGGGCGGCGGCCAAACCGGCCGGCCCTGCGCCAATAATAATGACGTCGTATACCTGACTCATTTTATCCTCCCGACGACCAGAGTATTATCCAGACGATCACCTACGATTTCAGCGACCTGATTACTACAGAAAAAACCGTTACAACGCCCCATCATGACGCGTGTACGGCGGCGCAACCCGCCGATACACTCCGGCGGTACAGCGGAATGGAAAGCGGCCTCCAATTCGCGCCGCGTGACTAATTCGCAATGACAAACGATGCCACCATTGCCCGAACAGGCATAATCACGCGGTTGGTACTCCGACAGCATCGGCATCACCGGCCACTGCACATCGGCAGGCGGTTGGATTGGAAACAGATCGCTGAAATGGTTGTGGTAAAGATCTTCCACATGAGCGGCAATGCCCAGCGCAGCAGTCAGCCCGGTTGATCGTATGCCACCTACGCTGATCCAATGTTCCTGAGGGTAGTGATAAATTCGATACTCTTTTTTTTCCGTTGCTGGACGAAGCCCGGCATAAGTAGCAGTGACAGTATACTGAGTCAGTGTCGGCAACATTTTGCTGCCTTTTTCAATCAACCCTTTGAGTACAGCTTCATCAACGTCGGCACGCTCACGGTCGGTTTGCTCTTCAGCCGTCGGACCTAAAATCATATTGCCGAAGATCGTCCGACACAGCAGAACACCTTTGGTGGTGGGTGTGGGAACCGGCAATATGATGGCATTGATATCCGCAGCGGCCGCTTTGTCGTACACCAAAAACTGCCCTTTACGTGGGCGGATCTCATAGTCTGGTGTTCGCCACAGGCCGTCGATTAAGTCGCCATGATTGCCTGCGCAGTTAATTACCAGCCTGGTACGTACCTTGCCAAGGCTTGTCTGCAATGACCATCCTTGAGCGTCCTGAGCTGCATCAGTAACTTCACAGTTGAAATGATAAGCGCCGCCGTGCATCACGGCCTGCGTGACATAGGCGAGTGGTGCGCTCCAGGGATCAATCACATATTCGCCGGGGACAAACACGCCACCCAGCGCACCCGCAGCCAATTTTGGCTCGCGCTGGTAAACTTCAGCCGCAGAAATTTGCACCACATCCATCACCCCATTTTCATGGGCTTGTTTTACGATCCCTGGGAGAGCGTCCAATTGTTCTTCACTCCAGGCCACCACAATAGCCGTGGTCTGCAACAGCGGGAGATTCATCTGTTCTTTGATCGCCAAATACTCTTTGTAACCTGCCTGCATGCATTGCAATTCGAGGCTTCCCGTTGGCGCATCAAAACCGGTATGCAAAATGGCACTGTTAGCCTTACTGGCGCCAGACAATATGTCGCCCCCCCGCTCCAGCAATAGCGTTTTCGCCCCCATAAGAGTGAAACGACGGAAAACGGCGCATCCCACCACACCGCCCCCAATAACTACCACATCAACATTTTCATTTAGCTGTGTCATATGCGTTATCTCACCACGAAACATGTGATAATAAAACCACACAAACCACACAATAACAACATCAATACCACACATTAAAAATCTAAAAAACAAATCACAACCTAGGGGTATAAATAATAAAATTTATAATTATCAACAACAAAAATTTAATTTTAGAGATGTCGACCTCGATTGTGAAAACGAGAAAAAATTGTGGCTTTTGTTGGTTTTAGCTTGTGTAGAGATGAAAAAAGGGTTCATGATAAACATGAACCTTTAATAGGCGACACAACGGCTCGAAACTGTCGGTTACAGCGGATCGACCTTCAGACAAGAAACCGCATGACGGAAGCTGCCTTCCAGCAACGGTCGGGTCTTGGCGCATTCCGGCCCGGCGATGGGACAGCGAGTACGGAACACACAGCCAGATGGCGGGTTGATCGGTGAAGGCAGTTCCCCTTCCAGCAACTGGATCTTTTTATCCTTCTCCTTGTCCGGATCCGGAACCGGCACCGCCGACATCAGAGCTTTGGTATAAGGATGCTGCGGGTTGTGATACACCTCGTCATAGGTGCCCAGTTCCACCGCATGGCCCAGATACATCACCAGCACGCGGTCAGAGATGTGTTTTACTACCGCCAGGTCATGAGCGATAAAGATCAGCGACAGCCCCATTTCACGCTGCAGTTGCTGCAGCAGGTTCACCACCTGTGCCTGGATCGACACATCCAGCGCCGAGACCGGTTCATCACAAATCACCAGTTTTGGCTCCAGGATCAGGGCGCGGGCGATACCGATACGCTGACACTGACCACCGGAAAACTCATGCGGATAGCGGTTGATCAGGTTTGGCAACAGGCCAACCTTCAGCATCATCGCTTTAACCTTGTCTTTCACTTCCTGACGCGGCATTTTTGGGTAATAGGTGCGCAGTGGTTCGGCGATGATTTCCCCGATGGTCATGCGTGGGTTCAGTGAGGCCAGCGGATCCTGGAAGATCATCTGAATATCGCTGCGGGTTTTGCGCCAGTCAACGTCGCTCATACCGAGCAAGTCTTTACCCAGCCAGGCAACGCGCCCGCTGGTCGCTTTCACCAGACCGATAATGGCGCGGGCAAAGGTCGATTTACCACAGCCCGACTCGCCCACCACGCCCAGAGTTTCCCCTTCGAACAGGCGCAACGTCACACCGTCAACGGCCTTCAGGGTTTTCGGCGGCTGCCAGAACCACTGTTTGTCATCATGAATGTCGAAGTGCACTTTCAAATCAGCCACTTCGAGCAGGACTTTCTTGTCGGTTACCGTACTCATACCAACGCCTCCACCGGTTTAAAGCAGGCACGTAGACGCCCTTCGCCAAACTGCTCCAACGGCGGAGCGCTTGCACATTGCGGCATCGCGTAAGAACAACGCGGCTGGAACGGGCAGCCTTTCGGCAGGCGTAGCAGATTCGGTGGGTTGCCAGGAATAGTCATCAGCGCCTCACCTTCGGCGTCCAAACGGGGTACCGCATTCAGCAAACCAATCGAGTAAGGGTGGCTAGGACGATAGAACACATCGCGTGCACTGCCATATTCCATGGTGCGTCCGGCGTACATCACCAGTACCTTGTTACAGATGCCGGCCACCACGCCCAGGTCGTGGGTGATCATAATGATGGCGGTGTTGAACTCGCGCTTAAGCTCGTTCAGTAGCGTCATGATCTGCGCCTGAACCGTCACATCCAGTGCGGTGGTAGGTTCATCGGCGATCAACAGCTTCGGCCGGCACAGCAACGCCATGGCAATCATCACGCGCTGGCGCATACCGCCGGAAAACTCATGCGGATACATGCGCATGCGCTTACGCGCTTCAGGCATTTTAACCGCATCAAGCATGCGCACCGATTCTTCAAAGGCTGCACTTTTACCCATGTTCTTGTGCTGCATCAGCACTTCCATCAACTGCTCACCAACGCGCATATAGGGGTTGAGTGAAGTCATCGGGTCCTGGAAAATCATCGAAATCTCTTCCGCCCGCAGCTTGTTGAGCTGTTTTTCCGGCAGGTTGAGGATTTCACGGCCGTTAAATTTAGCCGAGCCGCCAATGCGACCGTTGCTGGCTAACAGCCCCATCAGCGCAAAGGCGGTCTGGGATTTACCAGAACCTGATTCCCCCACGATACCCAGCGTTTCGCCGGCGCGCAGGTCAAAGTTCAGATCGTTCACTGCCGTCACGTCACCGTCCGGGGTGCCGAAGGTCACGCGCAGGTCTTTTACATCCAGCAACAGCGGCGATTTAGCGGCGGTGCTGGTTTGCAACTGCGGATTTTCAATGGTGCTCATGATTGCACTCCTTAACGATCTTTCGGGTCGAGGGCGTCACGCAGGCCATCGCCGATAAAGTTGAAACAAAACAGAGTGACAACCAGGAAACCCGCCGGGAACAGCAGCAACCACGGTGAAACTTCCATCGAGTTGGCGCCATCGCTCAGCAATGCACCCCAGCTGCTTAACGGTTCCTGAGTACCCAGCCCCAGGAAGCTGAGGAAGGATTCGAACAGGATCATGCTCGGCACCAGCAATGAAGCGTATACCACCACCACACCGAGCACGTTCGGCACGATATGGCGCAGCACGATATTGCGGCTCGACACCCCGCACACCAACGCCGCTTCGATAAATTCCTTACGCTTCAGGCTCAGGGTTTGTCCGCGCACAATACGCGCCATATCCAGCCAGGACACCATGCCGATCGCCACAAAGATCAACAGGATGTTTTGCCCGAAGAAGGTGACCAGCAAGATAACGAAGAACATGAACGGGAAGGAGTTGAGGATTTCCAACAGGCGCATCATTACCGAGTCGGTTTTACCGCCCAGGTAACCGGACATCGCGCCATACAGCGTCCCGACAATCACCGCCACCAGCGCGGCTGATACGCCAACCATCAGCGAGATACGTCCGCCAATCGCCACGCGCACCAGCAAGTCACGACCGGAGGAGTCGGTGCCAAAGTAATGGCCCGCGTCAAGGCTCGGCGCGGCCGACATCATCGCCCAATCGGTATCGTCATAGGCAAACTGTGACAGCCAGGGTGCCACAATCACAAACAGGGTAATCAGCACCAGCACAAACAGACTGCTGACTGCCGCACGGTTATGCACAAAGCGGCGACGGGCATCCTGCCACAGGCTGCGCCCTTCCACTTCGAGCTTTTCGCTGAAGTTCTCCAGAGCCTCGCTGTTCTTTTTCGTCAACATCATTTGCGTGCTCCAGCTTAATAACGAATTTTTGGATCGATAACGGCGTACAGCACGTCGACGATCGCGTTAAACAAAATAGTCAGGCCACCCACCAGAATGGTCAGGCTCAATACCAAGGAATAGTCACGGTTCAGCGCGCCGTTAACAAACAGCTGGCCGATACCCGGCAGACCATAAATGGTTTCGATCACCATGGAACCAGTGATAATGCCGACAAACGCCGGGCCCATATAAGAAAGCACCGGTAATAACGCAGGCTTGAGCGCATGGCGGAAAATAATGCGCCGCATCGGTAAGCCTTTGGCGCGGGCTGTGCGGATAAAGTTTGAGTGCAGCACTTCAATCATCGATCCACGCGTGATACGGGCGATACTGGCAATATAGGCCAGTGATAACGCCACCATCGGCAGGATGATGTATTTCGGCGCCCCTCCGTTCCAACCGCCACCCGGCAACCATTTCAGCGTGATGGCGAAAATCAACACCAGTAACGGCGCCACCACGAAACTGGGGATCACCACCCCGGTCATGGCAAAGCCCATCACCGTATAATCCCATTTGGTATTTTGATTCAGCGCAGCAACCACCCCGGCGCTAACCCCCAGGACGACCGCCAACAAAAATGCGGCAAGGCCAAGTTTGGCGGAGACCGGGAATGAAGAGGCCACCAGATCGTTTACCGAGTAATCTTTGTATTTGAATGACGGGCCGAAATCACCTTTCGACAGTTGCACCAGATAATGGCCGTACTGCTTCCAGATCGGATCGTTCAAATGGTATTTGGCCTCGATGTTGGCCATCACTTCCGGCGGCAATGCACGCTCGCCGGTAAATGGGCTGCCAGGAGCCAAACGCATCATAAAGAATGAGATGGTAATAAGGATAAATAGTGTCGGGATCGCTTCTAACAAGCGACGAAATATAAATTTAAGCATTGCCCTAACCCTGTGCTGCAGCCTGATAACGGCTTATTATTCTCAACATGGGCCGGCGGTTCACACCGCCGGCACTTACCTTATCAATGCTTGATGATGTACAGGTTTTTGTCGTACACGTTATCAAGTGGGTCTTTACCGGTGTAACCCCCAACATAAGGTTTCACCAGACGGGCATTCACATAGTAATAAACCGGAACGATGGCAGAGTCTTTATCCAGCTGCACTTCGGCTTTCTGATACAGCTCTGCACGTTCTTCTTTGGTTTTCGCCGTCAGCACATTCGCCATCAACTTATCGAACTCCGCACTCTTATAATGCGGGGTGTTACTGCTGCTGTCAGACAGCATCATGTTCAGGAACGAGCTTGGTTCGTTATAGTCGGCACACCAGCCGGCGCGCGCTACGTCATAGGTCCCCTGATGGCGGGTGTCCAGGAAGGTTTTCCACTCCTGATTCACCAGCTTCACGTCCACACCCAGATTTTTCTTCCAGATGGAGGCCGCAGCGATAGCCAGTTTTTTGTGCAGGTCGGAAGTGTTGTACAACAGTGAGAATGTCAGTGGTTTGCCTGGGCCATAACCCGCGTCAGCCAGCAGTTTTTTCGCTACTTCGTTGCGCTTTTCCTGCGTCCAGCCGAACCACTCTGGTGGCGTCAGTTTGGCGCCATCGGTGTAAGGAGGTGTGAAGCTGTAGGCTGGCAGATCACCCTGGTTTTTCACTTTATTGGTGATGATGTCGCGATCCAGACCCAGCTTCAGCGCTTCACGTACGCGCTGATCGGTAAATGGCGCTTTCTGGTTGTTGATCTCGTAGTAATAGGTACACAGGTAAGGATCAACATGAACTTCTTTCGGGATCTCTTTTTTCAATTTCTGGAACAGTTCAATCGGCATGTTGTTATAGGTCATGTCGATTTCGCCGGTGCGGTAGCGGTTTACGTCGGTCACTTCCGACGCAATTGGCAGGAACGTCACTTTATTAATGATGGTTTTTGCGTTATCCCAATATTCCGGGTTACGTTCCAGCACGATACGTTCGTTAACCACCCAGTCTTTCAGCTTGTAAGCACCGTTGCTGACGTAGTTCGCCGGCAGGGTCCACTTCTCGCCAAACTTCTCGACCGCATCTTTAAACACTGGTTTCATCGCGTAGTGCGGCGTCATTTCAACCAGATAAGGCACCGGCTCGGTCAGGGTAATCTGGAAGGTGTGATCGTCGATTGCTTTCACGCCCAGGGTGGATTTGTCTTTCTTGCCAGCGATAACGTCATCGACGTTTTCTACATGAGCGTATTGCAGATAGCTGGCGTAAGGGGATGCCGTTTTTGGATCCACCACGCGCTGCCAGCTATAAACGAAATCTTGCGCCGTTACCGGCTTGCCATTCGACCATTTTGCGTCTTTACGCAGATGGAAGGTCCACACTTTAAAATCTTTGTTATCCCAGCTTTCCGCCACGCCCGGAACGATAGCCCCATCCGGACCATTGTTGGCCAGGCCTTCCATCAGATCGCGGGTAACGTTATTTTCCGGCACACCTTCGATCTTGTGCGGATCCAGGGACTGCACTTCCGAACCGTTGTTTTTAACGATTTCTTGCTTGTCCGCCAGTTGCACGCCCGCCGGCACGTCAGCCGCAAAAGCACTTCCGGTTGCTGTGATGCCCAGCGCGGCAATGATGCCGGCCGCAAGGATGGTTTTTTTCGTGATGTTGGTCATGTGTATACTCCAGTTTTTATTATCACAGGCTCGTCGTGGAGCCTGCGTTGCCCGTGAGCGGACCTTGTTATACCGGCTACCGATGAACGAATACGGCAGGCGGTCTTCCCTGTATTACTCACCGTTGTTGGCGTGACGTAATACCCCTCGTTACTGCTTGATGATGTATAGATTTTTCACATCGGTGTAATCCAGCGGATCTTTACCGGTAAAGCCGCCCACTGACGGTCTGATCAGACGCGCGCTAATGCGGTAATACACCGGGACCAACGCTGAGTCTTTGTCCAACTGCGTCTCCGCCTGCTGATAAAGAGCAGCGCGGGCAGCTTCATCCGGCGCCTTCAGCGTGCTGGCCATCAGGGCGTCAAACGCCGGGCTCTTGTAAAAAATGGTGTTGATGCTGCTATTGGAGATCAGCAGGTTCAGGAAGGCACTTGGCTCATTATAATCACCACACCAGGTGGCCCGAGCCACGTCGTACTGCCCCTGATGGCGGCTTTCAAGTGAGGTTTTCCACTCCTGATTGCGCAGCGTGACATCCGCACCGAGGTTTTTCTTCCACATTGACGCCGCTGCGATCGCCTGCTGTTTATTTTGATCGGAGGTGTTGTACAGCAGCGTGAATTTAAGCGGTTTAGCCGCGCTGAAACCTGCCTCGGCCAACAATTTCTTCGCCTCGGTATTGCGCTGTTCCTGGCTCCATCCTGCCCATTCCGGCGCCGTGAACTTGGCACCTTCAGTAAAGGTCGGGGTAAAGCTGTAGGCCGGAATCTGTCCCTGGCCCATGATCTTGTTGGCGATAATGTCGCGGTCCAACGTCAGTTTTACTGCAGCGCGCACCCGGGCATCGGTAAATGGTGCACGCTGGTTGTTGATCTCGTAATAAAAAGTGCACAGATAAGGGTTAACGTGCAATTGCTCAGGGATTTCGCTCTTCATCTTCGCGAACAGGTTCGGCGGGATGGCGCTGTTAGTGATATCAATTTCACCGCTGCGGAAGCGGTTGACGTCACTGACCTCTGAAGAAATCGGCAAGAACGTTGCCTGATCGATTACCGTTTTCTTGTTATTCCAGTAGGTTGGGCTGCGTTCAAGCACAATACGCTCATTCACCACCCAATCTTTCAAGCGATAGGCCCCATTGCCGACATAGTTCGCAGGCAGCGTCCATTTGTCGCCAAACTTCTCAACCACCGAACGTTTTACCGGTTTCAGCGAGGTGTGGCTCAGCATGCTGATAAAATACGGCACTGGCTCGCTCAGGGAGACCTGCAGCGTTTTATCATCAATGGCTTTAACGCCGAGGGTCTGCGGACTTTGCTTGCCGGTCAGGATCGCGTCGGTATTTTCAATTTTGGCGTACTGCAGATAGCTGGCGTAAGGTGAGCCGATTTTCGGATCGGCCAGGCGCTGCCAACTGTAGACAAAATCCTGTGCGGTGACCGGTGAGCCATCACTCCATACCGCGTCGGGCCGCAGGTGGAAAGTCCAGGTCTTAAAATTCTGATTTTCCCAATTGGTCGCCGCGGCCGGCACCACATGCCCATTAGCGTCGGTACTGACCAACCCCTCCAGCAGGTTCAGAATGATATTGCTTTCCGGTATGCCTTCGACCTTATGCGGATCCAATGAAGCCACTTCCGAACCGTTGTTAATGACAATCTTCTGCTGTTGGGCTAATTGCACCCCGGCCGGAACATCAGCCGCCTGAGCAGAATAAACGGTGCTGAGACTCAGCAAACCGGCAATGAACATGGCCAATGGAGTGCGCTTTAAGGTTTGCTGCATGGTCGAGGCTCCTTTTCACCAACAAGCAATGCTTATCGATATTCGTGAAGTATTTATAAGAATTCTAAATAAACAGACACCAGCAAAAATCATTCCCACTTTGGCGACGCGATACCGTTAATTACGCGTAGAAAGTTGCTCGGAAATTAGCAGAAGGCAATTTCCATAGCCAATAATTTTTACAGAAATGTTAAGCAATTCTCTTTTATTGCTCCAAGAAGGTTCTGACCCACTGGTGAAGGGGGTACATGAAAATAACTTAAATCACTGATTTTAATGATTAAAATTAAAAAAATAACCGTCAGAGCCGTACGCAGCGAACCCACACACCAGATAAAGAAACATTCAGTTAACAAAGGCGCAGTTCAAAGAACAAACACCTGCTTATGTGCGGTTAATCACTAATAACACCTGGATGAAAGCGAGACAAGCCCTACAGAATGATGTGATTAAATTAACAGCGAATTTGATGTTCAGAAGGTAATAAAGGGCAATAACCGAGGGGGATAAGGGGTAAAAATAACGCTTAGAGCTTTTATTGAGCAACAGATTAAGATTTATGCCACATTATGGTGCAAGTGAATAAAATTCATTCACATTAAGCACTATATTAATGCGAGCCAATAATAGTTTTTATTTTTTAAAATTAATTTGAGCCGCGAATCATCCTATTCGCGACTCATTCGCCGGATTACAGCAAGCCGGGGAATATGGCCTTTATACCCGTCACGATAAACTCGATACCCAATGCCATCAGCAACAACCCCATGATACGGGTGATGACGTTAATGCCGGTTTGCCCCAATAGACGCACCAGCAGAGGCGCAGCACGGAACAACAACCAACAACAAAAGGCAAACAACGCGATGGCCAGGGTAAACCCCAACAGGTTCTGCCAGCTGTGGTAGCGAGAACTCCAGACTATGGTGGAACTGATGGCGCCCGGTCCAGCCATCAGCGGCAATGCCAACGGCACCACGCCGATGCTCTCACGGATCGCGCTCTCTGATTTTTCCTGTTTGTTCTGTTTGTCCTCGCCCAGCTTGCCGCTGATCATCGACATGGCAATACTGACCACCAGGATGCCGCCGGCAATACGGAACGAGTCAATAGAGATGCCGAACATGCGCAAAATCCCCTCCCCCAAAAACAGCGAGGTCCACAGGATAATGGCGACCGACAGGTTGGCGGTCAGGTTAGTTTTATTGCGCCCGGCCGCCGCCTGGTAGCTGGTCATGCTGATAAACACCGGCAAAATACCCACCGGGTTCACCAGTGCAAACAGGCCGACAAAAAATTTAATGAAGCCGGAAAAATCCAACAGAGATGGGCCCACAAATGACTCCGCTTTAGTAAAGCTAAAAGTGACAATGCCTTCGCGCGCTAATGTAATAGAATTGCCACGGGTAATCCATTGGTCATGGGCGGGATTTATATCTATTTATGCCCATACCGATAAGATAATTCTCCATTGTTAAAGCAATGTACGGTTTATGATTTTTTATGTTGAGAAAAGTGTCTGACATGGCAGTTATCAAGAATTATTCTCAACAACCATAGCTGAATGGTGTCAGCTTGCGGTTTTTATGATTTAAATCACAAAATCACTAACCAAGAGTAGTTAAGCTCTTAGTCGTAGTCAGGGAGTAGAACAGGTTAAGGAAAAAGTGGCATCTCTGTTCGGCCCGCTGTCTTCTCCTGCTGAAGCATCGGGTAAAGCTCTTTAAGCAAATCAGCGACATGTGACAAAAAATGGCGGAAAGCCCTTGTTTTTAAAGCAGCATTTTCCCCCGATCTGTCTATACTACTTGCTCGCACGGCTGATTTACTGAAAGAGTTTAACATTATCAGGAGAGCATTATGGCTGTAACAAATGTCGCTGAACTGAACGAGCTAGTTGCACGTGTCAAAAAAGCCCAGCGCGAATATGCCAACTTCACTCAAGAGCAAGTTGATAAAATTTTCCGCGCTGCTGCCCTCGCCGCTGCCGATGCCCGTATTCCTCTGGCCAAATTGGCCGTTGAAGAATCCGGGATGGGTATCGTTGAAGATAAAGTGATCAAGAACCACTTCGCATCAGAGTTTATCTACAACGCCTATAAAGATGAAAAAACCTGCGGCATTCTGGCCGAAGACCATACTTTCGGTACCATCACCATTGCAGAGCCTATTGGCCTGATTTGCGGTATCGTACCTACCACCAACCCGACTTCCACGGCCATTTTCAAAGCCTTAATCAGCCTGAAAACCCGTAACGGCATTATCTTCTCTCCGCACCCTCGTGCGAAAAACGCCACCAACAAGGCAGCGGATATCGTACTGCAAGCCGCGATTGCCGCCGGTGCGCCAAAAGACATCGTCGGCTGGATCGACCAACCTACCGTTGAGCTGTCTAACCAACTGATGCACCACCCTGACATCAACCTGATCCTCGCGACCGGCGGTCCAGGCATGGTGAAAGCCGCCTACAGCTCCGGCAAACCGGCTATCGGCGTTGGTGCAGGTAACACCCCTGTGGTGGTTGACGAAACCGCAGACATCAAACGCGTTGTCGCTTCAATCTTGATGTCCAAAACCTTCGACAACGGCGTAATTTGTGCCTCTGAACAGTCGGTCATCGTGGTTGATTCAATCTATGATGCAGTACGCGAACGTTTCGCTACCCATGGCGGCTACATGCTGCAGGGGAAAGAGCTGAAAGCCGTTCAGGACATTATCCTGAAAAACGGCGGCCTGAATGCGGCTATCGTTGGCCAGTCTGCACCGAAAATCGCCGAGATGGCTGGCATCAAAGTGCCGGCAAGCACCAAAGTGCTGATCGGTGAAGTGAAACTGGTTGATGAAACTGAACCTTTCGCTCACGAAAAACTGTCGCCTACGCTGGCTATGTATCGCGCCAAAGACTTTGCCGACGCCGTCAGCAAAGCGGAAAAACTGGTCGCCATGGGCGGTATCGGTCACACCTCTTGTCTGTACACCGACCAGGATAACCAGCCGGAACGCGTTGCCTTCTTCGGCGACAAGATGAAAACCGCGCGTATCCTGATCAACACCCCGGCTTCTCAGGGGGGCATCGGTGACCTTTACAACTTTAAACTCGCTCCGTCACTGACGCTGGGCTGCGGTTCCTGGGGTGGTAACTCCATCTCTGAAAACGTCGGTCCAAAACACCTGATCAACAAGAAAACTGTAGCGAAGCGAGCAGAAAACATGTTGTGGCATAAACTTCCGAAATCAATCTACTTCCGCCGTGGCTCACTGCCTATCGCGCTGGAAGAAGTAGCGACCGACGGGGCAAAACGCGCCTTCATTGTGACCGACCGCTACCTGTTCAATAACGGTTATGCAGACCAGATCACCTCCGTTCTGAAGTCTCACGGCATTGAAACAGAAGTCTTCTTTGAAGTTGAAGCGGACCCAACGCTGTCCATCGTGCGTAAAGGCGCTGAGCAGATGAACTCCTTCAAACCAGACGTGATCATCGCGCTGGGTGGGGGTTCACCGATGGATGCTGCGAAGATCATGTGGGTGCTGTACGAACATCCTGAAACTCATTTCGAAGACCTGGCGCTGCGCTTTATGGATATCCGTAAACGTATCTACAAGTTCCCGAAAATGGGCGTCAAAGCAAAAATGATTGCCGTGACCACCACCTCTGGTACTGGTTCAGAAGTAACACCGTTTGCGGTAGTGACCGACGACGTAACCGGCCAGAAATACCCACTGGCGGATTATGCGCTGACACCGGATATGGCGATCGTTGACGCCAACCTGGTGATGAACATGCCAAAATCCCTGTGCGCCTTCGGCGGCCTGGATGCGGTGACTCATGCGCTGGAAGCTTACGTTTCAGTACTGGCGAACGAATACTCTGATGGTCAGGCGCTGCAAGCGCTGAAACTGCTGAAAGAGTATCTGCCAGCCAGCTACAAAGAAGGTGCCAAGAACCCGGTAGCCCGTGAGCGCGTGCACAATGCCGCCACCATCGCCGGTATCGCATTCGCCAACGCCTTCCTGGGGGTTTGCCACTCAATGGCCCACAAACTGGGCTCTGAGTTCCACATCCCACACGGTCTGGCCAACGCCATGCTGATCTCCAACGTTATTCGCTATAACGCGAACGACAACCCAACCAAGCAAACGGCATTCAGTCAGTACGACCGCCCGCAGGCTCGTCGTCGGTATGCTGAAATCGCTGACCACCTCGGTTTGGGCGCTCCGGGCGACCGTACCGCTCAGAAAATCGAGAAGTTGCTGACCTGGCTGGACGAGATCAAAGCCGAACTGGGCATCCCGGCATCAATCCGTGAAGCCGGTGTGACGGAAGCCGATTTCCTGGCGAAAGTTGACAAGCTGTCTGAAGACGCCTTTGACGACCAATGTACCGGCGCCAACCCGCGTTATCCGCTGATTGCAGAACTGAAGCAAATTATGCTGGATACCTTCTACGGCCGTAAGTTTAGTGAAGCAGAAGATGAAGAAGTTTTGGTAGCCCCTGTTGCGGCCAAAACAGAAAAAAAGACCAAAAAGTAACGGTTCATTGAGCCAATAAAAAAACCGCCGAAAGGCGGTTTTTTTTATGCGGAAGGTTCAGCTCAATCTACCAGGTTGCACAATAGCGTTTAAACGCGCCACAGGGCTCGCTGTCGTGTTTAAACCTTACTCCAGTGCCTGTATGGCTTCCTTGTAATGCTTGCGACAAACGGAGACATAGCTCTCGTTACCGCCAATCACTACCTGCTCACCGGCATGCATCGCCTGCCCGCTCTCATCCAGCCGTAACACCATATTGGCCTTACGTCCGCAATGGCAGATAGTTTTCAACTCTACCAGTTTGTCCGCCCAGGCCAGCAAGTATTGGCTGCCAATGAACAGTTCACCCAGGAAGTCGGTACGCAAGCCATAACACAAAACCGGAATATCCAGTTGGTCGACGACATCGCATAATTGCTCAACCTGCTGCTTCGTCAGGAACTGGCTTTCATCCAACAACACGCAGTGTATCGGTTGCTGTTGATGTTCCTGTGCAATCATCGCGTAGAGCATCGACTCATTATTATAGAGCTGTGCCTGAGATGACAGGCCAATCCGCGAGCTCACCTTGCCCACGCCAAAACGGTGATCTATTTCGGCGGTAAACACCAGTGTACGCATACCACGTTCTTGATAGTTATATGAAGATTGCAACAACGCGGTAGATTTCCCTGCGTTCATTGCAGAGTAATAAAAATAAAGTTGAGCCATGGGCCCGCAACTCCAATGGTATAAGAAATATTCAAACGTTGATTCAGGCGTAAAGTGTACCATAACCTGTCGGCCTGCTCACGCCTCCGGGTTAATCAACATCCCGACAAAACGAATACCAAACTTTCAAGTGAAACATTCCGTTCTGTACGTGCCATGCCTTTACATCTATTTACAGGATAATTGTCGTCTGTCATCACATTTAATTACTGCTAATGATTAGCATCAGGCATTAATGGTTATAGCAACACAGGTCTGCCCCGTCCCCCGAGACACAGAGAAATTGAATCTATTAACGCCTGCCAGTGCGACACCAGAGTATTTAATGACATAAAACAGCTAAGGGTACAGTTCTTGACGTTATCTTTACTCGTATACCCCCATTGTTTACAGTGTTGGCATACTTAGGCGCGTGATTTAACCCACAGAATTCAGCGTAATATTGATATAAAACACAATTATAACTTAGCCATGAATGCCTTTCAGGCATAGTAAACATACCCTACTGTTGAAAATTTGACTTAAAAATGGAGGTTGTAATACTTATCGCCCCCACCTATATTACCCGTAGTGTTCCGGTTAGGTGTTTTAAAAGGTAAATTTGAGCGTTCCTTTCAATTTGTCTATTGCAGAAAAGAAAAGAGCACTCTATTATTATCCAGACGCCCCCCACCAATATAATTTGAGACTAGGACAATGAGCGAAGCATTAAAGATTTTGAACAACATCCGTACTCTACGCGCACAGGCAAGAGAATGTAGCCTGGAAACGCTGGAAGAAATGCTTGAAAAACTGGAAGTTGTTGTGAACGAACGTCGCGAAGAAGACAGCCAGGCTCAAGCAGAAGTTGAAGAACGCACCCGTAAACTGCAGCAATATCGTGAAATGCTGATTGCTGACGGTATTGATCCTAACGAACTGCTGCAAACTATGGCTGCTACTAAAGCCGCTGGTAAAGCTAAACGTGCAGCACGTCCGGCTAAATACCAATATAAAGATGAAAACGGCGAACTGAAAACCTGGACTGGCCAGGGCCGTACTCCAGCAGTGATTAAGAAAGCTATCGAAGAGCAAGGTAAATCTCTGGACGATTTCCTGCTGTAATAGCATTTCGATGCACGTTAAAAAGGCTCCCTTGGGAGCCTTTTTGTTATGCTTATTTCCTGGCTGGTTAGAACATAAGTTAAGCTTTAGGTAATTATCCTATGGCAGCCCCCCTCTCCCCATTGGTTTTTGTCTCCTGACTTACCGAACTGACCTGACTTTGTCTAAGCATAAAAAAAGGGGCCAAGGCCCCTTATAGCATTTACGTACTGCTCAATTACTGAGCTTTATAAAATGACTTATACCATTCAACAAAGCGTTTCACGCCTTCTTCAACGCTGGTTTCAGGCTTGAAGCCAATAACACGATAAAGCTCCACAGTATCAGCACTGGTATCTAACACGTCACCAGGCTGCATCGGCAGCATATTCTTACGAGCCTCAATCCCCAAGGCCTGTTCCAGTGCACTGATATATTCCATCAGCTTCACCGGACTGCTGTTGCCGATATTATAGACATGGTATGGCGCAGAACTGGTTGCTGGCGATCCCTGCTCAACTGTCCAGGCAGCATTGGCCTGAGGAATAACTGCTTGCAACCGCACAATAGACTCAGCAATATCGTCGATGTAGGTAAAGTCACGGCGCATCTCACCGTGGTTATATACATCGATGTTCTCGCCCGCCAAAATGGCCTTGGTAAATTTAAACAGTGCCATATCCGGGCGTCCCCATGGGCCATATACAGTAAAGAAACGCAGGCCGGTGGTGGGAATACCATATAAGTGGGAGTAGCTGTGCGACATCAGCTCATTGGCTTTCTTGGTTGCCGCATACAATGATACCGGGTGATCAACAGAATCTTCAGTCGCAAAGGGCAGTTTACGGTTCAGACCATATACCGAGCTGGAAGAAGCATATAACAAATGCTCAACCTTATTGTGTCGGCACCCTTCAAGCACGTTTAAATGCCCGATAAGATTCGAGTCAGCATACGCCAGCGGGTTGTCCAATGAATAACGCACCCCGGCTTGAGCCCCCAAATGAATGACCCGTTGGAACTGATGCTCGGCAAACAGCTGCGCCATACCCTCGCGATCGGCCAAATCCAGCTTAATAAACTGGAAGTCGGGTTTATCCGCCAGCAGATCAAGGCGAGCCATTTTCAGACCCACATCGTAGTAATCATTCAGGTTGTCGATACCAACAACCTGATGTCCAGCAGCCAGCAGACGCTCGGCAACGTGAAAACCGATAAAACCTGCGGCGCCCGTAACGAGGAATTTCATATATGTCCCCTTAAATAACCGGCTGAATGGACGCACCGCGACCAATGGCATAATAGGTAAAGCCGCGGCTTTCCAGACGCTCAGGGTCAAACAAGTTGCGGCCATCAAAGATCACCGGCTGCTTTAACGAGCCTTTAATCACGTCGAAATCAGGCGCGCGGAAATTCTGCCATTCGGTACAGATAACCAACGCGTCAGCCCCCTGCAGGGCCGCTTCTTTGGTACCCACCAGCTTCAGATCGTCGCGCTGGCCATAGATGCGCTGCACTTCGTTCATCGCTTCAGGGTCGTACGCCTGCACGGTAGCACCCGCTTCCCACAGCTGCTCCATCAGCACACGGCTGGAGGCTTCACGCATGTCGTCGGTATTAGGTTTGAAGGCCAGTCCCCACAACGCAAAGGTTTTGCCCTTCAGATCTTCACCAAAGTGATGCTTGATAAATTTGGTCAGCTTATATTTCTGCTGATAGTTAACCTGCTCTACCGCCTGCAACAGTTTTGGCTGGTAGCCAATATGCTCCGCGGTGCGGATCAGGGCCTGAACGTCTTTCGGGAAGCAGGAGCCGCCATAGCCGCAGCCTGGATAGATAAAGTGATAGCCGATACGGGAATCAGAACCGATACCCTGACGCACTTTCTCAATGTCTGCGCCAAGCATTTCGGCCAGATTAGACATTTCATTCATAAAGCTGATTTTGGTCGCCAGCATGCAGTTGGCAGCATACTTGGTCAGTTCAGCACTACGAATATCCATCATGATCATACGATCGTGGTTGCGGTTGAACGGCTCATACAGCTCGCGAATAGGCTCGATCACATCTTTGTTATCGGTACCGATGACGATGCGCTCAGGACGCATGCAGTCTGCTACCGCAGCGCCTTCTTTCAGGAATTCCGGGTTGGAAACCACATCGAAGGCAACCTTGCTACCGCGTTTCTGCAGCGTTTCTTCCATAACCTGACGGACTTTATCTGCGGTGCCGACCGGTACGGTAGATTTATCAATCACCACTTTGCGATCGGTCATATGTTCTGCGATGGTACGAGCCACGGCAGTCACATATTTCAAATCGGCAGAGCCATCTTCGTCCGGTGGTGTGCCCACGGCGATGAATTGAATGGTGCCATGCGCGACCCCGGCTTTTGCATCGGTGGTGAAATGCAGACGACCGGCTTCATAGTTTTGTTGCACCAACGGCGTCAGACCAGGCTCAAAAATAGGGATGTTCCCTTTCTTCAGGTTTTCGACTTTATGCTCGTCTATATCGATACACATAACGTCGTGACCGACTTCAGCCAGAACCGCAGCCTGCACCAGGCCAACATAGCCAATACCAAAAACTGTTACTTTCATGGGAAAATCCTAGTTTTTCAAATTAAGACGAAAGATAAATAAATTATTTCTTATCAGCGGCCAGTAACTGTTTCAACCACTGAGTAAACTCTTGGCCCAGCCCGGCATGTCGCATGCCATATTCGACAAACGCCTGCATATAACCGAGCTTATTGCCGCAGTCATGGCTGATCCCTTTCAGGTGATAAGCCTCTACTGTCTCTTGCTGCATCAGCATTTCAATGCTGTCGGTAAGCTGGATTTCACCACCGGCACCCGGAGGGGTTTTCGACAGCAGCGGCCAGATATCGGCGGAGAGCACATAGCGGCCAACAATGGCCAGATTAGATGGCGCTTCATCCGGCGAAGGTTTCTCGACTACGCTGACCATCGGGGCACTTTCGCCCGGCTGCAGATCATACCCTTTGCAATCGGCCACGCCGTAGTTGCCAACATCTTTATGTGGCACGGGCTCGACCATAATCTGGCTGATACCGGTTTGTTCATAGCGCTGCAGCATTTCGTGCAAATTATCTTTTTTCAGATCGGAGCTGTACTCATCGAGGATCACATCCGGCAAAATCACGGCCACCGGCTCATCACCCACCAGCGGGTAAGCACACATAATCGCGTGTCCCAACCCTTTAGCTACCCCTTGACGTACCTGCATCACGGTAACGCCCTTTGGACAGATAGACTGAACTTCATCCAGCAACTGACGCTTAACACGTTTTTCCAGCATCGCTTCCAGTTCAAAACTGGTATCGAAATGGTTTTCGATCGAATTCTTGGAGGAATGGGTTACCAACACAATCTCGTTAATCCCTGCTGCAATACATTCATTGACAACGTATTGGATCAAGGGCTTGTCAACCAGCGGCAGCATTTCTTTTGGAATGGCTTTTGTCGCCGGTAACATCCGTGTTCCCAAGCCTGCAACCGGGATCACAGCCTTTCTGACTTTACGATTTACAGCAGGCATTATTTCCTCTCTTAATAGCGCTCGGTTTATGAGCTTCATCCGCCATACAAAAAACCTCCGGAGTATACCAGTTTATGACTGACTGGCATTAGCCGCAGCACAAATAGAAAAACTTTAGGACAATTACCCAATGGGTTAACTGAGGTAAAAATAAGCACGTCAAATATCTAAATTTTACATGCTGTTTTAATCACGGTGGTTTATTCGGCGCTGAGCATCAAGCGCAGCCGGCCGCCAGAGCCCCAAACCTGGCACTGCCAGGCGGCACAGTGCTGGCTGATTTGATTCATGTAGGTCGCACCCAGCGTCCCAAGCGGCACGCCGTTGCTCAGTTGAATTTGATTATCGCCGGTATTTACATTGGCATGCAGGCCTGCGGAGACCAAAATCAGGTTTTTATATTCGGCGTGATAATAACCGACCAACAACGGGAATTGCCCTTCCAGTTTGCCCTGACGTAATAATTGATTAACTTGCTTTAACAATGCGGTCATTTGCGGCAACCGATGGCGCTGATTAGCTAAATGATCCTGCAGTAATCCATTAAATAAAGCCCGCAGTAGTAATGCCGCCAATACGCCATTATCCCCTGCGCGGGTCACATCCAGACAATAGAACGCCAGATCCTTATCCGATAACGCTGCAATATCCAGCACCAACCCCGGGTTCTCGCCGGTGGTTAATTGCCGGTAATTAATCCGGCAATGAGCGATGGTCTGCTGCACCGGAGGCTGTAACTGTTTGAGTAACTTCACCGCTTCGGAGGGATTTTTACTCAGTGCATCCCAGTCCTGGAACAGTTCCACTTCTTCGATAGCCGGTGAGGTAAACATATTGGGGTACAGACAGCCCAGCACCGCTTCACGCAGGCGATTGAGATCGGTCACCGGTTTTAACAACACGTCCTGGACGCCTAACCGCAACATTTTGGCGATATCCGCCATTTTGTCGGTCGCCGAGATCACCAATACCGGGGTTTGTACGCCTTGCAGGCGCAGATGTTCGACAAACTCGATCCCATCCATTTCCGGCATCGCCAGATCGCACAGGATTAAATCGGGATGAACATCATCCACCAAACTCAATGCCTGCAAACCGTTGGCCGCTTCACTGGTTTCCGCCCCCAACGATTTCAAATAGCCAACAAGCACGGAACGAAAAACCAGTTCGTCCTCAACGACCAAAATGCGCTTGTGAGTCAGTGGTAATGCCATCAGCCGAGCCTCTTCCCTTTCCATAGTGTAATAGTGGCTCAAAAAGACCGTTTATGCCTGCCTGAAATTTTCACCAGCGCAGAGCATGCCGTTAAGAACCGTAAATTATTTGTTTTTTATCAATGGCAATAGCATATCCAGCTGTTTTTCAACCGCCAGTCTACCCGCTTCTATCGCCTCGTCGGCACGATGGAAGTCTAACGTCGAGATCTGTGGACAATAGGGTTGGATCAGCACATCCGGCGGATCGCCGGCCATGCGATTGCGTTTCAGCCGATTTTCCAGCACCTGGATCGAGGTCCCCATGATCTCCATCGCCGTCGGCGTGAAATTCGGCTTTCTGGTGGTCATTTTGCTGATACGTTCCCTCAGTCGCCCTCGCCAGTTTCGGGCAGGGAGATCTTTTGGTGTCTCCATATCAGGAGTGCGTACCGAGAACAGATCCTGCTGCATCAGATGGGCATCATGTTGCAAGTCAACGGCAATAACGATGTCTGCCCCCAAAGCCCGGGTCAATGAGATAGGCACCGGATTCACCACCGCACCATCCACCAGCCAATAGCCGTCAAACCATACCGGCGCCAACAGACCAGGCATACTGCACGACGCACGCACCGCCTGATGAATATCCCCTTCCGTTAACCACAGTTCCCGTCCGGTGCTCAGATTAGTCGCCACCGCGCCAAACTTCAGTGAACATTCAGCGATATCATCAATTTTTAACAACTGCCCTACCGCATTGAACACCCGTTCCCCACGCAACAGTCCGCCGCGTTGCCAGGACAGGTCCATCAGACGGATCACATCCCAATAGCTGAATGAACGCACCCAGGTTTCCATCGCTGGCAGACGGTGGCTGGCAAAGGCAGCCCCCACCAAGGCACCCACCGAGCAGCCGGCTACTATATCGACGTCAACACCCAATTTCTTTAGCGCGTTAATCACCCCGATATGTGCCCACCCTTTGGCCGAACCAGCGCCCAATGCCAATCCGATCTTAATTTTCCGCATCGTTTCCGTCCTTTTTCGGTGAATGTTACGCCCCAGCTGTCAGCCTAGATTGTCACAGCCGAATATTGTTAGGTAACATATGCTCTAAATTTGTTTCGGCATCGGCCCGTTCATTTCGTTCCGGCCATTTTAGGAGTCACCTTGCCCGAATTATGCCCCTGCGGCAGCGGCCTGGAGTATAGCGCATGCTGCGAGCCCTACATCAACGGCACCCAAACGCCGTCGACCCCCGGTAAATTAATGCGTTCGCGTTTTAGCGCTTACGTAAAACACAATGTGGATTATCTGGTAGCCACCTGGCATCCGGACTGTCATGCCGCTGAATGGCGCAATGGGATCGTCGACAGCTTCAAGAATACCGAGTGGATCGGCCTGACGGTGGTGGAAGAAAAACAGGGATATGAAGCCGGAGAAGGTTTTGTCGAGTTCATCGCCCGCTTCGTCGACGGCAGTACCGGCGAGCACAAAGCGATGCACGAGCGTTCGCGCTTCCTTCTGCTTGACCAACGCTGGTATTATATTGACGGAACCAAACCCCAGCCTGGCAGAAACGCCATTTGCCCCTGCGGATCAGGGAAAAAATATAAAAAGTGCTGTGGGCGTTAGCCGACAGTCACAGGCACCATAGATTTCAGGCGTGGCCAATCGGGCACACTTGAAAACAAAGATGATAAAAACTCTCGCCTGCGAAGACAGGACGTTCAGTATCAGACAGGATCCTCACTCCCATGCCACACCAAAATGTACAAAGAAAAGTTTTGCGCACCATTTGTCCGGATGCAAAAGGTCTGATCGCCAAGATCACCAATATTTGTTACAAGCATGAACTCAACATTATTCAAAACAACGAGTTCGTTGATCACCGCACCGGCCGTTTCTTTATGCGTACCGAACTGGAAGGCATTTTCAACGACACCACACTACTGGCAGATCTCGACAGCGCGCTGCCGGTGGGTTCGGTTCGCGAACTGCATAACTCTGGCCGTCGTCGTATTGTCGTCCTGGTTACTAAAGAAGCACACTGCCTGGGCGACCTGTTGATGAAAAGCGCCTACGGTGGTCTGGATGTAGAAATCGCTGCGGTTATCGGTAACCACGACACCTTGCAAACGCTGGTAGAGCGTTTCGATATTCCGTTCCACCTGGTCAGCCATGAAGGCCTGACGCGCGACCAGCACGATCAGAAAATGATGGCCCAGATTGATCAGTATCAGCCGGACTATGTGGTGCTGGCCAAATATATGCGGGTGTTGACGCCAGCATTCGTCCAGCACTACCCGAATCAGGTGATCAACATCCATCACTCGTTCCTGCCGGCGTTTATCGGTGCCCGACCTTATCATCAGGCTTACGAACGCGGCGTGAAAATCATCGGCGCTACCGCCCACTACGTTAACGACAATTTGGATGAAGGCCCAATCATCATGCAGGACGTGATCCATGTCGATCACACCTATTCTGCTGACGATATGATGCGTGCCGGACGTGACGTTGAAAAGAATGCACTCAGCCGCGCGCTGTACCATGTGCTGGCGCAGCGGGTATTTGTTTACGGCAACCGGACGGTTATTCTGTAATTGCTCAATAAAGCGGTGCCTTTCGTTCAGGGATGCACCGCCACGAGTAAAAAACCGGCAAACGATTCATTTTCTGCATTTCAATACTTTACACGCCCGTTTCATTTGATATGATGCGCCCCGCTTACCGAGACAGATGTTTCGCAAGCAAGGCCAGTGGTGGGGTTCCCGAGCGGCCAAAGGGAGCAGACTGTAAATCTGCCGTCACAGACTTCGAAGGTTCGAATCCTTCCCCCACCACCATCTTCTCTCTGTTGATGAGAGCACAGCGAAAGCTGAAGCTGCATAAAACACGGAGGGGGAGGATGAGAAGCTTCGACAAGGCTCGAGCCGAGCGCAGCGAGACAACGCGCTTCAGCGCGGTAATCCTTCAGACGAAGCGCCACAGGAATCTAGCCGATCTCCTGTTAAATAATAAGTAAAACCATGAATACCATGGTGGGGTTCCCGAGCGGCCAAAGGGAGCAGACTGTAAATCTGCCGTCACAGACTTCGAAGGTTCGAATCCTTCCCCCACCACCATCCTTGTATATCCCCCAGTATTAAATCAAACCTGAAAGTACCACATCACTCCTTACCGGGAGGGACGAGAAGCTTCGACAAGGTTCGAGTCTCATGCAATGAGACAACGCGCTTCAGCGCGGCCCGAAGGGTGAGTCGCATAGCGACGAATAATCCTTCCCCCACCACCATCCTTGTACGCCCCCAATAACCCAATCAAACACCAAATCCTCTTTATCTCTCAGATCTCCCATTTATCAATTCCCCTAACCTTTTAGCGCATCCTCAACTTGAACTCCGGCCAACAATTCGCTATACCACTGACTTCTTTAATGCAGTAAGGAAGAAAGTGCATGCGTAACAATATCTGCGTTTTTTGTGGCGCCAGCGAAGGCGTTAATCCTGCTTATGCCGAGAATGCGCGGCAATTGGGTCAGACGCTGGCCACTCAGGGCCGACGCCTCATCTATGGCGGCGGTAAAAAAGGGTTAATGGGCATTGTGGCGGATGCAGTCCTTGCCGCCGGTGGTGAGGCCGTGGGCATCATTCCCGAGCGCCTGGTCGAAGCAGAAACCGCACACCGAGGTCTGACGGAGCTGGAAGTGGTCCCGGACATGCACACCCGTAAGGCGCGCATGGCGGCTCTGGCAGACGGTTTTATTGCTCTGCCTGGCGGTATAGGCACCCTAGAGGAACTGTTTGAAATCTGGACCTGGGGCCAGATCGGCTATCACAGCAAACCGGTGGGCCTGTTGGACGTAAACGGTTTTTATCGCCCGTTAAACAGTTTCCTGCAGCACGTGGCCGATCAGGGCTTTATGCGCCATGACTACCTCGGCACCATGCATATCAGCGATTCAGCGCAAACCTTGCTGCAACAATTCGACGACTATCAACCGAAGAATTACGACCGCTGGGCAAAATAATTTGGCTTGCCGCCGGCGGCCGTTGCCGCTGGCCTGCGTTACATTTCTGGCCAAACTCTGCTACTATCTCAACACATTTTTCTTGTGAAAACGGCACCGCTCATGAAGTTTGTCTCTTTTAATATCAATGGACTGCGTGCGCGTCCGCACCAACTGGCCGCCATCATCGAACAGCACCAGCCCGACGTCATCGGCCTGCAGGAAACGAAAGTTCACGATGACATGTTCCCACTGGAAGAAGTCAGCCAGCACGGTTATCACGTGTTCTACCATGGCCAAAAAGGCCACTATGGCGTGGCGCTGCTGACCAAAGAGAAGCCACTTGCCGTGCGCCGTGGTTTCCCGACCGATGATGAAGACGCGCAGCGCCGCATCATCATGGCCGATCTGGCGACACCACAAGGCACGCTGACGGTGATCAACGGCTACTTCCCGCAGGGTGAAAGCCGTGACCATCCGATCAAATTCCCAGCCAAGACGCGCTTCTACCAGGATTTGCAAAACTACCTGGAGCAGCAAATGTCGGTGGACTCACCGGTACTGGTGATGGGTGACGTAAATATCAGCCCAAGCGATTACGACATCGGTATCGGTGAAGAAAGCCGCAAGCGCTGGCTGCGTACCGGTAAGTGCTCCTTCCTGCCGGAAGAGCGCGAATGGATGGACCGCCTGATGAACTGGGGCCTGGTGGATACCTATCGCCATGCGAACCCGGAACGTAACGATGAATTCTCGTGGTTCGACTACCGTTCACGTGGGTTCGATGAAAACCGGGGCCTGCGTATCGACCTGTTGTTAGCCAGCACGCCATTGGCCGCACGCTGCACCGCGACTGGCATCGATTATCAGATCCGCGGGATGGAAAAACCTTCGGATCACGCCCCGGTCTGGGCAGAGTTCTCACTATAATTTATCCAACCCCGGCCACCGCCGGGGTTTTGCTATGTGGTACGCATGAAAATTATCGATGTCGTCGCCGCCATCATTGAAAAAAATGGCAAAATTCTTCTGGCACAACGTGATGCCGGCAGCGATCAGGCTGGGCTGTGGGAGTTTCCCGGCGGTAAGGTCGAGGCAGGCGAGAGCCAACCTCAGGCGCTGGCGCGTGAACTGGACGAAGAGTTAGGAATTGTCGCCAGTGTGGGGAGTTATGTCGCCAGCAATCAGTGGCAGCAAAGCGAACGCATTATTCGCTTGCATGCCTGGCGGGTGACAACCTTCAGCGGTGAATTACAAAACCGCTGCCATTCGGACTTTGTTTGGTTAGCGCCGGAGCAGGCGTTTGACTATCCCCTGGCCCCGGCGGACGTACCACTATTAACTGCCTATATCGCCACACAGCGGGCGAAGGTCTAAGTTACAGCGTCACTTCTTCAGACGCACCCAGATCAACGGGTTAGTCCCCACCACGTTGGGGTCGCGTATGCACTGCAACACTTCCCCTTCCACCTTGAGCACCGCCCCTTCAGAATAGTTTTGATCCTGATAGATACAGCAGCGAACGCAAGGTTGTGCCGTTGGCTGAGTGGCAGCATTTTTTGCCGTACCCCAGATTTCCGGCGACACTGGCACCACCACATCCACGTCACCACGATTGGCCATCGCCGTGGAACAAAACAGCAATGCGCCGCTGGCCAGCATCAGTAAGCCATAATTCATTCGCTCTTCTCCCGCGCCTTACCGGCGCTTTTCTTGCGTTTTTTCGCCCCGGTAGAAGGTGACGGCGGCAACCCGCGAAACGCCATACTCGCCCGGCTCTGCTTGGCCTGATAAATCAGCTCCTGCAAAGTGCCTACCAGAGGTTGCATAAAGTCCTGATAGCGACAGGATTTTTCACTGATTTGCGTCAGCGTGGCTTCCCAGTTGGCGGTCATATCAGGACGGGCGGCAATATCCGGTAGCGAATGGATCAACGCCCGACCGGTTTCACTGGAGTGAATGTAACGCCCTTTTTTATACAAAAACGCCCGCTTGAACAGCAATTCTATGATCCCTGCGCGCGTAGCCTCGGTCCCTAAACCATCGGTCGCTCGCAGGATTTTCTTTAGCGCTTTATCCTGAACAAAACGCGCAATCCCGGTCATGGCGGAAAGCAGGCTGGCATCGGTGAACGGCCGCGGCGGTTGTGTCTGACGCTCAACCACCTCTCCGCGCTCACACAATAGCTCGTCATCTTTTGCCACCACCGGCAACGGAGAACCTTCGTTTTCCTCATCCCGCTCTTTACTGCCCAACAGCGTTCGCCACCCGGCTTCCGCCAGAAAACGCGCCTTGGCAATAAACTTGCCTCCGGCGATATCCAGCTCAATCACGCACTTGCGGAACATGGCATCCGGGCAGAATTGCATCAGGTATTGTCGCGCAACCAAGCCGTAAACGTTCAGTTCGTCCTGGCTGAGGCTGACCTTACTGGCGCGGGCGGTCGGGATAATGGCGTGGTGGGCATCGACCTTTTTGTCGTCCCAGCAGCGGTTACGACGATCGCTGTCGATCACCGACTGCGGATAAAGATCCGGCTGATGAACACTGATGGCGTTCAACACCGAATGACGCCCGGCAAAGTGCTCTTCCGGCAGGTAACGACAGTCAGAACGCGGATAGGTAATCAATTTATGGGTTTCATACAGCCGCTGGCAGACGTCCAGTACCTGCTGCGCGCTCAGGTTAAAGCGTTTGGAAGCCTCAATCTGCAAAGTCGACAGTGAAAACGGCAAGGGGGCGGTATCTGATTCCCGTTTATCATTATAAGACGTGACCAGCGCCGGCTGGCCCTCGATACGTTTGAGCACGTGTTCTGCCAACGACCGGTGCAGCAGGCGCCCTTCTTCATCCTGATAAGGCTCACAGGAGTCACTGGGTTGCCACAGAGCGACAAAGCGCTCGTCTTTGGGCGTCACGATGTGTGCTTTAACTTCGAAGAAGTCCTTCGAGATGAAGTTTTCAATATCCTCGTCACGCCGTACCACCAACCCCAGCACCGGCGTCTGTACCCGCCCCACCGACAACACACCGTCATACCCGGCATTGCGTCCCAAAATGGTGTAAGCGCGGGTCATGTTGATGCCATACAACCAGTCTGCGCGCGAGCGCGCCAGAGCAGAGACACACAAGGGGATAAAGTCGCGATTATCACGCAGCCGTTCAATGGCGCGTTCTACCGCCTGCGGGTTGAGATCGTTGATCAGACAACGGCGGACGCTGTGGCGTTTTTCCGGCGACAACGCCAGGTAATCCAACACCTCGTCCACCAGCAATTGGCCTTCGCGATCCGGGTCACCGGCATGCACCACTTCATCGGCCTCGTGCAGCAGCTTTTTGATGGCATTAAGCTGCTTGCTGACCGACGGACGCGGCTGCAACTGCCACTTTTCAGGGATGATCGGCAGATCCGCCAGCGACCAGCGCGCATAACGGCTGTCGTAGGCATCCGGCTGCGCCTGTTCTAATAAGTGGCCCACACACCAGGTCACCACATCATTGTTACCGCAGGCGATAAATCCGTCGCCGCGACGATGCGGCTTGGGAAGGACGTCGGCAATGGCGCGCGCCAAACTCGGTTTTTCGGCAATAAACAGTCGCATTATTCACCGTTATTCTGGCTGTACGTCATCAGGAATTCTCTTACTTCAGCATAATACCCGCGGAACACAATCCGCTGGGATTTTTTTTCCAATTGGTAGTGATACATCGGATCGTAGTAGTGCTGCAACAACGGCACCAGCCACTCCTGATGCTCGTCACTATTTCCACTGGCCTGCTGGCACTGCAGTGCCCATTCCAGGCGTTGCGTCAGCTGTTGGAAACGTTCAAGCCCCAGGCGGCGGCGAATGGCAAACAGGCCGTGATGCAGATACTCATCGTACTTCTGCCAGCCAAGCTGCGCGCCATAAGCCTGTTCAAACTCAATACGCATCCGATCGATATATTCTTGCTGTAGCCGGGCCAGACGCACCTCAAAGGGATCGTCTATCACCGCTACCGGTGCCAACTGCATGCGGTTGAAGATCGCTAACGGCAGGTTGTTGCTGCCGATAATGCGCCCTTCGTCTTCCAGCACCCAACGGCGGCAGCCACCATGCTGTTTTTTCAGCAATAACACAGCCAGACGATTCTCAAAATCTATCTGAGCGCTTTGATCCACCAGCGTTCGGCCAAAAGATGAACCGCGGTGGTGTGCAGCACCTTCCAGATCGATGCCATCGGCCAGTTCATTGACCAGCAGAGTTTTACCACTGCCAGTATTGCCGCCGATCAACACCATCGGCAGTTCGGCGCTCTGCTCCAGCGTAGTGAGCAGGAAATTACGCAGTGCCTTGTAGCCGCCGGTGATGCGCGGGTAGGTCACGCCAGCCTCACGCAGCCACTGCTGCACCAGCTGTGAACGCAAACCGCCACGGAAACAATAAATATAGCCTTGCGGCCATTGGGCACATTGCGCCAGCCAGGCCGCCGTACGTTGCTCGCGCAGCCTGCCATTAACCAGGCTATGACCCAGCGCAATCGCCGCCTGCTGCCCCTGCTGTTTGTAACAGGTGCCGACGGCCTGCCGTTCATCGTCATTCATTAGCGGCAGATTCAGCGCATTGGCGAACGCACCCTGCTGAAACTCAACCGGTGCGCGCACATCAATCAGCGGGATATCCTGCAAAAAAATACGGCGGTAGTCCTGGGTGTCTTCCCGTTCCCTCGAGGCTGACACTAGACAACCTCGATCAGGGGTTTGGACGGCACGGCCGCATGCAGTTCACCGATAGCCTGGAGTTGAATGCCGTGGCGCTCGGCAATCGCCTGCACCTGCTGCTCCGCTTCAGGCAGTACTGCCAGCAGCAAGCCGCCGGAGGTCTGCGGATCGCACAGCAATTGGCGCTGCAGGTCGGTCATTTCACCAACCAGATGGCCGTAACTTTCAAAGTTGCGCCCGGTACCGCCGGGTACGCAGCCCTCGGCAATATAACGCTCGATGTCAGGCAGTTTAGGGACCTGATCAAACCATACCGTCGCCTGTAGCCCTGAGCCCTGGCAAACCTCGCTCAGGTGGCCCAGCAGGCCGAAACCGGTGACATCGGTCATCGCCGTCACGCCTTCGACTTCGGCAAAATCCGTGCCCGGTTTATTCAGTTGGCACATCACTTCGGTCGCCAGGCCTTCATGCTCTGGCAACAGTTTGCTTTTCTTTTCGGCGGTAGTTAATACGCCAATGCCCAACGGCTTGGTCAGGTACAATTTGGATCCGGCCTGCGCCGCGCTGTTTTTCTTCACCCGCTCGGTATTGACGATGCCAGTCACCGCCAGGCCAAAAATAGGCTCTGGCGCATCGATAGAATGGCCTCCCGCCAGGGCGATACCTGCCTGCTGGCAGGCATAGCGCCCGCCGTCGATCACCTGTTGCGCCACTTCCGGTGCCAGCTTGGCAATTGGCCAGCCGAGGATCGCAATCGCCATGATCGGTTTACCGCCCATGGCATAGACGTCGCTGATGGCGTTGGTGGCGGCGATGCGGCCGAAATCGAATGGGTTATCAACAATCGGCATAAAGAAGTCGGTGGTGCTGATGATGCCAACGCCGTTGCCGATGTCATACACCGCCGCATCGTCACGGGTTTCATTGCCCACCAGCAAGCGGGGATCGACAAACTTCTCCCGCTCGCTGTGCAGAATAGTTTCGAGAACTTTCGGTGAGATTTTACAACCGCAGCCGGCGCCATGGCTGTACTGGGTTAAACGGATCGCTGGCGATGTCATATACCACTCCCTTCGGTTAACGGCATTCAAGATAGCATAGGGTAGCGCTTGCCGAGGGGAATGGTAAGAGCGGGCTGTCGATAACCGAACAGCCTGCTCAGAAACAACACAGAATGGCGGGATTTAGCGCATTTTTCCGTCGCCGCGACAGGGATCAGAAATAGCTGACGAAAGGCGTGCTGTCTGGGGCGATCACTTTAGTAGACGCTTTTAGCTGCGGGGTGCCCAAATACAGGAAACCGACAATTTCGTCCTGCTCGCGGCAGCCAAAGGCTTCACGAACCAGAGGATGCTCGGTCCAGGCACCGGTGCGCCAGATGCCATTGAAGCCCTGCGCCAATGCGGCCATCTGCATCGCCTGTACCGCACAGCCGGCAGAAACCACCTGCTCCCAGCGAGGGACCTTGGTTTCTTCAGTGCAGTGTGCCACCACGGTGATGATCAACGGCGCACGGAATGGCGCTTTTGTCGCCTTTTCAATCGCTGCTTCGTCCATCTCGTCCTGCTTTGCAGCAGCTTGTAACAATTGGCTAAAACGCTCCAGACCCTGGTTTTCAATCATCACAAAACGCCATGGCTGCAACGCGCCATGATCGGGCGCTCGCAGGCCCGCATTGATGATATTCTGACGCGCCTCATCCGTAGGCGCAGGGGCCGCAAGGCGTGACGCAGAGCGGCGATTCAGTAAAAGATCCAGTGCATCCATCGTAAACTCCTGATAACAATTTTCATTACGATCACGTTAACATAGCTAAACGGTGAGTGACAGCCTCGGCATTAGCCTCTGTGACCCACGATTTAAAGCTGACATTTCCTCAGCCGCTCATTAGGATAGCGGAACATTCTCGACTCTTGCTGGAGAGCACATGCGCACATTGTGGCAAATCATTGCCGGCGTTTTCAGGTGGACATGGCGTCTGCTGAACTTTATCAGGGAACTGATCCTTAATTTGTTCCTGGTGTTGCTGATCCTGGTTGGGGTCGGTATTTATCTTTCATTCCAGAGTGCCACCACCCCTGCCGTCCCTACCCGCGGCGCGTTGCTGGTGGATCTGAGCGGCGTGGTAGTTGACCAGCCGTCGATGAACAACAAGGTACGCCAATGGGGCCGTGAACTGCTGGGCGCTTCCAGCAATCGCCTGCAGGAAAACTCCCTGTTTGACGTGGTTGACAGCATCCGCAAGGCCAAAGACGACAAAAACATTACCGGCATGGTATTGCAGTTAAATGACTTCGCCGGTGCCGACCAGCCTTCACTGCAATACATCGGTAAAGCGCTGCGTGAATTCCGTGACAGCGGCAAGCCGATCTTTGCCATCGGCGACAGCTATAACCAGACGCAATATTATCTGGCCAGCTACGCCAACAAGGTTTACCTGTCACCGCAGGGCGCGGTCGATCTGCACGGTTTTGCCACCAACAACCTTTACTACAAGTCGCTGTTGGAAAAACTCAAGGTCACCACCAACATCTTCCGCGTCGGGACATATAAATCCGCAGTGGAACCTTTGATCCGTGACGATATGTCACCGGCCGCCCGTGAAGCCGACAGCCGCTGGATTGGCGGGCTGTGGCAGAACTATCTGGATACCGTGGCGGCTAACCGTCAGATCACCGCACAGCAACTGTTCCCGGGTGCTGCAGGGGTGCTTAGCGGTATGCAGGCAGCCGGTGGTGATACCGCGAAGTATGCGCTGGATAACAAACTGGTCGATGAACTGGCGTCGCGCACCGTGATCGAGAACCAACTGATCAAGACTTTCGGTTGGGACAAGCAGGCGAATGATTTCAACGCGACCAGCATCTACGACTACCAGCCGAAACCGACGCCGGATCAGGGCGGCAAAATCGCCGTGATCTTCGCTAACGGCGCGATCATGGACGGTCCGCAAACGCCAGGCACCGTGGGTGGCGATACCACCGCGGCAGAACTGCGTCAGGCGCGACTGGATCCGGCCATCAAGGCGGTGATTTTCCGGGTCAACAGCCCAGGGGGCAGCGTCAGTGCCTCTGAAGTGATCCGCTCCGAGTTGGCTGCGGTACGTGCCGCCGGCAAACCTGTGGTGGTATCCATGGGCGGCATGGCTGCCTCGGGGGGCTATTGGGTCTCTACGCCGGCGGACTACATTATCGCCAGCCCGAGCACCCTCACCGGCTCCATCGGCATCTTCGGGGTGATCAATACCTACGAGCAGACGCTGGACAGCATTGGCGTGCATACCGACGGTGTGGCAACCTCACCGCTGGCGGATCTGGCCGTCACCAAGGCGCTGCCGCCAGAGTTCTCGCAGATGATGCAGTTGAACATCGAAAAAGGTTACCAGAACTTTATCGACCTGGTCGCCAAGTCGCGCAAAATGACACCGCAGCAGGTTGATCAGATTGCTCAGGGCCACGTGTGGTTGGGCAGCGATGCCAAGACCAATGGGTTGGTCGACCAGTTGGGTGACTTCGACGACGCAGTGAAGAAAGCCGCTGAGCTGGCGCAGTTGAAACAGTGGCAGCTTAACTGGTTTGTTGATACCCCAAGCCTGACCGACATGGTGCTCAGCCAGTTTGGTGTGTCAATTCACGCCATGCTACCTGCAGCCATCCAGTCCATGCTGCCTGCGCCGCTGGCGTCGGTGGCCATGGCGGTCAAAGAGCAGCCGGGTTTGTTCAATAACCTGAACGATCCGCAAAACCGCTACGCCATTTGTTTGACCTGCGGAGAAGTCCGCTAACAAATTAATCCTCAGCCCGGCACCCGCCGGGCTTTTTTTCTGCGCTTATCCCCCTATAATTCAGCCCATCTTATTTCTGTTAAAACAATCACTATGCAAAAGAAATCGATTTACGTCGCCTACACCGGCGGGACCATCGGCATGCAGCGCTCTGAGCACGGCTACATTCCGGTCTCCGGTCACCTGCAGCGTCAACTGGCCTTGATGCCTGAATTCCACCGGCCGGAAATGCCGGACTTCACCATTCATGAATATGCGCCGTTGATCGACTCCTCCGACATGACGCCGGAAGACTGGCAGCATATCGCCGACGATATCAAACTGAATTACGACCGCTATGACGGCTTTGTGATCCTGCACGGTACCGACACCATGGCGTTCACCGCCTCGGCGCTGTCATTCATGCTGGAAAACCTGGCCAAACCGGTGATTGTCACCGGTTCGCAAATTCCGCTGGCGGAACTGCGCTCCGATGGCCAGACCAACCTGCTGAACGCGCTTTATCTGGCGGCCAACCATCCGGTAAATGAGGTCAGCCTGTTCTTCAACAACAAGCTGTTCCGTGGCAACCGCACCACCAAGGCGCATGCTGACGGTTTTGACGCCTTTGCTTCCCCTAATCTGCCGCCGTTGCTGGAAGCCGGGATTCATATTCGCCGCCAGAACGGTATCGACAGCCCGGCCTGCAACGGCGAACTCAAAGTGCATGACATTACGCCACAACCGATCGGTGTAGTGACGATTTATCCAGGGATTTCTGGCGCGGTCGTGCGCAACTTCCTGCTGCAGCCGGTGAAAGCCTTGATCCTGCGCTCTTACGGTGTGGGCAACGCGCCACAAAAAGCGGAGCTGGTGGATGAATTGCGTGATGCCTCTGAACGCGGCATTGTGGTGGTCAACCTGACGCAGTGCATCTCCGGGCGGGTCAATATGGAAGGTTATGCCACCGGGAATGCGCTGGCCCATGCCGGCGTCATCAGCGGGTTTGATATGACGGTCGAAGCCGCATTGACCAAGCTGCATTACCTGCTGAGCCAACCGCTGACACCGGAACAAATCCGTAGCCAGATGCAGCAAGATCTGCGCGGTGAGCTGAGTATCAGCGGTTAACCCTGTTCCACACCACGGAGTGACGATGAAAACTGCCCTGTTGCTTATCGATTTGCAAAACGACTTTTGCCCCGGCGGCGCACTGGCGGTAACCGGCGGTGATGCCGTGATTACCGCAGCCAATCAGGCGATAGCGGCCTGCACCGCGCGCGGTGAGCCGGTGGTCGCTTGCCAGGATTGGCACCCCGCCAATCACCGTAGCTTTGCGGTAAACGCCAACGCGCAGGTCGGTACCCTGGGTGAACTCGAAGGCTTACCTCAGGTGTGGTGGCCGGTGCACTGCGTACAGGAAAGCCAGGGCGCTGAGTTTCATCCACAATTGCACCAGCGGGACATTATCGCGGTGTTCCGTAAAGGGCAAAATACGGATATCGACAGCTACAGCGCCTTCTTCGACAACGGTCACCGCTCACAAACCGAATTGGACACCTGGCTGAAAGCGCAGCAGGTTAGCCATCTGGCGATTATGGGGTTGGCGACCGACTACTGCGTAAAGTTCAGCGTGCTGGATGCGCTGGCGCTGGGGTACAAAACTACGGTGATTACCGACGGCTGCCGCGGCGTTAATTTACAACCTGACGACAGCCAGGAAGCCTTCCAGGCTATGCAACAGGCCGGGGCACAACTCGTTACCCTGTCACAATTTATCGCACGCTGATATCCCTGGGCGCGGGTTGCGCCCATTTCCCTTCCCTCGGTCCAAACCTCGACATCGCTCACATTCCAACCATTCTCCTGTGATTACATCTTGTTCGTCTGCGTCGCTTTTGCTGTTATGACCGCTGATGCATTGGCATCAGTAAGTTATACGCATCCGGGGCCCATTGAGCCCGGCTTTAGATTACCGCCTCAGGCGGTTTCGGTCGGCCTTGTCGACCAAAGGAGATTACATGGTATTAACCCGTAAACTGCTGCCTTTACTGGTAGCGGTGCAGCTTGGTATGGCCGGTGCCGGCATGGCCCACGCCGCTTCTTACCTGTCCGTCGGTTATTTCAACGGCGGCGGTGACGTTACCGCCGGCCCTGGCGGCGATATCAACAAGCTGGACGTCACTCAGATTACCCATCTCAATTACTCTTTCGGCCTGATTTACAACGACGAGAAACAGGAAACCAACCCGGCGCTAAAAGATCCGGTTCGCCTGCACCAAATCTATCTGTCGCCCAAGGTCATGGCTGACCTGCAACTGTTGCCGGTATTACGTAAACAGAACCCAGAACTGAAAGTGCTGCTGTCCGTCGGCGGCTGGGGCGCACGCGGGTTCTCCGGCGCGGCCGCCACACCGGAAAGCCGGGCGGTGTTTATCCGTTCGGTGCAGCAGGTAATTAAGCAATATCATCTGGACGGCATTGATCTCGACTGGGAATACCCGGTTAACGGCGCCTGGGGACTGGTCGAAAGCCAACCGGCGGATCGCGCCAACTTCACGCTGTTGCTGGCAGAGCTGCATAAAGCCCTGGATAAAGGCAAGTTGCTGACTATCGCCGTCGGCGCCAATGTGAAAAGCCCGCAGGAATGGGTCGATGTTAAAGGCATTGCGCCCTACCTCGATTACATCAACCTGATGACCTACGACATGGCGTACGGCACCCAATACTTCAACTCCAACCTGTATGACTCCAAACAGTGGCCGACCGTCGCCGCCGCCGATCGTTACAGCGCCAATTTTGTGGTGGAAAACTATCTGGCGGCCGGGTTGAAGCCGGCCCAGTTGAATCTGGGCATTGGTTTCTATGGCCGGGTGCCAAAACGGGCAACCGAAGCGGGCGTTGACTGGGATAAACCGGACGCGGCCAAAAACCCGGTCACCCAGCCCTACTTCACCGCACGCGAAACCGCCGTGTTCAAGGAGATGGGGCTGGATCTGACCAAGGACAGCTACTTCAAATACAACGATATCGTCAGCAAACTGCTGAACGATCCGCAACGGCGCTTCACCGCCCATTGGGACAGTGACGCACAAGTCCCCTACCTGACGATGAAATCCGCTGAGGGCAAGCCGCTGTTTGCCATTTCATATGAGAACCCGCGTTCGGTGGAACTCAAGGCTGACTACATCAAAAGCAAAGGGTTGGGCGGTGCGATGTTCTGGGAATATGGCGCAGACGACAATAACCGCTTGGCACATCAACTGGCGGAGTCACTGGGAATTAATGGCGGGAAACGATAAATCAGCGGGCGATGCGAGCATCGCCCTGCTGTCAGATTTACTGCGGCTTTAACTTGACCAGCGGTTCAGCAATGAACTGCTGTTTCAGCTCCTGCTTGCTCTTCATCACAATCTGGCCGTCGGTGCCGATACTCATATGCTGCGGGTCAGCATTGTGCAATGACTGCCACAACATCACCGCCTGCAGGCTATTTTCTTTCTGTTCCGGCGTTAGCGCTACACCGTCCGGCCACTTGCCCAACTCAACGGCCAGCACCAGTCGCTGATAGATTTCCGGCGTCATGGCGGCAATCAGATCTTTTACGTCCATCAGAGCATGTCCTCACTCGTGGAAGAATAATTAGCTGAATCGATTTTTCTCACTGAATAATCCGTCAGCCGGCCGTTTTGTCACCGTTCTCACCGTCGGTAAAGCTCAGCGACGCCGAGTTAACGCAAAAACGCTCGCCGGTTGGCTGCGGGCCATCGGGGAAAACATGCCCCAAGTGTGCGTCGCAATGGCCACAGCGGATCTCAACGCGATGCATATTATGCGTATTATCATCAAGATAACGAATAGCATCGTCGGAGACCGGCTGATAGAAGCTCGGCCAGCCGCAGCCGGAGTCATACTTGCTGTCGGAGTAGAACAGCGGATGGTTGCAGCACAGGCAATGGTACACGCCCTCGCGTTTGTTGTGCAGCAGTTTGCCGGAATACGGCGCCTCGGTACCACGTTCCTGAGTGACATAACGTTGGATTTCATTCAGTTCCGTGGCCGGATGGTCAGGGGTTGTCTCTTTAGCCATTTGTGCGTTTCTCTGAATGTGGATAATGTCAACGAAAACAATGAGTAATAATAACAAAAAATTAACAACACTGCAGCGCTTTTTGGCCTAAACTGTAGCCCATAAAGGTCACGCCATGACAATATGTGACACCGATCACATATCTTAAACAGGCTGACTTTATACTTAGCGGTTTGACCCCATATAACGGATGAGGCCGAACGCAAACGGAATGTGCAATAAGCACTCAAACCCGGCTTCCAGGTTTGATTTGCAGCAAGAATTGACACGATTCCGCTTGACGCTTGGTAAGGTTTTTGTAATTTTACAGGCAACCTTTTATTCACTAACAAATAGCTGGTGGAATATATGACTATCAAAGTAGGTATCAACGGTTTTGGCCGTATCGGTCGCATTGTTTTTCGTGCTGCTCAAGAACGTTCTGACATCGAGATCGTTGCAATCAACGACCTGTTAGACGCAGAGTACATGGCTTACATGCTGAAATATGACTCTACTCACGGCCGCTTCAACGGCACAGTAGAAGTTAAAGACGGCCACCTGGTTGTTAACGGCAAAACCATCCGTTGTACCTCAGAAAGAGATCCGGCTAACCTGAAGTGGAACGAAGTCAACGTTGACGTCGTTGCTGAAGCAACTGGCCTGTTCCTGACTGACGAAACTGCACGTAAACACATCGCTGCAGGCGCTAAGAAAGTTGTTCTGACTGGCCCATCCAAAGATGACACCCCTATGTTCGTTATGGGCGTGAACCACAAATCTTACGCTGGTCAGGAAATCGTTTCTAACGCTTCTTGTACCACCAACTGCTTGGCACCACTGGCTAAAGTTATCAACGACAACTTCGGTATCGTTGAAGCGCTGATGACCACTGTGCATGCAACTACCGCTACTCAGAAAACTGTTGATGGCCCGTCTCACAAAGACTGGCGCGGCGGCCGCGGCGCATCCCAGAACATCATCCCTTCTTCTACCGGCGCTGCTAAAGCAGTAGGTAAAGTTATCCCAGAACTGAACGGCAAACTGACCGGTATGGCGTTCCGCGTTCCAACTCCGAACGTGTCTGTGGTTGACCTGACTGCTCGTCTGGCAAAACCAGCTTCTTACAAAGAAATCTGTGCTGCTATCAAAGCCGCTTCTGAAGGCGAGCTGAAAGGCGTGCTGGGCTACACCGAAGACGAAGTGGTTTCTACCGATTTCAACGGCGAAACTCTGACTTCCGTATTCGATGCCAAAGCCGGTATCGCACTGAGCGACAGCTTCGTGAAACTGGTTGCCTGGTACGACAACGAAACTGGTTATTCCAACAAGGTTCTGGATCTGATCGCTCACATCTCCAAATAATGGATTGATGTTAAGCTGATGATGAGGGCGACATTTTTGTCGCCCTTTTTTTGTTTTTACGGCGAACAAAAGGCAACCCGATGAACGAAAAAATTTTCACCCTACCCGTTACCGAACAAATTACACCTTATATCAGTCAACGCCAGCTTGATGAGCTGCCGGTGGTAGTGGTTTCCCATCCTAAAGTACGTGCGGCCATCTCGCTGCAAGGCGCACACCTGTTGGCCTGGCAACCTGCCGGTGAAAAACCGGTTATTTGGCTGAGCAACAACACCCCATTTAAAACAGGCAATGCCATCCGTGGTGGCGTGCCGATTTGCTGGCCCTGGTTTGGCCCAGTGGCAAAACCTTCGCACGGTTTTGCCCGCAACCAAGCCTGGAGCCTGACGGCGCATGATGAAGACGATAACGGCGTTATTCTGACCTTTACACTGAAAGACAATGAGCAAACCCGCAGCCTGTGGCCACATGCCTTTACGCTGATTGCCCGTTTCAAACTGGGTGAAGAATGTGAAATAGAGCTGGAGTCTCACGGCGACTATCAGGCGACTGCCGCCCTGCACACCTACTTCCAGATTGGTGATATTGAGCAGGTCAAAGTGGCCGGCCTCGGCGAGCCTTACATTGATAAAGTGGCTGCGGGTGCACAAGCCAGCCAGGTGGGTGACGTGACCTTCGTCGGCCAGACTGACCGGGTTTATACCCAACCGGACGCATTCAGCCTGATCAAGGATGCATCGCTACAACGCACCATTGAGGTTCATCACCATCACATGAGTGATGTGATTGCCTGGAACCCGGGCGTAGAGCTGTCTTGCAGCATGGCGGATATGCCCAACGACGGTTATAAAACCATGGTTTGTGTAGAAACCGGTCGCATCAGTAAACCGCTGGTTGCTGCAGGTGAACAACCGGCTCGGTTGGCCGTGACCTTCCGGGTCCGTAACAACGCCTGAGCCCGTTATGGGAGGTGAAGCCTGCCACCCAACTACTGCACCACAGATGTGCAAAAGGGGCGCTAACGCCCCTTTATGATGCATGCATTGCACAATAATTGTGCGAGCCTCGATTAGAAGCTGTATTTCACACCCGTCATCAACAGCCCGGTGTAAGATTTATCCACCATAGGACTGTCTTTCACTTCGCTGGACAAACTGATGTAGCGCCCAACAAAGAAGGCATCCCAGTCCTTGTTGATCTTATAGTTGGCACTCAGCTCAGCGTACGGCGCCCAGCTATCACCTGGCGTGTAGCTGTCCAGGCCGCTGCGGCGAGATTCATTTTCACTCACGCCAAAGTAGTATTTGTTCTGGTTTTTGCTGCTCCACGAGACGCCTGCCCCCGGAACCAGTGTGAAATCGCCCAGCTCAAATTTATACAGGTAGGCAAAGTCCGCCACCATACCGTTACTGTAGTTCAGTGTATCGCCGGTAAAGGTGGTGCGCAGAATGCCCCACTCGGCAAAATGCGAATAGGCCAGACCGGCCATCAGGGTGCCACGACGCTTGTCCAACTGCTTCATGCGGTCGTCGTCACTGTCACCTGGGCGATAGCCCAACGGGGAGAAGTAGCCCATCAGGCTCAATTGATTTTGCTGATCTTTCCACAGGTAATAACCGGCGGTCAGCGTACGGAAGTAGAAGTCGTCACCTTCATAGTTAATGACGGGTACCGGATATACGCGGTCTTGATAGCCACGATACGGATCCGGGCTAACCAGCGCTGAAGCACCGAGTGACCAAGTTCCTGCCTGAGCACTTTGCGCACAAACCATTGCGGAAGCGATAATTGCTAGCGTTTTAAGTTTAAAAATCTTCACTGGTTCTTTTTCCATAAATAACAGAGTTAATAGCGTGCTTAGTTTATGTGAGAATTCCGTTGCGCGCTGAATCTTTACAATAGAAAACGACCAAGATCGAATAACTTAGATCGGAAATATGAATTAATCATGGCAGAACCATGACGTTTTTTGCCGCAAGCCGCGCCAGACAAGGCATTTGGCTATCCCTGTAATAACTGAGTCATTGATATGACTTAAAAAAAGCCTTTTACCAAGCAGGAAATTTTCTGGTATGCAAACTAAGCTTAAATCAGAAGGTGAATAAATCCTGAGCCAGTGGCAATACAGCGCAACTCGCGATAATAAGCGCACCAAGTTGGCATACGGGTTGCTGTACTCAGGGATAACTTCTTCTTTCGGGAGCCAAAAGACCAGCACCAGCTCCCTTTACCTGTGCTAATAACGAAAGGACGGGCATCGCCATGAACATATTTGACCACTATCGCCAGCGCTACGAAGCTGCCAAGGACGAAGAGTTCACACTGCAGGACTTTCTTACCATTTGCCGGCAAGATCGCAGTGCTTATGCCAATGCGGCCGAACGTCTGCTGATGGCTATCGGTGAACCAGTAATGGTCGACACTGCGCTCGAATCGCGCATGTCTCGCCTGTTCTCCAACCGCGTGATCGCACGCTATCCGGCATTCGAAGAGTTCTACGGCATGGAGGAAGCTATCGAGCAGATAGTCTCTTACCTGAAACACGCCGCTCAGGGGCTCGAAGAGAAAAAACAAATCCTTTATCTGTTGGGCCCGGTGGGCGGCGGTAAATCATCGCTGGCGGAACGCCTGAAAGCGCTGATGCAACTGGTGCCGATTTACACCCTGAGCGCCAACGGTGAACGCAGCCCGGTTAATGACCACCCGCTGTGCCTGTTCAACCCGCAGGAGGATGCCAATATTCTGGAGAAAGAATATAACATCCCGAATCGCTACCTCGGCACCATCATGTCGCCGTGGGCAGCCAAACGCCTGCATGAGTTTGGCGGCGACATCACCAAATTCAAAGTGGTAAAAGTGCGCCCTTCCATTCTGGAACAGATTGCCATCGCCAAAACCGAACCGGGCGATGAGAACAATCAGGATATCTCGGCGCTGGTCGGTAAGGTCGATATCCGTAAGCTGGAGAATCACGCGCAGAACGATCCGGATGCCTACGGCTATTCTGGTGCCCTGTGCCGCGCCAACCAGGGGATCATGGAGTTCGTGGAGATGTTCAAAGCGCCGATCAAGGTGCTGCATCCTCTGCTGACCGCCACCCAGGAAGGTAACTACAACGGGACCGAAGGGATCTCCGCCCTGCCGTTCAGCGGTATTATTCTGGCTCACTCCAACGAATCCGAATGGGTGACCTTCCGTAACAACAAAAACAACGAGGCTTTCCTCGACCGTGTTTACATCGTCAAGGTGCCTTACTGCCTGCGGGTGTCGGAAGAGATCAAAATCTACGACAAACTGCTGGATCACAGTGAACTGACCCATGCGCCATGTGCCCCGGGTACGCTGGAAACGCTGGCACGCTTTACCGTACTCTCTCGCATGAAAGAACCGGAAAACTCGAGCATTTACTCGAAAATGCGCGTCTATGACGGTGAAAGCCTGAAGGACACCGATCCTAAAGCCAAGTCGTATCAGGAATACCGCGACTATGCCGGGGTCGATGAAGGCATGAACGGCCTGTCCACCCGTTTCGCGTTTAAAATTTTGTCGCGGGTGTTTAACTTCGATCACGCAGAGGTTGCCGCTAACCCGGTACACCTGTTCTACGTGCTGGAACAGCAGATCGAACGCGAGCAATTCCCACAGGATCAGGCAGAGAAATACCTGGAACACCTGAAAGGCTACCTGATCCCGAAATACGCCGAGTTTATTGGCAAAGAGATCCAAACGGCTTACCTGGAGTCTTACTCGGAATACGGTCAGAACATTTTTGACCGCTACGTGACCTATGCAGATTTCTGGATCCAGGATCAAGAGTACCGTGATCCGGATACCGGTCAGCTGTTCGATCGCGAGGCCCTGAACGCCGAACTGGAGAAAATCGAGAAGCCTGCCGGCATCAGCAATCCGAAAGATTTCCGTAACGAAATAGTCAACTTCGTGCTGCGTGCCCGCGCTAATAATAGTGGCCGCAACCCTAACTGGACCAGCTATGAAAAGCTGCGTACCGTGATCGAGAAGAAAATGTTCTCGAACACCGAAGAGTTACTGCCGGTGATTTCGTTTAACGCTAAAACCTCAACGGATGAGCAGAAGAAACACGACGACTTCGTCGACCGCATGATGGAGAAAGGCTATACCCGCAAACAGGTTCGCCTGCTGTGTGAATGGTATCTGCGGGTCAGAAAGTCTTCATAACGTCTAATGAGAATTAGCGTCATGGAGATGGCGTAGAAAGTTGGCAACGTCGTTTGGGGGAAGTATGGCGTATTTTATTGACCGACGGCTTAATGGCAAAAACAAGAGCATGGTGAACCGCCAGCGCTTCTTGCGTCGTTACAAGTCGCAAATCAAACAGTCGATTGCCGAAGCCATCAACAAGCGTTCGGTCACCGACGTAGACAGCGGGGAGTCAGTCTCGATCCCCTCTGGCGATATCAACGAACCGATGTTTCATCAGGGTCGCGGTGGCACACGCCACCGCGTTCATCCAGGTAATGACCATTTTGTCCAGAATGACCGCGTCGAACGCCCACAGGGTGGCGGCGGCGGTGGCAGCGGCCAGGGTAACGCCAGTCAGGATGGTGAAGGCGAGGACGAGTTTGTCTTCCAGATCTCCAAGGACGAGTATCTTGACCTATTGTTTGAAGATTTGGCGCTGCCAAACCTGAAAAAGAACCAGTATAAGCAACTCACCGAGTACAAAACCCATAGGGCCGGCTACACCGCCAACGGCGTGCCGGCCAATATCAGCGTGGTACGTTCGTTGCAGAATTCACTGGCGCGACGTACCGCCATGACCGCCGGGAAACGGCGCGCCTTACATGAGTTGGAAGATGAACTCACCCAGATGGAAAACACCGAACCGGTGCAACTGCTGGAAGAGGAGCGGCTGCGTAAGGAAATTGCCGAGTTGCGCAAAAAAATCGAAAGAGTGCCCTTTATCGACACCTTTGATTTACGTTACAAGAACTATGAGCGTCGGCCCGAACCTTCCAGCCAGGCGGTGATGTTCTGCCTGATGGACGTTTCCGGCTCGATGGATCAGGCGACCAAAGACATGGCTAAACGTTTCTATATTCTGCTCTACCTGTTCCTGAGCAGAACCTATAAAAACGTCGATGTGGTGTACATCCGTCACCATACCCAGGCGAAGGAAGTGGATGAACAGGAGTTCTTCTACTCGCAGGAGACTGGCGGCACCATTGTTTCCAGCGCGCTGAAGCTGATGAATGAAGTGGTTGAAGAGCGTTATGACCCGGCACAGTGGAATATCTATGCCGCACAGGCGTCGGATGGCGACAACTGGGCCGATGACTCCCCGCTGTGTCACGAACTGCTGGCGAAGAAGCTGCTGCCGATGGTGCGTTATTACAGCTACATTGAGATCACTCGCCGCGCCCACCAAACGTTGTGGCGTGAGTACGAAGATTTACAGGCAAAATTCGAAAACTTTGCCATGCAGCATATCCGCGAACCGGACGATATCTACCCGGTATTCCGCGAGCTTTTTCATAAGCAAACAGCATAACTCGTACTATTAATCACGGCCGGTTAATCAGATTAATCGGCCGTTTTCTTTTAGAAGAATAATGAAAAACTCCACTGGAGAGATTTACTTCAGGTTTTATATAATCCCCCTCATTACAAACTCAACATCCTCCCCGTTTTACCCCTGAGATATAAAGCTAAGTTGTTGTTCATTTCATGGTTTTTTCAACCAGTCCGGTGATACCGTCGATAGCTAAGGTAATTCCTAATTACCTATCACGGACCCAATGCCCATTGCGCAAGTTAGGAAAAATCCTATTTAATGGGGGGCCAAATTGCCATCTCAGGTGAGTGCCATGGAATTACTGACCATCGCCATCATCGTCGTTTTGATTGCAGTTGTTGTATTTTCCTTTGTCATGTATTTGCGACAAAGAAGGGGAACTACTTTCAACACCAAGCGGAACCGACGATAGGACGCCTCCCCACAAGGAAGTGGTTCAATAACCTTTATCACATGACCACTTCATCCAGCTGGCTCCAACACCAGCCAGAATTAACCTCTGAGCAAAGACTTCTGATTTTTTATGAGGATATTCTGATACATGCGGCATTATAGATTATCGTCTTGTCGCTGAAATTCAGGTGCGCTACTGTCGTCATATGGATGGCACACAACACCGTAGAATCACAACAGCATCCAGCTTTCGATATCATCCCTTAATCCCGCCGCTGTGCGGGATTTTTTTGGTCTCAACCTTTTCACTGAACAGAATGCTAAATCGCGAACCCTACTGACAGAAACTGGCAGTGGTCGCCGTTAGACTGGGTATTCCTGCGGGAGAAAACCTCCACGCGCCATGAGCAAATGCACAGGGAAATACGCGCCAATGACACGAGTTATCACCATTCTTACCGAGAATTTCTCCGACTGGGAAACCGCGCTGATCAACTCCACCTGCCGTGGCTATTATGGCTTCGATACCCGTTTTGCCTCACCCAAGGGGAACCCTGTCATCTCCTCCGGCGGCATGCTGGTGACACCGCAGTTAGCGATCGAGGCCATCCAACTGGATGAAATCGACCTGTTGATCGTTTGTGGCGGCACCGCATGGCAGACAGAACAGGCCCCCAATATCACCGGGCTGGTTGCACAGGCCTATGAGAAGAACATCGTTCTCGCTGGCATTTGCGATGGAACCCGCGTATTGGCGCAAGCGGGTGTGCTGGATAACCTCCGTCATACCTCCAATTCGGCGGAAAACCTGTCGCAACTCAATTATCGTGGGGCTGCGTACTATCAGGATGTGCCTTACGCCGTAGCCGATCGGCGCGTGATCACCGCCCCCGGTAGCGCTCCGGTCAGCTTTATGGCCGAGATTTTAGCAACCTTAGGGGTGAGCGACGAGAATCTCAAAACTTATCTGGCAATGCATGCGGCCGAACATCGCAGGCCGGTTTAACACCATTGCCATTACAATGAGGCGAGCAGCCCGCTGTACAGTACCGGCCCCGTCGGTTGCCCGGTTGGCGAGCCGCCGGCCGGTTCCAGGCTAATGGCGATGGTCATCCCCCTGGACAACTGAACCGGATCCAGTGCGAGTCGCGTCACCCGTTGTGCCGCCACGATGCCCAGCGAAATCGGTTTTTCCCCGGCAGGGATCGCCCACAGTTGCAGGCTGTTAGCTACGGCGATAGGCGGCGCATTGACCGGTGTTAACTGCAGATGTCGTGTCTTTTTATCCAGCCCCACAATCCACTGTCCGCTGCCGGTCTGGCTGCCATTCAGCACCACGGCAGGAATAAACTCCGACGGAGGTTCGATAAAACGTGGTACCAACACCACAGCGGCTAAACCGGCGGCGAGAGCCCAGGCGAGATAATCCCAGCGCCACCGACGTTGGCCCACTACCGGTGGCAGGCTAAGTTGAATTTTCTTCCACACTCGCTCCGGTGGCATTATGGGTATCAACCCATCGTCGAGTGGAGCCAATAATCGCTGCCACTGTGCCACCAGGGCGGCCAGCTCCGGTTCGTGACGGATCCGCTGCTCCAGTCTGAATCTCGCCGGGCCACGCAGCGTACCTAGTGCATACTCCGCGGCCAGGGCTGAGTCATACTCCCCCCGGTTTTTCATAATCCCACGCAGTCTTTTAGATGATCGAGTGCTCGGCGGATCCAGCTTTTAACTGTGCCAAGCGGCTGTTGAAGATAGACAGAAACCTCACCGTGCGACATACCCTGATAGTAAGCCAGCACAATGCTTTGCCGTTGATCGATGGGCAAATGTTCTAAACACGCCGTCAGCTTTTGCCCCTCCTGCGAACGCTGCAGCTCCTCGACGGGCTCGGTGAGACTGGCGCCGTCAATATCTTCGAACTCCTCCTCACGTTCTGCCGCCCTGCCACCCGTACCGCGTAACCAGTCGATGGCACGATTGCGCACAATGTGCGTCAGCCAGGTCAGAGGGGAACTGAGCTGCGAGTCATAGCTGGCAGCCCGATTCCACACGCTGATAAAGCTCTCATGCAACACTTCTTCAGCCCAGGATTGTCGTCGTAGTATGCGCAAAGCAACGGCATACAAACGCGGTGACATCTGACGATACAGCTGTTCAAAGGCCTGACGGTCGCCACGGCCTATAGCCTTCATCATCGCCACATCATGTTCCGGTAAAGGTGTTGTCATGTCCCATCCTGATTCGGGTTGCGGATGACCGTTATTCAGGCCATCCGCACCAAGTATAGCCCTAATTTATTTAGGCATCAGGACGGTATCAATAACATCAATCACCCCATTTTTTTGGAACACATCATAGGTGCTTATATTAGCAATATTGCCCTTTCCATCTTTAAGCTGAATATTGTGTGGCCCGTTGCTCATGATCCACAGAGGTTGTCCGTTCACCGTTTTCAATTCAGCAGCCCCTTTACCCTCGTGGATTTTCTTTTCCAATTGCTTCATATCATATCTGCCCGCCACGACGTGATAAGTCAGCACACTGGTCAACAACGCCTTATTTTCCGGTTTCAATAAATTATCGACGGTGCCCGCGGGCAATTTGGCGAAGGCCGCATTAGTTGGTGCAAAAACGGTAAAGGGTCCCTTGCCTTGTAGGGTATCTACCAACCCTGCAGCCTTGACTGCTGCCACCAGAGTAGAGTGATCTTTGGAGTTAACAGCGTTCTCGACGATATTTTTACTTGGATACATGGCTGCCCCGCCGACCATGACTTGATCAGACATCATGGCAGCGGCTGACGCGCCGCTAAACAGGACCGATGCACATAAAACGCCAGTAATGAGCTTTTTCATGACCAATTCCTCGAAAGTAAGATAGGTGAAGTTTTGCCTCACATTCGGATATACGTACGAGGAGATGCTTTTGGATGCAGCGCAGGAAAAATAATTTTAGCCGCCCATCTCAGGGCATAAAAAAACCCCGCAGTTGCGGGGTCTGAACGATGGGCGTTTACGAGGCGTTAGCCGCATCATCAATAAAAGTGGCTATTTCCTGTGGGTGTGAAGCGAGCGAGGCATGGCTGGCATTCAGAGTGATCACTTTCTTAGCCTTCAATCGCGCCGACATATGCTGTTGATTTTCAGGCGCAATCATCCGGTCATTGCTGGAAATTTGATACCAGGAAGGTTTGTGCTTCCACGCAGGTTCAGTGATCTCATTACCGAAGGTGCTGGCCAGCGGTGCCTTCTGCGTTACCGCCATCACCAGTGCCGCATCGGCGGGAAGATCCTGACAGAAGCTTTCGTGAAATTTATCGGCTTTAATCCATAAATAGCCATCGCTGTCCGGCGCCAGGTTCGCCGCTGCGATCGGTGGATGTTGCTGAGTGATAGCACCAGGGCTTTCGCCGGCATCCGGCGCAAAGGCGGCGATAAACACCAGCCCGACCACATTGGGTTGATTGCCCATTTCGCTGATCACCGCGCCGCCATAAGAATGGCCGACCAGAAGAACAGGCCCTTCCTGCTGTGCCACCATCTTGCGCGTGCGCTCTGCGTCATCGGCCAACGATGTCAGCGGCATCTCTACGGCATGAATCGAGTGATATCCTTTATGTGACAGCTCGGTAATGACTTTACTCCAGTGCGCTGCACCGCCCCAAAATCCATGGACCAGGACTACAGTAGGTTTTACCTTCATGACAGATTCCCTCTTTTACCACGTGGAGGCGTTACGCCAGACCCGTTCACACAGCACTGCTATCCTTCCAGCGCCATCTGCATCAAGCCCAAAACGCCTTATATGCCCTGTTGTATATAGTTCACATCCGTGGTTTTCAGCAATAGCTATGAATAGTTAACCCGCGACCACATCCCTTCTGGCGTTCCATTCGGCCCGAGTGATTTCCCAGATCTCCGTCGGCATGCGGTCACGAATCAGCCACGCCATCACATTAAGACTAGGATTTATACCTATTACGATCTAAAATTCCATGAAAAAACAATGAGAAGTCATTCAAACAAAATCAAAAGGGAATTTTACGTGAAGGAAATGATCTCTATTCTTTTTATCGCAGGCCTGTTGGCGATGCTTTTTTCATGGCTGTTTGTCTATGGCCTCAATATTCATTAGGCCCTTCAGAGATTAAAAAACCCCGGCATGTCTCCACGCCAGGGTCGGCAGCATTGAGTTGAGGGAAAACCAGCAAGCTGGTGATATCACCCTATGCGCTACTGTTTGGTCTGGATCCAGAACGCATGGATCAGGCCGGGGAAGTAACCCAGCAAGGTCAGAATAATGTTGAGGATGAACGCGCCGCCAATCCCTTTATCCAGCAGTACACCCAAAGGGGGCAGGATGATGGTAAAAACGATTCTCCAAAAGCTCATAATAACGCCTCATTTTGCTTTATAAGCCTCCAATATATTACATACCCTTAACATTTTCAAATGACGCTCTCATCGAAAATTCTTATAGAACCTTTTAAGCCGGATATATCTACAGATACTGTGGTTTTACAGAGCGAATAAAAGAAAGAATTAATAAGCATTGATTATGTGGAATTGAGCCCTTAAAATTTACAGCTTAAAAATACAACTGGGATTGGTTTCATGTCGTCGCTGTGGGTTGCAACACAATACTTTTATTTAATTGGCCTGTTGGTTTCTATGATTTTTACCTACCTGGTCAGCCGGGATACCATCAAAATTCGTTTTATCAGTGCGTTAACGATTGGTCTGACCTGGCCTTTGAGCCTGCCGGTAGTGTTGATGTTCTCTTTGTTCTAACGCTGTAGAAACCGCCCCGCCAAAGAACGACGGGGCAGTCGTCAGCCTTCCTTAGAAATCGTACCCCACCGTCGCCACCACGGAGCGTTCCGCCCCCCAATAGCAATAACCGGTACCATAACAGGCCGCGACATATTTCCGGTCGGTCAGGTTGTTCACGTTTAACTGCACATAAGCACCTTTCAACGACGGATTAACGCTGTCCAGAGTCATCCGTACCGAAGCATCCAGCAGCGTCACGGAAGGAATGCGTAACGTATTTTCATTATCCGCCCATTGCTTGCCGATATAACGTACCCCAGCGCCAACATCTACGCCGTAGGCAGCGGCATATTTACCCCACAGTGTGGCCATTTGGTCCGGGGCCAGATACGGCGTATTACCGTTGTTGCCGTCAATCGCATCTTTGAACTTCACCTTGTTGTAGGTATAGCCTGCAATCAGATCGAAACGTTCGGTGATCTTGCTGCGAGCCTCAAGTTCAATTCCCTGAGAATGTACCTTGCCGGCGGGCAGATAATAACTTTGCTGCACCACACGGTTGGCTACATCATTCTGTGTCAGGTCATACAGCGCCACGCTGTAGATTGATGAACTGCCCGGTGGCTGGTATTTCAAGCCCACTTCGTATTGCTCACTGGTACTCGGCTTGAGCATATGACCGTTCTGATCGGACAGCGCCTCTGGCGTCACTGCCGTGCTGTAACTGGCGTAAGGTGAGAAACCGCTGTCAAAGCGGTACAGCAACGAGGCGCGGCCGCTAAAGTTATCGTCGCGGCGTTCATCGCTGGTGCCGGTATTAAGCACCGTATTTTTTGACTCTATACGGTCAAAGCGGCCAGACAGATTCAGATACCAGTTCTGCAGGCTGATTTCGTCCTGCAGATACACGCCGGTCTGCTGATAGTGACGTCTGGAGTCGGTATGCGTCAGATTGGTCAACCCCGCACCACCGGACACGCCGGTATAAGGATTCAGCTCAGAAGCTCCGGCAGACTCGTCCCACAGGTTATTACGAAAGCGCTGGTAATCCAGACCCAGCATCACCTGGTGCTCCAGCGGCCCGGTGGCAAAGTCAGCTTCCAGTTGGTTGTCGACGGCGAAAGCATCCAGTGAGGTCGCCGAGCCGCTGTAATAGCGGTTCAGCAACTGATGGTCCTGATCCCAGCCAATCTGATACACCTGCTGCAATTCAACGTTGGAATGGGTATAGCTGGCATTTTGTCGGAATGACCAAACGTCATTGAAGCTGTGCGAGAAGGCGTAGCTGTAGATCTGCTCCCAGCGTTTGAACACGTTACGGCTACTCTCGCCGTCAAAGAACCCGCGCCCCAGCTTGTCGCCTGAGCTGGAATAGAGGCTGCCATCTGCCGGAACTGCACTGTGATAACCGCCGGACGGATCCTTTTGCAAATAAGCTTTCAGCAACAGTGAGGTATTTTCATCCGGCTGCCACAGCAATGACGGCGAAATGGCATAGCGCTCTTCGCGCTGATGGTCATACATGGTGTCGCTGCTGCGCGTCATCCCGGTCAAACGATAAGCCCACTGGTCCGACAGTGGGCCGGTCACATCAAAAGCCGCGCCTTTGGTGTCGTTATTGCCCGCCGAGAGGTTAACCTGCCCTTGCGTGGCAAACTGCGGCCGCCTGGAGGTCAAGGCCACCAGCCCACCCGGAATGCTTTGCCCATACATCACCGAAGACGGCCCCTTGATGACGTCGATACGCTCCAGGAACCAGGGATCAACCTGCAAGGCATTATAGGTGCCGCCATCGCTTAACAGACGCAAGCCATCTAGGAAGGTGTTATTAACATCTCCGCCGTGGAAACCGCGCAATGCAATGGTGTCATAGCGCGTCGCACCGCCGGAGAAATTGGTGAAAACACCCGGGGTATATTTCAGTGCATCATTCACCGTCTGGGTGTTCTGATCGGTCATCTGTTGGCGTGTAACCACCGAAACGGACTGCGCCGTCAGGATCAGCGGCTGGTCGGTTTTAGTGGCTCCCTGACTGGTCGTGGCCTGATAACCCTGGGTCGCAGCCTCAGCCGTATCGGCGGGTTTGGCGGTGACCACCAGGGTATCTTCAGCTAACGAGGTCAGTGGCAGAAACATCGCGAACGCGCATAAAACACGCGACCGTTTGACAGAAAAAAACATTAGCATGCCGGTAATCCCTGGTAAGTATCATTAAACCGCACCCGACAGGGGCCCCGTCAGCAACGCTGGCTGACGAAGGGGCGAAGGAACTATCGGTATTGCGCATGTAAAGAAAAGGAAATATTAATGATAATTATTATCTTTATCGATAAGGAATTTCAAGTATGAGCAAACTTTTTATGAGCGGGCAAAGTAACTTGCCGCAGGGAAAGGACCGGGCTGAATGTGAAGTATTGATCTGAAAATCAATAACAAAAAAATGCCAGCGCTAGGCTGGCATACAAACTGGAAGCAATGTGAGCAATTTATTGCCAGTACAGGCAGCGCATAAGGAGACAACCCTTTAACCTTTACTGGTGCTTAAAAATGATAACGACTATCATTATCCTTCATAAGGCGCTTTCCATCTACCCCTTTCGGCAGTAGCCGGTGGTGTTCACCGAGACTTTCTGACGAACCAGGTGTAGAGACGCCCCGCTCCCAGCAGAATGAGCGCCAGCAGAATATTCGCTATAACCCACAAACTTAATGTGTATATAAAAGTTTGATAGAGAGGAATACCACGGGCAGCGCCGAACGGATTAAAATGCCAAAAGCGAATAATGCTAAAAGGGTTTAGATTTAACCAGTTGAAAACGATAGCCACCAGCACCGGCGGTAGGAAAAAATAGAGTCCCAGGGTGAGTATCAGCAGATACACTGCGGCGCGATCGTTTTTATAATCTTTCATATCAGTGAATTACCATCACAAATCAATTTAAAAACACCCTTAACATTGCGGTTTAAACAGACCTGACAAGTGCTGATTAGTTCCAGGTTTAGGGTAAAATAAAGCCTGTTTGGCGTTTAAATTTCATTTAGATTTTGGATGTTATAACGCTAGTCAGCTCAGGAGGCTCCAATGATACCGGACTATTGCCCAACCCCGCCCACGCCCAAAAAACTCAAAATCACCTATGGCTGGTATATATATACCATCTATGCACAGTTGATCTTTAATATCTATTTGGCGGTGTATAACGGTTGTGTCAGACGCCCGATTGAAGCGCCACTGATCTCCGTGTGCCACAGCGTTTTCATCGCGTTTATCCTTTATCATGTGCTGAAAAAACGCACGCATTTCGCCTGGCTGATGCTGGCCTATTACATTTTGATGAGGTTGTATTACGCCAATGTACTGCATATCGAGTTCAATGCGTGGAGTCGTGGGCTGGTATTTATTTTTCTGACACTGTTGCTTACCGGTACGGTGGCCGTAGGCCAACTGGCTACCCCACCGCTGCGCCAGGATTGGTTGGCGCGCTTAGGATGGCGACAGTGGACAACCCTGGCCGCGTTGTCCGGCTTACTGACACCTTTGATCACCACCGATTATCTGGGCTGACGGCCGGCATTTACTTTGGGATATGCGGCTCCGAGATATCGACCAGACGGCACACCTTGGTGTAGTTATTGGATTTCTCACAGATCTTATCAGTGACAAAAATACCAAGGTAGCCTAGTACCACCAGATACCCAGCCATGCACAAAATGAAGATAAGCGTTCTCACCGATTAGACCAACCTGACAACAGAACCCTGAGCATCATACCTTGCTTACCCCGTTTTAAACTATTTCTAAGTATTTCATAAATCCGCTGGTCATCTCAGTTACGTGAATGTTATGTTATTACATATCAAAACATTTTACATAGATGCATCAATGGAAAGCCAAACCCCACCGTTACTCGCCGTAGAACACCTGACGCTGTCGCTTGACGGTGAGGTCAAAATCCACAACCTGAATTTCACTCTGTATCCAGGCGAACGAGTGTGTCTGCTTGGCGCATCGGGCTCGGGCAAATCCCTAACTGCCGCGGCCATTTTGGGAACACTGCCCAACAACGCACAAGTCAGTGGCTCAATCCGAGTTCAGGGTCAAGAAATCAGCGGTCAACGTTTGCAACTGCGCAAACGACCTGCGTTGGCGGCTATTTTCCAGGATCCCTTCAGCAGTCTCAATCCCCTGACCCGCGTGGGCCAGCAGTTAATCCTGGCGTTACGCGGCCAGAGCAAGATGAAAACACAACAGGCGCAATGCTGTGCCGCCGAGCTGCTGGCCGCATTAGGCTTGCCGCCAGAGATCATCATGGCCCGCTATCCCGGCCAACTGTCAGGAGGCCAGTGTCAGCGGGTCTGCGCGGCACTGGCATTGGTGGGTGAGAAAAGCCTGCTGATCGCAGATGAACCCACCACCGCACTGGATATGGTCAGTCAACATCAACTGATCGCTATCCTGAAGCGTTACACCGAACGCCCCCACGCCCCGGCATTGCTGTTTATTACCCACGATCTCACCGTCGCCGCCAACCTGTGTCAGCGAGCCATTGTCCTGGTGGCGGGCGAAATTGCCGAGCAGGGGACGTTCGAACAGTTACTGCATCACCCTGTTCATCCCTATACCCAGCAGTTGGTTGCCACGGCACAGTGCCCAACCTTCGACCAGGCATCACCGTTAAGTCTGGCAGGTTAACGGGATGAATGGCATGTCAGTCAGCAGGACGCTGCCCTTTATCAGTCTGCAACAAGTCTGTCGGCAGTATTCAGCGCAGTCCGGCGGGCTGAAACCCACCGACCTGAATCTGTACGCGGAGGATCGCGTCGGGTTGGTGGGCTGCTCGGGTGCCGGTAAATCCACCCTGCTTAAACTGTTGCTGGCTCTCGAGGCAGCGGACGCCGGTCATATTCATTGCCAGGGTGCCGCAGTCCGCCCAGCCCCAGCGCACCGCTTGCGTTGGTACCGGCGATGGGTGCAGTACGTGCCGCAAGATGCCCATGCTTCACTCAACCCTCGTCACACGGTGGCCGAACTGATTATCGCCCCTCTGCGGCAACTTGCTCCTTCTCAGGATTTGGGTATCACCGCCGAACGGGCATTGCGGCAGGTTGAGCTGGAGGAGCGTCTGCTTTACCTGCGCCCAGGGCAGCTTTCCGGCGGGCAGGCACAACGGGTGGCGCTTGCGCGGGCTATTGCGCTGCAACCCCGTTTTTTAATCGCCGATGAACCAGTCAGCGGTTTGGACCTGCCGCTGCGTCAGCAGATCATCAGCCTGCTCGATCGGATTGCTCGTCAGCAAAATATGGGCATGCTGCTTGTCTCCCATGATATTTCGCTGGTCGCCGCTTTATGCCAACGCACATTGGTGATGGAGTGCGGTGCCATCGTGGAAGATCGCCCAACCGCTGAGCTGCTGAACAGTCCACGGCATGCCGCTACCCGCGATCTGATCGCCGCAATCCCATCGCTGCCCACCCTTTTCCAGCCCTGATATTCTGAGGAATACTTCATGTTGAACCCACGCTTTATTGGCCCCACCGGCTGCCTGCTTGCCGGCAGTTTGCTGCTTGGTGGCTGCTTTGACCCTGCACAACCGAAAGAAAGCACCAATGAAGAACGGCGCATCCGACTGGCCATGCTACAGCCGCCTCGTTCCGGGCTCACGCCGCTGAGCGATGACGCGTTTAAACTTTCTCGCTGGAGCAATGCTGAAACGTTAGTCGTGCTGAACGCCAACGGCGATGCTGAACCGGCATTGGCCACCGAATGGCAGCAAATCGATCAACACCGCTGGCGCTTTGTGTTGCGCCCGGGAGTCAGCTTCCATGACGGTAGCGTTATGACGGCGCAGAGTGTCGTACGTTCACTTTCGGCGGCAATGAACGCCGCACCAAAACCTCGCATCCTTGACGGCGTTGAATTATCCGTCAGCACAGAAGGTGATCACACCCTGCTTATCTCTACTGCGGTGCCCGATCCTTTGCTGCCGCAACGGCTGTCCAGCCCACAATTGGCCATCCTCGCCGAGCGGGCTTACGCTGCCAACGGCGTGGTTAATCCCTTGCAGGCCGGGACCGGTGCCTTTGTGCTGACAGAAATCAACGGAACCAGCAGCGTACGGCTAAACCGTTTTGACGGCTACTGGGGCGAAAAAGCCGCAGCGCCAGGCATCGACGTCAGCTTTGTGCCGGACAGCGCCGCCCGCGCTGCCGCGCTACGCACCGGCAGTGCCGATTTGGTTGAAGCGCTGCCCGTATCACAGCTGCCCTTGATTGCAGCAGAACTGATCCATGAAGTGCCGATGCCACGCACCAACACGCTGTATCTGAACACCCGGGTCGGGGTCTTCCGCGATCCGGCGGCGCGTGCTGCGGCAGCGGCGGCCATTCAGCGCCAACCCCTGGTGGATAACGTCTACGAGGGCCGTGCCGATGTCGCCAGCGGGCTACTGGGTCCGGCGCTGCCCTGGGCCGCCCCCTTGCAACAGCCACAACCCTTGTTGCCAGCCACTGCGGTAACAGGAAAAACCATCACCCTGGCCACCTTCAGCGATCGCGCCGAGTTACCGGAGGTCGCGGTTTATCTGGCGCAACAGCTCAGCGCCGCCGGTTTTGTGGTGAAACAGGAAGTGCGGGAATATGCACATATTGAAGCCGATGCGCTGGCGGGCAAATTCGACGCGTTTATTCTGTCACGCGCCACGGTGCTGGACTCCGGCGATCCGCTGGCCTACATGTACAGCGATTTCGCCTGCCAGGGTTCGTTCAATATCGCCCAACTGTGCGACCCGCAGGTGGACGAAGCCCTGACCTACGCCGCCGCGATCCCGGCCGGTGCCTCCCGGCGTCAGGCGATCATCGCAGCAGAAAATCGTATTCTGGCGACCCATGCAGCGATCCCCTTATTGCATGAGCGAGTGATCCAGGGGGAGGCCGCAGCCATGAAGAACGCCGAACGCGACCCGCGTGAACGCCTGCTGGTGACACCACGCAGCCGGATCGCCAGCGGACAGCCCTGATGACACTGGCACAGCGGCTATTACCATTGGCCTCACGCCTGTTTGCGCTGCTGGCAATGATCGCGCTGGTCGGTCTGATGCCCTGGCTGTCCGGTCGCGATCCGGCGCTCAGCCTGCTGCGGGCCCGTTCGGCTGAACAGGAGGCCACGCCAGAAGCCCTGAACGCCATTCGGCAGCGCTTTGGTCTGGACGACGGGCCATTGATATTGCTTGGCCGCTGGTTTAATCGGCTGTTGCACGGCGATGCCGGGAACTCCTGGATCTCCGGCCGTCCGGTGCTGGAGGGGATGTTACAGGCGACCGGGGTCTCTCTGACATTGATGGGCTACGCGTTGGCAATAGCGTTGCTGGTGGCATTGATGCTGGCGCTGCCCACCCTGTGGCGCGGCATACAGGGTGACCCTCGCCGTCCTGCCGGGGTTGTGGCGGTGGCACTGACTGCCCTGCCCGAGTTTTTGCTGGCGGCGCTGTTGCTGATTGTCGGTGCCGTCTGGCTAAAATGGTTCCCTCCCTACGGCTGGCAAAGCCTGAGACATGTCGTGCTGCCAGCCCTGGCGTTAGGCTTGCCGGCCGGGGGCCTGCTGGGTCTGTTATTCAGTGACGGCCTGGCCGCCACCTTCAGCGAACGCTGGCTGATCACCTGGAGCCTGGCCGGCATCTCCCGGCGGCAGCGTCTGCTGGCGGTGTTACGTCGCACACTCCCCGCCCTGTTGCCGCAAATCGGGTTGGTACTGGTGGGGCTTACCGGCGGAGCCATCGCCGTCGAGAAAGTGTTCGCCATTCCCGGCCTGGGCAGAGCAACATTGGGTGCCGCCATTGCGCAGGACCTGCCGGCACTGCAGTGCGGCATTCTGATCCTGTTATTGATTGCCTTCAGCGCCGGATTTCTGGCACAGGGTGCGCATTATCTGTTGCTGGGCCGGATAGCGGCAAGCTTGCCCAATTCGGCACCGCCGCAGCACAGCACTAAAATCAGTTACCTTTTCGCCGCCAGCGCCGCACTGTTGTTATGTCTGCTGGTGCTGAGCGGTATCATCCGCGATCCGCTCTCGTCACTGCATATCCGCCTGCAACCGCCCAGCCTGGATCTGCCCTTCGGCGCGGACGCCACCGGCCGCGATATTCTGGCACGCGTCGCTTACGGTGCGCTGAATACCAGCCTGCTGGCGCTGGCGGTCAGCTTCGCGTCGCTGTTCCTCGGGATCGTGTTCGGGCTGATGCCACGTCTGATGTGCGGGGTGATTGAACTGGCCAACGCTACACCGCCAATCGTCGCAGGCCTGTTAGTGGTCGCCATTAGCGGCCCTTCAGCCTACGGTGCCGCCTGCGCGGTAATATTGGTCAGTTGGGCTCCGCTAGCCGCCCATTGTGCTTCGTTGTTGGCGGAAGCCCGCACGCAGCCCTATATCCGCATGTTGCCGGTATTGGGCATCGGCCGATGGCGCACGCTGACCCACTACCTGCTGCCGGCGCTCTCGGCTCCCCTGCTGCGCCACGCCATGCTGCGTCTGCCGGGCATTGCATTGGCGTTGGCGGCACTGGGTTTTCTTGGTCTTGGGCCGCAGCCACCCAGTGCAGAATGGGGGCTGGTGCTGGCGGAAGGCATGCCTTATCTCGAACGGGCGCCCTGGGGAGTCCTGGCACCGGCGATCGCACTGATATTACTGGCAGTGCTCGCAGTAACGCTGGCAAATACTGCCGGTAACCGTCGGGGCTGACGGCGCATCCTCGCCCGGTTTGTAGTAACATTAGGCGATACTTCAACCTGCCGGGAGACCCCATGCACCACCTGATGTTAGATATTGAAACGCTGGATATAAAACCCAGCGCGGTGATCCTGGTGGTCGCTGCCGTGTTTTTCGATCCCAAAACCGGCCAGCTCGGGGCGGAGTTTGAAAATGCCGTCAGCAGCCAAAAAGATCAGCCCGGCAGAACCATCAGCCTGGACACCGTTGCCTGGTGGGCGAAACAATCAGACGAAGCGCGCAAACTGGCTTTCGGTGGCACAGAGAGTCTTAAACGCACGCTGACCAACCTGAGTCGGTTTATTCATATGAACAGTACCGACAAGGTCAAAGTCTGGGGTAACGGCAAGGAGTTCGATTGTACAATCCTCGAGCATGCCTTCCAGCAGCTTGACATGCCGTGTCCGTGGAAATTTTGGGATACGCAGGATGTGCGCACGGTGATCACCCTGGCCGAAATGCTGGGCTTTAACCCGAAGAAGGAACGGGCATTCGAAGGAACGCCTCATCGGGCATTGGATGACGCCAAACATCAGGCACGCTATGTGGCGGACACGGTATCGGCACTTTACTATCGCAAAGCCTCTGCACCCTGAATCGAACAAGACTGGCATCCCCCTGGCAGGCTTATGCTTTGCCTCTTTCCATTTAGCGCCAGAATCTCTACTCTAGCCCTCTTTGTCACTTGGATGTGCTGTTTTTGTTATGCAAAAATTTCTGTTTCTGCTTCTTAGCCTGGTGCTGCTCGGCCCGCTGGGTATCGATCTCTATCTGCCGACCATCCCCGCTATCGCTCTTGGCCTTAACAGCAGTGAAGCGCTGATCCAGTCCACCATTTCCCTGTTCATCCTGGTGCTGGGCCTTGGGCAGGTTATCGCCGGCCCGCTGGTGGATAACTACGGCCGTAAGCCGGTGGCTCTGGCCGGTATTGTGATCTACATGATTGGTGCAGCCATGGCGGCGCTGGCCACCACGCCAACCATGTTTGTGGCCTCTCGCCTGCTGCAGGGCGTGGCGGTCTGTTGCACTGCCGTAGTGGCATTCAGCGGCGTGCGCGATCGGATGAACGGCGACGATGCGGCCCGTGCCTTTGGTTTTCTCAACGGCACCTTGAATATTATTCCTGCACTGGCACCGCTGCTTGGCGGACTGCTGGCAGAAGCCTTTGGCTGGCGTGCGCCGTTCTGGTTCCTGGTGTGTTATGCCCTGGCCGTACTGGTACTGATCGCCCTGCGCCTGCCGGAAACCCGCCCGGCAGATACGGTGCGCGTCAAAGGATTGCCGGTGCGACAATATGCCCGCATCGCCCGCGATCGCCGCTTCCTGTCCTTTGCCGTGGTCAACTCCGGCGCCATGGGCATGGCGTTAACCTACGTCTCACTGGCGCCCAATGTGTTAATGGGCACCGCCGGGCTGACGCCGTTGCAATTCTCACTGGTGTTTGGTGCCAACGGCTTTTGGATCATGCTGGTGAGCTTTTTCGCCAACCGTATTATTCACAAGGTCGGACGTCCGGTCTGCCTGGCGACCGGCGGAATTTTGATGGGTGTCGGTTGTATCGGATTGCTGCTGGGCGTGTCCTTGCTGTCCGGCGCGGCACAAACCCATTGGCTGGCTTATATGTTGCCGGTGGCCTGCGCCTGCGCCGGGCTGGCCTTTGTGATGGGCCCGGCGACCAGCTACGCGCTGGAGCCGTATTCCAATGAGGCCGGGGTGGCCTCTGCGTTGGTCGGTTTTGTGCAGATGGCCGGCGGTGCAGGCCTGGGCTTATTGGCGATGGCACTGCCGTTGCAACCCAAGCTGTCGTTGGCGCTGGTGATGCTGGTGGGTTGCCTGCTGGCACTGCACGCACGGCAGCGCAGCAAGCAAATAAAAGGTCAGTTGAAGAAAATTGCCTGAGGCTTATGCCTCGGTGATGACCGGCACTCTGGCGGCCAGGGCCGTCAGTAATTCATAACCCAGCGTGCCTGCCGCGGCGGCAACATCGTCAACCGGCAGGCGTCGCCCCCACAGCTCCACTTCCGCCCCAATACCCACGTCTGGGCAAGGTGTCAGATCAACCACCAGCATATCCATCGAAACCGTGCCTAGCGTTCTCGTCAGCACCCCCTCCACCCAGACTGGCGTACCGGTCTGGGCATGGCGAGGATAACCGTCGGCATAACCACAGGCCACCACACCGATACGCTGCGCACCCTCGGCGCGGTAACGCCAGCCATAACCAACCTGGTCGCCGGGCTTCAGTGTTTGAATACCAATAATTTCGCTACTCAGCGTCATGGTCGGCTGCAGACCGCTACCGGCAATATCGCGCGATTGGCCGCTCGGTGAAGCCCCGTAAAGCACGATACCCGGCCGTACCCAACTACCATGAGTTTCTGGGTGCCACAGCGTGGCGGCCGAGTTGGCCAGACAGCGTGGCAAAGTGATGCCCGCTGCAGCCTGTTCAATGGTGGCCATTTGCGCCTCAACGCCCTGTGGGCCGTCAGCGGTGGCGAAATGACTCATCAGCGTCAGGCTGGCGATATTGCCGATCGTCTGAGCTTTTAACCACACAGCGTGCAAACGTTCCGGCGAAAACCCCAGACGGTTCATCCCGCTGTTCACTTTCAGGTAAACATTCAGCGGTGCAGAGAGTTTAGCTTCGGCGATCGCCGCCAGTTGCCAGTCACTGTGTACCGACGTAGTTAAACTATAGTGATCCAGCAGGGCAATATCCTGCGGTTTGAAAAATCCTTCCAACAGCAAAATCGGCCCTTGCCAGCCGGACTCGCGCAGCAAAATGGCTTCGGCGAGATCCAGCAAGGCAAAACCGTCAGTCTGCGCCAGACTGCGCCAGACGTGTTTAATACCGTGGCCATACGCGTTGGCCTTGACCACCGACCAGACTTTGGCGTTAGGGGCAAAACGACGAACCACCTGCAGGTTATTTTCAAAGGCGCCAAGGTGCAACGTGGCGGAAATCGGGCGAGGCATGGGCACTCCTACGGGCCGGCGAATACAGTCACGGGCCAACGCCCGTGACAATAACATGATAAATCAGGATGTTTAACGCGCGGGATGCACATCGTTCAAGGGGCCGGTGTAGAGGCTACGAAATCCGGCGCTGTAGCGCGCCACCCCCAGGTCGTCTGAAGGAATGGCCGGGGTGACACCGGAAATCAAATCGGATAGCAGTTGTCCAGAGCCACAAGCCATGGTCCAGCCCAAAGTGCCGTGTCCGGTATTCAGGAACAGATTTTTCAGCGAGGTCTTGCCGACAATCGGCGTACCGTCCGGCGTCATCGGGCGTAAACCGGTCCAGAAGGTCGCATCTTCCACCCGTCCACCGTTAGGGTAAAGATCGCGTACTACCATCTCCAGTGTCTCTCGCCGCTTTTGCTCCAGCTGAGTATTAAAACCAACAATTTCCGCCATGCCGCCGACGCGAATACGTTGATCGAACCGGGTAATGGCAATTTTATAAGTTTCATCCAGCACGGTTGAAAACGGTGCCGCAGACTCATCGGTGATTGGAATGGTTAACGAGTAGCCTTTCAACGGATAGACAGGGATCGACACCAGATCGCGCAACAGCGCGGTGGAATAAGAGCCAAAGGCCACCACGTAGCTGTCAGCTTTGAAGATTTCCCCGCCGCATTGTACGCCACTGATCTTGTCCCCTTCCACCAGCAGGCGATCAACGCTGCAGTTATACAGGAAAGTAACGCCCGCCTGCTGTGCCAGTTTGGCCAGTTGCTGGGTAAAGAGCTGGCAATCGCCAGTTTCGTCGTTAGGCAGTTGCAGCCCGCCAGTCAGCTTATGCGCCACCTGCGCCAGCGCAGGTTCAACGCTAGCCAACTGACTGGCTTCCAGCAGTTTGTAGGGCACACCGGCATCTTCCAATACCGCGATATCTTTGGCCGCACTTTCAAACTGTTGCTGGGTACGGAACAGTTGCAGCGTACCGCCCTGTCGGCCTTCGTACTGAATACCGGTTTCCTGACGCAACGCCTTGATACAGTCGCGGCTGTATTCCGCCAACCGCACCATCCGCCCTTTATTGGTCATGTAGTGTTCGGTATTGCAGTTTTTCAACATCTGCCACATCCAGCTCAACTGGAAGCTGCTGCCATCCAGACGAACCGCCAGCGGCGCATGGCGTTGGAACATCCATTTAACCGCCTTCAGCGGGACGCCAGGCGCAGCCCAGGGAGCCGCATAACCCGGAGAGATCTGTCCGGCATTCGCCGCGCTGGTTTCCATCGCCGGACCGGGTTGACGATCGATCACCGTCACCTCATGGCCCGCTTTCGCCAAATACCAGGCACTGGCAACCCCTACCACCCCACTACCTAAAATTACCACTCGCATCGCTGACTCCAGCTCAAGGCATCACAAAGCATAATCTTCTGCTCACAGGAAATTAACTCAGTGGAAAAATCCGTCCAACATCTTCGTCATTAAACGTGACAACATTCACAATTAATTTATCGTTCATGGCCGGGTCTTTTGCAATAGCTACCTATAAATAGCGATAAGATGTTGTGAAAGGCCAGTTTTAGAGCGAAACAGCGGCTAATATGATGTCAATGATAGCATTGCTATCGACAAGAAAAGCCACGGTACGCAACAAGGATTTAACAGAATATAAAAATGAAACAGCGCCATCAATGCAGAATATAAAACTACAAAAATCGCATTTATCTAAGATAACGTTTCGCAGACATAAGAACCTGCTTCAGCAGAAAAAACTCGCTGTAAATTCGGCCTGGCAACGCAATGGGAAGATCCTTGAGGCAGATCGTTGAATTTTTAAGCTTTATATCATTATTACCTCTGCGCAGATTGAGCTACGATTGATATAGCATCATAAAAATCATAAATTTGCTTTAAATTCAAATATATACAACAATATCGGTTCAAAAAAAATACTACAAAGCAAGACAAAACACAACATTACGCGCCATATTATTCAATGACTTGTAGAAGATAGTGACCTGCTTTTCATGCATTAAACACTCAAGTTAAATAACCGGGATCCATCCCGGCACTCAGTTATGCAAGATAAGAAATAGCACGCTCCATCTCTGCAGTGCTCAGCGCTGTAGGCCAGTAGACAACCCTCTTGGTATGACCGTTAAACCAGTTGTTTGGACCTATATATGATCTGCCAACACAAAGGCGATTAAGCGCATCAGGCATTGACGTAACAACGCGTGAGTACCAGTTGTACCCATCAAACAGTTTTAGCGTCATTGTTGATTTATCGTATGAAAAAATTGCGGCCTGCTCACTATCTCGGATCGGAGACAGACTATAAATTTCCAACGATTGTGAAACGCCAGCGGCATCTGACGTTGCCCACTGCGCCTGTCCATTATTATTAGTGGTCTCACGGTATGCTAGTCGTAAATGTGCTCCCGCCACAGAGTTATCCAACACGACTGCGCACGCTAATGAGTTATATTGCCCACTAATAGACTGAATGCTATGCGGATGAACGCATGTCATCAACACCGTTCCTGAGTTCGCAGAAATGAAATTTGCATTGGTCGGTGTAGTGCAAATCTCATCGGAACGCAGGGATTCAGCGCCATTTGTCGGAATGTATGATGATGCACCATCCCGGCGCTCGGCTTGAGCTCCCCAAATCCAGACTGATCCGACTGTTACAGGCACATAGGATGGCAACGCATTGGCGCTGCTATCGCTGTTTGTTAGCGCCAGCGTGAAGGCTGGGGATGCTGCTGATGTCGGTGTGATTGTTATTGCACATCGATACCAGCCGTTAGCATAGGGCTCCATTGTGGCTTGCAAAACCTGTGGCGAACCTTTACCTACTTTCCCATTATTCAGGTCGAAGTTAACAAACTGTGTTGTTGCAACGGCCCCCTGTGCAGCCAGCTGCAGCACGCTTCCGGTGTTCGCTTTCGCCCACACACTAAACGTATAGGGCTGGGAAACAACCGCCGCCGACGTAGTAATAGCAAGCAGCGTATGTGGTGACGCCGAACCGCTTGCAGCCTCGATCAGCTTTGTCGCCGTGGTATTACCATCGGGAGCTGCTACATCATTTGCGACCAGTGAAATCCCAGACTGAGTCCAGCTTGCTGCTTGTGTGAAATCTTGACTGTACGCCAGGCGATTATTAACCCCCGTCTCGGTGCGAATACCCAGGCACTTATGTGTAATCGGGTCATAGTCAATCGCTGGTTCATTCTCAGCCAGATATTCGATTAAACCACCCTCACCCACACGCGTGGCCGTACTCAGGCGAGTGAATGACAGTACATCAGTCAGCGTTGATGAGCGAAGCACCTGGCCGGATGCAAATTGCATTACGTGCCGTGAGCCGGAGAAATCAGCAAACAGGGCCGCGCCAGGTGGTAACGGCGCATTTGAACTGGGCAATGCGCTCTGAGAACCTTTAAAAGTCCCGTTACTTTTTAGTATCGTTGCCATGATTAAATTCCCGCATTGAAATTAGTGGTCACTCTTGTTTGCGTGCCAGTCAAGTTAAGTGAGTTCTGCGCATTGCCTACACAATGGTTAAAGGAAATATCAACGTCAGTCATCGTTTTTGTTGCATAAACAGGGTATTGTTGGGTTGGCGCTGGTTGCCCCTCGCTATTAAACTGCAAAACATCACGAAGTTTATTACCAGTTATAGTACACGCCTGCATCGGAACCTTGATATTTATGGCATCCCCCGCCGTAATTTTACCATTGGCCCATATTCTGTTGTTGGTAACATCAGTGTTAATAATAATATTTCCCGCTTCAAAGTGAATGCCATGACGGCCATTTTCATAGATATCATTACTGGTTATCAGAACACTACTCACTTTTACTTGAGAGTATGTGTAGCGGTGATTAATTCCGTCCTCACCATTACCTCTTATTTTATTTCCAATAAACTGATATTCCCCCAACAGTGGATCGGTTTTCTGACTGTATGAATAGATACCGTGTGACGCGTTATCGCAAATCATGTTGTTTGTCACCAATGCTCTGCGCCCCGGTTTGCCACCGTTATTTGTTCCAGGATACAACAGGTAACCATACTTATTGCTGACCATGTTATTAGAGGAAACAATTAGCCCCTCAATTCCACAATCGGAGATACCAGCAAAATTTCCTGAACAGAAATTATCTGTTGCCACACCGCCTTTAGCGGATCCCGATAATTGTGGCTCAAAGAAAATGCCAAAATTTTTGTTTGCGATACATTTATTCTTTGATACGAAAATAGGCTCAAACTCTTTCGCGCCAGTACCCAGGCCGATACCAGACGCGCCTAGAGGGCGAGACGTGATATCAGAATTCCAATCTCCCGTCCCTAATCGACCGCAATTATTGACAAGGCATCGTGTGATGGAGCAGTTGTCAGGAAAATCAAGCCCGATTCCAGACGCGCCAATGTTAGTCACTTCAAGTTTATCGAGGACTGCATTAGAGTAATACTGGAAAAACATCCCCTTTATATCTGGGATATAACCAGATATCGGGCTTAAAACCTGATTCTCACCGTCAATCGTGAAATCAGAGAAGAAAACATCATCCAAATATGCATTGGCATTACCGATATAGCGCATGGCAGCATTTGATTTGTAAGGTAGGAGTATTGTTCTTCCTAATCCCGCACCAATTATTGAAACATTTGATTTCGGCGTAATATGGCTTGATAAAGGGTAATTACCTTCTGGAAGATATACAACCCCTCCCCCCTGCCAGCTCATCCAGTTTACGGCTCTCTGAATTGAATTGAGCGCATTCTCTCCCGTTTTCGCATTAAATCCACAATGCCGAACGTCAAGAACCCGTCGGCTTTTTATGATGCTATCAATCTTTAACTTGTGCGAGTTGAGCATATCCTGAATAGAGGCTTGCATATCAGGTAAATGGAGGTGCCCATACTCATCGATGGATCCATATGCGGCATTATCAGCATCCGACAGAAGGTTAAGATAGGGGCCTTTGTTTTTATCAAGAGACTCCATTTTTTCCTGAACGCTACCATGTACACCAATAATATGAGTTCCTCCAAACTCATCACTCACAGTAATAGTGTTACCTACAGCATCAGAAGATAACTCAATACTATCATTTGTATCATGGCTGACATAGACAGCTAAATCATTAGCACCAAGTGATCCGGCAACTTCAAGTGCTACGCCATCTTTATTGACGTAAGTTTTGAAGCCATTCCCTACGCCTTGCCCCACACGGAAGCTTTTACCATTAGGTGTTCCAGCCAAACCGGCAATCGTGCCATCTGGGTCTTCTGGGGTTACATAGTATGTGTTAGCGTCAGCGATGTTCTGGACGTTTTTCGCCGCTTCTTTGGCATCTGCAGATGCGGCCTTAGCCTCGCGACTATATTTAAACGCAGCATCGGCCGATTGCGCAGCGCTATCAGCCGACAAGCTGCCTCTTGCTTCGTCTGTTGCCTGCTGAGTGCTGCGAGTACCTAGCACAATGTCGGTTCCGACGATGCCATCAACTGGCAGTCCTTCTGATGACATATATAATTCTCCGGTAAGTAATTTATATCAATAATAATAATGACTCTTGTTTTACCCAATGATGTTCATTAATTGGTTTAAACCCCATCGATTAATCTTTACCGTTTTTAAAAACAAGAAAACATCCAATCAGGATTCATGGTGTAGCCTACATAATTTAGTGAATTAAAGAAGTGCGAAAAATTAGAATTAAGCCGCCCTCACGATGTAGTTAAATGCAATATTACGGGGTCGAGTTTCACCACCTCCGGTAGATGAAACATTATAAGTACCTGAGTTGCCTCCTCGACCAAATATATTTACACCCGCACTACTGTTATCAGGAACCACGATATAGTCGTGCGTGTGCGCCTTAAATTCATCTGACTGACTTGATAATACCACTCGACCGGGATCCACACTTCTCCCACCGTCCCATCCTCTGATAAATTCTCCGCGTAAATCTGGTAATAACCCTGTTGGGTATGCGAGGGCAAGTCGAGGGTATTTTACTTTATCAAACGTAGAACCATTACATATCAGCCATCCAGTTGGCGGTGTTGAAGTAGGCCACGGCTGGGGAATGCCGACAGGCATAATATTCATCAACGCTTCTTGCAAATTTTCCTGCAGAGTTGTCAGGTCCCCATCATCAAGAACATCCCGTCCTGTTTTATCTGCAATAAACTGTCCAAGAACAGCGGCCATCGTAGAACCTTGGCGCCACACAGTGTTCAGCTGCTCAGACTTGGCAACGCCAGAAGAAAAGCCCGCCGTGCGCGCCGGCAATGCCTGATAGTCAGCATTAGGTACAACGTTGGCATTTGCTGCGGTACCGAAAGGTAAAAATTCGTTCTTAGCCATTTGATGTTCCTAATAGTGTTCCCCAGGCGCCCTTATCAAAGCCGGAGATAAATTCGTTATCGATATCGAAGCCGAACAGCGGCCCCGATTCGGTGGTGATGGTGTAATTCTTGATGCGGACGGTGGACGGTTTAATGTCCAAATAACCTAGTTCGATCACAGCTTTCATAACCGGCGTTATACGGTCACCGGTGATATAAACCGACATCGTCATATCAAAATTATCGACGGCGAAAATCTTGGTTTTTCCGTCTGGAAAAATTATCTGATAGACATCGCTAAGCGTCTCAGTAGTGCCGTCCCAGTGGTTGGCCGCAATTTTCGCGCGAATGATGGTTCGATAGGTGTCGTCGTCTAATTCAGTAAAACCACCAGCATCGTACCGACCCCGCCATACACCAGCATCAAAGCCCAGCTCGGCATCATCCAGAGAGAAGTAAACTCCGGTGATCGGCGTGGCTATCTTCCGCCCTATTCCCACCCACAGCCCGACAGCGTCCAGTTGCACACCGATGGCCGTGTCCAAGTCGAAATCACCTATCAGTTTTGTTGTGGCGTTCTGCACGTCGATCAGCGGCTGGGTGATGAGGGAGATATGGTCGTAATATTTGGGTTTGTGCTTGTGATAGGACGTGATGAGTTTTTGGTATTTCGTTTCACTCATGGGATCACCACCACTTCGATGTTTTCCGGCGCACAGGCGGCCACGGCGTTAAAATCGATAATGAGGTTTGTCGGCGCCAGGCTACCCGCTGAAATGCCGATCTGCAGGTCCGTGATATCAAACGTTGCACTGTCGGCCACACCGTTCAGGTTGGCAGGCAAGTACAAGCGAGTGAGATATACCGGATCGCCAATCTCGATTTCATTGATGTAGGCTGCTACGGCCGTTTTGATTTCCTCACCTACGCCGGAGGTGTAGCCCTGCAGTGCCTTAATTTCTACACGGGCAAAAATGTTAACGCTCGTAGGACGGTAGAAATGGATCGGATGAACGATGCCGTATTTGTCGGTAACGTCGATCGAAGTTGTGCCGTAAGTGCCACCGCCGGGGGTTTTCTTCGTCGCGATAGTTTTCGCGATTGCCGCAGCATCTCCACCGGCGACCACCAGCGAAATGCTATGCGGAGGCAACCCATTGGCATCTTCTACGCTGGTGTCGTTCTCATACCCCCGATACCGCTCAACGCCGCCCAGCGTCGCAACAGCGCCCATGATGCCATCGAGCACGGTCAGGGACGGAATAGCCACAGATTTAGCCTGCCGCTGACGCAACTCCGCATCGGTTTCCACTTTGCGCCCTGCGGTGGCCGCTGCCAGGTTGGTTACCGACTGCCAACCCCGCGTCGGCGTGCCGATCTCCGTGATAGTTCCCGCTGGCGCCACTACAGCACCGTCAATCTGGCAGGTTGCTGTCACGGTCACCGTGCCATCGATACCGATAACCACACTGGCCGGCAGTGACCAGGTGATACCGTTGCTGTCACGAACGGTACCATTGGTTATCGACACGCCGACCTGCCCAATAATGAGCACATCAGCCATTGAGCGTGACGCAGGTGTCACAGCAATGCCATTAATTTTGACGTTTGATGCCAGTCCGCGCCCCTGGGCAGTTGCCGGACTGAATGAGTTATAGACGGCGATCGCCATGTTATTGGCATCGTGAATACCCAGGGCATAGATAGCCAACATCTGGCCGTCTTTGCTGTCCGGATCCAGATAGACGTCATCACCATAAATCTGCTGAAAATAGCCGGTCAGCGTGTTGAGTATCGTCTGGTAATCAGGCGCGCTGATGCCGCTCGCAGTCACGGTGGCCGCAAGCCCTAATGTATCGAGATTTAGCATTATGCCTCGCTGGTTACAGTCGCTTCGCCGTACAGCGTGTTGATGGTCGCGGTGAATATCACGCGTCGCGTGTCTGGGTTATATTCGGTGGTAAAAGTTAGTATTTCGCTCACACCCTGGGTGCCGAGAATCCGCTCGCGAACCGCCATGTTATAGGCGGCTGATTTGTGCTTGCCGAGAATGGCCTCGCGGTACGGCGTCCCCTCTGTCACATCGAGAAACCACTCGCCCGCCCACAGTTCGAAACGTGTTTTGACAGCCTGTGCGACAGCCTCCGGGGTGTTGGTAAGAAAGGTGTTATCACCCTGGCCGAAAGTGTAATCGTCGCTGTCGCCCTCTTTTCGATATCGCATCAGCTCACCTCATCAGTATCGTCGTTGCCATGCTGAACCCCGCCGTGTTTGTGCTTGTCATCGATCTGTTTACCATTGGCGAATACCTTGCCGATAAACTCGACAGTGCCGGTTATCTTGGCTGCGGTTCCGCTAGCGATACTGCCGACCATGCCACCCATCCACGTTAGCAATCCCTTGACGGTGACAGCTTCAGAGAAGTCAGCCTGAGGGGTAATTACCTCAAGGCCACCCGGGGCAACGATTTTCATTTTTTTGGTGGTTGGATTGATTTCAAGATAGGTTGAACCGTCATCGCTACGGAACTGTGCTGAAGTGGTGCTGATATTTTTAATTCTGTTTGGCTGGGATATTTTGCCCACATAACATGTTGCGTCAGACAGGCTGTGCATACGATCGGATACGGGTTCCTGCACCCCGCCATTTTGCCAGAAAAAATCAATGCAACGGTCATGAAACCTGATTTCACACTCATCACCAAGATTAACCGGAAACGTAATAGTCACACCACCAGCGCTGGGAAACACCACAGGCACATCTACCAGCAGCGGTAAATTTGAGGAATTAGCCGTACCATCGCTGGTCGGTATATAGCCTTTCACCACAGGTTGAACGACACAGGTAACCGCGTCTGAGTCGAAAGATTGAATAATACCGGGGATTGATACGCGCATTCCTGCGCTGACAGCGTCCATCAGCGCCTGGTCAGATTGCGGCTTATCACCTATTAGAGATGAGAGAGATACTGGCATGAATACAACACCAATTTACGCAGTGGGTTGCCGACTTTCATTTTCATCGCCCGCACCATCAATTCCATGCTCATGATTAGCTCCCCAGCCCATCTGCAAGCTGGCGGCACGCGTCCTGGTACTGCTCCGGCGATAAGTTTTCATCACGCAGCGCGGCCTTGCCCTGCTCGTATTGTTCCCAGACTGCATGTGCAGCGGCCTGGCGATCTTCGAAAATCGGTCTGATATCTGCGGCGTCAGCAGGCATGCCATTCAGGCGCCAGCCGTTCCGATATGTGATGTGATCGGTTTGCATATTGGTCTTTCCTCGATACAGCGTTTTTACGCGGCGCTGGTCAGGCGCTGAGTTTCCTGCAGGGCGCTTAATGCGCCGGCTATTCGTTGTGGTGTGTCATAGGCACCAAGCAAAATTGCGATAATTGCCGCGGCAAATTCTCGAATGGCCACTGACAGTAGATACTGCGGCGTTGGGCCATCCAATCGTGCGCGCCGTTCTGCTGGCATGGCCGCGATCATCGCGTCGGCCAGTTCCTGCACCTTTGCCCGGGCGGCTTTCGAGTCGCTGCGCATATGACGAAATATCGCCTGCCTGTTGGTGTTAATCGCACGCCAATCAGCGGTACCGGCAGAATCTTCAATCGGGTAAAGCCGCACGCGGCCGCCGTCAGCTCCGATCTGGAACCACGCGCGGCTGATCTCGATGGCCACATGTTCCTGACCACTCTCAGCCGCCCAGGCCGTAATTTCATTTTTCAGTTTTTCGATGTGTTCCACTTCGCGTCTCCTGTCGCTCGAAAACCAATTTCACTTAATCAGATTTCGGTGGGGTTGGTTGTTAAGCTGCAGTCTGTTCGGGCAGACCGTCGCGAGCATTTGGATAAAGATCAGGCCGCAATTCATGCGGCGTAACTTTGAAACCTGTGGCTGCTGCCCATTTGATCACTACTTCACTACCAAGCTTGCAAGAACCAGCAACAACTCGGCTTACATAACCCTGTGATTTTTCAACAGCCTGAGCAAACTCTTGCTGCTTGATGCCGGTTTCATTGAGATAACTTTTTAAGTCCATCACCCTTCCTCGTGTTGATGTGATGAATCAATATTACCGCTACGAATATTAAAAGATCAAGCGTGGCGGTGATTGGATGATATTAATTCTGCGAATAAAATGGCTTTATGAAGAAAAAACCGCTCGATATCAAAGACCAAGAGACTGCAGAACGTCTGCGGAAAATTTGGGATGAGAAGAAGGTCACATTACGTCTTACGCAAGAAAAGGCGGCAGACGCGCTTGGTTTCGAAACGCAATCAACAATCAGCCAATACCTGACTGGGAAAAACCCTCTGGGTACCGATGCGATTCTAAAGTTTGCAGCCCTTCTTGGAGTTAAGCCGGAAGATATAAAACCAGAACTCAAAGAGATGATGAATTATGTTCGCAAGTCGGGTGAACATAGCGAAGACATTGCAGCGCCAGGCTGGCAAATACTTAAACCAGAGCAAGCAGAGCTAATAAGCTTGTACGAGAGATTGCCAGAGAGTGAAAAAACAAGACATATTAATGACTTAAAAGAAAAAGTATCTGGCTTCGATAAGTTATTCAAAGAGCTGTTAGCCGCAAGAAAACAATAAGTCCTCCTACCCTCAAGCCCGCATTACGCGGGTTTTTTATTTTTTATCACCCCAAAAATCAACAACATATTACCTTTGCGCATAATAATATTACCGCCACGCTTGACCAATTGTTATTCGCAGCGGTAATATTGAACATATCAACAGCGCACTAACCCTGCAGCAGTTGTTCAGAATGTTCCGCCAGCCGGGCGATACGCGGCAAAGAATTGAATGACCATTGCTGTGTGAGATTTGGCCCCGAACCTTGGGGCAATTTTTTACAGAGCAAATCGAGGAAAGACCAACGGCATGACCAGCCTGACAGCCGGGAAAGACCGGCAACCGCCAGACGTAAAAAAACCCACCGAAGTGGGTTCTTTTACCCCGGATGCCGACCAAAGCAACCGGGAATGATACAGGGGACCAACCCTGTATCGAGGAAAGACCAACAACCCAATGAGCTGTCGATCAGCTCCGATTATATCAGGAGTCGCTATGAAAGCACTACAGATACCCGTCACGCTATTTATCCATGCAAACACCTTCCCAAATGGCGAAGGCTTCACAGTCACTACCGCTGATATGTCGTCTTTCCGTGGTTACGTGCTGCTGGAAACTCGCCAAATCCATATCGATGTTAACCAGCCAGAACCGATCGACATCATCGGCAAGCAGGTTGAAGCGCTGCAGGTGGAAAAAGCCCGACTGGCTGACGCCACCTATAAGCGTATCGCCGAGATCGATGATCAGGCACAGCAGTTGCTCTGCATTGAGCACTGCCCTATCGACGCCCACGAAATCCCATTCTGAGGGCGCGATCATGGATATCGAAACTCACAACCTGAGCGCTGAGCTAGCGCTGTGGCAACGCCATGACGCAGCCGAACAACGTGACCAATTCGAAGCCGCTGCGACGCACGGTTACTCCGACGAGGCGATCGAGGTGTTCACCCATATCGACGTCACTGCCGCCGACACCCGCGACCGCCTGCTGATGGCCATAATGATGGCGACGCCTGACACTCTACGCCTGCGCCAGAATGAGCTGTACAGCTGGTATTGCGACAACGTGAAAACCGTCGCGAACGAGATATTTTAACCCACCCCGGCGCCTGACCAGCGCCGATTTTTACAGAGGAAAGACCAATAATGACCATTTATATTTCACTTTTTGAGCCGAAGAAAAAGGCTCAGGTAAACGGCGCTGTGGCGCTGGTTATCGCACTGGAGGCTCCAAGCAAACGAGCAGCCGAAAGCATCGCCTTAGGGAAGCTGTTCGAAGCCTATCCGGAAGGTGGTGACAACTTCTTCAACCCGAAGACCGTTGAAGATCAAACAGGCAACCCACGTCCGGCCGTTGGCCAGTTCGATGAACAGTTCGCTGCAGAGAACGTTTTCGACGGCAGCAAGTGGGCACCGAAAGAGCCTGAGCCAGAACTCCCGGCCGGGCCGGTAGATTTAATGTCACAGCCTGCCAACGTCCGTATCACCGCGGTGGTGATGTATGGCGACGGTGAGATCGATAACAGTCAGTTGTCGATGGCGGTCGATTTCATCAACGATGAAGAAACCCCCGACGATACCGGCATGCGTGCTGTGATCGATGGACTTATATCTGTAACGCAGGTCGGCGCTATGTATCCAAGTGCCGTTTATAGGTTGGTGTCTGCGCTGTTCCAACAAGCTGGCGATAAAATGCCGACGCAAAATGATGTTGCGACGTTTGCCCAGGCATGGGTAAGCAATCCCAATGAGCGTGACAAGGTCAAGCTGACCAGCACCAGCACCAGCACCAGCACCAGCACCAGCACCAGCACCAGCACCAGCACCGAAAATACCGGGGGCGTGCCGGATTACAACACCCTCAGCATGCATACAGCTTTATCGATCATGGGTGTTAATCCTGCTACAGCCAAGGCGACGGACGTGAAGAATGCAAAAGAGATCATCGCGTCACGTGATTATGCATGGCGTGCATGGGATAAGTCGCTACGGGTTATCGTCGGTATTCTGGGGGTTGATACCGACACACGCCACGCAATCATTTCCGAGGGGCTTAAAAATCTCGGGTTGGTAAAAAGTGACAGCGACGAAAAGCGTCTGCACTTTGTAAAAAGCCGTCTTGCCGGTCACCCAGCATGCACCGAGCTGGCGAACTATGGTCAGCAGACTGAGAAAAGCGTCGAAGTCGCAAACCTTGGCGGCGGCTGCTTCTCAGTCGAAGGTCTGATCGGCGACGAAACTCAGCAGGAACAGGTTACCGACGCAGCAGCTCAGCAGGCTAAACAACAACTAGATCAAATGGGGTACGGCGTATATGCCGAAGAGCCAGAGCAAAAATCTGAAATGCGCCAGCGTGCGGAAGAACTTGCAGTTGAAGCCACCGAGCTGGCGAAGCGGATAAAGGCCGACGATTTCCAGCAACGCGCAGCCCAAGTTGAGCAGACGATTGCTGAACAGCCAGCAGAAGATCGCGACAACCTGGGTATTTGGAACCGCGTTTATAAAACCGATGCCAAATTTACCAAGGCTTTCAGCAATAACGGTGGCGGTACCTCAATCAACGGTACCTACATGGTGATGCAGGCCACAAAGGTATTCGGGCCGCAGGGCATTAATTGGGGCGTTGAAATCATCGAGGAGCGTTTCGATAACGGCGCTCCGATCATGCAGTCCGTTAAACAAGAAGATGGCAATTTTGCCAAAGCAGTTATTCCTAACGGATCTGGCGGGTACCTGTGTGAAGTGAACCATGTGGCAAAAATCCGCCTTTGGTACAAGCACGACGGCAAGACTGGCGAGGTGTTAGCGTATGGCTGCACACCGTACATTTACCAGAGCAAACACGGTGCAATGAGTGACGGTGAAGCACCGAAGAAATCCCTCACTGATGCAACCAAAAAAGCCCTCTCACAACTTGGCTTCTCCGCCGATGTGTTCCTCGGCTTGTACGACGATCTGGCCTATCGCCAAGAGAACGAGGCAGAGTTCGCACTCAAAAACGCTGGCGAAAAAGCCGAGGGTGTTACCCGCCTACGCGAAGAGTTGGACGAGCATATGACCAAAGTTGCGGAAACCCTCAAAGGTGCGGTAACGGTCAATGAAGCAAACAAGGTTCACGCCTCAGTCGTCCGTGAAATTGAAGCATACCGTAAGGCTGCCGACGCCAAGGGTGATAAAGAACACGCCCAGTATCTGGCTGGCCGCCTGCGTCGCCTGACCGCACTGAAAGATGAGCGTATCGCCGCCCTGTCTGAGGAGAAAGCATCATGAGTACTACCGCCATTGCATTAGCCGCTGATTACGCCAAGTTTCAGGAACTGATTGAAACCTCCGATGACCTAACGCCGGAGATGATCGCCGACACGCTTGAGGGGATTGAGGGCGCGCTGGGAGATAAATTGGACGGGGCATTCACTTACGTGCGCAATTTGGAAGGCCTGGCAAAAACCGTTGATGAAGAGGTTAAGCGCCTGACAGAGCGCAAGCGATCCTTCGAAAATCGCGCAAAATCGATCCGAAAATACGTGCTGGCTTGCCTACTGGCCAGTGGGCAGGACTCGCTAAAAACCACAACCAACACTTTCACTGCGCGTAAAGGCGTGGCCAGTGTGGTGATCGACAATGCCGATCTGCTGCCGGATGAACTGGTGACCGTGCAAACACTGGTGGCACCGGACAAAAAGGCTATCAAGGAAGCAATTGAGAACGGTGTGGACGTCAAAGGTGCACACATCGAGATCGGCGAACGTTCGCTGCAGGTGCGGTAATCAACCGGCCCCGGCAACGGGGCTAATACTGAGGATTCACCATGCTGAGAATGTATCTGGCCAAAGGCGACGCCATTCACGTGACATTCCCGGATGGAACAGCCGGGATCATTGAGGCTGAAAGCCGTGGCGAATTGGCTTTTCACTTTCCGCAGAGTGTGCGGCTAACGCGAGAAAAGGAAGCGTTTAAAAAACCAATTCCGCCTAATCGGAAATAATACCCCGCCATCGTTAGCATTGCTGGAAACCACACAACGGGAAACAGCAATGCAACGATGGCAACCAGGCGCCCGCCTACTCTCTGATTTCGATATCAAGATCGGCCGGCTATCCGCCAGCGTCAGGAAAAAGACGCTCAGCGATGACGATATAATCCGGGCTTGTCGTGTGACCGACGACGCTATAGCCCAACTGATGAAACCGAGGAAAGACCATGCCCAACAAATTGACCCTGGGGGAGTGGAATAACCGGCTCCCGCGTCCGCGTAGCCATGAAACTGTGCGCCGATGGATACGGGCCGGGAAAATATACCCCGCCCCCGAACTGGATGGCCGCGAATACCTTTTTGATGAACGGGCGGTCAAAATTGACCCGCAGAATCAGCGTGCCCCGATCAACACGTTACTGTCGAGAATTACCAATGGCCCGGAACCGAAACCACGCAAGGCGAGACCTGCCACCAAACCTGTACGCTCGTAACGGCGGCTATTACTGCTACCGCGACCCACGAACGGGAAAAGAGTACGGGTTAGGCCGGATAAAGCGCGACGCGATAAACCAGGCGATTGAAGCCAACCTGCAACTGATGGACTCAGCATCTCGTTTGGTGGATAGGATCAACGGAAAGGCGTGTGTGACGTTCCATGATTGGCTGGCTCGTTATGATGAAATTATCACGGCTCGCGGTTTAAAAGAAAAAACCCTCGAAGACTACCGTAACAGGATCCGAGCCATAACCAACGGTTTCGCTAACGTTGAAATCAACGTCATCACCACAAAAGATATTGCGGAATTTATCAACGCATACGTTAAGCAAGGGAAAAACATGAGAGCTAAAGCATTACGCGCATCACTCGTAGATATTTTTAAGGAGGCCATCGCCGACGGGCATATTCAAACAAACCCTGTAGATGCCACGCGTAACCCAAAAGCAGAGGTGCAACGCGAACGCCTTAAGTTGGATGAGTATTTTAAGATCCGCGAAGCAGCCAACAAACAAGCACCATGGGTTGGTTTAAGCATGGACTTGGCATTGATCACTGGCCAACGCGTCAGCGATATCAGCAGCATGAAATGGTCAGATGTTCATGACGGAAAATTGTGGGTTGTTCAACAAAAAACAGCCTCAAGGCTGGCGATCCCAGTCAGCCTCGAACTTGAAGCCGCAGACTTAAAACTTGAGGACGTTCTGGCGTGCTGTAAAGCAGCATATGGGGATTGCGAAAACGTGCTGGCCAGCCACCTGCGCAGTGCCCTATCCCCCAGCACGATCTCGATGGGGTTCACTAAATCTCGCAAAGATTCAGGCCTGGACTGGGAACAACCACCATCATTTCATGAGTTGCGCAGCCTTTCGGCAAGACTATACTCGAAAGAGAAAGAGGGGAATTTTGCTCAGCGTTTGCTCGGCCATAAGTCCGCAGAAATGACGGCAAAATATCAAGATGATCGCGGTAATCACTGGGTTGATGTATAACTGATTTTGACTGAATTTCGACTTATTGTGACCTGTCGTTTTTATTTCACTGATTTAAAACGGTTTATTATTACATGAACTATGATTGATACAGGGTCTGCCGTTCGAGCAAGGTCCGTAATAACGAGGGTGCGCTGATGACTACTTCAACACATGATAAGGTCAAGGAAGATAAACGTCTGAGCGATGGACCGGACTGGACGTTCGAGTTGCTGCAGGTGTATCTGGAGCACATCGATCGCGTAGCCAAACATTACAGGCTCGACACCTACCCGCATCAGATCGAGGTCATTACCTCAGAGCAGATGATGGACGCTTATTCCAGCGTCGGCATGCCGATTAACTACACCCACTGGTCATTCGGTAAAAAATTCATTGAGACCGAGCAGCGCTATAAACATGGGCAGCAAGGCCTGGCCTATGAGATCGTGATCAACTCCAATCCCTGCATCGCCTACCTGATGGAAGAAAACACCATCACCATGCAGGCCTTGGTGATGGCGCATGCCTGCTACGGGCACAACTCCTTCTTCAAAAATAACTACCTGTTCCGCAGTTGGACCGACGCCAGTTCGATCGTCGATTACCTGCTGTTCGCCCGCCACTACATCAGCCAGTGCGAAGAGCGCTACGGCGTTGAAGAAGTGGAGAAGCTGCTCGACTCTTGTCATGCGTTGATGAACTACGGCGTAGATCGCTACAAACGACCACAGAAAATTTCACTGGTCGAAGAAAAAGCCCGCCAGAAAAGCCGTGAGGAGTACCTGCAAAGCCAGGTGAACACGCTGTGGAAGACCCTGCCACGGGTTGAACGTGAAGAAGCACCAGAACAGGCGCGCCGCTATCCAAGCGAACCGCAGGAAAACATCCTCTACTTTATGGAAAAGAATGCGCCGCTGCTGGAGCCCTGGCAGCGTGAAGTTTTGCGTATTGTGCGCAAAGTGAGCCAGTATTTTTATCCGCAAAAACAAACGCAGGTGATGAACGAAGGCTGGGCCACATTCTGGCACTACACCATCCTTAATCATCTGTACGACGAGGGCCGGGTAACCGAACGTTTTATGCTGGAGTTTTTGCACAGCCATACCAACGTGGTGTATCAACCGCCTTATAACAGCCCTTATTACAACGGCATTAATCCGTACGCTCTGGGCTTTGCCATGTTCCAGGACATCAAGCGTATCTGTCAGTCGCCAACCGAAGAAGATCGTTACTGGTTCCCGGATATTGCCGGTAAAGACTGGCTGGAAACACTGCACTTCGCCATGCGCGACTTCAAGGATGAAAGCTTTATCAGCCAGTTCCTGTCACCGAAAATCATGCGTGATTTCCGGCTATTCACCGTACTGGATGACGATCGCAATAATTACCTGGAAATTGCAGCGATCCATGATGAAGCCGGTTATCGGGCGATCCGTGAAGAGCTGTCGGCGCAATATAACCTGAGTGACCATGAGCCGAATATTCAGATCTGGAATGTGGACTTACGCGGGGATCGCTCGTTGACGTTGCGCTATATCCCGCAGGACCGTGCACCGCTGGACAAGAGCCGGCGTGAAGTGATGAAACACCTGCACCGCCTGTGGGGTTTCGACATTATTCTGGAGCAACTGAACGAAGATGGCAGCGTTGAGCTGCTGGAACGTTGCCCACCGCGACCGGCACCGCTGTAAGATCAGACCATAACAAAGGGGCGCCATTGGCGCCCCTTTTGCTTAATGCGGGTGATAGTGTTAGCGGCGGGCTTCGGTCAGATCGCTTGGCATAGTGCCTTGCATGCTCTGCCAGATGGCACCGCTATCTTTACCGTAGTTACGCACGCAATCCATTACCTGATCGTACGACTTCTCATGGCACAGCGTTGACAGCTTGCTATAGAAAGTCAGCGCCAGCTTGCGGGATTCAGGGTTTGAGAAGTAGTAGCGGCCAACGCGGGTATACAAGCCTTTCAGACCGTTGAAGATCAGACCGTAAATCGGGTTGCCGGAGGCAAACGCCAGACCACGGAAAATTTCGTAGTCCAACAGGTTGAAGGCGTCCGTCTGATCTTCCACCTGGGTGGCTTTCGCCAACACTTCCAGAGCGGCTTCAGGATGGTTACGCACCGCTGCGCGAATAAAGATCGCCGCAATATTGGTACGAACCGACAACAGGTTGTCGATCAATTGTGGGACGCTCTGATGATCGAGGCGTGCCACCGTCTCAAGGATATTGAGGCCGGAAGTTTCCCAGAAATTATTTACTTTGGTCGGTTTGCCATGCTGAATGGTTAGCCAGCCATCACGGGCCAGGCGTTGTAAAACCTCACGTAACGTGGTGCGCGTAACACCAATCAGTTCTGAAAGCTCACGCTCCGCGGGCAAAATAGTGCCAGGAGGGAAGCGATTATTCCAGATACTCTCGATAATGTATTCTTCCGCGAAACCGGCAGGACTCTGCGCCTTTATGACCATGTGTTTGACGTTCCGTAGCGACGATAATCAGTAATAGTAGTCGGCTGATCATACCAGATCGCTATTGCATGACCTAGCGTGAGCGAAAAACATTGAACGAAACTGTGCATAAAGTGGCAAAAAACCTGCAAAAACACCGCATAGAGAAATTTCTCGTCGTAAAGCAAGCCCGTATTGCATCTGCCCCGGCGGCATTGTTAGGCTAGTATGAGACAACTTATTTTCAGGACGTGTAATTCATAATGGAAACAACCTTACGCAGTGCCTTGGTAAAAAACTTCCTCGGGCAATCACCTGACTGGTACAAACTGGCCATTCTCATTTTCCTGGTGATCAATCCACTGGTTTTCTTCCTGGTCGATCCGTTCATTGCCGGTTGGCTGTTTGTGGTCGAATTTATCTTTACCCTGGCGATGGCGCTGAAATGCTACCCCCTGCTGCCGGGTGGCCTGCTGGCCATTGAGTCGGTACTGATTGGCATGACCAGCCCCGATCGGGTGGGCGAAGAAATTGCCCATAATCTGGAAGTGCTGCTGTTGCTGATCTTTATGGTAGCCGGCATCTACTTTATGAAGCAGTTGCTGCTGTTCGTGTTCACCAAGCTACTGCTCAACATTCGCTCAAAAATGCTGCTTTCTTTGGCATTCTGCTTTGCCGCGGCGCTGTTGTCAGCTTTCCTTGATGCGCTGACGGTGGTTGCAGTGGTGATCAGCGTCGCAACCGGATTTTATTCGATCTACCACAACGTGGCTTCAAACCGTTCTGACGGCAATACTGACGTCGGTGACGACAGCACACTGGTCAGTGACGATCACAAACAGACGCTCGAACAGTTCCGCGCCTTCCTGCGCAGCCTGTTGATGCACGCCGGGGTCGGTACCGCACTGGGCGGCGTAATGACCATGGTGGGCGAACCGCAGAACCTGATTATCGCCAAAAGTGCCGACTGGGGATTTGTCGACTTCTTCCTGCGTATGGCACCGGTTACCCTGCCGGTGTTTGTCTGCGGCCTGTTGGTTTGCCTGCTGCTTGAACGCTTCGGTATCTTTGGCTACGGGGCAAAACTGCCGGAACGTGTCCGTGAGGTGCTGACCGAGTTTGACCGTCAGGCCACCGCAGGACGCAGTAAACAAGAACAGGTCAGATTGGTGATTCAGGCGCTGATCGGCATTTGGTTAGTGGTAGCGCTGGCCTTTCATCTGGCGGAAGTAGGCCTGATTGGCCTGTCGGTGATCATCCTGGCCACTTCTTTGTGTGGCGTAACCGATGAGCACGCCATCGGCAAGGCATTCCAGGAAGCGCTGCCCTTTACTGCCCTGCTGACGGTATTTTTCACCGTGGTGGCGGTAATTATTGAGCAACACCTGTTCACGCCGATTATCCGGTTTGTTCTGCAGGCAGAACCCTCTTCACAACTGGCGCTGTTTTATCTGTTTAACGGCCTGCTGTCTTCGGTATCTGACAACGTGTTTGTCGGCACGGTCTATATCAATGAGGCACGTGCCGCATTTGAAAACGGTGCAATCTCCCTGAAGCAGTTCGAAATGCTGGCGGTCGCCATTAACACCGGGACCAATCTGCCGTCAGTTGCTACCCCGAATGGTCAGGCAGCCTTCTTGTTCCTGCTGACCTCCGCGCTGGCACCGCTGGTGCGTTTGTCTTACGGGCGAATGGTGTGGATGGCTTTACCCTATACTGTGGTATTAACGCTGGTCGGTCTGCTGTGCGTACAGTTTACTCTGGCACCGATGACTAACCTGTTAACGGAGTGGCATTGGCTGACACTACCAGCGATTGAAGCCGTTGCACATTAACCCGGTTAACCCGCCCCGCTGCCAGCGACTATTTTTGTGCTGAATCAGGCTCAGGTAGCTGGCAGCAGAGTTGAATTGGTTTACACTGCCAGTTCAATTGCTTACTGCATGGAAGAATAAATATATGTTGCAATTCTTTAACCGCTGCTCGCAGGGGCGCGGTGCTTGGCTGTTGATGGCCCTGACTGCGCTGGTGCTGGAATTAGTTGCTCTCTACTTTCAGCACGTAATGCTGCTGCAACCCTGTGTAATGTGCATTTATGAACGCTGCGCGCTGTTTGGCATTCTGGGCGCCTCGTTGCTCGGTGCCATCGCGCCGAAAACGCCACTGCGCTATGTCGCGATTCTGCTGTGGATTTACAGCGCCTGGGAAGGCCTGCAGCTGGCATGGAAACACACCATGATCCAACTGCATCCTTCGCCATTCAATACCTGCGATTTCTTCGTCAGCTTCCCGTCCTGGCTGCCGCTGGATAAATGGCTGCCGGCGGTGTTCCACGCATCCGGTGACTGTTCCGTGCGCCAATGGGAATTCCTGACGCTGGAAATGCCGCAGTGGTTGGTGGGTATCTTCACGGCTTATTTGATGTTCGCCATCATCGTGTTGATCGCACAATTTGTCCGACCGCGCCGCCGCGACCTGTTTGGTCGTTAAGTCTGAGCGAATAAAAAACGGCGCCTCAGGGCGCCGTTTTTTATTGAATTGCGGATACTATGCAGAGATATAGCGACATTAAGTGTGTGTAAGGTAATAAACGAGCACTATCAGCGCCCCAGCCACGGCAAACAGACGTATCATTTTCATTATTGTACTCTCGGAACTTAGCGTGAGAGCGGTCAAACTACCTAACCTTCTGTATAAAAAGAAGCATTCGGATGGGATTTGGTGCGTAATTTACATAACATTAAGTTGGAGGGGTAAAAAGCCTTATTCGCAGGAGTACAACCTCACTTTATCGACCGTAAATCGTAATACAGTGGAACGACTCATTTCCTCCTCACTCGCTTCATACAAAAAAACTCATCATAGTGATGCATTATTGCATCAATATTTTGATGAAGTTATGCCAAAAAATCCTTATAGTATCCGCAAGTTAATAGTAACGATTTCCCTGGTGTTGTTGTGTGTCTTGCCCCTCTTCTTTGCAGGGGCTTTTTTCTTTATCTCGCCCAGCTTGGTTTGTTCATTATGTGATCCTGCCAGTCCACCACTTCGCTTTCGCGTACCGCAATGTGGCGCACAGTAATACGTTCACCGTGCATCGCCGCCTTGGAGCCACTAACCAATGGGTGCCAGGAGAACAGGGGTTTGCCTTCGCCAATCAGGCGATATGCACAGGTCGGGGGCAACCAGTCAAACGTCGTGAGGTTCTCGCGCGTCAACTTGATACAATCTTCTTCCAACTCAAAGCGACGTTCATAGTTGCGGCACTGGCACGATTTAATATTCAGCTGGTCACAGGCTACGTTGGTGAAATAAATCTCGTCGGTATCTTCGTCGATCAGCTTATTCAGACAGCATTGCCCACAACCGTCGCACAGCGATTCCCACTCTTGTTCTGACATTTCAGCCAGCGTTTTTTGTTGCCAAAAAGGGGTTTGTGACATGTTCGCGTCCGGTATAGGTAAATGAATAGATAACCTGCGTACAGGTTTTGAGGGTGCACTATATAGATATCCCAGCCAAATGGAAAGACTGAAAACACAATATAATCATAGTGATAACAAAACAATCGCTTAAAAAAAATGCTATTTAAAACAACATCATTCAACATTCCGCGCCGTGACTATCCACCGCTTGTGCTTTGCTTCTTGCGGGGAGAAATAACGCGTTTATCGCTTAATTATACGTACAAATCACAGGTCTATCACCTTTTCGTTTTATCCCCAGATTATCGCCAACCGATACTTCAATTCACCGGTAAGATTCATCTTATAACGCACGATTTGCCGCCAGGCGCGGCATAATCCTGCTATGTTTAATGTTCGCCTTTAGAACCGAGATAAGGAGCCAAGTATGTTTGGAAAAGCAGAAGACAAGGTTAATGAAGCTGCCGGCGCCGTTGAGGAAGCCTTTGGTAAAGCAACGGACTCGCCGGATCACCAGGTTAAAGGCGCAGCCCGCAAGTATGCCTCTCAGGCCAGCTATGCAGCTCGCGATGCGGCTGATACGGTGCGGACCCAGGTTGAATCCAACCCGCTTGCCGGCGTGGCTATCGCGGCAGCGGTCGGGATCGTTTTCGGTTTCTTGTTGGGCCGTAAATAAGCCTATTACCCGATGACTACCGAAAAAGACAAAAGGCCCCTGCGGGCCTTTTTTTATGCGTCAAACCCAGGCTTTAAATCACGCGGGTGGTTAACGATTTACCATTGAGGGTAATTTTCAGCATGTCGCCGGAACTCATCGGGCCAACACCTTGTGGGGTCCCGGTAAGAATAATGTCGCCTGCACGCAGCGTGAAGAAACGGCTCATATAGCTGATCAACGGCAGGATCGGAGTGATCATATCGCGAGTATTGCCCTGCTGACGTACCTGGTCATTTACCGTCAGGGACAGCTCGGCATTTTGCGGATCGCCAAACTCTGCCACTGGAATAAAACCGGATATTGGGCAGGATCCGTCGAAACCCTTGGCTTTCTCCCAAGGCTGCCCCGCCTTCTTAAAGCCCGCCTGCAGTTCACGCAGCGTCAGATCAAGCGCAACACCGTATCCGGCGATGGCACGCGCCACGCGATCTTCATTCGCTTGTTTTAACGGCGTGCCGATCAGCACCGCCAGTTCCACTTCATGATGAACCGACCCGAACTCTTTTGGGATCGCCACCGGCTGACGGATATCGCACAGCGCCGTTTCAGGCTTGATAAATACGACCGGCTCTGCCGAGGTTGCACTGCCCATTTCCTTAATATGGTCGGCGTAGTTACTGCCGACGCAGACCACCTTATTCACCGGAAAATCAAGTAATGAACCCTGCCAGTCTCTATGTTGATACATACCGCTTCTCCCTACAATCATGTAGGGGCTTAGCATGCTAAGCCCGTTATCCCACGCATTGGTGGAGGTACCGTGACCCTATTTTATTGCCCGATACCGTCAGCCATCATACCCACAGCGATGGCAAAATAGTAAGAGCGATTCCAGTGCATGATAGTGCGAAAATTGTCATAAACCATGAACGCACGCCCCTGCATATCATCCGGCGTAATAACCCAACTGCGCAGGGTAGAATGCGGTAAGGCTGAACCATCCGCACGACGTATGCCACGCTTTTGCCATTCATTGACGCTGTGCGCCTGGCGATCTTTCAGTCCCAGACTCTCGCTGCTGAAACCGGCGGGCAGTTTAACTTCCCTGCCCCAGCCAACCCCCGGTTGCCAGCCTTCACTCGACAGATAATGGGCTGCGGAGGCAAACACATCGTCAACGTTATTCCAGATATCAATACGGCCATCACCGTCACCATCCGCCGCGTAGCTCAGGAACGACGTCGGCATAAACTGGCACTGGCCCATTGCCCCGGCCCAGGAGCCTTTTAGCTGTTCGCGGCTGACATGCCCTTGTTCGAGGATACGCAGCGCTGCCATCAATTGTTGACTGAAAAAAGCCTCACGACGCCCTTCAAACGCCAGGGTAGCAAGCGCAGATATGACATCTTCGCGGCCCTGGATCTTGCCGAAGGCGCTTTCCATCCCCCACAGCGCTACCACATAGCGTCCTGGAACACCGTAGCGAGCAGTAATACGCGTCAACTGCGGCTGATATTGTCGATAGAGGGAACGGCCCTGCGCGATCTTGGCCGCTGGCAATACGCGTTTAAGGTAATCATCCAGCGTGATTTTCTTTTCCGGCTGATTGCGGTCCGCCTTGATCACCCGATCAACAAAATGCACGTTGGCAAAAGCACTGTCGACGATAGCCGGGCTAATACCCTGCGCCAACGCCTGACGTTTCAGTTGCTCAACATAGGCCGGGAACTGCGCGGGATCGCGGCCGGTTTCAGCCAACGTACTCTGCACCGGCGCAGCAGTGGCACCCGGTGAAACAGTCTGCGCCATCACCTGCGGACCGGCACTCAGCATCAGCAGAACCACTGTCGTTGTCTTCGCTGATCCTCTCATCACGCAGCTCCTTTGTCGGTTTGGGGTTACTGATCCAGCGTAGCCCCTGCACGCCAACGACGGTTATTTTTTGTCGTCAGACAGGTGCTGGTTTAATAAATTTTCCAACGGCGGTGGTACCTGCAGATAAAACCCTTCGTCCTTCAGGGCCTCTTTCACTTTCTCAATATCTGCCGAGGCTAATTTTTCCCTTCCTTCAAGAGAAAGCACCATCGCCAATTGTGGCAAACCGAAACTTTTCATCAGATCTTCCGGCACTCGGGAGAAATCGTCTTTTTTTTCGACATAAAGATAAGTTTGATCGCGTTTAGGGCTTCTATAGATCACACAAAGCATGTTTTTAACTCTATTTAATTGGGGCAGCGTCTTGCCTGGATATAACTCTGACTATAACATGCTTATAGTACTTCGGAATATCGCACCCCGATTGGTATTCCGGGGATTTAAAGTTGCTGAGACTGAGTCAGGATAGATGTCACAATCGCCAATTGAGCTAAAAGGCAGCAGTTTTACCCTATCGGTTGTTCATTTGTATAATTCGGAACCCGAGGTAATACGTCAGGCGTTACTGGAAAAAGTCGAGCAAGCGCCCGCTTTTTTGAAAAACGCCCCTGTTGTTATCAACGTTGCAACGCTGAACGGCGATGCAAACTGGAAAGAACTTCAACAGGCTGTCGCGGCAGCAGGGCTGCGCGTTGTGGGTATCAGCGGTTGCAGAGATGAGCGGCAAAAACGCGCGATAGCCCGTGCCGGGTTACCGTTGCTGAACGAAGGTAAAGGCCAAAAGATGGCCGCCCCGGAAGCGGCGCCCGCGCCAGCCCCGGTGGTGGATCCCAACGCCCCCGCCAAGACGCGCATCATTAGTGCCCCTGTCCGTTCCGGCCAACAAATTTATGCCCGCAACAGCGATCTGATAGTGACCAGCAGTGTCAGCGCCGGCGCCGAATTAATTGCCGATGGCAATATTCACGTTTACGGCATGATGCGCGGTCGTGCGCTGGCCGGTGCTTCAGGTGATACGCAGTGCCAGATTTTTTGCACGCACCTGGGTGCTGAGCTAGTCTCTATCGCAGGGCAGTACTGGTTGAGCGACCAAATCCCGTCCGACTATGTCGGGCAGGCAGTACGACTCAGCCTGTTGGATAACGCTTTAACCATACAACCTTTAAATTAAGCCCTTTTGACAAGGAATCCATTTCATGGCACGCATTATTGTTGTTACATCGGGTAAAGGGGGCGTTGGCAAGACCACTTCAAGCGCGGCCATCGCTACCGGCTTAGCCCAAAAAGGTAAGAAAACCGTAGTAATCGATTTCGATATCGGTCTGCGTAATCTTGACCTGATCATGGGCTGTGAACGCCGGGTTGTTTACGATTTCGTTAACGTTATTCAGGGTGATGCCACGCTGAATCAGGCGTTAATCAAAGACAAGCGTACCGATAACCTGTTTATCTTGCCTGCTTCGCAAACGCGCGATAAAGATGCGCTGACCCGCGAAGGCGTTGAAAAGATCCTCAACGATTTGGGTGAGATGAATTTTGACTTTGTGGTCTGTGACTCTCCCGCAGGTATCGAAACCGGCGCGCTGATGGCCCTGTACTTCGCTGATGAAGCCATCATCACCACCAACCCGGAAGTCTCCTCAGTACGTGACTCTGACCGTATCCTGGGCATTTTGTCGTCCAAATCCCGTCGTGCTGAGCGAGGCGAATCGGCGATCAAGGAACACCTGCTGCTGACTCGCTATAACCCGGGTCGCGTTAGCCGTGGCGACATGCTGAGTATGGAAGACGTGCTGGAAATTCTGCGCATTCCACTGGTCGGCGTTATCCCGGAAGACCAGTCCGTGCTGCGGGCCTCCAACCAGGGTGAACCCGTGATCCTTGATGCTGAATCCGATGCCGGCAAGGCCTATGACGATACCGTTAGCCGCTTGTTAGGGGAAGAACGCCCCTTCCGCTTCATTGAAGAAGAGAAGAAGGGTTTCCTGAAACGCCTTTTTGGGGGATAAACCATGGCATTACTAGACTTCTTTCTGTCCCGCAAAAAGCAGACAGCCAATATAGCCAAGGAACGGCTGCAGATTATCGTCGCGGAGCGTCGTCGGGGGGACAGTGAACCCCCGTATCTGCCTGATTTGAAACGTGATATTCTGGCGGTAATTTGCAAATACATTCAAATCGACCCTGAAATGCTGCACGTGCAGTTTGAGCAGAAAGGGGATGATATTTCGGTACTTGAACTCAACGTGACATTACCGGAATCGGAAGAAGTAACTAAATGAGCGTGACGCATTAATTACCCCCTGTATATTTTCTACAGGGGGTAACTGTATGCATAACCAGTTATTGAGATAAAAAAGACCCACTAATCATTTTTACCCTTTGGGAATAATCTCAATTAATCTTGCGTCACGGTTGTTTAAAGTAAATGCTGGCGGTAAGTGTGTTTACTTAAATTATTTTTAATCAATATTCAGAGCAGTGTTTCCTTACCCTGCCCCGACTTTCTCGCAACCCGATTAATAATCCTTCAAAATATCCTGAAGCGGCGTCGCTAATAAATCACCGCGCCAACCGCTGACTAATTCTGGCAAGTTATCGCCCGCTTTCAATTTCCAATGCCAATTCAGCAACTGATTAATCTGCCGACGCGAGGCCAGCAATTCGCTGCTTAAGCCGCTTTGCTCGCTGACAATGACGATCGCCGCTTTGATTTCCTTGAACACTTTCTTATAACCCGGCTGGTCGATCAGGTTCGGTAACGGCTCCGGCAATGCCGATTCATCCAGCTCACTGGCTTCTGCCACCAGCGCCACCAACGTTTTGCCGTGATAACGGATTTCCGGGCCGCTCAACCCCAGCGAGTCCAACTCTCCCAGCGAGGTCGGCATATGACGCGCTACCTGCCAGAGATTCTCTTCACGCACCACAAAGTTCACCGCCAGGTCACGCTCACGCGCCTGGCGCAGTCGCCATTCCGCCAGCTTCTGCAAGCAGCCCAACTGGCGCGGACGCAGTTGCCAGGCGTTGGTGATTTCACGGTAGGCCAATTCCGGCGCCAGCGTCTCGCTACGGCGTTGGCACAACAGCAGGCATTCATTGCTGGCGGCCGCGGTCCAACCGGCCTCTTCCGTCTCCTGCACCAGCCGTTTGGCCATTGGCAGCAGATAGAACACGTCGGCAGCGGCGTAGACACACTGTTTTTCCGTTAATGGACGCGCCAACCAGTCGGTACGGGCTTCGCTTTTATCCAGCTCCACCTGCATATACTCCGCGACCAGGGTGGCAAAGCCACAGGACATAGGTCGACCGGTAAAGGCCGCCAGGATTTGGGTATCGACCAGTGGCGTCGGCAGGGTTTTGAAGGCATTGAGGAACACTTCCAGATCCTCACTGCCGGCGTGCAGGAACTTCACTATCTGTGTGTTGCTCAGCAACTCAATAAACGGTTGCCACTGCTTGATTGGCAAGGGGTCAATCAGGGAGAGTTGTTCACCGTCGTATAACTGAATCAGGCCTAACTGCGGATAGTAAGTGCGCGTTCTGACAAATTCGGTGTCCAGCGCAATCTGGGCATGCTTTTTCGCCTGCTCGCAGACCTGCTGCAATCCGGCATCGGTAGTGATCAACTGATAGTTCAAAACGTCATTCTCTTGGTCGCTTTCATGATTCAAACACAACAACGCCGGCATTCACCGGCGTTGTTGATCTGTAAGGCGTGGATGATAGCCTAGGCGGCATCGGCCGCCACAGGTTTTTTCTGCTCATCACGCAGTTCTCGTCGCAAAATTTTACCGACGTTAGACTTCGGCAATTCATCGCGAAACTCAACAATTTTAGGCACTTTATACCCGGTGAGCTGCCGACGGCAATGGGTCAACAGCTCTTCTTTGGTCAGCGAGGCGTCTTTCTTCACCACGCAGATCTTCACCGCTTCACCGGATACGTCACTCGGTACGCCGATCGCCGCACATTCCAGCACTTTCGGATGTTGACTGACCACGTCTTCGATCTCGTTCGGGTATACGTTAAACCCGGAAACCAGAATCATATCTTTCTTACGATCAACGACGCGAACAAAGCCCATCTCGTCCACTGTAACGATATCGCCGGTCGCGAGCCAGCCATCTTTCATTACTTCATCGGTGGCATCCGGCCGCTGCCAGTAGCCTAACATAACTTGCGGTCCTTTAACCCACAGTTCCCCCGGTTCGCCGACCGGCACATCATTGCCGTTATCATCCACCAGTCGTATGTCAGTGGATGAAACCGGCAGACCGATACTGCCGCTGTAGTGCGTCAAGTCGTGCGGGTTGCAGGTGACCAAGGGTGCGCATTCGGTCAGTCCATAGCCTTCCAAAAGGTGCTTTCCGGTGGTTTGCTCCCACTTGTCCGCCACCGCTTTCTGCACCGACATACCGCCACCGACCGAGAAACGCAGCGTCGAGAAGTCGAGTTGATGGAAGTCGGCATTATTCAGCAACGCATTAAACAAGGTATTCACCCCACTTATCGCGGTGAACGGATAGCGCCCCAGCTCTTTCACCAGCCCTGGAATATCACGCGGGTTGGTGATCAACAGATTACGGCCGCCTAATTCAATAAACAGCAGGCAGTTCACCGTTAATGCAAAGATGTGGTAGAGCGGCAATGCGGTGACAATCAGCTCCTGACCATCGCGGAACAGCGGCTCGTAGGCGGCTTTGGCCTGCGCCACGTTGGCCTGCATGTTACGGTGCGTCAGCATCGCGCCTTTGGCCACGCCGGTGGTGCCACCGGTATATTGCAGGAACGCCAGGTCGGAATTGATGATGTCGGGTTTAACGTACTGCTGCCGACGTCCGCGCTGCAGTGCACTGCGGAAAGAAATCGCTGCCGGCAGATGGTATTTCGGCACCAGCCGCTTAATGTATTTCACCACAAAGTTAACCAAGGTGCCTTTGGCGGCGGAGAGCTGATCGCCCATGCGCGTCAGGATCACGTGTTTTACCTGGGTGTTGAACACCACTTTTTCCAGCGTGTGGGCAAAGTTGGAGACAATCACGATAGCGCTGGCACCGCTGTCGTTCAGTTGGTGCTCCAGCTCTCGCGGCGTATACAGCGGATTAACGTTAACCACCACCATACCGGCTCGCAAAATGCCAAACAGTGCGATCGGATACTGCAACAGATTCGGCATCATCAGCGCAACACGATCGCCCTTCTGCAGGCCCAGCTCGTTTTGCAGGTAAGCGGCAAAAGCCCGACTGCGCTCTTCCAACTTGCGGTAAGTCATCACTTCGCCCATGTTCATGAAAGCCGGTTGATCCGCATAACGCTGAACCGCATTTTCAAACATTTCGACCAAAGATGAATAACGATCGGCGTCGATCTCTGCCGGAACATCCGCCGGGTAACGTTTTAACCAGACCTTATCCAAGGTATTACTCCTGAAATCATTATTCATTGTCATCGCAGCCCCTAAATATGCAGCCAAACCATAACAATATTTTAACTCAGCAGACCAGTTTGAGTTTTAAACAATATTCAGGTTGCGATGTACGTCACTAATTGGCGCCGTTTCCCTGCGCCAAAAGAAAAAGGCGGCCGGAGCCGCCCTAATAAAATAGTGAATGCCTAACTAACACTACTCGGTAACGATGGTTTGCACCTGTGCCGGGCCTGGATTGTACCAGCCATAACCCACGCCCCAACCTGGGCCCCAGGTACCGCCACGCCAACCCCATGGCCCCATCGGGGCCGGCGGCATCATCACCTGTTGGGTAAGGTGCCAGCGTTTATAGCCGGTAGCATTCATGGTGACAAACTTGTACGGCGTCATGCCAATCTTGCCGTCTCTCACGCCGGTGATCGGACCGACCACGGTAACCAACTGACCTTTGAAATCCACCGGCTCCAGGAAACCGTTAACCGAGGCTAACAAACGCCCCCGCGACGGTTCGCCCAAAATAGGCCGGGCGCCGGAGTCGAGCGGCACAGCGGCGATTTCCAACACCGTGCGCCCCTGCTCATTGGCAACATTCACCACGGTGCCACCAAAACGGGCCTCGGCCCCAACAAACAGGTTCGGCGCATTCTGCACCGAGGATAACTGCTGCACCGGTGTTTCCGTGCTGCCTTTAATGGCGTCAGGTACGGTTACGCAGCCCGACAGCACCAGCGCGCCACCGGCAATGGCCAGCAGCGACATTTTTTTATTTACAGTGCGGGTTAACATCGTCGCAATCTCCTGAAATAGCTGTAACTTTGACATCAATTCACAGAGCAAGTTGCAGTTCATTCATATCCCGATTGCTACCAAAGCACAATAGGTTGCGCTATTCACGCCCCGGCAATTTTTTCCAGGTGACTTCATTACGCAGGTAGGTTGGTTCGGCATTTTCAACCGCGACCGCCAGCCCCTGTTGCCAGGCATGCAACGCCAACGGCAGCATATCTTCCGCCTGCGGCAGCAGCATTTGACCATCACCCAGGCTTAACGAGGAACCGGTGACCAGATCCGGGTAGGTTTGCCAACCGGTACCCACATGCGCCCAATGCCCTTGCAGGCCTTGCGCACGTTCCAACGCTTGCGGTGGTGAAAGTACCGCTTCGCCTTCGCTTGCCAGCCAATGGCCGTCTTGCTGACGCTCAAACTGGCCCCAGTAAACCTCACCCATGCGCGCATCTATCGCCGCCAGCACCCGATCGGCCCCGGTGACGCGCCAGGCGCCTTGCGCCATAGTCTGCAACGTAGAGATACCCAGCAACGGCAAGCCGGCACCCAGCGCCAGCCCCTGCGCGATACCAATACCAATGCGCACGCCGGTAAAGCTGCCGGGCCCACGGCCGAAGGCCAGAGCATCGAGCTGATTAAGGGTGATACCGGATTCCGCCAGCACTTGCTGCACCATCGGTAAAATGCGTTGCGTATGCTCACGTGGGCACAGTTCAAACAGGGCGTGGATTTCGCCTTGATTCCAGATAGCAACGGAACAGGCTTCCGTCGCTGTATCGATCGCTAAAATTCGCGTGGACATGCCAACCTCAGGCGGGAAAAAAACAGGGTTTTTCATACAGGGCGCGCATTGTAGCACAGCCCTGAGGTCACGCCTATCCGCTAGCGCTCTGCCTGCAAGAAGGCAATCGCCTGGGCGATATCACGGGTGCGTGGCGTCGGCGGCAGGCTGTTGAGGAACACTTCGCCATACGGCCGCATCACCAAGCGGTTATCGCAGATCACCAGTACGCCGCGATCGTCGGTATCGCGGATCAGACGCCCAACGCCCTGTTTCAGGGTGATGACCGCATCCGGCAGTTGCACGTCGTTAAACGGATCGCCGCCGCGTAACCGACAATCTTCAATCCTCGCTTTCAACAGCGGATCTTCAGGCGAGGTAAACGGCAGTTTGTCGATGATCACGCACGACAAAGCATCGCCGCGCACGTCTACCCCTTCCCAGAAGCTGCTGGTCGCCACCAGCAACGCGTTACCGGACTCAACGAACTGCGCCAACAGTTGGCCCTTACTGGTTTCCCCCTGCAGCAGGACCGGCAAGGTCATGGTCGCACGGAACTCTTCCGCCAGTTCGCGCATCATCTGGTGTGAGGTACAGAGGAAGAAACAGCGGCCGTTATTGGCCTCAATCAGCGGGCGCAGCATACGCGCCAGTTGCCGAGCACCACCCGGCTGATTCGGTGACGGCAAAAAGCGCGGTACACACAGCAATGCCTGTTTGGCGTAGTCGAACGGGCTGGCCAGCAGCAAGGTTTTCGCCTTGTTCAGGCCAAGGCGCTCGGTAAAGTGCCCCATTTGTTCATTAACCGACAGGGTTGCCGAGGTGAAGATCCAACTGCCCGGTTTCTCGTCCAACAGTTCACGGAAACGATCGGCTACCGTCAGAGGTGTCAGCGCCAGGACAAAATGTCGTGAGTTGCACTCATACCAGTAGCTAAAGCCCGGTTCATTGACTTCTTTCAAACGTTTGAGACGCGCGCGATACAGCGTGGCACGCTCGAAGGCGGCGTCCAGCAGGGCCGAACGGCCCAGAGACAGTTTGACCACGTCGTAGCACAGCTCCAACGCGTCATCGAGCAGCAGTAAGGCACGTTGCACATTGGGTTGGCTTAGTACCTCGCGCAGGTTGCCACGAAACCCCGGCTCCCCCAGCATCAGGCGGAAGTCCTGCGTGCTTTGGCTGAGGCGGTCAGCGCTTTTTTGTAACTGAGCCGCGTCACGCACTTCGGTACGGTAGGCAATAGAAATGTCTTTGGCCAGATCCAGCAGTTGGCGGCTGGTCAGCTGTTTGCCGAAATACTGGCTGGCGATATCCGGGATCTGATGCGCTTCATCGAAGATCATCACATCGGCCTCGGGGATCAGTTCGGCAAAACCGCCCTCTTTCACCACCATGTCTGCCAGGAACAAATGGTGGTTTACCACCACCACGTCGGCATCCATGGCCCGGCGACGCGCCTTGACCACAAAGCAATCTTTATACAGAGGACAGTCGCTGCCCAGACAGTTATCGTTGGTGCTGGTCACCAGCGGCCAGACGAAGCTGTCTTCCGCCACGTCGCTGCAGCTACTGATGTCACCCTCTTTGGTCATTGATGACCACTTGCGCAGATGGACCAGATCGATCAGCGCCTGTCCTGCCAGCTCACCACCGGCCATCGACTGCTGTTCAAGACGTTCCAGACACAGATAGTTGGATCGCCCCTTCAACAACGCCATCTTGCCTTTGTACTTCAGCGCTTTGGCGACGGTGGGCAGATCGCGTGCATAAAGCTGATCCTGCAGCGCTTTTGAACCGGTGGAGATAATCACTTTGCGATCGGCCCGCAGTGCCGGTGCCAGGTAGGCGAAGGTTTTACCGGTGCCGGTGCCCGCTTCGACCACCAACTCCTGCTTGAAGTTAATGGCTTCGGTAACCGCCTCTGCCATCTGCCGCTGCGCTTCACGCGGTTTGAAACCCTTGATTGCCTGCGCCAGGGCGCCGTCTGTTGCGAAATCGTCTGTCACGCTATCTCTCTGCCGGTGTAATTCAGCGTTGATTATGCCAATCCTGCCGCGCGGCTACCACCGACTTTATCATCAAGCATTTCTACCGGGGGCTGTGATACCCTTAAGGTGATGATGATATGGAGATAACTGAATGAATATCGAACGAATTGATCCGGACCAGCGTTGGTCAGAAGCCGTGGTTCACAACGACACGGTTTATTACACCAGCGTGCCGGAAAATCTGGATGATGACGCCACTGCGCAGACCGCTAACGCGCTGGCGGCGATTGATGTGATCCTGGCCCGAGTGGGCTCCGATAAAAGCCGGGTGCTGGACGCCACTATTTTTCTGGCCGACGGTGCCGACTTTGCTGCAATGAATGCGGCCTGGGATGCCTGGGTGGTTGCCGGTAGCGCCCCAGTACGTTGCACTGTGCAAGCCAAACTGATGAACCCGAAGTACAAGGTTGAAATCAAAATTATTGCCGCGCTGTAAAGTAAAAAAACCGCAGACGATAACGCCTGCGGTTTTATTGGGTGTCATCGGCTGCTGATTAAGCCAGTTTGATGATCACCATTCCCGCCAGTAACAGCACCAGACCGATCCAGCCTTTGGCATTCAGCCGTTGACCGAACAGGATCCAGCCGGCTGCGATGGTCGCGGCAATACCGAAACCGCCCCACAATGCATAGGCAACCGACAGATCAATCCCCTTCACTGCCTGCGCCAGCGCACTGAACGCCCCCAGCACCGACAACAAAGACAACAGACCCAACCAAACCTTGCGGAAGCCGTCCGACATTTTCAGGAAAATGTTGGCAATAATCTCCAGCACGATCGCCAGCCCCAGAAACGCGATGTGGTACAACTCAAGCTGTTGCATGGTTGTCACCTCGCGGAGTGGCCTGTTTGCGTGGCTTGCGGGTACCAGATTTGACCAGCATGATACCGGCAATCAGGGTGACCAGACCCAACACTTTCAACGCCGAGATCGGCTCATCAAACCACATCACGCTGAACAGGGTAATAAACAGGATACCGATACCTTCCCACAGGGCATAAGCGACCCCCAGAGCAACGCGTTTAACTGCCAACGACAGCATCACATACGAGGCGGTGATCATCACATACATCACAATATGGCCGGTCATGCCGCCGCTGACGCTGGCGTATTTCATTGACAGGGTACCGATAATTTCGGTCACAATGGCCAAACCTAAAAAGATCCAATAAATCATGATTTCTCTCCCAAACGGCGAATAACGCACGCTAAGGCATATTTATCCCGATTTATCTCGTCAGACAGGCGCAACGAGGCGCTGACGACGCAGAGATCCCTGGGGATAAACTGACCCAAACGTAATAAAAATGTTTGCCCGGCTACGCGGAATGACGGAGGACTGAGCCTGTCACCAGCACCGGTTAAGGGAGAAAGACGCTATAGCTCGCTGCACCAGTGATGCTCACTGGCAAGGATGGCAGACAGGAAAAGCTGGCAAGTAGAGGTTCTGAGGGTAATTCCATTAGTTGTCATCATAAGTATTCTCTATTCTCAGCCGCACATAATCTTGTTACACGGAGTGCGATTTGCCCAATATCCTCATCAAGTAAAATTTTTAACTGAGATAGTTGTACCATAGCAATAATTATAAAGCAAACCGCTGTTTTCGCAAAAACGATAAAAAAACAGTTTAAAAATAAGAAAGTTAACTAATTTAAAAATAAAAAAAGACCCAACAAGTCGTTGAGCCTTCGTTTAAGTTGGACCGACCCAATAATCGGCGATCCCAGGCCCGGCGCGGGTTACGCCGTGGCGCCGTTAACTGCGGTTCGCGCCAGTTCAGTGATGCGGGCGTAGTCACCATTTTCCAGCGCATCGGCTGGCACCAACCAGGATCCACCGATACACAGCACGCTTTTCAGCGCCAGGTAATCACGGTAATTGTTCGGCGTAATACCGCCGGTCGGGCAGAAACGCACCTGCGGGAATGGGCCGCCGATCGCCTGTAGTGCCTTCACACCGCCGTTGGCTTCCGCCGGGAAGAACTTGAACTCCCGCAGGCCATGATCCATCCCCAGCATCAGCTCTGAAACGGTGCTGATGCCCGGAATCAATGGAATGGTACCTGCGGTAGCCGCTTTCAGCAGCGACGCTGTCAGGCCTGGGCTGATGGCGAATTGCGCACCGGCTTCGGTCACCGCCTGCAACTGCTGCGGGTTAAGCACCGTACCGGCACCGATAATCGCCTCCGGCACCTCAGTGGCGATAGCGCGGATCGCGTCTATGGCACAGGCGGTGCGCAAAGTGACTTCCAATACGCGCACGCCACCGGCTACCAGCGCCCTGGCCAACGGCACCGCATGTTCCAGCTTGTTAATCACAATCACCGGAACTACCGGGCCTGCGGTCAGGATCTGTTCTGCGCTGGTTTTCCAGTTTTTCATCGTTACTTCTCCATTACTTACGGGTTATCAATGGCACGCCCCTGCCACAGGGCTCCGCATCTAAACGCGGGCGTCCGGCCGTACCCCAAGTGATGTGGTGCCCCGGCACTGCAGGCAAAAAAATGCCGGCAGATAATCTGCCGGCCGGGTCATTATTCGAACTCGTTCCAGGAACGGCCATCGCGGGTGATCATCGCCACCGAGGCAACCGGGCCCCAGGTGCCGGACTGATACGGCTTCGGCGCTTCGTTATCCGCTTTCCACGCGTCCATGATGGAGTCCACCCACTTCCAGGCTTCTTCCACTTCATCCCGGCGCACAAACAATGCCTGGATGCCACGCATGGTCTCCAGCAACAGGCGCTCGTAGGCATCAGCCACGTGCTCCTGGTTGAAGGTCTCTGAGAAACTCAGATCCAGCTTGGTGGTTTGCAGACGGTGCTTGTGATCCAGCCCCGGGACCTTGTTCAACACCTGGATCTCGATGCCTTCATCCGGCTGCAGACGAATGGTCAATTTGTTCTGCGGCAACTGCTGGTAAGAATCGCTGAACAGGTTCAACGGCGGGTTCTTGAAGTAGACCACCACTTCAGAACATTTGGTCGGCAAACGCTTACCGGTACGCAGGTAGAACGGCACGCCGGCCCACTGCCAGTTGTCGATATCGACACGGATGGAGACGAAGGTTTCGGTATTGCTGCTTTTGTTCGCCCCTTCCTCTTCCAGGTAGCCCGGTACCTTTTTGCCCTGTACGAAGCCGGCGGTGTACTGGCCACGCACCGTGGTTTCACGCACATTGGTCTGATTGATGCGACGCAGTGAGCGCAGAACCTTCACTTTCTCATCACGAATGCGGTCAGTGCTCAAGTCCGCCGGGGGTGACATGGCGATCATGGTCAGAATCTGCAACAGGTGGTTCTGGATCATGTCGCGCATCTGGCCGGCCTGGTCAAAGTAGCCCCAGCGCCCTTCAATCCCCACCTCTTCCGCCACGGTGATCTGCACGGAGTCGATGGTGCGGTTGTCCCAGTTGGAGGCGAACAGTGAGTTGGCAAAACGCAGTGCCAACAGGTTCAACACCGTCTCTTTACCAAGATAGTGGTCAATACGGTAAACCTGGGTCTCGTTGAAGTATTCCGCAACCTGATCGTTAATCACGCGGGAAGACGCCAGATCGGTACCGAGCGGTTTTTCCATCACTACGCGCGCCGGATCGTGGTTCAGCTTGGCTTCACCCAAGCCTTTGCAGATCGCGCCGAAGGTGCTTGGCGGCATGGCAAAGTAGTTAATGGTGGTGCGATGTTTCTGGTCCAGCATTTTGCCCAGTTTGGCAAAGTTCTTGCTGTCGTTCACATCCAGGTTGCAGAAATCCAGGCGCGCGCTCAGCGTGGCCCAAAGTTCGTCATCCAGCTTTTCTTTCATAAAGGTGCCAAGCGCTTCCTTGACTACCTTGGTGTAGGCTTCTTTATCCCACTCGGCACGGCCGACGCCGATAATACGGGTATCCGGGTGGATATGACCGGCTTTCTCTAACTGGTACAGGGAAGGCAACAGCTTACGACGCGCCAAATCGCCTTTCGCGCCGAAAATAACCAGGTCACACGCCTGGGCTGTAGAGGTTACCGCCATGTTCATCTCCTCGTTGCAGGATATTTGTAATTTTCTTACATTACTAATGTACTCTCTTTAACTACGGCCAGTAAACCCGGATCAAAAGCAGAAAAAAAGCCCCAGAAATTGCAGTGTTAAGCGCTATCGGTGGTATATGCCGCGGACCAAACTAAAAACTGTAATTTTCTGTCTTTTTTGACGCCCTTTTACCATTATGAAAGTTAGACACAGGTCATGTTCTGATGAAAAAACTCTGCATACCCTCTGTCGACACTGCCAACGGTTACCAGCACGTAGTATATTTTCACTAAACCGGCATTGATTTCTCCTTTGATTGAAATCGACAAAACCCATGAGTGACTCTCGTTATATGAATACGCTGGAAAAAATCCAGAGCCATCTGGAGCTGTTGAGCAAATCTGAACGGAAAGTCGCTGAGGTGATCCTGGCCTCCCCGCAGACCGCCATTCACTCCAGTATCGCGACGCTGGCCCGCATGGCGGACGTGAGCGAGCCCACCGTCAACCGCTTTTGTCGCCGCCTCGATACCAAGGGTTTTCCCGATTTTAAACTGCATCTTGCCCAAAGCCTGGCCAACGGCACCCCGTACGTAAATCGTAACGTGGAGGAAGATGACAGCGTTGCTTCCTATACCGGTAAAATTTTCGAATCTGTAATGGCCAGTCTCGATACAGTAAAGGCAAATTTGGATATTGCAGCAATCAATCGTGCGGTTGACCTGCTCACCCAGGCAAAAAAAATCTCTTTCTTCGGTTTAGGCGCCTCGGCGGCCGTCGCCCACGACGCCATGAACAAATTTTTCCGCTTTAATATCCCGGTGGTCTATTTCGATGACATCGTCATGCAACGCATGGGATGCATGAACTCCAGCGAGGGAGATGTAGTGGTGTTAATCTCCCACACCGGCCGCACCAAAAACCTGGTGGAAATGGCACAGCTGGCGCGTGAAAACGACGCCACAGTCATTGCCATCACCTCACGTGATACCCCTCTGGCGCAAGAGGCAACCCTGGCATTGTTGCTCGATGTACCGGAAGATACCGACGTTTATATGCCGATGGTGTCACGAATTGCGCAATTAACGCTCATCGATGTTCTGGCCACCGGATTTACCTTGCGCAGAGGGGCCAAATTCAGAGATAACTTGAAGCGGGTCAAGGAAGCGTTGAAAGAATCGCGCTTTGATAAGGGGGTAGTCATCCCCAACAATTTCGACTCGTAACCGATGTGAAAAAACCTGTCGTTCAAAATAGTCTGAACGGCGGCATTAGAGGCAGTACCCTGTTAAAACGCTCATGCGGGTAACCCGAGTGAAATATCAGTGTAGTAAAATTACATTTCACTCCTGGTTTCGTTATCCGACGTTATCGCAACACCAATAATTTGCTTCACCAGTCAACGGAGTAATACATGTCCAGACGGCTCAGAAGAACCAAAATTGTTACCACCCTGGGTCCGGCTACTGACCGCGACAATAATCTGGAAAAGATCATTGCCGCCGGCGCTAACGTAGTTCGGCTCAACTTTTCCCACGGCACCGCAGAAGACCACCAGATCCGCGCTGACAAAGTGCGTGAAATTGCTGCCAAGTTGGGACGTCACGTCGCTATTCTGGGTGACCTGCAAGGGCCGAAAATTCGCGTTTCCACCTTTAAGGAAGGCAAAATCTTCCTTAACATCGGCGATAAATTCCTGCTTGATGCCAACATGTCCAAGGGCGAAGGCGATAAAGAAAAAGTCGGTATCGACTATAAAGGCCTGCCTGCCGACGTGGTGCCAGGCGACGTACTGCTGCTGGATGACGGCCGCGTACAGCTGAAGGTGCTCGAAGTTCAGGGCATGAAAGTGTTTACCGAAGTGACCGTTGGCGGCCCGCTGTCCAACAACAAAGGCATCAACAAGCTGGGTGGCGGCCTGTCCGCTGAAGCCCTGACCGAGAAAGACAAGGCCGATATTGTCACTGCGGCAAAAATCGGCGTCGACTACCTGGCAGTTTCCTTCCCGCGTACCGGCGAGGACCTGAACTACGCCCGCCGTCTGGCCCGCGATGCAGGCTGTAACGCCAAGATCGTGTCCAAGGTGGAACGTGCCGAAGCCGTTTGCAGCGACGAAGCTATGGATGACATCATCCTGGCCTCCGACGTAGTGATGGTAGCCCGTGGCGATTTGGGCGTCGAAATCGGCGATCCGGAGCTGGTCGGCATCCAGAAAAAACTGATCCGTCGCGCCCGTACGCTGAACCGCGCCGTGATTACCGCGACCCAGATGATGGAGTCGATGATCACCAACCCAATGCCGACCCGCGCCGAAGTTATGGACGTGGCGAACGCCGTGCTGGATGGGACTGACGCCGTGATGCTGTCTGCTGAAACTGCGGCAGGCCAATACCCGGCAGAAACCGTGGCGGCGATGGCACGCGTTTGTCTGGGTGCTGAGAAGATCCCAAGCATCAACGTCTCCAAACACCGTCTGGACGTGCAGTTCGACAACATTGAAGAAGCTATCGCCATGTCTTCAATGTACGCGGCTAACCATCTGAAAGGGGTTACCGCCCTGATCGCCATGACCGAATCCGGTCGCACTGCGCTGATGATGTCACGTATCAGCTCCGGCCTGCCGATCTTCGCCATGTCACGTCATGAGCACACGCTGAACCTGACCGCGCTGTACCGTGGCGTTACGCCGGTGTACTTCGACAGCCACGAAGACGGCGTCATCGCAGCCAATGACGCGGTTAACCGCCTGCGCGACAAGGGCTTCCTGGTGTCCGGCGATCTGGTGATCGTCACCCAGGGCGACGTGATGGAAACCGTAGGGACCACCAACACCAGCCGTATCCTGCGCGTCGAGTAACCCAGACTGCTGCCGGCCGTACCTCGGCCGGCATTTTTTCCCGCTCCGCCCTTCCCCCTGTTAAACTCATCTCCAGTCGCCACTACGGCAAATGGAGAGCCATCGATGCTTCATCAACACCCACAGCAAAACCACACTGAACAAGCGCTGGATCTCGACGGCCTGGGAATGGAGAATTTGGCAGAGGGAAGCCTGCGGGGTAACTCGCTGCTGAAAATCAGTCTGTACGACAATCGACTTCGCCAGTTCCCAATGCAAATCCTGCAGCATACCGATCTGCAGGTATTGAATATCTCCTGCAACCAGCTTAGTGAACTTCCGGTCGAAATAGGCCAACTGCGAGGGCTGGTAATGCTGGATTGCGGCCACAATAAGGCCAGCAGCGTACCGGCAAGCATCGGTGAACTACGTGAGCTGACCTATCTTTATCTGAGCGACAATACCTTTTGTGACCTGCCTGTCGAGCTGGGCCGGTTACACAAGCTGCGCTATCTGAACGTGACGGATAATCAGCTCAGTGAACTGCCAGCGGCCATTGTTCAACTCGGTGCCCTGCAGGAATTGCGGTTGTACAATAATCAACTTGTCAGTTTGCCAACCACTGTCGGGCAGTTGACCGCACTGCGGGAACTGCACCTGATGAAAAACCGCCTGACCACGCTACCGGATGAAATTGCCCTGTTGGCTGAGCTGGCCGTGCTGGATCTGGAAAATAATGCCATCAACCGGCTACCGGCTGCATTTTGCCACTTGCCCAGCCTGACTCACCTCAACCTGCGAACTAATCAGCTACAGCAGTTACCGGAGGATTTTGGCCAGCTAACGGCCCTGAGCACGCTTGACCTGCGCGCTAACCACCTGAGCAACCTACCGGACAGCATGACGGCATTGACGAACCTGCGACGGTTGGACCTGCGCTGGAACAACTTTGCCCAGATACCCGCCGTACTGGAGCCGCTGATGGCTCAGGGTTGCATGGTACATATCTAAGCGCAGCTAAAACAAAGGGCCAGACACCCTGAGATGACTGGCCCTTAACCCCAAGCAAAACCTCGCTTAGCGGTATAAATCATCACGTGAATAAGGCTCGATCTCGCCTTCTTTACGCGTTTTCAACAGCTTGAGGATCCAGGTGTACTGCTCCGGGTTCGGCCCCACCAGATTCTCCACCTCTTCATTCATCCGACGTGCAATAGTGTGGTCATCGGCCGTAGCCAAATCATCCATCGGCGGACGAATATAAACATCCAGCATGCTGGTCTTGCCATCATACACCGGGAACAATGGCACAATGGCCGCGCGGCAAACTTTCATCAGGCGTCCAACCGCCGGCAGCGTCGCCTTATAGGTGGCGAAGAAATCGACGAATTCACTGTGTTCAGCACCGTGATCCTGGTCGGGCAGATAATAACCCCAGTAACCCTGACGCACCGAACTGATAAACGGTTTGATGCCGTCATTGCGCGCATGCATCCGGCCACCAAATTTACGGCGCACCGTATTCCACAAATAATCGACTAACGGATTGCTCTGGTTGTGGAACATCGCCGCCATCGGCTGACCGCGAGCCGCCATCAGCATCGCCGGAACATCCACCGCCCAACCATGCGGCACCAGGAAAATCACGTTACGGCCTTCTTCACGGATTTTATCCAGCACCTCTTCACCATGCCAGCGAACGCGCTTGAGCACTTTCTCCGGTTTGGTGCAGGCCAGTTCGGCCATCAGGATCATCGATTGCGGCGCGGTGGCGAACATCTCATCAATGATGTGCTCACGCTCGTTTTCCGGCACTTCCGGCAGGCAGTACAGCAGATTGATACGCGCGCGGCGTCGGGCACCTTTGGCCACTTTGCCGGCCAGCTTGCCAACCGCACCAAGCACCGGATCGCGCAGGCGAGCAGGCACCAATGAAATGCCGGCCATCAGCCCGGTTCCCAGCCAAACGCCCCAGTAGCGTGGGTGGTAAAAGGCTTTTTGAAATTGTGGAATGAACTCTGAGTTCGATTTTTTTTCGTTTTGCATGCACAAGCTCTTAACTTAGCGGTTCGGCTAATCATAATTGCAAAGGTCGATTTTGCAATTAACCACGGCGAAGCACCAATATAAAACAACATCGGCCCGAAATCAGGCCGATGGAATCACTGGCGCAGTAACGCGCCCGAACAAAGGGATTAATCCAGTTGCAGTTGCGGAGTGACTTCCTTCACCTGCGCCAGATAATCACTGCGATCTTTACCGCTCAGCCCTTCAGAGCGTGGCAGTTTCGCCGTCAACGGGTTCACCGCCTGTTGGTTGGTCCACATTTCAAAGTGCAGATGCGGGCCGGTTGAGCGGCCGGTGTTGCCGGACAACGCGATACGGTCCCCACGTTTCACCTTCTGCCCTGGCTTAACCAGCAGCTTTTTCAGGTGCATATAACGCGTGGTGTATTGGCGGCCATGACGGATCGCCACATAGTTACCGGCAGCGCCGCTACGCTTGGCGATCAACACTTCACCGTCACCCACGGCCAACACCGGAGTACCGACCGGCATCGCAAAATCGACACCTTTGTGCGGCGCAATGCGCCCGGTGACCGGATTAACCCGACGCGGGTTGAAGTTGGAAGAAATGCGGAACTGCTTCATGGTTGGGAAACGCATAAAGCCTTTCGCCAGACCGGAACCCTGGCGATCGTAGAATTTACCGTCCTCGGCACGGATAGCATAGTAATCCTTGCCGCCGGTACGCATGCGCACACCCAGTAACTGGCTCTGAGCACTCTTGCCGTCAAAGTGTTCGCGGGACATTAATACCGAGAATTGATCGCCCTTGCGCAGTTTGCGGAAATCCAACTGCCACTGCAGCGCTTTGATCACCGAATTGATTTCTGCTCGGCTCAGGCCGGCACTGCTGGCGCTGCTGACAAAGCTGCCGTTCAAACGGCCGCTGATCACGTTGTTGCGCCATTCGCCCTGTTGAGATTCCTGGGTTTCTTTGAAGTTGTTGCCAGTACGATCGTAGGTGCGGGTCTCACGCCGGGAGACTTCCCAGGTCAAACGCTGCAGATCGCCGGCATCATTCACTGTCCATGACAGCTGCTGGCCGATTTTCAGATTACGCAGATCGCGGTTTTGCGATGCCAGCAGCGTGACGTCCGACATATCGATACCATATTGGGTCAGGATACTGCCCAGGGTATCGCCAGTGGAAACCACATATTCATGCACTCCATCCTCACCGGCGACCTTCTGGTCCAGCTCATCCTGTGGGATGTCATCATCGGGGGTGGCTTGGTCGAGATCGATCGGCTCACTGGCTTCGGGCAGCAAGGACCGTAACTGACTGGATTCTAATTCAATACTCTTAACGATGGGGTTATGTTCTGGGTGATAAACAAAAGGCCGCCAGACGGCAACGGCCAATGTAACCACTGTCAGCGACCCCAGCATGACGCGATGGGGCCGTGGCAGGTTGTTATACGCCAGAGCGATAGTTTTGACTATCTGCTGCACTCGATTTTATCCTCATAATCTTTACTTCAGGCAGCTCACGTACTGGTTTGACAGCTGAGTCAGGAAGTTCCCGTAGCTGTCTTTCCCCAGTGCGATGCCGGTGCCCAGCGGGTCCAGCGTTCCAGAACGCACTTTGGTCCCCTTGGCAACCGCATTGATTACGGCTGGCCTGAATTGTGGCTCAGCAAAAACGCAGACTGCTTTCTGCTCAACCAACTGTGTTCGAATTTGGTGTAAGCGCTGTGCTCCAGGCTGGATTTCGGGATTAACGGTGAAATGGCCCAATGGGCTCAACCCGAAATGTTTCTCAAAATAGCCGTAAGCATCATGAAAAACAAAATATCCCCTACCTTGCACAGGCTTAAGCATGTTACCAACATTTTTGTCAGTTTGCGTCAGCAGATTCTCGAACTGGCGCAGGTTTGCGTCTAATTTGTCCTTATTTTGTGGCATAAGTTCCAATAACCTGTCGTGAATCGCGATCGCGGTCACTTTTGCCACCTCCGGAGACAACCAAACGTGCATGTTATACTCGCCGTGATGGTGTCCATCGTCCCCGGCATGATCGGCATGATTATGCGCATCGGCTGCATGATCATGGTCGTGCTCATGGTCGTGTTCGTCGTCTTCACCCTTCATCAGCAGAGGTTTCACCCCACTCAATTCGCTGATGGCAAGTTGACGGTTAGCCGACACTGAGGTTAAGGGTTTGGTCAGAAAAGCCTCCATATCCGGCCCCACCCACACCACCAGATCGGCGGCGCGCAGACGCTGGATATCGGAAGGCCGCAGCGCGAAATCGTGTGGTGATGCACCCGCCGGCAACAGCACCTCGGTCGGCGTCACGCCGTCGGCTATTGCCGCAGCGATAAAACCGACCGGGCGAATCGAGGTCACCACCGCCGCAGAGGCGCTGCTCAGGGGCCCGGCCATCATCAATGCGGTTGCCAGCAGCGTGCGCTGCAGCCATTTATTTTTCTGTGCCATTCTCAGTTATCCCGTCGTTTTCATCAGCGAGGCGTGATATTATAACATTCGGTTAGTTCTGCAAAATGTAATCATGAGATGTCCACACTGACAACGCTAAAAAATATCTCCGTCTCCTTTGGTAGCCGCAAGGTGCTGTCGAATATTTCGCTCAGCCTTCAGCCGGGCCGTATTCTGACGCTGCTCGGCCCCAATGGCGCGGGCAAATCTACGCTGGTGCGAGTGGTGCTGGGCCTGGTTGCGCCCACCGAAGGAACACTGGTGCGTGAGCCTGGCCTGCGCATTGGTTACGTGCCGCAAAAACTGCACCTCGACGCCACTCTGCCGCTTACCGTCAGCCGCTTTATGCGCCTGAAGCCCGGCGTCAAAAAGGCCGATATTCTGCCTGCGTTGAAACGCGTGCAAGCGGCCCACCTGCTCGATCAACCCATGCAAAAACTCTCCGGCGGTGAAAACCAGCGCGTATTGCTGGCCCGTGCGCTGCTGAACAAGCCACAACTGCTGGTGCTGGATGAGCCCACCCAGGGGGTAGACGTCAACGGCCAACTGGCGCTGTACGATCTGATCGACCAACTGCGTAAAGAGTTGGGCTGTGCAGTATTGATGGTGTCCCATGACCTGCACCTGGTGATGGCGAAAACCGATGAAGTGCTGTGCCTCAACCAACACATCTGCTGTTCCGGCGCACCGGAAGTGGTCTCGATGCATCCTGAATTTATCGCCATGTTCGGTAACCGCGGTGCGGAACAGCTGGCGGTCTATCGTCACCACCATAATCACCGTCACGACCTGCAAGGACGAATTGTGTTGAAGAATACCGGGGGCCGTGAGGCATGATCGAACTGTTATTACCCGGCTGGCTGGCCGGCGTGTTGTTGGCCTGTGCCGCCGGTCCGCTCGGCTCATTTGTGGTCTGGCGTCGTATGTCCTATTTCGGCGATACCCTGGCGCACGCTTCATTGTTAGGCGTGGCGTTCGGCCTGCTACTGGACGTGAACCCCTTCTATGCGGTGATTGCCGTAACGCTGGTCCTGGCGCTGGTGTTGGTGTGGCTGGAGCGTCGCCCGCAGCTTTCCGTTGATACTTTGCTCGGCATTATGGCGCACAGCGCACTTTCATTGGGGCTGGTCGTAGTCGCACTGATGTCCAACGTGCGGGTCGATCTGATGGCCTATCTGTTTGGCGATTTGCTGTCAGTCACCCTCACCGATATCTGGATGATTGGCATTGGGGTCACAGCCGTGCTGCTGATCCTGTGGTGGCAGTGGCGTAATCTGCTGTCGATGACCGTCAGCCCTGAGCTGGCACACGTTGACGGCGTTAATCTGGTGCGCGCGCGTACCGTGTTGATGCTGGTGACCGCCCTGACCATTGGCCTGGCGATGAAATTCGTCGGTGCGCTGATCATCACTTCACTGTTGATTATTCCTGCGGCGACTGCACGTCGCTTCGCCCGTACGCCGGAACAAATGGCGGGATATGCGGTGTTGGTGGGCGTGCTGGCCGTAACCGGCGGGTTAACCTTCTCGGCCTTCTACGATACCCCGGCGGGCCCATCAGTAGTCTTAAGCGCCGCAGTGCTGTTTGTTTTGAGCTTATCCAAAAAGCAGCAGGCCTGATTTCAGGCTGCTACAGATGTACAAAGGGCCGCAACGCGGCCCTTTTTTGATGCTGACGGCTATCCAATACTTACTCTTCGCGCACCATGCCAAAGTGTTTATAGGCATGATTGGTAGCCATGCGTCCGCGCGGCGTGCGTTGGATAAAGCCTTGCTGGATCAGGAAGGGTTCGATAACGTCCTCGATAGTTTCCCGCTCCTCGCCTATCGCGGCGGCCAGGTTATCCAGACCCACCGGCCCGCCAGTGAACTTGTCGATAATCGCCAGTAGCAGCTTGCGGTCCATGTAGTCGAAACCTTCGGCATCAACGTTCAGCATATCCAGCGCCTGCATCGCCACTTCACCATTGATCACCCCATTGGCACGGACTTCGGCAAAGTCACGCACCCGACGCAGTAAGCGGTTGGCAATACGCGGAGTCCCACGTGCGCGGCGAGCCACTTGGTGGGCCCCCTCTTCCGACAGATCCAGTCCCAGGCAATTGGCGCTGCGTGAAACGATATGCTGCAAATCGGCGACCTGATAAAACTCCAGACGCTGCACAATGCCAAAGCGGTCACGCAGTGGCGAGGTCAGTGAGCCGGCGCGGGTGGTTGCGCCCACCAGCGTGAACGGCGGCAAATCGAGTTTGATCGAGCGTGCGGCCGGGCCTTCGCCGATCATGATATCCAGCTGATAATCTTCCATCGCCGGGTACAGCACTTCTTCTACTACCGGAGAGAGACGGTGGATTTCATCGATAAACAAAACGTCGTGAGGTTCGAGGTTGGTCAGCATCGCGGCCAGATCGCCCGCCTTTTCCAATACCGGCCCGGAAGTGGTGCGCAGGTTAACGCCCATTTCATTGGCGACGATGTTGGCCAGCGTGGTTTTACCCAACCCTGGTGGACCGAAGATCAGTAAATGGTCCAGCGCGTCGCCACGCTGCTTGGCCGCCTGAATAAAGATTTCCATCTGCTCGCGGACATGCGGCTGACCAACGTATTCTGTCAGCAGCTTCGGCCGAATGGCGCGATCAAGAAATTCTTCTTCATTGATCGGTTCGGCAGAAATCAGGCGATCGGCTTCAATCATTATCTACCCCTTATTGACGCTTACAGCGCGGCGCGTAACGCGTCACGGATCAGGGTTTCGCAATCGGCGCCCGGTTTGGCGATTTTGCTGACCATGCGGCTGGCTTCTTGCGGTTTGTAGCCCAGGGCCACCAGCGCAGAGGCCGCTTCGGCTTCCGCATCCATTTCGGCAGCTTGTGCTGCGGTGGGGAGAGTGATTTCACTGCTGTTGTTGAACAGATCGCCATTAAGCCCTTTGAAGCGGTCTTTCATTTCCACCACCAGACGCTCAGCGGTTTTCTTGCCAACCCCAGGCAATTTCACCAGCGTGGTGATCTCTTCACGCTCTACCGCACTGACAAACTGTTGCGCTGACATGCCGGACAAAATAGCCAGCGCCAGCTTTGGCCCTACGCCGTTGACTTTGATCAACTCGCGGAACAACGCACGCTCTTGTTTATCATTAAAGCCGTACAGCAGTTGTGCATCTTCGCGCACCACAAATTGGGTAAACACGATAGCCTCTTGCCCCAGTTCCGGCAGCTCATAAAAGCAGGTCATCGGCATATGCACTTCATAGCCCACGCCGTTTGCCTCCAGTAATACCAGTGGTGGCTGCTTTTCCAGAATATTTCCTCTGAGACGACCTATCATTTACCCTCCTGCAGAATTCATGAGCATGACCTGCTGCCATGCCGTGCTGGTAAAGCTTATAACATAAAAAAGGCTGGATGAATATCCAGCCCAAGTGATCACTGATTAAACCCTACTTTAAACGTCCCCGCGCCAGGCTCAATCGCCCTTCGCTCATCCGCAGCACGTTTTGGCTGAGATGGCAGTGGGTAATGGCGATGGCCAACGCATCGGCGGCGTCAGCCTGGGGATTGGCCGACAGTTTAAGCAAGGAGCGCACCATATGCTGCACCTGCGCTTTTTCCGCCGCGCCGGTACCGACCACCGTTTGCTTCACCTGGCGGGCCGCATATTCAAACACTTCCAGATCCTGGTTCACGGCAGCGACAATCGCCACGCCGCGTGCCTGCCCAAGTTTGAGCGCCGAATCCGGGTTCTTCGCCATAAACACCTGTTCGATGGCGAAAAAGTCCGGTTTAAACTGGGTGATGATTTCGCTAACGCCCGCATAAATCAGCTTCAAACGCGTCGGCATATCATCCACCACGGTGCGGATACAGCCGCTGGCAATATAGGTCAACTGGCGGCCCTGCTGGCGAATAAGGCCATAACCGGTGACGCGCGATCCGGGATCGATACCGAGAATGATCGTCATCCCTACACCCACCTTGCGTTAAGCATTAACTTCGCCAGGCGCTGCCACAAAGCAGCGCCGTACTTCAACCCGATTACAGCGTCGCTGCAACTTCGTCGGAGATCTCACCGTTGTGGTAAACCTCCTGCACATCGTCACAGTCTTCCAGCATGTCGATCAGGCGCAACAGCTTAGGCGCGGTTTCCTCATCCATATCGGCCTTGGTCGATGGGATCATGGAAACTTCTGCCGAGTCGGCGGTAAAACCGGCTGTGGTCAGCGCGTCTTTCACTTCGCCGAGGTTTTCCCAGGCGGTGAATACGTCGATCACACCGTCGTCGTAGCTGACGATATCTTCAGCACCGGCTTCCAGTGCCGCTTCCATCACCACGTCTTCATCCAGGCCCGGTGCGTAAGTGATTACGCCCTTCTTGGTGAACAGGTAAGCCACGGAGCCGTCGGTGCCGAGGTTACCGCCGCACTTGGTGAAGGCATGACGCACTTCGGCCACGGTACGGTTACGGTTGTCACTCAGGCATTCGATCATCACGGCAGTGCCGCCTGGACCGTAGCCTTCATAGATGATGGTTTCCATGTTGGAATCATCATCGCCACCCACGCCGCGCGCAATGGCACGGTTCAGGGTGTCACGCGTCATGTTGTTGGACAGCGCTTTGTCGATCGCCGCACGCAGACGCGGGTTAGCCCCCGGGTCGCCACCGCCCAGTTTCGCGGCAGTCACCAGCTCGCGAATAATTTTGGTGAAAATTTTACCGCGCTTGGAATCCTGCGCTGCTTTACGGTGCTTTGTGTTGGCCCACTTACTATGACCTGCCATAAAAAATCTCCGAAAAAAATTACTGGACTGAATTAATCACAAACTCTTCAATCGCCTGCTGATTGCTCCAGGACTTGGTCAACTTCACGGCTTGTGCCGCCTCAAGCCACTGGTAGGCGTGATGCTCGGTAATCACCGGATCGCGCTCTTCAGGCAAAGCCAGACAGAACCAGTGCTCTTTATTGCGCGTGGTTCCCGGGGCATAGCGATGTCGCAAATGGACAAAGAGTTCAAACTCCACACAGCGCTGGCAATCGAACAACGGCAGATTCTCTGCTTCGATATCGATGCCGACTTCTTCCATGACCTCACGCCGTGCGGCATGCGGCGGCGACTCATCCTCCTCCAGGCTGCCGGTCACCGACTGCCAGAATTCGGTATCATCGCGCCGCTGTAACATCAGCACCCGGCCACTGGAGATGGCATAAATCACTACCAGAATTGACTCGGGTCGCTTGTAGTTCATCACTCGCTCTCTTGTTCAGAGGCTTTCTTCACCACACAAATCCCCAACTCCTGCAACGACGCCGGGTTGGCGAAGCTCGGCGCTTCGGTCATCAGACAGGCCGCAGCGGTGGTTTTCGGGAAGGCGATGACGTCACGAATGTTGTCGGTACCGGTCAGCAGCATCACCAGACGGTCCAGGCCGAAAGCCAGGCCGGCGTGTGGTGGGGTACCGTACTTCAAGGCGTCCAACAGGAAGCCAAACTTCTCGCGCTGTTCGTGTTCGTTAATCCCAAGGATGCTGAACACCGTTTGCTGCATTTCGCTGCGGTGAATACGCACCGAACCGCCACCCACTTCGTAACCGTTGATGACCATGTCATAAGCGTTGGCAATGGCGGTGGTTGGCGCAGTTTTCAGCTCTTCCGGGCTCATGTCGCGCGGTGCGGTAAACGGATGGTGCATCGCCGCCAGACCGCCTTCGCCGTCTTCTTCGAACATCGGGAAGTCGATCACCCACAGCGGTGCCCAGCTGTCGAGTTTGGTCAGTTGCAAGTCACGACCCAGCTTCAGACGCAGCGCGCCCATCGCATCGGTCACAATCTTGAAGCTGTCGGCACCGAAGAACAGAATGTCGCCAGACTGCGCGTTGGTGCGCGCCAGGATCGCTTCCAGCACTTCCGCGCTGAGGAATTTGGCGATCGGGCTCTGTACGCCTTCCATGCCGGCGGCGCGGTCATTGACCTTCAGCCATGCCAGGCCTTTAGCGCCATAGATATTAACGAAAGCACCGTACTCGTCGATCAGCTTACGGGTCAGCTGTGCGCCGCCCGGAACGCAGATCGCGGCAACGCGGCCTTTGGCATCGTTAGCCGGGCCGGAGAACACTTTAAACTCTACGTCTTTCACCAGATCGGCAACGTCCACCAGTTCCAGCGGGTTACGCAGGTCGGGTTTGTCGGAGCCGTAACGGCGCATGGCTTCTTCGAAGGTCATGATCGGGAAATCGCCCAGCTCCACCTTCTTCACGTCCAGCCACAGTTCACGCGCCAGTTTCTCCATCACTTCACGCACCTGTTCGGCAGTCATGAAGGAGGTTTCCACGTCGATCTGGGTAAATTCAGGCTGACGGTCGGCACGCAAATCTTCGTCGCGGAAGCATTTGACGACCTGGTAGTAACGATCAAAACCGGACATCATCAGCAACTGCTTGAACAGCTGCGGTGACTGCGGCAACGCGTAGAATTTGCCTTTATGTACGCGGCTCGGTACCAGGTAGTCACGAGCGCCTTCAGGCGTGGCTTTGGTCAGCATCGGCGTTTCGATGTCGAGGAAGCCATGGCTATCCATAAAGCGGCGCACGAAGCTGGTGATCTTGGCGCGGGTTTTCAGACGGTCGGCCATTTCAGGGCGACGCAGATCCAGGTAGCGATATTTCAGGCGCGCTTCTTCGCTGTTGACCTGGTTGGAGTCCAGCGGCAATGGCTCGGAGCGGTTGATGATCTCCAGAGCATGGGCGAACACTTCCACTTCGCCGGTCGCCATATCTTTATTGATCTGGCTGTCCGGACGGGCACGCACGGTGCCGACGATCTGGATGCAGAATTCATTGCGCAGGTCGTATGCCTTATCGAACGCAACCTTTTGGTCCGGATCGAAGAACACCTGCACGATGCCTTCGCGGTCGCGCATATCAATAAAGATCAGGCCGCCCAGATCGCGACGACGGTTGACCCAACCACACAAAGTGACTTCCTGGCCCACGTGAGACAGATTCAACTGCCCGCAATATTCAGTACGCATACGCTATCCTTTTGGCTTAAGCCGATGCCGCGCGGGCTTTTGGCACCTGCCACACGGCTGTTTTCTGATGAACTCTATTTATTACCCGGTTTGGCGTCTGATGCATACCAACCGGTGCCCTTTAACTGGAAACCGGTGGAAGAAATCAGCTTGGTTAACGCGGGCTGCCCACACGCCGGACAATCTGTCAGCGGCGCATCGGAAAATTTTTGCAGTTTCTCTAATCGAAGGCTGCAAGCACCACATGCATATTCATAAATCGGCATAGGTCGTTGGAGTAAAGTGTGTTGAAAAAAGGCGATCATTATAAAGGAAATTCATGCGCCAGATAAGTGCGAACACAGCTTTGTTGCAGCACTAAATGACCTGTTTTTGTCCGAAATAACACATTGCTTAACAAATTTCTCATTAACCCGTGACGCTTTTTTCACGTAGCCTGAATCCACGCTTGTTTGGCGCGTCACTTCAGTTGCGCGTATTTCATCCACCCCGTAACGAGATCTTCCCATGTTAAAACTTGATGCTCAAACCACAGCTTTGGTATTGATTGATTTGCAAAAGGGTATTCTGCCTTACGCCGGCGGGCCTCACAGCGCCGAGAGCGTGGTGGCCAACGGAGCGCAACTGGCGGCACACTTTCGCTCACTGGGCGCACCGGTGATCCTGGTGCGCGTCGGTTGGTCAGAAACCTTTGCCGAAGCGCTGAAACAACCGGTGGATCAACCTTCCCCAGCCGGTGAGTTGCCTGCCAACTGGTGGGAATTCCCTGAATCGCTGGCGGTTAACGACGGCGACATTCTGGTGACCAAACGCCAATGGGGCGCATTTTACGGTACCGACCTTGATCTGCAACTGCGTCGTCGCGGCATTAAATCCGTCGTGCTGGGGGGGATTGCCACCAACATTGGCGTGGAATCAACCGCCCGCGCTGCCTGGGAGCACGGCTACGAGTTGCTGATCGCCGAAGACCTGTGCAGCGCACCTAACGCTGAAATGCACCAGTTCGCTTTCGACAACATCTTCCCGCGTCTGGCGCGCGTTCGCAGCACCCGCGAAATTCTTGCCGCCCTCAGCAAGTAACGTTAAGTTGTAAGGGCGCGGCATACTGCGCCCGCGTTTGACTGACAGGGAAAATTAAGGAAGATGCCAGCTTGATGTATATCGGACTCCCACAGTGGCAACACCCGGCCTGGAACCGTATCGGGCTGCGCGATCTGGCGGATTACAGCCGCTACTTTAACTGCGTGGAAGGCAATACCACCTTCTACGCGTTACCTAAACTGGAGATCGTTCAGCGCTGGCGCGACATGACCACTGATGATTTTCGCTTCTGTTTCAAATTCCCCGCCACCATCAGCCATAAGGCCGCACTACGCAACTGTGATGCCGATCTACAGGCGTTCTACCACTGTCTGAGCCCGGTGCATCAGCGCATCGGCCAGCTTTGGCTGCAACTGCCTGCCGCGTTTGGCCCGGCGGAATTACCGGCGATGTGGCAATTCTTTGATGCCTTGCCGAAAGAGTTCACCTACGGGGTGGAAGTTCGTCACCCGTCGTTTTTCGCCAAAGGTGAAGAGGAACGGCTGTTAAATCAGGGGTTGCATCAGCGCGGCATCAATCGGGTGATCCTCGACAGTCGCCCGGTGCATCACGCCGTCCCCAACAGTGCAGCGGTTCGTGATGCTCAGCAGAAAAAACCCAAACTGCCGGTGCATGCGCTGGTCACCGCCAACAATCCGCTGGTGCGTTTTATCGGTGGCGATGTGTTGCAAGATAACCTGCGCTGGTTTGATGCCTGGCAACAAAAACTGCCTGCCTGGCAATCACAGCATCAGCCTTTCCTGTTTATCCATACGCCAGATAACGGCGATTCCCCCCAGCAGGCACAGAAAATTTGGCAGCAACTGCGTCAGGCTATTCCGAATTTACCGCCCCCGCCAGACTGGCCCGAGCAGGATGCACTGTTTTGACCTATTAATCTGACCAATAACATCAGATTTTTCCTCGCGACAGTGAATGCAATGGCGGCTATGATGCTGGCTGCCAGTTTTGGTTAGGGAATGGAGTTAAAAATGGTAAGCGCGCTTTATGTCGTGCTCGGCGCACTGTTGTTGATCAAACTATCTTATGACGTGGTTAGGCTAAGGATGCAATACCGTGTCGCTTACGGAGACGGCGGCTTTTACGAGCTACAAACCGCCATCCGCGTTCACGGCAATGCCGTAGAATACATCCCTATCGCCGCCGTTTTGCTGGTGATCATGGAGATGAACGGCGCTGAAGTGTGGATGATCCATATTTGTGGCCTGATGTTGATGGCCGGCCGTCTGGTGCATTATTACGGTTTACGCAATCGTGAAGTCCGCTGGCGTCGTTCCGGCATGACTGCCACCTACCTTTCGTTGGTGTTAATGGTGCTGGCCAATATTTTCTATCTACCGTGGGATATTATTTTCAGCCTTCATTGATCCCCGCACGACCTCAGGCGGTTACGCCGCCTGCTTCCGCTGCTCTTTCTTGCCATTTTCTGTTAGCATATGCGCCTTCGAATTCTGAACTGATTTGCCGCCATGCCAAACCGCGATACTCTTTTTTCTGCCCCAATCGCCAAACTGGGCGACTGGACCTTCGACGAACGCGTCGCTGAAGTGTTCCCTGACATGATCCAGCGTTCCGTTCCCGGCTATTCCAATATCATTTCGATGATTGGCATGCTGGCCGAACGTTTCGTTCAGCCCGACAGCCAGGTCTATGACCTCGGATGTTCACTGGGCGCAGCAACGCTGTCGATGCGAAGGAATATCAAGGTGGCCGGGTGCAACATCATTGCCGTAGACAATTCCCCGGCGATGGTGGAACGCTGCCGCCGCCATATTGACGCCTTCCGCGCCGACACCCCGGTAGAAGTGATCGAGGCCGATATCCTCGATATCAACATCGAAAACGCCTCCATGGTGGTGCTTAACTTCACCCTGCAATTCCTCGAGCCGGCCGATCGCCTGCGCCTGCTGGAACAGGTTTACCGCGGGCTGCGTCCGGGTGGCGCGCTGGTGTTGTCGGAGAAATTCAGCTTTGAAGATACCGATGTCGGTGAGTTGCTGTTCAACATGCATCACGATTTCAAACGCGCCAACGGCTACAGCGAACTGGAAATCAGCCAAAAGCGCAGCATGCTGGAAAACGTCATGCTGACCGACTCCGTTGCCGCCCACAAGACCCGTCTGAAACAGGCCGGTTTTGAACATGCGGAAGTTTGGTTCCAGTGTTTTAACTTCGGTTCACTGATCGCCCTGAAATCAGGAGCTGCAGCATGATTGAGTTCGGTGATTTTTATCAGCGCATCGCGAAAAGCAACCTCAGCCACTGGCTGGATACTCTGCCCGCGCAGCTCAGCGCCTGGCAGCGAGAATCGCTGCACGGCAAGTTCAAACAGTGGTTTAACTCGGTTGAACACCTGCCGGCGCTGACGCCGACCCGCCTCGACCTGTTGGACGGCGTGCGTGCCGAAATGGACCCACCGCTGTCACCGGGCCAGTTGGAAGGTATCGAAAAAATGCTGCGCACCATGATGCCGTGGCGTAAAGGGCCGTTCTCTTTGTATGGCATCGATATCGACACTGAATGGCATTCCGACTGGAAATGGGATCGCGTTTTACCCCACATTTCACCGCTGGCCGGCCGTACTATTCTCGATGTCGGCTGCGGCAGTGGCTATCACCTGTGGCGCATGCTTGGCGCGGGTGCGCAGTTGGCGGTGGGCATCGACCCGATGCAGCTGTTCCTGTGTCAGTTCGAAGCGGTGCGTAAACTGCTGGGCGGCGATCAGCGCGCTCACCTGTTGCCACTCGGCATTGAACAACTGCCTGAACTGGCTGCCTTCGATACGGTATTTTCGATGGGCGTGCTGTATCACCGTCGCTCGCCGCTGGATCATCTGTACCAGTTGAAAAACCAGTTGGTTAACGAAGGCGAGTTGGTATTGGAAACCCTGGTGATAGAAGGCGACCGTAATCAGGTCCTGGTGCCAGGCGACCGCTATGCGCAAATGCGTAACGTCTACTTTATTCCGTCAGCCGAAGCGCTGAAATGCTGGCTGGAGAAGTGCGGGTTCGTCGACGTGAAGATTGCCGACATGTGTGTGACCAGCACCGAAGAACAGCGCCGCACCGACTGGATGACCAGTGAGTCACTGGCCGAGTTCCTCAACCCTAACGACCCTGGCAAAACCATCGAAGGTTACCCCGCCCCGCTGCGTGCCGTGCTGGTGGCCCGGAAGCCTTAAACGGATTCCTCGGGGTTTGGCATGCCAGACCCTGAGTCTCCCCTTCACGCAGTATGTTCCCCCCATCCCATGAATAATCCCCATCAAGTTCAAGCATAAACATCAATGTATTAAACAAAAATCCACCCTTATGTATTCCCCTCTATTACCATAGTAACCCTCCGGGTATTTTTGGCCAAATTCCGATTTTACTCATTACTTTATATTTTTATTGACGAAACCAAGAACCAAAACATAGTAACCAATTAAGAATTTTCCCAACACATTTTTGTTTAAAATGGATAATAATGCAGCACAAACTAACTCATTGATTGTGAATATTTTTAATTTAAATTTGAAAAAAAACGAATCCTGAACAATGCTATGTTGCATGGTTCATTTGACATAAGCGGTATAGACTTATTTTTATAATCAAAATTTATTTTTTACAATGCAAAAACAGTCAATTAAAAATATAGACTACAGGAATGAATGATATGAAAAGGCTCGAGCTACTAGATTATGGACGCCTGTTTGCCGCTTTAATGGTTGTCTTTTATCATTATACGTTTAACGGCATAAATAATGGGAAGGTTTATTCTATAGACTTAATTACAAACTTAGCTGATATAACAAAGTATGGGTATTTGGGTGTGGAGCTATTTTTCATGATCAGTGGCTATGTTATATTTCACTCAGCTAAAAATAGAACTGCCGCAAAGTTCGCGCTATCTCGGGTAACACGACTCTACCCAGCCTATTGGTTCGCTATTTTATTCACATCTCTCTTTGCTTATTTTCTTGGCGGAGATTCAATGTCCGTTAAGGTTAGTCAAATTCTTGTCAACTTCACTATGTTGCAATCATTATTTGGTGTTGAGAATGTTGATGGTGTTTATTGGACACTAATATTTGAACTTAAATTTTATCTTCTGATATTTGCAATGCTTTTACTTGGGCTAAATAAATATTTAGAAAAAATAATTATCGCATGGGGCGTTGTCATTGCTGCATCTTATTTTATTGGTATGGAGAATCGTGTATACCTCGGTGGATATTATGGTTTCTTTGTCTCTGGTGCGTTATTTGCTATGTTAAGAGAACGTTTTACAGTGCTCAGGTTCTTGGTGATTACATCCCTGTATGTAATAAGTACAATTTATATTATGAATCGAGTTGAAATACCAGGCCTAATTTCCAGCCCTGGTCACTCACCCTATATTATCACTATGGTGATCACCATTTTTTATCTCTTCTTCTTCTTCCAAAACACAATGTTATCTGAGCGATTGAAATTAAAGGGTTCTAAACTGGCAGGAGCATTAACATATCCAGTTTACTTAATTCATGCGCATTTCGGGTATATGATGATAAATAAGTTCGCAACAAATGATAACAAGATAATTGCCTACATAGCAATTATAACCACTGTTTTTATTATTGCTGCATTGATGCATTTTATTATAGAGAAAAAATTGTCATTTTTATGGAAGGCTCTATTCTCCACAACCATAGAAAAACCAGTAGCTCAAATTCAAATTTATGTTAATACATTCTTGGCAACTCTGAGTAGAAAAAGTAAAGTGGCTTGAAAATTTAAATAAACAGTTAAACTCATCGACCTTTTTTTGGTCGATGAGTTTTCATATTTACAGGTTAAATTTCCAGATCTGATGTATCCAGATGGTCGTCAAGAGTAAAAGGGACTACGCATTTTCAGCCTAATACTCCTTTATCTTTATCTTTATCTTGCGCAGTTCGCTATCTGTTAGGCGCTTTGCGCCAGCGGATCAACCAGCGCCAGCGAGTTTTTCATCGCCTCAACCATTTCACCATCCACGCAATAATGACTAAACTCATCAAACTCACTGTCTGAACACATGGTCACACCGGCTTTACGATAGCGCATGGTCGAAGGCACCGCATGACCGGATGAGCTGTGCAGTTCCTGAATGCCGATATCAACAAACTTATGCAGATTGCTCAGCCGCACACCGGCACCCGCCATAATCATCGGCCCCTCACTGGCCTGCAGCAGGTCACGTAGCAAGGGTAAACCCAACTCTGCGTTTTGCTGTTGGCCGGAGGTCAGTATCCGCACGACACCCAACTGAGTCAGTTGATCGAGCGCGACCATCGGGTTCTGGCACATGTCAAAAGCACGATGAAAAGTCACCGCCATATTGCCACTTAACCGCATCACTTCGCGCATGCGCGGCAGATCGATATGCCCTTCTTCATCCAGCATGCCAACCACCACACCGGCAAAACCCATGTCGCGGATCTGTGCAATATCATGCTTGATTACGTCGAAATCCACCGCACCGTAGCAAAAATCTCCGCCACGTGGGCGAATGATAGGATGCACCGGCACGCTGACTCTGTCGCGCGCCAGGCGTAATGAGCCGTAGCTGGGTGTCAAACCGCCCTCACTCGGGCTGGCACACAATTCTATGCGATCGGCACCTGCCCGCTCAGCCGTCAGCGCGCAATCGACGCTATAGCAGCAAACTTCCAGTTTAATCATTGTCACCCCCAGATGACGGCTAACCTGCGACGGCAATTGTTAATTTTTCCATTTATCTCGTAGGCTGATACAAAGGTATAAACCTATACAGGGTAGTAACTATGGCATTCAATTTTGATCAATGGGTAGACCGTAGTCACAGTGACAGCGTTAAGTGGGATAAATATCGTGACCGCGACATCATTCCACTCTGGGTCGCCGATACCGATTTCCCGTCACCGCCGGCTATCATCGACGCATTACAGCAGCGCGTAGCGCATGCAGTATTCGGCTACAGTCATCCCTCCCCTGAACTCATCGAGGTTTTTACCCGCCGCATGCTAGAGCGCTACGGCTGGCGTATCAACCCCGAATGGCTGATTTTCCTGCCTGGAATGGTTTGCGGTCTTAATTTATGCGTGCGCGCTTTTACCGCCGAAGGTGAAGGCACCCTGGCTCCGTCACCGATTTACCCCCCGTTTCGCAAGGCGGCAAAATTCGCCGGGCGCTCGCAGATGTCGGTGCCCTTAGCCCTGCATGCACCACCGTCGCTGGCTGTTGGACTTCAATGCCATCGCCGGTCAGCTCAATGGCAAAGAGAAATTACTGTTGTTGTGCAATCCGCAAAACCCGGGTGGAACCGTCTACCGCAAACAGGAGCTATTGCAGCAGCTAGCGTTTGCCCAGGCCCATGGGTTGATGGTCTGTTCGGATGAAATTCATTGCGACCTGTTGCTTGAACCTGGCTGCGAACACATCCCCTTTGCTACCTTGAATGAAGACGCTGCCCAGCGCAGCATCACGCTGATGTCGCCGTCGAAAACCTTCAACATTGCCGGGCTGGGCGCCTCGATGGCGATTATTCCCAACCCAGAGTTACGGCAAAAGCTGGTTCGTGCGCGCAGTGGCATCGTGCCGGAGGTCGACGTGCTGGCACTGGTTGCCGCACAGGCCGCCTACCAGCATGGACAAGCCTGGCTTGACGCGCTGTTGATATATCTGCGCGCCAACCGTGATTTGGTGACCGAACGTATTAATGCCATGCCCGGTCTGTTGCTACAGCCCATCGAAGCGACCTATCTGGCCTGGATCGACTGCAGCCAACTGGCGGTCGATAACCCACACGCCTTCTTTGAGCAGGCCGGAGTCGGTTTAAGTCCGGGGCTGGATTTTGGCAACCGACGCTTTGTCCGCTTAAATTTCGGTTGTCGGCGCGAGTTGTTGCTCCAGGCGCTGGATCGCATGACGCTGGCAACCCAGGCGCTGATGCCAAATTAGGCTTGTTCGCTGGCGACAATGTCCCGGATCGAATAAGGATGAAATTTAATGGTCACCGTACCGTCGGTGATCGCCAGGGTTGGGTTCGGCAAACGTTCGCCCTCGCCCTGCGGAGAGCTCTGTTTCAATTTAATCCCGGGTGCCAGCAGCGCCTCATCAGGCAAATGACTCAATGCCCGCGCATACAAGGTGGCCGGTTCGCCGCTCAACACCAGCTCCACATGTTCCCAGCCCTCGTGCGGATAACGTTTATCGCCGGGATAAGGCAGCTCCACGCAGTCGATCAGCCAGGGTCCAACCTCGAGTGGCTGCCGGAGATCAAACAAACAAATCGGCCGACCATTAATCATCGACTCTGACAACAGTGAGCCACACTGCTGCAACCCCTGCCGCCAGCGATCGGCCGTGGTGTTTTGGTGACAACGTACCGAAATATGATCGGCCGTAAACTGGGACAAATCCAAGTGTAGTTTTTCGGCAAACCGGCTCAACGCCAGTTCAAAGCGTGGCAGGTCCAGCGCTAAGTCATTCAGTTCGGCAATCGCCGGGAAGGTGGTCATAGGATCCTCGCAACTACAGAAAGCGGTTTTCAGGGGGGGTAATTTACACGCCTGAGGCGTAGCTATCCACTCGGCTGATGGGGAAAGTGGCCATTTCCTGGTTCAAATTTCCACGCCAGATTAAATCTGCCATTCATTTGTCATAAAAAGCACAAAAGAATAATTTCCTCGGCTTTTATTACACTTTGGCTTAGCCTTTCCTGGTTTTTAATTCATGAAAATAGTTGCAGCATAAGTTTATAGCTTTTTCTTATGACTGGCATGTTGAAGGTATTACTAACTTATTAAGTAAGTCAATTCACGCCATCCGTTACTTACAAAAGCTTAAGAAATAGTTAACCTCCTAACGAGAAAAATGGAGCCAGACTCAAACAAAAATACCAACAGACTGTTTTTACATCACTTTATTAATCACCACACCTGAGAATCTTCCTAAACAGAAGCGACGTAATTGCTTGAAAATATCAATTGAGCTACTTTAGTGAAAATTGAGTTAGAGATAATCACTTATGTTCCTTTTAATAGTTTCTTTGCTATTGGTAGTCATTGCTGCCTATGCGATATATCGCCACTTTAAATCGCGTCGCAATAACACGCTGGATGCTGGCCGTCGAAAGAAAAAACACTAACCTCGCTGATTCCATTTTATCCCATTCATGTCTTTTCTCGTATGCACCCCACATTGCCATCTGCATTTTTCACTCATAGCCGGCGGGCATTTATGAACCCCGACTTTCACCTAATCCTCCCGCGTCAACTGCTGACGTAACCCATCAGATCGGTTACAATTACAGGCTGTTTTGTGGTGGGCCGCCGTCTTGACGCGCAGCCAGAAAACCACCTTTGAATCCCGCAGGGGCATGGCACACGGCCCCTCGTTCGTCATTAAGGTAACCCGGTGAATATTCAGGTTCTTCTTTCAGATAAAGTCAGCCAGGCGCTGATTGCCGCAGGCGCACCCGCCGATTGCGAAGCCCAGGTCCGTCAGTCCGCAAAAGCGCAGTTTGGCGACTATCAGGCCAATGGCGTGATGTCCGTTGCCAAGAAACTTGGCATGCCACCGCGCCAGTTGGCGGAAAAAGTGGTGCAACTGCTTGATCTCGGCGACGTCGCCAGCAAAGTAGAAATCGCCGGTCCCGGCTTTATCAATATCTTCCTGAACAGTTCATGGGTCGCGCAGCAAGCCGATCGCGTGCTGAGCGCACCCAAACTGGATATTGCCCCGGTTAAACAACAAACCATCGTTATTGACTACTCTGCCCCTAACGTGGCGAAAGAAATGCACGTCGGCCACCTGCGTTCCACCATCATCGGTGACGCCGCCGCACGTACCCAGGAGTTCCTGGGCCATAAAGTGATCCGCGCCAACCACGTCGGCGACTGGGGTACCCAGTTCGGCATGTTGATCGCCTATCTGGAAAAAATGCAGAATGAAAACGCCAGCAATATGGACTTGTCCGATCTGGAACAGTTCTATCGTGAAGCGAAGAAGCACTACGATGAAGACGCCGATTTTGCCGAACGCGCTCGCGCCTATGTGGTGAAGCTGCAAGGCGGCGATCAATACTGCCTGAAGATGTGGCGCAAGCTGGTCGACATCACCATGGCGCAAAATCAGCTGACCTATAACCGTCTGAACGTCACCCTGACCGAAGACGACGTGATGGGTGAAAGCCTGTACAACGCGATGCTGCCAGGCATCGTTGCCGATCTCAAGGCTAAAGGCCTGGCGGTGGAAAGCGAAGGCGCTACCGTGGTCTTCCTCGACGAATACAAGAACAAAGACGGCGATCCAATGGGCGTCATCATCCAGAAAAAGGATGGCGGCTACCTGTACACCACCACCGATATCGCCTGTGCTAAATACCGTTATGAAACGCTGGGCGCCGATCGCGTGCTGTATTACATCGATTCGCGTCAGCACCAACACCTGATGCAGGCCTGGACCATCGTGCGCAAAGCCGGCTACATCCCGGACAGCCTGTCGCTGGAACACCACATGTTCGGCATGATGCTGGGTAAAGACGGCAAGCCGTTCAAAACCCGCTCAGGCGGTACGGTGAAACTGTCCGATCTACTGGACGAAGCCGTGGATCGCGCCGGTAAACTGATCGCCGAGAAAAACCCGGACATGCCGGTGGAAGAAATGCAAAGCCTGGCCAATGCCGTGGGTATCGGTGCGGTTAAATACGCCGACCTGTCAAAAAGCCGTACTACCGATTACATCTTCGATTGGGACAACATGCTGGCGTTTGAGGGCAATACCGCACCTTATATGCAGTATGCCTATACCCGTGTGGCCTCCGTATTTAAGCGCGCAGGGATTGACGAAAGCAATCTGACCCTGCCGTTGGTAATGACCGAAGAGCGTGAAATCACTCTGGCGACCCGTCTGCTGCAGTTTGAAGAAGTGATCACCACCGTGGCGCGCGAAGGCACTCCGCACGTAATGTGTAGCTACCTGTACGACCTCGCGGGTCTGTTCTCCGGCTTCTACGAACACTGCCAGATCCTGAATGCGGACAGTGAAGAAGCACGTCAGAGCCGCCTGAAGCTGGCGCTGCTGACCGCCAAAACGCTGAAAGCCGGTCTGGATACGCTGGGTATCGAAACCGTCGAACGTATGTAAGCCATCAAGGCTGAATACGAAAAAGGGTCGCCGAGAGGCGACCCTTTTTACTGTATTGGTGACAGGGATATCCGTTTATGCCACCCGACGGGCAAAGTCGCGAGGGCGGAAGCCCAAACCGCCCAGCACGCCAAAATAAGCCACCACGCCGGTGACCACCACCAGCGCCAGACGCAGCAAACGCTCCAGCATATTGCCCTGATCCCAGGCCGGCATCAGCCACATTATACCGACCAGTACCACCGACATCACGATCACTGCGATCACCAGCTTGGTCAGGAACATCGCCCAACCCGGTTGTGGGTGGAAAATCTTCTGCTTACGCAACTGCCAGTACAGCAGCGAGGCGTTAATACAGGCCCCGAGACCGATCGACAGCGAAAGCCCGGCATGTTTCAACGGCCCGATAAACATCAGGTTCATCACCTGAGTCAAAATCAACGTGATAATGGCAATTTTAACCGGCGTTTTAATGTCCTGGCGCGAATAGAACCCGGGTGCCAACACCTTGACCACGATCAGCCCCATCAGCCCGACCGAATAGGCCACCAGCGCGCGCTGAGTCATGGCAGCGTCAAAGGCGCTGAATTTGCCATACTGGAACAGCGAAACGGTCAACGGTTTGGCCAAAATACCCAGGGCAATCGCACTCGGCAGCGCCAACAGGAAGCACAGGCGCAGGCCCCAATCCATCAGGCGTGAATACTCGTCGTGGTTACCACTGGAGAAACTTTTCGCCAGTGACGGCAGCAGGATAGTGCCCAGAGCTACGCCCAGCACGCCGGAAGGGAACTCCATCAGACGGTCGGCATAGTACATCCAGGAAACCGAACCTGAAACCAGGAACGAGGCGAAAATGGTGTTGATAATCAGTGAAATCTGGCTAACCGAAACGCCAAAAATCGCCGGTCCCATCTGACGCATCACGCGCCATACGCCGGCATCGCCAAGCTTGATGCGCGGCAGCACCAACATGCCGATCTTCTTCAGGTGCGGAAGCTGGTAACCCAGTTGCAGTACCCCACCCACCACCACCGCCCAGGCCAGCGCCATCACCGGTGGATTGAAGTAAGGGGCGGCAAACAGCGCAAAACCGATCATGCTGACGTTCAACAACGTCGGCGCAAACGCCGGGATCGAAAAACGGTTCCAGGTATTGAGGATCGAGCCGACCAGCGAGGCCAGCGATATCAACAAAATATAGGGAAAGGTGACGCGCAACAGCGACGACGTCAGGGCAAACTTGTCCGGCGAATCGGCAAAGCCCGGAGCCGTAATGTAGATAACCCAGGGCGCGGCCAACATGCCCAACACCGTCACCAGCGCCAGTATCAGCGTCAACAGCCCGGATACATAGGAGATAAAGGTCCGCGTCGCCTCTTCACCCTGCTGGTTTTTATATTCAGCCAGGATCGGCACAAACGCCTGCGAAAATGCCCCCTCGGCAAAAATACGCCGCAGCAGATTGGGCAGTTTGAACGCCACGAAGAAGGCATCTGTTGCCATACCGGCGCCAAATACCCGCGCCACGATCGCGTCACGGGCAAAGCCCAGCACCCGCGAAAACATCGTCATAGAGCTGACGGCGGCCAATGATTTTAGTAGGTTCATGTGGTTTTTCTGATGTGCCCTGTAAATGTCGACGCCTGCATCAGCAGGCGTCAGTAAAACTATCGGCTAAGTTTACCCGTCCACGGCAGAATAGCTACTGCCATATGTTACATGGGGTTACCTTATAAACCGGCATCACGCAGCAGTTTTTCAATCACCCTTTGGGCGGAAATTGCCTGCTCGCCGGCGGTTTCCGGCACCGTCTGATTGCTGACAGCAGCAATGAAATGGCGGATCGCGCCGTCAAAGCCGCGCTGTGCCAACGTGGTTTGCCAGCCTGGCGCCGGTTGCTCCAGTACGCCTTGTGAGTCTTCCCGCAACCACTGGCGCATATCGTTCAACTGATAGACTGCACCATCGGTTACCGCCTGCACGCTTTCACGCTGACTGCCGGCCCGGCGATGCATACTGGTGGTGACCAGCGTTTCACCGCACGCAAAATGATGCTCGGCATAGATCAACTCACCGGCATCCGTAGCACGCAGGCTACCGCTGAGCAATGTCCCCGCATCGCCACCCAGCCACAGCGCGGTATCCACCACGTGCAGATAATCGTCCAGCAGGGTAAAACGCAGGCCGTTTGGCCCGACGCTGTCGGCGCGATGTTTGTCCATGCGAATCGACGCCGGTTGCTGCATCTGTTGCTTTAACTGACGATACAGTGGCGCAAAACGACGGTTAAACCCCACCATCAGCGTTTTGCCCTGTTTTTCCGCCAGCGCGATCAACTGTTCACCCTGCTCTACCGTCTCCGCCAGCGGCTTGTCGACATAAACGTGGACGCCCAGACGTAGCAACTCCTCGATCACCTGAAAATGACTGGCGGTGCTGCTGTGCACGAATACCGCATCACACTGCTGTGCCAGGCTGTCCAGCCGCGAAAAACAGGTCATGCGATAGCTGTCACAAACCGGCTGCGCCTTTTGCTGATTAGGCGAAAATCCGCCGACCAGCGTCCAGTCCACTGCCTGGCTGAGGATCGGCAAATAGGCTTTTTGCGCAATACCACCCAGCCCAACCACACCAATGCGTAATTTACTCATCCGTCCCCCGGGCCAATAGCGCCTGCAGTTGTTGCTTGAGCTGCGCCACTTCGTTTTCCAGTGCGCTCACTCGCTCGTTCAATTCGGCGTCATTGGCCGGGAGTGCTTCTGCCGGTGCCTCGTCAATTTGGCCACTGAACAGATGCATAAATCGGCTTTCGCGCTTACCCGGTTCCCGCGCCAACCGCACCACAAAGGGCCCATCCTCACGAGCACTCAGGTTCGCCAGCACCTGCTCCACTTCGGTAACGTCATTAAATTCATGCATGCGATTGGTACGGGTGCGCAGTTCACCGGGCGTTTGCGCGCCACGCAGCAGCAAGGTGGCAATCACTGCCAACTCGGCAGCAGACAGCTTTAGCTGACCAAACTCCGAATTGCAGAAGCGGTGCTCATACTTGACCACCCGATTGCCGAAGCCGCTCAAGGTGCGCAGAAAATGTTTCTTCAGCAGCAGGTCGAGAATTTGCTGAACTTCGCTTTCCGTCAGTTCCATCACCGGCTCGCGGTTGGTTTTCTGGTTGCAGGCAAGCTGAATGCCATTGAGGGAAAGGGGATACTGGTCCGGCGTGGTGACCTGCTTTTCCAACAGGCAGCCAATCACCCTGGCTTCTTTAGCGTTTAATTCATATTTCATTATTTGGCCTTAGCGTGGCGGTAGCCATTCTTTATTGGTTAATGCCGTCAGTACGTGATCCTGCCACTGCCCGTCGATCAGCAGATAGTCCTTGGCATAACCTTCACGTTCAAATCCCAGGCGGGTCAGCAACGCTCCGCTGCGCTGATTGTGCGGCATATAGTTGGCCATAATGCGGTGCATTCGCTGCTGACGCACCATATAACGGATAGCGGACTGCAGCGCTTCATACATCAGCCCTTGCCCCTGCCATTTTTCGGCCAGCGAATAGCCGAGGAAACAGGCATGGAACGAACCGCGCAGCACGTTGCTGAAGTTGGCCACGCCCTGCACTTCATGTTCTTCCGGATCGAGCAGGATAAAGTAGTAGGCGCTGCCCTGCTTTTGCATTTCGGTGATCATCCCCAGCCGCGCCTGCCAGCCGGAAGGATAACAATGGCTTTCATCCCGTACCGGCTCCCAGGGTTTGAGGAAGGCTCGGTTTTCGGCATAGTATTCGGCCAGCCGGTAGGCATCGCGTTCATGGACTAAACGGACAACCAGTCGGTCGGTGGTGAGGCGTACTTTTGGTGATGCAGAGCGATAGCCAAACATCATTTCCCCCGCGGTCAGAACGGTTCGATAAGAAGTATTTATTGGGCGCACGTCCGGATATTCATCCTGCGACGAACCTATCCTGAGCCATTATTTCTCAAACACCGGCGCAGAACCGCACTTACCCTCATTTAATATAACCGCAGCCTGCCCCGCAGGTAAAACTCCGGCCGCTCAGTAAATAAGCGATTAGTCATTTTACGGCTATTTTCGTGCTGTTTTGCTGTTCAGCCAACATATTGACGATAAAAAAATATTATCTACCTCGCCCCTATCGGCAACCCGGGATTGGGTACAAACTAGAGCGGTCGCACTCCTCCCCCCTTTAATTGCTCGTGGTGAAGCATGTCTCTGGTATCGCAAGCTCGGAGCTTGGGTAAATATTTTTTATTACTCGATAACCTGTTAGTGGTTTTAGGCTTTTTTGTGGTTTTCCCGCTCATTTCGATTCGCTTTGTCGATCAGCTTGGCTGGGCGGCAGTGGTGGTCGGTGCCGCACTGGGTTTGCGACAATTGATCCAGCAAGGATTGGGCATCTTCGGCGGGGCGATAGCCGATCGATTCGGCGCTAAACCGATGATTGTCACCGGTATGCTGATGCGTGCCGCCGGTTTCGCCACCATGGCAATGGCCGATCAACCCTGGCTACTGTGGTTCTCCTGTGCCCTTTCTGCCCTCGGCGGCACGCTGTTTGACCCACCTCGCACCGCCCTGGTGATTAAGCTCACCCGTCCACACGAGCGCGGCCGTTTCTATTCTCTGTTGATGATGCAGGACAGTGCCGGCGCGGTGATTGGCGCTCTGATCGGCAGTTGGCTGCTGCAATATGATTTCCACTTTGTCTGTTGGGTCGGTGCGGGTATTTTCGTGCTGGCGGCGGGCTGGAACGCGTGGCTGCTGCCGGCCTACCGTATTTCTACCGTTCGTACCCCAATGAAAGAAGGCATGATGCGCGTCTTGCGCGATCGGCGTTTCCTGACCTATGTATTGACCCTTACCGGCTACTACATGCTGTCGGTACAGGTGATGCTGATGCTGCCGATCGTGGTTAATGAAATCGCCGGTTCACCCGCGGCGGTAAAATGGATGTATGCCATTGAGGCCGCGCTGTCGCTGTCATTGCTCTACCCGTTGGCACGCTGGAGCGAAAAACGTTTCCGGCTGGAACAGCGGTTAATGGCAGGCCTGCTGCTGATGACCCTCAGCCTGATGCCGGTCGGGCTGGCGACCAGCCTGCAGAGCGTCTTCACCCTGATTTGCTGTTTCTATCTCGGCTCGATCATCGCCGAACCGGCGCGTGAAACCCTCAGCGCCTCGCTGGCCGATCCACGCGCACGCGGCAGTTATATGGGATTCAGCCGCCTGGGGCTGGCATTGGGCGGCGCATTGGGTTATACCGGCGGCGGTTGGATGTACGACACCGGCCATGCGATGAACATGCCGGAACTGCCGTGGATCCTGCTCGGTATCGTGGGCTTTATTACCCTGTTCGCACTTTATTGGCAGTTCAATCCGCGCAGTAGCGCACCGGCAATTGCTCCCGGGGGCTAAGGTTTTTCTCTAAGTTGCCAGAAAATCAGTCGAATTTCCCATAGCTGCTATCCTGATAGTAAAAACATAAACAGGAGAAGTTGGCGATGACTGATGAATCAAAATTACCGCAGCTGCTGGAACACATGGTACTGAACCTGCGGATGCTCTACGCACGCTCAACGTTGGTAGAAAAAGCGCTGGCCCATATCATCGCAGGGAATGCCGACCTGAAGAGTGACATCATCAAACAGTTGCAGATCGTTAACGCCACCAACGAGCGGGATAAAATCGATCTGGAAGAGGCGCGTATGCACCTGATAGAAGTGATCAATTCCGTACCAACCAAAAAATAACCCCTGCTTTAGTCCCGCGCAGATGCGCGGGTAATACAACGATAACGCACCTTCCAGCAAGAACTCTTCGCGACAGCCTCAGTATGCTGTGATAACTATTGCTGTTAAAACCTGACAACCGGAGCAAGCATGAAACTGTTTATCTACGATCATTGCCCATTCTGCGTTAAAGCCCGCATGATTTTTGGCCTGAAAAACCTGCCCGTCCGCCTGGTCACCCTGCTCAACGATGATGAGGCGACACCGGTCAGCATGATTGGCAAGAAAATGGCGCCCATTTTGCAAAAAGACGACGGCAGCTATCTGCCGGAAAGCATGGATATCGTGCATTACATCGATAACCTCGACGGCAAGCCGCTGCTGACCGGTAAAACCAACCCGGCAATCGCCGACTGGCTGCAACACGTTGGGAGCTACAGCCTCAATTTACTGCTGCCGCGCTTCGCCAACGCCGACTTTGAAGAGTTCGCCACCGACAGCGCCCGTCAGTATTTTACCGACAAGAAACAAGCCTCGATCGGTGACTTTTCCACGCACCTGGCCGACAGCGCCGATCTGATTGCCCAACTGGAGGCCGATCTTCAAACGCTTTCCGGGCTGATTGTTTCCCCTGAAGCCGTCAATGGCAGCCTGTCGGAGGACGATATTCACCTGTTCCCCCTGCTGCGTTCGCTGTCGATTGTTGCCGGACTGACACTGCCGGATAACGTTGAAGCCTATCGTAACCGTATGGCGCAGCGCAGTGATATTCCGCTGCTGTTCGATATGGAACAGTGATCTTCTCGCAATAAGGATATAGCGCGCAAATGTTGAAAATGGTGCTGGTCACCGCCCGCGATCGGGCACGGCTGAAAGAAATCTCCGCAGTGCTAATCCGCTACGGATTGCAGGACGTGATCCGCCTGCTGGGCCTGGGTACCTTGCTAAGTGGCGGTGAAGGCGGCAGTGAGTCGCAAGATAGCCAAACCTTGCCGCAACGCCTGCGCGCCGCGCTGGAAGCGCTGGGGCCAACCTTTGTCAAATTCGGCCAGATCCTGGCTACCCGCTCCGACCTGCTGGATCCCAGCTGGACCGACGAACTGGATCGCCTGCACAGCCAGGCGTCTACCCTGTCCTGGAGCGAATTGGCGCCGCAGATCACCGCAGATTTAGGTGCCTCGCCACACAGCCTGTTTGCCGAGTTTGACGAAACACCCCTGGCCGCCGCCTCGATGGCACAGATATACCGTGCCCGACTGCACAGCGGTGAAGCGGTGGTGATCAAAGTATTACGCCCCGGTCTGGCGAAAACCATTCACGCCGATTTGCGCCTGCTGGCCTATCTGGCGGAAACCGTGGAGCAGCAAAGTCCGGCGCTGGCCCGCTATCGCCCACGGCAGATGGTACGAGCGCTGGCGACGGCGCTTAATCACGAGCTGGACCTGACGCACGAAGGCAATAACTGTGAACGGGTAGCCCAGCAATTTGCCCAACAGCCCGACGTAGTGATACCGAAAATCTACTGGCAATGGTCGTCAAAACGTCTGCTGGTGCAGGAGTTTCTGCCCGGTATCGCGCCGGAAAACCCACAGCAATTGGCCACCGCCGGCTTTGATGGCCCGCTTCTCGCCCAGCGCGGCGCCCAGGCCTTTATGAAAATGGTGCTGGAACACCGTCTTTATCACGCCGACCCACACCCAGGTAACGTGATGGCGTTGGCCGATAATCGCGTCGGCTTTATCGATTTCGGCATGGTGGGCCAGCTTTCCGAACGGCGGCGTAATCAGTTGCTGCTGTTGCTGCAGTCCATCGCTGAACGAGAATCCGGCGGCATCGTCAATACCCTGATCGCCTGGTCGGACAGCGATCCTTTGGATCTGCTGGATCTGGAATTGGCGGCACAAAACTTTCTCGACAAGCAGGCCTCCGCTACCTTGACACTGGGCAAGGCGCTGACCGATCTTCTGGTGATGGCGCGTGAACATCAGCTAGCGCTGCCGCCGGATCTGGTCTTGCTATTCAAGGCGTTAATCACCGCAGATGGCGTATTGCACCGACTGGATCCCAACTTCGATATCATCGCTACCCTGAAACCGATGCTGCAACAGGTCATGCTACAGCGTTACACCCCTGAAGCGGTGCGTCGGCGTATGTTGGCGCTGGGCGGTGAAGCACTGGACGCAGGTGAAGAACTTCCGCAAACCCTGCGCCTGCTCATGCGCCGCCTTAAGCGCGGGCAAATCAGCGCCGATATCAACCTCAAGAACCTCGATCAGTTAAGCAAAGCGTTGGAACGGGCTGCCGTCACGCTGGCCATTGCCATTGTCACCGCCGCCTTCACGCTCGGCCTGGCCCCCTACCTGATGCAATCTTCGCTGCGGTTATGGGGCATTCCGCTGTTTCCGGCGCTGGGTGCGCTGGCTTGTCTGGGTGGCGTATTACTGTTGGTACTGCGGTTACGCCGCTAAACAGTTTCAGCGTTATCCGATAGGTCATGGCAGGTTTCACGCGCACTATCTGTGTTATCCGCCGATGAGCAGGATTTCTTTAGCCGTCGGTTACCCTTTATAATGAAAAATCAATTAGCTACACAGTTAGTATTTATGAGGCAAAAATGAAGAAGATTCTGATGGGTGTGGCAGCCCTGGCATTTGTTGGCGCAATGGTCGGTTGTAACCAACTGACCCAGTACACACTCAGCGAGCAGGAGGTCAACGACTACCTGCAAAAGCATAACGATTACCAGAAGCAGATCGGCGTGCCGGGATTGCTGGACGCCAATATCGTGCTGACGCAATTGCAGAGCCAAATTGGCCGCAGTGAACCGGGCAAGGTCACCCTTTCCGGCGATGCGAAAGTGAATATCACCTCGATCCTCGGCCCACAGACCGCGGACCTGAAGCTGACGCTGAAGGCACAGCCGGTCTATGACCGTGAGCAAGGCGCGGTATTCCTGAAGGACATGGAATTGACCGACTATAGCGTGCAGCCGGAGAAGATGCAGACGGTGATGAAAGCGCTAACGCCTTACCTGAATCAGTCGCTGAAATCCTACTTCGACCAAAAACCGGCCTACGTGCTGAACCCGGATAACAGTAAAACCGAAGCGATGGCGAAGAAACTGGCTAAAGGTCTGGAAGTGAAACCGGGTGAGTTGGTGATCCCGTTTACCGACTAAGAGCCGCAGTTTAAAACAAAAAGCCCGCTGATAAGGCGGGCTGAGTCTTTTCAATTGGGCAAGCTATGCGCAGCACCGCCTGAAAATCATGTGATTACTGTGGTTCGCTGTAGGTAATCTTACCGGCGTTACAGTCCAGGATCACGTTATAGGTTTTATCCTGTTTGGTACCGCGGACCGTCAAGGGAACTTGCCAAACAGCGTCCTTACCGGTAATGGCTTCCGGGCTAATCCAGGCTATCGGGGTGGCCGTGCCAAGCAGTTTTTTATCTGATTCCCAACGCGTGATACGGTTTTGCAGAAAATCGCGTTTCACCTGAGCGGCAACATCAGCCGGTTGCAACCCCTGGCATTGCGCCACTTTGGCGCTGCGTTGCTCCTGCGCCTGCACCGTGGTGGTTAAACCCGCCATAGCCAACAGCGCTACGGCCAAACTCAGTCCCGTTGTTTTCATATTCCCTCCAGTTGTGATTAACGCTATCCGCAGGCATTGGCCCTTGGCTCACAACTGGCCTGGCGACAGATCAGCGTTTGGCGAAGGTGATGACAAACAGCTCATCCAGCCCCGGATAGATTTCCTTGATCACCTGCTTCAGTTCGCTGAGTGACATGTTCTCCTGCCGGGCATGCAGTTCGGTTAACGCCTCCAGGCGCACCGGTGTGACTGACAGCACTTCAATCTGGCAGAAAAATACGTCGTCTTCATTGCGGCTAACGCGTAAAACCTCACCGGGTTGAAAGTGGGATTCACTGGCATCCCGAATGGTAATGGTTTTGCGCCCGGCCAAAATATCTTGCTCAAAGCGGCTGAAGAAAGTTATTTCACGGCTCATTCTAGATCCTTTTTCATCACATTGCCGCAACATAAGTCATTATGCTGCCTGCTTTTCTGACGCAGCTCCCTCTTTAGTGGTAGCGACAGGTTTTTCCGTTTTCACTTTGGCGGGTTTCTTCGGTGCTTCCGCCGGTGCAGCGCCGCGCAGAATTTGCCCCAGCACGTCTTTATTCTCCGCCAGGAAGAAGCTCAGCCCTTCACGCTGCTCATCATCCAGGGTCAGAGGTGACTGCTGCAGCCATTCACCGAGGCTATCCGCCAGATCCAGCATTTTGTCGTAAGCGTCGGCTTCTTTCTTGGTTGCGAAAGTCATCTTTTCCTCACCGTTTCTCACCACCACATATTTAACTTCAACTGCCATGTGTGCATTCCTCAAAGGTTAGAATACTGTATTTTTATACAGTATAAGGTGATATTACGCAGGGATGCAAGCGCACCCCTGACGCGACTTATTTCAACAACCGCACCTTGCAGTTCTTACCCTTGATTTTGCCCTGCTGAAGCTGTTGCAGTGCCTTGCGCGCGCTTTCCTTGCGGATCGCTACGTAGGCATGTACCGGGAACATGTCGATCTTGCCGACTTCTGCCGCCGTCAGCCCGGCATCGCCGGTCAATGCGCCAAGAATGTCGCCTGGACGGATTTTGGCCTTACGCCCACCGTCGATGCACAGGGTGACCATTTCGGCTTCCAGCGTGGTATTACCCGCGCCGCTCAGCTCAGATACCGGTGCCCACTTAACCTTGATCTGCAAATATTCTTCAATCGCATGCGCACGCGTCATTTCTTGCGGCGTACACAGACTGATCGCCTTGCCACTCAAGCCAGCACGGCCGGTACGACCGATACGGTGCACGTGGATTTCCGGATCAAATGCCAGCTCATAGTTGACGACCAGTTCCAGCTCTTTGATATCCAGACCGCGCGCAGCGACGTCGGTCGCCACCAACACCCGGCAACTGCGGTTGGCAAAGCGCACCAGCACCTGGTCACGATCGCGCTGTTCCAGATCGCCATGCAGCGCCAGCACGTTAATGCCGCGAGCTTCCAGCGCTTCATACACGCTCTGACAGTCACGCTTGGTGTTACAGAACACCACGCAGGAAGAAGGCTGGTAATGACGGATTGCCGACACCAGCACCGCAGGACGCTGATCGCGGGTGGTTTCATAGAAGCGTTGTTCGATGGTGGTTTGTTCTTCACCGTCGTCCACTTCCACATTTAACGGGCTACGCTGCACACGGGCGCTGATGCGTTCAATCCCGCTCGGATAGGTTGCCGAGAACAACAGCGTTTGACGCTGTGGCGGCGTATAGCTGATCACGTCATCGATGTCATCGGCGAACCCCATGTCCAACATGCGGTCGGCTTCGTCCAGCACCAGCACTTTCAGTTCATCCAGTACCAGCGTTTTCTTGCGCAGGTGTTCCTGAATGCGCCCCGGCGTCCCCACCACGATATGGGGGGCATGCACCAACGAATCGAGCTGTGGCCCCATAGGCTGGCCGCCGCACAGGGTCAAAATCTTGATGTTCTGGGTGAAGCGTGCCAGACGGCGCAGTTCTTTGCTCACCTGGTCAGCCAGCTCACGCGTCGGACACAGGATCAGCGCTTGCGCGGCCACCTGGGCGACGTTAATTTTGTCCAGCAAACCGATGCCGAACGCCGCCGTTTTACCGCTGCCGGTTTTTGCTTTGGCACGTACGTCCTGCCCATTCAGGATGGCGGGCAGTGCGGCGGCCTGCACCGGTGTCATTTCGGCATACCCCAGTTCGTTGAGGTTGGCCAACTGTTCGGCTGGCAGCGGCAGGGAAGAAAAAGATACTGTGCTCACGGCGATAACTCTTATATGGCAAATGGAATGGCGGCGCGCCCACGGCAGCACCGAATCAGCCGCAGATGATAACAGAGATAGGCTGGATTACGGATTTCACGCATAAAAAAAGCCGCTCCCAGCGCCTTTTCCCCCTCTCACCGACAGCACAATAGCCCCCGGCTGCACACGCAAACGTTTTCGTATATACTGCGAGGCCATTATCAGACCGCGTTACACGCCACAGATCCAGGTACCAGACTATGTTAACTATTGGAACCGCCCTGCGCCCGTCCGCCACCCGCGTTATGTTGCTCGGCTCCGGCGAGCTGGGTAAAGAAGTTGCTATCGAATGCCAGCGTTTGGGGCTCGAAGTGATTGCCGTCGATCGCTACGCCGACGCCCCCGCCATGCACGTGGCACATCGCAGTCACGTGATTAACATGCTGGACGGCAACGCGCTGAAAGCCGTGATTGAGCAGGAACGTCCTGACTACATCGTTCCGGAGATCGAGGCTATCGCCACCAGCATGCTGGTCGAGTTGGAACAGCAAGGACACCACGTAGTCCCCTGTGCCGAAGCAACCCGTCTGACCATGAACCGCGAAGGCATCCGTCGTCTGGCCGCAGAAACCCTCGGCTTGCCGACCTCCAGTTACCGCTTTGCCGACGGCGAACCTGCGTTTCGGCAGGCAGTCGATGAAATCGGCTACCCGTGCATTATCAAGCCGGTGATGAGCTCCTCCGGCAAAGGCCAAAGCCTGATCCGCAACCCGGAACAGCTGCAAGCCGCCTGGGATTATGCCCAACAGGGAGGGCGCGCCGGCGGTGGCCGGGTGATTGTCGAAGGCCTGGTGAAGTTCGATTTTGAAATCACCCTGTTGACCATCAGTGCGGTCGACGGTGTGCATTTCTGCGCACCGATCGGCCATCGTCAGGAAGATGGCGATTACCGCGAGTCATGGCAGCCACAGCAGATGAGCGAACTGGCGCTGAGCCGCGCGCAGGCGATTGCAGAAAATGTGGTGAAGGCGCTGGGGGGTTTTGGCCTGTTTGGCGTTGAGCTGTTTGTCTGTGGCGATGAGGTGATCTTCAGCGAAGTTTCACCGCGTCCACATGATACCGGCATGGTGACTCTGATTTCACAAGACCTGTCAGAATTCGCGCTGCACGTTCGCGCTTTCCTCGGTCTGCCGATTGGTGCCATTCGCCAGTTCGGCCCTTCAGCCTCTGCGGTGATCCTGCCACAGCTGACCAGCAGTGATCTGCGTTTCAGCGGTCTGGATCGCGCGTTGGTCGGCCACAATCAACTGCGTCTGTTCGGCAAGCCGGAAATTAACGGTCAACGTCGGATGGGCGTCGCGCTGGCTACGGCAGAAAATGTAGAGCTGGCGGTGGAGTCGGCCAAATTGGCCGCGGCGGCGGTGGTAATTGAAGGTTAACGCTTTGGGGCCGGCTTGCCGGCCCCAGCAACATCAATAGTTTTCGTCTTCTTCCGAGTCATCGTCAGCCTGATCGTCCGGCCGTTCCTGATACTCTTCTTCGTCGTCTTCATCATCAAACATGACGCTAACCTGGTCACCCTGATGTTTTTCGCGGATTTCCTGCGCGACGCGCGCGATGGCTTCACCACTGCTCATGCCTTGTTCCATCAACAGATGGATACGGTCCGCAGCTTCCTGCTGCTCTAGATGGCTCAGTGACGGCATACCTGCAAGCATGTGTTTCTCTCCGGCAAAATGGAGGCTGAGTATACGCCTTTAACCGGCAGAACCCTACGCCTGTTATTCAGTAGCCTGCAGTGAACGTGAGTCGCCGTGCCGCCACTGCTTCAGACGGTGCAGCCAGAGAATGACGTGCCAATCCTGTTTGAGCCCGCGTGCGTTGTCAACCATCGCCCGATCGATGCCATTTTGATAGAACTCATCGGTGATCTGGCACTGCGCCGCCAGTTCAGGTTCACGGCGAATGCTGTGGCAAATGCCCAATGCCTCGCGGGTGATCTGCCAGTGGAAAGCCGGGCGAATGTCGATTTTGTCGGCATAGCGCTGGTTAAGCGCCACCAGCATGGCCACGATTTTCATGTAATGACGCTGATACTCTACGTTTGCCTTACCCGTGCGGCGGCGATTACTGATCGATTGATCGTGCACCCGCTGGCGATACAGCGCTTTGCTGAGGTATTTCACCCGCTGCGCATTAAACATCACCTCTGTCGTCCAGGGAATATCCTGATGATGCAAACCCGGTTCGAAATACAACCGGCGCTGCTTAATAAAATCAAGGCGATACACCGCCAGCCAGACCACATGAATAAACTTTCTTGATTTTAGTGCACGTTCCAGCCATTGGACGCCGCTAATAACGCCGGTATCGCCCAATCGTTTTAGCGGAATAATCGGCTGCAGTTCATCTGCGTCGGTGAAATAACGCTCACCGTTACACTGCATAACATCCAATTGATTTTCCTCGGCCAATTCTACCAGCGTTGAATACATTTCAGGCGCCAATAAATCATCAGCATCGGGGAACGCCACATATTTACCCCTGGCGATCGCTAACCCGGCATTACGCGCATTGGACACGCCGGCATTAAACTGGTCGATGACGGTAATATGTGGGTGTTGCTTTGCATAGCGGTGAGCGATATCTCCAGAGCCGTCGGTAGAACCATCATTAACAATGATCACCTCCAGCCGCTGCTCATCTTGTGCCAGCAGCGATGCCAGAAACGGCTCAAACAATTTACCCACGTTGTGCAACGGGACAATGACACTCAGCATTAGGGGCATAGGCAGCTCTTCGCAAAGGTAACGAATGAATATTTCTATTTTTAAAAAATATCAGGGTGCAATTAAATTAAATAAGGCACAGGCCAACCGACAAAGTCGCAGGCACAAATGCGTCTTGTTACCATTTATATTTTAAGCTCTGTGCTCTCACAGATGACTGATAACAAGCAAAAACAATAACCGAAAGAAACTAATAGTGAATTTTAGTGTTTGAAATTCAAATCATCGAAATCAAGAATTATCTTAGCCATTCATTGATGTAGTTTTTAACATATTGGATTATAGCCAAAGTCGCAAAAAATGCTTCATTTGCAAAATTGTTTACTCGCGGTTTATATGAAGTGTGCTGTGTAGCGTGCAGCCAGAGCATGCGCCAACCGGTTGAATATGGCAGAATAGCCTGCAGAAACAGCCGCCCCGTCAGTCAGGTTTATTGAGGCCCATGAGCGCAACCGCACCGAATATCAAGTCTTTGCCCTACACCCGCACCGCCCTGCTGGAGCTGTTTGCCCCGCTGGCTTCACAGCCTTGGGCGATGTTGCTGCATTCCGGTTTTGCCGAACACTCGCATAACCGGTTTGATATTCTGGTCGCGGCGCCCTGTGCCACTCTGACCACGCGCGGCCCCTCAACCGAGATCCGCCGTGGTGAAGCCTGCTGGCAGTCGCCGGAAGATCCTTTCAGCCTGTTACAACAGCAGTTGGAACAACAGAACCTGCAGCCGGAGGCGGATACCAACCTACCGTTCCAGGGCGGGGCCCTCGGGCTGTTCGGTTACGATTTAGGCCGCCGGGTAGAGAAACTGCCGCAGCGGGCACTGGCGGATATCGCCTTGCCGGACATGGCAGTCGGCATTTATGACTGGGCGTTGATAGCCGATCACCACCAACAAAGGCTAACCCTGCTCAGCCATGCTGATGTAGAGCAGCGCTGGCAGTGGCTCCACAGTCAACAGCCCGCGCCCCGGTCAGCATTTTCCTTGACCAGCCCCTGGCAGGCCAACATGACGCGGCAGCAGTATGGTGATAAATTCCAGCGTATTCAGCATTACCTGCGCAGCGGGGATTGTTATCAAATCAATCTGGCGCAACGTTTTTCTGCCGACTATCAGGGCGATGAATGGCAAGCCTTTCAGCAATTGAGCGCCAGCAACCGCGCACCCTTCTCCGCCTTCCTGCGCCTGCCGGACAACGCCGTGCTCAGCGTTTCACCCGAGCGTTTTCTGTGGCTGGAGAATCAACAGATCCAAACCCGGCCCATCAAAGGCACCCTGCCGCGGTTGGCCGATGCTGAACAGGATGCACAGCAGGCGCAACGGTTGGCGAATTCCGCCAAAGACCGTGCGGAGAATCTGATGATTGTCGACCTGCTGCGCAATGATATCGGCCGCGTCGCCGAACCGGGCAGCGTGCAGGTTCCCGAACTGTTCGTGGTCGAACCTTTCCCGGCGGTACATCATCTGGTCAGCACCATTACCGCCACCCTGCCGCAGCACACTCCGGCGACCGAGCTGCTGCGCGCCTGTTTCCCTGGGGGGTCCATCACCGGTGCGCCCAAGGTGCGAGCGATGGAAATTATTGAAGAACTGGAACCCCAGCGACGTAATGCCTACTGCGGCAGCATCGGGTATATCAGCGCCTGCGGCACCATGGACACCAACATCACTATCCGCACCCTGATCACCGAAAACGGCCGTATTTATTGTTCCGCCGGTGGCGGCATCGTTGCCGACAGCCAGGAACAGGCGGAATACCAGGAAACCTTTGATAAAGTCGGCCGCATCCTGCCGCAACTGGGGGAGTTTATCGCCTCGTGAATCCACCGACTTATCCGGCCTCGCTGGCAGCCTTTATCAGCCGCTTTCAACTGCAACTGCCACAGGCAGCGCAGATCTCACATAACATTCGCCCGGCCGCGGTGCTGATCCCGATTATCTGTCGCCCCGAACCCACACTGTTACTGACGCGCCGTGCCGATTCGCTGCGCAAACACCCGGGCCAGGTGGCGTTTCCGGGCGGTAAAACCGACGCTGAAGACGGCTCGGCGATTATCACCGCCCTGCGCGAAGCTCAGGAGGAAGTGGCTATCCCCCCGCAGGCAGTGACCATTCTGGGTCAACTGGCCCCGCTCGACAGCAGCACCGGTTTTCAGGTGACCCCGGTGGTCGGTTTGATCTCACCCGATGTGCAATTTTTCGCCAATGAAGACGAAGTGGCCGACGTGTTTGAAATGCCGCTGCACGAAGCGCTGACACTTTCGCGCTATTACCCGCTGGATATTCAGCGTGCCGGCCATTCGCACCGCATTTATTTGTCCTGGTATCAGAGCCAATTTGTCTGGGGTTTGACTGCCGCCATCATTCGAAGACTGGCGCAGCAGGTCAGCATTTAGCGCCAATAATGTGACCCCCATCACAAGCCAAACGGTTACCTGCACCACAGGCGTGGGTAAAGCGATCGTCATCACTTCATTGGTTTGTTTTTTCAACTACCTTCCTGTCTATCAGAGTTTTAAAAAAACTGTAAACCCTCTCTTCAACCTTACGAAATACCTGTAAAATACCGTCGTCCGGAATAAACCACTATTTAAGCAAGGTTTAAGCCGGCCGCGTTCAGCAGTGGAAGCTGGCGCGATTGCCATTAACCGAGTTTAGGCAACGGAGGTTCCACGGCCGGCCGAATGCCTGAGGCAATCAGCAACAAAACTAACACCAAGGATTATTTTATTTCATGCGAAAAAGGCAGCCAAACCTGCGTGGCCCTTTTACAATATCGCTGTTCCCTGCTCGGTTTTTAACCGCCGCAGCCATAACAATATGCCTCTAAGGAGTTTTAGCGTGATTAGCGTTTTCGACATGTTTAAGATCGGCATCGGCCCGTCCAGCTCTCATACGGTTGGACCGATGAAAGCCGGCAAACAGTTTGTCGACGATCTGGTAAATCAAGGCCTGATGCCTTCTATCACGCGTGTTGCCGTAGATGTTTACGGCTCACTCTCATTGACCGGTAAAGGTCACCATACCGATATCGCTATCATCCTCGGCCTGGCGGGCAATATGCCAGATACCGTTGATATCGATAGCATCCCGGGTTTTATTCGCGATGTAGAACAACGTCAACGCCTGATGCTGGCCAACGGCCTGCAAGAGGTTGATTTCCCACGTGATGGCGGCATGGTTTTCCGCAGCGACAATTTGCCGCTGCACGAGAACGGCATGCAGATCCACGCCTTCGCCGGGGATAAACAAGTTTACAGCAAGACCTACTACTCACTCGGCGGCGGTTTTATCGTCGACGAAGAGAACTTCGGCAAGGCCGACGCGCACGAGTTGAGCGTTCCTTATCCGTTCAGTTTTGCTCGTGATATTCTCGCCCACTGCCGTGATACCGGGCTGTCCTTTTCCGGCCTGGTGATGCAGAACGAACTGGCGCTGCACAGCAAGCAGGATATCGAGACCTACTTCGGTAATATCTGGCAGACCATGCGCGCCTGTATCGATCGTGGCCTGAATACCGAAGGTGTGCTGCCGGGGCCACTGCGTGTACCACGCCGTGCTTCTGCGCTGCGTCGCCTGCTGGTGTCTTCCGACAAGCTGTCCAGCGACCCAATGAACGTGATTGACTGGGTCAATATGTTCGCGCTGGCGGTCAACGAAGAGAACGCCGCCGGTGGCCGTGTGGTTACCGCACCGACCAACGGCGCCTGCGGTATCGTTCCGGCCGTGTTGGCTTACTACGACCACTTTATCGAATCCGTCAGCCCGGATATCTACATCCGTTACTTTATGGCGGCGGGCGCAGTCGGTGCGTTGTACAAGATGAATGCCTCTATCTCCGGCGCCGAAGTGGGCTGTCAGGGGGAAGTGGGTGTAGCTTGCTCAATGGCGGCAGCCGGCCTGGCCGAACTGCTGGGCGGGAGTCCGGAGCAAGTTTGCATCGCGGCAGAGATCGGCATGGAGCACAACCTGGGGCTGACCTGTGACCCGGTTGCCGGCCAGGTTCAGGTGCCTTGTATCGAACGTAATGCCATTGCTTCCGTGAAAGCGATCAACTCGGCGCGTATGGCCTTGCGTCGCACCAGTGAGCCACGCGTGTCTCTGGATAAGGTGATCGAAACCATGTACGAAACCGGCAAAGACATGAACGCCAAATATCGCGAAACCTCTCGCGGTGGATTGGCGATCAAAGTGCAATGTGACTGACCCTCTAACCCCGCCTTAATGGCGGGGTTTTTCTTGCTATGACTCTGATTAATCAAATCATTAACGTCACTTTAGTGACAACGTCATACCACACCCACGAAGAATATTCCGTCTATCCTGCGGTTAACCTGCAATTTAGCCCTCTGTTTCACTAAATTTAAATAATTTACTGGGTTACCATCACTCTTGTATAACGACAGGCTAGAATTAGCCGAGGATCATGCAGGGCTGTTTGGCCTGACGGTGGTTCTGGGCTGGCTTACCGAACAAGGATTGAGCGATGTTGATGACCCAACTTGCCGTGACCAAATACCGCTATTACCGTTGGCTACTGGCCGGGGCGGTCGGGTTGGCTATTCTGCTGCTGTCACTGTATACCCGCTATTATCAGGAGCTTGGCTCCATTGAACAAAGCCGACAGGTGCTTGCCACCCGCACCGTCGCCAAGATTAATGATTTGCTGACGCCAGCCAAGCTGCAAGCCAAACGCAGTATGCCGATGTTGAGTCAATCCTGTGAAATCGCGATGCCGACGTTACGTTTTCGCGCCGCACAAAATCAGGCTTTACGGGCCATGCTATTGGTCAAAGACGGCATTATTTACTGTTCCAGCCTGTTTGGTGCCCGTACCTATGTTTTAGCCGCTATTTTGCCCGCAATAGCAAACGATGGCGCGACGTTGGCGCTGCGCCCTTCACTCTCGGTCGCCAAAGGCGTGCCAACCCTGATCATGTGGACCCCGGCCGAAGCGGATAACCGCAGCAACGGCGTGTTACACGTCTTCAATATTGAGTTATTGGCGAACTTCCTGCTGGAACCCCAGGAACCCTACGCACAACGGGTGGTGCTGAACGTCGGCGACTTCAGCCTGGAATATGGCCGCCGGGAAATTTTGCGTAGCGATACCCTGACAACCAACCTGCGCTTTACCGCAAAATCCACTCAGTATCCGTTCTCTATTTCGCTGTTCGGCCCTCAGGCCAGCATGCTGGCGTTGGCAGCGCTGCCACGCCATATCCCATTGTCGTTGTTGATCAGCCTGCTGGCGGCCTATGTGGTGTATCTGCTAACGGCAAACCGCATGAGCCTGTCGTACCATATTGGTCACGCCATTTCCCATCGCGAATTCCGCGTTTACTGTCAGCCAATCATCAATGCTGAAACCGGCCGCTGCGTCGGGGTTGAGATGCTGCTGCGCTGGAAGAACAAACGCCAGGGCTGGATCTCCCCCGACGTTTTTATTCCGCTGGCGGAGCAGCATGGCTTAATCATCGCCCTGACCCGTTACCTGATGACCACCGTGGTGGAAAACCTGCAGTTATTCCCGCCACGCCCGTCTTTTTATATCAGCATTAACGTCGCGGCTGAGCATTTCAACGGGGTGACCATTATCGATGACATCCGCCGCCTGTGGCTGCCGGCCCACCCCATGCCTTCGCTGATGCTGGAGTTGACCGAGCGCACCGCCCTGTCGGAAATTCAGTATGAGCAAATCAAAACGCTGAAGGAAATGGGTATCATGTTGGCGATCGACGATTTTGGCACCGGACACAGTTCACTCAGCTATCTGAAGAAACTCAGCCCAGACGTATTGAAGATCGACCGTGGCTTTACCGCGGCTATCGGCACCGATGCGATTAACGCTACCGTCACCGATACCATTATCACGCTGGCGCAACGCCTGAAATTAAGGCTGGTGGCCGAGGGCGTGGAAACCGCCGAGCAGGCGGATTATCTTCGCTCACGCGAGGTGAACGCGCTGCAGGGCTTCTATTTTGCCAAGCCGATGCCGATCAATGTATTCCCGCTGTGGTTACAGCAGTACGAATCAAGATTGCGGACGGTGAATCAGCGGGAGGAACGGCAGAAGGAGCAAGAAAGCAAGCCGGAGGCGTGATGCCCCCGGCCCCGGTGTTACTGGTGTTCCTCGTCGAGAGGTTCCACCTTGGTAATACGCACCAACTCAATGCGGTACTCGGACACGGCAACGACTTCGAAACGCAGTCGGTTAAGTTCTACCGTTTCGCCCACCGCCGGCATCTGACCGTAGTGGGACAGCAGGAACCCCGCCAGGGTGGCGAAATCCGCCGTCGGACTGACCAGATCCTCGCAGTTCAGCGCCTGTTCCAGTGAGTGCAGATCGGCTCCGCCCTTCACCAGCCAGCCGGCATCTTCCACCACGATATCGGGCGTTTCATCCTCGTCCGGGAATTCACCGGCAATCGCCTCCAGCACGTCCAGTGGCGTGACCAGCCCCTGCACTACGCCAAACTCGTTGGTCACCACCACCAGACGCCCCTTGGCACGGCGCAATACCGCCAGCAGGTTAATCACGTCCATGGTGTCCGGCACTACAATCGGTGGCGTGCGTGCGGCAAACTCGGCAATATCATCACCCCGTTCTACCGCCACCAGCAGATCCTTGGCACGAACCACACCGATAATTTCATCCAGCGAGTCACGGCAAACCGGGAACAGGCTGTGCGGCGTATCCAGCAGTTGCTCACGCACCTCTTCACGGGAACGATCGCAATCCACCCATGAAATCTCGGTGCGTGGCGTCATCACGCTACGCAGTGAACGTGAGGCCAGCGTTAACACGCCGCTGATCATATAACGTTCTTCTTCGGCGAAGGTTTCATCCACCGGCTGCGGTGCCGTTTCGTCCGTCTGCTGTGCCCGCTGTTGCCCCATCAGGCGCATGATCGCCTCTGCGGTGCGTTCACGCATCGGGCGATGAGCCTGATGCTTGATAAAGTTGCGGCGGGCGATTTGGTTAAACAGCTCAATCAGGATTGAGAAACCAATCGCGGCGTACAGGTAACCTTTAGGAATATGCAAGCCAAAACCTTCGGCGATCAGGCTCAGGCCGATCATCAGCAGGAAGCTCAGACACAGCACCACAATAGTAGGATGCGCATTCACGAAGTTAGTCAGCGGTTTTGAAGCCACCAGCATCACCACCATGGCGATGACAACGGCGGTCATCATGACCGGCAGGTCGTTCACCATGCCCACAGCGGTGATCACCGCGTCGAGTGAGAACACGGCGTCAAGGATCACAATCTGCACCACCACCGCCCAGAACTTGGCATAGCCGCGGTTGGCGCCATCCTGGTGCGTTTGCCCTTCCAACCGTTCGTGCAGCTCCATGGTGGCCTTGAACAACAGGAACACCCCGCCGAACAGCAGGATCAGGTCGCGACCGGAGAAGCTGAACTCCCCAACGCTAAACAGCGGTGTGGTCAGCGTCACCATCCAGGAAATAACCGACAACAGGCCCAGACGCATAAACAGCGCCAGCGACAGGCCAAGGATGCGCGCTTTATCACGCTGCTTCGGCGGCAACTTATCGGCCAGAATGGCGATAAACACCAGGTTGTCGATACCCAGTACAATTTCCAATACCACCAGTGTCAGTAACCCAGCCCAAATTGAGGGGTCCATTAAAAATTCCATATCAGACTCCGAAAAAAAGACGGGATGGCCGAGCGGTGCTCAGACGTGACAATGCCGACGCAGCAAGGGCGCGGACAGAAACAGCAAGATATCGGGATTGCAGTACCGGGGGATGGCCGAACGGCCGTGTGACTTGTACAACGCCAGCAGGTGGCGGGTGGAACCTTGAAAAACAGTAACTTCGGTGACAGTCCATAGGGTGGGCTGAGGCCCTTCACTCCTGAATATGAAAGAAGAAATACTCTAGCAGGAATTTTTTTGCCGGCAAAGAAGCTTTTTTACCTTCTGCATCGTCTTGTAACAGCTCTGGTGTTTAATTCCGCAAACACCGGGTTAGGACTTATCCGAGCGTTCAATAACAGAGCAACGTCACAAAATTTATTTTTTCACTCACTAAAATAAATGGCGCTGATGGGGTTCATTGCGCACAGGCGTTTGAAACTGCGCGGGAAATGTTAACGGCGGGTTTCCAAATTTCTACCATAATGTATCTGAACCACGCAGGTGACTGCCAGCAAGGAAATGAACTAAACAACGACACAATCCGTGCATGAAGTTCAATGAGGAGGTAGCGAGTGGCAATAGCTATTATCATCGGCACACACGGGACCGCAGCAGAACAATTGCTGAAAACGACGGAAATGCTATTGGGCGAACAGGACAACGTCGCTTTTATAGATTTCGTCCCCGGTGAAAATGCCGAAACGTTAATCGAGAAATACAACGGAAAAATCAGTGGACTCGACACCAGCGGTGGCGTCCTGTTCCTGGTCGATACCTGGGGCGGCAGCCCGTTCAATGCGGCCAGCCGCATTGCCGTCGATAAAGAAAACTATGAGGTCGTCACCGGGGTTAACATTCCGATGTTGGTGGAAACGTTCATGGCACGAGATGACAACCCTGGCTTCGACGATCTGGTCGCACTGGCGTTGGAAACCGGCCGTGAGGGCGTGAAAGCGCTGAAAAAACCAGCCGAAGAGAGTGTTAAGCCCGCGGCACCACAGAGTGCTCCTGCCGCAAAACCCGCTGCGTCTCAGGCACCGCTGGGCCCTAATGACCATATGAAAATCGGCCTGGCCCGCATCGATGACCGTTTGATTCACGGTCAGGTTGCGACCCGCTGGACCAAGGAAACCGACGTCACTCGCATCATCGTGATCAGTGACGAAGTTGCCGCCGATCACGTTCGCAAGACCTTACTGACTCAGGTTGCCCCGCCGGGCGTCACCGCACATGTGGTTGACGTGGCGAAAGCCATCCGCGTCTGGAACAACCCGAAATACGCCGGCGATCGCGTGATGTTTCTGTTCACCAACCCGACCGACGTCTGGCGTTTGGTGGAAGCTGGTGTGGATATCAAATCGGTGAATATCGGTGGCATGGCGTTCCGTCAGGGCAAAACCCAGGTGAACAACGCCGTTTCGGTTGATGAAAAAGATATCGAAGCGTTTAAGAAATTAAACGAGCGCGGTATTGAATTGGAAGTTCGTAAAGTCTCGTCCGACAGTCGGTTAAAAATGATGGACCTGATTAACAAACTCAATTAATGGCGACAGCCAATAATTACTTTACTCAGAGATCTTTGGTCATAGGAGAAGTGCAATGGAGATTACCACTCTTCAGATTGTACTGATATTTATCGTTGCCTGTATCGCCGGGATGGGTTCTGTCCTCGACGAGTTTCAGTTTCACCGTCCGCTGGTCGCCTGTACCCTGATCGGTTTTATTCTCGGTGACATGAAAAGCGGTATCATCATCGGCGGTACGCTGGAGATGATCGCACTGGGCTGGATGAACATCGGTGCGGCGGTAGCGCCAGATGCGGCGTTGGCGTCAATCATTTCCACCATTCTGGTTATTGCCGGTGGGCAAAGCGTCGGGGCCGGTATCGCCCTGGCCATACCGCTGGCAGCTGCTGGGCAAGTGCTGACCATCATCGTGCGTACCCTGACCGTGGCCTTCCAGCATGCGGCAGACAGCGCGGCGGAGCGCGGCAGTTTACGCGCCATTACCTGGTTGCATATCTCCGCCCTGCTGCTGCAGGCAATGCGTATCGCCATCCCGGCGGTTATCGTTGCGGTTTCGGTGGGCACCTCAGGCGTTCACGCGCTGCTTAACTCGATCCCGGAAGTCGTCACCAGCGGCCTTAACATCGCCGGTGGGATGATCGTGGTGGTTGGTTACGCCATGGTGATCAACATGATGCGTGCCGGCTACCTGATGCCATTCTTCTACCTCGGTTTCGTTACCGCTGCCTTCACCAACTTTAACCTGGTCGCCCTCGGCGTGATCGGCGTGGTGATGGCCGTGCTTTATATCCAGCTCAGCCCGAAATACAACAAGTCTCAGGTAGTCCAGGCTGGTCCGGCTAATGCCAACGACCTCGATAACGAACTCGACTAGGAATAGGTGAGAGAAATGGTTGATACAACAGCTCAAAAGAAACTCACGCCAGCCGATATTCGCGGTGTGTTTATGCGCTCGAATCTGTTCCAGGGTTCATGGAACTTTGAACGTATGCAGGCGCTGGGTTTTTGCTTCTCAATGGTGCCGGTGATCCGTCGCCTGTACCCGGAAAATAACGACGACCGCAAACAGGCGATCAAACGCCATCTGGAGTTCTTTAACACCCACCCTTACGTGGCGGCGCCGGTACTTGGCGTTACCATGGCGATGGAAGAACAGCGCGCTAACGGGGCACCGATCGACGATGCGGCTATCAACGGCATCAAGGTCGGTTTGATGGGGCCACTGGCCGGCGTCGGCGACCCGATTTTCTGGGGTACCGTACGGCCGGTATTCGCCGCACTCGGCGCCGGTATTGCCATGAGTGGCAGCCTGCTGGGTCCGCTCTTGTTCTTCGTTCTGTTCAACCTGGTGCGCCTGATGACCCGCTATTACGGCGTGGCCTACGGTTACCGCAAAGGGGTGGATATCGTTAATGATATGGGCGGCGGCTTCCTGCAAAAACTGACGGAAGGAGCGTCCATTCTCGGCCTGTTTGTCATGGGGGCACTGGTTAACAAGTGGACGCACGTGAATATCCCGCTGGTGGTGTCGAAGATCACCGACCAGACCGGGCATACCACAGTGACCACGGTGCAAACCATCCTCGACCAGTTGATGCCGGGTCTGGTGCCACTGCTGCTGACCTTCGGCTGTATGTGGCTACTGCGCAGAAAAGTGAATGCGCTGTGGATCATCATTGGCTTCTTTGCCATCGGTATCTTCGGTTACTGGATAGGTCTGCTGGGTCTGTAAGCGTTTTAATCGCCGGGGGGAAACCCCCGGTTTGAGTTTGATGTTTAGCCCAAGATACCCGGGCCTAGCGCACCGAGGGGCGCTCCGGCAACTAAAGTTGCTACGACCCCTTCGGCACGCTCTCCCTAATAACTGGCTCTACCAGCCGTCTGCCCGGGGGGAACCCCCCGGTTTTTTTATTTCTGGAGTTGAAAGATGTCGCTGACCGATGGCGTATTACTGATTTTCACCGCGCTGATGCTGGTGTATGCGATTTACGACGAGTTCGGTATGAACCTGCTGAAAGGCAAAACCTTGCTCAAGGTGCAGTTAAAACGCCGTAATCGGATTGATGGCCTGATTTTTATCGGCCTGATCGCCATTCTGCTCTATCGAAATGTCACCACTCAGGGTGCGTTAATAACCACCTATCTGCTTATTTCTTTAGCACTGATCGCCATTTATATTTCTTATATCCGCTGGCCCAAGATGTTGTTTAAAGCCCAGGGTTTCTTTTATGCCAACGCCTTTATTGAATATAACCGGATTAAAGCCATGAATTTATCCGAGGATGGCATCTTGGTGATAGATCTGGAGCAGCGTCGCTTGCTGATCCAGGTCACTCAATTAGACGATTTGGAAAAAATTTATCACTTTTTTGTAGAAAATCAGTGAGTAAGCAATAGCCTTAACTCTCCCATCGCCTCGCCCCGCGCTGTATGTGGATAATTATTCGCCAGCGCACGAGGCTACCTGATGATTATTTACGCAATATTGTTGCACTCGCCTACATTATATTCCTTTCTGTACATCCCATTAATGAAAACAATTATCAACGCCAAACAAATTTCCATCGGGAATAAGGGTTGTTGGTAACGGAATTAATATGGTATGGTTGCGCCGTCATTGGGGAGTAGCCGGTTTCTGGACAATAAAACGCCAGAAACGCCCGTATCAACATACTCGTTTTATACATTAAAACGTGGTGCGGGCAGCCAGGTAAGGTTGGCGAGACCATAGACACGTAACTCCGTCGTATGGTTGGGGGTGGGTTACGTGTATATGGAGCCGCCCGGCCGAGGTTACTTAACATGAACTTGTCAGCTACACTCATTCTCGCTTTTGGCATGTCTATGGATGCGTTCGCCGCATCGATCGGCAAAGGTGCCAGCCTGCATCAACCTCGTTTTCGTGAAGCGCTACGCACCGGACTTATCTTCGGGGTCGTTGAAGCCATTACGCCGATTATCGGTTGGGGCATCGGCTTGTTCGCCAGCCAATACATTATGGAATGGGATCACTGGGTCGCCTTCTCACTGTTGTTTATCCTCGGCATGCGCATGATCGTCGAAGGCGTCAGAAACCGGCCGGATGAAGTGGAAAAAGTGAAGCGTCACGGGTTCTGGCTGTTGGTCGCCACCGCCATTGCTACCAGCCTCGACGCTATGGCCATCGGTGTCGGTCTGGCCTTCCTGCAGGTGAATATCGTGCACACTGCCATGGCTATCGGCTGTGCCACCATGATTATGGCCACCCTGGGCATGATGATTGGCCGCTTTATCGGGCCATTGCTAGGCAAACGTGCGGAGATCCTCGGCGGCGTGGTGCTGATCGGTATCGGCTTCAATATCCTGCTGGAGCATTTGGGTTATCTCGCCTGATCCAGCTGAACGCAAAGAAAAACCTGCCAATGGCAGGTTTTTTTATTTGTGGCCCGTGATTCAGGCTTAATCAGGCTGACGGCGGTACAGCGCGATGACAAAATCGGTTTCGCAGGCGAAGGCCTCGCAGCCAATCAGGTGCTGCTGCACCTCTGGAGAGGCCCGCCAGGCAAACGGCGTCATCTGCAGCAGGTTGGCCGCCTGCTCACCCGGTAATGTCATCGGGTAGGCTAACGACTCAACGCGTTCACAGTCAAAACCGGCTAACTGCTCATCCTGTTCGACATGCAGTTGCACCTGCTGATAGACCTGTTCTTTCAATTGGTACAGGTGACGTGGGCCGGGCGATACCGTGACCACTACACCACCGGGTTTCACCACCCGAGCCAGCTCTTCAGCTTTGCAAGGCGCATAAATACGCAGTATCGCGTCCAGAGAGCCGTCGGCAAACGGCAGGCGGTGGCTCGACGCCACACAGAATGACACTGCCGGATAACGCTTGGCGGCATAGCGAATTGCCACCTTGGCAACATCCAGGCCATACACCGTAATATTCCGCTGCTGCGCCAATCGGGCCGCCACCTCTGCCGTGTAGTAGCCTTCACCACAGCCAATATCCAGTAATGCCAGTGCATCGGTCGCCAACGCCTGATCCAACAGCTCAGCCACCCGCTGTTGCAAGGGCTGATAGAAACCCGCATCCAGGAAAGCGCGCCGCGCCTGCATCATTTCCACACTATCTCCGGGCTGCTTTGAACGCTTGTGCTGTACCGGCAGCAGATTGACATAGCCTTCTTTGGCGCAGTCAAACTGATGGTTGGCGTCGCAACGCCATTGCAGATGAGATAAATGAAGCGGTTGATGACACAGAGGGCACTGATAAGACATGGCTTGGATTCCAGAGAGATACGGCGCGGCTAGTCTAAAGAAGGCGCTGGTGTGATGCAAGGTACATCCCGCCAGGGCCTAGCCAAGCGGGAAAAAAACTGGCTACACTGACGTTAAGTTTTCTGACGCAGGCAAAAACCTTATATGACCGATTATTCCCTACTGCTCAACGCCATACCGGCCATTCAGCACGGTTTCGGCAACAAAAGTGCGCTGCTGCCCGGCCACCTGCTGCCCTACCGCGTCACCCTGCCGGAGAAGAAACAGGTGCATGGCACTCGTATTGTTGACGTAACGCAGACGACGCAACGGTGCGGTGAAGCCGATGGCTTCTATACCACCCAGCCTGGTATTTTGCTCAGCGTGTTAACGGCAGACTGTCTGCCGGTGATTTTCAGCCGTAACGACGGTTCTGCCATTGCTGCCGTGCATGCCGGCTGGCGGGGCCTGCTGGACGGCATTCTGGAGCAACTGGCGGCGCGTATCAGCCGTGATGACTCAACCGCAAATTGGGTGGCTTCCATTGGCCCTGCGGCCGGCCCCTGCTGTTACGAGGTCAACGAGGAACTGGTCGCAAGGTTCAAGCAACAGTTACCCCTGCCCGCGGCCTTAATCAGTCCCCATTATCGCCACCTGGATCTAGCCGCCATCGCCGAATCCAAACTCCGCGAACTGGGGTTTTCCGCCGTTGACCATGCCGGAAGCTGCACCATCTGCACCCCCAATACCGACCCGCACCAGCCACAGCGTTTTAAATACACCAGCTACCGTCGCAACAGTCACCGGCGCGAGCAAGATCCTATGCATCCGGGTATTACCGGGCGAAATCAGTATGCGGGGATTATTATTACCGGTAGATAACAGAAACGAAAAAACCCGCACTAAGGCGGGTTTTTTGTACAGCTGACGCTGATTAGATTGCAGTAACGTTTACTGCAGATGGGCCTTTCTGGCCATCTTGGATTTCGAACTCAACGTTCTGGCCTTCAGCCAGGGTTTTGAAGCCGTTACCCTGGATTGCAGAGAAGTGTACGAACACGTCTTTGCTGCCATCAGCTGGAGTGATGAAACCGAAACCTTTAGATTCGTTGAACCACTTAACTTGACCTTTAATCTTTGCCATCTTGAGTATTTCCTTTGGATTGTTTAAACCGCCCGGAGGCGTTACATAGACAAACTAGAGTCGTTACTGCTTGAGGCACTAAGATAAGGATCGGCAGAGAAGCGGTATTCAACGCTAACGTTTTTACTCAGAACTTCTTTACTGAAAATGCCACACATATACAGAACTGTACCTCGTTTTACCCAGATGCGTTATCACATACTCTGTATTCGATGGCAAGCCATTTTTAATCACTGGTGGAGCTGTCGCACATATTTGAAACGGTCGAGAGCAACATAAGCTTAAATAGACTAAAAGATGTTGAAGCCTTAGCTATTTTCTGCTTAACAGTGATACCTCGCTACACTCCGCACCCTGACTGAATTTTAACAATTCTTTCATCCGATTGACCAATGTATGTTGCAACATATAACCCCAGGCAGACGCTTAGAACGTTAAAAAATTTGAATCTTTATGGAATTTCTTATACAACTTTTGAATATCGATGAACGGGCACATTTGATATCGGATGATCCGACCATCGGGTTGCCATCTGGATGGCCCGACGCTGGCACCGCCTTCCGTCCGCGACTTCCCTGCCCCCGGCAACGAAATAATACCCAGGCTCATTATTGCTCTCAATCAGGGTGGCCACAATTTGTGCAACCGGGATCTCATAACAAAAATCAAATAGCGTGCCACTTTAGGGTGCATAAGCATGCAAAATCAGAATTTACGCACTCTTGTCGTGCAGCAGCAGTGAAATACATTACTTATTACGGGGGTTAAATAACGGCAATAACCTTGAAGAGTGTGGGAATCTATAGCTAAATTAAATCTTAAAAAACGCGCAGGTATTTACTCGGTCAATAAGAATGTCTACCGGGCGTATTTATTTTCTCTTTTTCTCCACGTGGTATCCATTCAGGCCAACGCGTAACCTCAGGCATGGGATAACCGGGCCCCGCACTACGGAATGGCCACAGCCCGCATCGGCGCTGGCCTGCAGGCGGTGGCAACCTTCGCGACCGTCCTGCAGGCCCTGGATTAACGCTTAAGAGTTAGCCTCAAGCGCGATGCGCTCACCAATTTTGATTGGCCGAAACCGGTGCTGCTCTATTCCCGCAGCACTCAGAGCAAGATTTAATTGCTGCGGCGGTTCATCCAACGACTCGTCGGCCAACTCAAAAACCCCCCAATGGATCGGAATCACCCGCGGCGCATTTAATTGTTGATACAGCGTCACCGACTGCTGCGGATCCATATGCTGTTCCTGCATGAACCAGCGTGGTGCATAAGCGCCAATCGGCAACGCCGCCACGTCAAACGGCCCTAAACGGGTGCCAATGTCTGCCAGACTATCCGAATAGCCGCTGTCTCCGGAAAAATAGAAGCGTAGCGCCGGATGATGGATCACCCAACCGCACCAGAGAGAGCGATTGCGGTCCCACAGGGTGCGCATGCTCCAGTGACGCGCCGGCGTGCAATGGAATGTCAAATCGCCCACCTGCAGGCTATCCCACCAGTCCAGCTCTTCTACCCGCTGCAGGCGGTAACGTCGGAACCAATTCTTCAGCCCCAGCGGCACAATAAAGGTCGCCTGCGGGAATCGCCGCGCCAGTTGCCGAACGGTGCGTCGATCGAGATGGTCATAATGATTGTGTGAAATTAATACTATGTCCACCGTCGGCAACTGTTGAACCGTCAACGGCGGCGGTGTCTTGCGCTTCGGGCCATAAAAACTGAACGGCGATGCGCGTTCCGACAGTACCGGGTCAATCAGGACATAACGGCCATCGAGACGCAGCAGCATCGAGGCATGCCCCAGCCACCAGATACTGTTATCGCTGCCGCTGAGGTCGGCACGTTGCCACCAGCGCTGGGTAAACTGTGGATAGCCCATCTGCGGCGGTTTGGGCAACCCCAGCTGTTTGCGCTCATCCTGCCAGCGTTTTAAATCCCCCGCCTGACGTTGCGAAGGCTCCGGATTGCGAAACCCCTGCGGGGTATGGTGCGCTTTGCCGGCATCATAGTAACGATTGGTTATCTTCAAGTTGCTCTCCCGACCATTGCGGACATCCTGCACGGGCAGGTTCGACAGCATAACAAGATACGCGATCCGCACGCTTTGTGAACCGTGCTCACCTCAGGGGGACCTTTTCGGGTATTGTGTTGTCACAGTTCCTGTAAGAATGCCAGGGCCGACTAGAGCCTGTTAAGCATCTCTTAAGATCCTTGTGATTTACTTATTAGGACATTCAGAAAAGGAGAAGTTATGAGCCGTTCTACATCACGCAAATCACGTGTTCGACTGGGCCGTATCCGTAGCGCGATGCTGGCACAGATGCAGTATTGGAAAATGTATGCCGCGATGAAACTGCGTCGGGTGCGCGTACCGGCACCGCTGGTGCTGTTGGTTGGCGCGCTGGTGAGTTTCTTCATGCTGGGCATGCTGATGCTGAGCGTGGTCGCTATCGATGTCATCACCACCCTGTTCCTGCTGTGCAGGAAGCTGTTGGGATTAGGCCGCGCCGCCCCAGGCAATGCCTTTATGCCTCGCAGCTAAAGGATGAACCGGAGGCGCAGACAGCGCCTCCGTTATAGATTACCGCCGAACTTTAGCGCCTTTGCGGCGCGTCAGCATAAAGCCTGTCCACAACAGCAAGATCCACACCGGCATCAGCAATACCGAGATACGGATCCCCTCGCTGAAATACATGATCACCAGAATCAGGCTGAGGAACACCAGGCACAGGTAGTTGCCAAACGGGTACCACAACGCCTTGAAGATTGGGATCACACCCTGACGGTTTTTCGCCGCGCGGAACCGCAGATGCGCCAGACAAATCATCACCCAGTTAATCACCAGGGTAGAGACCACCAACGCCATCAGCAACTCAAAGGCCTTCCCCGGCATCACATAGTTGATCAGCACGCCGACCGAGGTCACCAGCGCCGACAGCGCGATCGACAATACCGGGACACCGCGCTTGTTCACCCGGGTCAACGCCTTGGGCGCATTCCCCTGCGTCGCCAGCCCGAACAGCATACGGCTGTTGGCATAGACCCCACTGTTGTAGACCGACAGCGCCGCAGTGAGCACCACCACATTGAGCAGGGTTGCCACCAGATTGCTGTTCAGCGCATGGAAAATCATCACGAACGGGCTGCCGCCTTCGACCACTTTGTCCCACGGATAGAGCGAAAGCAGTACCGTCAGCGAGCCGATGTAAAAAATCAGAATGCGGTACACCACCTGGTTGGTGGCCTTGGGGATACTACGGCGCGGATCGGCCGCTTCAGCGGCCGTAATGCCCACCATCTCCAGCCCACCGAATGAGAACATGATCACCGCCATCGCCATCACCAGCCCTTCAATGCCGTGTGGCATAAAGCCGCCCTGCTCCCACAGGTTGCCGATACTGGCTTGCGGACCGCCGTTGCCGCTGGCTAACAGCCAGGCACCGAAAACGATCATGCCGACAATCGCTACCACCTTGATGATGGCAAACCAGAACTCGGTTTCGCCGTACAGCCGCACGTTAACCAGGTTGATCAGATTGATCAGGACAAAGAATACTGCGGCGGAAACCCAGGTCGGGATGTCCGGCCACCAATACTGAATATAAATACCGACCGCAGTCAATTCGGCCATGCCGACCAAAATGAACATCGCCCAGTAGTTCCAGCCGGAAAGAAAACCGGCGAAATCACCCCAGTATTTATAGGCGAAGTGGCTGAACGACCCGGCGACCGGTTCTTCAACTACCATCTCCCCCAACTGACGCATGATCAGAAAAGCGATAAAACCGCCAATGGCATAACCCAGCAGCACCGAGGGGCCGGCCATTTTAATGGTCTGCGCAATGCCGAGAAACAGGCCGGTACCGATGGCGCCGCCCAGGGCGATGAGTTGTATGTGTCTGTTTTTTAAACCGCGTTTTAGCGGGGTATCCTGCTGCTGACCGCCCATCTTATCCTCATATGGCGTGGGATCCTGCCGCTTTTGCGCAAGATTTCGCCAATCAATAAATGTATCTGCGGGCGGCTTTTTAACACTTAACCCCGTGAGCATCAAGGAGTAGCGCCCCGGCAACGATGGCCAGGGCGCTATTTTATACTGGGAATAACCGTAGAAGGGGTGAGTTTTTAACCGGACAGGCCGCACAACTTGGTCAGATTGCGCGCGCCAATCATCAGCGTTGCGACGTAGGACTGGCGACGTGTTACCACCTCTACCGCCACGCGATCGTTTTGATATTTTATCAGATAGGTTGACGGCCAGCCCTGTCGGCGCTGACCAAAGCTTTCGGCGTGACGATCGATTGCCGCATGGGCAACCACCAGATGAGACAAGTTTTTATCACCTTTAATAATGCGCTTCATAAACAGGCTCCGCCAGAGACAAGTTCTGTTGTCATAAAAAGGGAAAGTCATCAGTAATTCTGGTGTTTCAACGGACCATTTCGTTAGTTTGCTGGCTCAGCAGGAAACAGATCATCGCGGCGCGCAGCGGGCTGCTGCAGTCCGCCTGCCACTCGCCAAGCTGAGTGCTCATGCGCGCTTGCCACTGCGTACTGTCGCTTTGAGCATCGGCATTCAGACTGATTTTATTGGCGCAGATAATCGGCCAGGCATCGGAGGGATTCTTGCAATAATCTTTACCTTTCACGCCGCCGTAAGGATACCATTTATCCGGGTTTTCTCCGGTGATCAACGCAATGCTGCGGTTCACCTCGGCGTCGCTTTCTTCATACCATTTAATCATCGGCTTTATCCATCTTTCGTAGAGTTGGCGCTACATTACGATGCTAATACGACAGATTTATGACAATGGGATGGGTTTTTATATTATCTACACTAATGTTTTTCGGCGCGATGCGGGTGGCAACGCCACCCGACAGGCATCTTGATTAACGCTCGGGGATAAAACCTTTGAAATCCAGCGTCGGGCTGAGATCGTCATCGTCCGTCACGCTATCGCCGCGCGCGCTATGCGCCAGGCTTTTCAATAATGCAGTTTGCTGACGCTGCTGCTCGGCAATTTCCTGCAGCAGGCGGATCTGCTCATTGGCACGCACACTGGCGCGATTCACCAGGAACCAGATCCACAATCCCACCAGCAGTGCCAGCACGGCGACAACCAGCGACACCAGGCTATTCGGACCAAAACCTAAATCGTACATGGACAACCCTATCTACTGCTAAAAACAGGCGGACATCTTAGCACTCCAGGCCCCGGCACGAACATCTTGATAGAAAATTGTTACGCACTGCCTCGCATCTCACCAGGGAATCAAGCGGGTAACGGAACAAACTCCCAACGCGAATGTGCCCCCCTCATCGCAATAGCTATCCAGCGCCAGCAGATAAAAGAACAGGCAGGCAGCGAGGAACGCCATTATCACGAGGATTTTTTTCCGTAACAAATTTAGCAGCCTCATTGTTATCTTGATAATTTGTTGGGCATGCTATCACAGCCAACTTAAACGAAGTTTAACCTGTCGTTTAGAAACCGGCTTGAGGGCTACTTTTCAGATTGTTACCATTGCCCCCTTCTCCGGAGCGTGGCTATATCGCAACGACGATAAATAACAAGGAGTCACAATGGGTAAGTTGGTGAAATGGGCAGTGCTGCTGGCAGTAGTGTATGGGGTGTTTTTGTTCTCGGGCTATGGCGTGTTGGTCGGCAGCAATAAAAACGTCGGTGGGCTGGGATTGCAGTGTAAGTACATGACGGCACGCAACCTGGTGATCGCCCAGTATCTGCATGGTGATAACGGCGTGATTGGCGTGGCCGATTGCCCGTTGTTCAAGAAAGTCGAAACGGTGGTGGATTAATCACCACCGCTCAGAACCGTCGCTCAGCGGCGGTTTCCCCATTAGCTGCGGGTAAACTTCATCTCAATCAATGCAATCGCTTTTTCAATCGCCCGCCGGGTCACGGGATCGGCACCGGCTGGGTGAGTGGTAAAATCGATGCTCTTCAACTGGCTTGCCATCTTGTCCCGCACCTCGGTGGGGGCGATAACGTCGATAACGTCCAGGATTTGTTTGATCACCAATTGGCAGGCCACCAGGTCGGAAGCCAATTCCTGATCGTTGCTCAGCATGTCGGACATAATTCCTTTCCTTCTTAATTCAGACGCCGCACAGAATAGCATGCCGCCTGAGGCTTTACCGCCTCCTGGTCGTTTGCCGCTGAATTTTCAACGATGTTGCGCATTGGCTGCCAAAACGCCCGGTTGAATTGACCTATACTTGAGCCTTGAGCGGCACGCTTTTCGGCGCAACCCTCAGCCACAACCCAACAGGAGAAAGTTATGGCAAACCACAATGTGAAATCCTGGGCTACCGTGCGTGAAACTTCGGTGGAGATCGCCGAGGCTATTTTTGAACTGGCAAAAAACGATGAGGTTCTGGCACAAAAAATCTGGGAAGAAGGCAGTGACGAAGCGTTGCAAATGGCCTTTGCCAAAACCAGCGCCGACCAACTGTACTGGGGTGAAGAAACCGTGGAACGGAAAAACGTTTAATCGGCTAATGCTCAGCAATAAAAAGCCCGGGTCACTCTGTGCCCAGGCTTTTTCGGTAGTCTGTCAAACCCCATTGGGGGTCATATTCTGCCCTGATATCACGGCTCTTCACCTCCCACACCTTCCGCATTATTCATTCTCATCACCGGTGTCACCATAAAAGCGGCTACACCTACAATTACAACCAGAGTAATAATCACTGTCATTAACATGCGATCACCCCATCAACGCTGAATTGTCACGGCTGGATCTGCTTGGGTTGTTATGTGTTGCGATCTGACCCACTTTACTATCGGCAGTAGCGGCCAATCTCAGATTAGCCGTTTTCCCTTCCGGCTGACAAGCCACCTGACGATGGTTTTTCCGAATAATTTCGCCTCGGTGTCGGTGGCTTTTTTGTCCGTGGCGGCAAGTTGTGTATACTTCAGCGCTATGTAGATCTCACACAGACGCACTGATGATACAAGAACATCACCTCTCATTAGTCTGCGCCCTCAGTAAATGGGTCGAAACTCACCTTGGAAGAGTGATCCATCTCGAAGAGCTGGCCGAATACTCCGGCTACTCTCTGTGGCACATGCAGAAGCTGTTCAAAGAAGCGACCGGGATTTCGCTGGGCAAATACATCCGTGAGCGCAGACTGGCCGGCGCGGTTTACCAGTTGCGTAGCAGTGACGCTTCTATTTTCGACATCGCCCTCGATTTTGGTTTTGGCTCACAGTCACATTTCACTTATATGTTCAGAAAGCGGTTCGATATCACGCCTTATGATTTTCGCCAGGATTTAAGCGTGGATTTGCACATCGCCCCGCCGCTGCACGTCATTCATCAGAAGACCGCCTGACCGCTTTCCCGCCGCCGTCATCGGCGGGCTAATGCGCCCAAAGGACCACCACCAGCCCCACTAACGCGGGCAGCGCCTGCACCCTGAGGATTTTACGGCTGGCCGTCAGCCCGCCAAACACGCCCGCCACCAGCACACAGCCGAGGAAGAACAGCTGCACCGTCGGATCGTTGCGCCAGACACCCCAGGCCAGTCCTGCCGCCAGAAAGCCGTTATACAGTCCCTGATTGGCTGCCAGCACCCGGGTTGCCGCAGCAAATTCTGCGGTGGTAGCAAACACTCGCCTGCCAGTAGGTTTCTGCCAAAGGAACATTTCCAGGATCAGGATATACAAATGGATCGCGGCAATTAACAACACGATTATATTAGAAAGAATTATCATTTTATTTTACGGGGTTAATCTGGGATTAGGTTTAACCAGTATAACCGCACTCAGAATATTGCGAATAATCCGGCATAAAAAAACCCGCCGTAGCGGGTTTATTGCATAATCATTCAGAGTTAGTTTAGTGCGACAACCAACATGGCTGCGATGGTGATCCAAAACGCCGCCGTTGCAATAACAACATGGGATAATCTTGCACGATAGAGTACTTGGCTCATAATGACCTCACAGGCTTCTGACTAGCGGTGGACAACATCACTTCTTGAGATTTATCTTAATCCACTGCTCCGACCTTTTATTTGCGCCAGATCACTATTTACCAGATAAACTATATTTACGCCCAAACATGGAATTTCGATCACATTAATTTAACGTTAATAGAGCGAAATGAATAAAACCATTAGTTTGTTATAGCCTGATGATATCAAACATCGCTCCAGGGCAGGCGTGGCGCGGTCATACGTTGACCATAATAGCCGCTAACTTCGGGAAAACGTGTATTCCCCTGTTCCCAGTCACGTTGCGCCTGAGTAATCTCCTGCTTGTTGTGACCGACAAAGTTCCACCAAATGAGAATCTCTTCGTTTAAAGGGAGTCCGCCGATTAATAATGCACGGCTGCCCTTCCTGGCATGTAACTCGATACGGTTAAGATTTTTACCTAAATAGGCAAACTCATCAGGTGAAAAATTTTCATCATTAACCTCAAATGCACCAATAAGGGGCAAGAAGCCTATTTCAAAGTCCTCTCGCAGAGGTAATTGCAAATAGCCATCGGCCTGCCATTCCAAATCAATGGCGATTAAAGGCGAAAGAGTGAACACCGGGGAACGATATTGTTCAAACTCGCCCACCAACAAAGTGTGCCTGACCCCGTCGCGTTGCCAGCACGGCAAATCAGGATAATGATCGAAGCGTGGTGCCATATTGGCATGTTCGGCAGGTAACGCGATCCACAATTGCGCGGCGTGTAAACGCCGCTGTTCGCCCGTTGACTGCTCGGTATGCGCGATACCCTGCCCTGCAGTCATCAGATTGACCTGCCCGGGACGAATCACCTGTTCACTGCCCAGGCTGTCACGGTGTAGCACTTCACCTTCAATCATCCAGGTAAAGGTTTGCAGGCCAATATGCGGATGCGGCCCGACGTCCATCCCCTGCGAGGAGCCACTGAATACCGACGGACCGGCATGGTCGAGAAAGCACCAGGCCCCCACGGTACGGCGTTCGCGGGTAGGCAAGGCACGATTGATCTCAATGCCGCCGACTTCGGCGTTGCGTACGGCAATGCGTTGGATCTGACGGATGCCGTCAACCACAGGACAATCACGGGAAGATGAAGAATGAGTTGGGCGGGAATTGCTCATGATAAAACGCCTCCAGAACGTCACACAGGTAAGTGAGTAACCGGACGCCAGCTTACCATGAGCCGGCGGCCAGAACGTAACCTGGGTGGTCTGAGCGCTAAGATGCCTTGATATAGCAGCCTTTGATATCGACTTCATCGCGAGCATGCTTCAGATCGGAGAAGTAAGTCACACCAAAGAGTATTGATACCACTAACAACACGGAAACCAGTAAGCCGATAACAGCCAGCAGCTTGGTTTCATCGTGGAGATTGTGCTCCATTTTATCCCCTGCATTGAAAGACGTCATGTCAGCCACAGCGTGACTGACAGCGTAAAGATGATCAGGGAGCAGGACGCTATCGCCAGCACAATGACAGCAAATTGCGCGTCTCCCAAAGTTTCACGGTAGTTTTTATCTTGTGAGGTATTACGTTGTTGTTTCACAGAATCTATCTTAACTCATCACGCGTTAACGTTTTTGTGAGGGGTGATTGATAAAAAGCCCGCCATTGCAGGTTTGTCAGATTCCGCGCCCAATGCCGCTCAGACCTCAAGAGTGGCAAGACGCTATCAACTTTCCTCGCCAGGGTCAATATTCTCCCCTGACTGATGCGGCGAAGAACAGGAAGCATTCTCAACTCTTATTAAAACGATAAAATAATTAGACCAACTTATAGCAAATGGCATAAAAAAGCCCGACCAGAGATCCGGCCAGGCAGAATGTGTCGCGGTTACTGTGGAATACGCAGTACCTGCCCCGGGTAGATTTTGTCCGGGCTGGACAACATTGGCTTGTTCGCTTCGAAAATCTTGTTGTACAGATTGGCATTACCATACACTTCTTTCGAAACGGCGCTCAGGGTATCGCCCTTCTTCACGGTATAGAAACGACTTTCTGCGGCGGCTTGTTCAACCGTCACCTTGTCTTCCACACCGCTGATGCCGGCGACGTTCCCTACGGCCACCAGGATCTTCTCTTTCAGTTCCTGGCTGACTGCGTCACCGGTCACCACGGCTTTACCGTCAACCACCTGCACATCAACCTTATCAATACCCGGCAGACCGGTCTTATTGAGGTGGTCCTTCAGTTTGGCGCTTTGATCTTCGGCAGTCGCATTGCCGGTCACTGTGTCCCACAGCTTTTCGCCCGCTTCTTTGACGAAGTTAAACAAACCCATATTCACTCCTTTCGATGGTTACAATGTTGCGTTGACTTAAGGCTTGTTAAGCTTAGCACTGCAAGAGGGATATTCAATTGGCCCTGCGGTTTTAAGCGGTTAGAGTAATCCGAAAGTGCCACATTTAGTTGCCAAACTGTCCAGTTGCACCTGCCCGGCATGAAACAATCGCCGACTTTACCTACAATAGGGGTATGGAAGGATTGGGTGAAGGACATGAGACGCAATGTACGCCTTGGTGATGTTTGTCTGTTATCTGGATGGCGGCTGTGCCGATATCGTGGTTGACGTACTGCGCGATGAACGCCAGTGTCTGATCAGCATGAAGGAACAGAACCTGCGCCATGCCGGTTGTTTTCCGTTTGAGGATTTTATCGACGGCTTCTGGTTGCCAGCCAACGAATATGCGCCGATGTAAACTATCGAACAAGTTTTCCGCTACTTTCCTCTGAGGAATTTCTGAATTCACCGGAAAACAGGTCTGCCTACAATGCTTTATGCCGCCAGTTTGCTAAATTGCTTCACCCGAACGATATGGAGACGGCGTGATGCCCGTATCTACCCTCTCAAACGAACATTATGAAACCCTGTTACGCGACGTCAGCCTGGTGGTCGGCGGCGCAGTGATCCAACTGATCAATCTCAATAAAAAAATTTCTGGCAATAATATTTTGGCCCATTTGGTTAACGAGATTGAGCATGAGACCAATCAGCAGCGCTTTGCCACCTTGCGCTCGGCGATTGAGGTGATGGGGCAAGCCCCGAAAGGATAGCGGCCCCAATAATAGAAAAGGCAGAGCTCGCGCTCTGCCTGATTACCTTTTGGTTCCCGACACAGGAAGAAGGTAATAGCGTTGAAACTTAGAAACGGTAGGTCAAGTTCACTGCCACGATATCGTCGGTGCTCAGTTTCAACTTGTTATCGTCGTTCAACTGGTTGATTTTGTAGTCAACATAGGTGTACATGTTTTTGTTGAAGTAGTAAGTCGCACCCACTTCCACGTATTTCACCAGATCGACATCACCAATCCCTTCGATATCCTTGCCTTTGGACTGCACGTAGGCCAGAGAAGGACGCAGACCGTTCTCAAACTGGTACTGAGCCACCATTTCGAAGTTCTGCGTTTTGTTGGCGAAGCCAGACACGCCATTGCCGCTGATTGGCGTCATGTTACGTGTATCGGCATACATGGCTGCCAGGTAAACCTGGTTGGCGTCATACTTGATTGCCGTGGTCCAGGCTGTTGCGCTGTCGCCTTTGCCGTAAGCCAATTCTTTTTGTGCACTGGTGCGGTTGGAGTCAGAGAACGCCGCCGCTACACCAATACCAGAACCACCGATGTCCTGATAATCCAGGGACATACCGTAACCGTCACCGTTTTGTTTGGTCACGCCACGGCCATCACCGTCGTTTTTACCCTGGTACTGCAACGCAACACTCAGACCTTCAACCAGGCCAAAGAAATCACGGTTACGGTAAGTTGCCAGGCCGTTGGAACGTGCGGTCATGTAGTTGTCGGTGTAGCTATAGGAGTCACCGCCGAATTCCGGCAGCATGTCGGTATAGGATTCCGGGTCGTACACAACGCCGTAGTTACGGCCGTAATCGAATGAACCGTAGTCAGCGAATTTCAGGCCGGCAAAGCCCAGACGGGTTTTAGTGCCCGCGGTACCCTGCGCTTCGTCGTGGTTGGCCTGAACGTTGTATTCCCACTGGCCATAACCGGTCAGTTGGTCATTGATTTGCGTTTCGCCTTTAAAACCGAAACGGACATAAGTCTTGTCGCCGTCTTCGGATTTATCATCGCTGAAAACATGTTTGGCCGCTACACGACCATACAGGTCGAGTTTATTGCCATCTTTATTATAAATTTCAGCCGCGTTGGCAAAGGAGGTCATTGCCCCGAGGGCAATAGCTAAGGCTAATACACTGCGTTTCATCATTTATTTTCCTAGATATTATAATTTTTAATTCCTGCCCATCACGCCCAATTTATGGTTTGGGCTGTGATCTTTATCATTTAGCGTTTTATGAGCGCCCCTAATAAAGGAGCCATGTGACATTAGCATCATGAATCGTAACTTCAAATAAAAAAGTTCATAAAACACCGTGGATAAAGCATGTTTATTTGTAACCAAATATTACAGAACCACAACCAATCAAACCATTGATTTTAATTATATTTTGGCACATAAGTTATAACCATATTGGTGCAATGCACTAACTTGGTGCAATTTAGTTTCTTTTTGTATGCTTTCCATTCGTTTCATAAATATCATGAAACTTAGCATGGTTATTAATAACGTTACTTATTTCACATTTTTATCTGAGTAAAGTCGCGCTGGTCATTTAGGACATTTACCCGTGTTTTAAGCCAAGCTTTTACCGCTTCGAATAATTAATCGAAGTCAAACCATCAAAAAGAGGTGTGGCGAAGATGAAAGGTAAAAAATAAAAAACATTGAACAGCGGAATATAAAGAAGGGGAAATAAGCGGAAGGGATAGCATGATATACCGCCGTTATTTAAGGTTGCAGCCAACATCACTACAACCTCAAACACGGCAAGTATAAAAACGTATTTAGGAAGAACGGTTCAATACAGCGTGCTGCGTGGCGCTTCGATCAGTACCATACCGGCACGCAACCCAAGTGCAACGCCAGGGTTAGGGAACAATATCCACTCACTGGCATGCTGTACCCGGTACTCTTCTCCCGGTTGCTCACACAACAGCGTGCCCTGCTTCAGCTCGGTAAAGTTGGCAGTATCATCACTGAGATGCAGCCTGAAGTCTTCACTACGCTTGATCAGCGAGCGCTCAACGCGGAATAGCCGCAAGGTATCCGCCGCTCGTTGCGGTAAAGGCTCATCACTCACCGCCGTCTGTAACGCACGGTTAATGGCGGCAAACTGCTGCAGATCGTTGCTGCCAAACGGCCTCGCCTTGCCCAGTTCCAGCGTGCAGCTGGCAGCGCCGGCATGCTCACTGGAGAAATGGCTGAAAGTGCCACCCGGCGCGCTGTGGATCACCAGGGCATCCAGATCGGCGGCATCCAGCAAGGCCAGCATCTCGGCACTGTAAGGCCGCGTCTGGAAAGGCAAAATACCAAAGCGCGGCAGGCGTGAATCACGGATCGCCGTATGCAGATCATAATGGAAACGGGCAGCGTCCTCATCGGCGAAAAACTCCGCGATCGCCTGCTCCAGTTGCTGTGCCCGCGCGGTTTCACCACTGTGGTCAAAATCACGATAACGGCCGCCAAACATCCGGTTCATATCACTGTGCAAATAACGCTTACCGGCACGCATCGCCGCCGGGTTGCCCAGCACCACCAGCAGCCTAACCGCTAAGGTTCGGCTACCGCTGAGCAGATCATTGACCAACTGATTCAGCAGCTCAATGGGGGCAGTTTCATTACCGTGGATACCCGCTGACAGCACTACCGCCTGGCGGTAATCCTGCCGTGGGGTGATCTCCAGCAGGCCTTCCCCCAGCCAGTGCCAGTGCAAATTCGCGTTCTCGCCCTGTTGCTCAACCGGGACCTGTCCCGCCAGCGTCAGGGCCAACAAATCAAACATGGTGGCTCCGCCTATTGTTGGAAAGGATAAACCGAGCCCAGCCCGAGGATGGTCGTCAGGGCATCCAGCGCATCACGCCCTTCGCGCAGCAGTTGTGGATCCGCCAAATCATTTTGCGTCAGACGATCGCGGTAATAGCGATCGACCCATTCATTCAGCGTGACGAACAGGCTATCGTTCATCATCACGCGCGGATTAACCGCCCGCAGCTCTTGCTCATTCAACGCCACACGCAGCCGCAAACAGGCCGGCCCGCCGCCATTACGCATGCTTTCACGCAGGTCAAATACTTTGATTTCATCGATTGGCCCGCCACCGGACACCATCTCACTCAGATAGCTCCAGACGCCGCTGTGTTGACGCGACTCTTCCGGCACCACGATCATCATCTTGCCATTAGGCTTGGTCAGGATCTGGCTGTTGAACAGATAGGTTGCCACCGCATCCGCTACGGACACCCGCGTCGTCGGCACTTCAATCGCCACCAGTTCGGTGTCCAGCGTCGCCATCTTGCGGCGCACTTCATCCAACGCCTGCTGCTGGCGATAAAAAGCCTGCTGATGATGGAACAGCACGTTCTGGTTGCTGACGGCAATCACGTCGTTATGGAACACGCCCTGATCGATCACCTCCGGGTTCTGCTGCACAAACACCGTATGCTGCTCGTCCAACTGATGCAGACGGGCAATCGCCTCCCCGGCCTCACGCGTCTGACGGGCCGGATAACGCGTTGGGGCAATTTCACCCCCAAACTCCTGACGGCCGTAGACAAACATCTGCACGCTGCGTTTACCGTAATCGCCGCCCAGTCGGTTGTGATTAGCCGCACCTTCGTCACCGAACAGCGCCACCTGCGGCAAGGCCTCATGATGGGCGAAATGGCGGGGATCGTTAAACATCGCTCGCAGTACGCCGGAAGTCGTCTCGGCCTCAATCGCGCGATGGAATTTATTGTTCAGATTGGCGGCGGTGAAATGCACCTTGCCATCAGCGCTGTCCGCCGAAGGTGACACCGTGGCCGCATTGGCGGTCCACATGCAAGAGGCCGAGCTGAGCGCAGACAGCAGACGTGGCGACTGCTGCATCGCCTGTGCCAAAACACTTTCATCGCTGCCGCTGAAACCCAATTTGCGCAGCATCGGCACGTGCGGGCGTTCTTGCGGCGGCAATACTCCCTGCTGGAAGCCGAGGTCAGCCAGCGCCTTCATCTTCAGCAGCCCCTGCTTGGCCGCCAGTTTCGGGTTCGATACGCTATTCTGGTGCTGGGTCGAGGCCTCATTCCCAAATGACAATCCGGCATAGTGATGCGTCAGGCCCACCAGACCATCGAAATTGACTTCATATCCTGACATGCTGTTCTCCTGATATTGTAGGGGCGCTGCATGCTGCGCCCCTACAGTAATAACGCTGCGGCTTGAAAGGCGACGGGTAAAACTTAATTAAATGACAGTCCCGGCGACAGACTGGCCGGCAGCGTCAGGCTTTCGCTCTCCAACGATGCCATTGGCCAGGCGCAGTAATCCGCTGCGTAGTAGGCACTTGGGCGATGGTTGCCAGAGGCCCCCACACCGCCGAACGGTGCCGCACTGGAAGCCCCGGTCAAAGGTTTGTTCCAGTTGACGATACCGGCACGCGCCTCCAACAGCAGGTGATCAAAACGCTCACGCTGCGGCGAAACCAGCCCGACCGACAGGCCATAGCGCGTCTGGTTGGCGATACGCACCGCTTCATCAAAATCGTTATAGCGAATGATGGTGGTCAGCGGGCCAAAGTATTCCTCGTCCGGCACATTCTGCACGCCGGTCACGTCAATAATGCCCGGGCTCAGCAACGCGCTGCCGCTCTCCAGACGTTGCATGGTCAGCAAGGCTTTGCCGCCCAGAGACAGCAGGTGATGTTGCGCCGCCAGCATTTTTTCTGCCGCCGCCGAAGAGATCACCCCGCCCATAAATGGCTGAGGTTCGGCGTCCCAGCGGCCAATGCGCAAGGCGCTCGCCACCTGCACCAAACGCTCAATAAAGGCATCGCCCTCGCTGCCGCGTTTCACCAGAATACGGCGCGAACAGGTACAGCGCTGACCGGCGGAAATAAAGGCCGACTGGATCGCCAGGTTGACCACCGCATCGCAGTCTTCAATCTGATCGACAATCAGCGCGTTATTGCCACCCATTTCCAGCGCCAGGATCTTCTCAGGCTGCCCCGCCAACTGACGATGCAGGTGATAACCGGTGCCGGCACTGCCGGTAAACAGCAGGCCGTCGATATCGGTACTGGCGGCCAGCGCCTCGCCGGTTTCACGTCCGCCCTGCACCATATTGATCACCCCGGCAGGCAAACCGGCCTGCTGCCACAGCTTCAGGGTTTCCTCGGCGGTTTGCGGCGTCAGCTCACTCGGCTTAAACACCACCGTGTTACCCGCCAACAGCGCCGGTACGATGTGCCCATTAGGCAAATGACCGGGGAAGTTATAAGGCCCAAACACCGCCAGTACGCCGTGCGGCCGGTGACGCAGCACCGAAGCGCCATCCGCCATCGCGGTCTGGCTTACGCCGGTACGCGCCTGATAAGCCTGCAGGGAAATCGCCACTTTGCCGATCATCGCCTGAACTTCGGTCAGCGTCTCCCAACGGGGTTTGCTGGTTTCACGGCTGATGGTCGCCGCCAAATGCGCCTTGTGCTCTTCCAACAGCGCGGCAAAACGCTTCACCAGTTGCTCACGTTGTTCAAACGGCGTGCGCGCCCAGGCCGGAAAAGCAGCACGAGCCGCTTCACAGGCGGCGGCGACATCACTGCCGTCGGCGGCGTTAGCCTGCCACAGCGGCTGATTGTCGACCGGATCGGTTTTGCTGAATTCAGCGCCATGGCCCTGCTGCCAGGTGCCATTAATAAACAGTGCAGGATGGGACATTACGCTTTCTCCTGTGCAATAAGGGGGATAACCCGCACCGGGCTGCCTTGCTCAACGCCCAGCGCCGCAGCGGTGGCCGCATTGATATGCAGACGGTCGTCATACAGATCGGCATTGACCAGCAGTGCGCGGTAATTTTGATAATGATCGTTAGCCACCAGATGAACCGGCGCATCGGCGCGCATCGGCGTTTCATCCAGTACCACTTTCACCAGGCGGCTTTGTTTGACCGCACGGATCTGGTCGATTTCCGCTTCCAGCGTCGGGCCACCGTCGAAGATATCGACATAGCCCTGATAACGCAGACCTTCCGACTCCAGTACCCGGCGCGCCGGTACCGTCTGCGGATGCACTTCGCCAATCACTTTTTGCGCGTCTTCGGCCAGGAAATCGACATACAGCGGGTGTTTCGGCATCAGTTCAGCGATAAACGCCTTCTGGCCGGTGCCGCTCAGGTAGTCCGCCTTGGCGAACTCGATGGAGAAGAAATGGTTGCCTACGCTCTCCCAGAACGGCGAACGGCCGTTCTCATCGGAGAAACCGCGCATTTCGGCAATCAGCCGGGCGGAGAAACGCTCACGGAAAGCGGCGATAAACAGGAAACGCACCTTCGACAGCAGCTTGCCGTTTTCGCCGTGGCGGTAGTCCGGATCGAGGAACAGCGTACAGAGTTCGGAATGGCCGGTGTGATCGTTGCTGAGGAACAGCGTCGGCACCGATTTATACACATTCAGCTGTTTGGACGCATGCACCTGGGTGCCAACGCGGAAGCTGTACCAGGGTTCCGTGAGCCCCACGGCCACTTCAATGGCACACACCCCGACCACCTGCTGGCGCTCGCTGTCTTCCAGAACAAACAGATAACACTGGTCACTTTGCGGAAGTTCGCCTTGCCAGGTTTTTAACGCCCGCTCAATGCGTGCCGACAAGGTATCTTCATCTTGCGGCAGGGAAGTGAGACCGATGCCGGACTTACCGGCCAGCGTCAATAAATCAGCCAAATCGCGACGCTCTATAGGGCGAATAATCATCATAATGCGAACCTCTTCTTAATCAGGCTGCGCCGGTGAAGGCGCAGCCCCTGTGTTAGCTGCAAATCCGCGCCACGGCTCGCGCGAATCGCGCCAGCCCCTCTTTCACATCCTGCTCAGGAATAATCAGTGAAGGGGTGAAGCGCACCACATCCGGCCCGGCGATCAGGGCAATCACGCCCTCTTCATTGGCCAGTTGGGTGATCTGTTTTGCCTTGCCGGCATAATCCTGGGTCAGTTGGCAGCCAATCAACAGGCCGCCACCGCGGATCTCAGAGAAAATCGGGTACTGCTGGTTAATCTTGTTCAAACCGTCGAGGAACCACTGGTGACGCTGTTTAACCCCTTCCAGCACTTCCGGCGTGTTGATGATCGAGAACACCGCACCTGCCACCGCCGTCGCCAGCGGGTTACCGCCGTAGGTGGTGCCGTGAGTGCCGACGCCCAGGGTTTTAGCCAGTTCGTCCGTGGTCAGCATGGCGCCGATGGGGAAGCCGCAACCCAGCGCTTTCGCGGTGGTCAGCACGTCCGGGACTACGCCGTATTGCGTATAGGCATACAGCTCGCCGGTACGGCCCATGCCGGTTTGTACTTCATCGAAAATCAGCACCGCATCGTGACGATCGCACAGCTCACGCAGACCCTGCAGGAAAGCGGGATCGGCCGGCAATACACCACCTTCGCCCTGAATCGGCTCGACGATCACCGCACAGGTGTGGTCGTTGATCACTTCGGCGGCGGCCGCCAGATCGTTGAACGGCGTGTGGGTGATGCCGCCCGGCAGCGGGGCAAAATCTTTGGAATACTTCGGCTGGCCGCCGGCAGAAACGGTAAACAGCGTGCGACCGTGGAAGGCGTTGTTGAACGCCACAATCTGGTTCTTGCTGCTGTTGCCCTTGTCCAGCGCGCGTTTGCGTGCCAGCTTCAGTGCCGCTTCGTTGGCTTCCGCCCCGGAGTTACAGAAAAACACTTTGTCGGCAAAGGTGGCGTCAATCAGCTGCTTTGCCAAACGCAGTACCGGCTCATTGGTGTAGCCATTGCCCAGATGCCACAATTTGCCCGCCTGTTCCACCAGCGCCGCCGTCACCACCGGGTGAGCGTGGCCCAGCGCGTTGACCGCGATACCGCCGGCGAAATCGATGTACGACTTACCCTGTTGATCCCAGACCTGCGAGCCTTCTCCCCGTACCAGAATAAAATCAGCGGGGGCGTAAACCGGGACCATCCAGTCGTCGAAAGACTGGCGGGTAACTGCGATTGGCTGTTCCATAATGACCTCATAACTTCAGCAAAGACTGAATTTTGACTGTAAGGGCCGCTCCTGCCCGGATGTTCCACCACAAAGCAACAAAAACCACGCCGTCGCTGCCACTTTTCGACCGGTGATAACTCTGCCTTTCACCGTCTATTCAGAAACAAATCTGTTACATCAAACGCGTTTTTCGCTATTTATGCCGGGTATCGGGTCCTGGAACGGGGAATAAATGTTAACGAGCAGTTAAAATACATGCCGTTTGATAAAGAGTGTAGAGCAGCTATCGTGCCAAACTGGGATTTTCGGCGATTTTTGCGTTTTTTTACGCTAAAACAACGGCTTACAATGCATACTTATTCAATAAATATGCATTGGTAATGAATAATTGAAAAAATAAGGCTAAAAATCATCGTTGGCTGCGAAATCCTATTCAATTACAAAAAACTTCAATAATTCTGATCGCGCTCGCAAAAATAATTTGGCCTGATTTGCGTCCGATCACACTTTTGCCCCACATCGGTGCAGAGAATGCACCACATACGGGCAAAGCCGCGTCAATTCAGGCTCTGCGCGACAAACAGCCGCCCCGAATCGGGCGCCTCCGTGGGCAACCTCCGCGCCAGATCTCATATTTGTTAACTTACCGAACAAATTGTTGACAGTCTGAGGACGCGATAATAGGTTAATTTCAATGGAACACGTGTTCCATGATGAAAAAACACACACCACATCGACTGCACAGCATCGGGGTTATCATGGCTCATTTCTGCTTGCGTACTAACCAGAGGATTACCGGGGCCGCACTGGCCGTGCTGTTGGGCCTGCCGGTTTCTGCCAGCGCCAACACCCGCATCACCTTCGCCAACTATTTGCCGAATGATTACATCAACAAGGTGATTAAAGACTTTGAGGCGGCGCATCCGGACATCCAGGTGCAGTCGATCAAATGCGGCTTCGCCGACTGCCACCAAAAGCTGACCACCGCACTGGCCGTTGGCCAGGGAGCCGCCGATATTTTCAGCGTCAGCACCATCAAGCTGGGTAGCTTTGCCAACTCCGGCGGGCTGAACAACCTGAGCGCCCCACCGTTCAGTATCGATAGCCAGGGTTGGCAGTTTGATCCCTCGATGATCAGCCTGGCGAAGGGCAACGACGGCAATATCTATGGCGTGCCTTACGACACTGGCCCGGTGATCATGATCTACCGTAACGACATGGTGCAGAAGGCAGGCGTGAAGATTGAAGACATCACCAAAAGCTGGGACAGCTTTATTGCCTTTGGGGAAAAACTGAAAAAAGAGCAAGGCGCTTACCTGCTCCCGGCCGCCACCAGCCTGATCAACCCGTTGGTGGTGGGCATGAACAGTGAACCGGGCAAGCCGGTGTACACCAAAGACGGCAAACCCAATCTCGACTCCCCGCAAATCAAACAGCTGATGACGGTGATCAAAACGCTGTATGACAAAGGGCTGGCTGCCTCGCTCGACGGCTCAACCAACTCGCAGGAATACATCAAGCTGTACCGTCAGGGGAAACTGTTCGCGGATATCGACGGCCCGTGGGACGAAGGCCGGATTGAGCAGGAGCTGGATCCGGACGGTGCCAAAGCCGGGCTGTGGCGCGTCACTGGCGTACCGGGCAATATCAAGGTCAATGCCGGCGGCACCACGCTGGTGATCCCGAAGCAGAGCAAAAACGCTCCGGCAGCCTGGCAGTTCATTCAGTACTTTATGCAGCGTGACGTGGTGATCGACGCCGCGAAAACCGCCGGTACCCTGCCAGCCCGTCTCGACGTGTATAACGCGCCCTACTTTGACACCCCGAGCAGTATTCTCGGCGGTCAGCATTCGATGCGCTACTACGCCAGCCTGGTGCCGGATCTGAAACCGGTCGCCTCATCGCCGGAGGACAACATCGCCAACGAAATCCTTAACGAAGCGGCGAAGAAAATCCTGGTGCAGCATCAGGACATCGACAGCACCCTGCGCGATGCCAACAAGCTGCTGGAACGTCGGATGCGTGCTTTGTAATCATCAGATACGGCGGTCAGTCGGCCGCCGACTTTATATTTCCGTCGGTTCGGGGAGTCTATGCGTAAGCGATTTTTCAAAGGGCTGCTGCACGATCACCGCACCGCCTACCTGCTGCTGCTGCCGTTTATGCTGCTGTTCGCGGTGTTCAACGCCTTCCCGATCTTCTTCTCGGCGTTTCTGTCATTTCAGTCGTGGAACCCGGTAAAAGGCCTCAGTTCGATGAAGTTTGTCGGGCTGGATAACTTTTACTATGCCTTCACCGACGATGCCTTCTGGGTGTCGCTGGTCAACACCATCAAAATTACGCTGGTGTCCGGTCTGTGCCAGCACCTGTTCGCCATCACTCTGGCCTACTCGCTGCTGCACATCATCGTGCGGGGCCGACGCTTTTTGAAGGCGGCGATCTTCCTGCCCTACATCACCTCTTCCGTCGCCGTCAGCCTGATAGTGTTCAACCTGTTCTCCCCGGTCGGCATGGTCAACGAACTGCTCAGCGGGCTGGCGACCCGGCTGCACCTTGGCGCGCTGGCGGCCGCCTTGCCGATCAACTTCTTTGACAGTGACTGGATCCGCTTCACCATCGCCAATCAGGTGACCTGGAAGTTTACCGGTATCAATACGGTGATCTACATGACTGGCCTGGCGTCGATCTCACCGGACCTGTACGAAGCGATTGAACTGGACGGTGCCGGCCGCTGGCAGAAATTCCGCTATATCGCCCTGCCGCTGTTGGCCCCCTTTATCTTCTTCGCCACGCTGATGACGTTGATCGGCAATATGCAGCTGTTCAATGAACCGATGATCCTGACGCAAGGGACCGGCGGCGTCGACAACAGCGGCCTGACGGTGTCGATGTACGTGTATAAAACCGGCTGGTCCTATCTGGATATGGGCACCGCTTCGGCAATCTCCTGGATCCTGTTCCTGTTGATAGCCGTGGTCAGCGCACTGGTATTTTGGGGCTTTGGCAACCGCGGGGGATTAAAAGATGAACGCTAACGGACGCCGTTTTGACACCGGCAAGCTGGTGATCTACCTGCTGGTCTCGCTGTTTGCTTCGCTGTCACTGTTCCCGTTCTACTGGTCGGCCTTGCTGGCAACGCAGGACACCCGCAGCATCATGGGCATGTCGCTGCGCTTTGGCAGCCACCTGCTGGAAAACTACCGAGGGCTGGAACAACAGGTCCCCTTCACCCGCTCGCTGATCAATACCCTGTATGTCACCGCCATGGCCACCCTGACCAGCGTGCTGGTGTCCGCCGCCGCGGGCTACGCCTTCAGCGTTTATCAGTTCAAGGGCAAGAAGGTGCTGTTCACCACCCTGATGCTGACCATGATGGTGCCCAGCGTGGTCAACCTGGTGCCCTATTTCTTCGTGATCAAAAGCGTCGGCCTGCTGGATCAGTTCGCCGCCGTCTGGCTACCGGCCGGGGTCAACATCTTCGGTATTTTCCTGGTACGCCAGTACGTCAGTTCCTCGCTGCCCAGCGAAATCCTCGACAGCGCGCGTATGGATGGCCTGAACGAACTGCAGATCTTCCTGCGTATCGGCCTGCCGCTGATGCGCCCGGCACTGCTGACGGTGGCGATCGTGGTGGTGGTCGATACCTGGAACAACTTTATGCTGCCGCTGGTGGCGTTACAGTCACCGGACAAACAAATTCTACAGTTGGTGCTGCGTAGCCTGAGCGGTGCCACCGCCACGCCGTGGAACCTGGTGATGACCGGCAGCTTCCTGGCGATCGTGCCGCTGCTGATCGCCTTTATCTTCTCTTCCAAACAAATGATGGAGAGCCTCACCCGTGGGGCGGTCAAAGGGTAACTTATGCAATCAATCGATATTTACCGCGATCACAGCACCGCTGAGCGCCAGCAAGTGATCCTGTTTGCCACCGCAGAGGACGCACTGCCTGCCACCTTGCAAAATGCCGGTCTGCAACGGGCAGTGGTCGGCACGCTTTATCCGCTCGGCGACAGTCGTTTTGCTCTCAATATCGGCACGCCGCTGACGCCCGCCGCGTTGCAGGACGCCGGGGCCATTATCGCAGCCGGGCAAAAAGATTTCGGCTTGCAGCAGCTACGCCTGACGCTAACGCCAGAGCTGCCGGCAGAGGCCGAGAGCTGGCGCTGGCTGCTGTTCGGCCTGCGCCTGGGGGCTTATCGTTATCAGCATCACGACAGTGCGAAGCTCACCGACCCCACCCTGCCGCTGAACAGCCAGGATGCGACCACCCAGGCGCTGTGCGACTGGGCCAATCTGCATGCCGAAGGGGTGATCATTGGCCGCGAGCTGATGAACAAACCGGCCAATATTCTCTACCCGGAAAGCTTTGTGGAAGCGGTAGCCCAACTGCCGTTCAGCCACCTGCGCCAGGAAGTGCTGGGGGATGAACAAATGGCAGCACTGGGCTTTGGCGGCCTGCTCGGGGTGGGCCAGGGCAGCGCCCGTGCATCGCAGTTGCTGATCCTCGATCACCATCCGGCCAACGCCCGCCACACGCTGGCGCTGGTCGGCAAAGGCGTCACCTTCGACAGCGGCGGCATCAGCATTAAAGGCGCGGCTCGCATGAGCACCATGAAGTTCGATATGGGCGGCGCGGCGGCGGCGGTGGGCGCGATGCGAATCATCGACGCGTTGCAATTACCAATCCGCGTCATTGGCCTGTGCGGGCTGGTGGAAAATATGCCCTCCTCACGCGCCCAGCGCCCCGGTGACGTCGTCACCATGCACAACGGCAAATCGGTAGAGATCATTTCGACCGACGCCGAAGGTCGCATGGTGCTGGCCGACGCGATCAGTTATGCCCAGCAACGCTTCCAGCCGGATTATCTGCTGGATATCGCCACCCTGACCGGCGGTGCAGGCGTAGCGCTGGGCAAGGAATATGCCGCCATGATGGGCAATGACGAGGCTTTTCTGGCGCAGGTCAGCCAGGCGGGCAAAGTCAGCGCAGAACCGGTCTGGCCGATGCCGCACGGCGGTTGGTATCGCGGCGTGCTGAAGTCTGAATTTGCCGACTACCGCCACGGTGGCGAAGATCCGCACGGCAGCCCGTGCGTGGCGGCGACCTTTATCAGCGAGTTCGTGCAACCGGGCCAACGCTGGGCACACCTGGACATCGCCGCCATGTCGACCGATATGCCGCACCGCAAGCTGTACGCCAACGGCGCATCCTCATTCGGCGTGCTGTTACTGGCACGGCTGAGTTCCCTGCTTGCCGAAACGGAGCACTGATGGCCTACGTAGAACTGCTTGATATCAACAAACGCTATGACAACGGCTATCAGGCCGCCAGCAACGTGAATCTGCAGGTGGAGAAAGGCGAGTTTGTGGTGCTGCTCGGCCCATCGGGCTGCGGTAAATCCACCACCCTGCGCATGATCGCCGGGCTGGAAACCCTGTCCTCCGGCGAATTGCGGATTGACGGCGAACGCATGAACGAGGTGCTGCCCAAATACCGTGATATCGCCATGGTGTTCCAGAGCTATGCACTGTACCCGCACATGACGGTGTACGAGAACATGGCGCTGTCGCTAAAAATCAAAGGGATGGCCAAGGCGGAGATCGCCAACCAGATTGCCGCGGTCGCCGAAATGCTGCACCTGAGCGAGTTCCTGCAGGTTAAACCCGGTCAGTTGTCCGGTGGCCAACGCCAGCGGGTGGCGCTCGGTCGGGCGATTGTCCGGCGACCCAAGGTGTTCCTGTTCGATGAGCCGCTGTCCAACCTCGATGCCAAACTGCGCAACCGCATGCGCCAGGAGCTGTCGGCGTTGCACAAGGCGATCGGCGCCACCATCATCTACGTCACCCACGATCAGGTGGAGGCGATGACCATGGCGGACAAAGTAGTGATCATGAACCAGGGCAAAGTGCAGCAAATCGGCACGCCGCTGGATCTTTATCACCGGCCGGTTAATCGTTTTGTCGCCGAGTTTATCGGCTCACCGCAGATGAACCTGTTTGAGGTCCAGGTCCAGGTTCAGGGCGAGCAGATTGTGCTGCAGGGCGATTCGGGATTGGTGTTGCCGCTGGCGGCGGCCGACTTCCCGGCGCTGAGCCCTCTGCACGGTGCCTGGCTGACGCTGGGCTGCCGTCCGGAGGCCTGTAGCATCAGCGCGCCACTGGCGGAGCCGCATCTCAGCGGAACGCTGGTATACAGCGAAAATCTGGGGGCAGAGAGCAATCTGTTCGTACAGGGTGACAACGGCGCGCAGTACATCGTGAAACAGCATACTCAATTGCAGCACTCGCAAGGGCAACCACTGGCGGTGACGCTGGATACCACCGCGTTGCACTTTTTTGATCCGCAAACGGGCGAACGGTTGGCGGCATGCGGGGAAACGGTGTTACCGACCGGCGTTCTGTGAGACCCTATCACCGCTGCGCGACCCTACCGCAGCGCCCTGTTTTCCGTTGAGTATTCGCCCCATGCCGATTAAAAAAGTCACCTCTCACGATGTCGCCCGCGTTGCCGGTGTGTCACGCACCGTGGTTTCCCGCGCCTTTTCCAATCAGGGCCGGGTGTCGCAGAAGAACCGTGAACTGGTGATGCGTGTCGCCAGCCAACTGGGCTACGCGCCGGACGCCATCGCCCAGAGCCTGCACACCGGAAAAACCGGCTTTGTCGCGGTGGTGGTTAACCACTTTCACGACCTGTCTGACCTTGAGTTTTTCGACCGTTTGGTGGAGCAGTTGCAAAACAGCAACCGACAGGCGGTGATGATCCGGCTGGAAGGTATCGCAGATCCGGCCGGCTACCTGAAGCAAACCATTTCCTATCACGTCGATTCTGCCGTGGTGTTCGCCGACAACATCAGCGCCCGCGCCGCGAAGGATCTGTTCCGCATTGCCACACCGATTATGCTCAACGGCCTGGCGGGTGACGCCCTGTGCGATGCGCTCAACGCCGACGAGGCCCCCAGCCTGCAACAACTGGCGGCGCTGATGGCGCAAAAGGGTCAGCGGCGGGTGGCGGTGCTTGGCGGGCGCAGCAGCGCCAAAGGGGAACAGCTACGCCAGCAGACCTTTTTAGCCCAGGCGGCACAGCAACAGTTGCAGATCGTGGCCCAGCTCAGCGGGGATTACAGCTACCAGAGTGGTTTCACGCTGGCACCGCAGCTGCTGGCGGCACAGCCGGCCCCGCAGGCGATCTTCTGCACCGCAGATTCCATGGCAATGGGGGTGATGGATTATATTCGTTTACATACGTCGTTGCGGATCCCGCAGGACGTCGCGGTCTACGGCTTTGACGATATCCCGATGGCCGCCTGGCCGAGCTATCAACTGACCTCGGTGCGGCGGGATATCAGCGCGATGATCGCCGCCATTGTGCAACTGATAGAATTACGCAGCAGCAGCCCGCAGGCCGCGCCGCAGCAGGTGACCATCCCCACCGAACTGGTGGTTCGCGCCTCCTGTTAACCCTGCTTTTCAGCGGGTGCTAATGATCTCGGCATCGCGTAATTCCGGTGCCGCCATGCCGCTTTGCCACAGCCAGTATTGGATCGGACCGGGGCAGTTGAGGCTCACCACCTTGTGGTTGCCGTGTTTATCGACGGCATGGATAGTCACCCCCTCGGTGTAACCGTCCTTCAGGTAGTTCAAATCATCTATCGCTTCATACACCGCCTGATCCAGCGTCATGCCCATCTTCATGTACAACACCACGGCACGGCTGGTACCGCAACGGATGGTCATTTCCCCGGTGTGGGTACAGGCGCAGGCCCCATAGCGGCTGTCGGCATAAGAGCCGCTGCCGATGATTGGACTGTCCCCCAAACGGCCCGGGTATTTCCATGCCCAACCCGAGGTAGAGGTGGCCGCACTCAGGGTACCCCCGCCATCCTGCGCCAAGAACACCGTGGTATCGCGCACTCGCTCGGGATCGGTGGCGTTGTTCGACAAGCCGGCCAGCGGAATATTCGGCCAGTCGCGGCGCTGTTCCGCACTCATCGCCTGCTCCAGCTTTTCCCACCACACGCGTTTGGAGTCGGCAATCAGGTTGTCGCCCGCCAGTGCGCCAATTTCGGCAGCAAAACGTGCCGCCCCGGCACCGACCAGGATCTCGTGGTTAAGATCTTCCATCACCCGGTAAGCCACCTCCACCGGATGCAGGAACCCTTGCAATGCCCCTACCGCACCGGTGCGCAAGCTGTCGCCGTCCATCACCGAGGCATCCAGCTCCATCTCGCCCAGGACGTTGGGCCAGCCGCCATAACCCACAGTGCGCACGCTCGGATCCAGCTCCACCAGCTTGATGCCGTCAACGATGGCGCGCAGGCCATTGTGCCCCTGCTGCAGCCGTTCGGCCGACAGACCGATCCCCGGATGTCCTTCAGAGTTTGCAATCACAATCATAGGATTTTGTTTCCCGCACGGCGTTGAGCGCCCAAAGAGAGGCACCGGTATTTCCGGTGTTCAGTGCCAATGGAACACGTGTTCCATTGGTGTTTAAAAAGTATCTTCGCCTCGCTGAAAAGTCAAACTCAGGCGGCAAAAAGCGTGGCTTGGCACGCCTTTTCTCAACGTGCTACCGGGCCAGCAAACGTGCGCCATTCAACTACACTGTGATCTCGACCGAAAAGCGCATGAGGAGCCATGATGTCCAAGAAAACTGTAGACCCAACCCAACCCGCCGCTCAGCACGATATCCGTACTTTTCTGGATGCGTTGAATGCCGGGGGCGGCAAGCCGATGGAACAGATGAAACCGAAAGAGGCGCGTAAGGTGCTGGAAGGCGCGCAACGTAGCGTCGAAGTGCCGCTGCACGAGGTCGAAATCAGCGAGAAAACCATTCATGTCGAGGGGCAGGACATCCTGCTGCACATCGTGCGACCGGCCAAGGTCAAGGAAGCACTGCCGGTATTTATGTTCTTCCACGGCGGCGGTTGGGTGCTGGGAGATTTCCCTACCCATGAACGGCTGGTGCGCGATCTGGTTTACAGTTCCGGAGCGGCGGCGGTGTTCGTTAACTAGACCCCGTCACCGGAAGCTCATTACCCCACCGCCATCAATCAGGCCTATGCCGCCACCGAGTGGGTGGCGGAATACGGCGAGAAAATCAACGTCGACGGCTCCCGGCTGGCGGTAGTCGGCAACAGCGTCGGCGGCAATATGGCGGCGGTGGTCAGCCTGATGGCCAAAGAGAAAGGCACCCCGGCACTGCGCACGCAGATCCTGCTGTGGCCGGTAACACACGCCAGCTTTGATACCGACTCTTACCACCAGTTCGCCGAAGGCCACTTCCTGACCCGCAACATGATGAAGTGGTTCTGGGACAACTACACCACCGATAAAGCCCAACGCAAAGAGATCTACGCCTCACCGCTCAATGCCACGCTGGAACAGTTAAAAGGCCTGCCACCGGCCCTGGTGCAGACCGCCGAGCTGGACGTGCTGCGCGACGAAGGCGAGGCCTATGCCCGGTTGCTGAATGCCGCCGGGGTAGAGGTCACTTCCACCCGCTATAACGGCCTGATCCACGATTATGGCCTGCTGAACCCCATTGCCCATGTGCCGGCGGTGCATTCCGCCATCCACCAGGCCGGACGGGCGCTCAAGCATTATCTGGCCTAGGTTAATCGGCATAATGGCAGGCCACCCGATGCCCCGCAGCCACTGTACGTAACACCGGAGCCTGCTCCCGGCACTGTGCGGTGACCTGCGGACAACGGGGATGAAAACGACAACCCTGCGGCGGTTGCGCCGGGTTTGGTAGTTCACCCCGCGCCATCGTCTGCGGTTGGCGTTGCGGATCCAGACTGGGCACCGCTGCCAGCAACGCCTGGGTATAAGGATGGCGCGGTTGGCGAAACAGGCTGTCGCGGTCTGCGCTCTCGACAATCTGGCCGAGATACATCACCGCCACGTCCTGACACAGGTGCTCCACCACCCCGAGATCGTGCGAAATAAACAGGAAGGTCACCCCCTGCTGCTCCTGAAGATCGGAAAACAGGTTGATGATCTGCGCCTGAATCGAGACGTCGAGCGCCGAAATCGGCTCGTCGGCGACGATAAATTCCGGCTGCAGGATCAGCGCGCGCGCAATTCCGATACGCTGGCGCTGGCCACCAGAAAACTCATGCGGAAAACGCCCATAATGCTGGGCCGACAGTCCGCAGATCTCCATGGTGTCGATCACCCGGTCACGCAATTCGCTTTTCTGCGCCAGCCCGTGTTGTAACAGGGCTTCACCAATCGCATCGCCAATACGCATCCTCGGGTTCAGCGAGCTGTAGGGATCCTGAAACACCAATTGCATCTTCGGGCGCATCTCACGCAGCCGACGCGGGCTGAGCGCATCCAGCGCCTGGCCGTTGAACAACACCTCACCGGCGGTTTTATCATGCAGCCCCAGCAGCGTGCGACCAACGGTGGTTTTCCCACTGCCGGACTCGCCCACCAGGCCGAAAATCGTGCCTTTTCGAATACCGAAACTGACATCATCTACCGCCCGCAATTGCCCGGTGGTCCGGCCGAACAGGCCTTCCCGCAGCGGAAAATGCTTCTTCAAGCCTTTGACTTCCACCAGCCACTCAGCCGACATGAATACGCCCTCCCGCATTCAGAAAACAGGCCGACTGACGCTGCAATGTGCCATACAACGGCGGAATGCCGTCGCGGCAGCGCGCACTGGCCTGAGCACAACGATCGGCAAACGCACAATGGTCCGGCAGCTTGGCCAGATCCGGCACCTGACCGGGGATCGAATACAGCCTGCGCCGCCGCTGCCCGGCCACCGGCCGCGAAGCCATCAGCCCCTGAGTGTAAGGGTGCTGGGGGTTAGCCAGTACCTCATGCGTCCCCCCCTGCTCGACTATCCGCCCGGCGTACATCACCACCAGTCGGTCGGCCATCTGAGCAATCACGCCAAGGTCGTGGGTAATCAACATCATCGCCATGTTATTTTTGCGGGTCTGCTCACGCAGCAGTGCCAGGATCTGCGCCTGCACGGTGACGTCCAGCGCGGTGGTCGGCTCATCGGCTATCAACAGCGCCGGGCGACAGCTGATGGCCATGGCAATCATAATGCGCTGTAACATGCCGCCGGAAAGCTGGTGCGGGTAGCTGGTCATCAACTGTTCCGCCCGCGCCAACCCAACCTCGGTAATCAGCGCCGTCGCCTCACGCCAGGCGACCTTCGGCGAAGTCCCACGATGGCGGATCAGCGGTTCCACCAACTGTTCGCCGATGGTCAGCACCGGGTTCAGCGCGCTCATCGGTTCCTGAAAAATCATCGCCAGCCGGTTGCCACGCAGATCGGCCATCTGCTGCGGCCGCAGCTTCAATAAATCCTGACCGTCGAAGTGGATTTCGCCGCCGTCAATTTGCGCCAGCGGCTGCGGCAATAGCCCCATCAGCGCCATGGCGGTGACGCTTTTACCGCAGCCGGACTCACCGACCACTCCCAGCGTCTGTCCGGCATGCAGTTCAAAACTCAGTTGCTGCACCGCCTGCACCCGACCCTGCTCACCATTGAAGGCCACCGACAGTTGATTAAAAGCCAGCAGGGGTCGGCTCATGGTTTTACTCCGTTCATTTTCGGATCGAGCGCGTCCCGCAGACCGTCACCCAGAATATTGATCGCCACCACGGTGATAAAAATCGCCAGGCCCGGCGGCATCCACAGCCAGGGACGACGCTGAAAGTCGATCAGGCTGTTGGCGGCATCCATCATGTTGCCCCACGACGGCGTAGGCGGCACCACACCCAGCCCCAGATAGCTGAGTGCCGACTCACTGAGAATGGCATTGGCAACGCCCATGGTGGCCACCACCACCAGGATCGGAATGGTGTTCGGCAGCAGATGGCCGAACAGGCGCCGCCGGGTGGACAGCCCCAGCACTTCGGTTGCCAGCATGAAGTCACGCTCACGCAGCGACAGGATCTGCCCCCGCACCAGCCGCGCCAGCGACGGCCAGCCCAGCAGGCTGAGCATAATCATCACCATATAGATGCGGTAATCCGGCGAGACGTCCAGCTCGGACAGCATCGCCCCCATAATGATCAGCAGCGGCAGACTGGGGATGGTCATCAACAGATCGGCAAAGCGCATGATCAGCTTGTCCACCATGCCGCCCAAATAGCCGGACAGCGCCCCCAGCAGGTAACCGAGCGTGACGGACAGCAGCATCGACACCAGGCCGATGGTCAGCGAGATGCGCCCCGCCAGCAACAGGCGGGTGTAAATATCGCGGCCAAGAAAATCCGTGCCGAGCCAGTGCGCCGCATTGGGGGCCTGATTGATGTTCAACGCATCCCCGGCATCGTCCTGCCAGGGCGACAGCATCGGCCCAAAGAGGCACAGCACCGCCAATATCAGCAGCAACAGCAGCGAGAGCATCGCCAACCGGTGACTCCGCAGCCGTTGCCAGGCCTGAGCGGTCGGGGGCGGCGACAGTTGCGCCAGCGCCGGAAGCTGCGCCTGCCGCCAGCGGCGACGGCGACCAAAAAACAGCGTTGCCAGCATGTTCACCTCAAACGAATTCGTGGGTCGGCATAGGCGTACAGAATGTCCGCCAGCAGATTGCCCAAAATGGTCAGCACCGCCAGAAACAGCGTGAAGCCCATCAGCACCGGATAGTCACGTGCGGCCAGCGAGTCAATGTGGATGTGCCCCGCCCCAGGCCAGTTGAAGATTTTTTCGGTGATCAGCGCGCCGGAAAACAGTGCCGGTAATTCAAAGCCCAGCAGCGTGATAATCGGCAACAGCGCATTGCGCAGCGCGTGTTTGACGACCACCGTTTTTTCTTTCAGGCCTTTGGCGCGTGCGGTGCGGATATAGTCCATGCGGATCACGTCCAGCATGCTGGCGCGGAAATAGCGTGTCAGGGTGCCGGCCTGCAGCATCACCAGCGCCAGCACCGGCAACAGCAGGTGTGCCGCCACTTCCGCTACCCAGGCCAGCCCGGTCGCTTCGCTGCCGGTACGCAACATGCCGCCCGCGGGCAGCCAGTGCAGGTCGACGGCGAACCATTTGATCAGCAGCAGGCAAAGGAAAAAGGTCGGAAATGACATGGCGCCGAACACCGCCACGGTGACCAGATGATCGAACAGCGAATAGGGTTTCATCGCCGAAGCCACGCCCACCGCCAGAGCAATGCCCCAGTACAACACCAGGGCGACCGAAGCCAGCAGGAACGAGTTCCAAATATACTGATTCAACAAGGTGCTGACCGGGATTTGGTACTGCAGCGAAAAACCGAGGTTGCCTTGCAGCAACTGGCCGAGCCAGTGCCAATAGCGGATCAGCAGCGGCTGGTCCAGCCCATACAGCGCCCGCAGCTCGGCGGCACGTTGCGGCGTCAGGTTGATGTTGCCGTCAATAAAGTCGCCGGGGGTCAGCGCGAAGATAAAGAAAATCAGCAGTGACGCCAGCAACAGCATTGGCAGGGTTTGCAGCAGGCGGCGCAGGATAAAGTTTCTCATGGTGTTTTCCATCACCGCCGCACGGGGGAGCGCGGCGGTGCCTTGCCGTTACTGGGCCAGTTTGACGTCCGGCAGGCTGCCGGTCAGGCCATTGTAGACATCCGGTTTAAAGCCGGTGACGCGGGCACTGCTGGCACTGAGCACTTTACGGTTGCCCAGCAGGATCACCGGCGGATCTTCGGCCAGCACCTGATACAGCTGGTGGTACAGAGGCTTGCGCTGCCCGATATCCAGCGTGGCGTTAGCCTGGCTAATCAGCTTGTCCGCCTGCTGATTGTTATAGCCGGTCTCACTCACCTGGCTGATGAAATCGCGCACCCCGTCATGCGGGTCATTCAGCCCGCTGGTGCTGAGCGACGCCAGGTCATAATTCCCTGCCTTGCGCTGTGCCAGCAACGCGTTGAAATCCAACACCTGTGGCTTTAACAGCACGCCAATCTGCTGGTAGTTGTCTTTGGCGATCGGCACCAGGGCGTCATTCAGCAGCTTTTTTGTCACCAGCAGCGTCAGTTCCAGTTTTTTACCGTCTTTTTGGCGAATGCCGTCGGCACCCGGTTTCCAGCCGGCCTGATCGAGCAATTGCTTCGCCTTGTTGACGTCATAAGCGTAAGGATTGATGCCTTGCGGATCATAGGCCCAGGAAACGGGAGAGATGGGCTGATTCGCCACCGTGCCGTATCCCTGATACACCACGGTGATCAATTTTTGGCGATCCAGCCCGTAGATCAACGCCTGACGTACGCGCGCATCCTGCAATGCCGGGCGCTTAAAGTTGAAATCCACCCGGCTGTAGTCGCTGGAGCTGTACAGGTTGATATTGGCGAAGCCCAACAGCTTCAACTGCTCGATATCGTCCGGCTTGGAGGTAAAGGCGTCGTAATCGGTTTCACCGGTCTGAAACAGCTGGAAGTTGGTGGTCGGGTTGGTCACGCGGTAAATAAAGCGGGCCACCGCCGGCGGGCCGAGGTAGAAGTTCGGGTTGGCGTGAAAACGGATCTCCTGCCCCGGTATGTATTTGTCGTAAATATAAGGGCCGTTGCCCAACGGCTTGCCGTTCAGCGCCCGCACGCTCTCCAGCTTGCCGCGTTGGTAATCCTTGCCGTAATAGGCCTTCGACAGCACCGGCCCGCCAATCAATAACAGGGTGGTGGCGCCCGGTTGGGTGGTGGTGATCTGAAGGGTGCGATCGTCAATCACCTTCAGCCCGCTGATAGCGGGGGCGGTGCCGTTTTTGTATTCCGCCCCACCCTGAATATGCGCTGGGGCAATGTCGGTGTCACCGTCATAGGCGGGGTCATGCAGCAGCGTCAGAGTAAAGGCGATGTCTTCCGCCTTGATAGGCGAACCGTCGCTGTAGACCAGATTAGGACGCAGCTTGATGGTATAAACCAGATTATCCGCGCTGACCTGCCAGGACTCCGCCAGGCGCGCTACCGGTTTGCCTTCACTGTCCAGGCCAATCAACCGGGTAAAGATCACGTCGGTGACGTTTTCGTCCCAACCGTTGGTAAACAGATAAGGGTTAAAATTGCCCTGCGGCTCGAGGATACCGGCCACTACGGTGTCTTTGCGCAGCTTGGCTGCCGCCGGCACCAAACTGGCATCGCTCGCCGGAGTGATCCCTTCCGCCAGCGTTTCCGCCTGAACACTGAATGAAAGGCCTATCGCACTGGCCAGCGCCAACGGCACCAGTCGTTTTTGCAACAGTCTGTTTATATTATTTTTTATTTTGCTCACCCACTGCCCCTTGTCTACCCGTTGATAAAATGTGACAAAATTTATCGAAGAGTAATGGGCAGCCGGAGGGCTGTCTAACAACGAAACCGGCATTCCATTGCCGAAAAAAGCATTATGAATTTTTCTATTGCGATACCCGGCCAAGCCGCATGACTCAGCCTGTCGGTTCGAGCTGCCGGATAAGTTTGGCTAAGGTTTTGATTGCCGCCTCGTGCTTGTCGCTCCAGTCAAAAGAGGCGTTCAGGCGGAAGCAGTGGTTGAAATGGTTGCCGGTGGTGAACATCCGGCCCGGCGCGATACTCACGCCCAATGCCAGCGCACGCTGATACAGTTCCATCGACGACAGCGCGGGATCCAGCTCCAGCCACAGGAAATAGCCGCCGTCGGGCTGGCTGACTTTAACGGTAGGCGGAAAATGGTGGGCGATCGCCTGACGCATCATGCTTTGGCGCTGCGCCAGCAAGCGACGCAAACGCCGCAGGTGGGTGTCGTAGCCGCCATGCAGCAGGTAGTCGGCAATCGCCAACTGGGTGGGTACGCTGGTCGATACGGTGCTCATCAGCTGCAACCGCTGGATCTGCTGCGCGTAGCGCCCCGCCGCCACCCAACCGACACGGAAGCCCGGTGCCAGGCATTTGGAGAATGACGAACAGTGCAGGATCTGCCCTTCGCTGTCCCACGCCTTGGCCGGCTGCGGCCGCTCGGCGCTGAAATACAACTCGCCGTAAACGTCGTCCTCAATCAAGGAAATCTGCCGCTCACGCAGTAAGTTCACCAGCCGCTGCTTGTTGTCGTCCGACAGGCTGGCCCCCAGCGGGTTCTGGAAGTGGGTCATCAGCCAACAGGCTTTGATCGGGTATTGCTCCAGCGCCTGCTCCAGTGCGCCCAGATCGATACCGTCCTGCGGATGCGTGGCAATCGCCACCGCCTTCAAGCGCAGCCGCTCCAGTGCCTGCAATGCGCCATAAAACGCCGGTGACTCGATCGCCACGTAGTCCCCCGGCTGGGTCACCGCCTGCAGGCTGAGGCTCAGAGACTCCATCGCCCCGGCGGTAATCACGATTTCGTCCGGCGCCACCTGCATGCCGCTCAGGGCATAACGCTGGGCAATATGGCGGCGCAGCGCTTCATTGCCGGGCGGCAGGTTGGCCAGTGAGCTGTGCGGCGTAAACTTGCGTGCCACGCTGCTCAGCGCCCGCGCCAGCTTCGGTTGGGCAAACAAGGTGGCGTCGGGAAACGCCGAACCAAAAGGCACAATCTCCGGATCCTGGCATGCCTGCAGCACATCAAAAATAAAGGTGTTGATATCCACCTGCTCGCTCAGTAACAGCTTCTCGCCGTGTACCGGCTGCGGCAACGGCTGCGGGCGCGCCGCCACGTAATAACCGGACTGCGGCCGCGCGACGATCCAGCCCTGACTCTCCAGCAATTGATACGACTGCACCACCGTCATCAGGCTCAGCCCGGCGCGTTTGCCACTTTCACGCAGCGACGGCAACTTGTCCCCCGCCCGCCATACCCGGTTCTGGATCTGTTCACGAATCTGTTGTGCAAGCTGCTCGTATCTGGTCATAGGCCCTAACTGTTATATGAAAAAGTGAAATAACTGTCACTATTATAGTTAATGTACTCCGTGCTTAACTTGGCGCCAAGCTTTCGAGAGAAAAATTACCGCTATACTGAAGAGGCCATTTTATGTACAACCCAAGGAGGCGCCATGCTGGGTCTTGATGCACTGGAACTTGCCAGAATACAGTTCGCCTTCACCGTTTCTTTCCATATCATTTTTCCGGCGATAACCATCGGCCTGGCCAGTTACCTGGCGGTGCTGGAAGGGTTGTGGCTGAAAACCCGTAACGAAACTTACCGCGATCTCTATCATTTCTGGTCAAAAATTTTCGCCGTCAACTTCGGCATGGGCGTGGTTTCCGGCCTGGTGATGGCCTATCAGTTCGGCACCAACTGGAGCTTCTTCTCCGAGTTTGCCGGCAGTATCACCGGCCCTTTACTGACCTATGAAGTGCTGACCGCCTTCTTCCTGGAAGCCGGTTTCTTGGGGGTGATGCTGTTCGGCTGGAACCGCGTCGGCCCTGGCCTGCACTTCTTCGCTACCTGCATGGTGGCGCTGGGTACGCTGATTTCCACCTTCTGGATCCTGGCGTCCAACAGCTGGATGCAAACGCCGCAGGGTCACGAAATCATTAACGGCCAGGTGGTGCCGGTCGACTGGCTGAAAGTGATTTTCAATCCGTCATTCCCGTACCGGCTGTTGCATATGTCCACTGCCGCCTTCCTGTCTTCGGCGTTCTTTGTCAGTGCCTCCGCCGCCTGGCACCTGTTGCGCGGGCGCGATACTCCGGCGATGCGCAAAATGCTGTCGATGGCGATGTGGATGGCGCTGATTGTCGCGCCGATACAGGCGATGATCGGCGATGCCCACGGCCTGAATACGCTGAAATATCAGCCGGCAAAAATTGCCGCCATCGAAGGTCACTGGGAAAATGCACCGGGTGAAGCCACCCCGCTGATCCTGTTCGGCTGGCCGGATATGCAACGCGAGGAAACTCGCTTCAAGCTGGAGGTGCCCTACCTGGGCAGCCTGATCCTGACCCACAGCCTGACCGAGCAGGTACCGGCGCTGAAATCCTTCCCGCCTGAGGACCGCCCTAACTCCACCGTGGTGTTCTGGTCGTTCCGCATTATGGTGGCACTGGGTATGTTGATGATCCTCGCCGGGGTCTGGAGCCTGTGGCTGCGTTGGCGCGGCGGCCTCTATCAGTCCCGCCCCTTCCTTTACTTCATCCTGTGGATGGGCCCTTCCGGGCTGCTGGCCCTGCTGGCGGGCTGGTTCACTACCGAAATTGGCCGCCAGCCGTGGGTGGTGTATGGCCTGCTGCGCACCAAGGATGCGGTCTCCGCACACGGTGACCTGCACATGAGCATCAGCCTGCTGGCGTTTATCATCGTCTACTGTTCGGTGTTCGGCGTGGGCTATTCCTACATGATGCGGTTGATCCGCAAAGGGCCGCAGCAACATGAAGGCCACGAAGATGACACCGAAGGCCGACCGGCGCGTCCGCTGTCTGCGGTGAAAGAAACTCTGGATGACAGGAGCTGAGCATGGGCATTGATCTTCCGCTGATTTGGTTTGTGATCATCGTCTTCAGCACCATGATGTACGTGGTAATGGACGGCTTTGATTTGGGTATCGGCATCCTGTTCCCCTGGGTTAAGGACAGCGGTGACCGTGATGTGATGATGAACACCGTCGCCCCGGTCTGGGACGGCAATGAAACCTGGCTGGTGCTGGGCGGTGCGGCGCTGTTTGGCGCCTTCCCGCTGGCTTACGCGGTGATCCTCGACGCGCTGGCTATTCCGTTGACGCTGATGCTGTTTGGGTTGATCTTCCGCGGCGTGGCCTTTGAGTTCCGCTTTAAGGCCACGGCGGAAAAACGCCACATTTGGGACAAGGCGTTTATCTGGGGCTCTCTCTTCGCCACCTTCAGCCAGGGCGTGGTGGTGGGTGCCATCATCAAGGGTTTCCCGGTCAACGGCCGCACCTATGCCGGTGGCGCCCTCGACTGGCTGACGCCGTTTGCGCTGTTTTGCGGGCTGGGGCTGGTGGTGACCTATGCGTTACTCGGCTGCACCTGGCTGGTGATGAAAACCGCCGGTGACCTGCAGGCCCGCATGTACCGGCTGGCAACGCCACTGTTGGCTACCCTGCTGCTGGTGTTGGCGGTGGTCAGTATCTGGACGCCGATTGCCCACCCGGAGATCGCCACCCGCTGGTTCTCGCTGCCGAATCTGTTTGTGCTGTTACCGGTGCCGATCCTGGTGCTGCTCAGCGCCTGGGGCATTCAGCATGGGGTGAAAAATGCGGCGCACTACTCACCGTTCCTGCTCACCCTGCTGCTGGTATTCCTCGGCCTGAGTGGGTTGGGCATCAGCATCTGGCCACTGCTGATCCCACCGTCTATCACCCTGTGGCAAGCCGCCGCGCCGCCGCAAAGCCTCGGCTTTATGCTGGTGGGCGCGCTGTTTATCATTCCGATAATTTTGGTTTATACCTTCTGGAGCTACTACGTGTTCCGCGGCAAGGTCAGCCATGAACATGGCTATCACTGATGAGGGAGCAAACTATGCAGGATAAAACCGCACCCGCACCGGCGCCCTGGTGGAAACGCGTCGGCTGGCTGGTGGTGATCTGGAGTGCCAGCGTGCTGGGGCTGTTCGCCGTCGCCTCGCTGTTCCGTCTGCTGATGAACGCCGCGGGCATGAGGTCGCATTAACCCAGGCGTTGTCTGGCAAAGAGAACATTAGCGTGGGCGGTATCATGCCCACGCTAATAATAACTACAAAGGTTTACGCCCCATCGCGCTGAGAAAGCGCTGTTGCAGACGCAGCAACTCCCCCAGTTCCAGCACCCGATAGTCGATACCAAAGCGCGGTGCCACTTCAGCAATAATACGGCTCAACGCCGGGTAATGCCGGTGACTCCAGTGCGGGAATAAATGGTGCGTCAGGTGCAGATTAGCGCCACCCAACCAATAGCCCAGCCAACGCGGCCGGGGGAACCAGTCAAAGGTAGTGGCGAACACATGGTGATACCAGCCGTGCGCTAACGGCCCCTGTTCCGGTGCCTGATAAAATTGCGCCTTGGCCCAGTGAGTGCCGATAATCAACATCACAAACAACAGTGAAGACAGCATCTGGCTCAGCAGGTAAACCAGCAGGATTTGCCCCACGCCAATCGCCGGAGGCAACAGATAGCACGGGATCGCCAGCGCCAGGATCAGGTGTGCCGCTTTGCCCGCCAGAAAAACACTCCAGCCACGCACACCCTGCTGCGCCATCCTCGCCCTGACCCGGGTCCGCCCCGCCCGATCCAACCAGTCGAACAGCCAGATGTAATACGGAAAGGTCATCGCCGCCACCAGCGGCCAATAAAAGCGCTGCGCGCGCATAAAGGGCCGCCAACGCTGAAACGGCGTTTGCCGCAGCACGCCATTGGCGTCGATATCGGGATCGTAATGCTCAATGTTGTTGTGCGCGTGGTGAAAAATAACGTGCCGTACCCGCCAGCAATCGGGATCTAATCCTAGCGGAATACTCACCAGGCAATTCAGCCAGCGATTGGCCCAGGGCTGCCTGAAAAATGCGTTGTGCGACGCGTCGTGCACCACATTCACCGTAAGAAACATACCGATAAAAATGAAACCGAAGTAGCAGGTAAAGAATGCCAAAAAACTCTGTTGTTGCAGACTCAGTCCGTAACAGAACGCACACAGCGCCAGCAAGAGCAGCACCTTCGCCAGCATGCCGCCGTCGGCAAAACGATGGTCGCGATTGTCGGCCAGATAGCCCTGTGCGGCCTGCATCAACGCACGATGCAGCCCGCTGTCATCCGGCTTGAAGGCCAATGGGCGCAATGGCTTCATGGCTGGCCCATCCGGCGTAAGAATTGCTGTTGCTGTGCCAGCAGCTCGCGGTAGCCGATACAGCGGTATTCCATGCCGTGCTGCGCCGCCAACTGCGCCACTATGGCGGCCAACGCCGGATAATGGCGATGATTCCAGCCGGGAAACAGATGGTGAGTCAGGTGATAATTCAACCCGCCGGTCAGGTGCTGTAACCCGCGTGGGGAGGTCTGCCAGTCACAGGCGGTCGCGAAATTATGCCGATACCAACCGTGTGGCATACTCCCGCCTTCCGGCACAGCGTAAAACTCGGCCTGCGCCCAATGGGTGCCCAGCAGCAAGAACACCACCAACAACGAGGCGCACATCTGGCTGACGGTGTAGGCCAGCAGCACCCACTGCCAGCCGATACCGTTCTGCTGGCACAGTACCAGCGGCAGAGCAAGTACCAGCACCAAATGACCGATTTTGCACAGGATAAACATCGCCCAACCGCGACGACCCGGTAAAATATTCTTTTCATGCAGCGGGGTTTTACCCAAACGATCCGACCAGTCAAATATCCAGGCGATGTAGGGCAAGGAGAGTGCAGCGATCAACGGCCAGTACAGGTGCTGATAGCGCATATGTTTACGCCAGCGCTGAAACGGCGTTTGGCGGAAGAAACCGTTCTCTTCGGTATCCAGATCGTAGTGCTCGACGTTGGCATAAACGTGGTGATATTCCACATGCCGCACCCGCCAATAATCCGGATCCACCCCCAACGGCAGCGTCACCAGCCGCCCCGCCAAGCGGTTGGCCCAGGGGGCGCGCAGAAAAGCATTATGCGAGGCATCGTGATTCACATTCACGTTGAGCAGCATACCCATCATAACAAACAGGAAATAGCAGCCGAAAAACGCCCACGGCTGATGCTGCATCAGGCCCAGCACATAAAAACCCACGCACAGTATCAGCAGCAGCGCCGCCTTGGCTAACCGCCAGCCGTCGGCATAACGATGATCCTCGGCCAAATAGGCATGAGCCGCCCGCTTGAGATCGCGATGAAATACCTGTTCGCCGTCGGCGGGAAACGTCAGTGGAGCCAGTGAGTCAGCCATAGGGTTCCTCCACCGATGCAGCCGCGCTCGTCCGGCCCCAGCCCAATGCCGCACAAACGCCGTGCAAGGCGGTTATGCCCATCGCAACCTGCCAGTAAGGCTGCGACCAGCCCAGATAAGCGATAAACAACAGCGGGAGACTCAGCGTCATCAACAACCAGACGACAATCGCCCAACGATGCCCTTCGGTCATGCCGCCCAGCGCCATCGACCCCAGCGCCAGCAACACCAGCAGCGCCATTTGCGGCCAGCTGATATCGCTGTAGCCATAGCCGTACTGGTAAACATAGCCAATCACCAGGGTAAACAGCAGCATCGCACCGCTGAACACGCTAAGCGCCGAGTAGCGAAAACCCCCACTGCTCGCCCTGGGCCGCCAGCGCAGACGGAAATAGCGCAGGAATGGCAGATTGCTGGCCCAAAACGGATTGGCGGACGGCTTATCGCCGCTGACGCCATACACAAATGGCGTTTGTGGCAGGCTCGGGCAAAAAGTACCGAACAGCTTGTCCCAAAAAATAAAGCTGCCGCCGAAGTTCTTGTTCGAATAGGCCATGTCTTTAACGTGATGCACCCGGTGATGCGCCGGCGTCACCAGAATCTGTTCCAGCCAGCCGAGTTTGGGGGTCAACGCATTATGGTTAAACAATTGGATGCTGTAATGCAGGATCGAGACCGTGACAAACACCGACAGCGGCACGCCCAGCAGTGCCAACAGAAGAAAGAACGGGATCGAGGTCAGCGACGAGTACCAGGAATTGCGCACCCCCAGCGATAAATTGAAATGCTCGCCCTGATGATGCACCACATGCACCGCCCACAGCACGCGCAGATAGTGGTGCAAGCGATGCAGCCAATAAAAGCCGAAGTCCCACGCCAGCAGGGCAAACAGCCACATCAGCACCGGCGGCCAGTCGCTCAGCAAATCCAGGCTGAGATGCGCCGCCACATAGCCGTAGCAGGTGATCTCCAGCCCGCGGAACAGCCACAGCATGATATGGCCAGAGTTCAGATTGAACACCAGATCGTGCCAGTTGACCAGTCGCCGCTGCGCATACTGCAGCACCAGCGCCTCACCAATGACGACAAACAGCATGAACACGATGGGCATCGCCAGTTCGCTCATCCTATCTCTCCTGTGACGGTGTCACGCCGCCAATTTTCTATGCGCTGCGCCAGCCAGCCGGCCAAAAACGCCAGCAATGCCCCACTGGCCAGATCGACCAGCAGATGGCGGCGCAGTTGCAAAATGGAAAAGGCAATCGCCAGCGCCCACAGCATCAACAGCGCGGTTCTCACTTTACGCTGTCGATCGCTCAGTGCCCACACCGCCAGCACCGTCAACGCCATATGTAGCGACGGCAGGCAGTTTTGCAACGAATCCACCTGGGTCAGCGCCGCCAGCAGTTTTGAACTCACACCGACCCCGCTGTCTTGCGGATAAGCCATAGTGGTCGGCCACCACAGATAGACCGCCCCGGCACCCAGCGCCGTCAGTTGCATCGCGGTACGCAACCATTTCACCCGTGGCATCGGTGCCAGCAGATAACCGAGCGGGATAATGATAAAGAAAGACAGGTACAGCCAAATGGCCGTCGGACTGAACGGGATCCAACGGTCAATCGCCGAAGGGGGGAGCAGCGTGCCCACGCCCTGCAGGCGATCGCTGCTGCTATAAATCACCCCAACGAATCCCCAGCCCAACAGCATTTGCCACAGCCGGTACGCCAGCGTTTTCATCATGGCGCCACCTGCCGAATAATCCGCCTTCTCTTGCGATCAAACTGCGGCATCACCGCCTGCACCCGCAGTTGCCACTCCAGGCCAGCGCTGGCAATACCCTGACGTTCAAACAAGGCTGACAGCTGCGCCTGACAATGAGCCAGTTCGGCTTCACTGCAATCGGCCATCAGTTGCAACTGCCGTTCCCCGGACTGCACCAGGCGGTAGTCGCTGGTCAGCGGCAGCGCATTGGCGATCGCCCGGCTACACAGATCGGCAAACACCACCTGCGGCTGGCCAAAGGCATCCGGCAACATCAGTTGGTCGTCGCGCCTTCCTTCTATGCGCGCAATCGCCATCGACGGCTGCCCACAAGGGCAAGGCTCCGTCTGCCTGACCAGCACGTCGTCCAGTCGGTAGCGGACGATCGGCTGGGTGCTGCGGGTAAAGTCGGTGATCAATGGCGTGAAGCGCTGCTCATCAATCCACTGAGGTTCAATATGCAAAAACTCTTCGTTCAGGTGCAGGGTGCCGTGCGCACAGGTGGCGGCCAGGAACCCTTCGGTAGCCTGATACACCTCACCCACCGTCGAAAACACCTGCGCCAGCAGTTGCCGGTCTTGCTCTTCCAATACCTCGGCCACTGAAATCACTTTTTTGACCTCGAGCCGAATCTGCTGAGCCAACACCGCCAGCGCCAATGCACGCAGCACCTGCGCCGGTGCGACGATAATCGTCGGTGCCTGTTGTTCCAGCCGCGAGAGCTGTTCGGCAAAGGGGGCAAAGAGATCGTAAAACTCCAGGCTCAGCCAGCGGTTGTTGACGCTGTGATACAGGTTGTTGTCCGCCCGTAGAAACAGCGCCACGCGTTCACCGGCAAACAGCCCCTCCGGCAACATTTTCGCCAGCATGCCACCGGCCCAAACGCTTTGCTCATGCGGACTGACGACAAAAATACCGCGCTGGCCGGAAGTGCCCGATGACAGACCCACACTGTATTTACCGATTTTCGGGCTGAAATCCCGCTGTTGCTCACTGCGTCGCGCGCAGGCCAGTAATTGATCGCGCTGCAACCCGGCGGTGTTCATTTGGTCGAATTGTTCCATCATCAGCGCCTTGTCCATCTGTGGCCAGGTGGCGATGGCTTGACGGTTGAAACGGCTGAAATAAGGGCTTTTGGTCAGCACACGACGAGCAAAACGCTTTAACCTTTTGGCCTGGTAAGCCTCCAGCGACTGACGATCGTCAAAGGTTAAGCGCCGGGCACGGAAGTAATGCCACAGCGTCATCAGCGGGATCATAAATCCCCCTCATGACACAGCAGAATATTCGCATTACCGCTCTCCCATAGCTGATTCAACCGTTCCAGCGTGTGGTAATAGGCGTTGGCATCGTCCATCACCAGATTGGCCAACCGTGAAGGGCCGCGCAACTGCTGATAACTGAGCGGCGACCAGGCCGCGTCGCTGGCCAATAGCGTCCAACCGTCATCGGTAAGAATAAAGGCGCCAATATGACCGGCAGCATGCCCCGGAAGATCGACCAGCAGGATCTGCCCTTCACTGCCCGGCAGCGCATAGCCACGTTCGAAAGGTGCCAGCAACGCGGGCAAGCTTACTTCTGGGAAACCTTCGATAAACTGCAGGCCACTCTCAAAATCTTCAGGGATCAGTCCGGGGATAAAAGCGCGCTTTAATGCCGCAAAGCCACGCAATGGCCGGGTTTGCCGCCAGCCTTCGCCGGAGCAGATAAAATCGAGATGTTTGAAATCGCGCAGCCCGGCAATATGGTCGGCGTGAAAGTGCGAAACAATCAGCGCCTGTATGTCATTAGCGGCGTAACCGGCGGCACGTAACTGTTGATTCAGCGACTCTCGGGGATCGAAATACACCGGCGTCATTTGCCGGTAAATGCGGAAAATGCCGGACTGTGTCTGCTGCTGGAAATACTGCGCATAGCCGGTATCCCACAGCCAACGGCGGTCCCCCACTTCCAGTAAATAGGCCCGAGCCGGGAATTTGCACACCCGGAAACCTGCGCCCCGTAGCGCCATGCAACCGATATGGGTGCAGTATCCCACTTCGAAAGCGGTAACTTTAGCCATGGGGCACATCTCCCTGTCGTTTAAGCCACTCTCCAGTAATGCGGATCCCCTCTTCCATCGAATAACGCGGCCGGTAGCCCAGTTGCTCCACGGCTCGGGTTTGGCTCAAGGTCATATCGAAATACACCGCTGCCACGCTGTAGCGCGTCAGCAGGGGTTCTTTGCCGGTGAAATGAGCCAGCAGCTCCAGCCCCCCGGCCAGCACCTGCAATAAGGGGTATGGCACGGCCTGCAGCCGGTAGCGCAGCCCCAACTGCCGGTGCAGCAGTGCATCCAGCATATCCGCCAGCCGCTGTGGTTGATGATTGGTGATGTTGTAAGCCGCACCGGAAGGCAGTGGCTGCTGACGGCTGGCCAGGTCCATCGCATGTACCACGTTCAGCACGAAGGTCAGATCCAGCAGCGCTTTACCACCGCCGGGCAGCCGTAGCACCCCGCTATCGCGATCCAGCTGTTGCAGCAGCCGCGGCACAATCACCCGGTCGTGCGGACCGAACAACCCTCTGGGGCGCAGAATAATATAGGTCGTTTGCGGGTAGCGCGGCACCAGCGCCTGCAGCCGTTGCTCCGCGGCATATTTGCTGGCGGCGTAATGATTGGCGAAACGCCGGGCGCGATACTCTTCATCGATATTCTGGTGCGGCTGAAAATCAAAATAGATCGCCGGCGTGGAGATATGAATAAAACGCCGGATGCCACAGTGCCCCGCCGCCTGCGCCAGCTTTTCTGTCGCGGCCACGTTGACCTGATAAAACTCGCGCTTGCTGCCCCAGGGTGAAGATTTTGCCGCACAGTGCCAGACCCAATCGCAACCGGCCATCAATTGACGACACTGTTCCTCCGTCGCCTGAGTCAGGTCTAACTGGGTGAACTCAGCCCCCAATCGACGCAGTTCCTGCCCGGCCCGGCTGTCACGCCCGGTGGCATGAACCTGATGGCCCGCCTCCAGCAGCCACTGCGCCGCGTTACGCCCCAGCCCACTGGTGGCTCCGGTGACCAGCACCCTCATGGCAGCAGCACCATACCGGCCAGCGACAGTCCGGCGGCGGTGCCGATCAGCATCACCGGTTTGCCGGGATTAAAACGCCCGCTAGTGACCGCAGCGTGCAGTGCCGTGGGGATAGAGGCCGCCACCTGATTGCCGTGATAACGATAGATATCCACCAAAACCTCGGCAGAAACGTGCAGCCGCTTGCGCATATGTTCGAGTGACAGGTGGCTCGCCTGATGCGGCACCACCGTGGCGATCTGCGCTAGCGTCAGGCCGCTGGCCGCCAACAGACGGGCCAGATAATCTTCGATCAACGCCGACGCCTGACGGAACAATTTTTTGCCCTGCATATGGAACAGAAAATCGCTGTTATTCATACCGGCGCGCGGGTTGCGCCGCGTACCACCGGCGCGGATCTCGCACAGCTCACTGCCTTCAGGGTAGGTTTCTACCAAACTCGCCAAAATACCGCTGGTGCCGTCGCCACGCTCGACGATGGCACAGGCCGCACCGTCGCCAAAAATCAGCGAGGACTCTTCGTGATCCCAGTCAATCCCGCGTGAAGCCAAATCGGCAGAGACAATGGCAATACGCCGGTAGGTACCGGCATTCAACAGCCCGGCGGCCACCTGCATGGCAGAGATAAAGCTGACGCAGCTGCTGTTGATGTCAAAACCGGCGGTGCCCGGTGCCAGACCGGCCACTTTAAGAATGTGTGCAGCGGTGCAAGGCAGCGCCTGCACTGAGATCGCTGACGCGGAAATCAGCAGATCGATTGATTGTGCCTCGAGGCGGCCACGGGTTATAGCATCCTGCAGTGCGGCGACCGCCAGTTCGGCCTGGCTGGCATCATCCGCAGCGTGAAAACGGTAACTGATGCCGGAACGTTTTTCGACGTAGCCAGGCGGCTTGCGCAGCAGGCTGTCCAGTGTGGAGGAGTCGACACGGTTAGGTGGCAACGCGGCCCCCGTAGCGATGACTTTCAGAGGCAGTAACGCGGGAGAACAAGATTGTGTTGTCATTATTATTGTGAACTAACCTGAATATCCATAAAGCGATCTCCCGGCGCACCCCAGCAGGCAGCGGCGAGTCATCCCCGGTTTTAAATCCCAAAGTGCCCGCAAACAGGGGCTATTGATTGTTTTTATGCACTGCAAACTGCCGGCAGCCGCCGACGAATAAATGTAACCCTACTGAGATAGCAAGTTTACGGCAAGGAAGCAAGAATGGGCAAATCGGCGGGAGTTATTTGGCGTGGCTATTGTTTTGGATGCTCATGGGAAAACCCCCACCACCTGACCTACCGCCTCCAGCACCTCACCGTTCTCCCGTACGATGCCAAGAGAAGAGCCGTCTTGTTTCACCCATTGCCTGTCGGCAATGCTAATTAACGCAAAAGCCAAGCGGATCACATCCGTTTTCTTCATTCCATGCCGCTTGGCAATATCGTTCAGATTATCATCAATTTCATTTGATAAACGAATCGGTAAACTACGCATATCCCACCTCCTGTGGCTGTCTGTTAGTGGGGTAAAGCTTACTTTAGCGGTAAGGATTGTTCAATTAGCGAACTGCGTAACGCTTCGCAAATTCAGCAGGTTGCGCGAATTAAATTCGCTGTTGCTGCTGCCGGGCATGAAAAGTAAAGGTATCGCAGACAACCGCTACAGGAGATCAGATTATCCTGCCCACAGACTGCCGCTCTTCTTCACCAAACCTGCACTATACTCCCTGTGCATCGTCAATGATTGACGGACTGCGCCCATGGTCGGCTTGTTGCCGGCCATTGTCTTTTTTGAGGATAAGCAATGCAAAAATCCCACTCTCACCGCAAGCACCTGACCCGCAACGAAGTCACCCGCCTGCTACAACAGGCCGCTGCCGGCCGCGCCCCCGAGCGCGACTGCTGCCTGATCTGGATGGGCTTTATCCACGGTTGCCGCGTCAGTGAACTTAACGGCCTGCGTCTGGCCGATCTGGATATGGAAAGCGGTTGTGTTTACATGAACCGGCTGAAAAATGGCCTTTCCACTATTCATCCGCTGGAAACAACCGAAAAGCAGCTCCTGACCCGTTGGCTGGAAAAACGTCAGTCGTGTCGCAATCTGGAGGATGAAGAGTGGTTGTTTCTGTCGCAAAAGGGCTACCGACTGTCGCGCCAGCGCATCTATCGCATGTTGCAGGCCTACGGCAAACAGGCCGGGCTGGCGGTGGCTGCACACCCACATATGCTGCGCCATGCCTGTGGCTATGCCCTGGCCGATAACGGGGCCGATACGCGCGTGATTCAGGACTATTTGGGGCACCGCAATATTCAGCATACCGTGCTGTATACCGCAGCTAATTCAGGACGATTTAAACATCTGTGGAAGGAGGAAAAAGCAGAAGAAAATGTTACCTTTTGAGTCAAACTGACACATAACTTAAGAATGTCCTGAAAAAAAGTCAACACTTGCGTGATGGTTATTTTGCATGGTGAAATAACTTATTAAATATCAGTAAATTGTGAGATCGTCTTTTTTCGCCAGACTCGTTTTCTGTATGAGCCTGTAGCCCTAATATTCTCGTATAATGACTTTTTCACTCTGAATTAAAAATAAACCCCAGTCATTATCTCCGTAAAAACACCATCCATGGTGTTTTACACCATTAAAAACACTTTTTTACCCAGCTAACAACACGACTCACTTAATGTGACATTTTGACTCAAAATGTTGCCTTTCTCGCCAAGTGAAACATGACGATCAAATTAAAAAAAAGGAAACCCTATCAATGGGTTAATGGAGATCTGTGCGTAGAATCGCACTAACCAAGGAACTGTTATCATGAAAAAAACTCTGTTCGCGGCCGCTCTGGCCACCACCGCGGCATTCTCGTTCTCTTCCGCCTTTGCTGCTGATGGCACCGTCAATTTTACTGGTTCCGTCACAGACACCGCCTGCGTCGTCGACATGGGGGGTTCAAACGTGTTGGCAGTACAAATGGGTAAAATCAGCAAAAATTCATTCACCGTTGCCGGTACCGTCGCAGCCGCCACTAAGTTTACTCTTCAGTTAAAATCTTGCCCTACGGCTACCAAGGCTACCGTTAAGTTCGATGGCATCGCAGCAAACGGTGATGACAAAGTTCTGGCGCTGACTACCGGCACCGGTGTGGCAACGGGCCTCGGCATACAGCTTAGCGACAAAACCGGTACGGCGCTGCCCCTGGCCACCAATTCCACCAGCTACACCCTGCTAAAAAGTGATCCAAACGCCACCCCACCTACCGACGTCAATGATCTTGTCTTCACCGCTCGATATATCTCCACCGCAGCGGCAGTGACGGCCGGTACCGCAAACTCTACGGCTACCTTCAGCATCAACTACAACTAACTTCCCTGCCAGGACGGCATTTGCCGTCCTTTTTTTGGAGACGACTCATGAAATATGGGCTTGCCGCCCTGTGCGGCGGTGTGATGATGCTCAGCAGTCTGGCACAGGCCGGCGTGGTGGTCGGAGCCACCCGTCTGGTGTATGACGGCGACAAGAAAGAATCCTCACTAAGCGTCAATAACCCAGACGGCCTGCCATATCTGATCCAGTCCTGGGTAGAACCGCAGGAGGGCAGCAGTGAGAAGGCCCCCCTCATCCTGACTCCACCGCTGTTCCGCCTCGACGCCGGCCGACAAAATGTACTGCGCGTAGTACGGGTCGGCGGTGCGCTGCCGGAGGATCGGGAGACGCTGTACTGGTTGAACGTTAAGTCCATTCCGTCGGCAGAAAGACGTGACAATACCCTACAAATTGCGATCAAAACCCGCCTTAAACTGATTTTCAGACCGACCGGCCTGAAAGGACTGCCCGAAGATGCCACAGGAAAACTGACATGGCACCGCAAGAGAGCACAACTGGAAGTCAAAAACCCCACCCCTTTCTATATGAATTTCCAGAGTGTGACGGTCAATGGCCGGGAAGTGAAAGACGCCACCTACGTAGCGCCACAGAGCACTGCCAGTTTTACCCTGCCAGCCTCGGCGGGCAATGCAATAACCTGGCGGATAATTAATGACTTTGGCGGCCCTGGTGTACTGCAGCGGGGCACTTTGCAGGAGTGAAGATAGTAGCCAATCTCGTTTTCCGGGTGGTTTACCGACCGACAACAAGGATGTAACGTAATGAAACAACTTCCACGGATGGGCCTCTCACCCACCCGGCTGGCGATCCTGATAGCTTTGCAACTGCTGGCTCAGAACGTGCAGGCACGGGACTATTTCAACCCGGCGCTGCTGGAGCTGGACGGGCCACAACAGGGCGTCACCAACCTGTCGACCTTCGAAGAGAATGGCAGCCAGTTACCCGGCGATTACCGGGTCGATGTGCTGATTAACGATCAGCAGGTCGATACCCGCACGGTCACCTTTGCCGCCGGGGCCGACGGTCAGGGCCTGCAACCCTGTATCAGCGTCGCTGAACTCGCCGCTTACGGTGTGCGCGTCGCCCAGTTCCCGGCCCTTGGCGCTCCCGATGCCGCCTGCGCTAACCTCGCCGCCATTCCCCAGGCCTCCGCCCGCCTGCTGTTCGACCGCCAGCAGCTTGCCCTCAGCATTCCCCAGGCCGCGCTGGCCCGCCAGCCGCGTGGCTATGTGTCGCCCGCACAGTGGGACGAGGGCATCACCGCCCTGCTGCTCAACTACAGCCTCAGCGGGGCCAATAACACCGCGCGCGGCGGCAACGGCAGTAACAGCAACAGCCAGTACGCCAACCTGCGCCCCGGCTTCAATGCCGGCCCCTGGCGGCTGCGCAACTACACCACCTGGAGCCGCAGCAGCGACGGCCAGGACCAATGGGATACCGTGTACACCTACGCCCAGCGCAACCTGATTGCCCTGCAAAGCCAACTGACCCTCGGCGACAGCAATGCCCCGGCCGAAGTGTTTGACGCCGTGCCCTTTCGTGGCGTGCAGATTGCCTCCGACGACGAGATGCTGCCCGACAGCCTGCGCGGCTACGCTCCGGTGGTGCGCGGTATCGCCCGTACCAATGCCCAGGTGGTGGTGCGTCAGAACGGTTATGAGATTTACCGGGCCTACGTCGCCCCCGGCGCCTTCGTGATTAACGACATGTACCCCACCGGCGGCAGCGGTGACCTGCAGGTCACCATCAAGGAGGCCGACGGCAGCGAACAGCATATCGTGGTGCCCTTTGCCTCTCTGCCGGTATTGCAGCGCGAAGGCCGGCTCAAGTACAGCCTGACCGGCGGCCAGTACCGCAGCTATGACCGCAACGTCGACAAAAGCACCCTGCTGCAGGGCACCGCCATTTACGGCCTGCCGTGGAACACCACGCTGTATGGCGGCATGCAGGCCGCTCAGCATTACCAGTCGGCGGCCCTCGGCGTCGGTAACAACCTCGGCGACTGGGGCGCCTTCTCCCTCGACGTGACCCAGTCGCGCGCCCAGCCCAAAAACAAGGCGCGCGCCACCGGCCAGTCCTGGCGGGTGCGCTACAGCAAGAACCTGGTGCAGACCGGCACCAACTTCGCCATCGCCGGGTATCGCTATTCCACCGCCGGGTTTTATTCCCTGTCCGAAGTGCTGGACGGCTGGCGCAGCGGCAGCGCCCCGCTGTGGATGAGCGAACGCCGCCGCAACCGCGCCGAACTGAGCATGAACCAGCAACTGTGGCAAGACGGCGGCAGCCTGTCGCTCAGTGCGGTGCGCGAAGATTACTGGAACAGCGACCGCAGCCTGGCTTCCTTCGGGCTGGGTTACAGCAACAGCTGGCGCGGCATCAGCTACGGCATCAACTGGGGCCACAACCGCAATACCCAGGGCACCACCCGCACCAACGACCAGCAAATCGCCTTTAACCTCAACGTGCCACTCAACCTGTGGGACAACAACAATGCCTGGGTCAACTACAGCCTCAACAACACCAAAGGCGGGACCACCAGCCATAACCTGGGGCTGAGCGGCGTGGCACTGAGTGACAACAGCCTGAGTTGGGGCCTGCAGCAAACCTACGGCACCCGCGGTCAGGGTTACAGCGGCAACGCCAACCTCGACTACCGCGGCACCTACGGCGAAGCCACCGCCGGCTACAGCTATGACAAAAATACCCAGCGGGTGAACTACGGGCTGAACGGCAGCGTTGTGGCGCACCAAAACGGCGTCACCCTCGGCCAGCCGCTGGGCGAGACCGCCGCGCTGGTTGCCGCACCGGGGGCAGACGGGGCCAGCATCAGCAACCAAACCGGGGTGCGTACCGACTTCAGGGGCTACGCGCTGGTGCCTTACCTGACGCCGTACCGGCGCACTGAAGTGGCACTGGGCCCGGACACCCTGCCGGACGATGTCGATCTGCCGCAAAGCAGCCTACGGGTCACTCCAACGCGCGGCGCGCTGGTGCGGGCCGACTTTACGCCAAGAGTGGGTGCACGGGTGCTGATGACACTGAAGCAGGTCAGCGGCCAACCGGTGCCGTTCGGGGCTACGGTAACCGATACCGACCCAGAGGCAACCCCCGGTGGCAGCATCGTCGGCGACGGCGGTCAGGTGTATCTGAGTGGCGTCTCGCCGCAGGGCAGCCTGCTGGTGAAATGGGGCAACGGCTCCGGCGAACAGTGCCGGGTCAATTATCAACTGCCACAAACGGCACAGTCAGGCGGGATCGGTCAGATGGACGGAGTATGTCGATGAAAGGAATTACAATGAAATCCAATACAACAATAAAAGCAAGGACATGTAGTTTATTACAAGGCGTATTAACACTATCTCTCCTTACCTATTCTCTTGGTAGTTCGGCCTCATGCACCCCAGTACCGGAAGGCAACGTCAATATAACATTGCCTGCGACAATAACAATCCAACGTGATGCAACTCCGGGTTCGACTCTTTGGGACAGCGGTTGGATAAAAGCAACAGGGAGCGACAGGCAACAATGCACTGGTTCTTACCTCATGGAATTAAAGCCTGCAGATCCTAACTTGCCACTGGCGCCAGGTTATTCCAATGTTTACACGACCAATGTTTCCGGTATCGGGGTTAAAATTTATGCGGGATATTACATTGCACCACAAACCGCTTCTTTCACCGTACCTTCTGGAACCGCATGGGCGTTTTACCCCACTGAAAATTATGCAATCATTTTCATTTATTTAGGTGGTTCCGTCTCAGGTTCAGTTTCGCTGAATTCACCACTGGCCAGTTTAATAAGAGACGGAACCACACTCGGAAAGATCAATATTACGGGCAACAGTAATTTCACAAAAGTCGCCTGCTCTCTCAACAGCACCAGCATCAACGTCCCGTTGGGTGACGTCTTTGCCACCAAATTCACCGGCATCGCCAGTACCGCCGGTGACAAAAGCTTCGATCTGGGCCTGAACTGCGATAAAGACGCCAGAATCAACGTTTCTTTAGCCGCTACGCAAAACAGCGACACCAGTGAAACCAGCGTGCTGGCCCTGACCAGCGCCGGGCAAACCGGCACCGCCAGCGGCGTCGGCGTGCAACTGCTGTATGGCGGCACTCCCCTGAAAATTAATAACAATATCTTGCTAAAAACCTCTGCTGGCGGTCAGGAGACCCTGCCGTTCACCGCCCGCTATTACCAGACATTGACCGATGTCGGCGTCGGGCTGGCCAACAGCAGCGCCACACTGAACATTACCTATCAGTAACCGGGAGTATCTGATGCCAATATTTAATTCAATCACTCACCGGGGGTTGCTACCGCTATTACTGCTGGTCAGCAGCGGTGCCCTGGCCGACAGTGCCACGGTGAACATCACCGGACGTATTCTGTCTTCCGCCTGCGAACCGGAGGTTAATCCACTGACCGTGCCGCTGGGCAATATTTCCCGTACCGCGCTGGGTGCGAAAGGGGCTACCGCCTCGGCCACTGCCTTTCAACTGCGTTTGAAAAACTGTCCGGCGGAAATCAGTCAGATAAAAGTGCAGTTTGACGGCACGCCAGCCAGTGGTGACAGCAATGCGCTGGCGCTGACCACTGCGCCAGGCGTCGCGACCGGCGTGGCAGTGCAGTTGCAGGATGCCAGCGGTACCCTACTGCCGCCGGGGCAGCCCTCCGCCCTGATGGCGATCAAAGGCGGCAGCGGCACGGTCAACAGCCTGGCGTTCAGTGCTCGTTACATCGCCACCTCCGACAGCGTGACGGCCGGCAGCGCCAATGCCAGCGCCACCTTTACTCTCTGGTACAGCAACTGACGATGCGCACGTTCTGCACGCAGCTACGCCACTTAGCCCGCTCCCTCAGGCTGCATCATTTTTCCTGGTGCCTGATGGGGCTCTGGCTATGGGGGCCGGTTCCCGCTGTCTGTCATCATCGCCCCCCTTGTCGGTTGTTTGTCGGACGTAATATTGATGGGGCTGGCGTCGTCGCCATCAACCGCTGCCTGTCACTATCCACACTTGAGCTCCCCAGCCTACGCACGCTTAAACGCTGCCTGCGCAAACAAGGCGTAACCCTGTCCGTTCGCCCTTCGCGACCTGCTCGTACTGACGCATTGTCGGGTCTGGAGACCCGTGAATCACAACGCACACAGGAGAAATACCATGTTACCTTACCAAATCCCCCATGCTTACTCCCCTTATCCCTCCCAGCCTGAACACGCAATCGCCTGTTCGTTACCTGCGCCATTGGCCGCTTGCCTGACTCCCAGAGAAACACAGATCCTGCAGGCTCTGATAGATGGCATGGATCTGTCGGCTATTGCCTGGAAACTGAGTCGCAATATCCGCACCGTCAGCAGCCACAAGCAGCGAGCAATGCGCAAACTAAGATTAAACAGTAATGCCGAATTGCATGCACTAGGGTCCCTGCTTAACCCACCGTTGCCGGAGAAGATCGCCGCCCGGCTGCGGCTATTGCCACCCCGAGAGGAGCAGGTACTGGACGCGATCCTCAATGGTTACAGCGTGACGGACATTGCACACCAACAGGGCAGAAGCGTGAAAACGATCAGTTATCAGAAGCGCCAATTGATGCAGAAGCTCGGGATCACCAATGAGGTAGAGTTGTTTGCACTGGCACCAGAGCGCGCACGGGCGTTATTGGCGAACCGAACAAAGTAATCGACATAGACTGACAATGTAAAAAACGGCAATCCTGGTCCAGCGTACGGCGGCGTAACCTGCCGCCAGATGCGCTTTAATCCGAGAAAAAAATGTAACGGTTTGGGCTTAATTGACACATAAATCTGAAAATGCCCCGCAACAGACACATATCCATAAAAACATGATGGGTATCATCCGTTAATATCTGCATTATCATTAACTTGAAATAAACCATGTCTTTTGTATAGTCCCACGGCTGTACTTCCTGGCACTCAGAATAGACTATTGACGTGTTGCTAAGCGCATGAGTAGCAAATGAAAACTGGTGCATTGCCCTGTAGAGCAAGGCTGCTCGCGGCGATTTTCGCTATAAAACGCAGCTTATTGATCAGCAAGCAGTATTATTCATTTAAAGTGACAGTTAGGCTCAATAGGACACTTTTTATCAGCCCATTCGGCGGGGTTAATTTTCACCGAATGGGCTTTAAAGCGAGATAGAAATACCCTCAGCGGCGGTTACGCACCAGTTGGTAGCGGCGGGTCAGGTATTCCACCGGCACACTCCAGATATGCACCAGGCGGCAGAATGGGAACAGCACGAACAACGTCATGCCCAACACCATATGCAGTTTAAAGATCGGCGCAACCCCCACCAGATGTTCTGACGCACCGGCATGGAAGGTCACCACCGCCTGTGCCCAACCCACCAGCTTCATCATCTCGCTGCCGTCCATATGTTGGGCGGAGAACGGAATGGTCAGCAGACCGAGGCACACCTGCACCACCAGCAAGGTCAGGATCATGATATCGGCAAAGCTGCTGGTCGCCCGCACCCGAGGGTTGGTCAGACGGCGTTTCAGCAACAGCGCACCGCCGATCAAGGTCATTACGCCGCAGGCCCCCCCGGCGATCATCGCCAGCTTCTGTTTCACATCAACCGGCAGGAAGGATTCATACATCCAGTGCGGCGTCAGCATGCCGAGGAAGTGCCCGGCAAAGATACCCAGAATGCCGATATGGAACAGGTTGGAGGCCAGGCGCATGCCCTTTTTATCCAGCATCTGGCTGGATCCGGCGCGCCAGGTATATTGCCCGTAATCGTAGCGCAGCCAACTGCCGATCAGGAAAATCGCGCCCGCCAGATAGGGGTAGATATCGAAAAAGAACTGATTTAAAAATTGCATGATTAGCGTCCTTTGGTTCCGGTTAGCGCATCCGTCAGGTCCAGGTATTGCGGTGCCACCGCGCCGGCAAAGCGCCGTTGGTGCGCCGCCTGCTGCGCCGAAGCGCAGCCCTGCTCGCCCAAAAACTTAACCTGTTCCTCTTCCCATACCGCGTCCAGCGCCTGCGGCGTGTCATCGCGGGCTTCTTTTGCTACCTGGGACTCCAGCGCCTGTGCCTGAACTTCGCTACCGGACAGCGCCAGCAGCAGATCAAACAGCACCGCATACGGGCTTTCCCGCTGCTGTAGCCGTGCACCCAGCAGTGCCAGGATCGGCGCGATATCCTGCAGCCCTCCGGCGGCCTGTTCCTTGCTGCGGCTGGCGAGATACTCCAGGTACAACGGCAGGAAGTCCGGCAGTTCGCGGCTGTCGATCTCCAGCCCGGCTTCGCGGTATTGCGCCATCAGATCGACCATCGCCTGGCCGCGATCGCGTGATTCACCGTGCACATGTTCAAACAGCAACAGCGAGGTGGCGCGGCCACGATCGAACAACTCGCAGTATTCAGCCTGCACATCCAGCAACGGGCGGGCGCAAAAACGGCGAATAAACAGGATCAGCTGCGCGCTGTGGTGCAAATCCAGTTCACTGGCCGGTTCCAGCGCTTCCACCAACGCCTGCTGATGGTCAAACAATGCCTGCTCCGGGTAGTCCAGCAGGCGGGCAATCACTTTCAGGCTGATCATGAGGCGTCCTCCTGACGAGGCGTTTTTTTCGTCACATCAATGGCGTCAATGCGGCGGCTGTTGAACAGGTTGAATTTACCGTCGCTGCCGTGGCAACCATCCCCGAAGCTGAAGCCGCAGCCTTTGCTTTCCGGGAAGGCCTCACGCGCCAGTTCACGGTGGCTGGACGGGATCACAAAGCGGTCTTCATAGTTGGCGATCGCCAAATAACGATACATCTCCTGCGCCTGTGCTTCGCTCAGCCCCACCTGTTCCAGTGCGCTGGTGTCCAGCACGCCGTCAACGGTTTCTGCCCGCTTGTAGTGGCGCATCGCCAGCATGCGCTTGAGCGCCAACAGCACCGGGGCGGTATCACCGGCGGTCAACAGGTTGGCCAGGTATTGCACCGGAATACGCAGGCTCTCCACGTCCGGCAGTACGCCGCTGTGCGCCAGCTCACCGGCATCGGCGGCGGATTGAATCGGTGACAGCGGCGGCACATACCACACCATCGGCAGCGTGCGGTATTCCGGGTGCAGCGGCAGTGCCAGCTTCCAGTCCATCGCCATTTTGTATACCGGCGACTGCTGGGCAGATTCGATCACCCCTTGTGGGATGCCATCCGCCAACGCCTGGGCAATCACCGCCGGATCATGCGGGTCGAGGAAAATATCCAGTTGACTCTGGTACAGATCTTTGTCGTTTTCGACCGCTGCCGCCTGCTCGATACGGTCGGCGTCATACAGCAGCACGCCAAGATAGCGGATACGGCCGACGCAGGTTTCCGAACACACCGTTGGCTGGCCGGATTCGATGCGCGGGTAGCAGAAGATGCATTTCTCGGACTTGCCGCTCTTCCAGTTGAAATAGATTTTCTTGTACGGGCAGCCGGTCAGGCACATGCGCCAGCCGCGGCATTTATCCTGATCGATCAGCACAATGCCGTCTTCGCCACGCTTGTAGATAGCCCCGCTCGGGCAGGTTGCGACGCAGGCCGGGTTGAGGCAGTGTTCGCACAGGCGCGGCAGGTACATCATGAAGGTGTTTTCGAACTGGCCGTACATCTCCTTTTGCATATTGTCGAAGTTTTTATCCTTCGAGCGCTTGGAGAATTCACCGCCGAGGATCTCTTCCCAGTTCGGACCATTTTCAATCTTCTTCATGCGCTGGCCGGTGATCAGCGAGCGCGGTCGGGCGATCGGCTGATGCTTGCCCTGCGGCGCGGTATGCAGGTTCTGATAGTCGTAGTCGAACGGCTCGTAGTAGTCGTCCAGCGCCGGGACGTCCGGGTTGGCGAAAATCTTCGACAGCAGGCCGACACGGCCGCCCATGCGCGGCTCCAGCTTGCCGTTGATTTTACGGATCCAGCCGCCCTTCCACTTTTCCTGATCTTCCCAGGCCTGCGGATAACCGACGCCGGGCTTGCTTTCCACGTTGTTGAACCAGGCGTACTCCATGCCTTCGCGGCTGGTCCAGACGTTCTTGCAGGTCACCGAACAGGTGTGGCAACCGATACATTTGTCCAGGTTCAGCACCATGCCGACTTGTGAACGAATTTTCATTTTGCTTTCTCCTGCTGGCTGCCCTGCGAGTCGTCGTTACCTTCACCGTCTAACCAGTCGATGCGGTTCATCTTGCGCACCACCACAAACTCGTCGCGGTTGGAGCCGACAGTGCCGTAATAGTTGAAACCATAAGCCAGTTGGGCGTAACCGCCGATCATATGGGTCGGTTTCGGGCAGACGCGGGTCACCGAGTTATGGATGCCGCCGCGCTGGCTGGTGATTTCCGAGCCGGGAATATTCACGATGCGTTCCTGCGCGTGGTACATCATGGTCATGCCGGCCGGAATACGCTGGCTAACCACCGCCCGCGCAGTGAGCGCGCCGTTGGCGTTAAAGGCTTCGATCCAGTCGTTGTCCTCAATCCCTAAGTCTTTGGCGTCGTCCTCACTCATCCAGACGATCGGCCCGCCGCGCGACAGGGTCAGCATCAGCAGGTTGTCACTGTAGGTGGAGTGAATACCCCACTTCTGGTGCGGCGTCAGGAAGTTCAGTGCCTTCTCTTTATTGCCGTTCGGCTTCTGGTTCAGCAACGGCTGCGCGGCCCGGGTGTCGATCGGTGGACGGTACACCAGCAGGCTCTCGCCAAAGGCACGCATCCACTCATGATCCTGATACAGCTGCTGGCGGCCGCTGATGGTGCGCCATGGGATCAGCTCATGGACGTTGGTATAGCAGGCGTTATACGACACATGTTCGTCTTCCAACCCTGACCAGGTTGGGCTGGAAATGATTTTGCGCGGCTGGGCCTGAATATCACGGAAGCGGATTTTTTCGTCTTCCTTGTTCAGCGCCAGATGGCGGTGATCGCGACCGGTCATCTTGCCCAGCGCGTCCCATGCCTTGACCGCAACCTGTCCGTTGGTTTCCGGTGCCAGCGCCAGGATCACCTCGGCGGCATCGATGGCGGTTTCAATCTTCGGTCGACCGGCGGCCGGGCCTTCCGTCTTGACGTAGTTGAGTTTTTTCAGGAAGTCGACTTCGGTCTGGGTGTTCCAGCTGATGCCTTTGCCGCCGTTGCCCAGCTTATCCAGCAGCGGCCCCAGCGAAGTGAAACGCTCATAGGTGGCTGGATAATCACGTTCTACCACCATGATGTGCGGCGCGGTTTTACCGGGGATCAGATCGCACTCGCCTTTTTTCCAGTCTTTGACGCCGTAAGGCTGTGCCAGCTCGGCGGCCGAATCATGCTGGATCGGCAGCGTCACCACGTCGGTCTCCTGGCCCAGATGCCCGACGCAAACTTCGGAGAAGGCTTTGGCGATGCCCTTGTAGATCTCCCAGTCGCTTTTCGAGTCCCAGGCCGGATCAACCGCCGCCGACAGCGGGTGAATAAACGGATGCATATCCGAGGTATTCATGTCGTCTTTTTCGTACCAGGTGGCGGTCGGCAGCACGATGTCGGAATAAAGACAGGTGCTGGACATGCGGAAATCAAGCGTCACCACCAGATCCAGCTTGCCTTCACCGCCGTTATCCAGCCATTCCACTTCCTCAGGTTTGGCACCGCCCTGTTGGCCCAGATCCTTGCCCTGAATGCCGTTTTCGGTACCCAGCAGGTATTTGAGCATGTACTCGTGGCCCTTGCCGGATGACCCCAGCAGGTTGGAGCGCCAGACGAACAGATTGCGCGGGAAGTTCTGCGGGTTGTCCGGCTGTTCGGCGGCGAAGTTCAGGGTGCCTTTTTTCAGCCCTTCAACGGTGAAGTCCAGCGGCGACTGACCGGCGGCTTTCGCCTGTGCCGCCAAATGCAGCGGGTTGGTACCCAACTGGGGAGCTGACGGCAGCCAGCCCATGCGCTCGGCGCGCACATTCAGGTCAATCAGGCTACCGCCAAAGCGGGTCTTGTCCGCCAATGGCGACAGCAGCTCTTCGGTGCCGACGGTTTCATAGCGCCACTGGCTGGAGTGGTTGTAGAAGAACGAGGTGCTGTTCATATGGCGCGGCGGACGCTGCCAGTCGAGGCCAAACGCCAGCGGCAACCAACCGGTCTGCGGGCGCAGCTTTTCCTGGCCGACGTAGTGCGCCCAGCCGCCACCGCTCTGGCCGACGCATCCGCAGAAGATCAGCATATTGATCAGGCCGCGGTAGGTCATGTCCATGTGATACCAGTGGTTGACACCGGCACCGACGATAATCATCGAACGGCCATGGGTTTTCTCGGCATTGTCGGCAAACTCACGGGCAATGCGGATAATGTTGTGGCGCGACACGCCGGTGATCTGCTCGGCCCAGGCCGGAGTATAGGCTTTGACGTCGTCGTAATCGGTGGCGCAGTTGACGTCATCCAGACCACGTTCGAGGCCGTAGTTAGCCAGGGTCAAATCGTAAACGCTGGTCACCAGCGCTTCGCTGCCGTCCGCCAGACGCAGGCGTTTTACCGGCAGCTTGTGCAGCAGGATCTCGTCCAGCGCCACGCTGTTGAAGTGTTCGCTCTCGGCACCGCCGCTTTTGATGCCGCCAAAGTAAGGGAAGCCCACTTCGGCCACCTCGTCGTGTGCGCCCAGCAGGCTGAGTTGCAACTCGACTTCCTGCTGATCTTCACCGGCGCGTTGTTCCAGGTTCCATTTGCCCTGCTCGCCCCAACGGAAACCGATCGACCCCTGTGGGGCCACCAGTTCGCCGCTGCGTTGATCAATGGCGACGGTTTTCCACTCGGGGTTATTTTCCTGCCCCAGGCCATCGACCAGATCGGCGGCACGCAGCAGGCGTCCGGCGGCGTAATGCCCCTCTTCGCGCGGCTCCAGCAGCACCAGCATTGGCATATCGGTGTAACGACGCACGTAGTCGCGGAAGTACCCCACCTCACGATCCAGGTGGAACTCTTTGAGCATCACGTGGCCCATCGCCAACGCCATGGCGCTGTCGGTGCCCTGTTTTGGGTTCAGCCATTGGTCACAGAGTTTGGCGACTTCGGCGTAGTCCGGCGTTACCGCCACGGTTTTGGTGCCTTTGTAGCGGACTTCGGTGAAGAAGTGGGCGTCCGGGGTACGCGTCTGCGGCACGTTGGAGCCCCAGGCGATAATGTAGGAAGAGTTGTACCAGTCGGCCGATTCCGGCACGTCTGTCTGCTCGCCCCAGGTCATTGGCGAGGCCGGTGGCAAGTCGCAATACCAGTCGTAGAAGCTCAGGCAGGTGCCGCCAATCAGCGACAGATAGCGAGCTCCGGCGGCGTAGGACACCATCGACATCGCCGGGATCGGTGAGAAGCCGATGATGCGATCGGGGCCGAAGGTTTTGGCGGTATAGACGTTAGAAGCGGCGATCAGTTCGTTCACTTCCTGCCAGCTGGAGCGGACAAAACCACCGCGTCCTCGTGCGACCTTGTAACTTTTGGATTTTTCCGCATCGCTGACGATCGAGCCCCAGGCATCGACCGGATCGCTGTGCAGCGCTTTGGCCTCGCGCCATAGTTTGATCAGGCGTTTGCGCATCAGCGGGTATTTCAGGCGGTTGGCGCTGTACAGATACCAGGAGTAGCTGGCGCCACGTGGACAGCCGCGCGGTTCATGGTTGGGTAGGTCTGGGCGGGTACGCGGGTAGTCGGTTTGCTGGGTTTCCCAGGTCACCAGGCCGTTTTTCACATAAATCTTCCAGCTACAGGAGCCGGTGCAGTTCACCCCATGGGTGGATCGCACAATCTTGTCGTGCTGCCAACGGCTGCGGTAGCCGTCTTCCCAGTCGCGGTTGGTGTTCAGCGTCTGGCCATGTTCGCCAGAAAAGGGTTCCGCCAACTGCTTAAAATAGCGGAATCGGTCTAGAAACTTGCTCATCCGGAATTCTCCTGAAGGCTTTCATTGTTATATGAAGTGACATTGCTCAATCTGCCGCCAGCCTACTGAGGCCAGAACTGTGGCAAATTGATTGCGATCAAGAGAACGGAGGGAGAAGAACGGCGGCAGCGGCGTGGCTACCCCTAAAGTATCATGGCAAGTATTGGGTTTAATGAATTGAAAATATTATAGAAATGATGAGTCAGATGTTCGAGGGGATATGCTGCGGGGTCAGTCGGGGTATTTGGGGGTAGGATACGGGCGGGTGCCCGCATCCTTGACGGCAATGTTGCTGTTATTGGTGGGAAAGACGCATTAGCCGAGATCCATCTCATGGCCGATCCACTCGCCGCTGTCGCGATTAATCACACGCAGATACTGCTCATATTCCTGTTCGCCGTAGAACAGGTTCAGCAACGGCGTTTTATAAAATGACTGCCACATTTGCCCCAGCATAATCGGTCGGCGCGGGACATAAATGTTCTCGATCAGGTTATAGCCGGTGGCCATCAGCATGAAGCACAGGAAGAAGTAGTTAAACCTGCCGCGGATAAACGAGCTCTGATGAGCAACGTAATAAAACAGCAGAAAAACCGACGCCACGCTGGCATAGCGGCTGGCCGCCTGTAACGAGCTGGAACACAGGAAAACAAACACCACCAGCCAGGCCGCGGTATTTTTGATGTCCCCCGTCTGGTTGCGCATTGGGTGAGCCAGCATGAAAACGCCGAGAAACAGCGCCGGGAACAGCACAATCAGGAAGTTAATCATCCCGTTGGCATTGCCGGAGGTCAGGTAATCACTGGCATACATGCCGGAGGTATAGACGTCGGAATAACTGTTGATGCCGGAAATCGTAATATGGGAAACGATAAACGGCAGCGCGAACTTGGCGGTCAGCAACGCAATGGCGCTAAACACCACCGTCAGCAGGCGGTTCAGGCGCATCACCCGGCTGCACAGAAATACCCCGACCAGCAACATGCTGGAAAAGTGGGTCAGCATGGCAAACAGCATCAGACCGGCGGCGAGCGGCCGATTTTGCTTATGGCAAAACAGCACTATCGCCAGCGTCATCACCGCCATCGAGAAACCAAAACGCAAGCCCATGCCGATGATAAACGGGTTGATCAAAAACAGCACCGCCAGATGCAACAACACAAACTGCCGGGCTGAAAACACCTTGCCGGAGTGCAGCATGACAATATTCAACGCGCTCAGGTAACAGTAAACCGACAGCGCGACGTACAGCCCCGGGATGACGAAGAACGGGATACCCAGCGTTTTGAAAATATAAAAGTTGGCGTACAGCACCACGTCCACCTTGCCCTGAATGACATCACCCAGGCTGGTGGCCGAGTTAATGGCATCGTAATTGGCAAAGTGACGATAGAGATCCGCCAGCGGCGGGATCTTGATAAAGAAGAAGAAAAAACACAGCGCAATCAGCAGATAGGCCACCGTGTTTTTCTTTCCCGCCCGCAGCGTGGCAATACTGTGCAGCAAGGCGAACAGCGGTACCGTCAGCAGCAGCACGCTGCCGATCAGCGTAGAACGTTCAAAGCGCATAATCATCCTCTGGAAAGGGTTGTTCTCTTATCTGTATTGCTGAAACGTCAGAACGGCACGCCACGGAAGAACACATTGCGGATGATATTTTTCATGTATACGCCGGCCATCAGGCCACTATTGACATAAACAATGCCCTTCAGCCCGTACACCACCCCGGCCAGGCGGTTCTTGCCGTCGGTAATGATGCGCGAGTTAATGCAGGTATGGCGCAGGCGCATGATGTTGCGCGCCCGGCCTGAGATCTGCGGCATCAGTCGCTGCTCGAACTGCATTTTATTGCGATAGCCAATCACACCTTTCGGGCTGGAAGTGATGCGTTCACCGTCGTGGTCGTTGTGCACCGCCAGCCGTTCATGCAGCGTGCCAATCTTCGCCCCAGCCGCCAACAGCCGGTACAGGAAGATATGGTCCTGGTAGCGTGGGGTATTGAAGAAACCACGCACCGCTATCGCCATGCTGCGTCGCAGCATAATCATCGGCGTGTAGGCCACACCGGCCAGCATAAAGTCTTCCAGCCCCTCGCAACGCGCCCGGTAATAATGCTCGGCGCTGATCTGGCCGTCCTTCAGGATATCCATATCGCACAGGCTGACGTCGTAATCCCCCTGCTGCATAAACGCCAACTGGCGGGCGATTTTCTGCGGATGGTAGTAGTCGTCATCATCCAGAAAAGCAATGTACTCGCCACGTGAACGCAGGATCCCGCTGTTACGCGCCTGCGCGCCACCGCCGTTATGCCGACGCGGATAATAGATAACCTGCCCCCGTTCGATATAGCCGGCCAGGCGTTGGCGGGTCGCCAGGCGTTGTGCATCGCCCTGCGGGTTGTCATCCACCACGATAATCTCCAGCGGGCGATGGGTTTGCGCCAGCACGCTGTCGATGGCGCGTGCCAGCAGTTCACTGCGGCCATAGGTGGGTATGATGACGCTGACGGTAATACTCATATATAGATTTGCCCCAATTAACATAGGTGCGCCGCTATCCGCGCAGGTTATACAGCCGGGCCATCAGGTAATAAGCCAGCGGGCTGCGGTAGAACAGTCGGTTCTTGCGGCTCAGCATTTTACGCTCTTCCGCCCGCAGGCCGGAGTAGCGGCGTTTCAGTTCACGGGTTTCGCGCAGCGCGTCACGCAGCCCGAAAAAGTCCAGTCCCACCAGCAAACGTGCCTTCAGCGTGGTGACGAACAGCACCGAGTAAAGCCCATGCCCCATCCCCTGGCGGCGTCCACTGTCGGCACCGTCGAGCGCATAATCCAGATCATCCAGATCGCGTCGTTTGGGTGCACGCGTGATGCCATTCGGGTTGGCGCGGTAGCCCACCAGCGGCGTGTCGCAAACCACGATACGTTGCGCTTTCAGATAGAGTTGCGGAATCAGCTGAATGTCTTCGAAATTGCGTCCCGCCGGGAAGCGTGCCTGATCGAACAGCGTTTTGCGGTAAATACGCGCCCAGGCGAACCACATGCTGCGGTTGAAGCTGTCCGCCAGCAGCGCCATATGAGCATCACGCTGCTGCGGCGCGGCATTGCCGGGCACGATAGCCATAGTGCCGTCCGACTGGATCTTGCCGTTGTTGATCGTCGAGAAGCGCTGGGCATTGAACGCCACTATGTCTGCCTGCGGGTTATCTGCCAGCAGGCGGCCTAAAATGCTGAAATACCCTGCCAGCAGCACGTCATCGGAATCGAGAAAACCGATATAGCGCCCTTCCGCATGGACAATGCCACTGTTACGCGCTTCGCTCAGCCCCTGGTTTTTCTGCCGCAGAATACTGACCCGCCGTTTGTGTTGCGGGTAACGACACAGCACCTCTTCGGCAAGTGCAATGGCACCATCCGGGCTGCCGTCATCCACGATGATCACTTCCGCCCAGTCCGGCAGCTGCTGCAGCACTGAGCACAGGCAGGCCTCAATATAAGCCTCGACCTTATACACCGGAATAATCAGGCTCAGAGTGGTATTCATGATCGGTTATCCTTGGTTTTCTTTTTGAAGTTGCACCCTGACCGCCCGGCTGCCCATCGACGGCAATTCAGCCTCGATCTGCCGCTGGCCTTGCGCCTGCCAGCCCGCCGGCAAGTCAAAGCGCGCCGACATGGGCCGGTAGTAAGGGTTGGCGATCAGCACCAGGCCCTGCTCGCCATTGATAAACAGCCTGGCCGGGATGGCGGTATTGTTGCCCTGTAACAAGGTGCTTTCGCCGGAAAGCAGGTAAGGGCTAAAGCTGACAATCTGCTGCGCCACGCTGGCCACCCCCTGCCAGATAGCATCGAACTCCTGCTGGCTAAAACCACCGCGTTGGCGCTTGTAGAACAAGTCGGTATAGGAATAAAACAGAATGCCTTTGGCCCCGCCAATCAGCCCCAGCCAGGCCTGATTGCGGATCTCCGCCTCCGTCGGTTGGCGTGGCTTGCGACCCGGCGCATAAGCGGCGTGATCCATAATCTGCATCACCAACCAGGCCCCTTTGACCTGCCGCGCCACCTGACTGGTGATGCGGCTGTACTCCAGGGTGCGCGTCAGGTCGGCGTCTCGGCCAACCGGGTAAGGATCGCTGGCCAGCACGTCCGAACTGTTGAAATAGGCGTTGAGCGTGCCGGTCTTGTCCAGCACCTGGAACGTCAGGTGATCCGGATCCAGGCGTTTTACCTGCAAATGCTTTTGCTCGATCTGCGGCACGTATTCCGGCCCCAGTTCGTCGTTGATATACCAGGCCAGCAGGTTCGGCTGGTGTTTGAACCTTTCCACATAGCTCGCCGTCAGTTGCGGATAGCTCATTTTGGTTTCCGGCGCGAACCGGGTACCGGCATACATGTCCTTGAGCGAGAAAATCACCTGCAAACCGTACTGCTGGGTTTTGCGGAAATAGTTATCGGGATCGCGGCCGGTGCCGTAGTTGTAATTGAGCAGCGTGTTAAAACCGGCATCGCGGATGCGCGCCAGATGCTCATCCGTCGCCATTTCACCGTACATGTAAATACCCAGCGGGAAGAAGCGTTTGCCCTGTTTCAGGGTATAGCCCTGGGCATCCAGCGCCACTTTAGGCTGCGCACGACCGACGCTGATCGGCATTTCGCTTCGCTGGCTGCGCTGTGAGGCAACATCCGTCACCTGCTGCTGCAGGCGATACTCCCCGGCAGCCAAATCGGCCGGCAACGGGAACTCCACCTGCTGTTTGCCACTAATACGGTAACGGCGGCTGTCGTGCTTCACGGCGGTGTTTTTGTCGTCGACCAGCGTGCTGTCCACCTGCACCTGTTGCGGATCCACCACTTCGATCAGGCTCGATGCCGCGCCGTTGGCACTGCGCATCTGGTATAACTCCGGCGCTACCGGCTGCTGACAGGCGTAGACGTCATCAAACCAGGCGCTGCCGGTGGTGCCCTGGCGCAGATAAACACCCAGCACCACCTTCACCGCCCGTGGCGGTACCCGAAAATCCCCGGTGACCGGCTGCCAGCCGCTGGTGCCCAGCAGGCCTTGCGGATAGCTACCGGCCAAAAAACGCCCCTGATCGTCATAGCTTTCGATAAATACCCCGGCGCCCTGATTATCCCCCTTGCCCTTCAGGTTCTCACCGCGCACCCAGCTGCCAAAAGCCAGTTGCTGACCGGGTTTAACCGCCAGCGTCTGCAGCATGTTGTGGTAGTTGGCGGGGTTGTGATTTTGATAGAACAGGCTGCTCTGGCCGCCATGACCACCGGCCACCACCTGCGCGGAAGCCAGTGACCAGCCCGCGCCGCCCTGCTCGAAACCGGGATCCTGCAGCAGGTTATTGCTGCAGGGGGCGGCATTGGCCAGCCCGGAGCCCACCAGCAGGCAGGCCGTGCTTAGCTTGCTGATTTTCATTGGCGTTTCATCACCGCGTTGTACAGGTAAGAGAAGAACAGATAGCAAGACTTCTGGTAGGAGAGCCCGAGATGGCGGCGATAAATCTGCCATTGCCAGTCGGCCGCCTGGATTTTATTGCCGGATAACGACTGCGCAGAAAGGCGGTAGAAGGCCAGCGGTTCGGGAATGCAATACGCCAGGTGGTTACGCGCTTTTTCCAGCACCGACAGCCACATCACGTAGTCCTCGTGCCCGACCTTGCTTTGGTACACCTTGCCGATCTGGCGCTGGTTGTACATGCCGGTCAGGTTGCCGATCCAGTTACTTTTCAGCATGTCCTGGTATGCGATGATCTCGCCGGAACCCCGGTAGTTTTTCACCCGCGCCGGGTCATCTTCGAAGGTGTAATAATGGGAGCACACCACGTCATAACGGGAAGTTTTCAGGATGCCAACCTGGCGCGCCAGCTTGTTCGGGTGCCAGACATCATCGCTGTCGCAGAACGCAATATAATCGCCGCGTGCCGCTTCAATCGCGATATTGCGGGTTTCGGCCACGCCCTGGTTGGTGTTGTTGCGAATGTAGGTCAGGCGATCGTGAATAAAAGGCTTCACCACCTCGGCGGTCTGATCGGTGGAAGCGTCGTCGATCACGTACAGGTGATAATCCTGATAGGTCTGGTTCAGCACCCCGAGGATCGACTGTTTGATAAAGCCCGCGGCGTTGTAAGCCGGCATGATAACTGAAACTTTTTCCATCTTAACCTCCAGCGATAAGCTGTTGCCATTGGGGATAAATACGCTCAGGGATGAACTGCTGTGCCCGTTCCAGCGAGTGCAGAGAGAAGCGCTGACGCAACTCGCCGTCCTCGATCAGCGCCAGCGTGCGTCGGCTGAAGGCCTCGATATCGCCCTCCGCCACCAGATAGCCATTACCCGCGTCATCGATCAATTCAGCGGGCCCGGTCTGACAGTCGAACGCCACCAGCGGCAGGCCGAAGCTCATGGCTTCAATCAATACCATCGGCAGCCCTTCGTAACGCGAAGTCATCAACAGCATCGCTGCCTGACGGTAGTGGCTGGCAATGTCTGCCGTTGCCGGCAGCAACTTCACCTGTTCACCCAGCCCGGCGGCGTCAATCTGCTGCTGTAACGTCGCGCGGTCCGGGCCGTCACCGACGATATGCAGTTGCCAGCCCGTCGTTTGCTGCGCCACCCGTTGCCAGGCGGCAATCAGACGATCAAAACCTTTCTGATGACACAGCCGACCGACCGCCAGCGCCACCGGCTGTTGCAACGTCGGCTGCGGTGCTTGCACCGGGAACGGGGAAACGTTCTCGATCACCCGACATTTACGTTCCGGTACCCAGCGGCTGATGGTGGCCAGATCTTTCCTGGTCAGCAGCACCGTACGGTCCCCCAACCGATAAACCAGCACCTTCAGCCATTTCATCGGCCAGGCGTATTGATGGAAGCTGACGTGTTCACTCAGCAACAGGCGGCTGCGCGGACAGAGTAAACGCAGGTACGGCACCATCAGCGACGAGAGTTTTCCCATCGAAACGGTGACGATCACGTCATAGCGACCACGCCGCAGAAACCACGCCAGGCGCCAGGGCCACAGCAGCGTTCTGCCGGGCATAAAGCGCAGGGTCACCGCGGGATCCAGCGGGTAAAACGCCCGGTCACCGCTGATCGACACCAGATCCACCTGATGGCCCAGACGCGTGGACAGCGCATTGGCCAGGCTGCTGGCGACCCGCTCGGTACCGCCCTTTTCGGCGATGTTCTCAATCACAATCGCTACTTTTCGTTGCTGCATGTCATCTCCGAAATCCCTCACGGGCGGTGCGCAACAGACGCCCCCCCAATGGAAACAGCCCCAGTCTGGCCAGGCAGTCGCCGTACAGTTTGATCGCCCTGAACTTGCTGCTCAGGGCATGGTGTTCGGTGCGCGACGAGTAATAGTTGAAGGCCTGCAGGTTCTCGCTGTACAGCGAGGCCAGCAGGTGTTTGCAGGCAAATCCGCTGATATAGCGGCCGCTGGTGTGCAGGTAGGCATCAATAAACTGTTCGCTGGCGTCGATGTTCATCCGGCAGCGATCCGTGTCAGCATCACCGCAGCGAATGAATACCCCGTGCCCTTCGTCAAAGGCCACCCTGGCCCCCAGATTGGTGGCATTGACTAAAAACCCCCAGTCCTGGTACTTGTAGAGGAATTCCGGGAATAAAAACCGTCGGTCCTCTTTTTTACGCAGGCTGATGGTGGAGGTGCGAATATCGCCCATATCGAGGAATAAAAAGTCGGCCCCTGCCGCCCCTTCCTTATAATCGAATCGGTAACTGCGAATGTTTTTGTCACTCACCGTGGCGTAATTACCAAAAATAATGTCCAGCCGGGTATCCTGATGGCGTTTCAGACGGCGGATAATATAGTTGGTACTGAAGGAGTCTTCCGGTTCAAGAAAGAAAACCACTTCCGCACGCGCCAGCCGAAAACCGGTATTACAGGAAACCGCAGTATTAGTACGTATTTTATTTTCATGCAGGCGCGCCCGACGATTGGCGGCCAATAAGCTGCGCATATTATCCAGCTCTGGTTTATCGGAAGCATTATCAACCACGATAATTTCATAATCAAAGCCGGAGCAGGCATTGGTCATCCGGACTAGCGTGGCGGCCAAACTGGCTGAGTTATTAAAAACGGGCATGACAATCGATAAGTCCATTTATTACCTCAACAATATATTATCATTTGGCATAACAACGTTATTGCCAACGGAATAGTTTGTTATCCCAGAATTTCCTTGTCCGGTTATTACCCCCCGTCCTGACGCGGTTAAAATTCGCGCAGCCTACCGGTTATTCAACTACTCCTGGAAATAACCTCCCCACTCCTGTTCAATGGTTTCTGGCATCAACCTTTGCAGGCCGGCCCCCGGGGTGAATGTCAGCTCGCCAAAATAGATACGTTGCTGCACCTGATAAAAATCGACACGAACATAGGAAAATTGCTCCGCAACCTGATGCGACAGCGCCAGCATTTGCTCCAACCGGCAGGGTTTGTCCATCGGCACTTCGCTGTTGGGCACCCCCAGGCGGATCTCGGTGCGGTTCCAGTCGGCATCAAAAAAGTCACGACGGTGATCGATAAAGCGCTGGTAATCGATCTGGATGAAAAACCGCACTTCACCACCGCGGTTAAAACAGTGGATCTTGATATCATTGGGTGTTTTGCCATCTTCCAGCAGCATTTTTTCCACCATCACACAGGGTGGAATATCCTTATAATGACGCTCGCGGTAGACCTGATAAAAATTCTGTCGCAGCCAGCTGTTGGTCAGCACTCTCAATTCATTGAAGCTGGTCTGGCTTTTATCAAACACCAGTTTGTTATAACCGCTGCCGTGATTGGCCTTAATAACAAATGCATCAGGCAGTGCCTCATACATCTCCTCAGTTAATTCATTACCCTGGGCATAAAGTTCAATCAGGTACTCTTCCCCCCACAAATTCTTGATGTACTCTCTAACCTGATATTTATCGGATAACTGAGTGTACATTGCCAGAGGATAGACTTTTCTGCGCATCAGTTTTTCGCTATACCCCACCGGCTTGGCCAGGTGCGGCACCTTGTGAAAAAACAAGGCGTATTTTAACTGATGATATAATGCGTCGGGTATATTACGGTAAAAACCCTTCACCAGATTATTTAGCATAAAGTTCTCGCACCTTCCCTATTAATTGAGGTAAACAACGGTAACAGGTGACCTGCAACCGGGTAATTTGTCCTCTCCTGAAGAAACCATTAAGTACAAAGAATGAAATAAACTCGGTGATCAGGGTGGAAATCGCAGCGCCCGCGATGCCGTAACGCGGTATCAACAGCAGATTCATCAGAACGTTGGCCAGGGCGGCCAGCGGCATTTTTATCGCGATAAACCGATAACCGCCAAACAGCACAATCGCCCGATAGGACACGGTACCCATCACCGAAAACAAAGAAGTCACCGAACACAGCGCCAGAATAGTGGCGGTTTCACGGTAGCTGTCACCAAACATCAGCGCCACTATCGGCCCGGGGAACAACGACAGCAGCAAAATGACCGGCATCGAAAGCAGCAGCACCACCAGATACAACAACTGAATGCGCCCTTCCTGCTCGACCTGGGTGCGGGCATTTGCCACCCCCGGCATCATCGAGGTAATCAGCGCGATCGGCACAAAGATCCACCCCTGACTCAGGGTGATGGCGGCGCTGTACAGCCCAACGCTGTGCTCGCCCAGATAGTTGCCGATCATGATCTGATCGATACGGGTATAGATGACAATCGACAGTCCGGAGACCGCCAACGGCAGCCCTACCTTTAGCAGGTAACGCCCGTAGCGTCGTTGATGTCGCCCGCTGATCGGCCGCAGCCCACTGCGCTCTCGGCGAAACAGCACCCAACGCACCGCGTAGGGGATCAGGCTGCTCAACACATAAGGCACGGCAAACCACTCCAGCGGCAACCTGGCATGCACCAGCGCCAGCCGAACCACGATCGACAATAACAGCGCCAGATTGTTGATCAGCGTGTTCAACTTCGATTTCAGCAGGGCGTCGTAATAGATTTTATAAACGTCCTGCACCGAGAAATAAGCGCTGATCAGCATCAACGCCATCATGATCTGGCTGGTGCGATCCTGCGTCAGCAGCGCCCAGGCCATCAGCGGTACGGCGATCAGCGCAAACAACTGTCGGCGCAGGCGCATTGAGGCCAGCATCAGCCGGATACCGCTGTGCCGTCGCCGGGCGACGCGGTTAAACAACACCGCATCGGCCCCCAATTGCACCAGCGGGACGGCAATGGCGATCACCGACAGCAGGTAGTTAATCAGCCCGTATTGCGCCGGTCCCAGGTAACGCGCCACGTACACCGAAACGAAAATGCCTGACAGGCTCAGCGATACCCGTTCCAACATCAACCACAGGGAGTTCATCAGCATCGCTTTCATGCGGCTACTGGACCTTTTCCTGATGGCTGGGGTAAGCAAAGGCGTAGTACCCGGCATCGGTGGCGGTTTTCTTCACCATGCCGTTGAGGATCACCCCTTTAATGGTCACCCCGTTCTGCTCGAAGCGGCGGATACTGGTCTCAATCTGCCTGACGGTATTGACCTCAAAGCGCACCACCATCAGTGCGGTCCCGGCATGATGGCCCACGATGGCGGCGTCGGTCACCGCCAGCACCGGCGGCGTGTCGATCAGCACCAGATCATAGTTCTGCCCCGCCCAACGCAGGAAGTCGGCAAAGCGCTGGTGCATCAGCAGTTCAGACGGATTCGGTGGTACCTGACCGCGTGGCACGAAGTCCAGATTGGCGATATCAGTTTTCTTCACCGCCTGGTCTGGGGCGATCAACCCCGACAGCATGTCTGAAAGACCGCCCTTGGCGCTGTTGTTCAACCAGCGGTGCAAAAAGCCTTTGCGCATGTCGGCGTCGATCAACAACACCCGCTGACCGGCCTGGGCGATCACCACCGCCAGGTTGGTGCTGGTAAAGCTTTTACCGCTGGCGGGACTGGCGCCGGAGACCATCAGAATGTTGTTTTTGGCCTCCATCATGGCGAAGTGCAAACTGGTGCGCAGACTGCGGATCGCCTCAACCGACAAGTCCTCCGGTTCCTCTTGCGCCAGGATCGGCAGTTTGCCGCTGCTGCTTTTGGTCAACAATTGCTGCTGAGTACGATTACGCTTTTGCTGCCAGGGGGATAACGGCACCGTGGCATACACGCTGATGCCGCGCTTTTCCAGCGTATCGGTGTCACTGATGCCACGGTGAAGCGCGGCACGCAACACCACCACCGAGGCTGACAGCACACCGCCCATCAACAGAGCGAAGAAAACGATCATCATTTTTTGCGGCTGAACGGGGCGCAGACCGGTTTCCGCCTCATCGATAATACGGATGTTGCCCACCGTGCCGGCCTTGCTGATGCTTAATTCCTGCTGCTTGTTCATCAGTTGCATGTAGACCTGCTGATCCACCTGCACGTCCCGGGTCAAACGCAGAATTTCCTGCTGGGTTTTTGGCAAGCTCTGTACCTGCTTGCCCAACCGCGCCTTTTCCGCTTCCAGCGTGGCGCGCTTTTCCAACAGTGCCCGGTAGGCCGGATGTACGCGGGTATAAAGCTTGGAGATTTCCGCCTCTTTGAAGGTCAGCTCATTCAACTGGCCTTCCAACTGCACCTGAGTGTCCAGCACCGATTTGGCTTCCAGTGACAAATCCACCGAATCGTTCTGCTGACGGAACTGGTTAAGCTGATTCTCGGCGTTATTAAGCGAACTCTGGGTACGCGGCAACTGTTCGTGCAGGAAAGCCAGCATGCGCTGTGCTTCCTCGGTTTTGCGATCCACGTTTTGCTGCAGGTAGTTATCGGTGATGCTCTTAAGCACCGCCTCCGCACGCTGCGGATCCTCCCCCGCCAGGCTGAAGGTCATGATGCCGCTTTCCTTGCCACCGGGGGCGACATCCAGCATGTTGCGCAGATCGTCCACCGCTTTCTGACGTGGCACGTTAACCACGCTGAAGGTGGTCCCCGGCAAGGCTTCGAGCGCGGTCACATTGATTGCCCAGCCGCCCTGCTGCACGACCTGCCCAACGCTGCCACTGAACAGGGTTTTACCATCATGGCTCAGGCTATAGCGCTGTTGATCTTCCGCCGTCAGGGTCAATTCCTGGCCCTGCATGACGGCCGGGACCTTCATGCCGGAGATGTTCAGTACCGGGGGCGTTTCGCCGCTCAGGCGAGCAATGCCCTTGCCAAACAGCGGGAAGTAATCCGGGCTGATACGCACCGTCAGGCCAAGATCGTCGACGGTTTTGCCAATCACGTAGCGCGATTTTGCCAGCGAAACCTCGTCCTGGGTCGCCGAGTTTTGCCCGATGGATCCGCCAATCGAACTGTCCAGCGTTTCACGCAGCAACGAGTCACCCGAAAGCTGTTTTTCCACCTGCACCAGTGCGGTAGCCTGATAGATTGGCGTTGCCATCAACGCATAAGCGCAGCCGAGAATGCCGGCCACGCCGGTCACCAGCAGAATGCGCCAGCGGTTGTCCCACAGCGGGCCAATCAGTCGCTCCCACTCCAGTTTGTCGTCCTGCTCAGCCATCACAATCGGCAATGCATTGTTCTTCATCATCGGTTTTCCTTTAGTCACCGTTACGGGTTTACCAGTTACGTACCCGCAACGTGGCCTCGCTGAGGTCGTTAAAGCTGGAAATGGTCGGTGCCAACTGGCTGATCAAACGGTTCCAGCGCGCGATCGGCGCCGCAGTGACGTACACCACATCGTAAGGTTCCAACTGGAATTCGGTGCCCATCGCCAACGCGGAGGCATCAGACAGGTCGAACTGATAGAGCGACGCCAGCCGCTGTGGCTGTTTGCCGCCGTTCGGGCGGATCACGAACACGCCGGTCGCGTCGGCGACCGTTTGGCTGATCCCTTCGGAGCTGCCCAACGCCTCGGTCAATGTCATCCCGCTGCGATCCATTTTCAGCGTCGACTGCTTGCCGACCTCACCCATAACGAACACTTTCAGTTCGTCGTTGCGCGGCACATACAGGATGTCGCCCGGCTCCAGCAGGTGGTTTTGGCTGATATCGCCACGTTGCATCAGTGCCTGCAGGGAAATCGGCTGCTCTTTGCCCTGATGCGTCAACACCACGTTGCGCCAGTCGGCGTTGTCCGTCAGACCGCCGGCGGCATTGACCGCATCAAGAATGGTCAGCGGCACGTTGGTCACGGCCTGCTGCCCTGAAGTTTTCACTTCACCGGTCACATAGACTTTTTGCGAGCGGAAGGCGGCGATGCTGACATCCACCTGCGGGCTTTCCACATAGGTGGCCAGTCGACCGGCAATCTGGTTACGCACTTCGCTGACGGTTTTTCCCACCACCTTCACCCGACCGATATACGGATAGAAGATTGAGCCGTCGGCATGTACCCAGTTGCCGGTGTCGCTGGCGCTGCGGTATTGTCCGGCCGGCGTGGTCAGTTCGGGATGATCCCAGACGGTGACGTTAAGCACATCGCCAACACCGATACGGTACTGATAGCTTTGCAGACGCTGGTCCAGTGCCAGGTTTGGTCGCGCTACCGGCTCAACCCGACGCATTTTTTGCAGCAGCATCGGCGTAACGCGGTACACCTGGACCTGTTTATTCAAATCAAAGTCTTCGTCCGGTTGAGTCACTGTCTCTTTGCCATGGGTCGGCAGGTGTGAACCCGGAAAGGCAGTGCAACCACTAAGCAAAACGCTGGACAGCACCAGTGGCATCAAATGAGGCAAATGAAGGTTCATAACGGTACCGTGAGAAAACGGGCCGCCGTTGCGGCCCGTTGGAGGATTAACGATCGGCGGTAGGGTTATCGGTAAAGATCCTTGCCTGACGAGGTTCGTGCAGCAGGGCAAAATAACCGAAGAAGCAAAATACGAAAGCCAACAGCATCAGGTGGTCCGGCAGCTGCAACACTTCGCTACAGATGCCCACACAGGCCAAAGTGACCGCCAACATGCAGCTCATGGCCAGCGCCTGGCGTGCATTGAGGCCACGACGCATCAGAATGTGATGCAGGTGATCGCGCCCGGCCTTGAACGGGCTCTGGCGACGCAACAAACGCCGTACCATCACTGTCACCATATCCATCAGCGGGATGGCGATTAACCACAGTGCGGTCACCGGTCGTATTATTGCGTCCTCTCCCTGAGTAGCGACAATCAACAACCACAGCACGCTGAAGCCAATAACCATGCTGCCTGCATCACCCATGAAAATCTTGTTACGCGCACCGAACACGCTGAGGTTAAACAACAGATACGCCGCCAGAGCCGCTATCAGGCTCAGACACCACAACGCCTGCGCGTCATGCCCGGCCAGACCGAACAGGATGGCCAATGCCAGAAAGGTGACACAGGACAGCGCGCCGAGCTGGCCGTCGATGCCGTCAACCATGTTATAGGCGTTGATCGCCCCCCATACCGCCAGCGGCGTAATCAGCAAGGCGGCATAACCCAGCAGTAACTCCTGGTGACCCCACAGATGCCCGAAGGAAGTAAGTTGCATCCCTGCTGCCAGCATCATCGCCAGCGCAATCCCTCCCTGCACAATGACGCGCGGCGCCACCGGCAGATCAAAACGGTCATCCAGCACTCCCAGCATCACCAACGCAGTGACGCACAACAAATAGGTAGTGCTGTGCGGCAGCCAGTCCGGTTGCCAGAAGGTCACCAGCGTCATGATCAGGTAAATGGCAATGCCGCCGACCAGCGGAACGTGTCCCTGATGACGCTTACGCGCATTGGGTTTATCCACTAATCCCACCGCTAACGCAGCACGCCGGGCAATAACCACCAGCATCAGCGCCAAAATAAATATCACACTCAGTTGATATAACATGATCCCTCCAGCGAATAAGCACGCTACCGCCCTTGAGTTACAGCTCCCAATGCGCTATTAACAGAAATAAAATTGACAGTGCCAGGATATAAGTCAGCATGAGTTAATCCTGTTAAATACAGATTTATCCGCTTGTCAGCGGTGAAAAATAAACAAACCTGATCTTAGAGAAAGTTATCTCTAGGAAAACTCGTGTTTAATTGTTCTTTCGATTGCCGAATCAAGTTCAACCGGCGCCACGAAATCACTTTGTACATTGCTTTTAAATTGTGTTCTGGCGCAGAATTTTTGCACCCGTATGCGGCTAATAGGGAATTTACGGCGACTTATTTTACTCACCAAATCCAATGCCGTTGCGCCACAGAGACCAAATAAATAGGGAATGCGAATAGTCTTATTACTTTTTCCTAATGAAGAAGAAATAACATCGACCAGTTGATTCATGGTGAAGTCAGGTTTATCAACATAATTACTGACCTGATAAGTTGCCTGCTGATCCAGCGCGTGCTCCAGTCTGGCGGCAATATTTTCCACGTAAGCCATGGACTTCATATTATTGCCGCTGCCAATCATCACAAAACGACCGCTGGCGATTTGCCGGAACAGGTTATAGACGTTGCCACGATTATTTTCACCAAACACTACCGTCGGGCGGATGATGGTTAATTTGTTGCTGCCCTCGGCTTTGCGCCAGGCTTCGTAGACATACTCGGCCTCCAGCTTGGATTTGCCGTAATGGTTAAAGGGTTCGAAAAGCCCTTCTTCACCGGTTTCCTGGGTCACGAAACCGTAGACCGCCACCGATGAGGTAAAGATGATTTGCTTGATATTCAATGCCGAGGCCGTCATGCAAACATTGCGCGCGCCTTCAACATTAACCTGATAATACAGTGAGACAGGATCGACATTATCCTGATGCTCGGCCGCAAGATTAATCACGGCGTCACAATCCGCCAGTGACTGCCGCAGGGTCTCGGGCTGGGTTACATCGCCAAATTGATAAAGCTCAGGAAAATGCTCACTTGGCTTTTTATCCACGATGGTCAACACCAGGTCGTTACGCGCACTCAGACGTTTAACCAAACGCGTCCCGATAAAGCCGGAACCCCCGATGATAGCTACTTTACGCTTATCCATAATTTGTCACTCAACCCGGTTACCCATTATTCCCTACCGCACCATTGAGGCAGGACGCTAATTGGCGTTAGAACATGGAAACCAGACTGGACAAAACAGACCGAGCTTTCAAATAACAAATAATGAAATAAAAATATTGGCCGAATGTAAAATTATCGATAAAGGTGAAATATTATCTTGTGCTAATTTTTAACATCGTAAGCAACCTGATATTCCATGGTTTTATTCGGCAGTATAAGATTAATCTTACCCGTTCCCTGCGCATCTGAAGTTTCGTATTTCACTGGCTGTTTCAACTTTCCCTGTTTGGGATCGACACACTCTATGGTCGCTTGGTCCAGGCTTTCACCCTGATACAGACAAAGCAAGGTTTGTGGCCCGTTGCTCCGGGAGTTGTTCAGCGTCAGGGTAAGTACCACGCGGGTATTGTTTTGAATATCATTGATAATGGGTGGGCGCGTTTGATTCCCCAGCACATATGAGAAATGTGAAATTATCAGCAAAGACACGAATACCGACAGATATTTTACAACTCTGACGGCAGGAACTGAGAAAAAACCTGCCGGCATCGGAATTTTTTTTCTTATTGACGTATTTTTAAGCGTTCCTGACGTGACAGACGGAGTAACTGGAGCCATATCCCTCTCGGGTTGCTCTATTTCTTCAGTAAGAATTTCATCATCTTTATTGTCATTTTCAGAAAGTTCCGCTTGAATATCTTTATTAGCATCCTCTTCAGCATTCCATATTTCGTCAGCGACGTATTCATCTTCTTCAGAAATAAAGTGAAAAACAGCCTTATTCTCAACCTTATAACCCAGGCGAGGAATAGTTCTGATAAGTGTATGCTCTGTATCACCGATTTTTTGGCGAATTGATTTAATTGTTTGATTTATCGTTGAATCTGAACAATAAGTTCCTTTCCATATGTTTTCTATAATTTCCGTACGACTAACCGGTTCAGGTGATCTGGCGACAAGAAGTGAAAGTATCTGATACTCCTTCCAACGTAGACGAAACTTTTCCCTGGACGGTGTCAGAACATCTAGATTCCTAATCTTTATTCTTTTATCAAGATTCACTTTTAATTTCCTTAGCGTGCCTGTCCTGCACACTTTGTATAGAAATATGAAAAAATGTTCAAGAAATTAAATGTAAACTCAACAGGTTGCATTCAATAGATATTAACTTTTATAAAAATTCGCTGATTTCATTTTTTACATTACCTCTCAAATGGAGGTTCTGATTCTTTGAATGTCTCTATTTCCCTGTTGGCATCATGGTTTCTTATCATGTTTACCGGCAATAAAATACAGCCAACTCGCTGTTTTAAAACACAAAATACAAATATGTTATAATATTGTTATTTAAGTGAAATTGTGAAATTTCATACTCACTGCCAAGGACACCCTCTGTTTTTCCGTCTAATCCGATTGCCAGATAGCCTACAAAAAGCCTGCAAAAACAGAATGAGAGTTATCTGATTTAATCCTTCGCAGAACATCAGGTTGAAATATAGCACCAAATACAAAGGCCTATTGTCGTCCTGATGAGATGAATCCCTAATAACAAAAAAAACCAAAAATTCATTACCGCACTATGCGCCATACACAGTGCTTTATTTTCGTAAGGAATTCGACTGGATAATGAAAAAATAACGCACAGAAAAAAATTTAGTCATCAACAGTGAAAACTCACGGTTTGAGAGAGATACCTATAAACAAAGGGAAAAACAGTACGCGATAATAAGAATATTACCTAAAGAGGTGGGAATTTCACTGAGGGATTAAAATTTCATCGGGGACAAAGAGAAATGAGTCCCTCCCCTGTTGGGGAGGAACCGGTGCTACTCGAAGGTTTTACTGTTTCTTGCGGCCATAAACTACCCAGGTGACCACCACACACAGCACGTAGAACACCAGGAAGATTTTCATCGCTCCCGCCGGTGAGCCGGTCAAGGCCAGAGAGGTGCCAAAGGCTTTCGGAATAAAGAAGCCGCCGGCAGCACCAATTGCCGAGATAAAGCCCAGGGCTGCCGCAGAGTCGGTCACCGCTTCGCGCTGAGCGCTTTCGTCACTGCCCCCGCTGGCCTTAACCCGGTCAACGGTGATTTTACGAAAGATCACGGCAATCATCTGGAAGGTAGAACCGCTGCCTAACCCGGCAGTGAGGAACAGCAGCATAAAGACGCTATAAAACGCAACAAACGACCCTGTATGCCCCGCCCCCGGTAAAGTCAGGAACAGCAAGGCAGCGAACACCGCCATCAGCACAAAGTTAATCAGCGTGACGCGAATGCCGCCGAAGCGATCGGACAGTGCGCCGCCGACCGGCCGTGCCAGAGCGCCAAGGAACGGGCCGAAGAAGGCATAATGCAGGATCACCACGTCCGGGAACTGGGTTTTAGACAACATGGCGAAACCGGCGGAAAAACCGATAAAGGAACCAAAGGTGGCGAGATACAGCAGGCTTAGCACCCACAGGTGACCGCGTTTGAGTACCGGCAGTTGCTGACGCAGCGACGCTTTGGAGGCCGCCAGATCGTTCATGCCAAACCAGGCCGCAAACGTACCGATCAACAGGAACGGCACCCAGATCCATGCGGCATTCTCCAGCCACAGTGAGCTGCCATCCGCCTGTGTCTGAGCGGTGCCACCAAAGGCACCAAAGATAGCGACAGAGATGGCCAGCGGAGCCACCAACTGCATCACGCTAACCCCCAGGTTGCCCAAACCGCCATTCAAACCCAGCGCGCCGCCCTGCCTGGCCTTCGGAAAGAAGAAGCTGATATTGGCCATACTGGAAGCAAAGTTGGCACCGGCGAAGCCACACAGCAGGGAGATAATCACAAACACGCTATAAGGGGTAGTGGCGTCTTGTACCGCAAACCCCAACCACAGACAGGGTACCAACAGAAAGCAGGTACTGATGGCAGTCCAGCGACGGCCACCGAACAGCGGGATCACAAAGGAATAAGGCACGCGCAGGATAGCGCCAGAAACGGAAGGTAATGCAGTGAGCAGGAACAGCTGATCGGTGGTGAAATTGAAGCCAACCTTATTCAAATTGACCGCGACCGCGCTAAATAACATCCAGACGCAGAAAGCCAATAACAGACAAGGAATGGAAATCCACAGGTTGCGGTTGGCAATGCGTTGGCCACGCTGTTGCCAGAATGCGGCATCCTCAGGTTGCCAGTCCTGAATAACCGCGCCTGTTTGTTTTGATAATGACGTTGCAGATTGCGACATAAAAACCTCAGACACAGGATGATAACTCCGCCCACCCTAGGCGGCGCACCCCATGGCAAAGTTGATGTAAATCAACCCGGATGCAGGTAGCCAACGGCCTAAAAAGGCTCGCCATCCCTTTGTGAGTAACCCGAGGCTTCTTATAAAAGCAAAATAAATCAATCGATTGAAAAATACGCCATGCCTCAGCAACTCGCCAACATCGCGGCGTGGAAACTAGGGGGTACTTCGTTAGAGGTATGGGGTTATGCCCCGGTATGATAAAAAATGGCGCTGAATTGTTGCCACACCGGCTGGTGCCACCTGCTTTTGTCCTCTGGTTACCCGCCGTTGTCTTGCTCTGCGCCGGGGATCCCAAATTTATGAAACGCCTGTTGGCTCCGCTTTCCATCGTTAATCAGGTGGCCGTATTGATGTTGCTGTTGGGCATTCTTGGCGTGGCCGGCATGAGTATTTCCGCCTGGATGTCACAAAGTATTCAAGGTAACGCGCATGCCATCAACAAAGCCGGGTCGCTGCGGATGCAAAGTTACCGCCTGCTGGCGCAGGTGCCGTTGGATGTCCACAGCGAAGAATTGGTCCGCGAGTTGGATCAGGATGCCAACAGCCCTGATCTGCAACACTCGGTGACGCAAGAGCAACTGACCGAACAATTTCAGGCACTGTGCCGCTACTGGCAATCGACTTTGTTGCCAAGGTTGCGCGAAGCCCAGCAACCGGCTGACGCCGCGCCGCAGGTGGCACATTTCGTTTCCCAGTTGGATACCCTGGTCTCCGATATCGACCACCATACCGAACGCCGACTGCTGACGGTAACACTGGTGCAGGGGGTGTTTATCGCACTGACGCTGCTGCTGTTGGTGGGCACCATTTGTTATCTGCGCCGGCGCCTGCTGCATCCCTGGCGGCAATTGGTGGCGATGGCACTGTCGGCGGGCCGCGGCGATTTCAGTCGCCGTTTTGCCCAGCGTGGGCATCAGGATGAAATGGCCTCGCTCGGCGGCGCATTAAACACCATGTCCGACGAACTTGCCGCCATGTACAGCGGGCTGGAGCAACGGGTGGCGGAAAAAACCGCCGACCTGCAGCAAAAGAATCAGGTGCTGAGCTTTTTATATCGCGCCAGTCGTCAGTTGCATGCCAATGAACCTTTGTGCAGCCGCCTGACGCCAATACTCAATCAGTTGCAAACCCTGACGCCGCTGCGTGCCATCCAGGTGCGCCTGTACGAAAACAACAGTCAGGAGCAGTTTGTGCAACTGAGCGGCAACCAGCCGCTGCGGCCGGAGTATTGCAATAATCCGGTGTGCAGCGCCTGCCTGAACGACGAGGGCCAACAACAGGCCGATCACCCTTCTTTGAGCTGGAGTCTGAGCGACAAGCTGGGTGATTACGGGGTGATCGTCGCGCAACATGCGCCACAGCAGCCGCTGAATGACGATCATCAACAACTGATGAGTACCCTGGTCGAACAGTTGACCAGCGTGCTGGCGATTGAACGCCAGGTCGATCATCAACAACAGTTGATGTTGATGGAGGAACGGGCAGCAATAGCGCGCGAGCTGCATGACTCCATCGCTCAGTCACTGTCGTGCCTGAAAATGCAAACCAGTTGCCTGCAAATGCAGGGTGCCGAGCTGTCGCCCGCCAACCTGGCGCTGGTGCAACAGATGCGTGAAGAGCTGAACATTGCCTACCGTCAACTGCGGGAGCTGTTGACCACCTTCCGCCTGCGGTTGACGGAGCCGGGGCTACTGGCGGCGCTACAATCGACGGTGCAGGAGTTTAGCCAACGGCTCGGGATCACCATCAACCTAGACTACCAGTTAACGCCGCGTACGGTCCCCGCTTATCAGGCCATCCACCTGTTGCAGATCGCCCGTGAGGCGTTAAGCAACATCAACAAACATGCTCAGGCCAGTCAGGTGAGCATTCAGGTGGTCAATCAACGTGGCGAGGTCACCCTGAGCGTCTGCGATAACGGCTGCGGGTTGCCGGAAGAGACCGATCGTCCCGATCACTACGGCCTGATCATTATGCGCGATCGCGCCAAAAGCCTGCACGGCCGCTGCGAAATTTTGCCCCGCAGCGGCGGCGGCACTGAAGTCCGGGTGGTATTTAAACCGGACAACCACGCCATCGACTAATGGGAGAAACCATGACCACCGAAACTGCCGCCACTATTTTACTGATTGACGACCACCCGATGCTGCGCAATGGCGTAAAGCAGCTTATCGGCATGGACCCACGCCTGCAGGTGATTGCTGAAGCCGGTAACGGCGAACAGGGGGTCGCGTTGGCCGAAGAACACGATCCGGATCTGATCCTGCTCGATCTGAACATGCCTGGCATCAACGGGCTGGAGACACTGGATCGCCTGCGCCAGACCGCCCTTTCCGGACGTATCGTGGTGTTTAGCGTGTCGAACCATGAAGATGATGTCGTCAGCGCGCTAAAACGCGGTGCCGATGGTTATCTGCTGAAAGATATGGAGCCCGAGGAGCTGCTGAAGGCACTGCATCAGGCAGCGGCCGGGCAGATGGTGTTAAGCGAGGCCCTGACGCCGATCCTGGCCGCCAGCCTGCGTGAGAACCGCCCCAGCGCCGAACGCGATATCCAACAGCTCACACCGCGTGAGCGCGATATTCTCAAGCTGATCGCTCAAGGCCTGCCCAACAAGATGATCGCCCGCAAGCTGACCATCACCGAAAGCACCGTCAAGGTGCACGTCAAACACCTGTTGAAAAAAATGAAGCTGAAATCCCGCGTTGAGGCCGCCGTCTGGGTGCTGCAAGGGAAGAACGGTTAATCCGCCCCGTTCAACGGCCCGGTTTCAGCCGGGATGGGCGGTGTTTGCAGTGTTTTTGCCGGTGGCAACCCAGGATCAATGCTGGAAGACGCGGTCAGCGGCGGCGTCACCTGCAGCTGGATCCAGTTAGAGGTCACCAGTTGCTGCTTGTCATCCTCCAGCGTCACCGACAGACGGTAGCTGTTGGCAGCGTCCGGCGAGTTATCCCACTGCGGCACAATCAGGCTCCAGCCGTGTGGATCGTTGCTGTTTTGCGACGGCGTCAGGCTCAGCGCCTGGGTATCGCCCTGCCAACTGACACGGGTGATTTTGTTGGTGGTTTTAATCTCCAGCACCAACGGCAAGGTTTCCCCGGGTTGCAGGCGCCAGGGTTGCGTGGCCAGGAACACTTGCAGCGTTTTACGCTGTTTGAACGCCATCACCGGCACATTTTTCCGTTCGATGTTGTCATAGCGGCTGCCGCGCAGCGACTTGGCCTGAGCGACATACTCCGGCGATATCTGCTTCACCAGCGGCACGCCAAGTCGATAACTTAACGCCAGCTCGACCTGATCCTGACTGACTCCGCCTTCCCCCATCTTGTGCAGCGCTTTCACCGTCACTAGCGGGACCGGGGTATAATTCACCCCCAGTTGCATGGCACGCGGATCATTTTGCTTTTTGCCGGAGCCAAACAGATCGACGTTTTCTCCCCAGTACTGTTCATAGCTGAGCGAGCCGCCAATCTGACGGTAAAACGGCAGGTAGCCCTGAGTGGTGATGTCATAGCCGCTCGCCGGACGGCTGAGGAATTGAGCGTTATCGGCCTGTTGTGCCAAAGCCGATAACGGATAGTAGTAGTTGGCGGAAAAACGCAGGAAATCCCCCCAGGCTTCGGCCCCCAGACTGGCGCGCTGGTGATGGCGTTCAAAGTCGCTGTCGAGCACGGTGTTATATCCCAGCAGCCAATCACCGGCGACCCAGCGTTGGCCGAGGCCAACGTTGCCCAACGAGCCGTCCGTTTGTTGCAATAGCCCGAGTTGGCTGTAGGTCAGCAAACCGTTAACGTCATGCAGCGGGCTGAATAACTGGCCGCTGCTGCCGCTAAAATCCCCTTGGTCGGACATCACCAGCGACAGTTTGGCGTTACCCAGTGGCGAAAGCAGCTCCTGCGCCTGCTGTTGCAACACGTTGCCGGCTTGCCCCACCGCATAGCTCTCGGCCCGGGTGCGCACCTGCTGACCCGAGACGTTATTCAGGTTGCGTTCACCTAACTGTTTAGCCATGGTGGCCCACTCTTTCTCACGCTCGGCATCGTTCGACGCGCTGCCGCCCAGTTCGGGCAGCGTGTCGCCCGGTTGATGAGCCACAGATTCGGGTGCGGGTGGAGATTCGGCATAGGCGGGCAACGCGCCAACCAGCCACGCCAACCCCATCGCCGGTAAACAGGCGGCGGGTGAGAAGAACAAATCAACGACCTTTTTCAATCGGTAACGCGCTTTATCGATAACGTCTGTCATTACACCGTCGCCGCCCCTTCATCCAGAGGGTTGGCAAATAAACCTTTTTTGCTGCCATCACTCCAGACGGCAGACAACCCAAACTTTGCACAGTCTGCTACCCGGTATTTCACCCTAACGGGCGCCCGACGGCCAAACTGCATCATGAACCCTAAAGTCTAGTGGGTTCCTCATCAGAAACAATCAGATAAACCTCATTTGAGCAGGTGACAACGTCACATAAGCCCCAATTATTTCAGTCGATGATGTGGCGACCAAGAGCACGCTGAAATCCCCGCCCCTGAATAGCAAAAATTCACTTAATTTCATCGAAAATTTTGCCAAAAAAAACCGCACATTAGCATTTATAAGAAAACTAATTAATTGATTACTCGTAGCAATTCGCAATTTCAGTGTATTTCATCTGGCATGAAACAACGCTTTGCGGCCCCCTGCGCAATATCGATAATCGGTGAGTCATGGGTTCCCCATGAAACCCGTTTTGCCGCTATTTTGAACGCTAATTTCAGCTCGGCAAGGACGCAATGTGTTCGATAACCTCCCACTCGATCTCTGGTATCGCGGCCTGTTTATCCCGGCCATGTTACTGCCGGCAGCGATCGCCCTGCGGCTGATGAATTCCCTGCCGCAAAGTCTGTCACAACACCCGCCGCCGGGGGCACGTACAGTCATGTTGATTGCCGTTGGTGCCGGATTGGCGGCCCTGCCTTTCACTATCCCACTGCTACAACGGTTGCTGTTGCTGCCAGTGGCGGCGATATTGTTGGCGCTGGCGCTCATCGACCGGCAACACCGGTTATTGCCGGATCGCCTGACGCAGCCGCTGCTCTGGGCCGGGCTATGGGTCAATCAGCAGGGTTGTTTTACTTCACTGACCGACGCCGTGACCGGGGCCAGCGTCGGTTATCTGTCGCTTTGGTTACTCAATGCGGCCTATCGCTATAAACGGAAAACGGACGGTATAGGTCAGGGCGACTTTAAGCTATTGGCGGCACTGGGTGCCTGGACCGGTTGGGCCGCTCTGCCCGTGTTGGTCACCGGTGCCGCGGCAGTCGGACTGTGCACAACGGCAATCGCCTGTTTACTGCGCAAGCCCGGCAGGCAGGATACGCTGCCGTTTGGCCTTTATCTGGCGCTTTCCGGCTGGCTGGTTCTGTTGATGGCGGCCGATATTGGCATTTCACCCTTCAGCGAAGAAATCACGCTATTTCATCTAATTTCACCCTGACAGCCAGCCGTTTTCCGCTGTTATAGCCGGCTGTTGGCATAGCTGTTATGGCGAGCCGCCCCCGGCGCTACTATGATGGGTTTTATCAAACACAGGAGGTTGTATGGTCGGTCGTGGTTTATCTGCACTCGCGCTTAGCGCGGCTTTGGCTACCGGTTCGCTGTCTTTCGCGGCACAGGCCGCCGGCACCTTTACCCTCAGCTCATCGGCATTTCAGGATGGCGGCACGCTGGCACAGAAATATGCCGGAGCCACACCGGGCAACGCCAGTTGCACCGGCAATAACGTTTCGCCACCGCTAAGCTGGGCCAACCCACCGGCAGACACCAAAAGCTTCGCCCTGCTGCTGTCCGATCCCGAAGGCCGCGCAGGTCTGGGAGTCAGTCATCTGGTGGCCTATGGCATTCCTGCCAGCGCCAGCGGCTTCGCCGAGGGCGATCTCACCCAAGGCAAAGGCTTTATCGGTGGAAAAAACTCACCGGGTACCGCGGTTTATCATGGCCCCTGCCCACCGGCGGGTTCAGGGCAGCACCACTATACCTTTGTGTTGATCGCCACCGATCTGCCGCCGCATGCGCTCGGCCCGGGGCTCACCCGTGAACAGCTATTGGAGAAATTACAGGGCCATGCCAAGGGCGGTGCGGGCATTATCGGTCGCTTCGGCCAATAGCGACTCAGGCGGTCAACGCCTCTGTCGGCATCTCGGCGACAATAGCCGGCGCGCGGTACAGGCTGACCACCTCACCAATCACCAGCAGGCTGGGTGAAACCGGCCGCTGACGGGCAATTAACGTCGGTAATTCTGACAGGGTACCGGTCAATACCCGCTGCTGAGGCAATGTACCGCGTTCAATAATGGCCAACGGCGTCTGTGCCGCCATGCCATGGCGCATCAGTTGCGCGGCGATGGTTTCACTTAATGTCAGTCCCATATAAAACACCAGTGTCTGACCCGCAGTGACCAGGCCGTGCCAGTCCAGACTCACCTCACCGTTACGGCAATGGCCGGTGACAAAACGCACCGATTGAGCGTAATCGCGGTGGGTCAGCGGGATACCACTCGCCGCCGCACAACCGCTGGCGGCAGTGATCCCCGGAACCACATGACAGACCACGCCATGGCGCTGCAATTCAACCATCTCCTCCCCGCCGCGACCAAAAATAAACGGATCTCCCCCCTTCAGGCGTACCACTCGATTACCGGACAGGGCTAATTCGACCAGCAGGTGATCGATCTGCTTTTGCGACAGCGTGTGGCAGCCCATGGACTTACCTACGTCGATGCGCAGCGCCTCCTGCGGCAGCAAGGCCATTACCGCCGGGGAAACCAGACGATCGAACACCACCACCTCCGCCTGGCGGATCACCCGTAATGCCTTTAACGTCAGCAACTCCGCATCCCCCGGCCCGGCGCCCACCAGCCACACTTCACCGTTGCGTACCGGCTGGCGATGATCGCCGGCCAACATCAGTTTCTCAATCGCGCTCATCTCACCACCTCTGCTAGGCCACCCGTTGGGATGCATGCTGTTGAATCAGTTTTTTTAGTTCCGGCAGGCAGGAACCGCAGTTGGTGCCGCATTGCAGACGGGCACCCAATGCCTCTGCGCTGTGGCAACCCTGCTGGATGGCCGCAATGATGCGGTTCTCGCCCACGCCGAAACAACTGCAAATCGTGGTGCCTGCCGCTAACTGCCCCGGCGCACCGCGCCCTGCCAGCAGCGCCAGCCGTTGTGGCCCACCGCTGGGGGCCAGCTCAAAGGCACTGAGGATCGCCGGACGATCCAACTGCGGGGCCTGCTGGCGAACATAAAACGCCAGTTGCACCTCGCCCTGTCGCCAGCCAATCAGGTGCAGACCGCGCTGGGCCAACTGTGCCGTTTGCAGCGTCATGCCATCCAGCGAGAAATGCCGCTGTAGCCAGGCCTGCCAGTCTTCAACCGGCCGCTGCCCGGCCATAATGTAGTGAGTCAGCCCGTCCTGCGCGACCCGGCTCCAGTAAATTCCCCTGGGGGCGGCGACGTCGGCACGGATAAAAATCTCCGCCTGCCAGCTCACCGGCCAATGGCTGACCCGTACCGGCGCATGTTTGCTTTCCGGCTGGCCGGAGTCGGCATCCACCACCGGCGGGATCAGGCTGTCTACCCGGCCCTGAGCGGTAAATTGACCGTTCCAGTGCATCGGTACGAACACACTGCCGCGCCGCTGTCCCGGGTTGCACTGCGCCCGTGCCAGCATCCAGCCGTGGGGCGAACTGAGTCGTACCAGACTGCTGTCGGCGATCCCCAGTTCGGCAGCATCCTGCGGGTGTATTTCGCAAAAAGGTTCGCTCAAATGACGCATCAACCGTGCCGCTTTGCCGGTGCGCGTCATGGTGTGCCACTGATCGCGGATACGACCGGTGTTCAGCACCAGTGGATAACGTGGCGAAACCGCACTCTGCGGCAGGCGTGGCGTCACCGGCAGTAGTCGCGCCTTGCCATCAGGATGGAAAAAACGCCCATCGGCAAACATGCGCCGACACCCCGCAGGATGCCGCGCATTCACCGGCCACTGCACCGGGGCCATCTGCAACCATTGCTGTCTATTCAGACCCGCCAGTTGGCCGATGTCGAACCCGCGCGTTCCGTTATTTTCAAATTCGGACAGGGCCGCGTGTTCGCTGAAAATTTCCGAAGGATGTTGGTAACTAAACGCCGCACCATGACCCATTCGTTGCGCAACCTGACTGAGGATCCACCAGTCGGCCCGGGCTTGCCCAGGTGCCGGCAGAAAGGCACGCTGGCGCGAAATGCAGCGCTCGGAGTTGGTCACGCTGCCCTGCTTCTCCCCCCAGGCCAGCGCCGGCAGACGAATATGCGCCAGTTCGGCGGTATCGGTCATGGCCATCACTTCGGACACCACCACCAACGGACACTGTTTTAGCGCCTGGCGCACCGTATCGGCATCCGGCAGCGAGACCACCGGGTTAGTGCCCATAATCCACACCGCTTTTACCTGCCCGGCGGCGATCGCCTGGAACAGATCCACCGCATTCAGCCCTGGTTGCCGGGCGATGCGGGGCGATTGCCAAAAACGCTGAACCCGGTCGATATCCTCGGGGTTGAACCCCATATGCGCCGCCAGTTGATTGGCTAGCCCACCGACCTCCCGCCCGCCCATGGCATTGGGTTGGCCGGTAATCGAAAACGGGCCGCTGCCTGCCCGACCAATACGTCCCCCCGCCAGGTGCAGATTGATAATCGCATTGCATTTATCCGCACCGCTGGCCGACTGGTTAATGCCCATCGAATAGAGCGTGACCCAGTTGTGGGACGCGGTCAGCAACTGGAAAAACGTCAGCACCGCACTCAGCGGCAGCCCGCAAAACTCCGCCACCCGCTGCGGCGTCCACTCTGCCGCCGCGGCCAACGTGGCCTCTGCGCCACTGGCATGCTGTTGCAAAAAGGCGGTATCCAGCCCTTGCTGTTCGGCCAGCCAGTGCAGCCCACCGGTAAACAACGCCGCGTCACTGCCGGGCCGCAGCGGCAGATGCAAATCGGCAATATCGCAGGTTGCCGTCTCACGCGGGTCGATCACTACCACCCGCATCTGCGGACGCTGCTGACGGGCTTTCACCAGCCGTTGATAGACCACCGGATGCGCCCAGGCGGTGTTGGACCCGGTAAGTATCACCAGATCCGCCTGTTCGATATCTTCATAACAGCAAGGCACCACATCGCCGCCGAATGCCCGCTTGTAGCCAACCACCGCCGACGCCATACACAGCCGCGAGTTGGTGTCGATATTGGCCGCACCGATAAATCCCTTCATCAGTTTGTTAGCCACATAATAGTCTTCGGTCAGCAGTTGGCCGGAGGCATAAAACGCCACTGCCTGCGGGCCATGTTGTTCAATAATCTGATTAAAACGCTGCGCCACCTGGCCGAGTGCCTGATCCCAGGCGACCGGCTGGCCATCGACCTGCGGCTGCAATAAGCGGCCAGTCAGATCCAGTGTTTCACCCAGTGCGCTGCCTTTGACGCACAGTCGCCCCTGGTTGGCCGGGTGCGCTACATCGCCGCTGACCGTCAGTTCACCATTGCTCTGCTGCTCAATGGCTACGCCACAGCCCACGCCGCAATACGGGCAGGTGGTGCAATGCGTGGCGGTCATGACGTCACTTCCGCCGTTTCCGGCAGTTCAGCCTGCACCGCCAGCGGTGTACTGCGCACCCACACGCGGCCCTCCTCGACCCGCACCGGCCAGACGGTGACAGCACGCTCTGCATTATCCACACAGATACCGTCACTCAGGCGGAAACGCTGCTTGTACAACGGGGAAATCACCACCGGTTCGCCCGCTACGTCCCCCAGCAACCCACGCGCCAGCACGTTGGCGTCGCTGTCCGGTTCCTGGTTAGCCAACGCATAAACGCCGCTGTCCGGCAGATGGAACAGCGCAATTTGCCGCTGCCCCAGCCGGGCAGCCATGCCGACATTGGCCGGGATCTCCGCCAGCGCACAGACATCCAGCCACTGTTCCCCGACAGCCTTCGCCGGTTGTACCTCGATCACCTGGCCCCGCTCCACACCCATCGCCGGGCGGCGTTGTCCGCGTTCCGCCTGCCAGACGATCGCCTCATCCGGCTGTTCGCTGTTAACAAACGGACGGAACAGTTTCAGGCGATCCGGACTGGCGAGCGTGGTCTGCCATTCACATTGGTAGTGGCTGACTACCCTTGCCATCTCTGCGTCCAATTCGACGCCGATGCCCAGACTGTCTTGCAAAACCACTTCACGCAGGTAGTCCAGCCCACCTTCCAGGTTGTCCATCCAGGTGCTGGTGCGCTGTAGGCGATCGGCGGTGCGGATGTAGAACATCAGGAAGCGATCGACCGTGCGGATCAACGTGGCGGTATCGAGGTCACTGGCAAACAGGTCCGCATGGCGCGGTTTCATGCCGCCGTTACCGCACAGGTACAGGTTCCAGCCTTTCTCGGTGGCGATCACCCCAACGTCTTTGCTCTGCGCTTCTGCGCACTCTCGCGTGCAGCCGGAGACCGCCATCTTGATTTTGTGCGGTGAACGCAGCCCCTTGTAACGGTGCTCCAGTTCGATAGCCAACGAGGTAGAATCCTGCACGCCATAGCGGCACCAGCTGGAGCCAACGCAAGATTTCACCGTGCGCAGCGACTTGCCGTAGGCATGCCCGGTTTCAAATCCGGCGTCGACCAATTGCTGCCAAATCTCCGGCAATTGCTCCAGCCGGGCGCCAAACAGGTCAATCCGCTGACCACCGGTAATCTTGGTGTAGAGCTGATAGCGCTGGGCAATTTGGCCGATGGCGATCAGCCCCGCCGGGGTGATTTCACCGGCCGGTACCCGTGGGACCACCGAATAGGTTCCGTCTTTCTGGATATTGGCGAAAAAACGATCGTTAGTGTCCTGCAGCGGCAGGTGCTGCGGTTTGAGCAGATATTCGTTCCAGCACGAAGCCAGGATCGACCCCACCAGCGGTTTGCACACCTCACAACCACGCCCATGACCGTGTCGAGATAGCAGTTCGTCAAAGGTGCGGATGTTGCCGACGCGTACCAGGTGATACAGCTCCTGACGTGAATAGGCGAAATGCTCGCAAACGTCTTTTTTCACTACCACACCGCGTTGCTGCAGTTCGTGCTCCATCAGCTGTTTGACCAATGCCGCGCAGCCGCCACAGCCGGTGCCCGCTTTGGTGCAGGCCTTGACCGCCGCCAAATCGCCGCAGCCTTGTTCCACCGCGGCGCTGATATCACCTTTGCTGACGTTATGACAGGAGCAGATCTGCGCCGTGGCCGGCAAGGCCGAGACCCCCAAGGCTTTCGGTGCTGATCCGGCCGTCGCAGGTAAAATCAGACTCTCCGGCATCGCGGGCAGCGGCATATCGTTGAGCATCATCTGCTGCAGCGTGCTGTATTCAGCACTGTCACCCACCAGTACCGCGCCCAATAACCGCTTGCCTTCGGCGTCGATCACCAGCTTTTTATACACCTGTGCCGGGCCGTCGACCCAGCTGTAACTTTGGCTGTCGGGAGTATGGCCATGAGCATCACCGAGCGACGCCACTTCCACGCCCAACAGTTTGAGTTTGGTGCTCATATCTGCACCACAAAACACCGTTTCCTGCCCGGCCAGTCGATCGGCTAGGGTACGCGCCATCTGGTAGCCGGGAGCCACCAGCCCGAAGATTTGTCCGTTCCACAAGGCGCACTCGCCAATGGCATAAATCGCCTCATCGTTGGTGCGACACTGGCTGTCGATCACGATGCCGCCGCGTGCCCCCACCTCCAGTCCGGCCTCGCGGGCAAGCTGGTCTCGTGGGCGAATACCGGCAGAAAACAGAATTAAATCAGCTTCTAAGCGCTCACCATCGGCAAAGTTCATACAGTGACGGTGTAACGAACCCTCGGTAATCGCCTGAGTTTGCTTACCGGTATGCACGCTGACACCGAGCGCCTCGATTTTTTTGCGCAGCATGGTCGCGCCACCGTCGTCCAGTTGCACCCCCATCAGCCGTGGCGCAAACTCCACGACATGGGTGTTCAGCCCAAGCTGGCGCAAGGCATTGGCGGCCTCCAGCCCCAGCAGGCCGCCACCGACCACCACCCCGACGCGGGCGGTTTTGGCGCAATCGGCTATCGCGGCCAGATCGTCGAGCGTGCGGTAAACCAGACAGCCCGGGCGATCGTTACCCGGGATCGGCGGTACAAACGGATAAGAGCCGGTCGCCAGCACCAATTGGTCATAGGCCGTTTCTCGCCCCTCGGCATCGATCACACATTTGCGCTGGCGATCGATAGCGCACACCGCCTGCCCTAACCGCAGCTCTATGCCGCTACGGTCGAAAAAGCCCGCCTCTACCATCGACAGCGAATCCGCACTGCGGCCGGAGAAAAACTCGGACAGATGCACCCGGTCGTAGGCCGCCACCGGCTCTTCGCCAAACACCACAATGTGATACTGCAAGTGCAGTTCGCGAGCGACCAGTTGTTCCAACAAGTGATGACCGACCATGCCGTGACCGGCGACCAACAAAACGGGCTTGTGCATATCAGAATTCCTCTCATCAGACGCCGCTGGCGTCCCGGGTTCGCTACTGCCAAACAGCAAGGTATCCGGCTGTGAAACCGGCAGGCCAAGCTGCTGCAGATAAAAAGGGCTGTCCTGAGCGTCGCCATACAGCACCACGCCCTGTAATTTGCCGTCGCGCACCAGCAGGCGGCGGTAGTGCTGTGCCTGAGGATCTTCGGCGTGATGGATCTCGGTTTGTCCGTCGGCAACCATTTCGCCGGCGCTGAATACTTCAACGCCACTGACCTTCAGGCGGGTATGCAACGGCGCTGGCCGGTAACCCGCCACCGGCTCCCCGCTCAGCCGCTGCGCCAACAGTCCGGCCTGTTGCCAGCAGGGTGCCACCAGGCCAAAAGTGGTTTCACCAAACTGGGCACACTCACCAATGGCAAACACTGCCGGATCGTCCGTTTGCATCCGGTCGTCGATCATAATGCCGCGCTCGCAGACCAGTCCGGCGGCCTGCGCCAGGCTAATTTCGGGCCGCACTCCGATGGCGATCACTGCCAGTTCGCAGGCCAATAACTCGCCGTGACTCAGGGTGACCGTGCTGATCCGTTCGGTTCCCTGAAAGCGGCTGACTTCGCAGTTCAACCGGCATTCAATACCGCGCTGCAACAGGTTATGTTGCAACATCCGCCCAGCTCGAGCGTCCAACTGCCGTTCCATCAAATGCTCGCCCCGGTGCACCACGGTGACGTTCATACCGCGCTGCGCCAGTGCCGCCGCCGCCTCAATCCCCAGGACACCACCGCCCACCACCAGCGCCGGTTGGGCTGGCCGGCAGCGGCCGAGCATCGCTTCAACATCGTCCAGGGTGCGAAAGCCATAAATGCCGTCCAATCCCCCACCCGGCAGTACGGGTCGCAGCGGGCGCGAACCGGTGGCAAATACCAGCAGGTCATAAGGCAGTTGATGCCGCGCGGTGATCACCCGCTTTTGTTGCCGGTCCACCGCCAGCGCCGGTTCCCCGGCCAGCAGCTGCACCCCTTGCTGTCGATACCAGTCATAGTCGTGCAGCAAGGTATCGCTGAACGCTTTGTCCCCCGCCAGTACCGGCGACAGCAGAATACGGTTGTAGTTGCCGCGCGGCTCTTCGCCAATCACCGTGATGGCATAGCGCTCTGGCGCCAGCCGACACAGGGTTTCCACCAGCCGCATACCGGCCATGCCGTTACCAATCACCACCAGTTTGGGTTTGTCCATCATCCGGCTCTCATGCCGCTTTCGCGTGCTTCTCATACAGGAACTTCAGCACCTGCCGACGGTAATGGTGATATTCCGGGTCATCCGCCAGCGCCACCCGTGAACGCGGACGCGGCAGCGCCACCGGCAGAATTTCACCGACGGTGGCCGACGGGCCGTTGGTCATCATCAGCACCCGATCGGACAGCAGCACCGCTTCGTCGACGTCGTGGGTAATCAGCACTATGGTGGTGTGCAGCCGCTGCTGGATTTCCATCACCGCATCCTGCAGATGTGCGCGGGTCAGCGCGTCCAGAGCGCCGAAGGGTTCATCCATCAGTAGAACTTTGGGTTTCATCGCCAATGCGCGAGCGATACCAACCCGTTGTTTCATGCCGCCAGAAATTTCATGTGGCCGTTTGTCGAGCGCATGGCTCATGTGCACCAGCGCCAGGTTGTGTTCGATCCAGTCGCGCATTTCGCTGCGCGTCATCTCGTGGCGGAAAACCTGATGCACCGCCAGCGCCACATTCTCGTAAGTGGTCAGCCACGGCAGCAGTGAATGGTTCTGGAACACCACGCCGCGCTCCGGGCCCGGCCCGGTGATTTGCCGGTTGTCGCACAGCAACACACCGTCGCTGGGCAGCGTGAGCCCGGCGATCAAATTCAGCAGCGTTGATTTGCCGCAGCCGGAGTGGCCGATCAGGCTGAGGGTTTCCCCGGCCTGAATATCAAAGCTCACCCGATCCAGCGCGATAAACTCCCCCTGCGGGGTGGCAAAGCGCTGGCTGACGTTCTGGACCTGAATAATCGGTTTCATGGCGCGCTCCTTAGCGGTTCTGATAGCTAAAACGTTTTGCCAGTAACATCAGTCCCTGCTCGAGCAGCAGCCCGACCACGCCGATCACGATGATGGCGATAATGATGTTTTCGACGTTGAGGTTGTTCCACTCATTCCAGATCCAAAAACCGATGCCGACGCCGCCGGTCAGCATTTCCGCCGCGACGATCACCAGCCAGGCGATGCCGATCGACAGGCGCACGCCGGTCAGTACGTAGGGCAGCACCGCCGGAAACAGGATCTTGCGCATCACTGTCCACTCCGACAGCTTGAGCACCCGCGCCACGTTGAGGTAATCCTGCGGAATACGCGTGACGCCCTCGGCGGTGTTAAGGATCATCGGCCAGATTGAACAGATGAAAATGGTCCAGGTTGACGCCGGTTCCGCACGCTGGAACAGCAGCAGGCCAATCGGCAGCCAGGCCAGCGGGCTGACCGGGCGCAGCAAAGAAATGATCGGGTTGAGCATGTTGGCCAGAAACGCAAAGCGCCCCAGCAGGAAACCGGCCGGGATGCCGACCAGCGCCGCCAGGCCAAAACCGGTCGCCACGCGCTGCAGCGAGGCCAGTACGTTCCAGCCAATGCCCTGATCGTTCGGCCCGGCCGAATAAAACGGGTCGGCAAACAGCACCAGCGCCGCCTGCCAGGTCGCCCATGGCGTTGGGAACCCCTTGCTGTTAAGCGCCGCTATCTGCCAGACCACCAGGGTCAGCACCAGCCCCAGCACCGCGGGCACGCCCCGGCGGAAGGCCTGTTGCAGCAGCAAGCCCCAACGAGGTTTGCGCTGCGGCTGCGGCTTGTGCGGGCGTTTTAGCGGCACGATTTCCGCACTGACTTCTACACCGGGTGACGCAGGAATATCGATCCGTTCAGCGAGATTTTTCATCGGTTACCTCAGCGCTTTAAAGAGAAACTGTTGGCGTATTCCGCCGGATTACTGCCGTCCCAGCGTTTGCCGTCCAACAGCGTGCTGGTGCGCATATCGCCGGTAGGCAAATCCACTCCGCCTACCGCGCTGGCCGCCTGCTTATAGATTTCGGTTCGGTTGATTTTCTTCGCGACGGCCAGGTAGTCCGGTTCGGCGTTCAACAGGCCCCAGCGGCGATGCTGGGTCAGGAACCACATGCCATCGGACAGGTAGGGGTAGCTCACTTCGCCATCGTGGAAAAAGCGCATCGCATGCGCGTCCTGCCATGACTTGCCCAGACCGTCCTGGTACTGGCCGAGCATGCGGCCGGTGATGATCTCTGGTTTGGTATTGATATAGGCGCGCCCCGCCACCACCTGGGCGGTTTCCTGGCGGTTGGCGTCCGAACTGTCGATCCAGCGCGCGGCGTCCAGTACCGCCGCGGTCAGCGCACGGGCGCTGTTGGGGTTGGCCGCGACCCAGTTGCCGGTGGTGCCCAGCACCTTTTCCGGGTGATCGGGCCAAATTTCCTGGCTGGTGACGGCGGTAAAACCAATGTCCTCGGCAATCGCACGTTGGTTCCACGGCTCACCCACGCAAAATCCGCTCATGTTGCCGATTTTCATGTTCATCACCATCTGCGGCGGCGGCACCACTACGTTGCGCACGTCATCAAACGGGTGAATACCGGCGTTGGCCAGCCAGTAGTACAGCCACATGGCGTGGGTACCGGTCGGGAAGGTTTGGGCGAAGGTGTAAGTGCCCTTGGCGCTGGCATCGACGGTTTTTTTCAAGCTGGCCGCATCGGTGACACCGGCCTGTTTTAACTGGTTGGAGAGTGTGATCGCCTGTCCGTTGTTGTTGAGCGTCATCAACACCGCCATATCCTGCTGCGGCCCGGCAACACCCAGCTGCAGGCCATACACCATGCCGTACAGCACATGGGCCGCATCCAGTTCCCCGGACAACAGCTTGTCGCGCACCGCCGCCCAACTGGCCTCCTTGCTGGGGATAATTTTGATGCCGTACTTCTGATCGAACTGTTTCACCGCCGCCATTACCACCGAAGCGCAGTCGGTAAGTGGAATAAAGCCCACGCGGATCTCTTTTTTCTCCGGTGCGTCAGAGCCTGCCGCCCAGGCGGCGTTCATCAGGCCGGGCAACATCATGCTGCCGCCCAGCGCCGCGCTACCGGCCAAAAAGCGGCGGCGCGTCAGGCTAAGCCCGGGGAGTTTGGTGTGCGTCATCGGCAAGTCCTTCAATCAGGCGATAAAATAAAAAAGGCGTCCCATCAGCACATTCCACCGTTGGGGTGAACATGCTGAAAGGACGCCTTTATCCAAAATCTTGTTGGCAACCGACCGCCATTGGCCAGGTTACGTTTTAGTAATGCAACCTACGTGCCAGCTCTGCATACCCGTCATACTTGAAGCTGCCTCTGTGTTGGCCGCACGCGCCCGCATGATTCAGGGCAAATGTATTCGTCCCTTTTGCACGATCGCAAAGCAGTAACTGCACTGACTGTGTGCATATACCCCTTAGGGAGTATTGCCGGTGGATGGCAGAATATCCGCGACCGCCAGCATGGCGTTGGCGATATCAATAAGCCGCTGGTTCTGGTTCATCGCCATCTTCAGCAGCAAACGATGGGCCGCCTCCTCGCTCAAGCCGCGATGCTGGATCAGCAGGCCTTTGGCGCGTTCAATCTGTTTGCGTTCATTCAGCGTTGCCCGCGCCGTCGCCAGTTCCTCCGATAACACCTGTAGCCGTTGCGACTGCTGCTGAATCAATTCCAGCATCGAGCGGCCCAACCGCGGATGGATACCGTCCCCCGCCAGCGCCGATGCATCCCCCAAGGGTGCCGCCACGAAAACCGCGTAACTTTCTTGCATCGGCTGCGGCGCGTAATCGGCGCAGTCCACCGCCAGCGCGCGCTGGGCCTGCGCCAGACTGTGGCGGCAACTGGTCATCAGTGCCTCCTCCAGCCGGTCTTCAATATGTTTCATCAGATCGATACGCGCACTGGTGATCTCGAACCAGCGCAGGCTGGTGTCGGCTTTATCATTCAGTTGCAATTGGGTACAGGCAATACGCCGCAGGCGTTCAAACTCGCGGTCATCCTGCTGCTGCATGTGCCGCCACTGGGCCAGAGAAGCTTCATCGGCAAACTCGCTGAAGGTAGCAAAGCAACGCTCCTGCCCTTCGATCAGCATCAGTAACTGTTGGTGTGCCGGTTCGCCAAAACGCATGGCGGCAAAACCGGCCGAACCGATTGCCCGTTCCTGCCCGGCCAGCTCCTTGCCCTGCATAAAGCTGAACATGGCGATCAACGCACGTGCCGTGATGGGTTCTGCACAGGCATCCGCCGCTTCAAATACCAGCGCCAGCAGGCTGTGAATGATGTCATTAAAGGTGCCCATGGCCGCAGGCTGCAGAACTTGCCTTTGCTGCACCTGGCGGCGCAATTCAGGCAAGGCGGTAAGATGATGCAGCGCGCCGGCAATGCGGCTGAACAGACGACTGGCGCTGGCCAGGGGCGCAGTGCTGTCATCCAACTGCATCAACTGCCGCTGCACCGCCAGCTCAGCCTGCTCCACTTCCTGCGCCCGCCCGGCCAACCGCTCGCCAAACAACGCTCCCTGTGAACACAGGTAAATATTGACGGTACCGCGTTCCCGCTGGAGCACGTGGATCAGTTGGCTGACCCGGCCAACCAACTGCCCCATCTGCAACAGTTGTTGCAATACGGTGATTTCACAACGTTTGGAGGCCAGCAAAAAATCGCCGGCACTGGGCGGGAAAGTGTGGTTACGGCTCATGACAGGATCCCCGGTGGGCTAAATAAACCGATCCTGCAAAAGCCGTGCCGTGCTGGGTTACTTACTCACGCGATCCAGATACAGCATGCTGTTGGCGATATCCACCTTGGCGTCTTTAACGTTGTCACGCAGTGCCACCAGCGTTTGTCCCTGCAATGCCACGACGTAAGGAGAGCTGGTCTGCAATTCACGCTGTAAGCTGGCGTAGTGCGCGGCGCGCTTTGCCCCGTCACCTTCCGCCGCCGCTGCGCGGGTTTCCGCACTCAGCGCCGGGATAGTCCACTGGGTGCGCCAGGCCAGGGTTTTCGGCCCGTCGGGCACATTGTAGGCAAAGGCGCTGGCGTTGGTGTTCGGATCCAGATAGTCCGCTCCCCAATAGGTGAAAATGGCCTGGAAATCGCGGCTGCGCATCTTGCCCCACAGGTCGCTTTCTACCACCGGATGAATATCCAGTTGCAAACCGGCCTTGGCAAAGCTGGCCTGCAGCGCCTGGGCGATATCGGTATACGGCGGCTGGTTGATGACGATCAGATCAATGCGCGTGCCTTCGGCAATACCGGCGTCATGCAAAATCTGTTTGGCCTTGGCCACGTCGAGCTTGAACGGTTGGTTGTCGATCGCCCCGTCCAGCCCCAGCGGCAGAAACGCCTGATGGACGCGGTACTGGCCCTTGAGCAGGTTGTCGGCAATGGATTGGTAGTCCACCAGCCAGCGCGCCGCCTGCCACAATGCCGGGTTACTCAACGCAGGGACCTGCTTGCTCCCGGTGTTGAAACCGAGGTAATAGACTTTGGACGAGTCCTGCTGCTCTATCCTGACACCCGGCTCTTTACGCAGCGAATTGAACTGATCAGCACCCAAATCGTAAGCCACGTCGGCGTCCCCTTTCAGCAGTAACAGGCGGCGGGTTCCGGCATCGCTGACGTTCTTCAGCAGCACCGTTTTCAACTTCGCCTGCGGTTGGGCATAGTCGTTACGACTGAACAGCAGCGCCTCATGCGGGACATAGTTGCTGACGCGATAAGGCCCGGCACCGGCGGAATTCGAACGCAGCCAGGCGTTACCGAAATCCCCCTGTTGACTGTGCTCAGTCAGCAGTTTTTCATCGACGATCGAGGCGACCGGCGCGGTCAACAGCCGCAATGCCAGCCCACTGCCGATATTGGCCGACCAGCTTAACTGCACCTGATTATCGCCCAGCTTCTTCAATTGGCCCTCGACGTTTTCCGGCGTCCAGCCGAACTCACCAAGAATAAACGACGGCGCCTTGTTCAGTTTCACCGCCCGCACCAGCGAGAAGATCACATCTTCCGGCCGTACCGGATTGCCGGAAGCAAAGCGCTGGTCAGCCTTCAGGGTAAAAATCAGGCTGCGACCATCCGCCCCCGCCTGCCAGCCGCTGGCCAGCTCCGGGGCCAGTTTTTCCGGCGTGCTGCGATCCGGCGTCAGTAACCGCTGATACAGGTTGACCAGGTTGGCCGAGCTGACGGTTTCAAAGCTTTCGGCCGGATCCAGACTGATGATGCCTTCCAGCGAACTGACCACCACCAGCGTGTCTTTCGGGGTGGCCGCCTGCGTGCCAAAGCTCGTCGCCAGGGCGCTGAACAATAAGGTGGGGATTAGCCGTTTCATCGATGCACTCTCCAGGATCACGCGGATGCGTTATTTTTTGAGTGTAGAGGCAGCGGCTTAGCAGAAGAACGACTAAAAATTGCTTTATTTATTACGCAGATGAATATACCCACCGGGTTAGCGGCGGGCAATTTTCAGTTCACCAAACGGCCGTGCGCCATCGCCACCGAGCGATCGCACATGTGGTCGATCACATCAGCGTCGTGGCTGACCAGGATCATTGTCAGGTCACCCGCCTGTTTCAGCTCGTTGAGCAGGTTGAGGATCTCCGCCTGCACCGACATGTCCAGCGCCGAGGTGGGTTCGTCCAGCAACAGCAGTTTGGGTTTTAACAGCAGTGCTCGTACTATCGCCACTCGCTGACGCTGGCCACCGGAAAGCTGGTGCGGGTAACGATCCAACAGCCGCGGATCCAACCCCACCTGACGAAAACCGGCGCTGATTTTTTGCTCGATGCCGCTCTCTTTCAGTAATTTCAGCGGCTCCGCCAGGGTGCGCAACAACCGGTGTTTGGGGTGCAGCGAGGCATAGGGATCCTGAAATACCATCTGCACCTCACGTCGCAGCGTGCCGGTGAACGGACGCCCCGGCTGCAGATCGCGGCCCAGCAGGTTGAAACCGCCGCTCCAGCTTTCATTCAGCCCGGCCAACACCCACAGCAGCGAGGATTTACCGCAGCCGGAAGGGCCGACCAGCCCGAAACATTCACCCGGTTCGATATGCAGATTAACCTCATGCACTACGGTGCGCACGTCATAGCCCTGCCGATGGCTGACGCTGAGATTGTCCAGAGTAATCAGGCTCATTTCAGTGACTCCAGCAGCGCACGATCCAACACCGGCAAGGGTTTACCCCGGGTCTCTCGGCTTGGCCGACACGACCACAGCGTGCGGGTGTAAGGATGGGTGGCAGAGGCCAGGCGATCGGCGGGCAACTGATCCAGCAGTTCGCCTTTGTACATCACCAGCACCCGCTCACAATAGTGCGCCACCTGCTGCAGATCGTGGCTGATCAAAATCAGGCCCATATTGCGTTGTTCAACCAGAGTTTCGATCAGTTGCAGGACCTGATCGCGCATCTGGTGATCCAGCGCGGACGTGGGTTCGTCGGCAATCAACAATTGCGGGTCGTTAATCAGCGCAATCGCCAGCATCACCCGTTGCCCCATGCCGCCAGACAACTGGTGCGGGTAACGTTGACGCAGCGATTGCGGATCGGGCAGCCCTACCGCCGCCAGCATATCCAGCACCTTCTCCCGCCGTTCTGCCCGGCCCAGGCGGGTGTGCAGCAACAGCGGCTCTTCCACCTGACGGCCAATCGGCTGGGTCGGGTTCAGCGCATGCTTGGGATCCTGCATCACCATAGCCACTTTGTTGCCGCGCAGGCGGTTCCACTGGCGTTCATTCAGCCGTGCCAGATCATCGTCACCCAGCGTTAAACGCTGCGCCTGCAACTGTAACGGCGGTGGCAGCAACCCCATCAAGGCACGCGCGGTCAAGGATTTACCGGAGCCGGATTCCCCCACCAGCGCCAACCGTTCCTGCCCCATGCTGAAGGAAATGTCTTTGACCAGCGGCTGGGAACCCGGCAATGCCACCGACAGCCGTTCGACGGTCAATAAATTGTTATCAATGCCCATGACGAGGATCCATTTTATCGCGCAGGCCATCGCCCAGCAGGTTAAAGGCCAGGCTGGCGAACAGGATCGCCCCACCCGGTACTGCGGCGACCCACCACTGGTCAAATATCACTTTGCTGCCTTCGGCCACCATGGAGCCCCATTCGGCGGTCGGTGGTGCCACGCCCATGCCGAGAAAGCCCAAACCGGCGGCGGACAGGATGATGCCACCGAGGCTCAGCGCGGCACGCACCACGGCACTCGGCAGGCACAGCGGCAAAATATGCCCGGCCATCAGCCGCAGGCCACCAATGCCTTGCATGCGCGCTGCGGCCAGATAGTCACTGCGGCGCAACGCCAGGGTTTCTGCCCGCGCCTGTCGGGCAAAAGAAGGCCAACTGGTTAACGCCAGCGCCAACGCGCCGTTCATCAACCCCGGCCCCAGCACCGCAACAAACGCCAGTGCGATCACCAGGCTGGGCAACGACAGAAAAATATCGGTCACGCGCATCAGAATACGCTCGACCCAGCCACCGAGATAACCGGCGCTAATGCCCACCAGCAGGCCAATCGGGATGGTCAGCAGCAAGATCAATGACACCAGGATCAGCGTTGGGCGAGCGCCGTAAATCACCCGTGACAGCAGATCGCGGCCAAAGCCGTCGGTGCCCAGCCAATGGCCGGAAGCAGGCGGCAGCAGGCGCAACTCGATATGCTGCAGATTGGGATCGAAAGGTGCCAGCCACGGGGCCAGCAGTGCCGTCAGGATCAGGATCGCCACCAGCGTCGCGCCAATCGTCAGCGTGGTCAGCCTGCCGCGTGGGCGATAAGCGGCTGCCGGTTCGCCCTGGGGTTCATGTTCAGAAAGATATTGGCTCATCGGGTTCGCGGGTCCACTAAATAGGTCAGCGCATCGGCCAGCGCGTTAAGCACCACAAAACAGGTGCCAATCAGCAAGGTGGCGCCGAGAATGGCCGGCGTATCGGCGGCAAACAGTGCGGTGGTCAGATAACGTCCCACCCCCGGCCAGGCGAATACCGTTTCAGTCAGCACCGCGCCCTCCAGCAGGCTGGCGTAGGACAGCGACAGTACGGTGATCAACGTGCCCAACACGTTGGGGAATACGTGACGCACCAGAATACGCGTGCGGCTGGCCCCTTTGGAACGCGCCAGGGTAACGTACTCTTTATTGCACTCTTCCAGCATCGCCGCACGCAGCAAGCGGGTGATACCCGCCATCGACAGCAGCGCCAGTGCCACCACCGGCAACCACAGGTGGCTGATGGCGTTGTAGAACATCTCACGATCGCCGGACAGCCAACTGTCGATCAGGATAAATCCGCTGCGCGGTTCCATGCTGTACAGATAGATATCATCCAGCCGCCCCGGCCCCGCCGACCAATGCAGCGTGGCGTAAAACAGCAGCAGCCCCAATAGGCTGAGCCAGAAGATCGGTACCGAATAGCCGATCAGCGACAGCAGACGCGCCGCATTATCCAACCAGCCACCCGGTTTGATCACCGCCAGAAACGCCAGGGTAATGCCGCCGACCGCTCCGAGGATAATCGCGCAGGTCGCCAGCTCCACCGTGGCCGGGAAGGTGCGCAGCAGATCGCTCAGCACCGGCTGCGAGGTAATCCGCGAGATGCCCATATCCCCTTGCGCCAGATGCACCAGATAACGCCAGAACTGCACCGGCAAGGGCTGATCCAACCCCAGATCGTGGCGCACCTGGGCATAGGTGGCTTCGCTGGCGTGATCGCCGGCTATCTGCAGCGTGGGATCGATCGGTGCCAGATGCGAGAGCATAAAGGTGAATAACAGCAGCCCAAGCAGCGTCAGCGCCAATGACAGCAGGCCGTTAAACAGCCTGCGGCCCCAGCGCCAACTGCGCCGGGCTAACCCGGCGGAAGAAGTACGACTGATCATTACTTGCTGACCTTGCTGTAGAACACCATGTCAGGGTTGATGCCCTGCTCGTAGCCTTTCAGGTTGTCGCGTACCGCAATCAGGCTGCGCGCCTGTAGACCAATCACAAACGGCGAGCTTTTCTGGACGGCTTGCTGCAACTGTTGGTAATCCGCGACCCGTTTGGCGGTGTCATTTTCCGCCGTGGCCGCCAGCGTCAGTTTGTTCAATGCCGGTATCTGCCAGTTGGCACGCCAGGCCAGCGTTTTACTGCCGTCTTCCGGGTTATAGGCGAAGGCAGCGGCGTTGGTGTTCGGGTCAAAATAGTCCGGCCCCCAGGAGGTCAGGACCGCATCATAGTTGAGAGATTTGACCTTGGTGGAGACCTGCGCACTGAGGCCCGGCACCAGATCCACCTTCACCCCGCCCTGAGCAAAGCTGGCCTGCAATGCCTGTGCGATGTCCAGGTATGGCGGCTGGTTGTTGACCTCCAGCTTAAAGCTGACGTCTTTCAGACCGGCCTTGGCCAAAATTTCTTTAGCCTTGGCCGGGTTAAAGCTGTAAGGCTTGTCCTTCAACGCCCCCAGGTAACCCTCTGGCAGGAATGCCTGATGGTTCTGGAACTGGCCTTTCAGCAGGTCATCGGCAATACCTTTATAGTCGAACAGCCAGCGCGCCGCTTCCCAGAAGGCCGGGTTACCCAGCGCCGGGGACGCCTTGGCGTTGAACTGCAGGAAATAGAGTGAGGCGTACGGAATGGCCAGCGGCTTGACGCCCGGCTTGCCTTTCAGCGCGGCCATCTGGTCTGCCCCAAGGTTGCGCGCAATGTCGGCGTCGCCCTGCTCGATCAGCAGACGGCGGGCGGCCGGATCCGGCACGTTTTTGATCAGGATGGTTTTCAGCGTTGGCGCCCCCTCTGGCGAACCGGGGTTGGCGTCAAGCACCACCACTTCATGCGGCACATAGGTGCGGATTTTATACGGGCCGCTACCGGCGGAATGGCTGTTCAGCCACTGGTGGCCAAAGTCATCACCCTGCTGATGCGCCAACGCTTCTTTGGCATCGACAATGGAGGACACCGGTGCCGAAAGCAGGCTAAGTACGAACGCCGGGCTGACGTTTTCGCTCCAGCTGATTTTGACCCGCTGGTCATCCACCTTACTCAGGTATTGGTCGACATTTTTTGCGTTCCAGCCCAGTTGGGTGAGGATAAACGACGGCTCAAGATTCAGCTTCACCACCCGCGACAACGAGAAGATCACGTCTTCCGGGCGCAGTGGATTGCCGCTGGAGAATTTGGCGTCTGGCCGCAGAGTAAAAGTCAGGCTGCGGTTATCACTGCCCGCCTGCCATTCACTGGCCAACGTGGGTTTAAGTTCGATCGGATTTTTTGGATCTGACTGGATCAGGCGTTGGTACAGGCTGTTGAATGACTGCACCGTGGTTAATTCAAAGCCCTGGGCCGGATCAAAGCTGACCACGTCATCGATGGATTGGGCAATCACCAAAGTATTGGCCGGAGTTACCGCCTGCGCGTTGAAACTGGCCGCCACGGCCAAAAATGCCAAAGAGGGAACGAACGCTTTCATCAAAAACTCTCCAAGCGGATGGAATTTATAGTAATTTCGCGAGTGTATGTGAGAGCCATCGGCAGGCGAAGGTACTTAAATAACTATAGATATTCTTTTTATGTCTATAGCTGAGATTTTGATTATTAAGCAGGCGGACTTTTGCGAGTGGGTGCGCAGTTGCTGGGGTAACCCTGAGCACCAATGACATCTTTTGCGTGGCGCTGCGCAATGGAGAAAACAACGTTTTGTGCAGTTCCTTACCAGCAATTAGTGTGCGGCTAATTGCTACAGGGAGCTATCAAATGGAAGCAAACTCGCCAACGGAGGGCGTTAAAAATGCATATCAACGGGTGGTACAACAGACGCTTGAAGATATGAACAGCGTATTGGTTGAATCGGGTCTTTTCATCAGCCAACTGGCCGAACAAGATCGTCGCTGGCAAAAAGGCAGAAAAAACGGCCATACGCTTAACTGGCGTTCACTGTTGAAATTTTATGACAGTACTGCGCTCAAGACAGCGAGCTTTGTTTTTGTTTTCAGATGGATTGCGGCCCCACTGACTCGTGCAGGCTTTTGCCTGTGTCACTACCACAGAGTGGATAACATCATCGAATTGATCGCATTAGAGAGCTTTACAGACCGCGCGGCTAAACATCCACTAAACGGCAAAATGCTGGAATATTGTCTTCGCACCCTCTATTTCTATGGTGTGAATTTACGCACGCAAGGGCTGATATCTACATCGCTCCCCGACATACTGATCAGCAACGTCCTCAACAATCGACTGCTCAAGCTTTATACCAGTCAGGCATCATTCACCGTTATACCCGGCACTATGAACTGCACAACGGAATTCATCTCATTGAGAAAATACCTAAGCCGCTTTAAAAAAATTCAGCGTTAAGTCCTTGCGTGATATGGTGTGTACAAATAACGTTCAAAAAGGAGAGCAACATGAAGGACAGGGACCTGAACGACCCAACGCTAACTATTCAAGAAGAAAAAGAAATCATGATCGAAATTTTGCAGCAACATCTTCGCTGGCAAATGGCGAATCCACCGCCTCCTGAAGAAGTCCCCATATTAGAACTCATAGGCCCAGTGCAAAAAAGCAAACGCCGTATGGTCAGAAAACTGTTGAGAAAACAGCTTTAACTTTCTCTATCGCCGGGCACCATGCCCGGCCTGCTTGCCAGCCACCTTCCCTCCGATTAAATCTGGTAATCGATCACCGTATCCAGCTGTGAGGAGAACACTTTGTCTTTGATTTCGGTCAGCGACAGCGTTGGGTTACAGAGCTGGATAAATCGCCATGCATAGTTACGTTGTAACTGACTGCGTTTCAAACCTAACCACACGGTATTGGGTTCGAACAGGTGTTCGGCGTTAAGGCTAACCAACCCGTGGTCGCGTTCCTTCTCGTAGGACATATCCGCCAGCACGCCCACCCCCAACCCCAGCTCAACATAGGTTTTAATCACGTCAGAATCCTGCGCACTTAAGGCAATATCCGGCGTTAACCCGGCAGCTTTGAAAGCGCTATCCAGCCGTGACCGGCCGGTAATGCCCTGCCGGTAGGTAATCAGGGGCAAAGTACTGAGCATTTCCAGCGTTACCTGTGGCTGACGGGTCAACTCATGCCCTTCCGGCACCAGTATGGTGTGGTGCCAACGGTAATAAGGAAACGCCGCCAGAGACTCGTCGCTCATCAACCGCTCACTGGCAATGCCGATATCGGCCTCACCGGAAGCCAGCATGCCGACGATTTCTTCGGGGCTGCCCTGATTCAGTACCACCCTCACCCGCGGATACAGCGCGCGAAACTCTTTAATCACCCCTGGCAGGCTGTAGCGTGCCTGGGTATGGGTAGTGGCGATATGCAACTGACCGGCGTCGTTGCTGCTGAATACGTCCGCCAGGCGGCGGATATTATTGGCATCATTCAGGATGCGTTCCGCCACCACCAGTAGCTCTTTGCCCGGCTCGGTCATGCCTAATAAACGCTTGCCGCGGCGGATAAATATCTCAATGCCCAGCTCTTCTTCCAGTTCCCGAATATGACGACTGACACCCGACTGCGAGGTAAATAAAGTGTTGGCCACCTCGGTCAGGTTGTAGTTGCAGCGCGCAGATTCCCGAATAATTTTTAATTGTTGAAAGTTCATCCACTCCCCCCGGTCGAACAATATTGTTAACACAGTGATACGGAGTCTGGCGTGAGGGGACAAATAAGAAATAACCTTTAGTTATGCATTTTCATGCTAAGTGAATTTTTCACCGCTGTGAATTAACTGTTTCTTAGCCTTAAAATAACCAATTCCTTTAATATTAATGAGATAAATAACCACTTGTAAATTGTGGATTAAATACTCAGGCAGAATAAAGTTATTAAATATAGGTATTAGATATATGAAACGAAAAAAGGCTCAGCATGCTGAGCCTCATTAAAACGCAGTGCGGGGATCAGGCCGTTGCCTCTCCACCGACAGGACCGGAGGTATTCTGCTGCAACCACTGCTGCACATAGCACACCAAATCGCCAATGCAGTCGTCCTTCATACCCTGGTTTCTCAGCTCGGTATCCAGTGAGAACAGGTACTGAGCGTTGGTACCCAGTGGCCCACTGGCACTGGCGATCAAGGGTGCGATCACCTGGTGGCTGGTATCTTCTTCAAACAGCGGATGCTGCGGGTTCATCACAAACACCAACGCGGTCACCACTTGGCCATCGGCCAAGGTGAGATCGCACCAGGTCGGCAAATAACAGCCGGTCAGCATCTCACGTTTCCACAGCAGTTCCAGCTCTTCACGCAGCTTGGCTTCCGGCAGGCGGAACGCCAGCCCGGTGGTACTTCCGCCCTCTTTCAGCGCTAACATACGCCCAGGCTGATGCAAGGTGCCGCGCCCGGCGGTCAGCCGCAAACAGAAAGCGCGGTGCCAGCCCTGCAACGTGGCCGGTCTCACCTCTTCGGATTCAAATACCGGGTTCCACATCAGTGACCCGTAGCCGAAAACCCACACCGGGCTGTTATCCGGCCGACGGGATAAAGTACAATCCAGTGAGGCCGCACGCTGCTCTGATGTCAGTAACAGCGACTCCTCAATGGTGCCGAATGCTGTTTTGCAATCCGCATTTTGCAGAAAATCTCGCGTTAACACCTTAACAACCTCCCGGGAATAAGATCGCTCCTACTCCCTAGCCACTGTTCAACTTTATTATTGAGTACGGAATTTTATTAATTCTATAACCCTTTCCGCGATAATAATGACCTTATTCTTTTCTCGGGGAGCAATCAAGTTTCATACGATGTTTAAAGTGAAAAAGTATTTGTACTCAGCAGCAATAATATCGAAGGGTAAAATATCTCAGTTAAGCATTAAGCGATCGCCATCCTGCTTCGTCGCGGTGACCGGGCCCGTCTGCCACGATCAGCAAACAATTCTCATTATCAAATGGCGTGATATACTCAGCGCCAAACGAACATAAGGAGAACCCCGTGACTACCGAAGCCCCACGCTCACGCGCACCCTACCTGATTGCAGTCAGTGCCATTCGCGATATTACCCCGCACCTGCGTCGTATCACCTTCACCGCGCCGGACCTGCGCTATTACCCGGCAAATGCTGCTGCCGCGCACATCAAGGTTTTCCTGCCGCTGGCAGGCCAGACACAGCCGGATCTGCCGACGCTGACCGAAAATGGCCCACGCTGGGCAGCCGATGCGGTACGCCCCATTGTTCGCACCTACTCCATCCGTGCGGTACGTCCGGAACTGGCGGAAGTCGACATTGAATTCGCCATTCATGACCACAGCGGCCCGGCGGTTGACTTTGCCCGCGCGGCGAAAGCCGGCGATAAAATTGGCATCAGCAATCCCGGTGGCCCGAAACCTATGCTGCCAGAGGCTGACTTCTACTGCCTGGCCGGCGATCCTTCTTCTTTACCCGCTTTGGCGGCGTTGCTGGAAACACTACCGGCACGCAGCGAAGGTCATGCCTTTATCCGGGTTGATAGCGCAGCCGATGTGATCGACCTGAAAAAACCTGCGGGTTTTGAACTGAGCTGGATTATTGGCGGCACCGAGAAAACGGCAGAGCTGGTCACGCAGTTTTGTGCATTGCCGCAGCCGCAGGCCGAGACCCAGTACTGGCTGGCCGGTGAAGATCGTCTGGTGGTAGAACTGCGCCGCTACCTGCGCCGCGATCGTCAATGTGAGCGTAATCGCCTTTATGCCGTGCCTTACTGGCGTGAGGGGCTAAATGAAGAGGGTTACCATAATAAGCGGCATGAAATCATGGATAATATTGATGACTGATAGGAATTTTTCCCTTTATTAACCAAGGAATAGATTCGCAAACTGCAATTTATATGCCGTTAATGAAGAAAACAAATCTCACTGCGTAAAAGTAAGTAAAGAAAACCGCATCCAGTGCGGTTTTTTTGTTAACCTAGTCACATATTGCAAGCATTTGCTTTTGCAAGTAAAACAACATCACATCATTCCCCGGCACGCGCCACTGGGTGTATCCTATTATTATTAAATAAAAATGCATTCTGGATGCGCAGAGTTGCCTTTAACGGCAGTCAGCGAAGACGGGACCACGCTGTTTGAGAAGGAGTACCATCGAAATGAAGTCGCAAAACGATCCTGGCCGATCCAAATCCCGCCACACCGAGTATTCCCTGCTGCTGCCCATTGCCGCCCTGGTGGTGCTGAATTTGTGGGGCAATACCAGCAACTTTCCGTTGATCGTCGGTATTAACATCGTTGCCCTGATCGGTATTCTCAGCAGTGCATTCAGCGTAGTACGCCACGCCGACGTCTTGGCTCACCGCCTGGGTGAACCCTATGGCTCGCTGATCCTCAGCCTGTCGGTGGTGATCCTGGAAGTCAGCCTGATCTCCGCATTGATGGCCACCGGTGATGCCGCTCCGGCGTTGATGCGCGATACCCTTTACTCGATCATTATGATTGTCAGCGCCGGGTTGGTGGGTGTTGCACTGCTGCTTGGCGGACGTAAATTCGCCACCCAGTACGTTAACCTCGGCGGTATAAAACAGTATCTGATGGCGATTTTCCCGCTGGCGGTGATTGTGTTGGTGTTCCCGAGTGCGCTGCCGGGCGGTAACTTCACTACCGGTCAGGCGCTGCTGGTTTCGGTGATTTCTGCCGCCATGTACGGCGTGTTCCTGGTGATCCAGACCAAAACCCACCAGAGCCTGTTCGTCTATGAGCACGAAGATGACGATGGTGACCCGCACCATGGCAAGCCTTCCTCGCACAGCAGTGCCTGGCATGCCGGTTGGTTGGTGGTACATCTGATTGCAGTGATCGCGGTGACCAAGTTCAACGCCAATCCGCTGGAAGGTTTGTTGACCAAGGTGAATGCCCCGGCGCAATTTACCGGTTTCCTGGTCGCCCTGCTGATCCTGTCGCCTGAAGGTCTGGGGGCACTGCGAGCGGTATTGAATAATCAGGTACAGCGCGCCATGAACCTGTTTTTCGGTTCGGTGCTGGCGACCATTTCCCTGACGGTACCGGCGGTCACCGTCATCGCCACGCTGACCGGTCAGACGTTGATCTTCGGTTTGCAGACGCCGCATATCGTGGTGATGCTGACGGTGTTGTTGCTGTGCCAGCTTTCGTTCTCCACCGGCAGGACCAACGTGCTGAACGGTACGGCGCACCTGGCGCTGTTCGCCGCCTATATGATGACCATCTTTGCCTGATTACCCGAAGGGCGCCCCGTGGCGCCCTTCGTCTTTATACATAGCGCAAAAGCTTATACCGCGAAAAAAATGCCCGCCGCGATACCGCCAAACAAAATCCATTTAATGATGTAATACCCGGTACGGTTCCACGCCTTCAGCCGTTTCCCCACTTTGCGCACCGCATAAATATACTTGAACAGCTTGTTAACCCCCCCGGTACGATCGCCCTCTTCATTGGGTGCAGTGGCCGCACTCATCAAATTGCGTCCCAGCCAGTGGTTGATACCCTGTGCCCAGCGGAAACGCATCGGCCGTTCAATGTCACAGAACAGAATCAGCCGGTTCTGCCCGCTCTGGTTCTCGGCAAAATGCAGATAGGTCTCATCAAACATTACCCCTTCGCCATCGCGCCAACTGTAGCGCTCGCCGTCCACTTCAATAAAACAGCGGTCGTCATTCGGGGTAATCAGCCCCAGGTGATAACGCAGCGAACCGGCGTAAGGATCGCGGTGGCGTGGCAGGCGGCTGCCGTCCGGCAGTTCGGCAAACATCGCCGCCTTGACTGAAGGCAGGCTGCGCAACAGCGCGGTAGTCTGCGGACACAGACTCATCGCCGACGGGTGGCTGTCTTCATACCATTTTAAATAAAAACGTTTCCAGCCGGTTTTGAAGAACGAATTGAACCCGGCATCGTTAAACTGATCCGAGGCTTTAATTTGCTGGATCGCCATCAACTGCTGCCCTTCATCACGGATAGTTTGCCAATTATCCCGCAGTACCTTCAACTCGGGGAATTGCTCCGGTTGCAAATAAGGCGTGGTCGGCACGCGTGAGAACAGATACATAAAAACGTTCAGTGGCGCGGTAAAGGTCGAGTGATCAGAAAGCTGCCGCCAGAAGGTGTAACGCACCCTGCCACGGTAATGGACATACACAACGCACAAAATAAATAGCAATAAAATAATGTATTTCATGATTGAACCGCTTTGAAGATCCCAATGCCCAGTACGCCACTCCGGCATACTCCCCAGATATTCCCTTTTGGCGGATGCACCGCTACGCCCTGCTGGAACCCCACTAATCATTAACGCTAACTCAACGAAAATCTATACAAAAAACCACAATAGTTTACACAAAAGCTAAACGAGCGAGGATTGGACTCCGACCAGTCGAGGCTGAGCAACCCGCTAAAAGCAATAATCGACAATTACTTTTTGGTTTCTTCTATTAACGGCACGAGTAAGTTACGGTAAAACAATAAATTAATAATTTGATTTCGATCAGTACGCCATAATTCACCCATGATTAACTCATGGTGTTATTTAAATTAAATGGCAACAACGCGAACAATAATAAAAACAAATAATACGTGCGGGAAATATCATGAAAAATATATCAGAAATCAGAATGAATCGCAGAACCTTGTTAAAAGGGCTGGGGGTCATAGGATTGGCCAGCATCTCACCCTGCGTTTTTTCCATGGCGCTGGACAAGGGTAAACCCTTGTCCCGAGTGCGGCTTAAACTAACCGACTATCAAACCTTTAGATCAACCTGTGCCATGGAGTGTTTACACTGCAATTTAACGGCTTATGTCTATCAGGGTGAGCTGAAGAAAATAGAAGCCAGCAAAGATTTTAACGTCAAGTGCTGCCTGCGCGGAATAAGTCGGACCAAATGGGTGTATCACCCACTGCGGGTTAAAACACCCTTGCTTCGGGTCGGAGAAAAAGGCGAAGGGAAATTCAAACCGATATCCTGGGATGAGGCGCTGGATCTGATTGAGCTAAATATCCGCAACACCCTTGCCAGCCACGGAAATAAAGGCCTGTTGATTTCGACCCATGCCGGCAACATGGATTCTATTAAAAATGATATGGCCAAGAGCTTCTTTGATTACCTCGGCGGCGCCACCAAACGCACCGGCTCCTTGTGTTGCTCTGCCGTGACCGCCGCCATGATCCCGATGCTTGGCCTGCGCTACGCGGATATGCGCGACACGCTTGCCGACAGCCGATACATCCTGTGCTGGGGCAATAATCCAGCCGTGACCATGCAAGCCTATTTTAAAGAATATATTAAGGCGCAAAAACAGGGGGCGCGCCTGGTGGTGATCGACCCGAGATTTAACGAAACGGCGGCCAAAGCCGATGAATGGATCCCGATTATTCCTGGCACCGACACCGCGTTGGCACTGGGGATGATAAAAATCATTATGGATGAGCAGCGCTATGATGCTGACTTCCTGCGCCAACACACCGGGGCGGTTTATCTGGTGGATGCCGAGCAACAACAGCTTAGGGAAGATCCGCAGGATAAAGAAAGCTATCTGGTCTACGACAACCTAAGCCAAAAGCTGGTTCGCCATGATACACCCGCCATTGTTGCGGCACTGACACAGGCAGAACTGCCTGCAGATGCCGGTTATACCACGGTGTTTGAACTGATCCGCCAGGAGGCCGCCCCCTGGAACACGGAGAAAGTAGCGGCAGAAACCGATGTTCCGGCAGCCACCCTGCTGCGGTTGGCGCGAGAGTATGCCAGCAACAAACCTTCGATGATCGTACAGAATATGTCCGGCGCTCAGCGTACCGAGTTTGGCACCTATGTGGCCGCCAGTCAGTTCTATCTGGCGCTGTTGACCGGCAATATGGGCAAAGCCGGTGGGGGTGTCTGCGATGCGGGCGGCGCAAAACAGATGATGAAGTTCAATCCGCCGGTACCACCCGCACCTAACGTGCAAAAAATCCCACCGATACCCGTTTCTAAAACCGGAGAATGGATCGTCAACGATCGCCCTCACCCGATTAACTTCTGGTGGATTATGACTCTGGGCGCCCTGACCCAACTGCCTAACACCAATATGGTGAAAAAGGCCCTGAAGAAAGTGCCGTTTGTGGTGGTGGCCGATAATCTGATGAGTTCCACCGCCCTGTATGCAGACCTGGTGTTGCCGGTGACCACCATTTTTGAAGATCTCAGCCTGATGGCCGGCGTCCGCAGCCACTATGTCCAACTGATGGAAAAAGCGGTGGAGCCAGTCGGTGAGGCCAAACCGGATTACTGGATTTTTGCCCGGCTAGCCGAACGTTTCGGCTTTGGCGAAGTGTTTAATCAACCGATTGAACACTATATCGAAAACTGTCTGGCCGGTACCGGCATCACCATTGAACAACTGCGCCACGGGCCGATCAAACCGGCGGAGGTGCCGTGGATCCCGTTCAGGGACGGTATCTTCCGCACACCCACTAAAAAAGCCCACTTCTTTATTGAAGCCTGGCAGAAGAAAGACTTCCCACCGATTGTGACCTATATGCAGGTTAAAGAGTCGCCGAAAGGGTCGCCGGAGCTGGCAAGAAAATACCCATTAATGGCCGTGCAGCGCAAGCTGGCCCGGAGTATTCACTCCAGCCACGGGATGAATGAATGGATCCTCGAAGTTCAGCGTAATCAGCCTAATATCATGATCCATCCGGAAGATGCCGCCAGTCGCAATATCCACAATGGCGCATGGGCCATTGCTTTCAATCATCGGGGAGAGCACCGGGCATTGGCGGTAGTGACCCGTCAAATCAAACGCGGCGTGGTGTGCCTGGACAATGGCTGGTGGGAACAGCAAGGGGGCAGCAGCAGCCACGTGACTAACGATCATGCCGAAGTCCTGGGCTCCGGCCATTGTTGTAACAGCACCCTGGTTGACGTTAGGGCGGAGGCATAATCATGGTCAGACAATATGGATTTTTAGTGGATATGCGCGGCTGTTACGGCTGCAAAACCTGCTCGATGGCCTGTAAATCCGAAAATGCAACCCCGGCGGGCGTGCTCTGGCGTCAGGTCAGGGAATTTAGCTTTGACGATCCGAACGCGATGGCGTTTATCACGATGTCCTGTAATCACTGTGACGATCCGCAATGCATGAAAGTGTGCCCGGCAGATACCTACAGTAAACGCCCGGACGGCATCGTGGTGCAGGATCACGACAAATGCATTGGTTGCCGGATGTGCATTATGGCTTGTCCTTATAATGCGCCGGTTTTTGATCCGGTCGAAGGGAAAACCAGTAAGTGCAATCTGTGTGCTGAGCGGCTGGATGAAGGATTGCAACCACGCTGTGTCGAGTCCTGTCCGGCCGGGGTACTGCAGTTTGGTGATATTGATCTGCTGCGGCAAGAATACCGGGCTGACTTAACCCGTATCGAAACCCGCTACTCACTGCCAAGCCACCAAATCAGCCACCCCAATATCGTGATTATTCCCGCCGGGGATAAGGAATAGAGGCCATGTCTGAATATGAGCTCCCTTTAGTCTTTTTTACCGTATTTTGTCAGTGGGCGGTGGGCGCAATTGTGGCCATCACAGTATTAATCGTCGCCCAACCAAGATGGCTGACGGAAGAAAAACGCTTTAATGCTCTGCGCAAAATGGCGGTGGCTATTTTGGCGGTCAATATTATCGGCTCGCTGCTGTCGCTATTGCATTTGGGTTCACCAACCGGGGCCTATCGCGCCATTCTGGGGATCGGTCATTCCTGGCTAAGTCGAGAGGTCGTCGCCTTCTTTCTGCTCAATGCGGTGGTATTTAGCTGGGCAGCCATCCTGTTTCGCTTTAATCGTAGCCAGGCTTTGATCCGCGGCGTTAGCCTGCTGGCCTCAGTCGCCGGGCTGGCGGCCATTCTGGTTTCGGCGCAGGTTTATTACCAGATGAGTAGCCACCCGCTATGGCACTCTCCCATCACCCATCTCAGTTTTATTGCCACAGCGCTGCTGTTGGGGTTTACCACTCTTGGCTTAAGGATCAGCGTTTTCAATGCGTCGCTGGATAAGCATCAGCGACAGCTCCCCACCCAGCTGCCGGGAGGCATTTTGCTGGCGGTGGCACTGATGTTGGCGGTGATCCTGGGGTACAGCGCAGGTTTCAGTGAACAAGGCAAAATGTTGGCCAGTGCCATCGCCATCTTTGGCTCAGGCTGGATGAGTTGGCTGATTTTTGCCGGGCTGATTATCGCCACCGGACTGGCGATCTATCTTTATCGCCGACCGGTGTTGTCAGGAGGAACCGCCAGCATGCTGATGCTGGCGCTGCTCTCCGCCTCGCTGGGTGGCCGAATGCTGTTTTACTCTGGCGTGATGAGCCAATATCCTTGGTTTTGAGATGATGAGTCAGAACCCATTTCCGGGGCAAGAAAAAGGCCGCCGAGGCGGCCTTAGGTTAGCAGGCAGGTTTTAACTGTAGGCGTTGAGCGTACGCTGGCACAGGGCGGAGCGGACGCAGTCTTGTTTATCAAAGCGGATGATGCCGATCATTTCATCCTCCTCGAAGCGTTCCATCGCATCGCTGAGGCCGGACTTCACACCGCGCGGCAAATCGCATTGGGTTACGTCACCATTAACGATTACCGTTACGTTCTCACCCAAACGGGTCAGGAACATCTTCATCTGGCTGGCGGTCACGTTCTGGGCTTCATCCAGGATAACTACCGCATTTTCGAAGGTACGCCCGCGCATGTAGGCGAAAGGCGCGATCTCTACCTTGCCGATTTCCGGACGCAGGCAGTATTGCATAAAGGACGATCCCAAGCGGCGCACCAGAATGTCATACACCGGACGGAAATAAGGGGCGAACTTCTCAGAAATATCCCCTGGTAAGAAACCGAGGTCTTCATCCGCCTGAAGAACCGGGCGAGTAACAATAATCCGATCCACTTCTTTATGTATAAGGGCTTCTGCCGCTTTCGCAGCGCTGATGAAAGTTTTGCCGCAGCCGGCTTCACCGGTGGCAAAAATCAACTGCTTCTTATCTATGGCGATTAAGTAATGACCCTGAGCTTCGGTTCTAGCCTCGATGGTAGAGCTATCGCGCTTGTCTCGCGCCATGCCAATAGACTCAACACCACCCATTTGTACCAGCGAGGTAACGGACTCTTCTTCAAGCTGGCGATGACTACGAGCGTCACGACGAATAACGCGTTTCGCTTCACGACGTGCTTTGATCACTGCTTTTTGTCTCATAGTGGCACCTTACAGTTTGTTTCACCTACCGCGGCGGTCTGGACCGCGCGATTATGTTTCACACACAGATTAGGTTTTGGCTCCCTTTTGAGCCAACAATAGCCAAGAGTAAAAGTGAATACGCGGCGAGCGTTTCGGCACACCGATTTTTCACGGGAGAACGCGATTGCGTAATTAAACCTAGAGTAAAAAGTGACAAGAATTTGGAATGACGAGAGTGTGGAGTGGCCAGGAAAAGAGAGTCGGAGAGAGAACCCTCGTTACAACGAGAAATCAGGAAAGGTCTGTTATTTGTTCTTTCTAGCCCAACCAAGGACTTTACCATTAGCGATCCCCGCAGTGTTATTTACAGCTTCGAGCTGTGCACCTTGTGAAAACTACCGCCAGATGATTACAGTATAATGACATTCAAACCTCGCGCGTTGCTAAAATGTAAAAAAATTTAATCTTTTTTGTTTTTAGCCGCGGCCAGAACACTATATCACGCTGATTACGTCATTCAATAAATTTTTTATATTGATAATTATCAAATAGTTATGATTATAATCCGCAAATGACATTTTAGTTTCCTGATTAAATTTCGCACACTTCATAACCGCCCCGTCAGCAGAAATTTATTAATAAAAAAGGCGGGATAGCTCCCGCCCTGTTGCTGAGTGATCACGCCGATAAACTCATCCGGCGGTTACTCGAAGGTATAAGAAACGCTCAATCCGCCGCCCCAGTTTCTACCCGGTGCCGGTTCGTAGTAACGGCCATTGCCTTCATTGACGATCACCGAACCGACATATTGACGGTCAAACAGGTTATCTACCCGGCCAAAAACGTTAAGCATCCAGTTGCCCAGCGGATAACGGTAGCCGGTATTTAAGCCGACGGTGGTATAAGCCGGAGCCTGTTCGCTGTTGGCGTCATTAACCTCGATATCGCTCATATAGCGTACCTCGGCACCGGCATACCACCCTTCCGGCGGTGACCAGGCCAACGAGGCATAACCCATATTACGCGCAATGCCCGGCATCCGGTTGCCACTCGGTACCCTGTTGGCCACCGAACACTGGCTATCACCACAAACATCGTCGCGATAACGCGCATCCAGCAACGTCCAGGCTAACTGTACCCGCCAGTCATAAGCGAACTGCTGATCCAGCGCCAACTCAAGCCCACGTCTGCGGGTCTGTCCAGCGTTTTTGTAGCTACTGCGTCCGTTGCTGCTTTCATCAACCACAATTTCGTTGCTGGTGTCGGTCTGGAACACTGCGGCGGTCAGCAACCCATTGCCAATACGGGTTTTACTGCCAAATTCTACCGTATCGCTGGTTGAAGGATTCAGGCCGAAGTTGAGCCCGGACTGATTGCCGGAACGGTAGGACAGTTCATTAATGGTCGGGGTCTCAAAGCCACGGCCGGCGGAAAGATACAGGTTCCAGCCGCTCATCACCGCATAGTTAAGGGAACCGGCCGGTAACCACTTATGATAACTGGCGTTACCGCTGTCATCGCCATTAGCGCCGGTGATGTAGTGATCGTTGGAGTCAAAATTGACGGTGCTGTAACGCATACCGACATCCAGCGTCAGTTGCTGGGTTAACTGCCACGAAGTTTGCAGATAAGGGTCGAGGTTCCACATCAGGTTGCGTTCATTACGGCGCAGCGCCCCCTCGGTGCCAAGCTCGGTTACACCGTTGACCTGAGTAAAGTTTTCATACCCTTTACGCTGCTCGGTCATGGTTTCATAATCCAACCCGCCGGTCAGGGTGTAAGGCACGCCCAGCTCACCACGGTGCGTCCAGCGAGTATCAATTCCCTGATAGTGGCGCGTCAGGTCAATCACCCCGCCCGGATGCTGCGCACTGCGCTGCTGCACCGCGACCGGGATCGACTGGTACTGGGTGGTTTCGCGCTCACCGGCGTACATCATGATGCTCAGGTCATCATTGGCACCCATCTGGCGCTCATAATGCAGCCCGGCCTGGGTCTGTGACGTGGTTTTGCGTGTGTTGTACTGATCGGCTCGTGGTGCCTGGCGCGGATTATCGTGCCATTCGGCAGAAGTCAGGCCGCCTGGATCATTGGCGTCGATATCAACACTGTTGAACAACAGCGTCAGCGTGCTGACATCATCGATGCGCACGCCTAATTTGGCATTACCAAGGTTTTTCTGCGCGCCGCTGTGATCGCGGAACCCCTGGGTGGTGAAACGGGTACCGGAAATCGTGTAGTTAACATCGCCGGCTTGGGTGCCGTCGCCGGTTGCCCCGGTGGCTTTAACACCATAGCGCCAGGTGCCGTAGCTGCCGAAATACGAGCTGGCCTCCAGGCGAGTCGGCTGTTGGCCGGTTTCGGTTTCCACATTCACCATGCCGCCGGAGGCATTCCCGTAAAGGGCGGAAAACGGTCCGCGCAGCACTTCCACCTTCTCGACCGAGTTAAGGTCGATATTCGAGGTCTGCCCCTGGCCGTCCGGCATGGTGGCCGGAATACCGTCGACATAAATACGCACGCCGCGCACGCCATACATAGAACGGGCACCAAAACCACGCACCGACAACTGTAAATCCTGCGCATAGTTCTGTCGGTTCTGAATTTGCAGACCCGGCACGCTACCCAGGCTTTCCGACAGATTGATCTGCGGTCGTGCCTCACGGATTTGATCACCCGTGACAACGCTGACGGCCGCCGGGGTTGAAAGTTCAGAAAGACCGCTGCGCTTGGCGGTGACCACCATGGTCTGTTCGCTGTCCTTGTCCTGCGCAAAGCTGGCAGAAACAGGCAGTAGGGCTGGAATAACCAGCGCCGAAACTGCCAACCGGTTTTTATGAGTGCTTTTCATCTGGAGAATGCCGTTAAAGGGATCGGAAGGTATGAACCATTTGGAACGTTATGGCCGACATGTTAATGCTTTTAACAAAAAATGAAAATAGTTACCTAATTAAAGCCCGTTCCCCCAATTGCGCAAGGACAGGGTTGATTTCAATAAACGGTGGTGCACGGCAGAGATCAGAAAAATGAGGCGGGGAAACCCCGCCTTGTAACAGGTGACTTAGGCTTTCAACAGGCCACTGCCCAGGTAATCGTTAGCGTCTTTTACCCCCGGCAACGCAAAGAAGTAACCACCGCCGATCGGCTTGACGTACTCTTCCAGCGCCTCGCCGTTCAGACGTTTTTGCACCGTCAGGAAGCCTTTTTCCAAATCGGCCTGATAACAGACAAACAGCAACCCCATTTCCAGTTGACCGGAATTGGACACGCCAATCGAATAGCTGTAACCCCGCCGCAACAGCAAATTGCTCTGAGTTTGCGGCGTGCGCGGGTTTGCCAGGCGAATATGCGCATCCATCGGGATCAGCTTGCCTTCGGGATCTTGCGCGTAGTCCGGCTCGTCATGCTCATGCTTCATGCCAAGCGGCGCACCGCTGTGCTTGTCGCGACCGAAGATGGTTTGCTGTTCCTGTAACGGCGTGCGATCCCAAAACTCCACGTGAAAGCGGATAATACGTGCAGCCTGATAGCTGCCGCCCACCGCCCATGCGGGTTCTCCGGCGTTATCCGCCACCCACACCACCTGATCCATCAGCGGTTTATCGCTGGTTTTCGGGTTGGCGGTGCCGTCTTTAAAGCCCAGCAGGTTGATCGGTGTTTCTTTGCCTTTGCTACGTGCGGCGTGGGCAGAAATAAACCCTTCCCGCTTCCAGCGCACGCTGAGCAGATCCGGCGAATGCTTGATAATGTCGCGCAGCGCGTGGATCACCGTTTCATTGGTATTGGCGCAAATCTGCAATACCAAATCCCCGTGGCACAGGCTGGCGTCCAGCGAGTCGTTAGGGAAGCGCGTCATTTTTTGCAAACGCAGCGGTTTTTGTGCCTGTAACCCGAAGCGTTCGTCAAACAACGAAGTGCCGACCGACACGGTGATGGTCAGGTTATCCGGATAAATCTCCGGCCCCATGATGCCCGAATCGAGCGGTGGCAGCTTGGGATCCACCTCCGGTGCCCTGCCGCCGGTCGTCAGGAAGGCAATGCGGGTGGTCAGCAGCCGGAACAGCCGCTCCAAATCCTGCTTGTTGCTGGCCAGCACGTCAAACGCCACCAGCATCATCGCAGCCTGCTGTGGGGTGAGGATCCCGGCCTGATGCGCGCCATAGAACGGCTGCTTCTGCCACCGTTCATCCTGCGGCACCGCCAGCGGTTCTGCCACTTTATCTGCCGCCTGAGTCAGGCGGCTGCCGCCCAACGCCAACACGCCCAGCCCCAAGCCTTGCAGCAAACGGCGGCGCGACGGTGACGCCGCGTCCTGCGGCTGTGGATGCGGCCCGTTTGCCGGGCCGATCTTGTTACTCATTATGCTTGCCTCAATCCAGACCCAGAACGCCACGCAGTTGTGACAGGTCTTCCGCCAGAGTGGTGATTGGCCCTTTCATGGCATTGCGATCGGCATCGGTCAGCTTCTCATAAGACTCATAGCCATCTTTGGTTTTGTACTTCGCCAGAATGGTATCAACGGTTTTAAAGTTGGCGTCGATCTTGTCCAGCAACGGCTTGTTGGCCTTCACCAGCAGCGGACGCAGCAGGTTAACGATTTTCTGCGCGCCGTCGACGTTAGCCTGGAAGTCCCACAGATCGGTGCGGCTATAACGGTCTTCTTCACCGCTGATTTTGCTCGCCGCCACTTCTTCGATCAAACCGGCCGCCCCGCCCACCACTTTGCTTGGCGGGAAGGTCAGGTCAGTGACGCGTTTTTGCAGCTCGACGGTGTCGTTGTACAGTTGATCGGCGTATTTGCTCATGTCTTTGGTGGTGTTATCGGCAAACAGCGCTTTCTCCAGGCGGTGGAAACCGGTGAACTTCGGATCTTCCGCTTTCTTCTCGTAATCGTCTTCACGGGCGTCGATGCTGCCGTCCAGATCGGAGAACAGTTCGGCAATCGGTTCAATACGCTCGTAGTGCTGGCGTGTCGGCGCATAGAGTTTGCGCGCCTGTTCCACGTTGCCGGCTTTGATCGCGTCGGTGAACAGCTTGGTCTGCTTGACCAGCCCTTCCACTTCTTTGGTAACATAAACCTTGTATTCGGCAATCGGCCCAACCAAATCCATCGCGTTCGGTTTGCCGTCGGTGGCGGCACCCGCAGCCGCAGTCACGGTCAGCTTGCCTTTCGGATTGCTGAGCAGCCCGCAGGTCATGTCGTATTCACCCGCTTCCAGATTGGCGGTCATCTTCTGGGTAAAGCCCGGCGCGATGTTCTCACGCTCTTCTACCACCATCACCCCTTTGAGGATTTCCCATTCAACGTTTTTCTGGCTGGTGTTGTGCACCACAAACTGGGTTTTACCGGCCGGTACCGTCAGCTGCATCGGCTCACACTGCTTGTCGTTAACGGTAATCTTCACCTGCGGCACATCCGCCGCCTGGGCATTGATGCTCAGCGCGAACGCCGGGAGTGCCAGTAATGCTGCGTGCAACGCCTTGCGGCGGAATAATGGAGTCGACATACAAGATTCCCTATTAAAATTAATGATTGATTTTACGTTGCGCCGAAACCGCTGCCGGTTCCGCACGCTGCGGTAGGAAAAAGAAAATCAGCGCCGGAATCAGATACAGGAAATAGACCGCCACTTCGCTCACCGTTGGCGTTTCCTGGTAGCCGAAGATGCCTTCGAGCAGAGTGCCAAACAGCGAATGGGTCGACAGATGGTTACTGAGATCGAACGCGATATCCTGGAAATGGTTCCACAGTCCGGCCTCGTGGAAGGCGCGGATCGCCCCGGCAGCCAGACCGGCGGCAACGAACAGAATAAACAGGCTGGTCCATTTGAAGAATTTGGCCAGGTGCAGCTTCACGCCGCCCCAATAGATAGCCATACCCAGCACGATGGCGGCCACCAGACCGAGCACTGCACCGATCGGGGCTTCAATACCCACATCTTGCTGGAAGGCGGCCAGCAGGAAAAACACCGACTCCAGCCCTTCACGCGCCACGGCAAAAAACACCATCGCCACCAGTGCCCAGCCCTGGCCTTTGCCGGAGTTGAGCGCGTTGTCGATAGCGCCTTCCAGATGTACCTTGACCGACCTGGACACCTTACGCATCCAGAACACCATATAGGTGAGGATCAGTACCGCCACCACCGCAACAATGCCTTCGAACAGCTCTTGCTGTTTCTGCGGGAATTCACCGGTGGTTTCATTGATGAAAATGCCGAGCGCCAGGCACAGAGCAGCGGCAACAATCACCCCTATCCATACCACGCCTAGCCATTGACCCCGCTGGGTGCGTTTCAGGTAGCTGGCGATCAGGCTGACGATCAACGCCGCCTCCAGCCCCTCACGGAACATGATAAGGAAGGGAACAAACATAAATAATAACCCCTAAAAAGGCATCTGCTGCGAAGCGTCCGCACGCCGGAAATGGCGGCAACGCCAATGTAAAGAAAAGTAAAACACAACGATAGTGATTATCATTCTGGCTGGAAGAAATACAAGGGCCGCAAGGGTGATTTTTTCTAATCAAATGTCGCCAGGTGTTTCAGGCAGATGACAGAAAACGGCGGAATGAAAAATGATAAAGGGCGCATTAAGCGCCCCCAGACTACGGATAAAGCCAGTTATTAGGGAGAGCGTGCCGAAGGGGTCGTAGTAGCTTTAGCTGCCGACCAATTTGCCGGGAGCAAATTGGAACGACGTCCAGTCGGCCCGGAGGGTGGGACACATGGACGTGTCCTATAATGGCCCCTCGGTGCGCTAGGCCCGAGTATCTCGGACTAATAAACAACTTTATAAAGGGCGTATTAAGCGCCCTTTGAGACTCGTGCTGCGCGAGGATTAAACGGTTTTGAACTCGGCTTCTGCCTGATCAAAACGTTCGGTGATAGTCGCCGAAGGCTGACGACCCATCAGGCTCACCGTCACGATGGCGATACAAGCAAACAGGAAGCCCGGGATGATTTCATACAGATCCAGCCAGGCAAAGTGTTTCCAGACGATCACCGTCACCGCCCCGACCAGCATGCCGGCCAATGCGCCGTTACGGGTCATGCGTGACCACATTACCGAGATCAACACCACCGGACCAAAGGCCGCACCGAAGCCGGCCCAGGCGTAGCTCACCAGACCCAGCACGCGGTTTTCCGGGTTTGCCGCCAGCGCGATGGCGATCAGCGCCACCACCAGCACCATAAAGCGCCCGACCCACACCAGCTCACGCTGGCTGGCACCTTTACGCAGGAAGGCTTTGTACAAGTCTTCGGTAATCGCGCTTGAACACACCAACAGCTGGCAGCTCAGGGTACTCATCACCGCCGCCAAAATGGCCGACAGCAGAATGCCCGCAACCCAAGGGTTGAACAGAATCATCGCCAGTTCGATAAACACGCGTTCACCGTTCTGCGACACATTGCCCGCCTGATCCGGGTTGTTGGAGAAGTAGGCAATACCGAAGAAACCGACGGCAATGGTCCCCGCCAGACACAGGATCATCCAGGTCATGCTGATGCGGCGTGCGCTGCGAATGGTGCGGTGAGAGTCCGCCGCCATAAAGCGCGCCAGAATGTGTGGCTGACCGAAGTAGCCCAACCCCCAACCCAGCAGTGAGAGGATCGCCACAAAGTTCAGGCCTTTCAGCATATCGATATTGGCCGGGTTCTTCGCCTCAATCACCAGCATCGAGGTGTCAATGCCACCCACGGCCATAATCACCATTACCGGCGTCAGGATCAGCGCGAAAATCATCAGACTGGCCTGCACGGTATCGGTCCAGCTCACCGCCAGGAATCCACCGATAAAGGTATAGAGGATAGTAGCGGCGGCACCGGCCCACAGCGCGGTTTCGTAGCTCATCCCAAAGGTACTTTCGAACAGACGCGCACCGGCCACAATGCCGGAAGCACAATAGATAGTGAAGAACACCAGAATAACGATGGCAGAAATCACCCGCAGCAGCTTACTTTTGTCTTCAAAGCGGCTGGTGAAGTAATCCGGCAGCGTCAGGGCATTATTGTTGGCTTCGGTATGCACACGCAGCCGCCCCGCCACCAGCTTCCAGTTAAGGTAAGCACCGATCGTCAAGCCAATGGCAATCCAGCTTTCGGAGATGCCGGACAGAAAGATGGCGCCCGGCAGGCCCATCAGCAACCAGCCGCTCATATCCGATGCGCCGGCAGAGAGCGCGGTCACCACGCTGCCCAGGCTACGGCCGCCCAGAATGTAGTCGTCAAAGTTATTGGTTGCCCGGTAGGCAAGTAAGCCGATTAACACCATCCCGAAGATATACACCAGGAAGGTCACCAGCATTGGTGTGCTCATTGTCATGAAATTCTCCACTCTCATTATTATTTCGCGCTGTATTGCGATAGTTACTGCTTGCCCATCCGCCGGAACGTGGCGAAATTGCAGGTACCCCGCAGGTGAAAATAGTTTCCGCCCGCAATTGTCTGGCCGACGGCTATCCTAGATGACCCTTTCATTATCCAACAAGATATTTAACAACAAAGTTACACAAAGTTTACCCTGCGTCACATTTAACCGCCCTCAGGGTTACACCTTTCACCCCCAAACGGAGTTGCACCTAATATAATTCTGATGTTACCCCTGATATCACTGGGGACAACGTACTTAAACTCCGTCTTCATCTCTCCCTGCCCAGAGGCTGAGCAAGAAGCATGCCGGTTATTGATGTTAAAAAATCGATGGAACTCACACTTCGCTCATCAGCCTGATTTAACACGGTTGCACAAAGTTGCAACATGCTGGATATTGTCTGCATTCATCACAGCACTCAACGCACGAACCTATCCCCGCAGCCTCTCTGGCCCGCAGTTTGTGTATAGGTTCTTAAACACAGGAGTTGGATTGGCATGGGCACTACCACCATGGGCGTAAAGCTCGACGAGGCAACTCGCGATCGCATTAAAAGCGCAGCACAAAGTATCGATCGCACGCCGCACTGGCTGATCAAACAGGCCATTTTCAATTATCTCGAGCGTCTCGAGAACGGTTCCGAACTGCCTGAAATTCCTGCTGTTGCCGCTGCCGGCCAGACCGAAGCGGACGACATTATGCCGCAAGTGCAGGAAGAGTCCCACCAGCCATTCCTTGAATTTGCTGAACAAATCCTGCCGCAGTCGGTTAACCGCGCCGCCATCACCGCAGCCTATCGTCGTCCTGAGACCGAAGCGGTTCCGATGATGCTCGAACAGGCACGCTTACCGGCCGATCTTGCCAAAGCCACCCATAAGATGGCTTACAACATCGCCGAGAAGCTGCGTAACCAAAAAAGTGCAAACGGCCGCGCCGGTATGGTGCAAGGTCTGCTGCAGGAATTCTCACTCTCCTCACAGGAAGGCGTGGCGCTGATGTGCCTGGCGGAAGCCCTGCTGCGTATTCCGGACAAACCAACCCGTGACGCGCTGATCCGCGACAAAATCAGCAATGGCAACTGGCATTCCCACCTCGGCCGCAGCCCATCGATGTTCGTGAACGCCGCCACCTGGGGCCTGCTGTTCACCGGCAAGCTGGTTTCAACCCATAACGAAGCCAACCTGTCGCGCTCGCTGAACCGCATTATCGGCAAGAGCGGTGAACCACTGATCCGTAAAGGCGTAGACATGGCGATGCGCCTGATGGGCGAGCAGTTCGTCACCGGCGAAACCATCGCCGAAGCGCTGGCCAATGCCCGCAAGCTGGAAGACAAAGGCTTCCGCTACTCTTACGACATGCTGGGTGAAGCCGCCCTGACCGAAGCCGACGCTCAGGCCTATCTGGTGTCCTACCAGCAGGCCATTCACGCGATCGGCAAAGCGTCTAACGGTCGCGGCATCTATGAAGGCCCGGGTATTTCGATCAAGCTCTCCGCCCTGCATCCGCGCTATAGCCGTGCGCAGTACGAACGCGTCATGGAAGAGCTTTACCCCCGCCTGCTGTCATTGACCCTGCAAGCGCGTCAATATGATATCGGCATCAATATCGACGCCGAAGAAGCCGACCGCCTGGAGATCTCACTCGATCTGCTGGAGAAACTGTGCTTTGAGCCACAGCTGGCCGGCTGGAACGGCATTGGCTTCGTGATCCAGGCCTATCAGAAACGCTGTCCGTTCGCCATCGACGCCGTGATCGACATGGCGCAGCGCAGCCGCCGTCGCCTGATGATCCGTCTGGTGAAAGGCGCTTACTGGGACAGCGAGATCAAACGAGCCCAAATGGACGGGCTGGAAGGCTATCCGGTTTACACCCGCAAGGTTTACACCGACGTCTCCTACCTGGCCTGCGCCCGCAAACTGCTGGCGGTGCCCAATCTGATTTATCCGCAGTTCGCCACCCATAACGCCCACACCCTGAGCGCGATTTACCATATGGCAGGCAACAACTACTACCCAGGTCAGTATGAGTTCCAATGCCTGCACGGCATGGGCGAACCGCTGTATGAGCAAGTGGTGGGTAAAGTGGCCGACGGCAAATTAAACCGCCCTTGCCGCATTTATGCCCCGGTCGGTACCCATGAAACGCTGCTGGCATACCTGGTGCGCCGCCTGCTGGAAAATGGAGCCAACACCTCGTTCGTTAACCGCATTGCCGACGCCACGTTGCCGCTCGACGAACTGGTGGCCGATCCGGTCACCGCAGTTGAAGCTATGGCCGCCAGCGAAGGGCAAATTGGCCTGCCGCATCCGCGTATTCCGCTGCCGCGCGAGCTGTATGGCGAGAAACGCACCAACTCCAGCGGTCTGGACTTGTCCAACGAACAGCGTCTGGCTTCTCTGTCCAGCGCATTGCTGAGCAGCGCTACTCAGCCATGGCGTGCCGAGCCGATTATCGACGCCGAGCTGGATCAGGGCGTGGAACAACCGGTGATTAACCCTGCCGAACCGGGCGATATCGTCGGTTACGTGCGTGAAGCCACCGAAGGGGAAGTCAGCCGGGCGCTCGACGCCGCTGCCGCTGCCGGTCCAATCTGGTTCGCCACCCCGCCATCCGAACGCGCCGCCATTCTTGAACGCGCCGCAGAACTGATGGAAGGCCAGTTGCAAAGCCTGTTGGGTATTCTGGTACGCGAAGCAGGTAAAACCTTTAACAACGCCATCTCCGAAGTGCGTGAGGCGGTCGATTTCCTGCATTACTACGCCGGTCAGGTGCGCGATGACTTCGCCAATGACAGCCACCGCCCGCTGGGCCCGGTAGTTTGTATCAGCCCGTGGAACTTCCCACTGGCGATCTTCACCGGCCAGATTGCCGCGGCACTGGCGGCAGGCAACAGCGTGTTGGCCAAACCGGCCGAGCAAACTCCGCTGATCGCCGCACAGGCAGTACGCATTCTGCTGGAGGCCGGTATTCCCCAGGGCGTGCTGCAACTGCTGCCAGGCCAGGGTGAAAGCGTCGGCTCGGTGCTGGTCAATGACGCCCGCGTCCGTGGCGTGATGTTCACCGGCTCCACCGACGTTGCCGGTATTTTGCAACGCAGCATCGCCGGTCGTTTGGATCCGCAAGGTCGCCCAACGCCGCTGATCGCCGAAACCGGGGGCCTGAACGCGATGATCGTCGATTCTTCCGCCCTGACCGAACAGGTGGTAACCGACGTGGTCGCCTCTGCCTTCGACAGCGCCGGTCAACGTTGTTCTGCCCTGCGTATCCTGTGTATTCAGGAAGACGTGGCGGACCATACGCTGCAAATGCTGCGCGGTGCGATGGCCGAGTGCCGTATGGGTAACCCGGAACGCCTGTCTACAGACATCGGGCCGGTGATCGACGCCGAAGCCAAAACCGGTATCGAACGCCATATCCAGGCAATGCGTGCCAAGGGCCGCAAGGTCTATCAGGCGGCGAAAGGCAATGCACAGGATGAGAAAGAGTGGTCACGCGGGACCTTTATCAAGCCAACGCTGATTGAACTGGACAGCTTCGACGAGCTGCAAAAAGAGATCTTCGGCCCGGTACTGCACGTGGTGCGCTTCCAGCGCTCCAACCTGGAGTCATTGGTCGATCAGATCAACGCCGCCGGTTACGGTCTGACGCTGGGTATTCACACCCGTATTGATGAGACCATCGCCCGCGTCACCGAACGTGCCAAGGTGGGTAACCTGTACGTGAACCGCAACATGGTAGGTGCCGTGGTCGGCGTGCAGCCGTTTGGCGGCGAAGGTCTCTCCGGCACCGGTCCGAAAGCCGGTGGCCCGCTGTACCTGTACCGCTTGCTGGCTAACCGTCCGGATGACGCAGTGCTGCGCACCCTGAGCCGTCAGGACGATGAACGCCCGCTGGAAGCCACCGCGCGCCCACAGCTGCTCAAGGCCCATCAGGCGCTGGAGCAGTGGGCGATTGCCGAAAAACAGACAGAGCTGGTGACGCTGGCACAACGCTACGCCGAGCTGGGTCAGGGCGGCACCCTGCGCCCTCTGCCAGGCCCAACCGGCGAGCGCAACACCTATGCCCTGCTGCCGCGTGAGCGCGTACTGTGCCTGGCCGATAACGAAGCCGATGCCCTGACTCAGTTGGCTGCGGTACTGGCGGTGGGCAGCAGCGTGTTGTGGCCGGAAGCCGAGCTGCAACGCGCCCTGTATCGTCGCCTGCCGGCGGCGGTTCAGGCCAGCATCAGCCTCAGCAAAGACTGGCAGCAGGACAAGGTAGAGTTTGACGCCGCCATTTACCACGGCGATGCCGATCAGTTACGTACTCTGTGCGAGCAAATCGCCCAGCGCAGCGGCGCGATCGTTTCAGTACAAGGCTTTGCCCACGGCGAAACCAATATCCTGTTGGAGCGCCTGCTGATCGAACGCTCGCTGAGTGTCAACACCGCCGCCGCCGGCGGTAACGCCAGCCTGATGACGATTGGTTAACGACCTCAGTTAATCAGCCCAAGGGCGCAGCGTAATGGCTGTGCCCTTTTTTCTTGGCCAACATCCGGTGGGCCGAACATGTTCGGCCTCTACAGGTTACTGATTGAGAAATTTATCGAGGAATTGCTGGGTGCGCTGGTGTTGAGGATTGGCGAACAGCTCTTTCGCCGGACCCTGCTCAACGATACGGCCGTGATCCATGAAAATGGCGCGGTCGGCTACGTCACGGGCAAAGCTCATTTCGTGTGTCACGATCACCATGGTGCGCTTTTCTTCCGCCAGCGAACGGATGGTGTTGAGCACTTCGCCCACCAGTTCTGGATCGAGTGCAGAAGTCGGTTCATCGAACAGGATCACTTCCGGTTGCATCGCCAGCGCGCGGGCTATCGCCACCCGCTGCTGTTGCCCACCGGAAAGACGACGTGGATAAGCTGACTCTTTGCCGTTCAACCCTACCTTCGCCAACAATGTCCGCGCACGCTGTTCTGCGCTGGCTTTCGACTCGCCTTTAACGATGACCGGCCCTTCAATAATATTCTCCAGCACCGAACGGTGCGGGAACAGATTGAAGCTCTGGAACACAAAGCCCACTTGCTGGCGCAACGCACGCACCTGATTTTTCTGTTTGCTCAGCGGTTTGGAACTGTCGATCTGAATATCACCAACGCGGATCGTACCGGAATCCGGCACCTCCAGCAGGTTGATACAGCGCAGCAAGGTGGTTTTACCCGAGCCGCTGGGCCCGATAATCGCCACCACTTCACCCGCACTGACCTCCAGGTCGATCCCATGCAGCACCGTTTGACCTTTGAACTGCTTGGTCAGCTGTTTCACTTCAATGGCACTCATGCGTTACTCCTGATCCTGGCGGTTGACGTGCGCTTCCAGACGATTTTGCAGCGCAGAAAGCAAAGTCGCCATCACCCAGTAAATCAGCGAGGCCGCCAGATACATGGTGAACACTTCCAGCGTACGCGAGGTAATCAACTGTGCCTGACGGAACAGCTCCGGTACCTGAATGGTCGCCGCCAGCGAGGTGTCTTTCACCAGGCCGATAAAGCTGTTGCCCAACGGAGGTAATGCAGTACGCGCCGCCTGCGGCAGGATCACCCGACGCAGCGTCTGCCAACGAGTCATACCGATGCTGGCCGCGGCTTCCCACTGCCCTTTTTCGATCGACGAAATCGCCGCACGCAGGGTTTCCGAGGTATAGGCTGCCGTATTCAGCGACAGGCCAATCAGCGCCGCCGGGAAGGGATCAAACTCGATACCGAACTGCGGCAGACCGTAGTAAATCATGAACAGCTGGGCAATCAGCGGCGTGCCACGGAACAACGACACGTAGAAGCGCGACAACCACGACAGTGGCCATAATGGCGAAAGGCGCATCAGCGCCAGCAGAAAACCGAGCAATAAACCGAGCGCCATGCCCCCCAGACTGAGCTGGAGAGTGAGTATCGCGCCCCTCAATAAAAATGGCGCTGAATCCAGCGCCAGTTGGATACTTTCGTGCATTATTTAGTTACGTCCGCGCCAAACCATTTGTCAGAGATCTTCGCCAGCGAGCCGTCTTTTTGCATTTCGGCAATCGCCTGGTTGATCGCAGCCAGCAGTTCCGGGTTGTTTTTACGCACCGCTACGCCAGACTCCTGACGAGAGAACGCCGGGCCGGCTACCGCCAGCGTATCGCCGGTTTTCTTCACCAGATCCAACGCCGCCAAACGGTCAACCAGAATGGCATTGATACGGCCTACGCGCAGATCCTGGTATTTGGTCGGGTCATCATCATAGGTGCGCACGTCAACGCCCTGCACATTGTCACGCAGCCACTGTTCGTAGTTGGTGCCCAGGCCGACGCCGACTTTCTTGCCTTTCAGATCTTCCGGCTTGGTGATGGTGCCTTCATTGCCCTTCTTCACCAGCGCCTGAATACCGGAGACGGTGTAAGGCGTGGAGAAATCATATTTCTTCTGACGCTCCGGGGAAATGGTCACCTGGTTGATCACCACGTCGATACGTTTTGAATCCAGCGAGGCCAGCATGCCGTCCCACTTGGTCGGGTTCAGTTTGGCTTTCACGCCAAGATGCTGCGCCAGCGCGTTGGCGAAGTCCACTTCAAAACCCGTCAGCTTGCCGTCTTCACCCTGGAAGCTGAACGGCGGGTAAGTGCCTTCCAGCCCAACAACCAGAGTACCGTGATGCTTCACCTGCTCCAGCAGGTTATCGGCGGCATAGGTTTGCGTGCTCAACCCCGCCGTCAGCGCAACGCCCATCACACCCAGCAGCAGTTGACGACGAACTTTAGAAAACATCATAAACACCCCATCTGTTATTTATCTTTTTTGATATCAGCACTTTAACAGTGTGACCGCCTGCTTGAAGGAATATAACCTTATAAATATAGTTCAAAATGGAATAACAAACTTTGCTCACACCTGCGGATGGTAGGCGAAGAGCGCCGGCGCACCGCCGGTATGGATAAACAAAATCGGGCCGTCATCACGGAAACGTTGCTGGGCTACACCGTCGATCAAACCCGCCATCGCCTTGCCGCTATACACCGGATCCAGCAACACCCCTTCCTGCTGCGCCAGCAGCTGTATGGCCGCCAGCCCTTCTTCATTCGGCATGCCGTACTGCGGTGCAAAATAATCATCCCACAGGGTGATGGGCGCCAGTTCATCGATGCCCAACGAACAGGCCAGCGCTTTTTGGATCAGTTCCACCTTGGGCAGTTGGTCGATGACTTTGCGTGAAACGGTCACACCGATCAGCTCAGTCTCTGGCAACAGTTGCTGCAAACCGACCGCCAGCCCGGCATGGGTTCCTGCACTGCCGGACGCCACCACCACGGAGCTGAACGCGACATTGCTGAGGCGACTCTGTTCGGCAATTTCCAGCGCACACTGTATATAACCCAACGCACCCAATGCGTTAGAGCCGCCGACCGGCACCACATAAGGGCGGAAACCCTGTGCCTCCAGGCGCGTCGCCAAATCGGCCAACTGCTGCTGTGGGTCATGCAGCGCTTCGCACATCTCCACCTGCGCGTTGAACAACCCAAGCAGCAGGCGGTTGCCGTTGGTCAGGTAATTCTCTTCCTGGGTGTCGATTGGGTTTTCCAGCAATGCTACGCAGTGCAGGCCCAGTTTGGCCGCCACCGCCGCCGTTTGGCGCACGTGATTGGATTGGATTGCCCCGGCAGTGACCAGCGTATCGGCCCCCTGACGCAGGGCTTCGGCAGCCAGAAACTCCAGCTTTCTCAGTTTATTACCGCCCATCGCCATCGGCGTGACGTCGTCACGTTTGATGTAAATTTCACGGCCAAGGTAGTCTGAGAGGCGAGACAGTTTTTCGAGCGGTGTGGCAGAGCCGACTAAATCGAGGCGCGGGAACTGCGCCAATTTTTGTTGCAGATTCACAACTTCCCCCAGGGAATAAGGTATCAACAGCTAAAGGATAGATTTAGCAGATGTGAACCTAATAATCACTCTTTATTAGTGATGGGGGGAAGACGAAAACCCCGGCTGGTGCGCCGGGGAGAGCGGATCAGTAGCTTTTTTGCCAGGCGAGATACTGGTCGTATTTACGCAGGGCAATGCGGTAATTGTTGTGCGCCGCAGAAGGCAACTCTTCAATGATGCGTTGATGGCTGGCATTACTGGCGAACTTGTCGGCCGGATAGTTGCGCTCTACCAGCATTTCATCCAGCCGGCGCAGGCGCACCACATATTCGCGGATGGTGCTGTGGCTCATTTCGGTCTGCTCAAACAGATACTGCTTGAAGGCCATAATGTCGAAATAGCTCGGATGGCTGTTGCAGGAAATTTCACTGCAAAAGCGGCACAGCGCGGTCAGCTCATTCTGTACATTCAGCCAGACGTGATCGTCGATCGGCTGGTCCATACGCGCAATGGCGTCTTTGTTGATGATCTTGCCACGAAACACCAGCGCCATGCGATCCAATATCTTGCCGCACTGGGAACAATGAGTCTGGCTGTGTTTGTAATCTTTCAAATAACGGCTCAGCGGCCGCTTTTTCAACAGTATTGCTGGCATTAGGCAGTCCGGTTATCGCAAGGGTGATCGGATTGAAGGATCAGGGTTGAATACATGTCAGTTCTCGTTCGCCAGACGGGCACGCAGGCGTTTGATCGCCTGGCTATGCAGTTGGCTGACACGCGATTCCCCCACGTCCAGCACGGCGCCGATCTCTTTCAGATTCAACTCTTCCTGGTAATACAGCGTCAGCACCATTTTTTCGCGTTCCGGCAATGCCTCAATGGCGTCTATCACCCGTTGGCGCAGATTGCCCTCCAGCAGATGATGTAACGGATTGGCCTCTTCGTGCCCTTCCAGCAGCGGCTCCGCGCTTTCACCATGCTCTTCCCGCCATTCGTCATAGGAGAAAAGATGGCTGTTATTGGTGTCCAACAGAATTTGACGGTACTCATCCAGTGACAGGTTTAGCGTCTGCGCCACTTCCACTTCGCTGGCCGGACGGCCTAGCTGTTGTTCCAACTGACGCATCACCTGCGCCACTTCACGCGCATGGCGACGAACGCTGCGCGGCACCCAATCGCGGCTACGCAGCTCATCGAGCATGGCGCCACGGATGCGTTGCACCGCATAGGTGGTAAAGGCAGTTCCCTGCAGGGCGTCGTAACGCTCGACGGCGTTCAACAGCCCTATCCCCCCGGCCTGCAGCAGATCGTCAAGCTCCACGCTGGCGGGTAACCTGACCTGCAGGCGCAACGCCTCGTGGCGCACTAACGGAACGTAGCGCAACCAAAGAGAATTTTTGTCCATCACGCCTTCGGCGGTATACAAATCGCTCACTATGTCTAAAACCTGCGGATAAGAGAGTCAGCGCTATTATCCGTAGGGGGCAAAATGCCAATCGGCTGAACAGTCGTACAAAACAGGCCTTATTTGCGCCATGCAATACCTGCACAGCGCGCGACCATAAAAAAAACCCCGCCGAAGCGGGGTCAGAATGCTGACAAAGTCCTTTGTGGTTAAAAGTACTGTTTGAGTGCCAATAGAAACAAAGGATTATGCCTTCTGGTTTACCCAAACATCCGAAAACCACGTTTTTCGGGTGTTTGTCACCATATAAAAACCCCGCCGAAGCGGGGTTCTTTTTGCGACAGGTTAATCGGGGAGAGTCGATTAACGCAGCAGGGACAACACGTTCTGAGTAGACTGGTTAGCCTGTGCCAGAACAGAGGTGCCAGCCTGTTGCAGGATGTTGGCACGGCTCATGTTGGACACTTCGGTCGCGTAGTCAGCATCCTGAATACGGGACTGGGAAGCAGACAGGTTGTTCACAGTGCTGTTCAGGTTGTTGATAACAGAATCGAAACGGTTCTGTACCGCACCCAGGGAAGAACGCAGACCGTCAACCTGAGCCAATGCTTTGTCCAGAGTTGCCAGTGGGTCGGCAGTCTTAGGCTCAGTGCTCAGCTCTTCGCCACGGGTAACCTTGCCATCGTTAGCAACCGCAGCTTTAAAGAATTTGCCGCCGTCTTCGATCACATAAGATTTACCGCCATCGTAAGCTTTCAGGTTGTCGGTATCTGCTGTATCGCCGGATACTGCAACTTTTTCCTGGATGCTGCTAACGGCAGGTGCCGCAGTCAGACTGGTTTTCAGCGTTGCATCAGCAACTTTAGTGGTATCAATAGTGGTAACTTTACCATCATTGCCAATGGTTGCCTTATAGAAGTCACCGGTAGTATCCGCTGCATAAATGTCGCCAGTTTTATCGTCTTTGACGTATTTAGCCGGGTCATCGGTACCCGCTTTCTTACCGTTAGTGTCAATAGCAACGCTTTTGCCGGTAGGGGCTTCGGTCACAACAGCGCCAACTTTAGTTTTATCAATACCGCCGCTAACGCTGAAGGTTTCCAGACCCAGTTGTTTAGCATCGATTTTTTGCAGGTCGATATCGATGGTTTCGCCATCGTTAGCGCCGACCTGGATGGTCAGCTTCTGGTCGCTGCTCAGCACTTTCACGCCGTTGAAGTCAGTTTGTTCAGAGATGCGGTTGATCTCAGACAGACGCTGGGTGATTTCGTCCTGGATGGATTTCAGGTCGCTGGAAGAGTTAGAACCGTTCTGAGACTGCACGGTCAGACGACGGATATTCTGCAGGTTGTCGTTGACTTCGTTCAGTGCGCCTTCAGTGGTCTGTGACAGAGAGATACCGTCGTTAGCGTTACGAGAAGCCTGAGTCAGACCCTTGATGTTAGCGGTGAAACGGTTAGAGATGGCCTGACCCGCGGCATCATCCTTGGCGCTGTTGATACGCAGACCAGAAGACAGACGCTCGATCGCAGTACCCAAAGAAGACTGAGATTTGTTCAGGTTGTTCTGCGCCATCAGCGACAGGCTGTTGGTATTAATTACTTGTGCCATTGTATGCTTTCCTTACGAATCAGTTGCGATCTTCGCAATGTGGTTAAAAGGTTCGGGCTACTTTGCCCACGGCGTCAACCACCGTCCCATCAGGTATCGGCCCTCCCCCTGCAACCTTTAGAAATTTTTTGTTTTTTTTTCTTTTCACCGCAATGGCAGAAATAACGCGGTTTTTCCTTCTTCTATTGCGTCATCACTTTTTTAATTTTTCGGTAAACTTTTTCTCCGCTGGGCCGATAAACGCGTAAAGCGAATAAAGTCATGATTAAGGAGAATTACCAATGGCATCGATCAGTTCATTAGGCATCGGCTCAGGACTCGACCTCAACGGCTTGCTGGACAAGCTGAGCAAAGCGGAACAGCAGCGTCTGACGCCGTACACCACCCAGCAAACCAGCTACAACGCCCAGTTGACCGCTTACGGCACCCTGAAAGGCTCACTGGAAAAGTTCGATAACTTAAGTAAAGAGCTGGCAAAACCGACGTTTTTCAACAACACCACCGCCAGCAAACACGATCAGTTCGCCATCACCACTACGGACAAAGCCGTGGCAGGCAACTACATCGTTAAGGTGATCGCGCTGGCTCAGCCGCAAACGCTGACCACCCAAACTCCGATTGCCGATCAGACAGCAAAATTGGGCACACCTGGCAACAGCGACCGCTCAATCACTATCACCGCCGGCAATCCGCAAAAAGACGTGAAGATCCCACTGAGCGACGACCAAACCTCATTGGTGGAAATGCGCGATGCGATAAACAACGCCAAGGCCGGTGTCAACGCCAGTATCATGCGTGTCGGGGACAACGACTACCAGTTGGCACTCAGCTCCACCACCACCGGGGAGAAAAACACCGTCTCGGTGCAGGTCAACAATGACGATAAGCTGGGCGCTATCCTCAACTACGACAACAAGGCCAAAAGCGGTGCGATGAAGCAAACCGTGGCCGGTCAGGATGCCGAGATCGAGGTTAACGGCACGCCAATTAAACGCAGCACCAACTCGATTGCCGATGCGTTGCAGGGCGTCACTATCGATCTGAAAACCACCACCAAAGCTGATGCACCACAAAACCTGGTGATCAGCACCGATAAAACCGGCACCGCCGACAAAATTAAAAGCTGGGTAGATAACTATAACTCGCTGCTGGACACCTTTAACTCGCTGAGCAAATTTACTCCGGTCAAAACCGGCGAAGCGCAGAATGCCAAAAACGGCGCGTTGCTGGGCGATAACACCCTGCGTGGCATTCAGTCGTCGATCAAAAGCGCACTCAGCGCCGCACAAGACAACCCGGAGCTGAAGGGTCTCGGCAATCTGGGGATCTCGACCAACACCAAAACCGGCAAGCTGGAGATCGACAGTACCAAACTGAACAAAGCCATCGATGAAAAGCCGGCACAAGTCGCCAACTTCTTCGCCGGTAACGGTAAAGACACCGGCATGGCCACCGAGATCCATAACGAGATCCAGAACTACATCAAGGCCGGCGGCATCATCGAGAACTCGACCAAAAGCATCAATACAAACCTCGACCGCCTGAACAGCCAGATCACCACAGTGACAGCCAGCATTCAAAACACCATAGATCGCTATAAACAACAATTCGTTCAACTGGATACCATGATGTCCAAGTTGGGCAGTACAGGTAATTATTTAACCCAACAGTTCAAATAGAACTTTTTAACCAGGTAATAAATCGCATGTATAACCGAAGCGGAACTCAAGCCTACGCCCAGGTCAGTCTGGAAAGCGGCGTAATGAGCGCCAGCCCGCATCAGTTAATCGTGATGCTTTTCGACGGGGCGCTTAGCGCCCTGTTACGCGCACGCATTCTGATGAAACAGGGAGATATCGCCGGCAAGGGGCTGGCACTGTCAAAGGCCATCAATATTATCGATAACGGCCTGAAAAGCGGTCTCGATCCCCAGCAGGGCGGCGAAATGGCCGATAATCTGGCGGCGCTGTATGACTATATGAAGCGCCGCCTGATGCAGGCCAACCTGCATAATGACGAAGCGGCGATCGACGAAGTGGTCAAACTGCTGGAAAATATTGCCGATGCCTGGCGCCAGATTGGCCCCAATTATCACCCCTCTCAGGACGCCGTATAATGGAACGTCAACAGCAACTGCTAGCCGCGTATCAACAAATATATAGCCTGAGCAGCCAGATGATCGCCCTGGCGCAAACCGAAAGATGGGAAGATCTGATCGAATTGGAGCTGGCTTACGTGACGGCGGTGGAAAGCACCGCCGCCTTCACCGGTCAGGCCGGCCCGTCCATGGCGCTGCAGGAGTTGTTGCGCAATAAGCTGCAACAGATCCTGGACAATGAAACCGAGCTCAAACGCCTGCTGCAACAACGCATGGACCAATTGAAAGAATTGATCGGCCAGTCAACGCGACAGAACGTGGTTAACAACACCTATGGACAGTTTCACGACCGCGCCCTGCTGTTGGGAGAGCCGCAAATCAGATAAACGCTTAACAATAATGGTAATGGCGGAATAAATAGCAGCATGCACTATTATTCTCCGGTTAAGTCAGGATATTAATCCATGGCATTTGAATTATATACATTCAACATATTGATCACTCTGGGCCCGTAGGGCGAATATATTGCCCCGACTAACACGGGCGCAGCATGTAACGCCCCTACGAGACGGATAAATATTACGCCGACACGGACGTTTTCTGTTCAGCAGGAAATTGATTTTTGATAGATAAAACACGTCGTTGTGTTTCACAACGCATGGAAAAATGTTGCTCCAACGCCAATCAAAGCGTAAAGATATTCTCAGATAATGGCTGCGAAATGAATATCGATGGAACGTACAATTAATCTTTGTCCTGGAATTGGTGCCTCGGCGCACATCATTCAGCATACTGAATTATTATTCCCTTCAGTCTATTTTGAACACCCCCATCTGTATTTGGTACAGCAAGGCCACAAACGCGTGCGTTGGCAACAGCGTGAAGTGGTGGCTCAGAGCGGGGAGTTGTTGATTATCGACGGAGGGCAAACCGTGGACATTATTAACGAGCCCTCAGAGGAAGGGGTATTCAGTTGCCAGTTGCTGACCTGCGATCCGTTACTGTTTGCGGCACAACCGACCCAGGCGGAAACCCTGGCCCCTACGGCCTTCGACCCGGTATTGGCACTACGCAACCTGCCCTGCGCCCTCATGCACAGTTTTGAAACCACCAGCCTGGCGCTGGCGCTTAAACACCGTTTCCCTACTGTCATTATTCGCCACAAAATGCTGGAAATCTTGCTGTGGTTGAAGCAGTTCAATATCAACTTCGTGCATAACGAGGTTAGAAATTTAACCCAACGGGTGCGACGTTGTCTGGCAACCGATCCGCACAACATCTGGACGGCGGCCGAGGTCGCGGACACCTTGTCGATGAGCGAGGTCATGTTACGTCGCAAGCTGTCGGCGGAAAACACCTCCTTGCGTAATCTGATGATCGACGTGCGCATGAACAGTGCACTGACCTTGTTACAGTCCACTGACTGGCCAATATCCGCCATCGCCCAGCACGTCGGTTATGAAAGCTCTTCGCGGTTCGCCGAACGCTTTCGCAAACGCTTCGGCTTTGCCCCCACCGCCATTCGCGGGCATCAACGAGCCATGGAACCCAGCACCATTCGTCCCGACCATTTCAGCTTGATGGAAGCGCGGGACTGATGACCACGGGCGTAAGTTAAATCATTGAACAATGGAATCGTGGTTTATGCAGGTCGGGTTAGCGGAAAACCGCGGGGTGAGATAGCATCGGCGAGCGTTAACGCAATCAGGAGGGATAAGCCATGCTCAACGAAAAACTGCTGTTTTCCCTGGCCGTCTTGCTGCTTGGCATCTGGCTGCTGGGCCTGACGTACGAAGAAGACGTCATGCGGATACTGGCGGGAAAATAAATCAGCAAGGCCACAACCTGTGGCCCGTATTTTTAACTTTGTTTAATTAAAACGATTATTAATACGACCAAAACGGCCAGAATTAAAATACTCAACAGCCGCCATCTTTGTTCACTTTTGCTGCTCATTGTCTTTCCCGGTAATCAAAACATCCTTAACCCGGAAATTATAGCTCGGTAACAAGTGCCGCAATGTGAGTTGAACCGGGGTTTCTGTCCTCATGCTCTGGCGATTGGTCGCCCATTTGTCGTTTCTGATCTCGGAAAGTAATAGCAAGGGCCAAATAGCGACAATCACGGCTGAACACTGAAACGAAATTTACCAGAACCCAGAGCAATACAGCTATTCGCAGATTCAGGGGATGGTTGCAGTGATGAATAAACCGCCAACTAAGCACTTAAAGACAACCCATCAGGTCAGACCTCTACTATATAAGTATTCAATAGTTCACCAGAGGAAAAACGATGGATCCGACAAAAATGACCGGGCTGGAACTCTTACTTGCTGCAGAAGCAGGAAAACTTCCCCGAGCCTCAATTGCTGAAACCGTACCAATGAAAGCAGTTTCAATTGAAGAAGGATATGTGAAGATCGTTGCAAGAGCAGACCAGAGGCACCTCAATCCACTTGGTGGGGTTCACGGGGGATTTGCCGCAACAGTATTAGACTCGGTTACTGGTTGTGCCGTGCATAGTACCCTGGAGGCCGGGGTTGGCTATGGCACCGTTGACCTACAAGTTAAAATGCTTCGGCCCGTTCCAAAAGATACAGATCTTATTGCAGAAGGCCGAATTGTACACATATCAAAAAATCTTGGAGTGTCAGAAGGAAGTTTGAAAAGCGGCGATGGGAAACTATTAGCCACAGCGACCGCAACCTGCTTCATTATCAGGCCTGGCCTAAAAGACAATCAGTAACAGAGGCTCACAGCCAACCAAACCCTCGCTAGGCGGGGGTTCCCTGTCAAACCAGAAATACACCCCAGGTAATCGTTAATATTTATCAATAATTTCAAAAATCTTAGTCAATCACACCGCCATATTCATCACTTCCTGGTAAGCGGAAACCAGCTTATTACGCACCTGCACACCCATCTGCAGCGAGATTGATGATTTTTGCAGATCGACCATCACATCATTCAGGCTGATGCCGGGGACGCCGACCTCAAAATCCTGCGCCTGCTTGCGTGCGGTCTGCTGGGTATCGCTGATCTTGCCGATCGCCGCTTTCAGTTCGCTGGCAAAACTGACGCCTGGCGCACCAGCGCCTTGTCCGAGCTGCCCTGCCTGAATCGCCGTGGCTTGCAACTGTTGCAACACCCCTTCAATACCCTGAATTGCCATCGTGACCTCAATAAAAACGCGGCTACCTGCCGTTGTGGCGGCAGGCACTACTTTGATGCTGCACACCCTAACACAGCATTTTTATCCTAAAGCGGCTAATTAACTGCAAAAAACCCGGCTTATCGGGCCATCGAAATAGTGAGTAAGGGGAAATAATGGCATGCCCAGAAATGGGAGCGCCGCTATTTAGAAGAAATGTGTATCAGGGAGTCTGTTTTGTCACACAACGCTAACCACATCGTTCATCAGCCTGGCAGGGAGCTACGCCGTGGCCCGCACCGGATCCTGAGCGTCATTGAAGGACACTGGCTAAAATGAGTGCTTCAATCTCCGCCACCGAAAACCGCGATAATGGTCTGCAAGCCCTGTGGGACCGTCTGCGCGCCAACCCGAAAATCCCACTGCTGATCGCCGCTTCCGCCGCCATCGCCATTGTGGTTGCGCTGCTGTTATGGGCAAAAAGCCCAGATTACCGCGTACTGTACAGCAACATTAACGATCGCGACGGGGGTGCCATCGTCACCCAACTGACGCAGATGAACATCCCCTACCGCTTTGCCGAAAACGGCGCGGCGCTGCTGATCCCGGCCGATAAAGTACATGAAACCCGCCTGCGACTGGCGCAGCTGGGTCTGCCGAAAGGTGGCGCAGTGGGTTTCGAACTGCTGGATCAGGAAAAATTCGGTATCAGCCAGTTCAGTGAGCAAATCAACTATCAGCGCGCGCTGGAAGGCGAACTGTCACGCACCATCGAATCCCTGGGGCCGGTACAAAACGCCCGCGTGCATCTGGCTCTGCCAAAACCCTCGCTGTTTGTCCGCGAACAAAAATCCCCTTCCGCCTCCGTGACCCTGACGCTGCAAGCCGGCCGCGCGTTGGATGACGGTCAGATCAACGCCATCGTTTATATGGTTTCGAGCAGCGTTGCCGGTTTACCGCCGGGCAACGTCACGGTGGTCGATCAGTCCGGCCGCCTGTTGACCCAGTCTGACGGCACCGGGCGTGATCTGAACGCGGCACAGTTGAAGTACGCCGGTGAAGTGGAAAATCGCTATCAGCGTCGCATCGAAGCAATCCTGGCGCCGATGGTCGGTAACGGCAACGTCCGTGCGCAGGTCACCGCACAGATCGACTTCGCCACCCGCGAGCAAACTGACGAAGAATACCAGCCGAACCAACAGCCCAATAAGGCCGCCGTACGCTCCAGACAGCTGAGCCAAAGCGACCAAATTGGCGGACCACTGGTCGGTGGCGTGCCGGGCGCACTGTCCAACCAGCCTAGCGCACCGGCTGCCGCGCCGATTGAAACCGCCAAACCGGCTGCCGGCACCAACGCCGACGCCGCCAAACCGAATGCCACGGCAACCCGCAGTGCGGCGTCAGGGCCACAGAATACGCGCAGCGATGAAACCACCAACTATGAGGTCGATCGCACCATTCGCCATACCCAGCAGAAGGCCGGGACGGTACAGCGGCTGTCGGTGGCGGTGGTGGTCAACTATCGCGGCACCGATAAAGAAGGCAAACCGCTGCCGATGAGCAAAGAGCAGTTGGCGCAGATCGAATCGCTGGTACGTGAGTCCATGGGCTTCTCCAGCAGCCGTGGCGATACCCTCAACGTGGTCAACACACCGTTTACCGATAACGAAATCACCGGCGGTGAACTGCCGTTCTGGCAAAGCCAAAGCTTTATCGATCGCCTGTTGGATGCCGGTCGCTATCTGCTGGTCCTGCTGGTGGCCTGGTTGCTGTGGCGCAAACTGGTGCGGCCGCAGTTGCAAAACCGTCAGGCGGTACAGAAAGCCGCCCTCGCCAGCGCCAATGCGCCAATGGCCAAACCGGCCGACAGCAATAAACAGAGTAATGAGGAGCTGGCGCAGCACCGCAAATCGCAGCAGCGCGTCAGTGCAGAAGTCCAGAGCCAGCGGATCCGCGAACTGGCTGAAAAAGACCCACGCGTGGTCGCTCTGGTAATCCGCCAATGGATGAGTAACGAATTATGAGTCTGACCGGTACCGAAAAAAGCGCCATCCTGCTGATGACGCTGGGTGAAGATCGCGCTGCCGAGGTGTTCAAACACCTTTCCTCGCGTGAAGTTCAGCAGTTGAGCGGCACCATGGCCAGCATGAGCCAGGTCTCGCACAAGCAACTGCAAGAAATACTGCGCGAGTTTGAAGACGATGCCGAACAGTACGCAGCACTGAGCGTCAATGCCAGCGACTACCTGCGTTCGGTATTGATCAAGGCGTTGGGCGAAGAGCGTGCCTCCAGCCTGCTGGAGGATATTCTCGAATCTCGCGAAACCACCACCGGCATGGAAACGCTCAACTTTATGGAGCCGATGAGCGCCGCGGATCTGATCCGCGACGAACACCCGCAGATCATCGCCACCATTCTGGTCCACCTGAAGCGTGGCCAGGCGGCAGATATTCTGGCGCTGTTCGACGAACGCCTGCGCAACGACGTCATGCTACGTATTGCCACTTTCGGTGGCGTGCAGCCGGCAGCGTTGGCGGAACTGACCGAAGTGCTGAACAACCTGCTCGACGGCCAGAACCTCAAGCGCAGCAAAATGGGCGGGGTACGCACCGCGGCCGAGATCATCAACCTGATGAAAACGCAGCAGGAAGAGGCGGTTATCGACGCCATGCGCGAATACGACGGCGAGCTGGCACAGAAGATCATCGACGAAATGTTCCTGTTCGAAAACCTGGTGGAAGTCGACGACCGCAGCATCCAGCGCCTGTTGCAGGAAGTGGAAGGCGAATCCTTGCTGGTGGCGCTCAAAGGCGCGGAACAGCCGCTGCGCGAGAAGTTCCTCAAGAACATGTCGCAACGCGCGGCCGATATTCTGCGCGACGATCTGGCCAACCGTGGCCCGGTGCGCATGTCGCAGGTAGAGAACGAACAGAAAGCCATCCTGCTGGTGGTGCGTCGTTTGGCAGAGAGCGGCGAAATGATTATCGGCGGTGGCGAGGACACCTATGTCTGATCGCATTAACACCCTGCCCTGGCAGCCCTGGTCGCTCAATGACCTGAACGAACCGAAACCGGAACTCGCCCCCCTGCCGTTACCGGTAGTGGAAACTTACGGCGTTCCCCTGGACGACAGCGTCGTTCAGGAACAGCAACTGGCCCAGTTACGCCTGCAGGCAGAGCAGCAAGGCCAGCAGTTGGGCTACGCCGACGGCCAGCAAAAAGGCTACGACGCCGGGTTCCAGGCCGGAATGGAGGAAGGCCGCCAACAGGGTTTGCTGGAGGCGCAGCAACAGCAGCAACTGGTGACTGAATTCCAGCACACGCTGGATGCTCTCGACAGCGTGATCGCCTCGCGCCTGATGCAACTGGCGTTGACCGCCGCCAAACAGGTGCTTGGTCAGCCGCCGGTGTGTGATGGCACCGCGCTGCTGGCGCAGATCCAACAGTTGATCCAACAGGAGCCGATGTTCAGCGGCAAGCCGCAGTTGCGCGTACATCCGGATGATTATCATCGGATAGAGCAGCAGTTGGGTGCCACGCTAAGCCTGCACGGCTGGCGGCTGCTGGCGGACGGTCAGTTACACCCTGGCGGCTGTAAGGTCAGTGCTGATGAGGGCGATCTCGACGCCAGTCTGGCGACCCGCTGGCACGAACTCTGCCGTCTGGCAGCTCCGGGAGAGGTGTAATGACTCAGCGCCTCGGCCGCTGGCTGACCTCACTGGATACGCTGGAAAAACGTATTACTCTGGCCCCGACGGTTCGTCGCTACGGCCGCCTGACGCGCGCAACCGGGCTGGTGCTGGAAGCCACCGGGTTGCAACTGCCCATCGGTGCCACCTGCCTGATCGAGCGCCACGACGGCGGTGAAGTGCAGGAAGTCGAGAGCGAAGTGGTCGGTTTTAACGGCCAGCGACTGTTCCTGATGCCGTTGGAAGAAGTGGAAGGCATTGTGCCCGGCGCCCGGGTTTATGCCCGCGTCTCGCCGGAAGGACAGAGCGCCAGCAAACAGCTGCCGCTTGGCCCGGCACTACTGGGCCGGGTGCTGGACGGCAGTGCCAAGCCGCTCGACGGCCTGCCTGCACCGGAAACCGGCTACCGTGCGCCGCTGATCACCGCCCCGTTCAACCCGCTGCAACGTACACCGATCGAACAGGTACTGGACGTCGGTGTACGCACCATCAATGGCCTGCTGACCGTCGGTCGTGGCCAGCGCATGGGGCTGTTCGCCGGTTCTGGCGTCGGTAAAAGCGTGCTGCTGGGCATGATGGCACGTTACACCCAGGCCGACGTGATCGTCGTCGGGCTGATCGGTGAACGCGGCCGCGAAGTTAAAGACTTTATCGAAAACATCCTCGGCCCTGAAGGCCGGGCACGCTCGGTGGTGATCGCCGCACCGGCGGACGTCTCACCGCTGCTGCGGATGCAGGGGGCGGCCTATGCCACCCGTATCGCCGAGGACTTCCGCGATCGCGGCCAGCACGTGTTGCTGATTATGGATTCACTGACCCGCTACGCGATGGCCCAGCGTGAGATCGCCCTGGCCATCGGCGAGCCACCGGCCACCAAAGGTTACCCGCCTTCGGTGTTCGCCAAACTGCCGGCACTGGTGGAACGCGCGGGCAACGGCATCAGCGGTGGCGGTTCGATTACCGCCTTTTATACCGTGCTGACCGAGGGTGATGACCAGCAGGATCCGATCGCCGATTCGGCGCGTGCCATTCTCGATGGCCACGTAGTGCTGTCGCGGCGATTGGCGGAAGCCGGTCACTACCCGGCCATCGACATTGAAGCGTCGATCAGCCGCGCCATGACGTCGTTGATCGACGAAGAGCACTACCGTCGGGTACGCAATTTCAAACAAATGCTGGCCAGCTATCAACGCAACCGCGATTTGATCAGCGTCGGTGCCTACGTCTCAGGCAGCGATCCACTGCTGGACAAGGCGATGGCGCTGTACCCGCAGATGGAAGCCTATCTGCAACAGGGCATTTTCGAGCGCAGCGGTTACGACGACGCCTGCCAACAGTTACAGCAATTGATCGTTTAACGTCACCAAAGGCGCAAATCCGATGAAACCACAGTCACCCCTGATTACCCTGCGCGATTTGGCGCAGGATGCGGTGGAACAGGCGACGCAGCAGTTGGGCCAGGTGCGCAAGGCGCAGCAGGCGGCTGAGCAGCAGCTTTCCATGCTGCTCAATTATCAGGATGAGTACCGCCAGAAGCTGAATAATCAACTGAGTGGCGGTATGGAGTCATCCAACTGGCAGAACTACCAGCAGTTTATCGGCACGCTGGAGCAGGCCATCACCCAGCACCGCCAGCAACTGACGCAGTGGGGACAAAAGGTCGACCACGCGATGAAGCACTGGCAGGACAAACAGCAGCGGCTGAACGCCTTCGAAACCCTGCATACCCGAGCCCAAAGCGCGGAGCTGCAGTTGGAGAATAAACGGGATCAAAAGCTGATGGATGAGTTCGCTCAACGCAGTGCACAAAGGAATACTCACCAATGAACCTCAACGTTTTGCCCGCAATGTCGCCCGCGGGCGATAGCGGATTACTGCCGGACGCAGCATTGCCGCTGGATGAGTCGTCCCTTTCGTCCGCCTTTGCACAACTGCTCGGTGCCCGCGTGCTGCCTGCCGATAAGGCTGCGGGCAAGCTGTCACCGATGACCTTGAGCGCAGACCAGGAGTCAGCGCCGCTGAGCCGCAACCAGCTCACCCAGCTACTGGCCGCCTTCGGCGAACGCGATGGGCTGTTAGCGCCGTCGCTGTTAAGCAACGGTCAGCCCGCCGCCGTAGCTCCCGGCGAAGAACCGCAGAAAAATCAACCGCCAGAGGAGACGGCTCTGCGCCCTGCCGGTGAGATCGACGCCGCCACGTTGCAGGCGCTGTTCGCCATGCTGCCCATTGCCGTCACGCCGGTGATGCCAGGTTCTTCCGGAGCCACTGAACTGACCGTTGAAGGCGAGCAGAATGCCACGCAACCGGCAGCGGTGCTGAGCGCCGCTCTGGGCCGATCTTCGGATGCTTCCGGCAGCCCGCTGGCAGACACGCAGAAAAACCCGACAACGGTGAGCCAAGATCCGCTCAACATGGAAAGTCGCGCCGACACGCCACAACAGACCGCGGCAACCCATGACAAGCCGGATGTCGCTGCATTGAAATTCGGCACCGATACGCCACCGCAAACGCCGGTCAATCACCTGGTGGCCCCGCCGGTATCCAGCCCGACCCTGGCCGCCACCCCAGCCGCCTCGCTGGTCACCGCCCCACCCACGCCACAGTTGAATGCCCAGCTCGGCAGCCCCGAGTGGCAGCAGGCGCTGAATCAGCAGGTATTGATGTTCCATCGCAACGGCCAGCAAAGTGCCGAGCTGCGTTTGCATCCGCAGGAACTGGGGGCGTTGCAGATCACCCTCAAGCTGGATGACAACCAGGCACAGCTGCACATTGCCTCGGCCCACGGTCAGGTGCGTGCCGCCGTGGAAGCCGCCATGCCGCAACTGCGCCATGCACTGGCGGAAAGCGGTATCAATCTGGGGCACAGCAGCGTGGGCGGTGAGTCAATGCCACAGGGGCAACAGGCGCAACAGCAGAACGGCGAGCAACAGGGCCGGCCGAATTATCGTGAGAGCCACGGTGGCAGCGAACCGGCCACAGAGGCGCTCAGCGCCCCTCTGGCATTGCAGGCCATGGCTCGCGGCATCAGCGGCGTTGATATTTTCGCCTGAGTGGCCGCAAACGCCCAAGCTGGCACGTTTTTCCCCGTCTATTCTGGCTATTGTGAGCCGGAATAGGCGCGATAATACCGTTACATGTCATGCGTGTGGCTTTTGCGCGCGCTATGTACCCGCCGGGTTTCAGGCTACGGCTTGCAGGACGTCGGGTATAACAACAGGAATTTGATTTAGCTATGTCTCAAAATACCCTACCGGCAGCACCAAAACGCTCCCTTCTGGTCATCGTGCTGGTGTTGATAGCCGTGCTCGCCTGCGGTGCGGCCGGTTACAGCTGGTGGCAGCTCAAGCAGCACCAGAACGGTACGCAACCCGCAGAAAAACCTCAGCCGCCGGCCGTGCCGGTGTTTATGCCGCTGGACACCTTTACCGTCAATCTGATGACGCCGGATAACAACCCCGATCGCGTGTTGTATATCGGCCTGACGTTACGCTTGCCGGACGAAAATACCCGCCGCCAACTGAACGATTTTCTGCCGGAAGTGCGCAGCCGTCTGCTGATGCTGCTGTCCCGTCAGGAAGCGGGTCAGTTGAGCAGTGAACAAGGGAAACAGCAACTGGTGGCGCAGATTAAGGACGTGCTTAGCCCGCCGCTGGTTAAGGGACAACCGAAGCAGGTGGTCAGCGACGTGCTGTTCACCGCCTTCATATTGCGGTAATCACTATGGGCGACAGCATTCTTTCACAGGCAGAGATCGACGCCTTGCTCAACGGCGACAGCGCGGGGGATGAACCCGTAGCGGTCGCCAGTAACGAGAGCGAGGTCAAGCCGTACGATCCGACCACCCAGCGCCGCGTGGTGCGCGAGCGACTGCACGCGCTGGAAATCATCAATGAGCGTTTTGCCCGGCAGTTCCGCATGGGGTTGTTCAACCTGTTGCGCCGCAGTCCGGACATTACCGTTGGCCCGATCAAGATCCAGCCGTATCACGAATTTGCCCGCAACCTGCCGGTGCCCACCAACCTCAACCTGGTGCACCTGAACCCGCTGCGCGGTACCGCGCTGTTCGTGTTCGCACCGAGCCTGGTGTTTATCGCCGTCGATAACCTGTTTGGCGGCGACGGTCGCTTTCCGACCAAAGTGGAAGGCCGCGAATTCACGCCTACTGAGCAACGGGTGATCAAGCGCATGCTGCGCCTGGCGCTGGACGCCTATGGCGACGCCTGGAGCGCGATTTACAAGATCAACGTGGAATACGTGCGCGCCGAAATGCAGGTGAAGTTCACCAATATCACCACCTCGCCGAACGACATTGTAGTCACTACTCCATTCCAGGTAGAGATCGGCGCGTTGAGCGGTGAATTCAACATCTGTATCCCGTTTGCCATGATCGAACCGCTGCGTGAACTGCTGACCAACCCGCCGCTGGAAAACTCACGGCAGGAGGACAGCCACTGGCGCGAAACGCTGGTGAAGCAGGTGCAGCATTCCGAACTGGAGCTGATTGCCAACTTCGTCGATATCCCGATGCGACTGTCAAAAATCCTGAAGCTGCAGCCGGGTGATGTATTACCGATTGATAAACCGGATCGCCTGATCGCCCACGTGGACGGCGTACCGGTTCTGACCAGCCAATACGGCACGTTAAACGGGCAGTACGCCCTGCGTGTTGAACATTTGATTAACCCTATTTTGAATGCTCTGAGTGAGGAACAGCCCAAATGAGTGATCCTAAGCAACCGTCTGGCGAAGGAAAGGAATCCGTGGACGACCTGTGGGCTGATGCGTTTAACGAGCAGCAATCTACCGAAAAAACCTCTGCCAGCGACGCGGTGTTCAAATCGCTGGAACCGCAGGATGCCAGCGGCAGCCTGCAGGACATCGATCTGATCCTGGACATTCCGGTCAAACTGACCGTCGAACTGGGCCGCACCAAAATGACCATCAAGGAGCTGCTGCGCCTGTCGCAGGGATCTGTCGTGGCTCTGGACGGGCTGGCGGGTGAACCCCTGGATATCATGATCAACGGTTATCTGATTGCCCAGGGCGAAGTGGTGGTGGTGGCCGACAAGTTCGGTGTACGTATCACCGACATCATTACCCCTTCCGAACGCATGCGTCGCCTGAGCCGCTGATGAACCCAAGCACCGCCGCGCCCAGCCAGGGCACCTTACAACCTGCCGCGCCGGCACTGCCGGCCGGTTCGGTTCTGACGCAGGTCAGCACTGCGCTCGGTGGCATCCTGCTGCTGATCCTGCTGGCCGGCTGGCTGTTCCGCCGACTGGGGTTTGCCCCACAGGCGCGCAACAACAAACTGTTAAACCTGCGTGCCAGCTGCCAGGTCGGGCAACGCGAGCGCGTGGTGGTGATCGAGGTGGATAACACCTTGCTGGTGCTGGGTGTCACCGCCCAGCAAATCACCCCGCTGCATACCCTGCCCGCCCCTGCGGCGGACAGCACAGCAGCCGAGGCCACCGCGCCGGCGGATTTTCGCCAACTGATGCAAAAAGTTCTGAAACGTCCGGAAAAATCGGCATGACTCGCACTCAACAATCGGCATCCCCGACGATGACTCCCCTCGGCTCGGATTGGCAGAAAACCGCCGCCTTCCCCCTCTCTTGTTGGGAGAGGGCCGGGGTGAGGGGAAAACAACTTCTGGCTGCTGCGCTGCTGCTGATAAGCCCCGCGGCTTTCGCGCAACTGCCCGGTTTGATCAGCCAGCCGTTAGCCAACGGTGGCCAAAGCTGGTCGCTGCCGGTACAAACGCTGGTGCTGCTGACCTCGCTCAGCTTCCTGCCTGCCATGCTGCTGATGATGACCAGTTTCACTCGTATCATCATCGTGCTCGGGCTGCTGCGCAACGCACTCGGCACCCCGTCCGCGCCGCCCAATCAGGTGATGCTGGGTCTGGCGCTGTTCCTGACCTTTTTCATCATGTCACCGGTGTTCGACAAGGTTTATCAGGACGCCTATCTGCCGTTCAGCCAGGATAAAATCAGCCTGGACGTGGCGATGGATAAAGGTTCGCAGCCGCTGCGCGAGTTTATGCTGCGCCAAACGCGGGAAACCGATCTGGCCCTGTATGCCAAGCTCGCCAACCTGCCGCCGCTGGCAGGACCGGAGGCGGTGCCGATGCGCATTTTGCTGCCGGCTTACGTCACCAGCGAGCTGAAAACCGCGTTCCAAATCGGTTTCACGGTATTTATTCCGTTCCTGATTATCGATCTGGTGGTGGCCAGCGTGCTGATGGCGCTGGGGATGATGATGGTGCCACCGGCGACCATCTCACTGCCGTTCAAACTGATGCTGTTTGTGTTGGTCGATGGCTGGCAGTTACTGCTTGGCTCGCTGGCACAGAGTTTCTATTCCTAGTTTTTATTGGTAATTCGCGGCGGGCACCCCGCCACTGAGGGATTCACGATGACACCCGAATCGGTCATGGCGCTGGGCACCGAAGCGATGAAAGTGGCGCTGGCGCTGGCGGCCCCGATGTTACTCGCCGCGCTGGTCAGCGGTCTGGTGGTCAGCCTGCTGCAGGCCGCCACCCAGATCAACGAAATGACCCTGTCGTTCATCCCCAAAATTCTGGCGGTGGTGGCCACCATCGTGATTGCCGGGCCGTGGATGCTGAACCTGCTGCTGGACTATATGCGCACGCTGTTCACTAACCTGCCAAATCTGATTGGTTAACCATGCTCACATTTGACAGCGCCCAGTTCGGCGTCTGGCTCAGCCAATATTTCTGGCCGCTGCTGCGCATTCTGGCGTTGATCAGCACCGCGCCGGTGTTCAGCGAAAAGCAGATCAGCAAGAAGGTGAAAATTGGCCTGGGTGGTCTGATCGTTGTCCTGGTGGCCCCCGGTCTGCCCATCAGCTCTGTCCCTATTTTCTCCGCTGCCGGCCTGTGGCTGGCGGCTCAGCAAATCCTGATCGGCGTGGCACTGGGCCTGACCATGCAGTTTGCCTTCGCGGCAATCCGCTTGGCAGGCGAAGTGATTGGCATGCAGATGGGCCTGTCATTCGCCACCTTCTTTGACCCCAGCGGTGGGCCAAACACTCCGGTGCTGGCACGGTTGCTCAACCTGCTGGCGATGCTGCTGTTCCTCAGTTTTAACGGCCACCTGTGGTTGATTTCGCTGCTGGTAGACAGCTTCCATACCCTGCCTATTCAGGCCGAACCGCTGAATGGTAACGGTTTTCTGGCATTGACCCAGGCTGGCTCGCTGATATTTATCAACGGCATGATGCTGGCGCTGCCGCTGATTTGCCTGTTACTGACGCTGAACATGGCGCTCGGTCTGCTCAACCGTATGACGCCGCAACTGTCGGTATTCGTCATCGGCTTCCCGGTCACCATGACCATCGGCATTATGACCATTGGCATGATGATGCCGATGCTGGCGCCGTTTTGTGAGCACCTGTTTGGCGAGTTCTTCGACAGGCTGGCCGATGTCCTCGGCAGCATGACGCCCTAGCGTAACCCTGATCAATGCGGCTTAACGGCCGCACCTCGCCGGACAAACGGGCAGTAAAACCCCTTTCTCGCTATAAAAAGTTGAAAAAAACCTATTAACACTATTTGGCTTCGATTAATTTTATCGACTTGAATAATAAATTACCCACCTTAGAATGGCCTTGTTAAATAAAAAGCCATCAGTAAAACTGTCAGTATTTAGTCGTAGAAATTAAATGCAGGAGGGGATTTAAATATAAAGCAACACACAGGGAAGTGAATTTAAAACTCCATCCGTTATCCGCAAGGATAAAGATATTCTTTCACCGGGGTCAGCCGGCGGGACGGTTATATTTATAATTTGCGGAATTAACCCTACTCTCAGGAGCACAGAAATGAAAGCTAAAACCAACCGCAGAGCACGCAGAGCCTTAGGTATGGCGCACTGGGCAACCAACCGAATTCAAATTGCATTATCCCCTTCGCCGAACGGTGAAAAATGGGCTATGGTGAAAAAGAAGAAATAACGACGATGTTATAAACAAATTCAAAATATAACCTCTACTGTTATTTAGCCAACCCTCCTGAATATTCAGACGTTTCCCTACGTTAAATCAGGCGGATATCGGCAGGTTTCACTTTGCCTCAGCCGAAAAAAAGGCACGTCACTCAAACCTTCGTGGGGGAAAGAGTGACGTGCCAAACAAGTGCGCCCGGTTTCAAGAATTCCCTACCCCTGTTTACAGCGATAAAGTCCTCTAAGCACACCCAAAGAGCGATCCGCCATAACTTCACAGCGGATGTTTATTATTGCCTATGGATTTCAAGTTGGCCGCTCCAGCGCGTCCATACGCTCGCGGCATTCGTACATCCCTGTACAGCACAGCCAGGCGCCAAGCTTGCTTATCCCCAGGAGCTTACTTAAGTAAGTAACTGGGGTGACAAATCTGCCGGGAGCAGATTTGAACGCTGCTCGCTGCGGCCCCGAAGGGGTGTGGCCCATGGACGGGCCACATAACGAAGTGCAGGTAACAACGCTGCAGCTTGAAAGACGACGGGTATTGACGGGTATCAGCGATTCATCTGGAACAACGACATACCCTGCATATCACCGAAGGTTTTATATGACGCCTGCAGCGCGGCCTGCTGCATAAAGTAAGCAGAGATCGACTCGGCCAAATCCGCATCTGTCAGCGCGCTCATCTGCACTTGATTGGTCATGTCGCGCTCTTTGCCGATGCTGTCCAACTGGTCCATTTCCTGCAATTGGCTGCCCAATTCAGCACGCACACTGAGCACCTTGTTGTAGGAGTTGTCCATGCCGCGGTTAGCCTTGGCCAATGCATCTGTCACCTGTTGCTTGGTGGCGTCGTCCGCATCCTGCTGCGGGGTTTTCAGCGCTTTCAATGCAATGTCGATGCTCTCAAACACGTTAGCCACCGGCGCACTGCCGTCCGGCTCGGGTTTCGGGTTGCTGGTCAACGACATGAATACCCCCTTGCCGGTATGACCAATGGTCATGGTCCGGTTGGCGTCCACCTTCTGTTCGACGACCTTGTCACCGCCTTTATAGCTCACGGTTCCACCTTCATCGACAAACGGCGGCTTGTCGTTCACATAGCCGCCGAACATGTAGCGGCCGTTACCGTCAGTGCTGTTAGCCAGATTGAGCAGCTGATCTTTCAGCCCCTGCAGTTGGGTCGCCAGCGAGTCGCGGTCGTTATCGCTTTTGGTGCCACCCGCGTTGACGATCAGCGCCTTAATATCGGAAATGGTCGATGTTGCACCGCTCAAAACGGTTTCCTCCATCGAGACGTTCTGCCGGGCAAAGGTGCGCGCGAGCGTATACTGATTGTTCTCAGCCTGCGACTGCGACAGCATCACCGCCTGCGACGCCGCCAGCGGATCGTCGGAAGGATTGATCACTCGCTTGCCCGTCGACAACTGCTCTGCGGCCTTCATAAACAGTGACTGGTTGCCGGTGATGCCGGACATGTTTTGTTGGTACATCATGCTGGTGCTCATACGCATGCTGTAGGTTCCTCACGGTGAGCGACCGGCGCCCACAGGACGCCGGTCAGCAATTAAATCAACGGATATTCAACAAGGTATCAAACAGCGAGCTGGCGGTTTCAACCACCTTCGCGTTAGCCATGTAATATTGTTGGAAACGCAACAGCTCACCGTACTCTTCGTCCAGGTTGACGCCAGAGATCGACTGCTGCTGGTTGGTCAGCTGTACGACGATGTTGCTCTGCGAAGTGGTGGCCACTTTGGCAGCAGCGGTCTGATTGCCGATGCTACTGACCATACCGGCGTAGGCACCGCTGAAGGTGGCTTTGCCGTCCACCAGCTTCTGGGTTTGCAGATCGATCAACTTTTTGGCATTTTCGTTATCACCACGGCCGCTGTCATCTTTGCCGGCTGCGGCGATATGTGACGTGTCGGTGATAGCCACCTTCAGGCTGCCCGCCACATCGCTGAGCGGTTTCACGGTAAAGCTGTCTTTGGCCTTGGCGTTACCGTCGATGCTGACCTGCAGACCGTCGAAGCTCAACGTCTGCTTACCGTCAGCATCGGTACCCGCAGTGGCGTTAACCTTAACGTTGTCCGGCAGGCGGCTCACCTGCCAGTTGCTGCCGTCAAACTCGACGCGGTAATCGTTGGCCTTCACCTTGCTGGTATCGGTGTAAGAGACCGACAACAAGGCGTCACCGGTATTACGGGTGTTATCCACCACGCGACCGCCGCCGAAACTGAAGAAGTCTGTCCCTGCGTCACCGTTCAGATCGAAACCTGCACGGTGCTGCTGGTTAAAGTTGTCTGCCAACGCCAGCGCAATTTGCCCCAGTTGGTTGCGAGCGCCGTCCAGCGTCTCACTGCGGAACTTGAACACCCCACTCAGGCTGCCGCTGTTGATCTGGCTCTCAGGGACTTCGTTGGCACCGTTGCCGCGGTCGTAACCCAGGGTCGAGCGGGAAGGATCGCTGCTGGAAGGTACCGCCGACACCTGGTAGGTCGTACTGCCCTGCACCAAGGTCAGGCCGTTGGCGAATGAGACCGTATAGGCGTCGCCATCCTGCTGGGTCACCTGCACACCCACCACTTTATTCAGGTCAGTCACCAGTTGATCGCGCTGATCCAACAAAGCATTCGGCTCGCCGCCACTGCCGCGCAGACGGGTAATCTCGTCATTCAGACGGGCAATTTGCTGGCTGTAGCTGTTGATTTGCTGCGCGCTGTCACCGATCTGCTGGTTGACACCACTGTCCATATCACGCAGATATTTGTCAGTGTTGTTGAACTGGTTAACCAGGCCGTTGGCCTTGCCTAACACCGTCTGACGCGCCGAATCGTCGCCAGAGTTACTTACCAGATTCTGCAGGTTGGTGAAGAAGTCTTGCATGTTGGTCGACAAGGTATTGGTTTTGCTCGCCAACAGGTTATCGATCTGAGAGATTTTCTCGTAATAGGCACCCTGCGCTTCGGCGCTGCCCTGCGCACTGCGCAATTGGTTGGTAATGAACTGGTTATACTCGCGGTTAACGCTGGTGACGGTGACACCGTTACCGATAAAGCCGTTCATGGTACTCAAGCCACCGTTTTGCGCCAGGATCGCCGTCTGGCGGTTATAGCCGGTCACGTTGTAGTTAGAGATGTTGTTACTGACAGTGCTGAGCGCCACCTGAGCCGCATTCAGCCCGCTCATCGCGGTATTGATTAAGCTATTGGACATAAAAGTTCCTTTTGCTGCGGCGCCGCTGGCCCACAGAAGTCAATTAATCTGCTGAGAGGGTTCACTCAGCCTGTCTTGGTTATCGGCAAAAAGCGGGGAAACTTGAGGAAAAAAACGGGTTCAGCATGCTGAACCCCTACATTTAAATACGGCCTATTGCGTAGGGGTGCTGCATGCTGCGCCCAGCGGCTAAAACAGATCCTTCAGGTCATGGGTATAGGCTTTAACCACCTGCTCGCCGGCGTTTTTCATCTGCTGGATCACATTGACCAGTTTATTGGTATATTGCGGATCGGTGGCGTAACCGGCCTGCTGCAGTGCATGCGCCGCCTGCTCCGGACTGCGGGCATTGGCCACCTCGGCGTAGCGTGGGTTATTGGTCAACAGCTTGACGTAGTCGGCCATCGCCTCGACGTAAGAGCCATACACCCGGAACTGGGCCTTGATCTTCTTCGCCGTCCCCTGCTCAAACTCGGTGGTGGTGATCTCGGTGACCGGCCCCTTCCAACTGCCACCGGCCTTGATGCCGAACAGGTTGTAGCTCGGCGTGCCGTTGGCGGTCGGGATCTCGCGTTGACCCCACCCGGATTCCAGCGCCGCCTGTGCCACAATCAACTGATGGGGTATGCCGCTCTGTTGGCTGGCAACCCGTGCCGGGATAGACAAGCGGGCGACAAAGTTGCCGTTATTGAGCGACAGCGGCAGCGTGGCCGGTGCTTTCGGTACCGCGCGACGGATCATTTGTTCCAGCGCCTGATTCGGCAGCGTTTGCAGCACCTCGTTGTCCAGCGCCATCGGCGACATGCCCGCGGTCTCGCTCGACACCGCGTTGGCATTACTCATCTGCTTGACCATCATGTCGGCCAGCCCCAGTCCCTTCTGCGACATTTGCTGGGCGATCTGCTGGTCGTACATCGAGGTATAAAGCCGCGACTGCTCGCTGCTCAGCACTCCATCCTTCGGTAGCGCGGCACGCATGCTTTTCAGCATCATCTGCACGAACATGCCTTCAACCTGCTGGGCCACCTGTTTCAGGTTACCCTGCGGATCGCTCGCCGCGTCACGCTTCAGCCCGTTGAGTGCCTGCGCATCGTAAGCCGCACCCGACATTGCCATCAGATCGCCAGCCATCAAATGATTTCCAGCTTGGCGCGCAGACAACCAGCGCTTTGCATCGCCTGCAGGATCGACATCAGATCGATCGGCGTAGCCCCCAACGCGTTAAGCGCGCGGATCACATTGTTCAGATTGGCGCTGGCGTTAACCTTCTGCAACGAACCGCCCTGCTGCTGCACCGAAATCTGGGTATTCGGCGTCACCACGGTCTGCCCGCCGCCAAATGGCGTCGTCGGCTGGCTGACGGTATTTTGCCGATCGACCACCACCGACAGGTTGCCTTGTGCCACCGCGCAGGAATCCAGGATCACGTCTCGGTTCATCACCACCGAACCGGTACGGGAATTGATGATCACCTTGGCGTCTATCGGCCCGACGCTGACGTTAATGTTCTGGATCTCCGCCAGGAAACGTACCTGCGAACTCTTGCCTTGCGGCACCAACACCTGAATGGTACGGGCGTCCAGCGGTGAAGCGGTGCCGCCGCCTCGCTGGCGGTTGATGGCGTCGCTGATCTGCTGTGCCAGCGTGAAGTCTTCATCGTTCAACTGCAGGTTAATCACCCCACCGGCACCGAAGGTGGTTGGCAGTTCGCGTTCAATGGTAGCGCCGTTACTGATGCGCCCCCCCGCCAGTTGGTTGACCTGCACGCTGCTGCCTCCAGCCGACGCTCCCGCGCCGCCCACCAGCACGTTGCCCTGTGCCAGCGCGTAAACCTGGTTATCCACCCCTTTCAGCGGGGTCATCAGCAAGGTGCCACCACGCAGACTTTTGGCGTTCCCCATTGAGGACACCACCACGTCAATATTTTGCCCGGTGCGTGAAAACGGCGGCAGCTTGGCGGTGACCATGACCGCAGCTACGTTTTTCAACTGCATATTGGTACCTGGCGGTACGGTGATACCCAGTTGCGACAACATATTACTCAGGCTCTGGGTGGTGAACGGCGTCTGCATGGTCTGGTCACCGGAACCATCCAGCCCCACCACCAGCCCGTAACCGATCAGCGCGTTATCACGCACGCCCTGTACCGTGACCAGATCGCGAATGCGCTCCGCCGTCGCCGGTAAACACACCAGCCCAATCCACAGCGTAAGCAGTAATTTTTTCAGCATCGGTCAATCCTTAGAACGGTGAAACATTTAAGAAGAAGCGTTGTAACCAACCCATGGTCTGCGCCTCGTTGATATAGCCGTTGCCGACATATTCAATACGCGCGTCCGCCACCTGGGTGGAGGCGACCGAGTTACTGCCGCTGATGGTGCGCGGGTTGACCACCCCAGAGAAACGGATGAACTCGGTCCCCTGATTGATGGCGATCTGTTTTTCGCCCACCACGTGCAGATTGCCGTTAACCAGCACCTGATTGACCGTGACGGTAATAGTGCCGTTGAAGGTATTGTTGGCGTTGGCCCCGCCCTTGCCGCCGAAGGTGCTGTCGCCGGACATCTCCATATCCGCGCGCGCATTGCCTAACAGGCCATCGAGATAGCGCGGCGCGGTGGCAACACCAAACTTGCTGGCACCGTTGCGGCTGGCGTTGGCCGAGGAGCTTTTGCTGGCGCTGACGTTTTCCTGCAACGCGATGGTCAAGGTATCGCCGATATTGCGTGGACGTCGGTCTTCAAACAGAGGCTGATAGCCGTAGTTCATCGGCTGTACCGTCTGGAAAATCGAGCCGTTCGGCACCGGAGCGCCCGCCGGAGCCGGTTGCGCCGTGGTCGTGCCGTCCACCAGAGGTTTATGCGGAATATATGCGCAGCCGCCCAGCGTCAGCATCACCATCGCCGTCAACCAGCGTTTGCCTTGCGGCGGCACGTTTGCCATCAGAGTTGTGGTTACCACGGGTATCGCCTTTGTTGCACAAAATAGGGTTACGGGCGCAGCCGCGCCCGTCAATTACAGTTGCGTCAGCTTTTGCAGCATCTGATCGGAGGTCGATACCGCTTTGCTGTTGATCTCATAAGCCCGTTGGGTCTGGATCATATTCACCAGCTCTTCCGCCACGTTGACGTTAGAGGTTTCCACGTAGCCCTGATACAGCAGGCCGGCGCCGTTTAAGCCTGGCGTGCTCTCGTTCGGCGCGCCGGAACTCTCGGTTTCCTGATACAGATTCTCGCCCATGCTTTCCAGGCCGCTGTCATTGATAAAGGTGGTCAGCGTCAGTTGCCCCACCTGCTGGGCGGCGGTTTGCCCCTGTAAGGTGGCGCTGACGATACCGTCACGGCCTACGGTGATGCTCAGGGCATTGGCCGGAATAGTGATCGCCGGTTGCACCTGGAAGCCGCTGGCGGTCACCAGTTGGCCGTTCTGATCTCGCTGGAACGAGCCGTCGCGGGTATAAGCCAGGGTGCCGTCCGGCATCATCACCTGGAAAAAGCCCTGCCCCTTGATGGCGATGTCTTTGCTGTTGTTGGTCTGCGACAGATTGCCCTGGCTGTGCAGGCGCTCGGTCGCCACCGGACGAACACCGGTACCGATCTGCAGACCGGAAGGTAACGTGGTCTGTTCAGAGGACTGCGCCCCCGGCTGACGCATGGTCTGGTACAGCAGGTCTTCAAACACCGCGCGCTGGCGTTTGAAACCGTTGGTGCTGACGTTGGCCAGGTTGTTGGCAATCACGTCCATGTTGGTCTGCTGCGCGTCCAGACCGGTTTTAGCAATCCATAAAGATGGGATCATGGGTTATTTCCTTGCGGCTTAACTCATTGATAACAAAGAGTTGGCGCGTTGTTCATTTTCATCCACGCTGTGGATGACCTTCATCTGCATTTCAAAGCGACGGGCGTTGGCGATCATGTCGACCATGGTTTCCATCGGCTTGACGTTGCTGCCTTCCAGCACCCCCGGCATCACCTGCACCAGTGGATCATTGGGCAACTGATTGCCCCGCTGCTGTTGAGTTTCCGGCGTCAAACGGAACAGGCCATCGTCACCGCGCATCACTTCCCGCGCATCAGCCTTCACCAGTTTCAACCGGCCGATCTGCGCGATGCTGTTTGGCGGATCGCCCGCATTCAGCGCCGAGATGGTGCCATCGGCAGCGATAGTGATTTCCGCCGACGGCGGTACCTCAATCGGCCCACCGTCACCCATCAACGGCCTGCCCTGCACCGTCAGTTGCCCGTTGGGTGAGATCTGAATGTTGCCGTTGCGGGTATAGCCTTCGCTGCCGTCCGGCAGGCTGACCGCCAGAAAACCGTCCTGTTGCAGCGCCACGTCCAGCGGGCGCGCGGTGTAGTTCAGCGCTCCCTGGCTCATGTCAGCCCCCGGCGTTGAGGCGGTAACCAGCGTGCGCGTCGGCAGGCTTGGCCCGTCTACCGGCACGGCACGCAGCGCCGACAGCTGGGCGCGAAAGCCCGGCGTCGAGGCGTTAGCCAGATTGTTGGCAGTGACCGACTGCTGTTCCAGCGTCTGTCGCGCCGCGCCCATCGCGGTATAAATCGCGTGATCCATAAATCAATCCTATTAGCGCAGGCTGACCAGCGTCTGCAGAATGGAGTCCTGGGTTTTGATGGTCTGGGCGTTCGACTGGTAGTTACGTTGGGCGACAATCATATTCACCAGTTCCTGGCTCAGATCGACGTTGGACGCTTCCAGCGCGCCGCTGGTCAACTTGCCCAGACCGCCGCCGCCCGCAATACCCACGCGTGGCTGACCCGATGCGCCGGTTTCCTGCCAGACGTTATCGCCCTGCGAGGACAAACCTTCCGGGTTGGAGAAGTTAGCCATGACGATCTGACCCAGCACCTGAGTCTGCTGGTTGGAATAGATGCCCACCACCGTACCGTCGTTGTTAATCTGGAAATTGGTGTACTCACCAGCGCCATAGCCATCCTGTGATACCTTGCTGACCGAGTCGGCACTGACGCTCTGCTGCATGCTCTTGGCAAAGCTCAGAGTCAGGTTTTGCGCCGGAGCCCCGTCTTTGGCGGACATCGGGATCAGCATGCTGAACTCAGCGGCGGTACCTTGTTTACTGGTGGTGCTGGTCAGGTTGCCGCTGGTATCGAAGGTCATGGTGCCGGCATCGACCGGTGCAGCAGAGCCATCCTGGGTATAGACCTGCCACTGGTTGTCGTCGGTCTTCACAAAATAGGCATTGATGTTGTGCGAGTTGCCTAACGAGTCGTATGCGGTGATGGTGTTGACGTAGTTATAAGAATCCTGCTTGGCCGGATCGAAGGTCTTGTTGTCCGGCACCTTATGAGTGGATTTCAGATTGGCGACCATGGTGCCGGAGGTCGAAGCCTTGGCGTTCATCATGCCTTCAGGGATACTCAGCGGCACCGGGTTAGCCCCTTGCTGAATGGTCGGTGGCGTACCGGCCGCCGGATAACCGGTCAGTTGCAGGCCCTGCATGTTGGTCAGGTTGCGGTTTTCATCCAGTTTGAACTGGCCGTTACGGCTGTAGAAAATACCACCGTCCTGATCCTGCATACGGAAGAAACCGTTGCCGGAAATCGCCACGTCCAGCGCACGGCTGGTGCCGGTGGTGGTGCCACCCTTAAAATTCTGGGTAATGCCGGCCACCTTGACGCCCAACCCCACCTGCGAGCCGGCAAACATGTCGGCAAAAGAAACGGTGCCAGATTTAAAACCGGAAGTGGCGGAGTTAGCGATGTTGTTACCGATCACGTCCAGGTTGGTTGCTGCCGCGTTCAAGCCGCTTACTGCCTGAGAAAAGGCCATGTCATTCTCCGAATATTGTTTAGGCTATCGTCCGATAACGCCCAATGAATGAGTGAAATAAAAAATCGAATTAAAGTATCTGCCGGACCTCATCCAGCGTGGTGCTGCCCGCCAGACCCAGATCCAGCTTCGCGCCATTCGCTTCGCGGATAACGCCGTTAACCATGCCAAAATGCAGGCTGCGCGCCACCAGTTGCTCACCGTTGCCCTTGGCGTTGACGGTAAAGCTGTAGGCACCGTCGGGTGCAGCGGTACCGTCCGTCATCGTGCCGTCCCAGCTAAACGAATGCACACCGGCGGTCAGGCCGTCGAGTTCGATAGTGCGCACCGCTTTGCCGGTCTCGTCAGTAATGGTGACGGTCACCGAGTCGGCCGCACGCTCCAGTTCCAGACCAAACGGCGTGGTACTGACCTTGCCGTCTTTGCTGCCGGCCAGAATGTTGCTGCCGGGTACCATCACACCGTGGCCGATCAGCGCACTGGCTTGCAGCGACTGATTGCTGTTGATCTGGCCGGAAATCGACCCCAGCGTGGTATTGAGTTTCTCGATGCCTTGAACGGTGTTGATCTGCGCCAATTGGCTGGTCAGTTCATTGTTCTGCATCGGGTTGGTCGGATCCTGGTTCTTCAACTGCGCCACCAGCAGCGTCAGGAAGTTATTGTTCAGATCCTGACTGTTGGTGGTTTTGCTGTTGGCACCGATGACGGTGTTATCCAGCGTTTCATTGGTGGTTGCGGCAATAGCCATGGCAAACTCCGGTTATTGACCCAGCGTCAGGGTTTTCATCATCATCGACTTGGTGGTGTTGAGCACCTCAACGTTGGCCTGATAGCTGCGGGAAGCGGAAATGGTATTGACCATTTCACCCACCACATCCACGTTCGGCATACGCACATAGCCTTTGCCGTCCGCCAGTGGGTTGCCCGGCTGGTAAACCAGACGCTCCGGTGCCGGGTCGTCGACCACCTGGGCTACACGGACACCGCCGGTGGGCTGCCCAGCGGCTGCGGCAACTTCAAACACCACCTGTTTGGCCCGATAAGGCTGCCCATCCGGGCCGGTGACGCTGTCGGCGTTGGCCATGTTGCTGGCACTGACGTTCATGCGTTGCGACTGGGCAGACAGCGCCGAGCCAGAGATATCAAAAATATTCAGTAGCGACATGCGCCTTATCCTTGTTGTAACACTGACATCATCCCTTTGATCTGACCGTTGATCAGCGTCAGATCGGTCTGATATTTCAGGCTGTTATCGGCGAAGTTGGTACGTTCGCGATCCATGTCCACCGTATTGCCGTCCATCGAGGGTTGATCCGGAACGCGGAACAGCAAGTCGAGCTGTGGCGGCTGCATGCTCTGCGCCGGAATGTGGCGGGCCGACGTCATATTCAGCGCAATGCCACTGCCGCTGACACGGCCCTGTTCCAGTACCTTGTTCAGTTGGCCGGCGAAATCGATGTCCCGCGCCTGATAGCCCGGGGTGTCTGCGTTGGCGATGTTGGCGGCCAAAATTTCCTGCCGCTGGGCGCGCAGGTTCAGCGCCTCTTGACCAAAGCGCAGAGCAGCGTCCAGTTTGTCGATCATGCTCCCTCCGCGAGGTTAGAATTTGGAGCCGACAGCATAAACGCCCCTTCCGCCAGCCGATCGCGGGAATAAGGGCAAAATGCGTCGCTATTTATCTGCTTAGCCTGAACGCAGTCCGGGTACACTTACGCGCACCCTGATGGTTCTTGAGGAAGCGAAGATGAAAGGTAAAATACTGCTGCTGGTCACCCTGCTGTGCAGCCTGAACGCACGGGCCGAGGATCTGACGGCGCAGATCGATCGCTTCATCAACAGCCAGTTCAGCGGCAGTCCGGTACAGGTTAAAGTGCTGGTGCGCACGCCCGCGGCCCAATGGCCACAGTGCGAATTTCCGCAGTTGTCACTCGCGCCAAATGCCCGCCGTTGGGGCAATATCAGCGTCTCGGCACGTTGCGGTCAGGAGCGGCGTTTTATCCAGACGCAGGTTCAGGTGATCGGCAAATACCTGGTGTCGGCACGCGGTATCAGTGCAGGCAGTAAGTTGACAGAGGCGGACATCAGGCTGAAAACCGGTCGACTCGACACTCTGGCCCCCCGCACGCTGACCGAAGCCGGCAAGGCGCTGGGTGCCGTCAGCCTGCGTAATATCAGCCCCGGCCAGCCGCTGACCTTCGCCATGTTGCGCCGTGCCTGGGTGATCAAGGCCGGTCAGGCGGTGCAGGTCAGCGCACAGGGGGACGGATTTAACATCAGCGGTTCAGGCAAGGCGATGAACAACGCCGCCACCGAAGATAGCGTCAGAGTACGCATGGCCTCCGGGCAAATTGTTAGCGGCATTGTCGGTGACGACGGTGCAATTCGCATCATGCTACATACCCTATAGCTTTCAAGTTGCAGCTAGGCGCCCAGCTCGCTCATCCCCAGGCATTGTAGGGGCGCCGCATGCTGCGCCCGCATTAATCGGGGCGAATTTATTCGCCCCCTACAGTAACTGGGGTGAGCGACAAATCTGTCGGGAACAGATTTGAACGCTGCTTGCAGCGGCCCTGAAAGGGCAAGGACCATGGATGGGCCTTGTAAGCAGGTAACAACGCTGCGGCTTGAAAGATGACGGGTATAAAAAGGTAAAGGTTTATCAAACCTTGCCGATAATAAAGTCATAAGCAGTATTTTATTGGCCGCCAGGGCCACAAATAGTATCAGCCATTGCCCGCGCGGCGACGGCATCGATGGAGATTGACCATGAGTATCGATCGCACCCAGCGGCTGCAACCCGTTCCAACGGTGCAACCGCGTGAGACGCCGGCTGAAAATCAACTTCAGCCACGCAAGGCCGCCCAGACGGAAAGCACCGTCAGTGGCACCCAGGTAAAGTTGAGCGATGCGCAAGCGCGCCTGATGCAGCCAGGGACGCAGGATATTGATATGAACCGGGTGGACGCCATCAAACAGGCGATCCGCAACGGCGAACTGAAAATGGATGCCGGTAAAATTGCCGATGCCCTGCTGCAAGACGCGCAAAGCGATGCCCAGTGGATGTCAAACGGCAACCCGACACCAAAGGTTTAACCGCCGGGTTAAACACCAGGGAACTCTTTGAAAGGTGATTTATCGTAATGGAAAATCTGGCGCAACTGATCAATAAGCTGCTGGAAACGCTGCAAGCGTTGGATACCGTGCTGGCGGAAGAGCATCATTTGCTGTGCTCAGGCCAATTACCGGGCGTGGCGCTGCAACGTGCCACCGACGCAAAAAGCCAGCTGCTGGCCACGGTAAACTATCTGGAACAGCAGCGGCTGAAACTGGAAAGTGCACAAGGGCAACAGGCACCCTACTCTGCACATCCACGTCTGGCGGAAGCCTGGCAACGGGTGCAGTCGCTCAGCCAACGGCTGCGGGAAAAAAACCAGCATAACGGTATGCTGCTCAATCAGCAGATCGATCACAACGCCCAGGCGCTGGCGATCCTGAGCAAGCAAAACAAATCGCTGTACGGCCCCGATGGCCAGTCGCGCAACGCCAGCCTGCTCGGACGAAAAATCGGCGTTTAATTAATGGCACTTCACCCGGTCAGCTCCGCGTTCAACCGGGTGCATTGCTTCCCAATGCGAGATAACTCGCACTTCCGTTGCCATTCTATCTAACCCTCTGATTTTATTTTCGTAACACTACACATACCTGGTATTTCCATCTGTTCTGTTCCATCCCATTCCCCCACCCTGTGTTGTTTTTTAAACCACTTGATCTATACCCGTAAAGGGGATAGTTTCACAGGGAGTGTGAATGACCGATATTTACCTCACCAAAACATTTCAGGCATTCGCTGGCCACGAACGCATTAGCGATGCCACGGTAATCAAAGCTGCGCGAGAAATACAAAACCAACTGTACGATGCCAATTTGGGCAGTTGCGTTTATAAGAAACGAGTCGCCCGGGCGGGTGGCGGTAAACGCGGTGGCTACCGGGTACTTATTGCCTTTCGAGATGAAGACCGGTTTTTTTTCATGAGAGGATTTGCCAAAAATGAAATGGACAACATTGCCAGTGATGAATTGGTCGGGTTAAAGCGCCTTGCTGCGCTCTATCTGGACTATTCCCCTTTCAGGCTTTATCAGTTGGTTAATGACAAGAGGTTGAGGAGACTGACCTATGAGCAAGATCCTTGCTGAGATCCACCAGGAAGTGCAGGAGCTGTATCAGGCAGGATTTGTCGATGCCGGCACCATGCGCACCTTCGACATGCTGTGTTTACGCCCGGTCAAACAATATACCCCAGCGGACATCCGCGCCCTGCGCGAGCGCGAGAACGTCAGCCAGCCGGTGTTTGCCTTGCATCTGAACGTCAGCAAAAAGGCGGTGCAAAAATGGGAACGCGGCGAAGCCGTTCCCAACTCCGCCGCGATGAAGCTGCTTTCGTTGGTCGACCGCAACGGTCTGGCGATCCTGGCTTAACCGTTACTGGTAATTAACAATCACCTGATTGCTGATCACCCGCAGCGGCGGATTCAAACTGCCGCGCGCCTGCACGTAATAAACAAAACGCAGTTCGGCATTTGCCGGTTCGCCTTGCAGCCCAATGCTGCTGCCACTGCCGCCCCCCAGTGTAATACAGCGGGTCAGGGTACAGAGTTGCACCTGCATGCCGGCCGGTTCGGCAGCCAATAAGCGGTAACGCCAACTTACGCTGGTGATACGCGCATTCGCATCCGGTAATTCATTTGGCGCACGCAGCCGGGGTGATTCACCCCGTTCCCCACCGTATTCCAGCGTAGCACCGACGCTGTCGGCCACCCAGGAACCCGATGCCGCCTGCAAGCTCAGCGGCGCCAACAGGCAGATTAACGCCATGCGGTATTTCATTATGCGGCCCCAATGGTCGCGGTCATGCGGATTTGACGGTCGTCGTTGATTTCCAGATTCGACAGCACCACCAGTTGCGGCAGGCCGCGGCGCAAGAAACGCGCCAGCAACGCACGTAGCGCGTGGTTCACCAGCAGTACCGGTGGCGCACTGAGCATTTCCTGCCGCTGCAATGCCTGTTTGGCTTGATCCAGCAAGCGATCCGCCAGCCCCGGCTCCAGACCGCCACCGCCCTGCAGGGCTTGCAATAACAAGCGTTCCAGCTGGGTATCCAGGCCTATCACCTGGATTTCGCCGTTGCCCGGGAACCACTGCTGGGTGATCGCCCGCCCAAGTGCCACCCGCACTACGGTGGTCAACTCATAGGGATCGGTCTGGGACGGAGCATGCTCCGCCAACGTCTCGATAATGGTGCGCATGTCGCGGATCGAAACCCGCTCAGTCAGCAGATTCTGCAATACTTTATGCAGCGTGGTCAGCGTCACCACACCCGGCACGAAATCTTCGGTCAGTTTTGGCATGTCTTGCGCGACACGATCCAATAACTGCTGTGTTTCCTGTCGGCCAAACAGCTCGCTGGCAAACTGGCCAATCAGATGATTAAGATGGGTCGCCACCACGGTACTGGCTTCTACTACGGTAAAGCCCTGGATCTGTGCCTGCTCACGCAGTGCGCTGTCAATCCATACCGCTTCCAGCCCAAAGGCCGGATCGGTGGTTTTATCCCCTGCCAATTCACCCACTGCGTTACCCGGATTGATCGCCAGCCAACGTCCCGGTTGCGCTTCACCGCTGCCGATCTCTACCCCTTTCATCAGGATACGGTAGCTGGCCGGCGGCAGTTCCAGGTTGTCGCGGATATGCACCACCGGCGGCAGGTAACCCATCTCCTGCGCAAACTTTTTACGGATGCCGCGAATACGGCCGAGCAGCTCACCGTTCTGCTGGAAATCCACCATCGGGATTAGCCGGTAACCGACTTCCATCCCCAGGGGATCCTCCAACTGCACGTCAGACCAACTGGCTTCCACCGCCTGCGGATTATCCTGCGCTATCGGCACTTCCTGTTCTTTTGGCGCTTGCTGTTCACGCCCGCGCAGCCACCAGGCCAGGGCCAACAGACCGGCGGTAAACAGCAGGAAGACCAGGTTCGGCATCCCCGGCACCATGCCCAGCAGGCCGAGTACCGCGGCACTCAACAGCATGACTCGCGGATTCTTGAACAGTTGGCTAACCATCTGCTCGCCAACGTCCTGATCGGTCGCCACGCGGGTCACGATAACACCGGCGGCGGTCGAAATGACCAACGCCGGGATCTGCGCCACCAGGCCGTCACCGATAGTCAGCAAGGTATAGGTTTCCGCCGCTGCGCCCAGTTCCATGCCGTGCTGGATCACCCCGACCAACAGGCCACCGACCACGTTCAACATCATAATCATCAGGCCGGCGACGGCGTCACCACGGACGAACTTACTGGCACCGTCCATCGAACCGTAGAAGTCCGCTTCCTGCGTCACTTCGGAACGGCGTTTTTTCGCCTCTTCTTCACCGATCAGACCGGCGTTGAGATCGGCGTCGATCGCCATCTGCTTGCCCGGCATGCCGTCGAGTACAAAGCGTGCGCCCACTTCAGCGATACGCCCGGCCCCCTTGGTGATAACCATAAAGTTGATCAGCACCAAAATGATAAACACCACAATACCGATGGCAAAGTTACCGCCCACCAGGAAGTGACCAAAGGCCTCCACCACGCGACCGGCAGCGGCGGAACCGGTGTGTCCTTCCATCAGGATGATGCGCGTCGAAGCTACGTTGAGCGACAGACGCAGCAAGGTCGAGAACAGCAAGATGGTGGGAAACGCCGCGAATTCCAGCGTGCGCTGGGTAAACATGGCTACCAGCAGCACCATGATCGACAAGGCAATATTGAAGGTGAACAACAGATCGAGGATGAATGCCGGCAAGGGCAACACCATCATCGACAGGATCATCAGGATCAGTATCGGCCCGGCCAATACTTGCCACTGCGTATCTTTAAAACTGCCCGGCAAACGAAGCAAGGCGGCCAAATTAGCCATTAGTGTCACTTTCTCCAGCAAAATCCAGTGCTTCCGGCACCGGTAAACGTTCAGGTTTTTTCGGGATCAGCCCCCCTTCGCGCCGCCAGCGTCTTAGCTGGTAAACCCAGGCCAGAACTTCGGCCACGGCGGCATACAGGGTGGCGGGAATATGTTGTCCAATCTCGCTGTGTCGGTACAGCGCGCGCGCCAGCGGCGGCGCTTCCAGCATCGGGATGCGGTGCTCCATACCCAGCTCACGGATACGCAATGCAATTTCACCGGCCCCCTTGGCCAGGACCTTCGGTGCGCTCATTTTTTTGTCGTTGTACTGCAGTGCGACGGCGTAGTGCGTCGGGTTGGTCACGATAACGTCAGCCTTCGGCACGTCGGCCATCATCCGCCGCCGGGACATGGCGCGCTGCTGCTGACGGATGCGCCCTTTGACGTGCGGGTCGCCCTCCTGATCCTTGAACTCGTCACGGATGTCCTGCTTGGTCATTTTCAGTTTTTTGAAGTGGCTCCACAGCTGATAAAACACGTCAAACGCCACCATCGGCGTCAGCGCCAGTACCACCAGCAAGCCACAGAAGATGATCATCTGCAGTGCATTGCCGAGCGCATCGAGCGGCTGTTGCGTCACCAGGTGCAGCATCGCCGCCCAGTTGTGCCACAGGTACAGGCCGGTGACCCAACCCACCAGCGTCGCTTTCAGGATGCCCTTAAGCAATTCCGCCAGCACCTGGCTGGAAAATATCCGTTTCAACCCGGACAGCGGATTCATGCGCTTTAAATCAAACTTGAGCGATTTGCCGCTCAACAGCAGGCCACCGAGCAGCATCGGTGCGGTGATCGCCACCAGCGTCAACCCCGCCATAACCGGCAACAGCGCCCAAACCGCCTGCTGCAATAAGGTCGCCAATTGGCGCAGCATCTGTTTGTCGTTGCTGACCATGCTGTGATCGAAGTTCAGACCCTGCGTCAGCATCATAGCCAAGCGTTGCGCCATATTGCCGCCGGCCAGCCAGATGATCGACAGCCCGGCCACCAGCATCAACACCGACGTCAACTCGCGCGAACGCGGGATCTGGCCCTCTTCGCGGGCCTTTTCCACCCTGTGGGGTGTGGGAGCCTCGCTCTTTTCCAGATCGCTGTCTTCAGCCACGAGCGAGTTTCCTGTGCCGGGAGGGAATAAAATTGCCGTCAGCATGCCAAAAAAATGCTGATTTCATTGATGGAACAGCGAGGAAAAAGGCGGGTTATTTGCGGGATGGTTCAATGAAGCGAGGTGGCGCTACAGCCAATGTTGCAGACGCAGGCCGTCAACGCGTTCAAACTCACGCAGATTATTGGCGGATTCGCTGCACTCATTGCTGGCGTGAATCGCACGTTACGTCTGCAGGACACGACGGCGCAGCAGTAGTATGAAAAAGCACCTCTCCGTCGGTTTTATAACCAAGCCAGACTGGCCGCAGCACGGTGCAATAACCGTATCTTCAGTTAGAACACGGCTCGAAAGTCTGTCGAATAGGGAAAGGATCGCCTTCACGCAGCACAGGATTTTTATTCAATAAGGAGCAGTATGAACAGAAACGGAATTGGTGCCAGAGCAAAGCGGGTAGAGGATCAACGCTTGCTGATGGGAAAGGGAAAGTTTGTCGGAGATGTTCGGATCGCCGGAATGTTAGAGGTGGCATTTCTACGCAGCCCAGTGGCCCACGCTCACATTCGCTCGATCATTAAACCCCCAGGGAAAGAAGCCCAGGTCTTTATCTGTAACGATCTCGAGGGTGTTAAACCGATTCAGGCCAACTCAAGTTTGCCGAGCTCCCGTGAATCAGAACAGTGGGTGCTTGCACGCGATAAGGTGCGTTTTGTCGGTGAAATTATGGCCATGTGCATTGGTAAAAATCGTGCAGCAGCCGAGGACTTGGTCGAACAAATTGAGACAGACCTTGAAGAATTACCGGTTATCAATGGCATTGATGCGGCAATCAGCACTACCGATACCAGGATTCATGATGATTGGGAGGACAACTTTTTTCTCAATTTCGAGGTTGGCAGTGATATCTCGCACCTGGACTCTGAAGCCGAGGTCATCATTGAACGTGAGTACAAACTGGCACGTCAGGTGATGAATCCCATGGAGGGAAAAGGTGTCGTCGCGTATTGGGATGAGAAAGAAAACCAGTTGATTGTTTATACCTCAACCCAGGTACCACATCTCATCCGCACCGGCTTGGCCCAGTGCCTGGGCATACCTCAGGGAAAACTCCGCGTCATTGCGCCAGATGTCGGCGGCGGTTTTGGTTATAAATGCGTGCTTCAACCAGAAGAAGTGGCGGTGGCCTGGCTGGCACTGAAGACCGGCGGAGCCTATCGCTGGCTTGAAGACCGCCGTGAACATTTGGTGGCGGGAGCCAATACCCGCGAGCACCACTACAAAGTGAAGGCGTATGCCGATAAACGCGGACGTCTGTTGGGGCTGGATGCCACTGTGGCCGTGGATTCCGGAGCCTATTCCGTTTGGCCCTTCACCGTTGGGCTCGAAGCGGCGCAAGCGGGCGGTAATCTGCCGGGACCTTATCAACTGGCGCATTACCATTGTCGGGTGCTGGCTCCCGCCACCAACAAACCCGCATTTTGCCCTTATCGCGGGGTAGCTCGCCCGGGGGTTTGCTTTGCCATAGAGCGGACCATCGATGAAATCGCCCGCGTGGTAGGCCGTGAGGCCTGGGAAGTACGCATTGAGAACTTGATTCCTGCCGAGGCGATGCCTTACACCAACGTTATTGGGAAATATTACGATAGCGGAGATTATTCGGCTTCGCTGCGGCGGGCGGTGGAGATGATTGATCTCACAGCCGTACGTCAACGCCAGGCTGAAGCCGTCAACGATACAAAAAGAATTGGGCTGGGCTTTGCAACCTTTAACGAACAATCGGCTCACGGCACTCAGGTTTTCGCGGCTTGGGGATTACCGCTGGTGCCCGGTTACGAAGCCGCCACGGTGAGGCTTACCGCAGACGGGGGGCTGGAAGTTCATGCCGGTATCAACGGCATCGGCCAGGGAATACAAACCACTCTGACGCAGGTAGCCAGCCAGATCACAGGGATTGCTTTTGACCAGATCAAAGTGGTGTTGGGCGATACCGGCAATACCCCCTTCTCAACCGGTGCTTACGCCTCCAGAGGGATGGTAATGGCCGGTGGCGCGGTTTCGCGGGCCTGCACCCAGCTGAACGACAAGCTTAAACGACTGGCTGCAGGACTGATGGGCTGTGCTGCCGATGAAGTCACGATTGCCGAAGGTTATGCCCGGGGGCCGGTCAGCAACCTGTCGCTAGCACAGTTGGGGGCTGTCTGGTATGTGCATCCGGACCGTTTACCGGTGGGCGCGGAGATTGAAGGGGTCGAGGCGACGGGGTATTACAAACCCAAGGTCGATACCGGCGTTTTCTCCTATGCGACCCATGCGGCCTTGGTGGAGGTGGATACCGAGACCGGACAGGTGGTGATCCTGGACTATGTGGTGGTTGAAGATTGCGGCCAGATGGTGAACCCGATGATTGTCGAAGGCCAAACCATTGGGGGGGTTGCGCAAGGGATTGGGACCGCCCTGTATGAAGAGGTGCGATACAACGGCAAAGGGCAGCCACTGAGTTCAACATTGGCAGATTATCTGTTACCCGGGCCTAACGAAGTGCCGAACATTCGCATTGAGCATTTGGAACATCTGTCCCCTTTTACCGACCATGGCATTAAAGGCATAGGTGAAGGCGGGGCCATCGCCCCTGCGGCATCCATCATCAATGCCATCAACGATGCGCTGGCGGACATCGGGGTGCAGCTTAATGAAACGCCAGCCTCCCCCGAACGTATTCTGACTGCGTTGCACCTTGCCCGTAACCTGGCTAACCAGACTCCGGAGGCTGACCATGAAACCCGTACAGTTTGAATATCACGCCCCCGAGGCCTTAGAACAGGCCTGGGCATTTTTTACGCCAGACTCGACGACCAAATGGTTAGGCGGCGGTCAATCCCTGGGGCCGATGCTAAACCTTCGTCTGGCTCGTCCCGATGCCTTGGTGCAATTGGCTGGAATAGCGGCACTCACGCAGGTGGAAACCACCGAGCATGCTATTTGTTATGGTGCCATGTTACGTCATGCTGATTTCGAAGATGGCCGAGTGCCTGATGCAACTGGAGGGATGCTGCAAGAAATCGCCTCCGGCATCGCTTATCGGGCAATACGCAATCGCGGAACCTTGGGCGGCAGTCTGGCACATGCGGATCCTGCTGCCGACTGGGTTAACACGATGATTGCGCTCAATGTACAGATTAATGTTTCAGGCAGCCAAGGCCCACGCAGCATTGCTGCAACCGACTTTATGTTGGCCGCGTTTACGACTGCACTGATGCCGGGTGAGCTTATTGTCTCGATCCAGATCCCAAAGTTACTCAGTGGAGCCCGTTGGGGATATTACAAATTCTGCCGCAAAACTGGCGAGTTTTCGCAAGCCACGGCAACGGTAGTGGTAGACCCTCAACGTGGCTATGCTCGTGTCGTTTTAGGCGCATTGGATGGCGCACCCTTGCTGCTTGAAGACCTTGCAGAGTTACTGGCGCAACAAGGGGTTGATGCCGCAATGGATCAGGCCGGTAATATCGTCAATCAATACGTCGGCACGATGCCCGAGTATCGACGTCAGCTGTATGTGACGGCGGTAAACCGAGCCCTGATGCAAATCAAGGGGGTATTATGAATACATTTGATAACCGCCTGAGCCCGGTGAGTTTATCTGTGAACGGTCAGCCGATCTCGGCCCTGGTTGAGGATCGAACCACCCTGGCCGACCTGCTACGTGAGGAACTCCATCTGACCGGAACGCATCTTGGCTGTGAGCAAGGCGTTTGCGGTGCCTGCACTCTGGAGATCAACGATCGTCCGGTCCGTTCGTGCATTACCCTGGCCAAAAGCTGTGACGGCGCGGTAATACGCACAATAGAAGGCTATAACGAAGATCCTGTTATGTTGGCGCTGCGTGACGCTTTCAGTGAAAACCATGCCTTGCAGTGCGGCTTTTGCACCCCGGGGGTTTTAGCATCGGCCCGGGAGGTTGTGGTGCTCGGTCTGGCGAACGATGAGCAAAGCATCCGCACCGCCATGAGCGGCAATCTGTGCCGCTGCACCGGCTACATGGGCATTATCAAAGCAGTCAGCAGCGTACTGGCTAACCGCGCTTCCCTGGTTACAGCGACCGATCCGGTCAGAGTCACATCAGGTCCCGTTCGTCAGTATATCGGTGCACTGCCAAAGTTTGAGCGTCGTCTTGGCCAGGTTGAACAACCGGGGCAAATCATTCCAGAGGATGATGGCGATAAAATTACCGAACGGATCACGCTGGAGAGTCCGTTGGATGAGGTATGGGCCTTGATCCGCAATGCCGAACAGATGATCGGCTGTGTGCCGGGTGCCCGGCTACTGGAGCAAAATGGTGATGACCTGAAAATACTGATGGAAGCTTCTTTTGGTGCGATCAGTGCCTCATTCAAAGGAGAAGGCCACTTTACCTTTAATGACGCCACGCACCAGGGGCGCTTTACCGGCCAGGGCAAAGATGCACGCAGTGGTTCAGGTGCCAGCGGTACCCTGAACTTCCAACTTGAAGCCGAAGGCGATACTTGCATCCTCAATCTGGTTGCGACCTACGAGGTCAGCGGTGCATTGTCGCAATTTAGCCGGGGAGGTCTGGTGAAAAGTTTTGCCAGAGCGATAACTCGGATGTTTGGTGAAAACTTATCGAAAGCGCTAAAAGGCGAGTCTGTTGATAATGCCAAAGGCGCGAAACTGAGCCTGTTCAAGCTGGTCTGGATGGTGTTAAAGGGCTGGTTTAAACGCGAATAAAATCTACAGGTATCATAGTGTAGGGGCGCAGCCTGCTGCGCCCCCGTCATCAGAAACCCAGGCTGTCGAGCAGGTCGTCGACCTGTGCCTGATTGGCGATCACACCGGCGCCGTTCTGGTCGAGCTGCGGACCGTTGAGCAGGCTGTCACTCGGCTTTTTCTCTTTCGCCGGCTGTTCAGGAATATTTTCCATCAGCACCATCAGCAGCTGCTTTTCAATCTCCTGCACCACGTCCATCATGCGTTTGATCACCTGACCAGTCAGATCCTGGAAATCCTGCGCCATCATGATTTCCAGCAACTGGGCGTTGGTAAATGCCGTATGCTCCGGCACCTGCTCCAGGTACTGACGGGTATCGGTCACCAGTTCGCGCGCGTCATCCAGTTCGATCGGATCGGCGAACCAGTCGTCCCAGCGGCCTTTTAACGCCCTGGCCTCTGATTCCAGCTCCGCCTGGCGCGGTTGCGCGGCCTCCACACAGTTCAACGCCCGTTCCGCTGCCTGCGCCGTCATGGTGACTACGTAATCCAGACGATCGCGCGCATCCGGGATTGCCTCTGCCGCCTGGGCGATCGCCTGATCAAGCCCCAGTTCACGCATGCTGTCACGTAACATGCGCGTCAGTTGGCCAATGCGAGAGATAATCTCCCCCGCGGTTGCCGCATCGCTGGCAGGCATTGGAATGTCTCTCATCGCCCTCTCCTTACATGCCCAGTTTTTCAAAGATCTTATTGAGCTTTTCTTCCAGCGTTGCCGCCGTAAAAGGTTTCACCACGTAACCGCTGGCACCGGCCTGCGCCGCCGCGATAATGTTTTCTTTCTTGGCTTCCGCCGTCACCATCAGTACCGGCATGGTCGCCAGCGCGCCGTCGGCACGGATGGTTTGCAACAGCTCCAGGCCATCCATGTTCGGCATGTTCCAGTCGGAAACCACGAAGTCGAAGTCACCGGCACGAAGTTTGTTCAACGCATCCGCGCCGTCTTCGGCTTCTTCTACGTTGTTGAATCCCAACTCTTTCAGCAAGTTTCTGACGATACGACGCATGGTGGAAAAATCATCCACCACCAGAAACTTAAGGCTCTTGTCTGCCATTTTTACTCCCAAGGTTTAACCGTTAAAGATGCAAAACAACTGCCGCCGTCGGCGGCAACATAAAATCAAATACGTAATGCCTGGCCACCGGCAATTTGCGCCAGCATCCGTTGGCTCATGCGTTCCAGCTCCACCACTTCATTGACGCCACCGGTGGCGATCGCCTCACGCGGCATACCGAACACCACACAGCTGGCTTCGTTTTGCGCCAGGGTATAGGCACCGGCGCGGTGCATTTCCAGCATGCCCGCAGCACCGTCATTGCCCATGCCGGTCAGGATCACCCCCACCGCATTACGCCCGGCGTACTGCGCGACCGAGCGAAACAGCACGTCCACCGACGGCCGATGGCGGTTGACCGGTGGGCCGTCATGTAGCTTCACCTGATAGTTAGCCCCGCTGCGTGACAGTTCCAGGTGACGATCGCCCGGTGCGATATAGGCATGACCCGGCAGCACGCGTTCGCCGTCTTCGGCCTCTTTCACCGTGATTTGGCACAGCTTGTTCAGCCGTTCGGCAAACGAACGGGTAAAGCCCGGGGGCATATGCTGGGTAATCAACAACGCCGGGCTGGTGGCCGGCAACGGTTGCAGTACCTGACGGATCGCTTCGGTACCGCCGGTAGAGGCCCCGATGGCAATCAGCTTTTCACTGCTCAGCAGCGGCGTATGGCTGAGGATCGCCGGAGCCGGGCTGTTGGACCGTTGGGGTAACCGCGCCTTGGCTGCCGTACGGATTTTCTCGGCAATCAGCTCGCTGTAGGCCAGCATGCCTTCGCGAATGCCCAACTGCGGTTTGGTGACAAAATCCACCGCTCCCAGCTCCAGTGCACGCAGCGTAATTTCCGAACCCTTACCGGTCAGCGACGACACCATCACCACCGGCATTGGCCGCAGACGCATCAGTTTTTCCAGGAAGTCGAGGCCATCCATACGAGGCATTTCGACATCCAGCGTCAGCACCTGCGGGTTAAACTTTTTGATCAGATCGCGTGCCACCAGCGGATCCGGTGCGCTCGCCACCATCTCCATATCAGGATGGCTGTTGACAATTTCGGTCATCAACTGGCGCATCAGGGCCGAATCGTCGACGCACAATACTCTGATTTTATTCATTACCTCTCCTTGGTCAGGCCATACACGGTCTGCCCACGCAAGTAGAAATCCCGGCTGATCTGGCTGAAGTTCTCGGAGTGACCGGCAAACATCAGCCCCCCCGGTTTAAGCAAGGGCACGAAGCGCCGCAGGATGCGCTCCTGTGTCGCCTTATCGAAGTAGATCATCACGTTGCGGCAGAAAATGGCGTCAAATTGCCCCGGCAGCGCCCATTCCGGCGCCAGCAGGTTAAGCGACTGAAAATTCACCCGCCCCGCCAGTTCCGGTCGCACCCGCACCAACCCCTGATGCGGCCCGGTGCCGCGCAGGAAATAGCGTTGCATCTGCGTCGGCGTCAGGGTGCGCAGATCTTCCTGGCGATACACCCCCGCCTCGGCTTTTTCCAGCACCTGGGTATCGATGTCGCTGGCCCACACCTGGCAGCCGGTGGCGCGTTGCCCCAACACTTCACTCAGGGTGATAGCGATCGAGTAAGGTTCTTCCCCGGTCGAGGCCGCCGTGCTCCACACGCAATAGCCGTTTGGTCGTGAGCGTGCATGCTCCGCCAGGATCGGAAAGTGATGCGCCTCACGGAAAAAGGCCGTCAGGTTGGTGGTCAATGCGTTAATAAACGCCTGCCATTCGGCGCTGTTCGGATCGCTTTCCAACAGCGCCAGATAATCGCCAAAGTCGTTCAGGCCAAGCAGCCGCAGGCGTCGTACCAGGCGGTTGTAAACCATCTCGCGCTTGTGCTCCGCCAGCACGATGCCGGCGCGCTGGTAAATCAGTTGGCTGATACGACGAAAATGCACGTCCAGCAACGGCAGGCGCTGCACCATCTGCGTCAGCAATGTCGCAGGGTCTCGGTTTGGGGTCGACGGTGCCGGCTTCATACCATGTCACTCAGAAAAAACGGGCTGCTTATGCGGTTTGACAATCTGGGGCTTCCTTTACCACGGGTGAAACTGCGTCTTGAGGGTGAGTCGGTGCGGTGAAGTTATCGTCCGCCAGGCGGAATACCGACACCGCATCGGCCAGGGTGATCGCCTGTTCCTCCAGTGCGGTGGCCGCCGAGGCGGCTTCCTCCACCAGTGCGGCGTTCTGTTGGGTGACCTGATCCATCTGGGTCACGGCCTGCGTCACCTGTTCGATGCCGCGGCTCTGTTCATCCGACGCCGAGGCGATTTCGCCCATGATGTCGGTTACCCGGGTGACCGAACGCACGATGTCCTGCATGGTGGCACCGGAGTTTTCCACCAGCACCGAACCTTGCTTGACGCGACTGACCGACTCGTCGATCAACCCTTTGATTTCTTTCGCCGCCTGCGCGCTGCGTTGCGCCAGGTTGCGCACTTCGCCGGCCACCACCGCAAAACCTCGGCCCTGCTCGCCGGCACGCGCCGCTTCAACCGCCGCGTTCAACGCCAGGATATTGGTCTGGAAGGCAATCCCGTCGATCACGCTGGTAATGGCACCAATCTTCTGCGAACTATTGGCAATATCGTGCATGGTAGTCACCACGTCCCCCGCCAGCTCGCCGCCCTTGGCCGCGGTGGTCGAGGCGTCTCGTGCCAGTTGTGAAGCCTGGCGCGCATTATCGGCATTCTGTTTCACCGTGGCGGTCAACTGCTCCATGCTGGCAGCCGTTTCTTCCAGCGAGGCCGCCTGCTGCTCGGTACGGGAAGAGAGATCGTTGTTGCCTTCGGATATTTCCTGCAGGCCGATCAGGATCGATTCCGCCCCATCGCGCACGGCGCCCACAGTGCCGATCAGCGACTGCTGCATGCCTTGCAGGCTGGCGAACAATAGGCTGATTTCATTACGGCCATACACCTGGATCGGCGTGGCCAGATCGCCGGCGGCAATGCGGTCAAAATGACTGCGCATGATATTCAGCGGCCGTACCAACATGTTACGCAGCCACCAGGTGGCGCTGCCGGTGACCACGATCAGCATCAGTACCGCACCGGCTACCAGCCAGCCCGACAGGGTGAAGGAACGCTGATTCGCCGTATTGGCGTCGCTGACGTTAGCGCTCACCAGTTGCAGATACTGGACAAAATCGGCTTCAAACAGGTCCTGGGTTTTCTGCGTCGGCTGGTCCATAAACGCCTGCAGATTATCGTTCTCCAGGAAGCCAATCAGCTCACGCAGGGTATTGCGCAGCCGGTCATAGCTGGCCTTGGTGGTTGCAGTCAGTTGTTGTTCCTGTTCACTGTTACGCGGTACCGCCAGGAACTGGTTGAAATAGAGATCGGCTTTTTGCAGTGAACTGCGCGCATTACCCATCAGCGCATTGACCTGATCCTGCGGCAGTTTGAGCGCCGCACGGGTACCGGCGCGATTGAGCGTATTACGCGCCTGTAGCAGCGATACCCAGCTCAGGCTGAGGGCATCGCGCTGCTGGCTGCCGAGGGTGATCAAATTCAGATTGTGGTGATCGGAGCGGAAAGCGGTGTACGACAAGCCGCTGGTGGCCAACTGCATAACACAAAAAGTCATCAACAACAGAAACAGACTGGTAGAGACGCGGATTCGGTTAAACACTGTGAACCTCCTTGCAGCCGGCCGATGGCCAGCTCACGACGGGGAATCGGCCTCCCCCCGAACAGGAAGGAGGCCTAATGCCGGTTAGAACGTTTCCCAGTTATCCTGCGGATCGCTGGCGTTCATTTTTTTATGATTGAGTACCGGTGTTACTGTTGCCTTGCTGCTGGCGGGCATTTTGAATTCATCCTGGCCTGCCGCTTTTAAACGGAATACCGCCACGGACTGGGTCAGCATGCTGGCCTGCTCTTCCAGCGCCGCCGCTGCAGAAGCAGACTCTTCCACCAGTGAGGCGTTCTGCTGGGTAACGCGGTCCATTTCTGCTACCGCCTGACCAACCTGATCGATGCCACGGCTCTGTTCGTCGGACGCCGAGGCAATTTCCCCCATGATGTCGGTGACACGAGTAACCGCATTGACGATATCGCCCATGGTTTCCCCGGCGCTTTCCACCAGTACCGAGCCCATATCAACGCGGTTGACGGAATCTTCGATCAGCCCTTTGATTTCCTTCGCCGCCTGCGCACTGCGCTGGGCCAGGTTACGTACTTCACCGGCCACCACCGCAAAACCACGGCCCTGTTCACCGGCGCGTGCCGCTTCTACCGCGGCGTTCAATGCCAGGATGTTGGTCTGGAAAGCAATACCGTCGATCACACCGGTAATGTCGGCAATTTTCTGTGAACTACCGGCAATGTCATGCATGGTTTGCACCACATTGGCCACCACCTTGCCGCCTTTCTGCGCGGTTTCGGAGGCGCTCAACGCCAACTGGCTGGCCTGGCGGGCATTTTCGGCGTTCTGTTTCACCGTGGCGGTCAACTGCTCCATGCTGGCAGCGGTTTCCTCCAGTGAGGCGGCCTGCTGTTCGGTACGAGAAGAGAGGTCGTTATTGCCGGCGGCAATTTCGGAGGCACCGCTATAGATCGCGTCGGCGCCCTGACGGACCCCACTGACGGTGTCGATCAGTTCGTTCTGCATATGTTTGAGGCTGGCGGCCAATACGCCCATTTCATTGCGGCTGTTCACTGCAATCTGCTGGGTCAGATCGCCGGCGGCAATCATTTTGATGTGTTCGATCATGCGGTTCAGCGGACGCACCAGGATGTGGTGAATGCCGCTCCACACCAACATGATCACCGCCAGAACCACCAGTAACACTACCGCCAGCGTCCAGAGTGCGAAGTTGAAGGAGTTGTTGCTGTCTTCTACTGCGCTCTGATAAAGCTTGTCGTTTTGCGCCAGGTAGGTGTTGTAGATATCTTCGAACGCGTCCTGATAGCTTTGCGTCGGCTGGTCAAAGAAGGCGTTGATCTTGCCCTCACCCAGCAATACGGTCAGTTCGGTTAAAGCGCCGTGCAGGATGCCGTATTGCTGCTTGAGCTTTTCGGCTGACTGCGCGTCCTGGCGGGCATTGAGAGGGATTTTGTCATAGGCGGCGTAGTGTTGTTCTGCCACCACCAGGTTGCTTTTGGCTCGCGCCAGCAGCTCGGCCACAGTGGCACCGCTGCCAATGTTATTGGTGTCCATCATGTGACGAATACCGGCACGGTTGAGCGTGTTGCGGGCCTGCAGCAGGTTGACCCAGCTTTCGTTCAGCTCGGATTGTTGCTGGCGAATGGTCTGCAATACGGTGAAGTTTTCTTTGTCATTCTTCAGTGAGGAGAAGAACAGCCCGCCTGATACCAACTGCAAGGCGCCAAATAACACCAGCACCAGTAACAGGCTGGTGACCACCTTCATACGATTAAACATGTTTTCCCTTGTTAAACGCCCGCGCGGACAGGCCCTGATTACGTTGATTGACAGAGTTATCGGCGCGGTTGGGAAGAACTTTATGCGGGGAGGTAACTATTTTTATGTAGGGTTTTGATGCAAAGGTTGCCTTTGAGACTGAGATACCCGGGCCTAGCGCACCGAGGGGCACTCCGGCGGACAAGCCGCTACGACCCCTTCGGCACGCTCTCCCTAATAACGGACATTGTTAGCCGCCTGAGAGGCACCATATATCGAGCCTCTGGGTAACCATTCAGACAGATCAGGCGCTTTTGGCCACACTGTCGACCAGCGACATCTCTTCACTGCTCAGCAATTTTTCGATATCAACCAGGATCAGCATGCGATCGCCCAGCGAGCCCAGGCCGGTCAGGTATTCGGTCGCCAGCGTCACGGCAAATTCCGGCGCCGGACGGATCTGCTCGGTGGTCAGCGACAGCACGTCGGACACGCCGTCAACCACGATACCCACCACCCGTTGGCCAAAGTTCAGCACGATCACCACGGTGTTTTCATCGTAGGATACGTCCTGCTGAGCGAACTTCACCCGCAGATCGATAATCGGCACAATCACGCCGCGCAGGTTGGTGACGCCCTTGATAAAGGCCGGAGTATTGGCGATACGCGTAACCTGATCGTAGCCGCGGATCTCCTGCACCTTGAGGATATCAATGCCATACTCCTCATTGCCCAAGGTAAAAATCAGGAATTCTTGCCCTACCGTTTCGCCAGCCAGTTTGCTGACGGTTGCCAGTCCTGCCATGTCATTCACCCTTCAAATCAATAGATTAATTGTTATGCGGCTGCGTCGGTCTGACGCTGTTCACGGTTCAGCGTTTGCAGCGCCGAGACATCGACAATCAGCGCCACGCTGCCGTCACCGAGAATAGTGGCCGCGGAAATGCCCGGCACTTTGCGATAGTTGCTTTCCAAATTCTTCACCACCACCTGATGCTGGCCGATCAATTGATCCACCAGCAACGCATAGCGACGACCGGCGCTTTGCAGGATCACCACAATGCCCTGGGTGGCGTCAGTTTTGGCACCTGCAACCTCAAACACCCGGAACAGCTCCACCAGCGGCAGATATTCGCCGCGCACCTGCAACACCCGTTCACCACCGGCTAACGGATGCAGGTCTTCGGCCTGCGGCTGCAGGGATTCCATCACGGCGTTGAGCGGCAGGATAAACACTTCGTCGTTTACCTTGACCGACATACCGTCGAGGATCGCCAGCGTCAACGGCAGCAGGATGCGGATCGCGGTGCCCTTGCCAGCCTGAGAGTGGATTTCTACATGCCCTCCCATCTCCTGAATATTGCGCTTCACCACGTCCATGCCAACACCGCGACCGGATACGTCGGTCACCTGCTCGGCGGTGGAAAAACCCGGGGCAAAGATCAGCATACCGACGTCTTCATCGCTCATGCTGTCACTGACTGGCAGCCCCTGCGAGGCCGCCTTGGCGAGAATTTTCTCGCGGTTCAGGCCGGCACCGTCGTCGGTCACCTCGATACAGATATTGCCGCCCTGATGCTCCGCCGACAGGATCAGATTACCCACCGCCGACTTACCAGCGGCGATGCGCGTGTCGGGATCTTCAATGCCGTGGTCCAGGCTGTTGCGCACCAGGTGGGTCAAGGGATCGATAATGCGTTCGATCAGGCTCTTGTCCAGTTCGGTAGAACTGCCCTGCAACTGCAGCTCTACCTGTTTATTCAGCTTGCCGGCCAGATCGCGCACCAACCGCGGGAAGCGGCTGAACACGTACTCCATCGGCATCATGCGGATCGACATCACCGACTCTTGCAGATCGCGCGCGTTGCGCTCCAACTGACTCATGCTGTTCAGCAGGTCACCGTGATTGACCGGATCCAGGTCGCCCGAACGCTGCGCCAGCATCGACTGGGTGATCACCAGTTCGCCGACCAGGTTGATCAGTTGGTCCACTTTCTCTACTGCTACGCGGATACTGGTGGATTCACTGGCCTTGGCCCGCGGCTTCGGCGCTTCGGTCACCGCAGGGGCGGGTTTGGCGACCGGCAGTGCTACAGCAACCGGCATTGCCGGCTCAGGGGGCACAACTGGCGTCTCGACCTGCGGCGGCGTGGTGAAACTGATTTGCTCCGGCTCCAGCACAAAACAGAGCACTGCGCTGATGTCATCTTCGCTGGCGGAGGTCAGCAGCGTCACTTCCAGGCTGCTTTCGGTCTGATGCGGGTTTTTCACCTCGCCCAGATTCCCCAGCTCTTCCAGCATCAGCGGCACTTCGTTCGGCTTCAGGCCACACAGGCAAACCCGCATCCCACCTTCAATCGCCGCAGGCGTGGCGGCGGCATGTTCCGTGACCGGATGCGCTACAGAGGCATCCTGTTGCTGTGCGTCCAACGCAAGCTGGCGCAGCGCCTGACAGATGTATTCAAAGCTGTCGGCGTCAGGCTTTTGCGACGTTTTATAGGCGTCCAGTTGCTCCTGCATAATGTCTTTGGTTTCCAGAAACAGGTTGATAATCTCGGTGCTGAGGCTCATTTCCTGACGCCGTGCACCGTCCAGCAAGTTCTCCAGCAGGTGGGTGGTTTCCTGCAGCACCGAAAAGCCAAAGGTGGCCGCACCGCCCTTGATTGAGTGCGCTGCGCGAAAAATGGCGTTCAGCGGCTCAATGTCCGGAGCCAACGGATCCAGCTCCAGCAGGTGTTGCTCCATGTCGGCCAGCAACTCGTCTGCTTCATCAAAAAAGGTCTGATAAAACGCACTAATATCCATGCTCACGGGATCACCTCTGCTGTGAGTCGCTGTTAATCGGTGTAGGGACAGCCACCGGCTGCTCCGGTGCAATGAGGGTGGCCGGGGCCGTCGCCGATGGGGCCAGCGACTTCAGATCGACCGGCCGGGCGACATCCATCGCGTTGCTTTCGCCATTTTCGTGTTCAATGCCCTGCTGGGTTTGTTTGTTCAGCACCAGTACGGTAATGCGACGGTTGATGGCATCGTCGGCACCGTGCTGTTTCAGACTCATGGTGGCGGCCATGCCCACCACCCGCAGCACTTTTCCTTCCGACAGACCACCGGCGATCAGTTCGCGCCGTGAAGCATTGGCACGATCGGCCGAAAGCTCCCAGTTGCTGTAACCGCGCTCGCCGCTGGCGTAAGGAATATCGTCGGTATGGCCAGACAGGCTGATTTTATTCGGCAGGTCATTGAGGATCGGAGCGATTGCCCGCAGGATATCTCGCATATAGCTTTCAACCTGCGCGCTGCCGGTTTTAAACATCGGGCGGTTTTGACTGTCGATGATCTGGATGCGTAAACCTTCATCCATCATGTTGATCAGCAGATGCGGGCGCAGCGCTTTCAGACGCGGATCGGACTCAATCAGCTCATCCAATTTTTCCCGCAATTTGTTCAACCGCAGCTCCTCGTCACGCTTTTCCAGCGTATCGATCTGCCTTTTCACCAGTCCGTCCTGCTGGGTAGGATCATCCCCACCGCCGGGGATCGGGCTGCTTTCCGAACTGCTTTTGTCGCCGTTTGTCAGCGCCACTTTCAGCGGCGTACGGAAGTATTCGGCGATTTGCGTCAGTTCCTGCGGACTGGCGATCGCCAGCAGCCACATCACCAGGAAGAATGCCATCATCGCCGTCATAAAGTCGGCATAGGCAATCTTCCAGGAGCCGCCGTGGTGGCTGGCCTGATGCGACTTGCGTTTTCTGACCAGAATAACCGGATGATTCTGCTTCATGCCTGTTCTTCTTCCGTCGCCTGCTGTGCCGGCGCTTTCACCCGGCGCACATGTTCTTCCAGCTCGACGAAGGACGGACGCTCGGTGGTGTACAGCGTTTTACGGCCGAATTCGACCGCAATCTGCGGCGCATAGCCGTTCAGACTGGACAGTAAAGTGACCTTGATGCACTGCATCATTTTGACGTTTTCGGCGCTTTTCTGCCGCAACAGGGTCGCCAGCGGCGAGATAAAACCGTAGGCCAGCAAAATGCCAAGGAAGGTACCGACCATCGCGTTGGCGATCAACGCCCCCAGCTCGGCCGCCGGGCGATCGGCCGAGGCCAGCGCATGCACTACCCCCATCACCGCCGCAACAATACCGAAGGCCGGCAACGAATCACCGACCATCGCCAGGCTGCCTGCCGGCACCTCGCTTTCCTGTTCAAAGGTTTCGATCTCTTCGTCCATCAACGCTTCGATCTCAAACGCATTCATGTTGCCGCTCACCATCAGCCGTAAGTAATCGGTAATAAACTCTACGAGGGTGTTATCGGCAAGAATGCGCGGATAATTAGAGAAAATTTCACTTTCCTGCGGATTATCAATATCGAACTCGAGAGACAGCATGCCCTGCTGGCGGGACTTGGCCAGCAGCCGATACAGCAGCGCCATCAGATCCATGTATAAATCTTTGCTGTATTTTGAACGGCGCATCAGCTTGGGAATGGCGCGCAGGGTGGATTTTATCGCCTTACCGTTGTTGCCCACGATAAAAGCGCCGATACCCGCGCCGCCGATAATCAAAAATTCTGCCGGCTGATAAAGCGCACCCAGATGGCCCCCCACAATCAGGTAGCCCCCAAAGACCGCCCCCAATACCACGAGATAACCCAAAATAACTAACACACGCATTCCTTAAATTAACAATGTGGATGGAAGGTGGGCTAAGCGCGCGTTTGAGACGCACCGACGCAGCAGGCTGGGCTGCGCCGATGGGTTCGGCATGCCGAACCCTGCGTTTCACAAATCGGTTTAGGTCTGGATAAACCGGCGCTGCCGCCGGCTCAAATCGCGCGTTTAACCTGCTCGTCCAGCAGTTGAGGAATAATATCGGCCAGTTGCGGCGAAAGTTTACGTCTTTTTACTGCGCGGGATGGGGGTTGGCATAAACTGCAAACAAAACTGTTCAACGGCTGGTGCGCATGGGTGATAAAAGTACCGCCGCAGCAGTTGCAGGCAGAAAGCTGCAGCATACCGCTATCGACGAAACGCACCAGCGTCCAGGCCCGGGTTAAAGCCAGCAACGGTGGCTCGCCCGGCGCGTGCGGACACTGCTCCAGATACAGGCGATAGGCTTTAATCACCGCTTCAACGCCCGTACAGTGCCCACTCTTCATCAGGAAGCTATAGGCGTTATAAAACATCGATGAATGGATGTTCTGTTCCCAGGTCATAAACCAGTCGGTCGAGAACGGTAACATCCCTTTGGGTGGCGGACTGCCGCGCAACTCCTTATACAACTTAATCAACCGCCCACGGCTGAGCTGAGTTTCACTTTCCAGCATCTGCAAACGGGCGCCCAACGTGATCAGCTCCATGGCCAGCTGAATGTCCTTGGCTTCCTGAACAATACTTTTCTCTGCCATCATCAAGCTCTTTTCTTCGTCGCACTACCGTCTTTAGCCGACAGCTCTTGCAGTAAGTGGCTTGATAGCAAAATGCCGGTATGGATTTGCTGCAGATCGTCCACGCGCGACTCTTTTGTCAGGCGTTCAATCGTATGGTGATCGTTAAAACGGAATTGACAGACCAATTGGTTGGTCTCAGCCAGTTTGACCATTTGCGGTAACGTGAGTTGAGCGAGTGCATCAGCCATGGTCTCGTCGATACCCAGACGGAACATTGCCGATGCTTTTTCATCATTAATCAGACGCTGTGCTAAAAGTAAATATGACAAATTGATGTCATAAATATGCTTAAGTAATTCAGACGTACCCATATTCCCCATCCCGACAGACTATGTTTAAAAACATACGCTGGGTGATAATTTTTATCGCCCGTGACCTGGGTTTGTTCCCTAAGTTGGCAAATGAAGCCCTAAATAACGACCGTTATAAATTTTTCAACATCACTAAATTCGGACCGTCATTCAGTATTTGATACGTGCGTAAACCAACGTGTATGGATGTACAGCATTTTGCTCCAGCAGTGTTTAATCACCGTGAAACTATTTTTACAAAATTAATAAGATTATTCCTAATGCAGCGCAACTCTACCCCCGAACCATTAGCACACACAATGTAAGTAAGAGGCAATTTTAAATACAATGTGATCTATATCACAAAAATAAAAAATATTTAAGCCAAATATCCGCTTTACCGTCTGTTTTTCAATCTGGTTTTAGGGCAAAAAATAGCCATAAGTAAAAAAACGTCTTAAAAACAATGTATATAAGCCAAAAAAATATCCTTTTTAGATCAATTCGAACAAAAGCATTACCAAACTAAAATAACAGAACAAAAATCTGCTCGTAGCCGATAAAGACAGTATAAATAACCGTTTAATAAGCCATAAACTATCCGCATTGAAAAGTAACGCATGTAAACTATAAGGTTATGGGGTTTCGGATTTGACTTAAAACTCGAGTGATAGGTTGTTTTATTTTTCAGCTAATGATCGCTTTCGGTTAACAAAGTCTCGCTTAAGTTGTGAACAAGACAGTAGTCGTAACCATATGTTTCACGATAAGGAGAATGAAGCGTCTGGTTTCGGATTTTTCTTGAGCGAATTATCCCAAGACGATTTATCGGCAGTATTAATTAAAACTTTAATAATTTTTTATCGCCCGACGAAAAATCATTTAAATCTCATATAATGTTTATTGGCCAATAAACCTCGGTGTCATTTCCCGTCACGCTTATAAATTAAAACGTAGTTTCGTTTTATTTTATACCTTGGTTTCATCTATACCCGATGGATTTCAAGTTACCGCCTGACAGCCTGCTCGCACATCTTGAGGACGAGCAGGTACATTTCATCACCGATTCGCACTAATTGGTTGAAAAAAGCACCAGCGGGTGTTCCGCTCTCGAGAATCACGCGGCACTGCATGTTGCATGTGCGCTCATCGCAAGCAATGCCCTGCCGATCTGATCACCTGGACTTTCCAAACCTGAGACTTTCCCTATTTTGGGTGCCAATCAGCAGGTTGGCATTGCCGACAACGCACGGCCATATTATTATTCTCGACGCAGGATCAACTTGCGCACAGCCATTTATTACCGTATCGAAATTTATTTATTTGAAATTAATTTTTCAGGTCACACATCACACTTTTGCTGCTGTCATGATGACAGGGTGATGTTTCTTCGTCCGGCGACAACTCTTAACAGGCTATATTTTAATCATGACTGATACCCTGGATTACCTGATGACATTCCGTAAATGCACCAGTTTGGACAGCGTGGAAAAAGTGTACGACAAGCTCAACTATTCCATTGATAATGATATTGAAATCAGCAACATGTACCGAGCCGCCGATCACCGCCGCGCCGAACTGGTTGCCGGTAAATTGTTCGATTTGGGCAAAGTGCCGAAAACGCTGTGGGCACAAGTGCTATAATTTTTTATTACACGCGCGTACCCATTTATCTTTTATTGCTAAATAACGGCAATAGTCTGTGATTTATTGACGCGCGTGATACAAAACACATTTATTAGTTTCGCCAGGCTCTACCCTTTCCCCCAAGAACAGGAAACAGGAGTAGAAGATGGGATATCAAAACGTTTTGGTTACCGTCGCCGTGGCGGCAGACAGTCACCGCCTGGTTGAAAAAGCCGTCTCCATCGTGCGCCCTTACAACGGCAAAATCACCCTGTTGAGCATGATCGCCAATCCAGAAATGTACAATAACTTCGCCGGGCCGATGTTGGGCGATCTGCGCGCGTTGATGGAAGAGGAAACGTTGCTGTTTATGGAAGAGTTACGCCTGCGGGCCGATTACCCGATAGCCGATACGTTGATCGTCCACGGCGAGTTGGGTGACAGCCTTAACTATGCCAGCCATCAGCAAACCTTTGATTTGGTGATCTGTGGTAATCACAGTGACAGCATGATGAACAAGGTTTCCTGCTCTGCAGCGCGCTTTATCAATACCAGCCATATCGACGTGCTGATCATTCCTCTTTGAGGCTGAGCACATTAGGCCATTTCCCCTTGCCAAGGATTGTCTAGACTTAGGGCCCGTGTCCGCTTAAGGAGTCTACGATGTCCCAGTCTACGCAACAAAACCGCCGTTTTCTGTTAGCCTCACGTCCGCACGGTGAACCTACCGCAGACAATTTCCGTCTGGAAACAACGACGATACCGCAACCCACTGCCGGCCAGCTGCTGTTACGCACCGTTTACCTGTCACTTGATCCTTACATGCGCGGCCGAATGAGCGATGCTCCTTCTTATGCCCCACCGGTAGAGATCGGTGAAGTGATGGTTGGCGGCACGGTATCCCGGGTTGTCACATCGCAGCATCCTGACTTCAAACCCGGTGACTGGGTGTTGGGTTACGACGGCTGGCAGGATTACGCGCTGTCTGACGGCAGCGGCTTACGTAACCTAGGCCCGGATCAAAAACACCCTTCCCGCCTGCTCGGCGTCTTGGGCATGCCGGGCTTCACCGCTTATATGGGCCTGCTGGATATCGGTCAGCCGAAACCCGGTGAAACCCTGGTGGTGGCGGCCGCCAGCGGTGCCGTCGGTTCCGTCGTCGGACAGGTCGCCAAACTGAAAGGTTGCCGCGTGGTCGGCGTGGCCGGCGGTAAAGAGAAATGCCGCTATGTAGTAGAAGAGCTGGGCTTCGATGCCTGCGTTGATCACCGGGCGCCTGATTTTGCCGAACAGCTGGCCGCCGCCTGTCCGCAGGGCATCGACATTTATTATGAAAACGTCGGTGGTGCCGTGTTTGATGCGGTGATCCCACTGCTTAATACCCAGGCTCGTATTCCGGTGTGCGGCATTATCGCCCATTACAACGCCACCGACTTGCCTGCCGGCCCGGATCGCCTGCCGATGCTGCAGGGGCTGATCTTGCGCAAGCGCATCCGCATGCAAGGCTTTATTATTTTCGACGACTATGCAGAAGGTTTTGGCGAATTCCTGCAGCAGATGGGCGAATGGGTTGGTCAGGGAAAAATCAAATTCCGCGAAGATCTGGTCGACGGGCTGGAAAATGCACCACAGGCGTTCATCGGCCTGCTGCAAGGCAAGAACTTCGGCAAACTGGTGATCCGCGTTAGCGACGAGTAATGTTTCAGGGCGCAGTCATTGTGAACTGCGCCCTGTTATTAACTCAATGCAGTGCCCCGCCGGAAATCGTTAAGTCCTCCCCGACTGTCAAGCTGGTATGCACAATACTGCGCACCGCCTCAATCATCGTCGCTAACGCCATGCTCGGTTTGCCCGGATGATTGACCGCCAGCTCATGGCTGTACGGAATGTGGATAAACCCGCCTTTGATTGCCAGATTATGGCTGGCGATATGATGACTCAGCCCATAAAACAGCTGGTTGCAGTTGTAGGTGCCCGCCGTATGCGATACCGCGGCCGGAATGCCTGACTGATGCAAGTGATGCACGATCGCCTTCACCGGCAGCGTAGAGAAGTAACCCACCGGACCGCCCACCACCACAGGTACGTCTATCGGTTGTTTACCGGCGTTATCGGGAATACGGGCGTCGATCAGGTTGACGGCCACGCGCTCAATAGAGATTTCCCCACGCCCACCGGCCAGGCCCAGGCAGATCACCACCCGCGGCCGCAACTCTTCGATCGCTGCAATAAGTTGCTGGTTGGATAAACCCAGCACGCAGGCCAATTCGCGCACCACAACTTCCGCACCGGCTATCTGTTCCCCGGCCAGCGCCTGGGCAATCTGCCATGAGGGGTTGATCGTGTCGCCGTCAAACGGCTCAATGCCGGTCACCAATACCCTGTCCATCGTCACACCTTATGTTGTTATTGAATCAGCGTGCTCCCAGCCTAAACAACGCGGTATGATTCTGGAAATAGATTATTTGTATATAGAGTATTCATACAATAAATTTATCCAGTGCTGCCCGGCAATTTGCCGATCCCTCAAAAATTCAGTTTCTGCCGCTACCGGGTGAATTGGCCGTACCGGCCTTTCCGATCGAAATGGTTGCCGGACGACAGATAAAGCACGACCCTGCTTTGGCGTGGTTATGCGACACCCTACACCAACTCAATCTCAATCCTTTTCGCCGTTAATTCACCCCTACTAAAGCATTAGCCATTCGGTCAATCGACCCGCGTCCGCCCCCGCCCTGAGCGACTTTCCGCCCAACCAAATAGGAATCCTCCTAAATAACATTCCTTTTATTTATATATGCGATCATCTTTACCCTGCGAATGGTAAGTACATAAAACGACCTGTCACTTTATTTGCGTTAAAAAATAGTCGTTATTTAAGTACATTGGCTTAAGTGTTACATAAATATTTCATGGTATTACCAATGATCCAAAAAATATCCACGTAAAAACAATTACTACATAAATACATGTTTTGTATGGTTTAAATTTAAATTGTGAGTGAGATAACGAATTGGACATTGATCCAGAAGGTTATTTTGCAAATTTGTAAGGCTATTGTAGACTGCGAAAACTCTGTTTATATGTAAACTTTGTTAAGTTTTTCGTCAGTCCATGTCTCAATTCGTGACAGATACGTCATCGGGATCCTGCGTTAATTCTCGTGCGGTAGCTATGTCTCAATCGAGAGATTGTGCGAATTATCTTATCATTCCGCATCCCCCTCGGGCTGCCGTCAACCGCGGTTTAAACGCCTTTCCGGTGAGTGTCACTCGCTGGGCTTTTTGAGTTTACAGTTGAGTTATTGAGCCAAAAAAACCTGACCGTCACCATCAAACAACCAGGTTAAAACAGCCAGCAGCACAAAGATTGTGAAGTAGCCTGATATCTATTAAACCGAAAAACGGGATTGTTTTTGAGCGATGCGGCCTGGCTGTTCGCTGATATCTACGGGAAGCCTTACACACAATGAAAGCCGTAAAACCAATGCGCCCAAGCGCAGTTTATCGTCCTTGCCACGGGCAGGGAAAACATCATCCGGATGTCTCCGTTTTGGCGCTAGCCGACATCGGGGTATCCCCGCGTCTGCACCCTAAACCCGAACTGTGGCAACTGCCCCATAAAGTGTTACCGCTCGGCCACTGGGTTAATCATCAGCCCTTCACTCCCCCCACGACGAAAAAGGCATCCCGACGGATACCTTTGCCCCATGGCTGAAAGGTTCGCCGGCTACGGTGGTTTACTCGCCTCAGCCGGCAAAACACCTCTGATACGCATCCTGACCTGCCAGCTAAAAATAATGTCGCTTGCGCCTCCAGTCGGCGCTTTTATTACACAGCCGCTTCATTTCTGCCCATAAAAAGCTCAAAGAGGATATTGTGAAAACACGGATTACCTTAACGCTGTTGACCGCCCTGACGCTTGCCGGCTGCTCCACCCCGCCACCACCACCACCGGTACTCGATAACAACGCCCTGATCAGCAGCGAAGTGGACGGTGTAAAACTGCAGCACCGCGTCGCCATCACAGCTCCCCAACAGTTCAAACCCATAGGCAAGGAATACCGCAGTCTGTACGCCGCCAGCATCATGAGCAGCCCCGGCTACAACGGCACTCCGGTCGGTAGCCTGGACAATGCCGCCGCTTTCTATGCGTTGGGTGAAGTAGAAAACCACTGGCTGGCAATCTCCGAAGTCGACGGAGGCGACCTGATGGGGTACATCCAGACCAACGCCGGTGTACCGGCAACGCGTTACAAATCGACGCTGCGTAAAGATTTACCGCGCCGTACCCGTACCGCCCCGCAGGACTGCGTAAAAGTCGGCGGTGACAGCAAGGCCTGTAAAAGCGCCGGCTCTGCCACCTGGATCCTTCAGTAGTTCCCCCCAGGTTGACGAGACTTAACATGATAACCACATCCATCACCTCCCGCCGGTGCGGGCTATTGTTCCTGATATTGGGCGCACTGACGCTCAGCGGCTGCATGTCCTCTGCCAAGAGTGTGCCCTCTCGCTACAGCCTGGTCTTTGACGCCGACCGCCAGGTCAATGCCGTAGCCGGTCAACGTCCTGCACCGATTAAAATTCGCGTGCTGCTGCTGCGCTCTGATGCGGAATTTATGGAGGCCGACTTCTTTAGCCTGCAGAGCGATGCGAAAAGCGTGCTGGGAGCCAGCCTGCTGGACAGTGACCAGTTCTTCCTGACTCCGGGCCAGATGGGCAAAAAGCTCAGCGGCCAAAGCACGCTGGAAACCCGATATATCGGCATCATCGCCGAATATCAAAACCTCGATGGCAAAGCCTGGCGCATTTCCTTACCGCTGCCGGAACCGACCGAGACCAATTTTTACAAAGTATGGCAATTCTCGCCGGATGAGCTGGAAGCCCACATCGTCGCAGGCATTAGTGGCCTGCGTACCCTGAAAGATCCCGACTGACCCACCGCTGTGCTGAAGCGAAGTAACCAAAGGTGTGATGATGAAAGATGCTCATAAGGTAGTCTGGACTGAAGGGATGTTTTTACGCCCTCACCATTTCCAGCAGGCGGAAAACTATCTCGAAAGCTACATGCGCAATTGGGGCCAGGCCCACCAGGGTTGTTTTTGGGGTTTCCTCAATCTGGATTTGGATCAGACCCTGCTGCGTCAGGGCAAAATTGCCCTCAACGCTGCCAGCGGCATCATGCCGGACGGCACGCCGTTTCGTTTCTCCGGCGCCCAACAGGCACCCGCCCCGCTGACCATTGCCGAAAACAAGACCGGCGAAAACGTGGTATTGGCCCTGCCGACCTATCGCGCGGGCCGCGAAGACGTGATTTTTCAGGAAGCGCCGGACGCGCTGGCACGCTATCTGGCCTATGAAAACGAAGTCGACGACCTGAACGCCGTCTCGGTCGGCAGCGCAGCACTGCAGTTTGGTCAATTGCGCCTGCGCCTGATGCTGGAAAGCGACCTTAACGCTGAATGGACGGCACTAGGTGTCACCCGGGTGCTGGAAAAACGCGGCGATGCCAGCCTGCGTCTCGATCAGGTGCAAATCCCGCCGATGCTGAACTGTCAGGGAAGCCCGGTGCTGAAAAACTTTATCAACGATTTGCAGGGCCTGTTACAACAGCGCAGCCAACAGATGAGCCAGCGCCTGCTGCAACCGGGACGCGGCGGCAGTTCCGAAATGGTCGACTTCATGCTGCTGCAACTGATTAACCGCCATCTCGGCCAGGTGAGCCACGCTTACCATCTTGATCATCTGCACCCGGAACGCCTGTTCGCCGACTGGCTGCAATTCGCCACCGAACTCGCCAGCTTCTCGGCACAGCGCACGCCGGAAGCCCGACTACCGGTGTATGACCATGACAACCTGGCACTGTGTTTTGGCAAGTTAATGCTGTTACTGCGTCAGGGACTGTCGGTGGTGCTGGAAGACAACGCCATCCAATTGACCCTGGTCGAGCGTTCGCATGGCCTGAACATCGCCACCGTTCAAGACACCAAAATGATGCGCGACTTCGGTTTCGTGCTGGCGGTACGTGCCGACGTGGCCGCCGAAGTGCTGCTGACCCACTTCCCGGCGCAGATGAAGATAGCCCCGGTCACGCGTATCCGTGATCTGGTTCAATTGCAACTGCCGGGCATTGGGCTGCGTACCATGCCGGCCGCGCCACGTCAGATCCCCTATCACGCGGGTTACACCTATTTCGAACTGGAAAAAGGCAGCGACCTGTGGAAACAGATGGAAAAATCCAGCGCCTTCGCCCTGCACCTGGCCGGCGATTTCCCAGGACTGGATATGGAATTTTGGGCGATTCGCAGCCATACGGACCGGTAACTTATGACTCAGGAAAATAGCATGACGCCGACGGGCAACCCGCTGGTAGAGGCCGCCAACCCGTTGCTGAACGCCATCTCGCAAATCCGTCAGTCGGCCACCCACGCCAACCCGGCGCAACTGCGCCAGCAACTGATTGATAAAGTACGTCACTTTGAACTCCACGGGCAGCGCGCCAACCTGCCGTATGAAGTGATTATCGGCGCACGTTATTGCCTGTGCACCGCGCTGGATGAAGCCGCCGCGCTGACCCCCTGGGGCAGCAGTAGCGTCTGGTCCGGCAGCGGATTGCTGGTGACTTTTCACAACGAAACCTGGGGTGGAGAAAAATTCTTCCAACTGCTGGCCAAGCTGTCGCAAAGTCCGCGCGAACATATCCAACTGCTGGAGCTGATTAACTTTTGCCTGCTGCTGGGGTTTGAAGGCCGCTACCGGGTGATGGAGAACGGTCGTTCGCAGTTGGAGACCATGAAGCAGCGCCTGCTGCAACTGATCCGCTCGGTGCGTGGCGGTTATGCCCCACCGCTGTCCCCCAACGCACTGGACTTGCCGGTGCAGCAAAAGCTGTGGCGCCCACTGGTACCGCTCTGGGCCTGCGTGGCGCTGACCGGTTTCCTGGCGTCGTTGCTGTTTATCGCCCTCAACTGGCGTCTGGGCGACAGTACCAGCCCGGTATTGGCCGCCATTTATCAGACCAATCTGCCTCAGGTTGCCATCGGCAACCCGGCACCGGCGGCGCCCCCGACGCTGAGTCTGAAAAGCTTCCTGCGTAAAGAAATTGCCGAAGGCCTGGTGGTGGTGCGTGACGAAGCACAGCAAAGCGTGGTGATCCTGAAGGGTGACGGCCTGTTCGACTCCGCCGCCACCACGGTACGCGGCAACTATATTCCGGTGATTGACCGCGTTGCCGCCGCCATGAACGGCGTCAGCGGCAAGATCCTGGTCACCGGCTACAGCGATAATCTGCCGATCCGCAGCGCGCGCTTCGCTTCCAACTGGGAACTTTCACTGGCCCGCGCCGAGGCGGTCAGCGCCCGGCTGCAGAAACACCTCGATAACCCGCAACGGGTGAAGGCGGAGGGCCGTGGTGAAAGCAACCCGGTCGCACCGAACAATAGCAAAGTGAACCGGGCGCTGAATCGTCGGGTAGAAATTACGCTGTTGGTTGCGCCAGAAAATACCCAGGCGGAAATCAACGGCTTGCCGCAAGGAAACGGAAAGTAATGCTCAGTACGTTATTCTCCATCATCACCAGTCGCCTGTTATGGGGCTTTGCCGGTATTACCGCGCTGGCGTTCATCATCTGGATGATCGGCCCGTTGGTGGCTATCGGCGATTATCGCCCGCTGGAACCGGAACTCAACCGCCAGTTAGCCATCGGCGCTCTCTATCTGATCTGGTTTCTGTGCCGCATTATTCCGCGTATCTACAATGCCTGGCTCAACCGTAGGTTGCTGAGCAACCTGCGTGCCAGCGAGGAAATCCCGGCAGAAAACGGCAAGCCGGTAGCCAAACAGGATGAACTGCTGGCCCAGCGTTTTGATGAAGCGGCGCAATTGCTGAAAAAAGCCCGCTTCGCACCGGGCCAGGGCAACAGCAAGCACCGCTGGATGACTCACTTCAGCCGTCAATATCTTTACCAGCTCCCCTGGTATGTGATCATCGGTGCACCGGGCGCAGGGAAAACCACCGCGCTGGTCAACTCCGGTCTCCATTTCCCGCTGGCAGATCGCTTCGGCAAATCTGCCCTACGGGGTGTCGGAGGAACACGCAACTGTGATTGGTGGTTCACCAATGACGCCGTGTTGCTTGATACTGCCGGTCGCTATACCACACAGGAAAGCCAGCGAGAAGAAGATGCCGACGAGTGGAAAAGCTTCGTCAGCCTGCTGAAAAAATACCGTACCCGTCAACCAATCAACGGCGTGATGGTGACCATCAGCATCGCCGATCTGTTGAGTGACAGCAGCGATGCCCGTGCCGCGCAGGCCAGCGCGCTGCGTAAACGCCTGATTGAGTTGCATGAGCAGTTGGGGATCCATTTCCCGGTTTACGTATTGGTGACCAAGACCGACCTGCTCAATGGTTTTATGGCCTATTTCAACGGCTTTGATAAGGCGCAACGCGACCAAATTTGGGGATTCACTTTCCCCTATGAGGCTTCGCGTCAGCCGGATTTCAACCTGAACGCCACCTTCGAACAACAATACACCTTGCTGCAGCAACGGCTGGATGCCGCGTTGCCTGAGACTTTGCTGGTTGAACATGACGCCCGCCAACGCGCCGAAACCTATCTGTTTCCGCAGGAATTCGCCGCTCTGCGTCCGTTGCTGAGCCAGTATCTGGATCAGGTGTTTGCCACCTCCAGTTTTGAGACTCGTTTTACGCCGCGCGGCATTTACTTCACCAGCGGCACCCAGGAAGGTCTGCCTTTCGATCGGGTGATGGGCGAACTGAACCGTTACCTGCAATTGCCGACCGCAAACAGCCAACAGCATGCCAACCCGGCCTGGGACAATGTGAACCCGACCGCGCCCATCCCGGCGACCAAGGGCCAAAGCTTTTTCCTGAAAGACACGCTGGAATCGGTAATTTTCCAGGAGTCCGGACTGGCAGGCAGCAACCGCTGGTGGGAATACCGCAACCGCGCCCTGCATTGGGCAGGCTATATCGCGCTGGCGGCTTGCCTGGCGATCCTGGCGATTTTCTGGTTCACCAGTTACAGCAACAACAAGGCCTATCTGGCCGAAGTTGCCGCCAAAGTGCCCGGCGTGGAACGTCAGGGATTGGGTTTGACGCAGTTGGGTAACGGCGACATGTTATCGCTGCTGCCGTTCCTCAACAGCGTGCTGCATTTGCCGGATAGTCAAAACTTCTCGCTGGAAGATCCCCCGTTCACTTATCGCATGGGGCTGTATCGTGGCGATCAGGTCAGCGACGCCAGCGACTCGCTGTATCAGAAAGCACTAAAGGAGTTGCTGCTGCCGCAGGTGGCGCAGCAGATCGCCACTACGCTGCGTAACGACAACCACGGCGATGCCGACTTCAGCTACGAAGCGTTGAAGGCCTATCAGATGTTGTATCTGCCGAAACAGTACGACGGTAAATTCCTGCGCGCCTGGGTAATGCTCAACCTGCAGCGCAACCTGCCGCAGGGCAGTACGCAAAAACAGTTGCAGCAGATTGAGTGGCACCTGAGCCAACTGCTCGACGTGCAGATCCAGGCTTCGCCTTATGCCAAAGATGAACCTTTGGTCGAGCAAGCACAGGCCGCGCTGAACCGTACTCCCCTGTCGCAACGGGTGTACGGCCGCCTCAAGCGCCTGCTGTTGAAACAGACCGAAATCAAACCGGTCAGCCTGGTTGACCTGGCCGGCCCGCAGACCGAACTGGCTTTTTCGCGCAAAAGCGGCAAGCCGGTGACCGACGGTGTACCGGGCCTGTTTACCTCGCAAGGCTACTGGAAAACCTTCAACGACAATATTGATCCGGTGACCGATACCCTGCGTCAGGAAGATGTTTGGGTGCTGAACAGCAAAACGCCGGATCAGAAAAACGCCGATCTGATCAAAACCATTCGCCAACTGTATATGCAGGACTTTATCAGCGCCTGGGATGAACTGTTGGGTGATATTCAATTGGCCAATATTGGCAGCCTGAGCCAGCGCATCAGCAGCGCACGTTTGTTATCCGGCAACCCTTCGCCAATGCGGAACCTGCTGGTCAACGTCAGCAAGAATGTCACCCTGCGCGATGAGAAAAGCGACGCTGATTCCCGCTCATTGCTGGATAAAACCGAGGATCGGCTGAGCCAGAACGCCAACCACCAACTGGAAGCCCTGTTCACCAACCGCCCTGCCAACGCCGACGGCGACGTCTCTGCCCAGCCGGAACAACTGGTGATGGCGCACTTTGCCGCGTTACTGGAACTGGCGCAAAGTCAGGGGGAAGGCAACAAAGCGATCCCGTTCGACAGCGTGCTCAAACAGGTTGATGAGCTATACAGCTACCTGACTGCGGTCCAGGGCGCGGCCAACAGCGGCATGTCGGCCCCGCCGAGCGATATCATCTCTCGCCTGCAGGCCGAATCCGGACGTCTGCCGGTGCCGTTCAAACAGATGCTGCTGTCGCTGGCAATCGGTGCCAGCAGTGACACCCAGCGCAAGGAGATGGAAAACGTCAAGAAACGCATCAGTGTCGAAGTCGGCAGCTTCTGCCGTCAGGCGATCGCCGGACGCTACCCTCTGGCCGCCCGGGCTCGGCAGGAAGTGACGCCGGACGACCTGGCACGTATGTTTGCGCCCAATAGCGGACTGATGGACAGCTTCTTCCGTGACAACTTGCAGGGCAAGGTCGATACCACCCGCGCCAACTGGCGTTTTACCCCTGGCGTCGACGGCAAGACGCTGCCAGGTGGCGAAGGCATCCTGCGTTCATTCCAGCAGGCGCAACGTATTCGTGATGCCTTCTTCGCCAACGGTACCGCCGCGCCGTCTTACCGCGTGACCGTACGACCGGTGCGGATGGATAACGACATCCTCAACCTGACGCTGGATATCGACGGGCAGTTGTTCAAATACAGCCACGGTCCGCAGGTTCCTCTGGTGGTCAGTTGGCCGGGTACCCGCAACACCAATCAGGTGCACCTGCAACTGGCGCTGGCCAACGGCTCCACCGCCAGCCTGGTGACCAGCGGCCCCTGGGCGCTGAACCGTTTGGTGGATACGGCGCAGTCCTCCGCCGGCAGTAGCAGCCTCGGCCGTCAGGCAACCTTTAATCTGGATGGCCACCGCGTCACGTTGGAGTTCACGGCCAACAGTATCCGCAATCCGTTCCAGTTGCCGGCATTCTCCTGCCCGTAGCCCCGAAAGGACAAGATGATGAGCAATGACCCGAGCCCGACCACAAGCATTGGCTGGTATGGCAAGATCCCTTCCGCCGGTGACTTCCTGCAGCGTCGCCTGCCCGACCTGGTGGTCAACAATTGGGCCCACTGGTTTCACAACGGTTTGGTGAACCTGCAACGCAATCCACCAGGGCCGAACGGGCACCCTTTCAGCAACGCCCCGGTATGGAACTTCGTCATTCCGGCCACGCTCGGCAGCCAGTATGTCCAAATGGGCTGCCTGCTGCCCGCCCGTGATCGGGTGGGACGCCATTACCCGATCTGTGCTCTGCGCCTGTTCTGCCAGGAAGACTGGCGAATGCAGCAATTGAACATGGCGGCAGAATGGTACAACCAGCTCGGGCATCGGTTACTGAATGGCGTGCGCAATGGTTTTTCTGCCGAGCAACTCGACCGTTCGTTGCTGGAGATCCCTGTTCTTGCCAGCCCACCCGTTGAGACAGATTCCGAGATCCTGTCGATCATCGGTTTCCAGCATCCGGACGTGCCCGGCCTCGGCTGGCAACAGGCGGCCGACTGCTTCGATCCAGCGCAGTACACCAGTTTCTGGTGGACCAATCAGGCCGATGGGCATCCGCTCTATACCCATGTGCACAGCGGCAACCTTACCGTGCAACTGTTCTCTCTGCTGTTTGAACCCAATGGCTGGGCACGCCCCGGTCGTGGCGGTCACTATCCGCAGATGTTTGATTAACCTCGCCTGTTGAAGGAAATTTTATGGCTATCGACACCCTGTTAGCCCCGGTTGACGCAGAAAATCCCTGCGGCGAAAACCTGGAGTACGACACCGATTTTCTGGCGATGGAGCAGGCTGCCACCGGTAAGAGTGAGCAGCAGTTCGGCAGCACCATTATCCCGGCAGAAGCACCGGACTGGGTGCAGGTGGAGCGACTCGCGACCACGTTGCTGGCGCGCACCAAAGATTTACGGGTGATGCTGTGCCTGACCCGCGCCTGGACGCAACTGCGCGGGCTACAGGGTTACGCCGACGGCCTGATGCTGATCCATCAGGCGCTGGATCGCTACTGGGATACATTGTTGCCACTGCTGGAATTCGACGGCGAGGCCGACCCGCTGTTTCGCATCAACGTGCTGGCCGATCTCGGTGATAAAGCCACGCTGACCGCCAGCGTGCGCGCCGCGCCGCTGCTGAAAGGGGCCGCTGGTGAAATCTCACTGCGTGATGCCGGGGCACTGCTCGACGGCAGCAAGCTGGAGTGTCCTAATTTCCCCGGCGGCCGAGCGCGCCTGCAGGACGAACTGTCGCAACCGGACCGCCCGGAAGCGCAGTTGGTGGTGCACATCGCCGAAACCCTCGGTGCTATCCGCGCGACGGTCATCCGCCATTTGGGGGAAAGCGCCCTGCCGGAAATGCACAACCTGACCAAAATCTTTGCCCTGGTCGCTCAGTTCGGTCAGGGCATCGCCCCGGTTACCGAAACGGCCGAACAGCCAGATGACGTTGCCGCCCAACCCACAAACGCAGCCACAGCGCCATCGGGTGCCACGCTCAACTGGCGCAGTGCACAGATTCAGTCGCGCGATGACGCCCAACTGATGCTGGACAAGGTAAAAAGCTATTTTCGTCTTCATGAGCCAAGCCACCCGGCACCGCTGATGATCGACCGGGTACAACGGCTGATTGCACTGGACTTTATGCAAATTATCCGCGATTTGGCGCCCGATGGTCTTAACCAACTGGAGACCATTCTCGGTCGTCCCGATAACGAGGAGAACAACTAGCCGCCGATCCCTTTGTTCTCTTAACGATAGTCATACCTGCATTTGAACCTGACTCTCCAAGCCGGAAGAGGCGCGTTCCCAATCGCCATAAGATGGAGTAAATCATGCCAAACTCGAAATCCCGCAGCGGGCAGAAATTTATCGCCCGCAACCGCGCACCGCGCGTACAGATTGAATACGATGTCGAAATTTATGGCGCAGAGCGCAAAATCCAGTTGCCGTTCGTGATGGGCGTAATGGCCGATCTGGTGGGGAAATCGGTTGATCCGCAACCGAGCGTTGATGAGCGCAAATTCCTGGAGATCGACATCGATAACTTCGATGAACGCATGAAATCGCTAAAACCGCGCGTGGCTTATCAGGTCGACAACACCCTGACCGGCGAAGGCAAGCTGAACATCGACCTGACTTTCGAAAGCATGGAAGACTTCTCCCCTGCCGCGATCGCCCGCAAGGTTGACGCGCTGGACAACCTGCTGGATGCCCGTACTCAGCTTTCCAACCTGCTGTCTTATATGGACGGTAAAAACGGTGCCGAAGAGCTGATCTCGAAGATCTTGCAAAACCCGGCGTTGCTGCAATCCCTGACCGATGCGCCGAAACCGGCTGCAGAAGACGACAACAATCAGCGTGAGGATTAATTGATGAGCAACTCGCCTCAGCAACAAAAAGCGCTGCAGACCACCGAAAGCTTCTCCAGTGATGAATTCAGTGCGCTGCTGAACAAAGAATTTCGGCCTAAGACCGATCAGGCCAAGGAAGCGGTTGAAAATGCGGTAAAAACCCTGGCGCAGCAGGCGCTGGAAAATACCGTTACCGTCTCCTCTGACGCCTACCGCACCATTCAGGCGCTGATCGCCGAAATCGACGAAAAACTGTCGCAACAGGTTAACCAAATTATCCACCACGCCGAATTCCAGAAGCTGGAAGGCGCCTGGCACGGCCTGCACTATCTGGTCAACAACTCCGAAACCGACGAAATGCTGAAAATCCGCTTTATGAGCATTTCCAAGCAGGAGCTGGGCCGCACGCTGAAACGCCATAAAGGCGTGGGTTGGGACCAGAGCCCCATCTTCAAGAAGGTGTACGAGGAAGAGTACGGCCAGTTCGGTGGCGAGCCGTTCGGTTGTCTGGTGGGAGATTACTACTTCGATCACAGCCCGCAGGACGTAGAGCTGTTGGGTGAGATGGCGAAAATCAGTGCCGCCTCCCACTGCCCGTTCATCGCCGGTACCGCACCGAGCGTGATGCAGATGGAGTCCTGGCAGGAGCTATCCAATCCGCGTGATCTGACCAAGATTTTCCAAAATACCGAATACGCCGCCTGGCGCAGCCTGCGTGAATCGGAAGATGCCCGCTATCTGGGCCTGGTGATGCCACGCTTCCTGGCGCGCCTGCCCTATGGCATTCGTACCAATCCGGTTGACGAGTTCGACTTCGAGGAAGAAACCGACGGTGCCAACCACGGTAACTACACCTGGACCAACGCCGCCTATGCCATGGCCGCCAACATCAACCGCTCGTTCAAAGAGTTTGGCTGGTGTACTGCGATCCGTGGGGTGGAATCCGGCGGTGCGGTAGAGAATCTGCCGTGCCACACCTTCCCGAGCGACGACGGCGGCGTGGATATGAAGTGCCCAACCGAAATCGCCATCAGCGATCGCCGCGAGGCCGAACTGGCCAAGAACGGCTTCATGCCGCTGGTGCACCGGAAAAACTCCGACTTTGCCGCCTTTATCGGTGCCCAGTCGTTGCAGAAGCCGGCGGAATACTATGACGCCGATGCCTCAGCCAACGCTCAGCTCTCCGCCCGCTTACCGTATCTGTTCGCCTGCTGCCGCTTCGCGCATTACCTGAAGTGCATCGTCCGCGACAAGATCGGTTCTTTCCGCGAGCGTGACGATATGGAACGCTGGTTAAATGACTGGATCATGAACTACGTGGATGGCGATCCGGCCAACTCCTCGCAGGAAACCAAGTCGCGTAAACCGCTGGCCGCGGCGGAAGTGCAGGTGGAGGAGATAGAAGACAACCCGGGCTACTACAGCGCCAAGTTCTTCCTGCGCCCACATTACCAATTGGAAGGCTTGACCGTCTCCCTGCGTCTGGTATCGAAGCTGCCTTCACTGAAGCAGAACGACGCATCCTGATGTGTTGAAAGTCAGGCCGTGGAAACACGGCCTGATAAAAATAACATGGAGGTAGGATATGGGAGCAAGACCACGATTTCTCGCGGCGTGGACCGCAGCCAAAAACAGATGCATGGCTCAATCCACTTTTGGCGTTGACATGAATACGCTAATTAAACCAGGTCTGCTTTCAACACTCCTCGGTGTTTCATTGCAGTCGCAAGCCACGGATATCCAAGACCCAGTAGCATTTATCAAACAAATGCCTTATTTCCAGGTGGTTAAAGAGCTGGCACTAACTCGCTGTCTGGCGCAGGTTTCCGAATCAGACAAAACCTTCTCTCTTGATGCGGCCAGAACCGCCAATGCGATGAGAGAATGGATGCCGTTTGATATCGAATCCGGTGATGAGAAAGTGAATACTCTCATCGATAAGTTCAAATCCAGAGTGAACGCGTCTCACAGCGAGACTAAAAACAGCAGTACAGGGGTAACCTTAAACTGCCTGCGGCTTTATCACAGCCCCGAGCTGGATAAATTATCTCGTGAAGTCATTGTTGGTGATCCTAATCACTCGTGGAATCAGGATAACCCGCAGTAATCAGTATTGGGCCATTGTCTTTTTTAATGATGGCTTGGTAATTAATACCGAAAGCATGCGGTATTTAATGAGGTGCATGGCACAAGGATATTAAATGGTAGTGCATTACCAAACTTTCAATTCCTGCTGCTATTACCTGAATTTTTCAACGTAACGTTAATACTACTGTTAACCCTTAATAAAGAGTGAAGAAACTATGGCTATTGATATGTTCCTGAAAGTTGAAGGTGCCAGCGGTGAATCTAAAGATTCAAATCACAAAGGCTGGACCGACATTACTTCTTTCTCCTGGGGCGCTTCTCAACCAGGCAACATGAGCGTGGGTGGTGGCGGCGGTGCCGGTAAGGTTTGCTTTAACGATCTGCATGTCAATGCGCTGGTCGACAAATCAACCCCGGCGCTGCTGAAACACTGCTCCAGCGGTAAACACCTGACCAAGATTGAACTGTCAGTCTGTAAAGCCGGTGGCAGCCAGGTTGAATACGTCAAAATCACCCTGGACGACGTACTGGTCACTGCCGTGCAATACACCGGTGCCGGCGGTGAAGACACTGTAGGCGTGACTTACTCGTTCCAGGCGTCGAAAGTGAAACAGCAGTACTGGGAGCAGAGCGATAAAGGCGGCAAAGGCGCAGAAAGCAGCGCAGGTTGGAATATCAAGGAAAACCGCGAAGCTTAATCTTTCCATAAAGATGCCCCTGATTATGGGGCATCTCCTAACATAGGACGTTATGATGAATCGCCCCTCTTTCCAACAAGCCTGGCAACGTTTTAATGAAATAAATCTGGATATTGTTGAGGTCGGTAAAAAAATTGGCGGGAATGTTGGCGTCAATATTGAACTAGGCATTAATGACCCATTACAAGGTTTCACCAATGCCTGCGCTATACGTATGAGTTACACACTTAACTATTCAGGTTTCAAAGTTGAACGTGGTTCCTGGAAAACCGTCTCAGGGAAAGATAAGAACTGGTACATATATCGAGTCAGGGACGTTATTAATTTCTTGTCTTATAAATTTGGCAAACCTGATAGAACTATCAAAAACCCAACACCAAGTGATTTTTCAAATAATAGAGGCATATTAGTATTCACTGTGCCGGGGTGGAATGATGCCAGTGGACATGCAACACTGTGGAACGGAACCATCTGCTCAGATCATTGCTATTTCCCAAAGGCAAGCGAGGCTTCAATATGGCTGTTAAAATAAAACTAATTGGCATTATTTCCATTTTTGCATTCACATGCTTTCATACTGCCAATGCTAAAGAAAAATACTCCTCTGAAGATTATTTGAAAAACTACGCACTTAGCGTCTGTATTGCCGAAGGCTATTCAGCTGCAGAGGTGAAAAATGACGCCGCGGCCGCCGCTCGAGGTTATACCGAGTTTGGTAATTACTCCCTTGAAGCGCACACCGCAGTTCGTAATCTCGCCAAACAGTTTTTAGCACGTCAATACGACAGCATGTCTGGCGAACCGATGACGATGGCAAAATGTATCGACCTTTACCATAGCCAGGAACTAAAACAAATAATCAGCAAGTACAAAGATAAAGATGACAACTAGGTTTTATAACTGACCTCAAATCCCAATTGACCTTTAAATATTTGCAAAAAACCACAGCATAAACCGGCTTACCAAAATAGCCGCTAATTTTGGTAAGCCAAACACCGAAATAATAACTAACTGCAATATGCCCGTCATACTTTAAGCTGCATTTGTGTTGGCTGCGCCCGCTCACCCCAGTCACTTACCTGAGTAAGCTCCCGGGGATTTACGGCCTTGCCGCCTTAATGCAACTCAAATTATTTAGGGTATACATCCTAATCAGCAGGAATGCCTTATGCGATTTTCTATTGTGAAAAATAAAAGTGGCCAGGTTGCGCCACAGAGTAGCTGCGACTTTTTGCCGCCCGGCGGCACCATTGGCCGTAGCGTGGACAACAACCTGGTGCTGCCGGACGAAGAGCGCGCCATCTCCCGGCTGCAGGCGATCGTACATATTTCTGCTGACGGTGAATGCCGCGTGACCAACCGCGGTAACGTCACCCGTGTGCTGCTGAACGATATCCCGCTGGAGCGCGGCCGTCAGGTCGAACTGCAGGATGGGGACATTCTCGGCATCGACGATTACCAGATCCAGGTCACCTCCTTACAGCAAGCGGCTGCACCGCAGGCTCAGCCGGCAGTTAAAACCGCCGACACCGCGCCAGTGACTACGCCGGTCGCCAAAGAAAAATCGGCTGCCCCCATCCCGAATGAGATCTGGGACAGCCTGGTAGAAGAGTTCACGCCAGCCGCAGCGGTGAATCCGCGCCCGGCTCCCATCATTAATCAGGACAGCCATCCGCTGCTGGAAACCCCAGAACCTGAGATGAACCCGGCCGATCCGCTGGCGCAATTGGCAGGCGGCGTCGAACTACGTCAACTGCAGTCGCAGCAAACCGATCCGGCAATGTTGTTCAACACCGACACCACCTTCGAACGCGATCCAATTTTGGCCGATACCACCCCGAGTGCACTGTTGGCCGAACAGCGTCCGACCACCAGCCAAGCTGCGCCGATCAAACCCGCTGAGCTGAAAAAAAATGAGCAGGAGCTCGATCCGTTGGCGTTGTTTGGCGGTTCTTCCACTCCCGCATCGCCGGAAGCATTAAACAGCAACGATCCCCTCGGTCTGCTGATGGGCAGTGCCGTCCCTCTGACACAGCCGGAGTTACCCCAGCCACCGTTGCAACAGCCGGCAATGGTAGCTCGCGAGGAAACACCTCAACCCAAAGCCGCGCCGCAGCCGGTCGCACAGCCAACGCCGCTACCGCAACCAGAGCCACAATATTCCCCCCCGGTTCAGCCAACCACCGCTCAGCCGCGTCCGCGTCCGGCCAACCGCCTGGGTATCGATCCGATCGCCTATCAGTCCGCACGCACTCAACATGGTTCAGTAACTAGCGGCGAACGGTTGGAAGGCCCACTGTTGGCGGCACTCCTGCAAGGGGTCGGTCTGGATGATCTACAGCCACAGCCGCACTTTGATGAGCAACAGCTCCGTCAGGCCGGTCGGTTGCTGAGCCTGTTTTCTCAGGGCACTGTCGCTCTGCTGTCTTCACGCTCGATCCTTAAGCGTGGCGTGAAGGCCGAGATGACCATGATCCTCGATGAGGCCAATAACCCATTCAAACTGCTGCCTTCGGGCAAGACGGTGTTGATGCAGATGTTCGGCAGCAAAATGCCGGGGTTTATGCCGCCAGAACAGGCGGTACGTGACGCGCTGATCGACCTGCAGGCACACCAGCTAGGCATGATCGCCGGTATTCGCGCCATCATCGCCGCCATGTTGCAGTCGTTCAACCCGGATCGTCTCGAAGAAGAAGCGCGTAAGGAAGGCGCGGCCCCTCGCCTGTCGCTGCCCGCCAGCCGCAAGGCGGCCCTGTGGGATTACTTCGTAAAAAGCTATCAGCAGACCTCTGGCGAAATCGAGGACGACTTCCACACCCTGTTCGGCGAAGCCTTCCTGCACGCCTATGACGTTGAAGTGAATCAATATAAAGACTCACAGACCCAACCGGATGCGTAATGAATATCACTATAGCCTCTACCTCCAATCAGGGCGGCCGCGCCTCTAATCAGGATCAGACCGGCGAAGTGGTCGGCAACCGCGCAGCCTGTTTCGTGGTTTGTGACGGCATCGCCGGTTTTCCCGGCGGGGACATCGCCGCCAAGCTGGCACACGACACCATCCTGCAAAACTTCGACGGTGAAAAGCACCTGAACGCCCAGAGCATTCGCCAACACATTTCCAGTGCCAATGCCGCCATCCACCAGCAGCAGCGACAGGCGCATGAGTACAGCAAGATGGGCACCACGCTGGTCAGCCTGTTTATCGATCGTGATTACCAACTGGCCTATTGGGCGCACGCCGGTGACAGTCGTCTGTACCTGTTCCGCCGCGGTTATTTGTATTCGGTCACCACCGACCACAGCCTGATCCAGCAAATGCAGGACGCCGGCTACCAGACCAGCGGCATCAACAGCAATTTGCTGTATTTCGCTCTGGGCCTGAATGAAGAGCGCGACGCCACCTACAGCGACGTGTTGCAACTGGAAGATGGCGACGTCTTTCTGCTGTGCACCGACGGCTTTTGGCACAGTTTTACCCAGTCGGAACTGGAACAATCGCTGCATATGGTCAACTCCCCCAGCGAGTGGATTGCCCTGATGGAGCAAGCATGGAAGAAAAATAATAACAGCGATAACTACAGCGCTATCGCCGTCTGGATTGGCTCACCGCAGGAAACCACCCTGCTGCATTCGCTGGCGGATGCAGAGCGGTTCTTGTCCCGCGACTGAGTCAGGTACACATTTACAGCAAGGTTCCCTATGAAATACTGGATGCCCGGATTTATCGCCCTGATGGCGATACCGGCCGCGCAGGCGGCGAATTATCGCTTGGTCTACTCCCCCAGCCAGAAGCTGGAGGTGTTTATCGACGACGTCAAAAATAGCCAACCGGCCAGTTGGTGCAGCAAAACCATCCCGCTGCGCATCGTTTCGGCGCAGAGCAAAGATCCCGCCGTGCTGGATGACTTCCTGCCCCGCGTCGGCAATCTGCTGGCCAAGCAATGCGCCAAGGCCAGCCAACTGCCCTGGACGCTGACCGACAAGCGCGGTGAAAAACTGGCGTCTGGCGAAGCCAGCAAGGCACGGGGCTGGAAGCCGGTGCAAAAACAGCAGGCCGTCGAGCCGATGACTCCCCCAGCGCCGGTGATCCCGGCTGCCGTGGCAATCACCTCTCCGCAGGCAGACAGTGCACCGGTACCCCAATTTGACCTGCCGCAGGGCTGTCATTTCCGCACCTACTGGAACGAAGAAACCAACGGCAGCGCGCTGTTCATCCCGAGCGGCGACGCACTGCGCTGTGGTGAGGACGGCGGGTTAAACGGCAATAGCAGCGTGACACTGCAGCAAAATGGCAAAACCGCTTCGCCGGCACTGTCGTTCTACCAGGGCTACCCGCTGGTGAAGATCAACGTCGGCGATCACCCCTTGAGCGTGGTCAGTGCCAACGTGCAGCGGCTGGTGCTCGGCGCCAACCCGCAGGCTCCGGGCAGTTTCCTGCTGCTACCTTTCGCACCGCAGCTGCACGCCTGGTCGTTTAATGGCGAAGTGATCGTCGAAATGCCCCGTGAACAAGCCGCAGATACCAACAAAATCAAACAACGCATTGAACAGGTGCAACGTGCCTGGCAGCCGCTGCTGACCAACCCGGCCACGCCGCTGAGTTTCAAACTGGTGGAAAAGCTGGCCGGCGATCGGGTCGATCCTGCCAGTGGCAGCTACCTGTCGGTTAACGACGCCACTCACTGATTATTAAGGAAAGCCCCGTGAAATCATTAGCAAACATGTTGCAAGGCGGCTCGGTCAGCGCGGCTATCGGCACAGTGGAAAGTGAAATTAAAGCGCGACCGGCGGATGCCGATCTGCGTGCGGCGCTGGTGCAACTGCTGTGTATCAGCGGTAACTGGCAGCGCGCCAACGCGCAACTGAAATCCTGGCAGGCTCTGAAGCCGATCGCCCAGCCGACCACTTTGCTGTTAATGCAATCGATCAATGCGGAACAGCAGCGTCAGGCCGTGTTCGCCGGCGAGGCAGCCCCCGCGCTACTGCAACAAAATCAGCCCTGGCTGCAACAGATGATCCAGGCGTTACGTCACGATGTCTTGGGTGAAACTGAACAGGCGCAGGCATTGCGCGATAGCGCGCTGGAAGCGGCACCGGCCAGTGCCGGACAATTGACCCTGGATGAACAGCAACAGCCGGTGGCGTTTGACTGGCTGACCGACGGTGACGGCCGCCTCGGCCCGGTGTGCGAACTGGCATTGAACGGCACCTATTACTGGCTGCCTTTTGCCGATATCGCGGAAATTCAGTTCCAGGCACCGCAAAGCGCCATTGATCTGGTCTGGAGCCATGCACTGGTACGGCTGAACGACGGTCGTGAACAGGTTTGCCAACTGCCTGCTCGCTATCCGCTGGCCGCAGACAGCGACGATGCCCTGTTGCTCGGCAAACGCACCGAGTGGCTCGCGCTGGGCGAGGGTCCGCACTACGCCGGACTGGGCCTGAAAACCTGGCTGAGCGAGAACGATGGGTTCCCGCTGCACAGCCTGCGCCACCTGAGTTTTAACGCGAGCGCCTAATCATGAACAGCAAGCGGCCAACCCAACATGATGATGGCGATCTGCGCCGTCAGGGCTATCGCGCCCGTCAGGACAGCGAGCGCCTGACGTCACGCGACAAAATGCAGCCGGTGCTGCTCGACATGCTGACCGACGACCAACCGCTGAAAAAACAGGAAGCGCAGGTGCGCAATCTGGTCTCGCACAGCGAACTGCGTCGCCGGGTGCTGCGTGACCTGCAGTGGCTGTTTAACTGCGTGAACAGCGAATCCAGTCTCGATTTGAGCGACTTCCCGCAGGTGCGGCGATCCACCCTGAACTATGGCATCGCCTCGCTGGCCGGCAAGCGCATGTCGGATATCGAATGGCAGGATATTCAGCAGGCGCTGACCGAGTCCATCCTCAATTTCGAACCACGCATCCTGCCCGATGGCCTGCAGGTGCGCTGCATTTCGGACACCGGCTCGCTGGAACTGCACAACGTGTTATCGATTGAAATCAAGGGCCGCCTGTGGTGCGTGCCCTATCCGCTGGAGTTTCTGTTCCGTACCGACGTGGACCTGGAAAACGGTCACTTCGATCTGAAAGACATAGGGTAAGCCGATGGACAGTAAACTTTTAGATTATTACAACCGCGAGCTGGCCTATCTGCGCGAGATGGGCGCGGAATTCGCCGAGCAGTATCCGAAAGTGGCGGGCCGCCTCGGCATGCGTGGCATCGACGTGGCGGATCCTTATATCGAGCGTCTGATGGAGGGCTTCGCCTTTCTCACTTCGCGCGTGCAACTGAAGATGGACGCGGAGTTTCCACGTTTCTCCCAACGCCTGCTGGAGATTATCTACCCCAATTACCTGTCGCCGACGCCGTCGATGGCGATTGCCGAGCTGCAACCGGACAGCAACAAAGGCGACATCAGCAACGGCTTTGTGGTGCCGCGCGGCACCATGATGGACAGCCAGTCGCTGAAAAAGAGCGGCATCACCTGCAGCTATACCACCGCGCACGACGTCACGCTGCAGCCTGTGCGGCTGAAAAGCGTCGAGCTGGGCGGCATTCCGGCTGATATCCCGTTGGCCAGCCTGGGGTTGCAGCACAACGGCTGTGTCAGCGCGTTGCGTATCCGGCTGGAATGTTATGACAGCGTCACGCTGAACAACCTGCAGTTAGACCAGTTGATGTTCTACCTCGCTGGCCCGGATTTGCAGGCGCAGCAACTGCTGGAACTGCTGATGCAGCACAGCGTCGGGCTGATTTGCCAGACGGTGGAAGCGCAACCGCAGCGGAGAGTGCTGGCGCTGGATGGGTTACGCCAGGAAGGCTTTGCCGCCGATCAGGCACTGCTACCGAACGATCTGCGCAACTTTGAAGGCTATCGCCTGCTGCAAGAATATTTTGCCTTCCCGGCGCGCTTCCAGTTCTTCAGCGTCAACGGTATACGCCCGCTGTTGCAAAGCGTACGTGAAGGCAAAAAAACGCTGCGGCAGTTTGAGATCCTGGTGTTGCTTGACCGCCAGGATGCGGCGCTGGAACGGGTGATCGACGTCAGTCATTTGGCGCTGCACTGCACGCCGGTGATTAATCTGTTCCCCAAAGTCGCCGAACGCATCACTGTCAGCGAAAAAAGCCATGAATATCATCTGGTGGTCGATAATATTCGCCCACTTGATTATGAGGTGTTCTCTGTTCAACGGCTCGGCGGCAGCGCCAGCGAAAAACGCTATGAGCAGGAGTTTCGACCGTTTTACAGCACCCTGAGCGCGGATGACGGCAACTATGGCGCTTACTTTTCACTGCGCCGCGAACAGCGCACGCTGTCCGAACACGCCCGTCGCTACGGCACCCGCACCGGCTATGTCGGTTCGGAAGTGTTCGTTTCGCTGGTGGATGAACGGCAGTCACCCTGGCATAGCGACCTGAAATACCTCACCGCCGACGTGCTGTGTACCAGCCGCGATTTGCCGCTAATGCTGTTGCAACAGGATCAGGGCAATTTCGTGATGCCGGACTCGATCCCGATTAAACAGGTGTCGCTGAAAAAAGGCCCGACACCGCCGCGCCCGGCTCTGGCCGAAGGCATGATCACCTGGCGGCTGATCAGCCAGCTGCAACTGAACTACCTCAGCATGATGGACGGTGACCCGGAACAAGGTGCTGCCAGCCTGCGCCAGTTGCTCGGGCTGTACGGTAACCTGAGCGAACCGGCAATCACCAAGCAGATCCAGGGCGTGCGCCACTGTAACCTGCGCCCGGTTTACCGCCGCGTACCCGAGCCAGGCCCGATCGTATTCGCACGCGGCATCGCCATCGATCTGACCGTTGACGAGCAGTCGTTCTCCGGCAGCAGCCCCTACCTGTTGGGCAGCGTGCTGGAGCGGTTGTTCTCCCGACTGGTGGCGATAAACACCTTTACCGAAATGACGCTTTCCAGCCAACAACGCGGCGAGATCGCCCACTGGCAGGCGCGCATGGGCAAAAGGACGCTGATTTGAGCCCGCATCTCGCCGGGGCGGAACTGACGGCACCGCCACAGATTAATGCCTTGCACCGCCTGCCGGAGGATTTCTGGCAGCGGCTGAGCAATGCGCCTTATAAACACGATTTATTTCAGTTGCTGCGTCGCCTCGATGCTCAGGGCGGGCAAGCTTACCTGCTGGGCCGCGCCCCATTGCCACACCATGAAATGCTGCGGTTGGGGCAAGAACCTTCGCTGTCGTTCGCCCCGTCGACGCTGGCACAGGTCAGCCCACGGCCGCAAAGTCCGTTACACGACGTTTCGATTTTCAGCTTTGGCCTGTTTGGTCCCAATGGGCCGCTGCCGCTGCACCTGACCGAATACGTGCGTGAACGGGTCCATCACCATCAGGACACCACCCTGCTGGCCTTTGCCAACCTGTTTCACCACCGGCTAACGCTATTGTTTTACCGCGCCTGGGCCGATGCACAACCCACGGTATCGCTGGATCGTCAGGATGACCGGCGTTTCGACCAATACCTTTCCAGCCTGATTGGCATCGGCCAACCGGCGCAACAACAACGCGACAGTATCAATGCCCACGCCAAGCATTTTATGGCCGGTCATCTGATTCGCCACAGCCGCGATCCGGAAGGATTAAGCAAAATCTTGCAGCAGTACTTCAAGGTACCGGTGCGCATCGTGGAAAACGTACCGCACTGGCTGCGGGTAGAACCACGCGAACAGGCTCGCCTCATGGCGGGTCGCGGTGCCCCCCGGCTGGGAGAATCCTCGTTCCTTGGCATTGCAGTACGCGATATTCAACACAAGTTCCGCATCGAATTGGGGCCAATGTCACAACAAAACTATGAGCGTTTTCTGCCCGGTGCCGAACTGTGCCGTCAGTTGCGTGATTGGGTGCGCCAATATCTGGGCATCGAGTTTGTTTGGGAACTGCGGCTGATTCTGGCGAAAGATCAGCTCAGCGGCACCCAACTCGGCGGTACTCAGCGCCTGGGATTAAGCAGTTGGTTGGAAGACGCCCGCCACCAACGCGACCTTGACGATCTGATCTTCAGCCCCGAACCGCTGGAAAACCCGTTCTGACTTTATTCTGGCCGGAGCCATACAGCGCTCCGCCACTCTGAGACCTGAGGAAAACCATGTCTGAAATCAGCCGCTCGGTATTATTTGGCAAACTGGATAGCCTGTTATTCACCTCTCTGGAAAGTGCGACGGCGTTTTGCAAGCTGCGCGGTAACCCTTACGTTGAGCTGGTGCACTGGCTGCATCAACTGATGCAGGCACCGGATGCGGACCTGCAACAGGTGATCCGCCACTTTGCACTGGATGAGGCGCAACTGGCGCGCGATATCGTCGAGGCGCTGGACCGTCTGCCGCGGGGTGCCAGCGCGATTTCCGATCTGTCCGAGCATATCGACAGCGCCGTAGAGCGTGCCTGGGTTTATGGTTCGCTGAAGTTCGGTGCCACACAGATCCGCGGCGGCCATCTGCTGCTTGGCATCCTGAAAACCTACAGCCTGCGCCACCTGCTGAAGGCCATCTCCGCACAGTTTGAACACATCAACGCCGATTTGCTGATGGAGCAATTTGCCACCATCACCGCCCACTCGGCAGAAAACAACCTGACGCCGAGCGCCCAGGCCGAGACTACCCCGACGGCGGCGCAAAGCGGCGGCAGCGTGCTGGCGCAATATGCTCAGGATTTGACCGCCAGGGCGCGCAACGGCGAGATTGACCCGGTGACCGGGCGTGACGAAGAAATCCGCCAGATTGTCGATATTCTGATGCGTCGCCGCCAGAACAACCCGCTGCTGACCGGTGAGGCCGGAGTCGGCAAAACCGCCGTGGTCGAAGGGCTGGCGCTGCGTATTGTGGCCGGTGACGTCCCGCCGCAGTTGCGCGATGTTCAGCTTTATCTACTGGATATCGGCATGTTGCAGGCCGGAGCCGGGGTTAAGGGCGAGTTCGAAAAACGTCTGCAGACGGTGATTGATGAAGTTCAATCCAGCCCGACCCCCATCATTTTGTTTATCGACGAAATCCATACGCTGATCGGTGCCGGTGGCGCACAGGGCACCGGTGATGCCGCCAACCTGTTGAAACCGGCGCTGGCACGCGGCCAGTTGCGCACCGTTGGTGCCACCACCTGGTCGGAATACAAAAAATACATTGAGAAAGACCCGGCGCTGACCCGCCGTTTCCAGGTAGTGCAGGTGCATGAGCCGAGCGAAGACAAGGCGTTGTTGATGCTGCGCAGCACCGTCAGCCCGCTGGAGCAACACCACCGCGTGCTGCTGCTGGATGAGGCGGTCGACGCCGCCGTGCGTCTGTCGCATCGTTACATTCCGACCCGCCAGTTACCGGACAAGGCCGTAGCGCTGCTGGACACCGCTTGTGCACGCGTCGCGGTCAGTCAACATGCGGAACCCGCACAGGTGGAAGACTGCCGCCACCGCATTGAAGCATTACAGATTGAATTGGAGATCGCCCAGCGCGAAACCAAGGTCGGCATCGGCAATCCGCAGCGCCCGCAGGATATCGAAGCTCAGTTGGCGCTGTTGCAACAGCAACTGGAACAGCTCACTACCCGCTGGCAGGATGAGCTGGCGCTGATCCAACAGATCATCGATCTGCGTGCCGAACTGCACGGGGAAGACGCTGTAGCTGAGCCAACTGACGAGGCCACAACAGATGAATCACCAACCGTCCCCACTGCCGAAGAACTGCGCGCCCGGTTGGCGCAATTGCAGCAACAACTGAGCGAGTTGCAGGGTGAGGCTCCGCTGATTTTCGCCGCTGTCGATGCCAACGTGGTAGCCGCAGTGGTATCCGACTGGACAGGTATCCCACTGGGTCGCATGGTCAAAAATGAGATTGACGCGGTACTGCAACTGGCGGATACGCTCAACCAACGGGTTATCGGCCAGCGACATGCGTTGGATCTGATCGCCCGCCGGGTACGTACCTCTCGGGCACGGCTGGACGATCCGAACAAGCCGGTCGGGGTCTTCCTGTTGGCAGGCCCTTCCGGCGTCGGGAAGACCGAAACCGCGCTGGCGCTGGCGGAAACGCTGTACGGCGGCGAGCAGAACGTGATTACCATCAACATGAGCGAATTCCAGGAGTCGCATACCGTTTCAACGCTGAAAGGCGCCCCGCCAGGCTATGTCGGCTACGGCGAGGGGGGTGTGCTGACCGAAGCGGTGCGCCGTCGCCCCTACAGCGTGGTACTGCTGGACGAAATAGAAAAAGCCCATCCGGATGTACACGAGATCTTCTTCCAGGTGTTCGATAAAGGCTGGATGGAAGACGGCGAAGGCCGCCACATCGATTTCCGTAACACCATCATTATTCTGACCTCTAACGTCGGTACCGATCTGATCGCCGGACTGTGCAGCGATGCGGATCTGATGCCGGAACCGGAGGCGCTGAGCGGTGCCCTGCGCGAACCGCTGCTGTCGGTGTTCCCGGCGGCGCTGCTTGGCCGCCTGCTGGTGGTGCCTTACTACCCGCTGACCGACGCCACGCTGGGCAACATCGTGCGGCTGCAACTGGGACGGGTACAACGCCGGCTGGCGGAAAACCACGATATCGTCTGCACCTTCGACGACGCGGTGATCGAGCAAATCGTCAGCCGCTGTACCGAAGTGGAGTCCGGCGGCCGTATGGTCGACGCCATTCTGACCAACAATCTGCTGCCGCAGATCAGCCACACCTTACTGACCGGCAGCGCCAACGATCAGCGCTATCGCCAACTGCATATCGCGCTACAGCAAAACGAATTTATTTGTCAATTTCAGGCATAACGCCGCGGCCGCCGGCACGGCGGCCATTGTTCACAGAGAGTCATCATTATGTCGGGAACCGGGGTAATCAAACCGAATTCAAACAGCCTGCCGATCGGCTATCGGTTTAATGAGTTCGAGATCAAGGAAGCTATCGGCGAAGGCGGTTTCGGCATCGTCTATCGCGCCTACGATCATCAACTGGAACGCACCATCGCCATCAAAGAGTACATGCCGACCTCGCTGGCCATGCGTAATGACGATCTGAGCATCGGCTTGCGCGGTGAGCGTTTCAGCAAAACCTTCCAGGCCGGATTAAACAGCTTTATTCAGGAAGCCCGTCTGCTGGCCCGTTTCTCACACCCAGGGCTGCTGCACGTGCTGCGCTTCTGGGAAGAGAACGGTACCGCCTACATGGGCACCCAGTTTTACAGCGGCACCACCCTGAAGAACCTGCAGGCCCAACAGCCGGAGAAAATCGACGAGCCCTGGATCCGCAGGCTGCTGCCGCCGCTGTTCAGCGCCATCAACACCATCCATCAGGAAGGTTATCTGCACCGAGACATTTCACTGGATAACATTCAGATCCAGGAAAACCAGTTGCCGGTGCTGCTGGACTTTGGTTCGGCGCGCAAAGAGATCGGCAACCTGTCAGACGAAACGGAAATCATGCTGAAGCCGGGCTACGCGCCGATTGAGCAATACACCGAGAACAGCGACGGTGAACAGGGCCCCTGGACCGACATTTACGCTCTGGGTGCCGTGCTGCATACGTTGATCGTCGGCTCACCGCCGCCGGTCAGCGTGGTGCGCAGCATCGAGGACAGCTATCAACCGCTGACCGAGCGCCGCCCGACGGGCTATTCACAGGAGCTGCTGCGCACTATCGATCACGCGCTGGCATTGAAACCGGAAGATCGGCCGCAAACCATCGACGAGATGGCGGAACTGTTGCACCTGCCGATTGCCGATGAAAACGAAATCATCAGCACCCCGGCCGCCGCCCCGGAAAACCTGCTGGTGGCCACCAATCCGGCAGCCGGCGCCGCAGCGGCAGGCACCGTCACCGCACATAGCATGAAGCTCACACGTCCAATGATGGCAGGCGCTGGCGTAGTGGCTCTGTTGGTGGTTGGCATCATCGCCTGGCTGAGCGGCGGCGACAGTACCCCAACGCCGATAGCCGCCAATACCCCGGACAATCCACCGGCGGATCAGCCCTTGGTGCCGCAACAGAGCGCGTCGCAGACGGCGGCCAATCCGTCGCCCGAGCAGCCGCCTGCGGCCCAAACCGCCCCGGTGCCTCAGCCGGTGGCGCTGGTGTATTTCAAACTGCAACCCGGCGAACAGGTCAGCCTGGACGGCAAACCCCAGCAGGTGAACGCGGGCAATAACGGTTTCGCCAGCCTGAATCTGGCACCGGGCAGCTATCAGTTGGAAATCCGCCATAACGACCAGTTGCGTCGCCAGCAGCTTAGCATCGATAACGCCGGCACCTGGCTGGTCAACCCGGCCGTCGCCGGTTAACCCCGACGTCTCCAGCCCGCCACGGCGGGCCACACCATTTTCATGAGATTGACGCTGTAAATCCCCAAAATAACTGGCGGTGCGACCAGGCGGCAAACGACCCCATCCCCAGGAGCATAGACAACTATGTGACTGGGGTGAGGGAGAGCAGCCAACACAGTCACAATGACAGATATGAAGGTGATTTCGTCATTCACAGAGGACGTTCTCATGCTGGACCGCATTATTGCGCACACGCCACTGGGCCCGGAGCCATTGTTGTTCCGTTCGCTGGAAGGGACCGAAGCCCTTTCTACCCCCTTTGATTTCAGCATCGAACTGCTGAGCAAAAATGCCCGCCTCGACCGCAAGGCTTTGCTCGGCCAACCCCTGACGCTGGAGATCCCCACCCAGGGGTTTCTCAGTACCCCCCGCTACCTGAACGGCAAGATCACTTCGATCGCCGTCGGCAGCGAGGAGATCGGCGGCACCCGTTATGCAGTGTATAACCTGCACGTGCAGCCAGACCTGTGGCCGATGACCAAGGACCGCAACTTCCGCATCTTCCAGGAACAGACGGTACCGCAGATCGTCAAGACCCTGCTGACTGAACATAATGTTCAGCTGGAAGACCAGCTCACAGGCGACTACCGCCTGTGGGGCTACTGCGTGCAGTACAACGAGAGCAGCTTCAACTTCATCAGCAGACTGATGGAGCTGGAAGGCATCTATTACTATTTCAAACATGAGATGGGCAAGCACACCCTGGTACTGGGCGATGCGCCCCACCATCATCAGCCCTATCCCGGCTACGAGATGATCCCTTACCATCTGACACCCTCCGGTGGCAGTACCAGCGAAGAAGGTATCAGCCAGTGGACCTTGTCCGATCACGTGACGCCGGGCATTTACAGTCTCGATGATTACGACTTCCGTAAACCCAACGCCTGGCTGTTTCAGGCACGTCAGAACCCCGCTTCACCGACGCCGGGTCAGATTGACGTTTACGACTGGCCGGGCCGCTACACCGAGCATCAGCAGGGGGAGTTCTACGCCCGTATCCGTCAGGAAACCTGGCAGGCCGAGCATCAGCAGATTGAAGGCACCGCCACCGCGCTGGGTATCGCCCCCGGCAGCACCTTCACGCTGTATAACGCGCCGCATGCGGACGACAACCGGGAATACCTGACGCTGCAAGCCAAATATCACCTGAAGGAAAACCGCTACGCCAGCGGCGACGATCAGCACAGCGAACACCGCATCGATTTCACCGTACTGCCGGCCGATATTCCCTGGCACCCGGCGCAGCAGGCCAGTTGGCCGAAAACCCACGGCCCGCAGACCGCAAAAGTGGTCGGCCCGGCAGGCGAGTCAATCTGGACCGACAAATACGGCCGCATCAAGGTGAAATTCCACTGGGATCGCTTCGGACCCAAAGACGATGGCAGCTCCTGCTGGGTGCGCGTTTCCAGTGCCTGGGCCGGACAGGGTTACGGCGGGGTGCAGATCCCACGCGTCAACGACGAAGTGGTGGTGGACTTTATCAACGGTGACCCGGACCGCCCGATCGTGACCGGTCGCGTGTATAACGACGCCAGCATGCCGCCCTGGGCACTGCCCGCCGCCGCGACCCAAATGGGCTTTATGAGCCGCACCAAGGACGGCACCGCTGACAACGCCAACGCCCTGCGCTTCGAAGATAAAGCCGGTTCGGAACAGGTGTGGATCCAGGCGGAACGCAATATGGATACCCAGGTAAAGAACGACGAGAGCCATAGCATTGACAAGAACCATACTCACCTGGTCGGCGGTAACCAGATGAAACGGGTGGTGCTCAACCAGGCGACCGGGGTTAAAGGCGACGCTTCGTCGCTGACCGGCAAAACGCGCGCCGACAATGTGGTAGACGCCTTCACCCTCGGATCCGGGGAGTCACTGCGGCTGGAATGCGGGGAAAGTGTCATTGAGCTGCGGGCCAATGGCCAGATCAACATCACCGGCACCAGCTTTAACATCACGGTCAAAAACGACGGCGAGATCAACACCGGCGGCAAGCTGCAACTCAATCAACCGGGCGGTGCCGCGCGCACTGCCGCCCCAGGGCCGGATCACAAAACGGCAATCCAGGGTGCCGTCGACCAGTTGTTCCCAAAATCCTGACCGCTGAATTTTTCGGTCCTCAATATCTTTAGAGAATACCCATGAATTATCTTTTCCAGGAAGGTCATTTCACCCTGCCCGCCGGCCCTTGGCAGGACTGCACCGTCAATATCCTCAAAAACCCGCAGACCGGCGCTTCGCTGGTGATCACCCGTGGCGCGATCCCGCAGGACAGCACGCTGGAAGACGAGTTTGACAAACAGTGGCAGGCGCTGCTGCCGCAGATCACGGATTTGCAGCAGTCGCCGCGCCAGCGCATCAGCGCCGGGCCCAACAACCTCATCCGGGCTATCGAGGTCACCAGCAATTTTATTCGCGCCGGACACCACCACCATCAGCATCAGTTAGCGGCCCAATCCGAGGGAAGCCAGACGCTGCTGATCGTGACTTATTCCTCAATGAAATCTTTCACCGCTGAGGATGACCATGAATGGCAGCAGGTGAAAGCCTCGCTGGCATTGACCGGACAGGATGACCGATAACCATGAGCGATATTTGGGCGGCAAGAAAGGATGACGAACTGATCCATACCAGCCCGCTGGCGGACATCGCCAGCGCCGTTGCCGAGGTCGCGGTTTACTCACTGGCGACAGCCGCCGTTGCGGCCGCAGCGGCAGCGGCAGCCCCGGCACTGGCGGGTGTGGCTGTGCTGGGGGCTGCGGCGACGGCGGCTTCCGGCTGTGTCGGTGCCGGTCTGATCGTCGGTTTCACCGCCAGCCTGACCGGCGTCGGCGAGCATATCAGCAACGGCTGCGACACCGTGGCCAACTGGCTGTTTCCTCCCGTGGTCTCCGGCGTGATCCTCACGGGATCTGCCAACGTTTTCACCAACGCCAAACCGGCAGCACGTGCCGCCGGTCGGTTGCTCACCGCTGATGAGATCAAGGCCCTGCCCGCGCCGCAACCGCCACAAAGTTTTTGGGATTACGGTTCTGAGCTGCTGGCCGCTGGCGGTAATATCATCTCGCAGTTGTGGCAGCCCAGCGTCGCCGGTCCCAGCCTGCCCAGCCAGGCGCTGGAAGAAGACAAGATCGCCTGCGACAAGCACCCCAGCCCGCAATACCTGGCGGAAGGTTCCGGCAAGGTATTCATTAACGGTCAACCGGCCGTGCGCAGTAACGACCGTTCAACCTGTGAAGCCAAGGTCTCGACCGACGTTTCAAAGAACGTGCTGATCGGCGGTGACGCGGTTGTGGTACGGGATATCAAGAGCGGCAAACTGCCGGGTATCGGCCTGGCGCTGACCGTGCTGCCCTTGTTGCTAGGCAACCCAGCCAAGTTGGTTAAAAACCTGCCCTGCATGATTGGCGGCGGCCTGGCCGCAGCGGGTGCCAATGCGTTAGGAGAAGCGATCCACGCCGCATTTAATCCAGTGCACGCTGCCACCGGTGCCAAGGTACTGAACGGCGAAGAGGATATCGATCTGCTGCTGTCGGCACGCTTCCCTTTGGTCTGGCAGCGTAACTACAACAGTCGCAACCGCTATCAGGGCCTGTTCGGTCACGGCTGGCGCACGCCGTTTGAAACCTGGGTCGATCTGGCTGACGACGGTAAAGGCAACGTCGAATGTTGTCTGCATGATGAAACTGGCCGCGAACTGCGCTTCCCTCTGCCCGAGGTGAATAAACCCAGCTTCAGCGCCGGTGAAGGGCTGATGTTCCGCAGCGGTGAAGAAGGCCAACTGGTCATCGCCGATACCGACGGCAGCGTGTGGCGGCTGTTTGTCCCGCTACCACAGGATCCCTCTCGCCTGCGGTTAATGTCGCTCAGCGACGAATATGATAATGCGCTGCTGTTGAGCTACGACGAACAGCAACGCCTGAGCCAGATCAGCGACAGTGCCAACGCCATGACGCTGCAACTGGAATACGCTGACGAACGCTTTGCGGACCGCGTTACGGCACTGCGCCATAACGATGAGACGCGAGTACGTTATTGCTATAACGACACCGGCGATCTCCACCAGGTGGTTGACGCCGGTGACCTGATTACTCGTGAGTTCCATTATAACGACCAGTCTCTGTTGACCCGTCATCAACAGGCCGGTGGCCCCTATTTCGAGTATCGCTGGGCGATGTTTGACGACTGGCGAGTGGTGGAACACCGCGATGAAGCCGGTAGCGGCTGCACCATTGATTACGACCTGGCTGCAGGCCTGACCACCGTCACCGAATACGATGGTCTGCAACACAGCCACCGCTGGAACGCCCAGCAATTAATTACCGAATACATCGATGAGCGCGGCGAAATCTGGCGTTACCAGTGGAACGACGAAGATATGCTGGTCGCCACCCAGGATCCGCTGGGTCATGGCTGGCAATTTCGCTATGACGAGGCCGGTAATCTGGTCGAAGAAGAAGACCCGCTCGGCCACATCCGCCTGACTCAATGGCTGCCACAGCGTGCGCTGCCGGTCAGTATCAAAGCGCCAAACGGTGCCGCACAGTATTTTTATTACGATCAACGCCACGCGCTGGTAGCCGACGTCGACGCACTCGGTCACACCCAGCGCTATTTGCGCGATGACTACGGCCAGGTCGTGCAGTCGGTCGACGCCAACGGCGGCATCAGCCATTTCGCCTATGATGAACACGGCCAGTTGATCCGCGCCCGCGATTGCTCCGGCAAACAGACCACCTACCGCTACCTGCCACATGGCTGGTTAACCGAAGTCACCGACGCCGCCGGTGAGAGCACCCACTATCATTACGACAAAGCCGGCCGCCTGACACAGTTGCAACGTGCCGAAGGTTGGCAGGAGAAACTGGGCTGGAACGCGCAGGGTCAGTTGATTCATTACCAGGGTGCCGATGGCCGCCTGACGCATTATCGTTACGACAGCGTCGGCCGCCTGCTGGCGACCCGCAACCCGCTCGATGGCGAAGTGCTGCGCAGCTACGATACTCGTGGTCGGCTGACCGCCCTGCGCAATGAGAACGGCGAGAGCTACGGCTTTCAGTGGACAGCAGCCAATTTGCTGCAGGAAGAAACCGGGCTGGACGGTATCAGCACCCGCTATCGTTATGACGAATGCCGTCGGGTTATTGAACGCACCTTTGCGGCCAATACGCCGGCCGCTTTTTCACACTACTTCAGCCATGACGCCGCCGGACAACTGTCGAACAAACAGACACCGGACGGGGAAACCCGCTATCGCTACAACCCGGTCGGCCAGTTACTGCACGCCGCCTTCTATCGCGGCGATGTGTGGCGGGATTACCAGCCGACAGCGGAAAGCGAAGTCAGCTTCAGCTATGACCTGCTGGGTCAGGTGCTCAGTGAGCAAAGCACCCAGGGCACGCTGAACTATGATTACGACCCGATGGGCAACCGCACGCAGATTGCCCTGCCCGACGGCCGCACCCTGCGCTCGCTGTATTACGGCAGCGGCCACCTGCTGCAGGTGGCGCTGGATGACGTCACCATTAGCGAATTCGAACGCGACAACCTGCACCGTGAACTGAGCCGCACTCAGGGCCGACTGACCAGCCGGCTGCACTATGATCGGCTCGGACGCAAAGATCGCCGGGAAATTTTTAACGATAACCGCCAACGCCCTGCCCCGGCCAGCAGCTCGCGGCAGTGGTTCTACGACTATCAGAACAACCTGACGCGCGAAGAACAGAACGCCAACCCGTTCGCCTATCAGCGCTATCACTACGATGCCGCAGGCCGCCTGCTAAGCCAGGACGGCACCTTACCGGACACTGAGCGCTACCGCTACGACCCGGCCTCCAACCTGTTGGATGAAGGTCAGTTCCGCCAACAGCATAACCGTGTGATGCACTATCAAGGCATCGATTACCGCTACGACACCTTTGGCCGCACGGTGGAAAAGCGCAAGGGCAACTCACGCTGGCAGTACCGCTACGACGCCGAGCACCGCCTTTGCGAAGTGGTACGCTATAGCCTGCACCGTAGCGAACCCTTGCAGCATGTGCAGTTCCGTTACGATCCGCTCGGGCGACGCACGCAGAAACAGGTGTGGCTGCAAAGCCAGGATCTGCGCCAAACGACCGGCAAGCACCAGACCACCACCTTCCTGTGGGAAGGCTTCCGATTGCTGCAGGAAACGCGCGACGGTATGCCGCTCACCTATGTGTATGCCGATCAGGGGAGTTACGAGCCGCTGGCACGTATCGACGGCGGGCCGCAGGCGCAGGTGTTTTACTTCCACACCGCGCCCAACGGCGAGCCGGAAAGCCTGACCGACCGCGATGGCACTCTATGCTGGCAAGGTCACAGCAGCGCCTGGGGCAAAACAAAGTATGAGGAAAATCAGCAGCATCTGGATTACTCCCAAAACCTGCGCCTGCAGGGTCAATACCTGGATCGCGAAACCGGATTGCACTACAATCTGTTCCGTTATTACGACCCAGATATCGGCAGATTTACCCAGCACGACCCGATTGGGTTGGCGGGCGGGATAAACCTTTATCAGTATGCGCCGAATCCTTTGGGGTGGGTGGATCCTTGGGGATGGAAACCGCGATGTGCTCCAACCAAAGACAACGATCATAATCAGGCTGCTTTTGGTCGACAGTGGCAAGGGCGTGGTATCTATAAAGGACGGGATTCATGGTCAAACACAATGCTAAAAGAAGGTGATATTGTTTATGGTGGCGCTCCTGGGCAGTCAGGTTTCTACTTTGATAAGGCCACATTAAATGCCGCAGGTGGAAGTCGACAGAAACTCTGGGAGAGTTTGCAAGTGCTTCCACATGAAAAATTTGGCTTTAGATCAAAAATACAAGCATATAGAGTTAAAAGAGAAGCAGTAGCTGGAACAGGTAAAGCGCTATCACAGGATCAATCGAGATTTGGTAAGGGGGGAGGAACTCAATATTTTCTCTCGAATTATAAAACTGTACTTGAACCGATTGGAAAACCTTTTGAACTTGGACTTTAAGATGCAAATAAATACCCATAATGGTGAGTTAGAACTAAACAAAATAACTGTAAGTCCGACCACAACTAAAGAAGAGTTAATGATAAAGCCTGTATCTTTTGAAGGGTGGCCAGAGAAATCAGATGGCAGTACAACTTCATACAGAACCATAATAAATTCAAGCAATAAAAAACTAGGTAAAATATATTTAATAATTGATTTTTCCGAACCATTTTCAAAAAATGCTTTACTTTGTAGTTGGCGTTTTGCTCCGGAGAAATTAATGATGGGAGAACAAAGTAAACCTGAGGGTAAAGTTACCAAAAGTCTTCGAGCATGGTTTAAAAGTGAAACCTCAATACAGTTGCCCGTTAGTGGGCCTTGGGGACACATTGACGCTGCCTATGACCCTCATAATTTAACCGGAACCATAGTATGTAACTATCGAAGCAGCTTTCGTGATGAAGGAGAATGGCAACGTTATTGCAGAAGAAACAAAATAACTTACTGAATTAACGGGGACTATCTCTTCGATTGGGTTTTAATCCAAAGTGTCTTTTTGGTTTTAGATCGAAGTCGTACGCTGTACCGTAAAGATCCCCTGCCGCCTATACAGATCCGATATAATCCTTTCAGGCTGATGGGATTAACACGCTTCAATATATGCCAAAGCGACCTGCGTTGATAAATATAGACAAAGGCACATTATAAAAATAGATAACCACTCTATCTAATCAATAATAGTTTGATAAAAAGCATTCGTTAACTCACCCCTAAATTTAAAAACCTGTGGTAGTGCTACTTCTCTGCACTGCACAACCAAACTCACCCTAAAAACCAAAGGAGAGATACCCACCCATAGCCGTTGCAATCACCATTGATATTTAGTTCAAGTTTAATTCTGGGCGTATTAGCAAATGCTGTAACTGCCCAGAAGTATCACCTCACTTATTGGCCTTGATGGATATAAATCCGCTTCGCCAATGCAAATTAATCAATTTCATATAGGTATCAAAATGGCAATTGACTCATTTCTGAAGGTTGACGGGGTTACTGGCGAATCTAATGATTCTAATCACAAAAATTGGACTGATATTCTGTCATTCAACTGGGGGGCGACCCAGTCTGGCAATATGGCCGTAGGCGGTGGCGGCGGGACAGGGAAAGTAAACTTCAAGGATTTGGAGGTGCAGGCACTTATCGATAAATCCACACCGGCCATTCTGAAGTTTTGCTCCAGCGGTAAACATGTAACCAAAGTTGAACTTTCTATCTGCAAGGCCGGGGGTACCCAGGTCGAATATACCAGGATCGTGCTGGAAGATGTCCTGGTCAGTATGGCGGACTTTACCGGTGTTGGGCACACCGACAATATCCTGGTTAAATATCGCTTCCAGGCTTCCAAGGTCAACCTGCATTACTGGGAGCAAAGCGCCAGCGGCACCAAAGGTGCAGAAACCAAAGCCGGTTGGGATATTAAACAGAATAAAGAGATTTAAACGAGGGCAGCACTATGGCAGACCCAACGCTGGCGATAGACAATCTGCTCAACGATCTCTCGGTATACAATGCTGCCGAGCTGCGGATAATTATCGCCTTTGTTAATGAGCTGGATAATACAGCGCTCAACCAGTATGAGAATGACTCCGAACGGGCAATCATGTCCAGTTTCGAACGATTGCGCCAGAGCAGTGATGCTCAGCGCAATGGTGAAGAAGATGACACCGACGTGATGGAAATGGGGCTATTAAATCATGGCAACAATACCACTCTGCGAGAGCGCTCTGGTTTCTTCCAAAAATATAAAACCTCGCTGCGGGGTTATGGAGGCAACGTCTATAACGACAGGCAAAAGAGTAACTATGATTATGCCGCCAAGGCAGTAGGTGCCGTGGGGGCATTATCGGGCGCGGGGGCTACCTATGCGGCGATCGCCGCCGCTCAGGCAGCAGACACGCTGATGACCAATATCTATGTCCGGTATGCCATGACGACGATCGGCGCGACCGGTATCGTCAGTGCCGGCCTGTTGATGCTCAGAAACACCTTGTCTGAGCGTCAGCAGACGGATAATAAAGACTTGCTGGAAGCAACCAAAAGAACGGCCAAGGCGAGGATCAAGCTGATTGAGTTCGTTAACGAAACGCGGATAAAAATAATCAAGGATGAAGAAAAATGCCGCAGTAATGCCGAGCTGTATATGGGCAGACGTTATACGGACCAGGCCAGGGGCAATGCGGATCCAAATCTGGATCGCATTGAAACTCTGTTATTTACCACCCTGAATGAACGATCCGCGCCGTTACAAGCGAAAATCCTGTTAACCAGTGAGCAGCAGTATGTCTCGGTAATCAGTGATAGCGGCACGACGAACATCTCAAAGGCGCATATGAAGTTAATGTATGAAATCGCCAGTACCTTCTAGCAGATAATAAATATAGGGAACTGAGCTCGGTATTCGCCGGGTTCAGCCCCTTTTCTCTCCCTGACGCCTCAATATTTCCCTTCCCCGCACCGCAAACTCAACCTTTCTTCACCGTCTGGTAAATATCCAGGTCAAAGTAGCCGTCTGCCTCACAGTCGTTAAGGTAGTGCTCATAGCACACGCCCTCTACCGGCTGGTAACCGCTGGCCGGCAGTTCCCGCTGATAAAAATCGCCCCATACCCGCTCGAAATCCCCGTCGCTGACACGAACGTTGTAAATCGCATATTGCCCGGCGGGCAGCGTTTGCAGTACCACCCCTTCACTGGCCGACGTCGGCAATACGAAATCATCCGCCACGGTAAACACCACGTCGGCCCGCAGTCGCTCGGGGGCGACTTCAGCCGGGTCGTCCCAGTACAGCACCAACCATTTCCCTAATGGAACCTGGTGTTGCTGCTGCCAGGCCATCAGCCGTTGGCAGCCCTGAGGGATGGTTTGCGGATAAGGGCCAACGACCCGCAAGCCCACCACGGTTTCTGCCGCTTTATCTTCAATTCTTATCGCCATCACGACCCCCTCGCACTGTTACGGGATAAAGCTTAGGCACCAATCTCGGTGCGCACATCCAGCAGTTCCGGGAAGAAAGTCAGCTCGAGCGCCTTTTTCAGGAAACTGACGCCGCTGGAGCCGCCGGTGCCGGTTTTAAAGCCGATAATCCGCTCCACCGTCTTCATATGGCGGAAACGCCACAGGTGGAAGCTTTCTTCTATATCCACCAGCTTCTCGGCCATTTCATAGGCTTCCCAATACTTTTGTGGATGATCGTAGATCTCTTTAAATGCCGGCAACAGGTTCGGGTTACGCTGGTAAGGCTGCGTCCAGTCACGTTCGATACACTCCTGCGGAATAGGCAGGCCGTGGCGTGACAGGTAAAGCAGATATTCATCGTACAGGCTCGGTGCTTCAAGGATCGCCTTCAGCGCAGCGTGTTTTTCCGCATCGTTGCTGAACACCGCCAGCATGGCGGCATTCTTGTTGCCCAGCAAAAATTCGATTGAGCGGTACTGATGGGATTGGAAACCCGATGAATTGCCCAGCACATCGCGGAATTCAACGTACTCCGACGGCGTCAGGGTTTCCAACACGGCCCACTGTTCAAACAGCAGCCGCTGGATCTGTTTGACCCTGGCCAGAATTTTGAAGCAGTGGCTGAGTTTATCCTGCTGCACCAGTGCCCGCGCCGCCTGCAGCTCGTGCAACATTAACTTCATCCACAGTTCAGAGGTCTGGTGCTGCACCACAAACAGCATCTCATCATGATGCTGTGGGTTCGACAACGGATGTTGGCAGTCCAGCAGTTGATCCAGGCACAGGTAGTCACCGTAGCTCATGCGTTTGGAAAAATCGGTGACAATCGCGCTTTCTATTTCCCGTTTGTTCATCTGTTCTCTCCGCTGCGCCCACGACCGGAAGCGGTGTGTAGCGTGCTGCAAACAGAAAACATAGTACAGAACCCCCAGGCCTGAAGGACTATCAGCCAGAGTTGCCACGCAGATCTCAGGCTGGGTGGCAGCACATTCAATTCAATGGTTTTTTCTGCTCATCCCCGCTGCGGTTATCAACGGGAATGAGTCGCCCTGTCTAATCCCGCGCAGATGATGATTGGGCGGCAATATACTCCCGGCGCAGAACCATAAAGGATCTTTCGAAGGTGATCACCGTTTCACCCGTGGATTTGATACCCAGGGTTTCAACCGTGATAATGCCTTTATTCGGTTGGGATTTTGAAGGGCGTTTTGCCAGGATTTTGCTGGTGGCATAGAGCGTGTCACCGACAAAAAGCGGATCTTTCAAACGCACTTTTTCCCACCCCAGATTAGCGACGGCCCTGGCCGACAGGGCTTGTACGGTCATTCCGCTGACCAGCGCCAGGGTAATGCTGCTGTTCACCAATACGCGACCATATTCAACCTGGGCACCATAGGCCTGATCGAAATGCAAAGGATGCTGGTTCATCGTCAGCAAGGTTAGCCAGGTATTGTCGGCCTCGGATAACGTGCGCCCCGGCCAGTGTTTGATGCTCATTCCCGGCTCGAAGTCCTCGTAATCCCCACCGTGTTCTTCAACATACTCGTTTTCGCCAACTCGTCTTAGCATGACCTTTTCTCCCTGGATGGATACAGTGCAATCGCCGCTGCCGTGTCTTCAATCGCCAGCCCCACGCTGCGAAACAACGTTGTCTGCCCTTCTCTTGCCGCAACCTCGCCAAGAATGACGGCGCCGAGTTCATTTAGATCTTCAGGTTGAATGTAGCCCTGCGTGAGGGCGATGCGCACTTCTCCTGCGTCTTCCTGAGCGGCAGCGGCGGTTTCCACCACCACAAACGCCGTTTTCAGCAAGCTGGGTTCAACCTCAATAGCCTCTTCGTGGGTCCCACCAATAATGTTCAGATGCGCCCCCGACGCTATCCAACCGGCCTCGATCAGCGGCTCACAAGCGCTGGTGGATGTGGTCGTACAAATAATCTCCGCCCCCTGCACCGCCTCGAATGCGCTATTGCATAGAGTGACTCTGGCTTGCGTCACCGAGCGTGCCCAGCGTGCAAACTCTTCGGTTCTGGTCGGTGTGCGGGAAAAAATCCGCACCCTGCGGATCGGGCGGACGGCAAGCATCGCCAACAGCACGGCCCGGGCCTGCACTCCTGCGCCCAAAATGGCCAGATCCCCGGCATTTGCATTGGCACACAGCTGGGTCGCCAAGCCGGCAACCGCGCCGGTTCGTACTGCGGTTAAGCTCGCACCATCAAGTAATGCCAGCATCTGGCCACTATCGACGTCGGTCAGCACCACCACCCCGTGGATCAACGGAAGGCCATGTTCGGCGTTCCCCGGCGTGAGGGTGGTAATTTTGACACTGGCAACGCCGCGCTTCATCCAGCTTGCCGGGCTGATCAACATTTCAGAACGACCGTGGTTCAGCAAGGTTCGCGGCGGAGATTGTTCTTTACCGCTGCGTAAGTCCTGGAACACTTCACTCAGGGTCGCCATCACCTGCCGAAGTCGGTCCTCACCCGCCATTTCGGCAGCGTTTATCATTTGCATCGTCACAAAATTGCCCTCTTCAGCTCGGCGACAACCTCAACGATCAGGTCTTCTTGGCCGGCAATAACCTGTCGTCTTCCCAGTTCGAAGAACACGTCGCGCGCATCCACCCCGGCGCTGCCAGCATGATTCAGTACCGGGTTTTTGAAGCCGGAAAATACGCCGGCCAGCCCGCTGACGATGCCCAAAGAGTCAATCATCGGCGGAACCACCATTAACTCCCGGGCGGCAAGATCGGCGGCATCCAGAAAATGATAGAGATCGATGCCGGTGTTATACCCCAGGCGTTCCAATACCGGGATCAGCACTTCCAGTTGGGTATTACCCGCCCCCGCACCAAAGCCGCGAGCACAACCATCAATAATGCCGGCCCCCGCCTGGGCGGCCGCCACCGAGTTCGCCACCGCCATACCCAAATTGTTATGCGCGTGGAAAATCAGCGGCACCTCTACCTGCATGCGCATCGCAGCAATACGTGCAGTGACATCCTGCGGCAAAAGACTGCCGGCCGAATCCATGATGCCGACCGCCTGAGCCCCATAACCCACCAATAACTCAGCCTGTTCGGCTAACTCGGCAGGGGTGGCCATATGACTCATCATCAGCACCGCATGCGCCTCCACGCCCTGTTCACGCAGCCAGCCCAGGTGGCGTTCAGCCAGCGTAGCCTCGGTACAATGCGTGCCGATACGCACCACATCAGTGCCGCAGGCCAGGGCTTTCGACAGGTCAGCGCTGGTGCCCCAACCGGGGAGCATAAACACCCCCATCTTGCTGTTTTGCAAAGACTCTCGCACCGTAGTCAGCATGGCTTCGTCACTCAGTGCCGCGCGGCCCACCTGATAGGAGGAAGCCCCCAGCCCGTTACCGTGGCCGACTTCAACAATCGCCACGCCGGTTTTGTCTGCCGCGGTGGCGTAGCTTCGCAACTGCGCCGCAGTAAGTTGGTGTTTTACTGCATGTTGCCCATCGCGCAGGGTTGAGTCGTTAATGAGAATAGTCATTGGCCACCTCCGCTTTATTTCGAGAGTGCGCATACTGTTCGGCAACCAGAATGGCCGCGGAATTGATCAGGTCCAGGTTACCCGCGTATTCAGGCATCACCTTACTGCTGGCGGTCACCTCCAGAGAGACAGACACTCGCCCTTCGGTGACCTTGATCGCCGTTAATCGATAACCCGCCGAAAATTCCCGCACTGCCGCCGCCGCCGCGGTGACCACCGGGGTTATCTGTTCTGCCGTCACGCCGGGGATATCGGCAAAAATAGTGACCCTGAACATGGCAGGCGGGGTTGCCGGGCTGATATTGAGGATCGCCTTGGTGTTTGCCACGCCAGTGAAAGCGCTGAGCGCAATCTGCGTAGTCTCTACGTATTCATCGATGTTGATACGCGTTGCTCGCCCCAAAATATTGCTGGCGACGGTCGCCACCACCTCGATGTCGTTAATTTGGAAATGCCGGCTAAGGGCATGCAGGATGGGGATCGACGCCTGCCCGCCACAGCTGATCAAACTGACGTTGCGATCGGCCAGCGCTTCGGTGCCGGTCACCGTAGGAACTATCATTTTGCCCAGGTGGCTGGGGGTCAGGTCGATCAGCAACGTACCCAGTGGGCGAAGCAGCTCCCAGTGTTTGACGTGCGACATCGCATTAGTGGCATCGAATACCACATCGAACGGCTTGGGTGCGGCCAGAATAGCGTCAATCCCTCCAGCACTGGTCGGGCAGCCCAGCTTGGCCGCGATTTCAAGACCGGCGGAATCCTTGTTACGCCCTGCCAGCAGCCCACAATGCAGCCAGGATGAACGATGGATTTTATTGACCAGATCCATGCCGATGGCTCCGGTCCCGATGACGGCAACGGAGAGAGTCATGAGTTCCCCCGGTTGAAACGTTCCGCCCAGGCTTTGCCTAGTTGCAACGTGGTGTGGGCCATACGCGCAAAAGGTGGCCCCACCATGTGTCCGTCCAGTAAGGCAATGCCTCCGGCGGCGGCCTTGACCGCGTCGGTGATCCGGGATGCGGCCAATAGCGCGCCCTCATTGGGTCGCAATGCTGAATTGATCGGCTCAAGTTCGCTGGGGTGGACGGTAGCTTTACCGTGGAAACCCAGGTCCTTGATGTTCTGAATTTCGCTGGCCAGTACCTCCGGCTCGGAAAGCCGGTAGTTGGCGGTATCAATACAGCCAATACCGTGTCTGGCACTGGCCAAAACCATCGCCTGACGCGCCGCCAGCATTCCGGACCAGGTGATTGGCACGCCAAGCGTAGCCGCCAAATCCGCAGAGCCAAAAACCAGGCCATCGGCTACGGCCGCGACATCATCGAGGTCGGTAATGGCTTCAACCGTCTCTATCGTCAGGTAAATTTCCGGATACTTGCCCGCTGAGGCAAAAGTCTCACGCAGAAAAATCACCTCGGCAGGTGACCTGACCATCGACATAACGATAAAACCCGGCGTGGCAACGCCGGTGCTTAGCATCACCAAATCATGCAAAGCATCAATCGTACCGAGTGCGTTTATGCGCACAGCTATATTCGCCGACGGAGGGGCACTATCAAGGGCGGTGCGGCAGATGATCCGCCCTTCCGCTTTCAATGGGCCCGGGACCGAGTCTTCCAAATCGATCAGATGAACATCGGCGTCATAAGTCAGCGCCTTGACCACCCGGTTAAGTGATAAGGCCGGGGTATACAGAATGCTACGTGGAATAGCGCGTGTGATATCCGTCATTGGGGAGCCCTTACTTCAGCGAGTATCTTGCACAAACGGCGAATCTGATCTTCTGTTTGCCCGGCACGCATCATCACCCGCAGGCCTGCGGTGCCTTTCGCAACGATCGGGAAGAATACCGGCGAGACATAAAAACCGGCCTCTATCACCTTGCGACCTTCGCTGATCACCGTTTCATCGCTCATCGGCACCAGACGGATCGGGTAGCTGTTGCCGCTCTGCTCTGTCGGAACCAGTGAGTCGAACAGGGCAATGTTGTCGTACAGCTTCTTCTGCAACATCGGCAATTCAGCCGTGCGGTGAATTTCGGCCGAAGCCAGGCTGGCACCGATGGCCGCCGTGTTCAGATTTTGCGAATAGTTGAGCCCACCGCCAAAGCGCTCGACCAGGCGCAACATCGGCTGTGAATAGCCGTTGAGCAGTATGGCCGCCCCGCTGGTGCCGAAAGCCTTGTTGAGCGTGACCACCATAACGGTGTTCTCATTCAGTGCCGGGCTGTGTGAACGAACATAACCGACTCCACGTTCGCCATAGGCGGAAATAGAATGTGAATCATCGTAGAACACCATCAGGCCGTATTTGTCCTGCAGTTCGGCCAACTCTTTAACCGGCGCATAGCCGCCCAGGCTATCGCTGCCGTCAACCACGTAGCAGACCCGTTCATATTTCTTACAACAGTCCTTGATGAACTCCAGATCGTGGTAATTGCAGGTGACGACCTCGGTTTCATCGGCGCAGGCGGGTTTGGCTGCGGCCAACGACACATGAGCGTGCTTATCGAAAATCATTAACGGGCGAGCACCGTTGCCCAAATGTCCGGAGGCGATCAGCGGCAGCAGCCCGCCACTGATGCTGCTGGCCGACACGCCACTGAGAACATCGGCCTGGAACAGTTCACCAAGCGATTCCTCCAACTCCTTCAGTACCGGCAGTTGAACCCGGCTACGGGCGATGCAATGATCCAGCACGCCATAGCGACGTACCGCGTCGATGGCCCCTTCTACCACCTTGGGATGGGAGTCCAGGTTCAGGTAGGAGCAGCAGCTAAAATTGACAAATTGATGACCACTCGGGGTGGACAGGAGATCGTTTTCAAGTCCGGCGACGATCCCTGCGAGTCCGTTCTGCTCTGACATATCCCAGAAGGGATTACCAATACCGATAGCTTTGTCGTTGTTGCGATAGTGGTTGGTTGGCATGATCTTCTTACGGCTGGTCATCAAATTCCTTCCTTCTTGGCAGGTTCGGGTTGATAGTTATAAATACCTTTGAACTTACGGTAGGCGGCCGTGTAGAGCGCGGAATACAAAACATAAGGCCTGCGCAGGATTTTCAGATCCCACAGCCAAAAATTAACGTTGATATTCAGGTCGTCTAACGACTCGGCCTGGTGCCACCATCCCAGCGGCAGATACAGCATTTCACCGGGCTCCAGAATAAAATCGCGACGCTGCGGGGATTTCGCTGCCAGCCGTGGGAAACGCTGTGGGTCAATATTGTTAAAATCGAAGGCCTGCGATTTGTCGCCAAACCCCTTTAAGATAGAACGCGGGTAATAATCGCGTCGGCCGGGTGGGTAAAGGATGAATCGTTTTCTTCCCTGCAGGGCGATATTAAAGTTCTCGAGTTCATCGAAGTGGCTTTGGGTAAATACACCGTGGTAACTTATCCATAAATTGGCCGCGTTCAGACCACGACGGGAAGCCAGTAGCGAAAATGCATCGAAGCCGAGAAGAGTATTGATGTCTTCTGGCCGGTGCATAATATTGGAAACCACGCGATACCAGGTGCTGTTGTCTTGCTGGTATTCTTTATTTTCCAGAAAGCCACGCAGTTGAATCTTCATGGTCTGCCATCGTTCGGTATTTTCCTTATTACTGGCTTCCCGGAACAAGGTGACATTGTCATCACCTAACCGTTGAGCAATAAGGTCATTAGCGCTACGGCTGGTATCAAGCGGCAGATCGGTAATAATCACAGGAACGTCGGCCCGGAAAACAGCCTCAACCCCCAGCGCGACAAATTCATTAAAGGTAATACGTGGTACGGGAATACCCGTGGTTAACTGATTCACGATGGCCGTTTTCCTGTCTCGGTAATAATAATGAGAGAACCCGCTTAAATCGGGCTGGGTATTGATTTCTTACTGAGTAGTGACTGGCTGAACAGACTGGCTAATAAGGCGAGCATGCCAGCGGCCAAAGCGATCCAGGCGACCTGAGCAGCCCCGGTTTGATCTGAAAGTTGTCCGCCGACCGACACTCCCAGGGAAAACCCCAGCCAACCCGCACTGGAAAGCCAGGAGAAGCCTTCTGACAGGCAGCCTTTGGGCGTTAACGATTCCAGCAGGTTACTGCAGGTGATTAATAACGGCGCCACCGATAAACCGGCAATAAAAGCGGAGAACCCCATGACGATCGGGGAACTGGTGAACACCAGGGGAACAGTACCGGCACACAGCGTGGCAGAGGTGAGTAACAGCAGCCGTGGCTGCGGTATAGACCAGTTCATGGCACCATAGCAGAGCCCTCCCACCAGGCTGCCCGCGGCACAAATAGACAACAACACGCCAGCCAGCGTGGGATTGCCTGCCTCTTTGGCAAAGGCGATCATCATCACATCGATCGAGCCAAGAAATATCCCCACCGCTGCATAGGAGATCATCAGGCTACGAACCCAGGCCATGCTAATGGCTCTGCGGTTTTTTTCATCGACCCTTTGCACAACAACCGGTTCTGAACGCCGATGCAGCACCAGCGCCATCGAACCACTGAAGGTGAATACGGCGCATAAAACCAACCCCGCAGCGGGGTGTAATACCGTGGCTAAAACAATGGCGACCAGCGGCCCCAACAAGAAAATAATCTCATCGAGTACGGTTTCTAAAGCATAAGCGGTTCGCAGAGCCTCATCGGTGACCATTGCCGCCCAACGGGTGCGAATAAAGCCATCTACCGGCACTGACGAGCAACCAATACCCATAGCGGCGGCCATGATTGCCCATAAGTGGGCATTAAGAAAGACCAGGGCAATCAGTAAAGCTATGGCCATAACGTGACAACAACAGGTAACAATAAGCACTTTGCGTTGGCTGAATCGGTCGGCAAAGCCCCCGAGTATCGGGCTGGCCAAAGCCTGGGTAATCATTAAGGTTCCGGCGACGGTACCCGCGATCCACAGCGAATTGGTAGTAGCCGATAACAACATAATGCAACTTATAGAACGCATCGCCACCGGAAAGCGAACTAATAGCCCAAACAAAGAAAGCACGGCATGCCCGGGACCAGACAGTAATCGGGTATAGGAACCAAAACTGAATTTAGACTCAACGGCATTTGTTTCCATAAAGTACTCTCAATAATAAAATCGCTTATGCCCAAGCAACTGAATATATCAACAACAATATATCCCCTCACTTATCAGGTTAGGTTTTCGAAATAGAGAAAATAATTTTAAATTTTATTTATGCGTGACGGCGCGAGTGTCTAATAACACGCTAATAAATTAAAATCGTCCGTTTAAAACTTGGTTATTTATGCATCGTTAGCATTGAAATTATCGTGATGAACAATGATTCATTCACTACTGTGTAAAAGTAAAAATTCCTTATAAATTTATTTAATACGATGGGCATTAACAATTAGCAACGCTAATCATTATTTACAAGAGCGTTTTTGCATCGCATTGATGCGTTATTGCATTATCAAGTAAATAGAATCAGTTACAGATAGATTAAGGGGTAAATGTAATTTTTGGTTCGCCCCCAGCGCCTTTTACAGCAGAATCTGTCGGGTAAAACGAGGACACAACATCGCCGAAGGTAAAACTGTGCTGTAATCGGCATCTTTCTTATCTATTGGAGCCAAGTTTTGTCGCTGCGGTTTATTTATGATGAAGGTTTGGCGCGCTGGGACATTGGCCCTGACATTGAACATTATGCGAGGAGAAAAACATGGCTACAGGCATTGGCGGTTGCACGGCGCAACAGGCCCTGGAACAACTGCAACCGTTAACGGATAATCCGCCTGCAATCGCCGCCGGAGAGTATCGGCAACGTATTCAACACGCACAGCGCCTGATGCGCGAAAACGGCATTGACGCCTGCTATGTCAATGCGGGCAGCAACCTACTGTATTTTACCGGAACTCCATGGTCACCGAGCGAACGCATGGTCGGCGCAGTGATCCCGGCCGAAGGTGAAATCGCCTATATCGCCCCCTGGTTCGAGATCGGCACCTTCAAAGACGCACAGGTGATTGAGGCCGAAATCTTTAGCTGGCATGAGGAAGAAGACCCCTATCGACTGTTCTTCAGCGTGCTGGCTTCTCGCGGGCTGACAGGTGCTGGCCGCCAGCACAAAGTGGCGATTTGCGAAACCGCTTCGGTCACGCTGTTCCTCGGTCTGCAACAGTATGCAGGGGACAATAAACTGGTCAGTGCCCTGCCCATCACCGGTGGCTGCCGCAGCCGAAAATCGGCGACGGAAATCGCGCTGATGCAAACCGCCAATAACATTACCTTGCGGGTACAACAGGCTGCGGCCAGTATCTTGCACCCAGGGATCACCGCCGACCAGCTGATCGACTTCGTCGATAAAGCCCACCGTAAAATGGGCACCAGTGGCTCTTATTTCTGTATTGCGTTATTCGGCTCCGATAGCGCGTTTCCGCATGGCGTGAAGCAACCCAAACCGCTGCAAAACAACGATATCGTGCTGCTGGATACCGGTTGCCGCTACAAGGGTTACCTGTCCGATATCACCCGTACCTATGTGTATGGCGAACCCAACGAACGGCAACGCTTCGCCTGGCAGGCGGAACATGACGCACAGGCGGCTGCCTTTGCCGTTATCGCACCGGGTGTACCCTGCCATAAAGTGGATGACGCGGCGCGCGATGTGCTGGTTTCTCATGGCTTCGGACCGGATTATCAGTTGCCGGGCCTGCCACATCGCACCGGACACGGTATCGGGTTGGACATTCACGAAGCGCCGTATCTGATCCGCAAACAGCAGCAACAGCTCGATGTTGGTATGTGCGCCAGCATCGAACCTATGCTGTGCCTGCCGGGTGAGTTTGGTATCCGCCTTGAAGACCATTTTTACGTCACTGAAGACGGCGCTCGCTGGTTTACCACGCCGGCAAAATCCCTTGATGATCCATTTGATTTAGCTGGCTGATCATCCCCCGGGCGGCGTTGCCGCTCGGATTTAAATATAATATTAATATCGACCATGTTTAATAAAATCATTTAATTATACAATTTAGTGCAATCACTAATTAATTAAAAATTTTTTATCTGTCAGATAAAATAACTCTTGATATAAAAATAGTTGTGAGTTAAAAACTAACCGTCCCATTCAAAGATGAATATAACAATAAATTATACATTCAAATGGAGTTGATGATGAAAACAATTGATGTAGCCTTGTTAGACTCGATCGCCGGTGGCCGTGGCAATAATGGCGGCGACCGTGTAGATAATGGCGGCAGAAACAGAGGCAGAACCAGCAACACCAGTGGCAAGGCTGATAATGGTGGTTATTATAAGAAACAGAGTCAGGAGACAACAAACTGTAGTGCTGGCATTATCGGCGGCATGATTGCAGGAGCTGCTGGCGGACCGCTTGGTCTCGGATTAGGACTTATTGGTGGATCACTTGCTGGTGGGTGCTTCACGAACAAAGGTTCTAATGGTGATAATAATAGCAATACCGGAAATAAAAGCTCTAATTGTAATGGTTCAATTGGTGGCTCGTGCCGTATCTAGACTAAAAATCATAGGCGGTAGTTTATTATTACCGCTCTATATATTAGAGCCGCATTATATATGACAAAGAAAATTAGGCCGTTACTTATACTTTTAGCTATAGTTTCCAGCAGCCCTTTTCTTAGCGGTGCTGGAGTGCTTAATCCTGGTTCAGGCTTGGCCGCGCCGGCAGGTATGTCTCAATTAGTCATTATCATTGCCACCTTCTCTTTTTTCATTTCGTTATTTTTTAAATTATTCGATATTTTTACAAAGTCTTCAGCATGAAAAGAACATACTGGACAATATCAGTTTTAATTGGGATGGTTTTATCCTCTATTTTATTAGCGGGTGCAGGCATCGGCGTTGATTATCTTTACACTGCGCCAGAAAAAATATCAAAACTTATCGTTGCCATGTTCTTTTCACTTTCCATTATTGTTTTTATATACAAAATCATCTGTGTGATTTTCAAAAAAACATAGATAAAACCGCCCCACATATGAGAATATACGCGGGCAGTTTATTTTTATGCTGAATAAATAAATTAATAGATGTCATCACAAAGGCACACTTATTTAATATTCAATCGCTTGGCCAATCGATGCAAGTTACCGCTGTCCAGGTTCAATTTACGTGCGGTCGCCGCCCAGTTCATCTCACATTGCGCCAAGGTTTTCTCAATCACGCTGCGCTGGAAATGTTGCGTCATCGTCGCGAGATCCGCCTCAATAGCTGTCTCTGGCAGTGCTTCATCGCTGATCCCGGTCGGCAAAGAGCCGGCCTTTATAGTGAAATGCGCCGGCAACAGTTGTAGCTCGCTGCTGTTTTGCTCCGCGCGAGCTAAAATCGCCGCCCGATAGATGACATGTTCCAGTTCGCGAATATTCCCCGGCCATGAATACTGCTCGAGCGTGAATAATGCTTCTGCGCAAAGCGTTAACTGCACCAAACCCAGCTTGATGCGGCAACGTTCGCAAAAGTATCCCGCCAGCAGGGCAATGTCGCTGGCTCGCTCGCGCAACGGTGGCACGAACAGCGGAAACACGCTCAGCCGATGGTATAAATCCAGCCGGAATGCCCCATCAACCGCCGCCTGTTTGAGATTACGATTAGTGGCCGCTAAAATTCGTACATTAACGCGCTTGACCCGATCATCCCCCACTCGCTGGAGATCGCCGTATTGGATCACCCGCAACAGCTTGGCCTGCAGCGACAGTGAAAGCTCACCAATCTCATCGAGAAACAGAGTGCCATTGTCCGCCATTTCAAATTTGCCGGCGCGGTGCTGAATGGCACCGGTAAATGCCCCTTTGACGTGGCCGAACAGTTCGCTTTCCGCCACGCTTTCCGGCAGAGCGGCGCAGTTAAGGTAGACCAGCGGGTTGGCAGCCCGCGCCGATCCCTGATGGATCGCCCGCACCACCAGCTCTTTACCTACCCCGGTCTCTCCGGTGATCAAAACGTTGAGTTCGGAACCGGCAACGATGCTGATTTCCTGCTTAAGTTGCTGCATAACCGGCGAAAGTCCGATGATCTCATCATTTTCTCTAGGCGTGCTTACCCCTTGCGATGCCAGCGGAGACAACGCCTGCCTCTCCAAGGCTTCAACCAATAACGCATTGTTTAGCGCCCCCGCCGCTAATGCACTGATTAACCGTAGTTCTTCATCGCTGAAGCGATCAAATTGCAGCGGGTCCAGACTGTCAAAAGTCAACGCACCGATTAAATCCTGTTCGGCAAACAAGGGCAGTCCAATGCAGGCATGAACCTTAAGTTGGTCATGGCCGGGGATCAAACCATCGTAGGGGTCCGGTAAATCGCTATCCGCGGGGAAACGCACCACGTCACCGGCGCGGGCAATCGCTTCCAGGCGCGGATGGGCATCCAGCGCAAAGCGTCGCCCCAGAACATCCTGAACCAAACCGTCAATCGCCAATGGGCGGAACTGCTGCCCTTCAAAGCGCAGTAAGGCCGAAGCATCACAGCGCAGCAGGCGGCGCAAACTGTTGATCAGGCGTTGAAAGCGGTCGCCTTGTGTCAGGCCGCTTTGTAATTCGATAGCGATGGTGGCAAGGGACTGTATGGAGAGGGTCATAATGTCATTCCGACACTTAATTGTCATATGGACAATGTTACGCCTATGTCAGAATGACATCAATAAATAATTATCACATAAAAAACAACAATATAAAAACTGGCACGCTGTTTGCTAATTACAAGTATCGAAACCCAGTAAACGACAATAAGGTAATGAGCATGGCAATTCAGGTGAAAAATAATATCCAGTGGGTCGGTCAACGTGACTGGGAAGTGCGTAATTTTCATGGGACAGAATACAAAACCTTGAAGGGCAGCAGCTATAACAGCTATCTGATCCGTGAAGAGAAAACCGTGTTGATCGACACGGTGGACCATAAGTTTAGCCGTGAGTTTGTACAGAATCTGTCAGCGGAAATTGATCTCAAAACGCTGGATTACATCATCATCAATCACGCAGAAGAAGATCACGCCGGGGCGCTGACCGAGTTGATGGCGCAAATCCCGGGAACGCCTATCTACTGTACCGAAAATGGCATTGATTCAATCAACGGTCACCATCATCACCCAGAGTGGAACTTCCACGTAGTCCACACCGGTGACAGCCTGGATATCGGTAATGGTAAACAGCTGATCTTCGTTGAAACGCCGATGCTGCACTGGCCGGACAGTATGATGACCTACATGACTGGCGATGCCGTGCTGTTCAGTAATGACGCCTTTGGCCAGCATTACTGCGATGAGCATCTGTTTAATGATGAGGTTGATCAAAATGAATTGTTTGAACAATGTCAGCGTTACTACGCCAATATCCTGACCCCGTTCAGCCGGCTGGTGACACCAAAAATCAACGAGATCCTCGGTTTCAACCTGCCGGTAGACATGATTGCCACCTCACACGGCGTGGTATGGCGCGATAATCCGACGCAAATTGTGCAGCGCTATTTAGAGTGGGCGGCGGATTATCAGGAAGATCGCATCACCATTTTTTACGACACCATGTCCAACAACACCCGCATGATGGCGGACGCTATTGCACAGGGCATCAACGAAGTTGATCCGCGGGTGGCGGTGAAGATTTTTAACGTGGCGCGTCATGACAAAAACGAAATCCTGACTAACGTGTTCCGTTCCAAAGGCGTATTGGTGGGTTCGTCGACCATGAATAATGTGATGATGCCAAAAGTTGCCGGGCTGTTGGAAGAGATCACCGGGCTGCGTTTTCGCAATAAGAAAGCCTCGGCCTTCGGCAGCTACGGCTGGAACGGTGGCGCGGTAGACCGTATTCAAACCCGTTTGATGGACTGTGGTTTTGAAACCACGCTGGCATTGAAAGCCAAATGGCGTCCCGATGGCGATATGCTGGCAGTCTGCCGTCAACATGGTCGGGATATCGCTCGTCAATGGGCTTTAACCTCCTTGCCTTTGACGACGGCAGCCCCAGCGCCTGCAGCTGCCGTCGCTCAGCCACAGCCACAACCACAGCCACAGCCACAACCACAACCACAACCACAACCACAGTCTGAAGTACCCTGCGCCAATGTCGATACCGATACCAACGCCGATGCCGATCTCGGGCCGCGCATGCAATGCAGCGTCTGCCTGTGGATCTACGATCCAACGTTGGGCGAACCCATGCAAGATGTGGCCCCCGGAACCTGCTGGCAAGATGTGCCGGATGATTTCCTGTGCCCGGAATGCGCAATGGGCAAAGACGTGTTCGATCCCCTCGCTTCGGAGGCAAAATGAACCCTGGCATTCTGATCGTTGGCTCCGGCTTTGCCGCCCGACAGCTGGTAAAAAATCTGCGCAGGCTCAATAGCGAGGTTCCGATCCGCCTGATTGCCGCCGACAGCTGTGATGAATATAACAAACCTGAGCTGAGCCATGTGATCAGCCAGAATCAAACTGCAGATGCCTTAACGCGGCAAACCTGCGGCAGCTTTGCCGAACAGTTCCAACTGACGTTACACCCAAACACGCGGATCACGGATATTGATACTCAGCATAAAAGGGTGTGCAGCGGCGAGCAAAGCTGGCAGTACGACAAACTGGTTTTGGCGGTCGGTGCTTCGGCTATCGTACCGCCGGTGACCGGCAATGAACTGATGCTGACGCTCAACAGCCAGCAGGAATATCGCGACGGCGAATTGACACTGCTTCAGGCGCAGCGAGTGCTGATCCTGGGCGGCGGCCTGATCGGGTGTGAATTGGCGATGGACATGTGCCGGGCCGGTAAACAGGTCACCCTGGTGGACAGATCCGGCAGCCTGCTGTCGGCACTGATGCCGATTGAAGCCAGCAGCCGTTTGCACCATTGTCTGCAACAGATGGGTGTCGAAGTGCTGCTCAACCAGCAACTGAGCGCCTTGATACAACAAGACGGTGGCATACAGGCAACGCTGGGGAATGGACGTCAATTATCGGTTGATGCGGCGATCGCGTCGGTCGGACTGCGCCCGAACGTTGGGCTGGCGCGCCAGGCTAATCTGCAGGTGGATCGCGGCATCCGGGTGAATAATCGCTTACAGACCTCGCAGATCGATGTGTACGCCCTCGGCGATTGCGCAGAGATTGATGGCCAACTGCTGCCATTCCTCCAGCCGATACAGTTTAGCGCCATGGCCCTGGCGAAAAATCTGCTGGGTGCCGAGGAAGGCGTGAAGCTGCCGGCCATGCTGGTCAAGGTGAAAACCCCCAGCCTGCCGCTGCACCTGGCAGGGGAAACCCATCGTCAGGATTTGAGCTGGAACATTGTCGCCGAACAACAGGGCATGATTGCCAAAGGTTTTGATCGGCAACAACAGTTGCGCGCGTTTATCGTTAGCGAAGACCATATGAAACTGGCCTTCGGCTTACTGAAAGAATTAAACGCCCTGACAGCAGAAAGTTGATGATGACCCACCTGCACACTCTGAGCATTTAACGATGCCCTACGCCAACTGGGGTTAATCAGTTGGCGTAGCCCTTAAAATAGATTAGTTTTAAGCTCTGACTTACTCCGGCACTGGATGCTATGACTATCAATTCCCCCCTACCACAAGCTGTTTCCAGCCCTGTTACGCGCCACGCTATTTTCCTGGTTGCTACCTTGTCACCCGCCCCTGCACAGCTCGCAACGGTGCGTGGCTGGTGCGCTGATATCAGCGGTGTGATCCGTTCCGTCGGCAAAAGAGCCCCGGCAGGAAACTTGTCCTGCGTCTGCGGATTTGGCTCAATGGCCTGGGATCGGTTATTCGGCCAACCCCGTCCGGCACAACTTCATCCCTTTGGCGCAATAGGCTCCGGCGACCGCGTGGCTGTCTCAACCCCCGGCGACATCCTGTTGCATATCCGCGCCGACGAGATGGATCTGTGCTTCGAACTGGCCACCCAGTTAATGAACAAGCTCGGCGACGCCGTGACGGTGATTGAGGAAGTGCACGGCTTCCGTTACTTCGACCAGCGCGCGATGATTGGCTTTGTCGACGGCACCGAAAACCCGGAGGGAAATGACGCAGTCAACTACACGGTGATCGGTGATGAAGATGGCGCGTTTTCCGGCGGCAGTTACGTGCTGGTGCAGAAATATCTGCATGATATGAAAGGCTGGAATGCCCTGCCCGTCGAAACGCAGGAGGGCATTATTGGCCGCCACAAGCAATCCAATATTGAACTGGATGAAGACGTGAAACCTTCGTCATCCCACAGTTCGTTGACCACGCTGGTGGATGAGCATGGCGATGAAGTCAAAATCCTGCGCGACAACATGCCATTTGGCAAACCCGGCATGGGCGAGTTTGGCACCTACTTTATTGGTTACGCGCGCGCTCCCCAACCGATCGAGCAAATGCTGGAAAACATGTTCATTGGTCGACCGGCCGGCAATTACGATCGCCTGCTGGATTTCAGCCGTGCGGTCACCGGTAGCCTGTTCTTTGCCCCTTCGGCGACTTTGCTGGAAGAACTGGCCGATCGTAATACCTGAGACTTGCACATAACTCTTGCACGATAACTCTTGCACGATAACTACAGCAGCAGCGCCAACTCCATCGCCGTGCGCTGCAGCCGTGGCAGCACCCGTTCGCGCAATTCCGCCGCCGAAATTTGCGAGGCATTGACGCCCACGTTCATCGCCGCCACCACACCGCCCTTGCGTGAATGCATCGGCACCGCGATGGAACGCAGGCCAATTTCCAACTGTTGATCGTTGATGGCGTACCCTTGCCGCCGCACCTTGGCCAGTTGTTCACGCAATTGATCGGCACTGGTCACGGTGAATTCGGTCAGCGGTGCGAAACTCACCCGTGACAGATAATCGTCCAACTGTTCTTCATCCAGCGCACTGAGCAACACCAACCCCATAGAGGTGGCGTAGGCCGGCAGACGACTGCCGCGTCCCAGATCAATCGTCATGATACGCTTCACCGAGGCGCGGGCGATATACAGGATGTTGTCACCGTCCAGCGTCGCCACCGAGCAGGATTCGTTCAGCAGCTTACTGAGATAATCCAGCGAGTTCTGCGCCGCTTTCGCCAGCTCGGAAGAAGAAAGATAGGCATGTCCAATAGTCAGCACTCGCGGCAGCAGCCGGTAATGGCGGCCGTCAGGGCAATGCACAAACCCCAGCGCACGCAGGGTGTACAGGCAGCGACGCACTGCCGCACGCGGAATACCGGTAATTTGGCTGATTTCAGAAACCGACATTTGAGAATACTGTGGCTGGAAGGCCTGTAGCACCTCCAGTCCTCTGGCCAACGACGCCATAAAATTGGGGTCGCCCTTATACTGATCGTTGCTTAAATCCCCGATCTCCTGCAGCCGACGCAACTCCCCAGCACCAAACTCAGATACATCACCCATCCTGACCTCCGACTCACATAGAGTTATCTGCATCACAGAATTAACAGCCAAATGATTAACGCTTCGATAATCGCACAACATGCTGATATTCGCACTTGCTGCTTGAATTTTCATCCCATAAATTGATTCAAGACCCATTACTGCAGCGCTGACAGCTTCGCAGCGTGCCGAGGAGAGCAAATGATCGATAAGAGTGTGGCATCCGCAGACGCCGCCGTCGCTGATATCCCTGACGGCGCGACCATTATGGTCGGCGGCTTTGGCCCCGCCGGTCAGCCCTATGCCCTGCTGGACGCCCTGATCCGCCACCGGCCCCGCGGGTTAACGCTGATCAGCAACAACGCGGGCAACGGGGATTTTGGGTTAGCGGCGCTGCTGAAGGCCGGTTGTGTGAGCAAAGTCGTCTGTTCCTTCCCGCGCCAGTCGGACTCCTGGGTATTTGACGATTTGTACCGCCGTTGCGAACTGGAGTTGGAGCTGATCCCGCAGGGTAATCTGGCGGCACGGATCCAGGCCGCCGGTTCCGGTCTTGGCGGTTTTTACACCCCAACCGGCTACGGCACCGAACTGGCACAAAGCAAAGAGACTCGCGAGATCGACGGCAAACACTATGTGTTCGAGCTGCCGCTAAAAGCTGACTTCGCACTGATCAAGGCCGACAAAGGCGATCGCTGGGGCAACCTGTTGTACAACAAAACCGGGCGTAACTTCGGGCCGATCATGGCTATGGCGGCCGCCTGCACCCTTGCCGAGGTTAATCTTATGGTGCCGCTGGGGGAGCTGGATCCTGAAAATATCATTACGCCGGGGATCTTCGTGCAACGTCTGGTGACCGCGCCCGATCACTCAGCGCCACTGTCGGCTTAAGGAACGCACCTATGACCAAACTCACTCATCAGCAGTTGGCCGAGCGCATTGCGCGCGACATTCCGGAAGGTGCCTACGTCAATCTGGGTATCGGTATTCCAACCCAGATCGCCAACTACCTGCCGGCGGATAAAGAGATCTTCCTGCACAGCGAGAACGGCATTCTCGGCATGGGCCCGGCACCGGCGGCCGGCCAGGAAGATCCCGAACTGATCAACGCCGGTAAACAGCCGGTGACCCTGCTAAAAGGCGGCTGCTTTTTCCACCACGGCGACTCCTTTGCCATGATGCGCGGCGGCCACCTGGATATCTGCGTGCTCGGCGCTTATCAGGTCTCCGAACGCGGTGACCTGGCTAACTGGAGCACCGGCGCACCGGGGGCGATCCCGGCGGTTGGCGGCGCGATGGATTTGGCAATCGGCGCCCGTCAGGTGTTTGTGATGACCGAACACCTGACCAAAAAAGGCGAATGTAAAATTGTCCGCCATTGCACTTACCCCCTGACCGGCGTCGGCTGTATTGATCGTATTTACAGCGATCTGGCGGTGATGGACGTCACCCCACAGGGCCTGGTGGTGCGCGAAATATTCGGCGGGTTGACCCCACAGCAATTACAGGAAGTCACCCCGGTCGAACTGACCTTTGTCCTTCAACACGGAGAACAGCCGCATGAATCCCGCCTACCTTTGTGATGCCGTCCGCACGCCTTTTGGCCGACTGAACGGCAGCCTGGCCAGTGTCCGCGCCGACGATCTGGCCGCCCTGCCGCTGAAAGCGCTGCAGGCGCGACATCCGCAACTTGACTGGGCGGCGGTGGATGACGTGTTGTTCGGCTGCGCCAACCAGGCTGGGGAAGACAACCGCAACGTGGCACGCATGGCGCTGCTGCTGGCCGGGCTGCCGGTGCAGATCCCCGGTTGCACCCTCAACCGCCTGTGCGGCTCCAGTCTGGACGCAGTGGCGATGGCGGCCCGGGCGATAAAAACCGGCGAAAGCGAGCTGATGATCGCCGGCGGTGTCGAGAGTATGTCTCGGGCACCCTTCGTGATGGGCAAGGCGGAAAGCGCCTTTAGTCGAATGATGAAACTGGAAGACACCACCATGGGCTGGCGGTTTATCAACCCACAGATGAAAGCGCTGTATGGCGTGGAGTCTATGCCGCAAACCGCCGAAAACGTCGCCCTAAAGTTCAGTATTAACCGTCAGGATCAGGATGCCTTTGCCCTGCGCAGCCAGCAGCGCACCGCCGCCGCGCAGGAAAGCGGTTTTTTCGCCGACCAGCTAATTGAGGTCAGCATTGCCCAGAAGAAAGGCGACCCGTTGCGGTTCTGTCAGGACGAACACCCGCGTGCCACCACGCTGGAAGCCCTGGCGAAACTGAAGCCGGTGGTGGATCCGCAGGGCACGGTGACGGCCGGTAATGCCTCCGGGCTGAACGACGGGGCTTGCGCACTGCTGCTGGCCGGCGAACTCGGGGTGACTCGCCACGGGCTGCAACCGATGGCACGCATTGTCGCCAGCGCCGTTACCGGGATCGAACCCTCAATCATGGGCTTTGCCCCGGCGGAAGCGGTGCGCAAGGTGTTGAAGATTGCCGGGCTGAGCCTCGACCAAATGGACGTCATCGAGCTTAACGAAGCCTTTGCGGCACAGGCGCTGGCGGTGACCCGTGACCTGGGATTGCGTGACGACGCCGCTCAGGTGAATCCCAATGGCGGCGCCATTGCCCTCGGTCATCCACTGGGCGCATCCGGTGGCAGGCTGGTGATGAACGCCGCCTGGCAATTGCAGAAAACGCGTGGCCGCTACGGCTTATGCACCATGTGTATTGGCGTCGGCCAGGGTATTGCACTGATTATCGAACGGGTGTGAAACGGGGAAAGAACATGGATATCGATTATCGCCTTGATGGCCGCGCCGGGGCACCCTTGTTGGTGCTGTCCAACTCGCTCGGTACCACCTTCGACATGTGGCTGGCACAGTTGCCGGTGCTGAGCGAACACTTTCATCTATTGCGCTATAACCAGCGCGGACACGGTGCTACGCCGCTGCCAGCGACCCCGCTGCGGCTTGAAGATCTGGGCCAGGATGTGATCGCCCTGCTCGACCATCTGGACGCGCCAAGCGCTCATTTTTGCGGTATTTCGATGGGCGGCCTGACCGGGTTGTGGCTCAACCGCTACCATCCGCAGCGCATCAAGCGGTTGGTGGTCGCCAATACCGCCGCGCGCATCGGCAGTGCCGAAGGCTGGCAACAGCGCGCCCAACAGGTGCGCAACTCAGGGCTGACACCGATCGCCGCAGCGTCCCCCGCTCGCTGGTTCAGCGAAGCCTTTTTGCGGCAATACCCTGAACAGGTTGCCCCACTGGTCGCCGGGCTGGCAGCGGGCAGCGCCGAAGGTTACGCCGCCTGCTGCAATGCGCTGGCGGTGGCCGATCTCCGCGCCGAAGTGGCGTCCATGACGCGGCCAATGCGAGTGATCGCCGGTGAGCAAGATCCGGTGACGACGGTGGCGGACGCCGAATTTCTGGTCGCCAACGCGCCGCGAGCCGAACTGTTACGGCTACCGGCTTCGCACATTTCCAACATTGCCTGCCCGGAGCTCTTCAACCGCAGCGTTGTCGCGTTCCTGACGGGAAAACACATAAAGGATTAATCCGCCGTAATCCGCCGCCCCTGCGCATCAATCACCGCTTCGCCATCTTCTTTACTGAACGGGCCCTGCTGCGCATCCGGAAGAATATCCAGCACCACTTCTGATGGGCGACACAGCCGGGTTCCCAGCGGTGTCACCACTATCGGCCGATTAATCAAAATCGGTTGCTGCAGCATAAAGTCGATCAGTTGATCGTCGCTCCAGCCCCTATCCGCCAGCCCCAGAGTTTCGTAAGGCTCGACATTTTTGCGCAGCAACGCACGAACAGAGATCCCCATGTCGGCAATCAGCCTGACCAGTTGTTCGCTACTGGGCGGAGTCTCCAGATATAAAATCACCTCCGGCTCCACCCCGCTATTGCGGATCAGCGCCAACGTATTGCGCGACGTGCCGCAAGCCGGGTTGTGGTAAATCTTGAAGTTGCTCATGACGGTTCTCTCTTGAGTTAAGCCTAAAGCGACAGGCGCAACGCCAGGGCGCTCAGCGCGACCAGCAGCACCGGGATCGTCATCACGATGCCCACGCGGAAATAATATCCCCAGGTGATGACAATGTTTTTCTGTGACAGCACATGCAGCCATAACAATGTGGCCAGACTGCCGATTGGGGTAATTTTCGGCCCCAGATCGCTGCCTATCACATTGGCATAAATCATCGCCTGCTTGATCACGCCCTCGGCGTTGCTGCCGTCAATTGACAAGGCCCCTACCAGCACCGTCGGCATGTTGTTCATAATAGAAGACAGAAATGCACTCAGGAAACCGGTACCCAGCGTGGCCGCCCATATTCCCCGATCGGCCAGATCGTTGAGCACACCGGCCAGCATGGCGGTTAACCCCGCGTTACGCAGACCGTAGACCACCAGATACATCCCCAGTGAGAAAATCACGATCTGCCAGGGGGCACCTCGCAGCACTTTACCGGTGTCGATGGCCTGGCCTCTTTTCGCCACCACCAACAGGATCAACGCGCCAACGGCGGCGACCAGGCTGACCGGCACGCCGAGCGGTTCCAGGCCAAAGAACCCCACCAGCAGCAATACCAATACGCCCCAACCGGCTTTAAAGGTCGGCAAGTCACGGATTGCCTCACGAGGCGGTCGCAGCAACGTCAGGTCATAACTCTGCGGAATATCTTTACGGAAGAACAGATGCAGCACCCCCAGCGTGGCGACGATGGCGGCTATGTTCACCGGCACCATCACCGCCGCATACTCGGTGAACCCCAGTTGGAAGAAATCCGCAGAAACGATATTTACCAGGTTGGACACCACCAGCGGCAGGCTGGCGGTATCGGCAATAAACCCCGCCGCCATCACGAATGCCAGGGTGGCTCCCGGGCTGAACCCCAGCGCCAACAGCATCGCAATCACAATCGGCGTCAGGATCAGCGCCGCGCCGTCATTGGCGAACAACGCCGCCACCGTAGCCCCTAACAGCACAATATAGGTGAACAGCCAGCGTCCTTTACCCTTGCCCCAGCGCGCAATGTGCAGCGCCGCCCACTCAAAGAAACCGGACTCATCCAGCAGCAGGCTAATCACAATCACGGCAATAAAGGTGGCGGTAGCGTTCCAGACTATCTGCCAGACCAGTGGAATATCATTGATGTGAACCACCCCGGTCAGCAACGCCAGCACCGCCCCAAGGGATGCACTCCAGCCAATGCCCAGGCCTTTAGGTTGCCAGATCACCAAAATGAGAGTCAGGATAAAAATTGCCCCGGCCAGCACCATCACAACTCCTTAGCGGCTCACGCCAAACACATATGAAATTTCGAATATATATGGTTAAATTTTTTATCGTTAACGACAGATAATCCCATTACCGGCAGCCCGTTGCGCCAGCTCGTTCACCTGTTGCTGTTGACTAAGGTAAGCCTGTTCAATAATTGCCGCCGCCCAGGCCGGCATATGTGGCGACAGCCGGTAGTAGATCCACTTGCCGTCACGCCGATCAAGCAGCAAGCCGCTTTCACGTAACATGGCAAGATGACGGGAAATTTTAGGTTGTGACTCGGCCAACGCCCCGGACAACTCACAAACGCACAGCTCCCCCGCCTGGCGCAACAGAAGCACCAGCGTCAGACGAGTCTCTTCCGACAAATTTTTAAACAGTTGCAGTGGTGTCAGTGAGGTCATGCACGCGCTCCTTGAGTCAAGACCGTCATCATAATTCGTCTGCAGAGAATGTCAAAAAAACATATTCGAATTATCGAATATAACCAGGCAAGCAGCAAAGTCTCGATGGAGGATTATAATTACCGCAACGCTGTTTCTCTGAGGGATGAACTATGCCGTTAGCATTCAAACGCTCGCAAAGACTCTCCATTGGCACAGAAATAGAACTGCAGTTGGTTGATATTGAGAGCTATGATCTCACCGACAAGGCCGATCAGGTGGTAACGGATCTTGGCGACAATAAACGCATCAAGCATGAATTGACCAAATCAATGGTGGAACTGAACAGCTCGGTGCACACCAATATTGACCTGTTGCACGACGAACTGCGGGAACTGACCGCCAGCATCCGCCTTAGTGCACAAAACTTCGGTTGTGACGTTTGTGGCGGTGGCCGCCATCTGAGCAATGACTGGAGAAAACAGGTCATTACCGATGCCCAGCGCTATCAGCAATTAGCCAGCCGCTTCGGCTATCTGTCCAAGCTGGCCTGCGTGTTTGGTCAACATATTCATATCGGGGTCAATGACGGCGATGAAGCCATGTATCTGTGCCACGCTTTAACCCCCTACTTTCCCCATTTTATTGCCCTCAGCGCCTCTTCTCCGCTCTACCAGGGGGTAGACACACTGTTTGCCAGTTCGCGTTTCAGCGCGCAAAACTCCTTTCCCAACTATGGCTGTCTGGAGCAGATCTACAATTGGGAACAGTTCAATGTCTATTATGAACGGCTGAGTGCCGCCGGCGTGATCGACAGCATCAAGGATATTTATTGGGATGCTCGACCCAAGCCGGAACTGGGAACGGTGGAGATCCGTATCTGCGATACGCCACTGCATATCTCCCACGCCGTGCTGCTGGTAGGTTACTGCCGCCTGCTGGCCGGCTTTTTGTTGTCGCACCGCACTGAAATAGCCCCGGAATATTACGCCTTTACCAACTACAACAAAATCAATGCCTATCGCAACGGTTTTGACGCCGACTACGTCGACGCCACCACGTTGAAGCGCAGCAGCCTGACCTCACATATGCTGACCACACTGGCAGCGCTACGCACTGACGCTAACGATCTGGAAACACAAAGCTTGCTGGACAAGATTGAGCGCCATGTCAGGCTCGGGGTGAACGACTCGGAACGAATTCGGCAGATGCTGGATAACGGCCTGTCGCAAAAGCAGATAATTCAACGACTGTGCGACGAGCTATTGCAACCGGCGAGTTAAGTTTTAGCTATCGATTCCATACGCCAAAGCGTCTGTTCATTATGTGCTCTTTGGTTACAATCGTTAGCACTGAAATCCACCGTTACGAGGGCTACTATGTACAACTTCTCACGTTATCAGGCAAAAGAACTGGCGCTGGCTTATATGAGCGGCAAAAAACACGACCTGTCACCGCAGGAATTTCTGCAGCAGTTGAAAAGCAGCGAAAAATCGTTCGACTATTTGTTGAAGCACGGCAGCGAACAGCCGCGCGAAGTGTTGGTACAAAGCTTCTGAAGCACGCAATACCGCCCGCTTCACCGGTGGCGAGCCATCTGGCCCGCGTATTCCCGGCTTAACGGCGAGGGATTTCATCACCGACGCGGTAGGTCCCAATAAGGTCGTTCTCCACCAAGCTGAGCCAGCAGGAAATCGACGAAGGCCAATACTTTAGCCGGCAGGTATTTTCGCTGCGGGTACACCGCATAAATAGCATGCTCCGGCAGCCTATAGGCCGACAACACTTCAACCAACCGCCCCTGCGCAATATCATCCCCGACAATGAAGGTCGGCATCTGGCAAATTCCCAGACCGCCAAGCAGTGCTGCGCGCAAAGCCTCGCTGTTATTCACCTGGTAATTCCCTCGCGGCTGAAAACGCACCGCGCCCATCGGCCCCTCAAACTGCCATTCACTGCCACCACGGAAATAGCTGTAAAATAAACAGTTATGCTGGGCCAATTGTTCCAGATCTGCCGGTGTTCCACAGCGCGCCAAATATGACGGTGCCGCGCACAATACGCTGTGACAGGGCGCGATACGCCGGGCGATCAAGCTTGAATCGGCAAGCCGACCGATGCGGATCGCCAGGTCATAACCCCCTTCGACCAAATCGACCAATTGATCATCCATCATCATATTGATCTCCACCTCCGGGTAAGCCGCCAGAAAATGGGCGATCAACGGGGCCACATGCAAACGGCCAAACACCATCGGCACACTGATCCGCAGACTGCCCTGCGGCTGTCCCTGTAGACGGGTGACCGCATCTTCCCCCTCTTGCGCCACCACACAGGCATTACGGGCGTAGCCAAAATACTGTTCACCCGCTTCGGTCAGACTCAGGCTGCGGGTCGTGCGCTGTAACAACTGCACGCCAAGCGAGCTTTCCAACTGGGAAATTCGTTTGCTTACCGCTGATTTTGTAATGCCCAACCGTCGGGCGGCAGCTGAAAAACTTTCGCATTCCACTACTGCCACAAACACCGGGATCGCTGCAAAGTTATCATTCATCTATCGTCAACTTTTACTCAACAATGAGTTTCTATTTTAGTGGATTATGTTTAAAAAAAAAACAATATAGCCTGTTCGCCCATCTAAACATAAAACGGACACCAAGATGCGCGAACATTTTTCCCATCCCCTGCTGGCATTGGTCGCCGGCGCATTGCTGGCCCTGATGATCAGCATCAACAGCGTGCTGGCCAGCTATAATTCTCCGCTGCTTGCTTCATGGGTCGCCCATGGCGTCGGTGCAATCACCGCCTGGCTACTCTTGCTGTTACTGAGTCGCCGTGCCCCGGGGTCTTCTTCGACATCGGCCGCGGTTCCCCGTTGGGCCTATTTTGGCGGCATTCCCGGTGCCCTGACGGTGGTGTTGGCGGCTATCACCGTTAACAGCCCACTGGCACTTTCCGGCAGTCTGGCACTGATGCTCACCGGCCAGGTTTTATTTGGCATGTTGTCCGACAGCTGCGGCTGGTTTGGCGTGCTGAAACGCCGTCTAAGTGCCAACGACATTATTGCTACGCTGCTGATCCTCTCCGGCTGCGCCCTGCTCATCTTCCTGAGATAATCCCCATGATCACTTTGATACTCCTCGCATTGTTCAATGGCGTTTGCATCAGCATCAGCCGCGCGGTCAACGGCCGTCTGGCGTTGGATCGCGGCGCTTTCTCGGCCTCACTCTGCAACCACATCGTCGGTTTTCTGTTCCTCAGCCTGCTGCTGGCAATGGTCGGCGGCTTCAATGGTGACTCCTTTGGCCAGGCTCCCTGGGGAGCCTATCTTGGCGGGCTTATCGGCGCGCTGTTTGTCGCCCTGAACAGCTATGTGCTGCCGCGTCTCGGTACCCTGCGCGCTGCACTGTTGATTATCAGTGGCCAGATGTTGGCAGGGGTCGTTATCGACCGCCTGCGCGACAGTAATGGGTCTGCCGGGTTGCAGATACTCGGCGTGGGCCTGATCTTGCTGGGTGTCTATTTGGCCAGGATGGAAAAACCCCTGATGACGCTGATACATGAGCGCATTAAATTACTGGGCTAATTTCGCCTCTGGAGACGAATAACTATTAAATTCGCATTGAGATACGAATAATTGACATATTCGTATTTAGATGCGAACTTTACGGATAATTCATCGCTTTAGAGCAGAAAAAGGCATGGCAGCACAAGTCAGCGTAATCACCGGCGATTTGGTTAACTCCCGTCGGTTAGACACCACTCACTACATCAGCGAGTTAAATGCCCTGCTTGGCCAACTGCAACAGGCTAAGCTTATTCAGGCGTTCGAGATTTTCCGCGGTGATGCCTTTCAGGCCGTGGCGGAACCGCAATCCGGTTTGCTGCTGGCGGTATATATCCGCATTGCGCTCAAAGCCATGGACTCGCCACACTGGGATGCCCGCATCGCCGTAGGTCTGGGCACTGCGCAGGCAGATACCGCCGGCTATGGCAGCGCCTTTGTGAATTCAGGTCAGGCGTTGGACGGCCTGATGAAAAATTGCCGGCTGGCTCTGAAAAATGATAATGACCAGACAAATGCCATTGTCAGCGATCTGTTGCCAATGTTAGATCATGTGGTTAGCCGTCTCTCGCAGACCGAAGCGCAGATCGTCCAGGCGCGCATCTTCGCCACCACCAGCCAGGAGGTGGCGGAAAAATTGCAGAAGGCCGCCTCCACGGTCTCCGCAACGCTCAAACGCGCGGCCTACGAGGAAATCATGCGATTTATTAACGCGATTAACAGGATTACCTGATATGGATTTGAGCTACGCGCCGTTGCTGGTCTGGTTGCTGATCGTCCACTTGCTTGCCGATTTTCCGCTACAGTCGCCTCGTTGGGTCGAGGATAAGATCCGTCACCGCGCTGGTTCCCGCTTTCTGCTCGTACACGCCTTGCTGCACGGCATACTGGCTGCCTGCGCCGTGGCTGGTTTTGCCCTGTGGCATGGCGGTCTGTCCGCTTCTCAGGTGTTAGCCACCCTGCCGGTTATCGCCATCAGCCACTGGCTGATCGATCTGCTGAAAGTCACTCTATTGACGCGCCTCAGCCAGGCCAGTGGTTTTCTGCTCGATCAAGGCCTGCATCTGACGGTGATTGTTCTGCTGTGGCTGTCTTTCACGCCGAACGCTCACGGCCTGCTTAGCGCACTGGCGGCCGCCGTCACCGGCTGGCAATCAGGGCTGGTACTGTTGGCTTATTTATTGATTTATATGCCGATGGGCATTCTGATTGGCCAATTACTGGCGCACTGGACGCCACAGATGTCGCCCTCGGCCAAAGCGGATAACGATTCACTGTTACGCGCGGGCAAACAAATAGGTTATCTGGAAAGGACGCTGATCCTGACTTTCGTGCTGATCGGGCAGATACCCGCGGTCGGTTTTTTGCTGGCGGCCAAGTCGATCTTTCGCTTTGGCGACTTGCGGCAGAGTGATGACAAAATGCGTACCGAGTATGTGCTGCTCGGTACGCTGTTTTCTTTTACGCTGACCATCATGCTCGGTCTGCTGGTGAAAAAATTACTCTAGGGGCGAAGTTATCCGCCCTTTTCCGCAATAATTACAACCACTCGCCGAAGCGACGGATATAGAAACGCTTCATCAACTGAGCCACTACGCAGTAGCTGACCAACGTGCCGGCCAGCCATGGGAAGTATTCCCACGGCAGCGGCTGCAGCCCAACCAAAGCGCCAAGCGGTGAGAACGGCAGATAGATACCCAGTGCCATCACCAATATCGTGGTCAGCAGAACCGGCAATGCGGCGGTGCTCTGAATGAACGGGATCTTCTGGGTACGCAACATATGTACCACCAGCGTTTGCGACAGTAACCCCTCAATAAACCACCCTGACTGGAACAAAGCCTGATGCTCTACGCTGTTGGCGGCAAACACGAACCACATCAGCGCATAGGTAGTGATATCGAAGATGGACGAGGTCGGCCCAATCCACAGCATAAAGCGGCCAATGTTTTTCGCATCCCACTTGCGCGGTTTACGCAGGAACTCTTTGTCCATCTTGTCCCATGGCAGCGACAGCTGGGAAATATCGTACATCAGGTTCTGGATCAGCAGGTGGATCGCCAGCATCGGCAGGAACGGAATAAATGCGCTGGCGACCAACACCGAAAACACGTTGCCGAAGTTGGAGCTGGCAGTCATGTTCAGGTATTTGATGATATTGCCGAAGGTCTCACGTCCCTTGATCACCCCCTCTTCCAGCACCATCAGATTTTTTTCCAGCAAAATGATGTCTGCCGACTCCTTGGCGATATCGGTACCGGTATCCACGGAAATACCCACGTCGGCATCGCGCAGCGCCGGTGCATCGTTAATACCGTCGCCGAGGAAACCGACGGTATGGCCATTCGCCTGCAACATCTTCAACACGCGCGACTTCTGCAACGGTGTCAGTTTGGTAAACACCGTGCGCTGTTCCACCTCACGTGCCAGCGTAACGTCGTCCATCTCGGCAATTTGCGGACCGGAAAGCGGCTCGCCGGGCTCCAGCCCAACATCACGGCAAATTTTGCAGGTGATCACCGGGTTATCGCCGGTCAACACCTTCACTGCCACGCCGTTTTCCTGCAGGGCGGCTATCGCTTCTTGCGCACTTTCTTTCGGTGGATCGAGGAACGTCAGTACGCCCTGGATCACCATATCGCGCTCATCGGCTACGCTCAGTGGCAAGGCGTTTTTCTGTTCCCCCAGTTCGCGGGTCGCCAACACCAACACGCGGAAACCATCCTCATTGTACTGGGCGGCCAGCGCTTGCAGCGCCTCACGCCGGGCCGGATCCAGCGGGACAATCTGCTGCCCTTCACGCATATGGGTAGCGATTTCCAGCATTTCCTCCACCGCCCCTTTGCAAATCAGGCGCTGTTGGTGGTTTTCATCTGCCACCACAATTGACAGACGGCGACGTACAAAATCAAAGGGGAGCTCATCAACCTTGCTGAAGCGGCCCAAAGCTTCAATACCCGGCTTGCCGCGCCCAAAGCGGATCACCGCCTGATCCATCAGGTTTTTCATCCCGCTCTGGTGGAAGCTGTTCAACCAGGCCAGATGCAATACCTCATTATCTCTGACGCCGCTGACGTCCAGATGGTGTTCGAGGATGATGCGATCCTGAGTCAAGGTGCCGGTTTTATCGGTACACAGCACGTCCATCGCGCCAAAGTTCTGAATGGCATTCAGCCGTTTGACCACCACTTTGCGCCGTGACATGGCAATAGCGCCCTTCGCCAGGTTAGAACTGACGATCATCGGCAGCATCTCTGGCGTCAGCCCGACAGCAACCGCCAGGGCAAACAGCGCCGCTTCGCTCCAGTCACCTTTGGTAAACCCGTTGATCAGCAAGACGATGGGCACCATCACCAACATAAAGCGGATCAGCAGCCAACTGACGCTGTTCACCCCGCGATCAAACGCGGTTTGCGAACGGGAACCGACAATCGACTTTGCCAGCGAACCAAAATAGGTGTGGCCACCGGTCGCCACAACTACCGCGGTGGCCGTCCCGCTGGCGACGTTGGTGCCCATCAGGCAGATGTTCGACAATTCCAGCAGCGCATGCTCACTGGAGACTTCGTCCTCGCTCGATTTTTGGCTGACGTTGCCCATCGCATCGTATTTCTCGATCGGGATCGCCTCCCCGGTGAGGATCGCCTGACTGATAAACAAATCGCGTGAGGCCAGCAAACGCACGTCCGCCGGTATCATATCGCCGGCAGAGAGCTTAATAATATCGCCCGGCACCAACTCGCGGATCGGTACTTCCAGCGTCAACGGCTGCGCGCTGTAGCTGCTGCGCCGCAGGACCGTGGCGGTGGTGCGCACCATGGATTTCAGCGTTTCAGCCGCTTTGTTGGTTCGGTATTCCTGCCAAAAACGCAGTAACCCACTGAGTGACACCATCAACAGTATGATGATCACGCCGGTAAGTTCAGTTTCTTCACCACGCTGAGCGGGCAACCAGTAGTCGGTAAAGAAACTGATCGCAGCCAGCACCATCAGCACAAAGATAAACGGGTTATTAAATGCAGCGATTAGCTGCACCAGCGCGTGTGGCGCTTTCTCATGAGCGACCTGATTAACACCAAACTGCTCCAGACGTTCGACCGCATCGTCCTGAGTTAAGCCATTGCGGTTACATTTTAAATTGGCCAGCGTTTGATCAACGCTGTTTTTCGCCTCTTGGGCGATGGCATAAGACGTCGCTTTTTTATCACGACGACGTACGGTTTCGTTAATATAAGTCATAACGCTATTCTCTTATTTTACTCTGCGCACAGGGTTACCCCGCCCGATTAACAGGTGAATAAGCACAGAGTGGAATTTATTTTATTGGCGTAATTAACGCGCTTTATTTACGCGCCAGATACGCTGAGTCATTAAGCTTTCGGGGTCACCGTCCATGACGCCTCCTTATCACTGAATACAGTGAATATTAATCAATACTTAAACGGGTAATTCAGAAACGATACGCCAGCGTACCGCGCTAACGCTCTTTTCCAGACTGACGCGGCAGACAATGCCCTCTATTTCCTTTTGGACTGAGGGGTTTGCAGTTATTTCTGCACAAACCTCGAGTTGACCCGGAATGGAAATATCTGCACTGCGCAGGGATTGTAATCTTAATGCCACGCCATTCAGCGCCTGCAATATCAGGGTTCGTACCAGTATTTCATCCTGCTCGCCGCAGGTAACCTGAATGCGGTAGCAAACCTCCAGATCGGTTGCCTGTTGCTGGGGTTGCAGATTGATGCGCTGCGCCGCTTCACGCAGCAGGATATTCGCGCACAGGATCACCAGCGTCGCCAACACTGCATTCCAATACTCACCCAGGCCGCACAGCACGCCAATTGCCGCCGAGCACCACAACGTAGCGGCGGTATTCAAACCGCGAATATTCAGCCCTTCACGCATGATGACCCCGGCCCCCAAAAAGCCGATACCGGAGACAATTTGTGCGGCAACCCGCCCGGCGCTGGAAGGATCGGTAGACATGGAACTGAGAATAAACACCGCCGCACCGGTGGCCACCAACGCATTGGTTCGCAGGCCGGCCATACGCTGGCGCCACTGCCGTTCAGCGCCAATAACTGCGCCCAGGCTCATCGCCAGTAATAAATTTAAAACAAAAGGAGTCATAGCCATGACTTTCCCCTTAAATAACTGCAGGAGATAAAATCATGTGCTTTTTAGCACACGCGAAATCGCGCTGATAATAGATCAGCGGTTGAGCGTATCAGTGCCTGGAGGGAATAGGCTGTGGCTGAAAATGGCCATAATAGCGTCCAAATAAATTCACCCGATGCCATTAGGCAGCAGGGACAACAATAAGATTCGGGTTTGCACAGCTCGGAATAACTTGAGAGGGGTGCTGCCCGCCGTTTTCGGCAAGCAACAAATCAGAAGAGGATTGGTCAGCTTGCCTTGTTTATATCACTGCAACTAAAACTGTCCAATTGTGTTTCCTCACTGAAATTTTGGCTGAGTATAGTGACGTGGGGTGATGATGTAAAGGCGAATTTATTAAACGGAAATTAAACTCAGTAATTCCGTATATTTGAAGCGGCACACGATTATAGATATTTAGCATTGGGCAGTCCGTTAATTACCGATAAAATGAAATCTCAGCAGGACAATCATCCCTAAGGACAACCTATTAGATGAACACGCTTCGCCTCTCCTTCAGCCTCGCCCTGCTTGCCGGTTTCCCTGCTCAGGCCCTGCTTTTACAGCAGGGAGAAGCCCGTTTCAACATTGATCCTGCCACGTTACAGGTAACCACCGATAACATCCTGGCCAACCAGGCGCAGAGCAAGCAAGCCGTGGCGGGTCTGCAGAGCACGCTCACCCAGGCAAGCTGGCAATGGCCCAATAGTGACATGCAGATCACCGCCAGGCTGGAAGGCGGCGATCTACGCCTGAGTTTCAGCAGCAGCCGGGCGCAAACGCTGGACTGGTTCACCCTGCCGCCACAGACGGCCACTCTGCTGTTACCGATTGGCGAAGGCAGCCGCATTCCATTAGATAACACCGTCTGGCAGCACTACCTGGTAAAAGAGATGACGCCGCTGGACACCAACTGGGATCTGAAACTGCCGCTGTGGAGCCAACAACAACAGGGCAAGGTATACAGCTGGTTATTGCTTACCCCATTCAGTAATCAGGTCAGCTTCGCCAGCGCCAAAGATCGCCTCACTATGCGCAGCAGCCATCAGTTCAACCGTTTTAATCAACAGCAGGCCTTCGAGGTCTTGCTGCACGTGGGAGATACCCCGCTGTCCGGGGCTCGCCGTTATCGCGAATATTTGCAGCAAAGCGGTCAGTTCAGCAGCCTGCGCGATAAAATCCGTATCGCGCCAGAGGGTGAGAAACTGATTGGTGCCACGCATATTTATCTGTGGGGCGACAAGCTGTTGGCACCGGCCGACGTGAAGAATTGGCCGGGGCTGCTTGCCTGGCTGGTATCGCCAACCGGCGAGGTCCTGTGGCAAAAAATGGACGCCGATAGCCAGAAAACCGTGCAAAAACTGGCAGGAAAAATACCAGAATCCTGGCAACAGCAAGCACTCGTTGACGCGATTAATCAGGCATTGGTGGCGCTGACGCCGCTCAAGGCGACACCGGATGATGCCGATTTCCTGCAGGCACAACGCCAACAGGCCACTCACGTCAGGGAATGGGCACAGCGACAGCTTGGCAATTACCTCGCACCGGCGGATAGCTGGGGTCAGGGGTTGGCAAAACCGCTGGTCGAGGCGCTGCACCAGGCCGGCCTGCCCCGTCTGTGGTTGGGTACCGACAACTGGACCGCCGAGTTCCTGCACCCACAGGCTGTAGAAAGTGCCAAAAAATCGGGGTATCTGATCGCCAGCTACGACTCTTATGACACCGCTATTCCACGTGGGGTCAATGACAGCTGGCTGACGGCCCAACTGCCGACGACGCTGCGTGAGGAATGCGCCATCGTGCGCGCTGACGGCAGTAAAAAACCCGGTTTCGGCAAGCAGGGCTACTACCTGAATCCGGGTTGCGTGCTGCCTTATTCTCAGCAACGCATGCGCGAACTGGTGCAGTTAGCCGGGCTAAACAGCCTGTTCCTTGACGTTGATGGCACCGGGATGGTCTCCGACGACTATCAACCCGGGCACCCAACCGGTGCAGCGCAGATGGCACAGGCCCGCAATGCTCGTCTGGCCTGGTTCAGCAATACGCTTAAACTGCCACTCGGCTCTGAGGATGGCAATGCGGTAACCGCACGCCACATCATGTTTGCCCATGGCATGGAAACCTGGGGTTTTGGCTGGGGTGATAAGCAGATGCATCAGGATAAATCCTCGCCTTATTATCTGGGTGCCTGGTGGCCCAACGCCCAGCCAGCCTTCTTCTTCAGCCCGGCCAAGGTAAAAGAACCTTATCGCACCGTGGAGTTCGATCCGCGTTATCGCCTGCCCATGTATCAGGCGGTGTTTCACGACGCGGTAATCAGCAGCCACCACTGGAATTACGATAATCTGAAATTCAGCGACGTTAAAACCACCCGCAGCCTGTTAAGCCAACTGTACAACACCGCACCGATGTTCCATCTCAGCCGCGCTACTCTTCAGGCACGTTTGCCACACATTAAACAGGCTGATGCCGCCTTCCGTCCGTTGCATCAGGCTCTATGGGATAAGGCGCTGACCGATTTCCGTTGGCGAGATCAGGCTGGATGGGTGCAGCAAACCACGTTCAGCGATGGCTCAATCCTGACGGCCAACTTTGGCCAACAAGCATTCGACGGCATCGCTGCCCATAGCCTGCGTGCCAAACTGGCGGACGGTCGCATCCTCAACATCACGCCATAGCAACTCCAGTCGGGGTGAACTAGGCTAGACACAGTCTCCCCGACCGGCAACCTGGAGTTGATGATGGATAGCCTTACTCAAACACTGCTGACAGAGATCGGGCAAAGCCTCGGCCACAGCGCAATCCCTGCGATCCCGTTGACCATCAGCGGTGAAGGCGCTCTGAACAGCGCATTCCCGGTCACCGAACTGGCAACCGCCTGCTGGAGTGCTGCCGGGCTGGCCTGTGCCCAACTGCTGCAACAAAATCAGGGCGGTGTGCCGCAGGTGTTTGTCGATAGTCGATTGGCATCGCTGTGGTTTGGCTGGACATTGCGACCACTGGGGTGGCCATTACCAGCCGCCTGGGACGCGCTGGCGGGTGACTACGCTACCCGTGACGGCTGGATCCGTCTGCATACCAATGCCCCCCATCACCGCAAAGCCGTAGAACAGGTACTGGGCCCGCATCAGGATAAAAACCTACTGGCGCAAAAGGTGCAGACGTGGAAAAAAGGCCAACTGGAGCAGGCAGTCATAGAGGCCGGCGGCTGTGCGGCAGAAATGCGTTCAGTCGAAGCATGGCGGCAACATATTCAGGGCAAGAGCGTTGCGCTGGAGCCACTGATCCATCAGCTGCAGCAAGCGGAAGCGCCCCCCGCCGGCTGGACACTCCCCCCAGCCAGACCGCTGCACGGCGTCCGCGTGCTGGATCTGACGCGAATTATCGCCGGACCGGTAGCCACCCGTTTTCTTGCCGGGCTGGGTGCCGACGTATTACGTATTGATCCTTACGGTTGGGATGAACCCGGCGTCGAACATGAAGTGATCCTCGGCAAGCGCTGTGCGCGCTTGAACCTGGCGAATGCTCACGATCGCCACACCTTTGAACATTTACTGAAAAACGCCGACGTTATCGTTCACGGCTACCGCGCCGGCGCGCTGGAAAAGTTGGGTTATGGTGCTGAGCAGCGACGCGCGCTGTCGCCGGGATTGATCGACGTTTGCCTGAACGCCTATGGCTGGAGCGGCCCGTGGCGAGGACGGCGCGGTTTCGACAGCCTGGTACAAATGAGCTGCGGCCTGGCAGAGTCGGGTATGGCATGGAAAAATGCCGCCATTCCGGTGCCGCTGCCGGTACAGGCACTGGATCATGCCACCGGCTATCTGATGGCGACGGCGGTTCTGCACGGTCTACGCCAACGCCTGCAACAGGGTACCGGCTACAGCGCCCGGCTGTCTCTGGCACGAACGGCACAACTGTTGTCCGATCATCCCTATCCGCAACACTATCCGTTGACCCCGCTGGCGGCGGTCACTCCTGCAGATGAAAACCTGGAAACCGAACAGACCCACTGGGGCCCAGCACAGCGCCTGCTCCCACCACTGCAGTTAACCGGCACTGCACTGCTTTGGGCACTGCCCGCAGCCCACCTTGGCAGCTCGCAGCCCGAATGGCTACGCCGCTGATCTCAGGCTAATTGGCGCTGCAACCAGTGTAATAGCGCCTCCACCGCCGGCGTCAACCCGGCGGTCTGCGGCCAAACCAGATAAAAATCCACCTGATCCAGATGCCGTGGCTGAGCCAGTGCCACCAATCGGCCTTCTGCCAACGCATCGCTCACCAACAGCTTTTTCACCAACGCGATGCCAAACCCCTGTTCGGCGGCGCGGATCAATAATCCCGCGTCATTGAACAGTGCCAATGGCCTAGCCTTATCTCGTTGCTGATGCGCCGGGAACCAACTGCGCCAAGGCGTAACATCGTGTTCCAGCAGCGGCACATCTGACGCCCCACTGTTGAAAGCCACCTGCCACTGATGAGCCAACGCCGGAGTCGCCACCGGCACCACCTCCCCGGAGGCAATACGCTGTGCCTGCATATCGGTCCATTGACCATTGCCAAGACGAATGGCCGCGTCGAACCCTTTACGTACCAAATCCTGCACCGCCAGCGATGCATCAATATCCAGCGCAATATCGGCGCAGGCCGCGTGAAAAGACGGCAAGCGCGGCATCAACCAGTAATGCGCGAAAGAGGGCAGTACGCTGATGCGCAGTGCCTGGCTTTGTGCAATTCGCCTGACCCGGTTAACGCCCTGCTGCAACGCCTGCAGAGCCGGCTCTGCAACCGCCAACAACTCACGACCGGCAGTATTCAGACGCAATCCACGGCCCTGCCGTTCAAACAACGGACAGCCGATCGCCTGTTCCAACTGCTGGATCTGCTGGCTGACGGCGCCATGGGTAAGATGCACCTGCTGGGCGGTAGCGCGCAGATTTTCCAACCGGGCGGCAATCACAAAGGTTGGCAGGATGTGCAGTGGAATACGTTCATTGAACATTGGTTAGCCCTGCTATCCAAAAGGGGTATTTTTCATCGATTTTCGTTGCAAAGCAAATGATCTAGGGTGTCACCCTTAGCCTTTGATAACCGGAGTCACCCATGCACCCACGTTTACAGCAGGATCTTGACCAGTTTCCACAGATACTCGAACGTACCCGCCATTTGGCCGAGGGCTTTCTTGCCGGACTGCAACAGCGCCCGGTTTGCCCTCCCCTGGCTTCACAGCAACTGCAGCCGGGTGATGACAGGTTGGCCGATGAGGGTGACGGTGCGCTGGCAGCACTGGACGATTTCTGGCTGCGCTATTCTGAGGGGCTCTCTGCCAGCGCCGGGCCACGCTATTTTGGCTTTGTTACCGGCGGCTCAACCCCGGCCGCATTGGCGGCAGACTGGCTGGTTAGCGCTATCGACCAAAACAGTCAGTTGAGTCACGATACGGTTGCCGCGGCAATCGAACTGGCAACCATTACGCAGCTAAAAAATTTGCTGGGTTTGCCGGAGGTGTACAACGGCAGTTTTGTCAGCGGGGCCACCATGGCCAACTTTGTCGGCATGGCCATCGGTCGCCAGTGGCTGGGCCAGCAACGCGGTATTGATGTCGCTGAACAGGGAGTGACGGCATTGGGTCCGGTACAGGTGCTGTCAGCAAACGCACACTCCAGCAGCGTAAAGGCGCTCAGCATGCTCGGCATTGGCCGTGACGCCTTGAAAATTATCGACAGCCTGCCGGATAGTGAAGCTATTGACCCTGTCGCGTTGGAAAGACATCTTGCCGCCAACATCGGCGCTCCCACCCTGGTGCTGGCCAGCGCCGGAACGGTGAACACTGTAACCTTCGACGACCTGCCGCACCTGCTGGCGCTGCGCGAACGCTACCCGTTCTGGTTACACGTTGATGCGGCCTTTGGCGGCGTGGCGGCCTGCTCACCGCGCTATGCTCCCCGGTTAAGCGGCTGGGAGCAGGCGGACTCGATTACCGTCGATGCGCATAAATGGTTGAATGTGCCCTACGACAGCGCGATCCAATTCAGCCGTCATCTGGCGTTACAGATGCAGGTCTTTCAAAACCATTCGGCTTATCTGGAAGCGCCGACGCTGCGGCCAGACAACTATCTCCACCTGACGCCGGAAAACTCACGGCGTTTCCGCGCCCTGCCGTTGTGGATGGCGCTGAAAGCCTACGGCCGCAGTGGCATGCAGGACATGGTTGAGCGCAATGTTCAATTGGCGCAACTGCTGGGTGCAGCGCTGGCGGCCAGCGAGGGTTTCCGCCTGCTGGCACCGGCCAATCTGAACGTGGTGTGCTTTGCACTGAAGAACATTGAGGGAGATGCCGTTGCTGCACGCGATCGCTTTATCGCCCATCTCGATCGACACGGCGTGGTACGCTGTACCCCTACCCTTTATAACGGGCAACCGGGGATCCGGGCTGCGCTGGTCAATTGGATGACACAAGAAAGCGATATTCACCTGGCGTTGGAATCGATGCAGCACTGCCTTGCAGAACCACACTGACAGGAAAAGTTAAGAGCGCCTTTAGACACGCCGCTCTGTTTTTTTACTGCCAGCAAATGTAAACCTTTTATCACCACCAAGAGTAGACAACTTTTCGTGGTGACTAAATAGTTCAGAAAAACCAATTAATCACTCGCTGACATTTTTCACATCTGTGAGTACAGCACGATTAGTTACATCAACTCGTTGTTATATGACCGGTTTTTGCAACAAAAAAACGAACTAATGTTAACTTAATGTGATTATTGATTATCACAAGTGATAAGGAATGAAAGAATTATCATTATCAGAACCAAACGAATAAAGCATAAATTAATGATAATATTATAAAAAATAAAATCATTCATACTGTTCAACATTCAAACTGATGACGAAACAGGCTAAAAAATGTTAAAAAAACAACACATGAATTTTTTTTAAGAATTTTCCTAGCAATCAAAAATTTCGTTTCGTGACATGATGAACAGATTCGACGGTAAAGATACCAGCAGGCGCGCGGCTCAAGCACCAATTGACGTTACAGCCCCGAAACCTCTGCGGTAGCGGATTATTCTGACTTAAGCTAAACTTATAGGTTCACATTGCTAATTAGTTTAGAAAGAAAATATCGTTGAGTACCGCCGTATTTATTGATAGAACATTCCTATACGTGATTTTTTTGTACTTTTTTGCCTTTTAGGCTTCAGGCTTTTTCTTTTTGTTACCGCGGTAAAACGGATTTAAGTGGGGGTGAGATATGCCAACGATCATTATGGATTCATGCAGCTATACCAGATTAGGTTTAACAGACTACCTGACAACACATGGAGTAAAAAAACGCCAGATTAATGCTATTAATGATATCGACGATCTACATGAAAAATGCAGCAAGTTGAAGCCTAGTCTGGTATTTATTAATGAAGACTGTTTTATACACGAAGCGAACGCGACGGAACGTATAAAAGGGGTGATTTCGCTGCACCCTGACACTTTATTCTTCATCTTTATGGCTATTACCAACGTACATTTTGACGATTATTTATATGTTCGTAAAAATGTCATCATCTCGTCGAAATCAATCAAACCAGAGACTATGAATCAACTACTTAGTCACTATCTGGAGAGAAAAGTACCCCGCACTGAAAAAACTTCTTTTGATCAGACACCCGTTACGCTGAGCCAAACCGAGTCCAACATGTTACGTATGTGGATGTCGGGTCAGGGCACCATCCAGATATCCGACCAGATGCAAATTAAAGCGAAAACGGTCTCTTCCCATAAGGGAAATATCAAAAGAAAAATTAAAACGCACAACAAGCAGATTATTTACCATGTTGTCCGTTTAACCGACACGCTGACCAGTGGGATATTTGTCAATAGCCGCTAGATGGACTGCTTTGTCGTGTACTCTGCTAAACGTTGGTTTTAAATGTCGTTCAGCCCATAGTGCTGGATATCACACATTTAAATAACCTAAATACCTGCTCGCGACGAAATTCTCGGCCGCGACGGGTATTCCCGCAGTAAAAAATGGATTATTCCTACCGCTACGGAATAATTTCCTGCCGTAAACCTTGCGAATTAAATTAATGTACTGGAGAGGTATTGCCGTTTCCCCCCAAGGTTACTTGGGTACCGCCTGCCGTAGCTCAACAAAGGTACCGTCACGGCTGTCTATCTCGTTAAAGAACCAGACACCGGCTGGATAGTCTGGCAAGGACACCAGGTACATGATCCCCTCATTAAACTCTTCCACCGCCAGGATCACTCCTTCGCGTCGCTGCTCACCGTCAGTTTTTACCGTTACCAGATCGTTAGCTTTCATGCCTTGCCCCATCATTTATCATTGATGTCAGTGTATTACACAATGAGGTGAGAAAAATACCGTGCACCACCAGTTAATCCGCTGATCACCTGCATAGCGCCTTCCTACAAGCGTAGCAGGCCATCCGGCATGCGGCTTTTTCACTTTCTTAACGTTTTGTCGGCAGAATCTTAAGCGCGCAACGGGTAGTCTGTTGCCTGGTGCTTCCCCCCAGAGAAGTACCTGCAAATGAAGAAGTAACAAGGAACTTTTGCCCGCAGACTTGCGGGCTTTTTTTGCCTGTGGCGAATGACAGACACAAAAAAACCCGCCTTGGCGGGTTTTTATTAATCAGCGAGAGGCCGATTAGATAGCGGTAACGTTAGCCGCTGACGGACCTTTAGCACCGTTCTCGATAGAGAACTGTACGTTCTGGCCTTCAGCCAGGGTCTTGAAGCCTTGATCCTGGATAGCAGAGAAGTGTACGAACACATCTTTGCTGCCGTCTGCTGGAGTGATGAAACCGAAACCTTTAGACTCGTTGAACCACTTCACTTGACCTTTGATCATGTTAGACATGTTAATTCCTACAATATTAAATTTACGCCACCATGGGCAAGAAATAGCCGGTCATCAGTTACTTATGGAGGCACTAGAAAGGAAATTCGTCAGTGAAGTGCTATCTAGGATAACGCTTTAAATTTGAACTACTTTACTCAAAATGTCGTGCATAAATAGGTCTGTACCACAGGCCGAGAAGCATTAACTCACGATGGGACTTTAATAGCAACTCTTTTTATAAGCCCCTCGGTGGAAACGGGACCAAACGCGCAGGATTTAAACCACTTAGCTCGATTTTTAATCATTTCTGGCTATGTTTCCCCGTTAACGGAGGGAGCAGGCTGCCGCAAAATTTACAAAATGCAGAATCCGTCTCGTGGCCACCTCGTTGACATTGCTCACAATTTCGCCTTTCGCGGTTGCGTTGCAACTCCTGTGACATATAAGCCGTCAGAATGCCGGTCGGTACCGCAATGATTGAGTAACCCAACAGGATCAGTACCGAGGTCAATAACCGCCCCAACGGGGTATGAGGAACAATATCACCGTATCCCACGGTGGTCAGTGTCACTACCGCCCAATAGACGGAGGCCGCCAGGCTGGTAAAGCCCCCACTCCCGCCCTCAACCGCATACATCAGGCCGCCAAAGACACACAGCACCACGGCGACAAAACCAAAAAACATCGCCAGCTTATGACGCGCCAACTTGATGCTGCGCCAGATCATGCCCATCTCACTCATGTAACGCAGCAGCTTCAACACCCGTAATACCCGCAGTATTCGCACGACTCGCAGTAGCATGACGAATTCTACCGTCATATGCGGGTACAGCCAGATGATATACATCGGTAACACCGTCAATAAATCGACAACGCCGAAAAAACTGCGGGCATAGTGCTGATCGGATGGGGTGCTCCAGAATCGGAGCAAATATTCGCACGTGAAAATAACGGTAAAAATAATCTCGGTGCAAAAGAAAAGATAAATGGCTTGCTGGCCCGGAGCGTACAAAGCGCTACCGCCCGGCTCGAGGAACAACAGCACCACACTGAGTAACGCGGTACTGACCCAAAAAGCCTCCATCCTGCGACCGCTGCGGGAATGGTTGTCGAACAGCAGTCGATAGCTGCGTTGGCGTAGGCTCAACGCCGCAGTGTCAGTGGTCATAGTTCGATGTCTTATAAAGAGAAGTTACTGATAGAGTAGACCTGAACATTGACGCCGCCAACTCCCGCGCCAGCGATGAATAAGCACAAATGATAGTAATTCTCGTCTGGCTGATTTATAGTTGCGCTGCGTAACTATAAAGGGAGATTGACCATGCTGAGATGGCATACGCTGGCAGCGTCCTGCTGCACCGCTCTGTTGATACTGAGCACCCCAGCCCAGGCGCTGGACTTGTCCTACACCGCACCGGAGCCCAGCATCAAACCGGCACCCGCACCGCAAACCGCCCTTGGCCCAGAAAAAAAAGCCGCCAAGCCGCCGGTGGTGTGGTCAGAAACCGAAGACAAAACCGGTTTTCGCGTTGATATGGAATGTGATCATCCCGGCTGCAGCCGTCCGCGCGCCAAGCCGTATTCGTCCCTTAATTACGGCCCGAATCTTGGCCCGGTGAAAAAAACCGATCGCCGCCGCCAGTCAGATCCCTACTCCACCGATCAGGAGCCTGATTACAACGTGAGCATGGGTTATCAGTGGTAGCGGCGCTTTAAGAGTTATCCCTATAGCTGCCGCCGCGTGCAATTCATACAATGGCGACCTGTTCACCACTCCTCCTGGTGCTGAACACAACAAGCTGTGTTGCAATATTTTATGCGCCTCTCTATAGGCGCTTTTTTTATCTCTGAATTTCAGTCACCTGGCCTCTTACAGAATGGTCTCATTGCGGCATAACGTGATAACTGTCACAAATAGCCGCTCCTTAGCCATGCTTTATCGGAGGGTTGTCAGATGGCGACTGAATATCTACTTTTGCTGGCCGCATTAGCCGGCATTTCAGGGTTCGCGTTGTATAAGCACTTTAAATCACAGAAGAAAAGCACCCTATTGCGTCCACACGATCGTTAACGCAAGCGTTACTGGAGCATGGCATCGGCGCTATGCTCCAGGCCACAAGTCCACGCTCTGTCATTTTTTTATCACAAAATTGTCACAATACAGCCATATCATGGTCGACGATTATCCGCTCTGGCTCAATACCAAGGATTTCGTTATGACTACCATTAGAGCAACAAACCACCAGGAAGCAGAAAAGCTGATCCGCTACGGCACGGCTAAGAAAATCGAACTGGCTTATGACATCGACAGCGACGACTTTTTCCAGCTTGCCAGCCTGTGGTGTGATCGCGGTGCCAAAATCTCCAAAGGGAAAGAACATTTTATCGTCTCGCTAAAAGGTTTTCGCATCCCGCCCAACGATTAATCCCATGCCGCCCCTGCGGCGGCGCCCCACTTCCCCGTGTTGAAACCGCCCAATGATCCACATTCTCCCCTCAGCATTTCTGTAAGATAAATTATGAATTACAGCAGGCGGTTACCTACACTGGTTACTGCGCCTGAACGCCAACTGAGGAGAACCACCATGTCAGCCAACCCAGCGCTGCCCAGCACCATGAAAGTCATCGAAATCAGCCAGCCTGGCGAACCCGAGGTTCTGGTTAGTAGCCAAAGGCCACTGCCGACCCTGCAACAGGGAGAAATTCTGGTGAAAGTTGCCGCTGCCGGCGTTAACCGTCCTGACGTGCTGCAACGCCGGGGTCAGTACGCGCCACCACCCGGCGCATCGGATATTCCTGGTCTGGAGATCGCCGGTGTGGTGGTCGCCACCGGCGTAGGCGTGCAAAATTATGCCATCGGCGACAAGGTGTGTGCCCTGATTGCCGGCGGCGGTTATGCCGAATACTGCAAGGTCCATGAAAGCAACGCACTGCCGGTCCCCGAGGGCTTTAGCCTGATTGAAGCGGCGGCAATCCCGGAAACCTTCTTTACCGTCTGGGTCAATGTGTTCCAACGCGGGCATCTGAAGGCCGGTGAAACCGTATTGATCCACGGCGGCACCTCCGGCATTGGCACCGTGGCAACCCTGCTGGCTAAAGCCTTCTGCGCCCGGGTGATCACCACCGTCGGCTCCGAAGAAAAACGCCAGGCCAGCCTGGCATTGGGTGCCGATGTGTCGATTAACTACCGCAACGAAGATTTTGTTGAGCAGACCCAACGCGCCACTAACGGCAAGGGCGCCGACGTGATTGTCGATCTGATTGCCGGTGACTACGTGGCGAAGAACTATCAGGCAGCAGCGATGGACGGCCGCATTGTGCAAATCGGCACCCAGAACGGCGTGGTGAAGGAATTGAACCTGATGCCGCTGCTGATCAAACGCCTGACCCACACCGGCTCCACCCTGCGCGCGCGTAGCGTGGAAGATAAGGCGCAAATTGCCGCCGATTTGCTGCAGAAGGTTTGGCCGCTGCTGGAACGCGGAACGTTAAAACCCCAGATCTTCAAAACCTTCCCGCTGGAACAGGCGGCCGAAGCCCATGCATTGATGGAGTCCAGCCAGCATATTGGCAAAATCATGCTGACTGTCTAAACCCGAATACCCCGCAGCCTGCACTGCGGGGTTATGGTTTCAGGCACCTGGCGTGTGCACGTCTTCCGGAGATGAGTCGGTATTGGCCAGCTTCTCCTGCGCCAGCGCTTCGTCCTCGCGGTCTTTCTCCAGGCTTTCCTGCTGTGCCCCCTGCCTTGGTGAATAGACCAACTCCACCATTATCGGGAAGTGATCCGAACCTACGTGGGTTAAACGACGCAGCGAACCGAGAACAAAGTCATCGCTGTGAAACACGTGATCCAGTGGCCAACGCAGGAACGGGTAGCCGGCATGAAAGGTGCTGAACATGCCGCGCCCGCGACGCGGATCCAACAGGCCGCTGACTTTCAGAAACAGCCGGGTGGTGGTCGACCAGGCCACATCATTCAGATCGCCGGTCACAATCACCGGAACCTCCGATTTGGCCACGCTTTTCCCCACCATCACCAGTTCGGCGTCGCGGTCTTCCGATTCTTCATTTTCGGTCGGGCTCGGCGGCATCGGATGCACACAGTGCAGACGTACCTGTGGCCCTTGCGGCAAATGCACCATCATGTGCATCGACGGGATCTGCTCATCCACCAGATACTGTATTTGCGCATCGCTGAGTTTCAGCCGTGAATAGACATGCATGCCGTACAGGTTATCCAGCGGACATTTCAAACTGTGGGGATAGTCCTGCTCCAGCGCCGACAGTTGCTGCTCCCACCAACCATCGGTTTCTACCGCCACCAGCACGTCCGGTCGTTCGGTCGCCACCAGTGCCAGCAGTTTATCCGCCTGGCGATTGGGCGTTAATACGTTGGATACCAGAATGCGGATGCGCGGCTTCTTCTGATAGCCGGTAAAACCCAGCACCTGAGGTTTGCTCAGCCGGGTATAGGGGTAAATCCACGCGGCCTGATAAACCACACAGGCCAGGTTTACCGCCATCATGCCCCACACCCAGGGTGACAACGGCACAAACAGCAGGTTAAGCAATAACACCAATAACGAAAGCGCCAGTATTTGCAGGCGGGGAAAGTCCCACACCCGGATCCACCAGGCTGCATGCTTTGAAAGTGGCGCAATGGTCACCAGCGCCAGCAAAAGCGTCAGTATGGCGGTAATCCCTGTCACGGTTAATTCCTCATCATCGATCCGGGCCTGTCGGGGTGACGGCCTCCTGACTGCCGCGTTTGGCGGCAGCCAAAGATTGCCATAAAAAACGCCCGTCCCGCCAGCCGACTTAAGGAATAATCTTGCGACGGCGGAATTCGTCAAACAGCGCGAACAGCATCGCCTCGGTTTCGACAAATTGATGGAAGCCAAAGCGGCGCGCCTTACTGCCATCGGCAAACATGTCGTAATCCCACGAGAAAACAAAGTCGGCAAAGCGCCAGCTCGCTACCGCACGGTAATCCGCTTCGACCAACTCATGCTGTTGCGCCATGGCCTGCCACAGCTCATTTTTATCCTCCATCACCGATGCCAGCGGCATCGGCAACGGCGGTGCGACCTCCAGATCAAAATAGCCGGCAATTTTCGGCCACAGCTCGCTCCAGCGGAACAGGTCACCGTTATTGATATTAAACGCCTGATTAGCGGCCGCAGGCTCAGTCGCCGCCCACAGCGTAGCGCGCGCCAGCAGCCCGGCGTCGGTCATTTCCAGCAGGCTGTGGTAAGCCCCGGGTTTGCCGGGAAAACGTAACGGCAGCCCCAGCGCCTTGCTGATAGAGGCATAAACCGCCAGGGTCAGCGCCAGGTTCATCGGGTTGCCCAGCGAGAAGCCGCCGACCACGCTGGGACGGATCGCGCTCCAGTGCCAGTTTTTCCCTTGCTGGCGCTGTTCAAGATAGCTTTGCTGCGCCAGGTTGAACTCCGGCGGCATGTGCCCGGCATCACTCTCCCGCGCCGGAGTTTTGAACGGCCCCAAATGAGCGCCATACACTTTATAGCCCTGCATCAGGCTGATGTGCTCCAACCCTTGTGCTACCGGTTCCAGCGCTTCCACCACATGGCTCAGCATCGCCAGATTAGGCGCCACCAGTCCCGCCCAGTCCGGGGCGTCCTGATAGGCAGCGTAGAAAATGTGGCTGACCTGAGTCAGCGAACGCAAGGCATCGCGTGTGGCTTGTGCATTCAGCAGGTCGACCGCCAGATAACGCACCTGCGGCCGGTCAACGCCTCCGCGCCGGGACAAACCCACCACCTGCCAACCTTGTTGCTCCAGTTCTTCAATCAGCTTGCCGCCAATAACGCCGTTAGCACCGACCACCAGCGCCAGTTTATTGTTTTGCATGTTGTGTCTCCGGTTTCGTATCGCTTGAGACTTTCACTTTGATTGATTAACAAATCTTGTGGTAGAGGGCATTTACCACTAACACTTATAAGATAAATCTATAGATGGAGTACCGATGGACAAGCTGAGCGCGATGAATACCTTCGTCCGGGTCGCGGAACTGGGCAGCCTCTCGGCCGTCGCCCGCGATCTGGGCCTGACCCAGCCTGCCGTCAGCCAGCAGATTGCCGGTTTGGAGCAGCAACTGGGCGTACAGTTACTGTTTCGCAGTACCCGTGCGGTGACACTGACCGACGCCGGCGCGGGCTATTACCGGCAGGTCAAACCGATTCTGGCGGCGGTGGGTGAAGCGGAAGAAGCGCTACACGGCCAAAACCTGCGGCTGCAAGGGTCGTTACGCATCCATGCACCAACGGGCTTCGGCCAACAGCACCTGACGCCACTGGCAATTGCCTTTCAGCAACAGCATCCAGAGCTGAATATCGAACTGTTGTTGGACGATCGTCGGGCGGATGTGATTGCGGAAGGCATCGATGTGGCGATCCGCTTTGGTGAATTGAGTTCACCGGGGATGGTGGCGCGGCGGCTGGGAGAGTTACAGCGTATTCTGGTGGCCTCACCGGCCTACCTGGCGGCACAGGGCGAACCGCAAAGCCTGAAGGAACTGGCAGCCCATCCACATATCCGCTACAGCGGCCTGAGCGACGGGGACACGCTGACGTTAATCGGCCCTGATGGTGCCGAGGTGGTGGCGTTGCGCCCGGTATTCCGCGCTAACAATACGTTTTCACTGCTGGCGGCGATTGAATCAGGGCTGGGTATTGGCGGCGCACAGCGGCCGCTGATCGGTCGACAATTGGCGAGTGGCGCACTGGTCCCCATCTTGCCGGCCTGGCGTTATCCGCCGATGGCGCTGCATGCGGTTTATCCCGCTGCACGGTTTATTCCCGGCAAAGTGCGGGCCTGGGTAGATTATTTGCAGGGGGCATTGGGGAACATTGAAGGTGTGACGCTAAATTATGCCCCCGACAGGGTGCCGGGGGCATAAATCTTATTTGAACAGTTTGCCGACCATATCGCCCAGTTCGTTACTGTTCTGCTGCACTTCACCATTTGGCGAGGCGGCGTCAGCGACCGTTGGCAGGAACTGCGCAATGGTGGCGGATGCCTGAGCCGGATCGATACCCAGCTTTTCGGCCAGTTGGTTAATGGCATCGCTGCCCAGCGCCTGCTGCACGTGATCGCCGCTGATCTGCTGGTTTTCACCGTTACCCAGCCATGAACCGACCACATCGCCGAATTGTCCCTGACGGAATTTGTCCAGGATCGCCTGCAGGCCGCCCTGTTGCTCAACCCATTGCATGATGGCGACGTAATCGATGCCTTTACCGTTGGCGCCGCCCAGAATGTTGCCCAATACGCTATCAAACAGACCCATGATCTTCCCCTTCCAGCCGTCGGCTCAGGCCGCTCGACCCTTGTGATTTAACGAAAAAAGGGCCGCCGCAGCGACCCTGTTGATCAGTATCTGATTAGTTTCTGATCTTTCTGTAGACAAAAAGCACCACCAGGGCACCGATGACTGCGACAACAAAGCTGCCCAGATTGAAGCCATCAACACGACCCATACCGAAGAAGGTACTGATATAGCCGCCGACAACTGCACCGATGACGCCCAGGATGACGGTCACGATAAAGCCACCGCCGTCTTTGCCCGGCATGATCCATTTAGCCAAGATACCGGCGATTAACCCAAAAATGATCCAGGAAATGATGCCCATTTTTACTCTCCCTATTACTTTTTGCCTAAAAGAAACCCTATCACCAGGCCCATGATGGCACCTGCTCCCACCCTGACGATACTTTCACAACTCTATTGCCCTATGCCGAGCATTACCGGCAGCGCGATACAGGGGTGAATCTTGAGAAACACGCATCTTCACACTGTTACTATAGTCAAATATCAGCAGTTTACCCATTTCCGTCCGTCTGAATTTTAGGGTAAAAAAATCGACCGAATTCATCCCACTGTCATTTCTGCACGCTATAACAAAGGGAATCATCCCGCAGGAGACAGACCATGACCAATACGCCGTTTCTGCTGATACTGGCCACGCTTTACGCCCTGGCTGCCGTCTGGGATGGCTCTGCCACCCTGCTGCTGATGTAATGTTACACACCCTTTGTCACTTTTTTGACGATTTTAATTGTGTCTTGTTTTTACAGAAGATTAATTACCTGAAAGCCAACAACAAATTCCCCTGTGCTTGGATAAAAATCCCATTGGCCGTCAGAGGTTAGATCTCACAAAAGGGTTTGATTAATTGTTTAAACCACTCGGCAAAAGCGGTTAAACGTGCGGAACGCTGGCGACGATGGGGGTAAAGTAGCGCAATGCTCATCGAGGGCGGCCGAGCCTGCGGCAAGATCTCACACAGGCTGCCGTTATCCAGGTAATGCTGAACATCAAAACGCGGTATCTGCATCATTCCCAACCCCGCCAGGCAACAGCCGATATAATTTTCTGCATTGTTCACCGTCACCCGACTGCGCAGCGTTTTTTCAACGCACTGTTCATTCTGCTGCCATTGCCAGCTATCCGCCCCTGTCAGAGTCGGCTGCGCGTAGCCCACGACCCAATGATCGTCCAACTGATCAGGGTGTGCAGGCGTTCCGTAACGTTGCAGATAATCCGGGCTGGCGCAGTTGATCATGCTCAGGCGACCCAGCGGCTGGCTGACCAGGCTGCTGTCGCTGAGACTACCGACACGCACCACGCAGTCGATCCCTTCCTGGATCAGATCGATCGAACGGTCGCTGGCGCTGAGAAACAGTTGAATTTCGGGGTACTGCAGAAAAAAGTCCGGTAACGCCGGTACAATCATTCGCCGGGCAATACGGCTGGGGACATCGACCGTCAAACGGCCATCGATCGGGCCATTGTGCCGATGAAACAAAGTGTCCAATGTTTGCACGTCTAACAGCAGGTCACGCGCTTTTTCGAGCAACAGCTCACCATCGCTGGTCAGTTGTACCCGGCGAGTGGTGCGATGAAACAGGCGGGCACCCATTTCGTGTTCCAGTTGCTGTATCGCCGCCGAAACCGTGGTTTTTGGCATCATCAGAATTTGCGAAGCGCGGATAAAACTGCCCACCTCGGCAACCTGGATAAACACCCGTAATCTCCCTATTTTATCCACCGGCAGTGCATCCTGTTAAACAGGCTGCGGCACCGGCCGCAGCAGAATTGATATTAACGGGTAGTATAGCCACCGTTGGCAAACAGCGTCTGCCCGGTGATCCACCAGCCGTCGGTGACCAAAAACTTGACGATCGGCGCGATGTCTTCAATGTCGGTCAGGCCGGTTTTCGAGAACTTGCTCAGCGCAGCGGCTGTACTGTGATACGCCACGGCCTCTTTGCTTTCCTGACCGTAGAAGAACGGGGTGTCCATGGGGCCGGGGCCGATGGCATTCACGCTGATGCCGCGTTCGCCAAACTCCTTGGATGCCGCACGGGTAAAGTGCTCCACCGGTGCCTTGCTCCCTGGATAGACCGCATAGAACGGCGTATAAGCCGCCAGCAGTGAACTGACGATCGACACAATTCGGCCGTTATCGGCCAGATGCTTGCCCGCCTGCTGAATAAAGAAGAAAGCCGCCTTGGAATTGATGTCGAAACTGCTGTCGTAATCCGCTTCGGTCACCTCGGCAATCGGTTTTTTGATCACCAGACCGGCGGTATTGACGGCAATATCCACTTTGCCAAATGCCTTGATCGCTTCCTCAAACAGGTGTGCCACGTTAGCCGGTTGGGTCAGATCGCCCTGCACCAGGATCGCCTTGGCGCCCGCCGCGTTAACCGCCTTCAGCGTTTCCTCCGCTGCCGCCCGGGTCGCATCACTGTTGTAATGCACAACCACCGCCGCAGCCCCGCCGGCCGCCAGATCGCGTGCCACCAGGCCACCCAGGTTCTTGGCACCGCCAGCGATCAACACCACTTTTCCATTCAAAGATTGCTTGCTCATTACAGTGACTCCATTAGTGAAGGTTGCAACGAGTATAGGAACCCTGACCGCTCAGATAATCTGTCCAAATCGGGATGAACCATCCCGCTTTTTCGGCCAATAGGCCTGAGGAGGTAATAAATCTCCATAGCGTGATCGAACAGCCGCGCATTCAGCATAATTCGCACTACACTTGTAAGTTTCCAACGGTAATAGTCGCAAATCGAAACTATTGCTCCCTGCCCGCCGGCCGCTAAACGCCCAGACGGGCCATAACAGAGGTCAATGTCATGGTGATTCAACCCTATTTGTTCTTTAGCGGTAACTGTGAACAGGCGGTGAACTTTTACGTGCAGCAGCTAGGTGCGACGCTTGAAATGATGATGCGTTACAAAGAGATGCCCGAGGAAGCCAAACAGGGCAACCCGCAGGATGTCAATCCGGAGTCCATCATGCATGCCCGGTTGCTGATCGGTGAAACGGCGCTGATGGCCTCGGATGGCTGCCCACAAGATGGCGCCGACGCATCACACAAAGGATTTGCCCTGTCACTCAACCCGACGACCGTGGAGCAAGGCCGCGAACTGTTTGAAAAACTGTCGCAGGGCGGCCAGGTGACCATGCCTTACCAGTCCACCTTCTGGGCCAAAGGTTTTGGCATGCTGACCGACCAGTTTGGCGTCAACTGGATGGTTAACGTTGAGTAGCCCGTCATCCCGCTGCGGTGTGCGCCGCCAATAGCGAACATCGCAGCAGCAATCCTCAGTTATAGCGATACCAGTCATAGGCCGCCATGGCGAACAGCACAAACAACGCCGTCAACAGCACCAATCCCAAACGCCAATAAGGCGACTTACGCTGCCGCCAGGCAAAGGCGATCATTAACGCCAGCACTCCCAGGGTCAGCGGGTAATAAACCACCAGCGTCAACAAAGTAATAATGATGTAGTCAGACATGCAAGCGATCCCTGTATTCTCTCCGCCGGTTTAGCGCGAAGGATATAATCGGAGCCAATATATTCTTCCCCTGCCCTCAACAACTTATTCATTTTCACCGTTTAAGGTGTAGTGGTCCAGGTGATTAAAGAATAAGATGTAGGATTGTTCTTAGCGCGATTTGAATATTTTACAGCAAGGGTGACATGACACAGCAGCAACCGCAGGATGCCGAACGGCCACGCAACGGTAAAAATTCCCCGTTATTATTTCAGGCCGGCGTGTTCGTCGTCATCGTTGCCGTCACGCTGGTGCTGTTTAACGCCTGGCAGATTTGGAATGCCTATCAACGCGACTTGCAAAGCGCCGAACTGGAATCCGCCAATCTGGCCCGCGCGTTAGCGCAGCATGCCGACGATACCTTTATGCAGACAGACAGCACGCTGTCTGACCTGAGCGAACGTATTCAAATTGACGGCCTGGCTCAACACCCCCTGCTGCGACTGCAGAAAGTGATGCAAACACAGGTGGGCAATCAGCCCCAGTTGCATGGCCTGTTTGTTTACGACGCCCGTGGCAATTGGATCGTCACCTCATCGGGCCGGTTCGTACAAAACGCCAATAACGCCGACCGCGAGTATTTTAAATATCACCTCGATCACAACAGTAACGCGATCTATATCGGCAAGGTGGTACGCAGCCGCTCTACCGGCGATTTGATCATTCCGGTATCACGCCGTATCAACAACCCGGACGGCAGCTTTGCCGGAGTGATCCTGGCCACGCTGTATGTCGATTATTTCCGCCAGTTCTACGATACCTTTGCGCTGAACAGTGACGCTTCACTCAACCTGTTACTGGCTGACGGCACCATTCTCTACCGTCGCCCTTACTCCCTTAACGCCATCGGCAAGAATATCGCCGAGGGCGTGCTGTTCCATGAGATTCTGCCGCACTCCGAATTCGGCAATGCCACTATCACCTCCCGTTACGACAAGGTAGAGCGGATTTATGGCTATTCGCGGGTCAACCGCTATCCGCTGGTGATCGCCGCCGGGTTATCGAAGCAAGATGCGCTATCCGACTGGCGTAATGATTCCAGCGTGTTTGCCCTCGGCGGTGCCACCCTGCTGGCCATTCTGCTGGCGATGGGGCTGGTGCTGATGCGTCAAATTAACCACAGCGTGCGCACCGAAGCCGAACTGATGCGCACTCGCGATCAGCTCACCAGCATCAATCGGACGCTGGAGGAGCTGGCATTGCTGGACGGCCTGACTGGCCTTGCCAACCGCCGCCAGTTTGATATCGCCCTGAAGAATGAGCTGATGCGCGCTTCTCGCAACTACCGCAGCGTGGCGCTGCTGATGTTGGATATCGACTGTTTCAAGCAATATAACGACATCTACGGCCACGTCGCCGGTGACCAGTGTCTGCAACAGATCGGGCAAATGCTCAAGGGAATGGCCAGCCGCAGTAATGATATTATGGCCCGTTACGGCGGAGAGGAAATGGCCATTATATTGCCGGATACCGACGTTCAGGGGGCACTGATTTTCGCCGAGCGCGTCATCGAAGCGGTGCGCGATTTGAAAATCCCGCATCAGGGCAACCCGCATGGTATCGTCACCATCAGCATAGGTATCTATGCCAAGGTGCCACATATGTATAACGACACGCCAATGAGCTTTATCAATCAGGCGGACAGCGCCCTGTATCAAGCCAAGGCCCAGGGTAAAAACCGTATTTATACCGCTTAATCTGCCGGGGCCGTCTCTGACCAGGGCGGCCCAGGATAAACGCCAGATAATCGACAAAAATAAAACCAACCCACTGATTAAAAACATAAAAACTAATTTATATCTTTAATTGATTACCGATGAAAATTAATTGATTTCAGCCCAGTCTATTTTACCCATTCGTGCCATTACCCTGCTGTTTAATGTCTGTTTACTTTTTGGTGCATTTTAATAATGCTAGCATCACGCCATCCAGCTTATTAATAGCATTTATTTTAATTCCAAATTCATTCCTGCTGGATATAAATCATTTCAAATAAAAACAATTAAAATATTACCCATTCGCAAGGAGATATTATGCGCGCGGATAACCTTACGCCAGAGCAGGCGTTGATGATCTTGCCACAGCAGCAGTGGGACAGTGCTCCCACTCCCCTTTCCCTCACCGCCGTCGAGGCGCTGGAGCAAGGGAAAATCCTGTTTTTGCCCGAGTTAAACTTTCCATTATTAGACGATGAAATAACGTTATTGGATCCCGCACTGGTAGATATAAAACGTAAAAACATCAGCTATTGGCCGGAGACTCACAAATTATCCGGCGTAGCCATAGCCGCGCAACGGCCACAGGTGCAGGCACTGCTGGAACGTTATTATCAGGCCAGTCGGCAGTTGATCGCCGGGCTGTTGCCTCACTATCAGCAAACCTTGCATACGCCGGCCAACAGCCTGCGCCTGCACCCGGTATCGGCCTGGCGTGCGACCAGCTCATGGCGTAAAGACGACAGTCGTCTGCACGTCGACGCTTTCCCTTCGCGCCCCAACCTGGGTGAACGTATCCTGCGTATTTTCACCAACATCAATCCCCACGGTGAACACCGCCAATGGCGTATCGGCGAACCCTTTCCCCAATTGGCACAACGCTTTATGCCGCGGCTGCCGCGCTATTCGCCATTGAACAGCTGGCTGCAACATAAAGTCGGTATCACCAAGCGCCGCCGCAGCCATTACGATCACCTGATGCTGCAACTGCATGATGCGATGAAGGCTGACCAGAACTACCAGCAGCAAAGCTCGCAGTTGGCGCTCGACCTGCCACCGGGCAGCAGTTGGATTTGTTTTTCCGATCAAACCCCGCATGCGGCGATGGCCGGCCAGTTTATGCTGGAACAAACCTTCCTGCTGCCGGTCGACGCCATGAAAAACCCACAGCAATCACCGCTGAAGATGCTGGAAACCTTGCTGCAGCAACCCTTGCTTTAATCCGCTTCCAACAGCAGGGTTTCCCCCTGCTGTTGCCCTCTCAGCTTGCCGCCTCAAAATCCCCTTGCTGGCGCGCCACCAGGGTCAGAATACTGTACAACGCCACCGCCTGCTGATGCTGGTTGAGCACCTGAACGTCCCACACCACCACGCCGTGCGGACGATCTTCAGCGTTTTTTTGCGGCTTGCGGATTTTCTTCTTGCAGGTCAACCGTACCTGAATGGTATCGCCAATTTTCACCGGTTCGATAAAACGCAGATTTTCCATGCCGTAGTTGGCGATCACCGGCCCCACACCCGGATCGACAAACAGCCCGGCAGCGGCAGAAACCACAAAGTAGCCGTGCGCCACCCGCTCGCCAAACAGTGACTCGGCAGCACCGATCTTATCCATATGGGCATAGAAATGATCACCGCTCAGGCAGGCAAAGTTAACAATGTCGGCTTCGGTCACGGTGCGGCGTGCGGTGAGCAGGCTATCCCCCAGCCGCAGCTGTTCAAAGTATTTGCGGAACGGATGAACCGGGTCCTCAACTACCGTAGCCCCACGCACCCACTCACGGCCGATCGCCGCCAGCATCGCCGGACTGCCCTGGATCGCCGTGCGTTGCATATAGTGTTTTACCGCCCGCAGCCCGCCCAGCTCCTCGCCGCCACCGGCCCGCCCTGGTCCGCCGTGCACCAGCATCGGCAGAGGTGAACCGTGGCCGGTAGATTCCGCCGCCGCCTGTTGATCCAGGATCAGCATGCGGCCGTGGGCACAGGCGGTGGCGCGGATAAACTGCGTTGCCAGCGCTTCATCGGCGGTCACCAAAGACCCTGCCAGGCTGCCCTGTCCGAGCAATGCCAGTTCAATCGCCTGTTCGGTATGCTGATAAGGCATCAGGGTCGCCACCGGCCCGAACGCCTCGGTTCCATGCACCGCCTGATGAGTAAAGGGATCGGCGCAGTACAACAGCGTGACCGGGTAAAATGCCCCCCTGGCGGCCTCTTCGCCCAACACCGCCAGTTTATCCGCCACTGCACCACACAGTGGCTCACAGCCGTTATGCAGCAGGAAATCAACCTTCTGCTGTACGTCATCGCGCTGTTCGTGGCTGACCAGCGCCCCCATGCGCACCTGCTCCAGTTTAGGATCACCCACCGTAACGCCGGCCAACCGCTGCAACAGCGCCTGCTGCACTTCAGCGACCCGCTTCGCCGGCACGATAATCCGCCGGATAGCGGTACATTTTTGCCCGGCCTTGGCAGTCATCTCGCGGCACACTTCTTTGATAAACAGCGCAAATTCCGGCATCTGCGGCGTAACGTCTTCCCCCAGCACACAGCAGTTGAGCGAATCGGCCTCCATGGTGAAGGCAATGGATTTTTCCAGCAGGCGCGGATGGGCACGTAGCCGCTGACCGGTCTGTGCCGAGCCGGTAAAGGTCACCGCGTCCTGATAATCGAGATGGTCAAACATATCGCCGATGCCACCGCACACCAGTTGCAACGCGCCTTCCGGCACCAGGCCACTGTCGATAATCAGCCTGACCATCGCCTGGGTTAACTGCGCGGTAGCGGTTGCCGGCTTGATGATCGCCGGCATACCTGCCAGCCAGGTCGGTGCCAGCTTTTCCAGCATCCCCCAGCAGGGGAAGTTGAAGGCATTGATATGCAGCGCCACGCCTGGGCGTGAAGTCAGTACATGCCGGGCGGCGAACTGCGCCTGTTTGGACAGCGGGATCAGTTCATCTTCCGGCCACAGGGTATCGTCCGGCAGTTCACGCCCCGCCAGACCGGCATAGGCAAACAGCGTGGCAATACCGCCTTCTATATCCACCCAGCCGTCACTGCGGGTCGCGCCGGTCTGATACGAAATCTCATACAGCGCTTCTTTATGCGCCAACAGGTGTTTGGCTACCGCTTTCATCATTTGCGCGCGCTGCTGGAAGGTCATTTGTGCCAGCGCCCGGCCACCCTTGCTACGCGCATACGCCAGGCTGGCAGCCAGCGGCAACCCGTCGGAACAAACCTGATACAGCGCTTCGCCGGTAACGGCATGATGGATTTCACGGGCGGCTCCCTGGCCGAACACCCAACCGCCAGAAAGATAACTGTGTAACTGCTGCATGGCTCCTCCGGAATTCATAAATTTACACCACAAGGATTAATTACGTATCAGGTATTGTCCAGTTTTCTCTTGGATGAAATTTAACAAAAATAGAACACTAGCGGGTTTTAGCGCGCTAAGCCGGTCATTCTCTGCCGCTTTTTAATTTTAAATACTGATAAATAACAATCAAGTAACCAAAACACCTGTGAGTGCCATCGCAAAACCACATAAATGTCGTTTGATCTTTTTGTTATCAGTTTGTAGCCTTATGGTTAGTTAACGTGATTCACATTTTTATGTTTAATGTGAAAAATACGAATCACCAAGAGGCAAGCATGACAACTGACGCGCAATATCAGCAACACTTCGACGACAAGATTGCGGCGGATACCTCCATCGAGGCCAAAGACTGGATGCCGGAGGCCTACCGCCAAAACCTGATCCGCCAGATTGGCCAGCATGCCCATTCCGAAGTGGTTGGCATGTTACCGGAGGCCAACTGGCTGACGAGGGCGCCGACCCTGCGCCGCAAAGCGGTGTTACTGGCCAAGGTTCAAGACGAAGCCGGGCACGGCCTGTATCTGTACAGTGCCGCCGAAACCCTGGGCTGCTCGCGCCAGGACATCTACCAGAAAATGCTCGACGGCAAGATGAAATACTCTTCGATCTTCAATTACCCAACGCTCAACTGGGCGGATATCGGGGTGATTGGCTGGCTGGTAGACGGCGCAGCGATCGTCAACCAGGTCGCGCTGTGCCGCGCTTCTTACGGCCCCTATGCGCGGGCGATGGTGAAAATTTGCAAGGAAGAGAGCTTCCACCAGCGTCAGGGTTACGAGGCCGTGATGGCGATGGCCAACGGCAGTAAACAACAGCAAGCCATGCTGCAGGACGCGATTAACCGCTTCTGGTGGCCGGTGCTGATGATGTTCGGCCCAAGCGACACCGATTCACCGCACAGCGCGCAAAGCATGGCGTGGAAGATCAAACGCCACAGCAACGACGAGCTGCGGCAGAAGTTTGTCGACAACACCGTGCCGCAGCTGGAAGCCCTGGGCATGACGGCCCCGGATGCGGATTTGGCATGGGACGAAGCCGCCGGCCATTACCGCTTCGGCGAAATCGACTGGAGTGAACTGCACGAGGTGATCAAAGGCCGGGGGCAATGCAACCACGAGCGGCTGCAGGCCAAACGTCGCGCCTGGGACGAAGGTGCCTGGGTACGCGAAGGCGCCCTGGCTCACGCGTCGAAAAACACCTCAACCGCCGCCTAAAAGGAACCGATGATGACACACGTAGAATGGCCGCTGTATGAAGTGTTTATCCGCAGCAAACAAGGACTGGCGCACCGTCACGTCGGTAGCCTGCACGCCGCCGATGACCAGATGGCGCTGGAGAATGCCCGCGACGCCTATACCCGCCGCAACGAAGGCTGCTCAATCTGGGTGGTGCAGTCCAGCCATCTGATCGCCTCGCAGCCGGAAGACCGCGAAGCCTTCTTTGATCCGTCCGATGACAAGATCTACCGTCATCCGACGTTCTACACCATTCCCGACGGCATCAAGAACATGTAGAGGCGGCCATGACCCTTACCGATCCGCGAATTACTTATATTTTACGTCAGGGCGATACGCCACTGATCCTCGCTCAGCGACTGTGCGCCTGGTGCGGCCACGCGCCGGAGCTGGAGATTGACCTGGCGCTGGCGAATATTGGCCTGGATCTGCTCGGCCAGGCACGCAACTTTCTCGGTTATGCCGCCGAATTGGCCGGCCCGCAATACAGCGAAGATCGCCTGGCCTTCGGCCGTGACGAACGTGAGTTTCACAACCTGCTGTTGGCTGAACAGCCCAACGGTGGTTTCAACGACACGCTGGTGCGCCAGTTCCTGATGGATGCCTACCACGTGCAACTGCATCAGGCACTGAGCCACAGCCGCGATGCGCAACTGGCCGCCATTGCCGCCAAGTCACTCAAAGAGGCGCATTACCACCTGCGCTTCAGCCGTGGTTGGATGATCCGCCTCGGTGACGGCAGCCCGCTCAGTCAGCAAAAAATTCAGCAATCGCTGAACAATCTGTGGCGCTTTACCGCCGAGCTGTTTCACGCCGATGAGCTGGAGCTGCAACTGGCAGAACAGGGCATTGCCGCCGATCCGCGCCAGCTTGAAGCGCCGTGGCTGGCACTGGTGAGCGACACCTTGCGACAGGCCAACCTGCAACTGCCGGCCGAACAGGCCTTCCGTCACGGTGGCAAACAGGGGCGGCACAGCGAGCACCTCGGCCCACTGCTGGCGGAGATGCAGTTTCTGCAACGCGCCTATCCCAACGCTAACTGGTAGGAGGCCGTGATGAACATTACCCGGCTGCAGGCCGCCGAAATCCCGCAAATCTGGCACTGTCTGCAACAGATTAGCGATCCGGAACTGCCGGTACTGTCGATTACCGATCTGGGCATGGTGCGCGACGTCGAAGCCGAAGGGCACGGCTGGCATATTACCTTTACGCCGACCTACTCCGGCTGCCCCGCCACCGAGTTCCTGCTCGAAGCGATCGAACAACGGCTGGCCGAGGCCGGTTTCAGTCCGGTGAAAGTCACCATCCAACTCAGCCCCGCCTGGACCACCGACTGGATGAATGCGGCTGCGCGTGAGCGACTGCGGGAATACGGCGTCGCACCGCCTCAGGGCCATACCTGTGACAAACCGCTGGCGCACGGCCCGGTGCCCTGCCCGCGTTGCGGCAGCACTCACAGCGAGAAAATCAGCGAATTCGGCTCTACCGCCTGCAAGGCGCTGTACCGCTGCTGCGATTGCCGTGAACCCTTTGACTACTTCAAATGCATTTAGGAAAAACCATGACGGTCTTCCATCGCCTGAACGTCGCCGCCATCGAGCGCGAAACGCCGGACGCCGTAGCCATCACTCTGCGGGTGCCCGAAGAACTGAAAAGTCACTATTGCTATACGCCCGGCCAGCATCTGACGTTGAAGGCGCGGGTCGACGGCGAAGAGCTGCGCCGCTGCTACTCCATTTGCAGCTCGCCGCAGGAAGGGTTGCTGCAGATCGGCGTTAAAGCCATTCATCAGGGCCGCTTCTCCTCGTTCGTTAATCGCCTGCTGAAAGTCGGTGACGCACTGGAGGTGATGGTGCCGCAGGGACGTTTCGGCTATCAGCCACAGGCAGAAAACTGCGGTAACTATCTGGCGATTGCCGCCGGCTCGGGCATTACGCCGATGCTGTCGATCATCAAAGCCACGCTGCAACTCGAACCCCTCAGCAGTTTCACGCTGATTTACGGCAACCGCAGCAGCCGTTCGGTGATGTTCAAAGAGGCGCTGTGCGATCTGAAGAACCGCTACCCGCAACGCTTTCAGCCACTGTACATGTTCAGCCAGGAGAGCCTCGACAGCCCGCTGCTCAGCGGCCGTATCGACCGTGAGCACCTGCTGGCGATCGGCGACACCCTGCTGGATTACCGTGACTATGACCACACCTTTATCTGCGGGCCGGAAAGCATGATGGACGACGCCCAGAGCGTACTTGAACAGGCCGGCGTACCTGCCGGGCACATTCACAGCGAACGCTTTAACACCAGTGGCATGGTTGCCCGCCCGGTCAATGACGCCAGCCGCAATGCTACCCAGGTGGAAATTCTGCTGGACGGCCGCCGCTTGAATATCGAAGTGAGTGCGCAGGATGACAGCATTCTGGATGCGGCGCTGCGCCAGGGTGCCGATCTGCCCTACGCCTGCAAAGGCGGCGTGTGCGCCACCTGTAAATGCCGATTGAAGGCCGGTCAGGTGGATATGGCCGTCAACTACAGCCTGGAGCCGGATCAGTTGGCCGCCGGGTACGTATTAAGCTGCCAGTCGTGGCCACGCGGCGACGGCGTGGTCCTGGACTTTGACGTATAGGAACCGACCATGGAAACCCCGTTGATCCTGCAACAACGCCAACAGCGCGTGATGACCCTGACGTTACAGCGTCCAGAGGCCCGCAACGCCCTGAATACCCCCTGCCTGGAACAGCTGGTTTATTGGCTGGAACAGGCTGATGCCGATGTCAGCGTGGGCGCTGTGGTGATTGCCGGTGCGCCCCGCTTCTTTGCCGCCGGTGCCGATCTGCATGAGCTGCAAAAACAAGATCTGCCTGCCGCGCTGACGGATCGCCGCCCACTGCTGTGGCAGCGGCTGGCCCAGTTCAGCAAACCGCTGCTGGCGGCGGTAAACGGCTATGCGCTGGGCGCCGGCTGCGAACTGGCGCTGGCCTGCGACATCATTATCTGCGGTGAAAGCGCCCGTTTTGGCCTGCCGGAAATCACCCTCGGCCTGATGCCGGGGGCCGGGGGCACCCAGCGCCTGATCCGCTGCGTCGGCAAGTCGCGCGCCAGCCAGATGGTTCTGACCGGTGAAGCTATCAACGCCAGCTGTGCACTACAAAGCGGCCTGGTCAGCGAAGTCTGTGTCGATGCGCTGACGCTGGAACGCACGCAACAGATTGCCGAACGTATCAGCCTGCAGGCGCCGCTGGCATTACGCGCCGCCAAACAGGCATTGAAACAGGCTGAAGAAACCGGCCTTAGCCAGGGGCTGGCCATTGAGCGCCAGCAGTTTGTCACCCTGGCCGCCACCGACGATCGCCGTGAAGGCATCGCCGCCTTCTTCGAAAAACGTACGCCAAACTATCAGGGGCGCTGATTTATGGATAACGCATTGATTCTCACCCATCTGGAAGCCGGGGTGCTGACCCTGACCCTCAACCGGCCGGACCGGCTCAACAGCTTTAACGACGAGATGCACCGCCAGCTTAGCGAAGCGCTGACCCTCGCCGAGCGCGACGACAGCGTGCGCTGTCTGCTGATCACCGGTGCCGGACGCGGGTTTTGCGCCGGGCAGGATCTGAACGATCGCAACGTCAGCGTTGAACAACAGGCACCGGATCTGGGCCTGTCGGTAGAACGCTTCTACAACCCGCTGATCCGCCGTCTGACCGCCCTGCCGAAGCCGGTGGTGTGCGCGGTCAACGGCGTGGCGGCGGGGGCCGGGGCCGCCCTGGCACTGGCCTGCGATATCGTGATCGCCGCCGACAATGCCAACTTTATCCAGTCATTCTGCCGTCTGGGGTTGGTGCCGGACTCCGGAGGCAGTTGGTTCCTGCCGCGCCTGGCGGGCCACGCCCGCGCCATGGGCATGGCGATGCTGGGGGATAAAATCAGCGCACAACAGGCGCTGGCCTGGGGGATGATCTGGCAGGTGGTGCCTGCGGATGAACTGGCCGCCACCAGCCAAACGCTGGCGCAGCATCTGGCGACCCAACCGACTTACGGGCTGGGGCTGATTAAAAAAGCCCTCTACAGTTCGGCCAGCAACACCCTCGATCAGCAGCTCGATTTAGAACGCGATCTGCAGCGTCTCGGCGGCCGCAGCGATGATTACCGTGAAGGGGTCAGCGCCTTCTTCGCCAAGCGCCCTCCTTCTTTCAGCGGGAAATGACCATGAGCCAGCCGAACTTCAATGCCAGGGTCGCGGTGATAGGTGCCGGTACCATGGGCATCGGCATCGCCCAGGTGGCCGCCGCAGCCGGGCATCCCGTGCAGTTGTTTGATATCAACGCCTCCGCTGCCCGGCAGGCGCTCAACGCGCTCGCCCAGCGACTGCGTCAACGGGTGGCTGCCGGTAAGGCCGATGCCGCGACCACCGAAGCCTTGCTGGCACGCATTCAGCCGGTAGATTCGCTTAACCCGCTGGCCGACAGTGCGCTGGTGATAGAGGCGGTAGCGGAAAAGCTGGCGATCAAACAAAGCCTGTTCCGCGATCTGGAAGCCCTGTGCTCGCCCGCCACGCTGTTTGCCAGCAACACCTCGTCGCTGTCGATAACCGCGATCGCCGGTGCGTTGCAGCATCCACAGCGGCTGGCCGGGCTGCACTTCTTCAACCCGGCACCGCTGATGAAGCTGGTAGAGATCGTCAGCGGGCTGGACACCAGTGCCGAAACCCTCGCCACGCTGCAAACGCTAACCCGGCAATGGGGCAAACAAAGCGTGCTGTGCCGCTCCACGCCGGGGTTTATCGTCAATCGGGTAGCGCGGCCGTTTTACGCCGAAACCCTGCGCGCACTGGAAGAACAGGTCGCCGACGCCGCCACGCTGGATGCGGTGATGCGCGACGCGGGCGGCTTCGCCATGGGGCCGCTGCAACTGACCGATATGATTGGTCAGGACATCAATTACGCCGTGACCGAATCGGTGTTTCAGGCTTTCTTCCAGGATCCCCGCTTTACCCCGTCGCTGGTGCAGCAGGAACTGGTGGCGGCCGGGCGTCTTGGTCGCAAAAGCGGCCGGGGGTTTTATCGCTATGGCGATCAGCAAACGCCGGTCGCTGCGGTGCTGCCCCCTTCCACGGCAGCATTAGCGCGCAGCGTCACGCTGCATGGGGATCCGCAGGGTATGGCCGTGCTGAGCGAGTTACTGGCCGGAAATGCGGAGTCGATCAAACAATCTGGCCAGACCAGTGCCTTTGCCCGGATCGATGAAGTTACATTGATGTTAACGAATGGTAAAACAGCCAGCCAAGTCGCCGATGAAACCGGAACCCCCGTGGTGCTGTTTGATCTGTCCGCCAACTACTCGCAGGCCTCCACCGTCGCTATCAGCTGCGCGGCGCAAAACGATGCCCGGCACAACGCCAGCGTGGTTCGCCTGCTGCAATCTCTCGACAAGAAGGTGATCCTCTTGCCGGACTATCCCGGCCTGTTGGTGATGCGCACCCTCGCCATGCTGGCCAATGAAGCGCTCGACGTGGTGAACAAGGGCGTCGCCAGTGCCGAGGATACCGACCAGGCCATGCGCTGCGGCGTCAACTACCCACGCGGTCCGTTGGAATGGGCCGCCGCCCTGGGCTGGCGACAAATCCTGACCACGCTGGAAAATCTGCAACACCACTACGGCGAGCCCCGCTACCGCCCAATGCCGCTGTTGCGCCATTACGCATCCCTCTCTTCAGGAGCCCAACAATGAACGCCAATACGCCCCACGCGCTGGCACAACGCTGCGCCGAACAGATGTTCCAGCAGGATACCTGCGCCCAGGCGATGGGTATGCGGGTGGATGCGGTCGATGCCGGTTTCGCCCAGGTCAGCATGACCGTCGGCCCGCAGATGCTCAACGGCCACCAGACCTGCCACGGCGGCCAACTGTTCAGCCTGGCGGACACCGCCTTCGCCTATGCCTGCAACAGCCAGGGGCTGGCGGCGGTGGCGTCCGGCTGCAATATCGAGTTTATCCGCCCGGCGCTGGCCGGCGATCGTCTGACCGCCAGTGCGGAAGTCCGTCATCAGGGCAAAACCACCGGGCTGTACGACGTGGAAATCGTCAATCAATTGGGCAAAACCGTCGCCTGGTTTCGCGGGCGTGCGCATCGCCTCGGCCATGCCATTTTAGGGGAACAACCATGAGTCAGGCGTTTATCTGCGATGGCGTCCGTACGCCGATCGGCCGTTACGGTGGCGCATTGGCCCACGTGCGGGCCGATGATTTGGCCGCGCTGCCGCTGCGTGCCCTGGTAGCACGCCACCCTCAGGTGGACTGGTCGTTGGTGGATGACGTGATCCTCGGCTGCGCCAATCAGGCCGGGGAAGATAACCGTAATCTGGCGCGCATGGCGGCATTGCTGGCAGGCCTGCCGGTGAACGTTTCCGGCACCACCGTCAACCGTCTGTGCGGTTCAGGGTTGGACGCGCTGGCCATGGCGGCACGCAGCATCAAGGCCGGGGAAGCCGGGTTGGTGCTGGCCGGCGGTGCGGAATCCATGACCCGCGCCCCAATGGTGATGGGTAAGGCCGACACGGCCTTCAGTCGCCAGGCGCAGCTGTATGACACCACCCTGGGTTGGCGCTTTATCAACCCGCTGATGCAGACGCAGTACGGCACCGACTCAATGCCGGAAACCGCCGAAAACGTGGCGGCACAGTTCAATATCAGTCGCGCCGATCAAGATGCTTTCGCGTTGCGCAGCCAGCAGCGCGCGGCCCGGGCTCAGGAGTTGGGTTTACTGGCGCAGGAGATCGTGCCGGTCAGCCTCAGCGGTAAAAAAGGCGCGGTGACGCTGTTCAGTCAAGACGAACACCCGCGTGCAGATACCCGACTGGAACAGCTACAAGCGCTGAAAACGCCGTTCCGCCAACCCGGAACCGTGACCGCCGGTAACGCTTCCGGCTTGAACGACGGTGCCGCGGCGCTGATCGTCGCCTCCGAGGCGATGGCCGCCAGCCAGGGCTTAACGCCACGTGCACGCATCGTCGCCACCGCCACCTGCGGTGTCGAACCCGGTTTGATGGGCATCGGGCCGCTGCCGGCCACCCGCAAGGTGCTGGAATTGGCTGGGCTGAAACTGGCGCAAATGGACGTGATCGAACTTAATGAGGCGTTTGCCGCCCAGGCGCTGGCGGTACTACGCCAGCTTGGCCTGCCGGATGACGCCCCGCAGGTGAATCCTAACGGCGGCGCCATTGCCCTGGGCCATCCGTTGGGGATGAGCGGTGCACGTCTGGCGCTGGCCGCCCTGTTTGAACTGGAACGGCGTTCCGGCCGCTACGCGCTTTGCACCATGTGCATCGGCGTCGGCCAAGGCATCGCCATGATCATTGAGCGAGTCTGACCCCCGAGGCTAATTATGACCACAAATCCACAGCCACTCGACGCCATTGAGTTCGCCTCGCGTGATGAGATTGAAGCGCTGCAGCTGGAACGTCTGAAATGGACGCTGCACCATGCCTATAACAATGTGCCGATGTACAAACGCAAGTTCGATCAGGCGGGCGTGCATCCCGACGATCTCAAACAACTGAGCGACCTGAGCCGCTTCCCCTACACCACCAAGCAGGACTTGCGCGACAACTACCCGTTCGACACCTTTGCGGTGCCAATGGAACAGGTAGTGCGCATTCACGCTTCGTCGGGCACCACCGGCCGACCAACGGTGGTCGGTTATACCCAGCGGGATATCGATAACTGGGCCGATATCGTCGCCCGCAGCCTGCGCGCCGCCGGTGCCACCGCCAAAGACAAGGTGCACGTGGCCTACGGCTATGGCCTGTTTACCGGTGGGCTAGGCGCTCACTATGGCGCGGAACGACTCGGGGCCACAGTGATCCCGATGTCCGGCGGCCAAACCGAAAGGCAGGCGCAGCTGATCCTGGATTTCAAACCTGACGTGATCATGGTGACGCCGTCCTACTGTTTAACGCTGATCGACGAACTGGAACGCAAAATGGGCGGCGATGCCCGTGGCTGCTCATTGCGTCTGGGGGTATTTGGCGCAGAACCCTGGACTGAAGCGCTGCGGCACGAAATTGAAAGCCGCATGGGCATCAAGGCGCTGGATATTTATGGCCTGTCAGAAGTGATGGGGCCAGGGGTAGCGATGGAATGTGCCGAAAGCGGTGGCGGCCCGACCATCTGGGAAGACCACTTCCTGCCGGAAATCATCTGCCCGGAGACCGGCCTTGCCCTGCCGGACGGCCAGCACGGTGAACTGGTGTTCACCACCCTGACCAAAGAGGCGCTGCCGGTGATCCGTTATCGCACCCGCGATCTCACCCGTCTGCTGCCCGGCGATGCCCGCCAGATGCGCCGCATGGGGAAAATCACCGGCCGCTCTGATGACATGCTGATCATCCGTGGCGTCAATGTGTTCCCGTCGCAGGTGGAAGAACAAATCATGCAGTTCGAACAGCTGTCACCGCACTACCAGCTGCAGGTCAGCCGCAGCGGACACCTGGATACCCTGGCGGTACGCGTTGAATTGAAAGAGGCGGCGCTCAGCCTCAGCCACCAGCAGCGCTGTGAGATTTGCCACCAGCTGCGCCACCATATCAAGTCGATTATCGGCGTCAGCACTGACGTCAGCATTGCCAACTGCGGTGATATTCCCCGTTCGGAAGGCAAGGCCCAGCGGGTGGTCGATCTGCGACCACGCTGATCCCGCCGGCGTCACGGATGACGCCACAATAATTTGTGGTAATGTTGTGTCTCATCGTCGGCTAACCCATGGAAAAATATGGAACATAAACTGGATGAGTTTATCCGCCATGCTATAGACGCGCAGCCGATCAGCGGCACCTCACTGATTATCTCCCTGTACGGCGATGCGCTTAGCCATCGCGGCGGCGAGGTGTGGCTCGGCAGCCTGAGCGCGCTGCTGGAAGCACTGGGTTTTGGTGACCGCTTTGTGCGCACTTCGGTATTTCGCCTGCAAAAAGAGGGCTGGCTGGCAGTCGAAAAAATCGGCCGCCGCAGCTTCTATCGGGTGACCGATCAGGGCATGCGCCAATTCCGCCACGCCGAGTCGAAAATCTACCTTAGCGAGCCACCGGCCTGGGACGGTAAATGGGATCTGCTGTTGCTGGAAAGCGCGGAAAAAAGCGAGCGGGCACGGCTGAAAAAAGAGCTGGGCTGGCTGGGCTTCGGCCAAATCGCCAATAACCTGATGGCGGCCCCCACCCATGCACAAACCGACGTCACCGCCCTGCTCGGCGAGCTTAACGCCAGCGAACAGGTGATCTACTTTCGCGCCGACTACCCTTACAACCGTTCCGAGCAAACCCTGCAACAGCTGGTGGCCAACTGCTGGGCTCTGGGTGACGTGGCCGCCGATTATCATGAGTTTATCGTCTCTTTCCGCCCGCTAATGACACTGCTGCGCGAAACCGACGATGCGCTGCTGACACCCCAGCGCTGTTTCCAGATTAAGCTATTATTGATCCACTTCTTCCGCCGCGTGGTGCTGAAAGATCCCCTGCTGCCGGATGCTTTATTGCCCGTCCAGTGGGAGGGGCAGATCGCCCGCAACCTGTGCATCAATATTTATCAGCGGGTGGACCGTGCCGCGACCGAGTATGTCAGCACGCTGGCAGAAACCACTATCGGCGCTCTGCCCGCCCCGGCGGCCGGTTATTACCGACGCTTTGGCGGCTTGCCGCGCGATCCTTCACTGTAGGTTGTGTCCCACAATAGGACGTGGCACCGTCGCAGACCCAAAAGCCCGTAATCAAGGCGGAGGGTGCAGGGCATAGTGGGCCTATGTTCAAGCCTGACAACGCAGAGTACGGGCTTTTGGGGCGCGACCCGAAGGGCTGGGGCCATTTGAACGCGCATCTGTGTTACGAGCCGCTTATTTGGCCCACCAAACCTCACGACCCGCGCCTTGCTGCGCGCTCAAATGACCGCCAGCGGCGCTCACGTACTATTATGGGAAACAACCTTAGGAGCTTTTGCTATGCCCGTGTATCAGATTGACGGCCTGACGCCAGTGATAGACCCCAGCAGCTATGTGCACCCGACCGCGGTGCTGATTGGCGATGTGATCGTCGGCAAACGGGTGTATATCGGCCCCAATGCCAGCCTGCGCGGCGACTTTGGCCGACTGGTGATCGGCGATGGTGCCAATATTCAGGACAACTGCGTGATGCACGGCTTTCCGCAGCAGGACACCGTAGTGGAACAGGACGGGCATATCGGCCACGGCGCGATCCTGCACGGCTGCCGCATCCGCCGTAATGCCATGGTCGGTATGAACGCGGTGATCATGGACGGTGCGGAGATCGGTGAAAACACCATCGTGGGTGCCATGGCGTTCGTCAAAGCCGCCGCGGTGATTGAAGCCAACAAGCTGGTAATCGGTAGCCCTGCGCGGGTGTTGCGCGACCTGACTGAGCAGGAGCTGGCGTGGAAAGTGGCCGGTACGCGTGAATATCATGACCTGGTGCTGCGCTGTCGCTCCTCACTGCGGGAAGTGGCTCCACTGACCGAAATCGAACCGGGCCGTCAGCGGTTGAGTTTTGGCGACCACCTGATCCCAAAAAGTCAGCTTTAAACCGGGTAAAAAAGCGCCGTTTCAAGCCAAAGTGGTTTACAGTGAATGCCCTGTTTAACTTCTTTTATCTGGACCGGAATTCATGCCCAGAACGGCTAAAACGGTGGAAGTCCCCGCCATCGGCGAGCTTGATCGCCAAGCGGGGCAGTTGAGTCTGCAACTTGCCCAGGCACTGCGGGCCGCGATCAATAAAGGCGAACTGAAGCCCGGCGATCCCTTGCCTTCAACCCGCGTGCTGGCGGGTGCGTTGCGGCTGGCCAGAGGCACGGTGCTGGCCGCCTTCGAACAACTGACGGCGGAAGGTTTTCTGGAAGCGCAGCCCGGTTCGGGTACCCGTGTCGCCCTGTCACTTCACCGCCAGCCGCCTGTACCGGCCAACAGCGCTGAAATTTGTGACATGCCGCTTTCCAGCCAGGCGCAGGCATTGACGCAATTTGCCAGCCAACTACGGCCACTGCCGCCGGTCCCCTTTACCGTCTCGGTGCCAATCAATGATACCGCGCCCGATGATGTCTGGCGTCGCCTCGGCAACCGTGTCCGCGCGCGCGGGCCCGGTGCCCCCGCCGGTTATGGCGAGCCGCTGGGTGCGTTGCCGCTACGCAAGGCCGTCTGTGAATATGTCCGCAAGTCCCGTTCGGTGCTCTGTACGCCGGAACAGGTGATGATCACTTCCGGCACTCAACAAGGGTTGTATCTGGCCACGCAAATCCTGCTGGATGCCGGTGACACCGCCTGGGTGGAAGATCCGGCTTATCACGGTATTACCGCCATCTTCAATAGCGTATTCCGCGACCGGCTAATGGCCAGAGTCCCGGTCGATGCCGAAGGGATAGACGTGGTGGCAGGCAGCAAAATCGCGCCACAGGCCAAGGCCGTTTTTGTCACCCCTTCTCACCAATACCCGCTGTGCATGCCGATGAGCATGTCGCGCCGGCTCGAACTACTGGCCTGGGCCAAGCAGCAGCGGGCCTGGATTGTCGAAGACGATTACGACAGTGAAATGCGTTACTCCGGCCATCCGTTTCCCTCTTTGCAGGGGCTGGATCCGGCCAGAGTTGTCTATCTGGGTACCTTCAGCAAGATCCTTTTCCCTTCATTGCGCCTGGGTTATGCCATCCTGCCCAAACCCTTGGTGGATGCCTTCTGCGGTGCGCGAGTGCTGATGGATCGCCACCCACCCAGCGCCGATCAGCACGTGCTGGCCAGTTTTATGGCGCAGGGGCATCTGGATCGCCATATCCGCCGCATGCGCAGCGTGTATGCGGAAAAACGGCGGGTATTAACCGAAGCCATCAATGCCCATGTTTCTGCCGAGCTGGCCGCCCTGCACCCCAGCGATCAGGGCATGCATCTGGTGTTGTGGTTGAAGGCGGGGCTGGATGACCAACAGGTCGTTCGCCGTGCCGCCGAAGCCGGGGTGGCGGTTAGCGCACTGTCGCCGATGTATGCCGTCGGCAGCGGGAAAAGCGGCTTGATACTCGGACTGGGCGGCTACGATGAGTTGCAAATCCATCAAGCCACTCAACGGCTGAATCAGGTGCTGGTGACGTTAGCCGAGGCAGAGTAAAGCGGCGAGATTGAGATACCCGGGGCGACCCGGGGGTGGGGCGTCCCTGCGGGAACCCCATCCTCCGGTTTCCCCTAATATCGTGTTTAAGTGAAGGGGTCTCAGGCATTATCTTGCCCGGTTTAACGTGAAAAACGCTTCGCGCCGTACACGCAGACCAGCACCCCGGCCATGACCGCCAGCATCGAGGGTTGGATGGTTTCATGCAATACCAGCCCGGCCAACGCCAAGCCAAAAAAGGGCTGCAGCAATTGCAGTTGCCCCACCGCAGCAATGCCGCCCAGCGCCAAACCGCGATACCAGAAGATAAAGCCAATCCACATGCTGAACAGCGAAATATAGCCCAGAGAAAGCCAGGCCCCGACGCTGACCTGCGGCCAATCCGCAGGCGCTGCCCCAATGGCCACCACGGCCGTCAGCGGTAAGGCCACTACCAGCGCCCAGGAGATCACCTGCCAGCCACCGAGTTTACGCGTCAGCATTGCGCCTTCCGCGTAACCCAGACCGCAAAGCAGTACCGCAGCCACCATCAGCAGGTCACCGGCCCAGGAAGCGCCCGCCCCCTGACTCAGTGCGAAAGCCCCCACCAGCAGGCTGCCCAACACCGAGAACAACCAGAACGCCGCTTTAGGCCTTTCCCCCCCGCGCAGCACGCCAAAACAGGCGGTCGCCAAGGGCAACAGCCCGATATACACCAGTGCATGCGCCGAAGTGGTGTGCTGCAAAGCCAATGCCGTCAGCAAAGGAAAGCCGATCACCACCCCGATAGCGACCAACACCAGGGGCGCGATGTCATGACGCCGTGGCCGGCGTTGACGCATCAACCCCAACGCGCAGAGAGCCAATAAGGCTGCCAGCACCGCCCGCATCGCGGTCAGGAACAGCGGATCAAACTCCTGCACTGCCAGGCGCGTGGCGGGCAAAGAACCGCTAAAAATCAACATACCCAAAAAGCCGTTGACCCAACCCTGCGTCGAATGACGGCTACCGCCGATAACCTGGTTTTTTTCTGTTTCACTGCTCATGGCAACACCACTCTACATCGGCAAAAGATCCTTTATTCTCCGGTTAAAGTGGTTTGCTGCCAGAGCCAGATAATCACATTTTTATCGAACCACTTTACTCTACCCCCGAAGTCTCCATCGCGGCGGGTACCGGCTGATGGCGGCTATAGAAGAAGTAGATCGCCACCAGCAGCAGGGTAAACGGAATACCAAACCACAGCGTCATCTTGAAAAACTCGGTGAACGCCGTCGAGATCAACAATGCCGCCATCAAACTGGCACCGGCCAACGTGGTGTACGGGAACCCCCACATGCGGAATTTCAGGTGGGTTTGACGGTGCTGACGGCGGAAAAACAGGTGGGTGACAAAAATCATCAGCCAGGTGAAACAGGCGCCGTACACCGAGATCGACATCATGGCAGCAAAGGATTTCTCCGGATAAACCAGGCTCAGTACGATCGACACCACAATGCCAATGCACGACATCGCCAGCGCACTCACCGGGATGCCGCGTTTACTGACCCGCCCCAACGCAGCCGGTGCTTGCCCGGCGCGAGACAGCGAGAACATCATGCGGGTGGTGATATACAACTGGCTGTTCATCGCCGACAACGCGGCCACCAGCACGATAAAGTTGAAGATACCGGCGGCGGCGGGCAGGTGGATCACGTTCATCGCCATCAGGAACGGGCTTTCGCCGGTACCGGACTGCCGCCAGGGAACGATCGCCAGCATCAGCGCAATCGACAGCATGTAGAAAATAAACAGCCGTAAAATGGTGCCCTTGAAGGCGGTTTTGACCGCAATCACCGGGTTTTTGGCTTCACCGGCGGCCACCGCGATCATCTCAATGCTCAGGTAGCTGAAAATCGACACGATCACCGCGAACCACATGCCCTTGACGCCAAACGGGAAGAAGCCACCGTTGGCAGTAAAGTTGTGAATACCGAAGGCCGGGTTAGCAGAAAACAGCAGAATACCGATACCAATGGCGATAAAGGCCGCGATGGCGACCACCTTGATAGTCGACAACGCATACTCCACCTGGCCGAAGGACTTGACGCCAATCACGTTGATGAAAATCACCGCAGCGGAGAACAGCAGCACCCACGGCCAAATCGGCGTGGTCGGGAACCAGAACTGCATATACATACCGATGGCGGTCACCTCGGTGCCCACCGCCAATACTACGCAGGACCAGTAGGAGTAACGCACCAGAAAACCGAACAGCGGACTGATGTAAAACTCGGCATAGTCACCGAAAGAGCCCGGCGTTGGGTGCTCGGAAGTCATCTCCGCCAGGCATCCCATCAGCAACAGCGCCACCACGCCGCCGATAAAATAGCTCAACAATACGCTGGGACCGGCCATCTGAATGGCATAGGCACTGCCGAGAAACAGTCCGGTCCCAATCGCCCCGCCGATTGCCAGCATCGTCATCTGCCCGGCGGTAAGCTGTTTCTTCAACCCACCCTGCCGCCGCGCAATTTCTTCAAAACCTTTCATCTGTTTCATGGCAGTCCTACCTTATTCACGCAGTACGGGTGACATCCAGGATGGCGGCAGTAACGTAGTCGACATTATTTTGGTTCAGGCCAGGCAGACACATGCGGCCGGGGGCCACCAGATAGATGGCGTAATCTTGCCGCAGCCGCTCGAGCTGTTGCGGGTTCAGTCCGGTGTAACTGAACATGCCCTTCTGGTCGCGAATGCGACGGTAGTCCAACGGCGAACCGCCCTTTTCCAGCCCGTTAGCCAGGACTTGGCGCATCTGTTTGATGCGTTGACGCATGCCGGCCAATTCGCTCTCCCACTGCTGCCGCAGGCCGGCGTCTGCCAACAGGGTTTCCACAATCTGGCTGCCGTGGGTCGGCGGGCAGGAGTAGCTGCGGCGGATCAAGGTTTTCAGCGCCCCCTTGACGTTTGCCGCACTCTCCGGGGTGGCACCGCGTACCGAAAGCCCACCCAGTCGCTGGCCATACAGCGCGACATTTTTCGAAAACGAATTGGCGACCAAAAATTCCACATCGGTTTTCAGCGCTTCACGCAGTACGAAACAGTCCTCGTCCAGACCGTCGCCAAAACCCTGATAGGCAATATCGAACAACGGCAGCAGGCGACGACGCTGGACCACCTCAAGGGTGGCACGCCACTGTGCCTGGCTGAGATCGGTACCGGTCGGGTTATGACAGCAAGGGTGCAGCAGCACTACGCTGCCTTCCGGCAGGCTGTCCAGCGTATCCAGCATGGCGTCAAACCGCAGACCGCCGCTGGCCTCATCAAAATACGGATAGGTATGGACGTTCAGCCCGGCGCCCTCAAAGATCGCCCAATGGTTGGCCCAGGTCGGATCAGACACCCAGATGTCACGGCGGGACAGGTAGTGATGGATAAAATCGGCTGCCAGCTTCAGGGCACCGGAACCGCCGACGGTCTGTACCGTGCAAATGGACGGTAACGCCGCCGCGCCGAACAACAAAGTCTGTACCTGTTGAGCGAACAGTGCCGACCCTTCGATCGGCGGATAGCCGTGCGGGCGACGCTGCTCGAGCAACTGCCGCTCGGCCGCCTCAACCGCCTGCATCAGCGGGATCTTGCCCTGCTGATCGTAATAAAGACCAATACCCAGATTCACTTTCTGCGTATTTTCATCCTGTAAATAAGCTTCCATCAACGACATAATAGGATCGGCCGCCGAGCGGCCAATGTGATTAAACATAGCGATTCCTTAATTCATTATTTAATGAATTTGCAGGTGGGTGTTCTGGTTATATAAAGTTTTAGGCCGTAGCGCTGACGGTAATCTCTATTTTCATTCCCGGCACTACCAATTTATCAACGATCACCGTTGAACGATTGGGGTAAGGATAATTAAAGTATTTCTTGTAAATTTCATCGAGTAATTTAACGTCATTCACATCGGTAAGATAAATAATGACCTGCAAGACATTGTCGCTGTGGCTATTTGCCGCTTTTAACGTCTGGGCCAGGTTATCAAAGGTCAGGGTAATCTGCTTTTCCGGCGCGCCGGTTTCAATGCTGCCGTCGGGTCTGACCGGGCCATGAGCAGTGAATAGCATACCGCCGCCTTTAGTTGCCCAGGAAAAGGGTTGTCCAATTTCCGGCAGGCCGGTATCGATGATCGTGCGCATGGTTTACTTCCCCGTAGTGGTTAACTGGTGGATCAGCGCTCCGCCTTTGGCGAACAGCGAATCCAGCACGTTGTAATGGTTGGCACCGTCGACCGCGACCAGGCTGACGGGCAGGTGTTTGGCTTTAAGCGCGGCATAGTAATACTGCGACTGGCCAATCAGCTCCGGCAGCTCGGCATCACCGTAAAATAGCGTCATCGGTTTGATATGCTCAGGGATATTCCGCACCGGGCTCAACTGGGTTATTTGCTGCGGGGTCAACTGCAATTGCCGGTTAACGTAGCTGGTTAACAAGGGATCCAGTTCGAAAATACCGCTGATCGGTAACACCGCGTCGACCACCGCATGATGCTGCCAATAACTGGCCAGATGCCCACCGGCAGAATGGCCACACAGGTAAACCGGCGCAGACTTGTTTGGCGCAAGCCGTTGTTGAATGGCACTCAGCGCCGCGCCGGTTTGCCGACAAATATCGTCCAGATTGGCCTGAGGGGCCAACGTATATTCCAGAAGCACCACGTCAAAACCCAATGACAATGGCACGGCGGCAATAAAGGCAAAATCGTCCTTGCTGCAAAATTGCCAATAGCCGCCGTGAATAAATATTAACGTGCCTTTGGGTTGGCCGTCAGAATATAACCAATCAAAAACTTCCCGGGGAGAATCGCCATAGGGAATATTGCGTTCACTGCGAACTTGCTGATAAACGGCCAGGCTGCGGGTTTGGAATGAGGTCAGGATCTGATCTTCATTGTCCACCGTCGAACCGTTATCGTAACTCCCCGCTAAAAGTTTCATATATTAAACTTCGTTTATTATTTAAGATATGCGTTAACTATTAGCACCGGGAATAATATTGTCAAGAAGGGAACAACAGCAATGCGTGCAGGGTAATATAAATCTTTTCCAAGGCTCAATAAGTTTAACCAGTGAAACTTATTGAGCCCTAATGGCTATTTTATTCCCGGCTGAATTTGCGCTAATTGACTTAATTCTTGCCAGGCATAATCCCAAAAGGTCCTTACCTTTAGCGGCATGCGTTGGATGTTCTGCGCCACCAATTGCACCGGCATTGGCAAAGGTTCAAACGCCGGAAGCAGGCGCACCAGCGTCCCCGCCGCCAAATCCTCTGCCACCTGATATGACAACAATCGGGCGATGCCCTTACCCGCTCGCGCCGCCAGCAGTTGGGTTTCGACTTCATTAAGCAGCAGGCGTGGTGTCAGCCTTACCCTGTCACCGTTCTCCTGCGGGCCAAAACGCCATTCGCGCAGCGACGCCCGTTGGGTGCCGACAATGGTGTCATGATCGGCCAGTTGCGCCGGTTGTTTTGGCTCGCCGCGCAGTGCCAGATAGGCCGGGCTGGCGACCGTCACCCGCGAGACCTGCCCCAACCGCCGCGCCACGCGGGAAGAGTCCTGCAAATGACCGATACGCACCGCCACGTCCAGCCCCTCGTCAATCAAATCCAGGTTGCGATCGTTGAGCACTATTTCAATTTGCATCTGCGGATAGAGATCGAGAAACGCCATCACTACCGGCGCCACGTGCTTGCGCCCGAACTGCACCGGCGAGGTGATACGCAGCAGGCCACTGAGCTGGGTATCCGCCGTGTCCAGCACCGCCGACTGATATTCATGCAGCAGCAAGTGCGCACGCTCCGCCAACCGCAGCCCGGCCTCGGTCGGAGCTAACCTCCGGGTGGTGCGTTCAACCAGTCGGGCACCAAAACGCTGTTCCAGCGAGGCGATAGCCCGGGTCACTGCCGGGGCGGAACGCCGCAGTTTGCGACCGGCGGCGGCCAGACTGCCGTGCTGGATCACCGTCACAAAAATCTCCAGTTCGTCCAACCGATCCATAGACTGTTCCATAAAGTGAAATTATCAATTTCCAGATTGCCGGATTTCGCCTACTGACCGCAAGAGTATGCTAATGAAAATCCTTCAGGAGTGTGAGCATGCAAAAGCTAAAACTGTACGGTACCCCACTTTCCGGCCACGTCCACCGCGTGGCGTTGCTGTTGCGGATGCTCGAGCTGCCGTATGAATTTATCGAAGCGCCTGCCGAGGTACGCCAAAGCGAAGCCTTTCTGGCGCTGAACCCTTTTGGTCAGATCCCGTTGCTGGTCGATGGCGAGCTGACGCTGGCCGACAGTAACGCCATTTTGCTGTATCTGGTCAAACGCTACGCGCCGGGCAGCCATTGGTTACTCGAAGACCCGGCAGCCGCGGCACAGGTGCAAGCATGGTTGTCCAGAGCGGCGGGAGAAGTCCGCTATGGGCCGGCTTCCGCTCGTTTGATCGCCCAGTTTGGGGTGGCGGAGGATTATCAGGCCGCGCTGGCGATAAGCGCCCGCTTCCTGCCGCAGATGGAGCAACATCTGACCGACCGTTCGTTTCTGGCAACGCAACAGGCCACCATTGGCGATCTGGCCTGCTACAGCTATGTGGCGGTAGCTCCGGAAGGGGGCATTTCGCTGGCACCCTACCCGGCAATCCAACGTTGGGTGGCGCGCATCGCGGCACTGCCTGGCTTCTTTGCCATGCCGTCGCTGCCGCATCCCACCGGGAGGTAAATCCGATGATCCCGCAGATGTTCCACCCCGATGAACTGCGTGCCCAGACCCTGGCCGGATTTGACCAGGTGGGCGGCGGCATTTTCCCCAACATGCCCGACCAGCACCGCAAGTTTTTCGAGGCACTGCCTTACCTGTTTGTCGCCACGCTGGACGAGCAAGGTTGGCCGGTGGCGACCCTGTTCAGCGGCCCGCCCGGATTTTTGCGCACGCCGGACAGCACACACCTGCGCATCAGCACGCCCCGCCGTAGCGATGATCCGGCACAGGCAGCCTTGCAATCCGGCAAGCCGGTGGGAGTATTGGGCCTGGACTTCAGCAATCGGCGGCGTAACCGTGCCAACGGTGTGATCGGGCGTACCGACAAAAACCGCATTGAGATCGACGTCAGGCAAAGCTTTGGCAACTGTCCGCAGTATATTCAGCGGCGCGAGCTGTACCCGGCCCCCGCCAACCCCACACCGATTGAGCATCTCACTACGCTGGACGCAGCGGCACAGGCGTTGATTCGCAACGCGGATACCTGTTTCGTCGCCAGTGCTGCCCATACCCAGCTGGCGCAAGGCGGCGTGGATATCTCGCACCGGGGCGGAAAACCGGGGTTTATCCATCTGGAGGGAAACAGCCTGTGGATACCGGATTTTCGCGGTAACCGTTATATGAATACCTTGGGTAACCTGCTGGCGGAACCGCGTGCGGCGTTGCTGTTTATTGATTTTGAAAACGGGAGTATTTTGCACCTGCAGGGGGAAACGCAGATCCTCTGGCAAGCGGAGGTGGGCCAAGGTGTGGCGGGTGCGGAACGTTACTGGCGCTTCGATATACACAGCGCATGGCGCTTTTCACAGACCCTGCCGTGGCGCGGCCGCAATCTTGAGTTCTCCCCGGCAACGCTGAACACCGGCGTGTGGACAGTATAAAAAACCCCGCGTTGGCGGGGTCAGTTGATTGGGTTTTATACGCTGTGTTCCACCGTGGTGGCCGCCTGATAAAGTTGGCGGAAATAGCTCAGGCGTTCAAAGAACAAGCGGCTTTGCGGCTCCGACATATTGCCGGCCACTTTGCCGGCATCAACCGCCCTTCCCTGCCATTCCATCAGCGCAATGCTCGACGCCAGAAAATCCATTTCACCGTCGCCATAGAGATGTCTGTCCACTGATTTCATCATTTGCACACTCCTTTTAATCGCATCGAAAAGGGTCATATGCCTGCTGACTTCAGTATCGTCCCGACTGCGGGTGCTTTTTGTACAGAAGGTGCGCATCACAGCAAATTGATTGGTTGCCACGGATCGGGCAAATGAAGGCGGAAAAGTTTGCTAGGGTAAAGGGGTGCCGTTTGGGATAGGTCACCCTGTGTTGAATTCTGAAAAAGGAAGATAACCAATGAGCAATCACTTCTCTGCCACCCTCAAAGATCCTGCTCTGTTCCGCGAGGCTAACTATATCGACGGGCAATGGCTGCCGATCAAAGGCGACCAGAGCATCAAAGTCCACAATCCCGCCACCGGCGAACTGGTCGGCCAGGTCCCGGCGTTGGGTGCCAAAGAAACCGCCCAGGCGATTGCCGCCGCCAAGAAGGCCCAGCCCGCCTGGCGTGCACTGACCGCCAAAGAGCGCGCCGGCAAACTGCGCCGCCTGTTCGAGTTGATGATGGAAAACCAGGACGATCTGGCGCTGATCATGACCGCAGAACAGGGCAAGCCACTGGCTGAAAGCCGGGGTGAGATTGCCTACGCGGCGTCCTTTATCGAGTGGTTTGCCGAAGAAGGCAAACGTGTCTACGGCGATACCATTCCGCAGCCCCAGGCCGGTCGGCGCATCATCGTGCAGAAAGAACCGATTGGGGTATTTGCTGCCATTACACCGTGGAACTTCCCGGCGGCAATGATCACCCGCAAAGCCGGCCCCGGCTGGGCGGCGGGCTGCACCGGGGTGATCCGCCCCGCCAGCCAGACACCGTTCTCAGCATTGGCGCTCGCCGTGCTGGCCGAGCGAGCGGGCTTACCGGCCGGTGTTTGCAACGTGATTACCGGCCCGAGCCAGGCCATCGGCGCAGAACTGACCGCCAACCCGGACGTACGCAAGCTGTCGTTTACCGGCAGCACCGAGGTGGGTGCGCAACTGCTGGCGCAGTGTGCCCCAACCATCAAAAAGACCAGTATGGAACTGGGCGGCAACGCACCGTTTATTGTGTTTGATGATGCCGATCTGGACGCCGCGGTGATCGGTGCCGTGGCCTCCAAATACCGCAACGCGGGCCAGACCTGCGTGTGCACCAACCGTTTTCTGGTGCAGGACGGCATCTACGACGCCTTTGCCGAAAAGCTGAAAGCGGCGGTGGAGAAATTGAAAGTGGGCAACGGCCTGGACGACGGCGTGACTATCGGCCCGTTGATTAACCCGGCCGCGGTGGAAAAAGTCAGCGAGCATATCGCCGACGCGGTGCAACGCGGCGCATCAATTCTGCTGGGAGGCAAACCTCATGCCTTGGGCAATAACTTCTTCACGCCGACCATTCTGACCGACGTACCACGGCAGGCCAAAATCTTCCATGAGGAAACCTTTGGCCCGGTAGCGCCGCTGATCCGTTTCAATAGTGAAGCCGAGGCCATTGAGCTGGCAAATGATACGCCGTTTGGCCTGGCCTCGTATTTCTACAGCCGGGATATTGGCCGGGTAATGCGCGTCGCCGAAGCGTTGGAATATGGCATCGTCGGCATAAATGAAGGGCTAATCTCCACCGAGGTTGCCCCGTTCGGCGGGGTTAAAAACTCCGGGTTGGGCCGTGAAGGGTCGAAGTACGGTATCGAAGATTATCTTGAGATTAAGTACCTGTGCCTCGGCGGCCTCGGAAGCTAACCGCCCGACCCCAGCAGACGGCCCGCACTGCGCGGGCCGTGATCCGCTAGCCCCGCAGGCATTACTTTTGGTACTGAGCGTCGCTGACCTGCTCCATCCAGTCCACCGGGCTGCCGTTCAGTGACTCGGCGATAGCGATGTGAGTCATGGCGGTGTCCGGCGTCGCGCCGTGCCAGTGTTTGACGTCCTCCGGGATCCAGACAATATCACCCTGGTTCATTTCCTGGATCTCATCGCCCCACACCTGGATCCAACCGCGCCCCTGGGTGACGATCAACGTCTGGCCAAGCGGATGGGTATGCCAGGCAGTACGGGCGCCGGGCTCAAAGGTCACGGTAGCACCGCCTACGCGAGCCGGTTCGCTGCCGGCAAAAGGCGCATCAATTCGCACCTTACCGGTAAAATAATCTTCTGGGCCCGGACGGGAAGGCTGGGAACCGCTGCGTTGAATTTTCACTTGTTTCTCCGTTTCGGCCAATGCGGCCGGGGCTAACATGGACAGAATAATTGTAGTGGCTGCAAGTAATTTCACTGGATAACTCCTAACGGGTGACGGAGGAGACAGAGGAACGTTTGGCAAACACCTCTTTGGCGACCGGAACGGCGGACATGGCGTTGGGCCAACCGACATAGAACGCCAAATGAGCCATCACCTCGCCCGCCTGTTGCTGGGTCAGGCCGTTGTCCATCGCCTTGTTGAGATGGAAGGTGATTTGCGCCACTTGTCCGTTAGCCACCAGCGCACTCACCGTGACCAAACTGCGATCGCGGGGTGCCAGTGCCGGCCGTAGCCAAAGGTCGTGAAAAAGTACGTCGGTGGTATAGGCCACCAGCCCAGGGAATTGCTCACTGCCGACCGCGTTTTCCACCGCACTGACCCGTAACCCTTCCGCCACCTCGTCCAGCGGCAACCGTTGAGGATCCGCCACAGGCAATTCGGCAGCGCTGATGCCACGCTGTTGATAAACCTCTCGCGCTGCCGCCACCGCCGCCATGGCGTTACCCCAACCGGTATAGAAAGCCAGATGAGTGATGATCTCCGACAGCTCGGCGGCGGTTACGCCGTTGTCCAATGCCAGGTTAAATTGCTCAGTCATCAGCGCCGTTTGGTTGCGGGCGATGACTGCGGCGACGGTGATCACGCTACGGTCGCGCGACGAAAGCGCCGGACGCTGCCAAAGATCGCCCTGTAAAGTGTCGCGTTGAAATTTCGCCAATGCCGGTGAGACGCTTTTAACCCGCTCTTCCGACTCAGGGGTTTCTGCCCCGGCGCTGCCAGATATCGCCATCGACAAAGAAAGGGCCGTTGCTGCAAAGTATTTCATTCATCTATCTCCCGATAAAAATGACACGTTAGACAAAAGATAGCGTCACGCCCGCATCACGACTAGATAGCAAAATGCGCAAGGAGCTATGAGCTGAATTCATTAATTGTCTATGGCCGTGGCAAGCGACTAGAATATCGCCATTAATTCAGCCCACACGGCGAGGCCGGGATGTTAAAAGAAAACTTTAACGATTTGATTTCGTTTCTGATGGTGGCCCGCGAACGCAGCTTCACCAGGGCGGCGGCAAAACTTGGCGTTTCCCAATCGGCCCTGAGCCATGCCATCAGGGGGCTGGAAGAGCGGCTGGAACTGCGTTTATTAACCCGCACCACCCGCAGCGTGGCGCCTACCGAGGCCGGTGAAAGACTGTTGAACAGCATCGGTCCGCGCTTTGCTGAAATTGAAAATGAGCTGGATGCCTTAAGTGAAATGCGCGAGCGACCGGCGGGTAATATCCGCATCACCGCCGGCGAACATGCCGTCGATTCGGTGCTGTGGCCGGTGTTGAAGTCATTTCTGGCGGACTACCCGGATATCAATGTCGAAATCACGGTGGATAATACCCTGACCGACATTGTCGCCGGCCGTTTTGATGCCGGAATTCGCCTGGGTGAGCAGGTTGCCAAGGACATGATTGCCGTGCGCATCGCACCGGACATGCGCATGATCCCCATCGCCTCCCCCGCCTATTTTGAGCAAAACGGCACGCCGGACACCCCGCAGGAATTGCAAAACCATCGCTGCATCAATATGCGCTTACCGACCATGGGCGGTCTCTACGCCTGGGAGTTTGAAAAAGACGGCCGCGAGATCAAGGTGCGTGTCGAGGGGCAGCTAACCTTTAACAGCCTGCGCCAACGCATTGATGCGGCGCTGCTGGGCTTTGGCATCGCCTTTGTCCCGGAAGATGCCGTCACCCAGGAGTTGACCGACGGCCGTTTAGTGCAGGTGCTCGACGAATGGTGCCCGCACTTCCCCGGCTATTACCTCTATTATCCCAGCCGCAGGCAGCACACCACCGCCTTTGCGCTGTTTATTGAGGCACTGCGTTACCCGCGTCAAACCTGAACGGTTAGGTTACATGCATAAAACCAACAAATAATCGAAAAAACAGCACAAGCTACGTAATAAAATAATAACAATTAGAGTAACCTGCCCGCGCTTCAGCCGGAGCTGTCTCGCCCGTTGGCGATCATTTCAACGACGACGCAGAAAGCCAGGTCTGACTCAGTCCTTTTTTGCTTTCGCCCCAATGACAGAGATTATTCAATAGCCCAAAACCAACCTCGCCACTTTTAGCGGCCACGGCCTTTTAGCCCTGGCGATGGAGAGGATTTGCCGAACACACGGGATGGATTTTTAGGGAGAAACCGCGTGTTTTTTTGGATATGGCTTAATCTCTAAATCGGGGACTTTTCATTTTGGTAAGGATAATACTATGCAAAATAAAGCATCATTGTCGCCGCTCATCATCATCACGGCGCTGTTTGCCGCGTTGAGCGGACTCTATCTGCTGGGAGGCGGCATCTGGCTGGCCAAGCTCGGTGGTTCACTGTATTACATCATTGCCGGCCTGGTGCTGTTAGTGACGGCCTGGCTGCTGGTTCGCCGCCGTGCGACCGCACTGCTGCTGTACGCGGTGTTTTTACTCGGTACCACGGTGTGGGCGCTGTGGGAAGTCGGCCCGGACTTCTGGGCGCTGACGCCGCGGTTGGATGTCACCTTCTTCTTCGGCCTGTGGCTGGTGTTGCCCTTTATCTATCGCAAGCTTAACGCCCATGGCAAGTTGGCCTACAGCGCACTGAGCCTGGCACTGGTGGTCACCGTGGTGGCACTGGCCTATGCGGTGTTTAACGATCCGCAAGAGATCAACGGCACCCTTGAACCGGCACAGGCCAAGGTTACCCCTCAGGCGTCGGACGCTGACTGGCCGGCCTATGGCCGTACTCAGGAAGGCACGCGCTATTCCCCCCTGAGCCAGATCAATGACAAAAACGTCGGCCAGCTCAAAGAAGCCTGGACCTTCCAGACCGGCGATCTGAAAACCGCCAACGATCCGGGGGAAATCACCAACGAAGTGACCCCGATTAAAATCCGCGACACGCTCTATCTGTGTACCCCACACCAGAAGCTGTTCGCGCTGGATGCGGCCACCGGTAAACAGAAGTGGACGTTTGATCCTCAGTTGAAGTTCAACCCGACCTTCCAGCACATCACCTGCCGTGGCGTCTCTTATCATGAGACCCCTGCCGCCGCGGGTACCGCCACCGACACCTCTCCGGCACAGTGCGCACGCCGCATTATTCTGCCGGTGAATGACGGCCGCCTGTTTGCGCTGGATGCAGAGACCGGCAAGCCTTGCGCCGACTTCGCCAATAACGGTGAACTCAACCTGCAAAGCAATATGCCGTATGCCACCCCGGGCCATTACGAGCCGACCTCACCGCCGGTGATCACCGACAAGGTGATTGTCATTGCCGGTGCGGTGACCGACAACTACTCCAATCGCGAACCTTCGGGCGTGATCCGCGGTTTTGACGTTAACAGTGGCAAACTGCTGTGGGCGTTTGATCCGGGTGCAGATGAACCCAACGCCATCCCGGCGGATGAGCATCACTTCACGCCGAATTCGCCTAACTCCTGGGCACCTTCCGCCTACGATGCCAAGCTGGATATCGTTTACCTGCCAATGGGCGTCACCACGCCGGATATCTGGGGTGGCGATCGCACGCCGAACATGGAGCGCTACGCCAGCGGCCTGCTGGCGCTGAACGCGTCTACCGGTAAGCTGGTGTGGTTCTATCAAACGGTGCACCATGATCTGTGGGATATGGACGTACCGGCCCAGCCAACGCTGGCGGACATTACCGACAAGAGTGGCAACAAGGTGCCGGTGATTTATGTGCCGACCAAGACCGGTAACATCTTCGTACTGAACCGCACCAACGGCGAGCTGGTGGTACCGGCGCCGGAAAAACCGGTTCCGCAGGGCCCGGCCAAGGGCGACCGCCTGTCACCGACTCAGCCTTTCTCTGAACTGACTTTCCGCCCGGAGAAAAAACTGACCGGCGCGGATATGTGGGGCGCCACCATTTATGACCAACTGGTTTGCCGGGTGATGTTCCACAGCCTGCGTTATGAAGGCACCTTCACCCCGCCTTCCGAACAAGGTACGTTGGTATTCCCAGGTAACCTCGGTATGTTCGAATGGGGTGGCCTGTCTGTCGATACTGACCGTCAGGTGGCCATCGCCAACCCTATCGCGCTGCCGTTTGTGTCAAAACTGATCCCACGCGGTCCGGGCAACCCTATCGAGCCCCCGGTCGGCGATAAAGGCGGCAGCGGTACCGAAGCCGGTGTGCAACCACAGTACGGTGTGCCATTCGGCGTGACCCTGAACCCGTTCCTGTCACCGCTTGGCCTGCCGTGTAAACAGCCGGCCTGGGGTTATATTTCCGCGGTGGATCTGAAAACCAACGACATCGTGTGGAAAAAACGCATCGGTACCGTGCGCGACAGCTCTCCGCTGCCGTTACCGTTCAAAATGGGTATGCCGATGTTGGGCGGACCGGTCTCTACCGCCGGGAATGTGTTCTTTATTGGCGCAACGGCGGACAACTATCTGCGAGCCTTCAGCGTGACCAACGGTGAAAAACTGTGGGAAGCGCGGTTGCCGGCCGGTGGCCAGGCGACACCAATGACCTATGAGGTCAACGGCAAGCAGTACGTAGTGATTTCCGCAGGCGGTCATGGCTCATTCGGCACCAAGTTGGGCGACTATATTGTCGCTTACGCCTTGCCAGATGAGAAATAATCGTCGAGGATAGCCCTATCACAGAGCACGCCACCCGGCGTGCTCTGTCTCCACAAAATACCCGCCAGATCCTTTCCTGCCTGATCGCACCAACCGCACAATAAATTTCACCTTACATATTGATAATGATTATCATTCGCAATATTATACCCACGTAGGCCCCGGCAGTGGCCGACAATCATCTCTATATCACAGGCAGTAAACTGGCGGCCGCCTTCGGGCGGCCCTATTCGGAGGCACATGACCAAACAGCGCAGCAGGCAAACAACCCCTATCACCCCAGCTATCCACACCGGCGCGGAGGATCTCATATGAGCCAACAACCCCTGACCGCCATGTTGATGCTGATTTATCTGCTGCTGATGGTACCGGCGCTGTTCGCTATCGATAACCGCCTGAGCACCACCCGCTGGGGCCAGGGCCGCCTGGTTCGCAAAACGCTGCAAACCGGGTTTATCATTGCCCTGACCCTGCTGTTCTTCGGCCTCATGACGTTATTGTATTGATTAATTCGCCGCCACCGGCAGCACGGCTTCCTGTTTTACCACCGCAACCTTGCCGCTCAGCGCGAAGGCCGAGATCAGGGTAAACAGCAAGGCAATGCAGCCGAGGATCAGATACGAGGTTTTGAAGCCGTAGTTGACGTACATCAGGCCCGCGGCATAGGACATGCCGATAGCCGACAGCTGCTTGAAGAAACAGAAGCCCCACAGGTAAATTGATGCCGAGAGGTTAACGTTAAACTGGGTGGTAATGTATTTGAAAATGCCCACCAGCAGGAACGGCACTTCAAACATATGCAGGGTTTTGAGGAAGATCACCGCGGTCACCGAATCTGCCTGCGAAGAACCGATAATCCGCACCGACATAATCACCCCGGCAATCAGCAGCGCGTTCTTGCCGCCAATACGGTTGATGATCAACGGCGCAAAGAACATGATAAAAGCGTTAAGAAACTCGCCCAGCGTGGTCACATAGCCAAACGCCTGGGTCCCCGCATGTCGGTCGCTGAAAAACGAAGTGAAGAAGTTGGCGAACTGCTGATCGAACACGTCGTACACGCAGGCTACCCCAACGATATACATCACCAGGCACCAAAATTTGCGCATTTTCAGCAGGCTCAGCGCCGCTTTCAACTTGACGGGTTTATGGTTCAGCGCTAATCCGTCCGCCACCGCCAGCGTGTTATTTTGCTCCGGTTTGAACATATACAGCAGACCGGCCAGTACCAGTGCAAAGCTCGACGCCAGCCAAAAAGCGAACTGGTTGTTAATCGTAAACATATAGCCGACGATCGAGGCGCAAATCGCCCAGCCAATACAGCCAAACAGGCGCGCCCGGCCATACTCAAATTGACTGCGGCGGCTCACCTTCTCGATATAAGCTTCAATCGCCGGCGAACCCCCGCTGCACACCAGTCCCAGATAAATACCGCACAGCAGCGCCCCGAGCACAAAGTTGGTTTTCAGCAACGGCGAGAACACATAAATAAACAGCGGCGCCAGAAACAGCAGCAGGAAAATGATCATCCACAGCAGGTGTTTCTTCAGGCCAAACTTATCGGTGACAAAACCAAAGATCGGCTGGAACACCAGGGCAAATAGCGCCATGCTGGCGAATACCAGGCCGGTTTGCTGCTGATCGAGCTGATTGACGTCATGCAACCAAATCGGAAAGAACGGCAGCACCGCGCCCATGATAAAGAAATAGAAAAAACAGAAGGCACCGAAGATCCAAAAGTTCTTGTTTCTTAAATAAAACATGGCTCACCATCCCATTTATGACGGCGCAGGAAGCCCCGCGCCTTGTGCGTTTTGAGGAGGTAATACAGTCAGTTCAGCGATCAACGGTAGGCGGGAAGCCAGTTACCGTGAGCCTCAATCAGTTCATCGCAAAGCTTGCGAATATCATCAATCGAAAGCTCGGCAGACGTATGCGGATCCAACAGCGCCGCGTGGTATATGGCCTCACGTTTATGGGTTACCGCTGCTTCAATCGTCAGCAGTTGGGTATTGATATTGGTGCGGTTGAGCGCAGCCAGTTGCTCCGGTAAATGCCCGACATAGCATGGCGAGATCCCCTGCCCATCCACCAGGCAAGGCACTTCGACACAGGCCTCGGCAGGCAAGTTGGTAATTAAACCGGTATTGAGCACATTGCCGCCAATCTTGTACGGGCGATCGGTTTCCATCGCTTCGATAATATAGGACGCATACTCGTGCGTACGGGTATGCGTCAGGTTAGCGTCATTCGTCAACGCCAGCTTGCGCTGTTGCCATTGGTCGATCTGTTCAATGCAGCGGCGCGGATACTCATCCAGTGGAATATTGAAGCGCTCAATCAATTCCGGATAATTGCGCTTAATCCAGTAAGGCATGTACTCGGCATTATGCTCGGAAGACTCAGTGACGTAATAGCCAAAGGTTTTCATGATTTCATGGCGCACCATATCATCATGCTTGCCCTGCAGCGCGTTGGCGCGGCGCTTGATTTCCGGGTACAGATCCTCGCCATGACGGCGAACATCCAGCAGCCAGGCCATATGGTTGATGCCCGCGATATGGAACTGCACGTCATCGGTAGGCATATCCACGCTTTTCAGCAGCGTCTCCGCGCAGACCTGAACGCTGTGACATAACCCCACGGTTTTCACGCCGGTATGACGCAGCATGCCGCCGGTTAAAGCTGCCATCGGGTTGGTGTAGTTCAGCAGCCAGGCATCCGGGCATACCGCTTCAATATCCCGGGCGAAATCAAACATCACCGGCAGGGTGCGCAGTGCGCGGAAGATCCCGCCTATCCCCAGAGTATCGGCAATGGTCTGTTGCAGGCCGTACTTTTTGGCAATGGTGAAATCTGTGATGGTGCAAGGATCGTAACCGCCGACCTGGATGGCATTCACCACATAATTGGCATTTTTCAATGCCGTGCGGCGATTTTCCACCCCGAGATAAGGGGTGATTTTCGCCCTGCCGGCGTTAATATTGCGGTTGATATTGCTCAGCATGGCGAAAGATTCGTTGAGACGGGCGCTGTCTATGTCGTACAGCGCGATATCCACTTCTTTCAATGCCGGGGTCGCCATGATATCGCCGAGGACGTTCTTGGCGAAGATGGTGCTGCCCGCGCCCATAAAAGTTACTTTAATCATCGTATTTCTCCGCTGCACTGGTTTTCGATAGGCTGAAATTACCCTGCAATGCCGAAGCGAGATATGGATGAATGTGACCTCATTATGGCGAAAAATGACGCAGCGCAAAAACTGTGAGCCAGGTCTGGATTTGGTGGTACCCCAACCCTTATACGGCAACTACACTGCTACAGTGGGTAAGAAAACCAGGACAATAACTGATGCACAAGAGTTTTACCCTAAACCGCACCGACAATATTGAGCTAAACCTGTACCAATATGGTGAGGAGAACTGTGACAAAGGGCATAGCTTTGGCCCCGCCGTACGCCAGCACTATTTATTTCATTATGTGATAAGCGGCACCGGGGTGCTGCACAGCGAATACGGTGCATTTCCGGTGGTGGCCGGAGAAGGTTTTTTGATCCACCCGCACGACGTGACCACCTATTGCGCCGATAAAAAAGATCCCTGGCATTACATGTGGCTGGAAGTCGACGGGCTGATGGCCGGCAAGCTTTTCGAAGAGTGCCACCTGAGTCGCCAGTTCCCGATTTATCGCGCCCGCCCCTCGGATGAGACGCCCCAGGCCCTGCGCTACCTGCGGCGACTGGTCACTCATGACGATGAACACCGCCTGAAAACGCTCGGCCTGAGCTACCTGTTTTTTTCGGCGCTGATCGACCATAGATTACAGGGCAGCGACGAACACCCCAGTGACAAGGCGCAGCATCTGCACAAAGCGGTCAAACTGATTGAAAACCGCTACCACGAACAGCTGACCATTGCGCGCCTGGCCGCCTACTGCAATATCAACCGCAGTTATCTGTGCCGCTTGTTCAAAGGGGCATACGGTATTGGGCCAAAGGAATATTTGCTTAACTTCCGCATGACGCTCGCCACCAGTCTGTTACGCAACAGCCAGACGGCGATCAAAGTGGTGGGAATTTCGGTCGGTTATGAAAACCAGCTGCACTTTTCCAAAGCCTTCAAGCAGGTCCACGGTATCTCACCGGCCAAATGGCGGCAGGAGAACTGCCCGCTAACGCCGGTGGACGCGGAATGATCACTTCACCCGATCCTTTTCCTCAGCGACTTTCGATTTTATCCGCGGGTACTTCCACAGCCAGCGCCCGCTGACCATTCGCCAGTAGAACAACGCACCGCGCACCGCCCAATCCATAAACATGCCCAGCCAGACGCCGACCACGCCCATTCCCAGCAGGATACCCAGCGTATAGCCGGCCACCACGCGGCAGCCCCACATACCCAGCATCGACACCCACATGGCGAACCGGGCGTCACGCGCGCCTTTCAAACCGGCGGGCAGCACCCATGAGGCGGCCCAAATGGGCATAAAGGCGGCGTTGAGCCAGACCAGCACCTTCACCACTTCCTTCACGTCATCTTGCTGGCTATAAAATGAGGCGAACACCCCAGCCAGCGGTGCGGTACCCCAGGCGAGCGCCGTCAGGCCAATGGTCGCCAACCAGAAGATATGACGCAACTGCCTTTCCGCCTGGGCTATCTGCCCTTTCCCCAGACGTTTGCCGACAATAATGGTCGACGCCGACCCCAGGGCGTTGCCCGGCAGGTTAATCAAGGAGGCAATAGAGAAAGCGATAAAATTGCCGGCGATAACGTTGGTGCCCATGCCGGCGACAAACATTTGCGTCAGCAATTTACCGCCGTTGAACAACACCGACTCGATGCTGGCGGGAATGCCGATCCCCAGCACTTCCCACAGGATCGTCAGCTTTAACGGGCTAAAATAACTTTTCAGCGTGATGTGCAACGCCGGGTTAAAGCCGATCATCAGCACATAAATAATCGCTATCGCACCGATATAGCGGGAAATGGTCAGCCCCAGTCCAGCCCCGACAAAGCCCAGGCCATGCCAGCCCAACATGCCGTAAATCAGGATGCTGCTGATGATGATATTCAGGATATTCATGCCGCCGTTGATCAACAGCGGGATTTTGGTATTCCCGGCACCGCGCAGCGCCCCACTGCCAATCAGTGCAATGGCTGCCGCCGGGTAGCTCCAGACCGTGGTTTGCAGGTAAGAAAGCGCCAGCGCCTTCACCTCCGGCGTGGCGGCACCGGCAATCACATTAATAATCTGCTCGCCCGCCAAATGGATGCCCACAGCCAGCACCAGAGCCACCAGCGTCATCAACACCAGCGACTGACGGGCCGCCGAACGGGCTCTTTTGCGATCCCGCTTGCCGAGGCTGAAGGCCACCACCACCGTGGTGCCCAGATCCACCGCGGCAAAGAAAGAGATAATCACCATGTTGAAGCTGTCTGCCAGCCCCACTCCGGCCATCGCCTCCTTGCCAATCCAGCTCACCAGAAAAGTACTCAGCACCCCCATCAGCAGGACGCAGGCGTTCTCCATAAAAATCGGCACCGCCAGCGGTGTGATCTCACGCCAAAACAGGACGCGGTAGCTTTTGCGTTTGGGGTACCAGGGCGTGTTTTCCACACGCTGACGCAGGGCAGCATATAAGTTCAAGATCGGCTCATGGGATAAAAGTGAAACAACATTTCAAATAATGAGTGACAGATGCTTATCCTGCAAAGAATTTTTTGCCAATGCGCTGCGGATTAGGAAAATGGCTGGGGCAGAGCTGTATGCAGCGCCCACCTCAGCCAGGCATAGACTACTCCATGTAGTCTTCCTGATCGGACTTGGCTGCGGCAATAAAGTTTGCGGTGCGATTGTTCATCACGGCACATTTGTCCGTCAGCAACTGACGATCCTCCAACACGGCCAGGTAGCGTGCCTGAGCCAGTGCCGGCAACTGCTGATAGCCCGCCGCCTTTGTATCCCAGCCGCGATGCTCTGCCACGCGCATCGCGGTGCGTTGCAGTTTGACATCATCTGGAATATCCGCACGACCACAGTTTTGCCGCAGGAAATGGCTGCCCGCCAACAGGGTAGAAAGCTGATCCAGCTGCGCTTGCAGTGCCGGTGGTGGCTTATGCGCCGTTTGCTGGCAACCCACGAGAAAGACCAGGGCCATAGCGCCCCAAACTGAAGTACCTAACACCCTAAGCATAGCGATTACCCTTAAATAAAAGATGGTTAACATCAGCTTAGGCGAGCGATGAAATACTGCAAGCCGACGGATAACGGGCGTCTTGGATAGCAATTCAAATCAACGGCAAAGAACACTTTTCGTTGTTGGTACGGTCTTTCAAATTCTTGCATGTTGCGCAGGGAATATCGGCGCACGGTGCGATTGGTGATCAAAATAACACGACTAGCCAAAGGGCTATTGTCATAATAACCGTGACCAACTGTGCCGCACCGCCTAAATCCTTGGCTCGCTTCGATAAGGGATGTATATCCAGAGAAATGCGATCGACGACGCTCTCAATCGCAGTGTTGAGCAACTCAACAACCAGTAAAAGGAAGCAACTTGAAATCAATAACAGCCTTTCCATTTTTGTAATATCTATAAGAAATGTAACTATCAGTAAAATTAAGTTAATAATGAGTAACTGACGAAAAGCGTCCTCTGTGATAACGGCATCAACAAAACCGTCCAATGAGTTTTTTATGCTACTGGTTAAGCGTCTTATTCCTTTTTTCTTTTCAAATGACATGCATTTACTCTTATAAAAATCAGGGTGATTTATAAAACCAATAAATAACGCACCGGTAGTTATTGGTTAAATGATTAATAAAATAAAACAATCACCCTGGTAACAGGGTTAATCCGGCAACGTTGAGTCACAAACGACAAAAAAGGAATTTCGGCCATGGGTGTCCTCTGACCACAGCACGTATTGCATCATCTTGCGCGCACCTTAAGTGCCCTCTATCAGACGAGTTAGAGTTGCTTTTCGTATAAACGATAACGCTTGTAAGGCACTGCCCCAATTCGCTCCAGGATCGTACGCATACCGCTATTGGACTCCAGGATCCATGACATCTCTAATGCATCGATATTGCGCTTCGCAAAAGGGTCACGTAACGCCTCAATAAGTAACAACGCGATAATCGGCCCTATCCGGCTAAATTGATACTCTTGGCGAACCCCCATCAGAGGGACTCTGGCAGTACGTACGCCACTCACTTTCAGACGCCATAACAGCTTCGCCCAGCCAAAGGGCAATAAACGCCCGTTCAGATCGGCTATAGCCTCATTGATATTGGGCAGCCCCACAATGAAGGCACAAGGGACTGAATCTACTTCAGCAATATAAATCATGTCGTCAGGGACCAGAAACTTCAACTGGTCCCCCATGGTGGCGAACTCATGCTCGGTAAAGGGGACAAAGCCCCAGTTATCTTGCCAACCCGAGTTAAAAATTTCGCGAAGTACCTGCATTTCCTCGTTAAAACGTTTGCGATTGAGGCGGCGAAGGGTCACCTTTTTACCTGCCTGCGCCATCATTTTGGTTAATGAAGGCGAGAAATTCAGGTCAGTTCGTTTCATCCAATAAGCCAATAAATCTATGCCTTGTGTATATCCCTGGCGCTCTAAATTGGTGGCATAGTAAGGTTTGGCGTGTGTCATCAGGGCTGACGGCGGAGTATCAAATCCTTCAACCAATAAGCCGCTTTCCTGATTGATATTAAGGCTAAATGGCCCGGTGATTTTTAATGCACCTTTTGACTTCAACCAATCTTCCGCTGCAGTAAATAACGCTCTAAAAACCTCCGGATCATCGATAGCATCGATCATGCCAAAATGGCCGGTATCTTCGCCATAGCGTTCGCGGTGTAAGGAATCAATTTGAGCGGTTATCCGCCCGACGACCTTCCCCTCTTTTTTGGCTACCCATGCCTGCCATTCTATATGTTCAGTGCCAGGGTTCTTCTTGGAAAGATGCTCTTCACGCTCTACATACAAGGGAGTAATCCAGCTAGGATCATTGCGATAGAGTGAGGAGGGAAAATCGATAAATACCTTAAGATCACGCTTATCCAGGACAGTCTCAATGCGAATCATAAATAACCTTAAAATTTAATAACATAATCAAATGAAATCACTATTACGCCAGTGATATTTTCTGACCGGGGATCCATTATTGACGATGTCTTATTCCTATAAGAGATAAGAAAATTTAATTAATGTCTAAAGTCAAAAAAGATGTTACCCGGCCAGAGTTTACCCTGGCTGTTGCTGTTCTTTATCCAAAGAGCTACCTGACAGGGACGTGCAAACGCTAAGGAAACCACTCCTTTTATTATTTAGTGCTATTTCTGGCGAGAAAAAACTTACCGTTTTTAGTTTACTAATTCTAGTCTGGGGAAGCATTGTCATATTTTACCATTAAATGCTCTTTCTATCCTTCCGACTAAATGAGGCTTTCACTTTTCGACGTCTTCCGGATACTGTTTATGATATGTTTAAGTACGGAGATAACCATGCGCAAGGTCAGATCATATAAACCGGCGATTATTCCCATCCAAAAATGTGTCGACGACAGGCATTGGATGAAGGTTGTCGACCAAAGGGCCATGATATCCGGAGCCAATGATAACAGCCCGTACATCCACCGTTCGCTGGGCATGATCCTCACGTGAAATAGACATGGAATATCGACAACCAATCTCTCATCTTTAGTTCAGAGTAGACATGGTGGTTATTAACCATCGCATGCGCTATTTGTAGAATGAAAGAAAATGATTGAATAACAGATATATTCAAAGCATTTTCATTGTAAAACGCTAACTCTCACGCCAATAGTCTTTTGTCTTTTTGGTGATTTTAATCTATGGCTAATTTGTCTATGTCTGAAACAAGCTCAACTGATTCTCTTCCCATGCGTTATGCAGATTTCCCCACGTTGGTGGAGGCTTTAGATTATGCAGCGCAGGGCAGTACAGGAATGAATTTTTACGATCGTCGTAATCAGCTCGTGGCCGTACTGGAATATCGTACGCTGAAACAGCGGGCGGCAGCGGGTGCACGACGTCTGTTATCACTGAATCTCAACAAAGGCGATCGCGTTGCGCTTATCGCGGAAACCAGTGCGGGTTTCGTCGAGGCGTTCTTTGCCTGCCAATATGCCGGCCTGGTTGCCGTACCCCTGGCCATTCCTATGGGGGTCGGACAGCGTGAGTCCTATACCATCAAGCTTCAGGGTCTGATCAATAGCTGTAAACCTGCAGCCATTATCAGCGGTGAAGAATGGGTGCCGTTGATTAGCTCGGCGGCTCTGGATACACCACCGGCACATATTCTTAGCAACGCAGATTTTAACGCATTACCTGAGCGGGATATTGAACTGCAAGCGCCGTCATCCGACGACATTGCCTATCTCCAATATACATCGGGCAGCACTCGCTTTCCGCGCGGAGTCATAATTACCCAACGTGCCGTTATGGCTAACCTGCGTGCTATCAGTCATGACGGCATCAAATTACGTGCAGGCGATCGCTGCGTCTCCTGGTTGCCCTTCTATCACGATATGGGGTTGGTCGGTTTCCTGCTCACCCCCGTGGCAACCCAGTTGTCGGTTGACTATCTGCGCACGCAAGATTTTGCAATGCGCCCAATGCAATGGTTAAAACTGATTGCCAAAAATCGCGGTACCGTGTCCGTCGCCCCCCCATTTGGTTACGATTTGTGCTTACGTTACAGCCACAACAAAGAGCTGACCGGGTTGGATCTTTCCAGTTGGCGGGTTGCTGGCGTGGGGGCGGAGCCTATTCCGGCAGAGTTACTTAATCAGTTTGGTGAGCACTTTAGCCACCTCAACTTTGACAGCAAGGCACTCATGCCCTGTTATGGTTTGGCCGAGAATACCCTTGCGGTAAGTTTTTATGACGAAGCCTCTGGCGCACCAATCAACGCAGTCGACCGCGAGATTTTGGAATACGAGGGCAAAGCGGTAGCTCCGGGCAAAAAAACGCGTGCCACATCAACGTTTGTCAATTGCGGCAAGGCGCTTCCAGGCCATCGTATCGAAATTAGAAATGAAACCGGGCTCCCCCAGCCAGAGCGGCAGGTCGGCCGTATTTTTATCTCCGGCCCCAGCCTGATGAATGGATATTTTCGTGATGATGCATCGCAGCAAAAAATTCAGGCGACGGGTTGGATGGATACCGGTGACCTGGGGTATTTGCTGGATGGGTATCTTTACGTCACCGGCCGCAAGAAGGATCTGATCATTATTCGGGGCCGTAATATTTGGCCTCAGGATATTGAATATGTCGCGGAATCCGAGCCTGAAATCCGCTCAGGTGATGCCATTGCCTTCGTCACGGAAGAGCACGCTGACGGCGCCAGAATTATTCTGCAAATCCAGTGCCGGGTCAGTGCGGAAGAGCGGCGGGAACAAATCGTCCATACGCTGAGCGCACGCATACAAAGCGAATTCGGCATTGCGGTGGATATTGAACTGCTGCCACCCCATAGCATTCCTCGTACATCTTCGGGGAAACCGGCCCGCGCCGAAGCCAAGAAGCGTTGGCTAAGCGCATCAATCTGTCCGCCGATGCATCAGTTGGCAGGTTTTGCGCAATGATCGGCACCGTTGCCATTACTGGCGCCACGGGTTTTATTGGCCAACACGTCGTGCAGAACCTGCTTTCGCAGGGTTTTACCGTGCGGGCCCTAACCCGGCGTACCGGTAAAACGTCGACCGATAACCTGACCTGGATCCAGGGGGCTCTGGAAGATCGAGACTCTCTCAGCGAGTTGGTTAGTAACGCGGAATTTGTGGTTCACTGTGCGGGACAGGTCCGTGGGCAGACCGAAGAAACCTTTACCCATTGCAACGTTAGCGGCAGCCTGCACCTGATGCAGGCGGCGAGACAAAGTGGCAGTTGTAAGCGTTTCTTGTTTATCTCTTCCCTTGCTGCCCGCCATCCTGAGCTGTCTTGGTACGCGAATTCAAAACATATTGCCGAACAACGGTTAATGACCATGGCCACGGACATTTCACTGGGCATTTTTCGTCCGACCGCAGTTTACGGGCCCGGTGATAAAGAGCTTAAACCGATATTTAGCTGGCTGCTACGCGGCGTCCTCCCCCGGTTGGGTTCGCCGGAAGCCAAGCTGACTTTCCTGCATGTGAGCGATTTAGCTGAAGCAGTGAGTCAATGGTTATTAACCGAACGTCCCCAGGCGCAGACTTATGAATTATGCGATGGGATAGCCGGTGGTTATAGCTGGCGGCGCTTACGGGAAATAGGTGCCGCGGTGCGTAATGGCCCCGTACGGCTACTGGGGATCCCGCTGCCTCTGCTGAATATCATGGCAGACATCAGCATTTTGTTGAGCCGTTTGGCAAAGAAAGAACCCATGCTGACGCACAACAAAATACGTGAATTAACCTATCCGGACTGGTCTGCGAGCAATCATCGCTTATCCGAGAGTATTAATTGGTTTCCCAAGGTCAGTTTGGAGCGCGCGCTGCGTGAAGGTCTATTTTAATTATCTTAATTAGAGGTTTGCCAAAGTTCTTATGCTAAATCGCGACGCTGTAATGGATTATATTCTTACTTGCTTACAAGGTCTCGTCGAAGGCGGATTAGAAATCAAACCTGATAGTGATCTCGTCAATGATCTTGGCCTGGAGTCCATCAGGGTCCTGGATCTGCTGATGATGTTAGAAGATGAATTGGATATTTCTATTCCTATCAATATATTACTTGATGTCAGAACGCCAGAGCAGTTGCTGAACGCACTACTCCCTCGCCTGGAGGCAACGAATGGGCCTGTATGATAAATTTTCACGGCTTGCCAACGATCGTGAGCAATTCCAGACTTCTGGCCTAAATCCCTTTGGTACCTGCATTGACGAGATTTACTCCGCGACCGAAGGACGGATTGGTAACCAGAAAATTGTCCTGGCAGGGACAAATAACTACCTTGGCCTGACTTTCGATGCGCAGGCGATTGCCGATGGGCAGGCTGCGTTAGCCGCCCAGGGCACCGGTACAACGGGTTCGCGCATGGCGAATGGTAGCTACAGTGCTCACTTAATGTTAGAGCAAGAACTGACTGCTTTCTTTGACCGCCCTACCGCCATTGTATTTCCCACTGGGTATACCGCAAACCTCGGGGTAATCAGCACGTTAGCGGGCCCTGGCTCAGTGGTGCTGATAGACGCAGACAGCCACGCGAGTATTTATGATGCCTGTGCCTTGGGCGGTGCTGAAATCATTCGTTTCCGCCACAATGATGCGAAAGATCTGGAGCGCCGTATGGTGCGCCTCGGCGAGCGTGCTCGAGAGGCAATCATAATCGTTGAAGGCATTTACAGCATGCTGGGTGACGTTGCTCCGCTGGTCGAAATCGTCGACATCAAACGGCGTCTTGGCGGTTATCTGTTGGTAGACGAAGCTCACTCATTTGGCGTGATGGGGGCTAACGGACGCGGTCTTGCAGAAGCGCTGGGTGTTGAGCAAGATGTTGATATTGTTCTGGGCACATTCAGTAAAAGCCTGGCCTCTATCGGTGGCTTTGCCGTCGGCAGCAAGGCAATGGAGGTGCTGCGCTACAGCAGTCGCCCCTATATTTTTACCGCCTCACCTTCACCATCAAGTATCGCTTCGGTGCGCTCATCTTTGAAAAAGATCGCACAGCATCCTGAACTGCGGGAAAAACTCTGGAGCAACGCGCATCGGCTTTATCAGGGTCTTGCCACGCTGGGCTATGAGCTGGGCCCGCGTATCAGCCCGGTCGTTCCGGTCATGATTGGTTCGAAAGAAGATGGCCTGCGTTTCTGGCGCGACCTGATCGCAAAGGGTGTTTATGTCAATCTGGTATTACCACCGGCAGCGCCGTCAGGAATGACGCTTCTGCGTTGCAGCGTTAATGCTGCACACAGTGAAGAAGAGATTGATACGATCATTCAGGCTTTTGCCGCACTGAAAAAGTAATTGCCTTCATATTGCCCATGAGAGAGTCATGGTTAATATTCAAAGAGACGATGCCCTTCTCTTGGTATTACAGATTATACCGGCCTTTCTTAATTGTCTGGCAGAAAGGCCGGTGATAATTAGTAGGTTACGACTGAATCATTTTCGACAGCATAGCGATATCCATGCGCTTCCATAAATTCATCAATGGCTTTTTCAGCGTCAGATAACACTTCATCAAGCGACTTATTAGCATCAATATTTGCAATTTCCGCGGCTTCAAAAGTGAGTAGCGGTGTCAAGGCAACCTTTTTTTCCAATGACTCTTTCTGATGATCAGGCTTACGCGCACAAGCGACATCAATATCAACATTTAACTTTATGACCAAGTCCGGTTTATGATCTGCCATCCATTGGAAAGCTGCGCGCTCACGTCCCGCCAACCATTTGACAAAGCGGCTGCCTTTTACATTTACGGGAAATACGGTGCCATCATATCCGCCAGGGATTTGCACCTGTGGGAAACGGTCGGTTAATACGATGAGCCCTTGCCGACGAAAAGCCAACATTCGGCGAAAACGTATCAATCGACGTAAAACGAAAGTGATAATGACCAGTGCCGGCAATAAACCAAGCCTGGCCTTGGTGGATTTGACTTTTTTTGTATTACGTTCAATGGCCTTGCCAAAAAAACTCCCCATGAGTGGGAATTGTGAGACAGCACGTCCGACATTTCCTGCCTGCTTGCCCAGATGAACCCTTACTGCCGGGCCGTATTTTTTTACATGAACGATAAGAGATTCACAGACAGTAGACTTACCAGAGCCATCACTGCCAATAACCGCAATCAGCGGCGGTAATTTTGAATTCATAATAAGACTCGCTTTTAAGACACCTGATAAAATGTACCATTTCGCAAGAAAAAAGTCGCTTAAAGCCGTGACCAGCCCGACAAGAAATAAACATCCTTAATCCAATGAGATTTCACACAAAATATTAAGAAAATAATGAAACACTCGTTCCTTCCCCCGTCACTGTGATATCTCATTAGCAATAAGAGCCATAGGGTAAATCTCGGTAACAATTAGCACAAAAAAACAAGACTGCCATGGTGAAATGTAATTAACGGCAAAAATAAATTTGATAATTATCGAGATAGAGCACAATAAATACCTTGAACCCAAGACTGATTACAATACAATGGTTTCTTTGTATTGGACCCATTACTGTGAGTCAACAGACAATATCCATTGCTAATCATCCCCCTGTGCGCGTAATAGCAATAACGGGTTGTGATGGTTCAGGAAAATCGACTTTGGCTGCCAGTCTGGTCAATCATCTATCAGCGCAAGAGCCGACGGAATTACTTTATCTCGGCCAGTCTTCGGGACGTATAGGAGAATGGATCAGCGGCTTGCCCATTATTGGTGCACCCTTTGGTCGTTATTTACTGGCGAAGTCTGATCGTGTTCATGAGCACCCTTCAACACCTCCTGGCAATGTAACGGCGCTGGTGATCTTTTTATTGTCATATTGGCGAGTTTATAAGTTTCGCAGAATGTTGGCGAAAAGTCGCAAGGGGCAATTGCTGGTGACGGATCGTTACCCACAAGCGGAAGTGGCGGGTTTTCGTTTCGATGGTCCGCAACTTGCAAAAACGGTTGGCGGTAATCGTTGGGTACAAAGGTTGAGAAAACATGAGCAAAAGCTGTATCAGTGGATGGCGTCTTATCCACCTTTCTTATTGATTCGTCTCGATATTGATGAAAAAACCGCGTACTCACGTAAACCCGATCATAAGCTTTCGGCTCTGCGTGAAAAGATTGCCGTCATCCCTCACCTTACGTTTAATGGCGCAAAGATACTGGATTTAGATGGGCGCGAGCCGGCGAGTAAAATTCTCGATGAGTCACTGCGTGCAATTCGAACCTCACTGACGACGTCAGAGGTTTAGTCTTTTGATGACCTTTTCATGCTGAAAAAAATGCAAAAAAATAAATCAAATACACAAAACGATCCCTCATCTGCATGCATTACCGGCCTTATTGCGGTGGTAGGCAGCGACGGCACTGGAAAGTCCACGCTTACCGCCGATTTGGTCAAAAATCTGCAAAAATACCGGACAACCCAGCGTCGTTATTTAGGGCTTATCTCCGGGGAGGATGGCGATAAAATTAAGCGCCTGCCTTTCATTGGCGTATGGCTTGAACGGCGCCTGGCCGCCAAATCTGACAAGACTCAGCGCATGAGCAATAAACCACCGGCACTCTGGGCGGCATTGATTATGTACGGTTTTTCATTGTGGCGCGCGGCCAATTTACGCAAAGTACAGCGTCTGGCACAGAGTGGGGTATTGGTGATCAGCGATCGTTTTCCACAGGCAGAAATTTCCGGTTTTTACTATGACGGACCGGGCATTGGTGTGGAGCGCGCAAAGGGCTGGCTAATGACTCGTTTAGCGGCTCGTGAACGACGACTGTATCAGCGGATGGCTTTATGCCGCCCCGAACTTATCATTCGTCTTGATATTGATGTCGATACCGCCTTTTCACGTAAACCCGACCACAGTTATGAAGAACTGAAGGACAAAATTTCAGCCATGGTTCGGCTAGAGTATAATGGCTCCAGAATTATCGAGTTGGATGCCAAAGCCCCCTACGATGAAGTACTGGAAAAAGCACTGAATGCGATAACTTCAGTTTCAATGCTTCCATCGCGTACCCATTCCACTCTCGGCTAGCGAAATCACTCTTATATGCCGGGATCCCAACAATATTACTCATTCTCAAGTCAGAGTGGGTACATGTGGTTAGTATGGCTGGTTTGACTATGAAGCATTGGTTTTCCGATGGTGCTTTTCGCTCCATCTTACGTAACGCCGCCTATTTAGGCTCCGGCAGTGTGGCTAGTGCATTGCTTGGGTTACTTGCGCTTTCTTGTGCCGGTAAAGGCATGTCGCCCGAAATGTTTGGTGTACTTGTAATCATTCAGGCTTATACAAAAGCGATCAGTGATTTTATCAAGTTTCAGACATGGCAATTCGTTGTTCAATTTGGCACTCCCGCATTAGAACGCCAAAACATTCAACGCTTTCGTGACGTCATTTCATTTTCATTCGGTCTGGATATCGCGAGCGGAACCATTGCCGTGCTTGGCGGTATGTTATTACTCCCCTTCCTCTCTCACGCCTTAGGCTTGGATGAGGAAAGTTTTTGGCTCGCCATTCTTTACTGCACATTAATCCCGTCCATGACGTCGTCAACCCCTACGGGGATTTTGCGGGCGTTTGACCGCTTCGATCTGATTGCCGTTCAGCAGGCTATAAAACCCTTTTTGCAGGCGATCGGAAGTGTCCTGTCTTATTATTTTGACCTGGGATTTCCGGGTTTTATCATCACATGGTATGCCTCCAACTTAATCGGAGGAACCCTGTTTTGGTGGTTTGCCGCGCGTGAATTACGCCGCAGGGATATTCATAATGCGCTGAAACCACGGCTATTTAAGACCGCACGCCGCATTGAGGGCGCCTGGAATTTCGTATGGACAACCAATTTTGCACATACGATTTGGGCTACGCGTAACTCGTGCAGTACCGTTTTAGTTGGCGTCGTTTTGGGTCCGGCAGCGGCTGGGTTGTTCAAAATTGCAATGACCTTCTTTGATGCCACAGGCACCCCGGCCAAGTTGCTGGAAAAGAGCTTCTATCCTGAGATCATGCGCCTGGATCCTCGCACGACAAAACCCTGGCTACTGGGCCTCCGATCGGCATTGTTAGCCGGAGGTATTGGCCTCGCCGTGGCCCTTCTGGTGATCGTCGTTGGTAAGCCATTAATTTCAGTTGTTTTCGGTTACCAGTACTTGCAAGCCTATGATTTAATCCAAATCATGCTGGGTGCCATTATCGTGTCCATGCTGGGCTTTCCTCAGGAGTCCCTATTGTTTATGGCAGGTAAACAGCGGGCTTTCTTGATAGTGCAAACCATCGCCGCAGTCTCATACATTGGGCTCTTAATCGTCATGTCTCATATCTTTGGTGTGCAAGGCGCGGCATTCGCTTATTTGGCAGGCCAATGTCTAGACGTTTTGTTGACGCTAATTCCGACTATAAGTGCTTACCGTAATCGCTATTTACTGGGATTCAATGTATCCAGAGAGAGTAATCAATGACTAATAGCAGCAACAGGAAAAAATTCTCAACAGAAACGATCCAATTACTGTTTACTGCGGTAGAGACAGATGACATCGTTGAGGCGGATATCCATTTACCTCAGCATATTGACTTGCAATGTTCCTATGAGAGCATTCAGGATAATTATGCCTTGTGTCTGCAGTTTTGGCAGGACGGTTTCACCCGACAGGAGCTATTACGCTTAGTCAATGATTTTCTTAAAGATGTAGAATTATCTGCGGCAACGCGTATGCGCTATAAGTATATTCGTGCGCGTTATAAACATTTACGCTTTGCTCAGCGCCTTTACAGCAAGCAGCATAATTCCAGTCATCTTTTTCACTTAACAACCGTAGTTCTTGGGCATTTTCAGGATGCTTTTCGCAACGGCAATAAAGAGAACCTTAAACTCTACGGTAATATTCTCCGGATCCTCCTCAGCAAGCCGATTTGGTCGCTGGTGAATTATGCTTTGCGTCATATTCACTTAGAAACCGAGAGCAATTTTATTGCGTATCGCCAGGAGCAAATGCGCGAACTTCAGAGGCTAATTGCTGATCCACAGCTCACTGGAAAGCAGTTCCACGATGTGCGGAAAATTATTAGCCAACAAGTCTCATTTTACGACACGCTGAGATCTATAGATCCCAGCAACCGGGAAGCCCGTCAGATTTCCAGATTTTTGGCCGCTATTAATGGGTTAATGGGAGATCGGCATGATGTGATGGTGGCGGATAAACTGGCCGGTGGGAAATCCTATGATGAGCCAACGATGCTGGATGTCGATATTCGCCAACGTCTGGAGTTACTTCTCGAGCGATATCCTATGCAACTTTAGCCGCAATGGGAGATTACCACCCTCCTCTGCAGCCACAATTTCTATACATTATGGTTATTTTCATGACGTTATGTAGATTACTGACAATTTCGCTGCTGCTGTTCCCACTGGTCACATCAGCGCATAATTTTGTTCAGGGTGAACCTGTCGCACCGGTAGTCATAGCCGATCGCGGAGAGTTACTGCTTGAAAATGACAATTTTCGCTATAAGAAATGGGGTAGTTCAGAACTGACAGGAAAAGTTCGCGTCATCCAGTGCATCGCCGGCCGCACCTCTGCCAAGAAGAAAAACTCGATGCTGATTACCGCCGTCAAGGAAGCGAATTTTCCGAACGACCGTTTTCAGCCGACCACTATCGTCAATACTGACGATGCAATTCCGGGCTCGGGCTTCTTCGTGCGCAGTAAAATTGAGAAAAACAAAAGGCATTATCCCTGGGCACAATTCATTGTCGATAGTCATGGGCTGGTCCATAACGCCTGGAAGCTGCCAGAAGAAAGTTCAACAATTGTAGTACTGGATAAAGCAGGACGCGTCCAATGGGCAAAAGATGGAGCTCTGACCCCGGATGAGGTTAATCAGGTGATCGCCCTGCTGCGAAAGCTGATTGCCAATGATAAATCATGAAGAAAAACGTGCTGGAAGCGGGCCTTTTCTCAGCAAACATGCGTTTGATATTAAGGGATATAACTAGCTTATGGCTTTGATTGAGCGCTATATCATGGTTGAAATCCGCCGATTAGTGATGATCATCGTGGGTTTTCTCATCTTTATGTTTGCCAGCTACTCAGCCCAACGGTATCTCACAGAAGCTGCCAATGGGACATTGGCTCTGCAAATCGTATTTGATGTCGTTTGTTATAAGATATTGATTGCATTGGAGATGCTTCTACCAGTAGGCCTTTATGTTGCCGTCGCGGTTGCGCTGGGCCAGCTCTACAGCGATTCTGAAATAACCGCCATTCACGCCTCTGGCGCCAGCCCGTGGCGGCTATACAAAGCGGTATTGGTACTTGCCATTCCTCTGGCCCTGTTAGTAACACTTCTTTCTCTGTACGGCAGGCCCTGGGCTTACGCCAATATTTATCAGTTGGAACAACAGTCACAATCCGTGCTGGACGTGAGTCATCTGCAGGCGAATAAGTTTAACGTTAATGGCAGCGGCAGAATGATCCTCGCCTCTCGTATTGACCCAACGTCAAATCATCTTACAGACGCATTGATTTATTCACGCTCGACCAACAACACCAGTTTATATCGGGCTCATTCGGTTGAAGTTATAGACCCTTCACCTTCAAGCCCCTCCGTGATGCTAAAATCCGGAACCGCCTATGTGTTAGATCGCCAAGGCACAGATGATAACATGCAGAATTATAATAATTTAAAAATATCGCTTAAACCTTTTATTGAAAGCATAGAAGTCAAGCGGAAATCAGCATCATTGGCAGCGTTATCACGCTCCACTGACCCTGCGGACAGGGCGGAATTACAATGGCGGGAAAGTCGTGGTATCAGCACCCTACTGATGGTGTTATTGGCGATTCCATTAAGCCGCATAAAACCTCGCCAGGGTCGCTATACAACACTGCTCCCCCTCACGCTCTTATTTACCGCTATTTTTTATGGTGGGAATATCTGCCGTACGTTGGTGGCTAACGGTACTCTTCCCATTACTCCAGGTGTCTGGTTAGTCCCGCTATTAATGTCCATTGGCCTGTTAATTCTAATTGCACGTGATTTCTCACTGCTACGGAAACCATTTCGATGAATATCTTCAGTCGTTATTTGATCCGTAATCTCTTTATCGGATTTGCAGCCGCTGCCGGATTGTTAATTCCATTATTTACCACCTTTAATCTGATCAACGAGCTAGAGGACGTCACTCCCAATGGATACCACTGGACTCAGGCTCTGTTAGTTGTGTTAATGACATTACCCAGAAGCCTCGTTGATCTCGGCCCGTTTATCGCCTTGCTGGGTGGCATCGTCGGACTTGGACAACTGTCAAAAACGCTTGAATTGACGGCGATGCGTACCGCTGGCTTTTCAATATTCAAAATTGCTTTGGTGACTCTTTATGCCGGCCTTTTTATCAATCTGTCATTAGGTGCTCTCGACGAGTGGGTAGCCTCACCGATGCAGCAACAGGCCCAGGAACTTAAAGACACCGCCCTGGCTAAAACCAATAATACCGCTGACTCCGGCAATGCCTTGTGGGCCAGAAGTGGCAATGAATTTGTTACCGTAAAATCCCTGGATAAGCAAAACCAACCCGTCGGGATTGAGATATTTCGCTACCAATCCGACCTCGCCCTTGAATCCTACGTTTACGCTGAAAAGGCTACCACCGCCAATAACGGACTGTGGACCTTGCATCAAGTCATGCAAAAACAATGGAAAAACAAGAAAGAAGTCGTACAAACCTATGATGATTTACCCTGGCAATCTCTATTTGCCGGGATGAACCTGAAAGGCCTGACCATGCCTGTTGATAGCTTCTCTACCAAACAACTGAAGCAGTACATTCATTATCTGCAAAATTCAGAACAACCCAGTAATGAATATCAGATCGCTTTATGGCAAAAACTAGGCCGACCAATTTTAGTCTTGGCCATGATTTTATTAGCCATCCCATTCACCTTCAGTATTCCACGTGCGCCAGGGTTGGGTAGCCGTTTAGCCATTGGTGTCATTGTTGGGCTGCTTACGTATATCATATACCAGATAATTCTTAACCTTGGATTGCTGTTTTCTCTCAACGTTCAATTAACGACCCTTGCCCCACCTATTTTATTGTTGATGGTATCTTTAGCGCTGGTTCATCGATTTAATAAGCAACATTAAAATATATCCCAATCGCGGATTGTTGTTAAACAACCGATAGGTAATATCCCAAGGTTTGAATAGATAAAAATGTTAATCCAGAGTCTGGTCTGGATGAAGATGCTATGTGTGACGGGGATCGTTGAAAGAATTTTAGCTAAGTGCTTGAATAATGGCGGAGAGAGGGGGATTTGAACCCCCGGTAGAGTTGCCCCTACTCCAGTTTTCGAGACTGGTCCGTTCAGCCGCTCCGGCATCTCTCCTTCAAGTGCTTGCTATCATGCCCCTTTTTGCGGCATTTTTACAGGGTTAGCCTCCTGCCGAATGTTCAAGTGACGACTTAACGAGCAATGCGATGATTAAATGGCCGTGGAAAACGCATCAACCGCAGGCGGAAACGCTTGCCCAGTGGCAAGACGCGCTGGCTATTCCCCTGCTCTCTCCACTGGATGAGCAGGAACAACAGCGGCTGATTGCCGTTGCCGGGCAAATTTTACAACTAAAACGCATTGTCCCCTTGCAGGGGCTGGTGCTGACCTCACAAATGCAGGCACGTATTGCCCTGCTGTTCGCTTTGCCGGTGCTGGAACTGGGGGCCGAGTGCCTCGACGGTTTCAATGAGATCCTGCTCTACCCTACGCCGTTCGTGGTGGAGGACGAATGGCAGGACGACTTCGGCCTGGTTCACTCCGGGCCGGTGGTGCAGTCCGGTCAAAGCTGGGAACAGGGGCCTATCGTGCTTAACTGGCAGGATGTGCAGGACTCTTTTGATCTCTCCGGCTTTAACCTGGTGATCCACGAAGCGGTGCACAAGCTGGATATGCGCAACGGCGGCAGCGCCACCGGCATCCCACCGATTCCGCTGCGCGATATCGCTGCCTGGGAACATGACCTACATGCCGCGATGGAAAACCTGCAGGATGAGATCGACATGGTCGGCGAAGAGGCCGCCAGCATGGACGCCTACGCCGCCACCGATCCGGCCGAATGTTTTGCGGTACTGTCGGAGTATTTTTTCAGTGCGCCCGAGCTGCTGGCCAACCGTTTCCCACTGCTGTACCAGCATTTCTGCCGCTTCTATAAACAGGATCCGCTGGCACGCTTGCAGCGGTTGCAGGCCGAAGATGGCGCAGAATTGCCATAAGCCGACCCGCATTGCTCATATGCTGAGCAGTCGCACCGAATCGGCGATTTTAGCGTTGACACATTCTGGGTGGCTGGATATGATGCGCCCCGTTCAGACAATTCCTCTGTAGTTCAGTCGGTAGAACGGCGGACTGTTAATCCGTATGTCACTGGTTCGAGTCCAGTCAGAGGAGCCAAATTCGAAAGACCCGCTTAAGGAAACTTAGGCGGGTCTTTTGCTATGGGTCATCCTCCCCGGATGGTCTCGCGCCAGACAAAATCGGCATGGTACAGCCGGGTTTCACCCGGCATCTCGTGGCCCAGCGCCGGCATCATACTCTCCTCTTTCTTCTCTTCCGCCATCAGCCAGGCAACCGAATCCTGAGCAAATAACGCCACCGGCTGGGTAAAGGTGGTGAGGTTGTAAGAGGACCAGGCCGCCTGGGGAATATCGTCGTAGCCCGCCACGCAAAGATCTTCTGGAATACGCAGTCCAAAGCGGTGACGCGCCTCGTCCATAAAGCCACAGGCCAATAAATCCGTGACGCAGAACACCGCATCGGGGCGCTCGCGACGGGTCAACAGCCGGTGCGCCAGGATCTGACCGCTCTCATACGACGTCGTGCCAAAGCGCTCGACGCTTACCTGCAGCCCCGCCTCTTCCGCCGCCTGCAGAAAACCGCGTTCACGCGCCATCAGGCTGGGCGTCCCGGCCAATGAGTTGGCAAAAGCGATGCGTTGGCAGCCCGCTCGGGCAAACGCCATCACCACCCTGCCGGCCGCCTCTTCGTTATCCAGCCGGATACTGAGTGAGCCGGGCAAGGTGTCATTACGGTTGATCAGCACCAGCCGCTGGCCGTGTTTATGGCACAGACGGGCAATGGCGCTGTCCGGCATGCCGGAAAGCACAAAGGAAGCATCGGCACGGAAGTTGATCGCCTGCTGCAACGCCTGGGAGACGCTGTCATCGGAGCGATCGGTGTTAATCAACATGGCGATCTTGCCCGCATCCTGCAAATGCTGGGTCAGCAAGCGGACCAGGCTGGCTCGATAGGGGGTCGCCAGTTCCGAAACGACCAGGCAGACAATGCCGCTGCGGTTACGCACCAATCCCCGCGCCAAGTGATTCACGTGATAACCCAGTTCTTCAGCCGCCCGCATCACCCTTTCGCGGGTGGCCGCCGACACGCTGGCACCGGGCGTATAAGTCCGCGAAACCGCCGAGCGGGAAACCCCGGCCAACTCCGCTACGTCTTTCGCACTGATCATCGCCTTGTCCATCGCCATCTTCACATCCATCCGTTTCGCATTCTGAGAAAAGTTTGCCGCACTTTGCAAAGCTGTGCAAATTTTTGTCGGTAAAAATGTTTCATTTTTGTGACGAGTAGGTTGAATTGTTTCACTGCGCGATTGACAGCGCAATTTATATCCTCTAGTTATTTGCACACACGTGCAAAAAGAATAGGCGACAACGTATCGCCACCCTACACAACCAAGGAGAACACCATGCATCGCGTTACTCTGATGGCGGTCCTCGCCGCCGGCTCTGCACTCTCTGCCCTGCCTGCTCACGCAGCCGGGAAACTGAATATGATCTGCTCCGCCGACGTCGTGGTCTGCGAGCAAATGACCAATCTGTTTGAGAAACAACACCCGGATATCAAAGTCAGTATGGTGCGCCTCTCCGCCGGGGAAGCCTATGCACGTATTCGTACCGAAGCCCGTAACCCACGCACCGATATTTGGTGGGCCGGCACCGGCGACCCGCATATGCAGGCCGCCGACGAAGGGTTAACCCAGCCCTATAAATCCCCGCTGCTTGATCAACAGCACGACTGGGCGCGTAAACAGGCAGAAAGTGCCGGCTACCGCACCGTCGGTGTCTACGCCGGGGCGCTGGGCTGGGGGTACAACACCAAGTTGCTGGCAGAGAAAAAACTCAAGGTTCCGGCCTGCTGGAGTGACCTGCTGGATCCGGCCTACAAAGGCGAGATCCAGATGGCCAACCCGAACTCGTCCGGCACCGCTTACAACACCCTCGCCACACTGGTGCAAATCATGGGTGAAGAGCCGGCCTTCGACTACCTGAAAAAGCTCAACGCCAATATTTCACAGTACACCAAATCCGGCTCAGCACCGGTGAAAGCGGCTGCTCGCGGTGAAACCACCGTCGGTATCGTGTTTATGCATGATGCCGTCGCGATGCAGGTCGATGGCTTCCCGATCAAGGCGGTCGCCCCTTGCGAAGGCACCGGCTTTGAAATTGGCTCGATGTCGATCGTTAAAGGCGCACGCAACCTCAGCCAGGCCAAGGTGTGGTACGACTGGGCGCTCAGTGCCGATGCCCAGTCACACATGAAAGACGCCAAATCCTTCCAGTTGCCGTCCAATCGCAACGCGGCGATTTCCGAATATGCGCCACGCTTCGAGAACATCAAACTGATCGATTACGACTTTAAAACCTACGGCGCGACAGAAAAACGCAAGGCACTGCTCAGCCGCTGGGATAAAGAGATCGGCGCCAGCGCCCAATAATTCACGCCCTTTTCCTCCCATATGTGACGCGCTCTGCGATAAACCGGGCGAGGCAACCCTCGCCTGTACAAAGCGCGGTAACGGAAATATGAACTCTCGAGGTTACGATGAATGCTCAAAACCGCCGCCTTGACGGGGCCCTCGTGCTGGGCGCACTGGCCGTGTTATTGCTGCCCTGGTACAGCCAGGAAGCCGGGTTCTTCGACTTTGGCTGGCTCAGTACTCTGTGGCAGGATCAGGCAAGCGCACCTGCGCTGTGGCAAATAATCACCTTTCAACGGCCCTGGCTGCTGATTGCTCTGCTGATGCTACTGGTTTGCGCACCGGCTCGTCTGTTGCCGGTGAGTCGCCTGCGTTCGCAATTGCTGATGGGGGCCAGCGTCATCGGCATCCTGTTTTTGCTGTTTGAAGGCCATGCCATTGGCTACAGCGGCTGGAACTGGCAGTGGAGCGAACAGCTGTTTGGCGCGCTCAGCGACGGCCAACCCGCCTTTGGCGCCGGTGCCATTTTGCTGATCACCACCTTTTTGCTGCTGCTCTCTTTTGCGCTGGCCGAACGCGGCGTGCTGAAGGGGGATGCCTTTGTGGTGGCCGCCATTGTGTTGCTGGTCGCGCTGGTGACCACCTTCGTGCTTTATCCGGTGCTGAGCATGTTTGTCTCATCGGTACAGGACGTGGATGGATCGTTTAAGCCCGACGGTCTGATCGCCAATATGCAGGATCCGGCCATCTGGAGTCTAGGCTGCCTGAAGGGCGGCAGTTGCGGCACCGCCTGGCGCACCCTGACGCTGGCGCTGATGACCGCCAGCGGCTCTACGCTACTCGGCCTGGCTTTTGCGCTGGCCGCCACCCGCACGCCGCTGCCGTTCAAAAAAGGGCTGCGCCTGCTGACCATACTGCCGATCATCACGCCGCCGTTTGTGATTGGCCTGGCGCTGATGCTGTTGTTTGGCCGCGCCGGGGTGGTCACCGAACTGCTCGCCAGCCTGTTTGGCATCGAGCCCGGCCGTTGGTTATACGGCCTGACCGGCATCTGGATTGCTCAGGTGCTCTCCTTTACCCCGATTGCCTTCCTGGTGTTGATTGGCGTGGTGGAAGGAGTCAGCCCCTCGCTGGAAGAAGCCTCACAGACGTTGCGCGCTAACCGCTGGCGCACTTTCCGCTATGTTTCACTGCCGCTGATGGCACCCGGCCTGGCCAACGCCTTCCTGATCAGCTTTATCGAAAGCATGGCGGACTTCGGTAATCCGATGGTGCTGGGGGGCAGCCACGGCGTGCTGTCGACCGAGATCTTCTTCTCGGTGGTCGGGGCGCAGAACGATCCAAGCCGCGCCGCCGTGCTGGCCATCATCCTGCTGTGCTTTACCCTCAGCGCCTTTATTTTGCAGCGCCTGTGGCTGGCAGGGAAAAACTTCGCCACCGTCACCGGCAAAGGGGACTCCGGCACGCACTGCGGGCTGCCACGCGGCTTGCGCTATGGCGTGTACGCGTTGGTGATCCCCTGGGGTCTGTTCACGCTGGTGGTTTACGGCATGATCCTGATCGGCGGCTTTGTCCAGTCATGGGGGTTGGATAACAGCCTGACGCTGGGGCATTACGCCCGCGCCTTCGGTTTCCAGTGGAACAACGGCCAGATAGCCTGGACCGGCGTCGCCTGGAACTCGTTCTGGACCACCCTGGAGATCGCGCTGATCGCCGCGCCGCTTACCGCCATCGTTGGCCTGCTCACCGCCTGGCTGATCGTGCGGCAGAAGTTTGCCGGTCGTCAGACCTTTGAGTTTATGTTGATGCTCAGCTTTGCCATCCCCGGCACGGTGATCGGCGTCAGCTACATCATGGCTTATAACCTGCCGCCATTGGAAATCACCGGTACTGCGCTGATCCTGGTGGCCTGCTTTGTGTTCCGTAATATGCCGGTCGGCGTACGCGGCGGGATCGCCGCCATGAGCCAACTGGATCGCAGCCTGGATGAAGCCTCGCTGACGCTGCGAGCCAGCAGTTTCCGCACCCTGCGCAAAGTGATCCTGCCGCTGCTGAAACCCGCCATCAGCGCAGCACTAGTGTATGCCTTCGTGCGGGCCATTACCTCGATCAGTGCGGTGATCTTCCTGGTCAGCGCTCAGTACAACATGGCCACTTCCTACATTGTCGGGCTGGTCGAAAATGGGGAATACGGCGTGGCTATCGCCTACTCCTCGGTGCTTATCGTGGTGATGCTGGCGGTGATCCTCACCTTCCAGCTGCTGGTTGGCGAACGTCGCCTGCGCCGCGCCATCACTGCCACTCCGCCGGTGACGCCACCCGCGGCCTTACATCAGGAGAATGCCCTATGACCGCCATTCGTTCCGGCTCGGTGGTGTTTGAAAACGTCACCAAACAGTTTGCCGACTTCACCGCCCTGCCCGGCCTTTCGCTCACCGTCGAACCCGGTACGCTGGTGACGCTGCTCGGTCCTTCGGGCTGTGGCAAAACCACCACCCTGCGCCTGTTGGCCGGTCTGGAGCACCCGACCTCGGGGCGCATTCTGATTGGCGGCAAAGACGTCACCCATCTGCCGGCCAATGAGCGCGACGTCGCCATGGTGTTCCAGTCCTACGCGCTGTTCCCGCATATGAACGCGCTGGACAACGTCATGTACGGCCTGCTGGCCAGCGGGCTGTCACGTAAAGAGGCGCAGGATCGGGCGCGCGAAGGGTTAAAACTGGTGGGTCTGGAAAATATGGGCCAACGCCTGCCCGCCGAACTGTCAGGCGGCCAACAGCAGCGCATCGCCGTGTCGCGCGCACTGGTCCTGGAACCCCAGGTGCTGCTGCTCGATGAGCCCTTATCCAACCTTGACGAACGGCTGCGTCGCCGAGTGCGCACCGAGATCCGCGATTTGCAACAGCGCCTCGGCTTCACCGCAGTGTATGTCACCCACGATCAGGAAGAAGCGCTGGCGGTTTCCGATAAGATTATCGTCATGAAAGAAGGGCATATTGCTCAACAGGGTGCGCCTCAGGAGCTGTATCACTCGCCGGCTTCAGTGTTTATTGCCGACTTTATGGGTGAGGCTAACATCCTGCCCTGCGACATTGAGCGGGTAGACAACGGCGAAGCGCTGATCACCCTCGGCAGTCGTCAGTATCGTGTACCGGGTGCCAAAGCGCGCCCCGGTGCTGCGCAGCTTTCGGTGCGGCCACAGTTTATTACCTTACAGCCCGAGCAGAGCGGCGCATTAAACGGTGAAGTGACCCACAGCGCCTGGTTGGGGGACCATATCGAATATGAAGTGAAAACCGATCTCGGCGCGTTGTTTATTGTCGATGTGCAGATGGAACGCCAGCTGACGCCGACCACCCGCGTGGCCATTGATTTCAAATCTCAGGGACTGGCGCTGATTGCCCAGTGAACCTCAATACCTTAAGGAGCAAAGATGAATGAGTCCATTTCCCAGCGTTTGACGCTGGCCGAACAGGCGGCACGAGCAGCGGGCAACAAAGCGCTGGACTATTTTAACCGCCGCGAAAGCCTGGTGATCGAAACCAAACGCGATGCGCAAGATGTGGTATCGATCGCCGACCGCGAAGTTGAACTGCTGATCCGCGAGCAGATAGCCCGCCAGTTCCCGGACGACGGCTTTCTGGGAGAAGAATTTGGCCTGCAGCCTGGTGATTCTGGCTACACCTGGGTGGTAGACCCGATCGACGGCACCAGCCCCTTTGTTAACGGTATGCCGAACTGGTGCGTGTCGATTGCGGTGATCCATCAGGGTGAGCCGGTGATCGGGGTGATCGTCGCCCCCTGCCAGCAGGAATGTTTTGTCGCGGCGCGCGGCGCGGGTGCTACCCTCAACGGTAAAACGCTGCAGGTGGACCCACAGCGCACCATGCAAAACCACGTCACCGGCTTTGGTGCCAACAGCTATGTGACACCGGAACGCGTTGGGGAAATCGCTGCCCAGATCACCGCTGTCGGCGGCAATTTCTTCCGTAACGGTTCCGGCGCCATGATGTTAGCCTGGGTGGCCGCAGGACGATTGGTGGGTTATTACGAACCTTATATGCATGCCTGGGATTGTCTGGCGGGTTACTGCCTGGTCAACGAAGCCGGTGGCTGGACCCATGCATTTAACACCGAAGGGGAACATTTGCTGCACGGCGGGCCGGTGCTGGCGGTCGCGCCAGGGGCCAAACAAGATTTAATGCGCATCGCGCAGCTGTAAATTGGCTGGATTTCAACATCGGGGCGCAGCCTGCAGCGCCCCTACTCGTCTATAACCCGCGTTTATCCATCAATACCGCCAGATCCACCAGCCGGTTAGAGAAGCCCCACTCGTTATCATACCAGGCCAGGATCTTGACCAGCTTGCCGCCAATGACCAGCGTGGAAAGCCCATCAATCACGGAAGAGCGTGGATCGCCTCTGTAGTCGCTAGACACCAACGGCTCATCGCTGTAGCCAAGAATATCCTTGAGAGGGCCGGATTCGGCTGCCTGGCGGAAAGCGGCGTTGATCTCTTCCACCGTCACCTCACGTTTCAGCGTGACCGTCAGGTCAACAATAGACACCACCGGTACCGGCACCCGCAGCGAGTAACCGGTCAGACGGCCCTCCAGCTCCGGGATCACCTTGCCGAGCGCTTTGGCCGCGCCGCTGGAATAAGGCACAATCGACTCTGCTGCGGCGCGGGCACCGCGTAAGTCTTTTTCCGGTTGGTCATGCAATGCCTGACTGTTGGTGTAAGCATGGGTGGTATTCATCAGGCCGTATTCAATGCCGAAAGCCTGATGCAATACCTGAGCGGCGGGTGCCAGACCGTTAGTGGTGCAGCTGCCGTTACTGACGACAAAATGTTTGGCCGGATCGTATTGCTGATGGTTAACACCCAGCACCAGGGTAATGTCGTCGCCTTTGGCCGGTGCCGAGATAATGACTCGCTTGGCTCCGCCTTTCGTGATGTGCACTTCAGCCTTGGCTTTGTCGGTAAAGAAACCCGTCGCCTCAATCACCACCTCGACACCCACGCTGCTCCATGGGATGGCCGCCGGATCTCTTTCGGAGAATACATGAATCGGACGACCATCGAGCAGCAACTGGTTTTCACCGGCTTCAACCTGGGCGGCCAGAGTGCCCGAAAGCGAATCGTATTTGAGCAGGTGCGCCAGGGTTTTGCTGTCGGTCAAATCGTTAATCGCCACGACTTCAAAGTCATCGCGACCTAATGCCGCACGCAAAACATTCCTGCCGATCCTGCCGAATCCATTAATGCCTACTTTGACCATGATCTACTCCTTCGTTATTGGCTCTGCTGCCAATTTAAGCCTGAGGGATGTGTGTCGTAAATGACGTTTACAGATCAATTTAGGCCAAAGTACGTGCATGAAAACGTTCGCGGTACTCGGTCGGGGTCAGCTGCAAATGCCGTTCGAAGACACGCCGCAGATTGAGGCTATTGCCGAAACCGCTGGTGAGGGCAATTTGCTCAATGCCTGCCGAGCTCTGTTCCAGACGCTGTCGGGCGCTGTACAAACGCCCTTCTTCGACAAATTTGGCCGGAGGAATACCGGCCTCACGCGTGAACACGCGGGTAAAGTTGCGTGGGCTCATGGCAACCCGTTCGGCCAGTTTCTCGACGGAAAGATCTTCCGCCAGATTTTCCAGGATCCAGCACTGGAGATCGCGGATTGGGCCGGGGGTTTTAGCCTGATTTAACGGGTAACGGCTGAACTGCGCCTGCCCGCCGGGCCGACGCAAAAACATCACCAGGTCCTGCGCCACTTCGCGGGCCTGAGTAAAACCGTAATCGTCTTCCACCAGCGCCAGCGTCAGATCGAACCCGGAGCTGACGCCGCCGGAGGTCCAGACACTGCCGTCCTGCACATAGATCGGCCCATTTTCGACCAGCACTTTGGGGAAACGAGATTGCAAGGTGTCCAGCAACCGCCAGTGCGTGGTGGCACGACGGCCATCCAGCAACCCGGCTTCAGCAAGCAACAAGGCCCCGCCACAAACGGAGGCAATTCGGCGCGCTTTGGGTGCGGCACGACGTAGCCAATCCACCACAAAAGCACTTTCTTCCTCGGTCGCCCCTTTGCCGGTGACGATGATGGTGTCACGCGCTTGTTCTGGATCCAGATCGCAAAGGCGATGGTCGGCCAATAGGTTCAAGCCGGAGGACCCATGCACCACGCGGTGAGACTGGGTAGTGACTATCGCTATCTGGTAGAGCGGCGCGTCATCAGGCCTCAAGCGGTTGGCTTGCATCAGGATGTCGGCGATCCCCGCCGACTCAAACAACATGCCCCCTTCAGGGACGATAATCAGAAATGTATGCATGTCGTTAAAATACAAATTGAGCAAAATAAGTCAAGCCCGCCGCAGAAACCTCAGGCGGGCTTTTGGCTATGACCTAATTAGCGCCAGTCCAGCGCAGGGGCGATATGGGTCAGGATCGACTCAATCACATGGGCGTTATAATCAACACCCAGCTGGTTTGGCACGGTCAGCAGCAAGGTGTCCGCCTCGGCAATTGCTTCGTCCTGCGCCAGTTGTTTGATCAACAGCTCCGGCTCGGCGGCATAGCTGCGGCCGAATATCGCCCGGGTCTGATCGCCGATATACCCCACCTGATCGCCGTCTTGCCCGCTATTGCCAAAATAGTTGCGATCCCGCTGGTCCATCAACGCAAAGATGCTGCGGCTGACCGACACGCGGGGTTCCCGTTTATGCCCGGCGACCTTCCAGGCTTCGCGATACGCGCGGATCTGCTTCGCTTGCTGCACGTGGAACGGTTCGCCGGTTTCGTCGTTTTTCAGCGTTGAGCTTTGCAGGTTCATCCCCAACTTCGCCGCCCAAACGGCCGTAGCGTCTGAGCTGGCGCCCCACCAGATGCGATCCCGCAGTCCGGCGGAGAAAGGCTCCACCCGCAGCAAGCCCGGTGGATTCGGGAACATCGGCTGCGGGCTAGGTTCGGCGAACCCTTCGCCACGCAACGCATCAAGCAGCACTTCGGTGTGGCGGCGCGCCATATCGGCTTCGGTCTCGCCTTCGGCCGGGGTATAGCCAAAGTAACGCCAGCCATCAATCACCTGCTCGGGAGAGCCGCGACTGATGCCAAGCTGCAAGCGCCCGCCTGAAATCAGGTCGGCGGCGCCGGCGTCTTCCACCATATACAGCGGGTTTTCATAACGCATGTCGATCACGCCGGTGCCGATCTCAATGCGCTGGGTTTTGGCACCGATGGCGGCCAACAGCGGAAATGGCGAACCAAGTTGGCGCGCGAAGTGGTGTACGCGGAAATAGGCCCCGTCCGCCCCCAGCTCTTCTGCCGCGACGGCAAGATCGATGGATTGCAACAGTGCATCGCCAACCGAGCGGGTGCCCGACTGCGACGAAGGCGTCCAGTGACCAAAAGAGAGAAATCCAATTTTCTTCATGGGTAGTGTCCTTAGAGTGAATTATGACCGGAATACAGTGACAAACATGCCCCCCTGCAAGCCAGAAAAATTGTATTGGACCGCACTAAACGAACCGTTTTCGGCTAGGAAAAACCTTAACGCCGGGTGCCCGTGGCCGCCGCACGGGCATTGTAATCAAAAAGTAAATATCGTATAACAGGCTCCTCCGAGGGGTGTCCTGTCAAGGGCTGAGATGGCGTAAGCCGAACCCTTTGAACCTGATCTGGGTCATGCCAGCGAAGGGACGGGTCGGCAATAACACCATCAGTTATTGCCCGTTCTTACCTCAGCACGCCCGGATCTCCACTTAATTTTTGGAGGTCCCATGTTTACCCCCCAATTCGACGACGGTCTTTACGGACGGCTACGCCAACAGGCCGGTAGCCACTGGCAGGACTATGTCGCTCATCCCTTTATTCAGCAACTGGCCGCCGGTACCTTGCCGGAACCCGCTTTCCGTCGCTACCTGACCCAGGATTATCTGTTTCTGATCCACTTTGCCCGCGCCTACGCGCTGCTGGTCAGCAAGCTGCGCACCCTGCCGGAGATGCGCGCAGCCACCGCCTCGCTCAATGCGATTGTCGCCGAACTGCCTTTGCATCTGGCCTACTGCGCCGACTGGGGGCTGAGCGAGCCGCAGATTGCCGCCGAACCCGAGGCAGCGGAAACCCTCAACTACACCCGCTATGTGCTCGATATCGGCCACGCCGGTGATGCTCTGGATCTGCTGGCGGCCCTGCTGCCCTGTGTCGCCGGCTATGCCGAGATTGGCCTGCGCCTGCTCAACGACCCCGCCACGGTGATGGAAGCTAATCCTTATGCCTCGTGGATCCGCAACTATGGCGATCCGGCCTATCTGGCCGGGGTGCAGGCCGCGCTCGACCTGCTGGAAAACGTTGGCCGCCAGCGTGGGGCTGAGAGCCGCCTGGCCGAGCTGTCGGTGATTTTCACCACCGCCACCCGGCTGGAATCCGCCTTCTGGCAAATGGGGCTGAATGCCCAATGAGTATAGGCAATGCGCAGCACGATGGCGTCCGGCCGGGTATTCAGGTGCGGGATTTAACCCTGCGCTTTGGTCAGCAGGTGATTTTCGACCGGCTTAGTTTTGATATCGCAGGCGGCAGCTTTGTCGCCCTGCTCGGTGCCAGCGGGGCGGGGAAAACCAGCCTGTTAAAGATTATTGCCGGGCTGGCGAAACCCACTTCCGGTACGGTCATCGGCAGCGATGGCCAGCCGATTGCCGGGCGCATCGCCTATATGGGGCAAAAAGATTTGCTCTATCCGTGGCTGACCATTGACCAGAACATTAGCCTCGGCGCGCGGCTACGCGGTGAAAAGGCCGATCGCCCCTGGGCGGAGCACCTGCTGGAACGCGTGGGGCTGAGTGGTTATGGCAACACTCTGCCTGCCGCGCTGTCCGGTGGCATGCGCCAGCGCGCCGCCATCGCCCGTACCCTGTATGAACGCCAGCCGATTGTGCTGATGGATGAACCCTTTTCGGCGCTGGACACCATAACCCGCGCCATGATCCAGACGCTGGCCGCCGACCTGCTGGCGCAGCATACCGTGTTGCTGATTACCCATGACCCGATGGAGGCCTGCCGCCTTAGTCATCGCCTGCTGGTGCTGTCCCGCCACCCCGCCGGTATCGACGATAGCCATATTATCGAAGGTCTGCCGCCGCGCGCACCGGACGATCCTCAACTGCTGAAAAGCCAGAGTGAGTTACTGCTGCAACTGGTGAGGGCCGCCGGATGACACCGCAGGTAGAAAGCCGCCTGTCACGGATGCGCCGCAGCCTGACGGTGTTTGCCGGCCTGTTACTGCTGTGGGGGCTGGTCACTTTGGGCGATATTCCCGCCTTTTTGCTGCCGTCCCCCTCTGCGGTAGCGCAGGCGCTGTGGAATGACCGGGCCTACCTCGCTTATCACACGCTGATCACCGCCGCCGAGATCGCCTGCGGCCTGCTGGCCGGGGTGTTACTCGGTGCCGTGCTGGCGCTGTGCATGATTTATTCCCCACGGCTACAACGCTGGCTGATGCCCCTGGTGCTGACCAGCCAGGCGATACCGGTGTTTGCGCTGGCCCCCCTGCTGGTGCTGTGGTTTGGCTTTGGCATGAGCGCCAAGGTGGTGATGGCGGTGCTGGTGATCTTCTTCCCGGTCACCTCGGCCTTCTTCGATGGGCTGCGCCGGGTCAATAACGATTATCTCGATCTGGCCCGCACCCTGCGCGCCTCCCCCTGGGCCCAACTGCGGCACGTGCGGCTGATGGCGGCGCTGCCGGCCTTTGGTTCCGGGCTGCGGATGGCCGCTGCAGTCGCCCCGATTGGCGCGATTATCGGTGAATGGGTGGGCTCGGCGGAGGGGCTGGGTTACGTGATGCTTAACGCCAACGCGCGCATGCAGACCGACGTCTGTTTCGCCGCGTTGTTTATTCTGGTGCTGATGACCGTCTTGCTTTGGGTGACGGTGGACGCGCTGCTGCTGCGCCTGATCAACTGGGCGCCGGAACATGACTGAAAATAAGGGATCCACCTTGATTAAAAATACCCTGTGCGGCCTGATGCTCAGCACCACGCTGGCCGGGCAAGCCACCGCCGCTGAAAAACTGACGCTGGTGCTCGACTGGTATATCAACCCTGACCACGCGCCGATTATGGTGGCCGAGCAGATCGGTGCCTTCAAGGCCGAAGGGCTGGACGTCAAGATCGTGCCGCCTTCCGATCCGGCGCTGCCACCGCGGCTAGTGGCGGCAAAACAGGCCGATCTGGCGATCACCTATCAGCCACAGCTGCATTTCTTCGCCGATCAGGGCCTGCCGTTGGTGCGCGTAGGCACCCTGATTAATTCACCGCTGAATACCGTGATTACGCTGGATAAAAGTATCACCACCCCGGCGGGTCTTAAGGGCAAAAAAATCGGCTACTCGGTCAGCGGTATCGAACAGGCCACGTTGGCAACCATGTTCAAACATGAACACCTCAAGCCTGACGACGGCAAGTTGATCAACGTTAATTTCCAACTGACCAGCGCCCTGATGGCAGGCCAGGTTGATGCGGTGATTGGCGGTTATCGCAATATTGAAGCGCTGGAACTCAAGCTGCAGGGCAAGGATCCGGTGGTGTTTAACGTGGAAGACTACGGGGTTCCGGCTTACGACGAGCTGATTATTGTCGCCAATCGCGACGCGGTGACCGAGCCGAAAATCAAAAAATTCCTCGTGGCACTGAAAAAAGGCAACGACTACCTGCAGGCCCACCCGCAGGAAAGCTGGCTGGCCTTCGCCAAGGCCCACCCGGAACTGAATACCGAGCTGAACAAACAGGCCTGGCAAGCCAGCCTGCCATTGTTCGCCCGCGATCCGGCCAGGCTGGATAAAGCGCGCTATCAGGCCTACGAACAATTCCTGTTCGACAATAAGCTGATCAAGAAAATCACCCCGGTAGAGCAGTATGCGGTGGAGCTGCACTAAGGGCTCGCATTGCCTGTTTCCCCTCCCCTAACCTTCTCCCCTGGGAGAAGGTATATTTTGCACTATCAGGCAGAGGGGGCCAGGGTCACATCCCCCTGGCCGCTGCGCTGCAGGGCCTGCTGCACCAGTCCGTTCGCCTTGCACCGCTCCACAAATTCGCGCACATAGGCCGCCCCGGCTGTTTTTTCTCGCGGCACTGCCATCGCCTGGTGGATCGCGGTGAAGTGCCCGGCCAGCACCCGGTAAGCCGGATTTGCCGCTGCGGCGGCCAGCAAGGGTTGACGCACACCTGCTACGGCATCCAGGCCCTGCTCCAGAAACAGGGTTATCGCCTCGGCGGAGGTCTCTGCTCGCACCAACTGCGCATGCTTTAAGGTGCGCGACAAATACAGGTCATAGGCCGCGCCCTTGCCCACCGCGATGCGCACCTCAGGCCGATCCAACTCGGCCACCTGCTGCCAGGGTGACGCCTGTGCCAGCAAATAAGTGCCTTCAATGATCACATAAGGCGCGCTGAAAGCGATTTGTTCCGCCCGCACCGGCTCGATAGCCATAAAGGCCACATCCCAGGCCGAGGTTGCCAACGCGGCGAAAACCTTGCCCGCCGCGTCGTAAGTCACCAACTCCAATGCCACGCCCAGTTCATGCGCCAATGCGCTGGCTAAAACCACGGACACGCCCTGCGGTTCGCCATCCGGCCCCGTCTGCGCCAAAACCGGATTGCCAAGATTGATCGCCGCGCGCAGGACACCCTGTGGGGCCAGGTCAGCAAGTACGGCTGCGGGAATAGGGTCCATGGTTATCTCCTTAATAATGAGTCACCGCGCCTCTTCAACGCGTCCCATTAATGTTATAGCCCAATATCGGCTGAGCAACATTTAACCGTGGCTCCCCCTGGAGACGTGACTGGTGTCACAGTATTGTCACAAAAATGACCAATCGCCCCCCGCCGCACCGGGCCGCTGCAAACACGCATTGACCCTGTCGCGGTCAATGCGCTATACCCTTCCTCTTTCGCGCTGTGCGCGGTTCAGCCGCGTTTCTCAGGGCAGTTAAGATTTTCTTTTTAATCAGACAGGGTACGGTGGATGGTTTCAGCATTAATTTCGTTTGCACTTTTTTTAGCCTCAATTCTCATCTACCGGACCCGGGCCGCCGCTAACCGCTGGTGGCTGGCCGCCCTGCTGACGCTGCTGGGCAGCTATCTGATCCTCAACGTGGTGCTGATCGCCAGTAACTACTTTACCGGCGACGGCATTACCGATGCGGTGCTCTACACCCTCACCAGCAGCCTGAAGGGCGCCGGCGTCGGCAAATATCTGCTGCCGTTTATTGGGCTGTTGGCGGTATTGGCGTTGATCTTCTCCGTGCTGACCTGGAGCCTGGTGCGCCGCAAGGCCAAAAGCAGCAGCGTGGTATATAGCGTGCTTGCCGTACTGCTGGCGCTGTTTTCCGTCGGCACCACCCCGGCCTTTCAGGATATTTCCCTGCTGGTCAGAAGCCAGATTAGCGGCGACACCGCCGACTTTGATACCTACTACAAAGCCCCGAAGAAAAGCGTACAGGGTAAGGCGCCGAACCTGGTGTATATCTACGCCGAAAGCCTGGAAAGAACCTACCTGGATGAGGATGTTTTCCCCGGCCTGGCCGATGAACTGAATCAGCACCGTGAAAACAGCATCGACTTCAGCAACACCCAGCAGTTGCCGGGCACCGGCTATACCATTGCCGGAATGGTGTCTTCACAGTGCGGTATCCCACTGTTTGCCCCCTTTGATGGCAACGCCTCCAGCGCGGTGTCCACCTTTTATCCGGAAAACGTCTGCCTGGGTGACGTGCTGAAATCCGCCGGTTACGACAACTACTTCTATCAGGGTGCCGAACTGGCCTTTGCCGGTAAGGACACCTTCCTGAAATCGCACGGTTTTGATCATGCTTACGGCTTCAAGGAATTGCGCGGGCAGGTCAGCGACCCTGGCTACAAGAATGACTGGGGCTGGTACGACGATACCGTGCTGGATCTGGTGTTCGACAAGTTTGTCGAGCTGTCGAAACAGGATAAAAAGTTCTCGCTGTTTGCACTGACCGTCGACACCCACCATCCGGACGGTTTCATCTCCGCCAGTTGCAGCAAAAAGTCGTTCAGTTGGCAGAACAAGGAAAACCGTTCGCTGAGCGCGGTGGCCTGCAGCCAGCAGCACATTGCGGCGCTGATCGACAAAATCAAAGCATCCGACTACTTCAAAAACACCGTCATCGTGGTGTCCTCAGATCATCTGGCGATGAACAACACCGCCTATGACATTCTGACCAAACAGAAACGCCGCAACCTGTTCTTTATCATTGATGGCACCCACCCGCAGACCGCGCTGCATAACGAAAAGCGCAGTACGCTGGACAACGGTGCCACGGTGCTGGATGTGATGGGCGGCGATAACTACATCGGCCTCGGCCGCAGCAGCCTGTCCAGCCCAACGCTGGCCACCGTGTTCCTGAATATTGATGAAAAGATCAACGCCTGGAAACCGGCGGTGGTGAAGCAATGGGGCTTCCCCAACAGCATTAGCAACTTTAGTCTGGACGACCAGGGCAGCCGTTTTAGCTTCTCTGGCATCACCTTTAAGGTGCCGTTTATCCTGAAGGTAACGGACAACAAAATTGAGCCAATGTTTAACGTCTACCTGTCCACGCCGCTGAAGAAACAGCTGGCCGGTCTGGGAGCAGGTGAAAAATTTGTCTGGGTCGACAAGTGCTATGAAATCGGTCGGGTGTGGGCACCGGAACTGGCGCTAAGCACCGAAACCTGCGTCGCCTCCGGCAATCTGGCCGCCCCACCGCAGATTGTGCAGGCCAAAGCGGGCAGTTATCGCGGCAAGGTCAACTTTACTGCGCCAGAAGCGGACAGCGTTGCCGCTTACCAACAGGCCGTCGAGCGGCTGAAAGTGGACGACAGCGCGGTTAAATATCACGCGGATGCCATCGCCTTTATGCTGCCGGGGATGCCGGAACAGGTGAAGGCCATCACCGGCGTTTCCAGCATCGAGGATTGGGGCCGCTGGTCAGACGCCAATCTGGCTCCGACGGTGAACATTGACTACGTTGACCCACTGCCATCCGCCTTCGATCTGGTGCTGCGCGCACGCGCTTACGGCAAAAATGTCGGTGAGCCGATCTCGGTACGCGTTGGGGATCAGGAGCAGTTTGTGACGCTCACTGAGCAGGACACCACCGTGACCCTGCGCTTCGACAACCCCGGCGGTGCGCAGAACATCAGCATCACGCCACCGGCACCGACCGAGCCGCAGGAAGGTGCCAGCGGGGGCTTTATACCGAAAAAACTGGGTATTGGCCTGGTCTCGCTGAAGGTCGAACAGGCCGCCCCCGCTTCCTGATCATCTCCTTGTTGGGGGCGAATTTATTCGCCCCCAACAGCAAATCTACCGGGCGCAGATTTGAACGCTGCGTTTTCTTTCCTCCGGTTCTATTTCTGCAAAGCTTTTGCGCCCATCTTCAGCTAACCTGTTGCTGTGAATTGATATCGGCATCCGCATGCCTCCCGCCGCAGAGCCGGGAGAACCCAGGAGAGAGTATGAGCAGTCAGCAATCCGGCACCGGCCTCACCCCCGCTCAGGCGATTGAACAACTGGAAGCGCTGTATGAAGCCTCGGTTGAAGCGCTGCGCCAGGCGGTTGGGGATTTTATCAGTCACGGCGGGCTACCCGACGCGCAGACCCGTGCCGCAGGGCTGTTTGTTTACCCTGAACTGCGAGTCAGTTGGGATGGCAAATCGACCGGTCAGACCAAGACCCGCGCCTTCGGCCGCTTCACCCATACCGGCTGCTACACCACCACCATTACCCGACCACAGCTGTTTCGGCACTATCTGACCGAACAATTGACCCTGTTGGCGGGGGAATATGATGCACATATTGAAGTGCGGCCATCACAACAGGAAATCCCCTTCCCATACGTGATCGACGGTTCCAATCTGATGCTGGATCGTTCGATGAGTGCCAGTCTGGCGCAGCATTTCCCTACCACCGAATTGGCGCAAATTGGTGACGAAACCGCTGACGGTCTGTTCAACGCCACCAGCACTTTCCCGCTTTCACACTTCGACGCATTGCGGGCCGATTTTTCACTGGCGCGGTTGCGGCACTACACCGGCACCCCGGTGGAGCATTTCCAGCCGTTCGTGCTGTTCACCAACTACACCCGCTACGTGGATGAGTTTGTCCGCTGGGCCTGCGCCGAGATAGCCGATCCGGCCAGCCCTTATATTGCGTTGTCCAGCGCCGGTGGCATCTATATCACGCCGGAAACCACCGCGCCGGACCAGGCCGTGTCCGATCTGGCCTGGAAGAATCACCAGATGCCGGCCTACCACCTGATTTCCCGTACCGGCCAGGGCATTACCCTGATCAATATCGGTGTCGGTCCGTCTAACGCCAAAACCATCTGCGACCATCTGGCGGTATTGCGCCCCAGCGCCTGGCTGATGATTGGCCACTGTGGCGGCCTGCGTGAAAGCCAGTCGATTGGCGACTATGTGCTGGCCCACGCCTACCTGCGCGACGATCACGTGCTGGATTCGGTACTGCCACCGGACATCCCAATCCCCAGCATTGCCGAAGTACAGCGCGCGCTGTATGACGCCACCAAAATGGTCAGCGGCATGCCGGGCGAAGAGGTCAAACAGCGCCTGCGTACCGGCACCGTGGTCACCACCGACGACCGCAACTGGGAGCTGCGTTACTCGGCTTCGGCACTGCGCTTTAACCTTAGCCGCGCCGTGGCGGTAGACATGGAAAGTGCCACCATCGCCGCTCAGGGTTATCGGTTCCGGGTGCCTTACGGCACGTTGCTGTGCGTGTCCGACAAGCCGCTGCACGGCGAAATCAAACTGCCCGGCCAGGCCAACCGCTTCTATGAAGGCGCAATCTCGGAGCACCTGCAGATCGGTATCTGCGCGATCGATCTGCTGCGTGCAGAAGGCGATCGTTTGCACTCCCGCAAGCTGCGTACCTTTAACGAGCCACCTTTCCGCTGACGGGTAGCCCCGCTGCAACTGCCGGTCATTTCTTGGCCGGACGTGGCGGGGTTAATCCTTTCAGATCGTAACTCAGCACGGTGAACGCCTCTACCCCACGCGGCAACGGCAGCGAGCCATAGACCGATTTGGCTAGCGCATAGGCTTGTACTTCACTCCCCTCACCGAGCAATGGCAGGGCTTCGCGCACCACCGCCGGCATTTCATCAGTGACCGTTAATACCAACTGCGGTAACTGACTGACCGTGCGTCCATCGGCGATGGCTTCGGTCAACGACAGCATCACCGGCGCATCCGGATCGGTAATCGTCTTGCCCTTTTTCACCACAAAATAGGTAATGCCATCCACCTGTTTCACCGGCGTGCGTCCCCGGCTTTTCTTGGCGATCAGCGCCTCACCGTCACTGACCTGCTTGCTCACCTGCTGCTGCAACCGGGTCGCGAACTGGAGATAAACGGCATCCATATCCGCTTTTTTCATCTGCATACTGCCCTTCAGTCCGTCGCTGATACCGGCCAGCACACCCTGTTGATCCAACGTCAAACCGGCGCTGGTGTAACTCTGCAATCGCTCACGCAGGTTGGCGGCAATGCTTTGCCCCACCACATAATCCTGTTTGCCGCTGGTGGTGGTCAGATTGGCCTGCGGCCCGGCAGGTTTGGCGCGTAACGCGGCCAGCGCAGATTGCGACACCGCCAGCTCGGCCGTGCGAGCGGTAAGCTGTTTTTGGTTATCCCCACGCAGGGTCAATTGGGACTGCAGCGCTTCCAGTTGCCGCTGCTGTACCCGCAACTGGCTGTCACGTTCTTTGAGTGCCTCTCTGGCAGTCGCAAGATGTCCGGCCACCGAGCGTTCCTTGGCCAATTGGCTCTCTAGCTGCTGTTGCAGGGCGGTTTTATCGGCTGTAAGAGTGGCGCGTGCCGCTTCACTGCTCGCCAACTGCTGATCATCCCGGCTGCCTGCCGCCAGTTGCGCCTTGAGACCGGCAATTTCCGCCTGCAACGCGCTGGTCTGGCGGCGGGCGGACTGCGCCTGGCGCGCAGCCGCCGCGGCGGCTGAAACTGACACCGGTGCTGTACCACGCTCCTTTTCACCTCGCCCTTTTTGTTGTGACTCAATCAACGCGCCCAGCCCATAGCCGTTATCCTGCTGCGGACGCACCAGCGCATCGACCGAAGACAGGGGTTCCGGTGGGGTGTAAGCCGCCGTCGCCGTACCGGCGAAGCACAGCGGAACCGCCAACAAGGTGCAGGCCGTTACTGACCACGTCTTGATCATTGCCCACGCCCCTGCGGGATATCCGCCTGCGCCATCAGCGATTGCGACAACGCATTACGAATTCCCCAACACAGTCTGGCCATACCGTATTGGTAACGTGGTGTCATGATGTCGTTGATGTCGTTACTGATACCCGTTTTGACCTCCATATAGCGCCGACCGCTGGCCACCAGATGGTCCATTTCGCTGCGATAACGAGCATACTGCGCCGCATTAACCGTTTTCAGCGCGGCCAGTTCGTTATTGCACTGCGTGACCTTGCTGTCTTTCTCCATGACCGGTGGCGCTTCCGGTGTGGCATTGGGGTTAGTGGCAGTCGCGGTGACTTTCATCGGTACCGCCGCTATGTTGGGTGCGTCCTGCGGGCGCAGTCGTGACTCCGGCGAGGTGGTACAACCGCCAAGAAGAAGAAAACTGCCGACCATTCCCATCATCACACTGCGACGCAAGGCGCCGGACCTAAAGTAAGCATTCATATTCTGGTTAAAGCCCTTATAAATTCTCGATAATTAACGTTCTGCTTTTTGCCACCCGGCATCGAAATAAGCGACGCTATGCACTGGCGGCGGTAAACAACATGACGGTAACGGGTACCCGACCAGGGTCAGGCGGAAAAACTCATCCATCAACGAAAACAGCAACATCATTTCCCGCCCGCCACGGATATGCAGGCGCTTAAAGACATCCACCTTGTGGCCGCTGACCGTTTTTTCATGGATTTGCAGCCGCCGGGCAATGTCCTGCTGCTTCACGCCCTGGCGCAACAGGCGCAATACCCCCCGCTGACGAAAGCTAAGATCAATATCGGCCTTGGGTAACGGCGGCAGGTAAACGCCCCTCGCTGGCGAAGGCTCCAGCAACGATGACAATACCTGTAGCAAAAGCTCACGCGTCATATGTGCGTCCAGCACCGTCAGGCTGGGGATGCGCTGAGTCATCGCCGCAAACAGCGGCTGCAGCTCATCGGTCATTACCACTTGTCGGCAAAACGGTGACAGATCGGCCACCTGTTTAAGGGTCGCAAGCGCCCCCTGTAATGAAGCGACGCCATACGAATAGGCGTAAATCACCAGCATCGGCAATTTGCTCTGTTTGACCGTGTGGACTACCTCGGACAGCGAAGACACCACGACCGGCACTACATTGGCAGGCAGCAGTTGACTGGTTAGCGCCAGCAACCCCTGTCGCCAAAAACCGTCGCGCGAATAAATCACCACCTGCGTAATGGCATCGGGTGCCGGACCGTCAACGACGGTTGGTCGATAGCTGAACTCCATGATCTTGCTCCATGATTAACGGTCTCCCTGTTCGCCGCAGGTCTGGCCTGCGGCGAGTCATTCTGGCTTTGACGCGGGTTATAGCTCGGACACCACCAGCGTTCCCGAGGCGCTAAAGTCACCGGTGGCAATATCACGAGCTTTGGTTGCCGGGTTGCGCAGCACCGAGAAGCCAAGGGTTTTGCTGCCCGACCCTGTGACCTTCATGGCGAACGACTCCCCCAGCTTTGCCGCGGTTCCGCCCACGGTGACCTGTACCCCCAGGTCGGGGTTGCTGGTGGCCAACTGCGACGTCGACCAAGAGGTCGCAGTCATATTGAGCTTGACGGAGAAGTCGTGGGTCTTGGCTCCAAGGCATGACAGGGTCAAGGCTTTGGTTTTTTCGGTCCCGCCGGTGGTAGGGATATCCATACGTTCCACCGTGCCAAAGGAGATATCCCAATCGCTTGAGCTCATCACCATACAATGGTCAGGTGAGAGAGGCGGTTCATGTGCAGTCCCACATAGCCCCCATGTAGTTTCATGCCCCCACCAGCGCCCATTTTGGTCTTTGTATTCAATGCAGGCCGATGACTCTCCGGGTAAAAATGCCCCCTCTACAAGATTGGCCCCACTGCTTCTTGATATACAGTCAACCCAAGGTTCACCCGCTGTACACGACCAAGTTCCTCCTAGCCCCACCAATCGACCTTCAACACCTCTTGGGCACAATGCCGCACCTGGTCCGGCACCGCCTTTGCACGCAAAGATTCCGGCGGTTATCTTTTCAACTTCAGGCGGAACATACCCTTTTATATTTCCTCCCCATGGATGATATTTGAGATCCATCGATACCCCAGAGTTTGTTGTCGACCCAGTTCCGGTACGAACCCATGGCCCACCACCAACGCAATTCTTCAGATAATATGAATTCCCATACCCACCCTGATCGCAGGCATAATCATATCCGTAGTACCCTGCCTCAGCACGCGTGACCGATGCGAGGAACACGATCATTATCAATCCTACGAAGACGAACATCTGCCTCCTACCCAATCTATCTTGTATATCCATCCATCCTCCTTATTCCTATATCCGGCGCCCCAGCTATCGACTAACTTCAAGCAAAAAACCAAACGGGCACCTGTAGTAATCAGTCGTGTAGGGTATTAGTCATCCCCATCACGGGTAGTCCAGCGCAAAGGTGGCTACCGCAGTAAAGTCCCCGGTCACAATCTTGTGGTCCTTTATCGCCGTGGGCTCACCCTGCACATAGTTCATCAGCGTTAGCGTGGTGGTGTCTTTGGTTAGCGCCATTAACGGCGTGGCCTTGTTGAGCGGCAGCGGCGTGCCGTCCGCCAGCTCCATGCCGATGGCAATACCGCCCGCCCCCCCGGTGCTCACCGCCAGCAAGCCCGGCAATGCCACAGACTCGGTGCCCTTAAAGGTCAGCGATACCGTCTTGCCCAGCGACAAATCACAGCCCAATAGCCGGATGGTGATCGGCTTGCTGTGGGTGCGGGTGTTGAGATACAGGTACTTGTCGATCACCGTGCCGAAATCCAGTGAGATATCGGTGGTTTTCGGGTCCAGCTCGCACGGGTCGGCTACCAAGGTGCCGTCAAACCGCAGGTTATCGGTGGTTGCCGCCTGCACACCCGCCGCCATTAACAGGGTCAGCAACAAAGCCGGTAACCACGTTCCCCACTGCGGGTTGGTTCTGTGTTGTCGTTGCATCATTCATACTCCGCCAGCAGGGTTGCAGTGGCCGTAAACGGGCTTTCAACCAGCGTGACGCTGGGATCCTTGACCGGTACCACCTCCAGCTTGGGTGGACTTTTATCATCAATCTTCATCCGGCTGTTGAGGGTAAAGGGCTTGCCATCCTGCAAAATACGGATCCCCAGACCATTGGCGCTGGTGCCCACCGCCGCCTGATCAAAACTGGTTGCTATACCTTTCACCACCAGGGTCATTGCGGCGCTGTCGTCCGGATCGTCACAGCTCAGGCTATAACTCACCTTTTGCAGATAGCGACTGCCATCAACTTTGTTGACACCCACATCGCCAAAATGCACTTCGATATCCCGGTCGCCATTAATGTGGCAAGGGCGCTGTTTCAATACCCCGTGGAAGGTCACGTCGATCTGGTCGCCAGTCGGAGCGGCGGCAGTCTGAAAGCTCAGCGCAATCATCAGCATCACCGCCGATAGCCCTCTGTGTTGGTTCATCTCACTGCCCTCAGTTAAAACCGACAATTAAGGTCGCTGCCCCGTTGAACGCCTGACCATTTTGAAAGCTGGCGTCCTTCCCCTTCACTAATACCGCATCAAACTTCGGCGGTGCAGCGGGATCAATATCGATCCATTGGTTCAACGTCAGGGATTTGCCATCTTTCTGCAGGCGAAGCCCCAGGCCCTTGGCATCGGTTTTCAGCAGTGTGCCGTCAAAGTCCGCAGCGATACCCGTCAGCTTCATTTGGATGCTTTTACCTTCCGGATCGCCCTGGCAATCCAGGGTGTACGGCAGGCTTTGTTTGTAGGCGCCGTCCTTGATGTCACGGATAAACACATCGCCAAACTCGACTGCGATAGGCCGGGTGCCAATAAAGGTGCAACTGCCTTTTGCCACTACCGTGCCGCTGATCTTCACATTCACCGTCGAATCATCCATTTTGGCCAGCACCGTGCCGGACAGCAGCAGTGACGCCAGTGCCCACACTCGCGCTGCCTGACCGCGTCGCCGCCTGAAGGTGTTTTGCATCATTCGCGCCTCAGTCATAATTCAGCCGAAAATCGACGCTGGCGCGAAACGCCCCCGGCGCCAACGCCGCCCGGGTGCGCTCCGGCACCACGTAATAGGTCAACTGGTCGTTGTACGGCGTCAGAAATTGCGGTGCGCCGCGCGCCCCCAGCCGGACATCACGCTTTTGGCTGTCCAACAGCCGCAGGCCCAGTCCTGATGCACCGCGCGCCTGCACCAGAGCCGGGTTGTCATCGTCCATGCGAGCGGCAAAAGACACCGATACCACCGGCTGAATGCCGTCCCAGGTCAGGCTGCCGGTGCGGTCATCACGCTGACGCCCGCCGACAGGCAGGCAGTCGCGCAGTTGCAGTTGCACCGCCACCGGCTCGCCCCGGTCTCCCGGACGCTGCAGCGGCGCAGTCGGGACAACCCCCATCTCCACCTGCTGAAACAGCGACGTCATATCCAGCCGGCAGGCCCCGGCCGACAGCGCACCGCTGATATGTAACTCACCGTGAGCACCCTCTACCCCCCAGTTGTCCGGCGCGGCCTGTGCCGATATCGCCGTGCTCATCAACACCAGCGCGGCAACCCAGGCGGGCGGGGTTCTATCAATCCTGTTCATACACTTCTCCTTGTTGATTGCCGCATTCCGTGCCGCGCTTAGCCGGCCTTGCTGCTGCGCACGCTGCAGGCGGCACCGTTACAGCCAAATACCAGCTTCGGGCGGCCACCGTAGTCGTTGATGTAGGTCAGCACCGGGGCAGAACCCAGCGCTGCCGCCGATCCGCCCAACATCACGTTAGCCTTGGGGGCGATCATCACCGGGTTAACGCCCGGGATGTCTTTGCCACCCAGGCTGGCCGAGGCACTCGCCAGCGTGATGAAGTACGGCGTCGGGTTGTTGACCTGATACTGATCCCCTACCCGCGTCAACGTCAGCTTTTCCTGCCAGGCCTTGGCATCTCGCGTCACCAGCGTCGCCGGGCGGTAAAACAGTTTGATGCGCGTCTGCAACGCGATCTGCAGAGTGTTCGGCTTGCTGCTCTTGGGTGGAATTTCGCGCAGGTTGAAGTAAAACAGGCTCTCCCGATCCTGCGGCAGGCTTGCCACCTCCGGGCTGGCCTGAATTTTTACCTGGCTTTTCGCCCCCGGTTCGACGCGCTGCAGTGGTGGCAACACTATTAATGGCGAGGTCACTTTGTTGCCTTCGGCATTCTCTATCCAGCCCTGTGCCAGATAGGGTAATTCCTTGTTCTGATTACTGATGCTCAGGCTGATGGATTTCTGGTCACCGTTAAAGATGACGCGGGTACGATCCAACGCGATGGCGGCAACCGCCTGCTGCATGCTCAATACACCGGTCAATAAGACGGCAGTTACCGCTACGGAAGTCTTTAGTTTCATCTCTGTTACTCACTGTTATCGGCTTTCAGAATTCGGGTTATGATTCAACCGGCGTCAGAGCAGGGTCGTCCGTGGCTTTAGCCACCACCGGGCCTGACACCGTCTGGCAAGGCAGTAACAGGGCCGATGCCGGCAGCGGGCTGGGTAAATGCACCCGGCACTGGGTCTGGCCGTTCCAGCGCACGTCCATCCCTTCCCCTGGATTCAGCCCGGTCAGCCATACGCTGCCTTCGTCATTGACGATGCCGGTCTGATAGTGGTGGTCATTGACCACGATGGCGCCAAACGGCGGCGCGCTGCCGTCGGCCAGTTTGATCACCGCCATGGCTTTCTCCCCTGCGACTACGCTGAACTTGCGGTAGCCGATCGCCCCTTCGGTCAGGGTGCCTTGCACCACCGACTGGTTGGCGTCGACGTTATCCGGCAGCTTGTTGACGTCCACCGACACGCTGTTGCGGTAATAACTGTTGATGTCGCTGACCACCGCCTTGCCAAACATGTTGGTGTTCGAGGTACCACCGTATCCCTGCACCGGTACACCGCTAACACCGGCGGTGTCGACCATCATACGAGTGCCCCCTAGCGTATTGACCCGGTGCAATGCGGCCCCTTTTGGCGTCACTGTCGCACCGCCTTGCAAGGACAAACCGAGCGAGCTGTACTGGCTACCCTGATAACTGGCATTGGCGGTCACTTCAGCAAGATCGCCGTCATGGGTGAAGTAGCCACTGGCCGTACCGCGCCCACCGTTACCCACGCCGCCAGTCAGGCGGTAGGTATTGTTGTCGTCGATGCGATCGTAATAGCCGAGGGTATTGGTGCTGCCGGCCCGTGTGGTCTGGTTGTTGTAGCTCATGGTCCCGGTTCTGCCCCAGGGCACGCTGACCCCCAGGTAAACCCCGTCGTCGTGGCTGTTGTTGAACACCGTGCGGTAGGCCGACAGGCTCAGGCTGATGTTCTTGAACGAGCCAATGTCGAAATAGCGCGACAGCGACAGGTTATAGTTATTGTTGGCAGGTCTATCCCAATAGGTTTGATGGCTGGCAGTCAGGAATGCACTCAGCCCCAGCGTTCGGAACTGCTTGTTCAGCGAGACGGTATACATCTGCTTGCTGTTGCTGTAATTGCCGCCGTGGTAACGCGCGTCCAGGTATTGCGACATGCTCATATAATTGCGTTCGGAGAAGCGGTAGCCGGCGAAGGTCACCTGGCTGTCATACTCGTCAAAACGCTTGGAGTAGTTCAGTCGCCAGGAGGTGCCGGACGGCGTCCCCTTGCCCGGCAACTCGGCGCGCGACTGCGTGGCGTCCAGCGATAACGCACCAAAGGCCAGCAGATCACGACCTACCCCCAATGCCAGCGCTTTATAGCCGGCGGAAAGCAGCCCACCGCCGAACAGTGACCAGCCGTTGCTGACCCCCCAGGAGAATTCGCCGCCGCTGAACACCTGGCCTTCACTGTTGTGCCGGAGATTGGACGGTTTGCCGGCCATCATCTTGTAACGCACCAGACCCGGGCGCGTCAGGTAAGGCACGTCCGCCGTGTCCACCTGGAAAGTGCGTTCGCTGCCGTCCTGTTCCTGAATGCGTACATCCAGTTTGCCCATGGTGGCGGAGTTCAAATCCTGAATGCGAAACGGCCCCGCCGGTACCTGAGTTTCATACAGCACTCGTCCTTGCTGGCTGACCGTCACCTTGGCGTTGGTTTTCGCCACCCCGGTCACTTCCGGCGCATAGCCGCGCAGGTTGGGTGGCAACATGTTGTCGTCCGAAACCAAGCTGGCACCGGTGTAGCGGAAGCTGTCGAAAATGCTGGAGTTGAGGTAGTCCTCACCGAACGTCAGCTTGGCGCGCAGCGCGGCAATCGCGCGGTACAGGTAATAACGGCTCCAGTCCCAGCGTTGTTGTGAGCTGCTGTTTTGGCCGGTGGTGTGGTCATACTGCGCCTGCCAGTCGGCACGAAAGCGCCAGGCCCCAAGATTGGCCCCGGTGGTGCCGTTGCCACTCAGCGACTGATTATTTTGCCCCTGACTTTGGCGGACAGTTTGCGCGTTGACGTTGTAGTCAAATAACATGCCGGCGATACCCTGATCCCAGCGCGACGGCGGGTCCCAGTTCTCGTCGGTGTACTCCAGGTAGGCCTGTGGCACATTCAGATACAGCGAACCGGACCCCAGGTCGGCCCTCGTCTGCATGCCCTTCAACGAGTCGAGCGCCAGACATTGCCCATGGTTCCACCAGGCCAGATTGCGCTGCACCGAGGCTTTCAGCCCCAGTTGATCCACCATGGCCGGTGTCAGGCAGGGGACGCTGCCCTTGGCATCGTCCGGGGGGGCCAAAAAGGTGATCTGCTGCTCCGGCAGTTCCTGTTTGTTGACCCGTAATACCAATGCATACTGCCCCGGCATCATGTAACCGGCACGGGAAAACTCACTCAGATCAATGGCGGTTCTGTCTTTGACGTCCAGTACGTCGGTGTTGAATTCAATGCTGTCGGCTGCCAGCACCTGCCCGGCATGGCCCAACATCAGACCCATCCACACCGCCAGGGGGCGCAATATCCATTTTGCCCGTGGGGAAAGCAACAACACGGCATGTTCCTTCATCAGTAATAATCCATTTTGAACCGCACCGTGGTGCGATAGGCCCCCACGCGCAGTATCTGATGCGTACCCACCAGCCGCAGGCTGTAGTCCAGCCGCGTATCCCCAGGTACCAGTGCGCCGGGCGGCATTGGCACGCCAGATTGCGCCACGTTGCCGGCGGCATCGGTAATTTGTATCCCCATCCCCTCAGCCTGACCTGTGCTGCCAAACAAGGCGCTGTCGGTCACATCACCGGCAAAGGTCACGCGGAATTGCGTCCAGTCGGCACGGCCGGGGCGCATCTGTTGTAACGAACAGTTGACCAGTTGAATGCTGAAGGGGCTGACCGGGCCCTGGCCGTCTCGCATGAGTTGCCCGACCGGCAGCACCGCCAGATCGATGCTCTGGTCACGGCTGCTGACGGCAATGGCACAGGGCACGTCGACAATCGAGCCTTGCATATTGACTAACCCCTGCCCCTGATGGGCAGAAGCTGCAACGGAAAACCCGCAAATAGCCCACAGGCAAGGCGTGAAGCATGAAGACCTAAAGCGGAACATGAGGCAACCTCACTTCAATCGGGCTGGCGACAGAAAGGGACGGGCGCAATAGCGCCCGTGCGAGGCTTACTGATAGGCCAGCGTGAAGTTGGCGACCGACTTGAAATCACCGGGAACAATCGGGGAATAGGTGGTTTTGGCTGGAGTCCCCCCACTGGCGGCGGTGGTAGTGGATTCACCCTGCAAGAAGGCGGCAAACGTCAGAGTATTATTGCCGTCACCCACTTTAGTGGCGGTGGTAGGTTCGCCGAGTTTAATGTCGGTGCCGCCCTGGGTCAGCACAATGGCCGCGCCGCTGGCGGTGCCAGTCAGGCCCAGATTGTTGGCATTGATTTTAGACGGGGTACCAGTGAAGGTGGCGGTGACGGTGTTATTGGTCAGACCGGTAATGTCGCAGTCCTGCAGCTTGATGTTGAAAGATTGTGGGCTGGATTTGCCGCCGTCCTTCAGTGCCTTGTTGGCCACGCTGCCCAGATTGACGGTTTGGTCAACGGAGTCCGGCGCAATCGAGCATGGTGCGTTGATGATTGACCCAGTAAAGGTCACGGAGCCGCTGCCCTGGTTGGCCGCATTAGCCGTGGAAACCATTGAGCCCATCGCCATGGTAGCCAGTACTGCCGCAATCAGATTTTTGTTCATGTTCATGCTTTGTAATCCCTTAAAAGACGTGATTTTCGATTCCGGTTCCCAACGAACCGGGAATAAAGTTGGTGATAAATTCCGGCAGACGGGCATCCCTCCGCCGCCACCAAATTCACCCCGATAAAAAACGGCCACGCCATCCAGGCAATGTTCCATTTTGTATCAAAGTGACACATTAAGTTTTAATGCCTGTAAATTAATAATTAATTGGCTTTTTATTTCTAAATAAATAAAACAAAAAGAATATAATTCTAGAAATATACCCAAAGAAGAGTTCTAAGCGTTACTCAAGCAGAAATGAGGGGGTAGAAAATAAGCTACGGAGATGACACACACGAGGAGGTTGAAAAAATAATCCTTGATTATCAATATGATACAACAATCCACTGACAAGGCTTGACAAAATAGGGGGGCATTCTTAATATGGCGACACTTTGATACAAAATGACACATTTTTATTAAAGTAACCTACTGATTAATAACCAATTCCGATTATTCCGCTTTGACTCTTGCCCTTAAGTTTCTCGCCCCATTTCGTGTCCAAATTTCATTGAAACGCTGCGAATTGCTGGCGGTATAGAGCACCGTATGGTTGATATTACGGTGGCCAAGATAATCCTGTATCAGGCGTGTATCCGCCCCCAAATCGGCCAGCGCAAACCCGCAGGCATGGCGCAACATATGCGGATGAGCGGTCACATCCACGCCGGCCAATCGGCCGAGTCGCTTGAGCAAGCTGTACACCGCCTGCCGACAAAGCGGACCGCCCTTTTGCGACAAAAATAGCCAGGGCGCAGAGCGGTCGTCCAGCGTAAATCGGTGTGCCAGCCAGGCATGCAAATAAGGCAACTCCTCCGGTGTTAAGGGATGGGTAGTGGAAAACCCGTTTTTCAACCGCCTGACATAAACGATGCCAGCCTCCAGATTAATGTCCGACAATGTCAGACGAACCAATTCACTGACCCGAAACCCGTGAATAAAACACATTTTTAACAGACAGGCATCCCGTTGCGGATGACGCCCCTGTGCCGTGGCGCGTAAGATTTTTTCAATCTCATTGCGGGTTAAATATTTACGTTGCTTCACCATAGCCTCACTTTACTAAACAGATTTATCTTCTCCTATGTTGATGCCGAGCAGACAGTCTGACCCATGATCGCCTTCCCCCGCTCGCCGGGAGCATCCCGCGCCCACGCTATTACCTTAGCTTAAGCATCATCAGAAAATGTAATGTAAACGAAATAAAAATCTGAGGGTTATGACGGATGGAGACTGAGATCGGCACGAATGTAGCTTACTTTTCGCCTCCCGGAAATTAACGGGACAGCATTCCGTCTGCTGGGAGACTTTTAACTTTTAGCGCTCAGACCGTTGATGAACGGGCCGCAAATCTGTTACAACTGCGGCTTCTATTCCCCAGTCAGCCCCACACCTATGATTGTCAGACCTCAGCAACACTGGTTCAGACGGCTTTTCGTCTGGCACGGCTCGGTGCTCTCCAAAATTTTGTTCCGCCTCAGCCTTAACGTGGCAATGTCGCTGGTCGCGGTGCTCTGTTTCCAATGGTACGAACACCTGGGCGTCAAGCTGACCCTGGCCCCCTTCAGTTTGTTGGGCGTGGCGATCGCTATCTTTCTCGGCTTTCGTAACAGCGTCAGCTATGCACGCTTCACCGAGGCGCGGTTGCTGTGGGGCAGCCTGTTGATCGTCCAGCGTTCGCTGCTGCGCCAGATTAAAAGCCTGCTGCCGCAGCAGGACCAGGCGACACATGAGTTTGCCGCCCTGCTGATGGCGTTTAGCTACTGCCTGAAACATCAGCTGCGTGGCACTGATATCAGCGCAGACCTACAGCGCCTGCTACCTAATGCCGACCTGCGGGCGATTGAAAGCAGCGCGTCACCCTGTAACCGGCTGCTACTGATGATGGGTCAATGGTTGGGTGAGAAGCGGCAATCGGCCCAGTTGTCGGACGTGCTGTTTCATAGCATCGATCAGAATCTAAACCGACTGTCGGAGATCCTCGGCGGCTGCGAACGCATCGCCAATACGCCGATCCCCTTCGCCTACAGCCTGATCGTTCACCGTACGGTTTATCTGTTCTGCACCCTGCTGCCCTTCGCGCTGGTGCCGGATCTGCACTATATGACGCCGCTGGTATCGGTATTTATCTCCTATACCTTCATCTCACTGGACTCGCTGGCGGAAGAACTGGAAGATCCTTTTGGTACTGCAGCCAACGATCTGCCGCTCAATGCCATGTGCAATACGATTGAGATCAACCTGCGTGAAATGAATGATGAAACAGACTTGCCGGCCGCCGCGCAGCCAGACAGTCGTTACCAGCTCAGTTAATCTGTTACCGCTTCAGGCCGGTGAAAATCGCGCCTGAAGCCCCAGTGACCGTTACTCCCGCCAGCCGCCACCCAGCGCACGGTAAAGATCGACCAGATTGGTCAACCGCGCCAAACGCGTCTCTACCAATACCTGTTGCGCCGCATACAACGAGCGTTGGGAATCCAGCACGTTAAGGTAGTTATCTACGCCCTGTTGAAAACGCTGCTGCGACAGGCTGTAGGCCCGCTGGTTTGCCGCCACCAACTGCGTCTGTGCCAGGATCTGCTCATCCAGCGTGTCGCGACCGGCCAGGGCATCCGCCGTTTCACGGAATCCTTGCTGTATCACCTGCTCATAACGCGCGACTTCAATACGCTTTTGCACCTCGCTCAGGTCCAGCCCAGCACGTAAAGCTCCTCCAGAGAAGATCGGCAGTGAGATTTGCGGCGTAAAACTCCAGGCACCGGAACCGGCAGAGAATAACCCGTCCAAACCCGCGCTGGCCGTGCCGCCGAAACCGGTCAGGCTGATAGCCGGAAAGAATGCCGCTCGTGCCGCGCCAATATTGGCATTGGCAGCGCGCAGTTGATGCTCCGCCGCGCGAATATCGGGTCGCCGGGTCAGTAGCTCTGCCGGTAAACCCGCCGGGATCGCCTCAGGCAACAGGCCGTCTGGCAAGCTGTTTGCCTGAGTTAACTGCGCGGAAACCTCTGGTGTCAAAGGCTGCCCGATCAACAACGTCAGGGCATTATTGTCCTGCCGAACCTGCCGCCGATACCGTGCCAAATCGCGCTGCGCCGTTCGCACCCCGATCTCTGCCTGACTGTGATCCAGTTCGGTCGCCACGCCGAGCCGGAAGCTTTGATCTACCAGCTCATAGGCCGCCTGCTGTGAGTTCAGTGTCTCCTGCGCCAGCGCCAGGAGTTCGCTATCGGCACGCAACGCCAGATAAGCGTTGGCGGTTTCGGCGATCAAGGCCAGTTGTGCCGCCGTCCGCGTTTCATCCTGCGCCAGATACAATTCCAGCGCCTGCTGATTAAGGCTGCGCAGACGACCAAACAGATCCAGTTCCCATGCCATGACCCCGCCAACCTGATAGCTGCGACCGATAGCGGATTGCCCCCCAGCGGCCAGATCGCCCGGCGTGCGCTGCACCGCAGCATCCCCCTGTGCCGCCAGTGCGGGCAGAGAATCTGCCCGTTGAATACGATAACGAGCGCGAACGGCCTCCACGTTCAGCGCCGCAATACGTAAATCGCGATTATTGGCCAATGCCTGTGCGAGCAGAGTTTGCAGCAACGGATCGCGGTAAAACTCGCGCCAACCGCTATCCGCAGTCACCGCACTTGCGGTTTGCACCGTGCCATAGGCTGGATACTGTGATGCAACCGGCGCGGTGGGCCGTTGGTACTCTGGCGTTAGCGAACACCCCGCCAAAGTGGCGGCTGCCAGCATCATGCCCACAGATTTCATCATGACGGCTCTCCCGGTGCCGGGGCGCTGAGTTCGGCTTCTTCCTCTTGCTGACGTCGTTCACTAGCACGTTTCACCCGGAACAACCGCAGCATGATGACGAAGAACGCCGGCACGAAGAAGATCGCCAGGAAGGTGCTGGTCAGCATGCCGCCAATCACTCCGGTGCCAATGGCATTCTGGCTGCCCGAGCCGGCGCCACTGGCAATCACCAGTGGTACCACACCAAGGATAAATGCCAGCGAAGTCATCAGGATCGGTCGTAACCGTTGCCTGGCAGCCTGTACCGCTGCCTGCTCCGGGCTGGCCCCAGCCTCAAAATGCGCCTTGGCGAACTCCACGATCAGAATGGCATTTTTGGCCGCCAGTCCAACGGTGGTCAGTAAGCCCACCTGAAAATACACGTCGTTGGCCAGGCCCCGTAACAGCGTGGCCGCCACGGCACCGATCACCCCAAGCGGCACCACCAGCATCACCGCACTGGGGATGCTCCAGCTTTCATACAGCGCCGCCAGACACAGGAACACTACCAACAGCGAAATGGCATACAACGCCGGGGCCTGTGCGCCGGAAAGCCGCTCTTCAAACGATAACCCAGTCCAGTCGTAGCCCACGCCAGGTGGCATCGTGGCGGCAATCCGTTCCATTTCTGCCATGGCGTCGCCAGAGCTAAACCCCGCCGCCGGTTCACCCTGCAGGTTAAACGACGGTGCACCGTTATAACGATTGAGTTTCTGCGCGCCATAGGTCCATTCGGCGCTGGCAAAGGCGGAGAACGGCACCATATCGCCGTTGTCGTTACGCACAAACCACTGTTCCAGGTCCTGTGGCAGCATGCGTGACGAAGCATCGCCCTGTACGTAAACCCTTTTCACCCGGCCACGATCGATAAAGTCATTCACATAGCCCGACCCCCAGGCCAGTGACAAGGTGCGATTAACCTCAGAGATCGGTACGCTGAGTGCCCGCGCCTTCTCCCGGTCGATCAACAGTTCATACTGTGGCGCATCCTCCAGACCGTTGGCACGAACGTTGTTCAGCACCGGGCTTTGTCGGGCAGCCGTCAGGAAGCTATCGCGTGCTGCCAGCAACCGCTGATGCCCAATGCCGCCGCGATCCATCAGTTGAAAGTTAAAGCCCGCTACATTGCCCAATTCACGCACTGCCGGCGGTGAAACCACAAAGGTGCGGGTATCGCGGAAGTCGCGCGCGAACATGGCATTCAAACGGGCCGCAACCGCTTCGGCCTTCTGCGATGCGTCCGGTCGCTGATCCCAGTCGTGCAGGCGAATAAACAGTGTGCCGACGTTCTGTCCGCGCCCCCCAAAGTTAAAACCAGAGATGGCAAACACCGATCGCACACTGTCCTTCTCCATCTCTAGCAGGTAGTCGGAGGCACCACGTAGCATGGTTTGTGTACGTTCCGCGCTGGCACCGGCCGGCGCCTGCACCTGGGCAAACAGCACGCCCTGATCCTCCTGGGGCAGGAACGAGGTGGGGATGCGGGTAAACAGCCAGCCGGTGGCGATAGCAATCACCAGATAAATCAGCATCAACCGACGTGGGCGACTTAACCCACGCATCACCGAAGCCGCATAGCTATGATTGGCCCACTCAACGCGGCGGTTGAACCAACCGAAGAAACCTTTTCGCGCAGCGTGATCTGCCGGTTTAACCGGTTTGAGCAGCGTGGCACACAGCGCTGGGGTAAATACCACCGCCACGATCACCGACAGCACCATAGAAGAGACAATGGTTATCGAGAATTGACGGTAGATCACGCCCGTTGAACCGCCAAAAAACGCCATTGGCACAAACACCGCCGACAGCACCATGGCAATCCCCACCAGTGCGCCAGTGATCTGGCTCATCGATTTTCGGGTCGCCTGCTTCGGCGACAATCCCTCCTCATGCATCAATCGCTCGACGTTTTCCACCACCACAATGGCGTCATCGACCAGCAGGCCGATCGCCAGCACCATGCCGAACATGGTCAGGGTATTGATTGAATACCCGAAAGCCGCCAGTACGCCGAAGGTACCCAGCAGCACCACCGGTACCGCCAGCGTCGGGATCAGCGTGGCGCGGAAGTTCTGCAGGAACAGGTACATCACCGCAAACACCAGCACCACTGCTTCTATCAGCGTGCGTACCACGTTTTCGATCGACAGACTGATAAACGGAATGGTGTCGTAGGCATCGACGGCCTCCATCCCCGGCGGGAAGAAGGGTTTCAACTCCGCCAGCGTGGCGCGCACCGCCTGGGCGGTTTCCAGCGCATTGGCACCGGTTGCCAACCGAACCCCCAGCCCCACCGCAGCGTCGCCGTTGTAGTAGCTGTCAATAGAGTAGTTCTGCGCTCCCAGCTCGATGCGCGCCACGTCGGCCAAACGTACCCGCGAACCGTCCGGGTCGGTTTTCAGCAGGATTTGGCCAAACTCTTCCGGCGTCTGTAAACGTGAAGGGCCAATCACGGTGGCATTAAGTTCCTGTCCGGGCAGCGCCGGTTGTCCGCCCAATTGGCCGGATGAAACCTCAACATTCTGCTCCTGGATTGCGTTGCTGACGTCGGTGACCGTAAGGCTGTAGTTCACCAGGGCTGCGGGATCCAGCCAAATGCGCATCGCATAAGGCGCGCCAAACAGTTGGAAATCCCCCACGCCATTGGTCCGGCTGATCGGGTCCTGCACATAGGAGGCGACGTAATCCGCCAGATCCTGACGGGTCATACTGCCGTCCGTTGAGACAAACGCCAGCACCATCATAAAGTTGGCGGTAGACTTGGTGACGCGGATCCCCTGCTGTTGTACCTCCAGCGGCAACAGCGGTTGCGCCAGCGCCAGCTTGTTTTGCACCTGAACCTGAGCGGTATCGGCGTCGGTGCCTTGGGCAAAGGTCAGCGCTATGCTCATGCTGCCGTCGGAATTACTTTCAGAGGAAATATATTGCAGGTTATCGAGGCCGTTCATTTGCTGTTCGATCACCTGCACCACCGTATCCTGCACCGTCTTTGCCGACGCGCCGGGGTAACTGACCTGAATGCTGACGGTGGGCGGCGCGATACTCGGGTACTGGGCTACCGGCAAATTGGCAATCGACAACAGGCCACACAGCATCATGATGATCGCCAATACCCAGGCGAACACCGGCCGATCGATAAAGAATTTAGCCATGAGCCGGCTCCTTGCGCGTGCTGTCTCGTTGCGCCGTTATGGTGGCCGGTTCCCATTCCACCGCATTCACCTGCACCCCGGGCCGAACCAATTGCACGCCCTCAACAATCACCCGCTCGCCCGGCGACAGCCCGGCCGAAACCAGCCAACTGTCCCCCAACGCCCGTTCGGTGGTCAGCTCACGCAGTTCAACCTTGTCTGCGGCATTCACCACCAGCGCGGTTGCCTCACCACGCGGGTTGCGGGTAATACCGCGTTGTGGCACCAGCACCCCTCCCTGTGCCGCCATACCCTCGATTAGCCGCGCCCGCACAAACATGCCCGGCAGCAGCTTGCGCTCCGGGTTGGGAAACACCGCCCGCAGGACTACCGAGCCAGTGGAGCGGTCTACCGTAATCTCTGAGAATTGCAGTTTGCCGCTGTGGGCGTAGCGCGAGCCATCTTCCAGCGTCAGGCTGACCGCAGCGGACTGCGGGCCCTCGGCCTGGGCGACTGCACCACTGTCCAGCGCATTTCTCAGCCGCAGCAACTGGGCGCTGGACTGGGTAACATCCACATAAATCGGGTCGATCTGCTGTACTGCCGCTACCGCCGCGGCCTGCTGCGCCGTCACCAGAGCCCCTTCGGTGACCAACGAACGCCCAATAATGCCGTCGATGGGCGACAATACCCGGGTATAAACCAAATTGATGCGCGCCGTTTCCAACTGTGCCTCAGCCGCCTGTACATCTGCCACCGCCTGTTGATGAGCGGCCACCGCGTCGTCATATACCTGACGGCTGATGGCGCGGCTATTCGCGAGGGGGCGATAACGTTGGATCAATAATTCGGCGGTACGCAACTGCGCCCGTACCCGTGCCAGCGCAGCATTGCTGCGATTGTATTCCGCCTGAAACAGTGCGGCGTCAATCTGGTAAAGCGGCTGCTGCGCCTTGACCTCTTCCCCTTCGGTAAACAGGCGTTTTTGCACAATCCCCCCCACCTGCGGCCGCACCTCGGCATTGCGGAAAGCCGCGATACGGCCCGGCAGTTCGCTGGTCAATGCGATCGGTTCGCTTTTCAGCGTCACCACCCCGACTCGCGGCGGCGGCGGAGGGGCCGCAGGCGGTGCCTCTCTGGCAGCCACCACCAGCCACAGGGAAAGCGAGGTCGCGATGACCACCACGCCGACAGCAAGAGAGGCGATTTTGAGGCTCATGAATGCGTTTCCTTTTGCGTATTGGATCTGGAGTTTTGCGGCACACCACCCGGCAGCCAAAGGTTACTGTACGAGCGGGGAACTGACCTCAACGTGACCGCCAGATAACATTCATGTCAGTTAACCGGTTTTTCCCCCAGCCGCGTCCTTAACTGACAGAAATGTCAGCCAGCCGTCAGCTTGACGACCCTATGGCTGTCATAAACTCATCACAGAACGTGATGCCTTGTGGTATGGCTGCAGGTTTCATGATTAATTAAACCCCAGGCAACCATGACGGGAGTGGCCATGCGATTACTGTTGGTTGAGGACGAGGAAAAGACTTCGTCCTACGTTAACCGCGCGCTAAGCGAACTGGGCTATACCCTGGACGTCGCTGGGGACGGGATTGAAGGCTTGCACCTGGCGGTGCAGCAGGATTATGACGCGGTGATCCTGGACGTCATGTTACCGGGCAAGGACGGTTACGCGGTGCTGGAAGGCCTGCGAGCCAGCAAACAAACGCCGGTGCTGATGCTGTCTGCTCGCGGTTCGGTAGACGAACGCGTCAAGGGCCTGCGCCACGGAGCGGATGATTATCTGCCCAAGCCCTTCTCGCTGATCGAACTGGTCGCCCGCATTCAGGCGCTGTTGCGTCGCCGTACCAGCGACGGCATTGATGTGACCCAATTACAGATCGACGATCTGCATGTGGATTTGCTGGCGCGTAGGGTGACTCGCGACGGAGACCGCATCGATCTGACTGCCAAAGAATTCGCCCTGCTCAGCCTGCTGGCCCGCCATCAAGGGGAGATCCTCTCCAAAATGATGATCGCCGAACAGGTGTGGGACATGAATTTCGACAGCGATGCCAACGTGGTTGAAGTGGCGATTAAGCGGCTGCGCGCCAAAATTGACGCCCCTTATCCGCAAAAGCTGCTGCACACGGTGCGCGGCATGGGCTATGTGTTGGAAAATCGCCCGCTGCGCCATGATGCCCCACGGATCACCCCTTAATGAAAGTTTCTATTTCCAGCCGTATGGCCTTAATGTTTGCGCTGACCATGGCGCTGCTCATGTTGGTGCTGGCACTGTTTCTGCGCAGCTCGCTGCTGGCCTCACTGCAAAACCAGATGCACAACGAACTGCATTTTCGCCATTCGCTGATCTCGCCGTTTATCGAAGCCAAAGGCACCGCGCGCGATTGGCCGATGGTGCAGCAAAAGCTCAATACTCTGTCCAACAGTGAAGGCAACCAGGTGAAATACTGGGTGATCAGTAACGATCCTCGCTACCGTATCGGCGGCCCCCCACCGGCAGGCACCCACTGGTCGAAACTGCCGGACGGTTTCGCTACCGCGCCGGATCCGCAGGGTGGCTGTCCGCTGTATATGTTGATCGCTACCCTGCCGTCGTTAGGGGATCGCCCTGAAGTGCGCTATGTGGTGGCCATTGATTCCACCCCCTACATGGGCACCCTGAACGAGTTTACCCGGGCGCTGGTGGTCATTTCACTGCTGGGGATTGGGCTGGCGGCCATGCTGGGTTACGCCATCTCACGCATCGGCATGCGCCCGGTGCTTAATCTCAGTGAACAAGCACACAGTCTGGTGCCCGGCACCAGCGGCCAACGGCTGGACAGCGCCGCGTTGCCCGCCGAACTGCGCAATCTGGCAGAATCCTTCAATGGCGTCCTGGCAAGGCAAGAAATCGCGTGGCGGCAACTGGAGAGCTTTAACGCCGACGTGGCGCATGAATTACGCACTCCGCTCACCAATTTGATCGGCCAAACTCAGTTGGCACTGGCGCGGGAACGTGGCGTGCATGAACTGGAGGAACTGCTGCAATCGAACCTGGAAGAACTGGATCGCATGACTTCTATCGTCAACGACATGCTGTTTTTATCTCACGCGCAGGCGGGCCAATACGCCACCCAATTGAGTGAGGTGTCACTGCGCGAAGAGTCACTGAAAACCGCCGAATATGTCGAACCCTCGTTTATGGAAAAGGATTTGGTTATTGAGATTTCCGGGGAGGTACGGGCGCAGGTCGATCGCCGGCTGTTTCATCGTGCGCTGGCCAATCTGTTGGAAAACAGCGCGCGCCATGCGGCGACAGGCAGCGCGGTGTCGGTACGTCTACAAGAACAACGCGGGTTTGCCGTGGTGGCGGTTGCCAATCAGGGAGAGGCCATCGCCCCGGAGCATCTGACGCGGTTATTTGAACGCTTCTATCGCGTTGATTCTTCGCGCGTGCGCAGCGATATGCACCACGGTCTGGGGTTGTCCATCGTTCGTGCTATCGCGTTAATGCACCATGGCGAAGCATTCGTCCGCAGCGTCGATGGCGTCAATACCTTCGGTTTCTCACTGGCACTGTCACTTCCCGAAGAAAATCCTGGCCCCCCGACTTCCGGGCCAGTGCAGGTCATCCCCGCCATCGGCAAGATTAAGCGGGAAAGTCTGTCCTGATTTATTGCACCAGCGCCAGCACGCGTTTTTCCTGACTGCGGCTGGCAGCGATCGACAGCAGGATCTCTTTCACCACCAGCGCCGGGGCCGACAGGGATTGCTGGCCGGAAATGCACAGCGAAAGTGGCACGCTCAATGACGGGGCATTGATACGCGCCATCCATGCCTTGGCCGGGCCAATCATCGCGCGGGCCACCGACTCTGGCAAAATGGTGGCGCCCAGGCCGCTGGCGATGGCCGCACTCAACGTGCCGGGGGATTCAATTTCACCAATCACGTTAGCGGCCAATTTACGCACCGCCATGGCTTCATCCACCTGGCTACGTACTACGTCCCCCTCACGCGGCAGGAACAGATTCAGTCGCGCAACGTCCAGTAGTTCAACGCTGTTGCCGGGATTCGGTACCGCACGCGTCGCCACCAGATAAAGATCTTCCCGCATTAACGCCGTGGCCTGCAAACCAGCAGGCATTTTAGCGCCGTAGATCACCGCCATATCCAAATTCTGGTTGGCGACCTGCCCGGCCAGCGTCGAACCGATGTTTTCATTCAGGCTGAGCAGAATACCCGGATGCTGATCGCGTACCGCCTGCAACAGCGGCAAAGCCAACTGTGACGCCAGGCTCCCCGGCGCCAACCCGACCGACACATGACCGCTCATTGCCTGCCCGGCGCTATTGACCGCGCTCTGCGCCTGTTCGCACTGGCGCAGAATAGTCTGGGCATGGGCATATAGAATATTACCGGCCTCGGTCGGCATTACGCCGCGCTTGGTGCGGATCAACAATTGCTGTTTCAGCTCGCCTTCCAGCGTGGCCAATTGTTGGCTGAGCGCCGGTTGAGCGATATGCAACACTTCTGCTGCCTGCGTCAGGCTACCGATATCGACGATTTTCACGAAATACTTAAGACGTCTGAAATTCATATTGCCTCCGTCGTGCCACTTAACTGCGTATCGCTAAACAGCAGCAAGATCCGGGCCAGAGCGACGGAATAAGAGAAAGCCTGAACTAATCGACGGAAAAATAAGAAAAAATGATAGTGGCCGATTTAATGGCTCTCTCCACAACCTGCGAGAATAGCCCAAGCTTGCACCAGCATAAGGCATGCTGACGCGACCCAGTGGCAGGAGCTGAACCACTGCGCAGCAGTGCAGCAATAAAAGCCATAAAAAGCAGCAGGTTGAATAATCTTGCAGCAAACGAAACGACAAGGCGTTTTCAGGCTTTACAAGCCCAGGCCACCCCGTTATTATTCGCCCCGTTCAAACGATTCCTCTGTAGTTCAGTCGGTAGAACGGCGGACTGTTAATCCGTATGTCACTGGTTCGAGTCCAGTCAGAGGAGCCAAATTAGAGAAGCCCGCTCAGGGAAACCTGAGCGGGCTTTTTGCTTTTGGGTTTTGCTGGAAGACCACCAAGAGCGTGAAGCTGAGACAACGTAATCATCAGGATCTTGTACCGTTTCTAATATTCCATGGGCTGGCGCTCAGTGTCTCATTACAGGCTGTAGTGATATAGGGGATGAACAACATCGATATTTATTATCGAGCGGTAGAAGTTAATATCGTGATTGCATGCAGCCCCTGGAGGAGCCATCATAAAAAATCTTGCGTATCTCTCTTCAGACCCAGAGGCTGTATGAATTTAAATCGTGCCGACATGGCAGACCTGATCTATTTTTTGGCCATTGCACGACATCACAGTTTTACCAAAGCGGCTATTGAGCTTGGCGTTAGTGCTTCTACGCTGAGCCACGCCCTGAAGGGATTTGAGGCACGATTGGGTGTCCGGCTTCTGAACCGGACAACCAAAAGCGTTACCCTGACGGCTGCTGGGGAAAGTCTTGCCACCACAATATGTTTGCCATTAGAAACTATTGACTCTGCACTGGAACAATTAAACTTTTATCGCGATGCTCCAGCAGGAAGGATAAGGCTCAATGTTGCAGTCGAAGCCGCGACGTTATTACTTGGGCCCGTCCTGCCTGTTTTTTTTGAACGTTATCCCAATATTGAGCTGGATATCGCAGCGACTAATCGTATTGTTGATGTCACTGAAGAACGGTTCGATGCAGGAATTCGTTATGGTGGGACTGTACCGGAAGATATGATCGCACAACGTCTTTCAGCCGATATTAGTTGGGTTGTGGCCGCATCTCCGGATTATCTCAACCGATTTGGAACACCTCAACATCCTAACGACTTAATGAATCATCGTTGTATCAGCAACCGACTCGGCGATAACAGAATCTACCAGTGGGAATTTGAGCGAGGAGAGGAAGAAATTACGATAAAAGTTCCACCTCTGCTTACCATCGACCAAGCTGAAACGGGTTTAGTGGCTGTACTCGGCGGATTGGGTCTGATGTATTGCCCTGAACCTCTCATCTCTCAATACCTTAAAGAAGAGCGATTGCGTCTGGTTCTTACTGAATGGGCCTCTCTCGGGCCAGGATTTCATATCTATTATTCCAGCCGACATCAGCTTCCTACCGGTCTTCGTTTGTTAATTGACCTGGTGAAAGAGTTAAAACCCCTGGGTCTTTAGCGAATTAGACCCATTTATGTAAAAAGCTCACTGCTCCATTCGACGGCGGCTACTGGTTCAGTCGCTACCGCTGCCTTAACCTTACCTCTAATAAATCATTGGGCTGATAGCGCTTTCATTGTTTAGGTTCGCGACCTACAGCCAGGTTGTAAGGAGAGGAATATGCAATATGTGAATCTTGGCCGAAGTGGGTTGAAAGTGTCACGACTTTGCCTCGGTTGCATGAGTTATGGTGAACCAGAGCGTCTTCCTCAACCCTGGTCTCTGGATGAAAAGGTTTCACGGCCTCTGATTCGCCAGGCACTTGAAGCCGGTATAAATTTTTTTGACACAGCCAATATTTACTCCGGCGGTAGCTCAGAGGAAATTGTGGGTACGGCATTGAGAGAGATGGCCCGCCGTGACGAGATTGTCGTTGCTACGAAAGCATTTTTCCCATGGAGAAACTCACCAAACACCGGCTTTCTTTCCCGTAAAGCTCTGCTTCAGTCCATCGACGACAGCCTGAACCGGTTAGGTATGGATTATGTGGATCTTTATCAGATTCATCGCTTCGACCCTGGCACCCCAGTGGAAGAAACCATGGAGACACTGCATGATTTGGTGAAAGCAGGAAAGGTTCGCTATCTGGGTGCTTCATCAATGGAAGCCTGGCGCTTCGCTAAAATGCAGCATATCGCTGACCGTAACGGCTGGACGAAATTTATCTCCATGCAACCGCAATACAACCTCCTGTATCGGGAAGAAGAGCGGGAAATGCTCCCCTTGTGTGAAGATCAGGGTGTTGGTGTGATCCCATGGAGTCCAATGGCGCGCGGCAGGTTGACACGTGACTGGAGCGAAACCACCCCGCGAACGCAGAATGATGCGTATGCGCTCAAAATGTATCAAAACACCGCTGAACTGGATCGTAAGGTTGTCGAAGTCGTCGCGCGCATCGCGGCCGAACGGAACGTACCGCGCGCTCATGTTGCCTTGGCATGGCTGCTTTCAAAATCGACGGTAACGGCACCTATCGTCGGTGCGACAAAAGCAGAGCATCTTGCAACAGCAATTGACGCGCTCGATTTTACGCTTTCACTTGACGAAATAGTGGCACTCGAAGCGCTCTACATGCCACATCCTGTTGATGGCATTGTGCCGCCGCTGCCCGGGGAGCAGCCAACCCTTTCTATAACCCGCTCAAATTAAGCCGCTGCCACGGAAGGCAAACATTATCTTTTCAATTTTTAATTCTGACTGAACTTCTCATCTGTAAACAGGATAATGACATGCAATACACCCATCTTGGCCGCACAGGCTTAAAGGTCAGTCGACTTTGTCTCGGCACCATGAATTTCGGTGACATGACCGATGAAAAAACAAGTCATAACATTATGGATGCTGCATTAGATGCTGGCATCAATTTTATAGATACGGCGGATGTATATGGTTGCCCGCAGTCTCCTGACATTACTTCGGGAAACGGCTTATCGGAAGAGATCATTGGTCGGTGGCTGTCCAGAAGCGGCAACAGAGACAAAATTGTACTCGCTTCCAAAGTTTATCAACCAATGGCAACCGGGCCGAATGATAAGTATTTATCGGCATATCATATTCGTCGCGCCTGTGACGCGAGTCTGAAACGTCTCAAAACCGATCACATTGATATCTATCAAATGCATCACGTAGACAGAGCGACACCGTGGGATGAGATATGGCAGGCGATGGAACAGTTGATCCGCGAAGGAAAAATTACTTACGTAGGTAGCAGTAACTTTGCCGGGTGGCATATCGCCTGCGCTCAGTCCGCTTCAGCGTCACGCCATCTGCTGGGACTGTCATCTGAGCAGAGTATTTACAATCTCGCCCAGCGCGCGATTGAACTGGAAGTGATTCCTGCTCTACGCCATTACGGTATGGGTCTTATCCCATGGAGCCCATTGAGTGGTGGTTTGCTGGGTGGAGTGCTAGAAAAGGCCAGAACCGGGCGTCGAGCCACGCCAGAAATGAAGAATAATATCGCTCACCATTTTGAAGCATTGCAGAAATGGGAAACACTTTGCCTGGACTTGGGTGAAAAGCCGGCAGATGTGGCTTTAGCCTGGCTGCTGCACAATCCTTCAGTTACCGCGCCTCTTATCGGCCCAAGGACACGGGAACAACTTACCCTGGCTTTACGTGCTGTTGAAATTACTCTCTCCGAAGATACCTTGCGCTGTATTGATAAAATCTGGCCCGGGCCCGGAGGTGAGGCTCCCGAAGCCTATGCATGGTAGGCGTGTATTAGCAAAAGGCAGGACTCGTTTGACGCGAATTAATAGAGATACTTAAGAATGGGGAAAAGCTCAATGCCAAATAATTCTGAAAATAAAACATCCACAGAAAATCTACATTCCTTAAGCCGTCGTAAGTTTATTGGAACAGGACTTATGACGGGTATGGCAATAGTATCAATGTCGACTATCAATCGAGCGTTTGCCCAAGCTTCACCGTCTTTGAATTCTGTCGGACAGCAAGATATCCATTCCGAACGGCGGCTGCCCCGGCGAAAACTCGGTTCCCTGGAAGTGTCGTCGATTGGAATGGGATGCCTGCCGATGGTGGGATATTACGGCGGGGGACCGCGAGACCGCCAAGCCATGGTGTCACTGATACGGGCTGCGGCAGACAATGGCGTGACTTTTTTTGATACGGCGGAAGTGTATGGCCCCTACCTTAGCGAGGAATATGCAGGTGAGGCGCTGAAATCCATACGCGACAACGTTGTCATTGCCACAAAATTTGGATTTGGCGTTGAGGAAAATCATCCAACCGCTCTTAATAGCGAACCAGGTCACCTGCGTCGGGCCGTGGAAGGGTCTTTGAAACGCTTAAAAACAGATCGTATCGATTTGCTGTATCAGCATCGGCCTGATCCCAAAATACCCGTTGAAGAGGTCGCCGAAACGGTCATGGCACTCATCAAAGAGGGGAAAGTTTTACATTGGGGCCTCTCTGAGGCAAGTGCAAGCACCATACGTCGGGCCCACGCGGTTCTCCCTCTTACAGCAGTTCAGAGTGAATACGCCATGTGGTGGCGTGAATCTGAAACCAAAATCTTTCCGGTACTTGAAGAACTGGGTATAGGTTTCGTCCCCTACTGTCCGGTAGGACGGAGTTACTTTGCCGGAGCAGTTAATTCCCGTCAGCGTTTTGATAAAACCGATCGTCGCCATAATCTACCTCGTTTTACCCCGGAGGCAATGGTCTTTAATCGCCCTCTCTTGCAGTATGTTCAGGATTGGGCGACGCAAAAAAACACGACCAGCGCACAACTCGCTCTGGCATGGACGCTGGCGCAAAGACCGTGGATAGTGCCGATTCCAGGGACTACGCAATATCCACACCTTATAGAAAATGCAGGTGCGGCTCATGTCGTTTTTACCAGTAATGAACTTCGCGAATTCAATGCGGGACTTGCACGCATAGACATTATGGGAGAGCGAGCAGACCCCTTTACAGATAGTCAGTTTGATAAAAGCTGAGCGAAAAATCGTCGCTCACGTTTGAAATTTTCGTGAGCGATCTTCATTTTAAGCTGCGGTTCTTTTGATTAGAAAATCAATCAATGTCTTCACTCTTTTGGTCTTGCCCGCGTTTTTAGGATAGTAGAGATAAACGGGTGGGTATGTTTTCCAGTATTTCTCCATCACGGGAATAAATTGCTCTTTATCCGGCTGTAGGCCGTGAATGGGTTCAAACAATCTTCCGATACCCAGTCCGCTACGTATTCCATCGGCCATAACGTCAATATCGTTGCTAATTAACTGGCCAGGCATTTCAACAGTCAGCTGTTCCCCATGGTGATCCAAAATCAGTGGAAGAATGCGGTTATTGGTGATGAACCGATAACCGATAAGGTTGTGCTGATAGAGCTCGGCGGGCACCGTTGGAGTACCGAATTCCTTAAGATAGGACGATGACGCATACAACCCTTCCCGAAACGGCTTCATCAACTGGCGGGCCACCACGCCGCCCTCCAGAATATCGCCAAAGCGGATCCCCAGATCGAAACGGTCATCAATAATTTTAACTGTGCCGTCGTAGACAGAAATTTCAAGTTGAACGCCTGGAAATTGCTGACAAAAGGCCGCCATAACCGGTTTGAGTATAAGCAGGTAAGCAAAACGAGAAAGCGTAATTCTGACCAGGCCTGATGGTTCCTGGCTCTGATCGCGGATATTTTCCAGCGATTTTTCAAGCGAGTCCACCGCCGCTGTAGTCTGTTCCAGCAGCTGTTGCCCGGCATCCGTCAGTTCAATACGCCGTGTTGTACGCACAAAAAGCGGATGACCGATATGTTGCTCAAGCTGCTTAAGCGCCTTGCTGACGGAGGGAGGAGTAATCTCGAGCTTTCTGGCGGCAGCAGTGATACTGCCTTCGCGGGCAATGCTCTGAAAGATGCGTAGCTGGTTGTAAATCACGTTATTCATTACATCATCCTTAAGCAATGGCCTGTTGATTATTAACTACAGGCTAAAAATCCTTGAGTCAAGGATGACCTAATCTTATCTAAATCTCGTGCTTATACTTCTTGTCTGTTCCCAACGAGTAGTTAAATGAAGGAGACTGAAATGCGAATTTTGTGTCTGGATATTCCCACTTCCGACGCCACGCTGGAAAAATACGCTCCCCATCTAAATTCAGAAGCATTACATGCCTGGGGTTTATATAAATCCGGCGTTATTCGGGATATCTATTTTCGTCAGGATCGACCGGGCGTAGCGATTTTTCTAGAGTGTGACTCTGTTGAAACTGCCCGCACGGTGATGGCTGACTTCCCGCTGGCAAAAGCCGGTCTGCTTGCCTTTGAGTGTATTCCCCTAGATTCATTTACCAACTGGGAAAACCTCTTTGCTGAAGAGTTCAAGAGTCAGTCAGAGGAAACAATTAAATGAAATCAGATCATAAACCCGTACTGTGCGTCGTCACCAGCCATCCTATCAAAGGAGCCTCAGGTGTCCCCACTGGCTTCTATATGGCCGAACTCACCCACCCTCTGAAGATACTTGAGGAGGCTGGGTTAGAAACAGTCATCGCCAGCGTTCGCGGGGGCCAGCCGCCGGTTGACGGTTTCGATCTCAGCGATCCCGTTAATGCCTGGTTCTGGAACGAGACTGATTTCCAGCATCGCCTCGCCACCACGCCGCCATTATCTGAGCTGAACGGTGTCGATTATTCCGCCGTCTTCTTTGCTGGCGGGCACGGCACTATGTGGGACTTCCGAGATAACCTGGATGCACAACGCATCATCCGGGAAGTGTACGAAAACCGTGGGATCGTGTCAGCGGTATGCCATGGCCCTGCAGCGCTGGTTGACGCAAAACTCAGCAACGGTGAATACCTCGTGAACGGCAAAAATCTGGCTGCCTTCACTAATAAAGAGGAAGACGAAGTTCAGGGAACAACTGTGGTTCCCTTTTTGTTGGAAACCGCCCTGCGAGAACATGGTGCACTTCATCATGAAGCGCCCAACTGGTCTGAAAACGTGGTGACAGATGGCCGTTTGATCACCGGTCAGAACCCAACTTCAGCACACGGCGTTGGCATAGCGCTGGTAAACGCGCTGCGCCAGGTAGTTTGACTGCGGACACTACATTTTGTCATCGCGGGTTAAACCTCATTCTGGCCGGCCGGTGAGTGCTTCCTCCGGCCCTTTTTTCAGGAGGATATAATGAAAAAATCACCCAAAATAGCCTTAGGAACCTGGTCCTGGGGAGTGGGATTTGCGGGTGGAGATACCGTATTCGGAAACCATCTTTCCGACCAGCAGATGGAAGAGGTCTTCAACAATGCCATGGATAAAGGACTTTATCTGTGGGATACCGCCGCCGTCTACGGAATGGGAAGTTCCGAAACAGCGTTGGGTAAGTTAATCAGCCAGTATCCGCGTGAAGAGATAATCTTATCGACTAAGTTTACGCCACAAATTGCCGACAAGCAGTCAGCTATGCCTGTGAGTGACATGCTTGAGGAAAGTCTCGGCCGTCTGGGCGTGGAAGAAATTGATATCTACTGGATCCATAATCCTTCCGACGTGGAAAAATGGACGCCAGATCTTATTCCGCTTTTGCAGAGCGGCAGGGTTAAACAGGTTGGGGTATCCAATCACAGCCTGGAACAAATAAAGCGTGCAAATGCGATCTTGAAACCGGCCGGTTTCTCTGTGAGTGCCGTTCAAAATCACTACAGCCTGCTCTACCGAACCTCGGAAGATGCCGGGATCCTCGACTATTGCCACAAAAACAATATCACCTTTTTTGCCTATATGGTGCTGGAGCAAGGTGCGCTGAGTGGTCGTTATAACTCGCAAAATCCTATGCCCGCTGGCAGCGGGCGTGCTGAAACTTATAACAACGTTTTACCGCAGTTGGAAAAATTAACGACGGCGATGAAGACGATGGGAAACGCCAGAAACGCCAGCGTGGCACAAGTTGCCATCGCATGGGCAATAGCCAAGGGCACCCTGCCGATCATAGGTGCGACCAAGGTTCATCATGTCCTGGACGCTGCCGGCGCAGTGGAAATTCAGCTTAACGCTGAGGAAATGGTAACGCTGGAACGCCTTGCTCAAGAAGCAGGTGTGGATACACGCGGGGCATGGGAAAAACCTATGGTCTAGCGAGCGGCTCGGAGAAGGCCGTCAGGTTGCACCTTTACCTGTCGGCTTTACGCCGTCCAAATAAGCCGTGAACAGGAGCAAGCGATGAAAATTATTTGCCTTGAAGAACATACTCTGGATAAAGCGCTGGGTATGGCATCCATGCCCGCAGCACTTGCACAGGCTCCCTTTCTGAGCGACTGGGGAAAGACGGTTACTGATGGCAATCATCTGGACCGAAGTCGACCCCAAATTGAACAAAACGATCGGATTAACATTAAAGGCACAGACATCGGCAGTGGGCGTCTGGACGATATGGACAAGGCCGGTATCACCATGCAGGTTCTTTCGGTGGGAGGATTTCCGCACCTGGCTCCAGCCGCTGAGGTGGTAGATTTAAACCGCGTGGCTAACGATCGTCTCGCTACTGCAGTTAACGAACATCCAGACCGCTTTGCTGCATTCGCCACACTTCCATGGACTCAGCCCGATGCGGCAGAGAAAGAACTTGAGCGAGCGGTTAAAACGTTAGGCTTTAAAGGCGCTCTGCTGAATGGCAGGCCATCAGACAATTTTCTCGACCATCCGGATTTCGACGGACTGCTGGCCCGCTTCAACACTCTGGGCGTCCCGCTTTATCTTCACCCCGGACTTCCTGTTAGCAGTGTGCAACAGGCTTATTACTGCGGCTTCAGTGATGAAGTCACCGCCAGGCTATCGATGTTTGGCTGGGGCTGGCATCACGAAGCGGGCATTCACCTGCTTCGGTTAATCCTGTCTGGCGCTTTTGATAAATATCCAAATCTGCAGGTCATCAGCGGTCACTGGGGAGAGATGCTGCCATTCTGGTTACAGCGTTTGGATGACAGCATCCCACAGGCCGCTACGGGTTTACGGCGCACCATTACCCAGACCTTTCAAGAACAGGTTTATGTGACGCCATCCGGCATGCTGACGTTGCCCTATTTTCAATTTATCCATGCGTTGATGGGGACCGAGCGGATCCTTTTCTCTGTCGATTATCCCTACCAGACGCTGGATGGCGTGAAGACATTTATCCAAAGCTTGCCCGTTTCAGAAGAGGATAAAGAAGCGATAGCCTTCCGCAATGCTGAGCAATTGCTCGGATTAAGATCTTGATGAAAACGGGCCTGCATGAGCATTGCGCCATCAGGGTTAATTATTAGCTTTTAGCTAAAAGTCATTGAGCTATTAATACCCTAAAAAACAAAATACGGTCGTTCTATACTGGACACTTGTTAAACACTTAACCTTTAATTAATTAAAAATGACAAATATTCTAATTATTTCCGGTCATCCGAATCTGAGCGAGTCAATTGGTAACGCAACTATCCTCAACGAGGTTGCCTCGGCGCTACCAGAGGCTGAAATTCGCCGTCTGGACTGGCTCTATCCTGACTACAAAATTAATGTTAACGAAGAGCAGGAGAGCCTGCTGAAAGCTGACGTGATCGTCTGGCAATTCCCCTTCTCCTGGTATTCACTTCCAGGAATAATGAAGCTATGGCTGGATGAGGTTTTTGTTCACGGATTCGCACACGGTTCAACGGCCAAACTTGGCGGTAAAAAACTTATTCTTTCATTTACTACCGGTGCACCACAGTCTCTCTATTCATCGAATGGATTATTTGACCATGACGTTGATGATTACCTTACCCAGTTTAAAACCACCGCCAAACTTTGCAGTCTGGATTTGCAAAAACCTGTGTATACCTGTGGCATTAGTTACGCAGACAGGGATGAAAATAAAATAGCGCAACAAAGAATAATGGCCAAGGAACATGCATCCAGATTGATAGCGCTTTTGAAAAAATCGTCCCAGGAATTAAAATTGACGGTGTAAAGTAGCGGTACCGATTGTTAATTGTCACCCGGTGAGGAAAAAACATTGCAATGCTTAGCGAGCATGCCTTCTGTCTGGAAATATTTAAGGGGTGGAAATACGATGCAACATATGCAACTGGGTAAAAGTACCTTAACAGCATCTCGTAATAAGGCAGGAGGATATATAGTGAAAAAAATGATACTGGCTTGCCTTGTAGTATTTACCGGGGTTTCATCTGCGCTGGCAGTGACACCTGCCTATTATGTTGCAGAATTTCAGTCTACCGATCGAGAAGCGATCAAGCCCTATAGTGCTCAGGTTGAATCTACTTTCAGTCCCTACGGTGGACGTTTTATCGTTCGTGGAGGCGAGCCTGACATTAAGGAAGGGTTTGGCGCACAAGGAAGGCTGGTAATTATTAAATTTGACAGTTTGAAACGCGCTCAGGATTGGTACAACTCTCCAGAGTATCAGAACATCATACCAATACGTCATCGTTCAGGGAATTCTCGTACCTATATCGTTGAAGGTTTACCTGAGCATGAATGAGATAAACCATAGAAATATCACCAGTTCGAGTCGTTTATTTCACCCAGAAAGTTAAAGGAGAAGGGAATGAACTGGATTGAACCAGGCAAGTTTGCAAAATTCATTACGTTATTTTTTATGTTTACGGTACCGGTCTGCAAAGCTATCAGCACTGCCTCTGGAGGAGCATCAACTTACGGAAATGAAGGTAGAATTGGTGTTACGCTTGCCGATGTCTTCCTGCCTATGAAAGCCAGCGCCCTCCATGCCGGTATGACTTACCTCCCTCCGCTTGTCTTCCAGGGAGCCAGTAGCGATAAGTTACCTCAATATCAGCGCCAGCTTATTGAGCGTCTGAAGATGTAATCAACAACCGATTACTCTATAACAAAATAATAGAAAAAGGTATTTTATGAAAAACATCGTAACCATGACACTCTGTCTGATGATAGGTAGCCCCGCATTTGCAAACAGTTCGATCTTACTGGATAAAACCGTTATGAACATTTTTGAACTTGGCATCAAAACAGGGAAAGACCAACAATATGATGAAATAGCCAGAAACAATATTTCCAAATCTGTTGCGAATGAAAGCGGCACACTGGCAATGTACTCACTCAAACGCAAGGATGATCTCAGCCATGCATATATGATTGAAATATATAAAAACAAATCAGAGCACAATCAACATTTAAATTCAGAGCAGTACAAGGAATTTATTTATCATGCTCCTGAAATTATAAGCCATAAACGAAAAATTGATGTCATACCACAATTTATCGGCGATAAGAGAATCGTACAAAACGCAACAACGATAAATAACCTGGTGATTGTCGATGTAAAACCCGAGTACCAGCAAGCGTTCAAAAAAATCGTCTTGACGGAAATGGCTGAGTCATTGAGGCTTGAAAATGGTGTGCTGGCCATGTATGCCGCAATCGAGGTAAATAATGAAAACCGCTGGTACTTCTATGAAATTTACGCCAGTGCGGTTGATTATCAACGGCACAGAGAGACGCCGCACTTTCAGGAGTATATAGAACAAACGGCAGCAATGACAACCGGGAAGGAGTCAATCCCTATTGTGCCGGTCTTTCTGAAAAATAAAGGCATTCTGCATGTCGATTAAAGATTCTGTAGATAATATGAGGATCCAGATTAGCAAAGATGTCAAATTAACTGCCTTAAGCAAGAGCAGGGGCACCCTTTGAGTCAGAACCCGTTGGAAGCGCTGCCTTTTGTGGCAGACAGCGGATTTCATCCGATTAAACCGGATTCTGGAATTCAGCCACAGGCTATGGCAGGTCAAACTCTGCCCGCAAAACCGGTGCCTATGGGCATCCAAGCACTCTGTAGATCTCAGTGATCACCTGCATCGTTGCGTCTTCGATGGTTCCTTCATTACGGCATAAAACCCAGCCGTGATTGGCAATTTCTCGCTCGAACGCCTTGGTACAAGCGACTTGTTCTTCCAGCTTATAAATCACCGTACTACTTAGCCCACGCGATCGGGCCGCAGCCCTCGCCCATGAAATATCAGGCGCAGTAACCACCCCGACATGCAGATCTGGCGTTCGCACGTTTCGTTCCATGTTAAGCTGTAAAATCTCTGCAAATGGCACCATCCGGCGAAACGCGGCGTCCGACGGGTACCAACGATCCATCAAGATAATACTGTCCGGTGGCTGTTTAGTCAGCACTTGCTGGGAAATCCAGGCACGGCTATCTGCAAGGCGCTCACAAACCTCCAATTCCAAATCCAGGGTGGGATTTCTGGCGAGCTGGTTAACGAGGGCCATTGTTTCCCCCCTGTAGGGATCGCTTTTTTTCTCGCAAAGTCGGACCACCTTCTTGTTGTCTGCCCTTAGTACTTTCGTCATGGCCTCCAACAGTGTGGTTTTACCGGCTCCTTTGGGCCCATCCAGAGAAACAAACAGCTGACGACTCATGCTTGAAATGACGATTGATATAGGTTTTTTGTATAGCTTGCATCTGGCAAAAACATCTTATTTCCTTCGTATGAATAGCTGCCCCCCTCTTCGTTCGTTGGAGCCGCTTGGCACGTCAGCGCGAACCTAATCGAGAGCACTTATAAACAGACATTGATGAACATTCAGAAGAACTCCATTCCTTCATATGGCTGAGTGCGGCAAGCACGGATGCGGCTCTCAAGGTCTCCATCATGGATCTCAAGCCTGTGGCCATCGGGGTCTAAAAAGTAGACGGACTTTCCCTCGCTCTTGTTAGTTTTCCATTCTGTAACACCAGACGCTCTCAACCGTTCAACAAACACATCGAATTCTTCGGTAGGAATACTGAATGCATAATGCGTGTAGTCATCACCAACAGAGACTTTATCCACTGAAAGACACAGCCAGAGCTCACCCAGCGAAAGATAAGCTCCATGAGCCCATTTGGCTTTAGGTGTGAACCCAAGCGTCTCAACATAAAAATTCAGACTGTTTGCTACGTTACTCACTGCAAGGGTGATGTGATTTATTCCGGTCAGCATGCAGAACTCTTTAGCAAGGCGCAGAGGGATTTAGTTTATATTTCTTTGCACATAAAGACACTTAATGGGTCTGCAGCATAAGGGGGGAAGGCCTCACAAATCTCATACCCGCATCTGCGATACAGTGCTATGGCAGGTTGCTGGTAAACCCCTGTTTCAAGACGCAAAAGGCGGTAGCTGTTTACTGAAGCAATACTCTCAATTGCGCTAACAATCTGCTCTCCAAGCTTCAGGCCCCGAAATTCCGGGCGAATGTAAACCCGCTTAATCTCAGCTGAACCCTCGCCCTGAAAGACCAAGGCTCCACATCCTGCAGGAGTACCCTTCTCATCGCGTGCGATGACACACCGGAGCTGTTCATTGCTGACCGTTGAAAGGTTGAGGCAGTGATTACTTTCTGCGGGATAAAGTTCGCTTTGAAAGGCATCAAGCTCACCGATTAGGCCCCCTAACTCAAGGTCGCCCTTATCAACTTCTGAAATGTGAAACATCAGCTATCCCTGATTTATTTTTAGCTTTTAAATCTACCATATCTTTTCTAATTGGCCTGCTCACCATTGATGTCAGCTACGTCCGCGTCTGGCACAAAGTGGTCAGGCAGAAGTGACCTACTGGTCCGTGATGAGCGAGGAGCAGACGTTGAGGGCTATAAGAAGACTACTTAATGTTAGCCGGCTTCAACACAAGCGCGCCGTAGTGTGCTTCGCGGTGACAGTTCGGACAGAGTGCAATAGCATTTTCAACAGAGTCCTCTCCACCGTTAGCAAGCCACTCCACATGATGCACTTCAAGATACGGTCTACCATCTTCCCGCTTGAATGGTGCGTCACGTAGGCAGCTTTGACACTTACCTCCAGCTAAGGCTAATACCTCTGCTACAACGAGGGGATTACGCTTGAAGGTATAGCTCTTTATAATGACCCTTTCTGGCGTGGTGTTGGCTGTAGCCAGCTTCTCTCTACGTTGTTCTGAGGTAAGTTGAGACGCTGTTTCTATGGCCTTTTCAAACTCACTTTTAACCGGACGTGTTAGCCATTTGCCGTCTGAAGCTTCATAGATTTCAAACACACCATGAAGTGCGGAATCATAGACCTCGAAAACGTTTCCGCGCTTGAAAAGTCGATCATATTCATGGTGGCGATGGGTGGCATCATCTGTTCGTCTGGCAGTCCTGTTAAAACTCCAGTGACCACGATTGCAGTTAACTGCGTTAACTATCAGATTCAAATAAGTATTGTCTTTGTAATGTGGAAATCTTTTCTTTAAAATTGCATCGACCTGAGCAGCCGTAGCCTTTCCAGCAAACTCGTTTTCAACTATCTCAGCGGTTGTTGTACGGATTGGTTTATCACCATAAACATACTTACGAGCCATTTCTCTATTCCTTGAAAAGTTCTGGAAGGTGTTGCTGAAGCATAGGCGCAGTGAACATCTTGACCTGCTCCCAGCAAACTAACATAGCATGATGTAAGCAAGTTCCGCTTCTGGCACTGAGCAGACCGTCAGATCGCTTTGGAAACAGCCCCACGACGGGCAGACTCCCCCCTCTTCTCATTTCACCTCAGCAGCCTGATCAAACTGCAATCTGGCAGCTTCGACTTCAGGCAATTTATCGAGCGTCCACAGGTGTAGTGCACGAAACGGTTGCAGCAAGGTCCGACCCAGTTGCGTGATTTCGTATTGCACCGCCACAGGCGAGAACGAGATAACCTGTCGCAATACCAGACCATTGCGTTCCAGCCGCCGCAGACATTGCGTCAGGGCTTTCTGAGTCACGCCCTCGAGTCGGCGCCTGAGGGCGTTAAAACGCTGAGGTTCGTCATCAAGCGCGACCAAAACCATCATCGACCACTTGTCTGCAATTTGATCAAACAATGCCCGACTGGGGCAATCCGCCGAAAAGCATTGTGGGTGTAAAGTCAGCATACGAGGTTTCCTTTGGTATACCTGGGCTACTCAAGGTGCCTAATTGACAGCAGGTATATAAAATATACCTAATAGGACTCCTAACGCAATGGAGTCGATTTGTATGTCACAAAATAAATCCAGTATTTTATTCAGTCCTTTTTCCGTCCGTTCTCTTCAGCTTAAAAACCGGATCGTGATGGCCCCCATGACGCGGCTTTTTGCACCGGACGGTATCCCTGGTGAAAATAATGCTGCCTACTACCAGCGCCGGGCCGAAGGGGGAGTCGGTCTGATCCTGTCAGAGGGCACCGTCGTTGATCGCCCTGCGTCACGTAACGATTCCGGCATTCCTTTTTTCCATGGGCAAGCGGCACTGGCAGGCTGGAAAAACATCATTGATGCCGTTCACCATGCGGGGGGTCGCATGGCACCGCAGATCTGGCATACCGGTGCAGCACGTTACATCAACGGCTGGGAACCTGATGCACCGGTCGAGAGTCCCTCCGGCTTTGATGCACCCGGAGATCCACGCGGCGTTGCGATGAGTGAAGAGGATATCGCTGATACCGTCTCAGCGTTCGCAAAAGCGGCGGCAGATGCCAAGCGTTTAGGATTCGACACGGTCGAAATCCATGGTGCCCATGGATATCTGGTCGATCAGTTCTTTTGGTCTGGGACCAATCTGCGCACCGATCGCTACGGTGGACCAACGATCAGGGAGCGTTCACGCTTTGCCAGTGAAATCGTGACGGCCGTTCGTCATGCGGTCGGCCCTGAATTCCCTATCATCATGCGTGTAAGCCAATGGAAACAGCAGGATTACGGGGTACGCATTGCCGAAACACCCGCTGTTATGGAAGACTGGTTATTACCCTTGGTTGAGGCGGGTGTTGATGTGCTGCACTGTTCGCAACGTCGCTTCTGGGAGCCTGAGTTCCCGGAGATTGACGGCGAAAACGGCCTTAACTGTGCCGGTTGGGCGAAAAAAGTAACCGGGGCCGCGACAATAAGCGTGGGTTCGGTTGGCCTGGATAATGATGTTACTCATGCTTTCTCCGGAAAAGGATCGGCGCCAGCGAGCCTGGATCGACTCATTGAGCGCATGGAGCGCGAAGAGTTTGATCTGATCGCCGTTGGCCGTGCCCTGCTGAGTGATCAAGATTGGGTAACCAAGGTGGAGAATGGCGAGTTCACGGCTTTGAGTGGATTTAACCCAGCATCCTTGGCCGAATTGGTTTAGGGCTGTCATAAGGCGGGCCCTGTGAAGCAGGGCCGCCTGGCGAATGCCGTTAGTTGCGTAGGCTATTACCCGTCTGGACGCTTGAGCTCCATCTGAAAACCCAAGCCCGTTACATTAGTCTGCGAGACATCTCGCCTTTTCATCTTTTGCCCCGGCCCTCCCCCCATATCACTTGGCTTCCCAGCCACCTCCCCCAGTAGACTTGTCTATCATGAAATTCTTCAGACAGCTTGACTGTACGATGAGCATCGTACAACATAAGGAGGTGGTATGGGGTTCAGGGACGTAAAACAACTCGCTATATGCTGTCTTCAGCAAGGGGCTCACAATGAGAATTGTCAAAGAAGGCGATACGCGCACCGTTCTGTGTCAACACTGCGGAAAATCAATGGCGACTTATCGTTTACGCGATGTGGAGTTCAGCGATCGTCGCGGCACGGTAAAGAACATACTGGCTGCCGTCTGCAACCAGTGTGATGCGGTAGTCAGTATTCCCGCCCAGTCTACGCCACGTGTTAAAAGCGAGTTTGAACAAACAAAGTCAGCGCTGGAAGTCAGAGTTCCGGCGCACTATCTCGATATTCTCAACGTTGCCACGCAGAAAATAGATGCTTCGCTGGACGAAGATTTTCATAAGATACTGATCCTTTACTATCTCCATGCGCTAACCACCGGCCGCTATCAGCAGCAAGAGCTGAAAACGCTGTTGGGCAGTGAACTGGCGAAGGCCAAATCGTCGAAACGCCTGTCGATGAAAGTCAGTAAAAAACAGCTGGAAGAATTAAACAGCATAATGGAACAACAGGGCCTGACACGAAGTTCCGATGTGGTAAAAGCGGTGATCCTTAAAATTTATCAGGACCTGGTGCAGGAAAAAAACTTAGGTATATTGCCGGAATTACGCAATGTCGCCGCCGCGTTTTCCTAAACCTTGTACTCCTCAGGACTGATTCAGTGTGCTACCTGACGGCCCCAGACTGTCAGTCAGGATCTTCAGCAGCGCGCGGACTTTGGGCAGTGTCTGACGGCTTTTGAGCCAGGCCAGATTAATGGGTAATCCCTCGGTCGCCAAATGGGGCAACACCTCAACCAAGCTGCCATCTTCGAGCTGCCGCGCCACCAGCCAAGTGGGCAATTGTGCGATGCCGTGCCCGGCCAAAACCGCCGTGAGCTGCCCTTCCGCATCACCGATCGCCACTCGCGCCGGCAATATCTTTTTCTCGCTGTTATTCGGCTGCACGCCAGCAAAATGCCAAGGGGTGAGCATGCCGTTTCCCTCGCCATAAACCACACAACTGTGATTTTCCAAATCGTGCTCGGTTTTCGGCTCCCCTTGTTTTTTCAAATAAGCGGGCGAAGCGCAAAAGATATGCCGCTGAGCACCCAGATAACGGTGCCCCAAAGCGTTCGGCCAAATATCAGCGCCACCGATGCGTACAATGATGTCGATGCCTTCGATCACGGGATCAACAAAGCGATCGGAAAACGAAATATGCGGCATCAACAACGGATGATCTTCAATCAGTTTGAGGATCACCGGCAAAACATGCAGGCGGCCATAAGCCGCGGGAAGATCGATACGCACCTTCCCCCGTGGCTCAGAATTTTCGGCCTGCATTGAAAGTTCCGCCTCCTCCAACTCACCCAGTACGCTGGTGCAGGTGCGATAGAAAGCCGCCCCAGCATCGGTCAGCGACAGACGCCGCGTGGTGCGGTTAAACAACCGCACCTGCAGCCGGCTTTCCAAACGGGCGATGCCTTTGCTGATGGCGGAGCTGGTCAAATTCATGCGTTCCGCGGCGGCAGTGAAGCTACCCATATCCGCCACGCAAACAAATAAGTCGATACCTTTAAGTCGTTCGGAAGAAAACATAGCCCGCCACATTAATGAATTTAATTCCATAAACTTGGTAATTTATAGCCTAAATAGGAAAAAAATTCTCAGTAAACTCCTTCTTGCAGCAAGTCATTCGGTCTATGCCTTATTCAGCAACAAACTACAAAAAGGGGTTATTTCGTGAGCATCATAAAGAAACCAAGGGTACTGATTACCGGCGCCACCGGCCAGATAGGCGGCGATACTTTGCGCAACCTTCAGGCGGACAACTCCATCACCCTAGTGGCAGCCGTACGCTCCCCGTTAAAAGCCGCACCTTTGGAAGCTCAGGGCATTCACACCGTCATTATGGATTTTGATAAAGAAGAAACGCTGGCGCCAGCGCTGCAAGGCATTGACCGCGCCTTTTTGGCAACCGGTTACACGGTAGATATGCTGCGCCAGAGTAAGGTGTTTCTCGATAAAGCGAAGCAAGCCGGCGTGCAGCATATTGTGCACTTGGGTGCCTGCGGCCGTGACGACACGACTATTGCGCACTGGGCCTGGCACCAACTGATCGAACGCTATATTGAGTGGTCTGGCTTCTCCTTCACGCACTTGCGGCCGGAGTGCTTTATGCAAAACCTGATCGGCTACGGTGGCGTCCCAGCAATCGTCAATGGCGTCATTCAACAATACACCGGCGATGCGCCCTTCAGTTGGGTGGATGGCGAAGACGTTGCGCTGGCGGCGGCGTATTCGTTGCTACATCCTGAAAAACACGCGGGAAAAACCTATCGCTTGGGTTATGACGCCAGATCTTATGGCGAGATCGCCGCAATGATGACCGAAATGCTTGGCCTGCCGTTCCGCTATGAAGCACTGGATCACGGCGTTTTCATTGAGAACATGCGGCAATCCGGCGCCGAAATGGCTTATATGAGCTGCGTTGGTGACAATCTGCGTCGTATTGCCGAACGCGACATCCCCGGCGTTGAAGAGACTTTTGATAATTTCCCGGAGATAGCCGGTAGAGAACCGGTGCGCTGGCCAGAGTTTATCCGCAAGCACCGGGCCGCCTTCATCTATTGATGGTAATACCGGCGTTTTTATCAAAGACCGTTCAGAGAAACCTGAGCGGGCTTTTTAGCGCTCAAAAACTTCTTCTGGCCACCAGAAAAGCGCCAATCACCAGCAATATACCGCCCAGCAGTGCCGGCAGGTTTTCGCGCAGTGCCTCCGGGCCGGCCTTGTAGATATCGGCCATCAAGCCCGCCACCAGTTGGCTGGCTACCAGTACCGCAATGGTGGTTGCTGCGCCCAGTTTCTGGTACCCCAGAATGCCGGAGAAGACAAAGAACGAACCCAGCAGGCCGGGCAATAACATCCACGGCCGGAGGGTGCCCGTTACCTCCGCCAGGGCGCTGACGCCATTTTTGGCGAACAGCAGCCCCATCAGCAACACCAGACCAACGCTGGAGTTGATCACCAGCGTAATCAGCACCGTCGAAACGCTTTCGGTGATACGCACCATCAACAGATTCTGGATAACCAGGCTGACCCCGGCCGCCACCAGCAGCAATAGCATGATATTCATAGAGGTTCCGTTCTTTGCAACGTCATTGGCGGGCTGGCGGTGCGTTGCTGTCGTCTAGTTTTAACTGCAGGAAGGTCAAATCCAGCCATTTGCCGAACTTGGCCCCCACTTCACTCATCCGACCGACCATTTCGAAACCCAGATTGATATGCAGCTGTACAGAAGCCTGGTTGCCGGACTCAATGCCCGCCACCATCACGTGTTTGCCCATCGCCCTGGCGTGTTCAATCAGCGCAATCAGCAGCGTTTTCCCCACCCCGCCACCACGGCTGTCTTGCCGAACATAAACCGAATGCTCCACCGTGTGACGGTAACCGTCCCATGCCCGCCAATCGCCAAACGAGGCGTAGCCCATCACCTCGCCTGCCTCATTGCTCGCCACCAGCACCGGATAGCCTGCCGCCTGCCGCTCCGCCATCCACGCGGCACGGTTTGCCTCGTCGACACTAAGTTCATTCCAGATCGCGGTGGTATTAAGCACCGCGTCGTTATAGATAGCAGCAATGCCTGCGCTATCGGTTATAGTCGCGTTACGGATAAGCATGTTGACCTCTTGGTTGACCGTCTACTATCATACTACGATATGAATAATAAATTAGACAACCTAAATCAGCGCATCGGTGCGAGGATCCGCATCGAACGTGAAGCACGCCATTGGTCGTTGTCCGATCTGGCCGAACGGGCCGGCGTTTCGCGGGCGATGGTGCACAAAATTGAGCGCGGTGACAGCAGCCCAACGGCGATGTTGCTGGGCAGGCTTTCCGGCGCGTTTGGCCTGAGCATGTCCAAACTGATCGCCCGGGCGGAAACGCAGGAAGGTCGATTGATGCGCCGCCAGGACCAACCGCTGTGGGTCGATCCCGACAGTGGCTATGTGCGTCGTCATGTGTCACCGCAGTCAGATATCCCGCTCGATCTGGTGCGCATTGAACTGCCTGCCGGTGCTGCGATCCCCATGCCGGCTTCGGCCTATGCCTTTATGCGGCAATTAATCTGGGTGCTGTCCGGCTCACTGGTGTTCCAGGAGGGTGAAACCCACCATGAAATGGCCGAGGGCGATTGCCTGGAACTCGGGCCTCCGACGGACTGCGTGTTCAAAAATGAGAGCGCCGAAACCTGCATTTATCTGGTGGTGGTGATGAATAAGGCCTGAGCCCGTCAGGCCATACGACGGCGGCGCTCAGTTTTGCCGGTCGCGGTTATATCCTGCGCAGAAGAACTTTTCGGCCAGGCGATTGGTGCCGCCAGAAAAGAATTCGCTCATCACTTCCCCATTGAGACTGTACGCCCGACACAGCAACCCGGCTTCGAATGCCGCCTGGTTTTCGTCACCCAGGCTTTGGGCCAAATGGTGAGCATAACCCAGTACAAAGCCACGTTTGTAGTCACAGCAGAACCGGGTAAGCTCCGATGCCGGTCCGGCGTTTTGTGCAGCCAAACCGGCCATCAGCCCCTTACCGAAGTGATTGTTCATGGCACCTCCTCTATCATTAATCGCTATATAAAATATTATATAACGATCATTGCGAGCATGGACATACTCACAAAGTTTTACCTGGTTACCTGAGCGCATAAAAAAACCCGCAGAGCGAAAACCCTGCGGGCGGATGAACATTTAGACCAGGATAATTACAGGGTAAAGTTCAGCCCTTCTACCACCGTCTGCTCCAGCGGCAAGCGCCCTGAAGGGATCTCTTTTTGCTGCAGGAACTCCGGCAGCAGGGATTTGTCGCCCGCTTTGCCGATCGCCACCATGCCGTGCACCTGATAGTTATCCGGCAGGTTCAACGCAGCCTTGATTTTGTCATGGTGAACACCGCCCATGCAGTGGGTCAGCCAACCTTTCAGATGCGCCTGCAGCGCCAGGTTGGCCCAGGCGGCACCGGCATCAAAGGCATGACTCGGGTTACTGACTTCCTGCTCACCGTTCAGACTGGTGGTTTTAGAGATCACCACCACCAGCGCCGAAGCGTGCTGCGCCCAACCGCGGTTGAACTCAATCAGGAAATCCAGATAGCTGTCCCAACTGGCCGAGCCGTGTTTGCTGTAGGCAAAACGCCATGGCTGAATGTTATAGGCCGAAGGTGACCAACGCGCGGCTTCAAAGAAGCTCAGCAGGGTCTCATCGTCGATAGCATCATTGGCCAGCGCGCGCGGCGACCAACGTTCAATAAACTGCGCATCAATCGGGTAATCAGAAACTCTTGGCTCGCTCATGGACATCTCTCTCATGGGAATGGATAACAAAGTTATCTGATATTCCCATGTCTCACGCCAGAAAAACTTTTATTTTGTGCCCTGACTCAGCGCCGAACCTCCTGTTGCAGCCAGTCCAGAAACGCCCGCACCGGCGGGTGCCGTTCGCGGCCAGGCACGCACAGCGCAGTATAAGCCGCACCCGGCACGCAAATGTCCGGTCGATAAGATGCCAGCAAACCGTTACGCACCAGCTCGGACACCATTACCGAGCTGGCCAGCACCAGCCCCTGCCCGGCTACTGCCGCCTGCAGCGCGTAATGCTCTTCGTCATAAGCCCGTAATGCGGCATGCTGCTGCCACCAGTCGACTCCCGCAGCCTGGCACCACTCACGCCAGCCAGTTTCATACAGGGTGGAGTCATGCCAATGAACGGTGATCAGCGTGGGCGCGGGTTGCTCCATTGCACACAAATCCGGGGCACCGTAGACACCAAAGCTCTCCTCCAGCCGCGCCGCCTGATGCAGTTGCGGGTAGCTTGCGCGGCTGTAGCGAATGGCAATGTCCACGCTGGCGTCCTGTTGCAGATCAATCACCTCGCCGCAGGCCTCCAACCGTACCAGATAATGCGGATGGGCCTGATAAAAACGTCCCAGGCGCGGCACCAGCCATAAGGCCGCAAAAGAATGGGTGACGGAAACACTCAATGATCCGGCGCTGGGCTCCGGTCGCAAAGCATCCAGCGTGCTGGCGACATCAAGCAGCGCAGTGTGAACCCCTGCAAACAAACGCTCGCCCTTCTGCGTCAATCTAACGCCACGCGGCAGCCGTTCGAACAAGGCAAAACCCAACTGCTGCTCAAGCGCCTTGATCTGATGTGATACCGCCGTCGGCGTAACCGCCAGCTCCTGCGCCGCCTGTTTGAAACTGCGCAGGCGGGCAGCGGATTCGAAAGTTCGCAATGCAGTTACGGGAAGCGAGGCAAACATGAACAAGACCCATACAGATGAATTTATCTCATCCTGACAGAGTAGCCGTCATTTGTCGCTTGCGCTGTATTCAACGTAAATTGACAGCCGTATTCCCCTACTCAGCAGACGGAGAGTGACATGAATTCATCTCAACAACCCAAACGCCTTATCGTCCTGGTGGGCAGCCCACGCCGCGACGGCAACAGTGCCACCCTGGCACAAGCCGTCATGGCGGGTGCCGCCGAAGCCGGGACCGAAGCCAGCCTGCATTTTCTCGATGACTACATCAGTGGTTTTCTGGTGGATGGGCGCCATGCCGAGCCGCCTGCCGATCGCTATGGCGAACTGTTTCTGGAGCACTTCTTGCCGGCGGATGGGGTGGTATTTTGCACCCCGCTTTACTGGTACGGCATGTCGGCACAAACCAAAGCCTTTTTCGACCGCTCTTTCAGCTATTACTCCAACGCCTATCCGGATGCGGAACAGGTGCATCAGCGTATGAGCGGCAAACGCATCGGGCTGACGGTGGCCTCGGAAGAAACTTACCCCGGCGGGGCAATGGGGATCGTGCATCAAATTCAGGAATTCAGCCGCTACTCGCATTGCGAATTCATCGGTATGGTCCAGGGGGCGGGCAACAACCGGGGCGAAGTCAGCCGCGATCCGCGCAATCCACTACAGGCCGCCCGCGACTTGGGGCGCGAGATTTTCACTCGCCACTATTCGGATTACCGGATGGATACGCCGCGCAGCACACAGGTTTGGCAAGATTGACTCAACACAGGGGCGGTCTGCTGCCCCTTTATCAAGGTTACGCAAGCATATGTAGCAAACTATTGCCGACCATTGGCCCACCAGGACAAACATCATATGATGCAGATGCCAGACTGGCGCACTCATTAACTCGAAGCGAAACACGATGTCAAAACAGTGGAAAATAACGGCGGCCAACGCCTGTCTGCAGGTGTACACCCGGTTGGGCGGCAACTTCAAAGAAAAGGCCAGTTTTACACCGGAGCTGACTTTTGAACGCATCGTTATTTTTTCCACCACCGCCCTCGGTGACCTGATGTTTAACACGCCGGCCATTCGCGCGGTGCGTGAACGTTACCCCATGGCGAATATCACCCTGATTTCCAGCCATAAGAATAAACAGCTGGTCGCGACCAGCCATTACTTTAATGCTGTTATTTATTGGGATCATAAAGCCAAAGACATGCTCAGTATCATTCGCCAGTTGCGTAAGCATAAGCCGCAACTGGCCGTCATCCTGCACTCCAAATCCCCTTACGATGTGATTGTCGCCATCACGGCCGGTTGCCAGTATCTTTTCAAAGACGTCTACGGCAATAAAGCCACCGGCATGGAAACCTGGCTGAGCGGCGTAAGCCAGAGTACCGGCGGGCATTTAATTCAGCGCAAGCTGGATCTGGTAGCGCAACTGGGGTGTAAAACCGACAACACCGAGATGTTTATTCCCGTTGAATTTTCGCCGGTTAATAAAACCGCGGATAAAATCCCAATCGGTTTTCAAATGGGCGCGTCTGAAACGCTGCGCTGCTGGCCCGTCGGCCAGTTTATTCGCCTGGCGAAACTGTTGCTGGCACAGTCGCCACACCACCAAATCGAATTAATCGGCTCCCCGAAAGAACTGGCTATCGAAAAGGAATTTATGGCGGGGCTAACGGCGGACGAACAGCGACGCGTGGTCAGCCATATTGGCAAAACCACCCTGCCGCAGTTGCTGGCAGTGATGTCAAACATGCGGGTGCTGGTGACCGGCGATACCGGCCCATTACATCTGGCCATTGCCCTGAAAACACCGACCATCAGCCTGTTTGTCACGGCCAATCCGCAGCACACCGGCCCCTATCAAAATAGCGAACTGCATCAGGTGATGAACGTATCGGTGGATGCGCAAAAGCTCACCACGGCTCAACGTCGCCAACCGCTCAGCATCATCACCGAAAATGAGGTATTTGAAAAAGTGACGAGCGCGCTGGAGTTCACGCACCCGCAGGCTGACTAACGAACCCTTTGGGTCGGCTGGGCAAAAACCATCGCCAATGGGAACCAGAACAGGTACCAGAACTCGGCCGGATTGGCGATGACAAACATGCCCTGCGAGAAGTAGAAGATCAGCATAAACAGGTATAAAGCCGCCTCCAGCCGCCGCCCGGCCCTGAGGTGACGCGCGGCAAGCTGCGCGCCAAACGCCAGTAACCCAGCGAACAAACAAAAACCAACCAACCCGCCTTTGAGCAACGCCCCCAGATACAGGCTGTGAGTGGTATGAATAAACTCGCCGGTATAATTGGTAAAAGTCAGTTCTTTATCAAATCCATAGCCGAAAAACGGCGCCTGTTCTATCAACGCCAGGCTGTGCCGCCAAATGCTCATCCGCACGAAGCTCTGCTGATACAACTCGGCAAAGCGCGTAATCAGCATTTCCCCGATAGACGACCATAGCACCATGCCTGCGGTAAATATGATCATTGCCATAATCAACATCGCCAATTTTTTATTCAGCGCCCGGTAATGCGTGGTTAACACCAGCTCCGCCATTAAGGCAATCAAAGGCCCACGGCTTTGTGTCAGTACCATAAAGGCAAAAAGTAGTGGGATCGTCAGCAGGACCTTTTTTTGTTGGGTATCACGAAAAACCATCAGGCTTAAAATAATGCCCAAAGCGGCATAACCGGCAAGATCGATCACATTACGCGGGCCGGGATTGGCGTCAGAGGTTTCTCTGAGGGTATAAATTTCTTGGTAATCACTCCATGCCAGATACAGGCATAGCAACGTGATACCGGCGATCACGCAGCAGAGCAAGAGATTGCGCCGGGGGCTATCCAGCACGCTGACCAACAGACCCAAATAAAGCAGGATATAAACGCTATGCGTCAGGGCAGACAGCGCATCTCCCGGCGTGCCTCCCCAGAAATTACTGGCGGAGTAATACGCCAGAAAATACGCCGCCAAGGCTATTCCGGTGACCGCAGCACGTCTGCTAAACCAGGCCTGACGAAATTCCGGCCGGGTGAGCAGCGTCAGCAGGAAAAAAAATGCCGAGATATGGAATAGATTATTCACCCGGGTATGGCCGCAAAAAATGGCGCTAAAGAAGCAGAATGCCAGGAAGACGTAAACAGCGATCGCTGTGGTTACATCAGTTTTTTTTGAAAAAATCACTGCAATCAACCTTTTCAAAAATACGGGTATCTATGGCGCTCGCCAATGAAAAATTCTTTACGGCGATATTGTTGATTTTCATTCTTTCAGCGGCATGGCTAAAAGCCGGGATGATCATATCCTCGACCTTTTCGGGTAAAAATGTCGGCAGTTTGTTTTCTGGCGTTTCATAGAAGCGTGGCAAATGGAAATTGTTCATATCCAGCCCGACAATAAAGAGCTGTTTAAACCCCAGGAAGGCGATGATCTGAAACACCCAATAAACCACCGTGCCGGCATCAAAAATTCCATGCCGAATATCATGACTAAAGGCGATGGATTTACAGACAGCAGAGAAATAGACGTTACTGTCATGGCGGTAATGTTCCCACAATGCCGGAGGATTTATTTTTGGGCTGTAAATTTTGAAAGCCGCATCTTCGATGACGGCAAACTGGCACTTCACGCCTGCCAGCGTGAAACGGTCAATGATTTTCGCCACGCCGTGGACCGTCGTAAACAGGATTAAATCCTCTGCCAGAACAATGTCTTCTATAATATCTGGCCGTTGATCAATAAATCCCATATCGACAATGACGTAAAAACGAAAGCTCACCTGTTGGCTTAAGAAATAGGCCCCATTGACCCCGATGGCCGGCATATCAGGAATATCGCTAAAGCAAACAGAATTCACCGATGGCCCGGTGGCCGTCAGCAATATCGGTCCCTGAAAGCGGTCTTTTAACGCTGAGAGCTTCACTATAGGAATCATCTGGCTTTTATAATGAAACTCGACAATCTCGCCACTCTCCGCACGTTCAATTTTCACGTAAGGCCAGAGGTTTTCATTATGCCGATAAGGGCGGGAATGTGAATAACGGTATATCTGCTTAAAAAAACTTCCCATCGAGCCAATTTCCCATCAAAAATGCATCCACGCCAACAAAGATTCGTCTGATCTAAATTAAATCCATTGATGGGATGAGTATCGGAGCATTCATGACGGCGAGCAATTTATGCAATTTGAGTTATTCGTTATATTAACGACAAGAGATATGTCTATTTGTTAATAACGTTAAAAACCTGCCTTAAAAGGTAATTATTATCTTGAATTGCATAGGGGCGAAAATTTTCGCCCCGTTTTACACGGCGGTTATTGGCGGAAGACTTATTAATCGTCGAAGGGTTCACCCAAAGTCAGCATCAACCGGTTTGCCCAGGCAAAGAACGCCGTCGACTGCACCAGATCCAGCAACGCCAGCTCATCCAGCCCTTGCTCACGCAGCACTGCCAGATGTTCGGCGTTAACCTGCGGCGGCGTGGCGGACAACGCCGCAGCAAAATCTATCTGTGCCCGCCACGGCTCCCCTTGCCCCTCACTCAACACGCCCCCTGGAGCCACCTCCAGCAGACGCTGCACCTCATCCGTCTGTTTGGACAACTGTGCCGCCTTGCGCGCATGCACCGAAGCGCAATAGATGCAGCCATTCACCTTGCTGGCCACCGTGGCCGCCAGTTCGCGATCCTTACGTTCCAGCCCGCCTTGCGTATAGAAAATGGCCCGATCCGCCAGCGTTCGCTGCTCCAGCACCGGATGGTTACGTGCCAGCAGGCGGAAATAATCCGAGTCGCTATGCCCGAAGCGCGTCAACAGCGCCTGACCCGATGCATCAAACTCCGCCAGCGGCTTGGCGGCGATCCACGGCTCCCAACCCAGTTCCTGACGGGTAAACACCGGCGGCGCATGGCGGCCACTCAGGGTGACGGACTCGGTGCGCCAACTGCCGGCTCTGACCGGTGAGCTGCTGCTGCCCCCCTCAACCGGCTGACCGCCAAGCAGCCGATAGCCGGTTAACAGACGGCTTTGGAAACTGACAAACGCGATCAGTTGCGACAGGGTGACGATAGCGTCCAGTGACCAACCGGCCTGCTGCAATGCCTGCAAATGCTGGGCATCGGCGCTGGCGGGTTTGAACGCCAACCGTTCGGCATGATCCAGCGCCGCCTGCAAACGCGGGCTATCCTCTGCGCCGCCCTGTTGTTGCAGCAACGCCGCATAATGGGCCGCCAGTGATCTATCCGCATGCCATTCGCTGATGCGCTGGGCGACTTGCAACCGCTGCGCTACAGGAAAATCGCCGGCATCGGCGGGAGCAAACAGCGCAAGGTAGCTGGCCTGAATCGCGTCTGTCGCCGCCTGCCGTGTCACTCTGGCCTGTGCCAATGCGGAACCGGGTGCGATCACTGCCAGCACGGCCAGCAGGTCGTCATTATTCAATGTTGCAGTCATACCTTTTCCTCAGCGTGATGTTCGTGGGAGATGGAAGCGGGAGTGCGACGTTGCCAGCCCAGTTCCGGAGCAACGTGGCGGGCGATCAGCTCAATAGAACGCAGAATGTGGGCGTGCGGTGGATCGATGGAATGCACCTGGAATGCCAGGTCGGTGACCCGCGCCAACGCGCTGTCTTTCTGCAACGAGGCGATCACCTGATCCGGGGTACCGAGATGCACGTCAAAGGCCCGGATCAGCCCATCGAGCGACTCATCGGATGGCCGATGGCCACTGGCGCGCAGGCGTTCAAGCCCACGGCCCAACCCTTGCGCGGCAAAGTCCCGCGCCTGTTGGCTATTATCGGTCACCAGAGCGGTGCGCGACCCCATAATGCGCGGTGCGATGCCGGGCGGCAGCGCCGCCAGATAGGCGTCGATAATCGGGTTCTGTAATTCGTCCAGCGGCAAATCCGGCGCATCCGCCGGGCGCGGTTGGGTACGCGACAGCATTAAGCCGTCACCGGCACGTCCGGCGCGTTCACCACCTTCCACCGAAAAGGTCGCCTGCCAAACCCGCTCCGCCAACTGCGGCGCGGCCGGGTACAAACGGTTATCCTCACCGCCCAATGCCTCACCACGCCAGGCGCGCAGCAGCGTGTTGAAGTTGTCGGCAAACACCGCGTGGCGCTGCTGAGCATCAAAACCGAAGGCGCTGAACGATGACGGCGTGCCACCGGCGGCAATCCCCACCTCCAGCCTGCCGTCAGACAGCAGATCCAGCACCGCAGTATCCTCCGCCACCCGAATGGCTGACTCCATCGGCAGCGTGATCACCCCGGTGCCCAGCCGGATATGGCGAGTTCGTGCCGCCACCTGAGCCAGGAACACCAGGGGGGAAGGCAAGCCGCCCTCATCCTCATGAAAATGGTGCTGCGCCACCCAGGCGCTATCAAAGCCGACCCGTTCGGCATACACGATTTGCTCGGTTGCCAGCCGGTAACGCTGTTGTGCACTGCCCTGATCCAGCAGGCGGGTGAAAAAACCCAGTCTTTTACTGCTCATTAATCGCATCCTTAATCTTGGGCTGTTCGGCATAAAACTGACGGCCGGGAATGGCCTCAATCAACTGGCGGGTGTAATCACTGCCCGGCATGGCGAACAGTTCACCGGTCGCGCCGCTGTCCACCTGTACCCCTCGGTGCAACACCGAAACGCTGTGTGAAATCTGCCGTACCCTGGCCAGATCGTGTGAGATAAACAAATAGGTCAGCCCCAGTTCCTGCTGCAAATCCTGCAACAGCCGCAGGATCTGCGCCTGTACCGTGACATCCAATGCCGAAGTCGCTTCGTCCAGCACCAGTACCCGTGGTTGCAACACCAGCGCCCGGGCGATCGCCACCCGCTGACGTTGGCCGCCGGACAGCTCGCGCGGCTTGCGGCTCAGCAATTCGTTCGGCAGCGCCACCCGTTCAAACAGTTCTCGTACCAGCCGATAACGCTCGGCTTTGCCCAGCGGTTCAAAGTTCAGCAACGGCTCTTCAACCACCTGATACAGCGTCTGCGACGGATCGAGCGAGCCGAACGGGTTCTGGTACACCAACTGAATGCGGCGACGGAACTGCCGCAGCGCTTCGCCCTTCAACTGGGTGAAGTCAACGCCGTCGATAATGATTTGCCCGGCGTCCGGCCGTTGAAAACCGAGCAGGCAGCGTGCCAGCGTGGTTTTGCCGGAGCCGGATTCCCCTACCAGCGCATGGGTGGTGCCACGCGGCACGCTAAACGACACCTGATCCAACGCACGGTAAGTTTTGCCCCCCACACCGGCCAGGCGGAAATCTTTCACCAACCCATTAACCTGGATCGCCAGCTCTTGCGTACTGTTGCTGGGTTGCGGCAGCGCCGCACGGGTCAGCGATGGCACGTCGGCAAACAGTCGGCGGGTATAATCGCTGGTGGGGGCACGCAGCACTTCGGCGGTCACACCCTGCTCCTGAACCCGACCATGGCGAAACACCAGCAGCCGGTCGGCACGCTCCGCCGCCACCGCCAGATCGTGAGTCACCAGCAGCACCGCGGTACCAAACTCCTGCCGCAGTTCGTCGATCAGATCGAGAATGCGCTTTTGCACCGTGACATCCAGCGCGCTGGTTGGCTCATCGGCAATAATCAGCGCCGGTTGCAGCGCGATAGCGATGGCGATCAACACCCGTTGTTTCATGCCGCCAGAAAGTTCGTGCGGATACTGACGCGCCCGCAGCTCCGGGTGGGTCAGGCCAACCCGGGTCAGTAATGCCACCACCCGCTGCTGCACCTGTTTGCGCGATAAGCGACGGTGGATATTGAGGATTTCCGCCACCTGTTCGCCGATCGTTTTCACCGGGTTGAGCGAGCTGGACGGATCCTGTGGGATCAGACTGATTTGTGCGCCCCGCACCGCATCCAGACGTCGTGACGACCAATGGCTGATATCGGTGCCGTTGAGACGGATAGCACCCTGCTCCAGCCGGCCATTTTCCGTCAGCAGGCCAATGATCGCCTGCGCGGTGGTGGTTTTGCCCGAACCGGACTCGCCGACCAACGCCACCACTTCCCCCGGCTGAATGGCGAACGACACCTGATGCACCACTCGCTGGCTGCCTGTCGCGCCCTGATAGGCAATCGACACCTGCTCCAGCTCCAGCACCGGCGTGGCCGCCGCCCGTTGTAATGCCGTCTGAATACTCATGGCTGCGTTCTCCCCAATGCACGGCTGATGCGATTGGCCGCCAGCACCACCGCCACCACCGCCAGCCCTGGGAAGGTCGTCAGCCACCAGGCGGTGGAAATGTAGTTGCGCCCTTCGGCGATCAGCAGCCCCCACTCCGGCGTCGGTGGCGGGGTGCCATAACCCAGGAAGCTCAGGGTGGCGATCGCCAAAATAGCGCTGCCAAACTGCAATGCCGAGAAGGCGACCACCGAAGTCAGCGAGTTCGGCAGGATGTGCCGCCACAGCACCGCCCAGAAGGTACCGCCGCTGCCATAGGCCGCTTCAACGTAATCACTGTGCCGCACCCGCACTACTTCTGCGCGCGCCAGGCGGGCAAAGTTGGCGACCGAAGTAATCCCGACGGCGATGGCGGCGTTAACCGTACCAAACCCCAGTAAAATAATAATGCTCAGCGACAGCAGCAGGCCGGGAATAGACAGCAAGACGTCGACAAAGCGCATCACCGCTTCGTCCGCGATGCCCCCGACCGCACCGGCAATCATCCCCAACGCGGTGCCCAACAATAAACCCAACGCGACTGCCACCAGCGCTGCGGACAGCGTCTGTGAGGCACCATAGACAATGCGCGCATACAGGTCACGCCCCAGTTGATCGGTCCCCAGCCAGTGTTCGCCGCCCGGCGCCAGCCGCTGCGCACCGGCGATACCTTCGGTGCCGCTGTAGGCAGTGAATAACTGGGGCGCCAGCGCCCACAGCACCGCAATGGCGATCACCGCCCAGGCCAGCAGCAAGGTCAACGGCACGCGACGACGGCGTGGACGGCTGGTCGGTAAGGTTCCTTCACTTTCCAGGCCGCCCAGATCGCGTTCCGGGACGACCGCTTTTTCATAGGAGATACTGCTCATACGGCGACTCCTGTGTGGGTTTTCAATCGTGGATCCAACAGCGGGAACAGCAGATCCACCAGCAGATTGAGGGTGACGAAAGCGGCGGCGGAGATCACCACGATCGCCTGCAGTACCGCCACGTCCTGATTCAGCACCGCCTGCAGGGTCAGTTGTCCCAGCCCGCTGCGGCCAAACACGGTTTCGGTGATCAGCGCACCGGCAATCAGTTCGCCAAGCAGAATGCCGGCGATGGTCAGCGCCGGCAGCATGGCGTTGCGCGCCACATGCCGCCACAGCACCCCGCTACGGCTGGCACCTTTGGCGCGTGCCACGGCGACAAACGGCTGGGTCTGCACCTGGTCAATGCTGCGGATCAGGATCTGCGCCAGCGGGGCGGAGATCGGCACCGCCAGGGTCACAATCGGCAGGATAAGCCCTTGCCACTCACCCGGATTGATCACCGGGATCAGCTTGAGTTGGAACGAAAACACCTGGATCAACACAATACCCAGCCAGAAGGTCGGCACCGAAACGAACAGTGACGGCAGCGATTGCAGCGCCGATCTCAGCCAGCCAAAACCGGTCAGATTGGAGATAAAGGCAATCGCCAGCGCCAACAGCAGCGCCAGCGTAAAGCCCAGCACCGCCAGTTGCAGCGTGGCGGGCAGGTTGGTGGCCAACAGTTCGGTGACCGGTACCCCGGCCTGAATGGAGTAGCCCAAATCCCCCCGCAGCACGTTACCCAGCGCATGCAGATACTGCTGCCACAGCGACACATCGGCACCATAGGCGGCACGCATATCGGCGATCTGCGCCGGACTGAGTCCCATGTCCGGATTCTGGAACTTAATCAGGATCGCATCGCCCGGCAGCACCTGCAGCAGGAGAAACGACAGGCTAAAGGTCGCCCACAGCACCAGTAGCGCCTGTGCGATACGCCGCGCCAGATATCGGCTCATCATGGTCTCCTTAATGGTTCTCTAACCAGGCGCCGTAGAAACTCGGGCGACCCACGGCTTCGAAACTCACCCCTTTCAGATAAGGCGCACCGGCAAATACCTGCGGCTCCTCAAAGAATGGGATCACATAGGCCTGATCGAGCAGGTAATTTTGTGCCTCGCCGGCAATCTGCAGGCGTTTTTGCGCATCCACCTCAGAGGCAATGCCCAGCAGTAGCGTGTTCAGCTTGTCGTCGCTGAACTGGCTGTTTTTACCGGAGCCGCCTTGCTGCAACAGCGCATCGCGGTTGGTCGGGTAGAACTGGCTTTTAATCACGTCCGGATCGGCCCGCCCCACTTCCACCACCGCCGCCGGGGTTTTCTGCGGGTCGAGGTTATCGGCCACCCGGCTGCCGGCGTCACCGGCCAGAATGTTCAAACGCGCGCCGACCTTGCCCCACTGCTGCGAAACCAGTTGCAGCACCGCCTTGTTCTGCGGTTGCGGCAGCGATTCGTAAACATTCAACAGCAGTTTTTTACCGTCTTTCTCACGCAGGCCGTCGCTGCCCTTTTTCCAGCCCGCCTCATCCAGCAGGCGGTTGGCCAGTTGCGGATCGAATTTCAGCTTGGCGGACAAGTCGACAAAACCAGCGGCGGAAGAGGCAATCACCGATTTGGCCTGTGGGTAGTTAACCGAGAACAGCGTATCGACGATCTGCTTGCTGTCGGTGGCATGCAGTAGCGCCTGACGCACGCGCAGGTCGCTTACCAGCGGGTTATCCGGTCGGAAGGCGATGCTGTCATTAACGCCACGCGTTGGGGCCGCGTAGATTGTGAACCCCTGATCCTGAGTCTGCTTCTCGTCGTAGGCCTGGATCTGGCGAATAAAATCCGCCTGCCCGGCTTGCAACGCACCAATGCGCACACTGTCCTCACCGGTAACAATTACCTTGATCGCGTCCAGATTGGCGCGCCCTTGTTGAGCCAGCCTGGCCGGCCCCCAGTGATAATCTTTGCGAACGCTAAGGCTGACCTCACGCCCCAGCGTCTCGGCGCTGACCACAAACGGGCCGGATCCGATGATATGGCGCGCATCGCCGAGTTGGTCATAGTTGCGGTTCAGGGTGCTGAGCGAAACCAATCCCGAGCCAATAGTGGCGGTACCCTGCAGGAAACCTGGCGACGAGTGCTTGAAGTAAAATTTGACGGTTAACGGGTCGATCACTTCGCTGTGGTCGTAGTTATTGATGACTTCAGACACCGGCAGGCGTTTCTCTTTATTGCCCAGGCCATAGGTATCGAAGTTTTTTGCCACCGCGTTAGCATCCAGCGGAGTGCCGTCGGAGAAGGTCACACCCGGCCGCAGCTTGAAGGTGTATTCGGTTTTGTCGGCGTTGCTGCTCCAGGATTCGGCGATCCACGGCTCAATCTCCAGCGTTTGCGGGTTCTGGTAGGTCAGTTTGTCAGTGATTTGATTGAGGATGCCGCCATTGGGGTAGAAACCGCCAGAAGGCGGATAAAGGTTGGTGTGCGCCTGCTGTTCCAGGTAGACCAGCGTGCCGCCCTGCACCGAGGCCAGCGCCGGGTTCATCACCGCCGCCAGGCCCAATGCCACTGTTATCCCGCGGGTTAATCTATTGAAAGAGAAATTAAACATCGTATGCCACGCCTTCTTTATTTCGGAATGTTATGGGTTAGATAACAAACCAAATCGGCGGGGAGTTGAACGAACTAATTTCGCTAACCAATGGCGGAAAATGCACAAGGCATCGGTGGTTGGCAGAAAGGATGTTTTGTTATAACGTATCAGAAATCAAACCGGGAAGACCAAAATGAAAATTCAGCTCTCGCTGTTGTTCCTTGGCTTGTTAGCCGGACGCGCCGCCGCGTTTCAGTCCAGGGTGCCAGAACCCCAGCCTGAACAGACGCGCGCAGCAGAAAATAATATCGAGCATAGGTTCTACGGCTTTCATGCGCTGGATGCGCAAACGGTCAATGTCGGCACCTGCGCCGCCTTGCCGCAGGCCGGATGCCAGTGTGCTTTCTGCACCATGCTGCGGCAGGCCGGACCGGCAAAATAACCTGGGCGAACTAAAACTCAGCCCAGTTGGTACTGCACGATCAACTGCCCCTTTTTCATCTTGAGCGCGGTGATGTTTACCGCCCCCAACTCACCCAGTGAAGATACATGGGTGCCGCCGCAGCCATAGGCAGGCAGCTCGCCGAACCCCACCTGACGCATGCCGTCGACTTCTACTAGCTTGCGAGGTAAATCCGCCGCGATCAGCCGCTCCAGCTCCGCGTCCAGAAAATCCTGATCCAGAGTTTGGGGCTCAGCGCCCGGTGCAAAAGTAATGCGCCCTTCACCCGGCCAGTGGTGCGCCTTGACCGGTTGCCAGCCGCGCGTTTCGCCCAACCAGCCAATCAGGTGCCCGGCGGAGTGCCAGCGGGTATGTAACCGACGCTGCTCGCCCTCAACCTGCACGCTGACCGGGCCAAGAGGCACGGGGTCGGCGGTAAAATGCAGCACCTGATCCCCCTGTTGTGCCACACGCAGCACCGCAATAGCACCCAGCCTGCCACCGTCTGCCGGTTGTCCGCCGCCCTGAGGATGAAACAGCGTGGCGTTCAGTGTTATCGCGTATCCGCCGTCTTCAACCGGAGTACAGGCCAGCACCTGCGCTTCAGCCTGTAAATCGTCGCTGTAAAAATAGAGTCGTTCGGTCATGGTTTTTCTCCTGGTTAGTGGCTCCATTATATTCATGCCATAATCAAAGCATAATCCATCCAAGATACAATGGACCTTTGCGCTGTGAGCACAAATCTCTCTCATTCACTGCTGGCCGAAATGGCCGTGTTTGTTCAGGTGGTGGAAAGCGGCAGTTTTTCCGCCGCCGCTCGTCAACTGGGCACCTCTCCCTCTGCCGCCAGCCGTAGCGTGGCCAAACTCGAACAGGCGTTGGCGTTGCAACTGCTGCACCGTACCACCCGTAAGCTGCGCATGAGTGAACAAGGTGAAGAAGTGTTTCTGCGCTGTCGCAGCATGCTGGACGCCGCGAACTCGGTGATGGCCTTCAGCGGTCGGGGAGCGGTAGAACCGGAGGGGCTGGTCAGCGTCAGCGTGCCCAAAGCCGTGGGCCGCTTTGTGTTGCACCCGCATATGCCGGAGTTTCTACGCCGTTACCCCAAGGTGGATGTTCGTCTGCGGTTGGAAGACCGCTATATGGATCTGATTGACGATCGGGTCGATCTGGCGCTGCGTATTACCGAACGCCCTTCTCCCGGCTTGATCGGCCGCCAGTTGATGACCATCGAACACCTGCTGTGCGCCACCCCCGGTTATCTGGCGCAGCACGGTACGCCGCAACATCCGCAGGATTTGGCGCAGCACAGCTGTATTTATCTGGGGGAAACGCCCAACGACGCCCGCTGGAAATTCCGTCGCGCCGGTAAAACGGTCACGGTGCATGTGCACGGGCGCTATGCCGCCAACCACACCGGCGTGCGGCTAGACGCGGTGAAACAGCACATTGGCATTGGCAGCCTGCCGTATTTTACGGCCCGGCAGGCGCTGGACAGCGATGAAGTGGTGCAGGTGCTGCCTGAATGGGACTTTCTCAGCAGTTATCACGGCGGCCTGTGGCTGCTGTATGGCCCAAACCAGCATCTGCCGCCCAAACTGCGGGTGTTTATCGACTATCTGGTCGCCTGTCTGGCGAAAGAGCCACAGCTAAAGCGCCTTGCGTAGGGTGATATTGATCCGATGTGGGCCCACCAGCGAATGGTAGCCCTCTTTGATCGGCATAATACCGTGGAAGCACAGCCGCGACGGGCCCCCCCACACCACCACGTCACCGTGTGCCAACGGAATGCGTTGGGCGCGGTCACTGCGCTGCATGCCACCAAACTGAAACACCGCCGGTAGCCCCAGTGAGACCGAAACGATCGGTGAGCCGAAATCATGCTCGTCTTTATCCTGATGCAACGACAGCTTGCTGCCCGGATCGTAACGGTTCATCAGGCAGGAGTCCGGCACGAAAGGGGCAAAGCCCGCTTGCTGCGCCGCTTCATCCGCCAGCGCCATCAGAATCGCCGGGATCGGTGGCCAGCGTTTGCCGCTGCGCGAGTCGCGTTCAGAGTAACGGTAGCCCCGGCTGTCACTGCTCCAGCCATTGCCACACCAACTCATCGCCACCGACATCACGTGGCCACCCGGCGTGGTCATGTGCCGCCAGGGCACCTGGGCGATCACCCCATTCACCGCGGCCAGCAACTCCGGGCCGTGATCGCGCACAAAACCGTGCATCACCACCGCCCCTGGGGCAATCTGCTCCCGCCACGGCGGCGGTACGGCGTCTTCAAAAAGATCGAGGGTCATCACAAAACACCTGTATTAATACACAGTATTTATTTTAACCTGCCGACGCCGATTGTCCAGTGTGATGCGCGGCATTGTTGTCGGCACCAAACTTCACTAGAGTAGACGGCAATAAAATCAATCACTTTTCAGGACAGTCCGTGATTAAAGGAATAGCCCTTTCCGTCTTCGCCTCGATATTGTTCGGCGTGATGTATTACTACACCTCCACCCTGACCCCGCTCGACGGCGAGCAAGTGTTTGGCTGGCGCACGCTACTGACCGTGCCATTTTTGACCCTGTTTATGGTGATTTCCGCCGACTGGCGCAAAGTCAGCGAGACCCTGTGCTGGATAAAACAACGGCCGCGCCGCCTGCTGTTTCTGCCGCTGAGTTCGGCGCTGCTGGGGGTTCAACTCTGGTTGTTCCTGTGGGCACCCTTGCACGGTAAAGCGCTGGAAGTCTCACTCGGCTATTTCCTGTTGCCACTGACCATGGTGCTGGCGGGTCGTTTGATCTTCCGCGACAGGCTTTCTTTGCTGCAAAAATTGGCGGTTGCCTGCGCGATCGTCGGCGTTGGTAATGAACTGTATCAGGTGGGCGGCGTCTCCTGGACCACCCTGGTGGTGGCGCTGGGCTATCCGGTTTACTTTATTCTGCGCCGACGTTTCGGCACAGATAATCTCGGCGGATTGTGGTGTGAACTGACGCTGATGCTGCCGGTCGCCGCCTGGTTTGCCTTCGGGGGGAACGGGCCGCTGGCCGCGCTGAGCGTCAGCCCGACGCTGTATTGGCAAATCCCGCTGTTGGGGGTGATCAGCGCCGCTGCACTGGTGTGTTATATCCTGGCCAGTCGCCTGTTGCCGTTCAGCCTGTTCGGGTTACTGAGCTACGTGGAGCCGGTGCTGCTGGTGATCGTGGCGCTGTTGCTCGGCGAGAGCATCGGCCGGGATGAATGGCTGACCTATATTCCGATCTGGCTGGCCGTGCTGTTACTGGTGTCGGAAGGTGCTCGCCACCTATTGCGTCGTCAGCGGATAAAATCAACTACGTGACAGTGCAACGCATTTATTACATTGATTACAAACAAATAAATGTAGTGACGTCGTCACTTTCATGCCAGTAGCGCCCGCTAAAACGTCGGCCGACATGGCAATGCGGCGTGAGCTGTTTGAGCAGTTCCAATTCAAAAGTCTGCTGTTGTGGATTGAGTGTCACCAGGTGCGCATCGAGAAAATCAAAATAGCTGCGCACCTGTGGGTACAAGGCCTTGAACAAGCTTTCTTTGGCGGAGAACACCAGCGTCAACAGTGGGTTAAATGCCTGTGGCTGTGCGCGCAGCAGCTCACACTCCGCCTCGCTGACGATAGCGCGCCACAACTCCTCCGCCCGTGCGGCAGGGATTAGCGTTTCAACGTCCAGCCCCACGCCACCCAACCCCGTTTCCCGATGTACGGCGCAAAGCGCAGTATTCACATTATGACTGAGCGCACCGGCAATGCCCGGCGGCCACTGTGGCGCACGGTCCTCGCCACGCAATAAGGTGAAGTTGGCAAACCCCAGCGACGTCAGTAACTCTCGTGCCAGGTAACGCCCGGCCAGATACTCCGCCCGCCGCTTCGGCACCGCCCGCGCCAGATGATCGGGCAGTGTCATGCCGATTTCGTCAAAACAGCTGTCCTGATAATGGGCCAAAGAAAAGTGGCAACGCGCGACCTGCCCCGGGTAATCATCCAGGTTCAGCCATTCCATACTGGGGATAAAGGAAGAGAACACTTGTCGTCCATGTTGGGTGTGTAGGCGCTAATTTTAGACGCCGAATCCATGGGCAACAATGATTATTCCTCTCCCCCGCCATTGAGGGAGAGGAACGGCAAGATTACAGAATGCCTTTCATGGTTTTTTCGAAGTCGCTCCAGGCGCAGTAACCCTGTTTATCTATCGGGCAACCTTTCAGCGCCAACGTTACGCGCTGTGGCGGGGTTTTCAGCGTCAGCGGGCTGGCATTACGCAACTGGTCGGTGGATTGATACACATACTCAATCTTCAGCAGGTCGCGATCGTTTTTCTTGTCGTGCCAGCGCTGGAACACCAGCTTGCCGCCAATCGGCGTTTTCTCATATTGATGCGGCAGTTGGTACGGTTGGAACTCCATCGCCGACAGCAGAGAAGCGATGTTGGAATCGTGGCCCACCAGCACCGTCACTTTCGGTGAGTCCGGTTTGCGTTCACCAATCAGTGCGCCGTTGATGTAGGTCAGCAGCGGCTTGGCCACGTTCTGCGCTACCACCGGCGAGGTGAACAACGAATCCTGATAGCCGTCTTTCAACTGCGCCAACTGTTTCCACTGCTGCGGCGTGGTGATTTTGCCCCAGGCCACGTCCTTCATCGGGAAGCCTTCGTAATATTGCAGCATGAAGGCATCCACCAGCGAGTTGCCCACCCGCAGCGGGCCGGCGACACCCGGCTCTTTGCCCGGTACCGCACTCATTTTGCTGGCCTCTTTGGTCAGATCGCAGTGCTTGTCGGTTTTACAGCTGCTGGAATCTTTATAATCGATGATTTTCGCGAGTTGTTTATAGGCCGCATCCAGCTTCAGCGAGGCCAGTTCCTTGTTCATCGCCCCCAGCGCCTGTTGATTGAAAGCGTCGCTGTTGTCGGTGATGATCGGGTTGAAGGTCGGATCCATCTCCCCCATTTTGTCCTGATGATGCACGCTGATGTCACAGCCAGGGAACGCGCCGTTGGTAAAGAACTGCGCGGTCGCTACCGTGCGCTGCAGGCTATTGGCATAAACGTAAACGCTGCCGGCCGTTGGGCAGCCTTCCTGCGGCAGTACTCCGGTTTGTTTCAGCCACGCATTGAAATAGTGGCCCATATACACTTCCAGCACCCCGCCCTTGGTAGTCAACAGGCCACCCGGCGTGTCCCAGGCCGGCCAGGCTTTAGGCGTGGACTGTGCCAGTACGCTGCCGTTATTGGCCAGTGGCGCACGCAGGTTATGGCGACTCATCACCAGCACCTGATCCAATTGATAGTCGTTGGTTTCCGCCAGGGCAGTCCCGGTCATTAATAACGGCAAGCACAGCAATAAGGCTTTTCTTTTCATACGCAGAGGCTCCAGGAAAATGATTATTTTTAATGTGTTAGCTTTTGCTTCGCTATGATGGAGAGGTTAACGGGGAAAGTGTGTGATGAGTATCACAAGGAAAGGTCTGCCCAGCGGCCATCCGCAGATGACCGCCGTTAACTCAAAAAATTACAGCCACAAACGCATGATTGGCCAGCCGATCAACAGCAGCGCGGCGATATACACCACGCCGAGAATACCGCCCATGCGCCAGTAATCTTTCGACTTCACGTAGCCGCAGCCGTAAATGATCACCCCAGGGCCAGTGGCGTACGGCGTCAGCACGCCCATGATGCCGATCGACAGCACCAGCAGCATCGACAGTTGCTCCATCGGCACCCCCGGCAACCCTTTACCCACCGCCAGGATCACCGGCAGCATGGTGGCCGTGTGTGCCGACAGGCTGGCGAACAGGTAGTGGGCAAAGTAGAACACCAGCACCAGCGCCACCACCGTCATATTCGGTGAAAAACCGTCCAGGTGGGTGCTCATGGTCTGGGCGAACCAGTCGATAAAGCCGGAGCGGGTCAGGCCGTTGGCCATCACCACCAGCGTCGCCAGGTTAACCAGCGTATTCCAGGCGCTGGAATATTTGGTGATCTCCTTCCACGACACCACGTGCAGCGCCAACATCAAGGATACCGCCAGCAGGCAAACCGTGGTGGCATCCAACAGCTTACCGCCAAACACCCACAGGCACAGGCTGAGCAGCACCAGGCCAATCAGCGTGTATTCCTTGCGTGTCAGCTTGCCCATTTCGGCCAGCGCGGTATTGGCCCAGGTCGCCACTTCGCTGCTGTGGGTCACGCCCGGTTTGTACAGGTAATAGGAGATCAACGGCGCGATAATCAACAGCAGCAGCCCGACCGGCAGGAAGGCCAGGAACCACTGCATCCAACTGATGTGCACCCCGGCAATCTTGCTGACGAACTCAATCCCCAGCACGTTCGGCGCGGCACCGGTGACGAACATCGAGGAACTGATGCTGGTCCCCACCACCATCATCCACATCAGGTAGCCGCCGATACGGCGCGAGGAGGGATCATTGGGGAAGGAGTCAAACAGCGGCGGCAGGTTTTTCACCACCGGGAACACGGTACCGCCGGTACGGGCAGTATTGGACGGGGTAAAGGGCGCGAGCAGAATGTCGATGATCACCACCGCATAGCCGAGCGTCAGGGTACGCTTACCCATAAACTTCACCAGGAACAACGCAATACGTCGCCCCAGCCCGGTCGCTTCGTAGCCGAGCGCGAAGATGAATGCCCCGAACACCAGCCAGACGGTGGTGCTGGAGAACCCCGCCAGCCCCCATTTCAACGCTTCTTTACCGGCCTTAAAGCCCGGTTCTGCCAGCTCCTGCGCACCAAACAGCACCCAGTTGGCACTCAGCACGCTGAGGGTCACGGCGATAAAGCTGATCGCCGTCGCCGGGATCGGCTCCAGGATCATGCCGACAATCATCGCCACAAAAATGGCAAAGTAACGCCAGGCCTGCGGCGGCATGCCGTCCGGCGTGGGTATCCATAACAGGATAGCCAGCACCAGCAACGGCGTCAGCGCTTTCCAGATTTTTTCCTTGGTTTCGGACATAAGTTTCTCCAGAGACGGGATATTGTTTTTAGTTCGGTAACTGCGCCAGTAGCCAGGTAACGATTAACAGGTCGGCGCTGCCGCCGGGGCTGAGGTTGCGCATGATGCAGTCGGCGTCAAACTGCCGCAGGCGCTGTATGCCCCGCTCGCCCTGCGCGCCACCTTGAGCCAACAGCCCGGCGGCACGCTGCTGAAGCCAGTGCAAGCCTTCGATGCCGCCGCGCGAAGCGACGTTGGTGTCATCGTTGTGGGCCATCAGCCACAGCAGGCTGTCCATCAGCGCGGTCTGTTCATCACAGCCGGCGTTCAGCCGTTGTCGGTACAGCGGTAAAGCGCCGTTAATCACCCGTTCGAAGCCGGATTCGGCCTCGCCGCGCGCGCCACTCAGGCCATGCTCAGCAAACAGCCGCTGACCGGCAGTCTGTAGCGCGTTGTGCTGTTGCAGTTCACGCGCCACCAGCCCGTCACACATCGTCGCCACTTCGGCGCACAAGGTTTTGGCGTCGATATGGCGTTGCTGCTGATCACAACGGCCGTAGGCGGCACACAGCAGACCGAGTGAAAACACGCTGCCTTTGTGGGTGTTGACGCCGCCCGTGGCCTGGAACATGTGGTTTTCGCAGGCCAGCCCCAACGGGCGCAGCCGCAATAACTGCTCGGCTGCCGGGCGGAAAGCATCGTCGCGGCCCTGGCGGATAAAGCGCGGCAGCCAGATGCCAATAGCACGGGCGCTGCGGTAAAAATGACCGAGGTTCATATCCCGGTGTGCGCCGTTGTTATGACGATCCACCAGGCCCGGTTTGGGGGTCAGATTCACTTCCACCAGCAGCGCCCGGTAGGCGGCATGGGCGAAGTCCCCGACTTGCGTTTGGCGGGCATAACGGACGGGATCAACGGGTAGCGAGTGCATCATTGAGCATCCTTTCCATTTCCTGCAGCAGCTGTTCACTGCTGTGCTGCCGTTGGCGGGCGCAGAGTTTGGCCGGTTGGCTGCACAGCAGACAGCGACGTTCCGCCAGCCCCAGATCGCGGCGCGACAAAATGCGCCCCTGTGAGTCCAGCACGTCGATATCCCACAGTCGGCCAATCGGCTGCTGCACTTCCAACTGCATGGCGCAATCTTTCACCCGCTGGGCATCGGCCTGTAGCGCCACAAAACCTTCGCAGCCGGTGGACAGCGCCAGCGTTTCGGCCTGCAGGCAGTGCCAGCCCTGCTCGCCCCACAGCTGTTGCAGCGCCTGCCAACCCAGGTTGAAGATATTGCGCGTCAGCGCGCTGTCTTTTACCCCACCGGGCACCACCAGCGTCAGCACCAGCAAGGTAGACTGATGCTGTGCCAGCCACGCCTGCTGGCGGGCCTGACGACATTCGCGGCTGGTGAGCAATTCCGGCAGGCTGACTGCGCGGTTGGCGGCCAGTTCAGGAAGGACGCTAGCCATAGGATTACTCCGCCACCTGATGCACCACGTCGATCACCGAACCGTCGCGATAGCGCACGACCGCCACCACCTTGTCGGTAAAGACGATCGGCTCCGGTTCACCGGTCAGCAGCAGCGCCCGCTGGCGCAGCCAGTCGATGCCGACCACCGGCAAACCGGCCTCTTTCAGCCGCTGCGCCAACTCTGGCCGCGCCGGGTTAACGGCAATACCATGATCGGTAACCAGAATGTCGATGCTGGAGCCGGGCGTGACACAGGTGGTCACTTGCTCGACCAGCGTTGGGATGCGCCCACGCACCAGCGGTGCCACGATGATCGCCAACCGCGCGGCCGCAGCGGTATCACAGTGGCCGCCAGAGGCACCGCGCAGCAGGCCGTCGGAGCCGGTCAGCACGTTAACGTTGAACCCGGTGTCGATTTCCAACGCGCTCAGCACCACCACGTCAAGCCTATCGACCGAGGCGCCCTTCGAACTGAAATTGGCGTACTGGTTGGCGCTGATCTCAATGTGGTTAGGGTTGCGCGCCAGCGACATCGCCGCCGCGCGGTCAAAACTTTGCACGTCCAGCAGCCGGGTGATCAGCCCTTTTTCATGCAAATCCACCATGGTCGAAGTAATGCCACCGAGTGCGAAACCGGCGCGAATACCGCGGGCGCGCATCTTGTCCTCCAGAAAACGCGTCACCGCCAGAGAGGCGCCACCGGTGCCGGTTTGCAGCGAGAAACCTTCGGTAAAGTAGCCGGAACCGGCGATCACTTCGGCGGCCCGACGGGCAATCAGCAGTTCACGCGGGTTGGAGGTCATGCGCGTGGCGTCGGCACCAATCTTGTCGGCGTCGCCCACCCGTGCCAGTTGAACGATCAGATCCACCCGATCCTGTGCCAGGCTGGCCGGATGATGCGGATAAGGCACAATCGCCTCGGTCAGCAACACCACGGTGCCCGCCGCGTCGGCATCCACTTTGGCGTAACCCAGCGAGCCGCAGCAGGCTTCGCCGCTGTAGCCGTTGGCATTGCCGAACTCATCACAGGCCGGTACCCCAAGGAAGGCGACGTCAATCGCCAGTTCACCGGATTCGATCAGGTTGACCCGACCGCCGTGGGAGTGGATCTGCACCGGTTCGGCCAGCAGGCCGCGTGAGATGGCGTCCGCCAGCGGGCCGCGCACACCGGAGGTGTAAATCCGGCTTACCACTCCGTTGCGGATATGACCGACCAACGGCGCATGGCATTCGCTCAGCGAGCTGGAGGCCAGCGTCAGGTTGCGGAACCCCATCGCCGCCAGCGTTTCCATCACCTGATTCAGCGCCAGATCGCCACCGCGAAACGCATGGTGGAAAGAAATGGTCATGCCGTCCTGCAATCCGCTGCGGCGCACCGCCTGTTCCAGCGTGTCGCAGCGTTTGATATCGCGGGGTTTACGCGCCTGCTGGTTAGCCTTGGAGGAATCCTGATAGCAGCGCAAATCCGCCAGGTTGTTCAGGGTCATCAGTCGTTGTTGACGTTTCATTATGCTTCCTCTCCATGCTGAACCGAGGCTTCGCGGATGCCGGAAAGCGCTGCGCGCTGCAACACCAGCCGTGCGCGCTCAATCACCGGGCTGTCGACCATCTTGCCGTTGAGCGACACCACGCCGCGCCCTTCCTGCTCCGCCGCTGCGGCGGCATCCACCACCCGCTGGGCATGGGTCACCTCTTTGGCGGTTGGCGCATACAGGTTGTGCAGCAGTTCGATCTGCCGGGGGTTAATCAGGGATTTGCCGTCGAAACCGAGCTGTTTGATCAGCGCCGCTTCCTGCAGGAAACCGGCTTCGTTATTGGCGTCGGAATAGACCGTATCGAACGCCTGAATGCCGGCGGCCCGCGCCGCCTGCAACAGTGAGCAGCGCGCAAACAGCAGCTCGATGCCCTCGGGGGAACGTTCGGTACGCAGGTTGCGCACATAGTCTTCCGCCCCCAGTGCAATACCGATCAACCGTGGCGAAGCATGGGCGATAGCCACCGCCTGAGTGATGCCCGCCGCCGACTCAATCGCCGCCAGCAGGCCGGTGCTACCGACCGGGCGGCCGCAGTCGGCTTCGATGGCGGCAATTTCGCGATCCATATCCACCACGTCCTGCGCGCTGTCAGTTTTCGGCAGGCGCACAATGTCGGCCCCACCACGCACTACCGCCTGCAAATCTGCCAGGCCGTAAGCGGAATCCAGCGCGTTAACCCGCACAATGGTTTCCACTTCCTGATACAGCGGATGTTGCAACGCGTGATAGACCAGCCGCCGCGCCGCGTCTTTTTCGCGCAGGATCACCGAGTCTTCCAGATCAAACATCAACGCATCGGCCTGATAGATAAAGGCATTGCTCACCATCGCCGCATTGGCGCCGGGCACGAACAGCATGCTGCGGCGCAGGCGGTGTTTATTCAGCGTTTTCATTAGGCGCTCCCCACGGCAGTTGGCCGTTTTCACTGGCGCGCATCAATGCGGTTTCCAGCCGGGCTCGCAGCACGCAGTCGAGCGCACCTTTGTCGTCCACCATCACCTGCACCGGCTCCACCTGGTAGTGTTGCAGCACCTGCAGCAGCGTCTGGCGGATGGCTTCGCCGAACTGTTTTTCCACGCTGCTGGCGATCAGCAGATCGTGTTCCGGCCCCTCAGCGGGTGCGATGCGCACCATGACATCGCTGGACTCCAGCGTGCCGGCCATTGCTTCTCGGATAATTTTCATCTTTCACCTGATTGTGCGGATTCAAAGGGGGTGACTGCCGGTTTGGCCCGGCGCTGCGTTTGCAAATCTTGCAGGTAATACAGGGTGTCTGGCGGTACCAGCGGCGCGGCGGCGTGAAAATCCCCTGCCGCCAACAGCTTGCGTACCCAGGAGGCCGAGATCGCCGTGCCCTGATATTGCAAACGCTCAATTTCTACCAGAGCGATCGGCGGGCTGGGTAACGCCGGGGTTTCCAGCCAATAACGCATATCGCGGTTGTATTTCGCGGTGACCGCGCAGAACGGCTCGTTGCCGACAAAACGGTGGGTGATACCCAGCGCGGGGGCCAGATACTGGCGAAAGATCTTGAGATCGATTTCGGTGTAACAGTCGTCGGCAATACCCTGATCTTTAATGAAGTAACAAGGGAAAGTGGCGCGGGAAATCACGTATTGCGAACCTTCATGCACCGTCAGGTTAGGGATATCCGTAGTCCCTGCCAGTACCAGCCGCCGCCGGTCTTCATAGCTGAAACGCGAGGTGTTTTCCTTGACCAAAAACAGGTGCAGCCAGTCGCACTTTTCTGCCGCCTGGCGCACCAGATATTGGTGACCGCGGGTAAAGGGGTTGGCATTCATCACGATGCTGCCAATGGTGTGGCCCGGCTGTCGCTGGCCCGCCAACTGGGCGGCATAGCGCTTCAGGCGGCACGGGCTGTTTTCCATCAGCACCACAATGCCCGGTACCTGGGCTATCGGATAAAAACCGCACTGGCGGAACAACGCTTCATTTTGGATTTTGGTGTAGATAAATAGCTGGGTGTGGTGGCGTTCATAAGCCAGATTGACCAGTTCGGTCGCCAGCCGCAGTGCCAACCCTTCGCCACGCATTTGTGGGCTGATAGCGACGCATTTGATAATATTCTCTGCAATGCCGCCGCAGGCGACCAATTCATCGTTTTGCGTCACGGTTATAAATATTTCAACCGTAGTATCAATATTCAGGTCGTTACTCCGCAGAAAGGCATTAATCTGCGCTATATTTTTATGATCTGATCTTTTCACTCGGTCAAATACGGCATCGCCCAACATAGCACACTCTCTGGGTTAACTAATAAATAACAAATTAAACAGAAAATAAACATCAATTAACATCTTTAGGAATAATTAAAACCTTAAAAACCATAAAGATAAAACCGTTAAAACCATTGGGAACATTTAATAAAACAATAGTAGGCAGAAAAAAGTAGCGAATTATTGACCTATTTCACAAACCACTCCCGGTTAATAAGTTATTTAATGTTCTTTATTTACTTAATTATTTTTATGGTGTTTATTATTGAGATAATCTTTAATTGATGGCGCAATTAAATTACATTTACGTAGCATATTCATTGCAACTGGAAAATGCCCTATGGAATGGTTGAACATACTGATTGTCGAAGATGAAACACCGCTGGCGGAGATGCATGCGGAATTTATCCGTCAGAACGGCGGTTGCCGGCAAATCTGGTTGGCCGGCAACCTGGCGCAGGCGCGCATGATGAGCGAGCGCTTCAAACCGGATCTGATCCTGCTGGACAACTTCCTGCCCGACGGTCAGGGCATTGAGCTGCTGCGTGAACTGACCTTGAGTGGTTATGCCGGTGGCATCGTGTTTATCACCGCCGCCAGCGACATGGATACCGTGGCCGAAGCGCTGCGTTATGGGGTCTTCGATTACCTGATCAAACCGCTGGCCTACGATCGTCTGTCCCACACGCTGCTGCGCTTTAGCCAGCGGCGACAGGCGTTGAAAGACAAAGCGCGGCTTAGTCAACACCGCATTGATCAGATGTTCAACACCTACGCACGCGGTGAACAGCAGGCGAGCTTGCCGGCAGGCATCGATGAACTGACGCTGGTGAAAATCCGTGCCTTGTTCGAACTGCCTTCGGCCAGCCACACAGCTGAAAGCGTTGCGCAAAAAATGGGACTAAGCCGCACCACCGCACGCCGTTATCTGGAGTTTTGCACCGCCGCCCAGCAGCTGCGTGCAGAAATCATTTACGGCAAAGTGGGCCGTCCGCAGCGGATTTACCGCCCCAACCTGCCAGAATAAGCGGTTATTTGATCGCCCCTGCAAGCTTGAATGTAACCGCTTTACTTTTATCACTATCCTCAGCATCTTATTCGGCATGATGCCTCTATAATCCGCCGACAGGACGATCGCTGATGAGTAGCCTGCCCCTTCCTTCCCTGAAAGACCTTCTCGCCCGCCGGGACTGGCAAAATCCGGCCTGTACCCATTATCAACGGCTGGCTGCACATCCGCCTTTCTCGAGCTGGCGCAGCCTGAATGCTGCACGTGACGATGAGAGCAGCGGTAGTCGGCAACTTCTGAACGGCGACTGGCAGTTCAGCTATTTCGGCAACCCACAGGCGGTCCCCGACAGTTGGTTGCAACAAGACCTGGCCGACGCCGATACCCTGGCGGTGCCGTCTAACTGGCAACTTGCCGGTTATGACGCGCCAATCTACACCAACGTCCGCTACCCGATCCCGGTAGATCCGCCACGGGTGCCAGAGGAAAACCCGACCGGCTGCTATTCGCGACAGTTTACTGTCGATCCCGCCTGGCTGGCTGAAGGCCAGACGCGCATTATCTTTGACGGCGTTAACTCTGCGTTTTATCTGTGGTGCAACGGCCACTGGGTCGGTTATTCACAGGACAGCCGCCTGCCTGCCGAGTTTGATCTCAGCCCCTGGTTGCAGGCCGGTGAAAACCGGTTGGCGGTAATGGTGCTGCGCTGGTGCGATGGCAGCTATCTGGAAGATCAGGATATGTGGCGCATGAGCGGTATTTTCCGCGACGTCAGCCTGCTGCATAAACCCACCGCGCACCTGAGCGATATCCGCATTACCACCCCGCTGTATGACAGTTTCCGCCGTGGCGAACTGGTGGCAGAAGTACACATCAACCGTGCCGCCCAGCACCGGGTACAGTTGCAGCTATGGCGTGATGGGCAGTTGGTGGGGGAAAAAACCCAGGCGTTCGGCAGCGAGATTATCGACGAACGCGGTGCCTATAAGGATCGTACCACCCTGCGCCTGCCGGTGGAGCAACCGGCACTGTGGAGCGCGGAAACACCTGCGCTGTACCGCGCAACGCTGACCCTGCTGTCGCCGGAAGGGGAAATTATTGAGGTGGAAGCCTATGACGTCGGCTTCCGTCAGGTGGAAATCAGCCATGGGCTGTTGAAGCTTAACGGCCAGCCGCTGCTGATCCGCGGCACTAACCGTCACGAACATCATCCGCAGCACGGCCAGGTGATGGACGAAGCCACAATGCGCCATGACATCCTGCTGATGAAACAGCACAACTTCAACGCGGTGCGCTGCTCGCACTACCCAAACCACCCGCTTTGGTACCGATTGTGCGACCGCTACGGGCTGTATGTGGTGGATGAAGCCAATATTGAAACCCACGGTATGCAGCCGATGAACCGGCTGTCTGACGATCCGCTGTGGCTACCGGCAATGAGCGAACGCGTGACGCGCATGGTGCAGCGCGATCGCAACCACCCCTGCATTATTATCTGGTCGCTGGGCAACGAGTCTGGTCATGGCTGCAACCATGACGCGCTGTATCGCTGGGTGAAAAGTCAGGATCCCACTCGCCCGGTGCAGTACGAAGGCGGCGGTGCCAACAGCGCCGCCACCGATATTATCTGCCCGATGTATGCGCGAGTGGATCAGGATCAACCGTTCCCTGCCGTGCCCAAGTGGTCAGTCAAAAAATGGATCGGCCTGCCGGATGAACATCGCCCGCTGATCCTGTGTGAATACGCCCACGCGATGGGCAACAGCTTCGGTGGCTTTGACCGCTACTGGCAGGCCTTCCGTCAGCATCCGCGCCTGCAGGGTGGCTTCGTCTGGGACTGGGTCGATCAGGCACTGACCCGCCGTGATGAGAACGGCGACGAACACTGGGCTTACGGTGGCGACTTTGGCGACACGCCGAACGATCGGCAATTCTGCCTTAATGGGCTGGTATTCCCCGATCGCACTCCGCATCCCGCGCTGTTTGAAGCGCAGCGTGCACAGCAGTTTTTCCAGTTTACCTTCGATGCCGACACGCTGACGCTGACCGTCAGCAGCGAGTACCTGTTCCGCGCTACCGACAACGAACGCCTGAACTGGCGACTGGAGTTGGATGGCATCGAGCGCGCCAGCGGCAGCTTCGATCTCACCCTGAAACCACAGGGTAGCGCCAGCGTCCAACTGCTCGAGCGCTTGCCGATGCTCCATCAACCCGGCGAACTGTGGCTGAATGTCGAAGTGGTGCAACCGCAGGCCACCGACTGGTCCGAGGCCAACCATCGCTGCGCCTGGGATCAATGGCTGGTGCCCCGCACGCTGCATCTGGCGCCGCCACCAACGGCAGGCTCGCCCCCACAGCTCAGCCAAGATGACCAAAGGATCGACATCATCCATGGTAATCAACGCTGGCAGTTTACGCGCGACGACGGCTGTTTAGCCCAGTGGTGGCACCACGAACACCCTCAGATGCTGACGCCACTGCGTGATAATTTTATCCGCGCACCGCTGGATAACGACATCGGCATCAGTGAAGTCGAACGCATCGATCCCAACGCCTGGGTCGAGCGCTGGAAGCTGGCGGGCATGTACCGGCTGGAAACACACTGCACGCTGTTACAGGCCGACTTGCTAATCGATGGCGTGCGTGTGGTGAGTGAACACCTGTTCGGGGCCGATGGGCAAACGCTGTTACGCAGCCGTAAACAGTGGCTGTTCGACAACCAGGGCGCGGTCAGTATCAGCGTTGACGTAGAGATCGCCGCCAGTCTGCCGCCACCGGCACGTATTGGTCTGAGCTGCCAACTGAAAGAAATTCATCCACAGGCGCAATGGTTAGGCCTGGGCCCGCATGAGAACTACCCTGACCGTCGCCTTGCCGCGCAATTCGGCCGTTGGCAGCAACCGCTGGAAGAGCTGCACACGCCGTACATCTTCCCCGGCGAGAACGGCCTGCGCTGCGAGACCCGCAGCCTGCAGTACGGTGACTGGCATATCGACGGGATGTTCCACTTCTCGCTCAGCCGCTACGGCCTGCGCCAGTTGATGGATTGCAGCCACCAGCACCTGCTGCAACCGGAAGCCGGTACCTGGCTCAACCTGGACGGTTTCCATATGGGAGTGGGTGGTGACGATTCCTGGAGTCCGAGCGTTAATCAGGACTACCTGCTCAGCCGCAGCCATTACCACTATCAACTGCGTCTAAAACGCGCGGAACCAGGATAAATCTGCCAAAAGCTCAACGGGTTGCGCATTCTGTAAGCAAACAGTCACAGAATGCGTAATCCGCCTTTGACATGCTGCCAACACCCCGTTATGATTCCGGCCGTTCAAACGATTCCTCTGTAGTTCAGTCGGTAGAACGGCGGACTGTTAATCCGTATGTCACTGGTTCGAGTCCAGTCAGAGGAGCCATATTAGAGAAGCCCGCTCAGGGAAACCTGAGCGGGCTTTTTGCTTTCAGGTTTTTCCATTTAATTAAAAACATCAGGTCAGAATAGCTTCCAGTCTGGCCAGCACCTCATTCACAACATTATTAGGTATACATTCCAGCCGTCTGCCGTTACGAGCTCCCATATCAATAGTCCTGGGCTGATCGCAGCGAATAACGCCCGTTGTTTTGACTCCTGCCCCTTCCAATGAGACAGTAAAACCAGCTGTGCGAGCGAAGTTTCCGCCGCTGGTGACCGGAACAACAACAGGTAGCCGGGTCAGCTTGTTAAACGATGCCGTCGATACGATGAGTACCGGACGTTTCCCACTTTGCTCGTGGCCGGCAATCGGATCCAGTGAAACGAGCCAGATTTCCCCTCTGTTCATTTACAGGATCTCCTTGCCCACTGCAGGCGCATTAATCCATTCCCGATCATCTTCGCTCATTTCGGCGTGCGGATCGCATTGAGCCAGCAGTTCCTCAAGCGAATAACGAGGCCGTTTCTGGGGTTCAATAATCAGGCAGCCATTATCAATGGTCATGCCCACTTCGCTGTCCGTCGACAGCGCCAGCGTTTTCAGCACGGCGGGAGGAACCGCCAGCATGACGGATCCTCCAACCTTTTTCAGTCGAGTAATATACATAGAGCACCTCCGAATGTTATATTTTAATATAACATTAACGTCGGGTGATGCACAATTATTCATCAGATTCATTGTGATTTCCTTAGCGTAATAAGCATGAAGATAGCCTTAATCCATCAGAGGACAGATCCGGTAGTTTTCAAAGGCGGCATTGCCGGTAAAACGGCGTCCATCCTGATGCATCGGGCGCTTCTTTAAGGCCATGGGGCATTTCGTGCAGGTGGAAGCTTAGTACGCGACAAAGAGGGCCGATAATAGAAAACTGTTTTTGCACTTCAAAGGATTATTGCGGATCGGATAAACAAAATGCGGCGCAGTTTCCATATCCGGGCTGCGCCGGAGGGACATCAGCGATAGCGCGAAGGCCAGATTTTTTCAGACGCCACGCCTAGCGCTTCGGCAATCAGCCTTTGGCCCTTTGGCCAGTGGTGGGTAAGCGCACTTGCCAGTGTAGAAGACGCCAGCCCCGCTTTGCGGGAAAGCGCCGCCATTGAGGTTCCGCGCTTTTTCAACGCGACAATAATGTCGGCAGAATGCCAGTCCGGTTGCATCATGCGGCCACCTCATCGATAAATTTCACGCCGTCTGAGGTACGTATCCAGCGCGGCGCGGTGATTTCAGCGGAGAAATAGAGGATCAGGTCGCACAGCAGGCAGCTAAGGTAATTCCGCGTTTCCGGCAACAGTCCCTGTGTCGTCAGTATCTGCGTCAGGGCAAGGCAATAGTGGCAGAGTTCCGTGCAGTCAGGTTCAAAGCGGGGAAAACTGGCGGGGAACGCGTCAACGGTCAGGCTGTCTCTCATAGACTCCGGGATCGGGTCGAGCAGCGTGGATTGCAACAATGTCAGACAGGTACTGAGTCTGCCGCAGATCGCCATTTTTAGCGCAGGGTCGTTGCTTTCGGCGAGAGTTTTGGCGAAATGTTTGCAGTGTTCGGCCAGTACGGTGAAATCCGTGGCAGCGCTGAACGGGATGGTGAGTAACGGGTGAGTCTGGTTGAGGGTCGTAGCCATAAGGCAACCTCCGATGAGCAGTGTTTATTACCACCACTAGAGGTTCCAATCTCATAGGTGGTGGAACCGGACGGGGTTGGAACTACCGGCCTCATCGACACCGGCGCGCTTTACAGCGCCCCCGCACGGCCCACCATAGAGATGTAGTCGTGCGCACGATACAAAAAAGCGCAGACGCGCCTTAATATCGTCGATGAATTCAATCAGGGTTCCAATCCCGGCACCTGATTTTGCAGGTGCCGGGATTGGATACTGCGATTGGGATTGGGTGACAAGTAGCACTTTCAGAAGGTGTCTCACAACTTATAATTTCCTGTTGTACAATGTTTATTAAATCATTCAACATACATTAGAAGGTTACGAAAATTTATTTCAAGGAGAGAAAGTGCATTCTACAGAATATGCAACTCAGCAAGCTCTTTACTCAGTCGGTACAGCTCCTACACGTAGTGAAGCTCTTGCCAGTTTTGAGGAAAATCAGCATTTATTAAAAGACTGGAGGATCCTGTATGCCGACGAGAGTAAAACAGGGCCACTCCCCCTTAGACGAGCCCAATTTTCTGAAAAAGGTTTTGTATCAACGTTATTCTCTGGGCATTCATTATGGGTTCTGGATCATGATGTCATTTCATCATCAGATACCATGATGTTTCAGGTTGGCTACGGTACTTATATTGATTCAAATGCAGCAAGTTTTATCCGTTCTTTGGCCTATCGCGAAGAGCCCAAAGAACATCTGTTAAATTTTTGCCGAATGCTTTCAGATTCATTCTCATTTGATGAACTATCCAACATTAATCCCTATCTTTATTTATGGGAAGCTCAGAGAGACAGAACACCAGAAACGATAACTGGGATCCGGGAAACAATGGCTGCATTATTTGCTCTTTCCTGGATTAAACAACCCCTGAATGCAGAATGGGGAAAAATGTACAGGAAATTATACCGGGAGCAGGCGGAAGCAGAGGCTGACCGTTTTCTGTATCAATTTTACCAGAACCTAGATGCCGGTTTAGGAAAGGCGATCGAAGACCAGGTTGACCTACTGGAAGCTATGCTGTTAAGAACGAAATTAATCGAACTATCTTCCAAAAGATCAGCCCAGAATAAAATGAATGAACTGGTGCAATTCATGCATGATGAATTATCTACCATGATGATTCGCGAATTACTTGTTTGTGCCGACATCCTCTTCCGTGAAGGAAAATCACAGATGTCGCAAAAACTTGATGGATTACAAAAGAAAAAGAGACCCTTCGATAAACTGAGAAACTGCGCCAGAGATTTAAATATGCTCAGGAGCATGGATCAGCTGACTAACTCTATCTCAGATAACACAAACTCTTCATTTTACATCGCTAATTTAATTACATTTGATCGCGATATTATCGATATTATCCAGTTAACAGAACTGCGAGCTATTGCTCTACGTCGCTCATCTTCAGACGCATTCCCGATTTATAATCGACAACTGGATACATGGTTATCAGAGAAATTAGGTGAAAAACGCTTGAGCGGCGCAGAAAATATATTCAGGAAGGATGGCTTCGACACACGCTCCAGAGCCAGAAGTCGGAGTAACGTGAAAACAATATTGCAAGAAGACAGACAAAAACTGGCCTGTATTATCGAAAAAATCAATAGTTGAACTATTTTTTGCCATAAAACACTTCCCTGAAACTCGGCTCATTCTCAGCAGGAAAGCGTTTTTCCCTCAATACTCTCAGGTTATAGAGTATTAAAAAATAAGGAGTTATAATCCTTGTAGCCTAACTGGCATAAGGACGATGCTCAATGTCTGACAGCCTGCTTGTTCGCACCAGTAGAGATGGCGATCAGTTTCATTATCTTTGGGCGGCTCGCCGTGCCCTTCGACTACTGGAACCTCAGTCAACTATTGCAGAATGCGGCCGCGGGCCTGATGGTTCTTGCAAACCGCCGTGCGGGAATGTTCTCACGCGGGGATATCACGAAACTGGCACTGGCTTATCTGCATGAATGTCTGGCTGTCGCACGCGCCGAAGGTGCGGTACTTAGCGATAACGTTCCCCAGGAGATCGTTGACGGTTTTCATCGTGCGCCTGCGGACTTGGGTACCTCCATTCTCGCCGATCGCCAGGCCAATCGCCCGCTGGAATGGGAAATACGCAACGGCGTCGTGCAGCGTTATGGCCATTCACAAGGCATTCCTACCCCCATTAGCGACATCCTGGTTCCTTTGTTGGCGGCTGGAAGCGAGGGGCCGGGGTGAAGCGGTAAACACCAAAGGCGTTTGTTGGGGGCGTTTCTCAAAGCTTGTTGGCCCGTCACTGCCCCCACTATCGACACTTCCCCCCTCCGCACCCCAGATCATGAATATGCCTCATGTGGTAATGAAATTAAGTCGCTTTCACTCATCCAATGGCTCTGGCATAAATTATGCAATGTTAACTTATTGACAACATGAAGACTGACGAATGAGAAACCCAGTTGTTTCTGGAAAATCAAAAAGTTAGATTCAGTTTTCATACCAGAATTCAGGGTGCAAGAACGCGATGAATAAAAATTTTACATTTACGGTTAAGAGCAGTAGTTTCGATGAAAACTATAACCCTTCAGAAAATACGCGTATTACCACCAACTTTGCCAATTTGGCCAGAGGGAAGAACCGCCAGGAGAACTTGCGCAACACTCTGGTGATGATTGACAACCGTTTCAATACCCTGGCGCATTGGGATAACCCCAAAGGCGATCGCTATGCTGTCGAACTTGAAATCATTTCTGTTGAGATGAATATTGAGGGCAATGGCGATAGCTTCCCAGTGATTGAAATATTGAAAACCAACATTATTGACAAGAAAACCAACAAACGCACTGAGGGCATTGTAGGAAATAACTTCTCTTCTTACGTGCGAGATTATGACTTTAGTGTGTTGCTGTCAGAACACAATAATAACCAACCCGAATTTAGCATTCCAGATGACTTTGGTAACTTGCACGGGAATATATTTAAATATTTCGTCAACTCAAATGAGTACAAAGATAACTTTAACAAATTACCGGTTATATGTTTAAGCGTATCCAGTAAAGACACCTATTATCGGACTGGAAATGAGCATCCTGTATTGGGCATTGAATACCAGCAAAACGATTCCTCTTTGACTGAACAATACTTCAGCAAAATGGGCTTGCAGGTTCGCTATTTTATGCCGAAAAATAGTGTTGCGCCTTTGGCCTTTTATTTTTCTGGTGATTTACTCAGTGATTACACTGACCTTGAACTTATCAGTACCATCAGCACGATGGAGACCTTCCAAAAGATTTACCGCCCTGAGATTTACAATGCAAACTCTGCAGCCGGACAATACTATCAGCCGGCCCTGAATCACCAGGATCATTCATTAACAAAAATTGTTTATGACCGTGAAGAGCGTAGCCAGTTGGCTATTGAGCAGGGGAAATTTACTGAAGAACACTTTATCAAACCCTATAAGACTATTTTTGAGCAATGGTCTGCTCACTGCGCGCTTTGATTAACCAAAAATAAAAGGTCATCCATTATGAAAATATTATTACCTACTTCGACTGCCGGCAGCTTACCCAAGCCTTCCTGGTTGGCACAGCCTGAGACACTTTGGTCTCCCTGGAAATTGCAGGACGAGGAACTGATTGAAGGTAAACAAGATGCCCTGCGCTTGTCCCTGGAAGATCAACAACGAGCAGGCATTGATATCGTCAGTGATGGCGAGCAAACGCGCCAACACTTTGTCACTACCTTTATTGAGCACCTGAGCGGCGTTGATTTTGAAAAACGGCAGACGGTTAGAATTCGTAATCGCTATGATGCCAGTGTACCAACGGTCGTCGGTGCAGTGACTCGTCAAAAACCCGTCTTTGTTGAAGACGCCCGATTTTTACGTCAGCTCACCAAGCAGCCGATTAAATGGGCCCTGCCAGGCCCGATGACCATGATAGATACGCTTTATGATAGCCACTATAAAAGCCGCGAAAAACTGGCCTGGGAATTCGCTAAAATTCTCAACCAGGAAGCCCGAGAGTTAGAGGCGGCTGGCGTCGATATTATCCAGTTTGATGAACCGGCATTTAATGTCTTTTTTGATGAAGTGAATGATTGGGGCATCGCCGCTTTAGAACGAGCCATTGAAGGGCTTAAATGTGAAACAGCGGTGCATATCTGCTACGGGTATGGCATCAAAGCCAATACCGATTGGAAAAAGACTCTGGGGTCAGAATGGCGTCAATATGAAGAAGCCTTTCCCAAACTGCAGACCTCTAATATCGATATCATCTCACTGGAATGCCATAACTCGCATGTTCCAATGGACTTGCTTGAACTGATCCGCGGTAAAAAAGTGATGGTAGGTGCCATTGACGTGGCAACCAACACCATAGAGACACCAGAGGAAGTCGCCAATACGTTACGCAAGGCACTGCAGTTTGTTGATGCCGACAAGCTCTATCCTTCGACCAACTGTGGCATGGCCCCCTTGGCTCGTCAGGTAGCCACCGGCAAACTCAATGCTTTAAGTGCAGGCGCGGAAATCATCCGTAGAGAACTCGCAGCTAAATAAGCTCGCCAAATTAGAAAAGCAGACTTCCCGGAAGTCTGCTTTTTGCATTTTAGCCAGGCGTTACTGCTTATGCTTCACTGGTTTCTCTCAGAGAACTTATAACCTCACGCGCCTCGGCGAACAGTTTATGGTAATGGGCTTCGCCGTCGGTAATCCCCTCCTCCACTCCGATGGTGTTATAGAGAAAATCGATCCTTGCATCCTCCACGCCCAGATATGCCATGCCGCCATTAATGTAATCGGTCATGTTCTTTTCCCAACCGTACTTAATGAATCCTGACTGAGAACCGCCCACCAAAGCCAACCAGCGAATTTTTTTATCCTTCAGTCTATTTTCTTCGCCGTAGGCCAGACCATAGTTCCAGACGCGTTCCAGGTAACCCTTGAGTATTGCCGGGAAGGAGTACCACCAAACCGGGAACACCAGAACCAATGTGTCCTGGTCCTCCAGCTCATTGAAAAGTCGATGTACTTCCTCCGAATAGATTTTTTGTGGATTATCCCAGTCCGGCTCATCCTCCACCCTGAGTATCGGGTCAAAATCGCTGCGATAGAGATCAAGGCTGGAAACGTTGTAGCCATGACGCACCGCCTCGCTCTGCATCTCTTTCACCACCTGCGCGGTTAAAGAATCGGACCGAGGGTGAGCCCAGATAAAGTAAATATTATTTAATTTCATGAAATTACCTTAACATTCCGTGGAGGAATCATTACTTTACGGCTGCACGATAGTTCTGTAAAACGTAGTATTTGAGATGGGTTATTGAGGAAAATTCACTAATGCAGCCGAACTTTTCAGACTTTGCTTCGTTTATTGCCGTCGCACGCTACAAAAGCTTTCGGGCGGCGGGTGATGAATTGGGACTATCCCCCTCCGCCATGAGTCATTCCGTCAAACAGCTGGAGCAGAGATTAAAAGTCCGACTATTTAATCGCACCACTCGCAGCGTGGCACTCACCGAGGCGGGGCTAACCCTTTTTGCACGACTACGCCCGGTCTTTGATGAGTTCAATACCATACTCGACGAGATGAACTGCTTTCGCGATGCCCCGATGGGCACCCTGAAAATCAATACTTCACGCCTGGCCTCGCGCCTCTTTCTGTTGCCGCTCATCACCGGGTTTAGCCGCAAATATCCGGACATAAAAGTGGCGATCACCACCGAGGACAAACTGGTGGATATTGTCCAACAGGAGTTTGATGCCGGGATCCGCCTGAATAACCGGGTAGAAAAAGACATGATTACCGTCCCCATCGGGCCGAAAATCAAACTGGTGGTGGCCGCCACGCCAGATTATCTCAAGCATCATCCCGCACCGACGCATCCGTGCGATCTGGTTAATCACCAAAGCGTTGTTTTTCGTTTCCCGAGCGGCCGCCCGTATCTCTGGGAATTTGAAAACGCTTCGGAAAAACTTGAAGTGGCACCGATCGGCAATATCATGCTGGACGATATGGATTCCGCGCTCGAGGCTGTTCTGGGCGGAGCTGGGCTGGGTTATCTGTATTACGAACAGGTGAAAGAACATCTGACAAGCGGCAGGCTGATCCAGGTCCTGGACGACTGGCTCCCCGAACGCCCCTGCCTGCAACTCTACTACCCTAATCGCCAATATATGTCTGGCCCATTACGCGCCTTTATTGACTACATAAAAGAGACGCAGAGAACGGCAAAAAAGAGTCATCAGGAGGATTTAGTCTGATCACGGCAGTGAGTTTGCTGACAAAGATGTTCTCAGAAGCCCACTTAAGTGGGCTTCTTGCTGTTGTGTTACTACGTCACCTATCTACGCCACTTTTTTAATGGCATAGAAATAGAGAAACTCAAAGATTAACATTAAATCTCCGAGCTTCTCGTTATAACAGAAATTACTCTGTTATCGTTTCTTTAGTTTCAACAATTAGAGTACCTTCTCTAAGAATTAATCCTTTAATAATAAGTTTTTCAATCACATCCGAAATCACCTTGCGTAAGGTCCCACTTGTGGCCTTAAATCCAAGGCTTCTTGAGATCGATATTATTATTTCGTCATCTGTAGCGCCAAGATTATTTTTTACTACCTGAGTGATTCCTATAGCTATCTCCTGAGGGGGCAACATTTCAGACTTACGTAGTCCAGGTGACTGCACATTCTGCCGGTTTCGTAGCATAACTTTTGAGTTCTTATGTATTAAAAATTGACCATCTTGAGTAATGTCATCTTTGTTGCAGGCCAAATTAATAGCCCTGCTAACAACACCCTCAATTCTGGCTCCTGCACGTTGCAAACCCCAGGCAGTTCGTAATCTGGTTGTAATCTCACTTGCGTGAATAGGAGATTCAACCTCAACTATCTGTCTAACCATTTCACTGAGAATACCTGATGGGGTTTCATGCAGTTCATAACTCATATTAGCTACAGGAGTTGCCTCCACGTAAGCAATCTCAGACTCATTGGAAGCATCTGAGTCAACAAGACCAATCTCTACTACAGGTCCTCTATCAACAGTTACAATTTCAACTGGTACTGCACGGGTTCTCTGCCGTGATTGTTCAGTCCGCTCTGACAGTTCTATTTTTGCTGACTCTATAGCCTTAAGTGTCCGTTCTAGCTGCTCTTCCGGACGATGGAACCAATCAGTACTCCAGATACGATGAATAATCCAACCATGATCTTCAAGTACAGCCTGACGCAAACGGTCACGTTCGCGAGCAGAGCGTGAAGAGTGGTAAGCTCGGCCATCGCATTCAATACCGATCAAGTATCGTCCTGGCATATCTGGATCAGCGATAGCTAAATCTATAAAGAATCCAGCAATACCAACCTGGGGATGAACTTGATAACCAGCTTTTTGAAGCGCATCAGCAACCTGTTCTTCAAATACACTATCCATTTCTCTTTCGGAACGCTGAGCAAGAGATATCCGCCCGGTGCGCGCATACTGCAGGAAGAGTTTAAAGGCAAATACACCTTTACCCTTTGCTCGTTCCAGATCGATATCTTCATCGGTGATTGAAGCGAAAACCTCGCAACGCCGCTTAGCTCGGCTAATTAATACATTCAACCTTCGCTCCCCCCCTTCAGCCCCCAGTGGACCGAAACGCATCGCCATATATCCTTGCGCATTCCTGGCATATCCAACTGATATCATAATCACATCACGCTCATCACCCTGCACGTTTTCAAGATTCTTAACGAAGAAAGGTTCGCTCGCGTGTGCATTGAAAAACTCTTCTGAATCGGGATTCAGGCGGCGTAATAGCTCAAGTTCATCCTGAATTGCCTTGCGTTGGGAAACGGAAAACGTTGCAACACCAAGCGAATGCTCAGGATACTTACGAGCATGCTCCATAATTGCTTTAGCGACAGCTTTAGCCTCTACCGTGTTAGTGCCCTTACCCCCTGACTCGAACACACCATCAGGGATATGATTGAATTGCAGACCCATACCAGCTTCCTGAGTGTACGGGCTCGGCACGATGAAGAGTTTATTTTCATAGAATTGACTATTGGAAACAGCAATCAATGATTGATGGCGGCTGCGATAGTGCCATCTCAACATACGTTGGGGTAACCCACGGGCAACGAATAAACCAAGAACACTTTCTATATCAGAAACCTGAGAAACTTCGTCATCGTCATCGTTCGCAGACGACTCTGTCATTTTAGCGAAGAATCGTGTAGGGGGGAGTTGTCGTTCATCCCCAACAACTACAACCTGCTTGCAACGGGCAATTGCGCCAATCGCATCAACTGGCTGTATCTGACTCGCTTCGTCCATGACCAGAAGATCGAATTTTTGTTTTCCCGGGATGAGAAATTGAGCTACAGATAGTGGACTCATCATCATCACCGGTTTTAATGCCTGAACAGCAACGCCAGCCTTCAGCATTAACTGGCGTATTGGTAAATGACCTCTTTTCTTAACCATTTCCGAACGTAGAATCCCTACAGGGCCGACTCCTCCGGTCTTGGATGGAATTTGTCTATGGTGGGCACGAACAACCTCAAGACTAGCAGCTTTGATACGCTTAAGGTCTAGCTCTGCAAACCCTGTAACCTGACGAGAGTGAAGCTCGCCATCAAAACGAACCAGTTCAGGTTCTTCGTGAGCCATAATTTTAAGTAATGACTCAAAATAGGTCCGTTCTACGGCAGAAATAGAAGAATCTACAGAAAGTTCTCCTGAAGCGAGTTTTTCTACAACTTCAGATAGTCCATATTTTCGCGCCTGTGTTACACGATGCTGATACGCCACCCATTTAGACAATTGTTCTGAGTTCAGAACCCATGCTTGAAGTTTCTCGAACACAACCGACATCTTTAATTCATTAGATGAAGACCTGAAAAGGATTTCGATAGATCCTTTTAATTCCTTCGAAATTTCTTCCAGTTCATTTACTATTCTTTGGCCGAACTGGTAGGTTTCGCGTGCAATTTGGGTAGTTTCAGCTTTGTTCGTTAGTTTTGCAGCAACAAAACGTAATGCACTATTACCCTCTAACCAATAACAAGCCTGACCCAGGACTTCCCAGTCAGATGACAACTCTCTCCATTGTCCATCAAAAGCACTTTCAGCAAGCGGGGCTTCTGTGCGTAACTCATCAATGAGTTTCTGTAACTCAATCATCTGAGTAACTAACTGGCAACGTTCATCAATGCGCTCAGGTGGTTTAATCATTACATGAGCGCATTTTTCATCGATTTCTATAAGGTTTTGAATTTTCTGTTCAATGAAAACTAATGAAACACGGGTAATGGATATTTGATTGGCAAAGTGTTCCTCAGAAGACAGACCGAATGCATCCCAAAGTATGTCCAACTGGGGCCTAGCCTGTTGCAGCAACTGATTCAGCTGTTGTGCGCGTAGTTTTACACCTTCGCGGTCGACAAGTCGGCTGGCTAACAGCCGGGCTTCAGATCCTACTCCACGGAGCGTTCTCATCCATTCAACTAATGCCATTAAAGAAGCACTGTCACTTTTTTCCCCGCGCCAATCACTCCCAAAAGCAGAATGGCCAAAATCCTTACCTTCCTGAATTTTTTTCCTCTCACTCTGAACTTTAATTAATTTGTCCAGCAATATCACTTGTTGATCAATAGGTTGTGAACGATCTCGCAGCAAAGAACCCACAAGCGCCTTCGCCTTTCTCCAGTTTCCATTCAGGTAGCGGAAAATGCCAGTATGGCTCGCAAGAAGGTTTCTGGCCTCCACAACGTCTGTACTCCAGGCAATCTCATTGATTTTGGACTCAATAGATTCACTAGTGGTTCTGAAAGAGGCTATCGACTCAACTAATTCAGCCGCTTTCTCCACACCATGATCCCAAACTGAAGCAATAAAGGCATCTGGACTAGCATTAGGTGCAGCTGCAATTCGTTCACCCAAGGCAATAAGACGTTCTATTTCTTGTACGGTATAACACCCTTCCTGAGTACCTAGTTCTTCATGTAGGCGGGTTGCATCAAGACGTAATTTCGCTAACGGTTTTGACAGAAAACTAGCCGCGGAAAAACCGTTAACATGAAAATCTCGAGGAAGTTTTGCCAATGCATCTTCCAATTCAGTTACTGGAGTTTCTATTTTATCAGGGGCTATAACCAACTCAAGATTCAAACGATTTCTCTGATATTCCTTACCCAACGTAATAAGTTTTTTAATCGCTGGAATATCACTCTGCCAAGCAGAGGAGGTAAGTGCTTTTGCTGATAAGTCTGGTGCTTTATTAATGCATTCGGCAACCTCGACTAATTTAACAATTGAAGAGAACATCTCCGGCATCGTAGTCACCGCAAGTTCACTAGATAAACTTGCTACATCGTTTGTAACACGGACAACATTTTCTTTAATTTCTTGCAGACGTGGAATTAATTTTTCTAAATCCATAGGTAAAATCTGCTCAAGACCAACACCATTCCACGGATGATGAGCAGGTAAACCAATATCTCGGATGCGATCAGCGATTTCTTTTACAAGATCAAGGCGCTTGCCAAGATCATTGGCATTCCAATCTTCAAATTTTTCCAGACTAAAATCAGTCGGAGCTTGGCCTAATTGACGTAACCGGACAAGATGCCCCATCACTTGATAGGGAGAGAAAGTAGAAGGGTGATATATTTTATGCAACCTTGCGGGATGCTCGTTAAGCTTATCCCTTGCATCAGTTAAGTTTTCAACCAACGTATCTGGAAATTCTCCTCTTGGAGATCCCAGCTCCCAGACCCTCTTTAACTCTTCCAGGAAAATCTTTTTGTTCGTCTTATTACTATGCAGTTCTAAGCATGCGTCGCCAACTCCTGCATGATCGAGACGACGCTTAACTACCTCAAGTGCAGCCATTTTTTCTGCAACAAACAAGACCGTTTTGCCGTCAGCTACTGCAGAAGCAATTATGTTCGCAATTGTCTGGGATTTACCTGTGCCAGGAGGCCCTTGAATGATGAGGTTTTTCCCTTGACGCACATTATGGATAGCAAGAGTTTGAGAGGTATCGCTATCCATTATGTGGAGCATATCCTTCGGAGAGATGAAGGGATCTATCGGCGTATCATCTGAAAGGTTCTCATCTGTCTCATCAAAACCATCAACCATAAGTGACTGGATAAGAGGTTGATCTGTGATACTGTCATTTTCAGGCCAATTATCTGGGTCTAAATCCCTATACATAAGAAACTTAGCGAAGGAAAAGAACCCCAAATTAATATCGTTTTCTTGGACGCTCCAATCGGGTTTTATCTGTACAGACTGAGCGATTTCATCAATATACCTGGAAAGGTCTAACTCCTCTTCTGTATTTATCTTAGGCAAGATAATCTCATGAGTCCGCTGGAGATATGCTTCAAGGGAAAGATTTTCAATAATCTCATCTTGCCTTGCCCGCAGCTTAAACCGCTCACCAACAGTTCCACGTTCAAGTGAAACAGGTATCAAGATTAAAGGGGCATGTCTGATGTTTTCTTTATTATTCGGGTCAATCCATTTTAAGCTTCCAAGCGTCAGGTAAAGAATGTTTACGCCCTGCTCTTCTTCTAACGTTTTAGAATCATGGTAAAGATCCAATAACCGTTTCTGCAAACCTTGTGGGGTTAACCTTGTTTGAAGTTTTGTGTCTTGATGCTCAGTGCGGATGGCGCTTGGATCAACATCGTCATCAAAAACAAGTAACCTCTCATCTATAAGAACATCATCCGCATCTTGTTCAACACTATCAGCATCAATTAGTTCTCCTTTCTTACCGGCCCTCCCCGGAAGAAAAGTAAGTACTTTGTTTTCCTTAACCAGTAAACGATATATTTCGGTAGACCTTTCATCTGTAATTTCTAATAGTTTAGCTGTTTTAGATTTAGGAATATTGAGGAGTTTATTACGTGCAGATAAGTCAAGAAGTTCCGTACGGGCTCGCTCTAATTTTTGCTGGAGAGAAAGACCATTGTTTTTAAATAGTGAATCTTCGTTATCATTCATAGCATGAATTCCGTATGTCTCATAAAATCATCATTGCATACCCAGCATGTCGTATAACGAAGGTATTCAATGGCAGAATGTAAGCATCTTAGCCATTTTTTTAGGAAAATTCTAATTGATCCAACCAAAATCACACCATGTTCAATGCCCATACTCTAACAGTCATCTTCTAAGCTACTCCTTATTAATTGACGCACAATACCTTTAATAAGATTTCCATCAACAGAAATCAAAAAAAATCCTATCAATCGCCAGCAATTCAATAGCCACAGACTATTAAAACATTCAACCATTCCTATTTTATCTATCGGCTTCCACTGACTAAGCTTAGTCATGAGTGTCAGTGCGAGCCTCATCCGCGGTTGGCGAAAAACTCATATCTTATTATTGAAAATCAGTTGATTAGATAAACCATTAGCGCAACACCCGACGCGAGCATTAGCCCGCGATGTCAAGTTAACGGCTCCCCAGGTACAGGCAGACAGGGCCTGGCGAGCGAACCTACAGAAGCAGAGAGCGCATCATGACAACTGAAAGCAAATGCCCATTTTCGGGCGGCGGCAAGCCGAACACTCCACGCCGCGGCCCTTCGAATCAGGACTGGTGGCCCAACCAACTTAGCCTGAAACCGCTGCACCAGCACTCCCCCCTTTCCGACCCGATGGACTCCGATTTCGATTATGCAAAAGCCTTTAACAGCCTCGATCTGGCCGCCGTTAAACAGGATCTGCACGCCCTGATGACCGACTCACAGGACTGGTGGCCAGCAGACTTTGGCCACTATGGCGGCCTGTTTATCCGGATGGCTTGGCACAGCGCCGGTACTTATCGCATCGGCGATGGCCGTGGCGGCGCAGGTGAAGGCCAGCAACGTTTTGCCCCGCTCAACAGCTGGCCCGATAACGTCAGCCTCGATAAGGCCCGTCGTCTGCTGTGGCCAATCAAACAGAAATACGGCCGCAAAATTTCCTGGGCTGACCTGATTATCCTGACCGGTAACGTCGCGCTCGAATCCATGGGCTTTAAAACCTTCGGCTATGCCGGTGGCCGTGCCGATACCTGGGAGCCGGATGACGTCTATTGGGGATCGGAAAAAATCTGGCTGGAGCTGAGCGGCGGTCAGAACAGCCGCTATTCGGGCGATCGTGACCTGGAAGATCCGCTGGCGGCGGTTCAAATGGGCCTGATATACGTTAATCCGGAAGGCCCAGACGGCAACCCGGACCCGGTCGCTGCAGCCCGTGACATCCGTGAGACCTTCGCGCGGATGGCGATGAACGATGAAGAAACCGTGGCGCTGATCGCCGGTGGCCACACCTTCGGCAAAACCCATGGCGCAGGCCCGGCCTCACATGTTGGTGACGATCCGGAAACAGCTGGCCTCGAATTACAAGGCCTCGGTTGGCAGAGCAGTTTCGGCACCGGTAAAGGTAAAGACGCCATCACCAGCGGCCTGGAAGTAACCTGGACCACCACCCCGACCCAGTGGAACCACGACTTCTTCAAGCACCTGTTCGAATACGAGTGGGAACTGACGCAGAGCCCGGCTGGCGCTCACCAGTGGGTAGCCAAAGACGTGGGCGAGACCATTCCCGATGCGTTCGATCCGGCGAAAAAACAGCGCCCAACCATGTTAACCACCGATCTGTCGCTGCGCTTTGACCCGGCATACGAGCAGATCTCTCGTCGCTTCTATGAACATCCTGACCAGCTCGCCGACGCTTTCGCCCGCGCCTGGTACAAGCTGACCCACCGCGATATGGGGCCACGCGCCCGCTATCTCGGGCCTGAAGTGCCGGCCGAAGAGCTGATTTGGCAGGATCCGATCCCGGCCGTCGATCATCAGTTGATTAACGATCAGGATATCGCCGATCTCAAAACCCGGATCCTGGCCTCCGGCCTGCCGCTCTCGGTGCTGGTGTCCACCGCCTGGGCTTCAGCCTCCACCTTCCGCGGCTCCGACAAACGCGGCGGTGCCAACGGTGCGCGCATTCGTCTGGCACCACAGAAAGACTGGGCAATCAACCAACCGGCTCAACTGGCGCAAACGCTGGCCAAGCTGGAAGGGATCCAGCAGGCGTTCAACAATGCCCAGTCGGGCAACAAACGCGTCTCGCTGGCGGATGTGATCGTGCTGGCCGGTGCCGCAGCCGTCGAACAGGCCGCAATCAACGCCGGGCATCCGGTGAGCGTGCCCTTCGCGCCGGGCCGTATGGATGCTACGCAGGAACAAACCGACATCGACTCCTTCGAAGCGATGGAGCCGGTTGCCGATGGTTTCCGTAACTACCTGAAGCGCCAATTCAACATCCCAGCCGAAGCCTTGCTGGTCGACAAAGCGCAGCTGCTGACGCTGACGGCGCCGGAAATGACGGTGCTGGTAGGCGGGTTGCGGGTGTTAAACGCCAACGTCGGTCAGAGCCAACATGGCGTGCTGACCCAACGGCCGCAGGCACTGAGCAATGACTTCTTCGTCAATCTGCTTGATGGGGCGACGACCTGGAAAGCGGCAGACGAGGAAGGTGTGTTCGAAGGCCGCGACAGCCAAACCGGCGCGCTCAAGTGGACGGCGACCCGCGCCGATCTGATCTTCGGCTCACATTCCCAACTGCGTGCGCTGGCGGAAGTCTATGGCAGCTCAGACGCCCAGGCGAGTTTTGTCCACGACTTTGTCGCCGCCTGGAATAAGGTGATGAACCTCGATCGTTTCGACCTGGCCTAAGTCAGAACAGCAGTAACCCAACCCGCTTAAGACAACTTAGGCGGGCTTTTTATTTTTACTCTCCGGTCACTTGCCGCTCCAGGTGCCGCAGGTCAAGCGACAGGAAGTGGTGTACCACCGGTTTCTCTGGGCCAATATGGAACTGCAGCGCCTCCTGCTGCAGGTCGGCATCGGCATGCGAAACCCGCTGGTGCTGGCGCAGGTGTTCGGCCCAGGACTCCACCATAAACCACTCCATCACGCACTGCGGATCGGCGGTATGTTCGGTCAGCCCCCAGGCATAGGCGCCATCACGGCGGCGTACCCGCGAAAGCCGTTGCAGCGTGCGCAGAAACTGCGGACGATCTTCCGGTCGCACCCGGTACTCCACCTGGATCATCACCGGCCCGCGATCGTTTTCAACCGGGGTATTGAGCAAGGGCTCCGGCCAATGGTTGGACGGCTGCAGATCGGCCTCGCCCTCCGGCAGGCGAATACGGTGGAACACCAGCGAAATCACCAATAGACCCACACCGCCCGCCAATAGCGTGGCGGCCACACCAATCTGCTGGGCAATCAACCCCCACAGCAGGCTCCCGGCAGCCATCGCGCCATTAAACACCATCAGATAAATCGCCAGCCCGCGTCCGCGCACCCAGTTTGGCAACACGCCCTGCGCTGCGCCGTTCAGGGAGGTCAGCGCGATAATCCAACCGCCACCCAGAGCCAACAGCAGCAAGATCGCCAGCCACTGCGGCGGCGCCAACGACAGCAACGCCATCACCACGGCGGTGATCACCGCAGCTACCAGCACCAGGCCATCGGCGTTCAACCGCTGACGCAGCCGGGGTAATAACACCGCGCCAATTATTGCACCGGCCCCCACCGCACCCAGCAGGATGCCGTAGAAACCGGCGGTACCGCCCAGCATCTGCCGGGCAACGAGGGGCAACAACGCCCAGACCGAACTGGAGAATACAAAGAACACCGCCGCCCGCAATAGCACCACGTGCAGCTCACGGCTGGCACGGGCATAGCGAATACCGGCACGGAAAGCGCCAAAGAAATGTTCGGAAAGCCCGTTGTCCTCCACCTTCGGCCTGCGCCACCACAGCAAGGCGGCAACCACGAACACATAACTCAGTACGTCGGCACCGTAGGCCGCACCGGCACCAAAGCTCGCCAGCAGCAGCCCCCCGGCCGCCGGGCCGATAGCGCGGGCAATATTGATCCCCAATGAGTTCAGCGCCACCGCATTTCTGAGATCGGCTCGCGGCACCAGCTCCGGCACAATGGATTGCCAGGTCGGCCCCATCAGCGCCCCGCCGATGCCGCCGATAAAGGTCAGCGCCAGCAAATACTCAACGGTCAGCGCGCCGCTTTGCGACAGCAGTAATAAAGTGCCGCTGACGCTGGCCAGCAGGATCTGGACAAAAATAAGAAAGCGACGGCGGTCAAGAATGTCTGACAGCACCCCAGCAGGGATCGCCAACAGGAACACCGGCAGCGTGGCGGCGGTCTGCATCAGTGCCACCGCCGACGGGTTAGAGGACAAATCCGTCACCAGCCAGGAACTGGCGACATCACGCATAAAGCTGCCGACGTTGCCCAGTACCGTGGCCCCCCACAACACGGCGAATACCGGGATCTTCAGCGGCGCGAAACCGCCGGGTGCTGCCTTATTCTCAGCCGGTTCGGCCATCTTTTGCTCCTTTAGATCGTACAACGCCACCAGCAACAGCCAGCGAGCAGATAAAAGCGGCAGTGCGCATGGTCGGCTCCGGTTCACAGGCAAAGCCCCCCGTCCGGGGGACAGGGGTCAAGACTGGATAAACGCCAGCAGATCGGCATTAAACTGTTCAGGGTCTGTTTGCGCCAGCCCGTGCGAAGCGCCCGGATAGACTTTCAATTCAACCTGCCGAATAAGCTTAGCGGCTTTCAACGCGGATGCGGCGATCGGCACAATCTGGTCGTCGTCGCCGTGCACAATCAGCGTCGGCTTGTCGATGGCCAGCAGATCCGCGGTGTAATCGACCTCGGAAAACTCACGCACGCAGTCATACAACCCCTTCACTCCACCCTGCATGCCCATCAGCCAGAAACTGTCCGTCAGTCCGGTATTGGCCTTCACGCCGTGGCGGTTATAGCCGTAGAAAGGCACTGCCAGATCCTTGAAGAATTGGGAACGATTTTCTGCCGTTCCGCTGCGGATGCCGTCAAATGCCGACATCGGCAACCCTTCAGGATTAGCCGGACTTTGCCGCATCAACGGCGGCACCGCGCCCACCAGCACCACCTTCGCCACCCGTGCGCTGCCGTGGCGGCCAATATAGTGCGCCACTTCGCCGCCCCCGGTGGAGTGCCCCACCAGGATCAGATCCCGCAGATCCAGCGCTTCAATCAACTCCGCCAAATCGTCCGCATAGCGGTCCATGGTATTGCCGTCCCAGGTCTGGTCGGAGCGGCCATGACTGCGGCGATCGTGCGCGATAACGCGGTAACCGCTTTGGCCGAAGAACAGCATTTGATTATCCCAGGCATCCGCGGATAGCGGCCAACCGTGAGAAAACAGAATCGGCTGCCCACGCCCCCAATCTTTATAGAAAATGCGCGTGCCATCTTTGGTGGTCAGAGTGCTCATAGGTTATCTCCCGGAGGTAATAGGGGTAGGTCTTCCGGGTTAACAGTAAGGCAGGAGGGGAAACGGTGATAACGGAATTATTTTCGGATGATCGCGAGTTTTTTTGCTGAAGATCCCGGCCTGGCTTCAGGGCACAACGCCGGGTGCTTGCGTCAGATATTTTCCAGGTCAATACCACGGGTTTTGGGGCCAAACACCCCGATCACCACCATCACAATCAGCATGCTGGCAACGATAAATGCAATCACCCCCACCGAGCCGCCGTATTGCAGGATCATGCCAATAATCAAGCTGCTGAATACCGTCGACAGTCGGCTGAACGAATAACAGAATCCGACCGCGCGGGCACGGATGTAAGTCGGGAACACTTCTGACTGGTAGGAATGGTAACTGTAGGTCAGCCAGGCATTGGACCAGGTGATGAAGAACCCGCACAGAATCAGCCACAGGGGATTATTCTGCATGGCAAACAATGAGCCGAAAATCACCGTGACCAGACAGGAAAGGACGATCTGCCATTTGTTTTCCATCTTGTCGGCATAGCGACTACACAGCAGCGACCCCAACGGATAAGCCAGGGTAATAAAGAAGGCGTACAGCAGGCTGTGGGTGACCGAAGCGCCCTTTCCAGCCAGCAAGGCCGGTAACCAGTTGCCGAAACCAAAGAAACCGATCGCCTGGAAGAAATTCATCACTACCAGCATCAGGGTACGGCCCCGGTAACGCGGCGACCAGATATCTTTAAAGCTGCCCTGCGTTGGTGCTTCGCTCTGTAGCCCGGCGTCGCGCAGCGGGAACTCCGTGCTGTGAGTGACACCGCAGCGGCGTTCCATTGCCAGCATCACCTGCCGGACCTCCGGATAACGTCGCTGTTGTGCCAGCCAACGCGGGGATTCCGGCAAGCCTTTACGCACCAACCAAATCACCAGTGAAGCCACGGCACCGGCGATCACCACATAACGCCAGCCACTCAGGCCCAAAATGGTCTGCGGCACCAGCCACCACGACATCAGCGCCACCGTCGGCACGGAAAGAAACTGAATGAAAAAGGAAAAGGCGAAAGCCCGGGTACGGAGATGCGCAGGCACCCACTCGGTCAGATAGGTATCAATGGTTACCAACTCAATCCCCAGCCCAACGCCGACCAGAAAACGCAGGAAGATCACCCACTCTGCCTGATGCTGAAAAGCCAGGCACAGCGAAAACACGCCATACCAGGCCAGAGCAAACATAAAGGTGGTGCGGCGGCCAAAACGATCGGCATAAGGGCTAAGCAGACTGGCACCGATAAACAGGCCAAGGAAAGTTGCGGAGGCAAACGCCGCCTGGTCAGAGACGCCGAACACGCCTTGCGCCCCGGTATGGAATATCCCCTCGGCGATTAAACCGGTGCTGATATAACCGGTCTGAAACAGGTCATAAAGCTCAAAAAAACCGCCCAACGCCAGCAAAGCGATAAACCGCCACAGACCGGCAGAGGTGGGCAGTGCGTCAATTCTTGCCGACAAATCCCGTTCATGGATCGGTGACCGGGCCACCGCCTCGCTTCCTGCAACCAAAGAATCACTCACCATTAACCCCGCCATAACATAATCAATAATTTTCTATGCTATAGGCTCGGTGTCGGAGTTAAATATTTAATTAGCAGGCTACGAAAAATAATTAAGCATAAAAAACTGCAGCAATCTGTTTTGCTGAGAGAAAATTTAGCCTGTGGGCCGGTGCCTGATAGCAAGCCGCGGCTTGCTATCAGGACGAAGGGAGTTAGCGGCTGTGGTGCTGTTGCAGGCGTTCGCTGCGGTAAAAATTCAGCAGGCACCAGCCAAGGGCGATCAACGCCAGCGGGGCGCCGACAAAGCCGATGTTACCCATGCCCAGATACTGGCTGACCTGATTGCCCAGCAGTGCACCAGCGCCGATGCCGAAGTTGTACAACCCGGAATAGATCGACATCGCCACGTCGGTCGCGTCCGGCGCCAGATTCAATACCTTGGCCTGCATCGACAAGCCAATCGCCATGATCGCCATGCCCCATACCGCAAACAACACCGTCAGGTGATTTTCATCGCCGGAGGCCGGTAACAGCAGCAGCAGACTCAGCATCAATAAGGCGATAGCGCCGATGAAAAAGCCCGACGGGAAACGTTCGCTGAAGCGACTGAACAACAGGCTGCCGATGATACCGGCGGCACCAAACAGCAACAGCATCAGGGTGGTGAAGTTTTCCGACAGCCCGGCCACGGTCTGAATAAAGGGTTCGATATAGCTGTAGGCGGTGAAATTGGCCGTCACCACAATAATGGTCAGCATATACAGGCTGACCAGCGCCGGGCGCTTGAACAGCATAGGCACGCTGGCCAGCGAACCGGAATGTTCGCTTTTCAGCACCGGCAACAAGCGCCACAGCAGCACCAGCGCCAGCGTAGCGCAAACGGCGATGCCGATAAAGGTCATGCGCCAACCGAGGATTTGGCCCACGATACGGCCCAGCGGCAAGCCGAGCACCATCGCCAACGCGGTTCCCCCCGCCAGCAGGCTCAACGCCTGCGCCTTCTTGCCTGCCGGGGCGACCCGGATCGCCAGCGAGGCGGTGATCGACCAGAATACCGCATGGGCCAGCGCCACACCGGCACGCGAGATAACCAGCGTGGTGAAGTTCCACGCCACGGCGGTCAGCACATGGCTGGCGATAAACAGGATAAATACCCCGATCAGCAGTTTTCGCCGCTCAATCCGGCTGGTCAGCAGCATGCACACCAGCGAACTGGCGGCGACGATCCAGGCATAAATGGTGATGATCAACCCCACCTGCTCGGTCTGCATCGAGAAGCTTTGGGCAATATCACTCAGCAATCCCACCGGAATAAACTCGGTGGTATTGAAGATAAAGGCCGACACGGCAAGAATGACCACGCGCAACCAGGCGGTTGAGCGAGAGACCTGGGTTTTTTCCATGTTAAACGGGATCCGGGCAGGTGCAGGAAGTAGCGATATTTTAACCAATCGGTGTGGTAAATGCGATATGCGTCACACTTTTATTGGGCTGTTTTTTTCGACAGTCTTTTGCCGTTTAATGGCCTGTCCCCTGACAGGCCATCGATGCAAGCGGATGCCGTTTACTGACTGATACAGCGCTGTAATGCCTCAACCGAAGTATTGATACCGAAACAGACGCCCTCTCTCCGGTTCACCCAACCGATCCAGCATGGCTTCAAACGGCAGATGGCCCAAACTGTCGGTACAGAAGGAAAGCTTCATGTCATATCTCCGCAAACAAAAAGATTATTCAAAGGCCACCCAGCGCGCACCCTGATCGGCTGAACGCACGCAGTTTTCAATCCAGCGCACCCCGTCGATCCCGGCATCGATGTCCGGATACACCAGCTGCGCCAACGCCTGTCGATCGCCCCGATTAGTGGCATCAATAGCCAGGGCGAATTTCAGGTAGATGTTGGCCCAGGACTCGGTCAGCCCCTCGGTATGCAGCGCCCCCAGCCGCTCCCAGGCGTTGCAGGTTTCGTCCAGATAGGGCATGCCGCGATACAGCGTCTGATTGGGTTGCCCCTGTACCTCGTAACGCAGCTCGCTGGGGTTGATATCGCTCCATTCCAGGCTGGCTTTCGAGCCGACTATGCGGATGCGCTGGCTGCTCATGGCGCCGGCATTGACCGACGAGGCCCACATCCGCCCTACCGCGCCGTTGGCATAGCGCATCATCACCAATGCGTTGTCTTCCAGCGGGGCACGCGAGGGAATAAAGCTCTGCCGATCGCACAACAGTTCGCTGATTTGCATCTGCGGCATCACCAGTTGCGACAGGTAATAGGTGTGGGTGGAGATATCACCCAGCACAAAGCTGGGCCCGGAAATCTTGGGGTCAATGCGCCATTTCTGCGCTTCGCTAAGGCGATCGACTTCGTCGGTGGCATTAAAACCGTGGGTATATTGCAGATCCACCATGCGCACTTCACCGATCTGCCCGTTGGCGATCATCGCGCGCATCTGCAACAGCAACGGATGGCCGGAGAAACCGTAGGTCACGCCGACAATGCGGTTTTTTTCCGCCGCCAGCGCCTTGATTTCATAAGCTTCCTGGCTGGAAAAAAACAGCGGTTTCTCGCAAATCACGTGCAGCCCAGCCAGCAGCGCCGCGCGGGTAATTTCGTAATGGGTGCCGTTCGGCGTGGCGATGGACACCACTTCAATGCCGTCCTCTCGCTGAGCCTCTTGAGCAAACAGCGTGCGGTAATCCGCATAGCAACGCTCGGCATCGACCCCCAGATTGACGCCGAACTCGCGGCCACGCTCCGGGACAATATCAAACGCCCCGGCCACCAGCGCAAAAGCAGTGTTATCCCGCAATGCGCCGCAGCGGTGCTTATAACCCACCTGCCCCAGGCGCCCGCCGCCGACCATCGCCCAACGCAGAGGACGTGCCGTTTTTCTTTCACCATTCAACATAGTTGCTCCCGAAGCCTAAGATTACGCTACTTTCGCCGTATTGCACCCGGGTGCAAATTTTAAATGCACCCGGGTGCAAAATTGGGTGGCAACTTGACTGCGAAACAAATGCCACTTGCGATGGACTATTGGAGATGGTCAAAAATAAGTCAAATACGCCATGATAAATCTGCTGCTCAGGATCACAATTTGCCGATAAAAGGATCGGTGGAGTTGCCCTGTTTATTCCGTGGATCCCACCGCAGGTGGCAGCAACTCCCGCATCCGACTAGGCTGTGCTAATCTGTTGAACCCATACCGTTTTTTCATCACGAGCAAAGATGATGGCGAAGAAACCCGGCGCTCCCCCCGCGCCCCCTGCACGCAAGGCGACGGCCAGTGATGTAGCTGCCCGCGCCGGCGTGTCTAAATGGACGGTATCGCGTGCTTTTACCGATGGCGCGTCGATCTCGCCCCATGCACTGCTGCGCGTTCAGACCGCAGCGCGTGAATTGGGTTACCGCCCTAATCTGCTGGCGCGCAGCCTGTCGAAAAAGAGCACCCGCATCATCGGACTGGTGGCGGACGAACTGAAAAACCCGCATATTTTTACGCTGCTGGACGAGGTCACCCGGCAGTTGCAAAGCCGGGGTTATATGGCCCTGCTGCTGAATATCACCTCGGAAAACGACTATGAATCGGTGCTGACGCTGGCCGATCAAATGCAGGTGGATGGTCTGCTGTTTCTCGGTACCCTGCTTAACGATCGGCTGATTACGCTGGCGCAGGATATTCATCATATTCCGCTGGTGGTGCTGTATCGCTATAGCGACAGCCCCTATATCCAGGTGTTAGCCACCAACGGCTATCAGGCCGGGCGTGAAATTGGCGAACTGTTGCTGACACAGGACTATCAGCGCATGGGCTATCTGGCGGGCCCGGTGAGTGAATCCACCCGGTTACGCCGTCTCGACGGCTTCCGCGCCGCACTGGCGGAAAAACAACGCGACGTCAGCGTGCTGCTGCAGGCCCCGCACTATCAACGCCTTTGCGGCATGGAGGCTTTCTCGGCCTACCTGGCCGCCACCCCGGCGGAACAACGGGTTGAAGCGATTTTTTGTGAAAACGATATTCTGGCGGTAGGCGTTATCGACGCCATTCGCGCCACGCCGGGCTGTGCGCCGATTGCGGTGGTGGGATTTGATGACATTGAACTGGCCGCCTCCCCCAGTTACCAGTTGACCACCTATCGCCAGCCGATGCAGTCGCTGATAGCCGATGGTATTCATTGCCTGACGCAGGCTTTTGAGCCGGGTGGTCAGCGCTTGTATAACGGTGAATTAATCGTCCGACAGTCGCATATTAAACAATAATGATATCAACAGACGGCGAGAACTCGGGTCAGGCTTATTGAGGTCATATGTCAGCTCTCTATGATTGGTCGGTATTGGCATTACGCCGCATTTACGATCGCCGCATCAGCGGTGCGCCGGTGCTCGACAGCGCGCGTCTGTTCCCCGACGCGCAGCGTTTTACCGCCCAGTGGCCGCAGATCCGTGACGAGGCACTGACCCTGGCACAGGATCTGGGTAATATCCCGCGATTTCACGAGATCATGAGCGAACAGGCGTCGATCTCCGCCAACGACGCCCGTGACTGGCGCATGTTTATTATGCAGGCTTATGGTCAGCCAATACCCCGCAATCTCGCCCGCTGCCCGTTATTAGCCAGCCTGATCGCTTCTTCCCCAGATGTGCTTTCAGCCTCATTGTCCTTCCTGGCGCCCGGCAAGCAGGTGCCCGCTCACCGTGGCCCGTTCCGGGGCATTCTGCGCGGTTATCTGGTGCTGGCGATGCCCAAACGCGCCGACGGCCTGCCCGCCGCCGTGTTGAAAGTCGACGGGCAAGAATACCGGCTCAATGAGGGGGAATTTATGCTGTGGGACGATACCTTCGAACATGAGGTGTGGAACGACAGCGACCAGGTGCGCACCGTGCTGCTGTTGGATATCCGCCGCCGCGATTTACCCACCGGGCTGCGGATGTTATCCAACGGCATCGTTGCACTGGTACGGCTGAACGTGCGCTGGATCCAGCGCCAGTTCTAGGCACCGCCCAGATAGGCTTTCCTCACCTCCTGATCGTTCAACAGCTCCGCACCGCTGCCGGTCAGGCGGATTTGGCCGTTGACCATCACATAGCCGCGATCGGACAGTTTGAGCGCGTGGTTGGCATTCTGCTCCACCAGAAACAACGTCATGCCGCCACGGGTCAGCTCCCGCAAAATGCTGAAAATCTGTTTGACGATGATCGGCGCCAGCCCCAGGCTCGGCTCGTCCAGCAACAGCAGCTTGGGCCGGCTCATCAGCGCCCGAGCAATCGCCAGCATCTGCTGTTCACCCCCGGACATAGTCATCGCCCGCTGGTTACGCCGCTCCTTCAGGCGTGGGAACAGCTCAAACATGCGCAATAAATCCTCATCCACGTAGCGATTACCGATGGTAATGGTGCCCATCAGCAGGTTTTCCTCCACGCTCATGTCCGGGAAAATGCGCCGCCCTTCTGGTGCCTGGGCGATGCCGCTGCTGGCAACATAATGGGTGGAACGCTGGCTGATGTCCTCGCCGCGAAACAGGATCTGCCCACCGCTGATACGCGGCTGGCCGAAGATCGACATCAGCAGCGTCGACTTGCCCGCCCCGTTGGCACCAATCAGCGCCACCGTCTCCCCTTCATTTACCTGTAGCGAAACCTGCTGCAACGCCTGGATCGGGCCGTAAAACACGTCTACGTTGCGAAACTCCAACATCACATTGCTCATCCCGCCAGCTCCTCTTCATCCGCGCCAAGGTAAGCGGCGATAACCGTATCGTTATGCTGAATTTCTTTCGGTGTGCCTTCGGCAATCACATCGCCGTGATCGAGCACAATCACCCGATCGGAGATCTCCATCACCATGCCCATATCGTGTTCGATCAACAACACCGTGATACCGTGATGCTGACGCAGAAAACGGATAATGCGGCTCAGCGTTGCCGTCTCCACCGGGTTCAGCCCGGCGGCGGGTTCGTCGAGGCAGATCATCTCCGGCGTGGTGCACATCGCCCGGGCGATCTCCAGCCGCCGCTGCTGGCCGTAGGACATCTCCCCCGCCAACCGGTTGGCGCAATCCACCAGCTCCACCACTTCCAGCCAGTAAAAGGCGCGATCCAGTGCCTGGCTTTCCGCCCGGCGGTAGGCCGGGGTATTGAGCACGCCGGCGATCAGGTTGCGGTTGCTCAGCATGTGCTGCGCCACCAGCAGGTTCTCCACCACCGACATTTCGCGGAACAAACGGATGTTCTGGAAGGTGCGCGCCAGTCCGGCACGGTTGACCAGGTGGGTGCCGCCAAACATTTTGTAGTAAACACGCGAGCCCAGCCGTTTCGGGTTAACCCAGTCACCGGCGTGGAATTTCTGCCCCAGCACCTGGATCACGTCGGTCGGCCGCTTGTGGGTATTGAGCAGGATCGCGCCGCCGGTAGCACGATAAAAACCGGTCAGGCAGTTGAATACCGTGGTTTTACCGGCACCGTTGGGGCCGATCAGCGCGGTGATGGAACCGCGTTCCACCGCCAGATTGACGTCGTTCAGCGCCTTGATACCGCCAAAATGCATCATCAGATGCTCAACCTGCAGGATAGCGTCGCTCATGGCTCTACCCCCTTGCGGGTCGCAAAGCTGGTTCGACTGATGCGCACCAGGCCGCGCGGCCGCCAGATCATCATCGCCACCATCAGCACGCCGAACAACAGCACGCGGTACTCGGCGAAGCTGCGCAACAGCTCCGGGGCCACCGTGAGTACAAACGCCGCCAGCACCACGCCGATGGTCGAGCCCATGCCGCCCAGTACCACTATCGCCAGGATCAGCGCCGACTCAAAGAAGGTGAACGAGGTGGGGTTAACAAAACCCTGATAAGTGGCGAAAAACACCCCGGCCAGCCCGGCGGTGGACGCGCCCATCATAAAGGCCGACAGCTTCACCAGAACGTGGTTCAGCCCGAGTGAGCGACAGGCGATTTCATCCTCGCGCAAGGCCTCCCAGGCGCGGCCGATTGGCATGCGCGTCAGCCGGTGTTTGATGTACAACACCAGCAGCACCACCAGGAACAGCACCGCATAGATAAAGATAAACTTCAGGTTGGGGTTGTAGGCGATACCGAGAAACTCGTGGATCGGCACCCCGCCGTCCTTGGCCCGTCGGCCAAACTCCAGGCCAAAAATTGTCGGCGCAGGCACCGAGACCCCGTTGGGACCGCCGGTCAGTGACATCCAGTTGTTCAGCACCAGGCGGATAATCTCGCCGAACCCCAGCGTGACGATCGCCAGATAGTCGCCGTGCATGCGTAACACCGGGAACCCCAGCAGCGCACCGGCCAGCGCCGCCATCAACGCCCCCAGCGGCAGCATCGCCCAGAACCCCAGCCCGAGATACTGATAACCCAGCGCCAGGCCATAAGCGCCAATGGCGTAGAACGCCACGTAACCCAGATCAAGCAACCCGGCCAGCCCGACAACAATGTTCAGCCCCAGCCCAAGCAACACGTAAATCAGCCCCAGTATCGCTACCGTCAGCAGATATTTGGTGGCTACAAACGGGAACAGCAGCGCGATCACCGCCATTAACGGAATAATCCAACGTAGACTGGTTTTGGCCCCTATCGGCCGGACATACACCCCGTCATTGCCGCCGTCAAAACGCGTCAACAACTTGCGCCCCGGCGCGGTTTGCAGGAACAGGCTCAGCAACAGCCGCCCGGCCATCACCGCGGCGATAATCCACGCCAGGCGGCGCGGTTCAAAGTTAAAACTGTATCCGTTGAGGACGATACCGACGATCGGCCCGAACACGATCAGGGCGATCAGCCCGGCCAGCACCGCATCCAGCAGGCTGCGTTTAACGTTCAGCCCTGGGTGAGCTACAGATTGCGACATAGTTTTCCCCTCAAACCTTAGCGACCATTGGCCGACCGAGCAGGCCCTGAGGGCGGAAAATCAGGATCACTACCAGTAAACCGAAGGAGAATACGTCTTTGTAATCCGAGTTCACCATGCCGGCAAACTGCGCCTCCGCCACGCCCAGCAGCAGGCCACCAAGCATCGCGCCGGGTAGCGAACCAATGCCCCCCAGCACCGCAGCGGTAAAGGCCTTGATACCGATGATAAAGCCGACGTAGAAATCAAAGGTGCCGTAGTTCATGGTGATCAACACCCCCGCCAGCCCGGCCATGGCGGCACCAATCACGAACACCAGGGAGATCACCCGGTCGGTGTTGATGCCCAAAATGGACGCCATCTTGCGGTCCTGCTGGGTGGCGCGGCAGATGCGCCCCAGACGGGTGCGCTGAATGATGTAAGTGAGGATGGCCATACCCAGCAGTGAGGCGACCAGGATAAACACCTTGGTGTAGGTGATTTGGATCACCCCGCCGTCAAAGTTAAGGCGGAACACGCCGTCCAGCAACGTCGGGATCCCTTGCTGGCGAGGCCCTTGGCTGATTTGCGCGTAGTTTTGCAAAATAAGCGACATGCCGATGGCGGAGATCAGCGGTGCCAGACGCGTGGAGTTACGCAAGGGTTTGTAGGCGATACGCTCGATCACCCAGCCATACACGCCAGTGACCACGATGGTGAACACCAGCGTGCCGAGGATCAGCAACGGGAAGGATTGCAGGCCGAAGAACGACAGCAGCGCCAACCCGATAGCGCACAGGTAGGCGGAGATCATGTACACCTCGCCGTGGGCGAAGTTAATCATGCCGATAATGCCGTAAACCATGGTGTAGCCGATGGCGATCAGGCCGTAAACCGCGCCGAGCGTCAGGCCGTTGATCATCTGTTGCAGAAAGAAAACATCCATAATGAGCAGTCTCGCCTGGTGGGACCGCAAGCTAGTGCAGACGCGGCCCAAGGGAAGTATCGGCGCGGACCCGCCGAACACGCGGATCCGCTTATGGGTTAATCCTCAATGGATTTCAAGTTGCAGCCAGCTTGAAAGATGCCGAGGATGGATTAGAGTTGGTGATATTTGCCTTTATCGTCCCATTGATAGACCACGTAATCCGATACCTTCAGGTCGCCTTTCTTGTCCCAGGCCTTTTTGCCCATCACGGTATCCACATCATGCGATTTCAGCCATTCGCTGGCCTTGGCGCTGTCTTTGCCGCCGGTAGCGCTGAAGGCGGCGGCGATCGCCTGAATCGAAGCGTAGGAGTAGAGGGTGTAACCTTCCGGCTCAAAACCGCTGGCGCGGAACTTGGCGATCACCGCCTTGCCTTCCGGAATTTGACGCGGATCGTTGCCGAAGGTCATCAGCACGCCGTTAGTGTATTGCGGCCCACCGGCAGCGGTCACCAGCTCTTCGGTCACGATGCAGTCACCGGAGAAGAACTTGGCGGTCACGCCCTGCTCACGCATCTGGCGCACCAATGGCCCGGCTTCTGGGTGACAGCCACCGAAATAGACCACGTCAGGTTTGACCGAGGCGATCTTGGTCACCAGCGCGTTAAAGTCTTTTTCACCGCGTGACAGCCCTTCATACAGCACTTCCTTCACGCCACGCTTGTTCATCTCTGCCCTGGCGGCATCTGCCAGCCCCTGCCCGTAGGTGTCTTTGTCGTGGATCACCGCGATGCGTTTGGCTTTCAGGGTATTGAGCATGTAGTTGGTGGCGATCACCCCTTGCTGGTCATCGCGGCCGCACATGCGGAACATGTTGGTCATGCCGCGTTCGGTAATTTGCGGGTTGGTGGATCCGGGAGTGATGGCGATAATCCCGGCTTCGTCATACACCTCGGAGGCCGGCATGGTGGAGGAGGAGCAGAAGTGCCCGACCACCGCCGAGACCTTGTCCTGATCCACTAACCGGTTGGCGACCGAGACCGCCTGTTTGGGTTCGCAGGCGTCATCCCCCTGCACCAGTTTGATTTTTTCCCCTTTAATCCCACCGGCGGCGTTGATATCCGCTGCCGCCTGCGAGGCACCACGCCAGTACTGATCGCCATAGGTCGCATTCGGCCCGGAGAACGGCCCGGCGACGCCGATAACGATATCGGCCTGAGCATAAAAAGCTGAACCTAAACAACCGATAAGCAGAGCAGCGAGCGGACTTTTAATTAATTTCGATGACATTGTTGTATTCCTCAGCACTGTTTTAGCGAAACGCCCAGGGGCGTGGAGCAGTCACTTTATGTGTAGACGGGGAAAATAATTTGCGCGAGAGCGCAGTCGCATTACCCGAATTTAGCTAAGCAAAAATCCAGCCATTGTGACGGCCAATACATATTTTCTGTTCATTCATCCTACATATCAGAGGTAAAACGAGGGGGTTCACTGCCGTCAGGAGGCGCTGCGGGGGGATCAAGGGGCAAACTCGCCGCAAAATTTTTCTGTTACTTCAACCGTTGCTCCCTGGCAGTCTCCCCCCTTCGCACCAGAAACGTGCAATGGCAGGTGCAACCCTGACGCCGGGGATTTTTTGGTGATAAACAACAGGGATAAACAGGATGAGTGCCGAAAAACAACGCAACATGCTCATTCCATCAGCAAACGCACTTTTCTCGCAGTTTAGTGCTTTGACAAAGCCGCAGCACCCCGCTATTATTCGCCCCGTTCACACGATTCCTCTGTAGTTCAGTCGGTAGAACGGCGGACTGTTAATCCGTATGTCACTGGTTCGAGTCCAGTCAGAGGAGCCATATTAGAGAAGCCCGCTCAGGGAAACCTGAGCGGGCTTTTTGGTTTTGTTTTGGTGGTTAGGAGACAAAGGTGGACATGTCAGCGTTCCAATCTGTGACGGTTGCCAAGTGACAACAATGGCATTACTGGTAATATTTAAGCTATCAATGAGGATCAGCGCAGTTCGAAATTTGTGATTTTAGTCAGGACTGTTTGAACAGATAGGGAAGTTTAAAATATATGAGTAGACGTCTAAACAGAGATTACCGTACTAAAATAAGAAACATCCCCCGCCGCTTAAAAGCTCTTAACCGTTGGGCGGAAACCTTCCATGATCCAATCCGCGCAGATTTTCCAGAAGACCAGCGCTACTGGAACTACAAAATTCCTGTAGATGTCAATCTTGTTGAAGGAAAACACAGTGCCCAGAAAACCAAGGCAGCCTGCGCGCAAGCGTTAATTGACGCATGTTCTAATTTAATACTTGCAACAGCTGATTCGAGTTACAGCCCGCGAATTACTTCTGTTATCTGCCTCCCGGATATGTTTACCAGCGAAGTCTGTCTTTACCATTCTGAAGAGTACTATCAGGGGTTCATATGCGAAAGCACTTCTGAAAATGGAGCTTCATCGGTCATTAAGGGGCGTAGCCTTGCTGAAGAATGGGGATTAACTCTGCCAGAGAATGTACAGGAGCTGGGGATCTCGCTTGAATACTATGGCGGTGACGATCCTGATGAATGGTTTACAGGCGAACGTTGGTACTATGGCCAAGTGTTATAGAAGAGCGGTATTTGGAAGCCTGGCGTGCAGTTCATCGGCTTTTCGTCCAGTTTTAATAGACTGTGCTATTCCTTTTTTATAACAATATGTTGATGTTTTGATGTCCTCCACTGCACCGTCTCGCCCTCCAAGTGGAACTATATCGGCTACGAGCGAAAAGCGGACGTGCCTGTGGCCATCAATCACGGCTACAAAGTAGTAGCGATTCTTTCGACCATTCAACAGTCTGCTATGAACTGTTCTGGTCGGTTGTGCCAGAAATATGCAATTATCCACGTCATCTCACGTAATAGGTAACTCATTGTGCTAATTTCTATTAAAGCGACGAAAAATACCCGCACCGGTATCAGAGGTGTGCAACGTTATGGGGCAATGTATCGCTGGCGTGTTGATGCAGTCAGATTCAGAAGTCTTACAGGACAAGATCCTACCCCGCCATTCATTGCCTGTCTCAATGAACGAGAATCCGGATGCGTAGACTCCGTTGCTTTCCATACGATTGAGGATGCAGGAGATGACCTTTGCCGGTTCTTAAAAGCTATGACTGGGGTTTCATTCGAGTACCAGTGACCTTACTGGATGTAGCGCCGTTAGAAAATAGTCCTCTGTAATTATTCTACCGGCGTTTACATCTACTATTACTACGTTCAGCTTCTTGCACGCAGCGAGCATCAGCAAGTGCCACTGGGTCCGCTTTGAGCGAGGAGCAGAAGTTCACTGTGGTCATCAATGTCCAAGTTGCAGAGTAGCTAACTAAAAGGATAACTAATAAAGTAGTGGATATTAAAAATTACGATGGTTAGTTTCTTCTATATCGCAATTTTCCTGTGGTGTTTGCTTGTTTTTATGATATTCCTGAAATATCTTCTTCAAGTTCTTTTGCGGATTTGGCAATTTTAAATTTAAATTTTCTCTCTATTTCACTATCGCTTAGCATTTTCGCCTTAGCTTTTCCTATCCACATTGAAACAAGCTCTCGCTTCTGAGATATATCTAGGTTATCAAAGTTAGGTATGTATTTAAATGTGCCCGCAGTTCCACGACTAAGCTCATAGAATGTCTTTATTAAAGACTTTTGTTTTATCTCAGATGAAAGATTGAATCGGCGGATAAGATGACTTACGGTATGATTAACGGAGCGAAGTTGGGCTGTTGTGGATATTTGCGAGAAGTATGATACCCACCCCAGGCGTTTCCCCTCAAATACACACCCTGTGATTCTAAGGTTGAGTTTCCACTGACAGTATGCTATAGCTCGCTCTTTATCGCGCTTATTCTTAGCCTGCAGTAGCGCATGCCTATATGCAGTGAAAATTTTTGCTAATGAGGACTCGAATCTGAGAATACTCTCATGCTTGATTAATAATTCTCCTTGGCTTATGTGATAACCAAGAAAGTCAAAGGGGACATTCAGATTGCCAACTTTGGATTTTGAGTTCTCCTCATTTAGTGGGTGAGGATTTAAATTTAATAGTTGGAGCCTCTCAATAACATGAGATGCCATCATTTCAGCCTGGCTATTTTTGGTCAAAATAAGGATATCATCAACGTAGCGCATGAACCAGATATCTGGAATTTCATTGATCTCTTTATCGAAAATGGATAAGGAAATCTCAGCCAAAATATTTGAAATTGCTAGCCCCTGAGGTACTCCCCTGGAGTTCACTGAGGCGCCTTTGCTACCTTTAAATTCACTTACTGTAGGAACGACCAATGACGACATTATTAATTTTCTAATCTCGCCCTTTCTAACCTTATTTTTTATCACATCAGCTATCAGTGTATGTTCAATTGAAGGGTAGAAGGTTTTGAGATCTACCTTGGCATACTCTGTATATAGACCGCTATCCAATGCAGTCTTAAGTGAATCAATTACTTTATGTGGCAGTCTCAACCTAGAGTCAGGATAAATTTCTGTAAGACATTCGCAAAGAGCCCTGAGGGTAATCCTATCTCTGGCAGTGGGTATTGAGATCTGTCTGGGGTTAGAGTTAGCCCCTTTAGATATTAGCTTTTCTTTGTAGGCTGTAAATTTGTAACTACCAGAGTTAACTTTTTCAGAAATAAATTCAATTTCATTTTTTATCGTTGAGTCGAGTTTCGAAGGGCGAATTCGATCGATGCCAATGGCGCCAGATTCTTTTATTTTTTCATTATATACTTTGAGAAGATTTCTTTTCGAAAAGGATTTTTTAAAGATTCGGCTAGCAGTCATAGTCTATCCAAACAAGCATGAGTGGGAGTAGGTATAAGGAAAAAGTAAAAATGAATCGCTTTATTTTCCAGAGTTGGACTGTTCGTTTTTCTTCATTGGTAGGGATTCTTGTTGTAAGTCCTACCTGGGCTGCACGTGCGGTTTTATCATCTATTTCAAGATGATTCTCAACTTCATCGAGCAATTCATGATATTTCTTTCTTTGTTCAAGCGTTAATTCTTGCTCGGTTGTAGTATCAGAATAGAGTCGCTGTAGCGCAAGGTAATTCTTCCTCATAGATATTGCTCTACCGCGGAAGTCTAGGTTTGAAACTACAAGTGAAATACCTAGTAAAGCCACCGAAAGTATTGCCGCAAGAATATCGGTGTTATCCCCTAGGACTTTTGGAAAGCGTAATGTCACGATTGAAAGCACTGCACTTAATATAGCATACCAAACGAGGATGAACTGAGAGTGTTTTTCAAGCCACTCCAAGCGATGATGTGCGTTAATACGTGCTTTATATGTAAACCATATATTGTCGTTCCGCATTAAAACTCCCTTTTATTTTCGGGATATGGAAGGGGCAGGAAAAATTTGAACCGTTGAACACCCTGCTAGGCAGGATCAGTGAGCCTAAGCTCAACAGCAAAAAATCGCTGTTCATTATCAGAGCCGCCCTTGCAAAAGCAAGAGGAAAAACCCGCCCCATCCTTTTAAAGTATGACAATTTCATAGGATGAAAGTCAAGCATATGCCTTATTGACAACCCTCCATAGATAAACATAGGCTGAAGTTATTAACGTCTGCTCCTGGCACAAAGTCGACGGTCGGGATTCCAGAATAGCCCCCCTAGAAACCCCGCCCCCCTCCCCCTAAATCAACAACCGAACCCGATCATAAATCAGTCGATCCTCGAGCCGCGCGGATCGGGCATGCTGGCGCAGGGTGCGGATCAGGTTATCAATCAACGCATGGGCGGCGGTGCTAAGGATGCTGTTGCGCCGGGTGACGATGTTCAGCCGCGCCAAGTCGCAACCTTCTTGCAGCGCCAGCGGTTGCAGCCGTCCGGCAAACTGCGGTAGCCCAAGCAACGGTGCCGGGCACCAGGTGCACATGTCTGCCGACTCCACCATCGCCTGTAGCATACCGAGGGAATGCGCATGAATAATGCGGTTCGGATCGAGTTGAGCGCCGTGTCGGCTAAACAGTTGATGGATTAATTCGTCATAATTGTCTGGGGTATAGTTCAGCACCCAGTCCTGCTCAAGCAACTGGTGGATCGAGGTACTTTGGCCCAACGGATGCCCGTGCCGCACCATCACCGCCGTTTCATAATCCAGCAGCGGCTCGCAATGAAATTCCTGCGGTGCCATCGAGGCCGGAAGCGGCGTGATGGCAAAATCCATCGTGCCCTCTCGCAGTTGGGATTGGGCGTTGGCCATCAGGCTTTCAAACAGCTCCAGTTTTACCCTCGGCATCTTTTTGCGAAAGGCCACCACGGCCGTCGGTAACACCGTCAGCATCAGCCATGGCGTGATAGCCACCTTCACCTGCTCTTGCGCCAACCCGCGCAGGCCCGCCATTTCATTGTTGGCCTGTTCCAGTTGGTTTAACACCAGCCGGGCGTGCGTCAGCAGCGTTTTCCCGTAAGGCGTAAAGCCCAGTCCAGCCGGTGTCCGGATCAGCAATGGCAGTTCCTGCTGCTGTTCCAGCTCGCGCAGGGCGCGCGTGACCGCCGCCTGTGAAAGCCCCAGCTGTCGTGCGGCGGCGCGGATGCTGCCACCGTCGGCACTGGCGACCAAGGCCTGTAATTGATGTAGTTTCATCACGCTCCCTGACAATCAAAGGTTGTCAGCATAACCGAACGACGGCTCCCCGGGCAAAAGGTTGTTTGTTAGTCTCCGAAGTACCTTGTTCCCGGTTATTGAACGCATCGGGAACCGAATACTCCCGTTGGAAACCCTGATGACCCATTCGCTGGTTTTACCTGAAATAGCCGCTGTTCAGCACGAAATGGTCGCCATTCGTCGCCATATTCATGCTCATCCCGAATTGGGATTTAACGAATTCGCCACCAGCGATTTGGTGGCAAAACTGCTGTCCGAATGGGGTTATCAGGTCACGCGCCATATAGGACAAACCGGGGTTGTCGCCACGCTACAACGCGGCGTGGGGAAATCACTTGGCTTGCGCGCCGATATGGACGCGCTGCCGATTGAAGAAACCAGCGAATTGCCCTATGCCAGCACCCACAGCGGCGTGATGCACGCCTGCGGTCATGATGGCCACACCACCATGCTGCTGGCGGCGGCGCGTTATCTGGCGCAGCGGTCTGACTTTACCGGTACTTTGCACCTGATTTTTCAGCCAGCGGAAGAAGGCGGCGGCGGTGCCCGAGTGATGATGGAAGACGGGTTGTTCGAGCGTTTTCCCTGCGATGCCGTGTTCGCCATGCACAACGTGCCCGGCTTCCCGGTCGGCCTACTGGGCTTTGCCAGCGGCCCCTTCATGTGCTCGGCCGATACCGTCAACATCACCCTGCATGGCCACGGCGGGCATGGCGCGGTGCCGCAGCATACCGTTGATCCAGTGGTGGTCTGCGCCGCCATCGTGATGAGCCTGCAGACCATCGTATCCAGAAATATCGATCCGCAGGAAACGGCGATTGTGACCGTGGGCGCGATCCAGGCCGGTCTTGCAAGCAATGTCATCCCCTCGACCGCCACCATGACGCTGAGCGTGCGCGCGCTGAATGCCGATGTCCGTCAACGGCTGGAAGACCGCATTACGGCACTGGTGGAAGCACAGGCCGTCAGTTTTGGTGCCCGGGCAGAGATTGATTACCAACAGGGTTATCCAGTGTTGGTAAACCACGCGGCGGAAACTGAGTTGGCACGTTCGGTCGCGCTGGAATGGGCCGGTGAAAGCCGGGTTATCGCCAACCTGCGCCCGATTACCGCCAGTGAAGACTTCGCTTTTATGCTGGAGAAATGCCCCGGCAGTTATATCTCGATTGGCAACGGGGAAAGCACGCCCGGGAATTCGCTGCATAACGCCGGTTACGATTTTAACGACGAGTGTTTGCCGATTGGCGCCACTTATTGGGTCAAGCTGGTTGAACGCTTCCTGGCTTAATGCATTATTTAATCCACTCCGCTAAGGAAAATGACATGAAAAAAACGATGGGTTTGGTTTTATTGTTGCCGTTAGCGTTAAGTTTTTCGGCCCTTGGCGGTGAGTTTAGCGGCAAGGTGATTAAGTTGGGCATCGATCCCACCTTCCCGCCGCTGGAATACAAAACTGCGCAAGGAGCCCTGACCGGGTTCGGTGTGGATATCGCTCAGGCGCTGTGCGATGAAATGCAGGCAAAATGCGTGTGGGTCGAGAGCAGTTGGGATGGGATGATCCCGGGGTTGCAGGCAAAAAAGTTTGACGCTATCGCCTCCTCAATGACCATTACGCCGCAGCGCGAAAAGCAGATCGCCTTCTCGAGCAAGGTGTCTAACGCCCCGGCGCGGTTGGTGGCACGCAAAGGCAGCGATCTGCAGCCCACGGCGGCGTCGCTAAAAGGCAAATCGATTGGCGTGCAGCAAGGCTCCAGCCAGGAAGCTTATGCGAACGCACTGTGGCGTCCGGCCGGTGTCAACGTCGTTGCCTATCAGAGCCAACAGGAAGTGAATGAGGATCTGGCCAACGGCCGGTTGGATGCTTCGCTGCTGGCCAGCGTCAGCGCCAGCGAATTCTTCAAAACGCCCGGCGGCAAGGATTTTGCCTTTACCGGCGCGGAACTGAACGACAGCAAATATTTTGGCATTGGCGATGGCATTGGTGTGCGTAAAGAGGACAGCGCATTACTTGATGCCTTCAACGCAGCGCTGAAAGCCATTATCGCCAACGGCACCTATAAGAAGGTGAACGATAAATACTTCGATTTTGACATGTACGGTAAAGGGGAATAACTGAGGGACTGATTAAAAGGGCCAGGCGAGTGCCTGGCCCAATAAAAACGGTTACTTCACTTCGCCCATAGCCTTCAGCTTTTTGGACAGTTCGCGACGTTCTTTAGACAGATCGGCATTTTTGATGATGTAGTCATCAACGCGATCTTCATAGTCGCTGCGCATGTTGGCAATGATACCCTGAACATCTTCAATGCTCATGCCCGGCTTGATGTACTCACTCAGGTTATCGAGCAACAGCACACGCTTCTGGTTGTCGCGGACTTTCTTCTCGTTGTCGACAATTTCACGCTGCAGCTTATTTTTACGTCGGAACATACGCACAAACTCCAGAACGTCCTGGAAACTCGGCTTATTTGCATTATCCATCTTCATACCCTTGCTTTAGTAATACACAGATTCATTTGCTTACGGCCACAATGAGACCAAGATACAGGTTTGTGGCGCTCAGACACAACACTCATCGCCCTATCTTACTCACTTTAGCGCCGCGACAAAAACCCGAAGCGCCTGCTTCATGATCTGGCCCCCTATTCGCGCTCGCCGGCGGTACACACCTTGAGCAAGTCACCCAGTTCTTCCAACTGCTGCGTCAGCTCCATGCTCAGCCAGACATAGCCGTAGATCGGTGCTTCGCCGTGCAGGTTGACGCTGGCCTCCTGCATCAGGGTTTTCAGCTCGGCGGCGACTTCACTCAGCTCCCCCGCCACCACAGCCTGCTGTGCCTGCGGGCCGTTATGCATTGTCTCTGCCAGCGCTTCCAGCGAGCGTAACGTCAGCAGTTGCGCACTGCGCAGGGTTTTGGCATTCAGCATAATAAAGTGGGTTTCGCGCGAGGCCCAGTAGGCATCGGCCAACAGCTCCAGCGTACACACCAGATTGCGGCTCAGCGTTTGCACTGCTTCAAACACCGCTTTGGGAATATGGGTTTCTTTGCTGCTGGGGACAATCAGGCCACGTAATTTAACCACCTGATTCAGCAAATCTTTCAGCTGTGGCTCCAGGCGCGGCCGTTCGATCATGTTCGGGGACAGATAAGCGCCGTAGATCTTGCCCGCACTTTGCAGGCAATCCGCCATCTGCATACGCCACAAGATGTAGGCGCGCTGTGGGTAAATGCTGGTGAACAACAGCGCCAGCAGTGAGCCAAATATCACGTCGCCGCTGCGCCACAGCGCGGTGTGCATATCACCGGCCCCCGCGCCACAGACCACCGCCAGCGTAATACCCACCAACAGCGCCATATAGGGCCGTTTACCGAGCGTCAGGTAGCCGCAGAAAAACATCACCACCCCGCACCACGCCAGCATTAAGGGGAGTGAATACAGCTCAAGATACAGCGCGATCAGACCCGAGGCGGCACCAAACACCGTGCCGGCGATACGCTGCAACGCCCTTTGCAACACGTTGCCCCAGAACGAGATCGGCCCCATCACCACCACCAGGGTAATCAGCGGCCAGGTGCCTTCCGGCACTTCAAGCAGGCGGATCAGCAGGAAGGTCAGGATAAACGCCAGCCCAATGCGCACGCCGTGCACAATGCGGTAATGGCGATAAGTCAGATGTTCAAACGACGATATTTTTCTGTCGAGGCGCACAATGCATCCCGTTATCGATGGCGAGAAAGAACATTAGTTTAGCGGAGGAAGGCAGGCAGAGAAAAGGCAGATAAGGCGTCCCCTATCCGCAGTCAGGCATTAAGCGGCATATTTATCCACCAGCGCGCGCAAAATGGCGGCGGTTTCCACATCCATCACCCCGTCGTACTGCCGTTGACGGAAATGCAGCTGGAAGGCGCGCACCAGTTGACGATAGCCTTCGGCATCGGTCGCTGCCGAGGTGTCGTAACCGTATTTAGCAAACAGCGCCAGCAAATCTGGCTGCACCGGTACACCATGGCACTGATACTCATGCTGGTGACGCTGCTGCACGGCTTCGTCATACCAGGCGCCGATACCGGCCAGATACAGCTGATGCCAGGGGAACTGCGGGCCGGGATCGCTCTTGCGGCCCGGGGCAATATCGGAATGCGCTACTACGTTGACCGGCGTGATATCCGGATAGCGCTGCAGGATGTTCTGTGCCAGTTGGCTGACCGCCGCGATCTGCTGCGGGTTAAACGGTGGGAAGGTAATGTCTTCGCCATCGCCGCTGGCCAGATTGACGATCTCGATGCCAATCGACGTATCGTTGAGATTATTGCGAGTGCCCCACTGACTGGCACCGGCATGCCAGGCCCGTTCCACTTCATCAACCAGATTAAAAATGCGCACGCCGCTGAAACCGGCCGCCTGATAGCTTTGATCTTGCGGATCCGGCACCAGGTAATGGGCGCTGACCGACTTGCCGGTCAGTGACTGCACGGAATCGGCGAAGTTTTGCGCCGTGTAATGCAACACCAGAAAGCGCACCCGGTGACCAAAGCTGGCTACCGAGCGGTAGCTGTTGTAATCCATACTGAACATAGTAGATTCCTTGTTAGTTAAACTTGCGTACCACAGTCATTGCAGGATCCTTCCCGCTCAAGCGGTCGCACCATGCAGCGACCCTACAATGCCTTTGTGGACCTTGTCCACCCGTTAATGTTTAGCTAATTGCTAAAGTTAAAGCAAGAAATATTTAGTGAAAGCAATATTTACCTTTTTGCTAAAGAGTGCGATCATCCGACAATGGAAACCAAAGAAATAAGACGCAATAATTTGCGCGAGCTGATGGCCAGCTACGCCCGCCAGGGTGTTAACCAGAACGAATTTGCGGTGCTGGTTGAGTCCTCTTCGCCTACGCTGAGCCAAATCAGCGGTGAAAAGTCCTCCCGTAACCTGGGTGATAATCTCGCCAGACGGATCGAAGCCAAACTGAATCTGCCCAAGGGCTGGTTTGACGTTTTCCATGAAAAAGAGCTGGTACGGCCGTTTGATAACGTGGCGGCAGAGTCGGACTTTCAACCAGCCCGCCTGAAGCCGGTGGTATGGGAAGACACCGAACAGGACAAGGAAGAGTTTGTGGAAATCCCGCTGCTGGATATCAATTTTTCTGCCGGCGACGGCTGTTATGAAATCGTCGATCGTGAAGAGTTTTCGCTGATCTTCCGTCGCTACTATCTGCACAAGATGGGGGTGGCGGTGAATGCCGCGCGCATCATCCGCATTTCCGGCTCCAGCATGGAACCGCGTCTGCAAGACGGCGATGTGGTGGGGATTAATACCGATGACATCCGCATTCGCGAAGGCAAAACCTACGCCATTCGGCACGGTAATCTGCTGCGGGTAAAAGTGTTGATCGAACAGCCCGACGGCGGCGTCACTATTCGCTCCCTTAACCGGGAAGAATACCAGGACGAACACCTGAGTTATCCGCAGCGCAAAGACCAACTGGTGGTGCTGGGCCGCGTTTTCTGGTCGTCGTCGTCCTGGTAATCAGCCGGGCGCCGTGGGTTGGCGCCTTGCTGTTATTTAAAATCGACCACCATCTGCTGCTGGATCGATAATCCCCGGGTGGACTGCACGCAACAGTCGATATAGTCGGTAAAGCGCGGCGGCTTCGGCATGCCCAGCTTAAGGATTTTGTCATTGCTGAAACGCACGTTAAGCATGGCGAAAGATCCATACAGGCGCATCGCCTTCAGCATCAGTCGCTCGTTACAAGGCCCGAAAATATCCTTCAGCTGCTTGCGCATTTTCAACAGCGCTTCGTAACTGACCTGCGCGTAATGATCGCCTAGCGGCGGTTTTTCCAGCGCGGCGGCAATGGCACGGTCAATATCTGCAAAGCTGACGCTGCTCTCTTCACCCGCGGAGATATGATAAACGTCATTCTCCAGCGTTTCGCTGTTTAGCAGCATCACCATCGCATCGGCACAGTAGTCGACCGGGATCACGTCGATATTATCCTGCAGCGAACACATAAACTTACGCAGCATCAGCGCCATGCTGAACACCCAGAAAATGCTGCTGGAAGGCTGACAGCCCAGGCGAGTATGCCCCACCACAATCGATGGACGGGCAATCACCAGTGGCAGCTGCGGGCAGTGCTGACGCATCAGCTGTTCGATAGTCGATTTGGAACGGGTGTATTCCACCAGATGCTCGGCGGTTGCTTCAAACTCGCCGCTTTCCGCTACCAGTGAACCCGGTTCCGGCGCACAAGACATGGCGGTGCCCACGTGCAGGAAACGTTTTAATCCAGAGACCTGCGCCATTCTTTTGGCAAAGGCCAGTGTGCCCTCAACATTAACCTTCCAAATAAGTGGGTTATTGCCAAATGACGCAACGGCGGCACAATTGATAACGTGCGTTACATTGTTAATTCGTGTGTCCGCTAAAAAGTCAGCTGGCTCACTTAAGTCGCCCAACAATATATTTTCTATCGTGATCTTCGAGAATAAATCGGCATCAATATTAAACTTTTCCATATTCTGGCGAATACGTTCCAGCCCCTGCTGTGCATTGTCAGCTCGCACCAACAGAAGATAGTTAATCACCTGATTTTCTTTCAATAATTTCTCGAGCACTGCACCACCGAGGAAGCCGGTAGCGCCGGTCAACAGCAGAGTTTTCATAATAGGTGTCCACATTGGTATTGAATGCTGCTGATTGTAGGGGGAAGTAATTAAACGGATATTAAATAAAACTCAGTGGCACCTATTTATCTTTTCTTAATATTATCTTAAGGAATATCTTGAAACATCGCAGCGGTATTTGGTAACACATTAATAAAAAACAAACCGAAATAAACCGGTCCGTTGACATTGCATTGATATTAACTCTGATTTAATTCCCTGGTGAATGTTATTACCTTTACTCATCAGGAGTATTTATGAGCTATAACCAAAAAGTCTGGCTGGGCATCCTGGTCCTGTGCAGCGTTTTCTGGCTGGCGGTGATCGGCAGTGTTTTCTCGGCCCATGAGGCCTTCGAGCGCGCTAATCTGCAAAGCCAGCAGGATTTTGCCGCCCGATATGTTCAGCATAATCATGGTACTGCCGCACCAAGCCACGCTCTCCAGGCAAAGTCGCCGACTTCTTGAGACTCCCCCCAGAATGGGGTAGGGACAAGCGCGGCCAAGGATCCTATGATGCCCTATGATTCACAGGGAGAATAATATGGGTCGAAAGCTGGATAGCTTACCGCAAGCAGAACGTGAAAAAGTTGAAGTCGATTTACTGGCCCTCAGCGTCATTTATAACGAACGCTATGGCATTACCGTCAATGACGCCGCCAACGCCGAACAACAGGTACCCGATTATCTACGACCCTACTTTCATCTGCGCCTGAACTACTACCGCAGTGCGTAATGCCGCGCATTTCGGTGATTAACACTAACGACTCGTACATCTCGCCGTTACAATAGAGGCATATTCCCTACGCCACGTGAGAGATGCGATTTTGAGCAGCAAGGCACCGGCCACATTCTACATTCACGACTACGAAACCTTCGGTATTAGCCCATCGCTGGACCGCCCGGCGCAGTTTGCCGGTGTGCGTACCGATGCGGATTTCAATATCATCGAAGAGCCGTTGGTCATCTACTGCACCCCGGCCGATGACTACCTTCCCGATCCTGAAGCGGTGATGATCACCGGTATCACGCCGCAACTGGCGCTGGCCAAAGGCGTCAACGAAGCCGACTTTGCGCGTCAGATCCACCAGGCGTTCAGCGTGCCCGGCACCTGTATTCTGGGTTACAACAATATCCGCTTCGATGACGAAGTCAGCCGCAATATTTTCTACCGCAGCTTCTACGATCCTTATGCCTACAGCTGGCAGAACGGTAACTCACGCTGGGATTTGCTCGACGTTATGCGAGCCTGTTATGCACTGCGCCCGGACGGCATCGTCTGGCCGGAGAACGAAGACGGCTTCCCCAGCTTCCGTCTGGAGCACCTGACTCGCGCCAACGGCATCGAACATGAGCATGCCCATGACGCGATGTCGGACGTCTACGCCACCATCGCCATGGCCAAACTGGTTAAACAGGCGCAGCCACGGCTGTTTGATTTCCTGCTGCAGCACCGCAACAAGCATAAGCTGAACGCCCTGATCGACATCGCAGAAATGACACCTCTGGTGCACGTTTCAGGCATGTTCGGGGCCGCACGCGGCAACACCAGTTGGGTCTCGCCGCTGGCCTGGCACCCGGATAACAAGAACGCAGTGATCATGTGCGATCTGGCCGGCGATATGACGCCGCTGCTGACGCTGAGTGCCGACGAGCTGCGTGAACGGCTGTATACCCGCCGTGACGATCTGGCCCCCGGGCAATCGCCAGTCCCAATCAAACTGGTGCATATCAATAAATGTCCGGTGCTGGCACCGGCCAAAACCCTGCTGCCGGAAAACGCCGAGCGGCTGGGTATCGATCGTCAGGCCTGCCTGCAAAACCTGCAGTTGTTGCGCCAGCATCCGCAAGTGCGTGAAAAAGTCGTCGCGCTGTTCGCCGAAGCCGAGCCTTTCAAAGGGTCTGATGATGTCGATGCGCGGCTGTACGACGGTTTCTTCAGCGATGCCGACAAGGCGGCGATGAAGATTATTCAGCAGACCAAACCGCAGAACCTGCCGGCGCTGGATCTGACCTTCAGCGATAGCCGCATGAAGGAGTTGCTGTTCCGTTTCCGTGCCCGCAACTACCCCAATACGCTGGATGACGCCGAACAACGCCGCTGGTTACAGCATCGCCAGGAAGCCCTGAGCGCCGAACGGGTGCAAAGCTATGTCCTGCAGCTGGAGTCGCTGTATAACCTGCATGAAGGCGATCAGGAAAAGACCGCGCTATTGAAAGCGCTGTTTGAGTACGGCAAAGAATTGGTCGGCTGACAAAAACAACAAAGGGCGCCGAAGCGCCCTTTTTAATGCACATACCTGTTAAGACTTAGGCCAGGTCTTCGCTAGCCTGTGGTACCGGCAGGCGGAAGCTGCGGGTCACAAAGGCCAGGTAAATCAGGCCAATTGCCGCCCACACCAGGCCCAGCGTCATTGAACTGGCTTCCAGATTCAGCCACAGTGCACCTACGGTCAGCGCGCCCATAATTGGCAGGATCAGGTAGTTAAAGGTGTCTTTAACGGTACGGTTCAGCTTGTCGCGAATATAGAACTGCGAGATCACCGACAGGTTCACGAAGGTGAACGCCACCAGCGCACCGAAGTTAATCAGCGCCGTTGCCGTCACCAGATCAAACGACACCGCAGACAACGCAATCACGCCAACCAACAGCACGTTCAGTGCCGGGGTACGCCATTTCGGGTGCACATAACCGAAGAAACGCTCCGGGAATACGCCGTCACGACCCATCACATACATCAGGCGCGAAACACCGGCGTGCGATGCCATGCCTGAAGCCAGTACGGTCACACAAGAGAACACCAGGATCACCGACTGGAAGAACTTGCCGGCCACGTACAGCATGATTTCCGGCTGAGACGCGTCAGGATCTTTAAAGCGTGAAATGTCCGGGAAGTACAACTGTACAAAGTAAGACACCACGATAAAGATAACGCCGCCGATCAACGCCGTCAGGAAGATGGCTTTCGGGATCACGTTCTCCGCGTCTTTGGTTTCTTCAGACAGCGAGCTGATGCCATCAAAACCGAGGAACGAGAAGCACAGAATGGTCGCACCGGTAATCATCGGCACCACATGCGCACCTTCAGACCAGAACGGACGGCTGCTGATCAGCGTACCGGCACCTTCACCATGCGAAATACCATTCACCACCAGGAACAGGAACACGATCATGATCGCTACCTGCACCACCACGATAATGGAGTTCAGGTTCGCCACCAGCTTGATGCCGCGCAGGTTGAACACTGTCATCAGCGCGACCAGTGCCGCCACGAAGATCCACGAAGGCACACCCGGGAAGATGGCTTCCAGGTAAATTTTGGCCAACAGAATGTTGATCATCGGCATGAACAGGTAGTCCAGCAGTGATGACCAGCCCACCATAAAGCCGACGTGCGGGCTGATGGCCTTCTGGGCATAGGTATAGGCAGAACCGGCGGACGGGAATTTCCGTACCAGTTTGCCGTAGCTCAGTGCGGTAAACAGTACCGCCAGCAGAGCAAAGGCGTACGCAGTGGCGACGTGACCATCGGTCAGGCCGGATACGATGCCAAAGGTATCGAAGATGGTCATTGGCTGCAGATAAGCCAGCCCCATCATCACTACCGGAACTAAAGTCAGGGTTTTACGCAGCTGTGCGCGTTGAGCCGGAGCGGCGCTGATGGTGTTATCGGACATGACGCAGCCCCCCCTTACCTTCAGCCTTGCGGAGCGTAGACACGCCAAGACTTAAGGTTGCGGGGAAACTTCGCAACTTGCGACTGAATTCAAAAAGAAGGGGATTGGAAGCTGGATAACGAGTCAAGGCGGCCTTGGCTGCTCCATAATCGCTGCGACCGCAGCGGAAACCGGCGGGCACCGGTGCTAAAGTGAAAAATTGCCCCATCTTTCTTATCCTCATGAGTCACGACCATAAAGTTTTATTTGATCGCGCACGAAACTATTTATCTATCCGGATCGGTGTCCGGCCTCGCTTGGTGTATGAAACGCACAGTTTGTAGAACACAAATGCAAAAAAAATAACCGACGCGTTAAAACGTCGGCTATCTGCATTAGGGATATTTTGCACCAGAAACCCTCCTGATGACAAGATCAGGAAGGCCTGTTAAACAAATTCTTTTCGCGATCGTTCGGAAAAGCGCCCTTACGGGTGAATTAATCCGCTATCTTCACTTTCACCGATCAACTTAATGACGCTCAGTTTACGCCCCCTCAGGCATTTTTCAACATCCAGTCGATCTCGGTTTCCGTCACCAGCCGCTCGAACTGCATCAGTTCATCCATTTTGCAGGCGTGATAAACATGCGCGAAACGTTCGCCGAGATACTGCGTCAGTTCGTGCTGATGCTCAAATTCATACAGCGCATCGCTTTGGCGGATCGGGAACGGTAGCCCTTCCTGCTCCAGCCCGTTACCGGTCACCGGCTCAGGTAATGGCAGTTCGTTGTCCAGCCCGTAAAGAATACCTGACAGTATCGCCGCCACCACCAGATAAGGATTGGCATCGGCACCCGCCACGCGGTATTCCACCCGATGATTCTCCTGCTCGCCGCAGGGAATACGCAGCGCAACGGTGCGGTTGTTGTGTCCCCAGGATGCCTGGGTAGGCACATACATGCCCGGCTGAAAACGACGGAAGGCGTTAATATTGGGTGCCAGCAGCGCCATGGAGGCCGGCATTAAGGTGATCATCCCGGCCAGCGCGCGATGCAGCAACGTCGAGTCTTCGCCGTCCGCTTGCGCGAACAGGTTGTTACCGTTGCCGTCGAGCATGCTGATATGCACGTGCATGCCGCTACCGGCGTATTCCTCATAAGGTTTCGCCATAAAGGTGGCGTGCAAGTGATGGTTTTCCGCCACCATTCGCACCAGACGCTTCAGCCCCAGCGCATGGTCACAGGCCAGCAGCACGTTATCGGTATGCTTCAGATTCACCTCGAACTGGCCGGGTGAGGCCTCCGCTACTGCGCCGTCCGCCGGTAAGCCCTGCATCTGCGCCAGGCTGTCGATGTCGTTTAACACCTCGGCAAAATGATTCAGGTTATCCAGCGAGTAAACCTGGCTCTGCATATTGCGCTCCTGGGTACCGGGCGCACAGGGCGGCTGCAAATACCCCTCTGAGTCTCGCTGTCGATCAATGAGATAGAACTCCAACTCTACCGCTACCACCGGGAACATGCCGCGCTGGCGCAACGCCTGCCACACTCGATTCAGGACATTACGGGGTTCAACGTCAAAGGGAGTGCCATCTTCATCCAGCATGGTCAGCAATACCTGACCGATATTATCCGGGTCCGCCGCTGACGGCGTCAGCGAACCGAGTACCGGCATACAAACGCGGTCCGGCTCACCCAGTTCTTGGCCCAGGCCTGCCTCTTCCACCACGTTGCCCAAAATATCCATAGCGAATACCGAGGCAGGGAAGTAACAGCCTTTTTCCAATTTTTTCAGTCCGGAGACGGGAATACGTTTACCGCGGAAGGAACCATTCAGGTCAGTGAGAAGGATATCGATATACTGCGTTGAGGGGTGGCGTTCCAAATAGTGAGCAACCTCACGTTGGAACGCGCTACTTCGCCTCTCTTCATTATGCTGTGCAAAATTTTCAACTGCTGCGATATTGGTTTGCATACATCACCCGCCATTATGCTCTGAGAACGCGCTTGCGTTCGCCTGCCGATAGGTTCAACACATGGTCTGATTTCTCTGTAGACTGCGCCAGAATGGGCGCTCAAAATAACATCCATAATATGAAACATAGCCTTAACACAAATGGTTTGCAAATGTTACAATCCTGTTTGATTATTCGCCACCGACTGCTAAATTGATAAAATATTGACCGAAAAGGCGTTAACTGCCTTTTTGTGTACAGAATTTCGTCCGCCAGAATGGGGGTGGTCATGGGCAATATATTTTCCATATCGGTCACAACTACCGATATCATGCTGTGTCGAACTCACTCAGACAGGCACCTGACACCGATATTCATTTCTGCCTGTCGTCCCTACCAGAAGGAAGTACCGCTATGAGCGAAGTCAGCTTGGCACCAGGCAAGCGCCTGTCACAGATCCGTCTGCAATTGGGTTTGTCGCAGCGCCGGGTCGCCGAACTGTCCGGGTTAACCCACAGCGCAATCAGCACTATCGAGCAGGACAAGGTCAGTCCGGCCATCAGTACGCTGCAAAAGTTGCTGAAGGTTTACGGGCTGTCGCTGTCGGCATTCTTTGCCGAACCTGAGGCCGCCAATGAACCCAAAGTGGTGATCGAGGCCGAAGATCTGATCGAGATCGGCAGCCAGGGCGTGTCGATGAAGCTGGTGCACAACGGCAACCCAACGCGCAATCTGGCGATGATGCTGGAAACCTATCAACCCGGCACCACCACCGGAGAGAAGATCAAGCACCAGGGCGAGGAGATTGGCACCCTGCTGGAAGGCGAGATCATGCTGACCATCAACGGCCAGACCCACTGTCTGAGCGCCGGCCAGAGCTATGCGATTAACACCGGCATTCCCCACAGTTTCAGCAATACCTCGGCGCGCGTCTGTCGCATCGTCAGCGCACATACCCCCACCACCTTCTGACCCCTCGGGGCGGAGGCGTTATGCAGGAACATGTCGCCAGTTATTATGCCGCTACCGCCAACCCGTTCGCGCCCTGTCCGGCGCTGAACGGGCCGGTCCGCTGCGACGTCTGCATTATTGGCGGCGGCTTTACCGGCCTGTCGTCGGCGTTGCATTTGGTTGAGGCCGGTTACGATGTGGTACTGCTGGAAGCCGCCCGCATCGGCTGGGGCGCCAGCGGTCGCAACGGGGGTCAGGTAGTCAACTCCTACAGTCGTGATATCGATGTGATCGAAGCGCGCTATGGCGCGGATACCGCAGCGATGCTGGGCAGCATGATGTTCGAAGGGGCAGAGATTATCCGCCGGCGCATCGATCAATACGCCATCGCCTGCGACTACCGTCCCGGCGGCATCTTCGCCGCTCTGAATCCAAAACAACGTCATGAGCTGCAGCAGCAACAGGTCCGCTGGCAGCGCTATGGCAATCACCAATTGGAATGGCTGGATCAGCAGGCTATTCGCCGTGAGATTGCCAGCGAGCGTTACGTCGGCGGGCTGTTGGATCGCAACGGCGGCCATCTGCATCCACTCAATCTGGCGCTGGGTGAAGCAGAGGCGGTACGCCGTCACGGCGGGCGGCTGTTCGAACAATCTGCCGCCACGCGCATCGACTACGGCGAAACGGTCAGGGTGCACACTGCCCAGGGGTCGGTCAGCGCCAACTTTGTGATTATTGCCGGCAACGCCTACCTCGGTGAGCAACTCGAACCCCGCCTTAGCCGCTTAAGCATGCCCTGCGGCTCACAAATTCTCGCCACCGAGCCGTTGTCCAGGGACATGGCGCTGTCGCTGCTGCCCAATAATTTCTGTGTCGAAGACTGCAATTACCTGCTGGATTACTTTCGCCTGACCGCCGACAACCGCCTGCTGTATGGCGGTGGCGTGGTGTATGGCGCCCGCGACCCTGCCGATATCGACGCGTTAATCCTGCCCAAGCTATTGAAGACTTTCCCGCAACTGAAACGGGTGCGGATTGATTACCGCTGGAGTGGCAACTTCCTGCTGACGCTGTCACGCATGCCGCAGTTTGGTCGGCTGGAGAATAACGTCTATTACATGCAGGGCGACAGCGGTCATGGCGTGACCAGCACGCATTTGGCGGGCAAGCTGATCGCCGAAGTGCTGCGCGGCGATGCCGAACGCTTTGACGCCTTCGCCAAATTGCCGCACCTGCCTTTTTTGGGTGGCCGCCAGTTGCGCGTCCCCTTCACCGCCCTCGGCGCGGCCTACTATGCGTTGCGTGACCGGCTGGGGTTCTAGTGCCTGCCCGACCAGATTTTTTTGATCTCAGTTATGCCATTTAGTTTGTTGCGGAAATCGCAATCTGTGTTACAAAAGACTTACTTTAGCCATCTAAACACCTAAACGTCTTTTAATCACACTATGCCAATCCCTACGCCCTCACGCCTCGAGATGCGCAATATCTCGATCGCCTTTGCCGGCTTCAACGCCCTGCAAAACGTTGACTTCACCCTGCAGGGCGGCTCTACCCATGCGCTGGTCGGCGCTAATGGCGCAGGAAAATCCACGCTGATGGCAATACTTTCCGGCGCGCACAACCATTACCGTGGTGAGATCTTTATCGACGGCCAAAAAGTGGATATTCATTCGCCGCTGCAGGCGCGTCAGCACGGGATCCACGTGGTGCAGCAGGAAGTGGATGTGGCGCTGATCCCCACGCTGTCGGTGGCGGAAAATATCATGCTCGACTGGCTGAACCAGCCGGGCCATCTGCTGAACTGGGCGCAACTGTATCGCCAGGCGGCACAGTTACTGGCCCAGTTGGATTTAACCATTAACCTGCGTCAACGATTGGCGGACTGCACATTGGCGGAAAAACAGCAGGTGCTGCTGGCCCGCGCGCTGTCACACCGTTGCCGCTTCCTGGTGCTCGATGAACCCACCGCTCCGCTTGATCGCGCCGAAAGTGAACGTCTGTTCCGCGTAGTACGCCGCCTTAAGTCCGAAGGCATCGGCGTGGTGTTTATTTCCCACCGTATTCATGAGCTGAGCGAAATCTGCGACCGCCTGACGGTACTGCGCGATGGCCGCCACGTCAGCGAAGATGCCATGCAGGGGCTGAGCGGCGAACAGATTGTCGAAAAAATGCTCGGCCATCAGTTGGACGACATCTTCCCGCCGCCGCGCCCGCCGCACGGTGCCCGTCCGCTGTTGCAGGTGGAAGGTCTGAACGATCGCCACAAGCTGCGTGACGTCACGCTAAGGCTGCATCAGGGGGAAATCCTCGGTATTGCCGGGCTGGCCGGCGCGGGCAAAACCGAACTGTGCAAGGCGCTGTTTGGTGCCTCAGCGGCCCGGGTTGAACGGGGTGAACTGCTGGGCAAGCCCTGGGCCCCGCGCGCGCCGCACCTTAGCGTTGAACAAGGGCTGGCGCTGGTACCGGAAGAACGGCGCAAAGAAGGCATTTTTATTGATGAAGCCATCCCGATGAACCTGAGCGTCAGCGCCGACGAAAGCTTCTCACGCTGGAGCCTGTTCAGCCGCCGTCAGGAACTGCGCTGGGCGCGGGATATCATGCAGCGCCTGAATATCCGTGCCTCCGGTCCGCAACAGCGGCTGGCCAGGCTGTCGGGCGGCAACCAGCAAAAAGTCGCCATTGGCAAATGGTTACGCGGCGACGCCAAAGTACTGATTTTCGATGAGCCGACCAAGGGCGTGGATATCAAGGCCAAACAGGAGCTGTTCACCCTGATCGACGGCCTGGCACGCGACGGTAAAGGCATTATCTATGCTTCCGGCGAGTTCTCCGAACTGGTCGGTTTATGCGATCGCATCTGCGTGCTGTGGGATGGCCGAGTGGTGGCGGAGCTTAACGCCGCCGAGATTGATGAAGAAACCCTATTACTGTATTCCACCGGAGGAACCCCAGCGTGAGTAAAGAATTATCCCTGCAGAATGCGCAACCCTGGCGCCATCAGCTGTTTGAGTTTCTCTACAAATGGGGGATGTTACTCACCGTTGTCGCGCTGATCGCCCTGTTCGGACTCGCGTCGGACAACTTCCTCGATCCCAATAACATCATCAATATTTTACGCTCAATTGCCATCGTCACGGTGATCGCCATCGGGGTCTCCATTTCGCTGTCGGTCGGCGGTTTCGACCTTTCCGTCGGTTCCACCGCCTCGCTGGCCAACGCCCTGGTGGTTTCGCTGTTTGTTTGGTACGGCTTCGGGACCACCGGCGCGATTGTACTGACGTTGCTGATTTGCACGCTGGTCGGGCTGTTTAACGCTTTCCTGATCGTGGTGCTGAAAATCCCCGATATGCTGGCGACGCTGGCCAGCCTGTTTGTGATCCAGGGCGTGGCGATGACCTACAGCTACGGCGGATCCATCACCCAAAATATGCTGCTGCCGAACGGCGATATGGCGGAAGGCCTGATCCCGGAGATCTTCTCGTCACTGGGCCAGGTACCGGTGATCGTGCTGATTATGCTGGCGGTCACCGTTGTGGTGCAGCTGTTCCTGTCGCTGACCAAGCATGGCCGTCGTATGTATGCCATCGGCGGTAACCCGGAGGCGGCACGCCTTTCAGGTATCCGTACCGTACGTTACAGGGTTGCGGCTTATGTCATTTCTGCCCTGCTGGCCTCGCTTGGCGGCATACTGCTGGCGTCACGTATTGGTTCTTCGCAGGTGAATGCCGGCAGCGGTTATCTGATGGATGCGGTTGCCGCCGCCTACATTGGTTTCTCGCTGGCCGGCTCCGGCAAACCTAACGCGCTTGGCACGCTGGTCGGCGCGGTGATCCTCGGCGTGCTGCAAAACGGCCTGGTGATGCTCTCCGTCCCCTACTACGCGATGGACATTATCAAAGGCCTGGTGCTGGCCCTGGCGCTGGCGATCACCTACATCCAGAAACGCTGATCCCCCCGGCGCACGCCCTGCTGCGCCGGCTTTTCCTGCCATTCATCAATTTCTTCGTCATATCCCCTTTCCTTTTATAAGCATACAAATGATACGAATTATCATTTGCGTTTACATTTTGTTTGAAATCCTTACAATGGCCTGACGAAATACTGACGGAACGACGATCTTCGCAACGACGGAGCCCGTTTCTACTTATTATTCAAACCGTTAAAACGACACTTTGTCGATTTACATCAGACCAGGAAAGGTTTGCCTCATGGAAAAGCCACGTTATAACCAGCTCACCGCACTGATTATTGCTTCACTCGGCAGCGCTGGCGCGTTCGCCGCACCCCAGAATGACGCACAGGACACCATGGTGGTGACCGCCTCCGGTTTCCAGCAAAAAATCCAGGACTCCGCCGCCTCCATCTCGGTGATCCCACGTCAACAGATTGAAGACAAAGCCTATCGCGATATTACCGACGCGTTGAAAGACGTGCCGGGCGTGGTAGTCACCGGCGGGGCCAGCAGCAGCGATATCAGCATCCGCGGCATGTCCTCCAAATACACCCTGATCCTGGTGGATGGCAAGCGCGTGGACACGCGTGGCACTCGCCCGAACAGCGATAACTCCGGCATCGAACAGGGCTGGCTGCCACCGCTGGAAGCGATTGAGCGTATTGAAGTGGTACGCGGCCCTATGTCCTCACTGTATGGTTCCGACGCCATGGGCGGCGTGATCAACGTGATCACCCGCAAGACCTCCAGGACCGAATGGAAAGGCTCGCTGCACGGCGACGCCACCTTCCAGGAACGCAGTGACTCCGGCGATATTTTCCAGACCAACGCCTACGCCTCCGGCCCGCTGATTGAAGGCTTGCTGGGCCTGCGGGTCAACGGCCTGCTGTCGCGTCGTGCCGAGGACCAAATCCTCAACGGCTTTAACGAACAGCGCATGCGCAGCGGTACTGCGGTATTTAGCCTGACACCGGATGATAAAAACGAATTCGACTTTGAAGTTGGCCGCTCGCTGCAGGACCGTAACAGCACGCCAGGTAAATCCATGGCGGCCGAAAACTGTCGCAATAACAAATGTACGCCAAACACCGCCAGTGACAGCCTTTACGCCCGTACCAACTATGCACTGACGCATAACGGTTATTACGACTTCGGCAACACCACCAGTTACATTCAGCACGAAGAAAACAATAATCCGGGCCGCAAAATGAAGATGTATAACACCATCCTCAATACCCAAACCCAGTTTGATCTCGGCGCCCATATGCTGAGCCTGGGTGGTCAATATCGTTACGAAAAATTGAGTGACGAAGGCAATCAGTTGGAAGCGGCAGATGGCTTGAATAAGCTGACCCGTTGGAGCTGGGCGCTGTTTGCCGAAGACGAATGGGCAATGACCAACGACTTCAGCCTGACCAGCGGCATCCGTATGGATCAGGACCAGAACTACGGCAACCACTGGACACCGCGCATGTACGGCGTCTGGCACCTGACCGAGGAATTTACGCTGAAAGGCGGCGTTTCCGCCGGCTACCGGTCACCAGACCTGCGCCAATCCTCTGCCAACTGGGGACAAATCACCGGTGGTGGACGCACCTCAATCATTATCGGCAACCCGGACCTGCAGCCAGAGAAGAGCCTGAGCGAAGAGATCGGCGTGATGTGGGATAACCAACGGGGCCTGAACGCCGGCGTAACCCTGTTCAACACCGACTTCAAAGACAAGATCACCGAAGTCCGTCGCTGTGACAGCGGTGATGGCGACGCACAATGCATGATCGGCAATACGCCTTACTACTTTATCAGTGACCGCACTAACGTTGATAAAGCCAATATGCGCGGCGTAGAGGCCACCTTCGGCTGGGAAATCACCAAGGACTGGGAGTGGACCACCAACTATACCTATACCTCGTCCGAACAGAAAAGCGGAGATTTCCAGGGCAAGCCGCTGAACCAGATGCCAAAACATATGGTTAACAGCGTGCTGGATTGGCAGGCCACACAAGACGTCAGCCTGTGGTCACGCGTGAACTTCCGCAGCAAGACTTCAGATTATTTAAGCCGGACGTCAATGGCCAAGAGCACGCCGTCTTACACCTTTGTCGATGCCGGTCTGAGCTATAAGGCCAATAAAAACCTGCAGGTTACCGGTGGGGTCTACAACATCCTCGACAAAACCGTGGATTACGAGCACTACAACACCACGCTCGACGGCCGCCGCTACACCGTCGGCATGACTTACAACTTCTGATGCCACACCGGGCGCGCACTTCAAACTGCGCGCCCTTTTTGTCACTCTCGCACCCGAGGAAGCCTTAATGACATTACGTCGTTCCCCCATGGTTATCGCCCTGCTGGCCTGTATGGCGCTGGCAGGCTGCAACAGTCAGCCCCACACTGCGGCCCCGGCAACGGTCAGCTTTCAACATCTTAACGGCACCACAGAAGTGAAAAAACACCCGCAACGCGTGGTGGTGCTGGACTACGCTTCGCTGGAAACCCTGCAACTGCTGGGCGTCGATCCGCTGGCACTGCCGGGCAACCGCACCATGCTGCCGGATAGCCTGAAGCAGTATCAGGATGCCAAATACCTCAACGCCGGTACCCTGTTTGAACCGGACATGGCCACGCTGCGTGCAGCCAAACCGGATCTTATCCTGATCGCCGGTCGCTCTTCCAAGGCCTATAGCGAACTGAGCGGTATCGCGCCAACGTTGAATATGGCGATTGATCCGCAAGATCAACTGGGCAGCCTGAAGCAACGGACGCTGCAATTGGGTGAGTTGTTCGATAAACAGCCGCAGGCACAGGCCGCGGTCGACAAACTGGACGCTGAAATTGCAGCGGTCAAACCGCAAGTGGCAAAAGCCGGGCGTGGCCTGGTGGTGTTGTTCTCTAGCGGGAAAATCAGCGCTTATGCGCCCAAGAGCCGTTTCAGCTTTACCTACGATGCGCTCGGATTCCCTTCGGCGTTACAGAGCGAAAACCCCGATGTTCGCGGCAACAAGCTGTCGCCCGAGCAGGTGGCTAAACTGAACCCGGACTGGCTGTTTATCATCGATCGCGATGCGGCAACCGGCCGTCCGAATGCGGTTGATCCGCAGAAGATACTCACCACTACCGCGCTGAAAAACACCGTGGCGGTGAAGAAAGGTCAGGTGGTTTATTTACCGGCGGCTGAGGTCTATCTGTCTGGCGGTATTATCACCAGCCAGCATATCGTCGAACGCGTCGCCGACGCGCTGAACAAGAAGTAAGAGTAAAAGGCCCGGCGATCACCGGGCCTTCCTGATATCAAACCACCGGCTGGTTCACCAGGCCGTCGATCAACACCTGCGGTGTCCCTTGCGAACAACGCTCAATGCGTCCACGTACGCCATAAACCCGCGCCAGACTCTGCGGCGTAATCACCTCTTCCGGCGCCCCGTCGGCAATCAATTCGCCATTCTGTAGCATCAGTACGTGGTCACCATGACGCAGGGCGATATTGATGTCATGCACCACTACCACCGTGATGATATTGCGTTTACGCGTCTCTTTACGTACCAGATCCATCACGTGGAACTGGTAGTTGAGATCGAGCGCGCTCAGCGGTTCATCCAGCAGCAACAACGAGGGCTGGCGGATCAGCGACTGTGCCAACCCGACCAACTGTTTCTGCCCACCGGAGAGCTGATCAAGATAGCTCAGCGCCAAATGGGCGATGCCAAGCTGCTCGAGCAGCGCCATCACCTCGGCCTCGCTGCCGGCGTTGCTGCGGCCGCCTGAAGCGCGTTGCGCCACAATGATCGACTCCAGCACGTGCAGATGCACCCCGGCAGGCAACGATTGCGGCAGATACACCACCTTTTCAGCCCGGCGGGCAAAAGGCATCTGCATTAAATCGGTATCATCCAGCCACAGTTGCCCCTGCGCCGGGTTTAACCCCGCCAATGAACGCAGCAGCGTCGACTTTCCACTGCCGTTCGGCCCCAACAGCACGGTGATTTGACCGCGAGATAACATCGGGACCGCCAGATCGCTGATCACCTGACGCTTCGGATAACCGGCAGAAAAATGCTCAATGCGTAATCCCTGACTCATACATTCCCCCGATGACGCAAAATAATACTCAGGAAGAACGGCACGCCCACCAGCGAGGTGACGATACCCACCGGGATGATGATCCCCGGGATCAGGTTTTTCGACACTACGGAAGCCATCGACAACACCAGCGCACCAATCAGCGCACTGGCCGGCAGATAGAAACGGTGATCTTCACCGAAAATCATTCGGGCGATATGGGGCGCCACCAGGCCGATAAAACCGATAGGCCCGACAAACGCCACCGCTAATGCGGAAAGAATACTGATACGCAGCAAGGTAGTCAGACGCAGACGACGCACGTCGATACCAAAGCTCACCGCCCGATCTTCACCCAGACGCAGCGCGGTCAGTTTCCATGAGCTCATCATCGACAACGGCAGCAGCACGGCGAATACTCCGAGCAGGATACCCAGCTTGTCCCATGAGGCGCGCGCCAGGCTGCCCATGGTCCAGAACACCAGTCCCTGCAGCGTGTCTTCGCTGGCAATAAACTGCATCATGGAAACCAGCGCGTTAAAGGTGAACACCAGCGCAATGCCAAACAGCACCACCCCGGAGGTGGCAACCCGCGTCCAGCGCGTAATACCGTCCAGCATCAGCGCGGCGAACAGGGCGAAAACAAACGCATTGGCGGAAATAAACCACTGGTCGGGAATGCCCGGTACGCCAATCCCCAACACGATGGCCAGCGCCGCGCCGAAAGCCGCAGCAGAAGACACCCCCAGGGTAAAGGGGCTGGCCAGCGGGTTATTCAGGATGGTCTGCATTTCGGCACCGGCCAGGCCAAGCGCAAAGCCCACCACCACCGCCATCAGGGCATAGGGCAGGCGGATATCCCAGACGATCACCCGCGTTCCGGCATCGGCCGTCGCAGGATCAATCAGCGTTTGCCACAGCGAGGACAACGAAAGACCTGAGGGCCCCAGGGTAAAATCCAGCAGCAGCGACCCCAAAATCGCCAATGCCAACACCCCCATCATCAATAAACGGTGGCGGAGAATATGGTGATAACGCCCCATAACGTTGACGTCGGGTTGCCCCTTGGCGTCAGACAGAGGATCGGTGGATACGCTCATTATTTCGGATACCTGTTACGACGATGACCATAGCGGTGTGCCAGACGGCCGCTTGAACCTGATAAGCAGCCGGTAACAATAAAGCAAACGATAATACTTATCAATCATATCAATAGCTATTACCCGCCATGTGAATATGTAACGCTTTATTTTATAAGGTGATTAACCAAACAGGTCTGACAAGCCGTTGCTAGCGGACAGGGTTAATAATTCCGAAAGTTTCGCCTCGCTCTGTCCGGCTGTGACAAATTGCAACGAAACCACATAGAATCCAAAACCAGACCGGTAAATGGCGTGCTCACCGCGCCAGACCGGATATTTTGGCCTGTTGGCAGGGCCCCGATGAAAGAGGCTGCATTGAGAAGTCGAACCCAAACCTTAACGCCTAAAAAGCCCGCCTTGCTGCACTGGCTGGTACAAAGCCCGCAGCAGGCTGATGACGCCCAATTCCAACGCCAGATGCGGCTGACCCTGGTGCCTTCGCCAGTCACCCCCTGGCTGAATGCCGCCGGGGTGGCGCTGCTGCTGTTGGCTTATGCCTGGCTGAGCCATATGACCATTGGCGCAGCACTGCTGGTGTTGCTGGTCCTGCTGACCGGCGTGCGCTGGTGGCTGGCGCGCGTCAGTCCCCCCCGCAGGCCAACCGCCATGCTGGTAACGGTGCTGCTCTGGTGCGCCCTGGTGGGAGCCATTGCCCTGCTGGCGATGCTGTCTGGTCGCATGGTTCTGATCCTGTTCGCCGGCCTGTTGATTACCGCGCTGGCGTTCTGGCTGATACAGCGCCACGCCGCCGCACCGCGCTTTGCCTTGCTGGAGGTGATGCTGCTGACGCTGCCCTATCTGCTGGCCGCGCCGTTGTCACGCGTGCAAAATCTGTTTTTACTGGCGGATATCATTCCGCTGTGGTTGCTGCTGGCCCATGGATTGATCGCGTTTTACCATCGTCAGGTGGCACAGCAGGTCACGCTGACCGCAGAAAAACAGCAAGCGGCCCAGCGCGATCATTTGACCGGCTTCCTCAACCGGGCTGGCGGCGAAGCGGTGATGCAGGAAATTTGTAGCCCCTCGCCCACCATCCACCCACTTTCTCATCTGTTTATGATCGAATTCACCCCACTGGCAGCGCTGTACCAAAGCCACGGCGTGCTGATCGGCGATGATGTGTTACGCACCATTGGCGAGCGCCTGAAAATGCTGGTTCGCCCCAGTGATTTTGTCTGTCGCTATAGCGGTGGTCAGTTTCTGATCCTGGTGCACGGCCTGCCTTACGGTTCCGAAGGGGAGTTTTTGGCGCGTATCGTTCCCCCGTTGGAGGTGCCATACGACTTTGGTGCATTCGGTGAGGTGACGCTGCAGTTGAATAGCGGTGTACTGGCGTTAACGCAGGATTATCAAACGGTTGAAAGCCTGATGGCGGCGGCGCAGCAAGCGCTGGTGGTCAACAGAAAGGAGTAGCACGGCGTTTCAAGCTGCAGCCAGGCGATCGGCTGCAGCTTGAAATTCACAGGCTAAAGATCGGAGTTAGTTCACGTCCATTTTCGGGAATTCCATTTCGCTGTACTTCACGACACGGGTGCCGCACGTCAGCTTGTAGCCGAACCAGATAATCAGGAACAGCGGCAGACCGATATAGGTGGCCGTCACACCGTACCAGTCGATCCGGTCTTGCAGGAACGCCTGATAGTTCTGTCCCAGCGTGATAACCAGGCACAGGACAAAGGCAAAGATCGGCCCCAGCGGGAAGAAGCCGGAACGGTACGGCAGATCGTTGAGATCGCGCCCCTGGATCATATAGCCACGACGGAAACGGTAATGGCTGATGGCAATCCCTAACCAGGCGATAAAGCCGGTCATGCCTGAAGTATTCAGCAGCCACAGATAAACCGACTGGTTGCCGAACATCGAGCTCAGGAAGCACAGACCCGCCACCACGGTAGTGGCGTACAACGCGTTGCGTGGCACCCCGCCCTTCGACAGTTTGGCAAAGATACGTGGCGCTTTACCTTCCGATGCCAGAGTAAACAGCATGCGGGTGGAAGCGTACATCCCGGAGTTACCGGCGGACAATACTGCCGTCAGGATCACCGCATTCATCACCGCCGCCGCCGACAGCAGACCGGCGTGCTGGAACACCAGCGTGAACGGGCTGACGCTGATGTCTTTCACATCGTTACGCAGCAGGCTCGGATCGGTATAAGGAATGATCAAGCTGATAATCAGGATGGCAAAGATATAGAACAGCAGGATACGCCAGAACACCTGACGCACCGCGCGCGGGATGTTTTTGCCCGGGTTTTCCGACTCACCGGCCGCGATACCGATAAGCTCGGTGCCCTGGAACGAGAAGCCCACTATCATCGCCACGCCTATCATTGCCGAGAACCCTCCGGCAAACGGCGCGTCGCCTATGGTCCAGTTCTGCCAGCCTGCGTGCTCCCCCCCTTTGAGGATGCCGAAGATCATCAGCACACCGATACCGATAAAGATAATGACGGTGGTCACTTTGATCAGCGAGAACCAGTATTCCGCTTCACCGAAACCTTTAACCGAAATGTAGTTCAACAGGAACATCAGGCAAAGGAACAGTGCGCTCCAGATCCAGCCTGGCGCGTCCGGGAACCAGTAGGTCATCACCAGCTGTGAAGCCACCAGGTCAACGGCGATGGTCACCGCCCAGTTGTACCAATAGTTCCAGCCCAGCGCGAAACCAAAGCCTTCTTCTACGTATTTGGCACCGTAGGTAGAGAACGAGCCGGAGACCGGCATAAAAGCTGCCAATTCGCCCAGACTGGTCATCAGGAAGTAAACCATCAACCCGATCAGCGCGTAGGACAGCAGTGCCCCGCCCGGACCGGCCTGAGAAACCGTAGCGCCAGAGGCGACAAACAGACCGGTGCCAATAGAGCCACCAATAGCAATCATGGTTAAGTGCCGAGCTTTCAGCTCGCGGCGCAATCCGGGTGCTGGTTGCCCCGATGTTTTTATATCCTGCTGAGCCATTCTTACCCTATCTGCTGGTCAAAAAAAATGAGGGCGGATTGTAACAAATACCCACCGGCGAACTAGTAACATTGCACTGATATAAGATAGCTTCATAATTCAGGGCTAATTATTAGCAACGGGCCACAATACCTTACTTACTGTCATTAATGTGACAGGGAGCAGATTTTTATGCTTTGTTTCTCCTGACAGAGACGTCATTGGGGCTGAAACCCGCAGTAGCCGAGGAAACGCTGCAGCGCGTTGGAGAGATGCTTTTGCCGGTGATGGATCAGATAAAGGGTCCGCATCAGAGGCGGCAACGGCACATTCAGTGCCACCAGCACCCCGCTGTCCAACTGTTCGCCGATCACCCGCCGCGACAGACAGCTGATCCCCATGCCGTGGCGTACCGCGTGCTTGATCGCTTCCGAGTTGCCCAGTTCCATCACCAACTGGAAGTGCGGCAAGTGCGCCAGCAGCAGGTGATGCAGCACCTCGCGCGTACCCGAGCCGCCTTCACGCAGGATCCAGGGAGCGGTAGCCAGCATCTCCAGAGTCAGCGGCTGCCCGGCCAGCGGGTTGTCCGGCGCGGCAAACACCACCAACTCATCTTCCAGCCACGGCAGAGTGATCAGTTCCGGCATATGGCAAGGGCCTTCAATCAACCCCAGATCGACCCGGAAGTCCGCAACCGCGCCAATCACGTCCTGGCTGTTGCCGACGTTCAATTCCAACGGTGAAGCGGGGAAATCATGCCGATAATGGGCGATCATCTCCGGCAGCATATAGTTGCCGATGGTGCTGCTGGCACCGATGCGCAACGCACCGCCGTCATGGCGGAACAGCTGTTCAATCTCGCCCGCCTGCTCCAGAAGCGCCAGGGCCTTCGGATACAGCAACCGGCCGTGCTCATTAATGACCAGACGCTTCCCCACGCGATCGAATAACTGCACGCCCAACTGCCCTTCCAGATCGGCCAGCGCTGCGCTGACCGCCGATTGTGATAACGCCAGAACCACCGAGGCCTGCGTGGTCGAACCGCTTTTAAGCACTTCGGTAAAAACTTCCAATTGACGTAAGGTGATATGCATAGCGTCTCGGTATTGATCAAAGGTGACATCGAAAAAAGTCACTGAAATTAATGCAAAATCTGCGCTGCTGACCGGCAACAACGCACAGGGTGAATAACATTAATGGTACCACGTTTGCAGAAATCAGCATGAAAGCCAGCCAGGTCGACTAACCACTTATTCAGATAGGTTATAACCATATAATCAATTTCTCTTTTATGCTGCCAGAACGTAGTCTGTGCTCAAGATTTTGAATAAAAGGGCTGACTTATGGCGACCAATACCACACACAATTTCCCAACCCGACAATTCCCCCTGTTCGGTATACCTCACCTGGTCCCCGGGCTGTTGTTGACCGGTGCCATCACCGCGTTGGCGGTATGGGTCGGTGATATTCCCTGGGTAGCCGGATTGGGATTAGGGGCGCTGACGCTGGCGATTTTACTCGGCATTGTGGTGGGCAATACGCTGTATCCCTGGTTGCAACCAAGCTGCCATGGCGGCGTTCAATTTGCCAAACAGCGCCTGCTGCGTCTCGGTATTATCCTTTACGGCTTCCGTCTGACGTTCCAGCAAATTGCCGACGTGGGCACTACCGGCATCATCATTGATGCCTTGACGCTAACCACCACTTTCCTGCTGGCCTGCTGGTTGGGCAAAAGGGTGTTTGGCCTCGACAGTCACACCACCATGCTGATCGGTGCCGGCAGCAGCATCTGCGGTGCGGCCGCGGTCATGGCGACCGAGCCGGTATTGAAAGCCGATGCCAATAAAGTGGCCGTCGCAGTCAGCACCGTGGTGGTGTTCGGCACACTGGCGATCTTCGCCTACCCATGGCTGTACCATCTGAATGAGCAATTCCAGTGGCTGCCGTTTAATCAGGAAACTTTCGGTATCTTTACCGGTTCGACCATCCACGAAGTGGCACAGGTCGTCGCCGCCGGGCATGCCATCGGGCCGGATGCCGAAAATGCCGCGGTGATCTCCAAAATGATCCGCGTGATGATGCTGGCACCCTTCCTGGTCGTGCTCTCCGGGTTTATCAGCCGCAGCCGTAGCACCGAAAACACTGGGGAAAAGGCAGAAAAATCCGCCATCACCATTCCCTGGTTCGCCGTGCTGTTTATCGCCGTTGCCGGGCTGAACTCATTCGACCTGATCCCGGCGACGCTGGTGAAACACCTGATTACCGCCGATACCTGGATGCTGGCGATGGCGATGGCGGCGCTGGGGCTAACCACCCACATCAGCGCAGTGCGTCAGGCAGGGTTCAAACCGATTCTGCTGGCCACCCTGCTGTTCATCTGGCTGATTGTTGGCGGTACTGTGATTAACCTGCTGGTGCAACATTTCCTCTGATTATCTCCGCCGTTGTTTTCCGACCTCAGGCCCGCCATCGCGGGCCTGAACTTTTCCAGCCATTCAATCCTTCCGCTATCAATGCCATAATGACGCCGATTACACAGGAGAATGAAAATGAAGTTTGTCGGTGCACATGTCAGCGCGTCAGGCGGCGTGGATCAAGCAGTGATCCGCGCGCACGAATTAGAGGCGACAGCATTCGCCCTGTTCACCAAAAATCAGCGTCAATGGAAGGCCGCCCCGCTGCCTGCTGACGTGATCGATAAGTTTAAAAGCGCCTGCGCGCAATACGGTTACGGCCCAGGGCAGATCCTGCCGCACGACAGCTACCTGATTAATCTCGGCCACCCGGTGACCGAGGCGTTGGAAAAATCCCGCGAAGCCTTTCTTGATGAAATGCAACGCTGCGAGCAACTGGGGCTGACGCTGCTGAACTTCCACCCTGGCAGCCATCTGCTGCAAATTGACGAAGACAAATGCCTGGCGCGTATCGCCGAATCCATCAACATGGTGCTGGATAAAACCACCGGCGTGACGGCAGTGATCGAAAACACCGCCGGTCAGGGCAGTAATCTGGGCTTTAAGTTTGAACATTTGGCGGCGATCATCGACGGCGTGGAAGATAAAAGCCGCGTCGGCGTCTGCATCGATACCTGCCACGCCTTTGCCGCCGGTTACGACCTGCGTACCGAGGAAACCTGCGAACAGACCTTTAAAGAGCTGGGTGAGGTGGTGGGCTTCAACTATCTGCGCGGTATGCACCTGAATGACGCCAAGAGCGCATTCAACAGCCGCGTCGATCGGCACCACAGCCTGGGTGAGGGAAACATCGGTAAAACGGTGTTCAGCTATATCATGCGCGACGCGCGTTTCGACAATATCCCGCTGATCCTGGAAACGGTGAACCCGGATATCTGGGCGGAAGAGATCGCCTGGCTGAAAGCTCAGCAGTAGTTGTGTGTGGGTCACCCTCCCCGGTGAGCAATAGGCTGACTGAGTGGGGGTGACTCTAGCGCGTCCTGCTAACGGAGTGGTTCATTTGAATAATTCAGCATGCGTGCCCAATCTTTGTCAAAACGGGATGTGTAGTCCAATTTTCGCGGCCTAATCCCCGCTGGACGCGCCGCCCTCGCTGCTTTCGCCTTGGTCTTGGCTTTCGATAGTGGTTTTTTTACCAACTTTCAGGCTCTCCATCATGGATTCAACACTATTAAAGTGGTCCGGCTTTCCTGCCGCTAGAGCATCAGCTTCTTCAATGGCCGCACGAAGGCGTGCGTTAGGCGTATGGGCCTTTATTTCTATTGGCATAGCCTTGGTTGCAACGACTTCACTCAGAAATATTCTAAAGGCTGCACTGACCGTCAGTCCGCAATCTTTCAAAACAGCGGTTGCGGCATCTTTAAGATCAGTGTCGATGCGAGCACGTACATAAGTTTCCATCATTACCCCCTACATTTGTAGTCACATTGTAGTCACGCGAGACCATTAAAACAATCTTAAGATGCAGGAATAGACAAGGGACCCATAGGGTCCCTTGAGGTGGTTTTTATTGCCCGCGTAAAGGTTAAGCCACGCTAGCCGCCGGGACGTCAGCACGTTTCAGCACCGCGTAAGACACGCCCGCCAACAGCGTACCGGCGATAATCGCCACCAGATACAGCAGCACCGGGGTGATAGCACCAGGGATCAACAGCACAAACAGCCCGCCGTGTGGTGCCATCAGCTTGGCACCAAACGCCATGGACAGCGCACCGGTCAATGCACCACCGGCGATGCAGCAAGGCAACACGCGCATCGGGTCACGGGCAGCAAACGGGATCGCCCCTTCAGAGATAAAGCACAGGCCCAACACCAACGCAGCTTTGCCCCCTTCCTGCTGTGACTTGTCGAACTTGCGACGCGCCAGCAGCGTAGCCAACCCCATCGCCAGCGGTGGCACCATACCAGCTGCCATAATCGCCGCCATCGGCGCATACACCGAAGAACTCAGCAACGCCACGCCAAAGGCATAGGCCGCCTTGTTGACCGGGCCGCCCATATCGGTACACATCATGGCACCGAGGATCGCCCCCAGCAGCACTGCGTTAGCGGTACCCAGGGACTGCAGCCAATGGGTCAGGCCTTCCATGATTTTCGCCACCGGCGTACCGACGATGAAAATCATGATCAAACCGACGATCAGGCTGGCCACCAGCGGAATGATCAGGATCGGCTTCAGCGCTTCCATACTCTGCGGCAAACGCAATTTGGTGCTGATAAATCTGGCGACATAACCCGCCAGGAAACCGGCAATGATACCGCCGAGGAAACCGGCTTCGGTGCTCACGGCCAGCATGCCGCCGATCAACCCTGGCGTCAGGCCCGGACGGTCAGCAATCGAGAACGCGATAAAACCGGCCAGTACCGGCACCATCAGCGCAAAGGCCGATCCCCCGCCGATTTGCATCAGCGCAGCCGCCAGCGTGCCTTTAACTTCAAATGCCTTGATACCGAACACGAACGACAGTGCGATACACAGACCGCCCGCCACCACCATCGGCAGCATGTAGGACACGCCGGTCAGCAGGTGGCGATATGGCCCGGCACTCTCTTTCTTCTTGCCGGCTGCGGCCGGAGTACCGCTTTTCTGCGGCAGGAAAATCTCGGCTTCGGCCTGTGCCTTGTCCAGTTCCTGCGCGGTTTTCTTCAGCGCCAAACCGGTCGAAGTACGGTACATCGGCTTGCCGGCAAATTTCTCCAGATCCACTTCGATGTCAGCCGCCACAATCACCAGATCGGCCGCCGCCACTTCTTCTGGCGTAATGGTATTGCCTGCGCCTACGGAGCCACGGGTTTCAACCTTCACCCACCAGCCGCGTTTTTTGGCTTCGCTCTCAATGGCCTCTGCCGCCATAAAGGTATGCGCCACGCCGGTTGGGCAAGCGGTGATCGCCACAATGCGTTTTTGACCGGCCGCTTTGACCGGCTCAGCCGCTGCCGGTACCTGCCAGGCTTTTGCCTCGGCGATAGCCTGCGTCAGGAAGGCTTCAGGTTCACGCACCGCGTGTTCCACATCACCCACATAAACCCGTTTGCCGTTCAGCGCGGCGTCAGCAGGCGCAGCTTGCCCTGCGACCACCACCAGTTCAGCCTCAGCCAGCGACTCAACCAGCGTCAGGCCGGTTTTTGCTGCAGCAGCACCGAGCATACGTTTCGCCAGGTGACCACGCGCCTGCCCCAGCGAACTGTCTATCATCAGCAGTGTTTTCATTCTGCCTCCTGCTATTGATTAAAAGGTTTCAGATCGACACGCGCCATCATCGCGGCCAACTGTGGACGGTCGGTCACGCCAACGTTGCTCTGGCTGACGGCCAGTGCAGCCACGGCGGTGGCCAAACGCAAAGTATGTTCACTGGATTCGCGCATCAGCAGGCCATAGATCAGCCCACCCACCATCGAGTCACCGGCACCGACGGTGCTGACCACTTCGCAGGCCGGGGGTTTGGCGATCCAGGCGCCGGAAGCGTTGACCCACAGCGCGCCTTCTGCGCCGAGAGAAATCACTACGTGGGCAATGCCCTGATCGCGCAGCGCATGGGCGGCCTCAACCACGTCTGCCAGCTGTGGCAACGGGCGACCGGCCCAGATTTCCAGCTCACGGCGGTTCGGTTTCACCAGCCACGGCGCGGCTTTCAGGCCGGCAACCAGGGCTTCACGGCTGCTGTCGAAAATAATGCATGGGCACTGGGCGCGCAGACGAACCATCCAGTCGGTAAAGGCATCGGGATCAACCCCGGCCGGCAGACTGCCGCTCACGGCCACCATGTCAAACTGACCGAGCCAGCTCAGGGAGTCGGTCACGAAACGTTCCCAATCCTGGCCGGTGACCTCAAAGCCGGAGAAGTTGAAATCGGTCACTTCGCCGTCTTTTTCCGTCAATTTGACGTTAATGCGGGTACGGCCCGGCACCACCTGGAAGCGGTTGGCAATGCCCAGATCGCTGAACAGCAGTTGGAAGCCGTCCTGGTTGTCTTTGCCGAGGAAGCCGCCGACTGTCACATCAATGCCCAAGTCTTTCAGCACCTTGGCGACGTTAATGCCTTTTCCGGCGGCGTGCAGACCGGCAGTTTTAACCAGATTCACTTCACCGCGCTCGATCTCCGGGCAAAAGCCCACCAGATCGTAAGCCGGATTCAGGGTAATTGTTGCTACTCTTCTGCTCATGCTGCGCCCTCGCCCAGTCCTTCGTTAATTGCCGTTCCGATCGCCTTCAGCGCCGTTTCAGCATCTTCACCTTTGGCGGTAAAGCGCAGGTGATGTCCTTTCTTCACGCCCAACGCCACGACCTTCATCAGGCTGCGTCCGTTGGCCGGTTTGCCACTGCCATCCAGGTTAGTGACGGTAATTTCACTGCTGAACTGCTTGATGACGTTGACCAGTGCCGTGCCCGGACGGGCATGCAGACCGTGTTCGTTACGGATCACGTATTCGGCACTCAGGGTGGTATTTTCTTCTTCGACCTCACTGGTCAGCAATGCCAACACGGTGACGGCATCGGCGTTCAGCAAGCGTTCAGCTTTATTCGCCAACAGCAGGTCACTCAGGTAGTTCAGCACCGCCAGCGGTTGTTGGTCAGCCACCGACAGCGTCAACAGCAGCGCAACTTTCTCGCCGTCTTCGTCAAACGCCTGCACCGGACGGCTCAGGGTGGCTGCGCTGGTCAGATTGCCTTCGGTGCTGTCACTCAGCCAAATGCCCTGCCCCAGATTCAGCGGCTTGCGGGTAATGACGTCGCTGACGAACTGGGCGTTGACCGCACCGATCTTCTGCAAACGACCGGCATTCAGCGCCTGCAGCGTCATCAGGCTGTCAGCGGCCACATCGAGCGCAATCAGGGAAGCGTCAAACTGGAATTCCGCCGTCAGCTTTTCGCCCATCAACAGGCTGCGCAGCTCTTCAGCCGAGGTGGTTTTCGCCAACTGTTCAGCCACGCTGTCGTCGCTCAGTACGTGTGTCAGCTGGCGCAACAGCGCCAGGTGTTCGTCGGAACGGGCGGCAATACCGATCACCACAAAGGCGGTTTGGCCTTCGCCCCACTCAATGCCCTGTGGAAATTGAAATACTTGCACGCCGGTGTTCAGCACCAGATCGCGGGTATCGGTGGTGCCATGCGGGATGGCGATGCCGTTACCCAGGTAAGTGGAGGTTTGCAGCTCGCGCTGCAGCATGCCGTCCACGTAGGCGGCACTGACACAGCCGGCCTCGGTCAGTGCGGCGGCAACCTGTTGGATGGCTTCCTGCTTGCTGCCGGCAGCCGCGCCCAGGTGAATATCTTGCTGTGACAACTGGAACATGATTCTCCTCTCCTGCTGAATTGAATCGTTTCAGCTTCATTGGGAAAAAGGAGCGTTATCGGTACGGAATCATCGCGCCCATAACGCTGAAACGTTTCAAGGAGTGTGTAAGTAGCACTGACCGAAAGCAAGTTTTCTCAATATTGATGTGCTAGATTTTTGACCTTACGCACACTTTTCCTGAAGGGTTACCTGTCACGAGGGTAAAATGACATACTGTGCTGAAACTTTGCTGACGGAGAAAAGCATGACTGTAGTGGCTGGCGTAGGGGTAATCATCGTAAATGCCCAAGGGGAAATATTGCTGGGGAAACGCTGCGGCCAACACGCGCCCTTTTGGTCGATCCCCGGAGGGCACCTGGATGCTGGTGAAACCATTGAACAATGTGCACAACGTGAGATTGCCGAAGAAACCGGGCTGATCATCGCCCCGCCCACTTTTATCGGCATCAGCAATAATCTGCAAACCTGGCGCGCCGAGGGAAAACATACCCTGTCCGTATGTTTGCTGACCCAGCATCCCGGTGGTGATCCCGAACTGAAAGAGCCGGAAAAATGTGCCGAGTGGCGCTGGTGCTCGCCGAACAAGTTACCGGAGCCCCATTTCGAAGCCAGCCGCAATGCCATTCATCTTTGGCTGACGGGCCAGAACTACCTGCCCACAAAGTAGCTGTTTTCAATCATGATTTTTCCACTCTGTCCGTGATCTTGCTCATAGACTGATAAAACCTCATAAAAAATGCGTTATATAACCCAGAATATAACGCTGAAAAATCCCTCGAATGACCTTTTTCCTGCTAAAAATAACCCTATAGTATTAGATGTCATTGCTAATTATACCTATACTTCTTCAGGTGTGTCGGCACTCGGCCGGCCATTTTTTTGGCAAGGTTTTCCTTGGTATTTCATAATTATAAGCGGGTTCAATATGACCAATAAATTCACTGGCTTGATAAAAAAGCACCGCTGGGGATGGCTGTGGCTTTTGCTGCTGGGGATTATCCTCGGAGCAGCATTATTGGCGGGTACCGCCACGGTATTCCACAAAACCAGCGACACCGCCTTCTGTGTGTCCTGTCATACCATGCAACAACCGCTGGCCGAATATCAGGGCAGCATTCACTTCCAAAATACCAAGGGTATTCGCGCTGAATGCGCCGACTGCCACGTTCCGCACGAACCGCTTGATTACCTGTGGACCAAGATCCGCGCGGTAAAAGACATTTATGGCGAGATGGTGGGCACCATCGATACACCAGAGAAATACGAGGCGCATAAGCTGGCGATGGCACAGTCGGTATGGAAAACGTTGAAAGAAAGCGATTCCGCCACCTGCCGCTCATGCCACAGCTTTGACGCCATGGACATCACCGCCCAGCGGCCTGAAGCGCGTATCCAACATCCGGTGGCCATCAAACAGGGTGAAACCTGTATCGATTGCCATAAAGGGGTGGCGCATATCCTGCCAGACATGAGCGGTGCAGCTCAGGCCGGTGCCGCCGAACTGGCGAAGGCCGCGGCCGAAACCTCACCGACCGCCACGACGCTGTACACCATTGCCACTGAACCCTTCTTCCTGAAACCGGACGACAGCCACAATGCCGGCAACCTGATGCCATCCACCGAAGTTCAGGTGGTGAAGCAGGAAGGCGACAAGGTGCTGGCCAGCGTCACCGGCTGGCAGCAAGACGGCGTCAGTGAAGTGTTCTACGCCGCGCAGGGCAAGCGTATCCTCAGCGTATTGCTGGGTGAAGACGCCCGCAAACTGCTGAAAACCGGCACCACCATGACCGATAGCGACACCGGGCTGGTGTGGCATCAGGTTTCTCTGCAGGTCTGGCTACCACGTAAACAATTGATCGACGATCAGCAAAAAATCTGGCGCTACACCGCGGATATGATGTCGGCCAACTGCACAGGTTGCCACGGTCTGACCGCCCTCGATCGCTTCAACGCCAACCAGTGGATCGGCGTAATTAAAGGTATGGCTCCACGCACCTCGCTGACGCAGGAACAACTGCGCGTTCTGACACAATACGTGCAGAAACACGCCAGTGACATGCAGCCAGCCGCACCAGCCAAGCTTTAAGGGAGAAGCGAAATGAGCAAATATCAACAACAAGCGTTAAAAATGAGCCGCCGCCGCTTCCTGACCGGCGCCACCGCGCTGGCCGCCGCCCCGTTGCTGGCAGGCCTGTGGCCCAAGTCGGCGCTGGCGCAGGCCATCAGCCAGGCGCTGCCGCAATTTGTAGCATTGCGTCAGGCGCAGAAAGGCATTCTGACCGGTGCGCACTGGGGTGCGTTTGAAGCCATAGTGCAGGACGGCAAAATGATTGGCGTGCAGCCGGTCAAAGACGATCCTTACCCGAACGAACTGATCACCATGGCACCCTACCAGGTGCATGCTGAAAACCGCATCAAGTATCCCATGGTGCGTAAAAGCTGGTTGGAAGGCGGCCCGGGTAGCCATACCGAACTGCGCGGCCGCGACGAATGGGTGCGAGTCAGCTGGGACAAGGCAATTGAACTGGTTTGCGGTGAAATCACCCGTCTGCAAAAAGATCATGGCCCGCAGTCAATCTATGCCGGTTCCTATGGCTGGAAGAGCGTCGGCATGCTGCACAACAGCCGCACGCTGCTGCAACGCCTGATGAACCTGACCGGTGGCTTCCTCGGTTATGCCGGTGACTACTCTACCGGCGCCGCGCAGGTGATCATGTCACACGTGGTCGGCTCCATGGAGGTTTACGAACAGCAAACCGCCTGGCCAAACGTGATTGAAAACAGCCAACTGGTGGTGTTGTGGGGTTGTAACCCGATGATCACGCTGAAAAACAGTTGGAACGTGCCAGACCACTACGGCCAGACGGGCTTTGAAGCGCTGAAGAAGAAAGGCACCCGCGTTATCAGCATCGATCCGGTACACAACGACAGCGCCAAATTTATCGATGCGCAGTGGATCGCCCCACGTCCTTATACCGATGGCGCCATGTTGATCGGCATCGCCCACACGCTGCTGACCGAAAAGCTGCATAACCCGGACTTCCTGAAAACCTACACCGCCGGCTTCGACAAATTCCAGGCTTACTTGCTGGGTGAAACCGATGGCACGCCGAAAACCGCCGAATGGGCCGCCGACGTTTGCGGCGTCGATGCCGATGTATTGCGCCAACTGGCGCGCGATATGGCGAAAAATCGCACCATGATCATGGGCGGTTGGGGCATTCAGCGCCAGCATCATGGTGAACAGCAGCACTGGTTGTTGGTCACCGTCGCGGCGATGCTCGGCCAAATTGGCCTGCCGGGCGGCGGCTTTGGCTTCAGCTATCACTACTCTTCCGGCGGCAGTCCGACGGCGAAAGGCGGCATTGTTTCCGGTATTTCTGCCGGTAATGCGCCGAAAAACTCACCGGCACCGATCCCGGTGGCACGTATCGCCGAATGCCTGTCCAACCCGGGCAAGACCATTAACTTCAATGGCGCGCAGGTCACCTATCCCGAGGTTAAAATGGTGTATGTGGCCGGGGGTAACACCTTCCACCAGCACCAGGACACCAACAATCTGGTCAAGGCCTGGCAGCGGCCGGACACCATCGTGGTGAACGAACCTTACTGGACCGCTACCGCCAAACACGCCGATATCGTGTTACCGGCCACTACCAGCTATGAACGCAACGATCTGGAAATGGGCGGCGACTACTCGCAACTGTACGTGTTCCCAATGCATCAGTGCGTGGAGCCACAGCACGAGTCGCGCAGCGATTTCGATATCTTCGCGGCCATGGCGGCCAAGCTGGGTGTGCAGGATGCCTTTACCGAAGGCAAAGATGAAACTCAGTGGTTGAAAGGCATGTACGATGACATGAAAACCCAGGCGCGCGGTGCCCGGGTGGCCCTGCCGCCGTTCGACATGTTCTGGGCATCCAATAACTATGTGCGCTTCCCGGTGCCCGAGGCCAACACCCAATGGGTGCGTTTCGCCGACTACCGCGAAAACCCGCTGCTCAATCCTTTGGGGACGCCGTCCGGCAAAATCGAGATCCATTCCGACGCTATCGCCAAAATGAAATACCTGGACTGCCCGGGTATTCCGACCTGGATGCCGCCGCATGAATGGTATCGTGGGCCGGAAGCGGTTAAATATCCGCTGTCGCTGAACACCGCGCACCCGATCAACCGCCTGCATTCGCAGCTCGACAACACGCCGCTGCGTAAAAAGTATGCGGTAGCCGATCGGGAAGCGATTGTGATCCATCCGGAAGACGCCAAGTCACGCGGCATCGCCAGCGGTGATCTGGTCCGTGCTTTTAACGATCGCGGCCAGATCCTGGTGGGCGCGGTAGTCAGTGAAGACGTGCGTCCTGGTGTGGTTCGTATCAGCGAAGGGGCCTGGTTCGATCCGGCCGATCCGTCACAGCCGGGCTCGTTGTGCAAAAACGGCAACGTCAACTGCCTGACCTTCGACGTCGGCTCCTCCAGCCTGGCTCAGGGGAACTGTGGGCAGATGGCCCAGTTGCAGATCGAGAAGTATCAGGGTGAAGTGTTGAAAAACACTGCGCACGACGTGCCAGCCGGCGCGTAACGGCAGATCCAAAAGCATCAGGGGCGATGATAATATCGCCCCTTTTTTTGTCCCTGCGCAGGGAAATAATTTCCCTATTAAGCAGGGTGAAACCGGTTTCTGTTTCTTTCTTTTTATTTAAAATAAATGGGCGTATGATGCGCGCGAACCCCTCATTCTCGGCTATTTCCTGACCTCTATGCCTACTTCAACTGCGGTAACGCGACGCTCGCCCGACCTCACATCGCTGGCCTTTTTAGTGGTGGCGTTCCTCACCGGCATTGCCGGGGCGCTACAGACTCCTACGCTGAGCCTGTTTCTGGCGACGCAAGTCAATGTGCGCCCCTCCATGGTTGGGCTGTTTTTCACCGGCAGCGCGGTGATCGGCATTTTGGTCAGCCAGTTTCTCGCCCGCCGCTCAGATCAAAAGGGTGACCGCAAGACGCTGATTTTCCTCTGCTGCATGCTGGGCGCATTGGGTTGTGTGCTGTTTGCCTGGAACCGCAATTATTACCTGTTGTTGGCCGTTGGCGTGGTGCTGACCAGTTTCGGCTCTACCGCTAACCCACAGATGTTCGCCCTGGCGCGCGAGCACGCCGATCGCACCGGTCGCGAAGCAGTCATGTTCAGTTCGATCCTGCGGGCGCAGGTTTCCCTTGCCTGGGTGATCGGGCCGCCTATCGCCTTCGCACTGGCACTGGGATTCGGTTTTAAGGTGATGTACCTGGCCGCCGCCGCGGCGTTTATCCTGTGTGGCGTGCTGGTGTGGAAAATGCTGCCGTCGATGCGCAAAACACCGGTGGCCGCCAGTACCACGCTGGAAGCACCACGACAGAACCGTCGTGATACGCTGCTGCTGTTTATGGCCTGCACCTTTATGTGGACCGCCAACAGCATGTATCTGATCAATATGCCGCTGTATATGGTGCATGAGCTGCAACTGCCGGAAAGGCTGGCCGGGATCTTGATGGGCACGGCGGCCGGGCTGGAAATACCGACTATGCTGATTGCCGGCATGGTGGCGAAACGTTTCGGCAAACGCTTTTTAATGCGTTGGGCGGTGGTGGCAGGCCTGCTTTTTTACTTCGGGTTATTGTTTATCACCGGCACCTGGCCACTGATCGCCCTGCAACTGCTTAATGCGGCGTTTATCGGCGTGCTGGCGGGGATTGGCATGCTTTATTTTCAGGATTTGATGCCTGGACAGGCCGGCGCGGCCACCACCCTGTTTACCAATACGACGCGTGTCGGCTGGATTTTTGCCGGTTCCATCGCCGGTGTGGTGGCGGAGGTCTGGAGCTATCACGCGGTGTTTTATTCCGCGCTGGCGATGGTTGTCGGCGCAGTGCTGTGCCTGTGGAAACTCAAAGACGCTTAGGGCGCGGTATCCGCTTCCAGTTTGATCAGATAAATCAACGCGTCGTCACGGTGGTCGTGGCACATTTCGCGGCTGGCCTGCAGGCTGCCGCAGACCCTGGGCCGCAGCGGTGAATGGAACAGACCGCAACGCAGTTGCTCGCTCAGATGAATGCAGCGGGTATTGGCGGGCTTGCCATTGGGCATGCCGGGGATCGGGCTGGATATTGAAGGCGCAATACAACAGGCGCCACAGTCGGCACGACAGTCCATCAGCAAGTCTCCCGGTGGGCTGGCGGAATTGAAGCGCGACAATATCAGTAGCGCTCATTCGCCGCCAGCAGAATCCGGGTTTGTCCAACAATCTTTACATCGCCCCCATTTCACCGCTAATGGGTTGCACTCATGTCGGGCAAAAACACGCCGCAAATCGCCCCATTCACACCGATTAATGCATGAAACAAGCGCATTCACGGCTTTACATGCGCCAACCGCACCTGTACCATTGAGCTAGTACAAAAGAACTCACGGCCAACCCGGCCACTCAGGAGCAAAAAATGTCCGCGGACACCATCCAGAAGCTTTCCCGCCCTTCGGTCCTTGGCGGCGCGATGATCATTGCAGGCACCGCCGTCGGCGCCGGCATGTTCTCCATCCCTATTGTCACTTCTGGCGTGTGGTTCAGCGGCTCGGTCGCGCTATTGATTTATACCTGGGCCTGCATGCTGATCTCTGGGCTGATGATCCTCGAAGCCGCAATGCATTACCCAAGCGGGGCCAGTTTCCACACCATCGTCAAGGATCTGCTGGGTAAAGGCTGGAACGCCATTAATGGCATTTCCATCGCCTTTGTACTGTATATCCTGACCTACGCTTATATTTCCGCCGGTGGCTCGATCATCGCCCACACGCTGGAGGGTATTGTTGGCGTTGGGCAAACCACCGCCGGGCTGGTGTTTGCCATCGTGGTGGCGTTTATCGTCTGGCTGTCCACCCGTGCCGTCGATCGTCTGAGCACTATCCTGATTGGCGGTATGGTGATCACCTTTGTGATGTCGGTGGGCGATATGTTCACTCATGTACAACCGGCGGTGCTGTTCAACCGCGGTGACGACCAGGCCAGCTATCTGCCTTATGCCCTGGCGGCACTGCCTTATCTGCTGACTTCGTTCGGTTATCACGGCAACGTGCCGGGACTGGTGAAGTATTACCACAAAGACAGCAGGGCCGTGGTGCGCAGCCTGGTGTACGGCACGTTGCTGGCGCTGGCGATCTACATCCTGTGGCAGTATGTGATTCAGGGCAACATCGCCCGTGACGCCTTTCGCCAGGTGATTGCCGAAGGCGGCAACATCGGCAGCCTGCTTAAGCAGATGGGCAACGTGTCCAGCAGCCAGACCGTTGGCCAGCTCCTGAGCGCCTTCTCTTATATGGCACTGGCCAGTTCGTTCCTCGGGGTCTCGCTGGGCCTGTTCGATTATCTGGCAGACTTTTTCAAATTCAGCGATGACACCGCCGGGCGCAGTAAGACCGCACTGGTGACCTTTGCACCGCCGACCATCGCCGCCCTGCTGTTCCCGAACGGCTTCCTGTATGCCATCGGTTTCGCCGGGCTGGCGGCCACCGTTTGGGCGGTGATCGTGCCGGCAATGATGGCACGCGCCAGTCGTCGTCGCTTTGCCGAAGCGCAGTATCGCGCACCCGGCGGCCGGGGTATGATCCTGTTTATCATTCTGTTCGGGGTGATCAACGCCGTCGCACACGTGCTGGCATTGCTCGGTCTGTTGCCGGTCTTCAAGTAATACCCCAGGGGATGGCGCCCGCCATCCCTTTTCTGCCCCTGTTTTTGCTCGATCTGCTTGCCTGAAATCATCGGCGCGAGTAACTTGTCGCAACTTCCCAAAAACTCTTTATTGCAGGTTATTTTATATGGCAAAGGCTAACGAAATTAAGCGTGGCATGGCGATCAGCTACAACGGCAAACTGCTGCTGGTAAAAGACATCGATGTGCAGAGCCCAAGCGCACGTGGTGCCAGCACCTTGTACAAAATGCGCTTCTCTGACGTCCGTACCGGGCTGAAGGTAGAAGAGCGCTTCAAGGGCGACGATATTCTGGACACCATTAGCCTGTCCCGCCGTAAGGTGAACTTCTCTTACATCGACGGTGAAGAATACGTGTTTATGGATGATGAGGATTACACCCCTTACATTTTCAAGAAAGACCAGATCGAAGACGAACTGCTGTTCATCCCTGAAGCCGGTCTGCCGGGCATGCAGGTGCTGACACTGGACGGCCAGGTGCTGGCGCTGGAACTGCCACAGACCGTGGATATGGAAATTGTCGACACCGCGCCGGGCATCAAAGGTGCCTCCGCCAGTGCCCGCAACAAGCCGGCCACCATGGCGACCGGCCTGACCATTCAGGTGCCGGAATATCTTAGCCCTGGTGACAAAATCCGCATTCATATTGCCGAACGCCGCTATATGAGCCGTGCCGACTAGTTGAAATTCAGGGGCCGATTATGGCCCCTGTGTTTTATAACAAAGTGGTTCGTTAGTCCTAGATACCCGGGCCTAGCGCACCGAGGGGCGCTCCGGCAGCTAAAGCTGCTACGACCCCTTCGGCACGCTCTCCCTAATATTTGACACTGCCCGTCGTCTGAAAATATTTACGATGGCAATTCAGGGAAGAAGCGGCGTTTGAGCGCCAGTTCAACCCCGCGCAGCTCTGCCAGCCCTTTCAAACGACCAATCGCCGAGTAGCCCGGGTTGGTTTTTTTCTTCAAATCATCCAGCATCTGATGCCCGTGATCGGGACGCATCGGTATCGGCCGGGTATCGCCCGCCTGATGACGCCGCTGCTCCTCGCAGAGGATCGCCTCAATCACCGCCACCATGTCAACGTCGCCTTGCAGATGCGCGCCCTCATGGAAACTTTTCGGGTTTTCTTCACGGCAAGTGGCGCGCAGGTGGGTGAAATGGATGCGATCGCCGAAGGTTTCAATCATCCGCACCAGATCGTTATCCGCACGCACCCCATAGGAACCGGTACACATAGTAAAGCCGTTATAAAGGCTGTCGACCGTCTGCTTGAACCACTGCATATCCTCGATGGTCGAGACAATGCGAGGCAGGCCCAGGATCGGCCGCGGGGGATCGTCCGGATGCACCGCCAGCCGCACACCAACTTCCTCCGCTACCGGCACAATGGCGCGCAGGAACACCGCCATATTTTCACGCAGTTGCGCCTTGTCGATGGCATCGTATTCGGCCAGACGGGCACGGAACTGGTCGAGCGTATAGCCCTCTTCCGCCCCCGGCAGCCCGGCAATGATGTTGCCGGTCAATTTGGCAACCTCTGCAGCGCTCATGGCAGCAAAACGCTCGGCGGCCTGCTGCTGCTCTTCCTGCGTGTAATCTTGCTCTGCCCCCGCGCGTTGCAGAATATGCAAATCAAAAGCCGCAAAGGCAATCTGATCGAAACGTAACGCTTTTGATCCGTCCGGCAGCAAATACTCCAGATCGGTACGCGTCCAGTCGAGGATTGGCATAAAGTTGTAGCACACGGTGTCGATGCCGCAGGCCGCGAGGTTACGCAGCGATTGCTGATAATGGGCGATATGCTGCTGATAATTGCCGCTGTGGGTTTTGATCTCCTCATGCACCGGAATGCTTTCCACCACCGACCACACCAACCCCTTTTCTGCCAATAGCGCCTGGCGGGCCTTGATCTCTTCGATCGGCCACACTTCGCCATTCGGGATATGGTGCAATGCAGTAACCACGCCGGTAGCACCCGCCTGGCGCACATCGTCAAGAGAGACAGGATCGTTCGGCCCATACCAACGCCATGTTTGTTCCATTTTTTATCCTTGTAAGAATCGCCCAGTATTATGGAGGGGATAAAGATCGCACAGTTTTGGCAATCTTGTTATACCAAATTGAATTAGATATCAGTTATCTTTCACCTTACTCTTTCGCACCTGACTGTCAAAAGCGAAACCCTGATTGGTTGATCCACTTCACGATTCTGGCTTATTTTGGGCTGAGCAATGTTATTAGCGCCCATACGGCCTTACACTGGCGGCAGAGACCCCGTGCGAAAAAGGGTAAGCGCCGTACCGTTTTTTGCTCGCAAAACTGGTCTGATAACTTTTAGAAAGTTAACGGCCAGTATCTTTCATTCAGCTTAGGAGCCATGCATGAAGACTATCGCCAACTCACCGCTTCCCGACGCCGTCCTGCAACCCCACTATGACCGCAGCGCGCTGCAAAGCCGTATGGTGCACATTGGGTTTGGCGCTTTTCACCGCGCCCATCAGGCTTTGCTGACCGACCGGGTATTGAACCGCCAGGGGGGTGACTGGGGGATTTGTGAGATCAGCCTGTTTGGTGGCGATACTCTGTTCCAGACGCTGCGTCAACAAGACCATCTTTATAGCGTGCTGGAGAAAGGTGCGGCGGGTAATCAGGCGATCGTGATCGGTGCTGTACATGAAAGCGTGCACCGCAAACTGGAAGGGATCGATGCGGTACTGGAAAAACTGGCAGAGCCTCAGGTAGCGATCGTCTCAATGACCATCACCGAAAAAGGCTACTGCATCGAACCAGGCAGCGGAAAACTGGATCTGCAACACCAAGGGATCCGCGCCGATCTGGCGAATCCCGGCCAACCCACCACCGTACCCGGTATTTTGGTCGAAGCACTGCGTCTGCGCCTGAAACGTGGTCTGCCCGCCTTTACTCTGCTCTCTTGCGATAACATTCCGGAAAACGGCCATGTGCTGCGTAACGCCATCATCGGTTTGGCACAGGCACGCGACGGGGCTCTGGCCGACTGGATTGCTCAACAGGTCAGCTTCCCCAGCACCATGGTCGACCGCATTGTTCCTGCTGCCACGCCGGAAACACTGGAGGAAGTGGCCATCGCACTGGGCGGTGTGCGCGATGAATGCGCCATCGCCTGCGAACCCTTTATTCAATGGGTGGTAGAGGATAACTTTGTCGCGGGCCGTCCGGCCTGGGAACGGGCTGGTGCACAGTTGGTGAATGACGTGCTGCCTTTTGAACAGATGAAGTTGCGCATGCTGAACGGCAGCCATTCTTTCCTGGCCTATCTCGGGTATCTGGGGGGATATCAGTATATCAACGACTGTATGGCCGATGAGTCTTATCGCCATGCCGCGCTCCACCTGATGCTGGCCGAACAGGCACCGACGCTCAGCGTCAGCGGCATCGATCTGGCCGCCTATGCCGCGCAGTTGATTGAACGCTACAGCAATCCGGCGCTGCAACACCGCACCTGGCAAATCGCCATGGACGGGACGCAGAAATTACCGCAGCGCATGCTGGACTCGGTCCGTTGGCATCTGCAACATGGCGGCAGCTACGCCGGTCTGGCACTGGGCGTGGCAGCCTGGATGCGCTATGTCGGCGGCGTGGATGACGCCGGACAGGCTATCGATATTCGCGATCCGCTGCTGGCAACGCTGCAGCAGACGGTGGCAGCAACGCCGGACGATGAACAGCGAGTAAAAGCCCTGCTGGGGTTGAAGGCGGTTTTTGGTGAGCAGTTGGCGGTTAATGAGGAGTTTGAAGCGGCGGTTACGCGCGCCTATCTGTCACTGCGCGATCGTGGAGCGCGACAAACGGTACAAAACTGGGTGTCGACTCAACTGGCGTAGCGCTGGCAATGACGTAAAAGATAAAATATATCCCCTATGAATTTCAAATTACAGCTAGGTGCCAAGCTCGCTCATCCCCAGGCGCTTACTTGAGTAAGTAACTGGGGTGAGCGAGTGCAGGTAACAACGCTGTAACTTGAAAGGCGACGGGGAAATGGCCATGCCGGATAAACTGTCCGTCATGGCCGAACGACTTAACGATAAACTACCGTCATTACTGCAAGGTTTTTCTGCTGATCCACCCACTTCATCTCGGTCGACCCTAAATTCAGTGGAAGCTCTTTGCGTGTAGCATCAAATTTAGACAGTGTCTGTTGGCCTTGATAGTGCTGCCCATTGCGGTAACATTGTGTCTTGGCCGTTGAATCGGCGATGTTCACCGTGCAGGGACTTTCCACAATAGAACCGACAAAACGAATAACCCCGCCAGTGGTTCCTGCATGACTTGCTGCCGTCCATGAAAACAACATTCCTGCGATCAAAAATAACCGGAAGACATTCATGGCAACCTCATTTTTTGTTAAGCCAATTTAACCATAGAGGATCTTCTTAAGAATAATCGCAAGGTCAGAGGAATTATTTGCGGGGTAATCGGGCAATTAACAAAGAAAAAACAAGCTAATAACAAACGGTATCCATGGCTAATCCATGGTTTTACCTAAGAATTTTCCGACAATTTATCGTGGATTTAGCCGGTTAAATATCGCATCTTAACCTGCCAAATTTGTGATCTGGCGCTGGTAAAGTAACCTCATTCGCTCAGACAGAGTTGAACTGCTTATTTATTGATCAACCACTACTATTACATCAGGAATAATCCATGACTAAAACTAACCTGATCACCGGTTTCCTTGGCAGCGGTAAAACCACCACCATCCGTCATTTGCTGGCTAACAAGCCGGAGCATGAACGCTGGGCGGTGCTGGTGAATGAGTTTGGTGAAATTGGCATCGATGGCGCACTGCTGGCAGACAGCGGCGCGGTACTCAAAGAGATCCCTGGCGGTTGCATGTGCTGCGTCAACGGACTGCCAATGCAGGTCGGGCTGAATATGCTGCTGCAACAGAGTAAACCCGACCGACTGTTGATCGAACCCACCGGCCTTGGGCATCCCAAACAGATCTTGTCGTTGCTGACGCAGGACAGCTATGCCGGTTGGATCGACTTGCAAGCGACCCTGTGCCTGTTGGACGCGCGCCAGCTCGGCGAACCGCGTTACCGCGAAAACGAAAACTTCCGCGATCAACTGGCGGCCGCCGACATTATTCTGGCCAGCAAGAGCGACACTTATCAGCCACAAGATCTGCTGGCCCTGCAGCAGTGGGCGGAACAGGATCCCCGGCAGCGACCGCTTTATCACATCCAACAGGGTCAGGCGGATGTCGCCCTGCTCGACCTTCCGCGCACGAATCGCACAGAATTACCGGATGCGCAGCATCATCATAGCCACAGTAAAACGCAGGGCTTGGCTGCATTGCGACTGCCGGAAAACTCACGCTGGCGAAGAGCGCTCAATCAGGGCCAGGGATTTACCAGCTGTGGCTGGATCTTTGACGCCGATACCGTGTTCGATACCGTTGGTATCATGGAGTGGATACGGCTGGCACCGGTCGAACGGGCCAAAGGTGTAGTGCGTATTGCTGAAGGCACCCTTTTGATCAACCGTCAGGGACAGGATCTCAGTATCGAAACGCGCCCGGTCGCACCACTGGACAGCCGAATTGAACTGATTCACAACGAGAATGCGGACTGGAACGCGCTGCAATCCAAACTGTTTAACATTCGTTTAAGTTGAGATCTTTACCGTTAGCACCCTTTTCATTTTAGACTTACAACAGGTTATGCCATGACTCGCCGCAATTTACCCTTCATCATTCTCTTCAATATACTGGGCATTGCGCTGTTTTTGTCCTGGTTCCTGCCAGCCAACCACGGCTATTGGTTTACCCTGGACTCGTCGATTTTCTTCTTTTTTAATCGTCATCTGGCGACCGACCCCGCTTTTCTGCATTTGGTGGCCATTACCAATAACCGTGCGTTTGATGTAATTTCGCTGATTGCCATGGGGTTGCTGTACCTGTGCTTTTATCTGCAACAGGATGCCGCCGGCCGTCGCCGTTTGCTGGTCACCGGCGTTGTTATGCTGCTGACCGCCGTGGTGTTGAACCAACTGGGTCATCTGTTACCGGTCAAGCACCCCAGCCCGTCGCTGAGTTTTGATAATGTTAATCGCGTCAGTGAACTGACCGGCATTCCCACCAAAGATGCCTCCAGCGACAGCTTCCCTGGCGACCACGGCATGATGCTGATGATTTTCTCCTGCTTTATGCTGCGCTACTTTAACCGCCGCGCCTTTGCCGTCGCGCTGCTGATCACGGTGGTGTTCTCATTACCACGCGTAATGATTGGCGCTCACTGGTTTACGGATATCGCCGTCGGTTCGCTGTCAGTGGTGTTGGTGGGGGCCAGTTGGTGCCTGATGACCCCGCTCAGCGATGTGTTGATCCTGCGCCTGAATCGTATGCTGCCCGGTAAGCACCGGCCAACACAACCATAACCCACCGTTATGACCCGCAGGAGGCCGCCAGCCTCCTGATAATTTCCCCGCCGTTTCCTGTTTATTTCCACATCACCGCGTTAACGCTTCTGTCACCTAATTTCACGCAAAATCAACACAACGGACAATCAGCGTTTTTTATATGATGATTTACATTATGTTACATCACAAATTCATATATAAAAGGGCGGAAAAAGGCTCGCAATCCCCAATTCGTTACGGTAATCTCGGATGCGTTTGTGCCTGGTTTAACTCGACTCAGCATCAAATCCACTAAAAGTGTGCGTTCCAGCACGTTTTCGGCGGTATCTGATTGTCGATAAAGCAGGTGCAGATTAGTCTCGTTCCGTTTGGCATTTTTCAGGTAGCGACTGACGTCGTTAAGGACTTCAAGGGAAAACAATAACAATGGTCAAATCTCAACCGTTTCTGAGATATTTTTTGCGGGTAGTACCTGCAATTGCCGCAGCGGTAATGCTCTCCGCCTGCAGCACGACACACACTTCGAACTTGAATAACGCACAAACTGAGATGCGTGCAGTTAATGACAAAGATGGTCTTTTACTGCAAGCCTCTCAGGATGAATTCGAAGCAATGGTCCGTAACGTTGACGTTAAGTCAAAAATTATGGATCAGTATGCAGACTGGAAAGGCGTTCGCTACCGTTTAGGCGGTGAAACCAAGCGCGGCATTGATTGCTCAGCGTTTGTACAGCGTACTTTCCGTGAACAGTTTGGCATGGACTTACCTCGTTCTACCTATGAACAGGAAGACATGGGCAAGAAAATCTTGCGCACCAAACTGCGTCCTGGCGATCTGGTGCTGTTCCGCGCCGGCTCTACCGGACGCCATGTCGGCATCTATTTAGGTAACGATCAATTCGTTCATGCCTCTACCAGCAGCGGCGTGATGATTTCGAAACTGAGCGATAACTATTGGAATAAACGTTATCGCGAAGCCCGCCGGGTGCTTACCAGCAGCTGACGGAGCAAAACCTGATTGTCCTGAAGACCAAACGAGCGATAGAACGCTGCCTACGGGCAGCGTTTTTTTTTGCGCGGAGTTTCTCCCACTAAGCCCCCCCATTATCTATTTGCGATGTTTTCGACATCCCCGTTTATATTTCGCGAGATTATTGCTGGGAAACGACGCCAACGATGAAAAACTCACCTATTATCGTCAAATGGGAATAACAGCGATAATGCAGGGTTTAAACTATTATCACCGTGGGATAAACGATGAATAATGGCTGCAACACCGTCATTGCGATATATTAGACAGTCACTCTATAACAAAAACAAATTGATACGCCGTGCTCAGGGGGCAGGTTTATGGGCTTGAAAAGGGCATTTGCACGCCACGTCTCGCACAGACGACGCAGCCTGGCTAAAAGCAGTATCGTGGCCCTGGTATTTTTTATCCTGTTTATGGCTATTACGCTTTCTTTGATTAGCCACCAGCGCACAGAATATCAACGTGCGCTAGAACAACGGACGCAGAAACTCACCCTCGAGACCTTTAACAGCCTCACGGCAGTCATGCACCAATTGATGCCGTTAACCGAACGCCCCTGCGCAACCAGCCAGCCAGAACTTACCTACCAGGCAGCCTTCCATTCCGGTGTGCGCACCTTTATGTTAGTGAAAAACGGCTTTGCCTATTGCTCTTCCGCTACCGGTAACATGATGCTGGCGTTAAAAAACATCTACCCGGAAATTGACCAACAGCAACGGCTGGATCTCAAACTGCAGCAGGGTACCCCACTGGTCCCTGGAAAACCGGCGGTTGCCGTTTGGTTGCGTCAGCCAGGTAAGGAAGACACCGGCATACTGGCCACCCTGGATATTGGCCTGATGCCCCAACAGATGTTCGGCACCAGCACCGTTCGGTCCCATGGCGTTGCCATTATTCTGGGCGATCGCGCCCTGACCAGTTTCAGTCCAAACCTGATGCCGCTGAACCAGTTGCCGGACGAAAAGGCCGATCGCATCTCCATCGCCGGCACGCCGATGACCATTCTGTTTTATAACCAAAAACTGACGCCCAACGACATTCGCCTGACGCTGCTGGGCAGCCTGGTACTGTCTTTGATGATCGGCGTGCTGTGCTACTACATGCTGTTGCTGCGCCAAAGCCCGGAGCGGGCAATGATGCGCGGAATCAAACGCAACGAGTTCTTTATCGAATATCAGCCGGTGTTTCATACCCGTTCCGGCACCATCGGCGGGCTGGAAGCACTGATCCGCTGGCAGCACCCCATCGAAGGACGTATTCCGCCGGACCTTTTCATTCCCTATGCCGAGAACGAAGGGCTGATTGTACCGCTGACACGACACCTGTTCCGCCTGATTGCCGAAGACGCGCCCAAGCTGGCGACGGCATTGCCGCAGGGGGCCAAGCTCGGCCTGAACATCTCCCCTTCCCACCTCAATGCCCCCTCTTTCCACCACGACGTGTACGAACTGCTGGCGCAATTGCCGGGGGACTACTTCACACTGGTGTTTGAAATTACCGAACGTGGCATGGTGGAGGAAGGCAACGCGTTGACCGAGTTCGACTGGCTGCATCAACAAGGCATTGAAATCGCCATCGATGATTTTGGCACCGGCCACAGTGCGTTGATTTATCTGGAACGCTTTAGCATGGACTATCTGAAAATAGACCGCGGCTTCGTCAACTCCATCGGTCGGGATACGGTCACTGCCCCGGTGCTGGACGCGGTGATTTCCCTGGCCAAGAAACTGAAAATGCAAACCGTGGCCGAAGGGGTGGAAACCGCCGAACAGCTGCACTTCCTGAAGGAACAGGACGTTAACTTTATGCAGGGGTATTACTTTAGCAAGCCGCTGAGCATCGATAACTTCGTGGCCTTCTGTAACGCCCATACGGTCATGGACCATCAGGTGCTAAAGGACTGAATTTTTTAACTTCTTTACCCTTAGGCACGGCAGAAAATGTTATGCTGCCCCAGATTTCATCGACTTTACAGCAGGAGCTTACCGTCAAGATGTCCGTGCGCGTTTTTGCTGCCCTGGTGCTCTCAGCACTGAGTTTTGGCCTGCAGGCCGAAACCCTCAATGAAAGCTATGCTTTCGCCCAGCTCGGTGAGCCGAAATATGCCACCGACTTCAGCCATTATGACTACGTCAACCCGGCGGCACCGAAAGGCGGTGACGTACGACTGGCGGCGATTGGCACCTATGATAACTTTAACCGCTATGCGCAACGTGGCGTACCCGGCGAGCGAACCGACGCGCTGTATGACACCCTGTTTACCACCTCAGACGATGAGATCGGCAGCTACTACCCACTGATTGCCGAATCTGCTCGCTTCCCGGCCGATATGCGCTGGGTGGAGCTGGATATTAACGCCCGCGCCCGCTTCCACGATGGTACCCCCATCACCGCTGCCGATGTCGCCTTCACCTTTAACAAATTTATGACCGAAGGCGTACCGCAGTTTCGCGTGCTGTATAAAGGCGTTACGGTCAAGGCTATCTCACGTCTGACGGTGCGTATTGAATTCCCGCAGCCGGATAAAGATAAGTTGTTGGGGTTGTTCGGCCTGCCTATTTTGCCGCAGAGCTTCTGGAAAGATCACAAACTGAGCGAGCCGCTGAACACCCCGCCACTCAGCAGCGGTCCTTATAAGGTCGCCAGTTACCGGCTCGGTCAATACATTACCTATCAGCGCGTTCGCGATTACTGGGCCGCCAACCTGCCGGTCAACCGCGGCCGCTTTAACTTCGACAGTATCCGCTACGACTATTATCTGGATGACAAAGTTGCGCTGGAGGCCTTCAAGGCCGGTGCCTATGACTTCCGCATTGAAGGTTCGCCAAAAAGTTGGGCGACCCAGTATCAGGGCGGCAATTTCGCCCGCAATTACATCATCAAACAGGACGAAACCAACCAGTCGGCGCAGAACACCCGCTGGATGGCCTTCAATATGAGACGCCCTCTGTTCGCCGACCCTCGGGTGCGGGAAGCGCTCACGCTGGCCTTTGACTTCGACTGGATGAATAAGGCGCTGTATTACAACGCCTATCAGCGCACCAACAGCTACTTCCAGAATACTCAGTATGCCGCCAGCGGCTATCCGGATGCGGCCGAACTGGCGCTACTGGGACCGCTGAAGGGCAAGGTGCCGGCAGAGGTGTTTACCAGTATCTATCAACCCCCTTCCTCTGATGGCAGCGGCAACGATCGCCAAAATCTGTTAAAAGCCACTCAGTTGCTGAAACAGGCCGGCTGGGAAGTGAAAAACCAACAGTTGGTCAACAGCAAAACCGGTCAGCCGTTTAGCTTTGAATTATTGTTGCTGAGTGGCAGCAATTTCCAGTACGTATTGCCATTCCAGCACAACCTGAAGCGACTGGGCATCGATATGCAGATCCGTGAAATCGACATATCCCAATTCACCAAGCGCATGCGCGACGGTGATTTCGATATGATGCCGACGGTTTATATGGCAGTGCCATTCCCTAGCCCCGATCTGAAAATACTCTGGGATTCCGAATACATTAATTCCAGCTATAACCGATCGGGCGTCAGCGATCCTGCGGTCGATAGCCTGGTCAGACAGATCGCCGCGCATCAGGGTGACGAGAAAGCCTTGCTGCCGCTGGGCCGCGCGCTGGATCGGGTATTGACCTGGAACCGGTATATGCTGCCAATGTGGTATTCCAACCACGACCGCTATGCCTACTGGGACAAATTCTCCACGCCGTCGATTCGCCCGGCCTACGTGATTGGTTTCGATAACTGGTGGTTTGACGTCAACAAGGCGGCGCGTTTGCCGGCTCAACAACAGTAAGGGGTCAGCGATGACGGCTTATTTGATTCGCAGGCTGTTGCTGATCATTCCCACCCTGTGGGCGATCATCACCATTAACTTTTTTATCGTGCAGATCGCCCCCGGCGGCCCGGTCGATCAGGCGATTGCCACTATCGAAATGGGCCAGAGCAGCGGCTTTGGTGGCGGCGGTGCCGGTGAAGGCTTGGGACATGCGCGTATCGGTGTCGGCAGCGCGACAGATGGCCAATACCGTGGCTCACGCGGGCTGGATCCGGAAGTGATCGCCGAGATCACCAAACGCTATGGCTTCGACAAACCGCTGCACGAACGCTATTTCACCATGCTGTGGAATTACATGCGCCTCGACTTCGGTGACAGCCTGTTTCGTGGTGCATCCGTAATGCAGTTGGTTGGCCATAGCCTGCCGGTGTCGATCACCCTGGGGCTGTGGAGCACGCTGATTATCTATCTGGTGTCGATCCCGCTGGGGATCCGCAAAGCGGTGCATAACGGCAGCGCCTTCGATACCTGGAGCAGCACCCTGATTATCATCGGCTATGCCATCCCGGCCTTCCTGTTCGCTATTCTGATGATCGTGCTGTTCGCCGGTGGCAGCTACCTTGACTGGTTCCCGCTGCGCGGTCTGGTTTCCAGCAATTTCGATACCCTGCCATGGTATGGCAAGATCACCGATTACCTGTGGCATATCACGCTACCGGTGTTGGCAACGGTGATTGGCGGCTTCGCTACCCTGACCATGCTGACCAAAAACTCATTCCTTGATGAGATCCGCAAACAATATGTGGTCACGGCGCGCGCCAAAGGGCTGGACGAGAGCAAGATCCTTTACCGCCACGTGTTCCGCAACGCCATGCTGTTGGTGATCGCCGGTTTCCCGGCGACCTTTGTCAGCATGTTTTTCACCGGCTCATTGCTGATCGAAGTGATGTTCTCGCTTAACGGTCTGGGGCTGCTGGGCTATGACGCGACCCTGCAGCGCGATTACCCGGTGATGTTCGGCACGCTGTATATCTTCACCCTGATTGGCCTGCTGTTGAATATCCTCAGCGATATCACCTATACCCTGGTCGATCCTCGCATTGATTTCGAGGCCCGCCAATGAGCCGCTTAAGCCCAATCAATCAGGCACGCTGGGCTCGCTTTCGCAGCAACCGCCGTGGCTATTGGTCGCTGTGGATTTTTCTGGTGCTGTTTCTCCTCAGCCTGGGAGCCAATCTGATCGCCAATGACAGGCCGTTGCTGGTGCGCTACGAGGGTCGCTTGTACCTGCCGTTCGTTATCGACTACAGCGAAACCACCTTCGGCGGTGAGCTCAATACCGTCACCGACTTCCAGGATCCGTTCGTCAAAAAACAGATCGATAGCCACGGCTGGGCAGTTTGGCCACCGATTCGCTTCAGTTACGACACCATCAACTTCGCCACCGAGGTGCCCTTCCCCTCAGCCCCTTCGCGCAAAAATCTGTTAGGTACCGACGGTAACGGCAGCGACGTACTGGCCCGCGTGCTGTATGGCTTTCGTATTTCGATGCTGTTCGGGCTGGCATTGACGCTGTTTTCCAGCGTGATTGGCGTCTGTGTCGGTGCGATACAAGGTTACTACGGCGGCCGCGTGGATCTGTGGGGCCAGCGCTTGATTGAAGTGTGGTCAGGCATGCCGACGCTGTTTTTGATTATTATGCTGTCGAGCATCGTACAACCCAATTTCTGGTGGCTGCTTGGTATCACCATTTTGTTTGGCTGGATGAGCCTGGTGGGCGTGGTACGCGCCGAGTTTCTGCGCACCCGTAACTATGACTACATCCGCGCCGCGCGCGCCATGGGGGTGCAGGACCGGGTCATTATGTACCGGCATATGCTGCCCAATGCGATGGTGGCGATGCTGACCTTTTTGCCGTTTATCCTGTGCGGCTCCATCACCACCCTGACCTCACTCGACTTCCTGGGCTTTGGCCTGCCGATCGGTTCTCCGTCGCTCGGGGAGCTGTTGCTGCAGGGTAAAAACAACCTGCAGGCACCGTGGCTCGGCATCACCGCGTTCCTGGTGTTGGCCGTGTTGCTGTCTTTACTCATTTTTATTGGCGAAGCGGTACGCGACGCTTTTGACCCCAGCAAGGCGCATTGATATGGCTAGCACTCCTTTGCTTTCAATTCAGGATCTCGGCGTCGCTTTCCGCCAGGGTGACCAACTGAATCAGGTGGTCAACGGCATTTCGCTACAGATAGAAAAGGCAGAAACGCTGGCACTGGTCGGGGAGTCCGGCTCGGGCAAAAGCGTCACCGCGCTGTCGGTGCTGCGCCTGCTGCCTTCACCACCGGTGGTCTATACCGGCGGTGATATCCAGTTCAACGGCCATTCGTTGCTGCACGCCCCGGAGGCCGAACTACGCAAGGTGCGCGGCAACCAGATTTCGATGATTTTCCAGGAGCCGATGGTGTCGCTCAATCCATTGCACAGCATTGAGAAACAGCTGGCGGAAGTGTTGGTGCTGCATCGCGGTATGCGGCGCGATGTTGCACGCGGTGAGATAATTCAATGTCTGGATCGGGTTGGTATCCGTAACGCCAAAGGCCGCCTGAAAGACTACCCGCATCAACTTTCCGGCGGCGAGCGCCAGCGGGTGATGATCGCCATGGCGGTGTTAACCCAGCCTAAGCTGCTGATTGCCGATGAGCCCACCACTGCGCTCGATGTGACCATTCAGGCGCAAATTCTGTTGTTGCTGAAAGAGTTGAAGCAAGAAATGGGCATGGGACTGCTGTTTATCACCCATAACCTGAATATTGTGCGCCGTCTGGCGGACAACGTGGCGGTCATGCGCCAGGGTCAATGCGTTGAGCAAAACAACCGAGCCCGCCTGTTTAGCCAGCCACAACACCCCTATACCCAACAATTACTGGCGGCAGAGAACCTGGGTGACCCGCTGCCGCTGCCGGCGGATGCCACCCCGTTACTGAAAGTGGAAAACCTCCAGGTCAGTTTCCCGATCAGGCGTGGTTTACTGCGCCGCACGGTGGACCAACATTATGCGCTGAAAGATTTGAGCTTTGAACTGAAGGCCGGGGAAAGCGTCGGGCTGGTGGGCGAGTCAGGATCGGGTAAGAGCACCACCGGGTTAGCGTTACTGCGTTTGCTTAATGCCAACGGCTCGATGTGGTTTAAAGGCCAGCCGTTGCACCAGTTCAGCATGAAGCAAATGTTGCCGTACCGCAGCCAGATGCAGATTGTGTTCCAGGATCCTTTCTCCGCGCTGAATCCACGGCTGAATGTGCTGCAAATCATCGCCGAAGGGCTGGAAGTGCACCAGAAACTGAGCGCCGCACAACGAGAGCAGCGGGTGATTGAAACATTGCAGGAGGTGGGATTGGATCCCGCCCTGCGCTACCGTTACCCCAGCGAGTTTTCCGGCGGCCAACGCCAACGCATCGCCATCGCACGGGCGCTGATTTTACAACCGCAGTTGTTGATCCTCGATGAGCCGACCTCATCGCTGGATAAATCAGTACAGGCGCAAATCCTGACGTTGCTGAAATCGCTGCAACAACGCCACCGGCTGGCCTATCTGTTTATCAGCCACGACCTACAGGTGGTGCGTTCACTGTGCCATCAGGTGATTGTGTTACGACAGGGGGAAGTGGTGGAGCAAGGCGACTGCCAGACGATCTTTAACTCACCGACCGCCGCTTATACGCAGCAGCTGTTACAGCTGGCGGATTAGCGACGGGAGCTAGAAAGGGTATTGAGCACTCATCTGCTCGGCAATGGCGGCACCTACGTTTTTTAACCGGCACATGGTGGCGCTTTCATCGCCGCGATGCACAAACAGGCAAGGTTCCCCTTCCCACTCTACAATGGCGCAGTCGACCTGAATCTCCTGCAAAGACAGCTTAAGCTGCTGCATCACCTGCCAGGCGTCCGCACCCTCATGGCTGAGCAGTTTCAGCCCCATCAGGTTGTTATCTTCGTCTATTCCGCTGAGCGGAATCGGTTCAACCTTGACGCCGGTAAAACCTGATAGCCAACGATAACTTTGCGGCAAGCGATGAACTACCGAAAGTTGGATACTTTCCACATGAAATCCCTAGTTTGAAAAATGAAACACTTTTTACCTGACAGGGTAACTAAGTTATAGCCGTTGACGCCTGACTCTGCCGCTCATGAATGTTATTTAAATGTAAAATATGTCACAAGCGGTTAACTAGTTCCCTGCGCTTGCCGATGTCCTGCTGTTTTAGTGACTCCCATTGGGGGTCATTTCACGGCATTTTGCGACTCAGCTCGCATTTTTTCGTTATATGTAACCCTTTCCCGCCGCGATCTCAACTCTTTTTTCTTGCAATACGGTTACTTATTGCTCCGCATAATTTTACATTGAGGAAACATTTAAGGTTGTTCAACAGCCAGTGATAACGCGTTAACTCATTGATTATCATTATCACTAAGTTAAATTGCGCAACGTTTCTAGGTCAAACCTATCGGGGAAAGACCGGTTGCAGCCCGGCGCAGGCAGAGCATTTTTTTTAACAAAAAGCACACAGGCAGCACGACAAACCATCGCTTAGCGCGCTTATATTTAGCAACGAATTTTTTATTGCGCCTGAATTTCAGAAGGGAGTGACAGAAGGCTGATTTCACTCAGGCCCAACACCAGATTGAGCCTGAGTCAGAAAGGAGAAACTACGGGGTATCAGGCGACGCTTTATGCCGCGGCCGGCTGGCATACAGATAGAACAGCACCGCAACGATGCTGCACAGCGCCATCGAGGAGACCATCGGCCAGGCACTCTTGCCGGGTGCCATTGCCAGTATCGCCCCCACCAATGCACCGATACTGAAACGCAAGGTACCAGCCAGTGAAGACGCCGTGCCCGCCATATGCGGAAAATCGTCCAGGATCACCGCCATGGCGTTTGATGAAATCATGGCAATACAGCCCAGATACACCGCCACGCCAATCACCAACGCCCAGAACCCCAGGCCAATAGCGCTCACCGCCAGCAACCACAGCCCCATGGCCAACTGAACAAACAGCCCCAAACGGAACATTTTGATCGCGCCCAACCGCCGGACATTGCGGCTGTTGACCAGCGTCGTCAGGAACAGGAAGACAATATTCAGCGCAAAATAGTAGCCAAAGTGCTGCGGTGAAACATGATTCAGTTCGATATACACGAACGGGCCGGCACTGAGGAACGAGAACATACCGGCAAAGGAGAAGGCGCTGGCCAGCATGTAGCTCAGCACGCGCTTATGGCGGAACAATGAGGCGAAGTTACCCAGCGTGGTACGCAGATGGAATTTTTGCCGCCGCTCTTTGGGCAGCGTCTCTTTAATAAAGAACGCCACCAGCAACGAACCGATCAGCGCCGCGGCCCCCATGGTCCAGAAAATCGCATGCCAACTGAACCACAACAACAGCGCGCCACCGATCATCGGCGCCAGTAACGGTGCAATGGTCATCACCAGGATGACAAACGACATCATGCGCGAGAACTCGTCCTTGGTGAACATATCGCGCATCAGGGCATTAATCACTACGCTGGCCGCCGCCGCCGACAACCCATGCAGGAAACGCAGGTTGATCAGTTGATCGATCGACTGCGCCATGGCGCAGGCACCACCGGCAATCGCGAAGATCAGCGTTCCCCACAGGATCACCGGCTTGCGGCCAATACTGTCCGACATTGGCCCGTAGAACAACTGCCCCAGGGCAAAGCCGAGCATATAGGCGCTGAGCGTCATCTGTACGCTGCCCGCCCCGACGCCGAACTGTTTGGCAATCACCGGCATACTGGGCAGGTACATGTCGATAGCCAGCGGCATCAGCATGGACAGCAGACCCAGAATAAAAATCAAACCGAGGTGAGATGACCGGTTCTGTAACACGTTCGACGACTCCTTCATCAGCCGTAATCTAGTATTGAATTAATCTTGCAGGTGCGGAGCACCGACGCTGGCGATTTCTTCTTCGGTCAGCGGACGGTATTCGCCCTCTGCCAGATCCTCATCCATCACGATGGCGCCGATACGTTCACGATGCAGCTCGAGAACCCGGTTGCCGACCGCTGCAAACATGCGTTTCACCTGGTGATAACGCCCTTCACTGATGGTCAGACGCACCAGCTTGTCTTCAATTTGTTCCAGTTGCGCAGGCCGGGTCAGATCTTTTTCGTTATGCAACTGCACGCCTTCGGCAAATTGCTGTGCGGTATCTTCCGCCAGCGGATGCTCCAGCGTCACCAGATAGGTTTTCTCACAGTGATGTTTCGGTGAGGTGATACGGTGCGACCATTGGCCGTCGTCGGTCATCAACACCAGACCGGTAGTATCGATATCCAGGCGACCGGCAGCGTGCAGCTTGTAGGCCACCGGCTCATCGAGGAAATACAGCACCGTCGGATGATCGGGATCGTCCGTGGAGCAAACGTAACCCTGCGGTTTGTTGAGCATAAAATAGCGCGGGCCATTTTGGCGCTGCAGCGGGTTGCCGTCGAACGCCACCTCCTGCTCCGGAGTCAGTTTCAGTGCCCCGCTCTTCACCACTTCACCGTCCACGGTGACGCGTTTTGCCCGAAGTTCGCGCGCTACCAGCGCACGGCTAACACCTAACTGCTGAGATAAAAACTTGTCCAGTCGCATTGAATCTGCTTTGCCTGTCGTTGTTATGATCGCATTGATCGTATTGCTAAAATATGACACCCGCCGTTGCACCAGGTGCAACAGAGCAGGTTCGAAGAGGGGGATACAGCGATTACTGTCACACGAGTATAGCGATGGAAACGGCCCCCTGACAGAGGTAATTTCCATGCTTCTCGCACCGCGAGTGCTCAGAAGGCATAATAATAGAAATTTTTTAGCCGTCATGGGAGTAAAATGTCACTGTTTTGGTGGGATCAGAGGTTACAAAACCTGTTCCCGACGGCCCCTCTCAACCCACGGCGTTAATTTATGGCCTTTACTCTACGCCCTTACCAACTGGAAGCGGTCGAAGCCACCATCAAACATTTCCGTCAGCACCCGCAACCGGCGCTGATCGTACTGCCGACCGGAGCTGGAAAAAGCCTGGTGATCGCCGAACTGGCGAAACGTGCACGCGGCCGGGTATTGGTGCTGGCCCATGTGAAAGAACTGGTGGCGCAGAACCACGCCAAATACCGCGCCTACGGGCTGGAAGCCGATATATTTGCCGCTGGACTGCAGCAGAAAGACAGCGCAGGCAAGGTGGTGTTCGGTAGCGTGCAGTCCGTAGCACGCAATCTGCCGCTGTTTGACGGGGCTTTTTCCCTGTTGATTATCGACGAATGCCACCGCATCAGTGACGATGACGACAGCCAGTACCAACAGATTATTCAGCATCTGCAAAAAACCAATCCACAGCTGCGGCTGCTGGGCCTGACCGCCACGCCCTATCGGCTGGGCAAAGGCTGGATTTATCAGTATCACTATCACGGCTTTACCCGCGGTGATGCCAATAGCCTGTTTCGCGACTGCATTTATGAACTGCCATTGCGCTATATGATCAAAAACGGTTATCTGGTGCCACCGGAACGGCTGGATATGCCGATAGTACAGTATGATTTCAGCCGACTGGAGGCCAGAAGCAACGGCCTGTTCAGTGAAGTGGACCTGAACCGTGAGCTGAAACAGCAAAATCGTATTACACCGCATATCATCAGCCAAATCGTCGAATATGCCGAAACGCGTAAGGGGGTGATGATTTTCGCCTCCACCGTTGAACATGCGCGTGAGATCCATGGCCTGCTGCCTTCCGGTGAAGCCGCGCTGGTCAGCGCCGAAACGCCCGCAGCCGAGCGCGATGCGCTGATTGAGGCATTCAAACAACAGCAATTGCGTTACCTGGTCAACGTGGCGGTGTTGACCACCGGTTTTGATGCGCCGCATGTCGATCTGATCGCCATTCTGCGGCCAACCGAATCCGTCAGCCTGTATCAGCAAATCGTCGGCCGTGGGCTGCGGCTGGCCCCCGGCAAAGAGGATTGTCTGATCCTCGACTACGCCGGTAACCCGCACGACCTGTTTACGCCCGAGGTCGGGGTCAGCAAGCCACACAGCGACAGCCAGCCGGTACAGGTGTTCTGCCCCGGCTGCGGCTTCGCCAATTTGTTCTGGGGCAAGTGCACCGAGAGCGGCGATATCATCGAACACTACGGTCGCCGTTGTCAGGGCTGGCTGGAGGACGATGAAGGCCATCGCGAGCAATGCGACTACCGTTTCCGCTTCAAAATTTGCCCGCACTGCGGCGCGGAAAATGATATTGCCGCCCGTCGCTGCCACCAATGTCAGGAAGTGCTGGTCGACCCTGACGATATGCTGAAGGCCGCACTGAAACTGAAAGACGCTCTGGTACTGCGTTGTGGCGGTATGGAGCTGCAAACTGGCCGCGATGATAAAGGCGAGTGGCTGAAAGCCACCTATTTCGACGAAGACGGCACCAGCACCAGCGAACGTTTTCGACTGCAAACGCCGGCGCAGCGCAAAGCCTTCGAAATGCTGTTCCTGCGCCCGCATCAGCGTGCACCCGGGGTGCCGTTTGCCTGGCAAACCGCCGCCGACGTGTTGGCCCAGCAAACGCTGCTGCGCCATCCGGATTTTGTGGTGGCACGCAAGCGCGGACAATTCTGGCAGGTACGGGAAAAAGTGTTCGATTATCAAGGCCGCTTCCGCCGAGCCAATGAGCTGTATTGATCCTGTCAGCCTGCAAATCGGGTAGGTTTCCATTGCCCTGCGGACGGCTTTCCGTTAAACTGCCGCCCGCTTTGCCTGGGTTCGCCCGGTGCTAAAGCAGGTTATACCCTATGAATTTCAAGCTGTGGCCTGGAAGACGACGGGTAAATCGAACTTGCTACTGGGTCGCCTGTAGCAGGGTAAATTTTCTTTTTAGAGAAAAAACAATGTTCACTATCAATGTAGAAGTACGTAAAGACCAGGGTAAGGGTGCGAGCCGCCGCCTGCGTATTGCCAACAAATTCCCAGCTATCGTTTACGGTGGCGAAGAAGCTCCAGTTTCCATCGAACTGGACCATGATTCTGTTAAGAACATGGAAATCAAACCAGAATTCTACAGCGAAGCAGTAACTCTGGTTATCGACGGTAAAGAAACCAAAGTGAAAGTTCAGGCTGTACAGCGTCACCCGTTCAAGCCGAAACTGGCTCACATCGACTTCCGTCGCGTTTAATCGCAACGAAATCGAACCTTTCGGGACGCCGAAGTAGAAAACGCCGCAATTGCGGCGTTTTTTATTGTCTGCGATCCGGCGAAATTACTTATTACCGCTATTCTGGCGGCGTTGTAGCTGATCGCGCAGGTTCGGTGGCGTGCCTCTGATGGTTAGCGTATCGGTAGCCGCATCCCAGAAAATTCGCTCCCCCAACAGCATGGCGTCAAAGTTTATGCTGATACCGCCACCGCTGCCGGCAAACTTGGTCAACTGACGCAGCGTACCGCGATCGGCCGGGAAGCTGTCTTCCAGTTGATAACCCTGCTCGCTGGAGAACTGCAGAAAATCTTTCTCGCCCACCGGTGCAATCTCTTTCGACAATTCCTGCAGCTCAATCTCTTCGCCAGCCTGCAGCTGTTCGTTGCAGTAGCTGTAAACCTGCTGGCGTACGGATTGACGCTCATTTTTGTCCAGCTGTGCATCGGCACAATAATCGTCAACCGCCTGCAGCAAGCCCCGGTTCTGCGCCTTGGTGTCCAGCCCTTCGGCCGCCGCCAGGAAGTCCATGAAGAAATCGGACACCTTGCGACCCACTCGCCCTTTCAGGAAGGTCAGGTAACGGGTCGACTCCGGATTGGTTTCCCACTCGGTCAGATCGATGCGCGCCACGATATCGGCGTGGTTGATGTCCAGATAATGGGTGGTATTGATATCCAGCTCTTCGTTAACGCGCGAACTGTTGCGGCTGTTCAGAACCGCAATCAGTAAATACTCCACCGCCAGGTAACGGTATTGGCCAAACAGCACCACACCACCTTCGGCAAACGGATACTTGGCCAACTCATCGCGCAGGCGACCGGTCGCCGCACGGCTGAAGGCCAAAAAGTCCTTATCTTCCTTGCGGCAGGTACGCAACGCGTCCGCCAGTTCACTGCCTTCATTAAACAGGCCGTAAGCCTTGCTCTTGGCACTGTAGACACGATGCAGCTCTTCCATCATCTCTTCCACCGCCGCATTGGTTGGCAGCAGAGAATCGCGCAGCACCACGTCCAGCGTTTGTTCGTCGCGTTTGACCAACTGGTGCAGAGCGATCTGGTCGATATCCAGACTCATGGTAAATCCTCCTGTTCTTTAGGCGCGTATTCAAACACTGAAGGCTACCGTGCTGCAACTTTTAAGCAGCGATCACATCACCAGCCATCGATAAATTTCCGGCACCCATACAGGCCATAAATAGCTGGAATATCCCATGGAATTCAGGCAGCGGGCCGGTAGCCAACCCGAGCCAGAGACGGGGGCGGCTCGCACAACCCGCGACGCTAGGGTTTGAAAGACAAAGGGAATAGATAAAAGAGCGGAAAATCACTGTCCTATACGGTAAGATATGGGACTTTGTCAGGCGTTGAGCGCAATTTTTATGCCACAATCATCCCGTTACAGTGACGAACACGTTGAACAGCTGCTCTCTGAGCTGGTTAATGTTCTGGAAAAACACCATACTCCCACCGATCTCTCTCTGATGGTGCTGGGTAACATGGTAACTAATCTGATCAACACCAGTGTTGCTCCCGCGCAGCGGAAAACATTGGCAAGATCGTTTGCAGAAGCTCTGCAAGCTTCTATTCGTGAAGATAAAGCGCATTAATAATTAATTATGGTGACAAACCGTCAGCGTTATCGTGAAAAAGTCTCCCAGATGATTAGCTGGGGGCACTGGTTCGCCTTATTCAATATCCTGCTTGCCCTCGGGCTGGGCAGCCGCTACCTGTTTGTCACCGACTGGCCCTCTTCCTTGTTGGGCCGGGTTTATGCCCTGGTCAGCTTACTGGGGCATTTCAGCTTTATCGTTTTCGCCGGCTATCTGCTGGTGATCTTCCCGCTCACCTTTGTGGTGATGTCGCAGCGGCTGCTGCGATTTATTTCTGCCGCGCTGGCCACTGCGGGACTGACACTGTTGCTGGTAGACAGCGAAGTGTTCACCCACTTCCACCTTCACCTCAATCCGGTGGTGTGGGAACTGGTGGTCAACCCGGATCAAAGTGAGCTGGCGCGCGACTGGCAGCTGATGTTTATCTGCGTGCCGGTTATCTTCCTGGTGGAGATGCTGTTTGGCACCTGGAGCTGGCAAAAGCTGCGCAGTCTGAACCGTCAAAGGTTCGGTAAACCGCTGGCCGCGCTGTTTATCAGCGCCTTTTTCGCCTCGCACCTGATTTATATCTGGGCCGACGCCAATTTCTACCGCCCGATCACCATGCAACGGGCCAACCTGCCGCTGTCATACCCAATGACCGCGCGTAAATTCCTTGAGAAACATGGCCTGCTTGATTCGCAGGAATATGAACGCCGACTGGTGCAGCAAGGGAATCCGGAGGCCGTTGCGGTGGAATATCCGCTGAACGATCTGAGCTACAGCGACAAAGGTAGTGGCTATAACCTGCTGATGATCGTGGTGGACGGCGTACGTGAGCAGGACATGAAACAGGATATGCCTGCCCTGACCCGCTTCGCGCAAGAAAATGTCCGTTTCAGCGATCACTACAGTTCCGGCAATCATGCAGATACCGGCTTGTTTGGCCTGTTCTACGGTATTTCACCGACCTATCTGGACAGCATTCTTGCCGCGCGCAAACCTTCTGCTCTGGTCAGTGCACTCAGCGCCCAAGGCTATCAGTTTGGTTTGTTCTCGTCAGACGGCTTTAACGCCAGCCTTTATCGCCAGGCGCTGTTGACCGACTTCACGCTGCCGGCGCCAATACAGCAAAATGACACGGCGACCACGCAACAATGGCAACGTTGGCTGGCTGACCAAAACAGTAACCGCCCATGGTTCTCTTATATTAATTTCCGTGGCGCTGAATCGGCTGCCAAGGAGAAAACTCCGGCCCCTGCCGACTTTATTCAGCGCTACCGCACAGGTGCGCAGGATGTGGATGCGCAAATTTCTCAGGTACTCAGTACGCTGAAAGAGCGTGGTGTTCTGGATAAAACCGTGGTGGTGATTACCGCTGAACACGGTGTGGAATTTAATGATACCGGCAAAGGCTACTGGGGCGCGGGCACCAGTTTCAACCAGCAACAGTTGCAGGTGCCGCTGGTTATCCATTGGCCGGGAACACCGGCGCAGACCATCAATAAACTGACCGGTCATAACGACGTGATGCGCACGCTGATGCAGCGTTTGCTGCACGTGAAAACCAGCCCTAATGACTATTCACAGGGTGAAGACCTGTTTACCGCCCAGCGCAGAAACAACTGGGTCGCTACCGGTGATAACAGTCTGTTGGTGATCACCACGCCAACGCAAACCCTGGTGCTGGACAGCAGCGGTAACTACCGTGCGTATGACAAGAACGACAAAGAGATCAAAGACGAGAAGCCACAGCTCGCTCTGCTGCTGCAGGTGTTGACCGATGTGAAACGTTTTATCGCCAACTAATTGCTTAAAATACAATCAGTCAGTTGGCGTACTCTTGATTTGAGATTGGGAAAGGGTAGTATAATTTTCTATAGCATCGGCATGTAGCGCAGCTTGGTAGCGCACCGTCATGGGGTGTCGGGGGTCGGAGGTTCAAATCCTCTCATGCCGACCAAAAAATACCCATAAAAACCAACCCGTTGCTGTTGGTTTTTTTATACCTGCAGTTTTACCATGGTAAAATAATGGTGAAATGCCCGATTAAAACCTGCCCCGTAGCAACGTCCATCTGAACCTTTTTTTTGCAGTTTATCCTCGTAGACTATAGAGACACCAAGGGTCATGGATTACATAACCTATGTAAGGATAACTTGATTAACTTAATATGAAATAGTTAGCATCCGCGTTTTAAAAAACATACAATCAATATGCCGTAGTATTAAATATATAGGGACGTGATGAAAATACTAATTATTAGACGTGAAAACATTGGTGACTTAATTCTTACGACACCCCTTATTGCCCTGCTAGGCAGAGACCATAAAATTGATATTTTAGTAAATACGTATAACAGTCAGGTGATAGACGAAAATCCGCATCTCAATAAAGTTTATCTTTATACGAAACTACACCATGAAAAATCACTTAAAGCTAAGGTTAGCGCAATATTACTGCGCGTAAAGACTTCTTTTAATATTTGGCGCGAGCGCTACGATGTTGCCATTGTGGCCGGTAACTGGGATAAGCGCCCTTTGCAGTGGGCCAGGCTATCTCGTGCAAAACGCATTATTGCAATAGGCGAAGATGCTCCCAATGCTGTCACCGATAAGGTGCCATATATGCATGGACATAGACATATAGTTGAAGAACTTAGTCAATTAGCCAAACCACTAGGGTATGATGAGGCTCCAGGCAAACTTGAACTCTACTTGAAAAAATCTGAAATTATAAAGGCAAAAGCTCAATTGGGTGAAAGAACTGGAGTGCCCATTTATGGCTTACAGATAAGTTCAAGAAAAGAAAAGCAGCGCTGGCCTGCTGAAAAATTTATTGCACTTGCGCATAGTTTATCAGAGAGAGAGCCGTGTAGAATTATATTATTTTGGTCTCCAGGTGCAAGTGATAATCCCACGCATCCTGGCGACGATGACAAAGCTAAATATATAGTAAGGGAATGTAAAGACTTTCCATTACTCCCGTTTGAAACGAAAAGTGTTCGTGATCTTATGGCGGGAATGTCACTTTGCGATCAAATTATAACAAGCGATGGTGGTGCACTACACGTAGCTGCTGGTGTCGAACGCCCAGTTGTTGCCCTATTCGGCAATAGTGATGCCTTCTTCTGGAGTCCGTGGAAAGTGCCAGCGCGCGTACTCGAAGCGCCAAACGAGGACGTCTCTAACCTGACAGTACCTGAAGTGTTAGATGCTTTTATTTCATTAAGAGCTGAAGTACTTACTAGTAAAAACCTACCTTTATAAAAGGTATGATTTATGACAATGTCGCCAGTCCCTATGTAGTACAGCGCGCCCCAAAAGGAGAGTCGAACGCTCAACGAAATCGCCCCCCACCCAGGAGGTGCCAGACTTATCCGAGCCGTTCATTCTCAGATCTTAGGGATAAACTGGGGTACCGTGGAAAACTGACCATAGAAGAACACCCAACGTTTCACGAAGTCCACGTGTTAACAGCGCACCTACTCGATAATCAGGGAATCGATCCACAGAGCCAAATGACACACAGCGACGTGGGGAGTGGGAGGCTCAAACCCTATCATACCGAAATAAACACCATTAAAACCAACCCGTTGCGGTTGGTTTTTTTATCTCTTAAACTCGGCATTCACCCGTGATCGAGTTTTTCCCCTGAGGGCAAACGTCGGAACTCTGTGGGATCACACCCAATATGGAGCCCAAAGAGCCCGAACACCCTGACAGGGTCAAAATAACCAAAAGAAATAACACCCTTCGCATCCAACGCTCCTTATCTTTTTGCTATCCGGTTATATCTCATTCATGGCTAACTGTCTTTCAACAAACTGTCAGTTTTCGTGAAAACCTCTGCTCCCCTTCACACTTAGACTTGCAAAAGGTTTGCAGAGTCAGCTCATACCAACAAACTTAGAAAAACCTGCTTTTCGGCAGGTTTTTCTATATCCAACAGGTCAAGTAACAACGGCTTTTGGCGCTTATCGCTCCAGCCATTCGACGGCCAATATTCGTGCCTCATCCAGACTGACATCCCTGCCATCCCTGGTGATCGCCATTTTTAACACATCAATGATATCGGCCTTTTCCGTGGCGCGCTCTTCATTAATTAACACTAGAACCGCATCGCCTATCACCGTACATATGCCGATATACAAGGCTTTTGAATCTTCGAAGCCGCTGCCCATAACTACCTCCGGTTGCAATTTATGCAGATTAACATCTTGCGCCTGACAATGCCCTTTTAAGACCCGGTCGGCGCGGGCGGAAAACGAAAAACCCCAGCAATCATTACGATTACTGGGGTTCGTAGACGGGGTTAAACGTCTGTACAACTTATATGGTGCCGGCTACCGGAGTCGAACTGGTGACCTACTGATTACAAGTCAGTTGCTCTACCTACTGAGCTAAGCCGGCTAAATTTGGCGGAAGGACAGAGATTCGAACTCTGGGAGCTGTTACACTCGACGGTTTTCAAGACCGTTGCCTTAAACCACTCGGCCATCCTTCCAATGGGCGCAGATATTAGCGCTACCGTTATGAAATGTCTATCGTTTCATGATAAAAAATGCAGGAAAAAGTGCGTTTGGTTAAACTTCATGCCACTAGCGGTTAAAAAATGAAAAACCCCGCTAAAGCGGGGCTGGATTGAACAGTAATACGGGGTTATTTAGGTTGTGAGTCGTAGTCTGAACAAGTCTGATAACCTTTGTTCATCACATGACCGGTGTCGCTATAGCTGACAAAATAAGTTTGTACTTTCCCGTCACGTGGCGCCACCGCATAGGTGTCGCAGGTACCCTGCGCATGAACCAGAGTAGCTGTAGTAGACGGTGGTCCGGCAATCGCCCGTACCTGCTGTTTGGTCATTCCCACTTTTACGTCACTGACCACGGGTTCCGCTACGTAACTGGCGGCCCTGTCATAAGCCGTACAACCGGCGAGAAGGGTGAAAGTCGCTGCAGTGCAAATGGCTAAAACCAGCTTATTCGTCATGGTTTGTCCTCTTAGAGTACGTTTATTGTCCTCTAAGTCTAGAAGAGAGAAGGCTTTTCTACAAATTTCACTTTGTCGATAGGTGCGGTTCGCACCAATATCCTCACCAGTCCACGGTGGACAGGCCAACGTAATTCACATTTTATTTTGTTGCTGTTTTAACTGCGCCTCAAATGTCTGTTGTGACTGTTGTACGTATTGCTGCAACCCCTGACGATCGACAAACGCGTCCAGATCACCCGCTTGCAGTCGTAACATTTTATTTTCCAGATCGAAGCGCGTTCCCTTATTGGCAATAAAAATATCTGCTTGCTGCTGCGCGAGGCTGAGGAAACTGCCGCGGATATCCGCTACCAGGCTGGGATAGTTTTTGTTATTGATCAGGTAATAATCCGGCGTAGCCAGGCTGTCGGCATAAACCAGCCGGTAACTTCGCCCGCCCTGATGCAGAGTGGTCAGCCATGAGGTCGCTCCCGGTAAATGGCCCGGCGTCATCAATGCCGTTAACCTCAGACCTCCCAGGGTAACGCTGTCCCCCTCTCCGACGATAATATCGGCCTTCACCGGTGGGAAGCTCAACGCATCTCCCAGCGCGAAATCCTGTTTGCCCCCCAGTGCCAACTGCTTTGCATTGGCAGCGCTGGCGACCACTTTTGCTCCGCTCCAGGCCTTCATTCGCGCGATACCACCCGCCTGATCGAGACGCGCATGGCTATTAATGATATAGCGCAGATCCTTAATGTTGAAACCCAAAGCCTCAATGTGCGCTCTTATCGTCGGAGCACTGGCATCCAACGCAGCATCGATCAGAATCAAACCTTCTGGCGTACTCAGCAACACCGACGAAAGGTTGCGGGTACCGACATAATAAACATGTGGAAACATCTGGAAGGGTGCCACCGGCTGCGCCCATTGCTCAAACAATGAATACGGTGGCGCACTGGACAAGGGTTGGGCTGGGTTAAGCTGCGCCTGAGCGCTGAAACACAAGGCAAGAGTCATGGCCGTCAGATAGCCAACATTCTTTTTCATGATCCACTTCTATCGGGGTAAATGGGGCTGAAGTATACTCAGACCAATATTGAAAGGTATTCAATTCAAAAGGCCATTAATGAATATCCTGCAAATGGACATGAACCTGCTGAAAGTGCTCTATCTGTTGACCTGTACCGGCTCCAGTCAGAAAACGGCGGACAAGTTGGGCATCAGCACCTCAGCGGTCAGCCATGCGTTGGCTCGCCTGCGTGAAGTGCTGGATGAACCTTTATTTCGCCGCGAGGGACATCGCCAGGTGCCTACACTTTTTGCCCTGTCACTTAAAGAAAAACTGGCGCCGCTGTTCTCTTCACTGGACGGCGAATTGTTCGGTCATGTGCAGGATGTGCCACGGAACTTCACCCTGGTTGCACCACCGGCGCTGCATCCAATTTTACTGCCACTGTTGGCGCAGAAAAGCACTCTCGTCAACGCGGATATCCGCTGCCAAAACTTTGAGCGACGCTCATGGCGCAATGAACTGTTGGAAGGCAGTATCGATATGGTGATCGCAGTCGGCGATCATCAACAGCGCACCAGCGCACTGTGTTATGAACTCATTGGCAGCACCCGGCTGGTGGCGGTATTTGGGCCGCCTTTGCAGCCTGTGTTGCAGCACAAGAATGGGCTGGCCTTCAGCGAATTGGCAGACTACGCACACTATTACTGTCATCCCTGGCCTCAGGCGGAAAATGAACTGGATCGCCAGTTGGAGCGCCAGGGGTTGCAGCGCAGGATCCAACTCAGCTGCGCTGACTATGCCCAGCTACCGCCGGTGCTGCGAGCAGCTCCGCTGATGGCCGTAGTTCCGCAGCCCTGGTTCAGCGCGCAGCCGGATAAACAAAGGCTGTTCACCCTGCCTATTCTGGACAATCTGGCTATTGGCCATCTGTTTTCGCACTATAGACAGAGGGAAGTGGAGTGGAAAAAGCGGCTTATCTCCACGCTTCATACGCAACTGCGGCCCTATTATCAGTAACGCCGGTCAGAAACCGAATTCGCTCAGTGCCGCAATCTCATCCGGACGACGGCCAAGCGGCCAGTGGAACCGACGATCCTGTTCGCGGATTGGCATATCGTTGATGCAGGCGTGTCGATTAATCATCTGACCGTCCGGATTAAACTCCCAATTCTCGTTGCCAAAACTACGGTACCAGTTGCCGGAGTCATCACGCCATTCGTAGGCAAAACGCACCGCGATACGCGCCCCATCAAACGCCCAGAGCTCCTTAATCAGCCGATACTCCAGCTCTTTTGCCCACTTACGCTGTAAGAACGCGCAGACGGCCTCACGGCCATCAACAAACTCCGCCCGGTTACGCCAGTGGGTATCCACAGAATAGACCTGTGAGACTCGTTCAGGATCGCGGCTGTTCCAGGCATCTTCCGCCAGACGGACTTTCTCGATGGCCGATTCACGGGTAAACGGCGGTAGCGGGGGTTTAATGCTCATAGCTCACCTCTGCGGGTTACGATCAAGTAGACAGATTTGTCTACACGATTAAGCTAGCGCATGTAGACAGAGTTGTCTACAATCATTCAAGCCAATATTTCAGGAGATATTTCGATGTCTGCTACTCCCAGCGCTCTGCCGCCGCGTCAGCGTATCCTGCTGACTGCCCATGATTTGTTTTACCGCGATGGGGTACGCGCGACCGGTATCGATCGCATCATCAGCGAGTCAGGCGTGGCCAAGGTGACGTTTTATCGTCACTTCCCCAGTAAAAATGAACTGATTGAAGCGTTTCTGGCCTACCGTCACGATCAGTGGCTGAGCTGGTTCAGTCTGTCGCTGGAGCAGCATGTCGCGCGGTCAGGAGATGTAATGCTCGCGTTGGTGCCTTGTCTCGAAGAGTGGTTCAGCGATCCCCACTACCGTGGTTGCGCGTTTATCAATACAGCGGTGGAACTGGCGGACATGCTACCGGAAAGCCTAATCATAGCCCGTCGACATAAGGCACAGATGGCAGAAGTGCTTGCCCGCTACCTGCCCGCCGGTCCTGAACAGGAACAGCAGGCAGAGATGCTGGCGATGTTGATCGACGGAGCGATCGTCAAGGTGCAAATTGAGCAGCAGGCACAGAACGCACTACTGCTCCTGAGCGAAATGCTGAAAGCCTTGGCCACCGCCTGGAACCATCAGTAATTAGCCCAGATCCCCGGTGTGACCAACTCCAGCAGATGATCATCGGGATCGCGGAAATAAATACTCTCTCCACCCTGTTCCCAACTCATGCGCCCTTCTATCGCTACGCCATGTGCCGTCAGGTGTTGTTCCCATTGCGGTAATTGTTCTTTCGCTACTGCCAGGCCAATATGCAGTGGCCCACTGCCGTCATGTGGAGGGATGTACCCTTCCGGGTAATGCGCGCCTTTCACCGAGTCGCCTTCAATGAACAACAGCAGCACGCTTTGTTGGCCCACGTCATAGGCGCGAAAACGCTCGTTGGCCACCATCGCTGAAAGCTTTAATACCTGCTGATAGAAAACCGCGGCACGCTCGATATCTTTGACGTACAGCACCGTTTCAACCACTCGATCTATCTTGAGTTCCATATTAGCCCCCTGACTTATCTATATGGCAGAAGTTTAGGTAAACCCAGGCACATCGAAATAGCAATCCGTGCCGCTAAAATTCCAATTTGTGCCAAACCGCAGGCAAAAAAAACGCGGCCCGAAGGCCGCGTGATCATATCCACACTCTGTTGCTTAGAACTGGTAAACCAGGCCCACGGCAACCACGTCGTCGGTGTTGATACCGGCAGATTTGGTGAAGTCGTTTTCGTCCATCAGGTTGATTTTGTAATCAACGTAGGTAGACATATTTTTGTTGAAGTAGTAAGTCGCGCCCACATCAACATACTTCATCAGATCCTGATCGCCGTAACCGCGATCGATGTCTTTGCCTTTAGACTGCAGGTAAGCCACGGATGGGCGCAGACCGAAGTCGAACTGGTACTGAGCAACAATTTCAACGTTCTGCGCTTTATTAGCGTAACCGTAAGTGCTGCTGTTGCTGCTACCGAAGCGGGTTGCGTTGTAAGACTGGGTATACATCGCTGCCAGGTAGACGTTATTGGCATCATATTTCAGACCGCCGCTGTAGGCCTCAGCCTTGTCACCACGGCCCAGAATGCCAGGGTTGTTATTGCCATTTTGATCGTTGGTGCGGTCGGAAGAGAAGTACGCCGCTGCAGCGCTGATGCCGTAGCCCAGATCGTAAGACGCGGACATACCATAACCGTCACCGTTCTGTGCCAACACGTCACGACCATTGTTGGATTCGGTAGCGCTGTCGTTTTTACCCTGGTATTGCAGAGCAAAGTTCAGACCGTCAACCAGACCAAAGAAGTCTGAGTTACGGTAAGTCAGCACGCCATTGGTACGCTGGAACATGAAGTTGTCCGCACCGTAGGTATCGCCACCGAACTCTGGCAGTACGTCGGTCCAGGCGCCGATGTCGTACAGCACACCGTAGTTACGGCCGTAATCCAATGAGCCGTAATCGCCGAATTTCAGACCGGCAAAGCCAACACGGGTGAAGTTATTGTTGTCTTCACTTTCTGCGCGGTTGAGGTTTGCCTGATATTCCCACTCACCATAACCGGTCAGTTGGTCGCTGATTTGTGTTTCGCCACGCAGGCCAAAACGCATATAAGACTGGTCGCCATCGGAGCCTTTATCGTCGGAGAAATAGTGAAGACCATCGATTTTACCGAACAAATCCAGTTTATTACCGTCTTTGTTGTAGATTTCCGCCGCGCCTGCAGTGCCTGCAACCAGCAGAGCGGGTACTATCAGTGAAAGTACTCGAAGTTTCATCGTTATTATCCTCGTTAATTATGTCGAACTATGGCCACTGCCCTTTTGAGCATTATTAGCACGACTGTGCATTACCATTCTGGTAACAAGGGTTATATTAATCCAGAAAGAAAATGATACCAAGTATCCGATAGTGTTTCATTGTGATTAATAAAGGTTTCCAAATGTAAATTTTCGCGAACTTCCACAAAACATTACAGACAAACAAAATAAGGCACACAATGCCAAAAAATACATTTATAGAAATAAAATTAGCTAGTTATACAAAACTTTAAGAAAAAACAGACTGATATACAAAACTCACCACTGATAAGCACATTGTGCCAAAAACATCTCATATATCTGACGTTATAATAATCCCGCTATCATCATTATTTTCATTATTACCTTCATTATCTGTAAGATAATTTTTGTACATTTCGACCGGCTTCTGGCCGGTTTTTTATTATTTTACATTTTCTTCACATTTCATCTTTATCCGCACTTTTTGCCAAAAAATAATCACCTATAGATATTATCCCCCTAATTAACTTTCGCACTAATCGCTAATTTATTAGCCTGATTTAGGCTATGAATTAATCGCATTAATTAGGGGAGCGTTTTATGGCTAAAACACCTTCAGCTTAAGTCGGCATTCGGTTTGGGGAAGCAACATTGGCTCATCCTGCCTATTTTGATAGCCTGTACAAAATATCCCGAAGAGATGACCCATGCTATTTCAACCCGAAGCGCTATGGCGTCGGCTGCAAAGCTCCCCTTTCCGCGCCAGGTTCCGCCTGAACCCCAAAGACCAACTTTACTTTGATACCAAAGGGTTGCCGCTGATCCTCAGCCACGCACGAGATTTTATCGAGCAACGGCTTGCGGCCCCTTTCCCGAAAAATGACGGTAAACAAACCCCGATGCGTGGCCATCCGGTATTTGTCGCCCAGCATGCCACAGCCACCTGTTGTCGTGGCTGTCTGGCCAAGTGGCATAACATTCCCCAGGGGCAAGCGCTGGACGAGGAACAAAAGCGGTACATTGTGCAAGTCATTACCTTGTGGCTGGAGCGACGGGCGGGCGCGAAGACCGATGACAGCGCAAATCCTTTCGACCCGGATCGCGGATTGTGATAAAAACACTCCATAACTTTCAGTCCGCATTTCCACAATAGATCCTGATGCCCACATGACATCCACCTTGTGTAATGAACAGCAAAAACCCGGCGTCCCGGCCCAGATTGCAACTCGGTTGGCTTTCTTTGTCGCCGGCTTTGGTATGGCCGCCTGGGCACCCTTGGTGCCGTTTGCCAAAGCACGTATCGGCATAGACGATGGCTCGCTGGGTCTGCTGCTGCTGTGCATTGGTGCAGGTTCGATGTTAGCGATGCCGTTAACCGGCTTCCTGACCGGCAGGTTGGGCTGTCGACCGGTGATCCTGCTCGCTGGCCTGGCGCTGTGTATTGATTTGCCCCTGCTGGTTCTGATGAACACCACCACCGGTATGGCGTTGGCCCTGCTACTGTTTGGTGCGGCGATCGGCATGATCGACGTGGCAATGAATGTGCAGGCGGTGGTAGTCGAGCGCGCCAGCGGCAAGGCAATGATGTCCGGTTTCCATGGTTTCTTCAGCGTTGGCGGTATCGCCGGTGCCGGCGGCGTCAGCCTGATGCTGTGGCTGGGGCTGTCACCCTTGCTGGCAACCTGGGTCACCGTATTGACCATTGCCGTGCTGCTGATGCTGGCCAGTCGCAATTTATTGCGCGAAAGCGGCGGTGAAGAAGGCGGGCCGATGTTCGTGCTGCCTCGTGGCTGGGTGATGTTTATCGGTATCCTGTGCTTCATTATGTTCCTGGCGGAAGGCTCGATGCTCGACTGGAGCGCCCTGTTCCTCACCACCCTGCGTGGGGTTGACCATAGCCAGGCCGGATTAGGCTATGCGTTGTTCTCCATCACCATGACTATCGGCAGGTTGAACGGCGATTGGGTAGTGAACCGGCTGGGCAGATATAAGGTATTGCTGCTGGGTAGCCTGTGTGCGGCCATTGGCCTGAGCCTGGCCATTGTGTTCAACAACGCCATGGTTTCACTGATTGGGTTTATGCTGGTGGGCCTGGGGGCTTCCAACGTGGTGCCAATCCTGTTCAGTGCGGCGGGCAACCAACATGATATGCCGGCCAATCTGGCTATCGCCTCAGTGACCACCGTGGGCTATGCCGGCATTCTCGCCGGACCGGCACTGATCGGCTTTATCGCCCAGTTCTCCAGCCTGACGGCGGCCTTTGCCTGCGTTGCAGTATTACTCCTGGCAGTCACCGCCAGTGCCCGGGCCATAACCCGTTGATTCAGGAATGCGCAGCCAACTATGCAAAATAAACAACTGACCATCAGCTCAAGCAATATTACCCGCTGCTTCCTGTTATTTTCCGTACTGCTGACGATAGCCATCGGCTTGTATGGCTACAACTACACCAACGCCTGGCTGGCAGAAAAGAAATACGCGCTGAACAGCATCGCCAACGGCCTGCAAAAGCGTATCGACAACTACCGCTACATCACTTATCAGATCTACGAAAAATTCGGTAATGCGCCGTCATTGAATGTCGATCCCAGCCTGCAGGAAACCCGGCTGCGCCCGGACGTTTATTACCTGGAGAAGCCGCATAAAAAGACCGACGCGGTTATTTTTGGCAGTCATGAAGAAAGCACTCTGGCGATGATCGCCAATATTTCAGACTATCTGGACACCCGTTGGGGGGCCAAGACTGAAAATTACGCCATGTATTACCTTAACGGGCAAGATAACAGCCTGAGTCTGATCACCACCCAGCCGCTGAAAGAACTGGCCTCACGCTTCAAGGAAAGCTATCTGACAACCTCGGCAGAGGATCGTCGGGCCGAAATGCTGCAACAGGCCAATATGCTCGACGAGCGTGAAAGTTTTTCCGCGTTGCGCAAACAACGCTTCCAGAACACCTATTCGTTTTCAATCCGCACCACTTTTAACCAGCCGGGTCATTTGGCCACGGTGATCGCCTTCGACCTGCCGATTAACGACATCATCCCCATTAATATGGCGCGCGCCAACTTCATGCTGTTGCCTGACGATAGCAGCATGGATGACGGAACCTTGCCGTTGGATACGGCGACCAGCACCGGCATAGCGATGAGCGGCAGTTGGGTGGAGTTCAGCGCTCCCCTGCCTAATTCGCCGCTGAAAGTGGTTTACCGCGTCTCCGCTATCAGCCTGGCGATCGACCTGCTGCGGAACAATATCTGGCTGATCGCCATCAATCTGTTGCTGTTGGCGCTGTCGTTGGTGGGTATTTACTTTATCCGTCGCCAATATATCCGCCCGAGCGAGAATATGGCGGTTGAACTTGAAGCCGAACGCGCACTGAATCAGGAAATCATCGCCAGCCTGCCTTCCGGCCTGCTGGTGTACAACTTCGCCAGCAATACGGTGATCGCCAGTAACAAGATCGCCCAACACCTGTTGCCACATTTAAGCCTGCAAAAAATCGCCCATATGGCCGAACAGCATCACGGCGTTATTCAGGCTACGGTCAACAATGAAGTGTATGAGATCCGCATTTTCCGCAGCCAACTGTCGCCGGAAACCTACCTGTTCCTGCTCAACGATCAGGACAAGGAAGTGATGGTGAACAAGCGGTTGCAGCAGGCGCAGCGCGAGTACGATAAAAATGTCCAGGCACGCAAACTGATGCTGCATAACCTGGGCATTGAGCTGAACCAGCCGGTGCGCCAGATGCACGATCTGGCCGATCGCCTGCGTACGCAAGCGGATGAAGAACAGCAACAAGCGCTATTGAAGCAACTGACGGTACAATCGTCGACGGTGCTGGGGCTGATTGAAAACATCACCCTGCTCACCCGGCTGGAAACCCAGGACTGGCAGCCTTCGCGTCATCCCTTTAGCCCATCGGCCCTGATAGATGAATTACTGCAGGAAGCCCTGCCATCCATCAATCAAAAAGGTCTGTCGTTGTTCAATCATTTCCATCTTGATGTCGAACAGCAATATATCGGGGATGCCAATGCACTGCGCAAGGTGATCTCACTGCTGGTGCATTACGCCATTATCACTACCGCCTGCGGCAAGATTTCGCTGGTGATCGATCATGAGCCCGAGCATCCCGATCGCCTGGTGTTCCATATCAATGACACCGGGTCAGGCATTTCCAACGAAGAGATCAGCAACCTGAACTATCCGTTCCTTAGCCAGACGCTGGTGGATCGTTTTAATCACGGCTCCGGCCTCACCTTCTTTCTGTGTAATCAACTGTGCAAAAAGCTCAATGGCCAGTTGGATATCCGCAGCAAGATTGATATCGGCACCCGCTACACCATCCGCGTGCCGATGGAAATGGAGAAAAAAGAGACGGAAGCACAGGAAAAGCTGCTCGACGGTGTGACCGCATTGTTGGACATCACTTCTGAAGAAGTGCGTGGCATCGTCACCCATCTGTTGCACGCCTACGACGCAAGCTGCATCGTTGCCGACGAACGCCAAATTAATCGCGACTACGACGTATTGCTGACCGATAACCCGCAAAGAGCAGACGATTACACCCTGTTGCTGACCAGCGATGAAGCCGGATGGCAGCAGCTTGAAAAACGGTATATTCGGGTAAACTATAACCTGAGTGGTGCGATGATAGACGCCGTGCTGATGCTGATTGAGCAGCAAATGGCCGCGTTGGAACAGCAGGAAAGCGCGCTTTCACTGACCGCCGATGACATCCAACTCTATGAAAAACAATTGAAATCAAGTGATTACTATGGCCTATTTATTGATACAGTACCCGACGATGTCAAAAAACTGTATACTGAGGCGGGCAGCAGTGATTTCAATGCTCTGTCACAGACAGCACACCGCCTGAAAGGCGTGTTTGCCATGTTAAATCTGCTTCCCGGCAAGCAACTGTGTGAATCGTTAGAACAGCACATCGCAGACGGTGATGCGCTCAAGATCGAGAATAACATCAGTCAGATTGATTTTTTCGTCAGTAGACTGCTGCAGCAAGGTAGCCAACAACATGAATAACCTGAACGTAATTATTGCTGATGACCATCCTATCGTACTGTTTGGCATCCGGAAGTCACTTGAGCAAATTGAATGGGTGAATGTCGTTGGGGAGTTTGAAGACTCAACAGCACTGATCAACAATCTGTCCAAACTGGACGCGAACGTCCTGATCACCGACCTTTCGATGCCGGGCGATAAGTATGGCGACGGCATTACGCTGATCAAATACATCAAACGCCATTATCCGCAGTTGTCGATCATCGTTCTGACCATGAACAACAACCCGGCTATTCTTAGCGCCGTGCTGGATCTGGATATCGAAGGCATCGTGCTGAAACAGGGTGCGCCGACCGACCTGCCGAAAGCGCTGGCCGCATTGCAGAAAGGCAAGAAGTTCACGCCGGAAAGCGTCTCCAAACTGTTGGAGAGGATCAGCGCCAGCGGTTACGGTGATAAGCGTCTGTCACCGAAAGAGAGCGAAGTACTGCGCCTGTTCGCCGAAGGTTTCCTGGTGACCGAGATCGCCAAGAAGCTCAATCGCAGCATCAAAACCATCAGTAGCCAGAAGAAATCGGCGATGATGAAGCTGGGTGTTGAGAACGATATTGCGCTGCTCAACTACCTCTCCTCTGTCAGCATGGCACCGCTGGACAAAGACTAAAATCCCGGTAGTTAACAGAGGGCGCGGCATTTTGCTGCGCCCTTTTGCTTTCAGACGTCTTCTGACTCAGCCCGCGTGCGGCGCACCTGCTGGCTGTAATACCCCAAAGTCTGCTCCAGCGTTTCCAGCGTCACCGGTTTCGACAGGCAGTTATCCATCCCCGCCTCAATACAGCGCTGCTTCTGCTCCGCCAGGGCATTCGCCGTCACGCCGATCACCGGAGCGGTAAAGTGCAACTGGCGCAAACGCTGGGTCAAAAGATAGCCATCCATGTTGGGCATGTTGACGTCGGTCAGCACGATATCGACGGTATTGCGATTCAGTACGTCGAGTGCATCTACCCCATCATTGGCCGTCACCACCTGGTAACCCAGTGAGCTAAGCTGGTCAGACAGCAGACGACGGTTAATCGGGTGGTCATCCACCACCAGCAAATGAATATCCCCGTTGTCTACCCTGCTGGCCTTGGCCGGTACCGGCAGTTGCATCAGAGTATTGCCGCTTTCATCACGGGTACCAAACAAACGGTTGAGCAGCGTCAGGGTTTCACGCGGCGTTGAGGTACTGTGCATCCAATAGCCCGGCCGGGTTTCCTGCGACGGGCCAATATGCTCGGTAGTGAACTGGATCTGCGCCAGCAGTGGCGTATTGACCATCAGTGGGTGATCGCTGAGCATCACATCCCCTGCGGCGGTATCCTGCCCCTGGTGACGCAGTACCGTAGCTCCATAACCACCAAGGATCTCCATCAGGTAACTTTCCAACCGCTGGTTGCGGATATCCAGCCACAGAGTTTTACCTTGCCAGGTATCGCTGGGCTGCGGGATCGGGAACTGGGCGTTAAACAGCGGAATGCGAATGGTGAACAGACTGCCTAATCCCGGCTCGGATTCAACGGCAATGTCGCCATCCATCATGTTGATCAGCTTTTCGCAAATCGCCAACCCCAGCCCGGTGCCCTGGAAATGGCGTTGCACACCACTACCGACCTGGAAGAACGGGTCGAACAGGCGGGTGATTTCTTTCTCCGGAATGCCGACCCCGGTATCGCGAACGCTGAATTCCAGATAGCTACCACGCGTACAGACTTGCAGAATGATGCAGCCAGTATCGGTAAACTTAATCGCGTTGTTCAACAAGTTCGACAGTACCTGCTGCAAACGCACCGGATCGCCGGAAATGCGCTCCGGCACGTTCTGCTCGATAAAACAGTACAACCCCAACCGTTTCTTCACCACCAGCGGCAAATAGTTGCCGGCGATGTGGGTGATCACCTCCAGGCAGGAGAACTCACGCGGTTCAATCTTCAACTGCTCGGATTCAATTTTCGAGAAGTCCAGGATGTCGCTGATGATCTTCAACAACAGCCCGGACGAGTTGTTCATCGCATTGACCAGTCGATCAACGCCCTGCGGCAACGCCTTGGTCTGCAATAAATCGAGGTTGCCGATAATGCCGTACAGCGGCGTACGCAACTCGTGGCTGACGGTCGCCAGGAACATCGATTTGGATTGACTGGCCTGCTCTGCCGCCGCCGCCATCTCCTGTAGCGACTCTTCCATTTTCACACGTGCGCTAACGTCCACCAGCACGCAGATCGCCACATCCTCGTTGCGGTAACGGGAATGAACAAAGCTGATTTGCAGATTATTGTTATTACTGGTCATCACATCGACAAAATTCACCTGTTGTTCGCAGATGATGCGTGTAATGCGGTCACGGTCTTCGTGAGTCAGCAGGTTGATATAGTTGTGTGCCAGCTCATTACTCAGAATGTTGGTACCGTCACTGATGCGCAGAATACAAATGCCCACAGGTGCCGAGGCGACAATCTTACGGTTGAACTGCTCATGCTCCTCCAGCCGGAAAGCGTTGTCTTCCGCCGGCAGGAACATTTTTCGCTCAAACAGCCAGGCCAGGCTGAACAGCACAATGGCGGACAGCAGATTCAGCAGTACTGCATTGAGGATTAACATCCTGAAGCGTTCAACCACCGTCTGCACCGGCACGGCATAAACAATACTGAGCGATGACGGCGGCAGCGCCTTCTTCATGATCAGGTCGCGGTAGTTATCTACATAGCCAAAGTAAGCCGGATCGTCCGGATAGCTGCCGGGGGCCTGCGCATCGCGCTCGCCATCCACCAGCCGCAATATCGGTTGGTTATTCTCATCCAGCAGGGTTACACCGGTCGGCAAGCTGCCTGCGGTGACAAAGTCTTCCAGACGAATAGTCTGCTCAATACCCAGCAGCGCCTCAAGCTTGTTACCAATATAGATAGGCGTCAGCACATACAGATAACCGACATCCGGCCGCTGCTGGCTTGGGCTGATCCAGTACAGATTATTGTCTTTGTCCTGGTTCTTGGCATTACGGTATTTGAGGATGCGCTCATGCAGGGTTTTCAGCGCGTCGGCTCGGTTGGCCACACCGCTGCTGCTGCCACCAAACTCCGCCATGCATAAAGTGTCACCGTCGATGAAAAACACCCGGTTGAGATCGTAGGCCGCAACGAAATTCTCTTTCCAATACTGAATCAGTCCGCTCAGTGAATTGAGCGAGCTGCGATAAGTGGTATTAAGTGAACAGTTGGACTCTGAATACAGTGGTACAAACTCCAGTGGAGTGTTCTTGCCGGGGAAAATACCGCTGAACATGTCCAGGCTACTGACTGAGCCGTTGAGGCGGTTTTCCGCCATATATTTGATATCACGCATTATATCGGCAGAATGGCGGATATAGCCCTGCGCCTGATCGAAATTCAGATTGTAGTCCTGTCGAATGTCAGACTCTTTCTGGTGCAGGATATTCAGGATATAGAAGGTGGTGAGCAACGCCCCCAACGACCACAGCATTATCGCCAGCACCCGGAACAAATAGCGGGATATCTTTAACGTGGTGCGAAAAGAAGCTAAATATTTCAATCGGATACCATACAAAAGTGAGTGGCGACCAGCGCGTTCATATCAGAGCCGGGATCTCTGACTTGGGTCCGGCAATTAAACCATATAACTGAAAAAGGGCCTAGCATCGCTGCCAGGCCCTTTTAACCTCAGTGCGACAGGGGCGGCAAGCCAGCCCCTACCACTTAGGCGTTGTCATCTTCCACGTCATCTGACGCTTCAGAATCATCATCGCCTTCATCCAGCGGTGCAGCGTCTTCTTCTGCAACTTCCGCACCCGGTTCGAGGCTGTCCAGCTCTTCATCTTCCACCGGTTCGGCAACGCGCTGCAGACCGACGACGTTCTCGTCTTCCGCAGTACGGATCAGCGTAACACCCTGGGTATTACGCCCGACCACGCTGACTTCCGATACGCGGGTACGCACCAGCGTACCGGCATCGGTGATCATCATGATCTGATCGGTGGTATCCACCTGAACCGCACCCACTACCTGACCATTACGCTCGCTCACCTTAATGGAGATAACCCCTTGGGTGGCGCGTGACTTGGTCGGATACTCGGTAACCGCAGTACGTTTACCGTAGCCGTTCTGGGTGACGGTCAGAATATCGCCCTCACCACGTGGCACAATCAGGGAAATAACGCTGTCGCCTTCACCCAGATTGATACCGCGCACGCCGGTAGCAGTACGGCCCATTGAACGCACCTGCGTTTCCGGGAAGCGCACCACTTTACCGTTGGCGGAGAACAGCATGACTTCGTTGCTGCCGTCGGTCAGGTCAACACCAATCAGCTCGTCACCCTCATTGAGGTTAACGGCGATGATGCCGGCGCTGCGTGGGCGGCTGAAATCGGTCAACGCGGTTTTCTTCACGGTGCCGCTGGCGGTAGCCATAAACACGTGACGCCCTTCTTCATACTCACGCACTGGCAGAATGGCGGTGATACGCTCATTGGCTTCCAGCGGCAACAAGTTGACGATTGGACGACCACGCGCGCCACGGCTGGCTTCAGGCAGTTGGTACACCTTCATCCAGTACAGGCGACCACGGCTGGAGAAGCACAGGATCGTATCGTGGGTGTTAGCCACCAACAGACGATCGATAAAGTCTTCTTCTTTAATACGTGCCGCTGACTTGCCTTTACCACCGCGGCGTTGCGCTTCATAGTCAGTCAGAGGCTGATACTTCACATAGCCCTGGTGCGACAGCGTAACGACCACGTCTTCCTGGTTGATCAGGTCTTCGATATTAATATCTGAAGTATTGGCGGTGATCTCGGTGCGGCGGCCGTCGTTGTACAGCTCTTTGACTGCCACCAGCTCTTCGCGGATCACTTCCATCAGACGGTCTGGGTTTTCCAGAATAAAGATCAGCTCGGCAATCGCCGTCAGCAGCTCTTTATATTCGTCCAGCAGCTTTTCATGCTCCAGGCCGGTCAGTTTCTGCAGACGCAGATCCAGAATCGCCTGAGCTTGCTGCTCGGTCAGATGGTATTTACCGTCACGGATGCCGAACTCCGGTTCCAGCCACTCAGGACGAGCGGCGTTGTCACCGGCTCGCTCCAGCATTGCAGCCACATTACCCAGCTCCCACGCCTGAGCCACCAGCGAGATTTTGGCTTCCGCAGGGGTTGACGCACGACGGATCATTTCGATGATCGGATCGATGTTAGCCAGGGCGATAGCCAACGCTTCCAGGATATGGGCACGATCGCGGGCTTTACGCAGTTCGAAGATGGTACGACGAGTCACCACTTCGCGGCGGTGGCGGACAAACGCCTTCAGAATGTCTTTCAGGTTCAGCAGTTTTGGCTGACCCTGATGCAATGCCACCATGTTGATACCGAAGGTGACCTGCAGTTGCGTCAGCGAGTACAGATTGTTCAGTACCACTTCACCGACCGCGTCGCGCTTGATTTCAACCACGATACGCATGCCGTCTTTGTCGGACTCATCACGCAGCGCGCTGATACCTTCCACGCGTTTTTCTTTGACCAGTTCGGCGATCTTCTCAATCAGACGCGCCTTGTTCACCTGATACGGGATCTCGTGAACAATGATGGTCTCGCGACCGGTTTTGGCATCGGCTTCTACTTCGGCGCGTGCGCGCAAATAGATTTTGCCGCGCCCGGTGCGGTAGGCTTCTTCGATGCCGCGGCGGCCGTTGATGATCGCCGCAGTCGGGAAGTCCGGCCCCGGGATGTGCTCCATCAGGCCTTCGATGCTGATGTTTTCATCATCGATATAAGCCAGGCAGCCGTTGACAACCTCTGACAGGTTATGCGGCGGAATGTTGGTGGCCATGCCCACGGCGATGCCCGACGAGCCGTTAACCAGCAGGTTCGGGATCTTGGTTGGCATGACGGCTGGGATCTGCTCGGTGCCATCATAGTTAGGCACAAAGTCGACGGTTTCTTTTTCCAGATCCGCCAGCAGTTCGTGAGCAATTTTGGACATGCGCACTTCGGTATAACGCATCGCCGCGGCGGAGTCGCCATCGACAGAACCGAAGTTACCCTGACCGTCCACCAGCATATAGCGCAGCGAAAACGGTTGAGCCATACGCACGATGGTGTCGTAAACCGCGCTGTCACCGTGTGGGTGATATTTACCGATTACGTCCCCGACGACACGGGCCGATTTTTTGTATGGTTTATTCCAGTCGTTACCCAATACACTCATCGCGAACAAAACGCGACGGTGCACCGGCTTCAGTCCATCACGAACATCTGGCAGCGCACGTCCGACAATTACGGACATCGCGTAGTCCAGATACGAGTTTTTCAACTCGTCTTCGATGTTTACCGGTGTGATTTCTCTGGCAAGGTCGCTCATGGAGCTGCTATCCCTCTACTAATGATTCATCTGCCCGCTGCCATAGTGGCAAAGGTGTAAAACTATATCACAAAGCACGCTTTACGGGAAAATAACCGCCGCTGTTTAACTTAAATTATGCATATATGTGCAGTAAAAATGCATCGACGCAGACGGTGCTGCGCCGGAACATGTATAATCCGCGCAACGAGAACCAGGAGCCAAATACGCCCATGAATGCAGAATCATCCAGCCAAGCGCAAAACGTAGACCATCATGAAATCGCCAAGTTCGAGGCCGTGGCCTCACGCTGGTGGGATTTGGAAGGTGAATTCAAGCCGCTGCACCGTATCAACCCGCTGCGTCTGAACTACATCCTGCAGCGCGCCGGCGGCATTTTTGACAAAACCGTCCTCGACGTGGGCTGCGGCGGCGGCATTTTGGCGGAAAGCATGGCGCGAGAAGGCGCACAGGTCACCGGGCTGGACATGGGCGCCGAGCCGCTGCAGGTTGCCCGGCTGCACGCACTGGAAAGCGGCGTGAATGTAAACTACATACAGGAAACGGTGGAGAGCCATGCGCAGGCCAACCCACAACGCTATGACGTAGTGACCTGCATGGAAATGCTGGAGCACGTTCCCGATCCGGCTTCGGTGGTACGCGCCTGCGCTCACCTGGTCAAACCGGGTGGCCACGTGTTTTTCTCCACCATTAACCGCAACACCAAAGCCTGGCTGATGGCGGTGGTCGGTGCGGAATATATTCTGAAGATGGTGCCACAGGGCACCCATGACCATAAGAAGTTCATCCGCCCTTCTGAGTTGATCGGCTGGGTTGACGGCACGCCGTTGCGCGAAAAGCATATGATTGGCCTGCATTACAACCCAATCACCGACCATTTCAAGCTTGGCCGCAACGTTGATGTGAACTATATGGTACATACTCAGCACGAAGGCTGAGCCTTCCAAAGCGCGCCGGGACTGGCTTGTCTGTTCCGGTGCGCCGATAACATTAAGATAAATACCTGATTTTTCCGCTTTCGATCAAAATCACCGTTGTAAACAGTTTTTAAGAATATTAAATCAGATCAATATGCCGTTTTTTTCTAACGTTTAATAAAGCGGCAAACGATCACGTTTTTCTGATTCTAAGGAAATTCTTATCCCGCTTATTGACAAGCTTGTCGCGCCAGTCACAGCGCGCACTGCGAAAGACAAGTCACATTTCACCCCCAAGTTATCCACAAATTAGGCCACTTTTGTTCACTTGCAAACGCCCTGTTTTCTCACTATCTTGTTACCTCACCGACATACAACCCCTATATATAGTGTTTACATACTGAGCAGAGCTACTACACTTCTGCTTAGGGGCACCATACGGACAGGTAAAACACCACATGAACCAAAGTCTGCTTGTAACTAAACGCGATGGCCGTAAAGAACGCATCAATCTCGACAAAATCCACCGTGTCATCGACTGGGCCGCGGAAGGGTTAAACAACGTCTCGGTTTCTCAAGTAGAGTTGCGTTCTCATATTCAGTTTTATGACGGCATCAAAACTGCTGATATTCATGAAACCATTATCAAAGCGGCAGCCGACCTGATCTCGCGCGATGCGCCGGACTATCAGTATCTGGCAGCACGCCTGGCCATCTTCCATCTGCGTAAAAAAGCTTACGACCAATTCGAGCCACCGAAGCTGCTCGCTCACGTAACGCGCATGGTAGAGATGGGCAAGTACGATAAGCATCTGCTGGAAGACTACAGCACTGAAGAGTTCGAGCAGATGGACTCCTTTATCGATCACTGGCGTGATATGAACTTCTCCTACGCAGCCGTTAAGCAGCTGGAAGGGAAGTATCTGGTGCAGAACCGCGTTAGCGGCGAGATCTACGAGAGCGCACAGTTCCTGTATATCCTGGTGGCCGCGTGCCTGTTCTCCAACTATCCGCGTGATACCCGTCTGGACTACGTTAAACGTTTCTACGACGCGATCTCCACCTTCAAGATTTCACTGCCTACGCCAATCATGTCCGGCGTGCGCACCCCAACCCGCCAGTTCAGCTCTTGCGTGCTGATCGAGTGCGGCGACAGCCTGGATTCCATCAACGCCACTTCCAGCGCCATTGTGAAATACGTTTCGCAACGCGCCGGTATCGGTATCAATGCCGGTCGTATTCGTGCGCTGGGCAGCCCAATCCGCGGTGGTGAAGCCTTCCATACCGGCTGTATCCCGTTCTACAAACATTTCCAGACCGCGGTGAAGTCCTGTTCTCAGGGCGGCGTGCGTGGTGGTGCAGCTACGCTGTTCTACCCGATGTGGCATCTGGAAGTTGAAAGCCTGTTGGTGCTGAAGAACAACCGTGGCGTTGAAGGCAACCGCGTGCGCCACATGGATTACGGCGTGCAGTTGAACCGCCTGATGTACCAGCGCCTGATCAAGGGCCAGGACATCACCCTGTTCAGCCCGTCTGACGTGCCGGGACTGTATGACGCGTTCTTCGCCAATCAGGACGAATTCGAACGTCTGTACACCCAGTACGAACAAGACAGCAGCATCCGCCAGAAACGAGTGAAAGCGGTTGAACTGTTCTCACTGATGATGCAGGAACGCGCTTCTACCGGCCGTATCTACATCCAGAACGTTGACCACTGCAACACCCACAGCCCGTTTGATCCGCAGATCGCGCCGGTACGCCAGTCCAACCTGTGCCTGGAAATCGCCCTGCCGACCAAGCCGCTGGATGACGTCAACGACGAAAACGGCGAAATCGCCCTGTGTACGCTGTCCGCCTTTAACCTGGGCGCCATCGAAAGCCTGGACGATCTGGAAGAGCTGGCTACCCTGGCAGTACGTGCTCTGGATGCCCTGCTGGATTACCAGGACTACCCAATCAAAGCCGCTCACCGTGGCGCTATGGGTCGTCGCACCCTGGGTATCGGCGTGATCAACTACGCTTACTACCTGGCGAAGAACGGCGTACGCTACTCCGACGGCAGCGCTAACGCCCTGACCCACAAAACTTTCGAAGCCATCCAGTACTACCTGCTGAAGGCCTCGAACCGTCTGGCTCAGGAACAAGGCGCCTGCCCGTGGTTCAATGAAACCACGTATTCACAGGGCATCCTGCCGATCGACACCTACAAGAAAGATTTGGATGTCATCTGCCAGGAGCCACTGCACTACGACTGGGAAAGCCTGCGTAAAGAGATCAAGGAAACCGGTCTGCGCAACTCTACCCTGTCGGCGCTGATGCCTTCGGAAACCTCTTCGCAGATTTCCAACGCCACTAACGGCATTGAGCCGCCACGCGGTCACATCAGTATCAAAGCGTCTAAAGACGGTATTCTGCGCCAGGTGGTACCAGAATATGAGCGTCTGAAAAACGACTACGAACTGCTGTGGGAAATGCCGAACAACGACGGCTATCTGCAACTGGTTGGTCTGATGCAGAAGTTTATCGACCAGTCGATCTCGGCCAACACCAACTATGACCCAACCCGTTTCCCGGGCGGCAAGGTGCCAATGAAGCAGCTGTTGAAAGACCTGCTCACCACCTACAAGTTTGGTGTTAAGACGCTGTACTATCAGAACACCCGCGACGGTGCCGATGATATTCAGGAAGATTTGCTGCCGGCAAAAGGTGGCGATGATGACTGCGAAAGCGGTGCCTGCAAGATCTAAAGTTTGACACAGCGGGCCGGAACTCTTCCGGCCCCTTCATTTAGCCACGTTACGATGGATTCAGGCTTATGGCTTACACCACATTTTCTCAGAACAAAAACAACCAGTTGCTGGAGCCGATGTTTTTCGGTCAGTCGGTTAACGTTGCGCGTTTCGATCAGCAAAAACATGAAATTTTCGAAAAACTGATTGAGAAGCAATTGTCCTTCTTCTGGCGTCCGGAAGAAGTGGACGTTTCCCGCGACCGTATCGACTATCAGGCGCTGCCGGAACATGAAAAACACATTTTCATCAGCAACCTGAAATATCAGACGCTGCTGGATTCGATCCAGGGCCGTAGCCCGAACGTCGCCCTGCTGCCGCTGATCTCGATCCCTGAGCTGGAAACCTGGATAGAAACCTGGTCCTTCTCCGAGACGATTCACTCACGTTCCTACACCCACATCATCCGTAACATCGTCAACGATCCGGCGGTGGTGTTTGACGACATCGTCACCAACGAAGAGATCCTCAAGCGCGCGAAAGACATCTCCGGCTACTACGACGATCTGATCGAGATGACGGGTTACTATCATCTGCTGGGTGAAGGCACGCATCAGGTCAACGGTAAAACCGTGACCGTTACCCTGCGCGCATTGAAGAAACAACTCTATCTGTGCCTGATGAGCGTTAACGCACTGGAAGCCATCCGCTTCTACGTCAGCTTCGCCTGTTCGTTTGCCTTCGCGGAACGTGAATTGATGGAAGGCAATGCCAAAATCATCAAGCTGATCGCCCGTGACGAAGCGCTGCACCTGACCGGTACCCAGCATATGCTGAACCTGATGCGCTCCGGCGCAGATGACCCGGAGATGGCGGAAATTGCCGTTGAGTGTCAGCAGCAATGTTATGACCTGTTCGTGCTGGCGGCCGAGCAGGAAAAAGAGTGGGCGGAATACCTGTTCCGTGACGGCTCGATGATCGGCCTGAACAAAGACATCCTGTGCCAGTATGTGGAATACATCACCAACATCCGCATGCAGGCGGTCGGTCTTGGCCTGCCGTTCGCAACCCGCTCTAACCCGATCCCATGGATCAACGCCTGGTTAGTGTCTGATAACGTGCAGGTTGCCCCGCAGGAAGTGGAAGTTAGCTCCTACCTGGTCGGCCAAATCGACTCGGAAGTGCATGCCGACGACCTGAGCGACTTCGAACTCTAAGCGATGGCATCATCAATCGTGACGCTGCGTGCCACAGGTACGCAGCTATCCTGCCCAAAAAGTGAAGGCTGCCTGCTCGACGTACTGGAATTGCACGACGTTGAAGTGGAATACCAGTGCCGTTCCGGCTATTGCGGCGCCTGCCGTCTGAAGCTGGTGAAAGGTGAAGTGGTTTATCACCAGCAGCCGCTGGCGTTTATCAACGACGGCGAAATCCTGCCTTGTTGCTGTATGCCACTGACCGATATCGAACTGGAACTCTAAAAAGTTGGGTGCCGGAAACCGCGCCTGGAGACCAGAAGGCGGGGTTTCCCCCGCCCTATGATTACCGCTTCACATACAGGTTAACGTCATCAGGATAGTGATATCTTTCTGGTAGATTTCCAATCCGCAAAAGCGATCTTTAATCATCCAGATAAATACCAAAACCGTAATACATACAACAGTTAACGCGTATAGCGCATGCTTTTTATACATGGCTTGCCTCCTTGCTGTGAAGGGGCTACCATAACGGTGTCTAGGCGTTAGGGCAGCCCCAATCTGATTGAGAGTCAGTTTGGGGCTTTCTTCTATCCGCCTTGCCACACAATGCCCAAGACGAACAGTCTCAAGCACCCGCAGCGATTGTAACAGCCTATTCCAGACGCGATAACCCCTTATAATATTATGATTAATAAGGGATATATTACTGCCATCAAGCATTCTCTACTCAATAATCTCGACGATTTCCAACCAGCCGTTTTTCCCGCACACTGGCCCGCCGTTTAGCCAGCGCCGCAACATGTCCAGCGCTAACATTGCCACCGACTCCTGCCGCAGACGCAAACCATGACGCGATGCCTGGTACCGCACCGTCTGCCCGATACCGCCTTTTGGCGTATGCAACACCACGCTCACCTGGTCACCGCTCATGGCACTGACCGCCAGCGCCAGCTGTGCCCCGGTCAGTTCTGCCAGTGAACGAGCGCGGGCCAGCGTAGTTTCCAGCGTTTCCACACAGTGCGCTGGCAGCAGCTCACCACCGGCCAGCGGCGCGCCCTCGCTCTGTAACTGCAGATTGATCAAGCCGGCGCTAAACTGTTCGCTCAGCGCCAACTTCAACCCCTGCTGATTCAAGCGTTGCGTCAATACTGCCGGCAGGCCAACAGTTCCCTCAAACAGAGTGTTATCCCCCGCCACCTGACGCACCCGTTCCCAGGCCTGCTCCATCGCGGCTCGCTGAGTCACCGGGCCGGTTAACTTCAGTTCAATGATCGGGCTGGAAGAGCGGTAGCCCATTACCACGTCTGCCGGCAGCGGCATGCCATCCAGCGCGGCGGCCAGATCGCTCTCCGAGGTGCCAAAGGTGGTTAAACGCAGGCACAGCGGGGGTGCCGGTAAGGTAAAGCGCTCACGCAGACGCGGTACGATTTGCTGCTCGACCATCACTTTGAATTCAGAAGGCACGCCAGGGGTGAAAAACATCGTGCATCGGTTCAGCTTCAAGGCGAAGCCGCAGGCGGTACCCACCGGGTTATCGAGCATCTCGGCGTTAGCCGGGATCAGCGCCTGTTTACGGTTTGAAGCCGCCATCGGCCGCCCACGCTCGGCAAAATAAGCCTCAATACGCGCCATCCATTCGGCATGTTCAACCAGCTCAACGCCACAAGCGGTGGCCGCCGCCAGCGCGCTGAGATCGTCACTGGTCGGCCCCAGGCCCCCGTTAACGATCAGCACATCGGCGATGTGACTACGCTCCTGTAATGTTTCGATCAAAGAGGAGAGACTGTCCCCCACCGTTTCGCGCCCGCTCATCGGCATACCCTGCTGGAACAGATAGTCTGCCAGCCAGGCGGCGTTGGTATCTATAATTTGCCCATGCAGCACCTCATCACCGGTGCTGAGCATCTCCACCCTTAACATTGATCTCTCCCACATTTTCTGATCATTCCACTATAGAAGCCCGTAAATAAGTTTTCACTAAGCATCAGCGGATAATTTCTGTCGAAGGCACTTTTTTGCGATATCACGCGGCCCATTGGGGTGTAAACATAAGTTAACGTGCTCCGTAACGCCTGTTTGACACAAAATAATCCATCCACTATCCTGCCGCACATAGCATGGGTTACCTATAATTTTACAAAATCTTTGGCTGGTAGAGAAAAACGTGAAAAATCGCACGCTTGGCAGTGTTTTTATCGTGGCAGGAACCACCATTGGCGCAGGGATGTTGGCGATGCCACTGGCGGCTGCCGGTGTCGGCTTTGGCGTCACGCTGGGTCTGTTGGTCGGACTGTGGTTGTTGATGTGTTATACCGCGCTGCTGCTGGTTGAGGTTTATCAGCATGAGCAAGCCGGTACCGGCCTCGGCACGCTGGCAAAACGCTACCTTGGCGGCGGGGGCCAATGGCTGACCAGTTTCAGCATGATGTTCCTGATGTATGCCCTGACCGCCGCTTATATCAGCGGCGCCGGCGAATTGCTGGCGGCCAGTATCAGTCAATGGACCTCACAGGATTTCCCCACCACGCTCGGCGTGTTGTTGTTTACTCTGGTAGCAGGCGGCGTCGTCTGCATCGGCACCCATTCGGTCGACTTGTTTAACCGTATCCTGTTCAGTGCCAAAGTGGTGTTCCTGATCGTCATGCTGGGCCTGATGTTACCCAATATCCATCAAACCAACCTGATGACCCTGCCGCTGGAACAGGGACTGGCGCTGTCGGCCATCCCGGTGATCTTCACTTCGTTTGGCTTCCACGGCAGCGTGCCCAGCATTGTTAACTACATGGGCGGCAATATCCGCAAGCTGCGCTGGGTATTCATTATCGGCAGTGCCATTCCGCTGGTGGCCTATATCTTCTGGCAGTTGGCGACGCTCGGCAGCATCAGCTCCACCACTTTCGTGGGTATTTTGGCGCAGCAAGCCGGTCTGAACGGCCTGTTGCAGGCAGTACGTGACGTCGTGGCTTCCCCACACGTCGAACTGGCGGTGCATCTGTTTGCCGATCTGGCGCTGGCCACTTCGTTCCTTGGCGTAGCGCTCGGGCTGTTTGATTTCCTGGCTGACCTGTTTAAGCGCCAGGATAACGTGCGGGGTCGTCTGCAGACCGGGGCCATTACCTTCTTGCCGCCGTTGGCTTTCGCCCTGTTCTATCCACGTGGCTTTGTGTTGGCTCTGGGCTTTGCTGCCATCGCGCTGGCGGTGCTGGCGCTGTTATTACCGTCACTACTGGTGTGGAAAACCCGTCAGCAGCATCAGGCAAAATACCGCGTCTGGGGTGGCACACCGGCATTGGCATTGGTGTTTGTCTGCGGGATAACGGTGATTGCCATTCAGTTGGGCATCGCCAGCGGCATCCTGCCTGCAGTAGGGTAATAGATTGGTCAATAAAACAAAGGGGCCGATTGGCCCCTTTGTTTTTGGTATCAGAAGCTCAGACCGACACCCACATAGGGGCCATCGGCCAGGGTGTTGTCACGATGCCCGTCTTTCCCTTCCATCTTAATGTAGCGATAACCTACATCTACGCTGAGCGGACGGAATATATTCCAGCGCAGGCCACCGCTGGCTTCGTTATACGCCTTCACACCGCTGGTCAGTGAATCCGGAGCAAAATAGCCTTCGCCATGCAGGCTGAAGTAACGGCTGATAGCCCAGTCCAGGCCGCCGCCCAATGCCAATGCGCCACCGTTATCGCCGTCTTTCGGGCTCAGATACAGTGCCTTGCCGCCCACAGTGGCGGTCAGCGGCCCAAGCGGCAGGCCAAAATTCAACCCGAGACTGCCAACGTTGCCGTTATGATCGCTGCGCGCCCAGTTGCCGGTTAGTCCCAACCCGGTGGTCCCGGTGTCCTGGCCAAAGCCAAGGTTGGTGTAGTGCTGCCCGGCTTCACCCGACAGGCTGAGAGCGCTCGCCGCACCGGTCACGAACAGCATGCTTGCTGCGCAGGCCACCAAAGTCTTTTTCATCATCTATCCCTCTTGCTGCTTCATCCATTGCGAATGATATGAGTTAACCCGTAATAATACCGTCACAAGTCTATACCAAAGCACAACCAGTCCTTAAGGGATAAATCCTTAATTAATCAAACAAATGTAAAGTTTTGCAAGCAAAGCGCATCTCCCCCGAGGCAATGGCAACGATAACTCAGACCTATTTGCCGCGAGCGTTCAATAGGGCTACAACTAGTAGTGGCATTGACCCAAGTCAGGGTAACCATTCCCTGCTGAATTATGATGATGAACGCTTAATTCGCCCGAGTTTTCACTCGATTGCACTAAGTTTAAGGAGCAAGTGATGAGCAAGAAAGGACTGACCACCGCAGCCGGCGCCCCGGTTGTCGATAATAATAACGTGATCACCGCAGGCAAACGCGGCCCGATGCTGTTACAGGACGTGTGGTTCCTGGAAAAACTGGCCCATTTCGATCGTGAAGTGATCCCCGAGCGCCGTATGCACGCCAAAGGCTCCGGCGCCTACGGCACTTTCACCGTGACTCACGATATTAGCCAGTACACCCGCGCAAAAATCTTTTCTGAAATCGGCAAGCAAACTGACATGTTCATCCGCTTCTCCACCGTCGCCGGTGAGCGTGGTGCCGCAGATGCCGAGCGTGACATTCGTGGCTTCGCCATGAAGTTTTACACCGAGGAAGGCAACTGGGATCTGGTAGGTAACGATACACCGGTATTCTATCTGCGCGATCCACTGAAATTCCCGGATCTTAACCACGTGGTCAAACGCGATCCGCGCACCAATCTGCGTAATCCAACCTACAAGTGGGATTTCTTCTCGCTGTCACCGGAAAGCCTGCACCAGCTGACCATTGACTTCAGCGACCGTGGCATTCCGAAATCCTACCGTCATATGCACGGCTTCGGTAGCCATACCTTCAGCTTTATCAACGCCAACAACGAGCGCTTCTGGGTGAAATTCCACTTCCGTTGCGAGCAGGGCATTGAGAACCTGATGGACGATGAAGCGGAAGCGATCATCGCCAAGGATCGTGAAAGCTCACAGCGCGATCTGTATGAGGCCATCGAACGGGGTGATTTCCCGCGTTGGAAACTGCAAATCCAGATTATGCCAGAACACGAAGCCTCCCAAACTCCATACAACCCGTTCGACCTGACCAAGGTATGGCCACACGGTGATTACCCATTGATCGACGTGGGTTTCTTCGAACTGCATCGCAACCCGGAAAACTACTTCTCCGAAGTTGAACAGATGGCGGTGAACCCAGCCAACGTGGTCCCTGGCGTCAGTTTCTCTCCGGATAAAATGCTGCAGGGACGCCTGTTCTCTTACGGAGATGCACAGCGTTACCGTCTGGGCGTAAACCACCATCAAATCCCGGTTAACAGTCCAAAATGCCCATTCCACAACTATCATCGTGACGGTGCAATGCGCGTGGATGGCAACAGCGGCAACGGAGCAACCTACGAGCCGAACAGCTTCGGTCTGTTCCAGGAGCAACCGGACTTTAGCGAACCGCCGTTGAGCATCGAAGGCGCAGCCGACCACTGGAATCACCGTGAAGACGATGATTACTACAGCCAGCCACGCGCGCTGTTCAACCTGTTGAGTGCCGAAGAGCATCAGCGCATGTTCACCCGCATCGCCGGTGAGTTGTCGCAGGTGCCGGAACAAATTCAGCGCCGTCAGGTTGATCTGTTTAGCAAAGTGCACCCGAATTACGGTGCCGGCGTGGCCAAGGCTTTGGGTCTGAAATAAACCTGTCCTGAAGACAAACTGCCCCTGCGGCTAATACCATGCACGCAAGCTCGCTGAATGGGAAAGCCGCTATAGGTATAAAGCACCGATTGATTATCTCGTCGGTGCTTTTTTTACCGGAAAATAAAGGCGTTGAAATCAGACTCGGCGTCCGATTTTGAAACCTTTTACATCAAATGACATCCATTACCATTCTGAATGTATTTTATAACCATCTACCCTGCGCCGAAAACGAGCACCTGGCCAAACCAAACACCATAAACACTTGAGAACAGCGGAAAAACCCAGGTATGGTGCGGGATTCATTGTTCTCCCCACCTCTATGTGCATAGATATCGGCATGCAATTACGCAAGGCTAAAAAGTACAAAAAGTAACCTCGCTAGTTGAATTGTGATAAACATCTAATGATTCGTACAAAAAAACACATTCCCTTTGCCCTTCCGACTGACTTCTGAGAAATATGCTGATGCCTGGTGTCAGGCATACCAACCCTACAAAAGGATCAATGTGATGAAACTGAAAAAAATCAGCAAAAAATCCACGAAGAAGCTGGGCGGCGCAACCTGCGGCTAACCGGTGATCATAATAAGCAGGGCCAGTCATAAGCACCGGCCCTGCCTTCAGAATAAAAGGAAAATGCCATGGATAAAAACTACCAGACTTCTCCAAAATTCGTTCACAACCTGTGGACCACTAATGAAGATGACGAATACTATCTGCGTTTTACCGCAGGGCTTTACGAAGTGGAAAAGGAAGATGCCCGGGATTTTTATAAAATACGCAGCTATTGCACCGGTCATAACACCGTAGCTGAAATTTCAAGTAAAACAGATATCCCCATTCAGCGTATCGAGGAGATGGTCGCTTCTCTTAACGAAATAGGCATGGTTAGGAACGAGACAAAATCGGCTAATGAAGATTTTCTTGGCAAAGCTATCCAAGCCTGTGAGATGTGGGCGGAGCAGGTCGAAGAAACGCATTTATTTAATAAGTTTCTGTATGGCGACACCAACCGAAACGTCCTTATCGGTTTTTTCATGGAAACTTACCATTATATAAAGGCCTTCCCATCCATCATTAACGCTGCGATTGATAACACAGACAATCCCGAGCTAAAAATGGTTTTAACAGAATACAAACAGCAAGAAACAGGGCATGAATCTTTTATATTGTCGACATTACTGAAACTGGGAATGAAACAGGCCGAAGTGGAAAGCTCGGTTCCTTTGGTCTCAACGCTTAATTTAATCAGCATGATAAGCGCGTTGTTCAGAACCCACCCCAGTACCGTATTCCTTATTGCCAAGGTCATCGAGTCTCATGACTTTGACCAGGCAGAAGTCACAAAAGCCATTGAGGACATCACGCAGCACTATGACCTTGAGCCAGGTACCCTTGAGCCATTCTTCCAACATTCACAAATCGACTACGAATTGGGTCATTCACGCCTGCTCGACGAACATAGCCATCTGGTTAGCCTCGGGGACCTGGAAAAAACCTCTTTCATTTTGAATGCCATACATGACATAAAACATGCCATTGATCTTCAGTGTCTTGAAATAGAAGAGTATTATTCAAAAGAAGGCAACTACATCCCTCGTCAACGAGTCGACTACTTTGGTATATAATATATGTTTCCCATTCTGCTCTCCGCATTCACATCCGGCGTTTCTATGGCAGTATTCTTCACTGCCATTGCCTGGTTTATAGAGAGCACGTTCAATTCCAGCTTGCTGGTTTCTGTCGTTCTGTCGTCAGGGTATATCATCACCTTTTTTGCCCTGCCCTACATCGGTCACCTGACAGACAAAACAACATGTAAAAAAATGCTCAATATTATTTACGTCGCGGGGGCCTTCAATGCGCTGGTTTTTTTGATAATAAATCCAGCCACGCACGACTCATTACTTTCATTTATCGTCATTTTGTTATCCACAGCGGTGTTTACGCTGATACGTGCATCTGACCAAGTGATCCGTTCCACCTACATGAAAAAGGTCTTGCCTGAACATAAGCTGTACCACGCCAACAGGTTGTTGGAAATGGTCAGGCAAGGGATAACTTTTCTTTCCGGCGGAATTGCATTTTTGATCTTGCAGGATAAATCCATTCAAAACGTTTGTTTGATTGCCCTGATCTGTTTCTCTCTTTCATTAGTTATCAACCGCTATATCCCCCGAGACATTATCAATGAGGTGGATGCGTCAACAACACCAGAACCTAAAAAACTGACGATGTACCATAATGGCTATGTATTTTTCCTCGGTGACAAAAAACGAATTATTGAACTGCTCTCATTATTCCCCTACATTTGCGTCGTGTTCTTGAACGCATTATATCCGGCTCTATTTACTCATATAGGGGCCCCCGTCAGCGCATATGCTATTCTCGTCGTCCCCTATGGGCTGGGTGCCATTATAGGCAGTATGCTAAATACACAATCTTGGGTGCCAACCTTAAAATCCGTGTATGTTATTTTCGGCAGCGGTTTTATTATCGGACTGCTTTTACCCTTGTTTTTCAAAAGTCTCCCCGCCGTTTATATCTGTCTTTTTGTGATCGCCTTCTGTCATTCCCATATTCGGGTGAGAAGAAACACACTGATCATGACCCAGGCAGAAAGCAAAGAACTGGCACGCATCCTCGCCTTCAACGAAGTGCTGTTCATTTGCCTGTCCACGGTGTTAAGTCTGGGATTGAGCCTGATAGCCGACCGACTGGATTTCTGGTTGGCCTGGGAGATCGTGATTGCCCTGAATTCGATGGTGCTGTTGCTGATTGTCCTGACGAAAAATCCGGCGACAGAACCCTGCACATCAATGGAAAGCGCTGCGCAACACGACCGCTGAGCGACGGTTTTGGCCGAAAAAAAGCGGTGCCAGAAACAGTCGGCCCCGCTTTTCCTTTTTATCTCACTGCCAGAAAATAACGTTTCGATCCAGGCTGCCTATTCGATGGAGATCTGCTCCGCCACCCATTGCTGCAACTGACGGCGCGAGATCTTGATGCCGCCGGCTTTCAACGCATTTGGCATCGGCAACAGCGCCATTGGCCGCTGGAAGTTCACCAGCCGATCTTGCGACCAGGCCAGCAGTTCTTCCAGCGAAAGAGGCTGCTCACTGTCGATAACCGCCACCGGGCGTTGACCAAACTCGGCATCGTTCACCGGAACCACTACCACTTGTAAAATCTGCGGATGAGCTGCCAACACACGCTCAATATCCTCCGGCTGAATGCCTTCTCCACCGCTGAAAAACAGGTTGTCCAGCCGACCGATAATCCGCAGCTCACCCTGCTCCATAACGCCGCGATCGCGGGTATGGAACCAGCCTTGCGGATCAACGAGCGGCTGCAACGCACCCTGCCGCCAGTATCCTAACGCCAGACTCTGTGCACGGATCCACACTTCTTCATCCACCAGCTTAATTTCCCGACCGGCCAACGGCAGGCCGACACCCGGCCGTGCATCGGCGCGCTTGGCACACACAGTGGAAGCCAGTTCGGTCAGCCCATAACCGCACCAGCAGCGGATACCCGCGGCCTCCGCCTGTTCGGTCAGCGCAACCGGGATCATCGCGCCCCCCAGCAGCACTTTTTTCAGCGTCAGCCCTGCCAGCGGTTGCGCCAGCAGACGCCAAAGCTGAGTCGGCACCAGCGAGGCATGGGTACAGCCCGCCAAAGCATCCGCCAGCGGGTGCATATCGCGCACCACCAGCGTGGCACCCGCCTTCAGCCAGCGCCAGACAATGCCCTGCCCGGACACGTGAAACAAGGGTAACGACAGCAGCCAACGATCCCGAGGTTGAAACTCCATCAGCTGCAACACGCCTTCGGCGCTGGCGAGATGCCCGGCAAAACTGTGTGCGGCCGCTTTCGGTCTGCCGCTGGAGCCGGAGGTCAGGGTCAGCGTGGCCAACCGTTGGGGATCCCAGCGCGGCGGATTCAGCCAACGGGGTTCGGTAGAAGGAGGATTTAAGCGGATAACGCTGGCCGGCAAGGTCGGCAACGCGTCTGGGCTGAAGGCAAAATCGATATCCAGCTCGGGCAACAGCGTCGCCAGCAGGGTAGCAGGCAGCGCCGGATTCAGCGGCAGCAGTCGTGCACCACACTGCAACAGCGCCAGATAGGCCAACAACAGCGGATAACTGTTCTTGCCACACAGCGCAACGCCGCAACCGGGCTCGACCCCCTGGTACTGAAAATCCGCCGCCAGCTTATCCACCTGACGCCGTAACACCAGCCAGCTCACCGGCTGATGACCGACAATCAGTGCCGTCGCCTGCGGACGCCGTTGCGCCCAATATCGCCATGGCCAGTCATTTAACTGCGCCATACACACTCCAGCGCTTGCTGATCCAGTAGCGGCAGCTTGCTGTCCGGCCAGCGCCGCAGCAGTTGTGCCTGCATCAGATCCAGCGTGTCGAGTCCAGGCACGGTGGCCGGTGTCAGCCAGTGCGCGATGCGCGCCAACTGCGTCAGCCCCAGGCTGGATTCAATGCTGGAACTGATCACCGCCGTCAACCCCACCGCATGGGCCTGCTCCACCAACGCGCGACAACGGGTCAGGCTACCGACCAACGTCGGCTTAATCACTATCGCTGCCACGCCCGGTTCCGCCTGCACCACAAAATCGGCCTCGCGCACGCTTTCGTCCCAGGCAATGGCAATGCCGGTCGCCTGAGCGAAATCCCGCGATTCATCACGGGTTTTACAAGGTTCTTCAAGGAAAGCAATGCGGTCACGCAGCGCCGGGTTGACGTATTTAGCGAAACCATCGGCCTTGGCCCGCGTCCAGCTGCGGTTGGCGTCCAGCCGCAGTCGGAGATCCGGCAGTGCTTCCAACAGCACGTTGACGATCATACCGTCGCGCACCGCTTCATACAGCCCGACCTTCACCTTGGCGACCTTTTCCCCCGGCAAGGCGGTCAATACTTCGAACAGCTCATCGGGGTCACCGGTACACAGCGGCGCCTTGCGGTAATCGGCCTGCAGCGGCAGCCGCTGCTCCAGCTCGGCCAATGCACAGCTGATGCCGAACGCCACCGAAGGTAACGGGCTTTCTGCCGGTAATGCCCCGCCTTGCCAGCTTTGTAGCCAGCTCAGTGCGGCCTGTTCGGCCTGCGCCAGCGTTTCCTGACTGAACTCCGGCAGTGGCGCGATCTCACCCCAGCCCTCCTGTTCACCCTGCTGCAGATGGATCAGCAAGCCATCGCGGGTTTTCAGCCGCTGGTTACGCAGCACTACACCAGCGTCCATCGGCAGGCTGTAACGGTAAACGGCCGCGTTACGTCTAGCCGTGTTCATTACGGATTACGCTTGAATTTGCTGAAGTCAGGCTGGCGCTTTTCGTTAAACGCGTTGCGCCCTTCCTGGCCTTCGTCAGTCATGTAGAACAGCATGGTGGCGTTACCCGCCAATTCCTGCAGACCGGCCTGACCGTCGCAGTCGGCGTTCAGGGCCGCTTTCAGGCAGCGCAGCGCCATCGGGCTGTTCTGCAGCATTTCACGGCACCAGCGCACGGTTTCTTTTTCCAGCTCCGCCAGTGGCACCACGGTATTGACCAGGCCCATGTCCAGTGCTGCGGCTGCATCATATTGACGGCACAGGAACCAGATCTCGCGGGCTTTCTTCTGGCCGACGATACGCGCCATGTAAGAAGCGCCCCAACCGCCGTCGAAAGAACCGACTTTCGGGCCGGTCTGGCCGAAAATGGCGTTGTCCGCCGCAATGGTCAGGTCACACATCATATGCAACACGTGGCCACCGCCGATCGAATAGCCGGCGACCATCGCCACAATCGGTTTCGGGCAGGTGCGGATTTGACGCTGGAAGTCGAGCACGTTCAGATGATGTACACCGCTGTCGTCCTGATAGCCGCCGTAGTCGCCGCGTACTTTCTGATCGCCACCGGAGCAAAATGCCTTGTCGCCGGCACCGGTAAGGATAATGGTGCCGATCCCGTCGTCATAACGGGCATTGGACAACGCTTCGATCATCTCTTTTACCGTATGCGGCCGGAACGCATTGCGCACCTGCGGACGGTTGATGGTGATTTTGGCAATGCCGTCGCTGGACTTGTGATACAGGATATCTTCGAAATCACCGGAGCAATCCTGCCAGTCGATGGCGGCGTACAGTTGTTCTTCATTCGGATAGAGCATGTTCTGTTCCTTTAACCAGGGTTAACGAGAAAAGTGCGCAGCTCGGCGGCGAAATCTTGCGGATTGGCCAGGTGCGAGTTATGCCCGGCCTGCGGCACGATGCGTAACGGCAGCCCGGCATCGCGCGCCAGCTGTTGAAATTTGTGATCGTCACCACCACACAGCACCACCAGCGGGACCGGCAGTTGTTGCAGCAGTGGCGCCAGAGCGGGCTGTCTGCCCAGCGAAGTGGCTTCCAGCATGTCTGCCACGGCCGCGCCGGCATTGTCAGAGCGGGCGTCGATCAGCGCCTCACGGTGCACCGCACTGAGATTGGCGAACACCGGCTGTTGATACCAGTCTGCCAACACCTCGGCGAGTGGCTCACGGCGAAAACGTTCGGCCCAGGCGGCATCATGCGCCAACCGCTGCTCGCGCTGCGCGACATCGGCCAGCCCTGGGTTCCCCCCTTCAATAATGACACCCTGTAAGCCACGGGTGTCACCGTGGCAGGCGTGATACATGGCGATACGTCCGCCCAGCGAATAGCCCACCAGCCAATAGCGTTCGATGCCGTGCATTTGCAGAGTGGCGCTGATCTGCGCGCTGATATCGTCAAAGCTGGTGCAGACTACCGCAACGGAATCCCCGTGGCCGGGCAAGTCGATCGCCAGCGACGGCCATTCCGGACAGCGTGAAGCGATCACTCGCCATTCATTATTATTGCCCAACAGGCCGTGCAGCCAGATCAGCCATGGGCGATCGGCCTCGCCCTGTTGCAATACTTTGGTTGCCAGCATCATTGCTCCGCCATCTGTTGCACCAGATGCTGCAGCGTCTGCGCACCATCACTCGGCGGCACCTGCAGCTCAATCAGCGTGGCACCGCTATGGCGCCAGCCCTGTTCCACCGCCTGCAGCAGTTGCCCCCAGTTTTCCGGGCAGGCGTAAGCCAGCTGGAACATCGCCGCCGCATGGCTGAATTCTACGTCCTGCGGCATGCAGTAAAACCGCTGCCGATCTTCTTCCGGCGTCGGCAACAGTGAGAAAATCTGGCCGCCGTTGTTATTCACCACGATCAGCACCGTCGGCGCAGAACATTGGCGCAGCAGCGCCAGCGCGTTCAGGTCATACAACGCAGAGAGATCCCCCACTACCGCCAGCGTCGGTTTGGCGGTTGCCCGCTGCACGCCAGCCGCCGTGGAGATCAGGCCGTCGATACCGCTGGCCCCGCGATTGCTGAATACCGGGTAACCGGCCGGCAAGCGGGTCAGCGCATCAATCAGCCGCACGATCAAGCTATTGCCGAGGAACAGTTGGCCATTTACCGGCAGTAATTCCGGCAGTCGGTGAGCTAACTGCGCCTCACCAAAGCGGTTAACCAAATGGCCGGCGACGCTATCCAGCGCGTTGTCTGCCAACCGAGTCAACTCATCGGCCCAAGGGGAACGCCGCTGCGCCGGGTGCAGTTCAAGCCACTGCGCCACGCTGGCACGAATGCGACGTCCACGATGCTGCGCCGGATCGAGCCGCCCCGGTAAATCGTCGATCAGCCAATACTCTTGCGGACGACACTGTTCCTGCCACTGCAACAGGCGTTTGCCAGTCAGGCTGCTGCCGAACTGCACCACCAACTGCGCATCATCCAGCCGCTTTTGCGCCTGCGGCTGAGCCAGCCATAAATCGGCGCAGGGCAGCGGCTGCCCAGTCTGAGACAGCACGTCGCCAATCAGCGGCCAACCGAGCAGTTCGGCCCATTGGGCCAGTTGCTCGCCCTCTTCCGCGCTCATGCGCCCCGCCACTATCACGCCGCGCTTTTGCCGCCAGAAGAACCAGTCCGGTTGTTTGAGCACCTGGTGGGGATCCATTTCACGCAGCCAGGGGTGGCTGCCTTGCCACCAGTCGCCGAGCGTCGCCGACCAGTCGGCATACTGTTGCTCATCACCGCCGTACAGCGGTTCGGCAAACGGGCAATTAATGTGCAAAGCGCCGTGCTGCAGGCGTGCCATCGCGCTGTCGACGGTGGACACCAGCCAACGGGCAGGAATGTCGGTCGTCGGGCGCGGCAGGTCAATACTCAGCGCCGGGTGGCTGGCATACAGACCATTTTGGCGGATCGCCTGGTTGGCGCCGCAGTTGATCAGTTCAGGTGGCCGATCGGCGGTGAGAAACACCAGCCGTTCACCGGTCAGCCCGGCTTCGATCAGGGAAGGGTAAAGGTTGGCTGCCGCAGTACCGGAAGTGACGATCACCGCCACCGGCTCCCGCGATGCCTTCGCCAGGCCAAGCGCCAGATGGCCCAGCCCGCGCTCATCAAAATGGGTATGGCAGATAAAAGACTTGTTAGCCGCCGCCGCCAGCGTCAACGGTGTAGAGCGTGACCCCGGAGCGATACAGACATGTCGCACTCCATGGCGGGCCAGCGCTTCCAACAGCAACGCCGCCCACCGGCGATTAAAAACACTTGTCGACATAATTCGCTCACAAGTCGGTTAACAGAATCGTCCGCTGGCCCCGCCAATCGCGGTGTGCCAAAAATGATGTTCTGCATTATATGAGTAGTTATCTTTACGACTTTTGCGCCAGCGCAAAAACGCCGTATATCCCGGTGACTTTATGATAGACAATCAATTGATTTTGAACAAAAAATAAACATAAAAATCACAAACAGTTTACACTCACCGCGCCATTCTCTCAATGAATCCAGAACAACAGCAGGGAAATTCAGGCCAGGCTTAGGGTTGCAGCAAGCTCAGCAACCCGGCGGCCTTGTTTTCAATTTCCTGCCACTCTGCGGCAGCGTCAGAGCCGGCCACGATGCCCGCACCGGCATACAGCCACAACCCCTGGTCATCGAGCTGTGCACAGCGCAGGGACACACAAAACTCACTGCGGAAAGAAGACAGGTAACCGGCAGATCCGGCGTACCAGCCACGGTCGAAAGGTTCATGTTGCAGAATAAACTCGCGGGCAGCCTGGCGTGGGAGCCCGGCAACCGCCGCCGTGGGCTGCAAGCGCTGCAGGCAATCGGCATCGTCACCCTGGTTGAGCCGGCCTTCAATGCGACGCCGCAGATGCTGCACCTTACGCAAGCGCACCACCTCCGGCGGCAACACATCCACCGCATCGGCTCCCCCTTGCAGACGTTGGCAGATGTCATCCACCACCAGCAGATTCTCATGCTGGTTTTTGCCATCCTGCAATAACCACTGCGCCAGCGTCTGAGCCTGCTGTCGATCGGGGTGATTGGCCACGGTGCCCGCCAGCGCCTCCGTCTGCAGATGGCGACCGTTGCGCAGATACAGCCTTTCCGGACTGGAGCCGAGAAAGGCGCAATCTGCATCAAAGCGCAGCATAAAGTGGTAGCAGCGGTGGTTCACCCGGCGGCTGGCGTCCATCATCGCCGGTGCAGACAGCGGGCAATCCAGCGTCAGTAACGTACTGCGCGCTAACACCACCTTCTCCATCCGTTGCCGACCTATCGCTTGCAGTGCGTCGTGCAGCATGATTTCCCACCCGGCAAAATCCGGTTGATGCTGCACCTGGGTCACCTGCGCCTTTAATGGCGTGATGGGCCTTGCCAACGAGAGCTGCTCCAGCCCGTGGCCGGCTAACGCCGCATCTTCACGTAGCGAGCTGGCAGAAAACAGATTCAGAGTTAATTGTGTTTCACCGTCACGGCTCAGAATTTCCAGCCGTGGCAAAAATAAATGGGCCACACCGTCAAAAGCATTCAGCCCCCATACCCGCGCTCCCTCATGCTCCCTGAGAAATGCCTGTGCCTGCCGTGGCTGGCTAAACTGACATACTGCGCCGCAGACTGCCGCCTCCTCATGCCCATCGCGATGACGCCAATAAAATTGCGGGAATGCCGCTTGCGCCGCCAGCCACTCCAGCAAATGGTCGGCTAACGGTGCCGGTACGGGAAGTGAAAGCTGCCGGAAACCACCCACAGCAGGAAAAGGTTGTTCAAGCTGCTGGCGTAACCGCCTCAGCAATCCCGAAAGTTGTTCCACGACCACCTCAATAACCAAGCTTAATGTAAGGAATTATACGGCAAATCAAGGCAGGACGGCGGAAAAATAGCGTTGGGGATCAACGCCAGCGGTCTTTAATTGTTTATTAAAATTAAACAATTAGTTCAAAAAACGGCCAACATGCCATTATGCAGCTATACTGAGAAGGCATGTTCCTGCCTGCTGCGAACCCACGCCAAATCTGCCCGGCGCTAAAAACAGGATATTCACGATCTCCCAGCGGTTTCACCGGCTGCCCTTTGGGTCAGATGTAAGGAGCTTTTGTGTGAAAGAAATACTAATCAATTGGTTAAAAAAACAACGCAGAACACCGAAAGTAAAATCTTTACCCGCCCGGCGCGGCAAGGGAGAACCCGAGCCTAGCGGCGGAACGATCAAGGCCGAGCTGTTTTCTGTCGATCAAATGGAGCGCTATGGCCAACGTCTGGCGCGCTCCCACAAGCTGGCGACGCGTAAGACTCCCTACTACTTGCTGAAACGACTGGATGATAACGAGCGCATCCTGGCGGAAAGCTGCCATCAACTCAGCAATGGCAAGAAAGCCAGCATGACCCCCGCCGGCGAATGGCTGCTGGATAACTACTATCTGATCGAAGAACAAATCCGCGTCGTGCGCCATCACCTGCCGAAAACCTTCGGGCGCGGCCTGCCGCAATTGAGTGCACCGCATAACTGTCCACGCATCTATGACGTTGCTTCGGAAGCCATTGCACACGGTGACGGCCGCTGGGATGCCGAGAGCCTCACGCGCTATATCGCCGCCTATCAAAAAGAAGCCAATCTGACATTGGGTGAACTTTGGGCGCTGCCTGGCATGCTGCGCCTGGCGTTGATCGAAAACCTGCGGCGCGTCAGCGTTGAGGTGGCCCAGGCGCAGCAGGAACGCAATCTGGCCGACAGCTGGGTGACTAAAATGCTGGAATCGGCGGAAAACGATCCGGCCAATCTGATCGTGGTGATTGCCGACATGGCGCGATCCAATCCCCCGCGCACCAGTGCCTTCGTCGCCGAGCTGGTTCGCCGCCTGCAGGGTCACGGCACCATGCTGGCGTTGCCGCTCACCTGGGTGGAGCAGCGCCTGGCGGAAGTCGGCCTGACCTCCGACGAATTGATCCACCGCTTTAACCAGCAATTGGCGGTCAGCCAGCTGTCGGTTAGCAACAGTATTTCCGGGCTGCGCCAACTGAGCGAAATGGACTGGGCTGAATTTGTCGAAACCATGAGCCAGGTGGAACAAACTCTGCGCCAGGATCCGGCCGGGGTTTACCCGTTGATGCACTTCACCACCCGCGACAACTACCGCCACGTGATTGAAATGCTGGCGCGGCATTGCCCGCACAATGAGGTGCAGGTCGCCCAGCATGTGCTGAATATGGCACGCATTGCGGCTGAAATTCCCTCCAGCGATCCACGTTGCAACCACATCGGCTATTACCTGATTGATGATGGTCGCCCGGAGCTGGAGCAACAACTTGATGTGCGCCTCGGCCGTATTACCCGCCTGCGCCATGCGTTGAGTCAGGCGCCGCTGCTTTCCTGGCTCGGCAGCCTGAGTCTGATCACCACCGCCTGCTGCGCCGAGCTGCTGCGCCACGCTTACAGCACCGGCATCAGCTGGGGGCTGGCGCTGTTGTTTTTCCCCATGGCGATCGTCATCAGCCAATTCGTGCTCAACCTGCTCAGCGAGGTCACTACCCGCAGCCGTACCCCACAACCGCTGCCGAGGCTCGATTTCTCCTGCGGCATTCCGGCCGAGTTCCGTAGCCTGGTGGTGATACCGACGCTGATTGACAGTAAAAGCGACGTCGATAAGCTGATCAATGCTCTTGAAGTCTGTTATCTGGGCAACGCGATGAAACATCTGCACTTTGCCCTGCTTACCGACTTCAACGATGCCCCGCAACAACAGCACGCGGACGATGCCGAACTGCTGGCCTATGCCAGCCAACAGATGGAGGCGTTGAACGGGCGCTATCCTTGTGAAGGACCCAGCCATTTTTTCCTGTTTCACCGCAACCGTGAATGGAACGAAAAACAGGGCGTGTGGATGGGACTGGAGCGTAAACGCGGCAAACTGAATGCGCTGAACGACTGGCTGCGCAACCGTGGCAACGCCTTCTGCACCCAGATTGGCGACGGGCTGGAAGTGCTGAAAAACGTCAAATACGTCATCACCCTGGACAGCGATACCGTCTTGCCGCGCGAAAGCGCCCACCAATTGATTGCCGCCATGGCCCATCCACTCAATCAGCCCCAGTATGACGCGCGTCAGCAACGGGTGGTGGAAGGTTATGCCATCCTGCAGCCACGCATGGCCGAGGAGATCCCAAGCTATGGTCAGGGCCGTTATGCCGCGCTGTGCAGCAGTACGCCGGGTAACGATCCCTATACGCTGATGGCCTCGGATATCTATCAGGATTTGTTTGGCGAAGGCTCGTTTATCGGTAAGGGGATTTACGACGTAGACGTGTTCTCACACAGTCTGAAGGGAACCTGTCCGCCGAATCTGGTGCTGAGCCACGACCTGCTAGAGGGGTGTTATGCCCGCTCCGGCCTGCTGAGTGACGTGCTGCTGTATGAACAGTATCCCAGTAATTATCTGGTAGACGTGGCGCGGCGTTCGCGCTGGATCCGCGGTGACTGGCAACTGCTCAACTGGCTACTGCCACGGGTGAAAACCGCAGACGGCAGCCGTACCGCCAACCCGCTGAGCACCCTGTCGCGCTGGAAGCTGTTCGATAACCTGCGTCGCAGCCTGACGGCACCCAGCCTGCTATTGCTGTTGTTTTGCGGCTTCGTCTGGCTGCCGAATACCCGTTACTGGCTGGCGGTGTTCGCCATTATTCTGCTGCTGCCGACCCTGTTGGCGCTGGTGCAGGACATCGTGCACAAACCGCCTCGCAGGCCGTTCCTGCAGCACCTGTTGTTGGCGCTGAAAGGCTCACTGCGCCGACTGTCGCAGGTTGGATTACGGCTGGCCACGCTGCCGCATGAAACGCTGTACAGCCTGAAAGCGATTGCCGTCACCCTCTGGCGATTGCTGATCACTCAACGCAACCTGCAGGAGTGGACCAGTTACGATCAATCCAAAGCCCGCCAGCAGGTCACGCTGAAAAACTTCTACCGCGCGATGTGGATCAATCCGGTGACCGGCCTGGTGCTGCTGTTCTTCACCCTGATGCATAACCCGATGGCGCTGTTTATCACTCTGCCGCTGGCCGCCCTGTGGATGCTGGCGCCGTTGCTGCTGTGCTATCTCAGCCACGAACCCCAGCGCAGTAAAACCGCCATTAACGATGAACAGCGGCGCTTCCTGCGCCATACCAGCCGCCAGACCTGGGACTTCTTCAATACCTTCGTCAATCAACAGGAAAACTGGCTGCCGCCGGATAACTATCAGGAAATACCCGAACCGGTCGTCGCGCACCGCACTTCACCGACCAATATCGGGCTGTCGCTGCTGGCGAACCTCACTGCCTATGACTTTGGTTATCTGACGCTCAGTGAGGCACTGCGGCGTATCGAGCTGACGCTCAATACCCTCGACCGCATGGAACACTATCGCGGCCACCTGTACAACTGGTACGACACTCGCACGCTGGAGCCTCTGACCCCGCGTTATATCTCCAGCGTCGACAGCGGCAACCTGGCCGGTCACCTGTTGACCCTCAGCGCCGGCTTGCCGGCCCTGGCTCACCAACCGGTCATTGACCCGCAACAGATGCTGGCCGGGCTGGGCGACAGTTTGCAACTGCTGGAGCAACATTGGGGCGACGCTGCGCCGAAAAACCTGTCGAAGCTGCGTAATCACTGGGAGCGAGCGCACCACAGCCACCCCGCCGCCCTGCTGGCGGAGCTGAATGCCATGCGCAATTACAGCAACGGGCTGCAAGAGCCGGCACTGAATCACGATGAGGAAACCCAACGCTGGGCCGGTGCACTGCATCAACAGCTCAATGAGCTCTGTGCGGAATGGGCGCAGTGGTGCGACTGGCTGAGCGACGGTCTGTCAGAACTGGAACAGGTGCCCAGCCTGCACTGGCTGGCTAACCCACCGGGAACCTTGAAGCTGTCGCCGGAGCAGCAAAGCCAACTCGAGGCAGCCAGCGCCCTGGCGCAGGAACGACTGACCCAGTTGTACAGCCTGCAGCAACGGCTGGAAAAAATGGCGCAGATGGACTTCCACTTCCTGTATGACGAATCGACCCATTTACTGACCGTCGGCTTTAACTGCGATCAAAACCGCATGGACAGCAGTAAATACGATCTGCTGGCATCGGAGATCCGCCTGACCAACTACGTCGCTATCGCCACTAACCAGGTACCGCAGCGCAGTTGGTTTGCGCTTGGCCGCTTGTTCACCGTGATCGACCGTGAACCGGCGCTGATGTCGTGGAGCGGTTCAATGTTTGAATACCTGATGCCGCAGTTGGTGATGCCCGCCTACCCTGATTCGCTGCTGGTGCAAATGTGCCGGGCGGCGGTGGAACGGCAGATTGCCTGGGGCAAGGAACGCGGCGTGCCCTGGGGCATTTCCGAATCCGGCTACTTTGGCTTCGATGCCGATCAAAACTACCAGTATCATGCCTTTGGCGTGCCCGGACTGGGCCTGAGACGCGGGCTGGGTGACGATATGGTGGTCGCACCTTACGCCACGCTGATGGCGTTGATTGTCGATCCGCACGCCGCCTGCAATAACCTGGTCACGTTGGAACAAAACGGCGCCAAAGGCCGCTATGGTTTCTACGAGGCGCTGGATTACACCACTGCCCGCCTCAGCCGCGGTCAGCTGTACGTGATTATCCGTTCTTATATGGCGCACCATCAGGGCATGAGTTTCCTGGCCCTGTCGCACCTGCTGCTGGATGCGCCGATGGTGGCGCGCTTTGCAGACTATCCGGCATTCCAGTCGACACGCCTGCTGCTGCAGGAACGGGTGCCGGATGCGGTTGAGCTGTACAGCACCCGCCGCCACTTCGAAACCCATGAGGGCACCATTACCCCGGCCAGCTTCGCCGCACGCGAATTCAACCGGGTGGACTCGCCGATCCCGGAAGTGCAGTTGCTGTCCAACGTCAATTATCACCTGATGCTGACCCAGGCGGGCGGCAGCTACAGCCGCTGGCAGAACCTGGCACTGACCCGCTGGCGTGAAGATGCCACCTGCGATAACTGGGGCGCTTTCTGCTACCTGCGCGATCCACAAACCGGCGAGGTATGGAGTAATACCTGGCAGCCGATCGGCGGTGCTGCCAAGGGGTACAGCGCCGTATTCAACGATGCCGGCGCCGAGTTCCAGCGCCAGCAGGGCGCGTTGTCGGTCAAAACGCAGATCGTGGTGTCACCGGAGGATGATATCGAGCTACGCCGGGTGACGCTGATCAACCGTGGTAAACAGCCGCGGACTATCGAAGTCACCAGCTATGCGGAAGTGGTGCTGGCGCCGGCCGGCAACGATCTGGCTCACCCGGCCTTCAGCAACCTGTTTGTACAAACCGAGCTGCTGGCGGATCAGGACGCTATTTTGTGCCACCGCCGCCCACGCGAACCGCAAGAGAAATGCCCGTGGTTGCTGCACATGATGACGGTACAGGGCCGCAGCAGCCAAACGTCGTTTGAAACCGACCGTGCCAAATTTATCGGCCGTGGCCGTACCCCGGCCAACCCCCAGGCGCTGTATCAAAATACGCCGCTGAGCAACAGCGCCGGTCCGGTGATTGATCCGATCATCGCTATTCGCCAGCGCGTGGTGTTGGAACCGAACGTGCCGCTGACGCTGGATATTTTCTATGGCGTCTGTGAAGACCGTGTCAGCAGCCTGGCGATGCTGGAAAAATACCGCGACCGTCATCTGGCGGACCGCGTGTTTGAACTGGCCTGGTCACACAGCCAGGTGGTGCTGCGTCAATTGAATGCCAACGAGGAAGACGCCAACCTGTTCAATCGCCTGGCCAGCGCGGTGGTGTTCCCGGCGCAGGAAATGCGCGCTGCCAGCAACGAGATTATCCAAAACCGCCGTGGCCAGTCAGGGCTGTGGGGACATTCGATCTCCGGCGATCTGCCTATTGTGCTGCTGACCGTCACCGACGGTGAAAATATCGAGCTGGTGCAGCAGCTGATCCAGGCGCACAACTACTGGCGTCTGAAAGGGCTGCAGGTGGATCTGGTGATCCTCAACGAAGACGTCGGCGGCTACCGCCAGGAGCTGCAAAATCAGATCATGAGCCTGATCGCCGCCGGGATGGAATCTACCCAGACCGACAAGCCCGGCGGCATCTTCGTGCGCACCAGCGAACATATGTCACCGGATGATCACCGCCTGCTGCTCAGCGTGGCGCGGATTTATCTCGACGATCGCCGCGGTGGACTGACCGAACAGCTCAATCAGCGCCTGCAACTGCCGCAAATTCCGCAGCAACCGCTGTCGCCGGTGACCGCCTCGTCGAAACTGGCCACGGTGGACAATCTGCCGCGTAACCTGCATTCGCCGCAGTTGCCCGCCATTGACGCACTGCAGTTCTATAACGGTCTCGGCGGCTTCTCGGAGGATGGCCGTGAATATGTGATTGCGATGAATGAAAGCAAGATCACCCCCGCGCCCTGGTCAAACGTGATCGCCAACCCGATGTTCGGCTCGGTGATCTCGGAAAGCGGTCAGGCATACACCTGGTACGAAAACGCCCATGAATACCGCCTGACGCCGTGGGATAACGATCCGATCTGTGACCGCAGTGGGGAAGCCTTCTATCTGCGTGATGAAGAGAATGGGCATTTCTGGTCGCCCGCACCGTTGCCCGCCCGCGGCCGCGGTCACTATCTGACCCGCCACGGTTTTGGCTACAGCGTGTTTGATCACCGCGAAAACGGTATCGACAGCCAGCTCACCGTGCTGGTGGCCAAAGAGGCACCGGTCAAACTGTTCCTGCTGACGCTGACCAACACTTCCGGGCGCACGCGCAAGCTATCTGCCACGGGCTATGTGGAGTTTATCCTCGGCGATTTACGGCAAAAATCCGCCATGCACATCGTCACCCAGGCGGCAACGCTCGAGAGCGGCTGCGGGATCCTGGCCACCAACCACTACGGCAGCAGCGGATCGGAACGCACGGCTTTCTTTGGCGTGACCGGTGTGCACTGTTCGATCAGCGGCGATCGGCGTGAATTCATTGGCCGCAATGGCTCGCTAACCAATCCGGCGGTGCTGAAGCTGCGGCGGCTGTCTGGCAAGGTCGGCGCAGCCATGGATCCCTGTGGCGCCGTGCAGTCGGCCATCAGTCTGATCGACGGCGATCAGCGCAGCTTTGTATTCGCCCTCGGCTTGGGGCAAAACGCCGATGAGGCCCAGGCGCTGCTGCAAAATTACCTGCGGGAAGACAGCCTGCAAGATGAACTGCAGCAGGTCGCCGCGCATTGGGACGGCATTCTCAACAAGGTGCAGATCGGCACGCCGCAGCCGGCCGTCGATCTGCTGGCCAACGGCTGGCTGCTGTACCAGACCCTGTCCTGCCGAATTCAGGCGCGCAGCGGTTACTACCAATCCGGCGGTGCCTTTGGCTTCCGCGATCAGCTTCAGGATACGCTGGCATTGACCCACGCCGCCCCTGAGCGCCTGCGAGAACAGATCCTGCTGTGCGCCTCACGTCAGTTTGTCGAAGGCGATGTGCAGCACTGGTGGCACCCGCCACAGGGTAATGGGGTGCGCACGCGCTGTTCAGATGACTATCTGTGGCTACCGCTGGCGATTTGTCACTATCTGGACGCCACCGACGATCAAAGCATTCTGGACGAACAGGTAGGTTATCTGGAGGCGCGCAAGCTGGCGCCGGGCGACGAATCTTCCTACGAACAGCCGGCCCTGAGTGCAACGCAGGAAACCCTGTACCAGCACGGCGTGCGAGCGTTGAAACACGGCTTGACCTTCGGTGAACACGGTCTGCCGCTGATGGGTGCCGGTGACTGGAACGATGGCATGAATATGGTGGGCCTGGAGGGTCGCGGTGAGAGCGTGTGGCTCGGTTTCTTCCTGTTCCATATTTTGCAGCGCTACGGTGAACTGGCGCAACGCCGTAACGACGCCGACCTGGCCACGCAGTGTCGTCAACAGGCCGCCACCCTGCGCGATAATCTGCGCGACCACGCCTGGGACGGCGAATGGTATCGCCGGGGCTATTTTGACAGTGGGGAACCGCTGGGATCTCATCAGTCGGCCGAGTGCCGTATCGATGCCATCGCCCAGAGCTGGTCAGTGCTGTCCGGGGCCGGCGATCAGCCGCGCAGCCTGCAGGCCATGCAGTCACTGGACAAACATCTGGTCGACGATCAGGCCGGTCTGATCAAATTGCTGACGCCGCCGTTTGACGGCAATGGCCCTAATCCTGGCTATATTCGCGGCTATCTGCCCGGCGTGCGGGAAAATGGCGGTCAGTATACCCATGGCGCCGTATGGGCGGTGATGGCCTTCGCCGAGATGGGCAATATTGAACGCGCCTGGGAATTGATGGCGCTGATCAACCCGATCAACCATAGCCTGGACAGCACCGCTGCCGAGCGCTACAAGGTCGAACCTTACGTGGTCACCGCCGATATTTACGCGGTGGCACCGCATGTTGGCCGTGGCGGCTGGAGTTGGTATACCGGTTCGGCCGGCTGGATGTACCGGCTGATCCTCGAGTCTCTGCTGGGGCTGAAACGCCATGGCGATCGGCTGACCGTCAACACCCGTCTGCCAGCCGACTGGCCGCAGGTGACGGTTAACTATCGGGAAGGAGGCAGCGAGTATCAGTTGATTGTCCGCCAGGGACAGGGAGATGCGCAGGTGACTGTCGACGGTGAAAAACAGCCGGAGGCCGTGATCACACTGCTGGACGATGGGAAAGTCCATCAGGTGGAGGTCACGCTGGGGCAGTAAATGTCAGGGCGCGGCGGTTGCCGCGCCCACCTTCTGACAGGCGTTATTTACGCGCCAGCAGCAAGCCCAGTACCAGACCGACCGTCGCGCCGATGCCCACGCTGTGCCATGGGTTTTCACGCACGTAACCGTCGGTGCGGCAAACCGCATCCTTGGCCCGCGCATAGTAGGACTCGGTAGAGTCAGCCAGTCGTGACTTGACCTCGCTCAACGCCTCTTCGGCATGAGCCTTGATGTCAATATAGGCCTGATCGGCACGATCGCCGGAGTACTTCAACACTTCTTCCAGCGTGTCGCTCAGCATTCTCAGATCGTCATCGAGCGTGGTTTGATCCGCATCCGTATTTCTCGCCATGTTAAGTTCTCCGTGATAAAAAATGAAACGGCCCTTAACTATAGACAAGGATCACCGCTCTTCGCCATCAGACTATCGGCTAAAATCAGAACACCAGCTGTACCTTGGCCGCCTGACTCTTGTCACCGGCAAAGGTCAACGCCTGTGCCAGTTGCTGATTATCAAACTCGGCAGACAGTAGCGGCAACGGATTGACGGTCCCCTCGGCCAACCAGGCCACCGCCAAATCAAACTCTTCAACAAAACGAAACGATCCCAGCAGAGTCAACTCCTTGGCGATCAGCAACATCAGTGGGAAGTCAGGGAAACTGCCGCCCATGCCTACCTGCACTACCGTACCTTTGGCGCGGGTGACTTCCAGACAACGCTGCAACGACAGTGGGTGGCCGGAAACTTCAAAAGCGATATCAAAGACCCCCTTTTCCTGCTGGTAGGGGCTAAAATCGTCATTGCCGGCATGCAGACAACGGGTCGCCCCCATTTTCTGGGCAATATCCAGGCAACGCGGGCTGAGATCGGCACAGACAATTTCGTCGGCGCCCAGCGCCTTCAGTGACGCCACCAACAGGCAGCCAATCGGGCCAACGCCGGAAACAAACACCCTTTTCCCTTTAACCTCACCCGGCTGTTTCGCCGCGTGGATCGCCACCGCCAGGGGTTCGGCAAACACCATCACCTTTTCATCGCGATCGGCATCGAAGGCAATGCACTGGGCGCTATCGACCACCTTGTACTGAGTAAAGGCGCCGTCAACATGCGGGAAGTACATCGCACTGCCGAAGAAACGCATTTGGGTACATTGGTTTTGCTGACTCGCCAGGCAATACTTGCACTGTCCACAGGGTTTGCTGGGGTTTAACGCCACCTTCTGCCCCACTGGCAGCCGCGCGGTATCACTGGCCACCACTTCACCGATCACCTCATGGCCGAGCACCATCGGCTGCCGCACCTGAAAACTGCCGACTTTGCCTTCCTGGTAATAATGCAGGTCGGAACCGCAGATGCCGCCACGGGTGATTTTCACCAGCGTACCGATCCCCTGATAATCCACTTCCTGCTCCACCACCGCCACGTCATATTTGCCGTTTACCACGCAGGATTGAGTTTGAATTTTCATCATGATTTTCCCTTGAGCAGGCGGCTAGACCGCAGCGGACATGCCGCCATCGACAAACAGCAGATGACCATTAACAAAATCCGAGGCTTTGGACGACAGGAACACCGCCGCGCCGATCAGCTCCTGCGGATCGCCCCAGCGGGCGGCCGGGGTACGCTTGGTCAGCCAGGCGGTAAACTCCGGGTTATCCGCCAGCGCCTGGGTCATCTCGGTTTTGAAATAGCCCGGTGCGATACCATTGACCTGAATGTTGTAGCGTGCCAGCTCCACGCACATGCCACGCGTCAACATTTTTACCGCACCTTTGGAGGCGGCATACGGCGTGATGGTGTCGCGGCCCAGTTCGCTCTGCATCGAGCCGATATTGATAATTTTGCCGCTTTGGCGCTGCACCATATGGCGCGCTACGGCTTGTGACACCATAAATACCGCCTTCTGGTTGACGGCGATAATGTCGTCCCAGTCTTTTTCCGGAAATTCGGTAAACGGATGACGGCGCTGAATACCGGCGTTGTTGATCAACACATCAATCCCGCCGCTTTCCGCCTCGATTTTTTCTATCGCAGCATGAATAGCCTGTGAGTCGGTGACGTCAAAAGCCGCCGCATCGGCGCGGAACCCTTCACGGCGCAGTGTTTCAACCGCACGCTGGGCGTTTTCCTGAGTGGTGGCATTGACCAGAATATGGGCGCCATACTGCGCCAGCCCACGAGCCAGCAGAAAACCAATGCCTCGAGAAGCGCCGGTAATCAGTATTTTTTTGTTATCCAGTGAAAATAAGGTGTTCATAACATTCCCCGGCAATAGCATTTGGATAGGACTGACGCCTATCTCAGCGGATCGCCGTCGGTAAAAACGTGATAAAGATCACTTAAAACAGTGTTACTAAAAGCTGTTACCTTTAACGTGAAGCCGCGCATTCACCCGGGGCAGGGAATTACCATATTTAATTGAAAAACATGAAGTTTATACTTTACAACGTCGATTGTTATCACCAGATCGATTTGTTAACATGGCAGAATTAGCCATCTTTCCGCTCCACCCTGTTAAGGCCCCTGAATGAAGAACCAACGCGTCACGCTGCAGGACATTGCACTGCTCGCCGGTGTGACCAAAATGACCGTCAGCCGCTATCTGCGTACGCCGGAAAAGGTGGCGGCCGAAACCGCCGCGAAAATTGCCCAGGTGATGAAAGAAGTTAACTTCACCGACAGCGATGAGGCGCGCTCAACTCAAAAACCGCGTATTGGCGTGTTGATCCCCTCCTTCAACAACCAGATTTTTGCCGATCTGCTGGCCGGTATCGAATCCATCACGCTGGAGCACGGCTATCAAACCCTGGTGGTGAACTATGACTACAGTCGTCAGCGGGAAGAAGAGCACATTATCCAACTGCTGGCCTACCCGATCGCCGGGTTGATCCTCACCGATTCAGAGCACACTCTGCGGGCGGAAAAATATCTGGCGGCGGCAAAAATCCCGGTGGCGCAGGTCATGGATCTTGAAGGGCCTGAAGGACGGATCGCCGTGGGGTTTGATAACTATCAGGCGGGTTTTGACATGACCGAAGCGCTGCTCGCCAGCGGTAAACGTCAGGTGGTTTACTTTGGCGCCATGTCCGACGCACGCGACACCAAACGTTTCCAGGGCTATTGCCGGGCGATGGAGAAGCAGGGGTTGATGCCGCGGCAAATCACGCCGCATCGGGTGTCGTCGGTCTCGGTCGGCTCCGACATGCTGGCGATGGCGCGACAGCTCTACCCTGATTTGGATGCTATCTTGTGCACCAATGATGATCTGGCGGTGGGCGTATTGCAGGCGTGTCTGCGGCTCGGGCTGAAGGTCCCGCAGGATATCGCCCTGTCAGGTTTTCACGGTCTGGATATCGGTAAGGCTACCACGCCGGGGATCGCCAGCGTGATCACCCCAAGGTTTGATATGGGCAAGGTCGCTACAGAGATTTTGCTGAAACGCATCAAAGGGGTGCCCTGCATTGAGCGCGTTGACCTGCACTACCGCATTTCACTCGGCGGCACCATTTAAATCAGCGGTTAACATGCTCGGTAACAGCCGTTGTCTGTTTAGGTTTATCTTTGCGCGCCGCCAGCCACAGGCCGCTGTTTTTCATCGCGTAGCCGAATACCAGCCCCACCAGTAAGGATAGAGTCACCAGCGGCCAGTTACCGCCACCGGCGAAGGTGGCGCAGGCGCCAATAAAGGTGCCGGGTACAAACCCCAACCACTGCTGCCTGGCCTGAATGCACATCAGGAAGGCCACCGCACCGGTCAACAGGTAGCCGAGCATGCTCCAGGCGGGCGCCAATTCGCTGCCGTGAATGATCACCATCGCCCAAAAGATCCCGCTGCAACAGGTTAGCGTGCTGATCAACAACCCTTTCAGCCCGCCCTGTGGGCAAGCAAAATAGGCCGTACAGCCCAGGAAACCGGCCCAGCTGATCAGCCCCAGGCTAACCGCCACCCAGCCCCACACACCGGACAGGATCCCGGTCGTCACAGCAATGGCAAAAATAACGTTCATAAACCGACCCGCAGCAGAGAAAGCGCGCAGTTTACTCGAAAATCGGCAATATTATGTGATGAAATTCACATAAAACATGTAATGAGAAACATGGTAATTACAGAGTTGTGGAATTTGTCACAAAAAAAACCAGCGTGGCAAGCACGCTGGAAATGACACACAACAACACCAGGGAAATCGGATCGCCACATTGCGCAGCGACTAGAGACTTATACCCTACCAACTTCAAGTTTCGGTCAACAAGACCTCAGCTTGGAAGGCGACGGGTATCTCAGCGCGGGAAGCCCGCACGGGTCACCATGAAGCTCAAAATTAAGCACACCACGGCACTGACCATAAATAACAGATTGACCGCCAGATGCAGACTGGCATGGTCGATCACTACCCCCAACAGGATCGGGACCCAGTTGGCGATATAAGCAATAACGTAAAACAGTGAAATCAGTCTGGCATGGCTGGCCTTCGGTGAAATCAGGTTCACCAGCGTGGCACTGCCGACAAAAATAGCCCCGTAGGCATAACCGGCAATCACCATGCCGGCACTGGCCAGACCCAACGAGTTGATCTGAATGGCTTCGGCAAACACCACCACCGACAACGCCTGCGCCAGACAACCAAACATCAGCGAGTGGCGCGCATTAACGCGGCGACTCAGGATCTGGCTGATACCGGCAATCACCAGGTAAACCGCAATCACATAGCCGTAAACGCCGCGGCTATGCATACCCAACAGCTTTTCCGACACGCTCGGACCGATCGCCAGAATACTGGCGGCCACCGCCCAACAGATAAACAGTGCGCCGGCACACAGGTAGAACTTGCCGCCGGTAGCGCGCAGGCCGTCAGCCAACGAACTTTTCTCTGCTGCGGCATCACTCCCCTGCGCCCCGCTTAACGGCACGGCGACGGCTTCAACCGGCCATTTCAGCATCACGCCCAGCGCGGCCACGGCGGCCACCGCCATAATGATAATGAACGGCAGCGAAGTGGTATGGAACCCGGTTTGCAGCGCCACACCGCTGAAAATCGGTCCCAGTGCCAGGCCGGTGGTGAATGACAGCGTGGCAATCAGCGCCGCATTTTTACCGCCATCTTTCGGCCCAAAACGCACCAATGCAATGTTGGCCGCTCCGGTCAACGCCCCGGTGCCGATCCCGGCCAGCAAACGTGCCATAAACATCATCAAAAACGAATCGGCCATCGAGAACAACAGGGCCCCGGCCAGCACCACCAGCAAAGCCGGCACTATCATGCTGCGCAGGTCTTTCACCTTACCGGCCATGTTGCCCACGCCGAACAGCGAGATCAGCACACCGGCGGCATAGGCACCATAAATGACCGTCAGGCTGACCGAGCTTAACGCCAACTCATGTTGATAAAGCGGATAAAGCGGCGTCGGTGCACTGCTGTTGAGCAATGCAGACATTAAGGCCAGGGCTAAAAACAGCAGGATGGCAAAATGCGACGTGCCCGAATTCGCTTTAGCCGCTTCATCAACAGCCACACCTTCAGACATTCTTCTCTCCCGAAATAATCTGGATAAACACTAAACCCTGAAAACCAAACTCATCAGGAGACGCGTTCATCATACCTTTCGGGTATAACCGTCAAAATAGCCAAGAATGCATCATAGTGATTCATTAATGCATTCTGTTGCATGCAAAACTACACCGCTTCGGCCTTGGCGACCTTCGCCGGCGCGCGTTTTAAAATAGCCAGCGCACCGGAAAGTATAATCAGCGCCATACCGCCCGCGGCAATATAAGACAGCGTCTCGCCAAACAGCAGATAGCCGAGCAGCGTGGAGAAAATGATGGTGCTGTAGGACAGAATACTGACGATCACCGCGTTGCCGCTGCCATAGGCACGGGTCATGGTGATCTGCCCCAGGCTGCCAAAAACGCCGATGGCACCAACGCACAGCATCATGGCGCTATCCAGCGTGGTGAAGCCCACAACCGTCGTCATCACGCCCCCCACCAGGGTGCCCACCAGCGAGAAGTAAAACACCACCCGCAGTTCCGGTTCGCCACTGCGCACCAGTTTGCCGACGTTAAAATAGGCCAGCGCGGTCAACAAGCCAGAAAACAGGCCGATCAGCGTGGCGGCATACTCACCGTTCGGCGTATCAGGGCGCAGCAGGACCACAATGCCGATAAAGCCCAGCAGCACCGAGAACAGCAGCTTGCCGGTCAACTGCCCTTTCGACGTCACAAAGGCGATCGCCGACTGGAAAATCGGGTTGGTGTAACCCAGCGTGGTGGCGGTGGCGATCGGCAGGTGGATCAGCGAATAGAAACCGCAGTACATTGCCGCATTACCGATGGCGGCGCGCTTCATATGCAGACCCAGGTGCCGGGTGCGAAAGCCGAGGTTTTTAACCTGAATTAACGCAGCGACGATCAGCACGTTAATCACCGAGCGGTAAAAAATGATGTCGAAAAAGCCGACTTTGGCCGAAGCCAGTTTGATGCTGGCCCCCATCAGCGCAAAGAACCCGCTGGCGACAACCATCCACAAAGCAACCATGATTCCCTCGGTATACTGCCCCCAATGGGCAATAAAATAAAACGGGGCGAATGTATTCGCCCCCTACAGGTAACGCAATCGACAACGCTGTAGCTTGAAAGATGCCGGGGATATTATTCGGCGGCTTTCACCGTCAAGGGCTTGTTATCGGCGCAGGCAAAGAATACCAGCATCTCGGCACCTTTATCGCCGGAAACGCCCTGATGCACGATATCTACCGTGTCGGTAAAGGAGTCGCCCTGCTTAAAGGTGTGCTTCACGCCGGTTTTCTTAACCGTCAGTGAGACGCTGCCACCGGTCATATACACCGCGCTAATGCACGGATGGGTATGCCAGGCGAGTACCTTGTTCGGCTCCACCGTGACCTTCAACATGGTGATCTGCGGGGCGCCGGCCGGATAATGCTGGTACGGCGAACCTTCCCACGAGGTCTCGGTTTTCAGCAGGGTTTCTTTGGTAATGCCTTCGCCGTGATCGTCAGCGGCCTGGGCATAGCCCTGAAATGCCATCATTAATGCCAGAAGTGCCAGTTTATACATTGTTATCGCTCCATGACTACTGTGAACAAAATAGAATGGCGTGATACAAAAGCAATAATGACGGCTCCCGCAGTTTGTGGGCTACGTCCTTACAAGCCTTTGATACGCTGCTCGTATTCTACGATGCTCTCGGCATAGTATCGATTAGGCGCCACATGATTACCTACCAACACTTCTATCAGGAACGGCCCTTCGTGCTCAGCCGCAGCGGCTAACGCCTCATCCAGCTCTTCCAGCGTGGCCGCTTTGGCAGAAGAAACCCCCAGGCTGTTGGCGAAGGCCTTCCAGTCGTGATTCGGCAGCGCCGTATAGTCCGCCGAGACACCACGGTTCTGCAAGGTATCTATGTGCATCGCACCATGGGCGCAGTTATTCATCACCACAAAGGTCATCTTGACCTGATAACGGGCCGCAGTCTGGATCTCCATGCCATGCATCAGCATGCAACCGTCGCCGGTGACCACCACGCAATCACGGTGCGGCGCCGCCAGCTTGATGCCGATACCGGCACAAATCGCCCAGCCCATCGGTGCCAGAGAGCTTGAGGTATGGTAATCACCGCGCCCACTGGCCAGCCAATGATGTGCCATAAAGATCCGGTGCGCACCGGAGTCGACCACCACGTTAGTGTCCTGATTCATGCGGCTGCGAATGCGTTTGATGGCATCGCCGGGGTACATATTGGCTTCACCCAGGGCAAGACGCGCCTGTAAATCGGGCCTTTGTTGCTCCAGCGGCAGTGAACGCACCTGTTCGAGCCAGCCATTGCGCAAGCTTTTGATACCGACCAAATGCGCATATTCATCGCTGACTGCATCCAACAGGTGGTGCAGCGTGCCGGTCAGGCTGGAGAAAATCTGCATGTCCGGCTGATAGTGCGAACTGACCTTGTCAAAATCTTCATCAATTACCACCAGCGTTTTGGTGCCATGCAGCCGCGGGTTCCAGTTCAGGCTGTCGCGCTGGCTGAGATCGCAGCCCAGCACCAGCAGCACATCGACTTCGTCGCCATTGATGGTTTCCACCGCCCGGGTGTGACCGGCGAAGCCATACAGCCCCAGCGCCAACTCGTGCCCTTCGGGAAAAGCGCCCTTGCCGGACAGCGTAGTGGCGACCGGCAAACGGTATTTCTCCGCCAGGCGCAACAACAGTGCAGCATCCAGCGGGTTATTCATGCGGTTTCCCACCAGGCAGGCAACGTTCAGCCCGCGCAGCAGATAATCGTCCACGACCTGCTCCAGCGCCTGCTGGTCGATCGCCGCTTCGCGGCACTGCGGCGTACGCTGCGGGCTGGCTTCATAATTGCCGGCCACCCCTTTCTTTTGCATATCAACCGGCACGCTTAAATAAGCGCGGCCTTTACGCTGGGTGTTCAGGCAGGACAAACTGCGCCGCAGCTCGTGCTGCAACGTAAGGTTATTTTTCACTTCTATGGCGGCGGAAAGCAGCGGTTTGACGATAGTCAGCTCATCGATGCCGCTATTGCTGCCGTCCTGGAAAGCGCCCTGCGCTTCATGATAAGTGGCGATCCCGCCGGCCAGATACAGCACCGGGATTTTATCGGCCTGTGCCGCGGCCATTGCCGGCAGGAAATTCATGGTGCCGGGGCCGGAGATACCCAGGCAGACGCCAAATTTGCGGTTAGCACGGGCGTAGCCATCGGCCATAAAACCGCAGGCGGTTTCATGAGCACCGACGATGCCGGTAATGGCTGAATGTTCAATGGATTTAATCAGTGGGTACACCAGCTTGCCGGGTACCAGGAATATGTGCTGAATGCCGCGTGCTTCAAGACTCTGGATAATCACCTCAGCGTTACTTTGCTCTGCCGCTTTCGCGCCGGGCGTTGCAATAACCCTGACACCGTCCGCAGTTGCCAGTGCAACGGGGGTGTATAACTTCTCTGCGTGAGACTCCATTTTTAATGTCCAGTCGTGGTAGGCCAACCTGATTCAGAGTCGATCCCACCAGGCTGTTAGCCAACAGAGACAGGCTCTCATACGCATCTGTTTATGCGTTTAGGGTAACACTGGCACGAAATGTGCGCCAGATCACAGCATAAACGTTGATAAGCATAAAGATTGTCGGGTAAAAATAAAGATGCAAAACTGCTTCACGTTGATGCATTTATTCATATCCTGAAACATAATAAATAATTATGATACGTGGGCTCCATTTGCAGCCTAAACCAGAGCCAGTACGGTTGCGCAAGAATGAACATCGACAAGGCCGATAAGCCTGTACAAAGGAAATGGCATGATGAATTGGGATGACGCACGCTTCTTCCTGGCAGTAGCACGCTGCGGCACTTTACGAAAGGCCGCCAATGAACTACACGTCGACCAGGCCACCGTCGGACGGCGCATTACCGCTTTTGAAGAGAGCCTCGGCTCCAAGCTGTTTATCCGCACGCCAAAATCATTTTCCCTCAGCCCCCTGGGCGAGGAAATGCTGGCGGACGTCATGAATATGGAAAACGCCGTGCAGGCGATTGGCCGTAAAGCCACCAGCGGCGACGACAGCCTGTGCGGCAATGTGCGCATCGCCACCACCGATACCATGGCCGAGGCCTTTGTCATCCCGGCGCTGAAAGCACTGCGGGAGCAACACCCGCTAATCACCGTCACTATGCTGACAGCGGTGAATATCTCTGATATTTCTTACCGCGGGGCAGATCTGGCGATCCGCGGCGCACGGCCCGAATCCGATGAGTTGATTATCAAACGCATGGCGACCATCGAAATGGGCTTGTATGCGACGCAGGACTACCTCGACAAACACGGCCTGCCGACCAAGGGTGACCATCTGCGCGGTCACGATCTGCTGATGTTCCCGCGTGAACTGGTACCCCGTCACTGGAACGACTTTTGTGGCGAAGCGCTGATCGACCCCAACGTGGTTCTGCAGTGTAATTCACAGTTACTGCTGCGCTCGGCAACCCGTAACGGCTTGGGGATTGGCCTGCTGTCCTCCTTCCTGGCGGATAAAGACCCGGATCTGGTACGCATCTTCCCGGAGAATAAAGACTGGGTCGATATCTGGCTGGTGCTGCATCCCGATCTGCAGCGTGCCGCGCGGGTACGTGCCGTCGTGCAGGCACTGGAAGCCTCGTTTCAAAACAATCCCGGCTGATCTCCCGCCTCATAAAAAAAGGTTGCCGAAGCGACCTCAGACTGCTGACAAAGCCCGTTATTAGGGAGAGCGTGCCGAAGGGGTCGTAGCGGCTTGCCCGCCGGAGCGCCCCTCGGTGCGCTAGGCCCGGGTATCTCGGCTTCAATGACGATTTCATCTTCATCAAACTCAAAAAAAGGGCGCCAAATGGCGCCCTTTTTTACTGCCTTGCTGCCAATCAGAACATCGGCTGTGCCATCTGCACCAGCGTAATCAGCGGCTGCGGATAAACACCCAACAGCAGCACCAACGCGGCGGAGATCAGCACTACCACACCGCCTGCGGTCAACGCCCAGTTGTTCGGGGTATCGCGCTGCAGCGCTTCCGGCGCACTGAGGAACAGGCTGACGGTCACACGCAGGTAGTAGTACAAACCAATGGCGCTGCCCAGCACCACTGCGCCGGTCAACCACCACAGGTGAGCACTGACACCCATCGCGATAACAAAGAACTTACCGATAAAGCCCAGAGTCATCGGGATACCGGCCAGTGACAGCATCATCACCGTCATGACCGCAGACAGAATTGGCTTATGCCAGAACAGACCACGGTAGGAGAACAGTGAATCGGCGTCCGGACCACGGTACGGGCTGGACATCAGGCTGACCACACCGAACGCGCCCAGGCTGCTGAACAGGTAACCGGCCAGGTAAACCCCGGCAGTTTCCAGCGACAGCTGATGGGTTTGCACCGCAATCAACGCCACCAGCAGATAACCCAGGTGGGCGATCGACGAGTAACCCAGCAGACGCTTGATGTTGGTCTGGCTGATGGCCATCAGGTTGCCGAACAAAATTGAGCAGACGGCAATGATTGACAGCACCATGCGCAGCGCTTCGTTGTCGGCGGCCGGTGCATACAGGAACAAACGCATCACTACGGCAAAGATCGCAATCTTGCTGGCGGTCGCCAGGAAGGTTGAAACCGGCGCAGGCGCACCCTGATACACATCCGGCGTCCACAGTTGGAAGGGTACCAACGACAGCTTGAAGCCCAGACCAACAATCATCATGCCCATACCCGCCAGGATCAGCGGCTGGTGCATCATGTTTTCTTGCATGCTTTTGCCCAGGCCGGCCAGTGACAGGTCACCGGACTCCGCATACAGCAGCGCCATACCGAACAGCAGGAATGACGACGCGGCAGCAGACAGCAACATGTACTTGATAGCCGCTTCCAGCGGGCGCTTCTGGCGGTAGGCATAGCCCACCAGGCCGAACAGCGGCAGCGAGATCAGTTCAATACCGAGGAACAGCGACGCCAGATGGTTGGCGCTCGCCAGCAGAATGCCACCCATGGTCGCAATCAGCACCAGCAGGTAGAACTCTTCGCGGTTGTCCGGGTAACCGACCAGCCAAGGATAGGCAAAGGTACAGGTCGCCAGACTCGCCAGTATCACCAGCCCGGTATAGAACATCGAGTAGCCGTCTACCCGCATCAGCGGGGTGACGTCCATTGGGCCTACCTGGCCAACAAAGTACAGTGAAAGCAGCGCCAGGTTGAGACCGATCACGGTCAGGGTGGCGTTGATAAAGTGGTCGCGTCGCCACGCAATGCCTAGCATCACAACCACCACCGTCAATCCGACGATCAACAGTGGTAACAATGCGATCAGTTGTTGAGGAGTTATTGTCATGGCGAATTACGGCCTTGTTGTTGAAATTGCTGAAACTGACGAACCAAACCAGTGTTGCACGTTGCTCATCGCCGCATTGGAAGTATCCAGAATCGGCTGCGGGTAAACCCCGAGCAGAACCAACAATACCACCAGCAACAGAACGATAAACAGCTCACGCGCGGTCATGCCCGGCAACGGTTGGTCAGATTTGGCTTTGCCGTAATAGGCACGCTGCATCATGATCAACGAGTAAACCGAAGCAAACACCAGACCGAAGGTAGAAATCACGGTGATCACCGGCACAACCTGGTAGCTGCCGAACAGGATCATGAATTCACCGACGAAGTTACCGGTACCCGGCATCCCCAGCGTCGCCACTGCGAAGAACAGCGACAGCGCAGGGATGTATTTGATACGACCCCACAGACCGCCCATTTCACGCATGTCACGGGTATGCAGACGTTCGTACAGCTGGCCACAGATGATGAACATACCGGCCGCAGACAGGCCGTGCGCAATCATCTGGATCACCGCGCCCTGGTAAGCCAGTTGGCTGCCGGTGTAGATGGCGATCAGCACGAAGCCCATATGGGAAACCGAGGTGTAAGCAATCAGACGCTTGATGTCGGTCTGCGCAAACGCCATCCAGGCGCCGTAGAAGATACCGATCACACCCAGCCACATGGCGATAGGCGCAAACTCGTGCGACGCTTCCGGGAACAGCGGCAGGCTGAAACGCAACATGCCGTAGGCCGCGGTCTTCAGCAAGATCCCCGCCAGGTCCACAGAACCTGCGGTAGGGGCCTGGCTATGCGCATCAGGCAACCAGCCGTGCAGCGGTACCACCGGCATTTTCACCGCGAAGGCAATGAAGAAGCCCAGCATCAACAGGTATTGCACGTTGTGCGACATTGGCGTCTGCAGCAGATCTTCGTAATCGAAGGTCCACACGCCGGTCGCGTTATAGTGCACGAACACCAGGCCCATAATCGCAATCAGCATCACCAGACCGCTGGCCTGGGTATAGATGAAGAACTTGGTGGCCGCAGTGATGCGGGTTTTCCCGTCCGACGCCTTGTGACCCCAGAGCGCAATCAGGAAGTACATCGGCACCAACATCATTTCCCAGAAGAAGAAGAACAGGAACATGTCGATGGCGAGGAACACGCCGATTACCCCACCCAGGATCCACAGCAGGTTCAGGTGGAAGAAGCCCTGATATTTCTGGATTTCACGCCAGGAACAGAGGATCGCCAGCACGCCCAGCAGGCCGGTCAGCACCACCATCAGCAGTGACAGGCCGTCCAGCGCCAGGTGGATGGAAATACCAAAGCGTGGGATCCACGGCAGCAGGAATTCAGACTGCCACTGCGGAATGCCTTTCGGCGTAGTCAATGTGTAGCCACCCTGCATCCACAGATACAGAGAAAGCGCCAATGTCAGCCCCATTGCGATCAACGCAATCCAGCGCGGCACCTTAGTACCGAAGCGCTCAAACTGCCAGCACAGCAGACCGCCAATAAAGGGGATAAGAATTAGCCAAGGTAATAGCATGGCGTTTTGTGTCCCTTATACGAATAATTTCAAACTTTGTACGTAGCGCCTGCCCTGCAGGGCGCTACGCCCGAAAAATGCGTCTGTTTAAATTATTCAATTAAACCAGAATCAACAGAGCCAATACGACCACTGCACCCACACCCATAGACGCTATATACCAACGCACCTGACCGTTCTCGCTCACTGTCAGACCTCGGTTCCCCCAGCGGGAGAAGATGGCCGGCAGATTCATCATCGAGTTCAGCGGATCACGCTGCAGCAACTTCGCAATACCCAGGTACGGCTTGACGAACACTTTGTCGTACAGCCAGTCGAAGCCCCAGGCATGGAACCACCAGGTCGAGAAGAAACGTCCCGGTGCGCTCTTGGCAATGCGGGTCACCAGGCTACGTTTGCCCAGCCACAGTGCCGCCGCCAACAGGATGCCGACAATAGCCACTACGCCGGAGGTGATCTCCAGTTGCAGTACGCTACCGTGCGCCAGCTCGGTGGTGTCTGGCAGTACGCCCTGCAGTGGCGGAACGATCATCGCGCCAACGAAGGTGGACAGCACCAGCAGAACCAACAGCGGCAGGTGGTGAGTGATGCCTTTACCGGCATGCGCTTTGATTTTCTCTTCGCCATGGAACACGATGAAAATCATACGGAAGGTGTACAGCGAGGTCATGAACGCACCGATCAGACCGGCAATCATCAGGTTGATGTGACCGTTAGCCATCGCACCGGCCAGGATCTCATCCTTACTGAAGAAGCCTGCGGTGATCAGCGGCAAGGCCGACAGCGCAGCGCCACCCACCAGGAAGCAGACGTAAACCAGTGGAATGCTCTTGCGCAGGCCACCCATCTTGAAGATGTTCTGCTCGTGATGGCAGGCCAGGATCACCGAACCGGAGGACAGGAACAGCAGCGCCTTGAAGAACGCATGGGTCATCAGGTGGAAGATAGCCGCATCCCACGCCTGCACGCCCAACGCCAGGAACATGTAGCCAATCTGGCTCATGGTGGAGTAGGCAAGTACGCGTTTGATATCGGTCTGCACCAGCGCAGCAAAGCCGGCCAGCACCAGGGTCACCGCCCCGATAATCCCCACCAGATGCAGCACTTCCGGCGCCATCAGGAACAGGCCGTGAGTACGGGCAATCAGATAAACGCCTGCGGTCACCATGGTCGCTGCGTGGATCAGTGCGGAAACCGGGGTTGGACCCGCCATCGCATCTGCCAGCCAGGTCTGCAACGGCAACTGCGCCGATTTACCGACCGCACCACCCAGCAACATCAGGGTAGCCCAGGTGATCGCGGTATCGCCGATCGCCAGTTTTTGCGGTGCCAGGATCATCAGTTCACGGATGTTCAGCGTGCCCAGCTCGTTGTAGAGAATGAACAGCGCAAACGCCAGGAACACATCACCAACGCGAGTCACGATGAAGGCTTTCATCGCCGCCGCACCGTTGGCCGGATCCTTGTAATAGAAGCCGATCAACAGATAGCTGCACAGGCCCACGCCTTCCCAGCCCAGGTACAGCAGCAACAGATTGTCTGCCAGTACCAATATCACCATGCTGGCGATAAACAGGTTGGTGTAAGCGAAGAAGCGTGAGTAGCCCTCTTCACCGCGCATGTACCAGGAAGCGAACATGTGGATGAAGAAGCCCACGCCGGTCACCACTGACAGCATGGTCAACGACAGGCCATCCAGCGTCAGAGTCACGCCAATGTTGAAGTTACCGACGCTCATCCAGTTCCACAGGCTTTGCTCAAACAGCTGCACGCCAGTGGCTTTCTGGGCGAAGAAATCCATCCCCACATAGACCGTGACCAGAGCAGCCAGGCCGATAGAGCCTACGCCGACGGTTGCCGAGGTGTTCTCAGACCAGCGGCCACGGGAAAAGGCCAACAGCAGGAACCCGATCAGCGGTAGCAGAATAGTTAAATATAATAGGTTCATCCGCGCATCTCACTGACAGTATCAATATTCAGGGTATGACGACGACGGTAAAGCTGCAGCAGCAATGCCAGACCAATACTGGCCTCGGCGGCTGCCAGGCTGATCGCCAGGATATACATCACCTGCCCGTCCGGTTGGCCCCAGTAGCTGCCCGCAACGATAAACGCCAATGCTGCGGCGTTGATCATCACTTCCAGACTGATCAGCATAAACAGCAGATTGCGACGGACCAGCAACCCGGTCAGACCCAGGACGAACAGGATCGCCGCCAGGATCAGGCCATGTTGAAGAGGGATCATGCTTGCTCCTCCGATTTTCTTCTCGCCATTTCGCTACTGGCCGGGGCGTTGCTCAACACCTCACCCGGTTTGTGCTCACGGCCAATGTGGAAGGCAACAACCAGACCTGCCAACAGCAGCATTGAAGCCAGCTCAACCGCCAGAACGTAAGGACCAAACAGGCTGATCCCCACCGCTTTAGCGTCAACCATCTCACCGCTGATGCCCTGATCGGACACGCTGCGGATAGCGACAATCAGCACCGCCAACAGCGCCAGCGACAAGATGCCAGGGCCGATCCACACCGACGGCTTCAGCCAATCGCGCTCTTGCTGCTGCACCGCGTTGCCGAGGTTCAGCATCATCACCACGAACACGAACAACACCATGATGGCGCCGGCGTAGACGATGATTTCCAATGCCGCGGCGAAGTACGCGCCGAGCGAGAAAAAGACTGCAGAGATCGCCAGTAACGAAACGATCAGATACAGCAACGCATGCACAGGATTGGTATGCGAGATCACGCGAATTGTCGAGATCACCGCAATAAAACCTGCCAGATAAAAGGCAATTTCCATGCTTGCTGGCTCCTTAAGGCAACAGACCTTTGACGTCGATCGGTTTGGCTTCGTTTTCGGCTTCGCCCTTGGCTTTGCCGTCAATCGCCATACCGGCCATCCGGTAGAAGTTATATTCCGGATATTTACCCGGCCCCGAGATCAACAGATCTTCTTTTTCGTACACCAGATCCTGACGCTTGAACTCACCCATTTCGAAATCCGGCGTCAGCTGGATCGCGGTAGTTGGGCAAGCTTCTTCGCACAGGCCGCAGAAAATGCAGCGCGAGAAGTTGATGCGGAAGAACTCCGGGTACCAACGGCCGTCTTTCTGTTCTGCTTTTTGCAGCGAGATACAGCCCACCGGGCAGGCAACCGCACACAGGTTACACGCCACGCAGCGCTCTTCGCCGTCCGGATCGCGCGTCAGCACGATGCGGCCACGGTAGCGCGGCGGCAGGTAAACCGGTTCTTCCGGATACATCTGGGTTTCGCGTTTGGCGAAGGCGTGCAGGCCTATCATCCAAATACTGCGCACCTGGGTGCCGAAACCAACCAATAACTCTTTCAATGTCATGGTTTATTCACCCCTTATTGAGCGTTGTACAAAATGACTGCGGCAGTCGCCAGCAGGTTCAGTAGCGTCAACGGCAGACAGACTTTCCAGCCGAAGGACATCACCTGGTCATAGCGCGGGCGTGGCAGAGCAGCACGAATCAGAATGAACATCATCATGAAGAAAGCCGTTTTCAGCGCGAACCAGATGAATGGCGGTAGGAAAGGACCCTGCCAGCCACCGAAGAACAACGTCACAATCAGGGCAGAAACGGTGACGATACCTATGTATTCACCCACGAAGAACAGACCGAACTTCATGCCGGAATATTCAATGTGGTAACCGTCAGCCAGTTCCTGCTCGGCTTCCGGTTGGTCAAACGGGTGACGGTGACACACCGCCACGCCGGCAATCGCAAAGGTAATGAAACCAAAGAATTGCGGGATGACGTTCCACATGTGCGCCTGAGATTCAACAATCGCCTGCATGTTGAAGGAGTCCGCCTGCGCCACCACACCCATCAACGACAGGCCGATGAACACTTCGTAGCTCAGGGTTTGCGCAGAAGCACGCATCGCCCCCAACAGCGAGTATTTGTTGTTGCTCGACCAGCCGGCAAACAGCACGGCGTAAACCGCCAGGCCGGCCATCATCAGGAAGAACAAAATACCGATGTTGAGGTCGGACACCGCCCAGGTCGGACTGACCGGGACGATGGCAAATGCCAGCAACAGGGAAGTAAAGGCGATCATCGGCGCCAGGGTAAAGATCACCCGGTCGGAGAATTTCGGTACCCAGTCTTCCTTGAAGAACATTTTGATCATGTCGGCGACCAGCTGCAGTGAGCCACCCCAGCCGACACGGTTCGGTCCATAACGGTTCTGGAACAAGCCGAGCAAACGGCGTTCGCCGAAGCTCATGAATGCCCCACAGGTGACTACGACCAGCAGGATCACTACCGCTTTAAGAATGGAGATCAGAATGTCGATCACCTCAGGGGTAAACCAGCTCATCGTGTTGCCTCCCGCAGATTTTCAACCGTTGCACCCACCAGTACCGGCGAGATCCCTGGCAAGCCGAGCGGTAAGCCCACCTGGCCCTGGGCCAGGGTTTCACTCAGACGCACCGGCAGACGCAAGGTCTGGCCCGCACAGCTAAACTCCACCAAGGCACCGGCATTGACGCCAAGTGCAGCAGCATCGGTCGGGTTGACCATCACATAAGCATCCGGCATGCGCTGCTGAATCACCCCGGAACGCTGTGACATTTCATCACTGCCGAACAGGTGGTAATACGGCGCGACACGCCAGCCTTGCTGTTGACCAAAGGCGGCAGGCACTTGGGTGAAGTAACCCAGCTTGCCCTCCCCCGCTTCGATCAAGCGCACGCCCGGATCGCCATGACGCAGCTTGCCACCCACTTCGGCTTGGAATTTGTTCCAGGCTTGCGGTGAGTTCCAACCTGGTGCCCAGGCGAACGGGATCTGCTGACGATCGGCAAACGGGCTGTTGTTCCCTTCCATTGAGAAGGCGAACATGGTGTCTTTATCCTGCGGCTGACGCGGTTCGTGCACGCTGATATTGGCGCGCATCGCCGTACGGCCACTGGAGCGAATCGGAGAACGTGCCAGTTTCTGGCCGCGGATACGGAAACTCGCGTCCGGTGCGGCGTCGACAATACCCTGCAACTGCGGCAACGCGGTGACACAGGCTTCGATCACATGGTCGAGCTGCGTCCAGTCCACGTGGCGGCTGGTATAGGTGGAATGCAGCGAGTGCATCCAACGCCAGCTTTCCAGCATCACGGTGTAAACGTCTTTCTTCGCATCGTCGTAGTACGCCGGATCGTAAACCTGGAAGAAACGCTGTGCGCGGCCTTCCTGGTTGACCAGAGTACCGTCGCTTTCGGCGAAGCTGGCCGCCGACAGGATCAGGTTAGCCTTGTCCATGATGGCGGTACGCTGGTGATCGACCACGATCAGGTTGCTGACCTTGGCCAGCGCAGCGTCCACTTTCGCCGCCGGCGCATGCCGGTAGAGATCGTTTTCCATCACGATGGCCGTGTCGGCTTCGCCGCTTTCCAGCAGGGTCAGAGCCTGATCGAGCGAACCGCCGCCGATCATTGACAAACCGATGCTGTTGGCAGCGCTGGCGACAAAGGTGATGCCGACGTCAGAACCGCGATCCTTCAGCGCTTTGGCGATGTTGGCCGCCGCTTCGATGATGGCTTCGCTGCCGGCGTTGCTGCCGGTAACGATCAGCGGTTTACGCGCGTCGGTCAGCGCCTGCACGATGATATCGACTTTCTTGTTCAGGCCGTCAGCCAAATCGTTGACCGCCGGTGCCGCGTTGTCCAGCGCATGGGCGATAGCGAAGCCGAAGCGCGCCTGCTCATCCACCGGTGCACGGTAGTTCCATGCCGCGATATCGTCCAGACGGGTGTTATCCACGTTGGTAACGAACAGCGGGTGTTTGGCGTGCTGGCCGATGTTCTGCACCGCAGCAATCTGCCAGTCGGCAACGCGTTGGGCCGCAGCCATGGCGCGAGCCTTGCCCTTCACCGCCTGACGTACCGACAGGGCAATACGTGCGCCGGTCTGGGTCAAATCTTCACCCAGCACCAGCACCGCGTCGTAACCTTCGATTTCGCGCAGCGCAGGGGTGTGAACACCGCTGTTTTGCAGCACGTTCAGCATCAGGTCCAGACGGCCCTGCTCGGCCTGCGAGATACCGGTGTAGAAGTTCTCGGCACCCACCAAATCACGCAGTGCGAAGTTACTTTCCAGGCTGGCGCGTGGTGAGCCAATGCCGATGGTTTTCTTCGCCTGACGCAGAATATCCGCCGCGCCCTGCATCGCCTGCTCGGCGTTCAGGGTGATCCAGTCGTTGCCACGCAGTTGTTGTGGCTGACGCGGACGATCTTTCTGGTTCACGTAGCCATAACCGAAGCGGCCGCGGTCACACAGGAAGTAGTGGTTCACGCTGCCGTTATAACGGTTTTCGATACGACGCAGTTCACCATAGCGCTCGCCCGGGCTGGTGTTACAGCCGATGCTGCACTGCTGGCAGATGCTTGGCGCAAACTGCATGTCCCACTTACGGTTATAGCGCTCGGAGTGGGTTTTATCGGTGAACACGCCGGTCGGGCACACTTCTACCAGGTTGCCGGAGAACTCGCTTTCCAGCGTGCCGCTCTCGGTACGACCGAAGTAGACGTTATCGTGCGCGCCGTACACACCGAAGTCGGTGCCGTCCGCATAATCCTTGTAGTAGCGCACACAACGGTAACAGGCGATACAGCGGTTCATCTCATGCGAGATAAACGGCCCCAGCTCCTGGTTGTTGTGAGTACGCTTACTGAAGCGGTATTTACGGAAGCTGTGGCCGGTCATTACTGTCATATCCTGCAGGTGACAGTTACCGCCTTCTTCACATACCGGACAGTCGTGCGGGTGGTTGGTCATCAACCACTCAACCACGCTTTCACGGAACTGTTTGGCTTCGCCATCGTCGATGGAAATAAAGGTTCCATCGGATGCCGGTGTCATACAAGACATCACCAAACGGCCACGCGTATCTTCCGCGTTTTGGTATTGCTTTACCGCACATTGGCGGCAAGCGCCGACGCTTCCCAGCGCCGGATGCCAGCAAAAGTAAGGAATATCGAGCCCGAGGGAGAGACAAGCCTGCAGCAGGTTGTCGGCCCCATCTACGTCGTATTCTTTGCCGTCTACATGAATCGTAGCCATAGTCAGCATGCTTCCAAGTGGCCTGCCTTGCGGCAGGCGTTAATCAAAAATTCTGGCCGTGTCGTCGGGGCGAGTCGGCTTACCAGCGTTGCTTCAGCAGATTGTTCGGCTGAATACCGCCAATCGCATGCGCGTTACTGAAGTGCTTCACGGCAATGCCCGCTTCGAACTCTTCACGGAAATATTTAATCGCGCTTTGCAGTGGCTCTACGGCACCTGGCGCATGGGCGCAGAAGGTTTTGCCCGGGCCGAGAGAACGGCACAGCTGCTCAAGGGTTTCGATATCCCCCGGCTGCCCTTCGCCATTCTCCAGCGCACGCAGGATCTTCACGCTCCACGGCAGACCGTCACGGCATGGCGTACACCAGCCGCAGGACTCGCGAGAGAAAAATTCTTCCAGGTTACGCACCAGCGGAACCATGCCAATCTCGTGGTCTACGGCCATCGCCAGCGCGGTACCGAGACGGCTGCCGGCTTTACCGATGCTCTCGAAGTCCATCGGCAGATCGAGGTGATCGGCGGTCAGGAAGTCGGTGCCCGCGCCGCCTGGCTGCCAGGCTTTGAAACGCAGACCGTCACGCATGCCACCGGCGTAATCTTCCAGAATTTCACGTGCGGTGGTGCCAAACGGCAGCTCCCAAACGCCTGGGTTTTTCACCCGGCCGGAGAAGCCCATCAGTTTGGTACCGGCGTCGTTACTCTTGCCGGCGGAGATCCCCTTGTACCAGTCAACGCCGCTTTCAAGGATCGCCGGAACGTTGCACAGGGTTTCTACGTTATTGACGCAGGTCGGTTTGCCCCAGACACCGGAGGACGCCGGGAAAGGTGGCTTGGAACGCGGGTTGGCACGACGGCCTTCCAGCGAGTTGATCAGTGCGGTTTCTTCGCCACAGATGTAGCGACCGGCGCCGGTATGAACAATCAGCTCGAAGTCGAAGCCGCTGCCCATGATGTTCTTGCCCAAATAACCGGCTTCGGTGGCTTCAGCGATCGCCCGGCGCAAATGCACCGCAGCTTCGATGTACTCACCACGCAGGAAGATGTAGCCGCGATAGGCCTTCAGCGCGAACGCCGAGATCAACATGCCTTCCACCAACAGGTGCGGCAGTTGCTCCATCAGCAAGCGGTCTTTATAGGTGCCCGGCTCCATTTCATCGGCGTTACACAGCAGGTAACGGATATTCATGGATTCGTCTTTCGGCATCAGGCTCCACTTCAAACCGGTGGAGAAGCCCGCACCGCCACGACCTTTCAACCCGGCGTCTTTCACCAGGGTGACGATCTCGTCCGGAGCCATGCCCTTGATGGCCTTTTCGGCACCGGCATAGCCGTTCTTGCTGCGGTATTCATCCAGCCAGACCGGCTGTTTGTCATCGCGCAGCCGCCAGGTCAGCGGGTGCATTTCGGGAGTGCGCACAATGTCTTTAATCATTGATACTGCTCCAGTAGCGTCTCGATATCTTCAGGCTTCAGCTGACTGTGAGTGTCCTCATCAATCATCATGGTCGGCCCTTTATCGCAGTTGCCCAGGCAGCAGGTTGGCAGCAGAGTGAAACGGCCATCAAAGGTGGTTTGACCCGGTTTGATGCTCAGCTTCTTCTCAATAGCGGCCTGAATGCCCTGGTAACCGGTGATGTGACAAACAACGCTGTCACAATAACGGATCACGTGACGTCCTACTGGCTGACGGAAAATCTGGCTGTAGAACGTGGCCACGCCTTCTACGTCACTGGCAGGAATGCCCAGCAGTTCCGCGATGGCATAAATCGCCCCATCCGGAACCCAGCCACGCTGCTTCTGCACAATTTTCAGTGCTTCGATAGAGGCGGCGCGTGGGTCCTCGTAATGGTGCTTTTCGTGCTCGATCGCATCACGTTCTTCCGCACTCAGCTCAAATACATCAACGCCGCTCTGAGGAGCGGCCGCATTGATAGGTTCAAGCGCGGGGTTATTCGCGTGATTGTCTTTTTGATCATGCATAGTTAGCGGTCCACATCTGACATTACAAAATCGATACTACCCAGATAGACGATCAGGTCGGAGACCAGGCTGCCACGGATTACCGCTGGGATTTGCTGCAGGTGCGCAAAGCTTGGCGTACGTACCCGGGTGCGGTAGCTCATGGTGCTGCCGTCGCTGGTCAGGTAGTAGCTGTTGATCCCTTTAGTGGCTTCAATCATCTGGAATGATTCGTTGGCTGGCATCACCGGGCCCCAGGAAACCTGCAGGAAGTGGGTGATCAGCGTTTCAATGTGCTGCAGCGTGCGCTCTTTCGGCGGCGGCGTGGTCAGCGGGTGATCGGCCTTGAACGGGCCTTCCGGCATGTTGTTCAGGCACTGTTCGAGAATGCGCAGGCTCTGGCGCAGCTCTTCCACCTTCAGCATCACACGGGTGTAGCAGTCGCTGTTACCGTCACCGACCGGAACTTCGAAATCGAAATTCTCATAGCCGGAATACGGACGCCATTTGCGCACATCGAACTCGATACCGGTGGCACGCAGACCCGCGCCAGTGACACCCCACTCCAACGCTTCTTTCGCATTGTAGGATGCCACGCCAACGGAACGGCCCTTCAGGATGCTGTTCTTCAGTGCGGCCTTGACGTAAGAATCCAGACGTTTTGGCATCCACTCAAGGAACTCGCGCAGCAGACGATCCCATCCGCGCGGCAGGTCGTGTGCAACACCGCCAATACGGAACCAGGCCGGGTGCATACGGAAACCGGTGATCGCTTCAACCAGATCGTAGATTTTCTGACGGTCGGTAAAGGCGAAGAACACCGGGGTCATGGCGCCGACGTCCTGAATGAAGGTACTGATGTACAGCAGGTGGCTGTTGATACGGAACAGTTCGGACAGCATCACGCGGATGGTATCTACGCGATCCGGCACCTTGATACCTGCCAGTTTCTCAACTGCCAGCACGTAAGGCATTTCATTCACGCAGCCGCCGAGGTACTCGATACGGTCGGTGTACGGAATGTAGCTGTGCCAGGACTGACGCTCGCCCATCTTCTCGGCGCCACGGTGGTGGTAACCGATATCCGGTACGCAGTCGACAATATCTTCACCATCCAACTGCAGAATGATACGGAATGCACCGTGCGCAGACGGGTGGTTCGGGCCGAGGTTAAGGAACATGAAGTCCTCGTTCTCGGTACCGCGCTTCATGCCCCAGTCTTCCGGTTTGAAAGTCAGCGCTTCCATTTCCAGATCTTCTTTCTGTTTGGTCAACACAAAGGGATCGAATTCGGTGGCACGCGCCGGGTAATCTTTACGCAACGGGTGGCCTTCCCAGGTTTGCGGCATCATGATGCGCGTCAGGTGCGGGTGGCCGTCGAAGGTAATACCGAACATTTCCCAGGTTTCACGCTCATACCAGTTGGCATTAGGGAATACCTTGGTCGCTGTGGGCACGTGCAGGTCTTTTTCAGACAGCGCCACTTTCAGCATGATGTCGCGGTTGCGTTCGATAGAAATCAGATGATAGAAAACAGAAAAATCCGCAGCAGGCAGGCCGTCGCGGTGGGTACGAAGACGCTCGTCCATGCCATGCAGATCGAACAGCATGACATAAGGCTTCGGCTGCTTTCTCAAAAACGTCATTACTTCCAGTAACTGATCGGCTTTGACCCATACCACGGGTATTCCGGTACGGGTAGGCTGAACAGTAAAGGCTTCCGGCCCAAAACGGTTGCGCAGTTCGCCAATCACCGGATCGTCAAGGTGATCTCTGGTTTGCCAGGCCGGCAATGCGTCGTGCGTCGTTGAATCTGTCATAATTTTTTTCACCACACTGAAGGGTTATTTCGCCGCAAGTTCACTTTTCGCTGTGTTAACCAATAGCGCACTAAGATGGACGTTAAATGAACGTCTTAAATCTCGTCAGGCGTCCGAAGGTTGGTCACCGCGATACGCTCGCCGTGTTTACGCTCTCTTTCAGACTGCATGTTGGCGCGGTAAACACCCTGATCGCCGACAACCCAGGACAGAGGGCGGCGTTCTTTGCCAATAGATTCCTGCAACAGCATCAGTGCCTGCATGTAAGCTTCCGGGCGCGGTGGACAGCCAGGAATGTACACGTCGACCGGCAGGAACTTGTCCACACCCTGTACCACGGAATAGATATCGTACATGCCGCCGGAGTTGGCACAGGCACCCATGGAGATCACCCATTTTGGTTCCAGCATCTGTTCGTACAGACGTTGAATAACCGGGGCCATCTTGGTAAAGCAGGTACCGGCCACCACCATCAGGTCAGCCTGACGCGGTGATGCACGCAGAACTTCAGCACCAAAACGCGCCACGTCGTGAACGGCGGTAAACGACGTCACCATCTCCACGTAACAGCACGAAAGGCCGAAGTTATACGGCCAAATAGAGTTTTTACGCCCCCAGTTCACCATGTCATGCAATGCATGTTCGAGTTTACCCATGTAAACCGTGCGGTGAACCTGTTGGTCCAGGGGATCAGCAACGATCTCCTGTTTTTGCAGGGGGTAACGGTCGTTCTCACCGTTCGGGTCTATGCGGGTGAGCGTATAGTCCATCTTAATGCCTCGTTTTTAACCGACTACTGCGGATGACTGTTAGTGGCGTTTTTGATTGTGCCTGGCTTGCTCTGGCGCCGGGAGCGCACCGGAGTCCAATCCAATGCGCCAATACGCACCAGATAAACCAGCCCAGCCAATAACACCAAAATGAAAATGGCGGCTTCGATAAAGCCTACCCACCCGCTCTCACGTATGGAGACCGACCAGGCGTACAGGTACAAGGCTTCAACATCGAAAATAACGAAGAACATGGCGACCAGGTAGAACTTGGCGGACAGACGCATGCGCGCCGTACCGACCGAGTCGATGCCTGATTCAAACGGGGTATGTTTGGCGCGCGCACGGGCTCTCCCACCCAGGAAGAACGCACCCATAAGCATTAAACAGCAAAGCCCGATTGCCACGACAAAAAATACGGCGAACGCCCAGTGATGAGCGATAACTTCAGTGGTTGTTGACATACTCTATGCTTACTCATCAAAAGTGGCGTCGATCGCTCTGCTCTTGTTTCTGGCAGTTAGTGCACCACATCGATTTAAGGGAAGGATAAATAAACCACACAAACAAACTGCTATTACAGCAAGTTAGCCAGCGTTTTACTGTGGGCTTTTTACTCCTTTCTATAACCTTTTGTCAACTTTGACAAAAGTATCTACACACTAGTTTACATACATATCATTTAATTAACATTTGATGCGCCTGGCTTAGGCTAAATCGTGTCAGTTAATTGACGTGTAGAAACAGATAGATATAAACCAACATGCTCATTTCAGTTTTACTATACCATTGTCTCAGGAATCTCCTGTTCTTCCACTCACTACCTAGGGGTATTTTTTTGATCCAGGACACGTTTTTAGCATAAACCCTCAAAAAAAGTGTGGCCCTTTAATAAATTTTGTCAATTACGCCGGTCAAATAATCCCGGCACAAACTACCAAAATAACCATATTGATTCCAGGCCTTTACCTTTATAATTATTCGTTCGAAAAATAACCGAAAGGCTATTTCTTCGTCTGATAACCGTTCTCATCGGCAACGCTTTAGCCAAACAAATAACCACTTCGCTATGAAAATAAAACGAACCCCTCATAAATTAAATTTTCACTGAATTCAGAGCAAAAAAAACCTCCGCCGAAGCAGAGGTTTTATCACCGGATTTAACGCGTTTTGGCGTTATTCCTCATCGTCAACCAGGCAGGTGTCATCCTGCAACGAGGCACTCGGTCCATTGAAGCTGTAGTTGTCGTTACCGATCTGCATGGCACTGAAAATGGCCATCGCCAGCTCGTTGCCGCACTGCAGGTCCTTGCACAAGCTGTATTGCGTGTCCGGCAGCGTTGGCAAGCCTTCCGCTGCGCCGAGCACCCGCAGGTCCGGGCTCATCATTTCAATTGGCCGAACGGTGATGCCCAACCCAGCCTTGCAGGCGGCACGAACGGCGGACAGCGTCGAGGCCACATAGGCAATGCGCCATGGGATCCCGGCGTCATCCAGGTGTTGAATCGCCATCGCGCGGAACGGACTGGGTTCGTCCATCACCACCAACGGGATCGGTTCACCGGCCTGAAAATGGTAATCCGCCGCGCAATACCACAGGGTTGGCGAAGTACGCAGCACAATGTGCGGGCGATCTTCGGTAGCCATCGTGGTAATCGCCAGATCAACTTCACCGTTTTCCAACATCTCGATCATGAACGAGCTGGGTTTCACCCGCACATCAATCGCCAGTTTTGGATACACAGAAGTGACGCGGTTAAGCAGGAAAGGCAGGATGGTATCGGCGGTATCATCAGAAGCGCCAATAGTCAGAACACCTTTAATATTGTTGTACATCAGAGAGGTACAGGCTTCGTCGTTAAAGCGCAGAATTTTTCTGGCGTAGCCGAGAAGCTGAATACCGTGTTCAGTCAGTAATTTATTGCGCCCGTGACGGGCAAACAACTCTTTGCCAACCAGTTGCTCTAACCGCTGCATTTGTTGGCTGACGGCTGATTGAGTACGACAAACGGCGACTGCCGCCGCCGCAAAAGTATTCAAATCAGCAACAGCTACAAAGGTTCTTAGCAGATCGAGGTCGAGATTGAGTATCGGACGATTTGCAGTTGTCATAGTGTTTTCTTCACTTTTTAAATTCTAATTTACAAACTACCCTGGTGTGTTTCTAAGACATCGTTTAAAAGGGACGATGCCAGACATGACAGTACCCCACTCATTAGTGGAGGGCAAAAAAATTACTTTTATTTCGTTACCTCTATCGCCTTTTAAAATGTGATCTATCGAGAATGCTTATACAACGTCTGACGTTATAAGTGGTGCAAGGGTTTCATTTTTACCGAACAAAATATTTTACTCATTCAGATAGCGGGATTACCACACCAATTGTGCTGCACAACCTCCGCAGCCAGACTGGCCTCAGCGTATTCTCATACGTAAAAGAGTAAGACGATCCTCTTGTAACAGCCGGTACATTTTTTAATGATTTTAATAAATTCAATCAGTAACATTTACCCCGTGAATAACTAAGGAATAACTACTTAAACGCGGCTTAACAGAGAAACTAAAATAGCGCTAATGTGAATTTTCTTATGATTCAGTTTGGAGTGAGCCTGGACAAGCGACTATCAGACTACTCTGGCATTATCATTTCTTTACAGTTTATCTCCGCTAAATCCCCGATGTGGCTTAACAGTGAGTACGGTTCTGTCAGCATTGCATCAATAACATGGGGCCATTATCTCTACCCGGCCTCATCGATACAGAACAAAAAACCAATAAAATAACAAACACTGGAATTAAACACCAACAAACCACTTTGGCATTGTTCATCATCCCTGAAATCCCCCGTTGAGCCCTTCGTTTGCACCAAAGGCGTGCACAACCCTTCAAAAGCATCTGCGCCAGGAGTACATTGAGCAGGTTGCGGTGTTCCACGGTAGGAACGCCCCTATCCCAGCAAAAGGCTCAACTTTCTATGTCCCCCATTGAGAAATCCAGCAAACTGGACAACGTCTGTTATGACATTCGCGGCCCAGTGCTCAAAGAAGCTAAACGTCTTGAAGAAGAAGGCCATAAAGTCCTCAAACTGAACATCGGCAACCCTGCCCCGTTTGGTTTTGACGCCCCTGATGAAATCCTGGTCGACGTGATCCGCAATCTGCCCACGGCGCAAGGCTATTCCGATTCCAAAGGGCTCTTCTCGGCGCGTAAAGCGATCATGCAGCACTATCAGGCGCGCAACATACGTGACGTGACCGTTGAGGATATCTACATCGGTAATGGGGTTTCCGAGCTGATTGTGCAATCCATGCAGGCGCTGCTCAACAGCGGCGACGAAATGCTGGTACCGGCACCGGATTACCCGCTGTGGACCGCAGCTGTTTCGCTTTCCGGCGGCAAAGCCGTGCATTACCTGTGTGATGAAGAAGCCGGCTGGTTCCCGGATCTGGACGATATCATCAGCAAGATCACCCCACGCACCCGCGGCATTGTGATCATCAACCCAAACAACCCGACCGGCGCGGTCTACAGCAAGGCACTGCTGGAGCAGATTGTTGAGATCGCCCGTCAGCACAACCTGATCATCTTTTCTGATGAAATCTACGACAAGATTCTGTATGACGAAGCCGAGCACCATTCGATCGCTGCGCTGGCGCCGGACCTGCTGACCGTGACCTTTAACGGACTGTCAAAAACCTATCGCGTGGCGGGTTTCCGCCAGGGCTGGATGGTGTTGAACGGGCCGAAGAAGCACGCCAAGGGGTATATCGAAGGGCTGGAAATGCTGGCATCCATGCGGCTATGCGCCAACGTGCCGATGCAGCATGCGATCCAAACCGCGCTGGGTGGCTACCAGAGCATCAACGAATTTATTCAACCGGGCGGGCGTCTGTATGAACAGCGCAATCGTACCTGGGAACTGTTGAACCAAATCCCGGGCGTTTCCTGCGTGAAACCTCAGGGGGCGCTGTATATGTTCCCGCGCATCGACGCTAAACGCTTTAACATTCATGATGATCAGAAATTGGTGCTGGACCTGTTGCTGCAGGAAAAAGTGCTGCTGGTACAGGGTAGCGCGTTCAACTGGCCGTATCCGGACCACGTGCGCATCGTGACTCTGCCACGGGTGGATGAACTGGAAATGGCAGTGGGCAAACTGGGCCGTTTCCTGGAAGGCTACCGTCAGTAATCTCCGCCGGGGCAGCCTGCTGCCCCACGCCCCCACCCGCAGACCCATACCGCACAGCCCGAGTTGCATAACCCGCCGTCACTGCTCACAATGGAACCCTCACTTGCCGTTGTAAAAGAGAGCACCATGAGCCAGAGCCACTTTTTTGCCCATCTGTCCCGTTTGAAACTGATTAACCGCTGGCCGCTGATGCGCAATGTTCGCACCGAGAACGTTTCCGAACACAGCCTGCAGGTGGCATTTGTTGCCCACGCTCTGGCGGTGATCAAAAACCGAAAATTCAATGGCAACCTGAGCGCCGATCGCGTCGCCCTGCTGGCGATGTACCACGATGCCAGCGAAGTGATCACCGGCGACATGCCAACGCCGATCAAATACTACAATCCGCAGATCGCCCACGAGTATAAGAAGATCGAAAAGATCGCCCAGCAGAAACTGCTGGATATGATCCCGGCGGAATTACGCAACGATTTCCGCTCGATCCTCGACGAACACTATTACACCGAAGACGAAAAGTTGGTGGTGAAACAGGCCGATGCGCTGTGCGCCTACCTGAAATGTCTGGAAGAGTTGTCTGCCGGCAATAACGAATTCAAGCTGGCAAAAGCACGACTGGAAAAAACCCTGCAGCAGCGTAGCAGCCCGGAGATGGATTATTTCATGAACGTGTTTATCCCCAGCTTCAGCCTGTCGCTGGATGAAATCAGCCTGGATTCTTCCCTGTAATTCTCATGGCGCAGCACGCTGCGCCGTTTATTAGAATGCATACAGCCAGGGCACGATAATCACGCTGACCACCATCACCAACAGCGTGAACGGCACGCCCATGCGGATAAAATCACCAAACTTATAGTTTCCCGGCCCCAGCACCAGCGTGTTTACCGGTGAAGAAACCGGCGTCATAAATGCGGCCGAAGCGGCGATGGCGATAATCATCGCAAAGGGGTAAGGCGAAACGCCCATTTCACGCGCGGCCGCAATGGCGATCGGCGCCATCAGCACCGCGGTGGCGGTGTTGGAGATAAACAGGCCGATAGTGGCGCAAAGGGCAAACAGGCACACCAGCATCACCCGCGGTCCGGCATCGCCCGCCACGTCCATTAAGCCACGCACGATCAAATCGACCCCGCCGGTTTTTTGCAGCGCCTGGGCAAACGGCATCATACCGACAATCAAAATAATGCTCGGCCAGTGAATCGACTTATAGGCGCTTTCCATGTCGATGCAGCGGAACTTGCCCATCAGCAGACAGGCAATCAGCGCGGCGATCGGGTTGGGGATTTCATCGGTCAGCATCATCGCGACCATCAGCGCCAGACAGAACAGTGCGTGCGGCGCCTGGGTAATGGCCGGTGCCACTTCATCAACCTCGGCCGGCAGATTGAGTACGATAAAATCATGGGTTTTCGCCTGCAACTGGCGGATCGCCTTCCAGTCGCCGATCACCAACAGAATATCGCCCAATGCCAGAGGCTCATCCACCAGCTTGCCTGCCAGGGTTTCGCCATTGCGACGAATACCAACCACGTTCAGATCGTAGCGGCTGCGGAAGGCTGACTCGCGCAGGCTTTTGCCCAACAGGGTTGAATCGGGGATCAACGACACTTCCGCCATGCCGACGTTACGTGACTGTTCAGAGAAATAGTCGCCGCGCAGGACCATCGGCTCCAACTGCTGCTCGCTGCAGAACTCACGCAGATCGACCTGACTGTCCGACATGTCGAGCAGCAGCACATCCCCTTCGCGCAACTCGGTGCTGCCAGATGCGCTGACCATCACCCGCCGGAAACGTTTCCAGCGTTCAATCCCCACCACGTTAGCACCGTAGCGGGCGCGCAGGTGCAGCTCGTCCAGCGAGTGACCGACCAGCGGCGAGCCGCTGCGCAATGCCAAGCGCCGGGCACGACCGGTCAGCTTATAGTCGCGGATCAGATCGCGGAAGGTACGGCGCTGCCAGGTTTCACGCGTTTTATCACCGTCGTCACTGGCCAACCAGCGCCGGGCCACCAGCATGTACCCCACGCCCAACACCAGCACCGCCAGACCGACCGGGGTTACGCCGAAGAAGCCAAAACCACTGATACCCTCGCGGACCAGCTCACTGTTGACCACCATGTTCGGCGGCGTTGCCACCAGGGTCATCATGCCGCTGATCAAACCGGCAAAGCTCAGTGGCATCATCAACCTGCCCGGTGCGATTTTCATCCGCGCCGCCACGCTGAGTACCACCGGAATAAAGATCGCCACCACGCCGGTCGAGCTCATAAAAGCCCCGAGTCCGGCCACGGTGACCATCAACAACATCAGCATTCTGGTTTCGCTGCTGCCGGCCACCTTCACCAGCCAGTCCCCCACCTGATAAGCCACGCCGGTACGCACCAACCCTTCACCAATCACGAACAGCGCGGCGATCAGGATCACATTGGGATCGCTGAAGCCCACCGTGGCCTCCGCCAGGGTCAGCGTGCCGCTCAACACAAAAGCGATGATCACCAGCAACGCCACGACGTCCATCCGCAGCTTGTTGGTGGTAAACAGCACGATGGCAATCAACAGTAAACTCAGCACCCACAGTAATTCGCTGTTCAAAACGGCCTCATCCGGCAGAGATATCCAAGGGCTTAAAAATTAGCATAAAAAAACCCCGCCGGTGCGGGGTCTAATCAATTTGGGTGAAGATAGGCTCGGTCAGGCGACCAGGCTTATCGCCGCCCCCTGTTCCGTTTTACTCACCGCAATCTGCTCCAGCGAGGTTAACAGCAGATCAACCAGCTCCAGCTTGGGGGCGTCCGCTGGTGCGTTGACCGCAATCACCTGGCAGCCCGCAGCCAACCCGGAAAGAATACCGGCAGCGGCGTCTTCCACCACCACACAGTCCTGAGGCGCCATCCCCAGGCGCTCCGCACCCAGCAGGTAGGCATCCGGCTGTGGCTTGCCATGTTTTACCTGCTCGGCGGTGATGAACACCTCCGGCTGCGGCAAACCACCGGCATTACGACGAGCAGTAGCCACCGGGATCGAACCAGAAGTCACGATCGCCCACGGGATATCGAGGCGGTTCAAGCGTTCCAGCAAGGCTGCAGCCCCAGGCAATGCCGTGACGCCATCGGTATCCTGCGCTTCCACCTGCTCCAGCAGCAGGAACTCCTGTTGAATGGCCTCCTCACTTTCACCCGGCATAAAGTGACGTAACGAGGTAATGGCCTGTTTACCGTGAATGAAATCCAGTACGTCCTGCGGATTAATACCGCGGCGTTTGGCCCAGTTAATCCAGGCGCGCTCTACCGCCGGCAGTGAATCAACCAACGTCCCATCAAGATCGAACAGAAAACCCTTACACTCCACAGGAAACCTCTTTTAATCAGGCATTGATAATTTGCGCTATCTCTACGGCGCTCAGATGATACTGGCGTGGGCATGACAGCCAGATGGCCAGCATCCGCTGGTACTTTTCCCACATTTTGGTTTGGGCATTAAAGCCGTGGCTGCCGGAATCGAAATGAGTATAGCGTCCCTCGGTGGTCACAAGGAACCGCACATAGCTCAGATAACGCGCTTCGGTTGCGGCGTCAAAGCCGAGAAACGCCAGGCGGCGCGCCTCAATCCCCTGTTTTTCCTTCAGGTTATCCCAGGAGACCTGCAACGCATGGTGCATTTCCATCACGTTGATAATGGTGCGGCACACTTCTTCGCTCATTTCGCCGAAGTCGCGATCCAGCTCGCGCATCTGCAGGCCAAAACCACGTTCGATAACGGTCTGCAGGCGGCGGTAACGCTCGGCGTTATCCGGATCCAGCATGGTCATCATTTTGTATTGGTTCGACAGGATCAGCCGTTGGGCGTGGGTCATTTCCATTATAATTTCCTCGAAAAATTACTAATGGCGGAAGCATCGCACAGCGCAATATCGCAGGAAATCACAACTCGCCGGTTCTTTGATTTAAACCGGGGTTATTGGCTGGAACAAGCTATGCCCAGGCCTATTATTAGGGAGAGCATGCCGAAGGGGTCGTAGCAGCTTCAGCTGCCGGAGCGCCCCTCGGTGCGCTAGGCCCGGGTATCTCAGACTAGACATCAAACTTAATCAGGCCGCAATCAATGCGGCCATTTTTGTGGTTACAGGTCATCCAGGAAGGTTTTATCCAACTGCTTGAAGGCGCGTTTCAGCAGGTCCGCCAGCGCCTGGTAGGTCGGCGGGCCTTCTACTGGTGCTACCGCCTGACCGGCTTCCGCCAGCTTGTTGCGGACTTCATGGAACCATTGCAGCAGCGTTGGCGGCAACGGGGTGACCGAACGACGGCCCAACCACCACAGACCCTGCATCGGCATGCTGCACGCAAACAGCGCGGTGGCGATCGCCGGACCCAACTGGCCACCCAGGGCAATCTGCCAGGTCAGGGCGAACACCGCCAGCGGCGGCATAAAGCGGACGGCAAAACGGGTGGCACTCGCAACGCGATTCTCCGGAAAGACCGGAGCCAGACGTTTGTCCGACGGCCAGGTTTTCATATAATGCTGCCCGCGCTGGAAGACCTGAAACCAGCTAACGGAACCGGACGGTTTGCTCGTCATTGCGTACCTCAACGTCACAAAGAAAAATAAGGACACAGCCAACACAATACTAAAAAAGTTGAAGCTTTAAATTTATTTTGTGTTTGCCTCAGGCTATCGGTATCCTAAGCCGGCCTTTTGGCCGGTAGAAGATGACAAGAATTCTGTCAACTTTTAGCCCTATAAAAATCAAGATTACTTAAACCGCAGAGAAATCATCGGTTTTTTCATCGTCATGTGGTTTGTGCAATTCACATGATGTTAATCATAAATGTCAACGGCATTATGCGCTACGCTTGTTGTCTGATTGACGATTAATTCACCACGTGTTTTGGTCTTTCCTTTAACAACACGAACTATTTAAGTAGGTACTTCCATGTCGAGTAAGCTAGTACTGGTCCTGAACTGCGGCAGTTCTTCCCTGAAGTTCGCTATCATCGATGCTGTCAACGGTGAAGAACACCTCTCCGGCTTAGCCGAATGTTTCCACCTGCCTGAGGCTCGCCTCAAGTGGAAGATGGACGGCGCGAAACACGAAGCGGCTCTGGGCGCCGGCGCTGCGCACAGCGAAGCACTGAACTACATTGTTAATACAATTCTGGCACAAAAACCTGAGCTCTCTGCACAGCTGACCGCTATCGGTCACCGCATTGTGCACGGCGGCGAGAAGTTTACTGCTTCTGCCGTGATCAATGACGAAGTCCTGCAGGGTATCAAAGATTCGGTGCCTTTTGCACCACTGCATAACCCGGCGCACCTGATCGGTATCGCTGAAGCATTGAAATCTTTCCCTAAACTGGCGGATAAAAACGTTGCCGTGTTCGACACCGCGTTCCACCAGACCATGCCGGAAGAATCCTACCTGTACGCCCTGCCGTACAGCCTGTACCGTGACCACAGCGTTCGTCGCTATGGCGCACACGGCACCAGCCACTTCTACGTAACTCAAGAAGCGGCCAAGGCGCTGAACAAGCCGGTTGAAGAAGTTAACCTGATCACCTGCCACCTGGGCAACGGCGGTTCCGTTACCGCAGTGCGCAACGGCAAATGCGTTGACACCTCCATGGGTCTGACCCCGCTGGAAGGCCTGGTCATGGGTACCCGTAGTGGTGACATCGATCCTGCCATTATCTTCCACCTGCACGACTCCCTGGGCATGAGCGTTGATCAAATCAACAAAATGCTGACCAAAGAATCCGGCCTGCTGGGCCTGACCGAAGTCACCAGCGACTGCCGTTATGTTGAAGACAACTACGAAAGCAAAGCCGATGCCAAGCGTGCGATGGACGTATTCTGCCACCGCCTGGCCAAGTACATCGGTGCCTACAGCGCACTGATGGACGGCCGTCTGGACGCAGTCGTCTTCACCGGCGGTATCGGTGAAAACGCCGGTATGGTGCGTGAGCTGACCCTGAACAAACTGGGCCTGCTGGGCTTCGAAGTTGACCACGACCGCAACATGGCTGCTCGCTTCGGTAAATCCGGTGCCATCACCAAAGACGGTAGCCGCCTGGCGCTGGTTATCCCGACCAACGAAGAGTTGGTCATCGCGCAAGACGCATCCCGTCTGACCGCGTAACGCTCTCCGACACCGTCAGCCCAGGCTGACGGTGCTGTTTTAGCCTCATGTTAATTCGTGAAGAGGACTATTCTGTGTCACGTACAATTATGTTGATCCCCACTGGCACCAGCGTCGGCCTGACCAGCGTCAGCCTGGGTGTCATTCGCTCCATGGAGCAAAAAGGCGTTAGCCTGAGCGTGTTCAAACCTATCGCACAGCCACGTACTGGCGGCGACTCGCTCGATCAGACCACCACCATCATCCGCAGCAGCAACTCCACCATCACCGCGGCCGAACCGCTGCGCATGAGCTACGTTGAGGGCCTGCTGAGCTCCAACAAGCAAGATGAGCTGATGGAAGAGATCGTGGCTCGCTACCACGAAAACACCAAAGACGCAGAAGTGGTGTTGATCGAAGGTCTGGTACCAACCCGTAAACATCAGTTCGCCAACGCGCTGAACTACGAAATCGCCAAAACGCTGAATGCAGAAATCGTCTTCGTGCTGGCGCTGGGTAACGACTCCCCGGCACAGCTGAAAGAGCGCATCGAGCTGGCCCGCAGCAGCTTCGGCGGCAGCAAAAACAAAAACATCACCGGCGTGATCATCAACAAGCTGAACGCCCCGGTTGACGAGCAGGGCCGCACCCGTCCTGACCTGTCCGAGATCTTCGACGACTCCACCAAGGCCAGCGTGACCAACGTTGACCCGGCGCAGCTGTTCGCCAACAGCCCGCTGCCGATTCTGGGTTGCGTGCCGTGGAGCTTTGATCTGATCGCCACCCGCGCTATCGACATGGCTCGTCACCTGAAGGCCTCCGTGGTCAATGAAGGCGACATAATGACCCGCCGCGTGAAGTCGGTGACCTTCTGTGCGCGCAGCATCCCGCACATGCTGGAACACTTCCGCCCAGGCTCACTGCTGGTGACCTCGGCAGACCGTCCTGACGTGCTGGTTTCTGCCTGTCTGGCTGCGATGAATGGCGTAGAAATCGGCGCCATCCTGCTGACCGGTGGTTATGCCATCGACGAGCCGATCAGAAAGCTGTGTGAACGTGCCTTCCAGACCGGCCTGCCGGTATTTATGGTCGACACCAACACCTGGCAGACCTCGCTCAGCCTGCAAAGCTTCAACCTTGAAGTGCCGGCGGACGACCATCAGCGCATCGAGAAAGTGCAGAACTACGTGGCCAGCCACATCAACGCCGAGTGGATCGAGTCTCTGACCGCCACCTCCGAGCGTTCACGTCGTCTGTCTCCACCGGCATTCCGTTACGAACTGACCGAGCTGGCACGCAAAGCCGGCAAACGCATTGTCCTGCCTGAAGGTGACGAGCCGCGTACCGTGAAAGCGGCAGCTATCTGTGCCGAACGCGGTATCGCAGAATGCGTGCTGTTGGGTAATCCGGAAGAGATCAAGCGCGTTGCTGCCGCTCAGGGCGTTGAACTGGGCAAAGGCATCGAAATCGTTGATCCGGTCGCCGTCCGCGAACTCTATGTGCCGCGTCTGGTTGAGCTGCGTAAGAGCAAGGGCATGACCGAAGTGGTTGCGCGTGAGCAACTGGAAGACAACGTGGTTCTCGGCACCCTGATGCTGGAGAAAGGCGAAGTTGACGGGCTGGTTTCCGGCGCGGTTCACACTACTGCCAACACCATCCGTCCACCGCTGCAGTTGATCAAAACCGCACCGGGCAGCTCGCTGGTGTCCTCCGTGTTCTTCATGCTGCTGCCTGACCAGGTTCTGGTGTACGGCGACTGTGCGATCAACCCGGATCCAACCGCTGAGCAACTGTCTGAGATCGCAATCCAGTCAGCCGACTCCGCCGCCGCTTTCGGTATCGAACCACGCGTAGCGATGATCTCCTACTCCACCGGCAACTCCGGTGCGGGCAGCGACGTTGAGAAAGTGCGTGAAGCGACCCGTCTGGCACAGGAAAAACGTCCTGACCTGATCATCGACGGTCCGTTGCAGTACGACGCCGCGATCATGGCTGACGTAGCCAAATCCAAGGCGCCTAACTCGCCGGTTGCGGGCCAGGCTACCGTGTTCATCTTCCCGGACCTGAACACCGGTAACACCACCTACAAAGCGGTACAGCGTTCTGCTGACCTGGTGTCCATCGGGCCAATGCTGCAAGGCATGCGCAAGCCGGTGAACGACCTGTCACGTGGCGCACTGGTAGACGACATTGTTTACACCGTGGCGCTGACCGCCATTCAGTCTTCCCAGGCTGATGAAGCTGTAGTGAAAGCCTGATAACCTCTGGGTTATCCGATAAAAAAAGCCGGTCAATTGACCGGCTTAGTCTGATGACAAACACCCGAAAAACGTGGTTTTCGGATGTTTGGAGTAAATCAGAAGACATAATCCTTTGTTTTTTATTAGCCATCAGTTCAAGACTTTTAACTGCAAAGAACTTTGTCAGCAATCTGAGCCGGTCACTCGACCGGCTTTTTCATTTCTGAAACTCCATCAGGCATTTTCATCGCTATCGCGTAGCGGTTTACCGTAAGCCTGCTCGTTGTTGCGTGTCAGCCAGAGCGACAGCGCTTTTAGCGAATCCGGCGTGAATTCGTCGCAGCGTGCGGTGATCTCTTCCGGCGTCAGCCAGCTCACCTCAGCCACTTCTTCTTCCTGCAGCGCAAACGGGCCGTGAGATACGCAACTGAATAATGCGCCCCACACCCGGCACTGATCTTCTTCAAAGTAGAACAGGCCGTGTTCGGCGAAAGGCACGCCGGCAATGCCCAGCTCCTCTTCCGCTTCGCGACGGGCGGAATCCAGTACATTCTCCCCGCTCTGCACCACACCACCCGCAGTGGCGTCCAGCCAGCCCGGATAGAAATCTTTAATGTCGGTGCGACGCTGCACCAGAATTTTTCCCATTCCATCATGCACCACAATATAGGTAGCACGATGACGCAGCCGTTGGGCACGCATCTGTTGGCGACTGGATTGAGCAATCACTTCGTTTTGCTCGTTGACGATATCAACCCACTCGGTATCTGCAGCCTGATCCTGTTCCGCCATCCTCTAAAACCTTCTATTTTGGCGCGATGCATCCCGCGCACTGGTTAATCAATGAGTGTTTTTCAAAGATTTTTATTGTGTGTGTATAAATTAGTGCGTTAATGCCACCTCTGCAACAGCCTTGCCGCCGAGCAAAGTGACCACACTTAAAACGCCGTCCTCCAGTATGCCATAGCTGGCAGGAAAGCCCCCTTTCGGAATGCTGACCGACCCTGGATTAAAGCAGTAAATTTCTCCCTGCCGTTCCGCCTGCGGCAAATGGCTGTGTCCGTAGACCAACACATCACCGGCAGATAACGGCGGCAGTGCCGAGGGATGATAAAGGTGACCGTGGGTTAAAAACAATCGTCTTTTTTGTAATAGCACCTGCTGCCAAGACGCGGTGATAGGGAAAGACAGTAGCATCTGATCGACTTCACTGTCACAGTTGCCGCGAACGGCGATGATCTTGTCGCTATAGCGATTCAATTGTTCGGCAACCTGCGCCGGCTGATAACCCACCGGCAGTGCATTGCGCGGCCCATGATTCAGCAAATCGCCCAGCAGGATCAGCCAGTCGGCGCCGCTTTGTTCAAAACGCTCCAGCACGCTTTCGGTGGCGGGGAGCGAACCATGTATGTCCGAGGCAAATAACAGCTTCATAACCTTGTCCCTGTTAAGGAAATAAGCCCTATTTTAGCGCGCTGGCACCGTGCGGCAAACCGCAGATACGCCTGCAAAGCATTGTGATGCATCTTGTGGAGATAGCATCAGACGAATCTCACATAGCCTGCTATTCTTAGCTGCTATTGTTGGTAACCCTAGAGAAAGATCTCTGATATACCTTTGTGCGCGGCGAAGACCGCAACAACGTGTAATGACTTACAGATCACCTTACCGCAGGAGGCAACATGATTGACCTGTATTACGCGCCTACTCCCAATGGTCACAAGATTACCCTGTTTCTGGAGGAGGTTGGCTTACCCTACCGTATCCACCGCGTAAATATCAGCGCCGGCGACCAGTTCAAGCCGGATTTTCTGAGCATTTCACCCAACAACAAAATCCCGGCGATTGTCGACCAGCAACCGGTTGATGGCTGTACGCCGATCAGCCTGTTCGAGTCCGGCGAAATTCTGCTGTACCTGGCGGAGAAAACCGGCAAGCTGCTGAGCAAAGGGCTGCGTGAGCGCGCTGCCACGCTGCAGTGGTTGTTTTGGCAAGTGGCGGGCTTTGGGCCCATGCTCGGGCAAAATCACCACTTCAACCACTACGCACCACAGCCGGTACCTTACGCCATCGAACGCTACCACCTGGAAACCAAGCGCCTGTATGCCGTGTTGGAAGCCGAGCTGCAAAAGCACCCCTATCTGGGCGGTGACAACTACAGCATAGCCGATATCGCGACTTATCCCTGGGTGGTGTCACACCCGCGTCAGCGCATCGATCTGGCGGATTATCCTGCGGTACGCAACTGGTTCGAACGCATCAGCAACCGCCCGGCTACCGAGCGTGCCTACAAGCTGGCTGAGCAGGGTTAAATTTCCAGCTCCCCGGCCTCCGGGGAGTTTCCCCCGACTCGTTATCTTTTCCCTGCTTTCCGTGTATTCTGAGCACCAATAATCAGACCTGTGGAGACTCTCTGATGTCATTCAGTCAACCCGACGCCATTATTCGTATAAAAAATCTGCGGTTGCGTACATTCATCGGTATCAAGGAAGAAGAAATCAACAACCGTCAGGACATCCTGATTAACGTGGTGATCCATTACCCGGCGGACAAGGCGCGCGACAGTGAAAATATCGACGACGCGCTCAATTACCGCACCATCACCAAAGCCATCATCCGTCATGTGGAAGATAACCGCTTCGCCCTGCTGGAAAAATTAACTCAGGATGTGCTCGATATCGTGAAACAACACGCCTGGGTAACCTATGCTGAAGTGGAGATAGATAAACTACTGGCCCTGCGCTACGCCGACTCGGTTTCGATGACCATGAGCTATCGCCGGGCCTGAAAACCACAGTTTCAGGGAGAATCGACCATGCGGATCCTGATCACCGGTGCCACAGGATTGATAGGGAGCAGCCTGACACAGCGGCTGCTGGGCCTTTCTCACCAAATTACGGTGCTGAGCCGCAACGTGCAGCGCGCACGTGAGCAATTCGGCGAGCAGGTCAGCTACTGGTCAACGCTGCAGGATCAGCCCTCGCTGGACGGTTTTGACGCGGTGATCAATCTGGCCGGGGAGCCGATCGCCGACAAGCGCTGGAGCAAAGCGCAGAAAGAGCGACTGTGTCACAGCCGTTGGGATCTGACCGAGCAGTTGGCCAAGCTGATTAATGCCGGCAGCGCGCCACCCAGCGTGCTGATTTCCGGTTCTGCGATTGGCTACTATGGCGATCAGGGCCAGGCGGTGGTCACCGAAGACGAAGCCCCACACGACGAATTCACCCATCAGCTGTGCCAACGCTGGGAGTCTCTGGCTTTGCAAGCGCAAAGCGATGCCACCCGCGTCTGTTTGCTACGTACCGGCGTGGTGCTGGCGCCCAAAGGTGGTGCCTTGGCGAAAATGCTGCCGCCGTTCCGTTTTGGGCTGGGCGGTCCCATAGGCGACGGCCGCCAATATCTGCCATGGATCCATCTGGAAGACATGGTCGATGGCATTGTCTATTTGCTGGAACACCAAACCCTGCAAGGGCCGTTCAATATGGTTGCCCCCTACCCGGTTCACAACGAACAGTTTACCGCTCAGCTCGCCAACGTGCTCGATCGGCCGGCATTTCTACGCGTACCGGCATTCGCCATGCGTTTATTGATGGGGGAAGCGGCAGTATTAGTGTTGGGTGGGCAGCGAGCAGTACCCAGAAGGCTGGAGGAAGCCGGTTTTAGCTTCCGCTTTTTGGAGCTGGAACAGGCATTGGATGATGTGATTAATCAGCGGGCCGAAACCCGCTGACGATCCGCTCGGGGCCAGAAAGATCCGGCCCCGACAGGTCACTATTTTAACGCGCCGGACAGGAACTGCTGCAGGCGAGGACTTTTCGGATTGCCAAACAGCTCAGCCGGTGGCCCCTGCTCTTCGATCAACCCTTTGTGCAGGAAGATCACGTGGCTGGAAACATGACGCGCAAACTCCATTTCGTGGGTTACCACCACCATGGTTTTGCCCTCTTCCGCCAGCTTCTGCATGATGCGCAGGACTTCCCCCACCAACTCCGGATCCAGCGCTGACGTCGGCTCATCGAACAGTAAAACTTCCGGCTCCATCGCCAGGGCGCGCGCGATAGACACACGCTGTTGCTGGCCGCCAGACAGATGCACCGGGTATTTGCCGCGAGCCCGCTCGTCGATACCCACCTTATCCAGATAACGTATCGCGCGCTCACGCGCTTCGGTCTTGCTCAGCCCCAGCACCTGTACCGGCGCCTCCATCACGTTCTCCAGCACCGTCATGTGGCTCCACAGGTTAAAATGCTGGAACACCATGGTCAGGCGGGTACGCAGCAGCTGCAGCTGTTTCTTGTCGAAGACCTTCAGTTGGCCGTCCTTGTCACGCACCATGCGGATATCTTCGTTGTTCAGGCTGATGGAGCCTTCACTCGGCTTCTCCAGGAAGTTAATGCAGCGTAAAAAGGTACTTTTACCAGAACCGGAAGACCCGATGATGCTAATCACATCCCCTGCGTTGGCCGCCAGCGAGACGCCTTTCAGCACTTCGTGTTCGCCATAGCGTTTATGCAGTTCGGTGACGGCTAATTTATTCTCAGACATAGTAGGTTCCCGTCATTATCAGTGATTAACGTGTGCCATCCAGCGCTTTTCCGCCTTGCGGAACAGGCTGATTAACCCGTAAGAGATGATCAGATACAGCACCGCCGCAATGCCAAAGGCATAGAACGGCTGGTAGGTCGCCGCATTGATATCTCGCGCTATCTTCAACAAGTCCGGCACGGTGGCGGTAAACGCCAGCGCGGTGGAATGCAGCATCAGGATCACTTCGTTGCTGTAGGCCGGCAGTGCGGTGCGCAGCGCAGAAGGCAAAATGATGCAGCGGTACATTTTGAAGCGTGAGAAACCATAGGCATTGGCCGCCTCGATCTCACCGTGCGACACCGAGCGGATCGCCCCGGCGAAGATCTCGGTGGTATAGGCACAGGTGTTCAGCGTCAGCGCCAAAATGGTGCAGTTAAGCCCGCTGCGGAAGAAGGCATTGAGGAAGTCCGTCCCACGGACGATTTCCAGGCTGTACATACCGGAGTAAAACACCAGCAGTTGCACATACAGCGGCGTGCCGCGGAAAATATAGGTGTAGAGCCAGACCGGGAAACGCACCCAGGTGATGGAAGAAACGCGCGCCACCGCCATTGGGATCGCCAGTAAACCGCCCATCACCACCGAGGAAATCAGCAGCCATAAGGTGACGGCGACACCGGTAAAACGGTAGCCGTCACTCCACAGCAGCGATTGCCAGTACTGTTGCAAAATTTCGATCATAGCTCAGCCCTCCGGACGCCCAGGGAATAACGCCGTTCAAGCCACAGCAACACGCCATTGGAGAGAGTAGTGAAAATCAGATAAACCACCCCGGCGACGATCGCAAAGAAGAACGGCTGATAGGTACCTTTACCGGCCAATTGAGTGGCTTTCACCACGTCATTCAGGCCCAGAATAGATACCAGCGCCGTCGCCTTCAGGATCACCTGCCAGTTGTTGCCAATGCCCGGCAGGGCAAAACGCATCATCGCGGGAAACAGAATGCGGCGGAAAATCTGCGAACCGGTGAAGCCATAGGCGGTTGCCGCCTCGATCTGCCCCTTCGGCACGGCCATATAGGCACCGCGGAAGGTTTCAGTGAAATAGGCACCGTAGATAAACCCGAGGGTAATGATCCCCGCGCTGAGCGGATCAATATCGATTTGCGAGAAGCCAAGCAGTTCGGTGAGGTTGTTGAGCGCAATTTGCAGGCCGTAGAAAATCAACAGCATCAGCACCAGGTCAGGCACGCCGCGGATCAGCGTGGTATAGGCGCCAAACAGCGTTGAAAGCAGGCGATTTTGGGAAAGCTTGCCACCGGCACCGATCAAGCCGATCACCAGCGCCAGCAGTACAGAACTGAGGGCCAGCTCCAGCGTCACCAGAGCGCCCTCAAATATCAATTGGGAATAGCCTTGCAGCATTTACTTCACCCTGTCGTCATTGGATCCCGAACCATCGGGGCCGGCGAGCCAGCCCCGAAGTCACAACACGGAACGGTTGCGGCATTAACCGCCGTAGACGTCAAAATCGAAGTATTTCTTCGCGAACTTGTCGTAAGTGCCGTCTTTGCGCATTTCAGCAAAGGCTTTATCCAGCGCCGCTTTCAGCTCGGTATCGGTCTTGCGCAGGCCCATGCCGGTACCCACGCCGAAGAATTTGTCATCCTTCACCGACTCACCGGCAAAAGCATAATCCTTGCCTGGAGGCTGTTTCAGGAAGCCATCGCTGCCCGCCACTTCGTCCTGGAAGGCGGCATCGATACGGCCGGATGCCAGGTCAGCATACACCAGATCCTGGTTCTGATAAGGCACAACGGTGATGCCCTTAGGCTGCCACATGGCGTTGGCATAGGCTTCCTGGGTGGTGCCCTGCAACACGCCGACGCTCTTGCCTTTCAGCGCGTCCACGGTTGGCAGCAGCTTGGAGCCTTTCGGTGCAATCAGACGGGCGTTAGCGGCGTACAGCTTGTCGGTAAAGGCTATTTCCTGCTGGCGTTTTTCGGTGATCGACAGAGAAGAGATGATGGCGTCAATTTTCTTCGCCTTCAGGGATGGGATCAGCGCGTCAAAATCGCTTTCCACAAAGGTACATTGGGTATTTATGCGTTTACACAGCTCTTTGGCCAGATCGATATCAAAACCGACCAGCTCACCTTTGGCATTTTTGGATTCAAATGGTGCATAGGTCGGATCGGTACCTATCTTCAGCGTCGATGGTACCGCGGCAAATGCGCTGCTTGCTGCTGCTAAAGCCAAGACTAAAGGGAGAACCTTAACCAGCTTTTTCATAAATTACCCTCAAATTGATTTTTTGATGCCACTGCGGGCATTACTTTTCCACCAAATCAATTTGCAGTAATCGTGCCACATTTGTTGCTGTAGGCGGAGGGAACGGCTCCGGCCTTCACAAAACTGTTTCCTGGGACGATAACCGCAAAATTAAATCGGCCAGTGTTGGCCGCGCCACGGGCAATGGAGAAATACCAGAGCCTTGAAACAGTGAGCGTGATGAAGTGGGATCATTATGGTGCATGCGCCGCCCTAATTCAGTGCGGTGTTGCACAAATGTACCAAATTGGGGAAAAATTTGTTAATTCGTGCCTTGCCAGCGGGCAAATAAATCTTGCGGTAATTCAATGTCAAACTGATCGACCACCCGGTTGACGGTTTGATCGATGATATCTTCTACGCTTTCAGGACGATGATAAAACGCCGGCACGGGCGGCATGATCACCGCTCCCATTTCCGCCACCTGGGTCATCAGGCGCAGATGGCCGATATGCAACGGGGTTTCACGTACGCACAGCACTAACCGACGACGCTCTTTCAGCACCACATCGGCAGCCCGCGTCAGCAGACCGTCACTGTAGCTATTGGCGATACCCGATAAGGTTTTGATCGAGCAAGGTAAAATCACCATCCCGGCCGTTTTGAACGAACCGGAAGAAATACTGGCACCGATATCGCGTGAGTCATGCACCACATCCGCCAGCGCCTGCACTTCACGCAGGCTGAGATCGGTTTCCAGCGCCAGAGTTTGCCGGGCCGCGTTACTCATCACCAAATGGGTTTCCACCTCTGCGACGTCGCGCAATACCTGTAACAGGCGCACGCCGTAGATTGCGCCGCTGGCGCCGGAAATACCGATGATGAGTCGTTTCATAAAGCTGGCCTCTGCCAAGGAAAAAATAGGATCAGGCAGACTTTGCCGCAATGGGGCTACATAAGCAAGTCAGGGAGGGATAATGCACCGCAGCGAGCGCCACGGTGCACTGTTTTGGTCAAGGCCAAGGCTTAGCCTTCGTTGTGCATTTCCAGATTTTCCGCTTCGGTCTGCCCACGCATTTCTTTGGCGTCGTCATTGCGCAGCGATTCCAGATACTCGAGGTAGCTCTGGTCGACGTCTTTGGTGACGTAGATACCGTTGAATACCGAGCATTCGAACTGGCTGATGTCCGGGTTCTCTTCGCGCACCGCTTCGATCAGATCGTCCAGGTCCTGGAAGATCAAGCCGTCGGCACCGATGATCTGGCGGATTTCATCCACTTCACGGCCGTGGGCAATCAGTTCATTGGCGCTCGGCATGTCGATGCCGTACACATTAGGGAAACGGATCTCCGGCGCAGCGGAAGCCAGATAAACGCGTTTCGCCCCGGCGTCACGCGCCATCTCTACGATCTGCTCGGAAGTGGTACCGCGCACGATGGAATCATCCACCAGCAGCACATTCTTGTCGCGGAACTCGGCACGGTTGGCGTTCAACTTGCGGCGTACCGACTTACGGCGCGCCTGCTGGCCCGGCATGATGAAGGTACGGCCGACATAGCGGTTCTTCACAAAGCCCTGACGATACGGCTTATCCAGGATACGCGCAATTTCCAACGCGATATCGCAGGAGGTTTCCGGGATGGGGATCACCACGTCGATGTCCAAATCTTCCCACTCACGGGCAATCTTCTCACCCAACTTCTGCCCCATACGCACACGGGCGCTGTAGACCGAAATCTTGTCCATAAAGGAGTCTGGACGAGCAAAGTAGACGTATTCGAACAGGCACGGGTTGGTTTTCGGGTTCTCTGCACACTGGCGAGTGAACAGTTGGCCTTTATCGGTGATGTACACCGCTTCGCCCGGCGCCACGTCGCGCAGGAATTCGAAGCCCAGCGTGTCCAGTGCCACGCTCTCGGAAGCCACCATATACTCGTTACGGCCATCTTCCAGCGTGCGTTTGCCAATCACCAGCGGGCGGATACCGTTAGGGTCACGGAACGCCAGCAGACCGTGGCCGATGATCATCGCTACGCAGGCGTATGCGCCACGCAGTTGCTGATGCATGGCGGCAACGGCGGTGAAAATGTTGTCGGACTCCAGCGGATAATGTTGGAAACGGTCCAGCTCACTGGCCAGTACGTTCAGCAGGATCTCGGAATCGGAGGTGGTGTTGATATGGCGGCGGCCGCTTTCAAACAGCTTTTGGCGCAGCTCATGGGCGTTGGTCAGGTTACCGTTGTGGGCCAGCGTAAGGCCGAACGGCGAGTTGACATAGAAAGGTTGAGCCTCTGAGGCACTGGAGCTGCCAGCCGTCGGGTAGCGCACATGGCCAATACCCATGTTGCCCTGCAAGCGCTGCATATGGCGTGCCTCAAACACATCCTTCACCAGACCGTTGGCTTTACGCAGACGGAACCCATTATGGGCATCTATGGTGACGATGCCTGCGGCATCCTGGCCACGGTGCTGAAGCACCATCAACGCATCATAAATCGACTGGTTTACCGGCATAAAACCGGCGATACCGACAATACCGCACATGTTGTCTTTTCCTCATCAGCGCTACCGCCCCGGTAAATGGGTCGGCAAGAAACTCGACGTGCTCTGCAGGTAGTCAAAGAACCACCTGATGATGTAACTGAACTGGGGGATCAGCTGCGACTGTTTCCAGTCGGTACTTTGTGAAAAGCCGGTAAAGGTATCCAGGAAAAACAGTATCGCCGAAACGATCAACACGCCGCGCAGTGCGCCGAAACAGACGCCCAGCACCCGGTCGGTGCCTGATAACCCGGTTTTCTCTACCAGTGAGCTAATCACATAGTTAACAATAGCGCCTACGATCAGGGTCGCGATAAACAAGATGGCAATCGCGATGCCGTTTCGCACCAGTTCATCTTCAAAACGAGTGAAGTAGACTGCAAGGTAAGAGTAAAAATGGCTGGCAACAAAAAACGCACATCCCCATGTCACAAGTGACAATGCTTCGCGAACAAACCCTCGGATCAGGCTCACCAGAGCCGAAAATCCAATCACCGCTATAATGACGTAATCAATCCAGACCATGAACTATTCCAATGATGAATCGCCCCTGCATCCATTTCGCGGCGAATTCTAACAGAAAACGTAAACGTTTGCGTAGGGGTTTTCCTACCACGTTACAAATAAAAAACGGCGATAAAAAAATTCCCAATCGCCGCGCCTACATAGGCCATTTCAGCTACGAAAGGCACATTATTTTTAATGATTATATCGGCATCCATCGTTTCAGGGGCACAGCATGCTGTGCCCCCTCATCTTAACGTACGCCGTACGGCTTCACCTGACCGCTCAAACCACTGATCGAGTTCAGCGCGGACAGCGAAGACTGCAGCTTCTGTTTCGAGGCGTCCGGACCGACATAAATCCGGGTGATCTGCCCCTGTACCGGCGTTGACGGCACGGTAAAGGCGCGATAGCCGGACAGCCTGAGCGATGCCACCACCTCATTGACCTTGGCGGCGTTCTTCAGCGCGCCGAGCTGCACCACATAAGCCTGCCCCGCCGGCGCTTTCTCTTCCGCCGGCTTCTGCACAGGTGCAGGTTCAGGCTTGGGTACTGGCGTTGGCTCAGGTTTCGGCTCCGGCCGGGTTTCAGGTTTCACCACCGGCTTCACTTCTACCGGCTTCGGCTGCTGCACCGGTTTTGGCTTCACCTCTACCGGTTTCGGTTTTGGCTGTGGCGTCGGCTGTAGTGTCGGCTGTGGACGGGTTTCGACCTGCGGCGTAACCAACGTCGGCTGCTGCGTCGGCTGGCGAACTGCCTGCTGCGCTGCGGCCTCATTGGCCGCCTGCTGCTCAACCAACGCGCCCGCCCCTTCCGGCGGCTGTGCCGGTAGCGGTTGGCTTACCGGTGGCAGCACGTCGTTTTCTTCCACATCACCGGCCTTTGGCACCAATGGAATGGCGGCGAATTCGTCCTCATAATGCTTCTTTTTACCGTCCAGCAGCCCTGGCAGGATAATCACCCCCAGCGCGACCAAAATAACGGTACCGACCAATCGGTTTTGAAATTTACTTGCCACTCACACTCCCCGCATCTCGTCTAACGCCGCCATAACCTGTGCAACGGTGTGGAACGATCCACAGACGATCACAATATCCTGAATATCTGCGTCCTGCATAGCCTGACGCCAGGCAGTTTCGACATCGGCAAACTGCCGCGGTTCCGTCAAATATTGCGCCAACAGTTCAACGCTGGCCCCGCGCGGCCCGTCCAGCGGTGCGCAATACCACTCATCGACCTGCTCACTCAAACAGGCCAGGGTGCCGGCGATGTCTTTATCCGACAACATCCCTACCACCGCACGCACCTTGCCACCCTTGCGCGGCAAAGTCGCCAGACGCCCGGCCAGATAGCCTGCCGCGTGAGGGTTATGCGCCACGTCGAGGATCAGCGTCGGCTCACGCCGTACAATCTGGAAGCGCCCAGGCAATGTCGCTTGCTGCAGCCCGGTGAAGATTGCCCGCTCATCAATTTCCAATGCAGAAAAATGCAGCGCTGCCAGCGCGGTCGCAGCGTTGGCCAAGGGGACGTTTGGCATCGGCAGGTCGGTCAGCAAAGTGCCGCCGCCTTGCCACTGCCAGCGTTCGCCCTGTTCACTGAAGGTCCAGGCATCGCCACGGCGGTACAGTTGGGCACCCAGGGTTTCCGCTACCTGCCCAATGGTGGCCGGCATATCAGGTTCACCTACCACCGCCGGCTTGCCGCTACGGAAGATACCGGCCTTTTCGCGGCCAATGCTTTCGCGATCGTTGCCCAGCCAGTCGGTATGATCCAGCGCGATGCTGGTCACCACCGCCACACTCGGATCGACGATATTGGTCGCGTCCAGGCGGCCACCGAGTCCGACTTCCAGGATCACCACGTCAAGCTTAGCCTGTTTAAACAGTTGCAGCGCCGACAGGGTGCCGAATTCGAAGTAGGTCAAAGAAGTTTCACCCCGGCCCGCCTCAATAGCGGCGAACGAACGGCAATGCTCGGCCTCGCTCAGTTCATCGCCCTGAATGCGTACCCGTTCGGTATAACGCACCAGGTGCGGCGAGCTGTAGACGCCAACGCGCAAACCGGCCGCCAACAGGATGGTTTCCAGGGTGCGACAGGTGGTGCCTTTGCCATTGGTACCGGCAACGGTGAATACCGTCGGTGCAGGAGTGAGTAAATCAAGATGCGCCGCAACGCGCTGTACGCGTTCCAGGCCGAGTTCGATCGCCTGACTGTGCAGACGTTCCAGATAAAAAAGCCACGAGCTCAATGGCGACGTGGCTTGGGGAATTTGGTGGTTTTGCATGAGTCCCGTCACTGAACTTGGGTTCATTAATCCATCGGGCACCACCCTCACCGCGGTAAAGGCGATGCTCTCCGTTTTCAGCCGTCATTTAGCCACAAAATGGCGGCTGAACCCACACCGACTGGTAGCGGTGTGGGTCACTTATTTGCCTCAGGCGTCGGCCTGATTTTCCTGCTCAGACACCGGCGCGGCTTCATCGAAATGCGGCTGCGGCTGGTTGGTCAGCTTGGAAAGGATACTCGCCAGGGTCTGGCGCATTTCCGGACGGCGTACAATCATGTCGATCGCGCCTTTTTCAATCAGGAACTCACTGCGCTGGAAGCCCGGCGGCAGCTTTTCACGTACCGTCTGTTCGATAACGCGTGGACCGGCAAAACCGATCAGCGCTTTCGGCTCGGCGATATTGATATCGCCCAGCATCGCCAGACTGGCAGAAACACCACCCATGGTCGGATCGGTCAATACCGAAATGTACGGCAGACCGCGTTCCTGCAGTTTCGCCAGCGCTGCGCTGGTCTTCGCCATCTGCATCAGCGACATCAGTGCTTCCTGCATACGGGCACCGCCACTGGCTGAGAAACACACCAGCGGGCAGTTGTCTTCCAGCGCCTGCTCAACCGCACGCACAAAGCGCGCGCCGACCACGGACGACATGGAACCACCGATAAAGGCAAATTCGAACGAAGCCGCGACAATCGGCATGCCGTACAGCGTGCCCTTCATCACGACCAGCGCGTCTTTTTCACCGGTCGCTTTCTGTGCGGCAACCAGGCGATCTTTATACTTTTTGGAATCCTTGAACTTCAGAACGTCTTTCGGCTCCAGTTCGCTGCCCAGCTCCACTTCACTGCCTTCATCCAGCAGGGTATGCAGACGCATACGCGCAGTCATGCGCATGTGGTGGTCGCATTTCGGGCACACTTCCAGATTACGCTCCAGCTCGGCGCGGTAGAGAACCTGACCGCAGCTATCGCATTTGGTCCAGACCCCTTCAGGAATACTCGCCTTACGGGTTTGGGTGATATTGCTCTTGTTAAGAATTCGTTCAATCCAGCTCATCGATGACCTTTCTGTTTGAACCTGGCAGACGCCAGTCCGCTGTTCATGCTTTAACAATCCCCCCGAAAACACACCAATGAAAAATGCCTGGGCAAAACGCGGCATGCGCGCGAGCAAGGCACAGGTTTCAAGGTTGTTAACAGGAACAGACCATAAATGTCGCTCATTAAACCATATCGGCCCGACTCTGTGGACAAAAAACTGGTCGAACCGACAGGTTAAGCGATGTTTTTACTGTTTTTGCTGGCGGGCAGCCGCGCGCTTATGGCGCCAAATTTCAATGACACCCGGCAGAATTGAAACAATGATGATACCCACGATCAACAGTTTCAGGTTTTCCTGCACGATCGGCAGATCGCCAAAGAGGTAGCCAGCATAAGTGAAGAGCAGCACCCAAACCAGAGCACCAATCACGTTGTAGGCAGCAAAATGGCGATAGGACATATGCCCCATACCGGCAACAAACGGCGCAAAAGTACGCACGATCGGCACAAATCGCGCCAGGATAATCGTTTTTCCACCGTGTTTTTCATAAAACTGGTGGGTTTTATCCAGGTAGCTGCGGCGGAAAATTTTCGAATTCGGGTTACTGAACAGCTTTTCCCCAAACAGCCGACCTATGGTGTAGTTGACCGCATCCCCGAGTATCGCCGCACCTATCATCAACGCAACCATGGTGTGCACATTCAGATCGTTGGTCGGCAATGCCGCCAGCGCACCGGCAACAAACAGCAGAGAATCGCCCGGCAGGAAAGGCGTCACCACCAGCCCGGTTTCACAAAACAGGATCAGGAACAGAATCGCGTACACCCACATACCGTATTGCGCCACCAGTTCGGCCAGATGCACGTCAATATGCAGAATAAAATCAATCACAAACTTGATAATGTCCATAGGTTCTCTCTTTTACCGGGTGTCTCACCCACCCGGCAGGTACACAAGGGAGTAACGCGTCGGGCGCGCCAGTATTTAGTCGTCGGGTAAAAACAGTGGCCCCATTGCCGGCCGGGGTATGGCAAAGTGCTCAGGGTAATCGACGCTAACCAGGTATAACCCGTCGGCCCGCGCCGTCGCCGCAGCCAGATTTCGATCCTTCAGTGCCAACAACTCGGCCATCCAGTTCTCATCCTGATTGCCGCAGCCAATTTCCATCAGGCTACCGACAATGTTGCGAACCATATGATGTACAAAGGCATTCGCCTTGATATCTACCACAAGATACTCGCCGTAGCGCGTAACCTTAACGTGTTTTACATTACGCCAGGGCGTGCGCGACTGGCATTGTACGGCGCGGAACGAAGTAAAGTCGTTCTCGCCCAGCAGCGCCTGAGCCGCCCTTTCCATCCGTTCGGCATCCAGCGGGTGATAAAAATGGGTCATCCCCTGCTGTAATACCGCCGGGCGGTAGCGGTGGTTATAAATAATGTAGCGATAGCGGCGTGCAGTAGCACTGAAACGCGCATGAAAATCTTCAGCCACGCCGGTCACCCAGCGCACGGCGATATCCGGCGGCAAATGGGTGTTGACCCCCATCGTCCAGGCGGCGTCCTTGCGCTGCGCGGTGGTTTCAAAATGTACCACCTGGCCGGTAGCATGCACCCCGGCGTCGGTACGTCCGGCGCACAGCACGTTGATCGGCGCGTTGGCCACCTTGCTCAACGCCTGTTCCAGACAGGCCTGCACGCTGGCCACTTCCTGCTGCCGCTGCCAGCCGTAATAATGGCTGCCGTCATATTCAATCCCCAGCGCGATTTTTAAGGTCGGCTGGGTGGGCAAGACAACTTCAGACATCAGTACATCTGCTCCTGCACCAGACGTTCGGCAGTTTCGATCGCCATTAACGCACCGCCAAAGCGTACGTTATCAGCGACCGACCAGAACTGCAGGATCTCCGGAATGCCGTAGTCATTGCGCAGGCAGCCGACGCTTAACACATCGCTGCCGGAGGCTTCCGTCACCTGGGTCGGGTAGTCGTCTTCTTCACTCAGTTGGATATCGTCCACCTGCTCCAGTTCACCGCGTGCTTCTTCCGCAGACATTGGGCGCAGCGCTTCCAGATGAACCACCTGCGCATGGCCGTAGAATACCGGCGACTGCACACAGCTCACGGAAATCGGCAACCCTTCGTCCTGCAGCACTTTACGCACCTGATCGACAATCAAACGTTCCTCGCGCACGCTGCCCTGTTCATCAGCCAGCAACGGCAACAGGTTGAACGCCAACTGCTTGGCGAAAACGCCCGCTTCAGCCGGAATGCCGTTCAACAGGCGTGCACTTTGGCCGGCCAGATCGTCGACCGCCACTTTGCCGCGTGCCGATACCGACATCAGGGTAGTGACGTGCAGACGGGAAAGCCCGGCCTGCTCGGTCAGAGGTTTGATCGCGGTCAGCAGTTGGCTGACCATGCTGTCGGCCACGGCAACGATATTGCGGTTACGGTAATCTGCCAGCACCTGCGGGTTCACCCCAGGGACCACCAGCGGCACGTCCGGCTCCAGCGCAAACAGGCCGCTGGTGTCGATCACCAGGCAGCCCATGTTGCCGGCTTCTTCCGCGTAGCGGGCCGAGGCCTCGGTACCGGCGACGAAGAACGCCAACTGCGCCTGTGACCAGTCAAATTCTTCCGCTTTTTGCACCAGTACCGATTTACCATTGAAGCGCACCGTAGCACCGGCACCACGTTCACTTGCCAAGGGATAGAGTTCGCCCACCGGGAACTGGCGTTCCTGTAATAATTCCAGCAACGCTTCACCTACCGCGCCAGTGGCGCCAAGCAGAGCGATATTCCAGCCGTCAGACATTGGGTTTCTCCAGAGTATTTATTCAAATGCAGATGGGCGGCTACTGCACCGCCCTGATAACAAAATTAGTCGCTGTGGCTTAAGAAAGCCTTATGCCGTCAGGAAACCCAGCTTGTGCAGCAGCTCCGCACTGGCGCTGTCATTGCACTGGACGCGCAATGAAGACCACTCGCGGCGTTCCTGATAATGCTTGCGCAGACGATCAAATTCGCCCGGTTGCCCGGCCACTTTGCGCAGCGGCGCATCATCGCGGCGCACATCATACACCAAGTGCATCAATCGTTTTAATTTGCCTTCATCCAGCGGCCCATTGAGCTGGATCTGGCTGAATTCGGGTACCGGCAGCAGCGAGGCCAGCTCGATCTGTTGCGGCTGCCCCAGGTGGCGGCTGAAGGCTTCAAACACCTGAGTGGTGCCGCGTGCCTTGCCTTCCAGCGTGTAACCGGCAATATGCGCGGTGCCGATATCCACCCGCGCCAGCAACGGTAGCGAGAGCTCCGGTTCCGGTTCCCAGACGTCCAGCACCGTACTCAGCTTTTTGCCTTTTTCCAGCGCCTGCAGCAGCGCAGCATTATCCACCACCGCACCGCGGCAGGCGTTGATCAGAATACGATTGTCCGGCAGTGCCGCCAGCAGCTCAGCGTCCACCAGATGCAGCGAGTTGTAAGGGCCGGATTTATTCAGCGGCGTATGGAAGGTCAACACGTCAGCTTGCGCCACCAGTTTTTCCAGCGGCCAGAACTCACCGGCATCACCACGTTCGGCACGCGGTGGATCGCATAACAAGGTGCGCACCCCCAGGGCTTTCAGGCGGGCATCCAGACGCGAGCCTACGTTGCCCACGCCGATAATGCCGACGGTTTTATCCCGCAGTTGAAAACCGTCACGTTCGGCCAGCAGCATCAGCGCGGAGAACACATATTCCACCACCGCAATGGCATTACAGCCCGGTGCCGCAGAAAAACCGATGCCCTGCTGTTGCAGCCAGGCATCGTCTACGTGGTCGGTCCCGGCGGTGGCGGTGCCGACAAAACCAATACGGGTACCGGCCAGCAGCGCTTCATTGACTTTCGTCACTGAACGCACCATCAACGCATCGGCATCAGCCAGCGCATCACTCGGGATCGGACGGCCAGGCACCGCCTGCACATTCCCCAAACGACTGAACAATTCAGTCGCGTATGGCATATTTTCATCAACCAGGATTTTCACTTATTGCTCCGACGGTTTACGGCTATTTCGCTGGGAAATAGTGTGCCACCGAATCATGCCCGGCGAAAGCGCTCGGGGGTGGTACCGGCGATTTGCTGAAACATGACAATAAACGCCGAGGCCGAGCTGTACCCTACCTCGAGCGCCACTTCCTGCACGGTTTTTCCCTGTTCCAGTAAGGATACGGCATGCAGGAAACGCAACCGCTGGCGCCATTCGCTGAATGACATCCCCAGATCCTGCTGGCAACGGCGCGACAGCGTACGTTCGGTGGTATAAACCCGGGCAGCCCAGGCGGCGAGCGACGTGTTGTCCGAAGGGCAGTGCTCCAGCGCCTCCAGCACCGGTGCCAGGAATTTGTCTTCGGACGACGGCAGGTAGGTTTGCTGAATCGGCGACAGATGCAGTTGGTCGATCAGTGCCCGGCACAGGCGCAAATCCTGTTTGCTCTGAGGGATATATTGTTTGCGTGCGTAAAAATCTTCGGCAATGGCGCGGAAAATCGGCGTTACGCTGATCAAACAGGGGTCAACCGGCAGCCCGGCGCACAGCGGCAACGCAATATCGACCATGCGGCACTGCGCCAATCGCTGGTTATAACAGGAGTGTTCAATGCCCGCCGGTGCCCACAGCACAAACTCCGGCGGAGCCAAAAAACGCTGGCCGCCGATGCGCAGCACCATCACACCGGCCTTGACCCACATTAACTGCCCCCAACTGTGCTGGTGTGGCTGAAACTCCGTACGGGCGTTGAACTCCTCGCAGCGGAATTGCACCGGCCGTGGCGCCGGGATCAGCGCTTCGGGATAATGACGAATTTCTGGCATGGTTTCGCCCCGTGACTTGTCTTGTTTAGGGAAAATATTGTCTGGATATCGCTATATATAATAAACCGGACACGAGTAAACTAGCCAGCATGTCCGTTGTTAATGAGAATAATTATCATGAATATGCTATTCCCTCTGCTGGCGGTGTTGATTTGGTCAATCAATGCCGTGGTCAGCAAGCTCTCCGCCACCGCCATCGATCCGGCAGCCATCTCCTTCTACCGCTGGCTGCTGGCGTTGATCGCTCTGACGCCTTTCGTCCTGCCAGGGGTGATCCGTCACTGGGGGGCAATACGCGCCAACTGGTGGAAGTTGCTGGTTCTCGGCATGTTGGGCATGGTGCTGTATCAGAGCCTGGCCTATTACGCGGCACAGAGCGTCAGCGCGCTGTTTATGGGGATTATTGTTTCCCTGATCCCGTTACTGACCATTCTGATCAGTATTGTGTTATTGCGGGTAGCACCGACGGTGGGCATTGCGATCGGCAGCCTGTTGTCGCTGGCTGGCTTAATCTGGCTGGTGAGCGCCGGTAACCCGGCCGAATTGTTGCAACATGGCATCGGCAAAGGCGAGTTGATGATGTTTGCCGCCACCGCCGCCTATGCGCTGTATGGCGTGCTGACCAAGCGCTGGGCGATCGCCCTGCCAAATTGGCAGTCATTGTATGTACAGATAGTCTTCGGCGTAGTGTTGCTGTTGCCTAATTTCCTGATGGCGCAGGACGTCGCGCTGACCAGCCAGAATATCCCGCTGGTGCTGTTCGCCGGTATCCCGGCCTCGATCATTGCACCTTACCTGTGGATCCACGGCGTAATGCGTCTGGGTGCCAATACCGCGTCGATCTTTATGAATCTGGCACCGGTATTTACCGCCATCATTGCGGTGCTGTTCCTGCATGAACATCTGCACAGTTACCATTTGATCGGCGGCGGCATCACCCTGCTGGGTGTGATCCTATCGCAGCGCCTGCGCACGCCGCTGGCACGCAAGGCAAAACAAGCCGCAGAGTGTGAAAGCTAAGGCAGCAGTTGAAAGCGCACCCGCACCAGCAGGCCTCCCAGGGTGGCCGAGGTCAACAGCTCCGGGCGGGTGCCGTGATAACGGGTAATGTCGCTGACCAGCGCCAGCCCCAGGCCGGCACCGGGCTGATTGCCCACGTTATCCAGCCGATGAAACGGCTGCAGCGCCTGCGCCGTGTCCTGTTCGGCAATGCCTGGGCCGCTGTCTTCAATTTCCAGCACGCACTCCCGTGCCAACGTATCCATGGTGAGTCGTGCCGTGACCGTACCCTGATTCGGGGTGTATTTCAGCGCATTGTCCAGCAGGTTGGCACACAGTTCAGTCAGCAGCAACGCCTCCCCACCGACCCAACAGACGGATTCCCCCTCATACCCCAGATCGATACGTTTACTGCGCGCCTGTGGCAGTCGTGAAAAACAGGCATCGCGCAGCACCTGCGCCAGATTCACCGGCTGCAACTGGCGATCCGCCTGGTGTTCATGGGCTTTGAGCCTGGAGAGATAGAGCAGACGATCGGTCAGCGCCACCGTGTTATCCAGCGTAGCGCTCATCGCTAACAGGCTTTCCCGCCACTGCTCCGGTTTATCGCTGGCCAGCGCGACCCCCACCTGAGTCTTCAGCACGGTTAACGGCGTGCGAAGCTGGTGCGAAGCGTCAGCACTGAAACGTTCCTGACGCGCCACCATCAGCCGCAGCCGTTCAATATAACGGTTAAATGCCAATAGCAGTGGCTGCATCTCCGACCAGGGCAATACCATCGGCAAGGGCGTCAGTTCACCCGGGTCGCGCCGCAGCATGATACCAGAAAGCTTGCGCATCGGTTTCAGCACCCGCTTGAGCAGCGCAAAGGCCAGGATCATGGTCAACACCACCACGGTACCCTGGCTGAGCAACGCGGAAAGCATCATTTGCCGCGCCAGATAGCGGCGTGACTCCAGCGTTTCCGCCACCAGAATGGTCGCCATGCCCATCACGCCGGATTCATTGATCGGCTGGTACAGCGCAGCTACGCGGATCGGCCGACCGCGATATTCGGCATCATAGAAATGCACCAGCGCTGGATACAGGCTGGAACGCAGAATATGGGGCGGCATCGGCGGCAGATCGTTATAGCCAGAAATACTTTCCCCCAGCGGGGAGATCACTTCGTAATACAGCTGATCGTTCATGTTGCGCTCGAAGCTGTCGAGGACCACATAGGGTACATCCGCTTCCAGCCGACCATTGCGCACCACCAGCCGCTCCGCCACGGTACGCGCCGATGCTAGCAGCGTGCGATCGTAGGCCAGCGTGGCAGCATTCATCGCGCTGAAGTAGTGGGTATAAATCGAGATGCCGCCCAACACCAGCAACGGTAAACCAAAGAATAACAACAGTTGATAAAACAGCGATCTCGGCGCGTTAAACCACCTCATTGCTGAGCTCCAGGCTGTAGCCCAGACCACGCAGGGTGATTATTGCCACATTGCTGCCCTGCAGCTTTTTCCGCAGCCGATGAACGTACAGTTCGATGCTCTCCGGATTGGCCTCATCGGACAGGGTAAACACCTGTTCAAACAGCTGCTGTTTGGCAACCGGTCGGCCACGCCGGTGGATCAACGCGGTCAGCACCGCCAGTTCCCGTGGCGTCAACTGCAAGGGTTTGTCGTCCAGTTGGAAATAGCCTTCATCATGATAGGTCAGCGCCCCGTACTGCAGCGCCTGTTGAGTGACGCCAACGCTGCGGCGCAGCAACGCCCGGATACGCGCTTCCAGCTCATCCAGCTCGAACGGCTTGGTCAGGTAATCGTCTGCGCCCAGATTCAGCCCTTTGACCCGATCGGCGACGTCGGTTCTGGCCGTCAGCAACAACACCGGCAAATCCTGTCCGCGCTTGCGCAGCCGGGCCAGCAGCTCCAGCCCATTCAGGCGCGGCAACGCCACGTCGAGCACCACCAGCGCATAGGTTTCGTTTAATAACAGATGGTCGGCCGCCAGCCCGTCCGGCGCGACGTCGACGGCAAAACCGACGCCGGTCAGCGCCTTTTGCAACCAGTGAGATAACTCGGGATGGTCTTCAACCAATAACAGACGCATTTTTCCATTCCATTGATTTATCTATACCTACAGGCCAGATGCGGTGCCGAGGGACCCGGCTCTGGTCAGTGGTTAATTAACATATTGATAACCGAAGAATGGCACGTAAGACCGGGGGATAGAAGGGTTATGCCGAGCCAGTTTTGGGAGCTGGGGCACAATTGTGACACGGAATAAACGCTGGCCAGCCGGCGCAGCCGTCTATTCCGTGGGGGGGCTATTATTTTCCGCTTTCGGCCAGGGCAATATCCAACACCGGCTGCAATTTGGTTGGGGTGAATGGCGGTGACACCAGCACCGAGCGATTATGGGCGGCAAAAACAATATCAATGCCGGTAATACAGGCCGTCATTGGGCAAACGTATTTATCGCCTTTTTCAGTAGAAAAATGCAGTTCAAAAACGCCAATCTCCGGTCGCAGGCGTTTCAGCCGACACTCTCCTGCCCCTCCGGACATCTCGGCATACGCCGACGGTAACATTTTAATAGCCCTTACTTTATCGCTATCCCTGCCACCGAATAATTTCCCTAATAAAAACATAATCCCGCACCCGTCATAATTTTAGTTTTAGGCATTTTATCTCAAAAAAACCTCGGCAAAACTGATAATACACAGGTTTTAAGCAAGGTTTACGGGCTGTAATTATCACAGGGCATGTGTTAGCGCAACGGCCGCCCCGTAAACACCGCTGTTTTGCCCCTAACAGGAGATGCGTATCACATCCCGTAAACTTTTCCGCGGGTTGAAAGGTAAATGAAAGGTTGTTGATTTAACAATCCAGCAACCCGTATCGGCGGGGATCGACACCGACTGAAAAAATACCTTGGGGAAAGCAATGAAAAAAATAATCACCCGCACTCTGACCGCTACCGCCCTGCTGCTGGCAACCCATCAGGCCTTTGCCATTGAAGCACCGAAACGTACCGAATGTATCGCCCCTGCCAAGCCCGGCGGTGGGTTTGACCTGACCTGCAAGCTGATTCAGGTCTCGCTGCAGGAAACCAAAGCCATCGATAAACCGATGCGCGTCACCTACATGCCCGGCGGCGTTGGCGCGGTGGCCTATAACGCCATTGTCGCCCAGCGTCCGGCGGAATTCGGCACCGTGGTCGCCTTCTCCGGCGGCTCATTGCTGAACCTGTCACAAGGGAAATTTGGCCGTTACAACGTCGACGACGTGAAATGGCTGGCCGCCGTCGGTACTGATTACGGCATGATCGCGGTCCGCGCCGACTCGCCGTACAAAACCCTGAAAGACCTGATGGATGCCTTCCAAAAAGATCCGAACAGCGTGGTGTTCGGCGCAGGTGCCTCTATCGGCAGCCAGGACTGGATGAAAACCGCCCTGCTGGCGCGTGAGGTCGGGATCGATCCTCACAAGATGCGTTACGTGGCATTCGAAGGCGGCGGCGAACCGGTTACCGCCCTGCTCGGCAACCACATTCAGGCAGTTTCCGGTGATTTGAGCGAAATGGTGCCCTACCTGCAGGGCGACAAAATCCGCGTACTGGCGGTATATGCCGATCAGCGTCTGCCGGGCCAGTTAGCCAACGTACCGACCGCCAAAGAACAAGGGTTCAATCTGGTTTGGCCGGTTATCCGCGGTTTCTACCTTGGCCCGAAGGTCAGTGAAGAGGAATACCAATGGTGGCTCGACACCTTCCAGAAAATGGCGGCGACCGATGAGTTCAAAAAACAGCGCGATCTGCGTGGCCTGTTTGAATTCAACCTGGCCGGCAAGGAACTGGATGCCTACGTGAAAACCCAGGTCAATCAGTACCGCGAACAGGCCAAAATTTTCGGCCTGGCCAAGTAACCGGGGGCATACCATGAGCGATCGCATTTTTGCCGGTTTCTGGCTGCTGCTGTGTATCGGCGGCCTGTTTATCGGCTGGGGTATCCAGAGCGAATACAGTTACGAGCCCCTGGGGCCACGTCCCTTCCCGCTGGCGATTCTCAGCCTGATGGCGCTGTGCGCAGCCCTGCTGCTGCTGAACAAACCTCAGGTGGTTGAATGGCCACATAACAAGGTCATGCAACGCCTGCTGGTGCTGGTGATTACCCTGGTGCTGTACGCCTGGGGCTTCGAGTGGCTGGGTTTTCCGCTGGCAACAACATTACTGACCTTCAGCATTGGCCTGCTGTTCCATGCCAGCCTGAAAGCTGCATTGGTGTCCGGCGTGGTGATGGGTGTAGCACTGTATTACGCCTTTGACCGCTTACTTGATGTGACACTGCCACTCGGCGTTTGGCTGAGCTAACGGGGGCGATGATGGAAACCTGGATGTATTTATCTCAAGGGTTCGAGGTGGCATTGGTGCCACAGAACCTGATTATTGCCCTGATCGGCTGCTTCGTTGGCACCATTGTCGGCCTGCTGCCGGGGTTGGGGCCGATCAACGGCGTGGCTATTTTGCTGCCGCTGGCGTTCGCCCTCAAACTGCCGGCCGAGTCCGCGCTGATCCTGTTGGCGACGGTGTATATCGGCTGCGAGTACGGCGGTCGTATCTCCTCGATACTGCTTAACGTACCGGGTGACGCGGCGGCCATCATGACCGCGCTGGACGGCTACCCGATGGCGCAGCAAGGCCGTGCCGGTGTGGCACTGTCGATCTCGGCAGTCAGCTCTTTTGTCGGTTCGATGATCGCCATCGGCGGGATTATCCTGTTCGCCCCACTGCTGGCACGCTGGTCGCTGGCGTTCGGCCCGGCGGAGTATTTCGCCCTGATGGTGTTCGCCATCGCCTGCCTGGGCAGCATGATGAGTCAGAACCCACTGAAGTCGCTGCTGGCGGCGCTGATTGGCCTGGGGCTGGCGACGGTCGGGGTGGATGCCAACACCGGCGTTTACCGCTTCACCTTCGACAGTGTTCATCTCTCCGACGGCGTGCAGTTCATCGTGGTGGTGATTGGCCTGTTCTCGGTCAGTGAAATCCTGTTGATGCTGGAAAGCACCAGCGGCGGACAAAAGCTGGTGCGCAAAACCGGCCGCCTGCTGTTCAACCGTAAGGAAGCCGCCCAGTGCGTTGGCCCAACCTTGCGTTCTTCGGTGATTGGTTTCTTCGTCGGCATTCTGCCGGGCGCAGGTGCCACCATCGCCAGTGCGCTCACCTACATGACCGAAAAGAAAATCAGCGGTAACAGCGACACCTTCGGTAAAGGGGATATTCGCGGCGTGGCAGCGCCAGAGGCCGCCAATAACGCCTCAGCCTGCGGCTCGTTTATTCCGATGCTGACGCTGGGCGTGCCGGGTTCCGGTACCACGGCGGTGATGATGGGCGCGCTGACGCTGTATAACATCACGCCTGGCCCGGCGATGTTCACCGAACAACCGGATATTGTCTGGGGCCTGATCGCCGCATTGTTGATTGCCAACGTGATCTTGTTGATCATGAACCTGCCGCTGGTCGGCCTGTTCACCCGCATGCTGACCATTCCGCTGTGGTTCCTGGTCCCGGCGATTGCCGCGGTGTCTGCGGTCGGCGTTTATGCAGTGCACAGCACCACCTTTGACCTGCTGTTGATGGTCGGGCTGGGGGTGTTTGGCTATATTCTGAGGAAAATGCACTTCCCAATGTCGCCGTTGATTTTGGGCTTCGTATTAGGGGAGATGCTGGAGCAGAACCTGCGCCGCGCGCTGTCGATCAGCAACGGGGAGTTTGGCATTTTGTGGAGCAGCAGCATCGCGCAAACCTTGCTGGTGTTGGCGGTGTCCGTGCTGGTGCTGCCGCCACTGCTGCGCATCGTACGCAAACGCCGCCAAAGGGCGGAAGCGGCCAAGGCCGAGTAAGCCAAAGGGCGGGGTGTTTACCCCGCCCTTGGTTTGATGACAAAGTTGTCTTTGAACCCTAGATACTCGGGCCTAGCGCACCGAGGGGCCATTATGGGACACGTCCATGTGTCCCACCCTGCGGGCCGACTGGAAGTCGTTCCAATTTGCTCCCGGCAAATTGGTCGGCGGGCAAGCTGCCACGACCCCTTCGGCACGCTCTCCCTAATAACGAGCTTTGTCAGCCGTCTGAGGGTGAGTGATTTCCGCCCTTTATCTACTGCAAGAAACAACATCCTAAAGCCTGAGGCATTGTTTTTGAGTAACAAATCACGCCTCAGCCGTCTTGCTCTTCAACATCAGCACCCCGCCCATCACCAGCGCGCTACCCAGCAACTGCAACTGATTCATGTTTTCCCCCAGCAGGAAATAGGCGATCACCGCCGTAAACACCAGCTCCAGCGACAAAATCAGGTTGGCCACCGCCAGCGGCAAGGTTTTCAGACTGATGTTGTACAAACCAAACCCCAACAGCGTCGGCCCGGCGGCCAGGGTCAGCAACAACAGCCAGCCACGCCACTCAATGCCCTGAACGCCGTGGGACAGGAACCACAAAGAACCGGTCATGCCGTGGAACGCCGCCAGCGGGTAGAACGTCAACGCGGCGTTGAACAGCCACTGGTAGATGGCCGAAAAGCCGAACACGTACAAGATGGTATTCCACACTGGATAATGACGCTCCGTCGCGACCCGCCCGCCCAGCGTGTAGAGGGTATAACCGATACCGGACAGCATACCGACCAGCAGCCCCAGCAGGTTAAAATGGCTGTTGCCCATGCTGTCACCGTTGCTGACCAGGAAACAGCCGCCCAGACTGACCACAATCACCACCAACTGACGCAGGTTCAGGCGCTCGCTGTAGATCATCCAACCGAGAAAGACGGTAAAGCCTACCGAACAGTAAGTCAGAATGGTCGCCACCGACGCGCCGTTCAGCGCCACCGACAACGTCCACAGGCTGTTGAATACCGCCAGCAGCAGGCCATAGCAGGCATAAAAGGGGATCTGCGAACGCCGTAAATGCGCCCACTCGGGCTTAAACAGCAACAACGCCGGCAATAAAACCAGCGCCACCAACGCCGCTCGCCAAAAGGCCAGCACAAAGGTCGGCAGGTGATAATACTGCGTCAGCACGCGGATAATAATGGCGGTAAAAGCCAGCAACATGGCGCTGATAATGGCAATCACATAACCCTGACTGCTGCCCTGTAAAATACCCGCGCCGGGGAAAACCGGCCTGGCTGAAACACCCGATGGTAATGACATGACACCCTCAAAAAATGGCGGTAATAGACTCAGGCTGAGATTCTAACGCCGCGCGATTTTGCCGCCAGAGCCACTTTCCCCCAATGTTATACAGGCCACTTTTATCCGCTTGAAGGCCTGCTGCTATGGGGTATAGTAAAAATCATCACCGTTAACCGAGCCAATTTCGCATGCATATCCCATTAGACCGCCAGCAGGACGTCCCGCTGTATCTGCAAATTGAAGAAGCGCTGCGGCGGGCGATCCTGAGCGGCGTGTTTGTCGATGGCGATAAGCTGCCTTCCACCCGTACGCTGGCGAGCGAACTGGCCGTCAGCCGGTTGACGGTAGATAACGCCTATGCCGAACTGGCGGCCAAAGGCTTCTTGCGCCAACGGCGCGGCAGCGGTGCCTATGTCCAGCACCCGCTGCCACAACCCGCTCAACCGCGCCCCAGCACCGACACAGCTTTCCCGACGGAACGTTTCACCACCCTGACCTCACGGCTGGATGGCTACCCCGATATCCCGCTGCCGGACAACATCATCAACTTTGCCGCCGGTGTCGGTAGCCCGAAGGTTTTCCCTCAGGAAGAATTCCGCAAGATATTGCTGTCAGTACTCAGCCGCCATGCGGAAGAGGCTTTCAGCTATGGCGAATACTGTGGCTACTACCCGCTGCGCGATACGCTGGGGCGGATCCTCACCGCGCAGGGCATTCCGACCCATGCAGAACAATTGCTGATCACCAACGGTTCGCAGCACGCCATCAGCCTGATTGTGCAAAGCCTGCTGGAGCCGGGCGATACGGTGATCGTCGAACAGCCGACCTACGCCGAAGCGCTGGGGCTGCTGCGCCTGCACCGCATCAATATCGTCACTGTCCCCAGCGATCGGCACGGCATGCTGGTTGAACAGTTGCCTGCCCTGCTGGAAAAACATCGCCCGAAGCTGATTTACACCATTCCCAATTTCCATAATCCCACCGGACGCTGCATGAGCGAAGCCCGCCGTCGACGCCTGTTGGCACTGGCCCAGCGCGCAGGGGTGGTGATCCTGGAGGACGATTTTGTCGGCGATCTGCGCTACAACGGCAAGCAGTTGCCCTCGCTGCGGGCACTGGCGCAGCCGGGTGCGGTGATTTACGTCAGCACTTTTTCCAAAATGCTGTTACCCAGTATGCGCATCGGCTATTTGGTGGCGGACAGCGAACATTATCAGCGCATCGCCCGGCTGAAACACGTCGACAGCTTTACCAGTTCCAACCTGATCCAGCGGGCGCTGGACGCCTTCGTCACCATAGGTCGCTACGACAAACAGTTGCGGCGCGCCGGGCGGATCTATCGCCAACACCGGGACGTGATGGTGGCGGCTTTGCAGCAACAACTGCCGCCAGGCTGCCAGTTTGAAACACCGGAGGGCGGGCTGTTTATCTGGCTGACGCTGCCTGCGACCGTTAACACCGAAGCCCTGATGCCGGTGGCCTGGCGACAGGGTGTGACTTTTGCGCGCGGAGAATGTTTTTATGCCGAGGAACAGCGTGGCGCACACGGCCTGCGATTGAATTTCGCCGCCAATACGCCGCCGCTGATTGAGGAAGGTATCGCCCGGCTGTGCCGGGCGATTAGTCAGGTGATGGCGTCAGAATAAGCCGCTGATTACAGCCCGGCCCACCACAGCCGCAGCTTCATGCCCCAGTAGCTGGTCCACCCAGTCGTGCTCTGCACCACCTGGCCTTTGGAGATGATCACCAGCGTCGGGGTGACGCCGATTTGCCACTGCGCCGACAGCTCGCCACGCGGATCATTCACCACCGGCAAGGTCACCCGTTTGCCCGCCAGCCACTGCGCTACCTGACTGTCGTCGCCGGAGCGCAGCGCTACGGTCAACACGTTATCCCCCTCGCCAACCAGTCTGGCGACATAGGGGGTGGTGAAGCGGCAAACACCGCACCAACTGGCCCAGAAATAGACCAGCAACGGCTTATCCTGACTGAGCTGCGCCAGCGACACCTGTTCACCGTTCAGCGTCGTCAGAACCTGCGAGTCGAAGGCTGCCGGTGCCTGCGGTGCGCGCAGCCAGTCCATCCCGAACGCCGCCACCAGGACGATCAGCAGCAGGATCAGCAGTTCGCGCGTCCAACGTCGCAGCCTAGCCATTTTTGACCTTCGCCAATTGTTGTTTCACCATCGTTTCCAGCTCCTCGTAAGACACGGCCCCCGGCAGCATCTGGTCACCAATCAGCGTCGCCGGCGTCCCCTGCACGCCCAGTTGCTCCGCCAGTTCCATGTTAGTGCGCAGCGTGGTCATGCTTACCTCGCTGGGGGCTACGGCTTTCACCCCGGTTTTCTGCTGTGCGGCGGCAATGCTGGCGGTGTCGTGGAAACCTTTCTTCGCCATCAGCCGCTGGTGCAACGCCCAGAACTGGTCAGGATGCTGCTGCCAGGTAGTCAAGGCCACGCGTGCCGAACTGACCGAGCTTTCCCCTTTGAACGGCAACAGTTTCACCACCAACGCCACATCCGGGTTCTCTTTAACGATTTTTTCCAGCATCGGATCAAAACGCTTGCAGTACGGGCAGTTGTAATCGGTAAAGGTTACCAGCGTCAGTTTGGCATTGGCTGCCCCCAGACGCGGACTGGCCGGGTCTTCATACAGGGTTTTGGCGTTTTGCTTAATCGCCTGGCTGATTTGTTGGCCGGCGGTTTGCTGCTGCCAGGCATCAACCGCCTGCGCCAGAATATCCGGGTTCGACACCAGGGTTTCGCGGATCAGCTCTTTAATACGCACTTCCTGCTCCGGGGTAAAAGGGGCGGCGGCCCAAACAGGGGTGGCGATCAACATCAGTAAAATCATTAGCTTTTTCATTGTGAGTTTCCTTTGGCGGCGGACAGAGTTTGCAATACGGCATCGCGGGTCAATAGCGGGGACAACACCACGCCATCTCGGCTGCCGGGGCCATAAATTTGATTAAAGGGCACGGCGACGCTGCCGCGTTGTTGCAGGAAGGCGCTAATTTCAGCCGATGGACGGCTCCAGTCCCCCCGCAGGGCAACAACGTCCTCAGCGCTCAGCGCCTTTTGCACGTCATCGCGCAGCAGTACGTTGAATTTGTTGGCTTTACAGGTTACACACCAGTCGGCAGTAACGTCGACAAACACCCGCTTGTTCTGGGCCAGCGCCTGGGTGATCGCCTCTTCGCTCAGCGGCTGCCAGGCTACATTGTCTTGCAGCGGCTGACGCCACAGCCCGGCGGTCAGCGAACCGGCCAATAGCACCACCCCGACCAGTACCAGGGTCCCGGCAGCCAGCTTAGCCGCCAGACGAATGCCATGTTGCCAGCCGACCGCCAGCAACAGGGTCAGCAGAGCGATAACCCCCACCACCAGCGTCGGCATCCCGCCGATATGGTTGGCCATCAGGCTTAGCAGCCACAGCGAAGAAGCCAGCATCAGCAGGCCCATCACCAGGCGCAGACTGTTCATCCAGCGCCCAGGGCGAGGTAGACGCAGCGCCAGCGCCGGCCAGGCGGCAATCAGCAGCCAGGGCAGGCTCATGCCGATGCCCAGCGCGACAAACATACCCCACAACACCGGCAACGGTGCGGCCAGGGCAAAGGCCACCGCGGTACCCAGGAAAGGTGCGGAGCACGGCGTCGCCAGCAAGGTGGCAAAAGCACCCTGCCAGAAATGGCCGCCCAAACCACGACCGTTATGGGTCGCCAGTTTGGTGTTCAGCGAAGAGGAAAGTTGCAGATGGAACAGGCCGAACAGGTTGGCACTGAATAACAGCGTCACCAACACCATAAAGCCGATAAACCACGGGTTTTGGAACTGGATACCCCAGCCAAGCGCCTGATTGCTCAACCGCAGCAGCGTCATCAGCAAGGCCAGCGCCATAAACGACGCCACAATGCCGAACGACGAGGCCAGAAATTGCAGCCGAATGCTGTGTCGGTCGCGCTGTTCGACCTGCAAAATCGAACCCAGTTTGATGCCCAATACCGGCAGCACGCAGGGCATCAGGTTGAGGATCAGCCCACCGAGCAGCGCCATCAGGACCGCCTGCCACAGCGAGAAACTCCCCGCAATCGGTGAGGCCAACGGCCCGCCAATCGGCAGAGTCACCTGTTGCGCCACGCCACCGTCACCGATCACCAACGTCAGAGTTTTGCCGCGTAAATCCGCTGCGCTGTCACCCCAGCCATCGCTGACCGGCACCCGCGCGAACATCTGTGAACCCTCACTGCTGACCTTCGGCTTGCCGAGGTCGGCATCTTCCAACGTATCGAAGAACAGCTCAGGCTGCTGCCAACCGGCGGTTCGCTCGGCGCTAATCTGCAGCTCCCCGTTCTGATAGCCGGCTTTAATGCTCTCCACCAGCCCATCAGCAATGGGTACCTGCCCCATCGCCTGGGCAAAGTCATGGGTAAACTGCGCGTCTGACGGCGTGCCAAGATCCAGACTGAACGGATAGTCGGTCAAGATGCAGACGTTGCTGCAGGTAGAAAGCGTCAGGGTGCCCGCCAACTGACGCGGCACCGCGCCTTTCATTACCATCGGCAACTCAACCCGGTCGTGATAACCCTGGGTAGAAATACCGGCAACGTCAAAACGCTGCGGCGTCGGCCAGTACCAGGTCGCCGGCGGTGGATTGCCCTGCCAGGTGATGGCCGGTGCAATACCGCCTTCCCCCGGCGAACGCCAATAGGTTTTCCAGCCTTTTTGCAGCTCTATGCCCAGCAGCAAACGGGTTTCCCCATTGTGCGAAGTGTCGGCACGCAGCCGCACCTTGGCGTGATCGTTAGTCGGACTTTGTAGCCAGCCGCTGTCCGCCGCCTGCAAAGCAGGTAGCCACAGCAGTAACAGGCAGGCTAATGCCGACCTGATGATATTCAACATGTTTTTTCTCCATAAATAAGCCAATCACCAAAACAGACGGGTGATTAACTCATTCACGGAACACGCATAATCGCAGATGCACCCTGAGGGTGGTGGGGGAAATAACTCTGGGAGGGGGAATGCGCAGGCGCGCGGCCACGGTGGGTGCCAACAGCACCAGTAACAGACCCAGGCCGAACAGCAGGGTTTCGAACATCACCGGCGGCGAGGCCAACAACGATTTGGCACTCAGTTCGCAGGGCGTGGGTTGCAATTCGGCGGTGTCATCGGCGGGGGATTGAGCGGCGCTGGCGGCAGGCAGACCCGTCACTTGCTGCAACGCATGCAGGCTCGCCATGCGCTGAGTCATGCAGGTCAATACGACCAGGCAAGCCAGGCATAAAAACCATTTTGCAATCCGCTGCTGTTTAACCATGCCGTCCTCAATTCCAAGTCTGCGCTTATCTTAGCGGCGCAGACGCGTTTAGCAATGTTTTGCCTGTAAAGAAATGTCTGACGGCGGTATTGATGACGGCCATTTACAGGTATCATAAGCACAATCCTGCGCTTTTCGCCGGGTATGACGATTTTCTACACAGCGAAGGACAGGTGATATGCAACCTTTGAGTGGTCCGGGCACCCCGATCGCCAACGATCGTTCCCCGAGCCCGGACAAAACCACAGCCACTGACGGTAGTCCGCTCTCCCCGGCACAACGCACGACGCTGGAGAAGCTGGTCGTCAAGATCATGGCGCTCAGCCCGGCCAAGTCCGCTGAGATTTGGGTCACGCTGCGCCATGACCTGCAGACGGACAACAACAGCGAACTGCTGGCACGCCATTTCCAACCGGCCGAGCAACTGTTGCAAAACCGTCTGGCACAGGTGCAACAAAGCCATGCCAGCCGCCAACTGTTGCAGCAGCTTACCGAATTGTTGCCGCAGGGCAATAACCGCCTGGCCGTCAGCGACTTTATTCGCCAGCAGTTTGGCCATACGGTACTGAGCCAGTTGAGCCATCCGCAGTTAGAACAGGTACTGAACCTGTTGCAGACCCGCAGCCTGGCCATTCCTCATCCGCAGCAAACCACCACCAGCGATCGCCCGCTGCTGCCTGCCGAGCACCAGAGCCTGCAACAACAGGTGACCAAGCTCAGCGCCGCCACCGGCGAATCACCGGTCAAGATCTGGCAAACGCTGTTTGACCTGAGTGGGGTAAAAACCAACGATCCGCTGCCTGCACGCCACTTCCAACTGCTGAACCAGTTTTTGCAGGTGAAGGTCGCGCTGAGTCCACAGACTGCACCCACGCTGAACAACCTGTTGGCCGTGCTCAAACAGCCTGCAGACTCACAGGAGCAACAGCAGTTGAATGACTACTGCCAGTCACGTTTTCACTGCAATGCCAGCGCACCGCTGACCCATCCGCAGATGAGCGATATTATCAACCAGCTGTTTGCGCGCCGTCTGGAAAAGACCGGCCCGGCACAGCCACTGTCCGGCAGCCATGCCGAACCGCAGCCATTGCTCAACCCACTGATTGCCGCCCTGCCCCAACCGCTGCAAAAAGCGCTGAGCAAGCCGGCCGTGGCCTTTATCCTGTTTGTTCTGGTGCTGGCCCTGGTATTGGCGCTGGTGTTTTAACCCCTCAGGCGCAGCCGCAGTCTTCTCCAATAGCACTTCCCTGCAGCGAGCCCGGCTGTTCACCGGTGGCCAATGGATGGCCATCGCGTAGCCAGAAGTCCAACCCGCCAATCAACTCCTTCACCCGAAATCCTTGCAGCGCCAGCTTGTACGCCCCCTTGGTGGAGCCGTTGCAGCCAATGCCATCGCAATAAGTGACATAGACTTTATCGCGCGCCAGATGCGCCGTACCGGCCTCGTCCATCAGGCGATGGGGCAAACTGATGGCACCAGGAATATGTCCGGCCGCGTACAGGGCTTCCGCACGGGTATCGATCACCAGGATCTCACTGACGCCGTTGCGCAGATCTTCCGCCACGTCCCACGCATCTGCGTAATAACTCAGCTTCGCGGCCAGATAATCCAGACTCTGCGCCGCCGTCCCCGGTGGAAAGGCCAAAACCAATGAAGATACCGCCATGGAATTCACTCCTGTTAATAAACACTGATTAGCTCGAAAACCGCCTCCTTTCCTCCCCGGCCTGAAGGCCGAGGTTTCCCGGAGGCACTCTGATGATTGATACCCATTTTCGCCCATTGATAAGTCCCATTATGGCCAGCACGCTGCGCCGGGCTATCCATAACGGGACGTTGAGCAGCGTTTGCCCTCATCCAGAGTACTGGCGGCAGATTTAGCGGTCTCACGCGTGACCGCCGAGGCGGCCTACGGCCAACTGGAGGCCGAGGGCTATCTCACGCCAGCCGGGCGGCGCGACGGTTGGCTGTTGGGCTTTTCTGCCCTGACACCGGGTGAAATCCGTGCCGCTATCGAACGGCTGGCACAGATTTCCCCCGTTTAAACTGACAACGCCGTTTGCGATTAAATTACTGCTCGGTCAGGCGCAGTTCGGCAACCACCGGCAGGTGATCGCTGACCGCCGGCCAGTGAATGCCATTCCAGTCGCCGCTGGCGTTCGGCACCGTCAGGCTGTCCAGGTGCCAGCGTTGGGCATTGCCGCTAAAGATGTAGTCGACCTTGATTTCGGCGTTTTCTGCCGGCCAACTGCGGCCATCTTGCGCGCTGGGCATGATGTCGTTCCAGTAACGGCCCAGTTCGGTCCAGGTGACGCTGCCCGGCACGTCGTTCATATCGCCAAACAACAGCTTGATACCGCGCATCTCGATAGTGCGATCGTTCAACTCACGCACCTGCTCCAAACGCATGGCAGGATCTTCCTTGGTGTCCAGATGGGTATTGATCAGGGTGATCGGGGCCGGGAATTCAGGCACGTCAGTCTGGGCACTGAAGGCAATGCGCTGTTCACGCTGACCGGAGGGGAGCGGATAAATCTTGCTGTCATGCAGCGGGTATTTTGACAGGAACGCCAGACCATATTCACCGCCGTCAAAGTCAATCGCGCGCCCAAAGACCACGTGCATGCCGGTCAGCTTGGCCAACTCTTCAGCCTGATCCAATTTACCGCTGCGGCCGGTCAGCTTGTCCACTTCCTGCAGCGCCACCACGTCGACGTTCATCGCCTTGATCGCTTTGGCGATGGCGGTCATGTCACTGACCTTACCGGCGGCAATATTGAAGCTGGCGACGCGGATCTTCGGTGCCTGCTCCAGGCTATAGGTTTTGTTCTTCAGGCCGCCGAGCGCGCTGGCTACTTCGCGGCTATTGGCGTTGCTGTTGGCATGGCCGCCGTCGGTGGAAGACCAGGCGGTCTGAGATATTCCCAGGGATAACAAAGTAATAAGCAAAGCCTGACGTGAGCGCATGAATTCTCCTTTTAAGGTTAAGATTTTTGTTGGGGCACCCGCTCCCCACAGCTAACAACGATTTTGCCGCAGTTACCCGCGACTATTTCCTAGTTGTGCCGCTATTTTTTTATTCTGCGCGGCGTCTCGCATTCCGACAGCCGAAGTATTGCACCATTGGACAACCGGCTGATTTACCTTTAAAACCGATAGACCGCTTACCGAGAGGAACCCGCTTGACTGCTCCCCGCCCTAAAGGGCGATGATTCCCACTTCACTGAGTCGAACCTAAGCCGCTTGATGCGATTCAGGATTTACAGACTCTCCGTGGGCTAACGCTGCCAGCCCGGCAGCTTTTATATTCCGTGCCGCATTAATGTCACGGTCATGGCTTGTCTGGCATTCCGGACAATTCCATTTACGAACATCAAGAGGCAATTTTTTCATGGTGAAGCCGCAACAACTACAACGCTTTGAGGACGGGAAAAACGGGGCAATGGCGACCAGTGAACGCCCGCCCCATTCAGCCTTGTATGCGAGCTGGCGCACAAACTCGCCCCAGCTTGCATCGGCTATCGCTTTCGACAGCTTAGGGTTGCGGATCATGTTCTTCACTTTCAGGGATTCAACGCAAACAACTTGGTTATCGTTAATCAGTTTGCGGGACAACTTGTGCAAGTTATCCCTGCGGCAATCGGCAATTTTCGCGTGGAGTCGGGTCACCTTCAAGCGGGCTTTAGCGCGGTTTTTCGAACCTTTCGCTTTTTTGCTTAAACGGCGCTGAAGTCGCGCCAGGCGAGCCGCGTATTTAGCGGTATGGCGGGGATTGCCTTGTTTAAATCCAGTGTCAGTAACGAACAAATCCTTTAAACCCACATCAATGCCCACGGTTTTAGCGGAAATGGGCAGTGATACAGGTTCAAACTCGCACAGACAGGAAACGAAATATCGTCCGGCTGCATCTTTGGAAATAGTGACGGTTGACGGCACGGATGGGAGTTCACGGCTCCAGCGCACGTCCAATGGGGCTTTGCTCTTAGCCATATGCAGCTTGCCATCACGATATTTAAACGCGCTGGCGGTCAATTCAGCGACCTGTTTGTGGCGTTTGCTTTTGAATGCTGGATATTAGCCCGACCTGCAAAAAAGTGAGAAAAGGCCATCTGTTGGTGGCGTAGCGATTGTTGCAAGGGGACACAGGAAACGTCATTGAGCCATGCGCATTCAGGCTCTTTTTTAAGCGCGGTTAACCGCGCATTAGCTTGCAGATAGCCGATCTTCTCCTGGCGCTCATAGTAAGCATCAGTACGCCAGCGAAGGATTGAATTATAGACAAAACGCACACAGCCGAACGTTTGAGCCAAAAGCTCAACCTGATCGGCTGTTGGATAGAATCGGTATTTGTATGCGCGTTTCATATGTACAAAATTACAGGAGCCATCGTGAAAAGACAAAAAGAAGTTAGCTCGAAAAACGCCTCCTTTCCTCCCCGGCCTGAAGGCCGAGGTTTCCCGGAGGCACTCTGATGACCAGCGCCATAGCCGAACAGCTCACCGAACGTTTCTTCCGCTATCTGGCGGTGACCAGCCAGAGCGATGCCGCCGTCACCACCCTGCCCAGCACGCCGGGCCAGCATGATATGGCCAAGCTGCTGGCCGCCGAACTGCGCCAGTTGGGGATGAAAGACGTGCAAATTGATGAGCACGCCACCGTCACCGCACGCAAGCCCGGTAACCAGCCAGGTGCGCCGCGCATCGGTTTTATTACTCATATCGATACCGTTGACGTCGGCCTGTCAGCGCATATTCATCCGCAGCGCCTGCGCTTTAGCGGCCAGGATCTGTGCCTGAACGCGGAGCATGACATCTGGCTGCGCACCGCCGAGCACCCGGAGATCCTGGCCTACCCGAATGAAGAGATTATTTTCAGCGACGGGACTAGCGTGCTCGGTGCCGATAACAAGGCCGCAGTGACGGTAGTGATGACCCTGCTGGCTAACCTGAGCGCCACTGACCGCCACGGCGATATTCTGGTGGCCTTTGTGCCGGATGAAGAAATTGGCCTGCGCGGTGCCAAGGCGCTGGATCTGGCGCGCTTTGATGTGGACTTCGCCTATACCATCGACTGCTGCGAACTGGGGGAAGTGGTGTATGAAAACTTCAACGCGGCCGCGGCGGAGATCCGCATTGAGGGGGTGACCGCTCACCCGATGTCAGCCAAAAACGTGCTGATCAACCCGATTCGCATCGCCAACGACATCATCAACCAGTTCGACAGCCAGGATACGCCGGAGCATACCGAGGGACGTGAAGGCTACTTCTGGTTCAATGACATGACGGCCAATGCCAACCTCGCCACGCTGAAAGTGTCGATCCGTGATTTTGATCTGGCGAATTTCAATGCGCGTAAAGAGCGTATTCAGCAAGTGGTGCAGCAGGTGGCGGCAAACTACCCGCGGGCCAGGGTCAGTTGCAGCGTCACGGATATCTACAGCAATATCAGCAACTCTATCGGTGAAGACAAACGTGCCATCGAACTGATTTTCGGCGCACTCGCCGCCCATGGTATTCCGCCAAAGGTGATACCGATGCGCGGTGGCACCGACGGTGCGGCGTTGTCCAGCCGCGGGCTGGTGACCCCCAACTACTTTACCGGCGCGCACAATTTCCATTCACGCTTTGAGTTTCTGCCGATCAGCGCCTTTGTGAAGTCCTATCAGGTCACCCGCAGTATTTGTTTGCTGGCGGCTCGCGGTTAGTTGCTTGGCCAAGGGAGAGCGGTATTTCATACAAAAATACCGCTCTTAGGCCAACAGCCAGCCAAGCAACCCACCCCACGCCAGCAGTGGCAGCGAGTAATAATGGAATTTCAGCCAGATTTTTCGCTCGCCCGCCATCCGCAGTGCAATCAGATTGGCCAGTGAGCCGATCGCCAGACCAAAACCACCGGCGTTCACCGCATAGGCCAACAGTTGGCTGGAAGGCACGTAATTGAGCAGTAAAATGGTCGCCGGCACATTGCTGATCACCTGTGACAGGCCTATCCCCAGGGCATAAATACCGCCCTCGCTTAGCCTGGCAATGTCAGCAAACCAGGGCTGGACGACCTCTAGTCGAGTGAACAACCCCACGTCGATAAACATGGCGATAAAGACAAAAATCAGGCTCCAGTCGATCTGCAGCAATACCCGGCGCGCCAGCAGTAAAAAACCGGCGAATACCGCCAACAGGCCGTACAGCGGCAGGTCAATATCCAGACACAGCAGAAAAATCACGTACAACGCCACACAGCTCAGCAACAGACGTCGCTGATAAGGGTAGCCTTCGGTGTGCGGGGCCTTAACGATATCCCGCGCCGGGAAACTGAACCAGGTCAACAGCAGCAGGCTGGCCAGCATCGCCACACCAAAGGGTGCCATCTGGGCAATGAAACCCAGGAAGGACAACGAGGATTTACTCCACAGCAAAATGTTCTGCGGATTGCCAATCGGCGTCAGCAGCGAGCCGGCATTGACCGCCAGCGCCTGGAAGATAATCAGTCGACTAATCGGCAGCGAAGACAGTTTTTTCAGCGTGATGGTCAGCGGAATGACAATAAACAGCGCCACGTCGTTGGTCAGGAATGACGACAGTAGCGCGGCAGAAAACACCAAAAACAGCGCCAGCCGCCGTTCGCTGTGCAGCGTATTGACGATCTTGCGGCCGATAAAATCAAAATAGCCGCTGACCTCAACCCCCTTGGTCAACAGCATCAGGCCCAGCAGGGTAATAATGGTTCGCCAGTCAATAAAACCGCTGAGCACGGGCAGTGGCTGCGGATTAATGACCGCCATCAACACGCCGGCCAACAGCAGAATATGTAAAAAACGATCTTTCAGGAACGGCTGGATCAGCCGGAGAGCCGCGTTTGAACTCATGTTGAGCGCTTCAAAAATCAACCAGGGGTCGGGAGCCAGAAGTTAGCCCAAGCACGACGGGAACGCCAGCAAAATGCTATTTTACCTTTAACTGCTTTTCATTCGTCGCGCTTTACTTTATTGGTAGCGCCTTTCCCAGTTTTAAAGGATTTTTTATGGCTAACGTTTTCGCCAAAGGACTGTTGCTGAGTCTCGTGCTCGGTTTGCTGACCGCCTGTAATGACCAGAACTCCCGCCCGCAGACGGATATCGACGGCAAAACCATGGGGACCTTCTACAGCGTCAAGGTCAGCGGTGACATGGCAATCAATAAACAGCAGTTGCAACAGCAGATCGACGCCGTGCTGGAGCGGGCCAACGACGATATCTCCACCTACCGCAATGATTCGGTACTGTCGCGCTTTAATCAGACCCGCAGCGCCGATCCACAGCCGATCCCACGAGGTATGGCGGACATTATCCTGATGGCTCAACGCATCGGCCGCGATACTCAGGGCGCGATGAATATTACCGTCGGTCCACTGGTCAATTTGTGGGGCTTCGGCCCGGATAAAAAAGTGGTCAAGGTGCCGAGCCAGCAGCAAATAGAAGCGGCGCAAAAGAATGTCGGCCTGAAGCATCTCAAGCTGATCAGTGACGATCGCGGTGAGTGGCTGCAAAAAGACCTGCCGGAGATGTATGTCGATCTCTCAACCCTGGGTGAAGGTTATGGCGTTGACCAGTTGGTGCAGTTGATGGCGCGCAACGGCATCACCAACTATCTGGTTTCGGTCGGCGGTGCGGTTTCCTCACGCGGCGTTAACGGCCAGGGCAAAGCCTGGCGGGTGGCGATCCAAAAACCGACCGACCGCGAAAATGCGGTGCAGGCCCTGGTGGATCTGCAAGGGTATGGCATCAGCACCGCCGGCAGCTACCGCAACTATTTCGAACAGGACGGACAGCGTTATTCGCACGTGATCGATCCCACTACCGGCCGACCTATTACCCACCGTCTGGTGTCCGCCACGGTGATAGCTCCGACCGCGCTGGAAGCCGACGGTTGGGATACCGGGCTGATGGTGCTGGGAACGGAAAAAGCACTGAAACTGGCGGAGGAAAAAGGGCTGGCGGTGTATTTGATCAGCAAAACCGAACAGGGATTCAGCGCCGTGATGACGCCGCAGTTTAAAGCGTTTCTGGTGAAATAGTTTCTGGTTCAGTAATAAGGGGCGCAGTTCAATACCGCGCCCCGCTCCGTCATCCTTTACGGTGCAACAGCAAATAAACCACCGGGACCACCAGCATCGACAACAAGGGTGCGCTGACCATCCCGCCAATCATCGGTGCCGCAATGCGTCGCATCACCTCAGAACCGGCGCCATCGCCCCACATGATCGGTAACAACCCGGCCATGATGGTAGCGACGGTCATCACTTTTGGCCGCACTCGCAGTACCGCCCCCTCACTGATGGCCGCCATCAGTTGTTGCTGGGTGAGCGGCTGCCCTGGCTGACGGTGTTTTTCCAACGCGTGATTCAGATACAACACCATAATCACGCCGAACTCCGCCGCCACCCCGGACAGGGCAATAAAGCCAACCGCCCCGGCCACCGAAAGGTTGTAGTCCAACAGGTACAGCAGCCACACGCCGCCGATCAGCGCGAAGGGCAACGTCGCCATGATCAGCAGCGCATCGCGCACGCTGCTGAAGGTGACAAACAGCAAGACGAAAATGATCGCCAGCGTCACCGGCAGCACGATTTTCAGCTGGGCGCTGGCGCGTTCCAGATATTCAAATTGCCCGGACCAGCCCAATGACACCCCGGCCGGCAACTTGACCTGCTGCGCGACCGCCTGCTGCATCTCTTCCACCGCCGATTTAAGATCGCGCCCACGCAGATCGACATAAATCCAGTTGGAAAGCCGCGCATTCTCACTTTTTAACATCGGCGGCCCTTCGGTCACCCGAATGTCTGCCAACATCGACAACGGCACCTGGCCCCCGCTGGCGGTCAGAACCGGCAACGCCTGCAGTTGTTGCACCGAATCACGGATTTCACGTGGGTAACGCACATTGATCGGATAACGCGCCCGCCCCTCTATGGTTTCGCCAATGTTTTCGCCGCCCACCAACGTCGCCACCATAGATTGCAGCTCTTTGACCGAAACACCGTAGCGTGCCGCCCGCTGACGGTCGATATCAATATCCACGTAACGGCCGCCGGTAATGCGCTCGGCCAGTGCCGAGGTAACGCCCGGAACCCGCTTCACCACCTGCTCAATCTGCCCGGAAATCCTTTCGATATCGGCCATGTTATTGCCGTTCACCTTGATACCGACCGGGCTTTTTATCCCGGTGGCCAACATATCCAGCCGATTGCGGATTGGGGGAACCCACACGTTGGCTATCCCCGGCACCTTGACCACGCTGTCCAATTCCGCCACCAGCTTGTCCATGGTCATGCCCGGCCGCCATTGGTCACGCGGCTTGAAGCGAATGGTGGTTTCCAGCATGGTCAGCGGTGCCGGGTCGGTGGCGGTTTCCGCCCGCCCCGCCTTGCCGAATACCGTCGCCACTTCCGGCACGGTTTTGATCAACCGGTCGGTCAGTTGCAGCAGCCTGCTGGCCTCGCGCGCCGACATGCCCGGCAATGACGATGGCATATACAACAAATCGCCTTCATCGAGCTGCGGCATAAATTCACTGCCCAGGCGGCTAAGCGGATACAAGGTTAGCAACAGCAGCAGCAAGGAAACCCCGAGCGTGGTTTTCGGCCTTGCCAACACCGCCGCCAGCACTGGCTGATACAGACGGATCAGCCAGCGGTTGATTGGGTTGGCATGCTCGTCGGGAATGCGACCACGAATGAAGTAGCCCATCAACACCGGCACCAGCGTAATCCCCAGCCCGGCCGCCACCGCCATGGCATAGGTTTTGGTGTAGGCCAGCGGAGAGAACATCCGCCCTTCCTGCGCCTGAAGTGTGAACACCGGAATGAAGGACAGCGTGATAATCAGTAGACTGCAAAACAGCGCCGGCCCCACTTCCACCGCCGCCTGCTCCGAAATGCGCCAGTAATCTGCCGACGTCGGTTGTTGCCCAGGGTGGCGTTGTCGCCACTGCTCCAGCACCTTATGCATGTTCTCGATCATCACGATCGCCGCATCCACCATCGCCCCTATCGCGATGGCGATCCCGCCCAACGACATGATGTTGGCGTTCACCCCCTGATAATGCATCACCACAAAGGCACCGAGAATGCCGAGTGGCAGCGTGATCATCGCCACCAGTGCCGAGCGGAAATGGAACAGGAACAAGGTGCAGACCAGAGCCACCACGATAAACTCTTCCAGCAGCTTGTGGGACAAGGTTTCGATAGCATGCTCGATCAACTGAGAGCGGTCGTAAACCGTGACGATTTCCACCCCCGGCGGCAAAGTCTGCTGAATCTCCTGTAGCTTCACCTTCAGCGCGTTGATAGTTTCCAGCGCATTCTTACCGTAGCGCATCACCACAATGCCGCCTGCCACTTCCCCTTCCCCATTCAACTCCGCCACGCCACGGCGGATCTCCGGCCCTTCACGCAGCGTCGCCACCTGTGACAGCAGGATAGGTACACCGTCGCGCACGGTGATCACCACGTTGGCAAAATCACTCAGCTTTTTCAGGTAGCCCGAGGTGCGCACCATATATTCCGCTTCGCCCATTTCCAGCAGCGCCCCGCCGCCTTCCTGATTGGCGTCCTGAATGGCCGTCACCACCTGTTGATGAGTGATATTCAGCGCACGCAGGCTTTGCGGATCCAGCACCACCTGATACTGGCGCACCATGCCGCCCACGCTGGCTACCTCCGCCACATTGGGGACGGTTTTAAGCTCAAACTTCAACGTCCAGTCTTGCAGCGCGCGCAGGTCGGCCAGGCTGTGTTTGCCGCTTTTATCCACCAGAGCATATTCATACACCCAACCCACACCGGTGGCATCCGGCCCCAGCGCCACCTTCACCTGTTCAGGCAATGAAGATTGCACCTGGCTCAACGACTCCAGCACCCGTGAACGCGCCCAGTAAAGATCGGTGCCGTCCTCAAACAGCACGTAGACGTAGGCATCGCCAAACATGGAAAAGCCACGCACCGTTTTGGCCCCCGGCACCGTCAACAAGGTGGTGGTCAGCGGATAGGTGACCTGATCTTCAATCACCTGCGGTGCCTTGCCTGGGTAAGTGGCACGGACGATCACCTGCACATCCGACAAGTCCGGCAGTGCATCCAGCGGTGCTTTCTGCAGTGCCCAAACACCCCAGCCGGCCAACAACACCGAAGCCAGTAACACCAGCAGCCGATTACGCAGCGACCAGCGGATCACTAATGCAATCATAAGTGGCCTCCGTGTTCAGCACTCGCCGGCAGGACCTGGCTGATATGCGAACCGCTGTCGTCGACGCCAAAGCGGATTTTCACCCGGTCGCCTGGCTTGATGCCTGCCGGTAATCCCCCCGGCGGCAGAGCAAAATCCATGGTCATCGCCGGCCACTGCAATTCCGGCACCGGCCCGTGGGACAGCGTCATGCTGTCGCCATTCAGCGCCTCAATCACTCCCTCAGCCTGATACTGTTTAACCTCGGTTTCCGCCGCCATCTGCGGCAAGGCACTGCGCATGCTGGCCTCGGAGTCGATCAGGAACTGACCGGAGGTCACGACCTGCTGCCCGGCGTTCAGCCCACGTTTGATTTCGACCCAGCCGTCCTGGGCGCGCCCGGCCACCACCTCAACCGGCGTGAAATGACCATTACCTTCGGCGATCAATACCCGATTACGATCGCCACTGCCAATCAGCGCCTCCTGCGGGATTGCCAGCACCGGTTTACCGACGTGGCTCTGCGACAACGTCAGTTGCAGGTACATACCCGGCCGCAGCTTTTGTTGAGGATTTTTCAACAGGATCCGCGCTTTAAAGGTTCGGGTCAGCGGATCAACATTAGCCAGCAGTTCACTCACCTCGCCTTCAAAGCGCTCTCCCGGCCAACTGGCGGAGTTGGCCTGCACCCGGTCCCCCACTTTCAGCAACCCGGCTTGCGCCTGCGGATAATCAGCCACGATCCACACCGGATCGAGACGGGCAAGTTCAAACAGCCCCTGCGCCGCGGTCACCTGTGCGCCTTCGAGTACGCTCAACTTGTTCACATAACCGCTTTCCGGCGCCACTATCGTAATGCGAGGCTCGGGTTTACCCGTGCGCTCTACCTGCCGAATCACCGCTTCGGGCATAAACAGCAGTTGCAACCGCTGACGAGCAGCCGCAGTCAATGCGCGGTCACCCAGTTGGCGTATCGCCAGATACTCCTGCTGCGCCGCGCTCCAGTCCGGGATCCACAACTGTGCCAGCGCTTCGCCTTTTTTCACCTGCTGCTGGCTGGCACGGACATAGAGTTTTTCCACCAGCCCATTGGCGCGGGCGGCAATGATCTGCACCCCACGTTCATCGGTGGCCACGCTGCCAAAAACGTTAAGCTGCGGATCCAGCGGACGCAACTGGGCGGTTTCGATACGTACCCCCAGGTTCTGCTGCTGGCGTGCGCTGATGGTCACACCGCCCTCCGTCTCCGCCTCATCGGCATAGCGCGGCACCAGTTGCATATCCATAAAAGGCGATTTCCCCGGCTTATCAAAACGCTGGGCAGGCATCATAGGATCGTACCAATACAGTACCTGCCGTTCACTTTTGTCCACCTGCGGTGCGGTTTCACCCGACGCGCCAAACCAGTATCCGGCCAGCCCACCACCGATTAACGCCGCTAACAGCGCCAGCTTAAATGGCATTTTCATTGCATCGACTCCTGAGGGGTGAGGTAGCGGATAGCAGCCCAAATCTGTGCCAGTCCGCGAGCGGCCTTACCGGCGCTGAGACGGCTGTCGAGCAGCGCTCGCCTTGCTTCCAGCACCGCAGACAAGTCGCTTTTACCGCTGCGATATTGCGCCAACAGCAAGCTCACTCGCTGTTGCTGCAGGGGGATCGCCTGTTGTTGCTGACGCTGCCATTGCGCCTGTGCCGCCTGATACTGTGCCAACAGCGTATCGAGCTGCGCCTGATGATCGCGGATCAGCAACGTCAGTCGATCGTTGGCCTCCATGTTGCGGGACACATCAGCGGCGTAGTTCTTGTCCTGCCGTTGTGAGCGGAACAGCGGCAGATCGACGGTAAACATCACCCCAGCCAGATCTTCGTAATCATCGGCACGCTTGCCGTAATAGACCTCTACGCCGACGTCCGGTATGGCTGCCACCTCTGACTGCGCCGAACGCGCCTTGGCTACGTCGGCCTCACGGCTGGCCTGCAGCACCTCGGGATGCTGCCTGATCGCCTGCCGCAAGACGTCACTGTCGGCCGGCAAACGTTCAAAGCGCGGCAGGGTTCCGGCGGTATCCGTCGCCGCCAGACCGGTCAGTTGTGTCAGGCGTGCCTGCGCCACCGCGACGTCACGCTGCGCCTCGCTGATACGGTCCTGCATGGCCAACAGCGTCAGTCTGGCGTCCAGCACGCCGCTGGCAGGAGTACCGCCACCGGCCACACCAGCATGCTGAGTGGCAATTTGACGCTCACTCTCCGTGACCAGGGCAGTGGCATCGCGCAAGGTTTGCCGACTCAGCGCCAGTTCCAGCCATGCCTGTGCGGTTTGCTGCTGCAGACGGGTTCGGATGGTGGCACTGCCGGCGTCCGTCTGGCTGGCCTCGGCACGCAGGGTATCCGCCTTACGTTGGCGTTTGGTGCTGCTGACGTAATCCTGCATGATGCCAACCCGCCCCATCGTCATGCCTTCACGGGTGAAGCGTCGGGCGTTTCCACCCTGCACCGGCACGTTTTCAATACCGAACTTCAGCTTGGGATCGGGCAATTGCATCGCCGAATCCGCCATGTTCTCCAGGGCATTCACCTGATGTCGATTCGCCGAAAGCTCGGCCGAATAACGCTCGGCGGCCGTCAGCGACTGTTGCAGCGTCAACTCCGCCGCCTGGCTGGCCGGTGCCCAACAGGCAAGCAGCAGCCAGCCCACCCGCCAAGGGTGAGAAAGGATAATGGTCATGACGCCTCCGTTATTGGCGAGCGGCGGCGACAGCCACCAACTGATAACCACCGTCGACGGGCAGGAAGCTGAAATCCACCGCCGTTCCCGCAGGCAATGCGGTGAGCGATGGCGATGAAGGGAGTTGGAAACTCATGGTCATGGGCGGCCAGTTGAGCGCCGGAATAGCCTGGTGCGCGATGGACACCTTTCGCTCATCCCAGGCCTTGATCACGCCCTGGCTATGGATTTCGACGTCAGGTTTTACGGCAGAATGTTGCATCGCCATATCGGCGGCGCTGGCGGCAGAGGAGAAAAACAGGGTGATCAATACAACGGCAAATAAATTACGCATAACGGGTACTCCATTAAATAGTTAACAAACGCGGGTGGCCGTCAGGGACGGCAAAGCGGTTGTAAGAGCTATTCACGGAACCGACAGAAAACTATCTCTGTCGGCGGGCCTGTTATCGGGGGTGTTTGCCAGGTATTAACCGGGATAGAAAGTGACGGGGAAGGCGCAATAACGGCCCATTCGCTGCTGATCGGCAAGGCGGCTAACGTCAGGTTGGCGTGGTCCTGTTGGGCTGACTCCGGTACACAGTGTTTCTCACACAGTGGCCCCTGGGTTTGCATCTGTTCCGACGACGGCAGGCTGTTTTGCATATGCATCATATGCTGGGCCATCGGCGCTTCGCCGCTGAACTGCAGGTTACAATTATGGCTGGCCAGCGCCAGTTGGCTATTCAACAGCAGCCAGCAGACGACCAATAACCATGCGCCAGCCCGCTTTTTAGCAAAGCGCAGACGGTGCATGGATAAAGAGATGGACGCCAAAGCCGACATCAGGTCATTCCAGAGCGGGAGATGGCGGAAGTATATCGACCAAGTGCTTGCGCAGGAAATGGAATTTACACCCGCTGACAAAGCGGCATTCAGCGGCAAAGTGGAAATTAAAATTCTTTGATATCAATCAACCGGTGGCGTCTCAGCCAAAGAAAAAGCCCAGCGCGGAGGCTGGGCTTGATTCGGGGAAACTCACCGACGGAAGGTTATTTGGTTAACGCGATGATACCCAGCGTCAGACCGGCAACCGCCGCCGCACCACCGGCGATGGCGCCTGCGGTTTCCCAGTTATCCTGAGTGGTGCCTTTCATACAGGTGTTGGTGTGCACCAGACGCCCCTGATCGTCATAAACCGGGACACAAGGTGACTCAGTCGCGCACCCAGCCAGAAATGCCGACAGCAGCCCAACCGCAATTAACTTTTTCATACTTTTGCCTCAATGTTCGATCACTCTGAAATGCGACGCCGAGTGATATTCGCGCTATTGAGCCATTGTATGCGCAAAAGGCTGAACGAAGCGTTAATGATCCGTCAGAAGATGTAATTTGGGATAACTCCGAACGGTCCCCGCCAAGATCTGCAGGCAATAAAAAGCCCGCGAAAACGCGGGCTTGATCGACAACCTTGAGGCCGGAATTACTTCTGCAGTTTACGCATGACCAACGTGGCGTTGGTGCCGCCGAAACCGAAGCTGTTGGACATCACGGTAGTCAGCTCACGTTGAGTCGGCTGAGTCACGATGTTCATGCCTGCGGCTTTCTCATCCAGGTTTTCGATGTTGATGCTCGGCGCAATAAAGCCGTGCTCAACCATCAACAGACTGTAGATCGCTTCCTGCACGCCGGCGGCGCCCAGTGAGTGACCGGTCATGGCCTTGGTGGAGGAGATTGCCGGGGTGTTGTCGCCAAACACTTCACGGATAGCGCCCAGTTCTTTCACATCGCCAACCGGCGTGGAAGTCCCGTGCACGTTCATGTAGTCGATTGGGGTATCAACGCCCTGCATTGCCATCTTCATGCAACGCACTGCGCCTTCGCCTGATGGTGCAACCATGTCTGCACCGTCAGAGGTCGCACCGTAGCCGATGATCTCGGCATAGATGTGTGCGCCACGCGCCAGAGCGTGTTCCAGCTCTTCGACTACCACCATACCGCCGCCGCCGGCGATGACGAAACCGTCACGCGCTGCGTCGTAAGTACGGGAAGCTTTTTCCGGGGTGTCGTTGTAGCTGGTGGACAGTGCGCCCATCGCATCGAACTCACAGGCCATTTCCCAGCACAGTTCTTCACCGCCGCCGGCAAAGACCACGTCCTGCTTGCCCAGTTGGATCAGTTCAACCGCGTGGCCAATGCAGTGTGCAGAGGTTGCGCAGGCTGAGCTGATGGAATAGTTAACGCCACGAATTTTGAACGGGGTTGCCAGGCAGGCGGAAACGCCTGAAGCCATAGCCTTGGTCACCATGTACGGGCCAACGCCGCGCAGGCCTTTGGCACGCATGCCGTCGGATCCAGCAACCTGGTTGCGTGGAGAGCCGCCACCTGAGCCAACAACCAGACCGGTGCGATCGTTGGAAACCTGATCGGCAGCCAGACCTGAATCTTTGATGGCTTCTTCCATGGAAAGATAGGCATAAACGGACGCATCGCTCATAAAGCGCATCACTTTACGGTCGATCAGACCGGTGGTGTCCAGTTTAACATCGCCCCATACGTGACTACGCATGCCGGAATCTTTAAGCTCCTGGGAGAAAGTGATCCCAGAACGTCCTTCCTGCAGGCTCGCCAGGACCTCCTGCTGGTTGTTACCAATGCTGGAGACGATTCCCAGGCCAGTAATCACTGCACGTTTCATTCAGTACCTCTTCCACAATTTTACATTCGGGATTTTGCATCGCACTTTAGCGTACAGATGTACGCCGAACAAGTCCGATCAGCGTTTTTCAGCTTTATTCTTATCCAGTTTGCGCCATAGCGCCAGCGCCGTTAGAATCCCGTCACCCCTTGAGTTACGAGCAACCAACCGTGAGCCACGCCCCGATCCAAACCGCAGCGTTATCCTGGAATGAACAGGGTACACCTGTTTCGAAACAGTTTGATGACGTCTACTTTTCTAATCAGGATGGGCTGGAAGAAACCCGCTACGTGTTTCTCAAGGGCAACCGACTGCCACTGCGTTTTGCCGAACACCCTCGCCCGCTGTTTATCGTCGCGGAAACCGGCTTCGGCACCGGACTTAATTTTTTAACCCTGTGGCAGGCCTTTACCGGCTTTCGTGCAACCACGCCGAACGCCACGCTGCAGCGACTGCACTTTATCAGCTTTGAAAAATTCCCGCTGCTGCAGGCCGATCTGGCGGCGGCACATGCGCGTTGGCCGGAGCTGGCCCCCTATGCCGATGAGCTACGGGCCCAATGGCCGTTACCGCTGCCGGGCTGCCACCGCCTGCTGCTGGCGGAAGGCCGCATTACGCTCGACCTGTGGTTTGGCGACGTGAATACGCTGCTGCCGCACTTTGACACCAGTATGAACCGCCAAATCGACGCCTGGTTCCTCGACGGGTTCGCCCCGTCGAAAAATCCGGATATGTGGACCGAACAGCTGTTCGCCGCCATGGCACGCTTTGCCCGGCCGGGGGGCAGCCTTGCCACCTTTACCGCCGCCGGCTTCGTGCGTCGCGGGCTTCAGCAGGCCGGGTTTGAGGTCATCAAGAGCAAAGGTTTCGGTCAGAAACGTGAAATGCTGATTGGCGAACTGCCTGCCGATGCGCCCGCGATTGCCCATCCCACCCCCTGGCTGTTGCGCCCGGCGGCGGAGCATACCGACGATATCGCCATCATCGGCGGCGGTGTTGCCAGCGCCTTGACCGCCCTCGCCCTGTTACGACGGGGTGCGAAGGTCACGCTGTACTGTGCCGATCCGCAACCGGCCGAAGGAGCATCCGGCAACCGTCAGGGCGCGCTCTACCCGTTGTTGAACGGCCGGGGGGATGCACTGGAAAACTTCTTCAGCGCCGCCTTCCTGTTTGCCCGCCGTCAGTATGATGCGCTGGTACAACAGGGCGTGGCGTTCGATCACCAGTGGTGCGGCGTCAGTCAGTTAGCTTTTGATGAGAAGAGCGCCGGGAAGATTGCCAACATGCTGGCGGTTGAATGGCCGCAGGAACTGGCCATGGCGGCCGATCGCACCGCGCTCAGCGCCCTGTGCGGCATTGACAGCGGTTTTGGCGGCATTAGCTACCCTCAGGGCGGTTGGCTGTGCCCGGCCGAGCTGACGCGCAGTGCAATTGCCCTGGCGCAAGCTCAGGGGCTGAGCTGTCAGTATCAATCTGATGTCCGCGCTCTGACCGCCACCGACAGCGGCTGGCAGCTCAGCTTCAGTCAGGGTGAACCCCAACAGCATGCAACGGTGATCCTGGCCAGTGGCCATCGGCTTGGCGAACTGGCGCAAAGCGAAGCGATGCCAGTTTATGCGGTGCGCGGTCAGGTCTCCCATATCCCCACCACCCCGGTGCTGAGTGAGTTGAAACAGGTGCTGTGTTACGACGGCTATCTGACGCCGGTCAATCCTCATAACCAGCAGCACTGTATCGGCGCCAGCTACCAGCGCGGCGAAACTGCCACCGAATACCGCGAAGAAGAACAGCAGGCCAACCGTGCCCGCCTGCTGCGCTGCCTGCCGGACCAAAGCTGGCCGCTGCAGGTGGACGTCAGCGGTCACCACGCCCGCTGCGGCGTGCGTAGCGCTACCCGCGATCATCTGCCGATGATTGGCGCAGTCCCGGACTTCCAGGCGACGCTGGCCCAGTATCAGGATCTGCAACGCCAATATCAGCGCGGTGAGGCTATTGCCAATGCGCCGAGCTATCCCAATCTGTTTGTGATTGGTGCGTTAGGTTCACGTGGGTTGTGTTCGGCACCGCTGGCGGCGGAAATTTTAGCGGCGCAGCTGTTTGGCGAGCCCTTGCCGGGTGACGCTCAGATGATGGCGGCGTTGAATCCGAACCGGATGTGGGTAAGAAAATTACTGAAGGGGCGTGAGGTTTAATCGCCATTTTACAGGACGCTGTTGCCAGCGCCCTGTAAAGCGGATCAGGCGGTCGGCAACGCGGTTTGGTACAGGGTTTCCCACATGCCATATACCAGAACCTGGTCCGGTGGCGACAGTTCACCGGCGGCGATGGCTTTATGCAGGCTATTTTCCACCTGTGCCTTCAAGGCTTCAGCGGTGTGATCGCCCTGTTCTTCCACTTCGGCAACCGCCAGCGTCAGATGACCGCGCAGGTAGCCACCGGCAAACAGTTCATCATCGCTGGCGTGCTCTACCATGTCATCAATCAGCGCCAAAATGCGCGCTTCGAATTCTGCGATCATCAAATTTCCTCATTAAATAACAAACTGACGGTCAATTGAGATCTTCCGGATAGGGGAAAAGCTCGGCCGTCAGCGATGGCGTATTGTAAAACGATTGTAACGCCTGAATAAAGCGCGCAGGTCTTGTGGGTATTCCCTGTTCCAGCAGCAACAGTACCCGTTCGCGGACTTTACGCTGGAAGGCAATGCGATCCGGCTCGCAATCACCGTTCAGGTTGTCGCAACTGACGTTGAACGGAAAACCGGCCGCCACGCAGAACATCCACTCCAGCGACTGCGGCTTGATTTCTACCGCTTCGAATTCGCTTTGGGTCTGCGCGTCGCGCCCGTCCGGGCAGTACCAGTAACCGAAGTCGACCAGTTTGCGGCGCTGCTCACCGGCAATGCACCAGTGAGAGATTTCATGCATGCCGCTGGCGTAATAGCCATGAGCAAAGACGATGCGGTGGTATGGCAACTCGTCGTCGGCCGGCAGATAGATGGGCTCATCGTCGCCCTTGACCAGTCGGGTGTTGTAATCATCACTGAAGCATTGATTAAAGATATCAATCAGCTGTTCGTATTGATGGGTAGCCTGTGTGTCTGACATAAAAAATCCAATAACCACAAAAATAAAGCGGCAATTATTTCACTTTACCGCTCTCTTGGCATGCTAAATATGCAATGCCAGCCACTGCTGAATTTCCGTACCGTGATTGTCGTATATCAGCTTGCAGCTCATCACCAGCGAAACGATGACGATCATCGGACGGATCAGCTTTTGCCCGCGGGTCATCACCATATGCGCCCCGAGACGGGCCCCCAGCACCTGCCCTACCAGCATCACCAAACCGATACTCCACACCACTTTGCCGCCGATGATAAACAACACCAGGCTGCCAAAGTTGGAAGTGAAGTTCAGCACCTTGGCGTGGGCGGTAGACTTGGCCAGATTGAAACCACACAGCGTCACATAGGCCAGTGCGTAGAAGGAACCGGCACCGGGGCCAAAGAAGCCATCGTAAAAGCCTACGCAGCCACCCGCCACCAGGCCAAACGGCAAGGCGCTCAAACGGCGCTGCCGGTCACTTTCTCCCAGACGCGGGGTCAGCAGAAAGTACAGGCCGATGCCGATCACCAGTAACGGCAGCATTTGCCGCAGCAGATCGGCACGCATGTGCTGCACCAGGATGGTCCCAGCGACGGAGCCGATCAGCGCCAACAGGATCGTCAGTTTCTGATCCTTGAGATCGACGGCTCGCCGGCGGATAAAGTACAGGCTGGCGGAGAAGGAACCGCCCACCGATTGCAGCTTGTTGGTCGCCAGCGCCTGCGCCGGGGGAACGCCCACCGCCAGCAACGCCGGCACGGTCAACAGGCCACCACCACCGGCAATCGAGTCGATAAAACCCGCCAGCAATGCCACCACAAACAAGACCCCGAGCATCTCGGGGCCAACGACGAACCAATCCATTTATTATTCCGCAGCGAAATGGTTATTCAGCAAAGTCTGACAGGTTGGCGGTAAAGGCGGCGGTACCGGTTTACCCGGTTTGGCACTTGGCTGATGCGGGACGAACCAGCTTGCCAGTTCGGCACCACAGCCGTCACCCGGCGGCGGGGTATCCTGTTCTTTACACTCCAGGCTACCGGCAGGACAACGCAGACGCACATGCATGTGCGCACGATGCCCAAACCACGGCCGTACCTTGTGCAACCAGTCACGATCGGCACCGGCATCCAGGCACAGACGCTGCTTGATCGCCGGATTGACGAAGATGCGCGTCACTTCCTGATCCTGCGCCGCCGCTTTGATCAACGTTTCAATCTGCGGCTGCCACTGGCGTGCGACCACCTGCTTGCCGTCGCTGGAAACCAAATCGATCGGCTGCGGCTTCAACAGTTGTTGTGCACTCCAGCGTTGGCGCGGCAACTGTAGCCAGATGTCGACATCAAGCCCGGACTGGTGGCTGGCATGACCGCTGCTAAAGCGCCCGCCGGCCGGCATCGCCATATCGCCGATCAGCACCGTACCGAGGTTTTTTTGGTTCGCCTTGCTGCTCAGACGCTGAATAAACGCCAGCAAATCCGGGTGACCGAAGTAGCGGCGTTGATCGGGACGCATCACCTGATAATCCGGCGAGTTCAGCGGCAGCGGCTGGGCGCCGATCACGCAACCATTGGCAAAACCGCCCACCGCCTGCGGCGCACCGGCCACCGGGTGATCGATTTTCTGCCACGGCGTCAACGCCATGACAGAGCCCGAAGCCATCAGGGCAACGATGCCCAACATCCAGTTTTTCATGGTGATTACCAGCGTGGAACGTTAGAAACCACATCACCGTTCTGCGCACGTTGGCGCAACAGGTGATCCATCAGCACAATCGCCATCATCGCTTCGGCGATCGGTACCGCACGGATGCCTACGCAAGGGTCGTGGCGGCCACGGGTGACCATTTCCACCGCTTCGCCCTGGCGATTGATGGTTCTGCCCGGCACCATAATGCTGGAAGTCGGTTTCAGCGCCAGATGCGCAATCACCGCCTGGCCGCTGCTGATGCCGCCGAGAATACCGCCAGCGTGGTTGCTCTGGAAACCTTCCGGGGTGATTTCATCACGGTTTTCGCTGCCGCGCTTGGTCACTACAGCAAAGCCGTCGCCAATTTCCACGCCTTTAACCGCATTGATGCTCATCAGCGCATGCGCCAAATCCGCGTCGAGGCGGTCAAACACCGGTTCACCGAGGCCAACCGGCACGTTTTCTGCCACTACGCTGACCTTGGCACCAATGGAGTCGCCCTCTTTCTTCAGCGCGCGCATCAGTTCGTCCAAGGCTTCCAGCTTGTCTGGATCCGGACAGAAGAACGGGTTCTGTTCGACCTGCTCCCAGTCTTTCAGCTCACATACGACATCACCGATTTGCGCCAGATAACCGCGCACCTGTACGCCAAATTTCTGCTGCAGGTATTTCTTGGCGATTGCCCCTGCCGCAACGCGCATTGCGGTTTCACGCGCCGAAGAACGGCCACCGCCACGGTAGTCGCGCACGCCATATTTTTGTTCGTAGGTATAATCGGCATGTCCCGGACGGAACACGTCTTTGATGGCACCGTAGTCCTGCGAGCGCTGGTCGGTGTTTTCTATTATCAGCCCAATGCTGGTGCCGGTGGTCACGCCTTCAAACACGCCGGAAAGAATACGCACCTGATCCGGCTCGCGGCGTTGAGTGGTGTAACGCGAGGTGCCCGGACGGCGGCGGTCCAGATCGTGCTGCAAATCAGCTTCGGTAAGCGGAATGCCCGGTGGCACGCCGTCTACGATACATCCCAGCGCCACACCGTGAGATTCACCAAAAGTGGTGACGCGGAAAATCTGCCCAATACTGTTTCCTGCCATCGCGGATCCTTACCCTTGATTATTATCTTTGTTGGGCCCGCCACAGCAGGCCCGAAGAATGCTTAGCTGCGGTAGAGGCTGAAATGATCCTTGCAATCTACCAGTTGCTGTTTGGTCAGCATGAACACCCCGTCACCGCCGTTTTCAAACTCCAGCCAGTTGAACGGAATATCCGGATACTGTTCCATCAGATGTACCATGCTGTTACCCACTTCACAAATCAGCACGCCGTCGTCGCTCAGGTAATCCGGCGCACAGGCCAGAATGCGACGCACCAGCTTCAGGCCGTCGCTGCCCGCCGCCAGGCCCAGCTCAGGTTCAAAGCGGAATTCCTGCGGCAGATCGGACATGTCTTCCGCATCGACATACGGTGGGTTGGTGACGATCAGATCGTACTGGATCGCGGGAACGTCGCGGAACAGATCGGAACGGATCGGGGTCACCTGCTGTTCAACACCCAGCGCCTGAATATTGCGCTCGGTCACCGCCAGCACGTCGGCGGAGATGTCTACCGCGTCTACTTCTGCTTCCGGGAAAGCGTAGCCGCAGGCAATGGCGATACAGCCGCTGCCGGTACACATGTCGAGAATATGGCTCGGCGGATGAGGGATCAGCGCGCTAAAGCGATCGTTGATCAGTTCGCCAATCGGAGAACGCGGAACCAGCACGCGCTCATCGACATAAAACTCCAGGTCACAGAACCAGGCTTTGTTGGTCAGGTAGGCTACCGGAATACGCTCGTTGACGCGGCGGATCACGCGTTCAACGATGCGGTGGCGCTCGCTGGAGGTCAAACGTGCAGTGTGCATGTCCTCTGGAATATCCAGCGGCAGGAACAGGCTTGGCAGCACCAATTGCACCGCTTCGTCCCACGGATTATCGGTTCCGTGACCATAGTAGATATCGGCGGCGTTAAAACGGCTTACTGTCCAACGCAGCATATCTTGAATGGTGTGCAGTTCATTCACTGCTTCCTCGACGAAAATTTTGTCCAATTTGCCCTCCGGCAGGCACTGTGATTCATGATTTAGCCGCATAGTTTGCCATGAAGCCCGCGACAAATCACGCTAACCCCTTGCGCTTTTCATTTTGGCGCGAATTTTGCGTCGACAGATACCCGCGACACGGTAAACTACCGCGATAAATGATTTCCGGTGAATAAAAAATGAAGAACAAGCACCCTCTGAGCAAAGATGAATTGCAGCTCTTCAGAGAGTCGGTAGTAGACGCAAAAAAGCTGCGTCAGGACACCATTGTCCACCGTAAACCCAAGCCAAAAACCAAACAAATTGCTCCGCAGCGCCTGCTGCAGGAGCAGGTAGACGCCAGTTATTATTTCTCGGATGAATACCAACCGCAGTTGGAAGAGGAAGGGCCGACGCGCTATGTGCGCCCCGGTTACAGCGCCTTTGAGCTGAAAAAATTGCGTCGCGGCGACTATTCGCCAGAACTGTTTCTCGATTTGCACGGCCTGACCCAAATGCAGGCCAAGCAGGAGTTGGGCGCATTGATCGCCGCTTGTCGACGCGAACATGTGCACTGCGCCTGTGTGATGCACGGCCACGGCAAGCACATCCTTAAACAACAAACCCCACTGTGGTTGGCACAGCACCCCGACGTACTGGTATTCCATCAGGCGCCCAAAGAATGGGGCGGCACGGCGGCGATCCTGCTGCTGGTCGAACTGGCCGAGTAAACTGCAGAAATGACAAAGGGCGATGTTAAACATCGCCCTTTTGTTTGGGACCGGCCTGCGGCCCCTACACTTTAGCCATCACCTGTGACGGACTGACCTGCCATTCAAATTTACCGCAGCTGCCGTCAGCCGCCAGATCGACATTGGCGATCGCCGAGGTGGCAAACATCGGCGGGCATTCACCCGGGCAAAGTTCTGCCACCAGGTAACCCACCAGCGGTAAGTGGGAGACGATCAGCACCGAGGTAATCCCCTGCTGCGCCAGCACCTGCAGATAACTGCCTACCAGGCTGGCATCCCCGCCCGGCGTCAGCTCAGGCAGCACTTCTTCGCTTGCCGGCAAGCTTAAGGCTTCGCGCACCGTGGCCAGCGTCTGCTCGGCCCGCAGGTAAGGGCTGACCAGCACTCGTTCAATATCCACAGACTTGGTGTTTAACCAGGCCGCCATCTGACGTGACTCATCACGGCCACAAACAGTAAGAGGTCTTACCGAATCGCTGGCCGCATCAAGTGCCGCCTCTCCGTGACGCATAATCAAAACTTGCATATTGCACCGCTGTTGTTGACAAAATAACGCTATACAGAAACGCCGAGCGTGCTGTATCGCCGAGTTTTACAACCCCAAAGCAAAAGCTTTGAAACGATAACGCGCCGTCTCTTTATGGCGGCCGGGCATTTTGCCTGAAAGTTCACGTAAAGAAAACGCTGTTTTTTACATCAATGACGTCTTGATACCCATTAGACGCTCACTTAACAACCAATTCAACAGGTTAAATTTTAACCTTTTCATCATGAATTTTATTGATGGCGGCCAAGGTTTCACCGCCATCGGGTTACGTTACCTCGTCCCTATCTCCCTGTATAGGGTCCGGGATTACCGGTGTTGCAAGGAGTGATAACGATCACAATGCACCCTTGATCCTACTCTAGTACAAATCACGTCACCGTGCCGCTCATGCCCCCTGCGGGTAGAAGCGCTCACCCTGCTGAGCCATGCGCTGCAAGCGTTCACAGGGCGCAAAATATTCCCCGTGCTGTCGCTGCAGGTGCTCCAGCGTTTTAACCACCTTATCGGCACCCAGCTGATCCATATAGCGGAATGGCCCGCCAAGGAAGGGTGGGAAGCCAATGCCGAACACCGCGCCGATGTCACCGTCGCGTGCACTGCGGATCACACCTTCGTCCAGACAGCGCGCCGCTTCGTTCAGCATCATCATCACGCAACGCTGTGCGATAACCGCCGGCTGCAAATGCGACTTCGGTGTAATACCCAACAGAATATACAGCGAGGTATCGGCACGTTTGTTCCGCTGGCGCTGCTGGCCTTCGCTCGGATACAGATAGAAGCCACGGCCGTTTTTGCGCCCTTTTCGCCCGTCTTTCAGCACCGCCTCGAAAGCCGCCGGGGCGGCAAAGCGCGGCCCCAACTGTTCCACCAGCACCGGAATAATCTTGGTACCGACGTCAATGCCCACTTCATCGAGCAGGGTTATCGGCCCCACCGGGAAACCGAAATCGACCAGCGCCTTGTCCAGCGCTTCGATAGGCTCGCCTTCCAACAGGCAGCGCGCCGCTTCATTTATATAAGGAGCCAAAATGCGGTTCACGTAAAAACCGGCGCGATCGGCCACCACAATCGCCGTCTTGCCCTGCTTGTGCGCCAACGCCACGGTGGTGGCTATGGTTGCTTCACTGGTCGTGGCATGCGGGATCACCTCAACCAACGGCATTTTATCTACCGGGCTGAAATAATGCAGGCCGATCACCTGCTCCGGCCGCTGCGCCCTGGCGGCGATCTGGCCAATTGGCAGCGATGAGGTATTGGAGGCAAAAATGGTGTGCGGCGCAGCGTGCTGTTCGATCTCTGCCACCATCTGCTGTTTCAGGGACAAGTCTTCAAACACCGCCTCAATCACCACATCCACCTGTTCAAAGCCGGTGTAATCGGTCGAGCCGGAGATCAGCATCATCTGCTTTTGCCGCTCCATCGGGCGCATGCGTTTGCTGCGAACCCGCTTGCTGAGCACATCCCAGCTGTATTTCAACGCGTGGTTAATGCCCGTTTCGTTAACGTCTTTAATTCGTACCGGCAGGCCGCCGCGCGTGGCGGTGACGCACGCGATACCCCCGCCCATCAGGCCGCCACCCAAAATACCGATGCGGTGCAACTCATGGGGTTGAGCATTGCCACCGCGCTCTTTCTTCAGCGTGGTGGAGGCGAAGAACAGGCTGCGTAACGCCGCCGACTGCGGCGTCATGGCCAGTTCGCCAAAGGCGCGAGCCTCGGCTTCATAACCGCTGGCACTGCCGTGATCCAGGCCGGTGCGCACCACCTGAATGATGCGTTCTGCTGCTGGGTAGTTACCGTGGGTTTTTTCCCGCGTTTTCTTGCGCACAATGCTGAACAGCAGGCTTTTCCCCAATGGGCCGTTGAGCAGACGCTCCTGCCATGGCAGTTCACGTCGGCTCTGCCAGCCCTGTTTGACTCGCTCGATAGCAGCCTGCAACAAAATCGACTGAGGCACCGCATCGTCCACCAGACCCATGCGCAGTGCCTGACGCGCCCGAATATGTTTGCCAGTCAGGATCATGTCCAGCGCCTTGCTGGCACCAATCAACCTTGGCAAACGCTGGGTGCCGCCGGAACCCGGCAGCAAACCCAACTGAACTTCCGGCAGGCCGAGGGCGGTTTTATCATCCAGTGAACAGACGCGACCGTGGCAGGCCAAAGCCAACTCCAGCCCACCGCCAAGACAGGCACCGTGAATAGCCGCCACCACCGGAACCTGGAACGCGGCAATCTGAGCCAGGGTGCTCTGCCCTTTTTTCGCCAGCACCTCGGCTTCTTTGGCGGTGCTACAGGCGGCAATCATGGTGATGTCCGCACCGGCAATAAATGAGTCCGGCTTACCGGAAATGATCACCAGCCCTTCCAGTGCCGGGTGCTGCTGTGCGCGGATCAGTACGTCGTTAACCTGCTCGACAAACTCGGCCTTCAGCGTATTCACCTTGTCACCCGGAACATCAATGGTGATCACACCAATGTTGTCCGGACGTATCGTCAGTTGAAAGGCTGAGGGTTTGGCTCGCTGTTCGTGCAATGCATTTTCAAAACTCATTATTCCACCTCTACGATCATTGCGGCCCCTAACCCCCCGGCGGCGCAGGCGGTGGTCAACCCCAGTCCGCCGCCACGGCGTTTCAGCTCGTGCAGCGTTTGGGTGATCATACGCGCACCGGTAGCGGCAAACGGGTGGCCGTAGGCAATCGAGCCGCCCAATACGTTGAATTTATCCATGTCTACCACGCCAATGGCCCGGCTGCGACCCAATTTTTGCTGAGCGAACTCGTCGCTGGCAAACATCTTCAGGTTGGCCAGGGTTTGTGCGGCAAAGGCTTCGTGCATGTCGATCAGTGTCAGGTCGGCCAGACCGATGCCGGCGCGATCCAAGGCCAGCGGCGTGGCGTAAGACGGCCCGAGCAGCATGTCTTCCCACACGTCGATAGCGGAGAAGGCAAAGCTGCGCAGGTAGCCCAGCGGCTGCAGGCCCAATTCTTTCGCTCGCGATTCACTCATCATCAGTACCGCTGCCGCACCGTCGGTCAACGGCGTGCTGTTGGCGGCAGTAACGCTGCCATGCTTACGGTCAAATGCCGGTTTCAGCTTCGCGTAAGAAGCCAGGCTGGAGTCTTTGCGGACGTTATTGTCTTCGGTGATTTGCGTGCGGTATGGCGGCACGTAGGCGGTCATCACCTCATCGTGCAACAGCCCCTGTTCCCAGGCTTTGGCCGCCAACTGATGAGAACGGTGCGCCAGCGCATCCTGCTCTTCCCGGGTGATGCCGTGGCTTTTCGCCATTTGCTCGGCAGTATCACCCATACGCAGGCCGGTAGAGTATTCCGCCACCGCCGGGGGGACCGGCATCAGGTCACGGAACTTCAGTCGGCTGAACAGCTTGAGGCGCTGCGACAGGGTGCGGGCCTTGTTGACGTCCACCAATGTACGCGCCAGCGCCTTGCTGACGCCAATAGGCAGTACGGAGGAAGAGTCAGCGCCACCGGCAATGCCGATACTGATGCTGCCGGCCATGATGCTTTCCGCCACGTTGGCAATCGCCTGGAAGCTGGTCGCACAGGCACGCGACACGCTGTAGGCATCGGTATGCACACTCATGCCGGTGCCGAGCACGATTTCACGCGCGATATTCGGTGCTTCAGGCATTTGCACCACCTGGCCGAACACCAATTGTTCAATCAATGCAGGATCGATACCGCTGCGGGCCAACAATTCACTCACCGCCGTTTTACCCAAATCCACCGCCGGAATACCGTGATAAGCGGTCGCCTGTTTGGCAAAGGGGGTGCGCAGTCCATTTACAATCGCAATACGGTCACCGTGACGGGTCACCAACGGCAGTGCCTTACTCATAAACGCTCCTGAAGAGAATAACGTCAGCGCAACGGCTAAAAAGAGGTCTGACCTGATGGGGTCATTGTTAACCAAATGTTTATATTTGGCAAACCGGCAGAAGTGAAAACTGAGAGCAGGAGCAACTTTCTAAGCGGGGATAATCGGGGTAGTCAGCGGCGCGGGTGAACCCCGCACCGTTTTAAAGCAGCAATTAACGCAGGCCGAGCTGGAAAATAAAGGTTTCTGCCTGGCAGGCAAAGGTGAAATCAGCCACCAGTTCCACACCACCGTCAACCGGTTTAATGCTACTGCTGATGTCGCAAGGGTCGGATTCCACACTACGGGCTTTTTCAGTCAACACCGCCAGCATTTTCTCTGCATCTTGCTGATTAGCAAACACCTGGCTGTAGGAGGCGGTGCAATCGGTATTGTCCATGACGGTACCGACATCAACACAGCAACAAGCGGCAGTTTCCTGGGCGCTACATTTATTAAGTGCATTTGACATGATTAATTCTCCTCAGGGATCGCCATGACGCGGATCTGAATTGCCATTTAACTACTGGCGCAAAGACACAAGATTCTGCGCTCATTTTACTCTGCGACGAAACCGATCACTAGCACTTACTTTTTATAGGTGTTTTAAGTGATGGAAATCACAAATGAAAATCGTCGTCTGCTAAGGAATGGTAAGAATTTTGTTATCTATCGCTGGTTTTTTGTTAGCCAGATCTCTCTTTTGATATCAATTTGGAAATATTTCAAAAACAATGTTGCAACATTCTCACAGGTCGGACCTATAATTCAGCCACTGGTCTGATTTGTCTGAATGGGATCGGACCCTACAATCGCGCGCTTCCTTGTTACTTTATGTAACATGTTTAAATAATAAACACATAAAATGAGGTTTTGGTCATGAGCCAGAAAAACCTATTTACTAAATCAGCTCTCGCAGCTGCAGTGGCAATTATTTCTTCAAACGTGTCTGCCGCAGGATTCCAGCTGAATGAGTTCTCATCAGCTGGTTTGGGACGTTCGTATTCTGGCGAAGGCGCCATGGCAGACACTGCGGCTTCCGCCAGTCGCAACCCGGCCTTGTTGATGATGTACACTCGCCCAGAGCTGTCTTTCGGCGCGGTGTTTATCGATCCGGACGTGGACATCACCGGCAAGTCACCTTCTGGTGCCAGCCTGGATTCTAAAAATATCGCCCCTACCGCCTGGGTGCCGAACCTGCACTATGTGCAGCCGATTAATGACCAATTTGCCGTGGGTGCCTCTGTCACCAGTAACTACGGCCTGGCTACCGAATTCAACGACGGCTATACCGCAGGCGCTTACGGCGGTAAAACTGACCTGACCACCGTAAACCTCAACCTGAGCGGTGCTTATCGTCTGAACCAACAATTCAGCTTCGGCCTCGGTTTTGATGCGGTTTATGCCAAAGCCAAACTTGAGCGTTATGCGGGTGAATTGCCGAAACTGCTGGCAGGCTCGGGTCAATTGCCGCCTCAGTTGGCTGGCCCAGTTTCACAGATCCCGGCGGATACCCAAATATCTCACCTGAAGGGTGATGAATGGGGCTTTGGCTGGAATGCCGGTATTCTGTATGAAGTCGACGAAAATAACCGCTATGGCTTAACTTACCGCTCCGAAGTGAAAATCAAGTTTGATGGCGATTATAAGAGCAGCCTGCCATCGGCTTATAATCCAATCCTGGGCGCCGCAGGTCTGCCTATGGGCACCAACGGTAGCACCATTCCAGGCTCTCTGGATTTGAACCTGCCGGAAATGTGGGAAATCTCAGGCTACAACAAGGTTGCGCCGCAGTGGGCTGTTCACTACAGCCTGGCTTACACCAGTTGGAGTCAGTTCCAGGAGCTGAAAGCTACCGGCAACAACGGCCAGACGCTGTTCGAGAAGCATGAAGGCTTCAAAGACGCTTACCGCATCGCGCTGGGTACCACCTACTTCTACGACGATAACTGGACCTTCCGTACCGGTATCGCCTTCGATGACAGCCCGGTACCGGCTCAAAACCGTTCTATCTCTATCCCGGATCAGGACCGTTTCTGGCTGAGCGCCGGTACCAGCTACGCGTTCAACAAAGACGCTTCGGTTGACGTCGGTATCTCCTACATGCACGGTCAGAAAGTCACCATTAAAGAAGGCCCATACACCTTCGAATCGGTGGGCAAGGCCTGGCTGTACGGTGCCAACTTCAACTACCGCTTCTAATCCTTTCGACGATGAAGCCAAAGCGCCCCCCGGGGCGCTTTTTTATTGCCGACACATTCACAAGGCAAAAAAAAACCCGCCGGATGGCAGGTTCTTTATCTTCGCTAACCGAGGTTATTGCGAGTCGATCTCGTCCAGATCGCCCTGGATCGCCTGGGCGTTCGGGTTAACTTCCGGCTTCAGCGAGCCGCCGTTCGCCAGGAAGTCGTTGCGCTGGAAGTAGGCTTCACGCACCATCAGGTACGGATCGGAAGAGTTGTGCAGCAAGCCGTCGGAATCCAACAGTTCGGCGCGGGTTTCAATCCCCTCAACCACCCATTTGCCCGCCGACATCCAGAAGGTCAGGTAGCTCAGCACCGGATAAACGGTATCTGCCCAGTCACCGCCCTCTTCACGCAGAGTGAAGCTGCCATAGCCCGGCAACATCACATAAGGGCCATAACCGACACCATAATGCCCCAGAGTGCTACCGAAACGGTTCGGCTCTTCACGCGCCAGTTTCGGGTTAGCCATGCCAGCCACGTCGATCAGGCCGCCCATCCCCAGAAGGGTGTTGAGGAAGAAACGGTTGAAGTGGATCATCCCCTTGTACGGATCGCCCTTCAGGAAGGAGTTGACCATACTGGCCGGTTCTTCCAGGTTGGAAGTGAAGTTGCTGATACCATTACGCGCCGGCATCGGCAGATAGTCACGCCAGGCCACGGCCACCGGGCGCAGTACGTACGGATCCAGGACGTTATAGTTAAAGTTGAACATCGTCCGGTTAAATCCTTCCAGAGGATCGGATCGCCCTTGTGGTTCATCTTGTGGCGCGCTGGCACAGCCCACCAATAACACCGTTGTGAAAGCCAGCCCAGTCAGGCGAAAGTTCATATTCTTCTCCATGAAAACACGTTCGGTCTTTTATTCAGGGGACCTGTTTGTTTATCTGAACGTCAATTTGCTCTTTACCACTGAAATTCTGCAGCGCACTCTCACCGAACCAGTCACCCGTCTGTGGCGTGGCCAGACCATCCTGAGAAATCCGCACCCGTACCTTGACCTGATGCTGAGCCGAAAGCAGGCGCTCAGGCATCATGGCGTTGCTGTCATCCAGGGAGAATGACAGCGGGAAACGGCTTAAGGGCAGTTGTTTTACCGCCACCGGCACCGGGTTGGTGCCATCGGTCACAGAGATCACCAGCGTCCCCTGCGGCGGTAAAGCGTTACTCGCCTGCGGCGATAACGTCACGTTAATACCAAGTTTAACAGTTTCTCCGCCCGCCTGGGATTTTGCTTGTTCAATGCTGCGCTTTAACACCTCGGCGCGCTGATCGTTAGCCGGCAGCAGTTTCAACATCACCTGCCAGGCACCGATCGCCTGCTTGAAATCACCCTGTTCGAAGGAGTTAAAGGCCAATAAGCTCAGCACCCGCAGATTGGTATGATCTTCGGCGATCATTTTGCGCAGCATCTGCGTGGCCTGCTTGTTATCCTCTGGATCGTTGGATCGCGTCAAGACTTCCGCGTAGCCGAGACGAACTTCCAGACTATTCGGATCCAGTTGATAAGCATGAGCGAATGCCTGAGTCGCGGTGGTGGCGTTATTCAGTGCCATACCTACCCGGCCCAGCATCATCCAGTCGTTGATATTACGATCGTCCTGTTGGAGTGAGGTACGCAGGCCCAGGCCGAGACGGGCAATCTCTTCCATACTCAGCGGCTGAGCGCGTTCATTGGCAACCCGTGCGCGCAGATCCGGCATTTGAGCTTCCACCTGCTGCCAGTCCAGCACCTGCGCCAGCCCACCGGTTTTCAGATAAAAACCCAGGGTGACCACCACCAATAACGCGACGCCGGGTACCAGCGCCCAACGGTTGATCGGTTTCGCCTGCGCTTCCTGCTGACCGGGAATATCATTCAACAGGTTTTGCTGCAGCTCCTTCACCAACTCCGGACGTTCGGCAACCACCCCCTGCTCTTCGTCCTGCTCCAGCTCTTGCAGACGGTCCTGATAAAATGCTTTGTTCAGCGTATCGCGGCTAGCGGCAGTGCTTTTGTCGCTTTGGCGCATCGCCGGCACCACCAGCAACGCCGCAGCGCCAACCAGCAATACAATAATAATCAGCCAAAAAGCCATTAGGGTTTCTTCCTGTCAGTCTCTTTCAGCAGCGCCGCCAGACGCTGTTGCTCCTGCTCGGAGAATTCATCGTTAGCGTTAGCGGCACTGCTGCGGCGACGGCGGGTACGCAGTATCACCACCGCACCGCCGATCAACACAAACAGCAACGGGCCAACCCACAGGATCAGCGTCGCCGGGGTCACCGGCGGCTCATAGGTGACGAAATTGCCGTAGCGCGCCACCATGTAATCGATGATCTGCGGCTTGCTCTGCCCCTGCATCATCAGCTCGTATACCTTGGTACGCATGTCCGCCGCGATGATGGCGTTAGAGTCGGCAATGCTGTTGTTCTGGCATTTCGGGCAGCGCAGTTGCTCGGTCAGTTCACGGTATTGTTGTTCCTGCTCCACCGATTTGAACTGATAGGTATCAATAGCCGCAGCGGCGCTCCAGCTCAGCAGCGCGGCAAACAGCAGAGCAATGAGCCTCATGCCTCACCCCCGTACTTTTTGTACAGCGGCAAGACTTCCTGCTGCCAGACGCGTTCGTTCATATCCCCGGCGTGGCGGTAACGAATAATGCCTTGCCCGTCGATCAGGAAGGTTTCCGGTGCGCCGTACACGCCCAGATCCAGCCCGAGCATGCCGTCGCCGTCATACAGGCTGAGCGCATAAGGGTTGCCCAGCGAATTCAGCCAGGTCACCGCCTTGCTGCGATCGTCTTTATAGTTCAGCCCCACCACGCGAATACCGCGCGCGGCCAGCGTATTGAGGTATTGATGTTCGGCCCGACAGGTTGGGCACCAGGTGGCCCAGACATTCAGCAACATCGGCTTGCCATTGCGCAGCACCGCCTGATCGTAAGTCTTGCCGGGGTGATCGAGCGACTCCAGCTTGAAGGCCGGTACCGGTTTGCCGATCAGCGCCGACTCCAGCATGGTCGGATCCTCACCACCGGCATTGCGCGTCAGTTGCACCATAAACGCCGCCACCAGCAGCAGGAACAGGATTAACGGGATAAACAGCAGCTTACGGTTCATGCCTGCTCCTCCAGTTTACCTGCACGCTTGAGTTTTTTGCTCATCCGATAGCGCGGATCGAGAATACACAGGATGCCGCCAATCGCCATAAACACGCCACCGAACCAGATCCAGCGTACGAAGGGTTTATAGTACAACCGCACGGCCCAGGAGCCGTCGTCCAGCTCTTCCCCCAGCGCCGCGTAAAGATCACGGCTGAAGCCGCCGTCGATAGCCGCTTCGGTCATCATGCTGCGCGCCACGCTGTAGTAGCGTTTTTCCGCGTGCAGCGTCGCTTCCGGCTTACCGTTACGCGTAACGTCGATGATACCGACACCGCCGGTGTAGTTCGGCCCGCGAATATCGTGCACATCGCGGAACACAAAGTGATAGTTATGGATATCCACGCTGTCGCCGGCCTTCATGCGCACATCACGTTCCACACTGTAGTTCTGGCTGAAGGCAATACCGATCACCGTCACTGCTACGCCAAGGTGACCCAGTACCATGCCCCAGTGACTGCGGGAGAGATGGCTCAAACCACGCCAGAAACCGTGACGGTGGGTGGCACGCTCGTGCAACTCCATCAGCGTCAGGATAATCACCCAGACCGCCATGATCAGCCCCACCACCGTCATGCCGGCGATGCTGTCTTGCAACAGCCACGGCAGCAGGATCGACAGCACCAGCGTAATCACCAGCGCCACGCTCAGACGACGCCACAGCTTGGTTGGTTCATCACGACGCCAGCGCACCAACGGGCCGATGCCCATCAGCAACGCCATCGGCGCCATCAGCCAGGTAAACATGGTATTGAAGAAGGGTTCGCCGATAGAAATACTGCCCAGGCCGAGCTGTTTATGCACCAGCGGCAGCAGCGTGCCCAACAGCACCACCAGCATCGCGGCAATCAACAGTACGTTGTTACCCAGCAGGAAGGTTTCACGCGAGAAAGTCTCATGCTGCACCCGGCTGCGCACCTGCCCACCCTTGACGGCGTACAGCAGCAAAGAACCGCCGATCACAATCACCAGATAGGCGAGGATAAACATACCGCGCGCCGGATCGGAGGCAAAGGAGTGCACCGACACCAGCACGCCGGAGCGCACCAGGAAGGTCCCCAACAGACACAGCGAGAAGGCGGTAATCGCCAGCAGCACCGTCCAGGCCTTGAAAGTCCCGCGCTTTTCGGTCACCGCCAGCGAGTGCATCAGCGCCGTACCGGCCAGCCACGGCATAAATGAAGCGTTCTCTACCGGATCCCAGAACCACCAACCGCCCCAGCCCAGTTCGTAATAAGCCCAGGCAGAGCCCAGCACGATACCCATGGTGAGGAACACCCAGGCCGCAGTGGTCCAGGGACGCGACCAGCGTGCCCAGGCGGTATCGAGCCGGCCGGCCATCAGTGAGGCAATCGCAAAGGCAAAGGCCACCGAGAAACCAACGTACCCCATATACAGCAACGGCGGATGGAAAATCAGGCCGATATCCTGCAGCAGAGGGTTGAGGTCACTGCCGTCGATCGGGAAATTCGGCAAGGTGCGGGTGAACGGGTTGGAGGTCATGATAATGAACAGCAGGAAGCCTGCGGTAATCATGCCCATCACCGACAGCACGCGTGCCACCGCATCCTGTGGCATCGAACGGCTGCACAACGCCACCGCCAGCGACCAGCAGCTCAGCAGCAGCACCCACAACAGCAGCGATCCCTCATGGGCACCCCAGGTGGCGGCGATGCGGTAATACACCGGCAGTTGCGTATTGGAGTTGGCGGCCACATAGGCCACGGTAAAATCATTGGTGACAAAGGCATACACCAGGCAAATGAACGCCAGCGCAATAGCACCGAACATGCCGTAGGTCAGTGGACGCGCCACCGCCATCATACGGCGATCCTGACGCGCAGCGCCCCACTGCGGGTAAATACTCAGCAGCAGCGATATCGCCAGCGCCAGGCACAGCAGAAAACTTCCCGTTTCCGGCATCATGATTTGGCGCCCTCATTCTGTGGGGTAGCGTAAGCCGAAGCCGGCCCCTTATGATTTTCTTTCATCGCGTCGGCCACTTCCGGCGGCGTGTATTTTTCATCGTGTTTCGCCAGCACTTCACGCGCGTTCACCACGTTGCCTTCACCCAGCACGCCCTGCGCCACCACGCCCTGCCCTTCACGGAACAGATCCGGCAGAATGCCGGTGTAGGTGACGTCGATCGCACCGCGCGCATCATAGACCTTGAAGCTGACCTGCAGCGTTTTCTGATCGCGTTTCACCGAGCCGGGCATCACCATGCCGCCGATTCGCAGGCGTTGGCCCACCTCCGGCTTCTCATGATTTTCGCCCTTGCCCTGCAGAATTTCGCTCGGGGTATAAAACAGATCGATGTTGGAACGCAGCGCATACAGCATCAGGGTCGCGGTAAGCGCAACGCCGATCAGCACTACGATCGCCAGATACAGGCGACTTTTACGACGTGGATTCACAATGATTTCTCCCGCGGGTTGGCGGATTTTTGTTTCGACTGCTGCGACTGACGAATGCGTCGCTCGCGCGCCTGACGGCGGCCGATCTCATCGAGCAATTGCCGACGCTGCCAGAAAGTATGAGCCACCAGGCCCAACAACGAGAGCAGCGTGACGGCTACCGCCAGCCAGACGTAGAAGGCATAGCCCCCCATAGCGAAAAACGCCTGCCAGGAAGTAAATGCGGCATTCATGGTTGGCGCTCCTTATTGACCAGCCCGGCGACCCACGGGCGCTGACTTTCCTGAGACAAAATCAAATTGCGCAGGCGCATCAAAGTGAGGGTAATAAAGAACAGCAGGTAGCCGAGGATCGCCCAGCGCAGCGGGGTGCGCATACTTGGCGCGATACTCTGTTGCATATTGGTCGATCCCTGATGCAGCGTGTTCCACCATTCGACCGAGAAATGAATAATTGGGATGTTCACCACCCCCACCAGTACCAGAATACCGGCGGCGCGGCCCGCCAGGCGGCGGTCTTCAAAGGCGTTGTACAGCGCAATAATGCCGATATAAAGGAACAGCAACACCAGTTCAGAGGTCAGGCGCGCGTCCCACACCCACCAGGTGCCCCACATCGGCTTGCCCCAGGCGGAACCGGTGACCAGGGCAATAAAAGTAAATACCGCGCCGACCGGCGCCATGGCAGCCACCACCGTATCGGACATTTTCATCTGCCACACCAGACCGATGAACGCCGCTACCGCCATCGAACCGTAAATCCCCATCGACCACATGGCGGCCGGGACATGGATATACATGATGCGGAAGCTGTCACCCTGCTGATAATCCTTGGGGGCAAAGCCAAAACCCCATACCCAACCCAGCAGCAGGCAGGCCGCACCGGCCAGCCCCAACCAGGGGATAAAGCGGCCACAGACACGATACAGCCGTTCAGGCTGGGCAAATTGATGTAACCATTTCCACATTGTCGTCATTGCTCACGGTAAATTTATACGGTGGCCGCCCCGTTGACCAAGGCGACGAAAATTACAGTGCGGTGGAACACGCTCTTGATGGCGTTAACCCGCATTTCAATAAGTTAGCTAGTGCACGCTCACACGCAGCGCCGCTGCGGTGGCGAATGGCGCCAGCGTTATACTGCCCGCCAGCATCGCGCCCAGAATCGCCAGGTAACCGTCTATCGGCATGCCCATAGACGCAGCATCAATGGCGGCGGTGGAAAATATCAGCACCGGTATATACAGTGGCAACACCAACAGGCTCAGTAATACACCGCCCTTGCGCAGCCCGACGGTCAGTGCCACACCAATAGCGCCGATCAGACTCAGCGTCGGCGTCCCCAACAGCAGTGTAAACGCCACCGCCAGCCAGGTATTCATATCCAACGACAGTAACAACGCCACCAGCGGCGACAGGATTAACAGGGGTAAGCCTGTTACTACCCAGTGAGCACACACTTTGCCTAGCACCGTCATTGGCAGCGGCGTCGGCAGCAACAGCAGTTGCTCCAGCGAACCATCCAGAAAGTCATCGCGGAACAAACGCTCCAGCGACAACAACGCCGCCAGCAGCGCGGCGACCCAGATAATCCCCGGCGAAATACGCGCCAGTAACTGCGGCTCTGGCCCGATCCCCAGCGGAAACAAGGTGATAACGATCAGGAAGAACCACAGCGGATTAACGATTTCCGACCCTTTGCGAAAGGCAATCTTCAGCTCACGGCGCAATATAGTCAAAAACATCAAACACTCTCCGCGCGGTTTTCCGTCAGGCTGATTTTTCCTACCGCCTGCGTTACGCCGGCCAAATCCTGATGCGTGGTCAACAATACCATGCCGCCCTGCTGTGCATGTTGCTCAAAAAGGCTAATTAATTCAGCCACGCCCTGCTTGTCGATGGCCGTCAGCGGCTCGTCCAGGATCCACAGCGGGCAATCACTGAGCCACAAGCGCGCCAGTGCTACCCGGCGCTGCTGCCCGGCGGAAAGCTGCGCCACCGGCAAATCCTCGTAGCCCACCAGCCCGACCCGCTCCAGCGCCTGCCAAATGGCCTGACGATCGGGCGTGGTACGTACCGCCTGGTAAAACTGCAGGTTCTCAAAAGGTGTTAACTGGGCTTTAATTCCCGGCTGATGGCCGAGAAACAGCAGATCCTGGTAATAACGTTCGCGATGGCGCAACGTATTTTTCCCGTGCCAGCAAACTTCCCCCCCCTCCGGCCGCGCCAGACCGGCCAAAATACGCAACAGGCTGGTTTTGCCCGCGCCGTTCGGCCCTTCCACCTGAATAATATCGCCCGGTTTCACCGTAAAGCTTAACCCGCTAAACAGGGTGCGCTCATCGCGGACGCAACTCAGATTTTTAGCTTCCAGCATCGGGAGAACTCATATTTTTCTTTGGGATAGCGATCATAGCATAAGCCATGCTGCGGCACGTAGCCCGCCGCGGGTCACTCAGCTACTCCAATAGGGGTAATATTGCGCCCCAGATCAATAATGCGAAGAAAAAACCGACGGCGTTAAACTCTTGTTACTTTTTTCTGCAATTTGCGACATGGCTTTCGCCGTGCCGACACGCCAACTATGCTTAATCCGTGACCCAGACAGCAGTTAAAGGAGAGAGCAGATAATGAGCGACCCACAACAGCGCCCTGATACAGATAGCGACGATCATCTGCAGGTGGAGAGCAAGGAGCATGAACAGGGCAAGAGCGAAATAGAGGTAAAGGAACAAAACCTGCCCTCACGCGCGGCAGCGGTGCATGAGCAGATCCGCATGGAGGGTGAGAAAGAGCTGGAACGCGATTGGCTGGCTTTACTGTGGTCAGCGGTGGCCGCCGGGTTGTCGATGGGGGCTTCACTGATGGCAAAGGGCATTTTTCATGCCCGTTTACCGGACGACCCCAGCCGCTTCTTTATCGAGAATATTGGCTATACCTTTGGCTTTATCATTGTGATTATGGCCCGCCAGCAGCTGTTTACCGAAAATACCGTGACCGCCGTGCTGCCGATCATGCATAAACCGACGCCGAGAAATTTCATCATCCTGTTCCGCCTGTGGGGCGTGGTGCTGCTCGGCAACCTGATTGGCACCGGGCTGGTGTCACTGGCGTTTATTCACATGCCGATTTTTGATGAAAACACCCGCAGCGCCTTCGTTAGCCTGTCGGAAGAGGTGATGCAAAACTCACCGTCAGAAATGTTCGCCAACGGTATTATTGCCGGCTGGATCATCGCCACCATGGTGTGGATGTTCCCTTCCGCCGGCGCCGCCAAGATTTGGGTGATCGTCCTGATGACCTATCTGGTGGCGATCTGCGATCTGACCCATATCGTGGTCGGATCGGTCGAGATCCTTTATCTGGTGTTTAGCGGTGTGATCCCCTGGCAAGAATTTATCTATCCGTTCGCCATACCGACGCTGGCCGGCAACATTATCGGCGGTACCTTTATCTTTGCGTTAATCAGCCATGCACAGATCCGCAATGATATGAGTGATAAAAACAAAGCGGCGCGGCTGGAGGCAGAAAAACAGACTGCCAAGGCGAGAAAACCGTGATCGCGGTCAGCGCAGCACACGAAATTCCGCGCATATTGGCGAGGGAATGAGCAAACGCACCGCTAAGCGCTTATTCTGCGGGTAAAAAAAGGTATACTGCCCCGGCAGCCTCAGGTTGCCAGCCCGCAGCGTCCCCGTAGTTAAACGGATATAACAAGCCCCTCCTAAGGGCTAGTTACTGGTTCGATTCCAGTCGGGGACACCATTAAGCCTGCCTATTCAGCACTTTCGCCTCCCCAAGCTCCCTTGCCTCACCAGGCCTTAAAACTTCCCGTGTTATCAGCATGATGCATCACCCTGCCTCACAATCTGGCGCAAGGTCGACTATTAAAGGTATAATCTCACACACGATTTAATTGATTTTAGAAACGAACATGACAAAACTCACATTACAAGAGCAGATGCTTAAAGCCGGATTGGTCAACAGTAAGAAACTGGCGAAAGTGCAGAAAACCGCTAAAAAATCGCGAGTTCAGGCTCGTGAGGCCAGAGAGGCGGTGGAAGTCAATAAAAAGGCACAAGTTGAACGTGATAAACAGCTTAGTGAGCAACAAAAGCAAGCGGCCTTGTCTAAAGAGTATAAAGCTCAGGTTAAACAGTTAATTGAAATGAACCGGATCGTTATTTCAAAAGGCAATGTTAGCTATAACTTCACAGACAATAATTTAATTAAAAATATCAGTGTGGATAAAGCGACGCAATCCCAGTTAATCAGTGGTCGTCTCGCCATTGCGCGCCTGGTTGCTGATAATGGCCTTGATAACGATTACGCTATTATCCCCGCAATCGTGGCAAATAAAATTGCGCAGCGTGATGCCAGCAGCATTGTAGTCAGTAATGTGCTGAGTCAGGAGGATCAAGACGATGAAGATCCGTATGCCGATTTTGTCGTGCCTGATGATCTAATGTGGTAAGAAATGCTTGGGGCAACGGACAATAACCCTTGCCCTCACCTCTCAGTTCCGCCCGCCCTGGTCGGTAATAATGCCAAACTATATTCCCTGAAAATATTAAACCCAGCGCAAACAAATTATTCAAATATCGCCACCCCTCATAAATAAGTGAATTCTCATTTTATATCCATAAATTAAAATGCTAACATTGGTAACATGACGCGAATGGAGTAATAGCATGTTCCCCAACAAAAAATATTCACAACGAGCCAATCCGCTGACCAGTTATCAATTTTCACGCTTGCATACTTTTGAATGCGTCGCCCGTCACCTCTCCTTTTCATTGGCGGCAGAAGAACTGTCAATTACCCCCAGCGCCGTAAGTCACAGAATAAACTTGCTTGAGAAAGAGTTGGGCTTTCTTTTATTTCAGCGTTTTCACCGCAGAATTACGCTAACGCCGGAAGGCGAGCGGATGCAATGGTCGTTAAGCAGCTCCTTCGATGCCCTGACTCAGGAAATTCTTGATATCAGGAACCGTGAATTGACGGGTACCCTGACCATTTACTCCCCCCCCTCCATCGTACAGTGTTTGCTGATACCGAGGATCGGTGACTTTATTGCCCAGTATCCCACCGTTCATTTAAACATTCTCACCGGGCAGGAAAACATTAACCTGGCCAACAGAGGGGTTGATCTGGCTCTGTATTTTGGCCGGCTGCCGTCGGGCCAGCAGCTGGATGAAGCCTTTATGTCAGAGTCCATGGTCCCGGTCTGTACTGCGCAGTACGCCAAAACGCATAACCTCTACAATGCTCCTGAAAATCTGGCACACAGCACCCTGTTGCATGACAGATATAATTCCGGCGAAGACGAGTGGCAAACCTGGTCACAACATTTTGATTTGGGCCTGGATACCGACAGCAAAAGCATGGAGTTCGATCGTTCTGACCTGGCGGTGCTGGCGGCGACTCAACACCTGGGCGTTGCCATGGGACGGCTTAACCTGGTGCAAGACTGGATCAAAAGCGGCGAACTGATTATCCCATTTCCCCACATGATCCTGCCCTGCGAACACTGTTATTTTGTGTCGACCGTATCCGAACGTCAGTGGCCGAAGATCATCGCGTTCAAACAGTGGATGATGAAGATAGAGCCTCTGGCCTGATTGCCAGAGGTTTAAAATGATTACCACTTCTTTGGGGTATAAGAAAATTCAAGTGCGCAGCTGTACAACCGCCCGGCCTTTGAATAATAAATATGCTTGCGGCCGTTATCCCACACTATTGTAGCGTTATTAGAGAATTTTATTATCTCAACCGGTGTCTGGTTAGATAACCGACCGCGCTTAGTGCTTTTCACCACGAAAAAGTCACCATTATCACTGAGTGTAATCAAAGGATAACCCCAGGCATACTTTGATATTTGCACAGTAATGGTGAATTGACTTTCACAATTAATTTGATAGGTATTAACATCTACATCCATAGCTTATATTTTAGGTACAATTCCTCTATTGAGATAAAATAAATAAGAACAGCTCACGACAATCAATCCTAAAACGATCAGCACAGAACCCAATATAAACTCAATCTGCAGCGGCTCCCCCAAAATCACCACGCCGGCTAAAATTCCAAAAATGGGCGTCATAAAAGTCAAGATACCCAACGAGGACGCCTGATAATGACGCAGTAAAGAAAACCAGATCAAATAGCTGATAAAAGAGACCACTACCGTTTGGAATATCAGGCTGCTCCAGGCCACAGCACTCAAAGTGAAATGAACGTTCTCCGTGGTTAGCGCCAACAGAGATAGCAGAATGCAGGCACCCGAGAGCTGGAACAACAGGGTCTGTTTTGACGAGCAGTTTGCCAGCCCGGTGGTGCGAATGACGATGGTCGAACCGCCCCAGGACATTCCCGCCAGCAGGCCATAAATATCACCACGCAGTTGGCTTTCTGCGCCCGAGCTACCACTCATGCCGGAGATGGCCAGCACCACACCGCCGAAGGCGATGGCAATACCGACCCACTGTATCAACGACAGCCGTTCATGCCGAATAACAAAATGCAGCCCGATGGCGGAGAATAAAGGTGCGGTATACAAAAATACCGCCATGTGCGACGCGCTGGTATAGCGCAAACCTTCGGAGACGAAAAAGAACTCCAACGCGAACAGCCCCCCAACGCACAGGCCTGCTAGCAGCGTGGGGCGATCGAAAACGAACTTTTCGCTTCGGTAGCGCGCCAGGAGGTAAACCGCCAGGGCGGCAATGCCCGATCGAATGGCGATTTGCAGTACGGCAGAAATGTCCGGCTCGGCGGCCTTGATCGCCACCTGCTGCAGCCCCCATATGGCGCATATCATCATCATGGCGGCGGCAGCCCTGCTGTCTATGTTGTTTCTGGCACTCATCACACCACCTCAAGCCGCTTAAATAAAAATACACTCTTCCCTCACCGCTAATAAAAAGGTGATGGATAAATCTGAGGAAAATATAAAAGGTTAGTCTTTATAAACCACTATTTCCTGGTACATCTTAATCACTTCGCTATCACTGTCGACTTCACCGGTATATTCCGTTTGTTGCGCTACATGGGTCACCTTCCAGCCCCGTTTGGCCAGCTCAGGGATAGTGACGCGCCCAATATCACGACAGGTAAAGATCGTGTCATCACTCAGTCTAAGATTACCAATACTTGCATAATCATAAGCTTGTGACTGGCAAACGTGCGACTCGGCCGCCATCAACGGCAATGGCAACAGACCGATAATCAACATTAAATACTTTTTCATAACCCTCTCCATGATCCTTATTAGCCTTATCCATTTTGCAGATATCACCCTAGTCAATGACGTTATATCCGCTTATTTAAATCTCGTTCTGCGAGATGAAATTACACGGCATCTGCCCTTCACTGACAAGTGAAAAATATAAACCTTCGTGTTAGATGAATTCATCCGAGCATCATCGTCATTGTTGTGCCATTAAGTTAAGTTTTTCCATCGCCTGGCGGCATCGCAGCACCGCACTGCTGCCAGTTACAAAAAAACCAATAATTAGCAGGAAAAGTAACTTTTTGTGACGCACGTTGTGTTACATATGCATTTCGCTTTACCCACGCTAAAAGCAATGAAAACGCTCAGAAAACTTCCTGAGCAAATCACTGATGCCAGAAGGTTCAGTGAGGTTGGCAAGTACACACAGGGATATAAAATGACATACAAATTGCGCGCATTAACTCAGGCAATTGCTCTGGGATTGGTAGTTGGCAGTGCTTCTTTCGCTGCTCAGGCTGAAATCACCCTGCTGAAGCAGGATCCACAAGCGGGTGATCCGCTGAGCCGTCTTAACTTTACCGTCGGCGGCAGCATCCGCCCGCAGTTCAACAATATGACCGGCGATGGCGATAAAGGTTCTTACAAACGTAACGGTTTCGACGGCGGCACCCGCTTCCGCTTTGCCGCCGATTACTACCTGTTCGATGACATTAGCTGGATCAGCTACTACGAGTTGGGGGTGAATATCCCTGCGCTGTTCAACTGGGATAGCCACTATGCCGACGGTGCCAACAACACCAGCCGCCGCATGTTGTACACCGGTCTGAAAAGCAAAACCTGGGGACAATTGACCTTTGGTCAGCAGAACAGCGTGTATTACGACGTGGTCGGCGCCAAAACCGATATCTGGGATTACGACATGCTGGCCCAGGCTCCGGGCAACGGTATCAACGGGGATTACGACGGCTCCTACCGTTCACGCAAGATGCTGAAGTACAAAAACACCTTTGGTGATGCTGACGTTTATGCCTCATACCTGTTCAGCGATAACGAATACCTGCCGGGTAACGGCCTGCGCTACAAGCGCGAGGGCGGGGGTTCACTGGGTGTGGATTACCACCTGACGCCGGACCTGACCTGGGGCACCGCGTGGAACTATACCCGCGCCGAAATGCGTGATCCCTCCAGCAACAGCACAAAAGATTACGACCAAAACATCCTGGGTACCGCGCTGAGCTGGAAACCGGATAACTGGACGTTGACCTTTGGCGGCGGCTGGTACAACAACTTCCTGACCACCAAAAAAGCCAACCTTGACGACTACTTCGCCGGTGACGCCTGGGGTATTGAGTATCTGGCCGGTTATACCGTGCCGGTAGGGCAATATGCGGTGAAATCCGTAATGCCGTACTTTATGGGCGACCGTTTGGAGTACGTCAGCGGCCGTGACTATCAACGCATTGATAACGGCCTGGGCGTTACCGTGCAGTTTGATTACGGTTTCCGCGTAGATGTGGAACACGTGCTGACTTCAAGCACTGACAACCTCGGCGATATGACGCTGGTGCGTCTGCGTTACGATTTCTAATTGCTACCGACGTAAAAAAGGCCGCTTAAGCGGCCTCAGACTACGGACAAAGCCCGTTATTAGGGAGAGCGTGCCGAAGGGGTCGTAGCGGCTTGCCCGCCGACCAATTTGCCGGGAGCAAATTGGAACGACTCCGTCGGCCCGTAGGGTGGGACACACGGACGTGTCCCATAATGGCCCCTCGGTGCGCTAGGCCCGGGTATCTCGGATTCAAAAACAACTTTGTCATCAAAATCAGGCCGCTTCTGCGGCCTTTTCCATTATTTGCCCAGCATCAGAATCCGCCACGCACCGAGCGACCCACCGCTTCGCCCAGTTGCCACACCGCCATCGCATAATGGGTGCTGTGGTTGTAGCGGGTGATGGTGTAGAAGTTAGGTAAACCGTACCAATACTGGTAACTGGTCCCCATATCCAGGCGCAGCAGGCTGGCTTCCTGATTGCCGCCAAGCGACCCTTGCGGCGTCAGCCCGGCCTCAGACAAACTGGCAACCGAGTAGCGGGTTTTAAAGCCATTCTCCAACCCCGGAGCCTGACCGTTGGCCGGCACAGCAACGGGCTCACCCTTGGTCCAGCCGTGCGCTTTGAAGTAGTTGGCGACGCTGCCGATGGCATCCACTGGATCCCACAGGTTAACGTGGCCGTCACCGTTGAAATCAACCGCATAACTCTTGAACGAGGACGGCATAAACTGGCCGTAACCCATTGCTCCGGCGAAAGAACCGCGTAACTCCAGCGGATCATCCCCTTCAGTACGCGACATCAGCAGGAAGGTTTCCAGCTCGCCGGCAAAGTAATCGGCACGACGTGGGTAGTTGAAGGCCAGAGTAGACAGCGCATCGATAATGCGGGTTTTACCCATCACGCGGCCCCAACGGGTTTCAACGCCGATAATGCCGACAATGATCTCTGGCGGCACGCCGTAAACCTGGTAAGCACGTTGCAGCGCGTCCTGGTACTGATTCCAGAACTGCACGCCATTTTGCACGTTATCCGGCGTGATGAACTTATTGCGGTACCGCAGCCAGGAACCGTTCGGGCCGGACGGCGCCTGAGTGGTTGGCGTCGGTGCCTGGCGATCCATCAGCCGCAGTACAGAGTCCAGGCGTTTGGCCTGGGCCAGCACGTCATGCAGTTGCTGACGATCAAAACCGTGTTCCTGCACCATTTTATCGATAAAACGGGCGGTGTTCGGATTGTTGGCGAAATCACCGCCCAGCGGCTGGCCGGAATGCGCTGGCGTCAGCAAAAAACCGCCTTTGACGCTGTTGTCCTGAGGCGTGGCTGGGGTCGACTTCGGCCCGCTGCTACAGGCAGTGAGTAAGGTAAGCAGGGGGAGAAGAACAACTAAATGACGCATCGGATATCCATATAAGCCAGGCCAGTGATAAGTGTGGGTTATGTTAATCCATTGTCAGGTGCGAACAAACTGGATTATGTTGCCGATCATGGCGTCTTGACGCCAAAACCTTATAAAACGTGACGGGAAGCACAGAAACAAGGAATTACTTAGGGTAAGCAACCGCACAAACAGAACCTAAACATTGAATAAATGAGAACAATTATCATATTGACTCAAAAAAAAGCATCACTACACTCCCCTCTTTGGCTGACTGCGCTGGCAGCCATCACTGAAACAACGGAATGTCACTGTGGAAACTCTAGGACAGATCGCTAAAAACATCTTTAAACGCCGTATTACCCGCAGGGAATATGTTTTCTCGGTGGCTGTGTTCGCCGCCGGTCTGACGTTGCTGTCATACCTGTCGCCCTATCTGGATAAAAATCTTTTCCGCGCCTATGCGCACAGCGACATTGCCGAGTTCTTTTCGGTATTTGTCTATTTACTGTGCATTATGTTCTGGTCACTGAGTTGGATAAGTTTAACCGTCTGGCTCGTCGCCCGTACCGCCTTTCGTCTCAATGACGTCGGCACGCCTGGCTGGCCGCTGGCACTGGTGATGTATCTGCTTAGCGTGGTGAATAACTATTATCCCGGCCCGATACAACGCTGGCTGGTGGTTATCAGTCTGATTGGCGTGGCCTGCGCACTGTTGTTACCTACCGGATGGCGCACGCGCAAAGCGGGTTAGCCGTCAGTATCGCCACTGGCTATCTGTGGGGCAAGCGGTCACAATGCCGCATCATTCCCGGCCCAAACAGGAAATACCATGTCTTGCCACTATCCCGCCCACTACGCCTTTGATAACGACAGCGATGCCTGGCAGATTCACTTTCGTGATTTCCCTGAACAACAGGCCGCCTGCTATAAACGTGAAGACATAGAACTGGAAGCGCAGGAAAGCCTGCTGATTGCCATTGCGCTGGAAATGGAAGAAGGCCGCCCGGTGCCGCCCCCTTCCCGCCCCCTGCAGGATGAACTGGCAATCCACCTGCCGGTGCTGGTTAAACTCAAGCTCGAACTGCATAACATTATGCTGGCCGGAACCACCTCAAAAGCGGAACTGGCACGTAAACTGGGCTTTAACGCCGGGCAAATGGATCGCCTGCTGGACGTTGCCTATGCCTCCAAGGTCGAAGCTTTGGAACAGGCTCTTTACCTGTTGGGCTATGAGGTGAATACGGAAGTTATAGCTACGCCATCACCGCAGATTAAATAAAAACTAAACTTTTTCTGCGGCCGGCCGATGTGGTTGTTACTGGACATCATTCACATCATCAAAGGCCGTAAAATGCACTGGAGCCGCCGTGAGATTTGGATAGCCATGATGCTATCCTGTGCGCTTTTTTTGACCATTGTCGCTATCGGTATTGCTACAGCACTTGAGTAAAATCAAGCGGCCTTGTACATGATCTGATGTGGCTAAAATATTACCTATCTTTATCGCGGCAGCCTGAGCAGGCTGCCTTTCTTAGGTTAAAAACTACCTGGTAAATCCTTTACAAGTAAAATCAAGCAGGTTTTCTGTATGCCCAGTATTATTTTTTACGCGCCTTGCCTCATCTGCCAATAAAACAAAGCCTTGCTGTTTGTTCTCGAATAACACGGGGACGACTGCAACTCCAAATTTTTTCATTTCACTACCATTTTTAGCCAACTGCCGACCAATTTGAACAAAGGGATAAACCCCGTCCAAATTATCCTGCCTGATACGTTTACCCAGATAATGCTGCCCAACCAGATTATCGGACAATTCAGTCCAGTCATCGCCAATGCTGGAGAGTTGCCTGTCGATACTACGCCGGATATGCGGCTTCAAACATGCAATATGAATATGCAACTGCCCTTGTGTGCGACCTCCCTGAGAATTTATCGTCAAGGCAAAAGCATTGCGAGGTAACTCTTTACCATAAACCTGGTCCAACACGTGACGATTCCGCCAGGCAAGGGAAAAATAATCAGGCGTGGTGGATAACAGCAATTCTGGGCTTTCAACACCTTTCAATTTCAAAGTTGGAACCAGTAAAAAGTGGTATCGAGTTTCCAGATCGCGCACTACCGCATAGCCTTTCTGTTGGCCCTCATCCAAATAGACTTTTTCGCAAGGAAATGCAGAACCAAGTAGTTGATAATTAAAAACACAAAGATTATTAACTACCCGCCATAACGCACTACTGGCAAACGCGGGCAACGCTGAAAATAGCAGTATCAATGCTAAAAATAATCGTAATTTTTTCAATATCAACACGTTCTATTTTTCCTATCCGAATTGCAGTCCTTAGAATATCACTGCGCAACAGTGAAACTGAACCCTACTCTCAGAAATAAAAATCGTTTAAAAACAGTCTACGCTGGTTAAAAAACCGTCAAAAAGTGTGATCAAAAACACAGTATTGTAATCTGGCTGGTATTGGGAGTACATTAACGCCGATCCTGTCGTGGTTCATGTTTTACCTCACGGACTTTGAAGCACGACAACCGGGTAATCTGTGGTCAAGGACGTTGTTCTTCCTATTGAAGGATCCGCCTCTCCACTGCCGACTACCCACAAAATACTCAGCACAACAATCGGGATCATTGGCTTGCGAGGGACTCCAGACGGGAGTTGTTCAGTGAAATATTTTGTATTTGGCGTTTCATTCATGTTGGTTACATGGATTGGCACCTTTATGCTGATGGTTGCATAACCACGGCATGACCGGGAATATAGATACATAGATAAAGGGGCGCACCTGCGCCCCTTTGTTGTTTCTGAATCTGGGCTATTTGCCCGGCATCATGCGACGTAAGGTGTCATCCTTGCGCAGATAATGGTGGTAAAGCGCCGCCAGCGTATGTGCACCAATGATGAAATAACCGGTATTGGCCAGGGTCTCATGAGTACTTTTGATGAGCCGACGCAGCAGGGGATCCGGCGTAACGAACTGCGGCACCTGCCAACCCAGTAGCACCCACTCCTTCCCGCCATAAGCCAGCGTCAACACCCCCAGCACCGGTAAAGCCAGGAACAACAGATACAGCAACCAGTGGAAAATTTTGGCGCCCCATTCCTGCCATTCTTCAAGCGGCGGTGTGGTGGCCGGCGTGCCATGTCGCCGACGTAACCCCAGCCGGATGAACATCAGCAAAAAGACCGCAAGGCCAAAATTAAAATGCAGATTTTTTACCAGCGATGCCAGGTCATCCGGCACCGAATCCTTTAACAGCATCGCCGCATAGGTGAGGATCACCATCAGTAGCGTCAGCCAGTGCAACACAATTTGTGATTTTGCATAACGGTTACCCATACACTCATCCTGATAAATAAAGAAAATCTTATTGGATCATAGTGGGTAAATGATGAAGAAAACCTTAGCGGCGAGAAAAAAGGCCGGTGCGAATGCGCCGGCCTGAAGCAATTATTTGGTGGTGCTCGGTTTGATCAACCCATCCGCCCGGAACATGGCTTTGATACCGCGTACCGCCTGACGGATGCGATCCTGATTTTCTATCAGCGCGAAACGCACATGGGTGTCACCGTAGTCACCAAAGCCGATACCTGGCGATACGCAAACCTTGGCCTCTGCCAACAGGCGTTTGGCAAACTCCAGTGAACCGAGATGCGCATAAGGCTCGGGAATTTTGGCCCAGACGTACATCGCAGCCTTCGGGTTTTCCACCATCCAGCCCGCTTCATGCAACCCTTTCACCAGCACATTGCGGCGCTGACGGTACTGTTCCGCGATATCCCGCACGCACTGCTGATCGCCTTCCAGCGCAGCTATGGCGGCCACCTGCAGTGGCGTAAAGGTACCGTAGTCGTGGTAACTCTTGATACGCGCCAGCGCGTTGACCAACTCCGGGTTACCGACCATAAAGCCGATACGCCAGCCCGCCATATTGTAACTTTTCGACAGGGTGAAAAATTCCACCGCGATGTCCTTGGCGCCAGGCACCTGCATAATCGAGGGTGCTTTCCAGCCGTCATACACAATGTCGGCATAGGCCAGATCGTGGACCACCAGCACGTCGTATTGCTTGGCCAGCGCGACCACGCGTTCAAAAAAGTCCAGTTCCACACACTGAGCGGTCGGGTTCGAAGGGAAGCCGAGGATCATCATTTTCGGACGAGGAATGGTTTCACGAATGGCGCGCTCCAACTCACCAAAGAAATCCACGCCCTCCACCAACGGCACCGAACGCACCTGGGCGCCGGCAATCACCGCACCGTAAATGTGAATCGGATAGCTCGGGTTCGGCACCAGTACGGTATCGCCGTGGTCAAGCGTCGCCAGCATCAGGTGTGCCAGCCCTTCTTTTGAACCTATGGTGACAATGGCTTCGCTTTCGGGATCGATCTCCACCTGGTAACGGTCGGCGTACCAGCGTGAAATAGCACGACGTAAACGCGGAATACCCCGCGAAGTGGAATAACCGTGGGTGTCGTCACGCTGGGCAACGGTGCAGAGTTTTTCCACAATGTGCGGCGGCGTTGGCCCGTCGGGGTTACCCATGCTGAAATCGATAATATCCTCGCCACGACGGCGTGCAGCCATCTTCAGTTCGGCGGTGATGTTGAATACATAAGGGGGAAGACGTTCAATACGCGTGAAACGGCGTTGCGGACTATTATCAGCCATAGATACCTCGAAGAGACGTTAGCGCCCGGACCATCCGAGCGACGCTGGCCAACCTAAAGATTGACCGGATATTGAACATATCCCAGCTTCAGCAGGGTTGTCGATACCCGGCACAACTTTTTTATTTTCCGGCCTTAAACTCCCTGGCCAACAGCCCGAACTGCCAGTCATCACGCCACTGCCCCGCCAGCCGGTAGTTATCACGCAGCGTACCTTCCAGCAGAAAGCCACAAGACTCCAGCAACCGGCGCGAAGCGATATTGCCCTCGGTCACGGTGGCAGTCAGCTTATGGAAACCACAGGCGTTAAAACCAAAATCCAGCACTGCACGCAGTGATTCCTTGCCATAGCCCTTACCTTGCGCGGACGGCAGCAAGGCGTATCCCACTTCCGCCTGTTGGTAAGGCAGCCACATCGAGCGAAAACCGGTCATGCCAGCCACTTCTCCGCTTTCTTTCTCTCGCAACACCAGGCACAACCATTGATCCAAATGCTTGTCCCAGGTTGGTAAACGGGCCTCGAAACGACTGAGGATACCTTCCTCGCAGTACGGGTCGGAGATGTAACGGATCACATCAGGATCCTGATACAGGCTTAAAAACAGCGGCCAGTCGTCGGCCGTCAGCGACTCCAGGGTCAAACGCTCAGTGACCAACTTCATTGCTTTTATCTCCTAAAAACGTGGATCTCCGAAAAACGAAAATAAGGAAGTTACGAATGAAAGATATCCCTTTATTTTCCCCTATTAAATCCAGATAATCATTAACGTCAAAACAACAAAACCATAACGCCTTACCCGGTCACCTACAACCGTCCGTCGTTGCCCATCCGCAGCGCGAGGAGAACACCATGGCTTCCTTACAGATTGACGATATTCCAGGCACAATTAAAACCGTCAAACAGCAGATCCGCCAGGCATTGCCTGATTACCGTGAGACCTTTTTGGCGCTGGAAGAAAACATCCGCCAGCAGGTTGAACAAATCCGCCGGGAACTGGCCGCCGGTCAAAGTCCGGTGCCGCAAGTCGATGCCGAAGATATCCTGCAACAACGCGTCAGCGAGCAGCAAAAAGCGCTGATCAAACAGCGCGGTGCCTGTGCCATTCGTGGCGTGTTCCCCCGCGATAAGGCCGCAGCCTGGAATCAGGAAATCGGTGACTATCTCGAGCGCAACAACTTCGTCGAACGCCTGAAAGGGGCTGCCGAAGACAATTACTTTGGCAAACTGGCCGCCAGCAAGCCGCAAATCTACGGTATTTACTGGTCCAAACCGCAGGTGGAAGCCCGTCAGGACGCCCGCATGCACGCGGTGCAGGTGTTCCTCAACAGCCTGTGGGAAACCGAGAGCAACGGCAAACAGCATTTTGACCCAACGCGCGTGACCACCTACGCCGATCGCACCCGCCGCCGCCCACCGAACTCCTCGTCACTCGGCCTGTCGCCGCACGTAGACAGCGGCACCATTGAGCGCTGGCTGGATGAGAACTTCCGCTACGTTTACCGCCACGTGTTCTCTGGCAACTGGCAGGATTATGATCCCTTTGCCGCCGACGGGCGCACCGAAGTCCGTGAAATCGCATCACCGGCGGTGTGCTCAATGTTCCGTACCTTCCAGGGATGGACGGCACTGACGCCACAGCGCACCCACGCCGGCACGCTGAATCTGGTCCCGATTGCCAACGCCATGGCCTACGTGCTGTTGCGTGCGTTACAGGATGACGTCGCCGACGACGATTTGTGCGATGCCGCCCCGGGCCGTGCGCTGTCGATCTCCGAAAAATGGCATCCCCTTTTAATCAGTGGGATTTCCCCTATTCCTGATTTAGAACCGGGCGACACGGTTTTCTGGCATTGCGACGTGATCCACGCGGTGGAAAACGAGCATAACGGCGAGTTCGACAGCAACGTAATGTATATCGCTGCCGCGCCGGGCTGCGAGAAAAACGATGCCTATCTGCAGCGCCAACTGCCCAGCTTTATTGCCGGTAAAACCCCGCCGGATTTCGCTCCCGACGATTTCGAAGTGGATTTCATCGGCCGCGCCACGCTTGAACTGCTGACACCGCTCGGCAAGGAACAACTGGGCATCAAATAGCGCCGTTCCCCGTGGCGCACCGCCAGGCCGCCACGGGGTTCATTCGCTGTGATATACTTCTCACTTATTTCCGCCGCAGCGAGAGCCCGTCGTGCACCCTTTTTTTGAAATGCTGTTAGCGGTATTTGATCGCGCCGCGTTGATGTTGATCTGCCTGTTTTTCCTCACCCGCACCCGGTTGTTCCGCCAGTTGCTGCAAAAAGAAGACCATACGCCGCTGGAACTGGGCATGGTCACCGCCATCTTCTCGCTGTTTGCGCTGTTCAGCACCTATTCCGGCGTCAACGTTGAAGGCTCGCTGGTCAACGTGCGGGTGATCGCCATCATGGCCGGCGGTATCCTGTTCGGCCCCTGGGTGGGGATCATTACCGGTATCATCGCCGGGGTGCACCGTTATCTGATCGATATCGATGGCATTACCTCGGTTCCCTGCCTGATCACCAGCATCATTGCCGGTATCAGCGCCGGGTATATCAACCTGAAGGTGAAAAAAGAGCAGCGCTGGCGCGCCGGGATCATCGGCGGCATGCTGTGCGAATGCCTGACCATGCTGTTGATTGTGCTGTGGGCCAAGCCGACCGAACTGGGGCTGGATATCGTCTCCAAAATCGCGCTGCCGATGATCCTCGGTACGGTGTGCATCGGTCTGATTGTGCTGCTGGTGCAGAGCGTGGAAGATGAAAAAGAAGTGATCGCCGCCCGGCAGGCCAAACTGGCGCTGGATATTGCCCGCAAAACGCTGCCGTATTTCCGCAATATCAACAGTGAATCGCTGGCCACCATCTGTGACATTATTCGCCAGGACATTCAGGCCGATGCGGTGGCTATCACCGATACCCATCAGGTACTGGCCTATGTCGGCGTGGGTGAAGAGGCTTACCCGATCGGCCGTGAAGGGCTGAGCCGGGTGACCCGTGAAAGCATCCGGCACGGCAAGATCATCATCAAAAATAATCTGGAAAACCCGGCCACGCCGCAGATCCACTCGCAATTGGTGATCCCGCTGTGGGAAAAAGGCGAAGTGACCGGCGCGCTGAAAATTTACTACTGTCATGCACACCAGATCACCAATACGCTGAAGGTGATGGCAGTGGGCCTGTCGCAGATTATCTCCACCCAAATGGAGGTGTCGCGCATTGAACATCTGCGGCAAATGGCAGACAAAGCGGAAATGCGCGCTCTGCAAAGCAAGATCAACCCGCACTTCCTGTTCAACGCACTGAACGCCATTTCGTCCTCGATCCGCATCAATCCGGACACCGCGCGCCAACTGATTATCAACCTGTCCCGCTACCTGCGCTATAACCTGGAGCTGAACGACGAGTTGATCGACATTCGCAAGGAATTGCACCAAATTCAGGATTATATCGCCATCGAGCAGGCGCGCTTCGGTGCCAAGCTGACGGTGATTTATGACATCGATGACGATATCTCGGTGCGCATCCCCAGCCTGCTGATCCAGCCGCTGGTGGAGAACGCCATCGTGCACGGCATTCAACCGTGCAAAGGCAAGGGGGTGGTGGTAATTGCGGTGAAAGATCAGGGTGACCGGGTCAGGATTTCGATCAAAGATACCGGCCACGGCATTGACCCGCAGGTCATCGAACGGGTAGCGCGCAACGAGATGCCTGGGCACAACATCGGCCTGCTGAATGTACATCACCGGGTGTCCCTGCTGTACGGCGAAGGGTTGCGCATTCGTCGCCTGGAGCCGGGCACCGAAATTGCCTTTTATATCAGCAAAAATGGCGGCAAACTGCCGGTAGAGAACAACGCACTGCCGGCCGGGGAACCCTCATGAAAGCCATCATCGTTGAAGACGAGTTCCTCGCGCAGGAAGAACTCGGCTATCTGATCAAAAAACACAGCAATATCGTTATCGAAGCCACCTTCGAAGATGGTCTGGACGTGCTGAAATACCTGCAGAACCATCAGGTCGATGCCATTTTCCTCGACATCAATATCCCGTCGCTGGATGGGGTATTACTGGCGCAGAACATCAGCAAATTCGCCCATCGCCCTTCTATTGTGTTCATCACCGCCTATAAAGAGCATGCGGTGGAAGCCTTCGAAATCGAGGCCTTTGACTACATCCTCAAGCCTTATCACGAAGCGCGCATCGTCACCATGCTGCAAAAGCTGGAGGCGCTGCATAACCGCCCCGCCAGCCTGCCGGAACAGGCCAGCGCGCCGAACCGCAGCAGCCACAGCATTAACCTGATCAAAGACGAGCGGATTATCGTTACCGACATCAACGATATTTACTATGCTGCCGCCGATGAGAAAGTGACGCGGGTGTATACCCGACGCGAAGAGTTTGTGATGCCGATGAACCTCAGCGAGTTTTACGGTCGTCTGCCTGAAGAACATTTCTTCCGCTGCCACCGTTCCTACTGCGTCAATCTGTCAAAAATTCGCGAGATCGTACCCTGGTTCAACAACACCTATATTCTGCGGCTGAGCGATCTGGATTTTGAAGTGCCGGTCAGCCGCAGCAAGGTAAAAGAGTTTCGCAAACTGATGCGTTTATAATCGCCAGCCGTTACCAGCGTGGCCCCGGGCGATAGTAATAGCCCGGCGGCGGTGGTGGTGGCATACGGTAATGCGGGCGGTCGCGCCATTCGCGTCGTGGCGGGCCGTAATAAATAACCCGTGGTGGCGGACCATAGTAATAACCGCGCGGGCGTTCATAGCCCCGGTGTTCAGACCACCAGCGCGGATCGCGCCAGCGACCGCCGTCCCAATAGTGACCGCGATTATCGCGATCGCCAATGTGCAATGAAAGGCCCGGTACATTGACGCCAATCGATACGTCTGCGTGGCTCACCAACGGCAGCGACAGCAGTGCGGCTAATAACAACAGTATTTTCTTCATCTCAACGACTCCTGCAGAGCGGAACCCGTCCGTTCGCAGATAACATAGATCTGCGCCAGCCGCCGCTCTATAGGAACAATGCCCATTTACGCCTTTCACACAGATCCTTCACAATTCAACCACAATCACCGCCGGGTGATCGGCGATAAATCGCTAACATTCTTGATATAGATCACGTAGCACCCGCCGCATTTCACGCCCTTTTAAGCGCAAAAAAGGCAACTCATGCGCCTTCTGATGCATTTCATTCCTTCCCTTGTGCAACTCATTCCCGATCCGCCGTCCAGTGGTATTACCAGCCTTATAATAAGCCCATACCGCGGGGCCTTAGACGCTATCCGCAAATTTCCGCCAACGGCTAACGCCCGGCAATGCACACACAGGAAGGAGTCCGGCCATGAACACCAAACCGGCAAATCGCAGCTTAATCGTTCTGGGGACCATCATCTGCCAGATGGGTCTCGGTACTATCTATACCTGGAGCCTGTTCAACCAGCCGTTGGTCGATAAGTTCCACTGGGGCCTCGGCGACGTCGCCACCACCTTCTCCATCACCAGCTTCTTCCTGGCTTTCGCCACGCTGTTTGCCGGCAAACTGCAGGAACGTTTCGGTATCCGCAACCTGACGCTGTGCTCCGGTATCCTGGTGGGTCTGGGCCTGATGGCCAGCGCCTACGTCAGCTCACTGAATATGGTCTATCTGCTGGCCGGCGTAGTGGTCGGTTTCGCGGTCGGTATCGCTTACATCTCTACCCTGTCTAACCTGATCAAGTGGTTCCCGGCCAACAAAGGGCTGATCTCCGGTATCTCAGTCGGGGCTTTCGGTACCGGTAGCCTGCTGTTCAAATACGTTAACGCCGCACTGATTACCGACGTCGGCGTGTCCTCCGCCTTCTTCTACTGGGGTGCCATTGTAATGGCGCTGATCGTGCTCGGCTCCCTGCTGTTGAAAGAACCGGTACTGGTGAGCAACTCGGCACAGCAAGGTACCCACGGCCTGGGCAATGACTACAGCGTGCGCCAGATGCTGGCCACCAAAGAAGCCTACCTGCTGTTCATCATTTTCTTCGCGGCCTGTATGAGTGGCTTGTACCTGATTGGTATCGTGAAGGACATGGGCGTGCAACTGGCCGGAATGGATTTAGCTACTGCCGCCAACACCGTTTCTGCCGTCGCTATCTTCAACACTGCGGGCCGTATCATTCTGGGTACGCTGTCCGATAAAGTGGGCCGCATGCGCGTCATCAGCTTCACCATGCTGGTTACCGTACTGGCGATTGTGGCACTGAGCTTCCTTACCCTGAACCACACGCTGTTCTTCATCTGCGTCGGCGCCGTCGCCTTCTGCTTCGGTGGCAACATCACCGTGTTCCCAGCGATTGTCGGTGACTTCTTCGGCCTGAAAAACCACAGCAAAAACTACGGCATCATCTATCAGGGCTTCGGTCTGGGCGCACTGGCCGGTTCGTTTGTCGCCAAATACTTCGGCGGCTTCCATGCCACCTTCATCGTGATTGGCGTGTTGTCAGTGGCTTCTCTGATAATCACCCTGTTCATCAAGGCACCGAAAGCGGTAGCGCAGGAAGAAGAACACTTCCCGCAGACGGAGCTGGCAAAAGCCTAACTCCTCAAACGATAAAAGGGGCGCAACTTAACGGTTGCGCCCCTTTTTTTATAGTAGAGATATTGATAGCGAAATAATAGTAATTGGCCCAACAAAAAATAATTAGCAAAGAAATTAATAATTATTGTTCTGGGTTTGTAAAACATTGTTATGATGAGCGGAATTCAATGTCGAGGATAGGGAAGTGAAAAGTTTATTACTGTTTTCTTCTGCAATATTATTGCTGACTGGTTGCTCAGCCAAATACAACACAAATAACATCCAAAAAAACACAGAGCTTTTAATTAAAGATACCCCCGTAGTCATAGCGAAACCTGCTGATGGCGCATATGAAACGCATAATTACGCAGGTTCGGGTAATGCTACAGCAACGGCTGTTAAAGCCGCATTCTTGCAACACTCAGATAACGTGAGTGTTTTCACAGATTGCGAGGACACTGCTTGCCTGAAGAGTAATCACCCAATTAGTCGTGGGTATTACGTAATCCCACAGATATTACACTGGGAAGACAGAGCTACTGAATGGTCCGGCAAACCTGACAAAATAGAAGTAAAAATCACCATATACAATGCAGAATCAAATACTAGAGTTGCTTCAACAATTATTAGCGGGAAAAGCAAATGGGCAACATTTGGAGGTGACCATCCACAAGACTTATTGCCTGAACCCGTTAACGCGTATATCTCCAGTCTGTATTAAGTGAACTTACCGCCAAGATTCGTCCCCCCCCCCCACAATAATCTTGGTACAAATAATCCCGGCAAATCAGCATACCGCTGTTTTGCCGGGATTATGCATTACAGATGCATGCCCAGCGTTTGACGCAGATGAGCGCCGGCACCCAGCAGGCCAGGTTGCCCGTGAGTGATCATAAATACCGGAATGTCGTGCACGTAATCTTTGAAACGCCCTTTATCCTCGAACGCCGCACGGAAGCCAGAAGCTTTAAAGAACTCCATAAAGCGCGGCACTATGCCCCCAGCAATATAAACGCCGCCAAAGGTGCCCAGGCTCAGCGCCAAATTGCCGCCGAAACGCCCTAGAATGACGCAGAACAGCGACAAGGCGCGGCGACAATCAATGCAGCTGTCGGCCAGTGCGCGCTCGGTAATGTCCTTTGGCTCCAGCTTTTCCGGCAGGCGCTTATCCGACTTAACGATAGCGCGGTAGAGATTGACCAGCCCCGGCCCGGACAGCACACGCTCGGCAGACACATGGCCCACTTCGGCGCGTAACACCTCCAGAATGATATCTTCTTCTTCACTGTTCGGTGCGAAGTCCACATGGCCGCCCTCGCCCGGCAGGCTCACCCAGCGACGGTTAACGTGCACCAGATGCGCCACCCCCAGACCGGTACCGGCGCCATACACTGCAATCGGCTTGTCTTTCTGCGCGCTGCCACCGCCGAACTGCAACACGTCGTCTTGCGACAGCATCGGGATCGCCATCGACACGGCGGTAAAGTCGTTGATCACTTCCAGGTGGCTCAGCCCCAGGCTGGCCTTCATCTCTTTGATCGAGAACGCCCAGGTATGGTTGGTCATCGCTACCCAGTCTTCAGTGACCGGGCAGGCAATGGCAATACAGGCGTCCTGCACCTGAATATCCTGCTCGGATAAATATTGGCGGATCACCGCCTCCAGGCTGTCAAACTCCAGGCCGGAATAGGTTTTCGCCTGGGTAATTTCACCCGTCGCCACAGTGCACAACGCCAGGCGGGCATTGGTGCCGCCTACATCACCTACGAGGGCATAAGTCATCAGTATCTTCTCCGCGGAATGAATAATTGAAAGCTGCCCACACTGTAAAATCCCGCTGCAAAAACAACAATCACCATCCTTCACGCGGCCATCCATTAGCGATCCAGATCACAAAAAACATTTCAGCCCATCCCTTTCAGGGCGATTTGAAACAAATTGCGGCAAAAAACGCGCTACCACGGCTGTTAACCATCAACACAGAAAGGCACTATTAATTGGCTGTGGCCCCAGGCCTGGCCGGAAATTTCTTTGCGTGCCAGAGTGCTGATTGTCTGGCAAGCTGTGGTCACAATTCAATCACCCGTTCGCCCTGCCATCCGGGGCCATTAACAAGGGATCGCCGCATGTTGCACCCGCGCGCCAATGCCATGTTGGCTTTCGCTCTGCCCGCTCTCGTTATCGGTTCGGCTTCAAGCCTGGTGCTCATTCTGGTGATGAAATTCGCCGATGCACTGCAGCGGCTGCTGTGGGTGAATATTCCCGCGGTTATGAATATCGACACCCAGTCGCCCTGGTGGTTGATCGGCATTCTGACGCTGACCGGCGTCGCCGTCGGGTTAATTATCCGCTATATGCCCGGCCATGCGGGGCCAGACCCGGCAACGGAATCGCTGATCGGCATGCCTCTGCCCTTGTCGGCGGTGCCCGGTCTTGCGCTGGCACTGATCGTTGGCCTGGTGGGTGGCGTCAGCCTGGGGCCGGAAAACCCGATCACTGCCATCAATATCGCGTTGGTGGTGGCAATCGGCTCACGTCTGCTGCCGAGAGTCCCGCGCATGGACTGGATTATTCTGGCCGCAGCCGGCACCATCGGCGCACTGTTCGGCACTCCGGTCGCCGCTGCGCTGATCTTTTCACAAACGCTGGCGGGCAATAATGATGTGCCGCTGTGGGATCGGCTGTTTGCCCCGCTGATGGCAGCAGCAGCCGGTGCGGTCACCACCCAACTCTTTTTCACCCCGAACTTTACCCTGCAGCTTGATGCCTATGGCGTTACCCGGCTGACGGATATTTTCAGTGGATCTATCGTCGCGCTGATCGCCATCGCGCTGGGCATGGTGGCGCTGTGGAGTTTTCCGCATATCCATCGCCTGTTCCATTCGATCAAGAACCCAGTACTGATGCTGGGGCTGGGCGGCTTTGTGCTCGGGCTATTGGCATTAATCGGCGGCGAGGTCACCCTGTTTAAAGGGCTGGATGAAATGAAGCGGCTGGCGATCGGCGAGAATTTTTCGGTCACGGAACTGCTGCTGATCACGCTGACCAAACTGGCGGCACTGGTGATTGCTGCCGCCAGCGGTTTTCGTGGTGGGCGCATCTTCCCGGCAGTGTTTGTCGGGGTGGCGTTGGGCCTGATGCTGCATCAGCATGTTCCGGCGGTGCCGGCGGCCATTACCGTCTCCTGCGCCATTATGGGGTTGGTGCTGGTGGTCACGCGTGACGGCTGGCTCAGCCTGTTTATGGCCGTTGCGGTGGTGCCGGAGTTGCACCTGCTACCGGTGCTGTGTGTGGTGATGCTGCCCGCCTGGCTGGTGCTGGCGGGCAAGCCACTGATGCTGGTGGGTAAACTCCAACCGCCGCACGACGATTAGGCTAGCGAGTATTCTGCTGCTGCGCGCGCATGGATAGCAGTGGTGTCAAATACCGGCACTGACGCATCCTGCGCGCCAACCAGCAGACCAATCTCGGTGCAGCCGAAAATAATCCCCTGAGCGCCCTGCTGTTCCAGATTGCCGATAATACGGCGATACTCATCGCGCGACGCATCACGGATTTTCCCCAGGCACAGCTCTTCATAAATAATGCGGTGCACAATGTCGCGATCGGCCGCCACCGGGGTGACCACCTCAATGCCATACTTTTCCTGCAGTCGCCCACGATAGAACTCTTGTTCCATGGTAAAACGCGTGCCGAGCAGCCCGACGCGGCGAATATCCTGCTGACGCACCTGCAACGCCGTGGCGTCGGCGATGTGGATCAGCGGTAAGCCGCTGGCCTGTTCAACCGCATCCGCTACCTTGTGCATGGTGTTGGTACAAATGACGATGGCCTGTGCCCCCGCAGCACGCAGTGAGGCCGCAGCGGCAGCCAGCAGTTGCCCCGCCCCCTGCCAATCGCCCTGATGCTGCAAGCGTTCCACCTCGTGGAAATCGACGCTGTAGAGCACGATTTTGGCCGAATGCAGGCCGCCAAGTCGCTCCTTAACCTGTTCATTGATCATGCGGTAATAAGGAATGGTCGATTCCCAGCTCATGCCGCCCAGCAGGCCCAACACTTTCATCGTTTGCTCCTCAGTCATTGCTGCAATTATCCGACATTACCTGAGAATCGCAGGGATGACGACGCCTTATTTAGCGGAGGAGTTGACTGGCTGACGCGCCTCAAACCAACGCTGACGCAGCGTATCGTACGCCCAGTTATAGAACATGGTGTACGGCAGGAAGAACAGGAAGAAGCCGATCTCCAGCATAAACGCCTGCCCCAAAGAAATGCTCAGCATCCAGGCGGCAATGGGCACGCCGATCAACACAAAACCGGCCTCAAAGCCCAGGGCATGAAACACCCGCACTTTAAGATTACGCACCACGCGGCCCACCGGCCACAGGCGGTCAAAAACGGTGTTATAAACCATGTTCCATACCATGGCGACGGTGGACAACATCACCGCCAACGCACCGACCTGTACCATCGAACGGTTCAACAACCACGCGCCCAACGGGGCGCAGACCATCACGGCAATGGTTTCGAAACCGACGGCGTGGACGATACGTTCAACGAAAGACTTGTTTTGCAGTTGCATACATCACCTGTTTTATCCCTTATGAATTTGTAGGGGCGCTGCATGCCGCGCCCGCATAAATTGGAGCGAATATATTCGCCCCCTACTAAACTCAGGTGATTATCATCGATTTTTTGGGTAGATTAAAAATAGGTTCCATCGATAAAGTAGATACATCATGCGCTATTCTCCCGAAGCCCTACAGGCGTTTGTTGAGGCCGCCGCCCTCGGTTCTTTCTCAGCCGCCGCGCGCAAGCTGCGCAAAAGTCAGTCCACTGTCAGTACCGCGATCGCCAATCTGGAAGCCGATCTCGGGCTAAACCTGTTTGATCGCCAGGCACGCCAGCCGGTATTAACCGCCGCCGGTCACAAAGTGCTGGCCCATGTGCAGGACATTCTCACGGCCAGCGAACGACTCGACGCGCTGAGTATTCGGCTGGCGGACAATATAGAACCCCGCCTGACCATCGTTTTTTCCGATACCTACCAACCCACCCACCACGATCGCCTGATGCAGCACTTTGAACAACGCTATCAGGACATAGAGCTGGAGTGCATGATCGCCGAGGACGGCGACGTACTGGATCTGTTGCAAAGTGGCCGTGCGCATCTGGGTATGGTGGAAGTGCAGGCCAGCTATCCACCGGATATCGGCTTTGCACGGCTGCCGGAACAGACGGAGATGGGGCTGTTCGTCACCCACTCGCACCCGCTGGCGCAGACGCCTTCCCCCACGCCGGAACAACTGTCCAGCACCCGCCAACTCTATCTGAACACCTACACCGGCGCCGGTGCGTCCCGTCCTCAGGGCCGGGTCTGGTCGGCACCCAGTTACCTGATGCTGCTGGAAATGGCCGAGCAAGGGGTCGGTTGGGCCACATTGCCGAACTGGCTGGTGCGGCAATATGGCCATGACAAATTAACCGAACTTAAGCCACGCGGATGGCCGAAGCTGATTTCAGTGGATGCGGTTTGGTCGAAACTGACCCCGCCAGGGCCGGCGGGGTATTGGTTGCTGGAACGCCTGCTGGAGAACGCGACGGATCAGGCCGCCGCGTTACGCGACTGAATGGCGCGCGAGACGGTATCCAGCAATTCGGGAATATCCATCTTTGGCAGCACCACTTCCACAAAAGCCAGTTGCGGGCTGTCGCCGACTTCTCTCAGCGCCTGGCGCAACTGTTCTGGTTCAGTAACCCGCAGCGTTTTCACCTGATGTTCGCCGGCTAACGCCTGCGGCAACTGCGTCCAGTTCCACTGGGCGATATCGTTGTAACGCTGTTGCGGGCCGTGGATAGCCCGCTCAACGGTATAACCGTCATTATTGAGCAGGAAGATCACCGGTTTCAGCCCGTCGCGCAGCATCGAGCCCAGCTCCTGTGCGGTGAGCTGTGCCGAACCGTCGCCGATTAACAGCACCACCCTACGGTCCGGCTCCGCCGTCTGGGCACCGAATGCCGCCGGCAGGGTATAACCGATAGACCCCCACAACGACTGGACGATAAACCGACAGCCCTGCGGCAGACTAAGCGCCGCAGCACCAAAACAGGCCGTGCCCTGCTCGGCGATCACAATGTCGCCCGGCCGCAGAAAGTCCTGCATCTGTTGCCAAAAACCGTGCTGATCCAAACCACTGCCGTTCGGATCCGGTAATACCGGGCGTTTAATCGCCGGTAATTGCCATTGTTTTACCAACGTCAGCGTCAACTGGTGCAACGCAATGACCGCGTCTCGCATTGGGATCTGGCTGAAGACTTGCTGCCCTACCCGTGCTTCAAACGGCTGAATATCAATGCATTTCTCCACCGGCAGATGATGAGTGAAGCCAGCGGTAATGGTATCGGTAAAACGCACGCCGACGTTAATGACGACATCGGCGCCCTCAATCAGTTGCTTCACCTGCGGATCGCTGGCCGCACCGGCATAGGTGCCGGTAAAGCAGGCATGGGTTTCATCCAATACGCTCTTGCCAAGCAACAGGGTTGAATGTGGCATATCAACCTCATTCATCCACTGTGCCAGCACCTTTTCAGCCCCAAAGCGTTCCGCCAGAAAATCCGCCAGCAGGGAGACCCGCTTGACCGGCAGCAGCATTTCCCGCGCGGCGGCGATAAAGGCTTGTAGTGACACCTGAGAACAATGGGCCTGCCGCAGCATCAGCGGTGCCGGTCGGGATGCCAGCGGTGCTTCTGCCACCTCACTCGGCAACAGCAGATAAACCGGACGATGCTCAAACAAGGCGATGGTCAGCAGCCGATCTATTTCTGCCTCGGCGTTGTCGGCGGTTAGGCTGGCCTGCGCGACGGTGACCTCTTTCGCCATACGGGCAAAGTGGCCGAAATCGCCATCGCCCAGAGAATGGTGCAATAAATCTCCAGCCTGCTGGGCACGTAATGTGGGGGCACCCACTACGTGGATCACCGGCAAGTATTCAGCGTAGCTGCCGGCAATGCCGTTGACCGCGCTCAGTTCACCCACGCCAAAAGTGGTCAGTAAAGCGGCAGCCGGTTTACAGCGTGCATAACCATCTGCGGCATAGGCGGCATTCAGCTCGTTAGCACAGCCTACCCAGGTGATCTGCGGATGAGCGATGACATGATCGAGAAACTGCAGGTTGTAGTCCCCGGGCACGCCAAAGAAATGTCGGATACCGATCTGAGCCAAACGATCGAGTAGGTAATCGGCCACCCTATAGGTTTTATTCATGATCATCACCTGCCAACAGTTGAGATTGTCAGTATTAAGTATCGAAGATGTGGTATGAATTTCGAGCTTTGTGTTTAAAAAGGGATTGGCAACCCAGCGTTACATCGACGCACCCTTGGCAGGCATAAGTTATACCTCATAAGTTGTATTTATAACGTTATGGCGATTAAGCGTGATCGGCGACTCTGACAACCGCAATGGAAACGCATACACTAAAATTCATTCCACCTCTGCTGAAAAGGGTTCCTATGCTCTACCAGGCTGATTCTTCACGTTATCAAAGTATGGAATACCGCCGCTGCGGCCGTAGCGGCCTGAAACTGCCGGCCATTTCACTCGGCTTGTGGCATAACTTTGGCGACACCACGCTGTATGACAATGCGCGCAAGCTGATCCACTGCGCGTTCGATCGCGGCATCACCCACTTTGATCTGGCCAACAACTATGGTCCGCCTCCCGGTTCCGCCGAAGAAAACTTCGGCCGTATTCTTAACGCGGACCTGAAGCCCTGGCGTGATGAACTGATTATCTCCTCGAAGGCCGGTTACACCATGTGGCCTGGCCCTTACGGCGACTGGGGATCGAAAAAGTATCTGGTCGCCAGCCTGGATCAAAGCCTGCAACGCATGGGGCTGGAGTACGTGGACATCTTCTACCACCATCGTCCCGATCCGGATACGCCGCTGGAAGAAACCATGGGCGCGCTGGATTTGCTGGTGCGTCAGGGCAAGGCACTGTACGTCGGGCTATCAAACTACCCGGCCGACCGTGCACGCGAAGCGTTTCGCATTCTGCAAAAACTCGGCACGCCTTGCGTGATCCATCAGCCCAAATACTCGATGTTCGAACGCTGGGTTGAACCCGAGTTACTGGATACGCTGGAAGAACACGGCGTAGGTTCCATTGCCTTCTCACCACTGGCCGGTGGTCTGCTGACCGATCGCTATCTGCACGGTATTCCACAAGATTCGCGCGCCGCCAGCGGCAGTCAGTTTCTGCAGCCCGGTCAGCTCACCGACGATAAGTTGGAAAAAGTGCGTCGACTCAATGCATTGGCGCAACAGCGTGGGCAAAAGCTGTCGCAAATGGCACTGACCTGGGTATTACGTGGCGATCGCGTCACTTCGGTACTGATTGGTGCCAGCAAGACCAGTCAGATTGAAGACGCGGTAGGCATGCTGGCTAACCGCAGCTTCAGCGATGCCGAAATTGCCCAGATCGAACAAATATTAGTGTAATCGGTTACAATGATCGCCGGATCCCACGCCGGCGATCGTCTATCCTCGCCAGACAAATCTTAAATCAGCTGCCCCACACCGCTTTTCAGAATCTCTCTAAGATTCAACCCTAGCCCCACAGGCTAAGATGCCGCTATTGCAGGTAAAACTATAAGGCCATTTTATAAACTGATGAACGCGCTTCATTACTTATAAAACCGGCCAACCCGCTGCGGCGGAAAGGAGAATTCATGTTTAAACCTCTGTTATTGGCCGCCCTGTTGGTGGTGTCAACGGTGCCTGTCATGCAGCAAGCCCAGGCGGACGGCCTCAGTATCGATCTGATGCCGGGCGTGTCATTACGTATCGGTGAACAAGACAACCGTGGCCGTTACTGGGACGGTTATGACTGGCGTGACCGCGACTGGTGGCAGGGCCATCAGGGCCGCTACCTGGGCGATCGCAACCGCCGGGGTTACAACTGGGACGGTTATCGCTGGCGCGACAACGACTACTGGCGCAAAAATTATTACTATCATGAAGGCCGCTATCGCAAATACGATAAGCACTACTACAAGCATCATGATAAACACCACTGGAAAGATCGTCGCCATGATGACCGCGATCACGGTCACCATGGTCATGGTGACCACGACGACTAACAGCAAAAGGCCGGCATCATGCCGGCCTTTCATTTAACAGGTGCTCACAGCAGGCTGCTGACCAGCAAATAACCGTTCAGCCCCACCACTACCACCACGATCAGCTTACCCATCGTCTGTATGGTACGGCTGTTCACCATCTCGCCCATCAACTCACGATTACCAGTGAACGACAGCAATGGCACCAGTGCCAGGGCAATCCCGAAACTCAGCAATACCTGGCTTAGCACCAGAATGCGCGTAGCGTCCATCCCCAGCATAATCACGATAAATGACGGCAGCATGGTGACCACGCGGCGTACCCACAGCGGAATGTAAAAGCGCACGAACCCCTGCATTACCACCTGCCCCGCCAGCGTGCCCACCACGGTAGAAGACAGCCCGGCAGCCACCAGGCTCAGCCCGAAAATGGTCGCTGCCGCCTGCCCCAGCAAAGGTTGCAGCGTCAGATAGGCCTGGTCGAGATCGGTGACGCCACTATGACCATTAAAATGGAAAGCGGCGGCGGCGGTGGCCATCATCGCCAGATTAACAAACCCGGCGATGGTCATGGCAATGGCGACATCGAACTTGGTAGCGGCATAGCGATCGGCCTTTGAATTCTCGCCAGCGGCCTGGGTTAACGACGAATGCAGATAAATCACGTGCGGCATAATGGTAGCGCCCAGTACGCCCGCAGCCAGAAACACCGCATCGCCGTTCGGCAAATCCGGCAGCGCCATGCCTTTTAACAACGGTCCCAACTGCGGCTGGGAGAACACCAGCTCCACCATATAAGCCAGGGCGACAAACAGCAGCAGGCTGCCAATCACCCATTCCAGCGGTTTTTGCCCACGTTTTTGCAGCATCAGGATCAGGAAGGTGGCAATACCGGTCAGGATCGCCCCTTCCAGCAGCGTTACGCCCAACAGCAGTTTGAAACCGATAGCCGCACCAATAAACTCGGCCAGATCGGTCGCCATCGCAATGATTTCTGCCTGCACCCAATAGGCCCAGACCGCTGGGCGTGGAAAACGATCGCGAATGTGCTCCGCCAGGTTTTTACCGGTGGCAATGCCCAGTTTGGCGGACAACAGCTGGATCAGCATCGCCATCACATTGGCCCACACCACCACCCACAGCAGGGTATAGCCAAAAGAAGCCCCTGACTGGATATTGGTGGCGAAATTGCCAGGGTCGATATAGCCGATAGCCGCGATAAATGCGGGCCCCATCAGGGAGAGTTTGATCTTTCTGGATGGGCGCTGAGTGGTCTCTACCACGCGACTGTTCAGCATGCTCTGAACCCTTACGTCTATTAAGCCTGAGGTTATTTTATGTAAATGATAATAATTATCAAGTGCGTTTAGAGCGGTAATACTTATCTCTGCGATAGAGAAAAACCACGGGTTTAACGAAAGGTTTAGCGGGTAGATGGATATTTTCCGTACTCTGCCGAGCCTGATTCAGAGCACAATCGGTCTTATAATGGAATTAGCACAGGAATAGGAATTTCATATGGTTTCATTAAGCTCTTGATTTTTTATGCTTTACCGTACTAATTTAAGACATATCCCACTATGACTTTCCATATTTGCAATAGACCTCTCGTTTTTAAACGTGGCGTTACATAAAATGACATCCGAAATTCAGCCTGCCTCAAGTTTGGAGCAAACATGTCCCATATTGCGCACTTTGCGTTGGCGTTAGTGGTGGTTGCGGTTCTGGCACTGTTAGTGTGCCGCGATCGTAAAAGCATCCGCATTCGCTACGTTATACAACTGTTGGTTATTGAAGTACTGCTGGCCTATTTCTTCCTGCATTCGGAAGCGGGTTTAGGCTTTGTAAAAGGATTCGCAGCGCTGTTTGACAAGCTGCTCGGGTTTGCTGGGCAAGGGACTGAATTTGTATTCGGCGGTATGGGTGATAAAGGTCTGGCCTTCTTCTTCCTGAAGGTACTGTGCCCGATCGTCTTCATCTCTGCGCTGATCGGTATTCTGCAATACATTAAAGTACTGCCGTTTATCATCCGCATTATTGGTACCGTGCTGTCAAAAGTAAACGGTATGGGCAAGCTGGAATCCTTCAACGCCGTCAGTTCGCTGATCCTGGGCCAGTCTGAAAACTTCATTGCCTATAAAGATATTCTGGGCAAGATGTCAGAAAAGCGCATGTACACCATGGCAGCAACCGCGATGTCTACGGTTTCCATGTCCATCGTCGGTGCTTACATGACCATGCTGGATGCCAAGTTTGTGGTCGCCGCGCTGGTACTGAACATGTTCAGCACCTTTATCGTGCTGTCATTGGTCAACCCGTATGACACCAGTAAAGAAGAAGAACTGCATCTGGGCAATCTGCACGAAGGCCAGAGCTTCTTCGAAATGCTGGGTGAATACATTCTGGCTGGTTTTAAAGTAGCTATTATCGTTGCTGCGATGCTGATCGGCTTTATCGCCCTGATCGCCGCGCTCAACGGCCTGTTCAGCGCCATCTTCGGCCTGAGCTTCCAGGAAATCCTGGGCTACTTCTTCTATCCATTCGCCTGGATTATGGGTATTCCTAAGCACGAAGCGTTGCAGGTAGGCAGCATCATGGCGACCAAACTGGTTTCCAACGAATTCGTGGCGATGATGGAACTGCAGAAAATCTCTGCTGAACTCTCTCCTCGCAGCATGGGGATCCTGTCGGTGTTCCTGGTTTCCTTCGCCAACTTCTCTTCCATCGGTATCGTTGCCGGTGCGATTAAAGGGCTGAACGAGCATCAGGGCAACGTGGTGTCCCGCTTTGGTCTGAAGCTGGTATACGGTTCTACGCTGGTCAGCATCCTGTCTGCGTCCATCGCAGGCCTGGTTCTGGGCTAAGCCGAAACCTCAGTGAGACAAAGGTCGCTTCGGCGGCCTTTTTTAATGGCTGTAATTCGGTGTTCGGGATGGAGGAGGAAAGACAGAAAGCAAAAAGCCGACCCTGAGGTCGGCTTTTTAAATGGTGGTGGAGCTAGACGGGATCGAACCGTCGACCTCTTGCATGCCATGCAAGCGCTCTCCCAGCTGAGCTATAGCCCCACAAAAGTGGTACGCTTTAACCGGCGTTACGGTATTCCCCAACCCTTCTGAGATAAAGGTTGGTGGAGCTAGACGGGATCGAACCGTCGACCTCTTGCATGCCATGCAAGCGCTCTCCCAGCTGAGCTATAGCCCCAATCCACAATCACAAAATCCTGTGAACGGGGCGCATAATATGAAACCCCTGAAACACTGTCAACGGCTAAATTGAATTACTCGATCAAGCGCTGAAAAAGCCGCCAAATCAGCGCGTTTCACGCTAAAAAATCGCCAGGACGGGTAAAAATCAGCCATTACCCTGGTCATCTCACAAAATACAAAAAACCTTATCCATTGTGTTGATTTTTATTTAATGGAATGTTAGCGAAATACGCTTGAGTCATCATCCCCACAGGCATAGACTGCCCGCGTCGTAAAATCCACAACTATAAACCGAGTCAGTTATGTCGTTGCATTCACCAAAAGAAATCGCTGCGTTAGCCATTCAGGCCGGCGTAAACAAAAGCCAGGCGTCACTCGCCAATCTGCTCATTCTGGGCTTTCTCGCCGGTGCCTTTATCGCTACCGGCTTCCTGCTGGATATCCATGTGATCGGCACCCTGCCGGCCGAATGGGGCTCGTTTGGGGCATTACTGGGCGCCGCCGTGTTCCCGATCGGCCTGATCCTGACAATTCTGGCCGGAGGAGAGTTACTGACCGGTAATATGATGACTCTGCCGATGGCCTGGTTTGCCCGCCAAATATCGCTGTTTGCCATTCTGCGCAACTGGTTCTGGGTCACTCTGGCCAACCTGGCCGGCAGCGTGGCCGTTGCCTATTTCTTTGGCCACCTGCTTGGCCTGACAGAAGGGGCATTCCTGCACAAAACCTTGTCCATCGCGCAAGCCAAAGTGGATGCTGACTTCCTGCACGCATTTATTTCCGGCGTCGGCTGTAATTGGCTGGTGTGTCTGGCGGTATGGCTGGCCTTTGCCAGCAAAGACGTGCCGGGCAAGGTGATTGGCATGTGGTTCCCGGTGATGGCTTTCGTCGCTATCGGTTTCCAGCACGTGGTGGCGAACATGTTCATTATCCCGGCGGCCATCTTTGCCGGTGGCATGAGCTGGAGCCAGTATCTGCCCAACTTCACCGCCGTGTTTCTCGGTAACGCATTGGGCGGCGCAGGCTTCGTCGGCCTGATGTATTTCCTCGCCTACCGCCCCGCCGTTCCGGCCAGCGAACAGGCCTGATCGACACCGATAAAAAAGCCCCGGGATTGCTCCACGGGGCCTTTTCATTTACAGGCTGGGAAACTATCAGCCTTAAGCTTCACGCCCGGCAATGAAAGCCAGCGCCAGGTCGATGCGCTGCAGAGAACGTTTCTGACCAATAGCATGAACGGTAACATCCATACCCGGTGACTGACCGGCACCGGTCACCGCTACGCGCAGCGGCATGCCGACCTTGCCCATACCTACACCCAGCTCATCAGCCGTGCCCTGAATGGCGTCATGCACGTTTTCCGGGGTCCAGGCAGTGATAGCAGCCAGTTTGGCACGTACTGCCTCCAGCGGCTGGCGTGCAACCGGACGCAGGTGTTTCTTGGCAGCATCAGCGTCGAACTCGCTGAAGTCTTCGTAGAAGTAACGGCAGGACTCGGCCATTTCCTTCAGCGTTTTGCAACGCTCGCCCAGCAGCTTAACAATATCTTTCAGCTCAGGACCGTTGCGGGTTTCAATCCCCAGTTGCTCAACATGCCACGCCAGGTGCACCGCCACTTCTTCGGCAGGCATATGGTTAATGTAGTGGTGGTTGAGCCACTGCAGCTTCTCGGTATTGAAGGCGCTGGCAGATTTGTTGATCGCTTCCAGAGTAAAGAACTCTTTCATCTCATCAATAGAGAAGATTTCCTGATCGCCATGGGACCAACCCAGACGCACCAGATAGTTCAGCAGCGCCTGCGGCAGGTAGCCGTCATCGCGATACTGCATTACGCCTACCGCACCGTGGCGTTTCGACAGTTTTTTGCCGTCGTCACCGAGGATCATCGAAACGTGCGCGTATTCCGGTACTGGCGCGCCCAGCGCTTTCAGAATGTTGATCTGACGCGGGGTGTTGTTGATGTGGTCTTCGCCGCGGATCACGTGGGTGATTTCCATATCCCAGTCATCCACCACTACGCAGAAGTTATAGGTCGGTGAACCGTCGGTACGGCGAATGATCAGGTCATCCAGCTCCTGGTTGCTGAATTCGATCGGGCCACGGATCTTGTCATCGAAGATAACCGAGCCTTCCTGCGGGTTACGGAAACGCACCACGTAGGGTTCGTCGTCGGTATGGCTGCACTGGCTGTCACGGCAATGACCGTCGTAACGTGGTTTTTCACCGTTTTCCATCTGCGTTTCACGCAGCGCTTCCAGACGTTCCTTCGAGCAATAGCATTTATAGGCGGTATTCTGCACCAGCATGTCGTCAATCACCGCGTTATAGCGGTCAAAACGCTTGGTCTGGAAGTACGGGCCTTCGTTCCAATCCAGGTTTAACCAGTTCATGCCATCCATAATTGCGTCAATAGCGTCCTGGGTTGAACGTTCCAGATCGGTATCTTCGATACGCAGAACGAACTCACCGCCCATATGGCGGGTGAACAACCAGGAGTAAAGCGCAGTACGGGCGCCACCGACGTGAAGATAGCCGGTTGGGCTCGGTGCAAAACGGGTTTTGATTTTCATTGGGTTCACTGCCTTATTACGCAACGCGTGTCGGCGGTTGCCGACGATTGCTCGGAATTTAAAAAAGTGGGCAACATTGTACCACCACGCGCTAATTCCTCAACGCTGACACGATATTGCTGCCCCTGATTTCGTTATCTCTGCGGCAGGTTTCGCATAACCATGTGCAAAGATCCGTCATTGCGGGCGATAAATATCGCATCCTGTTTAAATTTGCGGCGAACGATTGAAATCATTTTAAAAACCGTTGACTCACTTTCAACTATCCCTATAATGCGACTCCAACAAGACGGGGCGATTAGCTCAGTTGGTAGAGCATCTCCTTTACACGGAGGGGGTCGGCGGTTCGAGCCCGTCATCGCCCACCATCTTGTTGAGTAGTAAAGCAGTAAGAAATGAGAAGAATGAGGGTGATTAGCTCAGTTGGTAGAGCATCTCCTTTACACGGAGGGGGTCGGCGGTTCGAGCCCGTCATCACCCACCACTCATTCTCTTGTTTGGCAGTACCCGGAAGTTCTGAAGTGGGTGATTAGCTCAGTTGGTAGAGCATCTCCTTTACACGGAGGGGGTCGGCGGTTCGAGCCCGTCATCACCCACCACTTCTGCGGGTCGTTAGCTCAGTTGGTAGAGCAGTTGACTTTTAATCAATTGGTCGCAGGTTCGAATCCCGCACGACCCACCACTACAGAAAAAAGCGCCTTTTGGCGCTTTTTTCGCATCTGACGTCCGGAAGCGCTCAAAACCTCAGTAATTCTCCCAATATCTCCATACAACTAACAATGCTCGTTATTAGGGAGAGCGTGCCGAAGGGGTCGTAGCGGCTTGCCCGCCGGAGCGCCCCTCGGTGCGCTAGGCCCGGGCATCTCGAGATTAAAGACAACTAATAAAGGCGCTGCAAGCAGCGCCTTACGGCTATCGCGAAGGTAGAACCTGATTATCAGGCCGCCAGCGTCGCTCCACCATCAATCACAATATCCTGCATAGTGATATGGCTGGCGCGATCGGAAGCCAGGAACAGAATGGCATCGGCGATTTCCTGTGGTTGAGCAATTTTGCCCAACGGAATGCCCAGTTTGAACTGTTCCGGGAAACCGTTAATGGTGTTCTGCTCACCGGTTTCATCCTGCCACATGCCACGCTGCATTGGCGTATTGGTCGAGCCCGGCGAAACCAGGTTGCTGCGCACGCCATAAGGGGCCATTTCCAACCCCACGGTTTGGCACAGGCTGCGCAATGCAGCTTTAGAAGCGCAGTAGGCCGCCATGCCGACGCGCGGCACATGGGCGGCGTTGGACGCTACGCTGACAATCACACCGCGTCGTTGGCGACGAAACACCGGCAAGGCATGGCGGAACATATTGAATGCCCCACCGGCATTGACCGCCAGACAAGCCAGCCAGTCTGCGGTGCTGGTTTCATCCGTCAGCCCCATGCGCAAAATACCGGCACCGTTGACCAGCACGTCCAAATCCCCCTGCTCCGCCAGCAAACGTCCGCACACGCGGTCTACTGCATCACTGTCAGCGATATCCAGCACTTCAGTACGGAATGGGTATTCCGGCTCACCAAAGTGTTTATCAAAGCCAACCACTTCGGCACCGGCCTGCACAAACGCCAGTGCCGTTGTCAGACCAATTCCGGCACCAGCACCAGTCACCCAGACTCGCTTACCGGCGAAATCGCCCTGTTGCTCCATCAGGCTTTCCCCTCTGACAACAACGCCCACCAGCCATCGATGGTTGGGTTCTTGGCCAGCGCGATAAAATCGATATCGCCGCGAATTTTGCGCCAACGTGCCGCCAATTCCATGATACGCACCGAATCCAGACCGTAGTCGATCAGGTTTTCATCGTCGCCCATGTCTTCGCTGTCTTCATCGAGGAAAGGCATGATTTGCTGGCGCAGCGCAGCCTTGCTGGCAATGCCCGGCAACAGCTCGGCGGTGGTCACCACGCGACCGCAACGGCCGGCGGTATAACGCAATGCCATCAGATGCTCTTCACGGGAGAAATCGGCCAGGCCGTCGGCCACCATGAACGGCTGAATATTGCGCATAAAAGCATCGATCGCCGTAGTCATGCAGCCGATATGCGCGTAGACGCCACAGATGATCAACTGATCGCGCCCCGACTCCTGCAGAATCTCCTGCAGCGGTGAGCGGTGGAAAGCACTGTAACGCCACTTCACCAGTACGGTATCGTCTGCTTCCGGTGCCAGGGCAGCAACCACTGCCTGCTGTTCCGGGTGCTTATTCAGACCTGGGCCCCACATGTCATTCAACAAGGCGCGATCTTCATCGCTCTGCTGATTAGGCTGCGCGGTGTAAAACACCGGGATCCCCTGGGATTTGCAGTAACGGCGCAGGTTGGCGATGTTCTCCACCACCTGTTTGATCAGCGGGCTGTCTTCACCCCAGAAATTCAGGAAATACTGCTGCATATCGTGGATCAACAATGCGGCGCGCTGCGGTTCCACCTTCCAGCTCACTTTGTTGGTCGGCAGTTCAGCCTGAGTCGGCAACGCGTAATCATTAAGTTTTGGAATGGCCATGACTTATTCTCCCTGGACCAGAGTCAGTTGTTGCGCCTCCAGGCGTTGGCGCAACAGTTTTTTATCCACTTTGCCAACCGGGGTGAGCGGCAGCGTATCAACCTGTATAAAACGATCGGGTAATTTGAATTCGGCCACGCCCTCGGCGCGCAAATGGCGGCGCAGTACCACCGCTTTCAGCGCGCTGGTCGCGATAATATAGGCACAGCTTTTTTCACCCATCAGTTCGTCCGGCATCGAAACCAACGCCGCGTTGATCACTTCCGGATGACGCAACAGCAGGTTTTCGATCTCCTCGGCGGCGATCTTCTCCCCACCACGGTTGATCTGATCTTTCTGACGACCTTCAACCTTCACATAACCGTCTTCGGTCAGGCTGATCAGGTCACCGGAGCAGTAGAAACCGTCGTCATCAAAGGCGGCGGCGTTGTGCTCTGGACTTTGGTAATAGCCACGGAAGGTATAAGGACCACGGGTCATCAGACGTCCGGTTTCGCCCACCGGCAGCGGGTTGCCCTCATCATCGGCCACCCACAGCTCGTCATCCGGCGACATCGGGCAGCCCTGGGTGGTCAGAATATACTGGTCGTCATCGTCCAGTCGGGTGTAGTTCACCAGGCCTTCCGCCATGCCGAACACCTGCTGCAACTGGCAGCCGATCTCGGCCGGAATACGTGCCGCCAGGGTTTCTCCCAGCTTGGCGCCGCCCACCTGCAGCAGCTTAAGGCTGGCCAGTTGCTGGCAACCGCCCCACTCTTCAATCGCCTGCAACCACAGCGTGACCGCCGGCGGTACCAGCGCCGTCACGTTAATCTGATGCTGCTCGATCAAACGGAAACATTGTCCGGCATCCGGATCGCTGGCAAATACCACCAGCCCGGCACCATAGAACACGCCCAGGATGCCCGGGGAGCTCATCGGATAGTTGTGGGCCACCGGCAGCGCGCACAGATAGCGGGTATCGACATCGAAATGACAAATTTCCACGCTACGGCGAATGCTGTAGTAGTAATCATTGTGGGTACGCGGGATCAGTTTTGGCGTGCCGGTACTACCACCGGAAAGCTGGAAAAATGCTACCTGATCGGCCGGGGTTGGCGTCGCAACAAAATCACCGCTGTCTTCTTCCAGCCAGGCCGCCAGCGACTGTTCGCCCTCGGCCTGATTACGCAGTGCCACCACGCGCAGTGAAGGATGCTCAGCATGAAAAGCCGTCAGATATTCATCGTTGCCAAACAAGCCATGCTGGCGATCGGCAATCAGCAACGCTGGTTTGATCTGTACGGCGTAGGCGTTCAGCTCGTTGCGTTGATGGCTGAACAGCGCATTCACCGGCACCACGCCAATTTTCAGCAGCGCAAAGAAGGTCACATAGAATTCGACTACGTTGCCCAACTGCACCAGCGCAGTGTCACCGCTTTGGATGCCGCGACGCTGCAAGGCGGCGGCCAGCCGATCGGAAAGCTGATTAAGCCGGCGATAGCTCAGGCTGCGCTCCGGGTCGATCAGCGCGATGGCGTCATTTTTGGCCTGGCGAGTGATGATGTCGGTCAACGGCCGGTCGGTCCAATATCCGCGCTCACGATAACGACGGGCCAAGGCCTCAGGCCAGGGGGTAAAAGCAATGGTCATCAGAATGTCTATCCTTGGTTCAGGCCAAACGCCCGCGAAATGGTACTGAGTTTGGTGCCGGTTTCATGCCACTCGGATTCCGGCGAAGAGTCTTGTACGATGCCGGCTCCGGCAAACAGTCGTACCTGATTGCCCTGCACCGTGCCGCAACGGATGGTCACCACCCACTCGCCGTTACCTTCGGCGTCACACCAACCGACGATGCCGCCAAACAGGCCGCGATCAAAAGGTTCCAACTGTTTAATCACCTGATGTGCCAACGCGGTCGGCGTACCGCACAGCGCCGGCGTCGGGTGCAACAGGCAGGCCAGCGACAGCGCATTTTCAGCGCGGCTGGCGGCTTCACCATCGATAGGTGTCGACAGGTGCCACAGCGTGGTAGTGCTCAATAATTCAGGAACGGTGGGGATATTCAGATAACGGCAGCGATCGGCCAGCACCTGACGCATCCCTTCGGTGACAAACTGGTGCTCATAGCGATCTTTTTCTGACACCAATAACTGCTGGCTGACTTCCAGATCCCGCTGCGGATCGGCATCACGACGGGCAGAGCCGGCCAGCGGGTTGGAGTAGAACTGCGCGCCGGATTTGCGTAGCAGCAATTCCGGGCTGGCCCCCAACAGTGCCCCCTGTTCCAGCGGGACATGGAAGTGGAAACCATGAGGATTCTGGGCGATGATACGCGCCATCAACGCCTGGCGATCTACCGGCTCGCGGGTTTCAATCTCCAGCAATCGCGACAGCACCACTTTATCCAACTGGTCGCCACGGGTCGCTTCCACCGCATCCGCCACCATCTGCATAAAGGGTTGCTGGGCAGGCACTTCATTTTGGCGAGTAATTTCCGGCAGGGCGTCCTGCGGTGAAGCTACGCCAGCCAAATAGGCATCGCGCTCAAACCATTGGGTTTGCTGGGGAATAAACAGCGCGGAGGGCTGATGAGTGTCAAACGGGATCGCACCGCACAGTATTGGGTTTTTCACCCCCGCCAGTTTGGCCTCGGCAAAAGCATGCTGTACCGCCTGCTGGAACTCGCCGTTAAGCTGGTCCCCGTCCTGGGCCGGCAGCGTGATTTTGGCGAAGCAGCCTTGAGTACTCAGGCTACGGAAAGGAGAGGTAAAGAAAAAGCCGGAGGTCGGCGACACGCCTGCAGCAGACTGTTCGCTATCCTTGCTTTGCGGCTTCTTCTGCCCGGAACTCTTTACTGTAACGCTCATCGGTACTCCCTTTCGTATCATGAACAATAACCGGTATAATAATGATTATCATTTGTATTGAATCGCGTTAAATTACCCTCGTGAATATGCTATGTCAATAAATGTAAACAGTTCTTCCATTCATAATCGTGATATAAAACCAGCAGTTTTAATTATATAAATGATAAGTATTACTATTTAACTTCTAAGGATGCTTTATGAAGAAGAACCCGATCTTCAGCCTGGTGCTGTTTGGCCTGATGGTCATCGGTACTGCCCATGCCGCAGACGCCGGTTGGCCGCGCAAAATTGAAACTTCACACGGCGTGGTGACACTCAGCCAGCCCCCTGCGCGTATTGTTTCCACCAGCGTCACCGTCACCGGTACCCTGCTGGCGATCGACGCCCCGGTGATCGCCAGTGGCGCCACCACGCCCGGCAACCGTCTGGCGGACTCACAGGGCTTCTTCCATCAATGGGGCGCTATCGCGGTACAGCGGGGCGTCAAGCGTCTGTATATCGGCGAACCCAACGCAGAAACTATTGCCGGTGAAGCCCCCGATCTGATTATCATCTCGGCCACCGGTGCCGATTCCGCCCTGCGCCTGTACGATCAGCTCTCTGCCATTGCCCCGGTGCTGGTGGTCAATTACGACGACAAAAGCTGGCAGGCACTGGCGACCGAACTGGGTCAGGCTACCGGGCATGAAGTTCAGGCACAGAAAGTGGTCAGTGATTTCGATGCGCGTGAAAAATCACTGAAGCAGCATATGAAACTGCCGGAACAACCGATTTCCGCCCTGGTCTTCAACGCCGATGGCAAATCCGCCAACCTGTGGACCGCCGCTTCGTCCCAGGGGCAGATGCTCAAGCAGTTGGGTTTTACCCTGGCACCGCTCCCGGCCAAGCTGAACAACAGCCGCAGCATGGGGATGCGTAAGGACATTATTCAACTGAGCGGTGAAAACCTGGCGGAAGGCCTGAACGGCCAGACGCTGATGCTGTTCGCCAACAACGACAGCGATGTCCAGCGGCTGATGGCCAATCCTTTCCTGGCGGACCTGCCGTCGGTGCAGCACCAGCGGGTTTACGCGCTGGGGAGTGACACCTTCCGGCTGGATTACTACAGCGCCAGCAACCTGCTGACGCTGTTGGAAAAACAGTTTATTTCTCAGTAGATTCTGCGGCGGGCTGGAGATCGCTTTCTTGCCCGCCACGGCCCACCTGACGCAGACCGCGCATCGCAAAAGCCAGCACCACACCGAGTAGCGCCACGCCAAAGCCAAAACTGGTTGAGGTCATCGCCGGCAGCATAAACGCCCCCATAGCCCCCAGCAGCAGCGCGCCCAAGGCGTCACCCACCACGTTTTGCGCCGTCCACAGGCCATTGATACGTCCGAGAAACGCATCCGGCGTCAGGTTCTGGATCAACCCGTACTGCAGCAGTGAATTCAGCGCGCTCAGATAACCGAAGACCACCAGGAAAAACAGCGCCAGGCCATACCACGGCATCAAACCGAACAGGCCGATAGCGACAAAAGCGCCAATCGCCGTCATCAGCATCATCCAGCCCGGCCGCGCCACGTGGGCTACCCGACCACTGGTAAAGGCGCCAATCGCTGCTCCCAGCGGCACGGCGGAATACATAAAGCCCAACTGCGCCGCACTGACCTGCCACATGCCGGACATCGCCGGATACAGCACCCGCACCGCACTGGCCATGGTCAACAGCGCGCCAATCAGCGCCACCATGCCAATCACCCGGTTACGGAACAGGAAACCAAAGCCCCCGGCCAGCGCACGTAGTGGGTGCTCACGCGGCTGCGGGGGTGGCAACAACTGCGGCAGGCGCAGCAACGGGATCAGCGTCAGCAAGGTGCCAAATGCCGCCAGACCGTAGTTCCAGGCCACGCCGGCGTTGGCGATCACCAGCCCCCCGATCGCCGGGGAGAGGATCGAGCCAAAACGCACCGTCAGCATGCTGATGGCCCCGGCCTGCACGATATTTTCACGCCCCACCAGTGCCGGTGTCGCCGCCAACAGCGCCGTAACGCCAACCGCACCGAAGAAGCCGTCCCAGACGGCCAGCAGGTAAATCAGCGTTAATGAAGGGGCAGGCAAAGCGGCGTTCAGACACAAACCGACAAAACCGATGCCGCAGGTGGAACGGGCGAATAAAATCAGGCGACGGCGCTCGTAACGATCGGCCAGCACGCCCCCCATCAGCAAACCGGCAAACATGCCGCTGCCCGCCAGCGTCACGGACAAACCAACCAGCAATGTCGACCCGGTCAAGGCCTGGATCTGCACCGGGATCGCAATGGCCATCAACCCCAGCGCTAAAATGGAAATAAAACGCGCGCAAAAAACGGCACGAAACGCGCCATTGGTCTTAAGCAGGCCAAAATCAAGCAAAATAGAGGGCTTACTCATGAGCTTTCTCACCACAACTAAAGAAAAAGGGGCAGCGTCTGTGCTGCAATAGCGAAGGGACTCATGGTACCATAGATGAAAGCAATCAATAATGATAATAAAACTCATTTATATTCAATTAAATAATGGATTGGTATGTTACGGATTTCACACCCTGGCACACAGCCCGTTCCTGCCCCCCGGGAGCGTCTTATTGGCGGCACTCCCCGCTCATTTCGCCGCAGGCTGTTTGGCCTGCTGATTGCCTTTTGTGCATTGCTGGTCGTGATGTTACTCAGCCTGTCACTTGGCGCTAAATCTATTCCCTTCGACACGGTTATCCAGGCGCTGAACGGCCAGTGCAGCGGTGCAGACTGCACCATAATTACCAATGCCAGGCTGCCACGTACACTGGTGGGCGTGCTGGCCGGTATCGCACTGGGCCTGTCCGGCGTACTGATGCAAACCCTCACCCGCAACCCCCTGGCCGATCCGGGCATTCTCGGGGTTAATGCCGGTGCGGGCTTTGCCGTGGTACTGGGGATCACCTTCTTTGGTGCTGCCGAGGTCAGCCAATATCTGTGGTTTGCCTTTGCCGGTGCGATGTTCGCTGCGCTGCTGGTGGCGCTAATAGGCGCTTTGGGCGGCAGCAGCCTTAACCCGGTACGTCTGACGCTGGCCGGTGTCGCGCTGGCCGCGGTGCTGGAGGGCATGACCTCCGGGATTTCCCTGCTGAACCCACTGGTGTTCGATCAGCTCCGTTTTTGGCAGGCCGGTTCGCTGGATATTCAAAATATGCAGGTGGTGCGTACCGTGGCCCTGCCGATCCTGCTGGGTACGCTGATTACCCTGTGGATGAGCAAGTCACTGAACAGCCTGAGCATGGGTAATGAATTGGCCACCGCACTGGGCACCGGTATCGTGCGTACCCAGTTGCTGGGTCTGCTGGCGATTACCTTGCTGTGTGGTGGTGCCACTGCCGCCGTCGGCCCGATTGCCTTTGTCGGTCTGATGATGCCGCACATCGCCCGGCGGCTGGCCGGTTCCGAGCTGCACTGGATGCTGCCATGGACGCTGGTATTGACCCCGATCCTGCTGTTGAGCGCCGATCTGATCGGCCGCTTCCTGGTGGCCGGTGAACTGCGCGTTTCCATCGTCACCGCTCTGATTGGCGCACCGCTGCTGATCATGTTGGTGCGGCAACGCCATATGTTCAGGAGGCAGCGCTAATGTCGATGTCCGCGGCCCGCCTGATGGCCAACCACAAACTACGCGCCCTTTCGCGTCCGGCGCTGACTGCGCTGCTACTGTTGCTGGCCGTGCTGGCGCTGGCGATTTACGCGCTGGGTTCCGGTGCTCTGTCACTGACCGCCTCGCAGGTGATCGACGCCTTGCGCGGTGAAGGCCCGGCCAACCTGGCGGTGATCGTCACCCAATGGCGTTTACCACGCGTGGTGATGGCGCTGCTGCTGGGGGCGGCACTGGGCATCAGCGGTGCCATTTTCCAGTCGATACTGCGCAACCCGCTCGGCAGTCCGGACGTGATTGGCTTTAATACCGGCGCTTACAGCGGCGTGCTGGTGGCCATAGTGCTGTTTAACGGCGGCGTTATCGGCATCACTTCCGGGGCGCTGGTCGGGGGTCTGTTGACCGCCGCGCTGATTTATCTGCTGGCCTGGCGCAACGGCGTCGAGTCTTTCCGTTTGATTATCGTCGGCATTGCCGTCCGCGCCCTGCTGGTGGCGGGCAATACCTGGCTGATCATCAGCGCCTCGCTGGAATCCGCCATGACCGCCGGACTGTGGAGCGCCGGTTCACTCAACGGCGTGAACTGGGCGAAAAGCCTGCCGGTGTTGGTGGTGTTCGCGCTGTGCTGCTTACTGTTGCTGACCCTGTCCCGCCGCATGCGGCTGCTGGAAATGGGTGATGATACCGCCTGCGCACTCGGCGTACCGGTAGAACGCTCGCGCGTTATGCTGCTGCTGATCGGCGTGTTGCTGACGGCCGCCGCGACCGCCGTGGCCGGGCCGATCTCCTTTATTGCGCTGGTGGCTCCGCAGATTGCACGACGCCTGTGCGCCAACCGCAGCGTACTGCTGCTGACCGCCTTGATCGGTGCCCTGTTGTTGCTGCTCGCCGATGTCGTTGCACAGCGCCTGTTTATGCCTTATCAGCTGCCGGTCGGGGTGTTGACCGTCAGCCTGGGCGGCATTTATCTGATTTGGCTATTAATCCGTGAGTCACGTAAAAAATGAATGCTGAACCCCTGCAGCCCGCGCCGTTACGCGCCGAACATCTGACGCTCGGCTACGACAAAAAAATTGTCGCCAGCGACCTGTCCGTCTCTATCCCGCACGGCGAACTGACGGTGATTATCGGGCCGAACGCCTGCGGTAAATCGACCCTGTTACGCACCCTCAGCCGCCTGATGCAACCGCAGGCCGGCGCAGTCTGGCTGAACGGCAAACAAATCAGCGAATACGCCACCAAAGAGGTGGCACGCCAGTTGGGGTTGTTGCCACAAAGCTCGACCGCACCGGGTGATATCACCGTGTTTGATCTGGTGGCCCGTGGTCGCTATCCGCATCAGCGCCTGTTCAGTCGCTGGAGTGAGGAGGATCAACAAGCGGTAGACCAGGCGATGTGCTCTACCGGCGTATTCGAGCTGGCCGAACAACCGGTCGATACGCTCTCCGGCGGACAACGTCAGCGGGTGTGGATCGCGATGGTGCTGGCGCAGCAAACGCCACTGCTGCTGCTGGATGAGCCGACCACCTGGCTGGATATCACCCACCAGATTGACCTGCTGGAGCTGATGCGTCAGTTAAACCGTGAAAACGGCCATACGCTGGTGGTGGTGCTGCACGATCTCAACCATGCCTGCCGCTACGCCACGCATCTGATTGCCATGCGCAATGGCAAGGTGGTGGCCGAAGGGGCGCCGAAGGACATTGTGACCGCAGAACTGATCGAAGAGGTGTACGGCCTGCGCTGCATGATCATTGACGATCCGGTCTCGCACACGCCGCTGGTGGTACCACTGGGTAAGTCATAGATATTGTAGGGGCCCAGCATGCTGGGCCCGCATTAATCGGGGCGAATGTATTCGCCCCCTACCGTCACTGGGGATTACAGCGCTCTTAGAATCCGGTTCAGCAACGGCCCTAACACCTTGAACGACGCCGGTGACACGATATCTACGTGGGCACAATCCAGCTCATGCACCTGCAAGGCATCCACGTATTGCGACCAGGTCTGCTGCACGTCCATCCCTTCCTGCAACGTCTGACGCGCGACAAACAGCGTCGCCTGCCCTTTAAAGTTCGCCGTATGAGTCGCTGAAAGCAGGCGCACCGAATCGGCATAGTTGGCTTCGATATTATCGAACATCGCCACACGGGTTTCGCCCAATGCCGGATCCAACGCATCCTCGGAAACTGCCAGGAACTGCTGACGTTCGCGCTGGACTTCTTTCAGTACGTTGTCATCCAGCATCACGTCCCAGTTCTGGGTTTCCGGCGGATAGGTATCCAGCAGCCCAAGGAAGGCTACCTCTTCACCCCGCGCCTGCAATCTGGCGGCGATACCCTGCGCCAGCGTGCCACCCAGTGAGTAACCGATAAAGTGGTACGGGCCCTGCGGCTGCACCTGCAATACCGTCTCCAGATGTGCGTCGCAGACCTGATCCATATCCTCGCTCAGCGCCAACGGACCCTCTGGCCGTGGTGACTGAATACCCACCAGCGACCAATGCTGATCGATATAGCGCGGCAATACGCTGAACTGCCAGGAGAATCCGGATGCCGGATGCAGACAGAACAACGTTGGGCCTTCCGTGGTACGTAATGGCAGTACGCTGTCAAAACCGGTCCGATCGGCCTCTTCCTGCGTGCGTTCTTCCGCCAGCAGCTGCGCCAGTTGTTCCACCCGGGAAGCCACCATCACCTGCCCTACCGAGACCGCTTTACCCAGCTCACGGCGCAGCTCCGCCGCCAGACGCATCGCCAGCAGCGAGTGACCACCGAGGGCAAAGAAATCGTCGTCGGCAAACACGGTTTCACGCTGCAGCAGACGGGCGAACACCGCAGCAATCGCCGTTTCCAGCCCGGCTTCAGGTTCACGCCCGGCGGCTCTGACGCCGCTCTGTGGTTGCGGCAACGCTTTGCGATCCAGCTTGCCATTGGCACTCAGCGGCAAGGATCCCATCTCGACCAACGCCACCGGCACCATATGCGGCGGCAAACGATCGGTCAGCGCGGCTCGCAGCACCTCCAGATCTAGGCGCACACCGGACTGCGCCACCAGATAGCCTACCAGTTGGCGGGCATCGCCACCGGCCGGATCTATCGGCGTATTATCCAGCACCAGCGCATGAGTCACCGCTTGCTTGATCCCCGGCAGTGACAGCAACGCATGATCGATTTCACTCAGTTCTATACGTTGGCCACGAATTTTTAACTGATCGTCGCTGCGGCCGAGGTATTCCACTTCGCCCCCCGGTAACCAGCGTGCGACGTCACCCGTGCGATACATCCGCCCACCGTCACCTTCCGGATCGGCCACAAAGCGGCTGGCGGTCAGTTCTGGTCGGCCCAGATAGCCGTGCGCCAGCTGTACACCGGTGAGATACAAATCACCCGCGACACCCGGCGGCACCGGCCGCAAGCGTGCGTCGAGAATGCGCAGACAGGTGTTCCATACCGGCAGACCAATAGGCACGTTAGCCCCGGTGACGGCGGCCAACGCCTCGCCCCAGGCCGGATGCCAGGTGACATCCACTGCCGCTTCGGTCGGGCCGTACAGGTTATGCAACGGCACCCCGCTGCGGCTTTGCCACAGGCGGCACAGCTCGGCCGGCAAGGCTTCACCACTGCAGAACACCTGCCGCAACGGCGCACAACACGCCACCGCCTGCCGAGTGTCCAATGCACCGACAAAGGCCGCCAGCATCGAAGGCACAAAGTGCATAGTGGTGACCCGATATCGGTCAATCAGTTGCAGCAGCTGTTCCGGATCGCGATGCGCTTCCGGCGGTGCCATCACCAACTGGGCACCCACCATCAACGGCCAGAAGAACTCCCATACCGAGACGTCAAAACTGCAAGGGGTTTTCTGCAACACCACATCGCCCGCAGCCATCGGATACTGATGCTGCATCCACAGCAGACGGTTGACGATCGCCTGATGCCCCACCAGCACGCCTTTCGGCCGCCCGGTTGAGCCGGAGGTAAAGATAATGTAGGCCGGATGATGCGGCGTTGGCCCACTGAGCACCACGTCCGCCGCACTGTTTGCGGCCAGCGGTGCGTCATACAGCAAGATCTCACCCTGGCCGGCAAAACGCGCTTGCTGGCTGGCTTCGGTGATAATCAGGCGTGGTGCGGCATCTTCCAGCATCATGCTGAGGCGTTCGTCAGGATAACCGGTGTCCAGCGGCAAATAAGCCGCCCCGGCCTCGACGATGGCCATTAATGCCAGCGACAAAAACACCGACCGTGGCAAGGCAACGGCGACGATATCGCCGGGCTGCACGCCCTGTGCCGTCAGTTGACGCGCTAACGCAGTGACCTGTTCACGGGTCTCGCGGTAGTTGAATTGGTATTGCGCATCGGCCAGCGCCGGGGCATCCGGGGTTTTCTGCGCCTGTTGCGCCAACAGGCCGCTGAGGGTTTGCGGCACCACCGGATGAGCGGTGTCGTTAACCCGGGCCAACAATTGGCGATCCTGCTCGGTGAGCAAATCGGCTTCACCGATCGGCATCTGTGGTTGTGCCGCAAACTGGCGCAGCAACAGCGGCAGGCGTTGCAGATGCGCCGCCAGCTCATCCGGCTGATAACGCTCGGCATTGGCCAGCAGATCAACCTTCAGCGTACCGGCCTCATCGAGGTACAACGCGATTTCCAGGTCACGCACCGGCCCGGAGGCCAGCTCATGGGTAATACCTTCGATATCACCGAAATCCAATTGGAAATCGAACATCTTAAAGTTGAAAACGGTGCCGTACAGCGGCTGGGCATCGCCAATCCGCCCCAGATCACGCTGCACCTGTTCCGCCTCGTAACGCTGATGACGACGGACGCTTTTCAGCTCTCGGCCGATATTGCCGGCGACTTCGCTCAGCGTAGCCTGAGGGTCGAGGTGCATTTCGATCGGCAATACGTTAATCACCGGCCCGTTGGCGCACAGTGCCGCCGAACCGGTGCGGCGCATAAAGATAAAACCGGCGCTGAAGCTGGCGTGGCCGCTCAGACGAGACACCCACAACGCCACCAATGCCAGCGCCATATCAGCCACGCTGAACTGCTGCTGACCGGCGTTCACCAGTTGACTAAAGTCCTGGCGGTCACACAGCTGTGATAACCGATGAATGCGGGTGGTCGGCGTTTGGCCGGCCAACGGCTGTGGACAGAGCGTGGCCGGGGTCGGCAACTGCTGCGCCTTGTTCAGCCAAAAGGCCGCGTCGCGCTGGCAGGTAGGCGACTGGGCGTAGCGTTGATACTCTTCAACCACTTCGCTGAAGGCGCTAAACGGCGTCGGGTCCGGCTGTTCATTACGCAACGTTCGGGTATAAATATGGGCAATTCTGCGGGCAATGGCGGTGAAACTGAAGCCATCGACCAAAATATGGTGATAACGCTGATACCAGAACCAGCGCTGATCCGACAGGCGGATCAACATATGGCGGTACAGCGCATTGCCGCTGCCGATGCGTAAATCACCGGACATATCCAGTTGCATCAAGGCGCGTGCTGCAACGGCTGCGTCAGGAGAATCACGCAGGTCAATAAACTCGACCGGCAGGATCGCCAGCGCCGGGTCATGCCACTGCATCGGCACCCCGTCACGTTCTGCAAAACGGAACTGCAGGGTATCCACTTCGGACAACCCCTGCGCGATCGCCTGTAGCAGACAATCCTGGTCCAGCGGGCCGTTCAGCTCAATATAGTGGGAAACCGCGTAAGCATTGGCATGCGGTGAAATTTGATCGGCAACCCAGATCCCGGGCTGCGCGGCGACCAAAGGCAGCTCAGTGGCGAGCTGCTGTTCGGACGATAATAAAATACTGTCTGACAAGGGACTGACTCCTGTTTTCGGGACTGATGCCATCACGCCTTACGCAGTGATGCGGGCCGCATATCCTGCCAATGTTGTTCCAGCCACAGCACGCACAGCGGCCGGGCCGCCGGGCCGAATACCGGCGTCCACCCCGCCGGTACTGCGCTGAAATCCGGCCACAGGCTGTATTGCCGTTGGTCATTCTGCACAATCAGGCAGATTTGTTGTTCGTCATCGAACGGGTTCAGAGTTTCCATCACGGACTCCTTGGACAGTGAAGGTTAGCTTGGCCAAAGGAGCAGGAACTTGATCCGCCCACAGCGCCTGTAGCCCATCGATCAGACCGCCACGCCAGCACAGGTAATCATGCCCCCCCGCGACCACCCGGTATTGCACCCGATGTCCGGCGTCACGCAGCAATGCCGCCATTTGGTCGTTCACCCGGTGCGCTACTTTTTCGTGCACGCCGGCCTCCATAAACACCTTCAACTTACCCTTGCCGACGCCCTGCTCAACCTGATGCAGCAACCAGCCGGCATCGGCGGGTATCTCTTCACGCTGATACATATCGCGACGTGGCCACCAGAAGGAGCCAGACTGGCTGATAACGCCGCCAAAGCACTGTGGCCAGTGCAAGCCGGCATACAGCGATGACAGGCCGCCAAAACTCTGGCCGCACACTAACGTCGTGGCAGGATCACGGCTGTGAGGTGCCCATTCAGCCACCTGCGGCAGCAGTTCTTCTTGCACCGCCAGCCAGAAATCTTCATTGCAGGCCAGTTCCTGGCTACGGTGTTTGAGGCTGATGATGTCGATCAGCAGATAAACCGCTTCCGGCAGTTTGCCTTCGCGGGTCAACTGCATCAGCGGATCCCAGACCGGCATGTTGCTCGACCAGAATTGCCCGTCCAGCATTACCGCCAGCGGCCGTTGCGCCGGGTTGCTGTCGCCGGTGGTGTAAACCCAGACGTTACGGGTATTACCCAGTCGCTCGCTGTGCCAACTGTGACGCTGCAGTCGCGCAGGCGGCGCTGGTGTACAGCGCCCACTGGCCACGGCGTAGCGATCAAAATCCAGCCAGGCCGGTTGCGATGGGGCCTCCGGCATATGCAGCCCGGACAGCACATTGCCGCCAACACCGGTCCATGAACGATGGGGATTAAGCAGATCCTGAGTCGCACCGGCAAACACCTGATGCCACCAGTGACGGATCGAATGCATATTGGCGTGCGCATCGTCACCCCTGTTTTCCAGCGGTCGGTCGTCCATACAGGGGATAAAGCAGTAGCTGCCACGCCAGTCCGCGCTCAGCTCGGTTTGCCAATACCAGACGTCGGTGCCTTCCAGTCGTTGCAGGCTCTGTGGCGGCGACGATTGATGGTGGTCGGTCAGGCAATTGATGTGGATCCAAACGCGTTGATAGGCTGAAGTGAGCTCACATCCCTGCGGATCGCGCCATAAAAATGTGACCTCCCCTCGCCCATCCCCCAGCAGCTCCACCAGCGGCGTGCCGCGTTTGGCGATATTCAGCCACCATCCATGGCGCCCGGCGTGCTTGCTCGATAATAATCTGCTGCTTTCTGACTCGGATTTTGTTTTCAAAACGCCTATTCACTTTTTAGCTGGCAGCTTCAGGAAAGCCGGTAAATTCGCGGCGCGAGGCGCTGCCCAAGAAAACCGTAAACCGAATACTATTGATAATTATTTGCGTTTGCAATAGTGTGTGTAGGCCCGCAAACGGGGCAGGTATTCTTCAACAGGGATGGATACCGGGTTTTAGCGCTGAATCCAATGTCGGTATCGGTGTCGTCGCGTCTCGGCCGGCTGGATTTTTATTTCCGAAAACACAAAAACTACAACCGCCCTTCTCTCCGCCGGTGGCCTACAGCTTGGGTGCCCCGGGAAAGGCAGCAAGGTAGGAACACTCACATGAACCGCAAATTATCTCGTTATTCCTTAGCCACACTCATCGGGTTAGGATTAGGCGCGTCCGCCTTTGCGCACGCCGCACAGCAAACAGAAACCACCGCAGAAACAGACTCCGTCGCCAAAAACAAAAAACAACCCGCTGAAGAAACCATTGTTGTGACCGCCGCCAAGCAGAACCTGCAGGCACCCGGGGTTTCTACCATCAGCGCCGACGAAATCAAAAAGCGCCCACCGGCGCGCGATATCAGCGAACTGATCCGTACCATGCCCGGCGTTAACCTGACCGGCAACTCCACCAGCGGCCAGCGCGGCAACAACCGCCAGATCGATATTCGCGGCATGGGTCCGGAAAATACCCTGATCCTGATCGACGGCAAACCCGCTACCAGCCGTAATTCGGTGCGTCAGGGTTGGCGTGGCGAACGTGATACCCGTGGCGATACCGCCTGGGTGCCACCGGAGATGATTGAACGCATCGAAGTGCTGCGCGGCCCGGCGGCAGCACGCTACGGCAACGGTGCCGCCGGTGGCGTCGTCAACATCATCACCAAGAAGAACACCAAAGAGCTGCACGGCTCGTTAAATGCCTACTTCAACGTACCGCAGCACAAGCAAGAAGGCTCTACCAAGCGTACCGACTTCAGCCTGTCAGGTCCGTTGACCGACGAGCTGAGCTTCCGCCTGTTTGGCGGCTACAGCAAAACTCAGGCCGATGCCTGGGATATCAACGAATCACACAAATCCGCGCGCGTGGGCGCTTATGCCAGCAGCACGCCCTCCGGACGTGAAGGCGTAGAAGACAAAAACATCGATGCCATGCTGCACTGGGACTTTGCTCACTTGCAGTCACTGGAGTTTGAGTATGCCTACGGTCGCCAGGGCAACCTGTATGCCGGGGATACCCAAAACACCAACTCCAACGCGCTGGTGCAAAGCAACTACGGCAAAGAGACCAACCGTATTTACCGTGAAACCTTCGGCCTCAACCACCGTGGTGCCTGGGATAACGGCGTCAGCACCAACAACTATATTCAGTTCGAACGCACGCGTAATACCCGTCTGAACGAAGGCCTGGCCGGCGGTACCGAAGGCATCTTCGATACCAAAAACGAGGGTTTCGGCACCACCAAGCTCGACGATTTCCTGGCGCACAGCGAAGTCAGCGTGCCATTCGAACTGGGCGTGACGCAAACCGCCACGGTCGGGACCGAGTGGAACCAACAGAAGATGAAGGACGGCTCTTCGACCAGCCAAACTCAGATGGGCGGCACCATTCCAGGCCAAGACACCGGCACCCGTAGCCCTTACGCCTCCGCGCATATCTTCTCGCTGTTTGCCGAAGACAATATGGAGCTGACTGACAGCACCATGCTGACACCGGGCCTGCGTTACGACCTGCACTCCGAGGCCGGCAACAACTGGAGCCCGTCACTGAACCTGTCGCAGGAACTGGGCGACTTCTTCACCCTGAAGATGGGCATCGCCCGTGCCTATAAGGCACCAAACCTGTACCAGACCAACCAAAACTATTTGCTCTACAGCAAGGGGCAAGGTTGTTCGTCCAGCGACGTCAAAAATGGCTGTTACCTGCTGGGTAACGACGATCTGAAAGCGGAAACCAGCGTCAACAAAGAGATTGGTCTGGAATTTCATAACGACGGCTGGCTGGCCGGCGTGACCTATTTCCGTAACGACTACCACAACAAAATTGAAGCGGGCAACTCCCGAATCGGCACCAGCAGCACCGGTACCGCCATTTACCAGTGGGAAAACGTGCCTAAAGCGGTAGTACAGGGGCTGGAAGGGTCGTTGAACGTGCCGGTGAGCGAGACCGTTTCCTGGACCAACAACGCCACCTACATGATTGAAAACAAGAATAAGACGACCGGTGATTACCTGTCGATTATTCCTGAGTTCACCATCAACTCGACCCTGAGCTGGCAGGCAACCCAGGAGCTGTCGATGCAATCGACCCTGACCTGGTACGGCCGCCAGAAACCGAAGAAGTATAACTACCAGGGTAAGCCGGTTAGCGGCACCGAAACCAAGGAAGTCAGCCCTTACGCCGTCGTGGGCGCCAGCGCCACCTATGATGTGACCAAGAACATCAGCCTGACCGCCGGTATCGACAACCTGTTCGACAAACGCCAGTTCCGTGAAGGTAACTCGCAGAACGTGGGTGATCCAACCACCGGCGCGATTAACATCGCCGGCGCAGGGGCAGCCACCTACAACGAACCGGGCCGGACTTACTATATGAGCGTGAATACCCATTTCTAATGGTGGGATAAACCGGTCATGATTTCAGGGGCTGCCATGCAGCCCCTTTTTATTATTTCTCCAGCGAGACCTGTTTGAAGATGTGCTTACCAAACGGGTCGATCTCGTAACCTTTCACTTCTTTGCGCACCGGTTCAAAAATGGTTGAGTGGGCAATCATCATTGCCGGCATTTGGTCATGCATCATCACCTGCGCCTGCTGATACATCGCCACCCGTTTGGCGTGGTCATTCTCTTCACGCGCCTGCAAAATCAGCTTATCAAAGGGTGGATAGCACCACTTGGCCGAGTTCGAACCCCCATTGGCCGACACGCAGGTAAACAGCGGGCCGAAGAAGTTATCCGGATCGCCGTTGGCAGTGGTCCAACCCATCAATGCTGCCTGATGTTCACCGTTTTTTATCCGCTGCAGATACTCACCCCACTCGAAGGTGACAATCTTGGCCTTCACGCCGATCTTCGCCCAATCGGCCTGGATCATCTCCGCCATGCGCTTGGCATTCGGGTTGTACGGCCGTTGTACCGGCATCGCCCACAGGTCAATAGCGAAACCCTGGCCCAGCCCGGCCTCCTGCAACAACTGTTTGGCTTTTTCCGGTGAGTACGGATAGTCCTCAATTTTATCATTGCTGCCCCATTGGGTCGGCGGCAGTAGATTCTTCGCCGGCTGCCCCGCGCCGTGGAATACCGCTTCGAGAATAGCCGGCTTGTTCACCGCCAGAGCCAACGCCTGCCGTACCTTGAGGTTATCCAACGGCTTTTTCTGGGTGTTGAACGCCAGGAAACCGATGTTCAACCCGGATTTCTCCATCAACTGGATATTTTTGTCCTCACGCATGCGCGTCAGATCCGCCGGGTTGGGGAATGGCATCACCTGGCATTCATTCTTTTGCAGCTTGGCGAAGCGCACCGCCGCATCCGGGGTGATCGAGAACACCAAGCGGTCAATCTTCGGTTTGCCTTCCCAATACTGGTCGAACGCCTTGTAGAGGATCTTCGCATCCTTCTGGTACTGCACCAACTGGAAGGGACCGGTACCGACAGGATCGTTATCCACCCGCTGCGGGGTGCCGGCTTTCAGCATCGCATCGGCATATTCGGCGGAGAGAATAGTGGCGAAATACATGCCGAGATCGGCCACAAACGGCGCTTCTGCGCGCGAAAGTTCAAAGCGCACGGTGTTGTCATCCACTTTGACAATCTGGTTGATCAGCGAACCAAACTCCATCGATTCGAAGTTGGTGTAAGCCCCGTTGGAGACCTTGTGATAAGGGTTATTGGCATCTTTTTGCCGCATAAAGGAAAAGATGACGTCGTCGGCATTGAAGTCACGGGTGGGAGTAAAGTATTTGTTGCTCTGGAACTTCACGCCTTTACGCAGATGAAAGGTGTAATTCTTGCCGTCTTCGCTCACCTGCCAGCTTTCCGCCAGGCTCGGTTGCAGCTCGACGGTACCGGTTTTGAAATCCACCAGCCGGTTGTAAAGGGTCGCCGAACTGGCATCGACCGTCGGGCCGGAGGTAAACAGCTGCGGATTGAAACCTTCCGGCGAGCTTTCGGAACAATAAACCAGCGTGCTAGCGCGCGCGCCGCCCATCACCGCCAGGGCCAATAATCCCAGCGTCATTGTTATCGCTTTTGCTTTTGATTTCTGATTCATCGTGCCATCCCCAGAGTAAAAAACAGACTCGAGGGATACCAATAAATCATGCAGTTAGGGATGTAAAGAACAAATTCTGAGCATGGAAAACGGGGAGTGCCAGAGGCGGCATTCCCCGTGGTTTAACGACTTGCTGAAATTAAATCATCTGGCTGAAGTTCATCTGCGCCATCAGTTTGTAGTTGTCGGCGTAATCCACCGGAATGGCCACCACGACCGGCCCCTGAATTTCCATCGCCTTACGCAGCATCGGCCGCAAGTCCTCCACAGACTGCACGGCAAACCCGACCGCACCGCAGGCCTCGGCATAGGCTTTAAAGTCGATGGGGCCGAATTCCACCCCGGATTTACGCTGGTATTTGTTCACCTCCTGCATTTCCACCATGTTGTAGGCGTTATCCACCCAAATCACGTGCACGATGTTATTTTTCAGCCGCACCGCGGTTTCCAGCTCCATGCTTGACTGCATAAAACCGCCGTCGCCGGATATCGACACCACTTTATCCCCCGGGCGCACCAGCGCCGCACCGATGGCCCACGGCAACGCCACCCCCATGGTCTGTTGGCCGTTGGAAATCAGTAGCTGGCGCGCGCGGAAACTGTAAAGGTAACGTGCAATCCAGATGTGGAAACTGCCCATGTCCACGCACAGCGTCACGTCGTCGCTGACTATGTCCTGCAACTCTTTCACGATGCGCAACGGGTGGATCGGCATGCCGCCGCGCCGTGCGGCACGTTCCGCCAACTCATTGCGCTGACGCCCCAGATCGCTGAGGATCAGTTCGACCTCCGCCGGTACGCTCACCACGCTGTTAAAGGCTTCGGTCATCATGTCGAGAGTGGCGCTGATATTGCCCACCAGCTCGACGTCCGGGCGATAGCAGGTGTCGATGTCCGCCGGCAGCACGTCGATATGCACCAGTTTCAATCGACCCTGGCTGTTCCACATGCAGGGATCGTACTCGATCGGCCCGTAGCCGACGCTGACCACCAGATCGGCCTTCTGCAATAGCTGGTCGGCAGGTTGGTTGTTGAACAACCCAACACGCCCGGCAAAACGCGCGAAGTGATTGACGTCGATCACCCCGGCCGCCTGATAGGTACCCACCACCGGCATATGGGTGCGATGCAGCAACTGACGCACCGCCTCGCTGTTTTCCGGACGGCTGGCCTGCAGGCCTAACAGCAGCACCGGGCATTTCGCCTGTTGGATCAGTTTAACCGCCGCACCAATATCCTCGGCCGCCGCTGCCCCCATGCGCGGCAATCGGCACCCCGCCAGCACCGGCGCACTGACCGGCTCATTGACGATGTCCATCGGCAGGCTGACGAACGATGCCCCCGGACGGCCAAACTCGGCGTGGCGGAAAGCATTGGCGATCACTTCCGAAATCGCCGAACCGGCATGCACCTCGGCGCAATACTTGGTCACCGGCCGGAACATGCTGACGGTGTCCATGCTCTGGTGGGTTTGCTTCTGGTTATCGGCACGTTTCACCGCCCCGCCAAACGCCACCACCGCATCCCCTTCTGAGGTGGCGGTCGCCAGCCCGGTGATCAGATTGGAACTGCCCGGTCCGGAGGTCACCAGTGCCACCCCGGCCTTGCCGGTCAAACGCCCGACCGCCGCTGCCATAAACGCGGCGTTGGCTTCGTGACGCACCACCACCGTTTCTATCGAGGGGGCGTCCTCCAGCGAATCAAATACCCGATCAATCTTGGCTCCCGGGATGCCGAATACGTAGTTAACCCCCTGCGCTTCCAGATTTTTCACCACTAAATCTGCGCCGCACGCCCAGTTATGGTCTGTTTTTGCCTTGCTCATGGAATACCTCCTGAAAATTAACCCAAGACTGTCGCGGACTTAACCCTCGGCAGAACGAATTGCGCGGTCCAAATCCTCTGGACAGAGGTCGGCGCGCAGAAAATCCGCATCATGCGGCAACTGAAGATTGAGACGGGTGATCACGCCAAATTGCAGGCGACCGTGGTCGAGCTGGTAATCCAGCACGTGGCCGCCGCCGTTGCGATCCTCGGTGACAAAATGTTCGTGATAACCGGCCACGCCAATGCCCTGCATATAGTCAGGCGAGCGGAAACCGACCAGGGTGCCCTGGCAGTGATGAAAGGCAAAGGTTGGCTGCTCCTCTATCGCTTCCAGCATCGGGCGATAGGGGCGTTCCTGGCGGGGTACGGTGCGGGTTTCCACGTGGCTGAATTCGCCGTCAACGCGTACCGCGCAGAACAGATTTGGTGAAGCCACCTGTTCGTCAATGCACTGGTGCAGTTGCGCCTTGGTGATCGGGCGATCAAAGTTTTGGGTAATGCTCGGTTGGAAAAAGGTGACAACGGCAAACGGGGTTTTCTGCTGCAGACTAGCCGGCCGCGCACTGCCGTCGGCACGCAACTGGTGAATTTCCTTGTCGAAGGCGATCAGTTCGCCGTCAAGGTGATTGAAGGTGCCCAGGCCGAAGTTACCGTGCCGGAGCAATTCGGCAATAGTGACCTCCCCTTCGTAAACGCCGCTGATTAACGCGCTCATCAGCGAGATTTGGTAGATCTCGCCCTCCCCAACGCTCAGCGACTGCCTGGCAAACCCTTGCGCCAAATGCTGCGCACAGGAACACCCGTGGTCTTCGTTCATAAACTACTCCTCCACCAGCGCGGAGTGGAATGCCCCGCGCGTTCAAAAATGCTCACCTGAAGGTGAGCAAAGATGTCACCGGCGACGCGTTCAGTTGGAACGATTCAGCCAACGATGACAAAAAAACCGGCACGGCAGGCCGGTGACACCCAAGGTCAACAACGGTTTAGATTCACTAATCATTGTTGTTAAACAGGGTGCCAAATTGAACGGTTAGTCTGGTGTTGAAGCAGTTATCAATACCGCAGGCACACGGCGGAGCCTGGGGAAAACAAGCTATCTGAAGTTCTAAAAACCGCGTGTCTTATGCATTCTTGCTCTGTGCGGTGAGCTCACGGCACGTTGTTATCCGCCGTAAGCACCAAAAAAGAGTAGCCGTATTGCGACGGACGGAGAACCAGGTATTCATAAGAAACGCTTTTGCATATAATGCAAAGATGAATGACGCCCGCTATGTTGAACATCTGCCGATATTTCTCGAGGTGGCCCTGTTGGGCAGCTTCTCCGCCGCCGCCCGCAAGCTGGGAATGGTGCCTTCTTCGCTGGTGCGCCACGTTGATGCACTGGAAAGTGCCTTGGGCGCGACGCTGTTTATTCGCTCAACGCGCGGTCTGATGCTGACGGACGCCGGGGAAATGCTGCAGACGCGAGCCACCACGTTGCTGACGGACATCAGCGATATCCGCGCCGAACTGACTTCGCTGAGCGACAGGCCGCAAGGCACCTTGCGCATCAGTTGCCTGCCGACCTTTGGCAAAACCTATATTCTGCCACTGTTGCCGACGCTGGCTGAACGCTATCCGCAGCTGTTTGTTGAGCTGGATTTAACAGAGCGTCAGACCGATCCGACCCAGGAACTGCTGGATGCCGCCATCCGCATCGGCGAGCAGAAAGACAGTGGGCTGTATGCCAGCCGGATAGCCACCCAGCGCTGGATGATGTGCGCCAGCCCTGATTATCTCGCGCGCTATGGCCGCCCAGCCGACCTGAACGCCTTGCCGGAACATCGGCTGATTGCCCGCTATCACAAACAACAACCGGCCTGCTGGGCACAAATTCTCAGCGCTCCTTTGATGGATCGCTGCAATCTGGTATTGCGCTGTGATGACTTTACCGCTCAGCGCGAGGCGGCGCTGCTGGGGCTGGGGATCACCTTTTTACCCAACTGGGTCGTCGGACCGGATATTCAGGCCGGTCGGTTGCTGCCGCTGCTGGAAGATCCGCGGCAGGAGCAACAGGGGATTTATCTGCTGCGGCCGCTGGCGAAGGTGTCCACACGGCTGAATCTGTTTATTACTCTGCTCAAGCAAAGTATCGGTCAGCCGCCGAGTTGGGAGTGAAGCGGTGATACCTGGCCATACAACGCCGGGTTGTCACTTTCATCTTTCAGCTCTATTCCGGTCAGGCGACGCTGGAAAGCCTGCTCCAGCAGCCACGCCAGTTTAAACGCCGCCTGCGGGTAATCCAGCCCTTCCGGACGCACGTTGGAAATGCAATTACGCTCCGACTCCCGCCGCTGGGTGTTCGGCCCCCAGGTCAGGTAGATCCCCAGGCTGTCCGGCGATGACAGGCCCGGCCGCTCGCCGATCAACATCGCCACCGCTCTGGCCCGCAAACATTCACCAATATCATCCCCCAATGCCACCCGCGATTGATGCGCTAACACCACCGGTGCGACCGAGAGCCCCAATAGGTCGAGATAAGGCCGCAGCGCCTGCAACAACGGCAGCGCCTGACGATGTACCGCCTTGGAGGACAAACCGTCCGCCACCACCAGCAGTAAGTCAGCTGGCTTGTCCGACAGGCCCTGCAGCAGGCTGCGGCTGTCCGCAGCCAACCGACGCCCCAGATCCGGTCGACTGAGATAAGCGGTACGATCGGCCGCCTGGCTGTGCACCGTCAAGGTTTGCCAGCCCTGATGCTGTAAAGCGCTGGCCAGCGTATCGCTGTCGAACGGCTGGTGCACCGCATCACGCGCCTGCGCATGCGCCAGGCCAAATTTAAGCAGTTCCTCGGTGGGCAGGCTGGCACCGGTGCGCCCCAGCGCAATGCGCGCATCGGTAAAGGCACGCAGCGCATCCCAACTATTAACGTGGACCGGCTTGCTCATGGTTGCTCTCCCTGTAACGCCAGCAACAGCGGGTGATTGGCGGCGGTGTCGCGCAGTCGCCCCAGATCGTCGGTGATATGCATTTTCGTCAGCCAGTCGGCGAACTCCGGCGCATGCTTCAGCCCCAGCAGTTCGCGGATATACAGCGCGTCGTGGAATGAGGTGCTTTGGTAATTGAGCATGATGTCATCCGCCCCCGGAACGCCAATCAGGAAGGTCAGCCCGGCGGTGGCCAACAGCGTCAACAGCGTATCCATATCGTCCTGATCCGCCTCCGCGTGATTGGTGTAACACACGTCGCAACCCAGCGGCAGGCCGAGCAATTTCCCGCAGAAATGATCTTCCAGACCGGCGCGGATAATCTGTTTGCCGTCGTACAGGTACTCCGGCCCGATAAAGCCGACCACGGTGTTGATCAGCAATGGCGAGAAATGTCGCGCTACCGCATAGGCACGTGCCTCACAGGTTTGTTGATCAACACCGTGGTGCGCATTGGACGACAAACAACTGCCCTGCCCGGTTTCAAAGTACATGACGTTATGACCCAGAGTGCCGCGATTGAGGCTCAGCGCTGCCTGCTGCGCCTCCGCCAGCAGGGCCAGATTTATGCCAAAACCGCTGTTGGCCACCTCGGTACCGGCGATCGACTGGAACACCAAATCCACCGGCGCGCCACGTTCGATCAGGCGCAGCGTATTGGTGACGTGCGTCAACACACAGGATTGGGTAGGAATGGCGAAACGCTGGATCACGTCGTCCAGCATATAATTGAGTTTCTCCAGCAGCGGCAGGCTGTCGCTGGCCGGGTTGATGCCCACCACCGCATCACCGCTGCCATACAGCAGGCCATCAAGCATGCTGGCCGCAATGCCCTGCAGACTATCGGTAGGATGGTTCGGCTGCAGTCGCACGCTGAGGTGGCCCGGCAAGCCAATGGTGTTGCGAAAACGCGTGATCACCCGGCACTTTTTAGCCACCAGGATCAGATCCTGATTGCGCATCAGTTTACTCACTGCCGCCGCCATTTCCGGCGTAATGCCGGCGGCCACCCGCGCCAACATAGCGCTGTCCGCCTGCTCACTCAGCAGCCAGTCGCGAAAGTCCCCCACCGTCAGGTGCGAAATCGGCGCAAAGGCCAACGCATCGTGGCTATCGATAATCAGCCGTGTCACCTCGTCCTGTTCGTACGGCACCAGCAACTGCTGGAGGAAAGTTTTCAGCGGCACCTCTGCCAACGCGATGCGCGCTGCCATGCGTTCCTCTGCGCTGTCCGCCGCCACTTCCGCCAGATAGTCGCCGGAACGGGCCGGTGACGCCTTGGCCATCAACTGGCGTAAATCACTGAAACGGTAGCTGCGCCGGCTAAGCGTTGCCTGATACATAGTGTCCCCTGTTGTGCCCTGAATACTCACCTGAAGTTGCAAACCCTGTACCAAGTGTAGTCAGTCGGCCAGCGAATATATTCGCTCGCTGTTTCACCCACGGGCACTTCAGGTTACAGTAGCCGCAACAAAGGAGAGGTAATGACCCGGCAACAGAAAATTATCCAGTGGTTACAGCAAGATAGTGAAAGAATGGCGGCATTGCGCACCGCACGGCGGCTTGGTCTGAATGACTGGTGCCTGGGGGCCGGTTTTGTGCGTAATCTGGTGTGGGATCGGTTGCACGGTTACACCACGTCAACGCCGCTTAACGACATCGACGTGATCCATTTTGATCCACAACGCCCGGAAGCGGAGCGTGACCAAATGCTGGAAACGCGACTGCAAGAGTGGTTGCCACAGCCGTGGTCGGTGAAAAACCAGGCGCGTATGCACCTGCGCAGCGGCCGGGCGCCCTATCTTAACAGCGAAGATGCCATCAGCTATTGGACCGAGCGGGAAACCGCGGTGGGCGCACGTCTGAACGCTGACGACAGCATCCAACTGGTCGCGCCATTCGGCCTCGACGGGTTGTTCGATGACACCATCACCTTCAATGCCAAAAACGGCGACCTCAGCGCCTATGAACAACGGGTGGCCAGCAAAGGCTGGTTACAGCACTGGCCACGCCTGCGGCAAATCCGCGGGTAAAGTTTTCCCCCGCGCGGCCGATACCCTGAGCAGCAGAATCAAACTCAGGGAGAGTATTATGTCGACCAGCATTACCATGATTGTCCCGGTGAAAAACACCGTACCCGGCATCAGCAAGGTTTTTAGCGCCCCCGGTAACGAAGGCCAGTTGCTGATGGCCAAACCGGTCAACCAGCAGCCGGAAGGCGGCAAGATGAAAGAAACCAAGGAAGCGGGCGGTAGCGATCAGGTAAAAGTGGCCGACAGCAGCGCCTCAGCACGGATCAAATCGCTGAATAAACAAATCCAGGATCTGCAACAAAAACTGGTGGATCTGAAAGACTCGGATGGTGATCCTAAAGAGATCGAAAAACAGAGACAGTTGATTCAGGCGCAGATCAAAATGCTGCAGGCCGAAATCGCGCGGATTCAGAAAGAAGAGATGGAAAAACAGCAGGCAGAGCAAATGGCCAAAACGGCTGACAGCGTTACCCCCGCCAAAGGCGACGGCATCAACCGCCCGACCGCGCTTAACGCCGTGGATGTGTATATTTAACTCAGTAATCCGCCTGCCGTTGGCGCTGCTGCTGCAACAACGCCGCCTGCTGTCCCACTACCTGCCAGATGACCTCTGCCGCCGGTGTCAGCGAGCGATTTTTACGCCGTACCAGCATCAGCGCGCGGTTGATTTCCGGCACCAGCCGCCGAACCTTCAACTGGCCCCCTTCCGGCAAGGGTAATGCCAACGCCGGAAAAATACTGATGCCGATACCTGCCGCCACCATCGGGAACAACGTGGCCGGGTGGCCAATCTCCTGCACCACCGTCGCTTCCACCCCTTGTTGGCGCAGGGCGCTGTCAATCAACGGTCGGCTGCCGGAGGCATAATCCTGTAATACCAAACGACTGCCGTTCAGCGCCGACCAGTGCACTTCAGGCAGCTCGGCAAACGGATGATCGTTACGGCACAGCAGCAGGAAAGGTTCGTGCAGGATCGGTTCACAGTCCAGATCCAACGCCTGCACCGGATCGACCACGATGCCAAAATCGACCTCGGCGTTGCGAATGCTGTGCAGCACCTGCTGTTGCGCCTGGTCACGCAGCATCATGCGGATGTCAGGATACTGCTTTTCCCCTGCGGCGATACATTGCGGCATCAGGTGCGCAGAGATGGTCTGGCTCGACGCCACCCGCACCGTACCACTGCGTAGCACGCCAAAGCTGCGCGCATCCAGCAATGACGACTGTAATTCATCCAGCAATCGTTCAACGCGGTTGGCCAACCGCTGCCCGGCGTCGGTCAGCAGCACTTCGCGGGTAGTGCGATCGAGCAGGCGTACGCCAATTTCCGCCTCCAGCTCTTTTACGCTGTGACTGACCGCCGACTGGGTCAGGCCAATCGCCTCACCGGCCCGACTGAAGCTGCGGTGCCGGGCAATGGCGACAAAAACCCTGAGTTGTTTAATCGAGTAATTCATGTTTTTTATTCATAAATAAATTAAATAAATCAATTTAATTATTATATCCCGTCGCGCGACAATGGGCGCATTGATTTTTCTTCGAGTATGCCGCCATGAGATTTTTGCCCGATCGCTTTACCCTGACGCTGATCGCCACCGTGCTGCTGGCTTCGTTCCTGCCGGCGCGCGGCGAGTTCGTCGGTTGGCTGAACGCGTTGACCATCGCTGCCATCGCCCTGCTGTTCTTTATGCACGGTGCCAAGCTGTCTCGCGAAGCCATTCTGGCCGGCAGCAACAACTGGCGGCTGCACCTTTGGGTGATGTTCAGCACCTTTATTATTTTCCCGACGCTCGGCGTGCTGTTTAAATGGTGGTCGCCGGTCAACGTCAGTCCCGAGTTATATTCCGGTTTTATTTACCTGTGCATTCTGCCCGCCACCGTGCAATCGGCCATCGCCTTTACCTCACTGGCGGGCGGCAACGTGGCCGCTGCGGTGTGCAGCGCGTCGGCTTCGAGCCTGCTGGGGATTTTCGTCTCGCCATTGCTGGTCGGGTTGTTGATGAACGTGCACGGTGAAACCGGCAGCCTGCAACAGGTGGGCTCCATCGTGCTGCAACTGTTGGTGCCGTTTGTCGCTGGCCATCTGTCACGGCCACTGATTGGCAAATGGATCGAACGCAACCGCAAGCTGATCGGCAAAACCGACCAGACCTCGATTCTGCTGGTAGTGTATGCCGCCTTCAGCGAAGCGGTGACGCACGGCATCTGGCATCAGGTGGGGTTGGGTTCACTGGTGTTTATTGTGGTGGGCAGCCTGGTGCTGTTGACCATTGTGCTGGTGGTGAACACTTATATGGCACGCTGGCTGGGCTTTAGTAAAGCCGACGAAATCACCATTGTGTTCTGCGGCTCGAAGAAAAGCCTGGCGAACGGCATCCCGATGGCCAATATCCTGTTCCCAGCCGCGACCGTGGGGATTATGGTGCTGCCGTTGATGGTGTTTCATCAGGTGCAGTTGATGACCTGTGCGGTATTGGCTCGGCGTTATCAGAAGAAACAGCAGGAAAAGCAGGCGGCGCTAAGCGCAGAAGCCGAAACCGTACGGGGATAATAAAATGGGCGCGGCACAGATACCGCGCCCGGTAACTCAAGTTCTCTTCAGCGGCTTGACTAGGTGGTCGAGCCCTTCGATTTTAATCGCCAACGTCATTTCCATCAGCATACCGAGTTTCCCCTGGGGGAACTCCCCTTTGCGGGCAAACCACAGCAGGTATTCTTCCGGCAGGTCAATCAACACTCGCCCCTGGTACTTGCCGAACGGCATCAGGGTGTTGGCGATTTCGATCAGGTTCTCTTTTTCCATCAGACACCCAACAGGCGGATCATTTCCGCTTCGTCGATGACCGCGATGCCCAGCTCCTGCGCCTTCACCAGCTTGGAGCCCGCCGCTTCACCGGCAATCACCAGATCGGTTTTCTTCGATACGCTGCCGCTGACCTTGGCGCCCAGCGCCGTCAGGCGATCTTTGGCCTCGTCGCGGGAAAGCTGGCTCAACGAGCCGGTCAGCACCACGGTTTTACCGGCAAACGGGCTGTCGATCTCTTCCGCCACTATCACTACCGGTGCCGGCCAGTTAATGCCGATTTCGTCGCTGACCAGTTCCTGGATTACCTGCTGATTAAGTTCTTCGTCGAGGAAATGACGCGTGTGCTTCGCCACCACCTCACCCACTTCCGGCACCTGTTTCAGTGCCTCAATATCAGCAGACATCAGCTTATCCAGCGAACCGAAATGTGCCGCCAGATTGGCCGCCGTGGCTTCGCCGACTTCGCGGATACCCAGCGCGTACAGAAAACGGGCAAAAGTGGTCTGTTTGGATTTTTCCAGCGCGTTAACCAGATTCTGCGCCGACTTCGGCCCCATGCGATCCAGCCCGGTCAGTATACCGGCGGACAGACGGAACAGATCGGCCGGATTCTTCACGTACTCTTTTTCGACCAGTTGCTCGATGATCTTGTCGCCCATGCCGTCGACATCCAATGCCCGACGGGAAACAAAGTGCTTCAGCGCTTCTTTACGTTGTGCAGCACAGATCAACCCGCCGGTGCAACGTGTCACCGCTTCGCCTTCCACTCTCTCAACGTCGGAACCGCATACCGGACAATGCTGTGGGAATACGATTTCACGCGCATCCGCCGGACGGCGTTCGGTCATCACTCCCACCACCTGCGGGATCACATCACCGGCACGGCGTACAATCACCGTGTCACCGATACGCAAGCCCAAACGTTCAATTTCGTCGGCATTATGCAGCGTGGCGTTGCTGACGATCACCCCGGCCACCAGCACCGGCTCCAGTCTCGCCACCGGCGTAATGGCACCGGTACGGCCAACCTGGAATTCCACCTCACGCACTAGCGTGATCTGCTCCTGCGCCGGGAATTTGAACGCCGTCGCCCAACGCGGCGCACGCGCCACAAAGCCGAGCGTTTCCTGCAGGTCAATATCGTCGATTTTCACTACCACGCCGTCGATATCAAACCCGAGTTGCGCGCGGTCCTGTTCTACCTGGCGGTAGAATGCCAGGACTTCGTCGCTGCCGGTACAGCGTTTGGCACGATCGCTGACCGGTAAACCCCAGTCTTTGAATTGCATCAGGCGCTGCCAGTGACTGCGCGGCAACTCGCCGCCTTCCCGCAGGCCAACGCCATAGCAGAAGAAGGTCAGCGGGCGTTTGGCGGTAATACGTGGGTCAAGCTGACGGATCGATCCGGCAGCAGCGTTACGCGGGTTGGCGAAAATTTTACCGTCCTTGCGACGCGCCTCTTCGTTCATCTGCTCAAAACCGGCCTGCGGCATAAACACTTCGCCACGCACTTCCACCCGACGCGGGATATTGTCACCGGTCAGTCGCAGCGGAATGGCGCGGATGGTACGCACATTGGAAGTAATATTTTCACCGGTGGTGCCGTCGCCACGCGTGGCCGCGCGAACCAGCTCGCCCTCTTCGTAAAGCAGGCTGACCGCCAGACCGTCCAGCTTCAACTCGCAGCAGAAGGTCAGCGGGTCGCTGCTCTTCAGGCGATCCTGCACTCGCTTATAGAACGCCAGGAAGCTTTCTTCGTCGAAGACGTTGTCCAGCGACAGCATCGGCACTTCATGACGCACCTGATCGAACGCCGCCAGCGGGGCTGCGCCCACACGCTGAGTCGGAGAGTCCGCGGTGATCAACTCCGGGTGTGCGCTTTCCAGTGCACGCAGTTCCCCCATCAGGCGATCGTATTCCGCATCCGGCACTTCCGGCGCGTCCAGCACATGATATTGATATTCGTGATGGCGCAGTGAGGTTCGTAGTTGATTGATTTGTTGGATTATCGATTCCATGGCTCACCATCAAAGATAAAAAACCCCCGGCAAGCGGGGGCTTTGTTGTTACGGATGTTCAGTGCGCGTGGCCGTCGATCAGGCGTTGTTTTCCAACACTTCACGAAGGCGCGCTTTGTAGGTTTCCAGCTTTTGCGGGGTCATCATGCGGCGCTCATCGTCCAGCACCACACCACCCACATCGTCGGCGATCCGCTGTGCCGACTGCAGCATCAGCTTGAAGTTCTGATTAGCGTCGCCATAAGACGGCACCATCATAAACATCGACACGCCCGGCGTAGAGAAATCGGACATCATCTCAGGATCAAAGGACCCCGGCTTAACCATATTCGCCAGGCTGAACAGCACAGGACCGCTGCCCGCAGGACTGATATGGCGATGGAAGATACCCATTTCACCAAACTGGAAGCCCGCCTGCAGTACGCTCTGCAGCAGAATTTCGCCGCCGATCACGCCACCCTGATGTGCGGTAACGTGCAGCACCAGTACGGTTTCTTTCAGTTTAGCCTTGATGGCAGCAGGCGCTGGCTGAGGCTCGTGTGCCACGGCTGGCTTCACTTCCGGCTGCGGCTGATGAGCAGGTTCGGCGTGGAATGCCGGCTCTGCTACTGGTGCCACAGGCGGGAGATCGTCAACGCGCGGTTCACGGCGTGGCGCAGGCTGCTGCGGCTCGTCGTCTTCGTCCTGCGCGTAATTGTCCAACAGGATGTCATCATAATCCGGCCGCTGAGACAGCGGTGGCGGAGCCTGATGAGCAGCCGGTTGAACGGCACGCGGTGCTGGCTCAGCCGCCGGAGCAGGCTTGGGCGCAGCCACGGGTTCTTCGCGAGCGGCATCAAAATGACCAAAGGACGGCTCATCTTCCGGGTGAGCGGAGCGTACACGCACCTCTCCCACACCTTCATCGAGTTCGTCGATCGGGGATTGTTCACGTTCCTTTTTGGAACGTTTGGCTGGGCGATCGCGAAAAAGCGATGAGCGTTCCTTACGACTGGTCCAAAGACCGTGCAATAACAACGCTATTATGGCGATCGCGCCAACAACGATTAATATCAGACGCAAATCCTGCATCATTGCTATCTCTGTTGTTCCAATACATTGCCACCGCGGCAAACATTCACTCTTTAACTCTATTTGCCCGAGCACACAAGTGCAAGTCCGTGCTGAACTTTATGCCAATAAAGATGATTATACTGCCTTTTTTTGCTGTTTTTTCAGCCAATGTCACCCTAGCCAGTAGAAAATCATCCCGATATGATAGCTAAGCCTGTTCAGACAAAGAGATAACTTAAGATATGTCCTATACGCAGTCACCTTCTCACTCCACCAACGGCCTTCATTATTTTGCCGAAGGCTGGCGCCTGATTTCGCGCCCGGGGATTAAACGCTATGTCGTATTACCGTTACTGGTCAACGTACTGCTGATGGGGTCCGCCTTCTGGTGGTTGTTCAGCCAGCTAGGGGATTGGATCCCCAGCATGATGAGCCATGTCCCTACCTGGCTGCAGTGGCTTAGCTATTTGCTGTGGCCGCTGGCGGTCATTTCCGTCTTGCTGGTGTTCAGCTATCTGTTCAGCACCATCACCAACCTGATTGCCGCTCCGTTTTGCGGCCTGCTTGCCGAACACCTGGAGGGCAGCCTGACCGGTAAACCGCTGCCGGACACCGGCATCTTCGGCATTGTGAAAGATTTGCCGCGCATTATGGCGCGTGAATGGCGCAAGCTGGCCTACTACCTGCCACGCGCGCTGCTGCTGCTGATACTCTATTTCATTCCGGGCATTGGCCAGACGGTGGCGCCGGTGCTGTGGTTCCTGTTCAGCGCCTGGATGCTGGCGATCCAGTATTGCGACTACCCGTTCGACAACCACAAGGTGAGCTTCGCCGATATGCGCCGCGCACTGCGCCAGCATAAAACCGACAACCTGCAGTTTGGCGCGATGGTCAGCCTGTTCACCATGATCCCCATCCTTAATCTGGTGATCCTGCCGGTCGCGGTTTGCGGTGCTACTGCAATGTGGGTCGATCGTTACCGCCCACAATTTGTTCGTTCCTGAGTCGTTTTACTGACCGTTTCACGATTAATTCTTCGACAGGGCGCGCAATCTGCGCCCTTATCCTTGTGCTTAAAACTTATTTCCTAATAACATATAGATATACCAATTCTTTACTTCCCTGCCGGTACTGTTAGCGTATGCTTTCGACGTTCCCCACATTTTCATAGAGTTAAAGGACGGGCTATGAGCAAGATATATGAAGACAACTCATTAACAATCGGCCATACGCCGCTGGTTCGTCTGAACCGTATCGGCAACGGACGCATTCTGGCCAAGGTTGAATCACGCAACCCCAGCTTCAGCGTTAAATGCCGCATCGGTGCCAATATGATTTGGGACGCAGAAAAACGCGGCGTACTGGTTGCCGGCAAAGAACTGGTGGAGCCAACCAGCGGCAACACCGGTATCGCACTGGCGTTCGTCGCCGCAGCGCGCGGCTATAAGCTGACGCTGACCATGCCGGAAACCATGAGCATCGAACGCCGCAAGCTGCTGAAAGCGTTGGGCGCCAATCTGGTGCTGACCGAAGGCGCTAAAGGCATGAAAGGCGCGATCGCCAAGGCGGAAGAAATTGTCGCCACCGATCCCAACCGCTACCTCATCCTGCAGCAGTTCAGCAACCCGGCCAACCCGGCGATTCATGAACAAACCACCGGCCCGGAAATCTGGGACGATACCGATGGTGAAGTCGACGTTTTCATCTCCGGCGTCGGTACCGGCGGTACGCTGACCGGTGTCAGCCGCTATATCAAGAACACCAAAGGCAAGGCGATTACCACCGTGGCGGTGGAGCCTACCGACTCCCCGGTGATCACCCAGGCGCTGGCCGGTGAAGAAATCAAACCGGGTCCGCACAAAATTCAGGGCATCGGCGCCGGCTTTATCCCCGGCAACCTGGATCTCGATCTGGTCGACCGCGTTGAGCAAGTCACCAACGACGAAGCCATCAGCATGGCGCGCCGTCTGATGGACGAAGAAGGCATTCTGGCGGGCATTTCCTCTGGTGCAGCAGTGGTTGCTGCGGTGAAACTGACTGAAGAACCCGAGTTCGCCGACAAGACCATCGTGGTGATTTTGCCGTCCTCCGGTGAGCGCTATTTGAGCACCGCTTTGTTCGCCGATTTGTTCACCGAACAAGAATTACAACAGTAGTGCCAACCGCGCACTAATCGCTAAAAAAGCACCTTCCGGGGTGCTTTTTTGTGGACTGGATCAAAGTTTATAGCAGTCAAAGATTGATTTTACCCGCCAGCTTTAGTATTTAACGGTGCATTATTTCGATGCGCGAAATTAATCACCCTTCATTTCTGGTTTAAGCTGAATCGATTTACTCATTTGTCGCCAAGGCGTTAAACACGGCATAATGGAGAGCGGATTAAAACGACGATGGAAGCCGAATTTTTTGATCTGAAGTGCCTAACTCGTCGTTTTCTGTTGCATCAATGCTCGCCCCTGTACCATAGTCAGGCGCTAACCAGACAAGCTAAAGTCATACCCTTGGGCTAAACTTTAGCTCCACAACACACCAATAAGTTGGGGAAACATCAATGTTCCAGCAAGAAGTTACTATTACCGCTCCGAATGGTCTGCACACTCGCCCTGCCGCTCAGTTCGTGAAAGAAGCCAAAGGCTTCACGTCTGACATCACCGTGACCTCCAACGGTAAAAGCGCCAGCGCCAAAAGCCTGTTCAAACTGCAAACTCTGGGGCTGACTCAAGGGACCGTAGTGACCATCTCCGCTGAGGGTGAAGACGAGCAGAAAGCCGTTGAGCACCTGGTAAAACTGATGGCAGAGCTTGAGTAATCGGCCCGTCTTCTTAGTTAACACCAGTCAAGAGTAAGGTAGGGTTATGATTTCAGGCATTTTAGTATCACCGGGTATCGCTTTTGGTAAGGCTCTCCTACTGAAAGAAGATGAAATTGTCATCAACCGGAAGAAAATCTCTGCAGACGCTGTAGAGCAGGAAGTCCAACGTTTTCTTGATGGCCGCGCCAAGGCATCCGTGCAGTTGGAAGCAATCAAGACCAAAGCTGGCGAAACCTTCGGCGAAGAGAAAGAAGCTATCTTCGAAGGCCATATCATGCTGTTGGAAGACGAAGAGCTTGAGCAGGAAATCATAGCCCTAATCAAAGATGATCTGGCTTCTGCGGACGCGGCTGCCTACACCATCATCGAAGGCCAGGCGAAAGCGCTGGAAGAACTCGACGATGAGTACCTGAAAGAACGTGCGGCCGACGTACGTGACATCGGTAAACGCCTGCTGCAGAACATTCTGGGCCTGGCTATCGTCGATCTGAGCTCAATCCAGGACCAAGTGATCCTGGTAGCTACCGATCTGACGCCGTCTGAGACCGCACAGTTGAACCTGGACAAAGTGCTGGGCTTCATCACCGATCTCGGCGGTCGTACTTCCCACACCTCCATCATGGCTCGCTCCCTGGAATTGCCGGCAATCGTAGGCACCAGCGACGTGACCAAACAGGTGAAAAACGACGACTACCTGATTCTGGACGCGGTTAACAATAAAATTTACGTTAACCCAACCGCTGACGTCATCGATCAGTTGAAAGCCGAACAGAACCAGTACCTGACCGAGAAAAACGATCTGGCCAAGCTGAAAGATCTGCCGGCAATTACGCTGGACGGTCATCAGGTTGAAGTCTGTGCCAACATCGGCACCGTGCGCGACGTCGCAGGTGCAGAGCGCAACGGTTCTGAAGGTGTCGGCCTGTATCGTACCGAATTCCTGTTCATGGACCGCGACTCACTGCCAACCGAAGACGAGCAGTTCCAGGCCTATAAAGCCGTTGCGGAAGCCGTAGGCTCACAGGCGGTGATCGTCCGCACCATGGACATCGGCGGCGACAAAGACCTGCCGTACATGAACCTGCCGAAAGAAGAGAACCCGTTCCTCGGCTGGCGCGCCATCCGTATCGCCATGGACCGCAGAGAAATCCTGCACGCTCAGTTGCGTGCCATCCTGCGCGCCTCCGCGTTCGGCAAACTGCGCATCATGTTCCCGATGATCATTTCCGTGGAAGAAGTCCGCGATCTGAAAGGTGAAATCGAGACGCTGAAAGCGCAACTGCGTGAAGAAGCCAAGGCATTTGACGAAACAATTGAAGTGGGCGTGATGGTGGAAACACCGGCCGCGGCAGTGATTGCTCACCACCTGGCGAAAGAAGTCGACTTCTTTAGTATTGGGACAAACGATCTTACCCAGTATACTCTGGCGGTAGATCGCGGCAACGAGCTGATTTCTCATCTCTATAACCCGATGTCCCCATCAGTGCTTGGCCTGATCAAACAGGTTATTGATGCATCTCACGCAGAAGGCAAGTGGACCGGTATGTGCGGTGAACTGGCTGGCGATGAGCGTGCTACACTGTTGTTATTGGGCATGGGGCTGGATGAGTTCAGCATGAGTGCGATTTCAATCCCGCGCATCAAGAAAATTATTCGTAATACGAATTTCGAAGATGTGAAGGCGTTGGCAGCGCAAGCCTTGGCACAGCCAACGGCGCAAGATCTGATGAATTGCGTGAATAAATTCATCGAAGAAAAGACGCTCTGCTAAACTTCCACGACACTGGAACGCCGCCCAATTTAATGCTTAGGAGAAGATCATGGGTTTGTTCGATAAATTGAAATCTCTGGTTTCTGATGACAAGAAAGACACGGGCACTATCGAGATCGTAGCTCCACTTTCTGGCGAAATCGTTAATATCGAAGATGTACCTGACGTAGTATTCGCTGAAAAAATCGTTGGCGACGGTATTGCTATCAAACCAACGGGCAACAAAATGGTTGCTCCGGTTGACGGCACTATCGGTAAAATTTTTGAAACCAACCATGCTTTCTCTATCGAATCCGACAGCGGCATCGAGCTGTTTGTCCACTTCGGTATCGACACCGTTGAACTGAAAGGCGAAGGCTTCAAACGCATCGCTGAAGAAGGCCAGCGCGTCAAGAAAGGCGATGTGGTCATCGAGTTCAATCTGGCCCTGCTGGAAGAGAAAGCCAAGTCTATCCTGACGCCGGTGGTTATCTCCAACATGGACGAGATCAAAGAGCTGATCAAACTGTCCGGTACCGTGACCGTTGGCGAGACCCCGATCATCCGCATCAAGAAGTAATAGCGAATGAACGCAAGAACGGCGCCCTCGGCGCCGTTTTTTTATATCTGTTATTTGTGCAACGTCGCGATAGCGATTAACTCCAGCGTGGAATGCGCAGGGTAATCACCAGCCCTTCCTGTTCGCCGTTACGCGCTTCAACCTGGCCGCCATGTGCCAGTACCACCTTGCGGGTGATCGCCAGCCCCAGCCCGTAGCCCTTGCCCGACATCGCCGATTTCACCCTGACGAACGGATCAAAGATGCTCGAAAGCTTCGACTCTTCTACTCCTGGCCCCTGATCGCTGACCTCAATCTGGAACAGTTGCTCGATACGCGTCAGCACCACCGTCACCCGCTGTCCGTGGCTGGAGAAGCGTAACGCGTTACGCACGATGTTATCCACCGCACGTCGCATCAGCTCGGCATTGCCCTTGACGGTGTAATCCACGTCCGAACTGGCCTGCAGCACGATTTCCACCCCAGGGATCTGGGCTTCATAACGCGCATCGCTCACCACCGCGTCCACCAGCCCGTACAGATCGAAATACTCTTCATCCGGCAGGCTGTTGCTCTCGGCACGTGACAGCGCCAGCAGTTCGCCGATCATTTTATCCAGCCGCCCTGCTTCATGCTCAATGCGCTGCAGCGAGTTCTCTACGTTGCCCTCATTCTGCCGCGCCAGGCCAATCGCTAATTGCAAGCGGGCCAGCGGCGAACGCAGCTCGTGCGAAACATCGTGCAGCAACTGCTCACGGGCGCTGACCAACAGTTCCAGCCGTTCGGCCATGCTGTCAAAGTCACGCGCGACCTCAGAAAGTTCATCATGCCGTCGGCGCATGGCCGGGAACAAACGTACCGACAAGTCCCCCTGCGCCACGCGATCAAAACCGTCACGCAGCTTGCGCATCGGCCGGGTCAGGTTCCAGGCCAGCATCGCACTGAACAACAGCCCCGCCAGCCCCCCGACCCAAAGCATCGGCGCGGGAATATTGAAGAAATGCGAACGCTTGTTGGGGCGATACTCTTCCCGCAGGCCACGCATGTCGTAACTCAGCCAATAGCCGTTACCGCCCTCACCTTCTACCCAGGCGGTGATCGCTTTCGGCATCCGACGGCCTTCAAACACCGGCTCCTCGGGTTCTGGTGCCGGTGCCGGTGGCTCCGCCATCGGGGTCACAGACAGCAAACGTCGGTCATCATCTGACCAGTCTTTCAGCATCGCATTCAGCGCAGGCATGCCACCGCTGCGCAGTTGGGTGGCGGCCGACGTCAATTGCAGCGTGATCACCCGCCGGGCCATGGCATTTTCCGGCGGTTCGTAGCGATCGCCATACAAAGAAAAAGCGACCCACAGCGCCTGGGTCATGATGATAAAAGTCAGCCAGAAGCCGAGCAGGATTTTCCAGAATAATCTTCCGCGCATGGGCATTATCGGATGCGATAGCCGATGCTGCGCACCGTCTCAATGCTGAGCGCGTTGTCCGTCAGCGCCCCCAGCTTCTGGCGAATGTTGCTGATATGCACATCAACGCTGCGGTCATAGGCTTCGCGCGGGCGGCCTAACCCTTTTTCTGACAGCTCATCTTTTGACACCACACGCTCGGGCGCACGCAGCAACAGCTCCAGCAGGTTGAACTCGGAAGCGGTCAGATCGAACGCCTTGCCGCGCCATTCACTGCTGCGGGTCGAAGGGTTAAGGGTCAGCTCACCAAAATTAATCGCAATCTCGTCGTCCACTTCATCCGGACGCTCGTCAAAACGGCGCAGTACCGCACGCAGGCGCGCTACCAGCTCACGGGGATAGCACGGCTTGGGCATATAGTCGTCGGCCCCCATTTCCAGGCCAATCACCCGATCGATGTTATCGCCTTTGGCCGTCAGCATGATGATCGGCATACGGCTCTTTTTACGCACGTCACGCAATACGTCGATGCCGCTCATGTCCGGCAGCATAATGTCGAGGATCATCGCGGTGTAATCGCCTGACAGCGCGCCTTCTACCCCTGCTTTGCCGGTTAGCACCAGCGTGGCGTTAAAGCCTTCGCCGGTCAGGTACTCACTCAGCATGGTGCCGAGTTCGAGGTCATCATCGACCAATAAAATTTTCATGCCTTGCTCCTTCGCGGATTTTCGCCATTTTCACGCCTATTTGTCTGCTTCGCAGCCGGTTTTACTCAATCCTTACATATTCCTGAACGCCACTTAACCGCAGCCTGAGCGACGGCGCGTTAAATTAGTGCCAACAGATTTTTGCCGCGCTTTTATGCCAGGGAATCCCATCGTCATGCCATCGTTTCAACGCTCAAAACGCTATCTGCTGCCCACCGTTATTGTGGCTGCTATCGCCTTATTTCTCTACTTCAGGTCGCAAGGCGGCGAAGAAACTCCCCGTTATATCACTACGGTGGCGCAAACGCGCGAGCTGGAACAAACGGTGTTGGCCGATGGCACCATCGAGGCGCAAAAGCAGGTCAGCGTCGGTGCCCAGGTCTCCGGCCAGATAAAGGCCCTGTACGTGACGCTGGGCGATAAAGTACATAAGGGGCAACGGGTAGCCGAGATTGACGACTTAACGCAGCAGAACGCCCTGAGGGACGCAGAAGCGGCATTGAAAAACGTTCAGGCCCAGCGCGCTTCCAAGATGGCGGCACTGCATAACAATCAGCTCGCTTATCAGCGTCAGCAGGCCATAGTGGCGCGCGGCGTTGGTGTGCGGGCAGATTTGGACAACGCCCAGGCCACGCTGATTGCGACCCGTGCTGACATCAATGCGCTGGACGCGCAGACGGTTCAGGCGCAGATCGCGGTCAATACCGCCCAGGTCAACCTCGGTTACACCAAAATCACCTCGCCGATCGACGGCACCATCGTCGCCCTGCCGGTGGAGGAAGGCCAGACGGTGAACGCGGTACAGAGCGCACCGACCATCGTCAAAGTCGCTCAACTGGCGACCATGACCATCAAAGCGCAAATCTCCGAAGCCGACGTGGTGAAGGTGAAAACCGGCATGCCGGTCTATTTCACCATTCTCGGCGAGCCGGGCAAGCGCTACCGCACCACCCTGCGGGCGATAGAGCCGGCACCGGACTCCATCAATGACGATACCACCTCGTCCAGCACCAGCAGTTCCAGCAGCACTTCCAGTACCAGCACCGCGATTTACTACAACGGCCTGTTTGACGTAGCCAACCTGGACGGCGCGCTACGCATCTCCATGACCGCACAGGTGTATATCGTGCTGGCCAAGGCAGCAGACGCGGTGGTGATCCCCGCCACCGCATTGCAGGGCAACTGGGTACAGGTGGTGGATAAACAGGGCAATATCGCCCGCCGCCCGGTCAAGGTCGGCATCAATAACAACGTCGATGCGCAGATTATCAGCGGCGTGTTGGCCGGCGAGCAAGTAATTGTCAGCCAGGTCAATGCCACGACTAAAAGCAGCACCCGCCGTATGGGCCCGCCGCCGATGGGGATGTAATCATGAGCCAACAGCCTCTGCTGCAACTGCATGGCATCAGCCGCCATTTTCAGGCCGGTGAGCAAACCGTGACGGTGCTGAACAATATCAACCTCACCATTGGCCAGGGCGAAATGGTGGCGATAGTGGGAGCTTCCGGCTCCGGTAAATCGACGCTGATGAACATTCTCGGCTGCCTTGATCATCCCAGTGAGGGCGACTATCAGGTGGCAGGTCGCAGTACCGGGCGGCTGGATCGCGATAGCCTGGCCGAACTGCGCCGCGAACACTTTGGTTTTATCTTCCAACGCTACCATCTGCTGGGCGATCTTAGCGCACAGGGCAACGTGGAAGTCCCGGCGGTGTATGCGGGCCATCAGCGTAGTGCTCGCCGACAGCGCGCCGCCGATTTGTTGCAGCGGCTTGGTTTGGCGCAACGGCTGGATTACCGTCCCAGCCAGCTCTCCGGCGGCCAGCAGCAACGGGTCAGCATCGCCCGTGCATTGATGAACGGTGGCGAAGTGATCCTGGCGGACGAACCGACCGGCGCGCTGGACAGCCACAGTGGTCAGGAGGTGATCGGCATCCTGAAAGACCTGCACGCCCGTGGTCACACGGTGGTAATCGTCACCCACGACATGCAAGTCGCGGAACATGCCCAACGCATCATCGAACTTAGCGACGGCGAAATCATCGCCGACCGACAGAAAAGCGCCCAGACCGTCGCACGCCTGCCAAAGAGGCCGGCCAGCACCAGCAGTCGTTGGCAATCACAACGCGACCGCCTGCGTGAGGCGTTCAAAATGGCGCTGCTGGCGATGGCTTCCCAACGTCTGCGCACCCTGCTGACCATGCTTGGCATTATTATCGGCATCGCCTCGGTGGTGTCGGTGGTGGCGCTGGGCAAAGGCTCCCAACAGCAGGTGCTGGCGAACATTAATGCCATGGGGACCAGCACTCTGGAGGTCTATCCGGGCAAGGATTTCGGTGATATGCGTTCAGCCGCAGTGCAAACGCTGCGCGCCACCGATGCCGACGCGCTGGCGCAGCAGAACTACGTACACAGCGTGACGCCGACCGTTTCCAGCAGCACCACTTTTCGCTATGGTAATCAGTCGGTCAGCGGCACGGTCAACGGCGTTGGCGAACAGTATTTTCTGGTGCGCGGCTACCACATTGACAGCGGCATGGCGTTTAACCGCCAGAGCGTCGATCATCTGATGCAGGAAGCGGTGATCGACGAAAATACCCGCGACAAACTGTTTCCCCACGGCGCCAATCCGCTGGGCGAAGTGATCCTGCTCGGTTCGTTGCCGTGCCGCATTATCGGCGTCGCCGCCAAAAAACAGAGCGGCTTCGGCAGCGATGAAAACCTCAACGTCTGGATCCCCTACACCACTGCCATGAAACGCATGCTGGGCCAGAGCTACCTGAAAAGCATTACCGTGCGGGTTAACGACGATATCGATCTCACCAGCGCCGAAGACGGTGTCACCCGCCTGCTGAGCCAGCGCCACGGCGGTAAAGACTTCTTCGTGATGAACACCGACAGCATCCGCCAGACCATTGAACAGACCACCGCCACCCTGACCTTGCTGGTGTCGATGATCGCGCTGATTTCGCTGGTGGTCGGTGGGATTGGGGTGATGAATATCATGCTGGTGTCGGTCACCGAGCGCACGCGTGAAATTGGCGTCCGTATGGCGGTGGGTGCCCGCGCCAGCGACATCATGCAACAGTTCTTGATTGAGGCGGTGCTGGTGTGCCTGCTGGGCGGCGCGCTGGGGGTCTTGTTGTCACTGGCGATCGGCGTGGTGTTCAGCCAATTCAGCGACAACTTCAAGATGGTTTATTCCACCGGATCCATCGTCGCCGCTTTTATCTGTTCGACGTTGATTGGGGTGATTTTTGGCTTCTTCCCGGCGAAACGCGCCGCCGGGATGGATCCGATACATGCGTTGGAAAGGGAATAACTGTCAGGCAAAAACGCCGGTGGAGAGATAGCGATCGCCGCGATCACAGATGATCGCCACTATCACGCTGCCCGGATTGGCTGCCGCAATCTTTAGCGCACCGGCTACCGCACCGCCGGAGCTAACGCCACAGAAAATGCCTTCGCGCTGTGCCAACTGGCGCATGGTCTGTTCGGCGTCGGTTTGCTCGATGTCCAGCACCTGATCCACCAGTTCCGGACGGAAGATGCCCGGCAGGTAGGCCGGTGCCCAGCGGCGAATGCCGGGAATATTACTGCCTTCTGCTGGTTGCAGGCCGATAATCTGCACCTGAGGATTTTGGCTTTTCAGGTAGCCGCCCACGCCGGTAATGGTGCCAGTAGTGCCCATGCTGGAAACGAAATGGGTCACCCGTTGATGGCTCTGCTGCCAGATTTCCGGACCGGTGGTGGTGAAGTGGGCGTAAGGGTTGTCCAGATTATTGAACTGATCCAGCACCTTGCCCTGCCCCTGATTCTGCATTTCCAGCGCCAGATCGCGCGCGCCTTCCATCCCCACTTCCCGGCTGACCAGGATCAGCTCTGCGCCATAGGCGCGCATCGCCGCCTGGCGTTCCAGGCTCATGTTTTCCGGCATCAGCAGGGTCATCGAATAGCCTTTCAGCGCCGCGATCATCGCCAGCGCAATACCGGTGTTACCACTGGTGGCTTCGATCAACCGATCGCCGGGCTTTATCTCACCGCGCAACTCCGCCTGCTGGATCATCGCCAGCGCGGCGCGATCCTTCACCGAACCCGCCGGGTTATTGCCTTCCAGTTTGAGCCAAACCTCGCTGCCCAGTCCTGCGGCCAGACGTTGTAATTTTACCAGCGGGGTATTACCGATGCATTGTTCAAGCGTTGTCACGATCTTGGCCTGTGTTGAAGTACGTAATGTAAAAAGGCAACCCCAGGGTTGCCTTTAAAATGAAGTTGGGGGCTAAAAACTATCAGGCGCTTTTAGCTAACGCAACAGGTTGTAGCAGTTGGTCACCGGCATACAGACGCGCATTCAGGCTGCCAACGTAGTAACGGCCGCCGCGTACCGGGGGTTCGTTGCCATCCGGCAGCACTACGCTGATCGGTTCCTGATGCCAGCCGATGGGCTGTACGGTCATCTGCCAGAAATGGCCGCGTGGGCTGACTTCCAGCACCTGAACCGGCAGCGGGCAGCGGTCGCTGCTTTCGGTGCCGACTTCCATTTCCCAGGGCCGCAGGAACAAATCCACGCTGCCCTGATGCATCGGCTGGAACGACAGCGGCCACTGGTGCGCACCGACGAACAGTTGCGAACCGCGGATCTCGCCGCTCAGGCGGTTCACTTCGCCCATAAATTCCAGCACGAAGCGGCTGGCAGGCTCACGCACAATCTCTTCCGGCGAACCGACCTGTTCAATATTACCCTGGCTCATCACCACGATACGATCGGCCACTTCCATCGCCTCTTCCTGATCGTGGGTGACAAACACGCTGGTGAATTTCAGCTCTTCATGCAGTTGGCGCAACCAGCGACGCAGCTCTTTACGCACCTGTGCATCCAGCGCACCGAAGGGTTCGTCCAGCAGCAGGATTTGCGGTTCGACCGCCAGCGCACGTGCCAGGGCAACGCGCTGCTTCTGGCCACCGGAAAGCTGTGACGGGTAGCGGCTAGCCAGGTGGCTCAACTGCACCATTTCCAATAACTGGGTCACTTTTTGTTTGATCGCCGCGGCATTCGGACGCTCACGACGCGGCAGTACGCTCAGGCCGAAGGCGATGTTGTCGAACACCGTCATATGGCGGAACAGCGCGTAATGCTGGAACACGAAGCCCACCCGACGATCGCGGGCATGCACATGGCTGACGTCGGTACCGTGGAAGCCCAGCTTGCCGCCGCTCTGGCTTTCCAGCCCGGCGATAATGCGCAGCAACGTGGTTTTACCGGAGCCAGAAGGCCCCAGCAGCGCCACCATCTCACCGGAGGCAATATCGAGCGAGATATCGTTCAATACCTTGGTACGACCGAAAAACTTGTTGATACCGTTAATCTCAATGCTCATGATTTTCCTCCCGCTCGAGACGTGCATTCTGACGTTCCAGACGCCATTGCAGGCCACTCTTCAAAAATAGGGTCACTATTGCCATCAGGGTCAGCAAACCGGCGGCGGTAAAGGAACCGACCGTGTTGTAGTCCTGTTGCAATAACTCAACCTGCAGCGGCAGGCTGAAGGTCTCACCGCGAATAGAACCGGACACTACCGAGACCGCGCCGAATTCACCGATGGCACGCGCGTTGGTCAGTACCACGCCGTACAACAGCGCCCAGCGAATGTTTGGCAGCGTCACCCGGCGGAACATCTGCCAGCCGGAAGCGCCCAACAAAATGGCGGCTTCGTCTTCCTGGCTGCCCTGGCTGAGCATCATCGGCACCAGCTCACGCACCACGAACGGACAGGTCACGAAAATGGTCACCAGTACCATGCCCGGCCAGGAGAACATCACCTGGATATTATGCGCATCCAGCCAACCGCCCAGCAGGCCATTGCTGCCGTAAAACAACAGGTAAATCAGCCCCGCTACCACCGGTGAAACGGCGAACGGGATGTCGATCAGCGTCAGCAGCAGCTGGCGACCGGGGAAGGTGAAACGCGTCACCAACCAGGCCAGCAAGGTGCCGAAAACCAGGTTGAACGGCACGGTAATTAAAGCGATCAGTACCGTCAGCCAGATGGCGTGCAACATGTCGCGATCGATCAGGTTGCCCCACATCGCGCCAACACCCTTGGAAAAGGCCTCGGCGAAAATCGAAATAATCGGCACCACCAGCAGCAGTACCGAAAACAGTACGCCGATACCGATCAGCGTCCACTTGCCCCAGTTGACGCGTGGGCGTTCGACACCGTTGAACTCAGAGATATCCGCCATCAGTGCCCCCCAATGCGTCGGCCAAAGCGGCTCTGCAGAACGTTAATGCTGAACAGCAACAGCAGCGAGGCCGCCAGGATCACCGAGGCAATCGCACTGGCCGCCGGATAATCAAATTCCTGCAAACGAACAAAAATCATCAACGAGGTCACTTCCGTCTTCCAGGCGATGTTGCCGGCAATAAAAATCACCGCACCAAACTCGCCCAGGCTGCGGGTAAAGGAGATGGCCGTACCGGCCAGCAGCGCCGGTGCCAACTCGGGCATTACCACACGGCGGAAGCTCTGCCAGCGGGTTGCCCCCAGGGTTTCCGCCGCTTCTTCATATTCCGGCCCCAGTTCTTCCAGTACCGGCTGTACGGTGCGCACCACAAACGGCAGGCTGGTAAACGCCATCGCCACCGCAATCCCCAGCCAGGTGAAAGTTACCTTGATGTCAAAATGCGCCAACCACTGGCCATACCAACCGGTGGTGGAAAACAGTCCCGCCAGCGTCAGACCGGCTACCGCAGTCGGTAGCGCGAACGGCAAATCGATCAGGCCGTCCAGCAGCGTGCGACCGGGAAAACGATAGCGGGTGAGGATCCAGGCCATCAGCATGCCGAACACCGCGTTAAACAGGCTGGCGACGCCCGCTGCCAGCAGCGTGACCTTATAGGCCGCCACCACCTGCGGGTTGGAAATCACTTCCCAATACTGCGCCAGGCTCATCTGAGCCAACTGCATCACCAGCGCACTGAGCGGCAACAGCAGGATCAGGCAGGTATAAAACAGGCTGCTCCCCAGACTGAGGCCGAACCCTGGCAAAACCCGCTTGCTGGTCAACGTCAACATTACTTACGCCCTGCGGCTAACAGTTGATCCAACTCACCACCGGTGGAGAAATGCGTTTTCATCACCTGCGGCCAGCCACCAAACTGATCTTCCACCCGGAACAGCTTGGTCTCCGGGAACTGGCCCTTGGCCGCTGCCATCGCCTGCTTGTCGTAAACGCGATAGTAGTAGCTGGTGATCACCTGCTGGGCTGCCGGGCTGTAGAGATAATTCAGGTAGTCTTTGGCCGCCTGTTCGGTGCCGTTTCTTGCCACGTTTTTATCTACCCAGGCCACCGGGAACTCCGCCAGAATATCGACCGGCGGCACGATCACTTCGTATTTGTCCTCGCCATACTGCTTGCGGATATTGTTCACTTCCGACTCAAAGCTGATCAGCACGTCGCCCAGACCCCGTTCCACGAAGGTGGTGGTCGCGCCACGGCCGCCGGTGTCAAACACCAGGACGTTTTTCAAAAAGCGGGTCATAAAGGCGCGAGTTTTGGTCTGATCGTTGCCATCTGCCTGGCTGGCAGCACCCCAGGTGGCCAGATAGGTATAGCGGCCGTTACCGGAGGTTTTCGGGTTCGGGAATACCAGCTTCACGTCGTCACGCACCAAATCGTTCCAGCTATGAATGCCTTTTGGATTGTCCTTGCGTACCAGGAAAGCCATGGTGGAATAGAAAGGTGAGCTGTTGTTCGGTAAACGGGTCTGCCAGTCGGCCGGGATCAGTTGGCCGCGATCGTGCAGGATCTGCACGTCGGTCACCTGGTTGTAGGTCACCACATCGGCACGTAATCCTTGCAGGATCGCCAACGCCTGCTTGGAAGAACCGGCGTGGGATTGCTTGATGGTCAGCTTGTCGCCCGGATGCTGCTGGTTCCATTGCTGTTCAAAGCCTGGGTTCAGCGCGGTAAACAATTCACGGGAAACGTCATAGGAGCTGTTCAGCAATTCGGTTGCCGATACGGTGCCGCTGGCTAACAGCGCCGCCGTCAACCATCCTTTCAGTACGATATTTTTAACCCGTGTTTGTTTCATTGTGCACCTTATAACTGAGTCAATCCGTCGGGCTTTCGCCCTGATGTTGACCAGTGTATTTATAACTAGGTGCGGAGCTGTAACGCTTTTATATACCGTTTAGTGATTTTCAAGCATCAAACGCTATAAGGCAGGTACGGAGCGGCATGGCGGAGGGGGATATAAAACCGGAGCTGGCGTGGCCAACCCCGGTGAAGGGGTTAAAGCGACAGCAGGCGCGTCAGTGATGGCGCAAAGTAATAGCTGCCGGTCACCGCACGGCTGAAACGCAGCATCGCATCACGTTTGCCGTCCAGATCGCCAAACATGCTCAGCAGCTGTTTTTCGATGTTATGCAGGCGCGCGCAGTAGGCGATGAAATACAGCCCGTGCTTGCCGCTGGCGGTACCGTAAGGCAGGCTCTGGCGCAGGATCTTCAGGCCCTTGCCGTCTTCTTTCAGATCGACACGGCTGACATGCGAGGTATCCGGACGCTGCTCCGGCGGCAACTCTTCGCTATCCTGCTTGGTGCGGCCGATAATCTGCTCTTGCTGCTCGGGGGTGAAACGCTGCCACTGACGCAGGTTGTGTTCGTAACGCTGCACCAGCACGTAGCTGCCGCCGGCATCTTCTTCGCCTTCGGCAATCACCGCCACTTCCGGGCGTTGCTCGCCCTGCGGGTTTTCAGTACCGTCGATAAAGCCGCTCAGATCACGCTCTTCTACCCAGCGGAAACCGTGGGTTTCTTCTTCAATTTTGATGGCGTTGCCAAACGCCGCCAGTGCGGCCTGAGCCAGCGTGAAGTTAACGTCATGACGCAGGGATTGAATATGGATCAGCAGGTCGCGCTGGGTGGCCGGTGCCAGCCCCTTGCCAAGCGGGGTGAATGGCTTCAGCTCTTTGGCGCCCTGACCGCTGGACAGGTCATGCCAAACGTCGTAGCCGAAGGCGATCACCGCGCCCAAATGCGCATCGGGGAACTGCTGTTGCAGCTCGGTCAAGGTCTGGCAAAACTGCTTGCAGCCCTGGCGTAAATCGGCGAATTCGCCCTGCACGGTGGCTTCCATAAAAATGGCGAAACGGCAGTGTTCCAGCAAAATGCCGCTCTGAACCTGTGTCATTATCGTTATCCTCAATAGCAGAATCGGGTAACAGTGGCCTGTTACGAATGCGCAGCATCATACCGCAAGCAAGGGTAATTGCCTTGCCCGAACGCAAAGAAAATAAGGATATCCGTCATGATGAGGGGAGCGGAGGCGCCGCGGATTGGGCGCCCAAAAAGAAAGGTTTACTGAGGTTTGGCGTGCCAGATGATCTTGCTGACCGTCCAGCTTTTCAGCGTGTCATCCGGCGGGATGATGTCCTGCGGACCGGCCCATTTGCCGTTGAAGATGTAGGTGACGTACTTGCTCTGCTCCGCCACGCACTCTACCTTGCCGGCATCATCGCCATCGGCCGGTTTACAGGCGCCAAACGCCTTGCTGTACAGGTCGCTGAACGGCGTGCCGAGTTTGCTGCCCCACTCGGTAGCGACCTTGCTGTCCATCACGTCCACACGCTGCACGTGGCCCTTGGGTTCACCGGTGATCACCAGCTTCACGTCGTTGCCGTCCATCGCCTGGTAGTAAGAAACAATCTGGCCCTGACTGGTAGCCATGCCGCCGCGCAGGCGGTAATCGCCGTTCAGCCCGTCGTTAATGGCGCTTTCCGACATTGGGGTGCCGGCATTGAGTTCACCAACGCCCTTGGCACTGACCTCAAGACTGCTGCCAAACCAGTTAAGCGGTGACAGGCTCGACCAGGAGAAGTTGGACATCGTCGAACAGCCGGTCAGTAACAGCGGGAGCCCTAACAGCAGGGGGCGAATATTCATCTCTAACTCCTTAATATCAAGCGCGCTCGGCGTTTTGCTGCGTGTCAGCCTCTCATAACTGCCCACGCTTCGCCATCGGTTGCGAGCTTGGAGTGCGGAAAATAAGAAAAGTGCCGCAGCCAGCGGCAATTACCCCGCCTCGTCCTGCACGGTAAAGCAGGCTTTCAGGCGCTCACTCAGCAGCAGACAGGCCAGTGCCAACGCATCAAGCAGCACCAGAACAGCCTCCAGCAGCGGCTGATTGTCGGCCTGCTGCCACAGGCTGAACAGCGAACCACCCAGCGCCGCCAGTAGCGAGAGGCAGAGCACCCAACGCCAGGCTCGCCACAAGCGTGGCCACTGATGACGGCGCGGGGCTAACAAAAATGCCAGTGCCGCCGGTAGCCCCAATATGATGCCGAACCAGAACCTTTGAGTATCCGGATAAAACAGCTGCAGCAGCCCTTCCCCCTGCTGACGTGAGGCACCGGCCATCACGAACAGGATCCAGGTGCGGGCCTGTAAAACCAGCACGCCCCAAAACCACAGCGGCAAACGCAACGCGCCGTGATGATCGTAATCGTCGGGGGAAAAACGGGGGGGAGAGTGGCTTCAACGTCGATTCCTTGCCAATTTCATTTGATTACTCCTTCAAATGGGAGCCCGATTTATGGTTTTCAATGCGCACGCTTAAGAACCCCTTAAGATTTTCATGCTTTACTTAACCCCATCAAACCAGCAGTCCTGATTGGCAGGGCTTTAATTCTCGATTGAGATAAGGAAGCTTCAAATGAAAAAATATACCCTGGCCGCATTAATCGCTCTGTGCAGCGCACCGGTTTTGGCACAGCAAGGTGGGTTCCTCGATCCTGCAGCACCACAGACGCAAACGCAAAACACCCAGCAAGGCGGCTTCTCCGGCCCCAGCGCCGCACTCACCACCGTGGACAAGGTTAAGTCGATGAGCGATGACACCTGGGTGATGCTGCAGGGCAACATTGAGCAGCGCGTCGGTGACGACACCTATACCTTCCGCGATGCCAGCGGCACCCTGACGGTAGAGATCGACAGAAAACGCTGGAACGGCCAGACCATCACCCCGAAAGATAAAGTGCAGTTGGAAGGGAAAGTGGATAAAGACTGGAGCAGTGTCGAAGTGGATGTGAAGAACATCAAAAAACTGCCGTAACCGGTAGCAAAGGGCGGTGAAGCTTCACCGCCCAAAGTACCACTCAATATTCCTGATCTTCGATCAGTCGTTTGCCCAGGCTGGTGACGTTCTGGATTTCGTAACCGAGCTTCTCGTACATCTCGATCACCGTATCGTTATCTTCCCGCACCATCAGTTGGATTTTCGGGCAACCGCGCGCAATCAGCTTCTTCTCCAGGCGGCTAATCAACGCATTGGCAATGCCCCGCCCGCGATAATCCGGGTGTACCCCCAGATAATACGCCGAGCCACGATGGCCGTCGTAACCGCCCAGCACTGAACCCACCACTTCTCCGCCCACTTCGGCGACCAGAAACAACTCCGGATCGTGATTCAATTTGCGCTCAATATCCATCTCAGGATCGTTCCACGGCCGCAGCAGATCGCAGCGCTCCCACAGGGTAATGATTTCTTCAAAGTCGTCTTGTCGAAATACGCGAATTTCCATCGATGTTCGCCGCTGTTAATTAAGATGTTTATCTGATTATCGCGTGATTATTCACTTACGCAATATCAAACTGCGATTTCCCCCCTCAATTATGTAGAAATCACCGGTAACACGAGTAATAAATGGACATAGTTATCAGGTCGATTAATGATTATCAATACGATATAACATCGCAAAATAGAATTTGTCGATGGAGCGTAGCGTTATGAAAAAGCAGGTTAAACAATTCCTCAATTTTAAGCCGCTTTCTGTTTCCCCCACGCGACGTCAATTACTGCTCTCCGGTCTGGCATTAGTGTTACTTGGCAGCAAAAGCCACACTGCCGAAGCCGAGTCTGGCGGCATGCTGCGCAATCAACATCCCAAACCGACCGCTAAACCAGCGCCTAAACCCTCCGGCAGCAAAAGGCTGGTGATGATCGATCCCGGTCATGGCGGTATCGACTCCGGCGCAGTCGGCAGTGAAGGCTCACAGGAGAAGCACGTGGTGCTGGAGATCGCCAACCACGTCCGCCGCATCCTGCACGAACAGGAACATGTCGAAGTTCGCCTGACGCGGGAAGAAGACGAGTTTATTCCCTTGTTCCAGCGGGTGGAGATTGCCCACCAGCACCAGGCCGATCTGTTTATCTCGATTCATGCCGACGGCTTTACCAGCCCGGAAGCCTCTGGCGCTTCGGTGTTCGCCCTATCCAACCGCGGCGCCAGCAGCGCCATGGCGCGCTACCTGTCGAACCGTGAGAATGCGGCTGATGACGTGGCCGGCGGCAAATACAAAAACCAGGACAACTATTTGCAACAGGTGCTGTTCGATCTGGTGCAGACTGACACCATCAACAATAGCCTGACGCTCGGCCGCCATGTGCTTGGCCAGATCCGTCCGGTGCACCACCTGCACAGCAACAGCACGGAACAGGCGGCATTCGCGGTGCTGAAATCCCCGTCGATCCCATCGGTGCTGGTCGAAACCTCGTTCATTACCAACCCGGCCGAAGAGCGCCTGCTGGGCACCACCGCATTCCGTGAAAAAATCGCCCGCGCCATTGCCGACGGGGTGATCAGCTTCTTCAGCTATTACGATACCCACCAACGAAAACCCGGCTGATACTGCCAGCCGCGATGAATAAAGGTATACTCTGCGGCTTGTTCAGTCAGACGCTGTGAATTTTCCCGTATGAGTTTATCGACCATCGCAGAAGTAAAATCCTTCCTGCTGACGCTGCAGGACCGCATCTGCAGCCAGTTGGCCCAGGCCGACGGCGGCGCCGTTTTCAACGAAGACCGCTGGACGCGTGAAGAAGGCGGCGGTGGCCGCAGCCGGGTGTTGACCGACGGTGCGGTGTTCGAACAGGCGGGTGTCAATTTTTCACACGTCTCCGGTGCCACCCTGCCCGCTTCCGCTACCGCGCATCGCCCCGAACTGGCCGGACGCAGCTTCCAGGCGATGGGCGTTTCGCTGGTGATCCATCCGCGCAGCCCCTACATTCCCACCAGCCACGCCAACGTGCGCTTTTTCATTGCGGAAAAGCCGGGTGAAGAGCCGGTGTGGTGGTTTGGCGGCGGTTTTGACCTGACGCCGTTCTATGGCTTCGAAGAAGACGCCGTTCACTGGCACCGCACCGCCGAACAGCTGTGTGCGCCCTTCGGTGAACAGGTCTATTCCAAATACAAAAAGTGGTGCGACGACTATTTCTTTATCAAGCACCGCAACGAGGCACGCGGCATCGGCGGCCTGTTCTTTGACGATCTGAACACCCCGGACTTCGCCACCTGCTTCGCGTTTACCCAAGCGGTGGGCGAAGGCTTCCTCGAGGCCTATCTGCCAATCGTAGAGAAACGCAAGGCGCTGAGCTGGGGCGATCACGAGCGCCAGTTCCAACTGTATCGCCGTGGCCGCTATGTGGAATTCAATTTGGTCTGGGATCGGGGCACGCTGTTTGGCCTGCAAACCGGTGGCCGTACCGAATCCATCCTGATGTCGATGCCGCCGCTGGTACGCTGGGAATACAACTATCAACCGGCAGAAGACAGCCCGGAAGCGGCGTTGTACCGTGACTTCCTGCCGGTGCGCGATTGGCTGAAGGAGCCAGAATGATGCAGATTTGGGTTGATGCGGACGCCTGTCCGAACGTAATCAAGGAAGTGCTGTTCCGGGCGGCAGAACGTACTGCGATGTCGGTGACACTGGTCGCGAACCAGCCACTGAGAACGCCGCCGTCAAAACACATCCACACCCTGCAGGTGCCGGCCGGCTTTGACGTGGCGGATAACGAAATCGTACGCCGCTGTGAGAAAGGCGATCTGGTGATCACCGCCGATATTCCGCTGGCAGCAGAGGTGATAGAGAAAGGGGCGGTGGCGCTGAATCCACGCGGTGAGCGTTACACCCCGGACACCATTCGTGAGCGCCTGAACATGCGCGACTTTATGGACACTTTGCGCTCCAGCGGCATCCAGACCGGCGGGCCGAATACGCTGAACCAGCGCGACCGTCAGCAGTTCGCCAACGAGTTGGACAAGTGGCTGCAACAAGCCAAACGGGCGCAGTAACTGCGCCCGCATTGCGCTTAGAATCGCACCTCCCCGCCGAAGATATAGGTTCGGCCGCGGGCGGTGTTGGTCGGTGAGACATCCTGCGACTGCGACGGCATAGCGTTCATCTTGTTCAATGCATCGGAATAATCTTTGTCCATCAGGTTCTGCACGCTGAATTTCAACAGCAGATTGCGGTTGAATTGATAGGTGCTGTACAGGTCGATAACGGTCGGAATATGCGGCGCAGGCTCTTTCAGCAACTGCTCATTCTCATCGACGTTAGAATCGGGAGAGAGGCGCACAGCCTTGCCGGTGTATTTCACCAACCCGCCCAACGTCAATTTCTCATCCAGCAAACGCACCCCCGTATCTAGCGTAAAGTACAACTCCGGTAACTCGCTAATGTCACCGGCACCAAACACATTGCTGGCCTGATTGGTCGGCTGGCTGGTGTGCTCCTTGCTCAAAGACAGTTTGGTGTAGGCGAAACCGGCGTCGTACATCGCCTCTACTTCTACCCCACGCAACCTGACTGGCTCGTAAGAGTTGCTGTACATAGTCATGGCGACATTCACATCGGCGTTATCCCATTCCTCCTGACTAGTCTGGGCACGATTACATTTTTGGCGATTGCTGCACACCATGTAGCTCTGACTGGAAATGTAATTTTTGATTTTCGACTCAAAATACACCGCCTTGAGCTGGAAACTGTCCTGTTTAAACAGCAGGTCATGAGCATTGGCGTTAAAACCCGCCTGATAGGTTTCTGCCGTTTCCCCCTTAAGGAAAGGGTTCATCGACTGCCCGCCGCTGTTGGCGAAGAACACTTCCTGAATATTTGGCCCACGCATCGATTTGTTGTAGCTGACGAACGGCTGCAGCCACGGTGTTACCTGTGCGGACAACATCACCGCCGGGTTAAGGCCATGCTCTTTCAAATTGATGTTACTGGCCCCCTGCGGGAAGCAGGCGACGCGCTCATCGCAGGCGGGTTTATAGCCGGAAATATCATAGGCGCTGTAGTTCAGGTCAAAGTTACCCTGCAAGATGCCGTAATTAAGCTGCAGGCCACTGTAAATACTGGCAATATTTTGTTTTCCTGCAATGCCGACCGGCGAGCTTTCCGCCTGGCCCTCGTCTGTCACCAGACCGGAGGCATGTTTCTTGTATTCGTTGCGAATCAGCTTGCCACCGTAGCTGAAGGCAAAATCAACCTCCTGCAGGCTGAAACGGCTGGTATTGTTCACATCCAGCGCGTCGGAGATATTTTTCGCTGTGCTGTCGCTAAAGCCCGCCATATTGTCGGACATAAACTTCTGCTCACCCCGGCTGGTACTGGCCGTCAGATTAAAGTCAATCAGCTCTGAAAACGGGGCGTAATGATATTTAATATAAAAGTCATTACTGTCGATATGGCGTCGGGTGATCTTATTTTGATAAGTTCTGGCTGACAGTTCAATGCTATTAAAGGCGTCAGGTTTAATATCCACTTTGAATAACTGGGATTTAGGATTCTGGCGATAGGTTTTATCGACATTAAACTCTTCACTGTCAAATCCTGAGCCGTTCTTATAATTAGAGGTGATGGAGCTGCCGCTGATAGCCGCCATGGCTCCCAAACTACCGCCGTCGCCGAATGCGTCGGTTTTCCCACCCACGGCGATCATACCGCTGCGGCCAATACCGTTATTGCCTACAGAAAATTTGGTGCGCACGCCAAAGGGGTTATCCGAAAACACCACGTCATCCACACCAATCGTGCGGAAGTTGGCGCTGCCTGCCAATGCATTAACACCGGCGGAACCCGTAGCATTACCGCGAGCCACATCAACGCCGACGATAAAGTTGGGATCGATCAGCGCACCAAACTGACTGGTAGGCAGGCCGCCATGCGCCGCGTCGCTGGGTGAGCTGCCATAGTAGTTCTGAGTGATGCCATCAACCATGGTATTAACACGACCAAAGCCGCTCATGCCACGGATATTAACGCTGACCGAACCCTGGCCTGGGTCTATCTGGGTATAGGTACCCGGCATGCTGCGCAGGATGCTGTCTACCGACTCCAGATTCTTATTTTCCCCGCGTGAGCTGAAAGCACCGGGCTTTTCCAGCGCTTCTTTTTCACTGCTACTGTTACTGCTCTCTGCCGCCGAAACATTCAATGGGCTGAAAACCACCTGGCCCTTTCCCTCTTCAACCCCGTTCTGCGCAGCCGTCGCCATCCCGCTCAGCGCTATTCCCGCGCCGATCAGGCTTACTATTAATTTGATTTTCATATATCCCCAGAAATTGCCAAAAAGATTTGGTGGCCGACAATGCCCAGCAAAAAGTCCGCCGAAATCGACGGTAAATTGATTTTTTATAGTTTTAATAAACCGTCGGGTTTATTACCCGACGGTAGTAATGGTTATTTCTGTGTTTTCTGATCCATCGCCATAATAAAGCTGTATTCCAGCGCGTTACTTTCCAGCCGCGTCAGACGGCCAGATTTTCCGCCGTGGCCAGCCGTCATATCGGTCGCCAGCAGCAACACTGAATCGCCCTGTTTAAAACGACGCAGTTTGGCGACCCATTTGGCCGGCTCCCAATATTGCACCTGCGAGTCATACAGGCCGCTGGTGACCAGCAGGTTCGGATAGGCCTGCTTACGCACGTTGTCGTAGGGACTATAGGACTTCATCAACGAATAGGCCTGCGCTTGATTCGGGTTGCCCCACTCCTCGTATTCACCGACCGTCAGCGGAATGCCGTCGTCCAGCATGGTGGTCAGCACATCAACGAAAGGCACCTGCGCCACCACCGCGTTATACAACTGCGGTGCCTGATTGATCACCGCTCCCATCAGCAGTCCACCGGCGCTGCCGCCCATGGCGTAAATCCGCCCCGGCTGACCATACCCCTGTTGGATTAATGTCTGGGTGGCATCGATAAAGTCGTTGAAGGTGTTCGGCTTATGGGTCAGTTTGCCCTGTTGGTACCAGTTCTGCCCCAGCTCACCGCCACCACGCACGTGGATCAACGCATAAACGAAACCGCGATCCAGCAAACTAATGCGGTTAGCGCTAAAGGCCGGATCCATGCTCATGCCGTAGGCACCATAACCGTACACCAGCAGCGGGCTGTGCCCCGCTTTGAACATTGCTTTGTTGTAGACCAGCGAGACCGGCACCTTCACACCGTCACGCGCCTGAATCCACACCCGCTCGCTATGATACTGGCTGGGATCCACCCCCTTCACTTCCTGCTGTTTCAGCAGGGTGCGCTCGCCTTTATTAAGATCCCATTGGTAAGTCCGGGTCGGGGTGGTCATCGCCGAATAGCCGTAGCGCAACTGCGGGTTGTCCGGATCGGGGTTATAACCCAACCAGGCCATATAGCTGGCATCATCGAACGGAATGCGGTGCTGAGTGTTACCGTCCCAACTGATTTGCCGCAGTTGCACCAAACCCTCGCCACGTTCCTTCACCACCAGCCAGTCGCGGAACAGGGTAAAGCCCTCAACCTCGTTCTTTTCCTGCGGCGCTATCAGCGTCTGCCACGGCTTGTCGACCGCCGCGGTGTGATACAAGCCAAAATGCGGGCTCTGGTGGTTGGAGCGCAGATAGAACTCACCGCGATAGTGATCCAAATAATATTCGAGGCCGTTCTTGCGTGCGGCAAACAACACCGGTGTGTTCAGCGGCTGATTAGCGTCGATCAGTCGCACCTCCGAGGTGGTATTGCCGCTGATGCTAATAATGACGTAGTCACGTGAGGAAGAGCGGCCGAGGCTCAGATAAAAACCGCCGTCGTTTTCCTGATACACCAGTTTATCGTCCGTGACCGGCGTGCCGGATTGATGACGATAAACCTGATACGGCAGCAAGGTCTGCGGGTGATTGCGGATATAGAACAGCGTCTTGCCATCATTGGCCCACGCCATATCACCGGAGGTATTTTCAATCACTTCCGGAGCCCATTTTCCGCTATCAATATCCTGCAATGAGATACGGTACTGCCTGCGCCCCTGCAAATCTTCAGCGATCGCCATCTGCCGATTATCCTGGCTGATTTCCAACCCGGCCAGGCGATAATAATCCTGGCCCACAGCGCGCTGATTGGCGTCCAGCAAGGTTTGCCATGGCGCATCGGCCGTCAAAGCCTGGCGTTGATACAGGGCAAAATCCTTGCCCGCCGCATAGCTTTCCTGATAGCGATAACCGTTAAGCTGATAAGGCACCGAGCGATCTTCCGGGCTCATACGGCCCAGCATTTCCTGATACAGCGTATCGCGCAGTTTTTTATACGGCTGCATCATTTGCTCGGTATAACGGTTTTCCGCCGTCAGATAATTCAGCACCTTTTTATTCTGGCGGCTGTCGTCGCGCAGCCAATAATAATCATCCACCCGGATTTCCCCCTGGGCAGTTAATGAATGCGGGATAATTTCAGCGCTGGGTGCCAGTGGTTCCGACCGGGCTACCTGCCCCAATAAACTCAATGAAATCGCTGCATAGGCGGCCGTACGCCAACGACGACGAACCGACAGAAATGGATGTTTCATAATCCCTCACGATGATTTGGCATAAGCAACCCCCGCCCCTGGTTTAGATAAACCAAGGCCGCTGCTCACGGAATAAATTATTGGCTGGCGTTCAATGCCGCCAGATTAAAATCAATCGGCATCGTCACCTGTACATTACCCTGCCGCAGCAGCTCGCCCGGTGGTGGTGGCAGCGGTTGTGCTCGCATCACCACCGCTAACGCCTCCCGATCCAGCGAGGCCGTGCCCGACGGAGCCTGCAATGTCAGATCGAAAACCCGCCCCTGCGCATCCACAAAAAAAGACACCTGCGGCATACCGCTACGGCGACGACGCTGCGCATCCGGCGGATAACGTTTGATGCGGTTTAGCATTCCCTTCACCTGACTCTCCCACGACAGCTTGGCCTGCACGCGGCTTGCGGAATCGCTGTTCAGCGGCGCTGCCGTCTGCCGGGAGATATTCAGCGCTTTTGGTGCCGCGGCACTGGAGGCGGCGGCACGTTTGGCCTCTTTCGCCTGATCTTCCGGCTTCGGCTGAGCTTTCTGCGGTGGCCGGTGTTCGGTCCGCTTTTTCTCAGCCACGCTAATTTTGGTCTTTTCAGCCCGCGCCAACTTCGGCAAGTCCGGCTGTTCCTGCTGTTCGGCCGGTTGTGCCGCTGCGGACTCCGCCTGTTGCACGCCCAACGGCAGCGGCCTGGGGCTATCCGGCGCCTCAATCTGCGCAGCCCAACTCATCATCACCGCCGGTGGTGGCAACTGCATCGGCGGCAACGACGAAGACGGCCAGTAAAACAACAGCACCAGAGCCGCATGTGCCGCTATTGCACACAAAAAGCCGCGAGCCCAACGTGGCTGCGGCATAGCGACGGTCGGGTAAGATAAAGACTGACTTAACATAGGGAGATTAGACTATTTAATTACGAATGATTTTAGATCTCATTTGCTAATGATAATCATTTGTAATTTGTATTAACAGTTCTTTTCACTGTCTTAACTTAATCATTTAACCTCAGGGGTTATCGCAGGGGTAACCCATAGGTAATCCGCCACCTGCTTATCGATCTGCACACCAGGTTCAGCCAGCATCAACACGGTCGGCAACGCCGTCGGCTGCAGATCCTGCACATGCAGCGGCACCCCCACCGTCTTGGCAGCATGGTAGCCACCGGCAATCAGCAGCGCCGGCGTCGGGGCCGCCAGCAGACGTTCAGCCATGCGCCGGTCACGTTGCTGCTGGATCGCCAACATCGCATGCAGCTGCTGAGGTTCAATCTTCCCACCGTGCGAAGTACGGATAGTTTCTTCCAGTGCCTTCTGCACCGCCGGACGCACCGACAGTTGGCCCTGTGGGAAAGACGGCTGCTGATAAAACGCCATGATCTCATCGCGATCCAGCTTGGCCGACCACAGCGGGTACGGCGCACGTATCGCCGCCATCGTCAGATCGCCATACAGCGACCATTTCCAGCCTGGCTGCCAGTCAATCAACTCCGCCACACGGCTGTCACGTACCGCCGGGCTGCCCTGTAGCCAGTGCTTCACCTGATCTACCTTGGCCTGCTGATTCGGGTTAATCATCTCCATCAGTACGCTACCCTGCGGCCGTTGCTGCGGCAGGTTTTGCACCAGCCACAGTTCAATCTGGTGGTGATACGGGTTGTCATGTTTTTCCCCAACGATAACCCGTGGCTGAGCGGCCAAACGGGTCAGCAGTTGGTCAGGCGTCAGGGTTTCCCCCGTGTGCAAGTCGGTTATTTTCCCCAGCTTGTCGAGGGTATTTTTTGGTGAGGAAACCGGGGCCTGACTACAGGCGCCGAGCGCCAGCACGGTCAATAAAATCAGAAATCTCATGATGCTGCCCTGTCATAAAAAGTGGCGACATTATAGATAATAATTATCATTTGCATATAGGTCGCACCCGATCCTGAGACGTCGATAACTATTTTTTTACTTTATGGTTTCCGCTCCCGCATTGATTTCATGAAGTATTGCGGGTATAACCAATAGCCACTTAGCAGCCCAGACGTCTATACGGACAAGAAATTATGCACTCAGCCGTTCCCACCGAAGGACAGTTCAAACGCACCATGAAAGCCCGGCATCTGGTGATGCTGTCGCTGGGCGGTGTGATTGGCACCGGACTGTTTTTCAACACCGGTTATATCATTTCCACCACCGGCGCTCTCGGCACCCTGCTGGCCTACTTGATCGGCGCGCTGGTGGTCTATCTGGTGATGCTGTGTCTGGGAGAACTGTCGGTAGCGATGCCGGAAACCGGTGCCTTCCACGTCTATGCTTCACGTTATCTTGGCCCGGCCACCGGTTACACCGTCGCCTGGCTGTACTGGCTGACCTGGACGGTTGCATTGGGCTCCAGCCTGACCGCCGCCGGTTTCTGCATGCAGTATTGGTTCCCTCAATCACCGGTATGGCTGTGGTGTTTGATCTTCTGCGCAGCCATTTTCCTGCTCAACGTGGTCACCACCCGCTTCTTTGCTGAAAGCGAATTCTGGTTCTCGTTGATCAAGGTGATCACTATTCTGGCGTTTATCATTCTCGGCGGTGCGGCGATGTTCGGCCTGCTACCGATGAAAGACGGCACCCCGGCGCCCTTCCTGCATAACCTGACCGCTTCCGGCTGGCTGCCGAACGGTACTTTGCCGATCCTGATGACCATGGTGGCGGTGAACTTCGCTTTCTCCGGTACTGAACTGATCGGCATCGCCGCCGGCGAAACCGAGAACCCGGAAAAGGTGGTGCCCTGGGCGATACGTACCACGGTGATCCGTCTGATGCTGTTCTTTATCGGCACGGTGTTTATTTTAGCGGCGCTGATCCCGATGGATCAGGCCGGAATTGTCAAAAGTCCCTTTGTACTGGTGTTTGAACGCATCGGCGTACCCTATGCCGCCGACATCTTTAATTTCGTGATCCTGACCGCCATTCTGTCGGCGGCCAACTCGGGCCTGTACGCTTCGGGCCGCATGCTGTGGTCGCTGGCCAACCAGCGTACTCTGCCGGCCTATTTCTCCCGCGTGAATAAACGCGGCATTCCGATTAATGCGCTGACCTTCAGCATGCTCGGCGGCGTACTGGCACTGCTGACCAGCGTGATCGCTCCGGACACGGTGTTCGTGGCGCTGTCGGCGATTTCCGGCTTTGCGGTGGTGGTGGTCTGGTTGAGCATCTGTGCCTCGCACTTCGCTTTCCGCCGTCATTATGTCCGCAGCGGCCAGCCGATCTCCGGCCTGAAATACCGCGCGCCGGGTTATCCGCTAACGCCGATTGTCGGTTTCGCCCTGTGCCTGTTGGCCTGTATCGGTCTGGCGTTCGATCCCGAGCAGCGTATCGCCCTTTACTGTGGCCTGCCGTTTGTCGCCCTGTGCTACATCGCCTATTACCTGACCCGCCGTGCCGGGCAAAAAACCTCACTGGGAGAGAATCATGTCGGTCAATAACCCCGTAGCCCCCCTCTTGGCCGCTAACGGCACGCTGATTTTAGACGGCGCGCTGGCTACCGAACTGGAAGCGCGCGGCTGTGACCTCAGCGACCCGCTGTGGTCGGCAAAAGTGCTGATTGAAAACCCTGAGCTGATTTATCAGGTGCATCTCGATTATTTCGAAGCGGGGGCACAGTGCGCCATCACTGCCAGCTATCAGGCCACGCCGCAAGGCTTTTTACGCCGGGGTCTGGATCAAGCACAGTCACTGGCGCTGATTGCCAAAAGCGTGCAACTGGCGCAGCAGGCACGCAGTGATTACCTGGCGCAGCATCCGCAAGCTGCCCCCTTGTTGATTGCCGGCTCGGTGGGGCCGTATGGCGCTTATCTGGCCGATGGGTCTGAATATCGCGGCGATTACTCACTGCCGCAGGAAGAGATGATCGCCTTCCACCGCCCGCGTATCCAGGCGTTAGCCGAAGCCGGGGTGGATTTACTGGCTTGCGAAACCCTGCCGTCCTTCAGCGAACTGCAGGCGTTGCTGACGTTGTTACAAGAATTCCCGACGCTGGGCGCCTGGTTCGCTTTCACCTTGCGCGACAGCCAACACCTCAGCGACGGGACACCGCTGACTGAGGTCATGGCGTTGTTACACGCAAATCCACAGGTGCTGGCCATCGGCATTAACTGCATTGCACTGGAAAATGTAACCCCGGCACTGCAACAGTTTGCCGCCCTGGCTGACAAACCGCTGCTGGTCTATCCGAACTCCGGTGAACACTACGACGCGGTGAGCAAAACCTGGCATGCCTGCGGCGGCGCACACGGCAGCCTGATTGATCAAATTGGCGAGTGGCAAGGCATCGGTGCGCGACTGATTGGTGGCTGCTGCCGTACTACGCCGCAGGATATCCGTCAGATCGCGGCCAGCTGCAAGGCATAAAAAAACCCCCTGCGCCGAGGGCGTCAGGGGGCGGTTTATCGCTAAAGGTTTATAGCGGTGTGGTCTGCGCTTCTACCACGGCCAGCGCCACCATGTTGACGATGCGGCGTACCGAGGCGATTGGCGTCAGGATGTGTACCGGTTTCGATACCCCCATCAGTACCGGTCCTACGGTGACCCCTTCGGAAGAGGAGACGCGCAGCAGGTTGTAGCTGATGCGCGCCGCTTCCATATTTGGCATGATCAACACGTTGGCCGCCCCTTTCAGCGGGCTGTCCGGCATCAGATCATTACGAATGCTCTCTACCAGCGCGGCATCGCCGTGCATCTCACCGTCAATTTCCAGTTCCGGCGCCATCTTGTTCACCAGCTCCAGCGTTTTGCGCATCTTGCAGGCCGCCGGGTTATCGGATGAGCCAAAGCTGGAATGGGACAGCAGCGCCACTTTCGGCTCAATACCGAAGCGGCGCACGGTTTCCGCCGCCATCAGGGTGATTTCTGCCAGTTGTTCCGGAGTGGGATCGTCATTGACATAGGTGTCGGCAATAAAGGTGTTGCCGCTTGGCAGCAGCAGCGCATTCATCGCCCCGGCGACGTGTGCCCCCTCGCGGAAGCCAAACACTTTCTCAACCACGTCGTAATGCTCATGGTAGCTGCCGATGGTGCCGCAAATCATCGCATCCGCTTCACCGCGATGCAGCATGATGGCGGCAATCAGCGTCGGGTTCCCGATCACTGCACGGCGCGCCTGCTCCTGCGATACACCGCGGCGCTTCATGATCTGGTAATACTCGCCCCAATATTCGTTGAAACGCGGATCGGACTCGTTGTTCACCACTTCAAAGTCTTTACCTGCCGTCAGTTGCAGGCCGAGTTTTTTCAGGCGCATTTCAATCACGCTCGGACGACCGACCAGGATTGGATAGGCCAGCCCCTGCGATACCAGTTCCTGAGTCGCATGCAGTACCCTTTCCTCTTCGCCTTCCGCCATCACCACGCGCTTCATTTCTTTCTTCGCCTGGGAGAAAATCGGCTTCATGAACAGGTTGGTTTTATAGACGAACTCGGACAGTTTTTCGACGTAGGCGTCAAAGTCTTCGATCGGACGCGTCGCCACGCCGGACTCCATCGCCGCCTTGGCGACCGCCGGAGCAATTTTAACAATCAGGCGCGGGTCGAAAGGTTTTGGAATGATGTATTCAGGGCCAAATGACAGGTCCTGATCGCCATAGGCCGAAGCCACTACGTCGCTCTGCTCAGCCAGTGCCAGATCGGCAATCGCATGCACACAGGCCAGCTTCATTTCTTCGTTGATGGTGGTTGCACCCACGTCCAGCGCGCCACGGAAGATGAACGGGAAGCACAATACGTTGTTCACCTGGTTCGGGTAGTCGGAACGGCCGGTACAGATAATGGCGTCCGGACGCACGGCTTTCGCCAGCGGCGGCAAGATCTCCGGTTCCGGGTTGGCCAGCGCCATGATCAGCGGATCCTTGGCCATGGTTTTCACCATATCCTGGGTCAATACGCCCGGGCCGGAACAACCGAGGAAGATATCAGCATCGGGGATCGCGTCCCCCAGCGTCCGCTGGCCGTTATCTTCAATGGCGTAGGCCGCCTTGGTCTGCTCCATGTTGGCGTCGCGACCTTTGTAGATCACCCCTTTGGAATCGCAGACGGTAATGTTCTGCTGACGCAACCCCAGCGCCACCAGCAGGTTTAAACAGGCGATCGACGCGGCACCGGCACCGGAAACCACCAGCCGCACGTCGGAAATATTCTTTTTCACTACCCGCAGGCCGTTCAGCACTGCGGCGGTGGTGATAATGGCGGTACCGTGCTGATCGTCATGAAACACCGGGATCTTCATGCGTTCACGCAGTTTCTGCTCGATGTAGAAACACTCTGGCGCTTTGATGTCTTCCAGGTTGATGCCACCAAAGGTGGGCTCCAGCGAGGCAATGATGTCGATCAGCTTGTCAGGGTTTAGCTCATCCACTTCGATATCAAACACGTCGATACCGGAAAATTTCTTGAACAGGACGCCTTTCCCTTCCATTACCGGCTTACCGGCCAAGGCGCCGATATTGCCCAGCCCGAGCACTGCCGTGCCGTTGGAAATCACCGCCACCAGGTTGCCACGCGCGGTGTACTTGTAGGCCGCCAGCGGATCGGCAGCAATTTCCAGACAAGGGGCTGCGACGCCCGGCGAGTAGGCCAGCGCCAGATCGCGTTGCGTTGCCAGCGGTTTGGTTGGAGATACCTGGATCTTCCCTGGGACCGGATACTGGTGAAAATCAAGCGCACTCTGTTTGAGCTGTTCGTCCATTATGGGTTCCTATGCTTTTTGCTTTTATGTTGAGGTAAGACTTGTAAACCTTTAAGGCTATGAGGCTGCGTCCTGTCATTGTCCGTGGCGCCGTCGCAGACCCAAAAGCCCGTAATCAAGGCGGAGGGAGCAGGGTATAGCGGGCCTATGTTCAAACCCGACAACGCGGAGTACGGGCTTTTGGGGCACGACCCGAAGGGCTGGGGCCATTTGAACGCGCATCTGTGTTACGAGCCGCTTATTTGGCTCACCAAACCTCACGACCCGCGCCTTGCTGCGCGTCCAAATGACCGCCAGCGGCGCTCACGTACAATGGCAGGGCACAGCCTTTAAGTATAGTGAGAGAAACGTCACAAACTTTGAACCGGGCCATAACCTTGATCGAAATAGTTTTTTAAAAGTAAAAAAAGAAGTACCACAGGACGGAAAAGAAAAACACTGCCGTCAGTGCGACGCTAGTGAGTTTGATAACAAAGTTGTTTTTTAGCTCGAGATACCCGGGCCTAGCGCACCGAGGGGCCATTATGGGACACGTCCATGTGTCCCACCCTACGGGCCGACTGGAAGTCGTTCCAATTTGCTCCCGGCAAATTGGTCGGCAGCCAAGGCCGCTACGACCCCTTCGGCACGCTCTCCCTAATATCGGACATTATCAGTAGCCTGAGTGCCGTCAGTACGACGGCAGTTGGGCACGCCAAGCGTTGAGCGTTGCCACCCGGCCGGCGCAAATTTGTAACGAGGTTTGTAGTGCCAGGGTGTAACTCAGCGCGTCGCCCCAGGTACTGCCCAATAACTGCGGCTGCTGGCACGGGGTAAATACAGACTCAGGGGGCAACAGCACCACCGGCACTGCTGCCTGCGGCGGTTGGGCGCAGGAGCTCAATAACAGCATCAGGCATAGGCTGCCCAGCGCAGGCGTCATTTTTGATCGCTTCACGGTATTTCCTCTGATAAACGTCGCTTTGCTGGCGCAACTGCTGCTCCTGCTGCTGTTGGACCGCCATCAGCGCCCGGTTCTGTGCATCCTGAATTTGCAACGTGGCAATCAACCCTGCCTGCTGCGCCAGGGTCTTTTGCTGTTCACCCGCCTGCTGCTGCACCAACTCCAGCCGGTGCGACAACAGCGAGCTATAGCCGCCAAGGCAGATGGCTGCCACCAACAACAGCAGCCATCCCCCCTGCACCAGCCGGCTCAACAAGCCGCTCATGCCGGATAATCCCTGAAGGAAAGCTGGAAGTGCGGCCCGTCCTTCAGCGTTTTCCATTCCCCGCCCCACTCAACGCTGACGGCACATTCGCGTGCCGCACGGCGAACTGCTACGGCAATTTGCGCGTAGTAATCCCATTCCCAGGACACCACGCCCGCCGGCATCGCCACCACGTCCACCGCATGGCCGGTCAAATGACGGCTTTTCAGCGTCTGGCTTTGACCACCGCGCACCAGATCACGCTGACGAGCCATGGTGCGCAGCCCCTCGGTGATGGAAAACGGCACCAGCGAGTAATGCAGCGCCAGCCTTATCACCCGCACCAGATCCGGATGAACGCCGATTAAATTCGCCTCGCTGCGGGCGGTAAACTGAATGTCCTCAATTTCATTTATCATTTTTAAACCCCGTCTTTTTTCCAATGATTTTTTTAATTAATGCGCTGATATAATCGGCCCCAAGGAAACCAATCAGCACGCTGGCAAGATTCGCCCATTTTAATTCCAGCCCGGTCAGCGCCAACGCATCGCGTACCGTCCAGGCCAATAATGCACACATGCCTGCATTTAATAGTCGGCGCCTCATACCTACGTTGCGGTAGGCGCCATGTAATAGCGCCATGATGCCCGCCAAAATGGCATTCATCACCGGCTGCAGATATTCACATGCTCGCTGGATAATTAAGCCAACAGCGTCTGGCTCTAAGCTGGACATAGCTACACTCCTATTTTATTTTAATAAACTGCCCATCACGGCCGGTGGGATATCGGTACCATCAGAATCTAGTTAAGGATGCTATAACAAAGCAAATGAATAAATATAGCCTCTAAGGTCAAATTGATTCATGCTCAGCCACAGCACAACAAGCCCAGGCAAATAACAGGGCCCATTGATAAAAAACTCATCTTTACTGTGATTTATTTCGACTTCTCTTTATCAGAAAAATAAACATTAATAGCGGCGAGAGAATGGCTCTCAATAACAAAAAACCTCAACCCTGGAGAAATACCATGTCCGAACGTAAAGCCGTTATTGGTTATTATTTCATTCCAACCAACCAAATTAATAACTATACCGAGTCTGATACTTCAATCGTGCCCTTCCCGGTATCAAACATCACACCGGCCAAGGCCAAACAGCTGACCCACATTAATTTCTCGTTCCTCGACATTAACAGCAATCTGGAATGCGCCTGGGATCCAGCCACTAACGACGCCAAGGCGCGCGACGTGGTCAGCCGGTTAACCGCGCTGAAAGCGCACAACCCCAACCTGCGCATTATGTTCTCCATCGGCGGCTGGTATTACTCCAACGATCTGGGGGTTTCCCATGCCAACTATGTCAATGCGGTGAAAACCCCGGCGGCGCGGACCAAATTCGCACAATCCTGTGTTCGCATCATGAAAGACTACGGTTTTGACGGCGTGGACATTGACTGGGAATACCCACAGAGCAGCGAGGTAGATGGCTTTGTCGCCGCTCTGCAGGAGATCCGCACCCTGCTGAACCAGCAGACTCAGGCCGACGGCCGCCAGGCACTGCCTTACCAGTTGACCATTGCCGGCGCCGGTGGCGCGTTCTTCCTGTCGCGTTACTACAGCAAGCTGCCGCAGATCGTCGCCTCGCTCGATTACATCAACCTGATGACCTACGATCTGGCCGGCCCATGGGAAAAGATCACCAACCATCAGGCCGGGCTGTTCGGCGACAGCGCCGGGCCAACCTTCTACAACGCGCTGCGTGAAGCCAACCTGGGCTGGAGCTGGGAAGAGCTGACCCGCGCCTTCCCCAGCCCGTTCAGCCTGACAGTGGACGCCGCAGTACAACAGCACCTGATGCTGGAAGGCGTGCCGAGCCACAAAATTGTCATGGGTGTGCCATTCTATGGCCGTGCGTTCAAGGGCGTCAGCGGCAGCAACGGCGGCCAGTACAGCAGCCACAGCACACCGGGCGAAGATCCGTTCCCGGGCACCGACTATTGGTTGGTGGGCTGTGAAGAGTGTGTCCGCGACAAGGATCCGCGCATTGCCTCCTACCGCCAACTGGAACAGATGCTTTTGGGCAACTACGGCTATCAGCGCCTGTGGAACGACAAGACCAAAACGCCGTACCTGTATCACGCGGCCAATGGCCTGTTCGTCACCTATGACGACGTCGAAAGCTTCAAATACAAGGCGAAGTACATCAAGCAGCAGCAGTTGGGCGGCGTGATGTTCTGGCACCTGGGCCAGGATAACCGTAACGGGGATCTGCTGGCGTCGCTGGACCGTTATTTCAACGCGACGGACTACGATGACAGCCAACTGGATATGGGCACCGGCCTGCGTTATACCGGCATTGGCCCGGGTAATTTGCCGATCATGAGCGCCCCGGCCTACGTTGCCGGTACCACCTATAACCAGGGGGCGTTGGTGTCATATCTGGGCTACGTCTGGCAGACCAAGTGGGGCTACATCACGTCGGTGCCCGGCTCCGATACCGCTTGGCTGAAAGTGGGCCGCGTGGCGTAACAGCAGGTTATCCCATAAAAAAACCCCGGGGCCGATGGCAACGGGGTTTTTACTGCATTAAACATTTAATTTTCGCATCCCTTCGTGGCTACTCCCTCAGTTGTTACACCAAGGGTAACCCCCGTCACGTATCACTTCACGCCCCATCAGGCTAAATACGTCGCTTTTGCGCGTCAGCCGCTCATGCCACCAGGTAAACCCGGCCCCCTTGCTGGCCGGATGCCAGGCCAGCCAAATCATTTCGTCACCTTTTTGCATATCAACCGGCACCGTCACCAGTTCACCGCTCGCCAGCTCTTTTTCTATCAGTGCCGGTGGCAGGAAGCCGTGGCCAATGCCGCGCTTCAACAACGCCAGCTTACTTTCGACGTCGCACACCACCAGTTGGCGCTGCAACGGCATGGTGCCGTGGTTACGCTTGGGCAGCTCGTGGCTGCTGTCGGCAATCACCACCACGATATCGTTCAACCGCTGGTTTTTATCCACCGGCTTTTTCTGCGCCGCAAAGGGATGCGAAGGTGAAACGCACAGCACAAAATTCAGCTTGCCGAGCATCAGCGTCTTGGCCTGTACACTGTCCGGGATCTGGCCGATGGCGATAATCAAATCGGCCCGGTTGTTCTTCAGGGCATCCCAGGTGCCATTCAGCGCTTCACGCTGTACGGAAATGTTGGCATTCGGACTGTGCCCAATATAGTCGCGGATATCCTGGGTGATAGTTTCCAACGGAAAGAAATTATCGACGACGATGCGGATATTATTATCGAGTTTCGGGATGTTTCTTACCCTACTCTCCAGATCCTGCACCGCATTTAAAATCCAGCCGCCCTCTTGCAACAGGAATTCCCCTTCATCTGTCAGGGTAATCATCGGGCCATTACGATGAAAAAGTTTCACGCAGAGTTTACTTTCAATATTGGAAACCCGATAAGAGATTGCCGACGGGGTTTTATGCAATGCCTCCGCCGCCATTGAGAAAGAGCCGGTACTTTTGATGGTGCTGATTATTTTAATCGCATCCAGGGATAATCTAGTCATACAAATTCCTCTTTGAAATAAAATAAGAAAAAATTGACACTAAATTCCCAAGTGGTTGGCGCGTAAAAGTCGTTCAAGTCACACAAGAGTAAGTCAAACCACAAGCAATATACTCCATATCGGAGAACGTCATCTGAAAGACTATTCATCAATCCTTTAAATAAAATTCATCATGACGCCGTTTTTTTAGACAGCAGCGTTTAAATAAATTCAACCAGGAAACAAAAGACAATCATCATAATAATTTTAGTTAATAGCCTATAAAACATTCCATACTGACGAGCGAGACTAAGAGTAAAAATAAAACAAGCCGCCAAGAATGATGTTTTTAATTTCGTTAATAACCTCTCATTTCACCGGTGAAATAAACCCAACTTACAAAACAACTTCAGTCAGGAGTGACTTATGAACACGACTTCCCGTACCCTTATGTCCCTTGGTCTTTTGAGTGCCGCACTGTTCGGCGTCTCGCAACAGGCTGCTGCCCACGGCTATGTCGAAACACCGGCCAGCCGCTCTTACCAGTGCAAACTGCAGCTCAATACCCAGTGCGGCAGCGTGCAATATGAACCGCAAAGCGTTGAAGGGCTGAAAGGCTTCCCGCAGGCCGGTCCGGCGGATGGGCATATCGCCAGCGCCGACAAAACCACCTTCTTCGAGCTGGATCAGCAAACGCCGACCCGCTGGAACAAGATCAACCTGCATACCGGGCCTAATTCCTTCACCTGGACATTGACGGCTCGTCACAGCACCACCAGCTGGCGTTATTTCATTACCAAGCCAAACTGGGATGCTTCACAACCGCTGACCCGTGCGTCGTTTGACCTCACACCGTTCTGCCAACAGAACGACGGCGGTGCAATCCCTGCCGCACAGGTCACCCACCAGTGCAACATACCGGCAGACCGTAGCGGCTCGCACGTGATCCTCGCCGTGTGGGATGTAGCAGATACGGCCAATGCCTTCTATCAGGCGATTGACGTTAACTTGAGCAAATAATAAGGAGGGGGAATACCACAGGGTTCAGCCGGGTGCTGAACCCTTTTTTATTGCTTTATAGATCGTCGCAGCGCATGTTTCTTATTGTTCCCCCTCAGGCTAAATTCGGCTTCCCGCTGCCGAACAACCGGCGCAAAGCCGCAGCCCGCCTGGTTTTGGAGAGGATCCATCGTTCTTGTCCATTGCAACAATCAGAAAAAGCGCATTTTAATCTTCGGGCTTCTGATGCAGTGTGTTCAGCCTACGATGGAAAACGTTCTCATTTCCTACATTGACGTTAGGTCAAGGAGCTTATAAATGAATCAATTAGACGCACTCAAGCAGCTAACCACGGTTGTGGCCGACAGTGGCGATATCGAATCGATCCGCCAGTTCGAACCGCAAGATGCCACCACCAACCCTTCCCTGATCCTGAAGGCCGCTGCACTGCCTCAATATAAGCCACTGATCCTCGAAGCCCTGAGCTATGCCCGCCAGCAAGGCGGCAGCAAAGAAACCCAACTGATTAACGCCTGCGACAAACTGGCGGTCAACATCGGCGTCGAAATTCTGAAAAGCGTACCGGGCCGCATTTCCACCGAAGTGGACGCCCGCCTGTCCTTCGACCGCGGTATGTGCGTGGCCAAGGCGCGTAAACTGATTGGCCTGTATCAGCAACAGGGCATTGATAAGTCGCGCATTCTGATCAAACTGGCTTCTACCTGGGAAGGCATCAAAGCCGCCGAGGAGCTGGAAAGAGAAGGTATCAACACCAACCTGACACTGCTGTTCTCTTTCGCCCAGGCCCGCGCCTGTGCCGAAGCCGGGGTGTTCCTGATTTCACCTTTCGTTGGCCGTATCTATGACTGGTATCAGGCCAAACAGCCGTCCGCTGACTATAACGCCGAGCAGGATCCGGGCGTGGAATCAGTCCGCAACATTTATGAATACTACAAGCAGCACCGTTATCAGACGGTGATCATGGGTGCCAGCTTCCGCAAGGTAGAGCAAATTCTGGCGCTGGCCGGCTGCGATCGCCTGACTATCGCACCGAACCTGCTGGAACAGCTCAAGCAAAGCGATCAACCGATAGAACGCAAACTGACGCCATCTACCGAAGGTTTCCATCAACCTGCCCCGCTGGCCGAGGCCGAATTCCGTTGGCAGCACAATCAAGATGCCATGGCGGTTGAAAAACTGGCCGAAGGTATCCGTCTGTTCGCCGTTGACCAGCAAAAGCTGGAAGACATGCTGGCCGCTGAACTGTAATCACTCTGGAGTCCCGTAATGTCTGCTCGTAAAGAACTCGCCAACGCCATCCGCGCACTCAGCATGGACGCCGTACAAAAAGCAAATTCCGGCCACCCGGGTGCACCTATGGGCATGGCGGACATCGCCGAAGTCCTGTGGCGTGACTACATGAACCACAACCCGACCAACCCGCACTGGGCTGACCGTGACCGCTTCGTCCTTTCCAACGGCCACGGCTCCATGCTGATTTACAGCCTGTTGCACCTCACCGGCTACGACCTGCCGATGAGCGAGCTGGAAAACTTCCGCCAGCTGCACTCCAAAACTCCGGGTCACCCGGAATACGGCTACACCCCGGGCGTGGAAACCACCACCGGCCCACTGGGTCAGGGCATCGCCAACGCCGTCGGTTTCGCCATTGCCGAACGTACCCTGGGCGCGCAGTTCAACCGCCCTGGCCATGACGTGGTCGACCACCACACCTACGCCTTTATGGGCGACGGCTGCATGATGGAAGGCATCTCCCACGAAGTCTGTTCACTGGCCGGTACCCTCAAGCTCGGCAAACTGACCGCGTTCTACGATGACAACGGCATCTCCATCGACGGTCACGTCGAAGGCTGGTTCACCGACGATACCGCCGAGCGCTTTGAAGCTTACGGCTGGCACGTGGTGCGTCACGTTGACGGTCACAACCCGGACGCCATCAAGGCCGCGATTGAAGAAGCCCGCAAGGTGACCGACAAGCCGTCGCTGCTGATGTGCAAAACCGTGATTGGTTTTGGTTCCCCGAACAAGGCCGGTACCCACGACGTGCACGGCGCGGCACTGGGCGCCGCCGAAGTGTCTGCCACCCGTGAAGCCCTGGGCTGGAAATACGCCGCCTTCGAAATCCCGCAGGACATCTATGCCCAGTGGGACGCCAAAGAAGCCGGTAAAGCCAAAGAAGCGGCCTGGAACGACAAGTTCGCCGCCTACGCCAAAGCCTTCCCGGAACTGGCTGCCGAGTTCAAACGCCGTGTGAACGGTGAACTGCCGGCCAACTGGAAAGCTGAAGCCAAAGCCTTCGTTGAAAAACTGCAGGCCAACCCGGCCAACATCGCCAGCCGCAAGGCCTCGCAGAACGCGCTGGAAACCTTCGGCAAGGTGCTGCCGGAATTCCTCGGCGGCTCCGCTGACCTGGCACCGAGCAACCTGACCCTATGGTCCGGCTCCAAGCCGCTCAACGAAGACCTGGCGGGTAACTACATCCACTACGGCGTGCGCGAGTTCGGCATGACCGCCATCACCAACGGCATCGCGCTGCACGGCGGCTTCCTGCCGTACTCGGCGACCTTCCTGATGTTCGTGGAATACGCCCGTAATGCGGTGCGTATGGCGGCGCTGATGAAAATCCGCAACGTGTTTGTCTACACCCATGACTCCATCGGTCTGGGCGAAGACGGCCCGACGCACCAGCCGGTTGAGCAGATTGCCAGCCTGCGCGTGACCCCGAACATGAGCACCTGGCGTCCGTGTGACCAGGTGGAATCGGCGATTGCCTGGCAGTACGGCATCGAGCGCAACGACGGCCCGACCACGCTGATTTTCTCGCGTCAGAACCTGACCCAGCAGCCACGTACCGCAGAGCAACTGGCTAACGCCTACCGTGGCGGTTACGTGCTGAAGGATTGTGCCGGTACGCCGGACGTGATCCTGATTGCCACCGGTTCGGAAGTGGGCATCACCGTGGAAGCGGCAGACCAGCTGACAGCAGCGGGCCGCAAGGTGCGCGTGGTTTCCATGCCGTCTACCGACGCATTCGACAAGCAGGATGCGGCCTACCGTGAATCCGTGCTGCCGGCGGCGGTGAGCGCACGCGTGGCGGTGGAAGCGGGTATCGCGGACTACTGGTACAAGTATGTGGGCCTGAACGGCGCCATCGTGGGTATGACCAGCTTCGGCGAGTCTGCCCCGGCGGAGCAGCTGTTCAAAGAGTTTGGTTTCACCGTGGAAAACGTGGTGGCCAAGGCGCAGGCACTGCTGAAGTAAGCCGTAAGTAGGGGCGCCGCATGCTGCGCCCTGAACATGATGACGAAAACCCGGCAATGCCGGGTTTTTTATTCCATAATCCGATGAATTTGCAGGTACTGCAGCAGCATAATGGTCTTGCCGTCTTTCATCCGCCCGTCGGCGATCATCGCCACCGCCTCGGTGAACGGCAGTTCCACCACTTCAATGTCTTCGTCTTCGATACCGCCGCCGGCTGCACGACGCTCATCGTCATGGTACTCGGCAATAAAGAAATGAATGATCTCGGTCACGCCGCCCGGTGACATGTAGGCTTCGAAAATCTTCTTCACTTCGCCAACCTGAAAACCGGTTTCTTCCACCGCTTCACGGCGCGCGCACTGCTCCGGTGAGTCAGCATCCAGCAGGCCCGCACAGGCCTCCAGCAGCATGCCGCTGTCGTTGCCGTTAACGTAGGTCGGCATACGGAATTGGTTGGTCAGCACCACAGTGCCCTTGGCGCGGTTATACAACAAAATGGTTGCACCGTTACCGCGATCGTAGACTTCGCGCATCTGCTGAACAGAACCGCCATCCTTGCGCTTCAGATCAAAAGTGTATTTGTGCAACACATACCAGTTATTCGACAACAGCTCTTTTTTCACATTCTCAATTTTCGCTGACATGAACCCTTCTTCTTTTCCGTTAGCTGAAACGCAAAAATGATACCGCGATTAAGCGCCGAAGTGACAAAGGATTTGCAACAAAAAACCCCGCAGCTCATCAAGAACTACGGGGTTTTTACCACCGAAAGCATTTAGAAGCCGTTAGGCACGTCGCGCATATCCGGCAGCTTGTGGGCGATCCCCTTGTGGCAATCGATACAGGTTTTTCCTTCGGTTATCGCCTTGTCGTGCATCTTCGCCGCCACGGTTTTCTGCGCGGTAAAGTCCATATATTCAAAATTATGGCAGTTGCGACACTCTTGCGAGTCATTGGCCTTCATGCGGGCCCATTCGTTGCTCGCCATCGCCAGCCGGTGCTGATCAAATTTCTGTGGCGTGTCGATCAAACCGAATGCTTTGGCATACAACTCTTTGCTGGCTTTGATCTTACGCAGCATTTTCGGCCCCCACTCATGGGGCACGTGACAATCCGGACAGGTAGCGCGCACGCCGCTGCGGTTGTTGTAATGCACCGTGCCCATATATTCCTCATAGACGTTTTCGCGCATTTCATGACAGCCGATACAGAACTGCTCGGTATTCGCCGCCTCCATGCCGGTATTGAAACCGCCCCAGAAGATGATGCCGGCACCAAAGCCCAGCAACAACAGCGTACCCAGCGCCAGACGACTAGGCCTGCGCCACCAGCGCCATAACCGCAGCAGCCGACCGGGCTTTTTTTCAGTGGTGGTGTGTTGGTCTTCGCTCATAGCTCCCCCGCTTAGTGCCCAAAGCCCGGCATGGGCTGGAAATCATTGCCGACAATCGGCGCCGCGTCGGTTTGCGGTACGTGACACTGCAGACAGAAATAACGACGCGGTGCGACTTCACTCAGCACCTTGCCGTCCCGGTCCATAAAATGCGTCGGACTGATACGCGGCGCACCGGTGGTACGGTAATGTTCCACGCCGTGGCACTGCAGGCAACGGTTGGTGTTCTTGCTGATCTGATAGCCATCAACGCTGTGCGGGATCATCGGTGGCTGATTGACGTAGTTCAGCGCCATCCGTTCCTGCTGTTTCGGCATCGAGATCGGCCCGCTGACAGTCCCGGACACTTCCGGGGACTTACTGAGATCGACATCACCAGCAGCAAACGCCAGACCGGCGAAGGCCAGCGATAACAAGGTAACCCACAGGGCAAGCGTCTTTTTCACAACAGGGCTTTTCATTTTTATTTGGCTCCCGGGTAATAAAATGGGGTGTTCATCGTGCAATTCGTCCGCCTCATACCTTCTGCAACTTCACCGCACATTTCTTGAAGTCGACTTCCTTGGAAAGCGGATCGGTAGCATCCAGCGTCAGGTTGTTCACCAACTGCGCTGCATCAAAGAACGGCATATACACCAGTCCTCTTGGCGGACGGTTACGGCCACGGGTTTCGACCGTGCTGATCAATTCGCCACGGCGCGACAGCACCTTGACCTTCTCGCCACGGCGCAGGTTGCGGCTTTTGGCGTCCAGCGGATGAATAAACAGCACCGCTTCCGGGAAGGCCCGATGCAACTCCGGCACCCGGCGGGTCATCGAACCGGTATGCCAATGCTCCAGCACCCGACCGGTGGATAACCAAAGGTCGTATTCACTGTCCGGGCTTTCCGCCGCAGGTTCGAACGGCAGTGCGAAGATCACCGCCTTGCCGTCCGGTTTGCCGTAGAAACGCACTTCTTCCCCGGCTTTCACATAAGGATCGGTACCTTCGCGATAACGCCACAGCGTCTCTTTGCCCTCCACCACCGGCCAGCGCAGACCACGAGCCTGATGGTAGCTATCAAACGGCGCCAGATCGTGACCATGACCGCGCCCAAAACCGGCATATTCTTCAAACAGCCCTTTTTGCAGATAGAAACCGAAGTCGCGCGCCTCGTCGTTCAACTGGTCCGCCGGGATTTCAGTCAGCGGGTATTTGTTGACCTCACCATTGGCGAACAGCACGTCGTACAGCGTTTTGCCGCGATATTCCGGTTTCTGTGCCAGTAATTCTTCCGGCCACACTTCTTCTACCTTAAAGCGCTTGGAGAACTCCACCAGTTGCCACAGATCAGATTTGGCCTCGCCCGGCGCTTTCACCTGCTGACGCCAGAACTGGGTGCGGCGCTCCGCATTGCCGTAGGCGCCCTCTTTCTCCACCCACATGGCGGTCGGCAGGATCAGATCGGCAGCCAGGGCGCTGACGGTCGGGTAAGGATCCGACACCACCACAAAGTTGCGCGCATCGCGCCAGCCCGGCATACGGTCTTCATTGATGTTCGGCCCGGCCTGCATGTTGTTGTTGCACATCACCCAGTAGGCGTTCAGCGTGCCGTCTTTCAGCGCGCGGTCTTGCGCTACCGCATGCAGCCCGACTTTAGCCGGGATGGTGCCGGCCGGCAGTTGCCATTTCTGTTCGGCTGTCTGGCGGTGCTTTTCGTTGGTGACCACCATGTCGGCCGGCAGACGGTGAGCAAAAGTCCCCACTTCACGCGCGGTACCGCAGGCGGAAGGCTGGCCGGTCAGTGAGAAAGGTCCACAGCCCGGTTTGGAGATCTTGCCGGTTAACAGGTGCAGGTTGTAACACAGGTTATTGGCCCACACGCCGCGCGTGTGCTGGTTAAAGCCCATGGTCCAGTACGACACAACCTTGATATTCGGATCGGCATACAGCTTGGCCAGCGCTTCCAGTTGGTCTTCCGGCACGCCGCTCATTTTCGACGTTTTTTCCAGCGTGTATTCCGCCACGAAGGTCTTGTATTCCTCGAAGCTCATCGGATCCGAAGCGTCGCTGCCCGGGTTTTTCGCCGCTTTTTCCAGTGGGTCAGTCGGACGCAGGCCGTAGCCGATATCCGTCGCCCCACGGCGGAAGTTAACGTGTCGATTCAGGAAGTCCTGATCCACCGCGTTGTTTTGAATGATGTAATTGGCGATATAGTTCATGATCGCCAGATCGGTCTGCGGCGTGAACACCATGCCGTTATCCGCCAGCTCGAAGCTGCGATGCTCAAAGGTCGACAGCACCGATACGTTGACTTTCTCGTTGCTCAGGCGACGGTCGGTAATACGCGACCACAGGATCGGGTGCATTTCCGCCATGTTGGAACCCCACAACACGAAGGCGTCGGCCTGCTCGATATCGTCATAGCAGCCCATAGGTTCGTCCATGCCGAAGGTGCGCATAAAGCCCACCACCGCGGAAGCCATACAGTGCCGAGCGTTCGGATCCAGGTTATTGGAGCGCAGGCCGGCTTTCAGTAGTTTGGCGGCGGCATAGCCTTCCCACACCGTCCACTGGCCGGAGCCGAACATGCCAACCGCGTCTGGGCCCTTCTCTTTCAGGGCCTGCTTGAACTTTTCGGCCATGATGTCGAACGCCTGCTGCCAGCTGACCGGCGTGAACTCGCCTTCTTTGTGGTACTGGCCGTCTTTCATGCGCAGCAGTGGCTGAGTCAGACGATCTTTGCCGTACATGATTTTTGGCAGGAAGTAGCCTTTGATGCAGCTCAACCCACGGTTGACCGCCGCTTCCGGATCGCCCTGTGAGGCCACAATGCGGCCATTCTGGGTGCCAACCAGCACGCCGCAGCCGGTACCGCAGAAACGACAGGGCGCTTTGTCCCATTTGATAGAGTCAGCGCTGCCGGCCACTGCCTGCGCCACCGTAGGAATAGTCAGCCCGGCGGCTGCCGCAGCGGCTACCGCGGCGTTTGCTTTCATGAAGTCTCGACGACTGAGTTTCATGGCGTTACCTCACCTTGAGTGTCCTGCTGGTGATAAACCAGCGATACCGCCAGCACGCCATCCAGATTGCGTACCGACTCAATTTTTTCCAGCAGCTGATGAGAACAAGCCGCCTGCATCACTACCACCAGCTTGCCGTGCTGCGGATCCTGCGCCGGGATTTCCGTGTCCGTTATCGCCAGCAAGGCCGTTATCAGTCGTGGAATTTTTTCCGGTCGCGCCTGCACTACCAGCCCGCTGACGTGCCATTCGCTATTCATTATTATTTTCGCTCCGGGTTAAGGTGACGGCGTCGGCCGGACAACCGGCGACACAGGCGCCACAGCCATTGCAGGCCGCGATGTCCAGCGTCGGTTGTGCCATTTCGCCCAGACGTGGCCGAAAGCGGATCGCCTGAGTCTCACAGCTATCCTGGCAACTGCGACATTCCACGCCCCGCTGCGCCAGACAGGCGCTACCGAATACCGCATGTTGCCGCCAGGGGGTTTCTGCCAACGGGCGAAATAGCGGTTCTTCGCAGGCCTGTACGCAGAGCCCGCAAAACGTGCATTCCGCTCGCTGAAAATCAATTTCGGGAAAACCGCCGCTGCCGCCGATCAGCACCCCGGTTTCGCAGGCGCGAACGCAGGCCTGGCAGCGAGTGCAACCGGCAATAAAAAGGGATTCTTGCAGCGACCACGGGGGGCGGATCGCTGCGGTTGGCTGACGCCATTGTCCACCGAGCAGTTTGCGCCGTGACAATACGGTCATACGGTTTTTCCTCGACATTGCAAACACGCCATCGCGCGTAATAAATAAAACCTGTTTTTGTATTGTTATTGTAGTCATTGCCAGGGAATTTCCCGTTGCCGCCATAACGTGAAAGACGACAGGAATAAACCCTGAGAAAGACGGGGGTAAGATAAGGGGATCGCTGGGGGTATATAATTACCCTAAAGGGGTAAATGCGGGGGTAGCTTGCGCCAGATCAATCTATTTCCGCTCTCAATGGGTTATCGGCCGCAGGAACGCCAGTCAGACGCTATCTAGTTGATTATATAGCGTCTGAATTTTGTGGTGATGCAGACCAACTTAATGCAAAACGCAGTGCATTTTAGTTGCAAAACTTATAATTTTGCTTTCGAATGAAACCCGGCGATGCTCATCGCCCACCAGAAAAGGATGCATGATTGCTTGTTAAACGTTCAGTGACCAGCAGCCTGGCCAAGGCGCTGTTTTGCATTGTAATTTTGTCCGTGCTCTCCACCGGGCTGGCGCTGACCACCGTTGCTGACAGCCTGCGCGACGCCGAAGCGGTTAACATTGCCGGTTCACTGCGCATGCAGAGCTACCGGCTGGCCTACGATCTCACCCGCCCGGCTCCGGAGCTGGAGCAGCACCTGTTGCAGTATCAGCAATCGCTGCAGGCCCCGGCATTACAAAAGCTGGACCGTTTTTACGTGCCCGAGGAGGTGCGGGAAAAGTACCTGTCGCTGCAGCATGCCTGGCAACCGCTGGCGCAGCAGATCCGGGCCGGCCAGTCGGTCGACTATCAGGCCAATATCGCCGGCTATGTTAACCAGATTGACCATTTTGTGTTGGCGCTACAGCGTTATTCCGAGCTGAAACTTACCATCGTGGCGGCCATTAGCGTGCTGGGCTTTATCGCCATTATCGGCCTGGTGCTGTTTTGCATCCGTTTTATGCGCCGTCAGGTCGTGGCACCGCTGAAACACCTGGTAGATGCCAGCCAGCGCGTGCAACAGCGGGACTTTAACCACCCGCCGCTGGATACCGCCCTGCCGAACGAACTCGGGGTACTGTCGCAGGCCTTTACCGCCATGTCGGGCGATCTGGCCAAGTTATATAACTCGCTGGAGCAGAAAGTGCAGTTAAAAACCCAGCGGCTGCAACAGGCGAACAAGACGCTGGAGGTGCTGTACAACTGCTCGCAAGCGTTGAGCGTGCGGCAGATAGACCAGCAGGCATTCGAACAGATCCTGCATATCGTGCGCCAAAGCGAAGATTTGCACTGCATCCGGCTAAACGTGGCGGACAACCTCAGCGAATGGCAATTGCGCAGCGGTAGCCCTTCGCCGACGCTGGCGTGGCAATCGTTGACCATCATCCAGGGCGACAAACCGCTGGGTGAACTGAGCTGGCAGCATCAGGATCATCCGCCACACCCACATCTGATGCAAAGCGTGGCCAACATGCTGAGTCGAGGGGTTTATTTTAACCGGGCGCAGAAACAGCATATGCAATTCTTGCTGATGGAAGAACGCGCCACCATCGCCCGGGAGCTGCACGATTCTCTGGCACAGGCCCTGTCATTCCTGCGTATTCAGTTAACCCTGCTCAAGCGCAAACTGGCGGGCAGTGCCCCTGAAGCCCAAGAGATCATTACCGATTTTGACCAGGCGCTGGCCGATGCCTATCGTCAGTTGCGCGAGTTGCTGACCACCTTCCGCCTCAACATTCAGGAGGCCGATTTGAACACCGCGCTGCAGCAGTTGCTGGCGCCATTAAAGGTTCTTACCGACGCACGGATTCAGTTACACTGTCGGCTTTCTTCCCAGGCGCTCAATGCCCAGCAGCAGGTGCATGCGCTGCAGATTGTGCGCGAAGCGGTGCTCAACGCCATCAAACATGCCGGAGCACAGGAAATCGTGATTCGCTGCGAAATGACGGCCGAGGGGGATAACAGTATCAGCATTGCTGACGACGGCTGCGGCATTGCCAGCCTGAATGAACCTGAAGGCCACTATGGCCTGACCATCATGAGCGAACGCGCTGCGCGACTGGGAGGAACGTTGCGCATCCAGCGGGGTGAGCCGGACGGCACGGAAGTCCGTCTGACATTCCCGCCATAAAATCAGGACTGTTCACCCTTCGTTACGGTTTAGCGAAGTCTAACGGTCATTTCAGGATGTCCGGGGCGCTAATTGCCACTATTTTATAAGAGTCTGTCCCACTGTGAAGCGTGCTGCACAGCGCGTTTGAGTGGCTTTACTCGCTACAGGGAGCATATTTCATGGTGATGAAGAATTACCGAGTGATGATCGTCGACGACCACCCGCTGATGCGCCGCGGAATCAAACAACTGCTGGGGCTGGATCCGCTGTTTACCGTGCTGGCAGAAGCCAGTAACGGTAACGAAGCCATTACGCTTGCGCTGCAACACGCACCGGACGTCATTCTGCTCGATCTGAATATGAAAGGTTTATCCGGTCTGGACACGCTGAAAGCGCTGCGCAATGAAGGCGTGGATGCCCGCATCATCGTGCTGACGGTGTCAGACTCACGCAACGACGTGTATGCGTTGATCGACGCCGGTGCCGACGGCTACCTGCTGAAAGACAGTGAACCGGAACAGTTGCTGGAACACATTCGCGCGGCGGCGGAAGGACAGAACGTGATCAGCGACGCGGTGGCGGACTATCTTTCATCCCGCAGCGAACAGCACGATCCCTTTGCCGAACTGACCGAACGCGAGCTGGACGTGTTACAGGAAGTGGCGCGCGGCCTGTCCAATAAACAGGTAGCGGCGCAATTGCACATTTCTGAAGAGACGGTAAAAGTGCATATCCGCAACATGCTACGCAAGCTGGACGTGCGTTCACGCGTGGCGGCCACGGTGATGTATCTGGAGCACAAGAGTCATTAATACTTCCCCGGCACGCCGGGGAGGCTTTATTCAATGGCGGCGAGCAGCGTCTGATGGTGCTGGTTAACCCAGCCCTTGTTGATCGGCCCCCAATTTTCCAGCTGGTAGAAACCGTCGTTATTACGCACACCCTGCTGAACAAACTGCAACTCTACCCCCAGACCTGGCAAGGCTTTCAACACGTCCTGCAGAGTACGGCGCGGCCAGCCGGTCAACTCCATCAGTCGTGGCACGTTGGGCCGTTCGCTGTGGCTGATCAGCCAGCACAGATAAAGACGGCGGGCAAATACCGGGTTAATTTCCATGCCTTGCTCCTGCTTTAATATGAGTCCTGATGATTTCCCGTGAACCCTGATCGGTCAGGCCCTTGATAGTAATAAATTTGTCTTAATGGCGTAATTAACAGCAATAGCAGCACCATTGCAGGTTTCTACTACCGTTATTTACATTATCTCCTTTTTTTCTCCACGCTTTACTCCCCCTACCCGAGTAAAGTGCATAAGCGCCGGAATCCTTCCCAGCCGCTGATAAACGCAATTCCGATGCGTCTTAAAGATAGAACAAGTCATAACGAGGTTCGCGCTGCATGGCCAATTTTTTTATTGATCGCCCGATTTTCGCCTGGGTTCTGGCAATTATTCTTTGCCTGACCGGCGCCTTGGCGATTTCTTCCTTACCGGTAGAACAGTACCCGAACCTGGCACCGCCGAACGTGCGCATTAGTGCCAACTACCCCGGAGCCTCGGCGCAAACGCTGGAAAACACCGTCACCCAGATTATCGAACAGAACATGACCGGTCTGGACAACATGATGTACATGTCGTCGCAGAGTACCAACACCGGGCGTGCCACGGTAACGCTGACCTTTGAGGCCGGCACCGATCCCAACGAGGCGATGCAGCAGGTGCAAAACCAGCTGCAGGCGGCGATTAAGCGACTGCCACAGGCCGTGCAAACCCAGGGCGTGACGGTCTCGAAATCCGGCGACACCACGCTGATGATGGTGGCCTTTGTCTCCACCGACGGCAGCATGGACAAGCAGGACATTGCCGATTACATCGTTTCCAACCTGCAGGATCCACTCAGCCGCATCAACGGCGTGGGCAGCATGGACGTTTACGGTTCGCAATATGCCATGCGTATTTGGCTCGATGCCAACAAGCTCAACAGCTACCAGCTCACCACCCAGGACGTGGTTACCGCGATCAAATCACAGAACGCCCAGGTGGCCGTCGGTCAGCTCGGCGGCACACCGTCCGTGGATAAACAGGCACTCAACGCCACCATCAACGCCCAGTCTCAGCTACAAACGCCGGAACAGTTCAAACAAATCACCCTGCGGGTCAACCAGGACGGTTCACTGGTGACATTGGGTGATGTTTCCACCATCGAGCTGGGCGGCGAGAACTATGACTATCTCAGTCGCTATAACGGCATGCAAGCCGCCGGCATGAACATCAAGCTGGCCTCCGGTGCCAACGAACTGCAAACCGACCAGTTGGTGAAAGACAAAATTGCCGAGCTGTCACAGTATTTCCCGCACGGGCTGGAGGCGAAGGTCGCCTACGAGACGACTCCGTTCGTTAAAGCCTCAATCAAAGACGTGGTAAAAACCCTGCTGGAAGCCATTTTGCTGGTGTTCCTGGTGATGTATCTGTTCCTGCAGAACTTCCGTGCCACGCTGATCCCGACCATTGCCGTGCCGGTGGTGCTGATGGGCACCTTTGCCATTCTTTCGGCCTGCGGATTCAGTATCAATACCCTGACCATGTTCGCCATGGTGCTGGCCATCGGGCTGCTGGTGGATGACGCCATCGTGGTGGTGGAAAACGTCGAACGTGTGATGAGCGAAGAAGGCCTGTCGCCCCGGGATGCCACACGAAAATCCATGGGGCAGATCCAGAGTGCGTTGGTCGGTATCGCCATGGTGCTGTCGGCGGTGTTTATCCCGATGGCGTTCTTCGGCGGCACCACCGGTGCCATCTACCGCCAGTTCTCGATCACCATTGTTTCTGCCATGGTGCTGTCCGTGCTGGTGGCGATGATCCTGACCCCTGCCCTGTGCGCGACCCTGCTCAAACCGATCGCCAAAGGTCACCATCACGGCAAACGCGGCTTCTTCGGCTGGTTTAACCGCATGTTCAACCGCAACGCCGATCGCTACGAGCGCGGTGTGGCACGGGTTCTGCACGCAAGCACCCGCTATATGGTGATTTACCTGCTGCTGCTGGGGGGCATGGCGTTGCTGTTTATCAAGCTGCCAACCTCGTTCCTGCCGCAGGAAGACCGTGGAGTGTTCACCGTACAGGTGCAGTTGCCGCCGGGATCGACCCAGCAGCAGACCACCAAGGTGGTGGAAAAAGTTGAGCAATACTTCCTGACCAAAGAGAAGCAGGACGTGCTGTCGGTGTTTTCCACCATCGGCGCCGGGCCTGGCGGTAACGGGCAAAACGTGGCGCGTATGTTTATTCGGTTGAAAGACTGGGATCTGCGCACCTCGGGTGCCAACAGCTCTTTCGATATCATCAATCGCGCCACCCACGAATTTAACAAGATTAACGAGGCGCGGGTGATTGCCAGCAGCCCACCGGCGATCACCGGGCTGGGTAACTCCTCCGGTTTCGATATGGAACTGGAAGATCATGCCGGGCTGGGTCACGAAAAACTGATGGCAGCGCGCGATCAACTGCTGCAACTGGCCGCCGCCAATCCACTGCTGTCCCGGGTACGCCACAATGGTCTGGATGACAGCCCGCAATTGCAGATTGATATTGACCAACGCAAGGCTCAGGCGCTGGGGGTTTCTATCGATGACATCAACAACACGCTGTCGACCGCCTGGGGTTCAACCTACGTCAACGACTTCGTCGACCGTGGTCGGGTGAAAAAAGTTTATGTGCAGGCTGCCGCGCCGTTCCGCATGTTGCCTGGCGACATCGATAAATGGTTCGTGCGCAACAGCGCGGGCGGTATGGTGCCGTTCACCGCTTTCGCCACCTCTCATTGGGAGTACGGTTCCCCACGTCTGGAGCGTTATAACGGCAACTCGGCGCTGGAGATTGTTGGTGAGGCGGCAGAAGGCGTCAGCAGCGGTACGGCAATGATCGAAATGGAGAAAATTGTCAGCCAGTTACCGACCGGTTTCGGCCTGGAATGGACCGCCATGTCCTATCAGGAACGCCTGTCCGGTTCCCAGGCACCGGCGCTGTACGCCATCTCGCTGCTGGTGGTGTTCCTGTGCCTGGCGGCGCTGTATGAGAGCTGGTCGATTCCGTTCTCGGTGATGCTGGTGGTACCCCTCGGCCTGATTGGTGCCGTTGCGGCGACCTGGCTGCGCGGGCTGGAGAATGACGTTTACTTCCAGGTGGGGATGCTGACCATTATCGGGCTGTCGGCGAAGAACGCCATTTTGATCGTCGAATTCGCCAACGAGCTAAATCAAAAAGGCCAGGATTTGATGGCGGCGACGCTGGAAGCCTCGCGCATGCGTCTGCGGCCGATTCTGATGACCTCACTGGCCTTTATCTTCGGTGTACTGCCGATGACCATCAGCAGCGGTGCCGGCTCAGGCAGCCAGCATGCAGTAGGCACCGGCGTAATGGGCGGCATGATTTCCGCTACCCTGCTGGCGATATTCTTCGTACCGCTGTTCTTTGTGCTGGTTCGTCGCCGCTTCCCGGGTAAACCCTCCAGGGCGGCCAAACCGCAAGACAGCGCAGAATAGCAGGCAAAAAAAAGCAGCGTCGGGAAACCGATGCTGCTTTATCTCGAACGAGAGTCTCGTTCCCAAGGTGCTTCAATTACCGACAAATCAACCAACCTTGTTTTCAGCCTCAACGCAGTGTCAGTTACCCAACATCTCTTCGATGAAGTCTTTCCAGTTTCCTAACTCACGATCAACCATAATAATTTACAACCTCAATTAATAGACGAAGCGAATTCTACGCCTGTTTTTTGAGCAAGTGAAGGGGGTTGGGAACGATGCCAGCCGCGAAAACCGGGGATAGTGCACATTTTCGTATTTATCTGATCAATCGATAATCCCGGCTATTCCCTTCCGATCTTAATCCGTCCAAGCCAACGCAGAAAAGATCTAACCCGGCCGCTGTTAGCAAACGGCCGGGCTATTGACTCAGCAAAACTTAGAAATCGACGCGTAAGCCGAGGTTATAACGACGGCCCTCCAGCTGCGGATATTCCCCCCAACTGGTGGTGCGTTTTGGCGCGCTATCGAAAATGTTATACACGCCCGCCATCACCTGGGTGTGCTTGTCGAAGTGGTAAATCACCCCGGCATCCAGCAAAGCGTAAGCTCCGTAGCGGGTATGGTCGCCGGTCTCCTCGTTGCGGCTGCGATAATTGACCTTGGACCAGACGTCCAGCGCCGATGCCGCAGCCCACTTGGCGGATAAGTTAGCCATGTGTTTTGGGAAGTCATTTAGCGCATAGCCCTTATTGACACCGTTTTTCTGCTCGCTCTTGTTGAAGGTGTAGTTGGCACTGAGATTCAGACTGTCTGTCGCCTGCCAGTCTGCGTTAAGTTCGACACCGTAAACATTGGCCTTGCCAATATTGAAATACTTATCGATCGATTCGGCGTTATAACCGTTAACCACGCAGGGATGGTTGGCACTCGCCTCACAGATATTCACCTCCGCGATCTTGTCCTTGAAGTCGGTATAAAACACCGTGCCGTCAAAGGAGAGATCGCGATTGTTGTTCCAGTACAGCCCCAGTTCGGTATTCAGGCTGGTTTCCGGCTTCAACTCGCTGTTGCCCACCGACAGATAGGGATAAGGCGGGTTGCTGCCACGCGGCGTAATGAATTGATCGGAGTTTTCCCGCAGCGACGGTTTTTTATAGCCGGAAGAGACGCCGCCCTTCAGTGCCCAGGCTGAATCGAGGATCCAGTTGCCGTAAAGTTTCGGGCTAATGTGGGTGCCAAAGTAATTGTCCCGATCCATACGTGCCGAGGTGGTCAGCGAGAAATCTTCAATGTTCCACTGCCCTTCGGCGAACAGCGCCCAGCCGTCGCGCGAAATTTTGGTGACGGGATCGATGCCCGGCGCCCGTTTGTTGTCGGCATAGAAATCGTCATTCAGCGTTTCACGGCTGTAGTTGGCGCCGAGGGTCAGGTTGTGCTCACCCAGGCTTAGCTTGGCCTGGCTATTCAGCACGTAATTCTCGGTCTGGATATGCTGTGGTGCCAACGTGCTGGTGTGGAAGGTTGATTCGCCTTTTTCGTATTGAAAATAACTGGTGGTGGCGATGCTATCTTCCGCATACCAACCCGAGTGGGTCAGGCTCAGGGCGTCACGATCAAAATCCCAGCCCCAAGGGGTGCCACCGCCTTTCTCCGTCCGGCTGCGTTTTTTCTCCCCTTTCACCAGGTTCAGGTCGAACAGGTTGGTCTCATTGGCGGCAAAACCGAGCGTCATGTCGAGCGACTTTTTGTTGTTCTTGCTGAACGAGTTGGGTTTTTCGTCCTCACGGCGATCGAGGTAATCCGCCGACAGGCTGAGCCCCAGAACATCGGGTATCAGCGGCCCCATCAGGAACAGGTTGGTCTGTTGGGTATTACCGAACTCCTGATGCTGTTGCAGGAAACTGTTTGCGGCAATCGAGCCCATCCATTCCCGTACGCCAAACGGTTTTTTGGTGATGACGTTGACCACGCCGCCGATGGAGTCCGAGCCGTACAGCGATGACATCGGGCCGCGGATCACCTCAATACGATCGATGGCCGCCAACGGCGGTAAAAAGCCGGCTTCGGTGCCAACATTCTGGCCATAGGGACGGGATTCGCCGGTATTCTGCTTAATGCTGTTGACCATGAACGAGGTGTAACTCGAGTCCATACCGCGGATCATGACGTCGCCGGACACCTCAGTGCCAGCACCGTTGCTGACAGACACCCCCGAAATATCCTGAACCGCTTCGGCCACATCGCGGCTGTTCTGCTTCTCGAGCGCCTTGCGATCGATTACCGAAATGCTGGCCGGGGCGTATTTCTTGTTCTGCTTGAATCCGGAGGCGGTGACCACCAGTTGGTCTTCCTGGGAGGCGTTATTTTTCTGTTCTGCCTCCCCTTCCTGCGCGTAAGCCTGAGGGGCAATAATCAATGCCAGAGCCATCGCTTTGGCCATTACGCTGCGTTTTCCCATGTATTGTTTAACACTCATAACCATTCCTAATAAAACCGGTTTCCGATAGGTGATGTAGCCCGCAAAGCGTCCAAAAATGGCTGACGCAGCAGGAGATCGATGGCCTTAGCCAACTCGCTCTGTACGCCAGCGGATAACCGCTGCTGATGGTATTTTTATTTACAATCCTTCACGATTGACGGCGAATATAGCGGATAATCATTCGCATTAAAACGAAATGAAAATTATTACAACAACAAAAATCGCGGGGAACAAGATCGCGCAATGCGGACATATCATGGGGTTATTTTAAATATTTACTTATTTTTCAATAAGAAAAATACATATCTTCATATGATTAATTAAATGATATTGATATTAATTATCAATATCATTAGCATCCTTAAATCGTAAACTGATGTAAAGGAATGTATATGAAGTTGCACCTGTTCACCCCAGGCAAAGGTTTCTCTTTCAGCGCACTGACCTCCGCCATGCTGCTGCTGTCTTGTTCAACGCTGGCCGCTGAGCTGCCAGAAAGCCATTTCCAGGCCAAACCGGTGGGATACGGCCTGTATGAGTTGGCATTTGATGGACAAAACAGCACCTTGTTTGCCGCTTCTACGCCTTCATTCGCCAAAGGAAAAAACAGCGGGATTGTTTACCGTATCAATCCGGCCACGCTGGCTACAGATGGGAAAATCGTCACCCAACGTCGTGCCTTCGCCACCGCGCTGGATGAAGAACGGCATGTCCTGTACATCGGCAACACCGTGGACGGTTCAGTAACCATGATCGATACCCAGAGCGGTAAAGAACTCGCGACCATCCAGCTCAGTGAAAGCATGAAAGAAGACCAGTTCGTCCCGACGCGTGAAATGGTGCTTGATAAGAAAAATCAGCGTTTGTATGTCTCTGGCACGTCCAAGAAAGGTGTGCTGTGGGTGATCGATACCGCCAAGCGGGAAAAAATTGCCACCCTGAACGACGTCGGCGAATACCCTACCGGCCTTGCCCTGGATACCGAACGTGGCCGCATCTACTGTGTTAATGGCGGCGGCGAACTGATTACCCTGGACGCCAACAGCCACCAGATCCTCAATCGCCTGGTGGTCGAACCCGCCAAGAAACACTTCTTCCTTAACATCAGCCTGGACAGCAAAACCGGTCGCGCCTTCCTCACCGACCCCGACCTGCCTAACGTGCTGGTAGTCGATGTCAACAGCGGCAAAATCCTGCACCAGATTGACGTGAACAACTCACTGGCGGTGCTGTTCAATCCGGCACGCAGCGAGATCTACATCACTCACCGCGAGGCCAAACGCATCAGCATCGTTGACAGCAACAGCTACCAGGTCAAAAACAGCATCGCCACCCACGCTTTGCCTAACAGCCTGGCGCTTTCTGCCGATGGCAATACCCTCTTCGCCAGCATCAAGCAATCCAAGGAAGAGATGGAGAAAAAGCAGGACTATCTGCTCAAGATTAATCTCGGCGGATTGTGAGGCAGGTCATGGCTAGTTTTATGATCCGCCTTTCCGGCGGGGTACTGCTGTGCCTGCCGGTCATGGTGGTACAGGCGGCGGGAACCGGGCAGGCTCCCCGCCCACAGAAAGAAGAAACCCTGGAGGTGGTCGCTTCGCCGTTAAGCGAGGACGGCAGCACTGAAAACACCGGTTCCTACACCACCAGTCAGATGAGCACCGCCACCGGCTTGCCGCTGAGTATCAAGAATACGCCGCAGTCGGTCGCGGTTATCACCCGCCAGCAAATTGACGATATCAACGCGTATTCGCTAAAGGATATCCTGCGCTGGTCCACCGGTGTCAGTGAGAGCAACTACGACAGCGAACGCTCCTCGTTCAATTACCGCGGTTTTAGCGTCGATAACTATCAATATGACGGTGTTCCCACCTTCTTTGATTCGGGTTATTCCGGCGGTGAGTCGGAAATTGACTCGATCACACTGGATCACGTCGAGATCGTCAGGGGGGCCGCCGGCCTGCTGAACGGCGTCGGTAATCCGGGCGCGGCCATCAACCTGGTCAGAAAGAAAGCTTCCAGCCTTTCTCCTTTTGCCCGCGTCGAACTCTCCGCCGGTTCCTGGGATCACTACCGCACTACGGTCGATGTCGGCACACCGCTCAATGACGAAGGCACCGTCAGGGTGCGCATCGCCGCCGCCGGCGAGCGCAGCCACTCATTTATGGACAGGCATCAGGAACGCAAAGGCACCCTCTATGGCACGCTGGAAGCCGATCTGAGTAGCGAGACCTTGCTGCGACTGGGGGCGGATTATCAGCAAAACCGGCCTAAAGCCTCCACCTGGGGCGGTGCCCTGCCAACCGGCTGGTTCAGCGACGGCAGCGAGATCAATTGGGATCGCCACTATAGCGGCGCTTCTGACTGGTCGAGCTGGGACACCACGCTCAGCACTCAGTTCGCTACGCTGGAGCACCAGTTCGAGAACAGCTGGAAAGGCGTGGCCAACTACACCCACAGTCGGCAGGTCTTCGATGCAAAAATGGCGATGAGTCTTGGCGGGCTGATTGATCCGGATACCTGGGCAGTGAAACCTTCCAGCCCTTATGCCGGGCGCTATGAAGGCTACCGGGATCAACATGCGGTAGACCTGAAGCTGAACGGTGATTTCGACCTGCTGGGCCGCAATCACAAATTTGTGGTGGGCAGTTCCTCTGCCTGGCAACACAGCTACAGCACCTATCGTAGCGCCAGCACCTCACAACTGTTTAGCGGCAGCCTGCTGGATTGGAACGGCGGCCTGGGCGACCCCGAGTGGTCAGACAAAATGCCGCAAATGGATTACCGTACGCGGCAAATCGGCTTCTACAGCAGTGCTGACTTTTCGGTCACCGACCGTCTGGATCTGATACTCGGCGCTCGCTTCAACAGCTTTAAAAACACCACCACCAGCACCGCGAACAAAGTCACCCCATTCGTTGGCACGGTCTATAAGCTGACCGATCAGGTCTCTGCCTATGCCAGCTACACCAACATCTTCAAGGATCAGAACTATCTCGACAGCAGCGGCCACTACCTGGCGCCGATCGAAGGGGTGAATAAGGAAGTGGGCATTAAAGCTGCGTTACTCAATGAGCGGCTCAACCTGTCGCTGTCGGCATTCCGCATCACGCAGGACAATCTGGGTGTGCTGGACGAAGACACCAGCAATCTGGACTGGCTGCAGCAGACCTATCATGAGAGCCAGGGCGCCACCAGCAAAGGCGTTGAGTTCGAACTGAACGGTGAACTGGCACAGGGCTGGAACGCACAGTTTGGCATTACCCACTTCTCATTGAAGGACAAGGATAAGGTCGATCTCAACACCGAGCAGCCGCGTACCCGCATCAACCTGTTCACCACCTACCAACTGACGGGTGCCTTGCGCGACCTGACGCTGGGCGGCGGCGCACGCTGGCAGAGCAAGGTTTACGCCAACGTTAACGGGGCCAATAACGGTGAAATGGTCAATCGCAAAGCCGAACAAGGGTCTTACGTTCTGGTCGATGCGATGGCGCGTTACAGGCTGACGCCGCAAACTGCGGTGCAACTTAACCTGAACAACGTTTTCGACCAGAAATACTACTCACAGGTTAATTTCTACAGTACCCGCAACTATGGCGAGCCGCGTAACTTCATGCTGACGCTCAAACACGAGTTCTGATTATCTACAGTAACCCGTTGAAAAGCCAGTTATTATGGGGAGCGTGCCGAAGGGGTCGTAGCAGCTTTAGCTGCCGGAGCGCCCCTCGGTGCGCTAGGCCCGGGTATCTAGGGCTAAAAGACAACTTTGACAGCAAAAACCGGCCCCGGATCGCGGGGCCAACCTTCCCTCAGCAATGCCTATACCCCTTGTGCGATGAATTCTTCCGTAGTAGCGTGCAAAAGGTACAAAAACCCTACTCACCTAAGGCCATGTGATGTCCCCTACGCTGACCATCGAACAATTGAAAGAGTTGGGCCGCTATCAGGAAGCGACCGAACTGGCGCAACAACAGTTACTGCAACAACCGGAAGACGCCGCCCTGCACTACCAATTGGCTTGCCTGTATGACGTTCAGGGCTTTGAGCAGCAGGCGATCCCCAGTTACCTCGCGGCACTGGCGCGCAATTTGTCGGCAACGCAACGCCAGGAAGCCTGGCTTGGCCTGGGCAGTACCTACCGGGCGCTCGGCCTGTATCAACAATCGCTGGCCGCCTTCGACGAAGGGCTGAGCGAGTTCCCACAGGCCAAAGAACTTACCCTGTTCCGCGCCATGACGCTGTACAACCTGGGTGAAACCAAACAAGCGGTCGCGGATTTGCTGTTGCTGCTGGCTGAAACCTCTTCGCATAGCGACATCAGCAGCTACCAGCGTGCGATCCGTCAATACGCCGCCGATCTGGACCGGATTGGCTAAGCGAGGTCAACATGGAAATCGTGACCGACCCGAACCGCTACGGCGTCGACTGGCTACAGTTGGCCGGGCTACTGGAAGCCGCCGGATTGGGCCAGCGTGACTCGCAGGTTCTGCAGCGCGTTTATCAGCACAGCCAATTTTGCTACTGGGGCTACCTGGATGACCGGCTGATCGCCACCGCCCACGCCATTAGCGATATGACTTCAGTTGCCTATCTGGCCGACGTGGCTCTGCATCCAGACTTTCAGGGCCAGGGTTTGGGACGTCAGTTGATGGATCGGGTCATGCAGGATTTGGCCCCGCTCGGCAAAGTGTTTATCTACTCGGTGCCCGACAAGCTGGAGTTCTACAAAAAATACCACTTCCGTGAGCTGACCACCGGCATGGTCTATGCCGATAGCGCGGCTTTAGAGCGACTGCAGCAAAATGGTTATATCCGCTGAAAAAACCTTAAAGGAACTCCCCATTGCTTATTGAAAACCGGCTGTCTCCGCAGGACTGTGCGAACATGAATGATATTCGCGCTGAAATAGACATGATGGACGAAAGCATTATCAAGCTGATCGCCCAACGCTTCGCCTACGTGAAGGCTGCGGCCAAATTCAAGACCAGCCCCGATGCGGTACGCGCCAAAGAACGCTTTGAGGCCATGCTGCTGCAAAGACGAGTCTGGGCCGATGAGCAAGGTTTAAGCCCGGAGGTGATAGAGAACATGTATCGCGATCTGGTTAATTATTTTATCAGCGAAGAAATGAAACATTGGTCCCAGGATCAGGGCGAAAAGTAAACTCAATGAGGAAATCAACAGAACATGGCTGACTTATCCTGGCTAATGGAAACCGAACTGAAAAGCGAAAGCATCAGCCTTATCCCATTACGGAAAGAGCATGCGTCACAGCTGGTTGAAGCGGCTACCGACGGCCGTCTCTGGGAACTTTGGTTTACCTCGGTACCCAATGAAGACACCGTAGAAGACTATATCAGCCTGGCTTTAAGTGAACAGGCAGCCGGGCGAGCATTACCGTTCGTTGTGGTGCATAACGCCACGCAAAAAATTATCGGCACCACTCGGGTTTGTCATGCCGACGGACAAAACCGTCGCGTTGAAATTGGCTACACCTGGTATGCCAAAAGCCATCAAAAAACCGCCGTTAACACCGAGTGCAAATTGTTGTTGCTCAGTTATCTGTTTGAATCCCTGGCGGTGATTGCCGTTGAATTTCGCACCCATTGGCATAATCATGTTTCCAGAACGGCGATAGCGCGCCTGGGTGCCAAGCAAGACGGCGTACTGAGAAATCACCAGAAAAATGCAGATGGTAGCTATCGGGATACGGTGGTTTTTTCCATCATCGACCACGAATGGCCGATGGTGAAAAAAAGCCTGAGTTATAAATTACGTCAGGCCAGAGAATGATTTCTGGCCAGTAATCTACAACGTCTTCATCATAAAGATCCTGCTGGTACCTGCCGGCAGACAGGGCACTTCGCCAAAGCTCGTCCAGCCGTTCAACTCATAAAACTTCGGTGCCTGAAAGCTGATGGTGTACAGCACGGCGGAAACGCAGCCCCTGCGTCGCCCTTCCAGCTCAAAGCGACGCAGCAACTCACTGCCCAGCCCTGAACCACGCAGCGATTTTGGCAGATAAAACAGATCGACAAACAACATACCCAACGATGAACGCCCGCTAATACCGCCCAGCACTTCGCCGCTGATCGGGTCTCTCACCACTACCGCTAACGGGCGACGATCGTTGGTGCCGGTCACTTCATCGTTATATTGATTCAGCCCTTCTGCAATCAGCGCTTCTATTTCGTCGATGGCGCTTTCGGTGACTTCGATTCGGTAATTTTCCATGATCTTCTTCTTATGTAGGGTTGCTCAGTAGCACAGTGAGATTAGCAAAAAAGCAGCGTAATAAACGCGATCGGCATTTTTTCAGCTTTCCCCTGCCTTTCAGACCATTGTACGGTGGAACTCCCCGCCATTTTTCGGCATGCTGGTCGCTGGCTTTCATTAGATGTAATCAAAAAAATCAATAACTACCCTTTTGATTTTTTATATTAATGAGTGAAAAAATGCACTTAACCATTCGATGGATAAGGGCATCGGAGATTAGTTTTGTACTCATTTTTTAGACAAATTGAGAAATGACTGTGGCGGCTTAAAAATTATGAGTTTGGAACCACCTTTGGTCGGTGTTAAGGACTTACGTAACTTATGAACAATTTCTGGTAATTGACTATGTTTAAGAACCTCATACCCGTCTCTAACTTTTTTATGACTCCATCACGCTCTAACGCGTCAAAATCAATTTTTGATAATTATCCTTATAAACCGATAAGTTATTTACACATTTGTTCTGTAAATTTCAAGTTTTTATCTTCTCTCATAATCACATCAAGATTTCAAAAAAAATTAGAAGTACTTAGCTCTCATTTCATCTAGAGAGGTATTACTGATTATTGGCCTGCCCTCAGGATTAGATACAACGCTCAGTTAGTAATGTCGGATCTTTCACTCTCAGAATTACCCGTTCTCCAGCCCGCCGTAAATTCAGACGGTGTCTGATAATTGAGCGTGGAGTGTGTGCGGCACTCGTTATAATCTTTACGCCATTCACTGATGATTTTCCTGGCATGGCTGATCTCGCTGAACCAATGTTCATTCAGGCATTCATCGCGAAAGCGTCCGTTAAAACTCTAAATAAATCCATTCTATGTCGGCTTACCTAGCTGGAAAAGCCGCAGCTCCACGCCTTGTTCGTAAGCCTACTGGTTAAGCGCTCCGCTGGTAAACTCCGCCCCCTGGTCGTCGCCGGATAGCCGCGAAACAGCGCAATGCTGTCGAGAATACGCGAGACCTGAACGCTAGAAATCCCAAAGGCAACGGTTACCGTCAGGCACTCCTTCGTGAAGTCGTCCACACAGGTCAGGCACTTTATCCTGCGACCGGTGGCCAGCGCATCCATCGCAAAATCCATCGACCAGGTCAGATTAAGAGCCGCTGGGCGGAGCAGCGGCAAACGTTCTGTTACCAACCCTTTACGACGTCGTCTGCGCTGTACACCCAGACCACTGAGATGACAAAGCCGTTACACTCGCTTGTGATTAACATGAAGCCCTTCGTGGCGCAGCAGCTGAGATGCGGCGGTAGCCAAAACGCCTACGCTCCAGTGCCAGTTCGGTGATGCATCCTGATAAATGCGCATCCGACACTGGACGCTACGCTTCGTAACAGCAGGCCGACAGGGACAAACCCGTTAGCCTGCAGGCACGACGTTGCGACAGATTGGTCGCATCACACATCAACACCACTGCTTCCCGCTTCTGGTCTGTCGTCAGTACTTTCGGCCCAGAACCACCTGAAGTACCTCCTTATCCTGCATGGCTTCGACAAGCAGCTTCTTGAGTCGAACGTTCTCCTCCTCAAGCGACTTCAGACGCTTAACCTCGGGCACCTCCATACCACCATACTTTTTACGCCAGGTGTAAAACGTGGCGTCGGAGCTCACATGCTTGCGGCTGAGTTCACGGGCAGAAACCCCGGTTTCAGCCTCTCGGAGAATACTGATTGATCTGTTGGTCGGAAAAACGCTTCTTCACGGGGATGTCCTCATGTCGCTTATGAAGACATTGCTAACATCTGGGTGTACTAATCAACGAGGAGCAGGTCACACAAGGTGGATCACAAAATCGAAATACATATATTAAATTCAATTGAGTTTATTCATATATCACAACATAATTATTAAAAATTTCTCGAGAAAAAATAATGTTAAAAAAATTGATTCTTTTAGCATGTTCATACCGTCCTGGAGGCCGTTGCGTTGCAGGAATAGAAATAGTTGATAACCGAGCACAAGGTTGGGTACGCCCTGTCTGCTTAAACGGTGAGGGGCAAGTTCATGATTCAGATAGAATTTGCCTTAATCAACACACAGCAAATAAACTCAGTGTTGTACAAATTGATTTTACGACAGCTCAAAATCATCCAATGCAGAAGGAAAACATGCTGTTCACTCACGATGCAAAATGGACACACGTAGGAAATTATTTACAAGCACATGAATATTTAAGCCCATTGCTACAAAGACCTACTTCTCTTTGGGAAAATGGACTGCATAGTACTAATGGAATTAATGACAAAGTACCTGTAGGTATAGTTAGAACATCTCGTGATTCACTCTATTTTATTCGGCCTACAAGATTATTCGTTCATATTGCAACTGAAGGGGAAGCGTTCGATAATCCTCAAAGAAAAGTAAGAGCTAGATTCTACTACAACAGTGTCGAATATATGTTCTCTTTGACTGATGCTATGATCTTAGAGCAATACGCAAATCACAGAAATGGTGAGTATGAAATTAATAATTGTTATCTGGTAGTAAGTCTAGGTGGAGAACACTTAGGCTATTATTGGAAAATAGCAGCTGCTATATATGAGGTACAAGAATGAAAGTATATTCGATAGGATTCACTGAGAAATCAGCAGAAAAATTCTTTAATCTTATGAAGTCACAGAAAATCTCCACATTAATAGATGTTAGGTTAAATAATATTTCGCAACTTGCAGGTTTCTCCAAGAAAAATGATCTAAAATATTTCCTTAAAGAAATTTGCAATATCGATTATGTGCATGTGCCAGATCTAGCTCCAACAAAAGAAATGTTAGATCCCTATAAAAAAGGTAACATTCCTTGGGAAACTTATGAAAATAATTTTTTAAACCTTATGGCCCAAAGAAACATTGAAAGAATTGACAAAGAACTCATTAAAAACAGCTGCTTACTATGCAGCGAGCATAAACCTCATCACTGCCATCGACGTCTTGTGATAGAATATTTGAATGATCACTGGGATACTGACTTCGAGGTTAAGCATTTGATATGATGAAAGTACTGATAATGTATCATCCAAACTTTGTATCTGCTGGTAAGTTTGAAAGAAAACTTACTAAAATACTTTCAGCACTGGATGATTACCAAATTCTATACTTTGCTGATCCAGCAAGTCTTATTAGTAATCACTTCGATTCAAAATTATTAAAACATCTTGACGATGATGTACTTAGTAGTGTTATTCAAGATAAAAAACTAACTCATGCGGTAATTTTTGATTCTATCTATTCCCCAGAATTCACAACTGTTAAATCATATCTTTCAGAGAAAATACCAGTCAGATATATTCAAGACAAAATAACATTCGTCTCAAATAAAGACAAAGATGAACATTTTGATACTTATATTGGACGCGGAACTTTATGGGGGAATCCGTATGCAATAGGTCAAGACGGCGACCGTGATGAAGTCATCCGAAAATTTGCTTATGATTTTAACCGTGGTTTTTTACGTGGAGGAGATGATTTTAATGAAAAGCTTAGGCTTTTAAGAGGACATACTTTAGGCTGCCATTGTAAACCATACGCATGCCACGGGGATGTTCTTGCTGAATATCTCAATAAATTAGATGATGGTGAATAAACGCAGGTTACTAAGTAACCTCAAATTAAACCACTCGCATCTTGCAGTAGTGCTGATTTGTACAAATCCCCTTGTACACCCCAAACGCCCCATTCCTTCAAGTGCTGCAATAACTCAGTATCAAATACGCCGGATACGATAATCCTAGGGCAATACTTAATTATATCCTTTAGTAATACTGGAAAGCTGTTCCTGTAGAATTGAGTACTGAACAGGATTTTATCGATCTTAACCACTTCAAATATGGTACTAACATAAGTTAGTAGATTTACACTCCCAGCGCCAAGATAATTAAGGGAAATAGCATTGCTACTATGTGAAAGTGATTTCAATTCTGGATTCATTACCCCCTGCTCATTTTTTATATCCCCTCTGATACCATAAAATTAACTGCATGGCATTAATTTCAACAAAGTCAGAATGTATGTATCGTGCTTCAAAATTAATACAGTACTGGAATCGATACTGAGGGAACATAACAGTTTTTTTCTTTGAGAAATGCTTCGCCATTGGTAATAAAATATATTACGTCAATAAAATAAGTTTTTTCGTGGATAATCCAATCCTGCATTATTTCACCCCCTAACAACTTCTGATCTGTGCTCATTACAGGTTGAGCAAAGTATTGAGTAATCATCTCTGGCTATCCTGATTTTTAATGTACTGATGATTGATTATACCAAGCAGGTCAGCTAAAAACTAATGCAGATAAAAACGCTCTACTTTTAATATTCGTATGTAACCCCTTAAACTTTCAATTTTAATAATGAATAATTTGGGTATTTGGTATTTGGTATTTGGTATTTGGTATTTGATATTTGATATTTGATATTTGATATTTGATATTTGATATTTGATATTTGATATTTGATATTTGATATTTGATATTTGAAAATATAAAGATAAGTAATGTTAAAGGTATTAATTACGGAAATGATATTTTTATTAATACATTTAAATAATAAAAACCATTTAAATCATAGCTCTACTTTCCGTAATTAAAAAACTGGGCATCTGAACGAAAGATAGAGCATATAATAAATTAAAAAACATTTAAAGTAATGCCTGAATCTCAAGCCAATACAATTGGTTTTGCATCACTTTTGATTTAATTCCATCTATGTTAGCAATGTTTAATTGTGAGCTTTCAGGATCATATTTTAAATGACGAGAGAAATTCTTTTTCAAGAAGACTGCACAATGTCTTGAGAACCCCATAAATTGCAATTGCCAAACAACTGGATCATTCGATCCAAACTCAATGAACTGGGACCAATTAGCCCCAGGATTGTTCTCAAATATTAGCGATAGAAGCTGACAGTAATGTGAAATGTAATTTTGGAGTTGATAACCGACCTTCAACTCAATGTCCTTTATAGTATCATTTACTAACTTGGTAATATGCGTAGGGTTACTGGAATCAAATAGCTCACGAACTCCATTAGAAAAATACAATTCCCTTCCATTTGATTTATAGTAATATATTGTATCAGCTATAATTTCACTTAAAGAGTTACCATGCATCCATTTGGATAAAATAACAGCGTAGTAGGTTATTGATTTAGAGTTAAGGCGATTCAACCCTTTACTATATTTTTCTATTTGATAAAGTTCAAATATTAGCTCTAACTTTCCTTTTATATCATCATGCGTAGGATTCCATGATAACTTCAGTTCATCGATAGAATAATTTTTTATTTTATTAAAGGCATTATATTGAGAGTTAATAGCAATATGGCTGTTGGCTAGTAAAATATTTAGAGGGATATTGAGGTCATTAGTACTCTTTAAAGCATGATGTAAAATATCGCTATTACCATTATCCCTAAAGTAGTTAATAAGTGGAAGATTATTAACCCCATCAGTCCTTAAGGTATCTATTCTAACCATGTCCCCTAGGGTTCTTAGAAACTCACTATTCTTAATGCCATCTGTGGAACCAGTTGTAATTATCTGTTTTAATGAATCAATACTTTTCTTATCATTTATATAGAAACTTGGAATTAACTCTATACTATTTTTATCTGATAGAATTAATTTTTTTATTGCATTATCTGTCCATGTTTTGCTTTCATCTTTTACACAGAAAATATCTCCTGCCAACTCCATAGCTAACCTTCCAGCTCTACCTGCAAGATTCCAAAAATCAACTGACTCAAAGTGGCTGTTTCCTTTCTTAGATGTTAGAATGAATATTGAACGTGCCGGTAAATTTACGCCTTCCAGCAATGTTGATGTGCAGAATAGATATTCTATATTCCCTTTTCTAAAATGATGTTCAATAAGGTCACGAATTGCTTGCGGTAAGTTACCAAAATGAAATGCAATACCATATTCTATGGCTTCGGCCAATTCATATCCATTGTGTACAAACTCTCTAATTTGCGAGGCAAGATCAGAATTATAGAGTCTCTTTGCTTGCTTTGTTTTTTTAATATAATTCAAAAACTCTCTTGTCCGTAACAGTGTATTATCTATACCTCCAGAATAAATTATTTTACTTTTACCTTTGTTGATTTTATATATAAGATCATTAGCAGAAGCATATCTTTCATTTATATTTTTTATTTTTGTTAAACTATTTCCACCTACATAACTGAAATTCTGCTCTAACAAATCAATAAAATATAAATTTTGTGCAGTAGCACCTTCAATGCTTCTATATGTCGCAGCATTTTCTCTATCGAATAGTTTGTTAAACACCTCGGGATTTGATAAGTTTGGTGATGAAAAAAATAATTTCGCATTAATATTTAAATTTAAAGCCTGTTCAATAGCTGAATATGTAACAAGACTTCTCGTGTCATTTTTTGTTGTAAGCTTCTGAGCTTCATCTACAAAAATATAATCAATTTTCATTTTAGGAGATGAACTAATTAAACTAACTAATCGTTCAGGAGTTAGTACGAAAATATACCCCCCACCATTATCAACACCACCTCTTAACATATAGGAGGTAGTAATTAATCTATAACGATTTTTATTAATCTCATTCCTAAGCTCGTTCTTCAGCTTTAATGTATTCTGACTGATTAGTGCTCTGGTAGGGACCATAAGCACAATTTTTTTACAATCTTCATTAATGACAATATGTTTTATGTATTCATTGATAACAAATGATTTCCCCATTGATGTAGGACCTGCAAAGCTTAAATTATTTGAGCTAATCAAGGATTGATAAAGTTCATATTGCCTGTCTGTAAAATATAAACCATCGACACTAGTCTTTTGGATGGTTTTTTTTACCGCAGACTCAACCTCACGATCTAAAGGTAATTGTACACCTTGCGATATTAGATTGTCCGCAGCGAATACGCCTAAGCGGTTGATTACGGCTGACCCAATCATTTTGAAATAAGGATTATTTGATTGGAATGTAGCTATTTTACTTATTATTTCAAATGAACTAGAGCGATGTTTTTCTGATAGAGAGTGTGATAGTATGTCCGCAAAACGCAAAGCATGTTCAATTTTTGACATGTCAATTACATCTATTATATCCTGCTCATTATTGTTAAACAAACAATCATCATATATCATTGATATATATGTGTGAATTTCTTTGAAGTAATCACTCTCATAAGCATCCACTGACAAACGCTCTGCTAGTGGAATTTTTTTTATAATACCTTCTTCATTCATAACTCTCACCCAACCGTTAGCATTTCTTGAATTAGTTTCTTTCGGGTAATATCTATATCCGTAAATGGAACTATGTAAATATGAAAATCATGACCAAATAGCTTATGCTTTATAATTCTCTTTTGAATGGTATCAATTACTCTGGATGCATTTTGTTGCACAACGGAGTATATCCATTCTCTAAATTCACTATTTTTCATGGATAACTGAACATCATCAATAGATAGTTCAAAACCTAGAAAAACACCAAAAGACAAATCGAGATCTGGGCCATTATCTCCTGAGGGGAGTAAAATAGATTTGATTGTTTCATACCCTTCTTCTGTAACCATTTCATTTATTACATGAGTATCAATTAAACCTCTTTCAAACCCTAAACCGTTAAGTTTAAACTCTGCAATAGAGTCAAATGCTTCGCGGGCACCGTCTAGTAAGTTTGCATACATTTTAGACTCACCAAAAATTAATTGATAATCGTTGCCTACTTCTAAGAGATGTATACCATCAGACCCTTTAATATAGTCATTCGCATCAGTTTTTAACTCCATTTTAGACAACAATTTAGGTGCATTTAAACCTGACTCAAGAAATGCATATAGTAGCAATTCACCAAGCTCACCTTCATTAGATGTATAATTCCGAAATTTCCGAATTGCCTCTAAATATGGTTTAGGACTAAATCTTGGATGATTTTTATCGAATTCTGCTAACCTTCGATTAGAATGAACATAGCCAACAATTAACTCTCGTAGTTCATCAACTAACTTTTGGTATATAAAACTATTACTTTCAATATTAAGTACATGCAAATTTATTGTTGATTGCTGAGGTGACCGATCTAACTGTAATGTTCTAAATAAATTAAGAAATCGTTTGTTGACTCGTATTGGTAGCAACATTTCCACAATACCCTTTTGTTATCATGGATAAAATTTAACACGCATACCTCTAGTTGTCGATTTCATGGTCATAGTATACATACTGTATAAAAACACAGTCAAGTCTGTTTCATCAAGTTAATAGGCGATTTTTTGACTTAGTGCAGTACCCCTATGCAAGCACTGCAACTTAGTAACTCTAAAACGTTGTAGCTTCGTTTGTAAGTATCCCTGCAAAACGAACCATTCACTTTTAGAGATCTTCCGACATACTGACTATGTCCCTGGAGGAGATCGCCATGCGCAAAGCACGATTCACCGAACACCAGATCATCGCCGTTCTGAAGTCCGTCGAAGCCGGACGCACCGTTAAAGACGTCTGCCGCGAGGCCGGGATCTCTGAGGCCTCTTACTACAACTGGAAAGCAAAGTTCGGCGGTATGGAAGCCTCTGATATCAAAAAGATGAAAGACCTTGAGGATGAAAACCGCCGGCTGAAACAGATGTTTGCGGACCTGAGTCTCGAGTGCCACGCACTGAAAGACGTCATTGAAAAAAAGCTTTAAAACCAGCGATAAAGCGTGAGCTGGTCAGCTATCTGACCGCGCAGTTTGCCATGAGCTTACGCCAGGCATGTAGGACATTGTCGCTGAGCAGGACGGTATTTCGTTATCAGCCGGATACGCGACGTGATGAGCCGGTTATCATGGCGCTGACCATGGCGGCTGAACGCTATCCACGATACGGATTTAAGAAGTTTTTCAGGTACTTCGCAGGCAGGGCAATATCTGGAACCATAAGCGCGTGCACCGGATTTACTGCCAGCTAAAACTGAATTTTCGCCGTAAGGGTAAACAACGCCTGCCGGTGCGCAATCCGGCTCCGCTGGCAACGCCGGAAGCACTCAACCAAAGCTGGTCGATTGATTTTATGCACGATGCCCTGACATGTGGCCGACGTTTTCGGACCTTCAACGTTGTGGATGATTTTAACCGTGAGGCTCTGGCCATCGACATTGACCTGAATATCCCGGCCCAACGGGTTGTCAGGGTGCTGGACAGGATAGTTGCAAACCGTGGATATCCGTTGAAGATGCGGATGGATAACGGGCCGGAACTGATATCGCTGGCTCTGGCACAATGGGCTGAAGACCACGGAGTGATGCTGGAATTTATCAAGCCAGGCAAACCGACGCAAAACGCATTTATCGAACGTTTTAACCGGACGTACCGGACCGAAATACTGGATTTTTATCTGTTCAGAACACTGAATGAAGCACGGGAAATAACGGAACGCTGGCTGACTGAGTACAACAGCAAGCGACCTCATGAGTCCCTGAATAACCTGATGCCGGAAGAATATCGGCTGATGGCAGATAAACCGGAAACCCCAAAAAGTGCGTGGAACTAAAGCTGGGATACTTACACGTTCACCAAATGCGTTTTAGTCAGGTTTACCCCCTTCTGAACTTTTTTACATTTTCCTTTAGTGCCCCAAGTGCCGGATTAGGTGACGTTACATAAGGATTTGGTTGTGAAAACTGTATACCTGCGCGGGATAATGCTTCTATGCGGTAACCACTTTCAACTTTGCCGCCGATCTGCTGTGTACAGGGCTTCCCGATCCGTACATAGCAGTTGAGTACTACCCGTGATCGGTTCTGCTTCACTTGAATGTGTAATACTTGGTCATTTCTATTATTAAGATCATTAGATAGGGGAGCATTACACTTTTCTACATCACTGGCCCATGAACGAGTTTTCAACAATGGCTCAGTGCCAGCCGCATACACAGCCGCGACTCTTTGTACCACTAAGAGTGTTTGCGGCTAATGGTAAGCCACTTCTCAACATCATGCAGTTCGATTTGAGCACGGTCTAATTGCGAAATGTACTCAACACCCTTGAAAGGGTTTTCGCGAGAGAACTGATCGAGCCTTTCGCTATGTCACCATCATTAACACGCTTGAAAAATCGTCCTAACCCTGCACTTTCATGCAAATGTTCGGCTTTGAATGCTAAACGCCCTTCATCGATAATTAGCTCGTAGTCTGGATCGAAATCCTGCACTGGGGCATTATCTTCAAAATACTTGATGAGCAGTGATTCCTGACAGTTTAGGCCATCGCCTGATACCTGTTGCTCTGAACTTACCCTGATATAGAGGTAACATTTTTTCATGAAAGACAATGCTCAAAAAAGTTTGCTTAAGCTCTACGGCATCAAAAATTGTGACACCATCAAAAAAGCACGCCGCTGGCTGGAAGAACAGGGTGTGGCTTATCAATTTCACGACTACCGCGCCGACGGGCTGGACGAACAGCAACTGCGTGGTTTTGTCGAACGCCTGGGCTGGGAGCCGCTGCTGAATACCCGCGGCACTACCTGGCGCAAGCTGGATGAAGCGCAGCGCACCGCCTGCGACAATGCCGATGCGGCCATCGCGCTGATGCTGGCTCAACCGGCAATCATCAAACGCCCACTGCTGGACGACGGCAACGGACACGCCCTGCTCGGCTTCAGTGCCGAAGGCTACCAGCAATTTATTTCCGAGGTGGCAGCATGATTTGCCCGGTTATCGAACTGGCTCAACAGTTGATTAAACGCCCGTCGCTCAGCCCGCACGATGAAGGCTGCCAGGCACTGATGATTGAGCGTCTGGAAGCCATTGGTTTTACCGTTGAGCCCATGCCGTTCGGCGATACCCTGAATTTCTGGGCCTGGCGTGGCGAAGGTCAAACGCTGGCGTTTGCCGGCCACACCGACGTGGTACCGACCGGCGACGAAAAACGCTGGGACAACCCGCCGTTTGAGCCAACCATCCGCGACGGCATGCTGTATGGCCGTGGCGCGGCAGACATGAAAGGTTCGCTGGCCGCGATGGTCGTGGCGGCTGAGCGTTTTGTGGCAGCCAACCCGCAGCATCGGGGCCGTCTGGCCTTCCTGATCACCTCCGATGAAGAAGCCAGTGCTACCCATGGTACGGTGAAGGTGGTAGAGGCGCTGATGGCGCGTAGTGAGCGCCTGGATTATTGTCTGGTCGGCGAGCCGTCCAGTACCGAACGTGTCGGGGACGTGGTAAAGAACGGCCGTCGCGGCTCGATCACCGCCAACCTGCACATTCACGGTATTCAGGGCCATGTCGCCTATCCGCATCTGGCGGATAACCCGGTACACCGTGCCATGCCGGCACTGAATGAATTGGTGGCGACCGAGTGGGATCGCGGCAATGAATTCTTCCCGCCGACCAGCATGCAGATCGCTAACGTGCAGGCCGGTACCGGCAGCAACAACGTGATCCCAGGCGAGATGTTCGTCCAGTTCAACTTCCGTTTCAGCACTGAATCGACTGACGCAACCATCAAACAACGCGTGGAAGAACTGCTCGAGCGCCACCAGTTGAACTACAGCATCGAATGGCGCCTGTCGGGCCAGCCGTTTCTGACCGCACGCGGCGCACTGGTGGATGCGGTGGTTAACGCCGTCGAACACTATTCTGAGCTGACGCCACAGTTGCTGACCACCGGGGGCACCTCAGACGGTCGTTTTATCGCCCAGATGGGCGCGCAAGTGGTTGAACTGGGGCCGGTCAACGCGACGATCCATAAGGTCAACGAATGCGTACACGCTGCCGACTTGCAGCTGCTCAGCCGCATGTACCAGCGCATCATGGAGCAACTGGTCGCATGATCACGCCAGAAATGCTGACCGGGCGCTCAACCGATCATCTGGTACCGCTCTGCGGTAACCACCGGTTGCAGCCCGCCGCCGTGGCCGCGTTCCTCGCCATGCAACAGGCGGCACTTGCGGCCGGGTTCGATCTCCAGCCCGCCAGCACATTTCGTGATTTTGATCGTCAACAGGCGATCTGGAATGGAAAATTCTGCGGGCAGCGCCCAGTATTAGATAAGGACAGTCGACCGATCGACATCACGCCACTGTCCGCCGCCGAGCGCTGTGAGGCAATCTTGCGTTGGTCGGCTTTGCCCGGTGCCAGCCGCCATCACTGGGGCAGTGACCTCGACGTCTACGATCCCTCACTGTTACCGGCAGGGCAAAAGTTGCAGTTGGAGCCCTGGGAATACCAGCATGGCGGCTACTTTTATCCGCTCAATCAGTGGATGACGGCGCATATGGCTGAATTTGGCTTTTACCGTCCGTTCACCGAAGAAGGTGACGGTGTGGCGGTAGAACCCTGGCATCTGAGTTACCGGCCACTGGCGCGTGAAGCCGAGCATCTGCTGACGCCGGCGCTGCTGCTGGCAGCCTGGAAAAATAAGGACGTTGCTGGTGCCCAATGGCTTGAAGAGCATTTGCCATCGATATTTTCGCGTTTTATACGCCCTGAAGGAAAGGAGTAAATATGGAATGGTTAGCTGACTACTGGTGGATCATCCTGCTGATTTTATTCGGCATGATTATCAGTGGGATCAAAGAGCTGCGCCGCGTTGACGTCAAACGCTATCTGGCCGATAAGCCGGAGCTGCCACCGCACCGCGATAACAACGCCGAGTGGGATAACGACGACGACTGGCCGAAGAAGAAATGATATCAGGGCGCATTTAGCGCCCTGAAGTTTATTTAAAAGCGATCAAATCGCCGCGTTTGCCGAACATCGCTTCATCCCAGTAGCGCTGAGGCACGTAGTAATGCAGCCGTTCGAGGGCATCGTTCATCATGCCCTGATTGATGGCGTGCCCCACGTCTTCTTCCACGTCCAGCGTGAAATCGACGCCAATAGCCTGCAGCTGTTCTGCCGCCGCTCTGGCATGTTGCACCGCAATCACCGCATCCTGTTCGCCGTGGATCAAGTGCACCACGCAATCACCGAACGCCCGCTCCGGCAGGCTGGCAAAACGTCCGCTGAAAGCCACTACCCGGCCGGCCAGTCTGGGTTCTGCCTTCAAGGCTTCCAGCGCCATGATTGAGCCCTGAGAAAAACCGACCAGTGCGGTGCCGGCATCATTCACGCCGCTCTGTTTCTGCCAGTAACGCACAGTTTCGACAAACTGTGGCATCACTTCAGCAATGCGCTCGGCGCGGTTTTCTTCGGTCACACCCTGCACCGAAAACCACTGACGGCCGCTGCCGTTACCGAAGGCAAAAGGGCCACCAATGCTGACCACCAGCGCCTGCGGGAAGTCTTTGGCAAAATAGCTGCCAATCTCGCCCATCGCCTCTGGGGTATCGCCAACACCGTGAAACAGCAGGATCAGCTGCGCAGCCGGGGTTGCCGGGCTCTGTACAACAAAATGCTCATGTTTCATCGGTGACTCCTCGTATTGATCAAATTCTGCCCGGCGCCAGTTGCCCGGGTTCCTGTCAACTACTATACGCCGCTGAGAATTCAGGAAAATCGGGTTTTATTGAGCAACATCTTCAATTTATTCCAACGATTGCGACCAATTGTGCCAGCGCAGGCAGTGCTGGGCATCAAGTTGCTCAAGCGCTAACCCCGCCTCCTGCCGCCAGCGGCGTAGCAAAGCCTTCTGGCCGCTGAAGCCAAGCAACGCCACGCAGCCCGCCGGCGTCGTTTGCTGTTGCAGATGCTGACGCAGTGCGGGCAGCGGCAAAGGACTGGCTAGCAGTAAACGTTGTAGCGCCCCCAGGCTGGCCTCAAGCGGCCGATGGGCGAAGGCGAACCCGGCAAGTTCGCGCCAGTCATCCTCACCCAACTGGATATCGCCGTCGTCACCGGTGATTTCCAGTTGCAGATCAATACGCGGCTGCAGCCAGCGCCAGTCACGCGCCAGATGCTTATGCGCCGCATGCCGCAGCGCCTCACCCTGCTCACTTAGCGGCAGGATGGCCATGGCGGTGTAACAACCGCTGCTGGCTTCCGTTTTGCTGCCGATGCGCACCAGTTCAAAACCACAGGATTGCCAAAAGCGCCACAGCGACTCGGTGTAACCAAAGCTGACCGAGAGGTAATCCAGCCCCTGCGTTTGCCGACGTTGCTGTACGATCAGACTGCGGGCAATGCCCTGCTGACGCAAAGCCGGTAATACCGCAATGCGGGTAATGCGCCGTGAACGCAGCGTCGGTGCCCACCACTGCCCGCCATGTGCCGCCAGCGACTGTGCCACCAGGTTGCCGCGCGGTCGCCGCCGCCCGGCCCAGACTTCGTGTGCCAGTTCGGCGCTCAGGCCGCCTTCCTCCACCAGCCACAGTGCGCCGATGACTTCATCTTCAACCTGCGCCACGCCAAAATGCATGCCGGGCGCGTCCATCAACCGCCGTAAATCAAGCGGTGAAGTGCGGTAATGGGCGCTGCTTAACAGGGCGTAAAAACGCATTAACCCTTGAGGGTCGGCACACAGCGCTCCTTGTTCTGTCTCGCTGATACTGACGGGTTTATTCGTCGCCGGCCAGAGTGGCAGTTCGTTGAACAACAGCGCGTTATCAATGACGCGTTCCAGCGCATCGCCCTGCGCCCAACGCATGGGCTGCTGTAACCCCAGCGACTGAAACGCAGGCAACCCCGCGCAAAATTTCAGTAAAAACCCCCGGCCGGTGCCTTCATAGCCCTGTACCGTGGTGGTCAGCAAAACTCGGGGGAAATGGCTAACCAGTTGTTGCAGCAACGGGCCGGGGATCGCCGCCGCTTCGTCCACCAGCAGCCAGCCCACGTCGCTGACGTCGTGTTCGCGACAATGGGCCAACAACGCGTCCGGTGCCCAAAATTGTGCGCGGCCCTGCGCCCATTCACCAGCGACCTCGGTAGCCGCTCGGCTGGGCCCGGTGATCCAGCAGGTGAGCGGCGTGTTCGCCACCAGCATACCCGCCACCGTTGACTTGCCGCGCCCACGGGCAGCGGTCAGCACCCAAATGCCTGACTCAGCGCCGAGTAATTGTGCCAGCAACCTTTGCTGCTCGGGAGTCGGCTGGCCATCCGGCGCTTGCCACTGCGGGCGTATTGGCAAGGGTGCCAAAGTCAGCGGCTCATCCTCTCGCCAGAGCGTGACTTCGTTGTCCGCCGCCAGGTGTTGCTGTAGATGGTGAATGAAATTAGGGGTCATGATCGGCTGCGGGCAATCGCTCCAGCGCAGGCTGTCGTGGTCCGGCTGCTGATGCCATTGTTGCCATGGTGGTGTCAGCAACAGCAACCAACTGCCGGCGCGCAGGGTACCGGCCAGCGCGGCCAGCGCTTCGACATCCAGGCCGCGGGTCGCATCAAACACCGCATGCAACCGCTCCTGCCCCAGCAATGTCCGTACCGCACCACTGGCCAGTGACGGCATAGCAGGCGGCGGATTTTCTCCCACCCACGGCCAGTCGCCCGGCAGGGTTGTCGCCAGCCGTTGTGCTTGCTGGCGACACCATTGCGGCTCGCCACTGAGCACCAGCAGGCGCCTGATGCCCTGCTGCTGCATAAGTTGTTGCATTGCCTGTAACATCAGGATCCAGACCTAAAAAAATGCCGGAGTCAGGCTCCGGCATGCATGTTAACGGGAAGCGAAGGTGTTGCAGGTGTTAGGATCACCGCTATCGAAACCCTGTTTAAACCAGGTGTAGCGCTGCTGCGAGGTACCGTGAGTGAAACTGTCCGGCACCACTCGTCCCTGGCCCTGTTGCTGCAAACGGTCGTCGCCGATCGCCTGCGCAGCGTTCAACGCCGCCTGCAAGTCGCCCTCTTCCAACATCTGTTGCTTCTCGGCATATTTGCCCCAAACGCCGGCAAAGCAGTCCGCCTGCAGTTCCATTTTCACCGACAGACGATTCACTTCCGCCTGGCTGGCACCCTGCTGCATCTGACGCACTTTAGGCTCAATGCCCAGCAGGTTCTGCACATGGTGGCCCACTTCGTGCGCCACCACATAGGCCTGGGCAAAGTCACCGCCGGCCCCCAGTTTGGTTTTCATATCCTGATAGAACGACAGGTCGATATACACCGTTTTATCGCCCGGGCAGTAGAAAGGCCCCATCGCCGCCTGACCGGTGCCACAGCTGGTGCGCGTTACGCCGCGATACATCACCAGTTTGGGTGGCTGGTAGGTTTTGCCCATGCGCTGGAAAACTTCTTTCCAGTTATCTTCGGTAGAGGCCAGCACCACCGAGGTAAATTTAGCCAGTTCATCGTCTTTTGGACTGATGCTGGCGCTTTGTTGTTGAGTTTGTGGGCTAACGTCCCCACCGTTCAACAGCGGCGAAAGATCGATGCCGTAATAGCCGGCCACCAGCACCACCACCAGAATGGCGATACCGCCCTTGCCGCGAGGCACGCGGAAACCGCCGCCACCGCCACCCAGACCTGAAGACTGCCCGCGACGATCCTCAACATTGTCACTTTCCCGACGCCCTTGCCAACGCATATGTAAACTCCAGATTAGGTTTTTGTCATGTTACGTAGATCATTATAAATGCTCAGCGGCAAAGGAAATGTAGAATTTTTCTGGAAATGCAGACAGAAGGAACAGACGGCGGGGAAAGTCAGGAAAATGACGGGGCCGGAGAGACCCCGTATAGCGAGAAAACGCTTAGTCGAGTTTGACGCCGATGCGGCGAGCCACTTCTTCGTAGGCTTCGATCAAGCCACCCAGGCTCTGACGGAAACGGTCTTTGTCCATCTTGTCCAGGGTGTTTTTGTCCCACAGGCGGCTACCGTCCGGTGAGAACTCATCACCCAGCACCACTTCGCCATTGAACAAGCCGAACTCCAGCTTGAAGTCGACCAGGATCAGGCCGGCATCGTCAAACAGCTTGCTCAGCACGTCGTTCGCCAGGTAGCTCAGCTCACGCATGCGTGCCAGGTGCTCTTTGTTCACCCAACCAAAGGTTTCACAATAGGACTCGTTGACCATTGGATCGTGCATCGCATCGTTTTTCAGGAACAGGTCAAACAGCGGCGGGTTCAGTACCAGTCCTTCTTCAATGCCCAGACGCTTCACCAGTGAACCGGCGGCACGGTTGCGGATCACACACTCGACCGGCACCATGTCCAGCTTCTTCACCAGCACTTCGTTGTCTGACAGCAGGCGTTCCATTTGCGTCGGGATACCGGCTTCTTCCAGTTTGCTCATGATGAAATGGTTGAACTTGTTGTTCACCATGCCTTTGCGATCAAACTGCTCAATGCGCTGACCATCCAGTGCTGACGTATCGTTGCGGAACTCCAACACCAACAGATCAGGGTTTTCGGTGGTGTAGACGGTTTTTGCCTTTCCGCGATACAGCTCAGCTAGCTTTTGCATCTTAGTTACTCCAATAAAAAATTGTTTTAAAAACGCTGCAAGAATGATGGGTATATTGTGCCAAATATGCGACGCAAACGATACCGTAACCATCAAAGAAAAAGGGGCCTTGGCCCCTTTTCAGTTACTTAACGCTGGTTTTACTGAATGCTGACTGGAATGCCGCAACCAACCCGTCGTTTTGCGACTGGGTCAACGGCTTCCCTTTAGGATCGATAAATTGCAGGCTGGAACGGTTGTTCAAGTCACCCACCTGCAGTTTGTAATCGCCTTCTTTCAGCTCAGGATCCTTGACGCCCAACGCATCCCAATCGCTGCTGCTCAGGGATTTGTAGGTTACGGCAACGGTACCTTGCGGACGGCTGCGGTCACCCACTTTCATCCCCAGTTTTTCCAACGCCGCCGGCAGACGATCCCACACCACGGTGTACGGACCGCGCACTACCAACATTGGCAGACCGGTATCATCTGCGCCGCTCTGCACGTCCAGCGTGCCGAAACGGTTGGCAGACTGGTTGCTCGCCAGGTTGTCCTGCTTGTCCAGGCCTTCAACCAGAGTGTTCATCATCATGCCGTTGTAGCGCTGCACTTCCGACGGGTCGGTAATCTGCTCGGTTTTACCCTGCTGCTGCAGGCCGACGGTCTTCACCACCAGCGCCTGCTGGTAACCCTGCTGCTGTACGCTGATCTGGTAGCGGCCTTCGTACTGGTTGTCTTCATCCAGACGGTTCCACTTCACCCAGTCGGTGGTCAGGGTCTGAGTAGCGTCCTGACGTGAGGCGATCGCAATGTTTTTCGTTTGCAGCATGCTGGTCACGCGTGACCACAGGTTCTGGTTCTGCGGGCTGTTTTCCAGCAGCAGCGTGCCGCTGTCGCCGGCATATTGCGCACGTGAACCGCTCAGCAAGGCCAGTGGCTGTACTGGCGGACGAATATCCAGTTGCTTGCCGACGCCGCCTTTCAGCGTGGTGGCCGGAACATCATAATTACCGCTTTGCACCGGCAGGATCATACCGGCTGGTGCGTTCAGTGGCTTGAGCACCGACGCATCGAGGTAAGACTCATCGCCGCTCACCTGGCGTTTGTAACGCTGATCGGTGGTACAACCCACCAGCATCATCACCAGCGAAATACCCACGACTTTTGCTACCGTCGACTTTTGCAATGAATAAACCATCAAATTTCCCTTAGAGTTACAGCAAACCGGCGCTTTTCAAGGCGCGTTCCACTACCGGACGGGCAGCGTCGGTCAACGGCGTCATAGGCAGACGCATCGTATCGGTTGCCATCAATCCCAATGCCTTACAGGCCCATTTCACCGGGATCGGGTTTGCTTCTACAAACAAATCCTGATGCAACGGCATCAAGCGCTGATTTAAGCGGCGTGCCTCAGCAAAGTTACCCTGTGCTGCCAGCGCGCAAAGTTGCGCCATTTCACGCGCCGCCACGTTGGCCGTCACGGAAATCACCCCTTTGCCGCCCAGTTGCATGAAATCCAGACCGCTGGCGTCATCGCCGCTCAGCAAAATGAAATCTTCATCATCAACCAGCACTTGGATCTGACTTACACGACTTAAGTTCCCTGTTGCCTCTTTAACAGCAACAATATTCTTAATTTTTGCTAAACGCGCGATCACCGGCGGCAGCATGTCACACCCGGTGCGCGAAGGCACGTTATAGAGGATCTGTGGCAGCGCGGTGCTTTCGGCAATCGCCTTGAAGTGCTGATACAGCCCTTCCTGAGTCGGTTTATTGTAGTAAGGCGTGACCGTCAGACAACCCACTACGCCGGTATTTTCGAAGCGTTGGGTCAGCGAAATGGCTTCAGCGGTAGCGTTGGCGCCGGTACCGGCGATCACCGGAATGCGGCCAGCGGCCAGTTCCAGCGTCTGCAATACCACGTCAACGTGCTCGTCATGGGCAAGCGTTGCTGACTCGCCGGTAGTCCCTACGGAAACGATAGCCGCAGTTCCACTGGCTACATGATAATCAATCAATTTTTTTAGGCTCGCGCGATCGACAGCACCTGTGTCGTCCATCGGCGTAACCAGTGCAACAATACTTCCCGTAAACATTGGCCGTCCCCTCCACAAACAAGTCACTCATGGTACTTTTGCTGCCTATCCAAAAGCAAGCAAACAACGGTGTTGTAAGCGCTTGGCAGGCGGTTTTTTTTATGTTTACCATGGTAACCCCATTGTGCACGACAGGAAGCTCCATTTTGCCTAAGCCAGATGAACACTATCTCGTGATTACCGCGCTCGGTACCGACCGCCCCGGGATCGTCAATGCCATCACCCGCCACGTCAGCAGTTGCGGATGCAATATCGAAGATAGCCGTCTGGCCATGCTGGGTGAGGAGTTCACTTTCATCATGCTGCTTTCCGGCAGTTGGAACGCCATTACCCTGATCGAGTCCACCCTGCCGCAAAAAGGCGCGGAGCTGGAACTGCTGATTGTGATGAAGCGCACCAACTCGCACGAAAGGCCGCCGATGCCGGCCACGGTGTGGGTACAGGTTGAGGTGAAGGATTCACCGCACATCATTGAACGTTTTACCGACCTGTTTTACTCCAGCCAGATGAACATTGCCGAACTGGTGTCGCGCACCCAGCCGGCAGAAACTGACCTGCCACCCCAGCTCCATATCCAGATCACCGCACACAGCCCTGGCAATCATGATGCATCAAATATTGAGCAAGCCTTTCATCGCCTATGTACAGAATTGAAAGCACAAGGCAGTATTAGCGTTGTGAACTATCCACAGCATGATGAGAAAGATGGAGAGTAGTGATGACCCCATTGAAAGCCGGTGACACAGCGCCAAACTTTAGTTTGCCTGACCAGGACGGTGAGGAAATTAATCTGGCCGACTTCCAGGGACAACGAGTACTGGTTTATTTTTATCCCAAGGCGATGACGCCGGGCTGTACCGTACAGGCCTGCGGTTTGCGGGATAACATGGATGACTTGAAAAAAGCGGGTGTCGAAGTTCTGGGCATCAGCACGGATAAACCCGAAAAACTGTCGCGTTTTGCCGAGAAAGAGTTGTTAAACTTCACGTTGTTGTCTGATGAGGATCACCAGGTAGCACAGCAGTTTGGCGTTTGGGGTGAGAAAACCTTTATGGGTAAAACCTATGACGGCATTCACCGCATCAGCTTCTTGCTCGACGGCAAGGGCAAGGTTGAAAAAGTGTTTGATGATTTCAAAACCACCAATCATCACGACATCGTTCTGAGTTACCTGCAGCAATAATTTATACGAAGCGCAGCGGCCTGCTGCGCTTCGTTATTCCTGCCTATTCCTGTTCCGTTTCCACCCGCAGTTCGTCCGGCCAGGCGTGGATCACCGCCTTCACCAAAGTCGCCAGTGGGATAGCAAAGAACACGCCCCAGAAACCCCACAGCCCGCCGAAAATGATCACCGACAGAATAATCACCAACGGATGCAGGTTGACCGCCTCAGAGAACAGGATCGGCACCAGCAGATTACCATCCAGCGCCTGCACCACCAGATAAGCGACGATCAGCGTCCAGAAGTCGGCGCCGATACCCCATTGGAACATCGCCACCACCACCACAGGAATGGTTACCAGCACCGCACCGATATAGGGGATCAGCACCGAGACACCGACCAGCACCGCCAGCAGCAATGAATAGCGCATGTCCAGAACAACGAACACCAGATAGGTCGCTATGCCGACAATCACCATCTCCAGCACCTTGCCGCGAATATAGTTGGTGATTTGCTGATTCATCTCGATCCATACCTGCCCGGCCAGCCCGCGATTCCGTGGCAGCACGCGGCGCACCGCGTTGAGCATTTGCTCTTTGTCCTTCAGCAAGAAGAACATCATCATCGGCACCAGGATCAGGTAAATCGCCAGCGTCAACAGCCCAACCAGCGAAGCCAGTGAGAATTTCACCACCGACTCCCCCATGCCCGACAAACGCCCACGCAGGTTTTCCGCCATCATATCGATGATACCGGCATCCACCAGCGCCGGATAACGCTTCGGCAGCGTCGCGGCAAAGTTATAGAACTGATTGAGCATACCCGGCAGATCGGTCATCAGGTTGATACCCTGTTGCCAGGCGGTCGGCGCCACCACAAACACCAGCAGCATCGCAATACCGGCAAACATGATCATCATCATGCTCGCCGCCCAGTTACGCGAGCAACCAATACGCTGCAGCCGTGCGGTCGGCCACTCCAGCAGATATGCCAGTACGATGGCCACCAGCAGTGGAGTCAGAATGCCATGCAGAAAATAGAGAATGAGGAATCCGGCAACCAGGATCACCAACAGCGCGATGGCCTGCGGATCGGTAAAACGACGGCGGTACCACTGTAATAACATCTCCAGCATCAGAGAGTGCTCCTAGAGGTTTGACTGGCAGGCATTGCTGTTCCTGTGATGGAGTATTTTTTAACTTATTGCTCCCCCAGCACAAAGCGGGGGGCTTCAGGCGTATGGTTGTACCATGCCAGCCATCTGCCAGCCAGCGATTGTCAGTACAGACAAGGGGAAAGACAATTATCGATTTAATGCGGGGAAGGTAGAGCGGCGGTTTAACTGCGAGTCAAACCGCCGCTATGGCCTAAGGCCGGTGGTTATCAGAAATCGTAAGTTACGGAGACTTTAGCGGTACGCGGTTGCCCCTGGAACAGATAGGTGCCATAACTCTCTACACCAGACCAGTATTTCTCGTTAGTGACGTTATCCACGCCGACACGCCATACCATACTGTTTTTATCCTCGTTCAGGCGCATGCGGTAACGCAGACCGAGGTCCAGAGTCGTATAGCTGTCCAGTTTTTTGGTATTGGCCGCATCGGCGTACTGAGATCCCGTGTGTCTCACCTTGGCAGTGGCTGTCAGGCCATCAACCGGTTTGATGTCATACTCGGCACCCAACACCATGTAGAAACGCGCCACGCCAATCGCATCATTACCTTCATTCACGCCGCCCTGGGTTTTAGTCAACTCAGGTTGAAGCCAGGTCGCGCTGCCGTTCAGGCGCACACCAAACGTCGGTTCACCAAACACATTCAGCTCTACGCCACGATTACGTTGCTCACCATCCAGCACATAGTTGCCACTGTCGTTGAGGATGGCGGAAGGTTTCTTGATTTCAAACAGCGCCAGCGAGCCGCCTACGCGCTCGAAATCGACCTTCACCCCCACTTCATTTTGCTTGGAGCGGGCAATGCCGGTGCTCTGACCATAGTTGTTGGCCCCCTGCGGCGCGTTGTCACCAGGTTGCAGCGCCTCAGTATGGTTGGCGTACAGCGACACTTCTTCCCACGGCTTATACACCAGGCCAAATGTCGGCATCCAACGGCTTTGGGTATAGCGAGACGAAGTATCCTCCAGGCCGGTGGTGTTACTGTAGTTGCGCACGACCACTTTCTGATGGCGTGCCGCCGCGGTAAACAGCAATTGATCGTTGAAGAAGCCCAACGTATCGCTGAATAGCCAGCCCTGAGTCCGATTACGGGCGGTGGTTAACGGATCGGAGTAGTTGCCGCCAAAGTAGGCATTATCCGGCACCGGGACATCGTGATTGTCATAAATATTGGTCGTGGGATTGTTGGCCGACATACGCCAGGCGGTCTTGTCACTTTTGATCTGCGCCGAGTAACCGACGTTCACCTTATGCGACACGTCCCAGGTGTTGAATTCGCCGCTAATGCCTGCCATGCCGCTGAACGCGTCGATAATGCGGTTAGTATCCAGGCGCCCGACCGTGGCGTCACCATCGGCGTTAATCAACTTCGGTGCGCTGTAAAGACCGGTTTCATGGGCATGCTGTGCACCCAATCCCACGTAAGCCTTCCAGCTTTGCGTGAGGTCATATTCCGCTTTCGCCATACCGAACTCGTTTTCGATATCGCTGTAGCCCCATTTCTGGCTGTAGTTCTTGGTCGGGTCCGGCACGGCGGGAATAAAATCAACGCCGCTGACGTTGAGCCCCATGGTCCCGCCATGGAAAGTCTTTTTCTGATAGCCGAAGTCCAGTGAGGTGCGGAAACGATCGCCACGGTAATCCAACCCCACGGAGGCCAGGGTTGTGCGACGTTTATCGTCGTTAACCGCCGTTTCACCTTCGCGATGAACCAGGTTTACGCGAGCGCCGAACTGGTTGTTGTCACCAAAGCGGCGCCCCAGATCCAGCTTGCCGCCGACTTGCGAATCAGAAGTGTAATCAATGCCTACCTGGGTCGTTGGCGTATCTTCCGCACGTTTGGGTTCGAGGTTGATCATACCGCCTACTCCGCTGCTGGCTACGCCATTCAGCAGGGCATTGGCGCCTTTGAATACTTCCACGCGTTCCAGCATTTGGGTATCCATCACCTGGCGTGGAACCACTCCCGCCAGACCGCCCATGGTCATGTCGTCGCCATCGAGCATAAAACCGCGAATACGGTAGGTTTCGGCAAAGTTACCGTAGCCCTGTACCGCCTGAACGCCCGCGTCATTGCTGATGACATCGGCAATGGTTTTCGCCTGCTGATCTTGTATCAGCTTCGCGGTATAGCCAACGACGTTAAACGGCACGTCCATGGCTTTTTGCTCGCCGAGCATCCCCAACCGCCCGCCATGCGCAATTTGCCCATCCAGATAAGCGGGCACCAGGTCATCACCGCCGGCTTTAAAATCGCTGTCTTTGCTGGCTTCAACCACCAGGGTTTCTTCCTGACTTTTTTTACTGCTCTCTGTGGGTGCGGCCAGCGCCCCCTGACTAATCGCGCCGATAGCCAGCGCCAATAGCGTCAAGCGCTGCGGAAAAGATGTTGAACTGGTGTTATGCATAATTCACTCATAGATGAGGATAAGTGGAACAAAAATGGCCCGTTACCGAGCCGGTGTGGCTTATTTATTCAAATCAATGCGAACAACGCTGTCCGGGCCTTTGGTCGAATGATCTTTATTAAATACCTGCTTAACGGTGACATACAGGGTCTGGCCGTCTGCAGAGAGCGACAGGCTGTTTGGATTCGGCGGCAACGCCCAGCTCTGTTTCACCGCATAGGTGGTGGCGTTGAGACTCAACACCTTGCCGGATTCGCGCTGCGAGATATAAATTTCGTTACGTTTCGCATTGAACAACACCGCCAGCGAATCGCCGACATCGAGCTGTTTCAACAAATTACCGCTATGAATATCCAATACCAGCGTGGTTTTAGCTTTTGAATTGTCGGTCACAAACAGTCGGCCGGTGTCGCTGTCTTCCGTGAGGTTAAGCAACAGCGCCGGCTTATCGCCAAGCGGCTTCCAACGTTTTTCGATGCAGTTGTTTTTCGGGTTAATCACCAGGATTTCCCCGCTGCCGTTCGCGGCATACAGGCGCTGGGTTTGTTGCGAGTAATGCAGGCCGGTCATCCATTTGCCGGTGTTTTTGATTCGCGCTTTTAATTTCAGCGTATTGGCATCAACCACCCAAATCAGCGCCGGATCGGCCACTGCGCCCACATACAGCGTATTTTCGTGTAGCAAGATCTGGCGCGCGCCATACGGCAGCCCTTTCTCGTTGCGTTCGCTAAACAGCAGACGACCTTTCACTTTGCCGTCAGCAGTATTGATAGCGCTGATACCGCCATCCAGAGAATTAGTCACATAGAGAGTTTTGCCATCAGGGGATATCTGCATGGCAAAGTTTTTCAGATCTGTGTGGGTCAGGCTAATCGTTTTCAGCGTTTTCGCATCCAGCTTATAAACCACCCCACCCTGCACATCTTTAAAACCTTCGGAGCTGGCGACATATAACGCATCACCCGCCGGAGCCAGTGCGATCTCATACAGACCATTTGCCAGTTCACGTTGAACACTATTGGCGGGTTGAGTCACCGGTGCGGCAGGTTGGGCGATTGGAAAAGCAGAGGGTTGCTTTTGTGTAACGCAGCCACTCAGCGCCAGGCTCATCACCAGGGCGAGCGCGGAGACTTTCATTTTCATCAGGGAAATCCTTGGCCATATAAAGTTATTGAGTGGTGGCTCTGCGGATTATTTTTTGGCTTTCCCATGACGAGAAATGAGCCCCACCGTCTGTCTCAGTGTTCCCTGTGGAGGGTATTTCACTTTTATGCATGCGAATAACAAAGAGAATAATAATCATACTCATTACATTTTATGCAAGCAAGCGTAAATGGCTGTCCCAATAGCCGCGTAAAGCCGTATGAACCCTCAGCAACATCAGGTGAATGCTCACACAACTCTTGCTGGACAGTGGCAAATAAAACGAGAAATGGTCATGCTGTACGGCAAGTTCATTATCATGTCTGACCAAGGGGAATTTATGTCAGTATCAGCTCGTAACCAGTTATCCGGTACCGTGTCTGCGGTCGCAAAAGGCGCCGTTAATGATGAGGTAGAAATCACCCTGCCGGGTGGAGAGAAATTGGTCGCCATTGTGACAGTGCAGAGCCAGCAATCGCTTGGTCTGGTCACCGGCAAAGAAGCCGTAGCGCTAATCAAAGCACCTTGGGTGATCCTGGCGTCTGAAGATTGTGGGCTGCGTTTTTCCGCCCGTAATCAGTTTGCCGGAGAAGTGAGTGCGGTGGAACAAGGAGCCGTCAACAGCACCGTACATATCAAAACGGATGCGGGCTTTACCCTGACCTCGGTGATTACCAACGAAAGCCTGCAGGAAATGGCATTGAAAAACGGGTCTCGGGTGATTGCGCTGATCAAAGCCTCATCCGTGCTGCTTGCCGTCAGAGCCTGACGGCATCCCCCTTGATATATCCGCCATCATGTCGGCGGATATATCCTCTCTTATTTGAGCGCTTGCTCGGCTAACAAGGCGACGGCGATGATCACCATCGCGGCACCTGAGATACGGCTGACAACTCGCGCCGCCTGTGGGCGAGTCTGCAAGACAGACTGCGAGCCAAACCCCACCAGCAGATAAACCAGCCCACAACTGACCAGATGCAACAGGCCGAGTGCCAGGATCTGCGTCGGTATTGACCAAACGGCATGCGGATCGGTGAATTGCGGCAGCAGGGCCAGAAACAGCAGGAACACTTTGGGGTTCATGCCACTGATGCAAACTCCTTTACTCGCCCAGCGCATCCATGAGTCTGAGCTCTGTTTCTCCGCGGAATTGGGTACAGGCGGGCTCATCAGCAGATTGATGCCAATCCACAACAGGTAGGCCGCTCCCGCGACGGTGAGCACGGTCAGGATCAAGGGGTTACCTGCAACCAACACCCCCACGCCAGCCGCCACAACCACAATCGCCAGCAGGTGACCAAACAGCAAACCGGCGACGGCGGGGACCACGACCCTGCCACGTATACCTGCCGATATGACGTATGCCCAGTCCATGCCCGGCGTGATGACAAACAGCATAGAGACCGCCCAAAAGGCCGCAAAAATGGCGAGTGTCATGATGGTTTAAGCCCCTGCCGAGATTGCTGTGTTATCCGTATGTTCACCTGACTTTCCTCATTATAAGACCCTGAGCGCCGCTGCAAAAACGCGCAGTCCCGAGCGGTTAATTATTGGAAAGAATATCTTTAGGGCGTTAAAATGTGCTGCCAATTACTTGCCTGAAAACCACGAGTTCGGGGAAATTCTTCTAAATGGATAAGATTGACCACAAAATTCTTGCTGAACTACAGACCGATGGGCGACTTTCGGTCACCGACCTGGCCGAACGGATCGGGCTCAGCGTTTCCCCCTGCCATCGTCGGGTCCGGGCTTTGGAAGAGTCGGGAGTGATCCGGGGTTATCGCGCCCAGCTTGATCCCACCAGCCTGGGGTATAACTTTTCCGCGCTGGTTTTCGTCACCATGAGGGAAGGCGATCGCCACGCCGTGGCGGCCTTTGAGGATGCGATGGTGGATATTCCTCAGGTGGTGCAGGCGCAAAGACTGTTCGGTGATCCAGACTATTTGCTGCACGTGATCTCGCGCGATCTACCCGCATTCCAGCAGCTGTATGACGAGAAGCTTTCCGCACTGCCCGGCGTTCAACGCCTCAGTTCGACACTGGTGATGAAAACCGTGGTGCCTGAGCGCTCTTTTTTGCCGATGGGGAAATAACAACGGGAGCGTTTCCGCTCCCGTTGGTGACTTAAGTCTTAAGGGACAATCACAAAGTCTGGATTGGCGACGGCGAACAGCGCATCGCGATCCGCTGCCGGTGGGTAAATCCACTGGGTGTTGATTTCCTGTTTGATCTTTTTTCCCTCCTCACGTGTGAAGCGCACCTGACGGTCCCAGCCTTCGGTGTAGAGCGCTCCCCAGGAACCGAGATCGAGGCAGGTCACGTACTTGGGCTGACTGTAAGGATAAAGAGGCAGCCCGACCAGTTCCGCCGCGGCATTGTGCCCGGCTACGCGCCCCAGGCTCATCGCATGCTGGCAGGTCATCAGGTTATGATTTCCCTGCCCGTCGGTCGCGGCTTTGACCGTATCCCCGGTAACAAACACGCCGTCCACCGCCGGTGCATGCAGGAAGGCATCACCGACAATGCGTCCGGAGCCGTCACGCTCACCCGGAATTTGTGCAACCAACGGATGCGCCCGCACGCCGGCGGCCAATATCACCGTGTCGGTTGCAATGCGTTCGCCGCTCGACAACGTAACGCTGCCGGCATCAATCGCCGTAACGCGCAGCCCGGCCCGTGACTCAACGCCACATTCATCCAGCGCTTGTCGGATCACCACGCCAGGTTCAGCCCCCATACCCGCCCCCACTTCTTCTGCGGTATCAACAATCACCACACGGATGTTCGCTTCGCTGCCCAGAATGGCACGCAGGCGCATTGGCATTTCGGCCGCGCTTTCCAGCCCGGTTAGCCCACCGCCAACCACCACCACGGTGTTACGCGCCGGAGTTTCTGGCTGACTCGCCAATGCTTTTAGATGGGCGTCCAGTCGTTGCGCACTTTGCAGCGTATCCACGTTGAAGCCGTGCTCGGCAAAACCAGCCACCGGAGGAATAAACAATTGGCTGCCGGTCGCCAATACCAGGCGATCATAATCCAGTTGTAGTCTTTGTCCTTCTGCGCACTCCACCACCAGCGTCTGGTTTTCGCTGTCTATCTGCGCAACCAAACCGGCCAAATGACGAACGCCAATAGCGGCAAGCTGTGCCGAGATATCCGGACTCATGTTTTCCAACACCGCTTCATACAGCCGTGGGCGAATGGTGACGTTCGGCGTCGGCGAAACCATCGTCACTTCGATGTCCTCTTCCTTGCCGGCCAGCGAGATTGCCCGCATGGCAGAAACGGCAGCCCAAAAACCAGCAAAACCAGAACCGGCGATCACTATTTTCTGCGTCATGGAATAACTCCTTCATACACGTTTATCGGGTTGCCCGTACTGTTTTCCAGGCGAGTGGCGCCGTTCCGCTCCCGGATAAAAGGGTGCAGAAGGGCTACCGCCTGTGGCACACAGGCGGGAAAAAATAGTCAGAGAAAATACTGAGGCGTTATTGAGGCTTGGTGCGGGCCGGTTTGCCGCTGCGCGTGGTGCGCTCGCTCATGCGCTCATCCATCCAGATGTTGACCTCACCGAAGAACCCTTCTGGTGCCTTGCGCCCGAAGCGAGTAGCGACAGCCCCCAGAGTTTGTACCGCCAGCGCATCACGCATGGCCTTTTCGGCCTGCAGCATCACCGCATGGATCGCACACTTGCCCGACACCGCCCAGTCTGGCGGGCTGTCATCAAACACCGCACAGCGACCACGCACCTCCTGGCAATCGAACAGCGGTTTGTGACCTTCAATGGCATCAATGATCTCCAGAAAAGTGATCTCATCTGCCGGGCGGGCCAACCGATAACCACCGCGCACGCCTTCGCTCGCGGCAACGATCCCCGCTTTTTCCAGCTTGGGAAAGATTTTGGCCAGGAAGCTGGGGGAAATACCCTGCAGCTCGGCAAGTTCGCGGCTGCTAAGAGCACGCTGGTTATCGCCGACGAGCCAAAGCAGACAGTGGATGCCGTATTCAACGCTGGTAGTGATGTAAGCCATATGGGGTTTGCGGTGCACCTGTGAATTCAATAACACAGACTATATTAGTCCACGTTTAACCTGTCAATTAAAACGCGGACAAACTTTGTCTTTGTTTTTTGTCGATGGCCTGAGAGCGTCACTCCGTCGATCGCCATGGTGGTATTCAGAAATGAAAAATAAAGCCTTTCTGTCCGATTATTGCCGAACATAAGTTTCATTGTCGCTTTTGGCTGACTATGATGTGATCTGCCAACAGGCCGCCGCAACGCGTGCATTTTTGTGAGCCAACACGCTTTCGCACTGATTGTTTTGGCGAGTCCGGCAGGGAACAAGAACTCTTAGGTGATGCTGACGTCTTAGAAATGACTATTTAAGGGAAAGGCCTGACTATGACCACCCGGTTGACCAAAACAGCGATTGCAGTACTGTTGCTTGGCACGCTCAACGCCACGGCGATGGCGCCGGTGCAGGCGGAAACCCAGGATCAACTGCCGGATATGGGCACCTCTGCGGGCGGCACCCTGAGCATTGGCCAGGAAATGGCCATGGGGGATTTCTATGTGCGTCAGCTTCGCGCCAGCGCACCGCTGATCAACGACCCACTGCTGACTCAATACATTAACCAGTTGGGTAACCGACTGGTGGCAAGCGCCTATTCAGTGCGCACGCCATTCCATTTTTATCTGGTGCGTAACGACGAAATTAACGCCTTTGCCTTCTTCGGCGGCAACGTGGTGTTGCACTCTGCCCTGTTTCGCGAAACCGACAACGAAAGCCAGCTCGCCTCGGTGCTGGCGCATGAAATCTCGCACGTGACCCAACGCCACCTGGCACGAGCGATGGAAGACCAGCAACGCAATGCTCCCCTGACCTGGGTTGGCGCCCTCGGCTCCATCCTGCTGGCGATGGCCAACCCGACCATGGGCATGGCGGCGCTGAGCGGTACCCTGGCCGGTACGCAACAGGGCATGATCAGCTTTACCCAATCCAACGAACAGGAAGCCGACCGCATCGGTATTCAGGTATTACAACGCGCCGGGTTTGATCCGGAAGCCATGCCTGACTTCTTGCAGAAGCTGTCTGACCAGTCGCGCTACGCCTCGAAACCGCCAGAAATGCTGCTGACCCACCCATTACCCGACAGTCGTCTGTCTGACGCACGAAACCGCGCCAACCAGATGCCCAAGCATTTGGTGCAGTCCACCCAGGATTACCTGATGGCCAAGGTGCGTTCTTTGGGGATGTACAGTTCCGAAGGTTACGGCCTGCGCGAAGAACTGCTCGATACTTACAGCAAAGGCAATATACGTGAACAGACCGCCGCCAAGTATGGCCGCGCCATTCTGTTCTATGAGGCGAAAAAATACGATGACGCCCGTAACATCATTCAGCCGTTGCTGACGCAAGATCCGAAAAACGTCTGGCTGCTCGATTTGATGACCGACATCGATCTCGGTCAGAAACGTGCGCCGCAGGCCATCGCCCGTCTGCAGGCGGCCAATGCCGCCCAAAGCAACAACCCGGTGCTGCAGCTCAACCTGGCCAATGCCTATGTTGAAGGCAACCAGCCGGCCCAGGCATCCAAAATACTTAACCGTTATACCTTCGCCCATCCGGACGATCCCAACGCCTGGGATCTGCTGGCCCAGGCCAGTGCCGCTCAGGGACTGCGCGATGAAGAGCTTTCTGCCCGTGCCGAAAGCCTGGCACTGACCGGCCGTCTCGATCAGGCCATTGGCTTGCTCAGCAATGCCAGTTCGCTGCAAAAACTCGGCAGCCTGAAACAGGCGCGCTATGATGCGCGCATCGACCAGTTGCGCCAGTTGCAAGAGCGTTTCCGCCAGTACCAGCGCAGCTGATTTTGATAAGGATGATTTAAATGAAGAACGTCACGATTTACCACAACCCGCGCTGCTCCAAGAGCCGTGAAACCCTGGCACTGCTGGAACAGCATGGCGTAACACCTGAAGTGGTGCTGTATCTGGAGACGCCGCCGTCGGTGGAGCAACTGAAAAAACTGCTGAAGGAGCTGGGCTTCACCTCGGCGCGCGAACTGATGCGTAAGAAAGAAGATCTGTACAAGGAGTTGAATTTGGCGGATGAAAGCCTGAGCGAAGCCCAGTTGTTAGCGGCGATGGTGGCGAATCCGAAGTTGATCGAGCGCCCTATTGTGGTCAACGACAGCAAAGCGCGTATCGGCCGACCGCCGGAGCAGGTGCTGGAGATTTTGTAAGCGTGATATTGATATTGGGCACTGATTATGGTGCCCAAAATTTTCGAAGTGAAGCTGTTACAGCCCCAGGATCTCTTTCACAAACGGGATGGTCAGCTTGCGCTGGGCGGTGATCGAAGCGTGATCGAGTTGATCCAGCGTCATAAACAGCGTACGCATTTCGCGATCCAGGCGTTTGAGCAGGAAACGCCCCACGTCTTCCGGTAATTCAAATCCGCGCAGTTTGCCACGCAATTGCAGCGCCAACAGTTTCTCTTCATCCGACAGCGGTTGCAGCTTGTAGATTTGCCCCCAGTCCAGGCGTGAGGCCAGGTCGGGCAGATGAAGATTGAGTTGGCGTGGCGGACGATCCCCGGTAATAAACAGGCGCGTACGGCCGGTTTCCAGGATGCGGTTATAAAGATTGAAGATGGCCATTTCCCAGGCTTCGTCACCGGCGATGCACTCGATATTATCGATACACACCAGCGCCAGCTGCTCCATGCCATCCAGGACCTCAGGCACGAAATAGGCTCGCTTATCCAGCGGCACATAGCCTACGGCTTCGCCGCGCTGCGAAAGCTCTGCGCAGGCCGCATGTAACAAGTGACTGCGCCCACCGCCCTCGCGTGACCAGAAATAGATATAGTTGCCGTGTTCCTGACGAACGGCGGACTGGATCGCGCTCAATAGGGATGGGTTCTCCCCCGGATAAAAACTGGCAAAAGTTTCATCATCGGGAAGATAAAGTGGCAGTGAAAGCTGTGCCGGCGTATTCAGAAAAGCACCTCAACCAAAACTGGCAGGAAAACGCGGTAAGTCTACCACAGAAAACGGGCTCTGTTGAACCGGCAGGATTTTATGCCGCAATAGTGTACAACGGTGGCCAACGCGATCAAATTAACCGACGGCTCTGGTCAGTGAAATTTGTATTTCAGCTAAGTCTTATCCTAGTATAGATAAGCGAAACGCAATCACCATAAACAAGGTTCTACAAGGATATAGACAATGAAAGTATGGAATAAAGTGCTTTTGGCCTCACTCATTGGGCTAGTACTTGCCGGCTGTGATGACTCATCCAAAGTCGACGCCAATCTTGAAAAGGCCAAAGACAGCGCAGAGCAGATGAAAGACGCCGCCCAGAAAAAAGCGGACGATCTGACCGATAAAGCCGCCGCCGTGGCCAAGGACATCAAGAAAGAGGCCACCACTCAGGCCGACCAGCTTAAAGACAAGGCTTCGGCGATTAAAGACGATGCCAGCAAGCAGGCAGAAGCCATCACCAATGATGCGAAGGCCAAAGCCGATGCCATCAAAGATGACGCCAGCAAACAAAGCCAGCAGTTGGTCGACCAGGCTAAAACCATTAAGAACGACGCCATTAATGGCGCCAACGATTTGACCGAACAGGCCAAAGCGAAAACCGAAGCGATTAAAAACAGCGCTGAGAATAAAGCGGAAGAATTAAAAAGTGATGCTGATGCAGCAGGGAACAACAATACCCAGCCGGCAACACAACAATAATTTAGTTGATATCAAAGAAAGGAGCAGTCAATGGGAATTATTTCCTGGATCATTTTCGGCCTAATCGCCGGTATTTTAGCCAAGTGGATCATGCCAGGTAAAGACGGCGGCGGTTTTATCCTGACCATCGTATTGGGTATTGTCGGTGCCGTGGTCGGGGGTTATATCAGCACCTTCTTTGGCTACGGCAGAGTGGACGGTTTCAACTTCGGCAGCTTCGTGGTGGCGGTGATTGGTGCCATCGTGGTGCTGTTTGTTTACCGTAAAATCCGCAGCTAATTTATTGCGTATTAATAAAACGGGCAGCTTATCGGCTGCCCGTTTTCATTCATCACTTCTGTTCGGCCGACTCATCCGGCGCTTCGATCACTTCCTCTTCCTTACGGTACAGGCTAATGACCTTGAACAGCAGGCTGAGGCCGATGCCCACGATGGTTGCCAGCGCCATGCCTTTCAGCTCGGCAGCGCCGATATGCACCTTGGCACCGCTGACGCCGATAATCAGGATCACCGAAGTCAGAATCAAGTTTTGCGCCTTGTTGTAATCCACTTTGGATTCAATCAGCACGCGAATACCGGACGCGCCGATCACCCCGTACAGCAGCAGGGACACGCCGCCCATCACCGGTACCGGCACCGCCTGAATGGCCGCTGCCAACTTACCGACGCAGGAAAGCAGGATCGCCAGAACCGCCGCACCGCCGATCACCCAGGTACTGTAAACCTTGGTGATGGCCATCACGCCGATATTCTCACCGTAAGTGGTGTTTGGCGTTGAGCCAAAGAAGCCGGAGATCACCGTCGAGATGCCGTTGGCAAACATGGAACGGTGCAGACCTGGGTCGCGCAGCAGGTCTTTTTTCACGATATTGGCCGTCACTACCAGGTGGCCGACGTGCTCGGCGATCACTACCAACGCCGCCGGCAGGATGGTGAAGATGGCAAACCATTCAAAACGTGGGGTGTAGAAAGTCGGCAGTGCGAACCAGTGCGCCTCACGGATCGGGGTTAAATCCACCACGCCCATAAAGAACGACAGCGCATACCCCACCAGTACGCCGATCAGAATTGGGATAATCGCCAGAAAACCGCGGAACAACACGGAGCCCAGGATAGTCACACCCAGCGTTACCAGCGAAATGGTCACTGTAGTGGTGTCTGCACTGACGCCGTCGGCCGGCAACAGCCCCGCCATATTAGCCGCCACACCCGCCAGTTCCAGACCGATGACCGCGACAATCGCCCCCATCGCCGCCGGTGGGAAGATGACGTCCAGCCAGCCGGTACCGGCTTTTTTGACAATCAGCCCCACCAGGCAGAACAACACCCCGCACATGATAAAACCGCCCAGCGCGACTTCATAACCCAATGGCAGTAACAACAAGACCGGTGAGATAAAAGCAAAGCTGGAACCGAGATAAGCCGGGATCTTGCCCTTGCAAATAAACAGATACAGCAGCGTCCCTATGCCGTTAAACAGCAACACCGTCGCCGGGTTAATCTTGAACAGGATAGGCACCAGCACCGTAGCGCCAAACATGGCGAACAGATGCTGGAAGCTGAGTGGAATGGTCTGCAGTAGCGGCGGGCGTTCACTGACGCCGATGACGCGACGGGTCATGGGGTTTTTCCTCTAATTATTTTCCGGTCAAAAAAAAGCCGACTCACGTCGGCTTCAATTTTTATTTGGTACCAAATATCTTATCGCCGGCATCACCCAGGCCCGGCACGATGTAGCCCTTGTCATTCAGGCATTGATCGATAGAAGCGGTGTACAGCTCGACGTCCGGGTGTGCTTTCTCCAGCGCGGCGATACCTTCTGGGGCCGCTACCAGTACCAGCACCTTGATGCTGTTGCAGCCGGCTTTCTTCAGCAGATCGATAGTGGCGATCATCGAGCCACCGGTCGCCAGCATCGGGTCAACAACCAGGGCCAAACGCTCTTCGATATTGGAAACCAACTTTTGGAAATAAGGTACCGGCTCCAGGGTTTCTTCGTCACGGTAAACGCCAACCACGCTGATGCGTGCGCTAGGGACGTTTTCCAGCACCCCTTCCATCATGCCCAGACCGGCACGCAGGATAGGCACAACGGTAATTTTTTTCCCTTTAATCTGGTCTATTTCAACCGGACCACACCAGCCATCGATGGTCACTTTCTCTGTTTCCAGATCGGCGGTCGCTTCATAGGTCAGCAAACTACCCACTTCCGAAGCCAGCTCACGGAAGCGTTTGGTGCTGATGTCATTTTCACGCATCAGGCCAAGCTTGTGTTTCACCAGCGGGTGTTTCACCTCAACGATCTTCATCATTTTTCTCCTATTAAGGTGGTTGACGGCCAAAAAAATCGCCGGATTATACCTCCTTTTGCCGACTGCGCCACCCACTATAGCCCGATCGGGATCAACAAAAGATTGAATAACAGTATAGATGACGAAAAAGCGGAGCTGGTTCACAAGCCACTCGCAAACGTTTGCCTGCGCTGTTAGAATTGCCGCGCCTTAGTCCGGAATCAATGCCGGATGCACAGTTTTCAAACCGCAAACCGTCGTGGGGATCGCGCAGTGACCGACAAAACCTCTCTCAGCTATAAAGACGCAGGTGTCGATATCGATGCTGGCAATGCATTGGTAGACCGCATCAAAGGTGTAGTTAAACAGACCCGCCGCCCTGAAGTGATGGGTGGTCTGGGCGGTTTTGGCGCCCTGTGTGCGTTGCCGCAGAAATACCGCGAGCCGATTCTGGTGTCCGGTACCGACGGCGTAGGCACCAAGCTGCGTCTGGCGATGGACCTGAAACGACACGACACCATCGGCATCGATCTGGTTGCAATGTGTGTGAACGATTTGGTGGTACAGGGCGCCGAGCCGCTGTTCTTCCTGGATTACTTCGCGACCGGCAAACTGGACGTGGACACCGCGGCCAGCGTGATTACCGGTATCGCCGAAGGCTGCAAGCAGTCTGGTTGTGCGCTGGTTGGGGGTGAAACCGCCGAAATGCCGGGCATGTACCATGGTGAAGATTACGACGTGGCCGGCTTCTGCGTCGGGGTGGTCGAGAAATCCGAAATCATCGACGGCAGCAAGGTTCAGTCCGGCGATGCCTTGATCGCCCTGGGCGCTTCCGGCCCGCACTCCAACGGCTACTCGCTGGTGCGCAAAATCCTGGAAGTCAGCAACACCGACCCAACCACCACCGATCTGGAAGGCCAAACGCTGGCTGACCATCTGCTGGCACCGACCAAGATTTATGTGAAATCCGTGCTGGAGCTGATCGAGAAAATCGACGTCCATGCTATCGCTCACCTGACCGGTGGCGGCTTCTGGGAAAACATCCCGCGCGTGCTGCCGGAAGGTATGCAGGCGGTGATCGACGAATCCAGCTGGCAGTGGCCGGCCGTCTTCACCTGGCTGCAGCAGACCGGTAATGTCAGCCGTCATGAAATGTACCGCACCTTTAACTGTGGCGTGGGCATGGTGATCGCACTGCCGGAAGAATTGGTTGAATCCGCCATCGCATTGTTGACTGCCTCCGGTGAAAAAGCCTGGAAGATCGGTAAACTGACCGCTTCTTCTGACGAACAACAAGTGGTCATCAACTGATGAAAAAGATCGTGGTGTTGGTCTCCGGCCAGGGGAGTAATCTCCAGGCGCTGATTGACGCCTGCCAGCAGGGCCGAATTGCCGCCGAAATTGTGGCGGTATTCAGCAACCGGGCACAGGCTTATGGCCTGCAACGTGCAGAAGCGGCAGGCATTGCCGCCCATGCGCTGGATGCCAAGGCCTTTGCCGACCGTGCGGCGTTTGACGTCGCACTGGCGGAAGCCATCGACCAATACCAACCCGATCTGGTGGTACTGGCCGGCTACATGCGTATTCTCAGCCCGCAGTTCGTACAGCGCTTTACCGGGCGCATGCTGAATATCCACCCTTCCCTGCTACCGAAATACCCGGGGTTGCATACCCACCGGCAAGCCATAGACAACGGCGACAGCGAACACGGCACCTCGGTGCATTTCGTGACCGAACAGCTCGACGGCGGCCCGGTGATTTTGCAGGCCAAGGTGCCGATCTTCCCCGGTGACGAGGAAGATGAGGTGGTTGAACGGGTACAAGTGCAGGAACACCAGATTTATCCGCTGGTGGTGAACTGGTTTGCCGAAGGTCGGTTGGCGATGCGTAATGGCGCTGCCTGGCTGGACGGCGAACGCTTGCCCGAACAGGGGCATGCGGCGGACTAGAGTGCATCTTGAGTTTCTTCAAACCCTGGCTTTCAGCCGGGGTTTTTTATTCAGGGATATTCACGTTTGGCATGAATAACACTCAGAACTTCTATATGTCCGATGACTCTATAAACAACCAGATAGTTGGGATGGACGACAATTTCTCGCGTATTATCCACCCTACCCAAGCGGTGCATTAAAGGGTTTAACGGCAGGGTAAGGACCACCGCTTCGATTTCCCGGTGCAATTTTCGCGCCGCCTGCGGGTTTCTGTCATCGATATAATCAATAATGCTCCATAGCTCTTCCTGAGCCTCACTGCTCCATTCTATCCGCATTGATCATCCCATTTTGCGCAATTTTTTCTTTGCCGCTAGACGAGTTTGCATTTCAGTCATCACTTGTTCGTGTGAAATTCTCGGTTGTTCACTGTTAATTGCGCTCTCAACCTTGGCCCGGTACCAACGATCGTAACTCTCTGTTTGCTCAGCCGAGCCCAGCACCGGCAAAGTGGAGAGTGGAGGTTTTATCGCCATGGAATACGTCCTCTCTGGGTTGTCTATATTTCAGGCAGTATAACGGCTTTGTTTACGAAAAAATACGCGACTCAGAGCTTCATCCTGACCATAATGTATTGTCCGGTATTATCATTGGTACCCATCCACGACATTAAGGAACCCCCATGTCCAGCCCTACCAACGTCAAGCTACGCCCACTGGAACGGGATGATTTGACGTTCGTCCACCAGATGGACAACAACGCCAGCGTGATGCGCTATTGGTTCGAAGAACCCTACGAGGCCTTCGTGGAGCTTTCCGACCTGTACGACAAGCACATCCACGACCAGAGCGAACGCCGCTTTATTATCGAACACCAGGGTGCCAAAGTCGGGCTGGTGGAACTGGTGGAGATCGACCACATCCACCGCCGTGCAGAGTTCCAGATCATTATCGATCCTACTCATCAGGGTAAGGGCTACGCCACTATCGCCGCCAAGCTGGCGATGGAATACGGCTTCTCGGTGCTGAACCTGTATAAGCTGTATCTGATCGTCGACAAAGAGAACCCGAAGGCAATCCACATTTACAGCAAGCTGGGCTTCGAGGTAGAAGGCGAGCTGATCGATGAGTTCTTCGTTTACGGTGAATACCGCACCGTGCTGCGCATGTGTATTTTCCAGCCGCAGTACATGGCGAAGTTCAAAACCGCTGCCAGCGATAAGCCTCTGGTGAAGTAAACAAAAAACCCGCGAAAGCGGGTTTTTGCATGCTAAAGACCTGAGTTCTGTTTCGCCGGCAGAAAGCGATGCGGCACCTTAACCATAGCGCCCGGTAATGTAATCCTCGGTACGGCGCTGGCGCGGCGAGGTAAAGATGTCGTCGGTGTCGTTGTACTCCACCAATCGGCCCTGGTGAATAAACGCCGTGTAGTCGGATACTCGCGCCGCCTGCTGCATGTTGTGTGTCACCAGCACCACGCTGTAGTGCTGTTTCAGCGCGGAAATCAGCTCTTCGATGGTTAGCGTGGATATAGGATCCAGTGCCGAGGTCGGCTCATCCAGCAGCAGCACTTCCGGCTCTATGGCGATCGCCCGCGCAATCACCAACCGCTGCTGCTGACCGCTGGAAAGGCGAAACGCGTTCTCACGCAGCCGATCTTTCACCTCGTGCCAAAGCGCTGCCGCACGCAGCGAGCGCTCTACCGCTTCGTCCAGGATCCGTCGGTCACGCACTCCCTGCAGACGCAGGCCATACACCACATTTTCATAAATCGACTTGGGGAAGGGATTCGGGCGCTGGAACACCATACCGACCCGCCGTCTCAGTGCCGCAACATCGATTTGTGCCCCACTGATGCCCTGGCCGTTAAGCTGCAGATCGCCTTCAATCCGGCAGTTATCCACCAAATCATTCATCCGGTTGAAACAACGCAGCAGCGTCGATTTACCGCAGCCGGAGGGGCCGATCAGCGCCGTCACCCGGTGTTTCGGAATTCGCAGTGAAATATCGTGCAGCACCTGCTTTTCGCCATAAAACAGGTTGAGGTCGGTTACCGACAGCGCGGTATCTTCATCACCAAGATGCTGGACATCCAGCCGGGGCAAACTGCCTGGCGTCATCAAACTCATTAGGCACTCCCCAGAAATAGCTTCATTGTTACTGCGACCATGCTCGGTACCGCTCCCTTAGCGAATGTCGAATGCCCATCGCCGCCAGATTCAACCCCACCACAATCGCCACCAGCAGGAAGGCGGTGGCAAAGACCAGCGGCCGGGCGGCTTCTACGCTCGGGCTCTGGAAGGCCATATCGTAAATCTGGAAGCTCAGGTGCATAAACTTCCGCTCCAGATGCAGATACGGGAAAATATCATCCACCGGCAGTACCGGCACGGATTTCACCACGCCCACCAGCATCAGCGGCGCGGTCTCTCCCGCGGCGCGCGCTACCGCCAGGATCAGGCCGGTCATCATTGCCGGTGCGGCCATGGGCAAAACAATGCGCCACAGCGTTTCCGCCCGGCTGGCCCCCAGGGCCAACGACCCTTGACGCAGGGAGGCAGGAATACGCGACAGCCCCTCTTCGGTAGCAACGATCACCACCGGCAGCGTCAACAGCGCCAGCGTCAATGCCGCCCATAGCACACCCGGCGTACCAAAGGTCGGGTTGGGCAGTGATTCCGGATAGAACAACTGATCGAGCGTGCCGCCAATCATATAAACAAAGAAGCCGAGGCCAAACACCCCGTAGACGATCGAGGGCACGCCGGCCAGATTCACCACCGCAATACGGATCAGCCGCGTCAGCAGATTATTCCCGGCGTATTCGTGCAGATAGACGGCGGCAATGACGCCAAACGGCATCACCACGATCGACATCAGGATCACCATCAATACCGTACCGAAAATGGCCGGGAATACGCCACCTTCGGTATTGGCCTCACGTGGGCTGTCGCTGAGGAATTTCTTCACCTGCTCGCCCCAGTGCACCAACTTCTGCGTGCTATTCATCGCATTGGGATACCAGGCATCGCGCACCTGGCTGAGCGAGATAGTATGGACCTGGCCATGCATATCACGCAGCAGCAGCGCATCACGCTGGCGATCGCGGTTCAAGCCTTCCAGTCGGTCAGACAGCAAGCGATACTGGCGCTGCAGCTCCAGCCTCTCTGCCTTGATGGACGCCTGCGCACGGGCGTCGAGCAGGTCGTCATGCAGCAGGCTTTTCTCCCGCAGCCGCAACGCGTCAAACCGTTGGTTGATGCGCGCCATATCGCGGAACTGAATATCGTGCGCCTGCCGCGAAAGCGCGGCAATTTGCGGCAAACGCTGTAGCAACGCCTGGCTGAGGTTACGCCCGGTCAACGGCTGGCCGTCCTCCAGCATGCCCGCCAGATAACCATAGGCGGTGCCATTGCTGTTGCGTTCCAGTACCAGCAAATTGCGCGGCGTGCTTTGGCTTAAAATGTCACCGGCCAGCAGCGTGCGGAAGTCCTGCCCTTCGCTCTCTCGGTTGCCCACCTTGATCAGATAACGTTCAAAACTCTGCGCATTCCCCGGCGGCAGCGCAACGCCGGACTCCTGCAACTGACGGCGCGGAATACTCTGCTGTTGGTACAGTTCGCCGATCATCGTCACCGCCCCGGCAGCGCTCTGATTAAGCTCAAACTGGTAGACCGGGCTGGGCCAGAAATAGCGCATCCCCTGCCCGGCCAGCAACAGCATGATGCCGATCAACGCCAGCAGGCTGACGGCCACCGATCCGGCGGTCAGCCAGATCCACGGCGAACCGCTCTTTGCCCAAAGCCTCATGGCGCCTCCTGATTCAGGGTATAGCGTTTACGCAGGCGCAGCCGGACTGCCTCTGCCAGAGTGTTGAAAACAAAGGTGAAAATAAACAGCACCAGCGCGGTCAGGAACAGCACCCGGTAATGGCTGCTGTCGGCCACCGCTTCCGGCATCTCGATAGCGATATTGGCCGCCAGGGCACGCAACCCCTGGAACAGGCTGCCGTCGATTACCGGCGTATTGCCGGTCGCCATCAGCACAATCATGGTTTCACCCACCGCTCGGCCAAAACCGATCATCAGAGCCGAGAAAATACCGGCGCTGGCCGAAGGCAAGACCACCCGCATCACGGTTTGCCACTGGGTCGCGCCCAGCGCCAACGAGCCCTGGCTCAGCGTCGCCGGCACGCTGAACAAGGCGTCTTCCGCCAACGAGAAGATGATCGGCACCAGTGCAAAGCCCATCGCCACGCCGACCACCAACGCATTACGCTGGTCATAGTCATCGCCCAGCCAGAAATGCAGCGGTTCGCCAAACAGTTTGACCTCCAGCCACGGCCCCACGCTGAACGCCAGCCAAACGGTAAGTATCATCAACGGCAGCAGGATCAGCAGATCCATGCCCGGCGGCAAGCGGCGCGGTGCCAGCTTGTTCACCAGGGCACCGCAGGCCAGCACCACCACCGCCAACAGCAGCGGCAACGACAACACCGCCAACAGATAATGTTCAATCACCGGCGCCAGCCAGATACCGGCCACCAGCCCAATCACTACCGTTGGCAGCGCGCCCATCACCTCGATCGCCGGTTTAATCACCCGTCGCAGCCCGGCCGACATGAAATAGGCGGTATAAATCGCCCCGGCCAATGCCAGCGGGATGGCGAACAGCATGGCGTAAGCCGCTGCCTTAAAGGTGCCAAAAATAACCGGCATCAGGCTAAATTTGGCCTGATAGCTGTCCTCACCGGAGGTGGATTGCCAAACATAGGCCGGTTCGGGGTAATTCTCATACCACACCTTGTGCCACAGCGAGCGCCAGGTGACGTCGGGATAAGGGTTATCGATTGGATAATGCTGCCAGCCCTGCGCCGTTTCCAGCAGCAGACCGTCACCGCGTGGGGCGAACGCCATTTGCTGTACGCCAGTGCTCAACCTGCCGTTCAGCAGCGGCTGCGGCTGAATGCTGGAGAACAGAGAGAAGCCGCCGTCAGGTCTCAGGGTGGCGAATACCCGACGATAAGGCTCGGCCACCAGCAGATCCTGCGGCTCGGACTGGTGGTTGAAATGCTGCACCGGGGTCAGTTGCCAGCGCTGATCCTTTTCAACATCGAACCATTCGCGTATGCCACCGTCAGCCGCTTCGATCAATAAGGCGCTGCCACCGGGCAAGGCGGTCAGTTGATAAGGCGTGTGATCGCCTAAGATGCGCGTTTCTTTAAGCTGTAACTGGGTGTCGTTAATTTGATAGCGTGCCAGTCGGTTGCCCGACAGCAGATATAATTGACGGCCGTCCGGCGTCAGCACCAACTGCTGCACCGCGCTCTCCAGCGGGCTTTCGCTCAACTGCGGCGCTTGGTCGCTGCTAAAACGGCCAAACACCAAACGGTGGTCATCAGTGACACCAGCCAGCAGATAGTGACCCTGTCGCACCTCTGACAGTGCCAGCAGCGCCAACGGCCGTCCCTGCTTATCCAGCGCTAGCGGCCGTTGTCCCAGCGGAAATAGCCACTGTGGTACAGAAGTGCTCGCGGCAGCAAAATCCGCGCTGGCAACGATAAAGCGGCCATCGGCCTGCGCCAAAGCAAACAGATCGCGTTCACCGGCGGCCTGGGTCAATAACGTCGGTTTGGTCAGCAATGGCTGCTGCGACAACGGCGTGCCCGCTGCGGCGGCGTCCTGCGGTACCAATCGGTAGAACTGCCCCAGCCCCTGCGCATCAATGCGGTACCCGATACGCTGCTGCACATCCATGCCCAGCGCCAACGCAGGCGCAGTGGCGCTGATCGGCAAAGGCTTTGCCTGCCCCATCGTTGCCGGTTTGAACAGCGGCAGCACCGCAAACAGCAGGTAAACGAAGATCAGCATTAGCGTCATCAGCACCAGTAGCCCGCTGACGGTCACGGCCGCCTGCACGCTACGGTCGATGCGCGCACGCAGCCGATCCCGGGGATGTTGGTTTACCGTAGTCTGTGCCATGTCTCTCGCTGTCGCTGATGTAAGCAGGCTTGCGCCATAGAATAACCGGGCATCTTATGTCAGTTTTATGACGTTTGCATGACAAAGTTACCCGCCAGGTGCAGCGAACTTTGCGCTACCCATCAGCATTATTAATGCTATATATTGCTGAAAAATGATGATAAACCCAATCACATCTATAAATATAAAGCATGAAATACGCCATTTTATGCCAGTTGGTGATGACCAACAGTTCCCACGCCGCAGAAAATATATTTACCGCTTAAAATGCCTCACGCCAAGGTAATGGATGTGTTGGACTTTACTGTCAATCTCTCGCAATAATGATGAAGGACACTAGAGCGGCATCCGGGCTGCGTCCCGGATCCTTTTCTAAAATTGAACTGGAGTGGCAATGGGTCAGGAAAAGCTCTACATCGAAAAAGAACTAAGCTGGTTATCCTTTAATGAACGCGTATTGCAGGAAGCCGCAGATAAGAGCAATCCCCTGATTGAGCGCATGCGTTTTCTGGGCATTTACTCCAATAACCTGGATGAGTTCTATAAGGTCCGCTTTGCCGATCTCAAACGACGTATCCTGATCAGCGAAGAACAGGGTTCCGGTGGCGCGTCACGTCATCTGCTGAAAAAGATCCAGGCCAAGGTATTAAAAACCGATCAAGAATTCGACAGCCTGTATAACGATTTGCTGCTGGAAATGGCGCGTAATCAAATCTTCCTGATTAACGAACGTCAGGTGTCGGAGAACCAGCAAATCTGGCTGCGACAATACTTCAAGCAGCATCTGCGTCAGCACATCACCCCCATCCTGATCAACCACGAAACCAATCTGGTGCAGTTCCTGAAAGACGATTACACCTATCTGGCGGTGGAGATTATTCGCGGCACACGCATCGATTATGCGCTGCTGGAGATCCCGTCGGATAAAGTGCCACGCTTCGTTAACCTGCCACCGGAAGCACCACGCCGCCGCAAGCCCATGATCCTGCTGGACAACATTCTGCGCTACTGCCTGGATGATATCTTCAAGGGCTTCTTCGACTACGACGTACTCAACGCCTATTCGATGAAAATGACCCGCGACGCGGAATACGATCTGGTCACCGAAATGGAGTCCAGCCTGCTGGAACTGATGTCCTCCAGCCTGAAACAGCGTCTGACCGCCGAACCGGTGCGCTTTGTTTACCAGCGCGACATGCCGAATGAAATGGTGGAACTGCTGCGCGGCAAGCTCGGTATCTCCAACTACGACTCGGTGATCGCCGGCGGCCGCTATCATAACTTCAAAGACTTTATTGGCTTCCCGAACGTCGGCAAGGCCAATCTGGTCAACAAACCGCTGCCCCGCCTGCGCCATATCTGGTTCGAAAAGTTCCGCAACGGCTTTGACGCCATCCGCGAACATGACGTGCTGCTTTACTATCCATACCACACCTTTGAGCACGTGCTGGAGCTGGTGCGCCAGGCGTCGTTTGACCCCAGCGTACTGGCGATAAAAATCAATATTTACCGCGTAGCAAAAGACTCACGCATTATCGAATCGATGATCCACGCCGCCCACAACGGCAAGAAAGTGACGGTGGTAGTGGAGCTACAGGCACGCTTTGATGAAGAGGCCAACATCCACTGGGCCAAGCGTCTGACGGAAGCCGGAGTGCACGTTATCTTCTCTGCACCAGGGCTGAAAATTCACGCCAAACTGTTCCTGATCTCGCGCCGTGAAGGCGACGAAATTGTGCGCTATGCTCATATCGGTACCGGTAACTTTAACGAGAAAACCGCGCGTATTTATACCGACTATTCGCTGTTGACCGCCGACTCACGCATCACTAACGAAGTGCGCCGAGTGTTCAACTTTATCGAAAATCCGTACCGGCCAGTCACCTTCGACAACCTGATGGTGTCGCCACAAAACTCGCGCCTGAAGCTGTATGAGTTGATCGATAAGGAAATTGCCAACGCTCAGGCCGGTCTTCCGGCTGGCATTATGCTGAAAATCAACAATCTGGTGGATAAAGGGCTGGTAGATCGGTTATATACGGCATCCGGCGCCGGCGTAAAAATCCGCCTGTTGGTGCGGGGTATGTGTTCTTTGATTCCCAACCTGCCGGGGATCAGTGACAATATTCAAGTAATCAGCATCGTCGACCGCTATCTGGAACACGATCGGGTTTACGTTTTCGAAAACAAAGGTGACAAACTGGTTTATCTGTCCTCTGCCGACTGGATGACCCGTAACATAGATTACCGCATCGAAGTCGCGGTCTCGCTGCTGGATCCAACGCTGAAACAACGGGTTCTGGATATTCTGGAAATCCTGTTCAATGACACGGTCAAGGCGCGCTACCTCGATAAAGAACTGAGCAACCAGTACGTCCCGCGCGGCAATCGCCGTAAAGTGCGTTCTCAGGTTGCCATTTATGAGTATTTAAAAGCTCTGGAACAACCAGGACAGTAGGCCAGCCACTATGCCGCTAAAAAGCACTGCAACAAACAAACCGCAGGAAATCGCTGCCATCGACCTCGGGTCGAACAGCTTCCACATGGTGATTGCCCGCGTCGTCAACGGCGCCTTACAGGTGTTGGGCCGTTTAAAACAACGGGTCCACCTCGCCGATGGATTGGACAGCAACAATGTGCTCAGTGAAGAGGCAATAGAACGCGGCCTGGCCTGCCTGGCGCTGTTTGCCGAACGGCTGCAGGGCTTCCCGGCGGATAACGTCACCATCGTCGGGACCCATACCCTGCGCCAGGCGGTTAACGCCGAAGTGTTCCTCAAGCGTGCGGCCAAAGTGATCCCCTACCCGATCGAAATCATCGCCGGGCAGGAAGAAGCGCGTCTGATCTTTATGGGTGTGGAACATACCCAACCGGAAAAAGGCCGCAAGCTGGTGATCGACATCGGTGGCGGTTCCACCGAACTGGTGATCGGCGAAGACTTTGAACCGCTGCTGGCAGAAAGCCGCCGTATGGGCTGCGTCAGTTTCGCCCAACAGTTTTTCCCTGGCGGTGAAATCAGCAAAAGCAATTTCAAACGTGCGCGCCTGGCGGCGGCACAAAAGTTGGAAACCCTGGCCTGGCAATACCGCATTCAGGGCTGGCAGTATGCCCTGGGCGCGTCAGGCACCATCAAGGCCGCACACGAAGTGCTGGTAGAGATGGGCGAAAAAGACGGCCTGATCACCCTGGAACGTCTGGAGATGCTGGCGGAGCAGGTGTTGCAGTTTAAAAGCTTCAGCTCCCTGAGTCTGCCGGGGCTGTCGGAAGACCGTCAGTCGGTCTTTGTACCGGGTCTGGCGATCCTGTGCGGCGTATTCGATGCGTTGGCGATCCGCGATTTGCGCCTTTCCGACGGCGCGCTGCGCGAAGGCGTGCTGTACGAAATGGAAGGCCGTTTCCGCCATCAGGACATCCGCAGCCGTACCGCCAAGAGCCTGGCCGATCACTACAATATCGACCGTGAACAGGCCAAACGGGTACTGGAAACCACCGAATTGCTGTACGCGCAGTGGATGGCGCAAAACACCAAACTGGCGAATCCTCAGTTGGAAGCGCTGCTGAAATGGGCCGCGATGCTGCATGAGGTGGGGCTGAGCATCAACCATAGCGGCATGCACCGCCACTCAGCCTATATTCTGCAAAACACCAACCTGCCTGGCTTCAACCAGGAGCAGCAGTTACTGCTGGCGGCGCTGGTGCGGTTCCACCGCAAGGGCATCAAGCTGGAAGAACTGCCACGCCTGAACCTGTTCAAGAAGAAGCATTATCTGCCGCTGATCCAACTGTTACGTCTGAGTACCCTACTCAACAACCAGCGCCAGTCGACTACCACGCCAGAGACCCTGCGCCTGAGCACCGACGATAATCACTGGACGCTGCGCTTCCCAGCCGGTTATCTGGCACAGAACAATCTGGTTCAACTGGATCTCGAACGCGAACAGGCCTACTGGAACGACGTAGTAGGCTGGAAACTGATTTGTGAAGAAGAAGGTTCACAGAACGAGCAACGCTCGGCCTGAGTCTGTGCCCCCTGCCAGCCGGGGGGCCAATTCAATCTTGTACCGGTAACAGCGCCGCCAAGGGTTGTGGCTCGCCGATGAAATAGCCCTGCATATAGTCAACACCGACCCCTTTCAACGCGAGCAACTGCTCCATACTTTCGACGTATTCCGCCACAATGGTCAATCGCTTCATCCGTGCCACCTTGCAGATAGACGCAATCACCTGGAAATCTACCGGATTGGTCAGCATGTCGCGGACAAACCCACCGTCAATTTTCAACATGTCGACCGGCAGTATCTTCAGCCGATCGTAGCTGGCATAGCCGGTGCCGAAATCGTCCAACGCAATGCGGCAACCCATTTCACGCAGTGCCTGCAGGTTTGCTCTGGCGTAATCGGTATCCTGCAGCAAGTGCGATTCGGTTACCTCCAGCGTCAGCTGATAAGGCTCAATCCGGTGCTGCTGCAACAGGTTGTCCACATCATGGCACAGCATCGGTCGGCACAGCGAAGAAGGCGATAGATTAACCGCAAAGCGCGCACTGGGCAGTTCGGTCCGATGTCGGTCCATAAATTTCAACGTATTGCGCAATACCCAAATGTCCACCCGATAAGAAAGGCCGAACTCGTGCGCCACCGGTAGAAAATCATTCGGCGAGATGATCTCCCCCCGAGCGTCGCGCATACGCAGCAAAATTTCATGATATCGATCACCACGCAGGCCAACGATCGGCTGCGCCATCAGGATAAACCCGTCGTTATCCAGCGAATGTTGTACGCCATGCAGCAATGCCACCTTGCGTTTGACCTCCTCCTGAACCAGATGACCGCCGTTTTGCACACTCTCCGGCTTGCCGCTGGTCAGGGATACCTCTGCCAGTGAGCTAAGTTCCCCCAACAGCAGGTAGAGATGTTCAAAATCGGACACCACGCTGCAAAATCCTAACCCCAGCGGGGGATGGAGCGGCAAGCCGTTCCATACCAGGCGAAATTTCTCCAGCGCGCGGTAAATCTCTGCGACCTTTGCTTCGCTGTCTTCAGCGTCCACTCGCAGCAGCAGATCATAACCCGGCAGGTGGTAAACCCCCTCGCCAGGTGCCAACACCTGATGCAATAGCGCCGCCAGTTGTTGTTTGAAGCGAATGCGTAACTGCATGCCGTAGTTACGGGTCAGTAAATCCAACTCGCTGACCCGCAGGAAACACAGCGTTGAAGGAGGGGACTGGGCCAGATCGCGCTTGAGGGCACGCAGGTTAGGCAGGCCAATCACCGGATCCTGCAGCGAGGCGCTTTGTGCCCTGGCGTGGCTCAGGCGCTGACGGGTGTTGAGTGCCGACATCAGGTAAATGCACAGAGTAAACACCACCATCATCGAAGAGATCACCGCCAGATTCAGCAACAGATTCTCACGCTGGGTATAACCGGGATAATTGAAAAACAACACCAGCAGGGTGGCGGACCAGATAATACAAATGAATTGATAGCCAAAACGCATCGCGCCGTACAACATCACCGGCAGCAGCAATATCAGGCCGTAGCCCCCCAGCAGCAAAGGGCTGGCGCTTTTGGCCTGATGGCATAGCAGAGCCACCATGGTGCCCAGCACTGACAGCCACAACACCAGCTCTTTTTTATCGGCGTTTGGCGCCATTTCGCGGCCAAAACGCCGCCAAAGGGTCAGAACAAACCTGGGCTTGTTCAATATGCGCAACATAAAGTAGAACAACGGCATGGCCGAAAGGCTGCCCAGCAGCAGAGCCTGAAAATTAACCAAGGCCAGCAGATGACTGCTCTCGCCAGACATCATCCCCAGCTCATCAGGCAATTGAGCGAGGCCGACCAACAGCTTCAGGCCAAAGACAAACAGCAACGCCGGCAACACCACCAGCCAGATCAACCGCGCCTTGACCAGCGCCGGTACCCCCGGGGCCGCACACCAACGCCGCTGGGTCTGGCTGCGGTACCCCAACCAGCACAGGCTCAGGCAAAACAGGTACAGCAACATCACCAACATGCCGCTTTCCAGCCCCAGTCGAAGACAGTAACGCAGCATGATGGCCAGGGTAATGCCCGGCAGCGCACGCCAGTCATAAACCATCAGCAGTGCCATGCAGGCCGTCAGTGGCAGATAGAGCAAATAGACTTTGCCCTCGGGCAGCATAATGCGCGGTGACAAGCAACCGGCAAACGGGATCAAAAACAGGCCCCAGATGAGGGGATACCCCCACCAGCGCTCACGCAAATGCTTCCAGAATATTGGCTTAATCATAAAAATAACGAGTCCTTCAGAGCGTAATTCCATTCACGCGTTCAGGTAATAAGGCAGGTTCCTTTACGTACCTCTCTCCATTCATGAGGCAAAGTGAAAATAACATATGCGACAGGGGAATGGGGGGAATTTTAGGCGCTGGGGTCAGCGGAGGCTTGACTGCGATCAATCAAAAAAGAAAAGTTGGGTAATAATGTGTAAAGCCATATTTTGTATTGCCTTAACCCGCTGATCCCAGTGACAAACTCAAACCCGAGTTAAACACCGGTGAAATACCTGGTTTTGCCGTCCGGAAATAAATAGACAATATTTGTCATCGATAGCTAAAATTCCGGTTACAATTTATCGGCTTTAATCACCCGCAATCCCCAGACAGGATCGAGGAAAATGTAATCGCCCTCTCCCGCAGGCAAGGCGCGCGGGTATAACACAGGAAACCGGCATGGCCGGGTGATATATGCGTAAAAAAACCACCGGACAGATGACGAAAATAGTGCTGCTTATCAGCTTTATCATTTTGGTCGGCCGTCTGTTGTATGCTGCGGTTGTCGCGGTGCCCCATCATCAGGAAAAAAAGCTCGCCCCTTATCAAAGCACCTCCGAGATCGGCGGCGAAAACCAGGACACAACCCCCTGAACCCACAGACTCGAGCTTCTCTGCAGGGCTTGCGAATAGTTAAGCAGCCTGCCGGCGTATCGGCATGCCAGGCCCCTTACTTATTCCTCAGCTTCTGCACCCATTTCATAAAAATGACGCCTGCATTCACTATGCTCTATGTTGTCCAGAGTCCGTCTGTAAGGATCACCGAGTGCCAGTAAGGAATACCATGTCAGCCGCAACGCATAACGTTCAAAAAGTCGCTGAGTATCGCCAGCGCATTCTTTCTCTGCTGTTAAACAACAAAGACCTGGTCGACGGCATTCTCGGTCGTCCAGGGGATGGAAATGCCCTCAGCAAAAGTGAACTGCTAAACCAGACTGCTGAAATCACCGGCCTGCTGGACGATATGCACGCCGCTGACCTGGCAGACTTGCTGGAAGCCCTGCCGCAGGACGAGCGCCTGGCAGTATGGCGATTGATCGGCAACGCCAAACGCGGCCAGACGCTGGTGGAAGTGGCCGAACCGGTGTGGGACAGCCTGATCGAAGAGATGAGCGACAAAGACCTGCTCAAAGCGATCAAAACGCTGGACGTCGATGAACAGGCCTATCTGGCGCAATACCTGCCGCGTAACCTGATGGGTCGCCTGCTGACCTCGATGGATCCGGAGCAACGCGCGCAGGTGCGCGAGATGATCCACTACGGTAAAGACACCGTCGGTTGGATGATGGATTTTGAACTGGTCACGGTGCGCCCGGACGTCACCCTGGGGGCGGTGCATCGCTTCCTGCGCCTGCGCAAAACCATTCCGGCAGCCACCGATAAACTCTTTGTCACCGATCGTAAAAATACCCTGTTGGGCGAATTGCCGCTCACCGCCGTGCTGCTAAATGATCCGGAAACGCTGGTGCAGACGGTAATGGACAGCGATCCCACCCGTTTTTTGCCGGAAGATAAAGCCGAGGCCGCCGCCAGCGCGTTTGAACGTTATGACCTGATTAGCGCCCCGGTGGTCGATGCCAAAGGCAAGCTGATGGGCCGCCTGACCATTGAAGAGATCGTTGACGTGGTCAACGAAGAAAGCGACAGCAACCTGCGCCGCATGGGGGGCTTAAGCCCGGAAGAAGACGTGTTTGCCCCGGTCAGCAAAGCGGTGAAAACCCGTTGGGCCTGGCTGGCGATCAACCTGTGTACCGCGTTTATTGCCTCACGCGTTATCGGCCTGTTCGAACACACGATTTCGCAACTGGTGGCGCTGGCCGCGTTGATGCCGATCGTCGCGGGAATCGGCGGTAACACCGGCAACCAGACCATCACCATGATCGTTCGTGCGCTGGCACTGCATCAGATTGAGGTCGGCAATATTTCCCGTCTGATGTTCAGAGAGCTGGGGGTCGCCATCATCAACGGCGTGGTCTGGGGCGGGATCATGGGGATAGTCACCTGGTTGCTGTATGGTGACTGGGCAATGGGCGGCGTGATGACCCTGGCGATGATCCTCAACCTGCTGGTGGCGGCGCTGATGGGGGTGGTGATCCCAATGACTATGTTAAAAATGGGGCGCGATCCGGCGGTCGGTTCCAGCGTATTGATCACCGCACTGACCGACACCGGCGGCTTCTTTATTTTCCTCGGTCTGGCCACCATTTTCCTGCTCTGAATCCTGACGGCCGGCGGCAACGCCGGCTTTTGCCACCGCTCACTAAAACCGCCTGATTCAGTAGGCTTTCTTGCCGCGCTGTACTACCCTTTGGCAATGAACTCTCCACCTCATCCGCGTCATGACGTCGTTCAGTGACAGATGCCAGCGTTAAGGTTGTTTATGGATATCAGCGCACCGAATCATCTCACCACGCGCAAAGGCGCACTGCTGATGCATACCCTGCTGGCGGCCGCCGTGGTTTTCCTGTTGGCACTGCTGTGCCTGACGTTGTCCAACGAATCCAGTCACTTTACCCCGCTGTGGTTCCCGACCGCCGCTATCATCACGGTGCTATACCGCCACTCACCGCACCAGTGGGGTTTGCCCTTGCTGGCCAGCGGTGTCGCCATTGTCACCGCCAGCACGCTCCTGTACGGCTTTAGCTGGCTGCCGGTCAAACTGTCGCTGATCAACCTGCTGGAGGCCGTGGTCTGTACTCTGTTACTGCGTCGCATGCTGTTACCGGACGATCCGCTGAACAGCCTGGCCAGTTGGCTGAAATTTGTGGTCTGTGCGGTGATCTTCACCCCGTTGTTCAGCGCCTTGCTGGCCGCCTGGTGGGCGCCGGCTCCCGAGCAAAGCTTCTGGCAGTCGTTTAACACCTGGTTTATTTCGGAAGCCATTGGCGTGCTGTCGCTGGCCCCCATCGGGTTGGTGTACCGCCGCCGCATGCTGGAACAGCTGAACCCGTTCCCGCTGTTATTGGCACTGATAGCGTCGCTGGTTTTTGGTTATCTGGCGCTGGCCCACCTGCCCTTTCCGTTTACCTTCGTCATCCTGCCGCTGCTGTGGGCGGCGATCGCCCTGCCACGGTTGGAAGCCTTCACTATCTGCTTTTGCACCACGGTAATGATCACCGTGATGATTTCATTCGGGTTATTGCATTTCCGTATCCCCACGACGCCGCTCAGCGACATTGAAATCTACCTGCCGATCCTGCTGATTCTGATCCCGGCGCATGCGATGGCGATGGTGATGCACGCTTTCCGGGTAGAGAAGCAGCATATCGTCGAGAGCGAAATCCGTTTTCGTAATGCGCTGGAATATTCCGCCATCGGCATGGCGTTGGTATCGCCGCAGGGACAGTGGCTGCAGGTCAACCAGGCGTTATGCAAACTGCTGGGCTACACCCCGGAGGCCTTGCGACGCCTGACGTTTCAGGAAATCACTCACCCGGACGATCTTAATGCCGACCTGGTGCAATTGCGCGACCTGCTCGACGGCCATATCAGCAGCTACACCCTGGAAAAGCGCTATATCCGCAGCGACGGGGAGCACGTCTGGACGCTGCTGGCGGTATCGATGGTGCGCGATGCCGAAGGCCTGCCGCTGTATTTTATTTCTCAGGTGGAAGACATCAGCGAGTTGAAACGCACCTCAGCAGAAAATCACCGACTGATGGAGCGCATTACCCTGGCCAATCAGGTCGGGGGGATCGGCGTTTGGGAGTGGGTGATGGACGGCGAAGAACTCACCTGGGACAAGCGCATGTTTGAGCTTTATGATCTCAGCCCGGACCAGAAGCCAACGATGTCGCTGTGGCGGACGCTGCTGCTGCCGGAAGATCGTGAACGTACCGACCTTGAGATGTCCTCTTTGCTGGACCAGCCGCGGCCGTTTATCCTGGAATTCCGACTGCTCACCCGCGAAGGAAAAGTGCGCCATATCCGCGGTCAGGGCAACGTCATTTTGGATGCACAGGGCAAGGCACTGCGCATGATCGGCACCAACATCGACATGACGGAAGTGCGCAACCTGACCGAAGCGCTTCACCAGGAAAAAGAGCGTCTGCACATCACCCTCGATGCCATCGGCGAAGGTGTGATCTCCACCAACGATGCGATGCAGATTACCTTTATGAACCCGGTGGCCGAGCAGATGTGTGGCTGGCCACTGAGCCTGGCGGTTGGCATGCCGATCGCCGGGGTAGTACGTTTGACCAACGGCAAAGACGGCGCAGAAGTCGAAAACCCGGTTCAGTGCTGCCTGCAAGAGAACCGCCAGCTTTCGGCAGATTATGCCCTGGTGTTGCACAGCCGCGATGGCCGCCATTTCGACATTCAGCAATCGGTATCACCGCTGAAAACCCTCAATGATGAAGTGATGGGGGCAGTGATGGTGCTGCAAGATGTTACCGTCTCACGCGAATTGATGCGCAAGCTGAGTTACAGCGCGTCTCACGATGCCCTGACCACCCTGCCCAATCGCACCAGTTTTGAAAAACGACTGAAAAACGCCATCGCCGGTGCCGTTGAACACCAACGTCAGCATGCGTTGGTGTTCCTCGATCTCGATCGTTTTAAAGCGGTCAATGACAGTGCCGGCCATGCGGCAGGCGACGCGTTGCTGAGAGATATCGCGCAACTGATGCAGCACCATCTGCGCCACAGCGACTGTCTGGCCCGGCTGGGAGGTGATGAGTTCGGCCTGATCCTGTTTGACTGCTCATCCGAGCAGGCCAAATCCCTGATGCAACAACTGGTGAACTACATCGGCCAGCATCCGTTCTATTGGGAAGACAAGGTTTATCACGTCGGTGCCAGCGCGGGTATCACCTGCATCACTGCAGATAGCGGCAAGAGCAGTGAACTGCTGGCTAAGGCCGATCTCGCCTGCTACACCGCTAAGCATCAGGGTCGCGGGAAGGTCTATCTGTACGAAGCACGACAAAAAAAGATACTGACTCCAGGCGCACCACACCACAAAAGTTAGCCACAGGGACCTGAAACAAGCGCTGACCGCACGACGCCGCGGCGGTGACCGTGGCGTTCGCTCCCCCCATTCCCCTTCATTCTGCCCCACTCTCCCGTTTTTCGGGCTGTGGCGTCATTGGGTCACAGCCCCCCGATCACGTTTTTTTTGCTTAGCCAACCTGAGGTTAGTGGTATAACTAACGGGTCAAAGTTAATCGTTTAAACAATACCTCGATACGGAAATCAGCACGCGCGTTAATTTCCACCCCATCTTTAAACGTGATTGCTCAGGGATAATGGCTATGAAAAACGAGTGGTTTGCCGCCAGAGAGCTAACCGGCATTGCAGGACTGCCCTCCTCGCCACAGGGCATCAATTTGATGGCCCGCCGCGAAGGTTGGATCAGCCGCCGCCGAAAAGGCGTACAGGGCAAAGCGGTGGAATACCACATTGACAGCCTGCCGATCGGCGCACGCAGCCTGCTGATACTGCAAGAAGATCCCGCAGAATATCAGATTGAACGTAAGGATCCGCTGGCGGTATGGGTTGAGTATTACTATCACCTTAGCGAAAGCGAACGCGAGAAAGTCCTGACGTTCCTGATGCGTGAAGGGATCGACAGCCTGCTGGCGCGCATTGCCGCCGAAGAGTAGCGCGACTAGCCATCAGTGTCCGTTGAGGGTACCCAGCCATCGTTATGCCACAAATGCAGCGTGGCGTAAGAGCGCCATGGCCGCCAGCGTTCGGCATAGTTTTCAATCTGGCGTGGCGTCATCTCCGGAAAGCGCTGTTTGATCAGATAATCTCCCGCCAAAAAGACGTCCGGCCATGACCAGGCACGCATAGCGATATAACTGGCCGTCCAACTGCCAATTCCCGGCAACGCGGTCAGTGCCTTGATCCCCTGCTCAATATCCAGCACGTTATCCAACTGCAACCGCCCTTCGGTGACCGCCCGTGCAATGGCGATCAGCGCCGCTGCGCGTTTTAATTGCACCCCCAGCGGACGCAGTTCCTCAGGTTGCAATTGTGCCACCTGCTCAGCATTGGGGAACACATGGGTAATGCCGGCGTAGGGCTGTTCCAACGGCGTTCCCCAGCGTTCCGCCATGCGCCCGGCAAAGGTCGCCGCCATCTTGACGCTGACCAACTGCCCGAGCACCGCCCGGGTCGCCTGTTCAAAACTGTTGACGCAACCGGGCAGCCGCAGGCCCGGCGCATCGGCGGCCAGGGCTCCCAGGGCCTGGGTGATCAGATCCGGTGCGGCATCCAGATCGAACAGTTGGCGGATACGGCGTAACACCTCCGTGGTTACCCGGCTGAGCGCCGGAGCGATCTCTACCCGCACCCGATTGCGGGCCTCCTCCGGCTGTACGCTGACCCAGCCGTGATAGTCAATACCGCCCTGAGTAATGGCGATCGCCCGCAAATATTGTTGCCCCTCAACCCGTTCCACCCCGCTCACCGCACGGGTTTGCAAAAAGCTCAGCATGCGCGGCCAGTCATAGGGTGGCCGGTAGCCCAAATGAAACACCAGCCCGCTGGCGACGGTACGCTCATTACGGCCGCTGCTGCTACGCAGCGCCGAGGGGATCAGCCGGTAGCGCGCCTTGAACAATTCGTTAAAGCGTCGCAGGCTGCCAAAACCGGCGGCAAACGCCACTTCACTCAGCGGCATATCGGTATCCGCCAGCAGCCGTTTGGCCTGTAACAGCCGGTGCGACTGGGCATAATCAATCGGCGAGGCGCCAAACTGATCGGCAAAAATGCGCCGCAGGTGGCGATCGGAAATCCCCAGCCGCGCGGCCAGTTGCTCGCAGCTGTGCTCCGACAGATAGCCTTGTTCAATCAACTGTACCGCCACCTGAGCGTAGCGATTGCCGAGGTCGATCAACGCCAGCCCCGGTGCCAACTCCGGCCGGCACTTCAGACAGGGGCGAAAACCCGCCAGCTCCGCCGCCGCCGCGCTCGGGTAAAAAGTACAGTTCTCGATCTTCGGCGTGCGGGCACTGCACACCGGGCGGCAATAAATACCGGTCGAAGAAACACCGACGAAGAAGCGGCCATCGAATTTGCGATCGCGCGCACTCAGTGCCTGATACAACGCCTGCTGTTGGTTTTTCATGGCCACGCTCGGGGTCAGTTTTTTGTTCATTATGCGACTCGGCTGATGCGCTGACGTGCGGGATTCGGACATTAAGTTAAGCATGCACTCCCGTTCGCCGCTAAAATTTTCGTCAGTTACGCGCTCACACATTGCCCGGGGGGCAAGTCTCGGGTAAAGTCGCCCCCCTTCATCGGCATGGGGAGTGAGAAAAGACATGTTTATTGGATTCGATTACGGAACGGCCAACTGTTCCGTCGCAGTGATGCGTGATAACGGCCCCGAGCTGCTGACGTTGGAAAACAACGAACCCTATTTACCGTCGATGCTGTGTGCGCCGACGCGGGAAGCCGTGAGCGAGTGCTTGCACCGTCACTGGCAGGTGCCGACCGGCAGCGAAGAGAACCAGCAACTGCTGCGCCGGGCGATCAACTACAATCGCGAGGAAGACATTCCGGTCGCGAATAACAGCGTGCTGTTTGGCCTGCAGGCATTGGCGCACTACGTTGAAGATCCGGAAGAGGTGTATTTTGTTCGCTCACCGAAATCCTTCCTGGGTGCCAACGGCCTGAAGCCGCAGCAGATCGCACTGTTTGAAGATCTGGTGTGCGCCATGATGTTCCACATCAAGCGCCAGGCGGAAAACGTTCTGCAGGATAGCATCAGCCAGGCGGTCATCGGTCGCCCGATCAACTTCCAGGGCATGGGTGGTGAAGAGGCCAACCAGCAGGCGCAGGGCATTTTGCAGCGCGCAGCCGAACGTGCCGGGTTCAGAGACATTGAATTCCAATTCGAGCCGGTCGCGGCAGGACTGGACTTCGAAGCGACGCTGAGCGAAGAGAAAACCGTGCTGGTGGTAGACATCGGCGGCGGGACTACCGACTGTTCAGTGTTGCTGATGGGGCCGCAATGGCGTGACCGCGCCGATCGCCAGCAAAGCCTGCTGGGCCACAGCGGTTGCCGCGTAGGCGGTAACGATCTGGATATCATGCTGGCATTCAAACAGCTGATGCCGCTGTTCGGCATGGGCGGCGAAACCGGAAAGGGTATCGCCCTGCCCGCGCTGCCCTACTGGAACGCCGTCGCCACCAACGACGTGCCGGCGCAGAACGACTTTTACAGCGTCGCCAACGGCCGCATGCTGCAAGATTTGATCCGCGATGCCGCCGAGCCGGAAAAGGTCAAACGCCTGCTGAAAGTCCACCAGCAACGTCTGAGCTACCGTTTGGTGCGCGCGGCAGAGGAGAGTAAAATCGCCCTGTCTGCGCAGCAAAACATCAGCGCACCGCTGGCTTTCGTCCAGGCTGATTTGGCGGAAACCATCAGCCAGGATCAGCTTGCCGAGGCTATTTCGCAGCCGCTGTTGCGCATTCAGGAACAGGTCAGCGCCGCGCTGGCCAGCAGCCAGACCGCACCACAGGTGATTTATCTCACCGGCGGCAGCGCACGTTCACCGCTGCTGCGCGCCGCGCTGCAACAGCAGTTGCCGGGCATTCCTATCGTCGGTGGCAACGACTTCGGCTCGGTCACCGCCGGGCTGGCACGCTGGGCGCAAACGCTGTTCCGTTAATGACCAGAAGGCGCGGCTTGCCGCGCCTTTGTTCACTGGAGCCAAGTCGATGAGTGAAATACTCCCCTTCGAGAGTGACCGGTTGCTGTTACGCGCCTGGCGCGACCAAGACCTGCCGGCATTCGCCGCACTCAATGCCGATCCACAGGTGATGCGTTATTTCCCCGCCCCGCTGACAGCCGAGCAAAGCTACGCGCAGGCTGACAAGATCCGTCAGTTTATGCAGCAAAACGGTTGGGGTTTATGGGCGGTGGAAGAAAAAGACGGCGCGCCTTTTATCGGCTTTGTCGGGTTGGCGATCCCGGCGGACGATCTGCCCTGCTCACCCTGCGTAGAAATCGGCTGGCGGTTAGCCGCAGCGCACTGGGGTAAAGGCTATGCTTCTGAGGCCGCCGGTGCCGCACTGCGCTTCGCTTTCGAACGCCTGGATTTGGCTGAAGTGGTCTCTTTTACCGCCGAAAGCAACGAGCCATCACGCCGGGTAATGGAACGCATTGGCATGATGTCCCACGGCGAAAATTTCCTGCATCCCCGACTGCCGCAAGGCCATCCGTTGCAAAAACACGTCCTGTATCGGCTGGCACAACAAACCTGGCGGGAAAAACTCCACGGCTAATCCCGCCGCTGATTGTTGGAAATATTACCAGGCGCTGGCCTGGTTCAGTGCGCTGATATCTTCAGCCTCCAACCGCAGTCGGGTGGCACTAATCAGCTCATCCAACTGTTTCAGCGAAGTGGCGCTGACGATCGGTGCGGTGATGCTCGGTCTTGCCATCAACCAGGCCAGCGAAACCTGCGCCGGTGAAGTGTGATGTTTCGCCGCAACGCTATCCAACGCCGCCAGGATTTTAAAACCACGCGGATTGAGATACTGCTCAATCACTCTGTCACCACGCTGGCTCTTGCCAATATCTTGCTCGCTGCGGTATTTTCCGGTCAGGAAGCCGCTGGCTAACGAGAAGAAGTTAATTACCCCCAGGCCATGACGTTGCGCCACCGCTTCCAAACCTTGTTCGTAACCTTCGCGCGCATACAGGTTATATTCCGGTTGCAGGGTTTCGTAACGCGCCAGCCCTTCCTGCTCACTGACTTTCAGCGCTTCTTCCAGACGATCGGCCTGATAGTTGGAGGCACCGATCACCCGTACCTTACCGGCCTTGATTAACGCATCGAACGCCGCCAGGGTTTCCGCCAGCGGCGTATCCCGATCATCATCATGCGACTGATAAAGGTCGATATAGTCGGTCTGCAGACGGCGCAGTGAATCCTCGACCGCCTGCTGGATATAGCGCGGCGACAGCCCCTGCTTCCCTTCCCCCATCGGCTTGCCGACCTTGGTGGCAATGATCACCTGATCACGCTTGCCGCTTTTTTTCAGCCACTGGCCAATCGTGCTTTCGGACTCGCCGCCCTGGTTGCCCGGTGCCCAGCTCGAATACACGTCGGCGGTATCAATAAAATTAAGCTGATTTTCCACCAGTGCATCCAGCAGGCTGAAGGAAGTTTCGCGATCCGCCGTCCAGCCGAACACGTTACCGCCGAAGGTTAATGCCGGCACTTTGATGCCCGAACGGCCCAGTTCTCTGTTGCTCATTGCATGCTCCATGGGGTTAATGATTTGCAGGTTAATTATTAGCGCAAAATCGGAAGGCAGGCTAAAACGCATTGGCTATAAGCCCGTTTAACTCTCTTATAAACCTGGCATGATCAAATCTACAACTTATTCGGACGATGCTGACGATTCCTCCATATTTCCTTCATCTTTATGCCGTCTTTGCTGGCTAAACTAGTATCCTGTAAGGAGTGTAACTTTTGAGGCAATGAGTGCCCGCACGCCTGCCCTTTTGGAGATATTTTCGCCGCCATGAATGCAAAAAACCCACGTCGTTCACTGATACTGCGCCTGCTGGTGGTGGTCATTGTGGCTATTGCCGCCGTGCTGATTTGGCGTCACTTCAGCGCTTCACCACCGGCTACGGCTACCGCACCAGGTGCGCGCCATGCAGGTAGCGGCCCAGCTGCCGGGGGCCGACGTGGGGCACCAATGTCACCGGTGCAGGCCGCGACCGTTACGCAGCAGACGGTACCGCGCTATCTTTCCGGGCTGGGCACCGCCACCGCCGCCAACACCGTGACCGTCACCAGCCGGGTTGACGGCCAACTGATGGCAGTCCACTTTACCGAAGGCCAACAGGTCAAGGCCGGCGATCTGCTGGTTGAAATCGACCCACGCCCGTTTGAAGTACAACTGACCCAGGCGCTGGGGCAACTGGCCAAAGATCAGGCCACGCTCGCCAACGCCCGGCGTGATTTGGCGCGTTATCAGCAACTGGCGAAAACCAATCTGGTCTCGCGCCAGGATCTGGATACCCAACTTTCCTTGGTGCAACAGACAGAAGGGGCGATCAAGGCCGATCAGGGCACGGTCGACAGCGCCAAACTGCAAATCACCTACAGCCGTATCACCGCACCAATCGACGGCCGCGTCGGCCTGAAGCTGGTGGATGTCGGTAATTACATCACCAGCGGCAGCACTACCGGCATTGTGGTGATCACCCAGACTCACCCTATCGACGTGGTGTTTACCCTGCCGGAAGCCAATATCAGCGATTTGATCAAGGCGCAAAAAGCCGGCCCGGTCAGCGTCGAAGCCTGGGATCGCACCAACCAAAGCCAATTGGCGAGCGGTTCGCTGCTGAGTCTGGATAACCAGATCGACACCACCACCGGCACCATCAAACTGAAGGCGCGTTTTACCAACGAGGACGACGCACTGTTTCCCAATCAGTTTGTTAACGCTCGGCTGAAAGTGGCAACCTTGCATGATGCGACCGTTATCCCAACCGCGGCGCTGCAGATGGGCAACGAAGGCAACTTCGTCTGGACCCTGAGTGAAGAGAACAAAGTCAACAAACACCTGGTCACTACCGGCATGCAGGACAGCCGGCAGGTGGTGATCAACGCCGGTCTGAACGTCGGCGATCGGGTGGTTACCGACGGTATCGATCGTCTGACTGAAGGCATGCAGGTGGAAGTGGTGACGCCGCAGGCGGCTGCGACCACCACCAAACCCAGCCATCCACCGCGCGCTCAGGGGAAATCCTGATGCAGGTGATGCCACCTAACCCCGGCGGCGGCCCATCCCGCCTGTTTATTCTGCGTCCGGTCGCCACCACATTATTGATGGTGGCTATCCTGCTGGCGGGGATTATCGGCTATCGCGCCCTGCCGGTTTCCGCCTTGCCGGAAGTCGACTATCCGACCATTCAGGTGGTCACGCTGTACCCTGGCGCCAGTCCGGACGTGGTCACTTCTGCCATCACCGCCCCACTGGAACGGCAGTTTGGCCAGATGTCCGGCCTGAAACAGATGGCGTCGCAAAGCTCCGGCGGTGCCTCGGTAGTGACGCTGCAATTCCAGCTTGAACTGCCGCTCGACGTCGCCGAACAGGAAGTGCAGGCGGCGATCAACTCCGCCACCAACCTGTTGCCGAGCGATCTGCCCTACCCGCCGATTTACAGCAAGGTTAACCCCGCCGATCCGCCGATCCTGACGCTGGCCGTAACCTCATCCGCCATGCCGATGACCCAGGTGGAAGACATGGTGGAAACCCGCGTGGCGCAGAAAATATCGCAGGTCACCGGCGTTGGGCTGGTCACGATTTCCGGCGGTCAGCGACCGGCGGTACGCGTGAAGCTTAATGCGGCAGCCGTCGCCGCCTACGGCCTGGACAGCGAAACCATCCGCACCGCCATCAGCAATGCCAACGTCAACTCCGCCAAAGGCAGCCTGGATGGCCCAACCCGTTCGGTCACGCTGTCCGCCAACGATCAGATGAAGTCCGCCGACGATTACCGCCAACTGATTGTCGCCTACCAAAACGGCGCGGCGATCCGCCTGCAGGATATCGCCACCATCGAACAGGGCGCAGAAAATACCCGGCTGGCGGCCTGGGCCAACAAGCAACCGGCCATTGTGTTGAATATTCAGCGTCAGCCGGGGGTGAACGTGATCACCACCGCCGATAGCATCCGCGAAATGCTGCCAACGCTGATTAAAAGCCTGCCGAAGTCGGTCGACGTCAAGGTACTGACCGATCGCACCACCACCATTCGTGCCTCGGTCAGCGACGTACAGTTCGAACTGCTGCTGGCGGTAGCGCTGGTGGTGATGGTGATTTACGTGTTCCTGCGCAACGTGCCTGCCACCATTATTCCGAGCGTCGCGGTACCGCTATCGCTGATCGGTACCTTCGCCGCCATGTACTTTCTGAACTTTTCGATCAACAACCTGACGCTGATGGCACTGACCATTGCCACCGGGTTTGTGGTCGATGACGCCATCGTGGTGATCGAGAACATCTCGCGCTACATCGAAAAGGGGGAGAAACCGCTCGACGCGGCGTTGAAAGGCGCCGGTGAAATCGGCTTCACCATTATCTCACTGACCTTCTCGCTGGTGGCGGTGCTGATCCCACTGCTGTTTATGGGCGATATCGTCGGCCGACTGTTCCGTGAGTTTGCCGTGACGCTGGCGGTGGCGATTTTGATTTCCGCCGTGGTTTCGCTGACGCTGACACCGATGATGTGCGCACGCATGCTGAGCCACGAATCGCTGCGTAAACAGAACCGTTTTTCCGCGGCCTCCGAGCGTTTCTTTGATCGGGTCATCGCCCGCTACGGCAAATGGCTGAAAACGGTGCTGAATCATCCCTGGCTGACCCTGGGTGTGGCGTTCAGCACGCTGGTCCTCACCGTGTTGCTGTACCTGATCATCCCAAAAGGCTTCTTCCCGGTGCAGGACAACGGCATTATTCAGGGCACGCTGGAAGCGCCGCAATCCGTGTCGTTCAGCAATATGGCCGAACGCCAACAGCAGGTGGCGGCAGAAATTCTCAAGGACCCGGCAGTGGAAAGCCTGACGTCGTTTGTCGGCGTTGACGGCACCAACGCCACGCTCAACAGTGGCCGGTTGCAGATCAACCTCAAGCCCTTAAGCGAACGCGCAGACCGCATTCCGGCCATCATCACCCGCCTGCAGCAGCAAAGCGCGCAGTTCCCCGGCGTGAAGCTGTATCTGCAGCCGGTGCAGGATCTGACCATCGATACCCAGGTCAGCCGTACCCAATACCAGTTTACTTTGCAGGCGATGTCGCTGGACGATCTGAGCCTGTGGGTACCGCAACTGATGGCAGAGCTGAAACAAACCCCGCAGTTGGCGGACGTGACCAGTAACTGGCAGGATCAGGGACTGGTCGCCTATGTTAATGTCGATCGCGATTCGGCTTCCCGACTCGGCATCAGCATGAGCGACGTGGATAATGCGTTGTATAACGCCTTTGGCCAGCGGTTAATTTCCACCATTTACACCCAGGCCAACCAATACCGCGTAGTGCTGGAACATGACGTCAGCAGCACGCCAGGACTGGCGGCGCTGAATGATATCCGCCTGACCAGCAGCAACGGCACCATAGTACCGCTGAGCACCATTGCCAAAATTGAGCAGCGCTTCGGGCCGCTGTCGGTTAACCACCTGGATCAGTTCCCGGCGGCCACCATCTCCTTTAACGTGGCGGGCAATTATTCGCTCGGTGAAGCGGTCGATGCCATCACCCTGGCGGAAAAAAACCTCAATATGCCAAAAGACATCACCACCCAGTTCCAGGGCGCGACACTGGCGTTCCAGGCAGCGCTGGGCGGCACCCTGTGGCTGATCCTGGCGGCGGTGGTGGCGATGTATATCGTGCTGGGCGTGCTGTATGAGAGCTTTATCCACCCGGTGACCATTCTGTCTACTCTGCCCACCGCCGGGGTCGGTGCCTTGCTGGCGCTGATGCTGGCCGGCAGCGAACTGGACGTGATCGCCATTATCGGCATCATCCTGCTGATCGGCATCGTGAAGAAAAACGCCATCATGATGATCGACTTCGCCCTGGCCGCCGAGCGTGAGCAGGGGATGACGCCGTATGACGCGATTTATCAGGCCTGCCTGCTGCGTTTCCGGCCGATCCTGATGACCACGCTGGCCGCGTTGCTCGGCGCACTTCCGCTGATGCTCAGTACCGGCGTCGGCGCGGAACTGCGTCACCCGCTCGGGGTTTGTATGGTCGGCGGACTGGTGATGAGCCAAATCCTGACGCTGTTCACCACCCCGGTGATCTACCTGCTGTTTGACAAGCTGGCGCGTAACACTCGCCACCAGCCGGATGCGCAGGAGCTGCCGTGAAATTCTTTGCCCTGTTCATCTACCGGCCGGTCGCCACCACGCTGCTGACATTGGCCATCGCCATCAGCGGCGTGATTAGCTTCAGCCTGCTGCCGGTTTCCCCGCTGCCGCAGGTCGACTATCCGGTGATTTCGATCAGCGCTTCGCTGCCGGGTGCCGATCCAGAGACCATGGCCTCATCGGTGGCGACGCCGCTGGAACGCGCACTGGGCCGAATTGCCGGGGTCAATGAAATGACCTCGATGAGTTCACTGGGCAGCACGCGAGTGATCCTGCAGTTTGATCTCGACCGTGATATCAACGGGGCCGCACGTGACGTACAGGCGGCAATCAATGCGGCGCAAAGCCTGCTGCCTACCGGCATGCCAAGCCGCCCCAGCTACCGTAAGGTCAACCCCTCCGACGCGCCGATCATGATCCTGACGCTGACCTCGGATACTTACAGCCAGGGCCAGCTTTACGACTTTGCCTCTACCCAGTTGGCGCAGAAAATCGCCCAGACTGAAGGAGTGGGTGACGTTTCGGTCGGCGGCAGTTCGCTGCCTGCGGTGCGGGTCGAACTCAACCCGAGCGCCCTGTTCAATCAGGGTATATCGCTCGATGCGGTGCGCCAGACCATCAGCAATGCCAACGTGCGCAGGCCGCAGGGCGCGGTGGAAGATCCTCAGCAGCGCTGGCAGCTCCAGGCCAACGACGAGTTGAAAACTGCCGAGGCTTATCGCCCACTGATTATTCACTATAACAACGGCTCGGCGGTGCGCCTGAGTGATGTGGCTGCGGTCAACGACTCGGTACAGGACGTGCGCAACGCCGGGATGACCGATGCCAAACCGGCGATTATTCTGGCCATCAGCCGGGCACCAGATGCCAACATCATTGAAACCGTCGATCGTATTCGCGCCGAATTGCCCGCGCTGCAAGACAACATTCCGGCGTCAATCCAACTGAATATCGCCCAGGACCGCTCGCCGACCATTCGCGCCTCGCTGGCCGAGGTAGAACAGTCGCTGGTGATTGCCATTGGGCTGGTGATCCTGGTGGTGTTTATCTTCCTGCGTTCCGGCCGCGCTACGCTGATCCCGGCGGTCGCCGTACCGGTATCGCTGATCGGTTCCTTCACCGCCATGTATCTGTGCGGCTTCAGCCTGAATAACCTGTCGCTGATGGCATTGACCATCGCCACCGGCTTCGTGGTCGACGACGCCATCGTGGTGCTGGAGAACATTTCCCGCCACATCGAGGCCGGCATGAAGCCGGTCAACGCGGCGCTGGTCGGGGTGCGTGAAGTCGGCTTTACCGTGCTGTCGATGAGCGTGTCGCTGGTGGCGGTGTTTATTCCGCTGCTGCTGATGGAAGGCCTGCCGGGCCGTCTGTTCCGCGAGTTTGCCGTGACCCTGTCGGTGTCGATCGGTTTGTCGTTGATTATCTCACTGACGCTAACCCCGATGATGTGTGCCTACCTGCTGCGCCACCAGCCGCCGCGCTCGCAGAGGCGAGTACGCGGCTTCGGTAAAATGCTGTTGGCGTTGCAACAGGGCTACGGTCGCTCGCTGAGCTGGGTGCTTGGCCATTCGCGCTGGGTGCTGGCGGTGTTTTTGGCCACCATCGCGCTCAACGTGTGGCTGTATGTCAGCATTCCAAAAACCTTTTTCCCGGAGCAGGATACCGGTCGGCTGATGGGCTTTATCCAGGCTGACCAGAGCATTTCCTTCCAGGCGATGCGCGTGAAGCTGGAAGATTTTATGAAGATTGTGCGTGAAGATCCGGATGTGGAAAACGTCACCGGCTTTACCGGGGGGTCACGTACCAACAGCGGCTCGATGTTTATTTCGTTGAAACCCCTGTCGGTACGCAGCGATGATGCACAAAAAGTGATCGCCCGGCTGCGCGCCAAATTAGCCAAAGAGCCGGGAGCCAGCCTGTTCCTGATGGCGGTACAGGATATCCGCGTCGGCGGTCGGCAGGCTAACGCCAGCTACCAGTACACGCTGCTGGCAGATGACCTCGCCGCGTTACGTGAATGGGAACCGAAGATCCGTACCGCACTGGCCGCCTTGCCAGAGCTGGCAGACGTCAACTCCGATCAGCAGGACAAAGGGTCGGAGATGGATCTGGTTTACGATCGTGAGACCATGGCCCGGCTGGGTATTTCGGTCTCTGACGCCAACAACCTGCTGAACAACGCCTTCGGTCAGCGCCAGATTTCGACCATCTATCAGCCGCTCAATCAGTACAAAGTGGTGATGGAAGTGGCGCCGCCCTATACCCAGGACGTCAGTTCACTGGACAAGATGTTCGTGATCAACAAGGACGGCAAGGCTATTCCCCTGTCCTACTTCGCCCGTTGGCAACCGGCCAATGCACCGCTGTCGGTTAACCATCAGGGGCTGTCGGCCGCCTCGACCATCTCGTTTAACCTGCCGGATGGCGGCAGCCTGTCCGATGCCACCGCCGCCGTGGAACGTACCATAACGGCACTCGGCGTCCCCGCCACCGTACGCGGTGCCTTCGCCGGTACCGCACAGGTGTTCCAGGAAACGCTGAAATCCCAGTTGCTGCTGATCGCCGCCGCCATCGCCACGGTGTATATCGTGCTTGGCATTCTTTACGAAAGCTATATTCACCCGCTGACCATCCTGTCCACCCTGCCCTCTGCCGGCGTGGGGGCGCTGCTGGCGCTGGAGCTGTTTGGCGCGCCGTTCAGCCTGATTGCGCTGATTGGCATTATGTTGTTGATCGGTATTGTGAAGAAAAACGCCATCATGATGGTCGACTTTGCCCTGGATGCGCAGCGCAACGGCGGCATTAGTGCGCGAGACGCCATTTTCCAGGCATGCCTGCTGCGCTTCAGACCTATCATGATGACCACGCTGGCGGCGCTGTTCGGTGCATTGCCGTTGGTACTGACCCACGGTGACGGCGCCGAACTGCGCCAGCCGCTCGGTATCACCATCGCAGGCGGCCTGATCGTCAGCCAACTGTTGACGCTGTACACCACCCCGGTGATTTACCTGTATTTTGACCGGCTGCAGATGAAGTTCCGTCGCGGCAAGAAACTGGATCCTTTGCCCCAATAATGGCTGATTGATGCTTATAAAACACACCGCTTCAGTACAGTGGCAACTCTGGATTGTGGCGTTCGGCTTCTTTATGCAGACGCTGGACACCACCATCGTCAACACCGCCCTGCCATCGATGGCTGTCAGCCTGGGGGAGAATCTGCTGCGCATGCAATCGGTGATCGTCTCCTACGTACTGACGGTGGCGGTGATGCTGCCGGCCAGCGGCTGGCTGGCGGATCGGGTTGGCGTGCAGCGGGTATTCTTCAGCGCCATCGTGCTGTTCACTCTGGGATCGATCCTCTGTGCCCGCTCCGAAACCCTGAATGAGCTGATTGCCTCACGCGTGGTGCAGGGCATCGGCGGCGCGATGATGGTGCCGGTCGGTCGGCTGACGGTGATGAAAATCGTCCCGCGCGAACAGTATATGGCGGCGATGACCTTTGTTACCCTGCCCGGCCAAATCGGCCCGCTAATGGGGCCGGCACTGGGCGGCTTTTTGGTGCAGTACGCCAGTTGGCACTGGATTTTCCTGATCAATATTCCGGTGGGAATTGCCGGGGCCATCGCCACGCTGCTGCTGATGCCCAACTACCGCATGCAGACCCGGCGCTTCGACATCAGCGGTTTTATCATGCTGGCTATCGGTATGGCGACGTTGACGCTGGCGCTTGACGGCCACAAGGGAATGGGGTTGTCGGCCACCGCCATCGGCGGCCTGGTGGTAGCCGGCGTAGCGGCGCTGGCCGGTTACTGGTGGCATGCTCACGGCAACAGCCGGGCGCTATTCTCGCTGCGGTTGTTCAAAACCCAGACCTATAAAGTTGGGCTGACGGCCAGCCTGCTGGGCCGTATCGGCAGCGGCATGTTGCCGTTTATGACGCCGCTGTTTATGCAGGTCGGCATGGGGTTTTCTCCGTTCCACGCCGGGTTGATGATGATCCCGATGATTATTGGCAGTATGGGGATGAAGCGCATCGTGGTGCGAGTGGTTAACCGTTTCGGTTACCGCAACGTGCTGGTGGCCGCAACGCTGATGCTGGCATTGATCAGCCTGAGTTTCCCGCTGGTCGCCATGCTCGGCTGGATCTGGCTGTTGCCGGTGGTGTTGTTCTTCCAGGGCATGGTCAACTCGCTGCGCTTCTCGGCCATGAATACCCTGACGCTGAAAGATTTGCCTGATCGGCTGGCCAGCAGCGGCAACAGCCTGCTGTCGATGGTGATGCAACTGTCGATGAGTCTTGGCGTCAGCATCGCCGGTATTCTGATCGGCAGCTTTGCCCATCAGCAGGTGATCACCGGCAGCCCGGCGATTCACAGCGCCTTTATTTACAGCTACTGCTGCATGGCGTTAATCATCGCCCTGCCTGCGCTGGCCTTCGCCCGTGTCCCGGCCGATACCACGACTAACCGTACGCTGACCAAAGAGCCGGGCACCGGCTCCACGAGGTTGCAATGAAAATAGGCATTACCGGTAAACTGTTCATGGCGATCTTCGCCACCTGCATGCTGGTGCTCATCACCATGCATTGGGGTGTGCGTGTCAGCTTCGAGCGCGGTTTTATCGACTACATCAAGAACAGCAACGAGCAGCGTATCAATATGCTGGGTGAAGCGCTGGAAGAACAGTACAGCCGCCACGGCAACTGGGTCTTTCTGCGCAATAACGATCAGGTGGTTTACCAGATCATGCGTTCGTTCGAACAGAACAGCGACAGCAGCCACAATCTGCCGCCCAAGGGCTGGCGTACCCAGTTCTGGGTGGTAGACAGCCAGTTTAACCGGCTGGTCGGGCATTCCGGCCCGCTGCCGAAGGAAGGCCCGCGCCATCCGATCCGCTACAACAATGAAATTGTCGGCTGGGTGATCACCACCCCGGTTGAGAGGTTGACGCGCAATACCGACATCAACTTCGACCAACAGCAAAGGCGCACCAGTTGGATGATTGTCGCCCTCTCCACGCTGTTGGCAGCGGCGGTGACCTGGCTGATGTCGCGCGGATTACTGGCGCCGGTCAAACGCCTGGTAGCAGGTACTCATCGCCTGGCTGCGGGGGATTTCGGCACCCGTGTGGCCGTCAGCAGCCAGGATGAACTGGGGCGACTGGCGCAGGACTTTAACCAGCTCGCCACCTCACTGGAAAAAAATGAACAGATGCGGCGCGCCGTGATGGCCGACGTTTCGCACGAATTACGTACCCCGCTGGCGGTGTTGCGCGGCGAACTTGAAGCCTTGCAAGACGGCGTGCGCCAACCCACCCCGGCCTCACTCAGCTCATTGCTGGCGGAAGTCACCACCCTGACCAAGCTGGTAGATGACCTGCACCAACTGTCGTTATCCGATCTCGGCGCGCTCGCTTACCGTAAATCACCAGTCGACTGTGTGCACTTGCTGCAAATTGCAGTCGCCAGCTTCCGCGACCGGTTCCGCGCCAAAGGGCTGGAAATCGTGACTCTGTTGCCTGAACAGGCATCGCTGTTTGGCGATCCGGACAGGCTTAATCAGCTGTTTAACAACCTGCTGGAAAACAGTCTGCGTTATACCGACGCCGGCGGTAAGCTGGAAATCGGTGCAGAGCCGTTGCCGGGCCGCCTGCGGATTTACTGGCAGGACAGCGCGCCAGGCGTCAATGATGAGCAACTGGCGCGCATTTTCGAACGCTTCTACCGTACCGAAGGTTCGCGTAATCGTGCCAGCGGCGGCTCCGGACTGGGGCTGTCGATCTGTCAAAACATAGTGGAAGCACACAACGGGACGATCTACGCACAGCACTCGCCTTTGGGCGGCGTGCGGATTACAGTAGAATTCGCCGTCCCGGTAATGAATAAGGCGTCATGATGGAAACCCAGAACCAGCCGTTGCAAATTATGATTGTTGAAGACGAACCTAAACTTGGCCAACTGCTGGTGGACTACCTGCAGGCCGCAGGGTACGCCACGCGCTGGCTGACCAATGGCAGCGAAGTCGTGCCGGCAGTGCATGAACGTGCCCCCGCACTGATCCTGCTGGATCTGATGCTGCCGGGCGCTGATGGGCTGACCGTCTGCCGCGAACTACGCCGCTTTACCGACATCCCTGTGGTGATGGTGACAGCGAAAATTGAAGAAATTGATCGCCTGCTGGGGCTGGAGATCGGCGCAGATGATTACATCTGCAAACCTTACAGCCCGCGCGAAGTGGTCGCCCGGGTGAAAACCATTCTGCGCCGTTGCTACCGCCCGCTGGATAATACGCAGGAAGAAACCCAGCTTCATATTGATGAACCGCGCTTTCAGGCCAGCTATCAGGGCCAAATGCTGGATCTCACCCCGGCGGAATTCCGCCTGCTGAAAACGCTGGCCAGCCAGCCGGGCAACGTGTTCTCACGCGAGCAACTGCTGAATAATCTGTATGACGACTACCGGGTGGTGACCGACCGCACTATCGACAGCCATATCAAAAACCTGCGGCGCAAGCTGGAGCTGATCGACGGCGAAAAATCCTTTATCCGCTCGGTGTATGGCGTGGGTTACCGCTGGGAAGCCGAAGCCTGTCGGCTGGTGAATGGGCTGTAACCGGTTCTAGGTCCAGTCTTCGACCCTCAGCCCCGGCACCATGGCGAACGCCTTATCGTTAGTCACTATTGTCGCACCACGGCTCTGCGCGTGTGCGGCAATAAGCTGATCCAAAGCCCCCATTACTCGCCCCTTTTTCGCCATATCCGCCCGCATCGTTCCGTAGCAATGCGCGGCTTCCCGGTCCCAGGCATACACCGTCACGGAATCCAGGAATGCCGCCACGGTCGCTTTTAGCGCCAAACTTTGCCGCTTGGCTACGCCATACAACAATTCCGCCTCCGTGATACTGGAAATGCAGACCGCAGACGGCGGGATCTTTTCCATTACGCGCAATAAGCGGGGATGCCGACGGAACAGTTGGCTGACCGTATTGGTATCAAACATGTACATGCTTACTCTTCCTCGCCGAACGGATCGCGGATGGCGATCCCCTGTTGACGATCCTCAGCCACCAGGAAGTCCTGCGGCACCTGAGTTTGCTCGATCATTTGCAGCAGTGGAGCCCAACTGTCAGGTTTTGCCGGATACTTTGATAAAATCACGTTTCCCTCCCGATCGCGGCGGATATACACACGATCTGTATCAAATTCGAATTCCACGGGTAATCTCACCGCCTGATTTCTGCCGTTTTTAAACAGCTTCGCGACTCTTTCCATTTTCATCTCCTCTGACAGGCATAGGCCTAAGCATATGCCTGTTGAGCTTCGATGCCAAGATGCTGTGCTTGTTTTTTGAACGCCAATGACGCAGCGAGCCAACCTTAACGTGGCGTGACCGTCGGTGAAATACTGCCATGGCAAAAATGCGGCCAGCTGCGCAGACTTTCTGCGCATCACAATCCCCCATTAGCTTCTCGTGCTACAGCACTATCCGCTGGTTAAAACTCAACGCCAGCGCAAAAAAATCGCCTGTTTTTTGCGCTATGGTGCGCAAGTCATGTTTATTAGCCGCCCAATTTCAAGCTATTGGCTACACTTACATCACTTATCGGAACCCACAGGAGAGGAACCATGGCAATCGGTCACTATGAGCTGAAAAAAGCAAAGAATGGACAGTACCACTTCAACCTGAAAGCCAGTAATGGTGAAATTATTCTGGCCAGTGAGATGTACGCCAGCAAGGCCTCGGCGGAAAATGGCATTGCCTCAGTGCAAACCAATTCCCCTCACGAAGCGCAGTACGAACTGAAACACAGCACCAGCAATCAGCCTTACTTTGTACTGAAAGCCAAGAACCATCAGGTGATCGGCGTCAGTGAAATGTACAGCTCTGAAACAGCAGCAAAAAACGGTATTCAGTCGGTGATCAAGAACGGCCCGAGCACCGATGTGCGCGATTTGAGCGCATAACTTCATCTGGGCGACGCGCGATGGCTGCCATCGCGCGTTTTTCTTATGACCAGGATCAATCTCCCTGTAATAAATCCGGTTACCTGCTGATTTCTTGCCACGCTGCCGCTACAATCCCCCGCTTTTACTGCGCCATTTGGTGGTGCGGTACTGACCTGAAATCAGACCGAGACTCATTATGTTTACACCGGAACTTCTCTCCCCGGCCGGTACGCTGAAAAACATGCGTTACGCCTTTGCCTATGGTGCCGACGCCGTTTATGCCGGCCAACCGCGTTACAGCCTGCGGGTGCGCAACAACGAATTCAATCATGAGAACCTGGCGCAGGGGATCAACGAAGCCCACGCACTGGGCAAAAGATTCTACGTAGTGGTGAATATCGCCCCGCACAACGCCAAGCTGAAAACCTTCCTGCGCGATCTTAAACCGGTTATCGACATGGGCCCGGATGCGCTGATCATGTCCGATCCCGGCCTGATCATGATGGTGCGCGAAGCCTTCCCGCAGATGGACATTCATTTGTCAGTACAGGCGAATGCGGTTAACTGGGCAACGGTGAAGTTCTGGCAGCAAATGGGGCTGACGCGAGTGATCCTGTCGCGCGAACTGTCACTGGAAGAGATCGCCGAGATCCGCGCCCAGGTACCTGAGATGGAGCTGGAAATCTTTGTTCATGGTGCGTTGTGCATGGCCTACTCCGGCCGCTGCCTGCTGTCCGGTTATATCAACAAACGCGACCCTAATCAGGGTACCTGCACCAATGCCTGCCGCTGGCAGTACAAGGCGGAAGAAGGCAAAGAGGATGAGACCGGCAACATCGTGCATATGCATGAGCCGATCCCGGTGCAGACCGTCGAACCGACATTGGGTATCGGCGCGCCAACCGACAAAGTGTTCATGCTGTCCGAAGCGCAAAAGCCGGATGAATACATGAGCGCCTTTGAGGATGAACACGGCACCTACATCATGAACTCGAAGGATTTACGCGCCATCCAGCACGTAGAACGTCTGACTCAGCTCGGCGTGCATTCGCTGAAAATCGAAGGCCGTACCAAATCCTTCTACTACTGCGCACGCACTGCGCAAGTTTATCGCCGCGCCATTGATGACGCGGTCGCGGGCAAACCATTCGATCCCACCCTGCTCACCACACTGGAAGGTTTGGCGCACCGGGGTTACACCGAAGGTTTCCTGCGTCGCCATGTGCATGAAGCCCAGCAAAACTATGATTACGGTTCCTCACTGTCTGAACGCCAGCAGTTTGTCGGTGAATTCACCGGCGTCCGCCGTGACGGTTGGGCAGAAGTGGATGTGAAAAACAAGTTCATGGTCGGTGATGGCGTAGAGATGATGACTCCCGGTGGTAACGTGTTGTTTACCCTGGAGAGCATGCAGAATAAAAAAGGTGAAGCGATCGATGTGGCGCCAGGCAACGGGCATATCGTCTATTTGCCGATCCCGCATGATATCGATCTCAATTACGCGTTGCTGATCCGCAATTTGCCTGATACCAATACTCCTGCGGTGTGAAAATTCCGCTGGCTATCTTTAAGTGGTGATTTTTAGCAAATATTAGAATTGGATCACATCAATTAGTCCGCAGCTTGGTTAATATCAGGCTGCTTAAAACTAAGAACGAAAAATATTTGCATAGCAATACTAGGAACCACCTCCTTAGCCGGTCCAATCTCCCTTGGACTGGCTTTTTCTTTGATTTCAACCGCCTATCCGCTCGGGTATCGCTAATATAACCAGCCATTTTTTTAACACATTATTTAAATCTATTTTTAAAAGCACCTTCCTCACAGCGATATAAATACCATGCTACAACGGTTAATTAATTCATTAACAAAAAACGCTAACTCATCTGCGGCGTATATCTCAGATTAAGTCAATTATGTAGGAATTATCTCTGCCCAACGGCATCTACCCAGAATTAACTGAATATTCTGATGGCCTGCCGCGGGTGGGTAGTTTATCGTTGCTCATTATCTGTTTACCGCAGGGAGAGACCGGGAATGCATCCACCAGCACCAGCGCTTCTTATCATTAATGGCAAAGGCGCCGGCAACGAAGAGGTTCGCCTTGCCGTCCAGAAGTTGCGGGATGAGGGCCAAACTCTGCACGTTCGCGTCACCTGGGAGCATGGAGATGCTGCACGGTATGTGCAGGAAGCCTGCCATCTGGGAGTGACCACGCTGATTGCCGGCGGCGGCGATGGCACCATCAACGAAGTGGCCGCAGCATTGGCAACCTTACCGGCCAAGGGTCGGCCGGTATTGGGCATTCTGCCGTTGGGCACGGCCAACGACTTCGCCGTAGCCTGCAATATCCCACTGCTGCCGGAGCAGGCACTGCGTTTAGCCGTAAAAGGCCGCGCAGTCCCGATAGACCTGGCCAAAGTGAATGATCATCGCTATTTCATCAATATGGCCACCGGCGGCTTTGGCACTCGTATCACGACCGAGACCCCGGAAAAACTGAAGGCCGTGTTAGGCGGTGTGTCCTACTTTATTCATGGCTTACTGCGCATGGATACGCTCAAGGCCGATCGCTGCGAGATCCGTGGGCCGGATTTCCATTGGTCCGGCGACGCGCTGGTGATTGGCATCGGTAACGGCAAACAAGCCGGTGGCGGGCAGCAGTTATGCCCGGACGCACTGATCAACGATGGCTTGCTGCAACTGCGTCTGTTGATCGCTGATGAGTTGCTGCCGGCGTTAGTGGCCAGCCTGTTTAGCGATGAAGAAAACAAAAACGTGATCAGCGCTGCACTGCCGTGGCTGGAAATCGATGCGCCCCATGAGATGGCTTTTAATCTCGACGGCGAACCGCTCAAGGGCACTCATTTCCGTATTGAAGTGCTGCCCAACGCCATCGAATGCCGCCTGCCACCCAACTGTGGATTACTGGGCCAACCTCAGTCCTCTAAATAGTCCCCCACAGCGCCCACCAGCACAGGTTGGGCGCGGTTTGCTATAAGGGCAACCCGTCCGCCTTTGCCTTGCCTCCGCTGCTCCCTTTTCTGCGACAAAATGTGATCCTCTCCGGCAAATTCATTAAATCATACTTGTATGGTAGTTAGTTCATGGCGTATTTTTCGTCCATTATGATGACCCGTGGGAACAGGATTAGACCTATGAAAATTATCAACGCAGAGGTTTTTGTGACCTGCCCAGGCAGGAACTTTGTCACGCTTAAGATCACCACTGACGAGGGGATTACCGGTATCGGCGACGCAACCCTTAACGGCCGCGAGTTGCCGGTGGCGTCCTACCTGAAAGATCACGTCTGTCCGCAATTGATCGGTCGTGATGCCCACCAGATCGAAGACATCTGGCAGTTCTTCTATAAAGGCGCTTACTGGCGGCGCGGCCCGGTGACCATGTCCGCCATTTCCGCCGTAGACATGGCGCTGTGGGATATCAAAGGCAAGGCCGCCAACATGCCGCTGTACCAGTTACTGGGCGGCGCATCACGTACTGGCGTGATGGTTTACTGCCACACCACCGGCCATTCTATCGACGAAGTGCTCGACGACTACGCCAAACATAAAGAGTTGGGCTTTAAAGCCATTCGCGCCCAGTGTGGCGTGCCGGGCATGAAAACCACCTATGGCATGGCCAAGGGCAAAGGGTTGGCTTATGAACCCGCCACCAAGGGCAACTGGCCGGAAGAACAGCTGTGGTCAACGGAGAAATACCTCGATTTCACCCCCAAACTGTTTGAAGCCGTGCGCAACCGCTTTGGTTTTGACGAGCACTTGCTGCACGACATGCACCACCGGCTGACCCCGATCGAGGCCGCACGCTTCGGCAAAAGCGTTGAGCAATACCGCCTGTTCTGGATGGAAGACCCCACACCTGCGGAGAATCAGGAATGTTTCCGCCTGATCCGCCAGCACACCGTCACGCCAATCGCCGTCGGCGAGGTGTTTAACAGCATCTGGGATTGCAAACAGCTGATTGAAGAGCAACTGATCGACTATATCCGCACCACCCTGACCCACGCCGGTGGCATTACCGGCATGCGCCGTATTGCCGACTTTGCCTCGCTGTATCAGGTGCGCACCGGCTCGCACGGCCCCTCCGATCTTTCGCCTATCTGCATGGCGGCGGCGCTGCATTTTGATCTGTGGGTGCCGAACTTTGGCGTGCAGGAATACATGGGTTACTCCGAACAAATGCTCGAGGTGTTCCCCCATAGCTGGAGCTTTAACGACGGCTATATGCACCCGGGCAATAAACCGGGGCTGGGCATTGAGTTCAACGAAAAACTGGCCGCCCGTTATCCGTACGAACCGGCTTACCTGCCGGTCGCACGCCTGGAGGATGGCACCCTATGGAACTGGTAACAGGAGAACGCACCATGCAAAGCGTGGTCATTGAACAGCCCGGCCTGCTGGCTATCCAGCAGCGCCCTCTGCCGCAGCCGGCCGCTAATGAAGTGCGGGTAAAGGTTAAATTTGCCGGTATCTGCGGTTCTGACGTGCATATTTATCATGGTCATAATCCTTTCGCCCGCTACCCGCGTGTGATCGGTCATGAGTTTTTTGGCGTGATTGATCAGGTGGGCAGCGATGTCGACCCGCAGCGGCTCGGCGAACGCGTTTCGGTCGATCCGGTGGTCAGTTGCGGCCATTGCTACCCTTGCTCTATAGGCCGCCCCAACGTCTGTACCGAACTGCAGGTAATAGGTGTGCACCGCGACGGCGGCTTCAGTGACTATGCCTGTGCCCCGGCGCGTAACGCCTACCGCATTCCGGACAGTATCAGCGATCGCCACGCCGCCATGGTCGAACCCTTCACCATTGCCGCCAATATCACCGCCCATCTGCAGCCCAATGCCGCTGATATCGCGCTTGTCTACGGCGCGGGGCCGATGGGGCTGACGGTGATCCAAACGCTGAAAGGCGTCTACGGCGTGAAGCAGGTGATCGTCACCGATCGCATCAAGGAACGACTGGAGATGGCGCAGGAAAACGGGGCCGACTGGACATTCAACAATGCCGAAGCGTCGCTGCCCGCCGAACTGGAACGACGCGGCATCCGCCCGACGCTGATCGTCGACGCCGCCTGCCATCCGGCCATTTTGCAGGAGGCGATCAACCTGGCGTCCCCAGCGGCACGCATCGGCATCATGGGGTTCTCCGGCGAGGCCTGCACCGTGACTCAACAAAGCATCACCAGTAAAGAGCTGTCGATTTTCTCCTCACGCCTCAACAGCGCGCGCTTCCCGCAGGTCATCGAGTGGATGGCCAGCGGGAAAATCGCCCCACAGAAGTTAATTACTCACTGCGTGCCGGCCGCCGAGGTTGAACAGGCGATGTTAATGTTCGAAAAAGATCAGCGCACCTGCTGCAAGGTGTTGTTGCAATTCGATTGATTACTCTACCAGGGCCAGGGGCTGCAGGAAGCGGCCCTCTCCAACCATGAAGCATCGCGATTAAAACAACATCAAGTGGAGTGCTTTTATGTTTAAAAACCTGCGTTGGACCATCGTATTCCTGCTGTTTATGGTTTACATGATCAACTACCTCGACCGCGTCGCGCTGTCGATTACCGTACCTATGATCGAAAAGGATCTGATGTTGAATGCCGAGCAGTTCGGCATCATCTTCGGCAGCTTCTTCTTCGGCTACGCCATCTTTAACTTTATCGGCGGGCTGGCAGTAGACAAATTCGGCCCGACGTTAGTGCTCGGCATTGCCGTCGGCCTGTGGTCGATTTTCTGTGGCATGACGGCATTAGCCACCGGTTTCTATTCCATGCTGATCCTGCGCGTACTGTTCGGCATGGCCGAAGGGCCAATCTGCGCCTCCGCCAATAAAATGATCAACGGCTGGTTCCCGAAGAAACAGGCGGCGACTGCCATGGGCCTGCTCAGTGCCGGTTCCCCCTTGGGCGGCGCCGTCGCCGGGCCGATCGTCGGCTATCTGGCATTGGCATTTGGCTGGCGACCGGCGTTTATGGTCATCTGTTCGATCGGTATCATCTGGATGCTGGTGTGGTTCTTCGTGGTGGCGGATAACCCGGCGAAAAGCAAACGCATCGGCGATGAAGAGCTGGCGCTGATTAACCAGATGAAGGAAGAGACTCACAGCGCCGAAGAAGAGCTGAGCAATGCCGCGCACGGGCTGGGTTACTACCTGAAGCAGCCGATCATCCTGGTCACCGCGTTCGCCTTCTTCTGCTACAACTACATCCTGTTCTTCTTCCTGAGCTGGTTCCCGTCCTATCTGGTGCAGGCACACAACCTGAACATCAAGGAAATGAGCCTCACCACCATGATCCCGTGGATTGTCGGCTTTGTCGGCCTGGCGCTCGGCGGCTATATCTCCGACAAAATTTTCAATATCACCGGCAAGCTGCTGCTGTCGCGCAAGATTGTGCTGGTCACCAGCCTGCTGGCGGCGGCCATCTGTGTGGCACTGGCGGGTACCGTCAGCAGCGTAGTGCCGGCGGTGATGTTGATGTCGGTATCGATCTTCTTCCTGTACATCACCGGGGCGATTTACTGGGCGATTATCCAGGACGTGGTGCATAAATCCCGGGTTGGTGGCGCCAGTGGCTTTATCCATTTGGTGGGCAGCGTTTCCGGCATCATTGGCCCGGTCGTAACCGGCTACATCGTGCAAAACACCGGCAAGTTCGACAGCGCCTTTATGCTGGCGGGTGGCGTGGCCGCGCTCGGGGCCGTGTTGGTACTGCTGGTGATCAAGGCACCGCGCAATACCGCACAACCGCAAATATCAAAACCCTAATCTGCCCGGGGCGGCCAACGTCGCCCCGCTTTCAGTCCCCACATTCAGGAACTTCAGCATGACACTTTCCAGCAACAGCGTGCTGCCGACGGCGGTTGCGCAGCCGGGTTACGCTCGCGAAAGGATTAAACCGCGCATCGTGCATCTGGGTTTTGGCGCGTTCTTCCGCGCACATCAGGCGGTATATACCGAACAGTTGGCTAACGAGCACGCCAGCGACTGGGGTTACTGCGTGATCAGCATGCACAACGGCCGGCAAAAAATCGCCGACCTACAACGGCAGGATTTGCTGTATACGGTTGCAGAAATGGACGGCGACGGCTGGCATGGTCAGACGATCGGCGTCATCAGGCAGGCGCTGCACCTGCAGGTCGACGGGCTGGAAGCCGTGCTTGAAGCCATGGCACAGCCGGAGATTGCCATCGTTTCATTGACCATCAGCGAGAAAGGCTACTGTTATCAGCCCGCCAGCGGCCAGTTGTTGGCAGAGCATCCGGATATTCAGCATGACATCGCCCACCCGCTGCATCCGCGATCGGCCCCCGGCCTGATCCTGGCCGCACTGCGGCTACGCCGGGCACGGGGCCTGCCGGCGTTTGCCGTAATGTCCTGCGACAACATGCCGGCCAACGGTCAGGTAACCCGCAACGTACTCAGCCAACTGGCACAGCGACAGGATGCGGATCTGGCGGCGTGGGTCACACAGCAGGTCACCTTCCCATCAACCATGGTCGACCGCATTGTTCCGGCAGTCACCGCGGAAACGCTGCAACACATTGAGGATTTACTGGGTGGCATCGCCGATCCGGTCGCTGTCGCCTGCGAACCCTTCCGCCAATGGGTGATCGAAGATCACTTTCCGCAGGGACGCCCGGCATGGGAAAAGGCCGGTGCTGAGCTGGTCAGCGACGTACTGCCATACGAGGAAATGAAGCTGCGGATGCTCAACGGCAGCCATTCGTTTCTCGCTTATCTGGGCTATTTGGCCGGTTATGCGCATATCAGCGACTGCATGCAGGATGCGTATTTTGTTAAAGCCGGACGCCACCTGATGCTGGCGGAGCAAGCACCGACGCTGCAGGTTCATGAGCTGGATCTGACGCACTACGCCGACTCGCTACTGGCCCGTTACCGCAATACGGCGCTAAAGCACCGTACCTGGCAGATCGCCATGGACGGCACGCAAAAACTGCCGCAGCGCATGTTGGACTCCATTCGTTGGCATCTGGCGCACGGCAGCGATTTTAGTTGTCTGGCTTTAGGTGTCGCCGGTTGGATGCGTTACGTCGGCGGCAAGGATGAACAGGGTCAGCCTATTGAGATCAGCGATCCTTTAAGTGAACGCCTCGCCAACTTGGTCGGCAACAGTCGCGAAGGCCCGGAACGGGTGCTGGCCCTGTTGCAGCTCGATGCGGTCTTTGGTCAGGATCTGCCGGCCTATCACAGCTTCGTCGACACCGTCACCCATGCCTATCAGGCGCTGTTAGCGCAGGGTGCCAAGACCACCGTTTCCAAATTGCTGGCCTGAATACTGGGTCACCAGGAGAAAGTCACCATGGAAAATGTCATCAAGGATCGGCCGATCAAATTGCGTAATCTGCTGGCTTACGGCAGCGGGGATGTTTTCGGCGGCGGCAGTTTTGCGGTACTCGGCCTGTGGATCATGTTCTTTTACACCACCTATGCCGGTCTCAGTCCGGTTCAGGCCGGTGCCATCATAGCTATCGCCCGATTGTTAGATGCTATCTCCGACCCGCTGATGGGTTATGTCACCGACAATTTCTATCGCAACCGTTGGGGTCAACGTTTTGGGCGTCGCGGCTTTTTCTTCCTTATTGGTTCACCTCTGGTACTGGTGACCTACATCTGTATGTGGGTCGACGGCATGGGATTCGGCTATTACCTGACAACCTACGTGCTGTTTTACCTTACCTACACGCTGGTGATCGTGCCTTACGAAACGCTGGCGGCGGAAATGACCAGCGATTTTAAGGTTCGCGCCAAGCTCACCGGCGTTCGCATGCTGTTTTCCACCGGTGCGGGCATACTGGCCGCCTGGCTGCCGGGCCGCATTATTGCTTATCTCGGTGAGGATGCTTCGTCATCCTTCCTGTATATGGGGGTAATTTTCGGCATCCTGTTCGCCATCGTCATTGTCCTGCTGTACTGTTTTACCTGGAGCCGCCCGGTTCCCATCTCTCAGAATATGCCGCCGCTGTCGTTTCGCCGCGATATGCGAGATTTATTCAAATCACTGATTTCTACTTTTCATATCAAAACCTTCCGCCTGCACGTAGGTATGTATCTGGGCGCTTATGTGGCGCTGGACGTCCTGGGATCGGTGCTGGTCTATTACATTGTTTTTGTGCTGGGCCAAAACGCTATTGATGCTTCCAACGCACTGACACTAATGACCCTGGTGCAGTTTCTGTGCGTTTCGCTGTTTATTCCACTCTGCATCCGATTCGGCAACGGGGCCGCCTACAAGATTGCTCAGTCCTTTATGCTGGTGAGCATTGCGCTGTTTTTGATGATTTATCTGGTTTCACCGGCTAATGCCATCTACTGGATCGCGCTGGCCGCGGTAGTGATGGGCTGCGGCCGCGCAGGCAGCTATTACGTCTGCTGGAACATTTACAGCTTTATCCCGGACGTCGACGAAATATTCACCGGCCAACGGCGTGAAGGGATCTTTGCCGGCGTAATGACCTTCGTTCGTAAAGCGGTACAAGCCCTGGCGCTGTTTATGGTCGGGCTGGCACTGCAACATTCTGGCTTTATCGCCAAAAGTAGCAGCCAGCCGACCGAGGCTATTCATGGTATCGCGATGGTATTTTGCATCGGTTCGGTGCTGTTCTTGCTGTTTGGTCTGCTGTGCGCCCGCAAATTCCGCCTGACTATCGATAACCACCGCATCCTGGTGGAAGAAATCAACCGACTGAAGCAAGGAGGATCAATGAGTACCGCCAGCGCGGAAACCCGGCAGGTGGTCGAAACGCTGACCGGCTGGGACTACCGCTTCGCCTGGGGTAATAACAGCATCATTAACCGCCCCACCACACTGCCGATCAAGGAGCAACAAAATGAACAGAATCCCCTTTGAGGTGATGCAAAACACCGTTGAGCGCGCTTTTGTCCAGGCTGGGCTGGGACAGGACAAAGCCGCCACCTGTGCTCGTATTCATACCGAATCCAGTTGCGATGGCATCTATTCCCACGGTCTGAACCGCGTCGCCCGTTTTATCGACTATCTGCAACGTGGCTGGGTTAATCCACAGGCCGAGCCGGTGCTTATCAAACAGTTGGGGGCGATCAATCTGTATGACGGCCAACGTGGAGTCGGCATCACCAATGCCCTGTTTGCCGTTGAGCAAGCAGCGCAATTAGCGCGACAAAACGGCGTCGGCATTGTGACAATGCGCAATACCACCCATTGGATGCGCGGTGGCACCTACGGCTGGCAAGCCGTTAATCAGGGACTGGCCGCCATTTGCTGGACCAATACCGAATCCTGCATGCCGGCCTGGGGGGGCAAGAACCCACGGCTGGGTAATAATCCTTTTGTTATGGCGGTGCCAGGTGAACAGCCACTGGTGCTGGATATGGCGATGTCACAATATTCTTACGGCCAACTGCAGGTGACCCGGCTCAAAGGGGGGCAAATGCCTTTCCCCGCGGGCTATGACCAGCAGGGGAATATCACGCTGGAACCCGGCCCGGTAGAAGAATCCATGCGCATTATGCCAGCCGGGTATTGGAAAGGCTCCAGCATGGCAATCCTGCTGGATGCGATGGCAGCCATGCTGTCCGCCGGTCACACCACCAGTGAGATCGACTGTATCGAACAGGGCAGCGGAACCGGCGCCAGTCAGATCTTCATGCTGTTTGATCCCCAGCAACTGGGCGGCGCAGACTATACCCGCCGGCTGACCGAGGACGTAGAGCGTTATGTTGCCGCCTCCGAACCGGCTGAGGGGGTTGAACGGGTATTTTATCCCGGTGAACAGCAGTTGCTAAGGCGTCAGCAAAACCTGAGCCTGGGCATTCCGGTCGATGATGACATTTGGGCCAAGGTGGTCGCCCTGGCCGGCAATTAATTCGCCGGGATAAACCCGCCGGTTTCAGGTCGATACCGGCGAAACATAAGGGTTTTCATAACCCGTAAGCAATAATCTGCTAGTATGGTGGCATCCAAATCCCAGCCAGATGACCGATCGTCTCCATGTCTGAATCCTACAGCCTCACCAATAGCCTTCCGGTTAATCAGCAAATCTACCGTTTCCTGCGTAAGGACATCGTCGACTGCACCATTCCCCCCGGCACGCTGCTGTCAGAGAAAGAGATTTCCACCCGCTTTAGCGTTTCACGCCAACCGGTGCGCGAAGCCTTTATCAAGCTGGCGGAGGCCGGACTGGTGCAGATCCTGCCGCAGCGCGGGACTTTCGTGATGAAGATTTCGGCCAAACGGGTAGCCGATGGGCGTTTTATCCGTCAGGCCGTAGAATGCGCTGTTGTACGTCGCGCGGCGGAACGCATTACACCGGAACAGTTGATGACGCTGGAGCATAATTTGCACCGCCAGGAGCTGGCCGCACAGAACAAGCAGACACGTGAGTTCCTGGCGCTGGACGATGAGTTCCACCAGTTGCTCACTCAGTTTGCCGAATGCCCACTGGCCTGGGAGACCATCGAAACCATCAAGGCCACCATGGACCGGGTGCGTTTTCTCAGCCTGAGCGAAGTCTCGCCACCGGAAAGCCTGCTCCAGCAGCATTACCGCATTTTTGCCGCACTGAAGGCGCAGGATGCCGATGCCGCCGAGCGCGCCATCCATGAGCACCTGCAAGAAATGATCTACTCTATTACCCCCATCGCTTTGCAGAATACCGAGTGGTTCGACGCCGAATAGTCAAGCACTGACCTTCAAGGGGGCGATCGCCCCCCGCTATTTGGCTTCCCAAATGGCATTTCCTCTCAATCGCATCTATTGTTTCTCCTTGCTATCAGGATTTCATTACTATCGTTTTTACAGCTTCAATCACCGCTTTTTACTACGCCGGTGAATAAATCTCCCCTATGGTTTTTATTGTCGGTGTATGAAGAAGCTAATCAGGAGACAATCATGACTGATATTGCGCAGTTGTTAGGAAAGGAAGCGGAAGACCTGTTGCAACACCGCTGTACTACCATCCCTGCTGAGAATCTGTACCTGCCGGGCGCCGACTTTGTCGACCGGATCATGATCGATAATAACCGTCCCAACACCGTTCTGCGTTCGATGCAAAGCCTGCTTAACCACGGCCGTCTGGCCGGCACCGGTTACCTGTCGATTCTGCCGGTTGACCAGGGGATTGAGCACTCCGCCGGCGCGTCTTTCGCCGCCAACCCACTGTACTTTGACCCGAAAAATATCGTTGAACTGGCCATTGAGGCCGGCTGTAACTGCGTCGCCTCCACTTACGGCGTGCTGGCTTCGGTATCGCGCCGCTATGCCCACAAAATTCCGTTCCTGGTCAAACTGAACCATAACGAAACCCTGAGCTATCCAACCCAATACGACCAGACCCTGTATGCCAGCGTCGAACAGGCTTTCAACATGGGTGCCGTCGCGGTCGGTGCCACCATTTACTTTGGTTCCGAACAGTCACGCCGCCAGATTGAAGAGATCTCGAGCGCCTTCGAGCGCGCCCACGAACTGGGTATGGTCACCGTGCTGTGGGCTTATCTGCGTAATCCGGCGTTTACTAAAGACGGTGTGGATTATCATTCCAGCGCCGATCTCACCGGCCAGGCCAACCATATTGCCGCCACCATCGGCGCCGATATCGTTAAGCAGAAAATGGCGGAAAACAACGGCGGCTACCGCGCGGTGAAATTCGGTTATACCGACGACCGCGTCTACAGCAAGCTGACCACCGATCACCCGATCGATCTGGTGCGTTACCAGTTGGCCAACTGCTATATGGGCCGTGCCGGGTTGATTAACTCCGGCGGGGCCGCCGGTGAAAACGATCTGCAGGAATCGGTGCGCACCGCGGTCATCAACAAGCGCGCAGGTGGCATGGGGCTGATTCTGGGGCGTAAGGCGTTCAAGAAATCGATGAAAGAAGGTGTTGCGCTGATCAACGCGGTTCAGGACACCTATCTGGATAAGAAAGTCACCATCGCCTGATCCCGTCGCTCGCAAAATCTGTTACCTCCAGCCCGGTTCGCCGGGCTTTTTTATGCCTTTAATCTGCTGCCATCTTCCTCCTTGCCTAACGGCTACCGCGCTTTAATGTTATTTTTCTTTCATAATTAACTTTCACAATAAAATATTTATCTTTCAAACTGTGATCTATTTAAAACAAATTAATCCATAAAGTGATTAGTGTAAGGCCCATGGCGACAGAGCCGCCGTTCGCTCCAGGCCATACCTTCCATCTCAGGAGAACAATAATGATTGAGCTAATCACCCACGGCGCCGAATGGTTTATCGGCCTGTTTCAGAAAGGCGGTGAAGTGTTTGTCGGCATGGTGACCGGCATTTTACCTTTGTTAATCAGCTTGTTGGTCATTATGAACGCGCTGATCAAATTTGTTGGCCAGGAACGTATCGAACGCTTGGCGCAGCGCTGTGCGGGGAACCCGGTTTCACGCTATCTGCTGCTGCCGCTGATCGGCACCTTTGTGTTTTGCAACCCGATGACCCTCAGCCTCGGTCGCTTTATGCCCGAGAAATACAAACCCAGCTACTACGCGGCGGCGTCCTACAGCTGCCACTCGATGAATGGCCTGTTCCCGCATATCAACCCCGGCGAACTGTTCGTTTACCTCGGGATCGCCAGTGGCCTAACTACCCTCGGCCTGCCGCTGGGGCCACTGGCGGTGAGCTATTTCCTGGTCGGGCTGTTTACCAACTTTTTCCGCGGTTGGGTAACCGATCTCACCACCAGCCTGTTCGAACGCAAGATGGGCATCCGCCTGGACCGTCAGGTACAACTTTAATTCGTGGAGTACAGCATGAGTGCTTATATCCGTATTGAGAAAGGCGCCAGCGGCTGGGGTGGCCCGTTGCAGTTACCGATCGAGCCGGGAAAAAAAGTGGTGTACATCACTGCCGGTACCCGCCCGTCGATCGTCGATCGGCTTAGCGAACTGACCGGCTGGCCAGCCGTCGACGGCTTTAAGGAAGGCGAACCGCCGGCCGATGAAATTGGCGTCATGGTGATCGACTGTGGCGGCACCCTGCGCTGCGGCCTGTACCCTAAACGCCGTATTCCGACGGTCAATATCCACGCTACCGGCCAATCTGGCCCGCTGGCGAAATTTATCCTCGAGGATATTTATGTCTCCGGGGTACGCGATAGCAACATCAGCCGGGTGGAATCGGCAACGGAGACAGCGCAAGCAGCCCCCGCCCCGCAACCCAAGGGACGGGATTACGACACCAGCAAAAAAATCACCGAACAGAGCGACGGCTTGTTGGCGAAAGTCGGCATGGGTATGGGATCGGTGGTGGCGGTGTTCTTCCAGTCTGGCCGCGACACCATCGACACGGTACTGAAAACCATTCTGCCGTTTATGGCGTTCGTCTCGGCACTGATCGGCATCATCATGGCCTCCGGCCTGGGGGATTTTATCGCCCACGGCCTGACGCCATTGGCCAGCAGCCCGATTGGCCTGGTGACGCTGGCGCTGATTTGTTCTTTCCCACTGCTGTCGCCATTCCTCGGCCCTGGCGCGGTGATCGCCCAGGTGATTGGCGTGCTGGTCGGGGTGCAAATCGGTCTGGGTCATATCCCACCGCAGCTGGCGCTGCCCGCCCTGTTCGCGATTAACGCGCAGGCCGCCTGTGACTTTATTCCGGTAGGTCTGTCATTGGCAGAAGCCAAGCAGGACACGGTGCGGGTCGGTGTGCCTTCGGTCTTGGTCGGGCGTTTCCTGACCGGCGCACCTACGGTGCTGATCGCCTGGGCCGCCTCAGCCTTCATCTACCAATAACTTTTACTTACTGCCAGGGGCTAGCTATGAACACCATTTTCCAAACCACCATCACCCAGATTGGCGACAGTGCCCGCGATGCATTGCTGGACGACATGCTGATCACCTTCCGTGAGGGGGCACCGGCAGACATCGAAGAGTTTTGCTTCATCCACCGGCACGGCAATACCCTCGGCGAACTGCAGACCGGCGGCTGGATGGAGCTGGCGGAGCAGCGTTATCCGATTACCGCCGTTGGCGAGGTCGCCAGCCAAAACCTGCGTGAACTGGGCCACCTTACCGTACGTTTTGACGGGGAAAATCAGGCCGAATTCCCCGGTTCTATCCACGTAGCCGGTGCCACACCGGTTGATATCCCGTTAGGCAGTACGCTGAAATTTATCGCATAAGGAGTAGACCATGTCTGAAGTAGCTGTAGTGATTGGCGGAGGCCAAACATTAGGTGCATTTTTGTGCCTGGGACTGGCGCAGGCGGGTTACCGCGTAGCGGTAGCCGATTTAAACGCGGATAACGCCCGACAGGTGGCGCAGCAGATTAACGACCAATACGGCGCAGGCTGCGCACAGGGTTTCCAGGCCGATGCCACCAATGAACAGAGCGTCATTGCCCTGGCGGCGGCAGTGGATAGCCAATTTGGCCAGGCCAATCTGCTGGTGTACAGCGCCGGTATCGCCAAGGCCGCGCCGATCACCGATTTTCCGTTAGGGGATTTCGATCGTTCGTTGCAGGTCAATCTGGTGGGCTATTTCCTCTGCGCCCGCGAGTTTTCCCGCCTGATGATCCGCGACGGCGTTGCCGGGCGCATCATTCAGATCAACTCCAAGTCCGGCAAGGTCGGGAGCAAGCACAACTCGGGTTACAGCGCCGCCAAGTTCGGCGGGGTCGGGCTGACCCAGTCACTGGCGCTCGATCTGGCGGAATACGGCATTACCGTGCATTCGCTGATGCTCGGTAACCTGCTGAAGTCGCCCATGTTCCAGTCACTGCTGCCGCAGTACGCACAAAAACTGGGGATTGCGCCGGATGAAGTTGAAAAATATTACACCGATAAGGTGCCGTTGAAACGCGGTTGTGATTACCAGGACGTGCTGAATACCCTGCTGTTTTACGCCAGCGATAAAGCGTCTTATTGCACGGGCCAGTCGATTAACATCACCGGCGGTCAGGTAATGTTCTGATTGGGTTACGCCTCCCTCTCCGTCTGGAGAGGGAAAATAAACAGGAGACACTATGACCCAGGCATTGATCATCTTCGCCGTACTGGCCTGGCTGCTGCAAATCGCGCTCGGTTGGTGGCAGCTCCAGCGTTTCAACCGTGCCTTCGACGGCCTGTGCCAACTGGGCCGCGTCGGTGTCGGACGTTCTGGCGGGCGCTTCCGGCCACGGGTGGTGCTGGCGTTGGCCTTCGACACCGAACAACGGGTCTGCGGTAGCATGTTGATGCGCGGCCTGACCATTTTTGCCCAACCCCGGTCGATCGCCCGGCTGCATGGCCTGCACCAGCGGGATCTGCGCCCGGATGTGATCTTCCCCGAGGATCGCGCATGCCAGACTGCACTATCGTTAGCGATTGCCCCTAAATCATGATATTTTCACATTAAAAGACATTACCTTTCATGTTGAATTATTCACTGAAGGGAAATGCTCAACTCTTGTGAACAGGACGGGCTATGAAACCAAAGCAGCGACAGGCCGCTATCCTTGAATATCTGCAGCGACATGGCAAAACGGCAGTGGATGCCCTGGCGGCACATTTCGCCACCACCGGCACCACCATTCGTAAAGATCTTACCCTGCTGGAAGACGAAGGCGAGGTGATCCGCACCTACGGCGGCGTGGTGCTCAGCCGCGACGATGGCGACCAGCCCATCGACCGCAAAACTCACATCAATACCGAAAAGAAACGTCAGATCGCCTACGCCGCCATTAAGCTGATCAACGACGGCGACTCGCTGATTTTCGATGCCGGCAGCACGGTGCTGCAAATGGTGCCGCATCTGGCGCAGTTCAATAACATCACGGTGATGACCAACAGCCTGCATATCGTTAATGCGCTGGTGGAGCTGGATAACGACCAGACCATCCTGATGCCCGGCGGCACTTACCGCAAAAAATCGGCGTCCTTCCACGGCAGCCTGGCCGAATCGGCTTTCCAGCAGTTCAGCTTCGACAAGCTGTTTATCGGTGCGGACGGCGTGGATCTTAACGCCGGTGTCACCACCTTTAACGAAGTGCATAACGTCAGCAAGGCGATGTGTGAAGCCGCCAGCCGTATTATCCTGCTGGTGGATTCGTCAAAATTTGGCCGCAAAAGCCCGAACGTGGTCTGCGACCTGAGCGCCGTAGACACGCTGATCACCGATAAAAACATCAACCCGGATTACCTCGCCGCGCTACAAGCGAAAGGGATCAATATCATTCTGGTAGGAGATTTTGATGAGTAACGCCGCTGCCCTGCTGGCCTTTGCCCGCGAAACGCTGGAAATTGAGTTGACCGAAGCACAACGCCTGCTGGCGCGACTGGACGACAACTTCGTCTGCGCCTGCGAACTGCTGCTGAACTGTCGCGGCAAGGCGGTGATTTCCGGCATCGGTAAATCCGGTCATATTGGTAAAAAAATTGCCGCCTCGCTGGCCAGTACCGGCACCCCGTCCTTCTTCGTCCACCCGGCGGAGGCACTGCACGGCGATCTCGGCATGATCGGTGCCGACGACGTGGTGGTGTTTATCTCCTACTCCGGCCGCGCCAAAGAACTGGATCTGATCCTGCCGCTACTGGCGGAGAATAACATCCCGGTGATCGCTATTACCGGTGGCAAAGAGTCACCGCTGGCACAGGCGGCGGCCTGCATGCTGGACATCAGCGTTGAGCGTGAGGCTTGCCCGATGGGGCTAGCACCGACCTCCAGTGCGGTCAATACGCTGATGATGGGCGACGCACTGGCAATGGCGCTGATGCGTCAACGCGGTTTCAACGCCGAAGACTTTGCCCGCTCGCATCCGGGCGGCAGCCTGGGCGCACGCCTGCTGAACCGGGTACATCACCTGATGCGCACGGGCGATCGCCTGCCGCAGGTCAGTGAAAATGCCAACGTGATGGAAGCGATGCTCGAACTGAGTCGCACCGGGCTGGGGTTAGTGCCGGTGTGTGACGCACAGCAGAAAGTGGTGGGGGTGTTTACCGACGGCGACCTGCGCCGCTGGCTGGTGAAAGGCAATAGCCTGCAGGATGCATTAAGCCCGGCGATCACCCGGCCCGGCTACCGTTTGCCGGAACAATGGCGCGCCGGAGAAGCACTGGAAGCGTTGCACGAACAGCACATTAGCGCCGCGCCGGTGGTCAATCTGGATGGCGTACTGGTGGGCGCGATCAACCTGCACGACCTGCATCAGGCCGGTATCGGCTGACCGCATTAACTAATGCTTGCCCGTTTGTCCCCTCTCCTTTGGGTGAGGGGATACGTACGACGCTAAAGTCCGCTTATTTCCAGTCCGGATTATTCTCGAACTGTTGTTTCAGCAGCGCCTTCATGTCCTCATCCGGCTTGCCCAACCATTGGTATTTGGCGTATTTCTTCGGATGATCAACCGCTTCCGGCTTATTCGCCACTTCAACGCGCACCGCCCAGGCCTGCGACTTGTCTTCTTTAAACGCCACCATCATAAAGTTGTTGGCACAGTCATGGGGCTTGCACACATTGCCCACCAAATAATCCTGGCCCTTCCAGCTCAGGCTTTGCGCCGGGGTTGACGTCCCTACCCCTTTGCGCGCCCAGCCCGGCAAACGGGCCTGCCCCTTCACCATGTTCTGCCAACTGGCCTGATAACCCGGCTGCTGGATCACGTCCGAAGTGGTGACAATCTGTTGGGCGAAGCTGCCCACGCTGAAGCTGAGTAACGCGCCGAAGATGGCGCCGCGAAGTGCGTTTTGTCCTGTCATGCCCTTCTCCCTTGATTGAATTCGATCGCACCCGGCCAAAACCGGGCCTGAATCTAGTCAGACCACAGCACGGCTAAAAAGTTGACTCACCACCAGGCGTGAAAATGATGCACCGGCCCGATGCCGTGCCCCACTTCCAGCGTATCGGCCTGCTGCAAGGCTTTTTGCAGATAATCCTTGGCGGCAGCGACCGTACCTGCCCAGTCGTCGTGGCGCGGACGCAGCGCGGCCAATGCGGCAGACAGCGTGCAGCCGGTGCCGTGCGTATGGCGGGTCGCTACGCGCGGTGCAGTAAAGCGTTGCTCCTGCCCCACACTGAACAGCCAGTCCGGGCTTTCACTTTCACTCAGATGGCCGCCCTTCATCAGTACCGCCTGGCAGCCCATCGCCAACAGTGCCCGTCCCTGTTCACGCATCTGGCTTTCGTTTTCCGCCGGGGCACATTCCAGCAGGGCCGCCGCTTCCGGCAGGTTCGGCGTGATGATCGACACCAGCGGCAACAGCTCGCGGCGAATCGACTCCACCGCCTCCGGTGCCAGCAAAGGATCACCGCTTTTCGCCAGCATCACCGTATCCAGCACCACAAACGACGGCTGATAGTGACGTAAACGCTCCGCCACCGCCTGCACAATGTCGGCGTTGGCCAGCATACCAATCTTGGTGCTGTCGATACGCAGATCGCTGAACACGGAATCAAGTTGAGCGGCGACAAAGGCCGGTTCGATGTTATACACCGACTGCACGCCGCGGGTGTTTTGTGCCACCAGCGCGGTGATCACGGAGGCGCCATAGGCCCCCAGCGCAGAGAAAGCTTTCAGGTCGGCCTGGATACCGGCCCCGCCGCTCGGATCGGTCCCGGCGATGGTCAACGCGTTAATCCGTTTCATTGCAGGTCCTCCGGGCGCAGTTGATATAGGGCATCGAGAAATGCCGGGGTAAAACTGCCCGGCCCGGCGGCACGGCGCGTGGCCCGCTCACCGCAAAGCGACATCACCCGGCAGGCGGTGGCAACGTTGTCCAGTCGATCGCCCGGCAGGCTGCAAAATGCCGCCACCACCGCCGAAAGCGCACAACCGGTGCCCACCACTCGCGTCATCAGCACGTCCCCTCCGGCGACCGCCCAGTCACGCTGGCCGTCGGTGATATAATCCACCACGCCGGTCACTGCTACTATCGCCCCGCTGAGCCGCGCCAGTTCACGCGCCGCCGGTAACGCCGCCAGTGAATCGTCAGCGCTGTCGACGCCGCGACCGTTCGCCTGCATGCCACTCAGCGCCATGATCTCAGAGGCATTGCCGCGAATTGCCGCCGGCTTTTCCCCCAGCAAACGCTGGGCAAATGCAGTGCGGTACACCAGCCCGCCAACGGCGACCGGATCCAGCGTCCAGGGGGTGCCCGCCGCATTGGCAGCCTCTACCGCGGCCAGCATGGATTCGGCCCGCGAGGCATTGAGGGTGCCGATATTAACCAGCAAAGCATCCGCCAGCCGGCTGAACTGCGCCGCTTCGGTCGGTTCCACCACCATCGCCGGGGAAGCGCCGAGCGCCAGCAACACGTTAGCCGTCAGTTCCTGCACCACTTCGTTGGTCAGGCAATGAATCAAGGGGGGTTGGCGTTTAAATTGGGTCAAACAAGCCGCGGCGTGAGCGCCGGGTAAAGCATCAGGTCGAGCGAACATATTCCTCCCAACCGGCGTTCAAGAAGGCGGGTACCGGTGGGGGCACCGAGACTTCCCTACGCTGGCATAATCCAGATCAGGTAATACGGGTAAAATCTCAGCCCCTAGAGGCACCCCGAGTCAAGACGGCCATTATTGGGGTTGCCGCCGGTGAGGTCAATCGCGCTATAGTGTCAAAAAATAAAAAGGAGACGCCATGCAAATAAGAAAATACCAGGAGGCCGACCGTCCGTTCCTGCGCACCCTGTATCTGGCATCGCGCAAAGCGGCGTTCCCCTGGCGTGATACCGAAGATTACCGACTGGAAGATTTCGATCGTTCGACACTGGGCGAGGATATTTGGGTGGCGGAAGAAAAAGGGAAGCGACTGGGGTTTGTCTCGATTTATCGTCAGGATAACTTTATTCACAATCTGTATGTCGACCCTCACCTGCCGCCCCTGGGCGTCGGCAGCGCGCTGTTGCAGGCAGCGGAGCAGACGTTTACCGCCACCGGCTCGCTGAAATGTCTGGTCAAGAATGAGAAGGCGCTGGCGTTTTACCATAAACACGGCTGGCGGACGATCACCACCGGCAATGACGGCGCGGAAGACTATTACCTGATGCACTCGCCGACCAAGTAAGGGCACGGCGTGTTGTACCGTGCCCATCCATAGTCCCCAACTCAGGCGGCAGAAACCGCCGGGGTCAATTTGCCGCGTGCGCGGATATTTCTGACCAACAGCCCCGACACGATGATCCCGGCGCAGGCAAACATGCCCATCAGGCCGAAGACAATCTTGTAGCCGGTTAGCCCGGGGAAAGCATCGAGAATGTGGCCGTACAGGCTGAAGCAAAACATTGCCGGGGCGTAACCGATAAAACTGCCTAGCGCCATCGCCGCACCGGTGTGTTCCTCATCAATCCCCGCCTCACCGATCGGTGCGAAGAACACCGCACGTTGGGTAAAGACCACCGCACCAAATCCCAGCGTACAGGCCATGCCCAGATAGACCGGCATTTGCTCATGCGGCAACAGGATCAATAATGCCAGCGCAACGGCGCTGATAATAAAGGTATAGAATAAATACTTGCTGGGGGATTTTAATACTTTGTCCGCAATCAAACCGCCAATCGGCCCACCCACCATTTTTAGGCAATACTGATTAATGATCCCGTAGGCCCCAACCAGTGCAATCGGTAATGCATAGACATGGCTCAGGAAAGGAATAAAGAACGTCAGCCCACAATACACCGCATAAACACAGAAAACGCTGAAGGCAATCAGCCAGACCGTTTTATTTTTTAATACGCTACTCATGCCCGGTTTTTTATCAACCGCCACTGCGCTTTGTGAAGTTGTTTTTCCCTCCGGGCTTTCCTTCATCACCAACAAAATAATAATCCCCACGATAATGGCGATCGCCGAATAAAACAGTATCCCAACTTTGAAACCAAGGTAGCCGCTGCCAAAGGCGGTAAACAATGCCAGTGCGGAAAACGCCACCACGGTATCCACCACGCCACGTCCGGTTTCGAAGAAGCCGAACAGCCGCCCCTGCTGGGTATTATCCCCCAGCATACTCACCGATTTGAGCAGCACCGGCCAGTTCAGCATGTCGCAGGTGACGCCAAACAGGGCCCAGACAAACAGAATGCCCCAGTAGCCCGGCATGCTGGACAGGTAAATACCGAGTAAACCGGTGGCGATCAGTGAAAACGACATGGTAAAGCGGCGCGGCAGACGATCGGAGAAATAAATCGATAAGAAGAAGCCAATGGTGGTCACAATCGAGTTGACCGACATGGCGTTACCAATTTCGCCATTGCTCAGGTGGAAATATTCTTGCATCGGCACATAAAAAGCATCCTTAAGGGAAGGCAATTTATATATTGTCCCGCCACATAAGACCAACAAACTAAATAGCGCCCATCTTTTTTTAGTCAGCATCATTCCCTCACAGCCAATAGATAATTAAGCGGTGTTGTGACCTCGGTGACGGGACGAGCACATCTCCACATCAGCGAGAATATGTAATTTATAAATTTCGTTATTATATTATGCCGGGGTTAGCCGTTCCCGGGCTTGCTGCGTCAAACTGTTAATAATGGTGCGAACATGGTGAATTTGATTTAAAGCATCCTGAGACTCTTTTTTCAGTCGTTCTTCCAACCCTTGCTCCGGTAACGCGGTTTCACTCATTTCGCGCCATGGAATAGGCGGGTTATCGCCCTCATCGGTGAAACGAAACGGCGGCGCGTAATAATCCACTTCTTCTTCCAGCCCATAAGCGGTGACCTGCGGCCGCTCGTCGCCCAAACAAATTAGCCCCAGCAACAGTTCGCGGAAGGGTAAGTCCCCCTGCCCGGAAATGCAGGCCCGGTGCCCCATGCCCTTCTTCTCACGCACAATCAGCGCATCCTTGATATGTACCTGCGTGATTTCCCCGGCCATTGTCGCCAATGCCGACAGCGGCTCTTCGTTGGCGTTAATCATGTTGGCGAAATCGAACAACAGGGAAAGTTGAGGAAACTCCGCCGCCCGAACCAGGCTAACCAGTTCATGGCTCTTGAGATCTTCGTGCTGTTCCAGTGTAAAGCTCAGACCCGAGTGCTGATAACGCTGCTTGATGTACTGAATATCTGCCGCGATACGCGCTAACACCTCCTGCAATGGCCCCTGATAGCGCGGATAAAAGCGCACCGAACTGGCACCGGATTTAAGGGCAATATTCACCGCCTGATCGATAGTCTGCGAGTCGGAGGCGCTGGTTTCGATATGAATATCCAGCCCATAGCGCTGCGCCTGCTCACCAAACTTGCGTAAGCGGGCATCATCGGCGTGGCAAAGCGCCTGACTTTCTCCGTCTAACACGTGCACTTTCACGCCGCGCAACTGCTGCTGATGAGCAATGGTCAGCAAATCCTCAGGCAGGATTTTCTCCATGCGCATATTGAGATGAAAAGCGTAGGCATGCAGGTAAAGGGGCAAATTCTGCGCCCGCAGAAGGACTTTCTCCGCAGTTAAGCGATCCATGGTGTTCACCTATAAGTTAATGAAAAAATCCACCGACTCGAAGCGCCAGTATTCGATATCCACCTGTACGATACGGCGTTGGGCATCGGCACGATGCTTCTCTACCAGAATCGACGGCGTGCTGGCGTTGCCGCCCATCACCTTGCAGGCATCGCCAGATAATCGGGTAGGTTTAAACGCCAAGTGACGGGTATGAGTGGGGGTGCCGTAGGCGTTTTCCCACACTTCGGCAAATGAGTTCTCACCCAGACGTTCGATAAAGTCGGGAGCCACCAGCGGATTGATATAGGTTTCGTGATAAAACACGATGTGATTATCCAGCGCCCCCCAGCCACAGATCTGGTAGATCTCTGCTCCTTCACTCACCTGCAGTAAATCGCCAATAGCCGCCGGTGCCGTCAAGACCCGCTCCTTGGTCATATAGCCCCAGGAAGGAAAACGCCCCTGCTCAATGGCTGCCTGTTTGAAGCTGGTAGACGAGTTGGGGTTGTAGTTAAACCGCGGCAGTGCCGCAAACCAACCCCGGCGATCCTTGCGGAATATTCTCGACTCGCTTTCCAGGAACAGCAGCGCCTGACGTAGCGTCATGCGTTTAATGTTCAGCAATTCCCCCAGTTCTCGCTCCGAAGGAAGCTTGTCACCGGGGGCTATCGCGCCCTGACTCAGCCAGTCATTAAGCCTTTGCTTGGCCAGTTCAACGGTGGAGTTGTTTTCCATAGCTCACTCAATTGGTTTAAACCAGATTACACAACAGTATCGCGGTGAATTATGACAAACAATGGGGGTACTGAATTTTATATGTGACTCCTGTCCCAGAACCGAAAGGATGCCGGTTAATGCGTCGTGCCTGAGGCTGGCATCGCACGCAGCGTCAGCCCCCAGAACAACAGAGCGACCAGGCTGACACCCGCCCCCAGCCAGCACACGCCAGACCAGCCCGCCAGGGCAAATACGTGGGTGCTGGCAAAGGCACCCAGCCCACTGCCCACCGCGTAAAACAGCATATAACAGCCGACTAACCGGCTATGGGCCTGCGGATGTGCGCTGAAAATTAGGCTCTGATTCAGCACATGAATGGCCTGCCCCGCCAGATCGAGCAGCACTATGCCCACAATCAGCCACCCCAACCCGTTACTCAGCATGCCGAGTGGTAACCAGGCCAACACCAGTAACAACAGACAAACCCCGCTCGCCACCTGCCCCAAACCGCGATCGGCCAGATGCCCAGCCCGTACCGCCGCCAGTGCGCCCACCGCCCCCACCAAACCAAACGCGCCAATCACCGAATGTGAAAAATTAAACGGCGCCTGACTGAGTGGCAGAACCAGTGCACTCCAGAAAATACTGAATGCTGCAAACATCAGCAGCGCCAGCATGCCGCGGATCTGTAGCGTACGGTCGCGCCACAGCAGCGTCAGCATTGATCGCAACAGCGCCGGGTAACTGAGCGTTGATGGCGGCGTACGTGGTGCAGGCAACAGACGCGCCAATATCGGCAACAGGATCAAGGTTACCGCCGCCGAGAAGAAGTAAACCGCTCGCCAGCCGCCCAAATCCGCCAGTGCGCCGGAAAGCGTACGCGCCAACAGCAGGCCGAGCACGACCCCGGCTTGTGCTGCCCCCACTACCCGCCCCCGCTCATGCGGCGCCGCCAACGTGGCAGCAAAGGCGATCAATCCCTGAGTCATGGCCGTGCCCAGCAGCCCGACCAACAGCATGCCGAACAGTAATAACAGGCTGCTGTTCGCCCAGCCGACCACGCACAATGCGGCAATCAACAGCAGTTGCTGCACCGCCAGCAGCCGGTGGCGATTAACCCGATCGCCCAACGGCACCACCAGCAACAGTGCCAAAGCACAACCTAACTGGGTAACGGTGATCACCATGCCCACCGATGCCAGGCTGATATTAAAATCCTGGGCAATGGCGTCCAGCAGCGGCTGAGCGTAATAGACATTTGCCACGCTAAAAGCGCTGGCCCCCGCCAGCAACAGCACCAACGCCGCAGGCATCCGGCTCAGCGATCCCCCCGGCGATACACAAATCGGATCCAGCATTTTGTCACTCATCATTCGCCCCAAAGTGGTTTCATTATTAAACCCAATGAACTTTACGCATGGTGGTTTTATAATGCAACCCGATCCCGCTGCAGGAATTGAAAACCGTGAAACGTAAAAGTCTGGAAGATGCACAGTGCCCGGTGGCACGTACGCTGGATGTGATTGGTGACTGGTGGTCGCTGCTGATTGTGCGCGACGCCTTCGACGGCGTGCGCCGTTTCAGCGAATTTCAAAAGGGACTGGGGATGGCGAAGAATATCCTCTCTACCCGGCTGCGCACCCTGGTGGCACACGGCATTTTGGAGATTGCACCCGCCTCGGACGGCAGCGCCTATCAGGAATATATTCTCACCGACAAAGGGCGTGCCCTGTTCCCGGTGATTGTCGGCCTGCGCCAATGGGGTGAGGATTATCTGTTTGACGCGTCAGAGGCGAAATCAACGCTGGTCGAAAGCGACAGCGGCCAGCCGATACCGCGCATGACGCCGACCGGCAGCACCGGGCAAACTCTTACGCCGCTGAATACTTTGGTGGTGAAGGTCGGTGATGAATGAAATCGTGTGAGTAGGGGTCCGCTTGGAAAACGGAATCTATGGTCACTCCCGTTTTTGCAACACCGATTTTGACGACAAGTTGGCTTGCTTGAATCTATCCGGCGTCTGAATGGGATTTTATTCCCGCGCCTTGATGAGTTCCGCGCCTGATGAACCTCCAGAAAATATACGGCTTCAATGAGCCTTTCCGTTTTACAGGTTCCTCAACAGGCCGGTGGGCCGTTAGTATCATCAATATCAGTATTCGCAAAACCAGATCAGTAATTCTTTAAACCGGTGTATTTCTGCCGTTATGCTACATAAGTTTGCTGTCGTGCCGTTAGGGCCCAGGCTATTCTGGCCAGCTTGTTTGCCAGAGCACAAGTGACGACAAAGTTGCTTTTCCGGCACAGTAAATCCCTGACCCAATCGGCCAATTTGCCAGACTGGTGTTCCAGTTTTTGTATGAATACCCTGGCACATTGAACCAACAAAGTTCGGATCTTTTTATTACCTCGCTTACTAATTCCCAGCAATGTCGTCCTACCTCCCGTGCTGTACTGCCGAGGTACAAGCCCTGTTGCCGCCGCAAAGTCACGGCTGCTGGCGTACTGCTTCCCGTCGCCAATCTCAGTTGAAATAGTACTCGCTGTCAGTGTTCCAACGCAGGGAATGCTCAGCAAGCGCTGTCCAACCTCATCTTCGTCCAACTTTCGTTTCAACTGGGATTCCAAATCTTTAATCTGCTCAACAAGATAGTGATAATGCTGTTGTAATTTCAGCAATAACTGGCTGAGGTAAAGAGGCAAACTATTGTCCTCAAGAAGGGTACTCAGTCGGCTAATAACGGCAGCTCCTCGGGGAACGCTAATGCCAAATTCCAGCAGAAAAGCATGCATTTGATTGGTTGTTTTTACCTTATCCTGAACCAGGGATTCACGGACACGATGCAGAGCCCGCATTGCCTGCTGAGATTCCGTTCTGGGCTGCACAAAACGCATAGACGGACGCGATGCAGCTTCACAAATAGCTTCGGCGTCGACAAAGTCGTTTTTATTGCTTTTAACGAACGGGCGGACAAATTGTGGTGATATCAGCTTTGGGGAATGCCCCAACTCTTCCAACTTGCGTGCCATAAAGTGAGAACCGCCACAGGCTTCCATTGCGATGGTTGTAGCGGGGCATGTCGCCAAAAATTCGATCAACTTTGGCCGGGTAAATTTTTTACGGTAAACAGCCTTCCCGCGACGATCCTGGCAATGAATATGGAAAGAGTTTTTACCCAGATCGATACCAATGAGCGCAATGTTTTCCATGATGGTTCTCCGAATGAAAGCCTGTCCTCAGCATAGTACTGGGAAGGAGGGAGTGACCATCTCATTAAATATCCCACGCCAAGCCTCTTTTTTGTACAAACTGACATTAACCGCGCGTAATGACCGGTATTTACCAGATCCCAACTTAACGTTATTACGCAAGACGTTATCCCCTGTCAGATTGATATGCCCCCAACCTAGTGGCAACAGGTGAGAAACCCGTTGCTCACTAATCTGGATACCCTTTCGCCTCAGTGACCCAATAGCTCTTTCTACATATATCGTATTCAACAAGATGATCGCTGCCTTCATCAATCTCAGTCCACTGGCGCGATAACGATCACGGGCGTTTCCTGCTGCGGCGCCGCCAAAAACTCGTCACGGTTATGGAATTGTGTGTCTGTCCTTTTGAGTAGACATGACCAAAGTATGGCTTCAGCTGCGTGGTCGCTTATTCGCAACGTGGTACGACAGCACAAGGTTCAGTATATTAATTGTCAAAAAAGTACAGTCAATGCTAATTATATTAAATAAATTAATTAGTTATGTTTTTAGCTGATTTTGGTTGAGCACAACCCAGCATCTTGCCCCCGCGTAATCATTTCCCCCTTCCGCTATGAAAACGCCCCCATTTTCATCGAGAGCGATGGCACCCGGTCGCTCAGCTTTGGCATCTCTTAACGTATTTTTCCAGCCATGCGGCTCGCCATCCCAAATTAACACCACGCCGCCTGTCCGATTCAGTGATGGGTTTTCTTGGCGCCAGTGGCGCGCGATTTTCACCAGATCCATGTTGATACCTCTCGTTTCATGTTAATACAACCAGCGTCCAGCCTTGGCCGATTCAACCAGCATCCTGATGGTGAGCGGTCTGAGTGGCTGTTCGGGTACCTTTGAACCAAAAAATTCAGGTGCAAAGTAGTGAGTAAACTCCATGTTGCCCGGATCAACATCCCATTAGTCCTGGATCTGGCTGGTCCGGGTCAGCTTGCATTCTGTCACTCACTATCCTCAAGGCATGTTGTACTAGGTCGCGCTGGAACGAACGCGGCTATCATTTTGGTGGGGCTGTTTGGGACACGGTGGCCTAATACCATTATGGTTTCAAATTTTCATTTTCGCTTGCCTATGTCACAAACATGCTATATATAGTAGTTTTTTAGGAGATATCGATATGACATTGAAGTTTTTTTCAAAAAATTTAATTTATTCATTATTTTTTTACACATTGCTATTTATTATGGCAAATCACACGACAACTCTGTCCACGACTGAGCTGGTGTGCTTTGTTTTATTTGGGGTATCCGCATCAGCGCTGTTTCCATTCACTTTGTTTTTTATTAAAAGTAAATTTAGCCAGTTGGCCGGGGTGTTTAACTGGGTTAACTGGGGGTTTGTTATTTGTATTGTGTTATCCATGCCGCCAATTGGCCTGTTTTTCTTGATTTATTATTTCGCTAAGGTCGACCATTAAAAATAGCCGACCTTGCTTTCACTTTTACATGGTCGTGATGAGATCATTCATCTTTCTTAAGGTTTCATCAGTAATAAGGGCACCCACAACGGCCATAATAACAGCAAACCCAACAATACCAATAGGTGCGACAGCCATTGCACTAAAGGCTACTGCGACCAAGGCAGAAGCCACTTTTCCGACAATAATGCTCTCGCCGCTGATTATCGCATCATTCCACTCACCCGTTCTTAAACCTTTTATCAGACCATTCACAAAACCACTCCATTGGATTGCATCACTAACAAAGCCAAAAGCTTTACCAAAATTCGCGAGCTGTTTTGCCATCTGCTCTTTATTTAACGACTCAAGAGCCTTGGCGATAGCTTCTCTGTCCTTTTGGTTTACCTTTTTATTAATGTCGGATTTGTATTTATCAAATGCCTTAATTGCATCTTCGGCATTTCTCAGTGTTCTTCCTTTTGCCGTATCTGCTAGTTCTTTGGCTTCCTTAGCCAATTTTTCGCTATATTTTGATGCTAATTCTTTGTAAAAGTCAGATACTTTATTGACTGCATCTTTAATTGCATCCTCCTCTTTTTTTTTCGCTTCTTCGGCTTTACGCTTGGCTTCTGCATCGGCTTTTGCCTTGGCTTCGGCTACCCTGCGGGCTTCTTCGGCTTTACGCTTGGCTTCTGCATCGGCTTTTGCCTTGGCTTCGGCTGCCTTGCGGGCCTCTTCGGCTTTACGCTTGGCTTCTGCATCGGCTTTTGCCTTGGCTTCGGCTGCCTTGCGGGCCTCTTCAGCCTTACGCGCCGCCTCAGCCTGACGCTGGCGTTCAGCTGCCTGATTTTTATTTAAAGCATTTTCCAAATCAGCCTTAACCTGGGCAACTGCCTTTGCCTGGGTCTTTTTTGCTTCATTATCATGAGTTCTGATTATCGTGCGGTTGTTATTGCTACCGCCGGTTTCCGTTCTCGTGGTCACTTTATCCGACATCGTATCGTGCGCATTTTGCCATGCCTGATTGGTCTGGACTCGAGCTGCCGGCTGCTTGTCGAGCGGGAGAGCATCAAACGCGGCTCGCATCACTTTGTAGGCGGGGGTCTGCGTTGACGCATAATCACTCCTGGGGAGGCCATTTTTCAATGCCTCCTCAATAGCGGCATTAATCAAACCAACATTGATCGGACCAGCTCCAGCCCAACCTCCAGTCTTCCCATTAGAACCGCCTGATTTAGAATCACGCCCGCCTGTTCCATGAGAGCCACCACCTGGTGTAGGGCCATCCCCTCGCTCACGACTCCAACCGCTCCCATCGCCTTTACCGCCATAATTAAAACCACCCATAATTTCCCTCTCTAGGTTATGCTATTGAACTCGACCACTGTATGCATAAACAGTACTGGTGGATGCTACACTTTCTGGAAAATATCGTCAACAGCAACGATATGAAGTATTTTAATGTAATGTAACCACTTGATATTGTTGCCTTTATACTCATACCCCCCCCAATGAAAGCATGTCCAACATGGAAGGCCAGCGTCCTTATCACATCACTGCTCGCCCTGGCAGGGTGAAATACCCCACGATCAGTGCCGAACGTCACACGAAACACTTTACCTATTCCGCAGATGACGGGTTCGATCATAATTTTGTCACCCGTAAACATGAGTCGGTCAAATTATCTATTCCGTTTTTTAAGCAATTCTGGGAAGCAGGAAAAAAGGACCGGGAAAACGGTATTACACGGGAAAAAGCAAACAAACATGTACAATATTTTTACAGCGATGATTTTTTACTTCCTTTAAAAACTACAGTGTATTCGCGGGCAAGGAATATAACGCAGCCAGGACATCACTAAAATGGCGTAAAGCCATGACTGAAGAGACAACCGGTGCTTACATAGATGGGTATGAGGGGCGTAATTAGCTTTTCAGGTGGCCGCACGTCGCCGCGTAGAGCGCAAACTCCAGTGGGTGCGCCGCCGCCCATTTACCCAGCCGTTGCGCATAGTCAGCCGAACCCCCTATGCGATCAACAAAGGATGTGTTAACAAAATTCTTGGTGTTTTATTGCTATTCAAGCATTAATCCTTTTCTCCTCGTCCTCGGATCCGAAAAAAGGCAGACTCGGAAGTTCGCTTTCAGGCGGCCTTTCGTCTGATAATATTGAGACTATGAATCCTTTGGGGAGACACCCTGAATGTGCAGTACAAACTCACAAAAAACCTGGATATGTTCAGAATTTATCACTGAGCCTTTTCTCAGCGCGAGCATCGAGACGTCCGGCAGCCTGCAAATACTGCGGTGTGAATCAAGCCTGTTTCAGCCTGGGAGCCATCTGCGACTTGATCGAACAGGCTATAGCAGAACATTACGTTCGCACGTCGAACGAACCATCAGCATTTGGATATCCCATGCTCAGGCACGGAGACAGCGATTATGGCTGGGAGCGAGAAGGTACTGACGTTGTGTATGTTATTGAAGAGCTGCTTGAGACCAGTTCGGCCGTGGCAACGGATTACTTAGGTTTGGCAGCGTTAAGTCAACCAACCTAGCCACTACAGCGTATCCTAATCACCAGGGATAATTATGTGCTTAGTTGCTGATTGATTTGTATAAATGCCAGCTCACTCGGTATATATCCACTAGGTCCGGGACTCAGAGGATTGAAAGCGGGGGCATTTTTCACCTATATCATGCCCCGTCGAAGATATTAGTAAATGACAGCATGAGAAAGCCTTCATTTTGACTTTATCATGGGGGTTATTTTGTAGAGAAAATATTATTTGATATTTAAATCTGTAATGTCCAACTCAAATTCCTCCTCCATACCCAGTTTTTTCATGATGGCGGGTAAAATCTGATGTATTGTTCTCATGCCTACCAGTAATTCATTCATATAAACATCAGGGTGTAAGCGCGATTTGTTAAACCCTAAGCTCTCTGCTTCAGCTTCATGTCCCAAGGCGTCATGAGAACTGTAAACCAAGTTCAGTAGTTCGGCTTTCAGTGGATATCCTTTACGAAAAGCGATCTCTTTAACCTGAGAGATCCACCGCCCATAATCAGAGGTAACTCGGTACTTAAACATAGTGAAGTTAGTGACAAATGCATTATTGGTATCAACCTTACTGGCTGCCAACAATAACAAGCATGACTCAATCTCCGAGCCAACATCGAACAATTCATCATCGTTATCATAGATTAACTCATAAATATAAGCATAGTAAAATCCATAGACATCATTGAGGGCGCGGTATATTTGAGATATCAGTGAAAAGTAGGGGTTCTCCTCGATCATATCCCAGTCCATATCTTCATCGGGATCACTAAAGTCCACTTCTAACTCAGTCGGAAACTCTTTCGGTATCGTGACCCCCATCTCATTCAGGGTTCTTAAGGTTTCGGCACATAATAAGCCATCAGGATCCGTTAATGGTTCAGTTTCGTAGCCAGTTTCCGCATTCTCCAATGCTGTTTCAGCAATATATTGAATAACCTGTTCCCATTTCATGGCTTGTTCCGCTGAGCCGACTAACAACACCAGATCAGGGTCCAGCGTATTAATACCGGAAAGCTCTCGCATTTTTTTCTCCATGTCATCGGACATGTATTCTCCTTTTTTCCATTTACTGACCTGTGCTGGCGATACACCAAGACGTTCTGCCAACGCCTTCTGACTGCAGGCAAGGTTTTTTAACACTAGTTCGACAAGAGCTTGGCTGGACATGAATAGAGACCTCCCGATAGCGAAATATAGTTCATTTTTTATTGAATTAAGTAAATTTAATGCTAACACAGGATTTAGTTCATATCTTATTTTTTTTACTTAATTAGTTGGCGCACTTCCAATATCGCATCTCCTTAGGGATAACGCGATGAAGGACGAATTTTTGACCGGATTGAGGAAAATTGGACTACGTGAAATCTGGTAAACTGGCAGGGGGTTATTGTCAGTCGGCAGTTTTTACGTCGCATTCCCACCGACAATGCCGTCGCTTTTCGCCCTGGCTGACAAAAATTTTCCGCTACAAGGATGTCGTTAGGCCAACCGCCCCGAGCTCGTCTTTTCCTGTCCTGTGTTGGCCTTCGGGTAACCCCCTAAAAAGCCGATCTTCACAGACTTACCCCCCGTTTCTGTGGATAACCCCTATAGGGTATAGTGACTCCGGTTTTTAACACTACATAAGGTGTTTCTAACCACTGGCGGCGGCTTGGCGGGCGTCAATCGCAGCCGCTATTTCTATCCTTATCATTCGGTATTTTTCCGTTATACATCAGTTTTACCGATTTACAGTTCTGCGGCAGCCGATTTATTGCAAACGATCACCGCAGCGTTCTCAGGCACAATAGTGGCTAAGTTTTCTGACGTCGTCCCTTTAGCCCATTGAATGTGTGTGATTTTTTATCAGATTGCGCTACGTGAAAAATAATTTCTTATCGGGGAATGGGGGAGACTTCAGATTTTACGTAGCGCGATCGGGAGAAATTACTGACTACTCCCACTCCACAAGACTGACTGGAAGGGTCCCCTTGTAAAGCACTGCAGCCGCTACGTCAGATGAGTGGCAAGAACGCGGCTTTGATGCCGCGGGTGAGCCAAAGCTTGCCATTCACTCGTTGGCCTGCGCTAGCAGTGCAGAAAAAACTAAAATGATTCACCTACTGCAGAACTCTCTTTTTTAAAACGGATGTTAACAATGAGATCTTTCGTAGGTTTACCGCTTTCATAACGCCACTTCTGCATTGCCATCCTCATCTCATTATCAAAAATACCGCTGGGATGAGACTCAAGAAGGCGAATGTTCTGGACACGCCCCTCTGCATCAACGTCAAATTTAACCCTGGCGAAATTGGTTTGTGGCTTCTGCCGGTCGGTTACTGAATTTGATGGCGATTTGGCAGTCTTCTCACTGCCGGTGCAAGCCGTCAGCGATAGCGAAAAAAGCACTAACAACATTATCTTGGCAGCAGGTTTTATCATTGTAACTCACTCCATAAGTTAGTTAATGCAACTGCCAGACTCTGGCAGTTTAGTGGCCGAAAAGCAGCTCGGTGTATTTCTTGGAAACGGCTCCGGTGCGTTTACCGCCTTCGCCGTAGTAGCGATCCTCACGGCACAGTCGCTCTTTGACATCGCAGAAAATGCCATTGGCAAAGGTGAACTCGGTCGAGTCGAAGTCACCTTGTAAATACAGCTTGGTGGCGGCTTTCTTGCCGAGATACTTCTCGGTCAATTCACGGGAAATACCATCGGTGCCATTCGCACAGGCGTAACGGTCACATAACACGCCTGATGCCGGTGACTTGAGGGATGAATTTTGCTTTGCCTGCACAGGCATCACGGATGCGGCAAGCAGCAGAGTCAGTGAGAACGAAAGTGCTATTTTATTCAATGAGTCAGCCTCGTTTAATGGCAGAGCGCCCGTTATTTGGAACACCATACTGCCATAAAAAACAGGGCGTTGACGATGTGCAATTTTACAGATTAGTCACGGAAAACGATGCAAGAATACCTATAGTGCAGAGGTTAAGCCGAATACCAATGTCGATCTTCTGATTATCGTTAAATTGAAAGCCTGCTTGCTACGGGGAAGGTTCAAGCGCCATTAACCTCTGCGACCTCAGGTAAGGTATAGTCCGCGTTTTACGGGGAAACCATGTTGACTCAATCATCCATTCGCCTGAACAAATACATTAGCGACAGCGGCATCTGTTCCCGTCGCCATGCCGATCGTCATATCAAGCAGGGCCTGGTTTTTATCAACGACTGCCTGGCCGACGTGGGCGCGCAGGTATTGGTCGGGGATCGGGTGAGTGTCAACGGTCAGCTGATTGAGCCACGCAATGCCGAAGATCTGGTGCTGATCGCGCTGAATAAACCGGTTGGCATCCTCACCAGCATGGGAAAACATGAGCGGGATAACATCGGCGATTTTGTTAACCACAGCCAGCGCACCTTCCCCGTCGGCCGCCTGGATAAAGCTTCTCAGGGGCTGATTTTCCTGACCAATAACGGCGAACTGGTCAATAAGATCCTCCGCGCCGGTAATAATCACGAAAAAGAGTATCTGGTCACCGTCAATAAACCCCTGACCGATGAGTTTATTCAGGGCATGGGGGCAGGCGTGCCGATACTGGATACGGTGACGAAACAATGCCGGGTGGAGAAAGAAACCGCGCAGGTATTTCGCATCACGCTGGTTCAGGGGCTTAACCGCCAAATCCGCCGCATGTGCAAACACTTTGGCTATGAAGTCACCAAACTTGAGCGCGTACGCATTATGAACATCACTCTGGAAGGGCTGCCGCTGGGCGAATGGCGGGACTTGACCGGGGATGAGCGAACCGAGTTATTCAAGCTGCTTGAGCACTCTTCGTCCGAGGACGGCGACCAATTGCAGGGAGCCGAGATATCGCCAGGCAACAATGGCCTGTTGCCCAACGATACCCCGTTATAAAAACCTAATTCTTTAGAAAATCAGAATGACCATCTGATGTTGGCATTGACTGCATTTACCTGAGTATCAGAACCGTATTGCCCCTGATAACCAAGATCCAGGCTGGTGGATCGCGACAACTTCACGCTCACCCCAATGTCCGCCACCATCAGGTTGTCATCAACCGCAGTACCTTGTGTGATAAACGCGTCACTGCCGGCAAAGGCCATGCGTGATGACGTGGTTTTATCGCCGTAGGCATGCTGCCAACCCAATGAGCCGTAAAGGCTGACGTTCTGCGGCAGTTCAACCGTACCGCGCACGCCCAACGTTGAATAGAAGGTATTCATCGTTTCATTGCGTACGCTAAGCGCTGCGGCACCGCCATTTTCCTGGAAATTATCGGTATGCAGGCGGATGTAGCTCAGATTGACAAAGGGCTCAACGTTCGCGTCCGTCTGCCCAAAACGGTAGCCCGCTTCGGTGAATGCCAGCAGTGAGTCAGCGTCATAGTTCGCCTTAAGCCGATCCGAGTAATTACCGAAGTTAACATTGCGCTCATTTTCCAGCCGGTGCCAGGTGTAGCCCAATGCACCACGTAACGAGAAGGCATCCTGCTGTCCTGCGGCATACAGACCCAGGTGATAATTATCGCTGTCTGACTTGGAGCGACGGCTGTCAATATTGTAGTCACCACGGCTATAACCAAAATATCCCCCAACGCGAATACTGTGGTCAGCCAATTTATGGTCCGCCCCCAACAGGAAGCCACTGGTATTGCCATCCAGTTTACCCACGTTGTCATTGCCACTGTTTCTTGCCCAGGAACCAAACGTCTGCCCCCATACACCGCTATTTTCAGCCCGCGTCGGCTGAACCAGCGTCATCGCCAAGGGGGGAACGGGCAACGGATCATTATCAAACGCACGCAACATCCGCTGATTCAAGACATTGAACAACTGGGTGCTGCCGGCAATCAGGTTAGACTGCATGGAAGGATAGACCTCGCCAGACAGTTGATTGAACGCCTCTCGCGCCTCCGGCGCACTCAATAACAACAGAGAGTTGTACAGGGCCAATGAAGGGCCGCCTTGTGCCAGAGTCGAGAGCGCGCCGGCGGTATTCCACTGATTGCCGGTTTGCGCCACCGTTTGGAAAATGCCGGGCTTGCCGCTGCCTTCTCCCGGATTTTCGCCACCAGGATTCTCACCTCCCGGGTTCTCACCACCTGGATTTTCTCCGCCGGGATTCTCACCGCCTGGGTTCTCGCCTCCCGGGTTTTCACCGCCCGGATTCTCACCACCACCTTTCTGCGCAATGGTCAGATCCACGGCATTCGCACTGTGGTTGAGCGCCACGTCCAGAAACGCAGATTTTGAGACCGCTTCGGCGAACTGCCCATCGATCCCAGCTTCCGAGGTTAAAATACGATAGCTTTGGCCGGTCTGATAACTGGTTTGCGGGTCCAACGCAGTCACCTGCACCTTCGCCTGATCGCTGATAGTGGTTTTACCCGTGACCACCAGTTTGTCACTGCTGCCATCGCCGGCAATATCGACGTCGTAGAAAGATTCACCAATGAAATTCAGATAGCGCTTCAGCGTCAAAGTGCCGATGTTGCCATCACCGGGAGAAATATGGCCACCGGACTGAATTTCCGTCTGACCCAAAGTGCCATTGCCGCCCAAGGTGCCGCCGGACTTGATCGATGCGGCACTGCTGTAACCCTGACCATTGTTGACGTCAGAACCGGCTGTCGCATTAAGAATCAATGTACCGCCATTCTCGGCACTCAGGGTCTGCACGTCGAAAGGACTGTCTTCTGGTTGCGTATTGATATCGCTGTTAATGATGATTTTACCGCCACGGGCAGTTACGTTCGCCTTAAGCTGGGTAAGATCTCCGCTCAGCGTCGTCCGCCCGGCGGTGTTGATCACTTCACCTTCACCAACCATCTTATTGCTGAAATCGTAGCTGTCGGAGGTATGGTTAAAGTACACGTAGCTACCGAATAACCCACCGCGCAGATTGACCACCGTTTGGGCATCGACAGTCCCCGCACCTCCCGCCGCACCGAGCGTGGGTTCGGTCAAGCCGCTGCCAGTATCCATGTTGCCGCGGCTGCCGATGATTAGCGCGCCCCTGTTCGAGCCCGATCCTGTGTCACCCAACCGCAGTTCGTTAGCACCGGCGGAAAATACGCCGCCATCGACGACCGACACTACGCCGTTACCATAGTCCCCAACATTGACACTGCTGGCACTGGTAAAACGCGAACCCTCGCCAGCGATATACAACTCGGCGGTTTTGCGTGAGCCTGAAACACCGGCAATCTGCGCACTGCCAACATTGACCACCCCACCGTTCAGCACATCCACATCTCCGTTGGCGGTGAGCGCCTGAGTGATGTTCCACTGAGAGTTATTGCCGGTCACCGTGGCTTTGGGTCCCAGCTTGTCGGCCTCATCGGGTATGAATCCGCTGTCAATTCTGGCGGCGGCCACGGTGGTCACTACCCCGCCATCCTCAATCAACAGGGTCGAACGCGCGCCCTGCCCGAAACCGATGCCGAGCCTGTCGCTGATAACCCTGGAGCCAGCGCCCTTAACATTAAGGTGGCTGTCGTACCCCCCAGTGGTACCAACGATAATTTCTTTCGCACTGGCCAGCGCGCCATCTTCAACCCGCAATGTGCCCTGGCCAAGATTTAAACTGCCGCGCAGAACATATTGATCGTTAATGGCGCTCAATACCGCGTTCGGTCCTCTGACCGTAACCAGACTTTCATAAATTTTGCCGTCTGAACGGGTGCCAATATTGATGTTATAGGCATTAACCTCGCCATTATCGATCAATAGGTTCCCACTTTGATTGCGGCCAACATAAACATTACCGGCGTAGGCCAAAGATTCTGTAACTTTGGATTCGCCATCAAAAATAGCATCATCGGCCCGGGCTATATCAGCAGGTCCAATCAATATCAGTGGTGCAGAAAACAGTGCGAGGTAAACTTTGGAAAGCGGTTTTCTTACCGCTAAGTGATGCGATATTTTATCTTTCATGTTCTCTCCGGCTCAATTATTCTGATGCCATCAAAGTTATTATTTATATGAAAAATTCAATGTATTAGAGGGTGTAGGTTACGTAATGTCTTGTGCACCAACTGATTGCCATCGAGACGCCAGCTTATTGCCCCCCAGCGCTAACGCCTCGATACCAAACTTATTGTGACTTCAGGCCAAATATCCCTGTAGGCGTTGGTGGATTATTTATGCGTGACAACCGGGGTGCAGCTTGGCGCGCTCAATGTGGCTGCCGATCCTAAAAACCCTGGCATCATCATCGAGGAGCAATCGAAGATCCGTCCTTTCTCAGTGGTGGCGCGGTAAGAAAGCTTTTGCCCGCCCAGCGCGTCGGGTTGAGCACCATTAACATTGGTCACGGTAATTTCGTCCGATGACCCCAAGCCGAGCATTTTTGCCGTCTCCGCCTGCAGCAAGGGTATTGCCTGATCGGTTTTCAATGTTGAACAACCGCTTACCAGTAAAGTAACGGCTAAAGCGATAAATGGTTTCTTCATAAATTATCCTTTTCAACCAAACAGATCCAAACACTGAATGGCTCTATGTTTTATCTTGTCCAAATCCCCACATAATATATTTCTCTTTCCTAAACGAAAAAACCCTCCTAAAGTAGGGAGGGTCAATAATAAAAATCGTCAGAACCATCTGATATGCTTAGGCGAAAGGAGATAGCTTTGGGGCAGGATTATGCACTGGTTGTTGATGACCATCCTTTGGTGGCAAGTGGTATTGCCAATTTCCTTAATTCGCATTGTCGATTCAAACATGTTTATGTGGCAACCAACGAAGATAATTGCTATCGACACATTCTTGAAAATGGTGCCCCGCGTTTAATCGTCATCGATTTTTGGTTATCCGATGGCACGGCATTAAAATTGCTGAAAGAGATAAAACAGCTCTATCCTCAGGTACGTTTACTGGTGGTCAGTGGTGACGAGAATAATGAAATATGGCAAAAAGTGCGTGATGCCGGTGGTCACGGTTTTGTACTTAAAAACGAACCGCCTGAATCATTTGAAAAAGCCGTTTTTGCGCTGACCGACAATCGGCAATGGTTTCCTCTGGATAACTCCATAGATAGCGCCAGTGTCAAAAATAACTTCCATAATTTTAATTTAACCCCACGGCAAATTGACGTTTTAACCATGATGATGCGCGGCTTACCCAATAAGAGAATTGCCGCACAGCTCTCTATTTCCGAACCTACAGTCAAAGAACACATCAGTAATATCTTGAAAAAAATAGGCGTTAACAGCCGGGTGGAGGCGATTACTTTACTTCATGGCAGACAGGCTCCATCAGAATGAAAATAATTCAGTCTTTACAGGATGATGGGATCTCTCCGCGGGCTCAAATTCGCCTGCTGGACAATACCTTTCTACGCCTGGTGTTTAGCTTCAGTGCCGTGCCTCTTGTCGGCATCCCTTTCGCAATTTGGATTTATTTACTGGGGGAAAACCTGTGGCCCATTACTAGCTGGATAGTCTTGTATCTTTGCTGTGCCGTGGCTATCAGAGTATGGCATCGCAGCTATAAAAATGAAGCCAAGAAAAAAGACGCAGAGGCTATTCTCCGCCGCTGGCTACCGCATATTAATAAAGTCGCCTTCGTTCATGGCTTAGGCATTTCCTCATTATATGTAATCACACCGCAGACCGGGAATTTTGATTTCTTCTTATTATTGAACATCAGCATAGCGGCTATCGTCGCGGCAAATGCAACACATCTGACGCCAATCATTAGCACCTTTACCCTGTTTTTCTTTTCCTGCTGGGGCATGCTGAATATTGGTATCATCTGGCGATTAAACGATGTCATGTTTATTGTGTTGATGCTTAATCTGCTTTATGGGTTCGCCATCTACCGCCACGCGTTGAGCTCTCATAAATTCTTCATCCAGCAAGCCCGCCTCGAAGAGAACAGCTCCCGCCTTGCAGAACAATTTAGGCAGGCCAAAGAAGAAGCGGAACAGGCCCTGCTGGATAAAAACCAATTTCTTACCACCGCCAGCCATGACTTACGCCAACCGGTGCATGCCATGGGTTTTTTGATCGAAGCCATCATTCACAAAAACCGCGATACCACGCTCACCCCGCAACTCATGGATCTGCAGCAAAGCGTGCGCTCCGTGCACCTGATGTTTAATTCTTTACTCGATCTCAGCAAGATTGAATCCGGCAACGTCAGCACCGCCACTACCCACGTGGATATTGGAACAGTGCTCGATTCGGTAATTACGCTGTTTCGTGAAGAAGCGAATAGCCGGAAATTATCACTGCGGACCTGGCGGCCCAAGCGACGAGTTCTCGTGGTGGGCGATCAATTACTCATCAGGCAATCACTGATTAACCTGATCCAAAATGCGCTGCGTTACACGCCAAAAGGCGGTGTATTGATAGCGATCCGCCCGCAAAGGGGTGAATGCCTGTTCGAGGTATGGGATACCGGCGTTGGTATTGCCGACGACGAAAAAGGCAAAGTCTTTTCCCCCTATTATCGTCCCGAACTGGCGTGGAAAATTGATAGCGCCGGCCATGGATTGGGGTTGGCGGTCGTGGCACGCTGCGCCAAATTGATGAAGGTGAAATACGGCATGCACTCCGTTGAGGGTAAAGGATCCCGATTCTGGATGCGCTTTGCCCTGTACACCGGGGAAGACAAAACACCCGAAATCGCAAGCACTTACTCAAATACCATCACCCCTGCTCGCTATGCGCCGCTATACGGTTCCTGCCTGGTCGTGGACGATGATCCGCTGGTGACTTCTGCCTGGTCGAGTTTGATGAGCACCTGGGGCCTGACCGTGCGCTGCGCCGCTTCCGCAAAGGAGGCTTTTGCCATTATCGATGAAGGCTTTCGCCCTTTCGCCGTACTCTGCGATCAACGGCTTCGCTCTGGCGAGAGCGGCTTCGATATTTTGAAAGCCCTGTTTGACCGCCTGCCGGATACCAGCGGTGCCATGGTCAGCGGTGAATTTAACTCACCCACTTTGCAACAGGCCGAGCAGGAGGGCTATCTGGTATTAAGAAAACCATTGGAACCCGCAAAACTCTATGTGTTGCTGTCGCAGTGGGCATCTTGTTAGTGGGGAGGCTTTAAACCAGTGAACCCACACCGGAATTCCGTTTCCGTATGGGTTAGATTTCAGGGGGAAATCCCTTTTAGATCTCAAGCCCACGCATCAGGCCTTCAAGGTTTCGCTCACCGTCGCGGGTCTGGGCACCCGCCTTAAGCCCACCCCGAATGAGTTTTTCTGCTGCCGGGCGTTCGAACAGCCCTGCCCAGGCATCGTGCTCGCGATAAAAGCCTTCCCGCAAATCTGGCGCGGGCATCGCCTTCTTGGCTGCCGCAATCACCCCTTCGGGCAAGGCCGCGATGTTTCGCGCCAACCGATCGACGAAGCCGTCAAGTTCAGCGGCAGGCAATGCGCGATTGATCCACCCATAGCGTTCCGCCGTGGGCGCATCGATAAGCTCGGCGCCAAGCACTACTTCAAGAGCACGACCGCGCGTCATCCGACTGGTCAGATACTGGGTAGCCCCGCCGCCGGGGGTGATACCCATCAGCGCTTCACATTGGGCGAGTCCCGCCAGCCCTTCTGCGGCAAACGCCATGTCGGCCGCCGCCACAAATTCGGCACCACCGCCGCGTGCCAGCCCGGCCAACTTGACGATCGTGACCTGTGGCTGCGCGCGCAAAAGCTCACCGAACGCCTGGAACGGATTAAGCCCTTCAGGAGCATCACGTGCAAGCTCATCGAAAGCATGGGGTTCATCAATTAAGGTCATGTCGACGTGAGCAATAAAAAACTCGGGATTCGCACTCTGGAATACCAGCACTCGCGTGTTCGGATCGTCACGAACAGCAACAAGAAAGCGGCTAAGTTCCGACATCAAAGACACATCGAGAACATTTACCGGCGGATTGTTGATGGTAATCGTCGACACGCCAGCGTCATGGGAAATACTCAGCCTGCCGAAATCTGTATCAGTCATGTCAATTTCCTGGGTGGTTTGCGGGACATTGGCACCGGGTTTGGGTGCTGTTCACTGCATGGTATACTTTGCATACCTAGGGTCAATTACGCACTTTAAGCATCCCAGGGATGCTGGAGGATACCGATGAACCAGACCGATCCGATCTACCGCGCCGACTGCCCAAGCCGCATTATTCTCGACCAGATCGCGGATAAATGGTCAATGATGGTGCTGGAGGTGCTGCGCGAGCCACGGCGCTTCAACGCCATCAAGCGTCGCCTCGATGGCGTCACTCAACGCGTACTGACCCAGACACTGCGCAAGCTTGAGCGCAACGGCATGGTAAAACGCAGGGTGTTGGATGGCCGAGTACTGGGCGTCGAATATTCACTGACACCGCTCGGCGAATCGTTGCAGGGGCCGTTCTCAATTTTATTTGATTGGACGCTGGGAAATATGGAGTCGATACAGGACAGTCAACGCAGATATGATGAGCAAAACCAACAGGGTGAAAATTGAGGCTGACAGCCTCAATTTCCTGTGCGATCAATGGCTGCGTACATCCAATAATCTCGGGCCTGCCCGCGCACTCGACGGTATTGCCTTATCAAGCCTTCGCGTTGCATGCCCACTCGCTCCAGGACGGCAATGGACAATATGTTGCTATCAAGGACAGTAGCCTGCACACGCTGAAGGCCCAGAACAGTGTGCGCCCAATAAATAACGGCACTCGCCGCCTCAGTCGCCAAACCCCGGCCACAGTGGCTCGGGTCAAGATCGTAGGCAATTTCAGCCCGGCCATGATCGCGGGATATGTCGTTCAACCCCACCGTACCGAGCAAACTGTCACTCGAATCCACAATGGCCCAACGAAGTGAATCTCTGCCTTCGGCATAGTCAGCAACCAGCTTTTCGAGGTTGCTCGGGCCGACATCCCCCCAACTGGTATGTTCAATAACCCCAGGCTCACTCAAATATGCCGACCACGCATCAACATCATTTGGTCCCAGCGGCCTTAAAGACGCGTAAAGCTCGTCGGGTAGCGGTATTCGTATTGGCAATGTCGTCATAGCACCTCCGGCGAATCCTTCAAAACCTGGCGGTCGAGTACTCTTCATTCGCGAACCTGCCAAGGGCTCACTTCCGGTGAGTTCCCGACCCTATAACCTCTGAGCAGTTAATTAAAATAAATGCCGCTTAACTCCGGCAGCCTTTAGCAGATAATCACGCGAGGCTTCTATTTTTATCAGCAGAGCAGCCTGATCAACCCCCAGCATTTTACCGTTCTGTTTGACCATCTTCCCGGCAACAATGACCGTATCAACATTGCTGGTGTCCATCAACGTGACAATCGTGCCGGCAGCATTATTGAGTGGCATAACGTTCAGTGTGTCGGCGCGTAGCATGACAATATCGGCCTCTTTTCCCGGTGTCAGGGAACCTGTGCGGCTGTCTAAATGCGCTGCTTTTGCGCCTTCAAGAGTGGCAAAACGCAAAATATCCTGGCAACTGAGCAACGCGGGGACATTTTTCTCTCCGTCCAGTACCCGTTGATTGATTAAGCCTCTTTGCAAGGCATAAGAAGCTACTCGATCCCGACGACCGTTATGTTTTGGCTGCGGCCATCCGCTGCGGTACAAGCGTGATCGTGACCTTCAACCAACGGGACTTTCCCACAGGCGTACTCGCCTCCTACGGAGTGAAGTCCCAACATCTCGATGAGTTTGTGGAGAATCTCTTAGACCTTGATGCAGCAGCAGTACAGCACCAGCGAGCGCAACTCAAGAACCCACCTACTGACGTCGATCATTATCTGGAGTTTCTATTGCGGCAACGATTGGTTCAGGCAACTAAGACTCTGGCGACTTATCGCGCTATTCTAGCGACTCCTGTTGACCGAGAATTGCCATAACGCTTCATCTTGGCTCAACAGCGTACTTAAAGCGAGTACAAGACCACCATGGCCGAGCAAATAGCATGCGCAACTCAACATCGTGGGAGGCATGCGTTGCGGCTCAATCCTCATACTAAAAGAGGCTGGTAAGTGCTGGACTCAATATGCACAAATTATAGGTTGGGCTACTGCTAGCTTCACCATCATTGGAATTGGTTTATTGATCGCAACCTTGTCTTCATAGGTTTGGCGAAATAGCCGACATACTACGATCGATTGCAGGTCTATACGCGGCAATAATTGCTAAAAGAAAGATCTGTGGGCAGCACCAGGGGAAGAACACAATGCCGAATTTACTTATGAATCCTTTCAGGCTGCGGCCGATTTCAGAGTCTGATATTGATCAGGTTGTTGAAAATGCTGGAGGGAAACGAGCACATCCGGACGCTGATCACCGAGAGCAGCCCGGTGCCGACTATGTGCTGGGTAACTGCGTTATAGAGTTAAAGGCACTCGATGATGAGGGTTTAGCAAAACCAGAAAGACAAGCCAAGCTTGCTGCTTTGTTCCGCCCCCTTAATTCCGATAAACCAGTTGTAGTTCTGGATCGTGACTCTTTGCCTTCATCCGAGCAGAGAAATTTTGATCGAATTCTAGAAGGACCAATAAAAACGGCAATCAGCAAAGCCAGAAAACAACTCAAACAATCTCGGCTTGAGCATGAAGAAACGACGACTTCAATTATTTGGTTTATCAATAACGGCTACACCGCGCTCGATCACGATGCATTGCTCAAACTGATCGCGCATCGGGTACGAAATGACACTAATGAGGTTGATGGGGTCATTGTTTCGGGCTGCTACTTCCACAGCGACTCCTACGACAGTTTTTTCTTGTATCCCTTTGAATACGTGCCCATAAATCTGGACAAGAATTTTCCAGAGTCCGACGATTTACGCCGTGCTTGGAACGACCTCGCTGATAGGAGCATGACTGCTCTCATGCAACAGGCTCCGGGGAAGCAGGAGGTAAAGGGGCCGGTGATAGACACCCAATTCGACATTGATAACGTCACTTACGTCAAACCGGCTCCGCCAATCGGAGGCAAATCAGAATTCTTTCGTAATGGCCGCCCAAGATTGAATAGTACAGGGATAACTACATCGCCTCCTGTGGGATTGGTTTTTGGCGATCTGTCGCTTGGGCAATGGACAACATTTCATGAGAACCTACCAAATGCGCAATGGCTTCGGACAAACCATGAGGACTGGAAGCTGGGAAGAGCAGATGCGGCTAAACAGGCAACAGATAGGCAAATTTTTATCTCGATCCCAGTGAATTGGGATGCTTGGGTCAAGTGGGTTGGGCAGTCAAGAGAGCATCAGCATTTGACAACGCATCATTATGCAACCCACATCTTTCAAGAAAGAATATCCGTGCTTCTAAATGAAGCAAAAGATATAGACGGGGTAAAAACTTTACCCAACAGGTACATGCTTATCGTTACCGAAGAAATTGGGCAAGACAAAGGCAACGACATTTCCCATGCTGCCATTGTTGTAGAAAATTCAGACGGAACCCAAGATTTTGAAGAAATCTTTTCCAATCAAAGGTTGTTCCATGAATATGCAATGATGCTGGGCTGCGCACATGCGATTGCCCGAGATGTTGAAGTGGTCAGATGGCATAAGAACAAAACTTATGCATGGATCTGACCTTGATGCAGTAGCGGTGGTAGCCGCTGCGCAGAGCCAGCGGGCGCAACTCAAGAACCCGCCTATTGACGTCGATCGCTATCTGGAAATTCTATTTCAGCAAGGATTAATTCAGACAACCAAAGCCTTATCGTTTCATTCTCTAATCCCGATACCATGTTGGGATTACATACCCCAACATGGTATCGGCGTTTTTCCCATAGCGCGCTCTTCGCACACCATGAAAAATGCCATTAATGATGTGGAATACACAGTTGTCGCAATGATTTATCACAACAAAATCAATATATTGCAACAAACATTCACTCCTACTCGATTATAAACAGAACTTCAAACCGCTTTATATTAAATGTTTAAGTTGATGAAAACTTCAAAATACCATGAAAAAGAACATACCAAATTGATGCCATTCTCGCTCGAAACGTGGGCTTCCGCTCAGCAGACCCGCCCTCAATTAGTCGACCGAATGAAATTTGCCCTAACCCCGAGGGGCAAAAGAACAGACCACGATTTGCAGACGGGACGCATGTCATGTGAAAGGAGGCAGGTCCATGTGGGCAGCTGCCTGGACAAGGACAATGCATCGCTCCTTCGCACGTGTCACTGCATTATAGAGCAAACGCCTCTTCTGCTCGTCGCTTCCACCAACCGCTGCCGGCCAGAGAACAATGACATTGTCAAATTCTCGATTCTTGGCACCGTGAACTGTCATCCCATTCCATCCACGCACTTCGCTTCGTCGAGATTGACGGCGCTGTGAAAATGATTGCTCCACTAATTTCACGACTTCATTCCTTGAGAACTCCACCTTCGCCTTGGTGCGACGTTGGATCTCCAACCATTCGGTCACATCTCTGGCTACTCTAGCGTCACCAGCAGCTAAGAGGACGGCAGCAATGGAAGATGCATCAGCCTGGTTGGCTAGTTGAATAGTGGCGAGGTACTCGGTTGCAGCTTTTGCTTCCGACTGTTCCCAAGGAATGCTGTAAGGGCCTGCACCTTTCTTGGTATTATTCGCAGCGGCCCAGGTCAACGCAGCTCTCGCAAACGTCCCAAGCGTTGGAGTGATGATCGCAACACTCTTGCCTCCGCCGTACCAACTCAAGTTGGAGTTGATCCATGCTCCAGCCAACGGTGGCTTCGGCGTTTGCGCAACTACGAAGTATTTCCCGGACTGTGGCGCTTCGCCGGCGCGAATCGCTCGCGCTGCATTAAGCAGCTCATCGACGTTGGTCCGCCGTGGCTGCGTAAGTTCTTCAGGCGCGCATACTTGGGACAGCCAAATGCATGCTGGGTTGGGTCGAAGCTCCTCGCTGAGACATTGAAACTCGTCGGCCGCAACGAATACCTCCAATCTTTTGGCCAGACCTGCAACCATGCCGAGGCGATCCACAGTCATGTCTTGGGCTTCATCTACGACAAGGATAGGAAACGTCGCCACCACCCAGCTTTGGACATCCTTGATCTGTACGAGCACACTGGCAGCTTCACATACGCGCTCGTACTCACTTGGCTCTATATTTACGAAGCCGAGAGCTGCGGCAAACGAACGCCAACGTCGAACAAGACGCCATGCGAAGCTATCAATAGTTGTGCATTCCGTCCTACCCCTCAGGTTCTGAAGCATTCCAAGACGCTCTTCCAGACGTCGACGAGAGCCATGCATAAACGTAAGCGCTAGGATCTTCTGACCTGCATGAAGTGGTGTTGCGTCCAGATACGCAGACAGCGAAGCCATGAGCATGTGGGTCTTGCCGCAACCGGCGCCGCCGGTAAATGCGTGGACTGTCATGGCTGGAAGACCCACACTCCATCGGCTCCACGGGCAAATCGCTGCGTAGCTTCGTCGCCGACGCATGCACAAGCAAGACCGCTCAGTAAGTCCGCTGCACGCCCCCTGCATGCTTGTGTCGTAGCAATGGCATCAGCGAGGCTTTCATAGGCAATGATGTCCATCTTTTTGGACTTAAGGTGCGCCACAATGTCAGCGCTCGACGTGGGCGGCTGCGGGGAGATTTCCGCCAGTTTCGCTACCACTACGGCTTCTTCCGCTTCGAGGATCCAGCCGATGGCATCCTCAATCATTGCGCCATTGTGCCAACGGATGATCGCGCTCGGCGGTGCAGCTTCTTGCCGCAGTTGATCTGCGTACGCTAGGCCGGCCGCGTCTCCGTCCACGAGGCAACATACTCTCTGGTGAAGCCGCCTCATCAGCCTCTGAGTCTCAATGACATTTGCATCCTCTGTGGGAACTACACCGACTTCGATACCGAAAGGGCGTGGCATCGTATCGATCCATCCTTCTGTCATCATTAGCGGCCGTAGAATGCAACGGATTAGTTGGAAATCGGCACGACCTTCTGGAACAAGAAGCACGGGCTGCATTAACGCACTCAGCACGTCCATGCGGCTGTGCTGGAAAAACTTGCGTTTCCAATTTGGAGCCGCCGCAGCAAGTGGACTGGCCAAGAAAGGCTCGGCTGAAAGAACCCCCTCATGCTTTTTCAAGATCAAAACGGAGGTCGGATCCGCGATGCTGGCGACGAGCGGCGAATGAGTAGTGACGAAAGTCTGGGTCGATAGCGCTTGAACGCGCTGAACCAGTCGCTGCTGCGCAGAAGGTGGGAGATGGATTTCAGGCTCTTCCAGTGCCATCAGGAACTCTCCACCATTTAAAGCACGAGCGCGACCAAGCTCAAGAAGTAATAACAAGCCTTGCATGGATACAAGCCCGCTGCCCTGCCTCCCTGCGGGAATGCTGAAGCCATCCGTTCCTGCAAAATGGGCTGAAACTGCCTCCATCACAGACCGACTGTCGGTGTTTGTGAGCCTCAACTGGACTTTTGGAGCGTTCGGGAACGAGAGTGCAAGCTCACTATTTAGATTCTGGATCAGCGGCTGAATATCCGGGTCGGCATCGATTGGCTGGGCCGGTGCCCGCAAGCGGTCTCGCTCAGCGAGCAATGCCCCCGCAGGCTGAGCCGCAGCCGCCAGCACCGTGCGCTTGAAAAGCTCATTGCCCCATGAGAAGACTTTGTCCCAGGTCCGGCTCGCGCGCACCAGATAGAAACTCAGTTCCTGTATAAGCTTGCCAGGCACTGGGGCAGGTGCCTCATCAGCAAAAGGGTCAATGGGCTCTTCATGGTCATGGAAGTAGCGTATGGTTTCCACGGCCAAGCTCTCATGGTCAAAACGAGCTTGCACACCAACCTGGCAACATAGCTTCCACGCCGGGTTGTCGCGTCCCGGGTGCACTTGGCCTGTCGTCTCATCGAGCCATTTAACAACCGCTCTCTCATCACGAAACCACTGGCTGCTCTGCTCTGGGTCGTCTTCCGGAAAGTCAGTGACCGTAGCTACAATCTTGATTCGATCAGCCGCCTGCGGGTTAGATCCATAAAAGTCATGCTCGGTCAGCTCCCGCACTAAGCGATCTCTGCCAAGCACAAGAGTCATCGCTTCGATCAGCGTGGTCTTGCCAGTATTGTTATCTCCAATAAGAACAGGATGCTTGCCGAACTGTACAAAGCCCGTTTTCACACCACGAAAATTCTCGATCCTCAAATTGGCTACCCGCATTCTTCGTTCCTTTTTTAAGGGGGTAAATCACTGGTTTTCGCCGCCATGTCCTCCAACCTTCAAACGAGCCCCAGCTCGAGCCATACCGAGGTATCGATCAACAGGTTCAATCTCATTCGTGATCGCGCCTTCTCTATCCAACGCTGCTGGACTACCCGCGCTATCCCACAGACCTTGCAGTCTGATCAAGATATTTCACCATAAGAGTTGTTCCCTGCTGAGTAAAAGCATGGAGTGACTACTCTTTTTGCATCGACTATGACCAGACAATTACATTCGTGTACGCACTCACCCGACGTTTACAGCTGACGAGCTGTTCATGTGACCGGGGCCAATGACACATATAAATCACCTTCCTCAGTCGGCCATGGAAACATGCCCACAGTCCACAAGAGACGCTCAACATGTTGTGAAAGCGCAAGGATCCTCTCGATTGTGAACTGATCGTCTGCATCGTAGAGCCGTCGTAAATCGCGCCCAAAAAGCTCAATCCAATCGCTAAGCCCATGGTTTTTCAAGTTTTCTTTAATCGAGGATCCCAGGAGCAACTCTTGCGATGGAAGCCCATCCCGATGCCCAAGCCATTCAGCTGCATGATCGAGTACTGAAGATATATGCATAAGGGCTACGTCTAGCAATTGGTCCATTGCTAGATCAACAAGGTATGTCCGCTTCGCGCATTGGATCGCTTGTTGTGCTGAGGACAGGCTATCCAAAAATAAAGTGGCAAATCGCTCACCAGCACCGTTATCGGCAAAGGCGCTAGTTTTCGCCGAAAAATACATGCCGGGACAGGAAGATGAGGCTACATGCAGTCGCCTTGAGACGATGTCAAATGGGATCTCTGACATGCTAGGAAGATCCTGCTCGTAAAGCGCGCTGTGTGCGACATTTGCGAGCATCCCAATAATGACGTGTAGAGCCCAAGCGTTGTTTTCATCCTCCGCATCAAGTAGCGCTCCTGCAATAACTGCGCTGAGCACAATATGCTCTTTACGCTTCCCGTCGCGGACGACATGAACGCATTTGGCTATGGCTTGACCGTAATTTCGAGGGCGGGTCCTGTCCGCAAGGAGCGTTTCCCCCCCCCTATCCAGGCTCTCCAGAGCTGCCACGTAGTCTGCCGCGAAGGTAATACCATCTAGATGTGAGAGTGGCAAATCCCGGCTCATTTCCTGGACTATACCCCGCATAATATTACCAAGTTTGGTCGCAGTTTCGGAATCGGCAAACCCTTGGCACGTTAGAGAGAAGCTAAAGCTATTGGTGTGATTGGCTGAGACAACGGAGTCCATCCCAGTCCTTGCGCTTGACTGCGAGGAGTCGCGCTGTCCGACTTCAGCTATCGCCTCTGCAACAACTTTTTTTATTGATAGGGAGCAGCGCTGACCGATTAGGGTGGCAAAGTCGGTAGAGTCGCAGGAGTTGCGGGCAATAAAAAAGCTGTCGCTGCAAGCGGCGCTTGCGGCGTTGATTTTTTCGATATTAATTTCTTTTATTTCTCTCTTAGATCCCACAAGTAACAGATCGTGAGCGATGGGCAAAATTATAATGTCAGGTATTTCTTGTTCTCTCAAAGTTAGAGCTGTTAGCGAGTCAGATCCGCTCTGTGCCAAAGCGATGCAGTCTGGAAGAATAGCCCCCTCAACACTGTACGTTCGCCATGACAGCTGCGCTAGATCCGCCACCCATTTACTCTCTTGGGATGTTCTTAATGCCTTGTTATGACCGTCCCGGGTCATAGCGGGAAGCGCTTCTATAAGTTTTATGAAAGCTTCGGCGACCACTGGCATTTGAAATGAGTAGAACTCGCTGAACGACTCGCGGAGCGAGAAGGCTAGGGCTCTCTTGGCGAAAGGACGCGGGAGTAATTCTCCGAGGAGAGACGAATTCAGTTCTTCCTCGATTGCAGCCAAGGGCAGACTCATGCCCACACTATCTATCCCCATCAATTCACGCAGTTGATCCGAGTCAGAGATTCGTACGGACAACTGATCTAACAGCTGCTCAGCGCCTTGAAGGAAGGTCGAGCGTACATGCGCCGTCCTTAACGTAAGGTGCGTCGTGACGCGGGCAGGAATTCGTGAGTTAATGATAGCCCCTCGGGGAGCACGTTGGAGCTCCTGGAGACTGGTGTGGATATCCAACTCAACTGATGTAATGAGATCGTCTAGCCTTTCTTCGTCTGCAGGCCCTAGCTTCGAGTAGAAGAACTCGCCAACTCCGACATCTTTTATACCGACCAGTCGGGCTGCGGTACCTCGCCGATGCAGCCACGTCCGCTCAGCTTCGCCGGTTTGCTCAGCGAGAAAACCTCGCTGTAGAAATCTGGGAATGTAATGTTGCCGTTTTCCTGCCATGTCGCGCCTATAACGATCTCGTTCAACCGAAGATCGTTCCTCTATTGTTGATTATTTGCGCGCAGCATTGTAGCTGCCCAAGAACATGTCACATGTCATTCGCAGAAGCGCCCTTTGATGCCAGTTCGAAAGACTACCTTTGCTACCAATAGCACATTCTAGCGCGACTCTTCGCGGGTAACGTTACCGCGTTCGCTGACGTGCTTTTTTATTCTTTTTTAGGCTCTCGCCCTTTGTTGATAAATTGCGTGTATTCGTTGTCTTCATCACTACTATGCTGCTGGCTCCCTCCCAGACTGTCACCATCAAATGTGTCATTGGTTTGGCTAGATGCAGAGCTTTGCTGCACGTTACCGCTGTCGCCGGCAACATCACCTTGATCAGTGACGTGCTCCCTGCTTTCAGCACGAGCAGCGGTTTACTGGCGAGTTTGTGACGCTAATTGCCCCCCAGCAGTTCCATCAATAAGTTCTTTGGCAGCTTGCACTCTATTTTTATGGTTTGCTTCTCGCCGAGTTGACATACCATCCGCCAGGCTAGAAGGCATATTTGATGCCATACGGCCAGCGTTGGAAAAACCCATGAACCCCTGACTTGGGCCACTATTTGAAGAGGATGAGCCTCCCGGGCCTCCGGAACCATCAGCAGGTGGCATTACAGTACCCGTCTCTTCTGAATATCCGCTGTTACCAGCATGAAAACCAGACTCCTCACTCATGGCAGCTTGTACAGATTCAAATGCAGCCTTAAGGGCAGAGGCGCCTCCAGCCCCCCCCCAGAAACCAAAGCCCCACTAACCGTAGTTATTACCGCACTGGCACTTCCCGCAGCTCCCATTAAAGCTCCAGAACCAAAACCACCGACTCCTCCCATTGATGCACCACCTGGAATATTCCCCATCATTGGTGGAACTTTATTAACCAATACCAAAAGGATAATGGATGCAACTAACATGACAAACATAGATTTGAAATGATTACGCCGTTTCATCCTCTCCTTTGGTATCGTCCATAATGCTTCACTAAAATTGATCTCATTCCAGGTCGCGTTAGTGAGTTCACTTTTACGTACCATCGTTAACAGCAAAAGTTTAACCGCTGCTCTGATTGATGGCGTCGTTCCTACCCGTTCCATCAGACCGATTTCAACTGACGTCAAGGCCCTGTCACGAGGCTCAAATTTCGCTATGCTTGCAGGCCGTACCAGATCAGCTGGATTCTCTACCTTCTGACCGCGCTCAATAGCCCAGCGATAGACTTGCAATACAATCTCTCTGGCGTGCACAGCTGTCGCCGGTGCCCCTCTCTCGACAATGTTATCGGTTAATGCGCGTAAGTCTTCATGTGTAATCTCACTCAGTTTCTGCTGGGCAAATTTTGCCTTCAACTCTCTTTGATATACCGAACGCCGCATATCACGCGTCGATTCAGCCATTTGATAGCCACGTAACCATTTCTCAGCCCACGCACCAAAAGTCTCCGCATCTTTGATACGCGCTTTATCTCTGGCTTTTTCCCTCGCAGGCGATCTTCCACCGGCAACCATTTTTTTAGCTTCGTTGAGCCGTTCACGCGCTTCTGCAAGCGAGATCCCTCCAACGCCATAGCGGCCAAAAGTAACGGTCTCCTGTCTTCCGTTTATTGAATAGTTATAACGAAATGAGATCGTTCCAGCCGGAGTGACCGCAACATACAGACCATCACGGTCATTAACTTTATAGAGTTTTTCCTTCGGCTTAAGGTGACGCAGCCTGGTGTCAGTCAACATGGTTTATTGTTTTCCTATATCAATTAATACCATGTTGTAAAAATCCCAGATAAATGATTTAACTACCTGTTTGTAATTAAGTTATGCAAAACCAATACCATAATTCAACCGGCATTTATCACATGGTACTTTTTCAAATCTGAATTCAAAACCAGAGAGTACCATCAAAAATTCCATTGAAAAAACCGTGCTTCCCGTTGCTAACAGCTGCCAGAAAGTGCCAGACAAAAAAACAAAAAAGCCCGCAGTTACGCGGGCTTAGAGGTACTTTACTGCTTTTACGTGCAGGCTGTTGCCAGACGCGAAATCATTCCCACTCAATGGTAGCCGGTGGCTTGCCACTGATGTCATAAACTACGCGAGAAATGCCATTCACTTCGTTGATGATGCGGTTGGAGACGCGGCCGAGGAAATCGTACGGCAGGTGCGCCCAATGCGCGGTCATAAAGTCGATGGTTTCCACTGCGCGCAGTGAAACAACCCAGTCGTATTTACGGCCATCGCCCATCACGCCAACCGAACGGACCGGCAGGAATACGGTAAATGCCTGGCTGACCTTGTTGTACAGATCGGCCTTGTGCAGCTCTTCGATGAAGATGGCATCGGCACGACGCAGCAGGTCGCAATACTCTTTCTTCACTTCACCCAGCACGCGCACGCCCAGACCTGGCCCCGGGAAAGGGTGACGGAACAGCATGTCGTACGGCAGGCCCAGTTCCAGACCAATTTTGCGCACTTCGTCTTTGAACAGCTCTTTCAGCGGTTCGACCAGACCCAGCTTCATCTCTTTCGGCAGTCCACCCACGTTGTGGTGCGACTTGATCACGTGCGCTTTGCCGGTGGCAGAAGCGGCGGATTCGATCACGTCCGGGTAGATGGTGCCTTGCGCCAGCCATTTAACTTCAGATTGCTTGCAGGCTTCTTCGTCGAACAGCTCAACGAACACGCGACCAATGATCTTGCGCTTGGCTTCTGGCTCGTCAACACCGGCCAGTGCGCTCAGGAAGCGATCTTCTGCCGCCACGTGAACAATGTTCAGGCCGAAGTGGTCGCCAAACATTTCCAGTACCTGCTCGGCTTCGTTCAGGCGCAGCAGGCCGTTGTCGACAAACACGCAGGTCAGGCGTTCGCCGATAGCGCGATGCAGCAGCATGGCGGTAACGGAAGAATCTACGCCGCCGGACAGGCCGAGGATCACGTGATCTTCACCCACCTGCTGGCGAATACGCTCTACCGCATCTTCAATGATGGTCGCCGGGGTCCACAGGGCTTCACACTGGCAGATATCCAGTACGAAACGCTCCAGCATGCGCTGGCCCTGACGGGTGTGGGTCACTTCCGGGTGGAACTGCACGCCGTAGAAGCGTTTTTCTTCGTTGGCCATAATGGCAAACGGACAGGTATCGGTGCTGGCAACGGTCACGAAGTCAGCCGGGATAGCGGTGACTTTGTCGCCGTGGCTCATCCACACGTCCAGCAGCGGTTTGCCGGCCGGGCTCAGGGCATCTTCGATGTCGCGAACCAATGCGCTTTCGGTAGTGATTTCTACCTGTGCATAACCGAACTCACGCTCGTTGGAACCTTCTACCTGGCCACCCAACTGCATCGCCATGGTCTGCATGCCGTAGCATACGCCCAGCACCGGGACACCGGCGGTGAACACGTATTCTGGCGCACGCGGGCTGTTGGCTTCGGTCGTGCTTTCCGGGCCGCCGGACAGGATGATGCCGCTTGGATTGAATTCGCGGATTTGCTCTTCGCTAACGTCCCAGGCCCACAGCTCACAGTAAACGCCGATTTCGCGCACGCGGCGTGCTACCAGTTGAGTGTATTGCGAACCAAAATCCAGAATAAGGATGCGATGCTTATGGATATTTTTTGTCATGTGAGGCGAATTCCAGCAACAGAGAAAAAGAGCGAAAATAGTGTTTTCGGGGTGAAGCGTTACGCCCCACCCCGGCTTCCCCCGCAGGAGAAGTTAAAGCATTAACCCATGCGGTAGTTCGGTGACTCTTTGGTGATGGTCACGTCATGCACGTGGCTTTCCTGAATGCCGGCGCCGCTGATGCGCACAAATTCAGCCTTGGTGCGCAGTTCATCGATGGTGGCGCAACCGGTCAGGCCCATGCAAGAGCGCAGACCGCCCATTTGCTGGTGAACGATCGCTTTCAGCATGCCCTTGTAAGCCACGCGGCCTTCGATACCTTCCGGCACCAGTTTGTCGGCGGCGTTATCGGTTTGGAAGTAACGGTCGGAAGAGCCTTTGGACATCGCGCCCAGAGAGCCCATACCGCGATAGGACTTGAACGAACGGCCCTGATACAGCTCGATTTCACCCGGAGATTCTTCGGTACCTGCCAGCATAGAGCCGACCATCACACAGGCTGCACCTGCCGCGATAGCTTTGGCGATGTCGCCGGAGAAACGGATGCCGCCATCGGCGATAACCGGGATACCGGTACCTTCCAGCGCTTCAACCGCGTCAGCGATAGCGGTGATCTGCGGTACGCCTACGCCGGTAACAATACGGGTGGTACAGATGGAGCCAGGACCGATACCCACTTTCACTGCGCTAACGCCGGCATCAGCCAGTGCTTTGGCGCCTGAAGCGGTCGCGACGTTACCGCCAACGATCTGCAGGTCCGGGTATTTGGCGCGGGTTTCGCGAATGCGCTGCAATACGCCTTCGGAATGGCCATGTGAGGAGTCAATCAGCAGGACGTCAACACCGGCAGCGACCAGCGCATCAACGCGCTCTTCGTTACCTGCACCGGCGCCAACGGCAGCACCTACGCGCAGACGGCCGTGCTCGTCTTTACAAGCGTTTGGCTTGCGTTCCGCTTTCTGGAAGTCTTTTACGGTGATCATGCCCAGCAGATGGAACTGATCGTCGACCACCAGCGCTTTCTCAACGCGTTTTTCGTGCATTTTCTGCAGCACGACTTCACGCGCTTCACCTTCTTTCACCGTAACCAGGCGCTCTTTCGGCGTCATCACGGCGGTAACAGGCTGGTTCAGATCGGTGACGAAGCGGACGTCACGGCCGGTAATAATACCAACCAGTTCGTTTTCTTCGGTCACTACCGGGTAGCCGGCAAAGCCGTTACGCGCGGTCAGTTCTTTCACTTCTTTCAGGGTGGTGGTCGGTGTCACGGCCTGTGGATCGGTGACCACGCCGCTTTCATGTTTTTTCACGCGGCGGACTTCTTCAGCCTGACGCTCGATGGACATGTTTTTGTGGATGAAGCCTAAACCGCCTTCCTGCGCCAACGCGATAGCCAGATTGGCTTCGGTGACGGTATCCATAGCTGCGGACAGCATAGGGATGTTCAGGTGGATAGTTTTGGTCAATTGGGTGCCGAGCTCAGCGGTATTAGGCAGAACCGTAGAGTGAGCTGGAACCAGGAGAACGTCGTCGAATGTCAGTGCTTCTTTTGCGATACGTAGCATGGGCAATATCTCACCAGAGTGGGCTGTGAAAAAGATAAAATATTGCCGCGGCATTATACAGAGCGTAATCGGTTGCCTCCAGCACTTTCTCACAAAAACTCTTGATTACCTTTTTCAGCCATGTAGTATCGACCAATTAAGTGCTTGTTTTGAAATTTGATCTGGGTCACATGTCGCTACCTGTTTCGCCGTCTATTTTTACCGTAAGCCGCCTGAATCAGACGGTTCGACAGCTGCTGGAAATGGAAATGGGCCAGATTTGGCTCTCCGCAGAGATTTCCAACTTCTCCCAACCCTCTTCCGGCCACTGGTATTTCACGCTGAAAGACGATCGTGCGCAGGTCCGTTGCGCGATGTTCCGCAACACCAACCGCCGTACCACTTTCCGTCCGCAGAATGGCCAACAGGTTCTGGTTCGCGCCAGCATTACGCTGTATGAACCGCGCGGCGACTACCAACTGATTGCCGAAAGCATGCAACCTGCCGGTGACGGCCTGCTGCAACAGCAGTTCGACCAGTTGAAACAACGCCTGAGCGCCGAAGGCCTGTTCGACCAGCAGTTCAAGCAGCCCTTGCCCAGCCCGGCCAAACGCGTCGGGGTCATTACCTCTGCCAGCGGTGCGGCGCTGCACGATGTGCTGCAGGTATTGCAACGGCGTGACCCTTCACTGCCTATCGTTATCTATCCCACTTCGGTGCAGGGCGCAGAAGCGCCGTTGCAGATTGTGCGCGCCATCGAAACGGCTAACCGCCGGGACGAGTGTGACGTGCTGATCGTCGGCCGTGGCGGGGGCTCGCTGGAAGACCTGTGGAGCTTCAACGATGAACGCGTGGCACGGGCGATATTCGCCAGCCGCATTCCGATCGTCAGCGCCGTCGGCCATGAAACCGACGTCACCATTGCCGACTTTGTCGCCGATCTGCGTGCGCCAACCCCTTCTGCCGCTGCCGAACTGGTCAGTCGCAATCAGCTGGAGCTGCTGCGTCAGTTGCAGTCCCAGCAACAGCGGATGGAAATGGCGATGGATTACTATCTGGCGCAGCGCCAGCAACAGTTCACCCGCATCAACCACCGCTTGCAGCAACAGCATCCGCACCTGCGCCTGGCGCGTCAGCAGACGCTGTTGTTCAAACTGCAACGGCGGTTGGAAGATGGCATGCAGAACCAACTGCGTGTGTCTTCACGTCGCAGCGAGCGGGCGCAACAGCGTCTGGCGCAGATGCAGCCGCAGGCACGCATTCATCGCTACCAGCAACGTGTGCAACAGCAGGAATACCGATTGCAACAGGCGCTGGAACGTCAGCTCAACGCCTGGCGTCAGCGCTTTGGCGTCGCCTGTAGCCAGCTCGAAGCAGTCAGCCCGCTGGCAACGCTGGCGCGCGGCTACAGCGTGACGCAAACCCCGCGCGGCGAACTGCTGAAAACCACCAAGCAGGCTCAGGTCGGTGAACTGCTGAAAACCCGTCTGCAGGATGGCTGGGTGGAAAGCGAGGTGAAAACCATCACCGTCGCCAAAAAGCCGCGCAAAAAACGCGCGGCTGAATAACTCCGCTTATTCCAGCGTAAAACTCTCGCCGGGCACGCCGTTGATCCACAACTCGCGCGTTTCTCCGGCAGGCAAGCTGAAGGTCAGGGTTTGCCATGCCGGTTTAAAGCGGCCTTCGGTGGTAATGTTCAGCGTGATGCGCTGATTGTCACTGAGCATCTCCCAGCGCAGCCACAGCGCGTCGCCCTGCTGCCAGCCATAACTTTCCCCGTCGTCTTCAAATAACAGCCCAGAAGCGCTGCCACAGCCTTTTAGCGGATAGAGTTTAAGCTCGCGCCGATCGTCGGTCGCCACATCAACATGAGCCAATCGGGATGACAGCGGCAACCCTGCACCGGCACGTACCAGTAACGGCAAGCGCTCCAGCGGGGCATCCAGCGCCACCGTCTGGCCACCGCTGAACCACTGGCCGCTGTAGAAGCAGTACCAGCCATCTCCGTTATCCGGCAGATACACCGGCCGCTGGCGCTGCCCCTGCTCCACCACGCTGGCCACCAGTAGATCGCGGCCGATCATAAAATCGTCGGTTTCCCTTAGGGTCTGCTCGTCATGCTCATGATCGAGGAAAGTCGGGCGCAGCATCGGCTCGTCGTCGGCACTGGCCTGCCACAGCAGGGTGTAGAAATACGGCATCAGCCGGTAACGCAGGTTAATCGCCTCGCGTACCGCCGGGGTGGCAGCCGGATACATCCAGGGTTCGTTAACCGTGGCGTCGTCGTTCCAGGAGTGAATGGTGAAACGCGGATGCATCACGCCGTTTTGCACCCAACGCACCAGGAGTTCGGCGTCCGGCTTGTCACCGGAGAAACCGCCGACGTCATGCCCCAGGTTATACAACCCCGACAGGCTCATGCCCAACCCCATGCGGATGTTGTAGCGCAGGGTCTGCCAACTGGTGCGGTTGTCGCCGCTCCAGGTCTGCACATAACGCTGCATGCCGGCACACCCGGAGCGCGAAATCAGATAGGGCCGCAGATCGGGAGCAAAACGTTGCTGGGCCTCCATTGAGGCACGCATCATCAGTAACGGCATCACCGGGCGGATATGCTTGATGGCAATCGGTCGGCCGAAACCGTGGCAACGAGCCTCACCGTCCCATACTTCGTATTCGTTATTGTCATTCCAGGTGGAATCGATACCCATCTCCAGCAGTTGCTGCGTCACGCCCTGCTGCCACCAGCGGACAGTCGCCGGATTGGTGAAGTCGAGGTGCGAGCCTTCGTCGTCCCAAAAGCTGGAGCGCTCCGGTTGGTCGCTTTCAGAATCACGGATAAACAGCCCCTGATCCGCCGCCTGCTGATACTGCGGGTGATCTTGCAACAGGCAGGGCTTGATGTTGGCCGCCAGCTTCAGCCCGGCATCGTGAAACGCCTGGCTCAGTAGCTTGGGCTGCGGCACCTTGTCGTAATTCCAGTTGAACACATAGCGCTTGTTGGCAATCGAGGTGTAACCCGATGACAGCTGGAAAGAGTCGCAGGGAATATCATGCTGACGGCAGAGCTGAATAAACTGCTGCAGTTGCTGCTGGGCATCCGGCGCGTCGGTGTAATGCATAGTGGATCCGCTGTAGCCCAGGCTCCATTTCGGTCCAAAGTGGGTCTTGCCGGTCAGGCGCACGAACGCCTTGGTCACATCCAGCACCCTCGGCCCAAGGAACAGGTAATAATCCAGATCCCCCGCCTCCGCCTGATAGCGCCGATAAGCCAGATGGTAGTTGTCGATCTCATTACCCAGATCCAGCCAGCAGCTGCTCAGGTTGTCGTAAAACAGCCCGAAACTGGCCTCTTCACCGCGGGTGATGGTAAACGGAATGTGTTTGTACAGCGGGTCGGTGCTGGCGGCGTTGTAGCCCATCGCGTCCAGATTACGCATTTCAAAGCGACGGCCACTGCGTTCCAAATCCCCGGCCTTCTCACCCAGGCCATAGTAACGCTCGGCAGTCTGGCGGCGCTGATAATGCGCCACGCCGTCACCGTGCGGATTAAGCAGGTAAGCGCTGGTGGGCCGATCGGCTGCCAGTGGACACCATTCCCCGGCGGCGTTGCAATGCTCCCACTCCAGCCACAACGGCTGATGCACGGTCACGCGCAGCGCAGACGTCGCCACCACCAGCCGATCGTCATGTTGCTGCAGCTGATAGCCCGGCAGGCCGAACCCGGCCACGCTCAGCCGATCACGTCCTTCCCAGGGCACGTCACTTTCCGGCGCAATACTCCAGGTGCGATCCAACGCCAACTCGCCGTTGCGTTTGATCAACACGCGGAACAGGTCATTTTCCAGTGCGTACAGGCAAAACAGGTGACGTTCGTCGACCAACAGTTCAATGCGATCGGCATACTGACCGGCCAACGTCCAATTTTTTAAGGTTTTCATAGGCATCCAACTTAACTATTAAGTGTTTTTTTACCGCCGCGTTCGGCGATCAAGGCAATCAGGAACAGGGCGCCGATCAGGTCGAAGAAGCCCATGGCGATAAACAGCGGATTGAAACCGACGGTATCGGAGACCGCGCCGATCAACAGCGTAAACAGGAAGCTGGCGATCCAGGCGCTGGATCCGCGCATACCGTTGACCGTCGCTACCTGGTTTTTATCGAACGATTCCACCACCAGCGCGCTGAGCATGCAGGAGATCACCTGATGGCCAAAACCGCCGATCGAGATCAGAGCGATCGCCAGGTAGGGATCTTTAGTGATCGCCACAAACGCCAGCGAGACCATCATGAATGCGCCGGTGACCGAACTGGCAACCACCGAGTTGACGCGGCTGCAGCCAAACCATTTGCGGTACAGCGTGGTGAGATAGCCGCTGGCAACGCTGCCGATGTCCGCCGCCAAAAACGGCAGCCAGGCAAACATGGCGATGTGTTTTAAATCCATGCCGCGCTCGGTGGCCAGGTACAGCGGCACCCAGAAACTGAATACCGCCCAGGCCGGTTCAGCAAGAAATGCCGGAATGGCTATGCCATAAAACTTTTTATTGCGGCACAGGATCGCCAGCGACTTGAGAAATGGCAGCCGGGGTAACTCGGGCTCGTTGTCTTCGCGGATCAGATCCAGCTCCTGCTGGCTCAGATTGGGGTGCTGCAGCGGCGAGTGATAGAAACGCCACCACAGCACGACCCAGACCAGCGCCAGCGCGCCGGAGAACAGGAAAGCGCCCTGCCAGCCAAAGGAGACATGGGCGATGACAATGATCGGCGGTGCCAGCATGGCACCAATAGAAAACCCGACGCCCGCCCAGCCGGCAGCGATCGGCCGTTCCTTTTTCGGGAACCAGTCGGAAATGGCCTTGGCGTTGGCCGGTGTGGCCGCCGCTTCTGCCCCACCCATGAAGAAGCGCAGGATCGCCAACTGCACCCAGGTGCCTGCCCCGGCGTGCATCATGCAGACCACCGCCCAGATGCTGGCGCAGATCAGGAACCCCATCTTCAGGCCGATCACGTCGATCAGCCAGCCACAGATCGGCTGAAACACCGTATAGGCCAGTTGAAACGACGCCACCACCCAGGAGTACTGTTCAGTAGTCATGTTCAGGCTGGTTTTCAGCTCCGGCGCCAGGATGCCCAGCGAATTACGAGTGATGTAGTTGACCGTCACGCCCAGTAAAAACAGCGCCAGCATCCACCAGCGCAGCGATTTAAATTTACGCCGGCCGCTGTCAACGACCGTCTGATTAATTTCAACACTCATCTGTCTTCTCTCCACGACGGCTGCCCGGTGACACAGCGCGCTTTTTGGTAGGGTACGTTTGGCTAGTGAAGGTATGGAACCCGTGAAATTGAGAGGCGCCTCACAGAAGCAGGCATATCGTCTTCACAACCACCTGATTTATTTTCATTTTATTTATAATTCAGTCCATTAATTGGACTGATAAATCTATAAAGTTGGCATACCAATTCAGACTATCCAGCCGGAAGCGTGAGCGAAACGTGGTTTTTTGCAAAAGTTTTCATACACAGGATAAAAGGTCGCCATAATGGCGACCAGAGCCTGACAGTACGCCGAAAAAACACCGTGAAAATATTTTCATTACCAAATTTGAAGGAGATCACAGAATGAACGGAAAGCTGAAAATACAGGAAATCGCCCGCCAAACCGGGCTGTCGATCAGCACCGTTTCACGCGTATTAGCTGGCAAGGCCAACACCAGCGCCGAGGCACGTCAGAAGGTGCTGACCTGCGCCCAACAGAAGGGGATCCTGCAGGGGATTTCCAGCGGCCGATTGATGTTGAACAACGTGATGGTCTTCGCCCCGCAACGGGCCTTTGACGTGCGCACCGATATCTTTTACTACAAGGTGATCCAGGGCATCACTGCTGCGCTGGCAGAGCACGAAGTCCGTATTCGCTATTGCGGGCTTGAGGAATTACACAGCGATGGCGCGCTGTTTCTGGAAAAGATGAGCGATCCGCAGACCCAGGCGGCACTGATTATCGGCATCGATGACGAACATATTCACCAGTTAGCCGCCGACCTGAACAAACCCTGCGTACTGATTAACTGCAGCGACCGTCAGATGCGGCTCGATAGCGTGTCGCCCGACCATCAACTGATTGGCGAGTTCTCCGCCAACTATCTGTTCCAACAGGGCCACAGCCATATTCTGAACCTGCAATGCCTGCGTCGGCACACCATGGAATTACGGCTGGCAGGCATTAAACAAGCCTATGCGCGACACAATATCGCCTTTGACGACGGTCGCCATCTGGTCACCACCTCCGGCTTCGGCAGCGAAGAGACCGAACAGGCACTCACCACCTTTATCAATCGGGTCAGCCACCGCTCACAGTTGCCCACGGCCATTCTCGCCGGTGGCGACTATATGGCGGTCGGCGCGGTCAAGGCGCTCAACAAACTGCAGTTGAACGTGCCGGGCGATATCTCGGTGATGAGCACCGACGGTTTTAATCTGGCGGAAATTCATGACGTGCCGCTCACCTCGGTACATGTACCGCGCGACGAACTGGGCTATGAGGCCATTCAACTGCTGCAGCGCCGCATGCTGCGTGCCGATGCGCCCCCATGCAACCTGCTGCTGCATGGCAAGCTGGCGGTTCGCACCTCGGTCAAACGCATCAGCGCCCATAAAACCAACCCGGCGGTCAGCACCCACGATCATCGTCTTTACGATGTCTGAGCTACACTTAGTGTCAAAATATTTATAGATACCCTATAGCTTGAAAGATGACGGGTAACTTTTTTTGCCTAAGGAGAGCCACTATGCCGACCCTAACAGCACGATCGGTCATCCCCCCTTATATGCTGCGCCGGATCATTGAGCACGGCAGCCTGCCGCAGCGCGACTGCGCATTGCACACCCTGAATCACGTTCAGAGCCTGCTAGGCAACAAGCCACTGCGGGCCCCCGGGGCGAAAACCTCGACCGGTGGTGAAGTCATCCGCGATATTTACGATGCCGAAAACAGCACTCAACTGCCCGGCAAACAGGTGCGTAATGAGGGCCAGGCCAGCAACCACGACGTGGCGGTGGATGAAGCCTATGACTACCTCGGCGTCACCTACGATTTTTTCTGGCAGGCTTTCAAACGCAACTCGCTGGACAACCAGGGCCTGCCGCTGACCGGCAGCGTGCATTACGGCAAGGAATACCAGAACGCCTTTTGGAATGGCCAGCAAATGGTCTTCGGCGACGGGGATGGTGAAATCTTTAACCGTTTTACCATCGCCATCGACGTCGTCGGCCACGAATTGGCGCACGGCGTCACCGAAAGCGAAGCCGGGTTAATTTACTTCCAGCAGGCCGGTGCGCTGAATGAATCGTTGTCTGACGTGTTTGGTTCTTTGGTCAAGCAGTTCCACCTTAAGCAAACTGCTGATAAGGCCGACTGGCTGATTGGCGAGGGACTGTTGGCGAAAGGCATCAACGGCAAGGGCCTGCGTTCGATGTCGACTCCCGGTACCGCCTACGACGATCCGTTGCTGGGGAAAGATCCGCAGCCGGCCAGCATGAAAGACTACATTCAGACCAAAGAAGACAACGGTGGCGTCCACCTCAACTCCGGTATCCCCAATCGCGCCTTTTATCTGGCGGCCACTGCACTGGGCGGCTATGCCTGGGAGAAAGCCGGTTACATCTGGTACGACACCCTGTGTGATAAGGCACTGCCGCAGGACGCTGATTTCGCCACCTTTGCCCGTACCACGGTGAAGCATGCAGAACAGCGCTTCGACAGCAAGGTAGCGCAAAAGGTACAGCAGGCATGGCATCAGGTGGGGGTGGCATAATGAAACCTTTGCCGGTGCTCAATCAGGATACGGTCATTGAGCTGGCGCGTGAAGGCGGTTTCGCCTTTATTCCCAAACTGGCGGGCCAGCGGCGCATTGCGCTGGCCGACATTACGCCAGAGCAACGGCAGCGCCTGAACCAACTGTTGAACCAGACTCTGCCCTATGCCCAGGAAGAGGGTCAGCCGGACTCCCCCGGCTGCGGTGACCAACGCTATTTTCGCGTGCAGATCAGCTATTACAGCCAAACCCTGCGCAGTGAAATCGTGCTGTTGATCCCGGAAACCAGCGCTCCACAGGCGTTAGTCGACCTGTGGAAAACCGGTCAGGTCGATGAGTGAATACTTACAACGGCTGATAACTGAATAGCACGCGCTTTTTGGAGATCATCCCGTCGCCGTTCTGGCACAGGTAGTCCACCGCGCCACAGGCCTTCAGCTCTTGCAACGGTTGCCCGCAATCCGGGCAGTGAGCCAATTGTTGATAATCGCTGTTACAGGCGGCGCAATGGTAGTGACCATTCACCCACTCCATCGTTTGATCGCATTGCGGACACTGCGCTTCCATAGTTTCTCCCAGGTTAAATCACGCCCCATGAGCGTAAGAAATAGATACCCAACGCGGTAGTGAAAAACGATCCGACGGTGGTGATGGCGATAATATTCGCCGCCAGCGTGGCGTTCCCTCCCATGGCGCGCGTCATTACATAGCTGCCAGACGCCGTTGGCGTGGCCGAGAACAGGAAAATAATCCCCAATGCCGCACCGTGAAAACCACACAGCCAGCCACCCAGCGTCATTATCACTGGCACGATAAACAGCTTGGCCGAAGAGGACAGCGCCGCCACGTTGGACGAGCGGAACATGGCGCGCAGATCCAAACTGGCACCGGTGCACAACAGTGCCAGCGGCAGCGACAGTGCAGAGATGTAGCTGCCCGTCTGCCGGATCACCTGAGGGATACCCAGGCCGGTCTGCGCATAGACCAAGCCGCACACCAGACCAATAATCAGCGGATTGGTGACGATGCTGCGCAACAGTGACAGGCGGCTGATCCTCTTGCCCTGCCCACCCTGCAGGCTACGCGTCAGGGTAATCACCGACAGTACGTTAAACAGGATCACCGTCACCGTCAGGTACAGCGACCCCAGCGCTATTCCTTCGCTGCCGTAAGCGGTCATGGCATAAGCCAGGCCGACAATGGCGGTATTGGCGCGGAAGCCCCCCTGAACGAAGACACCGCGTTCCCGCGGATCTTTAACCAGCCAGATAGCCGCCGCTTCCAGCAACAGGAAGGTGACGAGGGTACCGACAGCGCCAAAGATCACCAGCGGCAGGTTACCCAGCAACTGCGGGTGGTTGGTGGCGATGCTGAAGAACAACAGGCAGGGCAGCGCAATATTGAACACCAGCCGGGTGGCACCGTCGATAAACCGATCGTCCATCAGACGCCAGTGGCGCAGCAGTATGCCCAGCAACATCATTAACAGATTGGGGACAGTGACGTTAAATGCAAAACTCCAGGTTTCCCAGGACATGATGTTCCTTCAGGCTGACGGCGATAATCTACGGATAATAAAACGATTTCAGACCAATAAAAAAGGGGCGCGGTAGTGATACCGCGCCCCTCATACTGATGATCAGCTTTTTTTCAGGTGGCTCATCAGGCGTTTACGCTTGCGCATCTGGTTTGGCGTCAGCAGGTTACGCTTGCCGGCGAACGGGTTCTCACCCTCTTTGAACTGGATACGGATTGGCGTACCCATCACCTTCAGAGAGCGACGGAAGTAGTTCATCAGGTAGCGTTTGTACGAATCGGACAGATCGGTCACCTGGTTGCCGTGGATCACCACAATCGGCGGGTTATACCCACCGGCGTGCGCATATTTCAGCTTCACGCGGCGGCCACGTACCAAGGGTGGCTGGTGGTCGTCGGCGGCCATCTGCATGATTTTGGTCAGCATAGAGGTGTTCACGCGACGGGTCGCACACTCGTAAGCTTCCAATACCGAGACGAACAGGTTACCAACGCCGCTACCGTGCAGGGCAGAGATAAAGTGAATGCGGGCGAAATCGACAAAGCCCAGACGCATATCGAGCATCTCTTTCACGTGATCGCGATCTTCCTCGCTCATGCCGTCCCACTTGTTGACCACAATCACCAGTGAGCGCCCACTATTGAGGATAAAGCCGAGCAGCGAGAGGTCCTGATCGGAAATGCCTTCGCGTGCATCCACGACCAGCAACACCACGTTAGCGTCTTCGATCGCCTGCAGGGTTTTGATTACCGAGAACTTCTCTACGGTTTCCGTCACCTTGCCACGCTTACGCACCCCGGCGGTATCGATCAGCACGTATTCGCGCTCGTCACGAACCATCGGGATATAAATGCTGTCACGGGTGGTGCCCGGCATGTCGTAAACCACGACACGATCTTCGCCGAGGATACGGTTAGTCAGTGTGGACTTACCTACGTTAGGACGACCGACAATAGCCAGCTTGATCGGCAAATCCTGCGGGTTGAAGTCATCTTCCGGCTCGTCTTCCGGGCCTTCGAGGTTTTCACCTTCTTGCTCGGCCCAATAAGCGGCGTTAGCCTCTTCTTCGGTCAGCTCGACTTCTTCCGGCTTTTCACCGACAAACGGCACCAGCACGTGTTCGATCAACTGCGCCACGCCACGACCGTGGGAAGCAGCAATCGCATGCACGTCGCCCAGGCCCAGCGAGTAGAAATCGGCGGTGGCCATGTCGGGATCCATACCGTCGGTTTTGTTGGCAACCAGGAAGGTGGCTTTCTGACGGTTGCGCAGATGCTGGGCAATCCCCAGATCGGCTGGCATCAGACCGGCGCGAGCATCGACCATAAACAGCACGATGTCTGCTTCTTCGATCGCCAGCAGCGACTGACCGGCCATGCGGGTTTCAACGCCGTCTTCGGTGCCGTCAATGCCCCCGGTATCGACGATAATAAATTCATTACCCTCAACCTCAGCACGACCATACTTGCGGTCTCGCGTTAGCCCGGGGAAATCCGCCACCAGCGCATCGCGCGTATGGGTTAAACGGTTAAACAAGGTGGATTTACCCACATTCGGGCGCCCTACTAGCGCGACGACAGGTATCATTGTGAAGCCTCATTACTTAATAATCAAAGCGTTACTACACCATGGGTAGACACCAGGAGTGCAGCTTATAAAAATACGAAACGGCCCCTGAACACTCAGGAGCCGTTGGCAATCCGTGCGACGATCGGCGTTAGCGGGTGAAAGCGTAAACTTTTCCGCCCTTCGCCTGGATGACCAGCTTATCGCCAGCGACCATTGGCGCAGACAGGAAGCCGGAGCTATCCACTTCTTGCTGAGCAACAAAACGGCCGTCCGTGGTATTGATCCAGTGCAGGTAACCTTCTGAGTCACCGGTCACCAGGAAACCATTGTACATCACCGGCGGGGTCAGGTTGCGGTGCAGCAGATCGCTCTGCGTCCATACGGTCACGCCACCTTCGGTGCTCAATGCCACCACGCGATCGTTCTGATCGATAAGGTAGATGCGGCCGGCATCAACGATAAAGTCGTTCACCGAGCCCAATTCACGCTTCCACATGATCTGGCCGGAACGCAGATCCAACGCCGTCAGGTTGCCATTGTAACCTAATGCGTAGACAACGCCCTCAACAATCACCGGCGTAGTGTCGACATCGTTCAAACGATCGATTTCGGTCGCGCCGCTCGGCTGGGAAATACGTTGCTGCCAAATCAACTGACCTTGCTGCATCAGCACGGCATTTACGCGACCGTTATCACCGCCGACAATGGCTGCGCCAAAGGCAACGGCCGGTGCGGATTCACCGCGCAACGACAGTGAAGGCATGTCCAGGTTAACCGTCCACTTCACCGCGCCGTCAGATTCGTTCAACGCCTGCAGCAGGCCGTTAGTGGTGTGGATCAGCACCATACCGTCGCTGATCACCGGACGTGAAATCGCTTCGCCGGCCACTTTGGTCTGCCACGCGACGGTACCGTCTGCAGTATTCAGCGCGTAAACCACCGCTTTCTCACTGCCAACGTAAGCCTTGTCACCCGCGACCGCCATACCACCCGACAGCAGTGCCGGCAGGTTGCTGGAGAAGAAGCCGGTTTTCTCAGAGAGATCAACCTTCCACTTTTCGTTACCGTTATCGGCATCCAGCGCTTTCACGATGCCGTGACGATCGGCGGCATAAATCGTATTGTCCTGGAAAGCAGGACGCAGGTGAGAATAGAACTCACCGACGCCGTCACCGACCGAGGTACTCCACGCCTTGTTTGGCGTGAACTGATTTTCAACTTTCGGCAGCGGCGACATGGTAACCACGTCTTCTTCACTGTTGAACAGTGAGCAACCACTCAACAAGGCAACGGAAACCAGTCCGACCAAGAGTGTTTTACGCAATTGCATGGGAATTCCCCTTAGCTGGACAAGTTATTCAATTTCATGCGCAGCAGAACTTGCAGCGCCTGAGAAGCGTTAGACTCAATGCCTTTACTGTAAGCCTCACGCGCACCTTTGGTGTCGCCTTTGGCCAACAGCACGTCGCCGCGCGTATCTTGCGCCATCGCCGCCCAGCCTTCGCCTTTCACGCCATCCAGCGTTTTCAGCGCGTCATCCAGCTTTTTCTCCTGCACCTGGACACGGGCCAGACGCAGGTTAATCATCGAAAGCAGGTTTTCATCTTTGGTCTGGCCCTGAGCCAGCACCAGTTGTTGGCTCGCTTTGGCAAACTCATTCTGCTCAACAAAATGCTTCGCCAGCTCCAGCGAGGCCATCACGCCGTAGCTGTTGCTGTTGGCCTGTGCAAACTTCTCCGCAGCGGCGACATCGTCCGGTTTACCGAGAGCCAGACGATCGCTGGCTTCCTGATAAGATTGGGACGCAACCATCATGTTGGAGTTTTCGTGGCTCTGCCAGTAACGCCAGCCGACCAGGGCACCAATTCCGAGCACCACGCCCACTGCCAGCGCTTTGCCGTTTTCAGCAAAGAACCGACGCACGGCGTCGACTTGTTCGTTTTCAGTGGTATAGACTTCCACGGTGTCCTTCTCCTTAACCTAACATCGTTGCCAGACGCACTGCGACTTCGCTTTGCGCCAGCGTTTCTTGTTCACCACTGCGCAGGTCTTTGACCACGACCTGCTGGGCTGCGACTTCGTTCTCACCCAGGATCAAGGCGACGCGTGCGCCCCACTTATCCGCACGGGTGATCTGCTTCTTAAAGTTACCGCCGCCGTAGTTGGTCATCAGTTTGAGCTGTGGCGCCGCATCACGCACGCGCTCCGCCAACTGCATGGCCGCACTCTGAGTCCCTTCACCGGAGGAGATCACGTATACGTCAATGGTCGCCGCGGCTTTGAACTCTGGGTTAACAGCCTGAACCAGCAACACCAAGCGCTCCAGGCCCATGGCGAAACCGACTGCCGGCGTTGCACGCCCGCCCAGTTGCTCGACCAGACCGTCATAACGCCCGCCGGCACACACCGTACCCTGAGCGCCCAAACTGGTGGTCACCCATTCGAATACCGTACGGTTGTAATAGTCCAGACCGCGCACCAGGCGTTCATTGATGGTATATGGGATGCCTGCCTGCGCCAAAAGTTCACACAGACCTTCGAAGTGGGCTTTGGATTCTTCATCCAGATACTCGGACAGCCGTGGCGCGTCGTTCAACAACGCCTGCACTTGCGGGTTTTTCGAGTCCAATACGCGCAGCGGGTTGCTGTACATGCGACGTTTGCAATCTTCGTCCAGCTTCTCTTGATGCTGTTCCAGGAATGCCACCAGTGCATCGCGGTAATTGGCGCGTGCTTCCAGTGAACCAATGGAGTTCAGCTCCAGCTTGACGTGCTCGGAGATCCCCAGCGCTTTCCACCAGCGGGCACTCAGCAGGATCAGCTCGGCGTCAATATCCGGGCCCTGCAGGCCAAACACTTCGGCCCCCAGTTGATGGAACTGGCGATAGCGGCCTTTTTGCGGGCGCTCGTAGCGGAACATCGGGCCGACGTACCACAGACGCTGCTCCTGATTGTACAGCAGACCATGTTCGATGCCGGCGCGAACGCAGCCAGCCGTCCCTTCCGGACGCAGCGTCAGGCTTTCGCCATTGCGGTCGTCGAAGGTATACATCTCTTTTTCCACGACGTCGGTCACTTCGCCGATCGCGCGTTTGAATAACGGGGTCTGCTCTACAATCGGCAAGCGGATTTCGCTGTAACCGTAGCCGCTAAGCACCTGCTTGAGGATGCCTTCAATACGCTGCCATAATGCCGTTTCTTCCGGCAGGTAGTCGTTCATGCCGCGAATGGCTTGAATGTTCTTTGCCACGTGAGTTCTCTGTCCGTTGTCTATAAAAATGAACCCGATTATAGGGACTTTGCCGTCCCGTATTCAACGCGAATGCAGAGTTCTGCTCCCGGGTTCATAAACAAGCGGGCTAAAAAGCCCGCCGTATCGGTATAATGCTTATTTTTCCAGCAGGTTGACCGCGATGCGATTGCTTTCATCCAGCATCGACGCCTTGGCGCGGATTTTGGCTTCCAACTGGTCAATCATCTGCTCGTTGTCGAAACGTTCTCTCTGGCGCACGCCGTCTTCGTAGAAACCACTCTTTTTGTGGCCACCGGTCACGCCCAGCGTGGAAACCAGGGCTTCGCCCGGGCCATTGACCACACAGCCGATAATCGAAATGTCCATCGGCGTGATAATGTCTTCCAGACGCTGTTCCAGCGCGTTCACCGTACCGATAACGTCAAATTCCTGACGTGAACAGGTCGGGCACGCGATAAAGTTAATACCGCGAGCGCGGATGCGCAGCGATTTCAAAATGTCGAAACCGACCTTCACTTCTTCCACCGGATCGGCTGCCAACGAGATACGCAGGGTATCGCCGATGCCTTCCGACAGCAGCAGCCCCAAACCAATCGCCGACTTCACTGAGCCACTGCGTGCGCCACCGGCTTCGGTGATGCCCAGATGCAACGGCTGATCGATACGCGCAGCCAGCAGACGATAGGATTGCACCGCCAGGAAAACATCGGAAGCCTTAACGCTGACTTTAAACTGGTCGAAGTTGAGGCGGTCGAGGATATCAACGTGGCGCATGGCGGATTCGAGCAGCGCTTCCGGCGTAGGTTCGCCGTACTTTTCCTGGATGTCTTTTTCCAGCGAACCGCCATTCACCCCGATACGAATAGGGATGTTTTTATCGCGCGCGCAGTCTACCACTGAACGGATACGCGACTCGTTACCGATATTGCCCGGGTTGATGCGCAGGCAGTCTACGCCATACTCTGCAACCTGCAGCGCGATACGGTAATCGAAGTGGATATCGGCGACCAGCGGCACGTTGACCTGCTGCTTGATCAGCCTGAATGCCTCGGCGGCATCCATGGTGGGGACTGAAACGCGGACGATATCGACACCCACGCGCTCCAGTGCTTTGATCTGATTAACCGTGGCTTCAACATCAGTGGTACGGGTGTTAGTCATCGACTGCACGGCAATCGGCGCACCATCACCAATAGGCACATTGCCGACGTAAATTCGCGTTGATTTTCGACGGATGATGGGCGATTGGTTATGCATTACTTACTCTCCATTGTTGCCCTGACTCAACGACAATGGCCGCGCAATTACTGCGCGGCAACGGTCAGACGAGCAACACGGTTTGACTTAACAAACCGGCTTAAATCAACCGGCTTACCTTGATATTGAATCTGTACTGCGGCCGGTGCACCAATGGTCAGTTTGTACGGCGCGGTACCCGCCAGGCTCAGCTTGCCGCCGCTTTTCTGGCTGCCGCTGTACAACGTTTTACCGCTGGCATCACTCACCTGCAGCCAACAGTCGGCGGAGAACTCCATGACCAGCGCGTTAGGATCAACCGCAGCGGCAGTCACACCCGCGTCAGCGGTTGGCAAGGGTGCGGCAGGTGCCACAGGCGTTGTCTCTGGCAGCGTTGTCTGGCTTGGTGAAACCACCGCAGGTTGCTGCGCGGTTGCACTGCCGGTAACGGCCGGAGTCTGCGACTGCTGTGGAGCAACGCCGGTATCAACCGGCGTGGAACCATTGTCAGCCAAAGGTGCACTGTTGTCGGCATTGCTGTCGGTCAACGGCACAGATTGGCCTTCATTGTTATTCTGTGAAAGCTGGGCAGAGGATTGATCGGCCATAGTGGCGATTTCTTCCTGCTGGGCCTTGTGGTTTTGCCACCACCAGGCGCCGGTCAGGCCAACCACTACGAAAACGATCAGCCAGGTGAAGCTCATCAGCCAGCCGTCGCGTTTTTTGCGGCGCTTGCCCAATGAGAAACTCTGCATGGGGGCAACTTTCGCCACCTTCAGCGGAGCCTGCTTGGCCAGCATCGGCAGCAGTTCATCCTCTGGTACACGCACCAGCTTGGCGTAGGAACGGATATAACCCCGCACGAAGGTTGAAGCCAAATCTGCGGACAGATTGTCTTCTTCGATATCGCGCACGGTAGACATTTTGAGGCACAGGCGTTCTGCAACGGCCTGTTGACTCAACCCGAGTTGTTCACGGGCTTGACGCAGACGTTCGCCTGTCGTCATTGATACGGTTTTATCTTGGGAGGCTTCAGTATTCATTAGCTAAGAACTGCTGGTACTGTTTGGATTGTGGAAAACTTCGCGATAACTGCTTGCCATAACGTTGCACGCTATCTTGGCGCCCGGCTAACGCGGCGAAACGAATCTGTAACCATAAGCTGTCGGCGCTAGCCGGCAGAACATGTTGATAACTATCGAGTAAAAGTTGCGACTGCGCGCGCTTCCCTTCTCCAAATTGCTTTTCTGCCTCCACTAACAGTGGAGTACCCTTGTCCGGATCGATCTTCATCGCACGCGTTAACAAGGTACGTGCTTCATCGTTCTGTCCGGCCTTGAGAAAACAGTAACCTGCGTTTTCCAGGCTGTCGGCAACCTGACCGTAATCCGGTGCTACTGCCGCAGCGCTAAACTGCTGTTGTGCCGGTACATACTGCCCTAAACTGCAAAGAAACGCACCGTAATTATTCAGCACGGTGCCATTGCCAGGCGCAAGTTTGAGCGCTTGCTGATAACGCTGTTCGGCCGCGCTATTTTCACCCATCCGCTGCTCATAGAGTGCCATGCCCAATTGGGTACGGTAATCCTGTGGGGCAGCGTCCGCCGCCTTCTCCAGATTCTGTCGCGCGGCAGGTAAATCGCCCTGCTTCAGATATTCCAGACCCAGTTGCAAACGCGTCTGGCCCGCTTGTGACTGCGCGTCTTTTTCTTCCGGTGTTGAACCGGAACAGCCCGCCAGTAAACCGGCTGCCAGCAACATCCCCCACAGAGTCAGCTTCATGCCTGCATTCATTTCCTTGTCTGATGTCACCTTACAATCTGTTGGTATAACAGATTGTAAGATAACAAAAAAATCATGCTATAGGGTTCAGACCGCACGTACGGAGATAGGTTCCCCGGCCATTTTCTTTTTCAGGGTACGCTTGGTACGGTCGATCACTTCACCCGCCAGTTGCCCGCAGGCGGCATCGATATCATCACCACGGGTTTTACGAACAATAGTCGTAAAGCCGTATTCCATCAACACTTTGGAAAAACGATCCACCCGGCTGTTGGAGCTGCGGCCGTAAGGTGCCCCCGGGAACGGGTTCCATGGGATCAGGTTGATCTTGCATGGCGTGTCTTTCAGGACTTCAGCCAGTTGGTGCGCATCGTCGGTGCTGTCATTGATATGGTCCAGCATCACGTACTCGACCGTGACCCGACCCTGGTTGGCATTGGATTTTGCCAGGTAGCGGCGCACCGCAGCCAGGAAGGTTTCAATGTTGTATTTACGGTTGATCGGCACGATATCATCGCGGATCTTGTCGTTCGGCGCATGCAGCGAGATTGCCAGCGCAACGTCGATCATATCGCCCAACTTGTCCAGCGCCGGCACCACACCGGAGGTAGACAGGGTCACACGACGCTTGGACAGGCCAAAACCGAAGTCGTCCAGCATGATTTCCATCGCCGGTACCACATTGCTCAGGTTGAGCAGCGGCTCACCCATACCCATCATCACCACGTTGGTGATCGGGCGTTCGCCGGTCACTTTAAGCGCACCGATGATTTTCGCCGCACGCCACACCTGGCCAATGATTTCCGACACGCGCAGGTTGCGGTTAAAGCCCTGCTGGGCGGTCGAACAGAATTTGCATTCCAGTGCACAACCCACCTGGGAAGAAACACACAGGGTCGCACGGTCGCCGTCCGGGATAAATACGGTTTCGACCTGCTGATCGCCCACTTTGATCGCCCATTTAATGGTGCCATCGGCTGAGCGTTGTTCTTCCGCCACTTCTGGCGCACGGATCTCGGCGACGCTTTGCAATTTATTGCGCAGGACCTTGTTGATGTCGGTCATCTGCTCAAAATCATCGCAGCAATAGTGGTACATCCACTTCATCACCTGATCGGCACGGAAGGGTTTTTCGCCCATTTTGGCGAAGAACTCACGCAACTGCTGACGGTTTAAATCCAGCAGGTTAATTTTGGCCACAGCCGGTTGTTCCGCGTTAACGGATTGAGTAGTCAGCGAATTATTTTCAGACACGATGTGCTCGGACGTGATGGGTTCTAACATAATTGATCTCTGGCCTCGTTGTTACACGTTACGGCGCGAAAGAGTGGAAAGTAAGTGCGTCGTTCAACCCGCATCAATTGCGGTGACGGCGCTAAAAAGCGCGCCCCTGACAAGAAGCCTTATCAGGGGCGCGGCATTGTACAAATTTTAGTAGCAGCTTTCCACGTCTGAAAGGTATTCAGGGCATTTTTATTGTTTCAGCCGATGAATGCCGTATTCGGACGGGTATTATTAACGTGAGCAGATTTCGCTATCGTTAAAGAAGTAAGCGATTTCGCGCTGTGCAGATTCTACTGCGTCAGAACCGTGAACGGCGTTGGCAGTGAAGCTGTCCGCGTAGTCAGCACGCAGGGTGCCGGCCAGTGCGTTGTCTGGGTTGGTCGCGCCCATGATGTCACGGTTACGCTGTACTGCGTTTTCCGCTTCCAGAACCTGTACCACGATCGGGCCAGAGGTCATGAACTCGACCAGGCCATCGAAGAATGGGCGGCCTTTGTGCTCAGCGTAGAAGCCTTCAGCTTGTTCGCGAGTCAGACGCAGCATTTTGGATGCGATGATTTTGAAACCGGCGCGCTCAAAGCGAGCATAGATTGCGCCGATGTCGTTGTTAGCTACAGCGTTTGGTTTAATGATGGAAAAGGTACGTTCTACGGTCATGATGGCCTCTGTATAACTTCCAAAACAGGCCGGTCTGTAAACAGGGTGCCGGCCTTCTCAAGTGGCGCAGATTATATGTGCGCTGGTAACGCTTGCCTACGGGAAAAACAACATTTCATTAAAAAATCATTATCTTTATTCTTCACTTTGCGGCCCAGAGCACAGGTTATGAAAACTCAGCCTAATCGAGGCTAAATTCGCGCACGGCCACCTGACCACTCTCATCCAGCACGCTGAGCTGATAACGGCCGGGTTGGGTCAACGTCTGCAACAACGACTCCCCTTCCCCCACCAGTTGGCCGTTGAGGAACCACCAGCGCTGTCCGCCGCCCCCCTGGGTGCTGACCCGCAAATCAAGCGCATTGTTGCCAGGCAGGCGACGCAGTATCGCGCCGTCACGCACGCCCAACATCAACAACGGCGGAGCTTCTTGTTGCTGCAACGGCGGGCACTGTGGATCGATAGCCGGCAAGCGCTGAGCACGGCGCTCCGCCGCAGGCAACCAGGGCTCCAGCGGCGTTGGCCACAGTGCCAGCCGACGCGGTGTCGCCCCCGGGCAATCCGCCGCCACCCGCAATCCACGCGCGTTCAACCACATCAGCGGCTGACTGCCCAGCAGGCTTTCCTGGCCCGGCGCGGGCAGCGTCGGCGGGATAGTCCCGTCGAGGATCCAGCTCAGACGCCGCTGACGGCAATTACTGTCCCCCGCCGGAAGCGGCTGGCCGCCCGGCCAGCAAATCACCGCACGGCTGACGCTGGCGGGGCGAGGATCGGCCGGAATACCTTCGCCACGCTGGCGTAAAGAGGTCAGCAACAGGTTGTTGACCTGATTCAGCAGAGGCACCGCCGTGGCGAAGCCGAACTGCCCGGCCACCGGCGTGCCGTCCGGTCGGCCCACCCAAATACCCATCGTGTAGCGGGCATTAACGCCAATCGCCCAGGCGTCGCGATAACCGTAACTGGTGCCGGTCTTCCACGCCAACGGCACGCTGGCGGGCAATGCATCATCCGGTAGTGGGCGCGCCTCTCCCGCCAGTATTCGCCGCACAATCCAGGCGGCACCCGGTGACATTAACTGGCGATCGTAAACCCCTTGCTGAGGCATAAAGCGCAGCGGTGCCACCCGGCCCTGACGAGCCAGCGCGCTGAATCCGGCCACCAACTGATCCAGCCGGGCTCCGGCCCCGCCCAAGATCAGCGCCAGGCTCGGTTCGGCGTGAGCAGGCAGTCGCAGTTCAACCCCCACGTTACGCAAGTTGGCGGCAAAACGCTTTGGCCCGTAGGCCTCCAGCAACTGTACCGCTGGCAGGTTAAGCGAACGCGATAGCGCCTCACTGGCGCTGACCGGGCCGTGGAAACCGGTATCAAAATTGCCGGGTCGATAATCGCCGAAACGACGCGGTACGTCTTGCAACAGCGATTCAGCGTGGATCAGGCCATCGTCCAGCGCCAGTCCATACAAGAAGGGTTTTAGCGTCGAGCCCGGCGATCGCCAGGCAGCCACCATGTCGACATGGCCAAAGCGGCTGTTATCGTTCAAATCCAATGATCCCAGATAGGCGCGTACCTTCATATTGGTGTGATCAACCACCAAGACACCAACCGAGGTTTTCTCGGGCAGTTGGCTCTTCCAGCCGCGTGCCAGTTCTTCCAGCCGCCGCTGTAACGTGGCGTCCAGCGTGGTGGTTACCACCTGACTGCGGTTACTTTGCGTCATGCGCCTGGCCAGTAACGGGGCCAACTGTGGCACCTGGCGCGGGGCCAACCACAGCGCCTCCTGACGGATTTCAGCCACCTGCTGCGCCGGCCAAACCTGATAATACGCCAGCCGTTCCAGCACTTTGTCACGTGCAGCCTGTGCCCGTTCCGGGTAGCGATCCGGTCGCAAACGACTGGGAGCCTGCGGCAACACGGCCAATAACGCCGCCTCACCCCGCGTCAGCGCCGAGGGCGGCTTGCCCAGATAAGTCCAGCTTGCTGCACCAATCCCCTGTAGCGTGCCACCGTACGGCGCCCGGTTAAGGTAGATTTCGAGGATTTGATCCTTCGACAGATACCATTCCAACTGAGCGGTGCGCCATACCTGTCGCAATTTCCCCCCCAGCGTGCGGGGATGGGGATCTATCAGCCGCGCCACCTGCATCGACAGCGTGCTGCCGCCGGAAACAATCTGCCCGTTGCGCAGGTCCTGCCAGGCAGCACGGGCCAGCGACAACGGATTAATCCCAGGGTGCTGATAGAACCAGCGATCCTCATAGGTCAGCAATGCCTGCAGATAATAGGGCGAGACCTGCTGCAGGCTGACCGGATAGCGCCATACGCCGTCACTGTCCGCATAGCGCCACAACGGCGTGCCGTCCTCCGCCACCACCACGCGCGCCATCTCGGCATCTTTCAACGGCAGCGGCCACAGCCGATCCGCCAACCACAGTAAAGCGGGCAGCAGGACAATGACCAGCAGCCAGAGGGCGCCTCGGCGACGTAAATGGGTGAGGAGTCGATTCATTGGGAAACTATCACTCCCTTGCCCCGCCTCCGGCTAAACCTCCGGGGCGGGGCAAGGAGGATCATTTGGCGATTTCAAGCCGTTGCGGTGTCGCACCCAGCGCACGCCAGGCTGGCACATACATTGACTCAACCTGCGGCGCAGGCACCAAATAGGTACCCGGAGTGACTGCGCGCGCCAGATACAGCAGCGTGGTATGACGGTAGCCGTCGATATTCACCGCCGCCACATAGCGATCGTCACGGAACTCCTGATGCTTGATGTCGGCCTGCTGCATGTCTTGCAGCAATTCGGTCACGCTGCTGGCACTTTCGCCCAGGCTGGCACTGCTGTCCCCCAGGTTCTGGTTTTCCAGCTCCAGCCCGGCCGGCAGCAGATCCACCACCAGCGCATCCGGTACCTGATTGTCGGCCCAGACATCCAGGTGCACCAGGATCAGTTGGCCGCTTTTCAGTTGGGTCAGATCCACCGGCTTACCATCCAGCCCCAGGAATTCACGGCGGATGTTCAGCACGTTGCTCTGCGGCTGCGGTGCCTGTTGCGGATAGCCCACCAGATCGACCCGGCTGTACAGCGTGCCGCTGCCGGTATTGGTGAGCTGCAACCCAGCCGCCAACTGTTCAGCGGACAGGTTTTGCGTCAGCGCCTGGCTGCCGGACAGCGTCTTGCCCTGCGCCGTTTGCGCCTGCCATGGTGTTTCAGCACTGCCGATCAGGTTGCGCGCGGCCAGGAACAGGGCATTGCTCTCCTGCGTAGACAGATAACGTTCGCCGTTGAGACGCTCAGACAGCGTCAGCAAGCGCTGGTCACGCTCGGCCGGCAGCAGATTATTTTCGGTCAACAGCGCCAGGATCATCGCGTCATCACGCAGCGGGCTGCCGTAATCTTCCAGCCAGTAATCTTTGGCATTACGCTGCGTCGCCAGCCCTTGCTCGATCGCCTGATTGGCACGCGGCATATCCCCCATCAACTTCAACGCCACCCCAAGCTGCACTAGCGGCAAGCCTGATCGAGCATCGGCACGACGCTCAAACAGCTGCCGCAATGCCCCAAGCGGTGCCTGTTGCTGACGTGCCAGCACCAGGCCGGCATAGGCCTGCACGGCAAAACGGGTGTGATCCGGGTACTGGGTGGAGGCAACGTCGATCTGGCTGCGATCCTGCAAATAACGCTGCAGACGGTTGTTGGCCGCCGTCAGGGCATCCGCCGGTACGCTGTAGTTCTGCTCGCTGGCACGGAACAGGAAGTCCGTAGCATAGGCCGTCAACCAGAACTCTTCCTGACTGTCGCGATTCCACAAGCCAAAACCACCGTTATAGCGCTGCATGCTGAGCAGATGCTCAATGCCAACGTCGATACTGTTGCGGCGACTTTCATCGCTGCCGGATTTGATCCCCAGCGCGCTAAGCTGCGCCCGGTTGGTGTACAGCGACGGGTAAAGCCCGCTGGTGGTCTGTTCCAGACAGCCGTAAGGATAGGCGTACAATTCGCTGATGTAGCGCGCCAGGTTGATTGGCGGACGGCTGGTCAACAGCAGTTGCCCTTCGGTCGTCGCCTGCACCAGCCCGGCGGCGGCATCTGCCGGTAAGCCCCAGCTTTCACCGGCGTGGATCACGTTGGCAAACTGGCGGGTCTGCGCCGGGTAAGCCGGTCGCACGCCAATCTTCCAACTGTGCTGGTAGTCTTTGAGCGTTTCCCCCGGCAGCACCAGGCCGCTGACGGTCAGCGCAACTTCACCCTGACCAAAGCCCGCCAGCGCCTGCACCGGGATCTGCAGCGTGGTGCGCTCGCCGTTGGCCAGGCTGATCTGTTGTTCAGCAGCGCCCTGCAGCGCCACTAACCCGCTGGAAGCCAGTTTCACCGTTAATGTCTGCGGCTGCCCCGACAGGTTGCTGACATCCAGCGCCAATTGGGTACTGTCGCCCCCAGCCAGGAAGCGCGGTGTCGCCAGCTCCGCGACTACCGGTGCGGCAACAACGGTCTTGCCCTCCGCCTTGCCGAAGTCTTCATTACTCCACGCCTGCGCCATCAGTCGCAGTTCGCCGTTGAAGTCCGGAATGGCAATCTGAATTTCGCCTTCGCCATTGGCATCCAGCTTAACCGGCTGCGCCTGCTGGGCGACGATGGTAACCGCGGTGATCGGTTTTTTACCGCCGCGCGACAAGGCATCTTCGTCATCGCCGTCACCGCCGTAACGCAGGTTAGCCAAACGCCCCTTGCCTTCAATCAACTGACCGTACACATCGTACTGATCGGCGCTGTAGCGTTTGCGGCCAAAGAAGGCCTGATACGGATCCGGCGTTGCGTAGTCGGTGATATTGAGGATGCCGCTGTCCACTGCGGACAGCAGCACGTTGATTTGCTGTGGCGGTTTACCGCTGCTGTGGGCGGCCTTCACTTTCACCGTCAACATTTGGTTCGGCCGCATACGCTGCGGCGCGTCCAGCGTCAGTGCCAGTTTGCGCCCTTCATCCACCAGCGGCAGATGCAACAGCCCTACCGCCCGTTTCGGCGTCGACTGCTGTTGCTTATCTCCCGGGCGGATCACCAATGCGCTGAGGTACAGATCGTGGCGTTTCCACTCCTGATTGATCGGCACCTCGACATCAATGCCCTTGGCCGGTACGTCCAGTTCCTGCCACCACAGCGGGCCATCGCTGGATTCCACCAGCAGATAGCCCTTGCCGGCGGCCGGTGCTTCGATATGCAGTTTCACTTTTTCGCCCGGTTGGTAGGCCGGTTTGTCCAGCTTCAGCTTCACCTGGTCCGGACGCACCGCGCCGCTGCCATTGGTGTTGTCCTGCCAACGGTAACCCGCCCAGAAACGCAGGCTGCTGATCAGATTGCTCTGTGGATCCACCACCTCAATGCGGTATCCGCCCCACTCCACCGGGAAACTGACCTTGGCACTGCCGTCGGCGGCGATATCGATAGTCTGTTCCGCCAGTGGCAGATCTTTTTTGTCGTACAACGACTGCCAGCCTTCGCCTTCTGACCACTGCCAGTAGTAGTCGCGGCGCTCACGCACCAGACGGGCCTTCAGCCCGCTGACCGCCAGTTTCTCGCCGGCAGCATTGGCGTAGACGATATCAAACCCGGCCTGGGTGTTTTCATCCACCACCGGCTGGGCCTGATAACTGTCGCTGCGGTAATCATAAATCTGTTGTTTGCTGAACAACGGCCGAATGCCGGGCAGTGCATCGGCTGGCCAGATCGCCTGTTCAGCGCGGCGTGTCACCGGGCGGCCACCGGACTCCAGCAGGCTGGCCTGCAGAATGGCCTTCAACGGGGACTTCACTTCGGCCCAACTGCTGTCTACTGCCACCTGCGCCTTACCGGCGTTATCCAGTGCCTGATCGAATTCATCCATATTGCGCGACAGGCTTTCTTCCGTCACCGAACCGAACTCATAGCCCGGCAGGCTGCTGACCGCCTCACGCTGTGGTCGCAGGAAAACCTGCCCCTGCAGACGATTACCCGAGGCAGGAGCACCGTAGAGATAGCGACCGCTGACGTCGAACACCAGCTGTGCGTCAGGGCGCAGCGGGGTTTTCTCGGCGGTGATGTCGAGCGCCATGCGTTCCGGCAGGAAATCCTCTACCTTGAAGCTGTACAACCGTGGCTGGTTATCGCCCAGGTTGAAACGCAGTGACCAGTTACCGGTCGGCCCGCCTTCGGGAATGGAATACTGATATTGATACAGGCCGTCCTGTGGCTGCCAGACAAAGCTGCGCGCCACCTGATCGTCCGGCTTGACGATATCTACCTTCACCGGCTGGGCCGGTAGCGGCTTGCCGTCGGCGTCACGCAGCAGACCGTTTACGATCAGCGTTTCGCCAGGACGATACAAATCACGTGGGCCAAAGGCGAAGAATTGCTTGCTGTAACCTTCCGGCCCGGCAATATCGAACTCAGCCAAATCCAGCGCCGGCGTCGAGAGGTCGATCATGCTGGTCTGGCCCTGCTGGGTAGTCAGCAACAACCGTGCCTTGGGGCTTTTCGCTAACTGGGCATGCCCCTGCTTATCGGTGGTGCCCTGGGTCAGCGTTTGGCCTTTTTCATCCAGCAGGCGCAGTTCCACCGCGCCCAATGCCGCGCCGCCGTCCAGCGCCTGGGTAAACACATCCAGACGATCATGATAGCTGTGCAGTGAAACACCGATATCACTGAGGGTGAACAGGGTCGCCGGGTTGGTGTAGCCGTAATGCCCGGCCTGTTGCATCACCGCCAGGTAAACCCCCGGCTGCTGCAGTGCCTCGATGCTACTCAACGGCAGCAGCAGGCGTTCGCGGGTATTGCGTTGCGGATTGAGATCAAAGCGGCCGCTGTAGACCAGGTCGGCCATTTTCAGCAGTTCTTCCGATTCCCAACTGGAAAGCGAATTGCGGTACTCCCAGTTGGCCAGGAATGCCGGTAAGGCATCGGCCTTCACCCGGAAGAAGTTAACGTCGACGTTATCGACGTTGAGCGCCATCACCGGTAACCCCTGCGCCAGCTTGGTTGGCAGCAGTGAGCCTTTGCCGGCAAAGCCGACGCTCGGTTTGATGTCGCGGGTGGTAATTGTCTGTTGTTGCTGTTTACCCAGTTCGGCACCGTTGACCGCTTTCAGACCACCCTCAAGGGTCAGTACCACTTTGCGGTTAGGCTGCAGATGGCGTAACCGCAGCTCCATCAAATTATCTGACAGCTCCCAGGCACCATCGATTTTACCGCTGACGCTGTCGACCAGATGAGCTCGCGCGGCGAAATCCTGATTTGGATCCAGCGGCAAAGAAAACGTCAGCACCATGGCACTGGCGCCGTCGAGTTGCAGTTCGGAGGCATCAAGCAGCGTTAAGGGTTTCCCGGCGTCGCGTTTCGCCAACGCTGCCAGCGCGGCGGCATCCGGCCGCTTGGCCTGCGTGACGCTGCTGGCCTGAGCATCGGCTTGCGCCGCGGTTGAGGTTTGACCGTTGTCATCACAGGCAGCCAGCAGTATCAGGCCCCCCGCCAATACGATCCCCTGACAAAGCTTCTTGCCTGATGCAAATGCCCCTGAACGGCATGGTTTCATCGTTTAACTCCCTGGCAGCCTTTACGCAACGACACCCGTCGGCGCAATATCCGAATATGGATGAATGATAGCAGCGCTGTTAGCATCAGACCCAGCTCAATTTTTCCCCGTCAACAGAAAGGGCAACCGAAGCCTGAGCAGGAGATGATATGGCCACAATGAAAGATGTTGCCCGACGGGCAGGTGTATCGACGGCCACCGTCAGCCGGGTGATCAACAGCACCGCCTATGTTGAACCGGTCACCCGTGAACGTGTTGAAAAGGCCATGCGCGAGTTTAACTATCACCGCAATGCTGCCGCGCTGGCCCTGGCGAAAAGAAGCGGCAATATGCTGGGGTTATTGACCGGCAATCTCGACGATCCCTTTTTCTCGCGACTGGCGCGGGGCGTCGAAGATATCACGCGCAAAGGCGGCGTAAAATTGATGGTCTGCAGTGGCGGCCATCAGGCCGAACTGGAGAAAAACGGGCTCGACTTTTTGATCAACCAGGGCTGCGAAGCCATCGTGGCCCACGTGACCCGGATGAGCGATGCCGACGTCTTACGCTACGCCGCCCACACCCCGGCAATGGTGGTGATCAATCGCTATTTGCCCGCCATCGCCAATCGCTGCATTTGGCTGGATAACGTCAGCGCCTCTCAGGCCGCCACCCAGATGCTGATTCAACACGGGCACCGGAATATCGCCTGTATCACGACAGACTTGCCGATCGATGACAGAAAACAGCGTCTGGAAGGCTACCGCAACGCCATGGCTCACGCCGGGATCTCGGTGCCGGGTGCCTGGATCATCAGCGTCCCCTTCAATGAACAAGGAGGCGAATTAGCGGCAGAAAGGATCCTGACCAGTGGTCACCATTTTACCGCCGCACTGACGTTTAATGACGTGATGGCCGCCGGTATGATGCGAACCTTTCGCCAACGCCAGATGAGCCTGCCGGAGGATATCTCGATTGTCGGGTTTGATGACGTGGCCCTGGCAAAATATCTCCACCCGGCATTGACCACCGTGCATTATCCGGTTGAGAAAATGGCAAGACGCGCGGCTAATTTGGCACTACAGCTCAATTCCGCTGTTACTGTGGCACCGCAGAATAATATGTTTTCCGCTGAATTGATCCTGCGAGACTCGGTCGCCTCCCTCGAGAAAAACACCTCAAATCAAGAAAACAAGGCCATAAAGTGAGAGCTATTTCACACAACAGCAGTCCATGAAACCGATTACATGGACAGTTGCCCGCGCTCACACCTCAATCAAAACGAATTCATTAGGCTGGCGTCACACCCTCATCCTTAACCGGAGTTGTTAATGAATAACAAAAAGAAACTCAACCTGGGGCTAGCGATGCTGCCCATTGTGGCGATGCTATTACTGCTGATCATCGGCTACGGCCAGCTTGGGCTGCGGATCGAGCCGTTGCTGCTGGTCTCGGCCGCCATTGCCGCCGCACTGGCCTGGTGGCAAGGTTACCGCTGGAACGACATTATCGACTCGATCGTGGCCAAGCTGGCCAAGGCGATGCCGGTGATCATGATCCTGATCTGCGTCGGCGGTTTGATCGGCACCTGGATGTTCAGCGGTACCATTCCCTACATGGTGTACTGGGGCTTAAAACTGATCAGCCCGCAATATATCCTGATCGCCGCGTTCTTCATTACCAGCGTGATCTCCGTTTGTACCGGCACCTCCTGGGGCGCAGCCGGTACCGTCGGCGTGGCACTGATGGGCGTGGCCGCCGGCCTGGATGTGCCTTTGGCCGCCGCCGCCGGTGCCGTGGTTTCCGGGGCCTACTTTGGCGACAAAATCTCTCCGTTGTCTGACTCCACCAATTTCGCCGCCATCGTCGCGGATACCGACCTTTACAGCCATATCCAGCACCTGATGTACACGACATTACCGAGCTTCGTTTTAGCCGCGGTGGTGTATCTGATTGCCGGGCACACCAGCGCCGTCGGCAGCGTAGCCACGCCGGAAAAAGTCACCGAGATCGTGACCGCGCTGGAGGGGCTGTATCACTTTAACCTGCTGCTGATCCTGCCGCCGGTGTTGGTGCTTTGGGGTGCCGTCACTAAACGACCGGTGATCCCCGTGATGCTGGCGGCCTGTACTCTGGCCATCGCCATTGGGGTACTGCTCCAGGGCTTTAACCTGCAGCAGGGCTTAAATGCGTTGATGGACGGTTTTAACCTTTCGATGTTTACCGCCCAGGGGCACAGCATTACCGGCATCGTCGACGATGTTCCACGCCTGCTAAACCGCGGCGGCATGTTCTCGATGATGAGCACAATCCTGCTGGTGTTCTGCGCGTTTTCCTTTGCCGGGGCCTTAACGCTGACCGGCGCGCTGACCGTTATCATCAACCGACTGCTGAAAGTGGTTCATACCACCGGCCAGTTGATTGCCGCAACGGTCGCAACCACCATTCTGGTGACCGGCGCCACCAGCGACGGCAAGCTGGCGCTGCTGATCCCCGCAGAACTGTTCAAGGGCGCCTACCGCCGCATGGGATTAGACAATAAAAACCTGTCACGGACCGTGGAGGACGCGGGCACCGTCATCGAACCTTTAATTCCGTGGACCGCCGCAGGTATTTATATGGCAACCACCCTGGGTGTCAGCACGCTGGATTTATTGCCTTGGGCCATCCAATGCTACGCCGCCGTGTTCTTCGCCCTGATTTATGGCTTTACCGGATTCGGGATTGCCAGAATACAGCCAGAAAACGATTTACAGCGTAAGGAAGCCTGACGTGAAACCAACCGATTTTAACCAGATAGTTAACCGCCACAACACCGGTTCGGTGAAATGGGACTTTATCGACCGCTATCTGCAACTCGATGAAACCGATCTTTTGCCGATGTGGGTCTCTGATTTTGACTTCCAGTGTCCAGAGGAAGTCCGGCAGGCGCTGCATCAGCGGGTAGATCACGGCATATTTGGCTATAGCGAACGCGATGACTCATATTACCAGGCGGTAATAGAGTGGTTCTCAAGCAGGCACAATCTGCCTTTGCAACGCGAATGGTTCACGTCGATCGAAGGGGTGGTGCCCGGATTGGCGATCCTGATCCAGTTGCTTAGCCAGCCTGGCGATCCGGTGGTGATCCAGGGGCCATACTATGGATCTTTCGCCAAGATCATCACCATGAATGGCCGAGAGGTCCTCGAAAATCCGCTGAAGGAAAGCCCACAAGGCTATCAATTCGATTTCGAGCATCTGGAGGCCTGTTTTGAGCAGCGGAAACCGCCATTGTTGTTGCTGTGTAACCCCCATAATCCAACCGGACGATGCTGGAGCCACAGCGAACTGACGCAGTTGATGGCGCTGTGCAGCCGCCATGGCGTGACGGTGATTTCCGATGAAATCTGGGCCGACCTGACGCTACCCGGCGAAACCTTCACCTCGGTGCTGCACCTGGATGAAGCCTGGCATGACCACCTGATTTCAGCGACCTCTGCCAGCAAGAGCTTTGGCTTGTCGTCGCTGAGGATCTCAAATTTCCTGATCCCCAATGCTCGCACCCGCAATGCGTTTATCGAACGCCTTAATGCTCATGGGTTGGATGTCTTCAATGCGCTGTCGATGACCGCCGCAACGGCAGCTTATCAACAGGGGGAAGCCTGGCTTGATGATTTACAAGGTTATCTGGCCGACAACCGGCGTTGGTTTGAACAGGCATTAGCCTATGCCGCGCCCTGGTGCAAAATGGCCCGGGCCGAGGGCACCTACCTTGCCTGGCTGGATTGTCGCGCTTTAGGCCTGGATGATAACGCTTTACAGCAGGCGTTGATCCACCAGTCAAAGATTGCCGCCTCGATGGGCATCAGCTTTGGCGAGCAGGGAAAAGGCTTTATACGCATCAACCTTGGCTGCCCGCGGCAGTATCTTGAACAGGCCATCGCGGGGCTCGCCCGACTAAAGCCCTGAGCAACAATCACCGGTGTATGAAAGGCCCCAGTCGGGGTCTTTTTTTGAACGATATCTGGTGGGAATGATTGAATGAATTTACCGCGACCTGACGGTATAGCTTTGAAATTAAAGCTTCTGTTAGACTGCGGATGGGCGCTTGAAGCTTTCTGCTTCAGGCCCTGGGTGGGAAGCAGAAAGAAGAAAGCCCCAAACTGACTCTTAATCAGAATGAGGCTTCACCATACTGCCTGAACACCAGCATGGTAGCCTCTTAACCGCAGAAATGCAACGGAGGGCTGACATGTCGCGAAAACTGTTTTTACCAGGATTTACAGTAGGATGCGTAACATTCTTGGTATTCACCTGGCTTATACGTGGCTCAGTTTGTGAGTTGACGTTTAAACAGGGAAATATGGAGGTAGCGGCAGTGTTGTCCTGTAACGTTCAACGTTAAATGGCAACCTGAAGGCGGGGTTCGCCCCGCCTGTTTTGGTGTGACGCAGTGGTTTTCCAGCGCCCATTGCTGTATTCGGCCAGCCTTTCGAGGCTGGCCGCTCTCTTTAGTTTTGATACAGAGAACAGCAGCAAAAACAGGATTACTGGGTTTTATCCGTTGAAGGAATAATATTACGCAACCAACTGCCCCAGCGACGCTGGTAGAAGGGTTGGGTATGGGTGATCAAATAATGGCTGACGCCACGTTCCTCTTCCGATACCAGGCAAAAATCCACCGGTTCATCATTAGGCGCGGTTTCGCTGGCCACGCTGCCCGCCTCGTTGATCAATGCCTCAATGTCGCCTTGCTCGCCATCCACTTCCAGCCCAACCAGCAGGTTAGGTTTTTCGTCGACCGCCTGATCGTGCATCAGAGCCAGAAATGCGCGACGCACCGGCTTACGCTGACTGAACAGCGTGGTCAAGGCATCGACCATTGCCGACGGGTATTCTTCCGGCTGCCCCAGCAGGATCTGGGTATCTTTATCGATATAGCGCTCTGCCGGTTTGCTCACACCGCCGGTCGCCAACAACATTGCCACTTCTTCAGGATAAAACTCTTTGCCGTACTCGGCCTTCGGGTTGAGGAACAGATCCGCACCCTGCGTAATCTCGAATAAGACGCGTGCCGGCATGGCGATGAACGGCTGTTCATCCTCAACGGCCTTTTGCAACGCTTCTACCGAGGTAAAGAATGGGATGCTGCTGCCACCGTCCTGCTTTTCCCAGTGCTGGATATTCACCGGCGTATCGGCGTTCAGCGTGATGTCACCGCCGAGTTGCACCTGCTCGCTGTCACCGAGGATTAACACCGTAGCGTCGAGCAGTTCACGGAAGAATGCCGGACGATGGGCCGGCTCCGTCACCGCCAGTTTCAACAGGCGTTCAAGTTCATTTTCGCCTGTGGCGACTTCGTGATGGTGAGAACTCATGGCAAACTCCAGCAATCAAATAACGGGGCCCAGCATGCTGGGCCCCGAGGGTAAACGACATTCTATACCCTATAGCTTTCATTTTGCAGTTAGGCGCCCAGCTCGCTCATCCCCAGGCGCTTACTCGAGTAAGTAACTGGGGTGAGCGAGTGCAGGTAACAACGCTGCAACTTGAAAGATGACGGGTATAACGCCCACCTTGGTGGGCATTCAATTATTTGGCTTTGCTCAGCAACAGATTGGCCAGAGCACGTACGCCCAGACCGGTCGCGCCGGCAGCCCATTGATCCACGGCACCTTTACGGTAGGTGGCGGAACAGTCGATGTGCACCCAACCCTGCTGATAATTTTTCACAAAATGCGACAGGAATGCGGCCGCGGTGCTGGCACCCGCCGTGTAAGCCGGAGCGGCCACGTTGTTCAATTCGGCAAAGTTGGACGGCAGTTGGCTGCGATGGAACTCAGCCAGCGGCAGACGCCAGAAAGGCTCTTGTTCAGCGGCCGCACTGGCCAGCAGTTCTTGCGCCAGAGCGTCATCGAAGCTGAACAGCGCATGGTAGTCGTTACCCACCGCCGTTTTCGCCGCACCGGTCAGAGTGGCGCAGTCGATAATCAACTGAGGGTTCTGCGCGGACGCATCGATCAGGCCATCGGCCAGCACCAGACGCCCTTCAGCATCGGTATTCATTACCTCAACGGTTTTACCGTTACGGTAACGAATAATATCGCCCAGCTTGAAGGCGTTGCCGCTGACCATGTTGTCGGCACAGCACAGGTACAGCTTCACACGCTGCTTCAGACCGCGAGCCGCCGCCAGCGCCAATGCGCCGGTAATGGTGGCTGCACCGCCCATATCCGCTTTCATGGAGTCCATAAAGGCGCTTTGTTTCAGGCTGTAGCCACCTGTATCAAAGGTGATACCTTTGCCCACCAGGCAGGCAAACACCGGCGCTTCCGGGTTGCCGGTCGGGTTGAAATCCAGTGCCAACAGCACCGGCGAACGATCCGAGCCGCGCCCCACAGTGTGAATACCGGCGTAGTTTTGCTCACGCAGATCTTCACCCTTGGTAATGCGGTAACTGACGGCTTCACAACCGACATCACACATCAGATCCACTGCGCGGGTAGCCAGTTGCTCCGGCCCCAACTCTTCCGCTGACATATTGATGGTGTCACGCACCCAGTCAACAATCTTCAGGCGCTGTTCCAGCTCTTTGCTTTCCGCTTCCGGCAATTCTGCCCATTCGACGCTGCGCTTGCCCTTCGGCCCACGGAAACCTTGCCAGAACGCCCAGCTGTTTTCCAAATCCCAGCCATCGCCGGCCAGTTTGACGTTCTTGATGCCCTGTCCGTCGATCTTACGGGCGGCACGTTGAATGCTGCCCAGTTTGTCGTTGCCGGTCAGGTGGATAGTCATCCCTTCTGTACCGGTGCTCAGCAGCGCTTTCTCGCCCCAGCGAGCGTCAGCAGGTTGGTTCGACAGCGTTACCAGCATGAATTCAGTTGTCATAGCCTTACTCCGGATTTCCCCTTCATTTTCACGTTGTTGCGCGAAATCTATTGGGGATTTTTATTGTATACCCTATGAGTTTCAAGTTGCCTCGATAACCACCCGGGGTTCGTAGGGGCGCTGTATACTGCGCCCTTGCTAATCGGGGCGAATATATTCGCCCCCTACGAGTAACCTGGTGCAGTCAACAACGCTGCAGCTTGAAAGGCGACGGGTATGTCGGATACAAAATAAACGGGCCGCCTATGGCAGCCCGTTACGCTATTTACTCCGCTTCATCTAACCAGACCAGCAGGACAGCTTCCAGTATTTTTTCGTTGGAAGCCTGTGGATCGTCGTCAAAATCTTCCAGATCGCAAATCCACTGATGCAGGTCGGTAAAACGTACGGTTTTCGGATCGGTATCCGGGTATTGGTCGTACAGGGCTTCGCCGATTTCACGGCTGTCGGTCCACTTCAGTCCCATTCCTATTGTCCTCTTAACCTTCACGCGCGTGGTTGACGGTATAACGCGGCATTTCAACCACCAAATCTTCGTCGGCCACCAGCGCCTGACAGCTCAGACGGCTTTCCGGCTCCAGACCCCAAGCCTTGTCCAGCATGTCGTCTTCCAGTTCGCTGCTCTCTTCAAGAGAGTCAAAACCTTCGCGTACAATGCAGTGACAAGTGGTGCAGGCGCAGGATTTCTCACAGGCATGCTCAATCTCGATACCATTGCGCAGCGCCACATTGAGGATTGACTCCCCGTGTTCAGCTTCCAGTACTGCCCCCTCCGGGCATAAATCTTGATGGGGCAGGAAAACAATTTTAGGCATGATTAAACCTCATCCACAGAATGGCCAGCCAGCGCGCGGCGAATGGAAGCATCCATGCGGCGCGCGGCAAAGTCTTGCGTTTGTGCATCTAATGTTTTAATTGCGGCTTCAATGGCGGCAGGATCGGTGCCCTGCGTCGCCAGTTGCAAAGCTTCCACCGCCGCGGGGATCGCCGTACTTTCTGCTTCACTCAGCAATGCGGCATCGCTGGCCAGTGCACCCTGCAGGCTTTCCAGCACCCGCGACGCCTCAACCCGCTGTTCCGCCAGCATGCGTGCGCCAACATCGCTCTGCGCATTGGCCATCGAATCTTTGATCATGCCGGCGATTTCGGCATCGGACAGACCGTACGACGGTTTAACCTGAATTGAAGCCTCTACGCCGGTGGATTTCTCCATCGCGGTGACACTCAACAGGCCATCGGCATCCACCTGGAAGGTAACGCGAATATGCGCGCCGCCGGCTGGCAGTGGCGGTAAACCACGCAGCGAGAAGCGTGCCAGTGAACGGCAATCCTGCACCAGCTCACGTTCACCCTGCAGCACGTGGATCATCATCGCACTTTGGCCGTCTTTAAACGTCGTGAACTCCTGCGCACGCGCCACCGGAATGGTGGTGTTACGCGGGATCACTTTCTCTACCAGACCGCCCATGGTTTCCAGACCGAGCGACAGTGGGATCACGTCCAGCAGCAGCATGTCGCTGTCCGGCTTGTTGCCCACCAAAATGTCAGCCTGGATCGCAGCACCGATAGCAACCACTTTGTCCGGATCGATCGAGGTCAACGGCGTGCGGCCGAAGAACGTACCGACCTGCTCACGCACCAAGGGCACGCGGGTGGAGCCGCCAACCATGACCACTTCCAGCACTTCTTCGGCACTCACCCCTGCATCTTTCAGCGCACGGCGGCAAGACATCAGAGTACGTTTCACCAGAGTCGCGATCAGCGCATCAAACTGTGCGCGGGTCACTTCGCCCTGCCAGCCGGCTATCTCAACGACAGTGCTGTCGGCATCGCTCAGCGCAATTTTGGCCGCGATGGCCGCATCCAGCAGTTGGCGCTGTACGCCGTGATCGCTACGGTCAGCCACACCGGCCTGCTCACGCAACCAGTCGGCCAGCAGATGGTCAAAGTCGTCGCCCCCCAGCGCGGAATCCCCGCCGGTGGCCAACACTTCAAACACCCCACGGCTCAGCCGCAGAATGGAAATATCAAAGGTACCGCCGCCCAGATCATACACCGCGATAATGCCTTCCTGCCCGGAATCCAGACCATAGGCAATCGCCGCCGCTGTCGGTTCGTTCAGCAGGCGTAGCACGTGCAGCCCGGCCAGACGCGCGGCGTCTTTGGTGCCCTGGCGTTGTGCATCATCAAAATAGGCCGGAACGGTGATCACCACACCGTCGAGTTCCCCTTCCAGCGCCGTTTTCGCCCGCTCGGCCAGTGCCCTGAGGATATCGGCGGAAACCCCTACCGGGTTAACCGCACCGGCAGCAGTGACGATCATCGGCAAGCCATTGTCACTGGCCTGGAACTGATACGGCAGGTTCGGGTAACGTTGTTGCACGTCGGTCAATGAACGGCCCATCATGCGTTTGATTGAGCTGATGGTATTGGCGGGATCCTGCGCTGCCTGCTGGCGCGCATCCCAACCGACACGCAAGGTGTCAGCCTGATAGTGCACCACCGAGGGCAGTAAATCGCGCCCCTGGGCATCGGCCAGCGTTTCCGCCTGCCCGCTGCGCACCGTGGCGACCAGAGAGTTGGTGGTGCCTAAATCAATACCGGCAGCCAGACGGCGCTGGTGCGGCGCAGCGCTGAGGCCGGGCTCACTAATTTGTAATAAGGCCATATTGAAGCTTCCACAATCAAAAATGTGTTACTCAAAACCCAGCAGTTTTTCTTCGAGTTGTTCAACCTGTTGCTGGAGTTTGTCCAAAAAGCGCAGCTTACGCACGGTGTCGGCGGCATCAACCCACTGTTGACTATCCAGCTGTTGCACCATCAGCGCGCTGCGCTGTTTGACCGTCTCGTTCACCCGCGCGCCAAAGCTGGCCAGCAGAGTTTCTGCATCCGCTTTGCGTTCTATGGCGTCGAGCTCTTCGCGCAGTTCCAGCTGTTCCATCAGGAACGCAGTATCACGCAGGGTATGCTGCTCGTTGCCCAAATCAAAGCCGTGCAAAGATAGCATATACTCTGCGCGTTTTAATGGGTGCTTCAGCGTTTGGTAGGCGTCATTGATAGTCGCAGCCTGTTGCAACGCCATCAGGCGTTCGCGTTCTGGCTGACTGGCAAAACGATCGGGATGGAATTGGCGCTGCAGATCCTGATAGCGAGATGCAAGCAGGCTGCCGTCCACGGGATAGCGAACTGGCAGCCCGAATAAAGTAAAGTAATCCATAGCGTGCTCTGGGCGTTATCGAATGAAGTTCCCCCGCGGCTGGCGGGGGAGCACGATGGACTGTCAGACGTTGAAACTTTCGCCGCAGCCGCACTCGCTTGAGACATTGGGGTTGTTGAACTTGAAGCCTTCGTTCAGGCCTTCCTTAACGAAATCAAGCTCGGTGCCGTCAAGGTAGACCAGGCTCTTGCCGTCAATGATCACCTTAACGCCTTTGTTTTCAAAAACGATGTCGTCATCGTTCATATCGTCAACAAATTCCAGCACGTACGCCATCCCGGAGCAGCCAGAGGTTCTCACCCCCAGACGCAGGCCAAGGCCTTTGCCGCGGTTATCCATAAATGCCTGAACACGCTGCGCAGCGCTGTCGCTCATGGTAATTGACATCACAACCTCACACTTCAAAGCCCAACCAAGGTCGGGCTAAATGACTCAGAAATAATTACTTGGCGCTATGTTTGCTCTTGTAGTCGGCAATCGCTGCTTTAATGGCGTCTTCGGCCAGGATAGAGCAGTGAATTTTTACCGGCGGTAATTCCAGTTCTTCAGCGATCTGGGTGTTTTTGATCGCTTCTGCCTGATCAAGAGACTTGCCTTTCATCCATTCTGTCACCAGCGAGCTGGAGGCGATGGCGGAACCGCAGCCGTAAGTCTTGAAACGGGCGTCTTCAATGATACCTTCATTGTTGACTTTGATCTGCAGCTTCATCACGTCGCCACAGGCCGGTGCACCCACCATGCCGCTGCCAACGCTCGGATCTTCGTTGTCGAAAGAACCCACGTTACGCGGGTTTTCATAGTGATCGATTACTTTTTCGCTGTAAGCCATGACCTTGCTCCTGAATCCTGAGAATTAATGATGTGCCCATTCGATGCTGTTGATATCCACGCCCTGTTTGAACATGTCCCACAGTGGAGACAGGTCACGCAGACGGCCGATGGATTTACGCACCAGTTGAATGGTGTAATCGATCTCTTCTTCTGTGGTGAAACGCCCCAGAGAGAAACGGATCGAGCTATGCGCCAATTCATCAGTCATGCCCAACGCGCGCAGCACGTAAGATGGCTCAAGGCTGGCGGAGGTACAGGCTGAACCCGAGGATACGGCCAGGTCTTTCAGCGCCATGATCAACGACTCACCTTCAACATAGTTGAAGCTGACGTTCAGAATGTTAGGAACACCGTGCTCCAGATCGCCGTTCAGATACACTTCTTCCATATCTTTCACGCCGTTCCACAGACGATCACGCAGCGTGCGCAAGCGTGCCATTTCCGTCGCCATTTCTTCTTTGGCAATACGGTAGGCTTCGCCCATACCGGCGATCTGATGGACTGGCAGAGTACCGGAACGCATACCGCGCTCATGGCCACCACCGTGGATCTGGGCTTCGATACGGATACGTGGCTTACGACGCACGTACAGTGCACCAATGCCTTTCGGGCCATAAATTTTGTGGCCGGAGAACGACATCAGATCGACTTTCAGCTTGCTCAGGTCGATAGGCAGTTTGCCCACGCTCTGGGTCGCATCAACGTGATAAATGATACCGCGCGCACGACACATTTCGCCGATAGCTTCGATATCCTGCACCACGCCAATTTCGTTGTTCACGTGCATGATCGAAACCAGAATGGTGTCTTCACGCATCGCGGCTTCGAGGGCCTGCAGACTGATAATACCGTTGCTCTGCGGTGCCAGATAGGTCACTTCAAAGCCTTCACGCTCGAGCTGACGACAGGTGTCCAGCACGGCTTTGTGTTCGGTTTTGCTGGTGATGATGTGCTTGCCTTTCTTTTGATAGAAATTGGCAGCACCTTTGATCGCCAGGTTGTCGGATTCGGTGGCTCCGGAAGTGAACACGATTTCGCGCGGGTCAGCGCCAACCAGTTCAGCAATTTGGTTACGGGCGATATCTACCGCTTCTTCCGCCTGCCACCCGAAACGGTGGGAACGGGAAGCCGGGTTACCAAAGGTCCCGTCCAGAGTCAAAAACTGCATCATTTTCTCAGCAACGCGCGGATCAACCGGCGTCGTTGCTGAGTAATCCAAATAAATCGGTAATTTCATTGCTCTTGTGCTCCGTACATCACTTCCAAAAACTAAAAAAATATCGCCAGCTGCTTATGCGCGCAGATTAACGTTGATAGTTTCTTGCTGACGACCGTTGGCCGTGCGACGGGTATCGTTGTTCTGACGGTCCGCCACCACCAGCACGTCCTGGTTGTTTACCAGTTCAGCCAGCGTAATGTTGTTCAGGAACCCGCTGATGCGCTCGCTCAGATCGCGCCACAGGGTATGAGTCAGACAGCGATCGCCACCCTGACAGCCTTCTTTACCCTGGCAACGGGTTGCATCTACCGACTCATCGACAGCCGTGATAACTGCACCTACGGCAATCTCACTTGCGTCTTTACCCAGCAGATAACCACCGCCCGGCCCACGTACGCTGGCCACCAGGCCATTCTTACGCAGACGGGAGAATAATTGTTCCAGATAAGAGAGCGAAATACCCTGGCGTTCAGAAATATCCGCCAGAGGTACGGGCCCTTCCTGGGAGTGCAATGCCACGTCAAGCATAGCGGTTACGGCATAACGGCCTTTGGATGTCAGTCTCATAGCTAAGTGGTTACCTGTTGGTCAAACATGGCCGAAAGTCTGACATTCCTGAGTAAATCAGTCAACTATTTAACCTAGTAATTTACTCAAGTATTAGCACGTTTTGGACTAAGCCAGATAATATGCATATAAAATACACATTATAACCATTAGATAACTAATACTATTACCGCCAGCCGTCATTTCACATCAAATTAATTACCTTGATGTTTATCCTGTTTCTCGATAGACGTCAGCATGCCGCGCAGGATATTCAGCTCTTGAGCTTCCGGTCGCGCGCGGGTGAACAAACGGCGTAAACGGCTCATCACCTGCCCCGGATGGGACGGACGAATGAAGCCACTATGCTGCAGCGTTTGTTCCAGATGTTGATAGAAACGTTCGAGGTCGTCCACCAACGGATAAGGGGTTTCTTCCAGCTGCGGCGCGCCCACCTGTTGGCGATCGAGGTAAGCCACACGCACTTCATACGCCAGGATCTGCACGGCCATCGCCAGATTCAGCGAGCTGTAGTCCGGGTTGGCAGGAATGGCGACATGATAATGGCACTTTTGCAGCTCATCATTGGTCAGGCCGACACGTTCACGGCCGAACACCAGCGCGACCGGTGCATGTTCACCTTCGTGCACGGCGCGTATGCCGCATTCACGCGGTTCCAGCATTGGCCACGGCAAGGTGCGTGAACGCGCACTGGTGCCCACGACCAGGCTGCAGCCGGCAATGGCGTCATCCAGAGTGTCAACAATGGTGGCGTTGCCGATCACGTCGCTGGCGCCTGCGGCCAGGGCAATCGCCTGAGAATCAGGTTTTATCAGCGGATTAACCAAATAAAGGTTGGTTAATCCCATGGTTTTCATGGCTCTGGCGGTCGAGCCCATGTTACCGGTATGAGAGGTTTCTACCAGAACAATGCGGATGTTATGCAGCATACAAACTCTGAGCGTAGCGGAAAATCACAGCAGCTTAACACAGCCGTAGGCATTTTGCCGAACACCTGCTATACTTCGCGCCGTTTCCTGTTCTTTAACATCCTAGTTGGAAGATACCCATGCATCCGATGCTGACGATCGCCGTGCGCGCAGCGCGCAAGGCCGGTAACCTGATTGCCAAAAACTACGAAACCCCGGACGCTGTAGAAGCGAGCCAGAAAGGGACCAATGACTTTGTCACTAACGTCGATCGCGATGCAGAGCATCTGATCATCGACGTCATTCGCAAGTCCTATCCGCAACATTCTATTGTTACCGAAGAACGCGGCGAATTAGTCGGCGAAGATAAAGATGTACAATGGGTGATCGATCCACTGGATGGCACATCAAACTTCATCAAACGTTTCCCACACTTCTCAGTTTCCATCGCCGTACGCATCAAAGGCCGTACTGAAGTGGCTGTGGTTTACGATCCAATGCGTAACGAACTGTTCACCGCGGCTCGCGGCCAGGGCGCACAGCTCAACGGTTACCGTCTGCGCGGTACCAACGCCAAAGACCTGGATGGCACCATCCTGGCAACCGGCTTCCCGTTCAAGGTGAAGCAGCACGCAACCCCTTACATCAACATCGTTGGCAAACTGTTCACTCAGTGTGCCGACTTCCGTCGCACCGGTTCTGCCGCGCTGGATCTGGCCTATGTGGCCGCCGGCCGCGTTGACGGTTTCTTCGAAATTGGCCTGAAGCCATGGGATTTCGCCGCGGGTGAACTGCTGGTGCGCGAATCTGGCGGCCTGGTGACCGACTTTGTTGGCGGCCACAACCACTTCAGCTCCGGCAACGTGGTAGCCGGTAACCCGCGCGTAGTGAAAGCCATGCTTTCCACCATGCGGGAAGAACTGAGCGAAGCGCTGAAGCGTTAATATCGCGAAGTGAATGAATAAAGAAAAAGCGCTGCAATATTTGCAGCGCTTTTTTTATGCCGGTCAGCGGGAGAAAGGCCGGATGCCACCGATGAATTCCGACTGGGCAGTGACATACAGCAACACCCCGGCGAACAACAGTATCAGGCCACCGGCCAGCGCCAGCGAACCCCAGGCGACTGCGCTCCAGGCCGCGGGCGCGCGTGAACGGCTGAGACGCACCGCCAACCGACGGCTGTAATGTACCAGCAACGCCAGCAATGAAATGGTCAGCGAGGTGCCCAGCGCCATGGCCAACGCCGAAAAAACGCCCCAGATAAACACGCCAATCACCTTGGAAAACAGTAATACCAGTATTGCGCCTGAACACGGCCGCATCCCCATCGCCAACACGATGGCGGTCTGCGTACGCCAGTCACTCCCCGCCTGCAGTTCGCTGTCGCTCGGCATATGGCGGTGACCACAGCCGCAATGGTCGCTATGAACATGATCCGCCGGTAGCGGTTGCAGACTGTTGATACGCAGAGCCGGAGAGGGACGCATGGCTTTCACCGCGTGATACAAACGCTTCAGCGCTCGCCAGCTCAGCAACACCCCAAGCAGCATCACCAGAATAAAACTGCCCTTCTCCATCCAGAAACTGCTCTGATGCAGCTGCCGGGACGACAATTGCAGTACCACCAGCATCAGCGTCACCAGGACGATCGCCACCAAGCCCTGAACCAGTGAAGCGGCAAAGGTCAGTTTCAGGCTGCTTTTCAGCCGCGCCGGATGAGTGGCCAGATAAGTGGCGATCACTACCTTGCCGTGGCCTGGGCCGAGCGCATGCAACACGCCATAGCTCAGACTGAACAACATCAACGCCAACCCGGCTTGCTGTGGTGCCGCTTTTACCTGCTGCAACAGGCCAGCCAACTGCTGATGCAGGCCTTTTTGCCACACCACGCTTTGCATCAACAGCTGCGGCCAATAGTGCCACACCAACTGGGCGCCCAGCGCCAGCAACAGCGCAAACAGCAACAACGGCCACAGGCTGAAAGCCCAGTGTCGCTTACGCGGGGTGTGTTGAGTGAGGTTTATTGACATTGCAGGCTGACCCGCTGGGCAAACTGTTGTCCCAGCGCCATATCTTCACCAGGTGAATCATTCTTATCGAGGGATAACGCATAGGCCTGCAGGGAGCTGTCCGGCTTCGGCGTCATCAATTTAAACTTGCATTGCGCCGTCATCTCCGCTGGCAAATGCAGTGCCGTTTTATCTTTATAAGTCATATCGACAAAATAGGTGGGATCGTAAGTGGAGATCTCAAACGGCTTGCCCGCCAGCGGCTGCGGCTCGGCCAGCGGCAGGACAAATTCCAGCACCGCCTGGTGCCCCTGGCGCGAAAGGTGATATTCCGTTGGCAGATTCAGGTATTTCACCGGCTTGCCGTCGCGATAGACATCGGTGAAATAGTGTTGCCCCAGGACATTGGCCATCACCTGTGCCGCCAGCTTTTTCCACACTTCCGAGTCGTTTTTGGCATTTTCCGCATCGTACAGCAGATCCGCCGAGGTGATTTCATCCATAACCCAAACCATTTTCAAGCCAACCAGCTGTTGATCCTTAGCCACAAAGGTGGTGTTCATATCAATAAAGCTGTGCGGGTGAGCGACAGCGCCGGTGCAGAATAGCGTTAGAAACCCGGCAAAAATAAAACGTAACTTCATCATCAAACGATACTCATTATTGTTATAAAGTAACATCAACCGTTCTTCAACCACCGCCATTCCGCCCAATAATTGTGACGAAAGTTGTAAGCCGAAGTAAAACCGGGTGCCGTTGCCACGCCGCACAGCGCCATTTGCTATGCTTATTGATAATTTAAACGTGACCTGCCTGAAGGTGATATGAGCCTGGACACTGGCCCCGTGCCTGAGCTCTCCGGTCAACAACGACGCTGCCATCTGTTATTGATGCTGTATGCGCCGGTGCCCGCAGTACAACTGGAGACTATCAGCCAAATTAATGGCGTCGCCCCCCCCATCACCCGGCAAGATATAGCCGAGGTTGCCAGTGAAATCCAGCGTTTCCACCATCTGGAGATCGACGGCAACCCCGACGAAGGTTACCGGATCAGGGGCAGCGCGCTCAACCAACGCCTCTGCCTGCTCCACTGGTTGCGACGAGCCCTGCGCTGCAGCCCGGAATTTATCGATCACCATTTTTCCCACTGGCTACAGCAGGCTTTGGGGCTGAGCACCGATCTGACCCCGCAGTTGGAGCAGTGTATCAGCGAGTGTGAAACGCTGATCGACCGCAGCTTTGATCGGCGCGATCGTCAGTTCCTGCAGCACTACCTGCGCTATTGCGCATGGGAAACCCAACGTCAGCGGCACCCGACATTCAGCCCCGCCCAGCGTGACTGGCTGCATCAGAAGCCGGAGCATCAGGCCGCCGGCTGGCTGCATCAAGCGTTGAATCAACTTTTTGTCCTGCCCCCCGAGGCGAGCGAAAGCGACTTCCTGGTGTTAATGTTCACCATGCTGAAAAACCACAGCTACCACAGCAACGACTCAGCGGAAGATCTGCGATTGATGGCGGCGATTGAAAATATGGTTGAACGCTTCCAACAGATTTCCGGCATGACCTTCAGCAGTAAAGAGGACTTGATCAGTCAACTGTTTGCCCACCTGGCACCGGCGGTAGAACGCTGTCGCTTTGAGATCGGCATCGATAACTCGCTGCTGGAAGAAGTGCAGCGCAAATATCCACGCCTGATGCGTACCGCTCAGGAAGCACTGGCACCGCTCGAACAGGAGTACAGCATTCATTTCTCCAGCGAGGAAGCCGGGCTGGTCGCCATCAGTTTCGGTGCCTGGTTGATGCAGGGCAATGCGTTGCAGGAAAAGCAGGTGTTATTGCTGACGCTGGACAACCCGCAATTGGAAGAGGAAGTGGAATATCAGATCCGTGAATTAACGCTACTGCCGTTGAACATCAAATATTTGCCGCTGCGCGACTATCTGCACTCCGGTGCACCGCAAGGTGTCACATTGGTGATCACCCCTTATGCAACTGCGCACGCTGAACCGCAACCGCCGCTGATTTATACCGAATTGCCGTTAGAGCGCCAGCAGCGCAAAGCCATCCGTGCGCTGCTGGAAACCTCTTAACGACTGTCGCTGACTGCAACCGCCGGCGGGCGGATAAACAGCGCCGGCACCACCACGGCCGCCATCACCCAGAACACCCCCCCCTGCAGATGCTCAAACAGGAAGCCGGCGATCACCGTCATAATCGCAATGCCGCCGCCCATCGCCAGCGCCGAGTAGACCGCCTGCAGTCGGATCACTTCCGGCCCCTTGCGCGCGGCGATAAAGCGCATCGCTGCCAGATGGCAAACGGTAAAGGTGCCACAGTGCAGAATTTGGATCACCAGCAACCACCCCAGTTCGGTGCTACTGGCCATCAGGCCCCAGCGCAGGATCCCGCAGCAGGCGGAGAGCAGCAGCAGATTGCGTGCATTCCAGCGACGGAACAGGAAATTGCTGCTGGCGAAAATAATCACTTCCGCCACCACGCCCAGCGACCACAAGTAGCCAATGGTCGAAGCTGAATAGCCCGCTTCCTGCCAGTAGATAGAACCGAAACTGTAATAACCGGCATGTGCGCCCTGCAACAGGGTTACGCACAACAGGAAGCGCCAGACAGGCCCTTCCTTAAGCATCTCCCACAGTGAACGGTCGGCTTCGCTATGGGTCCGCGCCTCGCCCTGTGGCATCACGCTTGGTTTCAGCATCATGCCCAACAGCATCACCAGTATGCTGATGATCAGGCTGTAGAGGATGGCGTTATGGCCCCAGACGGAAACCATTTGCCCGGTCAGCGCCGAGCCAATCACAAACGCCAGCGAGCCCCATAGCCTGACCCGGCCGTAATCCAGGGTAATTTGTTTTTGCCAGGTGCCGGCCAGCGCATCGGTCAGCGGTACCAGCGGCGAAAAGAACAGGTTGAAGCCGGCGATCACCAACATCATCCAGCCCCAGCCGTTGCCAAAGCAGAACCCAATGGCAAAAGCCAGCGTCAGTAACGCCAACAGGCGTAATGCCGTCACCAGATGAGAGGGATCTTTTACCCGAGGGGCAATCAACAAACTACCGAGGAAGCGCGCAACCAGACCGGCGCCGAGCAGAATACCGATGGTTTCAGGCGGTATGCCTTCACCTTTTAACCAAACGCCCCAAAAAGGTAAGAAGATGCCGTAAGAAAAGAAATAGGTGAAATAACTGAGAGCTAGCCAACGCGTAGATTGCAGAACCATGATCCCTCCGGTGTGAGGGCGATACTTTGACAGAGGTCACATTGGCTAGCAATGTTCATTCACCTTCAAAGGGATAGAGTGCAATGCAGTTCACAGTTTATGCCCGGAATCAGGGCGCAACTTGCAGCGCCCCTATGACGGAGGGTCGGCGATTTACCCTAATAAATGGTCCGGACCGAACCCAAAGGGGAAAAGCTCCGAGATGTCGTGTACGTAGTATTCATCCAGGCTGTTGGCAATAATAACCCTGGTGTCCTTGCCAAACTCATAGATCATTTGACGACACACACCGCATGGCCCGGAATAGCCTTTAGCCTTGCTTTCACCCTCTCTGGGACCACCGATCACCACAATCATTTCAAAACTGCGCTCGCCTTCAGAAACGGCTTTTAAAATAGCAACGCGTTCTGCGCAGGTGGTGGGCGAATAGGAAACAGATTCGACATTACAGCCGCTGTACACCTTACCGCTCTTGGTCATCAATGCCGCACCCACGGTAAAATTAGAATAAGGGGCATAGGAAAACTCCCTGGCTCGGGAGGCCGCAGCAATCATTTCTTGTATCTTGGTTTTGTCATCCATTTCAATTTCTCCTTTTGATTGAATTCATTAAATTGCACCAGAAGGCGGTATAGTTTTCCCACTGCATAAATTGCGGTCCGCCCCAATGTGGCGAACAATCACTGGCAAAACAGGCAACATGCCCCTTCTGATACTTGCCAACCACCAGCAAGGGGTCACCGTTAATCTCGGCTAATGTTTCGCTGCCAGGTTTGGCAATAAATTTGTTATATCCCAGCAAAATCGGCCATTCATTTAAATCACGGGTGATCTCATGACTGTGGCTCAGCGTGAGTGGTTTACAGCCTTGCGGTAATTCAATACGGTCGTCATGGTCTAACATTTCAACCGGCAACACTTCGGCAAGGAGGGTGTTTTTATAATTTGCTTTAGCCTCTATACCGGTAAAGGAAAGATAACCGCCTATCATTAATGCTCCGCCCCCCATGGCGACATAGTCTTTTATCAATGACAGGGCATTGGCCATCACCTCCATTTTATAAAAGGTTTTATTTTGCAATAAGAAGGTATTGCTGCCGATATCGCTAATCACGACAGCATCATAAATTAGCAGTTCGTCCAACGTTTGCGGAAAGGCAGTTTGCACGGTATGCGCCGGCATATAATCGATAGTCATCCCCGCGCCGCGTAAACAGGACAACAGATACTCCGCGCCCTCTTCATATTTACTCGATGTAAAACTGTCAAAGCCTTTAGAGTGGATCATGTGAATATGCCATGACTCACCAATAAACAAAACCCTCATGGTAATACCTCATTATGTCTGTCGATTTTAAACTCTGTCGGAAAGAAATAACTTCTGGCCTGGAAAGAGGCTAGCTGGCGTTTTAAATAACTAATCCGGCTACCGCTGCCGATAAAAAACTCACCAGCGTTGAGCCATACAGCAGTTTCAGACTGAAACGGGAAACCACATTCCCCTGTTGCTCATTCAGTGCTTTAATCGCCCCCGCCACAATGCCCACCGAGGTGAAGTTGGCAAAGGAGATCAGGAACACCGACAAGATCCCTTCAGCGCGTGGCGACAACGCAGCTTTGATTTGTTGCAAGTCAGTCATGGCGACAAACTCGTTGGCCACAATTTTGGTCGCCATGATGCTGCCAACCTGCTGCGCTTCATGAGCCGGTACGCCAAGGATCCAGGCAAAAGGATAAAGCAGATAGCCCAGTAATCCTTGGAAGCTGATGCCAAACAGGCTGCTAAACAACGCATTGATGGCAGCGATCAGGGCAATAAACCCCAATAACATCGCTGCAATGATTACTGCTACCTTAAAGCCGGCGAGAATATATTCGCCCAGCATTTCAAAGAGGCTTTGTCCGCGATGCAGATCCTGCATCTGAACTTCTTCTTCCAAATCGACGCGATAGGGATTAATCAGTGACAGCACAATAAACGTGCTAAACATATTCAGAATCAATGACACCACGACATATCGGGCATCAACCATATTGATATAGGCGCCGACCATAAACACCGAGACGGTTGACATTGCAGTAGCCGCCATGGTGTAGATACGGTTTTCAGACATCTTGCCCAGCACATCTTTATAGACGATAAAGTTCTCCGACTGCCCAAGCAATAATGCACTGACGGCATTAAAAGATTCCAGCTTGCCCATACCGTTGACTTTGGACAATACCGTCCCCACCACCCTAATAATAATCGGCAATAGATTGATATGCTGAATAATACCGATCAATGCAGAAATAAAAATAATCGGGCATAACACATTAAGGAAGAAGAATGCCAACCCTTGCGCTCGCATTCCACCAAATAAGAAATCGGTGCCTTCGCCGGCAAACAGCATCAACCCATTGAACACCGTAGAAACCTGTGCGGTAAAGCCGGTGCCAATATCAGAACGGAGAAATAGCCAGGCGAGTAAGACTTCTATCACCAGCAGCTGGATAATATAACGAACCTTAATTAACTTTCGGTTATGGCTCACCAGCAATGCCATTACCGTTACTAACAGACAAGAGAGAGCAAAATGAATAACCTGCGTCATACGACACTCCATAGTATAATAATCGTCCTTTATTAAGGTATACCATGAGAGTAAATAACAATCATATAGACGCACATCACATAACACGCCCTCAGCACAATGCAATTAATTAAAAGGCGATAAATATCACAGCCTGTTGTTATTAAATATATTAATAACTAATATTAATGACGGAAACATATATACGACGTTGGATCTACCACCGTCGACAGCAGGTAAAAAAAAACCGGTCACCTAAGTGACCGGCATGACGCCTGAGCGTTTTTTAGCGAGAAAGCGGAATTATGCGTAAACCGGCAGGCGGGCGCAGATATCCAGTACTTTCTTCTTGGTGCGTTCGATGGTGGCTTCATCATTGATGTTGTCCAACACATCACAGATCCAGCCGGCCAGTTCACGCACATCAGCTTCTTTAAAGCCGCGGCGAGTCACAGCCGGAGTACCGATACGCACACCGGAGGTGACGAACGGGCTCTTGGGATCGTTTGGCACGCTGTTTTTGTTCACGGTGATGTTGGCACGGCCCAGGGCTGCGTCAGCTTCTTTACCGGTCAGGTTCTTGTCAACCAGGTCCAGCAGGAACAGGTGGTTATGGGTGCCACCGGAAACCACTTTGTAGCCGCGTTGCAGAACCACTTCCACCATAGCTTTGGCGTTATCGGCCACTTGCTGCTGGTAAATCTTGAACTCAGGCTCCATCGCTTCTTTCAGCGCCACCGCTTTACCGGCGATCACGTGCATCAGCGGGCCGCCCTGACCACCAGGGAACACGGCGGAGTTCAGCTTTTTATACAGATCTTCATCACCGCCTTTCGCCAGGATCAGGCCGCCGCGCGGACCCGCCAGGGTTTTGTGGGTGGTGGTGGTCACGATATGCGCGTGAGGGACCGGGTTCGGATAAACGCCGGCGGCAATCAGGCCCGCAACGTGCGCCATGTCAACAAACAGGTAGGCGCCGATGCTGTCGGCGATTTCACGCATTTTTGCCCAATCAACGATACCGGAGAAGGCAGAGAAGCCGCCGATGATCATTTTTGGTTTATGAGTCTGTGCCTGTTTAGCCAGATCTTCGTAGTCGATTTGACCTTTTTCGTCGATGCCGTAAGGCACCACGTTATACAGTTTGCCGGACAGGTTAACCGGAGAACCGTGGGTCAGGTGGCCACCGTGCGCCAGGTTCATCCCCAGAATGGTATCGCCCGGCTGCAGCAGCGCGGTATAAACGGCGAAGTTCGCCTGGGAACCGGAGTGTGGCTGAACGTTGGCGTAATCAGCACCGAACAGCTCTTTGGCACGGTCGATTGCCAGTTGCTCAACGATATCCACATATTCGCAGCCGCCGTAATAACGCTTGCCCGGATAACCTTCAGCGTATTTGTTGGTCAACTGGGAACCCTGAGCCTGCATTACGCGCGGGCTGGTGTAGTTCTCAGATGCAATCAGCTCAATGTGCTCTTCCTGACGCACCACTTCTTGCTCCATTGCACGCCACAGTTCGGCATCGTAATCAGCAATGTTCATTTCACGCTTTAACATCCGGCTTCTCCTGACTTAAATCGGCTAACTAAAAAATCACCAAATAACTACCCGGTTGGGTTCTGGCCCACAGTGTAAACTGTTTCGCCCCACTGAGGATAGGCCTTGACAGAGGTTTTTACGCAAACGATTGGCATTAGGCGCAGCAAGGCTTTGATCCGATAAACCACCCCATTCGACAACGGACTTTTACTCATACTGAGCATGCGGTTTTTTCATGTTCTGTGAGCAAGATCGTCGCTTAACGACCCCGCAACAAAAACAGGGGTATTTACAGCCAAGGCAGAAACCGTTAGGATGCGTTAAAACCTAAAGATGCATTTAAAATGCATCATTTAAATATTCCAATAATGATCGACCAAGGAGCGCTACCATGCTGGATAGCCAAACCATCGCCACCGTAAAATCTACCATTCCCCTGCTGGCCGCTACCGGGCCGAAACTGACTGCCCATTTCTACGATCGCATGTTCGAGCACAATCCTGAGTTAAAAGATGTGTTCAATATGAACAACCAGCGCAATGGCGATCAGCGTCAGGCGCTGTTCGACGCGATCTGTGCCTATGCCGCGAATATCGAAAATCTGGCGGCGTTGCTGCCGGCGGTAGAACGTATTGCTCAGAAGCACACCAGCCTGAATATTCGGCCGGACCAATACCAGATTGTTGGCGGTCATCTGCTGGCTACCCTGGATGAAATGTTCAGTCCGGGCCAGGAAGTGCTGGATGCCTGGGGTAAGGCTTACGGCGTGTTGGCGGATGTATTTATCCAGCGCGAAGGCCAGATTTATCAGGCCAGCGAAACGGCCGATGGTGGCTGGCGTGACCTGCGCGCATTCCGCATCGTCAAAAAACAGCCACAGAGCGAGGTGATTTGCAGCTTCGTGTTGGCACCGGTTGACGGTGGCAAGGTGATCGACTTCAAACCGGGTCAATACCTGGCGGTCTACATCAAGCACGACAGCATGGAAAACCAGGAAATTCGCCAATACTCACTGACCACCTCACCGAATGGCGAATACTATCGCATTGCGGTAAAACGTGAAGATCAGGGTAAGGTATCGAACTTCCTGCATCAGCAAGCCAAAGAAGGCGACGTGATTTATCTCGCTCCGCCGCACGGGGATTTCTTCCTCGAAGCACAGCCGGAAACCCCGGTGGCGCTGATCTCCGCCGGTGTCGGCCAAACGCCAATGCTCGGCATGCTCAATACCTTGCACGATAACCAGCACCCTGCGGACGTACACTGGTTGCACGCAGCGGAAAACGGCAGCGTTCACGCCTTTGCCGATGAAGTGGCAAACATCGCCGACCGCATGCCAAACCTGAGCCGCCACGTCTGGTACAACCAACCGGGCGTCAATGATGTGGAAGGCCGTGACTACCAGAGCCGTGGCCTGATGAACCTCAGTGCTCTGCGCGAAACGCTCAGCACGCCGCAGATGCATTACTACTTCTGTGGGCCGGTGCCGTTTATGCAGCATGTGGGCAAGCAGTTGCTGGAGATGGGTGTAGAAGCCGAACGCATCCACTACGAATGCTTCGGCCCGCATAAGGTTCTGTAATTAAAAGGGGCGCGACCTGGTGCCGCGCCCTCAGATGGCTGATAATGCTCGTTATTAGGGAGAGCGTGCCGAAGGGGTCGTAGCAGCTTTAGCTGCCGGAGCGCCCCTCGGTGCGCTAGGCCCGAGTATCTCTATCTAATAAACAGCTCAACCCGCGCCCTTCTGTTATTTCTCCGCCAGCTTACGTGTCTCTTGAACCTGCTGCGCCGTAACCGGTGCCGCCTGGTTGCCCCAGCTTCCCCGTAAATAACTCATCAGATCGGCGGCCTGTTGATCGTTCAACGTCCAGGCGTAACCCGGCATGGCGATTGCCGTGGCATGTTGGGTGATTGGCGTATGCGCCCCTTCCAGCACCACGCGCAGCGCAGTTAACGGGTTTTCCGCCGTGACCGTTGCGTTACCCGCCAGTGCCGGAATGGTGTTGTCGCTGCCCTCGCCCTTATTGCCATGGCAGGTTGAGCAATACATGGCATAGGTGGCTTGCCCTGCCTGCGAATTGCCGGTGGTCATTGCCACGGCTTTGTCCGCCTGCGGTTTTTCCGCCGCCAGGCTGTGCAGATAGGTCGCAATGGCATTCAGATCGCCATCGGTCAGATATTGCGTACTGTGGCTAACCACCTCACCCATCGGCCCTGCGACCGCCGCATGTTGACTACGTCCGGTTTTCAGCAAGGCCACGACCTCGTCCTGTTGCAGCCCGCGTAATCCGGAAGCGTACCACCCGTCCAGTTCGGCACCACTCAGGAAGGCCGGCTCTTTGCTGTCCAGCCCTTTCTCCTGCATCGCCCAACCACGCGGCGTATGGCAACTGCCGCAGTGCCCCGCCCCCTGCACCAAATAAGCCCCGCGATTCCATTCAGCACTCTGACCCGCGTCCGGCTGGTAAGGCGTATCCTCATGGAACAACTGGTTCCATATTGCCAGCGGCCAACGCATCGACAGTGGCCAACTGATATCACTGGCACGGTTAGCCGTATTCTGCGCCGGGACCTCCTTCATCAGGTAGTCGTACAGCGCGCGCATATCTTCCGCATTCATTTTGGCGTAAGAGGTGTACGGCATCGCCGGATACAGCCGATGGCCATCTTTGGCGATCCCCTGGCGCATCGCACGGTCAAACTCGTCAAAGGAATAAGCCCCGATGCCCTGCTGCTTATCCGGCGTAATATTGGTAGCGTAAATATTGCCCAGCGGGGTCGGGAACTTCATGCCACCGGCAAACAGAGCACCGCCCGGTGCGGTATGGCAGGCGGTGCAGTCACCGGCCTTGGCCACGTATTCCCCGGCCGACATCGCCTGGGCCGAACCGCCCGCTGCCAGTAAGGTCAGTAAATACAGTGAACGCATGCTCATGCTCCCTCCTTGGCGGCAACATGGCCGAAGGCCAGTTCATTTACCGCGCGCCATGCCTGGTCGATCGCCGAATTGGCGTACGGACTCCAGTCTGAATCCGAGTTGGCAATCACAATTTTGCCGATCGGCTGGCGTGCCGTCTCTATGATTTTCTTCGCCTCGTCCTCATCGTCAAACAGCCCGTTGAGGAAGTAAGAATAGCCGTGCGACCAGCGGTTAACGGTGATCGCCTCGATATCACGCTGATGATCGAAACCGGCAGAGCCGAGCATGCCCTGCAACTGTTCGCGGATCATCTGCTCATGCACTTCAAACGGCGTCCCCAACAGCAAGGCGCGACCCTTGCGCGACTGTTCGCGCGGGCTCAGCCCACTGCCCGCCAGCGTCGGCACATACACCATGTGCAGGCCAATCGGCTGGTTCGGATCCCGCGGGTGTTGATAGCCGCCCATGCTCACCGGATAATCCAGCTTCACACGGCAATAAGGCGCCGTCGGCGAGTAAACTTCATGCACGCCCAGTTTAATAAACGACTGCCAGTTGCGGATCACCACTTTGCTGTACACCAGCGGCGACTTGACGTTCTGTTTCAGCGCCTGTTGCTGCTCAGTTGACATTTCCGGCACCAGATACGGGATCATCATGTTGTACCCAGCCATCACGACCTGTCCGGCACGCACCTTGGTCATCTTCTCGCCGGTCATATAGGTCACCTCGACCTTGTCGCCGACATTGGCCGCGTGCAGCCCGGTGCTGTTCAACCGCAGTTTTACCGGTGACTCCGCCCGGTCAAGCTGGCTGTAGTCGAACTTCGCCAGCACGATGTCATTCATGTCTTTGCCACCCGGTGAGACTGCCGGGATCAAATGGCGCACCATTAAGCGCGTCAGCGTGGCGTTGCCGTCCGGGAAATGGAACACGTAAGGATCGTCGAGATCCGCCTGCGACTCTTCATCCAGCGGCGGCAGGTTCATGCCGTTCAGGCCGGGAAGATCGCAGATACGCGCATCGCTGCAAGAGGTGGCGTCGATACCCACCGCCTGGAAATCACTGGTGGTTTGTTGGAAATAGCGGATCGCCATTTCGCTCAGGCCAACCTTGTCACGCAGGAACTCGGTATAGTTGTGTTTGTCGAGCCATTCGCTTTTCTGTTCCTGGTTCATCTCCGGCAGATAATCTTTATCCACGGTGTGCAGCACAATCAGCGCCTGACGATCGCTTTCCGGCAGTGGGAAATCACCGATAAAGGCTTCATAGGAACGGCCGTTGAGGCGGTCATGGGGGATATCATCCGCCACCATGCGGCCCGGATCCCCGTTCACCACTTTGTCGACGCCGAAGTTTTTGCGATCGAAATAGACGCCACGGCTCAGGTTCAGATCCGGGTAGAAGGTTTTATCGAAAGCCTTTTCCAGGTTGTCGATGCTGACGCCCAGCTTTTGCAGTAGCCCCATCGCCACCGGACTGAAGTTGGAACGCGGCGACTGCAGCGATTCGCTGCCGCCATAGCCGAGGATGGTGCCGTTCTCACTGCTGAACTCATTGCGCTTGGCGTGACCACCGAAGTCATCGTGGTTATCGATCAGCAAAATACGCTGCTGCGGCCCCTTCATTTGCTGCCAGAAGCAGGCGGCCGCCAGCCCGCTGATTCCGGCACCGACCACCACCAGATCGAACTCTTCCGTGGCTGGGATGCTGGCAAAATCGAAGGCCTTGCCGTCACGTCCCAATTGATGCGCATGCTCAAACGAACCGGGATGGTTGCCCCGCAGCCCGGTCAGCGTCGGTGGGTAATAGAGGGTTTGATTGGCGGTTTGCGGCGATGCGCGCAGGATCTGCATCGGCGTTAACCCGGCGGCGATGGTGATCGCTACCCCATTAAGAAAATCGCGTCTGGTGATACCCATAATTGGCTTCCTTCAGTTTTTATCCCCGTCGTATTTCAAGCTACAGCGTTGTTACCTGCACTTGCTCACCCCAGTCACTTACTTAAGTAAGCTCCTGGGGATGAGCAAGCTGGCCGCCTAGCTGTAACTTGAAATTCATAGGGGAATATTATTATCAAGCAAGTACCAGCCTGCTTAAAAGCCGCGTTATTTTGCAGATAAAACCTGATGAATCAATGTTTAAACATCACGTGGCGGATAGCGGTGTAATCTTCCAGGCCGTACATCGACATATCCTTGCCGTAACCGGACAGCTTTTGGCCACCGTGCGGCATCTCACTGACCAACATGAAATGGGTATTCACCCAGGTACAACCATACTGCAAACGGGCGCTCAGACGGTGTGCCCGGCCCACGTCGCGCGTCCACAGGGAAGATGCCAGCCCGTAGTCAGACTCGTTGGCCCAGGCCAGTACCTGTGCTTCGTCGTCGAACGGCGTGACGGTCACCACCGGGCCGAACACTTCACGCTGGACGATTTCATCTTCCTGCCGAGCCCCCGCCAACAGCGTCGGCTGGAAATAGTAGCCAGGGCCGTTAACCCTTTCACCACCGGTCACCACCTGCACGTGCGGCAGCGCCTTGGCCCGTTCGACAAAACCCACCACCCGCTCCAGATGCTGAGCAGTAATCAATGGGCCCAGTTCGCTACTTTGATCTTCCGGCGGGCCGATCTTCAGGCTACCGATGGCCTCGCCCAACGCTTTCACCAACTGCGGATAGATCCCCTTCTGCGCATAAATGCGGCAGGCGGCGGTACAGTCCTGACCGGCGTTGTAGAAACCAAAGCTGCGGATCCCTTCCACCACCTGCTGCAGGTCGGCGTCGTCAAACACCAGCACCGGTGCCTTGCCCCCCAGCTCCATATGGGTGCGCTTAATGCCGGATGCGGTATGGCCAATGATGTGTTCGCCGGTGGCGATTGAGCCGGTCAGCGACACCATGCGTACTTTGTTATGGCCGGTCAGGCGATCACCGACGCTGGCACCGCGGCCGAACAGCACGTTAAACACGCCCGGCGGGAACAGACCGGCGGCCAGTTCGGCCAGCTTGAAGGTGGTCAACGGGGTTTGTTCCGACGGCTTAAGCACCACGCAGTTACCTGCCGCCAGCGCCGGAGCCAGCTTCCACGCCGCCATCATCAGCGGGTAGTTCCAGGGGGCGATCGAGGCGACTACACCTAGCGGATCGCGGCGGATCATCGACGTGTGTCCAGCCAGATACTCACCGGCCGCCAGCCCGCTCAGGCAACGGCTGGCCCCGGCGAAGAAGCGGAAGACATCAGCCACGCCCGGCAGTTCGTCATTCAGCACGCAGTGGTAGGGTTTACCACAGTTGATCGATTCCAGGCGGGCCAGGGTTTCCGCATGGCTGTCAATCAGATCCGCCAGCTTCAACAGGTGTTCAGCACGTTCTTTCGGCGTGGTCTGCCCCCAGTGTACAAATGCGGCGTCGGCCGCCAGTACGGCCTGATCGACCTGCTCTGCACTGGCTTCAGCCACCTGTACCACCACCTCTCCGGTTGCCGGGTTATACACCGGCAACAACTCGCCCTGGCCGGTAACCAGTTGGCCGTTAATCAACAATTGGCTTTGCATAGGGTTATCCTTTTATAAGATGTCTGGTACGCATTAGGGTCAGAGGTTATTTGCCGCTGCCGGCGACGCTCTCGCCGCCCTTGGTCAGGTAATAGGCCCCCAAAATCGGGAACATGGTCAGCAACATCACCGACAGCGCCACCACGTTGGTGATGGGCACATCGCGCGGACGGCCAAGCTGGTTCAGCAACCACAGCGGCAGCGTGCGCTCATGTCCGGCGGTAAAGGTGGTGACGATGATTTCATCAAACGACAGCGCGAATGCCAGCATGCCCCCGGCCAGCAATGCCGAGCCCAGATTGGGTAGCATCACGTAGCGGAAGGTTTGCCAGCCGTCGGCGCCGAGATCCATTGACGCCTCGATCAGGCTATGGGAAGTCCGGCGGAAACGAGCGATGACGTTGTTGAACACGATCACCACGCAGAAGGTGGCATGGCCAATCACGATGGTCAGCACCCCCGGCTCGATATTCAGCGCCTTGAACGCCGCCAGCAGCGCCAGACCGGTAACAATGCCCGGTAGCGCGATCGGTAACAGCAGCAACAGTGAAATGCTGTCTTTACCGAAGAAATCACGCCGGTACAGCGCCGCCGCTGCCAGAGTGCCCAGCACCAGCGCTACCGCCGTCGCCAGCGCGGCAATCTGCGCGGAAAGCAGCATCGCATCGATAATGTCCTGCCGACCGGCAGCCACGCTAAACCAATGCAGCGTGAAGCCCTTCGGCGGGAAGCTGAACGCCGCGTCCTCGGTGTTGAAGGCATAGATGGCGATAATCGCCAGCGGGAAATGCAGGAAAATCAGACCGCCCCAGGCGGCCAGTTTCAGCCCTAATGGCGCGCGCTCAGAGTGCATCGAAGGCCCCCAGACGTTTCACAATGGAAAGATAAATCGCGATCAACACAATCGGCACCAGGGTAAAGGCTGCTGCCATCGGCATATTGCCGATCGCCCCTTGCTGGGCGTACACCATGCTGCCGATGAAATAGCCCGGCGGCCCCACCAGCTGCGGCACAATAAAGTCCCCCAGCGTCAGCGAGAAGGTGAAGATCGACCCCGCGGCAATGCCTGGCACCGCCAGCGGCAGGATCACGTAACGGAAAGTCTGCGACGGACGTGCGCCCAGATCCGCCGAGGCGTGCAGCAACGAAGGTGGCAGACGTTCCAGCGCCGCCTGGATCGGCAGGATCATGAACGGCAGCCAGATATAGACAAACACCAGAAAACGCCCCAGCCCGGAGGTCGACAGGGTATTGCCGCCGACGCCCGGCACGGTCAGGATCGCCGCCAGTACCGGCTCCAGCCCCAGATGCTGCAGGAACCACTGCGCTACGCCATCCTTCGCCAGCAGCAGCGTCCAGGCATAGGCCTTGACGATATAGCTGGCCCACATCGGCATCATCACCGCGATATAAAAGAACGCTTTGACGCGGCCGCTGGTGTAACGCGCCATGTAATAGGCAATCGGGAACGCCAGCACCGCACTGGCCAGTGACACCAGCACCGCCATCGTCAGCGTGCGCAGGATGATGTCGTAGTTGGCCGGGTTAAACAGCGCCCGCAGGTTATCGAAGGTCAGATCCGGCGTCACCGTCATGGTGAAATCGTCGAAGGTATAGAACCCCTGCCACAACAGCGTCAATAATGAGCCGAGGTACACCGCACCGAACCACAGCAGCGGCGGCACCAGTAACAGCAGCAGGTACAGCGTCGGCCGGCGGTAGAGAAAGGTCGACAGGGCGCGCAAGGTACCGCGGCGCGGCGCGGGATAGTCGATGCTCATCTCCATCTCACCTCTCCTCCAGCAGCGGTACCATCGCCTCACGCGACCAGCAGGCGGTGACCGGCTGACCAATCAAATGCTGCTGTCCGGCGGCGTGCCACTGAGGATTCGCCTCGCTGACCAGCAGTTTTTCACCGCTGCTCAGCGCAATTTCATAACGCGTCGCCGCGCCCTGATAATGGATCTCTTGCAACGTGCCCTGCACCTGAATTTCGCCCTGCGCGGCACCGGTCATATCCACCAGGCGAATATGCTCAGGGCGGATCGAGAAGGTGGCGGTCTGGCCGAGCAAGCGCTGCGCCAGCTCGCTGCGCACCACGTTGGAAGTCCCGACAAATTCGGCGACAAACGGCGTCTTCGGCCGCATGTACAGTTCACGTGGCGCGTCCACCTGCTCGATACGCCCGTTATTGAACACCGCCACCCGATCCGACATCGACAACGCTTCGCTCTGATCGTGGGTGACGAAAATAAAGGTGATCCCCAACTGGCGCTGCAGCTTTTTCAGCTCGCCCTGCATCTGTTCACGCAGCTTGAGATCCAGCGCGCCCAGCGGTTCATCCAGCAACAGCACCCGTGGTCGGTTAACCAGTGCGCGGGCCAGTGCCACACGCTGCCGCTGACCACCGGAAAGGTGCGCCGGTTTGCGTTCGGCGACGAACCCCAGCGCCACACTGTCCAGCGCCTCCTGGGCCCGAGCCAACCTTTCACGCTTGGCGACGCCTTTCACCATCAATCCGTAGGCCACGTTTTCCAGCACCGACATGTGCGGGAACAGCGCGTAATCCTGGAAGACGGTATTCACGTCACGCTGATACGGCGGCAGATTGGCCGCTTCCTGGCCGTGAATACGGATCGAACCGGCGCTGAGTTGTTCAAAGCCGGCGATCAGTCGCAGGCAGGTGGTTTTGCCCGAGCCGGAAGGCCCGAGCATGGAGAAGAATTCCCCATCTTGTATTTCGATAGAAACCCGGTCCACGGCGCGAACGTCGCCGAAGCTCCGCGAAACATCGATAAATTGTACGGCAATGGTCATGATCTGCGCTCCTGATAGGCATTCATCGGGCGTAGCAGGCTACGCCCTCCGCGGGTTACCGACCGCCCATGATGGCGATATAGTCCTGAGTCCAGCGGCTGTACGGCACGAACTTGCCGCCCTGCGCCTGCGGCGTTTTCCAGAAGGCAATCTTGTCGAACTGGTTGAAGCCGTTGGTTTCACACCCCTTGTCACCCAGCAGCGTACTGGCCTTGCAGCCTGCCGGAGACGCCGGTACCGAACCAAACCAGGCGGCAACGTCGCCCTGCACTTTTGGCTCCAGCGACCAGTTCATCCACAGATAAGCACAGTTCGGGTGTTTGGCATCGGCGTGCAGCATGGTGGTGTCCGCCCAGCCGGTAACGCCCTCTTTCGGGAACACGGTGCCAATCGGCTGGCCTTCCCCTTTCAGGGCATTGGCCTGATACGGCCAGGCGCTGGAGGCCACGACGCCTTCGTTTTTGAAATCACTCATCTGTACCGAGGTGTCATGCCAGTAGCGGTGGATCAACGCATGCTGGGTGCGCAATATCTTCAATGCCGCCTGATATTGCTCTTCGTTCAACTGGTACGGGTCGCTGATGCCAAGCTGCGGCTGCGTAGCCTTCAGGAACAGCGCTGCATCGGCGATGTAAATCGGCCCGTCATAAGCCTGTACCCGGCCCTGATTGGTCTTGCCGTCCGGCAGGTTTTGTTGCTGGAACACCACCGCCCAACTGTCTGGCGGCGTCGGGAAGGTTTTAGTGTTGTACATCAGCAGGTTTGGCCCCCACTGATAGGGTGTGCCGTAGGTTTTGCCGTCTACGGTGTACCAGGCCCCGTTCAGCAGGCGCGGGTCGATATTTTTCCAGTTGGGGATCAGTGCAGGGTTGATCGGCTGCACCCGCTTACCGAAGATCAGGCGTAACGAGGCGTCGCCGGAAGCGGTGACCAGGTCATAGCCGCCCTTGGCCATCAGGCTGACCATTTCATCGGAGGTGGCGGCGGTTTTCACATTCACCGCACAGCTGGTTTGTTTTTCAAACTGGCTGACCCAGTCATAGTTTTTATCGGACTGACCGCGTTCGATATAGCCGGGCCAGGCAATGATATCCAGTCGCCCTTCGCCTTTACCCAGCGCCTGCGGCAAGTCGGCCGCCTGGGCCAGGCCACAAAGCACGGTGAAACAGAGTGCGGAAACTGTGGTGGTGACTGCGGTAGTTTTTCCCATCGTAATTACCCCTGTGTTGCGTATCTGTGTGCGGCAGGGAACGGCTGCCGCCCTAATTTCATTAGAAGCTGGCTTTAAACTTCGCCATAACATGTCTGACCACGCTGTAGTCTTGCAGTGAATCACTGGACAGATCTTTGCCGTAGCCGGAGCGTTTCAGGCCCCCGTGCGGCATCTCACTCGCCAGGGTGAAATGGGTATTGATCCAGGTGCTGCCGTATTGCAGATGCGCGGCAATATGCAGCGCCCGATCGATATTCTGCGTCCAGACCGACGAGGCCAGGCCGTATTCGGAATCGTTTGCCCAGTTGACCGCCTGCTCCAGATGTTCGAAGCGAGTGACGCTCACCACCGGGCCGAACACTTCGCGCTGGACGATTTCGTCACTTTGCAGGCAGCCGGCCAGCAGCGTGGGTTGGTAGTAGAAGCCAGGGCCGGAATGCGCGGCAGCGCCGGTGATCAATTCAATATGTGGCTGGCTGAGCGCCCGCTCGACAAAGCTGGCGACGCGATCGCGTTGGCGGCTGCTGATCAGCGGGCCGATTTCGTTGTCTTCATCGCGTTTGCGGGCAAAACGCAGGCTGGCAACCGCCTCGCCCAGCGCCTCCACCAGCTTGGGATAGATCCCCGCCTGCGCGTAGATGCGGCAGGCGGCGGTGCAGTCTTGTCCGGCGTTGTAGTAGCCATAGGTGCGGATGCTGTTGACCACTTCATCCAGGTCGGCGTCGTCGCAAACAATCACCGGAGCCTTGCCGCCCAGCTCCAGGTGAGTACGTTTGACGCTCTTCGCCGCGGCCTGCAGAATTTTTTGCCCGGTGACGATGTCTCCGGTGACCGAGACCAGCCGCACCTGAGGATGACCGACCAGATGGCTGCCGACCCCTTCCCCACCGCCATAAATGATATTCAGCACGCCCGGTGGCAGGATGTCCTGCAACGCAGGCACCAGCGCCAGAATGGTCAGCGGAGTATGTTCGGAAGGTTTGAATACCACGGTGTTACCCGCCGCCAGCGCCGGCGCGATCTTCCACGCCGCCATCATCAGTGGGTAGTTCCACGGCGCAATCGAGGCCACCACACCGATCGGGTCGCGGCGGATCATCGAAGTGTGGCCTTCAATATATTCACCGGCCAATTGCCCCTGCTGGGTGCGTACCGCGCCGGCAAAGAACCGGAACACATCGACGGCGGCCGGCAGATCGTCATTGAGCGCCTGATGCAACGGCTTGCCGCAGTTGAGCGCCTCAAGACCGGCCAGACGCCCGGCCTGCCGTTCGATGGCGTCGGCAATGCGCAGCAGAATAGCAGCACGGTAGGCCGGCGTGGTGCGCGACCAGTGGCCGAAAGCCTGCTGTGCCGCTTTGACCGCACTGCCAACCTGTGCCGATGAAGCTTCGGTGATGGAAACCAGCGTTTCGCCATTGGCGGGATTAACGATGCACTCTTGCTGGCCTTCGCCTTCGACCGACTGACCGTTAATGAATTGCTGACAGGATAAACCTGAAAGGAGGTGCACATCTGCCATCGCGTATCGCCTCTAAGTGACCAAAACGTTAACTAAATGTGAATAAGTTAGTTTCAATCAGACTAAGCGAGCCTCAGGCAGCCAACAAATTCTAAATACTGAACGCCGCGTTCGATTAAATCGAATGCTTCAGCCCAGCGGCGTGCATATTGCCGTTCTCACGCGCAATGGTAAGGAACGGCGTGACCAGCTCCGGCCGCGCACTGCCGCGTCGCCAGGCCAGACCGATGTCCAGCGGCTCCAGCAGATCCACCAGCTTGCGTGCCTCAATCATGTTGCCTTCCAGCGACCAGGCGCGGTAGGCCATGTCCGGCAGGATCGAGACACCCATGCCCGCTGCTACCAGGCTGCGCACCGCCTCCGTCGACGCGGTTTTCATGGCAATCTCCGGTTTCACTCCGGCACGTGCCCAAATGCGCCGCGCATGGACGTCCATTTCATCGGCGTTAAGCTGGATCAACGGCAGTTTCGCCACGTCCGCCAGGCCGATGCTTTCATGATCCAGCAACGGATGCAGCGGCGGCAGCCACAGGCGATAAGGCGAGTGCATCAGCACTTCGGTCTGCAGCGCGTCGCGGTCTTCGATATTCGACAGGATCAGCACGCCGATATCTATCTCTCCACTCACCAGCAGATGCTCAATATAAGGGCGTTCGTCTTCGATCACCTGAAGGGTGACGTTGGGGTAAGCCGATTTAAACCGCTTCAACAGCTCGACCAAAAAGTACCCGGCCACCAGGCTGGTCACACCGATGGTCAGCTTGCCGGTCAGGCTTTCGGTCCCCAGTTGCAGGCTGCGCTTGGCGTTATCCACCGTCGCGAGGATCAGATAAGACTGGCGCAGAAACTGGTGGCCCTGGTGCGTCAGGTTCATGCCCTTGGCGTGGCGATCAAACAGCCGCACACCGATGTCGGTTTCCAACTGCTGAATGGCCAGCGTCAGTGAGGACTGGGAAACAAACACCGCCTGCGCGGCGGCGGAGATCGATCCGGTTTCCGCCACGGCAATGAAATGGCGGATTTGGCGCAGCGTCATCATAGGTAACAACCTCAATCAAAACAGTTGGGTTGAGTGTAGATGCCGTGCGGAAAGCGATCGAAAAAACTATCTAAAACGCGACAGCCTTCGCTTTTTTAGAACGCTAACCACAGGAATGACTGAGACTGGAGAATAAAACCGTGGGTTCAAGGGGGAATGGCAGAAACAACAAGGGCGCAGTATTGAGCTGCGCCCTCAGGGATTTCAGACCAGAAACGTTAAATTAAATTGCTTCTTCGTCCTGCTCGCCGGTACGGATGCGCACTACGCGCGCCACGTCGAAGACAAAGATTTTGCCGTCGCCAATTTTGCCGGTTTGCGCCGTCTGCATGATGGTCTCCACGCAGGTATCGACGATATCGTCGGCCACCACGATCTCAATTTTCACCTTCGGCAGAAAATCGACCATGTACTCCGCGCCACGGTACAGCTCGGTGTGGCCCTTCTGGCGGCCAAAGCCTTTCACTTCGGTAACGGTCATCCCGGTAATGCCAACCTCAGCCAGCGCTTCACGAACATCATCCAGTTTGAACGGCTTGATAATAGCGTCGATCTTTTTCATCTTGTTTCCTTTACCAATTTTTGCGGCCAAAGCCGGATGTGATTGGGTAGCGGCGGTCTTTGCCGAAATTGCGGGCGGTGATGCGCGGCCCAACGGCGGCCTGACGCCGTTTGTATTCGTTGATATCCACCAGGCGGATAACCTTGCGCACGATCGCCTCGTCGAAACCTTCAGCCACCAGATCGGCGACCGACTTATCGCGCTCGACGTAACCTTCCAGAATCGCATCCAGAATGTCGTACGGCGGCAGACTGTCCTGATCGAGCTGATCCGGTGCCAGCTCGGCGGACGGCGGACGATCGATAACCCGCTGCGGGATCACGTATGAGACGGTATTGCGGTATTCGGACAGCTTGAACACCAGCGTTTTCGGTACGTCCTTCAGCACGTCGAAGCCACCCGCCATATCACCATACAGCGTGGCGTAGCCTACGGCCATCTCGCTTTTGTTGCCGGTGGTCAGCACGATGCTACGGCGTTTGTTGGACAGCGCCATCAACACCACGCCACGGCAGCGTGCCTGCAAGTTTTCTTCGGTGGTGTCGCGTTCGGTACCGGCAAACATTGGCGTCAGCTGGCCCATAAAGGCATCGAACATAGGTTCAATGGAGACGATGTCGAATTCAATGCCGAGGATTTCCGCTTCTTCCTTCGCATCGGCGATGCTGATATCCGCGGTGTAGCGGAACGGCATCATCAGCGCCTGCACTTTGTCTTTGCCCAACGCATCGACGGCAATCGCCAACGTCAGCGCCGAATCGATGCCGCCGGACAACCCCAGTACCGCGCCCTTAAAGCCGTTTTTGGTCACGTAATCACGCACCGCCAACACCAGGGCTTCGTACACCTGCGCCAACTGCGGCAGCTCGGCGGCCGGTGCGGTCATCGGCACCACCTCCAGCTCATTGAGCTCAAGCAGGGTCACCTGCTCGGCAAACGCCGTCAGGCGGTGGGTCATGTTGCCAGCCGCGTCGAATACCTTCGAGCAGCCGTCGAAAATCAGCTCATCCTGCCCGCCGATCTGGTTCAGATATACCAGCGGCAGATGAGTACGTTGGCAATGGCCGGCCATCAGCGTCTTGCGGATATACGGTTTTTCGCGGTTGTACGGCGAGGCATTGATCGACAGAATCATTTCGGCACCGGCCGCCTTGGCGGCATCCACCGGTTCCGGGAACCACAGATCTTCGCAAATCAGCAGGCCCAATTGATAGCCTTTCAGCTCAACCACGCAGGTTTCATTACCGGCCTCGAAGTAGCGTTTCTCATCGAAAACGCCGTAGTTCGGCAACTGCTGCTTGAAGTACCGCGTCAGCAACTGCCCTTCGGAGAACAGCGACAGCGCATTATACAGCTTGTCGCCTTCGCGCCACGGGTGACCAACCAGAATGGCGACCTCGGCAGATGCCTGCTGTAAACGGTGCAACTGCGCGTCACAGCGCTGATAAAAATCGTTGCGATACAGCAGGTCTTCCGGCGGATAGCCGGAGAGCGCCAACTCGGTGAACATGACCAGATCGGCTCCCGCCTTCTGCTGCTCTTGCACGGTTTGCAACATGCGTTCGGTGTTGCCTTCAATGTCACCGACCAGCAGATTTAGCTGGGCCAGTGCGATGGAAAGTGATCTGCTCATTGTTTAGGATCCCGCTTAATACGTCCCATGGTGCTCTGTGTTGGGCCATGCCGCAAACAAGAGAACGGAGTGTAAATCATTCCGCCGCGTTTGTTGAGAACCTGCGTGCGCAGGCTGCGGCGGAAAATATCATTCTTTAAAATCGTTGGCGTCCAGTTCATGGCGCGACAGCAATTTATAAAACTCGGTACGGTTGCGGCCCGCCATGCGCGCGGCCTGGGTCACGTTACCCTTGGTGATTTGCAACAGCTTGCGCAGATAGTGCAATTCAAACTGATTGCGCGCCTCGACAAAGGTCGGCAAGGCGGTATTTTCGCCTTCCAGCGCCTGCTCAACCAGCGCTTCACTGATCACCGGCGCAGAGGTCAAGGCCACACACTGTTCGATCACGTTCACCAGTTGGCGCACGTTGCCCGGCCAGGTGGCGGTCATCAGGCGTTTCATGGCATCCGTTGAGAAACTGCGGACAAACGGCTTATGGCGCTTGGCGGATTCACGCAACAGATGATTGGCCAGCAACGGGATATCCTCGGCCCGCTCATTCAACGCCGGGATCTTCAGGTTCACCACGTTCAGGCGGTAGTACAAATCCTCGCGGAATTCGTTTTTCGCCATCGCCTTTTGCAGATCGCGGTGAGTGGCGGAAATAATACGGACGTCAATGTCCAGATCGCGGTTGCTGCCCAGCGGGCGCACCTTGCGCTCCTGCAAAACTCGCAACAACTTAACCTGCAGTGAAAGCGGCATATCGCCGATCTCGTCGAGGAACAGCGTGCCGCCTGCCGCCGCCTGGAACAGCCCTTCGCGGCTGCTGACCGCGCCGGTAAAGGCCCCTTTGGCATGGCCAAACAGTTCGGACTCCAGCAACTGCTCCGGTAACGCGCCGCAGTTAATGGCAATAAAGGCCTTCTTGCCACGCGGGCTGGCGCCGTGGATAGCCTGTGCCAACACCTCTTTACCGGTGCCGCTGTGGCCGTTAATCAATACGCTGACGTCCGACTGCGCCACCATTTTTGCCTGCTCCAGCAGGCGCAGCATAATCGGGCTGCGGGTGACGATGTCCTCACGCCAGCTGTCATCACCGGCTGGCAGTGACAACGACAGCGCATCGTCGATGGCTTTGTACAGCGCATCGCGATCCACCGGTTTGGTCAGGAAGCTGAACACCCCTTGCTGGGTAGCCGCCACCGCGTCCGGGATCGAGCCATGGGCGGTCAGGATGATCACCGGCATGCCCGGCTGGTGCTTTTGGATCTCGACAAACAGCGCCATGCCGTCCATTTCGTCCATCCGCAGGTCGCTGATCACCAGATCAATCTTCTCACGCCCTAACAGGCGCAGCGCTTCCTGGCCACTTTCGGCGGTGGTGACATGGAAACCTTCGCTGGTCAGGCGCATCCCCAGCAGCTTGAGCAGGCTGGGATCGTCGTCAACCAATAACAAATTGGCCGGTTTGCGTGCGGTCATTGCGCGTGAGACTCCTTGTTAGCGGGGGGCGGCGCGTAAGTGTCTTCCGGCTCCACCGGCAGGGCGGTGCCCTTCTCCGGTTCGGCGTCCGACTCTGCCGCCTTGGCCGGTGCGACTTTCTTGCCCGTGGCGTCGGTTTTTTGCTGCGTCCCGCTGTTGTCCGGGATGTCACTCTGCAACTGCTTGCGTGAAGAGAGCTGACGTTCGATATCGGTCAGGTTTTCCAGCTTGCGTGAAGTGTCCTGCAGCTGCGCCTGTAGACGCACCTGGCTCTGACGCAGCGTATCGATCTGGCTGTCGGAGCTTTCCTGCAGGTGTTGATAGCGCACCTTTTCATCAAACAGGGTGATCTGCAGCACCTGCTGTTGACGCCACAGCTGCAACAGCGGGCGCAGGGAACTTGGGAACTCCATGCGGTAACTGTTCAGGCGATCGATCATCTGGCGGCGTTCGCCCGAGGTCGGCTCGGCGCTGCCCAACAGAATGCTTTGCTTGAAAATGCCGTCCCAACTGTTGCCGGGCAAGGTTTTCGCCAGCGCACGGGCCTGGGTTGAACCGATACGATCGGCACAGTCCATGGCGCGCAGCCAGTAAAGTGAGTTATTCAACGCGTCTTTTTCGTCGAGCGGCCACAGGGTGTCGCACGCTGCGATGCGGTAATCCACCACTTTGGTGTCCGGGATCGCTTCCTGCTGCGGCTGATTCAGGCCACCGCTGACCGCACGATCGACGCAGCCCGCTAACAGAAACGGCATAAAAAGAACGCTGCCTAAAAAGGAAAATCGACGCTTGCCGAGCGGCGTGCCCTGTGTGGCACGCGGTGAACGTTCGGTCTGCGAGAGACGAAGGCGTTTAGACCATGTGTACATTATTATTCATTCTCGGCGGTTAATGGCAATTCAATACGGAAGCAGACGTCTGCGCCGGCGACTTCGACCAACTGCAGTTCGCCACGCATGCGGCGGATACAATCCTGCGCGATGCTCAACCCCAGACCGCTTCCTTTTACTGCCCCTTTTCGCTGGTGACTCCCCTGGAAAAAAGGCTCAAAAATCATGGTTTTCTCGGCTTCGGGGATCGGCGTGCCGCTGTTAGCGACATCAATCTGCACCCTTTGCCCAACCTGACGGCTGCGGATCCAAATGTTACCGGATTCCTTGCCGTAGTGCACCGCATTGGAGTAGAGATTATCCAGCACGCGCATTAATAGCGTAGGCTCTGCCCAGCAGATTTCCGCATCCAGTTGGATCTCGGTGCCGATCATTTTTGCCCGCGCCGGCAAACTGTGCGCAGCCACCACCATTTCGACCATCCCTTCCAGCTCAACATTCTCATGTTCTGCCGGACCATCGGCCAGTTTGCGGTTGTAATCCAGCAGTTGTTCAATCAGTTGCTGCAGGTGGCGACTGCTGCCGTCGAGAATGGCCACCACCTCTTTTTGATCTGAGGTCAGCGGACCGGCCACTTCGTCCGCCAGCAGTTCGGTGCCCTCACGCATGCTGGCCAACGGCGTCTTCAACTCATGCGAGATATGGCGCAGGAACTCATGGCGCTGCGACTCCAGCCACGCCAAACGTTCACTCAACCAGATAATGCGCTGTGCCAACGAACGCAGTTCACGCGGTCCTTTAAACAAGGCAGTACTGCCCAACGCCCGCCCTTCCCCCAGACGGTTGATCATGCGCTCGACCGCTTTTACCGGGCCGATAATCATCCGGGTAAACAGCACCACCAGCATCACGCTGACCAGGAACAGCATCAGCGCCTGCCAACCGAAGAACTGGCCGCGCTCGGCGATCGCCTGCTGCAACTGCTGGCCGCGAGAGAACACCACGGCGCGCGTGGCCTGTACCATCTCGGCATTGGAGCGCGAGAACGACTCCAGCAGCGTCGACGCCTGCGAGTCCGGGCCGCTGTTCTGGCATTTAATCGCCGCCAGTTGGGTTAGCAGATCGCGCAAGGTTTGATAATAGCGTTCATCCGGCAGGATCGGCGCGTGGGCATCGAGCATCTGCGAATACTGTTTACGTTGGTTCTGATACAGCCGAGCCAGGGTGGGATCCACCAGCACGCAGTACTGGCGATAGCTGCGTTCCATTTCCAACGCCACGCTGGTCATCGCTTCGCTACGTCGCGCATCCACCAGCGTGGTGCGGTTGATGTCCGCCGCCTGAGCGCTGAGATGATCCAGACTCTGGTAAGCCTGATAGGCCAGCACCAGCAGCGGCAACAGCACCAACAAGAACGCCATCAGCACCAGTTGGCGCAGCGAGCGGGGAAATAAACGCCATCTTTTCAACGAAATCATCTCATTGTCTCTAGTCTGCTTCGATGCTAACCGAGTCGCCGATGAGAGGAAAGCCCGGCGTTCAGCGGAGCGTCAGGAAAATACAGGTCAGCGGGCCATCGTGGGGAGTTTGCGTTTAAGGCTTTCGATAACGGATGAATACAGAGGTAAGCATAATGTTGAGGTTTGACGCTGGGGCAGGGCTGCCCCATCGCAAGAAAGTGTGGATGCCCTTGAATCTCGTCCCCAGGGTGATGTAGCACAAGGCTGGCATCGAACAGGACGAATAGCATCCGTAAGTATCCGGGATTGATGAATATTCATCACAGTTGGATACAGGCGGTGCCTCACTCCACGTGTCGCCCGATGCTTGATAAAGCGCTTGCGCGTCTGTTATCGGTTTGGTTGGACGATAGGCACCATTTCTTTGGCATCATTCGGAGGCTTATGAGGCAACTGTTCCGTCTAAATACGGGGCCGTCATAAAAAGTTGAATGAGCAACTGGGGAGAATAATGCACTTAGCGTGCCAACTTTTCAAGTTATTTTTAATATACTGATATATATGAATAAAAATATTATCCTCTGTCAAAAGTCGCTCATTAACGCCACATCGGGTGAAGAAAAAAACGCCACCCTGTCGTCAAAAACCGACAACTTAAGCCAATTAATTTTTCACCATTATAAATCAATGAGTTAAGTGTCTCTTTTTAGAGACAATGAAAATAGCCTCTGTCGCAAAATGCAGACAACCGCCAGCGCGCAGAACAATAAAAAGGGGCGCAATCTCTTGCGCCCCTCAGGCTAGAGCTAAATGCTCGCTTAACCCAGCTGTTTACGGGCGTTGCGGAACATGCGCATCCACGGGCTGTCTTCGCCCCACTCTTCCGGATGCCACGAGTTGCTGACGGTGCGGAATACCCGCTCCGGATGCGGCATCATCACCGTTGCGCGGCCATTGGTGCTGGTCACTGCGGTGATCCCGTTCGGCGACCCGTTCGGGTTGGCCGGGTAGGTTTCCGTTACCTGGCCGGCATTATCGACAAAGCGTAATGCCACCAGGTTATGGTGTTCCAGCGCTGCCAGATGCGCAGCATCACGGACTTCGACGTGCCCTTCACCGTGCGATACGGCGATCGGCATGCGTGAACCCGCCATGCCCTGCATGAACAGCGACGGGCTGGCCGCCACTTCCACCAGGCTGAAACGCGCTTCAAAACGGTCTGACAGGTTGCGCACGAAGCGCGGCCAGTGTTCAGCACCCGGGATCAGGTCGCGCAGGTTCGACATCATCTGACAGCCGTTACACACGCCCAACGCCAGCGTTTGCGGACGGTGGAAGAAGGACTCGAACTCGTCACGAACGCGATCGTTGAACAGAATCGACTTCGCCCAACCTTCACCGGCGCCCAGTACGTCACCGTATGAGAAGCCCCCGCAGGCCACCAGCGTATGGAAGTCCTGCAGGTCACGACGGCCTTCCAGCAAATCGCTCATGTGAACGTCTACCGCATCAAAACCGGCGCGATGGAATGCCGCAGCCATCTCAACGTGAGAGTTAACCCCTTGCTCACGCAGCACCGCCACTTTAGGGCGCGCGCCCTTGGCGATGTACGGCGCAGCAACGTCTTCTTCCGGTGCGAAGCTCAGTTTGACGTTCAGGCCAGGATCGCGTTCATCCTGCTTGGCCTGGTGCTCCTGATCGGCACATTCCGGGTTATCACGCAGACGCTGCATCTGCCAGGTAGTTTCCGCCCACCAGGTACGCAGCGTGGCACGGCTTTCGCTGTATACCGCTTTATCGCTCTGAGTAATCACAAAGCGATCCCCGGCCTGCACGCTGCCGATGTGGTGAACATTGTCCGTCAGGCCGTGCTGAGCAAACACCTGCTGCACCGCTGCAAGCTGGTCAGCCGTGACCTGGATCACCGCGCCCAACTCTTCGTTGAACAGCGCAGCCAGTGCGTCGCCGCCCAGCCCTTTGATATCTACCTGCACACCGCAGTGACCGGCAAACGCCATTTCCGCCAGCGTGACCAGCAGGCCGCCATCAGAACGGTCGTGGTATGCCAGCAACGCGCGATCGGCCACCAACTGTTGCATGGCATTGAAGAAGCCCGCCAGTTGCTCAACATTACGCACGTCGGCCGGTTTGTCGCCCAGTTGACGATAAACCTGCGCCAGCGCAGTGGCACCCAGCGCGTTATGGCCGTTACCCAGGTCGATCAGCAGCAGCGCGCTGTCGCCTTTATCGGTGCGCAACTGTGGCGTCACCGTGTGGCGTACGTCTTCTACGCGAGCAAAGCCGGTGATCACCAGTGACAACGGCGAGGTCATTTCGCGCTGTTCGTTACCTTCCTGCCAGCGGGTTTTCATCGACATCGAGTCTTTGCCCACCGGAATAGTGATACCCAGCGCCGGGCAAAGCTCTTCGCCCACCGCTTTCACGGCTTCATACAGACCGGCATCTTCACCCGGGTGACCGGCTGCCGCCATCCAGTTAGCAGAAAGCTTCACGCGCTTGAGCGAACCGATTTCGGTTGCCGCCAGGTTGGTCAGGGCTTCTCCGACCGCCAGGCGGCCAGAGGCGGCGAAGTCCAGCAGCGCCACCGGCGCACGTTCGCCGATCGACATCGCTTCACCGTAGTAACTGTCCAGGCTGGCGGTAGTGACCGCACAGTCGGCCACCGGGATCTGCCACGGCCCCACCATCTGATCGCGCGCCACCATACCGGTCACGGTACGGTCGCCAATGGTGATCAGGAAGGTTTTCTCTGCGACGGCCGGCAGGTGCAGAACGCGGTTGACCGCATCGGCCAGGGTGATCTCGTCGCGCTGTAGCGGCTGGCCTTTGGCCTGCAGACGGGTCACGTCACGCGTCATCTTAGGCGTTTTGCCCAACAGCACGTCCAGCGGCATATCGATCGGTTGATTGTCGAAATGGCTGTCGTTAAGCGTCAGATGCTGTTCTTCGGTAGCTTCACCGATCACCGCATAAGGTGCGCGCTCACGGCGGCAAATCTCGTCAAACTGCGCCATCTGCGCCGGGGCAATCGCCATCACATAGCGTTCCTGCGATTCGTTACACCAGACTTCCAGCGGGCTCATGCCCGGTTCGTCGTTCAGGATATCGCGCAGTTCGAAACGACCACCGCGGCCGCCATCGCTGACCAGTTCAGGCATGGCGTTGGACAAGCCGCCGGCACCGACATCGTGGATAAACAGAATCGGGTTTTGCTCGCCCAACTGCCAGCAACGGTCGATCACTTCCTGGCAACGACGTTCCATTTCCGGGTTGTCGCGTTGTACCGAGGCGAAATCCAGATCGGCGTCGGACTGGCCAGAGGCCATAGAAGATGCCGCACCGCCGCCCAGGCCGATATTCATCGCCGGACCGCCCAGCACCACCAGTTTGGCACCGACGGTGATTTCTGCTTTTTGTACGTGGTCGGCACGGATGTTACCGATACCGCCCGCCAGCATGATCGGCTTGTGGTAACCACGCAGTTCCACGCCGTTATGGCTGTTGACCTGCTCTTCATAGGTACGGAAGTAACCCACCAGCGCCGGACGGCCGAATTCGTTGTTAAATGCCGCGCCGCCTAATGGGCCATCGGTCATGATGTCCAGTGCGGTAACGATGCGGTCCGGTTTGCCGAAGTCCTGCTCCCATGGCTGTTCAAAGCCGGGAATACGCAGGTTGGAAACCGAGAAGCCCACCAGACCGGCTTTGGGTTTGGCACCGCGACCGGTAGCGCCTTCGTCACGGATCTCGCCGCCGGAGCCGGTAGCAGCACCCGGCCATGGGGAGATCGCCGTCGGGTGGTTATGGGTTTCCACCTTCATCAGGATATGGGCTTCTTCCTGATGATAATCATACTGACCATTTTCCGGCGCGGCGAAGAAACGGCCGACCTGCGAGCCTTCCATCACGGCCGCATTGTCTTTATAAGCCGACAGCACGTAATCCGGCGTCTGCTCGAAGGTGTTTTTGATCATTTTGAACAGCGACTTCGGCTGCTGTTCACCGTCGATGATCCAGTCGGCGTTGAAAATCTTATGGCGGCAGTGCTCAGAGTTGGCCTGCGCGAACATATAGAGTTCGATATCCGTCGGGTTGCGCCCCAGACCGGTAAAGGCATTCAGCAGATAGTCGATTTCGTCCTCGGCCAGCGCCAGACCCAGCTTGATGTTGGCCTGCTCCAGCGCGCTGCGCCCTTCTCCCAGCATGTCGACCGCCAGGTAAGGTGCCGGCTGATGCTGAGCGAACAGTTGTTCGGCCTGTTGCAGACTGCTGAAGACGGTTTCCATCATGCGGTCGTGCAACAACGTGGCAAGCTGCTGCCATTGTGCTTCGGTCAGCGTCGGGGCCTTGACGTAGAACGCCAGACCGCGCTCCAGCCGCAGCACCAGCTTCAAACCGCAGTTATGGGCGATATCGCTGGCTTTGGAAGACCACGGAGAAATGGTACCCGGACGCGGCGTCACCAACAGCAGGCGGCCTTCAGGGGCATGTTCGGCGAGAGAGGGGCCGTACTTGAGCAAGCGCGCGAGCTTGGCGTGCTCTTCGGTATTTAACGGTGCGCTAACATCAGCAAAGTGGACGTACTCGGCGTAGATATCACTGACCGGGAGTTGAGCGTCCTGGCAGCGGGACAGCAGTTTGGTAACACGAAAAGCCGACAAAGCGGGCGAACCACGCAGTATTTCCATAATCAAAGTTCTCTCGTCTTCGAAGCAACTGACTTCAGCACTTCATTGGGCGCAACAGGGGGAAAACGCGCGCCATTATAGAGAATCTACGCCGCCGACGAAACCGTTTGCGTAGCTATTATTAATAAAAGCTGTCTGCGCCGTCGAATTGTCATAACGTGTCAATAAAGTTGCACGCTGGCGTTTTGTTGCGCAAAATGCCCCGGCACTGTTGATTTAACCATAAGAAAAGACTGGTCAGCCGTCGGCAGTGCATGTGTGCCACCACTGGATAACTATTTGAAACGCCTTAAAATAAACTACATTCTAATCGGTGTTGTTACCTTGCTTCTGGCGCTCGCCCTGTGGCCCAATATTACCTGGCGCGGCGGTCAGGGCGGGCAACTCGAAGAGATCAAATCCCGCGGAGAGTTGCGTATCAGTACGCTAAACTCGCCGTTAACCTATTTCACCACCAAGCAGGGGCCGAGTGGCCTCGACTATGAGCTGGCAAAACGCTTTGCCAACTACCTGGGGGTGAAACTGGTGGTGATCCCGCACAACAACATTAATGACCTGTTTGACGATCTGGACGATGACGACGCCGACCTGTTGGCCGCCGGGCTGATCTACAATCAGGATCGGCTCAGCCGTGCGCGCACCGGCCCGGCTTATTATTCTGTTTCCCAACAGCTGGTCTATCGCCTGGGTACCGCACGCCCGAAAACCTTTGCCGACATTAAAGGCAAACTGGCGGTCGCCTCCGGTTCGGCACACGTCAGCACCCTGAAACAGCTTAAGCAAAGTAAATTCCCGAACCTCAGTTGGGAAGCCTCCAGCGATCTCACTTCGAAAGAGCTGCTGGAGCAGGTGGCCGACGGCAAGCTGGATTACACCCTCGGCGATTCCGTCACCATCGCCCTGCTGCAACGCATTCACCCTCAGTTGGCGGTAGCCTTCGACGTCACCGATGAAGAACCGGTCACCTGGTATCTCAAGCGTGGCAGTGACGACAGCCTGTATGCGGCGATGCTGGACTTCTACAGCCAGATGGTTGATGACGGCACGCTGGCGCGGCTGGAAGAGAAGTACCTCGGCCACGTCGGCAGTTTCGATTACGTCGACACCAAAACCTTCTTGTCCGCCATCGATTCAGTGCTGCCGACCTTCCGTTCTCTGTTTGAAAAGTACGCCAGCGAGATCGACTGGAAGCTGCTGGCGGCCATTGCCTATCAGGAATCACACTGGAACCCGCAGGCGACCTCACCCACCGGCGTACGCGGCCTGATGATGTTGACGCGAGCCACCGCCGACGGACTGGGGGTTAACGATCGTCTCGACCCCGAGGAAAGCATTCAGGGCGGTGCCCTCTACCTGCAAAGGCTGATGGCCAAGGTGCCCGACAGCGTGCCGGAAGATGAACGTATCTGGTTCTCACTGGCGGCCTACAACATGGGCTGGGGCCATATGCTCGATGCCCGTAAGCTGACCAAAATGCAAAAAGGCAATCCGGACAGTTGGGTCGACGTCAAACAGCGCCTGCCGATGCTCAGCCAGAAACGCTACTACCCGCAATTAACCTACGGCTATGCACGCGGGCGCGAAGCCTATAACTACGTGGAAAACATCCGCCGCTATCAGGTTAGCCTGGTCGGTTATTTGCAAGAAAAGGAGAGAAAGGCGGCGCAGGAAGCGGCCGAGCAGGCGGAACTGGGGAAAGGCTATCCGGCCGTGACACCGGAGTTGGCACTGAACTTCTGATTATTCAGGGCTGTTATCCGTATCGCTGCGCTGCGCCTGCTTCAACGCCTTTTTCTGCTCACGACGCAGGCGGAAAAAGTTGCTCAGCGTGGCGGCACACTCCTCGGCCAGTACGCCGGACAGGATCTCCACCTGATGATTCATGCCCGGATGGCGCAAAATATCCACCAGCGATCCTGCCGCACCGGTTTTGACATCGGCCGCGCCGTACACCAACCGACGAATACGGCTGTGCACCATCGCGCCGGCACACATCACGCAGGGCTCCAGAGTCACATATAAGGTTGCGTTCAGCAGACGGTAGTTCTGTAACACCGTCCCGCCTTGTCGCAACGCCATGATCTCCGCATGCGCCGTCGGATCGTGGCGACCAATCGGCCGGTTCCAGCCTTCGCCAATCACCTGATTATCCAGCACCAGCAACGCGCCTACCGGTACCTCGCCCTCTTCCTGCGCACGCAGGGCCAGCCGCAATGCCTGACGCATCCAGTACTCATCATTATATTCAGTCATTGCATCATTCCTCGTGCACTTTGCGGCGGGCATTATACACAGTACCCCCCTTTTGTCGCAGCCACTCGACTATACTGGCCGAATAACAGTGTTTTTCAGGGACAGGAAACATGAAATTCAGCAAAAAGAATGCCGTTGTGGTGCGTAAGGCGCTGGACGGTTGGGTGGGTGAAGGCGCACTGACCTCGCAACAACAGCAACAACTGCTGCAACATGTCGAAGTACAGCCCTTTGACTGGCGAAGACTGGCGCGTTATGCGTTTCTCGCCGCACTGGCTTCGCTGGTGATTGCCATCAGCAGCCTGTTCGCCGACAGCGAGCTGCTTTACCGACTGGGTCAACTGTTCCGCTTCGATGCGCCGGTACGCATGACAATGGCCGCCGTGGTGGCCGCCCTGGGTTATGTCTGGGCGCTGCGCCGTCGCCGCCGTCATCCGGAAAAACGCTATGGCAATGAAGCGGCGCTGTTTGTTGCCGTGCTGTTCACTGCCTGCGCCCTGTGGCAAATGGGCGTCTGGCTCGATAACGGCAGCGGTCGGGTTTCCCTGCTGCTGATGTTTGCCGCCCTGTTGTATGCCGTGATTGGCTGGTTCAGCCGCTCCGGGTTGGTGTGGTGGTTTGCCTTGCTGTCACTCGGCAACGCCTTCGGTGCCGAAACCGGCTATATGTCCGGCTGGGGAGCTTATTGGCTGGGCATGAGCTTCCCAATGCGCTTTATCGCCTTCGGAGCAGTATTGATCGCCGCGGCATTGCTGTTGCGGCCCCTGCTCGCCAGTCGCGGGCTGGAGCGAGTTTCGCTGGCGATGGGTTTGTTGTATCTGTTTATTGCCCTGTGGTTGCTGTCGATCTTTGGTAACTATGACGACCTCGACAGTTGGTACAACGCGCGTCAGATTGAACTGTTCCACTGGAGCCTGTTGTTCGGCCTGGTCGCCGTCGGCTGCATTTGGCTGGGGCTGAAGCGCGACGACGGCATGCTGCGCGGATTCGGGCTGACGTTCCTTGGCATTAACCTCTATACCCGATTCTTCGAGTTTTTCTGGGGCGCCATGCCAAAGGCGATTTTCTTCGTACTGCTCGGCCTGAGCCTGTGGGCATTAGGCCACTATGCAGAAAAGATATGGCAACTGGGCCGTAAACCCCACGATCAGACCGATGATTAAGGCCTGTCGCTTAATCGTAAGTCTTACTGCTGGATTGGGCTGATGCAGGGGAAATAGACCATACAATTAAAATGGTTAAATTGGAATCAAATCAATCACCTGGTCTAACCACCGCAAAATTGCGATAGATCATAATGATTTAATAATTAGCGGAGTAGTGTTTGAGGCAAGCAATAAAGCTTTTATCAAGGAGTGAGTTATGGCTGCCTCAACTTTCTTTATCCCTTCAGTCAATATGATTGGTTCCGGCTGTCTGGACGAAGCGGCAAACACCATGAAACAACAGGGATTGCGCCACGCATTGATCGTGACCGACAAAGTGTTGAATAACATTGGCGTGGTTGCCCAGGTTCAACGGTTGCTCGCCGCACAACAGATCGAAAGCTGCGTTTATGACGGTACTCACCCTAATCCAACTACGCTGAACGTGAAACAGGGCCTGGCGCTGCTGCAAGAACACCGCTGCGACTGTGTAGTCTCGCTCGGTGGAGGTTCGCCGCATGACTGCGCCAAAGGCATTGCGCTGGTCGCGACCAACGGCGGGGAGATCAAGGATTATGAAGGTGTCGATCGCTCTGCCAAACCGCAACTGCCGATGATTGCCATTAACACCACCGCCGGCACCGCCTCCGAAATGACCCGTTTCTGCATCATTACCGATGAAGCACGCCACATCAAAATGGCGATTGTCGATAAACACGTCACCCCGATCCTGTCGGTCAACGATCCGCACCTGATGGCCGGCATGCCAAAAGGGCTGACCGCCGCCACCGGGATGGATGCATTAACCCACGCGATTGAAGCCTACGTTTCCAGCGCCGCCAACCCGATTACCGATGCCTGCGCTCTGAAAGCCGTCACCATGATTGCCGAATCGCTGCGCGACGCGGTTGCCGACGGCAGTAATATGCAGGCGCGTGAAAATATGGCCTATGCCCAGTTCCTGGCCGGCATGGCCTTCAATAACGCTTCACTCGGTTATGTGCACGCCATGGCGCACCAACTCGGCGGTTTCTACGATCTGCCGCATGGGGTATGTAACGCCGTGCTGCTGCCACATGTGCAGGAGTTCAACGCCCGCGTTTGCGCACCACGGCTGAAAGACATCGCCGTCGCCATGGGGCTGGATGTGAAACACCTTAACGACCCACAGGGCGCTGCCGCCTGTATCGCCGCCATCCGTTTGCTGGCGAAAGACGTCGGTATCCCGGCCGGGCTGCTCGATTTAAAGGTGAAAGAACAAGACTTCGATACGCTGGCGGCCAACGCGCTGAAAGATGCCTGCGGTTTTACCAACCCGATACAAGCCACCCACGAGCAGATTGTCGCCATCTTCCGCGCGGCAATGTAAACCACCAAAAACAGCAAAGGGCGGAATATCCGCCCTTTGCTGTTATTCCAGCTGTTGCAGCTCACCCAGCTTGCTGACCCGCCAACGGTGCTCGCAGAAATACAGCAAAGGATTATCCTGCTTGCTGTCGCTGTAGCCGCTATATAACTTGAGGGGCGCACCGAGACGCTGTTCCAACTGAACCACCTTCTGTACCCCCAGGCAACGCAGAGCCAGCACCCAACCACCGTAACGCCGTAAAATACGGCTCCCCACCAGATGTACCTGTGGCAGAAAAGCAGAGTCCTGATACACCTGCTCCACCAGTCGCTCCGGCGAACCCGTGATCAGCCATACCTGTGCATCATGCACTTCTAGGTACTGACGCAGACGCATTTGCACCACCGGGAAAGCGGTCACCTTATCGCGAAAATAACTGACAAAGCGCTGTTCCAATGCCTTTAAACGGGCCTCTGAGCGACCAAAGGTAATTGACCACAACAGCACGCTCATCGGCCAGCGGGCGGCGCGCCCCATCACCAGCAGTGTCAGCCCGACAACCGGCAACAACGGCACCACCAGCAACAGATTCAATGGCAGATGGCGTAACAAAAAACGCAAGAAACTGCCAAACATGTCTTCCTGATGCAGCGTGCCGTCCAGATCAAAGAACACCACACGGCGGCCTTCCTCGGCCTGCTGGTTCTGTTTCTCGCTCAAGCGCTACTCCTCAGGATCGTTGAATCCCATTATCCAGGTGAAAATAAATCCAGCGGCAATGGTAATCACCAGACCAGCCAGATACAACATCACCTTACCCGAGACAATGGTTAACGCCAAAGGTAAACCCGAGATGCCGAAGGTGATCACCGTCGCCACCTTCCAGTAACTGATCAGTGCACCACCCACTGCCCCGCCGAGACAGGCGGCGATAAAAGGCCTCCCCAGCGGCAAAGTCACACCGAAAATCAAGGGCTCGCCAATGCCAAGAATGCCGACCGGCAGCGCCCCTTTGATCACCTTTTTCAGGCGGGCATTACGGGTTTTCATTAATACTGCCAGCGCGGCTCCGACCTGGCCGACCCCTGCCATGGCCAAAATCGGCAACAGAGGATTAGAACCGTGCGCCTGTACCAGTTCGACGTGGATCGGCACCAGCCCCTGATGTAAACCTGACAGGACCAACGGCAGGAAAAGCCCGGACAGTACCGCGCCCACCAGCAAGCCCCCTTTATCGATCGCCAGGTTAGCACCGTGGGCGATAGCGTCCGAAATATAGCCGCCCAGCGGCTGCAGGATCACAATTGCCAACGATGCGGTGACCAGCGTGGTGATTAGCGGGTTGAGGATTAACTCAATCGACTCCGGTAGCCAATTACGCAGGCGCTTTTCCACCCAGCACATCAACGCCACCACCAGCAGTACCGCGATGACCCCGCCACGGCCAGGCTGCAACGCCTCACCAAACAGAGTGATCTGCGCCAACGCCGGGCTGGAGAGAATACCGGCCATGACGCCGCCCATCGCCTGTGAACCGCCAAACACCCTGGCGGCATTAACCCCCACCAGAATATTCATGATGGCAAATACTGCGCTGCCGAAAATCGCCAACAGCCCCAGCACGTTGGGGTAATTCACTGCCAGCTCACCGGCAATATCCGGCCGTTTCAGCAGATTAATGATGCCGGTAATCAAACCGGAAGCGATAAACGCCGGGATCAACGGAATAAAGACATCGGCCAGTTTTTTCAGCGCTCCGCTCATTGGCGCGGCATACTTTTGCTTGGCCTGCGCCTTGTTGCGGGCAACAGGATCCCCGACTGCCACCGCCGCCGGTGCGCTGGTGAGCAGTGAACGCATGGCATCCACCACCTTGGCGGCGGCCCCCGGACCCACGATGAACTGGTGCTGATCGCCCTGTTTGATATAGCCTTTAACGCCCGATAACTGTTTGAGCGCCGCTAAATCAAGGCGTTGCTCGTCGCTAACTTCGACGCGCACCCTTGTCATGCAGTTCTCCAGACGCAGGATATTTCCCTCGCCGCCAATGCCCGCCAGAATCTGTGTCGCCAGTGCCGTTGTCTTGTCCATCGCCCGCCCCAGGAGTGGTTTAGCGCGTCAATGCCGCGCGCAAATAGCCGTCGTGCTGCTGTAAGCGCTGCTGCGCCTCTTCAGCATCGATGCCGGCCAGAATCATCAGGATTGCCGGTTTGACTTCAAAACCGGTCTGCGTCAGCGCCGCTTCGGCCTGACTGCGCTCGGCACCGGTGGCTTCCACCACGATGCGGCAGGCGCGATCCACCAGTTTTACGTTGGTGGCCTTCACGTCCACCATCAGGTTTTCATAGACCTTGCCCAGCTTGACCATTGCACCGGTCGACAGCATGTTCAGCACCAGCTTCTGCGCAGTACCAGACTTCAGACGCGTTGAACCGGTCAAGGCTTCCGGCCCCACCACCGGCGAAATCGCCACCTGTGCCTCATGGGCGATCGGTGAATCCGGGTTACAGGAGATCGCTGCCGTCGCGCAGCCCAGTTGTCGTGCATAGCGCAGCGCACCTATCACATAAGGTGTGCGCCCGGACGCGGCCAGCCCGACCACCATGTCGGTAGCCGTTAAATCCAGCGCGACAAGATCGGCCTCACCCAGCGCCGCGTCGTCCTCTGCGCCCTCCACCGCTTTCAGCAGCGCGCCCGGCCCACCGGCAATCAGCCCTATCACCATGCCATGCGGCACGCCGAAGGTCGGTGGACATTCAGAAGCATCCAACACGCCAAGGCGGCCGCTGGTGCCAGCGCCCAAATAAATCAACCGACCACCGGCCCTCAGCGCCGCCGCCGCCAGATCCACTGCCTGCGCGATAGCCGGCAGCACTTTTTCAATCGCCTCCGGCACTTTGCGATCTTCCCGGTTAAAACAGCTCACCATCTCCAGCGTCGACATCTCGTCCAGCCCCATGGTGGCTGGGTTGCGGGTTTCGGATACTAATGCGCCTAAGTTCATCTCTTCACCTTTGAATTTTTAATTCACAAACTTAAATCATTATTTGAATATTTTATTCAACAAAGCGAGCGCTTTTTGCTATTTTAAAGACTCGCTCACAAAAAATTTTCACTGCGCGTTTTCGCCATCGACGTGGCAGAATGGCGTCTGGTTTTCAGGGAATTATCAATGAGTACCCTTCTTCGTATTCGCCAGATGTATCCCACGCTGGCTCAAAATGACCGCAAACTGGCGGACTTTCTGCTGCATAACGCCGAGCAGGCGCGCCATCTCAGCTCACAAAAGCTGGCCCAACTGGCTGGGATCAGTCAGTCGAGCGTGGTGAAGTTTGCTCAGAAGATGGGCTATAAAGGCTTCCCGGCGCTAAAACTGGCGCTGAGTGAAACCCTGGCACAACCGCAGACAGAACCCGCGGTGACGGTGCATAACCAGATCCTCAGCAGTGACGCCCTGAAAACCGTCGGAGAAAAACTGTTGGTAGAGAAGCAGGCAGCACTGCGCGCCACGCTGGACATCAACAGTGAGGAACGTCTGCATCAGGCGCTGGAAATGTTACGTCAGGCGCGGAGGGTTATTCTGCTGGGAATTGGCGCTTCCGGCCTGGTCGCCAAGGACTTCTCCTACAAACTGATGAAAATTGGCGTGATGGCGGTGGCCGAGCAAGATATGCATGTCCAGTTGGCAACGGTTCAGGCGCTGGATAAGCGGGATTTGCTGTTGGCAATTTCGTTCAGCGGCGAACGACGGGAAATCAACCTGGCAGCGGAAGAAGCCCGCCTGGCCGGCGCTAAAGTGCTGGCGCTCACCAGCTTCTCACCGAACGGCCTGCAACAACGCGCCGACCACTGTTTGTATACCATTGCCGAAGAACCCAATACCCGCAGCGCCGCTATTTCTTCCAGCACCGCTCAATATGCCCTCACCGACCTGCTGTTTATGGCCTTAATCCAGCACGATCTTGATCATGCCCGCAACCGAATAAAACATAGCGAACAATTAGTGAAAAAACTCGTCTGAGTCGTATAATGCCCAGGCCACAAATACCAGGATATAAAAAACATATCTAAAAATAGAGTGTGTGGTGTTTATTGTTAAAATTCCGCCAGGAATTTTAACAGGCATGGACAGCAATATATTGATAATAGAGTTTAATGAAAACACATACAGTAATTTTAAATAGAACCCACATATTCGCAACATCCCCCGTGGTCCGCAATTTTTTGCTCTTCGTTGTCGCTTCGTTGATATTAATAAAAGCGATGGGATATGGCGGCACCAAAGGGGTTGATATTCTGTTTATTTCCCTTAGCCTGTTATTATTATCTGCCATCCCCCTCACGCGATATTTTCTGGTTATCCCCTACATTATATTCTGTGCCATTTATGCCCCTGTAGGGGTGATCTACGGCCCACCTTCCGTGTCCGTGGTGTCGGCCCTGTTTCAAACCAACAGGGCGGAAGCCATCGAGTTTCTGCATGCCATACCTGCCGGCTGCTATCTGCTACCCTGCGCCACACTGCTCACATTGTTTATTCTTGCTCGCTATAGCTGGCAACGGTCACTCCCGACAAAAAAAATATTGCCATTTTTGGTAATTTTTATCGTTTTGCTGTTCGCCAGAATACTCAGCGGGGGAGTAGGAAATCTTCATTTGGTGGATTTCTTTTCCTCGCTAGTTTCTTCCTACCAAAGCTACAACCAACAAATGGCAGAAATTGATGCCAGCACGCATTCCCAACCCAGCTGGCTCCTTAATGGCGCTAATAGTAATAAGGCTAACTATGTCATTGTGGTTGGTGAAAGCATGCGCAGGGACTACATGTCATTATTCGGTTATCCGACGCCGACGACCCCCTTCCTGGATCACGTCAACGGGACCTTTTACAGTAATTATATTTCCACTGCACCGAACACCTTCGAATCTTTGCCAAGAACGTTGGCATTGAGCGAAGGGAAAAACAGTCATATTGCAGATAATATTATTACGCTGGCGAAAACCGCAGGATTACACACCCATTGGTTTTCCAACCAGGGTCTGATTGGCCAGTTTGATACGCCGATATCCAAAATAGCCATGTTCAGTGATGAGCACCAGTTCCTGAAAAAAGGGGATTACCAGTCACGCAACACCGACGACGATGAGCTATTGCCTCTGCTGCAAAGCTCATTGGCGAACAATGGTCTGGGGAATCTGTATGTTCTGCATATCATGGGTTCTCACTCGGACTTTTGCGAACGTCTCGGTGGTGAGCCGCCGGTTTTCACCAGCGATAACGCTGAGCTCGCTTGTTACCTTTCAACCTACCGCAAGACGGACCGTTTCATCGAGCATGCTTATGAAATGCTGCAGGCGACTCACTCCCCGTTTAAATTATTCTATTTCTCTGACCACGGTCTTTCCCACCGTGAGATTGACGGCAAACTTTACCTGCGCCATGGCGGTGATACCCGGCAGAATTATGAAGTTCCGCTGCTGGTGCTTTCTGATTCAGATCGGCAACGGACCCTTATTGAGGATCCTTACAGCGCCTTTGACTTTATCAGTCTGTTTGCCCAACAGGCTGGGATTACCATTGCCCAGCCACAATTGTCTTCAGCGGTAACGGCACAAAGCAAAAGGCATGTCTTCAATGGTCAGGAAATGGTTGATTTTGATCAGTTGGCCAACGACCCGCCAGAGTTACTATGACGCCCCGGTTAACCGTATTTGCCGCTACAGGTGGAAAAATGCCCGGAAAAATGGGTTTTATGATAGATTGCGCGCCTGTTCGTGTGCACCGATTAAAAGATAACTGATATGGCACTGCTGATTACCAAAAAATGCATCAACTGCGATATGTGCGAGCCGGAATGCCCTAATCAGGCCATTTCGATGGGCGATGATATCTACCAGATAGATACCGATCGCTGCACCGAATGCGTTGGCCATTACGATATTCCCACCTGTCAGCAGGTGTGCCCAATCGATAACACCATTGTGGTTGACCCGCAGCACACCGAAACCAACGAACAGCTGTGGGATAAATTTGTGGTGCTGCACCACGCCGACCGACTCTGACCGCAACGGTCAGATCAACAAGGGCGCCAACAGGCGCCCTTTTGTTTTACAGCCGGATAAGACTATTACCCTTCGATAATCACCGTAGCACAGGCATAGCGGCGTTCATCGGCCAGCGAAACGTGAATGGAGGTCACCCCCATTTCCTGCGCCAGTTCGGCGGCACGTGCATGCAGACGAATATTCGGCTTGCCGAGCCCGTCGTTGAACACTTCAAACTGATTAAACGCCAGCCCGTTGCGAATACCGGTACCAAATGCCTTGGCAACCGCCTCTTTCACCGCAAAACGCTTGGCCAAAAAGCGCACCGGCTGCTGATGCTGCTGGTACAACTGCCATTCGGCTTCGCTCAGTACGCGACGTGCCAGACGATCGCCACTGCGCTCCACGACCGCTTCTATGCGCGCCATTTCGACAATGTCGGTACCCAGCCCCAGCACTGCCATTAGCGACGCGCTTCACGCATCAGCAATTTCATGTCAGTCACCGCTGCCGGTAACCCACACATCACCGCCTGGCCGATAATAGCGTGGCCGATATTCAACTCATGCATTTCAGGCAGGGCCGCGATCGGCTGAACGTTATGGTAAGTCAGGCCATGGCCGGCGTTGACCTTCAGGCCTTTCTCAGCGGCGTAGGTCGCGGCAACTGCAATACGGCGCAGCTCGGCTTTTACTGCCAGTTCGCCTTCGGCTTCTGCATAGGCGCCGGTATGAATCTCAATATAGGGTGCACCTACAGCGACCGCCGCATCGATTTGGCGGTGATCCGGATCGATAAACAGCGAAACCAGAATGCCGGCCTTCGCCAGTTGCTCAACCGCGACGGCCATTTTGTCTTGCTGCCCGGCAACGTCCAGCCCACCTTCGGTGGTCACTTCTTCGCGTTTTTCCGGCACCAGACAACAAAAATGCGGCTTTAACTCTATGGCGATATCCAGCATCTCATCGGTCACGGCCATTTCCAGATTCATTCGGGTCTGAATGGTCTGGCGCAAAATGCGAACATCGCGATCGGTGATATGACGGCGATCTTCACGCAGGTGTACGGTGATCCCGTCGGCCCCGGCTTGCTCGGCAATAAATGCCGCCTGTACCGGATCCGGGTATTGGGTTCCGCGCGCGTTACGTAACGTGGCGATGTGATCGATATTGACGCCCAGCAGCAAATCAGCCATGACAACCCTCTAAAAAACGATTTTCAGTGGCCGTAGTTTACACGCGGGGACAGTGCTGCAAAAGGGGAAAAGGTCAGGCGTCGTCGACCGGCGAATCCGGCTGTTTGCGGACAAACTGACGAAACAGCTCGCGGCTCTTCAGCGGTTTACCGCCCAGGTAAGGTTTGAGCGCCATGCGGGTGAAACGTTTGGCTGCACGTAAGGTGTGCACATCGGGAAACTGGCGCTCCGCCAATGCGCGCAACTCGCGGCCGGTAAAGCTGTAATGATCAACCACCAGGCTGGCGATAAAGCCTTTTTCTTCGCGGTAACGATAGGTCATGCCGTCATCTACCGGCAGGCCGCTGCCGGCGCAGTGCAGGAAGTCCAGGCCGTAGCCCAGGTGATTCAGCAAGGCCAATTCGAACTGTCGCAGCGCCTGTTCCGGCGAAACATCTTCTGCCGCCAGCGCCTGCAAACATTGCAGATAATCGAAGAATAGTACCGAGTAGTTGGCTTCCTGCTCCAGCACCCGTGACAGCAGTTCATTCACGTACAGGCCGCTGTACAGCATCATGCCGCTGAGGGGTAAACCGAGGGAGACCGCTTCGGCGTTGCGCAGCGTTTTGACTTCGCCACGACCGCCCCAGCGCACCAGCAGGGGAGTAAAGGGTTGCAGGCAACCCTTTAGATTGGAACGGCGGCTGCGCGCGCCTTTTGCCAGCAAACGCACCCGCCCATGACCTTCGGTAAACATATCCAGCATCAGGCTGGTTTCACTGTACGGTCGTCCATGCAGGACGAAAGCGCGCTCCCAGCCGTCCATTGGATAGTTTATTTCAGGTCGTCGGTATAGCCCAGGCTACGCAACGCACGTTCGTCGTCCGCCCAGCCCGATTTCACTTTCACCCACAGTTCCAGATGCACTTTGGTTTCAAACATCTGTTCCATATCCTGACGGGCTTCGATACCGATGGTTTTGATCTTCGAGCCCTTGTTGCCGATGACCATTTTCTTCTGGCCTTCGCGCTCAACCAGGATCAGCCCGTGCACGTTGTAACCACCGCGCTCGTTCGGCACAAATTGTTCGATCTCAACCGTCACCGAGTAAGGCAGTTCTTCACCCAGGAAACGCATCAGCTTTTCACGGATGATTTCCGACGCCATAAAGCGCTGGGAACGGTCGGTGATGTAATCGTCCGGGAAGTGGTGTTCCGCTTCCGGCAGCACCTTGCGCGCGATAGCCGCGATAGTGTCCACGTTCATGCCTTTTTCGGCAGAAATTGGCACCACGTCGAGGAAATTCATCTGCTGGCTGAGGAACGCAATGTGCGGCAACAGCTTGGATTTGTCGGTAACGTTGTCGACCTTGTTGATCGCCAGCAGGACCGGACTTTTCAGGTTGCGCAGCTTGTTGACCACCATTTCATCATCGGCAGTCCAGTTAGTGCCTTCTACCACGAAGATCACCAGCTCGACGTCGCCGATTGAGCTGCTGGCCGCACGGTTCATCAAACGGTTGATGGCGCGCTTTTCTTCGATATGCAGACCCGGGGTGTCAACGTAGATGGCCTGATAGGCGCCATCGGTATCGATACCCATAATGCGGTGACGGGTCGTCTGTGGTTTACGCGAGGTGATGGAGACTTTTTGCCCCAGCAGTTGGTTCAGCAACGTGGATTTGCCCACGTTGGGACGACCGACTATCGCAATAAAACCACAGTATTGTTTTTCTTCGCTCATTCAAGCTCCAGCTTTATTAACGCTTGTTCCGCTGCCGCTTGTTCGGCTTTACGGCGGCTTGAGCCGGTTCCCACTACGGGTTCGCTCAAACCACTCACCTGACAGTGGATAGTAAACTCCTGATCGTGCGCCTCACCGCGAACCTGCACCACCAGATAAGAAGGTAACGGCAGATGACGACCCTGTAAAAACTCCTGCAAACGGGTTTTTGGGTCTTTCTGCTTATCACCAGGGCTGATTTCGTCCAACCGGCTGCGATACCAGTCCAAAATCAGTCGTTCAACAGTTTGGATATCACTGTCCAGGAACACACCGCCAATTAAGGCTTCCACCGTATCCGCCAGGATTGATTCGCGGCGGAATCCACCACTTTTCAGCTCACCCGGGCCGAGACGCAGACATTCGCCCAGATCGAACTCACGTCCCATCTCCGCCAGCGTATTACCGCGCACCAGCGTGGCGCGCATGCGGCTCATATCGCCCTCGTCTACGCGAGGGAAACGCTGGAACAGCGCATTGGCGATGACAAAACTGAGAATGGAGTCACCCAGAAACTCAAGACGTTCATTGTGTTTACTGCTGGCGCTACGGTGAGTTAACGCTTGCAGTAAGAGCTCCTGCTGTTGAAAAGTGTAGCCCAGCTTCCGCTGCAGCCTATTTATTACGATGGGATTCATGAGTTACCAATAGATCAAGAATGCGTCAAAAACTTGCAGCATACGGAACAGGCCTGCTTCGCTGAAAGCCAATCCAAAGCTGTTTCGTTTGCAGTGGCCCCCAACAGGGAGCCAACTTTTTATCGCTCGAGCCGGTATTCTACAACGAGTGGAAATATAATGCTGCGTTAATAGACGCTGGATTAATGAATTCCACCGATGCGGCTAAATCTTACGCCGGTAGGCCATTCGCCTTCCTGCTTTTCAAAACTCATCCAGATAGCCGTGGCCTTACCAACCAGATTTTTCTCTGGTACGAAGCCCCAATAACGGCTGTCGGCGCTGTTGTCGCGGTTATCACCCATCATGAAGTAATGACCCGCTGGTACAACCCACTCCGCCAACTGTTTACCCGGCTGCTGGTAATAAGCGCCCACCTGATCCTGCGTGCCCGGCACGGTCAGAATATGGTGAGAAACATTACCCAGACTTTCCTGGCGTTCACGCAGACGGATGCCACCCTGCGGCACGTTTTCGCTCAGCGGGATTTGGTAGAAACCGTTGCTGGCTTCGCCCATGCCGCTGCGGCTGAACAACTGGACAAAGTCGCTTGGCTGCGCATCGTTGTAAGTCACGGCCAATGCGGTATCGCATGACTGCCCGCTGTTACACGAAGGCTGAACGGTCACACGCTTATTGATCGGATCATAACTCACACGGTCGCCCGGCAGGCCAATCACACGCTTGATATAATCCAGTTTCGGATCCAGCGGATATTTAAATACCGCAATATCACCGCGTTTCGGATGACCGGTTTCAATTAGCGTGGTCTGGGTAATAGGATCTTTAATGCCGTAGGCATATTTCTCCACCAGAATAAAATCGCCAATCAACAACGTCGGCATCATAGAACCGGACGGGATCTGGAAAGGTTCGTAAATAAACGAACGCACCACAAAGACCAGCAACAATACCGGGAAAACCGACGCGCCGGTTTCAATCCAACCCGGTTGTTTCGCCACTTTTGCCAGCGTTTTATCGTCTACAGCGCCCGCAGTCTGTGCATTCACCGCCGCAATCTTGGCTTGGCGGGCCGGCGCCCATCTGAAGCGCTCAAAGGCCCAGATGATCCCGGTAACCAATGTGGCCAGTGCCAGGATCAGGGCAAACATATTCGCCATGCAAACTCCCTAGTTACGCGACTCTATCGCTGTTACTTACTTGTCCTTGCCAACGTGCAGAATGGCCAGGAACGCTTCTTGCGGCAACTCTACGTTACCGACCTGCTTCATGCGTTTCTTACCGTCTTTCTGTTTCTGCAACAGCTTCTTCTTACGGCTGACGTCACCGCCATAGCATTTCGCCAGAACGTTTTTACGCAGCTGTTTCACCGTCGCACGCGCGATGATATGGGTTCCGATAGCGGCCTGAATGGCAATATCGAACTGCTGACGTGGGATCAGCTCTTTCATCTTCTCTACCAGCTCACGGCCACGGTACTGCGAGTTGTCGCGGTGAGTGATCAGCGCCAGCGCATCCACGCGCTCGTTGTTGATCAGCACGTCGACACGCACCATGTCAGAGGTCTGGAAGCGTTTGAAGTTGTAATCCAGTGACGCGTAACCACGCGAGGTGGATTTCAGACGGTCGAAGAAGTCGAGCACCACTTCCGCCATCGGGATTTCGTAGGTCAGCGCAACCTGGTTACCGTGGTAAACCATGTTGGTCTGCACACCACGTTTCTCGATACACAGGGTGATCACGTTACCCAGGAATTCCTGCGGCATCAGCATGTGACATTCGGCGATCGGTTCACGCAGCTCTTCGATGTTATTCAGTGGCGGCAGCTTGGATGGGCTATCAACGTAGATAGTCTCTTTGCTGGTGGTTTCCACTTCATACACTACCGTTGGCGCGGTGGTGATCAATTCCAGATCGTATTCACGCTCCAGACGCTCCTGAATGATCTCCATGTGCAGCAGGCCGAGGAAGCCACAGCGGAAGCCGAAGCCCAACGCGGTGGAGCTCTCTGGCTCGTAGAACAGGGAGGCGTCGTTCAGGCTCAGTTTGCCCAGCGCGTCGCGGAAGGATTCATAGTCGTCGGAGCTGATCGGGAACAGGCCCGCATAAACCTGCGGCTTCACTTTCTTGAAGCCCGGCAAGGCTTTGTCTGCCGGTTGACGAGCCAGTGTCAGGGTATCGCCCACCGGTGCGCCAAGGATGTCTTTAATTGCACAGACCAACCAGCCTACTTCACCACAGTTCAACACGTCGCGATCGACACGTTTCGGGGTAAAGATGCCCAGGCGATCGGCATTATAGGTTTGGCCGGTGCTCATGACCTTGATCTTGTCGCCCTTGCGCATGGTGCCGTTCTTAACGCGCACCAGGGAAACGACACCCAGGTAGTTATCGAACCAGGAGTCGATGATCAGTGCCTGCAATGGCGCTTCCGGATCGCCTGCCGGGCCCGGAATATCACGCACCAGGCGTTCGAGCACTTCTGGCACGCCGACGCCGGTTTTGGCCGAGCAACGCACCGCATCGGTAGCGTCGATGCCAACGATATCTTCAATTTCCTGCGCAGCGCGATCGGGATCGGCAGCCGGCAAGTCAATTTTGTTCAGTACCGGCACCACTTCCAGATTCATATCCAGTGCGGTGTAGCAGTTAGCCAGCGTCTGGGCTTCTACGCCCTGCCCGGCATCGACCACCAGCAGTGCGCCTTCACAGGCGGCCAGTGAACGGGAAACTTCGTAGGAGAAGTCAACGTGTCCAGGCGTGTCGATAAAGTTGAGCTGGTAGGTTTGGCCATCCTGCGCCTTATAATCCAGCGTCACGCTTTGCGCTTTAATGGTGATGCCGCGCTCGCGCTCAAGATCCATAGAATCGAGCACCTGTGCGGCCATTTCACGTTCGGACAAGCCACCGCAAATTTGGATAATACGGTCGGACAGCGTCGACTTACCGTGGTCAATGTGGGCAATAATGGAGAAATTTCGTATATGCTTCATTATAAAAGTTTTTCTGCCTTGGTATTTCTGAATTACTCGCCTATAGAAACCCGCATGGACCTAAAGCGACAGTGAATGGGTTCGGCCGTCTTGCGCCTGAATCGCTGCATTCTACATGCCACAACACTGAAAACCTAGCGATCGGTGCAGTGAAGGCATTCTATTATGTACACTTTAATGTTACAGGGCGCTCCGGGTTATGAAAGCAGATGTTAACAAAACCCAACGCAGTCAAAACGGTCAGTTATGACAACCTTTCCTTCCCCTATCCCCTCACCTGCCGCCTGCGGGATCGGGCGTTAATACATAACCGCCAATAACGCAATAAACCCCCTCCTAATTCTGGATAAAATAATATCTGGATCAACATCTTAGAATTGCACTTCACTCTCCAGGCTTTAGGAAAAACCCGATATACGCTGACCGGCTGCTTCTATAGAAATGTGGGTGAACACCGCGATAAAACATAATTCAGGGCACTACATCGGCATGCCCACCGGGGTTCATCAGCCTATCTCTGCGTATTGATTGGAAGGTGCAAAATGATCGATAAAGGGCCAATGCTGAGCCGGCACGATTTTTCAAAGGTCAATTGGGGCATTCTGGCAGCGGCAGCGCTGTTGTTAACTCTCGGTGCGGCACTGCTGTTACTGCCACTACTGAGCAACATGGATGAAAATGAGGTACTGACCTTACTGCAAACCGGCGCAGCAACTATTGTACTCGGCTGCATTCTGCTGGCGCTGCGCCATTGTCTGCGGCCAACGTTGACCTATCGCCTGTACGAGCACGGTGTTCGGGTGATTAACCCGCATAGTCATAAAGAACGATTTATCCCCTTTGAAAAAATCGGTGATATTTATCGTTTTCGCGGTGGGCGTCTGTTTGGTGGGGTATTCGATGTGATGGCTTTTCGCACCTCGGTTGAACAGCCCTGGTGCCCGGTATTCAGCAATGTTTCCCATTCCTGGCGGCTGGCAGATACCATTATCGCTCAGCAGATCCAACAGCGTGGGCCGCAAGCCTTAAATGCGCTGTATCAGGGGGAAATGCTGTCGTTTCACTACCTCAGCTGCGGCGCTCGCTGGCTGAATCAATTACTGCCTGGACAGCGGAAACGGCCGTCAACCCAAACACTGAGTCTGAGCTCAACGGCACTGATCACGGCACAGGGATCTATCCCGATTGAGCAGATCCGCGAACTGGAAAATAATCCGCAGCGCGGCACTATTCGCCTGTTGGATAATCAGGGCAATGCGTTATTTACCATCGGATATTTTTCGCTGCTCAGCGCCGATCTGTTTATCGCGCTGCTGGAACATATGATCTACACCCGCATCACCGCCTACCATAACCCGGCGATGACGCGGCAGCAGTTTTAAAGCTGAGGTGAGTTTTCCGTCTGCAGGCGCATGGCCCCAGGCGGTAAACCAATTTGCAGAACGATGGGTTGGTAATTCGCCTGTTCACCGAGACGATGTGCCAGACTGCGTGCCAGCATAAAGGCCGCAACCCCGCCAAGCAGTGCGCCCAGCGCGGCAGATGCATCGGTGCCCAGCCAGTATTGCAACAGGCTGCCCCCCAGCATCATGCCCAGCAGCGGCGTCAGATAAACCAGCATGGCTGAACGCAATAGGCTGCCTTCAGCAATGCCCACCTCAACCCGCTGGCCCGGCTCGAGCGGCTGCTCAATACGCACCTGCAGTTGGTGTTCAGTTTCCGGCACCAGCTCATTCAACGCGCGTGCGCCACAGCCAGAACGGGCCGTACAACTGCCACATCCTGCTTTCGGCTCACAGCGCAGCAGCGCAACACCTTGTTGCCACGAAACAACCGTGGCCCACTCTTTCATCATTGTGGTGGCACCTTGAAGGAAATGCTGTCAGCAATTCGTTTAGCCGTCGCCGGCGGCAATTCGCCAACGATAGTGATCTCATTGCCGTTACGGACTTCGGTCTGGATAGTGCGACGCCCCTGACGATAATACTGCTGACCGGCACCGCTGCCCGCAGGGCTGACGTTAACCGAGAAGCTGAACAGACCATCGCTGTAGAGCCGCGATTCAACAGGTTCAGTCACGTTCGGCAGTTTGCGGCGGTTACGTGCAATTTCATCCACCCCAGCCGGTAACCAGCCCGTGCTCCAGCTCAGCTTGATTTTATCCACTGCAGGAAGCGACAACAACGGTGGCAGGCTAGCCTTGATCAGCCCCTCCATTGCACTTTGCACCTGCGGCCCGACCACGAACGAAATCACCCGGTATTGCTCCAGCGTTTCGCCGTCGCGGTCGATCAAATCCACCCTCAGCGGCAGCTTGGTGGCTTCATCCATCCAGACAATATAGCTATAGCGTGAACCATCGCGAGCCACCACGCGGATCACTTCGCAGGGACGATCGGAAATGCGGGTGCTGCCGACGGAGATGAAATCGTAATATTTCGCCAGGCGGTCAAAATCAGCATAAACAATGGCCGGCAACGCATCGACGATGTGATCGCCAGACAGCGTGAAGGGCTCCAGGCCGGGTTCGAAATAGCTGATCCCCCCGCCGCGCTGCAGTACTTCACGGCGTGGGCCGTCCATATGCAGTAATTGGCCGAGCGGCTGCTGGTCGATCATCGCGTGGCGGTAGCGCAGCGATTCGATCCCCTGCTTGCTGATGCTGATATAGGCGAGTTCATAATTGAGCGAACGGCTGGCACTGCTCATCTGTTGTAACAACGCCCCGGACGCAGAGGGCTGCGCCGGGGCGATGTTTGAGTAGAGCAGGCTGCCCGTCAATAGACAGACGGAGAACCAAAGTTGCTTCATTACTGCTGTTGCATTCCTAAAGACTGAGTTCCGGGTACCTGAACGGCAGCCTGTTGTGGGGTGCTTTGCTCAAGCTGCAGTCGATCAGAATGCAAACGACGTTGCAACTCATAATCTTGCAGCATAGCGTTAATGCGTTTGCGTTGTTCCTGCACCTGCTGCTGTTGACCGCTGCCGGTGGAGAAACTGTCTGCCGGCACGCCAAGGCTAACCGGTGACGCCTGCCCCATGATCGGCAGGGTATTGAATGCCGGTGATTCAGCAGCGCCAGATTGTGCAGCCGGTTGATTGTATTGTTGGACGCCTACAATCACCGCCAGCGACACACATGCCGCCATACCAATCTGTGTGATCTGGCTAGCCCAAGGGCGAACTTTGTGCCAGAACGGCATTTTCTGCCAGGTGTGCGGTTGCGGCTGAGATTCTGGAACTGCAGAAGGAACCAGACGTGCAGGTTCTTTCTCAAGTGCAGCAGCAACACGATCTGCGATATCGAGATGCATGACTTGTCCGATATCACCCCGTAGTGTGTCACGTATCAGGTGATAGCTCTGCCAGCTTTGTTGAAGCGCCCTGTCTTTAGACAATGAACTCAGTAGCTCGCTGTCGAGCGATTCTCCATCCATCAGAGCGGAAAGCTTTTCTTTCTGCATGCCTAAGTACCCTTCCTGTGTTCGCCATTGCTAACGTTGAATCAGCGGTTGAACTTTATTATCGATAGCCTCCCTGGCGCGGAAAATACGCGAACGTACGGTTCCGACCGGGCAATCCATGATGGCAGCTATTTCTTCGTAGCTTAGACCATCCAACTCCCGCAGGGTAATCGCCATGCGAAGATCCTCAGGGAGAGACTCAATGGTACGGAAAACTATCTGTCTCAGTTCTTCTGACAACATTAAGTTCTCAGGGTTCGAAATTTCTTTCAGTGCACCCGCACTTTCGTAATTTTCGGCATCGTTGGCATCCACATCGCTGGATGGCGGACGACGGCCCTGAGCCACTAAATAATTTTTTGCCGTATTCACAGCAATTCGATACAACCAGGTATAGAAAGCGCTATCCCCACGGAATGATTCCAGTGCGCGATAGGCTTTAATAAACGACTCCTGTACCACATCCGGCACATCGCCCTGCGGTACATACCGGGAAACGAGACTCGCCACTTTATGCTGGTAACGAATCACCAGTAAGTTAAACGATTTCTGATCGCCCTTTTGGACCCGCTCAACCAGAACTTGATCCGTTAACTGCTCGCTCATCCGAGGTAAACTCTCCCCAAATCCGTCTCCACGCGTAAAGTTGTACTGCCAGCCATACATTATTTTCCTGAGCAAGCACTCGCTTGGAGTTCATACAGAACACGAAGTTCCGTATTGCCATTGTTTTTTATGTTGATGTCACCCATCCGTGGCTTTTGCCCGGACAATTAGGCTAACATGAATTTCACTCTTCTTCTGCACACATCATACGCTATGCAACCATCATCTGAACATGTTAGCGATGTACTGATCGTCGGCAGCGGTGCTGCCGGCCTGTCACTGGCGTTGCGCCTGGCGCAGCATTGCAAGGTTACCGTACTCAGCAAGGGGCCACTCAACGAAGGCGCCACCTTTTATGCCCAAGGCGGGATCGCCGCGGTTTTCGATGAAACGGACAGCATTGCCTCACACGTTGATGACACTTTGATTGCCGGAGCCGGTCTGTGTGACAAAGATGCGGTTGAGTTTATCGCCGGCAATGCTCGCCACTGCGTGCAGTGGTTGATCGATCAGGGAGTCTTGTTCGACACCGAGGTCAACGCTCAGGGCGAGGCACATTACCACCTGACGCGGGAAGGCGGGCACAGCCATCGCCGTATCCTGCATGCCGCTGATGCTACTGGCAAAGAAGTAGAGACCACCCTGGTTGGGAAAGCAAGCAACCACCCGAATATTTGCGTGATGGAACGCCGTAATGCGGTCGATCTGATCACTTCAAACAAAATTGGCCTGCCGGGCACCCGTCGCGTGGTCGGTGCCTATGTCTGGAACCGCGAACGGGAGCAGGTAGAAACTTACCGCGCCAAAACGGTCGTGCTGGCGACCGGTGGTGCGGCCAAGGTGTATCAATACACCACCAACCCGGATATCTCTTCCGGAGACGGCATCGCCATGGCCTGGCGCGCCGGTTGCCGGGTCGCCAACCTTGAATTCAACCAGTTCCACCCGACCTGCCTGTTCCACCCGCAGGCACGTAACTTCCTGCTGACCGAAGCGTTACGCGGTGAAGGGGCTTATCTGAAGCGCCCGGACGGCAGCCGCTTTATGCCCGATTTTGACCCACGCGGCGAACTGGCACCGCGAGACGTCGTGGCACGCGCCATCGACCATGAAATGAAGCGTCTGGGTGCGGACTGCATGTATCTGGACATCAGCCATAAGCCAGCCGAATTCATTACCCAGCATTTCCCGATGATCCATGAAAAACTGCTGACGCTGGGCTTTGACCTGACAAGCCAGCCGATCCCTATCGTCCCCGCAGCGCACTATACCTGTGGCGGCGTGATGGTCGATCAGCACGGTCGCACCGATCTGGACGGGCTGTACGCCATTGGCGAGGTTAGCTACACCGGCCTGCACGGGGCCAACCGCATGGCGTCAAACTCACTGCTGGAATGCCTGGTTTATGGCTGGTCGGCGGCAGAAGACATCATGACGCGTCTGCCGTTTATCAAGCTGGCCAAACAGCTACCGCAGTGGGATGAAAGCCGGGTGGATGATGCCGATGAGCGAGTTGTGATCCAGCACAACTGGCATGAGCTGCGGCTGTTTATGTGGGACTACGTAGGGATCGTGCGCACCACCAAACGACTGGAGCGCGCGCTGCGCCGCATCAATACGTTGCAGGCAGAAATTGACGAGTACTACGCCAACTTCCGCATCTCCAACAACCTGTTGGAACTGCGTAATTTGGTGCAGGTGGCAGAATTAATCGTCCGCAGCGCCATGGAGCGTAAAGAAAGCCGCGGGTTGCACTACACGCTGGACTACCCGGATCTGCTGCCGGAAGCGCTACCGACCATCCTGCAACCATAATGATACCGTCAGGGCACCCATAAAGGTGCCCTGTTCATTTCAGTAGAACAGGTAAAAATCGGTAATCAGACGGCGGAAATCATCGGTGTAACTGCCATCGTCCAACTTGATAGCCAGTTTCTGTTCGGTTTCTTGTTCGGCGGGCTGACGCGTCAGCGCCAACAATACCCGATGCATTGGCGTATCCGCGCGATCGCTGACATTCAGCCGCTGCACCGTATGCCAGCCGCGTAGCTGGGCATTGCTTTCGAAAGCGCCACCAATATCATGGGGCAGCACTACGCAAAAAGACCCCTTCGGTGCGATCAACTGCTCCGCACTGGCCAACAGAGCATCGTGGGTCAGGGTTTCGGTATAGCGTGCGTTGTGGCGCGCCTGGTCACGGCAGGCAACCGCCGGCTCGAAATACGGCGGGTTACTGACGATCAAATCATATTCACCGGCATGATGCTGGGCAAAATGATGAATGTCCTGTGCGTGGACCTGAATGCGCTGCGGCCAGGGGGATTCCTGCACGTTGTCACGTGCCTGTGCGGCAGCGGCCTCGTCCAGTTCCACCGCGTCGATCAGCACGTTCTCGGCCGACCGCTGCGCCAGCATCAGCGCGATCAATCCGCTGCCGCTGCCGATATCCAGCATTCGTTGCGCCTGCGCCAAGGGTGCCCATGCGCCGAGCAACACGCCGTCGGTGCCCACTTTCATTGCACAGCGGTCGTGGGCAACAAAAAATTGTTTGAAGGTAAAACCGCCGCGACGCGGAGTAAAATTCGCTTTCGATTGAGTGCTCACAATAACCACCTGAATACAAAACTCGCGTAGCATAAGGCAATCTGATTTTTGGGAAAAGACATGCTTTCCGCTTAAATAGGTGAAGAACGCGGCCAACCCGTCTATAATCGGCGCCCCAAGTAGAGGTAGACCATGACAGTAACCAATTTTTCCGAGCTCGAACTCGATGAACGCCTGATAAACGCCCTGCGCGATAAAGGCTACGAACGCCCAACCGCCATTCAAGCCGAGGCGATCCCGCCTGCGATGGATGGGCGCGACGTATTGGGTTCGGCGCCGACCGGCACCGGCAAGACCGCTGCATTTTTGCTGCCGGTATTGCAACATCTGCTCGACTTCCCACGCAAGAAGTCCGGCCCACCGCGCGTACTGATCCTGACCCCGACACGCGAGCTGGCGATGCAGGTAGCCGATCAGGCACGTGAACTGGCTGCTCATACTTCGCTGGATATCGCTACCATCACCGGTGGCGTCGCTTATATGAACCACGCAGAAGTCTTCAGCGAAAACCAGGACGTGGTCGTTGCCACTACCGGTCGTCTGCTGCAGTACATTAAAGAAGAAAACTTCGACTGCCGCGCGGTAGAAACGCTGATCCTCGATGAAGCCGACCGTATGCTCGATATGGGCTTCGCGCAGGACATCGAAACGATTTCTGCCGAGACCCGCTGGCGTAATCAGACCCTGCTGTTCTCCGCGACGCTGGAAGGCGATGCCATCCGCGAATTCGCCGAACGCATTCTGAAAGAGCCGGTAGAAGTCGAAGCTGACCCGTCACGCCGCGAGCGCAAAAAGATCCTGCAGTGGTACTACCGTGCAGACGACGTAGTACACAAAACCGCCCTGTTGGTGCATTTGCTGCAGCAACCGGACGTGCAGAAATCCGTGATCTTCGTGCGTAAGCGTGAGCGCGTGCATGAACTGGCAGCCTGGCTGCGCGAGGCGGGCATCAACACCTGTTACCTAGAAGGTGAAATGGTGCAGGCCAAGCGTAACGAAGCGGTAAAACGCATGATGGACGGCCGGGTCAACGTGCTGGTCGCTACCGACGTTGCCGCTCGTGGTCTGGATATCCTGGATATCACCCACGTGTTCAACTTCGACATGCCGCGCACTGCGGATACCTACCTGCACCGCATCGGCCGTACCGGTCGTGCCGGACGCAAAGGCACCGCCATCTCGCTGGTTGAGGCACACGACCACCTGCTGTTGGGCAAAGTGGGCCGTTACCTGAACGAGCCACTGAAAGCGCGGGTGATCGAAGAGCTGCGTCCATCAACCAAAGTGCCAAGCGAAAAAAGCAACGGCAAACCTTCCAAGAAGGTGATAGCCAAGCGCGCTGTCGACAAAGAAAAGAACAAAGAAAAAGCCAAGGTGAAAGTGCGACATCGCGATGCGAAAAACGTCGGCAAACGCCGCCAGCCAAAGGCCAAGCCTGAGGGCAACGGCGCGAAGTAATGCTGCCGTAGTGAATAAAAACCGCCTCCATTGACCTGAAGGCGGTTTTTTTATGCCCGTTACGGCTGCACGTAATGCGTCGCCTGCTGATGGGCTTTCAGCCAGGCATTCAGTTGACGGTAACGATCGCGCATTTCTTCACTTTGCAACGACGTCGGCGTCTGTGAGAAATAGAACTGGAAGGTCACTCCCTGCTGGTTGCGGGCTTTGGCATCGGCCCCGGCCTGCAATAGCATCAACGCCAATTGCGGTGCATTGATTTTTGCCGCTACGTGCAAAGGTGTATCCCCCAGCCGATCGCTCAGCGTAACATCCGCCCCAGAGACCAACAGCAGCCGCAGTTGCTCCTCTCGCCCCGCCAACACCGCAGCCGCCAGCGGCGTGGCACCGGTCACCGCATTACGCGGGTTAACCGCTACACCCTGCTCCAGCAACAGCCGCAAATACTGCGGATCCTGCACCGCCGCGGCGGTATGCAGTGCGCTGTTGCCATCCAGCCCCGGCGTGGCGGCATCGGCCCCCAGCTCTAGCAGTGAGCCCAGACTTGACGGTTGCTGCGACAGTATCGCCCATTGCAGCAAAGTGACCTGACGGTCGCCCTGCTCGCGCAGTCGCCCCTGGGTGGCCTGTTCGGCAATACTCTGCACATCACCGCGCGCCACCGCCTGAGCCAGCGCCGCATTGCCGTGTCCGTTGAACGGAGAAATATCCTGATTCATCTGTTGTTCCTTAGCCATCATCAACAAACCGGCGATCGCCGTCAGCAACAGCATGGCGATAATTAACGCCTGCCGTACTCGTCGCCGGTCAGGCATTGGCTTTCGCCTCCCAGGGCTTTTGCTCCGCCATCGAACCGATCACCTTATCGATACCGTGCGCGGTCAGGCTGCGATCCACATGTTTGCTTGGCCGCCAGTCGTCAATGCCGCTCAGAGTGTCGTTATTGGCCAACGTGATTTTATGCCCGATAGCGTCCGGGATCAGCGAAGTGGATTCCTGCGTGCCGGTCAGCATGTCGTATTGCTCGCTGTAACGGCGGATGCCTCCGGCTTGCGCATCCTGTTTCGCCGCTGCCGGATCGATCCCCATACGGTTCAGCGTGTAATCGGACACGCCCGCAGCGTTAAAGGTGACCGCCACCGTGCCGGTCGCCAGCGCCGCCGTTGCCGCCAGGCCACCCCCTAACGAATGCCCGGCAATCACCAACGCATCACCAAACGCCGCCTTGGCGCTTTTGGCAACCGCGACCGCCTGATTGTACTGCACATCATCATAACCGGTTGCCTGCCGCACATTGCTCAACCAGTCGCGCATATCATTGGTACCCGCGAAGGCCAATACATATTGCTGATTATCGCTGTAAATGCCGGCCTGAAAACCCGATGCCGAGTCATGCAGGCTGGCGGGATCAATGCCTGCGCCGAGCAAGGCGCTGTCGCTCAACCGGCTAAATCCGTCAACGCCCTGGCCGGTGGTGCTGTAAACGTCTTTAGCCAATAGCGCTAGCGTATAGTCCCCTTGCTGGGACTGTTGCCCACGCGTCACGCCCTGATTTGCAGCCACCGGTGCAGCGGCCGACATATCGCTCACCAGCGTATTCAGCAGGTGCTGCGCATTCAGGCTGTTAGTGGAAAGCGTGGACGCCGGGGCCTTGGTCGGTGGGGTTTCTGTGAGCTGAGGTGAACTCGGTGGTTCGGGCAACGCGCGCGCCACTGGGGGCTGGATGGCCGCGGAACTGACCGCAGAGGTAAAACTCAAAGACATACTCATGCCGACTCCTTGTCGATAGACTTATCTATGCCGCACCCCAATGGGTGCTGCTTTAGCTATCGGCAGGTCGGAGCAGTTCTGTAATTCGGGCGATTATCTTTGCGAGGAATGTGATCCGGATTCAGTTTCTGGCGAGTACAGCAATAAAAAAGGGAGCCGAAGCTCCCTTATTAACCACGCGGGTAATTACAGGCTTTCTGTAAAGGTACGTGTAATCACGTCACGTTGTTGTTCTGGCGTCAGCGAGTTGAAACGCACCGCATAGCCGGACACACGAATGGTCAATTGCGGGTATTTTTCTGGGTGCTTAACCGCATCTTCCAGCGTCTCACGACGCAGTACGTTCACGTTCAGGTGCTGCCCACCTTCCACGCGCACGGTAGATTGCATTTCCAGCGGCACTTCACGATACTCGATCTGGCCCAGATCGCTGACCGGTACGACCTGGTCTTCTGTGTATTTGGCTTTAGCGCAAACGCAGCGGGCTTCGGATGTTTCATCATCCAGCAGCCAGAAAGAGTTCAGTAGCGCCTGGTCGTTCGCTTTAGTGATTTGAATACCAGTAATCATTTTGTTGCCTCCGTACAAGGGCGAAAAATTCTACTTCGAGAAAAAACCAATCCTGGTTTCGGCCATTTGGTAAAACCATTGTTGTCTTGTTGTTCTGTATACCAGTCTGGCCGGGGCAATTCTTTGATTAAAGTCAATTTTCACGGGGTACCCACACGGCGACAAGGGGCAAGTTTATGTTTTATGTCAATTTTCCCCACAAAGCACTTCGCAATTATTTTTGTAAATTATCAACAATTTTTGCATCTATCGCGATAACGCCAGGATAAAAGCGAGTTTCACTGTGTGGAGCTAAACGGTAAGCTATGCCCAGTGAATTGTTAACGAAAACAAAGGAGAGCGTTTATGTCCACCTCCCTCACCTGGCATGATGTCATCGGCAAGGAGAAAGAGCAGCCCTATTTTCATGAAACGCTTGCCTTTGTTGCCGCTGAACGCCAGGCCGGTAAGACCATTTACCCACCACAAAAAGACGTGTTCAACGCCTTTCGTTATACCGAACTGGCAGACGTGAAGGTGGTGATCCTCGGTCAGGATCCCTATCACGGCCCGAATCAGGCCCATGGTCTGTCTTTCTCGGTGCTCCCTGGCGTGCCTGCGCCCCCTTCGCTGGTGAATATGTATAAAGAGCTGGCAACGGATATCCCGGGTTTTGAGCGCCCCAGCCACGGCTGCCTGCAAAGCTGGGCGGAACAGGGCGTGCTGCTGCTGAACACGGTGTTGACCGTTGAAGGCGGCCAGGCGCACTCTCATGCCAAGCTGGGCTGGGAGACCTTTACCGACAAGGTGATCGCCGCATTGAATGAAAATCGCGAAGGTGTGGTGTTCCTGCTGTGGGGCGCGCATGCCCAGAAGAAAGGCAACTTTATCGACAGCAACCGTCACCACGTATTGAAAGCGCCGCACCCTTCGCCGCTTTCCGCCCACCGTGGTTTCCTCGGCTGCCATCACTTCTCGCAGGCCAACCAGCTGTTGGAACAACAGGGGCTAAAGCCTATCGACTGGTTGCCGCAACTGCCGCAGGCCTGATTCAGACGCAAAAAAGGCACCCGGAGGTGCCTTTTCTTTACTTAATTTCGCTTAAGCCTTGGCTTTGGAAACCGCAACCATCGCCGGGCGCAGCAGACGACCATTCAGCGTATAGCCTTTCTGCATCACCATCATTACGTGATTTGGCTGGTGATCGGCAGATTCCATCAGGCTCATCGCCTGGTGCACTTCCGGGTTGAACGGCACGTTAGTGTCGCCAACGATTTCGATACCGTACTTACGCACGACGTCCTGCAGGGACTTCAGCGTCAGTTCGATACCTTCGATCATCGCCGTCAGTTCCGGATTGTTTTTATCCGCCAGATCCAACGCACGCTCCAGGTTATCAAGCACCGGCAGCAGGTCACCGGAGAATTTCTCCAGAGCAAATTTGTGCGCTTTTTCAATATCCAGCTCGGTGCGGCGACGGACGTTTTCCATTTCCGCTTTGGCACGCAGCAGGCTGTCGCGTTCATGCTGCTGGGCTTCGGCCAGTTGAGCTTCCAGCTCAGCAATGCGCTCATCCCGCAGATCGACGCCCTCAGCCGCTTCCGGCAAGACTTCCTGCTGTTCCATTTCTTCCGAGACTTGCTCGTTTGGCGTCTTCTGTTCTTTACTACTCATGAATATCTCCGCGTTTTAGCATTAATCTCGCAACTTGGCTTATTATGGGGATCAAAACCGGGGTTTCAAGTCAACCGGTCACAATGTGGGGCATAAACTGGTCCCGGTGAGGAAAATCACAACAATGAATAAAAAATTCGCCTGTATTGGCATTGTTGGCCACCCGCGTCACCCTTCGGCGCTGGCAACGCATGAGATGTTATTTCACTGGTTGGTCGCCCGAGGCTATTCAGTGATGGTTGAACGGCAGATAGCCAAGGATTTGGGGCTGCAAGACGCCGTGACCGGTAGCCTGGCAGAGATTGGCCAAAAGGCCGACCTGGCCGTGGTGGTCGGCGGCGACGGTAATATGCTGGGCGCTGCGCGCGTGCTGGCACGCTACGACATTAAAGTGATCGGTGTTAACCGCGGTAATCTCGGCTTCCTGACCGATCTTGATCCTGACAACGCATTGCAGCAATTGGCCGACGTGCTGGAAGGCGAATACATCGATGAACAGCGCTTCCTGCTGGAAACCATCGTGCACAAAGAGAACCAGCAGTGCCGCATCAGCACCGCGATCAACGAAGTGGTGTTGCACCCCGGTAAAGTTGCGCACATGATTGAGTTCGAAGTGTATATCGACGATCGTTTCGCCTTCTCCCAGCGCTCCGACGGCTTGATCATCGCCACCCCGACCGGTTCGACCGCCTACTCACTCTCTGCCGGTGGGCCGATCCTGACGCCCTCGCTGGAGGCCATCGCGCTGGTGCCGATGTTCCCGCACACCCTTTCGGCTCGCCCATTGGTGATCAACGGCAACAGCACCATTCGGCTGAAGTTTTCGCAAATTGGCAGCGATCTGGAAATCAGCTGCGACAGCCAAATCGCGTTGCCGATCCAGGAAGGTGAAGAGGTATTGATACGCCGTAGTGATTTCCATTTGAATCTTATTCATCCAAAGGACTACAGCTATTTCAACACGTTAAGCACCAAGCTGGGCTGGTCAAAAAAATTATTCTAAAAACTGCGCCAGCCTCTTTACTGTATATAAAACCAGTCTATACTGTATGAAACTACAGTTATGTGTTTATACACAGGAAGGTTCCCATGCTGGCGCAATTGACCATCAGCAATTTTGCTATCGTTCGTGAGTTGGAAATTGATTTTCAACCGGGTATGACGGCGATTACCGGTGAAACCGGCGCCGGCAAATCGATCGCCATCGACGCGCTGGGGCTGTGCCTCGGTAATCGCGCCGACGGTAATGTCGTTCGATTGGGAGCCGCCCGTGCCGATATCTGCGCCCGCTTCTCACTGGCGGACACTCCGTCTGCAAGACAGTGGCTCGAGCAAAACCAGTTGGACGACAGCAATGAGTGCCTGCTGCGCCGGGTGATCAACGCCGACGGCCGCTCACGTGGCTTTATCAACGGTACCGCCGTACCGCTTTCGCAACTGCGCGAACTCGGCCAGCGCCTGATTCAAATCCACGGCCAGCATGCCCACCAGTTACTGCTCAAGCCTGAGCACCAAAAACAACTGCTCGACGCCTACGCCGACGAACCTGCCCTGCTGGCGCAAATGCAGCAGGCTTACCAGCGCTGGCATCAGAGCTGTCGCGAACTGGCCCACCATCAGCAACAGTCCATCGAACGTGACGCACGCAAACAGCTGCTGCAATACCAATTGAAAGAGCTGAACGAGTTTGCGCCGCAGGCCGGTGAGTTTGAAAAAATCGATACTGAATTCAAACGCCTGGCCAACAGCGGCCAGTTGCTGACCATCAGCCAGCAAACCCTGCAATTATTGGCTGATAGCGAAGAAAACAATATGCTGAGCCAGCTCTACACCGCCAAACACCTGCTGGTTGAGCTGGTCAGTATGGATGAAAAGCTCAGTGGCCTGCTGGATATGCTGGAAGAGGCGTCAATCCAAATCAGTGAAGCCAGCGATGAACTGCGCCACTATGCCGATCGCATGGATTTAGACCCAAACCGCCTGCAAGAACTGGAACAGCGCCTGTCGCGCCAAATTAACCTGGCACGTAAACACCACGTCGCGCCAGAAGAACTGCCGCAGTTGCACCAGCAAATGCTGGATGAACAACAACTGTTGTCACAGCAAGAAAACGACCACGAACACCTGGCCGAGGCGGTCACGTTGCATCATCAGCAAGCGCTGTTGCTGGCAGAGCAACTGCATCAGAAACGCCAGCATTATGCCGCCGAACTGACTACGTTGATTACCGACAGCATGCAGGCGCTTTCCATGCCACACGGCAAATTCAATATCGATGTGCGCTTCGAGCCGCAATATTTGAGTGCTGAAGGCGCGACCCGTACCGAGTTCTGCGTTTCCACCAACCCGGGCCAACCGCTGCAGGCCTTGGCGAAAGTAGCCTCTGGCGGCGAGCTGTCGCGCATCGCGCTGGCAATCCAGGTGATTACCGCCCGCAAGATGGAAACACCGGCGCTGATTTTCGACGAAGTGGACGTAGGTATCAGCGGCCCAACCGCCGCCATCGTCGGCCGCCTGCTGCGCCAGTTGGGGGAATCAACCCAGGTGATGTGCGTTACTCACTTGCCGCAGGTGGCAGGTTGTGGGCATCAGCATCTGTTTGTCAGCAAACAGACCGACGGCACCGAAACCGAAACACAGATGTCATCCCTGGATAAACGTGCCCGTTTGCAAGAATTGGCGCGCCTTCTCGGCGGCAGTGAAGTCACCCGAAACACCCTGGCAAACGCAAAAGAACTGCTTGCTGCATAGAAAAGCTCAACTTTTTCACTTTCCTGAGGTCTGACTTTGGCGCTGTTTACCCAATAGATTTCAAGCTGTAGCAAGGCGGCAACTCAGTGAATCCCCAGGAGCTTAGATAACTAAGTGACTGGGGTGAGAGTAGGAAGCCAACACAGCTACAACTTGAAAGATGAAGGGTATAAGGGTTTCCAACGGCTGCAAGGTCTATTATCATCGGCATCCTATGCCCTAAAGGAATGTGATTACTATGCGCTGTAAAACGCTGACTGCCGCCGCTGTGGTTCTTGTGATGCTGACTGCAGGCTGTTCTACTTTTGAGAAGGTGGTTTACCGGCCTGACATCAACCAAGGGAACTACCTGACGTCAACCGACGTAGCTAAAATCCAAAAAGGTATGACCCAGCAACAGGTCGCTTATACATTGGGAACCCCAATGTTGCAGGACCCGTTCGGTACTCAGACGTGGTTCTATGTGTTCCGCCAGCAACCTGGTCATGAAAATATCACCCAGCAAACCCTGACGCTGACCTTTAACAGCGCGGGTGTATTGACCGATATTCAGAACAAGCCAGCGCTGACTAAGTAATCCGCGCAGGAACTATCGTCCGGCCCGTGAGGGACGCGTCAAGTTCTTCATGACAGTACCAGGCTGCAACTCGGAAGATAAAATTCTGATAAAAAACAAGGCGCACTCAGCGCCTTATTTTTTTGCCTTCTCTGCCCGTTGACGGCGCAGCTCTTTGGGGTCGGCAATCAAGGGGCGATAAATTTCCACCCGGTCGCCATCATTGAGCACATCACCCAACTTGGCCGGTCGGCTATAGATGCCCACCTTGTTACTTTGCAGATTAATGTCACCACGCAGCTCCAGCAGCCCGGAGGCGACAATCGCCTGCTCAACGCTGCTGCCCTCGTCCAACGTGACGTTGCGCAGATACTGACGTTCCGGCAAGGCATAAACCACCTCGACCCGTATCTCAGACACTGTAAACCTCTTTCGCCCGCTGGGTGAATGCCTGCACCATGTTACCCGCCAGCTCTTTAAACACCTTGCCGAACGCCAACTCGATCAGTTTGTTGGTAAATTCGAAATCCAGGTGCAGCTCAACCTTGCAGGCTTCCGGACTGAGCGGCGTGAAGTGCCAGCCCCCCATCAGCTTGCGGAACGGACCGTCAACCAGCTGCATATTGATGCTCTGGTTATCCAGCAGCGTGTTGCGCGTGGTAAAAGTTTTACTGATACCGGCTTTGGCAACATCCACCGCGGCGGTCATTTCATTGTTGGACGCGTTAATCACCCGGCTACCGGTGCAACCTGGCAGAAAATCGGGATAAGAATGAACATCGTTAACCAACTGATACATCTGCTCGGCGCTGAATGGCACTAACGCAGATCGACTGATCTGGGGCATATCATTTCCTGTGAGACACAAAACATACAAATCATACCATTTATCTATCGGCAAACAAAAAATCTGCTATGCAACACAGAGGCCAAAAATGCGAAAAATTGCGCAGGTGCTGAGCGGGAAAGGATTTCTTTCGCTGACGCATCCAGTATAATGAACACACTATGACAAAGAAAAAAGCACACAAACCCGGCTCTGCCACCATTGCGCAAAACAAGCGGGCGCGTTTCGAATACGCCATTGAGGAAGAATTCGAAGCGGGCCTGTCTCTGCAAGGGTGGGAAGTCAAATCGCTGCGTGCCGGCAAAGCCAACATCAGTGACAGCTACGTGACCTTTCGCGATGGTGAAGCCTACCTGTTTGGCGCCACTGTCTCACCGCTCAACGTAGCTTCTACTCATGTGGTCTGCGATCCGACACGTACCCGTAAACTCCTGCTGAAAAAGCGTGAGCTGGACTCACTGCTCGGCCGTGTAAACCGTGACGGTTACACCGTGGTTGCCTTGTCCATGTATTGGAAAAATGCCTGGGCCAAGATCAAAATCGGCGTAGCCAAAGGTAAGAAAGAACACGATAAGCGCGATGACATCAAAGATCGTGAATGGCAGACGGCGAAATCCCGTATCATGAAGCACGCCAACCGATAAGCCTCTGGCTTAACGGGATAAACTTCTGTTATACTGCGCGACGTAACTTGGGGCTGATTCTGGATTCGACGGGATTGTGAGGCCTTAGGAGCATGCCGAGGGGCGGTTTGCCTCGTAAAAAGCCGCAAAAAAAATAATTGCAAACGACTCGCAATTCGAATCTGCTGCTTTAGCAGCTTAATCAGCCTAAGAAACTGAAGATTCCCTCTCTCCCTAGCCTCCGCTCTTAGGACGGGGATCAAGAGAGGTCAAACCCAAAAGAGATCGCGTGGATGTCCTGCCTGGGGCTGAAGCGTTAAACCCAATCAGGCTAGTTTGTTAGTGGCGTGTCCATCCGCAGCTGACCGGCGAATGTGAAGATTGGACTAAGCATGTAGTGCCGACGGTGTAGTAATTCCGGACGGGGGTTCAAATCCCCCCAGCTCCACCAAATAGGTCACCGGTGATACCAGATAGATCCGGTGACAATAACGAAAAAGCCCGCAATTCACGTTGCGGGCTTTTTTGTGTATCTAAAACAGATAACAACTAGTGATCCAAATAGAGATAGTGCATCCAGCTGGTCATCCGCAGCAGGACTTTGCGCATAATGGAAAGATGCTCAAAATGCTCGGTATATACCGCGGTCTGGGCAGTCACGCCATCGGGCAGTTTGTCGAGATCCGCAGTAGGATCGAGATCGATCATCACGTAGACCCCTTCCTGCTGGGCGCCGGCATTTAATCCCTGCAATACGCCGCTGGCCTGATAGCTGCCGTCCGGCACCACGGGCAGCACTCGCGTTACCGAACCGCCATAGATTTTGCCCGGCAAGCCGTTAAAGACCACCTCGGCCTTATCACCCTGGGTTAAACGCAGGATCGAGTTTTGACGGAATACCGCCACCACCTGCCGCTTTTGCTGCGGAATAAAAATCATCACCGGCTTGAACGGCAGGCGCACTGCCGTGGTGCCCGGTCTGGCCAGCACTTGAGTAACATAACCGTCGCTCGGTGCGCGAACAATGGTTTGTTCCAGGTTATAAGTCGCCTCGGCAATCTGCGATTTCAGGCCGGCAATATGCGCATCTTCGCCGTTATAACGACCAGAAAGTTGTTCCTTAGCCTGCTGATGCTGTGCCCTGGCAGCCTGCAATGCGGCAGATTGTGCCTGGAACTGTTGCTGCGCATGGCTGATATCTTGCTCGGAAAAAGGATTGACCGCCATGGTCGCGCCTTTGGCATAGCGCTGATAATCCTTGCGGGCCCGTTCATACTCGGCATTCACCCGCTGAACATTCGCGGCAGACTCATTTAATGTAGCCTGGCGCGCCCGCACATCCGCTTCTGCGCCGGCAAGTTCCGCCTGCAGCTTGCTTAAGCGTGCGCGGTAACGGGTATCGTCAAGGCGAAACAACAGGTCCCCTTTGTGCAACAGCACATTGGTTTTATCCGTGACCTCAACAATCACGCCCGAGACTTGCGGGACGATCGGCACTGAAATGGCGATTTTCTGCGCCCGGTAGGTATAAGGATGGTTGTAGTTCATGCCCAGAATTAAGGCGCCAACAATAAAAATACCGCCGAGCACCGCCGTCGGTACCGTCCATTTATTGACCGGGATACGGAACAGTTTGAATACGCCGTAGCTCAGCGCGACGTAGCTGAGGATAATTAAGAGATCCATACTGTTTGCTTAACCTTTGTTGGACGACAAGCGTTGTTCGGCAACCTGTAGCTGCATACGCTGCAACTCAGCTTCGAGCTGATTTATTCGCGCCTGCAGCACGTCAGGTGGCTCAGGCTTGTCGGCCATCCCCCAACCCCGTTCCGGTCGATATAATGTCGCCCAAATCCACAGCAGTGGCCAAATGGCATGCAGGGTAAACAGGCTGACCCAGCCCGCCACATGAATGGCATCCTGATGAGGATGCTGCCGTTTCTTGGCCAGAAGATAAGGAATATCGTGGATAATGATCACACCGTAAAATAAAATTAAAAATACGGCGATCAATACCCCTAAAGCGAAGTAATCTAGAAACATGCAGTATCCTGGTTGGTAAGGCTAAATTATTTAGCGATATTTATGTGGTTTTATATTCTTTAATATCTTTGGCAATGGTATCGATGGCATTTTTAACATCGGCCACTTTTAACTGTGACTTTTCATTATTCAGGTTCTCTCCGGACGCTTTCCTCACCACTTTGATCACCGGTTGGTGGGTTGAGGCATCGATAAATTCCCCTTCCATATAAACGGCACTTTCCATGGTGCGGTGGCCAGTGACGCTTTGCGTTGCGGCAACCAGCAGCGTAATCGGCAGCACTTCATACACCTGCAGCCCCTTCTTCTGCGTATCGATAGCCGTGATAGCCCCACGGAAAATCAGCGTATTTTCACGCGGTACATCCTCCAGGATGAAGTGTGAGCCCATCGCCTGCCTGAACTGCTGATTGGTGTAGCTCAGGATATTATCGAGTGCACGCTGGCTCACCATCTCGCTAGGTTTTGGCCGTGGGAAATAGATCATCGGTTGGTAAACCAAATATTTATATTTGGAGAAATCCACGTTGCTGGCTTTCCAATATAATACGTCCTTACCAGAGGCCGATTGGCTCTTGGTAATATCATTATAATTAGGCAGAAACGTCGAGTATTTCTCTTTTTCAGTGACCGACGACGAACAGGCGGTCAGTGTTAACGTCAATGGCAAAATGATCGCGCAGGTTATTTTCATTATAATCTTCCATGTCAATTTTAATGCATAGCAAATAATTGACCAAAAGAATACCCGCCGGTCAGTGATAAGTCATATGACAATACCGGCAAAAATGTATATCATTTTTGATATACAAACTCAGTTTGGTACGCACTGTGAAATCAAAAGACTTCAGGATTGACGAGCTCAGGATCGTTCGCACCATCGCAGAAACCGCCAGCGTCAGCAAAGCAGCGCAACTGTTGGATATGCCGCAATCCAATGTGTCACGCACCCTGACGGCACTTGAGCGGCGGCTGGGCCTGGAGATCTTTTTGCGCAGTCCACGAACGCTGTCATTAACCGAGTTCGGTGAGCAATTTCTACGCCGTGCCGCTCAGCTTTTGGATGAGCATAACGACCTGCTCGACATGTCCGGCACCTATAAAAAAAGCCTGAACGGCATGGTGACCCTGGGTGCGCCGATCGGTATTCACTCCTTCCTGACCCGTTATCTGCTGCCGCCCCTGCTGCGTGGATCTCCCGAACTGATCGTCGATTTGGTCACCCGCAACCCGGATGAACGCGAGAAAAAATACGGTGCGGTTTTTGATTGCGACTGCGACCTGCTGATTAGCCTCTTCCAGCCGCAGAATGAAAGCCTGATCGCCCGGCCGTTGACCCGTTTCCGCGTCGGGCTGTTTGCATCGCCAGATTATATTGCCCGCTCACCGCTTATCGAGCCGACCGAGCTGGCGCAACATCGTTGTATTACCCTGCGAGTGTTGGGCGGCAGCCGCAATACCTGGAGCTTTTACAACGCGCAGGGCCAGTTGGTCGATGTGGCGGTCAACGGCACCAGTATCTGTGACAATATCCTGCCGGCGATCGAGCTGGCCAAACAGGGCCTGGGCATTGTCTATGCCCCCTATTACTCGGTGGCTTCCGCGCTGGAATCAGGTTCACTGCTGCCTTGCATTGAGCGCGAGCGCTGCATCGATATGCAGGCTTACCTTATTTACCGTCAACGCGGCGTGCTCCCCCACCGGGTGCAGGTGATGATGGACAGCATCATGAATACCATCAAAATACATGAGCATCGCCTAATCTAACCCCACCGGCCCTGTCAGCCGTGGTCCTGCGCCTGTTTGATAAAATCGATAAATGCCCGCAATGGCGCGGGTATGAATCGTCGGTCGGAATAATAGAGATAGGGCCCTGAAAACTGCGGCCACCAGGCTTCGAGCACCGGCTCCAACTCGCCTCGGGTCAAATAAGGCCTTAACCAGCCTTCAAATAAATAGATAATCCCCACGCCAGCCACGGCAGCCTCTATGGCCAGATCGGTAGCGCCCCCCGCCTGCACCGTCAGCGGGCCCTCCGGGTGAATAACCCGTTGCTCACCCTGTCTTTCAAACTCCCAGGGATAGGTTTTACCACTGGGAAAACGCCCTTGCAGGCAAGCATGGCTGAACAGATCCTGCGGATGTTCAGGCCGCCCACAGCGATCAAGGTAGTCCGGCGCAGCAGCAGCGGCAAAGCGTTGTATTCTCGGGCCGATAGGCACCGCGATCATGTCCTTTTCCAGCCGTTCTTCATAACGGATACCGGCGTCGCAGCCCGCGGCCAGCACATCGACAAAGCTTTCGTCCGTTTGCACCTCCAGCTTGATCTCCGGATAGGCAGTGAGAAATGCCGGGATCAGCGCCGGCAACACCAGCCGCGCCACGCTGGTCGGCACATTCAGCTTCAACGAACCGGCGGGCTTATCGCGAAAACCATTGACCACATCGAGCGCCCCCTGCACTTCAGCCAGTGCCGGCCCCAGCCTTTCCAGCAGGCCATAACCGGCGGCGGTAGCAGTGACGCTGCGCGTGGTGCGGTTGAACAGCCTGACACCGAGCTGTTTCTCCAGGCGACGCACCGCATCACTAACGCCGGAGGCGCTGCGCCCCAGGGTTCTGGCACCTTCACGGAATCCCCCCGTACGCGCCACGGCGAGAAAGGCATGCAAATCATCTAAATCGGTGTTCATTGTGCGTTTCCCCGTACAACCCGTCCACTGCCCCGCTACTTATCACCGTCGGCGGCAACGCTTATTATAAATAGATGCGGTAGCCCCGCTTACCCTCTAGGAGACTGGTTATGTTCAATCGCGATCAACACAACACCTTCAACCTCGGCGATCGAAACGTCAAGCGACTTGGCTACGGAGCCATGCAATTGGCCGGCCCTGGCGTGTTCGGGCCACCGAAGGATACTGATGCCGCACTGGCAGTACTGCGCGAAGCGGTAGCCTCTGGCGTTAACCATATCGACACCAGTGACTTCTACGGCCCGCACGTCACTAACCAACTGATTAAAGCCGCGCTGGCGCCTTACCCGGACGACCTGACTCTGGTTACCAAAATCGGTGCGCGACGGGGAACCGATGCCTCATGGTTACCGGCATTTTCCGCCGAAGAGTTGACCAGTGCAGTGCATGACAACCTGCGCAATCTGGGTCTTGAGACGCTGGATGTGGTTAACCTGAGGATTATGTTCAGTGCCCATGGCCCGGCAGAAGGTTCTATCGAAGCCCCTTTAACCGCATTAGCGGAACTCCAGCATCAGGGGCTGGTACGGCATATCGGCCTGAGTAATGTCACATCGACCCAGATCGCCCAGGCACGTAATATTTGTCGTATTGTCTGCGTACAAAATCACTACAACCTGGTCAATCGCAGCGATGATGCCCTGATTGACAGCCTGGCGCGTGAAGGCATTGCCTACGTGCCGTTTTTCCCACTCGGTGGTTTTAGTCCGATCCAGTCTTCGGCCTTATCCGATATTGCCCAGCGCCTCGGGGCCACGCCGCTGCAAACCGCCCTGGCCTGGCTGTATCACCGTTCGCCCAATATTCTGCTGATACCGGGGACTTCCTCCGTGGCTCACCTGCGAGAAAATCTCGCGGTCCCTGACTTGCCCTGGACAGAAGAGATTGCCCAAGCGCTGGACGCCATTGCCTGACAGCAAGCTGACCGCCCGCTCAAGTCCACCTTATTTAACATGGAAATCAGCGGGATGTGCGGATAACATGACGACGCTGCCTAAATATACGGCAGCGGTTTAACTCAAACAGGAGTCGTTATGACGCAAAATATTTATGACAACCAAGCCTTCTTCGACGGCTATGCGCAGCTCAGCCGCTCGGTAGACGGGCTGGACGGCGCGCCGGAGTGGCCGACCATCCGCAGTATCCTGCCGGACTTACACGGCAAGCAGGTGGTCGATCTGGGCTGTGGTTATGGCTGGTTCTGTCGCAGCGCGCGTGAACAGGGCGCTACCAGGGTTCTCGGTCTGGATCTGTCGGAGAAAATGCTCAACAAAGCCCGCACGCTGACGCAAGACGCCGGTATCGAATATCACCAGCAGGATCTGGAACAGCTTCAACTGCCAACGGCCTGTTTTGATCTGGCCTACAGTTCGCTGACGCTGCACTACATCGAAGATCTGGCACGGTTGTTCGCCACGGTTTATCAGGCGTTAGTGCCGGGCGGGCAATTTATCTTCACCGCCGAACACCCGATCTATACCGCGCCAAAGCACCAAGGCTGGCAGGTAGACGAAAACGGGCAAAAATCCTGGCCGGTCAATGGTTATCAGCAGGAAGGCCAGCGCATTTCCAACTGGCTGGCGGAAGGGGTGATCAAGCAGCACCGTATGCTCGGCAGTTACGTGAACTTGCTGGTACAGCAAGGGTTCGTCGTCACCTATCTGAATGAATGGGGCCCTTCGGCACAGCAAATCGCAGAAAATCCGGCGCTCGGCGAAGAGCAAGAACGCCCGATGATCTTTATTCTCGCCGCCCATAAACCCGCGTAGTTAGTATTCGTCACAGTAAATTCTTAACACATCCAATTTTGGGGAGGTTACCTCCCCCCAAACTCCCGCCTCACCCACTCTTCAGGCACGGATATCCTGATATTCCGGCGTCGTATCAAACTCGTGTTTGGCAAACGGGCACAACGGAATGATTTTACGGTTCTCTTCCCGCATTTTTGCCACCACCAGCGCCACCAGCTTTTTACCGACGCCCTGACCTTTCAGCACCTCATCCACCCAGGTGTGATCAATAATGGTTAATTTATCCCCGCTCGGCACAAAAGATATCTCGGCGATCATTTTTCCCTGCTGATCGTTTATATAGAAACGTTTCTCGTCTGACAGAATTTCAAGATCCATACATTTATCCCATTTTAAAAATACATAAATTTATACCCTATAGCTTTCAAGCTGCAGCTAGGCGCCCAGCTCGCTCATCCCCAGGTATTGTAGGGGCGCTGCATGCTGCGCCCACATTAATCGGGGCGAATTTATTCGCCCCCTACAGTCACTGGAGTGAGCTAGTGCAGGTAACAAACCTGATATTAGTCTACTATTTAATCAGTAATACAACATAATTGTGACAGTGGCTGAGGAGTTCAAAATGGGTGAAGGCTCAAAAGACGGCGTAATTCTGCTATCCCGAATATTGTTGATGATCCTGTTTATCATTTTTGGCTGGATGAAATTGACCAGTTTTGGCGCAACCGTGACAGCGATGGAAGGGTACGGCACGCCAATGCCCTATTTAGCGGCGATCATCGCCGTGGTGGTTGAATTCTTTTTTGGCATCGCGCTTATTCTCGGGTTATTTACCCGGCCTATTGCGGTTATTTTTGCCGTTTATGTTCTCGGCACCGCCTTTATCGGTCATCCATTCTGGAAAATGACCGGTATGGAAATGATGGGCAATGAAATAAACTTCTTTAAAAATATCAGCATTATCGGCGGGCTGCTGCTGTTGGCGGTCACCGGTGCCGGGCGTTATTCGCTGGATTATAAATTCTTCAATAAATAGCTTTATTCAGCCGGCAGCATCGCTGCCGGCTGCTCCTCCGCAATACCCTAACGACTGCGCTTGGCGTGACGCTCGAAATTGTCGGCTTTGGCCTGCGCCGATTTACGCAGCGTGACGTAGCAGGCACCTTCCCCGCCGTCACGCGGCAACGCGCGGCAAAAGGCCTGTACCTGCTCAAACTGCGCCAGCCATTTGGCGAGATAACTGCGGATGATGTTGGCATGGCTTTCATCTTCGCGACCACGGCCGTGGACAATCAACAGCGAGCGCAAGTCTTGCTTTTCCGCCTGAACAATAAAGCGGAACAGCGCTTGTCGACAGGCCTCTACCGACTGTTTCAGTAGGTTCAGACTGGCCTGCGACGGATAGCGCCCGTGGCTTAGCTTGTCCAGAACGCCCTGCTGAATGCCCTCGCCTTTGTATTCCAGCGGGACTTCGCAAGGGATCAGCTCAAGAAAACCGGTGCTGAGAAAGTTTTCCTGCCGCAGCGCCTCGGCCTCACGGCGTGCGCTTTTATCCACCGTCTCCTGCGGCTTGAGGTACAAGGTCTCGGGGGCGCTGGATAACGGGATCACATCCGCCATCGCCTGTTCAAAAAAGTCTTTGTCCTGGTTGCTCATCGCTCTGCCACTCCTAGACTGGGCCTTTAATGCCGGGAATGACCCTGATTGTAAGACGCCTCACCCCGGTTGCAAGCCGGGAATTTTCCGCAATCGTCGTCAACGGGTGAGGTTCTGTGCAGTTTTCGTTATACTGCTAAACCATTATTGAGTGCCGCAAAGGATCGATCCCATGAAAATGCGCGAGCTGGAAACCCAGTTTCAAAATGCCATGAGCGAGTTGCAGGCCAGCTTCGAAAAGCAGCATCGTGAATGGCAGCACAGCTATCAGGCACTGCAGCAGTTGCTGGAAGAGGCTAAACAGCGCGAAGTCGCATTGCGTATGCAGAATGAACAGTTGGTGCGCAAACTGAGCACCGCCAGTTCAGTGCCGGAACAGCACGCGTTAGTGAAGCAAATCAAAATGCTGGGCGCTCATCTGGACGCGTTGGCCAAAGATGCCGCCACCTTTAACCACCACCTGCACAATCAACAGCGGGCAGCCGACAACTTCAGCGGCGAACAGCGTTGACACCGGGCGCTGTCACGCAGCGCCTCCTGCCAAATACTGGCGTTCTGAGAGTGTTATAAATCATAAATGACCTGGATCATCATCGCTGCCCTGATCGTTGTATTTATTATTGGCTACCGCATTCTGACTTCCGATACCCGCAAAGCCATCGACTCTCTGGCCCACTTGCTGAAAGTCAAACCGATGCTGATTGAATCCATGATTCAGGAGATGGGCAGTCGCAACAGCCAGACCTTTATTCGCGTGTTGAACAACGGCTACACCGAAGAGATGCACCAGGCGGCCTATTTGCTGTTTATCTACCTGACCTTTATCAAGCAGGCGGATGACCAACAGATCGCCCTGTGGCGTGAAACGCTGCTGCGCGCCGGGCTATCGCCGGAGCTGCATGCCGAACACACCGAGGCCGCGCTGTTTTACTTTGCCGATCTGGATATTGACGCCTTCGAACTGGCGCAGTTTCGCCGCGCTTACAATGAGCGTTTTAATCAGGAAGCCATTGCGAACTGGTAAGAATGTGTCCCCCGCAGGCGGGGGAAGCATTACTGGAACATGCTGTAGATATAGCGCGAAAGCGCATCACGCGAGCTGAAGCCGTGTGGAATGCCGTAACGCGCACTCGGGGCATCGCTACTTAAATCCAGGGGAAACTCAAGATACTGATTGCTGATGCGTACCGGCGAGGTCGGCGTGGCAAAATGCACGCTTTTCTCTTTCAGCGCCGGGTGGATCACCAACGCGGTTCTGCCCATCCGCGCTTCACGATTCACATATACGTAGTGCTCACCCTTGCGGTAACCATAAGACTGGTCGGTGACATAATCACGCTCAAAGCCAGTATTCTCCAACACTCTAGCCACTTCATCCGGCCGTAAATACATCGATTTCTCCTCTCGTTCTGGACCGCTGAGCGACCTTACCGTAATCATGAGATGAAACAATAAATTTTTCGGTATGGATGTGGGTTTAGGAATAATCCTTAATTATGGGTTTTGCCGGTTTTGCACCAGTAACCGCAGCGTCAACAGCACGCCCAAAAACACCATCAGCGCTGCCGCCAGATAGATCGACGGCACGCCCATGTGGCTCATCAGCAGCCCGGCCAGCGGCCCGGTGATCCCCAACGCCAGATCGAGAAACGCCGAGTAAGTGCCCAGCGCGGTGCCCTGACTTTGCTGCGGCACCTGTTTCACCGCCTCCACGCCCAGCGCCGGGAACACCAACGAGAAACCGGCACCGGCCAACAACGCGCCCGCCTGCACCATCAACGGATCGCTGGCCTGCCATATCAGCAGCAATCCAACAATCTCGATCAGGAACGACACCAGCGTGACCTTTAAGCCGCCGTGACGATTAATGGTCTGGCTGAAGATCAAACGGATACCGACAAAGGCAACGCTGAACAGCGTCAGTGAAAATGCCGCCCCGCTCCAGCCCTTATCAGCATAGTAGAGGGTGATAAATGTGGCGATCACGCCAAAGCCCACGGTGCCCATCGCCAGTCCGAGGCCATAGGTCCAGATGCGGCCGAATACCGCGCTAAAGGCGAGGCGTTTGCCGGCAGTGATCGAAACATTGGGCTTGGCACTCGCCAGCCACAGCGAAATCGCGACGGCCAACACGATCAGCGCCGCCACCCCGGCCAGCCCCCATTGCTGGTTAAGGTAAACACCGAGCGGCGCTCCGGCCGCCATGGCACCGTAAGTCGCCACCCCGTTCCACGAAATCACCCGAGCGGTATGCAGCGGCCCCACCAGACCAATGCCCCACAATGTGGAACCGGTGCTGGCAAAGCTTTCGCCGACGCCAAGAAATACCCGGCCAACGCACAGCAAAATCAGGCTCAACAGCGGTATACCGACAAACCAAAAAGCCATGGCGTAAAACAGACCGCTCACCCCGCAACAGGCCAGCCCGAACAGTACTACCTTTTTTGGCCCGAGCTGATCGGCATAGCGCCCGGCATGCGGCCGGCTGAATAAGGTGGCGAAATACTGGGCGCTGATGATCAAACCGGCCAGCACCGAGTTGTACCCCAACTCGTTATGCACAAACCCCGGTAATACCGCCAACGGCAAACCTATGGTCAGGTAACAGACAAAGGTAAACATCACCACGGACAGGATCCGTTGGTTAAGCTGAAAGTTGTTTTCTTTAGAACTGACGGCGGTCATCGAAGGTGGCTCGCATTAAACCGGGTAGGCAACAGCACTCAGCATACCCGGTCGGGGGTCGATCATAAATCTGCGAGTTATAACCAATTATTATTTAACTCAACTTTTGCTGCCTGCGCCACTCGCTCGGGCTAATGCCCTGAATGCGCAGAAACTCACGGTTAAAGTTGGATTTAGTGGTGAATCCGGCCTTTTGCATGATATCGGTCACCGGCTCCTCACCGTCCAGCAGCCACTGGGCCGCCTGGCGGATGCGCAGTTGATTCACATATTGCGACACATTCATGCCCGTATGGCGGTTGATCGCCTGTGAAACCCACCGCGTCGGCAAACCGACCTTACGCGCCAGGCGCGCCAGATTCAGTTCGGGCTCCAGATAGAGGTCGTCCTGCCGCAGCCGCTGCTGCACCCGCTCAAACCACTCGGCCAGTTGCTCTTCATCTTCGGCAACCTCCTGCGTCGGCTCCGGTAACGGCTCTACCGGGCTGTCTGAGGGACGGCTGCGGGACAACACCAGACACAGGCTTACCGCCACCAGCAGGTTAACCAGGGTCGCCAACCTGCCGGCATGACGCCCGTCGAACAGTGAAAAATCGAGCGTAATCACCAGTTCAGCCACCGCCACGGCCATCAGCAAGATGCCTAGCCCCCGCCACAGTCGATAGCTGAGCCAGCTTTCCGCCAGCGCCACCTGCTGCAAAGCGTTCTCACCACGCCGCAATGCGTACAGCAGCGCCGCGCCATAGCCCAGATAAGCGCCCGCGATCAGCACATCCAGCCAAAAAGGCGCAAACAAGCTCGCCAGCAGCGTCAGGCATAGCGGCATCAGGTGCCCGAGTTCACGTCGCCGCAGCCTGCCCTGAGTGCTGACCAGAAAAGCCAGATACGTCAACGTGGGGATCGCCACCGCACCGAAGGGTTGCAGTCCATTAAACTGCGCCACGCCATAGCCATAGCGGATCCCCACCAGCAGGCTTTGCCAGGCGCACAGCAACAGCAATAACTGGAAGACCCAGCGCTGCGGCCGTGGTCGCCCCAGGCGATACAGCAGCCCCAGGCACAGCAGACCAAACAAAAAAGTGAGGGGGATAAGCGGCATCGTCGGCATCTTGTTGTGTTCACACAGAAACGGCAGTGTACTGTTAAAACAAACCTTTAACGACCCGGATCGCGATCGAGGTCGCCGGATAGCGCCGCCAATGCCACCCTCGTAAGGTCAACATTTGAGGAGTGAAAATGAACAGAGCGTTGTTGTTGTGGATACTGCTGTGCGGTATTGCCAGTGCCACCCCCTATCAGGTTGCCACCCGCGATCAAGTCTTTCAGGCCGGTTCACGTTCGTTGAACAGCCGAATTTACTACCCCACGACCGAGACGAATGGGCAACGGCTCACCGGTGCGAATAAGGTCTTTACTGGCATCAGCAGCCGGCCAGATGCGCCGGTGGCGAACGGACACTTTCCGCTGATCGTGATCAGCCACGGCAGCGGCGGCAATAATAGCAGTCAGGCCTGGCTGGCGGCGGCGTTAGCCCAACAGGGAATGATTGTCGTGGCGGCCAACCACCCAGGCAGCACCACCGGCAACTCTGTTCCGGCGCTCTCCGCCAAACTGTGGTTACAGACAGAGGATATTTCCGGCCTGATCAGTGCGATCACCGCCGACCCTCAGTGGAATAAAGTCGTTAATCGCCAGGTCATTGGCGTTATCGGCCATTCCAAGGGCGGTTACAGTGCCATTGCCGCCATCGGTGGGCGAGTCCGGCTGGCCGATTTTGTCAGCGGCTGCCAACAAGCCCCACAGTCACCCAACTGCCAGTTTTATACCCGGGCCAAAGTTGATTTAGAAGCGCTCTCCGCCCGGCAATTTGATGCCGATTATACCGACCCGCGCATTCGCTTTGCCGTCGCCCTCGATCCCGGCATGGTGCCTTATCTGCTGCCTGACAGCCTGCATCGGCTCAGCGCCCCTTTATTGGTTATCGAACCTCAACATTTCGAACCAGACAGCCAAATACCCGGTCTTGGCGGTGCCACACTGGCCAAAGACGCAGGACAGCAACCGATTGATGCATTACGGCTGTCGGACGGTAACCATTTTGATTTTATTCCGCTTTGTCAGCCGAATGGACGCCAAATTCTGGCTGCGGAGGAGAAAGATGCAGAGGTGTTATGCGCTTCCTCCAATACACAGCGTGAATGGGTACACCAGAAGACATTAACGGCCATCATGGCGTTTATTCACCCGTGGCTATCCGCGCCCGCAGGAAATCAATAAACGCCCGCACCTTCTCCGGCACATGGCGGGTATTGGGGTACAGCGCATAAATGCTTTGGGCCGGAAATTGATGGTCTGCCAGCAGCGGGCACAGTTTGCCTTCGGCAATGGCGGGCCGCACCAGCCATTCGGGCAGTAATGCCACCCCGGCACCGTGCAGGGCAAACGCCAGCAGCGCGGAGGCACTGTCGCCCATTAATGTGGCGGCGTCTTCAACCTTAAACAGCACCGCCTGCCGCTCCGGGGTAATCACCTGCCAGCTCAACGGTGAACTGAGGCGGCTGTGGGCGATCCACTGCGCCTGCGCCAGTTGCGCCAGCGAGCCAACCGGATGGCGGGTCAGATACTCCGGCGAGGCGACCGGCAGGATGGCAAAACTGTCGAGCCGCGCCGCATGGTGGCTGGAGTCCGCCAGTTGCCCCAGCCGGATCGCCACATCGAAGCGTTCCGAAATTAAATCGGCATGATAAGAAGAAGAAACATGCTGAATGCGCAAACGCGGATGCAACCGGGAAAATGCCGCCAGCGCCGGCACCACCACTTGCGCGCCGTATTCCGGCGTAGTGGTGATTCGCAATACGCCACTCAGACCGTGGTGATCGCGGCGCACGTCATCCAGCACGTTTTCCGCATCCTGCAGCAACCGCAGGCAGCGTTGATAGAAGCGTTCACCGGCATCGGTCAGTGCCAGCCGCCGGGTACTTCGCACCAGCAACGACACCGCCAACTCACTTTCCAGCTGTTTGACATTGAAACTGACCACCGCCTTGGTTTGCCCCAACGCCACCGCCGCAGCGGTAAAGCTGCCGGCATCCACCACCGCCACAAAGATCGCCAAACGCTGCAGGTTAAGCATAGTGTCACACCTTATTGTCAAAATTATTTTGACAGTGTAATCGTTCGCAGCCGATTTATCCGCAGTTTCCCGCCCGCTACACTGCTGGCCTTCAACCGGAGGCCCCATGCCCTATCGCATCAAAGTCGCAATCGTCTATCTGCTCGGATTCTTTGTCGATCTGATCAACATGTTTATCGCTAACGTCGCTTACCCGTCGATCGGTCATGCGTTGCAGGCTTCGGTCGGTGAACTAGCCTGGGTCAGCAACGGTTATATTCTCGGCCTGACGCTGGTGATCCCGCTCAGCGCCTGGCTGGCGCAGCGCATCGGTGGACGGCGGGTGTTTTTGCTGTCGCTGACACTGTTTATGCTGGCAACAACCGCGGCGGGCTATGCCGGCTCAATTGGCGAGTTGATTGGTTGGCGAGTGCTACAAGGTATGGGGGGCGGTTTGCTGATCCCGATCGGTCAAACACTAACCTATCAACTGTATCGCAGCCACGAACGCGCCGGGCTTTCCGCCGCCATTATGCTGGTTGGCCTGCTGGCACCCGCGCTGTCACCGGCGCTGGGCGGGCTGATTGTTGACAGCCTTGACTGGCGCTGGGTGTTCTTCGCCAACCTGCCACTGGCAGCGCTGGCACTGTTGCTGGCCGCGCTGTGGTTGCGCCCTCAGGCAGCCGAGCTACAACGCAAGCCGCTCGACGTTAACGGATTGTTCAGCGCCTGCACCGCTCTGACGCTGATCCTGCTGGGCCTGACCCGGCTGGGTGATGCCGATGGCCTGCTGCAGGGCGCTTTGCTGTTGGCCGCCGGGGCGCTGACGTTGGCTTATTACCTGCGGCGCAGCCTGCGCATCGCCCAACCGCTGCTGAACCTGCGGCTGATGCAAGATCCGCTGCTGCGCACCTCGATGATGATTTATCAGTGTATTCCCGGCCTGTTTATCGGCGTCAGTCTGGTGGCCATGCTGTATTTGCAAAACCAATTGGGCATGCGCGCCGCACAGGTCGGCAGCCTGATGCTGCCCTGGTCGCTGGCCTCGTTTCTGGCCATCACCCTGACCGGCAAGAAATTCAATCGCCTTGGCCCGCGGCCGCTGTTTATCCTCGGTTGTCTGCTGCAGGGGCTGGGTATTCTGACGCTGTCGCAGATTGCTCACGCCGGGGACTACGGATTGCAGTTGACGGCCTTCGCCCTGATGGGCTTTGGCGGCAGCCTGTGCAGCAGTACCGCACAAAGCAGCGCTTTCCTGCAGATTGCCGATGAACAATTGGCGGACGCCAGTGCACTGTGGAATATCAATCGCCAGCTCAGCTTTTGCCTGGGTGTCGCCCTGCTCAGCCTGCTGTTAAATCTGCTGCTTGAGCATTTTTCGCCCGCTGCCGCCTACAAAATCTGTTTTTACCTGGCCGCCGCCAGCACGCTAGTGCCGCTGTTGCTGTGCCTGCGTATCGCTAACCGTGCCATCGTGCACCGTCTCAACACTCAACAGGAAGCTCCATGAACCGATATTTTACCGAAGTGATCGACGCTCACGTTGCCATTGAAAACTGGCTGGAAAAAGGAATGGGGGAAGAAACAGCGCTGCTGGCGCGTTTTAATCCGGCCTTCAGCATGATCGCGCTGAACGGCAGCCGACTGGATTTCGCCGCATTGAGCGCCTTTTTCCATGCACATCGCGCCGCTAAACCAGGGCTGGAAATCACTATAGAAGAGATGACGTTAGTGGCCGAGTGGCCAACGGGGGCGGTGGTTAGCTATCGCGAAAAGCAAATGCAGCCTGGACAAGCGGCAACGCTACGCAACTCCACCGTGGTGTTTGAGCAGACCCAAACCGGGCTGGGGTGGCGGCACCTGCATGAAACCACGCTGGCACAGTAATTAGAGAAAACCGTCGGCCAGGAACAGCTCCCAGGCGACAATCAGCCCACACAGGGTAACGGCGCTGAAAATCACTTCGAACAGATAGCGATTGATCATCATGGGCTGGCCCTCAAAAGAAAACACCCGGCAAAACCGCAATGCCGATCAGTTAAGGATCGGTTGACCGATCCTTAATCTGCGGCAATATAACGGCTTCCATTACAGGGAGCCGTTTTCTTATGCCACTTCTCGATGACCTGCTCAGTTTTAGCGACCAGCCTTTGTTACCGCCACCTTCTGCGCAGATTTTTGCTGAACATCTTCCTGTTGAATGGCTCCAGCATTGCCTTTCTCTGTCTACCCATGCCACCGTCAGACGCCGCCGCCTGCCCGGGGACATGGTGGTCTGGATGGTCGTTTGTATGGCCTTCTTTCGTAATGAGCCCATTACCGATATTGTCCGCCGCCTTAACCTCAGTGCCGATGGCGAAGCCGGCACGCAGCTTCTGGCACGCAGCGCCATTACACAGGCACGCCAGCGTGTCGGTGCTGCCCCTGTTGAATGGCTGTTTCGCCAGACAGCACGAACCTGGGGGACTGAACGCTATCCCAAAGATGACTGGAGAGGATTGCAGCTCTTTGCCGTCGACGGTGCACAACTGCGTACGCCCGATGAACCGGAACTTCGTGCGCATTTTGGTTCCAGTAACACCTCTACAGACCGACAGAGTCCTTTTCCGGTGATGCGTCTGGTGGCGTTGATGAACCTGAGCAGTCATGTTCTGCTGGATGCGGTCACCGGGCCTTACCGGTGTAGCGAGACCCGGTTGGCGCATGACCTGATTAAGGCGTTACCGGATAACTCCATCACCCTGTTTGATAAGCTATTTTTTAGTGCGGATTTACTAACAGGGGTGAACCATGGCGGCGAAAATCGCCACTGGCTACTGCCTGCCCGCAAAGGGATGGTCGCAGACGTGCAGGAAAGCTACGGAGCGGGCGACCGTCTGCTAAAAATGAAAGTCTCTGCGCAGGCTCGAAAGCAAAACCCGGCCCTTCCTGAGTCCTGGTATGCCCGGGCGGTCAGTTACGATATCGGCGGTGTGGAGAAAACCGTGCTGACTTCATTGCCTGCGGATCGTTATCCGGCCAAAGCGGTGGCGGAGCTTTATCATTCCCGATGGGAAATCGAAGTGGGTTTTCGCAATATCAAAAGCAGCCTGCAGAGTAATGCGATGGTGCTGAGAAGCCGCAAAGTGGAGTTGCTGCATCAGGAAGTGTGGGGGTTGCTGCTGGCTTACAACCTTATCAGGCGGGAAGCGGCGCTGACGGCAAAACAGTATAAAAGAGCGCCGTCGGAGATGAGTTTTAAATTTGCTTTTGGGGTAATAGCGACGGAACTGATAGTGCTGGGTAATACGGTATCCCCCGGAACGATACCGAAACGGCTGATGCACCTGAGGGGGAGTTTGGAGGCGATGTTCATAACAAAACGCCCCCGACCATCAAGGCCGAGGGCGGTTAAGATATCAAAAACCCGTTATCCGGTGAATCGTTATGCCTCACCACTTAAGTGAACGGCATTGCGGCAAAACCGGGTGTTTACATAGCGTCTGGATGCGGAGGTTCCCGCAGACTTCACTTATTTAGCGGCTGGAGCTGCTGCTTTTTTGGTAGCTTTGTGGTGTTTTTTAGCGGCCTGAGCTTTCTGCACTGGCGCTTTTTTGCTTACTTTGTGGTGAGTTTTAGCAGCCTGAGCTTTCTGGGCTGGGGCTTTTTTGCTCACTTTGTGGTGAGTTTTAGCAGCCTGAGCTTTCTGGGCTGGGGCTTTCTTGGTCGCTTTGTGGTGCTTTTTAGCGGCCTGAGCTTTCTGTGCTGGCGCTTTCTTGGTTGCCTTGTGGTGCGTCTTCTTATGATGAGTGGCTTTAGCAGGTGCCTTCTCAGCAGCAGCAGCGGCTGGTGCAGCGCTAGTGGTTGCAGCCGGAGCAGCCGCCGCCGGAGCTACAGCATCAGCAGCGAAAGCAACAGAAGACAGACCCATGGTAGCAGCAACGATCAGGGCTAATACTTTTTTCATCTTTAATTCCTCAGAGTGTTTTTTCAGTAAGCCCCGTTGGGCCGTTGAAGCAGATACTAGAGGAATCGCTGAGCCGCTTCCGTGAGTGATTGGTTTCGCCGAGTAACCAAATGTACAGTGGCCGTATGGCCGACGAACATGGCGTTTTTTCCGTGATCGCCAACACGTTTTAAAAAATGGTCTACACTTAAAAGACATGTGTCGAAACGGAGAATCGAATGTTTAAGAGATCAGAAAAAGTAGAACGCGACATCGATCAAGACGTCACCCTGCTGGCGGATACGCTGGATGAGGTGCTACGCGAATCCGGTGACAAGACCAAAGAGGAACTGAAAGAGCTGCACAGCAAGGCAAAAGGCGTATTACGCGATGCCCGGGCACGCTTTAATGGTTCCAGCAGTCTGACACAGCACGCTCGCGATGCCGTCGAACAAGCCGACAGCTACGTGCGCGACAAACCTTGGCAGGGCGTAGGGATCGGGGCCGCAGTTGGCATCGTCCTCGGCGTGCTGCTGGCCCGGCGTTAACACCCCTTGCAGTCATAAAGATAAAACAGATGTGCGTCTGGCCCGCGGGAAACCGCGGGCCGTTTAATTTGTGCCTTTGATTAATCCGGCCAACCGGGCTACCGCTCGCTCCGTCTCCGCCTGCTGGGTAAAGTTGGCAAAGCCCATTAACAGGCCCGACCCCGCCGGTTCCGCAATGCACCAGTCGGATAGCGCCTGTATCGACAAGCCGCACTGCCAGGCCAGTTCCGCCAAAAGCCGATCCTGCCCCTCCCCCTTCAGCCGGGCCAATAACTGAATGCCACCGGCCTGTGACGCGACCGTCAAATGCTCCCCCAACTGCTGTTCCAGTGCCTGTGCCAGCCATGCGCGCCGTTGGCGGTAAATGGGCCGCATCCGCTTCAAGTGGCGATAAAAATGCCCCTGATGAATAAAATCCGCCACGCTAGCCTGCAGCAACGGTGGACAACCGCAGCCACGCAGCCGACTGCTGTGGCCAAAGGCCTCTACCTGCCCGGCAGGCACCACCAGATAAGCCATGCGCAAGGCCGGGAACAGCGTTTTGCTGAAGGTACCGGCGTACAATACCCGCCCCTGACGATCGAGACTTTTCAACGGCGGCAGCGGCCGACCGTGATAACGCACCTCGCTGTCATAGTCGTCTTCAAGGATCCACGCCTGCTGCTGCTGCGCCCACTCCAGCAGCGCCATACGCCTTGCCAGACTGAGTGTGACCCCCAGCGGACTCTGATGGGTCGGCGTCAGCACCGCCATCCGTGCCTGGGGGGCGCTGGCCAAACCGGCGGCAATGTTCATGCCCTGCTCATCGACCGGCACCGCCACTGGCCGCATACCGGCGGCGCGAAACAGCGGCAGCGTGACCGGATAGCCCGGATCCTCCAGCCATACCGCTTCCCCCGGCTGAAGCAAAGTGCCGATCACCAGATCCAGCAGTGCCTGATAACCGGCGCAGATAAACACCTGTTCCGGGCGGCAACTGATGCCGCGCGAAAGCTGCAAATAATTGGCGATTGCCGCACGCAGTTCGGGCAAGCCCTGAGTTGACGGATGTGCCATAGAGGCCAACGGGGCAGTGCGTAACTGGCGACCGACAATTCGCTGCCATTGCGCACGCGGAAACGCATCCAGCGCGGGTAGCCCCAGTTGAAACGGCGGCGTCGCCCCGTTCGGATGCAGCGGATTTGCCGTGACCGTCGGCAAAGGTTCCACTGCCAGCGCCGCACGCACCGGCAGGTTCTGCAACTGCGGCGAAACAAAGGTCCCCGCCTGCCCCCGGCTTTGCAGAAAACCTTCGGCAATCAGCTGCGCGTAGGCACTTTCTACCGTGGCGCGTGCCACGCCCAAATCGCTCGCCAAGCCACGAACCGAAGGCAAGCGGCTGCCCGCCGGCAGGGTTCCCTGCGCTATGGCGTCTTTGATCCGCAAATAAATCTGCCGGTACAAGGGGTCGGCAAGCCGGCTGTCCAGCCGCAAGGAGGTAAGAAACTGACGCATCATGGCCCGGTTAAATAATCACTTTATGGCCCTATAGCATAGTCCATATCGCCGCTAAAGTAGCACCATGATTCTGCTATTCGCTAACCGAGGTTGACCATGATTAAGCAACGTTTGAACTATTCCGAACTTTCACCGGCTCCGTACAAAAATATGGTGAATGCCCTGATGGCGCTGGAGAAAGGCGCGCTGGATAAAGCGACAATTGAACTGATGTTTATGCGTGTTTCGCAGATCAACGGCTGCGCCTACTGCCTGGATATGCACGGCAAAGCCCTGCGCGAAAGTGGCGTCAGCAGCGCCAAGCTGGATCAGCTGGCAGGCTGGCGCGTCAGCCATGCGTTCAGTGAGCGCGAGCGTGTGGCACTGGAATGGGCAGAGTCAGTCACCCTGATCGCCGCTACCGGCGCACCGGACAGCGCGTTTGAAGCGTTACAGGCGCACTTTAGCGATGCGGAAATTGCTGATTTGACCTTCGCCATTAGCATCATGAATGCCTTTAATCGCCTGGCCATCAGCATGCGTCAATGATCAAACTGCACCTCCCCTCTCGCTGCGAGAGGGTTTTTTCGTCACTAACTTCCCCGCAAAAAAAAATTCCCCAGCACTTTTCCAGCGCCGCTGCGGCCTGCGTTCAAATTCCATCAAAACACCATATATAGCGTGGTTGATAAATTAAATATCTACATATAGTATTTAATCCATCAACCGCAGGGAACATGTAGCCGTTGGTAACGCCGTCAGAAACGCCGTTCAATGCTCCGTTATCTGACCTGTCCGCCTTTCCTTTAGCCCATAAGGTGAATGCGAATCATGAGCATTATTATTTACAGTAAACCGGACTGTGTCCAGTGCAACGCCACCTATCGCGCCTTCGATAAACAAGGGATTGGTTATCAGGTGATTGACCTCACCCAGGATCAACAGGCGCTGAGCCATGTTAAATCCCTCGGCTATCAACAGGTTCCGGTGATTATCGCCGGAGACGATCACTGGTCCGGCTTCCGGCCAGACAAAATTGGCGCGCTGGCTCACGCCGTCGCGTCCTGAGGTTGGCCATGAACCCGCTGGTCTACTTCTCCAGCAGTTCGGAGAACACCCACAGGTTCGTTGAAAAGCTGGGCTTACCGGCGATGCGCATACCGATCGCCGGAGCCCGCAGCAAACTGCTGATGGAAAGCCCCTATATTTTGATCGTGCCCAGCTATGGCGGCGGCAGCGCCGTGGGAGCCGTGCCGATCCAGGTGATCCGCTTTCTCAACGATCCGCAGAATCGCGCTTTCCTGCGCGGCGTTATCGCCGCCGGGAATACCAATTTCGGCGCAGCGTACGGCATTGCCGGCGATATCATCGCCAAAAAATGTCAGGTGCCTTTTCTTTACCGTTTTGAGCTGCTCGGCACCACACAAGACGTTGCAAACGTTCGACAGGGAGTAACCGCATTTTGGCAACGACAGAACTGACCAGGCCCGCTACCAGCGCGCTGGATTACCATTCGCTCAACGCGATGCTCAATCTTTATGATGCCGAAGGCCGTATCCAGTTTGATAAGGATCGACTGGCGGCACGACAATACTTCCTGCAGCACGTCAATCAGAACACCGTGTTCTTCCACAACCTGGAAGAGAAGCTGCGCTATCTGGTGGAAGAAGGTTATTACGAGCAGAGCGTGCTGGCGCAGTACGACTTCGCCTTTATCAAGCAGTTGTTCCAGCAGGCCTACGCGAAAAAATTCCGCTTCGAGACGTTTCTCGGCGCCTTTAAGTACTACACCAGCTACACGCTGAAAACCTTTGACGGCAAACGCTATCTGGAACGCTATGAGGACCGGGTGTGCATGGTCGCCATGACGCTGGCCGCAGGCGATACCACACTGGCACAAGCTCTGGTAGAAGAAATGATTTCCGGCCGCTTCCAGCCGGCGACGCCCACCTTCCTCAACTGCGGCAAACAGCAGCGCGGCGAACTGGTGTCCTGCTTCCTGTTGCGCATTGAAGACAATATGGAGTCGATCGGCCGGGCGGTGAACTCCGCGCTGCAACTGTCGAAACGTGGCGGTGGCGTGGCGTTTTTGCTGACCAACATCCGTGAGGTCGGCGCGCCGATCAAACGTATTGAGAACCAATCCTCCGGCGTCATTCCGATCATGAAAATGCTCGAAGATGCCTTCTCTTACGCCAACCAACTGGGTGCGCGTCAGGGCGCCGGTGCGGTGTACCTCAATGCTCACCACCCGGATATTCTGCGTTTCCTCGACACCAAGCGCGAAAACGCCGACGAGAAGATCCGCATCAAAACCCTGTCGCTGGGGGTGGTGATCCCGGATATCACCTTCGAGCTGGCGAAAAATAACGAAGAGATGTATCTGTTCTCGCCGTATGACGTCGAGCAGGTGTATGGCGTACCGTTTTCGGAAATCAGCGTCAGCGAGAAGTACCGCGAAATGGTGGATGACAAACGTATCCGCAAATCGCGCATCAATGCCCGCGAGTTCTTCCAGGTGCTGGCGGAGATCCAGTTTGAATCCGGCTACCCGTACATGATGTTTGAAGATACCGTCAACCGCGAGAACCCGATCGCCGGACGTATCAATATGAGCAACCTGTGTTCGGAGATTTTACAGGTTAACCGCGCCAGCACTTATCACGATGACCTGAGCTATGACCAGGTCGGCAAGGATATTTCCTGCAACCTCGGCTCGCTAAACATCGCCAAAACCATGGATGCATCGGATTTCGGCAAAGCGGTCGACACTGCGATCCGCGCGCTGACTGCGGTGGCGGACATGAGCGACATCCGCTCGGTACCCTCAATCGCCGAAGGCAACCGCAGCTCGCACGCTATCGGCCTGGGCCAGATGAACCTGCATGGCTACCTGGCGCGCGAACGCATCTTCTATGGCTCTGAGGAAGGCATCGACTTCACCAATTTCTATTTCTATACCGTCGCTTATCACGCCATTCGCGCCTCTAACCAGCTGGCTATCGAGCGCGGCAGCGCATTCGCCGGCTTTGAGGACTCCACCTACGCGTCCGGCTTGTACTTCAGCAAATACACCGAAAGGGAATGGCTGCCACAGACCGAGCGAGTGCGCGCGCTGTTCACCGACGCCAATATCGCCATTCCGGGCCGCGAGGAATGGCTGGCGCTGCGCCAGTCGGTGATGATGCACGGGTTGTACAACCAGAACCTGCAGGCGGTGCCGCCGACCGGCTCCATCTCCTACATCAATAACTCGACCTCCAGCATCCATCCGATTGTGTCACGCATCGAGATCCGCAAAGAGGGCAAGATTGGTCGCGTGTATTATCCGGCGCCCTATATGACCAACGACAACCTGGAGTACTACCAGGATGCCTATGACATCGGGCCGGAAAAGATCATTGATACCTACGCCGCCGCCAGTCAGCACGTCGATCAGGGGCTGTCGCTGACGTTGTTCTTCCGCGATACCGCCAGCACGCGCGACATCAACCGCGCGCAGATTTACGCCTGGCGTAAAGGCATCAAAACCATCTATTACATCCGTCTGCGCCAGATGGCGCTGGAAGGCACCGAGGTGCAGGGCTGCGTGTCCTGCGCACTGTGAGGCAACTTATGAATAGCATTAAACCGGCGCAGCTGGTGCGCGCAATCAACTGGAATACCATCGAAGACGATAAAGATCTGGAGGTGTGGAACCGCCTGACCTCTAACTTCTGGCTGCCGGAAAAGGTACCGCTGTCGAACGATATTCCGTCGTGGGCCACGCTGACACCGAAAGAACAGCAGTTGACCATCCGGGTGTTCACCGGCCTGACGCTGCTGGACACCATTCAGAATACCGTCGGTGCCCCGGCGCTGATCGCCGACGCCATTACGCCGCACGAAGAGGCGGTGTACTCCAACATATGCTTTATGGAGGCGGTGCACGCCCGCTCCTACAGCTCGATATTCTCCACGCTGTGCCAGACGCCGGACGTCGACGACGCCTACCGTTGGAGTGAGGAAAACCGCGCATTGCAGAAAAAGGCCCATATCATTCTGGCCCACTACCGCAGTGACGATCCGCTGATGAAGAAAGTCGCCAGCGTGTTCCTCGAGTCGTTCCTGTTCTATTCGGGCTTTTACCTGCCGATGTACTGGTCGAGCCGCGCCAAACTGACCAACACCGCCGATCTGATCCGGCTGATCATCCGCGACGAGGCGGTACACGGCTATTACATTGGCTATAAGTTCCAGAAAGGGTTAGAGAAGGTCGACGCTGCCCGTCGGCAACAGGTGAAAAACTTCGCCTTCGATCTGCTGCAGGATCTGTATGACAACGAGGTGCGGTACACCGAAGAGCTGTACGACGGGGTGGGCTGGAGCGAGGACGTGAAAACCTTCCTGCACTATAACGCCAACAAGGCGCTGATGAATCTGGGTTACGAAGCGCTGTTCCCACCGTCGATGGCGGAGGTCAACCCGGCGATTCTGTCGGCGCTGTCGCCGAACGCCGACGAAAACCACGACTTCTTCTCCGGCTCCGGCTCGTCTTACGTAATCGGCAAAGCGGTTAATACCGAGGATGACGACTGGGATTTCTGAGGACAGTCGCGGGGTGCATAACTTCACCCTACAACGATAACCTGTGAACGGGCGCAGCATGCAGCGCCCCTACTGTTTAGATTTTCCCGGAACGCTGCCGGATGCGTTGCCAGATGGCCCGCTTTTCCTGGTCATCGGCGCTCGACCAGGCAGCGATTTCATCCAGCGAGCGCCAACAGCCACGGCACCACGATTTTTCGGCGTCGATCTGGCAAACATTATTGCAGGGTGAACGGACGCTATCGTCAATCTGACTGCCCGTTTTCCTTCTTCTGCTGCGCCCTACCATTAAATGCTTCCTCGAGGTGGATTTCTCGCCACAGGATACCCGATCCTGCCACGAAAAAACCGCCCGCCAGCATCAGATGATGCCACCGTTGGCACGCAGGGTTTGGCCATTAATCCAGGCACCGTCGGCACCGGCCAGGAATGACACTGCTGCGGCGATATCCTGCGGCTGGCCCAAACGCTCCAACGGTGCCATTTTCGCCAGTCGCTCGATTAGCTCAGGCGTTTTACCGTCCAGGAACAACCCGGTAGCAGTGGGCCCAGGTGCGATGGCATTCACGGTGATATTACGACCGCGCAGCTCTTTCGCAAGCACGCTGGTCAGCGCCTCGACGGCGGCCTTGCTGGCGGCGTACATGCCGTAGCTCGGCTGCAACAGCCCGACCACACTGGAAGAAAAGTTGATGATACGGCCATTGTCACGCAGGCGTTTCGCCGCTTCACGTAGGGTATTGAAGGTGCCCTTCAGGTTGATGTCGATCAACCGATCGACATCGGCATCGCTCATTTCTGCCACCGGGGCCAATGCAATCACCCCGGCGTTGTTCACCAAAATATCCACGCCGCCGAAAGCCTGTTCGGCACGGTCAAACAGTTGGGCCACCGCAGCGGTATCGCTGACGTCCGCTTTGGCGCTCAGCGCCCGGCCACCATTCTGCTCAATTTTGCGCACCAGTTGATCGGCCAATGCCTGGTTACCTGAATAGTTGACGATCACAGTAAAACCGTCGGCAGCCAGGCGTTCGGCGATGGCGGCACCGATGCCGCGTGATGCGCCGGTGACGATGGCAACTTGTTGGCTAGTGGTGTTCATCTGATCTCTCCTCGTCGACGATGCGCCGGCAGGCTTGCTGGCGTGGGATCATCATGCACCTTTCGCAATGGCGAATAATCCCCTAATCTTCGTTATCACTATCCGAATTAAGCGAACAATCACCATGGACAGAATTGACGCCATGCGTCTGTTCACCCGCGTGGTAGAACAGCGTAGCTTTACCCAGGCCGCACAGGATCTGGGCCTGCCGCGTTCCACGGTGACCGACGCCATCAAACAGCTGGAAGCCCGGTTGCAGGTACGGCTGCTGCAGCGTACCACCCGCCACGTCAGCCCGACGCTGGATGGCGAGGCCTATTATCAGCGCTGCCTGACTATTCTGGCGGATATCGAAGATGCCGAGATGGCATTTGCCGGTGCCAGGCCACGCGGGCTGCTGCGTATCGATGTGCACGGCACCCTGGCGCGTCACTTTCTGCTGCCGGGGCTGCCTGATTTTCTGGCGCACTATCCGGATATCGAATTGTTCATGAGCGAAGGCGATCGGCTGGTGGACCCGGTGCGCGAAGGTATCGACTGCGTGGTGCGGGTCGGCAAGCTGAAAGACAGCGATATGGTAGCGCGCCGGTTAGGTGAGCTGGAGGAAGTGACCTGCGCGGCCCCCGACTACCTGCAACGCTTCGGGACGCCGCTCAGTATCGATGAACTTGAAGGGCACCGCATGGTGGGTTTTCGCTCCTCGGCCAGCGGCACCATTATGCCTTTGGAATTTAACGTCGCAGGCCAGCCGCAGCAGGTGATGCTACCCTGCACGGTGTCGGTCAGCGCGGCGGAAAGCCTGGTGGCCGCTGCGCGCATGGGACTGGGGATTATTCAGGTGCCGCGCTATCACCTGCGCGACGATTTGGCCAATGGCAGCCTGCTGCCGCTGTTGCCGCAATACCCTTCCACACCGATGCCGGTTTCGCTGCTGTATCCGCGCAGCCGACAACTTTCACCCCGGGTGCGGGTATTTATCGACTGGTTCAGCAAGGCTTTTACCGCACGCAACGGTTAACAAGCCGCCCGTCAGGGCGGCCAGCGGCTTACAGTGCACCGTAGTCCAAAGGTATCCAGTCGTATCCTTCGCCCTGCTTATTCAGATAGCCCAACCCGGGGAATGACAGATGCGCCCCGCCCAGCAGCTCCTTTTGTCGGGCGCTATCACCGAAGACCCGCAGTCGCTGGGTCACCGCTGCTTTGGCATCACTGTCGAAGCTGATTGCGACATTCGGATCGGCAAACTGTACCGCTGCCACGTGGATCAGATCGCCAATTAACAGCAGTTTCTTACCCTGACTTTCCACCTGATAAATGCTGTGGCCCGGCGTATGACCATGGGCTGCAAAAGCGCTGATGCCCGGCGACAACTCGCCGTCACTGTTGAAAGGTTTGAAGTGCCCGACGGCCTGATAAGGTTTGATCGCCGCTATCGCATTCTCAAATGACGCTTTATCTTCCGCCTTCGCCTGTTTCAAGCGGCTCTCGCTCAGCCAAAAATCGGCCTCTTGCTGACCGGCACGCACCAGCGCATTTGGGAATACCGCCTGGCCGTTTTGCATCAGACCGCCGAGATGATCCGGGTGCATGTGCGTCAGATAGATTTCATCCACCTGTTGCGGCTGATAGCCGGCCGCCTTCAGATTAGCGGTCAATTTACCCAGATCCTTGCCCAGCAGCGAACCGGCCCCGGTATCGATCAGGATCAACTTACTGCCGGTATTGATCAGGTACGAATTGAACGAGGTCACTACCGGCAGGCTCTGATGATGCTCGGCCAGCGCGGTTTCGATCTGTTTTGGCGTGCTGTTCAGCAGCAGTTTATCCACCGGCAAACGGAGCACCCCATCGGACAATACGGTGATTTCATAGCTGCCCAGCATAAGGCGATAAAAACCCGGCGCGGGAGTTTTCACCTGTGGCGCGGCGGCCAGGGTTTGCAGTGACATGACGGCCAGCGCCGCCCCCAGCAGGTAAGGTTTCCAGAACATAGTGACTCCCGATTGTCATTTAAGCGCTAAGTATTAACCCAAAGCGGAAATGACGCCTGCAGGAGAAGAAAATGAATAAAAAAAATCCCCGCGGGGGCGGGGAAAGGCAAAGAAAACTAAGGTTTTTTTGTTATACGAAGAATTTGGCCAGCACTAACAAAGAGAGTGAGACGTTAATCGCGCCGCCGATGCGGGTGGCGATTTGGGCAAACGGCATCAATGACATACGGTTACCGGCGGTCAGGATAGCAACGTCACCGGTACCGCCTTGTCCGCTCTGGCAGCAGGAGACAATCGCCACATCAATCGGGTGCATGCCAATTTTCTTGCCGACAAAGAAGCCGGTCGCCACCAGCGTGCAAACGGTGCTGACGATCACCACCAGGTTTTGAATAGTGAAAGCGTTAACCAGTTCCTGCCATGGCGTGATCGCTACGCCAACGGCAAACAGGATTGGGTAGGTCACCGCCGTGCGGAAGAACTTATACACCACCTGCGAACCTTCCTGAATGCGTGGAGACACACCGTGCGCCAGCTTCACCGCCACCGCCGCGAACAGCATGCCAACCGGTGCCGGCAGGCCAATCAAGCGGTGCAGCAGCATTCCCACCATGTACAGCAGGATGGCCAACAGCGCGCCACTGGCAATAGTGCTGACATCCACCTTGCCGCTGATTTTATCCACCGCGCTCATTTCGCTGTCGCCCTGCTTGCTCGGCATCAGGCTGCCTTCACCGGTCAGGTGCGGGTAGCGTTTACCGAGTTGGTTGAGCAAGCCGGCAAGCACAATGGCGGTCAGACTGCCGAGCATCACGATCGGCAAAATACGCCCTAACGCCACTCCCTGCTCCATATGCAGGATTGCCGCGTAGCCCATCGACAGTGGGATCGCGCCCTCACCGACGCCCCCGGCCATGATCGGCAAGATCAGGAAGAAGAAGATTTGGAACGGCTCCAGCCCCAGCGCCATGCCGACCGCCATGCCCACCAGCATGCCGGCAATCTCGCCGCACAGCATCGGTGCGAAGATGCGCAGGAAGCCCTGGATCAACACCTGACGGTTCATGCTCATAATGCTGCCGACGATAATGCAGCAGATATAGAGATAGAGAATATTGGTCGACTTGTAGAACTTGGTGGTCGACTCCACCACCACGTCCGGCAGCAGGCCGTAATGCACCAGCGCGGAAGGAATAAAGGTGGCGCAAATGGCTGCGGCCCCCATTTTGCCGATCAGCGGCAGGCGTTTGCCAAACTCGCCGCAGGCAAAACCGAAGAAGGCCAATGTAGCGACCATCACCACGATATCGCTGGGTAATTTCCCTTCCAGGCAATCCAGTAAAATAAGTACGCCGGCCAGAACGAAGAACGGTAACGGAATAATCCCTACTTTGTAATTGTCCAGTATGTGCCACCATTTTTCACGCAACGGTATTTCAGCCGTTTTGTCTTTGGCGACGAGGTAAGAATCATCTGTTGTGCTCATAATCTGGCCTCTTATTAGTTTGTTCGGCCATCATAGAGAAACGCACGGATTACCTGCTGTGATTTTGTTCAAAATTAAAAAGGGTTTTTAATGGTGGTTATGGTTTCTATGGTGTTAATTGGGGTTATGTAAAATAGAGCGAGGTTTTAATGGTGTTAATGTTATTTTAACTTTAAAGCTTATCAGTTTTATTGCAGTCGTTTAATACCGCGACCCATTAAGGATAAACCCGTGGTGGCGATCACAAGTTGATCGGGCGCAATATTACATTAACCACGACTCATGATAGGGTAAGCGCTCAGGATCTCTCAGGACGCCCCCCAGGCCATGCGCATAAAACTCTCATTTCAAATCAAGCTATTCCTGTGCCTGGTCGCCTTCTCTTGTGTGCTGTTAACCTTTATTGGTGCTTACACCTACTATCAGCTGGATGCCCAGCTGCATCGCGACCTCGGCGCGCGGGCGCAAGTGCAGGCACGGGAGATTGCCCTGATCCCGTCCCTGGTCACCGCAGTGGAAAAAAACGATCCGGTAAAAATAGCCGAGCTGATGAAAAAAATACGTGCCAGCAGTGATGCCAGCTATATCGTGATCGGCGATAAACAAACCCGGCATCTTTACCACTCTGAATATACTGATCGTGTCGGTACCCCGATGGTCGGCGGCGATAACCAAGAGGTGCTGGAAGGAAAAAGTATTATTTCCATCCGCAAAGGCGGCATCGGAATTTCATTGCGTAGCAAAGCACCGATTATGGATGACAATAATAAGGTTATCGGTATTGTCTCGGTCGGCTATCTGAAATCACATATCGATAACCTGAATGCCAGAACCCTGACGCAAATTGTGGTGTCGATTGTGATGTTATTAATCGCCCTGTTTGTCTTTTCCTGGCTGTTATCGAAGAATTTAAAACGCCAGATGTTCTGGCTGGAGCCGAAGGAAATTGCGCTGCTGGTGCGCCAACAAAAGGCCCTGCTGGAAGCGATTTATGAGGGTGTGATTGCCGTCGATCCCCAGTTGCGGATCATCACCATCAACCACGCAGCACGTGAATTACTGGATCTGCGTCAACCCGCCGGGGCCTTGATGGGACGTGAAATTGGCGAGCTGATCCAGGCACAGCCGGACTTTTTCGGCGCTTCCCAGTTGGGACACGACACCCATGATGAGGTTTGCCGTTTCAACCACGTGCGGGTCATCGCCAGCCGGGTGCGGATTATGCAGGAAGAAGAGTTGCAAGGCTGGGTGATCAGCTTCCGCGACAAGAACGACATCAATACCCTGAGCAGCCAGCTCAGCCAGGTCAAACGCTACGCTGACAACCTGCGTATCATGCGCCATGAACAGCTCAACTGGACCGCCACCCTCGCCGGGCTGTTACATATGCAGCGCTACGACGAGGCGATCCGTTATGTTGAGGCTCAGTCGGAAGGCGCGCAGGAGATCCTCGACTTTATTTCTCAGCGTTTCAGTTCGGCGGCACTCTGTGGCCTGTTATTGGGCAAGTACTCCAGTGCGAAGGAAAAAGGCGTTGAGCTGCGCTTCGATCCCGCCTGTCAACTGGGGCAAATCCCGGCGGCGCTGAACGAAACCGAACTGATGTCGATCATTGGCAATTTGCTGGATAATGCGGTTGACGCTACGCTGCATTGCGATGCGCCGCATGAAGCGGTAGAACTCTATATTAGCGATAACGGCAATGAGTTGGTGATTGAAGTGGCCGATCGCGGCACCGGCATTGCCCCCGAGGTGCGTGATACGCTGTTCGAACAAGGCGTCACCACCAAAGATGACAAAGGTGACCACGGCATCGGCCTGCATTTGGTCGCCAGCCACGTAGCGCAAGCGCATGGCAGCATAGAAGTGTCGGACAACGAGCCGCACGGCACCATTTTTTCTTTGTTTATCCCTAAACAATCTTGAGCACCCGAATAATGCAACCAGAAGCACTGGACGTTTTGATCGTGGAAGATGAGCCACAGTTGGCGACGCTGCACGCCGAGTTCATTGAGCAGAACTTTGCTCTGCGGGTGGTGGCCTATGCCGCCACGCTGGCCGAGGCCAGAGCCAAGGTCAAAACCCACCAGCCACGGTTGATCCTGCTGGATAACTTTTTGCCGGACGGCCAGGGTATTGAGCTAATGGAGGAAGCCGCAGTGAAAAATCCCGGCTGTTCGGTGATCTTCATTACCGCCGCCAGCGATATGAACACCTGCAGCCAGGCGATCCGCAACGGCGCTTTCGATTACATCATTAAACCGGTGTCCTACAAACGGCTGCGCAACTCGCTGGAACGCTTTATGCAGTTTGTTCAAACCCAGCGCACCTTCAAGGTGATCGACCAAAGCAACGTCGACGCGCTGTATAACCTGCAATCCAAACAGTTCTCCAGCGAGCCCAGCGCCAAGGGCATTGAAACCAATACGCTGGAGCTGGTTCAGGCGCTGTTTATCAAACGGCCCGAGGTTGCGCACGCGGTGGAAGACGTGGTCGAACAGGTCGGTATCAGTAAAACCACCGCCCGACGTTATCTGGAATACTGTGTCGCCACCCAGTTCGTACGCGTAGAGATGATGTACGGCAATATTGGCCATCCACGCCGCCTGTATCGCAAGGCGTAGGCTGACATCTGGCTGTCATATTAAGCGGATAATATGCCTGCGACGATATCCCCTCGATATCGGCACCTGTCGTTAAAAACTGATGAAATACTGATGACTTTTACCCGACCTCTGGTCGGGTTTTTTATTGCCTGACAAGAAGACTCAGCGAGTAAATAATAGCGTTAATACAATGGGATTATTTTTACTTAAAACCAAGCGTTTACGGGGAATATCAAACGCAAATAATTGAATATTCACCGCACTACCATAACCAATAGAAATGTTGATGTAAATCGCTAATATCCCATTCAGCGGACATTGAGGGTTGTCTCAGATATCCACTGTGTTAGGGTATAGGGGACTATTATTTTCTATTGGGACATTTTTTATCGTTTGATAATTCATCAGAGGAAACAGCAAATTGCATGGCAATTAAACTCGAAGTAAAGAACCTGTATAAGATATTTGGCGAACACCCGGATCGCGCATTCAAACTGATTGAGAAAGGTCTGACAAAAGACCAACTGCTTGAAAAAACCGGGTTATCATTAGGCGTAAAAGACGCCTCTCTGGCCATTGAAGAAGGCGAGATATTTGTCATCATGGGGCTTTCCGGTTCCGGAAAATCCACCCTGGTACGCCTTCTCAATCGTCTGATAGAACCCACCCGCGGACAGGTGCTGATTGATGGCGAGGATATATCGAAAATATCCGACAGCGCACTGCGTACCGTACGTCGTAATAAGATCAGCATGGTGTTTCAATCATTCGCTTTAATGCCACATATGAATGTATTGAATAACACTGCATTTGGCATGGAATTAGCCGGTATTCCTCCTCAAGAACGCCTGGATAAAGCGCTGGAAGCCCTGCGTCAGGTCGGACTGGAGAATTATGCCCATGCTTATCCCGATGAACTTTCCGGTGGCATGCGTCAGCGCGTAGGATTAGCCCGCGCCATGGCAAATAATCCGGATATATTATTGATGGATGAAGCCTTCTCGGCGCTCGATCCCTTAATCCGTACCGAAATGCAGGATGAGCTGGTCAAATTACAGGCCCAGCATCAGCGCACCATCGTCTTTATTTCTCACGATTTGGACGAAGCTATGCGCATTGGCGATCGTATTGCCATTATGCAAGGCGGTGAAGTGATTCAGGTCGGCACGCCGGAGGAAATATTAAATAATCCGGCCAACGATTATGTACGTACCTTCTTCCGTGGCGTAGATGTCAGCCATGTTTTCAGCGCCAAGGATATCGCCAAGCGTCGTCCGGTGGCGCTTATTCGTAAAACCCCCGGTTTTGGTCCGCGGTCGGCGTTACAGCTGCTGCGCGATGAAGACCGTGATTATGGTTATGTTGTTGAACGCGGAAAGAAATTTATCGGCGTGGTGTCGGTAGATTCGCTCAAGCAGGCACTGGCGGCCAATCTGACGCTGGATGATGCCCTGCTGGAAGCGCCCGCCCCGGTACCGGCCGACATGCCGCTAAGCGAACTGATTTCATTGGTCGCTCTGGCGCCTTGCGCGGTACCTGTGGTCTGCGAAGAAAACAACTATATCGGAATCATTTCCAAGGCCATGCTGTTGCAGGCCCTGGATAAAGAGGGCCCAACGAATGAGTGATACAACACAAGATCCCTGGGCCACTGCGCCTGTCGACCCCAGTGCCGCACCGGCCGCTGACGCTGCAAACTCGGCAGCTCCCGCCGGCGATGCCTGGTCCAGCACGCCACCACCGGCGACCCATGACGCCGCCAGTCAGGCCGCTCAAGGCTCAGACTGGCTGAATAGCGCCCCGGTCCAGCCGGAGCACTTCAACCTGCTGGATCCGTTCCACAAGACCTGGATACCCTTTGACTCCTGGGTCACCCACGGCATTGATTGGCTGGTGCTGCACTTTCGCCCGCTGTTCCAGGGGATCCGCGTGCCGGTCGATTTCATCCTCAGCGGTTTTCAACAATTGCTGCTCGGTATGCCGGCTCCGATCGCCATTCTGCTGTTCTCGCTGATTGCCTGGCAGCTCTCCAGCCTCAGCATGGGTGCCGCTACGCTGGTCTCGCTGATAGCCATCGGCGCTATTGGCGCCTGGTCGCAGGCCATGGTGACGCTGGCGCTGGTATTGACCGCCCTGTTCTTCTGTATCGTCATAGGATTGCCGCTCGGCATCTGGCTGGCGCGCAGCAAGCACGCAGGCAAAATCATACGGCCGTTGCTTGACGCCATGCAGACCACGCCGGCCTTCGTCTATCTGGTGCCGATTGTCATGCTGTTCGGTATCGGTAACGTGCCCGGAGTCGTGGTCACCATTATCTTCGCCCTGCCGCCGATCGTGCGACTGACTATCCTGGGCATCAAACAGGTGCCGGAAGATCTGATTGAAGCCGCTGAATCCTTTGGTGCCAGCCCGCGCCAACTGCTGTTTAAAGTGCAGTTGCCACTGGCGATGCCGACCATTATGGCCGGGGTAAACCAAACGCTGATGCTGGCACTGTCGATGGTGGTGATCGCCTCGATGATCGCCGTCGGCGGTCTGGGCCAGATGGTGCTGCGCGGTATCGGTCGTCTCGATATGGGGCTGGCCGCCGTCGGCGGGGTCGGTATCGTGATCCTTGCGATTATTCTCGACCGCCTTACCCAGTCGCTGGGGCGCGATCGCCGCAGCAAAGGCATGGGACGTTGGTACGCACACGGCCCCATCGGCCTGGTCACCCGGCCCTTCATCAAAAAGCCTTAATCGCCCTGCCTCCGGCGCTGGCCGGGGGCACCGACAGCACGAATAAAATCGAAGGAACCACTATGCGCTCGACAGGAATTTGGGCTTTAGCCCTGACTTCATTGCTTGGCACACAGGCGTTCGCCGTCGAACTTCCCGGCAAAGGCGTCACGGTTAAACCCTTGCAAAGCACCCTCGCCGAAGAAAGCTTCCAGACCGAGCTGGTCAACCGTGCGCTGGTCAAGCTGGGCTATAACGTCCAGCCCACCGCCGAGGTGGAATACAATATTGCCTATACCTCTATCGCTTCCGGTGATGCCACCTACATGGCGGTGAACTGGGATCCGCTGCAAACCGACATGTACCAAAGCGCCGGCGGCGACAAAAAGTTTTATCGCCAGGGTGCCTATATCACTAATGCGGCGCAGGGTTATCTGATCGACAAGAAAACCGCAGATCAATACCACATCAGCGATATTTCCCAGTTGAAAGATCCCAAGCTGGCCAGGCTGTTTGATGCTGACGGTGACGGCAAGGCCGATCTGGCCGGCTGTGAGCCCGGCTGGGTGTGCGGCAGCGCGATCAACACCCATATCAAAGCCTATGGCCTGAGCAACAGGGTTACTCAAAACCAGGGTAACTACTCCGCCATCATCGCCGACACCCTGACCCGCTATAAACAGGGCAAACCGGTGCTGTACTTCACCTGGACGCCGTATTGGGTCAGCGACGAACTGGTGCCCGGCCGCGATGTGGTCTGGCTGACCGTGCCGTTCTCCGCCAGCCCGGGTTCGTTGAAAGACAAGGATACCGCGTTGCCGAACGGCAAAAATTACGGCTTCTTCGTCAATAACGAACATATCGTCGCCAACAAGCCGTGGGCGCAGGCCAACCCGGCGGCGGCCAAGCTGTTCGCCATCATGAAATTGCCGTTGGCGGACGTTAACGCGCAGAACCTGCGTATGCACAAGGGCGAGAACAGCGCCGACGATATACAACGCCACGTAGACGGCTGGATTAAAGCCCATCAGGCCACCTTTGATGGCTGGGTCAGCACCGCTGCTGCGGCAGCGAAATAATCCCGACGTGCCGGAAATCCCGGCTTCATAACATAAAAAAGGTATTTCACTATGCGCACTACAGGAATCTGGGCGGTTGCCCTTACCACATTGATTAGCTCACAGGCGGTCTCCGCCGCAGACTTGCCAGGCAAAGGCATCTCCGTTCAGCCGGTGCAGAGCACCATCTCTGAAGAGACCTTCCAGACGCTGCTGGTCAGCAAAGCGCTGGAAAAGCTGGGCTATGACGTCAAGGAGACCCGTGAAGTCGACTATAACGTCGCTTACACCTCGATCGCTGCCGGCGATGCCACCTTCATGGCGGTGAACTGGCAGCCGCTGCACAATGATCAATACAAGGCCGCCGGCGGCGACGCTAAATTTTACCGCAAAGGCATTTACGTAGATAACGCTGCGCAGGGTTACCTGATCGACAAAAAAACCGCCGATAAATACCACATCACCAACATTGAGCAGTTGAAAGATCCGAAGATCGCCAAGCTGTTTGACACCAATGGAGACGGCAAGGCCGATCTGACCGGCTGTACGCCAGGCTGGGGTTGTGAAGCGGTGATTAATAATCACATCAAGGCCTACGGCCTGGATAAAACCGTCGAGCACAACCAGGGTAACTACGCGGCGATGATTGCCGATACCATTACCCGTTACAAAGAAGGCAAACCGATTCTGTACTACACCTGGACACCATACTGGCTCAGCGACGTGCTGGTCACGGGGCGCGACGTTGTCTGGTTACAGGTCCCCTTCTCCTCCCTGCCGGGCAGTCAGAAAGATATCGATACCAAGTTGCCTAACGGCGCTAACTATGGGTTCCCAGTAAGTGTCATGCGCATCGTTGCCAACAAAAAATGGGCTGAAGCCAACCCAGCGGCTGCCGAGCTGTTTGCCATCATGAAGCTGCCGATTAGCGATGTGAATGCGCAGAACCTGCGTATGCATGAAGGTCAGGCGTCCGAAGCCGATATCCAGAATCACGTTAACGGCTGGATTAAAGCGCATCAGGCCACCTTCGACGGCTGGGTGAAAACCGCCGCAGAAGCCGCGAAGAAGTAATCACACCGGGGCGCAGGCCACTGCGCCCCGACTCTCTTCATTCGGCAATATCAATCCCACTAAACTGCAAAAACCGCTCGGCGGTTCTGGACAGCGGCTGCGGCCATACGCAGTACACCTGTCGCCGTGGACCATCCTCAATCGGGATCGACACCAGCGAACTCAAACGCTGCGCCGTTGAGATGGGCACAATGCCAGCCGCCAGCCCACGCCGCACCAGATTCTCCAGCCATTCGATATGGTCAATTTCAAAACTGACATGCCGCTTGATGCCCGCCGCCTGAAACGCACGGTCGGTCTGCCGCCGGGCACCAGTCCCGCTGTAAAAGTCCACCAGCGGCACTTCTGACAGGGTTTGCAGATTGACCCGCTGACGACTGGCCAGCGGATGCTGCGTCGCCACCAGTGCCACCAGCGGCTCATCGGTGAGCTGCCGATGCGACACCGGCAGCATATCGATATCCCCCGGCCAGATACCGACAAACGCCACGTCCGTCTTTTGTTGGCGTACGTCCTCCAGCAATGCTTCGCTCATGCCCACGTACAGCCGGATATTCACCGCCGGATAATGGCGATGAAAGTTACCCAGTTTTTCGGTCAGATCAATCGCGTTTATGGTTGAAATGGTGCCGATGGTCAGGGTACCGGATACCGTGCCGCTGGCGGCAACCACCTCCTCCACCAGCGCCTGTTTCGCCGCCAGCAGCCGTTGCGCTGGTTGAATAAACGCCTGCCCGGCGGTGGTCAGTCTGACCCGACGCGAGGTGCGCTCGAACAATGTACAGCCCAGCTCCTCTTCCAGTTTGGCAATCTGGTGGCTGAGGGCCGACTGCACCGTATGGCAACGCTGTGCCGCCCGGGTAAAGCTCTGCTCTTCGGCTACCGCCAGCGCAAAGCGGATCTGTTTCAGGTTCATGGCATCTATCGAAAAATGAGATTGATAAAATGAAAATTATACATTGGTTTCACCGGCTGTCGTGCCCGATACTTCGGCTAACTTTTCCCTGTGATTAATATCTTATGAGCCAACAACATTCACAGTCGGGTCTCAGCCCGGCGCTGATCGTGCTGATCGCCATCGCCACCGGTCTGGCTGTCGCCAGTAACTACTACGCGCAACCGCTGCTGGAAACCATTGCACAAAACTTTGATCTGTCGGTGAATCAGGCCGGTTTTATCGTTACCGCCGCCCAGTTGGGTTATGCCGTTGGCCTGCTGTTGCTGGTACCGCTCGGCGATATGTTTGAACGCCGTGGGCTGATCGTCTTTATGACGCTGCTGGCCGCGGGCGGCATGCTGATCACCGCCAGCTCCACCACCTTGCCGATGATGATCCTCGGCACCGCGCTCACCGGGCTGTTCTCGGTGGTGGCGCAAATTCTGGTGCCACTGGCGGCCACCCTGGCCCATCCGGAGAAGCGCGGCAAAACCGTCGGCATTATTATGAGCGGCCTGCTGCTCGGCATTCTGCTGGCGCGCACCGTGGCCGGAGCGCTGGCGTCGATCGGCGGCTGGCGCACCATTTACTGGGTAGCCAGCGTGCTGATGATCCTGATGGCGCTGATCCTGTGGCGCGCACTGCCGCGTTACAAGCAGCATTCGGGGCTGAATTACCCGCAGTTGCTGAAATCTATCTTCACCCTGTTTTACGGTACCCCTTTGCTGCGTACCCGCGCGATACTCGGGGCACTGTCATTCGCCAACTTCAGCGTGCTGTGGACCTCGATGGCTTTTCTGTTGGCAGCACCGCCATTTGGTTATTCCGAAGGGGTGATTGGCCTGTTTGGCCTGGTAGGCGCTGCCGGTGCATTGGCGGCTTCACGAGCCGGGCATTTGGCGGATCAGGGTAAGGGCGGTTTAACCACCACCGTGGGCCTGGTGTTGCTGCTGCTTTCCTGGATACCCATCGCTTTCGCTAAACAATCCTTGTGGGCGTTGATCGCCGGTATCCTGATCCTCGACCTGGCCGTACAGGCCGTACACGTCACTAATCAAAGCGTGATTTACCGGATTATGCCGGAAGCACGCAACCGTCTGACCGCCGGCTACATGACCAGCTATTTCATCGGTGGTGCGCTCGGCTCACTGCTGTCAGCCTCGGCTTATCAACATGCCGGCTGGACTGGCGTTGCCACCGCCGGGGGTATTTTGTGTCTGCTCAACCTGCTGACCTGGTGGCGCGGCAAGCATCATGATCCGCAAGGACCGGCGACGATCTGATTAGCAAGCGAATAGTCATAGTCGAAATTTATTAGCGCCGCAGGGTATAAACATTACTCACTCTCTGGTAATGTTCTGCAGATGAACTATTAATCTCTATCCTGCGACACTAATAAAAATGCAAAGCCAAGCTGCAGAAAGCCTTAATCCCCCTGCCGTCAGCTCTACCTTCACCCACGGCGTCGTCGACAGTTTACCGATCGTCATCGGCTATGTGCCGGTGGCTTTTGCCTTTGGCCTGAGCGCCGTTAAGCTGGGGTTCTCCCCGCTGGAAAGCATCTTCTTTTCCTGCATTATCTATGCCGGTGCCAGCCAGTTTGTGATCACTGCCCTGCTGAGTGCCGGAATGTCGCTGTGGGTTTCCGCGCTGACCGTGATGGCAATGGACATACGGCATCTGCTGTATGGCCCCGCCCTGCGCCACCGCATCGTTTCACGCATGTCGGGCGGCAAAACCGCACTCTGGGCCTTCGGTCTGACCGACGAGGTGTTCGCCGCCGCTACCGCCAAGCTGATGCGTAATAACCGCAGCTGGAGCGAGAACTGGATGATCGGTATTTCACTCTGCTCCTGGCTTTCCTGGGTAGCGGGCACCGCCATCGGTGCACTGTTCGGTAACGGGCCGCTGGAGCAATACCCGGTGATTGAAGCCTCGTTATCCTTTATGTTGCCGGCGCTGTTCCTCAGCTTCCTGTTGGCGGCCTTCAGGCGTCCGCAAAGTCTGACCATCGCCGCCGCACTGGCTGGCGCACTGCTCGGTGTGGTGCTGTTTTCTATTCCCGTCGCCATCTTGGCCGGCATCAGCGCCGGCTGTATTGCCGCCCTGTTCCAACCCAGCGTATCGGAGGCGATTGATGAACACTGATGTGGTGGTGATTGGCCTGGTGGTCGGTTGCGCAAATTACCTGTTTCGCTACTTACCCTTACGCCTGGCACCGGCGCGTGCCCAACCGGGGATCAAACGCGGCAAAACCGCGCTATTGCTCGACAGCATTGGTATCGCCTCCATTTGTGCGCTACTGGTGGTTTCCAGCACGCCGGTGGTGATGCGCGAACCGGACAAGCTGTGGCCGACGCTGGTCGGTTTCGCCGCGCTGGGACTGTGCTTTTACCGCAGTAAAAGCATCATTCTGTCGACGTTGAGCGGCGCAGTCGCCTTTGGTGTCACGTTAAAAATATTTATGATTCTCAGTTCAGCCAGCCTTTGATTTTGTCCATTGCCCCCATTCTGGGCTGTCGCTCGCGAAGGGGTCGTTGACAAATAACTTACAAATGACACGAATTGCTAAATTATTCGCATGGCTGAAGATTTACATTATTAATCACTATCGTTACTATCTCGAACGAAATTAATGAGGCCCCAAATTATGGAAAGCTCGTTTACTCCCATTGAACAAATGCTTAATTTCCGTGCAAAACGTCAGAAAGACTTTCCTTATCAGGAAATCCTGCTGACCCGGCTGTGCATGCACATGCAAAGCAAATTGCTGGAAAATCGCAATAAAATGCTTAAGGCACAAGGGATTAACGAAACCCTGTTTATGGCGCTGATTACTCTGGATGCGCAGGAAAGTCACAGCATTCAGCCTTCTGAGCTAAGCTCTGCCCTAGGCTCGTCACGGACCAATGCCACGCGGATTGCCGATGAACTGGAAAAACGCGGCTGGATTGAACGCCGGGAAAGCGACCATGACCGTCGTTGCCTGCATCTGCACATGACGCCGCAGGGAGAAGAGTTTCTCAACCAATTGCTGCCACCGCAGCACAAATGTCTGCATTTCCTGTGGTCCACGCTGAACGATGATGAACAGCAACAGCTGGAACAGCTGACGCGCAAACTGTTAACGCGTCTGGACCAGATGGAAGTTTCAGGACAGTTATCCCAATAATTTCTGTTCAGGTAACCGACTATGCGATCCCCGTTTAACTGGAGATTCACCCCGCTGTTCGCCGTATTGCTGCTGGCTGGGTGCGCCTCTACCGACAATATTGCCCCGCAATCCACCCTGATGGACTCGCAGAGCCTGCAACTGTCACAGCCGAAGGTCAGCTCGCTGAACGTTAGCCCACAGTGGTGGCGTTCGCTTAACGATCCTCAGCTCGACAGCCTGATGACCCAGACGCTGCAAAGCTCACCGACGCTGCGACAAGCGGCCGGTCGCGTGCGTGAAGCACAGAGCGTGGTGGGTGAAGCCAGCGCGGCCAACGGCCCGAATCTGGATCTGAACGCCAGCAGCAACCGCCAGAAAGTCCCGCAGAACGTCAACATGGGTCTGGGCTATCCACATAAGCCTATCTACGAGAGCTCCAACTCGCTGGGGCTGAACCTGGCCTATGAATTTGACTGGTGGGGTAAATACCGCAATCAGGTTAACGCCGCCAAGGCACAGGTCGATGCGGCCCGCGCCGAGCAGGAACAGGCTGCGCTGACGCTGACCAGTTCGGTAGCCTCGGCCTATTACCAGTTGCAGAGCAATTTCGCGCTGGAAAAACTGCTGCAACAAGAAGTGGACAACAACCAACGCCTGACGGATTTGCGTCAACAGCAATATAAAGCCGGCATCACCGGCGTTGATGTTCCACAGCAAAGCCAGGCGCAAGCCGACGGCGCCAAGCAGCAGATCCTGCAACTGCAATCGCAGATTGAACAACTTAGACACCAGTTGGCCGCGTTGGCCGGCCAGGGCCCGAGCGCCATGCAACACCTGCGCCCGGTGGCTCTGCCCGCCAGCACTCTGATGGCGCCAAAAGGTGAGCTGACTGCCGATCTGCTGGGTAAACGCCCGGATATCACAGCGCAACGTCAGTTGGTGGAATCCTATAACCAACGCGTCAGCGCCGCCCGTAAAGAATTTTACCCCAGCCTGACCATTTCAGCCTTTGCCGGCCTGACCACTACTAACACCAGTGGCACCAGCCCGAATCTGTTTGAAGCGGCCAGCCAGGCCTGGAACGTGATGCCGGCGATTTCATTGCCGATCTTCCACGCCGGTGCGCTGCGCAGCAAGCTGGGTGAGGAGTCCGCGCTGTATGACCAGGCGGTGGAGTCCTATAACCAAACTATCCTGAATGCCGTGCAGGAAACCGCCGATGCCATCACCGTCCAACAAAGCACTGCGCAACAGCAGCTGCAGGCGGCATCTGCGTCCCAATCGATGCAACAGGTGTACCGTGTCGCTAACGCTCGATACCAGGCAGGGATTATCGGGCGCGACCAGTTGTTAACCAGCCAGACGCAGCTCTTGCAGCAGCAACAGGCGGAACTGAATGCCAACAGCAACTTGCTGCAGGCGAAGATAGGACTGATCCGTGCGCTGGGCGGTGGCTATCAGGCCCCGGTCGCTGCGGATTCAAAAGCATAATAAAATTGAGAGCTTGGAGAACACCATGAGCGCAAGTGCGGAGACTCAGACCCCGCCACAACCGGCCGGCAAAAAGAAACAGCGTAAATTTTGGCTGCTGTTGCTGACGGTTATTTTCGTTGTTATTGGGGTGGCATATTTAGTTTATTGGTTCCTGGTGTTGCGTCATCATCAGGAAACGGACGACGCCTATGTGGCCGGCAACCAGGTGCAGATCATGGCCCAGGTGAACGGTAGCGTTAACAGCGTCAACTTCGACAATACCGACTACGTGAAGCAGGGGGATGTGCTGCTCACGCTGGATCCAACCGATGCCGAACAGGCGCTCGAACGCGCCAAAACCGGCCTGGCCAACAGCGTGCGTCAGACCCACCAGCTGATCATCAACAGCAAGCAGTATCAGGCCAACATTGCCTTGCGCAAGTCCGACCTGAGCAAAGCGGAGAACGACTTGAAACGCCGCGTGGTACTGGGCAGCCTTGACGCCATCGGCCGTGAAGAACTGCAACATGCGCGTGATGCGGTCGACAGCGCCAAGGCGGCGTTGGAAGTGGCGGTTCAACAATACAACGCCAACCAGGCGATGGTATTGAACACCCCGCTGGAGCAACAGCCGGCGATTCAACAGTCCGCTGCGCAAATGCGTGACGCCTGGCTGGCGCTGCAACGTACCAAAATCATCAGCCCGATCACCGGCTATGTGTCTCGCCGCAGCGTACAGGTTGGCGCGCAAATCGCCGCAGGTTCCCCGCTGATGGCGGTGGTCCCTGCCGAACACATTTGGGTGGACGCCAACTTCAAAGAAACCCAGATCGCCAATATGCGTATCGGTCAGTCGGCCACCGTGGTCAGTGACATTTACGGTGACGACGTGGTGTATAGCGGCAAAGTGGTCGGTATCGATATGGGCACCGGCAGCGCTTTCTCACTGTTGCCTGCACAGAACGCCACCGGTAACTGGATCAAGGTGGTTCAGCGTCTGCCGGTTCGTATTGAGCTGGACGCCAAACAAATCGCCGATCATCCGCTGCGTATTGGTCTGTCGACGCTGGTGAAAGTTGACACCACCAACCTGGATGGCCGCGTGCTGTCTGACGTGGTGCGTGACAAGCCGCTGTACCAGACCAACGCATTGGCGTTGAACCTGGCACCGGTTAACCAGATGATCGCCGACGTGATCCATGCGAATGCCGGCTAAGCGCGTGGGAGGCTACCTTGGCACAGAAACCGCTTGAAGGTGCCCAGCTCGCCTGGATGACGGTCGCGCTCGCCATGGCGACCTTTATGCAGGTACTGGACTCCACCATTGCCAACGTGGCGATCCCGACCATTGCGGGTAACCTCGGGTCTTCCAACTCGCAGGGTACCTGGGTGATCACCTCGTTTGGCGTGGCGAACGCCATCTCGATCCCAATTACCGGTTGGCTGGCAAAGCGCGTCGGTGAAGTGCGACTGTTCCTGTGGTCCACCGCGCTGTTCGTGCTCGCTTCCTGGCTGTGCGGTATTTCCAACAGTCTGGGCATGCTGATCTTCTTCCGCGTGATCCAGGGTGTGGTCGCGGGGCCGTTGATCCCGCTGTCGCAGAGTCTGTTGCTGAACAACTATCCGCCCGCCAAGCGAGCGATGGCCCTGGCGCTATGGTCAATGACGGTGATCGTCGCGCCCATATTCGGGCCTATCCTCGGCGGTTATATCAGTGACAACTATCACTGGGGCTGGATCTTCTTCATCAACATCCCGATTGGCGCCGTGGTGATCCTGGTGGCGATGTCGACGTTGAAAGGCAGGGAAACCAAAACCGAGATCAAACCGATCGACACCATCGGTCTGGTGTTGTTGATCGTCGGGATTGGTTCGCTGCAGGTGATGCTCGATCAGGGCAAGGAGCTGGACTGGTTCAACTCGACCGAGATAATAGTGCTGACGGTAGTAGCGGTGGTGGCGCTGGTGTTCCTGATAATCTGGGAACTGACGGACGACCACCCGGTGGTGGATCTGTCGCTGTTCAAGTCGCGCAACTTTACCGTCGGCTGCCTGTGTATCAGCCTGGCCTATATGCTGTACTTCGGCGCCATTGTGCTATTGCCGCAGTTGCTGCAGGAGGTGTATGGCTATACCGCTACCTGGGCGGGGCTGGCTTCGGCACCGATCGGATTGATACCGGTCTTGCTGTCGCCGATCATCGGTAAGTTCGGTAACCGGCTCGACATGCGCCGACTGGTAACCTTCAGCTTCATTATGTATGCCGTGTGCTTCTACTGGCGCGCCTATACGTTTGAACCGGGAATGGACTTTGGTGCCTCGGCCTGGCCGCAGTTTGTCCAGGGCTTCGCCATCGCCTGCTTCTTTATGCCATTGACCACCATTACGCTGTCCGGCCTGCCGCCGGAACGTATGGCAGCGGCATCAAGCCTGTCGAACTTTACCCGTACGCTGGCGGGGTCGATCGGGACCTCGATCACCACCACCCTGTGGACACAGCGTGAGTCGCAGCATCACTCGCAGCTGGCGGAGTTCGTGAATCCTTACAGCCCGCAGTCGCAGGACATGTACCGGCAACTGGAACAGATTGGCATGAGCAAGCAGCAGGCGTCGGCCTATATCGCCAACGAGATCACCGCGCAGGGGCTGATTATCTCGGCTAACGAGATATTCTGGCTGTCGGCTGGGGTGTTCCTGATCCTGCTGGCGCTGGTCTGGGTGGCGAAACCGCCATTCAGCTCCGGCGGTGGGGGCGGCGGCGCTCACTAAACAGCAGAAAACAAAACGGGCGCCCTGAGGCGCCCGTTTTTTATGACATATTATGTATACCCTATGAATTTCAAGTTGTAGCTAGGCGACCAACTCACTCATCCCCAGACGCTTACTCTAGTAAGTAACTGGGGTGAGTTAGTGCAGGTAACAACGCTGCAGCTTGAAAGGCGACGGGTATATCAAGCTTGGTTTTGACGCCACCAGTCAGCCAGCAAAATGCCGGTCGCGACCGATACGTTCAGACTTTCCACCTTGCCGGTACCGCCGATAGACACGTTCATATCACCCTGTTGCCAGGCACTGTCGCTCAGGCCGTCACGCTCCTGACCCAGTACCAGCACCATTTTGGCCGGCAGTTTAGCCTGCGCCAGTGGGGTCCCTTTGTGGCTCGAGGTAGTGACGATGGCGTAACCCGCCTTGCGGAAGGTATCCAGCACCGACAGGAAATCATCGGCGTTAATTGCCTTGATGTGTTCCGCGCCGCCTTCAGCCGTACGCACCGCTGCGCCAGACTCCAGCACCGCCGGATCCTGCAGCAATACGCCGTTAACGCCAAAGTGAGCGCAAGAACGGACAATAGCACCCAGGTTGTGCGGGTTACCCACTTCTTCCAACGCCAGCACGCAGTCTTTCGCCGGAGCTTCTTTCAGATAGGTTTGCGCATCCAGACCCTGGCGCTTCTTAATCAGGAAGCAGACGCCGCCGTGGTGTTCGGTGCCGGACGCTTTGGCCAGCTCTTCTTCATCCACCACGTGGTAGGCTTTGCGGTTCGCCGCCATCCAGCGCAGTGCTTCACGAAAACGTGGCGTGACCGACTGTACGAACCAGGCGCGGACGATAGCATCCGGGCGGCTGGCGAACAGGGCCTGACAGGCGTTTTCACCGTAAACGCGCGTTTCTTCCGCACGCTGACGACGCAACTGCTCTGGATCGATAAAGCTTTTACCGCTGATGCCACCGTGATCAAACGCCGGCTCTTCTTCCGGGCCACGTGACACGGTTTTCCACGGCGAATCATAACCACCACGGTCTTCAGTGTGCGCTGGACGGCGAGGACGATCGCTTTCACTGCGGCGGGAATCAGTGCCAGAGCCACGGCGATCATTATTACCGCGCGGCTTGTCCTGACCGGTACGGCCCGAAGTGCGCGCACCGTCTGCCGGACGGCCTTTGCCGGCCGGACGCTTATTCTTGTTACGGTCGTCGCTGCTGCTGTCGTCGTCACTGCGGACGTACATCACTTTAACTTTACCGTTCTTGCCACTAAATGAATCGTTCATTTTCTTCTCCACCAACGCGCAGGGCGCGAAGATTACCTGATGTTAGGGTGCTAAGCCACCTACTTGCGCTAAAAGCTAACAACTATCGTATTCATCGAACAAACCTCTTTGTTCATTGCCCCACTTTTAACGATAATAAGCAGCATTAAAGAAACATATCCGCAACCCGAGTGCGGTGTGTCGTGCTTTCTCAGTATCCGAGGTCATCATGAATACAGTTTGTCCAGCTTGTAATGCTACCAACCGCGTCCCTGAAGAACGAGTGGCTGACGGTGCGAAATGCGGCCGTTGTGGCCATGCGCTCTTTGACGGCGAGGTAATCAACGCCACCGCTGCCACTCTGGACTCGCTGCTGCAAGATGGCCTGCCGGTAGTGGTCGATTTTTGGGCGCCGTGGTGCGGGCCTTGCGTCAGTTTTGCCCCGATCTTCGAAGACGTCGCCGAAGAGCGCGCCGGCAAAGTCCGCTTCGTGAAGGTGAATACCGAGGCCGAACCGGAACTGAGCGCCCGCTTCCGCATTCGCAGCATCCCGACCATTATGCTGTTCCGCGAAGGGAAAATGGTCGATATGCTCAACGGCGCCATGCCGAAAACGCCGTTCGATAACTGGCTCAATGAACTAGTTTAACGCAGAAAGTATAGGCGGTGTTGCCCATTGTGGATGACACCGCCAGGATCCAATCCAGCCCGAATGCTCCCGTCGGGCTTTTTTCTGCGTTACAATGGCGGTTTTCCCCGGGATCTTTATGACCGACAACGCCGTACTTCGCCTGCGCCAAATTCGTCTGGAACGCTCTACCCGCCCCTTTCTGGCGCGCGGCAACCGCGTACCGCGTTGTCAGGGCTGCCTGCTGCCCCATAAGAACTGCCTGTGTGACACTATTCAGCCGCAGCCGGCCGCCAGTCGTTTTTGCCTGATCATGTTTGGTGCAGAGCCGCTGAAGCCGAGCAATACCGGCCGACTGATCGCCGATATTCTGCCGGAGACTCAGGCATTTCTTTGGTCGCGCACCGAAGTAGACCCAGCCCTGCTGGCGGCAATTAACGATCCCGAACGCCAGCCTTACGTGGTGTTTCCCGCGTCCTATGCCGCACCCGAGCGGCCGGTATTCAACGAACTGCCCGCCGGTGGCAAACCGCCGCTGTTTATTATGCTTGACGGCACCTGGGCCGAGGCGAGCAAAATGTTCCGTAAAAGCCCGTACCTCAATCAGTTCCCGGTGTTCTCACTCAACGTGACCGCCGCTTCCAACTACCAACTGCGCGAAGCCAGCCGCACCGAGCAGCACTGCACGGCCGAAGTGGCGACAGCGCTGTTGCAGCAGGCCGGTGATGTGGCCGCCGCCGACGGGCTGGCCCAGCATTTTCACTATTTCCGTCAACAGTATCTGGCAGGGAAACCTACCCGACCGGAGGCACCGGTCACAGCAAAGCCGTCGCAAAACGCCTAGAATCAGGCGTAACGTTGCCTAAAGGAGTCGTGCATGAGCCAGCGAGGGTTAGAAGCGCTTTTACGTCCTAAATCGATTGCCGTTCTCGGCGCTTCACAACAGCCCGGCCGCGCCGGTAACCTGATGATGAGCAACCTGCTGGCCGGTGGCTTCAACGGGCCGGTGATGCCGGTGACGCCACGCTACAAGGCCGTGTGCGGTGTCATGGCCTACCCGGACGTCGCCAGCCTGCCAATCAGCCCCGATTTGGCGATACTTTGCACCCACGCACAGCGCAACCTGGCACTGATTGAAGATCTGGGGCAACGCGGCTGTAAAACCGCCATTGTGCTCTCCTCCCCGCCGGAACAGTTTGCCGAGCTGAAAGCCTGCGCACAGCGTTATTCGATGCGCCTGCTGGGGCCAAACAGTCTGGGCCTGCTGGCACCGTGGCAAGGCATCAACGCCAGTTTCTCACCGGTGCCCATCCTCAAGGGCAAGCTGGCGTTTATTTCCCAGTCCGCCGCCGTGGCCAATACCATTCTCGACTGGGCGCAACAGCGTGAAGTCGGCTTTTCCTATTTTATCGCGTTGGGTGACAGCCTGGATATTGACGTCGACGACCTGCTGGATTTTCTGGCGCGCGACAGTAAAACCAGCGCCATCCTGCTGTACCTGGAAAATATCAGCGACGCGCGGCGCTTTTTATCCGCCTCGCGCAGCGCTTCACGCAACAAGCCGATTCTGGTGGTTAAAAGCGGGCGCAGCCAGCAGGCCCAACTGTTGCTCAACAGCCAACAGGGGTTGGATGCCGCCTACGATGCCGCCATCCAGCGCGCCGGTTTGTTGCGCGTGCAGGATACCCACGAGTTGTTCTCGGCAGTAGAAACCCTGAGCCATATGCACCCGCTGCGCGGAGAGCGGTTGATGATCGTCAGCAACGGCGCCGCACCGGCCGCGATGGCCCTGGACGAACTGCTGGGCCGCAACGGCAAGCTGGCACAGTTAGGGGACGAAATTCTGGCTCAGCTTGGTGAGGCTTTGCCCGAGTTTATCCATGCGGGTAATCCAATCGATCTGCGCGATGATGCGACGCCACAACGCTATCTGGCGGCGGTCAAAACGCTGCTCGACAGCCATGATTACGACGCTCTGCTGCTGATCCACGCGCCAAGCGCAGCGGCACCGGGCACCCTCACCGCCGAACGGATTATCGAGGCAGTGCGTCAACACCCACGCGGTAAACGCATTACGCTGCTCACCAACTGGTGCGGCGAATACTCTTCGCAGGAAGCCCGGCGGCTGTTTACCGAGGCCGGCATTCCAACCTACCGTACCCCGGAAGGCGCGGTGACCGCGTTTATGCATATGGTGGAATATCGCCGTAATCAGAAACAGCTCAAAGAGACGCCGGCACTCCCGGTCGGCCTGACCGCCAACACCGCCGATGCCCATAGGCTGATTCAGCAGGCGCTGGCCGAAGGCGCTACTCAGCTCGATACCCACGAGGTGCAATCCATTCTGCAGGCCTATGACCTGACGACGCTACCGACCTGGATTGCCGAAGACAGCGCCGAAGCGGTGCATATAGCCGAACAAATTGGCTACCCGGTCGCTTTAAAGCTGCGTTCGCCGGATATTCCCCATAAGTCTGAAGTCCAGGGCGTTATGCTCTATTTGCGCACCGCCACCGAGGTGCTGCGTGCCGCAGAGGCTATTCTCGACCGCGTAAAACGCACCTATCCACAGGCGCGTATTCATGGCCTGCTGGTACAGAGCATGGCCAACCGCGCCGGCGCTCAGGAATTGCGTATAGCGGTGGAACAGGATGCCATTTTTGGCCCACTGATCATGCTGGGTGAAGGCGGCATCGAATGGCGGCAGGAAAATCAGGTCGCAGTGGCGTTACCACCGCTGAATATGGCGCTGGCGCGCTATCTGGTATTGCAGGCAGTGAAAGGCGGCAAGATCCGCGGGCGCAGTGCCCTGAGGCCTCTGGATATTCCCGGACTGAGCCGTCTGCTGGTTCAGGTATCCAACCTGATCCTCGACTGCCCGGAAATCACCCGGCTGGATATCCACCCGGTACTGGCCTCCGGCAGCGAATTCACCCTGCTGGACGTTTCCATGCAGCTTGCTCCCTTTGAGGGTGACCCGCAGGCACGGCTGGCCATCCGCCCCTATCCTCATGAGCTGGAAGAGACCATTGGCTTGAAAGACGGCTCACAATGCCTGTTCCGGCCAATCCTGCCGGAGGATGAACCTGCGCTGAAACACTTCATCGATCGCGTGACCAAGGAAGATCTCTACTATCGCTACTTCAGTGAGATCAACGAGTTTACCCATGACGATTTGGCTAACATGACGCAGATCGACTACGATCGGGAGATGGCTTTTGTCGCCGTGCGCGATGAACAGATCATCGGTGTAACGCGCGCCCTGTCTGATCCGGACAATACCGACGCGGAATTCGCCGTGCTGGTGCGCTCCGACCTGAAAGGGCTGGGACTGGGCCGTCAACTGCTGGAAAAAATGATTGCCTATGCCCGTGCCCACGGGCTGACCCGTCTGACCGGGATCACCATGCCAAACAACCGCGGCATGATAGGACTGGCACAACGGCTGGGCTTCGGTATCGATGTGCAACTGGAGGACGGTATCGTCAATTTGACCCTGCCGCTGCAGGCGGAAGAAGCGCAGTGACCTGTGTCGCAATGCGCTACGAATCCACCACTTAACGCCAAAACATACGCACAATCGAGGCAACTAGTGGTATTATCGCCCGATTATTCGATTTATTGTTTTTCCGTATTTGGCGTTCTGGCCATCTAATCATGAGAGAAGAAGCGCACTGTGATGTTGTCAAAATTTAAACGTAGCAAACATCAACAACACCTTGCACAACTGCCCAAACTCCCCCAGACGGTAGCTGATGTACGCACTTTGTACACACCGTCTGATTACCGCGCCACCCTGCTGGAATTAATCGCTAACGCCACCCAACGCATTTATCTGGTCGCTCTGTATCTGGAGCACGACGACGCCGGGCGCGATATTCTCAACGCACTTTATCAGGCGAAGCAGCGGTGTCCCGAGCTGGAGATTTGCATTCTGGTCGACTGGCATCGCGCCCAGCGTGGGCGCATCGGTGCCGCGGCCGCCAATACCAATGCCGACTGGTACTGCGCCATGGCAGACCAGCATCCGGGGTTGCCCGTGCCAATCTACGGCGTGCCGGTCAATACCCGTGAAGCCTTGGGCGTGTTGCATCTGAAAGGTTTTGTTGTCGACGATACCGTGATTTACAGCGGTGCCAGTATCAACGACGTTTACCTGCATCAGCATGAGAAATACCGCTACGATCGCTACCAGTTGATCACCAACAACCCGTTGGCCAATACCCTGATCGATTACATCAAACAGCACCTGCTCACCGCCGGCGCCGTACAACGTTTGGATCGTGACGATCGCCCCAAAAGCCCAGAGATCAAAAACGAAACTCGCCTGTTTCGCTTCGGCCTGCGCCGCGCCGGCTATCAGTTTAGTAACAAGGCGAGCAACGATGAGCTGGCGGTAACGCCGCTGGTTGGCCTGGGTAAACAAAGCGTGCTGAATAAAACCATTCACCACCTGATGTCCAGCGCCGATCAGAAACTGACGCTGTGTACCCCCTACTTCAACCTGCCTGCGTTGTTGGTGCGCAATATCATCTATCTGCTGCGCCAGGGCAAACAGGTGGAAATCATTGTCGGTGATAAAACCGCTAATGACTTCTATATTCCGGAAGATCAGCCGTTCAAAATTATCGGCGCGCTGCCTTACCTGTACGAAATTAACCTGCGACGCTTTCTCAGCCGCCTGCAGCGTTATGTCGATACCGGCCAGCTGATTGTTCGGCTGTGGAAAGACGGCGATAACAGCTACCACCTGAAAGGCATGTGGGTGGATGACGAATGGCAGTTGATTACCGGCAATAACCTTAACCCACGCGCCTGGCGGTTGGATCTGGAGAATGCCATTCTGATCCACGATCCCAAGCAGGAACTGCGTGAGCAGCGGCACAAAGAGCTAGAGTGCATCCGTACCCATACCACCGTGGTTGGGCACTACCTGGACTTGCAAAGCATCCAGGAATATCCGATCAAAGTGCGTAAGTTGATCCGTCGTCTGCGCCGTATCCGCATCGACCGATTGATTAGCCGTATACTGTAACCGCGCTATAATTCAGCTATCGCAGACCCCGGCCCAGGCCGGGGTTTTTTATGTGTCATGACAACAGGATGTTTTCATTATGCGTCTACTCTGCTGCCTGGCTGTGTTGCCCTTTTTACTGTTCACCAGCGGTTGTACTCATCTGGCCAATGACCGTTGGACCGGGAAGGACAAGGCTCAGCATTTTGTCTCTTCCGCCGTCTTTGCCGCCGCCGGTGCCGCTTATGGTGACCATCAAAACTGGAGTGAGGCCAGCAGCCGTAGCTTCGGCCTGATGTTCTCGATCGGGCTCGGTGCCGCCAAAGAACTGTATGACAGTCGCGAGGGCGGCACCGGCTGGAGCTGGAAGGATTTTGCCTGGGATGTGGCGGGAGCGGCTACCGGTTATAGCCTGTACCACGCTACCCGCTGATTCACAGTTGGATCTCTTTCCCCCTGCGATGCAAGCGGAGCGAAACGATCAGTGCCAGTAGACACATGCCGGAAACATACCAGAAGAAGGCGTTCTCGATGCCGTACGACTTCAGCGACAGCGCAACATATTCTGCAGATCCGCCAAACATCGCGTTAGCCACCGCATAAGACAGACCAACACCTAACGCCCGCACTTCCGGCGGGAACATTTCGGCTTTCAGCAACCCACTGATTGAGGTATAGAAACTGACGATGAACAACGCCAGCACGATCAGGCCAAACGCCGCATAGGGGTTGGTGACGTTTTTCAGCGTCAGCAGGATTGGTACCGTCAGTAAGGTGGCGAACGAAGCAAAGATCAGCATTGAACTACGACGACCAATCTTATCCGATAGTGCCCCAACCAGCGGCTGTAGCAGCATATAGATAAACAGGGCAGCGGTCATAATACCGCTGGCCAGCTTGGCATCCATCCCCGAGGTATTGACCAGATACTTTTGCATATAGGTGGTAAAAGTATAAAAACTCAGCGAGCCCCCGGCGGTAAAGCCCAGCACCATCAGGAAGGCCTTGCGATTCTTCCACAGTCCTTTCAGTGAACCGGCATCCTTATGGTTACGGGTTTTAGCATCGGAAGTTTCATTCAGTGAGCGGCGCAGATATAACGCCACTACGGCCAATACCGCCCCTATTGCAAAGGGAACACGCCAGCCCCAGGCTTTGAGTTCTTCAGTCGAAAGAATTTGCTGCAGTGCCACCAGAACCAGCAGCGCCAACAGCTGGCCGCCAATCAGCGTGACATATTGGAACGATGCATAGAAGCCACGCCGCCCTTTTATGGCTACCTCACTCATGTAGGTGGCACTGGTGCCGTATTCGCCGCCAACCGACAGCCCCTGGAACAGGCGGGCAACCAGCAGCAGCACCGGCGCCCAACTGCCGATCGACTCATAGGTCGGTAAGCAGGCGATCACCAGGGATCCAGCGCACATCATACAGACTGAAATCAACATCGAGTTTTTACGGCCATGCTTATCGGCAATATAACCGAATAACCAGCCGCCGATCGGACGCATAAAGAAACCTGCGGCAAACACACCGGCGGTTTGCAGCAGTTGGGTAGTACTGTTGCCGGCAGGGAAAAATGAAGCGGCAAAGTAAATAGAACAGAACGAGTAGACATAAAAATCAAACCACTCCACCAGGTTCCCGGATGAAGCCCCAACAATCGCGAAAATACGTTTCTTTTTGTCCTGAACGGCCAGACCGGCGGTATCCCCATCCTCAATGGCCGAGGTTGTTTCTGTCATTTTATATTCTCCGAGCCAGATAAACAGTGAAGTCGGCGTCCCGCCGTTTAAATGTGATTTAATTGTTAGCATTTAGTTAACGATTAAAACAAATAGCGGGCGAAGAATATAGCGTGATTTATGTGATGCACATTGAAGACTGGGGTGAAAATTGAGAGGAATGGCGGCAATTCTTTATTGCGCACACAGCAAAAAGCCTCATGCTTTCGCATGAGGCTTTCGACTTTAATTAATGCCTGGCAGTGTCCTACTCTCGCATGGGGAGACCCCACACTACCATCGGCGCTACGGCGTTTCACTTCTGAGTTCGGCATGGGATCAGGTGGGACCACCGCGCTATTGCCGCCAGGCAAATTCTGTTTCATTCCAACCGCTACTACCCGTAGCCATCAGAACCAATCTCGGAACATTCGCTGAAAATCTGTCTCTCTAAAACACTTTTGGTGTTGTAAGGTTAAGTCTCACGGATCATTAGTACTGGTTAGCTCAATGCATCGCTGCACTTACACACCCAGCCTATCAACGTCTTAGTCTTAAACGTTCCTTCAGGGGGATCAAGTCCCCAGGGAAGACTCATCTCGAGGCAAGTTTCGCGCTTAGATGCTTTCAGCGCTTATCTTTTCCGCACTTAGCTACCGGGCAATGCCATTGGCATGACAACCCGAACACCAGTGGTGCGTTCACTCCGGTCCTCTCGTACTAGGAGCAACCCCTCTCAATCTTCCAACGCCCACGGCAGATAGGGACCGAACTGTCTCACGACGTTCTAAACCCAGCTCGCGTACCACTTTAAATGGCGAACAGCCATACCCTTGGGACCTACTTCAGCCCCAGGATGTGATGAGCCGACATCGAGGTGCCAAACACCGCCGTCGATATGAACTCTTGGGCGGTATCAGCCTGTTATCCCCGGAGTACCTTTTATCCGTTGAGCGATGGCCCTTCCATTCAGAACCACCGGATCACTAAGACCTACTTTCGTACCTGCTCGAGCCGTCACTCTCGCAGTCAAGCTAGCTTATGCCTTTGCACTAACCTCACGATGTCCGACCGTGATTAGCTAACCTTCGTGCTCCTCCGTTACTCTTTGGGAGGAGACCGCCCCAGTCAAACTACCCACCAGACACTGTCCTCACCCCGGATTACGGGGCCGAGTTAGAACATCAAACATTAAAGGGTGGTATTTCAAGGTTGGCTCCACGCAGACTGGCGTCCACGCTTCAAAGCCTCCCACCTATCCTACACATCAAGGCTCAATGTTCAGTGTCAAGCTATAGTAAAGGTTCACGGGGTCTTTCCGTCTTGCCGCGGGTACACTGCATCTTCACAGCGAGTTCAATTTCACTGAGTCTCGGGTGGAGACAGCCTGGCCATCATTACGCCATTCGTGCAGGTCGGAACTTACCCGACAAGGAATTTCGCTACCTTAGGACCGTTATAGTTACGGCCGCCGTTTACTGGGGCTTCGATCAAGAGCTTCGCCTTGCGGCTGACCCCATCAATTAACCTTCCAGCACCGGGCAGGCGTCACACCGTATACGTCCACTTTCGTGTTTGCACAGTGCTGTGTTTTTATTAAACAGTTGCAGCCAGCTGGTATCTGCGACTGGCTTCAGCTCCGAGAGCAAGTCTCTTCACCTACGCGCCAGCGTGCCTTCTCCCGAAGTTACGGCACCATTTTGCCTAGTTCCTTCACCCGAGTTCTCTCAAGCGCCTTGGTATTCTCTACCTGACCACCTGTGTCGGTTTGGGGTACGATTTGATGTTACCTGATGCTTAGAGGCTTTTCCTGGAAGCTTGGCATCAACTACTTCTGCACCGTAGTGCATCGTCATCACGCCTCAGGGTTGAATAAGTAACCGGATTTACCAAGTCACTCCCCCTACACGCTTAAACCGGGACAACCGTCGCCCGGCTAGCCTAGCCTTCTCCGTCCCCCCTTCGCAGTAACACCGAGTACAGGAATATTAACCTGTTTCCCATCGACTACGCCTTTCGGCCTCGCCTTAGGGGTCGACTCACCCTGCCCCGATTAACGTTGGACAGGAACCCTTGGTCTTCCGGCGAGCGGGTTTTTCACCCGCTTTATCGTTACTTATGTCAGCATTCGCACTTCTGATACCTCCAGCAACCCTCACAGGCCACCTTCAACGGCTTACAGAACGCTCCCCTACCCAACAACGCCTAAGCGTCGCTGCCGCAGCTTCGGTGCATGGTTTAGCCCCGTTACATCTTCCGCGCAGGCCGACTCGACCAGTGAGCTATTACGCTTTCTTTAAATGATGGCTGCTTCTAAGCCAACATCCTGGCTGTCTATGCCTTCCCACATCGTTTCCCACTTAACCATGACTTTGGGACCTTAGCTGGCGGTCTGGGTTGTTTCCCTCTTCACGACGGACGTTAGCACCCGCCGTGTGTCTCCCGTGATAACATTCTTCGGTATTCGGAGTTTGCATCGGTTTGGTAAGCCGGGATGGCCCCCTAGCCGAAACAGTGCTCTACCCCCGAAGATGAGTTCACGAGGCGCTACCTAAATAGCTTTCGGGGAGAACCAGCTATCTCCCGGTTTGATTGGCCTTTCACCCCCAGCCACAAGTCATCCGCTAATTTTTCAACATTAGTCGGTTCGGTCCTCCAGTTAGTGTTACCCAACCTTCAACCTGCCCATGGCTAGATCACCGGGTTTCGGGTCTATACCTTGCAACTATTCGCCCAGTTAAGACTCGGTTTCCCTACGGCTCCCCTATACGGTTAACCTTGCTACAAAATATAAGTCGCTGACCCATTATACAAAAGGTACGCAGTCACCCAACTAGTAGGCTCCCACTGCTTGTACGTACACGGTTTCAGGTTCTATTTCACTCCCCTCGCCGGGGTTCTTTTCGCCTTTCCCTCACGGTACTGGTTCACTATCGGTCAGTCAGGAGTATTTAGCCTTGGAGGATGGTCCCCCCATATTCAGACAGGATGTCACGTGTCCCGCCCTACTCATCGAACTCACAATTAATGCATTTTAGTGTACGGGACTATCACCCTTTACTGTGCGACTTTCCAGACGCTTCCACTAACACAAGAACTGATTCAGGTTCTGGGCTCCTCCCCGTTCGCTCGCCGCTACTGGGGGAATCTCGGTTGATTTCTTTTCCTCGGGGTACTTAGATGTTTCAGTTCCCCCGGTTCGCCTCATACGACTATGTATTCATCGTATGATAGTGCAACGAATTGCACTGGGTTTCCCCATTCGGGTATCGCCGGTTATAACGGTTTATATCACCTTACCGACGCTTATCGCAGATTAACACGCCCTTCATCGCCTCTGACTGCCTAGGCATCCACCGTGTACGCTTAGTCACTTAACCTCACAACCCAAAAGTGTTTCCACCTTCGTGCTGCTACATTTGAGAGACTCTATGACAGGTTAATCCTTACTCCAATACGTCTACGGAGGAGTAAGTTTCAGCTGTCATGTTTCAATTTTCAGCTTGTTCCAGATTGTTAAAGAGCAAAATCTTAAACGTGATTCTTGCGAATCAGTTTTAAGATTTTTTTGATATGGTGGAGCTAAGCGGGATCGAACCGCTGACCTCCTGCGTGCAAGGCAGGCGCTCTCCCAGCTGAGCTATAGCCCCATATCAGAAAAGCATTTTTCTACACCCTGCCTACTACCTTCGCCAATTCGCTTCTAGTCAAAGCGAAGTCCTGCGACGTTTACTCACGTAAACAACCAGGGCGACAACGCAGGATAGGAGGGAATTGGTGGGTCTGAGTGGACTTGAACCACCGACCTCACCCTTATCAGGGGTGCGCTCTAACCACCTGAGCTACAGACCCGACAAGGTGCTTTAAGGCTTAACCGGGAAGATTAAACCTTATGCTCTCTTTCATTTCATCAGACAATCTGTGTGAGCACTACACGCAATCAATATCATTAGGTAAGGAGGTGATCCAACCGCAGGTTCCCCTACGGTTACCTTGTTACGACTTCACCCCAGTCATGAATCACAAAGTGGTAAGCGCCCTCCCGAAGGTTAAGCTACCTACTTCTTTTGCAACCCACTCCCATGGTGTGACGGGCGGTGTGTACAAGGCCCGGGAACGTATTCACCGTAGCATTCTGATCTACGATTACTAGCGATTCCGACTTCACGGAGTCGAGTTGCAGACTCCGATCCGGACTACGACGTACTTTATGAGGTCCGCTGGCTCTCGCGAGTTCGCTTCTCTTTGTATACGCCATTGTAGCACGTGTGTAGCCCTACTCGTAAGGGCCATGATGACTTGACGTCATCCCCACCTTCCTCCGGTTTATCACCGGCAGTCTCCTTTGAGTTCCCGCCATTACGCGCTGGCAACAAAGGATAAGGGTTGCGCTCGTTGCGGGACTTAACCCAACATTTCACAACACGAGCTGACGACAGCCATGCAGCACCTGTCTCACAGTTCCCGAAGGCACTAAGGCATCTCTGCCGAATTCTGTGGATGTCAAGAGTAGGTAAGGTTCTTCGCGTTGCATCGAATTAAACCACATGCTCCACCGCTTGTGCGGGCCCCCGTCAATTCATTTGAGTTTTAACCTTGCGGCCGTACTCCCCAGGCGGTCGACTTAACGCGTTAGCTCCGGAAGCCACGCCTCAAGGGCACAACCTCCAAGTCGACATCGTTTACAGCGTGGACTACCAGGGTATCTAATCCTGTTTGCTCCCCACGCTTTCGCACCTGAGCGTCAGTCTTTGTCCAGGGGGCCGCCTTCGCCACCGGTATTCCTCCAGATCTCTACGCATTTCACCGCTACACCTGGAATTCTACCCCCCTCTACAAGACTCTAGCTTGCCAGTTTCAAATGCAGTTCCCACGTTAAGCGCGGGGATTTCACATCTGACTTAACAAACCGCCTGCGTGCGCTTTACGCCCAGTAATTCCGATTAACGCTTGCACCCTCCGTATTACCGCGGCTGCTGGCACGGAGTTAGCCGGTGCTTCTTCTGCGAGTAACGTCAATGTAATGTGCTATTAACACACTACCCTTCCTCCTCGCTGAAAGTGCTTTACAACCCGAAGGCCTTCTTCACACACGCGGCATGGCTGCATCAGGCTTGCGCCCATTGTGCAATATTCCCCACTGCTGCCTCCCGTAGGAGTCTGGACCGTGTCTCAGTTCCAGTGTGGCTGGTCATCCTCTCAGACCAGCTAGGGATCGTCGCCTAGGTGAGCCATTACCCCACCTACTAGCTAATCCCATCTGGGCACATCTGATGGCGTGAGGCCCGAAGGTCCCCCACTTTGGTCCGAAGACGTTATGCGGTATTAGCTACCGTTTCCAGTAGTTATCCCCCTCCATCAGGCAGTTTCCCAGACATTACTCACCCGTCCGCCGCTCGTCACCCAGAGAGCAAGCTCTCCTGTGCTACCGCTCGACTTGCATGTGTTAGGCCTGCCGCCAGCGTTCAATCTGAGCCATGATCAAACTCTTCAATTAAAAGCTTGATTTGCTTCAACTCGTGAAGCGATGCTCGAAAATAACTTTCGTAATAGTCGTTCTGTTGGACAAGCCAACGAAACAACGTATTGCTTGGTCACTCTTCAAGACTTGATATTTTTTCGAACCCGAAGGTTCTGGATATCGTCTTGTGGAGTGCCCACACAGATTGTCTGATAAATTGTTAAAGAGCAGTGAGTTAGCCGCCGTAGCTTGCTATCTCGAGGTGGCGTATATTACGCCTTCCTCTTTCAGAGTCAACCCCTAAATTTCAGGATTTTTTCTCTTCGAACCCCGGAGACTCTGTGAAGTTGTTCACATGTTCCGTGTCGATGGAGGCGCATTATAGGGAGCTGGTTCAGAATGACAAGGGTTTATATTCACTTTTTATCTGACCGCTCACTATTCATGCATAACGTCTACTAAACCCGCTTTTTGATGGCTTCCGGCAGGTCTGCCAGGCTGTTTAACACCCAATCCGCCAGTTCCTCACCTTGTTCAGTGACCGGTTTGCCGGTACGCACCAGCACTTTGGTCCCAACACCTGCCGCGATTGCTGCCTGCATGTCTTCCGGTTTGTCGCCAACCATATAAGAAGCAGCCATATCAATGTTCAATTCCTGCTGCGCCTGCAACAACATGCCCGGTTGAGGTTTACGGCAGTCGCACACCTGACGGAACTCTTCTATTACTGCTTCTGGATGATGCGGACAGAAATAGATACCGTCCAGGTCAACATCACGGTCGGCCAGCGACCAGTCCATCCACTCGGTCAGGTACATAAATTGCTCTTCGCTGAACTTGCCGCGTGCGATGCCGGACTGGTTGGTCACCAATACCAGAGCAAAGCCCATCTTTTTAAGTTCGCGACAGGCGTCAATCACGCCATCAATAAAGTGGAAATTATCGATTTCATGGACGTAGCCATGGTCAACATTAATCGTGCCATCACGATCGAGGAAAATTGCTGGAACGCTTTGTGTCACCGGTTTGCTCCTGAGGGCCTGAAAACGCGGACAGTATCGCATGTTTTACCCAGTGCTGAGAACGGCAGAGAACCGCGTTGATCGTTGACTTAGACGTCTAGACGCCTTAACATCTGATCCATACCTTGGTCCACGCCAAGGTTTACTTTTATCTAGCCACGGGCAACCACGCTAAAATAAGAAGAATATGATTAAACTTTCTAACATCACCAAAGTGTTCCAGCAGGGTTCGCGCACCATTACCGCGCTCTCTGACGTGACTCTTCACGTCCCTGCCGGGCAAATTTATGGCGTTATCGGTGCATCAGGTGCCGGTAAGAGTACGCTGATCCGCTGCGCCAATATGCTTGAGCGCCCAACCTCCGGCCAGGTGCTGGTTGATGGACAGGATCTGACTTCGCTGTCTGAAGGCGAACTGACGCGCGCTCGCCGTCAGATCGGCATGATTTTCCAGCACTTTAACCTGTTATCCTCCCGCACGGTGTTTGGCAACGTTTCATTGCCGCTGGAGCTGGACAGCACTCCACGCGCTGAAATCAAAAAACGCGTAACCGAATTGCTGGAGTTGGTCGGGCTGTCAGATAAACATGACGCCTACCCGGCCAACCTGTCGGGCGGCCAGAAGCAGCGCGTGGCAATTGCCCGTGCTCTGGCAAGCCAACCCAAAGTTTTGTTGTGTGATGAAGCCACCAGCGCGCTGGACCCGGCCACCACCCGTTCAATTCTGGAACTGCTGAAAGACATTAACCGTCGTCTCGGCCTGACCATCCTGTTGATCACCCATGAAATGGACGTGGTTAAACGAATCTGTGATCAGGTTGCGGTTATCAGTCAGGGTCAATTAATTGAGAAAGACAGCGTCAGCGAGGTGTTCTCGCATCCGAAAACCCCGCTGGCCCAACAGTTTATTCAGGCCACGCTGCATTTGGATATCCCGGATGACTACGCCAAGCGCCTGGCACCGGAACGCAGTGGCGGCCGTCAGCCTCTGCTGCGTCTGGAGTTCACCGGCCAATCCGTTGATGCACCGCTGTTGTCAGAAGCCGCCCGTCGCTTCAACGTTAACAACAACATTATCAGTGCGCAGATGGATTATGCCGGCGGTGTTAAATTCGGCGTGATGCTGGCAGAGCTGCACGGCAGTGATGAAGACGCGCTGGCAACGATTAAATTCCTGCAGGAAAATCAGGTAAAAGTAGAGGTTCTGGGTTATGTCTGAGGCAATGATGTGGTTAATGGCACGTGGCGTGTGGGAAACCGTCATGATGACCTTTGTCTCCGGCTTCTTCGGTTTCGTGCTTGGCCTGCCGGTTGGCGTGCTGTTGTATGTGACCCGTCCCGGGCAAATCGCCGCCAACAACACGCTATATAGAACGCTGTCCGGCCTGGTGAACGTTTTCCGTTCCATTCCGTTCATTATTCTGCTGGTGTGGATGATTCCATTTACTCGTTTGATCGTCGGTACCTCGATCGGTCTGCAGGCAGCTATCGTTCCGCTGACCGTGGGCGCGGCACCCTTTATTGCCCGTATGGTCGAGAACGCCTTGCTGGAGATCCCATCCGGTCTGGTAGAAGCTGCCCGTGCGATGGGAGCGACGCCAATGCAAATCATCAAGAAGGTGCTGCTGCCGGAAGCCCTGCCGGGCCTGGTTAACGCCGCTACCATTACCTTGATCACTTTGGTGGGTTATTCCGCCATGGGGGGCGCAGTAGGCGCAGGCGGTCTGGGACAGATTGGCTATCAGTACGGTTATATCGGTTATAACGCCACAGTAATGAATACCGTATTAGTATTACTGGTGGTGCTGGTCTATTTGATTCAGTTCTTCGGTGACCGGATCGTCAAGGCCGTCACCCATAAATAACTTTTACAGCAACTGCGCTTACACAGCGTATTTCAAATGCGAGTCTAATGAGGAAGGGATATGTCGTTAAAATTTAAATCCATCGCGGCAATCGGCGCACTGATCGGTACTCTGGCTCTGGCAGGCTGCGGTCAGGAAGAAAAAGATCCGAACCATATCAAAATCGGCGTGATTGTCGGTGCTGAACAGCAGGTCGCTGAAATCGCGCAAAAAGTGGCGAAAGAGAAATACGGCCTGGACGTCGAACTGGTGACCTTCAATGACTACGTGCTGCCAAACGAAGCGCTGAGCAAAGGGGATATCGATCTGAACGCCTTCCAGCACAAACCCTACCTGGATCAGCAGATCAAGGATCGCGGTTACAAGCTGGTGTCGGTCGGTAACAGCTTCGTTTACCCGATTGCCGGTTACTCCAAGAAAATCAAATCGCTGGACGAGCTGAAAGACGGTTCTCAGGTTGCCCTGCCTAACGACCCAACCAACCTGGGCCGTTCCCTGCTGCTGCTGCAGAAGGTTAACCTGATCAAGCTGAAAGACGGTGTTGGCCTGCTGCCAACCGTGCTGGACGTGACTGAAAACCCGAAAAACCTGAAGCTGGTCGAGCTGGAAGCCCCACAACTGCCACGCTCACTGGACGATCAACAAATCGCCCTGGCAGTAATCAACACCACTTACGCCAGCCAGATTGGCCTGACGCCAGCGAAAGACGGTCTGTTTGTTGAAGATAAAGACTCACCGTACGTTAACCTGCTGGTTGCCCGCGAAGACAACAAAGACGCGGAAAACGTGAAGAAATTCGTTCAGGCTTACCAGTCTGACGAAGTGAACGAAGCAGCCAACAAGATCTTTAACGGTGGTGCAGTTAAAGGCTGGTAATCATTAATTACCGAATTTATTCCTATAATTGCAGGACGGGCTACGGCCCGTCTTGTTATTTCCACCATAGATTGCTTCAATAGCGCCACTTACCTATTCCATCAAGGCAGAGGAATCTCAATGCGTGCTTTACCTCTCTGTTTGTTAGCGCTTGCGCTGGCAGGGTGTTCGTCGCAGCGTTTTGCGCCCCCGTCAACAAACAGCACCAGCAAACCGGTAACAACCACTCCAACGAAAACCACGCCAGCAGCACGTCCGGCCCCGGTTAAACTGTACAAAAGTGCAGAAGAATTAGTGGGTAAACCATTCCGCGATCTGGGTGAAGTCTCTGGCGAATCCTGCCAGACAACGGTACAGGATTCACCGCCGAATCTGGCGACCGCCCGTAAGCGTATGCAAATCCGCGCCTCTTATATGAAGGCTAATGCCGTGCTGTTGCATGACTGCCAGATTGTCAGCGGTGTTGCCGGCTGTTACCAACAGGCTATTTGCCAGGGTTCAGCGCTTAACGTTTCGTCCAAATGACCGAATTTGTTTTCAATCAGATCGGTACCATCCGTTCACCGTATAAAGAAAAGTTCGCCGTTCCCCGCCAACCGGGATTAGTCGAAGACGGTGGCGGTGAGTTAGTGCTGCTGCCGCCCTATAATCAGGCGGAAGCGGTACGCGGCCTCAGCGAATTCAGCCATCTGTGGGTGATGTTTATTTTCCATCAAACCATGGAGGGCGGCTGGCGGCCTACCGTCCGGCCACCCCGCCTCGGCGGTAATGCCCGGATGGGAGTATTTGCTACCCGCTCGACCTTCCGCCCCAATCCGCTCGGCATGTCGCTGATCGAATTAAAAGGCGTACGTGTGCAGGGCAGCGAAGTAGTGCTGGAGTTGGGCAGTCTCGATCTGGTTGACGGCACGCCGGTGGTGGATATCAAACCCTATCTGCCGTTTGCCGAAAGCCAGCCGCAGGCCCGAGCCGGGTTTGCTCAGGCAGCGCCCGCCGGGGATATGCCGGTATGCTTTGCCCCAGAGGCGGAACAACAGCTGCAGCAACATCAACAGCGTTATCCGCACCTGCGGCGGTTTATCAGCCAGGTGCTGGCTCAGGATCCGCGTCCCGCCTACCGCAAGGGGCAATCAGCGGAACGGGATTATGCCGTCTGGCTACTGGATTTCAACGTGCGTTGGCGAGTGGTGGATCAACAAACCGAGGTGCTGTCTCTCGACCTGCGTTAAAATTCCACCGTCTCTCTTTTGACAACCCGCTCGCACTGGTAAACTAAATTACTTTCGAAAATTTTGGCTGCCCTACTACTGGCAGCCGGTTGCAATTTGCAGTTCTAACGGAACCAAAACACCATGCGTACTAGCCAATATCTGCTCTCCACTCTGAAGGAGACACCTGCCGATGCCGAAGTGATCAGCCACCAGCTGATGCTGCGCGCCGGGATGATTCGCAAGCTGGCCTCCGGTCTTTATACCTGGCTGCCAACCGGCCTGCGAGTTCTGAAAAAGGTTGAAAACATCGTTCGCGAAGAAATGAACAATGCTAACGCGATCGAAGTTTGCATGCCGGTGGTACAGCCTGCCGATTTGTGGCAGGAAAGCGGCCGTTGGGAACAGTACGGCCCTGAGTTGCTGCGTTTTGTTGATCGCGGCGATCGTCCCTTCGTGCTGGGTCCAACCCACGAAGAAGTGATCACCGACCTGATCCGTAACGAGATCAGCTCTTACAAGCAGCTACCGCTGAACTTCTTCCAGATTCAGACCAAGTTCCGTGATGAAGTGCGCCCACGTTTCGGCGTTATGCGCTCGCGTGAATTCCTGATGAAGGACGCCTACTCGTTCCATACCTCACAGGAATCTCTGCAGGCAACCTACGAAGCAATGTACGAAGCCTACAGCAAAATCTTCAGCCGTATGGGTCTGGACTTCCGTCCGGTGCATGCCGATACCGGTTCGATCGGCGGTAGCGCATCACACGAGTTCCAGGTGCTGGCCGACAGCGGTGAAGACGATATCGTGTTTTCCACCGGCTCCGACTTTGCCGCCAATATCGAACTGGCAGAAGCGGTTGCCCCGGCCGAACCTCGCGCTGCAGCCAGTGAAGAACTGCGCATTGTGGATACGCCGAATGCCAAAACCATCGCCGAGCTGGTAGAGCAATTCCAACTGCCGGTGACAAAAACCGTCAAGACGTTGCTGGTACGGGCCAAAGAAGACAGCGGCCACAAGCTGGTTGCTCTGCTGGTGCGTGGCGATCACGAACTGAACGAAATCAAGGCCGAGAAGCTGCCGCAGGTTGCTGCTCCGATAGTCTTTGCCACCGAAGAAGAGATCCGCGCCATCGTGGGTGCGGGCCCAGGCTCACTCGGTCCGGTCAATTTGCAGGTTCCCGTGGTTGCCGATCGCAGCGTAGCGGCGATGAGTGATTTTGGTGCTGGTGCCAACATCGACGGTAAACATTACTTCGGTATCAACTGGGAGCGCGATCTGCCGCTGCCACAGATTGCCGATATCCGTAACGTCGTAGAAGGCGACGCCAGCCCGGATGGTAAAGGCACGCTGCTGATCAAGCGCGGTATCGAAGTGGGTCATATCTTCCAGCTCGGCACCAAATACTCAGAAGCGATGAAAGCCACCGTACAGGGCGAAGACGGCCGTAATCAGGTGCTGACCATGGGCTGCTATGGTATCGGGGTCACCCGCGTGGTCGCTGCCGCTATCGAGCAGAACCATGACGAACGTGGCATCATCTGGCCGGACGCTATTGCGCCGTTCCAGGTGGCGATTCTGCCAATGAACATGCACAAATCCTTCCGCGTGCAAGCGCTGGCAGAAGAGTTGTACAACACGCTGCGTTCCCAGGGTATCGACGTGATCCTCGACGACCGTAAAGAGCGTCCAGGCGTGATGTTCGCGGATATGGAACTGATCGGCGTACCGCATTCTATCGTGATCGGCGATCGTAACCTCGACAGCGAAGAGATTGAGTACAAGAACCGCCGTGTCGGCGAGAAGCAAATGATTAAAACCGGCGAAGTCATTGATTTCCTGCTGGGACAGATCAAGCGCTAATCCGCTACCGCAGAAACTAAAAACCCGCCTAGGCGGGTTTTTTTTATGGCGTTTATTTGCTGTCGCAATTTTTACTGCGGTCGAAGGCGATTTTTCCGTCCGGCACCAGCGCCTTCTCGGTAAGCCCCTCTTCCATTGACGGCTGAACGCTAAAGTGGCCATTCAGGGTCAGGAATACCGGTTCACCCGGCGTTTTGTACGCCTTGGCATAACCCTGCTCCAGCGCAATAGTATTGTCGACCGGGAAAGTCTTACCGGTGGCGCAGTCTTTAAACACCGCCGCATCCGCCATGTAGGTGTAGCTGCCTTTCAGCGACATCGGCGTTTTGGGCAAGGCTTTTTCTACCGGATCAAGGCGGTAATTTAGCTGCGACTCAATCGGCATGCCGGTTTGATCAAGCATTTCCAAACTTTTACCCACTGGACGGAAATAGCGCTTATCACCACGGCTGTCGGTCAGCACCAGCTTATCGGCGGTACGCGCCCATTTGCCGTAGTCAGCAAAGGTTTGATCGCCGTCTTTGGTGCCACGATAGGTTTCCTGCAGCACGAAAGTGCCGTCTTTATCCAGGAACAGATTGGTATCCAGACCACCGCAGTCAGCACAAGGCAGCACGCCCTGATAACTTTGCTGCATCGCCTGAAGAGGTTGTTCTTTCGGCTGGTAGTGGTTATTACATCCCAGTAACGAAAGTGCCCCTGCAGCTAAAAACAGGGCCAATGTAATTTTTTTCACAGTTATTCTCCTACTGTGTTCATGTGTCCTTAACTACGGATCTTGCCGCGCAGCGCTTTAGTCGCGCCTTTGCGTACCTTGCCTTCCAGACGACGTAATTTTGCCCCTTTAGTGGGCTTGGTCGCCTTGCGTGTTTTTTCCACCACCATCGCCTGCTGGATCAACGTAACCAGTCTGGCCAGCGCCGCCTCGCGGTTTAATTCCTGGCTGCGATATTCCTGCGCTTTGATAATCACTACGCCATCGGCGGTAATTAAATGATTATTCAGGGCCAGCAGCCTTTCTTTATAATACTCTGGCAGGCTGGATGCCCGGATGTCAAAGCGCAAATGGATAGCCGTTGAGGTTTTGTTCACGTGCTGGCCACCCGCGCCCTGCGCGCGGATCGCCGTCAACTCCACTTCGTTATCCGGTATGGCTACGTTTCTTGACAGTTCAAGCACCGGTCACACCTGTGCCTGTTGCCATTCGGCAAACTGGATTTCCAGACTATTCTGAGCGTCAGAAAGCCAGATAGTTCCCTCTTGCAGCGTGGCCTGCAGCGTCATATTGCGGCTGACCAGCGCCGCCAGCTTGCCTAATTGTTCATCATCCAGAAAACGGATGCTTAGGTTTTTGTGGTTTGCCACTTTGCTCTGCATCGATTGCCACCACACGTGGCCCGCGCGTTCGCCGTAAGCGTACAGCACCACGCGCGGTGACTGGTTGCAGGCTTTCTTGATGCGTTTCTCATCCGGCAGGCCCATTTCGATCCACATTTCCAGCCCGTTATGATCGTTACGTCGCCAGATTTCCGGCTCATCATCGGCGCTCAGGCCTTTGGTAAACACCAGACGCTCATCGGCATGGCAGATCCAGGCCAGCAGACGCAGCATCATGCGCTGTTCAGTTTCAGAAGGATGTTGGGCCAGAGTGAGCGTGGCGTCGTGGTAGAAGTGACGGTCCATATCAGCGATATTGACCGTGGCTTTATAAATAGTAGCTTTCAGCGCCATGGGTGACCTCATTATTATCAGGCGACAGTGTACTAGATTTGGCCCAACCGCGGCCAGCACGGCCGGGCAAAGCCCGGTGCGAAAGCCGCGCTGAGGTGCTAATAACTCCACAATAGCTGTGCTATAGTCGTCTAGGATAGAGTCAAGCTCCGAGTGCCTGCGCCTCATCGCTATAGGGCTTCGATGACGCAGAGGTTCTTAAGGGAGGAAACTGTGCAACAATACTGTGAGTTAGTACGCCGTTTTTACGCCGAGATCGGCAGTGGTGATCTCGGCTACGTGCCTGATGCGTTAGCATGTGTATTAAAGGCATTGGACGAAGTTGCTGCGAATAGCACGCTACCGTCCTCCGTTAGGGAACAGGCGGCCTTTGCCGCCGCTAACTTATTGGTGAGCGACTATGTTGATGAATGATGAGTACCAATCCATCAATTGCGATGACTATGAAAGCCTGGAACTCGCCTGTCAGCATAACTACATTCTGAAGCTGGAGTTACGCGACGGAGAAAAACTCGAAGGCAAAGCCACCGAGCTGAAGTTTACCAAGGGCGTTGAGTACCTGATTATCGATCGGGCCGGCGATGCTCTCAGCTTGCGTCTGGATCACATCCTCAGTTTCAGTCATCCGGAAATCGGTACCGTGGTCGTCAGCCTGTCTGATTGATTTAGCGGTAACGCCATCCCAACAGGGCAGCCCAACGGCTGCCCTCGTCATTTGTAGCTTCAGGCTGGGCTAGGGTTTAAGACTGGCATAGTAGGCCGCCAGATCGGCAATATCCTCATCAGACAGCGCGGAAACGTAGGCTTTCATCACTTCCGCCTGCCCACCATTGCGCTCGCCTTTCTTGTACGCCTGCAACGCATGCTCCAGATACATGGCATTTTGCCCTGCCAGATTTGGGTACATGGGCATTGAAACCTTCCCTTCCGCCCCATGACAGGCCATACAACTGGCGGATTTATCCTTGCCTGCAGCCCCATCGCCCGCCGCCATCGCCGGCAAACTGCACAACCCCAACATCACTACCATTGCGCTCACAAATTTCATCATGGTTCCTCAGTCTATTATTATTTTTTACGCCAATGCAGCCGCCAGGGTTGCTGCCCTTCGGGCACTTGTCCGGCCTCGCTGACAAAAACCCCCAACGCAGCGATAAGCTGGTCATCATAATAGATCAACGGGATACGCTCACGCTGCCACGGAGGAATACCCAACTCCTGCCACAGTTTTTTGATCGGTCGCGAATGCGTGCGCCCAAGAATGCGGTGTTTGCCCTGAGCGGTAAAACGAATGCTGACTTTTTGCTGGGGTTGCGGCGCGCACAGGCAAATATCGCCCTCCCCACTGACCAGCTCACCCAATCCATCCGGCAGTGTCAGCGGGCCTGCCAATGACCAGCTTAGCCAGATATCATGCAGATCCGCCATCAGTGGCAGCAAAGACAGGCGTCGGCGGAAGCGGCGGATCTGATATTGCCCCAGTTGTAATTGCGGTTCGGCATCAGCGCGGCTAAGCGCCACTTCGTCCCATAGCCGTTGCAACTGTTCGCGTGAAGGCATGGTAACGCCAAATAACGCGATCCAACGGCGCAACAAAGCAAAACGCCGGGCTGGCGAACACGTCAGTAACCCATCAATCGCCAGCGTACGGTCTTCGTCGAGCAACAAGTGCAGTTGCTCTGCCAGCAGCTCATCCAGTAATTGCTCCTGCTCGGCACACAGGCTGGCGCTACGCGCCGTCGCAGCGGCAAAGTGCGGCCAGCGCTGGTTGAGCAACGGCAATATCTGCAGGCGCAGAAAATTGCGGTCGAAGCGCGAGTCCTGATTACTGTCGTCGTCAATCCAGCTGAGCTGATGCTGCTGCGCGTAGGCTTCCAACTGCTGGCGAGAGTGACCCAGCAGTGGGCGCAGCAAGCTATTCTCCCCCAGCGCCGTCTGTACAGCCATTGCCGACAGGCCCGCCGGCCCGCTGCCACGTTTTAGTGCCAGCAGGAAGGTTTCACATTGGTCGTCAAGGTGTTGTGCGGTAAGCAAGACTTCATCGGCCGCCAGCGTAGAGGCGAAAGCAGAATAGCGTGCCGCCCGGGCTGCGGCTTCGATCCCCCCGTGCTGGCTATCAACCTGCACGTGCTGAACCACCAAGGGTAGCTGCCAGGCGGCGCATTGTTGCTGGCAGTGCGCCACCCACTGGTCGGCAAAAGCACTCAGACCGTGATGCACGTGTACTGCACGAAGCTGCAAGTCTGGCAATTGCTGGCGTAACCCCACCAGCAGGTGCAACAGCACGCTGGAATCCAGCCCGCCACTGAATGCCACCAGCAAGTGCCGGTGTGCGCCCAATTGGCGGGCAAGCTGTGCAGATAATTGATTGCTATTCATTGATTAGGCTTAATGACGTCCAGATAGCTGCACGTTAACCCCCGTCCTACCATCAATCAAGCATTAACCGCACGGATATGACGACCGGCCAGCAACCACCACATGGCCAACACTGCGACCACTGCCGCCGTGCATCCCAATGCCCACCAACCAATTTGTGCAAACAGGTGAACATAAGCCTGCGCCGTCGCTCCCGTAGCCGGGTCTTCAGCGGTTTGACCGGCGATAATGCCGGCCAGGTAATTGGCTATCGAGCCGGTGGTCAGCATATAAATACCGGTCAGCACCCCGGTAGCGCCGGGGATATTCAGCCGGGTGATTTGTGCCATGGCGACCGGATCGATAAACAGTTCGGCAAGCCCCATCACCGACAGCCCGGCGATCATCAGGCTCATTGACCCTTGGCCGTAACGGGCGTTAAGCGCCATCAGGGTAAAACCGACGCCAATCAGCAGTAAACCAAAGGCAAACTTTCCCCAAATACGCAGGGTGCGACTGCCATTGCCGTTACCCCGTACCAACCAGGCCAGCATCACACCGCCAAACATCACGGCAAAAGCGTTAACCGACTGGAACAATGCAGTCGGCACCGTCCAGGAAAACCATTGGCGGTCGACAAAGCGATCGATAAACAGGCTGATCGAACTGCCCCCCTGCTGGGCAAAGGCCCAAAACAAGGTGCCCAACAGCATCAACATCACTATCTGCCACAACCCACGGCGCTGCACCGTTGTGGCCCGGGCCATAATACGTATCACCATCACTACCGCAGCAGCACACACCAGCATCAGCAATTGGCCGGCCAGATCGTAAATGAACAGCGCAGTGAAGAACAGCGGTGCCAATAACAGCATGGCACTTAGCCATACCCAGTTCGGTACCCGCAGCGTGGTAACGCACATCTGCGCCCGATCTACGCCGCGCGTATGGCTGAAATGACGGCTGCCGAACAAGAAGATCGTCAACCCGGCCAGCATGCCGATCCCCGCCAGCGCAAAGCCGACGTGCCAGCCGTAGCGTTCGGCCGCCAGCCCACAGGCAATGGGTGCCAGGATCGAGCCGACATTACCGGCGGCATACAGCAGTGAAAAGCCACCTTCACGGCGCGTGTCCTGCGGTTGATACAACTCGCCCAGCAGGCAACTGATATTGGATTTAAACAGGCCGTAGCCACAGATGATGATCGACAGTGCCAGGTAGAGTGAATGCGTCGAGACTGCGCTCAGACCGAGCACGATATGGCCCAACGTCATCAGTACCGCTCCGGCAATGACCGCGACGCGATTACCCAGCAGGCGATCGGCAAGCAGGCCGCCGAGGATCGGTGTGACGTAGACTAGGGAAGCGTAGGCGCTATAGAGGCTAATGGCGCGGCTATCGGAATAACCAAGTTGGTGGGTAAGATAGAGAATAAGTAACGCACGCATGCCGTAAAAGCTGAAATATTCCCAAATTTGTATTGCTACGACATAGTAGATTGCGCGCGGCTGTGAGGGTGTTTTCATGGTTTTCTCCCATCAGTCGGTGAACGACAAAAGGGGAAGCGCAAGCGCCTCCCCCTGTGATTTCACTTATTTATCGTTTTTCAACACCTTCACGGTGTAACGTCCATCCGCCTGGCGATAGGCACCATGGATATCCGTTTCGAAGCCTGGATAATGCGCGCCGATTTCGCACAGCATTTGCAGGAATTCCAGCACCGGACGGCTTTCCTCGGTGAGCATTTCACCCGGCATCACCAAAGGAACACCCGGAGGATATGGCAGGATCATGTTGGCATTCACTTTGCCCACCATGTCTTCCAAATAAACCTCTTCCACTTCGCCGTGCAGCTCTTTCTGGAAGGCTTTGAACGGGTTCATCACCATCGCCGGAAGCACTTCAAAAGCACGATACATCAGGTCTGGCAGGTTATGGTGTTTCACCAGATTGTGAATGTTCTGGGCCAGTTCCTGGATGCGCATGTTTTCATAAAACTCTGGTGCTTCTTTGTACAGCGAAGGCAGCATGTTTTTCACCCGCAGGTTCAGATCGAACGAGCGTTTAAAGTCAGTCAGACCGCGCAGCAGGCTGAGAGCTTTGGTTTTGTCGATGCCGATGCTGAACAGGAACAACAGGTTATACGGGCCGGTTTTTTCAACAATGATGCCGTGCTCATCAAGGTATTTAGCAACCAGACTGGCCGGGATACCAAACGACTCCATTTCGCCGTCTTTGCTCATCCCAGGAGTCAGCATGGTGACCTTGATTGGGTCAAGGTACATATGCTCGTTATCAATACCTTTGAAACCATGCCAGGCGCTGTCGGAACGCAGTGGCCAACATTCCGCTTCATCAATGTGCTCTGGCTGCCAAACGTCAAAGAACCAGCCTTCAGACTCGACGTTCAGGCGTTTGATTTCTTTACGGAACTTAATAGCACGTTCAATCGAACCGTTAATCAGACGCTTACCGGCATTGCCTTTCATCATTGCCGCGGCGGTTTCGGTAGAAGCCACGATGCCGTAGTGCGGTGAAGTGGTGGTGTGCATCATGTAGGCTTCATTGAAGGTTTCTTCGTTGATGTCGCCTTTCACGTGGATCATCGAAGCCTGTGAGAACGCCGCCAGCAGTTTATGGGTGGATTGGGTTTCATAAATCACTTTCCCTTCCACACGGCCACCGCTCATACCGCATTTGCCTTTATAAATCGGGTGGAAATTGGTGTAAGGCACCCAGGCAGAGTCAAAGTGGATGGATTTCACATCCAGCGTGCTCTTGATAAAGTCGGTGTTATACAGCAGACCGTCGTAGGTCGAGTTGGTGATTACCGCATGTACCGGCCAGGTCGCGTTAGGCGTCTCTTTCACGCGTTTAGCGATAGTGGCGCGAGCAAATTCGCTCTGTGGAATACCACCGAGGATGCCGTAAGCATTGCGGGTCGGGCGGAAATAGATCGGCGTAATGTCGCTCATCATCATCAGATGGGTCAGCGATTTATGGCAGTTACGGTCAATCAGCACGGTGCTGCCGGCTGGTGCGGAGTACATACCGACAATTTTGTTGGCGGTAGAAGTCCCGTTCGTCACCATATAGCTGCGTTCAGCGTTGAAGACGCGAGCAATATACTCTTCAGCTTCTTTGTGCGGGCCGGAGTGATCCAGCAGTGAACCCAGTTCGGAAACCGAAATGGAAACGTCGGATTTCATCGCGTTCGGGCCAAAGAAATCATAGAACAGGCTGCCGACCGGGCTTTTCTGGAAGGCGGTACCGCCCATATGACCCGGAGTACAGAAGGTGTATTTACCTTCACGCACGTATTTGAACAGTGCTTTGGTCAGCGGTGGCAGGATGGTGTCAACGTACTCATCGGTGTTTTGTTTGATCTTGTCGGCAATGTCGTTGGCCGCACCGAGCGCATATTCAAAGAAACGTACCTGCATACGCAGATCGTTCAGGCTGACGTCCAGCGTTGAATAGGTGTTGGCAAAGGCATACAGCGGCATGTACTCATTCAATTCGCTGATTTCTTGGCACAGCTCAAGGTTGTATTTATCCCAGTCAAAGATCACACCGCACAGACGGGCATTATTCTCGATCAGTTTGAGCAGGTCTTCGCGATCGTTAGGGTAGACAATGCGGAAGTTCAGTTTTTCCAGCGCGTTGTGCAGTTCGCGGATGGGCTCTTCTTTGAAGTAGACACCCATGTGGTTCATGATAGCAATAACGTTCATAATCATTTCTCCAGGTAATGCGAGCCCCTTGCCATCACGGATGACAACAGTTGTTGCAAGGGGCTGAATTAAGAAGTGGGTCAGTGCGTGCTTAGTGCGCTTTGGCCGTCGAGCTGTTGTCGATGGCTACAGCATTGGCTTTAGCTGTCTGACGGGTATTCATTTTGCGGGCGTAGAACATCAGGATGATCAGGCTGATGATGAAGGTGCCGGCCAGTTCGAACGATTCGGCCCCCATCAGTGCGATGAAGCAGAAGCCACAACCCAGAACCGATGCCACCAGGCTCAGCAGGTTACGGATATTGACGCCTTCAAAGCGGATCAGGTCTACGCAAGAGTAGAAGTAAGGCAACATGGTCAGCAGCACCGCAATACCGGTCAACATCCCGAATAGATCGGAAGCTTTACCACCACCGGAGCTCATGGCAGTAATCAGCACCATCAGCGCGGTCATTTTGCAGCTGGCCAACAGCAGGCCTTTTCTAGGAATGCCGTTCTTATCCAGTTCGCCGTACACTTTCGGGAAGTTACCGTCGTTGGCGGCACGGACCCCAGCCTGGCCAACCAGCATCATCCAAGAACCGAGTGAAGTCAGGCAGGCAAAGGCGGTGAAGGCAGAGACCAGAGGTGCGGCCCAGTTACCCATAATGGCAGAGGCACTGACGGCGAACGGTGCACCGCTGGCAGCCATTTGGCTAGCCGGGAACATACCGCTCATCACCTGAGTGGCCGCAATGTAGATAATCCCGGCCAGCGCGGTACCCAGCATGGTTGCCAGCGGTACGGTGCGTTTCGGGTTTTTCACCATGCCAGTGCTCACGGCGGCAGACTCTACGCCGATGAACGCCCACAGACACAGCAGAATACTTTTGATTACCGCATGGCTGTCGGTGGTACCGGAAGTGTTCCAGTTAGCGTGATAGGTTGCAGCGTCGAACCAATGCCAGCCGGCAGTCGCGGTCACAATCACCGGGATCAGCACCAACACCAGACCGAGGGTGGTCAAACGGCTGACCCAGGTCCCGCCGAGCAGGTTAATAAAGGTGAACACCCACAAGATGGCGATACAGGCAATACCTGCCGGCACCGGATTGTTCAGCTCTGGGAAAAAGGTAGAGAGATAAGAAACTGCGGTAATGCCGATGGCCAAATTACCGATCCAGTTCGCATGGTAATAAAGCACGCCGGTCTGGAAACCGAATGCCGGGGAGATTTCACCGGCGTAAGCAATAGGGCCGCCCTGCTGTGGGTTTTTGGTCGCCAGACGCGCATAAACATAAGCCAGCGACATCGCACCAATAATGGAGATTACCCATCCCCAGATAGCGATAGAACCGAGACTTGCCAGGTTCGCGGGTAATAAGGCAATGCCGCTCCCCATCATATTACCGGCAACGACACCGGTGCAGGCAATAAGCCCTATTTTCTTGGATGAAGCCATGGTCAGTTTCTCCTGATTTTGATTTCTTATAAGTCTTGGTCGTTATGCAATTTTGCTAATGACCGGACTTGATAGTCAGGATGCTAATCATCGGCGGGAATAAAGTCCTAAAGATAAAGTGATCTTACGCTCATGATCATACAAATGATAAATTGAGGTTTTTGATTAACACATCAAGAGATAAACACGCGCTCAAGAAAAGGTAAACATCATTTAAAAACAACAATATAACCATGTTATCTGCAATAACAAATGAGGATTAAAGAGGATGATTCATCAACGCGCGGGGTTATTTTACTTAACAAATAAAACACAATAAATAACACCGCCGAGCAATGATATCGCCCGGCGGTGTGAGATTATTGAGACTCTTTGTCTGGGTTGTAGTTTTCGAGGTAGGGAACTACGGTGTTAACTGAGGTATGGAAGACGGCATTGCGGATCCAATGCAAAGTATTCTCACCCGGGCGTAGATTAAATGCGGTGATATAAGAGTCTGCAGCCAAACGGTTATGACCCTGCATCTCATAAACCTTGCCGAGTAACACATAATTCATCCATGACATCTGCAGCTCGATACCCTTATTTATCGCCTGATACGCCTCATCGGTTTTCCCCTCCCCCAGCGCCTGTATCGTACGAATTTGCTGAATAATGGGGCTGTCTTTTAATGCCGGCAGCGCATCCAGGCGGGCGATCTCCGTCTCCAGCTGCGTCAGTTGCACGCTGTCAAAAGGTTGATAAGAGTTACGCAGCAAGTCCGCCAGCGCTTTTTCCGCCGCAACATAAATAAAGTCTGGAGAGCTTTTGGCCATCTCACCCAACAGGTTGCTGGCATGGGTCAGGGAATCGATATCCCCCTGGATCAGCAGCTGATGTGCCTGATAATACTGTTGCAGGGCTGGGCCGGAGTTGGGCAACAGCTGCATCAGGCGCTGCTGCAGGGGTGCCGGCCACGGCTGATTAAGTGCAACAGACAGACTGCTCAGGAAGTCTTCCTGGATTTTTAGCTGGTTGTCCGTGGTCACAAAGTAACGCTTGTCCAGCATGATCGAGCTGTCCGCATTGTCCACCAGCCGCACCGACAGGAAGCATTGTTGCGCGCGATAATGGCGCTGGTTGACGAACTCTATGGTCAGTGATTTACCCGAACTGCTGGGCCCGGTGTAGTTATAGTTGGTTTGATCGTGCACCAGGAAGGTGGAATAGGTATTCAGCGAATCCGTCACCACTTCGCTCAGGCCGACGACATAGGAAAGTTGCGGCGTCCAGTTACTGCAACTGTTGCCACCCTGAATGCGGATATCAATATCACGCGGGTTCATCAGCACCGGCATCGTGGATTCCGGTATGCGCTGTGACAAAGTGGCTATCGCCACAAACACCACGCAGGCACTCAACGCGGTCAGGAAAGCCAACCAAACCCAGAACGGTGATTGACGGTAAAAAGGAACCGTCGATTTTGCCGCCGATTTTTTTGCCACGCTGGGTTTAGGCGGCTCATAATCTATGCCGTCGTCTTCACTGCCATCTTCCGGCTCATGAGTAATGACCGCCACCCGTGGCACCGCAGGCATCGTCGCCTCTTCCCCTTCACACCACATTACCGGGGCGGCCAGCTTATAGCCGCGTTTGGGCACGGTAATAATGTATTCCGGGCTGTTACTGTCCCCGTCTTTCAAGTATTTGCGCAGTTCGGAAATACTCTGGGTCACCACATGATTGGTGACAATGTTGCGCTTCCAAACGTTGTCGATCAGCTCATCGCGACTCAACACCACATCCGGATGTCGGGCGAAATATTGCAGCATATCGATTAAGCGGGGTTCCAACGCCAGTTGGCGCCCGTCACGGCTTATTTTGTTGTCTGCGGGAGTAACCAACCACTCACCAACGCGAAAAACAGGTTCTTGCATAGTGAAAATAACTCAAAAGGGGGTACGGCAAGCGCGGGATAATACCATATGAGGGCGTGGCCTGCGTCGATACGCCCCGATTAAGCATTCATACCTCATATAATTCTAGAGGTAGTCCATCAGGATCGCTGAAAAAAGTGAAGCGTGACTGGGTATAAGGATCGACACGTACCGGTTCACAAACCACCCCGGCAACCTGCAAGTGCTCGATGGCCTGCTCGATATCGTCGACGCTGAATGCCAGATGGCGCAGGCCACAGGCTTCTGGGCGGCTGACGCGGGCGGGCGGCGACGGGAATGAAAACAGTTCGATACTGTATTGACCATTGAGCGCCAAATCCGCCTTCCAGGAATCACGCTCTTCACGATAGAACTCACCCAGCAGGGTGAAACCCAGAATATCGCAGTAAAAATGCTTACTGGCAGCATAATCTGAACCAATGACTGCGATGTGATGTACCTGACGTAGTGCCAACATGGTGATGCCTCATGATCGGTTTGATGAGGCACGGTATCCGGCGACGCGGGCAACGTCAACGGCAAAAAGCCCCGCAGCATAAGGCGGGGCTATCATTCAGCTATCTATAATGCCACGGGCAGATCAGGCTTTAAGGTCAGCCAACGCTGCACCGTAGTTGATGTGCAGCACCTGCCCATCCACCACCAGCGCCGGCACGCTCTGTACTCCTGCTTTTTCTGCTTCGGCGATGCGCGCCGGTTTTTCACCCAGATCCACCACGTCCACCTGCACATCCTGGCTCAACAGACCCAACAACTGCTGCTCTGCGCTGACGCAAACCGGGCAACCGGCATGATAGAAAACGGCCTTAGTCATGATAATTCTCCTTGGTTCTGACTGTTGGGGGCGAAATATGCTCGCCCATTTAGTTTCGATTCGAAACCAAATGCACAATAAATCCTCGCTCCTGACTTGTCAATATAGTTTTTAATCGATACTATTTTCACGACCTAATGAGGAGTACATATTGAGACTGTTTGATTTATTGGAGCGGCTGAATAGCCTGCAACGCAGCTGGCTGCGCAACCATGAAGAACTGGATAACCTGCCCCCGGTGCAGTTGAGCGCGCTGTATTATCTGGCACGCTGCAACCATTACTCCAACACGCCGATGGCAGTGGCGGAATATCTCGGCCTGACCAAGGGCACGGTATCGCAATCGCTAAAAAAGCTGGAAAGTAATGGGATGATCGCCCGTACTGCGGACGAGAAGGACCGCCGTAGCGTCAGGTTAAAGCTGACCGACAAGTCACGTGCATTGATGGATGCTCTGTTCCCACCGGCCTATTTACAAAATGCGCAGGATGCCATGCAGCAGGACGGTGGGCAGTTGCTGGAACTGTTGACGCAGTTACTGCGCCAGTTGCAAAAGCAGGATAATAATGTGGCGTTATTCGGCGAATGCCATCGTTGCCGTTATCACCAGCGGCAGAACGGCCAACCATTTTGTGGGCTGACGCAGGAACCGCTGCCATCAAGCAGCGTGAACCTGATTTGCCGGGAATTTGCTTAAGCCAGCGGCGTTTTCAGCACCTTCACCAGATAACGTCCGTCCTCGGTCAGCTTCGCGCCATGGATATCGGTTTCAAAGCCTGGATAACGTTCACCGATCGAGCACAGCATCAGCAGGAAATCGAGTACTGCACGGCTCTCTTCGGTGATCATCTCGCCCGGCATCACCAAAGGTACCCCTGGCGGATAAGGCAGGATCATATTGGCCGCCACCTTGCCAACCAACTGATCCAGTTCGCAGGTTTCTACGTTGCCGCGCACCTGTTGCTGGAACATCTGATGCGGCGTCAGCTTCATTTCAGGCAGCACGTCAAACGCCCGCTGCATCAGGCCTGGCAGATCGTGCCGACGGATTAAACGGTGGATCCCGGCGGCAAGATCCTGAATGCGCATATTGCGGTAGAAATCCGGATCTTCAGCAAACAGATCCGGCAGCATGTTCTTCACCCGCAGGTTGAGATCGTAAGCGCGTTTGAAATCGGTCAGACCACGCAGCAGGCTCATCGCCTTGGTTTTATCGATGCCGATGCTGAACAGGAACAGCAGGTTATAGGGCCCGGTTTTTTCTACCACGATACCGCGTTCATCCAGGTATTTCGCCACCAGCGCCGCCGGTATCCCGCTCTCTTCCAGCATGCCCAACTCATTCATACCCGGCGTCAGGATGGTGACCTTGATTGGATCGAGGTACATGTGGTCGGGGTCGGTGTTACCGAAACCGTGCCAGTTATCATCCGGATTCAGTGGCCAGCACTGCGCCTCGTCGATCTCCTCCGGCTGCCAGATGTCAAAGAACCAGCTATCGCTCTCCCCTCGCAACCGCTGCACCTCGCGGCGGAAATGCAGTGCACGCTCCACCGAGCGATTAATCAAACGCCGCCCCGGATTACCACGCAGCATCGCCGCCGCGGTTTCCATCGAGGCCACGATGCCATAATTCGGCGAAGTGGTGGTGTGCATCATATAGGCTTCATTAAAGGTGCTTTCGTCATAGTCACCCTTAATGTGGATCATCGAGGCCTGCGAAAACGCCGCCAGCAATTTGTGCGTAGACTGGGTTTCGTAGATCACCTTGCCGGGCGTGCGCTCACCGCTCATGCCACTCTTGCCGTCGTAAATCGGATGGAAGTTGGTATAGGGCACCCAGGCTGAGTCAAAGTGGATCGAGGGCACGTCCAGCGTCTGTTTGATGTAGTCGGTGTTATACAGTAAACCGTCATAGGTAGAATTGGTGATCACCGCATGCACCGGCCAACTGGCATTAGCCGTCGCCGCGACCCGGCCGGCAATGCTCTCATGGGTAAACTCATGCTGTGGGATGCCACCGAGAATGCCATAGGCGTTACGCAATGGGCGCAGGTAGATCGGGACGATATCGCTCATCATCAGCAAATGGCATAAGGATTTATGGCAGTTGCGATCAATCAATACCGTGCTGCCGGTCGGCGCCGAATACATGCCGACAATTTTGTTGGCAGTGGAGGTGCCGTTGGTCACCAGATAACTCTGTTCGGCGTTAAAGGTACGCGCTATATACTCTTCGGCCTCCAGATGCGGGCCGGTGTGATCCAGCAACGAACCCAGCTCGGTAACCGAAATCGAAACGTCTGCTTTGAGAGTATTGGCACCGAAAAAGTCGTAGAACAAACAGCCGACCGGGCTTTTCTGAAACGCAGTGCCGGCCATGTGCCCTGGGGTACAGAAGGTGTATTTCCCTTCACGCACGTAGTTAAACAGCGCCTTGGTCAAGGGCGGCGTAATGGTATCGATATATTCGTCAGTGTATTGCTGGATGCGCTGGGCAATATCATCCGCCGCATTCAGGGCGTACTCGAAGAAATACAGCGCCATACGCATTTCATGCAGGCTGACGTCAAAGGTGGAGTGGGTGTTGATAAATGCATACAACGGCAGATATTCATTCAGCTCGTTGATGTCACTGCACAATTCCAGGCTGTAATCGTCCCAGTCAAAAATCACTCCGCAAATGCGCGCGTTGGCCTCGATCAGCTTTAACAGGTCACCGCTGTTTTTCGGATACACCAGTTGGAAATCCATTGCAGTCAGTGCGGTGTGAAGCTCGCGGATCGGCTCGTCTTTGTAATAAACGCCCGCTGGGCTCATGATCGCGATGATATTCAACGGCTGCTCCTGTCAGTTAACCAGCAATCATCTATAACAACATGAAAAACCCGGACTGTGTACCCCAAAAGCTCCCTTTTCATCAGCCAAAAAAAAACCGCCCGAAGGCTAACACCATTCGGTTAAGCATTTGATTAAAATATTAATCATCAAAATGCTTAACAAGAGAAATGATGGCCCCCAATCCAACAGGGGTTCTCAGAAACAGAGGATGCCTGTTTACATCCTCATTTCTCTTAAGCGAACGGTGTTAGCCCGAAGGCGGTTTCTTGCAACACAGGATAAAACTCAGCAGTAGCCGTAGTTCATCAGGCGTTGGTAACGACGGTTGCGCAACTCTTCGTTGTTCAGGCCGTCGAGATCTTTCAGGTCAGCCAACAGCTGCGCTTTCAGCGAGGCTGCCATCGCCGGCACGTCACGGTGAGCAGAGCCCAAAGGCTCCGGGATCACCGAGTCGATCAGCTTCAGTTCTTTCAGACGCGGTGCGGTAATGCCCATCGCTTCTGCAGCCAGAGGAGCCTTGTCGGCACTCTTCCACAGGATGGAGGCACAGCCTTCCGGTGAGATCACCGAGTAGGTGCTGTACTGCAGCATATTCACTTTGTCGCCAACGCCGATAGCCAATGCACCGCCAGAACCGCCTTCGCCGATCACGGTGCAGATCACCGGGATATTCAGACGAGACATTTCACGCAGGTTATGGGCAATCGCTTCTGACTGGCCGCGTTCTTCCGCGCCCACACCCGGGTATGCCCCTGGAGTGTCGATGAAAGTGATCAACGGCAGTTTGAAGCGAGCAGCCATTTCCATCAGGCGCAGCGCTTTGCGGTAGCCTTCCGGTGCCGGCATGCCGAAGTTACGGCGGATTTTCTCTTTGGTTTCGCGGCCTTTCTGATGACCGATGATCATCACCGGGCGACCATCCAGACGAGCAATACCACCGACAATCGCTTTATCATCGGCATAGGCGCGATCGCCTGCCAGTTCTTCGAAGTCGGTAAAGATGTGTTTGATATAATCCAGGGTATAAGGACGGCGTGGGTGGCGTGCCAATTGGGCAACTTGCCAAGCCCCAAGATCGGAAAAAATCTTGCGCGTCAGCTCAACGCTCTTTTCACGAAGGCGCTGAACCTCTTCGTCCAGATTAATATCTAATTTTTCGTCTTGACGGCTGACTGCAGTCAGCGAGTCAATTTTCGCTTCCAGCTCTGCAATCGGCTGTTCAAAATCAAGAAAATTCAGACTCATAGCATTCCTATTTTAGTCAAATTCCAGTTCCACCTGCTCATTACCTACCAAAGTCCGCAAATCTATCAATAAGCGGTCGGTGGGCGTCACGCGCCAGGTTGCGCCAAAACGCAGCTTGGCCCGCGCATCTTCCCGTTGATAGTAAAGATGCACTGGAATCGTCCCCGAGCGATGGGGTTCCAAAGACTGACGGAGACGGTTCAAAAGCTGGTCATCAATTTGCCTGTCCGTCAGCGAGATAGCAAGTCCGCGAGCGTATTTTTCACGGGCTTCACTGATGTCCATTAGCTCGCGGGCAGTCATTTTAAGCCCACCGCTAAAGTCATCAAAGCTGACCTGTCCACTGGCGATCAGGATACGGTCTTTTTCCAATAAATGCTGGTATTTTTCTAACGCATCGGTGAATAACATCACTTCCAGACGGCCTGAACGGTCATCCAGCGTACAAATTCCGATGCGATTACCGCGCTTGGTGACCATAACCCGTGAGGCGATCACCAGCCCAACGGCGGTCGTCATTTTGCCCCGGTCCGTCGGATGCATATCTTTCAAACGCTGGCCACCGGCATAGCGTTCGATTTCCTTCAGGTACTGGGTGATCGGGTGGCCGGTGAGGTACAACCCCAGGGTTTCCCGTTCACCGTCCAGCACCACCTGCTCCTGCCAGAGGGGCACGTTGGCGTAGGATTGCTCCACCTGCTCCGGCGCTTCCGCCAGTACGCCAAACATGTCCACCTGGCCGATAGCTTCGGCTTTGGCATGCTGATCCGCCGCTTTCAGGGCGTCGCCCAATGAATTCATCAGTGCGGCACGGTGCGGCCCAAGGCGGTCGAATGCCCCGGACATGATCAACTTTTCCAGAATACGGCGGTTCAGTTTTTTGATATCAGAGCGAGCACAGAGGTCAAACAGGTCTTTGAAATAGCCCTGCTCGCCACTGTTACGCGCTTCAAGAATGGCTTCAATCGGCCCTTCCCCGACGCCTTTGATAGCGCCGATGCCGTAAACGATCTCACCTTCGTCGTTAACGTGGAAATGATACTGGCCGCTGTTGATGTCCGGCGGCAGGATTTTCAGGCCCATGCGCCAGCATTCATCCACCAGCCCCACCACCTTATCGGTGTTGTCCATATCGGCGGTCATTACCGCCGCCATAAACTCGGCCGGGTAGTGCGCCTTCAGCCACAATGTCTGGTATGACACCAGAGCATAGGCGGCGGAGTGCGATTTGTTGAAGCCGTAACCGGCGAATTTCTCCACCAGGTCAAAGATTTTTACCGACAGCTCGCCGTCGATGCCGCGTGATTTTGCCCCGTCCTCGAAACCGCCGCGCTGCTTGGCCATCTCAACCGGGTTCTTTTTACCCATCGCACGACGCAACATGTCTGCGCCGCCCAGCGAATAACCGGCCAGCACCTGGGCAATCTGCATCACCTGTTCCTGATACAGGATGATACCGTAGGTAGGCTCCAGCACCGGTTTAAGCGACTCATGCTGCCACTGGATATCCGGGTAGGAAATCTCTTCACGGCCGTGCTTACGGTCAATAAAGTTATCTACCATGCCTGACTGCAGCGGTCCCGGGCGGAACAGCGCCACCAGTGCGATCATATCTTCGAAACAGTCGGGCTTCAGGCGTTTGATCAGGTCTTTCATGCCGCGTGATTCGAGCTGGAAGACCGCCGTGGTCTCCGAACGCTGCAGCATGTCGAAGCTTTTCTTGTCCTCGAGCGGGATGGCGGCGATATCGATCGGTTCCAGCCCGGTTTTCGCGCGGCGGGCGTTGATCATCGCCAACGCCCAGTCGATGATGGTCAGGGTTCGCAGCCCCAGGAAGTCGAACTTCACCAGCCCGGCGTATTCCACATCGTTCTTGTCAAACTGGGTTACCGGATGCTGACCTTCGGCATCGCAGTACAGCGGTGCGAAGTCAGTGATTTTGGTCGGTGCGATCACCACACCACCGGCGTGCTTACCGGCGTTACGCGTCACCCCTTCCAGCTTGCGCGCCATGTCGATCAGCGCTTTGACTTCCTCATCGGCCTCGTAGATTTCCGGCAGCTGCGGTTCGGCGGCAAAGGCTTTTTCCAGCGTCATGCCCGGATCGGGCGGCACCAGCTTGGAGATGCGATCAACGAAGCCATACGGGTGACCCAGTACACGGCCCACGTCGCGAATAACCGCTTTCGCCGCCATGGTACCGAAGGTAATGATCTGCGATACCGCCTCACGGCCGTACATCTCCGCAACGTGCTCAATCACCAGATCGCGTTTTTCCATGCAGAAGTCGACATCGAAGTCAGGCATCGAAACACGTTCCGGGTTAAGGAAACGTTCGAACAGCAGGTCAAATTCCAGCGGGTCAAGATCGGTGATTTTCAGCGCATAGGCCACCAGAGAACCGGCACCAGACCCACGACCCGGCCCTACCGGCACGTCGTTGTCCTTCGACCACTGGATGAACTCCATCACGATCAGGAAGTAACCCGGGAAGCCCATCTGGTTGATCACTTTCAGCTCAATATCCAGACGTTCGTCGTATTCAGGGCGGCGCTCAGCACGTACCTGCGGATCCGGGAACAGGAACTCCAGACGATCTTCCAGCCCTTCCTTCGACTTCAGGACCAGGAAATCCTCGGTAGTCATATCACCGGTTGGGAACTGCGGCAGGAAGTACTCGCCAAGGCGGATAGTCACGTTGCAACGCTTGGCAATCTCTACGCTGTTGAGTAACGCCTCCGGGATGTCGGCAAACAGCTCGCACATCTCGTCTTCGTTACGCATGTATTGCTGCGGAGTATAGTTACGCGGCCGCTTGGGATCGTCCAACGTGAAGCCGTCGTGGATGGCGACGCGGATCTCATGGGCGTCGAAGTCATCCGCTACCAGAAATCGTACATCGTTAGTGGCCACCACCGGCAGCCCGCGTTCGGTCGCCAGCGCCACCGCAGCATGCAGGTAGTTTTCTTCGTCCGGCCGACCGGTGCGGATCAGTTCAAGATAATAGCTGTCAGGGAAGTACTGCTGATAGAACTCCAGACACTGATCCACCTGCGGCTGGTTGCCACGCAGCAGAAACTTGCCGACGTCGCCCAGACGGGCGCCAGAGAGCAGAATGAGCCCTTCACGGTGCTCAATCAGCCAGTCACGATCGATGATCGGACCGGCGGCGCCGTAACCACGCTGATAGGCGCGAGAAATCAGCAACGTCAGGTTTTGGTAACCTTCATTATTGGCGGCCAGCACGGTGAGCTGCGCCAGCTCATCGCCCAGCACTTCGCTTTGCACATGAAAATCCGCGCCGATGATCGGTTTGATCCCGGCGCCGTGCGCGCTGCCATAGAACTTCACCAGACCACACAGGTTGGTAAAGTCGGTAATTGCCAAAGCAGGCATGGCTAACGCGGCGGCTCTTTTCACCAACGGCCCGATCTTGGCTAATCCATCAATCATGGAGTAGTCACTATGAACGCGCAGGTGAATAAAACGAGGTTCGGCCATATCCAGATACCTGAATCTAGGGGCTCAGCGAACTGAACCCGGGTTAACTCTATCGCGTGCCTGGCCCGGATAAGGCCGGCAGATTACAGCGCCAGCACCCTTCTGACCGGGGCAAAGCTGCGGCGATGATGTTCGGTCGCACCCAGCGCGGCCAGCCGCTCCAGATGGAAAGCGGTTGGGTAGCCTTTATGCTGCGCAAAACCGTAGTCCGGGAATTCCCGATCCAACTCAGTCATTTCGCGGTCACGCGTTACCTTCGCCAGAATGGACGCTGCACTGATTTCCGCCACGCGGCTGTCGCCTTTCACCACCGCCTGCGAGCGCATCGACAATTTCGGGCAGCGGTTACCGTCAATCAATACCATGTCCGGCGCGATATGCAATCCGGCAACTGCACGCTGCATCGCCAACATAGTGGCATGCAGAATGTTCAGTTGGTCAATCTCGTCCGGCTCGGCGCGCCCCAAACTCCAGGACAGGGCCTTCTCGGTAATTTCGTCATACAGCGCCAGGCGGCGTTTTTCACTGAGTTTTTTCGAGTCCGCCAGCCCTACGATCGGTCGTGCAGGATCGAGGATCACCGCAGCGGTCACAACCGCGCCCACCAAGGGGCCACGCCCGACTTCGTCCACGCCGGCAATCAGCGTGGCGACAGGATAGATGAAAGGTTCAATCATGCTTTTGCCAGCTCCAACACAGCCTGAGCGGCCTGTTCATCGGCACCACAACGGATGCTTTGGTGCAAGTTAAGGAAAGTCTGTTTCAGTTCGTCAGTTTGCGGACTATCTTCCAGCAGCGGCATTAGCGACGCCGCCAACTTGTCCGGCACGCAATCGTGCTGCAACAGTTCGGTGACGATTTCACGACCGGCCAGCAGATTAGGCAATGAGACATATGGCGTCTTCACCAGCCGTTGCGCTATCCAGAAGGTAAATGGTTTCATGCGATAACCCACCACCATCGGGCATTTGGCCAGCATACACTCCAGCGCGGCAGTGCCGGAGGCCAGTAATGCCGCGTCGCTGGCGATCATCGCCTCGCGCCCCTGGCCGTTGAGCAGGTGAACCCTTAACTCGGGTGCCACTTCGGCCTTGATGCGCTCGAACTGTTCGCGTCGCTTGGCATTAACCAGCGGCACCACCAGTTCCAGATCCGGATAGCGGGTACGCAGCAACTGGGCCGTTTTCAGGAAATCGGCGCTTAGCATCTCGACTTCCGCACCGCGGCTGCCCGGCAACAGGGCCAGACAACGGGCATCCGGGGCGATGCCCAGCGTGGCGCGCGCAGCCAGTTTATCTGGTTGCAGCGGCATGGCGTCGGCCATGGTATGGCCGATAAACCGACAGGGAACGTTGAAACGATCGTAAAACGCTTTTTCGAAAGGGAGAAATGCCAGCACCAGATCGGTGGCTTTGCCTATTTTGAAAACGCGCTTTTGACGCCAGGCCCAGACGGAGGGGCTGACATAATGAATGGTGCGGATGCCGCGCTGTTTCAGGCGACCTTCCAGGGTGATATTGAAGTCCGGCGCGTCGATACCCACAAACACGTCCGGCTTCAGTTCGCTGAACCGGCGGGTAAGATCCTTGCGGATCTTTAACAGGCGTGGCAGGCGCTCAAGCACCTCGACCACGCCCATTACCGCCAGTTCTTCCATTTCGTACCAGGTTTCGCAGCCTTCGGCCTGCATCAGCGGGCCGGCGACGCCAACAAAACGCGCGTCGGGGATCTGCGCCTTGAGCGCGCGGATTAAACCGGCGCCAAGAATATCACCGGAAGTTTCTCCGGCGACCAATCCGATGGTCAATGGGCGATTTTGCATAGGTCAGCGAATAATACCGCGGGTGGAACGACCAAAGAAATCAAGGAACTGCTGCACCACCGGTTGTTCTTTCGCCAGGGCTTCGATTTCTGTTTTCGCTTCATCCAGCGTTTTCTCGCTGCGATAAAGAATTTTGTAGGCGTTACGAATGGCCTGCATTTCATCTTTATCAAAACCACGACGCTTCAGGCCAACGGCGTTAACACCGAATGGCGTGGCGTGGTTACCCTGCGCGATGACAAAAGGAGGCACGTCTTGGGCAACGCCGGAACAACCGCCCACCATCACGTGAGTACCGATAATGCAGAACTGATGGATAGCCGTCATACCACCGATAATGGCATGATCATCAATTTCCACATGGCCGGCCAGCGTGGCGTTGTTTGCCAAAATACAGGAGTTACCCACCACACAGTCGTGCGCAACATGCACGTTAACCATCAGCAGGTTATCATTACCTACTTTGGTCAACCCAGTGCCCTGCGCTGTGCCGCGATGAATGGTGACGCTTTCGCGAATGCGGTTGCGATCGCCAATCTCGACACGCGTCGGTTCACCCGCGTATTTCAGATCCTGATTCACTTCGCCAATAGAGGCGAACTGATAGATCTGATTATCGCGGCCGATTTTGGTCAAACCATTCACCACAATGTGGGACTTCAGTACCGTGCCTTCGCCGATTTCCACCTGGGAGCCGACGTAGCAGAAGGGACCGATGTGTGCACCAGCGCCGATAACGGCGCCTTCTTCAATAATCGCGCTAGGATGGATAAAGGCGGTTTTGTCGATCACGGATTAGGCCTCCCGGCTGCGCGCACACATCATGGTTGCTTCGCAGACAATTTTGCCGTCGACGGTCGCCACGCCTTTAAAGCGCGTCAAACCACGACGAGTTTTCTCAAAGGTGACTTCCATGATCATTTGATCGCCAGGCACTACCGGTCGTTTGAAGCGGGCTTCGTCGATACCGGCAAAGTAATACAACTCACCCGGCTCCAGTTTGCCGACGCTTTTGAACGCCAGAATACCGGTGGCCTGCGCCATGGCTTCCAGAATCAATACGCCTGGGAAAATCGGCTTACCAGGGAAGTGTCCCTGGAAAAACGGCTCATTTACAGATACGTTCTTCACCGCACGCAGGAATTTGTGCTCCTCAAACTCGAGGACGCGATCGACCAGCAAGAACGGGTAACGGTGAGGAAGCAACTCTAAAATTTCTGCAATATCCAGAGTATGAGTGTCAGTAGTCAAAATACTCTTCCTGTCTCTAAAAACTGATGGCATCAACAACACGGCCTGCGCTGCCCCCAATAAGGAGGAAGTCATGCAGGCCGCAAATTAACAACTCTTTGCGCTTTTGGTCTCATGACCAACGCGTTTCGTTTTGTACCCAGCGAGGCGGGCGATAGTGATTAGTCTTTTCCGACTTTTCGTTCGACAGCTTTTAAGCGCTTGCTAATCTCATCGATATTCATCACCAACGCAGCGGTTTTACGCCAAACTTTGTTGGGTTGTAACGGAATGCCCGAAGAGTATACCCCAGGTTCGGTGATTGGTCGCATAACCATTCCCATTCCGGTGACAACAACTTTGTCGGCGATCTCCATGTGACCGTTGATCACACTGGCTCCGCCGATCTGGCAATAGCGGCCAATCTTCAGGCTACCCGCCATGATCACACCGCCGGCAACGGCAGTATTGTCGCCAATCACCACGTTATGTGCAATCTGACATTGGTTGTCGATGATAACACCATTCCCGATCTGGGTGTTATCCAACGCACCGCGGTCAATGGTGGTGCAAGCGCCAATCTCGACGCGATCGCCGATGATTACCGTGCCCAGCTGAGGAATTTTAATCCACTCGCCACGTTCGTTGGCATAGCCGAAACCATCAGCACCGATCACAGTACCTGATTGGATCAGGCAGCGCTGACCGATCTCGACTTCATGATAAATAGTTACGTTTGCCCACAGACGCGTACCCGCGCCAATGCGTGCAAGTTTGCCGATAAAGCAGCCAGGACCGATAACCACGTTATCGCCCAGAACGGCGCCCGACTCGATCACCGCATTAGCGCCAATGGCCACATTCTGTCCCAGAGTGGCAGCAGGTGAGATAACCGCGCTTGGGGCGATATCCTGAGCCGGAGACGGCGTGGTGTCCATCAGTTGCGCCATGCGCGCGTAAGTCAGGTAAGGGTTTTTAACCACCAGCGCCGCAGAACGGCAGTGTGGTAAATCCGCTTCGGTAAGCACTACTGCGCTTGCCAGGCAGGAAGACAGCTGCTCTTGATAGCGGCTGTTTGACAAAAACGTGATTTGGCCAGCCTGTGCCGAATGCATAGAAGCAATGCCGGTGATGACGAGATCGCCATCACCGTGCAATTGTGCATCCAACTGCTGCGCTAGATCAGCCAGTCGAATTGAAGGCATGTGTTATTTAACCTGTTTCAGCACGTCAGCAGTGATATCTTTAGAAGTCCCTGCATAGGCAACTGCGTTAGCATCGATGACTACGTCGTAGCCTTCTTTGCTGGCAACAGATTTCACAGCGTCCTGAATACGGCTCAGGATTTTGTTACGCTCTTCCATCTGACGGCGACGGTTGTCCTGCTCAAAAGCCTGTGCTTTCTGAGAGAACTGCTCGCGCTGTGCCATCACGTCTTTTTCCGCCTTGCTGCGATCGCTGGCTTTCATGGTAGCGCCATCACGCTGCAAACGTTGCATTTTGGTCTGAAGGCTACGCTCCATGTTCTGAAGCTCACCCGCACGGCCTTTAAACTCGTTTTCCAGCTGTTTAGCTACGGTTTCACGAGCCGGCAACTGTTGGAAAATGCTGGAGACGTTAACTACAGCGATCTTATCTGCTGCCTGAACGCCAGCTGAAGCAGCCATTGCTAAACCGAGGCCTGCGGCACACAACCACTTTTTCACTATAAACTCCTTACCATCACCCATTTGTGTCATATGACACTTGAAGTACACAATCTGCCAGACTTATCCCGCAAAACAATGAGAATCATCTCTCTGTGCTCTGACGGGCGCCTGGCATTTGCGATTCTTAATAACTGCTATGCCCAGAAGCGGGACCTGTTACCAGGTCTTGCCAATGTTAAACTGGAACTGTTCGGACTTGTCGCCTTCGTATTTCTTGATCGGGTTGGCATAAGAGAACACCAACGGACCCAAAGGTGACATCCACTGCAAGGCGATACCGGCAGAAACGCGGATATTGCTCGCTTTACTGTAGTCCGGAATATCGTACATGCTGGTCTGAGCGTCATTCTTCCAGTTGGTATCCCACACGGTACCCGCATCCATGAACAAGGAAGTACGCACCGAGTTGGCGTATTTCTCGCTGATAAATGGTGTTGGCGTGATCAGCTCCATACTGGCGACGGCCATGGCGTTGCCGCCCACCGCATCGTCAGAACTACACACAGCGGCACCATTGGTACAGCTGTACGAGTTGGAGTTGTAGTACGCCGCTTTCGGACCAATGGTGTTGGAACCGAAACCACGCACGGTGCTCGAGCCGCCGGCGTAGAAGTTCTCGTAGAACGGCATTTCTTTGCCGCCCAGACCATCGGCATAACCCAGACGGCCACGACCCAACAGTACCCAGGTGCGATCGTCGTTGATTGGGACGTATTGCACGCTGTCCAGCGTCATTTTGTAGTATTCGTTATCCGACCCCGGAATGGTGACTTTACCATTCAGCGTTGTGCGGTTACCCGAGGTTGGGAAATAACCCCGGTCAAGGTTGTTATAGGTCCAACCCAGGTTCAGCGTGAAGTCATCGGCAGAATAACTGGCCCGATCGGTCTTGTTCGGATCCAGACCCATCGAGTCCAGATAACGCCACATGGCAACCTGAGGCTGCATGTTAGACAAGCCGTTATGCACGTAACCCAAGCCGGTGCGCAACGAGTTGTTTTCGTTGATCGGGAAGCCCAGGGTGCCGTCGATACCGTAACTCTTGTTGGTATAGTCGGACAGGTCCGCGTCATCGGCTTTAAAGTCGTTGTAGAAGATACGGCCACCCAAACTCACACCGTCAACGGTGAAGTACGGGTTGGTTACCGACAGCTCGGTGTAAGTCTGGTAGTCGTTCTTGGTCCCGCTGATGCCGACGGAATAGCCGGTCCCCAGCCAGTTGTCCTGCTGAACGCCCGCCTGGAAGCTCACGCCGCTCTCGGTGCCGTAGCCGACACCGAAGTTGAAGGTACCGGTGTTACGCTCTTTCACCTTGTAGGTGACGTCAACCTGATCCGCAGTACCCGGAACGCGCTGGGTTTCCACATCTACCGTTTCAAAATAGCCCAAACGGTTCAGACGTTCTTTACCCTGCTCGACCTGAGCGTTGCCCAGCCACGCACCTTCCATCTGACGCATTTCACGGCGCAGTACGGAATCTTTACTGGTGTCGTTGCCTTCAAACTTAATGCGACGCACATAGAAACGGTTGCCCGCATCAATGTTCACATGCAACTTCACGGTTTTATCCGCGTCGTTGATTTCAGGCTGGGTAGAAACACGCGGGTAAGCGTAACCATAACGGCCCAACATCGTTTTGACGTTGTCTTCCATCTTGGTCACTTTACTGCCGTTATACAGCTCACCTGGCTCAATCTTGGTCAACTGGGCAACTTCCGCCGAGTGGCCGGCCAGATTGCCGTTCACCACCACGTCGGTGAGCTTGTACTGCTCGCCTTCAGTGATATTGACGGTGATGTAAATGCCTTTTTTGTCCGGCGTCAGGCTGACCTGAGTCGAATCAATATTGAAGCGTGCGTAGCCGCGGTCCAGATAGAAACTGCGCAGGGTTTCGAGGTCACCCGCCAGCTTTTGCTTCTGGTATTTGCGATCGCCAACCACGTTCCACCACGGCACTTCATCACGCAGTTGGAAGCGTGAGATCAGTTCATCGTTGGTGAAGGCATGATTGCCGACAATGTTGATTTGTTGAATCTTGGCGGAAACCCCTTCCGTGAACACCAGTTTCAGGTCGACACGGTTACGCGGCAGCGGCGTGACAACGGCTTTCACCGAGGCACTGTATTTACCGACGCTGTAGTAGAAGTCTTCCAGCCCTTTTTCAATGCTGGATATGGTGGTGCGATCGAGCGCTTCGCCAACCCGAACGCCAGAGGCCTCCAGGTTTTGCTTGAGCATGTCATCTTTCACCGACTTGTTGCCGGAGAAAGTGATGCTGGCAATGGTAGGGCGTTCCTTAACCTGAACAATCAGCGTAGTACCATCGCGCAGCACGCGAACGTCCTCGAAGTTGCCAGTGGCAAACAAGGCACGGATGGTATTACTGATATCATCGTCAGTGACGGTATCGCCTACGCGAACCGGCATGTTGAGTAACGCCGCACCGACGGCGACTCGCTGCAGGCCTTCGAAATGAATATCCTTCACTACGAACCCGTCTGCACCGTATACGGTGGCGCTGCCAAACAGCAGCGACGCTATGAGCAACTTTTTCATCGCCATCGTTGTTATGCGTTCTTCCTAACCTATCCCCGCCCCTAAAGACGAGAAAAATCATTGAAAAGTGCAAGACCCATTAAAAGCACCAACACGATCGAACCTATGCGGTAACTGTAGTCCTGTACTCGCTCGGAAACCGGCCCACCCTTCAGCTTTTCTATCGCCAGGAAGAGGAGATGCCCACCATCTAACACCGGTAATGGGAACAGGTTGATGATACCCAGGTTGACACTGATCAACGCCAGGAACATCAGATAATACACAAACCCGACCCCAGCTGACGCCCCTGCTCCCTGTGCAATCGAAATCGGGCCACTCAGGTTGTTCAGCTTTACATCACCGGTTATTAATTTACCCAGCATTTTGACCGTAAGGCTCATAAGCTGCCAGGTCTTGTCCCCAGCCTGATACAGCGCCGGGAAAGGTCCATACTGGCGAATCGTCTTATATTCGTCCGGCAGCGGCAGCACTTTCGGAATGATGCCTGCAAACCCCACCGATTTGTCTTTTCCCACCGGCTTTGTATCCGGTATCAGCGTCAAAGACAAGGGGGCGCCGTTTCTTTCGATCTCTAAAACCAGCGGTTGCCCAGGGCCGTTATGGATCCGTTTAACCAACGTTTGCCAACGACCCAACAGCTGACCATCGACTTTAACGATCCTGTCCCCCGCTTGTAAACCTGCCTTTTGCGCTGCCGAGTTCGGCTGCACTTCGGCAAGGACAGATTCTATCTGTGGGCCGCGAGGAATAATACCCAGCGCCACCACGGGATCCTGTTTGTCCGGCTCAAAATTCCACTGGCGCAAATCCAGGGTTTTCGTCACCACCCGAGAAGTGCCAAACGGCGCGATACCCACTTCGGTTTCTGCGTCGCCAATCTTCGCCACCAGAGCCAGACGAACTGATTCCCAATCAGGCGTTTCGATGCCATCTACGGACTTAAGTTCCATTCCTGGCGAAATTTCAGCGTTGGCCGCAATCGATTGGGGCGCGATTTCACCGATTACCGGACGGAAGCTGGGAACGCCGATAATGAAGACCAGCCAGTAAGCAAGGATAGCAAACAGGAAATTGGCGATAGGACCGGCACTGATGATAGCGGCACGCTGCCAAACGGTTTTGTTGTTAAACGCCTGATGACGGAGTTCCGGTGCAACCGAATCAACCCGCTCATCGAGCATCTTCACATAACCGCCAAGCGGGATCAGGGCGATGACATATTCCGTGCCCTGACGGTCAGTGCGGCGCCATAAAGCGCGGCCAAAACCGATGGAGAAGCGTTCTACACGGACGCCGCAGCGACGGGCGACCCAAAAGTGCCCGAACTCGTGCACGGTGATTAAAACACCAAGCGCAACAAGAAATGCGACTAAGTTCCAGAGCACGCTAACCATAATCCCTTCACTCCCCGCCATTGACGGATTAAAACACTAACAGCATCAGGCAGGCAAATACAGGCACTGCTGCGGTCAGGCTATCGATACGATCCAGTATACCGCCATGACCCGGTATCAAATGACCACTGTCTTTGATACCCGCTTCGCGTTTGAACATGCTCTCGGTAAGATCGCCCAGCACCGAAGCCAGCACGGCAATCACCGAACAAATCAGTAAGGTCGTCGGCACCACATTCAGCGGAGCGTACCGACCAAACAGCCAGGATATCAGGGCTGAAGTAATCAGGCCACCAATCAGCCCCTCCCAGGTTTTCCCCGGAGAAACTTTCGGCGCAAGCTTATGCTTGCCAAACAGTTTGCCGAACATGTAGGCGCCGGAATCCGCACCCCAAACCAGTAACATCACATACAGCAGCCACCAGGCGCCGGTGAAGTGGTTCTGTTCATAGCCGAACTGGCGCAGCGACAACATGCCCCAGAAAAACGGCACTATGGTCAGCAGACCGAAAACCAGACGTATCGGGCGTGAGTTACGCCACAGTGCAGCCGAGCCGGGATAAAACAGCACCAGCAACAGCGCTACCAGCCACCAGGCCAGCGACAACCACAACGGACCGCCGACCTGAAGCAAATGGACCGACTGGTGATAGGCCGGAATGCTGAGCAGCATCAACGCCAGCAGGAAGCCGCACAGTATCGCCAACCAGATGCGCTGCGAGCGGGAGGTAAAACCGGCCAGTTGGCCCCACTCCCAGGCCGCTAACATGCACACCACGAGTGTTACCAGGGCAAAGCCCACCGGCGGCAGCAAAAACAGCGCCGCGATAACAATCGGAATTAAAATCAGAGCAGTTATGAGGCGATACTTCAGCAAAAGTTCCCCCTAGGACGCATCGGCGCCGATAGGTGTTGTTCCCCCGAAGCGACGCTCGCGTTGTGCAAATGCATTCAGCGCACCTTCAAAGACAAGTTCATCAAAATCAGGCCAGAGTACATCAGTAAAGTAAAGTTCAGCGTAAGCAATTTGCCACAGCAAGAAGTTACTGATGCGGTGTTCTCCACCGGTGCGGATCACCAGATCCACCGGCGACAGATCGTTCATACAGACCCGCTCACCCAGTAATTCTTCGCTAATTTGATCCGGACGCAGTGAACCGTCCTTCACCTGCTCAGCCAGTTCCCTTACTCCCTGAATAATATCCCAACGGCCGCCATAGTTGGCAGCGATGTTGAGCGTCAGGCCATCGTTATTTTCTGTCAGTTGCTCAGAGCGACGGATCCGCTCCTGCAAGCGCACGCTGAAACGGCTAATGTCGCCGATCACTCGCAATCTGACGTTATGTTTATGCAGGCTTTTTACTTCACTGTCCAAGGCGCGGACAAAAAGCTCCATTAGGGCGGAGACTTCCTGCACCGGACGGTTCCAGTTCTCGCTGCTGAAGGCATAAAGCGTGAGTGCATCCAAATGGTTGTTGGCGGCAAAACTGACCGCACGACGTACCGATTTCACCCCTGCTTTATGACCGAAGACACGTAACTTACCCTGACGTTTAGCCCAGCGCCCATTGCCGTCCATAATAATGGCGACATGCCGTGGCCCCAGAGTAGACAGATTAGCCTCTTGTTGATTTGCGGACGACATAACTCGTACTTATTTCCTCAATAGAAATACAACTGCCTTTCCGGAACATCAGGCCCTTACGCGCAAAAAAAGCCGTGTGCCCGACACGGCTTTTCAGTCTGCCCTGCGACAGCCGGTAATCTGCGCTGCGCTACCGGCTTTCGAGATGTCAATCAGGCCATAATTCAACGGTATAACCGCTGAAAGGTGGCGCAGACTATACCACCTCAGCAAGGCCTGAACAAACGGCCCCACTGCGGCACGCGTAATTTGCGAACAAAATAGGATAATTGCCGGTATCAGTTACACAATGATTTAACCAATCCAACCGCAACCTCACGCGCCTGACGATCTATTTCTAAGACCGCATCAATGCAGGACGGTTCCTGCAGTGACAGCCGTTCGACGACTTTTTGGTTCACTGTCGCAATATCGGTAAAGCGAATCTGTTCCTGCAGGAAAGCTGCCACAGCCACTTCGTTGGCCGCGTTCAGCGCGGTCGTTGCCGCCTGGCCCGCATCGAAGGCCTCAATCGCCAGATACAGGCAGGGATAACGTTCCCGCTCAGGTTCGGCAAAGGTCAGCGACCCGATACGGCAGAAATCCAGCGCTTCCACACCAGAATTGACCCTCTGCGGGTAAGCCATCGCATGGGCGATCGGCGTACGCATATCCGGCGTGCCCAATTGGGCCAACACGCTGCCATCGGTGTAACGCACCATCGAGTGGATCACCGACTGCGGATGCAGAATCACTTCCATTTGTTCGGCCGAGGCGTTAAACAGCCAGCGGGCCTCGATATATTCCAGTCCTTTGTTCATCATGGTAGCGGAGTCTACCGAGATCTTGCGCCCCATCGACCAATTTGGATGGGCACAGGCCTGATCCGGCGTCATCGTGACAAACTGCTCCAGCGGCGTGGTACGGAACGGGCCGCCGGAACCGGTAAGCACAATGCGCGACACACCATGACTTTCTAATGAAGAGTATCCCAACTGACGCTGAATGCTCTCAGGCAAACTCTGAAAAATGGCATTATGTTCGCTGTCGAGTGGCAGTAATTGCGTCTTGCTCTGCTGTACCGCGTCCATAAACAGGCGTCCACAGGTCACCAGCGACTCTTTGTTCGCCAGCAGTACCTGCTTGCCGGCGCGGATGGCCGCCAGCGTAGGCAGTAGCCCGGCAGCGCCAACAATGGCTGCCGTAACCTGGTCGACGTCGTCCAATGCCGCCAACTCACAGGCGGCCTGCTCGCCCGCCATGACCTCAGTGGCAATACCGTTTTCCGCCAGCAGAGTACGCAGTTCACGCGCAGCGCCTTCGTCCGCCATCGCGGCATACGCCGGGCGAAACTCTATGCACTGTTGCGCCATGACCGCGACATTGCGGCCGGCAACCAGCGCTTTAATCGCAAAAAGGTCGGAATTTGCCCTGACCACGGCCAGGGTACTGGTCCCCACTGAGCCGGTGGAGCCAAGAATAGTCAGTTGCTTCATGAGCTCACTCTGAATAACTGTCTGATGAGATCGGAGGTGTTCCAGTGTGTAACCTTGGCCACCGCTTGTCCATGATCAATCAGTACGATGAAACGGGATCTGCGCCACAAAAAACAAAGCGCCGCCCAGGCGACGCTTTTTTTCTGCGCGATGCTGATTAGAAATCCATCAGCTCTTTTTCTTTATCCGCCAGAGCGGCATCCAGAAGTTTTATATAGGCATCGGTCAGTTTCTGAACGTCGTCCTGTGAACGACGATCTTCATCTTCGCTGATTTCTTTGTCTTTCAGCAGCGCTTTAACTTTGTCGTTGGCATCACGGCGCACGTTACGAACCGCCACACGGCCCTGCTCTGCTTCGTTACGCACCACTTTGATCAAATCTTTACGACGTTCTTCAGTCAGCGGAGGCAGTGGAACACGGATCACGCTGCCGGCTGAACTTGGATTCAGGCCGAGGTCTGAGGACATGATGGCTTTTTCTACCGCTGAACCCAGGGAGCGATCAAACAGGTTGATTGCCAGGGTGCGGGAGTCTTCAACGGTCACGCTGGCCAATTGACGCAGTGGCGTGGCGGAACCGTAGTACTCAACCATAATGCCGTCCAGGATGCTTGGAGAAGCACGGCCGGTACGAATTTTGCTGATTTGGGTTTTGAATGCTTCTACGCTTTTTTCCATGCGTGAATCAGCATCTTTTCTAATTTCATTAATCACGTTGCGAACCCTTGAAAGCTGGATACTTGGCAGGCCATACCACAGTATAGCCCGTGAATTTTACTCAAGGAGAGCACGCGACGTCTGGCGTTGCCCGCTCCCGCTAAATTTGGCAGAACAGCTTTATTTGCCGATCAGCGTGCCTTCGTTTTCACCCATTACCACCCGGCGCAGTGCACCTGGCTTGTTCATGTTGAATACGCGGATTGGCAGACCGTGATCGCGGGCCAGCGTAAATGCCGCCAGGTCCATCACTTTCAGCTCGCGCTCCAGCACGTCCTGATAGGTAATATGTTCGTACAGTGTGGCATCCGGATTTTTAACCGGGTCAGCGGAGTATACACCATCCACTTTAGTTGCTTTCAATACCACATCCGCTTCGATCTCGATCCCGCGCAGGCACGCAGCAGAATCGGTGGTGAAGAACGGATTGCCGGTACCGGCGGCAAAGATCACTACGCGGTTATTGCGCAGCAGGCTGATCGCCTCGGCCCAGCTGTAGTTGTCGCACACGCCGTTCAACGGAATTGCCGACATCAGGCGGGCGTTCACATAGGCACGGTGCAGTGCATCACGCATAGCCAGTCCGTTCATCACGGTAGCCAGCATTCCCATGTGGTCGCCCACTACGCGGTTCATGCCGGCTTGTGCCAGGCCCGCGCCGCGGAACAGGTTACCGCCGCCAATAACTACACCGACCTGAATTCCCAGTTCGACCAGCTCTTTCACTTCCTGAGCCATGCGATCCAAAACGCTAGCGTCGATACCAAAACCTTCTGCGCCTTGCAGGGCTTCGCCACTCAGTTTAAGCAGAATACGCTGATATACGGGTTTTGCATTGGTTGCCATGGTGATCTGTCCTAAGAAGCAGTATTAGTATTGGGGATTTCAGCCGATGAAACGCGCCTGTGCTGTGTATCATGCCACAGGGCTTGCCACCGGTGTAATTCTGGCTGGATAAAATGGAACCGCCAGACGGCGGCTCCATTAACAGTCATTAAGACTGCTTGCTCATTGCTGCAACTTCAGCAGCAAAGTCGTTCTCAACTTTAGCGATGCCTTCGCCCACTTCGAAGCGGATGAAGTTAACCACGTCAGCGTTATGCTCTTTCAGCACCTGGCCAACGGTTTTGCTTGGTTCGATAACGAAAGGCTGACCGGTCAGAGAAACTTCGCCGGTGAATTTCTTCATGCGGCCTTCAACCATTTTCTCTGCGATTTCTTTCGGCTTGCCAGACTGCATGGCGATGTCCAACTGAACCTGGTACTCTTTTTCTACCACTTCAGCAGACACATCTTCAGGCTTAACGAATTCAGGCTTGCTTGCCGCAACGTGCATGGCAATTTGCTTAACCAGCTCTTCGCTAGCGCCTGTAGCGGCGATCAGAACGCCGATACGCGCACCGTGCAGGTAGCTACCCAACACTTCGCCTTCCAGGGAAGCAACGCGACGGATGTTGATGTTCTCACCGATTTTCGCAACCAGCGCTACACGTTCTTCTTCGAACTGTGCTTTCAACACTTCAACATCAGTGATTTTGCCGGCAAAAGCAGCATCCAGCACTTTGTCAGCGAATGCCTGGAAACCAGCATCTTTAGCTACGAAGTCAGTCTGGCAGTTAACTTCCAGAATCAGACCGTAGTTGCCTTCAATCTTGGTTTTGATCACGCCGTCAGCAGCTACGTTGCCTGCTTTTTTCGCCGCTTTGATCGCACCAGATTTACGCATGTTTTCGATTGCCAGCTCGATGTCGCCGTTAGACTCAACCAGAGCTTTTTTACAATCCATCATGCCAGCGCCAGTACGCTCACGCAGTTCTTTTACCAGAGCAGCGGTAATATCAGCCATTTCTTTTTCCTCGGTTATCTCGCGTGGAGACAGTCTCATTCAGATAAGCAAAGGGGGCCTATAAAGGCCCCCCTAACCAACATATTCAATACCTGGTTAATAAGGGCTCAGTGACGAGCTTGCCTTATTATTCAGCTTCTACGAAGCTTTCTTCCGCTTGAACGGCCAGATCTTGAGAACGACCTTCACGGACGGCGGCAGCAACGGCAGTCAGGTACAATTTGATTGCACGGATTGCATCGTCGTTACCAGGGATGATGAAGTCAACGCCGTCTGGATCGGAGTTGGTATCAACGATAGAGAATACCGGGATACCCAGGTTGTTGGCTTCTTTGATCGCGATGTGTTCGTGATCAGCATCGATGACGAACAGTGCGTCAGGCAGACCACCCATGTCCTTGATACCACCCAGGGAGTTTTCCAGCTTGGCCAGTTCGCGAGTACGCATCAGCGCCTCTTTCTTGGTCAGCTTGTCAAAGGTGCCATCTTGAGACTGGATTTCCAGATCTTTCAAACGCTTGATTGACTGACGAACGGTTTTCCAGTTAGTCAGCATGCCGCCCAACCAGCGATGGTTCACGAAGAACTGGTCGCAGGTGTTAGCATATTCTTTTACCGCTTCGCTTGCTGCGCGCTTAGTACCAACGAACAGGATCTTACCTTTACGGGAAGAGATCTTGGTCAGTTCAGCCAGTGCTGCGTTGGCCATTGGTACAGTTTTTTCCAGGTTGATGATGTGAACCTTGTTACGTGCGCCGAAGATGAAAGGCTTCATTTTCGGGTTCCAGTAACGGGTTTGGTGACCAAAGTGTACACCGGCCTGGAGCATGTCGCGCATGGAAACAGTTGCCATGATTAAACCTCTATAGAGTTAGTTGGGGTTATGCCTCCACGTATCCCATAACGCCGACCCTGGCGGTGATAAATCACCTCAGGGCACCCCGGCGGATGTGCCGATACGTGTGTGTTATTTACACAAAGTGAGTGCAGTTAAAGTATTTTCGGCTTTTTCCGTCATTATCACAAGGACGAAGAGCGGATCTGCCGGCGCGCTTTATACCATAAACCCGCCCCCGACACCAACTTTTGTTACCAACCAAAGTCCGGCGAGAAATCAAATTTGGCAGCCTCAGGCCGGGCTGATACCATAAGAGACTGCTTCTTATTTCTTTCTGTTGTCGGCGAGCACGACACCTGCGGACGAATTTCATGGCAATTTCAATTAAAACACCTGATGACATCCAAAAAATGCGCGTGGCCGGCCGATTGGCTGCCGAAGTGCTGGAAATCATTGAGCCGCACGTCAAACCTGGCGTAACGACCGGCGAACTGGATCGTATCTGTCACGATCACATTACTAACCAGCAGCAGGCCATTTCTGCCTGTCTGGGCTACCACGGCTTCCCGAAATCCGTGTGTATCTCGGTGAACGAAGTGGTATGCCACGGCATCCCAAGCGATGACAAAGTCCTGAAAGACGGCGACATCGTTAATATCGACGTCACCGTGATCAAAGACGGTTTCCACGGCGATACCTCTAAAATGTTCATCGCCGGCAAACCGACCATTCTGGGCGAGCGCCTGTGCCGCATCACTCAGGAAAGCCTGTATCTGTCACTGAAAATGGTGAAGCCGGGCATCCGTCTGCGGACCCTGGGTAAAGAGATCCAGAAATTCGTCGAAGCCGAGAATTTTTCGGTGGTGCGCGAGTACTGCGGCCACGGCATTGGCGAAGTGTTCCACGAGGAACCACAGGTACTGCACTATGACGCTGACGACGGTGGCGTGGTGTTGCAAGCCGGTATGGCCTTCACCATCGAGCCGATGGTCAATGCCGGTGATTACCGCATCCGCACCATGAAAGATGGCTGGACGGTAAAAACTAAGGATCGCAGCTTGTCGGCGCAGTATGAGCATACTATTGTGGTCACAGATAACGGCTGCGAGATAATGACGTTGCGCAAGGATGAACGTATCCCCAACATCATTACGCACGAGATGTAAGCGCCGCGGCGTTTTGCCGCGATGCATGATGTCACAGGCCGGCTTTTGCCGGCCTTTTTTATGGGCTGCGTATTATGTCTGAAAACTTTCGCCAACAAGACACCTCGGTCATTGTGCAACAGGCCGTGCCGGAGCAGCCTGAATATCCCAACGCCTATGGCGATGAGGAGATCAACTGCATCGCGCTAAAACAGCGCCTTGAACAGTTCCAGCTGTGGCTGGCGGCGGCATTCAACGCCGGCTCCAGCGCCGAAAGCCTGGTGGCCGCCCGCAGCGACTTTATCGACCGCCTGCTGCGCCGTCTGTGGATCTACCATGGCTTTGAGGATATCCCGGAAACCGCGCTGGTTGCCGTCGGTGGCTATGGCCGTGGCGAGCTACACCCGCTCTCGGACATTGACGTGCTGGTGCTCAGCCAGCGCCGCCTGAATGAACAACAATCCCAACGCGTGGGGGAATTTATCACCCTGCTGTGGGATCTGAAGCTGGAGGTGGGCCACAGCGTGCGAACGTTGGAAGAATGCCTGCTGGAAGGCCTGGCGGACCTGACCGTCGCCACCAACCTGATTGAGTCGCGGATGATCTGCGGCGATGTCGCGCTGTTCCTGCAAATGCAAAAGCATATTTTCAGCGATGGTTTCTGGCCCTCGCCGCAATTTTTCCACGCCAAGGTGGTTGAGCAACAGGAACGCCATCAGCGATACCACGGCACCAGCTACAACCTGGAGCCGGATATCAAGAGCAGCCCCGGCGGCCTGCGCGATATTCACACGCTGCTGTGGGTGGCGCGTCGTCATTTTGGCGCTACCTCGCTGGACGAAATGGTCGGTTTCGGCTTTCTCACCCAGGCTGAACGCAACGAACTGAACGAATGCCAGAGCTTCCTGTGGCGTATCCGTTTCGCACTGCACCTGGTGTTACCACGCTACGACAACCGCCTGCTGTTCGATCGCCAGCTCAACGTGGCACAGTTGCTGCGTTATGAGGGGGAAGGCAACGAACCGGTTGAACGCATGATGAAGGATTTTTATCGCATGACGCGCCGCGTCGGTGAATTGAATCACATGCTGCTGCAGTTGTTCGACGAGGCCATTCTGGCATTGGATGCCACGGAAAAACCGCGGCCGTTGAACGATGATTTCCAATTGCGCGGTGATTTGATTGATCTGCGTGACGAGACGCTGTTCATCCGTCAGCCCGAAGCCATCATGCGGATGTTCTACCTGATGGTCCGCAACCGTGAAATCAAAGGTATTTATTCCACTACCGTGCGCCAACTGCGCCACGCCCGTCGCCATCTGAAGCAGCCGCTGTGCACTATTCCGGAAGCACGCGAGCTGTTTATGGCCATTCTGCGCCACCCAGGCGCGGTCTCTCGGGCATTGGTGCCGATGCATCGCCACAGCGTACTGTGGGCCTATATGCCACAGTGGGGCAAGATCGTCGGGCAAATGCAGTTCGACCTGTTCCATGCCTACACCGTCGACGAACACACCGTTCGCGTCCTGCAGAAGCTGGAAAGCTTTGCCGATGCCGAAACGCGACCGCGTCATCCACTGTGTGTCGAGCTGTATCCCCGCCTGCCGAATCCGGAACTGCTGCTGCTGGCCGCCCTGTTCCACGATATCGCCAAAGGGCGCGGTGGAGACCACTCGATCCTCGGCGCAGAAGATGCACTGGAGTTCGCAGCACTGCATGGCTTGAACTCCCGCGAAGCCCAACTGGTCGCCTGGCTGGTGCGCTGTCATCTGCTGATGTCGGTGACCGCCCAACGCCGCGATATTCAGGATCCGACCGTTATTCAGCAATTCAGTGCCGAAGTGCAGAGCGAGACCCGCCTGCGTTATCTGGTCTGCCTGACGGTGGCAGATATCTGCGCCACCAACGAAACCTTGTGGAACAGTTGGAAGCAGAGCCTGTTGCGTGAACTGTACTTCGCCACCGAAAAACAGCTGCGCCGCGGCATGCAAAATAGCCCGGACCTGCGCGAACGCGTGCGTCATCATCGCCTGCAGGCGTTGGCACTACTGCGCATGGACAATATCGACGAGGAAGCGTTGCACCGCATCTGGAGCTGCTGCCGCGCCGATTACTTCCTGCGCCATTCACCCAATCAGCTGGCCTGGCACGCCCGTCATTTGCTGGCCCATGACTCCACCAAACCGTTGGTGCTGGTCAGCCGACAGGCAACGCGCGGTGGCACCGAAATTTTCATCTGGAGCCCGGACCGCCCGTACCTGTTTGCCGCCGTCGCCGGCGAGATGGATCGCCGCAACCTGAGCGTACATGACGCGCAGATCTTCACTAACCGCGACGGCATGGCGATGGACACCTTTATCGTGCTGGAACCGGACGGCAGCCCGCTGGCTCAGGATCGTCACACGGCGATCCGCCACGCGCTGGTGCAGGCCATTACCCAACGGGAGTATCAGCCGCCGCGCGTGCGCAGGCCGTCTTCCAAGCTGCGCCATTTCAGCGTGCCGACCGAAGTCAGCTTCCTGCCGACCCATACCGACCGCCGTAGCTATCTGGAACTGACCGCACTTGACCAACCTGGCCTGCTGGCCCGGGTGGGTGAAGTGTTCGCCGATCTGGACCTGTCGCTGCATGGCGCACGCATCTCCACTATCGGCGAGCGGGTTGAGGATTTATTTATTCTGGCCGACAGCGATCGACGCGCCCTTAACCCGGAAACGCGCAGAAAGTTGGAACAACGGTTGACAGAGGCCCTCAATCCAAACGATAAAATGTGATACAAGTAACCTTTTCGTAGACAACATCAGGACAGAGAACAGCATGCAGCAATTACAGAACGTTATTGAAAACGCCTTCGAACGCCGTGCGGAAATCACCCCGGCGAACGCAGACACCGTAACGCGCGAAGCGGTAAACCAGGTGATCGGCCTGCTGGACAGCGGCGCCCTGCGCGTTGCCGAGAAAATTGACGGTCAGTGGGTAACGCATCAGTGGCTGAAAAAGGCCGTGCTGCTTTCTTTCCGCATCAATGACAACAAAGTGATGGACGGTGCCGAAACCCGTTATTACGACAAGGTGCCGATGAAGTTCGCTGATTACGACGAAGCGCGCTTCCAGAAGGAAGGCTTCCGCGTAGTGCCACCAGCCACCGTACGCCAGGGTGCGTTCATCGCCCGCAATACCGTGCTGATGCCATCCTATGTGAACATCGGTGCCTACGTTGACGAAGGCAGCATGGTGGATACCTGGGCCACCGTCGGCTCTTGTGCGCAGATCGGTAAAAACGTTCACCTGTCCGGCGGCGTCGGCATCGGTGGCGTACTGGAGCCACTGCAGGCCAACCCGACCATCATTGAAGACAACTGCTTTATCGGCGCACGTTCAGAAGTGGTTGAAGGCGTGATCGTGGAAGAAGGTTCAGTGATCTCCATGGGTGTATACCTGGGCCAGAGCACCCGCATTTACGACCGTGAAACCGGCGAAGTGCACTACGGCCGCGTGCCGGCCGGTTCGGTGGTGGTTTCCGGTAACCTGCCGTCCAAAGATGGCTCTTACAGCCTGTATTGCGCAGTCATCGTCAAGAAAGTCGATGCCAAGACGCGCGGTAAAGTCGGCATTAATGAGTTATTACGCACCATCGACTAAAATAGACATGGCGGGTTAATTACCCGCCATTTTTTTATCTTCATTACGTGAGCAGTCACAGTCTCTGGCGCGGTTATTCGCCATAATCCCAGACCGTGGAATATAGTCTATTTATAAGGTGGCGCTATTATGTATGACAACCTGAAAAGCTTAGGAATCAATCAACCGGAAGATGTCGATCGCTATAGCCTGCGTCAGGAGGCCAATAACGACATTCTTAAGATTTATTTCCGCAAGGATAAAGGCGAGTTCTTTGCCAAGAGCGTGAAATTCAAATATCCGCGCCAACGCAAAACGGTGGTGGCGGACAATGCCGGCCAGGGTTACAAAGAAATCCACGAAATTAACCCGAATCTGCGTTACGTCATTGATGAGCTGGATCAGCTATGCCAGCGCGATCAGGTGGAAGTGGATCTGAAGCGCAAAATTCTTGATGACCTGCGTCATCTGGAAGGCGTGGTCTCCCACAAGATTGCCGAGATCGAATCCGATCTGGAAAAACTGACCCGCGGTAAATAAGGGTTCAGCGAACTGGATCTACTACTTCATTTTCACCCTATGAATTTCGAGTTGCAGCTAGGCAGCCAACTTGCTCATCCCCAGGCGCTTACTTAAGTAAGTAACTGGGGTGTGCAAGTGCAGCTAACAACGCTGCAACTTGAAAGGCGACGGGTAAATCTATTTCAGCAACGTGCCCCATTTCTCGACCCATGGGCAAGAAACCACTTCCGGCTCCGGCTGTTCCATCGCATCGATTTCCAGCACCTCACCCACGCGGGTGGCACCCTGCTCCTGCAACAGTGCATCAAACGCACGCCCGGCACCGCAGAAATTGTCATAGCTACTGTCACCCAGCGCGATCAATCCATAGCGCAGCTCAGGTTGGTAGCCAACCTGGTCACGGATGGCGTGGAACAGCGGCGCAATGCTGTCCGGCAAATCGCCCTGGCCCGTAGTTGAGGTGATCACCAGCGCATGGTGCTGGCGGTAAAACTGCCAGGCCTCAAGCGTACCCTCTTCAAACAGTTTGACCTCATGGCCCTGCTCGCTGAGGATAGTTTCAGCTTCTTCCGCCACCAATAATGCGTTGCCGTAGACCGTTCCCACGAAGATTCCAACCTGAGCCATTGCCCCTACTCCCTTCAATACCTTTGAAAATGATCAGTTATCCTGACCGCAAGCCGGTGGAAACTCAACCCTGGCAAGCTCAGGGATACTCTCTGTCCAGCCAAACTGTGACATGACGCCCTGCCAGCGTTCATCCCAGCGCGCGGAAAGATGCAGCGGCTCACCGGTTACCGGATGATTCAGTTGCAGGTGACTGGCGTGCAGCATCAGGCGCGGGCAGCCAAAATGCTGGGCCATACCCCGGTTCTGGTTCAGATCGCCGTGTTTACTGTCGCCAATGATCGGATGGCGGATATGTACCATATGGCGGCGTAACTGGTGCTTGCGGCCATTTTCCGGCTTCAGTTCAACCAGGCTGTAGCGCGCACTGTCATAACGGCCAATCGCCACCGGCATCTCAACCTGTGCCAACGGTCGATAATGAGTGACTGCCGGCTGTGGACCTTTGTCCTTCGAAGCAAACTTGTCGGCGATCTTGTCCAGCTCTTCCGTCAACGGATAGTCGATGGTAGCGCCTTCCAGCACGTAACCACGCACCACTGCATGGTAGGTTTTCTGCATCTGATGCTGTTCAAACTGCTGCGACAGCAGCCGTGCCACCTCGCTGGACAGCGCCATCAACAGCACCCCGGAGGTCGGTCTATCGAGGCGGTGCACGGTATATACGTGCTGGCCAATTTGATCGCGCACGGTCTGCATCACAAACTGGGTTTCATGACGATCCAGCCAACTGCGGTGTACCAACCACCCAGAAGGTTTGTTCACCGCCACCAAATGCTCATCCTGATAAAGAATCTCAAGCATTATTGCGGCTCTTTATTCAGCATTTGATCCAGGCGCTGCAACAGCACCAACAGCGGCATGCAGTTGGGATCATTATCTTTCAACGCCTCTTCAAAGTAAGGCGTGATAGCAAAACGCGTCGGCAGCGGCGCTCCCGCATCCAGCAACGCGTACATGCGAGGCAGAAAGACCCACTGTAGCCAGGCTTCGGCCGACATGCTGTCTATGCAAAACGGCTCGGGGCTGGCGAAGGCTTCAGGCTCGGGCGGCATAGCTTGCCACAGCGCCAACTCTCGCATTGACTGTTCAATCGCCTGCAAACTATGGCGAACCTGATTTTGTATACTCATCTGCATTCCCGATCTGTTTAAACCATGATATTCAGCGGCACGGCTGAAAGGCGGCAAAGCATAGCATTTTACTTTTTATAGCCCAAATCCAGCTGAATTGATGGCATGGATACATTTGAACTGGTGGCCGGCACGGCCACACGGCACAATAGTTCACCGAATAAACCACACAGATTAGACAGATGCCCGCAATCACACCGACGAAAAATCACGCCACGCCTGGCAAAGCCATGCTGGCTTCGGTCACCGGCTACGCCATGGACGGCTTTGACCTGCTGATCCTCGGCTTTATGCTGCCAGCCATCAGTATTGAAATGGGGCTAAGCTCCTCCGCCGCCGGTTCACTGGTCACCTGGACGTTGATCGGTGCCGTACTGGGCGGCGTGATTTTCGGCCACCTCAGCGATCGCTTTGGTCGTATCCGGGTGCTGACCATCACTATCCTGATGTTCTCATTGTTTACCGGTCTGTGCGCGTTGGCACAGGGCTACTGGGATTTGCTCGCCTACCGCACACTGGCGGGCATCGGGCTCGGTGGTGAATTTGGTATCGGCATGGCGCTGATCGCCGAGGCCTGGCCGGCGGAGAAACGCAATCGCGCCTCGGCCTATGTGGGCATGGGCTGGCAACTTGGCGTGCTGGCGGCCGCCTTCCTCACCCCACTGCTGCTGACGCATATCGGCTGGCGTGGCATGTTCCTGGTCGGGCTGCTGCCGGCGCTGGTGTCATTCCTGATCCGCCGCACCCTGGGTGAGCCAGAAGAGTTTGTCCGCCAGCAAAACAGCGGCCAGCAACTGTCGTTCACCCAACGCGTAAGGCTACTGTTCAAAGACCGGGCCACCAGCAAGGCCAGCATCGGCATTTTTATTTTGTGCTCGGTGCAGAACTTCGGTTATTACGGGCTGATGATTTGGATGCCGACTTACCTGGCAAAAAACTTCGGTTTCTCCCTGACCAAGTCAGGTCTGTGGACTGCGGTCACGGTGATCGGCATGACGTTCGGTATCTGGCTGTTTGGCGTGTTGGCCGATCGCTTCACCCGCTGGAAGATTTTTATCTGCTATCAGATCGGTGGGTGGTGATGGTGGTTGTCTATGCACAACTTAGCGACCCCACGCTGATGCTGTTTGCCGGCGCGCTGATGGGGTTGTTCGTGAACGGCATGATTGGTGGCTACGGCGCGTTGATTTCCGATACCTATCCGGTTCAGGCACGCGCCACTGCGCAAAACATCCTGTTTAATCTGGGGCGTGGCGTCGGCGGGCTGGGGCCATTGGTGATCGGCGCCCTGGTGACTCAGGTTTCCTTCACTGCGGCTATCAGCCTGCTGGCAGCTATTTATCTGCTGGATATCTACGCCACGCTGTTCCTGCTGCCGAAAAAGCAGGGCAATGGCGATACGCTGGGGGCGATTGGTTAACAATTGAGATGAATTTGAGCAGGGGTAAGCATCCTGGATGCTTAAAACTTGACCTTGTATAAAAAGTTGAGGGCACTGCGCTAACAGTGCCCTCGGTTCGTTTTATAGCAGTCCCGCTACACAGTGTGCTCCCTGCTCAATCCTTGAAAACTTTTCCTGCGGCCATCCTGACCAAAACCATCCTGGCTCTATCCTGTAGCATCATCCTGACGCGGTTCCTCAGTCTTCATGACCCGCCAACCATCCTGTGCCGGCTCTCAATCTCCATCCTGGAGGTGTCCCTGGTTTCAATCCTGAAACATCCTGGCATCTCCTGACGCCGTCCTCCGCTCTTCACTGAGCGCATCCACTTCTTCATCCTGAAGCTGCATCATCCTGATGCTTTCCAGCTCCACCGTATCCCTTCCGGTGAACATAAGATCGCTTAATTATCCCGGGTTCACAAGGGCTTACTGGCTGGCTGACAGGAAATTAACGCTAAGAGTTATCCTAAAGAAAATCTAACCAATTGATCTGGATAACAATAAACCCCATGCAAGCCAATGAGAGGGGAAAATTAAAAGCGATCTCTCACAGTCCGTGTGAGAGATCTCGCACACGGATCTCGCTGTAATTGGCCTCAAACACCCAACGTCGGGCGCAATGCATCGAGGAAATTGCCCAACGAAGCCGCCAGCAAAATGCGTTTATCACTGCCAAACTGCTCCAGCACCACATTGCCGCTGACGTTACACAGCGAGACCATGGTCATTTCTGATTCGGTGGTTGCCAGGAACAGCGTCGGCGACAGCTTCAGGCGTTTTTGCGTCACCAGATGGCCGATCAGGTTTTCCTGCAGGCGAATAAAATCGTCCTCGCTCCACACCTGCAACAGGGTCACATAGTGCTCACCGAACTGCGCGCTCATGTCGCCTGCATACTGCTGGGTATAAAACAGGTTGATGTCCGGCTGTAAACGCAGCTCGAGCGCCGTCTCTACCTTTTCCAGCGTTGCCGCCGGGGTAAACGGCTGCGGCAACCACAGCACTTCATCATCGCGATTTTCTACCAGACAAGGCGACGGTACGCCGTACAGATCTTGGCTGGCTGGGGCATGACCACGCTCTTGTTGCCAAAGCTCAACATAACGCTGGGTGAATTCACGCAGGGCGTGCGGTACATCATGGTCCATATTTTTTCTCGCATACGGTAAACTGGCGACCATTGTACCTATCTCTCACCAAGGTGACAGCAGATGTCCTCATATCAAGACCACCATGCCCTGTCGGCGCTAACGCTGGGTAAAGCTACCGCGTACCGCGACCATTACGACGCCACGCTGCTGCAGGCGGTGCCGCGCAGTATGAACCGCGAGCCGCTGGGATTATATCCGGACAGCCTGCCGTTCCACGGTGCCGATATCTGGACGCTGTATGAACTCTCCTGGCTGAACGATAACGGCCTGCCGCAGGTCGCCGTCGGCGAGATCAGCCTTAATGCCGACAGCATCAACCTGATCGAATCCAAAAGCTTCAAACTTTACCTCAACAGCTTTAACCAAACCCCGTTCAGCGATTGGGAGGCGGTACGCAACACCCTGCAACGCGATTTGTCCGCCTGCGCACAGGGCGAGGTCAGCGTCTCATTGTTCCGCGTCGATCAACTGGAAGGCAGTCCGATCGCCCGGTTAGAGGGTGAATGTATCGATCATCAGGACATCCGCATCGATAACTACGAATTCAATGCCGATTACCTGCAAAATGCCGCCGGTTCCCAGCAGGTGGAAGAACGGTTGGTCAGCCATCTGTTAAAGTCCAATTGCCTGATCACCAACCAACCGGATTGGGGTTCGGTGCAAATTCATTATCGTGGCGCGCAGATCGATCGCGAGGCGCTGCTGCGTTATCTGGTGTCTTTCCGTCATCACAATGAATTCCACGAACAATGTGTCGAACGCATCTTTAACGATTTGCTGCGCTACTGCCAACCACAGAGCCTGACGGTGTACGCACGCTATACCCGCCGCGGTGGGTTGGATATCAATCCATGGCGCAGCAACACTGACTTTGTTCCATCACATGGCCGTCTGGCGCGCCAATAGTGCGAAGCATTGCTCAACAACTGAGCTAACGAGCGGTTTGTATTGGTAAAAACCAGGGGACGGCGGTAAGGTTAAATCAACAGCGCTCGGCGCTATGCCGGGCATTCCGGCAGGCCAATCCCATAATGATGTTGCCGCCGTGCGCTCACTATAACGAGATGCTGTTCTGCTGCGTATGGATTACTACTGCCCCATTCCGGGTGCAAAGGAGTTACCTTGATTACACACATCAGCCCGCTTGGCTCTATGGATTTGCTGTCGCAGCTGGAAGTAGACATGCTGAAGCGTACCGCCAGCAGCGATCTATACCGTTTGTTCCGCAACTGTTCGCTGGCCGTCCTGAACTCCGGCAGCCAGACCGACAACAGCAAACAGCTGCTGTCGCGCTATGAAACCTTTGATATTAACGTCCTGCGCCGTGAGCGCGGGGTCAAACTTGAACTGGTAAATCCACCGGAAGACGCCTTTGTCGATGGTCGAATCATCCGTTCGCTACAGGCCAACCTGTTTGCCGTGCTGCGCGATATCCTGTTCGTCCACGGACAGATCGACAGCGCCGGTCGTTTCCAGCATCTGAATCTGGAAAACTCGGCCCACATTACCAATCTGGTGTTCTCTATCCTGCGTAACGCCCGTGCACTGCACCTCGATGAAGATCCTAACCTGGTGGTCTGCTGGGGGGGGCACTCGATCAACGAAAACGAATATCTGTACGCACGCAAGGTCGGTAGCCAACTGGGCCTGCGCGAACTGAATATCTGCACCGGCTGTGGGCCAGGTGCCATGGAAGCGCCGATGAAAGGTGCTGCCGTAGGCCATGCGCAACAGCGCTACCACAACAGTCGCTTTATCGGCATGACCGAGCCGTCGATCATCGCCGCCGAGCCGCCAAATCCGTTGGTCAATGAGCTGGTGATCATGCCGGACATTGAAAAACGCCTGGAGGCCTTCGTCCGTATCGCCCACGGTATCATTATCTTCCCAGGCGGTGTCGGCACGGCGGAAGAACTGCTGTATCTGCTGGGGATCCTGATGAACCCGGAGAACAGCGAGCAGGTATTGCCGCTGATCCTCACCGGGCCGAAAGAGAGCGCCAACTACTTCCAGGTGCTGGATGAGTTCATCATGAACACGCTGGGAGACGAAGCGCGCCGTCACTACCGCATTATCATCGACGATCCTGCCGAAGTGGCGCGTCAGATGAAAAAAGCCATGCCGCTGGTGAAAGAAAACCGCCGTAATACCGGTGATGCCTACAGCTTTAACTGGTCTATCCGCATCGCGCCAGACTTGCAGCTGCCGTTTGAGCCAAGCCATGAAAATATGGCGAATCTCAACCTGTATCCGGACCAGCCTGCCGAACAGCTGGCTGCCGCGCTGCGCCGTGCGTTCTCCGGCATCGTCGCCGGTAACGTGAAAGAAAATGGCATTCAGGCCATCGAACAGTTTGGTCCGTACAAGCTGCACGGCGAACCGCAGATGATGAAGCAAATGGACAGTCTGCTGCAGGGCTTTGTCGCCCAGCACCGGATGAAACTACCGGGCACCGCTTATGTGCCCTGCTACGAAATCGTCGCTTAATAAGCCATCCCGGGCGGCCTAATAACCGCCCTTCTTTTACCTGACTTTTTCCGCCTTTACTCTATGGATTTCAAGTTGCAGCCAGGCGGCAAGCGTGCTCATCCCCCGGAGCTTACTTAGGTAAGTGATGGGGGTGAGTTCGTGAAGTCAACAACGCTGCAGCTTGAAAGACGACGAGTAATGCCTATACACCTACTGATTGTCGACGCCCTCAACCTTATCCGCCGCATACACGCCGTGCAGGGTTCCCCCTGTGTGAATGCTTGCCAGCACGCACTGCAGCAGTTGATCCAGCACAGTCGACCAACGCACGCCGTGGCGGTGTTTGACGAAGATGACCGCAGTGAAAGCTGGCGTCACCAAATTCTGCCCGACTACAAGGCGGGGCGTTCGCCGATGCCGGACAATTTGCAGCAGGAAATGCCGCAGCTGCGGCAGGCGTTTGAAGCGCTCGGCGTTGCCTGTTGGCATTCTCCGGGCAATGAAGCGGACGACCTGGCGGCAACGCTGACCGCCAAGATAGCAGGCGGTGGCCATCAGGTGACGATTGTGTCCACCGACAAAGGCTATTGCCAACTGCTGGCGCCCAGCGTGCAGATCCGCGATTACTTTCAAAAACGCTGGCTGGACATGCCCTTTGTGCAGCAAGAGTTTGGCGTATCGCCACAACAATTGACGGATTACTGGGGGCTGGCGGGAATAAGCAGCAGCAAAATCCCTGGCGTGGCCGGTATTGGACCGAAGACGGCGGTATTGCTGTTACAGCAGGCAGGTTCGCTGGATGGGGTGTATCAGGATTTGGAACAGGTGCCGGAGAAATGGCGCGGTAAACTGCAACAGCACCGCGAGATAGCCTATGTCAGTAAAAGGGTCGCGACCTTGCGAACCGATCTGACGTTAACCGGCAACCTGCAGCAACTGCGGTTACCGGTTTAAATCCGGGCGCTGCACAAGCAACGCCCTATCGATTATTCACGTTCGTCGCGACGCCCCGCCACGGCCGACCACATACGGCGGACGTGGATGGTGACTTCTTCACGATCGTGATACAGCTGTTTGGCATGAATTTCTGAGCTGATCCCCGCCGCATCCAACGCTTCCTTGATCGACAGCAGGTTCTGCGAAACCTCTTCGTAACGTTTTTTCATCGGCAGTTTCAGGTTAAAGATCGCCTCACGGCACCAGCCTTTCACCAGCCACTGGATCATCAAGCTGGTCACCTTCGCCGGTTTCTCCACCATGTCACACACCAGCCAGTAAATCTTGCTGCTGGAGGGTTCATATTTGAAACCGTCGGCGCGGTGATGCGTCACCTGGCCGGTATCCATCAGGCTCTGCGCCATGGTGCCATTATCCACCGCGTGCACCATCATGCTGCGTTGCACCAGTTGATAGGTCCAGCCACCCGGGCAGGCGCCCAGATCGACCGCATGCATGCCGCTGCCCAAACGTTCTTCCCACTCATCGGCAGGAATGAACACGTGAAACGCTTCTTCCAGCTTCAGGGTGGAACGGCTCGGCGCATCGGACGGGAACTTCAGGCGCGGAATGCCCATATAGAACGGGGAGTTGTTGTTGCTGAAGGAGTAACCCACATAGCAGCAACCCGGCGCGATAAAGAATACGTGAACCACTGGACGGGTCTTGTTCTCACGCGCCATCAACACCTTCTGCTCACGCATCGCCGCGCGCAATGGCACCGTCAGCTTGCGGCAGAACTTCAGCAGCTCTTTGCTTTCGTTGGTGTCCGGCACTTCCACTCGCAGCTCACCGCCACGATCGACCACGCCCATCAACATGCCGACAATCGGTGACACGCGGTCTTCCGGCGGCAAATCACGCAGCAACTCGCCAACCACCAGCATCTGACGGGCAAAAATCAGTTCACGGAACGGGATTTCCCGCGCCAGGCGATCGGCATCATCCGGCTGATAGCACTCGAACAGCACATAACCGCTGTTATCTTTCACTCTGGCAAAACCGAATATTTCCAGCTCGGCTGCCTTGGCGGTAATTTCTGCCGCGCACTCTTTTTCAAAGCCTTGACGGCAATACAACGCAAGTCTATTCATGGCGCTCGGCCTTTTTCCTCAGACGCAAAGCGCCAATCAACATCAATGCCCAACCGATCAGGAAACACACGCCGCCAATCGGCGTGATGTAAACCCAGAACTTCAGGTGTGACAGCGCCAGACAGTACAGACTGCCGCTGAACAGTACGGTGCCGAGCGCCAACAGCGCCCCGCTCCAATAAAACCACAGGCTGACGCGGCGTTGCATTGCCACCGCCAGTGCCAGGATCGCCAAAGTATGGAACCCCTGATAGTCCAGCCCGGTACGGATCCAGACCATCTCGTTGGCACCCAAGGTGCCACTTAATACATGTGCGCCAAACGCGCCCAGAGCAACAAATACAAAGCCGCTGATAGCGGCAAAAATCAGCATTGAACGACTGCTCATCGTTATTTACCTTTATTGAAAAAGCCGGCTGCGACAACACGGCGACCGGCCTTATTGTTCGTAGCGAAAGCGAAACTTTTCTTGTTCGCTGGCTGCCCGTGCCAGGATCCATTGACGAAAGGCGGCTATTTTACCCAGTTCTGCCTGACTGTCATGACATACCAGATAAAAAGCATTTTTACTGACCAATACTTCGTTAAAGGGACAGACCAGCCGCCCGGCTTCAATCTCGGTCTGCGCCATCACATTATTGACCAGCGCGATCCCCTGACCATGCACCGCCGCCTGAACCACCATGGCGCTGTGACTGAAAATCGGCCCCTGTTGCACGTTGATGTGCTGTAACCCCAACTGACGGGTATAGGCCAACCAGTCGCGGCGTGAAGTATCATGCAGTAGCGTGTGATAAGCCAGATCGCTCGTCACTTTTAACGCATGTTCTCCAGTCAGCAGGCTGGGCGAGCACACCGGCAACAGATATTCCGCGTATAAACGTTCGGCTCGCAACCCGGTCCAGTTGCCGCGACCGTAGAAAATAGCCACGTCGACATCATCCGCCAGCTTGTCTTCTTCACGGTCTACCGCCTGGATACGGACATCGATTCCCGGATAAGCTGAGTTAAAGCCTGACAGCCGTGGCACCAACCACTGAATAGCAAAACTTGGGGGCAAACTGACGGTTAATGCCCCCTTGGCACTGCGTGCCTGCAGCTTGCGTGTCGCCTCATTAATAGAGGTGAAGATTTCCTTGATATCCAGGTAATAACTTTGCCCTTCTTCCGTCAGCAACAGCGAGCGGTTACGGCGTCGAAACAGCTTCAGGCCGAGGAAGTCCTCCAGCGACTTGATCTGGTGACTCACCGCGGCCTGGGTGACAAACAGTTCTTCTGCCGCTTTGGTAAAACTCAGGTGACGGGCAGCCGCGTCAAAGACCCGCAGTGCATTAAGAGGTGGTAAGCGTTTAGACATTTATTAGCTACTTTTGTGTAACAATAATCCGAGTGATTCGGCATAAAAAATCAGGCGGCGTTATCTGCCGTGCGATAGGCACCAGACAGCCAAGCGCTACCATTAGTTTTTTTAATCCGAGCCATTATAAATTGTCCGTTGAGCATGCGCCAGTAAATACCTATAGTGGCGGCACTTCCCGGGCCGGAACGAAAAGGGAGTGGGTGTCGAGGACGCCGATGAACTTTTGGCTTGTGGTTGTGATGTTGTGTTTGCAAATTGTCTGGCAATCCAGACGTGGTAGCTAAGCTACTGTTTTTCACTTCCTGTACATTTACCCTGTCTGTCCATAGTGATTTTATGCAGCACCGCAAGCTTTGCGGTGCTTTTTTTTGCCCATTTTTGGCCGGGATTACTGGTCGCTTTCAACCATTTCCTTCACGTCCGAGCGGTTGATCTGCTGCTCAACGCCGTTGGCATCTTTATAGCTGATCATGCCGGTGTCGTTATCCAACGCGGGCTTTCCTTTAGCGACAATGGTGCGTCCATCATTGGTCTGCATCACGTAGTTGCTGGAACAGGCGGCCAGGGTAAACGTTAGCATCAGGGCAGAGATAACTGCGGCTGTTTTCTTCATTGTGGACTCCTTGTAGTTTTAAATGCTGTAAAAACCTTTTATGTTATTTAACGCCATGACTTAGTGCGCACCTAACAGCATAACAAACTTGCCTATAATTTCCAGACGATGAATCCTAATATGCGGGATAGCTTGTCTCTGACGATAAAATAGGACAGGATCAGCCATTGACTCAAGCCAGTGACAATCAGGGTATGACACCTTTTAATCCCATCGCCTTTCGTAATCAGTTTCCTGCCTTGCAACAAGCGGGCATTTATCTCGACAGCGCCGCCACCGCGTTGAAACCGCTGGCGGTCATCGCCACTACGCAGCAGTTTTACCGTGACGACGCCGCCACCGTACACCGCAGCCAGCACCGGGCCGCGCAGGATCTGACCGCGCGTTTCGAGCAGGCGCGCCAACAGGTCGCGACGCTGATCAATGCCCCTTCGGCCGATGACATTATCTGGACCCGTGGTACCACCGAAGCAATCAATTTGGTGGCTCAAAGCTATGCCCGCCCCCGCCTGCAACCGGGTAACGAAATTCTGGTGAGCGAAGCCGAACACCACGCCAATTTGATCCCCTGGTTGATGGTGGCGGAACAAACCGGTGCACGGGTGGTGAAATTGCCGCTCGGCGCTGACCGCCTGCCAGACCTGGCGCAGTTGCCAAGCCTGCTGAGCGATAAAACCCGCCTGCTGGCGCTGGGGCAAATGTCCAACGTCACCGGCGGTTGTCCGGATCTGGCGTTGGCCATTCGGCTAGCCCACAGTGCCGGTGCCCGGGTGATGATCGACGGCGCGCAAGGCATAGTTCACTGCCCGGCTGACGTTAAGCGACTGAACATTGATTTCTATGCCTTCTCCGGCCACAAGCTGTATGGCCCGACCGGCATCGGTGCGCTATACGGTAAAAGCGAATTGCTGACGCAGATGGCCCCCTGGCAAGGCGGCGGCAAGATGTTGACTCAGGCATCCTTTGAAGGCTTCACGCCGCAAAAACCGCCGCACTGTTTTGAAGCCGGCACGCCAAATATCGCCGGTGTGCTGGGGCTGGCCGCCGCATTGGAGTGGCTTGGTGAGCAAGATCTGGCGGCAGCCGAGCAATACAGCCGCGAACTGGCCAACCTTGCCGAGCAACGATTGACGCAACTGCCGGGGTTCCGCAGCTTCCGTTGTTCTGGCTCCAGCTTGCTGGCGTTTGATATTGCCGGGATCCATCACAGCGATATCGTCACCCTGCTGGCAGAACAAGGTATCGCGCTGCGTGCCGGTCAGCACTGCGCCCAGCCGCTGATGGCAGCGCTCGGCGTCAGTGGGACGCTGCGCGCCTCCTTTGCCCCCTACAACACCATGGAAGATGTCGATGCCCTGGTGGCCGCACTGCACAACGCCATCGACCTGCTGGCTGACTAAATGAATCCTGGAGAAGCTATGCTTGCCCCCCACCCCTTTGGCCGCGAAATAACCGGCGAAGCGTTGATAGATAAATTTACCGCGCTGAAGCAGTGGGAGGATCGTTATCGCCAACTGATCATGCTGGCGAAACAATTGCCGCCGCTGCCAGAGGCATTACGCGCAGCGGAAATGGAATTGAGTGGCTGTGAAAATCGGGTCTGGCTGGGGCATCAGTTACTGGCGGACGGCACGTTGCACTTTTACGGTGACAGCGAAGGTCGTATCGTACGCGGCCTGTTGGCGGTACTGCTAACGGCGGTAGAAGGAAAAACGCCACAGCAGATCGCGACGATAGATCCCCTGGCACTGTTCGAGCAACTGGCATTACGTGCTCAGCTCAGTGCCACCCGTGCCAGCGGACTGGCAGCGCTGGCCGCTGCCGTGAAGGAAATGGCGGCTCGCTACGCCTGACGCGCGGCTTTCGCCACCATCTTCTTCAGCGCATGGGAAACCGCGACAAAACCAAAGGTCGCGGTCACCATGGTTGCCGCACCAAATCCCGCACTGCAATCCATGCGTTTTGGCCCTTCCGCGGTACTGCGTGACGCGCAAACGCTGCCATCCGGCTGCGGGTAAACCAACGGCTCGCTGGAAAATACGCAGTCAATGCCCAGCTTGCCCTTGCTGTTCTTCACCACGTTAAAATCATTTTTCAACCGCTCACGCAGCTTGGCCGCCAGCGGATCCTGAATGGTTTTCGCCAGATCTACCACCGCTATCTGGGTCGGATCTATCTGACCACCGGCACCGCCGGTAGTGACCACCGGGATCTTGTAACGACGGCAATAGGCCAACAGCGCGGCCTTGGGCCGTACGCTATCGATCGCATCGATGACATAACTGAAATTGTTATTCAGCAGCTCGGCGACGTTATCCGCAGTAATAAAATCATCAATGCAGGTCACCCGGCACTCAGGGTTGATGGCCAGAATGCGTTCCGCCATCACTTCAGTCTTTGACTGGCCCACGTGCTGACGTAGCGCATGGATCTGGCGGTTGGTGTTGGTGACACAGACATCATCCATATCAATCAGCGTAATGGCACCGATGCCGGTGCGCGCCAGCGCCTCGGCCGCCCAGGAGCCCACGCCGCCGATGCCAATCACGCAAATGTGCGCCTGGGCAAACAGCGCCAGGGCCTGCTGACCGTACAAACGTGCCGTGCCGCCAAAACGCTGCAGATAGGCTTCAGAATAGGCTGTGCTCATAACGCTTTAGTACCTTAACATTGCAAATGATAAGGGCCGGAGTGTCCGGCCCTTGCGGGTCAATCTATCGCTGTATTACTTTGGCCGTTAGCGGGTGACTAACAGCGAGCCGCCGGAAGCGGTATTGTTCTGGCCGGTGAACAACGGTGCGTTAACGTTAGCGCCTTTCAGCACCCAAACGCGGCCGTAGTGGTTGTAGAAACCTGCCGAATGACCGGCATCCGGCCCGATGCCCTGGTACATATCGAAGTGCTGGCCTTTGATCGCCCCACCCACGTCCAGAGCCACCATCAGGCGCATCTCATATTTTCCCGTGAATTTACCCTTGTTGTCCAGCAACGGCACTTCTGCCAGCAGCGTGGTGCCCGCCGGGATCAGTGAACGGTCGGAAGCCACCGAAGCCTTGGCGACCAGCGGAACGGCACTGGCTCCCCGTACCGGCGCAAAGGACTCAGGACGGAAGAAGACAAAGGAAGGGTTTTGCTCCAGCAGTTCACGCACTTCGGCGGCGCTGTGAGTATCCGCCCATTGACGAATCGCCTGCATCGACATATCTGCTTTAGCCACTTCGCCACGATCGATCAGCACTTTACCGATACTGCGATAGGCGTGGCCGTTCTTGCCGCCGTAGCCGAAGAACACCAGCGGCTGACCGTTGCCGTAATCCACATAACCGCTGCCCTGGACTTCCATCATAAAGTTGTCCATCAGCGAGTTGGTGTACGCCACAATATAGCGGTCATCCAATGCGCCCGAGTAAATACCCGCGCGATCGGGCAGGCGGCCTTTACCTTTTGGCGGCATGCGGTACAGCGGATAACGGAACTCACCCTGTTGGGTGTAGCGCGCCTGCAGCACCGGCGTGTAGTAACCGGTAAATTGTACGTTGCCGTAGCTGTCCACGCCTTCCATTTGATAAGCGCTGAGGCCGTATTGGTTCAGAGTACGAGTGTCGGCACCGGACGCCATCCAGCTTTGTACTGCCTGAAAGGTGGTGTTGTTGCGATTAAAGAGTGAAGGAGAGGCGTATTTAATCTCCATCAGTTGATCCGAGTAATCCTTGGCATTCACCGGCACGCCCTTGGCATTGGGTTGATTCACCAACTCCAGCGACTGATCCAGGTGACCGTCCTTATATTGTTGTCCCCGGTCGGTCGGCTTGGAAGAACAGCCTGCCAGTACCGCTACCATTAACCCGCCCAGCAGGTATTTGCCCCAACGTCCTTTCATCGCGCACACTCTCTACATATATGATCTACCGGCGAACGATAACAAACGCCCATAGATAAAGGAATCGCCGCCAATAAAAAAAGCCATACGGCCAATAACGATGAAAAAGAACGCACATTGCGGACTAATCCAGCAGAAAGACTGTTTTAGTTCAATTAAATGCAAAAAGGGTTGCAACAAAATGCACGGAGAGTATAGTGCGCTTCCATCGGACGCGGGGTGGAGCAGCCTGGTAGCTCGTCGGGCTCATAACCCGAAGGTCGTCGGTTCAAATCCGGCCTCCGCAACCAACCGATATTGCCAGAGGCAGTATCAAGTAAAGTGTTGGATTCGATGAAAAAGTATTATACGGACGCGGGGTGGAGCAGCCTGGTAGCTCGTCGGGCTCATAACCCGAAGGTCGTCGGTTCAAATCCGGCCCCCGCAACCAACCGATACTGTACCAGCGGTATCATATGAAATGTTGGTTTCGATAATACAAGCATTAAGACGGACGCGGGGTGGAGCAGCCCGGTAGCTCGTCGGGCTCATAACCCGAAGGTCGTCGGTTCAAATCCGGCCCCCGCAACCAATCTTAATGACTACAGATAAGCACCTTAACGGGTGTTTTTTTGTATCTGAAATCCGCCAAAAGCGGATTCACTGCAATCAGACAGAACCATCCCGCACATAAATGACACCAAACCAGAGTCCCGCTTATCAATCATAATGGCTTTCGCGTTTTTGTAGCCACATGCCCCATACAGCCAATGCCGATATCACCGCAGGCACAGCCGCAAGCAACAACAAGTCGGAAGCTATCCAATGCTGGGCAATCAACGCAGCACCCAATAGCGGGCCGAGCATAGAAGCACCCCGCCCGATCCCCAATCCCCAGCCCACGCCGGTTGAACGCAAAAATGTTGGATAACCGTTCGCCGAAAGCGTATTCACACCCGGCATGCCCCCGACCACGAAAATTCCCGTGACGAAGACGGAGCTGAAAAGCATAAGCAGGTTTTTCGGATCAAAACCGATGGCGGCTATTGAAAGGGCGGCGATCGAAAAACCGGCGATGAGTACCGTGTAAGCCCCCAATTTGTCAATGAGACGGCCAAGCGCCAGAGTGCCCAAAACTCCGCCAAACTGTAATGCTCCCGTTGCCAAATTGGCTATTTCCAGCGACAGACCTGCGTCTTTGATAAGGGTTGGCAACCAGTTGGCCAAAAAGTAGAGATCAATAAGATTCATAAAGTTCACTAGCCAAAGTAGCAGTGTGAAGGTAGCTCGATTGTCGCTGAAGAGATCAACTACCGTTGCCTTGGCTCGCGCCGTGCCAACATGACCGACGGAAAGGTCAACACTCAGTACTTGCTGCTCTGAAAACACTTTAAGCAAGGTGGAACGAATCGCCTTTTCCCCTTTTCCACACCTCAACATCCATTGTGCCGATTCCGGCAGGTACACCCACATTGAAATCGCCAAGATAATAGGCACAAGACCGCCAAGCATAAAAACGGCTCGCCAGCCGAATTGTGGGATCAGTAAGGCAGCGGCAATGCCGCCAAGCCCGCCGCCAATAGCAAAAAAGCAGCTTATGGTGGTGATATAAGTCGCACGCTGCCGCAAGGGGCTATATTCGACCACCAGAGCAATGCAATTTGGCATGACGCCACCTAAGGCTATGCCGGCAAGGAAACGAAACACCATAAGTTGATTAATATTCTGCGCAAATGCCGAACAAAGTGTGAACACACCAAAAATTAGCGTGGCAGAAATGATGGACGGCCTTCGGCCGATCCTGTCGGCCAGCCACCCAAGAGCAAAACCCCCAATGGCAATGCCGGCCAAACCGGCGCTAAATACCGGACCCAGCAGAGCCGTTTCGAGCGACCATGCATCTCGAATTGCTGGTGCGGCATACCCCATAGCCTGAATATCAAAACCATCACACATCAGACAAAGCGCACACAGAGTCAGCAAAAAGAGCTGGCCGCGACGCGTCCCCACTCTATCTACCATATTCTGGATACTCTGCTTTCCTTCATTTACAGACGCTGGCATGGGAGATCCTTTTTCGATACGACACAAAAATATATTTTTTAATAAAATATATTTTTTAGTCACTGTCAATGTTCGAGGCTGATTTTTGAGCGCATGAGCTTATCGACAAACGAAAATTTGCGGTTTTGCCGGCCAGGCGGCTATCGAACTCGCTGTTCGCATAGGGGTTTAGATGGGAAGTAACGACAGTTGCGGCCGCTCACTGTCTCGGACACGGCCAATGAGCGGATAACGAAACGGGTTTCACTGAAAGGTGTGGGGCCTGCTCTATCTATAATTATCTGCGCGCGGCTGCCCCGCCGTTGGCAAAGTACGCCTTGATACCCGCCAGAATAGATTCCGCCACCTGCTGCTGGAAATGCGTAGTGCGCAGCTTGCGCTCTTCTTCTATGTTGCTGATAAACGCCGTCTCAACCAGAATCGAAGGGATGTCCGGCGCTTTTAATACCGCAAAACCGGCCTGATCGACCCGATTCTTGTGCAAACGGTTAATTTTGCTCATCCGGTTCAGCACTTCCTTACCGAATTTCAGGCTGTCATTGATGGTCGCCGTTTGTATCAGATCAAACATGGTGTGATCCAGATAGCGGTCACCACTTTTGCTGACGCCGCCAATTTGATCCGATTCGTTCTGGGTCTGCGCCAGGAACTTCGCCGCCGAACTGGTGGCGCCTTTGGTCGACAACGCAAAGACCGATGATCCACGCGCGGCCCGGCTGGTAAAGGCATCGGCATGGATCGACACAAACAGGTCAGCACGTTGCTTACGCGCCTTCGCCACCCTCACCTTCAGTGGAATGAACACGTCTTCATTGCGCGTCATAAACACTTTCATGTTCGGCTCACGCTTGATTAGCGTGCTTAGCCGGCGGGCAATCTGCAATACGATGTCTTTTTCACGCGTTTTGAATTTACCAATAGCGCCTGGGTCTTCGCCGCCGTGGCCGGGATCCAGCATGATGACAATAGGTCGATCGCGCCCTGCCTTACCGGCCTGTGGTGCTTCCGCCGGCAAGGTACGCTCAAGATCGCCCTTGTTGTAATCTTCCAGTAACGCCAACAGCGGATCATAATCTTCGCCACTGCCGCCCTTGCTAGGATACAAGTCCATCACCAGACGATTGCGGTATTCCGGCACCGGCGCCAGGGTAAACATGTGCGGGCTGACGCTGCGTTTAAGCTCCAGCACCAGCCGGACGGTGTTTTGATCAAACTGACCGACACGCGCCTGTTTCAGGTAGGGATCGTCGGCACGTACCTGACCTACAATGCCCTTCAGCACGCTATTAAGCTGCACGCCCTCGATATCCACCACCACACGGTCGGGATTGGTCAGCGCAAACTGCTTATATTTCAGTTCAACGTTAGATTCGAGCGTCACCCGGGTATAGGTGGAGGAAGGCCAGACGCGTACGGCGATGACATGCGATGAGGCGGCGACGCCTACGCGACTCACACTCAGCAACCAGCTTGCGGCAACCCCCTGCAATAAACGACGGCGGCCCAGATTGTGATTTGAGTTTGGCATGCGACTCCGGCAGTGGTAACAGATTAAAACAGATGAAAAAAACACCGGTCAAATAGGAATGCCGAAAACTTTAACCAATCATTCCGGCGCTGTCATCAGAAAATCTTTTTATGGTTTTTCAATTTATTAACGACTCAACGCCCCTGGCAAAGAAATAGAGACAATTTCTCACTTGCCATTAGGGCCATAAAAGAATAAAAATACAAAAATATCGTATAAATATGCAAATGAGGTTTGGCCGTGAAGGAACGTAGTACAGAGCTGGTCCAAGGATTCCGTCACTCAGTTCCCTATATCAATGCCCACCGTGGCAAGACGTTTGTCGTTATGCTGGGTGGGGAAGCCATAGAACATGAGAACTTTGCCAACATCGTTAACGATGTTGGGCTACTGCATAGCCTGGGGATCCGTTTGGTGGTGGTTTATGGCGCGCGGCCACAGATCGACGTCAATCTGGCGCAGCATAATCTCGAACCGATTTATCACAAGCATACCCGCGTCACCGACGCCCATACGCTGGAATTGGTTAAACAGGCGGCGGGTCTGCTGCAACTGGATATCACCGCCCGGCTGTCAATGAGCCTCAACAACACGCCACTGCAGGGCGCGCATATCAACGTGGTCAGCGGTAACTTTATCATCGCTCAGCCGCTGGGTATTGATGACGGTGTGGACTACTGCCACAGCGGCCGCATTCGCCGTATTGATGAAGAAGCCATCCACCGTCAGCTCGACAGTAACGCTATCGTACTGATTGGCCCGGTTGCCGTTTCCGTCACCGGCGAAAGCTTCAACCTGACCTCTGAAGAAGTGGCGACTCAGTTGGCAGTCAAGCTGAAGGCCGAGAAAATGATCGGCTTCTGTTCATCCCAGGGGGTGACCAATCAGGAAGGCACCATCATTTCCGAACTGTTCCCCAACGACGCGCAAAAACGCATTGAAGAACTGGAAGAGAACGGCGACTACCACTCTGGCACCGTGCGCTTCCTGCGCGGCGCCGTGAAGGCCTGCCGCAGCGGTGTACGCCGCAGCCACCTGATCAGCTATCAGGAAGACGGTGCGCTGGTACAGGAACTGTTCTCACGCGATGGTATCGGCACCCAGATCGTTATGGAGAGCGCTGAACAGGTGCGCCGGGCGACGATTAACGACATCGGTGGCATCCTCGAGCTGATCCGCCCGCTCGAGCAACAGGGTATTTTGGTGCGTCGCTCACGTGAACAACTGGAGATGGAGATCGACAAGTTCACCATTATTGAACGCGATAACCTGACCATCGCCTGTGCGGCATTGTATCCGTTCCCGGAAGAGAAAATCGGCGAGATGGCCTGCGTCGCGGTTCATCCCGACTACCGCAGTTCGTCACGGGGGGAAATGCTGTTACAGCGGGTGGAGAGCCAGGCGCGCCAGATGGGCCTGCGTAAACTGTTCGTCCTGACTACGCGCAGCATCCACTGGTTCCAGGAGCGTGGTTTCACGCCGGCGGAAGTCGACGTGCTGCCGGTTGAGAAACAGGCGCTGTACAACTATCAACGCCGTTCCAAAATTCTGCTGGCAGATTTGTAATCCTTTACGGGCGCAGCATGCTGCGCCCCTGCTCATTCTCACTCAGGCGGTGATCTGCAACCGCTCCGCCAACCCGCTGCGACGCTGGGTGGGGGTACGAATGGCTCGCATCAAAACCGCATCAATGGCATACAACGAAAGCTGTCTGCGAGCACGGGTGATCGCGGTGTACACCAATTCACGGGTCAGCACCGGCAGGAAATGATTGGGCAATACCAGCACCGTGTGATCAAACTCCGAGCCCTGCGACTTGTGCACCGTCATTGCATAAGCGGTTTCATGCGCCGGTAAACGGCTCGGCTGCACCGACTTAATGCTGCCGTCCGGCAGTTGGAAGTGAACACGTAGCTCGCCGGTCTCATCCCGCAAGGCAATACCGATATCGCCATTAAACAGCCCCAGAGCGCTGTCATTGCGACCAATCATCACCGGACGGCCAGAATACCAACGCCCTGCGGCCCCCGGCTTGCGTTGGATCAGACCGGCGCGTTGCAGCCCCGTCTCAATGCGTTCATTTAACCCGGCAATACCGAAGGGCCCCTCTCGCAGCGCACACAGCACCTGGAAACGAGCAAACGCCGCCAGCACCGCCACCGCGTCCGCACCTGCGACCACCTGCTGCAGATAATCACGATAGCCCGTCACGCAGGCATCCAGCAGCGCCTGATAGTCTTGCGTTTCCGCCAACGGATAACCGCTTACGTCACTGAAACGGCCGTCGAGTGCCGCCAGTGCAAGCTTGCCATTACCGGTATTCACCGCAGAGGCCAGTTGGCCAATGCCCGAGTTGGCATCAAAGCGATAGCTTTTGCGCAGCAGACACAGACTGTCGCGCACTGCGGCCTCCGCCTGGGCACTTTCGCCCTGCAACAGACAGCCGGTCAGTCGAGAGAGTTGCTCTGCGCGCGCCACGCTGTAACCTTGCTCGGCAAAGCGGCAGATATCTCCCAGTACCGCCCCAGCCTCTACCGAAGCCAGCTGATCGCGATCGCCCAGGAAGATCACCCGCGCCTGAGCGGGCAAGGCGGCAATCAAACGCGCCATCATTGGCAAGTCGACCATTGAGGCCTCATCGACCACCAGAACATCCAGATGCAGTCGGTTGCCACTGTGATAACGCATGCGTTGACTGTTGGGCTGAGCGCCCAGCAGGCGATGGAGCGTGGAGGCTTCGGTGGGGAACAGCGCTCGCTGCTCCGGGGTTAATGCCAGTTGTTTGCCTGCGCTGCCTAACGATTCCGTTAAACGCGCCGCCGCTTTGCCGGTAGGCGCCGCCAACTGAATACGTAAACGGCGCCCCTCGGCAAGCTGCACCAGCGCCGCCAGTAATTTGGCGACCGTGGTGGTCTTACCGGTGCCCGGCCCACCAGAAATCACCGCAATGCGTCGCGTCGCGGCCACTGCCGCCGCAATTTTCTGCCAGTCGGGTTCATCGGTCGCTTCGCCAAATAATTGGTCGAGAATGGCGCGCAGCTCGGCTTCTTCAACCGCCTGAGGCAGGCTGTCGCTACTGATAAACTCGGCAACCTCACCCTCGTTCTGCCACATGCGCTGCAGATACAATCGCTGCTGTTGCAACACCATCGGCATCGCGGTACTGCCATCGCCCACCGCCGCACTGGCCGACAGACGCTGCTGCCAACCGGCCACATCCAACTGCCCTGCCGCCAACCATGCGGCCTGTGCCAGCTCCGGCTGACGCCCGTCAAAGAGATTTTCCGGCAGCAGCTGTTCCAGCATCAGACAGACATGACCCGCACCGGCCTCTGCGCTGAGGCAGGCCGCAGCCAGCAGCATCTCCGGCTCGTCGCTCCCGGCCACCACACGGGCAAACTGTAAGTCCAGCGGGCGCAACACGCCGAGTGCCTGCGCCTGTTCCAGTAGCGCGATCATGATTCATCCTCAGCCACAAGAGCCTCACCGCTGAATAACAAGTCCATGCCTTCCACCAATTGCGCCTCCGGGCGGCAGGCGAAAATGCCATTACCCGGATGCTGTGCATCCACGCCGCGCAGGAACAGATAAATCACCCCACCGAAGTGCCGCTGATAATCATAATCCGGCAACCGATGACGCAGATAGCGGTGCAGTGCCAACGTATATAGCTGATATTGCAGGTCGTAACGGTGTTCTGCCATCGCCTGCGCCATCGCCGGTTGGGTATAGGCACTGCTGTCTTCACCCAGCCAGTTGGATTTGTAGTCCAGCAGGTAGTATTTCCCCTGCCAGCAGAATACCAGGTCGATAAACCCTTTCAGCATCCCCTGCACCTGTTGGAAATCCAATTCAGGGCAGCGAGCAGAAAGGGGATCGTAGCTTTTCACCAGCTTATCCAGCTCATGCGCCTGCAACAGCTGCCCGATCGGCAGATAAAACTGCAGCTCGGCCTGTTTATGCTGCGGTACCAGCGCCGATAACACGACACCGGTATCATTAAGCGGCGTGTTCAACAGCACCTGCATCCACGCCAGCAGTATCGGTTGCCAGTGATCGGCAAACCCTTGCTGTTGCAACTGCTCCAGCAACCACGCCTCATCGAGCGGTTGGGTAAAATCGAGTGTTTCAAACAGGCTATGCAGGAAGGTCCCCGGACCGGCCCCCCGTGGGAAGGTATGCGGTGTGAGCGCTGGCTCACTGTCCTGGGCTTTCTCGCCGGCGGCATCGACATCCAGCCGTGGCAATAAATCCTGCATCAGGCCCGCGCCATGTTGTTGCAGGCCGGTATAACTGGTCACCCGCCAAAAATCCTGTACCTGACGCGAGAAGTGCTTCGCCGCCAGCTCGGTCAAGGCCGGCGTTTGCGGCAGCCAGGGCTGCTCGTCCAGGGTTTCCACCAGCGACAGCGCAACGCCATCTGCGGCCAGCTGTTGCAGGCATTGCTGCAGATAAGCTGCGTCGCCCGCCTGACCGGACTGCACCAGATAACCCAGCGCGCTGCGGTGTAAATCGGTATCCCCCTGTTTCTTGCGGGTGCCTTGAATCAACGGCGCAATGCCAATGCTGCAGTGGTATACCGAACGGGTCAGCGCGACATACAGCAGACGTAGATCTTCTGCCAGCCGTTCCTCCTCCGCCCATTCGAGACTTTGTTCATCGGCGTTGAGATCCAGTAAGGCCTGGAAACTCTGGCGATCGTGGTACAGCACCTGCTGTTGCTGGCGGAAATTGCCGACGAACGGCAACCACACCAGATCGAACTCCAGGCCTTTAGATTTATGGATGGTGATCACCTGCACCAGATGTCGGTCGCTTTCCAGCCGCAGTTGCTGGTTATCGGACTGTCGATTGGGCTGGGAAATCTGCTGTGCCAGCCAACGCACCAGCGCATGTTCGCTGTCGAGCTGCGCGGAGGCCTCCTGCAACAGTTCCCCCAAATGCATCACGTCGGTTAATCGACGCTCACCACCGAGGCTGGCCAACAGGTTTTCCGCCAGATGGCGCTGATTCATCACTTCACGCAGCATCGGCAACACACCGCGGCGCAGCCAGAGCGTTCGGTATCTGTCGAACTCATTGACCAGCGCATCCCAGGCGCGCTCATCCTGATTCAATCCGTCCAGCGTTGGTGCATCCAGCCCCATCAGCCCGGTCGCCATGGCACTGCGCAGCGTGCGTTCCTGCTCCGGTGCCAGTACCGCCTGCAGCAGCCACAGCAGATCTTTGGCCTCTGGCGTATCGAATACGCTGTCGCGGTTGGATAGATAAACCGAAGGTATGGCCAGCGCACTCAGGGCATCACGCACTAACGCCGCCTCATTGCGGCTACGCACCAGTACGGTAATGTCTGACGCCTCTACTGCCCGCCGTTTTTCTCCGTCCACCAGCCAGGCCTGCTGGTCTTGCCCGGCACTGAGCCAGTCGCGGATTTGCGTGGCGCACAGGCGTGCCATCAATTGTTGGTACTCACTAACGCCAACGCCTTCCCCTTGCTGCAGCCAAAACTGCATCGCCGGCTGTGGCTGGTTTTGCAGCTCAAAGGCCAACCCCCGGTTTTTCTCGGCGGCGGCTACCTCAATAAAGGGAATTTGGCCGAACAGGAAGGGTTTTTCCACCTGAGCAAACAGATGGTTAACGCTGCCCACCATCGACGGGGACGAGCGCCAGTTGGTTTCAAGCGTATAGTGGGCGCTTACCTCTGAACGGGCGCGCATATAGGTAAAGATGTCGGCACCACGGAAGGCGTAAATCGCCTGCTTGGGGTCGCCGATCAGCAGCAGGCCGCATTCCGGCCTGCCGACATAAAGTTTTTGGAAGATGCGGTATTGCTGGGGATCGGTATCCTGGAACTCATCGATCATCGCTACCGGGTAACGCTGGCGGATCGCCTGCGCCAACCGTTCGCCACCGTCACTCTGCAATGCGCTATCCAGTCGGCTTAACAGATCGTCAAAGCCCAGTTCGGCGCGCTGACGCTTCTCCTGCTGAATGGACAGCCGTATCTCGCTCAACGCCCGCGCCATGATCAAGTCACGTAACGTCAGCGGTTCATCGAACAGTTCGTCGATCGCCACAAACAGCGCATGCCGTGGCGGCTCGCCTTTTTTGGTTTTATCCAGCAGTACCGACTGGCGGAATTTATCCAGCTCTTTCGGCAGTTGATAGTCCTGAGTTTCCAGCACCACCCATTCCCCCACCTTATGCAGCCAGTTGGGCAGATGCTTGCTGCTGTAACTGCGCTTATCAACGCCGGACTGGCTGATCAACGCTTCCAGATCGCCCGCAGCTGCCAGCCACTGCGCTTTAATGGCGTCAATGCGCGCCACAATCTGCTCATGGCGCATCAGAACCGTTTCTTCATCCTTCGGCGGCCGACGCAGCATAGGTGCTTCGCCGTGCAGGTAGCCGGAAAGATCCGCCAGTAGTGCTTCCGGGCCACTCCACTCCTGACTCACCGCCCGGGCGACGCCCAGCGGTAACGGATAACAATGACGGCGCCAAAAGTCCGCACAGGCCTGACGGCGTAGCGGCAGTTCATCCTGCACCAGCGTTTGTTCAAACAGAATGCCGGACTCGAAGGCATTATGGGTCAACATGCGCTGGCAAAAGCCATGAATGGTATAGATTGCTGCTTCATCCATCTGCCGCTCGGCAGCCAGCAGCTGTGCGGCGGCATCGGGCAGATCGTCAATTTCCGCCATCAACGCGTTAAATAACGGATTCTTACTGATGCCGCGCACGCAGGCAATGCGTAATCCATGGATATTGCTACGGATACGCCCGCGCAGCTCCTCGGTGGCGGCCTCGGTAAAGGTCACCACCAGGATCTCCTCTACCGTCAGCGGCCGGGGAAAGGCCGCTGCCTGACCCAGGCCAAGCAGCAGGCGCAGATACAGTGCGCCAATGGTAAAGGTTTTACCGGTCCCCGCCGACGCTTCTATCAGCCGCTCGCCAAACAGCGGCAATGTTAGCGGGTCAAGCCGCTGCGGGGCGGTCTCTGTCATGGGGTCGCCACTTTACGCGGCAGAGTTTTCTGCAGCGCGGAGGCGTTTGGATAAGTCACCCAGTCCGGCTGCACGGCGTAATCCGCCTTCTCTTGCCCGCTGCCACTCACCTGCGACAACACCGCCAGACCCTGTGGCTTAATCACCGCCTGATGGAAATAATCCGCCAGTTTGGTCGGCGTCAGCTGCTTGACCTGCTCAATCAGCTTATGACGAGTATCAAATGAGAAGTTACCGCGATCGAAGTCATTGGCGAAACGGCCGGCCTCTTCGCTCAGGGTTTGCGGACGCTGCTTCAGTTCGTTGATCAGCGCCTGCTGGTACTGCTCGAAGTCCGCCGGTTTCATCTCACGCAGGCGTTTCTCGGTTTTCGGATAGAAATCCTGGTAGCGCTGATACAGATAGGCCGGCTGCTTGCTGTTGCTTTGCAGCAGGAAACCAATCCCCCACTGACGGCCCACAGACATTGGGAAAGCAAACACCGCGTAGCCCAGTTGTTCCTGAGTACGCAGTTGGCTGTAGAACCATGGCTGGATAATCTGGCCCAACAGCGAGCTGTAAGCCATGCCGGTCACTTCGTCGTAGCCGGTCGGTACATACACCGCCGCCAGCGCCGAGTCGGTGCTGCTGCCCGCCCGCTGCAGATTGGCCAGCTGACTTTTAGTCACTTCAACGTCTTCGCCGTGCCACCATTCAATACCGGTACAACCCAGGCGATGTTTCAGCGTTGAGGCCAGGGTATCCACCTGCTGCTTGCTCATATTCCCCACCACCAACAGCTCCGGCGTCGCGTCGGCCAACAGGCTGTCGCGATAGGCCAGTACGTCTTTCAGCGTCAGGGTTTTCAGCACCTCACGGCGTTCACTACGTTCGGAGTAAGGCACGCGAGAAACCATCTGCACCGGCTGGATCGCCAGCTCAAACGCTTTGCCCTTCTCGGCGGAATCCAACTGCTCCAGATACCAGGACTTGGCCTGCGCCAGTTGATCTTCGGTCGGCGTAAAGCTCGAGTAGCCCTCGATCAGGGAAGTCAGCAGTTGCGGCAAGCGCTGGGTAAAGCCGTTGGCGTTGAACTCCAGGCCGTTGTTCGGCGAAGTTGAGAAACTCAGCCCGCCAACCGAAGCCTGGTAGCTCAGTTGATCCAGCGAAATCCCTGCCATATAGTCAGTCAAAGAGAACAACACCTGGTTGCGTGCAGAATCCATGGTTTTTGCATTGCGGAACGCCACTGTGACGTCAGCCTTAGGCTCATCGGCAAAGTAACGGCTCGGCATATACAACACACGCAGGCCCGGTTGGTCGACCACCATCTCCGGTTTTTTAAACTCGTGTGAAGGCTTGGTCAGACTGAAATCATCCGGAATATACGGGTTCAGTGTGGGTAACGACAGGCTGATCCCTTTACCCAGTTGCTGCCACTGTTCAAAGCGCTGTGGGGTGATTTTATCGACCTGATAAGGCGCATTGACGAAGTAGGCCATTTTGTTATGCGGCTCATTCGGGCTGACGAACCAGATCCGCGCATTCTGTGGCGTCATGGCGTCCAGACGTTCGGCGATCGCCTTGGCGTCATAGCGGTCGGCCAGATAAGGCGAGTCCAGCGTATGTTCGACCGGCACGCGCAGCATGGTATCCACCAGCCATTCGATGTAATCCATATCACGGGTGATCGACGGATAGCGGAAATCCAGATTCAATACGTGGGAGATCTCATCAAAATAGCTTTGCTTGATGCCTTCGCTGCGCAACATTTTCAGGTAGTTAAAGATAGCGGCGACAACTTCGTCACGCTTGGCCAGGCCTTTATCGGTCAGTGAAACACTGATTGAGAATACGCCGCCGTTGCGATCCACCATAGGATCGGCCCCGGCATTGATGGCATCCGCCAACCCCTGCTTTTGCAGCCAGTCAGACAGGGTATTTTGGCTGCGGTTGCCAATCAGGTAGCTGATGTAGGTATCGGTCTTGCTGCGGAATTCAGCGCTGTTATTGTCAATGCGGAATTCCACTTTCAACTGCTTGCGCGGCTGGGCCGGGACATAGTGAATAATGATGCCCTGCTGTTCAGGAGTGACCGCCGGGACGTTGATCGGCGGCACGCTGGCGTCACGGTTCGGCACCCGGCCAAAAGTTTTGGCCGCCAGTTCAGCCAGCTCCGGCAATGGCTGGTTGCTGTACAGCACCCCCATCATCAGATTGGCGGAATAATAGCGTTGGTAGAATGCCGTCAGCTCATCGTGCAGCTTGCTGCCCGGCTTGTCTTTTAAGGTATCGAGGTTACCGCCGGAGAAACGCGCACTAGGGTGTGCCGGGTTCAGCGTTTCTGCCCCGACCTGCGCCATGCGCATTCCGTCGCGTGAACGTGCCATCGTCAGCTCGGCATTAACCGCGTTACGTTCACGATCGGCATTGCCCGGCTCCAGCAGCGGTTCGGCGATAGCATCCGCCATGCGGTCTACCGCCGGGGCCAACGCGTCGTTTTCCACTTCCAGATAGAACGCGGTGCGATAAGACGCGGTGCTGGCGTTATGGCTGCCCCCATGCTTCTTCAGGAACTCCGCCAGATTCTCCGCCTGCGGGTAGCGTTTGGATCCCATCAGCACCATGTGCTCCAGGTAGTGCGCCAACCCTAGCTGACTGTTCGGATCTTCCAGCGAGCCGACCGGCAGCGCCAGCGCCGCCAGTGATTTCGGTGCCTGAGCGTCGGAAACCAACAGCACGGTCATGCCGTTCGCCAACTTGATCGCCTGATACTGACGCGGATCGTGATCGCTTTTGTTGATCTTCTCCGCCAGCGGTTGCCATCCCTGTGCGGCCCAGCTCAACGGTGCCCAAAACATAACCACTAATACTAACCCGGTGATACGGGCCAACTGTCTGCGCATATCCAAAATGAACCCCTATTCTGACGCCGTCGCGCCACATCCCTGACGTTGACGACGTACATAAAAACAACAAAAGCTATATGCCTGTACGTTATGTAAGACCGGGACTAACCCCGATAGTTGAATATAACCCTGATTATTTTTACCACCTCAGGGCAATCAGTACCACCGGGGGATTGTTACCCAAGGTTATGCCGTGCCACCGGCAACAGATAACGCTCTGTTTCGGCCAGAATTTGCGCTAAATAAATATTGTCCAACTGGCGGAATACCCGTTGCACATAGGGATCCTCGCCTTCGCCTGGAATACGCTGATCGCCCTGCCAGGTTTGCAGCAACTTGGCCCGGGCCTTGATTTGCACCTCTTCATCCCAGTCAATCTGCTGCGTCTCCGGCTGATAGCACTGGCTCAGCCACGCCCAGCCACTTTTGTTCAGCAGCAGCAACGGCTGACACAGACCGCGCTGGTAGCCGGCCACCAGTTCAGCCAATTGCTCGTGGGCTTCTTGCGCACTTAACGCGGCAAAACGCCAGGCGGCCCCTTTACGTCCGTAGATACGGCTTTCTCCGCTGCCACCGACGCAGCAGTACACCAGATGTTCCAGCCACAGCAATATGCCGTCGACTGCCGATAAGGTTGACGGCCGCCAGCGCAGCAGCCCGTCGTCCTGGACCTGATGTAGCCAGCCGCTGATGCGCACACCGGCAATGTCGATATCCAGTTCCAGGCTGTGCCCTTCGCTACGTTCGGCGCGTACCTGTTCGGCCAGTTCGGTCATCTCTTCCTGCTGCTTCTGCCAGTATATTTCGCCGAAGGGGCCAAAAGGCAACCCGCCGGCGGCACGCACCCGCTGAAACAGGCGGGCGGCGTCCCCACCGTCAATCAGCGTATTCAGCAGTTGGCTATTGAACTGATAGCGACTGAGATTATCCAGGGTGAAGGGTTCTTCGTCCGGCAGCTCGGTTTCTTCCAGGATAAAACTGACCCCCAATCGCAGTTGGAAGAAGGCGCGGATCGGGTGGCGGTAGAACCGCAGTAAATCGTCCAGCGAGATCTGCGTTTTTTCATCCGGCAACAGGGGCTGATTAAACGCGGGATGCGCCGCACCGCGCCGATCGGCGGCAGGTAACCATTCGGCAGCATAGCTTTGTTCTTCGGTGTCGGGCAGGAAATTCTCGGCGGCAAACGGCATACGTGAATGCCAGTTAAGCAAATGTTTACCCACCTGCTGTGCGCTGCCATCGGCGTCCAGATACTCATCGCCCGGCAGACAATAACTTTGCTCAAGGTACTCCAGCAGCTCGGTCACCAGCACCGAAGGAAAACGCTCGCTGTTATCCTGAATGGAGCGGCCAATAAAGCTGATATACAACCGTTGTTGCGCCGACAGGATCGCCTCGAGGAACAGGTAGCGGTCATCATCACGGCGACTGCGGTCACCACGTTTCACCTGTTGCGCCATCAAATCAAAGCCTAGCGGTGGCAAGGTGCGCGGATAAACTCCGTCGTTCATGCCCAGCAGGCAGACCACTTTAAACGGGATGGAACGCATGGGCATCAGCGTACAGAAGTTGATTTGTCCGGCCAGGAAACGTTGGCTGATGCGTTCCTGATCGAGACGTGCCGCCAGTTCATCCCGCAGGATAGACAGCGGCACCTCGTCGGGATAGCGTGCCGCCAGCCCAAATTCGAACAGCTTGTTCCACTGCTGTTCTATCAGCGCCAACACCACTTCCGTTTCGCCGTCCTGTTCAAAAAAGGTTTCCAGCAGTTGGCGGCACAGTGGCTGCCACTCCGGCAAACAACGCGCCTGCCCCAACCGTTGTCGCCAGCGGCTCAGCGCCGCCAGCAGTTCCGCCAGTTGCCCGGCCAGTTCGGCTACCAGCCCGCTCGACTCGTCATAGGGTAAAACGCCCTGCCAGTCGCCGACATTGCTGTCCATGGCGTAACCCAGCAGCATGCGTGTAATACCGAATTGCCAGGTGTGCTGGCCGGTAGCGGGCAGATCCAGTTCACGTACGTTGTCGTCATCCAACCCCCAACGCACGCCGGACTCGCCGACCCAGTGGCGCAACAGGCGCAACCCTTCCTCCCGAATGGAGAACCGCGCGGCCAGCGCCGGAACCTCCAGCAAGGCCAGCACCTGCTCTGAGGTAAAGCGGCTCTGCGGCAGATCCAGTAATGAGATAAACGCCTGTAGCGCCGGGTGAGCCTGGCTCGCCTTGCGGTCAGAGATGGCAAACGGCAGGTAACGTTCGGGGGAAGCGTTACCGAATACCGCCTGAATATAAGGCGTATAGCTGTCGATATCCGCCACCATCACGATGATGTCGCGTGGCGTCAGCTCAGGATCGTCCGCCAGCATGCTCAACAGCTGATCGTGCAGTACTTCCACCTCACGCTGCGGGCTGTGGCAGGCGTGCAGGCTAATCGAGCGATCGGCCGGATCAAGCCGACGTTTCGTAACGCTGCTCTCCAGCGTTTCCGGTGTGGTACCGATAACCGCACTGTTCTTCAGCTCCAGCATATCGTGCTGAATAGCATGCAGCAGATTGTCCGCAGGGATATCAACAAAGGCAAAAACTTCCTCTGAGGATTCGATCTGCGAGAGTAAAAAGTGGTGGTCGCGCCCCAGCTTGCCCCATGAAGCCAGCAGCGGATTTGGCAGGTCTTGCTCGCCGGCGTCGTTAAACAACCCGGCGGCATTATCAGGATCCCGAAATAACGAATATTCCGTTTTGTCGCGATAATGCTGTCGCTTACGGCTTTGCAATTTCGCCAGGAATGACTGGCTTTGAATGTCCCCCCAATAGTAGCGGCACGGGTTGGTGAACATCAGATGAATATCAATATGCTTGCCCAGCGCCTGCAACGCTTCCAGATACACCGGGGGCAACGCCGAGATACCGCAGATAAAGACCCGAGGTGGCAGCCCCGCCGGCGGGGTTTCAGCTTTCTCTAACGCGCTGATAAAACGGCGATACAGGTTGGCACGGTGCCATTCAGGCTGCCCCAATTCCTGAGTGTATTCGACCAACCGCGCCCATAACGGCGCTTGCCATTGCTGTGCCTCCGCCAGCCCATCAACAGGCTCACCCTGCTGCCAGCTTTCCAGCCATTGCGGGCGATACACCAGATATTGGTCAAACAGGTCAGCCACCCGACCGGCAAGCTGGTGGATTTTACGCTTGTCGCCGTCGTCGGTGAGGTAATGCTGCAGCGGGGCAAATTCAGGTTGGGTGAGCAGATCGGGCAACAGCCACATCAACTTCCAGGTCATGGCGTCTTTGCTGAAGGCGCTCTCTTTCGGGATCCCCGGTAACACCCGGGTGAACATGTCCCAGATGAAGGTGGCCGGCAATGGGAAAGCAATGTTGGCGGCAATGCCAAATTGTTCTGCCAGTTGCATCTGTAACCACTGCGCCATACCAGGGCTCTGTACCAGCACCACTTCCGGTTGAAAAGGATCGGCCAATGGCTCTCTGGCTATCAACGCGCTGGTTAACGTTTTCAGCAAATCCAACTGATTGGAATGATAAACCCTAAACATTGGGAGCTCCCTTAAAACAAAATATCTGCCGGATCACTGGCGCATGCAGTACCAACGACTGAGTTCCGCCCACTGTCGCTGGGGCGTTTTTATTCTTACCGTCAGCCGTTGGCAGGCGGCTTGCGGGGTACTTAGCCCTGTCTCACGTTGCCAACCGGGGCCCGGTAGCGGCAGCCCGACGTCCACGCGCCCACTAGCGGCGAAAACTTCCAATTGCTGATGCGCCAACGACCAGGCCTGTCGATACTGCCACTGACGCTGGAACGACTGCAACAGCACCTGATGATACTGTAACAATCCCAGCAGCGACACCGCGAACAGCAACGCGGCGATCAGTACCTCCGGCAGGCTGAAACCCCGTTGGCGCCATAACGCTGCACCGGACGCACTGCGCAGGTTACTCCGCACAGTCCACCTGCTTTTTTTCAGGGCAAAAATCCAGCCAGCCGCCGGTTTCCACCCTCAGCCCGATGTCACCCCCGGTGCCTTCAGGTTGGGTTCGTTGGTATAACCGCAACGGTTCCCCACGACTGACCTGCGCATCACCACGGACCAGCACAATGCCCGCCTGAGAGGATAATTTTGCACAGGCGCGCAGCTCACCGGTTTGCTGACACCACCAGTCGTTAGTGGCTAACCGCCCACGCGGCCAGGACTGCACCACGCCCCAACTGAGCGCCGAAGCGGCCTGATTATAAGCCTGTAGATAACGCTTCTCGTCGGCGGCCAGCAGCAGAGCACTGTCCAGTTGGCGGTGCTGGGCATTCAACAGCATCAACCCCATCACCAGCAACATCATCACTGCCGCCAGAGTGCTGCCTCCCCGCTGCCCGCCAGCCTTCATGGCAGCGAGGCCATGTTAACCGCCCACTGCAGACTGCGCCGTATCCCTTTATCCGCTTTTGAACGGCCACTCAGGGCCAGCGTCACCCAGTTTTTACCGCTGTCGCCCGCATTCACCTTGATGCTGAAGGTTTCAATGCGTACTTCGTCGTTATCGAGCAGACGCTCCCAGCCGGTGCCACGGCAGTGACTTACGCCTCGCTGCCCCTCCAGCATGCCTTGCCGTAACCGGTATCCGAAGTAGCCGGCGTCGGCACCGAGAGTTTCCCAGCGTCCACTGCGGGTGATGTCATAGGCAACTATCACGCAGCTGCCCGCCGCCTCCCCGGCTGCACGACCGATCAACAAGGGCTGCCCCTGGCACTGGCCTGCACAGAAACCGGCGCGGCGCAGATCCTTCTCAATGCCAAAGGCTAACTGCCGCAGCACCGATTCCAGCCGATAATGCCGACCGACATCGACACTGTGCTGACGCAACACCGGATAAATTTTTGCCGCAGCCAACGCAATCAGGCTGCCAAAGGTCAGTGCCAGCATCACCTCCGGCAACGTAAAACCGCGTTCTAGGGCTGACATGCCGCAATCCCCCCCAGGCTCACGTCTTGGCTGCATAACCGTAGCCGCCCCTTGGCTGACAGCACCAGGCGCAGGCTGCCGGCACCATTCCTGAGCAAAATATGCCCGGCCTGGGCATTGTTACGCAGGCCATAAAACCCGATATCTTTTTGGGTAAACCCCGCCAGTTGCACGTCCCGATAGTCAGGACGGAACACATCATCGCCGAGCGCTGCACAATCCACCGGCGCTTGACCGCTGCCGATGCACCAGGGATCGCCGGTTTTAAACCCCAGCAGCGCCGTGCGATTACGCCAGTTGGCGTCCGCCTGTAACCGGGTGAGAAAGGCCAGCAGCTGCTGCGCGGTATGCTCCAGTCGCAAAGCCTGTTGATAATGACGCCAGTGGCTAACGCCCCAACCGGTCAGCAGGCCCGCCAGGGTAATCACCACCAGCAGCTCAATCAGCGTCATGCCGCGCTGGCCCTCAATGTTGAAAATCATCTTGTCGCTCATGCCGGCCAGTGTAACCAGAGGCACAGCAGGATAAAGAAGGCGTTACCTGGCCTGAAGCGCGCTGCGCAACCTTTCTATGAAACTGACGGGGAAGCCCAATTAAATGCGAAGCAGAGCGCAGAAACAGCGGAGGTGGATCGGCAGAAAAAACCAAGGGCGCAACCTGTGCGCCCTTGGGGATCAATCATCGGGTAAAAATCAGATGGCAACCGGTGCCTTGATGGCCGGGTGCGGATCATAACCTTCGATTTCAAAGTCTTCGAAACGGTAATCGAACAACGATGCCGGCTTGCGCTTGATCACCAACTTCGGTAATGCACGCGGTTCGCGGGTCAGCTGCAGCTGGGTTTGTTCCATATGGTTGCTGTACAGATGAGTGTCACCGCCGGTCCAGACGAAATCACCCACTTCCAGGTCGCATTGCTGCGCCATCATATGTACCAGCAGCGCGTAACTGGCGATATTGAACGGCAGACCAAGGAACACATCGCAGGAGCGCTGGTACAGTTGGCAAGACAATTTGCCGTCTGCCACATAGAACTGGAAGAACGCGTGGCAAGGTGCCAGCGCCATCTGATCCAGCTCACCCACGTTCCAGGCGGAAACGATAATACGGCGCGAATCCGGATCCTGTTTCAGTTGGTTCAGCACGGTGGTCAACTGGTCGATCTGACGACCATCCGCCGTCCCCCAGGCACGCCACTGCTTGCCATAGACGGGGCCAAGGCTGCCATTTTCATCCGCCCATTCGTCCCAGATGCTGACGTTGTTTTCCCGCAGATAAGCCACGTTGGTGTCACCATTCAGGAACCACAGCAGTTCATGGATAATCGAACGCAAATGACACTTCTTGGTAGTGACCAGCGGGAATCCTTCCTGCAAATTGAAACGCATCTGGTGGCCGAATATCGACAAGGTGCCAGTGCCGGTACGGTCGGCTTTAGGGGTGCCCTCGGCGAGCACTTTGTTCATCAAATCCAGATACTGTTTCATTTGTTCCTCACGACAGTTGTTGCTGCGGACGACGACGATACGCCCAAATCATCATAATAATACCGGCCACCACCATAGGGACGGACAGGATCTGCCCCATGCTGATGACGCCGTCAAACAGGCCAAGCTGGGCATCCGGCTGGCGGAAAGCTTCGACGATAATACGGAATGCGCCGTAGCCAATCAGGAACAGGCCGGAAACGGCCCCCATCGGCCGCGGTTTGCGGATAAACAGGTTCAGAATGATAAACAGCACCACGCCTTCCAACAGCAGTTCATACAGCTGGGACGGGTGACGCGGCAACACGCCGTATTGGTTCAGGATAGGCAGCAGTTGCGGATCGGCGGCAGCCAGCGCCACGTCTTCCGGACGGGAGCTTGGGAACAGCATCGCCCATGGGGTATCGGTAGTCACACGGCCCCAGAGCTCACCGTTGATAAAGTTGCCCAAACGGCCGGCACCCAGGCCGAAGGGGATCAGCGGGGCAATAAAATCAGAAACCTGGAAGAAGGTGCGTTTGGTGCGGCGAGCGAACCAGAACATCACCAGGATCACCCCCATCAGACCGCCGTGGAATGACATGCCGCCATCCCAGACTTTGAACAGATACAGCGGGTTATCCATGAACAGCGGCAGGTTGTAGAACAGCACATAGCCCACGCGGCCACCGACGAACACACCGAGGAAACCGGCATACAGCAGGTTCTCTACTTCATCCTTGGTCCAGCCGCTGCCCGGTTTGTTAGCCCGGCGTACCGCCAACCACATGGCAAAAACGAAGCCAACCAGGTACATCAGACCGTACCAATGCAGAGAGACCGGGCCGATAGAGAAAATCACCGGATCAAATTTAGGAAACGCCAGATAGCTATTGGTCATCTATCACCACAACAAGTCTATTATTCTTCCCCATCCGGGGGCGGCAGGTGCCAAACGCGGTGAAACACAGCAGGAGCATTATTTTTCCGTTGCTTTCAGCGCAGTTGAGGAGGCGGATAATAGCATAAGCTTAACCGCCTCCGGACTGGCCTGCAGGGAAAAGTTCTGTAAAAAAATCAGTCAGCCCACGGCCTTACTTACCGCCGCGGATCAAACCACCCATGCCGCGCCGTTCCATAAATGCCGCTACCTGATGACGCACTTCGGTGGTCATTTGGGCATTCAGCACCCGCTGCACCAGCACTTCGGCGTCGGATAGCTCAATATGCCGCAGCAGATATTTAATGCGCGCCACGCTACGTCCGTTCATGCTCAGATTACGGTAACCCATTCCCACCAGCAGCAGCGCGCCCATCGGGTCACCGGCCAGTTCCCCACACAGGCTTACCTGCAACCCAACCGCCCTGGCCTGCACGGCGATCAGCTTAAGCACCTGCAGCATGGAGGGATGCAGGCTGTCGTACAGCGACGCCACCCGGGTATTGTTGCGATCCACCGCCAACAGGTATTGGGTCAGGTCGTTGGTGCCTACCGAGATAAACTCAACGCGCCCGGCCAGATGCGGGATCATGAAGATCATCGAGGGCACTTCCAGCATGATGCCTAATTTGGGTTTTGGGATTTCATATCCCAGTACCTCTTCCACTTCCCGCCCTGCGCGGTCGATCAAGCGTCGGGCCTCGTCGATCTCTTCCAGGCTGGTGATCATCGGCAGCAGTATGCCCAGATTGCCGGTACCGGCATTGGCACGCAGCATGGCACGCACCTGGATCAGGAAGATCTCCGGCTGATCCAGGGTAATACGAATACCACGCCAACCCAGACAGGGGTTTTCTTCGCTGATCGGCATATAAGGCAGTTGCTTATCGGCGCCAATATCCAGCGTGCGCAGCGTCACGGGCTTGTTCGGGTACAGTTGCAGCATGCCCTGATACTGGGCGACCTGTTCCTCTTCGGAAGGGAAGCCGCTCTGCAGCATAAAAGGGATCTCGGTACGGTACAGACCCACACCGTCAACCCGCCCGCCCAGCAGTTTTTCATGTTCCGGGCTGAGGCCGGCGTTAAGCATTACCTGGACGCGCTCGCCGCTTTTGAGTTGGGCCGGTTGCTCAACGTCGTCTTCGGCCAGCTTGCTTAACTCCAGCTCTTCGCTGATCAGCCGTTGGTATTCCTGCACCAGCACCGGTTCGGGATCGACCAGCAGTTCGCCGCGATAACCGTCGACGATCAGCAGCCGCTGGCTGAGCAGCGCAGGCTGGATATCCGCCCCCATCACCGTCGGCACCCCCATCGCCCGCACCAGGATGGCGGCATGGGAGTTGGCGGCACCGTCGCGCACCACCACGCCGACCAGCCTGTCCTGTGGCATTTCTGCCAGCAGGGTCGCGGTCAGTTCATCGGCCACCAGCACAAAACGCGCCGGCCACTGGGTAGCGCCCTGGGTGGTGTCATCGAGGTGGAACAACAGACGCTGACCAAGCGCACGCAGATCGCTGGCGCGCTCACGCATATAGGTGTCTTGCAGGCTGGCAAACTGGGCCGCAAAGACTTCGATCACCTGTTTAACCGCCCATTCCGCCACGGAACCGGCATCAATTTCGGCAAACAGTTCGCGCTTGAGGCGCGCGTCGTTCAACAGGTGAGAGTAGAGATCGAAGATCGCCGCGCTCTCTTTTTGCGAGCTGGCGGCAAAGCGCTTGCTGAAACGGCGGAATTCCGCGCCGGCTTCTTCCAGCGCCTGAGTCAGGCGTTCCCGCTCGCTGGCCGTATCGAGCGTCGAAGCCTCGTAAACTTGATCGAGTGACGGCTGGCTGCTGTCCTGCCAGCCTTCGGCCACCGCAACGCCTGGGGAGGCCGCCAGTGCGCGAATGCGCGTTTGACGATACTGTCCGAAAATGGCGTTAAGCTGTGACTGCGAGAGGATCCCGGCCATTTGCGTGGCCAGGGTCACCATGAAGGATTCTTCGCTTTCGTCAAACTGACGCAGCTCACGCTGCTGTACCACCAGCACGCCCAGCAGTTGGCGACGATGAATGATCGGCACGCCGAGGAAGGATCGGAAACGATCCTCTTTCACCTGGGGAATGTATTTGAAGCTGGGGTGGCTCTGCGCGTCGGCCAGGTTAATCGGCTCCGCACGGCGTCCGACCAAACCGACAATGCCTTCATCAAAGGCCAATGCGATAGCGCGCCCACGCGGTTTTTTTAACCCGCGTGTCGCCATCAGGTAATAGCAGCGGCGGTCGTTGTCCGCCAGATAGATGGAACAAACTTCTGTATCCATTGCCAGACAGGTTTCATTGACCAAAAGATCCAGCGCATCTGTCAGGCTGGCCGCCGCGGCCACCTTCTCAACAATTTCTCGCAAGCGCGTGAGCATAGTCGGCTTAACTTAACCTCTCTTCCGGCGATAAGCGGGGGTCTGCCGCTGTGCTGCCTGCTCCTGCATTGGCATCACGGTGACGGCGAATTCTTTCATCACCCGGCGGTACACGTCGCGTTTGAACGACACCACCTGGCGCACCGGATACCAAAAACTCACCCAGCGCCAACCGTCAAACTCCGGTGTGCTGCTGCGTTGCATATTGATATCAGCGTCATTGCACATTAACTGCAACAGAAACCATTTCTGCTTTTGGCCGATACAAACCGGCTTTGTGTCCCAACGCACCAAACGTTTTGGCAATTTATAGCGCAACCAGTTGCGGGTTGAGGCCAGGATGCGTACATCCTTTTTACTCAGCCCCACTTCTTCGAACAGCTCACGGTACATTGCCTGTTCTGCGGTTTCACCAGGGTTAATCCCACCTTGGGGAAACTGCCAGGAGTGTTGACCGTAACGGCGAGCCCACAGGACTTGCCCCTGACGATTACAGATTACGATACCAACATTCGGGCGGTAGCCATCATCATCGATCACCGGACTACCTCGATAAGCTTAAATTCGCATAGATACCCTGATTGTTTCACACAAGCTACAGGCGGTAAACCACTGCTTTGCGGCGCTGCAGACCGGATAACATTGGGATAACTCACAGATAATGGCAAAGTTATAAACATGCGAGACGATTTACACGCGGTTTTATTCACTTTTTCTGTGGATAGGTGTGTGAAGAACTCAAGGGATAAGCCGGTAAAACTCTGGTGAGCCTAAAAACCCCATAAAAATAAAAATCACATTAATCGTTTAAAAACATAAAGATACATAATTATCAACAGCCCTATACAGAGCAAAAATGTGATCTATGTCCGTTTAGGATCTTACCCTGGTGAAAGATCCACCAACGTCGTTTTTATCCACAGATTATCCGTATGAGTTACGCACAAAACGGACAATTTCGCAAAAAAGTGCCTGCGTCAAGGCTGTAAATCGAACCAGTGATCGGTAAAAATTTGGGTTATCCCATAAATCTGTGGATAAATAGGTGTAAGATCCTGTTTATTGTCGGTGGCTTCAGGTGCACAAGCGTCGCCCGGAATTTTTCCTCTGCCGGCTGTGAGAAAAAAAGTCATGAAAAATCATGCTACTATTATTCTTTTCCCCAGTACTTTCCCGCCAAGGTTCTCTGTGGACAAATACAGTACGTTTTTCAACCAAATCTAACAGGCTGGTATTATGGCGTTTTTATCTCCTTTGCCCCTTCCTCCAGAAAACGAACAAGAGCTGTTTGAACGGGCGCAGCAGCTTGCCGGCTGCCATCTGGGTGAACTGGCCGAACGTGCACAGTTGGCTATCCCCAAAGACCTCAAACGGGATAAAGGCTGGGTTGGCATGCTGCTGGAGCATTATCTGGGTGCCATGGCGGGCAGCAAGCCGGAGCAGGATTTCCCCGAGTTGGGCATCGAACTGAAAACCATCCCGATAGACGCCGCCGGCAGACCGCTGGAAACCACCTTCGTCTGCGTGGCGCCCTTAACCGGCAACAGCGGCGTAACCTGGGCCAGCAGCCATGTGCGCCATAAGCTGGCGCGGGTGTTGTGGATCCCGGTGGAAGGCGAGCGGCAAATCCCGCTGGCACAGCGACGTATCGGTTCACCGCTGTTGTGGAGCCCGAACGCCGCAGAGGAAGAAATGTTGCGCCGCGACTGGGAAGAACTAATGGATTTGATTGTGCTTGGTCATGTCGAGCGGATCACTGCCCGCCACGGTGAAGTTTTGCAACTGCGTCCCAAGGCGGCCAACAGTAAGGCCCTGACCGAAGCTATCGGCGAACAGGGTCAGCCGATCCTCACATTGCCTCGCGGGTTCTACCTGAAAAAAAGCTTCACCGGCGCATTATTGGCAAGACATTTCTTTATCTGATCCCTTTTGTTTAGGTCGCGTTTAGCTAACAGTGTCGCTGTATCAATAAACGCGTATAATTCAGCCTTTGCTTTTTATTAAGGTGTGGTTTGCCAATGTTCGAGTGGATTATGGATCCCAATGCCTGGTTAGCGTTAGGTACGCTGACCATTCTTGAGATCATTTTGGGTATTGATAACATTATTTTCCTGTCGCTGGTGGTGTCCAAGCTGCCGAAAGCACAGCAGAACAAGGCTCGCCGCATCGGGCTGGCCGGCGCAATGTTAATGCGTCTGGGGCTGTTGGCCTCTATCGCCTGGGTGATCCGTCTGACCCATCCGCTGTTTAGCTTCATGGACCACAGTATCTCGGCGCGCGATCTAATCCTGCTGCTGGGTGGGCTGTTCCTGATTTGGAAAGCCAGTAAAGAGATCCATGAAACCATCGAAGGTTCCGATGAAGAGCACCACACCAAGGTGCACGGCTTCTTCGGTGCCATCGTGCAGATTATGCTGCTGGACATCATTTTCAGCCTGGACTCGGTGATTACCGCAGTAGGCCTGTCCGACCATCTGTTTATCATGATGGCCGCAGTGGTGATTGCCGTTGGCGTCATGATGTTTGCCGCCCGCCCTATTGGCGAATTCGTTAACCGCCATCCTTCGGTGAAAATGCTGGCGCTGGCGTTCCTGATCCTGGTGGGCTTCACCCTGATGCTGGAAAGCTTCCAGGTGCATGTGCCAAAAGGCTACATCTACTTTGCGATGTTCTTCTCAATGTCGGTCGAAGCGCTTAATCTGATGCGCAGCAAGAAAAAAACCGTCTCTGAGTAATTCCCCACGGGAGTGCGCGCCAGCCGCTCCCGTTATTATTTTCGCCTTCCGCCCTGCTTCAACGTCACTTTAATCTATAAAGATAAAGACTTATCCGAAACACGGCGCTTACAGAGTTTGCTAATCTAAGAAGAAGCTTCTTTTTTGCATACATAACAGAGGATCCGCAGGATGAATAAGTGGGTAATGGCAGTGTCTGCGTTGGTGATCGCCGCCGGGTTGGCGGGATGTTCCAGCGATTACGTGATGGCGACCAAAGACGGCAATATGATCCTGACCCAGGGCAAACCGGAGATTGACCAGGATACCGGCCTGATCAGCTACAAAGATGAAAAAGGCAACAGCCGTCAAATCAACGGCGATCAGGTTTCACAGGTTATCGAACGCTAATCCCCCGTCGGCTATCCTGCGTGATAGCCTTCCCCGCACTGAATCCACTTCCCCCATCTTCCCGGCTTGGTTATAGTCGGCAAAGGCGATATCACCGCCTTGCGGGTTGTTTGCCACAGCCTGCCATTTGGCTCCTGTTTCACCGGGCGGTACCGCCCGTTAGCGCTAACATGAAAGGAAGGCCGTTAATGCAATACCACCGTATTCCCCACAGTTCTTTAGAAGTGAGCGTGCTGGGACTGGGCACCATGACCTTTGGCGAACAGAACAGTGAAGCCGATGCCCATGCGCAACTCGACTATGCATTAGCCGCTGGCGTCAACCTGATCGATACCGCAGAGATGTACCCGGTCCCGCCCCGTCCTGAAACCCAGGGGCTGACCGAGCAATACATTGGCAGTTGGATCAAGGCACGCGGCAACCGTGAGAAGATAGTGCTGGCCAGCAAGATTGCCGGGCCGGTGCGTGGCACCGACAGCAGCATCCGCCCACAGCAGGCGCTGGATCGCAAAAATATCCGTGTCGCGCTGGACGCCAGCCTGAAACGACTCAACACCGATTATCTCGATCTCTACCAACTGCACTGGCCACAGCGTCCGACCAACTACTTCGGCAAGCTCAATTATCAATACACCGATGATAAAGCCACCGTCACCCTGCTGGAAACGTTGGAGGCGCTGACCGAACAGGTGCGTGCCGGTAAAATCCGTTATATCGGGGTGTCTAACGAAACGCCATGGGGCGTGATGCGTTACCTGCAACTGGCTGAAAAGCACGAGTTGCCGCGCATCGTCTCAATTCAGAATCCCTACAGCTTGCTGAACCGCAGTTTTGAGATTGCCCTGGCAGAGATCAGCCAGCACGAAGGCGTCGAACTGCTGGCCTATTCCAGCCTGGCGTTCGGTACCCTGAGCGGCAAGTATCTGAACGGCGCAAAACCGGCCGGTGCGCGCAACACGTTATTCACGCGCTTTAACCGCTACTCTGCGCCACAAACGCAGTTGGCGATTGCCGAGTATGTCGCGTTAGCCAAAAAGCACGGGCTGGATCCTTCGCAGATGGCGCTGGCCTTTGTGCGCCAACAACCCTTCGTTGCCAGTACCCTGCTGGGCGCGACCACGCTGGAACAACTGAAAACCAACATCGACAGTTTCGACGTGGTGTTGAATGAAGATGTGTTGCAGGGGCTGGAAGAGATCCATACCCGCTTTACCATTCCTGCGCCATAAACAAGATGGGGCGCCTGATCGCGCCCCATCCGTTATTTTGCCCGCCGCTGCGACAACCACAGCGCGCTAATCGCCAGTGCGAACACCACGCCAAAACCAATCCCCACGCCGACCACCGGCACGCTGATTTTGACCGCCAGAGAATACAACCCGAGCATCAGCAACATGGCGGTGTTCTCCCCCAGGTTCTGTACCGCGATCGCGTTCCCCGCCCCCACCGAGTTTTTGCCCCGCTCCTGCAATAGCGCGTTCAGCGGTACCACAAAGAAGCCGCCCAATACACCGATAATCAGCAGCAGTGCATAAGCGTTAAACAGGGTGGTTTGCAGCGCGAATATTGCCACCGCTACACCGATCAGGATCCCGGCAGGCATACAGCGCTTCACCGTCTCCAGCGTGACGAAGCGCGCGGCCGCACCGGCGCCAATCACAATCCCGACCGCCACCATGGCATTGAGCAGCGTCGGCGTGGCGTTATCGGCGATACCGAGCGCCACCGGCACCCACAACACCAACAGGAAGCGCAGCGTGACCCCTGCGCCCCAGAACAGGCTGGTGCCAATCAATGAGAAGCGTGTCTGGCCGTCGCGCCACAACACCACACAGGCGTTGAAGAAGGCCCGCGTCATGGCACGCGGCGTCCAGGAAACGGCAGGATATGCCGCCGGCAAGCGCGGAATGTACAGGTTGGCAATCACCGCCGCCGCATAGACCACCGCACACACCGCCAGCGCCGCCACGATATGCCAGTCGGCCAGTATGCCGCCGGCCACCGATCCGATCAGGATCGCGGCAATGGTGGAGGCCTCCATCAGGCCATTGGCCTTGACCAGTTTTTCGCCGCTGGTGATCTCGCCCAAAATACCGTACTTGGCGGGTGAATAGGCCGCCGCGCCAACGCCCACCAGGGTATAACCGAGGAACGGATTGAGGCCGAAGCAAATCACCAGCGCACCGGCCAGCTTCAGACCGTTGGCTACCATCATCACCCGCCCCTTGGCGAAGCTGTCAGCAACCTGGCCGACAAAAGGCGCGAGGATGATATAGGTGGCGACAAACGCCATCTGCAAAATCGGCTGGCTCCAGTCGGGGTAGAGCTGCTGCTTGATCAACGCCAGCGTGGCGAACAGCAGCGCGTTGTCGCCGAATGCGGACAGAAATTGGGCGCAAATCACCGCAATCATGCTGCGTGAGAGCAAGGGTGAATCAGTATTCAACGTCGGGTTCATCAGACAGTCTCCGGCTGTTCAGCCATGTTACGCAGGGTCACAAAGTCCGGTTTCCCGCTGCCGAGCACCGGTAAGGTTTTCAAAATACGGATATCACGCGGCACGGACAGCTCAGGGCTGCCCAATTCCCGCGCCACCTTCAACAAGGCTTCGCGGGTGATGCCGGCGTCGGTGGTAAACAACACCAACGCCTCACCTTTACTGCTGTCGCTTTTCGCCGTGGCGGCGTGCTGCCCCTCCGGTGCTACGCGTTGTGCCAGCAGCTCCACGCTTTCCAGCGAGACCATTTCACCCGCCAGTTTGGCAAAGCGCTTCACCCGACCGCGGATCACGCAGTACCCCTGCTCGTCCAATGTGACAATATCGCCGGTATCGTACCAACCCGGCTGCAGGTTGCCGTGCTCATCCTCTGCCGCCGGGGGCTCCAGCTCGCCCGGGCGTTCCACCCGCAGATAGCCTTTCATGATATTAGGCCCCTTCAGCTGCAAGCGCCCGCCGTTATCGATACCCGGCACCTTCATCAACCGCGCCTCCATATTCGGCATGATACGGCCGACGGTGCCCACCTTGGCCGCCAGCGGCACGTTGATCGACACCACCGGCGCGCATTCGGTCACACCATAGCCTTCCAGGATGCGGATGCCGTATTTGTCCTGATAAATCTGTTTGGTGCTGTCCGCCAACTTTTCCGCCCCGGCCACCACGTAGCGCAAACGAGCAAAATCATACGGGTGGGCAAAGCGGGCATAGTTATTGAGGAAAGTCGCGGTGCCGAACAGCACGGTGCAGTTGCGGTCATAAACCAGCTCCGGTACCACACGGTAATGCAGCGGGCTGGGGTAAAGGAAAATGCGGCTGCCGGTCATCAGCGGGGTCAACAGCCCGACCGTCAGACCAAACGAGTGGAACAGCGGCAACGATGACATAAAACGGTCACGCGGGGTGAAATCGGCGATGGTGCGGATCTGTTCAACGTTGGCCAGCAGGCTGGCGTGAGAATGCACGACGCCCTTCGGATTGCCCTCCGAGCCGGAGGTGAACAGGATCAGCGCCGCATCGTCCGGTTGCTGCGGCAGCATGGCGCGCGCCGGTTGGAACAGGTGACGCAGGATCCACAGTTTGTCCGCCAGGGTAATCGTATCTTTCAGATCCTCCAGGTACACCCAATTGGCCTCCGGCACCTGCTGTGGCAAATGCGTCAACTTACCCTTTTCCAGGAACTGGCGCGAAGTGACGATGGTTTTGAGGCTGGCGGCGGTCATGGCGCTTTTCAGGCCTTTGGACCCGGCAGTGTAATTGAGCATAGCCGGAATGCGATTACGCAGCGACGCGCCAAAAATCGCCGCGACGGTGATGGTCGCATTCGGTAATAACATACCGACATGTTCACCCTCGGCGGTAAAGCGTTGCAGGATACGGCTGACACCCAGCGCTTTCTTGGTCAGCGTCCGGTAACTGTCCTCCTTGAAGTTAATATCCTCGATGCACGGCTTTTTACCGCCATAACGGTGCTGCGCCGCCAGCAGGGCCTGGAACAGGGTCTGCGGCTCACGGGTATCCATCCGTGCCTTCATCATGATCTGGTGCAACCGGTCACCAGCCAACGCACGGCGATCGCGGGCGCGCGGCGCTACCGGCATCGGCAGCGAGGTCGGCGGTAAAATACGGATGCTGATCTGCGGGAACCAGCGGATCCTGAACACCCCGGCCATGCGCCCAAAGGGACTGAACTCGGCGCCATCCAGCCGTATCGGTACCAGGGTCGCTCCGGATTTGGCGGCGATAAACGCGGCACCGTCATAAACCTTCATCAGCGAACCGGTAACGGTGATACGCCCTTCAGGAAACACCACCACCGGCCGCCCCTGCTCTACCGTGCGCACCAGCTGTTTGATAGCCATGGGTTTGGTCGGATCGAGCGAGACAAAGTCGATATAGGGCCGCAGCCAGCGCATAAACCAGCGATCGCCAATGCTGGCATACACGGCAAACACCGGTTTGATCGGCAAAAACACCGCCAGCAAAACGCCGTCGAGGAAGGAGATATGATTGGGGGTAATCAGCAGCTTTTGCTGATCGAAATGTCGAACGTCGCCCTCGACACGTACCCGGTACAGCAGGCGGAACAGCACCCGCAGTATAGAAAAGATCATGCCCTTCTCCCCTTGGCAAAAAAAATGAGTGTATACCCACTAGATTTTAAGGTGCGGGAAGGCGGCAAGCATACGAATCCCCAAGAGCTTACTGAAGTAAGTGATTGGGGTAAGAACGCGCAGCCAACACACCAGCGCCTTGAAAGATGAAGGGTATAAATGGTTGTTGGGAAAAGAATACTATATGGCAGGCAAAAAAAAACCTACGCATCCGCGTAGGTTGGTGCAATTGAAAATGGCTTCAACATACAGAGTATGCTGATTTCTCACCAATCAATACCTCTGGGATCACCTACTCTAGAGAGATGACGATTAAGAAACTACCGACCAATCGCAAGAGTTTTGCTCTAAATGCAACCAGCTGTAAATTTCCCGCATTTTTCGGAAATAACTCAATGAAACTTAAACAGTCCTGGAGCAGAAAAATACAAAATCGGATTTTGTGCAGGCGGGATGGCAAGGCAGCAGGCAAAAAAAACCTACGCATCTGCGTAGGTTGGTGCAAATTAATATGGGTTCAACAAACAAGTTGCCGAAACTCACCAATCAATACCTCTGGGACGTTCAATTTACCCCGGGCCGGCAAAAGCCAGCCAGCAAGCAATCGCAACATTAAGGCGCAAAGTGTAACCAGGGGTGTAATTACCTATCGGGCGCTCACCTCGACCAGGCAGCTCATGGCGTTCGGGCCCTGGGTTAACGGCGAGGTGCCGATATCCAGCGTCAATACGTTCGGGTTGCCGGACTGCTCCACCTCCAGGCGCTCGGCGCCGAAGCCCGGATCAAACCAGGCACCGGTGGCCATCAGTACCACGCCCCGGGTGACACCGTCGGTAAGAGAAACGCCGGCCAGACAACGGCCACGCGCATTGCTGACCAGCACCTCAGTGCCATCGACAATACTGCGTTCTGCCGCATCTTGCGGATGCATATACAACGTCTCGCGACCGGCGGTTTTATTACCCTGCGCCAGCGGTGCCGGATCCATCTGGCTGTGCAGACGGTCGCTCGGCTGGATGGAAATCAGGTGCAACGGCCAATCTTTGGCCTGCGGCGCACCCAGCCATTCGGCCGGCGGCTGCCACTGCGGATGCGGTGCAAAATCAGCATAACCGTAGCCGGCGATTTTCTCGCTGAACAACTCAATCTTGCCGCTTGGGGTTTGCAGCGGATTGGCCTGTGGATCAGCGCGGAAGTCATCAAAGAACACGAACTCTTTCGCCGGTGCCGGCAGTTCGACATAGCCTTTGCGCCAGAAGTCCTCAAACTCCGGCCATTCCACGCCGGTGCCTGCCTGCGCCTGCCCGCACTGCTGATAGATAGATTCGATCCAGGCGCGTTCGTCGCGGTTTTCGGTGAATTGCTCGCGGTAACCGAGTCGCTCCGCCAGATCGGCAAAAATATCAAAGTCATTTCGCGCCTGATGCTGTGGCGCAATCGCCTGATGCATCGCCAACACGTAGCGATCGCGCGATGAACCGCCGATATCGTTACGTTCCAGCGAGGTTGTGACCGGCAGCACGATATCCGCCATTTTGGCGGCCGGTGTCCACCAGATATCCTGCACAATCACCGTATCCGGCTTCTGCCACCCCTCCACCAGTCGGTTTAACTGTTGGTGATGGTGGAACGGATTGCCACCGGCCCAGTGCACCAGATGGATATCCGGATAGTGCCGCGTCTCGCCGCGGAACTGGTAGGGTTCGCCAGGTTGCAGCAACATGTCACAGATGCGCGCCACCGGGATCGCCAGCCCGCAAGGATTGGCCCCCACCGGCATCATTGGCCCCGGGGTATCCACCCGCGGATTGCCGACGCCGTTCATTGAACCGTGCCCAAACGAGAAGCCGCCGCCCGGCAGCCCAACCTGACCGAGCATCGCCGACAGGGCAATCATCATCCAGTAGGGTTGTTCGCCACGGTGAGCGCGCTGAACGGAATAGGAACAGGTGATAAAGCTGCGCACGCCGATCAGTTGCTGCGCCAGCAAGCCGATGCGTGCCGCGGGGATGCCGGTGATCGCACTGGCCCACTCCGGCGTTTTCGCCACGCCGTCATCGGTGCCGCGCAGATAACTCGCCAGTTGGTCGTAACCGGCACAGTGGCTATAGAGGAATGCCTCGTCCTGCGCACCCCGCCGCTGAATTTCATATGCCAACGCCAGCATCAGCGCCACATCGGTATTCGGGCGGATCGGGATCCATTCGGCATTGACGAATGCCGGGCAGTCATCACGCATCGGACTGATGTTGATGACTGGTGTGCCTTTCTGTACCAGCTTTTGCAGCCACGGTTTGAGTGAATGCTCCGCCGCACCGCCGGAAGATACCTGGGCATTTTTCAACGCCAGGCCACCGAAAGCCACAAACAGTTCGCAGTGTTCGACCACGCTCGGCCAACTGGTGACGCGCCCGGTCAATGGAGTGAAGGTGCCAATCACATAAGGCAGGAAAAACTGCGCGGCACCCCAGCTGTAATTGCCCAACTGGTCAACACCGCCACCGCCGCCGAAATAAAAACGCCGCACCAGCGAACGGGCATGATGCAAACGCCCGGCGGATGACCAGCCATAGGAACCGGTAAACAGGCCCGAGGGGCCGTAGCGATCGCGCACGCGACGGTTTTCTTCCGCCACCAGATCGAGCGCCAAATCCCAGTCCACTTCGACAAAATCTTCACGCCCCCGTAACGTACGGTCACTACCTTCACGCTTTTGCAGCCAGGAGCGACGCACGGCAGGTTTGCGGATGCGCTTGTCGGAATAGGCCATAGGCGCGATGGAGGCAAGCATCGGGGAAGGATCCGGATCGTCGGCGAACGGCTCACAACGGATAAGCCTGCCGTCTTCAACCACGGCGGTATACGCCCCCCAGTGAGCGAGCTGCGGATAACGTTTAATCGACATGCGGTTCTCAAACAAAAGTAGTTGCCCAAAAGTAACATTAGCCGACCTGCGCCGCCAAAGCACAAATGACTCTATTACTGGGTGGTACAGGTCTAAGCGCACGATAAATCGCCCATATCTGCAACAGCCGCCACAAGTTGCGATCGCCAGTGCTTGCAGCCCCGGGCTTTTTCCGCAAGACTGAGGAATGTAAGCGATTACCCAGGATGTATGACAGATATGGCTACCATAAAGGATGTTGCCAGGCTGGCGGGTGTTTCCGTGGCCACGGTATCCCGCGTAATAAACAATTCCCCGAAGGCCAGCGAAGGCTCACGCACTGCGGTGCAGGCCGCGATGGAACAACTGCAGTACCACCCAAATGCTAACGCTCGCGCACTGGCCCAGCAATCCACCGAAACGCTCGGGCTGATCGTCTCCGACGTGTCCGATCCTTTTTTTGGCGCCATGGTCAAAGCGGTCGAACAGGTAGCCTACGCCACCCATAACTTCTTGCTGATTGGCAACGGTTACCATGAGGCGGAAAAAGAGCGTCAGGCAATTGAACAACTGGTGCGCCACCGTTGTGCGGCGTTGGTGGTTCATGCCAAAAAGCTGACCGACCGTGAGTTGAGTGGCTGGATGCAGCAAATCCCGGGGATGGTGCTGATTAACCGCACGCTGCCGGGCTTTGAATCACGCTGCGTGGCGCTGGACGACCGTTACGGTGCCTGGCTGGCGACCCGCCATCTGATCCAGCAGGGGCACCAGCGCATTGCCATCGTCTGCTCCACCCACCAGATTTCCGACGCCGCAGACCGCCTGCAGGGCTATCTCGATGCATTGCAGGAGCATGGCATTGCGGTGGATGAAAAACTGATTGCCTACGGCGAGCCGGACGAAATCGGCGGTGAACAAGCGATGACCGAACTGCTCGGGCGCGGCAAAAACTTTACTGCAGTGACCTGCTATAACGACTCAATGGCCGCCGGTGCGCTGTCGGTGCTGAGCGACAACAGTGTCGATGTTCCTGGCCAGATGTCGTTGATTGGTTTTGATGACGTGCTGATTTCACGCTACCTGCGGCCGCGCCTGACCACCATTCGTTATCCGGTGGTGGCGATGGCGACTCAGGCAGCCGAACTGGCGCTAGCGCTGGCCAACAACCAGCCACTGCCGGAGATCACCAATATGTTCAGCCCGACCCTGGTACGCCGCCATTCGGTGGCCAGCATCAATAACGTTTACGAACAGAACTAGTCCAGTTCCCGGTGGTAGACCCGCACCGGGCGGTCGGGGTAATCCAGCGCGTCGCCGATGTAATGCCAGCCGTGACGTTCGTAATAGCCGCTGAAGTCACTGTAGAGATACAGTTCGCTGAAACCGGCACCCCGGCTGTAGTCCTGCACATGCTGCTGCAGCCGTAAACCCAGCCCGCAACCGCGTTGGCTTTCATCGACATACAGCGCCGCCAGCCAGGGCGTCAGATCCTGGCGGCTGATCAAATCGCAGCGCCACAGGCCCACGGTGCCGACCAGTTTGTCGCCCAGCAGAGCAATAAAAGTGATGGGCAAATCCGCCCCACGCAGCCCACTGTCCACCACGCTGGCGAAAAATGCCCGGCTGCTTTCGCTACCAAAGGCCCGCCACTGCCAGTCGATCACCTGTTGTCGATACTGTGGGTAATCCACCAGAAGCACAATGTTAATCATCTCCCCTCCTTTTTCCGTTGCCCGAGATCAGTCTACGGGCGTTTGCAGACAACGCAATCCCGGCGACAAAAAGCCACGCAGCCAAGGGCTAACCCTATGCTAGACTGAGCATTATTTGCCACAGCGGATGTTGAAAGGGGTAAGCCATTGATGATCACCATGTTGGATGTTTCCATTCGCGCTGGGGTCTCTAAGGCCACGGTCTCACGCGTGTTAAATGGCACCGGCCAGGTGAAAAAAAGCACCCGCGACGCGGTGTTCAAAGCGATGGACGACCTGGGTTACCGCCCGAATTTCCTCGCCCAATCGCTGGCGAATAAAAGCTCCAACAGCATTGGACTGGTAGTCTCCAACTTCGACGGCCCCTACTTCGGCCGTCTGCTGCGTAAAGCCGCCAAGCTGATCGAAGCCAGCGGCAAGCATCTGATTGTCACCGATGGCCACGACACGCCGGAAGACGAGCTACAGGCAGTGCGACTGCTGGCCGATCGCCGTTGTGACGCCATCATTCTGTATACCCGATTTATGTCCGAATCTGCGCTGATGAACTTGCTGGGAAGCCTGCCGGTGCCGATCATGGTGATCAACCGCGATCTGCCACAGGCACGCGAGCGCTGCGTGTTCTTCGAACAGCAGAGGGCCGCCTTCCACGCGGTGGATTATCTGATCCGGCAAGGGCACCGCGAGATCGCCTGTATTACCGGGCCGATCGCCACGCCCACCGCTCAGGCGCGGTTGGCGGGTTATCAGCAGGCGCTTGAACATCATGAGATTGCCTTCGACGACGCCCGTGTAGCCTATGGCGACAGCAGCGTGCAAAGCGGCTATCAGGGTGCCCGCAGTTTACTGGCCAGGGATAGCGGCTTTAGCGCACTGTTCGCCTGCAACGACGACATGGCGGTCGGCGCCATGAAGGCGCTGCACGATGCAGGCAAACGCCTGCCGCAGGATGTCTCCCTGTTTGGCTTTGACGACGAACCCAGCGCCGCCTATTTGCAACCTGCGCTGTCCACCGTTTATCTGCCGATCGACGTGATGATCGAAGCCGCCATCAGCCAGGCTTTCCGCCTGATTAAAGGAGAGAATATACAGCCACTCCCTCCTTTCACCGGTGAACTACGGCTGCGCGAATCCGTGATACCCGGCCCCTACGCCAACTGATCCCTTCGGGCGCTGGCGCTGATTGCGCGCCACGCCGCATTTCCCCCACTACGATTTCCCTTGCCTGCCACTTAGCCGCATATTGTCACAACAATAGTCTTTACGCTATATAGCATAAAAGCTATATTTGGAGTGTGGTCGTCGAACGATTCGACAACTGATTTTTATTTGGCAACCCAGAGGTAACGCATATGGCTAAGCCTTTAGCAAACCTGATCGAAAAGCTTGATCCCGCAGTGGTTGAAGCAGCGAGGCAAAAAGCGGACAAAGAAATTTTTGAATTGCGGCTGGCAATGCTGCGGGAAGAACTGGCGGTGTCCCAAGTGGAACTGGCGAAACGACTGGGCATCAGCCAGCCTTCGGTCGCCAATCTGGAAAAACGTGGTAGCGAAATTAAACTCTCTTCACTGAAGCGCTACATCGAAGCCATGGGCGGCACACTCTCGCTGGAGGTCCAACTGCCCAACGGTCAGCATCGACGGATGACATTGTGAGACGGGCGCAGTTTTGAACTGCGCCCGAAGCACTCAGATCAGTTCCAACGCAATCAGCTCTTCAATGGTCTGGCGGCGACGGATCAAACGAGGTTCGCCGTTCTCAAACAGCACTTCCGGCAGCAGCGGACGGCTGTTGTAGTTCGAAGACATCGATGCGCCATAAGCGCCGGTGTCATGGAACACCAGATAATCGCCGACCTGCACCGGCGGCAGTTCGCGGGTTTCAATACCGCCACCGGCCTGCTGGGTAAAGACGTCACCGGACTCACACAGCGGCCCGGCAATCACGGTATCGCGCAGCGGCTGGTTGGCAGTATCGCGGCCATCGGCCGGCAGCAGGGAAATATGGTGGTAACTGCCGTACATCGCCGGACGCATCAAATCGTTAAAACCGGCGTCCACCAGCACGAAGTGGCGGCTGCCCATGTCTTTTACCGCGCGTACCTCAGCCACCAGCACCCCGGCTTCCGCCATCAGGAAGCGCCCAGGTTCAATTTCCAGACTCACCGGATGGCCCAGATGGGCGGCAATACGCTCGCGCGCACTGTTCCACAGGCCAAAATAGTGTTCGGTATCAATCGCCTCTTCGCCGTACTGATACGGGATCGACAGGCCGCCACCGGCGGAAATAGCGCTGATGTCATGGCCCAGGTCGATCACCTGCTGCACCATGGCGTCACACACGCGCTCCAGATGCTGGTAATCCACACCCGAACCGATATGCATATGCACGCCGATCAATTTCAGGCCGTACTGCTGAATTTTTTCCACTGCCTGCGGCAAATCGGCATACCAAATGCCGTGCTTGCTGTTCTCACCGCCGGTATTGGTTTTCTGGCTGTGACCGTGGCCGAAGCCCGGGTTAATGCGTAGCCACACCGGGTGCCCGGCAGAAACCTGGCCCAGTTGCTCCAGCATGTCGATCGAACCGACGTTGACCGGGATTTTCAATTCACTGACGCGCGCCAGCGTTGCATGATCCAATACGTCGGCGGTAAATACGATTTCGCTTGGCTCACCACCCGGCTGAAAACCGGCCTGCAGTGCACGTTCAATCTCCCCCAGCGACACCGAATCCACCTTGACGCCCTGCTCACGCATCAGGCGCAGAATATGAATATTCGAACAGGCCTTTTGGGCAAAACGGATCACATCAAAATGACGCAGTTGGCTGATACGCTCGCTAATGATAGCGGCGTCATAGGCCCATACCGGGCAACCAAAACGCTGAGGCAAGGCCAACAGGTTAGCGGCATTAAGGGCAGTCGTCGTATCGTGTAAAGCACGTGGCATGGTGGTATCCCTGAATAAAATTTAGTGACTCTAATACCCCAATATTGCCGCACTCTTTCTCGGGTGGAAAATATCTATTTAGCCAGAGTCTATTCATCTATGATATGGCTTTGCTCATTATGGACACTGCCGATGCACGCGATAACCCTGCGCCAGATTGAAATCTTCTATGCGGTGATGACCACCGGCAATCTGACCGAGGCCGCTGCGCTGCTGCAAACCTCGCAACCCACCGTCAGCCGTGAACTGGCGCGCTTCGAAAAACTGATCCAACTGCAATTGTTCGAACGGGTGCGCGGCCGGTTATCTCCGACGGTGCAAGGCCTGCGGCTGTTAGAGGAGGTGCAACGATCCTATTACGGTCTGGATCGCATCGTCAATGCTGCCGCCGGTATCCGCCAATTCCAGCAGGCGCAGCTGTCGATTGCCTGCCTGCCGGTGTTCTCGCAGTCACTGCTGCCCGCCGTGTGCAAACCCTTTATCGATCGCTATCCCGAAGTAAGTTTCAGCGTAATACCGCAGGAATCACCGCTGCTGGAGGAGTGGCTGTCGGCGCAGCGTCACGATTTGGGGCTGACGGAAAATACCCTGACCCCGGCGGGAACCGAGCGCATGACGCTGATGACCTTGAACGAGGTCTGCGTGCTGCCGGCCGGGCACCCCATGCTGGCAAAAACGGTACTGACGCCGCAGGACTTTGCCGGGCAAAACTTTATCAGCCTGTCGAATACCGACAGCTATCGTCAACTGCTGGATTCGCTGTTCAGTGAGGAAGGCGTTAACCGCCGTCTGGTGATGGAAACCCACAGCGCCGCGTCGGTCTGCGCCATGGTTAAAGCAGGGGTGGGTGTGTCGATCGTTAACCCGCTGACGGCGCTCGATTACGCCAGTGATGGCCTGCACGTGCGGCCATTCAGCGTTGAAGTGCCCTTTACCGTCAGTCTGATCCGGCCGCTGCACCGCCCATCGTCGGCGCTGGTCACGGCCTTTACTCAGCATTTGCAACAGCAGGCGGAGACACTCCCCGCCCGCCTGGCTGCGGTAATTACACGCTAGCCGGGCGCTTGGCGCGGCTGAAGGTCACCATGCAGAGCAGCAACCCCAGCAGCGCAATCCCCGCAGCGGCCAGCGGTACGCTGGTCAAGCCCAGCCCCTGCGCAATCACCACGCCGCCGACCCAGGCACCTATGGCATTACCGACGTTGAACGCGGCAATGTTCAGCGTAGAGACCAGGTTGGGGGCTTTTTTACCGTAGGTGACCACGTTGATCTGCAGTGCCGGTACGGCGGCAAACGCGGCGGCGGCCCACAGGAACAGGGTGATCTCTGCCGGGACCATCGAATGGCTGGTCCAACTGAACAGCGCGGCGAAACAGGCGATCACCAGGAAGGTACAGGTCAGCGTCAGCGGCAAACGCCAGTCTGCCAGACGGCCGCCCAGGATATTCCCCAGCGTCAGCCCTACCCCCATCAGCAACAGCGTCCAGCTCACCCCATGCGATGAAACGCCGGTCACTTCGGTCAGCAATGGCGCAATGTAGGTAAACAGCGCGAACATCGATGCGGCAAAGGCCACGGTCATCAGCAGCGAAAGCCAGATGCCAGCGCCACGCAGCGCCGCCAGTTCTTTTTTCAGGTCGGTCGGTGCCTCGTCCTTCACCGTGGGCAGCTTGCTATACAACGCCAACAGGGAGAACACACCGATCACCGCCACCGCCCAGAACGTCGAGCGCCAGCCCAGTGCCTGCCCCAGCGCGGTACCGAGCGGCACCCCGAGCACGTTAGCCAGCGTCAGGCCGGTAAACATCAGCGCCACGGCAGAGGCCCGGCGGTTTGGCGGAACCAGGTTGGCCGCCACCACCGCGCCAATACCAAAGAACGCACCGTGACACAGAGCGGTGATAATGCGCGCCAGCATCAGGAAGTCGTAGCTGTAACCCAGGGCGCACATAATATTGCCGAAAATGAAAATCACCATCAGCAGCAACAGGGTCTTTTTACGCGGTAGTTTCGCCGTCAACAGCGCCATGATCGGTGCGCCGATAGCCACGCCAAGCGCATAGCCACTGATCAACCAGCCGGCAGAAGGAATAGAAACCTGCAGGTCTCTGGCGACCTCAGGCAGCAACCCCATAATCACAAACTCGGTGGTGCCGATAGCAAATGCACTTAATGCCAGTGCGAGCAGAGAAACAGGCATGCGTAACGCTCCCAATTAACAAAGCCCCGGCGTCAGGCGCCCGAGGCCGGTAAAAACACACGAAATTATCGGGCAACCTGACAGGCTGCCCGTGAAAAAGGTCAGAGAGGGTGTTCCAAGAGCTGGGGAAATGTATTTAACCCTATAATTATTAAGTCTTATTCACTCTTTTCACGTTACAGAAATTACACCTCGTCCCACGAGTTAACCAGTGAGAAAGCCAGAGTAGCGCACAAAAAGCCCCCATGAGCCGACTAACCGCTTGAATGCGCTACCGATCAAAAATGTGTGAAAATGTTACTGTCGTGTTAACTATATCAGCGCAGCGTCGCCCGCCAGTCAGCGTCGGTGGCAAACCACTCCACCAAAAAATCCAGCATGGTTCTCAGGGTCGCCGGCATCTGTCGGCGTGAAGTATAAATGCCGTAAATGCCCATCGACTGAGGCCGATACTCCGGCATCAGTTCAATCAGATCACCACTGGCCAGCAGCGGTGCCGCCGAATAGTAAGGCTGCATCGAAATACCCGCCCCCTGCACCGTACCCGCCATCAACACCACCGACTCATTGGCACTCAGGTTGCCGCTGACCGCGACCGCCGACTTCACCCCCTGGTGATCAAAATGCCACAGGCTTTTACCGAAGTAGGAATAGGTCAGGCAGTTGTGTAACGCCAGATCCTGCGGATGACGCGGCGTGCCGTGCGCTGCCAGATAAGCCGGGGAGGCACAAACCACCGAGGCGCAAGAGGATAAAGGCCGGGCGATCAAATTGGGATCCAGCTCGTTGGTAATTCGCAGTGCCAAATCGATACGCTCTTCGACCAGATTCACCGTGCGATTATTCATTTGCAGATCCACCGCGACCTGCGGGTGGCGCTTCAGGTATTGGGCTACCGCCCCCACCAACGCCGTCTGGCCCAGGGACTGTGAGCAGGTGATACGCAACAGGCCGCGCAGCTCATCGCTCTGTTCTCCTTCAACCAAATCAATCTCACCCGCCAGCGCCAGCATCTGCCGACAACGCTCCAGCGTGCGCTCACCGGCGTCAGTCAGACTAAGCTTACGGGTAGTGCGATGCAGTAAACGTGCACCTGCCCATTGCTCCATCTGAGCCAGATAGCGCGTCACCATGGCTCGTGACATTTCCAGCGTTTCCGCTGCCGCAATCATGCTGCCACGGTCAACGATGGTGATAAAAACCTCAGCTGCGGTAATGCGATCCATGATTCGTCCGATTTACGCAATGAATAATTGCTCATTATCCGGTTTTTCTATCGCTTTATGCAACCTAACATCTATACAACATTTAATCGCTACCCAAGGACCTCTGACCATGTTTAACAAATCATTACTGACCCTGGCCTTCGCCGGCATCACTACCTTTAGCGCCTACGCCACTGCGGCTAACACTCTGACCATGGAAGTGTACAACCCAGGTGAGAAAAGCGTTTTCCCGGTGTCCTCTGAAATCATCAGCGGCAAGCACGAAGTGGCACTGATCGACGCCCAGTTCCAGCGTAATGACGCGGAAGAGCTGGTGAAAAAGATCAAGGCGACCGGCAAGAAGCTGACCACCGTTTATATCAGCCATTCAGATCCGGATTTCTACTTCGGTCTGGACGTGATTAAAGCCGCCTTCCCACAGGCAAAAATCATCGCTTCCCCAGGCACCATCGAAGAAATCAACGCCACCAAAGACGGCAAAGTGGCCTACTGGGGCCCAATTCTGAAAGACAACGCACCGAAAGCGGTGGTGGTCCCACAGGCGTTGCAGGGTGACAGCTTTACCGTTGACGGCCAGAAAGTCGAAGTGAAAGGCCTGACCGGTCCAACCCCGGAACGCACCTACGTGTGGATCCCGGCGCTGAAAGCGGTAGTGGGCGGTGTTCCGGTCGCGGGCGACAATATCCATCCGTGGGTCGCCGATAACCAGACCGTTGAATCACGCGCACACTGGCAGCAAACGCTGGAAGGCATCAAGGCATTGAAACCGAAAGTCGTTGTCCCAGGCCATTTCCTGCCGGGTGCCGACCAAACGCTGAAATCCGTTACCTTTACCCAGAACTACCTGACCACGCTGGAGGCTGAACTGCCGAAGGCCAAAGACTCTGCGGAACTGGTGGCGGCAATGAAAAAGCATTACCCGAACCTGAAAGATGAGTCCAGCCTGGAACTGAGCGCCAAGGTGCTGAAAGGCGAAATGAAGTGGCCGCAATAAGCCCATCTAAACACACAGGCTAAGGCGTTACTGCTACCCCGCCCTTGAAAGGGGGCGGGTATAACGAGGAATTATTATGACCGGCACGACTCTGCATTACATTTTCGATCCGCTGTGTGGCTGGTGTTATGGCGCAGCCCCCCTGGTGAAGGCGGCCAAAACCATTCCAGGGCTGAACATCGCCCTGCACGCCGGTGGCATGATGACCGGCAACAACCGCCGCCAAATCACGGACGAATGGCGTAATTATGTGATTCCGCACGACAAGCGTATTGCGGAGTTAACCGGACAGACCTTTGGTGAAGCCTATTTCAATGGGCTGCTGCGTGATACCACGGCGATCATGGATTCTGAGCCGCCGATTACCGCGATTCTGGCCGCTCAGGCGCTGGCGGGACGTGGGCTGGATATGCTGCACCGCATTCAGGAAGCGCATTATCAGGAAGGTCGACGCATCGCCGATACGCCGGTGCTGGAAGCCCTGGCGAAAGAGCTGGGCCTGGCTTCGGCCCCGTTCATCGCCGAGATGCGCTTTAACGCCGGTGCGCCGACCGCACAACACATCGCCCAAAGCCGGGCGCTGCTGGCCAAAGTTCAGGGCCAGGGCTTCCCGACCTTCGCACTGGAAGACAGCGAAGGTCAGCTACGCCAGATCCCGGCGGGCAACTATCTGGGTAATGTTGCAGCCTGGAAAGAGTTGTTGAGCGGTGCCGCCACCTGGGCGTAATGCCTGCGACAGTCCCCGGTATTCACGAAATTGAATGTCCGGGGCTGATTATTCGACCCGTACGAAACGCCCTTCCGCCCGTACGTTAAAACCAAAACCGCAGTCACCCTGGGTATGCATTTCCAACGCATCCGCGGTGAATTGCATCGTCACATCACAGGCCATCGCGTCCTCAGGCTCCCGTTGACGGTACAGCGCCTTGCCGTGTTCAATCGGTAATACCTCGGCGAATTCGCCCATATTCGGCCCGTAATACAGCCCCATCTGCGGCATGTAATAGCCAGAGTATTGGATCAGCCAGCGGCCGTTTTGTGGCTTGACCTCCACTTCGCTCCAGACACCACGCCCGGCGTACTGCCAGTAGATGCCAGCCGGTCCGTTCAACGGCGGCTGTTTCGCCAAACGCTGCTGCAACAGCTTCAGGTTATGCTGGGATTTACTGTCTTGCGGGGCCAGTTCCAGATAGGCACGCGCTTTAAGCAGTTCACCGGCACGCATCAGCGCCAGCGCCACATTGTTATAGGCCGTGGCGGTCGCCTGACGCTCCAGGCCGCAGAACTCACTCCAGGCGGCCTGATCGCGGAAAATATCGGCGGCTCGCGGGTAATCACCGCGCTGGTAGGCACTTTTCCCGAGTTCGGCATAGCTCGCCACCTTGTGACAATCGGCATCAATATCCGGCTCATCAATCTGTGCCATCGTCTGGCCGCTGGCGAGCGCGCCATAGGCCAACAGCAGGGGAACCCACGCCTTCATCACTCATCCTTTCCGCAGTAAACAAACCCAATTTCGGCGCCAGTATAACCGCCATCCCTCCCGGCTTCACCTCTGACGATCCAACCACAATATTTCAAACGGTTAGTCGCGTTAAAACTGCTTACAGTCAGGGTTTGTTTGTTACCTGTCCCCGGCCCATGCTGAAAAAAATGCAGAATTAACGAGAGCCCATGAACACAAGCCCCCCCCCCCAAACACGCCGTCTGGCAGTTGATTAAGCCCTTCTGGGTTTCAGAAGAAAAACTGCGGGCCTGGTCGATGTTGATCGCCATCATCGCCCTGTCGCTCGGGCTGGTCTACATCAGCGTGCTGATCAACCAGTGGAATCAGGTGTTCTACGACGCGCTGCAAAACAAGAACTACCCGGTGTTCAAGGCGCAGCTGTGGCGCTTTACCTACCTGGCGCTGATCTTTATCGTGCTGGCGGTGTATAAGATTTACCTGACACAGGGCCTGCAAATGCGCTGGCGGCGCTGGATGACCGAAAAGTTTATGGGGAAATGGCTGGCTCATCAGGCCTATTACCACACCGAACAGCAGCAGATCGTCGATAACCCGGACCAGCGTATTGCCGAAGATCTCAACGTGCTGACCCAGTACACGCTGTCGCTGTCACTCGGGCTGCTCTCCAGCCTGGTGACGCTGTTTTCGTTTATCACCATTCTCTGGCACGTCAGCGGGCCAATGACCTTTGTTATCCATCAGCATGCCGTCACCCTGCCCGGTTACATGGTGTGGTTCGCCCTGCTGTATGCGGTGCTGGGATCGCTGTTGATTTGGTGGGTCGGTAAACCACTGGTGCAGCTCGGTTTTAATCAGGAACGCTACGAAGCGAACTTCCGTTTTGGCCTGATCCGCATCCGTGAAAATAACGATGCTATCGCGCTGTACCACGGTGAACCCCGCGAGGCGCAACAGTTGGGCGATCGTTTTGACAGCATTCGGACCAACTGGGGGTCGATCATGCGTATCACCCGTCGACTTAACATTGCCTCCAACTTTTACAGCCAGTTCGCCATTGTCTTCCCGCTGCTGGTGGCGGCACCGCGCTACTTCTCCGGCGCTATCCAGATGGGGGGCATGATGCAGATCGCCTCCGCCTTTGGTCAGGTGCAGGGGGCGTTGTCGTGGTTTATCGATGCCTTTAGCGATTTGGCGACCTGGAAAGCCTGCGTTAACCGTCTGGCCGGTTTCAACGCCGCCGTGGATCAGGTGCATCATCAGCAACGAGGCATTCAACTGCCGTCGGAGAACGGCCAGCCGGTGATCCTCGACCGTCTCAGCCTGCAATTGCCGGACGGTCAGAGCTTGCTGGAACCGACCTCGATGACGCTGAAACGCGGCGATCGCGTGCTGATCGTTGGCCCGTCCGGCTGTGGCAAATCAACGCTGCTGCGTGCTATCGCCGGTATCTGGCCCTACGGTTCCGGCGCCATCGGCCGGGATGCCGCCAGCAGCAGCTTATTCCTGCCGCAGCGCAGCTATATTCCGATTGGCACATTGCGGGAGGCGCTCAGTTATCCGCATCTCGCGGCAGAATACAGCGATGAACAACTGCTGAAAGTGCTGGAAAATTGCCGTCTGAAACCTCTGCAGCGTTGGCTGGATACCAGCGCCAACTGGAGCCACCGTCTGTCGCCGGGTGAACAACAGCGGCTGGCATTTGCCCGCGCTATTCTGACCCGTCCGGATATTTTGTTCCTCGACGAGGCCACCAGCGCGCTGGACGATGAAACCGAGCAACTGATGTACTGCCTGTTGGTGGATGAGCTGCCGCAGGTGACGCTGGTCAGCGTGGCACACCGCAACAGCGTGGCGAAATATCACCAGAGCTGCTGGCGCTTTAGCCGTACAGAAGAGAATCAACCGGCGCGTATGGCACTTAGCCCACTGCCGCTCGCCAGTTGATCAACCGGGCGCTGCTCCCCTGGCAGCGCCCGCTTTCCCTCAAATACCGTCCGTCTGCACGTCCTCACATTTTACCCGGCGTCTCTCGTGCCACAGGCTGGTCAACCCACGCTTGCCACATGCCAGCGCCAGTTCGCGGAATTCATCCAGGCTCAGCCCATCCCGTTCCAGCATCATCTCCGCCACCAACTGCATATTAACGCCCGTCAGTACCTCGCAATGCCCTTGCGCATCCGCCAACTCGCTGGCACAGCGAAACGGTGAACCGCCGAGCATATCGGTAAGAAACACCACGCCGTCCGGCTGTGCTACCTCGGCCAACGCCGAGATCAGCGCGGCCTTTAACTCTGCGGTACTCATCTGCTCGGGAAAATTGACCGCAACGCAGTACGGCTGCGGCCCCACTACCTGTTCAACCGCCTGCAACAGCCCACTGGCGAAGCCGCCGTGGCCGGTAATCACAATGCCTGGCATAAGCCTTTCCTCACAGTAAACCGATAAACTTGCCCACCACCCCAATCACCACCGTCACGCCAATCAGTTTTACCGGTGAGAAGCCACGCTTCATCAGGAAGAAAATCAGCAGCGTAAAGCACAGTGGCAACAGGTTGGGCATCAGCTTGTCCAGCACGTCGGTCTGTAGCGCCACACTGGCCTTGCCGGCATGCATCACCAGCGGGGTAGAAAGATGTACATAGGAGGCCACCAGCGCGCCGATCACCGTCATACCGACAATCGAGGCGGCGTGGGATATTCGCCGGGTATGGGTTTTCAGCAGCGCCAGCGCGCTGGTACCGGCCTGATAACCATAGTGAGCCAACCCGAAACGCAGGCCGAAATGGAACACGTTAAACAGCAGCAGGAAGACGATCGGCCCGAACAGGCTTCCCTCCAGCGCCAGCGAAGCCCCAATCCCGGCGCAGATCGGCAACAGCGTCAGCCAAAACAGCGCATCGCCGATGCCCCCCAGCGGGCCCATCAGTGCCACTTTGACCGCACGGATGGTGGAGATCTTCTCTTTGTTTTGCTCCATCGCCAGCACCAATCCGGAAAGGAAGGTGACGTCAAACGGATGCACATTGATAAACTCCATGTGCATTTTCATCGAGTTGGAAAGATCCTGCGGATTACGGTGGATCTTGCGCAAAGCGGGGATCAACTGATACAGCCAGCCGCCGGCCTGCATGCGTTCATAGTTGAACGATGCCTGCAGCAACAACGAGCGCCAGGCCATACGGTTGATGTCACCGCGGGTCAAGGCCTCGGCGGGCTGGCTGTCGAGGTAGTCGTCCTGCTCCACCTGACTGGTGGCCAGCGCCTGCGCCATACGTTTTTCCGCTTTTTGCGCCAGCAGATCGTCAGAATCATTAAATGCCATCTTCAGCATCCTCCTGGGGTACAGGTTGTTTGAGCGGGTCCGCACCGGCCCGCTGACTGTTAAAGAAATCGATCAGGGCGATCGCCAGCGCGCCCAGCGCCACGGCCAGGATCGGCAATTTCAGGAAGGTGACGGAAATAAAGCCGAGGATGAAGTAGGCCACGTAGGTTTTTTTCATCATCACTTTCATCAGCAGCGAGAAACCAATCGCCGGCATCATGCCACCCGCCACGGCCAGGCCGTCCAACAGCCAGACCGGGGCCTTTTGCACCATGGCGCTGGCCGCGTCGGCACCGAAATAAATCGGCAGAAACGCCACCACAAAATAGAACGCGAACAGGATGGTGATACCGAGATAGTTCACCCGTTCGATACCGCGCCAGTTCAGCTCTTTCACCATGCGATCGCAGCGATGCATCATTGGTGAAAACAGGGTGAACAACAGCGTGATACAGCCCTGTACCGCAATTGAAAACGGTACCGCCACGCCAATCGCCACCTTGGGATCGGCCTTGGTCAGAATGGCAAACGCCGTACCAATCACCCCGCCAATCACCACGTTAGGCGGCTGAGCCCCCGCCAGCGGCACCATGCCCATCCACACCAGTTCCAGCGTGCCGCCCACCAACAGGCCGGTGTAGACATCCCCCAGGATCAGGCCGACCAGCGGCCCCAGTACCACCGGACGGTGGAAGTGGGTCAGGCCGTCGAACAAGTCGACCCCCGCCAATCCGGCCAGCAGTGCAATCAATAACGCATCAGTCAACATGGTTTCCCCCGAACTCAAAACAGCAGTTTGCCGATCGCCTCACCCGCTTCATCCGGCACCCGGCGCACCTCACATTCGACGCCCAGCGCCGCCAGCTCGCGAAAGGCAGCCACGTCACCGTCATCCAGCGAGACCGTTTTATGCACCTGCCGCTTCCCCTCGGCAAAATGCATGTTGCCGACGTTGACGAAACGGATCGGCACCCCGCCCTGCACCAGCCGCAAAACATCCTGCGGCGTTTTGCACACCAAAAAGATCTTCTGCCGGTCTGCTGCCTTGTGGATCACATCGATGGTTTTCTGCAGCGTGAAGTAGCGCGTCTGCACCCCCTCCGCCACCACCATATCCATCAGGTTCTGCTGTACCGGATCGGCCGCCGCATCATCGTTAGCCACCACCACCAGATTGGCCCCCAGAGTATTGGTCCAGGTGACGCCGACCTGGCCGTGCACCAGTCGGTTATCGATACGGGTCATCAAGATATTCGGCATTTCAATGCACCTCCGGATAGCAGGCGGCGTGATAGTCATCGAGCACCTGCGTCACTTTGTGCATCACCCAATCCTGTGGATCGTCGCTCAGTTCGCCGGCATTCATCGCACGCGCCTGATCGGGCAGATACTGGCTTAGCAACGCCAGCGGCACCGGATTGCGACGCAGGTTGTCGATCAGGCTCTCTACCGCCTGCTGGACCTGTGGCTGCGGCCAGTAGTAACGCACCCGGTCACTCAGGCTGTAGTGGCGATCAAGATACTGTTGATGCGGGTTACCGTGGTAATAGCGGCTCCACTGCTGCGGTTGCTCGCGCATCACCTGTTCCAGCGTGGCGCACAGCTGTGCCGATTGATGCTCACCCAGCCATTCACGTTCGATATGATCCAGGGCAAACAGCGCTTCACGCAGGGCAAAGGTCAGCGCCGGGCCGACTTTCAGGATGGCGAAATGGTCGCCCACCAGTTGCCGGTAGGCCTGTGGGGGTTGGTAATCCGTTGAGTGCGCTTCGTAGACCATTCCCGGTTGCCGTTCGATAAAACGACTCAGTTCATGGGCCCGCTGTGGCTGATAGTGTTCCACGCTGTGATGATCAAACTCCACGCCCGGCTGTACCACCAGCGCAATGGTCCGCGTCCAGGCATCAACCAGCTCCGCCCGCTGCCAGGCCAGGCGATGCACCTCAAGGGTTTGCTGTACTGCCTGCGGTGTGGTGACCTGCATGCCTTCCAGCGCCTCCTGCGCGCCACCCGGTACCGGCACTTCGGTACCTATGACATACACCGGTGGCTCACCGCCGCTTGCCTGCCAGGCGCGCTCCGCCACGGCACATAACCGCGCAGCGCGAACGGCCACGGTTTCATCATTCAGTGGGAAGGGATCGCCGACGCAGGACATCGAGCAATCGAGGTGAATTTTACGAAAACCGGCGCGGACATAATCGTCGATCAGCGTTTCTGCCAGCTGCATCGCCTCTTCCGCCGGTCGATCCTGCCAGGCATTGGGGCCGAGATGATCACCTCCCAGCCACAGACGATCGCGCGCCAGCCCCACTTCATCCGCCAGTTGCCACAGCGCATCGCGGAACTGCTGCGCCGTCTGGCCGGTGTAACCGCCAAACTGATTGACCTGATTCGAGGTGGCCTCAACCAGCACCGGTGTGCCGCGCGCTTTGGCCTGCCGCAGGGCCGCTTTCAGCACCCAGGGGTGAGCGGAACAAACGGAAAATACCCCAACCGGTTTTCCGGCCTTGTGCTGCTCAACAAGCTGTAACAACTGCTGCATGAATCCCCCACGCAGGCGCCGTACTACCGATCGGCGATGACAACCTCCACGCCCATCTCGGTTAACGCCCGCTCGTAATCGTCCGGAAGAAGGCTGTCGGTAATCAGCCGATGAATTTGTCCGGCTTCGCGAATCATGCAAAAGCTCTTGCGACCAAACTTGCTGGCATCCGCCACGGCGATAATCTCGCGTGCCACCTCGCACATCACGCGATTGAGGTGTGCCTCACCGGGGTGAGGCGTGGTGATACCGGCAACCAGATCGAAACCGTCGACCCCCAAAAACAGCTTGTCGAAGCGGTACTGGCGCAATTGCTGCTCGGCAGCCGGACCGTAGAGCGAGTAGGAGTTGCGGCGCACGCTGCCCCCCAGCACCATCACCTCTGCCCCATCGTTACCTGAAAGCTCATAAGCAATGTTCAGCGCATTGGTCATCACCACCAGATCGCGTCGTCCTTTGAGGAACGGCACTATCTGGGTGGTGGTGGAACCGGAATCGAGGATCAGCGCATCACCATCGCGCACATAGCTGGCCGCTACACTGGCGATCTGCGACTTCACATCGCGGTTTAACCGCCCCTTGTCATGCAACGGGCGATCGAAGGCGAATTGCTGATTGAGCATCGCGCCGCCATAGGCTCGTAGCGCACACCCTTTTCGTTCCAGAAAGCGCAGATCGTTGCGGATCGTCACCGTGGATACTGCAAACTGTTTGCTGAGCTGCTCCACGCGCACGCTGCCGTGCTCGCATAACAGATCGATAATGTGTTCACGTCGCTTTGCGGTATTCACTGGCATGAGCTGCGGTCCTCAGGTTTCCGGCCGGGCCGGGGAGAAGATGGCTTTCGCTCTACTGCGCTGGCATTACAGCAAAGCGAAGGCAATGAAATTGTGATCGGGGTTACAGCGCTGTTTTAGCAGAAAAAGAGGTTAAAAACCTTTCGGATCGAAATGAAATGAAAATATTGAGAAGCAGTGAAAGGCAAAGTGAAATCTCAGCGCAGGCGCAGCTGCCGGGCTGAGGAGCCCGAAGTACAGCAGAAAACGAAAGGGGTAACACAGCGGCCCGGCTGGCTGACTTTTAGTTCATCAGGTGATCGGGATCACATAATAACAATTATGCCTCTCCGGCATCCCGCCGCCGACGCCTGAATGGGGCAGGTTCCGCTTAACCGCCCTCTTGTCAGATCAGGGGTTCTTCCCTACACTTGCGCGCAGATATCGGCCCCCTGCCGGTACGTAAGCGTTAACGTCAATCAACGCATCATGCCGTGCAGTATTGATTGACTGCATGCCCTGGTGCGAGGAACTGATGCCCCAATCCGCTTTATCCCCAACGCCTGCCGCCAACAAGCGCAGCCGTTTACGCCACCCGCTGTTACTGATCACCGGCATTATGCTGGTTGCGGCCAATCTGCGCGCCGCACTGACCAGCGTGGGCCCGTTGCTGGAACAGATCCAGCAGCAGTTGTCGCTGTCTGCCACCTCGGCCGGCCTGCTTAACTCGCTGCCGCTGATCCTGTTTGCCGTGCTGTCACCAGTGACCCCCAGCCTGGCCAAACGTATGGGTATTGAACGTACGCTGGGTATGGCGTTGTTACTGTTGATTGGTGGCATTGTGCTGCGCTCTCTGCCGCAAACCAACATGCTGTGGTTGGGCACGGTATTGATCGGCGCTGCCATTGCTTTTGCCAACGTCGTATTGCCGACGCTGGTAAAACGCGACTTCCCAAGCCGTGCCGCCGCCATGATTGCCGGTTATGCGGCGGTGATGTCACTGGTGGCCGCCACGGCCTCCGGTCTGGCGGTGCCACTGGCGGAGTTGAATAATCTTGGTTGGCGTTTTTCCCTGCTGTGCTGGAGCCTGCCAGCCCTGTTGGCGCTGATGGTCTGGCTGCCGCAACTGCGCCGTCCCGCGGCTTCGGCAACGGCTGATACCTCGGCGCTTCAACCTGCGCCGTCCCGTTCTCCCTGGGGTAGTGCACTCGGCTGGCAGGTGGCTTTATTTATGGGCTTACAGTCCATCACCTTCTACACCATTATCGGCTGGTTCAGTGCCTTTGCCGCCAGCCACGGCACCTCGCCACAACAGGCGGGTTTTGAGCTGTTTATCTATCAGGTGGTGGCGATCGCCGCCAACTTTGTCATGGTGTTTATTCTGCCGCGCGCACGCGATCAGCGGGCTATCGCATTGTGCAGTTCATTGCTGATTTTTACCGGCGTCGCCGGTTTGCTGTTGATGCCGGCCAACTCGCTGGTGTGGTTGATTTTTGCCGGGCTGGGGGCGGGAAGTTCTTTGGTGCTGGCGCTGTCCTTCTTTGGTCTGCGCAGCAGCCACCATCATCAGGCCACACAACTGTCGGGCATGGCGCAATCGGTAGGTTACTTGCTGGCGGCGCTGGGGCCCACGCTGTTCGGTCTGTTACACGATCTGACTCAGGGCTGGCGGTTGCCGCTGGCCATTCTGTTGGCCCTGACGCTGCTGCAAATGCTGTTCGGCATTCTGGCCGGGCGTAATCGGGTTATTCGTTAACTGTGGGGCGGGCGGGTCGCTCTGCGGCATATTCTGCCGCGTCGTCCTGCCAGAGGTCGTTAATAAAATCCTGCTGTTCGGGCGTCAACTGCCAGGAAGGGGGGATCTTGACCGGGCTATCATCCCGGGCGCCCCCCATGTTCTTTACGCGCTTCTTGTCCATCAATAGGTTCCTAAGTAAACAGCCAATAAATCACGGTGGCGACGGCCAGCCAAAATACTCCGCAGCCGATAAATACGCACAACCAAGCTTTACGTTTGATATCCACGCCATCCTTGCTTATCACAGCCGCCTCTACTAATAGATTAAACTAATCAAAATGCAATTATTGATCTATTTAAACGATCAATAAAGAAGTTTGTTCCTATAGATATTTATAAAAGTTCTGCTAGCCATGTACCTAAAGTCAGGTATACAGCTGAAAGACATCAGTATTTGTCAGGTCTTTGGCGATGGATCCAGGCTCAATGAAGGGATAAGGAAGCAGTGTGTCACAAGCGGATTGATCAAAATTAAACCGCCAGTACATAAACGAAAAATCAATTAATTGACTTTTCTTAAGCGAAATTGGCAATGAATCAGGCTGAGTGGGGATGTGGAAATGAATGGATATGCTGGCGTCGCGGATAGCACCGTGCAAACAGGAGGTATCACCCAGCCCCTTGGCGAGGTCTGGGTGAAATTAATCAGTCAATTTGTGAAACGGAATCCTTGCTGGCACGTTCACGATCGCTGCCGGTCAATTCACTGAGCTGCCCATCGCGCATTTGCAGCAGCCGATCGGCATGCTCGAAGTAATGGTCGTCATGGCTGATGGCAAACACCGTTTTACCCAATGCACGTAACTGCGGCAGCAGTTCACGGTAGAAGGTTCGGCGAAATTGCGGGTCTTGATCCGCTGCCCATTCGTCCAACAGCAAAATATCCCGTTTTTCCGCCACCGCCAGCAGCAGTGCCAGGCGTTTGCGCTGCCCCTGCGACAGCTGTGGATTGGTCACCCGCAGGCCGTCAAACTGCAGTTTGCTCTTCATGTTCAAGCGATTAAGCCAGCTTTCCACCAGTTCGGCGTCCGGCTGTTCACCCTCAGGCCCCTGTAAATGATGAAACGGGTGAAAGTCGGTAAAAATGGCGGAGAACAAACGGCGATAGTCAGGCATATCGATCGGAGTTTGTGGCACACCATCCAGCAAGATCTGCCCGCTGACCGGCTGATACAACCCGGTCAACAGCATCGCCAGCGTTGATTTACCGCTGCCGTTGCCACCAATCAGAAATACCAGTTCGCCACGGTGCAGCGTCAGGTTGAGCGGCCCGACGGCGAAACCGGTTTTTTGCTCCGTAGCACCATAGTGGAATACCACATCACGCAGTTCCAGAGTTTGCCAGGCTTTGGCTGCCACCGCGGGGAACCCGGGTTGATAATCGGCCAACCGCAGGGCTTTGACCTTGCCGAAGGCCACTTCGGCACCAATCAGCGTCGGGAACGCCCCCACCGCCTGCAACAACGGGGTTCGCAGGAACAATAACGTCAGTGAATAGGTTGCCGCGACCGGGGTATCGGCCCAGCCCAGGCTGTTGGCCATATAGAACACCAGGCCAATTGCGCCCAACATCATGATATTCGACCAGTTCACCGCGCTGAGATGGTAAGTATCGGCACGGATAATATGGTGCCGATAATCTTCGGCATCCGGCTGATAGGCCTGCTGATACAGCGCTTTGGCACGATCGCGGTTCAGCGCCAGCTCTTTGCGGCCGTCAATCGCCGATTGGTAGTGTTCATAAAGGCGCTCTTCAGCCTCACGTACGCTGGTCAGATGACGATACACGCGTGATACCAGACACCCGCTGCCAAATACCGTCACCGCCACCCAAACGGCAGTCACCGCCAGCATCTGTGGCGACAACCAGCCCAGATAGGCTGCAGACCCCAGGGTCAGAACCACACCTTGCACCAGCTCCGGCAGGCGAACAAAGGCAATGGTGATATTGCGAATATCACTGGCCAGGCTCGCCAACAGCGAAGCGCTGCCCAGTTGCTCTATCCGTTCGATATGAGTATCCAGGATCTGCTTCACCAGTTGGCCACGCAGCCGGAACACAAAATGATGGCCGAGCGTCGTCAGCGCCAGCTGTGAGCCGAGCGTGACCGCCATCAGCAACGCCAGTAGCCCGAGGAACTCCGGCAACACGGCCAGAGGATTGCCCGCCACCGCCATCAGCCGCAAATTGATAAAGGCGATGATGCCTATGCCCAACGCCGCACTGACCATGGTCAACGCCATGACCGCCAGAAACGGCCAGCGATACTGGTGGTAAACCACCCGTAGCAACTCCATGAAGAACCCTTAGCCTGAAATCTTGAGATGGCAGGCATTGTAAGCGGCCAAAAAGTGATATCAATAACAATTCTCATATTGTCGCCGGCGATTGATTCCTGAATCTGAGGATTTACACTGGCTGTTACTCTGGGACGAGGAAAACCCCCACCGATGTTGCCCACACATGAATACGCCAACGACCTGATCCTGTTCGCCCTGATTGTTGATTGCGGTTCTTTCAGCAAAGCCGCTGAAACCGCCGGCATCACCAGTTCGGTGGTCAGCAAACGTATCGGCCGTCTGGAGAAATCCCTCGGCGCACGCCTGCTGTACCGCACTACCCGTAGCCTGACGCTGACCGAAAATGGCCAAAGCCTGTATCGTCAGGCCAAAGAAATCAGCGCAAAAACTCAGGAGGCCCTGAACGTCATCAGTGAAAACAGCGATGAGCTGACCGGCGTGATCCGCATGTCGGTGCCGACGATTTCGGGGGAATTGTTGCTAAGTGAAAGCGTGGCGGAATTCTGTGCTCATCATCCCAACCTGAAGGTTGAAATGCGGCTGGAAAATCGCTTTGTCGATCTGGTTAACGAAGGGATAGATCTGGCGATCCGCACTGGTACCCTGCCGGACTCCAGCCTGATTGCCCGTCCGATCCTGAATTCCCGCTGGGTGATCGTTTGCTCGCCCGGTTATCTGCAACAATATTCTGAGCCGCAGTCCGCCGACGACTTGCTCAGGCATAACTGCCTGACCTATACCTATCAGGAAAGTGGCACCGACAACTGGCTGATGAAGCAGCCGGGCAGCAACGAGATTTATGAACTGCAGGTCAATGGCAACCTGTCCGCCAATAACGCCCGGGCGATCCGCAAGGCGGTGATCGGCGGTTATGGCATTGCCATGGTGCCACGCTGCATGGTGTACGAGGATTTACAGGATGGAAAGCTGGTGGAAATTTTGGCCGGCCACTGTGGCAAGGTATTAGGCATTTACGCCGTCTACCCTTACACCCGCAATTTACCGTTAAAAACCCGACTGCTGATCGAACACATCATCACCTCCTACCAAAATATCAGCCATTATTTTTGAAGTGGGTCACCTAATCATTCTGCGCGGGCTCGCCAGCGAGCCGCCGGGATTACCCTGTTTTTGAAGATAATCTATTGATAATTGTTGTGTAATCAATGTGACCCAGCACATTCATCACACAATAAAATATTCTATCCATTTGATTTTTAATACAATAAAAATACCCTCAGTCATTAGAAATGGTTCCGCAGAGTCACTCTACCGCCCCACATTTCCCTACGGGAAAATTGCACAATAGAACATCAGCCAGCGTTGTGATTAGAATGAAAATGTTGCGGTAATTAACCTTTCGGCTACATACCTCCACAAATAACAATAATAACGCTGAGGCTCTTATGTCCCTATTTTTCAGTATTGCGCCCATCATTCTGCTGATTTGGATGATGACCAAAAAGAACGGTGTTCCTTCTTATATCGCGCTGCCCTTAACGGCCGCCGCCGTGTATGCCATACAGATGTTTTGGTTCGACAGTCTGCCCCTGCTGCTGCACGCCAATATCATTACCGCACTGGTGTCGGTTTTCACCCCGATAACCATCATCGCCGGCGCGATTTTGCTGAATAAACTGATGCAAATCAGCGGTGCGGAAAACGTGGTTCGTCGTTGGCTGGAAAATATCAGCCCCAATCCTGTTGCTCAATTGATGATCATCGGCTGGGCATTTGCTTTTATGATTGAAGGGGCCAGCGGCTTTGGTACTCCAGCCGCCATTGCCGCGCCCATTCTGGTCGGCCTGGGTTTTAACCCCCTGCGCGTGGCTCTGTTGACGCTGGTGATGAACTCGGTTCCCGTCTCATTCGGCGCCGTCGGCACCCCCACCTGGTTCGGCTTTGCCAATTTGGGATTATCCGACGCCAACCTGCTGGAAATTGGCCGTCAGACAGCGTTGATCCACTTTGTCGCCGGATTTGTTATCCCACTACTGGCGCTGCGTTTTATCGTTTCCTGGCGTGATATTCGCCTCAACCTGCCGTTTATTTTACTCAGCGTCTTAAGTTGCACGGTGCCTTACCTGCTGCTGGCGCAGGTTAACTATGAATTCCCGGCACTGGTGGGTGGCGCCATTGGCCTGATGCTGTCGGTTCTGTTGGCGCGTGCCGGCATCGGCCTGTCCCGCTGCGAAGACAAAACCGCGCCTCAACCCGTGCCCTTCATTCAAGTGATTAAAGCCATGACCCCAACCCTGCTGCTGATTGCTATTTTAATAGTGACGCGCATTCATCAATTGGGGATTAAGGCCTTGCTCAACAGCACCACCCCTTTATGGCAGGGCAAACTCAGCGGGCTGGGCGAGTTACGCGTCAGCGATGCCCTGATCGTTGAATTGCAGCAGGTATTAGGCACTTCTGCCGCCGCCAGCTACAAAACGCTGTATGTACCTGCTCTGATCCCTTTCCTGCTGGTGGTCTTGCTGTGTATTCCCCTGTTCCGACTGAACTGCGGGCAGGTAAAACAGATGTTCGCAGAGACCGGCGGACGCGTGGCCAAACCTTTTATCGCGCTCTTTGGCGCTTTGGTCATGGTCAACCTGATGATGCTGGGCGGTGACAATGCGCCGGTGTTCCTCATTGGCAAAACGCTGGCCTCACTCACCGGAGAAAGCTGGCTGTTGTTTTCCTCTTTCCTCGGGGCTCTGGGATCGTTCTTTTCAGGTTCCAACACCGTTTCTAATCTGACCTTCGGCGGTATTCAGCATTCGATCGCCCTCAGCAGCGGGCTAAACGTCAACCTGACTCTGGCACTGCAGTCCGTTGGCGGTGCCATGGGCAACATGATATGCCTGAACAATATTATCGCCGTCTGCTCAATTCTTGGGATCGGCAATGCCGAAGGCAAAATTATCAAAAAGACCGTATTGCCCATGCTGGTGTACGGGGGGATCGCCGCTGTGATGGCGCAGATCATGATTCTTTGAGCGTAAAAGCACGTTATCGAAATAAGGTAAAACTATGATTATCTCCGCTTCAACCGACTACCGGGCCGCAGCACAGGCTAAGCTCCCGCCTTTTCTGTTCCACTACATTGACGGCGGGGCCTACGCAGAACATACACTGCGACGTAACACCGAAGACCTGGCGGGCATCGCGCTACGCCAGCGCATACTGCGCAATATGTCGGATCTCAGCCTGGAGACCAGCCTGTTCGGTGAAAAACTGGCGATGCCAGTGATCCTCGGCCCGGTCGGGTTGACCGGGATGTACGCCCGTCGTGGTGAGGTGCAGGCTGCCAAAGCCGCCGCGCAGAAAGGTATTCCTTTTACCCTGTCGACGGTCTCGGTATGCCCGATTGAAGAAGTGGCACCGGCGATCGATCGGCCGATGTGGTTCCAACTGTACGTATTGAAAGACCGTGGTTTTATGCGCAATGCGCTGGAACGCGCCAAAGCCGCCGGGGTGAAAACTCTGGTATTCACCGTCGATATGCCCGTGCCCGGCGCGCGTTACCGTGATGCCCACTCCGGCATGAGCGGTCCCCATGCCGCCACGCGCCGTATATTGCAGGCGGTAACCCATCCGCAATGGGCCTGGGACGTCGGGCTGTGCGGCAAGCCGCACGATCTGGGCAACGTCTCGGCCTATCGCGGCAAACCCACCAGCCTGGAAGACTATATCGGCTGGCTGGGCACCAACTTCGATCCCTCTATCTCCTGGAAGGATCTGGACTGGATCCGCGAATTCTGGCAAGGCCCAATGATCATCAAAGGCATTCTGGATCCGGAAGATGCCAAAGATGCGGTGCGTTTCGGTGCCGATGGCATCGTGGTTTCCAACCACGGCGGTCGCCAGCTCGACGGCGTGTTGTCTACCGCCCATGCGCTGCCGGCGATTGCCGAGGCGGTCAAGGGTGATATCACCCTGCTGGCCGATTCCGGGATTCGCAACGGGCTGGACGTGGTGCGCATGATTGCACTGGGCGCCGACGGAGTGTTGTTGGGCCGGGCTTTCGCCTATGCGTTAGCGGCAGCCGGGCAGGCCGGCGTCGCCAACCTGCTCGAGCTGATCGATAAAGAAATGCGCGTCGCCATGACGCTGATCGGCGCGAAAACCATCGCGGACATCAACGCCGATTCGCTGGTTAACGGCCGCTGATTACAGCGGCTGCACCCCGTCGGGATATGCGTTGTAACTCATCTTGTGAATAAAAGCGCCGGCGGGTGAGACCAGCACCTTGCCGGCGGCATCCAGCCCCAGGAATATCCCGGTGCAACGGCCGAGGGTAAAGTCAAAAAAGAACACCGAACAAACCGGAATGATCTTTTCCCGGAAGGTGAATAAATACCGATCTTCATCGAATTTATAATAAGTGGCGTAATCCATATCGCCGTGACCAAACTGCTCGCCGCGCAGATTCTGCCAGGCATAGCGCTCGGTATTGACGTAGAAATGCTCGTAATAATGGTTGGGGCTGTAAATATTCAAGGTACGGTAGCCCAGCAGTTCACGAGTCAGATGCGGAGCAGCACCGAGCGGTGTCATACCGGTAATCTGACCAACGTGAAAGCTTTGTCCCAAGCGGGAGCCGCTCGCCACCTGATGCTCAGGTAACAGCGTGCTGCGCACCATCAGCGCCCGGCCACTGTCAGTATTCAGCACCAGCGTCAGGCATTCATTGCCCGGGGTCTGCAAGGGGATATTCAAGAAATATTGTGCAGAGGAAGTGCGCACTTCCTCGTAAGTATCCTCACCGCTTTCGCCCTGCCAGGCCCAGCTCAGCTGCTGATGACCAGCACTGAAATTCAACGTCATCTGCTCGCCCTGTTCAAACGCCAACTGTAGCGTTTTTCCTCGCCAATCCTGCGTCGCAGGCAGACGGTTGGTGTCTATTCCCCGGGCAAAATCGTCATAGTTCTTCCACTCCGGCTCGGCGTTCTGGTTCAATACTGATGGGTTTAAAGACATGCTCGCTCTCCTTGAGGATAGGGGTGAAAAACCATTTCAGACGTCGGCAACACCCTGACTTTTCAACGCTCTTCGGCTGACCACTGCGGGTGCCGTTTCATCGAGAAAACAACTTAATACCACCGCACAGGCCGCGCCGGTGGCCGCCAGCCACATCACGCTGACCAGGCCGTAACGATCGGCGATCAAGCCTGCCGTAAACGGCGCCAGGCAACCGCCGATCACCTCGCCAATCCCCATGACCAACCCCAGTGCGGTGGCAATACGGGCTTTCGAGACGGTTTCGGACGGTATGGTGGCCATAAACAGAGTGAAGCAACCCAGGCCGGTATAGGACAAAAACACCAGTCCCCCCAATAACCACAGATTGTCGACATAGCTCAGAAACAGTGGGCAGCAAATCGCCAGCAACGAGAAGAAGATTAAGGTGGGCTTACGGCCAATACGGTCCGAGATCGCCGGAACCGCTACGCCCCAGAAAACCCAGGCAACGCCGATGGCGCTCATGATGCCGCCCATCGACTGCTCGCTGAAACCACGGGCGGTCACCAGGAAGCTGGGCGTGAAGGTAATAATGACCATAAACCAGGTGACGAATACGCAGGAAATCAGGATGCACAGCACCACATTTTTAATTTTGAATAACTCGGCGTAAGCGGCCTTTTCCGACTGATTTTTTACTGCCGGCTCGGCGGCGAAGGACGGATCCTTTTTGCCGTTAACATATTTATAAATTAACCAGGCCAGAATAATGCCCGGCAGGGCCGTCAGGTGAAAGGCCGTACTCCAGCCCCACTTCTGTGCCAGATAAATAATCAGCGGCGGAGCAATAATGCCGCCCAATAATCCCGGTGCCGCACCCTGGATCAACCCCATATTGAACCCGCGCCGCTGCGGCTGTGACTTTTCAACCATCAGCGACTGCGCAATCGGCAATACCGGCCCTTCGGCAATGCCCATCAATGCACGGAATATCAGCAGCATGGCAAAACCACTGACCCACCCAGATAATGCGGAGAATAAGGAGAATACGATAATTGAGACGATCAGCATCGGCTTGCGAACATTAAAACGATCGGCAATGGCTCCCAGCCCGGCACCAGACAGCGCCCAGGTTAGCGCCAGTACCGCGGACAGCGTGCCAAGGTGCACATTGCTGAGCTGCAAATCGGCGGCAATCATCGGGAACAGGAAGGAGATGGTTAAACGATCAACAAAAACACAGCCAAAGACAAAAAACAGAATCACCAACAGTCTGTTTTCCTCACTCAATATCGAACCCCGCCCCACCGATTTTTTCATGGTGTGATCTGCCTGTTAGTAAACTGATAAGTGACAATATCCCTGTTCACAGCCTCTGTTTGGCACCCCGAATTCGGCGGGCCTGTTGGTCTGACAGGATGTTATTAACATGTTAACAATTTAAACTTATCGCAAGCGGGCAGGCTGTCAACCGGGTGTTAGCGGTGACCAGAAAATCGATGAGTCAGGTACATTACAGACGGGTTATTATTAACATCACTAATCTTATTACTCTGTTATTTATATATAAAACTTTATTAACTGGGACTCCTCACGCCCCAAAAACCACGTAATTAATCATTTTCATAAATATATTAACGTTTTACACTTTAACTTTATTTATTATTCTATTCGACAGTGCTTTATTCAGCGTGATCTTTATCTGTTGAATTCATTTCATTTATCCGGTGGTGGCTTTCGCAATTAACTCCATTGAGGGAATCCCTTCTCCAGCGCTTACATTACCGCCACTGAAGCGTAAAAAAGCGCATATCGTGATGTGAATCACAGCAATCCTCCGAGCCACAACGCGATCATCGCACTAACCCTGTGGTAAACCCCTCGGCAAAAGCGCCGCGCAGATAGCGGCTGAATTCCGTCACCGCTCTGGAGACCTGAGGTGCATAGGGTCGAACCACATACAGGCTGTCGGCAAAGGCATCGACCGGTCGCCAGGCAGGTAATACCTCGATCAACCTGCCGTCCGCCAATGCCTGCTGAGCGCTAAAATCTGGCAGCAGCGCAATACCTAACCCTTCCGCTGCAGCGTCGCGAATCGACTCGCTGTTGTTGGTGGCAAACGGCCCGCTGACCAGGACCCGGGTCTTTTCCGCCTTGCCTTGTGGCGCCTGTTTGGCAACAAAACTCCAGCCAGGCTGTTCATTGCCTCGGGGATAATAAAGACACTGATGCCGTTGCAGATCGGCCGGCGATGTCGGCATACCGTGCCGTTTCACGTAGTCTGTCGACGCCACGGTCAGCGTTGCGGTCGGACACAGCCGCCAGGCAACGTGGGTATCCGGCAGGCTGTCACTGTGGCGGATCGCCAAATCAAACCCTTCGGTGGTTAACGACACCAATCGGTCGGAAACCTCAAGCTGAACCCGCACCTCCGGATTCTCACGCAGAAAACCGGTAATGCGAGGGACCAGTTGCTGGCGGGCAAACGCCACCGGCGCCGTCACCCGCACAGAACCGCGCAGTGGCCCGGCCGAATCGCAAATGCCGGAAAAACTCTGTTTTATCTGCGCGAAAGGCTGACGCAGTTCCTCCACCAGCCGCAGCCCGGCATCGGTCAACCTGACGCTGCGAGTCGTGCGTTGTACCAACGGCACCCCGGCCAGGGTTTCGATCTCTTTGATTTTTTGACTCATCGCCGCTTTGCTGACGTCCAGCCGCTCCGCCGCACGGGTAAAGCTGCCCTGCTCGGCCAAGATGGTGAGCCAGTGCAAATGGGTCCACAGGGTTTCTATTTTTGGGTTTTTCATCATCGACTGTTCATTTATATAAACAATGAGTTCAAGTATAGCGCTTCTTCCCGCCCCTGGGCTTGGCTAAGATGGGTTATCAAAAGCGAGAATAAAACGCTGCCCTGCACATGGCAGAACTCATTAACTTACTGACGGGATTATGAAAATGCCATTACTTATCTTTGAAGTCATCGAGGGCCGCAGCGAAGCCGAACTGAAAACCCTGCTCGATGCCGCCCACCGTGCGGTGCTCAGCGCCTTTGAGGTGCCCTCGCGCGATCGCTACCAGATTGTTCATGAAAACAAAGCCCAGCATATGGTGATTGAAGACACCGGGCTGAATCTGACCCGCACCCGCGCTCTGGTGGTGGTACGGGTGATTACCAGCCCGCGGGCCGAGGAACAGAAACAGCGGTTTTATGCCGATCTCAGCCGTGAGTTGAAGGAAAGCTGTGGGATTGAAGGCAGCGACCTGATGGTGTCAATCACCACCAATAGCAAAGGGGACTGGAGTTTCGGCAACGGTGTAGCGCAATACCTGACCGGCGATCTTTAACCGGTGATCCCCCAGGCGCGACATAGTGCCCGGGGTTAGAACCCTCAGGGCTGCTGTTCGTCGTTATATTGGCTTTGCCACATGGCGGCGTAGCGGCCATTGCTGGCCAGTAAGGCGTCATGCCGCCCTCGCTCAACGATTTCACCGGCTTCCAGTACGATGATTTCATCGGCATCCACCACCGTCGACAACCGGTGGGCAATCACCAGCGTGGTATGGTCACGGCTGACTTCACGCAGGTGAGCTTGAATTTCGCGCTCGGTCTGAGTATCCAGCGCGCTGGTCGCTTCGTCAAAAACCAGGATCGCCGGATTTTTCAGGATGGTACGAGCAATCGCCACCCGCTGCTTTTCGCCGCCCGACAGCTTCAGCCCACGCTCCCCCACCCGGGTTTCATAACCATCAGGCAGGCCGACAATAAATTCGTGAATGTGCGCCAACCTGGCTGCCCGCTCGATTTCTTCCTGGCTTGAACCGGTTTTGCCGTAGCCGATGTTGTAGCCCAGCGTATCGTTGAACAACACGGTATCCTGCGGCACGATGCCGATCGCCGCGCGCAGGCTGGCCTGCTTCAGGTCACGAATATCCTGACCGTCAATCGAGACCGCCCCGCTGCTCACGTCATAGAAACGAAACAGCAGCCGGGACAAGGTAGATTTACCGGCCCCCGAGGCACCAACAACCGCGACCGTATTACCGGCCGGGATGGTGAAGCTGACGTTTTTCAGGATCGGCCGCCGCACATCATAGCCAAAGCTGACCGAGTCAAAACTCACTTCGCCCGCGGTCAGTTGCAGCTCCTTCGCATCCGGCTTATCGACAATCTCCTGCTCTTCCTGCAGTAAATCGAACATGTTTTCCATATCGATCAGCGCCTGCCTGACTTCGGCATAAATAAAACCGAAGAAATTCAGTGGCTGATAGAGTTGCAGCAGATAGGCATTCACCAGCACAAAGTCACCGACCGTCATCCGCCCTTGCACAATGCCCTGTGCCGCCATCGCCATCATCACAATCAGCCCAATGGAGATAATGGCGGTCTGTCCGAGGTTGATGGCGGTAAAACTGAACTGGTTCTTGATGGCGGCATATTCGTACAGCCGGCGCGACATATTGAAACGGTCGGCCTCAAAGTTTTCGTTACCGAAGTATTTAACCGTCTCGTAATTCAGCAGGCTGTCGATCGACTTGCTGTTGGTATCGGCATTGGCCTGGTTGAGCTCACGCCTAAAGCGGGTTCGCCAACGCACGGCCATGACGGTGAACAGGATATAACAGCCTACCGTCGCCAGGATCGCCAGGGCAAACCAGCCGTTTAGCAGATGCCACATAATCACCGAGACCAGGGTGATTTCGAACAAGATGGGGAAAATGGAGAACAGCAGCCGCGAAAGCACCGTCGCTACCGCCTGGGTGCCACGTTCGATCGATAACGACAACCCGCCGGTTTGGCGCTCCAGATGAAAACGCAGGCTCAGCGCGTGCAACTGTCTGAAGACCCGCAGCCCCAATAATCGGGTGGCATTCTGGCTGACATGCACAAACATCACGTTGCGCAGCTCTTCAAATAACGCGCCACCGATACGCGCGACGCCATAGGCCAGGATCAAACCCATGGGAATGGCCAGCATCCTGGCGGTTTCGCCGCTCAGGGCGTCGATCATCGCTTTGTACGCCAGCGGCACCAGCGTGATGCTGACCTTCGAAATCACCATAAAGACGAAGGCGATTACCAGGTAATAACGCAGTTTAGGGTTATCTTTAGGCCACAGGTAAGGCAGCAAAAATTTCAGTAAGCGGGAGGGATCCATCATCGGCTATCTATCATCTCGGTCAGCAGCGCAGTATCGGCTTATGATCTATTCTGGCACGTATGCCATGAAAAACCTTATGTAATCCACCCCTGTGGCTCTTTTTGGTACGCAGAGTCAATACACCGCAGCCAGGCATCATCCTCAAGGTGGCGTGTTCCACTATAATAGTCAGTGGGACTGTACAGGACATTCAAAACAAGGGAGTTACATCATGCTAAATATGAACCATCTTCATTCGTTGAAAATCGACGAACAGAGTCTAAAGAAACAACGCACCCCGCTGTTAATCATCTCGATATTGCTGCTATTAGGCGGCCTTTTCTGCCTGTTCAGCCCCTTTGCCTCGGGCGCAGCGATCAGTATGGTGGTGGGGATTTTCTTGCTGCTGAGCGGCTTCGGTCTGATTTTCGGCATGGTTGCCAATCGGGTGCAAAATACCTGGCCAATGATCGGCGGCATCCTGCTCGGGGTGGCTTACCTTATTATCGGCTACGTTTTTATCACCAACCCGGCGGTAGGTATTTTCGCCATGGCGATTTATCTCGCGGCTTTGTTTGCGCTGGGCGGTATTGTGCGGTTGATCGCCGGCTACAAGCTGCGTGAGGTCAAAGGAAGCTGGCTGCAGCTGGTGATTGGCGTTTTGGATCTGGCGATTGCCTGGTTACTGCTCAGCGCCGATCCGATGACGTCCGTGGTGCTGGTCACCACTATTGTCGGTATTGAAATGCTGTTCAGCTCCTTCAGCCTGTTCCAGGTTGCCCGACAACTGAAACGCGCGTGATCCCATTGCGGAGCCACCCGGCTCCGCTTTTTGGCGCTAAAGCCGCCGATGACGTCGGGACCTTAACGACAAACTGCCCGACTAAGAGTAAAGTTTCACCCAATACAGGCTCAACTACCCCCCCTGACCAAAGATTGAAGTGAGATGATAACGCTATGGAATTCAAGGATTACTACGCCATTTTAGGGGTTAAACCAGCGGACGATCTCAAGGCAATCAAAACTGCCTATCGCCGACTGGCGCGAAAGTATCACCCCGACGTCAGTACCGAATCGAACGCCGAAGAGCAGTTCAAACTGGTTGCCGAAGCCTATGAGGTGCTGAAAGACGAAGAGCGTCGCGCCGAATATGATCAACTGCGCCAGCACCGTAACGACCCCAATTTTGGCCGCCAGACGCAGCACGGCAATACCCATAACGCCGAAGACTTTTCCGATATCTTTTCCTCTATGTTCGGCGAACACGCCCGGGCTCAGCAGCATCGCCAACGACGCCAGGGCATGCGCGGCCAGGATATTGAGATGGAAGTGGCGATCTTCCTGGAAGAAACCCAGACCGAGCAAACCCGTACTATTCGCTATAGCCTGCCGGTGTATAACGCCTTCGGCATGGTGGAGCAGGAAGTCCCCAAAACCCTTAATGTGAAAATCCCCGCCGGTGTCGGCGATGGCGAGCGTATTCGCCTGAAAGGCCAGGGCGCGGCCGGGACTGACGGCGGTGCTAACGGCGATCTCTACCTGATTATTCGCATTGCGCCGCACCCGCTGTTCGACATTGTCGGCCACAATCTGGAGATCGTCCTGCCAGTCGCCCCATGGGAAGCCGCACTGGGCGCCAAGGTGCCGGTCCCCACGCTGAAAGACAGCATTCTGCTGACCATTCCTGCCGGCTGCCAAACCGGGCAGCGCTTGCGCATCAAAGGGAAAGGCCTGGTCGGCAAAAAAGAAACCGGGGATTTGTATGCGGTGATCAAGGTCATGATGCCACCGAAGCCGGACGAAAAAAGCGCCGCGCTATGGCAGCAGTTGGCGGAAGCCCAGCAGACCTTTGATCCACGCAAAGAGTGGAGTAAGCAAAATGGCTAACGTAAAAGTAACTTTCACCATTACCGAGTTTTGCCTGCATACCGGCGTTTCACAGGATGAACTGACCGAAATTGTCGGACTGGGGGTGATTCAACCACGCGATCCCGCGACGGAAGACTGGATCTTTGACGATCGTGCGTTAATCACTTTCCATCGTGCTGAACAATTGCACCGTGAACTGGCGTTGGACTGGCCTGGCATTGCGGTCACGCTGACCCTGCTGGAAGAAATTGAGCAATTACGCAAAGAAAACAATCAGCTACACCAACGGCTGGCGCGGTTTGTTGCCAAATCCTGATGGCGTGAAAACAGCCCGTTGCCCTGGCAGCGGGCTGCCTCAGTGCGGTTATAATCTTGTTTTTCTTGGCTAATAAAACGATACATATTCCCCCCCCGCCCTTCAGCATCATTCATAAACAAAATCCCGACAGAATAAAGCCAAAAAAATGAGGCTGCACCGCTGAAAACAGCTTCTGGATAAGGCTTAATGGATGATTTTTATCAATACTGTCAATAAAGACATGTTATTAAAAACATGATATTAAAAACAGTATTGACACCCTGTTAAAAACTAGTAGATTGGTATTCATCAGCAGCGAAACAATAGCCAGCTGATAATAGTTAAAGTGTTAGAAATAAGTTATCAAAGTTTTTTTTGCGATAAAGGCCACGAAGCACTTGTTGTATGGGCCATCATATTGAGGAAAAGTAAATCCTCATTGGATGAAGCTTTAAGGCCAGGTAGTCAGTACTACAATCGCAGGGTGTGTACCAAAACGCGATGATGTAAGGCCATGATTTAACTGTTTTTTGCTTGCGATTTGTTTTTTTTCAAAGTTAGTGTACCAAAATCGCAACGGAAGTGAGGCCACGCATCAAAGAGTCTATATCGCGAGGGGAGATGTACTGTTTAAGATGCCCAATCTTCGAATATTCATTCAGATTGGTGAGGACCGTAAACTGGTAAATATAGGGGAGGTTTTAGTTCGCCCAATATTATCTGTGTTAAACCTGTACATTTAATGGTAGTACCTTAGCAGTAAGAAATTAGTAAGTTCATTAATGTTAAATTTGAAGTTGATAGTACCTTAAAAGCCCTGGCAATCCTTGTCAGGGCTTTTATCTTTTATGCATCAGCCACACATGACGATAAAAGATGCCGGCGACACAGCCTGAGCTCTGTCCTCATCCCTCATGCAGCACCAGGGATATATTGACCAGCCGATGACATTAAAAAAATTAATCCTTGCTTAATAAATCAAACCAAGCCTACTATGGCGGCATCGGTTTGGAACACAGACCTTATGAAAGCAGTTTTAGTAAAGCAGTTCTCAGTTCAAGCGTTATCTCTAGATACCCTTCTTCATGAGCCTCCTCCTAAGTGCCCAATAAGTAAAAATCTGCAAAACAGGCCATGTTCGCCACGTTGAGTGGCTCAAAAAATGAAAAGGATATATCTATGTCTAACAAAATGACTGGTTTAGTAAAATGGTTTAACGCTGACAAAGGCTTCGGCTTTATCACTCCACAAGATGGCAGCAAAGATGTCTTCGTACATTTCTCCGCTATCCAGAGCAGCGATTTTAAAACCTTGGATGAAGGTCAGAAAGTGGAGTTCTCTATTGAGGACGGCGCTAAAGGCCCATCTGCTGTTAATGTTATCGCGCTTTAATCGCCGATAATCTCGCTAAAACTTACGATAGCGATGAAGGCACCAGCCTGAGCAGTTAAGCATTAGTGATAAAAAAACCCGCTTTGAGCGGGTTTTTTGCATTTCTTTTCTAAGCAAATAGTGACTCATCAACAAACGGTTTTATCCACCGCTACGCCCCACCCCGTTACAAGAAGCCGTATGCCGCCGCCAGGACCCACCCCATCACGCAGGAAACGGAAACCCCAATCAAACCGACCAGGATAAAGCTGTGGTTGATAACAAATCGTCCGATATTGGTTGTCCCTGAACGGTCGAACTGAATGGCGGCCAGATCGCTTGGGTAGGTAGGCAAAATATAGTAGCCGTAGCAGGCCGGTGCAGAAGCAACGATATAGGCAGGGTCAACACCGATGGCCAATGCCACAGGAACAATCGCGGCCAGTGCGGCAGCCTGGGAGTTAACAAACTTGGAAACGATCAGCAAAACGATGGCGTACGCCCAAGGGTATTCTTTAACAATGGTGCCCAGTACCGATTTTATCTCTTCCAGATGAGCACCAAACATCGTTTCGGCCATCCAGGCGATACCATAAACCGCCACTATAGCGATCATACCTGAACGGAAAACTTCGTTTTTAGAGATATTAGCCGGGTTGGTTTTGGTAGCAATAATAATGACCGCGCCTGCACATAACATAAACATCTGGATAACCAGCACCATGGACAGCGGTTTTCCATTGATTAATGGACGCAGCTCGGAAAAGGCTCCCAGTAGCGCAACAATAGCGATAGTCCCCAGGAAAATCCACATGGCCACCCAATTGCTGGTAGGTAATTTTTTATCCAGCAATGTTGCCGTGTCGCCATAGACGTACTTATAGTTTTCCGGATCTGAAATGTAGCTTTGGAACTTTTCATCTTTATCCAGATCTTTACCCCGGAACCAACTGAATATACCAATAGCAAGAATACCGCACAGGGTGGATGGAATAGTGATCGCCAGCAGATCCAAAAACTCCAGATGTTTACCATTAAAGGTAAAATTACCCAACATGGCGACCAGTGACACCACGGCGACTGACACCGGGCTGGCAATAATGCCCATCTGCGCCCCAATAGAGCTGGCGGCCATAGGCCTTTCGGGACGAATGTTATTCTTGATTGCCACGTCATAGATTATCGGCAAGATGGTGTACACCACATGCCCGGTACCACAGAGAATGGTCAGTATGCAGGTCACGAAGGGTGCAACGATGGAGACATATTTAGGGTTTCGTCGCAGTAAACGCTCTGCAATTTGCAGCATCACATCAAGCCCGCCGGAGGCTTGCAGCGTTGCTGACGCAGCCACCACGGCGATGATAACCAGCATGACATCAACCGGCGGTTTACCGGGTTGTAGATGAAAAACGAAAACCAATATGATTAATCCAATACCGCCAAGTAGCCCCAGTGCAATCCCACCTTTTCTGGCTCCATAAAAGAGACAGATCAGTATGACAATAAGTTGAATAGTAAATAACATGCTAACCTCATTATTCTTTTTAAGAAGGCTAATAATTAACTTCTTTTCATTTTCATTGAGGGATAGCGATCACAAACAGATGGTTTTTATAGTTAAAAAACCATCAAATATTTACGTGTAAATTAGCTTGTTTAAATATGGTTATTTTTATGTTTATTTTGTAATGAACGAAAGTTAATTATAATAAAAACCTGTAAACGAATACGCTATATAATAGTCAGCAGAAAAAACCTCCTGCTTTAAATTGAAAATGATTTATCACTGCCAGCAAGGCTGGCAGTGATAGATTAAAAACCTGTTCGTTGCTGTTTCAACCATTCCCTGACGTCCATCACCGGGATACCCTGGCGGACATTGTAGGTCATCGTTTTATCCCAAGAGACGCCATCTGCACGAGCAAACGCCAGCCGGTAGGCGGCCGTCAGACTCTCCGGTGACACAGCCACCGCATCCTGCAGTGCCTGGTGATCCTCGACCACCAGAGTATAAAGACATCGGTCATGTTCACTGAGCCGTTCAGCGAGCTGGCGGTAAGTAATGCTATCCCCTGCGATATGAATAATTTCGTTGTCGCACTGCGGCCGATGGAAAAAAATCTTTGCCGTCAGCTGACCGATATCTTCAGGGGTGGTCAGGGTGACTGAGTAGTCTGCGTTACCGGGCGCATTAACCCGGCGACTCTTTCTTTCAACCACGCCGAAGCTGGGTTCGAAAAGATAGCTGGTGAACATTCCCGTGGATACGATGACCCAACGGGTCCTTTGTTGTGCGCGCAGCAGGCCCCGTACAGCAAGCTGCTCATCCCATACCGGTTGACCGCTCCCCATACCGATACGATCGTAATCAACCCCGAACTGCCAGGGAAAATAACGGGCAACCTCAGCCAGCAGTACGGCACGCGTAATTTTAAGCTGTGTTCCTTTACCACCGACAAAGCCACTGCAGTTAATTACGGCATCATAGTGGGCAAAAATCGTTGCCAATTCCTGTTCCGATTGCCGACTAAAATCTGCGGTAACAATATCGACACCCCAAGCTTCAAGCTGTCTTTGGCGGGACTGGCTTTCCGGTGAGGTCTTGCCTGGTGATGAGGGCCGCAGCAGCACCGTCAGCTTGACTTCGGGCCGCCGTTCTTTTTCCTTCACGAATCCGTTCAACATGGCCATGCCAAGTTCGCCGGCCCCCAGGATCAGAATATTAGATATTTGACGATTATTTGAGATGCTCATACTCTCTCCTGCTGTATTGGTCGGCATATCCTGTCAGCCTGATAACAGGGGAGCAATCAGGCACACCATTGATACTGCGAGGATGAAATGACACTCAGCGACGAACAAAAGGCCAAATTTGCCGAAATATGCAGCGCACTCAGCGATGATGACGATGGCTTAAAACGTGAAGTGCTCACGCATACCGGCAACCGTTGGTCTCTGAGCATCATCTATGCACTAGGCACCCGCGGGCCCTTGCGTCATGCCGAGCTGGGCCGTGCCATCACGGGGGTGACTCAGCGCATGCTGACGCGGACACTGCGTCATCTGGAGCGTGACGGGTTGATCAGTCGCCATGACTTTCAACAAAAATATCCGCATCCTCATGTGGAATATCGGCTGACACCAACTGGCGAAGGCATTCTGGTTAATATGTTGCCGATGTGGGAATGGATCCTGACTAACATTGTCGCGATCCGTGATTCCCGCAGCAAATTTATGGTCAGGGTTAGTGATGATAGCGGTGAAAAGACGGCGATCTAACGAAGCAAAGCTTCAGAAAATCCGGGATTGGGTACGACAACATGCAACGACTTCATCGTCATCTGATCCACCGGCAGCCCTGTCCGATTGATAATGCTTTATGTTCGTTCGGTTATGCAGTCTGAACCTGGCGTCCTGTAGTCTTCTCGCGCACCCAACTCATGCAAAAAGGTAAATTTAAAAATAAAGTTGTTCTGATTCAGGCTAGCTCAAATAAATATTGGCATGGCGTCGGTATCGATATCGTTATAAGCGAGAATTTACATGAAGTTAGATAAAGTTTATGGGCCACTAATCAACGGTGTATTTGAACTACATAATACGGATCTGCACCCAATCATTTCCCCTTCCACCGGCGAGCACCTTGCTGACTTGTATTACTGCAATGAACAGGATGTAGAACGTGCCGTACTGGCTGCCGAAGGCGCCTTTCCTGCCTGGAAAGCATTGGGACAGCAAGCTCGAGCGCAGATGGTCCTTCAGTTGGCTAATCTGCTTGAGAATGATTCGGAACGAATGGCCCAAATTGATGCCCTGGATGTCGGACGCTGCATCAATGAATTACGTCGAGATTATCAAATCGCTGTACGCCATTACCGTTATTTTGCCTCAATAATCATGGGCCATGAAGACACCGGCAGAAGTATTGCAGATGGCTATAGTCTGGCTAAACGTGAACCTCTCGGTATTTGCGGGCAGATAATTCCCTGGAACACGCCGGCGATTATGGCAGCCTTTAAGCTGGCACCGGCATTAGTGACAGGCAATACGGTGGTGTTAAAAGCGGATGAAAATGCTTCGTTATCAACACTGGAGCTGGCCAAGCATATTGCTAACGTCTTCCCTGCTGGCGTGATTAACATCGTAACCGGGTTCGGAAATATAGTGGGCCCAGCCTTAACCGGGAATAAAAAAGTCCGCAAGCTTTCTTTCACTGGCAGTACTGAAGTGGGCAGGATAGTAGCGAAAGTGGCAGCAGAAAGATTAGTGCCCGTCACTCTGGAATTAGGGGGAAAGAGCCCTAATATCGTGTTTCCCGACATCAGTAATATCGATGCGGTAGTCGACAACGTCACCTTTGCAGCCCTCCTCAATAATGGTCAATCTTGTTTGGCCGGTACCCGACTATTTGTTCATTCTGATATTTATGATAGCTTCAGCGCCAAACTGGTTGAGTCATTCAAACGGGTGCAAGTAGGTTCTCCTTTAGATGAGCAATCCAGGATCAGTTGCCTGGTGTCAGAAAAACAGGGTAAGCGGGTACTTTCATATATCCAAGCAGGTATTGATGAGGGTGCTACACTATTGGTCGGCGGGAATAGACGTACAATTTTCGGCTGTGAACATGGTTATTTTATCGAACCGACAATCTTCGCTGCTGAGAATCATATGAAGATCTGTCAGGAAGAGATATTCGGCCCCGTGCTTACATTAATTAAATGGTCCGATTATGACGAGATGATCAAACAGGCAAATGATAACGAGTATGGATTGGCTTCAGGTATTTACACCAGTAGTCTAAAAAATGCCATGGAAACCGCGGATAAACTAGAGGCAGGCTCAGTCTGGGTCAACCGTTATTCCAACCTCGCCGAGGGCACGGCCTTTGGCGGATATAAAAACAGTGGTATCGGCAGAGATTTTTGCAAAGAAACCCTGAATTCTTATACACAAATAAAAACAGTGACCCTGCAGACGACAACGCCTGACGCTTGGTTCGCTATTAATTAAGGAATCACTGCACATGGACGTGCACTATTGTTAACTATTGTAATTATACTTTTCCATATAGTTCTTTGGCGATTCTCCCATGCTCCTTTTGAACGCAGTACTAAATGCACTTTCTGACTCATAGCCGAGATCAAAAGCGATCTGTGATATTTTTTCATTATTCATTATCATTCTTTCAACCGCCAAACCAAAACGCCAAACTCGAATATACTCAATGACGCTGTAACCAGATAACTTTCTGAATTTTTTCGTAAATGCGCTACGCGACATGCCAGCAACTTTTGCCAACTCATCCAACCGCCACTTTTTACCTGGTTGATCGTGTATGCAAGCTAACGCCCGGCCGATATTTTTATCCGCCATAGCATAAAACCACCCTTCTCCGCCCGCCAATGGCTCCGATAATAGTATGGTTCTTAATGCCTTGGTCATGATTATCTGTAGAAGATGCTCAGTGATCAGTGAACTTCCTAATCCTGGGCTTTCTATTTCTGAAGAAAGATTATTCAGAAAAGATTTAATCCCGACGTTTTCTTCTTTTTTTGTGTTAATGATCATCGGCTCAGGCAAGGTGGTGACAAACCTTAATGTATCATTAATTTTAAATTCAAACCGACAGCCTAAAAATGAGAAATCGCATCCACCATTACTAAAATAAGAGTTGCCGTCATTAACCCCATGAATTAACTGAATATCAGATGAAGTTGACTCTAAATCATCAAATATTTCGAATGGCCTTCCACTTGACATGATGACTACATCACCTTCATCAAGGTGGTAGACAACTGAATCACACTCTATTCTTAGAAAGAAACCACAGTTTTTGGCAATGTAAATTTTCACCCCTGTATAGTCTGGAAACAACACCTTGGTGTTGTTGCGCATATCAAAAACAACGACTTTCTGTCTACTTATTTTAAGTCTGGAAACGATATCGGATAATGGGTCCATTCTGCCTCAATGACATTTAATGCTGTAGGGATAATATATTTTTTATGTTGCTATATTATAACAAAACTATTTATTTTTCATCTCTTGCTCAAAAGTGGCACCATACCATTAGAATTCACTTTTAAAATAGTCACAATATATTTATGGATATCGATTCCAGGGAGCAGAATGAATCAAAAGGATCGTAAACCCGATTATCGGGTTGAATATGGCGAAGAATGGAAGCCGGAAAAAACCTCTAAATGGTTTTGGATCCTACTGATCGCCATTATCGGTGCTCTGGTGGCCATTTCGTGAAATGTAGTAATACTGAAACCGGGCCCGCGGCTTCTCCCCGTCAGTGAGAGGAAATAAACTCTGAAGGGATCACGGGTGCAGGCAGCGAAAAATTCTGCCTCATACGTTCAACCTCATGGAGCGGTGTCAGCCCGAATAAACGTTTAAACTCGCGACTGAACTGAGAAACGCTTTCATAGCCGACACGAACACAGGCGGCTGAAGCGGTGAGATTATTTCGCAGCATCAGCAATCGGGCTTGATGCAACCGCGTAGATTTAAGATATTGCATCGGGGACGTATTGGTCACGGTTTTGAAATGGCTGTGGAATGTTGGCAGGCTCATACCCGCCTCTTTCGCCAGCGCCTTCACATCCAGATACGAATCATACTCGGCATGCAGTTTTCGTAACGCTTTCGCCACCTTGCCAAACTGCCCCTGCGTGGTCAGCGCACTTCGCAGTATCTGCCCCTGAGCACCGGTCATTACACGGTAATAAATCTCCCGCACCATTGCCTGTCCCAGTATTTCTGCATCCAACGGTGAAGCCATGATCTGCAAGAAACGCAAAACCGAGTGGCTCATAGCGTCATCCATCGGACTCGACACCATACTTCGTGGAGGTTCGCTGAGATTCGGACTATGCTCATCGAGTTGCAACATCAAATCAGCCGCTAAATTGAAATCCAGCCGCATATAAATCGCCAACATCGGCTCTGAAGCACTGGCATCCGTTTCCATGCTAAAGGGCACCGGGACTGACACCATCAGATAATGCTGCGCATCATACAAATAGACATCGTTTCCCAAAAATCCACGTTTTCTCCCCTGCACCACAATGACGATCCCAGGTTCATATAAAACCGGTGTGCGCAGCAACGGGCGGTTGGAACGTAAAAAACGCACGTCCGCCAGAACCGTAAGATTGTAGCCTTCATGCGGTGTCAACCGGTCCAAAAGCTCAATCATCTGGTCGGTCGCCGTTGGCATGAAAAGGGTCATAGACGCCTGCAAAGAGAAGTGGAAAGTCATTGAAGTGTGGCAGCCAGCAACCGGCCCGTCCAGACACTCAGAGGAATAGGCAAACATCAGAGAGGATCCGGGCTACGCGTTTTACTCTGCCCGCCCTATTCTGCCTATCCACCCTACTGAGGATAACGCCATGAACCAATCAAAATTATTTTTCATCACCGGAGTCAGCAGCGGTTTTGGTCGCGCACTGGCAGAAGAAGCGCTAAAAGCGGGCCACCGCGTGGTCGGAACACTCCGCAATCAGCAGGCCAAAGATCACTTTGAAGCCCTGGCACCAGGCCGCTGCTTTGGCCGTATTCTTGATGTCACCCATTTTTCCGCGGTTGCCCCGCTGGTCGATGCCGTAGAGCAGGAACTGGGGGCAGTTGACGTACTGGTCAATAATGCCGGTTATGGCCACGAAGGGATTATGGAAGAGTCGCCGCTGAGTGAAGCGCTCCATCAGTTTGAGGTCAATGTGTTTGGTGCCGTGGCCGTGATTAAAGCCTTTCTGCCTTATTTTCGGGCTCGCCGGGCCGGCCATATTATCAATGTGACCTCCATGGGCGGCTTCATTACCCTGCCGGGGATCAGCTATTACTGCGGCAGCAAATTTGCCTTGCAGGGCATTTCCGAAACGCTGACCAAAGAACTAAAGCCCTTTAATATTGCGGTCACCGCCATTCAACCCGGGTCTTTTCGAACCGATTGGGCTGGGCGTTCGATGGTGCGTTCGCCGCGCAGTATCAGCGATTACGATCAGAGCTTCGGGCCGATCCGTGAAACACGTGAAAAACGCAGCGGCCATCAACCCGGTGACCCGGTTAAGGCCGCCAAAGCCATTCTGCAACTCATTAACAGCCCTGAGCCCCCGGCATCACTGCTACTGGGCAGCGATGCCGTCATGTATGTCAGGGAAAAACTGAATCAAATGAACCGCGATATCGATACCTGGGAAGCTGTCAGCCGCTCAACCGACGGTTAATACCGTCCTACGTTCATTCTTGTTTACAGCAACATATCGCTTGAAGGTAGTCGGCGCTGGCTAAAAATTGCGTTGGCAATAGTGTCGACTACAATTCAATCGAAATACCTCCCTACAAAATCAATATTGATTCATATTTGAGGTGATTATGTTACAGAAACACGAAAACGTAATAAGTATGACTGCACTTAGCCATCAGGCCACCCAACAATTAATGCCGTCGTTTTCTGGATTGCCCCATACACAACACGCCGACGGCAAGTACCGTTTACGCCGCTATTCGGTCGTCAAACATCTCAATGGCCATGTGGTAGAGATTGGCCGACGTAATTTCGTTCAGTCCGATGAGATCAACCATTTCCAGGGCAACGTGGTGCGCCATTTCGAACCCATTGACGATGCCGTGTTGCAAAGCGCTGGCATGGAAGAAATGTGCAATCTGTTTGCAGAAAGCAACGCACTGCCAGAAGGTGCAGAGATAGAAATTCATCAGATGCGCATCGTCGCCATTCATCATGAAACTCAGGTAGCACCGGAAGGGATCCATCAGGATGGCTTTGATCATATCGCGATGATTGGTATCCATCGGCAAAATATTGTCGGCGGCGAAATCATGTTATACGCCGATAATCACCAGCCCCCTTTCTTTAAAAAAGTGTTGGCGGATGGTGAGGCCGTTTTGCTGGCGGACAGCAAGCTATGGCATAACGCCACGCCTATCAGCCCCATTGTCCCGGAACAAGAAGGACATCTTGATCTGTTTGTTCTGACCGCACGGGGAGAAAAAGCATGACCTTCTCCCCTGAACTCGCCCGAACCCAATTTAGCGCGCTAAATCAGCACTATAATGATAAACCGGTTATTTTCTTCGATGGCCCCGGTGGTTCTCAGGTATCACAAGCGGTGTTGGGAAAAATGACCGAGTATCTGGGGAAATATAACGCCAACCTGGGCGGGCACTATTTTTCCAGTCATAAGACAACCGAGGTGATGGATCATGCGAGGGAATCGGTGCGCGCCTTCTTGAATGCGCCCTCGCCCGATAATATCGTTTTTGGCATGAATATGACCTCGCTGACGTTCCACCTCAGCCGGATCATTAGTCGCAACTGGCAAGCCGGCGATGAAATTATCGTCACCGAGTTGGATCACTACGCCAACGTATCCAGTTGGCAGCAGGCGGCCAACGACAAACACGTCACCGTGCATCAAATCCCCCTGCAGCAATCGGATTGTTCTTTGGATGTTGCCCGGCTATGCGAGCAGATCACGGCCAAAACCCGCCTGGTCGCGGTCACCTACGCCTCTAATGTCACCGGCAGTATCGTCGATATTAAAACCATCACCGAAGCCGCCCACCGCGTCGGCGCACAGGTTTACGTCGATGCGGTACATTATGCCCCGCACAACTTGATCGATGTGCAGGCGCTGGGCTGCGACTTTTTGGTGTGTTCCGCCTATAAATTCTTTGGTCCGCATATCGGCATGGCCTATATCGCGCCGCAATGGTTGCAACGACTGCGGCCTTACAAGGTCGAACCGGCCACCGATGTCGGGCCAGGGCGTTTTGAGACGGGCACGCAAAGTTTTGAAGGGTTGGTTGGCGTCTCGGCGGCCATTGACTACCTGGCGCAATGGGGAACGCCGGGGGCCTCTTTAAGGCAGCGTTTACAGGAAAGTTTTGCCGACTATCACCGGCATGAAGAAACCCTGTGTCGGTATTTTTTGCAGCGCTTACAGCAAATCGACGGGGTGCAGCTCTACGGTTCTCCCGTGGCGGACACCCAACGCCGCACACCCACGTTTGCATTGACCTTTAAGCAGCACTCCCCCGAACAGATCGCCCGCCGGTTAGGCGAACACAATATCTGCGTCGGCAGCGGACATTTCTATGCACTGGGGTTAGTTCAGCGGTTGAATCTGCAGGACTGCGGCGGTGTACTACGCGTCGGAATGATGCATTACAATACCCTACAGGAAATCGACACTCTGTTTGAGATACTGGCTAGCGGAAGGTAGTGACAGGAATTTTTTGGAGCGGGTGAAGGGAATCGAACCCTCGTATGCAGCTTGGGAAGCTGCCGTTCTACCATTGAACTACACCCGCATCGGTGTGCGGCTGCCATTATAACCGGTTATCCCCGTCGGGCAAGCGGAGATAACGCGTAACTGCTGGTGTTTTAAGCAGTTAGCCGCGTTCCCCTCGGTTATCACTCATCAGACGAAAAAAAACCGGCGCAGTCACCTGTGCCGGTTGATATTCATTACTGCGAAGTTATTTCTGCGGGCGCATTGCCGGGAACAGGATCACGTCGCGGATGGTGTGGCTGTTGGTGAACAGCATAACCATACGGTCGATACCGATGCCCAGACCTGCGGTTGGCGGCAGACCGTGCTCCAGCGCGGTAACGTAGTCTTCGTCGTAGAACATCGCTTCGTCATCGCCGGCGTCTTTCGCATTAGCCTGGTCAGCAAAACGCTGCGCCTGGTCTTCTGCGTCATTCAGCTCGGAGAAGCCGTTACCAATTTCACGGCCGCCGATGAAGAACTCAAAGCGGTCAGTGATTTCCGGGTTGTTATCATTACGACGTGCCAGCGGAGACACTTCTGCCGGATACTCGGTAATGAAGGTCGGCTGAATCAGATGGCTTTCCGCCACTTCTTCGAAGATCTCGGTCACAACGCGGCCCAGACCCCAGCTCTTCTCAATCTTGATGCCGATGGATTCAGCGATAGCCACCGCTTTGCCCATATCAGCCAGATCGGCCAGATCGGTTTCCGGACGGTATTTTTTGATCGCCTCGGTCATGGTCAGCTTCACAAACGGCTTGCCGAAGTCGAACACTTCATCACCATACTGCACCTGAGTATTGCCCAGCACGTTCTGGGTCAGGGTGCGGAACAGCGACTCGGTCAGTTCGATCAGATCTTTGTAATCCGCGTAAGCCATATAGAGTTCCATCATGGTGAACTCTGGGTTATGACGCGGAGAAACGCCTTCGTTACGGAAGTTACGGTTGATTTCGAACACACGTTCGAAGCCACCCACAACCAAACGCTTCAGGTACAGCTCTGGGGCAATACGCAGGTACATATCGATGTCCAGCGCATTGTGGTGAGTCACGAATGGACGAGCAGAAGCCCCACCCGGGATCACCTGCATCATAGGGGTTTCGACTTCCATGAAGCCGCGTTCCACCATGAAGTTACGCATCGCCGCCATGATCTGAGAACGCACCTTGAAGGTCTTGCGCGATTCTTCGTTGGCGATCAGATCCAGGTAACGCTGACGGTAACGGGTTTCCTGATCGGCCAAGCCGTGGAACTTGTCCGGCAGCGGACGCAGGGCCTTGGTCAGCAGGCGCAGTTCGGTGCAGTGGATAGACAGCTCACCGGTCTTGGTTTTGAACAGCTTGCCGCGTGCGCCAAGGATATCGCCAAGGTCCCACTTCTTGAATTCTTCGTTGTAAACGCCTTCCGCCAGATCATCGCGCGCGACGTACAACTGGATGCGGCCACCAACGTCTTGCAGCGTGACAAAGGATGCCTTGCCCATGATACGGCGGGTCATCATACGGCCGGCAACGGTGACTTCTACACCCAGTGCTTCCAGCTCTTCGTTGTCTTTATCGCCGTACGCGGCGTGCAGCTTGTCGGACGTGGTGTCGCGACGGAAATCATTCGGGAACGCAATGCCGTTCTCGCGCAGCGCAGCCAGTTTTTCACGGCGTGACTGCAACTCGTTATTGAGATCCAGCGCCTGTTCGGCGCCTTGTGGTTGTTGCTCAGACATTTCTGTTCCTTATAACCCGGCTTTCAAACTTGCCTCAATGAATTTATCCAGGTCGCCATCTAATACGGCCTGCGTGTTGCGCGTTTCAACGTTAGTGCGCAAATCCTTGATACGGGCGTCATCCAGCACGTAAGAGCGGATTTGGCTGCCCCAACCGATGTCGGACTTGTTGTCTTCCAGCATCTGTTTATCAGCATTTTTCTTTTGCATCTCAAACTCGTACAGCTTGGCTCGCAGCTGTTTAAACGCTTGATCCTTGTTCTTATGCTGAGAACGGTCGTTCTGACACTGCACTACGATGTTGGTCGGTAAGTGGGTAATACGCACCGCCGACTCAGTTTTGTTCACGTGCTGACCACCCGCACCCGAGGCGCGGTAAACGTCGATACGCAGGTCCGCCGGGTTGATGTCGATATCAATATCGTCGTCCACTTCCGGGTAGATAAACACCGAACTGAACGAGGTATGACGACGACCGCCGGAGTCGAACGGGCTCTTGCGCACCAGGCGATGTACGCCGGTTTCAGTACGCAACCAGCCGAAGGCGTAGTCACCGATGATCTTGATGGTGGCGGACTTCAGTCCTGCGACGTCACCGTCGGACTCTTCAATCACTTCGGTCTTGAAGCCTTTGGCCTCGGCCCAGCGCAGGTACATGCGCAGCAACATGCTGGCCCAGTCCTGAGCTTCTGTGCCGCCGGAACCGGCCTGGATATCCAGGTAGCAATCAGCACTGTCGTATTCACCAGAGAACATACGACGAAATTCTAATTGCTCCAGCTTGGCAGACAGTTGATCAAGCTCAACGACGGCTTCGTTAAAGGTTTCTTCATCGTCGGCTTCAATCGCCAGTTCCAGCAGGCCGGTAACGTCTTCGCCCCCCTGCTCGAGTTGATCGATGGTCTCAACGATGGCTTCGAGCGCCGCGCGCTCTTTACCCAGCGCCTGTGCGCGCTCAGGTTCGTTCCAGACGTCAGGTTGTTCCAGCTCTGCGTTAACTTCTTCTAGGCGTTCTTTCTTGGCATCATAGTCAAAGATACCCCCGAAGAACGGCAGTCCGCACGGACAGGTCCTGAATTCGGTTTTTTACCGGGTTAATTTCAAACATGTTTTTTGCGTTCTTTTACGTTGATGTCGTCGATGGCGAAATGCCATTAGAACCGGTAATTCTAGCGGATCCAGACGTCAGTTTATAGCGAGTTGGTTAGTTTTTGTGGGGATCCCGTTTAGCGTCCAGATAGCATGCCCGGCCAGGATTCTATTGGTAGCAAAAAACAGGTCATCAGATCGATCAAATATTGAACATGGTAGTCATCAAGACTATAGTCATTATGACTATTCAACAGGGACAGGTGGTTCAATATGGATATCTTCGTCACCGATGACTTCGACAAGTTTATGAGGAAAAACCGCATATTTGACCAAAGGATATGCGTAGCAGCCCAAGAGATCATGCATGACAGGCACGACGGCGATCTGGGCGGTGGCGTATACAAGAAACGTATTCCAATCAACCAGGGCAAACGCGGCGGCGCACGCTCGGTGGTGGCATTTAAAAGAGGCCATCATCAGTACTTTGTTGATGGATGGCTTAAAAATACCGTGAAACAAACCGGTGCCAAAGAAATTAGCGATGATGAACTGGAAACCTATCGAGAACTCGCCAGAGACTTTCTTGCCATGTCGCCGGAGATTATTCAGCGGGCAGTCGATAGCGGCTATTTGCGAGAGGTAAAATGTAATGAATGATAACCGTCTGCTCAGGCTGCAAAAAATGGCACAGCGGTTTAACGCAATCGGTGCTGTTTCAGATGAAACCGTCCGCAATATTGAGGCTCGTGTGCAGGAAAGGGAAAGCAATGTCCGCCGTGAGCAGGCGCAGATGATGGACGGCGCGCGCATCAAAATGCTACGCGAGCGTCTGGGACTGAGTCAGGCCGATCTGGCTGCCGTAGTCAATATGTCGACCACCAGCGTGCAAAAATGGGAACGCAACGCCGTCAAACCTCAGGGTTCTGCGCTAAGAATGCTGGAAATTATCGAGCAGAAAGGTGTGGCCAGCGTCATTATTTCGCCACTGGACCGGTAGCAGACAGGTACCTGTGATTCACAGGTACCTGTCATCAACCACAAATTAACGCGGCCAGAGGTGTTGGATCAGTAACTGCACGTTGCGGTTGCCACGGAACTCGTTGACGTCGAGCTTGTAGGCCAGCTCTACTTCGCGCACGCTGCTGTCGGGCCACAGGGTGGTATCGACATTGAAAGCGATGCCGTCCAGCAGCGGGCCGCCGCCGAGCGGTTCTACCATCAGCTTCAGGTGTTTCTCACCCACCAGCCGCTGCTGCAGGATACGGAAGGTGCCGTCGAAGGTCGGTTCCGGGAAGGCTTGCCCCCAGGGGCCTCCTTCGCGTAACAGCTCCGCCGTTTCCAGCGAAAGTTCCTGCATAGCCAGTTCGCCATCAGACCAGATAACCCCTTCCAGCATCGCCGGATCGAGCCATTCCCCCACCAGCTCGCCAAAGCGCTGACGGAACTCGTCGAATTTGGCCTCTTCCAGCGACAGCCCGGCCGCCATGGCGTGGCCACCGAACTTCATCATCAGCCCTGGGTTCAAGGTATCCAGCCGCTCCAGCGCATCGCGCATGTGCAGACCGGCTATCGAACGCCCCGAGCCTTTCAGAATGCCCTCACCTGCCGGTGCAAAGGCGATCACCGGGCGATGGAAACGTTCTTTAATACGCGAGGCCAAGATACCCACCACGCCCTGATGCCATTCAGGGTGATACATCGCCAGTCCGTAAGGCAAGGCCGTGCTGCTGCGCTCCAGTTCGTCGCACAGTTGCAAAGCTTCAACCTGCATGCCCTGCTCAATCTCACGCCGGGTCAGGTTAAGCGCATCCAGATCGTTGGCCAGCATACGCGCCTGCGCGATGTCGTCACTCAGCAACAGCGCCACACCGATCGACATATCATCCAGTCGCCCGGCGGCATTGAGCCGCGGCCCCAGCGCAAAGCCGAGATCGTTGGCTGCCAGTTGGCGTGCGTCACGATTAGCCACTTCCAGCAACGCCTTGATGCCCGGCCGACATTTGCCGGCACGGATGCGGTTCAGCCCCTGATACACCAGAATGCGGTTATTGGCGTCGAGCGGTACCACGTCGGCCACCGTACCGAGAGCGACCAGATCCAGCAGTTCCGCCAGGTTTGGCATCGCCAATGCCCGTTGTTCGAACCAGCCGTCGTCACGTAGCCGGGCACGCAGCGCCAGCATCAGATAGAAAGCTACGCCGACACCGGCCAGAGATTTGGACGGAAACTCACAGCCACGCAGATTTGGGTTGACGATCGCCTCCGCCGCCGGCAGGGTTTCCCCCGGCAGGTGGTGGTCGGTCACCAGCACCTGCATACCTTTGGCGTGAGCCACGTCTACACCGGCGTGGGAAGAGATGCCGTTATCCACGGTGAGGATCAGTTCCGCACCGCGCGTTGCCGCCTGCTCTACCACTTCGGGGCTCAGGCCGTAGCCGTCCTCGAAGCGATTCGGCACCAGATAGTCGACCGCACTGCCACCCATGCTGCGCAGCGCCAGTACCGTCAACGCGGTACTGGTGGCGCCATCGGCGTCGAAGTCGCCCACCACGATAATGCGGCGACTCGCGGCTAGCGCCTGTTGCAGGATCCCAACGGCGGTATCTATGCCGTCCAACTGCTGCCAGGGCAGCATGCCTTTGACGCTGCGCTCTAACTCCTGCTCAGCCTGAACGCCGCGCAGCGCGTATAAACGGCGCAGCAACGGGTGCAGGCTGGCAGGCAAATGGCTGTCGTCCGTCGCCGCACGGCGGCGTAGTTGTGTTTTGATGCTCACCGGCGATTAACCACCGGTTTTGGTTGCGGTCTGATGCGCGTCCAGCATGGCGGCCATCTCTTTCGGCCCCTGATAGCCTGGGATCATCATGCCATTTTCCAAAATGATGGCCGGAGTGCCCTGAATACCGAACTGCACGCCGAGCGCGTAGTGTTTGCTGATGTCGGTTTTACAGGTCGCCGGAGAAACCGCATCGCCTTTCATCGCGGTATCGAAGGCCTTGGCCTTGTCGGCAGTACACCAGATTGACTGCATGTCTTTCTCGGCCTGAGAATTCAGCCCCTGACGCGGGAACGCCAGATAGCGGACGGTAATCCCCAGATCGTTATATTCTTTCATCTGCTGGTGCAGCTTGTGGCAGTAGCCACAGGTGATGTCGGTAAACACGGTGATCACGTGTTTTTGCTTTGGCGCTTTGTAGACGATCATCTGATCTTTCAGCGCTTCCAGCTTGCCGGTCAGCAGTTGGTTGGTCACGTTAACCGGCTCTTTGCCACTGACGTCGTACAGCGGGCCTTGCAGAATGTGTTTGCCGTCTTCGGTCACATACAGCACGCCGTTATCGGTCAACACGGTTTTCAGGCCGGTCACCGGTGAAGGCTGCACGTCCGCCTGTTGAATGCCCAGGCTGCCAAGCGCTTTTTGGATTGCCGCATCGTCGGCATGGGCCGCGCCGGTCACTGAAGCCACCAGCAGGGAGAGCAGCATTAAACCTTTCTTCATTCTTCCAATCCTTTTGAACCCGGCGTGTCAGGCACGCGGGTGGTGCTGTTGATGTAGCTGTTTAAGTCTTTCGGTCGCTACATGCGTGTAAATTTGTGTGGTCGAGAGGTCGCTATGCCCCAATAACATCTGTACGACACGGAGATCGGCCCCATGGTTCAGCAAATGGGTGGCAAACGCGTGGCGCAGCACGTGCGGCGACAGCCTCTCGCTGTCAATGCCCGCTAGGATCGCATAGTGTTTGATGCGATGCCAGAATGTCTGTCGGGTCATTTGCTGACTGCGGTTGCTGGGAAACAGCACATCCAGCGCCTGGCCGTTGACCATCCACGGGCGACCGTGCTCCAGATAGTTTTCGATCCAGTACACCGCTTCTTCGCCCAGCGGCACCAGCCGTTCCTTATTGCCCTTGCCGATCACCCGCACCACGCCCTGGCGCAGACTGACGTCGCTGATGGTCAGCCCGACCAGCTCGGAGACCCGCAGCCCGGTAGCGTACAGCACTTCCAGCATGGCCTTGTCACGCAGCTCCAATGGCTGATCGACACAGGGCGCCTGCAGCAACGCATCGACCTGCGCCTCGCTCAGATCTTTCGGCAACCGCTGCGGCAGTTTCGGTGAGGCAAGCAGCGCGGTAGGGTCGTCGATGCGCATATTTTCGCGGTACAGGTACTGGAACAGACGACGCATGGCGCTCAGCAAACGCGCGGAGCTGGTGGCCTTGTAGCCGCCCTCCACCCGCTTGGCGAGAAACGCCTGCAGATCCAGCGCCTGCGCCTGTAACAGCGAAGTGTTTTGCTGGTTCAGCCAGGCGGCCAGCGCCTGCAAATCCAGCCGATAAGAGGCCAGCGTATTTTCTGCCAGATTGCGTTCGAGCCATAGCGCATCCAGGAATTGCTCAATCAACGCACTCTCTTGCTGTTGCACGCGGTCCTCTCTTTGTTACGTTTATGCCACAGGCATTATGCCTTAAGCCGGGACAAATCGGGTATACTCGCTGCAATTCTACCTACGGCAATATAAACGGTTTAAACATGAAGATTGGTCTGTTTTACGGCTCCAGCACCTGCTACACCGAGATGGCAGCAGAAAAAATCCGTGAGATTCTGGGTGAAGACCTGGTCGACCTGCACAACCTGAAAGACGTCTCCCCCAAGCTGATGGAAGATTATTCCATCCTGATCCTCGGCATGCCTACCTGGGACTTTGGTGAGTTGCAAGAAGACTGGGAAGCGATTTGGCCGCAGCTGACCACGCTGGATTTGCAGGGGAAAATCGTCGCCATGTATGGCATGGGCGATCAACTCGGTTACGGCGAATGGTTCCTCGATGCGCTCGGCATGCTGCACGATCACATTGCCCCGCTCGGGGTGCAGTTTATCGGTTTCTGGCCGATCGAAGGCTTCGAATTTACCAGCCCGAAACCGCTGAGCGCCGACGGCAAACACTTTGTCGGCCTGGCGCTGGATGATGTGAATCAATACGACATGAGCGAAGACCGGCTGCAACAGTGGTGCGAACAGATCCTGCTGGAGATGGAACCGCTGCTGTAATGCCCATGGGCGCGGCAATGAACCGCGCCCAATCTGGTACTTATTTCCACAACCGGAAGCGATTTTCACCCTCGCCGCTCGGTGTTTCACTATTCAGGCGTGCCGGTTCGGCCACCTGATACCAGTCCAGCTTGCGCGTCAGCAGCATAATTCCCGCCAAAATAGCGAACAACAGCCCTGCCCCCAGTACCAGTGCGTTATCTTCCGACTGCAGCAACAGATACAGCACGCCATACAACATCAACAGGCTGGCGGCGAACAGCGCCCCCCGCAACCTGCCGCGCAGTACCGCGCTGAGGTAAAAGGCGATCAGTCCGCTGCAGGCGATACTGGCCAACAGGTAGGCGGTAGCGAAACCGAAGTGCTCGGAGAATGCCAGCAGGATCAGGTAGAACAACACCAGTGCCGCGCCAACCAGCAAATACTGAATCGGATGCACACGCAGGCCGGTCAGGGTTTCGAACAGGAAGAACGCCATAAACGTCAGGCCAATAAACAGCACCGCATATTTCACTGCACGTTCGGTCAGTTGGTAGTGATCTACCGGTTCAATCAGACTGGTGCTGAAGGTCGGCAGCTTTTCTTCGCCAAGAATTTCATCGTCGTAATGGAAAGCGCTGTTGATGTTGTTGGCAAACCAGGTGCTGCGCCAGCGGGCACTGAAGCCTTTTTCCGTCACTTTGCGTTCGTCCGGCAAGAAGTTACCGAGGAAGTTCGGATGTGGCCAGTTGCTCTGCAACGTCAATTCACTGCTACGGCCGAGCGGTACCAGTGACAGGCTGCTGGTGCCCGCCAGCGTCAGGGTGAACTCGGCATCCAGCCCCGCTTTTTGCAATGCGGCCAGCGTCAGCGGCGCATGGATCCCCTGATGCAACACATTGACCTGAGTGCCCGGCTCAAAGGTCGTTTGAGACTCTGGGCTGGTCAGTGGCGAGATGCTCTTGATACCGCGTGAATCACTCAATGAAACCAGCAGGAAAGGCTGACCCACCGTCACGTTAGTGCGCTGCAAGTCCGTCAAATCCGGCTGGCCAAACTTCACCTTAAACTGCAACGGCCCCTGATACACCTGAGTCTGGTAAATACCCAGCTTGCGCACCTCCACGTTCGGCTTGCCGTTAACCTGTAAAGTCTCCGGCAGCAGATAACGATGATGGCGAACCATTTGCACCACTTTCTGCCCCTTGTCATCCGTCTTCTCTTCCCGCTCGCTATAAGGGATAACAATCAACGGCCCCAAAATACGCTGCGCCCGGCTGGTGCTTTCGCTGACCTGCCCGACCACGCTCTGGCGGTAGCCGCTGCGTTCATCAATCACATTCATTAATTGCGTTACCGGGATGATCATTAAAATCATCAATCCCAGCAGAGTGGTTATTTTCCAAAACAGTACCGATTTCATCATCGCCGCGCTCCATGTAGGTAATAGCGCTACGATAAAAGCCTCAGGTGAAAGCCGGATGTGGTTATGTGAAGGGACGGTGAAGTCAGAGCGATAAGGTGAAAATAGCTGTCACGCCCTGCGGTTGACGGTTGTTCAACTGGATGCTGCCACGGTGCAAGCGCGCCACTTCCTGCACAAAGTTCAGACCCAGGCCGCTGCTTTTCGGCTTGTCCGATCGGGCCAGCGAATAAAAACGTTCAAACACTTTGTCCAGCGCGTAATCCGGAATGCCACTGCCGTCGTCACTGACGGTAACCTGGTAGTGACCATCGAGGCGTTCGCCACGGACACTGATACTGCCGCCCGGTGGCGTAAAATCCAGCGCATTGTCGAGCAGGTTAGTCAGCGCCTGGCTGATCAGCAATCCATCTCCGCTCAGGGTGATCTCTTCTGCCACATTCACCTGCAGCAGAACGCTGCGTCGCTCTGCCTGCGCCTCTTTGCTTGCCACCGCCTGACGCACCAGCGTCGCCATCGCCAGCGGAGCCAGCTCCAGTCCAGGCCGGCTCTCCAGCCGTGCCTGCACCAGCAATTTATCCACCAGTTGCTGAATGCGCGCACTCTGTTGTTCGATATTGGTCAGGAAACGCTGGGCGGTGGCCGCTGGCGGCTGTTCCTGCAACAGCTCGGCTGCGCCACGGATGGCTGCCAGCGGGCTTTTCAGCTCGTGGGTCAGGGTATGCACATACTGTTCGATGTGGGCCTTGCCCTCCAGCTTCACCCGCATGCTGTCCAACGCCTGCGCCAGCTGTGTCAGCTCATGGCCGCCCATTTTTGGCAGCGGTGCACTTTCACCCTTCGCCACGCCATCAGCATAGTGCACCAGCCGGCCAATTGAGCGGTTGATCCACCAGACAAAACCCAGACCGATCAACAAGGCAATGCCCAACAGCAGCGCACCCGCCCAAAGAATACGTCGCTCGCTACGCTTAATCACCGGCGCCATGGTGCTGTTCGGTTTACCGACGCTGAGCACGCCGATAATTTTGCCCTGATCCATTACCGGCGCGGCGACGTACATCACCGAGCTGTTTTCATCCTGCGGATCGCTGCGCGTACTGCGTGCGCCATACTGACCGAGCAGCGTCAGATAAACATCATTCCAGCGAGAGTAGTCCTGGCCGAGCACCTTGCCGCTGGAATCAAAAATGACCTTGCCTTGTTGATCGGTGAGATAGACATGGTATTCGCTGCGATCCTTGCGGATGCCGGCAATATTGGCGCCAATCGGCCGTTGATTGAGTTGAGCAAACGCCTGCGCCAGTTGCCCGTGCGCCACATCGGCGTGCTGCATGTCCAGACGCGCGATCTGCGCCAGCAGGTTGGCGGTATCCACCAGCGTGCCTTCGGTCGCACGCCGCACCCCGGGCTTCACTTCCTGCACGAAAATACTCAGCACGAAATAGCCCGCTACCGCCACGATCAGGAAATACCCCAACAGCAGCCGCAGGCCTATTCTCATGACTGGCGGCTCACGCTGTAGCCGAGACCGCGGTGGGTGTGGATCGGCGGTTCCGCAGGGTCGATGGCTCGCAGCTTGGCGCGCAGCGTTTTGATATGGGTGTCGACGGTGCGATCCAGGCTCTCTTCGGCCAGCGCCCAGACGCTTTCCATCAATTGTTGGCGTGAGAATACCCGGCCGGGTGCCAGCAACAGGGTTTTCAACAGCAGAAATTCGTAACGGGTCAGCGGCAGTGGCTGCTGATGGTAATAGATGGCCGCGGCCTGTTCATCCAGGCCAAAAGGACCGAAGCTGTACAGTGCAGGCTGCTGCAGGCGCTGCTGTTTTTGCAGACGACGCAGAATGGTGCGCACCCGGGCGCTGACCTCTCGTGGAGAGAAGGGTTTGGCGACATAATCGTCGGCGCCGATTTCCAGCCCAATCAGGCGATCAACCTCATCGCTGCGGGCGGTGAGAAACAAAATCGGTAAATCCGCCGACTGTGATAACAGCCGACGGCAGAGTTCAAAACCATTGATGTCCGGCAGGCCAACATCGAGGATCGCCAGCGCAGGTGCCCCTTGCGCCAACGCCTGTAATGCCGGCTCACCACGTTCGAACCAGCGCACCTGGAAGCCTTCGCTCTCCAGGGTATAAATCAGCGTATCGGCAATGCTGGGCTCATCTTCCACCAGCCAGAGCGTCGGCTTCATCAGGGTTCCTCGTCATCACTGGCCGGCGGATAGAGCAACTGCTGGCGCAGATGCCGCCAATCGGCTTTGGCCATGGCATCGGATGCCAGCCACAGTCGACGGCGCTTTTTGCCCCCCACGGGTTGCAAGGTCAGCAGAATGCCGTAACGCGGCATCCAGGGCTGCTTCACCAGTTGCCATTCCTGGCCGTGCCAACCCAGACGTTGGTTTTCCAGCAGGCGTAGTTCGCCCTGCCGCGACGCAATGCGCTTTTGGCTGCGAATGCACTCAAACACCACCAGCGTCAGCAACACCAGCCAGATCGGCCCGTAGCCTTCCGGCCAGGGTGAAATCAGGATCAGCAGGATCAGTGCGCCATGTGTCAGCAGGGAAAGTAACTGGGTGCGCCAGGAAATACGGACGTCACATCGCCACTGGGCCACGGTCTTTATTTCGCGTCTGGATCAGTGTCACCATTCTCTGCAGTTCACTGTCCTGCGGAGCGCCATGATTCATCAGCCAGTTGAAGAGATCGGGATCGTCGGACTCCAGCAGGCGGATAAACAGCGCTTTGTCTGTGTCATTCAACTGGTCGTATTCATACTCGAAGAACGGCATGATGGAGATGTCCAGCTCGCGCATACCACGGCGACAAGCCCAGTGGATGCGTGCTTTGTTATTAATATCCATGTTGTTATGACTAACCTCTTTTCAGCGTGGCAACGCCATCGCAGGGTTCAACTGACACACTGTATGGCAACACCGGCGCGATATAATTCCATCAGCCAAAGATCTGTCTGCAAGGGTAACCCTTGGCCGCAAGCCTATAGAGTAACAATTTGACATACTCGCCGGGAAGGACGTTCTCTGTGTAAAGCGTAATAAGGCGCTAAATGTCAAAAAAAGCGCTGCCAGAGAAGCAAGCGTGAATAACAGTTTGCAAAGCCCGCCGCCTCTTTTACCATGGGGTCAACACACCTTCAGGTAAGCTAAACGTTAAGCAGGATCTTACTATGGCGTATAAAATTCCATTTCCACCCCGTCAGCCTTCCGCTTCTTCCCATCTGCCCCTGACCCTGATCTCGCTGGAAGATTGGGCAATGGTGACGCTGAACGGGCCGGATACGGTGAAATACCTTCAGGGCCAGGTGACCGCCGATATCGAAGCGCTGCCAGCCGATAGTCATGTGTTGTGCGGCCACTGCGACGCCAAGGGCAAAATGTGGAGCAATCTGCGTTTGTTCCATCGCGGTGAAGGCTTTGCCTATCTGGAACGCCGCAGCGTGCTGGACAGCCAACTGGCTGAAATCAAGAAGTACGCAGTGTTTTCCAAACTCACCATTGCCGCCGACAACGAAGCCGTCTTATTGGGCGTCGCCGGTTTTCAGGCACGTGCGGCGCTGGCGGGGGTGTTCAACAGCCTGCCGGATGCTGAACATCAGGTGGTGCAGGACGGTGAAACCACGCTGTTGCACTTCTCTCTGCCGGCGGAACGTTTTCTGCTGGTTACCACCGCTGCCATTGCCGAACAGTTGGCTGACAAGCTGCACGAACAGGCAGAACTGAACGACAGTCAACAGTGGCTGACGCTGGATATCGAAGCTGGTTACCCGGTAATTGATACCGCCAACAGCGGGCAATTGATCCCACAGGCCACCAACCTGCAGGCGCTGGAAGGCATCAGTTTCAGCAAGGGTTGCTACACCGGTCAGGAAATGGTGGCTCGTGCCAAGTTCCGCGGTGCCAACAAGCGTGCGTTGTACTGGCTGGAAGGCAAAGCCGGGCGAGTGCCACAGGCCGCTGAAGACGTGGAGTTGCAACTGGGTGAGAACTGGCGCCGTACCGGTACGGTGCTGAGTGCTGCCAAGCTGGCCGACGGCACCCTGTGGGTACAGGTAGTGTTGAATAACGATCTGGATGCCGACAGCAAGCTACGGGTTCGCGATGATGCCGCCAGCCAACTGGCCATCAAACCGCTGCCGTATTCGTTGATAGAAGAAAAATAGGGGCAGTTCAGAGCTTCTTAACCTATCCGCAATAGATTTCGCACTGCAGCCAGCAACGCTGCGGTGCGAAAGATATCAGCGGAGATCAGACGTACAGATAAATAGCCATAAAATGGCACAGGCTGCCGCCGAGCACGAAACCATGCCAAATGGCGTGACCGAAGCGGAAACGTTTGGAAGCATAGAAGATCACTCCCAGGGTATAAACCACGCCCCCCACCGCCAACAGCGTCACGCCGCCCAACGCCAGACGGGTCGCCAGCTGATAAATCACGATCAGCGACAGCCAGCCCATGGTCAGATAGGTCACCAACGACAGCGCTTCAAAACGGTGGGCAAAGGCCAGCTTGAACAATACGCCCAGCAGCGCCAACCCCCAGATTACCGCCATCAGCCCTTTTGCCAACGGTGAGTTCAGCCCCACCAATAGAAATGGCGTGTAGGTACCGGCAATCAAAAGATAAATGGCGCAGTGGTCAAATTTTTTCAGCCAGTGCTTGGCCTTTTGGTGGGGAATGGCATGGTAGAGCGTGGAGGCAAGGAACAGCAGGATCATGCTGCCGCCATAGAGACTGTAACTGGCGATGGCCGTCACATCAGCGCCGGTATCGACCGCCTGAACTAACAGCAGAACCAGACCGACAATGCCGAAAACCAGACCGATGCCATGACTGATACTATTAGCGATCTCTTCCGCCCACGGATAGGCCGCAGCGGCAATTTTTTCGCTACCGGCTTTTACTACGCCCGTTTTTCCCATAAAGCACAACCCCTCAAAACAGCCAACATTGTTCGAAATTACCGCAAAGCAGCTTAACTGAGAATAATTTCAGTGTACACGTGTACGCTAAAATAAAACTGTGTGCGCGTGTAACCATCGAAATCCCTCGCCCACTGGTCTACAATCGTTCGGCTTCAACCCATCTACCTTGAGGTTTACACCATGTCATCCGCTGTACCCGCGTTAGATTTCGGCTCCATGACCCAGGTCATCCAGTTCCTGATGGAAATCGACAAGTTGAAAAGCGTGCAACGCCGCACCAAAGTGCTGGGCACTCAACGCCAGGAAAACTCCGCCGAACACAGCTGGCACTTTGCTATTGGCGCCCTGAGCCTGGCGCCTTACGCTGGTGAAGGCGTGGATATCCAACGGGTGATCCAGATGGCGCTGCTGCATGACATCGTTGAGATCGATGCTGGTGACGTGCTGGTCTACGATCTGGCGGCCCGCGCAGCGATCCATGATAAAGAAGTGGCGGCAGCCCGCCGGTTGTTCGGTATGCTGCCAGACACTCAGCGCGAGTATTTCACCGCTTTATGGCAGGAGTATGAAGATGGTGAGAGCGCCGACGCGCGTTTCGCACTGGTGCTGGATCGCACCATGCCAATGCTGATGAACCTGCATAACGAAGGCCAAAGCTGGGTCGAAAATGGCATCAGTCTGGAGCAGGTGCTGTCGCGTAACGCGGCCATTGCCGATGTCCAGCCAGAGCTGTGGAAGTACCTGCTGCAACACCTGCAGGACGCTCAACGCAAAGGCTGGCTGAAGTAACGCTGCTGCTATTGCGACATGCCGGGTGATCCTCTCACCCGGCAAGCCATTCACAACGGCTTGTGGGCCGTTTCCTTTGCGGCAATCACCGCCCACAGCGTGATCAACAACGCCACCACCACATAGGCCGAGATCGCCAGCGTGCTGTCGTAAGACTTGAATAACGATGCGATAATCAAGGGTGCAAAACCACCACCGATAATACCTGCCAGCGTATAAGCCAACGACGATCCCGCATAGCGCACCCGGGTCGGGAACTGTTCGGTGATAAAAGCCGCCTGCGGGCCGTACATCGCCGCATGGATCAACAACCCCACCACCACCGCCAGGCAGATCAGCACCGGCTGGCTACTGTCGAGCAGCATAAAGAACACAAATGCCCAAACCATCGCCGCCAGCGCCCCGCCGATATACACCGGTCGACGGCCAAAACGATCGGACAGTGCGCCAAACATCGGTACGGTAATCGCGTTACCGATCGCCCCCAACATGGTAGCGGCCAACGCCAGCGGGCGCGGCAGGTTCAGTACCGTGGTGACATAGGTCAGGGTAAAGACCACCACCAGCGCATACAGCACGTCGGAACCGATACGCGAGCCACCGGCAATCAACAATGGACGCCGATGCTGGGTGAAGACCTCGCGGATCGGCGAATGGGTAACATCTTTGGATGCCTCCAGTTTCAGAAACGCCGGCGTTTCCCCCACCCCACGGCGCAGCCACAGGCCAAATACCACCAACACCAGGCTAAGCAGGAAAGGAATACGCCAACCCCACTGTTGGAAATCTTCTGCCGACATAGCCACCGTCACCAGCGTAATCAAGCCGGTACCGATCAAGGTACCGCAGGAAGGACCGACCTGAGCAAAGGAGGCGTTACGCCCACGCTGATGAGGTTTGCCATGCTCCATCGACAGCAATACGGCCCCCGCCCATTCGCCCCCCAGCGCAATCCCCTGAATAAAGCGCAGCGTGACCAACAGCAGTGGGCTCCAAATGCCCCAACTGGCATAACCCGGCAGCAGCCCCATCAGCGCGGTAGTCACGCCCATGATCACCAGCGTGGTCACCAGGACAAAACGGCGCCCCAGCACGTCGCCGAGATGACCAAACACGATGCCGCCAATCGGCCGTGAAACATAACCGACCGCGTAGGTGGAAAACGCCAAAATAGTGCCCACCAGCGGATCGAACGACGGGAAAAACACGTGGTTGAAAATCAGCGCCGCCATGATGTTGTAGACGGTGAAGTCATACCATTCCAGTGCGGTGCCGATCGAACTGGCCGCGGCCAGCTTGCCGGTATTCGGTGGATGTGCGGCAGTATCGTCGGCAGATAAATCCGCGGTCGGTGTTTCCGTGGTTGAAGTGCTCATGATGACAGCTCCTGCGTGGTCAGTTGCCAGCCAAGGGCATAATGCACCGCATCGGTGGCGGGGATTTTCAAGTGGAGACAGGCCAGCTCATTCAGCCGCTGGCCGGCTTCGGCACTGCTGCTTTCGATCAACAGCATCGGCAACAACTGGCGATTTTCCCGCGACTCTTTCGGCAGCGGTGAGCTGAGTTCAACATCCGGCGACAGCAGGCTGCTGCGCACAAAACCGGGTTGCTCGGCCAGCATAGTCCCCAAATGATGAATACCGGCTTTCAGGACTTCCGGTGCCGCCGGCTCCAGGGTAACAATGGCCAAATGGCTGCCGCAGCCCTGCCCGGTCACCGCCTCTACCGCACAGACCCGGCGCATTGGGTCGCGCATTTTGTCGAGGCTCGCCACCGACCAGGGGGTCTGTTGGTTAAACGCGGCGCGGTAAGCCGCCGAGGTAAAACTGGCCAGGGATTCGGTTTTATACAGCCCCAGATATTTACGCCCGCCTTGTAGCGCCTGATAACGCGTGCCCGACAAAAAGCCGGGCACCCGCACCCGCTCTTCCACGTGCTCACGGTCGTACCACTGATTGAAATCCGCCTCGTCCTGCGCGGCGACATCTGTTGCAACAAACAGCATTCCGTTCGGGGAACCGGTCATGGGTACTCTCCTGTTAGCTCAAAGTAAGGCGGGGTCGCACCCCACCGGAAAATCACACCTCGGTGAGGCAACGTTCGATCGCCAGCGCCCAACCCAGCAGCGTCTCGTCCTGCAGGGGCAACCCGGCCAGCATCAGGCCAACCGGCGCCGCTCCGGGCGATTGGCAGGGCAGCGACAGCGCACAACCGTCGAGGAAGTTGATCACCGAAGGGTTACGCAGCGCAGCGCCGTTGATACGAAAATAAGCGTCTTCATCCGCTTCCAACTCGGCAATGGTTGGCGCAACCATAGGCACCGTCGGCATCAATAGTGCGTCAAACCCTTGCACTACAGCCGTCACCCGCCGTTGCCAATCGGCACGCAGCAACTGCAATTGCTGCAGATCCTGCTCATTCAGCCATTGGCCGCGACGAATACGTGACAGCACCCGTGGGTCATAACCATCGGCATGTTCGGCAATCAGCGGCTGATGCCAGCGCCAGGACTCCAGCGCGCTGAAACCACCGGCGGCGTTGATCGTCGCCAGCTCGCCAAACTCATGACAGGGAATAAATTCAATCTGTGCCCCGGCCTGCACCAGCCGCTGGACGCTGAGATGAAAGGCGGCGGTGACCTCATCGTCCAGGCCATCCAGCACCAATGTTTGGGGCACGGCAAAACGCGCCTGACTCAAGGTTTTCTGCTGCGGATGCAGTGGCAGATCGGCTATCGCCGCATCCAGCGCTATGCAACCAGCAACGTCATGAGCGATCACGCCGATCGAATCCAGTGAGGGCGACAACGGCAGCAGACCGTGGCTGCTGATACGACGGGCGGTGGGTTTATAGCCGGTCAGGCCGCAGAAGGCCGCCGGAATACGTACCGAGCCACCGGTGTCGCTGCCTATCGCGCCCCAACACATGCCGTCAGCCACCGCAACCGCCGCCCCCGAAGACGAACCACCGGGAATGCGGCGAGCAGAGCGATCCCAGGGATTGGCAGGCGTGCCGTAGTGGGGATTGATCCCCAGCCCTGAATAGGCAAACTCGGTCATGTTGGTTTTGCCGATCACCACCGCGCCAGCCTGCAACAACCGCGCCACCACGGCGGAATGGCGATTAGCCACCGGCGCATCGGCCAGCACCCGCGACCCGGCGGTGGTGACTTCCCCGGCGACATCAAACAGGTCTTTGACCGACACCGGTACGCCATCCAGCGTCGACAGAGGATCACCCGCCGCACGCCGTCGATCGGCCGCCAGTGCCTGCTGCTGTGCCCAGTCGCTATAAACATGGGTAAAAGTGCGAGAGCCCTCACCCTGGTCGTCGGCAATTTGCGCCAGCGCAGCGGCAGTCAACTGCACAGCCGTTAATTCACCGCTGGTCAACCCGGCAACGACCTGCGTTAAAGTCAGTTTTTCCATCACGCCACCACCGGCAGTTCAATACTGCGATAGCTATGGCTGATAGTTCGCCCCAGCACCTCGTCCACCAGTTCCATACGGAATTCGGCCGCCGGTCGGATACCGCCAATCGCCGCCACCGTGCCGCAGGCCATCGCCAGACCGTCACGCGGCTGAGGTACCGTCAGCCCGCCCTCGGGCACCTGCTGACCACTCAGATAACGATCCAGCAGATCGCCAGGAGTACGCAGACTGGCAAGGTAACCCTGCTGATAAAGCCGGAACTCACCGTCCTCTTTGATCCAGGATCGCAGGATCAACGAGTCCCAATGTGCGATCACTTCTCGCAAGGGCCAGGCGGCACGTGCTACTGGCTTGACGCAAATTTGCTTGGACAGCGCTACGCTGTGCGCCTCCAGTTGACGATCGGTATGATCCGAGGCCAGCGAAACAAACAGCTCGCCGCGATGAGTGAAGATCAGCGGTTCCGCTTCGCCGGAGCTGGCATTGCCGATCACTTCAATGCAGTCGCTCTGGCTAAGCTGATTAACAGCCACCCGATAAAACAGTGGGATTGCACTGGGTTGGGGCACACCCAGCGCCGCCAACTCCCTAATATGGTGCAGGATCGCCTCGCGATCGCGGCCGGTCCAGCCGGCAATCACCAGATGGTCGATCTCAACATCCAGCACCCCGGCACCGCTGGATTCAGGTAAAGTGAAGGTCAGTCTCATGGCGTTTGTGCCTCTTTGGTTAAAATACTGTGAAATTTCACTATATCTTTAGTTACCAAATAAGCGATTTCCGTGCCATGTTTTTGTGTACTATGTCTAAAAACTTTCTTCTTGCAGGAGCAGAACGTGATGACCCTTGACGCAGAGAGCCAGGAACTCCCGACGGCAGAGGAAGCCGGAATATCGCTGAATGAACTGGCCTACCGGCGCTTTAAGCAGGCGCTGGTGACGTTAAGTTACAAACCTGGTGAATATCTCAATACCGCGCAGGTGATGAGTGAGCTGGATATGGGCAGAACGCCGATCAATCAGGCGATCCACCGGCTGGCCAATGAAGGGTTACTGCAGGTGATCCCGCGTAAAGGGGTGATGGTCTCACCGCTGTCGATGGATGACGCACTGGAACTGATTGAAGTGCGACTGGCCAATGAAATGCTGTGTATGCGACTGGCTAGCAAGCGAATTACCGAACCGCAGATCGCCGCACTGACGGCCCTCAATCAACAGATCGAAGCCGCCAGCCAGCGCCGTGACCGGGTACAGATGATGACGCTGGACCACCAGTTCCACCAGCAGCTGGCGCAGATCGCCGGGAATAATATGCTGGCGGACATCCTGAGCGTGCTGCACGCCAGAGCACAGCGTTTCTGGGCCAGCACGCTGTCACGCGAAGGCCATATGCGGGAGGTGATCGAAGAACATCGGGCGATTATCGCCGCTCTGGCAGCACAGGACGACGACGCCGCGGCCAATGCGGCAGAGGCGCACATTCTGTCTTTCCGCAGTGCGCTGCTGCATGAGGGCTGATTGGAGAGAGGTAATGTCGTATCAAAAACCCGGCGCGTCTAAAGCTACCGGGTTTTAAACTGCAGGATAAACAGCTACGGATAGATAATTTTACTCTTCGAGCTCTTGGCCTTTCAACATAGCGGCACGCAAGACCGCGTTCAAACGCTTCTGGTAGCCCTTACCCGGTCTCTGGAGCCATTCCAAAATGTCAGCATCAATTCTGACTGTTTTTGATACCTTCATCGGTTTGTAGAACCGCCCCTGTAATGCCGTTCCCCATTGCTCATCGCTAAGCGCGGGGGCATCACCATAGTCAATCCCATCATCCGGCATAACCCTCAAGGAGGCTATCTGCGCTTTTGCTCCTCCGTCAGAGGAGGAAGCACGCTATGCTGCACATTCCTAACCGAATTTTTGCGTTTCATACTTCCCCCTTTCTCGTGCATCCGCTTTGCGGGCTGAAATGATACGGATAACCTCAATAACATCGCCGTCAGCGGCCGCCGGAGGCCTCGATAAAGCTGCCGGTGACGTAAGAAGCGGCATCGGACAGCAGCCAGACGATGGCTTCCGCCACTTCTTCCGGGGTGCCACCACGCTGCATCGGCAGGTTGCCCTTCACCCGATCAACACGGCCCGGCTCACCGCCGCTGGCATGCATCTCGGTGTAAATACAGCCCGGTCGCACCGAGTTAACGCGAATCCCCTGCGCTGCCACTTCCAACGCCAGTCCGGTGGTCAGTGTGTCGACCGCCCCCTTCGATGCCGCATAGTCGATATACTCCCAGGGTGCCCCTAAACGAGAGGCGGCGGAAGAGACGTTGACGATAGCTCCGCCCTGCCCACCATGACGCTGCGCCATGCGCTTCACCGCTTCGCGGCAGCAAAGGAAATAGCCGGTGACGTTGGTGCTCAGCACTTTGTTAATTCGCTCGGCGGTCAGTTGTTCAATGCTGGTCTGTTGAAACAGAATACCGGCATTGTTGACCAGCGCACTAATAGGACCGAGGGTGGCATCCAGTTCGGCAAACATCGCGACCACCTGGCTTTCATCACCAATATCGGCCTGCAACGCCAGCGCCCGGCCGCCCAGGGAGGTTATCTCTGCGACCACCTGTTGCGCCGCAGCCTCATCCTTCAGATAGTTAACGCCCACTGCGTAGCCCTGACGGGCCAGCTGTAACGCCGTGGCGCGACCAATACCTCGGCTGGCACCGGTGACCAATGCAACTTTAGTCATGCTGTTCCTTTCTCTGGTTAGGAAATCAGAAACGGTAGCTGGCGCTCAGGAAAGCCACCCCAGCCACCTTTTTCTCGACGATCGGGCTGTTAGCCGCATCGCCCAACAGAGTATAGATACCGACTCCGCCCTGGAAAGCGATTTCCCGCGTCAATTGATAATTCAGCGCCGTGTTGAGCATCACCTGTTTAAAACCGCTGCCTGGCCGATAAGTTTCGAAAGCGCTTTGCTGTGCCTGCTGCTGGGTAACACCAAAGTAGCCCCGCTGATAGCCGCTGTTGGCCCAAGTGGTGGTCAGATCGGCAGAGAGGCTAAGAGCATCGGTTAAGGGATACAGCGCTGCCACACCCAGATCGACATAGGCGGTATGCCCCAGATCTTCATCGCCGTAGCGACGCGCCTTGGTCGCCTGCATGCCCCTGATATAAGCGCGGAAAGGCTCGAGTTTATAGCTCAGTTCAATGCCGGCCTCAAACGCACCGTCCAAATCGCCCATACCCTTCAGCCGATTGTTGTGCCCTCTCAGCGTTTTCACTTTCTCGTCTCGTCCGCCGTCATAACCGGCCAATAAGGCGATGCCGAACGGCCCCGACAACGGCAACTGCCAACTGGCGCCCCCCAGTCCAATACTGAAATCCCCCCAGGCCGCCCCATCATAGCTGGCCTGCATATCGTACAGCGGCACAGCGCTATAGGTAGATGCCCCCTGATACAGCGGCGCTACCGCCATACCACCGCTGAGAGTCAATGAAGCTTGCCCGCCCTGTTGTGCAGAGCCCTGCAGGGGAAATATTGTCAACAACGTCGCTACGGAATAACCCAGGATATTTTTCAACTGGTCAGCCTTATTAAATTAAATGTTGTAGCTGCACCAGACGACGCAGCTGTTTTTTAATGCGAGGTTTTAAGCTTTTATAAACAACCAGGGGTTCAGCATGCTGAATAAACGGCAGGGTCGATGAAAGTGGAGTGGCATGCTTGCCACTCTGCAAGCCGATAGGGGAAGGTAGCGTAGTCAGCGCCAAAAATAAAATCGCGACAGCGCATGTAGCCACCGTTGAAAATTTATCTGCTCGCATTTTTCCCCACCCGAATGATTTTTGCAGGGATGAGCGTACTAGAAACAAACCGAGGCTCCCTTAACGCCAAATTAATGCCAGATTAAGGTTTGCTTAAGAACGGGTGAGCAAAAAGGATGACGTCGTTGTCTTCACCCGATGGTTGTAGTTATATAGCCGTCGACACATCGATATTAATCGGATGGCACGTGAACATACTGTTGGTGGAAGACGACCTGCAATTAGGCAAGGCCTTATGCCGCGCATTGGAGCTGGCGGGCTTTGAGTTGTGCTGGGTGCGGCTGGTCCATGATGCTCAAAGTAAACTCTCGCAAGCCAGCTTCGATTTAATGCTGCTGGACCTGACCCTGCCTGACGGCGATGGCTTAAAAAAATTGGTCGAGTGGCGGGCCGCCGGACAAAATATCCCGATCATTGTTCTGACCGCCCGCGACCGGATTGAGAGCCTGGTCAATAGCCTGGACTCCGGTGCGGACGACTTTCTGGCCAAACCTTTCGCCTTGCCTGAGCTGATATCTCGTGTGAAGGCGGTGAACCGCCGCATGGCCGGGTTTGCCTCCCAAACCTGGAGTCTGGGCAATTTGTATCTGGACCCAATGAACCACCAGGTGACACTGGATGGTGAACTGTTGCTGTTATCGAAAAAGGAGTACCGGCTGTTGCATGAACTGATGCGCTGTGCCGGCACCGTGGTGCGTAAAACCGCACTGGAGCAAAGTCTTTTCGGTCACGGCGACAGCGTGGAAAGTAACTCACTGGAGGTACATATGCATAATTTGCGGCGCAAGATAGGTAGAGAGCGAATTATTACCGTGCGCGGCATTGGCTATTTATTAAAAAAAGAGACGCTGGGATGATTAGTTTTAAATCCTTTTTTATGCGCACCATTATTTTCCAGGTATTGGCCATATTACTACTGTGGGGCGTATTGATGGGCTGGGTAAAATATTTTTATTACCCCGACGCCGAAAAATACTTGGATAATCAGCAACGCATTGTCGCACGCGGCATTGCCAATATTCTTGATAAAACTGACATCAACGACCACAATTTTATTGAGGTAATTAAAGACATCGAAATAATGTATATCGACTCGATCAAAAACGGCATGCAGGATGAAATAGACTACCGCCCCTTATTCGTGGTTTACGATCGTAACAATAAGATGCTTTACGCCTCGCTGGCGCAGGAAATACCGCTGTTCCTGCCACCTTCCGTGCTGTCCGGCACTATCAGCTACGCCAATATGAAGTGGCATATCGCCGGCAGTTGGAGCGACAAGCAGCAATTTAGGGTGATCGTCGGCGAATCCTTTGACAACCGCACCACCATTTTCGGTAATCCGGCGGAAAGCACCGCTATCCCACTGTTGCTAACCCTGGCGGCAACCATTGCCGCCCTGTTGATCACCGCCTATTTCAGTCTGAGGCCGCTACGGCAAATCGCCAGAATGATCTCTGACCGCAAGCCCGGTACCTTGTCACCGATCAATGCGACCGAGCAATATCAGGAAATCCGGCCAATAGTATTGGAAATCAATAAGCTGATGGCACGTATCGATGCCGCCAATCAGCGCGAAAAACGCTTTATGGCTGACGCGGCGCATGAGCTACGCACCCCAATCGCCGCCGTACTGGCACAGTTGCATCTGCTGACCCAGGTGGCGGATAAAACCGAACGACAGGAAATCATTGAAGACATGCAGCAGGGGCTGGATCGCGCCGCATCGCTTTCGCGCCAACTGATTGACCTGGCCAAGCTGGAGTCAGAAGACTTTCCGCTGAAGATTGAAACCGTGAATATTCACGCGGAAATCAGCAAATGCATTGCCCAACACGTGCCCTATGCGCTGGAAAAGAACGTCGAACTTTCGCTGGATGGCAGTGAAAATGTGATGATTGATACCGATCGCCAATCACTGATTACCATCTTCACCAACCTTTTGGAAAACGCCATCAAATACGCGCCGGAGAATGGGCGAATCGAAGCCAATATTCGCTCGCTGTCACCGCTGGGTTGCTACATTACCTTGCGCGACAATGGCCCTGGCATCGGCCCGGAATACCACAAACGGCTGTTCGAGCGCTTTTACCGCGTGCCGGGCACCCTGCAAGTTGGCAGCGGTCTGGGGCTGGCGATAGCCAAAAATCTGGCCGATAAAATCGGTGCGCAGCTGCGGCTCACCGAAGGACTCGATGAACGCGGTATCGGGTTTGTTATCGACTTACCGGAAAACTACCTCGCGCCGCCAGAAGAGAGTTAAACCGGCATGAAAGCCGCTATTTTACTGCCGCGGTATCGGCTTGATTGACTGTGACAGATCAATGGGCAAAAACGTGTTTGCCCATAAACCTGAGAACAGTTATCCGGCAATACGGATCACCGATCGCACATCGCTTTTCTTGTTCAGATCCCACACTTCGGCGATCTCGGATAAACCGTGCTCCTGAGTTTCAACCGAGATCTGCCCTGCGGCCGCCAACGCCAGGATCTCACTGGCATATCGCTGCATCTCAGCCGGCGGAGGGAAATTGCCGGTACCACTGCCCAAAATCTGCAGCTGGTTGCTGCGCAGTACCGCTGCCGGCAAGCGGATGTCTGGCCCGGCCATTGAACCTACGTTGACCAGACGAATACCGCGCCCACCGGCATAGGAAGACAGATCGTGATTGTTCAGCGTGGCCAGCAGCGCTTCGGTAGCCGCCCCCCAAATGTAATCGACAATCACCTGATAGCCGTTCGGGCCTGCAGCAGCAGCGAAAGCCTGCACCAGTGCATCTCCTTCCAGGCTGAGGTCCACCGTCGCATCGACGTCCAGCGCATCCAGTACGCTCTGCCGACGCCCAGCCGCGACAATCCGCCCGGCTCCCGCCTGACGTGCAGCGGCCACCGCCAGCTTGCCCGAGGTGCCGGTCGCACCAATAATCAGCACCGTTTCACCCGCCTGAAGCTCGGCGCGCCAGTGCAGCGGCAGCCAGGCGGCAAATGCCGGATTAATCAAGGCCGCTGCGGTGGCATCGTCCACACCTTTCGGCACCGGCACGCTCCAGGAAGCGACGGTACGCTCTGCCAGTGCGCCGTGAGGCTGCCGGAAAGAGGCGAAATAAACCCGCTGGCCATCCGGTGCATAACCAACGCCATCGGTACCTGGCACGATCGGCAACACCTTAGGGCTGGAGTAATGGGTTCCCGCCACCATGGCGCGATCCAATTGTTTGATACCGGCGACAATCACTTCGATCAGGGTTTCCCCTTTTCTGGCTATCGGCTCATCCACATCACCGACTACGGGTGCCTGGCCTAACGCGTTAACTATTGCAGCTCTCATCATTGCTCCTTAATCCGTTGGGGTTGCGGTGCGGCGACAGTAAAAAAGGGACACTGCATCATGCAGTGTCCCTTGAGAGTACGCTTTGCCGAACGTGTTATTGATATTGACTCACCGGCATTTTGTTGGAGAAATCAGAACCGCCAGCTCACAGACATATTGCCCTCTAATGAATTACTGCCCTGGCGGAACAACTCGCTGGAAAGCCCGGCCCCAACTGAAACATCTTTGTTCAACTGATACTGCACACCCGCCTGCGCCGCCAGCCCATCACGCCCCGCCAAGGTGCTTTTGCTATCAAAAGCCGAGGCGTCATAACCAACGAACTGCGCACGCTGGGTGACATTGTTGCTCAGCAGCTCATGCTGCCAGCCAAGGCGCAGGGTCGCGGACAAAGCCTCTGTCCCCTGGAACAGCGCCTCTACACCCAGCGTGCTTTGCAGAGAGTCGGCATAGCGCCCTTTAATCTGCATCGGCAAGGTGCCAGTACCGGTCTCCTTAATCGTACGATGAGTGGTGGCGGTATAATCCAGTGCCGCTACCGGGCCAAAGCTGAACGAATCGGTTAATGCAAAATGATAGCCGCCGCCCAGGGTCAATGAACCGTTCCAGGCCGTCCAGTCGCTCTTGCTGGTGCCGCTCACACCGGCGACATCAAACTGACGCTTCATATGATTATCCTCAGCGCCCACCCGGCCCAGGCCATAAGCAAACGGCCCGGCCATGGCATCCTGTGCAAAGTTGAACTGCAAACCAACATCAAATGAAGTGCTGTGCGCCCGCGCCCGATCGGCACTTTTGGCATTGACGGTTTGTCCGCCCACCGCGGCGTGGAAACCGGTGGTCAGCCCAGGCACCAGCACATTACGTTTCTCAGCGCCGAACAGCACGCCATAACGCGATGCGTTGTAACCGGTGATATTGCCCGAATTACGCTGCCAGTTACCGCCGCCATAAGGCAGGGCAAAACTAATCCAATCTTGTTCGTCGTCAACCGGAGCCAGCGTCAGATTGCGTTCCGGTGCCGTCAACGCACGGGTTAACTGACGTTCGCGATCGAATGAAGCCTGGATCAGGCTGTTATAGGCCGACGGCTCCAACTGGGCCAAAGCATTGTTGACCTGCTTGCCATCAGGGGCAGAGAAATCCAGCGCAGTCAGCAACGGACGCATATCATTACCCGCCGTCACCGCCGCACGGGCCAACGCCAGACCGACGTTCTGCTCATTCGTGCTCTGTGCATATTGGCTGTAGGCCGTTGCACCACGGCTGGCGCTGATTTGATATTCCCCGGCCGCCAACGGTGTCGCACTGAAGCTTAAGGTCGGTGACTGCGTCTGCACGCTGATCTGATCGAACTCACCGCTGGCCTGCCCCAGTTGCAACAGGGAAGTGCTGTTCAGCTTCCAGTCTGATGCATACCAGCCTTTGACCGGCATCAGCGCCAAGGCACCGCCCAGACTGGATTTTCCGCTGATTATCACCTGGTCCCCACGCCCCAGGTTGTCGAACATCAGTTGCAGACGCCCCTGCGGCCCCTGCGAGTAATCGCCGACGATCGAAACCAGACCAAAAGGTGAACCGGTGGTGAGCAAACCGTTATTGGTAAACAACCCGGCATCCGACAGCTCATAACGGCTATTCCCAGCCAGTTGGGCCCCTGGCTCAATATCCACGCTATACACCTGATGCATGCCGTTGAGAGTCGTTTTACCGCCCTCAGCCACCAGCGCAAAATTATCCTTACCGCGAATGTTACCGTTATAGGTGAAGTCAAAACCGCTATCCGCCGCTGCGGTGACCTGCCCCAGTTCATCCGGCTGCAGGCCGAAGGTTAAACGAGTGAGGCGCGCCTGATTATTTTCGTCCCATTGCGCATAGTCAGAGATAATATCGCCCTGAATGTCAGCACCACGCATCACGTTGATTGCGCCGGCCAGTGCATTTTCAGACTGGTAGATCGCCGCTTTGCTGCCTTTCAATGAGCCGGTGATATCGAAATTGGACACCAGCGGGGCTGCCCGATATTTGGACAGATCGAGCCCGCCCCACTGCCAGATATATGAGCCACGGTATTCGGCATCATTGCCCAGCAGGTTGTTACCAAAGTCCAGACGAGCAGCCACGCCTTCTTTGCCGGTCGCCTCCAGGCTGCCACGCTGGATAATATTGTGCCGATCCCCGTACGCCACCAATAAGCCGGTGCCGTAATCACCGTTGGCCTGCACCCGGGTACCCGGAGCGATGCTGAGCGTGTTGCCCGCACCATCAATGCGGATACCGGCGGCGGCTACGCCATCTGCCAACAGATCGCCGCGCTGCTCTATGCGATTGTTACTGCCGTAAATGTGCAACCCGACACCCCGGGCAGCAGTATTGGCTTTGCCGTCGATATAATCGGTACCGTCAGCATTACGCGCGAAATACCCTTGCTGGTTAACCACATCCAGACCGCTGCCATAAACCGAGCGACCAAAGAAGTTACGACGATCGATGTCGTACCCCATGTCCTGTAACAGCGCCAATTCGGCTTCCATCATCGAGGTGTAATTGCGGTAGTTTTGGTGGCTCATCAGGCTGCGATCCAGCTCGATGTGGGACATGTAATCTTCATCCAGATCGCCAAATACATCGAGGATGCGTACCGGAACTCCCGGCATGGCACCGTCCAGCACCTCTTTGACATGGCTACCGGCGAAATAACCTTGATCCTTGCGCACGTCGAAACCTGAAGGATCGTCCGGTCCCTCACAGCCTTTGCACAAAATCGCCTGGTCCGGCTGAGCAGGATTACCGTTGTCGTCAAACAGATGCGATGTCCAGCTCCCCTGCGTCGGGCCGAATTGCGTTATGCCATTGGCTACCCCGGCATCAGCGCTGATCCCTAACGCATGGGCAATTTCATGAAATATCGTGACTTCCAGATCGGTTCGATGATCGGTGGGGATCTGGGCCGGCGAGGCCTGGGTAGGGGTAAAGTCCAGCTTGCCGATACGGACGATGGCATGGGCACCACTGTCCAATACCCCCGCCTCCTGCCCCTGTAACACTGCCTGAAGCTGGGTCAAACTAAAGCTGTCGTCACTGACGTTGGCGCTCATTGCGCCGGCATTTTTCTCATCAAAGGTACCGACGTTGATCACCCCCGGCAACTGGCCAGGCTTGGGTTTGATAATATCGGCCCAGCGTTGTGCGGCGCTGATCACCTGTGCCTTTTGCGCCTCGTCCAGGATCCAGGATGAGTGCTGAGGGACACCTTCATCAGTAAAATAGCCGTCATCGGTGGGGGTGTAGAAATTCAGTTTAAATACCGTTTGCCCGCTGTTATTTCGTACTTCATAACTTTCAACCGCCTGCGCGGAGCAGAAGGGTAAAGCCGCAATGATTGCGATAGCCAACCTTTTCATAGAGCACTCCTTGTGAGTCAATCTTCCCTGCAAAATATTTTGCTGATGTCAATTTAACCACGCGTGTTTAAACGGAATGTAAACCGGACAGTGTCTTAAATCAGGTTGGAAGCAAACTGCGGGGGATCGCACAAAAAAGAAGATAATTAGCAATTAATCAAATATATAAGCAAGAAAACCATGTGCATGATGGACAAAAAAAAGCAGCGCAAAATGCGCTGCCTGTTTATCAACTCCCCGCCGAAGGGTTTATTCGTATTCGCTCATCGGTACGCAAGAACAGAACAGGTTACGGTCGCCGTACACGTCATCCAGACGTTTCACGCTCGGCCAGTATTTGTTCTCACGCACACCAGCGATTGGGAACACCGCCAGCTCACGGCTATAGGCGTGCTGCCAGTCACTGACCAGTTCGGCCTGAATGTGCGGCGCGTTGACTAATGGGTTGTCTTCCAGCGGCCATTCACCTTTCGCCACCCGATCAATCTCGCCGCGGATAGCCAGCATCGCGTCGATAAAGCGATCCAGCTCTGCTTTGCTTTCAGATTCGGTAGGTTCAACCATCAGCGTACCCGCTACCGGGAACGACATGGTCGGCGCATGGAAACCGTAGTCAATCAGACGTTTAGCGATATCCATTTCGCTGATGCCGGTCTCTTCTTTCAACGGACGAATGTCGAGAATGCATTCATGCGCCACGCGGTGATCGCGGCCGGTATACAGCACCGGGTAAGCGTCTTTCAGACGGGTCGCAATGTAGTTGGCGTTCAGGATCGCCACCTGGCTCGCCTGCTTCAACCCTTCTGCGCCCATCATGCGGATATACATCCAGCTGATTGGCAAAATTGAGGCGCTACCAAAGGGTGCAGCAGAAACTGCGCCCTGCTGGGTGGTCACACCGTCGATCTGCACCACGCTGTGGCCCGGAACGAAAGGTGCCAAATGCGCTTTGACGCCGATTGGCCCCATGCCTGGACCGCCACCGCCGTGTGGGATACAGAAGGTTTTATGCAGGTTAAGGTGTGAGACGTCTGCACCAATGTAACCTGGGGTGGTGATGCCCACCTGAGCATTCATGTTGGCGCCGTCGAGGTACACCTGGCCGCCGAACTGATGAACGATCTGGCACACTTCACGGATAGTTTCTTCGTACACGCCATGGGTCGACGGGTAAGTCACCATGATACAAGACAGCTCTTCACCCGCTTGCTCGGCCTTGACGCGCAGGTCGTGCAGATCGATGTTGCCATTCTTGTCGCAGGCCACCACTACCACGCTCATGCCCGCCATTTGGGCAGAGGCCGGGTTGGTACCGTGTGCGGAGCTTGGGATCAGGCAGATGTGACGGCCCGCTTCGTTACGGCTTTCATGGTAATGACGGATCGCCAACAGCCCGGCGTATTCACCCTGCGCGCCGGAGTTCGGCTGCATGCAAACCGCGTCGTAGCCGGTCAATTGCACCAGCCACTGTGACAGCTGACCGATCATCTGCTGATAGCCTGCCGCCTGTTCTGGCGGGCAGAACGGGTGCAGCTCAGAGAACTCAGGCCAGGTAATCGGGATCATTTCCGCCGCGGCATTCAGCTTCATGGTGCAAGAACCGAGCGGGATCATCGCCTGGTTGAGCGCCAGATCCTTGCGTTCCAGACGGTGCATATAACGCATCATCTCGGTTTCGCTGTGGTAGCTGTTGAATACCGGGTGAGTCAGGATCGGATCCTGGCGCACCATGCCCGCCGGGATCGATTGGCTATTTTTGCTCACCGCCGCGTCCAGCGCGTCGATGTCCAAACCGTGCTCGTCACCCGCCAGCAAGGCGAACAGCGTTTGCACGTCTTCACGTGAGGTCGCCTCGTCCAGCGTGATGCCCACCGCACCGTGAATATCGGTACGCAGGTTGATGCCGAAGCTCAAGGCGCGTTCCAGCACCGCGGCCTTGTCTTTCACTTCCACCGTCAGGGTATCGAACCAGGTTTTGTGACGCAGTTGCAGCCCGGCCTGTTGCAAACCGGCGGCCAAAATGTCGGTCAGGCGATGGATACGCCCGGCAATACGTTGCAGGCCTTGTGGGCCATGGTACACCGCATACAGGCTGGCGATGTTGGCCAGCAGTACCTGCGAGGTACAGATATTCGAGTTGGCTTTTTCGCGACGGATATGTTGCTCACGGGTTTGCATCGCCATGCGCAGTGCAGTGTTACCGGCAGCATCGCGAGAAACACCAATGATGCGACCTGGCATCGAACGTTTGAATTCGTCACGGCAGGCGAAGAAGGCCGCGTGTGGGCCACCGTAACCCATCGGCACGCCAAAGCGCTGTGCGGAGCCGAACACCACGTCGGCGCCCTGTTTGCCCGGTGCGGTCAACAGCACCAGTGCCATAATGTCGGCAGCCACGCTGGTACCGATTTTGCGGGTTTTCAGCTCGGCCAGCAGTTTGCTGTAGTCGTGCAGTTCACCGGTGGTACCGACCTGTTGCAGCAGCACGCCAAACACGCCCTGCAGCTCCAGCACTTTCTCGGCTTTATCGACGATCACTTCAAAACCGAAGGTGGCGGCACGGGTACGTACCACGTCCAGCGTTTGAGGATGCACGTCGTCAGCCACGAAGAAACGGTTAGCGTCTTTCAGCTTGCTGGCGCGTTTGGCCAGCGCCATCGCTTCGGCGGCCGCGGTCGCCTCGTCCAGCAATGAAGCCGATGCCAGATCCAGACCGGTCAGATCGAGCGTCACGGTCTGGAAGTTCAACAGCGCCTCAAGGCGGCCCTGCGACACTTCCGGCTGATAAGGGGTATAAGCGGTGTACCAGCCCGGATTTTCCAGCATGTTGCGCAGGATCACCGGCGGTGTCAGCACCGCGCTGTAGCCCATACCGATATAGGATTTGTAGCGCTGATTCTGCGAGGCAATCGCCTTCAGTTCGGCCAGCGCCTGATGTTCAGTAGCCGCATCGCCCACCGGCGGCGGCGCAGGCAGTTGAATGTCTGCCGGCACAATCTGTTGGATCAGCGCGTTGAGCGAGCGTGCGCCCACCGCTTCCAGCAACTGCTGCTGTTGTTCTGCAGAAGAGCCGATATGGCGTTCGATGAACGCACCGCTGTGTTCAAGTTGGCTGAGTGTCTGAGTCATTGCTACAAATTCCTGAATGCTTACGGGGTACGGGATATAGCCTGATCTATAACTAAAACGCCCCGGCCAATGGGCCTGGGGCGTTACAACAGTTACTCGTCGATAGAAGCCTGATACGCACCGGCATCCAGCAGGTTGCCGAGTTCGGCACTGTCAGAAGCCTTGATGCGGAACAGCCAGCCTTCGCCGTACGGGTCAATGTTAACCAGCTCCGGAGAGCTTTCCAGCGCATCGTTGGCAGCGATGATTTCACCGCTGATAGGTGCATAGATATCGGAAGCGGCTTTCACCGATTCCGCTACTGCGCAGTCTTCGCCAGCGTTAACCGCGGTGCCCACGTCAGGCAGGTCGACAAACACCATGTCGCCCAGCAGTTCCTGCGCGTGTTCGGTAATGCCTACCACGTATTCGCCGTTGCCTGCGTCACGCACCCACTCATGGGATGTTGCGTATTTCAATTCTGTTGGCACATTGCTCATCGCCAGCTACTCCTTCGAAGAAATAAAGAATCAATAAACAAAAAATTAATTAGTCAGTGGCTTACCGGCACGCACGAATCCAGGTTTGGTGACCTTGACCGGCATTTCACGGTTGCGGATCTGAACGATGGCCTGCTCGCCGATACCGGCGGGTACGCGGGCCAGGGCGATGCTGAAGCCCAGGGTCGGTGAGAATGAACCGCTGGTGATCACCCCTTCATGCGTCTGACCTGCTTCATCGGTGAAACGCACCGGCAGCTCATTACGTAATACGCCTTTTTCCGTCATGATCAAGCCGACCAGTTGTTCGGTGCCCACTTCGCGCTGTTTTTCCAACGCTTCACGGCCGATAAACTGACGGTCTTCCGGCAGCCAGGCAATGGTCCAGCCCATGTTGGCAGCCAGCGGCGAAATCCCTTCATCCATCTCTTGCCCGTACAGGTTCATACCCGCTTCCAGGCGCAGGGTGTCACGTGCACCCAGGCCAGCCGGCTTCACGCCCGCCGCCAGCAGTTTCTGCCAGAAATCGACCACCTGCTCTTTCGGCAGGGCAATTTCATAACCCGCTTCGCCGGTATAACCGGTAGTGGCAATAAACAGATCCCCGGTCTGTACGCCGAAGAACGGCTTCATGCCTTCAACCGCGCTTTTTTGTTCCGGGGTAAATAAGGTGGCGGCGCGCTCTTTGGCCTGTGGGCCCTGCACCGCAACCAGCGCCAGATCGTCACGCACCGTCAGCGCTACGCCGTACGGAGCTGCGTGTTCTTCGATCCAGGCCAGGTCTTTGTCGCGGGTGGCGGAGTTCACCACCAGGCGGAAATAGTCTTCAGTAAGGAAGTAAACGATCAGGTCGTCGATCACACCGCCAGACGCATTCAGCATGCCGGTGTACAAGGCTTTGCCAGGTTGAGTGAGCTTGGCGACGTCATTCGCCAGCAGGTAACGCAGGAACTCGCGGGTGCGGGCACCGCGCAGATCCACAATGGTCATATGGGAGACGTCGAACATACCGGCATCCTGACGCACGGCGTGGTGCTCATCGATCTGGGAGCCGTAATGCAGGGGCATCATCCAGCCATGAAAATCTACCATGCGCGCACCGCACGCCACGTGCTGGTCGTACAGTGGGGTTTGCTTTGCCATCTTTTCCCTCATTTCACTCAGAAGCTGAAGATAGGGTGCTGCTACGCAATACATCAGATAATGGCTCGCGGCCGGATTGCGTGGCGCACTGACTGCCCAACAGAAACGCTGCGCCGAACGTGCAAAAACTGCGGCTAACCGCCGCGACGCAAACGATACCTTTGTCCTGACGTTATCACCGAACGACCCCATTAACCATAAGTTAAAATAGGCTTGGCGTCGCTCAGGGCCAGTAAAATGCCGGGCTAGTGTGCAGAGTTTTTGACTGGAAAAATGCGCTTTAAGGCACAAAACCAACAATTAAAGCACCAAAAATCCGAAGTTATATAACAAACCCAAGGCCGGATACGGAATTTCGACTTTTGATAACCGAACATGGAATTAGAAAAACTAATGGCAAAACCGGCCTGGAATTAGATTATTTCAAATGAAGGGTTATATAAGAAAAAGCTATGGGTATAAGGCGCAGGGCTGCGCCTTTGAGAATCGATGATATCGAGGGGAAAATGAGGCAGAGAGGCCTAACGACCTCTCTCAGGCTGCCGTCAGGCCAGCCATTCCGGCAGGTCATTCAGGCCCATCGCCTGACGCACCAGCTTGGGCTTCACGCCCGGCAAGCTGTCGGCCAGGCGCAGCCCGACATCACGCAACAGTTTCTTCGCCGGGTGGTTACCATCAAACAGTTCGCGGAACCCTTGCATGCTGGCCAGCATCACCGCAGCACCGTGTTTGCGACGGCGTTCGTAGCGGCGCAGATACAGGTGTTGGCCAATATCCTTGCCCTGCCGTTGCAGACGGCGCAGTTCAGCGATCAGCTCTGCCACATCCATAAAGCCCAGATTCACCCCCTGCCCGGCCAGCGGATGCACGGTATGCGCAGCATCGCCCACCAGCGCCAGACGGTGCGCGGCAAAGTTGCGGGCATAACGCCCGGTCAGTGGGAAGGTCTGACGTTCACTTTCCAGGGTGCAGGCACCGAGGCGCAGGTCAAAAGCCATCGCCAGCTCACGGTTAAACTGCTCCGGCTCCAGTTGCTTCAGGCGTTCAGCCTCTTCCGGTGCCACCGACCAGACGATCGAGCTTAAATGCGGATCGCTGAACGGCAGAAACGCCAGAATGCCATCGCCGTGGAACACCTGCCGCGCCGTCGCCAAATGCGGCTCTTCGGTGCGGATCGTGGCCACCAGCGCATGGTGGCGGTAATCCCAGAAGGTCAGCGGGATATCAGCATGCTGACGCAGCCAGGAATGGGCACCATCGGCCCCAATCACCAGTCGGGCGGTCAGCATGCGGCCGTCTTCCAGAGTGATGAAAGCGTCGTTCTCGCCCCAGGCCACCTGCTTGAGCGCCGCAGGCGTCATCAGCGTGACGTCGCTCAGGCTTTCCGCCCGCTTCCACAACGCCTGCTGGATCACCGAGTTTTCGATGATATGGCCAAGATGATTAAAACCGCATTCGTCACCACGAAAGGCTATTTTGCCGAAGCTGTCGCGATCCCAGACTTCCATGGCGTTATAGGCGCTGGCGCGCAGGGAGAGGATCTCGTCCCACACGCCAATGTGCTGCAGCAGGCGCTCGCTGGCGGCATTGATGGCGGAAACGCGCAGTTCCGGCTGTGGTTGCGGCGGCGTCATATCCGGTTGCTGCTGTTCCAACACTGCAACGCGCAGACCGCTGCCCTGCAAACCACAGGCCAATGCCAACCCCACCATACCGCCGCCGGCGATAACCACGTCAAATGATTGCATGCTGCTTAATTTCCTTAAATGACTCGCTGTGCCATTGCCCAGCGCTTTGGGCACAGCATGCTGCGCCTGTGCTTATACACCGCTTAGCGATCCACCCAGCCCAAAGTACGTTTGGCAAAGGCGTCCCGCACCGACGGTAACTGGGCCATCGCCATCAGACCCAGATTACGACCGACCACCAGGGGGTCGTAGCGATTGGCAAACAGCCGGATCAGGCCGTCTGTCACACCAATGGTAGCCTGCTGATCTTGCTGTCGCCGTTGTTGATAACGCCCCAACAGCGCATAGCCACCGGGATCTTCTCCGGCCTGCTGCGCCTCGGCCAGCGTTTCCGCCAGCGACATCACGTCACGCAGGCCAAGATTGAACCCCTGCCCGGCGATCGGATGCAGCGTCTGTGCGGCATTGCCCACCAGTGCCAGCCGGTGGCTGACATGCTGATTGGCGGTCAGCAGGCTGAGCGGGTAGCTGTGGCGTTTGCCGGCGCGAAGAATACGCCCCAGACGCCAGCCAAACGCCTGCTGCAATTCACTGATAAAACGCTCATCGTCCCATCCGTCGACCTGCTCGCGATCTTCACGCGCATGGCACCACACCAGTGAGCTGCGCCCCTGAGACATCGGCAGTAAAGCCAAGGGCCCGTGACGGGTGAAGCGTTCAAAAGCGCGCCCCTGTGGATGCTCTGCAGTGGTGACGTTGGCAATGGTAGCAAACTGCGGATAGTCACTTTGCTGCCACTGCAGATTACAGGCCTGTGCCAGCGCCGAACGTGAGCCGTCCGCCGCCACCAGCAGTTGCCCGCTGATACGCTGACCGTTATCCAGCAGTACTTCGGCCTGCTCTGCTGTACGCACCACATCGACCACCCGGGCCGGACAGTGCAACGTCACACCCGGTGCCTTGGCCAGCAGCGCAAACAACCGTTGACCGGCATCGTGCAGCTCAATCACCTGCCCCAACGCATCGACCTGGTAATCCTGCGCGTGCAAATTAACAAACCCGGCATGACCGCGATCGCTAACGTGCACCTGGGTAATGGCCGTCGCACAGTCGCGCAGCGCCGGCCAAACGCCAATGCGCGTCAACTGCTGACAGGTGCCCTGCGCCAAGGCAATGGCGCGGGCGTCAAATCCCGGATGGCTGCGGTCGTCCGGTCGGGTCGCTTCGACCAGGTCAACCGCCAATCTTCCCTGAGTCAGCGAGGAAATGGCCAGCGCCAAAGTCGCCCCCGCCATACCGCCACCAACGATGATTACACTCATGCTGTTACCTTGCCGCCGCCATCAGTGCTTCGATGGCATCTGCGTCTTTCACTACGCTGGCCGTCAGATTCTCAATGCCGGTGGCGGTGATCAGGATGTCGTCTTCAATACGAATGCCCATGCCACGATATTCTTCCGGCACATCAGCATTCGGCGCAATGTACAGCCCCGGTTCGACGGTCAGCACCATGCCCGGTTCCAACGTACGGTCGCGATCTGGCGTACCGTAATGGCCGACATCATGCACATCCAGCCCCAGCCAGTGACCCAGGCCATGCATGTAGAACGGACGATGTGCCTGTTCGGCAATCAGCTGCTCGACTTCGCCTTTCAGGATCCCCAATTCCACCATCCCGGTAATCATGATGCGTACGACTTCATCGTTGACCACGCGGATGCTGATGCCCGGTTTGAACATCTCCAGCGCCCGTTGCAACGACGCCAACACGATGTCATACACTGCGCGCTGCGGTCGGCTGAATTTGCCGTTGACCGGGAAGGTGCGGGTGATGTCGCCAGCATAGCCTTTGTACTCGCAACCGGCGTCGATCAGCACCAAATCGCCATCGCGCAATTCACTTTCGTTCTCGGTGTAGTGCAGGATACAGGCGTTGTCACCGCCACCGACAATGGTGTTGTAAGACGGGTAGCGGGCACCGAAGCGGGTAAACTCATGATGAATTTCCGCCTCGAGCTGATATTCGAACATGCCGGGACGGCATTTCTGCATTGCACGGGTATGGGCCAGCGCGCTGATCTCACCGGCGCGACGCATAATCACCATCTCTTCCGATGACTTGAACAGGCGCATTTCGTGCAGCCACGGACGCCAGTCGGTCAGGGTTGCCGGTGCCTGCAGGTTCTGGCGGAAACCCTTGCGCAGCTTGTCCAGCGCAGCAAACAGGATTTGATCGGCATAGTCGTATTGGCCCTGCGCGTGGTAGATCACGTCCAGGCCATTGAGCAACAGGGGTAATTGGTCGTTGATTTCATCGAACGGCAGCGCGCGGTCCACACCCAGCTTCGCCGGGGCAGCCTCTTGGCCCAGACGGCGGCCAAACCAGGTTTCCGCCGTCAGATCGCGCACCCGGTTGAACAGCACGCTGTGGTTATGCATCTCGTCACTCTTCACCAGAATCAATACCGCGCCCGGCTCGTTGAAGCCGGTCAGGTACCAGAAATCGCTGTTCTGACGGTAAGGATATTCGGTATCTGCACTGCGCGTTGCTTCCGGCGCAGAGAAAATAATCGCCGCGCTGGCCGGAGCCATTTTCGCCAACAGCGCCTGACGGCGGTTGTTGAATTCCTGCTGAGTCATCACCTTCTCCTGAAATCAATCTGCCTGTGCTCACGGCCTCAAGGTCGTGAAATAGGATGTTTAGTGCAAGGTCGGTTTGGCATTTTCCGGCGCCGTCGGCTTGCGGCGAGTAAATTCGGTGTGGCACAAAATGGCCGCCATCCGCACATACTCCACCACTTCCTCCAGAGAGTGCTCAAGCTCTTCCTGGTCTTCATCTTCTTCATAACCGAGTTGGGCGATGTTACGCAGATCGTCGATCGCCTCACCCAGCTCGTCTTTCACCTGGGCCAGTTTCGGCTGCATCATGCCAAGGCCGAGCAGGAAATGGTTCACCCAGCCGCTCAACGCGTCGGCGCGATCAAACACGCTGACCGTTTCGCCTTCCGGCATCATCAGTTGGAACATGAAATCGTCGTCTTCCAGCGTTTCACGCGTAATTTCATGAAGTTGCTGAAGCGGCAAGCTTAGCGCCTGCGGGAAGGCCACGCCTTCATTAGTCAGATCATAGACCAGTGATTGCCAGCCGGCGTCACGGCTGCCACCGCACAACAGGCCACTGATCAGGCCGTGCATTTCTGCTGCGGTCAACGCCACCGCTTGCTGGTTAAGGGCAAGGGTCAAAGATTGGTAACTTGGAAATGTATTCTGTATAGACATGCGCATTCGTCATCGTTGGCAGGATAAGTTCGTGTTATGCTACCACCAAGGTCCGTCGCTGTGCCAGATAAGCACGACACCTCAGTGGCTAGTTATAATCGTGATGCGTCAGAATTCACACAGTACCGGAAGGGAACAAAATGAAGCTAAATACGCATTTTGAAACCCTTTTTTGACTGGTAATGTCTGTCGCGGTAGATTACAACCAGGTACTGAAAAAGGGGTTGTATCTTGGTACCGAGGTATATATAGTGGCGCCCGCTTTGGTGGCCCGGTAAGGGTAGACTGGGGCTGGCGCGAAATTTAGGCAGGAAGGTGGCATGTCTGCACAACCGGTAGATATTCAAATTTTTGGTCGCTCTTTAAGAGTCAATTGCCCGCCAGAACAACAAGATGCGTTGAACATGGCAGCGGTCGATCTTAACGAACGGTTGCAAGATCTTAAAGTTCGCACTAGAGTCACAAATACTGAGCAGCTCGTTTTCATCGCAGCATTGAATGTTTGTCACGAACTTGCTCAAGAACGGTTGAAAACCCGTGATTATGCGTCCAATATGGAACAACGCATTCGCATGCTACAACAGACCATTGAACAGGCTTTGCTTGAACAGGGTCGCATCTCTGAACGTCAGGATGCACAATTCGAATAACTTAAGTTGCTGAAATCCTGGATTTTGGCAATGAGTAAAAAATTTCTCTGAGATGTTCGCCAGCGGGCCAGTCCCCTGAGCCGATAATTAGTACCAACAGAATGTGATGATCCGCGATCGGTGTGCATGCTCGGCCCGCCGAGAAGCCTTAAGATTGCGACAGCACGTTCACCTTGAACCATGGGTTCAAGGGTTACAGCCTGCGACGGCATCTCGGAGATTCCCCTTCCTCAGCGGTAAGTGTGCTGACTATGTCTTTTCAAGCCCAGTATGCCCAACAGCGGCAAAACATCCGAAACCAAATCCGTCAACTTCGACGCGCCCTAACACCCGAACAACAAAATAATTTCGCCCTGCAGACGGCTGAACGCATCGCTGCACATTCGCGCATCCAGGCGGCACAAAGCATTGCGGTGTTTTTGTCGTTCGATGGCGAGCTCGATACCCGTCCGCTGATTGAACGGTTATGGCAGCAAGGCAAACAGGTTTATCTGCCGGTGTTGCACCCGTTTAGCCCCGGCAATCTGCTGTTCCTGCGCTATACCCCGGAAACGCCTCTGGTTAACAACCGCTTCAATATCCTTGAGCCACAGCTCGATGTGCGCAACGTCTTGCCGATCGGCTCACTCGACGTGGTGCTGACGCCACTGGTGGCGTTTGACAGTACGGGCCAGCGTTTGGGGATGGGTGGCGGTTTTTACGATCGCACTCTGCAAAACTGGCATCATCTCGGCCCCTACCCGATCGGGTTGGCACATGACTGCCAGCAGGTGGAACAGCTGCCGGTGGAACATTGGGATATCCCGCTGCCGGAGATCGTTACCCCATCGCAGAATTGGGTATGGCGGATAGCCGAATAGCAAAAGGCCGGATAAATCCGGCCTTGGTTGTTACAACGCGTTCAATCAGAGCAGCAAGCGAGCACGGATAGTGCCGGCAATCGCCTTCATACGTTGCAGTGCCGCGTCGGCACGTTCAGTTTCAGCTTCGATGTCGATCACCACGTAGCCGATTTCCGGACCGGTTTGCAGGTACTGCGCGGCGATGTTCACCCCTTCTTCAGCGAAGATCTGGTTAATCTGCGTCAGTACGCCAGGACGGTTTTCATGGATGTGCAGCAGACGGCTGGCATTAGGGCCATGCGCTGGCAATGACACTTCCGGGAAGTTAACCGCCGACAGGGTCGAACCGTTGTCGGAGTATTTCGCCAGCTTACCGGCCACTTCGTCACCGATGTTCTCCTGCGCTTCCTGAGTCGAACCGCCAATGTGTGGGGTCAGGATCACGTTGTCGAACTCGCACAACGGTGAGTTGAACGGCTCACTGTTGGTCGCAGGTTCTTCCGGGAAGACGTCGATCGCCGCACCGGCCAAATGCTTGCTGGCCAATACTTTGCACAGTTCAGGAATATCCACCACGGTACCGCGCGAGGCGTTGATCAGAATTGAGCCCGGCTTCATCAACGCCAGCTCTTCTGCACCCATCATATTCTTGGTCGACAGGGTTTCCGGCACGTGCAGCGTCACTACGTCGCTCATGTTGAGCAAATCGGACAGGTGGCGTACCTGTTGGGCATTGCCCAACGGCAGCTTGTTCTCGATATCGTAGAAGAACACTTTCATGCCCAGGCCTTCGGCCAGGATACCCAACTGGGTGCCGATATGGCCGTAGCCGATAATCCCCAGCTTCTTACCGCGCGCCTCAAACGAGCCCACGGCCAGTTTCTGCCATTCACCGCGGTGTGCCTTGGCGTTGGCGGACGGAATGCCGCGCAACATCAGCAGCAACTCGCCCAGCACCATTTCGGCCACGGATCGGGTATTAGAGAAAGGTGCGTTAAACACCGGAACGCCGCGCTTGGTCGCCGCCTTCAGATCAACCTGGTTAGTACCGATACAGAAACACCCTACCGCCACCAGCTTTTCTGCAGCGGCGAAAACTTCTTCGGACAGATGCGTACGCGATCGGATGCCGACGAAGTGAGCATCGCGGATCGATGCCTTAAGCGATTCGGTGTCTAACGCACCTTTGTGATATTCAATGTTGGTATATCCGGCTGCCAGCAGATTATCTACCGTGCTCTGATGAACCCCTTCCACCAACAGGAATTTAATCCTGTCTTTCTCCAATGATACTTTTGCCATTTACCCGACCCTATGTTCAGACTTCAGAAGCGGCTGTTGTGAAACAGCACGCATCCAACATAACAAAAATAACGCAGGCGGCAATACAAACGATTGCCCGCCCGTCAGGACAAGGCTCAGCGTTGTTGCTGGTTTCTGGCAGAAAATGCCATAGGGAAAGAAATAGGCAGAAGCTTCGTGGAGCTATCGCTCGTAATGTGACATATGTCACCAAATTTAGCGCTTTTAATAAAAGATATTTTAACCAGTGAATTATGCGGCCCGGTGGGATCCAAGACCGCATACCTGTAGAGGGTTCTACATTATCCGATGACCTTCACGCCATCAGGCGTGCCGACCAGCGCCACGTCGGCGCCACGGTTGGCAAACAGCCCCACGGTCACTACACCGGCGATGCCATTGATTTTATTTTCCAGCGCAATGGCATCGAGAATGCTGAGATTATGCACATCCAGGATCACGTTGCCGTTATCGGTCAGGACATTCTGACGATACTCCGGCAGTCCGCCCAGCTTCACCAGCTCACGCGCCACGTAGGAGCGCGCCATTGGGATCACTTCTACCGGCAGCGGGAATTTACCCAGCACGTCGACCTGCTTGGTGGAGTCGACAATACAGATAAACTTGCGCGCGATGGCGGCAATGATTTTTTCACGCGTCAGCGCAGCGCCGCCGCCTTTGATCATCTGCATCTGGCGGTTGATTTCATCCGCGCCGTCGACATAAATATCCAGCGAATCCACTTCGTTGCTGTCGAACACGTGGATACCGAGGCTTTTCAGCTTGGCAGTGGAGGCGTCGGAGCTGGACACCGCCCCTTCGATCTGGTGTTTGATCGAGCCGAGCGCGTCAATAAAGTGGGCGGCGGTCGAGCCGGTACCCACCCCGACGATGGTGCCCGGGGTCACGTAATCCAGCGCTGCCCAGCCAACCGCTTTTTTCAGTTCATCCTGCGTCATAATATGTCCATTGCCTCTGTACGAAAACGTGTGCGTATTATAGGGTAAATCGCTATTTTTCACTTAGGCAGGATCACACTTCTTCACCCTGAGCCGCATTTTTAGGCGCGCCGCGGCAAGATGGCCCGGTGATTTTCCACCTGTAAAACACCAGAGATGTGGCATAGTGCCAGTATCAATTTACTTTAAGGGATATCTTTCCGATGAAACGCCCAGACTATCGAACGCTACAAGCGCTGGACGCGGTGATCCGTGAGCGTGGCTTTGAGCGCGCCGCGCAAAAACTTTGCATCACACAATCGGCAGTATCCCAGCGCATCAAGCAGTTGGAAAACCTGTTTGGCCAACCGCTGCTGGTACGTACCGTGCCGCCACGTCCGACCGAACAGGGCCAGAAGCTGCTGGCGCTGCTGCACCAGGTGGAATTGCTGGAAGAAGAGTGGCTGGGCAACGACACCGGCATTGATACGCCGCTGCTGCTGTCGCTGGCGGTTAACGCCGACAGCCTGGCAACCTGGCTGCTGCCGGCGCTGAAGCCGGTGCTGACCGATTCTCCGATCCGTCTGAACCTGCAGGTAGAAGACGAGACCCGGACTCAGGAACGCCTGCGCCGCGGTGAAGTGGTGGGTGCGGTGAGTATCCAGCCGCAGCCGCTGCCAAGCTGTCTGGTGGACCAACTGGGCGCGCTGGATTATCTGTTTGTCGCCTCGAAAGGTTTTGCCGAGCGCTACTTCCCGAACGGGGTTACGCGCTCCGCGCTGCTGAAAGCGCCGGCGGTGGCATTCGACCATCTCGACGACATGCACCAGGCTTTCCTGCAGCAGAACTTTGATCTGTCGCCGGGTAGCGTGCCCTGCCATATCGTCAACTCATCGGAAGCCTTCGTGCAGTTGGCGCGTCAGGGCACCACCTGCTGTATGATCCCGCATCTGCAGATTGAGAAAGAGTTGGACTCGGGCGAACTGATCGATCTGACGCCAGGCCTGTTCCAGCGCCGCATGCTGTTCTGGCACCGCTTCGCGCCAGAGAGCCGCATGATGCGTAAAGTGACCGATGCCCTGCTCGAGCATGGTCGCCAGGTTCTGCGCCAGGATTAAATAGAAAAGGTTGCTGTTCAGGTTGTTTTTAAGCCCGAGATACCCGGGCCTAGCGCACCGAGGGTGCGCTCTCCCTAATAACGGGCTTTATCAGTAGTCTGAAAGACCCATCTTATACCCTAAATAATTGGAGTTGCATCAAGGCGGCCAAGGCAGGAGTCCCCAGGAGCTTACTCAAGTAAGTAACTGGGGTGACTGCCTGCAGCCAACACAGATGCAGCTTCAAGTATGACGGGTATATTATTGCGCCGCGTTGCGCTGCAACTCAAATACCACATCCACCTGATCGTCAAAGTGAATGCTTTGCTGTTCGTAGGTTTGCGCCGCGTCGCTTTCCGCCGCTGCACCCGCCGATTTATACATGCGTGCTACCGGCATCGGCTGGTAGTTGGCAACGTGATAACGAATGCTGTAAACCGGCCCCAGCTTGGCGTTAAAGCCTTTCGCCAATGAAGCCGCCTGCTGAGTGGCGTTCTCGATGGCTTTCTGACGCGCCTGCTCACGGTAAACGTCCGGTTTCGCCACGCCCAGCTCAACGGCGCGGATCTCATTCAGGCCGGATTTCAACGCGCCGTCCAGCAGCTCGTTCAACTTATCCAACTGACGCAGCGTCACCTGCACCTGACGTACCGCACGGTAGCCTTTCAGCACCGACTCACCGGTTTTCAGGTAGTCATATTCCGGCTGGGTGCGCAGGTTGGCGGCGCTGATGTCTTTCCTCTCAATGTTATTTTTCTGCAGGAAATCAAAATATTGCGCTACGCGCTCATCAACCTGCTTTTTCGCCTGTGCGGCGTCTTTGGAAGAGACGCTGACCTCGATCGCCAGGGTGGCGATATCAGGCGTCGCGTCAACGCTGGATGTGCCCGAGGTCACCACGTGTGGCCCTTCCGGCACTTCTGCCGCTTGCAGCGCCAGAGGTAACGTCCCTAATCCAACCATTGCGGCCATAGCCAATGCTTTAAGCTTCACAGTGTCTCCTTGATGACAGGCTGTAACTGATTTACCGGCCTTTCTCTGCTGAGAACAGCCGGTTCCTTGGCATCAAACGTAGCATATCGCGCGGGCTTTTGAATTCGGATTAGTGACAAATTCTTATAAACCTGCCCCCTGCCAGGCCAACTGCAAAGCGATGCCCCACATCACCACGCCGACCAGCGTATTGATGATGCGCTGCGCCATTCGGGTGTTCAGCCAGGGTGCCAGCCAGGAAGCCAACAGCGCCAGCGCGAAGAACCAAACGATGGAAGCGCTCACCGCACCCAACGCAAACCAGGAACGAACATCCGGCGTCAGTTGGCCGCCCAGGCTGCCCAGCACCACAAAGGTGTCGAGATAGACGTGCGGATTCAGCCAGGTCACCGCCAGCATGGTGACCACCAGCCGCCAGCGGCTCTGCTTCAGTTCCTCAGCGGTTGCCAGTGCCAGTTGCCGACTGAAGGCGGTGCGAAACGCCCCCCAGCCGTACCACAGCAAAAAGGCGACGCCGCCCCAGGTTACCAACGCCAGCAACAGCGGCGAACGACTCAGCAAGGCACTGCCACCGAAAATCCCCCCGCAGATCAGCACGATATCACTCAACGCACACAGCGACGCGACCATCAGGTGGTACTGACGCCGAATGCCCTGATTCATGACAAAAACATTTTGCGGGCCCAGCGGCAGGATCATCGCGGCACTCAGGGCAAAGCCCTGTAAAAAGACAGCTAACATGGTATTCCTCACAGAGAACAAAGCGCCGGGCAGCGGCGCGTATCGGTCAATACGCGCATCATAGGAGGAAAAAATTATTAGGTGAAATTGATATTTCTAATCAACTATCAGCAATGCTAATAATCAGGCCGGAGTAACAAACCCCAGCTCCTGAGAAATGCGCTGCGCGGTCGCCAGCACCGGCTTAATCAGGGCTTTGACGCCAATCTGCTGCAGCTTGGCAGTCGGTAGCGAAACCGACACCGCATAGGGCACCCGTTGCTGAATATCAAACACCGGCGCCGCCACGCAGGACACTCCCAGCTCATTCTCTTCGCGATCCATCGCCATGCCGCGCAGGCGGATATCGGCCAGCTCTTCATACATCTTCGGCAGCTCGGTGATGGTATTGCGCGTTAATGTCTGGATCTCATGCTGATGGGTTTGCCAGTAGCGATCGGGATAATCGCTGTTGCCGTAGGCCATAAAAATCTTGCCCATCGCCGAGCAGTACAGCGGCATATGCTGGCCGATATAGGCACGGGTGCGCATCATGCCGGTAGTCGGCTCCAGCTTGTAGATCAAAATGACGTGGTCGTCTTCGCGGCTGGAGAAGTTGACCGTCTCCCCCACTTCCAGATTGAGCTGCTCCAGGTGCGGCGCAGCGACATGGATAATATTCAGCGAGGAAAGCGCCTTCTGACCGATAGAAATAAACTTGGTGGTCAGGCGATAGCTGCCGGGCGACGGGGCCTGGGTGACATAGCCGCTGGTATGCAGCCCTTGCAGCAGGCGGTGGACGGTACTTTTGTTCATGCCGGCCAACTCAGACAGGTGCGCCAGTGGGCAGCCGTTAGGGAAGTTACTCAGGATCTCAATCAGTTGCAAACCGCGGAACAGGCTTTGGCTGCCCAGGGGTTTGTCTTTCTTGTCATCTTTCTCGTCGACAGCTTTCAGGCTCATAGCGCAATTTCTCCAGTGTCGAGCCGCCAGCCAACGCCACGGCGTGGTAAACGGACCCTTTGCCGGGAATGTTACCCCAAGGCCCGCATCAGGTGAAGACGGAACGCCGTTTCATTGTCGGTAGCAAGTTAAAAATCCGCAACATTCCGCTAACTTCCGAAGTGAGTTGTGCGTCACAATTCCGCAAAGATATAAATAACAGATTGTTTTAAAAGGACAATTAAAACCTCTCCGGCTTTGCTTTAGATCGGCAATCGGCATATTATTTTTGAAATTGAATTTCGCATATTGAAATTTAAAGGCGATATAACCACCAATCAGCATCTCGCCGATCGCGGATGCAGGGACCAGGGGCGCATCACATGACACCAGATAATGCGGAACAACCCATTCTTAGCCTCAGCCATATTGTTAAACGCTTTGGCGGCAACGTCGCGGTGAATGACGTCAGCCTGCAGGTGATGCCGGGCGAAGTCCTGGCCCTGCTGGGCGAAAATGGCGCGGGCAAATCGACGCTGATCAAAGTACTGGCCGGGGTTTACCCACGCGACGGTGGCGATATTCAGTTTCAAGGGGCCAGCATAGCCTCCGCCGCGGCAATAAAAAGTGATAGCCGCCAGCCTATTGCCTTTATTCATCAGGATCTCGGGCTGATCGAGTGGATGACGGTGGCGGAAAATATGGCGCTGGTGATGGGTTTCCCGCGCCGCTTCGGCCTGATTGACTGGCGTGCCAACCGTCGCCGCGCCGTTCAGGCACTGCAGGATGTCGGCATCGCGCTGGATCCCGATGCCAGAGTTTTTGAGCTGTCACGCACCGAAAAATCGCTGCTGGCGATCGCCCGGGCGGTCGCGGTTAACGCCGAACTGCTGGTGCTGGATGAACCCACCGCGTCCTTGCCCGCCAACGATGTGCGCCATTTGTTCGCGGTGATTAACCGGCTACGTGCCAAAAAGGTCGGCATGATTTACGTCACCCACCGGCTGGATGAAGTGATCGAGATCGCCGATCGGGTCTGTGTCATGCGCGACGGGCGCTACGTGGCGGGCGGCAATACTGCCGACTACTCGCTGCGCGATCTGGTGCAGATGATCGTGGGTGAAGCGATGGCGGACGATCAGCGCGAACCCTTACCGGAGGATCGCCCACCGGTGCTACAGCTCAATAACGTGGCGGTAGGCGATATCGGCCCGGTCAGCTTCACTCTGCAGCCCGGAGAAATGCTGGCGCTGGCGGGGTTGCGCGGTGCCGGTCAGGAAGAGATTGGCCGGTTGCTGTTCGGCCTGCGTCACGCCGATGAGGGCGAAATCCGCTTTCGCGACCAGCCTTACACCGCCAGCAGCCCACAGCAGGCCATGGCCTGCGGCGTCTCTTTGGTCGCAGGCGACCGCACCGGCGAAAGCCTGGTGATGTCGATGAGCGTGCGTGAAAACCTGTTTATCAACCCTGTGGCCAGCGGCCACAAACTGCTGTCACGCTACAGCCGCCGGGCCGAGATTGGCGCCAGTTGGTGGAAAGTACAGCTGTTCGACGTACGGCCCAAGGACGTCAATATCGATATCAGCGCCCTGTCCGGCGGTAACCAGCAAAAGGTGGTGATGGCACGCTGGATGCACCTGGGCGCCCCGCTGCTGATCCTGGAAGACCCCACCGCCGGTGTAGACGTGGGCGCACGGGCAGAAATCTATCATCTGTTAAATAAATCCCTGGAAGCAGGCGTGGCGGTATTGGTGATCTCCAACGACTTTGAGGAAATTGCCCATATCTGCAACCGCGCACTGGTGTTTAACCGGGGAAAAGTGGTCGGCGAGCTGAGAAATCAGCAGGTGTCATTCGCCAATTTATTGGAACTGGCCTCCGCCAGCTCCGGGGAAACCCTCGCGACAACGTTAGAATCTGAGGTGGGTCATGTCTAAAACATCTGTTAAATCAACGGCACTGGAGCAAAGAGTCAGCCTGTCACAGGACGGTACCGGCCCGTGGCTGATGCAGGTTCTCACCCGCTACGGCCTGCTGCTGCTGTGCATTGCGCTGGTGATCCTGTTTTCGCTGATCTCCCCCTCGTTCGCTTCAATGCTAACGCTGCAGGCGATCCTCTCCAGCAAGGCCAAGATCGCTCTGTTGGCGCTGGCGGCGACCATCCCGATGATCGTCGGCAAGATTGACCTTAACGTCGGCTTCGGCATCGTGCTGTGGCATATCCTGGCCATCACGCTGCAGGTGGAATACGGCTTTTCGTGGCAGATGGCGGTGCTGACGGTGCTGGTACTCTCCGCGCTGTACGGCCTGTTGAACGGTATTCTGGTGGCGCTGGCGGATATCGACAGCTTTGTCGCCACGCTGGGATCCGGCACCGTGCTGTATGCCATTGCGCTGTGGCACTCCGGCGGGCGACAGATCGTCGGCGATCTGCCTGACGCCTTTACCGCCCTGCACCACACCGAGATCGGCGGGATCCCGATCGTGGCCTTCTACGTGTTGATCGTCGCGGTAGTGCTGTGGTTGATCACCGAACACACCCCACTGGGCCGTTGCATGTACGCGGTGGGCGGCAACCCGGCGGCCGCGCGGTTGAACGGCATTTCGGTCAATCGCTTTACCATCGGTGCCTTTATTGCCTCCAGCGTGCTGACTGGCTTTAGCGGAGTGTTGATCGCCGCCGAGCAAGGGGTTGGCCAGGCCAGCGTCGGCATGGACTACCTGTTACCGGCGCTGGTTGGCGCCTTCCTCGGCAGCACCACTATTCGTCCCGGCCGGGTTAACGTCTGGGGCACCGTAGTCGGCATCGCCATTCTGGCCATCGGCATCGCCGGTATCCAGCAGTTCGGCGGCGATTTCTGGGTCGAACCGCTGTTTAACGGCGCGACGCTGTTGCTGTCGATCACCCTGGCGGGTTATGCCCAGCGCCGCCGGTTACTCAACCAAAAAGCGGTACAACGCATCCCAGCCACTCCGGCTGATAAAAATAACCAAAAAGCGATCAATCCTTAACCAGGAGTCCACCCTATGAAACGTCTTTGGATATTACCGACTACCCTGCTGCTGGCCGGCGCGGCCTCATCCGCCTGGGCCGATGCCTATCTTGATCAAGCCACGGCGGCGGTCACCAAGGCCACTGCCAGCGTGACCCAATGGGACGGGCCGACCAGCGGACCGAAGCTACAGGCCAACAAGAAAATCATCTTTATCGCTTCGGACATGAAAAACGGCGGTGTGCAGGGAGTGCAGGAAGGGCTGAGTGAAGCGGCGAAAGCGGCCGGCTGGAAATTGGAAACCCTGGACGGCGGCGGCTCGGTAAAAGATCAGCTGGCGTCGCTGAACCAGGCGATTGCCCAGAAGCCGGACGGCATCGTCATTGGCGGCTGGAACCCGAACGTGGCCAAGATCCCGCTGAAGAAAGCCATCCAGCAAGGAATAGTGCTGACCGCCTGGCATGCGGTGCCTGAGCCGGGACCGATCGCCAAGTACAACGTGTTTTACAATGTCACCTCCGACTCCAACGAAGTGGCGCGCATCGCTGCCCAATATGCGGTGGTGCAGTCCGGCGGCAAGGCCAGCGTGCTGATCTTTACCGATTCGCTGTACCAAATCGCGTTGGACAAGGCCAATGTGATGAAAGAGGAAATAGGTAAATGCAGCGGCTGCAAGGTGGTCGAGTTTATTGATACCCCGCTGGCCGATACCGCCAACCGCATGCCGACCATGACTTTCAGCCTGCTGCAAAAATACGGCGACCAGTTCCAGTACGCGCTGGCCATCAACGATCTGTATTTTGATTTCATGGCACCGGCGCTAAAAACCGCCGGTAAAGGCGGCAAGAATGCGCCCTACAGCATCTCCGCTGGCGACGGCTCTATTTCTGCCTACCAACGCATCCGTTCCGGGGGCAGTCAGTCGGCCACGGTACCGGAACCGCTCAAACTGCACGGCTGGCAGCTGCTGGACGAGTTCAACCGCGCCTTCGCCAAACAGCCGCCTTCCGGCTACGTTACCCCGGCGCATCTGGTGACCCGCGACAATATCACTGCCGACGGTGGCAGCAGCAATCTGTATGACCCGCAGAATGATTATCAGGGCCACTACAAAGCCATTTGGGGCGTGAAGTAAGCGGAGGTCAGCATGAATGAACTGATGGCGGACCACCCGCTTGAACGCCTGTGCTCACCGGCCATTTGGGCCGAGGGGCCGGTGTGGCTGCCGCAGCAGGATGCGGTGGTGTTCAGCGATGTGAAGGGCAACCGCATGTTCCGCTGGTCGCGACAGGGGGAACTGAGCCTGTGGCGCTCCCCGTCGCACTACGCCAATGGCAATGCGCGCGACGCCGAAGGTCGGGTGGTCAGTTGCGAGCACGGGCGGCGCGGCGTCAGCCGCACCGAAAGTAACGGCGAGGTACAGATGCTGGTCGATCGGGTGGATGGCAAGCGTTTCAACTCCCCCAATGACCTAGCGGTTCGCTCCGACGGCACCCTTTGGTTTACCGATCCGCCCTATGGCATTACCGGTGATGAAGAGGGTTACAAGTCGGAAAGCCAGGTGATCGGCTGCTACCTGTACTGTTTTGACCCGCGCGACGGCTCGCTGAACATTGCCGCCAGCGATCTACAGCGGCCAAACGGCCTGGCGTTCTCACCGGATGAGTCGCTGCTGTATGTGGCAGACATGTCGATCGTCGATTTCCCGACCCTTGGGCGCAGTGAACTGCGGGTGTATCAGGTCAACGGACGTGAACTGGAAGCCGGTCGGCGTTTCGCCCAGGTTGCCCCCGGTTTCCCGGACGGTTTTTGTGTCGACAGGGCCGGAAACCTGTTTTGCAGCTGTGCCGACGGGGTGCTGATCTTCGACAACCAGGGTAAACAGCTCGGTAAAATCAATCTGCCGGAACGCGTCTCTAACTGCACCTTCGGCGGACCGGACGGCAATGAGTTATACATTACCGCCACCACCTCGTTATACCGCATGGTGCTGAATACTCGCGGATAATGGGCAAAAATGAAGATCGCAGAGCGGGCCTGTTCCGCTCTGCTTTGCCACGTCTGAAACGCACCAGCAGGCCAAAACGTGCCGCCGATCACAAATTCACCAAGTTAATTTAACACACTGTTTTATATAAATAACTTTCTCCCCCCTGGCTTTGACTTCATCTAACCGCAGGTATAGCATTTATTTGAAATGCAATTTCGCATAATGAAATTTAAAGAACATAAAACAAACAAATGCGCCGTAGCGGAGAATCAGCATGAGAGTGAGTTACCCCGATCTGAAACAGCAATTCAAACGCGTACTTCTGGCGCGGGGCGTGGCCGAAGCCACCGCCGATGACTGTGCCGGTATGTTCGCCGACACCTCCGCCAGCGGCGTTTACTCCCACGGCGTTAACCGTTTCCCACGCTTTATCCAGCAGTTGGACGCGGGTGATATCGTGCCGGACGCCGAACCCAGCAAGCTGCTGTCGCTGGGTGCCATTGAGCAATGGGACGCCCATCAGGGCATCGGTAACCTCACCGCCCGCAAAATGATGGATCGCGCGATGCAGTTAGCCGACAGTCACGGCATCGGCCTGGTGGCCCTGCGTAACGCCAACCATTGGATGCGCGGTGGCGGCTACGGCTGGCAAGCGGCGGAGAAAGGGTATATCGGCATTTGCTGGACCAATTCGGCAGCCGTGATGCCACCCTGGGGGGCCAAAGAGTGCCGTATCGGCACCAACCCGTTGATCGTGGCGGTACCGGGCAACCCAATCACCATGGTGGATATGTCGATGTCGATGTTCTCCTATGGCGCGCTGGAGCTGAACCGGCTGGCGGGCAAAACCCTGCCGGTGGACGGCGGCTTTGACAATGACGGTCAGCTGACGCGCGATCCCGCCACCATTGAAGAAAACCGGCGCATTCTGCCGATGGGCTACTGGAAAGGATCGGCGCTGTCTATCGTGCTGGATATGATCGCCACCCTGCTGTCCGGCGGCTCTTCGGTGGCGGAAGTGACCGAAGACAACCGTGATGAGTACGGCGTGTCGCAGGTGTTTATCGCCATAGAGATCGAACGGCTGATCGACGGTGCCACTCGCGATGCAAAACTGCAGCGCATCATGGACTACATCACCAGCGCCGAACGTGATAACCCGGAAGTGGCTATCCGCCTGCCGGGCCATAAATTCCCGCGCATTCATGCAGAAAACATGCGTGACGGCATCCCGGTGGATGAGCGCATCTGGGCGCGCATTCAGGCGCTGTAACAGGAGAATAACCATGATCTTCGGCCATATCGCCCATACCTCACCGGAGCAGTATCCGGCACCGGTGGCTAGCGCCATCGCCTATTTGCAAAGCACCGACTTCAGCGCCTTGCCCGCCGGACGCTATCAGGATCCCGCCACTGGCTACGTGGTGCAGGTGCTGGATCTGCACACCCAGCAGCCGGGCGATCTGCAGCCCGAAGTGCACCGCAAAAATGTCGACGTGCAGTTTCTGGTCAGCGGCACCGAATTGATCGGCGTGGCGGCCGATCGCGGCGATAACCGGATCCACCAGGAGTTACTGGCGCAGCGCGACATCATTTTTTATCAGGAGGTCGCGGATGAATCCTGGTTAACCATGCAGCCCGGTAACTTTGCGGTATTTTTCCCGCAGGACGTTCATCGCCCGGCCTGCATTAATCAACAGCCCGGCGCTATTCGTAAAGTGGTGGTGAAAATACCGCTGGAATTATTTAGCGCCTAACCGACAGCAAAGAAATTAAAGATAAAAAAACATCGGCCTGCGGGCCGTTGCGGGCGCCCCTACGCCTTAAACCACCAAAACAATAAAATCTGACTCTACAGGTGTACATATGAACACTGCCTCTGTTTCTGTCACTCAAAGCCAGGCGATCCCTAAATTACGCTGGTTGCGGATCGTGCCGCCGATCCTGATTACCTGCATCATTTCCTATATGGACCGGGTGAATATCGCCTTCGCCATGCCCGGCGGCATGGATGCCGAGCTGGGTATCACCGCCTCGATGGCCGGGCTGGCCGGCGGCATCTTCTTTATCGGTTATCTGTTCCTGCAGGTGCCCGGCGGCAAGCTGGCGGTGTACGGCAACGGCAAAAAATTCATCGGCTGGTCGCTGCTGGCCTGGGCGATCATTTCGGTGCTGACCGGGCTGGTCAGTAACCAGTACCAACTGCTGTTCCTGCGCTTTGCCCTGGGCGTCTCCGAGGGCGGCATGCTGCCGGTGGTGCTGACCATGATCAGCAACTGGTTCCCGGACAAGGAACGCGGGCGCGCCAATGCCATCGTCATCATGTTCGTACCGATTGCCGGTATTCTCACCGCCCCGCTGTCCGGCTGGATCATCACCGTCTGGGACTGGCGCATGCTGTTCCTGGTGGAAGGTGCACTGTCGCTGGTAGTGATGGTGCTGTGGTATTTCACCATCAGCAACCGCCCGCAGGAGGCCAAGTGGATTTCAGCAGCGGAAAAAGACTACCTGATCAAAACGCTGCATGACGAACAACTGCTGATCAAAGGCAAAACGGTGCGCAACGCCTCGCTGCGCCGGGTACTGGGCGACAAGATCATGTGGCAACTGATCCTGGTGAACTTCTTCTACCAAACCGGGATTTATGGCTACACCCTGTGGCTGCCCACCATCCTCAAGGGGCTGACCAACGGCAATATGGAGCAGGTGGGGATGTTGGCGATCCTGCCTTATATCGGCGCCATCTTCGGCATGCTGGTGATTTCCTCACTTTCTGATCGTACCGGTAAACGCAAAATCTTCGTCGCACTGCCGCTGGCCTGCTTCGCCATCTGTATGGCGCTATCAGTGCTGTTGAAGGATCACATCTGGTGGTCCTATGCCGCGCTGGTCGGCTGCGGCGTATTCATCCAGGCGGCAGCCGGGGTGTTCTGGACCATTCCACCCAAACTGTTCAACGCCGAAGTCGCCGGTGGCGCACGCGGTGTGATCAACGCGCTGGGTAATCTGGGCGGCTTCTGTGGCCCCTATATGGTCGGGGTATTGATCAGCCTGTTCAGCAAGGACGTCGGCGTTTACAGCCTGGCGGTATCGCTGGCCATCGCCTCGGTGCTGGCGCTGATGCTGCCGAACAAATGCGACCAAAGTGCGAGGGCCGAATAATGGACTATTGGCTGGGACTGGACTGCGGCGGCACCTTTATCAAGGCCGGGCTGTATGACCGTCAGGGCGCTGAGCTGGGTATCGCTCGCCGCAACCTGGAGATTATCTCGCCCCAGCCCGGCTGGGCGGAACGGGAGATGCCTGCGCTGTGGCACACCGCTGCCGAGGTGATCCGTGAGCTGCTGACCCGCAACCAGATTGCTGCCGGGGATATTCAGGCGGTCGGCATCTCGGCGCAGGGCAAAGGCGCGTTTCTGCTGGACAAGCAGGGGCTGCCGCTGGGCAACGCCATGCTGTCTTCCGATCAGCGTGCGCTGACGCTGGTGCAGGAATGGCAAAAACAGGGCGTGCCGCAAGCGCTGTATCCGCAGACCCGGCAAACGCTGTGGACCGGTCACCCGGTGTCGTTACTTCGTTGGGTTCGGCAACATCAGCCGGAACGTTATCGCCAGATTGGCAGCGTGTTGATGGCGCACGATTACCTGCGCTACTGCCTGACCGGCGAGCTGGCCTGTGAAGAAACCAATATCTCCGAATCCAACCTGTACCAGATGGCCGCTGGCCGCTATGACCCGGCGCTGGCACAGCTGCTGGGCATCGGCGACATCATGCCGGCACTGCCACCGATAGTGGGTTCAGGTGAGATCGCCGGGCGAGTTAACGCGGCCGCTGCGGCGGCAACCGGGCTGCTGGCGGGTACGCCGGTGGTCGGCGGGCTGTTCGACGTGGTGTCCACCGCGCTGTGCGCTGGGTTGCGGGACGAAACGCGGCTCAACGCGGTGATGGGCACCTGGTCGGTCACCAGCGGCATTACCGACAAAATCACCGAAGGATTCGACTACCCGTTTGTCTATGGCCGCCACGCCGAGGCCGGTAAATACATTGTGCACGAAGCCAGCCCGACCTCGGCCGCCAACCTGGAATGGTTCTGCCGCCAATGGGGCTTGCAGGACTACGCCCAGCTCAATGACTGGGTGGCAACGCTGCCGAAGGCCGACAGCAGCCTGCTGTTTGTTCCCTTCCTGTACGGCTCCAACGCCGGGCTGGGCCTGAGCGCCAGCTTCCACGGTCTGCAGGCCTTCCACCAGCGCGAACATCTGGTGCAGGCAATTTACGAAGGCGTGGTGTTCTGCCATATGACCCACCTCACCCGCATGCGGCAACGCTTCCCTGCGGCCACCGCTCTGCGCGTCACCGGTGGCCCGGCCAAATCCGCTCCCTGGATGCAAATGTTCGCCGACGTCAGCGGCCTGCCGGTGGAACTGCCGCAGGTGGAAGAAACCGGCTGCCTGGGTGCGGCCATGGCAGCGATGGTCGGCAGCGGCGCCTTCAGCGATTTCACCGCTGCCCAGCGGGAGTTGGCACCGCGTATCGAACGGGTGCTGCCGGATGCCGCCGCCGCAGAGGCTTACGGTAAAAAATATCAGCGTTATCAGGCGCTGGTGGCAACGCTGCAAACGCTCAATCAACCCGGTCAGGAGGCTCTATGAGCAATAAACCGCGCCTGCAACTGGCGCTCGATCACACCCGGCTGGACGCCGCCCTGCAGACGGCAGACCGCCTGCAACCGCACGTCGACATCATCGAGGCCGGTACCATTTTATGCATCAGCGCCGGTATTCAGGCGGTGAGCGCGCTGCGTGAACGCTGCCCGCAACATACGCTGGTGGCCGACCTGAAAGTAGCCGATGCCGGCGGCACGCTGGCGCAGCAGGCCTTCAGCCACGGTGCCAACTGGATGACGGTGATCTGCGCCGCCCCGTTAGCCACCATGGCCAGTGCGCTGGAAGTGGCGCAACAACACCATGGCGAGATCCAGATTGAGCTGTTCGGCCGCTGGACGCTGGACGACGCCCGGCAGTGGCGCGAACTCGGTATCCGCCAGGCGATCTACCACCGTGGCCGCGACGCGCAGGCCAGCGGGCAAACCTGGAGCCAACAAGATTTGGATCTGATGAAAGCCCTGTCGGATCTGGGCATTGAGCTGTCGGTCACCGGTGGCATCACACCGACCGATTTACCGCTGTTTAAAGACATCGCCGTCACCGCCTTTATCGTCGGCCGGGCGCTGGCGGAGGCCGCCGATCCGCTGGCCGCCGCCGGTCAGTTCCGCACCGTCATTGATGACATCTGGAGAAGTTGATATGCGCCAGCACCCGTTGGGAATCTATGAAAAAGCCTTGCCGAAACACCTGACCTGGCCCGAGCGGCTGGCACTGGCCAAGGCCTGCGGTTTTGATTTTGTCGAAATGTCGGTGGATGAAAGTGACGAACGGCTGGCACGCCTGAGCTGGAGCAAGGAACAGCGGCTGTCGCTGGTCAGCGCCATGCTGGAAACCGGCATCAGCATCCCGTCGATGTGCCTGTCCGGCCACCGGCGCTTTCCGTTCGGCAGCCATGACGATGCGCTGCGCCAGCGCGCCTTCGAGGTGATGGAACAGGCGATTCAACTGGCAAAGGACGTGGGTATCCGCACCATCCAGCTCGCCGGTTATGACGTTTATTACGAGCAGCAGGACGAAAGCACCCTCGCCCGCTTTACCGAAGGCATGCAATGGGCGGTCGAACGCGCCGCCGCCGCCCAGGTGATGCTGGCAGTGGAAATCATGGACACCGCTTTTATAAACTCGATCAGCAAGTGGAAAGCCTGGGACGCCTGCCTGGCATCGCCGTGGTTCACGGTCTATCCGGACGTCGGCAATCTCAGCGCCTGGGGCAATGACGTGGCGCAGGAGCTGGCGCTGGGTATTGATCGCATCGCCGCCATCCACCTGAAAGACACCTATCCGGTCACCGAAAGCTCGCCGGGACAGTTCCGCGATGTGCCCTTTGGCGAAGGCTGTGTCGACTTTGTCGCCGTGTTCCGCACGCTGAAACAGCTTAACTATCGCGGTGCTTTCCTGATTGAAATGTGGACCGAAAAAGCCGAAGAGCCGGTGGCCGAAATCGTTCAGGCACGCCGTTGGATCGAACAAAAAATGCAACAAGGGGGTATGACATGCTAACGCTGCCGCAACTGAAGCAACAGGTACTGGAAGCCAACCTCGACCTGCCGCGCCACAATCTGGTGACTTTCACCTGGGGCAACGTCAGCGCGGTGGATCGCGAACGCGGGCTGGTGGTGATCAAGCCTTCCGGCGTGGAATATGAACACATGGCGGCCGGGGACATGGTGGTGGTCGACCTTGCCAGTGGGCAAACCGTCGAGGGCAGCAAAAAACCCTCTTCGGACACCGCCACCCACCTGGCGCTGTACCGCGAATTTGCCGATATTGGCGGCATCGTGCACACCCATTCGCGCCACGCCACCATCTGGGCACAGGCCGGGCTGGACATCCCCGCCTGGGGCACCACCCACGCCGACTACTTCTACGGTGCCATTCCCTGCACCCGGCTGATGACCGAGGCCGAGATTGCGCATGATTACGAACTGGAGACCGGCAAGGTGATTATCGATACCTTCCGTCGCCGTGGCATCAGCCCGAACGCCATTCCGGCGGTGCTGGTCAACTCACACGGCCCCTTTGCCTGGGGCAAGGACGCGCACAGCGCGGTGCACAACGCGGTGGTGCTGGAAGAAATTGCCTATATGGGGATTTTCTCGCGTCAGCTGACGCCAGGCATCGGCAGCATGCAGCCCGCGCTGCTGGACAAACACTACCTGCGTAAGCACGGCAAGAATGCTTACTATGGGCAGTAGATTGGGTTGGCAGTCCTCAGTTCCAGTATCAATAGTTTTCACCAGATGCTTCGGCGTCTGGTAAAAACTGGTTAGAAAGTGCCTGGATTACCAATGACGATTTGGTCTAAACTGAATTTCTATACTAATGGGAACGCAAAAATTAATTCTATCTTCTAGATAGTATTTTGAGCGGAGTAATAGGGAAATTCTGATGATTTACCAATGTTATTCATGTAATAAAACCTCCTTCGAAGTTAACTGTCCATGGTGTTCCGGAATGATGACAGTTACATCATCGCCATGGGGTACCAGAACCTCACCAACACCAGAGTCTGAATCTGATATACAACAGATGACTCCCCTTAATCCGGCCTTCTATCCAGAGTTTCAATACCAATCAAAAGGTATGTTGAAAGACTTATTTGGAAAAAAGAAAGAGCAATCGCAGCTCAACCAGTTACTGGGGAATGTTTTGGAAAAATATTCCAGTTTTAAAGATCCATACTTTACAAATTTCATTTATACATCCAGATTCTCTCATGATAAAAAATCAGAAAGAGATTATCCAGAAGATAATGGTATTTACTCGGAGTTAAGCCTCTTCAGAGAAGTACTCGTCAGGAAAGGTTTCAACGAGCTTGAACAATTACCTGTATTATTGGATAAACTACTACTGACAACATCATTTAATGCTCTTTATTCTGGCTTTGCTAAGGAGGTCAAGAGGCATATTAAACCTACTCTAACCGAATCTTTAAAGTCATGGATAGAAGAGGCTGGCACAACCTTTCGGGCTGACCTCTCATTATTCTTTTTCTATCTTTGGAAAAATAAAGTAAACTTTTCATCGATAGAGTTTAATAATGATTCAGAAACCACTCCCAGCGTACCATTGATCTCATTTTCTAATATTAAAAACTATCTATCTATATGCGAAAATATCTATTTTGACATTCTAGTTGATAGATTAGCTACTCGACTTGAGCATTTCAATCCGAACAAATTTGTCACTATGTATTTGGTTGATGCAATGGATGGGTTTCAGTTTGAAGATTTCCTGGTCGAGATTTTCCAGACTATGGGATATGACGTTAAGGAAACCAAGAGAACTCAAGATCAAGGAGCAGACCTATTCGTTACTCGGTTTGATAAAAACATGGTCATTCAAGCGAAAAATTACTCTGGCTCTGTAGGTAACTCTGCAGTACAGCAAGTGATCTCCGCGAAAGCGTTTTACGGCTGCGATGAAGCAATGGTAGTTACAAATTCTTATTTTACCAAGTCTGCAAAAGAGCTGGCTGAATCTGCAATGGTTCGTTTGATCGACAGGGATGAACTACAGAATTATCTGGATGACTATAATCAGAAAATAATTGAGGATTTTCAATCAACTTCATAATGATCAATGCTTTCCTAGGCAATAATTAGCTAACTGTTAGCTCAGGAAATCATTAACAGTAATGCAGGTCACCGGCAGTGGCGTTCAGCGTGGGTACCGTATTAGCCGCTCACCATGCTAATAATGTCGGCCTAGTGACCCGTTTACCATAAGAACCGGCCATAAACGTTTATCCGGGATCTGCTTATTTGTGGTGATAATACGAAAAATAAATTTCTACTTATGGTTGGCCGTGCATATTCCAGCGCGCAGACCCCATAACATCGTAAACATGCTGGTCAGTAAATGCTGGGAATTTGGCTCGCTTGGCAGCTTCGGCCAGGGCATCACAATAATCCTTATCGCCGCTCTTTATGATGAAATTCTGAAGGGTGCCATCAATTTTGAAATCCAGATGCACATTACATCTTTTACCATCCCAAGCATGGGGTTTTATAAGCGCAGCATCCAGGGCCTTTTTAAGGCCAGACGCTTGCTCACCATAGATATCTTTATCAGTGACTTTACCAGAGCGGTCGTAAGTGCATGAAACAAGCGCACCCGTTTTCTTGCAATCTTTGGGGGTCAGAGGGGAACAGCCGGCCACAGTGGCTGATAGTAGTATCAGAACCAATATTTTTGTCATGATCAAGTCCGTTTATTATGATTGCCCAGAAGCTACGATTCCTGTCAGTTATTCAGATCATTATGCCACTGTCTACGGAGGGACGTTAATCTGACTTACAACCCCGCAAGAATAATGGGTGTATGTCAGACTGGAACATAACACCGTAATATATGGAATAAATAGGGATTATCAACGCACCATGATGTTGAAAACATCCGCTCATGGTACCAAGCTGCCCGTGGCAGCCCACAGGATGCTCTGAACCAAAACCGTCGTCATTCGCCTGTCGGTTTAAAATTCGTTATCATCCGCACCCACTCTCCCTCTGGTTGGCCTGATGTCCAAGATTATCGATACCTTTATTGCCCCACCGTGCCATGACCAGATCGAGATCCTCTATCAGGACGAGAGTCTGGTGCTGATCAACAAACCCACCGGGTTACTCAGCCTGTCGGGGAAGAATCCGCAAAATCTCGATTCGGTGCATCATCGGCTGGTACAGCAATTCCCCGGCTGTACTTTGATCCACCGCCTGGATTTCGGCACTTCCGGGTTGATGGTGATTGCCCGCAATAAGGCTATCAATGCCGCCCTCTGCCAACAGTTCAGCCAGCGCACAGTGACCAAAGTGTACAGCGCACTGCTGTGTGGGCATCTGGACGACAACGAAGGGGTGATAGACGCAGCGATTGCCAAAGATCCGGCGCTGTTCCCGCTGATGTCGATTTGCGCCATCCACGGCAAGCCAGCTCGCTCTGGCTATCGGGTCATTGAACGCTTTTACCACGAGTTGGAAGACGGGAGATCACTGCCATTGACGCGGGTACAGCTAACCCCGGAAACCGGGCGTACCCATCAACTGCGCATCCACTGCCAGCAGTTGGGCCACCCTATTTTGGGCTGCGACCTGTATGGCGGTCGCCTGCTGCCCGGCACCGAACAGACCCCGCGGCTGATGCTGCACGCCAGTGAGCTGCATTTTGTTCATCCTGTCAGCCAAGAGCCGATCAAAGCCCATAATGCCAGCCCGTTCTGAACGCGGTAGAAACGGCATTGATGTACCTGGAGCAGAGCTACAAAAATAAAACTGCCCTATTAACGACATGTTGTTAAGCTAATGCGAAGATTAATCGATAATTTGGGGAATGTGCTTCCCATATCACGGGAAACACAGGCTTTCACTCAAAGAGTAAAATGATGGAACTGAATCGTATTGGTGATATTGCGGCCTTCGTCGCAGCCGTTGACGCCGGGAGTTACACCCGTGCCACGCCAAGCGTTGGTCTTTCTCGTTCAGCTATCGGCAAAAGCATTACACGCCTGGAGGCACAATTGGGCGTGAGATTACTTAACCGGACCACTCGTCAGCTCAGTCTGACGGAAGAGGGGCGGATTATGTACGATCGCTGTAAGCAAATACTGGAAGACCTGGAGGAAGTTGATGCAACCATGGCTCTGCGCAGGGAAAAGCCCACTGGAACGCTTCGCCTGACGGCACCATTATCGCTGGGACAGCGTCACATACTTCCTGTTATCGACAGTTTTTTGAAAAAGTGGCCTGAGTTGCGGGCATATATCGTTTTTACCGATCGCTATGTTGACCTGATCGAGGAAGGATTCGATATTGCCATCCGCATTGGAGAGCCGAAAGATGACTCGCGGATACTGACCAGAACTATCGCCACTCAGCACATGGTCACCTGCGCTTCGCCGGAATACCTTTCCCTGCACGGTGTGCCTGTTGTGCCGGAAGATCTCTCCAGACACGACATCATCTTCTTACGCAGTGCTGAAAAACGTCGTTCATGGCGCTATCAGACACCAGAGGGGTATTTCATTTACGACGGCCCAGGCCGTATGGATATCGACAGTTCCGAGGCCATGCTCTCCTCCGCTATCTCCGGCTTTGGTATCATACAGCTTCCTGACTACCTGGTATTTCAGTCTCTCGAAAAGGGAGAACTGACAGCCATTCTCACCGAGTATAAAACGGAACCTGAGCCAGTAAGAATTATTTACCCCAGTAAACGCCATTTATCCCCAAGAATTCGTGGTTTTGTTGACATGATTGCGGAAGACTGGCAAAGCAACGGCGTCCCCTGGAAAGGGCGTTGATTACATACTTGTTTTTTATTTAACTGCGCCAGCATTAATGACATGTTTATATTAATTCTGATAGTAACACCTGCGTGCAACACACCAAAATTATCTTTAATTATCAATATACCAAACCCGTTCATATAGCGAGCTGCCTTTATTTAAAATCCTTCTGAGCAATTCCGTCCCGTCATATGGGAAGCACATTCCCGAATTTTTGTTTTATTGTGTTGCGACAGACTTAATTAAACTAATTAGCAGGTATTAATATGTCAAAACTTACACTGCCGCTGCACCTCCAACAACATACTGCTTTCAAACGTGTATTTCAGCCGGGTAAACTGACCTTTGGTCTTATTGCCCCCTTTAAAGGATATCCTGAAGGCCCGATTCCAAATATGGACGATCACCGCGAATTAGCGCAAATGGCCGATGAGGGTGGGATTTCTGCCTTGTGGGTACGCGATGTTCCTTTCTACGATCCTAATTTTGGTGATGTCGGTCAGGTCTATGATCCGATGGTAGATTTAGGCTACCTCGCTGCGATCACCAAAAATATCGCATTAGGCAGTGCCGGGATTGTATCTCCACTGCGTAATCCTGTGCTTACCGCCAAGCAAGCGGCGAGTGTGGATCGTCTGTCAGGTGGGCGCTTTCTTCTGGGAATGTCGAGTGGTGACCGTCCGGTTGAGTATCCAGCCTTTGGTTATGAATTTAACAATCGAGCCGATCGTTTCAGAGAAGCATGGGATGTTGTTCGTCTGCTGACTGAAAACAGTTTCCCCAAAGGCTCGACAGAATATTACGGCAACTTCAACGGCGGGATTGATTTAGTGCCAAAACCGACCGTTCCACGCCTGCCAATGATCACCATTGGCCGTGCCCGTCAGGAGATGTCCTGGTTCGCCAATCAATCTGATGCCTGGATTTGGCATGGCGTTGATCCTAAACGCTCGGGTGATATCGTGAATGAAATTGCCGAACTTGGAGATGGCAAGACATGGCATCCGTTTGGCTATTCGAACTTCCTGGATTTAAGTGAAAACCCGGATGAACCTTTACGCCTGTTCAATAATGTATTCATGAGCGCGGGCCGAAACACCCTGATGGAATACTGGAAGCAGCAGGAGAGCGTTGGCGTATCTCATATCGCGCTGAATCTCAAGCCAAGCAAGCGCCCGGCGAAAGAGGTATTACAGGAACTGATTGAGGATGTTTTACCGTCGTTTTCAGCAAATTCGTAAGCTAAATATCAGCATTTTAGAAACGCCAGGAGGTGGCCAAGACGTCATCCTCCTGGTTTTTTCAGGAACATTATTCCCAGTAGCGCCTGTCCCTGAGTATGAGCATCGAAGATGCGGAAACGATGGAGACAGCGGTTAAGCTTCTTACCATTGAAAAACTCATCAACATCTCCCCCTACTGCATCCTCCGCAAGCCCCAGGCTCTGGTGTATACTCGGGGCTCTACGCCATGCAAGCCAAAGCGGCTTTGGATCAGGCCCGTTTCAGCAAGAACCTGACGCCTACATTGCCCTCCAGCCAGCTCCACACTCGTCTATTCAAGTGGAACCTCCATGAGCCAAAACACCGCTCGTATCAGTGAGATCATCGACAACGCGAAGATCTCGCCTTACCAGATCCTGATCCTCAGCCTGTGCTTTCTGATCGTCCTGTTGGACGGTTTTGATACCGCGGTCATTGGTTACATTGCCCCTGCCCTGCGTGAAGAGTGGGGTCTGCTGCCTGCACAGTTATCTCCTGCCTTCGGCGCGGGGTTGCTGGGCCTGTTAATCGGCAGTCTGATCTTCGGTCCGGTCGCCGATGCCATTGGCCGCAAACGCGTGCTGCTGGTCTCGATACTGATCTTTGGCGGGGGCACCCTGGCCTCGGCCTATACCTATTCCATCGAGTCGCTGACCCTGCTGCGTTTAATCACTGGCATCGGTTTGGGTGGCGCAATGCCCACCTGTATCACCCTCAGTTCGGAGTACTCCCCGGCACGTCGGCGGATGATCATGGTCACTCTGAGTTGGAGCGGTTTCACCGCCGGTCTGGCTCTGGGCGGTCTGCTTGCCGGGCAGATTATCCCGGCGTTCGGCTGGCGTGGCGTACTGATGCTCGGTGGTATTGTGCCGTTGTTGCTGCTGCCATTGCTGGCCTGGCAGATGCCCGAGTCCGTGCGCTTTATGACTTCCAGCCCAAAACATGCCGATAGGTTACGTCTGGTGGTCGAACGCATTACTGGTAAAAGCTGGGCCGGCGTGGCGATTATTGATGACGAGCGCCCAACGCAGGTCAGATCGCCGATATCGCACCTGTTCATCGAAGGCCGCGCGGTGCGTACCCTGCTGCTGTGGCTGGCCTTCTTCTGCTCGCTGTTCGTGTTTTACCAACTCACCAGTTGGCTGCCGAGCATTCTCAAGGATGCCGGTTACGATATCGTCCACGCATCACGCATTGGGGCGATGGTGCCACTGGGCGGCACTCTCGGGGCCATCCTGATGGCGCTGCTGATGGACCGGGTTGGGCCTTACCGGGTGCTGGCCCTGTCCTACCTGGGTGCAGCGCTGGTTGTCGGTGCCACCGGCTATTTGATGGGTGATGTCTATACGCTGGCCGCCACCGTGTTCCTCATCGGTTTCGGCGTGGCTGGTGCACAGAACGGTTTGAATCTGGTTTCCGCCACTATCTACCCCACTGCGGCTCGCGTCACCGGGGTAAGCTGGGCGATGGCCAGTGGCCGCTTCGGTTCCATCGTCGGTTCGATGCTCGGAGCCTGGATGATTGCCGCTGCGGGTTCCTCTGAAGTGTTCTTTATCTGGCTGGCGCTGCCGGTGTTGGTGGGCTCTGCCGCCATCTTCCTGCTCTACCGCCTCAGTTTGAATCGTCGGGCACCTGCGGCTGACTCTGCATGACCCAACTGACCCAATAAAAAAGCCGAGACCCATCTCAGTGATGTCGTCTCGGCCGGCAGTAAAAATCCGCCTTCGTAGAAGGCGGCATTGCTTGGGCGCCCCATAGGGGCGTACTAAGCTCGAACCCTAAGGGTCCTCACTTCACATTCCATGTAAACTCAGCTGGTTTTCTTCTTGCTCGTGTTTCTCTTGGTACTTTACGTACTTGCGGATCATCTCTGCGTTTACACCTACGGTGTCCACACAGTAGCCCTTCGCCCAAAAGTGATTTCCCCACAACTTGTGCTTCCTCAAGTAGGGGAATTTATTAAACAAACGGATAGCTGTTCGGCCTTTAAGGTGGCCCATCACTTCTGATACTGACAGTTTCGGCGGGATCTTTATCAGTAAATGAACATGATCTAACTGAACATTTAACTCCACTATTTCTACATGGAGTTGTTCACTTAATATTCTTATTTGCCTGTAAACCTCTTTCCCTACATTGTTTTTCAGTATTCGAAATCGGCACTTGGGCGTCCAAACTATATGGTATTGACAATGCCAGAGCACATGCGATGCTTTTTCGAACCTACTCATGGTTAAATCCTTATCAGTTATGGGGATAACGGATTCGGATTTTCCCATGAGTAGCATTACTGGCAGAGCCAAAAAGTCGATAACCACGTCCATAGGACGTGGTATTCAGTTAGAAATAAAAAAGGGGCCTGGGCCCCTGTTCGTTATTCCGCTTTCGCGGTGGTCGCATCGTTGCGATACAGATGAACGTCCATCTGCGGGAACGGAATACCGATGTTGTTGGCATCCAGCGCGCGCTTGAAGTTCTCCATCAGATCGAAGTACACGTTCCAGTACTCGGCATTGGTGGTCCAGGAGCGGGTCACGAAGTTCAGTGAAGAAGGCGCCATCTCGTTCAGACGCACGGTCACGCCTTTGGCGTGCATGATGCGCTTGTCGGCGGCGATCACATCGCCCAGTACCTTTTTCACCACATCGATATCGGCGTTATAAGCCACGCCAACCACGATATCCACACGACGGTTCGGCTCACGGGAATAGTTGATGATGTTACCGGCGATGATTTTACCGTTCGGTACCACGATGGTTTTGTTGTCTGCGGTGCGCAGCGTGGTGGAAAAAATCTGCACCTGATCCACGGTACCGGCTACGCCGCCCAGATCGACATACTCACCGGCACGCAGTGGACGGAAGGCCACCAGCAATACGCCTGCGGCGAAGTTGGACAGCGAGCCCTGCAGCGCCAAACCGACGGCCAAACCGGCGGCACCCAGCACGGCGATCACCGAGGTGGTCTGTACGCCAACGCGCCCCAGCACAGCGATAAAGGTGAAGGCCAGAATGCCGTAACGCGCCATGGCCGACAGGAAATCCGCTACCGTGGCATCGATGCCGCGCAGCTTCATCACCCGGTTTACCGCATTGCTGACTATACGGGCAATGATCGAACCAATGATGAAAATAACGATCGCCGCGACGATGTTCACCGCATACTGAATCAATAAATCCTGGTTCTGCACCAGCCAGTTACCGGCACCGTTGATGCCGTCTACTACGTTCAGATCTTTCATTCGTGTCGTCCTAACTTTTCCCTAAGGGGATAAACTCGCAAAAAAAGACTGACATAGGGCGTCAGTCGGAAACCACTGCCCTAGGTTAACTAACATTTCCGCAGCATGCCAACCGTAAGCGGTAAAAATAGCCGAACTTCCTCTATGCTGAACACAGCGCTATCACCTTTATCTGGATAAGGAACTTCGCTCGTTATGCACATTTCCTCATCGATTAAACACTATTGGCAGGTCCGCCCCAGGCTGCTGCTTTCCGTCGCTGCGGGTATCCTGTGTTATCTGCTGCTGCCGCACCGGCTCAATGAATTGCAACGATTGATGCTCGGCTGGAACATGTTGGCCTGGATTTATCTGTTGTCTCTCTGGCGGCTGATGCTGATCAGTACGCCGAAGCACATCCGCCAGCTCGCCCGCAGGCAGGATGAAAGTGCCAGCATGGTGCTGGCGCTGGTCAGCATCGGCTGTCTGGTGAGCATTCTGTCGATTCTGTTCGAGCTGAGTACCGCCAAGCAGGTCAGCGACTCGCTGAAAACGCTGCATCTGGTGCTGACCGGTGCCACGCTGGTGGTGTCCTGGCTACTGCTGCCCACCGCATTCACCATGCACTATGCTCATCAATTTTACCGACAGGACGCACAGCGAGATCCGCTGCCGCTGCTGTTTCCCGGCGATCTCAAAGAACCGACCTATTGGGACTTCGCCTATTTCTCGTTCACCATTGCCGTGGCGTCGCAAACCGCCGACGTGGCGGTCGGCGCGGCCGAAGTGCGCAAAATCGCCCTGCTGCAATCGGTGATTTCCTTTGTCTTCAACCTGGTGATCCTGGGGCTGTCGATTAACGTCGGCGCCAGCCTGCTGAGCTAGAAACGAAAAAGGCTCCCCGAGGGGAGCCTTGATATCAGCAGCTAACCGAGATTACAGAACGTCTACTGCGTTCAGATCTTTGAAAGCCTGTTCCAGACGAGTAATCATCGAAGTCTGGGCTGAACGCAACCATACGCGTGGGTCGTAGTATTTCTTGTTCGGCTTGTCAGCACCTTCTGGGTTACCCAGTTGGCCTTGCAGATAGCCTTCGTTCTTTTTGTAGTACTGCAGGATGCCGTCCCAGGTTGCCCATTGGGTATCGGTATCGATGTTCATTTTGATCACGCCGTAACCTACGGACTCTTTGATCTCTGCATCGCTAGAACCAGAACCGCCGTGGAACACGAAGTTCAGGCTGTTGTGCGGCAGGTTATATTTCTTGGAAACATAGTCCTGAGAATCACGCAGAATAGTCGGGGTCAGTTTCACGTTGCCTGGCTTGTAAACGCCGTGCACGTTACCGAAGGACGCCGCGATAGTGAAGCGTGGGCTGATCGCATTCAGTTTTTCGTAAGCGTAGGCCACATCTTCTGGCTGAGTGTACAGGGAGGATGCGTCCATATGGCTGTTGTCCACGCCATCTTCTTCACCGCCGGTGCAGCCCAGTTCGATTTCCAGGGTCATACCGATTTTCGCCATGCGAGTCAGGTATTTGCTGCAAATCTCGATGTTTTCTTCCAGAGACTCTTCAGACAGGTCGATCATGTGGGAAGAGAACAGTGGTTTGCCGGTAGTCGCGAAATACTTCTCGCCAGCGTCCAACAGGCCGTCCAGCCATGGCAGCAGTTTCTTCGCACAGTGGTCGGTGTGCAGAATAACCGGCACGCCGTAATGCTCAGCCATCTGGTGAACATGGTGTGCACCGGAGATAGCGCCCAGAATTGCTGCACCCTGTGGAACGTCAGTCTTCACGCCTTTGCCGGCGATAAACGCGGCACCGCCGTTAGAGAACTGAACGATAACCGGAGCACGTACCTTCGCGGCTGTTTCCAGCACGGCGTTGATAGAGTCGGTACCTACACAGTTCACTGCTGGCAGAGCAAAGTTGTTCTCTTTAGCTACTGCGAATACTTTCTGAACGTCATCACCAGTGATGACACCCGGTTTTACGAAATCAAAAATTTTAGACATGTTACTTTGTCCTGTTTCGTCGGCCGTAGATGGATGTAAATCGATTTTTTCATGCCGCGCCGCCTAAGCCGCGCGGTATAAAATAAACGGGCGACTTTCGCCTCCCGCTGTCTGAATTACTGCTTGGCGCGCTCTTCCAGCATGACTACTGCCGGTAACGCTTTACCTTCCACAAATTCCAGGAAAGCACCGCCGCCGGTAGAGATATAAGAGATTTTATCTTCAATACCGAACAGATCGATAGCCGCTAGCGTATCACCACCACCAGCGATAGAGAATGCATCACTCTCTGCGATAGCGCGTGCGACAATTTCGGTGCCCCGGCGGAAGTTAGGGAACTCGAATACGCCAACCGGGCCATTCCACAGAATGGTTTTGGCTTCTTTCAGCAACTTGGCCATAGCCAGCGCGGTTTCGTCACCGAAGTCCATGATCTCTTCATCATCTTTCACTTCGCTGACTTTTTTCAAGGTAGCAGGGGCAGTTTCAGAGAACTCCGTGCCTACGCGAGAATCGGTAGGAACCGGAATTTTAAACTCGTCACGCAGTTTTCTCGCTGCATCGACGAAGTCAGGTTCGTACAGGGATTTACCAACGTTGTTATCGATAGCCACGAAGGTGTTGGCGATACCGCCGCCCACGATCACCGTATCGGCGATTTTCACCAGCGAGTTCAGCACATCGAATTTGGTAGAAACCTTAGAACCGCCCACCACAGCAACCATCGGACGAGCCGGGCTTTTCAGCGCTTTGCCCAGGGCTTCCAGTTCTGCTGACAGCAGCGGGCCCGCACAGGCGACAGGAGCAAACTTGCCCACGCCATGAGTGGATGCCTGCGCACGGTGTGCAGTACCGAAGGCGTCCATCACGTACACGTCACACAGCGCCGCATATTTCCTGGACAGGGTTTCGTCGTCTTTTTTCTCGCCCTTGTTGAAACGGACGTTTTCCAGCACGACCAGTTCACCTTCTGCAACGTCAACACCTTCCAGGTAGTCTTTAGCCAGACGAACCGGAGCTTTCAGGTGGTCTTTCAGATAGTTGACAACAGGCAGCAGGGAGAATTCTTCGTTGTACTCGCCTTCGGTAGGACGACCCAGGTGGGAAGTTACCATCACGCGGGCGCCTTGTTTCAGCGCAGCTTCAATAGTCGGCAGGGAGGCACGGATACGTGCATCGGAAGTCACTTTACCGTCTTTCACTGGAACGTTCAGATCGGAGCGGATCAGAACGCGTTTACCGGCCAGATCCAGATCGGACATGTTAATTACAGACATGGTGAACCCTCTTGGTTGATTCTCTATAAACTATAAAGTTGCCTGGGCGGCGCATCGGTCATGCCAATGCCGCCGTACTAGAAACCGCTAGCGGCCATTGCCCGTGTTGTATCCAACATCCGGTTGGCAAAGCCCCATTCATTATCACACCAGACCAAGGTCTTGATCAGGTGCTGACCGCTGACCCGGGTCTGCGTACCGTCGACGATAGCGCTATGCGGGTCATGGTTAAAATCGATCGAGACTAATGGTAGTTCCGTATAGTCAACTATACCACGAAATGATCCCCGTGCGGCCATTTGCAACAGCTGGTTGACCTCTGCCACCTTCACCGCCGAGCTAACGCTGACGCTGAGATCGATGGCCGTCACGTTGATGGTTGGCACGCGCACCGAAATCGCTTCGAAACGATCGCAAAACTGCGGAAAAATGCGGGTAATGCCCGCGGCCAGCTTGGTGTCGACCGGAATAATCGACTGGCTCGCCGCGCGGGTACGCCGCAAATCCTGATGATAGGCGTCTATCACCGGCTGATCGTTCATCGAAGAGTGAATGGTGGTCAGGGTGCCCGATTCGATGCTGTAGGCATCGTCCAGCAGCTTGATCACCGGAATAATGCAGTTGGTGGTGCATGACGCATTGGAAACAATGCGGTGTTCTGCCAGTAGCGTCTGATGGTTGACCCCAAACACAATAGTAGCATCCAGATCGTTACCGCCAGGGTGGGCGAACAACACTTTTTTCGCCCCCGCCGCCAGATGGGCTTCGCCATCCGCCCGGCTGCCGTACACACCGCTGCAATCCAGCACCACGTCGACGCCCAGCTCGCCCCAGGGAAGCTGTTCCACCGCCGGCTGATGCAACAAACGAATGGTATCGTCCCCGACGGTTAGCATGTCGCATTCCTGGCGGACATCCCAGGCAAAGCGGCCATGGCTGGAGTCATATTTCAGCAGGTGGGCCATCCCCTCGGCATTCGCCAATTCGTTGATCGCCACCACGGAAATTTCCGCTCTTCGTCCCGATTCATACAGTGCGCGTAAAACGCTGCGGCCTATGCGGCCAAAGCCGTTTATCGCTATGCGGATTGTCATGCTGCTCCTGAAAAAGGGCCTTCTCTCACCGGGCATACTCACCGTGTTCAAGAGGGCGCTGACTGGTTACCAAGCTAACCCGCATAGAGTACTTTAGCGCACCACCTGCTGTGAATCGGCACATCACATTATTCCTTCGGTCCGGCGCTGTTTCTCCGGTCTCACTCCGCCGTTTCTGTTGAACACCGTCACAACTGAAACGCTTCAGCCGAGCATAAACCAAAGTTTTAGCAAAAGGAACAGGTGCGGCAGCCTGCCTGACAACGGAACGACACTTTGCGAGAATAAGATGATCTGGCGCACACTTTTTCATAGCCAATCCTTGGTCGTGCGCCAGATATTTTGACAATAACCAGGCTCGCAGCCTTAAATTTTAGGAAAAATCCACAGGTGCTCGGCCGGCAGGGAAAGCCGACACAGGGTTTGACCACGCACTTCAGTGCCATAAGCGCGTACCACAAAATCTTCGGCAACGGTACGGAACAGGTATTCCCAACGGTCGCCGAGATACATGCTGGTCAGCAGCGGCAACTCAAGCTGATTGCCCTGCGGATCATCCCCCAGGCGCACGCGCTCTACACGGATCACCGCCGTAGCTTCTTCGCCGACTTTTACTCCTGCACCCGCCATGCCCCACAGCGTCCAGTCTTTGCCTTCGATGCGCGCCTTGCCCTCACTCACCTCGCTGATCTTGCCGTGCAGACGGTTATTGCTGCCCATAAACTCGGCGGTAAACAGGGTCGACGGCGAACCGTACATTTCCTGCGGCGTGCCCTGTTGTTCGATTTTTCCGTTGTTGAGCAACAGGATGCGATCGGAGATCGCCATCGCCTCGTTCTGATCGTGAGTCACCATCAGTGCCGAAAGCCCCAGCTTGATAATCAGCTCACGCAGGAACACCCGCGCCTCTTCACGCAGTTTGGCGTCGAGGTTCGACAAGGGCTCATCCAGCAGGATCACCGGCGGGTTGTACACCAGCGCCCGGCCAATCGCCACGCGTTGCTGCTGGCCACCGGACAACTGATGCGGATGACGCTTGCCCAAATGCCCCAGCCCAAGCTGGTCCAGCACGCCCTGCACCCGCTGGTTGATTTCCGCCGAGGCGACCTTGCGTAATTTCAGCGGGTAGGCAACGTTTTCAAACACGGTTTTATGCGGCCACAGCGCGTAAGACTGAAACACCAGCCCCAGATTGCGCTCTTCCGCCGGGATTTCGCTGCGCGCGCTGCCGTCGTAAACGGTATTGCTGCCGATGATAATGCGCCCCTGGGTCGGTTTCTCCAGCCCGGCGACCGCACGCAGCAGCGTGGTTTTACCGCTGCCCGACGGCCCCAACAGCGAAACCACCTCGCCGCGCTTTAAGTCCATCGAGACTCCCTTCAACACCGGGTTGTCGCCGTAGGTCAAATGCAGGTTTTCTACCGAAAGTTCAATCATGTAATTTCACTCCAAAGCGCAGGGCGATACCCAGTCCCAACACCACCAGCAGGATGTTAATAAACGAGAGCGCGGCAACGATATCAATGGCGCCCGCCGCCCACAGGGAAACCAGCATCGAGCCTATGGTTTCGGTACCCGGAGACAACAGATACACCCCGGTGGAATACTCACGTTCGAAAATCAGGAACATCAGCAGCCACGAGCCAATCAGGCCGTAACGCGATAGCGGAATGGTGACGTGACGGGTGATCTGTCCCCGGGTCGCGCCAGCGCTGCGCGCCGCCTCTTCCAGCTCCGGGCCCACCTGCAGCAGCGTCGAAGAGATCAGCCGCAGGCCATAAGCCATCCACACCACGGTGTAAGCCAGCCAGACGCTGAAGATGGTGCTGCGCAAAGACCGCAACCAGACGATCAGGTGCTCCCGCAGCCATTCGGCCACCGGCAACGCCGACAACCAGCCCTCTTTCAAAGACTTATCCAGCCACATCGGCAGGAACAGGAACACCCACAGGAACGCCAGCCCCGCCAGCAGGCCGGGCACCGCACGCGGCACCAGCACGCTGTAATCGAGGAATCGGGTGGCACCGTCGGGTTTGCGGTGCATGGCAATGCCGATAAACAGGTAGCAAACCACCGCCAGCGCGCCGCCGAACACCCCAATCGCCATCGAGTTGACGATCGCCCGCAGCAGGTTCGGCTGCTGCCAAATGGTGCGGAAGGTATTAAGCGACAGCTCGTCCCAGATTGAAACGCCCACGCCCCAGTTGGAGATAAAGGCGCGCAGCACTACCCCTACCAGCGGTACGCCGATGGTCACCGTCAGCCAGAACACCACTACTGCACCGGCAACCCAACGCCATTTACCCAGCGGCAGCGCCCGCGCCTGCGACGCCTTGCCCTTGACGGTGACGAAGCGGTTAGCGGTGCGCATCAGACGGCGCTGTAACATCACCAGCGGTATGGTGATGCAAATCAGCACCACCGCCACCGCCGCCATCAGATGGTAAGACGGCGTGCCCAGCTTATTGGTCAGTTGATACAGGTAGGTCGCCAGCACCAGGTTGCCTTCCGGATCGCCCAGCACCAACATCAGGCCAAACACTTCCAGCCCGAGGAAAAACAGCAGTACCCCGGCGTACAAAATCGACGGTCGCACCATCGGCAAACTGACCGCGGTCATCACCTGCAAAGGCGAAGCCCCCGCCGTTCGTGCAGCCTCTTCCACGTCAGAACCGACGCTGCGCAAGGCCGAGGAAATATAAAGATAGGCGTGCGGTACGTGCGTCAACCCGGCGATCACCACGATGCTCGCCATCGAGTAGATATTCCACGGCACAAAGCCGAACAGCGCTTCCGCCCACAGCGAAAAGAAGCCGACCGGCCCGGCGGCCACCACGTAGCCAAAGCCCAGAACCATCGGCGAGACAAAGATCGGCACCAGGATCAGCGGCTCAATAAAACGCCGGCCCGGCAAATCGGTTCTGACCATCAAAAAGGCCAGAATCCCCCCCAGCGGAATGGCGATCACCACCAGGCCGAAAGCCAGAATAAACCCGCTTTTCAGCGCCTTGTAAAAGTCCGGATCGGTGAAAATAAACTGGAACGCCTCAAGGCTGAAGACCTTGGAGGGGGAAAAAAAGGGAGCGGAGAGGAAACTTTGAATCACGATAAACGACAACGGTACATAGATAACCAGCGCGGTTATCAGCACCACCAAGCCGCGCGGCAGGCTCTGCCACTTTCTGCGCCATGCTTCCATAATATATCCCGATGGTTGTAAACGACGACGACCAAAGGGCGCGCGCCACAATGGCAGACGCGCGTCCGTATCCTGTGTTATTTTGCTGCGGCGGTACGCCACTGCTTGATGTAATCCAGGCGTTTGGCCGGTTGCAGATACTCCAGCAGGCTTTCATCTACCGGGATCGGTTTCAACGCATTGCCAAGCATTTTGGTCATGCCTTCAATGTCGTTTTTGCCTTCAATATCATTGCGAATCGAAGGAATGTCGGCCTGGTTGGCAAGAATGCTCTGGCCCTTTTCCGACAGCACATAGTTAAGCCACAGTTTTGCCGCATTGGCGTTGGCCGCTTCTTTGCTGATAAAGGACACGCGCGACAGCACCAGGGTGTAATCCTTCGGATAAGAGATACCCAGTGAAGGATCGGTTTTGGCGCGGGCCTCGGCGTAGGAGCCCAGGATGTTGAAACCAATCAGGTTCTCACCGGATGACACCCTTTCCATCATGGTACCGGTGGAGGATTGCACCGCCAGCCCCCCTTTGGCGACCTCAGCCAACGTGGCGAAATAGTTAGGATCGGCCTTGAAGTCCTGCACCGACAGCATGAAACCCAGCCCTGACTTTTCAATGTCATAGGTGGTGACTTTCTTTTTGAATTTGTCGGTCTGGCTGGCGATCAGCTTGGCCAGCGCGGCGTGCGAGTCCGGCACATCCCCCTGCGGGATCAGCCGTTTGTTATAGATGAAAACTACCGGCTCGTAGGTGGTGCCGTAGGCTTTCTCTTTCCATACCGCCCACTTGGGCAGTTGACCCTGCTCCGGCGAAGCGTATTCCTGCGCATAGTCGGTCGCCAGCTTTAGCGCGGTGTCCATCGACGAGCTCCATACCACATCGCCGCTGGTGCCACCCGCCGCCTGTTCGCTGATATACCGGTTGTACAGCTCGGTGCTGTTCATGTCGTTGTATTCGACCTTCACGCCCGGATACTGCGCTTCGAACCCCTGGATCAGCGGGCCGGCAGCCTTGGTATCGGTAGTGGAGTACACCACCACCTTGCCCTCTTTCTTCGCGCCGTCCACAATTTTCTGATAGTCGGCTGGATAGCCGGCCGGAAATTCAGCGTAAGCAGGCACTGCACCCAGTACCGCCATCGCCACCACCGACGCGCCGATTCTTGTCAACATGATCAACTCCTGGTTACATTTAAGAAACTAAAAATTAACATATAGTTAATAAGTGTTCCTAAGCAACGCCGTTGATTTTTTATCTTCGGGTTTTGTGAGGTTGGCCGATTTTTAGGCAATAAAAAACCCGGCATTGCCGCAATGCCGTTCACTTAAGTGGTGAGGCATAACGATTCACCGGATAACGGGTTTTTGATATCTTAACCGCCCTCGGCCTTGATGGTCGGGGGCGTTTTGTTATGAACATCGCCTCCAAACTCCCCCTCAGGTGCATCAGCCGTTTCGGTATCGTTCCGGGGGATACCGTATTACCCAGCACTATCAGTTCCGTCGCTATTACCCCAAAAGCAAATTTAAAACTCATCTCCGACGGCGCTCTTTTATACTGTTTTGCCGTCAGCGCCGCTTCCCGCCTGATAAGGTTGTAAGCCAGCAGCAACCCCCACACTTCCTGATGCAGCAACTCCACTTTGCGGCTTCTCAGCACCATCGCATTACTCTGCAGGCTGCTTTTGATATTGCGAAAACCCACTTCGATTTCCCATCGGGAATGATAAAGCTCCGCCACCGCTTTGGCCGGATAACGATCCGCAGGCAATGAAGTCAGCACGGTTTTCTCCACACCGCCGATATCGTAACTGACCGCCCGGGCATACCAGGACTCAGGAAGGGCCGGGTTTTGCTTTCGAGCCTGCGCAGAGACTTTCATTTTTAGCAGACGGTCGCCCGCTCCGTAGCTTTCCTGCACGTCTGCGACCATCCCTTTGCGGGCAGGCAGTAGCCAGTGGCGATTTTCGCCGCCATGGTTCACCCCTGTTAGTAAATCCGCACTAAAAAATAGCTTATCAAACAGGGTGATGGAGTTATCCGGTAACGCCTTAATCAGGTCATGCGCCAACCGGGTCTCGCTACACCGGTAAGGCCCGGTGACCGCATCCAGCAGAACATGACTGCTCAGGTTCATCAACGCCACCAGACGCATCACCGGAAAAGGACTCTGTCGGTCTGTAGAGGTGTTACTGGAACCAAAATGCGCACGAAGTTCCGGTTCATCGGGCGTACGCAGTTGTGCACCGTCGACGGCAAAGAGCTGCAATCCTCTCCAGTCATCTTTGGGATAGCGTTCAGTCCCCCAGGTTCGTGCTGTCTGGCGAAACAGCCATTCAACAGGGGCAGCACCGACACGCTGGCGTGCCTGTGTAATGGCGCTGCGTGCCAGAAGCTGCGTGCCGGCTTCGCCATCGGCACTGAGGTTAAGGCGGCGGACAATATCGGTAATGGGCTCATTACGAAAGAAGGCCATACAAACGACCATCCAGACCACCATGTCCCCGGGCAGGCGGCGGCGTCTGACGGTGGCATGGGTAGACAGAGAAAGGCAATGCTGGAGCCATTCAACAGGAAGATGTTCAGCAAAAATCTGCGCAGAAGGTGGCGGTAACAAAGGCTGGTCGCTAAAACTGAGCAGGTCATCGAGAAGTGGCATAAGAAAACGGCTCCCTGTAATGGAAGCCGTTATATTGCCGCAGATTAAGGATCGGTCAACCGATCCTTAACTGATCGGCATTGCGGCATTGCCGGGTTTTCGTCATCATGTTCAGGGCGCAGCATGCGGCGCCCCTACTTACGGCTTATTTCAGCAGTGCCTGCGCCTTGGCCACCACGTTTTCCACGGTGAAACCAAACTCTTTGAACAGCTGCTCCGCCGGTGCTGACTCGCCGAAGCTGGTCATGCCCACGATGGCGCCGTTCAGGCCCACATACTTGTACCAGTAGTCCGCGATACCCGCTTCCACCGCCACGCGTGCGCTTACCGCCGCCGGCAGCACGGATTCACGGTAGGCCGCATCCTGCTTGTCGAACGCGTCGGTAGACGGCATGGAGACCACGCGCACCTTAGTGCCCGCTGCGGTCAGCTGGTCTGCCGCTTCCACGGTGATGCCCACTTCCGAACCGGTGGCAATCAGGATCACGTCCGGCGTACCGGCACAATCCTTCAGCACGTAACCGCCACGGTAGGCGTTAGCCAGTTGCTCTGCGGTACGTGGCTGCTGGGTCAGGTTCTGACGCGAGAAAATCAGCGTGGTCGGGCCGTCGTTGCGCTCGATGCCGTACTGCCAGGCAATCGCCGATTCCACCTGGTCACACGGACGCCAGGTGCTCATGTTCGGGGTCACGCGCAGGCTGGCAATCTGCTCAACCGGCTGGTGCGTCGGGCCGTCTTCGCCCAGACCGATGGAGTCATGGGTGTAGACGAACACGTTGCGGATTTTCATCAGCGCCGCCATACGCACCGCATTACGGGCGTATTCCACGAACATCAGGAAGGTCGCCGAGTACGGCAGGAAGCCGCCGTGCAGTGCGATGCCGTTGGTGATGGCGGTCATGCCGAACTCGCGCACGCCGTAGTGAATGTAGTTACCCGCCAGGTCTTCGTTGAGTGGCTTGGAGCCGGACCACATGGTCAGGTTGCTCGGTGCCAGGTCAGCGGAGCCGCCGAGGAATTCCGGCAGCACCTTGCCGAAGGTTTCCAGCGCGTTCTGCGAGGCCTTGCGGCTGGCGATGTTGGCCGGGTTGGCCTGCAGTTTTTCAACGAAGGCTTTGGCTTCAGCTTTCCAGTTGGCCGGCAGCTCACCGTTCACACGGCGTTTGAACTCGGCAGCCAGTTCCGGGAAGGCTTTGGCGTAGGCGGCGAACTTGTCGTTCCAGGCCGCTTCTTTGGCTTTACCGGCTTCTTTGGCGTCCCACTGGGCATAGATGTCCTGCGGGATTTCGAAGGCGGCGTATTTCCAGCCCAGGGCTTCACGGGTGGCAGCCACTTCGGCGGCGCCCAGTGCCGCGCCGTGCACGTCGTGGGTACCGGCCTTGTTCGGGGAACCAAAACCAATCACGGTTTTGCACATCAGCAGCGACGGCTTGTCGGTGACCTTGCGGGCTTCTTCAATCGCGGCCTTGATGGCGTCCGGGTTGTGACCGTCAACGTGACGCACCACGTGCCAGCCGTAAGCTTCAAAGCGCTCGGCGGTATCGTCGGTGAACCAGCCTTCGACGTGGCCGTCGATGGAGATGCCGTTGTCATCGTAGAAGGCGGTCAGTTTGCCGAGCTTGAGGGTACCGGCCAGCGAACAGACTTCGTGGGAGATGCCTTCCATCATGCAGCCGTCGCCCATAAAGGCGTAGGTGTGGTGGTCGACCACGTCATGGCCAGGGCGGTTGAACTGCGCGCCCAGGGTACGTTCGGCAATGGCGAAACCGACGGCGTTGGCGATGCCCTGACCCAGTGGGCCGGTGGTGGTTTCCACGCCCGGGGTGTAGCCGTATTCCGGGTGACCCGGAGTTTTGGAGTGCAGCTGGCGGAAGTTTTCCAGCTCGCTCATCGGCAGGTCGTAACCGGTGAGGTGCAACAGGCTGTAAATCAGCATGGAGCCGTGGCCGTTGGAAAGGACGAAGCGGTCACGGTCAGCCCAGTGCGGGTTGGTCGGGTTGTGGTTCATGTAGTCACGCCACAGGACTTCGGCGATGTCCGCCATGCCCATAGGTGCACCCGGGTGGCCGGAATTTGCTTTTTGTACGGCGTCCATGCTGAGTGCGCGGATGGCGTTGGCAAGCTCTTTACGAGAGGACATGTTTTACTCCAGGTCGGATTAAAAAATCGGTCAAGTTTTCTATTTTCTCAGACTCAGCATTAAAACGGCAATCCCTAATGCCAAATGAGAGCGAGTTCACAACTTATTAGCACAATTGGTCGTTTTTTCGGAATAACACTATTTTCCCAATGGCCAGCGTACACTAGTCTCAGGCGGCAAGTTTTCTCTAATTTAAAATGGCACTCCCCCCTTGTTACTATCACAGGAAGATGGCTTTATGAAAATTCGTACCTCTTTGATTGCATTAAGCATTGCCACTTTGGTAAGCGGCTGTCAAAACCTGAATACCGATACCCTGATGCAGTCTGGTGCACAGGCGTTTCAGGCGGCGACATTAAGCAATGACGACGTAAAAACCCTGAGTGATAAATCCTGTGCAGAGATGGACAGCAAGGCACAAATCGCGCCGGCTGACAGTACCTATGCCAAGCGCCTGAACAAAATCTCTGCCGCACTGGGGGATAATATCAACGGCACGCCGGCCAACTACAAGGTTTACGTCACTAAAGACGTGAATGCCTGGGCAATGGCTAACGGCTGTATCCGCGTTTACAGCGGGCTGATGGACATGATGACCGACAATGAAGTGGAAGGCGTGCTGGGCCATGAAATGGGCCACGTGGCACTGGGGCATACGCGTAAAGCCATGCAGGTAGCCTACGGCACCGTGGCGTTACGCACCGCTGCGGCCTCAACCGGTGGCATCATAGGTTCGCTGTCGCAGTCACAACTGGCGGACATGGGCGAAAAACTGGTGAATGCCCAGTTCTCCCAGAAGCAGGAAAGTGAAGCCGATGACTACTCGTTCGATCTGATGAAACAACGCGGCATCGATCCGAACGGCCTGGTCACCAGCTTTGAAAAACTGGCGAAAATGGAAGCCGGTCGTCAAAGCAGCATGTTCGACGACCACCCAGCCTCCGAAGCGCGTGCGCAGCACATTCGCGACCGCATCGCGGCAGGCAAGTAACCCTCATTGCCCTACCGAACAACGGCACCCAAAAGTGGGTTTCTCACTGATTAAGGTGCCGTTTTCAGAAAATAAAAAATGCATTCCTGTTAAATCCATTATTAAAAAACCACTCAACTCTACTTATAGACTTATATAAACAGAACAACTTATAGCAACACATAATAACCATTTATTTTTTGTGATCTTTAACGAAAACTCACCTATGCAGCATTGAAAGTATTCTGAAAACAATATAATACTAAGCCTCCTTATGGACATAAAACAACACTATGGAATGGAGTTATTTATGAAAATCATTGATACATCTTTACTCGATCAAATATCTGGCGGTCGTGGAAATAATGGCGGTGACCGTAGCGATAATGGCGGAAGAAGAAGTCGGAATAATGGCCGCAACGGAGGCGGAGCCCCAAAAACATGCGCAAATGATGTTGGCGTTGGCATCATCACTGGCGCGCTAACAGGTATGGCTGGTGGGCCATGGACGATGATTGGCTTTGCCGTTGCGGGGGCTGCGACGGCAAGTCTCGGTTGCCCTGATAAAAGCCCATATAGAAATAACAACAATAATAACAGAGATGCACTAGCGGGTAACCGCTCCCCAAATAGCGTAAATGGGCAATGCCGCTGGTAATATTTCTCTGTATATGCCCCCTCGCTCAATGGGGGCGATTAAGGCGTCAGCTCATGAATAAAGCAAGATACTCGTTAATTTCCATTGTCTGGATGCCAGGCTGTTATTTTATTGGCGTTAAATCATCATTAAAAATATTACAACCGGCGACCAACTACGTGGACTTGGTCACGCTGGTTCTTGCTATTATTGGGCTTCGAGTATCCATTTCACTGATAGTCGACGCCCTGGGGATTTTTAATAAAAATTGATTACCTTTGAACGACACCTCGACTGAGTAAGGTGCCGTTCAACCTGTCACGGCTTAGTACAAAGACTTTTGCGGTGGCCCGGCGAAGGTCAGCGGCCCGATGCTGTTCATATCCACCTCCACCACCGACGGCCCCGGATAGTTAATCGCCTCCGCCAACACGCCGCTGAACTGTGCTGCGCTGTCGACCTTCCAGGCTTTCAGCCCCATGGCTTCGGCCACCAGCGTAAAGGATGGAGTGTGCAGTTCGTTATAGTACTGACGACCGGCAAAGTATTTATCCTGAATACCGCGCATCACGCCGTAGCCACCGTCGTTCATGATCAGCAAAGTGATATTGGCCTGCTCCTGCGCCATGGTCGCCAGTTCGCCCAGTCCTAACGCCAGCCCGCCGTCACCCACCAACCCGACCACCTTGCGCTGCGGGTTAGCGATCGCGGTACCGATGGCCATCGGCAAGCCCATGCCAATCGCCCCGGCCAGCGAGTGAATGTTGCATAGCGGAGAAATAGCCCGGAATAAACGACTGCCCCAGACGCTGCCGGAGACGGTGATATCACGCACCAGCAGCCCATCCTGCGGCAGCGCGGCGGCAATGGCGTCGTTCAATTTGGCATATTCCCCCGACTGCTGGCGCAGCGCACTTTCCGCCTGCTGCACCGCAGCGACAATCTTGGCATCCCACTCGGTACTGACCTTCTCACCTGAGCTCAGTCGTGCCGCCAGTGCGTTAAGCAAAGCGCCACAGTCACCGTTGATTTGTTCGTCGGCCAGATAGTTGCGATTGGCCGCCGCCGGATCAATATCAATCTGCACCAATGGGCGCGGCAACGGCAGCGTCCAGGTACGGGTTTCATTGCTACGCAGGCGCGAACCGGCCACCAGCGTCAGATCGCACTGCGTCAGGATCGCCTCAATGCTCGGTGAATTATGGAATGCACGCAGGCTGCGCGGGTGGCTATCCGGCAGAATGCCGCGTCCGTGGGTGCTGGAGATCACCGCCACACCGGCATCCGCCAGTTTACGCACCGCATCGCCGCAGGCCAGCGCACCGCCGCCCAACCACAGCAGTGGGCGTTTGGCCTGTTTCAGTCGCTGATACAACCGCTCAACCGCGTCGTCACTGGCCGGCGGCAGCGGCGCAGGGGCCACCGGCTGGCTCAGCACCGCGCTGGAGACCAGGCTGCTTTGAATATCGATCGGGATCTCCACCGCCACCGGGCCGCAAGGCACCGTCTGCGCGTCGAGAATGGCCCGTTGGATCACCGCCACGGCCTGTTCCGCAGAGTTAACCCGATAAGCGCGTTTGGAGCAGGCGCGCAGGAAACCCAATTGATCGCGGGTTTCATGAATGAACCCGGCGTCGGCATCCAGATAGGCTTTTTCCACCTGACCGGTAATGTGCAGCAGCGGCGTGTTGGCGTTCAGCGCTTCGATCATCGCGCCGACCGCATTGCCGGCACCTGCGCCGGTACTGGTCAAGGCCACGCCCAGACCGGAGAAACGGCCGTGGGCATCGGCCATGGTCACCGCCCCCGCTTCACCGCGCGCCGGCACGAAGCGAATGTTGCCACGTTGCCCCACCGCATCGGCAATCGGCAGATTATGAATCGAAATGATGCCGTACATCGCCGACACTTCGTACTGTTCCAGAGTCCGGGCTATCGCCTCGCCAACCGTTATTTTATCGCTCATCATCTGCCTTCTTATTGTGTTCGTTGTAGGGGTACACACCGTCGACCAAAGCTAATCGCTCCAGCGATTCACCTGATGGCTAAGCGCCAGGTACAGGCTTTTTTGCTGCATGTAGGCTTTGATGCCGTGCAGGCCCTTTTCGCGGCCCAGACCGCTTTCTTTGAAACCGCCGAAAGGCGTAGAAATAGAAAATGTTTTGTAGGTGTTGATCCACACCGTGCCGGTTTCCAATTGCTCCGCCAGCGCCATGGCCCGTGGGAAATCACGGCTCCAGATACCGGCCGCCAGCCCGTATACCGAGTCATTCGCCTGTTCAATCAACTGCTGCTCATCGTCAAACGGCAGCACCACCAGCACCGGGCCAAAAATCTCTTCCTGACAGGCGCGGGCGCTGTTGCTCAACCCTTCGATTATCGTCGGCAGGTAATAGCTGCCCTGCGCCAGCAGCGGATCGGCCGGGGCTTCTCCGCCAATCACTACCCGCCCCCCTTCCTGCTGCGCCAGCGCCACGTAATCCGCCACGCTTTGGCGATGCTTTTGGTTAATCAGCGGACCGAGATGCACACCCGGCGTCAGTGGATTACCGACCCGCAATCCGGCTGCCAGCTCACTCAGGCGCGCCAGCAACGGCTGGTACAGAGAACGGTGCACAAACAGCCGCGAACCGGCGATGCAGGCCTGACCGGCAGAGCTGAAAATGCCGTAACAGATACCGCGTGCCGCCTGTTCCAAATCCGCGTCCTCCAGCACGATGGTCGGCGACTTGCCGCCCAGTTCCAGCGAAGTGGGGATCAGCTTCTCGGCGGCAATGTGTGCCAGATGGCGGCCGGTATTGGTGCCACCGGTAAAGGAAATCTTTTTAACCAACGGGTGACGAGCCAGCGCTTCACCAATCACCGAGCCTTTGCCCGGCAACACGCTGAGCAGCCCGGCAGGCAGCCCCGCCTGTTCAAACAGCTCCGCCAGTTTGAGCGCCATCAGCGGTGTGGCTTCGGCCGGTTTGAGGATCACCGCGTTGCCCGCCGCCAGTGCCGGGGCCACCTTTTGCATTTCGCTGGCAATCGGGGAGTTCCACGGCGTAATCGCTGCGATCACCCCCAGCGGTTGATACTGGCTCAGCGTCATCACCTCGGCGCTGCGCTGGGTCGGCAGTTCGCCCTCCAGCACTTCGCAGGCGGCAGCAAAGTAACGGGCGGTCGCCGCCGCACTGGCCACCAGCCCACGGGTTTCCGCCAGCGGTTTGCCGTTGTCGCGGGTCTGCAACTGCGCCAGCTCTTCCTGCTGCGCCATAATCAGGTTACTGACGCGGTACAGAATGCTGGCGCGCTGATGCGGTACCAGCCCACGCCACTCGGGCGCACGCCAGGCGCGTTCCGCCGCGGCTACCGCATCATTGACGTCTTCAACGCTGGCGGCACGCAGCCGCGCATTGACGCTGCCATCGGCCGGAAACACCGAGGTCATCTCATCGCCGCGCCCTTCGCACCAGCGCCCAGCCACAAAAATCTTTAACCTTTCCATGCTCGCTCCTGCCGTTCAGGCAATAAAACCACCGTCGATCAGACGGCGGCAGGCTTGTACCGCGCTCAGCGCCGCCAGGGTTGATGTCTTGGGATTGCTTGCCAGCGGATTACCGCTCAGCTCAATCTGAAATTCACCGAAATTGCCGCACACCTGCAGCCGGTGGGTATTACGTCGGGTGGCGGGATCGACCAGCAATCGCACCTGGGTGGCGTCCATCCCCAAACCGTTGAGCGCAATGGTTGCCGCCACGTTGGCGTTGGCCGGGAACAAGCGTGCCGCCTCGCGCGCCGACCCTTCAAAAAATACCTGCGCCTCGTTCACGGCATCGAGATCAATCAATTGCTCTGCCATGCTGCCGCGCCAGCTTGCCGGGCTTTTACAGGCCTGATAGGTGACGCTGTCCAGCCCGCCTTCGCGCGCCGACGCCAGCCCATCCATCCCCGCCACCGCACCGGACAAAATGATCAACTGGCCCTGATGCTGCCGACAGGCCTGCTGCAACCGCTGTTGCAGTGCCGCATCCGCCAGCGCGCCGGTGGAGATCACCGCCAACGGCCAGCCACGCGTCACCACCGCCTCACCAAATTCCGCCACCGCCTGCTGGCTGGCACATTCCAGCACCAGATCCGGCTGCTCAGCACACTGATCCGGATGGGTTAACGCCTGCACCTGACCACCGAAGGCGCTGACAATCGCCGCATGATGAGCCGCACGCGCCACGATCCAGCCCACGCTCACCCCATCCGGCAGGCGGGAAAGCACTTCTCTGGCCATTGCGCCGTAGCCAATCATCATGATCTTCTTCATCTTTTCAGCCCCTGCGGTTAAAGATGGCGGTTAAAGCCACCGGAGACGTCGAGCGCCGCACCGGTAGTAAAGGACGCCAGGGGAGAAGCCAGGAACAACAGCGCCTGCGCCGGCTCCTGCGGTTTACCGAGGCGTTTCATCGGGATGCCGCGACGTTCGGCAATCGCCGCCGTCCACTGCTCCCAGCTTTGATCCTTATCGCTGCGCTCGTCGAAACGGCGTCGCCACTGGCCGGACTCCACCATGCCCAGCAGGATCGAATTGACACGGATCCCTTTGTCCACCAGCTCTTTCGACAATGTCAGCGTCATGTTGAGCAGTGCGGCGCGTGCCGCCGAGGTGGCGATCATGTGTTCTTCCGGCTGCAAGGCCAGCAGCGAGTTCACGCAGGTAATTGAAGCGATATCCGAACGTTCCAGCGCCGGCAGAAACGCCTGCACCGGGTTAATCACGCCGAACAGCTTCAGCTCCGCTTCATGCAGCCAGGCCGCACGTGGCGTATGCTCAAAATGCGCGACGAACCCCTGACCGGCGTTATTGATCAACAGATCCACCCCGCCGAAGTGTGCCGTCACCTGAGCGGCAAACTGTGTCACCTGTGCCTCGTCAAGCACGTCGCAGCACAGCGCCAGGATCTCCGCCTGTGGAAACTCATTACGCAGGCTGGCTTCGGCTCCCGCCAGTTTGTCCGGGTCGCGGCCGCAAAAGGCCACCTTTGTCCCCTCCGCCAACAGCAGGCGCAGGGTCTCAAAACCGATGCCCGACGAACCGCCGGTGACTACCGCGATCCGTTGCTCAAGCTGAAAATTCATGATTGGATTGCTCCCGTAAAATCCTGCAGATAACGGTTAAATTGCACCGGCGCGTCGAGATAGCTGGCGTGCCCTGCCTGCTCAATCAGCCGCAGGGGCGCGTCCTGCTGTTGCGCCAGTATTGCCGCCGCTTCAGGCGGCGTGATCCGGTCGCAGTCACCGCACCACACCTGCAGCGGGCCACGGTACTGCGCCAGATGGCGGCCGATATCGTCATTGGCCAGCATCCACGCCGCGCTGAGAAAACCTTCTGGATCCAACTGCTGCATACCGTTGCGTACCCAGGCGATATCCTGCGGATCCGCGCCATCACGCAACAGCGCAGCCGCCCGCTGTTCGCCATAGCCCTGCGGCCCCAGCTTTTCAATCATCTGTTTGCGCTGGCCATAAACCTGCTGGCGTTTTTCTTCCGACGCAGTGGCATAACCCTGAGCCGGATCCGCCAGCACCAGCCCACATAACCCATCAGGATGCGCGGCGGCATAGGCACTGCCGATCAATGCGCCGAGCGAATGGCCGACAATCAGCGGTTGCTCCAGCTGCAATTCGGCCACCAGCGCCGCCAGAGCAGCAGCATAAGCGGCGGCGTCCGGCCGGCTCACCGTCAGCGGCAGGCTGCCGCCGTAGCCCGGGGCATCCCAGGCCAGCAGGCGGTGGCCGTCGGCCAACCCGCGATCGTTAAACTGCTTGATCCACGAGGCCGAACCGGAGCTGATGCCGTGCAGCAACACCACCGGGCGGCCGTGCCCCGCTTCGCGCCAGCTCAGGGTGTAACCCCCGCAGCGCGCCTGCTGACGTTGAACCAGGCCGTTCATCAGTTGCGCTTCACTTTGGACAAGGGGTGATCCGCCGGGTAGGTCGGCGTTTCCGGTTTGGCGGTGCCGAGCATCACGCACATCAGCGCCTCTTCCTCACCGTGGTTAAACAACCCACGGTAGACCCCGGCCGGAACCGAAATCAGATCGCGCTCTTTCAGCTTGGTTTCGTAGTACTCCGTGCCGTCCTGGATCATCAGCGTGATGCTGCCCTTCAGCATAAAGAACACCTCTTCCACATCGTCGTGCAGGTGCAACGGGCCTTCGCATTTCGACGGCAGCACCATGGTGGAGAAGGTGAAATTACCCGCCGGAATGGTGTTGGTGTCATTAACCACCCCGGTAGCCCCGGTGCCGATGTAACGCATCTGCGCGCGGCGGTATTTCGGGTCGTAATCGGCCTGGAACTTCAACGCATTCCAGTCATATTTGCGGCCTTCAAAACGGGCGATACGTGATTCCACCCAATTCTCTATCGACTGATCCTGCGGCTTGACGGCAGCTTGTTTCTCAACCTGGGACATGTTGGTACTCCTCTGTGAATCAATGGGATATCAATATTTCTTCAGCAACGGCAGCAGAATGATGCAGCCGATAAAGGCCATCACCACCAGGAACAGCAAGCCGTTATCCATGTTGCCGGTGGCGGCGATCAGCGCCCCCATCAGCACCGGTGCCAGTGCACCGGCAAAATTACCTAATCCGTTAAAAATACCGCCGGCGGTGGCGCTGACCTTGCTGCTGGTGGCCTTCGCCAACAGGGCAAATACGTTCGGCGCACCGGCCCCCCACATAAAGGTGCTGAAGGCCATGGCAGCGATCACGCTGTAGGTCCCCTGCATATGCAGCACCACGGCCAACCCCAGCCCGGCGCCGCACAGCGAGATAAAGCAGGCCAGCGCACGGCGATCCAGTTTGTCCGACAGCCAGGCCCCGAGCACTTCGCCCAGCAGCATGGCGATAAACGGCAGCGATGACAGGTAACCGGCGTGTTCCAGGTGAATGCCTTTACCCTTGATCAGGTAGCTGGGCAGCCAGCCGTTCATGCCCCACAGGTAGGTCAGGAAGGCGATGTTAAACAGGCAAATCATCCAGAAATTCGGGTTGCGCAGCAGCTCATGGCGATGCCGCTTGCGTTCGGCGACTGCCGGAGGTGAAACGGCAACGGCAGCCGGACGCGACACGTTCAGATGGCGCATGCCAAACAACACCAACAGCATCACCGGCAACGTCAGGAACGCCATAAAGAAGAAGGTGGTTTGCCAGTCAAAGGTGTTGAGGATATACAGCGTGACCGGGAAGCCGAGCGCCGCACCCAGCGGGGTACCGAGCAGCCACAGCATGGTGGCACGCGCCTGCAACCGCTGCGGGAAGGCCTGGCGGATAATGGCGTAGGCCATCGGTAACAGCGGGCCTTCGGCAATGCCGAGTAAAATGCGCAACGTCATCATGGTGTGATAAGAACGGGCCAGGCCCATCAGCACCATCAACACGCCCCACACCACCATCATGCCGATCAAGACTTTTACCGGGTTCAGCCGGTCGCCAATGCCGCTCAACAACATCGAAGAAATGCCGTACGAGAACAAAAACGCGCTCATCAGCAAGCCCAGTCGCGCCGGGTCAAAACTGATGCCCAGCGCCTGCTGGAATTCACTATCGGAAAACAGTGCCGCGATGCTGATCTTGTCGAAAAACGCCAGCAGCACACAGGCAAACAGCGCGATAGGCACCGACCAGCGAACCCGCTGCTGCGGATTTTCGGCAACGGCGTCCCCCACCCGTTCAGCACGGGCGTCAATCTCTTGCGTAGTCATGAAACGCTCCCGAGGTTACGGGCGTTATTTCAACGCCATCAAAGAAAACTCTGCGTCCGCCAACTGCTGCGGTTCCAACACTCGTCCGCTGGCCAGCCAGCGTTTGCCCAGCTTGATGGTGCGCGCGTCGTTAAACGCCACCATCTGCACCAACTGACGATCGGCATTCAGCGTAAAGAACACCTGTGACTGCGGTGTACGCCGCACTATGTGATGCACACCGCCGGACGGTACGCCGAGGATCTGGATATTGGCGTCGTATTGATCCGACCACAGCCAGGCCACGTCATCGTAAGGAGAGGCGAAGGCATCCAGCATCGCGCAGGCAGTGCTGATCGCCTGATTCTGCGCGTAGGCCCAGGATTGCAGGCAAAGGCCCAGCGTCGGATGGCGCGCGACGTCACCGGCGGCGAAGATCGCCGGGTGGCTGGTACGCCCCTGACCGTCAACCACGATACCGGCGTCCACCTTCAGCCCGGCACCGTGCGCCAGTTCCAGATTCAACTCCACGCCGATCCCCACCACCACCAGATCAAACGGCTGAGGATCGCTGATGTCGCTGCCGATCCAGGCGCTGCCGTCACGATCTTCCAGTTGAATGTCACCACAGCCGCAATGCACCGTCACGCCCTGCTGCTGATGAAGTTCGAGCAATGCCTGGGAAACGTCCGCGCCGACGCTGCGCATGCACAGTGCGGACTGGCGCTCGAATACCCGGACCTCAGCGCCAATGCGCCGTGCCGAGGCGGCAATTTCCAGGCCGATCCAGCCGCCACCGACGATGGCCAGCTTATGGCAACCCTGCAGCGCCTGGCGCAGTCGGGTCGCATCATCCCAGGAGCGCAGCGTCATCACCCGTGGGTGACTGGCCCAGCGAGCATCCGGCAAACGCGGTCGCCCACCGGTGGCGATCAACAGTTGATCAAACTGCAACTGTCGGCCATCGCTAAGGCTGACAATTTGTTGCTGTGCATCAATGGCTTCGGCACGCAACGGGCGACACCAGTCGATGTTCAGCCCGGCCACTACCTGCTCACTGAACAGTCGGCTGAGCGGCGCATTGCCGTCCAGTAACGCCGCCTTGGAAAGCGGTGGACGTTCATAAAAGTCATAGGGCTCGTCACTGACCACCGTCAGCTTGCCGGTGTAGCCCCGGTCACGCAGCGTTTTCGCCGCCCAACCGCCGGCCTGACCGCCGCCGATAATCAGGATGCCTGCCGGTTGTGGCTGGCTCATAACGCCTCCGGCTTTTTATGCTGGCGGCGCGTGTCGTGGTCGATCCCCCCTTCCACCGCCCACTCGGTGAACGACACCAGTGAGTGTTCCAGCTCGCGGGGCTGCCAGTTTTCGGTCAGGTAATCGTCGTTGGTGTAGTATTCAAACGCCCCGCCGGTCGGGCTGTTGACGTACCAGAAATAGGCCGAGGAGATTGGGTGGCGACCGGGGCCGATAAAGGTGCTCCAGTGCTCTTTGTTCATGGCGATGCCACCGCCGATCACTTCGTGGATGTCGCGTACGGTAAAGGCCACGTGATTCAGGCCCCGTGGGCGATTAGGTAATTTCAGCAGGAACAGGTTGTGATGGCCGCCGCGAGCCTGAGTACGCAGGAATACCGCGCGGTCGATATAGCGGTCCGATACCTGGAACCCCAGCACTTCACAGTAGAAGCGCTCGGTCGCGGCCAGATCTTCGACGAAGAACACCACGTGGCCGATATTGATCGGTTGCGCCTGCGCATACACCGGACTTGGCTGATCGATGCGGCGCACGTCGCCCCACTGGTTGATCGGCGACACCGGTAAATCGACTTCACGCTGCTGGCTAACGCTAAAGCGCACCGTCATACCGTTCGGATCGAGACACTCCAGCTCTTCGCCTACCTGACGGAAGCCTGGCATCTGCGCCAACAAGGGCTGCAACGCCGCCAATTCGGCCGGGCTGCCAACGCCCCAGGTCATGCGACGCAGCGTCGAGCCGCCCTCAAATGCCGCCGGTAATGCCTCGCTCTGCAATGGATGCAACACCACGCGCGCCCCGCTCAGAGTAGTGAATTCACGCTGGGTTTCGCCCCAGTGCTGTTGCGCCGCCTGCAGGCCGAAGTCCTGCATGAACTTTTCGCAAGTTGGCAGATCTTCGACGCCAAATTCCAGTTTTTCGATTCCGATTACGCTCATTAATTGTGCCTCACGTTCTCGCTGAATGCGTTTTTCAGGCATGACAAACCCGGGCCCCTGTTTACCATGGGCCTTATCCCTGCCTGAGTCATTGGTAGGGGACGACTCTATTCGTCCCGATTAATGCGGGGGCCGCCTGTCGCGCCCCTGGGAAATCAGTTAACCGGCGTTAGCCTGCGGCGGTGCACCCAGGAAGCCGGAGATTTTCACCGCGGCGTCCCGCACCTCCATGCGTAACCGCTCGCGATCCGCTTTCGGGATCTCATCGGACGGCACCATAATGCTGATCACTGCCTCAACCCGCTGCTCGCGGTTGAAGATCGGATAGACGATGGAAGAGATACCGTGGCGGAAAAACGACTCGCCGATCACATAGCCGCGCGCCTTGTCCTGCTGCACCATCTGCCACAGCGTTTCGCGATCTGCCGGTGTACCTGGGCCACTACCCGGCAGTTGTTCCTGCGGATACAGCAGCTCAAACTCTTCGCGGGTGGCGCTGGTCAATAGCATGCGGCCAAGCGAAGTTTGGTGTACCGGCAGGCGAGTGCCGACACTGACCTGGTTGATTTGCGAACCGGCGGCGCTGACGCGGGCGATGTAGATCACGTCGCGCCCATCACGGATCGCCAGATGACTGCTGCATTGGCTGCGATCGCGCAGTTGTTCTATTACCGGCTGACCGGCCTGCGCCACGTCCAGCGAGGCAATATATTCGAAGCCGAGACGCAGCACCTTGATGCCCAGCGAGAAGGTGTTGGTGCGTGGGTTACGCTCCAGAAAACCCAGATGCTCCAGCGTCTGCACCACGCGATAGGCGGTAGCTTTTGGCATGTCGACCAGGCGATGCAATTGGGCAAAGGTCATTTCCTTGTGCTGCTCGCCAAACGCCAGCAACAGTTGCAATCCGCGATCCAGTCCTGGGATCAGATATTTACACCCTTGGTCGTCTGCCATGTGCTGCTCCTGGCTAAAAGGTAGATTAGTTAAAGACGAAACCGCCGTTAACCGGCAACAGTTGACCGGTCACGAAGTTCGCCAGCGGTGACAGCAGGTAGAGCACCGTCCCGTTGACGTCGTCAGGATGCTGAGCCCCGGCCAGTGCCCGGCCCTGCTCATACAGCTGATGGCGCTCGGCGGGCACATATTCGGTGGCCTCCACCCGCGTCAGGCCCGGTGCAATGGCATTAACGCAGATCCCCTGCGGGCCCAGTTCCCGCGCCATCGAACGGGTCATCGAGATAATCGCCCCTTTGCTGGCCACATAGGCCATTAAGCGCGGTGCGCCCCACAGTGCGGTATCCGAAGCTACGTTGACGATCTTGGCATGTGGGTTTTGTGCCAGCAGCGGTACCGCCGCCTGGCTCACCAGCCAGGTGCCACGCACGTTGACCTGCATTACCCGATCCCACAGATCGATATCGTATTCCATCATGGTTTTGCCGCCCACGCCGGTGGCCAGGGCCGCGTTGTTCACCAACCCGTCGATCGCCCCACCTTCGGCTATGGCGTTAAACGCAGCGCTGATCGAGGCCGGATCGGCCAGATCGATCACCTGGCTTTCAACCTGTGCCCCCTGCTCCCGCAGGCTGGCGGCGCCGTCCGCCAGTTCATCAGCCAGAATATCGCACATCACCACGCTGGCACCGGCGGCAGCAATGGCGGCGGCGAAACTACGCCCCAGCCCACGCGCCGCGCCGGTCACCACAATCCGTTTCCCTGTCAGCAGGCCATTCACTGTGCCGCCTCCTGTTCACTGAGCTGCGCCAGCTGTTTCTGTGCTTCTTTTTGCATCATGCGGCGCAGGCGGGATAGCCCGACGTCATGCTGATACAAATATTCACGACCACGTGCGTTCGGTGCCATGTTTTCCAGCACGATGCGATCCTGCTCCAGAACGTCCCAGTGCAGCGACTCCAGGCGGTTGCGGTACATAAAACGCCACATGTCACGCTGCCAGTCTTTCACCTGGCGGATACGCCAGAAGAACACCCGGCAGTGATCCTTGTCTTCAGGTACCACCATGCCGATGATCCAGAAGTGGCCGCCCGGTCCGAAACGTTTTTTGTATGGGATCGACAGACGCATCCAGTAGGCACCGCTGCTGCCAAATTCTACCCAGTCAAAGTTAACGCCGATCTGGCCATTCTTCTTAAAGATGAAACCGCTGTCGGTCGGCTCCAGTGCCATGTCCGCCTTGCGATCCCCTTCCGCCATTGAGTGCGAAGACGAATGCAGGTAGGTGCCGTGCATCGGGTCCATCACGTTTTCCAACGCGTACTGATAATTGCAGTCCCAACTGGCGGTACACAGGAAGTTGCTGTAGGACGCTTCGTCCGCCAGTTCCGGCGGGAAGGTCAGCTCGGCCGGCTCTTCATCTGCGGTCACGCCGAAATAGAGAAACACCGCGCCGTAGGCCTCTTTGGCCGGATAGGAACGCAGGCATTTCTGCCCCACCAGCGGGCAACGATCAACCGCCGGTACGTCTTTAACCGTACCGTCACCGCCCACTTCCACGCCGTGATACCAGCAGGCAATGCGATCGCCCAGGTTCCAGCCCATGGAAAGCCGTGCCCCGCGGTGCGGGCAGCGATCTTCCAGCGCATGGATCGCGCCTTCACCATCACGCCACACCACGATCTGCTGCTCCAGACGCGTAATGCCGACCGGGTTATTGCCAATTTCCCAACTGGCCAGCACCGGATACCACATGCCACGTAGCCCCTGATCGAGATAGTCCTGTAAGGCCTGTGCGGAGGATGTTGTGTTTGCTGTCATTGTCTTCTCCCGGGTGTGGATCAGAAACCGTTAACGTGCAGGAACTCGCGGAACGCCGTCTCATTCCACGGCTGGCCATTGCGATCAAACAGGCGGCGCTGATTTAGCGCACTGACGATCTGCTCCAGCTCTTCCGCGCCCTGATCGAAGATCTCTTCCAACGCCGCCACCAGCGCGGTCTCAAAACCGTCCGGTACCCTGGCACGGTTTTGCCAGATCACATTTTGAAATTGGCCGGGTTGATGGATCTGACCGTTGCCGCCTTCGCGCGCCGGGATCACCTGTTGGGTGTCCGGCAGCCAGGGATTGAAATCGGTGATGTGCTGCATGATTACTCCTCCGCAATAAAGGTGATTTGGATTTGATTGTCGATCACCCGGGTGGCATAGGTTTGCAGATCGCGACCGCCTGGCTCACGCAGGCACTGGCCGGTACGTACGTCGAACAATGCTTCGTGCAACGGACACTCGACCTTACCGTCATCAACAAACCCCTGGCTGAGCAAGGCATAGGCATGTGGGCAGACGTCTTCCAGCGCGTAATAGTTGCCGTCGATCAGATACACCCCGACTTCTTTCCCTTCCACGTTGGCGGAGAAAGGAAAATCTTCTTTCACCTGAGACACTTCACACACTTTCTTCCAGCTCATTGCTTCTGTCCTCTATCTGATTGTTTCATATATGAAACTCAGTTTCTTATTTAATACAGCCACTATAAGTATGGCGAAACTTTCGTCAAGAGAGCAAAGCGGCAATTGTTAATGGAAAGTTGTTTAAACATGACAAATGCGGGGAGGATCACGAAAAAATGCACCGAGATGAAAAACCTATGAAAGTTGTGCGTTGCATCACGAAATCATGGGTGAAAACACGTTGATCTGGCTGGCTTAATGAGAGTACAAGTTCCCTCTCACTGATTAAAACACCCTTTTAAATAACAATAAATTTACATTCAGCCCGCTCAATCCCGCTTTTCAGCTCTGTGAAATCAGCGGGTTAGTTTTCTGCTGCCTGAATTCTTTCATCGCCCGCTAAAGGAGCGCACATGGAGCCCATGGTGCAACAACGTCAACGCTGGTCCGGGGTCGTGGCCCTGCTGTTTCTGATCGTCATCGCCTATGCCGATCGGGTCAATATCGCCGTGATGCTGGTCAACCCCGACTTTCTGCAGCACTTTCAGCTCGGCGACAGTCGCGCACATCAGGGCATGCTGATGACGGTGTTTTTGCTCGGTTACGGACTTTCCGCCATGCTGCTAACGCCGTTCCTGGAAACCCTGATGGGGTATCGCCGCGCGCTGACGTTGAGTATTGTGCTGTGGGCGCTGCTCACCGCCGCCTCGCCGCTGGCCGGTTCGGTACTGCTGTTATTTGCGGTGCGCGCACTGTTGGGTGTCAGTGAAGGGCCGTTATTCTCGCTGAAAACTATGTATATCGGCGATCACTTCGCCGCCGATGAGCGCGGCAAACCCAATGCGGTCAGCACCCTGGGCGTCTCGCTGGGGCTGGTGATTGGCTTTCCGCTGGTGAGTTTCCTGATGGCGCACTTCGGCTGGGCCATCTCCTTCTATCTGCTGGCGCTGATCAACCTGCTGCTGGGGCTGGCATTGGTACGGCTGTTTATCCATCCCGCCACCCAGCCTTCACGCACCGTCGATCCACGGCCGATAATGAGCCGCGTCTGGCAAACCTTCGCGCTGGCCTGGCGTACCCCGATGCTCGGCTGGATCATGCTGATCGAGATCGCCACCCTCAGCTACCTGTGGGGATCCAGCTCCTGGTTGCCGGCCTACCTGACCGACGAGAAAGGTTTTTCTATCAAACAGATGGGCTGGATGGCCTCGCTGCCGTTTATTGTCAGCATCGGCTCAAAATACCTTGGCGGCGTACTGCTCGATCGCATTCGCCCTTATCAGGCACCGCTGATTTTCGCCTTTGGTGGTGCGGCCACGGCACTGTGCATCTATGGCGTGATGCACAGCCATCAGCTCGGCTGGATTGCCTTTTTCCTGCTGGCGGCCAATGCCTGTTGGGGCGCTCAGGGTGCCGCGATCCCTACCCTGCTGCAGCATTATGCGCAGCCGCAGGCCGTCGGCAGCGCCTATGGGCTGATTAACGGTGTCGGCAATATGTTCTCGGCGTTTGTGCCGATGATCATGGGCATGGTGATGGCCAGCCAGGGTAAGGTGTCTTCGGGGTTTACGGTGCTGATCGTGTCGCAGGGCGTGACACTGTTGGCGGGTGCCGTACTGTTCAGCCGGATGCTGATGACGCGTGAGGCAAAGCGGGCATAAAACAAGAGGGGCGCATAATGCGCCCCAACTCATATTCATGTTACTGCGGCTTAGCGCCCTTTCTTCTTACGGCCCGGCTGGGCAAAACGCTTGCGTGCAGCCGAGTTACCGCTGGGCTTTTCGGCGCTTTTCGGCGCGCTGGCGGCAGGCTTTTTCACTGCAGGTTTGGCTTTCTTGGTCGGTTTGGCTTCTGAAGATGAACCCTCGATCAATTTGAACAGTTCGACCAACTCATCGTCGGTTAAATCGCGCCATTCTCCCGGCGGCAACCCGGCCATGCCCACATTCATAATGCGGGTACGCTCCAGCTTGGTCACCTCATAGCCGAAATGCTCACACATACGGCGGATCTGACGGTTAAGCCCCTGAACCAGCACGATGCGAAACACAAAGGGCGCTTCTTTCTTCACCTTGCACTTTTTGGTCACCGTACCCAGCATCGGCACACCGGCACCGAGGCCACGGATGAAATCGTCGGTCACCGGCTTGTTGACCGTGACCAGATATTCTTTCTCGTGGTCGTTACCCGCCCGCAAGATTTTGTTCACCAGATCGCCGTGGTTGGTGAGGAAGATCAGGCCCTGTGAGTCTTTATCCAACCGACCGATCGGGAAGATACGGGTACTGTGGTTAACGAAATCGACAATGTTGTCTTTCTCGCCTTCTTCCGTGGTGCTGACGATACCGACTGGCTTGTTCAGCGCAATAAAGATCAGATTGTCTTCGTTGCGCGGTTCAATCAGCTGACCGTTGACCTTGACGACGTCTCCCGGAAACACCTGATCGCCAAGCGTCACGCGCTTGCCATTGATAAAAACATTGCCTTGTTCGATATAACGATCGGCATCACGGCGCGAGCAGATACCGCTCTCGCTTATATATTTGTTAAGACGTGTAGATTGTTTGGTCAACATATTCTCTCCGTAAGCCCGGATTATAGACCTTCAAGGCAACAGATACAGGCATTTTCATAGTGCGGTAACGAACGGTGAATAGAGTGTTTTAGACTATATTTTCCATTCTAAATTCATCACCCGCTATACCCTATGGATTTCAAGTTGCAGCTAGGCGCCCAGCTCATTCATCCTCAGGAGCTTACTCAAGTAAGTGACTGAGGTGAATGAGTGCAGGTAACAACGCTGCAGCTTGAAAGACGACGGGTATATTTAGGCCTGTTTTTTTGCTGCCTGCAGATACAGCATTTCCAGGCCCAGGGTCGCCGCGGCCAGCGCGGTGATCTCGGACTGATCATAGGCCGGAGCCACTTCCACCACATCCATGCCGACGATGTTCAGTGACTGCATGCCGCGTACCAGTTTCAGTGCACGATCGGAAGTCAGGCCGCCGATCACCGGTGTGCCGGTGCCCGGTGCGAATGCCGGATCCAGGCAGTCAATGTCGAAGGTCAGGTACACCGGCATATCGCCGACGATCTGTTTGATCTGGGCCAGCAGATCGTCCGCGCTACGATCGTTAACCTGCGCAGCGTCCAATACCGTGAAGCCGTTGTCATGATCGTATTCGGTACGAATGCCGATCTGCACCGAATGTTTTGGATCGATCAGGCCTTCGTTCGGCGCATGGAAGAACATGGTGCCGTGGTCATATTGGCTGCCGTTCGCGTAGGTGTCGGTATGGGCATCGAAGTGCACCAGCGCCATTTTGCCGAAATGTTTGGCGTGTGCGCGCAGCAGCGGCAAGGTAACAAAGTGGTCACCGCCGAATGAGAGCATGCGCTTGCCGGCCGCCAGCAGTTTTTCTGCGTGCGCCTGCAGGTTGTCGCTCATGCTCTGAGCGTCGCCAAAGTTGAACACAATGTCACCGCAGTCGACCACATTCAGACGATCGCGCAGGTCAAAGTTCCACGGCCAGCGGTTGCCTTCCCAAGCCAGGTTGGTGGAAACCTGACGGATCGCCGCGGGGCCATGACGGCCACCGGCACGGCCGGAGGTTGCCATATCAAATGGAATGCCGGTGATGACCCACTCTGCATCGCTGTCGTAAGGCATAAAGTTCAGCGGAAAGCGCAGGAAACCAAAGGCATTGGACACTAAAGAATTATCGGGCTGGTGGCCTAAGGTACTCATAGTAAACCCTCATATTTCAACGTTTCGCCTGTTGAAAAATCACACAGGCGCTGGCAAAAAAAAATCCCTCCCGCGTCGTTAGCCCGACGAGAAAGGGATCCATTCGAAATCTGTTTAGTACTGCTGATACGGCAGATTATCGCCGCATTTCGTTCGCGCTTCAAGAGCGCGCATCATCATCCCGGCAGCTCGTCGTCACCCAGTATAGACCCTGCATCCTTCAGCTATGTGATCGTTGCCGCCTGCCGTGACTAAATTTTGTGATTTTGGTCCTTTAATCTGGCATATAAACTCTATAACTTTGTTAATCCAGCATTTAAGAAATAGGTGTTTATTAAATTTAAAAAAACCTAAAAAAGAAAAAATACTTTCACTAACGATTGAACCTTATATATTCAGCTAAAAAACAGGCTAACAAATAAAATGTTAACAATCATGCCAAGGCAGCATAAACGGATTATCAAACACCAGAGGATTTATTTGGCACTGCAAGCCATAACATTTTTGTCATGTTTCCCATTGGGTTATCTGTGCTCTCAAATTGATTCAATGAATGATATTTCCCTGGAAATCATTCTCATCTATATCCCCGTATCTATGCTCCTGGTGGATTACCTTTACCAACGCTTCGAAAAATAATTCCGTCGCTACTGTTTCACCAATACCGGCTGCTGGCTGTAACGCGCCGGGAATAAATGCTCGAGCTGTTTTATTTTCGGTTGGTCGTTAATCATGATGTACATGGAATCAGGGTGGTCGGTCAAAAAGTTCTGATGATAACTCTCTGCCGGGTAAAAATGCCCGTTGCCTTCGACGCGAGTCACCAGCGGCTGAGCATAACTGTGGCTGGCCTGTAACTGGGCAATGTAGGCGTTGGCGATCCGTTGTTGTGAGTCACTCTGCGGGAAAATCGCCGAACGATACTGCGTGCCACTATCCGGTCCTTGTCGATTAAGCTCGGTAGGATTATGAGCCACCGAGAAAAAGATCTGCAACAAGCTGCCATAAGAAACCTGAGTCGGATCAAAAGTCACTTTCACCGATTCTGCATGGCCAGTATCACCCCCGCTAACCTGCTGGTAATCGGCGGTTTGCGCTGCACCACCGGTGTAACCTGAAACCGCGTTGGTGACGCCTTTCACATGCTGAAAGACCCCCTGCACACCCCAGAAACACCCGCCGGCAAAAATAGCGGTCTCACTGTGCGACGTCACTGCCGGTTCATCAACCGCAGGTGCCGGGATCACCACCGCGGTTTCCGCACCGCCAAATGACCATGCGCTCCCCTGCCAGAGCCCCACACCGACCAGCGCGACCACACCAGAGAAAGCATAAGACCGCAACCCCTTACCGAGCCTGTTTGAAAGTTTCATCATATTCCCCACGGGATTAACCGAAAGTGAAGGCGTAAGCAGCGACGCCCGCCTGTTCGAATTCAATGCTGAAGGTGTGTTCACCCGCACCATCGGTTTGTCGTATCAGTTGATAAAGGCGTTGATCGGTGACCACGCCACGCCCATCCGGCGCGACATCAGCGCCATGCATTTCGCCAGGCGCCTGGCCATCCAACGTCACTTTGAAAGCCACCGGCTTACCCGCCGCTGTCGGGCCTAATACCAAATGCAAATCGCGGGCATGGAAGCGGTAGACGAGGCGCCCTTTAGGGGCATTGAGCGTCACGTTTTCGCCACCGACGGTCCAGTTCCCCGCCAGCCCCCAATCGTTGAGCGGTAAACTTGCAGGCACGCCGTAGCGGGCAACCACGTCCTGGGTAGCCTCGCCGGAGGCAAAGTTTTGCGCCCGCGCATAGCCCAGATAGGTCTCTGGCGAAATGTCAGCCTGATTACCGGCCGCCTGTTCAACGCCCTGCCCGGCGACCTGGCTGACGGCGGTGCTGATATTTTTAGCCCCGGCCTGACGCAGCAACGCCTGGATCACCCGCTCAGACTGCGCATAATCACCTTCGCCAAAATGCTGGTAACGGATATGCCCGGTGGCATCTATAAAATAGTGGGCAGGCCAATACTGATTGTTGAACGCACGCCAGATGCTGTAGTTGTTATCGATGGCGATCGGGTAATTGATCCCCAGCTTTTTAGCCTCTTTGGTGACGTTGCCAATGTCTCTCTCAAAGGCAAACTCCGGAGCATGCACGCCGATCACCACCAGCCCCTGATCGCGGTATTTCTCTGCCCAGGCCTTCACATAAGGCAAAGTACGCAGGCAGTTGATGCAGGAATAGGTCCAGAAATCCACCAGCACCACTTTGCCGCGCAGAGACTCAGCGGTCAGCGGCGGAGAGTTCAGCCATTGCACCGCCCCTGACAACGCCGGCATTTCGCCAAAATCGTCCAGAACCGGCGTTGAATCGACAGCGGTTTGCACCGGCAGACGCGCTGGGGCAGCTGCTGGGGTGAACGTCTGCAACAAACGTTGTTCAATCCCGCCGGTGGAGGCCGCTGAAATGCGTGCCAGCACGCTGGTATCCAGACCGAGAGCAATCGCCACCACCCCAACCAGCATCGCACCGCCCAAGCCGCGACGGATCCATTCACCGGCACCCAGCGAACGTTTCATGGCGCTGAAGACCTTGCCGCCGATCAATAACGCCAAGGCCAGTGAGGTCGCCGCCCCGGCGGCATAGGCTAACAAAAGGAAAGTGGAACCGACATTCGCCCCCTGCAGCGCGGCACCGGTCAGCACCAGACCGAGGATCGGCCCGGCGCAAGGTGCCCAAAGCAGCCCGGTAGCGACCCCCAGCAACAGCGAGGGGCCAACCTGGTGCTGCTTGTCTGCGGCAATCTTGTCAGACAGGCGATTGCCAGCCGAGACCAGTGGGTGCATCACACGTTCGGCAACCGCCGGGAACAGCAGTGTGACCCCAAATACCGCCATCAGCACCAGTGCCAGCCAACGACCGTATTGATTGGCGGCGACCACCCAACCGCCACCAACGGCGGCCAGCGTGGCGAACAGCGCAAAGGTCAACGCCATGCCCACCAGCAAGGGCAAACCGGAGCGTAAGAAAGGACGATCGGCACGCGAAAAAATAAACGGCAGCACCGGCAGAATACACGGGCTGGCGATGGTCAGAATGCCGCCGAGATAAGCCAGTATCAGGATCAACATATCGCTCTCCCCATTAGGCTTTTTGCACTGCAAACTGCAGCGCCAGCCCGTTCATGCAGTAACGCAATCCGGTAGGTTGCGGACCGTCGTCAAACACGTGCCCCAGATGCCCGCCACAGCGGCGACAGTGCACCTCATCGCGCACCATGCCAAATGTTCGATCCTGCTGCTGTGCGACCGCCTGTTCAAGCGGCTGGTAGAAGCTTGGCCAACCGGTGTGGCTGTCAAATTTGGTATGAGAGGAAAACAGCGGTAGCTGGCAACCCGCGCAGGAAAACAGGCCGTCGCGATGTTCATCATTCAGCGGGCTGCTATAGGGCGCTTCTGTGCCCTGTTCCCGCAAAATATGATACTGCGCGACGCTCAGTCGCTGATGCCACTGTTGATCAGTGTAGCTGACTTCAAATTGCCCAGAGGCCGCCGCATAGGCCGCCTTTCTCGGCAAGAGCCCGAATGCGAACGCAGCGGACAGGCCGCCGCCAACCAGAATAAATTGCCGTCTGTTGATCATCATCGTCACCCCGGAAACCGATCCAACCGATAGTGACAAGCTACAGAGAAAACCCTGTCCGAATCCTCACGGAGAGTTAACAAATTTGTGATAACTGATAGGGGGAAGAAAGGTATTGAGGGAATTGCGGGGAAAAACCATTAAAAAAGGCCGGGCATCAGAGAGATGCCCGGCCTTTCAGAACTACTTATTCATCTTCTAAATAAGTATAGCCGTACAAACCGGCTTCAAACTCTTCCAGGAACTGCGCTTGCAGTTCACTGTCCAGATCGGTTTCTTTCACCTGATCGCGGAATTTGGCCAGCAGCGCGGTAGGATCCAGCTGCACGTATTCCAGCATGTCGGCAACGGTGTCGCCTTCATCAGACAGTTCGCTTTCTACCGTGCCATCAGGGAACACAAACACGTCAACCGAGGCGGTGTCACCGAACAGGTTGTGCATGTTGCCCAGGATTTCCTGATAGGCGCCTACCATAAAGAAGCCCAGCGCCGGCGGGTTTTCCGGATCGTATGGCGGCATTGGCATGGTGGTCGCTACGCCGTCACCGTCGATGTAGTGATCGATAGTGCCATCGGAGTCACAGGTGATGTCCAGCAGCACCGCGCGGCCTTCCGGCGGCTTATCCAGCCCTTCCAACGGCAATACAGGGAACAGTTGATCAATACCCCAGGCATCCGGCATCGACTGGAACAGCGAGAAGTTGACGTAGAACTTGTCCGCCATACGCTCTTGCAGTTCGTCAATGATCGGACGGTGTGCACGGTTGCTCGGATCCAGCTGCTGTTGGATCTTGTTGCAGATGTTCAGGTACAGCTGCTCGGCCCAGGCGCGCTGGGTCAGATCCAGCATGCCGTGAGCGTACTGGGTGTGAACGTCGTGCAGGTCCATCTGGCTGTCGTGCAGCCATTCGCGCAGTGAACGGCGGTTCTCCGGCTCGTTCAATTCCTGCCAGGTTTCCCACATGCTTTCCAACGCGCGCGGCGCGTCTTCTGCCGGAGGTAGCGGTTCACTGAATTCGTTGCGCTCAACGCCGATCACGTTAGACACCAGCACCGTATGGTGTGCGGTAACCGCACGGCCGGATTCGGTGATCACCGTCGGGTGCGGCAAACCGTGTTCATTACAAGCGTCGCCGATGCCCCAAATCACGTTGTTGGCGTATTCATTCAGGCCATAGTTCACCGAACAGTCGGACTGCGAACGGGTGCCTTCATAATCCACGCCCAGACCGCCGCCCACGTCGAAGCACTGGATGTTAACGCCCAGTTTGTGCAGTTCAACGTAGAAACGTGCAGATTCGCGCACGCCGGTGGCGATATCGCGAATGTTGGCCAGTTGCGAGCCCAGGTGGAAGTGCAGCAGTTGCAGGCTGTCGAGACGACCCGCTTCACGCAGGGTTTCCACCAGCTTCAGCACCTGAATGGCTGCCAGACCGAACTTGGACTTTTCGCCGCCGCTCGACTGCCATTTACCGGAACCTTGTGACGCCAGACGCGCACGCACACCGAGGCGCGGGACCACGTTCAGACGTTCGGCCTCTTCCAGCACCATGTTGATCTCGGACATCTTCTCGATCACCAGGTACACCTTGTGCCCCAGCTTTTCGCCGATCAACGCCAGGCGGATGTATTCACGGTCTTTATAGCCGTTACACACGATCACCGAGCGGGTCATACCGGCGTGCGCCAGTACCGCCATCAGTTCGGCTTTGGAGCCGGCTTCCAGCCCCAGCGGTTCGCCGGAGTTGACCAGCGATTCGATCACGCGACGATGCTGGTTTACTTTGATGGGGTAAACCAGGAAATAGCCGCCTTCATAGCCGAACGACTCACGCGCGCGTTTGAACGCGGCATTGATCGAACGCAGGCGATGCTGCAGGATCTGCGGGAAGCAGAACAATGCCGGTAAACGCAGACCGTCTTTTTGGCGTTGCTTCACCAAATCAGCCAGATCGACACGTGCCTGCGGGACATCCGGATCCGGGCACACGCTGATGTGGCCCAGTTCATTGACGTCATAATAATTGTTGCCCCAGTAGGCGACGTTATAAGTGCGCAGCATCTTGCTGGCATCACGGTCATTCATGGCAACCTCCTGCATGGAGCGCAAAGATTTAGATTCGCCCGTTGCTGACGGACGGTGAATCAAAAGATCATCAGACATTACTCGCCTCACATCCCGTACTGACGATACAGTCAGCCACTATCGCAGCTACAACCCGCGAGAACAACCCAACAAACCGCCCTTGCGGCAGCGAATAAAACTGCCGTTCGCGGTCAGCGATCGGTTTATTACTCATATAATTGTAAGACACCCTGTTCAAACCTCGTGAATCGGGTCAAGAAACATCCCACAGGAAGGCTGCAGGCTACCCTTGTTCAGTTCTTCAGACGACCGTTAACCGGCCCGAGGATCCTGAGTAGCGCCCAGGTGTTTATCACACCTGAAAGGTGGTGTAGAGACAAGACGGGAGATAGCAGAAGAATATGCGCCAGAACGGCACTGCTGTTGAGAACCAACAACCGGTAGACAACGGATCATTAATCCAACCACCTCCACGCACGCCGTCCTCAATGAACGACTGAGCCTCTATTAATAGTGTAAGAACGTGACCGTTCTATGAAGCGGCGACACCAAAGGTCGGCGTCTGCGGCTGAGTATCCGGCCACTCACGGAGGCGTCACAGAAATTTACAACTTCTTGCCCCACGCTGTGCACCAAATGAGCCGCGCGCGCAGTTTATACCGATAACACGGGGAAAATGCAAAATGAAAATTTGCCGGGAACTGTTTCAAGCGATGAAAATGGCGTCGGCGGCTTTGCGCAAAAGAGCGAAATGGCAAAAAAATACTGGCAATCCGGCTAAGGCCTGACCTAAAATAGACGTCCAGATGTTAATCCATCTATACTGATTAACAGAGAAACTGCTTAACGGCTTTGCCTGAGGGGCGTTGCAGGATGCATCTCGCGCCATCAGCGGAAGACCCTTCGCTTTGATGCCGGATCTCCAGCGCTGTGCAGTAATTTCTAACCCGTCTTATGCAAGGTACAGAATACAATGGCTAAACACCTTTTCACGTCCGAGTCCGTCTCCGAAGGACATCCTGACAAAATCGCCGACCAGATCTCCGATGCCGTTCTCGACGCCATCCTGGAGCAGGATCCTAAAGCACGCGTAGCTTGTGAAACCTACGTGAAAACCGGCATGGTACTGGTCGGCGGTGAAATCACCACCAGCGCCTGGGTAGATATCGAAGAGATCACCCGTAAAACCGTGCGCGAAATCGGTTATGTGCACTCGGATATGGGTTTTGACGCCAACTCTTGTGCCGTACTGAGCGCCATCGGTAAGCAATCCCCGGATATCAATCAGGGTGTTGACCGTACCGATCCGCTGGAACAGGGTGCCGGCGACCAGGGCCTGATGTTTGGCTATGCCACCAACGAAACCGAAGTGCTGATGCCTGCACCGGTGACCTACGCCCACCGTCTGGTACAGCGCCAGGCCGAAGTGCGTAAGAACGGCACTCTGCCGTGGTTGCGTCCGGATGCGAAAAGCCAGGTTACTTTCCAGTATGACGACGGCAAAATCGTCGGTATCGACGCAGTGGTACTCTCTACCCAGCACTCCGAAGATATCTCGCTGAAAGATCTGCAAGAAGCGGTGATGGAAGAGATCATCAAGCCGGTTCTGCCTACCGAATGGCTGAGCGCCAGCACCAAATACCACATCAACCCAACCGGCCGTTTTGTTATCGGTGGCCCAATGGGCGACTGCGGTCTGACCGGGCGTAAAATCATCGTTGATACCTACGGCGGCATGGCTCGTCACGGCGGCGGTGCATTCTCCGGTAAGGATCCATCCAAGGTTGACCGTTCAGCAGCCTACGCGGCGCGCTATGTAGCGAAAAACATCGTTGCTGCCGGCCTGGCTGACCGCTGTGAGATCCAGGTTTCCTACGCTATCGGCGTGGCAGAGCCAACCTCGATCATGGTGGAAACCTTCGGTACCGAAAAAATCCCTACCGAACAGCTGACGCTGCTGGTGCGCGAGTTCTTCGATCTGCGCCCATACGGCCTGATCCAAATGATGGATCTGCTGCAGCCGATCTACCGCGAAACTGCCGCCTACGGCCACTTCGGCCGTGAGCACTTCCCTTGGGAAGCGACCGACAAAGCAGCTCTGCTGCGCGATGCTGCCGGCCTGAAATAAGCCCGCGTATCGAGTGTGAAAACGGCGAGCCTGGTGCTCGCCGTTTTTGTTTTTATGGGATGTTTAAACGTTGTAAATCCTGTCTGGCACTTTCAGAAACAATCCGCGCAGATACCCACTAGTGTGAGGCAAGTTCCTGAAAGAATTTAGGGTTGGCCTGTATGGTCGCCAGCACCTTCGCCGCCAATCCTGTCGGATTACGTCTGCCGGTTTCCCAGCTTTTGATAGTATCGAGGCTGGTGCCAAGCACCTTAGCCATTTCATCCTGCGTCACGTTCAGCTGGGCGCGGAGTGCCTTCACGTCAGCCAGTTCGTAGCGTGTCACACGGGCAGGCGCTTTAACGCCTTTTTTGATCTCGACGGCTTCTTCGAGTGACGCTTTCAGTTCGTCAAAAAAACTCATGCTACACCTCATCTTTCAGTAATTTCGTCAGCTTTTTCAGGTCGGATTTTTCGGCGTCCGTTAGGCTGTCTTTGGTGCTTTTCGGGTAGGCCATCACCAGATAGATAATCTCGTCGGTGGCCAGAAAGTAAATCACCCGCGCACTGCCGCTTTTCCCCTGTACGCCGGTCGCCATTCTGATTTTTCGCAGCCCGCCGGTTTGCCTGATGAGATCGCCTTTGTCCGGTGATTCAATCAGCACTTTCTGGAGATCTTTGAGCTCGTCATCCGTGGCGATTTGCTTTATCTGACGGGTAAACATCGGCGTTTCGATAAACTCTATCGCATGGCTCACCGGCACCCTCTCCATGTTGAGGTACAGAGTACACCTGATGATGTACTCTGTACACTAGGGTAACTTGAGTGTAATAGGCTCCTTTCCTTGGCTCTCGGCAGAGATCCAGAGCATCCGCACCCAGTATATTAATCTCCCCCAGGTTTCAGCGGCCCTTTCCACGTTAAGTTCCGTTTCTGCGCAACCTTACGCAAAGCGTTGCAACACTCTGAAAACACAAAAGACAAAGGCCCAGCAATGCTGAGCCTTTGAGGGCAGAAACCGGAGTTCCGATATCGGTTACGAGGTTTGCTTACGCAGCAGGTAAACGAAATACGGTGCGCCGATAAAGGTCGCCAGCAGCCCGGCGGGAATTTGGTACGGGAACATCACCATGCGTCCACACCAGTCGGCGAACACCATCAGCAACCCGCCCAACAGTGCAGCAATCACCATCTGCGGTAACGCGCGGCGGAAGCCCAGCATACGCGCCATGTGCGGTGCCATCAGACCAATAAAGCTCAGCGGCCCCACGGTCAGTGTTGCCATGGCGGTCAGCGTGGCGGCCAGCAGCAGAATGCTCAAGCGCACCGGCGTCAGGGCGATGCCTACCGAACGAGCCGTGGCACTGCCGAGCGGCAAGATACTGAGCCAGCGCCGACACAGCGGCGCCAGCACAATCAACACTGCCGCAATGATCGCCGTTCGCACCGCCTGCTCCGGCGTCACCGCATAGGTAGAGCCGGAAATCCAGGTCAGCAGCCCACCGGTGCGCGGGTCGCCACTGGCCAACAGCAAGAAAATGGTGGTGGTAAACGCCGTGCTGAGCGCAATACCGGCCAACAGCATGCGCTCGGTAGAGAACCCCCCGCGCCCAGCAGCAACCATGATCACCAGCAGGGTACCGGCAGCCCCCAGGCTCCCGGCCGGCAGCAGCCAGACAAAAGCATCTCCCGGGACTATCAACAGCATCATCACCACGCCGAAGGCGGCCCCGGAACTGATGCCCAGCACTTCCGGGCTGGCCATCGGGTTACCGGTCAACTTCTGGATTAAGGTGCCTGCTACCGCCAGCATCATCCCCGCAGCCAGCGCCGACAACACCCGTGGCCAGCGCCACGGCATCAGCGACTCCAGCTCGGCACCATGACTCCAGTGCCAACCGGCAGCGTTTTGCCCCAACATCAGCGCCACAGTCAGACCAGCGAATAACACGGCACCCGCCAACGCCACCCACACCAACAGATGACCACGTTCAGCCGGCACCCTATCGCCCAGATTCATCGGTGGTGGCGTAGAGGCACTGCGCAGCCGCGGCAACAGCCATAGCAGCAGCGGTGCACCAAACAGCGCAGTGGCCGCACCGGTCGGGACTTCACGCCATACCTGTGTCAGCCAGATCATCACCTGATCGGTTAACCACAACAGCAGCGCCCCCAGCAACGGGGCTAACATCATGCGGTGCGCCAACCGGCGTGCACCCAGCATTTTTGCCATCAGGGGGGCAAACAGGCCGATAAAACCAATTACGCCAACGGCATTCACCAGCATGGCACTGAAGATAATCGCCAGCGCCAATGCGCAGAAACGCGCCATCGACAGGCCCAGCCCCAAATTACGTGCTACGCCGTCATCCAACCCCAGCAGCGTCAGTGGGCGAAGCAGCAACACCGCCAACACCCCGGCCACCAGCAGGCGCGGCAGGATAAACTGCACCGTGCTCCAGTCTTGCTGATTCAGTGCGCCGGTACTCCACAGGAACACGCCCTGCAGTTGATCGTAATTGAACAACGCCAGCAGGCTGTTGACCGCACCGCAGTATAGCCCCAGCACCAATCCGGCCAGGATCAGCGTCACCGGCGACATGCGTTTGCCCCAGGCCACGCCGAACACCAGCCCGCCGACCACCACCGCCCCGACCATGGCGGCCAACTGGCGGGTCAGCTCACCGCCTGGCAGCATCCACAGCGTGGCGATAGTCAGCCCGAGCTGTGCCCCGGCGGAAACCCCGAGCGTCGCCGGTTCCGCCAGCGGATTGCGCAAGACCTGCTGGAACAGCACGCCGACCAGCCCTAACCCGGCTCCGGCCAACAGGGAGACCGACAGCCTTGGCAACAGGCTGTAATGGAACAGCATTTGGCGTACATCGTCGATATTCGGCGTAGTCAACGCCTGCCCCCACAATGCCCACGGCAGTTGTTGCAACAGGTTGTAGATCGTCAGGCCGCCGGCTGTCGCCAACAGCAGCAGTACCAGGGTCAGCGGGAATGCACGGATGCGTGCGCTCATGAATAACTCTCCTGCGCCTGCTCCAGCAGATGACAAAATCGCATCGAAGACAGCGTCGCCCCGTAGAACCACACCGCCGGTACCTGGCGCAATTGATCCTGCCGGACGAACGGCAATGCCTGCCATAGCGGGGTGGAACTGACCTTTTTCAACATCTCTTGATTACCGTGGTCGAGATAAATCGCCCGTGCGCTTTTCACCGCCGTCAGACGCTCTATGCCGACTACCGCCGTACCCCAGAAGTTGGTTTCCCCTTCCCAGGCATTTTTTATTCCAAGCTGATCCATCACTTCCTGGAACAGGCTGTTCTGACCAATGATCAGCGCATGGCGGGTATCCATCAGCGAAAACATCAGTAGCGGTTGCCGGGTATAGGAATGCAGACGCTGACGCGCATCCTGAATAAAGCGATCAAACTGCGCCAGATGTTGCACCGCTCGGGTTTCCAGCCCCAGCCGCTGCGCCAACGCCTGCAATGACTGCCTGGCGACCGTCAGCGGCTTGCCACTGCCGTCGTTGAAGCTAAAACTCATGCTGGGAGCAATCGGTGCCAGCTTTTGCGGCGTCGGGCCATAGCCCTTCGACAGCAGCATCAGCGAGGGCTGAAGCTGTTGCAACAGCTCGAGGTTAGGTTCGGTACGCTGGCCGACATCAATCACTGAAGCAGGCAGTTTCGGCTCTTCCACCCACAGGTTGTAATTATGGATATCAGCAACCGCTAACGGCGTAACTCCCAGCGCCAGCAGCAGCTCAATCGGCAACCATTCCAACGCCACGATGCGCGAAAGGTCCGGCGGCGTTGCGGCGGCTTGTCCCGGCAGGGAAAACAGCAAGGGCGAAAGCGCCATGGCCGCTAACAGGCGACGGCGTACGGCATCATGATGAATATCAGAGGAATCAGCCATCAGTAGACAAAACTCACCGGCGCACCGCCGCTTGGATGTGGCAGCGTTCCCATAGGAATACCGTAAATTTGTTCCAGTACCTCGCCCTGCATCAGATCCAGTGGTGTGCCCTGTGCAATCATTTCGCCGCCGCGCAACGCCACCAGATGGTCGCAGTAGCGCGCCGCCATATTGATGTCGTGCAGCACGGCAATCACCGTCAGGCCGCGTTGATGGCTAAGTTGCTGGATCAACGCCAGCACCTCAACCTGATGGGCGATATCCAGCGCCGAAGTGGGTTCGTCCAACAGCAGACAGCGGCTGTCCTGCGCCACCATCATCGCCAGCCAGGCGCGTTGACGTTCACCACCGGACAAACTGTCCACCAGGCGGTTGGCGAAGGGCTTCAGGCCCACCAGCGCAATCGCCTCTTCCACCTGCTGGCGATCGTTAGCGCCAAAACGGCCCAGCGCACCGTGCCACGGGTAGCGGCCAATCGCCACCAGTTCACGCACCGTCATGCCTTCTGCGGCCGGCAGTTGCTGGGGCAGATAGGCAACCTGACGCGCAAAGGCTTTGCTGTCCCACTGGCTCAGCGGTTGCTGGTTGAGCAATACACTGCCGCTGGTAGGGCTTTGATGACGGCCAAGGATCTTTAGCAGCGTGGATTTGCCGGAGCCGTTATGGCCGATCAGCCCACAAACTTTGCCGACAGGAAAGGTCAGCGACAAGGGCTGCAGCAGGACGCGGCCGGGAACGGCAAAGCTGGCGTTATTCAGGGTAAAGGTGGCGTCGTGATTGAGATGTTTATCCGGCATAGGTCCTACTTTGTCCGGGGCGACAAGACGCCGCCCCGGTTATCCGATTAGAAGCGGAAGGTTGCGGTGGCGACCACCTGACGTTCTGCGCCCCAATAGCAGCCATAGGTGGCAAAGCAGCTGGAGACGTATTCTTTATCAAACAGGTTGTTCACATTGATGCCAATCGAGGAGCCCGGCAGATTGAAACGCGCCAGATCGTATTTTATCGCGGCATCAACCACCGTGTAATCCTTCACTTTAAAGGTATTGGCCTCATCCCCATAGCTGGAGCCGACATAGCGAACGCCAGACCCCAGAGTCAAACCGCTGATGGCGGTTTCATGGAAGGTGTAATCCGCCCACAGTGAGGCCATGTGTTTTGGAATGGCGGCCGGGGTATTGCCCTGCTGTGTGGTGTCCTTGGAGTACTCGGCATCCGTGTAGGTATAAGAGCCCAGCAGGTTAAGGTTGGCCGACAGCGCAGCTTTGGCTTCAAATTCAACACCACGGGAACGGATCTCGCCGCCCTGAATGCTGGCGAATTTATTATTCGGGTCCGCCACCTTGTTGTTGGTTTTGGTCAACTGGTAGATCGCCATGCTGGCAGTAATAGGGCGATCCTTCGGTGCATACTTCACGCCGGCTTCATACTGCTTCCCTTTGGAGGCAGCGAAGGTGTTGCCGCTGACATCCGTGCCTGACGTTGGCTCAAAGGATTCACTGTAACTGACATAAGGCGCAATACCGTTTTCAAAGACATAATTCAAGCCAGCCCGGCCGGTGAATTCATTGTCCTTCTGCCGGGATACCGAGTTCTCGGTCAAGCGATTGGTGCTGTTGGTATCGCTCCAGTCATAGCGGCCGCCCAGGGTCAGCACCCATTGATTCCACTCGGCCTGATCCTGTACGTAAAGCCCGGTTTGCTCCTGACGATTGACCTGGCTGGCGCCGCCGGTAATGGTATAGCTTTGATTGCCGTACTCCGGTGCCACCACATTCAGGCTGGAAGCGCTGCCATACTGATAAACCACGTCATTACGCATGCGCATGTAGTCCACGCCCATCAGCAAGGTGTGATCAACCAGCCCGGTGGCAAATTTTGCCTGGGCCTGGGTGTCCACCGCAAAGCTCGACAAATGCTCTTTCGAATTCATCACCCCACGCGTTAACTCAGCCGGATTCGTCGGACTGATGCCCTGACCATAGATCGAGCGGTAATCGACATCCATCTTGGAGTAACGCAGGTTTTGGCGCACCGTCCACACGTCGTCAAAACCATGCTCGAAGGCATAACCGACCATCTGCTGCTTGCGCGAGATGTTGTTATAGCCCGGCTCACCGTCGTTAAAACTGGTCGGTAGCTTGCCGTTGATGCCATTTTGCACCGTGCCCTCTTTCGGTAGCCAGCCATAGAAGCCCACGCTTGGGTCATCCTGGAAACTGCTGAGGAAAGTCAGAGAGGTACGATCATCCGGCCGCCAGCTGAAAGAGGGTGCGATAGCGTAACGCTTGCTCTTTTCGCCCACCTGCTGCTGGTCTTCATCACGCGCCAGGCCGGTCAAACGGTAAGAATAAACACCGTCATCATCCAGGGCGCCGCCAAAGTCGAAGCCAGTCTGGAACAGATTGTCGGTGCCCATTTTGAACTGAACTTCACGCAGGCTTTCGGTCGTGGGACGTTTGCTGACCAGAGCGACAACCCCACCCGGGTTGCTCTTGCCATAGAGCACCGAAGAAGGACCGCGCAGCACTTCGGCGCGCTCCAGGAAGTAAGGGTCAATCTGGTAAATGGAGTAGTTGTCGTCCTGCAGCTTCAGGCCGTCGAGGTACATATTGGTACCGACCGAACTGAATCCGCGAATGTTCACCGCATCGTAAGCGGTAGAGGCCCCACGGTTACCCACCATCACGCCCGGCGTATAAGCCAGCGCACTTTTCACCGTCTCCGACTGGCGCATATCCATTTCTTCGCGCGTCACCACGGACACCGACTGCGGCGTTTTTACCAAAGGGGTATCTGTTTTGGTGCCGGTGGCGCTGTGCTTGGCCGCATAGGTGCCGACCGGCCCCCAGGCGCTTTCCTGCTGTGATTGGCTGCTACCTACTACGGTAATCGTGTCTTCCTTGACGTCGGCGGAGAATGCCGGCGTTGCCAGCGTGCCAAGTGCGGCAACGATAGTCATCGCCACCCCACTGACGTGAATGCGGCCCTGCTTGGCCGCAGAAGATGAAAGACGCTTGGTCGACATAGGTGGTTTCTCTGATGAATTATTTGATAACGAATGTAAACGATAATAATTATTATAATCGCGGCATTTTATGCAGAAGCTAAATTAAACTGCAAGTCGAATTCAGCAGGTAAATTGGTGTGCGATTAATCGGTTAGCCTCATTAACCAGATGGAAATAAACTGCGCAGAGAAACAAAAAAGCCCGCAACAGAAAGTTACGGGCTTAATAACAAAGAAAAACTTTTCGCCTAAGCGCTTTACATGATTAGCCGCTTACTTGCCGAACATGTCCTTGATCCAACCGGCGACGCCGTCAGCATCTTTCTGCTCACCCGCAGCCTGCTGCTGCTGCTGTTGTTGCTGTTGCTGAGCTGCCTGGCTTGCCTGACACAGACCTTGCGGATTGTCGGTCCACACCGGGATGGAGCGCCCACCACCGCCACAGACAAAGTTACCGCCAGAATCGATAGCTATCTGGTTGATCCCTTCCGGCGGCTGCAACATCAGCGGCAGCGGCGTCTGGTTCTCCAGATAACGGCGATACAGGGTCAGTGCACCGTTGGCACCGGTCAGCTTGGCCGGACCGTTGTTATCACGGCCAACCCAGGCGATAGCCACTTCTTTACCATCGATGCCGGCAAACCAGCTGTCGCGCAGATCGTTGGTGGTCCCGGTTTTCGCCGCCAGGTTGTAGTTGGGGAATTTCACCGACAGTGAACGGGAGGTCCCGCGTGCTACGCCCTGCTGCATGGCATACAGCGTCAGGTAGGCGGCCTGTGCCGGCACCACGCGTTCCGCCTGTGGGAAGCTCTGGTACAGCACCGAACCGTCTTCGGCGATCACTGAGCGCACCGCTGACAACGTCGCACGGTTACCGCCACCGGCGATGGTCTGGTATTCCTGCGCCACTTCCATCGGCGTCAGGCCAATCGCGCCGAGCAGCATAGAAGGTACCGGATTGATTTCCGCTTTCGGAATGCCCAGGCGTTGCAGTGTGGCGCTGATTTGATCCAGCCCCACCGCCATGCCCAGGTTCACCGTAGGAACGTTGAGCGAGAAGGCCAGTCCGTCCACCAACATCACCTGACCACGGAACTTACGGTCATAGTTGTTTGGCTGCCAGACGGTGCCGTTTTGCAGTTTCAGCGTTAATGGCTGGTCTGCCAGCCAGGTATTCAGGCGGTATTTATCCGGCTCGGACAGCGCAGTCAGGTAGGTTGGCGGCTTGGCCAATGAACCGACCAGACGGCGCGCCTGCATCGCACGGTTAAACCCGGCGAACTGCGGGTTGGCACCGCCAACCATGGCGCGGACTTCACCGCTGAAGCGATCGACAATCACCATCGCCGCTTCCAGATCCTGAACGTGGCGAGCCGCCTTCAGTGCCGGAATACCGTCTTCAACCGCTTTTTCCGCTGCGTCCTGCGAAACCGGATCCAGCGTGGTGAAGATTTTCACCCCGGACAGATCGTTAACCTTGTCGCCCAGCTTGGCTTGCAGCTCCTGACGCACCATCTGCATAAACGCCGGCTGCGGGGTGATCACCCCGCCTTTCGGCTGCACACCCAGCGGTCGTGCGCTGAGCATGTCGTACAGTTCGGCATCGATAACGCCCTGGTTCTGCAACAGTTTGAGCACCAGGTTACGGCGCTCCAGCGCCAGTTTCGGGTTACGCCAAGGGTTATACAGCGACGCCCCTTTGACCATGCCTACCAGCAGCGCCTGCTGATCCAGACTCAGTTCATCCACCGGGCGGCCGAAGTAATACAGGCTGGCCAGCGGGAAACCACGGATCTGATCGTTGCCGCTCTGGCCGAGATACACCTCGTTCAGGTACAGCTCAAGGATGCGATCCTTGCTGTAACGGTAATCTACCAGCAACGCCATGTAAGCTTCGTTGGCCTTACGCCACAGCGAGCGTTCATTGGTCAGGAACAGGTTTTTCACCAACTGCTGCGTCAGGGTACTGCCGCCCTGTACCGCACGGCCGGCGGTCAGGTTAGCCAGTACTGCACGGCCGATGGAATAGGGGCTGATACCGTCATGTTCATAGAAGTGACGGTCTTCGGTGGCGATCAGCGTATCCACCAGCAGGTCCGGGAAGCCGGCACGCGGTACGAACAGACGCTGTTCGCCATTCGGTGACTGCAACATGGTGATCAGGCGCGGATCGAGGCGGAAGAAGCCGAAACTGCGCTGGTTCTCCATGTTCTCGATTTTCGCCAAACGGTTGTTCTGGAAATCCAGACGGGCGTGGATCTGCCCTTCTTTACCGTCCGGGAAATCAAACGGACGGCGCAGCATCTCAATGCTGTTGGCCTGCACGGTAAATTCGCCCGGGCGCGTCATGCGGCTAACCTGACGGTATTGCATGCCCTCCAGCAGATCGACCATTTCCTTTTTGCTGTACGGCATGCCCGGTTCCAGATTGACCATACGGCCATACACCGCCGCCGGCAACTGCCAGACCTTGCCGTCAATGCGGCTGCGGATCTGCGAATCCAGGTATACGCCGTAGATCGCCAACAGGACGGCAACCACCAGGATCAATTTGATCAGCAGGCCGAGCCAGCGGCGTTTTTTACGCGGCGGAGTCGCTTTTACCTTACGTGGCATGCGTTCTTCCTCGTCTTCATAATCATCATCGTCATCCTGGTACTCGTCTTCTTCGTAATCATCGTAATCGTCATCTCGACGACGGCGCGGCGGCTTGCGCGACGCGGTGCGTTTTGGTTGTTTCCCTTTGCGCCCTATGGGCTCGCGGTCATCCCCAGCCATTGCTGTTGCTCTCCAGACTTGGCGGCACTGCCGGCCATTATAAGTCGCTTAATCTGTCGCGCCGTCAGGCCGCTGAACAGAAGAAACATCTGAATTCGTTTACTGATATTTTTTCGTGCGCCGCGTGGGAGCGGTATTCGCCGGGTCGTCCGGCCACACGTGCTTCGGGTAACGCCCTTTCATCTCTTTTTGCACTTCCCGATAAGCGCCCTGCCAGAACGCTGCCAGATCGCCGGTGATTTGCAACGGCCGGTGCGCCGGTGAGAGTAACTCAAGCACCACCGGGATGCGACCCTCAGCCAGCATCGGGCTGCGCTGTTCACCGAACACTTCTTGTAAACGCACCGCCAGCGCCGGCGGTTTGCCGGCATCATAGCGAATCGGTAATCGGCTGCCGGTCGGCACAGTGTAATGAGTGGGTAGCGCATTATCCAGCCGCTGCTTTTGCTGCCAGTTCAACAACCGCGCCAGGGCCTCGGCGATATTCACCTGTTTCAACCCACGCATGTCACGCACGCCACTCAGCGACGGCAGCAGCCACTGCTCCAGCGATGCCAGTAACGAGTCATCGTCGACCGGTGGCCAGTCAGCCTCCGGCAGCCAGTTCTGTGCGCACTGCAAACGCAGGCGCAACTGTTCGGCAGCGGTATCCCAGTTAAGCACCGCCACACCCTGGGCACGCACCCAGTTAAGCAGCGCCTGTTGCATCTCTTCGGCCCCCGGCTTGGCCAGCGGCTGGGCACGCAGCGTCAGACGACCAATCTGCTGGCGCTTCCAGGCGCGCAGCGTGCCTTTTTCTTCATCCCATTCCACGGCGGTTTGCTGGGAAACGATCGCCGGTAACTGCGCTGCCAGCGCTTCAATCTCCACCGGCAGTGCCAGCAGAATACGGGCATCGGGGCTGTTATGCCCCTGCAGCAGGCTGGGGACAATCAGCCAGGGCGCTCGCGATAACGCCTCATCCTGATTCATCGCCGCCCCCATGCCGTTAGCCAACAGGTAACGGCCATCCTGCCCACGCCGTTGGGCGATACGGTCAGTAAATGCCAACGCCAGCAGGCGCGGGGCCATCTCAACGTCAACCTGCCCGCTTTTCACCTGCAGGCGGCGGGCAAGCTGAGTCGCCCGGCGTTGCCAGTTCGGCTGTGGGCGGCTCAGCCAGTAGCCGATATCCATTTGTCCGCTGCGCGGTGGCTCTTCCAGTAACGCCGCCAGTGCGGCGGCCGTCGCCAGCCCATCAGCCCCGCGCTCTGCGCCGTGGGTCAGCATCGCTGCCAGCCGTGGCTCACAGCCCAATTTGGCCATCTGCCGACCGCGCGAGGTAAGTTTATCGCCGTCATCGGTGGCACCCAGCCGTTGCAACAGCCGCCGGGCTGCCGCCAGTGCCGTTTCCGGTGGCCGATCGAGCCAGGTCAGTTGCCCGACGTCATGGCAGCCCCATTGCAGCAACTCCAGCCAGAAACCGGCGAGGTCACTTTGCAGAATTTCCGGTTCGGCGTGCTCTGCCGCCCGCTCTGCCTGCTCTTTGGCAAACAGATGCCAGCAGATACCCGGCTCCAGACGCCCGGCACGACCGGCGCGCTGGATCATTGACGCCTGACTGATACGCTGTGTCACCAGCCGCGTCAGGCCATTACGCACGTCATAACGCGCCACCCGCTCCAGGCCGCTGTCGACCACCAACCGGATGCCTTCGATGGTCAGACTGATTTCGGCGATGTTGGTCGCCAGCACCACTTTACGCCGCCCGGCCGGGGCCGGTTGAATCGCTTTCTGCTGCTGCGCCAACGGCAAGGCACCGTACAGCGGGCACAGCTCGGTATCGGCAGCCACTTCGCCGTTCAAGCGCTCCAGCACCCGGTTGATTTCTGCAACGCCCGGCAGGAACAGCAGCAGCGATCCCGTCTGTTCCGACAGCAGGCGCTTAACCGCCGCGGCCACGCCGTCCTCCAGCCGCTGATGGCTGGCCAGGGGTTGATACTGGCGATCGACCGGGAAGCTACGCCCGGCGGACACCACCGCCGGTGCCTGTGGCAGCAACTGCGACAGGCGGGCGTTATCCAGCGTCGCCGACATGATCAGCAGTTTGAGATCGTCACGCAGCCCCTGCTGCACATCCAGCAGCAGCGCCAATGCCAGATCGGCCTGCAGGCTACGCTCATGGAATTCATCGAGGATCACCAACGAGACGCCCTGTAACTCGGCATCCTGCTGCAGCATGCGGGTGAGAATGCCTTCGGTCACCACTTCCAGCCGGGTATTTGGCCCCGTTTTGCTTTCGGCGCGCATGCGGTACCCCACGGTCTGGCCAGGTTCTTCGCCTAACTGCTGCGCCAGCCGATACGCCACGTTTTTCGCCGCCAACCGCCGCGGTTCGAGCATGATGATGCGGCCCGGCAGCCCGGCTTTAGCCAGGATCTGCAGCGGCAGCCAGGTCGATTTACCGGCACCGGTCGGCGCATGCAGCAGCACCTGCGGGGCGGATTGCAGCGCAGTGAGCAATTCATCAAGAACCGCGCTGACGGGCAGTGAAGACACAGAACTCTCCGTAGTGGTTAACATTGGACGGCGCACATTGTAGCATTAGAGTCTGCGTTTCATTCACTTGCCACTTGCCGGGGCCCCATGTCCAATTCGCGCCGCCTGTTTTTCGCCCTGACCTTGCCTGATGCGCTACAGCAACAGGTGATCCGCTGGCGTGCCGAAGCCTTCGCGCCGGAAGTCGGTCGGCCGGTCGCGGCGGCCAATTTGCACCTGACGCTGGCCTTTCTCGGCGACGTCTCGGCGCAAAAAGAGAGCGCGCTGAAAAAGTTGGCGGGCCGTATTAGCCAGCCCGGTTTCAGCATGGTGCTGGACGACCTGGGGCACTGGCCGCGTCCCGGCGTGGTTTGGCTCGGCACCCGACGTGCCCCGCGTGGGCTGTTGCAGTTGGCGGAGCTGTTACGATCGCAGGCGGCTCGCAGCGGTTGTTATCAGAGCCCGATGCCGTTTCATCCGCATATCACTCTGCTGCGATCGGCGACGCAACCGGTCGCCGTGCCGCCCGCTACCCCGGGCTGGAACTTCAGCGCCGACGAATTCGCCCTGTACCAGTCAGTGTTTGAAAACGGCCGCACGCGTTATCAAATGCTTGAGCAATGGTCTTTAACCCGTCAGGACACCCGATGATTTTTACGCCACCGCTGCGCCACGCCACGCTGATTAAACGTTACAAACGCTTTCTGGCGGACGTCGTCACCCCGGAAGGGGAAACCTTCACCCTGCACTGCGCCAATACCGGTGCCATGACCGGCTGTGCCACGCCCGGCGACACCGTTTGGTACTCCACTTCGGATAATCCCAAGCGCAAATACGCCCAGAGTTGGGAACTGACCCATACCCAACAGGGGGACTGGATCTGCGTGAACACCTTGCGTGCCAATGGGTTGGTACGTGAGGCAATCGAACAGAATCTAATCAATGAATTATCCGGTTACAGTAAAATCAGCAGCGAAGTAAAATACGGCAGTGAGAACAGTCGTATCGATTTGTTATTACAGGCAGAAAACCGAGCTAACTGCTATATTGAAGTTAAGTCAGTCACATTATTGCAACAACAACGTGGTTACTTCCCTGATGCAGTAACGCTCAGAGGACAGAAGCACTTACGTGAGTTGCTAAGCGTGGTTGAAAGCGGGCAACGGGCGGTATTGTTCTTTGCTGTGTTACATAGCGGTATTGAGCAGGTCGCACCGGCACATCATATAGATGAGCGTTATGCGACACTGTTGGCACAGGTTCAGCAGTTGGGTGTAGAAGTGGTTTGTTATGGGGCTAAATTATCACCTGACGGTATATCTCTCTGCGATAAGTTACCGTTTTTTATCGATTAGCGCTGGCCGGGTACAAATAATTCGACAACCGGTTAACGCGTCGCCAAATACGCCTTCCTTCACACCATTGTCAAGCAGGCGACAGGAATAATTGCCAACCTACCTCCCATCTGTTATTTATAGCGGCCTGTTTTTCCCCCACATTGGGGATTCGATAGTGCGTGTGTATGTAGGAGAAGCAACATGCAAGAAGGGCAAACCCGTAAAACCTCGTCCTTGAGCATTCTCGCCATCGCTGGGGTGGAGCCGTACCAAGAGAAGCCGGGCGAAGAGTACATGAACGACGCCCAGTTGTCGCATTTCAAGCGCATTCTTGAAGCATGGCGTAACCAGCTCAGGGATGAAGTTGATCGTACGGTAACTCATATGCAGGAAGAGGCAGCTAACTTCCCTGATCCGGCCGACCGTGCCACTCAGGAAGAAGAGTTCAGTCTTGAACTGCGTAACCGCGATCGTGAACGCAAACTGATCAAAAAGATCGAGAAAACGCTGAAGAAAGTAGAAGACGAAGATTTCGGCTACTGCGACTCTTGTGGCGTGGAGATTGGCATTCGTCGCCTTGAAGCGCGTCCGACTGCCGATTTGTGCATCGACTGCAAGACTCTGGCCGAAATCCGCGAAAAGCAGATGGCCGGCTAATACAGTTGTTACCGCTGCGGCGTGCGTTCTGCGTGCGCCGCACAGAGAAAAGGGAAAGTTTCCCCTCTGATATGCAAGAAAGACATTATGTGGGGCGCTTTGCCCCATCGCCTTCCGGGGATCTGCATTTCGGCTCGCTGATTGCCGCTCTGGGAAGCTACCTCCAGGCTCGTGCCCAACGCGGGCAGTGGCTGGTTCGCATTGAAGATATCGATCCCCCGCGAGAAGTCGCCGGTGCGGCCGATCGTATCTTATCCGCTCTGGAACACTATGGTCTCCTCTGGGACGGCCAGGTCATCTATCAATCCCAACGTCATGAAGCCTACCGCGCCGCTCTGGATCAACTGCATCAGCAGGGGCTCAGCTATTTCTGCAACTGTACCCGCAGCCGTATTCAGCAGATAGGCGGCCTGTATGACGGCCACTGTCGCTCTTTGAATCTTGGCCCGCAAGGTGCCGCCATTCGCTTGCGTCAGTCCTCTCCGGTTTACACCTTTCATGACCGCCTGCAGGGTGAGTTGCAGGCCGACCGGGCGCTGGCACAGGAAGACTTTATCATTCGTCGACGTGATGGGCTGTTCGCCTATAACCTGGCGGTGGTGGTGGACGACCATTTCCAGGGCATTACCGAAATCGTTCGTGGTGCCGACCTGATCGAACCTACGGTGCGCCAGATAGCGCTGTACCATCAGTTACAGGCGCCGGTGCCCGCCTATGTGCATCTGCCGCTGGCGCTGGGCGCCAACGGTATCAAACTGTCGAAGCAAAACCATGCACCCGCTCTGCCCGACGGCGATCCACGCCCAATACTGGTGGCCGCGCTAAAATTTCTGCGCCAACCGCTGCCGGAAAGCTGGCAAGATCTTGACCTGTCGTTATTATTGAGCTGGGCAATCGCACACTGGAAGCTGGATGATGTGCCGCGCCGGGAGGCTATTTCCCTGGACGAAAACACATCGGCATTCTCAAAAGAGCCATGGTGAGCTATGATTAGCCGCTATTTTTTGTTAGCGCCATTTTTATCAGACACTATCGAGGTGTACCATTTTTACCCGAGTAGCCAATTTCTGCCGTAAGGTGCTAATCCGCGATGACAAGCAGCCGCGCGATGATGCGCCGGTCAGCGATAAAAACGTAGTCCGCGAAGAAAGCGTGGTGGCGGCACCGCCGGCCGCGCCGCAGCAACGTTCCGCCGATCGCGGCAGAGAAAGCCCTGCCCGCCGACCGGCACCGCGTAAACGCTCACCTTTTCCTGCCGCAGAGAGCAACGGTTCAATGACCGTGATCCCACGCGACCAGCATTCCATCTCACGTAAAGACATCAGTGAGAATGCGCTGAAGGTGCTGTATCGCCTGAATAAATCCGGCTTCGAGGCCTATCTGGTCGGTGGCGGCGTACGTGACCTGTTGCTGGGCAAAAAACCGAAAGATTTCGACATCACCACCAACGCAACGCCGGAGCAAGTGCGCAAGCTGTTCCGCAACTGCCGTTTGGTTGGCCGCCGCTTCCGCCTGGCACACGTGATGTTCGGGCCGGAAATTATCGAGGTTGCCACCTTCCGTGGTCACCACGAGCAGCAAACGCCGGAATCTGACAAAAATTCTTCCCAACAGGCCCAAAACGGCATGCTGCTGCGCGACAACATCTTCGGTTCGATCGAAGAAGATGCCCAGCGCCGCGACTTCACCATCAACAGCCTGTATTACGGCGTAGCGGACTTCACTCTGCGTGATTACGTCAACGGCCTGCGCGATCTCAAACAGGGCGTGATCCGCCTGATTGGCGATCCGGAAACCCGTTATCGTGAAGATCCGGTGCGCATGCTGCGCGCAGTGCGCTTTGCCGCCAAGCTGGACATGACCATCAGTGACGAAACCGCCGAGCCGATCCCGCGCCTGGCATCCTTGCTGCATGAGATCCCGCCGGCACGTCTGTTTGAAGAGTCTCTCAAGCTGCTGCAGGCAGGCTACGGTTATCCGACCTATCTGAAGCTGTGTGAATATCAGTTGTTCCAGCCGCTGTTCCCACAGATTTCACGTCACTTCACGCCGACCCAGGACACGCCGATGGAGCGTATTCTGGCGCAGGTGCTGAAGAACACCGACTACCGCCTGCAGAACGACATGCGCGTCAACCCGGCGTTCCTGTTTGCTGCTATGCTTTGGTACCCGCTGCTGGAACATGCGCAGAAACTGGCGCAGGAGAGCGGACTGGCGTACTACGACGCCTTCGCGCTGGCGATGAATGACGTGTTGGACGAGCAGTGTCGTTCGCTGGCCATCCCGAAACGCATCACCACGCTGGTTCGCGATATCTGGCAGTTGCAGCTTCGCCTGTCCCGTCGTCAGGGCAAGCGCGCGCACAAGCTGATGGAACACCCGAAATTCCGCGCCGCTTACGATCTGCTGGCGCTGCGTGCCGAAGTGGAAGAAAACCAGGAAATGCTGCGTCTGGCCGAATGGTGGGGCGAGTTCCAGGAAGCCACTCCGGCACGCCAGAAAACCATGTTGAGTACTTTGGGTGACGATCCGGCACCGCGCCGCGCGCGTCAACGCCGCCCTCGCCGCCGGACGCCGCGTAAAGAAGGAGAATAATGATCCGCGTTTATATCGCGCTGGGTAGCAACCTGGCGCACCCGCTACAACAGGTGAAAGCCGCACTGGAAGCGTTGGAGCATCTCCCACGCAGCCGGTTGATCGTTTGTTCTTCGTTTTACCGCACCAAGCCGCTGGGCCCGCAGAACCAGCCGGACTATCTCAATGCGGTGGTGGCACTGGATACCTTGCTACCCGCAGAACAGTTGCTCGATCACACCCAAGCGATAGAACGCAATCAGGGCCGCGTGCGCAAAGATGAGCGCTGGGGCCCACGGACTCTGGATCTGGATATCATGCTGTATGGCGAGCAGGTCATTCATACCGACCGCCTGACGGTGCCGCATTACGGTCTGAAAGAGCGTGAGTTCATGCTCTATCCGTTGGCAGAAATCGCCCCCGAGTTAATCTTCCCCGATGGCGAATCGCTGGCCAGTTGCCTGAAACGCGTGCCGCAAAATGGCATGGAACTCTGGCACAAACCCAAGCACAAAGCCTGAGTCAGACGCAGCATGCCACGCCCTACAGCATCACCTGAGCAACAAATCCCCCTTCTGGCCGGTTGGCAAAGCTAACGCGCAGTCCGTGTAAGCCGGCAATACGCTGCACAATCGACAACCCCAACCCACTGCCGGTTTGCTCCTGGCCTGGCGGACGATAAAAACGTTCCCCCAACCGCGCCAGATGTTCCACCGTTACCCCAGGACCATTATCCTCGACCGTCAGCAGGCGCTCTGTCAGCCTCACAGTTACGATGCCGCCCGCTGGAGTATACCTCACCGCATTATCCAGCAGATTACGCACCAGCAGCGACAGCAGCAGCGTTTGCCCCTGTAGCGGCGGTGGCGAGCCCTGTTGTTCGTAACGCAGGGTGACGCCGGCAGCATGAGCATGGCGATCCTGCTCTGCCAGCGTCATCGGCACCAGTTGGCCCCAGTCGACCGCTTCCAGCTCAGCCAGGTCAGACAGGGAATCCAGCCGCGATAGCGTCAGCAGTTGATCCACCAGCCGGGTGGCACGATCGATACCCACCGTCAGATTGCCCAACGCATGCTCACGCATCGGCTCGTCATCACCGGCCAACTGCACCACCTCTGTCTGCACCCGCAGCGCCGCCAACGGACTGCGCAGCTCATGGGCGGCATCAGACGTAAAGCGCCGTTCACGCACCAGCAACGCATTGATGCGAGTAAACAGTGCGTTAAGCGCATCGACCAGCGGCCGGACTTCGGTCGGTACCTGACGCGCGTCCAACGGCGTGGCATCGTCCGGTGCGCGCTGGCGCAATCCTGCTGCAACACTTCGCAGTGGCCGCAGCTCACGCCCAACCATCAGCGCAATCAGTAGCATCAGGATCGGCAGCGTCACCAACCACGGCACCAGTTGCCCGGTCACCATGCCCAATGCCATATCCCGGCGATAGTCCCACTCTTGCCCTACCACGATGCGATAGCGGCCATCCGGGCTGGTCAGCCACAGTAAGCGCCAACTGTCGTCATCGCCTTTGCGTTCGCCATCGGTGAAACCTTCGCGATCGCCGTCAAAGCGGAAATCCGCGCCGTTTTCCCCATCGTTGAGCAGCATCTTGCCATCGCGATCGAAGATGGCGAACGCCAGCGCGTCATCATCCTGCTCGCCACGCTTGCCGTGATGCACCAGCTTTTTGGTTTTCGGCAGGCTGCGTACGCTCTCATCGGCCAGCAGATCGCCCAGGTTGACGGTCGCCAGCCGTTTGGCAAACAGCATCTGTTGAGTATCAAACACTTCGTTGATGGTGTTGCGCGTCATCATCCACGCCACCAGGCTGGCAGAGCACCAGGTCAACAGCGCCAACAGGCTGAAAATCAGGATCAGCCTTAGCCGCAGACTAAGATGTTTCACGCATCATCCCCCAGTGTGTAACCCACGCCGTGAATAGTGCGGATGAACCCGTTACCCAGCTTGCGCCGCAGATGATGGATATGGACCTCCACGGCGTTGCTGCTGACGTCATCGTCCCAGTTGTACAGTTTTTCCTGGATCAGCGGCCGCGCCAGCACCCGCCCCTTGTTATGCAGGAACAGTTCCAGCACCGCCAGTTCGCGTGGCGTCAGCGTGACCGGCTCGCCGTTGCAGCTCACGCTGCGGGTGGCGCTATCAAACACCACATTGCCATGCACCAGTTGTGGCATCAGTTGGCCATGGCGGCGGCGGATCAACGCCTGCAGCCGCGCCGCCACCTCCGCCAGGGCAAAAGGCTTGCACAGATAATCATCGGCCCCACTTTGCAGGCCGTTGACCCGTTGCTCCAGCGCGTCGCGCGCGGTCAGGATCAGCACCGGCACGTCATGACCGGCCTGCCGCCACTGACGCAACAAGTCCAGGCCATCGAGGCCCGGCAGGCTCAGATCGAGGATCACCGCGTCGTAGGGCGCGCTTTCCAGCGCATTTTTGCCGACCAGCCCATCGGTAAACCAGTCCAGATTAAAGCCGAGCTTGGTCAGCCCGGCCTTGATTCCGTCGCCGATTAACTTGTCATCTTCTATCAGCAGAATTCGCATGTGCGTCCTTTTTTAGCCATTGCCGGCCATTACACCACAAGGTTCTTAAGAACCGCTTAAGCATTATGATCTGCGCTACCCACCCCGTTAGGGTTACAGTAGAATGACAGCACTTTTTTGCAGCCAGGGCCCTGCGCACGCCGCACGACCCTATTCAGGAGACGACGTGATGAAACCCACCACCGTGACCCATTTGCACCAGTGGAAGCAGGAACAGCGCAAGTTTGCTTCCCTCACCGCCTACGATGCCAGCTTTGCCAAACTGTTTGAAGAGCAAGGCGTTAAAGTGCTGCTGGTGGGCGATTCGCTGGGCATGACGCTGCAGGGCCACGACTCCACGCTGCCGGTCACCGTTGCCGACATTGCCTATCATACCCGTGCCGTGCGCCGTGGCGCACCGGCCTGTCTGCTGCTGGCCGACCTGCCCTTTATGAGTTACGCCACCCCACAGTTGGCCTGTGCCAATGCCGCCGAACTGATGCAGGCCGGTGCCAATATGGTGAAGCTGGAAGGCGGCAGTTGGCTGTGTGAAACGGTGAAAACGCTCACCGAACGCGCCGTGCCGGTATGCGGCCACCTCGGCCTGACACCGCAGTCGGTCAACGTCTTCGGCGGCTACAAGGTGCAGGGCCGTGATGAGCTCGCCGCCAAGCAGCTGCTGGAAGATGCAAAAAATCTGGAGCTGGCCGGTATCCAACTGCTGGTGCTGGAATGTGTACCGACCGAACTGGCACGCAAGGTCACCGAAGCCCTGACCATCCCGGTGATCGGCATTGGCGCCGGTAATGCCACCGATGGACAGATCCTGGTGATGCACGACGCATTCGGTATCACCGGCGGTCACACGCCGAAATTCGCTAAAAACTTCCTGGCGCAAAGCGGCGATATCCGCTCGGCGGTGCAACACTATATTCAGGACGTGGAGCAAGGAATTTACCCCGCTGAAGAGCACTCTTTCAACTAAAGTGACCGCGTTAGGAGTTATGCAATGGTAATTATCGAAACCCTGCCGCTGTTGCGTCAGCAGATCCGCCGCTGGCGTCAGGATGGGAAACGCATCGCGCTGGTGCCAACCATGGGCAACCTGCACGAAGGCCATATGACACTGATCGATGAAGCCCGTGCGCGCGCCGATATCGTGGTGGTCAGTATCTTCGTCAACCCGATGCAATTCGAACGTCCAGAAGATCTGGCGCGTTACCCACGCACCCTGCAGGAGGACAGCGAAAAGCTGACCCGTCGCGGCGTTGAACTGGTGTTTGCACCGGCCCCGGCCGATGTCTATCCGCAGGGGCTGGAACAGCAAACCTACGTCGATGTGCCGGGTATCTCCAGCATGCTGGAAGGTGCCAGCCGTCCGGGCCACTTCCGCGGCGTCGCCACCATTGTCAGCAAGTTGTTCAATCTGGTGCAGCCGGATCTGGCCTGTTTTGGCGAGAAGGATTACCAGCAACTGGCGTTGATCCGCAAGATGGTGGCGGACATGGGCTATGACATCGATATCGTCGGCGTACCTACTGTTCGCGCCAAAGATGGCCTGGCACTCAGCTCACGCAACGGTTACCTGACCGCTGAAGAGCGTAAAATCGCCCCGCAGCTCAGTAAAATCATGAATGCGTTGGCAGAACAGCTCAGCAACGGCGAACGCCACGTCGACGAGTTGCTGGAACAAACCGCCGAACACCTGCGCAATGCCGGTTTCACGCCGGATGAGCTGTTTATTCGTGACGCCGACAGCCTGCAGCCACTCGGCGTTGAAAGCCGCCGTGCGGTGGTGTTGATGGCCGCCTGGCTGGGCAAAGCGCGGTTGATCGACAATCAACAGGTTGACCTGACACTGTAAGTCATTTTTTGTGCAGTCGTCACCATTACGCCCCGCCTGGCAGTAGACAATGGCAGGCTTATCGGTGACGATGACGCCGGATGGATGTTCAACCCCAATCGCCTGTGAAGGCTGATATTCAGCTAGGTAAAGTTTTGACTGCTCCCCGCCCTAAAGCGCGAGGATTCCCACTTCACCGAGCTCGACCTTCAGCGCAATTTACGCTGCGGGTTTTACAAACTCTCCGTGGGCTAACACTGCCAGCCCGGCAGCTTTGATATTACGGGCAGCATTAATGTCGCGGTCATGGCTGATGTTGCACTCAGGGCAAACCCAGCTACGGACATTAAGCGAAAGATGTTTCAGGGTAAAACCACAACACGAGCAACGTTTGGAAGAAGGAAAGTAGGGGTCAATAGCCACCACGCTACGGCCAGCCCACTTTCCTTTGTACTGAAGCTGCCTGACAAACTCAGACCAGCTGGCATCGGCAATAGACTTTGCCAGCCTGGGGTTGCGGAGCATGTTCTTCACTTTCAGCGATTCAACGCACACCACTTGGTTTTCGTTTATTAGTGTGCGGGACAGTTTATGCAAGTTATCCAGACGGCAATCGGCGATTTTCGTATGCAGACGGGCGACCTTTAAGCGAGCTTTGGTGCGATTTTTCGAACCCTTGCGCTTTTTGCTTAATCGGCGCTGCAGTACCGCCAGCCGTGCCGCGTACTTAGCAGTATGGCGCGGATTGCCAGTTTTTAATCCGCTGTCAGTGACGAACAAATCGTTTAAACCTACATCAATGCCAACCATTTTCGGACTGACAGGCAGTGATGCAGGCTCAAATTCGCACAGGCAGGAAACAAAGTACCGACCAGCCGCATCTCTGGTGATAGTTACCGTCGATGGCGCTGACGGCAGTAAACGTGACCAGCGTATCGCCAGAGGCATTTTGCTTTTGGCGATATAGAGTTGGTTATCAACATATTTAAAGGCGCTTTTAGTAAACTCTGCAGCCTGTTTGTGACGTTTGGATTTAAATGCAGGATAGCTGGCGCGGCCTGAAAAGAAGTGATTAAACGCCGTCTGTTGATGGCGCAACGCCTGCTGCAAAGGGACGCAGGACACGTCGTTTAGCCAGGCATACTCCGCGTTTTTCTTCAGCTCAGTTAAGTGAGCCGAAGCGGCGGAATAGCCAATTTTTTCCTGACGCTGCCGAAAAGCTTCACCGCGCCAGTGCAGCACGGCATTGTAGACAAAACGGACACAGCCGAATGTTTGAGCCAAAAGCTCAACCTGCTCGGGAGTGGGATAGAACCGATATTTATAGGCACGTTTCATCATTAGATATTTACAGGAGTCATCGTGAAAGTACAAAAAGAAATCAGCGCGAAAATCGTCACCTTTCCTCCCCGGCCTGAAGGCCGAGGTTTCCCGGAGGCATTCTGATGATACGTACTATGCTGCAAGGCAAGCTGCATCGGGTGAAAGTGACTCAGGCTGACTTGCACTATGAGGGCTCCTGCGCCATCGACCAGGACTTCCTGGAAGCCGCAGGCATTCTGGAATATGAAGCTATCGATATTTATAACGTTGATAACGGTCAGCGTTTCTCGACCTATGCCATCGCCGCCGAACGCGGTTCGCGCATTATTTCGGTCAACGGCGCGGCAGCACGTTGCGCCTGCGTGGGCGACAAACTGATCATCTGCTCCTATGTACAGATGAGCGATGCCGATGCCCGCCAGCACCATCCGAAAGTAGCCTATTTCGAAGGTGACAACCACCTGCAACGCAAGGCGAAAGCCGTGCCGGTACAGGTCGCCTAAAAATAAAACGGGCGCTGTCTGCGCCCGTTCCTTTCTTGCTATTGCACCACCAGCGTTCCTGGCTTGTTGGCTATTCTGTCCGCCATGGTCTGAATCGAGTCGGTGCGCAAAATATACAGCCGTTTCAGCGTATAGGGGTTATCCCCCGGTTTCACTTTGCCCTGCACCGTGGTCACGGCCATATGGAACCCGGCATCTTTCGCGGCCTGTATCGCCCGCTGGTTGTAGCCGCCAAACGGGTAGGACACATACAGCACATGCGGATTAAACTGCGACAGCGCACGGCGTGAGTGCTCAAAATCGAATTCGATATTGTGCAGCGAGCGGCTCAGCAGGATCGGCTGACGATTACCGTCGGTGCGATGCAGGAAATGAGTATGTGACTGCACGTCGAAGACGTCCTGAATCTGCTTCAGTTCGGAAATACTCATAAACTGCAGCGAGTCTGGGTTCCACTTTTGCGGGTGACGTTTAATGCGCGAAGAAATGATAAACGCCGTAGCGCGGAAGCCGTAATTCTTCAAGACCGGGTAAGCGTAGCGATAGACCGATTTCAGCCCATCATCAAACGTCAGTACCACCGCCCTGCCCGGCAGGTTGATCTGGTTTTTCAGGTAGGCTTCCAACTGATACAGGGAAATGGTGTCATAGCCCGCCTGCTTCAGATAGGTCATCTGGTTACTGAATGCCACGTCCGACGTGGTGGTCGAAGTATGGCGGAAGCGCTTGTTCTCTTCGTTTTTCAGCAGGTGATGGTAGGTCAGTATCGGTATGCCGGTGTCAATCTCGCAGTCCAGCTCACTGACATAGCCCAGGCGATCGCCAATGTTGATCTCGTACCAGGTGTTATTGAGCCGGTCTTTCAGCTTACCGATGATCGGGTAGCGCAGGTTCTCTTCCAGCACGCCAAACACATCGCTGCTGTTATCCGCATCGGTATAAACGTTGATCGCCTTGTGAGTGATCAGATTCTGGTTGGTCAGCGGTTTATTCAGCTCCCCCAGATCATCCTTCACCTTGCGTGATTTTTTGAGATCGCGCACGTCGTCTTTATCAATAAACCCCGTGCCGTGGCCGAATTTGAACTCGTAATATTCCGCATCCGCCGGGAACACCTGGATCAGTTGCCCCTGCTTCACTTCACCAACCGGGATGACATGCTCGCCAATCAGCGAATAGACTTCGCTATCGCGTTGTGCTTCCATATATTCGGATTTAACAGCACTGTCTTCCGACAGCAAATTTGCCAGGCTTGCCGGGGCGACAAGTGACATCAGGATGCCGAGTAACCCAGCCGCTATCTTGTGTGTAGACCGCATGGTTATGTTCTGCTTACGAGTGCGTATACCCGTCGCCTTTCAAGCCGCAACTTGAAATTCATAGGGCATATAACAAAATGGAGAAAATGTGGAGCGCCAGCATAGCACGATTTGAACAGCCGGGAGAAAGGGGTTATTTGAGCAATTTTATTGATTTACAGGGTGCTTGCTTCAGGTCAATAAAAGCGTCCCCGCACGCGATGCCCGGGGACACAGGTTAATCAGGTACGCAGACCGCGACCGCGCTCAATCAGGTACCAGGACAACAGGTAGAACACTGCAATAAACGCCACCAGCACCGTCATGGTCAGCGCCAACGGCACGTCGCTGATGCCCAGGAAGCCATAGCGGAATCCGCTGATCATGTAGACGATCGGGTTCAGTTTGGACACCGCCTGCCAGAACGGCGGCAGCAGCGTCAGCGAGTAAAACACCCCACCCAGATAGGTCAGCGGCGTCAACACGAAGGTCGGGATCAGGCTGATATCGTCAAAGGTGGTGGCAAACACCGCATTGATCAGGCCCGCCAGCGAGAACAAAATCGCCGTCAGCAGCAGCGTGGCCACAATCACCCACCAGGCATGCACCTGTAGCGGCACGAAGAACAGCGAGATCACGGTGACCAGCACGCCGACACAAACGCCGCGCGCTACGCCACCGCCGACGTAACCGGCGATCACCACATGCGTCGGTACCGGCGCCACCAGCAGTTCTTCAATATTACGTTGGAATTTGGCGCTGAAGAACGAGGAGGCCACGTTGGCATATGAGTTGGTGATCACCGCCATCATGATCAGACCAGGGACGATAAACTGCATGTAATCAAAACCGTGCATCTCACCGATGCGTGAACCTATCAGGTTACCGAAGATGATGAAATACAGCGTCATGGTGATCACCGGCGGTACCAGCGTCTGGATCCAGATGCGGGCAAAACGGTTGATCTCTTTGGCCCAGATGCTCTGTAAGGCCACCCAATACAAACGCATCATGCTTTTTCTCCATTACCGTTAACCAGGGTGACAAACAGCTCTTCCAGCCGGTTAGCCTTGTTACGCATACTCAGTACCTGAACACCCTGGGTGCTGAGCTGGGCAAACAGACCATTCAGGCCCTGCTCGCGCATCACTTCCACTTCCAGCGTTGAAGTGTCCGTCAGGCGGTGGCGGTAACCGTCCAGCTTCGGTAACGGGCTTTTCGCCGCCAGATCGAGGATGAAGGTTTCAGACTTCAGCTTGGCCAACAGACCTTTCATCGAGGTATTTTCCACCAGTTCGCCGTTCTGGATAATGCCGATATTGCGGCACAGCATTTCTGCCTCTTCCAGATAGTGGGTGGTGAGGATAATGGTGGTGCCCTGAGCGTTGAGCTCTTTCAGGAAGCCCCACATCGAGCGGCGCAGCTCGATATCTACCCCGGCAGTCGGTTCATCGAGGATCAGCAATTTTGGCTGATGCATCAATGCGCGGGCGATCATCAGGCGGCGCTTCATCCCGCCGGATAACATGCGGGCGCGTTCATCGCGCTTGCCCCACAGATCCAACTGGGTCAGGTATTTTTCCGCCCGCACCAGGGCTTCACGGCGAGTCACGCCATAGTAGCCCGCCTGATTGACCACAATCTGCATCACGGTTTCAAACGGGTTAAAGTTGAACTCCTGAGGCACCAGTCCAAGCTGGCGTTTGGCATTAACAATGTCTTTATCGATGTCGTAGCCGAATACCCGCACGCTGCCGGACGTCTTATTGACTAGCGAGCTGATAATGCCGATGGTGGTGGATTTCCCGGCGCCGTTAGGCCCCAGCAAAGCGTAGAAATCCCCTGCCTCGACGTTCAGGTCGATCCCGCGCAATGCCTTGACGCCACCGGCGTAAGTCTTGGTTAACTGCGCTATTTCCAGTGCATAATTCATAAGTTAAAAAGTACCTTGTGACGATGAGTATGCTGCTGCGTCTTGTAATGAAGATGATCTTATCATCAGCAGCGTTTTCACTGAGGCAAATCCGTGCGGAAAATTCAGGTTCCATCCCGCCATACTGTATAAAAAGTGGCTGAATATCGTCTTGCGTAACTGTTCCGATTTCCAAAATGTGATGCTTGTCCTATATTACCCCAACGCAATCTGTTCGTTACAGGTCTATAACCTCCATGAAAGAAATCGAAAAGCTTATCGCTAATAACCATACCTGGTCAGCTAACATCAGCAAGGAAGACCCAGACTTTTTTGAACGTTTAGCCCAGGCGCAAAAGCCCCGCTTTTTATGGATAGGTTGTTCAGACAGCCGCGTTCCCGCGGAAAGACTGACCGGACTGGAGCCAGGTGAACTGTTTGTCCACCGCAACGTGGCCAACCTGGTGATTCATACCGATTTAAACTGTCTGTCAGTGGTGCAGTACGCCGTCGACGTGCTGGAAGTTGAACATATCATTATTTGCGGCCACCTGGGCTGCGGCGGTGTGGAAGCCGCGGTTGAGAACCCGGAACTGGGGCTGATCAACAACTGGCTGCTGCACATTCGTGACCTGTGGTACAAGCACAGCTCACTGTTGGGTGAACTGGAGCCGGAACAACGCCTCGATGTGCTCTGTGAAATCAACGTGATTGAGCAGGTCTACAACCTGGGTCATTCCACCATCATGCAATCAGCGTGGAAACGTGGCCAGAAAGTCATGATTCACGGTTGGGTGTATGGCATCCAGGACGGACGCTTGCGCGATCTTGAAGTGGCGGCCACCAGCCGCGAAAGCCTGGAGATGGGCTATCGCAAGGCCATGGCCACATTGCAGCAGGATAAGGGCATTTAATTCTGTCACGGGCGCGGTAAACCGCGCCCGCAGCTTATTACTCGTCCAGCAGCACCACTTTGCCGACGTACGGCAGATGGCGATAACGCTGAGCGTAGTCGATACCATAACCCACCACAAACTCGTCCGGAATGGGGAAGCCCACGTACTCAACCGGCACTTCAACCTCACGGCGTTCAGGCTTGTCCAACAGGGTACAGATCGCCAGGGATTTCGGCCCGCGCAGCGCCAGAATTTCGCGCACTTTGTTCAGCGTATTGCCGGAATCAATGATGTCTTCCACGATCAGCACGTCTTTACCACGGATGTCTTCATCCAAATCCTTGAGGATTTTCACATCACGGGTGGTAGACATACCGCTGCCGTAGCTGGAAGCGGTCATAAAGTCGACCTCATGCGGCACTTCAATCGTGCGACACAGATCGGCCATGAACATAAAGGAGCCGCGCAGCAGTCCGACCAACACCATATCACTGCCGCTATCGCGGTAATCTTCGGTGATCTGGCGGCCAAGTTCGGCGATACGTGTCTTAACTTCCTGCTCGGAAATCATTACTTCTACAGTGTGTTTCATAGTTTTCAGGTCAGTTGCCGGAAGAAGGGCGCAGAGTTTAGCATAGCCTGAAGCCAGTGGCGACGCGAGTGCGCCGCCCGTTGAATCTGGCGGGTTCAGGTATCAACAAAGTTTAGGGCAAAGTTCGAGGGTATTCCTGACGGGCATGAAGCACACTCAACACCTCGATATGCTCCGCTAATACGCGATAAATCACTATATAATTTGGGTGTACCACTATTTCACGAGTTCCGGCTACGCGCCCGGTTCGGAACAAATACGGATGTTCAGTTACTGGAATGACCGATTCTTCTATACGCTGCATCAGCGACTCAGCGGCAACTGGATTTTGTTCCGCGATAAAAGCGATCAGGGTATATAAACCCGTTTTTGCCTCGTCAGTCCATTTGACGGCCAGCATCAGGCTGATTTTCTTTTAGCTTTAGCTTCTTCGATAATCTTACGGGCACCGGCCATGACTTCATCATGAGGGATCAAAGGGGCGCTACTATTGATTGCAGCTTCAACCTGGCTCCGAAACCAACGGTCATAGCGGTCAGCCTGCTCTTGAGTTTCAAACTCCGAGACGATGGGGTCCAATTTTGTCGACATAATGCTTCCCTCAATAGCTGATATTTTAAGCAGTATAGCCACTTCCCAAGGCCAAACCAAGCGCTGGCGACGCGAGTGCGCCGCCCGTTGTTCCAGGGTGGGTGGATCAGTCGGTTACGGTAAAGCCCAGCATCATGCCGGTATCTTCATGTTCCAACAGGTGGCAGTGGGCCATATAGGCATGATCGCTGTTGGCTGGGTGATCAAAACGCACCAGCACTTCACTGCGCCAACCTTCGACCAGCACCGTATCTTTCCAGCCGCTACGGTGGGCCGCCGGGGGCTTGCCATTTTCCGACAGAATACGGAACTGGGTGCCGTGAATATGGAACGGGTGCAGCATCATGTCGCCTTCACCGGAAATGGTCCATTTTTCATATTTTCCGCGCTTGGCTTCAAACATCGGCTTGGTCATGTCGAAGGCTTTACCGTTGATCATATTGCCATGGCTGAAGTCGAACGGCTTGGCACCCTGATCCATCCCCTTCATATTACCGTGATCCATGCCTTTCATCGCGCCGTGGCCCATGCCTTTCATGTCGGCCATCTCACCGCCGCCTTTAGCCATATTGCCGTGATCCATGCTCATGCCGGCCATGGCCTGATGACCGTAGCGATCCATCAAGGCCTGCATGCCCAGTTTGTCCAACTGCGGGTTCATCATCAGTTGCAGCCAGCGCTCCTGGATCCCGCTCACCGCCGGTAATACAGGCAGTTTCACCAGGCTGTCCGGCATGGTCTTGATGCCCTGCGCCAGCGAAGGCTGAATATGCAATACCGGCAGCGGCTGGTCGAACGGTGCCAGCGTCATGCCCATCTGTTTAACCGGCAGCGTGACGATATCAAAGGGTTTGCCATCGGAGGCATCCACCAGCACTTCGAAGCGTTCGCCCATCAGCATCGACAGCTCGGTCAGCTTGACCGGTTCGGCCAGAAAACCACCATCACTGGCGATCACATAGAGTGGACGGTTATCACTGGTTGCCAGATTCAACGAACGCGCATTGCAACCGTTGAGAAAACGCAGGCGCAGCCAGCCGCGAGGTGCCACATGCCGTGGATACTGGGCACCGTTGGTGAACATGCGATCACCGAACCAGCCTACCGCTGCGCTCATGATATCCAGTTGGTATTCAATCTGTGCGTCTTTGCCCAGCCGCTTGTCCTGCAGGATCACCGGAATATCATCCTGCCCCCAGGTTTTCGGCAATGGCAGCTTGCTGCTTTCTTCATCTTCCAACAGCACCAGCCCTGCCAAGCCCATCATCACCTGCTGACCGGTCTTGCCGTGGGTGTGCGGATGGAACCAGCAGGTGGCTGCGGGTTGCTCCACCGTGAACTGCACCCTGCGCGTGGTACCTGGTTGGATCAGCGCCTGTGGGCCGCCATCGACGTCGCCGGGGATTTCCAGACCGTGCCAGTGGACGGTACTGGCCTCCGGCAAGCCATTGCGGATATCCACCGTGACCGGCTTGCCACGCTGCAACCGTACCGCCGGCCCCAGCAATGCACCATTAACCCCCCAGGTTTGGGTTGCCTTGCCCGGCAGCCAGTTCATTTCACCGGTTTGCAGCGCCAAAGCGATGTTCCCCTGCGCGTCTGGCATCAGCAACGGCGGGATCGGCAACGCCGGCAGTTCAGCTGCCCACGCGCCCCGGCTCCACAAGGGTAAAGCACTTGCCGCGCCCAGCGCAGCGGTCAATTTGATAAAATCACGGCGTAACATCGCTGACTCCCTTTTTCAGTGATCGGCACTTAATGCGACGCAAGGTGCAGCTCATTCAATGAACCTGCACCTTGAAAGATTATGGGTATAGCTTTATCTGCGCACAGCCTAAACCCTCCCCTAAGCGGAAGGTCAAGCCTTTGCTGCCGGTTATGTTACCTGCAGGTAATAAAATTTGGTGCCTTTACAGGCAAGTGTGATAACGTCTGTGGACAATAAACAGGTCTATTTTCATGATGAAAAAAACAACGTTACTGGTGCTGTTGCTCACCATGCTGGGGTTCTCCAACGCCAGTCTGGCGCTGAATGAGTCTGAGGCGGAAGATCTGGCCGATCTGACGGCGGTCTTTATTTATTTGAAAAATGACTGCGGCTATAACGACTTGCCCAATGCCCAAATCAAACGCGCCATCGTTTATTTTGCCCAGCAAAACCGTTGGGATCTGAGCAACTATAATAGCTTTAATATGAAGGCGCTGGGTGAAGACAGCTATCGCGATCTCAGTGGTATCGCCATCCCTACCCCCAACAAGTGCAAATCCCTGGCACGCGACTCGCTTAGCCTGCTGGCTTACGCCAACTAATCCCCCGCCTTGCGCTATCTCTGTTTGAAATTCAGCCGTGCATCACCAGGCAGAGTTAGCTATGATGTTGCGCCAATTTTTCATGGCTGTTATTACGGAGTTCCCGCACATGACCCAGAAAGAAATTTGGTATGAAACGCTGCATGCCAACTTCGGCCAGTACTTCTCGGTAGAGAAGATACTGTATCGTGAGAAGACCGAGCATCAGGATCTGGTGATTTTTGAAAACCCGGTTCTGGGGCGCGTTATGGCGCTCGACGGCGTGGTGCAAACCACCGAGCGTGATGAGTTCATTTATCACGAAATGATGACCCACGTACCGCTGCTGGCCCACGGTCAGGCGAAGAAGGTGCTGATCATCGGCGGCGGTGACGGCGCCATGCTGCGTGAAGTCAGCCGGCATCAGGGCGTTGAGCAGATCACCATGGTCGAGATCGACGCCGGCGTGGTCGAGTTCTGTCGCCAATACCTGCCAAACCACAATGCCGGAGCTTACGACGACCCACGCTTCAAGCTGGTGATCGACGACGGCGTCAACTTTGTTAATCAGACCGATGAAAAATTCGATGTGATTATCTCCGACTGTACCGACCCTATCGGCCCTGGCGAAAGCCTGTTCACTTCAGCGTTCTACGAAGGTTGTGCACGCAGCCTGAACGAAGGCGGCATTTTTGTTGCGCAGAACGGCGTGTGCTTCCTGCAGCAAGACGAAGCGGTCAATAGCCACACCAAACTGAGCCAGTACTTCAACGACGTTAGCTTTTACCAGGCGGCGATCCCGACCTATTACGGCGGCATCATGACCTTCGCCTGGGCGAGCCAGGATCCGGCGCTGCGCCAGCTCGATCTGGCAACGCTGCAACATCGCTTTCATCAAAGCGGTTTAAGCTGTCGTTATTACAACCCGGCAATTCACGCGGGCAGCTTTGCTCTGCCGCAGTATTTGCTCGACGCACTGAACGTTACACGTTAAGCGAGAAGATAAAGGAGGTGAACCAAATTGCATAAGCTAAAACTGCACGGCTTCAACAACCTGACCAAGAGCCTGAGTTTTTGTATTTACGATATTTGTTACGCCAAAACCGCGGACGATCGCGCTGGCTATATCGCCTACATTGACGAGCAATACAACGCCAATCGGCTGACCGAGATCCTGAGCGAAACCTGCTCGATCATTGGCGCTAATATTCTGAACATCGCACGCCAGGACTATGAGCCTCAGGGCGCCAGCGTCACCATTCTGGTCAGTGAAGAACCGGTTGATCCGAACGATGTCGATACCTCGGAGCATCCTGGCCCACTGTCAAAAACGGTGGTCGCGCACCTGGACAAGAGCCATATCTGCGTCCACACCTATCCGGAAAGCCATCCTGAAGGCGGCCTGTGTACCTTCCGCGCCGATATCGAAGTGTCGACCTGCGGCGTGATCTCACCGCTTAAGGCGCTGAATTACCTGATCCACCAGTTGGAATCCGACATCGTTACCATGGATTACCGCGTGCGCGGCTTTACCCGCGACGTGAACGGCGTGAAGCATTACATCGATCATGAGATCAACTCGATCCAGAACTTTATGTCTGATGATATGAAGGCGCTGTACCACATGATGGATGTGAATGTTTATCAGGAGAACATCTTCCACACCAAGATGTTGCTGAAGGATTTCGATCTGAAGCATTACCTGTTCAATGCCAAACCGGATACGCTGAGTGCCGCCGAACGTAAAGAGATTACCGATCTGCTGTGGAAAGAGATGCAGGAAATCTATTACGGTCGCAATATTCCGCATCTGTAATGTGTAACGGGCGCGGTATACCGCCGCGCCCTACGCTGAATAACCCTCTCTGTTTGCGCTGAAACCAATAAGTCGTGATCATCTATCCCCCATTGTGTGATCCCTCTCCCATTATCATTTTTTGGTCATTGCCTGATTGAGTCGGAAGATAGAAGATTTAAATCTTCATTAAAATGAAAATTAAAAACGATGAGCAAAGCATTTATTAAAAAAGAAGGTCTGGCGTTAGTCAGCCTGGCGCGCTACCTGTTCGGACTGGCAGTGGGAGCACGACTGAAAACCATTGATGAACTGTCCACTGAATTGAATCTCTCAGTCGGCGTTGTGCAACACGCCTTGAAAACCCTGGAGGCCACCTCCTGCGTTACGCTGGATCGTCGCGGCAGGAATGGCACCTTGCTCAGTAATATGAATTACCCAGCCCTGCTGGAACAGGCAGATATCGGCAACATTGTATGCGCCATGCCATTGCCTTACACCCGACTGTATGAAGGACTGGCCAGCGCATTGAAAGCCCAGTTCGAGGGATATCCGCTCTATTACGCCCACATGCGCGGTGCGGATGTCCGTATCGAATGCCTGATCGATGGCGTTTATGATATGGCGGTCGTCTCCCATCTTGCCGCGGAAAGCTACTTGCGTGCTGGCAAAGTGACTGCGGCTATGATGTTGGGTGCCGGCTCTTATGTTGATGGACACCAGTTGGTTTATCGTAAAGGCGAAAAAGAGAACATTCACCGTATTGGCCTGGATCCGCGTTCACCCGATCAGCGTCTGCTCACTGAGATGGTATTTGCCGGCCAGGAGATTGAGCGCATTAATCTGCCTTACAACGAATCCCTGATGCGGATTGAGCGAGGCGAAATAGATGCGACAGTCTGGAACGTGACCGAAGATCTCGACAGTCTGAATTTGGTCAAAGAGCCACTCGATGATTATCCGGTGAGTATTAAAGCTTCCGAAGCCGTTCTGCTGGTGCGTAACGATGACCGAGTAATCCCTCATCTGGTCAACACGCTGGTTAACCTGCAGCGACTGTTAGCGCATCAACAGGAAGTCAAAAAAGGTATCCGGGAACCCAGCTACTAGCTCAGGAACAATAAAATGGAAATACGTCTGCAGATTTTACATGATGCCGAGGTCATTGATAAAGAAGTCTATATCGGCATGCTTGAGGTAATTAAAAGACTCGAGCAGCATTGGCAGCTCAATATCCGCCATGCCCAGGGAGAAATGATGATTACCCATATGGCAAATGCCATGACGCGCGCACTCCATGGGGAAATAATCACAGCTATCGATCCGGAGCTATTAAATGAGATCGAAGCATCGAACGTCTTTGCTAACATCAGGGAAATTAACAACGACCTACTGAGTCTGTTTGCATTTACGGTTCCACAGTCTGAACTCGGCTACTTGCTGGCTAACGTTTTTGGCCTGTATCTCGCTCAATCAGGTTGCAGCACGGAGTGAGTTTTTGGTTTTAGCCTAAATATTCAAAAAAATGAATTAATAACATACATCGAGGGACCTATGTTTCTTAATGCGCTGGAAAAACAAAACTCTGCTCTGATTGATGCCGCCGTTCACTTTTGGCGTAACGGTGATATCGGGCCGGATTGCTACGTTATCGATGTCGACCTGGTATTGGAAAATGCCCGGTTGTTGCAGGAATGCGCAGAAAAACTTGGCCTTTCGCTGTATCTGATGAGTAAACAGTTTGGTCGCAATCCGCTGTTATGCAAGCTGTTGTTGGAAAAGGGTTATCAAGGCATTGTCGCCGTTGATTTTAAAGAAGCACGTCAACTTTGGCAGCATGGCTTACCGATAGCCCACATTGGTCATCTGGTGCAAACGCCGGCGAATATGATTGATGAAATCATTTCCCAAAGACCAGAAGTCATTACCGTTTATAGCATTGAAAAGGCACGGGAAATCTCTATCGCCGCGCTACGCCAACAGCATAGGCAGCCGCTACTGCTGAAAGTCCAGGATAACGGTGATGTGATCTATCCGGGCCAGGAGGCGGGGTTCTTATTGGCTGAACTGCCGGACGTGATTAATAAAATCAGCAGGTTGGCGGGCGTTGAAATTATTGGGATAACGCACTTCCCCTGCATGCTGTTCAACGAGCAACGGCAAAGTACCGAGGCGACCCCCAACCTCGCCACATTAGCCAAGGCGAAAAACCTGCTGGAACAGCACGGCATTGAAGTTCGGCAAATGAATGCCGCTTCGGCAACCTGCATCGAAACCCTGCCCAAATTGGCCGCTGCAGGGGTAACTCATACCGAGCCCGGTCATGCCCTGACGGGCACGCAGCCTGCAAATCAGTACGGTGGTGGTCCGGAAAAAATAGCCATGCTTTATCTTTCTGAAATTTCGCATAGCCAGGACAACACCAGCTTCTGTTATGGCGGTGGCTACTATCGCCGCGGCCACCTGCAAAACGCGCTGGTGCTCGATGGCCAATGGCAGCGCAGCCGCGTGCTGCCAATAGATAGCGACAGTATCGATTATACATTGCCGCTAACAGGGCTCTGGCCCGTCAGCAGCCCGGTCATTATGTGTTTTCGCACTCAGATTTTTGTAACGCGCAGTGATGTGGCGCTGATAAGCGGCATTCAAATGGGTAACCCTCAACTGTTGGGGGTATTTGATAGTCTCGGTAACAACCTGACAAGGAGCCATCATGGATAAGTTTGTGGTTTTGGTCATCGATAGTTTTGGCGTGGGTGCCATGGGAGATGTACCCGAGGTGCGTCCACAGGACATTGGTGCGAACACTTGCGGTCATATTTTGCAACGGTTGCCCAATCTGCAACTCCCGATGCTGGAAAAACTCGGCTTGATCAATGCGCTGCATATCGCCGCCCCCTATCATCAAGTCGGCGCCATGCACGAGAGCCCGATAGCGGCTTTTGGTGTCGCTCTGCTGCAACACGAGGGTGGAGATACCTTCATGGGGCATCAGGAGATCATGGGCACTCTCCCGCTTCCTCCGGTACGCATGCCCTTTTCGACCGTACTTGAAAAGGTGGAGCAGGCACTAAAAACCGAAGGTTTTAAGGTAGAACGCTACCCGGTCCAAAACAGTGAATTATGCCTGCTTTGGGTCAACGACGCGGTCGCCATTGGCGATAACCTCGAGGCGGATTTAGGCCAGGTGTTTAATGTCTGTGCCAATCTCTCGGCCATCAGCTTCGAACAGGTTGAAAAAATTGGCCGGGTGGTACGCGGGCATGTCGAAGTAGGCCGAGTTATCGCCTACGGTGGGTTGTTGCAAAGCAGTGAACAGATCCTGGCGGCAGCGGAGGTCAAAAACAATCGCTTCGTCGGTATCAACAGTCCGAAAGCCGGAGTTTATCAACGTGGCTTCCAGGTGATTCACCTGGGCTATGGTGTCGATGCCAGCGTTCAGGTGCCCCAACAGCTGCACCAGCGAGGTATTTTAACCGTACTGGTAGGGAAAGTGGCCGATATCGTCGAAAACCCACAGGGTCGCAATTACCAACAGTTGGTTGATTCTCAAAGCATTCTGGATATTACCCTTGAAGAATTGCAGCGCCCTGAGCCAGCGTTCATCTGCACCAATATTCAGGAAACCGATCTTGCCGGCCATGCACAAGATGTCGAGCGCTATGCCGAACGCCTGCAACTGGTCGATGCCTCGCTGGCAAAAATCATCTCTGCGATGGATGAAAGCGATTGTCTTGTTGTCATGGCTGACCACGGCAACGATCCTACCGTCGGCCACAGTAAACACACGCGTGAACAGGTTCCCCTATTGATTTTCCGCACAGGCCAAGCAGCTTGCCCGCTCGGTACTCGCACCACACTTTCAGATGTGGGGGCAACAGTTTGTGAGTTCTTCAACACCAAAGCACCGTACAACGGTCGCTCATTTCTGACCGTGCTTAACGCCGCCGGTCGTTCTTCAGATAAATAACATCAGGTGAAAATCATGATCAAAATAGCCATTGGTGGACAGCTAAACAAAAACGAGATTCAGGAATGCCTGGCAAAATTCGGTGAAGAACAATTCACATCTGAAATATTTACCGATATGGATGCCGCCATGAAGGTTAAAAATGGCAGCTTCGATTACTACCTTGGTGCCTGCCAAAGCGGGGCCGGCGGGGCGTTGGCGATGGCCTATGCGCTGATTGGCCGTGACAAATGTGCCACCATCGCCAACGCCATAACGCAACCTTCACAAGAGAAGATCGCGCAATTGCTCGCCGATGGGAAAAAGGCATTTGGTTTTACCAACGATCGCGCCGAAAGCTCGATAAAAGCCTTTATCGCCGCACTATTAAAAAAATAATTAATCCGCTGCGCCCGTTCATCGGGCTCAGCAAGGATGATAGCGCTACTGAAGCCAGCGGCTTCTTCAGGGGACGAAATGGAATCATTCAACATTATAAAAATCATTCTGTTCGCATTGATGGGCGGTTATGCGACTTTTCTTGCGAACCGCTGTATCGCGGTTTATCACGATGGCTTGCGCCCAATTATGCCGGAGTTTATGAACGGCAATATGAGCCGTAAAGAATTGGCAGGCATTTCATTTGCCATCAGCATCGGCTTCATAACCGGTTTTGCCATGCCAATAACCCTGGCAACAGGCGTTATTGTCATTCATATCGTACTGCTGACTGCCGATATTATTGGCGTCTCGTTTAACAACACCAAACTGGCAGTGCTCATTGGCACCCTTTATGGTGCGTTGATCACCGTGGCACTGGATGGAGTGATCAAAGGCTTTGCTTACCTGCCGGTGAATTTCCTGGATGCTTTGGCTTCCGTGGGTGACCCAATCATTTATGCTTTCGTCGCCTTCCCTGCAATTGCCGTAGGTTATCAATTTGGCAAAAAAGCCGGGCTGATTACCATCATAGCCTCCTTTATGGGACGCGTGATTATTGAGCGCATCAACCCACTGACCATTGCAGGCAATGAGATTTCACTCAGCCCGGAAGGTATTGCGATGCTGGTTGGCATGATTTGCCTGCTGTTCTTCGCTTCCCGCGATAAGCGTCGTAGTGAAGAATTGGAACACAGCCTGTTTGATGACAACATCAAACGCATTCGCAAAAATGCCCTTTATTTGCTGCCAATGGCGGCACTGATTGCTATCACGGCTAACTACCACTGGATCGCAGGCGAACCTATCGCCGCCGCTTTGGTAGGGAAAGGCAATATGACCTCCGCTGCGATTGTCGCTATCGTGCAGGCCATCGCCTTTATGCCATTGATTATCACCACCGCCATGATCAGTGGCGTTTACGGCACCAACGGTTGGTGTGACTGGTTCCTGGGGCTGGGTTATCTCGCACCAAACCCGATCGTTGCAGGCATATTGGGAGCCAGTGCCATGGGTGTGGAAATCACCAGCCTGAGCAAGATAGGCAAAGCGATGAACCGCTTCCCGGCATTGAAGATGTCCGGAGACAACATTCGGACTTCAATGACGCAGATCCTGGAGATTGCCTTGCTCGTCGGGGGCGTGAATGCGGGTAATCAGATTTGGGCAGGCACCGGCATGTTTGTGGTCGTCAGCCTGTATATTCTTAACGAAATTAGCGGGCGACCGGTTATGAAGCTGGCCGCCGGCCCAATTGCCGCGATCGTCGTGGGGGTGTTGGCTAATATTTTCGCCGTGTTGGGACTGCACGTCGTAGTTTAGCACTGCTGGTTAAATACACAGGGGCAGCCACTGCCCCTGTTGGCATAATTTAGTATTTCAGCATAAAAGAACGATAGGCCTTAAGTACCTGCAGGAAATCCTCAACGCCGCAGAATGAGAGGCTTTCTTCGTCATAATAATTCATCCCCTCCTCCATTTCGTCGCCTTCAAACTCCAGCAGATTGGCGCGGATCATTACTTCTTCACCGTCCATCAGCAGCGTGTATTCACGGCCTTCCAACTGCCATTGACGCTCACTGCCCTTAACCTCGGCCGCACCGGCTTCGATCCGATCCAACAGGTTAAAATCGCCTTTGAGTTCTTCGTTGATCCAGTGGCCAATCACCTCATGCCCCATCGAAAATCTGACGATCACCTGTCCGGTCACGTCACGCAGAAATTCGTAATCCATAGCACGCCCTCCTGAGCCCTTTCTCTTAGTGTAAACATTAATTCATGACTAACTCAGTGAGCGCTCGCAAAGTTGGCAACTGAGAAAAATAAAACGGGAGGCCAAGGCCTCCCGTTAAACAGTTGCGCAATATAGCGACTTAAACAGCGGTTTGGAAGATCACGCCGTCGGCTTTTTCAGTGTACTGGCCCAACTGGTCAAAGTTCAGATAGCGGTAGGTATCCGCCGCAGACTTATCGACCTGTGCCATGTACGTCTGGTACTCGTCCGGCGTTGGCAGACGGCCCAGCAATGAAGCCACAGCCGCCAGTTCTGCAGATGCCAGATAGACGTTGGCACCCGTCCCCAAACGGTTCGGGAAGTTACGGGTAGAGGTGGAAACCACCGTCGCACCGTCGGCCACTCGCGCCTGGTTACCCATGCACAGTGAACAGCCCGGGATCTCGATGCGTGCACCGCTCTTGCCGAACACGCTGTAGTAGCCCTCTTCGGTCAACTGAGCCGCATCCATCTTGGTTGGCGGTGCCACCCACAGACGAGTCGGCAACTGCCCCTTGTGCTGATCCAACAGCTTGCCGGCAGCACGGAAGTGGCCGATGTTGGTCATGCAGGAACCGATGAACACTTCATCGATCTTGCTGTTGGCCACATCAGACAGCAGACGCGCGTCGTCCGGATCGTTTGGTGCACACAGGATTGGCTGAGTGATCTCCGCCAGATCGATGTCGATCACCGCCGCGTATTCTGCATCTGCATCGCCTTCCAGCAATTGCGGATCTGCCAGCCATTTCTGCATGCCCTGGACACGACGCTCCAGCGTACGACGGTCGCCGTAGCCTTCGGAGATCATCCACTTCAGCAGCACGATGTTAGAGTTCAGATACTCTTCTATCGGCGCCTTATCCAGCTTGATGGTACAACCGGCTGCGGAACGTTCGGCAGAGGCGTCAGTCAGTTCGAATGCCTGCTCAACCTTCAGTTCCGGCAAGCCTTCGATTTCCAGAATACGGCCGGAGAAGATGTTCTTCTTGCCCTTCTTCTCTACGGTCAGCAGGCCCTGCTGGATGGCGTAGTAAGGGATGGCATGCACCAGGTCACGCAGGGTGATACCCGGCTGCATTTTGCCTTTGAAACGCACCAGCACCGACTCAGGCATATCCAGCGGCATCACGCCGGTGGCGGCAGCAAAGGCGACCAGACCAGAACCCGCCGGGAAGGAAATACCAATCGGGAAACGGGTGTGGGAGTCACCACCGGTACCTACGGTATCCGGCAACAGCATACGGTTCAGCCAGGAGTGGATAACGCCGTCGCCTGGACGCAGCGATACGCCACCACGGTTCATGATAAAGTCCGGCAGCGTATGGTGAGTGGTCACATCAACCGGTTTCGGGTACGCGGCGGTGTGACAGAACGACTGCATGACCAGATCGGCGGAGAAGCCCAGGCAAGCCAGGTCTTTCAGCTCGTCACGGGTCATCGGGCCGGTGGTGTCCTGAGAACCGACGGAAGTCATCTTCGGCTCACAGTATTCCCCCGGACGCACGCCGGCAACGCCACAGGCGCGGCCAACCATTTTCTGCGCCAGTGAGAAGCCTTTGCTGCTGGCAGCCACTTCTTTGGCAATGCGGAACACGTCGCTGTGCGGCAGGCCCAGCGCTTCACGCGCTTTGGTGGTCAGGCCACGGCCGATGATCAGCGGGATACGGCCACCGGCGCGCACTTCGTCGAGCAGCACGTCAGTTTTCAGTTCGAAGTTGGCAATCAGATCGCCAGTTTCATGGTTACGTACTTCACCCTTGTACGGGTAAATGTCGATTACGTCGCCCATGTTCAGGTCATTAACGTCCACTTCAATCGGCAGTGCGCCGGCATCTTCCATGGTGTTGAAGAAGATTGGCGCAATTTTACCGCCCAGCACTACACCGCCGCCGCGCTTGTTAGGCACGTGCGGGATGTCATCGCCCATAAACCACAGCACCGAGTTGGTGGCAGACTTACGGGAAGAGCCGGTACCGACCACGTCACCGACGTAGGCCAGCGGGAAGCCTTTTTTGTTCAGCAGTTCGATTTGCTTGATCGGGCCAACGCTACCCGGCTGATCCGGCACTATGCCTTCACGTTCGTTTTTCAGCATCGCCAGGGCGTGCAACGGGATATCCGGACGCGACCAGGCATCCGGTGCCGGTGACAGATCATCGGTATTGGTTTCGCCAGTGACTTTGAACACGGTAACGGTGATTTTTTCCGCCAACTGCGGACGTGACAGATACCACTCGGCATCGGCCCAGGACTGCATGATTTTTTTGGCGTGTGGGTTACCCGCTTTGGCTTTCTCTTCCACGTCGTAGAAGTTATCAAACATCAGCAGCGTATGGGACAGCGCTTTAGCTGCAATCGCAGCCAATTTTTCGTTATCCAGCGCGTCAATCAGCGGATGAATGTTATAGCCGCCCTGCATGGTGCCCAACAGTTCTATGGCTTTTTCAGGGGTAATCAGGGGGGATGTTGCTTCGCCTTTGGCGATGGCAGCCAGGAAACCGGCTTTAACATAGGCGGCTTCATCGACGCCCGGGGGTACACGGTTTATCAGCAGGTCTAACAGGAATTCGTCTTCGCCTTTTGGCGGATTTTTTAATGATTCAACCAGCGCTGCCATTAGGGTGGCGTCTAACGGCTTAGGGACGATGCCCTCTGCAGCACGCTCGGCTACGTGCTTACGGTATTCTTCTAGCACGACATTCTCCTCGCTCTCATTGTCATTTATTGTGCCTGGCGTTTATACCCGTCGTCTTTAAAGCCGTAGGGTATATATTTTCAAACCGGGTTTAGCGCACGGTGTTGATGCCATTGATCCTGACGGGGCACTGCTGTCGATGTCCTGGACTGTAAGTTACAGTGCCCGGTTCCGCTCAGCCAGCATATCAGGATTTGAATTGGTTGTTAATTCGTTCACATAAAAGCAACATTAAATCTTTGCTGAATCGTTGAGTACAGTGTAATCGGCTGCGGCACGGGCTAGCCGGGGCTGCAGGTTGGGTCCGTCTACAACAAAATTCAGCCTGACGAGCACAACATAATAGCCATGTATTTACAATGGCTATTGGGTATGAAGATCAAAAGTTGGGAGCCGGAGACACAAAAAAACCGCCATAAATGAAGGCGGTTCTTTTATTCCGTTCGGTGTTAGCAGGCACCTCACGGGTTTCTTACATCGTTAAAGAACGATACAAGCGCTACCGAGCACAAAACATTGTGCGCAACATCGTTCAAAAAATCAACTAAACAATGTTATCGCTGCTATTTTTAGGTACTCTCTCGATGGGTCTGTTCTGCCGGTTTGAGCGGCGTTTTACTGAACGCCATCCATAAAAAAACGGCCCCTTTTCAGGAGCCGCTTATCAACCTTTCAAACCAGCAGAATTACTTCTTCTTGGCTTTCGGGTTAGGCAGATCGGTGATGCTACCTTCGTAGATCTCAGCCGCCAAACCTACAGATTCGTGCAGGGTTGGGTGAGCATGGATAGTCAACGCGATGTCTTCTGCGTCACAACCCATCTCGATAGCCAGACCGATCTCACCCAGCAGCTCGCCGCCGTTGGTGCCGACAATCGCGCCACCGATGATACGGTGAGTTTCTTTGTCGAAGATCAGTTTGGTCATGCCGTCTGCACAATCGGAAGCGATAGCACGGCCAGAAGCTGCCCACGGGAAGGTGGAGGTTTCGTAGCTGATGCCTTTCTCTTTCGCTTCTTTCTCGGTCAGACCCACCCAGGCAACTTCCGGCTCGGTGTACGCGATCGATGGGATCACTTTCGGGTCGAAGTAGTGCTTCATGCCGGCGATAACTTCTGCGGCAACGTGGCCTTCATGCACGCCTTTGTGCGCCAGCATCGGTTGACCGACGATGTCGCCGATAGCGAAGATGTGCGGCACGTTGGTGCGCAGTTGCTTGTCGACGTTGATGAAGCCACGCTCGTCAACTTCCACACCGGCTTTACCCGCTTCCAGCAGTTTGCCATTCGGCACACGACCGATAGCCACCAGCACCGCGTCGTAACGCTGTGGTTCTGCCGGTGCTTTCTTGCCTTCCATAGTGACGTAGATGCCGTCTTCTTTGGCTTCTACCGCGGTCACTTTGGTTTCCAGCATCAGGTTGAACTGCTTGCTGATGCGTTTGGTGAAGACTTTCACCACGTCTTTGTCAGCGGCCGGGATCACCTGGTCAAACATTTCGACCACGTCGATCTGTGAACCCAACGCATGGTATACGGTGCCCATTTCCAGGCCGATGATACCGCCGCCCATGACCAGCAGACGCTCTGGGACAGTTTTCAGTTCCAGTGCATCGGTTGAGTCCCACACGCGTGGATCTTCATGAGGAATGAATGGCAGTTGGATCGGACGGGAACCTGCGGCAATGATGGCATTGTCGAAGTTGATGGTCGTTGGGCCATTTTCGCCTTCAACAACCAGGGTGTTAGCGCCAGTGAACTTGCCCAGGCCGTTAACCACTTTAACTTTACGGCCTTTAGCCATACCAGCCAGACCGCCGGTCAGCTGATTGATGACTTTTTCTTTCCAGACGCGCACTTTGTCGATGTCAGTTTTCGGCTCGCCGAAAACGATGCCGTGTTCGGCCAGGGCTTTGGCTTCTTCGATGACTTTGGCAACGTGCAACAGGGCTTTGGAAGGGATACATCCCACGTTCAGGCAAACACCGCCCAGAGTGGAATAACGTTCAACCAGAACGGTTTCAAGACCTAAGTCAGCGCAACGAAAGGCAGCAGAATAACCTGCCGGGCCCGCCCCAAGTACCACGACCTGAGTTTTAATTTCAGTACTCATCATGACCTCTTAATTGATTGTCCGGCGGGTCTGACGTCATTTTTATTACTAATCGATCTCATAACGCCCTTCATCCACCGGGACGCTTACACCGCCAGCAGTTTACAGAATTGTTAATAATCTGCAAAGCGTGTTCGAGTGACCCGTGTCTCAACAATTTTGTCGAGTCATGCAAAAACCGACAAAACTGCTAATGAAGTGATAAGGGCGCAGCATAACTGCGCCCCTTTTTCATTACATCACCATACGGCGGATGTCAGCCAGCATGTTGTTGATGATGGTAATAAAGCGCGCACCATCCGCACCGTCAATCACACGGTGGTCGAAGGAGAGCGACATTGGCATCATCAGACGTGGCACGAACTCTTTACCGTTCCAGACCGGCTCCATAGCAGACTTGGAGACGCCCAGAATGGCCACTTCCGGTGCATTCACAATCGGTGCGAAATGGGTCGTCCCGATACCGCCCAGGCTAGAGATGGTGAAACACCCGCCCTGCATTTCGCCTGCGGTCAGCTTGCCGTCACGCGCTTTTTTGGAGATAGCCATCAGTTCACGGGACAGTTCAGTGATGCTCTTCTTGTTCACATCCTTGAACACCGGAACCACCAGACCGTTTGGCGTATCAACCGCAACACCCACGTTGATGTATTTCTTCAGCGTCAGCTTCTGGCCATCTTCGGACAGAGAGCTGTTGAAGCGCGGCATTTGCTCCAGTGCGGCAGCAACAGCTTTCATGATGAACACCACCGGGGTGAACTTCACATCCAGCTTACGCTTGGCAGCTTCTTCGTTCTGTTGCTTGCGGAAAGCTTCCAGATCGGTGATATCGGTTTTGTCGAAGTGAGTGACGTGCGGGATCATCACCCAGTTACGGCTCAGGTTGGCACCCGAGATTTTCTGGATGCGGCCCAGTTCAACTTCTTCGATCTCACCGAACTTGCTGAAGTCCACTTTCGGCCATGGCAGCATGCCTGGCAGACCGCCACCGGCAGCAGCAGCCGGAGCCGCTTCTGCACGTTTGACCGCGTCTTTCACGTAAGTCTGAACGTCTTCGCGCAGGATGCGGCCTTTACGACCGGTGCCTTTCACTTTCGCCAGGTTTACGCCGAATTCACGCGCCAGACGGCGGATGACCGGGGTAGCGTGCACATAAGCGTCGTTCTCAGTGAACTCGCCTTTGGCAGTTGGTGCAGCCTGTTGGGCCGGTGCAGAACTTGCAGCCGGAGCCGGTGCAGCTTCTGCCTTCTGGGCAGGAGCAGCGGCTGGCGCTGCGCCTTCCACTTCGAACACCATGATCAGGGAACCGGTTTTCACTTTGTCGCCGGCGCTGATTTTGATTTCTTTCACGGTACCTGCGAACGGTGCCGGCACTTCCATAGAAGCCTTGTCACCTTCAACGGTGATCAGTGACTGCTCAGCGGCAACTTTGTCGCCCACTTTCACCATCACTTCGGTCACTTCTACTTCGTCGCCGCCGATGTCCGGTACTGCAACGTCTTTGGCCGCAGAAGCCGCCGGTGCCGCTGGGGCAGCCGGAGCTTGTGCCGCAGCCGGAGCAGCAGCAGAAGCGGCGCCAGCCACTTCGAAGACCATGATCATAGAACCGGTGGTGACTTTGTCGCCGGTGGCAATTTTGATCTCTTTCACGGTGCCCGCGAACGGTGCCGGGACTTCCATTGAAGCCTTGTCGCCTTCAACGGTGATCAGGGACTGCTCGGCTTCCACCTTGTCGCCCACTTTCACCAGGATCTCGGTCACTTCAACTTCGTCAGCACCGATGTCCGGTACCGCAACGTCTTTGGCCGCAGCGGCAGCCGGTGCTGCGGCCGGTTTTTCTTCAGCCTTGGCGGCTGGTGCGGCCTGAGCCGCCCCTTCTGCTTCAAAGATCATCAGCAGTTTGCCGGTCTCGGTTTTGTCACCGACGGAAACCTTGATTTCTTTAACCACACCCGCCTGCGGGGATGGGACTTCCATGGAAGCTTTATCACCTTCAACGGTGATCAGCGATTGTTCAACTTCAACTTTATCGCCCACTTTCACCAGAATTTCGGTGATTTCCACTTCGTCTGCACCGATGTCCGGTACTTTAATTTCGATAGACATTCTTCTGTACCTCTTATGCCAGACGCGGGTTAACTTTTTCTGGGTTGATGTCGAATTTCTTAATCGCATCAGCTACCACAGAAGCTTCGATTTCACCGCGTTTAGCCAGTTCACCCAGTGCAGCAACCACAACGTAAGAAGCATCAACTTCAAAGTGGTGGCGCAGGTTTTCGCGGCTGTCTGAACGACCGAAGCCGTCAGTGCCCAGAACGCGATAGTCGCTGGCTGGAACGTAAGTACGAACCTGTTCTGCGAACAGCTTCATGTAGTCGGTAGACGCAACCGCCGGCGCTTCGTTCATCACCTGAGCGATGTAAGGTACGCGCGGAGTTTCGGTTGGGTGCAGCATGTTCCAACGCTCACAATCCTGGCCATCACGCGCCAGTTCAGTGAAGGAAGTCACGCTGTAGATGTCGGAACCCACGCCGTAATCGTCTGCCAGGATCTTCGCCGCTTCACGAACGTGACGCAGGATAGAACCTGAACCCAGCAACTGAACCTTGCCTTTGCTGCCTGCCAGAGTGTCCAGCTTGTAGATACCTTTACGGATACCTTCTTCTGCGCCCTGCGGCATGGCCGGCATGTGGTAGTTTTCGTTCAGCGTGGTGATGTAGTAGTAGACGTTTTCTTGCGCGTCACCGTACATGCGCACCAGACCGTCGTGCATGATCACTGCCACTTCGTACGCGTAAGCTGGATCGTAAGAGATACAGTTAGGAATAGTCAGAGACTGGATGTGGCTGTGGCCGTCTTCGTGCTGCAGACCTTCACCGTTCAGGGTGGTACGGCCTGAAGTACCGCCTACCAGGAAGCCGCGCGCCTGTTGGTCGCCTGCTGCCCAGCACAGGTCACCGATACGCTGGAAACCGAACATCGAATAGTAGATGTAGAACGGGATCATTGGCAGATCGTTGGTGCTGTAGGAAGTCGCTGCGGCCAACCATGAAGAGGCTGCGCCCAGTTCGTTGATGCCTTCCTGCAGGATCTGGCCTTTCTCGTCTTCTTTGTAGTAAGCAACCTGCTCACGGTCCTGCGGGGTGTACTGCTGGCCGTTCGGGCTGTAGATACCGATCTGACGGAACAGACCTTCCATCCCGAAGGTACGCGCTTCGTCGGCGATGATTGGCACCAGGCGATCTTTGATCGACTTGTTCTTCAGCATCACGTTCAGGGCACGCACAAAGGCGATGGTGGTAGAAATTTCTTTGTTCTGCTCTTCCAGCAAGGAGCTGAAGTCTGCCAGAGCCGGCATTTCCAGCTTCTCGGTGAACTTCGGCATACGGGTAGGCACATAGCCTTTCAGCGCCTGACGACGTTCGTGCAGATATTTGTACTCTTCGGACTCTTTCTCGAAGGTGATGTACGGCAGTTTTTCGATGTCGGCATCGGCAACTGGCACATTGAAACGATCGCGGAAGTGGTGAACCCCTTCCATGTTCATTTTCTTCACCTGGTGAGCAATGTTTTTACCTTCCGCAGTTTCACCCATGCCGTAACCTTTGATGGTATGGGCCAGGATAACGGTTGGTTTGCCTTGGGTGTCCTGCGCTTTTTTCAGTGCAGCAAAGACTTTCTTCGGATCGTGACCACCACGGTTCAGTGCCCAGATCTCTTCGTCGGTCATATCTTTGACCAGCGCAGCGGTTTCCGGGAAGCGGCCGAAGAAGTGCTCACGCACGTAAGCGCCGTCTTTGGACTTGAAGGTCTGGTAGTCGCCGTCCAGGGTTTCGTTCATCAGTTGGATCAGCTTGCCGCTGGTATCTTTACGCAGCAGTTCATCCCAACGACCACCCCAGATCACTTTCAGTACCTGCCAGCCTGCGCCCGCGAAGATGCCTTCCAGCTCATTGATGATCTTGCCGTTACCGGTGACCGGGCCGTCCAGACGCTGCAGGTTACAGTTGATGACGAACACCAGGTTGTCCAGCTTCTCACGGGTAGCGATGGTGATCGCGCCCTTGGATTCCGGCTCATCCATCTCGCCATCGCCCAGGAAGGCGTAAACGGTTTGGGCAGAGGTGTTCTTCAGGCCACGGTGTTCCAGATATTTCAGGAACTTCGCTTGATAGATGGCGCTGATTGGGCCCAGGCCCATAGAAACGGTAGGGAACTGCCAGAATTCCGGCATCAACTTAGGATGCGGGTAAGAGGACAGGCCTTTGCCGTGAACTTCCTGACGGAAGTTATTCATTTGGTCTTCGGTCAAGCGGCCTTCAAGGAAGGCACGTGCGTAAACGCCTGGAGAGATGTGGCCCTGGAAGTAAACCAGATCGCCGCCGTCTTGCTCGGTGCGTGCACGGAAGAAGTGGTTGAAGCAGACTTCATAGAAGGTCGCAGAAGACTGGAAGGAAGCCATGTGGCCGCCCAGATCCAGATCTTTTTTGGAAGCACGAAGAACGGTCATCACCGCATTCCAGCGAATAGCTGAACGGATACGACGCTCAAGATCCAGGTTACCAGGGTAAGCAGGTTCGTCTTCCACCGCGATGGTGTTGACGTAGTTGTGAGCCGCAGCACCGGCTGCAACGCTAACACCGCCTTTACGGGCTTCACCCAGAACCTGATCAATCAGAAACTGAGCTCGCTCAACACCCTCTTCACGGATGACCGATTCGATCGCCTGCAGCCAGTCGCGGGTTTCGATCGGATCCACGTCATTGTTTAAACGTTCTGACATGGTGGTATTCCTTATCTGTCTAATGGTTTGTTTTGGAGCCTGTCTTCCTGTGTTCTGAAACAAAACACACGAAGACAGGCCCATCAGTTTAGTTGCCGCTTACTTAAATGCTTAATTAAGCACTTCGAACGTAAACCCCGCAGGCTGGTGTGCCCTGAAGAGAACCGTTCTTAATCCTTGCGTTGCTGGAGACGCCGCAGCGATCTCTCGCGTCGGGTATGCTCCCGACTGAGATCCAGCAAGATTTCCTCGATAAACGCCAAATGGCGGTGCGAGGCTTCGCGGGCCTTCTCGGGCTCACGTGCCACAATCGCCTCAAAAATTCCGGCGCGGTGGCTGCTCACTTTTGCCAACATCTCACGGCGCGAGTAGAGCAATTCAAAGTTCTGACGCACGTTCTGTTCCAGCATCGGCCCCATACAGCGCAGCAGGTGCAGTAACACAACGTTGTGGGCAGCTTCGGTCACGGCGATTTGATATTGCATGACCGCATCGGCTTCGGCGTCGAGATCGCCGCTATCCTGGGCCTGCTGAATCAACATGTGGCAATCGCGGATGCGCGCCAGATCTTCGTCGGTACCGCGCAACGCCGCATAATAGGCAGCAATGCCTTCGAGGGCATGACGGGTTTCCAACAGATCGAATTGTGATTCAGGATGGTCGGCCAGCAGTTCAGCCAGCGGATCGCTAAAGCTCTGCCACAGATTAGTTTGTACAAAGGTGCCACCGCCCTGACGGCGCAGGAGCAGCCCTTTGGCTTCCAGGCGCTGGATGGCCTCTCTCAGAGAAGGACGGGAAACATCAAATTGTTTCGCCAGTTCACGCTCCGGTGGCAGTTTCTCGCCTGGGCGCAGTGTTCCCTCGAGGATCAGGTGTTCGAGCTGCTGCTCGATAACGTCTGACAACTTGGGTTGGCGGATTTTGCTGTAGGCCATGGGTGATTTCTTCTCTGCGAATGGCGCGGAGTCAATTGGTAATACCAATTTCAAAAACGTGACGGTAAAGTAACAAAGTATTCACCTCCTGTCCATATGGGCCTTGATCGAAATCAGGTTACCCGCACATTTTAACACCTCAATACCAGAGCTGCTGCAAACCGCTAACGCATGCTTGGTAATACCATTTACGAGGTAGGTTTTTGATTTAACTTTTGCGAAACCTGCCGTCAGGCTGACTGAAGTCTCTAATGTAGAATTCTATTGCATGTTTATTAAGCTTTAACGAATACCTATTTACATCGCAAAAGGTGCGTTCATCCGGTTAATATTTCGCCGCCGACCAACCGCCAGAACTAAATTATTTTTGCGCATTATGTGAGTTAATGCTTATTTCATGCATTGAATCCCCCCTGTCGTCACACAACCCGCATTTTGTTTCCTAAACTGCTGAAATCTTAATCACTCACCACATAAAGCAGGTGCAAACTGGCGCGCATAACATTATTCTTTGCCAAACGGTAGCGGCTCCGTGGAATTAATAGATATAACGCCGTAAATAAAACAAAACACACATCGTAACCACTGCTTTACAGCATGTGAGTAATTCTGCAACGACAGAGGGTTTCATTGATGGATGGTCAACAGCATGATGGCGACCAGCTGAAGCGCGGCCTTAAAAACCGCCATATTCAGCTTATTGCACTAGGGGGCGCTATTGGTACCGGGCTATTCCTCGGGATCGCGCAAACAATAAAGATGGCCGGCCCTTCGGTCATTCTCGGTTATGCCATTGGCGGCTTTATCGCATTTCTGATCATGCGCCAACTGGGTGAAATGGTGGTCGAAGAGCCGGTGGCCGGTTCCTTTAGCCACTTCGCCTATAAATACTGGGGTAACTTCGCCGGCTTCGCTTCTGGCTGGAACTACTGGGTACTGTACGTCCTGGTTGCCATGGCGGAACTGACCGCGGTAGGCATCTATGTGCAGTACTGGTGGCCGGAAATCCCGACCTGGGTATCTGCGGCGGTGTTCTTCCTGGCGATTAACGCCATCAACCTGGCGAACGTGAAGGTGTATGGCGAGATGGAATTCTGGTTCGCCATCATCAAAGTGGTGGCGATTATCGGCATGATCGTGTTCGGCGCCTACCTGCTGTTCAGCGGCATGGGCGGCCCGGAAGCCACCGTGACCAATCTGTGGGCACAGGGCGGGTTCTTCCCGAACGGCATCATGGGGCTGGTGATGGCGATGGCGGTGATCATGTTCTCGTTCGGTGGGCTGGAGTTGGTGGGCATTACCGCTGCCGAAGCCGACAACCCGCAGAAAAGCATTCCTAAAGCCACCAATCAGGTGATCTACCGCATCCTGCTGTTCTATATCGGCTCGCTGACCATTCTGCTGTCGCTGTACCCGTGGGGCAAAGTGGTTGAAGGCGGCAGCCCGTTCGTGCTGATCTTCCACGCACTGAACAGCAACCTGGTCGCAACGGTACTGAACGTGGTGGTATTGACCGCCGCGCTGTCGGTCTACAACAGCTGTGTCTACTGCAACAGCCGCATGCTGTATGGCCTGGCGAAACAGGGCAACGGGCCGAAAAGCCTGCTGAAGGTCGACGGGCGCGGCGTACCGGTGATTGCTATCGCCGTCTCCGCCACGGCCACGGCGTTCTGCGTACTGATTAACTACCTGATCCCCGGTCGTGCCTTCGAACTGCTGATGGCGTTGGTGGTATCGGCACTGGTGATCAACTGGGCGATGATCAGCCTGGCACACCTGAAATTCCGCGCGGCCAAGAACCGCGAAGGCGTTGAGCCGAAGTTCAAGGCCTTCTGGTATCCGTTCAGTAACTACCTGTGCCTGGTGTTTATGGCCGCGATTCTGGTGATCATGTACCTGACGCCGGGGATCCAAATCTCGGTGTTGCTGATCCCGGTTTGGGTCGCCATTTTAGGCATCGGCTATGCCGTTAAACAACGTAGCCAGCGCGCAGTAAGCGCATCTGGCCGCGGGTAACTCACTAAAAAACAACAAGGCCTGCATTTGCGGGCCTTTTTATTGCCTTTCGATTTTGCAAACTGGCTCACAGTTTCTCCGCCACGGTTGATTTGTCCATCTCTACAACCATTCACTTCTGATAACTCGCCGCCAACCGGGACAATAATCGTTGCCACTCAGTCAGATCCTGCCAGTTCGGAGAAAATGTCCATGAAGAGCAATGCCCTTTCAATAAAAGAAAAGATTGGCTACGGCATGGGAGATGCCGGCTGCAACATGATCGGCGGAGCGATTATGCTGTTTCTCAACTATTTCTATACTGACATCTACGGTCTGACGCCTGCGCTGGTCGGCGTGCTGCTGCTGTCGGTTCGCGTGCTGGATGCCGTCACCGACCCGATTATGGGAGCGATAGCCGATCGCACCCAAAGCCGTTGGGGACGCTTTCGTCCCTGGTTGCTGTGGATCTCCCTGCCGTATGTATTATTCAGCGTACTGATGTTTACAACGCCGGAATGGAGCTACAACAGCAAAGTGGTCTACGCCTTCGCGACTTACTTTTTAATGTCGCTGACCTACACGGCGATTAATATCCCCTACTGTTCTCTGGGCGGTGTGATTACCTCGGATCCACAGGAACGGGTCTCCTGTCAGTCCTACCGTTTTATCCTGGTCGGTATCGCTACCCTGATCCTGTCCCTGACGCTGTTACCGATGGCCGAATGGTTTGGCGGCGCAGACAAAGCGCGTGGCTATCAGATGGCAATGGGTGTGCTGGCGCTGGTCGCCCTGTTCATGTTTCTGTTCTGCTTTGCCACGGTCAAAGAACGCATACGCCCGGCAGTACCCACTCATGACGCTCTAAAATCCGATCTGAGAGACGTATGGAAAAACGATCAGTGGGTGCGCATTCTGCTGCTGACGTTCTGCAACGTCTGCCCCGGTTTTATCCGTATGGCCGCCACCATGTATTACGTCACCTACGTCATGCAACAATCGACTTCCTTTGCCAGCCTGTTTATCGCGCTGGGTGTAGTCGGCATGATGATTGGCAGCGCGTTGGCCAAACCCCTGACCGATCGCTTCTGCAAACTGAAAGTGTTCTTCTGGACCAATATTTTGCTGGCGGCGTTTTCCTGTGGTTTTTATTTCCTCAATCCTCAGGTCACTTCGCTGATCGTGGCTGCCTATTTCCTGCTGAATATCCTGCATCAGATCCCTTCACCGCTGCACTGGTCGTTAATGGCCGACGTGGACGATTACGGCGAATGGAAAACGGGCAAGCGCATCACAGGCATCAGCTTTTCCGGTAATCTGTTCTTCCTTAAAGTCGGACTGGCGGTGGCCGGCGCCATGGTTGGCTTCCTGATGTCGCTCTCCGGCTATCAGGCGGATGCGGTCAGCCAAAGCGCCGGCGCGCTGAACAGCATCGTCCTGTTGTTCACGGTGATCCCCGGTATCGGATATCTGATCACGGCCGGCGTGGTGCGTCTGTTGAAGGTTGACCGCCAACTGATGCGTCAGATTCAGCTCGATCTGGAAAAGCGACGCATAAATTACCGCGAGCTCACCGACTACCCGGAACAGCAACTCGAAACCCGACACCCGTAAGGAGCCTGAGATGCGCGACTACCCTAACCCCTTGATTGAACAGCGGGCAGATCCGTTTGTTTTACGCCACAGCGATGGCTATTACTATTTCACCGCCTCGGTGCCGGAATATGACCGGTTAGAGCTTCGGCGTGCGCGTAGTATCAACGAATTGTCGCAAGCCAGCCCGACGGTGGTGTGGCAAAAACCGCAGCAGGGGCCGATGAGCCATTTAATCTGGGCGCCGGAACTGCACTTTATTAACGGTAAATGGTATTTGTACTTCGCCGCAGCCCACAGCCCGGAGATTGCTGACGGCCTGTTCCAGCACCGAATGTTTGCACTGGAATGCAGCGCAGCCAACCCGCTGACCGGAGACTGGGTGGAAAAAGGGCGAATTTACACGCATATCGACAGTTTTTCCCTCGACGCCACCCACTTCGAGCATCGCGGCAAACATTATTATCTGTGGGCGCAAAAGGATCCGGCGATCCACGGTAACTCCAACCTTTATCTGGCAGAAATGGCAAATCCCTGGACGCTCAAGGGCCAGCCGGTGATGCTCAGCCAACCGGAACTCCCCTGGGAAACCGTCGGTTTCTCGGTCAATGAAGGGCCGGCGGTGATCACCCATGGCCAAAAGATATTTATCAGCTACTCCGCCAGCGCGACCGACGAGAATTATTGCCTCGGTCTGCTGTGGGCCGATATCGACAGCGACATGACCGATGCCACTCAATGGCATAAGCTCGGGCAGCCCCTATTTCGGACCAGTGTTAAAAACCGCCAGTTCGGGCCTGGGCACAATAGTTTTACCCTTGATGAACAGGGGCAAGATCTGTTGGTTTACCATGCTCGTAATTACACGGAGATCGAGGGGGATCCGCTCTATGACCCGAATCGTCATACACGGATTAAATCACTGGAGTGGGATGAAGAAGGCATGCCGGTACTGGGTGACCCCCCGGCAGATAATCGTTAATTAAAAATGGCTCGGCATGCCGAGCCATTTTTGTCATTGAACCTTACTTACGCAAGGCTTTCACCTGTTCGGCCGTCACATCCGCCGGCAAGCCGCCCCAGGTCACCCGCAGATAGTTCACCAGTTCCGCCACCTGCGCATCGTCCAGTCGCTCACCAAAGGCCGGCATGCTCTGCATGCTTTCACCGTTAGGGAATTGCTGCGCCGGTAAACCGTCCAGCACCGAGACAATCAGGTTTTTAGCATCCGGCTGGCGCAGCGTGGCGTTATCACGCATCGCTACCGCCACGTGCGGCTTGCCCTCGCCTTCACGCGCATGACAACCCGAGCACTGATCCAGATAGCTGATGCGCCCGGCATCACTGCCCTGGCCGATTTTAACCGGCACAGCCGCCGGCGGCTGTTCGCCCATCAGATAGGTCGCCAGCGCCTGGTGATCTTCCAGCGTCAGATGACGGGTACTGAGATCCACCACCATATGCATCTCGCTGAAGGCAGAGCCTTGCGGCGCCAAACCGGTCGAGAGGAAGCGGTTCAGATCGTCCGGCGTCCAGCCGCGTTTCGCCAGCCCGTTCGGGGTGATGTCCGGTGCCATAAAGCGCCCCAGATCACCGCCCTGCATCGGTTTACCCAGTTCCATTTGACCCAGCATGCCGCGTGGCGTGTGGCATTCCCCGCAGTGGCCCAGCGTATCCGCCAGATAACGGCCGCGTTGCCACTGCGCCGAATCACCCTGCGAACTGGCAGGCAGCGGATCCTGACTACGGAACAGCAGATTCCAGCCAATCAGCGCCATGCGCTGGTTAAACGGGAACGGCATGGCGTTTTCAGGTATAGCAACGTCTACCGCCGGACGGGTCATCAAATAGGCATAGATGTCATCGGCATCCTGACGCGTCATCCCTTTATACGAGGTATAAGGCATCGCCGGATACAGATGACGGCCGCCCGGTGCCACGCCCTTTGTCAGCGCCAGGAAGAAGTCGTCTTTGGTCCAGCGGCCAATCCCCTGATCGGCCGAAGGCGTCAGGTTACTGCCGTAGATGGTACCGAACGGCGTATCCAGCGGATAGCCACCGGCCATTGGCGCGCCACCACTGGCGGTATGGCAGGCGGCACAGTCGGCGGCCTGAGCCAGATAGCGGCCCCGGACGACCTGTTCCGTGCTGGCGGTCACCTGTTGCACCGGGCCGTCGTAATGGCGGTTTTCACGCCACCACAGCACCGCGATGACGATAATCACCACCAGCAGGATCAACAGTGCGAGACGTTTTTTCATTGCGCCGTCTCCTTCACCAGACCTGGGGTTTTCAGCACCACATCGCGTACCGCTTCGTAGTAACGCACGTAGCCGGTGCAGCGGCAGATATGACTGTCCAGCGCCTGTTCGATAGCGCTTTCCAGCTGATCACGGGCAATCGGCTCACGCTTGAGTTTTTCCACAAAAATGGTGGCGGCGTTAACAAAGCCCGGCGTGCAGTAGCCACACTGGAAGCTGTAATGCTCCAGAAAAGCCTGCTGAATTGGTGAAAGCTCGACCACTTCACCCTGTTCATCCACCTTGGCATGGCCTTCGACGGTACGCACTTTCTTGCCGCTGAAGAAATGTGCGCCGGTGATACAGGTACGCACTTCCTCACTGGTACCGCTCGGGTGATCGACAATCGCCACGCAGGCGTGGCAGATCCCCTGCCCGCAGCCAAGGCGTGAGCCGGTCAGGTCAAGATATTCGTGCAGGAAGTCGATCATCATCAGCCCTTCCGGCACTTCGATCGGGCCATACTGCTTGTCGTTGATGGTCAGGGAAATCGGCTGGGTTTTAATGCTCATTGTAATACCTCACGAATATTTTCTGCACGAACGGGCAAATCACGGAAACGGTGGCCGGTAGCGTCGGCGATGGCGTTAACCAGCGCAGCAACCACCGGGATCATCACCACTTCGGCCATGCCTTTGGGTGGATCGGTTTCCGACAGCGCGGGCAGGATGTCATCGGTCTGTTTCCAGACCGCCACATCGCTGGCACGCGGCAGGTGGTAACGGTTAAAGTTCCAGGTACCGTTACCGGGCCCATCTTCGTACAGCGGTAAATATTCGTGCAGCGCATGGCCAATCCCCATCGCCAGGCCGCCCTGCAATTGGCCGGAAACCAGTTCCGGTACAATCAGGTTGCCGCACTCCATGATCGAATGGTGGTTCAGCAGTTCTACCTGGCCGGTAGCGATATCCACCGCCACTTCCGCCAGAGTACCGACAGCGCTGTAATAGGTCACCGCCGCGTTATTGCGTTGGGTCGGCGGGTAATAGGCCTGGTTGCGCGGCAGCGTTTTGAATTCGCCATTGGCGTTGCGCACCGCCAGCCCGTCAATCGGCAGACGTTCGCTATTACCACTCAGGGTGAAGTCCGCTTCCGCCCACTGCCAGCGGTTGAACACGTGTACCGCGGCACCGGTGATGCCGCCCATCTGGTAGGCCTGTTTCGCCAGACGCTCCAGGGTCAGCACTTCCAGCCCGGCCGCGGTCAGCCCGCCTTCCACCCAGCGTGCGTCTTCTCTGCGCACCACCAATGGCGCCGCCTGGCCGCCACCGATGCCGGATTGCCAAATGGCCATCGCCGCCGGCCACAGGCCGTGATCGAAGATCAGCCGCGCCGCTTCACGCGTACTGTGGGAGAAATAAAATGCCGAGTTGCTGGCGCTGGAGGGTGAACAGTAGCTTGGCGTCCAGGCCGGGTTGGCTTGCAACTGGTCCTGTTCGGCCTGCGACATGATGTAAGGATCGCCGCTGGTAACCATCGGCAGCACCGACCAGTCGGTCACCGAGAAGTGCGCCTCATCCGCCGGTTTACCCAGCCACTGCGCGCACAACACCGACTGTGAGGTCGACATACCGGTTCCCATCTCTGCGCCGCTGTGATGCAGCATTATGCGCCCATCTTCCCCCAGCTCGACGCGGGCGAACGAGGTTTCAGCCCCAGTACCGAAGTCTTTTTGTACGCAGCCAAAGCCGACGCCATAGCGTTTGCCCGGGTGCTGGCTCTCAAACTCCGCCTTACGCTGGGCACGTTGCAGCCACATTTCATGCTTCGCCGCCTTCTCCAGCACTTCATCGGCACGAATAGCCCCGGCCGGAATAGCGCCCTGCGTGTTTTTCATGCCGGATTTCAGTACGTTGCGCAAACGGAATTCAATCGGGTCGATCTTCAGCTCGGCCGCCAGTTCATCCACCATCATCTCGGTGGCGGCCATGCTTTGCAGCGTGCCGTAGCCGCGTGCCGATCCGGCATCGATGGCGCGTGAAGCCAGCCCTACCGAAGACAAATCGCTTTTTGGGAAGTAGTAAATCGACTGTGCCGCCGTCGCCGCCACCATCACCACCGACGGTGTAAAGTTGCTGCGACCGCCGCCGTCTGCCGTCATCTCGCCGTGGAATGACTGCAAGACGCCGGTTTGACGGTTGACCGCAATGCGGTAATTCATGTCGAACGCGTGGCGCTTCAGCGCCGTCTGGAACTGTTCGAAACGGTCATTGGCCAGGCGTACCGGGTGCCCGTCACCGTACATCGCCGCCACCGCGCCGTAGTACGGGAAGTTATAGTGATCTTTCGAACCGTAACCGACGGTGTAGCACGGGTGCAGGATCAGCTGTTTCACCGGCGGATTGTGCTTGGCCAGCATGCGTGGCATTTCGTCGGCCACTTCCTGCGGTGACTGGGTCGGTACCACCAGATGCAGGGTCTGCGTTGCTGCATCGTACCAACCGTTGGCGTTATCCGGTTCCAGCGCCGAGGTATCGACCGACTGCGTGGTATAACGCCGCGACATCACCAGCCAGTCTTCCGGCGGCGTTTGCAGCTCATTGGCGATCATCCCGGCGTAATACATCCCTTCCTGATCCAGCTTGCCGCCTTCACGGCCTTCCGGCCAGACCGGCAGGTGTTTCTTCATCGATACCGGGAAAATCGGCGTATCTTTCAGGCTGGAGAAGCGATCGTCGTCGAACGGCTTGTCGCCACCCACTCGCACATAACGGAAGGTGCCCCAGGGATCCCGCTCCAGCGGGCCGGTTTCCGCCCCGTACTTGAGGGTTTCTTCACGGAATTTCAGCTTGTCTTTGGCGAAGCGGAAACGGGCGAAGTCGTGGTAAATCAGGATCGCCACCGCCTGCCCCAGATAGGCCGGGGTTTTGCCCACCGGCAGCAGCATGTCGTCGCCGTAGAACGCCGGGAAGGCCAGGCCGTCGCGCGCCAAATCCTCTGCCGTCACCAGCCTGTCTGGCTGCAGGTCGTCCCCCAATAACGAGAGATCGAGGCCCTCGAACAGCCGGTCGGCCTTGGTGACACGTAAAATAAACGCATGCGCCTGTTGTTGCGGCCAGTGCGGCATATCGACCGCGCGAATGTCGCGGGCGAACACCTTCTGCCCCATCACCTTGGCACGGCCATCGATGCGAAAGCGAATACGCTTTTCATGGGCATCCCAGTTCGGCGACTGGAGGATTTTTTGCTCAAACAGCGCGGCGTAGGCACGGCTGTACAGAGGCGCGAGGTATACGGATACCCCCGCTATCACGGCGCCTTTGATAAAGCGGCGTCGCGACGGGTTAAAATTGCTCATAAGAAGTCCTTTGTTTCTTTATTTTATTTTTGTGTTCAGCGGTGGTGTTGCGCAAACGCTGACGACCTTGCCGTAGACGTCATAAGCATATGCTTATAACCAAAATTATGTGATGATTAACATGCTGTTTTCAAGAAAAACACATCTCAAAAACACATATTTTTAGTAAGGTAATAATAAGTTGCGCAAATTCGGGCGGGTAAGATGACGACAGGCATAGTGATCGCCGCTGCCGGACGTGGGGAACGCTTCTCTCAGGCCGGTGGCGAAGGCAATAAATTGAATGCCGAGTTTACGGATCAGTCCGGCCGACGACGCTCGCTGTTTGAACAGACGCTGTGTCAGGCGCTGGCTTCGGGCCTGCCGGTATGGGTCGTCACCCGGCCGGATAACCTTCAGGTACAACAGGTTTGCGCCGTCTATCAGGTGCCGGTCACGCTGCTGGCCAGCGCGGGTCTGGGGGATTCCATCGCCGCCGGGGTGAAGGCTACGCCGCACTGGCAAGGCTGGTTGATACATTTAGCGGATATGCCCTTCGTCACGCCAGGCGTTTTCCAGCAGGTGGCTACCGCCTTATCGCAACACGCCATCGTCCGCCCCAGCTTCCTGCAGCAGCCGGGCCACCCGGTCGGATTTTCCGCCCTTTTGCGCAAACAACTTGGCCAATTGCGTGGTGATAATGGCGCGCGTGAACTGCTTAAAGGGCAGTCGGTGTACCTGCTTTCTCTTGATCAACCCACGGTGGTGCAGGATATTGATCTTCCGTCACAGCTACCGGCCAGCGAGTAAATCACCTATGCAACATCTCGATATCACCGTGGTCAACCAGGCGATAAGCTGGCTGAAGCAACAACCGGTGTGGCTGTGCACCGTACTGAATACCTATGGCTCCTCGCCGCGATCGCCAGGGGCACTGCTGGTGGCCACCCAGGACGGGCATTATTGCGGTTCGTTGTCGGGCGGCTGTGTAGAAGAAGATTTTCTGCGGCGCGTGGCGGCCGGAGAGTATCAGGCGGCCAGCCAGGTGATCCGTTACGGTGAAGGAGGCCTGGAACCGAACGTGGCGCTGCCCTGCGGTGGCGTGCTCGAGGTGCTGATTGAATCCCTGCCAACCGGTGATGACAGCATTGCCTATCTGACCCAAATTGCCGGTGCGCTGAACGGACACCATGCGCTGGTCAAACGCCTGACCCTGCCCGATGCCTGTTCCAGCCTGACGTTGACCGACTTCGCCAGCGCTACCCAGGTGGAGCGTCGTGGGCCGCAAGTCACTCTGCATATCGCTGCGGCACCACGTTTGCTGATCGCCGGGCTGTCCAGCGTGGCGTTGTACTGCGCCGATTTCGCCAGTTCATTGGGGTTTGAAGTGTTGGTGTGTGAAAACCGGCCAGAGGCGCTGGATAATTTCGCCCCGCAGCTCCGATCCAACGTGACACTGCTGCGTCAGTTCCCGGCCAAGTTTATTGAAGACGGCGGCTGCCACGCCAATACTGCGATTGTGGCGCTGACCCACGATCCGCGCATGGACGATCTGACGCTGATGGAGGCGATCCACACCCCGGCATTTTACATTGGTGCCATGGGATCATTGCGCAACAGCGCGCGTCGTCGCCAGCGTCTGCAACAGATTGCCGAATTCAGCCCGCAAGAGCTGGAACGCATTCATGCCCCGATAGGCCTGCCGCTCGGCAGTAAAACCCCGGCGGAGATCGCGTTGGCGGTGATGGCGGATATCGTGCAGCAGAAAAACCGCACTAGCGCCGCCCGATCGGTCAACCAAGGGGAGTTACAGGCACCAGATGCTGGAGCTCAAGATGCAGCTCCTCCCGCTCGTTCAGTGAATAGTTGAACATCGTCAGGTCTGGTCCTTCCCTGCGGGCCAGGCCCAATTCCGGCAATACCTGGGTGTAAATCTGTATCACATGGTCATGCAAGGCCACCGGTTTGCCGGAGTAACAAAAACGGCAAAAATCGCCGTGAATTTCCTGCCATAGTTCGAGGCCGGCATCATCACTGACCGTGCAATCCGCCGCAACGCCGAGGGCATATTCCACCCGGACCTGTTCCCCATCAGGAATCAGCTGGGTAAGCGAATAGGTCAACGCCGGTCGGCTGGCCACCGAGTGATAGAATCTCTCTCTGATTTTGCTGCGGATGTGCAGATGCGACTTATCCAAATCAGTAATATCGAGATGGTAAGCGTAACCTTTCCCTTTGATCGCATACTGACCTTTGGCCACATTGATTCGGTCAACCTGAATGTCACCAGGGTGGTTGGCTGACAGCGAACGAACCAGATGGCTGAAGTCCTGCTTGCGGGCGTGGCGATAAACGCTGGGGGATTCGGCAAAGTGCTTCTTGAAGCAACGGGAAAAGGTTTGTTGGTTATCAAACTGATATTCAATGGAAATATCAAGAATGGTTTTTTGCGTAAAGCGCAGAGCAAAAGCGGCGAGATACAAGCGGCGGGCCCGAATATAGGAAGCCAGCGACAGGCCGGTCTGCGTTTTGAACATTCGTTGCAGATACCATTTCGAGTAGCCTGATTTGGCAGAAACGATATCCAATGATAGCGGGTTGGTCAGGTTGTCTTCAATCCAGACCAGCAGTTCCCTGATATGATTTTCCTGCGTTTCCATGTATTTGCCGAACCTTCTGTGCCAAATATGCCTTTATGCGTGTATTACTGCTCCGCACGTAGGGTATACAGGTTAAAACGCGGCGTCCAGCGGGCTACAGGACTTTACACTGGGTTTGATCAAGGCGGGAACTTGCCGCCCGATAACGGGCGACAAGTCTTTGCGAGAGTTACTTCACGCAGCGAGAACACTGGCCGGCCTGGATCTTCTGGAAGAAGTCATTGCCTTTATCATCCACCAGAATAAACGCCGGGAAATCTTCCACTTCAATTTTCCAGATCGCTTCCATCCCCAGCTCAGGGTATTCGACGCAGGTCAGGCTCTTGATGCTCTGCTGCGCCAGCACCGCTGCCGGGCCACCAATGCTGCCGAGGTAGAAGCCACCGTGTTTGTGGCAGGCGTCAGTCACCTGCTGGCTACGGTTACCCTTGGCCAGCATGATCATGCTGCCGCCGTGGGACTGCAGCAGATCAACGTAAGAGTCCATACGCCCGGCGGTGGTTGGCCCCAGTGAACCCGAAGCGTAACCGTCCGGCGTTTTGGCCGGACCGGCGTAATAAATCGGGTGATCCTTGACGTACTGCGGCAGACCTTCACCGTTGTCCAGACGCTCTTTCAGCTTGGCGTGCGCGATGTCACGCCCCACGATGATGGTACCGCTCAGCGACAGGCGGGTGGACACCGGGAATTGTGACAGCTGCTTGAGGATCTCGGCCATTGGGCGGTTGAGGTCAATCTTGACGGCCTCGCCTTCCCCAGCCTGACGCAGTTCCTGCGGAATAAACTTGCCCGGATTGTGCTCCAGCTTCTCCAGCCAGATACCATCACGGTTAATCTTGCCCTTGATGTTACGGTCAGCGGAACAGGAAACCCCCATGCCCACCGGACAGGATGCGCCATGGCGCGGCAGGCGCACCACGCGGATGTCATGCGCAAAGTATTTGCCGCCAAACTGCGCGCCCAGCCCCAGATTCTGCGCCTCTTTCAGTAATTCTTCTTCCAGTACCACGTCGCGGAATGCCTGGCCGTGTTCGTTACCTTCGGTTGGCAGGCCATCGTAGTACTTGGTCGAGGCCAGCTTGACGGTTTTCAGTGTCGCTTCGGCCGAGGTCCCGCCGATAACAAACGCCACGTGGTAAGGCGGACAGGCTGCGGTACCCAGCGTGCGCATTTTCTCGACCAGATAATCCTTCAGCTTGCCCGGGGACAGCAGCGCCTTGGTTTCCTGGTAGAGATAGGTTTTATTGGCTGAACCACCGCCTTTGGCGATGCACAGGAATTTGTATTCTTCACCGTCAACGCTGTACAGATCGATCTGCGCAGGCAAGTTGCTGCCGGTGTTGACCTCGTTGTACATATCCAGCGCGGCGTTTTGCGAATAACGCAGGTTGTCTTCGATAAAGGTGTTGTACACCCCACGTGACAATGCCGCTTCGTCACCGCCACCGGTCCAGACGCGCTGGCCCTTTTTGCCGACGATGATGGCGGTGCCGGTATCCTGGCAGGTCGGTAAAATTCCCTTGGCGGCGATTTCTGAGTTACGTAAAAATTGCAGCGCAACGTACTTGTCGTTTTCGCTGGCGTCCGGATCCTTGAGGATATCGGCCACCTGCTGCTGGTGTGCCGGACGCAGCATGAATGAGGCGTCATGGAACGCGTGCTGAGCAAGGAGGGTTAACGCTTCGGGGGCCACTTTCAGCACTTCCTGGCCTTCAAACTCGCTCACGGAAACGTGATCGCGGCTCAACAGATAGTATTCGGTGTCATCTTTCTTCAGCGGGAACGGATCTTGATAATGGAACGGTTTATTCGACATTGATCTCTCACTTGCAACATCAGCTGCGTTAAATTCACACTTACTCAGCCAGCTCGGGGCAGGCCGTGTCAGAAAACTCCCCACACCTTACGTATTTTTAATCAGTCGGTTATTGCGCTAAATCGCATAATACCCTGCTGGCTTGTAGGGGCGCTGTATACTGCGCCCGTGTTAATCGGGACGAATATATTCATCCCCTACAGGTACAGTCTCAGCATGTACCCTTTATTATCCCGCAGTTAACACAATGATTACAATCCATCAGCATCGATCGGGTTATCAATGCGGTGAAAAAACCTGTCTGGCGGACGGTCAGCAAATTAGTTTTGCGTCTTATTGCCAGCCGGTTCGCCATTGCTTAAGCTAGCCGCAATGAACAAAGTAAGAATCCCCATTGCGCTGCAACAGGCGGCGATGCGCTGTCTGCGAGAAAAACTGCAGCTGGCCCGTCAGCACTTTTCCGTCGAGTTCCCCGAGCCCAAAGTCGTTTACCAGCAACGTGGCACCAGCGCGGGCACCGCCTGGCTACAAGCCTGGGAAATCCGACTGAATCCGGTACTGCTGATGGAAAACCAACAGCCGTTTATCGATGAAGTGGTGCCGCATGAACTGGCGCACCTGCTGGTATTCCGTCAGTTTGGCCGCGTACCGCCGCACGGCCGGGAATGGCGCTGGATGATGGAAAGCGTGTTGCAGGTACCGGCCAGCCGTACCCACCAGTTTGAGATTGCCTCGGTGCAGAGCAAAACCTACCCCTACCGCTGCAGTTGCCAACGGCACCAGCTCACCGTGCGCCGCCACAATAGGGTGATGCGCGGAGAAAGTGAATATCGCTGCCGCCAGTGTGGCGACAAGCTGAAATTTTTTGCCGGTGAACCCATTTAGCGAAACGATTTATACGTTAAAACAAGCCAGTATCGTCGTTTGCTACGACTGTCAACTTCCGCTACCCTGCCTGCTTTTCCAATTTTGAGCTGTTTTGGAATATGCTTCGCAAAATTTTATTTTTGGTGGTTCTCTCTGCCGGTGCCGCACAGGCGCACGGCATCAATAACTTTTCTCAGGCCAAGGCGGCAGCGGCCAAAATCAATCAGGACGCGCCCGGCTCCTTCTACTGCGGCTGCCGGATCGACTGGCAGGGCAAGAAAGGCATTCCCAATCTGAACAGTTGTGGCTATCAGTCGCGTAAAAATGCCCAACGCGCGCAACGTATCGAATGGGAACACGTGGTTCCGGCCTGGCAGTTCGGCCACCAATTGCAGTGCTGGCAACAGGGCGGCCGCAAAAACTGCAATAAAGACGCCGGCTACCGCCAAATCGAAACCGATTTGCACAACCTGCAGCCGGCGATAGGTGAAGTGAATGGCGATCGTAATAACTTTATGTACAGCCAGTGGAAAGGCGGCGAAGGCCAGTATGGCCAGTGCCCGATGAAAGTGGACTTCAAAAATAAGCAGGCCGAACCGCCGGTCCGCGCCCGTGGCGCGATCGCCCGCACCTACTTCTATATGCGCGACCGCTACCAACTGCGGCTTTCACGCCAGCAGACCCAGCTTTTCGAGGTGTGGAACCGCCAGTATCCGGTCAACCAGTGGGAATGTCTGCGCGAAGCACGCATCGCTAAGGTTCAGGGCAACCATAATCCTTATATTCAGCAGGCTTGCCAGCAACGAAAGGGCTAAATCCCCTTCGTACTTAAAACTGCAGCGGTGTTGACTGCTTGAGCGCCCCCGAATCACTTACTTAAGTAAGCTCATCGGGATGCACTCACTTGCCGCCTTGCTGCAGCTTCAATTACTTTGGGTATATACTCTTTTTTTTCAAGCTGCAGCACTGATGACTGCACATGAGTCAGGATCGAATATTCAATGCGTATACCCCGTATTTATCACCCGCAGCCGTTGATCGACAATGCGGAAATCTTCTTAAGCGAAGACGCCGCCAACCATATCGGGCGTGTACTGCGCATGAATGCTGGCCAGGCGCTGCAGTTATTCGACGGCAGCAATCAGGTGTTCGACGCCGAGATCACCCATGTCGACAAGAAAAGCGTGCAGGTGCAGCTCAGCGCCGGGCAACGGGAAGACCGTGAATCACCGCTCAATCTGCATCTGGGCCAGGTGATTTCTCGCGGTGAAAAGATGGAATTCACCATTCAGAAATCCATCGAACTGGGGGTTAACGTCATCACCCCGCTGTTTTCCGAGCGCTGCGGCGTAAAGCTGGACGGCGAACGCCTGGCGAAAAAAATTCAACAGTGGCAGAAGATTGCCATCGCCGCCTGCGAACAGTGTGGCCGTAACCGCATCCCGGAAATCCGCGAGGCAATGCAACTGGAAGCCTGGTGTGCCGAGCAGGATGGCAGCCTGAAGCTCAACCTGCATCCACGCGCCAGCCACAGCATCAATACCCTTCCCCTGCCGGTGGAACATGTCCGCTTGCTGATTGGGCCGGAAGGCGGTTTATCCGCCGACGAAATTGCGATGACCACAGGCCACGGATTTACTGATATCCTGCTTGGGCCACGCGTTCTGCGTACAGAAACCACAGCGCTCACCGCGATTACCGCTTTGCAGGTACGTTTCGGCGATCTGGGTTAAAGGAGAAAAGATGATTAAGCTCGGCATCGTGATGGACCCTATCGCCTCCATCAATATCAAGAAAGACACCAGCTTCGCCATGCTGCTCGAAGCGCAGCGCCGTGGCTGGGAACTGCACTATATGGAGATGGACGATCTCTATCTGCACGCCGGTGACGGCCGCGCCCGTACCCGCCTGCTGAACGTGAAAGAAGATAAAGAGAGCTGGTTCAGCTTTGGTAGCGAGCAGGATCTGGCGCTGCATGATCTGGACGTGATCCTGATGCGTAAAGATCCGCCATTCGATACCGAATACATCTACGCGACCTATATTCTCGAGCGCGCAGAGGTCAAGGGCACGCTGGTGGTCAACAAGCCACAGAGCCTGCGTGACTGCAACGAAAAGCTGTTCACCGCCTGGTTCCCGGAACTGACGCCGGACACCCTGGTCAGCCGCAGCGCAGCGCACATCCGCAAATTCCACCAGCAGCATGGCGACATCATCCTCAAGCCGCTGGACGGCATGGGCGGCGCGTCAATCTTCCGTGTGAAACAGGATGACCCGAACCTGTCGGTGATTATCGAAACCCTGACCGAACACGGCAGCCGTTTCTGCATGGCGCAGAACTTCATTCCGGCGATCAAGGAAGGCGATAAACGCATTCTGGTGGTGGACGGTGAGCCAGTGCCTTACTGCCTGGCACGTATTCCGGCGCAGGGCGAAACCCGCGGTAACCTGGCGGCCGGTGGCCGGGGTGAGGCGCGTCCGCTGAGCGAAAGCGACTGGAAAATTGCTCGTGCGGTAGCCCCGACGCTGAAAGAAAAAGGGCTGATCTTCGTTGGCCTGGACGTGATTGGCGATCGACTGACCGAAATCAACGTCACCAGCCCAACCTGCGCGCGCGAAATCGAAGCGGCCTTCCCGGTGTCGATCACCGGCATGTTGATGGACGCGATCGAAAAGCGTCTGGCAGCGAAGTAATCCGCAGTGCGGGCGGCGATGTCGCCCGCAATCCTGGTTTCCTGGATCGAGGCTCTCGGCTCACGCTGCAACTTGAAAGGCGACGGGGATGGCCGCATACTGGCGGCTGTTTAACTTATCACCCATCAACTGTCTAAAATAACACCATGAATTTACAGCACCATTTTCTTATCGCTATGCCATCACTTCAGGATCCTCGCTTCAAACGCTCGGTGATTTATGTCTGCGAGCACAATGAAGACGGCGCCATGGGCCTGGTGATCAATAAACCGGTGGAACAGTTCACGGTGGAAACAGTGTTGAGCAAACTGAAGATCATAGCGCAGGCGCGCGATCCGGCCATCAGCCTGGACAAACCGGTATTTGCCGGCGGCCCGCTGGCGGACGATCGCGGTTTTATTCTGCATACGCCGCGCAAAGGCTTTGGCTCCAGCATTCAGATCTCGCCGGATACCATGATCACCACCTCGAAAGACGTGCTGGAAACGCTGGGCACCCCGGAGCAACCGGATGACGTGCTGGTCGCGCTCGGCTATGCCGGTTGGGAAAAAGGCCAGTTGGAACAGGAAGTGCTGGAAAACGCCTGGCTGACCATTGAAGCCGACACCGACATTCTGTTCCATACGCCGATCGCCAACCGCTGGCGCGCGGCTGCCAACCGTCTGGGTATCGACATCTGCAGCATTGCCAACCACGCAGGACATGCCTGATGACTAACCGCACCATTATCGCCTTCGACTTCGGCACCAAAAGCATTGGTGCCGCCATCGGGCAGGAACTCACGGGCAGCGCCCGCGCGCTGGCGGCCTTCAAAGCTCAGGACGGTTCACCGGACTGGCAAAAGATCGAGAAACTGCTGAAAGAATGGCAGCCGGATCTGGTGGTGGTCGGCCTGCCGCTGAACATGGACGGCACCGAACAGTTGGTGACCGAGCAAGCTCGCAAGTTCGCCAACCGCCTGCACGGCCGCTTTGGCGTCCAGATCGCACTGCATGACGAGCGCCTCAGCACCGTCGAAGCCCGCGCCAACCTGTTCGATCGTGGCGGTTTCCGCGCGCTGGACAAGGGCAGCGTAGACTCGGCCTCGGCAGTGGTTATTCTGGAAAGCTGGTTTGAGCGGCAGCTGGGCTAACTTTTTCAGCCGGTGCAAACCGGCTGAACATGATGGCACCCGCCGTCGGTACCACTTCAATCTCGTCCTCCGGTAACGTCCAGCCCTCCCGCAGCCCGTAAGTATCCAACGACAGCCGATTGACCCGATACGAGGTCAATGACCCCACAATCGCATAGCCGCGCCAGTCGGTGGTCACGCCATATTGGTTATCCACGCCGATGCCGGGCGAGTCAGGCACGCTGACCAGCGCCATGGTTTCGCCCAAAGTTTGCCCGAGCGTCACTCCCTGTTGGGATGCAATCAGGCTACCTGAAAGTTCGGCATTCTGCTGCTGATAACCCAGGCCACGCGAATACCCTACTCGCAGTTGACCGGCATTGTATTGGTAACCGGCACTGAGATCCTGGCTGCCGCCTTTTTTCTGGCTCTGCGTAGCGCTGGCCGCATAGTTGAGGCTGTAATCCTTCAGTGCCGTGCCGCTGATCCCCAGGCGGCGGCTATCTTCGCCATTCTTCACCAGCGTATGGTCGTAGTTAAGCCTCACCCGCGGCAACAATATCGCGCTCATGGGGATGGAGAACGACAGGCCGACCTGGGCCTGATCTTTACCGTAAGACCGTTGGTTATATTCAGCATGCAGGGAAACGTCCAGCTCACCCCAACTGCTGCTCACCCCCAACTCAAGACTGGTCTCGCCTTTCTCCTGCCCGCGCAGGGTCTCTGTTACCAGCGTCAAATAGGCACTGTCCGAATCCGTAATGAATTGGTTATAGCTTGCCTCGAGGCGGTATTTTTTTTCAGCGTCAAAATCACCGGTAAAAATACCGTCCTCCCAATCCCACCAATAGGTCTTCTGCTGGGCTATCGCCTCATTGAAAGTGCGATAACTTTGTCTGGGGGGATAATACTGCGCCAACAGGCTAAACGAGGACTCCCACTGAGGTATCGCCTTGGCATAACGCAAGCGGGCCATGCCGCCGTTATCCGGCTGTTGCCGCCGCGGCTCAAGCGCAGATGAATGGCTGTAGTCAATTGACAAGGCCCCCCACTGATCCAGACTTTTGCCCACGCCCACGGCGGCACTGCGATAAAGATCTGAGGTGAGAAAACCGCCGTACAGCGTCATCTTATAGGCCAGTCCGCTGCTGAGCGACATTTCGCCAAATACCGGCTGCGCTTGTTCAACACCGTGGTAAGGCTGATATTTCCCCACGGTGGCGTCGTACTTCCAATGGTAACGGTGCACCAGATTGGGCATCGATGAATACGGGATCCTTCGTTCGGTTTCGGTACCGTCACTTTCCTTGATGATCACTTCAATATCACCATCAGGGGCCGGTGGATAAACATCCTTCAGAATAAAAGTACCGGGCGAAACAAAAGTCTGATAAATCACCACGCCGTTCTGACGGATCTTCACCTGCGCGTTGCTACGCGCATAGCCGCGTAGCCAGGGTGAGAAAGCGCGCAGGCCATCCGGTAACATCCTGTCGTCCGACACCAGGCTGATACCTCGATACTTCACACTTTTGAACAACGTAGAGGGCGTGTTGTTATCGCCCAGGGTCAACTGAGAGCGCCAGGCCCGGATATCGCGAAAGGCGAACGCCCGCTCGGTATACCATGCGGGTTTACCCCAGGTTTCTTCCTGATAAACCGGCTCGTAACGCAAACGCCAGGCACCAAGATTAACGCCACTGTTAATATCCGCATTCATCCGACGACGACGATCGGTATTACGGTATTTTTCACCCTGGTAGTGACTGTAATTGAGCCGATAATCGACAAAGGCGGCGTTAATGCCGTCATCCCAACGGCTGGTGACCACGCCATTTTCCTTATTGGTGATAAGTGGCTCCGGGATCACCAGGGTTAACAACTGCGCATCGGGATCAAAAAACTTTTTGATATTACGCTGGGTCAAAGCCGTCGGCATCACGCAGCCCTCGACCGAGAAATACATGGCGGCGACGTCCGGATAGCGCATTCCCCATTCCCTGAGCAGGGGGGCAGTAATGCAAACCTCTCCACTGGGGGTCTGATCGAACCCGATACGCCCATGGTAGGTATTATTCACAATGACGTAAATTTTGTTGCTCTCTGCCAGACAGGCAGGAGCCACCAGTGCCGTCAGCAGCAGCAAAATGCGCAGAGAGAAGAGCATGGAATGTTAATACCGGCTTTTTAACCCAATAAAAAAAGGCGCTTTACGCGCCTTTGGTCTTGAGCCAAAAAGCTTAGCCTTGCAGGGCGGCCAGCTCAGCACGAGCCTGACGCAGGTCAGCGGTAATTTCATTCACGTCGGACTGTTTTTCCTGAAGCTTTTTCTGATACTTAGCGACTTTCTTGGCATCGCCTCGTGCCTGTGCTTCACCTAAATCAGCCTGTACCTGATTCACGTTATTTTGCTTCTCAACCAGCTTGCGCTCCAGCTTGTCGATTTTTTTCTGGTTCTTGGCGGCCAGACCACTGTCGGTACAATTGGCTTGCAACTCGTTCAAGGCTTTCTGCAGCCCAGCCACTTTGTTGCTGTTGCCGTATTTCTGCGCTTCTCTGATCTGGTTTTCAATTGCGCCACGCTTGGCATTGCAATCGTTACCTGCCGCAGTAGCCACTGAAGCAAAACCTGCACCCAACGCCAGAACCAGTGGCAGTGCGATTAATTTAGTCATTTTTTTCATTATCATGTCCCTTTTCAACGATAAATAAGTGGGGATGTCCCCCTCCATCTTGTCGGACAGATAATAGATTTATGCAGATGACGTTAATATCGACAGATGGCTTCATTGCTCTGTAGGAACGGACTACCCCTCTGTAGTCCGTGTATCGGCCAACGAAAGACTCTGTTGCAGTACCCCGATCAAATCGGTAGCCGCCTGCACCACGGCATCCATATCATCGATATCACCGCTCGCCGCCAGACGTCGACAAGCCTCCGCCAGCAGATCGGCATGCACTAAACGGGCGGCACCCAACAGCTTATGGGCGACTTCAGCAATCTGGCCGTTATCTGGCGACCGGTGATCCCGCAGTGCGTTTAACTCCGCGCAGTCTTCGTCCAGGCTTTCGATCAGCGTTGCAACAAACTCATTGAATACCCCAGTAACACGCAATTCTGCGGGTAAGGCTGCGAGATCAAAAATCTGCAGGTCGCTACCCGTATCACCGGGTTCCACTGACAAGGTGCGAAGTTTTTCGGTAAGAATTTGCAGATTCACCGGCTTGAACAGGCAATCATTCATCCCGGCCTGCAGGCAGGCTTCCCGGGCGCTGCCCTGGGCATCCGCCGTCAGCCCCCAGAGCGCCACCGCCGGTAAGCCCTGTTCGCGCTCTTTCACCCTCAACCGACGGGTGAAGTCATAGCCGTCCATATTCGGCATATGGCAATCGGTAATCACCAAATCGACCCTTTGCTGCTCCAGCGCCTTCAGGGCCTGTATGCCGTCTTCAACCGGGATCGGATGATGACCAAGGAAGCGCAACTGCTGCGTCAGCAACAAGCGTCCGGCACGGTGATCTTCCACCACCAGGATCCGTAAGCCAGCCCGTTCGGGAGCTTCCACCGGAGATGCCGTCGGCGGCGGCACTATTGCCAGCAGGCGCGGTATCGACAGTGAAACCGTCACCTCGGTACCGATTTCCGGTTCACTGACCAGGGCAATGCTGCCCCTCATCATGGCGATCAGGGTGCGGCAAATATAAAGCCCCAGCCCGGCACCATGGCTGCCTGCCATATTTTTCCCCTGAGAGAACGGCTGGAACAGTGCGGACTGGGTTGCGGTATCAATGCCCTTGCCGGTATCGATAACCCTGACTCGCATCTCCAGACGCTCATCGTCGACGGCATCCACCAGCGCACTGAGGGTGACCGTGCCCTGCCCGGTGAACTTAATTGCATTGCTGACCAGGTTTGAGATCACCTGTTTAAATCGCACCGGGTCGATCATCACATCACCGGCAATCTCGGCATCAATATCCAACTTAAAGCCCAGCCCCTTCTGGCGAGCGACTCCGTCAAACAGGATGGCCACCGACTCAATCAACTGCCTTAAATCAGCGCGCTCCGGGTGCAGCACCAAACGTTCGGACTCAATACGCGAGATATCCAGAATGTCGCCAATCAGCGCCAACAGTGAATGGGCCGAACCCTGGGCGATATTCAATAAATCGACATCTGCTTCCCCGCCGCGTTGCCGCTGCCGCAACACCAGTTCCAGCATGCCAATAATGGCATTCAGTGGGGTACGGATCTCATGGCTCATGGTGGCAAGAAAGGTGGTTTTCGCCCGGTTGGCACTATCGGCCCGTTCCTTGGCTTGCTGCAATTGCACAATCAGCTGCTCGCGCTCGGTGATGTCAAACCAGCCGCCCACCTTGCTGTCACACTGCCCCTGCTGCGCCATCAGCAAGGTGCTCCACTGCTGCAAAAGATGGGGCTGCCCGCCAAAGGTCAGCTGTCGGGTGAGTAACAACGCATGGGGATCCTGTTCATTTGAACTCAGAGCAATATCTTCAGCGCCAGACAGACTGAGCTGAAAGCTTTCCAGGCTATTGCCTACAGCCTCCGGCGGAGCCAGACCCAGCGCTTGATAAAAGCGTGCATTGGCCAAGATTATTTTTTCTTTTAAATCGGTGAGATAAATGGGTATCGGCACGGCATCCAGCAACATTTGCTGATGCAGGGCCATCTCATTACGCAAGGCTTCCAGGCGGTGCTGATATTGCCGACGATAAAAAATAAATATCGCCAGAAAACACAGCAATATTGCAGCCAGTGCCAGTAACGCCGGGCGGTAATACCGGGCCATGGAAACCCCTTCAACGCTCTCGCTGTTCATTAGATAAGCATTGTTGTACCAGTTACGGGTCATGGCATGAATATCCTCCGGCGGAATACTCAGTAATGCCTTATCCAGAATGGTCGCCAGCGGATATTCACTGCCGGAAACGCCCATGACAAAACGCGCCGGTTCTGAATCCAGCCCACGAAGGATCTGCAAACCGGGTTGAGAACCATGGGAAAGCAGAAAATCTGCGCTGATCATCGGCAACACCAGTACATCGGCACGCCCGTCGGTCAAGGCCTCAATCCCGGCGTAAGGCGTCGCTACTGGGATGATGCGGCTCTGCGGGTAGTGCTGTCGCAAGAACGCATCAAGCGGATGACCCCGGACCAATGCAATACGCTGCGGCTGCAAATCGGCTTTTTGTGCCTCATGCCCCACCAGTACCCAGGAATTAAACAGATAGGAACGGGTGGTTAACAGCCCGTTGGGCCACACCGCATCCAGAGTAACGCCGGCGACCACGTCGGCTTTGCCGCTTTTCATCTCCTCCAGCGACTGCTGCAATGATGTGGCCCGAATGACATCGAACCTCAACCCGGTGCGGGTAGAGATCGCCTCAAGCACATCCGCCGTCAGTCCATGAAAATAACCCTGTTCATCGAAGAAATTCAGCGGCGCAAAATCATCGTTAACCACCACTCGAACCCTGGGATTATCTTCAATCCATTTGCGCTCCAGCGAGGTAAACAGCAGGTGCTTTCCGGCAGACGCCATCGGCGCCCCGCCGCTCCAGCGACTCTGGATCGCCACCACCGCACTGTCGGGGATCGTCTCCAATACCCGGTTCAATATCCTTTGCAGACGGCCATTGCTACTCGCTACGGCAAAAGCAAAACCGTTGGCATCTTCCTGCGGCAACAGTTGTAGACGCAGATTATTCAGGTTTGCCTGATTGATCAGATAGCGGGCGGAGATAGCGTCACCGATAAACGCATCGAGATTATTAAAAGAAAGGGCCTCCAGTGCACGTCGCGAGGAGTCGTAGATTTGAGTGCTGCCAGCCGGAAAGCGCCGGATCAAAGCTTTACGGTTGCGGTACAAACTTTCAATGCCGACCCGCCGGATCGGTTTACTGTGCAGCAGGCTGTCGGTTCTCTCGACCAGTGCCGGACTGGCGACCAGATAAGGATGACTGAGCAACAGGCCATGTTTCTGCTTATCCTCGTCGCTGGCATTAGCGATAAGGTCCACTTCCCCTCTGGCCAGGGCCTGTAGCAGCAACTCATAGCTTTCGTAGTAGCGGACTCGTACCTGGATATTGAGGTTGTAGCCGATGATGCCCAGATAATCGGCATTAATCCCCCCATAGTCATGCAACCCGGTGGTGATGTCATAAGGAGGATAATTGGGCGCTGCCGTGCCGTAGATCAGCATGCGTTTTTGGCGCAACCATTGCCAGTCGCTGCCTTTAAGCCCCGGCTCGGGCAATTGAACCTGGCTACGGCTATCCAGGTTTATTTCCCGAAAGGTCGGGGTAACCTCTGCGATGACGCTGCTGCAAAACAACAGCAATATTAAAAATAATTTATTCATCATCAATGCGACTATTTTGATGATGAAGAAAACTCGCCAAATCCTCGACGCGATGGACCTTTAGTTTATCCATCAGACGTGCCTTATAAGTACTGATGGTTTTATTACTTAACAGCAAGCGATCGGCAATCTCTTTATTGCTTAATCCTTCGCTCAAATAACGCAGCACGGTCAATTCACGATCGGAAAGGCGCGTCATGACATCTTCATTTTTCGCTGGTGTATTCAGCAACGAGCTAAAGGTTCCCTGAGGAAAACAAAGATAGCCTTGCAACACCAGTTGGCACAGTGGCGCCAGTTGGCCAACATCCAGCTCTTTACTGAAAAAACCGCAGGCACCGGCACGCCAGACACGCTCGGCATAGATCTCCGCCGGCAGGCTGCTATAGACCACCACTTTCATTGAACTATCTATTTGACGAATGTGTTGCAGGATCTGCAAACCGTCCATTTTGTTCAGCATAATGTCCAGAATGACCAACTGGGGCTGAACCTGTTTTATTTTTGCCAATGCCGCCATTCCATTGGTGGCGGTTATAATTAAGTTATTTCCTAATGGAGCAAGAATTGTCTTAACCGCAAAGCAAATTGCCGGATGATCGTCAATAATCAACCAGGTGTTCATAAGGATATCCTTATCCAAAAGACAGCATTCAGGAAATACGCTCAAACGCTTCATTAAATAGTTAATAAAGGGCATGAGTTAATATTTTTAATGGGTTATTACAGAATGACCGATGGGTTTTATCATCTCACAACGGCTATTTTAGCGATTGTGGCATTATAATATTCCCTGCGCAACCCGCTGCTGCAGCCCCTGTTCAAAGGTCTGCATACCGGACTGCCCGCCGGTTTGCAGCACGTTAGCCAATTGATGGGTTTTGCCCTCGCGGATCATGCTGCTGACCGCCGCCGTTGCCGTCAGTACCTCAAAAATTGCTACCCTGCCACCGCCGGGCCGACTCAACAATTTTTGTGCAATCACCGCCTGTAAGCTGCCGGCCAATTGGGCACGCACATAAGGTTTTTCTTCCGCCGGAAAAACATCCACCAGCCGATCCACCGCCTGCGGCGCACTGCGGGTATGCAATGTGGCCAGCACCAGATGGCCGGTTTCCGCCGCGGTCAGTGCCAGACGGATCGTGGTGGTATCGCGCAGCTCCCCCAGCAGGATCACATCAGGATCCTCACGCAGAGCAGCCCGCAACGCATCGTCAAAGCTATGGCTGTCGCGACCCAGCTCGCGTTGCTGGATCAAACACTGCCGGCTGCAGTGGATAAATTCGATCGGGTCTTCCAGCGTAAGGATATGCCGACGCTGGTGCTGATTGATCTCGTCAATCATCGCCGCCAGGGTGGTGGATTTTCCGCTGCCAGTCGCACCGGTCACCAGGATCAGGCCATCTTCGCGCCGAACCAGAGCCGGAATAATGTCTGGCGCGGCCAACGCGGCCAAGGTTGGGCAATGGCCGGCAATCAACCGCAAAGCAATCGAGACTCCCTGGCTTTGCAGAAAGAAATTGGCACGCAGACGGATCTCACCCGCCAGTGAAAGCGCCAGATCCAGCTGCCCCAACTGTTGTAACTGCTGCCGCTGCAACGGTTGCAGCAGGGTGTTGCACAACAGCTGCATTCTCGCTGCGGTCAGGATTTCTGCCCCTGCCAGCGGCTGCAGTTCACCATCAATGCGCAACATCGGCCGATGTCCGGTACAAAGGTGCAGATCGGAAGCATTATGCTTTACACTAAGGGCCACGAATTCATCGATATCCATATCAATCTCCTGGGTCAATAATGAGCACTATCCAACAGAATCTGCAGGATGTCAGAAACCGCATTGCCGCGGCCGCTCAAGGCTGCGATCGCGCTCCAGAAGAAGTTACGCTGCTTGCCGTAAGCAAAACCAAACCTGTGGCGGCGATCGCAGAAGCCATCGCGGCAGGCCAGCGCGCCTTCGGCGAGAACTATGTTCAGGAAGGCGTGGATAAGGTTCAGCATTTCGCCGCGCTGCCGGAAGGCGCAACATTGGATTGGCACTTTATCGGCCCGTTGCAATCCAACAAGAGCCGGCTGGTGGCAGAGAACTTCGCCTGGTGCCACACCGTTGATCGGCTGCGTATTGCCCTGCGTTTGAGCGACCAGCGCCCGGCAGAGATGCCACCGCTTAACGTTCTGATCCAAATAAACATCAGCGATGAACAGAGTAAATCTGGCATTGTACTGGCTGAATTGCCGGCGCTGGCAGAGGCGGTTGCCGCGCTGCCAAACGTCAGGCTGCGCGGGCTGATGGCCATTCCAGCACCGCAAGAGAATTACCAGAGCCAGTTGGCGGTATTCGGTCAGATGCGCGACGCCTTCCTGGCTCTGCAACAGCAATATCCGCAGGTGGACACGCTGTCGATGGGCATGACCGACGACATGACGGCAGCGATTGCCGCAGGCAGCACCATGGTGCGTATAGGCACCGCCATTTTTGGCGCCCGTGATTATTCACAGGCCTGACACATTAACGAGGGATTTTGATGCAGCATCGTAAGATTACCTTTATTGGTGCCGGTAACATGGCACGCGCTATCATCGCTGGCCTGGTGGCGGGCGGTTATCCGGCCAAATCCATTAGCGTCTGTGCACCTTCGGCTAAAAACCGTGATGTACTGGCGGCGGACTACGGCATCATCAGTAGCAGTGACAACCTGGCCTGTGCTCAAGCGGCTGATGTCGTGGTGCTGGCGGTAAAACCGCAGATGATGGCCGATGTCTGTCAGCCGTTGCGTGAACGGGTCGATTTCAGCGGCAAGCTGGTTCTGTCGATCGCCGCCGGTATCCAGGTCAGCCGTTTTTACCAACTGCTGGGCGACAACCTGAACATCGTGCGCATCATGCCCAATACCCCCTCACTGGTAGGTAAAGGCATGAGCGGCCTGTATGCACCGCAACAGGTCAGCCAACAGGACCGCGACTACAGCAGCGATTTGATGGCGTCAGTCGGCAAGGTGTGCTGGGTAGATGACGAAAACGGCATTAACGGCGTCATCGCCGCTGCCGGTAGTGCACCGGCTTATTTCTTCCTGTTTATGGAAGCCATGCAGCAAGAAGCCGAACGTATGGGCTTCGACAGCCAGACCGCCCGTAATCTGGTGCAGCAGGCGGCCTCCGGCGCTGCCGCGCTGGTGGAAGCCAACCCGGATACGCCATTGTCGACCCTGCGTGAGCAAGTGACCTCTAAAGGCGGCACCACCGCCGAAGCGCTGCGGGTCTTCAACGAACAACAGCTGCCGGCAACCGTGGCCAAAGCCATGCAGGCGGCAGTTTCCCGTGCGCAGGAAATGGAAAAATCATTTTAAATAATCGAGAGTTAAGGAGAAGGGCTACTACATGCTAACGCTGACTTTTTTGGTCAAAACCGTTGTTGATCTGTACGTCATGGTACTGCTGCTGCGCATCTGGATGCAGTGGACGCGCGCTGACTTTTACAACCCATTCGCACAGTTTATCGTAAAGATCACCCAACCGGTGATCGGCCCGCTGCGCCGTGTCATTCCGTCCCTCGGACCGATCGACAGCGCATCGCTGCTGCTGGCGTTCCTGCTGATGACCATCAAGTATCCGCTGCTGCTGCTGATCCAGGGCGGTGCGATGTCACTCAGTCCATATAATCTGTTGTTTGGGCTGATCTCGCTGGTGAAGTCGGCCGGTTACCTGATCTTCTGGGTGATGATTATCCGCGCGCTGATGAGCTGGATCAGCCAGGGACGCAGCCCGATTGATCAGTTGATGTATCAACTGACCGAACCTTTAATGTCCCCGATCCGCCGTATTTTACCGGCAATGGGCGGCATTGATTTTTCAGCGATGGTGGTGATCCTGATCCTGTATCTGATCAACTACCTGGGCATGGATCTGTTCGGTGAGATCTGGTTCCTGCTGTGAGTGCAGTGACCCCGATGCTGGACGGGCTGGCGATCAGGCTATATATTCAGCCGAAAGCCAGCCGCGACCAGATTGTCGGTTTGCATGGCGACGAACTTAAAGTCGCCATTACCGCCCCGCCGGTAGACGGCCAGGCCAACGCTCATCTGATCAAGTTTCTCGCCAAGCAGTTCAAGGTGGCGAAAAGCAACGTCACCATCGAGAAAGGCGAACTGGGGCGGCATAAACAGTTACGCATCGTTAATCCGCAACAGATCCCCGCCGTGGTCGCGGCGCTAATCGAATAAATTTCAAGGTAGTCATCATGCAAAAAGTCGTTCTTGCCACCGGAAACCCGGGCAAAGTGCGCGAACTCGCCGACCTGCTGGCCGATTTCGGGCTGAATGTGGTCGCACAAACCGAGCTGGGCGTGGAGTCCGCTGAGGAAACCGGCCTGACGTTTATTGAAAACGCCATCCTGAAAGCCCGTCACGCGGCGCAAATCACCGGCCTGCCGGCGATTGCCGACGATTCGGGCCTGGCGGTAGACGCATTGGGCGGCGCACCGGGCATCTATTCTGCGCGTTACGCAGGTGTTGACGCCTCCGACCAGCAAAACCTCGACAAACTGCTGGTGGCGCTGAAAGACGTGCCGCAGGGCAGCCGCGGTGCGCAGTTCCACTGCGTGCTGGTGTATATGCGCCACGCAGAAGACCCAACGCCACTGGTGTTCCACGGCAGCTGGGCCGGTGAAATCACCCACGCCGCGGCAGGTGAAGGCGGTTTCGGTTACGATCCGATCTTCTACGTCCCGGAACTGGGCCGCACCGCCGCCGAGCTGAGTCGCGACGAGAAACGCGCAGTATCACACCGTGGTAAAGCACTGAAACTGATGCTGGAAGCGATGCGCAATGCTTAAGTTGCCTCCATTAAGTTTGTACATTCATATCCCGTGGTGCGTGCAGAAATGCCCGTACTGCGACTTCAACTCGCATGCGTTGAAGGGCGAAGTCCCGCATCAGGAATATGTCGATCACCTGCTGGCGGATCTGGATGCCGATCTGCCGCTGGTAGCCGGCCGTGAAATCAGTACTATTTTTATCGGCGGCGGCACCCCCAGCCTGCTGAGTGCCGAGGCGATGCAATCGCTGCTGGACGGCGTGCGAGCACGCATCCACGTGGTTGACGGTGCCGAGATCACCATGGAGGCCAATCCCGGTACCGTGGAGGCCGATCGCTTCAGCGGCTACCAGCGCGCCGGAGTGAACCGCATCTCTATCGGAGTGCAGAGCTTCAGCGCCGAGAAGTTAACTCGCCTGGGACGCATACACGGCCCGGAAGAGGCCAAACGTGCCGCGCACCTGGCCACCGGTCTTGGCCTGCGCAGTTTTAACCTCGATCTGATGCATGGCCTGCCGGACCAGTCGCTGGAAGAGGCGCTGGACGATTTGCGCCAGGCGATTGCCCTTAATCCGCCGCACCTGTCGTGGTATCAGCTGACCATCGAACCCAATACTCTGTTCAGTTCACGTCCGCCGGTCCTGCCGGACGACGACGCGCTGTGGGATATTTTCGAACGGGGCCATGAGTTACTGAGCGCTGCCGGCTATCAGCAATATGAAACCTCGGCCTATGCCAAGCCGGGTTACCAGTGCCAACACAACCTCAACTACTGGCGCTTTGGCGACTATCTGGGGATTGGCTGTGGCGCACACGGCAAACTGACATTCAGCGACGGCCGCATTCTGCGCACCGCGAAAACCAAGCATCCGCGCGGTTTTATGCAGGGCAAGTATATGGACAAGCAGCATGAGGTGACGGCAGCAGATCGGCCGTTCGAGTTCTTTATGAACCGCTTCCGCCTGCTGGAGGCGGCGCCGCGTGCCGAGTTCGTCAACTACACCGGGCTGGATGAAAGCACTATCCGTGCACAGTTGGACGAAGCACTGGCGAAAGGCTATCTGGAAGAGACGCCGGAATATTGGCAGATCACCGAGAAAGGCAAACTGTTCCTTAACTCACTGCTGGAGCTTTTTCTGGCAGACGAATAGCAAAAAGCGCTGAATTATCAGCGCTTTTTTTTGGTTTTAATCTGGATAGAACTCGTGGGAAAGCACCTGCTGGATATCCCAAATACCGTTTTCCGGATAAACATCCAACCCGGTTTCGGTCGTCGCCAGCGCTATCGCCTTGGACCAAATGACATCCAGCCAGTCAGCGTCGCTAAGCTTGACTTTTAAACTCGGCGACTCCTTCAGACTGTAAAGCACCTCTTTGCGCTGTGCTTTAATGGTTCTTTCCCAACTGGTGCCACGACGCGCCGGCTGATATTTCCATTTCAGCAGATGCGCGATCAGCACTGTCATACGGCTTGCAAGTTCCCTTTGCTCGCTCTTTCCCACGTCCTCAATCTCCTCGGCGATCTTTTCAACATCGATCTCAGACAATTTTCCGGAGCGCAAAAGAGCTGCCTGTTCATTTGCCCAGGCGACAACATCAGTTTCGTAGCGAGTATGGCTCATAGCGTTCTCCGTAAACACCCATGAATCTGTACATAGTTCAACCAGTCTGTCAGATAACCATCAGGAGGTCAAAAAACACGCTACCCACGGTAATTTCGCGTTACTTCAAAGCATTAAGCAGGTCTTTACGTTGGGTTTCCAGGCCGGTAACGCGGTTACAGACATCGTGACCAAAGTTCTGGAAGTCCTGCTCCTGGTTGTTCCATTCGTTCTGAATCGCCTTCTGCAGGCCACCCAGATTGCCCATGATCGCCTGCAGCGGATTGCCGCCGCTGTTGGCCGCCTGCTTGACGCCCATCTCATTCAGACTGTCCTGCAATACGCCGCCCATGCTCTGCTGCACCAGATTACGGCCATCCTGCTCAACCTGATCAATCGCCTTGTGATGGAAGGTCAGGCCGTCGCTGCGGTGTTCAATAATACGGTTCATCTGCTGCTTGAGCTGGCCATTGAGCGTAGTCAGGCGGTTGCGCACGTTGCTGTCGCTGCCCAGCTCTTTAACGATCACCTTGTCCAGTGCCACACGCGCTTTTTCCAGGTGTTGTTGTGCACCATTGTCAATCCACGGCAGCTCTTTACGCAATGCGCTCTGGTAGCTGAAGGCCTTTTGACGCTGGCTGTCATTCAGGCTCAACGCCTGGCCGTTGCGGGTCACATCGCCATCCGCTGAAATCTGCAGGTTGCCGCTGGCGCCTGTCACCTGCACGTTCTGCGGGCTGATAATCACGTCGTCCTGGGGTTTAACGCTGCACTGATACTCGGCATGCGCCTGTGAAGCAGTCAACAGCAGTAAGGCTAACCCGGTTTTCTTTAACATATTTTCTCCTGACTCCCTTCCGTGGTGGGATTAAAAAATCGAACGGCTAATCCGTTGAGACAACAGTTCCAGCGCCGCAGTTCCCGCCAGTGAGTTACCGGAGGCATCCAGCTCCGGCGACCAGACGGCGATCGACAGCTCATCGGGGACGATGGCGACAATACCGCCGCCAACACCGGACTTGCCCGGCATGCCCACGCGGTAGGCAAATTCTCCCGCGCCGTCGTACATGCCACTGGTCATCATCAGCGCATTGATCTGGCGCGCCTGCAGTGGGCTGATCACTTCGCGCCCGCTAAGATCACGCCCGTGATTGGCCAGATAAACAAAGCTACGTGCCAGCTCCTGGCAGCTCATCCGCAACGCGCAGTAGTGGAAATAGGTTTGCAGCACGGTGAGCACGTCGTTTTCAAAGTTGCCGAACGACTTCATCAGATAGGCTATCGCCGCATTGCGATCGGAGTGTTCAAACTCGGAACGGGCAACCCGCGAGTCGTAGGCCAGGTCTTCTTCACCGGCCAGTTGGCGCACCACTTCCAGCATGCGTTGCTTGGGAGCGCTGAGCCGCGTTTGCAGCATGTCACACACCACCAGCGCACCGGGGTTGATAAACGGATTGCGCGGTTTGCCCTGCTCCATCTCCAACTGCAGCAACGAGTTGAACGGCAGACCGGAAGGCTCCTTGCCGACCCGTTGCCAGATCTCGTGCTCCTGATAACGGGCCAGTGCCAGCGTCAGGCTCAGCACCTTGGAGATCGACTGAATAGAGAAGCGCTCGGTGGCGTTCCCGGCCTGGAACATTTCGCCGTCGACGGTACAAACGGCGATCGCCAGACGATCGGCCGCCACTTCCGCCAGTGCCGGTATATAGTCCGCCACCTTGCCCTGGCCAATCAGCGGGCGCACCTGTTGCAGGATCTCTTCCAGCAACGCGTTATCCAATGTCGTTACCACCGCGCTCACACTCCGGACAAAACAAAGGTGCCGTTAAGGCACCTTAAAATCAATAAGCTGGCGCGGCTCCGGGCCGCGCCGATCGTGCTGGGGAAATCAGTCCCACCAGATATCGAACAGATCGCTGACCTTAACGTCGGTCAGTTTACGCGCTTCCAGCCATTTTTTGACCAGTTCGCGCTGTTCGTCGGTGCAATGACCGATAGTCTGCAGGCAGATCAAACCTTCCCACTGCAGATAGCCACTGCCGTCAAACGCCATACCGTTCGGCTCGATCACTTCGTCGATGAAAGCGTCCAGCGTGCTGTCGATATCTTCAACCGCGGTGCCTTCGGCAAAACGCCATGCTACGGAGAAACCCAGCTCCTGAAACTCTTCAATGTGTAACTTTTTACGTAAACGACGACTGCGGTTCTTAGCCATTATTCTTTCCTCTCAAACATCAAATCCCAAACGCCATGTCCCAGACGCTGGCCGCGTAATTCAAATTTTGTCAGTGGGCGTGAATCCGGACGAGGCACGTAATCATTATCGCTGGAAAGATTACGATAGCCTGAGATCCCGTTCATAACCTCTAACATATGTTCTGCGTAAGGCTGCCAGTCGGTGGCCATATGGAATACGCCGCCGACTTTCAATTTGCGCTGCACCAGTTCAACAAACGGCGTCTGTACGATGCGACGTTTATTGTGGCGAGCTTTGTGCCACGGATCGGGGAAGAACAGCTGCACCATGTCCAGCGACCCGTCCGGGATCATATTCTCCAACACCTCAACCGCGTCGTGACACATCACGCGCAGGTTGTTCAGTTCCGCTTCGGTAGCGTCGGCCAGACAGGCACCCACGCCCGGCGAATGTACTTCAATCCCCAAGAAATTCTGCTGCGGGTTATGGCCCGCCATGGTCACCAGCGAGGCGCCCATGCCAAAACCGATCTCCAGCACGGTCGGCGCATCGCGCCCAAACAGTGCGGTGATATCGACAGGTTCAGCCTGATACTCCACGCCCATCACCGGCCAATAGTTGTCCAGCGCGTGCTGCTGGCCTTTGGTCAACCGCCCCTGGCGGCGGACAAAACTGCGGATACGGCGCATCGCTCGGCCGTTCTCATCAAATTCTGGGGAGATGACGTCATTAATCATAGTGCTTTCTGTCTGTTTGGCTGCTAATTAGGGAAACGCGCATTATGCAAAGATACATTGGTTTAGCAAGTGTTCATCTGATGTACCTGCCGTGCGACGTCGGAAAGTTCCGGTTTACAGCATCATGACTCTATGCTGCAATCGCGCTTCATTTTCTGCCGGATATCGAAGCTGCTTATTATGATGCAAGCACAACAGTTCGCACAGGTGGTGCTTGACTGGTACCAGCGTTATGGCCGTAAAACCCTGCCGTGGCAGCTTGATAAGACCGCCTATCAAGTATGGCTCTCTGAGGTCATGTTGCAACAAACGCAGGTTGCCACCGTGATCCCGTATTTTCAGCGCTTTATGGCACGTTTTCCCAACGTGCGTGCGCTGGCAGAAGCGCCACTGGACGAAGTGCTGCACCTGTGGACCGGCCTGGGCTACTACGCCCGTGCCCGCAACCTGCACAAGGCGGCGCAGACCATTGTCGCACAGCACGGCGGCGAGTTCCCGACAACCTTTGAAGAAATCCACGCCCTGCCCGGTATTGGCCGCTCAACGGCGGGGGCGGTACTGTCATTGGCGCTCGGCCAGCATTACCCCATCCTCGACGGCAACGTGAAACGCGTGTTGGCCCGCTGCTATGCGGTCGAAGGCTGGCCAGGTAAAAAAGACGTCGAAAACCGGCTGTGGCAGATCAGTGAAGACGTCACCCCGGCACAGGGCGTCGGCCAGTTCAATCAGGCGATGATGGATCTGGGGGCGATGGTCTGCACCCGTTCCAAACCCAAGTGCGAGCTGTGTCCACTCAGCCTCGGCTGTATCGCCTACGCCCATCACAGTTGGGCGAAATACCCCGGTAAAAAGCCCAAGCAGACGCTGCCGGAAAAAACCGCTTACTTTTTATTGCTGCAACAGGGCGAACGAGCCTGGCTGGAACAGCGGCCGGCCGTCGGCTTGTGGGGCGGGTTATTCTGCTTCCCGCAGTTTAGCGAACGCGAAGAGATGGAACTCTGGCTGCAACAACGCGGTCTGAAAAACAATCGTCAGCAGCAGTTGACCGCATTTCGTCATACTTTCAGTCATTTCCATCTGGATATCGTGCCTGTCTGGCTGGAAATGAACGACGCAGGCGCCAGCATGGATGAGGGTGCCGGTCTCTGGTATAACTTAGCGCAGCCGCCCTCTGTCGGGCTGGCAGCGCCGGTTGACCGCCTGTTGCAACAGTTGGCAAAACAGTCCCCACGCCAGCAGGGTTTATTTGGCGATAGCGCCATTGATGAGGAATTAGCATGAGCAGAACCATTTTTTGTACCTTCCTGCAGCGCGACGCTGAAGGGCAGGATTTCCAGCTTTATCCAGGGGAAGTCGGCAAACGCATCTATAACGAGATCTCGAAGGAAGCCTGGGCAGAATGGATGAAAAAACAAACCATGCTGATCAACGAGAAAAAACTGAACATGATGAACGTGGATGACCGCAAACTGCTGGAAGCGGAAATGATCAAGTTCCTGTTCGAAGGGCACGACGTGCACATCGAAGGCTATACGCCACCGAGCGAATAACGCTGTTGGGGCCAGGCGCTGGCCCTCTTCAATACTTCTCGTATACGGCTTTAAGATGAAGAAAATTTTAGCTTTGCTAGTAATAGCGCCTTTACTGATTTCCTGTTCCGGCAAAAAAAGTACCGAAGTCAACGAAGCCCTGGTCAAAGACACCAACGGCTTTGAGATCCTGATGGGCCAATTCGCCCACAACATCGAGAATATCTGGGGTCTGAACGAAGTTCTGATCGCCGGGCCAAAAGATTACGTTAAATACACCGACCAGTATCAAACCCGTAGCCACATCAACTTTGATTCTGGTGCCATCACCATTGAAACCATCGCCACCACCGATCCTGCCGCCCACCTGCGTCAGGCGATTATCAGCACCTTGCTGATGGGTGACGATCCGGGTTCTATCGATCTCTATTCCGACGTCAACGATATCCAGATCAGTAAAGAGCCGTTCCTGTACGGCCAGGTGCTGGATAACAAAGGCGCGCCGATCCGCTGGGAATGGCGTGCGGCGCACTTTGCCGACTATCTGGTGCAGAGCAAACTGCAAAAGCGCACCTCCGGTCTGCACGTGATTTACTCGGTCACCATTCAACTGGTGCCGAACCACCTGGACCAACGTGCGCATAAATACCTGCCGATGGTCCGCAAGGCGTCGGAGAAGTACGGGGTCGAAGAGTCGCTGATCCTGGCGATTATGCAGACCGAGTCGAGCTTTAACCCGTATGCGGTGAGTGGTTCGGATGCACTGGGCCTGATGCAGGTGGTACAGCACACCGCCGGTAAAGACGTGTTCCAGATGCGCGGGAAATGGGGCAAGCCAAGCCGCAGTTACCTGTTCGATCCGGAAAACAATATCGACACCGGCACCGCCTATCTGGCCATTTTGCAGAACAACTATCTGGGGGGTATTCAGAACCCAACCTCACGTCGCTACGCGGTGATCACCGCCTATAACGGCGGGGCGGGCAGCGTGCTGCGAGTGTTCTCCAGTGACCGAACCCGTGCGGTCGGCATTATCAACGGCATGCAGCCGGGCGACGTCTACCAGACGTTGACCACCAAGCATCCGGCCGGTGAATCGCGCCGCTATCTGGTGAAGGTGAACAACGCGCAGAAGAGTTATCGACGCCGTTAATCACCCTGTCAGGGCGGTCTCTTCCGTCGCCCTGACCACCAGCATCACGAAGCAATGCTGTAGCCATTACGCCCCAGTTCCTTGGCGCGGTACAGAGCCTGATCGGCAGCTGCCAGCAGTTGTTCACGGTTCTGTCCCGGTTGCCATTGCGCAACCCCCTGACTTACCGTCACCCATTGCGCCACTTCAGAATCCGCATGCGGCATCGCCAGACCGGCGAGCAACCCTTCTATCCTCTTTGCCACCTGAGCTGCTTCACGCGCTTCGGATTTTGGCAGCAAGATAATAAATTCCTCACCGCCATAGCGGGCTACCAGATCCTGCGAACGCCGGGTAGCGCTCTCCAGACAGGCCGCCAGGCGGATCAGGCACTCATCCCCCTGCTGATGACCATAGTGGTCGTTGTACTTTTTGAAAAAATCGACGTCCAGCAGGATCAGGGAAAACGGCGCCTGCAGGGTTGATTCCCGCAGCAGAACCGCATCAAAGTAGGTGTCGAAGTAGCGCCGGTTGGCGATGCCGGTCAGCGGATCGCGGTGTGCCAGCTTGCTCAGGCGCTCAATCAGCCGTTTGTTTTCCTGCTCGCGCTCAATCGCCAGTTGGAACCATTGCTCCAGCCGGCTCTGCGCCGAATAAATCAGAAACAGCATCAGCGCATAGGAGATCAGGTTCACCAGCGAAAAAGCGCTGTGGATAAAAATATTTTCGGCAATCGCCACCAGCAGCACCGGAATGCTGAACAGGAAAAACAGCCGTGGAGACAGATAAAAAGCGATCAGAGAAGAAAACAGCAGGCCGAGTGTTAACGGGTAAAGCAGATTAATACTGTCGCTGACAATCAGATGGTGAAAAACGCCGCACCAACACAGAGCCAACAGCAGAGTGCAAACCACCGCACCACGCCAGGACGCCAATTTTCCTCGGGTAGCCAACTGACGGATCGCGACAAAAGACAGGGCCGACAGCAATACCACACCGCAGATCGCCGGTGCACCACGTAACAGGGAACTCAACGAGCGCTCACCGAAGGTTTGAGCACGCTGAAGCAGCAGATAGAGCGCCAGCAGCACATTAACCAATAAGAACCAGTTAAAATTCCGCAGCGTTGAACGTCTTTTCTCTCGGCCGACCCACTCGAGATTACCCTCTTCTTTCATCATCTTATTCCGGCACCCGTGGCTTTTACCTAAAAGGTAGTGCCACCACACAGCTTTGTCATCCTGGGCCGGGATGATTTAAAAGCGGCCCCTGTGGGCCGCTCAAATCTATGGCTTGATCATATAGCCGAAGATGCGTTTCCAGCCGTGATCTTTTTTCTCGATATACACGCCCTGCAATTCCGGCGAGAACCCCGGCAGCCGGTTGATCCCGTCCTCCAGCGCCAGGAAGTAACGCTGCACCGCCCCGCCCCACACTTCCCCCGGCACCACGCACAGCACGCCTGGTGGGTATGGCAATGCACCTTCTGCCGCAATGCGCCCTTCCGCCTGACCAATCGGCACCAGTTCGACGTTATCGCGAATAAACTCCACGTTGGCGTCCTGTGGGTTCATCATCACCTGCGGGAAATGGCGCTGACGGAACATCTCTTTCTGCAGCTGTTTGACGTCAAAGCTGACGTACAGATCGTGCATTTCCTGGCAAAGCTGGCGCAGGGTATAGCCGCGATAACGCTGTTCATTCTTGCGATACACCGTTGGCAGCACCACGCTCAACGGCGCGTCTTCTTCCACATAGCGCTCGAACTGCACCAGCATCTCCACCAACTGTTCCATCTTGGCCGGGTTTTCCGCCGGGGTCAGCAGGAACAGGATCGAGTTAAGGTCGCATTTCTCCGGCACGATGCCGTTCTCACGCAGGAAGTTGGCCAGAATGGTGGCCGGCACGCCAAACTCGGTGTACTGGCCGGTGGCCGCGTCTATGCCCGGGGTGGTCAGCAGCAGCTTGCACGGATCGACCAGATACTGGCCCTGCGCGTAGCCTTCAAAGCCGTGCCATTTCTCCTCCGGCACAAAATCAAAGAAGCGCGCGTCGTTGGCGATCAGATCGGTGTCGTAATCCTGCCAGTTTTTACCCGCCACCTGCAGCGGAATAAACGGCCTGAGTTGCGAGCAGCGTTCCAGCAGTTGCTTGCGCGTCTCGATACCCAGCTTCACGCAGTCCATCCACATGCGGCGACCGGCGGCCCCGGCATGCATCTTGGCGTTAACGTCCAGCGCGGCAAACAACGGGTAGAACGGGCTGGTCGAGGCATGCAGCATGAAAGCATTGTTGAGGTGCTTGTGGTTGCAGTGACGCTTCTGGCCCTTGATGTGATCGTCTTTCTTGTGGATCTGCGAGGTCTGCGAGAAACCGGCCTGCTGCTTGTGTACCGACTGGGTAACAAAGATGCCCGGATCCAGTTCATCCAGCTCCAGCAACAGCGGCGAGCACTCCTTCAGCATCGGGATAAACCCTTCGTAACCCACCCAGGCCGAGTCAAACAGGATGTAGTCACACAGGTGGCCGATGGTGTCGATCACCTGGCGGGCGTTATAGATGGTGCCGTCGTAAGTACCCAGCTGAATGATCGCCAGGCGGAACGGACGGGCCGCATCGGCTCTCTCCGGTGCCACTTCACGGATTTGTTCGCGCAGGTAACGCTCATCAAAACAGCGCGAATCAATGCCGCCGATAAAACCAAACGGGTTACGCGCGGTTTCCAGATACACCGGGGTCGCCCCGGCCTGGATCAGCGCACCGTGGTGGTTGGACTTATGGTTGTTGCGATCGAACAACACCAGGTCACCACGAGTCAGCAGCGCGTTGGTCACCACCTTATTGGCGGCCGAGGTGCCGTTGAGCACGAAATAGGTTTTATCGGCGTTAAATACCCGTGCCGCGTGCTTTTGCGCATCCTTGGCCGAGCCTTCGTGGATCAACAAATCGCCCAGCTTAACGTCGGCGTTGCACATGTCAGAACGAAAAAGCGTTTCACCGTAGAACTCAAAAAACTTCCTGCCGGCCGGATGCTTGCGGAAGAACTCCCCACCCTGGTGGCCCGGGCAGGCAAAGGTTGAGTTTTCCATTTCCACATAGGTTTTCAGCGTTTTGAAAAACGGCGGCAACAGCGCCTGTTCGTAGGCATCGGCGGCAGCTTCCAGCTGCGCCATATAGAACGCCTTGCTGGCCCCTTCCAGTGCAAAAACGCCGCTGATCAAGGGCAGATAGTCCGGGGAGAGATGCTCGTCCCCCGCCACCGCCACAAAAGTCGGGATCTCGAACCCGGTCGCTTTGAGCTGCGCCAGGATACCTGCGTTAACGTCGTCGACCGACACCACTAACGCGGCCACATCGGTATAGTCCGTTTGCTCTACGCGAACGATTTGGCGCAGCGTTTCAATGGTGGCGACCAAACTGGCGCTGGTGGCTATTTTCAATTCTTTCATTGTGCTAACTCTCAAACGGTTAAGGATGAGGGTGTGCCATGGGGCACGGTGATGAGATAACAAAGGTTACCCCGGCAAATTGATGCCCGGCGTTGCAGTATAAAGCGCAAACGTGACCGGCTGACTCTCCTAAGATTATCAGGTAACTATCGGGGACTGGTATCGGCAGCGTCCGATAGACATCAGTAAAAGCAGAGCCGCAGCTCTATTTTTAATAATGCCTAACAGCGAGCATCAGGTAGCCTTACCGCATGGCAGGCTGGGTGTTTTTGACGGACTGCGTTCGGGAAAGGTAACGGCGGAGTGACGGCATCATTTGATGTCTGGTGCGCAGTGACGCTTGAGTAACAAAACCAGTCATGCCTGCAACCCTCTGACTTAAATGAGCACCAACGCCGTTAGGGGACGTAGCTTGCTAAAATTTGCGCAATGATTGCATGTTTTTTTATGAGGTTCAAGTAACAATTATGCTGATTTAATGATGAAAGGATAACACATAACTCATTGTTAAATATCAATTAAAAATAAACACCAGAAAAATCAAAACGGTATAAATAGACGGATTTTTTGCATATTTATTGCCATACCAGGTTCCAGTATCCCGCCAGCCCCACCTGCCATTGCATGAAAATAGAGCAACCGATCGGCTTTGTGACAGAAAGCGATTGACGATTTCCGGCCAATAGGGTTAAATGCGCCCCGTTGCCCGGATAGCTCAGTCGGTAGAGCAGGGGATTGAAAATCCCCGTGTCCTTGGTTCGATTCCGAGTCCGGGCACCATATTTAGAAGAACCCGCCTATGGCGGTTTTTTTGCTTTCTGGGGTCCTGGTAGATTTCTGGGTGTTCTGGTCGCAGATGCCGCTTGCTCAGCCCTTTCCATCCCACCTGAGCATTTCTCTTTAGCGACTCCCTACCCTTCCGATTACAGTGCCAACGTCTACTGGCCTTCAAACTGCAATAAACACCAAATACCGGGAAGGATTCCCGACCTTGTTCAAGGTTCTCAATAAAATAGGTTATGATCCCTCCTTCAACCAACTGACTCCCCGCCACTGTTAAGCCTCCAGTAAGTGATGTTAATGGCGACGTTTATATCTCTGCAGCGCTTACTAATGTACAGAAATTCGGAACTGACACTTTCCTGTTCTTAACGTTACTCAGGTTGAGTGTCGCTTATGTGCCATAAGCGGAAGTTGGAGTGCCAGAGACTATCTCAAAGTGGATAGTTCCTTTTGCAGGGATACTTACAGCTTCATAAAGAGGAAGGAGGCCCTGGCCCCCCTCGCTTTGTTAGTCGTTGACCATAGATCGTGCTGTGCGCCAGTTTTGAATGGCAATTGCAGCCGTTTCACGTGTAATGGCGATATTTGCCTGCATGGCATCAATATTCTGCTGCAAGGGAGCCCCAGGATCGCAGAGCATGTCCATTGCCGATGATATATTGCTAAAAGGAATCTCCGTGACCGAATAGAGGCTATGTTTGCGGTGCCAGCCTTGTGCTTTAGCATTTAACCGAGCAAGAGAAGCATAGAAATATTTCGAGTAGCTTCGCTCAAATTGCATGTTCAGTTGTGCTTTAAAAATAGAGGGCTCTACTGGCTTACCAAAATGCAGAAGTAATGCATGAAGGGCCGCGACATAGTCGTCGATGACGATATTTTTATAGGCACAGGCTGGTGTGGTATAGAGCATACGGCCCACCTGAACAACATTTCCCCTCTCAATCATGTCATCCAGATAAAACGACGCATGTGCCAGGCTTTTACTCTTCAGCAAATTGGCAATTTCAGGTTTCGTTAGCGGTTTATCACTGTTGTTCATCGCTTCGATGATGACGTCCTTTTGCGTGATGTTCTTAAAACCTTTCTCCAGCCCTATCGAATCTGCCTGAGATTTTCCGTCGAAGTAAAAACCGTAATCCTCGCCGAAATGTTTCACAAAATGGCGAATGACATAGTAATCATGTTTTTTCAGATTGCGCGAGGCCTGGTAAAACTCATTCAGGTGGAACACCGAACGGGAATTTTTCTCGGCGTATTCCATCATTTCCAGAAAAATGTCGTCTATCTGTGCCGCATCGACATCGATAAAACAGGTGTGCTTGTAGGTCCCCTTGCCGGACAGATAGATATACTCAGGCTGGTTAAACGCTTCGTGATCCAGACGGTCCTCGTAAACAGGGCTGCGCGAATAATTATTCCCATTGATTAATTTCGCAATATCCAGCCAAGGTAGACCTTTTTGGTGTTTAATCAGCACGCAGGCACTAGCTTCAGCTTTTTTCAGCTGCAGGGGGTAGACGTTCTCATCTTTAAGCTGGATGGCGCCTTGTTGCGCAAGATGACGAATCGCATTGTCAACGTAGGGTATTTCGATGCTGCAGACAGAGGGGATAAACTCCCGGATGTCGTCAAGGTGGATGGGTGCGCCATTCTCGGCAAAGTAGGTATTCAGGATCGCTTTGTCAATCTCGGGATAGACATGAGTGATGAGCTCTGTTTGCCCTGACACCATATCCAGAAATTCGAAGAAGTCACGTTCAGAGGAGAAACAGGAAAAAAGCGTCTGCATTTTCACACTAAGATCCGGCGATACCTCAGGCTCCAATATCTCCCAAACCGATGGTTGACTGACACGCATATGCCCAAGGAATTCTTGTCTGATATCGGCCTGAATTTGGCGAATTCGCTCTCTCGATACGACGTAATCGGCCCCGATCTCTTCGAGGGTCTTTTTTTCTTCAACAAACCCCCAGCGACGTTGGGCAATGTCGACCTTCATTTCACTGCTTTTATCGAAGTAAGATTCGATATCTTCCAGTAAAACGGCTTCAAGTTTATTCAATGTGCAGTTTATAAGTCGTTTTGGAACGATCAAGACGGATTCAAGCGCCAGGTAGTCAATGTCACCATTCTGAATAGCGATAATCTCTTCCCGTAATCTGTCTCTAAATGCCAATAACTGTGTGATACTTCCTTTTCCCCAGGTCGGAATGGCTACTAATTGCTCATGTTCGGCATGCAGAATAGCCTGCAACATCTCGCCCATATCTTCCGTTTTAAGATAGCGACCAAATTTTTCCAGTGCTTTGGTATAGCTAGCTTCCACGCCCGCAAGGCTCAACCGCATCTGGCTGCTATCCACCTTCGCGAAATCAATGCCCGTATGAGTCGTGCCGATAGCCTCAACGGCAGGTGCAGACTGAACCAGCTGTTGCAATTCTTTAAAAGTATCAATATATAGTGCCCCGATTCCGGGCTGTGCAGCCAGCTCATGAACTGTTAGCGCGATGAGTTCGCCGAAGGTTTCTCCGGGCCCAAAATCGGGGTTTACCAAGTGTATGTTTTTTAGTCGCTTGATTAATTTCATAAATCTATCAGGCAACTGAATCGCGTCAAGTAAGGTGGATGAGGCAGGGATCTGAAGACATTCCATCACCGGTTCATCACTCGTTATTTCCGGCTTTTCCTCAACCTCAGTTTCAACTTGCCTGATTTCCTCATCATCTACTGAAAGCTTCTGTCCCGAAGGGGGATAAATATCTACTGCTCGCAGCAAATCTGCAAAATAGACATTTTTCTTCAATGCCATGAATTGCTGCATGCTGAGTTTTTCACAGAGCTCCCAGGCACTGAGCGTTTCTCCGGGCGTGAGCTGACTTTCTTCAACCAGGTTATGGATGAGTTTATTTAGAGCTCGGCCGAGCTGATGTTGATCTACAACGAAGTCAATTTTTTCCATATTAAAGCGCGTCTTTTAGCTTTTTGAGAAACACGAATGCCGATTGATACTTGTTCTTAATCTGTTTCTGCACATCCGGCGGTAATTGCTTAAAACTGACAAGGTTCAAAGGTTTTCCCCGGTACGTTTCGATCCATGGACAAACATCCACTTCCTTCACCGGCATATCACTCTCGACCTGCGAGTCAGCCACTTTAATTCGGGCACTGACAAGGTTGTCGTAATCGGGCAGAAGCTGTTGAATCTCTTTTTCACTGAATTCGTACAACGGGTTCACGCCGAAATTCAATGAAATCGTGTAAAAACTTGGTGCCATGTTGTTCTCCCCGATAAAGGTATCGAGAAATTCAATCAGTCTCGTGCGCATGGAAGGAATATCCACGTCTTCATTGAATGCGGATGTCAGGTAGCTCAAATAAGAGCCGAAATGGGTGGCAATTTGATCAAGGCTAATGTCAGCTAACTCTTGTTCCAGTTTTGCAATGGAGGGTAACTCGTCATTTTTTTCGCGATATCGGCGCAACTTATCCAGCAGTACATCGCGGCTATTAAGCTGCATTTTCATCTCTTCCAGGAGAGCCAGTACTTTCGCCGCCTCTGCGCTGAATTGCACCTCCAGTGAAGTGTCATGATAAACCCCAGGTGCGTCCATCTCCTCCGGATCATCAATAGTACTGCCGTGATACCTTGGCTGCTGTTCAATCTCTTTTGCCAGGCCTTTAATCTCATTCAACCGCTCAAGGGATCCAACAAAATCTAATACATGAACAAACTCTTTATTTGGCGTTTTGCGCAACCCACGTCCTAACTGTTGTAACCAGATTGTACGTGACCCGGTATAACGCATAAAGATCAATAGGTTGGTTTCTGGAATATCAATACCTTCATTGAACAGGTCGCACACCAAAATGTACTTATAATCCCCTTCCCTGAACAATCGAATATTTTCTCGTCGTTCCTGGTCATACATTTTTGAATGCACAAGGGTGGCTGTGCCGGGCTCAAAGAACGCAATAAGATGATTCATATGCTGGATATTCCGGCAAAAGATAATCCCTTTTACGTTCTCTATCCCCTGCTCGGTCACTGTTTTGTCGATGAGACGGACAATCTCATGATCTTTTTTATGCAAAAAAAGCAGTTTATCAATATCGGATAGAGAAAGACCGCTCTCAAGCTGGTCGATCTTATCCTGATCCAGATCGTCAAGCAGGACAAGATATTTGGGGAATGCCAGTTTTTTATTTTTGAGTGCCCAAACCAGATCGAATTTACCAATATGACCATCGGCACCACCAAAGAAGCTCACTACATCGCGATTATCCGTCCGGTACGGGGTCGCGGTGAGGCCAATCAGGAGTTGCGGCTGGAAAAGCGACACCACCGCAGAATAGGTCTTTGCCAGCGTATGGTGGGCTTCATCGACAATGACGTAATCAAATGCCCCTGCAGATAACGCATCGAGTTTGCTATAGAGCGTATCAAATGACGCAAAGACGAAATCAGTGTCTTCAGGATGTGTGCCGCCGAAACAGGCAGAAAAACTGAAGTTACCAATACCCAAAACGTTTTTAAATGCGGTAACTGATTGCAGTAAAATCTCGACCTGATGTGCAAGAAATAACACTCTTGGCCTGCGGCTATTTTTTTGAATTAAGCGCTTAATTAAGTGGGCAGCGGTATAGGTTTTGCCTAATCCCGTCGCCATTTCAATCAGCAGCTTTGACTTTCCTGCCGCATGAAGTGCAAGGGCTTCGTTAATCACATCCTGCTGATAAGTTCGCGGCTTAATGTCACGGCCAATCTCGGAATGCTTAATGACCCACAGATTTTGCAACTCATCCCGGTCTATCAACTCAACGCCGAGTCGTAACGCCCGCGCCTTCACTTCAGAGGTAAACCAGGAGTTGGTAACCAAAATTTTATAGGTAACATTTGCCAGCGTAGCGCCGGTAACTAGTTGATTAAGGGCCTTCACATCCACTGTCGTACCCAGCTGGCGCTGTTTCACCTCAATGGCAAACTTTCGCTTCCCTTTCCAGGCGAAAATATCGACCCCGCCATCTCCGTGTTTGAATTCTTTGCCTGTTTGGGTAATTTCGGCATCGGTCCATCCCGATGCAACAAACAAATCGCGGACGAAAATTTCAAAGTCCGAAGAGGAAAGATTATCAATATCTTTAAATTCCGCGATTAAAGGTTTGTACTGCGGAATGACAGAAGCCGTCATAGCACCATTATCCTTCATAAAACAACCACGTTAAATTAACAGCTACATATTCCCACGAAATATAAGGCCGACTTGCTGAAGTGAGCTAAGCTTCCCGCCGCGAACAACGTTCACCAATGTAACCAGGAAATAAAGATTTCTTTCAAACCACAAACACACTTAATGGCAGATTCTTTCACTTGCCATATGAAGCAGTCAACAAAAAATGGCCCCGACTGGTCCAGGTAATAGATGGCCTGCTGCCTCTGCTCGGTGCTGAGTGGTCGTTGATGACCCACAATAGTCTCTTTTCTCGTTGCCATTTCCAGGAGTCAAAACTGACACGAGTTTTGAAAATCTCCGTGTCCTTGGTTCGATTCCGAGTCCGGGCACCCTATTTAAAAGAACCCGCCTATGGCGCAATGCCGTTCACTTAAGCGGTGAGGCATAACGATTCACCGGATAACGGGTTTTTGATATCTTAACCGCCCTCGGCCTTGATGGTCGGGGGCGTTTTGTTATGAACATCGCCTCCAAACTCCCCTTCAGGTGCATCAGCCGTTTCGGTATCGTTCCGGGGGATACCGTATTACCCAGCACTATCAGTTCCGTCGCTATTACCCAAAAGCAAATTTAAACTCATCTCCGACGGCGCTCTTTTATACTGTTTTGCCGTCAGCGCCGCTTCCCGCCTGATAAGGTTGTAAGCCAACAACAACCCCCATACTTCCTGATGCAGCAACTCCACTTTGCGGCTTCTCAGCACCATCGCATTACTCTGCAGGCTGCTTTTGATATTGCGAAAACCCACTTCGATTTCCCATCGCGAATGATAAAGCTCCGCCACCGCTTTGGCCGGATAACGATCCGCAGGCAATGAAGTCAGCACGGTTTTCTCCACACCACCGATATCGTAACTGACCGCCCGGGCATACCAGGACTCAGGAAGGGCCGGGTTTTGCTTTCGAGCCTGCGCAGAGACTTTCATTTTTAGCAGACGGTCGCCCGCCCCGTAGCTTTCCTGCACGTCTGCGACCATCCCTTTGCGGGCAGGCAGTAGCCAGTGGCGATTTTCGCCGCCATGGTTCACCCCTGTCAGTAAATCCGCACTAAAAAATAGCTTATCAAACAGGGTGATGGAGTTATCCGGTAACGCCTTAATCAGGTCATGCGCCAACCGGGTCTCGCTACACCGGTAAGGCCCGGTGACCGCATCCAGCAGAACATGACTGCTCAGGTTCATCAACGCCACCAGACGCATCACCGGAAAAGGACTCTGTCGGTCTGTAGAGGTGTTACTGGAACCAAAATGCGCACGAAGTTCCGGTTCATCGGGCGTACGCAGTTGTGCACCGTCGACGGCAAAGAGCTGCAATCCTCTCCAGTCATCTTTGGGATAGCGTTCAGTCCCCCAGGTTCGTGCTGTCTGGCGAAACAGCCATTCAACAGGGGCAGCACCGACACGCTGGCGTGCCTGTGTAATGGCGCTGCGTGCCAGAAGCTGCGTGCCGGCTTCGCCATCGGCACTGAGGTTAAGGCGGCGGACAATATCGGTAATGGGCTCATTACGAAAGAAGGCCATACAAACGACCATCCAGACCACCATGTCCCCGGGCAGGCGGCGGCGTCTGACGGTGGCATGGGTAGACAGAGAAAGGCAATGCTGGAGCCATTCAACAGGAAGATGTTCAGCAAAAATCTGCGCAGGTCATCGAGAAGTGGCATAAGAAAACGGCTCCCTGTAATGGAAGCCGTTATATTGCCGCAGATTAAGGATCGGTCAACAGATCCTTAACTGATCGGCATTGCGCCTATGGCGGGTTTTTTGCTTTCTGAGATATGAACTCTACATCGAACAGGTTCGATTATTCGACCCGAGGTCGGGTACTGTTGCGCAGCCAGCCATAAAGCTCGGCATTGCGCCGAAACCCCATTTTTCGCATCACGCTCATCTTGTGATTACTGACCGTTTTCACGCTGATCTCCAGCATGTGGGCAATTTGTGTGACGCCCAACTCCCACTTCATACATCTCATGATCTCTTGTTCTCGCAGCGTCAGGATCCTTTGACAGGCGCAAGGGCGTTTATGGCTACGGTTGTCCAATGGCCACAACCTTTGCCGCTCCAGCCCAGCGATAACCACCTGTAGTACCGCTGAAACAGGCATATCATGATGGATAACCCCAGACTCAAGCACGCACCTGGCGCTGGCAGCCGCAGAGTGCCGCTTATCCGGTTGACGCAGTGCAAAATACAGGGGTTTCCGCCCCGCGGACGGTAACGCATATTGACAAAAACAGCTCAAATTGCCCGGGGAGAAATAGCGAAACACCAAATCTGCCTCATTGGCCTGCTCAATATCCACGATACGCACCAGCACACCGCACGAATTGAAATGCTGTACTAAAACATCCTGTAATCCCTTGATGAAAAAAGTGTTCTTATCAAATAAGGCTATTGTCATTATGGAACTCATGCCGGCTCTCCTGCCTTTATTAAGCCAAACCACTGCTGTATTCGCCCTTAGGGTGTCTGGCTATTGTCGATACGCAATTCGTAAACCATGGTGGCATTCGGCGGTACTTTCGGCGGATAGCCCGCCTCACCATAGGCAAACTCCGGTGGCACCACCATGGTCAGTGAACCGTGATTGCGAAGATGACCAATCGCTTCCCGGAATAAAGGCGGATACGCAGAGAGCGGTTGCGAGAGGACTTTACCGCTGAGCTCCATATCCTGGATGACGGTGCCATCGGTCAGCCTTTCCTTGACCACCACATCAATCACCGCATCCTTCGCCAACTCGTGGTCACCGGCGTAATCCACCCGATACCAAAAGCCCATCGCCGATTGTTTAACACCCTTTTGTTTACTGAAACGGGCCAGATAATCCTGATCCTGTTGCACCTGGGCCTTGACCCGTTTTTCTCGTGCGGCGCCGGCGGCGCTATCCGCCTTCTCCATCAGCCTGGCAAGCTCTGCGGGGGGTAACAGTAAATGACCGGAAACCGCATCCAGCACGCCGGCCAGCAGGCTATTGCGGTCTACCGGCACGCCCCAGCTCTGGCGTTCAGCCATTAACCCATCAATATCCCGCCCAAGCGCACTGCCGGCCGCGTAGGACAGGCGATTCTTTTCATCCTTTAACTGTTCTGCCGTGACTTCCCACCGTTGGCGTTTGCCTAATTCCGTCGCCTCGATCTGCGCTTGCGCCAGTTGTTGCTGCTGCCCTGCCAGCTTCTGCTCATACTCCTGATTGGCTTGTTCGGTAGCGGACAATTTCGCCGTCAGGCCGGCTAATTGACTCTCGGCCCGTACCTGCGCTTCTCTGGCCTGCTGAGTGTCCCGTTGGGCTTGCTGCAGTAAAGAGGCCGTTCGTTGCGCATCCGGCGAACCCCGCCAGGCCTGGCTCAGCCCCGCCAACCACTGCTGCAAGAGCGAGATGTCGGGCGGCACCGGTGAAGCACTAACGGGCGGTTTCTCGGCACGCAACGCGGTAATTTCCTGGCGTAGCGCATCCAGCTCTGCCTGTTGGCGGGTCAGTTGTTGTTCACTCTCCACCAGCGACCGGCGTAGCGTAAAGGCGGTCGAAGCAGCGGCTTTCGGGTGTTCTGCCTGCCTGGTTATCTGGCGGGGACTGTCGTCTTTCTTTTTCGGCGCAGCCGTTTTCTCGCTATTGCGCGCTTTATCGCTCGCTGGCGTCTCCGGCTTAACATTCTGACGTTGGTATTGTTCGGCAAATTGCAGCAGAGCGGGCACGCCCTCATCTGCCTGTGCCTGACTCACGACCATGAGTGCCGCAAACCCCAAAAAAGCCAGCCGGGACACCCGCATCATTTAACCAACTCCCCGCGTTCGGCCAGGCCCGTCAGCACCGCCTGATTCACCCCGGCACACAGGAAATTCACTTTATAGCGATACAGCGCATCCACGGTCTCCTGGGTATCGCCATTAACCTTGGTTCGCACCCCGGCGTACTGCGAAGCGCCACTCATCAAACTGTCGAAAGCCTGCTTATACTGTTGAAACTGTTTGGCATTGATATTACGCAGTGCGCCCAGTTGCTCCTGGCACTGCTGTAGCCGCTCAGCCTCACGCTGTTTACGTAAGCTTTCCTCCGATATCTCACTGGTGGCGCTGGTCTTTCCGGCGGCCAGGGGTTTAGTCGACTTCGGGTTTTGGCATGCCGTGGCTCCCATCACCACCAGACACAAGATCCCCACTCGGACACTAAGATTTATATGCTTCACCATCATCTTTCCGGCTTCCTTTTTTAGATGTATTCCTGTCCAGCACGGCCATAGCCAGCCGTGACTACTCGCCCGTTGTTGCCGTTGACCGGCGAAAACGCGGGTCGGCGGGAAACAACAACGCAGCGTCAAAACCATACTTTTCGGCCTCGGCCGTTTGCTGCTGATAACGCAATATGGCAATCAAACTGGCGTACACATTGGCGTCAACTCGCCTCGTCAGATAATGACGAGCCCAGACGGCATAGCGCGAAAGTTCACTGTCGTCTCGCCGGGTGTTGTAGGTCAGTAAGCGATGCGTCTGTGCATCAAAATTGACTCGATCCTGCAGCCCCCATCGCGCAATCGGCGACATCGAGTCCAGGATCTGAATATCGCGCAGCCCATTGCGCTCGGCCTGCGTCAGCGAAAGACCCCCGCGGAAAATCGCCACCATCATCACAAGCGTCGCCATGCACAACCCGCCAATGCCACAGCGCAGCGGCAACCGTCCCCTGGCGGGAAGAATAATGACGCCAACTTTCCGGCAAGAAAGGCGGTCTGCCATCGCCAGCAACAGCAAGAAAACCATCCAGTGCATAGCCGACAGATAGAAAGGGTATTCAAGTTGGGTATGTACCAACATGGGCAACAGAGCCAGGCATAGCGCGCTGGTCTCACCGGCATTAGCGGCCCCGGTCGAAAAAGCACGGCGGTCATGCCTGAACACCTGTAAAAGCAATCGTCCGCCGCCCAGGATCAGCAAGCTGATGCCCAGCAACGCGACCAAGCCCCCTTCCACCCACCAGTACAGGATCTCATTGTGCGGATGACGCGCAATTTCCAGCACCTGCGTGGGTGGCACCTGTTCGATGCGGAAATGCTGAAAGGCGTACTCAAAACTGCCGTATCCCCAGCCGGACAAAGGATGCGCAGCGATCATCTTCAGCGTGTCCTGCAGCATCGCCAAACGGGCCTGATTGGACATTTCGTGGGAGATGTAACGCACGCCACCTGCGCTCTCCGGCCACAGCATGACAACGCCGCCCAGCGCCGTACCCAGCAATATCAGCAGAGATGCGCTCAGTAATCCGCGGGTAAAGTGATGGCGGAAACACCCCCAAAAACCCAGCACCACCAGCAGGGTTGCCAGCCAGGCAGCGCGCGACTGTATCCAGACCAGCACCGCAGAGAACAACACCAACAGCAAGGAAAGAGCGATTCGGCGGACGCCCTCTCGGCGTGAAGCAACCAGGGCATAGCCCGGCAACAGCCACTGCATCAACGTCAAAGCCAGCCCGGTGGCGATAAAACTGCCTAACACGTTCGGTTGCTGAAAAATGCCGTAGACCCTGGCCCCTCGCAGCGGCACCCAGCTCCAGGCTGGCAAAAACAGCTGTAACACAGCAATAACGGCCTGACCGGCAACGATGGCCAGCAGCAGCACCAGCAACGGCTGGCGCAGACGAAAAGGCAGCCGCACCTGCAACCCACTGCAATAAAAAATCCAGCCGGCCAGCAGAGCCGCAACACGCCATGCCGCGGAGGAAAACCCCGCCGCCGGCCCATAGGCCAGCGGCACAGCTAACAGAACCACGCCCATCGTGAAACACCTGGCGGTCGGCGTGAAAACGATGCCGCGACGACGTGGCTTGCCACACCAAATCAACAGCACCATCACGGCCATGACGGCATAAACCAGCGGATTAAAAGGCAGGCTCAACCCAACACCGCCCATATTGGGGAAGTAACACCACGACACTATCGGCAAGCCGATGAAACAGGCGACTAATCCTTTATTTCTTAGCAACACGTCAACCGCACCCTAAAAACCAATGAAAACCCGCCGGTATCGCTATTCGTATTCCAGGGTAAACGTCGTTACCGCACTGAATGTCCCGCGCCCGATAGACTTGTTTTGGATCGCCTCAGGCTCCCCCTTCACATAGGCCTGCAGGTTGATCATGTTGCTCCCCGCTGACAGCCGGAATTTTTCGCTGGCACTGTTGAGCGGCAACGCTTTGCCCTCTTGAGTTTCCAACCCGATCCCCACCCCCGATGCACTACTGCCGCCGTCCAGCGCCAACAGGCCGGGCAGCTTGGCGTTTTCCGTACCGCTAAAGGTGATCGAAACCGTATTGCCCAGGCTGAGATCGCATTCGGCCAGATGCAGAGCAAAAGGCTGGCTATGGGTGCGGGTATTCAGATACAGGTATTTATCGACAATGGTGCCGAAATCTAGCTGTATTTCCTCTTCGCCCGGCGGGATCACGCAGGGTTCCGCCACCAGGGTGCCGTGAAAACGCATATTTTCTTCCGCAGCCGCCGGTTGGCCGATAACCCCCGCCAACATCGCCCCTGCAACCCCCAGCCTAACGGCTCTGCGCCAGTACCTTTCTTTCACGCCCATGATGACACTCCCTTTTATCGGTGTTGCGCTTGCCCTTTAGCCACACAGTTTTCAAACGTTTAGTCGTAATACAGGCGAAAATCGATCACCGCGCGATAGGCCCCAGCCCCCAGCGTTGCCGGGGTGCGCACTGGCGTCACGGTGTACGTCAGGGTGTTTTGTCCCGGCGTCAGCAGGATGGGTTTGTTACGGGCTCCGAGCCGTACCGGCAACCCGGTTGCATCCGCCAACTGCAACCCCAATCCCGTTACGCCAGCGACCTTGATCAGGCGCGGCGCGTTACTGTCGGCAGGTGCCATAAAGGCCAGCGACACCGCAGGCTGACTGCCGCTCCAGGCTAAAGCGCCGGTCCAGGCATCCCGGTTGCTCGCCGGTGCCCGCAGGCAGTCTTTCAATCTCAGTTCAAACGCCACCGGCGTGCCGCGATCGCCAGGATGCTGAAACTGCGCCGTTCCGGTTTCGCCCAGCCACACCTCCTGCCGAGCGGTAGCCATCTCCAGACTGCAGGCGCTCTCGGTCAGCGATCCATAGACGTGCAAAGTGCCGTTGGCCCCCTCCACGTCCCAGTTATCCACTGCACCCGCCTGGGGTATCAGCATTAAAATCATTCCCGCAGTCAGCGGGATCATCAGCGCGGCGAGTACCGTCAGGCCAATAGTGCGGCGTTGGTAGCGGTCATAGGCCTTTCCTGACAACATTGGGCTCTTTCCTTGCATGGTTTATTTCACTCCGCTGTCTTTAAAACCGTTTCTTCCTTGCTTGCCGTAGTCACCGCGGTTTTTCGGTTATTTTTTGGCAGGCACAACCTGACAGGTACTGCCGGTGCAGCGGAACGTCAGTTGCGGTCGGCCACCGTAATCGTTGATGTAAGTCAGCACCGGGCTGTCCCCTAACACCGCGGTAGACAGGTTCAACGATGCGCTGGCTTTCGGCGCCACCATCATTGGCTCAAAAGCGGCGATCCCCTTCCCATCCTTACGGGCATTGGCCTCAACAATCGTGACGTAATAAGGCGTCGGGTTATTCACCGCGTACTTGTCACCCTGTCGGGTCAACGTCAGTTTTTCCTGCCAGGGGGCCTGATTCTTTTGCGGTGCTATTGAGCCCGGCCGATAAAACATCTTGATGCGTGTCTGTAACGCTATCTGCAAGGTGTTTGGCTTATCGCTACGCGGCGGTATTTCACGCAGGTTGAAGTAATAAAGCGTTTCCCGGTCCTGCGGCAGCTGGCGCGCGGCAGGCAAGGCCTGGATTTTCACCTGGCTCGGTTTGCCGGGCTCCAGCCGCTGTACCGGTGGCAGCACGGTGAACGGACTTTGGATCTTGTTGCCCTGTTCATCCTCAATCCAGCCCTGCGCCAGATAAGGCAATTGCTTGTTCTGGTTGCTGATGTTGAGGCTCATGGTCTTAAGGTCACCGTCAAAGATCACACGAGTGCGATCCAGGGCAATGGCCGCATCAGCGGGCATGACAACCGTGCCGGCTGACAGAACGGCAACGGTGGCGAACGTGCTCAAAAGTGAGATTTTTTGTTTGGTCATCATCTGATTCATCATTTTCTTCGCAATTATCAGCCAGCCCCAGTGCAGCTGGCTGACCGGCGGTTAAACGGTGAGGCGGGCCTCACCCTGAATGTGGTCAGGTAACAGGCGTAACCTGCGCAGCCTTAATGCCTTCAGGTGACGAAGGCGGTTTACGGGTGCCCAAAGGGTGACAAGGCAGCAACAACGTGTTCATCAACACCTCATCAGGCAGCAATGCCGGTAGCTGGATCTCGCATTGCGGACCGCTGTTCCAATGCACCGTCATCACTTCACCCGGATTAATCCCCGACAGGTAGACACTGCCGCCGTCATTGACGATCCCCGTGTCCTGCTTGCGTCGGTTCATTACCGTCGCGCCAAACGGCGGTTCACTGCCATCGGCCAGTTTGATGATCGCCATCGCTTTCTCACCGGCAATCACATCAAACTTGCGATAACCAATCGCCCCTTCCGTCAAGGTTGCTTGCACCACCGAACGGGTCGCCTCAACGTTATCCCCAAGGCGGTTGAGATCGATGCTGGCCTTGTTGCGGTAGTAGCTGTTCACATCGGTTACCACCGCCTTGCCATATCGGTTGGTCAGCACCGTGCTGCCGTAACCCCGTACTGGCACATCGGCAACGCCGTCGGTATCAAGCAACAATCGGGTTCCGCCCGGCGTATTGATCCGGTGCAGCACCACGCCTTCCTGTGCCAACGTCACCCCACCTTGTGCCCCCAAGCCAATGGCGCTGTAACGGCCAGACTGGTAGCTGGCGTTGGCGTTAATCTGGGCCATATCGCCTTCATGGCTGTAATAGCCACTGGTTGTCGCGCCGCTGCGAGCGGCACCCGCAGTGATCTGATAGTTGTTGTGTTCATCAATCCGGTCGTAGTAACCCACGCGATGCGCGTTATCATCACGATTGACCGTCATGTTGTAGCTAAGCGTCCCCGTGTTGCCCCAGGGGATCGACAAGGACAGGTACATCCCGTCGTCGTTACGCTCGTTGTAACGGTTGCGATAAGCAGACAGCGACGCGCTGACATTCTTGAAGGTACCGATATCGAAATAACGCGATACCATCAGGTTGTAGCGATCGTTGGCAGCGCGATCCCAGTAGGTTTGGTGGCTGTAGTTGAGATAAGTGCTCAACCCCAGTTCACGGAACTGTTTGTTGAAGGTGATGGTGTACATCTCCTTGCTCTTGCCGCTGCGTCCGCCCTCATAACGCGAATCGAGGTACTCCCCCATGCTCATAAAATCTTCCTGGGAGAAGCGATAACCCGCGAAGGTGACCTGGCTGTCATAGTCGTCAAAGTTTTTCGAATAACTCAAACGGTAGGAACCGCCGGTCAGTACGCCGTCTTCCGGCAATTTTGCGCGTGACTGCGTGGCATCGAACGACAACGCGCCAAGCGCCAACAGATCACGCCCCAACCCCACCGAGAGTGCGTTGTAGTCACCGCCGCTGATGGCGCCGCCATACAGTGACCAACCATTACTGATACCCCATGAAAACTCCCCGGTGCCAAACAATGGCCCGCGCAGGTGGTGGCCCCATTCGGATGGTTTGCCCGCTGCCAGCTTGTAGCGAACGGTGCCTGGACGTGTCAGGTAAGGAATACTGGCGGTGTTCATCTTGAACTCCTGCACGCTGCCATCCTGCTCTTCAACGCGCACATCAAGCTCGCCAGAGACCGCATCGTTGATGTCCTGAATACGGAATGGCCCGGCAGCAACCTGGGTTTCATACAGCACCCGCCCCTGCTGACTGACCACCACCTTGGCGTTGGTTTTTGCCACGCCGCTCACTTCAGGCGCATAACCGCGCAGGTTAGGCGGCAGCATGCTGTCATCCGAGCGCAGGCTGGCGCCGGAGAAACGCAGGCTGTCGAAGATATCGGAATTCAAATAGTCTTCGCCCATCGTCAGCCGGGAGCGCAGAGCCGGAATAGCCCGGTAGGCGTAATAGCGGCTCCAATCGAACTGTTTATCGGTCGGCTGGTCAGCCCCTGTCTGGTGGTTGAGATTGGCTTGCCAGTCAGCACGCAGGCGCCAGGCACCCAGATTGGCTCCGCTGGTGCCATTACCGCTCAGGTTGTAGCTGCTGCCGCCCCCTTTCAGATTCTTTTGCGTTTGGGCGTTGACGTTGTAATCGAACAGCAAGCCCGGAATACCTTCATCCCAACGTGAAGGGGGATCCCAGCTTTCTGAGCTGTATTCGAGATAGGCCTGAGGAATATTGAGATACAGGGATGAAGTGCTCAGATCGCCACGCGCCTCCATTCCGGCCAGATGCTGCAGATCAAGACATTGGCCGTCATGCGTCCAGCTCAGGGAGTTTTGCAGTTTTTCTTTGAACCCTAATTGCTTGACCAATGCCGGCGACAGGCAGGCTTCGCTGCCTTTAGGATCCTTGGGTGGGGCTAAAAAGGTCACCGTCTGCTCCGGCAGATCGTTTTTATTGACGTGCACCACCATGGTATAGACGCCCGGCATAATGTAGCCGCTACGCGTAAACTGACTCAGATCGATATTCTTACGATCGTTAATATCTAATACATCCGTGTTGAACTGGATTTCGGCGGCGGCGTAAACCAACGCGACTGGGTTACCCAGCGAAAGCGCTACACAGAGTCCCAGTACCTGAAGACGAAATAACTTCCCTGCCGGTGAAAGCATAATAAAAGTCCTTTCAAAAACGAATTAACCGTCAGCACGAGATAATTCAAAAATAATCCAGCTTAAAACGCACTGTGGAAAAATACGCTCCCGCTTTCAACGGCTGATGATTGGCTATCAGCGTCATGGAGTAATTCAGCGTTCTATTTCCAGGAATTATTTCTTCCATGGGCAATGGCTCACCAGGAATAACAGCATTCCCGTTACTGTCATTAATTTTCAGTGCAACACCGCGGGCATCGCCTTGTACGCCAAACAGTGTTCCTTCTGCAGAACCGTCAAAAGTAACCTGAAAAAATTTCCAGTCTGATTTATTCCCCGGTCGTTCCAGGATGCAGTTCACCAATTCGATACTGAAAGGTTTAGTCATCCCCTGACCGTCACGGATGATTTGTCCTAAAGGAATAGTTTCCATATCTATGGTTTGGTCCCGACTGCCGGCCGCAATGGCGCAGGCGGTATCAATAATAGCGCCGTGCATATTGACCCGGCCCCATCCCTGCAGGGTTTGGGATGCATAACTGGATCCGGCGGCCAATCCAGACAGTAATATCAACAGTATTAAACCGGCCTGATTCCCTTGTGAAAACATCGCGACATTCCTTTGACAGGGGGATCAACCAGGCATGCGATGACTCACATGCCTGGTTTATTAAACCTGCGGAGTTACTTACTGATAAGCCAGGGTGAAATCGGCTACAGAAGTAAAATCACCTGGGACGACAGCGGCAGAAGCCCCTTCACCCTGGAGATAAGCAGCAAAGTGCAGGGTGTTGTTGCCGGTGTTCAGAGTCTGAGCCGTTGTCGCTTCACCCAACTTGATTGGCTGACCATTGTAAGAGATGGCTACACCCGCGCCGCTGGCCGTACCCGCGATACCCAACAGATCTTTGTTGGTGGCAGAAGCTACGCCGCTGAAAGTGGTCTTGACCGTTTTCAGAGTAGTGATGTCGCACTGCTCCAGCTTAATTTCGAATGGACGAGGGTTAGATTTGCCACCGCCATTCAGTGCCACGTTGGAAACCTGACCCAGGTCTACAGTCTGGTCAATGGACTCAGGAGCAATCGAGCATGGCGCATCAATGATTGAACCTGTGAAAGTGACTTTACCGTGTCCCTGATCGGCTGCGTGTGCAAAAGAAGTTGCGCCAAATGCAATCACTGCAGCCATCATGATTTTGTTAAGTTTCATAGAACCTATATTCCTTATAAGAAAAAATGCATATCCCAATAAAGAACAGAGCATTAGCGTGCCGAGCACGCGAAAATTTAACGCTCTAATTCTTTAGCATCTTGAGAGTAATTAAGCCACCGTACTCAGGGGCGAACAGCAATATAATCACCGGTTCTAGCCAGGTGATGAGGTTTAAAAAAACCAATGAATTAACATATAACAAATAAGCAAACGCATTGAATATTAAAACCGCAAAACCCTAAACTCCCTCTCTTGGTTGGCGATTAATATTCTTGCAAAAGCCTCCCATTAAACAAAGGATTTTCTTGAGCACCTTTAATATTCGCCATTTATTCCCTGTATCAGGTTAATTTATTGTTATTTTTAGCCTCATAGATCGTAAAATATTCTTTCTTGGAATAAAATCCTGTTTTTTATAATCTGCCAACCAATGAGATCGCAAACTGGCTTTTTATGAATATAATAAACCAAATTATTGGGTTTAAGTATGACATCCCCCCGTTATACCGCCCGGCGAAAAATGGATAGCAAGCAATCTATTTTTCAGCCTAAAAAAACAGATAGGCGTTTGCTTTCTATAGGAATTAAAGCAGGTCTACGAATAGAGAAAGTTTGTTTTTTCAAAGTAAACAGCAATAGAAATACAGAGGAAGTGCTATGGAAGCGTTATCCCCGAAACAAAAGGAAGTCCGGCAGCTGCAGCAAGCGCTGCTACAAGCATTATTAACGCAGTCCCCTCAACCCAGCCCTTTCAAAGGGGTACCGCCTCAGCACGAATGGCTGTCAACCAGGCAACTGGCAGACATCATCGATGTCGGGGTTTATCGGGCCAGAAACCTACTGCTGGAAATGGTCGCTAAAGGTGAAGTTGTGGTCTCCTCTGGCTCGATAAAAAACTCCCTTAGATGGTACCCGGCGGCCATTTTCTCCGGCCATGGTGTCACGGTTTAAATCGCCGCTAACCTTATGTTTATAAAAATGAAAAATAAAACCTTCCGTAGCGGGCGGGCTATTTTCATCTATAGAACATCAAGCGTTTAGCAAAATCGTTAGCCATCGATTATTGGAATATTATAGTGAGAAAGACATCCGTTTTATTATTACGTTGCTGTTTGGCCGCCTCCTTCTTTTTACTGGTCGGCAATGCCAACGCATTTACCTGCAGAACCTCAGATGGCGGAATAATCCCTCCGGGAGGCTCCAACACACCGGTTGATGTCAGGGTGCGAATCGGCCCGCAGCTGTCTTACGGGAAAAATGAAATTGTTAACGTGAGTCAGGTAACCTGTAAAAACGACGTTGCCAGCTGGTGGGATTACTTAAAAACCGATGCTCCGGCACTGACAATGAATACCGGAATTTTTGGGGCCATTGGCAGCGGTATGACTATTAATGGGGCGGATTATAACTCCCCGGTGTCTTCTAATATCAGCGTATTGAATTTGACTGGCCTGCAGACCAGCAGTGTCGCTATCAGGGTGTTTATCGTATTGAACCGTTTCCCTACGCCAGATATCAAGGTCAATAAAGGTGACGTCATCGGTCAAATCAACTTTCGTCAGACGAACGACCAATCAGGCTGTCCACAATGCGGCCCTTATCGCTGGCGGTTGATTGCCGACAACGACGCCTATTTTGTGACGACCAGTTGCACCATCAACAATGGGCAACAAATTAACGTCGCTTTTGATCAAATCAGGCAGGATTACCTGACGCAAAACGTCAGCGACGCACAAATAAAACAGGACAAGGCTCTGACTTATCAATGTGATGACCAAAGCGCCACCCAAGATATTCTGATTCGTATGGTCAGCGACGCCACCGGATTTTCTAGCGATTTTATTAAAACCAGCAACCCAAACGTCGGTGTTGCCATGGTTTATAAAAATGCGGTGGTGAAACCCAACAACAGCTTTAGAACGCGCATCGTTAATGGCATGGGAAGCGACACCATCACCTTTGTTCCGGTGAAAAACAATGTCCCTTATAACAGTATTGCCACCGGGCCATTATCAGGTTCAGCCACGCTTATTTTCAGCGCACCTTGAGGCAGATATGATCACCATGAAAAAAAGGCACCTTTATCGCCTTATTTTAGCCCTGTCGATTATCAGCTTCGCGGCATCGGCCGCAGATCAGGGTACCAGGGTAAACATCACGGCGACCGTGGTAGCCCCTCCCCCTTGTGTGATCAACGAGGGGCGGACTATCGATGTCGACTTCGGTAAGGTCGGGGTGAACAGAATTGACGGCACTCGCTATATGCAACGAGTGGACTACAGCATCAACTGCGAGTTTCTGGACAACACCAGACAACTCAAGATGAAAATTATGGGCAGTGGGGCGGCTTTTGATGCCAATGTGTTAAACAGCAACATTAACGGATTGGGCATAAAACTGCTGGCGGATGGCAAGGCATTCAATATCAATACACCGTTGAGCATTGATTACACCAATCCCCCAACCCTGGACGCCGTGCCGGTTAAAAGCTCCGCGCTTGCCTTGAAAGACGGCGACTTTACCAGTGGTGCCACGATGTTGGTCGACTACTTTTAAGCTTTTAACCACAGGGGATATTTACAGGGTGGCATTCAACGAGTGCCCCCTGCCCCAGGAACAAAAACTCGCCTTCCGATCCCGATAGTCATGCCACCTAATTGCCGATGAGATGTTAATATCGACGTTTTTCAGGTGAATAGGCTCTGCATGCCATCTTCTTATCGTCGCTGTCTTACCCTTGTTCTCACGCTGGTTCTTGGCGTGGGCTCGCCTATGCTGGCACAGGCCAGGCCCGATCTGGAGCGTAAAATTGGCGTAACCGTCGCCGATAGCCAATCACCTGATTACCAGTTCAGCGATTTGCGGTTTAATTCAACCGATGGCCAACGCCATTACCGCATCCGTATAGCGCAACCGCGCATTGCCCCGCCGCCAACCGGCTATCCGGTGGTCTACTTTCTGGATGGCAATGCGGTGCTGATGGAGTTGAATGCCAAATTACTGGCTCAGCTTGCGGCGCAAAAACAGCCGCCGGTATTGGTGCTGCTCAGTTACGACAACGATTTACGTATTGATGCCAACGGTCGCAGCTACGATTACACGCCGGCTCCCCTGCAGACCGGCGAGATGCGGGCCAATGGCGGGGCTGATGCCTTCCTGAAACTGATCGAAGGCCAGGTTAAACCGGCAGTGGCGGCCAGGGTTACTGTCGATCCGCAACAGCAAACACTGTGGGGGCACTCTTATGGTGGCCTGTTCGTTCTGCACACCCTGTTAACCCAACCCGCCGCATTCCAAAATTATGTCGCCGTCGAACCTTCCCTGTGGTGGGGCAATGGCTTTATCCTGCAGGAAGCTCAACGGGTTATGGCTCAGCATCCAGCCATCTCTGCCCATCTGTGGCTGTGGACCGGCGGTGCCGAGAAAATGCGCAGTGCACCGCCCAATATCAAGCAGCAACCGCTCCCCACCGATGCCGCTCAGCGTCTGGCCGAACGGCTGGCGACGCTAAACGGGCTTGCCGTGGATTTTCGGGAATGGCCGGGTCTGGATCACGGGGGTATGTTCAGTGCCGCCATCGAGCCGGCATTGAATGAGATCGCAACAGACAACTGAATAACTGGATGCCGTTAATCTGACCCTAAACCCGGGTTGCTGTTTACGGCAGAGCCCTGTTATCCGCTTTTGTCGAAAACAAACATAATATGGTCATCGTCCAGATACTTGATCTCAACCTCACAGCCTTGCTGGACCTTCGATGAATAGAAGGCAGGAATAGTCTCCTTGCCTTCAACCTGTTTGGTCACATCACCTTCATGCCATGAAAGGCGGTATTTTATGTTGGTGGTCCCGTTCTCATTTGAACTGATGTAATGGACTTCTTCTACCAGAGCCTGAATATCTCGCCCCTGCTCCCGAATTTTATGGTCGCGGTTAAACAGATAAACAATATAGGCAATGACGCCTACTGTAAGAATCACTGAAATAATGATCGCAAACTTCATCGATTCGTCCCTTAGCCGAACATGGTCAGGCCGTTAAATGATGACATTATCTTACCGACATGAGCCATCGCATCGATAAAAGCTACACGCCCTGTGGTGGTGGTAAGATCAAAGGCTGTCTTATCAAATTTCATATTGGTCAACCCGATCTTACCGCTCGCAGTAACGCTCATTGAATAGCCTTCCGTAACGATTTTCGCCGCCGTGAAATCAAAAGAAAACATGGAGGCAGACTCTTTATGATCTTTGTATTCAAAAGCATGTGGCGTCTTGATGCTCACCTTTTCCGCACTGTCGATGGTGATCATTTTCGGTGAGGTGATGGATACCCCCCCTTGTACCGTCTGCGTCCAGCTTCCCAGGATGTCCGTCTTGGCATCCTTGGTGATGGTCTGTACCCGTCCCCCCAAGATCTCGTCCGTGACGTCCTGGGTGACGATATTATGGCGTTTCCCCGTGACTTTGTCATAGCGATCCCCCTTGAGGAAGGAGTCCATGCCGTCGTCATAGGTGCGGGTCACCTTACCGGTAACATGTTGATCTTCTATGCCATCGGTGTCGACGCTCCGCTTTCCTTTAATGGTTAGCGTTTCCCCGCCGCTGGTAATATCCGACGTCCGGCCATTGGTGATCGTGACCTTTTCGCCGTCTTTAAAGGTTTTGGTTTCCGGTTTGTCGACCGTCGTGGTACGTGTGCCGTGGAATTGGAAGATAGCGTTGCCGAACACCTCATCCTTCTGGTCTTTTTGGATGGTCGTGGTGCGGTTACCGTCTACGGCCACCGTTTTATCGTTCTCTACCGAAATATTCATATCTTTTTCGGCATGCAGCTGCACCATCTCCGAGCCCGCTTTATCTTCAAAGAACAGATGGCTGGAATTATCACTGTGGCCGTCTTTAGAGCGCGTCATAAAGCCCATCATGGTAGCGCCGGCGGGCAGCGTCCACGGAGGCATACAGGCTTCGTTATACACTCGGCCGGTGACCATTGGGCGGTCCGGATCGCCATTGATAAAATCAATCACCACCTCATCCCCCACTCGTGGGATTTGCACACCGCCGAAGCCCTGTCCCGCCCAGGCGCTGGAAACTCGTACCCAGCAGGAACTGCTTTCATCCCCTTTCGCCAGACGATCCCAGTGGAACTTCACCTTCACCCGGCCGTATTTATCGGTCCAGATCGACTCCCCTTGTGGCCCCACTACCCGTGCTGTTTGCGGGCCATGGGTACGCGGCCACGGGGTACGCTGTGCGGAGCGGAATGGCGTGCTAACCGGGATCACCACAAAATCAGTGCGATGTACCGCCTCTTCCCCCCCGCTGGCGTAGCTGTTCTCTTCAAGATCGTAACGCGCGCTCAGTACCAGATACTCTCCGCCGTCGCTGGCAAATGGCGGATTGAGCAGGGCAAAGGTACAACCCGGCACAATACCCAGCGCGGTAGCCGTTGCGTCGATGCGCTGATGCTCCGCCTGCCACTCCTCCTGACGCACGCGGGCGTAGGTTTCGCCGTGGCTGTGTTCCACGAAGTGCCCCGGCCAGTCGTAGTAGTCAATCTGGCCCGGTGAAGGTGAGGTTGGGTTCTGTCGTGCCTGGAACAGCCATGCGTTGGGCTTGCGGAAGTCGTAGTCGTCGATGCTGTAGATCCCCGGCGTCACCCGCTCGGATATCGCCCACTGGCCGATCCCCTCTTCGCCGGTGCTGCCACCGGAAGGTGTGGCGTGGTAAGGAATGGCTTCATAGCCGCTAAACGGCTGATGCTGCTGAGGGGCGTCGTACAGTACCATCGTATGTTTATCCGCCTCATGGCGGAAAAAGAAATAGATCCCCTCAAGCTCCATCAGGCGCGAAATAAAGTCGTAGCTGCTCTCCTGGTACTGCACGCAATATTCCCAATTGCGGTAATTACCGGTGAGCTGGTTCTCCATCTGCACGCCGTACTCATCAAGTACCGTTTTGATGATATCCGGCACGCGCTGGTTCTGGAATATTCGCTGGTTGCGATCCCGCTTCAGCGGCCACAGGTCCGACTCCATGGTCAGCGTGTAAACCACGTAACGTTCACCATTTATATCCGCGCTATGCACGTTGACCCGGGTGATTTTACCGTTGAGATAGCGTGGTGCGGCAAGCAGCCCCTGAGTAGGGATAGTCAGGGTAATGGGCTGACCCAGCATGGCCCTGCGGTCGAGGCGGGCATGGGTGCTGAGTAACGTCACGTTCAATTCAAATGAACGTGAAACGACTTCCTCACCGTTAAGTTTCCAGAACTTCAGCGTTCCCTCGCCCGCAGGCGTTGTTGCCGTGATACGGTCAAACATAGCTTCTTACCCCTATAACTAAGACAGCGTTATGCCGCTCTGCCACTCATGGAGCCAGCATCAGGACTTTGAATTGACTGGGTACCGCGCGTATCCCCACGGCATTGGTTGAATTCTGCAGGCTGACGCTGGTCAGGCGAGTCGCCGGCGTGCCTTTCAGCAGCACGGTAAAGGAGCCGGTGAGATGACGCGACGGCCCCATCACGGTGCCTGACGCCACGCCGGTAGCGACGCCGGGGTTATCCCCGTTGGTCAGCGGCGTCACCGTTGCCATGTTATGGGCAGGCATGCCCATAAACAGAATATTCAGCGCATTGGGGACCGCCGTTGGCCCAAGAGCGATATCCGGATAAGGTATCGGGGTTGGCGTCGGCATCGGCGTCATGCAGACATCGGGAAAGGCCAAATCGGTGCCCATCAGTTGACAGTTGGCAAACATCGCGGCCTCCTCAGCCCATATGGATCTGTTCGGCATCCACTTTGGTGATTGCCTTCGAGGTAATAACGGTATTTTGCGCATGCAGACGCGCATAATCTTCGGCCTGCATGTCCAGTTGCCCGGCACGCACTTGCTCTGTCTGACGCGTAGTACGCAGCAGGTTATGGCTCACCTGAGTCACGGTTTGCCAGACTGACTCCGCATGCTTGCCCACCATGCGCGAAAGGCTTACCCAGGCGGAAAGTTTGTCGCCGCTGTACTGCATTTCGCTGATATGGCAGTCGCCTTGCCTGGCGCTGACGCGCAATGCCTCACTGCTGAGGCTGATTTCGCCGCGGCTGCGGATATGCAAATCGCCCGGTACGCTCAGTTCAGCCATTTCCGGGTTGGCACGTTCCAGCACCGCCAGTAGCCACACCTGATTATCCACGCTGGTGATGAGCACCAGATCCCCCGTCTGTGGGGCAATAACGCAGCTGGCGGCACGCTGACAGTGCCAACCGCGCCCTTCACTCTCCACGCTCAGGCTGCCGTTGGAAAAACAGTGGGTAACAATCCCCGCGCTCTGTAACGGCGGTACCACTGCCTGTGCCAGCCTGTGATTGATATTGTTCATATTCTCTCCTTAACGACGGCTCTGATGCTGGAGGCTCCAGGCCTCAGCGGCCAGTAACTCTTCATCATATTCAAGGATGCCCCGACGATCGGAAAAATGGGCCCCCTCCTGCCGCGCCCGGTGAAACCGGGTACGGGAAAATGTGGCACTTCGGAAATCGGCCCCGCGCAGATCGGCACCGGTGAAATCGCTGTAAGTCAGGTCGCTCATGGCAAAACGGCTGCCTTCAGCCTTCACCTGCTGCAGAATGCTCTGGAACAGGCGACAGTGACTAAAGTCGGCCTGGTGTAATGTGGCGCCGATGAACAGCGCCTGATCAAACAAACTGCCCTGGCAAGCGGCGCCGGTGAGATCCGCACTCATAAACAGCGCCTGACTGGCGTTCACCTTCGTGAGTTGGGCATTTTTTAGCGAAGCGCCTTTGAAATTGCATTGCGTCAGCTGCGCCCCGCTAAAATCCACCGCATCGAGCTGATTATCAGTAAACTGACAGCCACTAAAGCGCTGCCGGGCATAGTTTTTTCCGCGTTGATCGCAGTTGAAAAACACCGCCCGGTCGAATTGGCTGTTGCCCAGACGGGTAGTGCGCAAGTCGAGATTGAAAAAGGTCGTCAGCAGGCACTGGCACTGCTCCAGTTGCGCTTCATCCAACGAGCTTTCGAAGAAGGTGGTACGTTCCAGTGTGGACTGGTTGAAGCTGCTGCCGGAAAGCGGGCTGCGCATAAATTGGGTAGCGTCAAATCTGCTGTGGGAAAAATCGCTGTTGCCAAGATCACAATGATTAAAGATGCACTGCGTCATTAACGTGTCGCTGGCACTGATGGCCTTCATCTCACAGTCGTTAAACACGCTCTGCTGCATGTTTGCACCGCTCAGCCTTGCCCCATTCAACGGACACTCATTGAACACCGTCTCATGTAAATTAGCCGCCTGGAGGTTTGCCCCATTCAGTGAGACATCCTGAAAGATACCGCCGGACAGGTCGCACCCTTGCAGATCCAGGCCATCCAGATTGCACGCGTTAATCATCTCGCCATTTTTAATTTTCTGCTGTAGCTCTGTCGCGCTCAGCGTCGTCATGAAAGTTCCTCATCACGCTTCGGCAGCGTTTTCACCCGGCTGGTATAGGCATTGTCCAGCCGCGTCTCCATATTGATAAAAGATTGTGACAAATCGGCGCGGAACAGGTTGGCGCCGGTAAAGTCCGCGCCGCCCAGTTGGGCTTTCTGCAACAGTGCCCCCATAAGGTTAGCACCGGTGAAATTGACCTGACGGAAATCGGTGCGGATCAACAGGCTTCCCATCAGGTTGGCGCGGGTGAAATCCGCCCTCTGGCAATCCGCCTCGCTGAGATCGCTGTTCTCCAGCTTTGCCAACCTAAAGTTGGCCTGCGTCAGTAAAGCCTGGCGCAGGTTGCTCTCCTTCAGCGTCGCCTCGCTAAAGTCCGCGCCGCTTAAATCGCTTGCCATTACGGCGGCGCAGGTCAATAGCGTAGCCGCTTTAAACTGGGCTTGCGGCAGTTTGCTCTCCACCCAGTTACAGCTTTCAAGCCACGCGCCGTTGAAGATAACGGCCTGCAACTCACACTGTTGGAACACGGTTTTATGCAGCCTGGCGTGGCTGAAATCGAGCTGCGGCAGCGTTAAGTTCATCACGATGCACTCCTCCAGCGCGGCACGGTGGAAACGGCAGCGGCTGATCCCCACCTGTCGTAGCAACAGCGTTTTTAATGTGGCATGGCTGAAATCGCACCCTTCAAACAGGGCATCTTCCAGCTGGGTTTCCGTCAGATTGGCACCGCTGAAATCGGTCTGCCGGCACTGTGCCAGCGCCAGGCTGGCCTGGGTCAGATTGCATTCACGCAGCGAGCTGTTGCTCAAATCAGCCCGCGCCAGCATCGCCTCAGTGAAATCAGCGCCGTCCAACTGACAACCGCTGAGATCGACGCTTTCCAGCAACGCCTTACGGAAATTAGCACCGCGTAAATCCATGCCGGAAAGGTCCGCGCCGGTGAAATCCAACTCGCTGAAATCCCCTCCGCACGCCATAGTGTTCGAGGCGCGCTGACGAATAATCCTGGCGATATCCCCCGTCATGCGTTTCGCCGGCGGTTGATGCTGAACTGCCATCAGATACATCTGGTGCAGCGATTCGCGGCTCTGCGCCAGTTTCTTCTCCGTCATGCTGTCCGCGTGCTGGTGCAGCATCTCCTGCATACGGTGCATCGATTCCGGACCACGTGGGCGATAGTCTTGTTTTGCTCCTTGCCGGGCTTCTACCTCGGCCTGGCGAGCCTCAGCCTGCGCTTTCATCTCTTCAGCCTGACGCTCCAACCGCTCGACAAACTCCGGCAGTTCATCAAGCCGGGGCATCTCTGGCGGCGAGGTATTCGCCAGTAACTCGTCAACGTCCGTCCCCTCGGCTTCCAGCCTGGCGCGGTGCTGTTCCCGCATTTGACTTACCCGGTTTTGCATATTGTTTTGCATCGGGCTAGCTGTTTGCTGCATTTCGCTGTCAATCCAGGGACCGATAATCTCTTCCGGCAACAAATCTTTTTCCCGGAAGGAAAACAGCGCACCCTTGCCTTTATCCAGACGCTGGGCCAGCACCTTGCGATAGTGATTGACCGAACGAGTGGCACCGTTTTTTTCCAGCGCCGGCATAAGCTGCAGCACGTCCGCCGCATCATCCTCGTTGATGCGGCAACTTCCCTGCCAGATCAACATCATCTGTTCCAGATGCGGGAAGAACCAGACCGTGGTGGCACGCAGCGCAATTTCTTCAAACAACGTTTCATCACCACGCTGACGATTGATAAAGCAGCGCGCCCGCCACGGCGGTAGCCTGCCCGACTGTAATGGTTTCTCCGGATGCATATTCCAGATATACCACTCGGCTTCGGGCGGCAACTCATCCTGTTCCGGCCACCACTGATCCGGGCTGGCCGCGTTAAATACACGCCAGTCGGCATCGCGGGCAAGACCAGGAAAGTCATTCTTCAACCAGTTGGCATCATAGGCTTTGCCCATGCGCTTAAAACGACGTGGCCAGGTCATGTCCAGCGGCCCAAAACTTGCCGGTTCGGGCTGCTGACGCGGTGAAGTCATGCGCAGATGCTGCGATTCGATATTCGGCAGGCGACGGTAAACCCCCTCCTTATGCTGCTCCTCCGCTGCACCGATACCATGAGGGTTCTCTTCGTATCCTGTGCCACCAAAAGCACGGCTCCAGTCGAGGCGCATCGATTCAAAATTGCGCGGCGGGGTAGGATGTGAACCAGACCAGATGCGATCGCCAAAAGCCAGCAGGGTCTTACTGAGGTTTCCCACGTTGATACGTACTGCGCAGCTGTTCTTTTCCTTCTGGTGATGAGTATAAGCATTACCCGTCGCCAGAAATTCGGCCCGGACTTTCGGTATCGCCACATCGATGACGCCGCCGCTGGTTTGCAATTCAGCCGCCGCCAGTTGCCATAGCTCGACTTCCGGGCGCAACTGGGGCGTTGCGCCCATATCCAGCAATGCCATCACGGAAACGCCAAGATAATTTTTACCCTGTAAGCGGAAAGGTCGATTTAATACGCTCAGACGCAGAGGCTTAATAATCTTCATATAATGCGCCTTTAGGCAGCCAGTTAATGAACGCGGTTAAAAAGTGGGATAATGCATCTGACTAGGGTTCTATCGCATTAACCGAATGAGTGCAAGATGGGGCTCTTAATGATTATTCCCCTAAGCCAGAGAATAAAGGATATCTATTGCAGCAAGTCACGCAGGGTTGGTGATACTTCCCCTTCCCAGGCCAAGCGCTGGCGGGGCTAACGCTTTCTGGCATTCGCCACTTGTCTCAAATGAGACCGGCTGAAGGCCTGGAATTAAGATTAGTCTTAATTCACGATAGTGCACTGCTATTTTTTTGCATTAATCCAAAGCAGGTTCTATTACTAATAAGCCCCAAACCCTTCCATTATTAATAATAGGTTGCGTATCATGACTACAGATATGAATTTTAAGCTGGAGGGCGTGGCGGGAAAATCAAAGGATTAAATCACAGACCGTTCAGGCCCTGATGGATAAAACCGTGCAGGTTATTTTGAAATACGGTGAGTAGCATTTAGCCGTTGGTCTTCGCCCCGCATTAAAGCAAATGAATAACACCTGTCTCCCCTGCTCCCCCCTGACAAGCTGCCGGTAAAACCCAGCACTTTTTCGGCCGACGGCCGACGATGCCCATGGGCAGATTTGTGCACGGATCCATCAGAAGGCTGAACGTGGCGGCTCCCCTTTGGCAAGTTAGCTTGCTCTACCGGTGGAGCCTGAAGGACTAAAGTATTTCCTGGATGAGGCCCTGGTGAGGCACAATAGGAAGATATTGACTGAGCAAGGCTGACCGCTATTTATTACCGCGTATTACGCTATTTTCCAGCCTCGTCACAGTTAATATAAACGCTTGGCCCCCTGACGGGAACGGGTGAAAACCACCCTTGTAATACATTACGAAAAGTGATAGTTAAACCCGTTGGCATGCATCAATTTGATTGTGCGAACTAATTATTATCACAGGGAATTATATTATATCCATGAAAATAAATATTACCGACCAGCCAAATCCGCAAGACGAAGAGTTCGTTATTGACAGCCTTTGGGGTCACAACGAAAAAACCGAACACGTTGATATCCACCCTCTGTTCCTGACCGTGACCGACGATGAAGGTAAAATCGTTGCCGGCCTGGTGGCCAGAACCTGGTGGGGTGGGCTTGAAGTGCAGTATCTTTGGGTCAGCGACCAACATCGTAAAAGCGGCTATGGCCGTCAACTGATGCTCCAGGCCGAAGAAGAGGCCCTGAAGCGGGGTTGCCATATGGCCTATGTGGATACCTTCGACTTCCAGGCACGCGGCTTTTACGAAAAATTGGGCTATCAGGTGTACGGTAATTTAGGCGGCTATGCCAAGAAACACACCCGTCACTACCTGGCAAAAGAGATTTAACCCAGTTTTAATCGGTGAGGTCAGAATGGATTCGCCCGACAATAATGAATTTTATTTGAAAGGTCTGATTGCCATGATGGAGCACTTAAGTGAGCCATGGGGCATAAAGGATCTGGCATCCCGACATATTTACATGAACCGAGCCGCTTACCTCTATACCAACACACCGTTGAATTTTGATATAGCCGGTAAGCTCGACGACGAGTTCCCCGCCGACTGGGCCGAATGCGCGGCCGATTTTGTAGAACACGACAAAATGACGGAAGTCTCGCGCGATCGGGTTGCCGTAATAGAAACGCATTATTGGTACGGCAAAGACAGCCTGACGCCGTTTATCAGTGAAAAGCTGCCGATTTATAACGATAAAAAAGAAGTGTTTGGGGTGATGTGGAACGCCAAGCCACTAAATACCTTATCTCCACTTAACTATATCAATCATAAAAAACCCAGCGTCCTGACCACAGAAACCAACAGCGCTATTTTCACCCGAGCCGAACTTGATGTGATATTTTTAATGCTGCAACGGCTGTCGGTAAAAGAGATCGCCAAAATATACAATATCAGCAATAAAACCATAGAAAATAGAATATATAACATCTATCAGAAATCTGATGTCCACACACAGCAGCAGTTTGAAGAATTTTGCAAATATGCGCATCTGGACAATTACATTCCCGATCGCCTGATAGCTAAAGGCATTCAGTTTATTTAATAGCAAGGAATACCTCACCGTGATCAAAATTGAAGACTATCCGCTAACCCGGGTACCTCAGGATAAAAGAGTCTCGTTTTTAAGCGTCGCCATTGTGCATATGGGCATGCTGACCGCTCTGGATCAGTTTATGCTGGGTGCCGTATTGGGTCACTCGATGACGCTGTTCGATGCCTTCACCGCCATTTTCGTCGGCAGTCTGATCTTTGGCGTAGTGACCTACGGCCTCGGGCTGGCGGGCATGCGCGAAGGGATCTCCGGCAGCCTGCTGGCCCGCTGGTGCGGCTTTGGTCGACTGGGATCGGTGCTGATTGGTGTGGTGGTGGCCGTCAGCCTGCTGGGCTGGTTTGGCATACAGAACGCCATCTTCGCCAAGTCGCTGGATTTCGCTCTGGGGAACAAGTTGGGCTTTGGCCTGGCGGCCGGTCTGTCCGGTACCCTGCTGACCATTCTGGTGGCCTTTGGCTTCAAAGCATTGCGCATAGCCGCCCGGATTGCGGTGCCGATGTTTATTATGCTGGTGGCTTATATCTCTTACATCACCCTCACCGGCCATAATCTGCCGGAGATTATCCAAATGATGCCGCCTGGCGATCCGCTGTCGATCAGCGCCGGTATCACCATTGTGGTCGGCGGCGCCATTGTCGCCAGCCTGATGACCCCCGATCTGACGCGTTATTCCAAAAACGGCAAGCACGTGCTTGGTGTAACCCTTCTCACTATTGTCGCCGGGGAGTTCGTGGTTAACGGTCTGGCGCTGCTGATCGCCAAAACGCTTGGCACGGCGGATGTCGTCACCATTATGTCGCAAGTCGCCGGCGGTGCGGGCCTGCTGGTGGTGGTGTTCTCCACCTTAAGGGTGAATGACCTCAACCTGTACTCATCGTCACTGGGCATCGTCAATGCGGTTGAAGGCATGACCGGTAAAAGGCTGAAATACACCGCTACCACGCTGGTGGTTGGCGTTTTGGGCACCACGCTTTCGGTGCTGGGGATCCTCGACCGGTTTGTCGATTTCCTGACGGTGCTGGGCGTGGTGTTCCCGCCAATTATCGGCGTGATGCTGGTGGATTATTATTTGCTGCGCACTCACCGTAAAATTCTGGATGAGAGCCGCCGGGAAGGCAAACTACCCGATCAGACGCCGACCATTGGCTGGGCGGCTATCATCGCCAGCATTGCCGGTAGCATCGTCGGGTTAGTGACCGAGTGGGGCGTGCCGACCATCAACTCATTGCTGGCCGCCAGCCTGTTGTATTGGCTATTCAAGTTGGCGCTAAATCGCGCTCAGAAACCGGCCCCAGTACAAGGCTGAGCCGATCGCTAGCGGCAAAATGTCATCGCCACTCTCCAGCAACTGGGGAGTGGCAAAACAAGAAACTGGGGATCTGACGAACGGAAAGCGGTGGTTTTAAAGCTGAAGACGTAATTGGAATTCCCTGGTGTCGGTAGCTAAAACATCCTTTAATACCCAGAGAATGGAAACGCCTCCCTCCCTGAGCTTTTTATTATAGAAGTTGTCAGACAATCGTTTATTAACCGTTTTGACCGTCAAAAAACACTTCAGTATGCGTGAACAGTAGCTCACAAAAACCACTATGGTCAACACAAAAGTAGACACAAAACTCACTTTTGTGTCTACTTATTCGAACCTGTAACCTAAGCAGTTGATTTATATTTAATTACTTTTGATTTACATTTCATTCATCATAATAAAATCATCATTGGCCGTGATGCCGGGTAGTGAACATCCATTTTCAAAGAGTAATCAGCCGCTTACCGCCCCTCTTGTGGTGTCAGTTCTGGACAATACCGATGCGTGCGATATAGTGAAGCCGCCAGAATATTGTAAGGAATGCTTATGAAGACCACTAACGCCCAGCGCAAAAGTAACATCATTAAGAATATTGAATATCTGATGCGCACCCGTGGCGAAACCAAGGCATCCTTCTCTAGTCGTACTGGCCTGACACGAACCACTATCTACAAGATCCTCGACGGACGGGTCAACAACGTGCAGCAGGCCACCGTTAATCGGATTTCAGATTTCTTTGGGGTTTCCTGCGAAGAGATCGAAGACTATGATTTGGAAAAGCTGGAACTGCTCAACGAGACGCTGTCCACCGAAGGCAATAAAAACCCTTCAGCGATCCCTGTTATTCCGCAGTCCTGTTTTTTAGCGGCTACCGGCAAGAAGATCGGCCAACTGGTCACCGAATTCCCTTTGACTTATTTCTTCGGCGATGAGTCAAATATGGTAGCAATGAGAATAGAGACCGAAATAAAAGGTTCATTTATTCCAGGCGAGGTGATTATTATAAAACGCCCGCCGGTATTAGTTTGCGATTCGCCTTTATTGTATCACTCGGGAAAATACGGCTTCTTTGTGGTTAACGACAAAGAAGAAAGTAGCATGGAGAAAAATCATCAGGATACCGTGCAATTCCTGGGTTATATCTTTGGAGAAAGGCTATAAATGGAACCGAATCAAAAGTTCAAGCTATTGGGCTTTACCCGGCATGGCACTCTGGCTGCCAATGTCATGGTATTAGCCACCGGCAAAACCATTACCATGGGGCTGAATGAACTGGCCGACAGCGATATATCGGAAGATCTGAGTCGGCATGAACTGCAGGCGCTGTATCGAAAAATCTACGGTAACAATCAGCAGCAAACCGCCTATGAGCTCAGCGATCGTCATGAACGATCCTGGTACGCCTACCTGATCATTACCGTGGCGCTCAGCGTGATTTATATCTTCTCAACCCTGTGCGGCGTCAAACCGATTCAAATCCCCGCACTGAACCTGATCACGCCCCCGGCAATATTTATTTACCCTCTCACCTTTATCCTGGTGGATATTCTGAACGAGTTCTATGGCCTGCGGCTGGCCAGACGCACCATTATCATCTCGTTTATAGCCAACCTGATTTTCGTGCTGGGCGTTTGGGCGACCACGCTGGTACCGAGCATTCCCCAGTGGGAGTTCAGCAAGACTTATGACGGCATCGTTCACAGCATCATGGCGGTGTTGGTGGCTTCATCCGCGGCCTATTTAATCTCCGAGAACGTCAACTCCTACCTGCTGTGCAAAATCAAGGAACTGACCAACTCTCGCTACCTGTTTGTGCGGGTGATCACCAGCACCGTGGTGGCCTCGGCCATCGACAGCGTGGTGTTCTGTACCCTGGCGTTCTACAACGTGCTGAGCTGGGACATCATCAAAACCATGATCCTGTCGCAGTTCCTGATCAAGGTGGTCTACGCCCTGGTCGGCGTTGGGCCGATTTACGCCGCCCGCAGCCTGTTTAACCGTTATATCAATACCGATCTTGCAAGGAGCAATGAATATGCATATCAAAAAACAAGATAAAATCACCCATCTTGGCGCCAACTCCGATTACCCGGACCAGTATGCTCCCGAGTTGCTCGAAGCCCTGCCGCGCGCTCGCGGCCGTGATCTGATCGGCGTAGATGAACAGCAGCTGCCATTCCACGGCTATGATCTATGGACCGCCTTCGAGCTGTCCTGGCTCAACGCCAAAGGCAAGCCGGTGGTCGGTATTGGTGAGTTCACCCTGCCCCATTCCTCCACCAACCTGATCGAGTCCAAGTCATTCAAGCTGTATCTCAACAGCTTTAACCAGACGCGCTTCGACAGCGTGGAACAGGTCAGTGCCGCGATGCAAAAAGATCTGTCGCAGGCCGCCAACGGTCAGGTCGGGGTGAAGCTGTATCCGGGATTAGACGGTTATTCATCGCAGATCGACAGCCTTCCGGGCATCAATATTGACGATCTGGATATCGCCGTGGATGACTTTGACTTCAAACCGGAATATCTGGACGGTGCCGCCAGCGAACAGGCGGAAACGGTAACGGAGACACTGTCCTCCAACCTGCTGAAATCCAATTGTCTGGTCACCAACCAGCCGGACTGGGGCAGCGTAGTGATCCACTATCAGGGCCGGAAAATCGATCGCGAACGCCTGCTGCGCTACCTGATCTCCTTCCGTCAGCATAATGAGTTCCACGAGCAGTGTGTCGAACGCATTTTTAACGACATCAAGCAAAGCTGCCGACCGGAAAAACTCAGCGTGTTCGCCCGCTACACCCGTCGTGGCGGCCTGGACATCAACCCGTTCCGCAGCGATTTCGAAACGGCACCGACCCTCGGCCGCTTGATCAGGCAATAATCGCTCGACCTGTCATGCCCCCGCCCGGGGGCATTATTTTCCCCCGTTCATCTCCTTGTTATTTTTCGCCATTACCGTCGTTAACAACTATCTTCAAAATAACCCTTAGGGAGATTAACGACGCATGCCTGACTTTTCGCGCAGAGAAATACTGCGGGCTGCCGCCATAGGATCGGCCTTTACACTGTTACCCGCCTCGATCCGCAAAGCGCTGGCAATCCCCGCCAATAACCGCACCGGCACGATTAACGATGTCGAACACGTGGTGATCCTGATGCAGGAAAACCGCTCCTTCGACCACTACTTCGGCACCCTGCCCGGCGTGCGTGGCTTTAGCGATCGCTTCACCATTCCCTTGCCCGGCGACCGTCACGTCTGGCAGCAGCAAGGGGAACAGCGGCTGGTGTTCCCTTACCATCTGGACAGCAAGCGCGGCAACGCCCAGCGGGTTAGCGGCACGCCGCATTCGTGGGTCGATGAGCAATCCGCCTGGGACAGCGGCCGCATGAGCGCCTGGCCGACCTACAAAACGCCCACCTCGATGGGGTATTACCGTCGGCACGAACTGCCGTTCCAGTTTGCGCTGGCCGAAACCTTCACCCTGTGCGACGCCTATCATTGCTCGATCCACGCCGGTACCAATACCAACCGCCTGTTCCACTGGACCGGCACCAACGGCCCGACGGCGGCCGGGGTCGCGGTAGTGGTCAACGAGTGGGACAGCCCCGGTCCGGTTGAGATCGGCTACCAATGGCAGACCTATCCGGAACGACTGGAAGCCAGCGGCGTCAGTTGGAAGGTCTATCAATTTTTGCCGGATAACTTCACCGATAACCCGCTGGCGGGTTTCCGCCAGTACCGCGCCGCCAGCGTTAAGGTCGGCAACCCGGCGCAGCCACCGAAAGATTTCACCGCCTTTGTGCCTTACCGCGATGAGCTCAATGCCGATGCGCCGCTGTATAAGGGCAATGGCAACACGCTACCGGCCGCCGACGGCAACGATTTGGACGCGATGCTGGCCGGTTTCCGCCACGACGTACAGCAGGGTAAACTGCCGCAGGTGAGCTGGATCATCGCTCCGGCGGCCTACTCGGAACATCCCGGCCCTTCCAGCCCGGTGCAGGGCGGCTGGTTTACCCAGGAGATCCTCAACGCGCTGACGGATAACCCCGAGGTGTGGAGCAAAACCGTACTGCTGGTTAATTACGACGAGAACGACGGCTTCTTCGATCATATGCCTTCTCCTTCTGCGCCGTCATTACGTGAAGACGGCAACTTCGCCGGTAAATCGACGGTGCCGTTCGACAGTGAAATCTTCCAGCACGTCGCCCCACCCGGTTCACAGGAGCAACCGCCGCCGGACGGCCGTATCTATGGCCCCGGCCCACGGGTACCGATGCTGGTGCTGTCCCCCTGGAGCCGTGGCGGCTGGGTCAATTCACAGGTCTTCGACCACACATCGGTACTGCAATTTTTGGAGCAACGTTTCCAGGTGCATGAACCGAACATCAGCGCCTGGCGACGGGCGGTATGTGGCGATCTCACTTCGGCATTCAACTTTGTCGATCCCAACAACGAAACCCTGCCCAGCCTGCCGGCCACCAGCCGCCACGCCGCCGACAGTCTACGCCAGCGGCAGGAACAGTTGCCGCAAGTGCCCTTGCCAGCGGTGGATCGCCAGCAGTTGCCGCACCAGTCCCGGCTGGCACGCCCGTCGCGTGCATTGCCTTACCAACTTCACGTTGAGGCCACCGCTTCCCCCGAACAAAAGAGGCTGACGCTCAACCTGTTTAATACTGGCGAACAAGGCGCGGTATTTCATGTTTATGACCGACTGAATCTGGATCAGATCCCACGGCGCTATACCGTCGAGGCTGGTAAGGCCGTCAGTGATAACTGGCCGACGGAGGACAAGTACCACCTGTGGTTACTGGGCCCCAACGGTTTTCATCGTGAACTGCGTGGCAGCGTTCAGCAGCCACAGCCAGAAGTGCGGCTAGCCCCGCAGGGTGACCGCCTGTCGCTAACCCTGACTAACCCCGGCAGTCAGGCGACAACGGTGACCATCTCCCGCTGCTTCTATACGCAAAACGGCCCCTGGCAGATTGAACTGCCGGCGGGTGGCCGCCACCAGCAAGCCTTTGACGCCAAAGTCAGCGGGGGTTGGTACGATCTTTCATTACAAGACTCACAGGGCTGGCTGCGCCGCTTGGCGGGGCATCTGGAGAACGGCGACCACAGCGTCAGCGATCCGCTGATGGGCAAAGCTTAAGATATCCGCACTGGGGTGTTCAAAGGAGGGAGATGCCCTGCAACGGGGCATCTTTTTCACCGGCAGTGCAACCGGAACAGGCGCGCCAGGTGCGCGCCCATCGGCGTCAGCGTGGTGTCCTTGCGCTGGATCAGATAGAACGTCGCCTTGGGCAGGCTCTCCTCCAGCGCCAGCGGCACCAGATGCTTCCCCAGTATCGGATCGGAGATCACATCCACCGACAAAATGCTGACAAAATCGCTCTGCGCCACCAGGCTGGTACAGGCCATAAAGGTTTCACAGGTGACGCTGATCGACGGTGCCATCCCCAAATCCCCGAACAAATCGTGCAACAAGCGGTAATAGCTGCCCTTTGGCGTCGGCATGGTCCAGTCACAGTGCTGCAGTTGCTTGAGTGACGTCGCCCCCTCCATCGGATGCCCCTTGCGCACCACCACCTTGTACTCTTTTTCCATCAGTCGTTCGTACTGCAACTCATTATCCAGGCTGCTGGGGTAATAGGTATTGACGGTGAAATCCAGCTCGCCCTGGCGCAGCTCCGGGATCATCGACACCAGTTGCCCTTCAACAATCCGCACTTTGACCTTCGGGTATTCGCGGTGGAACTGATTGATGACCTGCGGCATCACGGTGCGCGCAATGCTGCCACCGACGCCAATATTCACCGAGCCGCCCGCCAACCCCAGCCGCTGCTGGATATCCTCCTGCGCCACCCGCAGCTCTTCGAGGATCAGGCTGGCATGCTGGAAAAAGTTATCGCCGCAGTCAGTCAGCACCACTCCCTGGCTACGGCGGACAAACAGCTTGGCCCCCAGCACCGCCTCCAGTTCCTGAATCGATTTGGTCAGCGCCGGCTGGGAAAGTTGCGAAGTCCGGCTGGCGGCGCGGATGCTGCCCTGGCGACTGACTTCTACAAACGCACGTAATTGGTGCAATTTTATTGAGGCGGGCATAGGCGAATGGCGATAACCGTTGTTTATCAATAGCAAGATATTGGCATCTTATTTAGCCTGATTCCATTGTGTACATTCGAAAAAAACATAATAAATAACCAAATTCTTATTTCGCTTAATTAAACGCATTTTCTGCGCCGATAAGCGCATTTCACGGCAGTTAGTCGCTAAATACGTCATTTTCATTCCATGGCTTCATCGTCTGATTTCAGTTCAGCGCACCACTGCTGCCCGGCGTTTACCCGGGCGCGATAACTTATGAGATATCCCAATGAATAATCCGCTTTCGATGTTGGTGTCCGATTTGTCCCCGCAGTTGCAGGCCTGGCGCCGCGATTTTCACCGCTATGCCGAGTCCGGCTGGTTTGAGTTCCGCACCGCTACCCTGGTGGCAGAAGAACTGGATCGGCTCGGCTACCGCCTGCAACTGGGGCGCGAAGTGATTAACGCCGATGCCCGCATGGGGCTGCCCTCGGCCGAGGCCCTGCAGGCACAAGAGCAGCGCGCCCGCGAACAGGGCGCACTGGAGAAGTGGTTGCCGCACTTTTCCGGTGGCTTCGCCGGTATTGTCGCCACGCTGGACACCGGCCGCCCCGGGCCGGTGATCGCCTATCGCGTCGACATGGACGCGCTCGATCTCAACGAAAAGCTACAGCCGGATCACCTGCCGTTCCGCGAAGGCTTCGCCTCCTGCAACAGCGGCATGATGCATGCATGCGGTCATGACGGCCACACCACCATTGGGCTGGGGCTGGCGCGGGTATTCAAGAGCCTGGAGCCACAGCTCACCGGCACCATCAAGCTGATTTTCCAACCGGCAGAAGAAGGCACCCGTGGCGCGAAATCCATGGTGGAAGCCGGCGTGGTGGACGACGTTGATTTCTTCACCGCCGTGCACATTGGCACTGGGGTAGCGGCCGGTGAGTTGGTGTGCGGCAGCGACAGCTTTATGGCCACCAGCAAACTGGACGTCACCTACCGCGGCGTAGCCTCTCACGCCGGGGCCAAACCGGAGGATGGCCGTAATGCCCTGCTGGCGGCAGCGCAGGCTACAGTGGGACTGTACGCCATCCCACGCCACAGCGAAGGCAGCTCACGCATCAACGTCGGCGTATTGCAGGCCGGAACCGGCCGCAACGTGATTGCCGATCGGGCATTTATGAAGGTGGAAACCCGCGGGGCCACCAACACCATCAACGAATTTGTTTACCAGCAGGCGCTGAACGTGATCGAAGGCGCGGCCAAAATGCACGGAGTGGAATACGACATCGCCCTGATGGGCGCGGCGCAGAGCAGTAAACCGACCCAGCCTTGGGTGGACTACATTCACCGCCAGGCACAGGAGATTGCCGAACTGACTTCGGTGGTTGATCGCCGCGAGCAGGCCGCCGGTTCAGAAGATGCCACTTACATGATGGAACGGGTGAAATCCCACGGCGGGCAGGCCTCTTACGTGATTTTCGGTACCGAACTGAGCGCCGGACACCACAACGAGAAGTTTGATTTTAACGAACAGGTGCTGGCGGTAGCGGTAAAAACGCTGGCGTCGCTGGCACTCAACCTGCCGACCTTTGGGAGCAAAGCATGAGTAACCCGCAGCTGCTGACGTTTATCAATCAGTACATTGACCAACACCAGCCACGCTTTAGCGCACTGAGTGACAGCATCTGGGATCACCCGGAGACGCGCTTTACCGAAACCTATTCCGCCAATCTGCTGGCCGACGCGCTGGAGCAGGAAGGCTTTACCCTTGAACGCAGCGTTGGCGGCATCGAAACCGCGTTTATCGCCAGCTACGGCAGCGGCCAGCCGGTGATCGCCCTGCTGGGTGAATATGACGCCCTCGCCGGACTGAGCCAACAGGCGGGTTGTGCCACGCCGCAGCCGCTGGTGGAAAACGGCAACGGCCACGGCTGCGGCCACAATCTGCTGGGCACCGCCGCGCTGGCTGGGGCATTCGCGGTGAAGGCCTGGATGCAGCAACAGCACCTGACCGGCACCGTCCGTTTCTACGGTTGCCCCGGTGAAGAAGGCGGTTCCGGCAAAACCTTTATGGTGCGTGAAGGGCTGTTCGATGACGTCGACGCCGCCCTCACCTGGCACCCGGAAGGCTTCAGCGGCATGTTCAATACCAGCACCCTGGCCAACATCCAGGCGGCGTTTCAGTTCAAGGGGATTGCCGCTCATGCCGCCAACTCACCGCACCTGGGCCGCAGTGCGTTGGATGCGGTGACGCTAATGAATACCGGTGCCAATTTCCTGCGCGAGCACATCGTGCAGGAAGCGCGGCTGCATTATGCCGTCACCAATACCGGCGGCAGTTCACCCAACGTGGTACAGGCCGACGCCGAAGTGCTGTACCTGATCCGCGCGCCGCAGCTCGATCAGGCGCAGGATATTTACCAACGGGTGATCAACATCGCCAAGGGTGCGGCGCTGATGACCGATACCCAGATGACGGTGCGTTTCGACAAGGCTTGCTCCAACTACGTACCAAACCGCAGCATGGAACAGGTGATGTATCGCTATGTCTGCGACTTCGGCCTGCCGGAGTACAGTGAGGCAGAACGCAAATTCGCCGGCGAGATCCGCCAAACGCTGAATAAAGACGAGCTGCGTAATGCCAGGCTGAATGTCGCCCGCACCGGCGGCGCAGCCGGGCGCGAATGGGTACAGCAGTTGGGTGACAAGGTGTTGATGGACGAGGTCGCCCCTTATGTGGCATCGGAAGATCTGCTGTACGGCTCTACCGACGTCGGCGATGTCAGTTGGGTCGCGCCGACCGCCCAGTGCTTCAGTCCGTGCTTCGCCTTCGGTACGCCGCTGCACACCTGGCAACTGGTGGCACAGGGACGTACTTCGATCGCCCACAAAGGCATGTGCCTGGCAGGCAAGGTGATGGCGGCCACCGCCGTCGAACTGCTGAGCGACAGCGCCCTGTTGGCGGACTGCCGCCGTGAGTTCGAACGCCAGCGTGCCGAACAGCCTTATAGCTGCCCGATCCCCAAAGACATCAAGCCTTCACCGTTAAAGTAATCACCAGGCTACAAAGGCCTGGGAAACCGGGCCAGTCATAATAATTATAATTAAATCAAATAATAAAAAATAAACACAACAGGACAAACACAGAGGGTAAGACAATGAGTGAGGTCACAACGTCAGCCGATAAAAGCCCTGGTCGCGTTTTTTACTGGGTAGAACGCATCGGGAATAAAATCCCCAATCCATTTTTGCTGTTCGTCTATTTAATCGTTGTTTTAATGCTGGCCACCGCACTGTTCTCCTGGCTTGGCGTGGCGGTGAAAAGCCCGGCCACCGGCGAGTTGATCAAGGTGAATAACCTGATGAGCGTGGCGGGCATGCAGTGGATCTTCCCGAATATCATTCATAACTTCAGCAGTTTTGCCCCGCTGGGCGCGATTTTGGCGCTGGTGATCGGCGCCGGGCTGGCTGAGAAGGTTGGGCTGCTGCAGGCGTTGATGTACAAGATGGCCTCACGCGTTAGCGCCCGCTATGCCAGCTACCTGGTGCTGTTTATCGCCTTTTTCAGTCATATTTCTTCCGACGCCGCACTGGTAGTGATGCCGCCGCTCGGTGCGCTGATGTTTCTGGCGGTTGGCCGCAACCCGATAGCCGGGCTGCTGGCCGCTATCGCAGGGGTTGCCTCCGGTTTTACCGCCAACCTGCTGATCGTCACCACCGACGTACTGCTTTCCGGCATCAGTACCGAGGCCACCAAGGCAGTGGACGCCGCCGTTCACGTCAGCGTGATCGACAACTGGTACTTTATGGCCACTTCGGTGGTGGTACTGACCATCACCGGTGCGCTGTTGACCGATAAGTTTATCGAACCCCGCCTGCCAAAATGGCAGGGCAACGCCGAGGACAAAATTGAGGCGCTGACCCCGCTGCAAAATCGTGGGCTGATGATGAGCGGCATTGCCGCACTGGTGTTTATCGCGATTATCGCCGCCCTGGTGGTGCCGGAGGCCGCTCCGCTGCGCGATCCAAAAACCGGCTCGGTGATCCCATCGCCGTTTATTAAAGGCATTGTGCCGATCATCATCCTGTTCTTCTTCACCGTCGGCATTACCTACGGCGTGGTCACCAAACAGATCCGGCGACCGGACGATATCCCCCACCACCTGATAGAACCGATGAAAAGCATGGCCGGCTTTATCGTTATGGTGTTCCCGCTGTCGCAGTTCGTGGCGTTCTTTAACTGGAGCAACATGGGCAAGTTTATGGCCATCGGCCTGACCGATATGCTGGAGGCCGCCGGCATGAGCGGCGCTCCGGCGTTTCTGGGCCTGATGTTCCTCTCTGCCTTCCTGTGCATGTTTATCGCCAGCGGCTCTGCCATCTGGTCGATTCTGGCGCCGATCTTTGTGCCGATGTTTATGCTGTTGGGCTTCCATCCGGCGTTCGCCCAGATGATTTTCCGCATCGCCGACTCTTCGGTGCTGCCGCTGGCACCGATGTCGCCCTTCCTGCCGTTGTTCCTCGGCTTCCTCCAGCGTTACCGCAAAGATGCCCAGCTCGGCACCTATTACGTGCTGATCCTGCCGTATCCGTTGGTGTTCTTTGCCGTGTGGATTTTGCTGTTGCTGGCGTGGTACGCACTCGGCCTGCCGATTGGCCCAGGCGTCTATCCGAAGATGGGGTAAGTCCGCTGAACCCGCTCTGAGTAACGCCAGGGCGGGTATTCCTTTCTGTATTTCGCTCTCCTCTCTCCCGTCTATTCACCGCTCAACAGATTATTATATTGCTTTGCTAAACCGGTTCTTCTATTTTAGCTCGTCATCTGAGACCGCTGAAAACAGGATTGAACATGGCTAATCGAGTATGGGTATTGGGTGACGCAGTTGTCGATCTGGTTCCTGAAAATTCAAACAGTTACCTTAAGTGTCCCGGTGGTGCGCCCGCCAATGTGGCGGTCGGCATCGCCCGTCTGGGTGGCGACAGCGCCTTTATCGGCCGGGTAGGCAAGGACAGCTTCGGGGCCTTCCTGCTGCGGGTATTGAGAGAAGAACGAGTAGACATCGACCACCTGTCACAGGACCCCGACTACCACACCTCCACCGTGGTAGTGGACCTCGATCTGATGGGGGAACGCTCTTTTACCTTCATGGTGAACCCGAGTGCCGATCTGTTCCTGCAACCTGAGGATCTGCCTGATTTCAAAGCGGATGAGTGGCTGCACGTCTGCTCTATCGCCCTGTCACAGGAGCCGAGCCGCAGCACCACCTTCACCGCGATGGAGAACATCAAGGCGGCCGGAGGCTGGGTCAGTTTTGACCCTAATATCCGTGAAGACGTCTGGCGCCAGCCGGAAGCGCTGCGCCCCTGCCTGCAAAAAGCGCTGCTGCTGGCGGACGTGGTGAAAATTTCGCTGGAAGAACTGAGTTTTATCAGCAATATCGGTGAGTTAGAGAGCGGCATCGATTGGATGATGCAGCGCTACCCGCTGCGTTTGTTGCTGGTGACATTGGGTGGTGACGGCGTCTGCGTACATGACGGCAAGCAGATCCGCCATTTCCGCGCCCCTTCAATCACCCCGGTCGATACCACCGGGGCGGGCGACGCCTTTGTCGCTGGTCTATTGGCCGCGCTGGCTCATCTCGGCGCTTTGCCGCAGGAAGCTCAGTGGCCTGCGGTGATCGCCCAAGCCCAGGCCTGCGGTGCACTGGCCACCACCGCCAAAGGTGCGATGACCGCCCTGCCGCATGCCGACGAGTTGCAGGACTTCCTGCAGCGCTAACCGGATAAGTGTGAATTCTGACCCAATGCCATCGCTTAAGAGATTGGCATTGGGTGCCAGTCTCATCCCTGGCATCTCCAGTCGGTATTTTGCGGGCTCGATCACAATAGCTGAATCGGGTTAGCAAACTTGATTGCCAGCCACCGTTCAACTCACTATCTTTCATCCTGAAAAACCGGTTTAGCAATTTAGCAAAAAATAATAACAACCTTCCCGGATGATAGAAAATCATGAAAAAACTTAGCTATCTGGCCATCACTACAGGGCTCCTTATCTCCACCTCTGCGGCGGCGTCAGGCGCCAATACCAGTATCGAAGCGCGTCTGAATGCGCTGGAGCAACGACTGCAACAGGCCGAACAACGTGCGACTCAGGCTGAGACGCGTGCCACGGTGGCAGAACGCCGGGCACAACAGCTAGAACAGCGCACTGCCAACACCGAGCGACAAACCGTTCAGGTGGCCCAGCGCACCGCGACGCTGGAAACCCACGCCGCACCGGCCGGCAAACTGCAACTCACCGGATTAACCGACCTGAAACTGTATGGCGACGTCGAGTTCAACCTGGACGGCGCCAGCCGCAGCGGCCAGCTCACCTCACTGAAAAGCAGCGACAACAAGGACTGGAAGCCCGGTAACAAAGAGCGTTGGGATATCAACGGCCGTATTCTGGTCGGTGTGGACGGCTACCGACGCAATCCGGACGGCAATTTCTCCGGCTTCAGCGTGCAACCGCTGGCCGACATGACCGGAAAAATGAACCTCGACGATGCCGCCTTCTTCTTCGGTAACGAAAAGAACTGGCAGACCAAGATTGGCCGGTTTGAAGCCTACGACATGTTCCCGCTCAATCAGGACACCTTCATCCAGTATTCCGGCAATACCGCCAACGATCTGTATGCCGATGGCTTCGGCTATATCTACATGATGAAAGAAGGCCGTGGCCGTAGCAGCAGCGGCGGCAACCTGATGCTGAGCAAGTACGCCGGTGACTTCTACTTCGAGCTGAATACGCTGGTGGAAGACGGCACCTCACTGTTCCAGGAGGAGGCCTACCACGGCAACAGCCTGGATAATAAGAAAAATGTCGCCTACCTGCGGCCGGTGATCGCCTGGAAAAAAGACCAGCTCAGCGCGGCGGTCGCGATGGAAAGCAACGTGGTCAACAATGCTTATGGCTATCACGACAGCCAGGGGCAATTTGTCGACCAGTCTAAACGTAACGGCTACGGCATGACCCTCAGTTGGAACAACACCGCCGCCAATCCGGACAACGGCGTGGTCGCCAACCTAAGCAGCGCCTACCTGGACGCCTCGGGTGAGCAGGACTTTACCGCCGGCATCAACGTCCTGTGGCGCCGCTTTGAAGTGGGTTATATCTACGCCCACAACAATATCCAAGAGTTCAACACCACTGGGATGAGTGCCGATATCAGCAACCCGCTCAGCGAGCCGGGCAAATATGACATTCATACCATTCATACTTCGTACCAAATACCAAACATCATGAATATGAAGAACTTCAATCTGTATCTTGGCGCCTACGTCTCAATGCTGGAGGCCAACGCCGAGAACAAGATAGCCAATGCCAGCGACGATCAGCGCTACGGCGTGCGTGCCAGATTCAAGTACTTCTTCTGACGCTAATTAGCTGATTTCCGCCGCGAAACACTGCGGCGGCATTTTTATTTATAAAGGGAGTGAACATGGACATTACCGCAACCGCTAACGCGCTGTTGCCGCTGCTCGGCGGCAAAGAAAACATTGCCAGCGCCGCCCACTGTGCCACGCGTCTGCGCCTGGTGCTGCTGGATGACAGCAAGGTGGACAAGGTGGCAATCGGCAAGCTGGAGGGCGTGAAAGGCTGCTTCAGCAATGCCGGGCAAATCCAGGTAATTTTCGGCACCGGGCTGGTCAACAAGGTGCACGCAGAATTTATCAAGGCGGCCGGAGTCAACGAATCCAGCAAGTCCGAGGCCGCCGACATCGCGGCGAAGAAACTCAATCCGCTGCAACGTATTGCCCGCCTGCTGTCGAACATCTTTGTGCCGATCATCCCGGCTATCGTCGCCTCCGGCCTGTTGATGGGCCTGCTCGGCATGGTAAAAACCTACGGCTGGGCCGATGCCAACAGCGCCGTGTTTGTGATGCTGGATATGTTCAGCTCGGCGGCATTCATTATTTTACCGATCCTGATTGGCTTCACCGCCGCACGTGAGTTCGGCGGTAACCCCTATCTGGGCGCCACGCTCGGCGGCATCCTGACCCATCCAGCGCTGACCAATGCCTGGGGTGTCGCCAGCGGTTTCCACACCATGGATTTCTTTGGGTTGGAGATCGCCATGATCGGCTATCAGGGCACGGTGTTCCCGGTGCTGCTGACCGTGTGGTTTATGAGCGTGTTGGAAAAACAGCTGCGCAAAGTGATCCCCAACTCGCTGGATCTGATCCTGACCCCCTTCCTGACGGTCGTGATCTCCGGCTTCGTCGCCATGCTGTTTATCGGCCCAGCCGGCCGCGCGCTGGGTGACGGTATCTCACTGGTGCTCAGCACGCTGATCGCCCACGCCGGTTGGTTTGCCGGCTTGCTGTTCGGCGGGCTGTATTCCGCCATCGTCATCACCGGTATCCACCACAGCTTCCACGCCGTCGAGGCCGGGCTGCTCGGCAACCCGAATATCGGCGTTAACTTCCTGCTGCCGATCTGGTCGATGGCCAATATCGCTCAGGGCGGTGCCTGTCTGGCGGTGTATTTCAAAACCCGCGATGCCAAGATCAAAGCCATTGCGGTACCTTCGGCCTTTTCCGCCATGCTCGGCATTACCGAAGCGGCATTGTTCGGCATCAACCTGCGCTTTGTGAAACCCTTCCTGGCGGCATTGGTGGGCGGCGCACTCGGGGGAGCCTGGGTGGTGGCCAATCATGTTGGCATGAATGCGGTCGGGCTGACGGCTATCCCAGGGATGGCGATTGTGCAGGCCAGCTCGCTGGTCAGCTATATCATTGGTCTGGTGATCGCCTTTGGCAGCGCCTTTATTCTCTCGTTGCTGCTGAAATACAAAACGGACAGTGAATAATGGAAGAACTGCAATTAATGAAACAGGCCGTTCAGGCGTTGATGAGCGGCATGCCACAGGCGCTGCACGATCCGCACCGGCCGGCGTGGCACCTGGCGCCCAGCGTCGGGTTGCTCAACGATCCCAATGGCTTTATTCAGCATAACGGCGTCTACCACCTGTTCTATCAGTGGAACCCGCTGGGTTGCGATCACCGCAACAAATGTTGGGGCCATTGGCAGTCGACGGATCTGGTCAACTGGCAGCATCAGCCGGTAGCCCTGGTACCGGGTGCCTGTTACGACAGCCACGGCTGTTACTCCGGCTCGGCGGTGGTGGCGGACGGAAAAATCATGCTGGCGTATACCGGCAACGTCAAATACCCCGACGGCTCCCGCACCGCCTACCAGTGTCTGGCGCAAGAAAATGCGCAAGGCGGCTATGACAAGCTCGGCCCGGTATTGCCGCTGCCACCGGGCTATAGCGGCCACGTGCGAGATCCAAAGGTTTGGCGTCATCAGGACCAGTGGTACATGGTGCTCGGCGCTCGTGACCTGCAAGACTGCGGCAAAGTGCTGCTGCTGCGCTCCGCCGATTTGCGCAACTGGCAGTTGCTGGGTGAGATTGCCGGTTCACGGCTGAACGGCATCGGTGATTTCGGCTATATGTGGGAGTGCCCGGACCTGTTTACGCTGGACGACGCCGAAGTGCTGATCTGCTGTCCACAAGGGCTGGCGGCGCAGGCCGAACGTTATCTCAACGTTTATCAGGCGGGCTATCTGACCGGCAAGCTGGATTATCAACAGGCCAGGTTCGAACATGGGGCCTTCCACGAGCTGGATCTCGGGTTCGAATTCTATGCGCCGCAAACCACCCTGGCCGAAGACGGTCGCCGGCTGTTGGTTGGCTGGATGGGCGTGCCGGAGCAAGACGAGGATTGTCACCCGACGTTGCAATACGGCTGGATCCACATCCTGACCTGCCCACGCGAATTGTCGCTGCATAACGGCAAGCTTTACCAACAACCGGCGCGCGAACTGCAACGGCTGCGGGATGAAGGCCGCCAATGGCAGGGCATCGCCGATGCTGCCCCTGTCTGGCCGGTTGACAGCGCGGAACTGCTGCTGACCCCCACGGGGGCATTTAGCGCTGACTTTGGCGGGGCAATGACGCTGGTCTGGGACGGTAACTTGCTGCAGTTGACGCGTAATAACCTGCGTAGCGGGCAGCCGGAGCACCGCTACTGGCGGGGCAACCTCAACCAACTGCAACTGCTGTTTGACCGTTCCAGCGTGGAGATTTTTATCAACCATGGCGAAGCGGTGATGAGCGCGCGCTACTTCCCTGGCCCGCAACCGCTGCTGCACCTGAGTGGCGAAGCTCCGCTGGCGCTCGAGCACTGGTCGCTGACGCCATGCATGCTAGAATGACGCATCCTTCGATGAATTCAGATGCCGTCAGTGAAAAAAAATAAACGCATAACCATCAGTGATATTGCCGCACTGGCTGGCGTGTCGAAATCGACCGCCAGCCTGGTGCTTAACGGCCGCAGCAAGGAATACCGGGTCTCCGACGACACCCGCGATCGTATCCTGGCGCTGGCCGGCGAGCACCACTACCAGCCTAGCTTCCACGCCCGTTCGCTGCGTTCTTCCCGCAGCCATACCCTGGGGTTGGTGGTGCCGGAAATGACTAACTACGGTTTTGCGGTAATTTCACGCGAGCTGGAAACCCTGTGCCGCGAGGCCGGTTTGCAGTTATTAATCGCCTGCACCGATGAAAACCCGGCGCAGGAAATGATGGCGGTAAACAGCCTGGTGCAGCGCCAGGTCGATGGCCTGATTGTCGCCTCCAGCCAGCTCAACGATGCGGAATACCAAAAGATTAATGCCAGTCTGCCGGTAGTGCAGATGGACCGGCTGATCATCGGCTCCGACCTGCCGCTGGTGATCACCGACTCACTGACCTCAACCGCCACACTGGTGGAAAACGTCGCGCGCCAGCATCCGGACGAATTCTATTTCCTTGGCGGCCAACCCCGCATCTCACCGACGCGCGATCGTCTGGCCGGTTTCCAGCTCGGTCTTGAACGCGCCGGGGTGGTCTGTAAACCGGAATGGATCATCAACGGTAATTATCACCCCAGTTCCGGCTACGAGATGTTCGCCCAACTCTGTGCACAACTGGGCCGACCGCCCAAGGCGCTGTTTACCGCCGCCTGCGGCCTGCTGGAAGGGGTACTGCGCTACCTGAATCAGCACCAGTTGATGGAAAGCGACCTGCATCTGTGCAGCTTTGACGATCACTACCTGTTCGACGGCCTGACGTTAAAAATCGACACCGTGGCGCAGGACTGCCGCGCCCTGGCCCAACACAGTTTCGACATGGTCAGCGCGCTGATTGACGAGCGGCCATTAGAGCAGAACGCGCTATATCTGCCGGGCAGCATCCACTGGCGTCACGCCGGTTCGAAGGCGTTGCTCGGTCAGCCTTAAGCTTTTCTTTTTCCCGGTTAAGGAGCTCATCATGAGCCGTGAGATTAATAAAGATACCCAACTCTGTATGTCGCTGGCCGGTCGCCCAGGTAACTTTGGCACCCGTTTCCACAACTATCTGTACCAGGAACTGGATCTCAACTTTATCTACAAGGCCTTCACCACCCAGGATATTCAGGCGGCGGTGGGCGGCGTGCGTGCGCTGGGCATTCGCGGCTGTGCGGTATCGATGCCGTTCAAAGAGAGCTGCATTCCTTTCCTCGACGAGTTGGATGCCTCCGCCACGGCGATTGAGTCGGTCAATACTATCGTCAATGATGAAGGTTTCCTGCGGGCTTATAACACCGATTATATCGCCATCGCCAAACTGCTGGCGCAGCATCAGATCCCGGTGGAAACCTCCTTTGCCCTGCGCGGCAGCGGCGGTATGGCGAAAGCGGTCACCGCCGCGCTGCGTGATGCCGGTTTCAAAAATGGCCATATCATCGCCCGTAATCCGCAGGCCGGTCAGGCGCTGGCCAATGCCTATGGTTATCAGTGGCTGGCAGAGGTCGGTGATTTAAGCGTGGATATGGTCATCAACGTGACGCCCATCGGTATGGCTGGGGGAACAGAAGCCGAGCAGTTGGCCTTTGCACCCGCGACTATTGCTGCGGCGAAAATCGTGTTTGACGTGGTGGCACTGCCAGCGGAAACCCCGCTGATCCGCAACGCGCGTGAGCAAGGCAAACGGGTGATTACCGGTGCAGAAGTGATTGCGCTGCAAGCGCTGGAACAGTTTGTGCTCTATACAGGCGTGCGCCCTACCGATGAGCAGATCGCCCGCGCTGCGGCACATGCCCGCGGCTGAATGATGCTGAACGTTGGGGGCTAAGCAGATGAGCCTGCCCTTAACGTTCTAACGATAAGCCAGCAACCGTAAAATATTTCTCGCCCCGTGGAATACACGTTCGATCCTGACATTGCGTTGTATCGCAGTGAAAACAATAAGATATTTACCATAGGCGCTAATCCTGACACCTGGACCAAGTTCAGGACGCTTTTGATAGGCTTCCGGTGACTCACCGATACGCTGGCATTGGTTGTATAGCTCAGAAATAAAACTCAGAGCACGGCTCGGATTATCTTGCGCAATATAATCGCCAATATTTTCAATATCACATACCGCTGCCGGCGATATTGTTAGCCCCATTAGTCACTTCCGTTATCTACCATCCGTTGGTATTTAGTCCGCAAACGCGTAAATGCCTCCTCCGCCGGGACCCCCTCACCACTTTCTATTCCCTGTGCAATAGCCACTCGCAGTTGTTCGATTTTCATCGCCCGTTCATGTTCTTCGAGCAGGCGCAGACCCGCCCGTATTACTTCGCTGACGTTGCCGTAACGCCCGCTGTCAATTTGCTCATGAACGAACTTCTCAAAATGAGGGCTTAAAGCAATGCTGGTTGGCATAGCCGACTCCGGAAAGTAGTGTTAATTACTATCTATTAGTATTTTCATTTGCCGAGGGCACGTCAAGCGTTTGTACGAAATTCAGGCAATAAAAAAGAGCGCCTGAGCGCCCTTCTTACCTTGGGTGATGTCAGCCCACTATTTGGCGGTGCCTTCCATCCCCACCAGCCCTACTTTCAGGTAACCGGCTTTACGCAGCGTATCCATCACGCTCATCAGCGTCTCGTAGTCCACGGTCTTGTCCGCCTGGAAGAAGATGGTGGTCTCTTTGTTGGCCTGAGTCCGCTGATCCAGCACCGACGTCAGTTGATCGGCGCTGACCGCCTGTTCGCCAACGTACAGCTGCTTGTCCGCTTTCACCGACAGGAACACCGGTTTTTCCGGGCGCGGCTGCGGTTTGGCAGAAGAAGCTGGGAGATCGACACGGATATCTACCGTTGCCAGCGGCGCGGCCACCATAAAGATAATCAACAGCACCAGCATGACGTCGATAAACGGCGTCACGTTGATTTCATGCAGTTCGCCGCTGTCGTCCAGATCTTCATTTAAGCGCATCGCCATAACTCACCCCACCCGCAGTTGGTGTGAATGCTGTGAACGTTTGGCTTCCGCGGTGGCGGCCAGATCCAAATCGCGGCCCAGCAGCAGCAGAACCTGCGCCGCTACGTCGCCAACCTGAGCACGATGACCGCTGATCACACGGGCGAAGATGTTATAAATCACCACCGCCGGGATCGCAGCAACCAGCCCCAGTGCGGTTGCCAGCAGCGCTTCTGCGATGCCGGGCGCAACCACCGCCAGGTTGGTGGTCTGCGAGTGGGCGATGCCGATGAAGCTGTTCATGATGCCCCAAACGGTACCGAACAGGCCGACAAACGGCGAGATGGCCCCGATGGTGGCCAGGAAGCCATTGCCCCGGCCCATGTTACGGCTGTAGCCCGCGACGCGACGCTCCAGACGGAAACCGGTACGTTCCTTGATGCCGTTGTTGTCGTTAGACTCCGCCGACAGCTCCAGTTCGTTCTGCGCATCGTTCAGCAAGACGGAACTGATGCTTTCATCCGAGAAGTTCTGTGCCAGCTCGGAGGCTTCATCCAGCGAGCGGACATTAGCCAACGCCAGCTGTTCGCGGCGCAGACGGCGCTTGGCGCGGAACAGTTCGCTGCCTTTGGAAAACAGGATGGTCCAGGTGACGATAGACGCCAGCACCAGGCCGATCATCACGATTTTCACCACGATGTCCGCATGCTGGTACATGCCCCAGACGGACAGATCCATTCCGCGGGTTTCCGGCGGCTGGATGGTCGGCTGTGGGTTCACCGGGGTGATATTTTCCGGGGCAGTTGCGGCAGGCGCAGAGGCCGCAGCAACGCTTTGAGTCACGGCCGGATTAGTCGCCGGAGCTGCCTGTGCGCTACCGGCCAGGCCCACCACCAACACCATTGAAGCGATCAGACCGCGGCCGAATGCCTGGCCCCATTGCGCCCGGCCCTGACCGAACGATCCTTGATTTAAATTCTTGCCAGCCGTTTTCACGCTGTGCCTCCACCCGTTACCGATCAAATTTGAGGAATAATTCAGCGTGCGATCATATCAAACCAATCAGGGATTGATAGTAGTTCTCATTATTATTTACCAAATAATCGGGAAAATTACGCTTCTGCCCCCGCAAAATGACCAGGGCAACCCAATCGCGGCCTGTTCGGGCCTATAAGCCCCTTTTATAAGGTTTTTCGTCACTTTTACCCCACAGAGATGTAACAAAATCAGGGTTTTTATCGCATTTTGTCGTCACATCGCAGGTTTGCCGATAAACCCACTTGGTTATCGCCGACAGGCAGAAGGATGGCGTGCTGAAGCGACGTCGGACAGAGGATTCCCCCCGCTTTTATATTTGGCAGTTAAAACGTCTGGATGGCTATCATATGTCATGCTAACGTAAGGGCTATCGCAAATACCCCGTGAAGACCAAGCCAAAGGTGAGCCCGCTCCTATGACGTCAAAAAACATCGAAACCACCCTGATCGGCGCAGGACGCAGCAAGCGCTATACCCGGGGTTCCGTCAATCCCGTCACCCAACGCGCTTCTTCACTGGTCTTTGATTCCGTGGCGGCCAAAAAGCACGCCACCGCCAAGCGGGCACATGGCGAACTGTTTTACGGGCGGCGCGGCACCCTGACCCACTTCGCGTTGCAGGATGCGATGGTGGAGTTGGAAGGCGGTGCCGGCTGTGTGCTTTATCCTTGCGGCGCGGCTGCGGTCTCCAACGCCATCCTGTCGTTTGTCAGCGCCGGCGATCATCTGCTGATGACCGGTTCGGTCTATGAGCCCACACAGGATTTTTGCACCCATATCCTGAACCGTATGAACGTGGCGACCACCTATTACGACCCGCTGATCGGCGCCGATATCGCCAGGCTTATTCAACCCAATACCCGCGTGGTGTTCCTTGAGTCACCCGGCTCGATCACCATGGAAGTTCAGGATATCCCGGCCATGGTGCAGGCCATTCGTGCCGTGGCACCGGAAGTGGTGATCATGATCGATAATACCTGGGCGGCCGGAGTGCTGTTCAAGGCGCTGGATTTCGACATCGATATTTCGATTCAGGCCGGTACCAAATACATTATCGGCCATTCCGATTACATGCTCGGCACCGCCGTAGCCAACTCACGCTGTTGGGATCAACTGCGCGAATACTCTTATTTGATGGGCCAGATGGTAGACGCCGATACCGCCTATATGGCCAGCCGCGGCCTGCGTACGCTGGGCGTCCGCCTGAAGCAGCACCAGCAGAGCAGTATCGAAGTCGCTAACTGGCTGGCCACACGGCCGGAGGTGGCGGTAGTCAATCACCCTGAGCTACCAAGTTGCAAGGGCCACGAGTTTTACCGCCGTGATTTCAGCGGCTGCAACGGCCTGTTCTCTTTCGTGTTGAAACAGCGTCTGAGTGATGTGCAATTGGCCGAGTATCTGGACAACTTCAGCCACTTCAGCATGGCCTATTCCTGGGGCGGCTATGAGTCGCTGATCCTGGCTAACCAGCCGGAGGAGCTGGAAGCGATCCGCCCGGCGGGGGGTATCGACTTCTCGGGTACCCTGGTGCGCCTGCATATCGGTCTGGAGAACGTGCAGGATTTGATCGCCGACCTCGCCGCCGGATTCGACCGTCTCGCCAACGCGCACTGACAGATTACCTGTTGCAGCGCAACTTTATTCGCCTCGTTTAATGTGTGCTTAAGCTAATAGCGGTACACTAGGCGGGTAACTGTCAGATACGGTCAACACCGCATCCTGGAGAATTTGGCTCCAGGCGCAACCGGCATGCAACAGGATATATAATGGATGTATTACGAGAGATTGTTCATGCGCTTTGGCAGCAGGACTTCATTGCCCTTGCCGATCCAAGCGTAATTTGGGTGGTTTATGCAGTACTTTTCACCACTCTATTTTTAGAAAACGGGTTACTGCCAGCCTCCTTCTTACCCGGCGACAGCCTGCTGCTGTTATCCGGCGCACTGATCGCCAAAGGCGTGATGGCCTTTGTGCCAACGCTGATCATTTTGACCGTCGCCGCCAGTCTTGGTTGCTGGCTGAGTTACCTGCAGGGGCGCTGGCTGGGCCACACCAATCTGGTCAAAGGCTGGCTGCTGCAATTGCCCGCCCAGTATCATCAACGCGCACACAATCTGTTTAACCGCCATGGCCTGATGGCACTGGTGATAGGCCGTTTTCTGGGCTTTGTCCGTACCCTGCTGCCGACCATGGCCGGCATCTCCGGTTTGAACAGTACCCGTTTCCAGCTATTTAACTGGCTGAGTGCCGTGGTTTGGGTGGGCTCGGTGGTCGGGCTTGGCTACGCTTTCAGCCAGATCCCTCTGGTAAAACGCTACGAAAGCCAGGTGATGACCGGGCTGATGATCCTGCCGTTGCTGCTGCTGTTGGTTGGTCTGCTGGGCGCCATGTTGGTTATCTGGCGCAAAAAACGCGCCACCTCTTCCTGATGCATTAAAGGGCGGCAGTCGTCGCCCCTACAACACTCTTCCCCTGCCAGGCTATAACCTAGCCCTCCATCATTAGTGGAGGATTGTCACGCAGTCGGGCCACTTCGTCGCTTGGCGTCACACCAAAGAAGCGTTTGAATTCACGACTGAACTGCGAAGCGCTCTCATAGCCGACGCGGATCGCTGCGGTGCTGGCCTTCAGGCCATCGTGCACCATCAGCAAACGCGCCTTATGCAACCGATAGGATTTCACATACTGCAATGGCGAGGTGTTGGTCACCGCCTTAAAGTTATGGTGAAACGCCGAAATGCTCATATTCACTTCACCCGCCAACTGCTCAACGTTGAGGCTGTCGGCATACTGGTTTTCGATGCGTCGCAGCGCCTTGGCGATTTGGCTGAAGTGGGTATGGCGATTAACCAGTTCCTGCAATGACGTCCCGCAGCTGCCCCGCAACACGTGGTACAAAATTTCGCGCACAATCTGCGGCCCCAGCACCCGCGCATCAAGCGGCTTGGCCATCACGTCCAGCAGGCGTTCGGTGGCGCACAGCAGCTCTTCCGACAGCTCGGCCAAATTGACCCCGCTACTCTCTTGGCGTGGTTTCATCAGGTAGTCGTCATCGCCGATGTCGATCAACAGATCCTGCAGCATCTGGCTATCGATATTCACCGACAGCCCCACCAGCGGCAGCTCGGGGCTGGCAAAGGTTTCGCATTCAAACGGCAGCGGTACCGTCATCAGCAGGTAGTTGCGCGGATCATACTGAAACACCCGGTTACCGCAGTAGCCTACCTTGTGTCCCTGGAAAATGATCACCACCCCCGGCTCGTACATCACCGGCTGACGCGGACAGTGGCGGTCAACATAGAGGATTTTCACCAGGGGGACTGGCGAGGGGGTATAACCGTTACTCTCGGCAAAACAGGCCGCCTGGCGCGCCATGCGGCTGCGCAGTTCATCGATTTCACTCATGGAAACACCCTCTTACACTAAGAACAATTCGGCATAAATAATAGTTTAAAACTCTTCTTTTCTACAACGCTTTGTAGAAATAGGCAAGACTCGGACAGGAATGTGCATTGTGCTGATGGACCAAGTTACTGACAATACACCTCAGATATTTTGCGCCGCCGGCGCTTGCCTTATGCAGAAGAGAAATTACCCATGCAAAACTTTATTCTTCATACCCCAACCAAAATCCTGTTCGGCCAAGACCAAATCGCCGGTCTGGCACAGCAGATCCCTGCCGACGCACGCATTCTGATCACCTACGGTGGCGGCAGCGTGAAGAAAAACGGCGTGCTGGATCAGGTTTATTCCGCACTGGCCGGTCGCAACGTGCAGGAGTTCTCTGGCATCGAGCCTAACCCAACCTACGAAACGCTGATGAAAGCGGTCGAGGTTGTCCGTGCAGAGAACATTGATTTCCTGCTGGCCGTCGGTGGCGGTTCAGTGGTTGATGGCACCAAGTTCATCGCCGCAGCGGCCCACTATCAGGCGGATAGCGATCCATGGCACATCCTGAAAACCGTCGGCAGCGAAATCAAAGGCGCCGTGCCGATGGGTTGTGTACTGACCCTGCCGGCCACCGGTTCTGAATCCAACAGCGGCGCGGTGATCACCCGTAAAAGCAGCGGCGACAAACAGCATTTCTTCTCGCCATTCGTTCAGCCACTGTTCGCCGTGCTGGATCCGGTAGTGACTTACTCGCTGCCGGCACGTCAGATCGCCAACGGCGTGGTCGATGCCTTTGTTCACACCATTGAGCAGTACCTGACCTATCCGGTCGATGCCAAGGTGCAGGACCGCTTTGCCGAAGGCCTGCTGCTGACGTTGCTGGAAGATGGCCCGCGTGCGCTGGCCGAACCGGAAAACTATGCGGTACGCGCCAACGTGATGTGGAGCGCCACCATGGCGTTGAACGGCCTGATCGGTGCCGGTGTGCCGCAGGACTGGGCAACCCATATGCTGGGCCACGAGTTGACTGCCATGCACGGTCTGGATCATGCTCAAACGCTGGCGATCGTCCTGCCGGCACTGCTGAACGAGAAAAAAGCACAAAAACGCGAAAAACTGCTGCAGTACGCCGAGCGCGTCTGGGGCCTGCGTGATGGCAGCGAAGACAGCCGCATTGACGGTGCTATTGCCGCCACCCGCGCCTTCTTCGAGCAAATGGGCGTTCCAACCCGTATGGCCGATTACCAGCTCGACGGCAGCTCGATCCCGGCACTGCTTGATAAGCTGCATCAGCACGGTATGACCGCACTGGGCGAGCATCAGGACATCACCCTGGAAGTCAGCCAACGCATTTATGAAGCGGCACGTTAATCGCAAATCTGCCATTTCCTGCTAGGCTTTAGTTTCTGTTTGTCTTTTCTATTCCTGCGCCCAACCGATCACCGGGCGCAGTCTCAAGCACTATTCCGACACTGCTGAAATTTGCTTAGCAAACTCAGCACCACCCTGGTTTGCCAACTAGAATTTATTGATAGCCGTTCCTGGTGCATGCAGCACCGGGCAATCCGTTGACAAGGAGATACGCATGACAACGCAACAACCCATCATCAAACTCCACGATGGTAATCTGATGCCGCAGTTGGGTCTCGGCGTTTGGCAGGCGAGTATTCCAGATACCACTCAGGCGGTGATTAAAGCGCTGGAAGTGGGTTATCGTTCGATCGATACCGCCGCGATCTACAAGAACGAGGAAGGCGTCGGTGCCGCGCTGCAATCTGCCTCGGTGCCGCGCGATGAGCTGTTTATCACCACCAAGCTGTGGAACGACGATCAGGGCGACCCACAGGCGGCCCTGGAAACCAGTCTGGAAAAACTCAAGCTGGACTACGTCGATCTGTATCTTATCCACTGGCCGAAACCGCAGCAGGATCAATACGTGGACGCCTGGCGCGGGCTGATTAAGCTGCGCGAACAGGGGCTGGTCAAGAGTATCGGGGTCTGCAATTTCCACACCCCGCATTTGCAGCGCCTGCTGGATGAAACCAATGTCGCACCGGTGATTAACCAGATTGAGCTGCATCCGTTACTGCAACAGCGCCAGTTGCGCGCCTGGAACGCGACGCACCACATCGCTACCGAATCCTGGAGCCCACTGGCACAGGGCGGTGAAGGGGTATTCGATCAGCCGCTGATCAAACACCTGGCGGAAAAATACGAGAAAACCCCGGCGCAAATCGTGGTGCGTTGGCATCTGGACAGCGGCCTGATCGTGATCCCGAAATCGATCACGCCTTCACGCATTCGTGAAAACTTTGAGGTGTTTGATTTCAAACTGGATAAGGACGAACTGAACGATATCGCCAAACTGGATATCGGCAACCGTCTGGGGCCGGATCCCGACTCACTGTAGTGTTACCCAGCCCTGTTGTTTAATGGTAGGGGCGCTGCATGCCGCGCCCGATAGCATAATCAAGGGGTTAAATCGGGTCGAACATGTTCGACCCCTACAGGTTTAGCTCTTACCAGCCCTCTCCTCTGGAGAGGGCTGTTTTATTCCCCGCTACAACTGCTCGCCATTGGTGGCGATCACCCGCTGATACCAGCCAAAACTTTGCTTCTTCTTGCGTGCAAAATTGTTGTCGTGATCGACGTACACAAAGCCGTACTGCTTTTGGTAGCCGTTGAGCCAGGAGAGCAGATCAATAAACGACCAGGGGTAGTAACCGCGCACATCAGCGCCCTGCTCGATCGCCGCGCCGATCGCCTGAATATGATCGCGCAGATAGTCAATGCGGGGTTGATCGCGCACTTCCCCCCCGACGATCGGATCCTTGGCACCCAGGCCGTTCTCGGTAATGTAGATCGGAATGTTGCCGTAGCGTTTGACGATGCGGCCAATGGCGTCGGTCAGCCCCTGCGGATAAACCTCCCAGTCCCAGTCGGTGTAGACACCGTTCGGGTTGCGCACCAGTTTAAACAGCCCCTTGAAACCCAATTCACGCCCGCTGCCCTTCTGGCCGCTGGTGTTGATGGCATAGCCCTCGACGTCGTCGTTGTGGGCCACCATTTCGCGCTTGTAGTAATTCAGGCCGATAAAATCGACGATATTGTCCTTCATCAACGCCTCATCTCCCGGCGCGAAATGCGGCACGCCAAAGGCCTGCTGCGCCATCGCCAGTAGCTCCGCCGGGTATTCGCCCTTCAGCACCGGATCGTACAGCCAGTGGGTGAAGATCCCCTCGGCGATCTCGCAGGCACGGCGATCCTCTGGTGAATCGCTGATCGGATCGTTCGGTTGCAGCACATTGACGAAGCCGATCTGACCGTTGATCTTCATTTCACGGAAGCTTTTCACCGCGCGGGCATTGGCCAGGAACACGTGATGACAAGCCTGAATGCCCTTTTTCGGATCGGTCAGCTTGGGCGGGTGCGCCCCGGTGAAATAGCCCATGCCGATAAACACAATGGTTTCGTTGAAGGTGGACCACAGCTCGACGCGATCGCCAAAACGCTGATAACACAGGCGAGCATATTCATCGAAGGCGTCGACGATCTCACGTGATTCCCAACCGCCAAACGCGTCCTGCAACGCCTGCGGCAGATCCCAGTGGTACAGGGTGATCATCGGCTTGATATTGTGCTTCAACAGTTCGTCGATCAGATCGCTATAGAATTGGATCCCGGCTTCATTCACCTCGCCCCGCCCCTGCGGCAACAGCCGTGGCCAGGAGATCGAAAACCGGTAGGTCTGCATCCCCAACTCGGCCATCAGCGCCACGTCCTCGCGGAAGCGATGGTAGTGATCGACCGCCACGTCGCCGTTGGTACCCTGATAAGTGGTGCCCGGCAGATGGGAGAACAGATCCCAGTTGGACAGGCCCTTGCCATCGGCATCAAAGCCGCCTTCAACCTGATAAGAGGCGGTCGCCGCGCCCCACAGGAAATCCTTCGGAAAAACGCTCATTGATTTTGCACCCCGTTCTGCTCCAGTAATCGGTAAATTCTCACCAGCTCCTCCACCAGATCGCGCGCCAGCATGGCGTTCATGATGTGGTCCTGCGCATGCACCATAATCAGGTTGACCGGCAGCTTACCTTCCCCCTCGTCAAAACCGATCAGCTCGGTCTGGGTGGCGTGAGCGCGCTTCGCCGCCAACTGCGATTCCGCCAGCAGAATATCTACCTGATCCCACTGATACTTTCGCGCCGCGTACAGCGCCTGCATGGCACAACTGCGCGCCTCACCGGCGTTGATGATCAATTCCATTACCGCCGTTTCCATGTCGATCATTCGGTGACTCCTTGTGTCTGTTCAATCTGATCCGCTTCGCTCACTTCCTGATCCAGTAACTGTTGCTCATAGACCTTAAAGAACGGGTAATAGATCAATGCCGATACCGCCGCCAACAGCAGCACCAGTAACGCGGCTCGGAAATCCCAACCGGTAGCCCAGGCGGCGCCAATCGGTGCCGGTGCGGTCCAGGGCACCACCGAGATCACCCGACCGATCAGATCCAGCTTCACTGCCGAATAGGCAATGATCGAATTGACGATCGGCGCAGTGATAAACGGGATAAAGAAGGTCGGGTTCATGACGATCGGCGTGCCGAAGATCACCGGTTCATTGATGTTGAAACAGCTCGGCACCAGGCTCAGCTTACCGATCGACCGCAGGTGCGCCGAACGGCTGCGCAGATAAAGCAGCACCAGCCCAAAGGTGGCGCCGGATCCGCCGATGACGATAAAGAAGGTCCAGAAAGCCTCCATAAAGATGTGCGGCATCGGGTGGCCAGCAGCCAACGCATCCTGATTGATGCCCAGATTGGTCAGCCAGAAAGCCTGCAGCATGCCAGAGACGATCACCGCGCCGTGAATACCGGCGAACCACAACAGGTGGCCGATCAACACCGCCAGCAAGATCGCCGGCAGCGAATCGGCCGCGGAAATCAGCGGCTGGAACAGCGCCATGATCGCCTGCGGCAACAGTAAATTAAACTGGTGCTGCACCAGCAGGCTGAGCGGGTACAGGGTGATCACTACCGCCAGGATCGGGATCAGCAGATCGAACGACTGTTTGATCTTGGCCGGTACCTGTTCTGGTAACGAGATACCAATATTGTGCAGTTTGAGAAAACGGATCAGTTCGGTGGTGTAGACCGCCACCAGAATGGCGGTAAAGATCCCCACGCCCCCCAGCGCGGCGGTCGGCAGCATCTTTTCGGTCTGTGGCGCGGCGACCAGTAAAAATGACATCAGCGCCAGCATCGCCGCCATAAAGGGATCGAGCTTATAGCTCTGCGCCAGGTTATAAGCGATGGCAGCAGTAATATAAATCGACATGATCCCCATGGTCATATTAAACGGGGTAAGAATCGCCACCTGATGTTTCTCTGCCGCCCCCAGCCACCATTGGGCTATTCCCCAACTGCTGTCGGCGGAAAAAGGCGGGTAGGCAAAGACCAATAAAAAGGAGCCGACAATCATAAATGGCATCGCGGAAATAAAGCCATCGCGGATCGCCATAATATGTCTCTGGGTCGAGAGCCTACCGGCAATCGGGCTGATACGGTTTTCAATAAAATTGAATGCGGCCTGGCTGATACTCATGGTTCAACCCTCGGGACGTTCTGAGTCAATGGTCACAGGGCGAGAAAGCCGGCGGCAACAGGCTGCAGCAGGCGGCCCTGCTGGGATCAGTGTTGTGCGATCATCGTTAAGGCTTCGGCGAGGATTTTATCGCCGCGCATCATGCCGTAATCCATACTGTTAATCACCGCGATCGGTTTATTTTCCCTGTCGGCGATCTTTTTAAAATCGGCCAGCTTATATTTAATCTGCGGTCCAAGCAGACAACATTGATAATTCGCCAGCGTGGTTTCAAACTCCTCAATACCCACGGCGATAATATCCACCTCAATACCCTGCTGTTCGGCAGCCTTCTTCATTTTATTGACGACCATGCTGGTCGACATTCCAGCGGCGCAGCATAAGAATATTTTTTTCATCCGTTCTCCTGTAGCCAATAAACGCAAATGGGTCAGTTGAGGAATGAGTATGGTTTCAAAAATGGAAAAACAGCAACCGGTTTCAGTAACCGGTTGCAGGGTTTAAACAGGTTCTGTGAAGGAGATCCGAATTTTAATTTTCGGACTTAACGCGCTGAATAACTGAGCAGCATGGCCTGGCTGAAGCTCTCACCTTTAGCCAGGCGGCGCAACCCACCCAGCCCCGCCATATTATGCGCATTGGCGGCGTGCGACATCGGTTCCAGGCAGAAGAATTCGAACTGATAACCCGGATCGAACGCCGGATCGGAGACAAACATAAAGTACACCGGGCAGGCAGGCTCGGTGCTCATTTGCAGTTGGCTACCCTGCTCCGGCCACTGGATCTTTGCCTCGCCATTCCAGCCGCCAAATCCGTTATTCACCCAGCGACGGGGGATCGCGGCCAGCCGGTTAAAGTCCATTTCCTCGCTAAGTGGCACCTGTTCGCCCGCCAGCCACTCTTCAGCCTCCAGCCAGTAGGCCTGAGCCGGTGCCTGCACCCGGGTATCCGGCGTTAACGGAAAATACGGGTGCCAACCTAACCCATAAGGCATCGGGCTTTCGCCACCATGCTCCACCCGCAGTTCGATTCTGAGTTGCTGCTGATCCAGGGTAAAACATTGCTCAACCCGGTACTGATAAGACCCTTCGGCATGCTGATAACTTAAACGAAGGAAATCGCTGCGCTGCTCAATGCACTGCCATTGCTGCAGCCAACCATCGCCGTGCAGGTAATGCCGATCCCAACTTGTATTGGGGCAAAGCGCATAGTCCCGTCCTTCGAAACTGAACCGATTTTGGTTGACCCGGTTGCCAAAGGGCACCAGCGGAAAGCAGCCCGATTGCAACGCCGGAGTGTCTTCACTCAGCGTTGCCGGCCGTAACAAAGGGATTTCCCCCTCTGGGCTATGTGCAGCCAGTTTCAGCACGCTGCCACCCAAGGATGAAACCACCAGCGTAAGACTGCCATTATCCAACCTGAACAAGGCCATATTGCCTCCGGAGTTAATCGGCGAAGTTAATGACCACTTTGCCACACTGGCCAGAAGCCATCAGCGCATAAGCCTCTGCGGCCTGCTCAAGGTTGAAACGGTGGGTAATGGCAGCATGAGGATGCATTTTCCAGTCGTGCAGATCGGTGCAGCATTTTTCCATATGGTGCAGGCTGGTGACCCAGGAACCAATGATCCGCCGCTGATGGTGCATCAGGTCGGCGCTGACTTCGAACTCAACCTTGCCGGTTTCACCAATGTAGATCACCCTGCCCCAGTCTGAAGAGGCTTGCAGCGCCAGCAGGCGACCTTTGGCATTGCCGGAACAGTCCAGCGTCACATTGGCACCGCCCGCCGTCAGTTCACGAATACGCTCTGTCACGCCGTCGCCGGTCAGAAATCCGTGATCCATCAGCCCCAACTTTTTCGCGGTGGCCAGACGTTCAGGGATAACATCAACGCCAATCACCGTTTTCGCCCCACGGCCCTTCGCCAGCATCATCGCCATCATGCCGACCGGACCAAGTCCCACCACCAGCACGTGATCGCTGCCGGACACTTCGCCCCGCACAATGCCTTCATAGGCCGTGCCGACGCCGCAGGAGATAAAAGCGCCGTCTTCATAGCTGAGCGAGTCTGGCAGATGGATCAAATCTTTCTCTTCCGCCAACAGGTAGTCGGCATGCCCGCCATCCCGCTGCCAGCCATAAGCGGCCTTGCCCTCACCGGTGCAAGAAATCGGGTAACCCCGGCGACAGTTACTGCAAAAGCCGCAGCCGGAAATATGGTACACCAGCACGCGATCGCTCTCGCGAAAGTGCCGACAGCCCGCCCCCAAAGCCACGATCTGGCCACAGGGTTCGTGGCCATTAATAAATCCCCGATATAAAGGTTGATCCGGCGCGGCCGCCGTCCCCCGATGCTGGTGATAAATATAATGAATATCGCTACCGCAAATACCGGACGATTTCATTTTAATCAACACCTGGCCAATACCCGGTTGTGGAATATCAACCTCACGCAGCGTTACACTGGAATTTCCGGGCAAATAAGCTGCCAACATTTTTCCCATGTTATTTTCCTTTAAAATTTAATAAAGAATTTTTTGAGCGCAATGAAATGTTATTGCTTACTGTTCTTTTGCATCACAATAATATTCACCAGCACCGCCAATACAATAATGACGCCCCTGACCACCTGTTGGAAAAAGGAGTTGATGCCCAGTAACACCAGGCCACTGCCAATCAGGGTGATCACCAGTACGCCAAGCAGGGTACCGAGCATTGAACCACGTCCGCCGGACAAGGCGGTGCCGCCCACCACCACGGCGGCAATCACGTCGAACTCCAGACCGCTGGCCGCCCCGGCGTTACCCGAACCCAGGCGTGCAGCCAGCAAAATGCCCGTCACTGCGGCCAGCAGACCGGCGATGGTGAACAGCAGCACGCGAATGCGCCTGACGTTGATCCCACACAGTTGTGCCGCGCCGGCGTTACCGCCAATCGCGTATACCGAACGGCCAAAAGCGGTTTTCTTGCTGATAAACTGAAACACCACGAACAGGATCAGCATAATCACCGCTGACACCGGCAGCCCCAGCACCTGGCCGCCCAACCAATCCAGCACGGTATTTTCTTCGATCGGTACCGGCAGCGCGTTGGTCATAAACAGCCCCATGCCGCGCAATGCGCTCCACAACCCCAACGTGGCAACAAAACTCGGCACGTTGAACCTGCCACGCAGCACCCCGGCAACCGATCCCAGGGCTGCCCCCAACAGCAGAGACAAGATCAGCGCGATCGGCAGAGGTATCGCGTATTGCATCAAATACGCCAGGATCACGGATATAAACGCCACCATCGGCCCCACACTGACGTCAATTTCCCCGGAAATAATAATTAACGTCATCGCCCAGGCAGCAATGCCGATAGTGGCTGCATCGCGTAATATGTTCATTTGATTGTTCAGCGAAATAAACCCGGGAGCATAAATAGAGAACACGAGATATAACACGATAATAATAGCCAGCAAGCCCAGCTCATTGGCATGCTTGGATAATTTATGGGTCTTGGCTATTTTCATTTCAGGTACCAATGTAGACATTGTCATTACCTCCGGCGTATGCAATAACGGCAAAATTATTGGATCATCAGCACTTCAGACATCAATTGTTCAACGTCCACGGGTGAGATAAATTCCTTCGCTATCCTTCCCTGCTGTAACAATAAGATCCGGTCGCAAACCTGAGGTAACTCCTCGACTTCACTGGACACGAAAATAATACTTTTCCCTTCCGCCGCTAATTCACGGGCGATGCGATAGATTTGATTTTTGGCTTCTACATCGACACCACGGGTCGGCTCATCAAGCAATAAGATCCGGCTCCTGGCATAAACCCAACGACCAATCACCACCTTTTGCTGGTTACCCCCAGAGAGCGTCACGATCGGCGTACCGGTCGCTGCCGTTTTCACCCGCATACGGCTGACGATCGCCGACGTCGCTTGTTTGATCTTCAGCCAGTTCAGCACGCCATAACGGCTTACCGCACGGCTGTCGGTCATCACGGTGTTTTCATCCACCCCCAACAGCGGCATGATGCCTTCAGCCTTACGGTTTTCCGGGGTGTAGGCCATACCGCGTTTGAGCATACCGGCATAATTCGGGGCAATCAGCGTTTCCCCGTCCAACACCAGTTCACCTTCGGTAAAGGGCGTCAGGCCGACAATCGCTTTCAGCAATTCGCTGCGGCCCGCCCCCAGTAACCCGGCGATGCCCAGGACTTCACCACGCCGCAGTTCAAAACTGACCTGATGCAATTTTGGTGGTAACGATAGCTGCCTGACCGCCAACACCGTTTCGCCGCCGACAGGTGCCGTGACCCACTGAGTGTGGTGATCCTGATGGCCTAACATCAGGTCGACAATCTGCTGAGTTGAAGTGTTATCCAACGCCACATCTCCAGCCACGCAACCGTCACGCATGATGGTACAGGAGGACGCCAGCCGGCGGATTTCATTCATCCGGTGGCTGACATACACCACCGCAATGCCGGCAGCAGACAGGCGCATCACCGCCGCAGCCACCAGATCCGCCTCGGCATTGGCCAGCGAACTGGTCGGCTCATCGAGGATCACCACTTTGGGATCCCCCTGAATAACGCGGGCTATCTCCACCAATTGCTGCTGCGCCGGGCTCAGATCACGCACCCATTGTTGAGGATCGATATCGACTCCCAGCCGGTCCAGCGCCCGTTTCGCCTGCTCTGCCATGCGCCGGGCATCAATCACCCCGGCACGCTGCGGCCAGACGCCCAGGCACAGATTTTCCGCTACGCTCATATCCTGCACCAGGCTTAACTCCTGGTAGACAGCCCGTACACCGAGCCTGGCGGCACGGCGCGTCAACTGTTCCTCCGGCCCATCCAACTGTTGTTCACCGATAAAGACCTGCCCGGCATCCAGCCGTTCGCTACCGGTGAGCATGCGGATTAATGTGGATTTACCCGCGCCGTTTTTCCCGAGTAACGCGCGCACCTCACCACGGCGCAGAGTAAAATTAACATCTTGCAACGCTACCACTCCCGGGTAGCGTTTATGCCCGGACTGGATACAGGCCACCACCGGTTGCTGTGCCAGACTGCTCAAGACCCTGTCGCTCATGGGAGTCTCCTGCATCAAGGTAAGCCATCTTTGTGAGTCGCCAGCCAGTCAGTCGCGCTCTGCGTGGTGGCATAGAGATCTATCGGTACCTGCACCACTTTTTGAGCGACCGGCTGCCGGTTAATGGCACTCATCACCTGAGCAAATGCCAATGCCCCCATCTTCTTGCCGGAGATATCCACCACCGCTTGCAGCACTTGCCGGTTTGCCAGCTCCTGGGCAATTTCAGTGGTCATATCCGAGCCGAACACCACGGTTTGCCCGACCTTGTTCTGATTGCGAACGGCTTTAACGGCACCAAGCGTAGCGCCGCCGGATTCACCGAAAATAGCATCGACCTTGCCGGATGAAATCAGCAGTTTCTCACCCACCGATATCGCTTTATCCAGCACCGTACCTTCCTGATTGGCGACTATCTTCATGCCCGGTACTTTCGCCTTCAGCGCATCTTCAAAACCTTTACGGCGCTGTACGCAGACTTCAAATGCCTCGCAGTTAATTACCGCAATAGTCGGCTGCGTTATTTTCTTCTCAATAAAGTAATCGGCCGCGCTATTCCCCAGTTTCTTACCAAATTCATATGGGTCCCCTACCAGATAGGCATAGACATATTTATCTACACCCTTCTCGTTAATGCAGGTGTTGTAACAAATCACCGGAATATTCGCTTCGTGGGCACGTTTAATCGCCCGCACGCTGCCATTGGTTGAAACGGCAGAGAGCACCACGGCACTCACATCGCGCGCGATCATGGTATCGATAAACGAACTCTCTTTAGAAACATCACCTTGTGCGTTGGTTTCTATAATGCCAATTTTGCCGCCGGCCTTGTCTGCGCTGTCTTGTACCCCCCAGCGCACCCCGGCGTAATATCCCTGGGTATCAAGATAAATGGCGCCAATAGTCATCTTCTCGTCTTTGGCCTGCACCCCTGTACTAAAAATAACGATGACCCCGGTAATGGCTAACATCATGTGTCTTATTTTTTTCAGCAACATTGTTGTTCTCCAGTTAATGTTTATTAACCCCTTGCTGCATATTTTCATTATTGCGACTGATGGCCGGGACTTGCCGCCAGTGCGGCCCAGTCCCAGAGCACCAACTCATTACACTAAATGATCAAGTTGATTACTTTTCACCACAGGATCACGCATTAAACTAAACAGAGTTAAGTAAACTCTTTTTCCTTGCCGGCGGCAGCTCCTGTCGGGACGAGCTGCTGCTCCAGCGCCTCCAGCGTGATGCCTTTGGTTTCCGGCACTCTGGCGTAGATAAACAGTGCTCCGGCCAGGCAGATCGCGCCGTACAGCAGGAAACTGCCTGCGGCGCCTAACGCAGCATTTAACAGTGGGAAGCTGTAGGTCAGCACGAAGCAGGCGACCCACAGGGCAAAGGTGCCTGCCGCCATCGCCGCGCCACGGATACGATTGGGGAAAATTTCCGCCAGCAGCACCCAGGTGACCGGCGCGAGCGTGACGGCATAAATGGCGATGGCAACCAGAACCAGCAGCAGTACCGGCAGACCCAACAGACCATAGGCGTAGGCCGCCGCCATCAACAGGTAGACAGCCGTCAGTCCGCAGGCGCCGATCAACATCAACCGGCGTCGACCGATGCGATCCACCAGCGGCAAGGCTAGCAGGGTGAAGATCAGGTTGATCAACCCGGTGGCAACGATCGACTTCAGGGTATCGTTGATATCAAACCCTGCCGAAGCGAAGATCTCCTGCGCATAGTTGAAGATCACGTTAATACCGCACCACTGCTGGAAGACCGCCAGCACAATGCCAATCACCAGCACCGGTCGCACATCCCCGCGCAGCAAAGCACGGAATGGCACCTTGCCGCTGTCCTTGTCCAGCGTCTGGCGGATCTCCGTCAGCGTTTGCCGTGCGTATTGTTCGTTACCGATACGCCGCAATACCCGCTGCGCCTGCTCATGACGCCCGGCCTTCGCCAACCAGCGCGGTGATTCGGGGACGGCCAGCATTAACAGCAGGAAAGCCAGCGCCGGTACCAGTTCAGCGCCAAACATATAGCGCCAGCCAATCTGCCCATTCCAACTGGCCAGCAGATCCGCCTGGCTGGCATTGGCCACCACCGGATCGGCGATCAACAGGTTGATCAACTGCGCCGCCAGCACGCCAATCACGATCGTCAGTTGGTTCACCGCCACGAAACGACCCCGCTGCGCCGCCGGACTGACCTCGGCGATATACACCGGCGACAGGGCCGAAGCCAGGCCAATACCGATCCCACCGACAATGCGATAAAAGATAAAGGCATCGAAGCTGGTGGCCATGGCGGTGCCCCAGGCGGAGATCACGAAGGTTAACGCGGCGATCGCCAGCGGCAACTTTCGGCCAAAACGATCCGACAGCAGCCCCGAGATCAGGGCACCAAAAATACAGCCCACCAGCGCCGAGCTCATCGCCCAGCCGGACTGCGCAGGATCGGTAATGCCGAAGTACGCCTCGTAAAAGGGTTTGGCACCGCCGATCACTACCCAGTCATAGCCGAATAACAGGCCGCCGCAGGCGGCGACCAGGCAGATGGTCCAGACATAGGACATGTTCAGTTTATTCGTCACATCAACCTCCTTCGGGCATCAGTTTGCTAAGGCTGCGGCCAGTACATTGAATAAACGCGCTTTGTCATGCGCCGGATTGCACGCCAGCAACGCTTTCAACGTTTGCTGCGCTGCCGTTAGCTGCCCTAATCCCAACTGCGCCAGCGCCGTCACCAGCAGGCAATGCTGTTGATGAGCCTGTTGCAGGTCGTTGTCCAATGCCATCAGATCCGGCAGTGAAACGGCAAAGAAATCGGCGCCAGGCGACACCTCAGGCTGTTGGTGCACCCATTGCTGCATTTGCGTGAATACCTGTTCGGCCTGCGTTGACTGCCCAAGTTGCCTGAGCGCCATGCCGCGATAGAACAGATAATCCACCGGTTGGTCGTTGTAATAGCGGCTTTGCGTCAGCTCGCTGTGCCCCGCGCAGGCCTGTTGCCAATAGCCTGCGGCAGCGTCGAGGTTGCCCTGGCGGGCAGCACCGATCCCGAGCCAATAGTAAATATCATTGTCGCTTTGTCCGGCCAGGCGGCCTTCTCCCAGATTGTGCGGGTAGTGCAACGCCGACTGCAGCAAGTCATGTGCCTGCAGCAACTCACCCTGTTGCAGCGCCTGAAACGCTAACCGCTGCAGGTTGATCAGGTACTGGCCGGTGACCTTGCCTTCACCGCCTTCCCACGGGTGGAACTGCCGTTGTTGCAGGATCTGTTGCGCGTCACTCAGCCGCCCGCACTGGTTGTACAGGCTCAGCAGTTCGGCAGTAAGATCGTCACGCCTGGCCACCACCGGTAAATGTTGTTCCAGCAAGGCCAGCCGCTGTTCCGGGGCCGCCCGCAGATGCTTATTCAGTTGATCCAGTTCGAACAGCAGCCGGGCATCATCGGGCTGCAGGGCAAACGCCCGTTGCAGATATTCCAGCGCGACATCATGCTGCTGGAGCTTGTTGAAGCTGTAGATCCCCAGGTTGCGCCAGGCATCGGCAAACCCCGGCTGTCGCTCGACACAGCGCTGCCATAACGCCACCGCCTGCAAGTAGTTGCGCTTGCTGTAATGGAAACAGCCCAACAGGTACTGCGCAAAATCGCACTCCGGCAGTTGGCTCAGCATCTGTACTTCGTTCAGGGTATTGGGGAAGCGCACCTGTCGGATAAAGCTGTCGCGCGCCTGCGCCAGCAACTGTTGGTATTCACTGTCGCTCACCTCGCCTTTGCACAAGCTGGCCAGCAGATAAAGTGGCAGGGTTTCCTGACTGTCCAGCAGCGTCAACAGTTCAACCGCCTGCCGTTTGGCCCCCCATTCACACAGTTGGCCGGCAATCGTCAGCGCATTGATACCGCGGCAGCCCGTCACCGCCCGCAAACGCTGTAAATCGACCGCTTCGCGGGTTTGCGCATAGCGCAGGTAATGCAGGCTGTAATGCAATGGGCGAGCGGCCAGCTGTTGCGCAATATAGGCCAGGCTCTGCTCCCCCTGACCCAGGCGTTGCAACAGCAGTGCCTTCAGGGCGATCAGTGGGTAATGGCTGGCATTAACGCTCAGGCTGCTTTCACAGAATTCCAGCGCCTGCGAATCATCCCCGCGCCGTGCCGCGACTCGTGCCAAGCCGTAGAAGCCACCCGGTTTACCATTGCCGCTCCAGATGGCGCGGTAAAAATCTTCATAGGCCGCGCTGTCGTCACCCAATTGTTCATGAGCGCAGCCGCGGATCAGGCTGGCCAATCCGCACTGTGGGTTACGGTTTAGGTGATGTGCGCGTGCCAGCGCATCGTCAGCGTAGGCGATGGCGCGTTTGAAATTGGCGCGGTTATATTCCAGCGTCGCCAGAGCCAGATTGCAGCGATAATCAAGCGGATCCAGCTCCAGACCGCGCTGGTAATAGTCGAATGCCGAACGACTGGCGTGATTGTATTGCTCCAGATGCTGGCCGATAAACCAGGCCTCATCGGCACTGTCGATTTGTCCGGCTTCCCGTGGCGCTTGGGCAGGCTGCGGCAGTTCTGCGGCCGGATCGGCCTTATGCTGACGATAGCTGAGTACGCAGCGCCCCTGTGCGTCCAGCAATTCCATGGTCAGGCGACCCGGGAAATCACCGCTCAGGGTCTCCAACAGCGCCGCCCCTGGGTTGAGATCGACACGGCGGTCGAGCAGCAACTGTTGGTCGCTATCGCTGCGGATCACCAGCCGATGTTGCAGCAAAGGCGCAACCGCATACAGCCCCCATACCAACTGCCGGCCGTCGCTTTCCAGTTTCAACGCCGCACGGGTGTTGGCGTTCTGCACCATGCCCAGGGTGTTGTAGGGCAGGAAATTCTGCACGAAGCATTTTTCCTCGTAGGCATCGAGCCAGGTGAAATCCGGTTGGTTATCGGTGTAAACCCCGGTCATCAGCTCAATGTACGGGCCGTTGCTGTCGGTCAGATTGCGATCCCAGGCCTGGCCAAACTCACCATGGCCCCAGCTCCATTGCTTCTTGCCGGGTGACACATGGTGATCGGCGATATGCAGCAAACCGCCCTGCTCATCGTGGCTATAAGCGCCGACGAAATCATAGTCCGACTTGTGCGCCATATAAGACGTCGGCACCGGGATATTCTTGTAACGCGAAATATCCACGCCGGCCGAGTAATCCACCTTGTAATAGGTGCCGGTGGCGATAGGGAACGAAGACACATCGCGCTTGCCGTGGTCAAAAACGGCGGTCACATCCGGTGGGAACACACTCTGGTGATCGTCCCCGCCCTTCACCGCCGGGTTGGCCCACCAAAGGAAATGACGCGGTGTCGGGTTGGCGTTAAAGATCCTGGCGCTGATTTCGATCAAGGCACGGTCGGGATACAAGGTAAAACCGACCATCACCTGCAGTCCGCGCATCGGCTCCACTTCCCCCAGCCAGACGGTCTGCGCACCGTTATCCTGTTGCTGAGTCTGACAATCCACCGGCATGTAGGTGGTCGGGCGGTGGTGCTGCGGCCAGTTGAATTCGATCCCTCCGGAGATCCACGGCCCCAGCAGCCCCACCAGCGCCGGCTTGATCACGTCGTTGTGGTAGACAAAATCACGCTGTTGCACCTTGTCGTAAGCCCGGTGAATACGCCCGCCCAGTTCCGGCAGCAACATCACTCGCAGGTAGTCGTTTTCCAGATAGACCGCCTGATAGCGGCGCAGGGATTTTTCACCGCTCAGGGTATCAATCACGCCGTAGGGGTAAACCGCGCCGGAAGATCCCTGATAGACGCGGTTTTCCAGGAACATCGGGTGCGAGTCCTGCTCACCGGTACCGTAGGTGGATAATTCAACCTGTTCTTGCCAAACCTTGACTGTCCCGTGCATGCTTTCCTCTCTAAAAATACTGAACATTGCGTTTCAGGCAGTCTAGATGACAGAATTGCTGACTTTATGCGCTACCATCACGCAATACACTAAACGGGGTTTAATGAATGGCCTTGCAAGGTTTGAACAATCAACGGGTGCGCAATTTTAATAAACGGGTGCTGTGCGCGCTGCTGTATCGGGAAAAGGTTGCCAGCAAGTCGACGTTGGCGCGGCTTTCGCAGTTGTCTATTCCTGCGGTCGGCAAAATCCTCGACGAACTGCAGGAAGAGCAGCGGGTAGAGCACGATCCGCATAACCTGCACAGCCGCGGGTTGGGGGGCGGCAGCTATCGCATCGCCGCCGCCGGGCAACGTATTCTGTGTCTGAACGTCTCCCCCTATCTGATTGAAAGCATCGTGGTCGACGGCCTGATGACACCTTGCAGCGCTTTCACCCCACTGCCGATTGTCGCTACCACTCCGCAGGCGATGCTGCAGGAAATGGTGCAGATCTACCATCTGCACAGCCGCCAGCAGGGCATGCCGCTAAAAATCGCTTTGTCGATCCACGGCCAGGTCAACCCGCTGACCGGGGTATCGCAGCGCATGCCACAGGCCCCGTGGGAAGGTCCGATAGAGATAAAATACCTGCTGGAAGAACGTCTGAAGACCGAGGTTTTGCTGGATAACGACTGCGTGATGCTGGGGTTGGCGGAAAAGTGGCAAAATAACGCTAATCTGCAGGACTTTTGCGTGATTAACGTCGATTACGGTATAGGATCCTCGTTCGTGATTAACCAGCAGATTTACCGGGGCAGCCTGTTTGGCAGCGGTCAGATTGGCCATACCATTATCGACCCCGATGGCAGCCTCTGCGCCTGTGGCCGCTACGGCTGTCTGGAAACCATCGCTTCGCTGTCGGCGCTGAAGAAAAAAGCCCGCATTCAGCTCAAAGTCACCCCCTGGGCACAGCAGGAGGGCGAAAGGATTAAAACCCCCACCACCGCCGAGCTGATTGCTCGTTATCATCAGGGAGATGCTGCGTTGCAGGTGCTGGTGCAACGCGCCGCCCAGGCGATTGGGCTGAGCCTGTATAACTTCCTTAACATCCTCAATATCAACCGTATTTATCTGTATGGTCGCAGCTGTGGATTCGGTCAGGCCTGGCTGGACACCATCATCAGCCAGACCGGTTTCAACCCTTTCGATCGGCACGACCAAATCCAGGCTCAGGCCACGCATATCGGTTTTGGCCAACTGACGCGCGCACAGCAGGTGATGGGGATAGGTTATCTGTATGTCGAACAGGCACTGACGGAGATGTTATGATGCCCGACTTTATCCCAGCAAAAACAAGACGGAGCACCATGAACCCCACTCTACGAGGCTGGTCACGCGCAGGCATTGTCTGCCTGATGCTGATCCTGGCCGGTTGTTCCAGCAAAAAACCACGCACCAGCTACGATGCTCACGCTTTTGATGATGAGATTGAAGATGCTGCGGATAAATACGATGTCGACCAAAAACTGATCGCCGCGATGATCAAGGTGGAGTCCGGCTTTAACCCGGCAGCCATCAGCCGGTCAAATGCTATCGGTTTAATGCAACTGAAAGCCGATACCGCCGGTTGCGATGCCTATCGCTATAAAGGAAAACGCGGTTGCCCGGACGAAGACGATCTGCTGGATCCCGATACCAATATCGATCTCGGTGCCGCCTATATTGCCACCTTGCAAAAACAGCAGCTTAAAGGGATCGAGGATCCTGTCACCATGCGTTACGCCACCATCATCGCCTACGTAAATGGCACCGGTGCACTGTTGCGGACCTTCTCCAGTAACCGTCAACAGGCCATCTCAATGATTAACAATCTGTCGCCGGAAGCCTTTAACTGGCATGTCCGTAAATACCATCCTTCCTCGCAGGCGCCACGCCATTTGATGAAAGTGGAAGCCGCCTACGAACAATTGTGATGTTCAAACGCAAAAAAGGAGAACCCGAGGGTTCTCCTTTTCGTTTAACGCTGACTTAACCGTTAGGGCTTGCTGTTGCGGATCGGCTTGCGTGGCGGCTTATTGGACGGCGTACGCTGACGGGTGATGTCAGTGTGCTTGGTCAACGCCGGACGAGTATGGCGCTGCAAGCGCTTGGCTTCACGCTGCTCGTCAATGCTTGGCGCCGGCACCAGACACTCGCGACGGCTGCCGATCAGGTGCTTCATGCCCATCTCTTCCAGCGCAGTACGGATCATCGCCCAGTTGGCCGGATCGTGATAACGCAACAGCGCCTTGTGCAAGCGACGCTGACGATCGCCCTTCGGTATCACCACATCTTCACTCTTGTAACCAACCCGGCTCAGCGGGTTTTTACCGCTGTAATACATGGTGGTGGAGTTAGCCATCGGTGACGGGTAGAAGTTCTGCACCTGGTCGAGGCGGAAACGGTTTTTCTTCAACCACAGCGCCAGGTTCACCATATCCTCATCGCGGGTGCCCGGATGCGAAGAGATGAAATACGGGATCAGGTACTGCTCTTTGCCCGCCAGCTTGGAGTAATGGTCAAACAGTTGTTTAAACCGATCGTAGCTGCCCATGCCCGGCTTCATCATTTTCGACAGCGGGCCTTCCTCGGTGTGTTCCGGAGCAATCTTCAAATAACCACCCACGTGGTGGGTAGCCAATTCTTTGATATAGCGCGGATCTTCTACCGCCAGATCGTAACGTACTCCTGAGGCGATCAGGATCTTCTTGATGCCCTCAAGCGAACGCGCACGGCGATACAGCTTGATGGTCGGCTCGTGGTTGGTGTCCATGTAGGTACAGATTTCCGGATACACGCACGAGGCGCGGCGGCAGGTCTGCTCTGCGCGCGGGTTGGTGCAGCGCAGCATGTACATGTTGGCGGTCGGGCCGCCCAGATCGGAGATCACGCCGGTAAAGCCCGGCACCTTGTCACGGATCTCTTCGATTTCACGAATAATGGAGTCTTCCGAACGGCTCTGGATGATGCGCCCTTCATGCTCGGTAATCGAACAGAATGAACAGCCGCCGTAGCAGCCACGCATGATGTTGACCGAGAAACGGATCATGTCATAGGCAGGAATGGTTTCCTTGCCATAGGACGGATGCGGAATACGCTGGTACGGCAGGGCAAACACGCTGTCCATTTCCGGCGTGGTCAGCGGGATAGCCGGTGGGTTAATCCACACGTAGCGGTCGCCATGTGACTGCATCAGCGCACGGGCACAGCCCGGGTTGGTTTCATGATGCAAAATACGCGAGGTATGCGCGTACAGCACCTTGTCGGCCTTCACCTTTTCGAAGGACGGCAGCAGCACGTAGGTTTTTTCCCACGGCTTCGGCTTGGCAGCACGTACGGTGACTGGCTTGGCTTCCGGCTCCGGCTTGCCGCCGTCGGCACACGGCAGGTCATCACCGTAAGGGTTGGGAATAGGCTCAATGCGGCCCGGTTTGTCCATCCGGGTAGAATCCACGCCGGTCCAGCCTGGCAATGCGCCCTTGCGCATCACTGCGGTATTACGGATATCGTGGATCTCACTGATTTTTTCACCGGCGGCCAGACGGTGCGCCACTTCCACCAACGGACGTTCGCCGTTGCCGTAGATCAGCATGTCGGCTTTGGAATCCACCAGCACCGAGCGGCGCACGGTATCCGACCAGTAATCGTAGTGAGCGATGCGACGCAGGCTGGCTTCAATGCCGCCCAGTACAATCGGCACATCTTTATAAGCTTCTTTACAGCGTTGGCTGTAAACCAGCGTGGCGCGATCCGGACGCTTGCCACCCACGTTGCCGGCGGTATAGGCATCATCGTGACGCAGTTTGCGGTCAGCGGTATAGCGGTTGATCATCGAGTCCATGTTGCCGGCGGTGATGCCGAAAAACAGGTTCGGTTTGCCCAAACGCATGAAATCTTCTTTATTGCTCCAGTCCGGCTGCGCAATGATGCCCACGCGAAAGCCCTGCGCTTCCAGCATGCGGCCGATAATCGCCATACCAAAACTTGGGTGATCGACATAGGCGTCACCACTGATAATGATCACATCGCAGCTGTCCCAGCCCAGTTGATCCATCTCTTCGCGCGACATCGGTAAAAACGGCGCGGTGCCATAACATTCGGCCCAATAAGGCTTATAGGAAAACAATTCACGGTCGGGTTGGATCAGGCTGGTAGTGCTCATTCTGGTGCTCTTTCACAGGTTAATTAATCGCCGGGCGGCGATTATACGCACTAGTGGCAAAAAGAGCATGGTTATTTCACAGATCGGTCACATCTCGGGGCTGGCGCCGGGGACCAAGATTTATCGGAAGTCATCACGGGAGAAAGGAGCTGCGACATCGGTCTCTGCGCGCAAGCCTGCCAGCCTGGGTTGACGAGATTGGAAGGAGCTGACGTTCGGCACAGGTCCCTGTGGTGTTTAATTATGGTTAACATCTACCCAATTGTAATAAAAAATACAGAATAGAATTGAAACAAAAACCATTAAGATATTTTTTTAACCCCTATGACTTTATAAAGAATAGTCTTAAAGACATAGGAAAATCATAAATAAATAGCAATTTATCAAAAATAAAATAAATCCATCTCATTGTTTTTAAATGATATAGATACCAACAAACAGAATACGGCAAAAATTATGAAGCCACAGCAAAAATCAAGTAGAAGATGAACATCTAATTATGCAACTATAAACACGTAAGACTTATCCTAAGGATTGCGATCTGTTACAAAATATATCATTGAATGACCCATCTATTTAATTATCACCACACATATATACAACGGAGGTAAATATGAAACAAAATATAAGAAAATATTTGGATGAATCAGAAATAAAAAGCATGATCGAGAGTATTCCAAAAAGCCTGAACGCCTGGCGTGACCGATGCATGATCAGTATGTGTTTTATCCATGGGCTGCGCGCCAGCGAACTGAGCGGTATGACATTGGATAATATCGAGTTGGATGCAAAAAGAATCTACATACCCCGCCTGAAAAATGGTCTTTCCGTACAGCACCCATTGCATGAAAATGAAATTGCCATGTTGAGCGGCTGGTTGGAAATAAGAAAAAGTTGGCGTTATGCCGATCTGCCCTGGCTTTTTCTCTCACGAAAAGGCGGACGTATCTCCCGCCAGCAAATTTATCGACTGATACGCCACTATGGTCAAAATGCCAATATCAAAATCCCGACACATCCCCACATGCTACGCCATGCCTGCGGTTATTGTCTGGCAAATCAAGGTATTGACACCCGTTTGATTCAGGACTATCTGGGGCACCGAAACATTCACCATACGGTACTCTATACCGCCAGCAATGCCATGCGCTTTCAGGCGATTGAATTCTGATTCACTGGCCTGACCCAAGAATGTCCCTGTCTCACCACCGATAAAAAACAGATGGCCTGACTATAAAAAAGCCATAAATTAACCGTGGGTAACCACCCCAAAAAAATATCATTAGGAATAATAATTGAAGATAATTAAACGCAGGGTTAACTATTTATTTCGGCACAATGGACACCTAACCTGTCATTTTTTTAAATTATCGAGACCTCCTGTCCATGAAAAATAATAATAATGGACTGACTTACCGTCATGAAACAGAATTGACTATTTTCTCTACACAATGGGAACACGGTCAGATTGATAACGTTCAGGTCAGCGGCGCTCATTTGGCTCAGCTTGTACGCCCCAGCCACACCCTGATCGTTTATGACAGCTTTCAGGCACCTGACGGCAGTACCACCGTCCATGGCGACATTTGGTTTGACCAAAAACGGATACCCTGCAAACGTGCGATTGCCCAGGTTGCAGACCTGATCCCCTGCGGTTGCGGCTTTGAAGCTATGACCTATATAGAAGGCACTCTCAAATATACCGCCATTTCAGTTTCCCCCGCATTGATTTCGTTATTCCCTGCCGGTGAAACGGGGCTGAACATTGAACCGAGCGCTAACATACGCAGCCCAATAATCAAACAGCTGTGTGCCAGCCTTAAAACCAGCACCGATGAATTGCATGCCTCGTCCCTGATGCTGGCATTGCTAACAGAAACTTCGCAGTACCTGCGAACGTTGTTCAGCACCACGCACAGGCACGAAGCACTCTCCAAAACACAACGCGAACAGCTGGCCTGCTATATTGAAGAAAACCTGGGCGAGACCATCACACTCCAGGCTCTGGCCCAGCTCGTGGAGTTAAGCACCTTCCATTTTTCCCGGGTCTTTAAACAGTATTTTGGCCTGCCGCCCTATCAGTATGTCCTGCAGCGACGCCTGGAACGGGCGTATCAACTGGTCATCACTAGCCGGCTGTCTCTGACAGAGATCTCCGCCCAATGTGGGTTCAGTGCCCCAGCCCAATTCAGTACGCACTTTCGGCGTCATTTTGGTCAGTCGCCTTCATCACTGCGTTCATAATGACCGGCGGGATATTAGCCGTTTGTAACGGGGGAGAAATTGAAACGAAGCACCGGGCTGCGAGGCCCTTCCTTGCTGCTGAACTCGGCATCCGTGGCTTCCCCGCCGCTTAGACAAAAGTTGATTTCACGCTGGCCTGTTTGTATCGCCAGCATAACGGCGGCAGTCACATTAAAGGTCTTTTGCACGGAATCACTCCACATCTGCGCGTGATCCAGTGGAGCTGCAGATGGACAGTGGGTAAGAGCATGCCCGCCTTCATTTTCATCCCAGTTCCCCTCCGCTAACGCGTATAACCGCACCTGCCCGGTTTCACCGCTGACCTGACGCCCATACAGACGCAGGTCGGCTTTGCTGATGTTGAGGTTGTCGAGGCGTTCCGGCAAAGCAAACTTCAGCAGCCCGATGTTTTGCTCTCCGCCTACTTTGATGATCGGATCATCACCATGAAAACGTCCATCTGCCAGTGAAACCCAGGCATCGGCGCTGCTACGTTCGAAATCCCCTGGTATATCCTTGTCACAGGCCAGGGTGCGATTAAGGCACTCCTCCACACTATAGCGGGTAGCGCGCGGGCTCCAGGCAGAGAAGAAATCCGCATGGGCACTATAAAGATTGCCCCAGATCGGTTGCAAACTGCCATCTGCCTGCAGGGTCGGGTTCATGGACAACAGAGCGCCTTTCAGGTTGCCATTATCGCCCAGCGCATAGTGAATACGCATATTCAGCCGCGGGATTTTCACCGGATAGTTTGCAGGGCACAGCCCACTTTCCACATCGCTGTAAGCTGCATTGCGTTTTTGCGGGGAAGTCGTCAGGCTTTGGCCGTCCCAACAGTCCGGGAAGGTGAGCGAAATATTGAATTCGGCGCCTTCATAAAACCCGGCTATCTGCGGGCAGCTTTCCGGCGGAGCATTTGAATGTTCCCCTCCCTCAAGCGTCGTGCGGCAATAAAACCAGATGTTGGGATCATATTGCCCCTGCGGCCGATGGTGATTACCGGCCAACAGTTGTAAGCCCATTGGGAGGGGGGCAGCAGCTTGTTGTGCCGGTTTCTCGTTGCGGTAATAGACCTTGATATAGTTGGGGGTGACTATGCTGCCATCGGCCCGTTTAAGCTGCGGTGCCCAATACGAAGAGGCGTCATAGGGCGAGGTGCAGGTGGTGCTCGGGGCCTGTAGCAATGATTCGGCGGTACTCATGGCATTACCCCCAGTATTGCCAAAAAAATCATGAATCATCGATAACCCCGGTAAATTCGGCATCACAATGGCATCGTCCGCCAGCGTATGGGAGTAATCGCATACCACGTTAAAGATGCCAACATCGCCACCATCAATCACCTCTGTGGGTGTGAACTCGGGTACCAAAGGGGAAGCGAGCGTTAAATAAGGAAAGAAGAGAGCCAGATAAATAAGACTCGCAATATTGCTCCTGAACATACTTTTTCCTTTTTTAAGTAAATAGGCTACATTTTATTACTGCGCACGCTAGGCCTGGATTAATCATGGGCATCCCGGCAGTTACACCATTCTTGAAAGAATATTTTTCTTATCAATTAGCTGGTGTTTGATTACCGCAGCAACATGCATTAACAGCATCAGCCCCAGGGCCATACAACTGTAACGATGAACGGTGAAAAAGAAGAGATTCACCTCCAGGTTATGCAGCGGCTGCGGAACCGGCAGCATGCCAAATAAGCTATAGCCGTCCTTCAACATTAAAAAACCACTGATTAACACCACGAAGATGATCAGATAAAAAACCTCATGCAATAAAATAACCAACCCTTTTTTATTACCCTGAATATGTTCACCGTAGGGCACTGCCGGTCTGAAAAAACGCCAGGTGAAACGCACAATCATCAACAGCGTCATCACCGTTGCCAATGACATATTCAGCTCTGAAAAAAAGCTAAAAACCTGGGGATCTGAAATAAAATGCAAACCATAGCCTACCAGCCCAGCATAAATAATCCCTACGGCCAATACCCAGTGTAATATGCGTGAAAAACGATCGTAGCGAGAACGTGGCACATGGCTTTTCATATTCAGTAACCTCCTTATTATTGATGAAAAAAGTCGGCCGGGACAGGCCGACAAAAAATAGCGTTGCCGTTAGTTTTTTAATATCCAGGCTTCTTGCCAGTTGCTGCCAACACCGGGCTCAAATTGGGTAGTAGAACCTGTCCATTGTTTGCAATAGCCGCTGTAAGGGAAAGGTTTGCACTGGTAGGTTTTGCCATTCTTGGGTTGTAGCACCACTGTCCCAGCGGTGTAGCTATCGAGGCCTTCGGGGAAGCTATATTGATAATTACCGGAAGAAGTGTCTTCAATTTGTAGGTTAATCACATCCTGTTTGACTAACTGGCCTTCTTTGTTGGTCGCGAAGTATTTCAGCATATGATGGCCGGCAGTCACCTCATTCAGAGGCAACGTCATCTCCAGGCTATCGTCCGCGACGTTTTGCTTCAGGTAACCTTTTTCGCTGCCCTGATGATTAATCACCCTGGCTTCAAACGTGACCGCGCCCTTGACGTTAACCTTGAAACTCACGTTGGCGTGCCCATCCTGGATTTTATCCACCTGAACGCCGGAGACTTCCACTTCCTCTTCAACGGCCTGGGTCTGCTCTTCATACGAGATGACCACGTTGCTCAGGCGGCTGTCATCCTTGACGAACGCGCTGTTGTTGCCATAAACCGGATTGACCTGGCCCTGGTTATCCTTGACGCCAATACGGATATCGCTGTGTTTGCTGTTGATCAACACGGCCAGGTCATGTGACCAGCGGTTTTTATCCGTCTGCGCCTGGCTGGCAATAGTCATTTCGGTACGTAGTGACGCCACTTCACCCTGGTCGTCAAAGAAACGAGCAATAACCTTATCGCCCTCCTTCAATGATTTGCCGGCAACCTGACCCGAAAGCTGTTTGCTCCATTCCGAAGTCGCGGTTTCACCTTCACCAAAGTCAACGTCAATCACCTGATAGAAGCTATTAGCGGTATCGGCAATTTCCCAAACACCGTAAATCACCTGATAACCACTGCGTTCTGGTACGTTACATTCCGTCACCTGGCGTTGGGACGGCATTTGTCCATGCCCCTCTTCCTGACAGAAAGGTGCAGACTCAAACGCCTCACGCGTCAGTGGCTTATTTGCATCCCAATTTTGTTTGGTGATGTAATAACGCCAGTTATTGGTTTTATGTTGAGCCGTATGGTACCAGGTAAATTTATTTATCCCCGCCTTGATCGGATTCTTGGCCCACATATTCATGCTTTGCTTATCAAGTGGAGAATAATTAGGAATGCTGGCGCTGGCCAGTTCACCGTCGCGCGGTAAAGGCCCCGACGGGAAGCCTGAATCTTTCTCAACGCTCTGTGGTTCATACTGTACCGGGCCGCAGTCGATATTTTGCTGTAAATTACACTTATAAGCGCGGCTTTGCGGCGATTCCACATAACCATGGGCTAAAGCACCACAGGAGAGAGTCAATGTGGCTACAGCCAATGCGATTTTTTTCAATTCCATTTTGTCACCAGAGTTAAAACCAGAATTTAAATGGTTAAACGGTGAGTTTTTCTACCCACAGCTAACCGCCATTTACTCTGTGGACATCATAAATATTTCCTCACCCACCACCTCTTAAAAAACATGAATATAAGAGGTTATAAGTGACATCAGAACACCTATACCACATAATATTCAACAGGGAAGAAAAACATTATTCCTGAGGTTTACTTTTGAAATAATAGGCGTAACAACCCTTAAGTTAAGCGGAGTCTGTGAGTTGTGAAAAAATTAATTCTATTATCTTTTGTTTCATGCAACATATTATTAACCGGGTGTGCAACATCGACTCAAAGCAACACAGATCCCACACTGAATGGCCAGCACCAACAACAATTAGCAGCATTGATCGCGGGAAGTGAATATCTAAAAGAAAATTGCCAGCGCAGCGATATCCCTGCGATGTCGGTTTTAACAAAAACGGCAATCTCGGAGGCTAAAAAGAAACAGTGGCCGGTCGATGAAAGCCTGTCCGACACGCTGCCGACAGAAGCCAGAAATATCATTAACCGGTTAAATCAGGACCCGGCTCCGGTTGCACAGAAATGCGCTTACTTTAACCAATCCCTGGCCACTTTCATTGAAGCCTCTCGTCGGCAATAACCCGCTTACAACAGTAACATCAGGCAAAAGACCCCGGCAGCACACAGTCCCGGACCAAAAGGTTGGGGCTGGCTCCAGCCATTTGCCCGTTTTTTCGAACATAACAGAGTGACAATCAGCGTTGCGGTGGAAGCGATCAACAGGACCTCGGGTAATTTTTGCCATCCCAGCCAGGCGCCAAGCGCCGCCAACAGCTTGAAATCGCCGTACCCCAGCCCCTCCCTCTTGGTGATAAACCACATGCCCCAATACAGCGACCATAACACCAGATAGCCTCCCATCGCGCCGAGCACCGCATCACCAAGAAAATCCGGCTGCTCCAGCCAATGCCAAAACAAACCGCACCACAGCAAACCCAATGTCAGGATGTCCGGCAAGATTTGATGATGAAAATCAATGATGGCCAACGACAATAGCAATGCACTAAATACCATGATCATCACCCAATCTGCCCCTGGGAGCCGATAGCAGGCCAACAAAGTGGCGATCACCGCCATCGTCAGTTCAACCGCGGGATATGCCCAGCCTATCTTCTGCCGGCATTGGCGACAGCGTCCGACCAAGAGCAGCCAGCTGATCAGAGGAATATTATCGTACCAGGCGAGCCTGTACTGACAACGGGGACAATGTGAGCGCGGCAGAAACAGGTTTAGTCTTGCCGGCGACGCTTCTTCAACCCGAGTGCCTGTCGGGGATTGCGAGGTTAAATAATCCATCACCAGCGTTTTTTCTTCCTGCTCCATCATCAATGGCAAACGATAAATCACCACATTGAGCAAACTGCCAATGCACAGCCCTACCAGCCCCGAGAGCAATGGCCAAAGAAAAATATCAGAGTAAAACGACATGCTTATTCCTCTTGATTAACGAATTGAGGGAGCCTGGAGACTCAATCTTTTCACTGTGACGATATCGCCTTCCTCGCTCAGGCTGAGATCGACCACATCGACCCTCATGCCATATTCCTGTTGCAGGCTCCCCAGCCACAACAGCAAGGGTTTGAGCGGTTGTGGGGGAAGTGCCACATCCAGAGTCGGCAGATCAGGCGGTAACCTGCCCAATAACACGCCATGTTTTTTAGCGGTGGTCTGAAGTAAGGCCGGTAGCGATGCTGCCGCAGACAAACCCGGAGGGTGATTGCGCCGTAGTGTGTTAATGCGCTGGGCATTGCGCTGCAACTGCGCCAACTCACTGGCCGCCTGCTGCGACTGGTTTTTTTGCTGGAGATAAAACGCCAGAAGACAGAGCCCGGCGAGCAGGCTGCACCAGAGAAGTTTCCCTCTCTTGTTTTTCACGCCCGGTCGGATTTTTGAGCAGCTCATAAGTTTTCCCTCAGCGTCAACGTGCCCTGCTGGTTGACCGGATCCACTCGCATTTCCAGCGTATTACCCCGATCGTTTATTTTGGTGAAGGGCTGTAATCCTGCGCCCTGTAGCCTGAGGGTGATGGCAGACTTATCGGCTTCGAAAGCCAGGCCGAGGATCCGATACCCCGGGATCCCCTTTAGGGCCTGTTGCGCCTGTGCGGCAAGCTCGAAGAATTGGCGGGGGGATTTGGCCTCTTGCAGAGCCCGGATAGCCTCTGAGCTCGCCTTGAGAGGATCGGCCGGTATCGGCTGACCAACAAAAAGTCGTTGATATAAAGCGTCACGGCGCTGGCCAATTTGTTCAGCCTGATGCTGGTAATGCAGCCCACCGACCGCCAGCGCTCCCAGAGTTAATGCGACTCCGACAACGGCCGGCCAGTGCCGCCAGCAAGGATGGCGTTGCCAGCGCGGCCTCACCTTATATTTGCCTTGCAGCAGCGAAGCCGAAGTCTTCGCCTCCCCCCGCGCCCTATCCCACAAGGCATCACAGGGTGACAAGGGAACCGAGTCCACAACGGCAATCTCACCCGCGGCAGGCAGCCAGTGCGCCGGTAGCGAATAACCTGACCAAAGCGAGCTCCTGCACAGCAGGCGCCGATGCCAACGGTAAAAACGCCCCTCATCCACCGGCCCGCAAAGCGTGTCGGGTACCAGCATATCCGGCGTGATGTCCCATTCCGCCAGCTGTGACAACCAGCGTTGCATGTCTGCATGACGATAACCGGCCAGGGCATAGTGGCCTTCCTGGCGGTTCAATATCACCCAGTACAACTGCTCGACCTCTTCCAGCAGGCTATCTTCACACTGATAAGCCAGAGCCAAAGCCGTCGCGGCTCGGCGAGGCCCATTGAATGACACCCTTTGCAATGTCACCGACTGACCCGCTACGCAGACCATCACCCGACATTGCGATGCGCTGACTGGCAGTAGCGTTCCCGGCAACCATGCACCTGCATGTCGCCATTGCGGCTCGGCAGGGTCTCCCTGACACCACAGGGTTGGGGCTCCAGCCTCTCCCAGTGCCAGCACCAGCAAAGGTTTTGAATAGGTCATTGCACACTCTCCCCCTGCCCGGTTTGGCGGCCGGTCACCGCCAGCCTGCCTTTTTCATAATGCAATTTGCTACGCAGGTAATAACCGCTGTCTGTGCCCTGAGTGACCAGTTGGAGGTTAAAATAGCGGCTTTCCGTCACCAGCAATTTCTCGCCGGAGGGCGAAGGTAAGCGCAGCCCGGCCAATGCGGTTGCCCAGTCCTGATCATCCAGTCCCTGCCAGCCGGTGGCGGGCCGGGCGTTAAGCAGTTGTTTCAATTTGCTGTCGCTGGTCTGGTTTAAAAATAAGGCACGCAACAGCGGCAACTGAGCCTCGCTGAGCGTGTTGATATTGATTGCCGGCTGGCGCTCGGGCAGCGCGCATAGCCAGGGTCGCAGACGTAAATACTGTTGGCGGTCAATGAAAGGGAATGCCCGCAGTTCAGAAACGTCACTAAATGCAGAATGCTCCGGCTTCAGATGTTGTTCTATCGCCCTGCCGATACGTTCGGTTTCCTCATCGCTGAACGCCAGGTTTGATAACAGGGCATCGAACACCCGACGGGGAATATTGTTGCCGGTTTCGGCAGGGGGCACCTGGGCTGGTGTCTTGTCTTGCGGGGCCGTTTTTTGCTTATCGGGCAAGTAACGATAGCGTAACGTATTGAGATTAAAACAGGATTGAGCATCCCTGATAACATAGGAAATCTCTCTGTCTTCCGTGCGTATCATCCCTGGCACTGCCCAGCGCTGCCCCAGATTGACCGATGTCTCGTCATGTAAACTTTCCGACAACAACTGTTTGGCAAACTGTTCCCCCGCCAACAGGTCCCATTTGGCCTGAAAAGCCGTTTGCGCATGCAAGGTTCGGGAAAAAGTCAGTTGCCAATACTGATGGATCCCCATCGACAAAATGGCCATCAATGCCAGCAGTAACAGTACGATCAACAATGCCATGCCTCGAGACTTGTTCATGAGGCTTCTCCGTCGGCCAGCAAGAAAATGCGCTGTAGCGTCCCGCGGTCAGATAAGGTCACGGAGACCTCAATAGCCTGAGGCAAACCGGTGCCTGCAAACCCGCCGGCCTGCCAATGTCCGGCCAGCCGGTGCCGCAGGTGAAAACTTTCTACGCCCGTTATCAACGTGATGATTCTTGCTTTGTCCTCTGGCGCATCAGGAGTGGGGTAGCTCAGTCGCTGCAACTGGCCATCATGAAGGCGGTAAGTGATTCGCTCCAGCGAGGATCGCGGTAGTAAGCCACCGGGGTTAAGCCAGTTACTGCGTAATAGCGCCAGGCTCGATGCATTATCCACTATGCGGGCACCCGCCAAATTCGCTCTGGATGAAGGCTCGGACGGCAGCGTGAGGGTCTGGCGAATATCCCGTTCCATCAGGGCGAATGCCTGCTGTAATTGGGTCAGGGCGTTGGCCTGGGTTTGGACTATGGCATTGTTCTTCACGATGCTGCTCAACAGTTGCGACGCCATCAATGACATCAAGGCAAAAATCACGATCGCCAACATCATTTCAATCAAGGTGAACCCCTTTTGCTCAGGGTTTGGCATAGTCCGCCCTCCAGGTACGCAGACGCAAGATCGGGTAGCTGAACTCAGGTTCGCTATCTACTTCGATCTCAATGGCCTGGAGGTGACTGTCGGTGGTCTGCCGACTGCGGCTGCGCCAAAACCATTGGCGATTAGCCATCATGCTAGTGCCCTGTTGCCACAGCGGAGACAAGACGATATCCCCCAGATAAATCTGGGCCAGTTGATTGTCCGCTACCCAGCCGGCCACTGTTTTATCCTCCAGCTTGCCGAGATTGCGTACCTGTTGACCAGTGGTGCGGATCACCGCCATGCAACCGACGGATAAAATCATCATGGCCACCAGCACCTCCAGCAACGTCATGCCATTACGGCGTTTGCGGCTCATCGCAACTTTCCTCTGACAGAGCGAAACTCATATAACCCTTTGATTCTATTGTCTGCTCACATTGTTTTTGCCGTAACTTCAGGGTAAATAACGACATTTCACCGCCCGGATAGAACCACAGCTGAGGCGTGGCTTCAGGATCAAGGGCTGAAGGTAAAACCATCTCCAGCTGTTCCAGCTGTAATGAAAGGCTTAAGCTATCAGGTAAAATGACGCCATGAATGCCATCGATTCGCCAGCCTTCGCGCTCTTCGGGCCGCTCCCTCAAGCGGTAGATCATCCGTTGCCACCCTTGTTTGGTAACGGAAATCCCCACGGGGAGCCCGCTCTGCTCTGCACGTTGTTGGGCCGCGTTCAACGCCAGCGTCAACGTCGTTATGGCATTGGCAAACTGCGCCCGTTCTGAACGGTCATGGGGGACGATAATTGCTCCGGTGATGCCTATCAGCACCAGCACCAGCATAATTTCCATCAGGGTAAATCCGCGCTGGCGTAACCTGCCGCTAAGAGCCATTGGTGATATCGTCTGCGTTACCCCATTGACCGTCGGGCCCGGCGGACGAAATATCAATCTTGTGGTGTATTCCCGGGTTTAACAGACGGTAATCGCTGCCCCAGGGATCCTGCGGCAGGCGGCGCAGGTAGCCATCCTCCGGATAATTGCGCGGCAGCGGTGGCGTGACCGGTTTGGCAATCAACGCAGCCAACCCCTGTTCGTTAGTGGGATAACGACCATTGTCGAGCCGATACATGTCCAGCCCGTTCTCCAGGGCGACAATGTCGCTGACGGCTTTTTGCCGATCGGCCTTGTCTTTATTGCCCATCAGGTTAGGGATAATAAAGCTGGCCAGCAGTCCTAAAATCACAATCACCACCATGATTTCCATCAGGGTAAAGCCCGCTTGTCGGGTGCCACGTCTTACGGTTGGGGTTCGCATAGTGTTCTCCATTGAGTTAACCCATCATGTTATTGAGCTGTAGGATCGGTTGCAGGATCGCCAGAATAATGAACAGAACCATGCCGGCCATGCTGATCACCAGCGCAGGTTCAAACAGGCTGAGTACCAACGCGATACGTTGATTGAGGGCGTCCTGTTGCATATCGGCAGCCCGTTTCAACATGCTGCCAAGTTCACTGCTGCGCTCACCTGCGGCGATCATATGGCGCATCATCGGGGAAAAAAGACGGCTGTCCGCCAGCGCCTGGTGCAAAGCGCCGCCCTCCTGTACCTGCGTCATCGCCTCCAGTAATCGGCGCCGGGCCTCGTCGTTATTCAGCACCGCCGCGCTGATCTTCATGCTGTCCAACAAAGGCACTGCGCTGAGTGTCAGAATGCTGAGGGTGTGCGCATAACGGGCGGTATCCAGATTCAGGAACAGGGTTCCCAGAGCCGGCATGCGCAATAAATAGCGGTGCCATGCCAGACGAAATCGCGTTTTTTTCAACTGCCAGCGAAAGGTCAGCGTGCCCGTTACGATCGCCGCCAGGCCATAAGGTCCCCAGCGGCTTATCCCGTCGCTGCACATCAACAGGATTTGGGTGGTTAACGGCAGCGTTTGTTTCATATGCACAAACTGTTCAATCACTTTCGGCACTACCGCCACCAACAGCAGGCTAATCACCGCGATGGCGACCAGCGTCAGGATCACCGGGTAGGTCATGGCCTGGGTCATTTTGTTTTTGATTTTCTGCCGCTGTTCGACGTAATCCGCCAACTCGGTGAAAATCAAAGGCAACTGGCCGCTGCTCTCGCCGGCAGCCACCATGGCGCAAAACAGACGGTCGAAAACGGAGGGGAATTGCATCAACGCCTGAGACAGCGACAGGCCCTCCAGCACATGGCTGCGCAGGCGGGTGATTAGCTGGATCACCGTCTTTTTTTCGGACTGAAGTGCGACGGTCAACAACGCCTCTTCAAGCGGTAAGGCGGCCGCAATTAAGGTCGCGAGCTGGCGGGTCACCAGAGCCAGTTCGCTGCTGCTCAAACGAGGGCGACGCCGGGCAGCCAGCAGAGAGGCGACCAGGCTTGTTCCCTGCGGGGTAATCTGTGATGGCGTCAGTTTTTGCTCACGCAGCCGTTGCCGTGCGCTGCGTAAGGAATCCGTCTCCAGCACGCCTTTGACACCTTTGCCGGCGGCATCGTAGGCCTGATAGTTAAACTTCACTGCATGGCTCCCCACCGGTTACCCGCAGCACCTCTTCAATACTGGTTTCCCCCATCAGCAGCTTGCGTACACCATCCTGGCGCAGGGTGTGTCGCGCATCACCGCACAATTGTTCAATTTCCTGCTCACTGCTGTTCAAATGAATCGCCTTGCGGATAGCATCATCGATCAGCAGCAGTTCGTGGATCCCCAGCCGCCCGCGGTACCCCAAACCATTACATTTTTCGCAGCCGACCGGACGCCACGCAACGGGTTCGATCTCGGGGGATAACTGTATTGAGTGGGCTTGTTCTGCAGAAAGCGCATAAGGCTGCCGACAATGTGGGCACAATTTTCGCACCAGCCGCTGGGCCAGAATGCCCGTCAGGGAGCTGGCCAGCAGGAAGGGTTCGATCCCCATATCGCGCAAACGGGTGATAGCACCGATGGCGGTGTTGGTATGCAGGGTAGATAACACCAGGTGCCCGGTCAGCGAAGCCTGTACCGCAATATGTGCGGTTTCGGTATCGCGTATTTCCCCCAACAGCACAACGTCCGGATCCTGACGAAGCAAGGCGCGCAATCCCCTGGCAAACGTCATATCGACCCGGGTGTTAACCTGGGTTTGCGAAATCCCCTTTAATTCAAACTCGACCGGATCTTCTATGGTCATGATGTTGCGATTGCCGTCATTAATCTGCATCAGCAACGCATACAGCGTGGTGCTTTTCCCCGACCCGGTCGGGCCGGTCACCAGGATCACCCCGTGGGGCTGATGAACCAGCCGCGTTAACGCCGCCAATTCAAGCGAACGGACGCCCATCTTGGCGAGATCCAGGCTGACGCTGCTTTTGTCCAGCAAGCGCATCACCACCCGCTCTCCATGATTGGTCGGCAAAACGGACACCCTAACATCGACGGCTCGGCCGCCAATCTTCAGGGTAATACGGCCGTCCTGCGGGATCCGTTTCTCTGCAATATCCAGTTTTGACATCACCTTAATGCGGGATGTCAGCAGGGCTGCAAGCTGGTGCTGGGGCTTCAGAATGGTTTTTAGTACGCCATCAATACGAAAACGGATCACCAGTTCGCAGTCATAGGTCTCAATATGAATGTCCGAGGCCCGTTCTTTAATGGCTTCACTGAGCATGGCGTTCAATAAACGGATTATCGGCGCATCGTCCTGCTCATCCAGCAGATCCTGGGTTGCCGGCAGCGCCTGTGCCAGGCTGTAAAAATCGAGCTCTTTGCCCAAATCGTCCATGGTCTTTTGCGTATTGCTGCTGCCCTGCTGGTAATGTTCCAGCAATTTCTGTTCGAAGGCGCTCTCGTCCAACAGGCACAGCGGAATGTCTTCCGCCAACAGGCGAGCAAGCTCGGCCAACGTGGCCAGGCTCACGTCCTGTCGGCACCACAGGGTGCGCTGGTTTTCTTCGCCGGTGAGGAGCGCGTGGTGCTGACGCGCCCAGGCATAGGACAAGCAAATATCGGTCACTGGCGGCCCTGCCGATAAAACCCATCAATTTGCTGCCGGGCCTGCTTAAAGGCGCCATTTTCAGCAGCGCCGACCATATCAAGCTGGGCATCCGCATGGGCTTTCAGCGGCAATGACTGGGCGTTAAGCGAGCGGAAACGGGCGGCTTTACGCAAGCTTTCTTGCGCATATTCCTCGGTAGAGCGGATCACCGTCGGCCGAATGAACAAGATCAAATTGCGTTTACTCTCTTTATGCGAGGTAGAGCGGAACAAAGCACCCAGCAGCGGAATGCGTTCCAAAAACGGCACCGCACTTTTGCTGTCGGATTGCGACTTGTCCAACAACCCGCCGACCACCACGGTCTCACCGCTTTCCACCAGGACGGTGTTATTAACCGTACGAATATTAAAAGTGGCCCCCAGGTTGTCCTTATCCACCGAGCTGTTTTCCGCCACGCTGGAAACCTCCTGCTCGATCTGCAGCAGTACCGACTGCCCCTTGTTGATTTGCGGTTTGACCTTCAGCTTGATACCGACGGTTTTGCGCGACACCGTATTGAACACGTTGTCACTGTTGGTGGTTTGAGAGCCGGTCAGAATAGGCACATCCTGCCCGACACTGAACTCGGCATCTTCATTGTCCAGTGTCATGATGCTGGGCGTGGCGAGAATATTATTCTGGCTCTGGTTGCTGATGGCGGTAAGCAGGCCGGCCCAGTTGCCACTGTAGAAACCCGTCACCAGGCCATTGGCATTTTTGAAGACTTCCTCCATCCCCCCTTTAAATCCGGGGGCAATTTGCGCCTGAGCATTGCCGAACTGCGTGCCTCCGCCATAACGGTTAGCCCATTGAATGCCCAGATTCAGGCCATCGGCATTTTGCATTTCGACAATCACCGCCTCAACCAGCACCTGTGCACGGCGAATATCGAGCTGCTCGATGACTTTTTCCAGGTTGCTCATGACGTCTGGCGTGGCATTGATGATCAGCGCATTGGTCAGCTCATCCGCCTTGATCACCATGTTCTTCATAACGGAAACGTTGGCACCGGCAGACTTTTTGTCGTCCTGCAGATTGGCGCTGACACCAGAAAGCACTTCCAGCAGACTCTGCGCCTTGGCATATTTCAGCCGGATCACCTTGGTATTTCCCTGACTGGCTTTCTCTTGATCCAACTGCCGGATAATACTTTTGACTCGTGCCTGTATCGTCGGCTCACCGGCAATCAGCACGGTATTGGTCCGCTCATCAGCAACCACTTTCATCCCCGGCTGCACGCCCTTCTTGGTTCGGCTCTCATCCCGAAACAGGGTCGTGACAATGCTGACTACATCGGCGGCAGAGGCATGTTGCAAAGCGACTGAGGCTACGCTGGCCTGATCGGTACGATCCATTTCATGGGCCAGTTCCACCAGGCTATTGACCACGTCAGCCCGGCCGGTGATCAACAGCGCATTGCCACTTTCCAGGAACACCACGTTGCCGATGCCAATACTGTCGTTAAATTGGCGCATCAACGGGGCCACTTCTTTCGCCGCGATATTGTTCAAAGGGACAATCCGCATGATCAACTCATCACCTTCGGCGGGCGTTTTCAGGGAGCTAAGGGCCGCTCTTTTACCGTCTTTCGCCGGTATCACCTTCAGGACATTATTGGGCATGCTGATGACTGCATAACCATAGACATCAAGCACATTGAGGAAGAATTGGTAGTATTGCCCGGCATCCAGCGGCTCATAGCTGCGAACCGTGACTTTACCTTTCACCCCATCGTCAATAATGATGGTTTTCCCCAGTGCCTTGCTGGCGGTACTAATAAATTCGTGAATATCCGTTCCTTTGAAATTGGCGGAGAATTCTTCGGCCTGAACGGGGGTTATCATGCACAGCACGATGGCCAGCATTGCGATGAATATGAGTGCTTTCGTGATGAGAGGTCTTGTCATTTTTGCGTGCATGAACCCATGCCTGTCTGGAGATAAGTCAGTGTTGTACATATGCCTTTCCAATTGCGAACCCTGATAATGCAACATCAATGATCACACTCAACTCTCGAGTATTAATGCGGCATAAAATCCGTTTTCATTGATAATAATCCGGTCTGGAAATATTTTTATTATCGGGTAAATGTCATTGATTGCACTGCCTGAGAGATAACTCTGCTGTCGCCCCGAGGCTTCAATAATGGCCATGCCGGCATGGTTACCTTTGTCACAGAGTAAACCCACAACTTTCATCGGTAACTTTGCGACCGGAGCCGTCATTAATAAGGTGTCACTGGCGAGTTTTCTGGTAACACGAAAGCGCTCTTGATCGGTATCTGCATCTTCCTGACCATCGGGATAAAACAGTGCTGGCAATGGATTGGTCATCTGACTGACGATTTTATCAGGTGTTTTTTTTAATAGCGCTTCAAGGTTGATCTCAGAGTTTTCTGTTTTATAGAACGTCTCACAGGTCACAACAATAGCCGTTGTCAGTCCAAGAATAAGCAATACATATCCCAGTACCGCTGGCCATTTTTCTTTCTCGATACGATAAATGATGGAAAAATTACCAGGAACAAAACAAAATCTCACGCCACGCCTCTCGCTTGTTGTAAGGGTAAATAGGCAAGGCCATTTCATTTACACCATGGCACTGACAATAAAAACAATATTAACAACCAGTAAAATCAAAAGATTACGGATAAGGCTTTGCCTGTTACAGAGCATGCTGACGAATTTTTTACGCCACTGGGTAAACCAGCCAGAGTGCTGAGCCTGTGCTTCTTCCAGTGGCGAGCAGTTGAACCTGACACCGTATCGTGGGATGGTTTTGATGACTTCAGGAGGAATACCATGACGGGAAAGTAATGTTCTGCATTGATATATTAATTGATGATAGTTGTTGTCAGTGATAGTGACGTGATTATTTTCCCATACTGACTCTATCACTTCTTGCTTCTTGGTTACGCCGCTAAGCAAAATACAAAAAAGGCGCCTTTGCAATTCAGTAAGATGAATGGATTCGTTTTTAGCCTTAATAATTAGGGTGCTACTCTTACTGTTCAGGGCGAAAAAATCGTTTTCAACTAAAGACAACTTTTTCTCTGCGAGTGCCACAATTAAAATATACCCTTCAGCAATAATCCATTATTCCCCGTTATCAATAAGAGACCACATAGCCCTATGCCAGTCAAGAAATACTCTCTTAAAAGCTAACCAACAATAAGATTAACTTACGAGACATTGTTTTTTTAAAATAACAACCCAGATTTTGTTGTGATAATGTTTTGTTTTGTTGATGGTTATTAAATATTTATGGCGATTAAAACAATAATAAGAAAGTGGCGCAATTATTAGTAATTAGCAATATGGGCGCAAACGAGATGCGCCCATGTTTGTTTAATGCGCCCGCTGTATTGGGCCAGGACTCTCCTCCGGCCGGTGCTGATAGTTAAAGGTCAGAGCGAAAATAACTCCCAGTACCAACGTATATAAAGCGAAGATCAACCAGATACTCTGCCAATCTTTGACGCCGTTGTGGGTGAAGAAATCCACCACTTCACCGCTGGCAATCGCCCCCAGATAAGCGCCAATGCCGTTCACCATGGTCATAAACAGCCCCTGTGCGCTGGCACGAATACGGTGATCCGCCTCTTGTTCCACGAAGATAGCCCCGGAGATATTAAAGAAATCAAAGGCGCAACCGTAGACGATCATCGAAAGCAGCAGCAGGACAAAGCCGAAACCGCCCGGGGTGCCATAGGCCAGGAACAGGAAACGCAGCGTCCAGGCCGCCATGCTGATTAGCATCACCTGTTTGATGCCATATCGGCGCAGAAAGAACGGGATGGTGAGGATGAAAAACACCTCGGAGATTTGTGACAGTGACAACAGCACCGCCGGGTATCTGACGCTTATGCTGTCCTGATACAGCGGGTTATTGGCGAAATCGTGCAGGAACGGGTTGCCGAAGGTGTTAGTGACCTGCAGTGCCGCCCCCAACAGCATGGCAAACAGGAAAAACAATGCCATGCGCCGTTGACGGAATAACACCAGTGCATCCAGCCCCAACACGCTGAACCAGCTTTTCGACTTTTCCACCTTACTGGTCGGGCAATTCGGCAGCGTCAGCGAATAACCGGCCAACAGCAGAGACACCCCGGAGGCCAGATACAGTTGCATATTGCTGAGTTCAATTCGGCTAAAACCGATCAGCCACATCGCCACAATAAAACCGACGGTGCCATACACCCGCACCGGCGGGAAATCCTTGACCGTATCGTAACCGTGCTTTTCCAGGCAGAAATAGGAAATGGCGTTGGAAAGCGCAATGGTCGGCATATACACCATGGCGTTGAACAGCATCACCCAAAACATCAGCATCGGTTGTTCAACCTGGGCGGCACAGTACAGTGCACCCGCACCGAGCAGATGACACAGGGCATACAGGTAATTGGCCTTGATCCAACGATCGGCAAGAATGCCCGCCAAACCCGGCATAATCAGTGCCGCGATACCTTTGGCGCTGTATACCATACCCACCTGCAGACCGCTGAAATGCAGGGTGTTAATCATGTAAGATCCCAGCGTGACCAGCCAGGCACCCCAGATAAAGAACTGCAGAAAGACCATCACCTTCAGTCGCGTTTTTATTGCCATCACCATCACCTTATTATTCTGATTAAAACGATGATTCGCACGGCAGGGTTCCCGCCCCCTGCCGCGAGGGGTTTTACAGCATTACAGCGTTTTGAAGAACTCACGGATCAGGCGCATAAAGTCCTCGGCCGCCAGCGCCGCACAGCTCAGCGTTTGCTCATGGGACAGCGGCGTATCCGACAGCCCTTCGGCGTAGTTGGTCATCGCGGACACCACCAGCACTTTCAGCCCACAATGACGCGCCGAGAGCACTTCCGGCACGATCGACATGCCGACCACGTCGCAACCCAGCGTTTGCATCATGCGGATTTCTGCCGGAGTTTCGAAGTTGGGCCCGGTGTAAGCGGCAAATACCCCTTCTGCCAGCGGAATGCCCACGCTTTCCGCCACCTGAGCCAACTGACCGCGCAGCTCGCGATCGTAGGCGTTGGCCAGGCTGAAGAAACGCGGGCCAAAACGCTCGTCGTTATCGCCAACCAGCGGCGACTCAGGCATAAAATTGATGTGGTCGGTGAGGGCTACCAGGCTGCCCGGTGCCACCGATTGGCGCAAAGAACCGGCAGCATTGGTGGCCAGCAGGAATTCACAGCCCAGCAGCTTGAAGGTGCGTACGGCGGTGGTCATCACCTGCATGCCACGACCTTCGTAATAGTGGCCGCGCCCCTTCATGCACAGTACCGGCACGCCCTCCAGCCAGCCGGCAACCAGCTGCCCGGCATGGCCCACCACGCTGCTGACGGGGAACCCTGGCAGCTCTGCGTAGTCGATGGTCAGAGTGTCCGTCATCACCTCCGCCAGTGCGCCCAGCCCGGACCCCAGAATCAAAGCAGCGCGCGGCTGGAAGCCCGGCAGTCGGGTGCGGATCACTTCGGCACAGGAAAAAGCATCTTCTTGATTAAACATTGTATTCTCTTCTATGAGGGGGAGGTGATCCCCATAGTAGAGAGCGAGGTGCAGCGGCGACCAATACATTATTGGCGGCCGATTTATTCCATTTACCTATAAATTGGTAGCCACAGGAGGCCATCATCAGCATCAAACAGCCCAAACCCCTGCCCGATCCCAGCCGGATTAATTTCCGTCTGCTGCATTATTTCCGCGTGGTGGCGGAGGAGATGAACTTCACCCAGGCGGCACTGCGGCTGAATATTTCGCAACCGCCGCTCAGCAAACACATCAAAGAGCTGGAGAGCCAGCTGGGCGTGTAGCTGTTCAAACGCACCACCCGCTCGATGGCGCTAACGCTGGCAGGCCGCACGCTGTTGCAAAACGTTGAAATGCTGCTGGATCAGGCCGGGCATGCGCTGAACCAGGTGCAACAACTGGGCCGTGGTGAGGCCGGGCATATGGTGGTCGGCATAGTCGGCACTTCGGTTTGGGGCGGGCTGATACCGGCGCTGAAGCGCTTTGCCGGGCAAGCGGCCAACGTCACCTGGGCGTTAAACGAGCTGACACCCAGCCAGCAGATCACTGCGCTGCAAAAACGTCATATCGATATTGGTGTCTGGCGCGAGGCCAGGCAGCAGGTACTGCCTGGGTTGGCGAGCCAACTGCTGGCCCGGGAGAATATTGCGGTGGTGCTGCCGCTGGACCACCCGCTGGCGCAGGCGGAAAGCCTGCCGCTCGCCGCGCTGCGACATGAAAAATTCATTGTGCTGCCGCCGCACGAGGCCAGCCTGGGCCTGTATCTGCATAACCTGTGTTTACAGCAGGGTTTCAAACCGGATATCGCCTATCAGGTCAACGAACCGCAAACCCTGATGGCGCTGGTGGCAGAAGGCTATGGCATTACGCTGTTGCCGGACAGTTACGGCCGTATTCCCTGGCCCGGCGTGCGTTTTTGCCCGCTGCAGCAGGCACCGTCAGCGGATCTGTACGCCATTTATCATGCCGACAGCGCAACGCCGGTGGTGCAGGCGTTTCTGGAGATGTTGCGTGCGGCTCCCCAGGTGAAGCCTCTGCAACCAACTTAAAGCGCAGGCTGCACCATAAACTGGCCGGCGCTGCCGCGATCCGCCATCTCCAGCGTCTGGCTGTAGAACAGGAACGGGAAATGCTCCGAAGTGGACTGATTGAAGTAGACCAGCAGCTCGACGTCGCCGTCGACCCATACCGTGTCCTTCCAGCCGCGATCTTCCGCCATCGGCTGCGCGCCGTTGACCCGTTTCACCAGGAAGCGCACGCCCTGAATATGGAACGCCTGCGGCGTATCTGCATGGATATTCCAGCGCTCCCAACTGCCCTGCTGGGTTTGTACATCGATACGGTTCATGTCCCAGACGGCCCCGTTGATCCCCGCCTGGCTGTCGCCCAGACGGAATTCGCGGGTGCGGCTAACGCTGCCGTCCAGCAGTTCATCTGCCAGTAAACGCATCGGCAGATTGTCGGTTACCAGCGGCAGCAAACCGGTCGGTTTCAGCGTCAACACCTGGGTGGAAACCAGGATGCTGGAAGGCTCAATCAGGCCGCGCAGGCGATCCATAATGCCCGCAGCTTCACCGGCACTGATCGTCACCTCATCACCTTTCGACATATCGATCAGCACCTCGCGGCGCTCACCCGGTGCCAGCGAAAGCTGTTGCACCGCTACCGGTGCCGGCAGGAAACCCTGATCGCTGGAGATCACGTTTAGTGGCCGACCGTCACTCAGTTGCAGCATGTAGCGACGTGAGTTGGAAGCATTAAGCAGGCGCAGGCGCACCCAACCGCGTGAGACTTCGACAAAGGGGTTTTGTACACCGTTAACCAACAGCGTATCGCCGACAAAGCCGCCCTGCGACGGGGGGTCATATTCCGGTGTGCCAAAGTTATCCAGCCGCTTGTCCTGAATGATCAACGGGAAATCATCGACGCCATAGTGGTTCGGCAACGGCAATGCCTTGCTGACTTCATCCTCAACCAGCCACAGCCCGGTCAGGCCGTTGTAAACATGCGGGGCCATGCGGTTGGGCGTGCTGGCATGGTACCAGCAGGTGGCCGCACTCTGGCGGATAGGTAACACCGGTGACCAGTCAACGTTGGGAGACATCATGCGCGGCGCGCCCCCGGTCAGAGTACCCGGCACCTGCAGACCGCTGATGGTCATCGCCACCGGCTCCGGCAGGCGGTTGCTGTAGATCAGTTTGACGTCATCGCCGTTGTAAACCCGCACCGTCGGTCCAAGGTACATGCCGTTAATGCCCCACACCGACGTCTTGCGATTATCCATAAATGCCCAGTGGGCGCGCTGCAAGGTTAAAAACAGCGGCTGACCGCGGCGGGACTCCAGCAACGGGGGAATAGGTAATGGGGTCTGCATTCCGCTCGCCTCAGCCCTCAGCGGCACGGCTCCTGCGCACAGCGCCAAGCCCGATGCCTGAATAAACTGACGTCGACTGAGTGACATATTTTCTCCATGAAAAGCAATGATTAAACCCTGTGCAAAAACCGGGCCCCTGTTAATCAGATTAGCAGGAGCCCAGTCGCTAACGGCGTTTGACGCCGTTTAAAAGTTCATTCTTTGAAGCCGGTAGGGATATTATTTTCCGGCCGCATTGCGCTGGGCAACTTCCGCGTCCAGCTCGGCAATTTTCGCCAGCATCAGCTCATGGCAATGGGCCGCCAGCTCACGCACATTTTCTCTACTGTAATTGCTGATATCGATCGGCTCCATCACCTCGACGATCGCATGACCGTTATTCCAACGGTTAAGATTAATTTTACCGCTGGTGGTGGAAACGCAGATTGGCACAATCGGCACCCCGGCAGCGATAGCCGCGTGGAATGCACCGGTTTTAAACGGCATCAACCCACGTCCGCGGCTGCGGGTGCCTTCAGGGAACATCCAGACCGAAATATCACGTTTTTTAAACTGTTCGGCCACCTGAGCAATGGTGCCGTGCGCTTTGGCGCGGTTATCACGGTCAATCAGCAAGTTACCGGTCACCCAATACAGTGGGCCGAAGAACGGGACCCACAGCAGGCTTTTTTTACCCACGGTCACGGTACGCGGTTGTACCGCTTTGGCGGCCGTTACCATATCGTAGTTATTCTGGTGGTTGGCAATATAAATGCAGTTGCCGTTTTTGGCCGCATCGGCCGGCACGCGGACTTCCACTTTCAGACCAAATAGCCCGGACAGACGGCCAAACAAATGACCGAACGTCGCCACATGGCGGGGATCTCGGGGACGGAAAAATAAACAGTAAATAGAACCGAAAATGCACACCAGCAGACAATACAGGGTGGCGAGCACGGCACGTAAAATTAATAACATAACAACCTCATTAGCACACTGCCGGCGCAGCCTGAAACGCTGCGCAGATCCCTTTACTCATTCTTTGATTGCAGGGTTCGAAAACCTGCCCTGCCTTTTTTTGCTATTTTCCCGCCAGCCGACGAAACGCACAATAATTTTATGCCGGGAAATGTTAACTATTTGAAAATAATTGCCGCCGGCGGGAAATAAAGCGGGCGCAGCATGCTGCGCCCGAGGGGTTATCCTGCCGTTACAGGCTTACTCTTCGCTGTCGCCGGTAGGCGCACGCGCCGGAGCATCGACCTCTACGCGGTCGATTCGCTGCAGGCCTCGTGGCAGTGAGGTACCTTTACGGCCACGTTCCGCACGGAATTTCTGCAAATCTTCCGGACGCAGCGTCAGCTTGCGTTTACCCACGTGCAGGGTCACAGAGGTTTGCGGCGGCAGCACGAACAGCCATGTCAGTTTGTCTTCACCGGATGCGGCCTGGGCCGACGGGATAGAAACAATCTTGTTACCCTTGCCCTTCGACAACTGCGGCAGGTCGGCAACCGGGAAGAACAGCATGCGCCCGGCGGCAGTGATCGACAGCAGCATGTCATCGTCGCCGTGGATTTCCATCGGTGCCAGCGCTTTGGCGTTATCCGGCAGAGTAATCATCGCCTTGCCGGCACGGTTACGCGCCACCAGATCGTTGAAGGTACAGACGAAGCCGTAACCGGCGTCAGAAGCCATCAGCAATTTCTGGTCGTCTGCGGCCATCAGCACTTGCTCAATGGTTGCACCCGGCGGTGGCGTCAGCTTGCCGGTCAACGGCTCGCCCTGCCCACGCGCCGAAGGCAGCGTCAGGGGATCCAGTGCGTAGCTGCGCCCGGTGGAGTCGATAAACACCACCGGCTGGTTAGTCTTGCCACGTGCCGCACTGCGGTAGCTGTCACCGGCCTTGTAGCTCAGGCCGCTTGGATCGATATCGTGGCCCTTGGCGCTACGCACCCAGCCCATTTCAGACAATACGATGGTCACCGGCTCCGACGGCACAAAGTCGTGCTCGCTCATCGCCTTGGCTTCTGCACGCTCGGTAATCGGCGAGCGGCGATCGTCGCCATAAGCCTGCGCATCGGCCTGGATCTCTTTCTTGATCAGGGTGTTCAGCTTGCGCTCAGAGGCCAGCAGCGCCTGCAGTTGATCGCGCTCCTTGGCTAACTCATCCTGCTCGCCGCGGATCTTGAATTCTTCCAGCTTCGCCAAATGGCGCAGTTTCAGCTCGAGGATCGCTTCGGCCTGGGTATCGGAAATGCCAAAACGCTGCATCAGCACCGGCTTGGGCTCGTCCTCGCTACGGATGATGTGGATCACTTCATCGATATTGAGGAACGCCACCAGCAAACCTTCCAGGATATGCAGGCGTTTCAGTACTTTTTCCAGACGGTAGTTCAGGCGACGGCGTACCGTATCGCGACGGAATGCCAGCCACTCGGTGAGGATTTCCACCAGCCCTTTGACCTGCGGGCGGTTGTCCAGACCGATCATGTTCATGTTGATGCGGTAGCTGCGTTCCAGATCGGTAGTGGCAAACAGGTGATTCATCACCTGATCCAGATCGATACGGTTGGAGCGTGGCACAATCACCAGCCGCGTAGGGTTCTCGTGATCGGATTCATCACGCAGATCTTCGACCATCGGCAGCTTTTTAGCGCGCATCTGGCTGGCAATCTGCTCCAGCACCTTGGCGCCGGAAACCTGGTGCGGCAAGGCGGTGATCACCGCGCTGCCGTCTTCTTTATTCCAGACGGCGCGCATACGTACCGAACCACGGCCGTTCTGATAAATTTTGCGGATTTCTTCACGCGGGGTAATGATCTCGGCTTCGGTCGGGTAGTCCGGGCCCTGTACGAACTCGAGCAACTCTTCCAGCGAAGCGCCTGGCTTGTCGATCAACGCCACCACGGCGGCGGCCACTTCACGCACGTTGTGTGGCGGAATATCGGTCGCCATACCCACGGCAATGCCGGTGGTGCCATTCAGCAGGATGTTGGGCAGGCGGGCCGGCAACATCTTCGGCTCCTGCATGGTGCCGTCAAAGTTTGGCACCCAGTCAACGGTCCCCTGACCCAGCTCGGCCAGCAGCACCTCCGCGTATTTGGACAGGCGGGATTCGGTATAACGCATCGCGGCGAAGGATTTAGGATCATCCGGCGCCCCCCAGTTCCCCTGGCCGTCTACCAGTGGATAGCGATAAGAGAATGGCTGCGCCATCAACACCATAGCTTCATAGCAGGCACTGTCGCCGTGCGGATGGTATTTACCCAGCACATCACCCACGGTACGGGCGGATTTTTTGAATTTGGCGCTGTTGCTCAGCCCCAGCTCAGACATGGCGTAGATGATGCGGCGTTGTACCGGCTTCAAACCGTCACCAATGTACGGCAACGCCCGATCCATGATGACGTACATGGAATAGTTCAGATAGGCGTTTTCAGTGAATGTGTGCAGCGGTAAACGCTCTACACCGTCATGAGTCAGATCACTCATTACTCAATTATCCTCAGACCGTGGCTTGGCAATCCCTGGACGACAAAGGGTTGATTCTGTCCGCGATAGTAACTCATCAGCGGGGTGGCTGTCACAGATGGCGCAGCAATCATCCGGCGTGGCCGGTTCATCTGCCGATTTTATGCAAAATTTCGCTATTCCACGGCGCATTTATTGACTCACAGTCAACACTGTTGTGCGCTGGATCCCATTTTTACTTACATTGCTAAGCATTACACTCTCTGTCAGCGAAATGTTTTCCGCACCCTGGCGCGGAGGGCATCATAGACTTTAACTCTGACAGGTGCCGTGAAAGATGAGCAATATCCTGATTATCAATGCTAAAAAACAGTTCGGTCATTCTAACGGCGAACTCAACCAAACGATGAGCGACGTGGCGGAAACCTATCTGCGCGATGTGCAGCACCAGGTACAAGTCACCGTGGTCGACGACGGCTACGATATCGAAGCCGAAGTGCAAAAATACCTGTGGGCCGACGTGGTGGTCTATCAGATGCCCGGCTGGTGGATGGGTGAGCCGTGGATCCTGAAAAAATACATCGATGAAGTGTTCACCGCCGGGCACGGCAGCCTATATGCCAGCGATGGTCGCACCCGCTCCGACGCCAGCAAAAAATACGGTTCCGGCGGCCTGATCCAGGGCAAGAAGTACATGCTGAGCCTGACCTGGAACGCCCCGCTGGAAGCCTTTACCGACCCGGAACAGTTCTTCCACGGCGTCGGGGTTGACGGTGTCTATCTGCACTTCCACAAGGCCAATCAGTTCCTGGGTATGGAAGCGCTGCCGACCTTTATCTGTAATGACGTGATTAAACAACCGGATATCGACAGCGACATCGCACGTTATCGCGAGCATCTGGCCGAAATTTTTGCTTAACTGGCACTGTGCACGTCAATCAATGAGGTAGTGATGATCACCGTAATTGCAGAAATCAAAACCAAACCGGGCCACCGTGAAACGGTCCTGAAGGCGATTGAGAAACTGATCCCGCTGGTGCTGGCAGAAGACGGCTGTAGTGAATATACGCCAATGATCGACAGTCACACCCAGGCGCCATGGCAGAAACTGTCGCCGGACTCGGTGTTTATGCTGGAGAAATGGGCCAGCCAGGCGCACCTGGAAAAACACCTGGATATCGCTCACATGCACCAGCATCGTGACACCATCAAAGACAGCGTGCTGGGCGTGACCATTCACGTACTGGGTAACGCACTGTAATCCCCTGAGGGGCCGCCCTATGGCCCCTACAGCGTCTGCGCATCAATATGCGCACTGACGTAGTCGAGAAAACAGGTAATACGCGCTGCCAGTTGGGTATTGCGGTAATACACCGCATTAATCGGCTGGCGCACATCTAACGTCTCCTGCTCCAGCAACGGTACCAGCCGCCCGCTGCGTTGATCGTCACGCGTCATAAAATCAGCCAACTGCACGATCCCTTCGCCACGCAACGCCAACTGCCGCAACGTTTCACCGCTGGAGGCCGATATTGTCGGCGTGATGGCAAAATGCTGCGCCTGCTGATAACGCAACGGCCACAGATTGAGTGATTCCGGCTGAGTGAAGCCGAGCAGGCAGTGCTCTCGCAGCGCTTCGACGCTGGTGGGAGTGCCGTTACGTGCGAGGTAATCCGGACTGGCGAGAACACGTAAGCGGCTGGCACCCAACAGGCGCGCATGAATGGTCGAATCCCGCAGCGCACCGATGCGAATGGCAATATCGGTGCGTTTCTCCAGCAGGTCGATAATCAGGTTGTCGGTATTCAGTTCCAGCTCAATTTGCGGATAACTTTGGCGAAAGCCAGCCACCAACGGCACAATCACGTGTTCCATAAAGGGGGCGGCGGCGTTGACCCGCAGCTTGCCGGCCGGGATCAGCCTGCGCAACGCCATCTGTTCTTCGGCGTTCTCCACCGAGCGGATAATTTCGCGCGCATGACTGAGGAAGTTTTGGCCTTCTTCGGTCAGCTCCAGCCGACGCGTGGTGCGGCGCATTAAAGTTGTATCGAGTTTTTTTTCCAGCCGACTGAGCGCGCGGCTGATACCGGAGGTGGTCTGACCGAGCTGTTCGGCGGCGGCCGTGATAGAGCCGCTGTCAACGACGGTGGTAAACGCCAGTAATTCTTCGAGGGTGATTTTCATGCATTCCGCCCAGAGTCATCGGGCGCCGCATGCAGCGCCTGCGGGAAGAAAGCCCGGCGGGGAGCCGGGCCTGTCGGTCAGGCAGACAGCTCGGCCATATCGCCTTTGTCCTGCAGCCAGTTGCGGCGGTCTTCGGAACGCTTCTTGGCCAGCAACATGTCCATCATCGCCAACGTCTGATCCACGTCCTCGTCGCTCACCGTCAACTGCACCAGACGGCGGGTGTTCGGATCCAGGGTAGTCTCACGCAATTGCGGCGGGTTCATCTCACCCAGCCCTTTAAAGCGCTGAACGTTTGGCTTGCCCTTTTTGCGTTTCAACTGTTCCAGCACGCCGGCCTTTTCTTCTTCATCCAGCGCGTAGAACACCTCTTTGCCGAGGTCGATACGGTACAGAGGCGGCATCGCCACATACACGTGACCGCCCTTCACCAACGAACGGAAATGGCGTACAAACAGCGCGCACAACAGCGTGGCAATGTGCAGGCCGTCGGAGTCCGCATCCGCCAGGATACAGATTTTACCGTAACGCAGTTGGCTGAGATCTTCGCTGTCCGGATCAATACCGATCGCCACCGAGATGTCGTGCACTTCCTGCGAGGCCAGTACTTCATCCGAGGAGACTTCCCAGGTATTCAGGATTTTGCCTTTCAGCGGCATGATCGCCTGATATTCACGATCGCGTGCCTGTTTGGCTGAACCGCCCGCCGAGTCCCCTTCCACCAGGAACAGTTCGGTCATGTTCAGATCCTGCGACGTACAGTCGGCCAGTTTACCCGGCAGTGCCGGACCGCTGGTCAGCTTCTTGCGCACCACTTTTTTGGCGGCACGCAGACGGCGCTGGGCGCTGGAAATAGCCAGCTCGGCCAGCTGTTCCGCCGCCTGAATGTTCTGGTTCAGCCACAGGCTGAAGGCGTCTTTCACCACGCCGGAAACAAAGGCCGCACACTGACGTGACGACAGACGCTCTTTGGTCTGCCCGGCGAACTGCGGATCCTGCATCTTCACCGACAGCACGTAGGCGCAACGGTCCCAGATATCTTCCGCGGACAGCTTCACGCCACGCGGCAGGATATTGCGGAATTCACAGAACTCGCGCATGGCGTCCAGCAAGCCCTGACGCAGGCCGTTAACGTGGGTGCCGCCCTGCATGGTCGGGATCAGGTTGACGTAGCTTTCGGTCAGCAGTTCACCGCCTTCCGGCAGCCACAGCAGTGCCCAATCTACCGCCTCGGTATCGCCGGCAAAGTTGCCGACAAACGCCGCTTCCGGCAGGGTGATCAGGCCATTTACCGCTTCCATCAGGTAATCGGTCAGGCCGTCCTGATAGCACCAGCGTTGCTCGGTGTTGTTCAGCTTGTCGATGAAGTAGATTTCTACCCCAGGACACAGTACCGCTTTGGCTTTCAGCAGGTGGCTAAGACGCGAGACCGAGAAACGCGGGCTGTCGAAGAACTTCTCGTCAGGCCAGAAATGGATGCTGGTGCCGGTATTGCGTTTGCCGCAACTGCCGGTCACCGCCAGTTCCTGCACCTTGTCGCCGTTTTCAAAGGCAATGCTGTAGACGTTGCCGTCGCGCTTGACGTTGACTTCTACCCGGGTCGACAGGGCGTTAACCACCGAAATCCCCACGCCGTGCAGGCCGCCGGAGAACTGGTAGTTTTTATTGGAGAATTTACCGCCCGCGTGCAGACGACACATGATCAACTCAACCGCAGGTACGCCTTCTTCAGGGTGGATATCCACCGGCATACCACGGCCGTCATCGATCACTTCCAGTGACTGATCGGCGTGCAGGATCACGTCGATGCGCTTGGCGTGACCGGCCAACGCTTCATCGACGCTGTTATCTATCACCTCTTGGCCGAGGTGATTGGGGCGCGTCGTGTCGGTATACATGCCGGGACGACGGCGCACTGGTTCTAGACCGCTGAGTACTTCAATGGCATCAGCGTTATAGCTGGATTGAGTCATCGTTGAGTTTTTCGTGGTTAGTAGGAAGGTGCCTATACCCGTCGTCTTTCAAGCCGCAGCGTTGTTACCTGCGTTCGCTCACCCCAGTAACTTACCAGAGTAAGCGCCTGGGGATAAGCGAACTGGGCGCCTAGCTGCGACTTGAAAGCCATAGGGTATAAATCGCTAATTCAGACAGCGTTTAGCCCTAAAAAATCCACAATCTGGGGGAAGTAATGCTCGAAACCGACGAAGGCGTGGTTTCCACCCGACTCCACCGTCTGTCGGCATGCGGTGTAATAGGCGACCGCTTGCCCATAATCGAGAATTTCATCGCCCGTTTGTTGCAGCAACCAGATTAAATCCGGTGACTCCAAGGGATCGATCTGCATCGTTTTCAGATCGTAAACGTGACGAGACTCTAACACATATTGCTGGCCGGTGTAGGGGTTCTCGTTTTTGCCAAGGTAGTCAATCAGCAGTTCAAACGGCTTCACAGCAGGGTTAACCACTACCGCCGGCAGTGAAAAACACTGCGAAAGCCAGGTTGCGTAGTACCCGCCCAGTGAGGAGCCGACCACGCCTATCGTCTGCCCGGCTCGCTCCATCACCATGTTCTCGATCATTTCGGCCGCCTCCGCCGGGAACACCGGCAGTTGAGGCACCAGGACTTCGATATGCGGATGATGTTCGGCCAGCCACGCTTTGAAAGACGTTGCCTTGGCCGAGAACGGCGAGCTGTTAAAACCGTGCAGGTAGAGCAGTGTAGAAGGCATCAATACCCATCCGAATCCATGTCGGGGCGGAAATCGTCGTTTTCCAGGCGGAAAACCTGCGTCTCGACGCGGCCGTCCGGCAGCAAATCAAGATAGCGCCAGCCGGGTGAAACCTCGTCGATAGTGAAATTGGTGCAATGCGGTTTGAACTGCACGCAGGTGGACGGCGATGCCAGCAGGCGTCGGCCCTGCCACTCCAGATCCAGCTCCTGGTGAATATGCCCGCACAGCAGGGTATTCACTTTCGGGTAGCGCAACAGCACCGCGCCCAGCGTATGCGGGTTGCGCAGGCTGTGTTGATCGAGCCAGGTGCAGCCGGACGGCAGCGGATGATGGTGCAGCAGCATTAGGGTATAGCGATCGGGATATGCTTGCAGGCAGCGCTCCATCCACTCGAGCTGATATTCGCTCAGCTCACCGTGCGGCACGCCGAAGACCTGGCTGTCCAGCAACAGCACCTGCCAGTGATCGCCCACCAGCACCTGTTTTGACGGGGCAATTCCGGCGTCGGCCAGTGCATCGACCATCGCCGGCTGAAAATCATGGTTGCCCGGCAGCCAAACGCAAGGCGCCGGCAGCCGTGCAATACCTTCGGCAAAATGCCGGTAGGCAGCCAATGAATGATCCTGTGCCAAATCACCGGTGGCGACGACCAGATCAAAATCACGCTGCTGCGCCAGGATAGCGTCCAACACCGCGTGATAGCTGCGATAGGTATTGATGCCAAGCAAAGTCTCATTTTCGCCGGCAAAAAGGTGGGTATCTGTTATTTGCAGGATCCTGACCCTGGCCCCACTTGCCACGGTCGGTTTAAACAGGCTTTCCAAATGGTGTCCTTTGTTATCTCAGTCTGTTTAACAAACCGGAACCGCCATTGCTCCATGCGCCAAACAGTAGCGCAACCAATCAGCAAGAAACTGGTTAATTTGATGCTTTTCGTCGCGTTGATGCAACTTTTTGTTGGGATAATCATAACGTGCTTTAAAGCGATAGATCTGCTGACTTGAACACACTTCCGCAACCATCGCGTCATGATACAGCCGCACCGTCATCGCAGGCAGGCTCCAGTAGCTGACTGCCGGGACGGTCTGTTCGATCTGCACCAGCGAGGTATAGCGGGTGGATTCAATAATGGTCAGACGATAACTGGCGCCGTTCACCTGATAAGTCACCGTTTCACCCACTTCATCATTGCGCGGCAGCAAGCGGCGCAATTGCGCGAAGTTGGTTTCGCACAATCTCATCATTTCCGGGAAATCAGGGGTATAGCGCTGTTTCATTAATTGGCCCACTCTTTTCTTAACGATTCATGGTGCAACGCCAGCCACTGCAATGCAATCACTGATGCCGCGTTATCAATCGCACCCTCTTCAACCCAACGGTAAGCCTGTTCGCGGCTGACCACATGGACCCGGATATCTTCATGTTCTTCTTCCAGTCCATGGATGCCTTCCGCCGTAGTCGCGTCCACTTCGCCCACCATAATTGACAAGCGCTCGCTGGTACCGCCAGGGCTGGCCAGGTAGCTCAACACCGGCTTGCAACGTCCGACCACGACGCCGGCCTCTTCCTGCGCTTCACGGCGGCACACGTCTTCAACACTCTCGCCGGTTTCGATCATGCCCGCCACCATTTCCAGCAGCCAGGGTGACCTACTGGTATCGACCGCAGCGATCCGCAGTTGTTCAATCAGCACCACCTCGTCACGCACCGGGTCATAGGGAAGTAACACCGCGGCGTGCCCGCGCTCGAAAATTTCGCGTTTAATTTCGGGACTCATCTCACCGTTGAACAAGCGGTGGCGGAAACGATATAAATTGAGTGAAAAAAAACCACGATAAAGCGTCTCACGTGCAATAATTTCTACATCATTTTTATCGAGAGTAACGGGCGATGGTTGCGAGTGGCTCATAAATGAATTCTCCAGCGTGAGTATGCCGATAAAATAAACAGTTTTGATGACAGAAACGGCGGGATAATCTTCCGCGGCTTTATGATAGATTGTGAGCCATGATATCAGGTGTGACGTACGCAGCCAGTTGAACTAAGGTAAACAGGCGGCCTGAAAGGTAAAAGTTACGCAAGATGGCACATTCAGCCACCTGAGGCGTACAACAGACTCTGTTAGAATCGGCAACTATTTCGTCTATCGTCAGCGCTAACAACATAGCAATATTGCTGCACAACAAGGAATGCAAATGAAGAAACTGCTCCCCCTTCTTATCGGACTGAGCCTGGGCGGCTTCAGTGCAATGAGCCAGGCAGAGAACCTGCTGCAGGTCTACAAACAGGCCAGGGAAAGTAACCCGGATCTGCGCAAAACCGCCGCTGACCGTGACGCCGCATTCGAAAAAATCAACGAAGCACGCAGCCCATTGCTGCCACAGTTGGGTTTGAGCGCCGGTTACACTTACACCAATGGCTACCGTGACAGCCGCAATAGCAACAGCGATGCCACCAGTGGCTCACTGGCGTTGACGCAGACTATCTTCGACATGTCCAAATGGCGTGCGCTGACGCTGCAGGAAAAAACCGCCGGCATCTCCGACGTGACTTTCCAGACCTCTTCGCAGCAGTTGATCCTCGATACCGCTACCGCCTATTTTAACGTGCTGAGCGCTATTGATACGCTGTCTTATACCCAGGCGAACAAGCAAGCGGTTTACCGCACCCTGGACCAGACCACCCAACGCTTTAACGTGGGCCTGGTAGCGATCACCGACGTGCAGAACGCCCGTTCGTCCTACGATACCGTGCTGGCGGCCGAAGTGACTGCCCGTAACAACCTGGATAACGCGCTGGAAAAACTACGCCAGGTCACCGGTACCTTCTATCCGGAACTGGCCTCGTTGAATACCGACCGTTTCAACACCAAACGCCCGGATGCCGTAAATAACCTGCTGAAAGAAGCCGAAAGCCGTAACCTGAGCCTGTTGTCCGCTCGTCTGAGCCAGGATCTGGCCCGTGAGCAGATCCGTTCCGCACAGACCGGCTATATGCCTACCGTCGACTTCAGCGCTTCCACTGCGGTTAGCAATACCAATAACAGCGGTTCACGTAACATTACGCCGGACAGCGACATTGGTCAGAACAAAGTGGGCCTGAGCTTCAATATGCCACTGTACAGCGGCGGCCAGACCAACTCGCAGGTGCAGCAGGCGCAGTACAACTTCGTCGGCGCCAGTGAGCAACTGGAAAGCTCCCACCGTAGCGTAGTGCAGACCGTGCGTTCTTCGTTCAATAACGTGAATGCCTCGATCAGCAGCATCAACGCCTATCAACAAGCGGTAGTGTCTGCCCAGAGTTCATTGGATGCGACCGAGGCCGGTTACCAGGTTGGTACCCGCACCATCGTCGACGTGCTGGATGCCACCAGTACGCTGTATAACGCCAAGCAACAGCTCTCCAGTGCGCGTTATACCTACCTGATCAACCAACTGAACATCAAGTCGGCGCTCGGTACCCTGAACGAGAACGACCTGCTGCTGCTGAACGGCGCATTGGGTAAACCGATTTCTACTTCGCAAGACGTGGTAGCCCCAGCGACTACGGCACAAGACGCTTACGCTGAAGGCTATAACGGCAACGCCCCTGCACCGCAAACCTCCGCGCCAGTTGCTGCTGCTCCGGTTGCCACCCGTGCCTCCACGCCGGCGACCACCACCAGCCAGCCTGCACGCAACAGCGGTAACCCATTCCGTAACTGATGGATTTACGCCGCTGAATACGGGGTACGGCTTCTGCCGCACCCCGTTTTTTTTGCCGGGTCATCGGTTCTGCCCGCCGCCTCACAGCCCTTCCCCCACCCTGGAGTGGTATCATCCAGGTTATCGCTTTATCTCGTCTGGATGGGATCCGATGGAGAACACTTCAAGCTGGCAACGCCTGATCGAAGGTGACCTGCCCCCCGCGCAACGCCCTGCGCCGGCAATCTATGCTTCCTGGTTGCGTTGCCGCAGCCTGATGCAGCCCGCGGTGTGGAAAGCGCCCCACTGCGCACTCGGCGCCACCTTTAATTCCATCTGCCAGCGTAAGAATGACCTGCTAACGCTCGGTCAGGCGGCGCTGGAAGACGCCTGCGAATACATGGAACAGCGCCGCTGCCTGCTGATGATCCTCGACGAAAGCGGCTGCATGCTGTGGCTGTGCGGCGATGCCCCAACGCGCGAATGCCTGCAGCTATTGGGTTTTACCCCCGGTGCCTATTGGGCCGAGGGGGACATCGGCACCAACGCGCCGTCACTGGCGGTAGCCGAGGGCCACCCGATGCAGGTGCGCGGCAGCGAACATGTGCGCCAGGCGCTGCACGACTGGTCATTCTGCGCCACGCCGGTCTACGACAACAGCGGTCGTCAACGCGGTTCGATTGCGCTGGGCTGCCGGTTGGTCGACTGCGCCGCTGGCGATCTGTCACTGACGCTGGCGCTGGCACGCGAGATCGGCAACTCCCTGAACGCCGACAGCCTGCTGGCAGAATCCAACCGCCACCTGAACCAGCTTTATGGCCTGCTCGACGGGGTGGATGACGGCGTCATGGCCTGGGACCATCGCGGTTACCTGCAGTACATCAATCAGCGCGCCGCTTCCTTGCTGAAGCTGGATGAGCAACAAAGCCAGGGCAAAGCGCTGACCCAGTTGCTGACGCTGCCCGCCCTGCTCAACCGCGCCATCGCCCAGCGGCAGCCGTTGCAGCACGTTGAGGTCACCTTTGAAAGTCAGCGGCAGTTTATCGCGACGCTGTTAACCCTCAAGCCGATCTTCGACGGTGAGCGCTGCAGTTTTATCGCCCTGCTGCATCCGCTAGAACGGCTGCGCCAGTATGTCAGCAGCCAATTGGGCCGTGTCAGCCACAGTTTTGAACAGATGCCTTCCGCCTCGCTGGAGATGCGCCGGTTGATCCGTTATGGCCAGCAAGCCGCGAAGGGCCAGCACCCGATCCTGCTGTGCGGCGAGGAAGGTGTCGGCAAGGAGTTACTCAGCCAGGCGATCCACAACGCCAGCGACCGCGCCGCCGGGCCTTATATCGCCCTCAACTGCCAATTGATGCCGGAAGCGCAGGGGTTGCGTGAGCTGCTGGGCAGCGATGCCAACGAGGAAGAAGCGGGCCAACTCAGCAAGTTTGAACTGGCCAACGGCGGTACGCTGTACCTGGAACAGATCGAGTATTTACCGGCGGAGATGCAGTCGGCGCTGTTGCAGGTGCTGAAAACCGGCGTGGTGATGCGGCTCAATTCCAACCGGGTGATCCCGGTCGATGTGCGGGTGATCGCCAGCAGCGCCGCCGATCTGCCGCTGTTGGTGCAGCAGAATCGTTTTCGCCGCCAGCTGTTTTACAGCCTGCAGGCGTTCGAGATCCAGATCCCCTCGCTGCGCCAGCGACTGAGCGATATTCCGCTGCTGGTAAAGCACCATCTGCGCACGCTGGAACAGCATTTTCAGTGCCGTTTCCGGGTGGATGATGAGGTGATGGCCCAACTCGGGCTGTATCTGTGGCCCGGCAACGACCTGGAACTGAAGGGGGTGGTGGAGCGCACCGCGATGATGTGTCACGGCCACCACCTGCAACTGGCGGATTTGCCCGAGCACCTGCTCAGCCACCAGCCGCTGCTGGAAAGTGAACCGCAACCGGGCATGCCGCTGTTGACGCTGGCGGAGATGGAACGCCAGGCGATTATTCGCGCGGCCAACGTCAGCCGCGGACAGTTGAACGAGATGGCGCAGTTGCTGGGCATTGGCCGCACCACGCTGTGGCGGAAAATCAAACAGTATCAGATTGATATCCGCCAGTTTAAGCTGCGCGCCTGAGGGTGCAATCAGTGGCTGAGTTGCAGCACACCACGCGCCGCGTCCAGCATCGCTTTCTGGCCGTTGCGGGTTTTGCTCATACAGTCGTTCATGCCCACCACCATCGGCATCCCCATCGCTTTCGCCAGGATCGCACTGTGCGACAGCGCATTGCCACCGCTCAGGCAGATGCCGAGCACCAGACGACGGTCGAGCATCACCACGTCTGACGGCATCAGTTCGTCCATCACCAGAATGGACGGCGCGGTCAGCGTAATCACCGGCAACGGCTGCTGTTGCAGATGACTCAGGGTGCGGCGCAGCATATCGCGCACGTCCAACTCACGCGCCCGCATATATTCATCATCCAGTTCGCGATACTCCCCGGCAATGGCTTCCATCTCCTGCCGCCAGGCCTGCTCGGCACTGCATTGCTGCCGGGCGATGCGGGTATAGGCCGCCTGCTGCAGATCCGGGTCGTCAAGCAGCATACTGTGAGCACCGAAGATTGCCGCCTGCGGTTTGCCAATCAACGAGCCGGTGCGCTCCGCCAACCGATTCAAATCACTCAGCGTGTGCTGCAATGCCTGGCGTAGCCGCTGTTGTTCGTTCAGTACGTCGTCTGCGCCAATAGTACGCTCGACCACCGTCGGCCAGAAGCTGATCGCCTGCCACACCGGGCCACTGGTCACGCTTTCAGCCACCGGAATCCCGTGTAATGAAGGCAGACTCTGCTCGGAAACCGTTTCACCAAAGTGCTGCTCTGCCAGCGCGCTAAACGCCGCCAGCGCCTGATCGGCCTGCGGCCCGTCGGCAATCAGCCGGATGGTGTCGCCGTGGCGCACCAGCAAAAGCGCCAGCTGGTTAAGGCTACGCGGATTGGCGCACTGGCCCTGCTTTTCCAACACCAGTTCGGCATCGAACGGGGCCAGCGTTTCCGCCAGTCGGGCGGCCGGACGAGCATGCAGGCCATGCGGGTTCTGCACCGTCCAACTGACGCTTTTTCCTTGTGTCAGCGGCAACTCAACGCTTTTGGCCACCGGCGTGGCAACTTCGCCCAACTGCGCCTGTTTGGCCTGCAGCACGCCCTGAGCCTCGGCCAGCACCTGTTCCAACCCCGCTCCGGCATTGGCGGCCACCACCGCGGCCAGCGTCCCCTCGACCAGTGGTGCCGAGCACAGCTTCACCTTGGCGGCCAACGACGGATCCAGCAGATCGATCGCGGTTTCGGCACTCAGCAGCGCACTGCCCAAATCCATCAACACCACAATGCCCGCACCGTCAGCCACCGACTCAATGGCTTCCATCACTTTGATTGCATCGGTGCCTATCGGATGATCCGCATCATCGACACCCGCCGCCAGCACCAGTTTACAGCCGTCGCCGCGCATCATCTGCAACGCCAGCTCTTCAACCCCGCGCGCCAATAGCGCACTGTGTGAAACTACAACGATATTGATCATCTCGCCTCCTGCTATTGGCCGGCGACCGCTGCCAGCGTTTTCATCATCAACATCACCGAAGTGGCACCCGGATCCTGATGACCGATGCTGCGTTCACCCAGGTAACTGGCCCGCCCTTTGCGTGCCTGCATGGTGATGGTGCTTTCAACCGCCTGCTCCGCCCGCTCACTGGCGCGCTGCAAGGCCTCTGCCACGCTTAACTGCTGCTGAGCCGACTGGCCGAGGCTTTCCACTACCGCCCACCAGGCATCGCACATGGTTTTATCACCCGGCTCCGCCTTACCGCGCATCACCACGCCTTCGACACCCTCCTGCATCATTTGGTGCAGCTCCGCCAGATCCAGGCTCTGTTTGGCGTTGGCCGACTGTGCGGCACGGATAAAGAAGGTGCCGAACAGCGGACCACTGGCTCCCCCCACGCTGGACAGCAGCGTCATGCCGGTGTTCTTCAGAATAAAACCGATGTCTTTGTCCGCCACCGAAGGCAGCTTTTCTACCACCTTGTTGAAGCCGCGGTTCATGTTCAGCCCGTGGTCGGAATCGCCGATCTCGGTATCCAGCCGGGTTAGAAAATCACGCTGCTGGGTAAACACCTCACCACAGCGCATCAGCCAGTCGACCACTTGTTGTTTGGTTAACGCCATGATTCCTCCTCAGCAGCCCCAACGCAGCGCAGGTGTTTTCACCGGCGCATCCCACAAGGACAACAGTTCGTCGTCCACTTTCAGCAGCGTGATCGAGACCCCTTGCATGTCCAGCGACGTGCAGTAAGAGCCCACCAGGCTACGCTCAACGATCATTCCCGCCTCGGCACAACGCTCCGCCAGCCGGTGGTAAACGCCATACAGCTCGGACAGCGGCGTCGCCCCCAGGTTGTTCACCAGTGCGATCACCCGGTCGCCACGCGTCAGCGGCTGTTTGGTCTGTACTTCATCGCGCCATTCGCCCTGCTGACGATCCCAGACGCGGACAGTGCGCTGGTAGTGACCATGGTCGATCAGGGTATGGAACATGTCGTCCACCGCCGCATTAAGGGTGGTGAACGGGCGTCGCGCAATGCCTGGCTCGCCGTGAATGCCGACGCCGAATTCCATCTCGTTTTCCGCCAGCACGAACGAAGGTTTACCGGCCGCCGGCACGGTACAGGCACCCAGTGCAATACCGATCGAATGCCCGTGATTATTGATACTGTGCCCCAGCGTCACAATGCTATCCAGGTCGTCGCCGCGCGCCGTTGCCGCACCGAGCAGTTTCTCCATCAGCACGGTATTGGCCACCCCGCGTCGCCCGGCGGTGAACAGGCTGTCTTTCACCGCCACATCATCGTCCACCAGCACCGTCGCCACCTGGGTACCGCTGTCGTGCAGCAGTTCGGTCGCGGTTTCAAAGTTCAAGATGTCGCCGGTGTAGTTTTTAATGATCAACAGCACCCCGGCACCGCCGTCGATCGCCTGGCCGCACTCGTACATTTTATCCGGCGTGGGCGAGGTGAAAATTTCCCCTGGGCAGGCACCGTCCAGCATGCCTTCGCCGACAAAACCGCAGTGCATCGGCTCGTGTCCGCTGCCGCCACCGGACAGGATCGCCACCTTGCCCGCGACCGGCGCATCGGCGCGCGTGACAAACACCGGCTCCTGATGCACCAACAACTCTGGGTGCGCCTCTGCCAACCCCAGCAGTTGCTCTTCCAGTACCGACTCAACTTTATTGATCAGTTTTTTCACGGTTATTTCCTCGTTTGGCCGACGGGACGCAGCCTGCTGCGCCCCTGCGGTATCAGCTTGAGTGTTGTTGCAGCCAGGCACTGCCCAGCCGATCTGCCGTCAAAATGGCCGCCTGTACGCTGGCAGGCGTGACCTCGAACGGCATGTTGTGGATGGTTTCACCGGCCGCGCAGCTGGCTTCGGCCACCGCCATGATTTTCGCTGCCGGATCGCCGCTCACACCCATTTGCGCCAGCGTGATTGGCAAGCCGAGACGCTGGCAGAAATCCAGCACCGTTTCGATCTGTTCCATGCTGCTGTTTTGCAGCACCAGCTGTGACAGCGTGCCAAACGCCACTTTCTCGCCGTGGTACAGGTGATGGCACTCTTCCAGTACGGTGAAACCATTGTGGATAGCGTGCGCGCCCGCCAGGCCACTGCTTTCAAAACCGATGCCGCTCAGATAAGTATTGGCCTCGATAATGCGCTCGACCGCCTCCGTCACCACCCCGGCCTCAACCGCCAGCTTGGCCTTCACGCCCTCCGCCAGCAGCGTTTCATAACACAACCGCGCCAGACTCAGCGCCGCCAGCGTCGATTTGCCGCCCGCCATGCTGGTCGCCTGAGCATCGAAACAGGCCTGTGCTTCAAAATAGGTCGAAAGCGCATCGCCCATCCCCGCCACCAGCAGTCGCACCGGTGCCTTGGCGATAATCGCGCTGTCCATCACCACCATGTCCGGGTTGCGCGGGTAGATAAGGTATTCGGCAAATTCGCCCTGTTCGGTGTAAATCACCGACAGCGCACTGGTGGGGGCATCGGTAGACGCAATGGTCGGGATCAGTACCACTGGCAGATGCTGGTAATGCGCGATGGCCTTGGCGGTGTCCAGCGTTTTACCGCCGCCGACACCAATCACACCGCGGCAACCATGAGCCTTCAGTTCCAGGCCCAGCCGGTCGATTTCCTTATGGCAGCATTCGCCGTTGAACACACAGGCGTGATGCTTCACCCCGTGCTGATGCAGGCTGCCCATCAGGGTATCGCCCGTCAGCTTCATCACGAAGTCGTCGGCAATCACAAAATAATGGTCGGCAAGGGCTTTAGCGTATTCGCCCACGGCGGCCAATGCGTTGGCGCCCTGGATGTACTTGCCTGGAGACTGGATGATTCTCAACATAACCGGATCCTTGTAGGGAAATTGGCGATGGTAACGTTCAGATATCAGGTGATAGATGCGTCGGTCTTGTGCCGTCGCGTTGTTATGAACTGACTATAGGGCTTGCCAGACGCTTTAGGTTCTTCGACTTTTTTGTTTCATTATGGAACGTTACTTTCGTCTAGATGTTCCAAAATGAAACTATGACGTGGCTTTTTTAGCCGGTAAAGCGAACTGGCGCACAACCTAACGTATAGCTGCGTAAAGAGTGGATTCTGTGGGCATTTCAGCTTTAATTTTGACCATCTTTCCCCTATCCTTACCGCCATTACTGGGAATGGGCGAATACAGCCCGACTGATGGGATGAATAACGATGAAACGGACAAAAAACATCAACCGAGAGACGTTCCGCAAATCCTGGCGCGACTACCGCGTTGCGCCCGTAGCTTTGGCGATCAGCGCAGTCTTTATGCTGGCCGGCTGCGAGAAGAGCGATGAAACGGTCTCTATGTATCAGAATGCCGACGACTGTTCGCGCACCAATCCTTCGATGAGCGAGCAGTGCACCACCGCCTATAACAACGCCCTGAAAGAAGCCGAAAAAACCGCGCCAAAATATGCCACCCGTGAAGACTGTGTCGCCGAGTTCGGTGAAGCGCAATGTACACAGGCATCAGCTCCGGCCCAGGCCGGCATGGCCGCTGAGTCACAGAGCAGTGGCAGCATGTGGATGCCGCTGATGGCAGGTTACATGATGGGCCGCATGATGGGCGGCTCCGGCTTTGCTCAGCAGCCGCTGTTCACCTCTAAAAACGCTGCCAGCCCGGCTAACGGCAAGTTCGTTGACGCTTCTGGCAAGAGCTACGGCCCGGCGACCGCCGGTGGCCGCACCATGACGGTGCCGAAAACCGCAATGGCACCTAAACCGGCCGTCACCAATACCGTCACCCGCGGCGGCTTTGGCGAATCCGTTGCCAAGCAGACCAGCATGCAGCGCAGCAGCGCAACCTCCAGCTCACGCAGCATGGGCGGTTAATGCATGAAACGCGTTGCGATTACCGAGCGCCCGGACTGGCGCGAAAAAGCCACCGAATTCGGCTTCCGCTTCCACACCATGTATGGCGAGCCGTACTGGTGTGAGGATGCCTATTACCAATTCACGCTGGCGCAGATTGAAGAAATTGAAAACGCTACCGCCGAATTGCACCAGATGTGCCTGCAGGTGGTAGAGAAAGTGGTCAGCAGCGATGCGCTGATGACCAAGTTCCGCATCCCGAAACACACCTGGGAGTTCGTGCGCAGCTCATGGCGCACCAGCCAGCCGTCACTGTATTCACGTCTTGATCTGGCCTACGACGGTATCAATCCGCCCAAGCTGCTGGAGAATAACGCCGATACCCCGACCTCGCTGTACGAAGCGGCCTTTTTCCAATGGCTGTGGCTGGAAGACCAGATCAACGCCGGCAATCTCAGCCCGGAGTCCGATCAGTACAACAGCCTGCAGGAAAAACTGATCGAGCGTTTCGCCGAGCTGAAAGCACAACACGGTTTCGGCCTGCTGCACCTGGCCTGTTGCCAGGACAGTGAGGAAGACCGCGGTACCGTGCAATACCTGCAGGACTGCGCGCTGGAAGCCGGAGTCCCAACAGAATTCCTGTTTATGGAAGAGATTGGTCTGGGCGAAAAGGGCCAGTTTACCGATCTGCAAAATCAGGTTATCGGTAATCTGTTCAAGCTATACCCGTGGGAATTCATGCTGCGCGAGATGTTTTCCACCAAGCTGGAAGATGCCGGCGTGCGCTGGCTGGAGCCAGCGTGGAAAAGCATTATCTCCAACAAGGCCCTGCTGCCGATGCTGTGGGAAATGTTCCCGGATCACCCGAATCTGCTGGCCTCTTACTTTGCAGAAGACGATCATCCGCAGCTCGATCACTACGTCACCAAGCCGCTGTTCTCACGTGAAGGCGCCAATATCCAGATCGTGCAGAACGGTCAGGAAGTCGCCCGCGTTGACGGCCCATACGGCGAAGAAGGCATGATCGTGCAGCAGTTCCACCCACTGCCACAGTTCGAAGGCAGCTATACGCTGATCGGCAGTTGGCTGGTCGACGATCAACCCTGCGGCATCGGCCTGCGCGAAGATCGCGAGCTGATCACCCAGGATCTGTCGCGTTTCTACCCGCACATCATCCTCGGCTAATGATTAAATCGGTTGATATCGCGCTCAAAGGGCTGACAAAGCCAGTTATTAGGGAGAGCGTGCCGAAGGGGTCATAGCGGCTTGCCCGCCGGAGCGCCCCTCGGTGCGCTAGGCCCGGGTATCTCGGGTTCAAAGACAACTTTTTCATAAAACTCAGCGCGATAATATCGCGTTGAGTTTTATGCTTTCCGGCTGGAGATTAATCGATTAACCTTTTATACTCGAAGCGTCTGTTCTCCTCGGGCGGAGCAACCAGATATGAAACTGACGTCCATTATTCCACCGCAGGTCGACCTGGCCGACGGATGCTTTACCGCACCTGATATTCAACGCAAATCTACGACCCTGGGCAGCCTGGCGGGGATCTTTGCCGATCCTGCAGCATGGCGAGCGATGCCGGCAGAACTTGCCGTCTATCAGGTCGAAATGCTGCCCTCCGAGCTACAGGAAGGTGAGCTGTTTGTGGGCACCACTCACCTGCAGCCTGGCCGGGTGGGTAACGAATTCTTTATGACCCGTGGGCATTTTCATCAGCGCCCCGAACAGGCTGAGTTCTATTTTGGCCTGCGTGGCCAGGGTTTGCTGCTACTGCAACACCGGGACGGGGCTTGTACGTTGGAACAGGTTGCCCCCGGCAGCGTTCACCATATCCCTTCGTTTACCGCTCACCGCCTGATTAACACCGGTACTGAGGTGCTGTCCGCCCTGGCGGTCTGGCCAACGGTGGCAGGGCACAACTACGACGCACTGCAACCACAGGGATTCAAACTGCGGGTCTTTGCCGATGGCAACGGTTGGAAAGCGGAGGCGCAATATGAGTGACTCGATGCTGCAATTTGGCCTTGATGTGCGCATTAGCGACAACCCGATGGGATTCGGCTATGGCGATGAGGTGATTGGGCCATTGCCGGAAATAAGAACGCTGGAACAAATCCGCCGCTCCTTACGCGATCCTGACTGCCATGGGCCGGAACAGGTTTATGCCATCGCTATGGACGTCGCCAAACAACAGCATTTGGCGGAATTGAAGAAGCGCATGTTGCTGTTCGGTATTGTCACCTATGCCAAGGGCCAGTTAGGTCAGGAGCCGGTACGCAGCCAGGGCCATGTGCACCGCATCAGCGTACACAGCGGCTGGTCACCGCCGGAGCTGTACGAGATCTGGCGAGGTAAGGCCATTATTTACATGCAAGAACGGGTTGAGCGTGAGCCGGGACGTTGCTTTGCCGTCCATGCCGGCCCCGGTGAAAAGGTATTGGTACCGCCAGGATGGGCTCACGCCACCATTTCCGCCGATCCCAACCAGCCGCTGACCTTCGCCGCCTGGTGCGATCGTGAATATGGCTTTGAATACGATGCAGTACGTGAATACAAAGGGCTGGCCTGGTACCCGTTATTGCAGGGCAACCATATTATTTGGCAACAGAATCCACGATATCAATCCGGCAGGCTGCACGCCATCGGACCACGCCAATACCACGAGTTCGGCCTGAGCGATGCCCCCTTATACTCACAGTTTGAGGCCGATCCAGCACGCTTTCAGTTCATTTCCAAACCGGGCAGCGTAGCGGAAAAATGGCAACGATTTGAGCCGTGAAAGAGAACGGGGCGAATATATTCGCCCCTACGTGTAACTCAGGATAGCTTAAGAGAATAAACCGCAGGCTACCCCTGCCGCCGCCAATACCAGCAGCCCGAGCATCGCTTTCACCGGTGAAAGCCCGCGCTTGGCCATCAGGTACCAGGTCGCCAGCACCACGATCAACGGCATCAGGTTAGGGAAAATGCCGTCCAGCATTTGCTGCAGGTGAATATTTACCCCGTCTTTGGTGACAAACTCCAGACCTGTCCCCAGTTTGACGTAGCTCGCCGCGACGCCGCCCATGACGAATACCCCCAGCAGGGAAAGTGCTTCCCGCAGGCGTGAGGATTTGCTGCTGACCAGCATCTCCACCGAGCCGGAGCCCATGTTGTAGCCTTTCATAAACAGCCAGTAAGACCCCGGAATGACGATCAGGCTGAAGGCGATGATGTAAAACAGCGGGCCAATCACACTGCCACCGGCCGCCAGTGCCATGCCGATACTCAGCAAAATCGGGATCAGCATGCCCGGAACCATCGAGTCGCCAATACCGGCCACCGGTCCCATCAGCCCCACCTTGAGCGTGTTGATGGTTTCCCCGTCGATCGGCTCGCCATTGGCGCGTTTTTCTTCCAGCCCTATCACCATGCCGTTCACAATCGCGCCCAGCTGCGGCTCGGTATTGTAAAACGAGGTATGGCGGCGAATGGCCTCAATACGCTGCTGCTTGTCCTGATACAGCTTTTTCAATGCCGGCATCATACTCAGGCAGAAACCGTAAGACTCCAGGCGTTCAAAGCTCATCGATGACAGGTTGTACATCATCCAACTGCGCCAGCAACGACGCAGATCCTGCTTAGTCAATTTTGGTGTTGGCGTATCCATCAGAATTCATCCTCATCATCAGCCTGAGGCGCGGCCTGTGCGGCGGCCACCTGCGGCTCTGGCTTATAGTTGTAGTGAATCAGTGCCAGCAGCGCGCCGACAATCACCAGCGCCACCATATTCAGCTTGAGGAAAACAATGCAGATAAACCCTACCAGGAAGTAAATCAGCATGCTGTAGCTTTTAATAATCTGTTTAAGAAGGATGGCGATACCGACCGCGGGCAGAATACCGCCCACCACGTTCATGGTGGTCAACACCAGCGCCGGCAGGCTGTCCATAAAGGCGTTGATGTAGCGCGCCCCGAAAAACACCGCGATAAACGTCGGAATAAAACGCAGCAGGAAGTTGGTGACCTGCGGCCAGATGGCGCTATTGAGGTAAATTCCCCGTTCATCACCGCGCTCCACCGCCAGATCCGCACGGTGATTCCAGTAAGAATTGAGCACCATCATGGCGTTGAACAACACGGTCCCCATGATGCCGATAGTCGCCGCCAGTGCGACCGCCACCTCGGTTCCTTTCCCGGAAAGAATACCCAGCGCAATCGCCGGGAACGCCACAAAGTTGAGATCGGCCGGCATCGATCCACCCGGTGTGACCATGGCGATATACACCGCCTGGACCGCAACACCGATGATGATACCGGTCTGTACATCGCCGAGAATAGCCCCCACCAGCATGCCGGAGACCAACGGACGGCTGAGAATATACCAGCCTCCGGTCAGTCCCAGCAGCCAGGGGCTGCTCAGCGCGCCGAGATAGCAAAGTATCCCGATAAGCGTCGCTTCAAACCACATAGTTAACTCCTGCCGTTCAGGCTTATTTGAGTTTCTTTTTTGCGTCCAGCCAACTGAAATGGCTGGCATCAGGGACTAAACGAAATTCGATGGCATGTCCGTGTTCAGTAAGAAAATCGAAGGCCTCTGCCTCTACCGCGCTCACTGATTGATTCGGGCCAATGGTCACCGTGTCCTTGCGGGCAGACATCGGCCCAACGTTGATTTTCTTGTTACGATTACCGAGATCGATCCCTGCCTCTATCAACCTGCGCAGCGTGACCGGTGATTTGCCAATCACAAAGTACTGCTTGTCGCTGGCGATCACCTTCGGCAGCTTTTCTATCGCCTGCTGCACGGTAAACAACCATACCCTGGTGTCTTGCACCGCCCCCTTCATCACCGATGACAGCAGTGGATCCGCCGCTACCTCATTATCGATCGCCACAATGCCGTCGCAGGGCAATTCCTTCGCCCAACGGGTCACCAGTTGACCGTGAATAACCCGGTCGTCGATACGAACAAATGAAATGGCCATATTCTCTCCTCAGAAATCGTCTGGTTGTGCCGTTACCGCTGGACGAGCAAGGGAAATCGCCTCAGCCCCCAGCGCTACCAGCTCCTGTGCCGCCTGTTGAACATCCTTTCCCTCCAGTAATTCGGCACTCATTAACAACATCGGAAAATTCACGCCGGTCACCACGGCCATCGGCACCGGGCTTTGGGGATCAAATGCGTGGCGGCAGGCCACGTTATAGGGCGTGCCACACAGCATGTCGCACAGCACCAGCACACCGTCGGCCCCTGCGCTTACCCGCTGCAATTTATCGGCAAAATCCTGTTTAAAGGCTTCAATACCCGCCCCTTCGCTCAGGGCCACATGGCTGGTTCCTGGCAGTTCACCGTAAACCATACCTGCGCTGCTCATCAGCGCCTCGGCCAACGGGCCATGGGAGGTCACTATCACTTTCAACATAATGCTTATCCCCTTACCCAGGCTTTAATGGTGCCCAGAGTTTTGCCCAGGCTGCGACCATGGGGGCTGATACGGTACGGCCCCACGGCGGCCGGTACGATAAAGGTTTCGGCGTAATGCACCACGAAGGGCGCGAAATGGCCTTCAGGGCTTTCAACTACCGCCTCTTCCCCTTCGACCAGATTCAGCACGTTCACCCGGCCTTCGGTATGGTGCAGCACCGGTTCACTAAACCAGTGACGCCGAGTTTCGATAAATTCCCGCTCGTGCAAACCGGTTCGCTCCTCCTGCCAGCCAGCACCTTCGGCAACTTGCTCAATGCGGTTCACCAAATGCTCCGTTGCCCAGGTGGTGTCGCACTGCCAGTTGATCACCTGCTCACCATGCTGCAGATGCACCGGGCGCGGTTGTCCATCTAATCCCAGACGACCCCAGTCCCACAGCTTGAAGGTGAAAATGTACGGCGTAGCGCTGATCTCCAGCACCATGGCGCCCGAGCCGGAACAATGCACCGTCCCCGCCGGGATCAGAAAATGGTCGTGTTTACGCGCCGGGAAACGATTCACGAAACGTTGATCATCGAAGGCTTTTTCACCTCTTTGCGCGGCGGCCAGATCGGCCATCATCGCCTGCGGTTCGGTGCCGTTTTTCACCCCCAGGTACACTTCGGAACCCGGCTCTGCCGCCAGGATGTAATAGCTTTCGTCCTGGGTGTAATGCATACCGAAATGCTGTTGGATATATTCCGTCAGCGGGTGCACCTGGAAGCTGAGATTTTGCCCGCCGACGGTATCCAGCAGATCAAAACGGATCGGGAATTCGGCGCCGAAGCGGGCATGCACCCGCTCACCCAGTAAGGGGTGGGGATATAACAGCACCAAATCCTGTGAGGGGATCTCGACCCGGACGTCACCAAAACGCATTAGCAGGCTGTTTTCCTCGGGCACGCAGTCAAAACACCATGCATAGTTGGCTGCCGTCGGGTCGAGATCGAACTGTTGTTTCATCCACTGGCCACCCCAAACGCCGGGGTCAAAAAACGGCACCACGCGGAATGGGCGTTGGGTTGCCTGCTGCAATCCGGCATGGAAAGCCGTACCGGTCACCAGCTTCGGTTGGCCGGCCTGGTTGGTGTCCAACACAAAATCTGCACGCTGTAGCAGTGGGGTTTTATGACGATCGAAGACTCGCCATTCCACGAAGAATGCACGCTTGTAGCGGCGCAGCACATCCTCGTCCACATTGGCCGCGCCCCAGTTGCCCAGTTCGCCGCGGCGAAAACGCTGCTGGATTTCCCAGCGGGCCATATCGGCATACACCAATACATCGGCTTCGGCGATCAGCGCCGCGCCCGGTCCATAAACCACCACCAGCCCACTGTCGACGCGCGCAATTTGATCGCGCAACTGCTGGACGCGCTCAGCATCAAAAAACTCGGGCATTTCATGGCACGACAACACGCCAAAAACACGGTCATCGGTTAAATTGCGCTCAATCATCGCGTGGATGTGCGGTTCATCGTATTTGGCCGATTCAGCATTGATGCTACTGGCCGGCTGCAGAGGCTTAATAAGATTCTCGATTAGCTCTGCCAGACTCACCCCATGGTAGCAATCCACTACCAACAGGGTTTTACGCAACCCGAGGGCGGCAATTTTGTGGCTGACGGCCTCGGTCACTGCCTGCCAGCCTTGCCAGGCGGCATTATCAAACCCCTGCACCGCCACTTCCGGATACTTGTCATAGCTGGTTGATTTATGCTGTTGCTCTGTCATATTCTTCTGCCTATGAACTGGATACATAGAAAAAGATTAATCGATTAACCTTCTGACAAACAGGCTGGTTAACGGGATTAACCTCTTAAAATCGATAATAACCCCATAAAAAACCGAACCTTCGTGACATGAATCACGATTTATTGACGGAATTTTACGAAATAAGGTTAATCGTTATACCTTACTATGACCGTCGGCATCGACAGGAGATAAAATGAGCACGATAACTTTGGCGGACGTCGCCGCACACGCAAAAGTCTCCACCGCCACGGTATCGATGGTATTGCGCAACCGTGGCCGCATATCGGACGCCACCCGTAAGCGGGTACTGAGTGCCATTGATGAACTGGGCTATGTCTACAACCAGACCGCCGCTAACCTGCGCAATCGCAGCAGCAACCAGGTCGGCCTGTTACTGCACGACATCACCAATCCGTTTTATGCGGAGATGACCGCCGGACTGAGCCAGGAAATGGAGCGTCACCAGTTGATGCTGTTTCTGGCCAACAGCGAAGAGTCTGCCGACAGGCAGCAAAAATTTGTCGACTCCCTGCTACAGAACAATACCAGCGGCATGGTGCTGTGCGCCGCCCGGCAAACTCCCACTCTGTTTTTTGAAACGCTGAAGCGCCGCAAGATACCGGCCATTATGGTGGTTCGGCCGGTGGCCGATGCGCATTTTGACTTCGTCGGCACCGACAACTTCCTGGGCACCCAATTGGCGACTCAGCATCTGCTGGATCTTGGCCATCGCCATATCGCCTTTATCGGCGGCTCCATCAGCTCCACCACGCGCGCACAGCGACTGGGAGGCTACACCAGCAAGCTGCTGGAACACGGGATTATGGTTAAAGGGGAATGGATTGTGGACAGCGAGGCCAGCCAGAGTTCCGGTGCCAAGGCAGCAGAACAGTTACTAAGAGCCCACCCGGAAATCACTGCAGCCCTGTGCTATCAGGACATCGTCGCGTTGGGGGTAATGCAGACATTGCGCAAACTCGACCGTCAGATTGGCAGAGATTTTGCGTTAATTGGTTTTGATGATATTACCGAAGCCTCGCTGGTACAGCCGGGTTTGACCACCGTGTCGGTGGCCTCGCGCGAGATTGGCCGTAAAGCCGGGGAACTGTTGTATAGCCGTATTCAGGGCAATGATGAGCCGCCAAAACGTATCATCCTGCCGCCTTCTCTGGTGATCCGCGAATCCTGCGGTTTTGCAAATAAATCCACGCCAGCCTGAGCTGGCGTGAACGTTCTAGCCGATCTGTACTGACAGCATGCTCAATGAGCTCATCTCAATGCCATCCACCGGCACGGTTATCGCCTCCTCACCGTCCCAGCCGCCGAGCACGTACAGCAGTGGCAGGTAGTGCTCCGGCGTCGGGTTCGACAGCGCCGCGCCCTCATGCTGCATAAAGTTCACCAGCGGGTGGTTATTGCCTTGATAATTCAGGTTATCCCGCACGAACTTATCAAACGACGTTGCCCATGGATAAGGGGTGGCGTCACCCTGCCATTTCACCATCCGCAGGTTATGCACCACGTTACCGCTGGCAACGATCATGATCCCCTGATCGCGCAGCTCCGCCAGCTTGCGGCCCAGGTCATAGTGATATTCCGCCGGTTGGGTACCGTCGATACTGAGCTGTACGACCGGAATGTCCGCCTCGGGATACATTTTGATCAAAACGCCCCAGGTGCCGTGATCCAGCCCCCACTCACTGACGTCGGCCTTGACGTTGATCGGCGCCAGCACCTGCTGGATCTGCGCTGCCAGTTCAGGTGAACCGGGTGCCGGATACTGGGTATCAAACAGCGCCTGTGGGAACCCTCCAAAGTCATGGATGGTTTTCGGTTTTTCCATCGCGGTAACCGCAGTGCCACGGGTATACCAGTGAGCGGAAACGGCAACGATAGCCTTCGGACGTGGCAAGGTTTCACCCAACGTACGCCATGCCTGGGTGTAGCGGTTTTCTTCCAGCGCGTTCATCGGACTACCGTGGCCGAGAAAAAGTGCTGGCATACGAGAGGTGTTCATACAGGATCCTTGGTTGGTCGCAATACATTATGTGAACCAGATTACGCCGTTTACCGCGCTAAAACAGCCGGATAACCATGATGATGATCTTCAATAAATTTGAATGGTTAAAACAATGGAAGCAATCAGCCAAATCCACTCGATTTATGCCTTTACTCTGTTAGTATCAGAAAATAAACAATAATTTCAGCATATAGGAGAGAGTTATGTCCGTACCACTGCTCCTGACCCTGCTGGCCGGCGGCGCCACCTTTGTCGGTGCCCTGTTCGGCATTATCGGCCAGAAGCCCTCCAATCGAATGCTGGCATTTGCTCTCGGCTTTGCCGCCGGGATTATGCTGTTGATATCATTAATGGAAATGCTGCCAGCGGCGCTGCACACCCAGGGCATGTCACCCATGCTGGGCTACGGCATGTTCATGCTCGGCCTGCTGGGTTATTTTGCGCTGGATCGGATGCTGCCACACCAGCATCCACAAGATTTACTGCAGAAGCCGCTCCAGCCGCACAACCTGAAACGTACCGCCGTGCTGTTAACGCTGGGCATCAGCCTGCACAACTTCCCGGAGGGCATTGCTACCTATGTCACTGCCAGTGCCGATCTTGAACTGGGGATGGGCATCGCGCTGGCCGTCGCCATCCACAATATCCCTGAAGGTCTGGCGGTTGCCGGGCCGGTATATGCGGCGACCGGCTCAAAGACCAAGGCACTGCTGTGGTCGGGAATTTCCGGTATGGCGGAAATCCTCGGCGGCGTGCTGGCATTTCTGCTGCTCGGCCCGATGATATCACCGGTGGTGATGGCGTCGATTATGGCGGCAGTCGCCGGCATTATGGTGGCGCTATCGGTCGATGAACTGATGCCGTTGGCGAAAGAAATTGATCCGAATAATAACCCGAGCTACGGGGTATTGTGCGGAATGGCGGTGATGGGATTCAGCCTGACGCTGTTACAAAGTGGCGGCATCGGTTAACCGTTTTTCAGCGACAAAAAAAGCCGCGTATGCGGCTTTTTTCATGTTCAGAAAATCAGTCTGATATCAGCTGGCTTTCTGCTCCTGCGCCTGACGGTAAGCCACCAGATCTTCGATGGTCAGCACGTGCATGTCATGCTGTTTGGCGAACAGGATCACTTCTGGCGCATGCGCCATGCTGCCGTCATCGTTGGTCAGTTCACACAGCACGCCGGCAGGTTTGAAACCGGCCATTGATACCAAATCGATCGTCGCTTCGGTATGGCCACGACGGCTCAGCACGCCACCCGGCTGCGCACGCAGTGGGAACACGTGGCCAGGGCGGTTCAAATCGCTCGGCTTGGCGTTATCGGCAATTGCCGCACGAATGGTGGTCAGACGATCGGATGCGGAAACACCGGTCGTCACCCCCTGCGCCGCTTCGATAGTCACGGTGAAGGCGGTCTGGAACTGGCTGGAGTTGTGAGTCACCATCATCGGCAGCTCAAGCTGCTGACGGCGTTCTTCGGTGAGACACAGGCACACAATACCGCTACCGTGGCGAATGGTCAGCGCCATCTGCTCAACGGTCATGGTTTCTGCGGCGAAGATCATATCACCTTCGTTTTCACGATTTTCATCATCGAGCACCATCACACCGCGCCCACTGCGCAATGCTTCAAGAGCGCGTTCTACGCGTTCTACTGGCGTGCCGAAATCTGAAAGTAGGGTCTGATTCATGGTAAAAAACCTCATTAGAAAATTATGGATTACCAGAACCAGGGCGATCTTGAGGAGTAGCTAGCAATAGCTAAAAAAATAACGCAAGCGGGCGCAAACCCGGCAGATACCGTTACTCTCTCCCATCCGGACTATAACCGTCGGCCCCGGAATTACACCGGATCTGCTGACCTCTAACCAAACTGCAAGAAACTGGCTGAGCGCTCGCGGGCTTTCACCGTAAAAGGTGATTTACCGCCGGTGGGGACTTGCACCCCGCCCTGAGAATAAGCTTCTCGACTATAACGCTAATGATTAATCAGGGCAATTGGCAAAAGCACAATTCGGCCAGTGCCATGGAATGCGGTTAATAGTTTATCCGGCGAGCAACTCGCATTACACTAGGCGACAGCTAATAAACTCTGAAAGGGAAACGCCATGATTGACCCGAAAAAAATTGAACAGATCGCACGTCAGGTGCATGAGTCCATGCCTAAAGGTGTGCGTGAATTCGGGGAAGACGTTGAGAAGAAAATCCGTCAGGTGTTGCAGTCACAGCTCACCCGCCTGGATTTGGTCAACCGCGAAGAGTTCGACGTGCAGACCCAGGTGCTGCTGCGCACCCGCGAAAAACTGGCATTGCTGGAACAGCGTATGAGTGAGCTGGAAAGCAAGCTGAACGCCACGCCTGCTGCGCAACAGCCAGACGCCGAATAAGTTACCGTTAAGGGCGCGGCACCGCGCCCTTATTGCGGTTTGAACGCCGCCTGCGGCTTAAGCCGCAACACCAGCCAAATCAGCGCGAACATTGCCAGCGCATACAGACTTTTCCAGCCAATAATTACCATCAGCAACACACACAGCACCAGTCCTGTCGCCGCCATTAACCGCGAACGTCCGTGCAAAATTCGGCAACCCGCCAGCATGCACAGCAGGTAGATCAACACGAAGATGCCATTGGCATACACCAGCAGCGTATCCAGCGGTAGCTTCAGCGTATAAATCAGCAAAGTGAACAGCAAGCAACTCCCCACCACCGCGCTTAATGCATTGACCGGGGCCTGTCCGGCAGACAGCTTGGCCAGCGCGCTGGACGGACGATCCTGCGCCTGCGACCACACCAGCCGGGCGAAGCTTTGAGTATAGATATTCACGCTGGCGAAGCAGGCCAGATAGCCAATAATGCAGGCTACCCACAGCGCATGCTGACCAAACAGCTGCACCACGATACCCGGCAACGAAGCTGCCGCCGCCTGATGCTCACCGTAGGCATGGAAATGCAGCACCGCTACGGTACAGCCCCAGTACACTGCCCCGGCGACCAACATGCCAAACAACAGCGCACGCGGGAAATCGCGTTCAGGGTTACGGAACTCGGTCGCCAGATGGGCAAACGCCTCCAACCCCACAAAGCACCAGAACATCACTGCCAATGCGTGGAACAGATTGGGCGGGGAGATTTCGTCGATGGCCGGCCAGGGAATTTGAGTCAGTGAGATGTCGCCTCGCCACCAGATAGCGGCCACCAGCGCCACCACCAGAATAGCGATTAGCGTTTGAATATTGGCGCTGGAACCTGCGCTGCGCGTGCCTAAAAACCAAATCACCACCAGCGTGGCGATCTGCACCAACAGCAGGCCATTGGCGCTCCAGCCGAAAGTGGCCTGCCAAAAACCGGCGGCAATCTGCAACGCAGCGGGTAGCCCAACCGGGATCACCGACAAAAACAGCCAGCCGGTCACTTTCGCCATGCGCGGGCCAAAGGCCAGCCCGACAAAGTGTGCTGCGCCAGCGGCGCTGGGGAAGTGACGGCCTAAAGCGGCAAAGGCGATGGCGATAGGGAAGACCAGGATAATCAGCACCGGCCAGGCCCACAGGCTATCGCCCTGCGCCACCTGTGCTGCCAGGGCCGGAACGGCAAACACCCCGGTGCCCAGCAGTGAAGTGGACAATAGCCCAACGCCCTGCGCCAAACTCAGCTCTTGCTTCAGTCCACTCACTGCCCACCGCCGTTTTCAGCAAGCGTTAACCACGCCCGTCTTTGATTGCCTTGATGATGTTGGTGGTCGACAAACCGTCTTCAAAGTTCAGCACTTTGACGTCACCGCCGTTAGCCCACACCTCGGAACTACCGGCGATGTCTTCAGGCTTGTAATCACCGCCTTTCACCAGCAGATCCGGCAGGATATCGGCGATCAGGCGCTGTGGCGTGTCTTCTTCAAACGGCACTACCCAGTCCACCGCTTCCAGCGCACCCAGCACGATCATGCGGTTTTCCAACGCGTTGACCGGACGGGTTTCGCCTTTCAGACGTTTAGTGGAAGCATCGCTGTTCACCGCCACAATCAGGCGATCGCCCAGCTTGCGGGCATTGGCCAGATAAGAGACGTGACCGGCATGCAGAATGTCGAAGATGCCGTTGGTCATCACCACTTTTTCACCGCGCTGACGTGCTTGCGCCACAGCGGTTTTCAACTGGGCTTCGGTCATCACGCCAAAGCCGGTTTCGGCCCGACCGCGTACTGCGTTTTCCAGCTCGATCGGTGAAACGGTCGAGGTGCCCAGCTTGCCCACCACCACACCGGCGGCGGCATTGGCCAGGAAACAGGACTCTTCCAGCGTGTTACCGGCAGCCAGTGCCGCGGCCAACACGCCGATAACCGTATCGCCGGCACCGGTAACGTCGAACACTTCCTGCGCCAGAGTTGGCAGATGCAGTGGCGCAATGCCCGGCTGCAGCAGCGTCATGCCGTGTTCGGAACGGGTAACCAACAGAGCAGAAAGCTCAAAGTCCGCGACCAACTTCATGCCGCGTTCAACCAGTTCGGCTTCGTCTTTACAGTGGCCTACCACCGCTTCGAATTCGGACAGGTTTGGCGTCAGCAGCGTTGCGCCGCGATAACGCTCGAAATCCGATCCTTTAGGATCGATCAGCACCGGTACCTTGGCAGCCCGTGCCAGTTGGATCATGCTCTGTACCTGGCTCAGTGCGCCTTTGGCGTAGTCGGACAGCACCAGCGCGCCAATCTGTGGCAGCGCCTGTTGAATGCGCTCCAGTAACGGCTGTGGATCGACGTTAGAGAAGCCTTCTTCGAAATCGAGACGGATCAACTGCTGATTACGCGACAGCACGCGCAGCTTGGTGATAGTCGGATGCGTAGGCACCGAGACAAAATCACAGCGCACGTTCACTTCGTTCAGTTTGGCGCTCAGCGCCCGCGCGGCATCATCAATACCGGTCAGGCCCACCAGGCGTGAGTTAGCGCCCAGCGAAGCAATGTTCATCGCCACATTAGCCGCACCGCCAGGACGCTCTTCAATGGTTTCAACCTTGACCACCGGCACCGGCGCTTCCGGTGAAATGCGGCTGGTCGGCCCATACCAATAGCGATCCAACATGACGTCACCCACCACCAATACCCCGGCGCGGCGAAAATCAGGCAGTGTAACTTTCATCCGATAACTCCAAAAAAGTACAAAATTTTAGTGGCGCAGATATTACCACAGACGTCTGTAATAGCTGCAAAACGTATTGCGCAACCGGCCTGCTCAGCCCAGCCACTTCGCCCAACTGGTGCGAACTTGTTCACGTTCGGCGGCGAATTGCCCATTGCCGACCTTGCCGGAATGCTCCTGCAACGCCAGATGATGGATCTCATCGCGCATGGTGACGTAAGCCTGGGTCAGCGCGCGCGCTTCTTCTTCCGGCATGATGTCGTAATTGGCCATCAGCTCGAAAATGCGCACGTTATCAGACCAGCGTGTCAGGCGTGGTTCGGCGGCCGCATAGCCTAAGACCAGATACTGGGCAATAAATTCGATATCGGTGATCCCGCCCTCGTCGGCTTTGATATCAAACAGATCGCGCTGCTTGCTGCCAAGGTGATTGCGCATTTTCTCGCGCATCTCGCGCACTTCACGCTTCAGCGTTTCAGGATCACGCTGTTTGCACAGGATCTCACGACGGATAACGTCAAACTGCTGGTGCAACAACGGATCGCCATGTACAACGCGCGCCCGCACCAACGCCTGATGTTCCCAGGTCCAGGCCTCGTTCTGCTGATAATCGGCAAAGGCTTCGACGGTACTGACCAGCATACCGGCCGCGCCCGAAGGCCGCAGGCGGGCATCCACTTCATACAAAATACCGGACGAGGTGCGGGTGCTGAACAGGTGCATCACGCGCTGCGCCAGACGCAGATAAAACTGACGGCCGTCGATGCTGCGATCGCCGTCGGTCATCACCTCCGGCGGGCAATCGAGGATAAACACCAGATCAAGATCGGAACTGTAGCCCAGTTCCCAACCGCCCAGTTTGCCGTAGCCAATCACCGCAAAACCACGCCCTTCACGCTCCTGCAAATGGGTCGGCTGGCCATAGCGTGCAACCATATCGTTCCACGCCTGTTGCACCACAGTATCGATAATCGCTTCCGCCAGATAGGTGAGGTGATCGCTCACTTTCATCACCGGCAACGCACCAGAGATATCCCCGGCGGCAATACGCAATTGCTGCGCCTGCTTGAACTGGCGCAACGCCTCCAGCCTCTGCTCTTCGTCGTCTTCCGGCACCCGCAACAGGTACTGACGCAGTTCGCTGCGGTAGGCATCCGGGGCCACCGGTTGATACAGCGTCGCCGGCTCCAGCAGTTCATCCAGCAGCAAGGGATAACGCGACAGTTGATTGGCCACCATCGGTGAAGCCGCACACAGGCGAATCAAATGGCTGAGCGCCGCATGGTATTCCACCAGCAGCTCGAGGTAGGTCGTACGGGTCACGATGCTCAATAGCAACTGAGTCAGTCGCAGCAACGCGGTCGGTGCATCCTGACGCGGACACACTTCCGCCAGCAGGCGGGGCATCAGTTGATCGAGCACATCACGACCGCGTGGGCCGATGGTGCGTTTGTCGACGTCATGACGAAACTCGGCAATGGTGCGCAGCATCTGCCTGCGCGCCTCTTCGTCCAGGTGTGGCGTCAACGGGGCCAGTTCGTTCTCTTCCAGCGCGTCCTGCCACAGACTGTGATAGTGCTGATAATCCGGATCTTCGCCAACGTCAGGGCTATCGTCGCCAATCAGGTCGTTAAATACCGCCCTGACCGCCTGCATATGGATCTCCAGCGCCGCCAGCAGTGCCGACCAGTCGTCGAACCCCATGCCCCAGGCCAGGCGCGCCTGATCCAGTTCATCTTGCGGCAGCGTTTGTGTTTGTTGATCGGCAATCGCCTGCAGCAGGTTTTCCAACCGACGCAAGAACAGGTAACTGGTGCTCATCGCCTGTACCTGCTGCGGCTCCAGCAACCCCAGTTCCCCCACCGCCTGTAACGTGGGCAGCAAGGAACGGCCCTGCAACGCCGGCTCACGGCCGCCGCGGATCAGTTGGAACACCTGAGTGATAAATTCAATTTCGCGGATGCCGCCGGCACCCAGCTTGATATTGTCTTTTAGCCCGCGCCGCCGAACCTCACGGGCGATCATGCCTTTCATATTGCGCAGCGACTGGATCACACTGAAATCGATATAGCGACGGAAAACGAACGGCCGCAGGGTTTTGCGCAATTCTTCGCTGTAGACGTCTTCCGAACCGCCCATCAGCCGCGCCTTGACCATCGCGTAACGTTCCCAGTCACGGCCCTGTTCCTGGTAATAATCCTCCAGCGCGGCGAAACTCATCACCAGAGGGCCGCTATCGCCAAACGGCCGTAAGCGCATGTCCACGCGATAGACGAAGCCGTCGATGGTTTGCTGATCCAGCGCTTTGATCAACCGCTGCCCCAGACGGGTGAAGAACTGGGCGTTATCCAGCTCACGCCGCCCGCCCTGGGTCTGGCCATTTTCCGGGTAGGCAAAGATCAGATCGATATCGGATGAGAAATTCAGCTCACCGCCGCCCAATTTGCCCATCCCGAGGATCAGCAACGGTTGCGGTACGCCCTGCGCATTACAGGGAGTGCCCCACTCACGGCAGCAGGTTTGGTATAGCCAGTCGCGGGCGCTGACGATCAGCGTTTCTGCCAACCCACTCAGTTGCAGCAGCGTTTCTTGCGTGCTGCATTGGCCCAACGCCTGCGCCCAGGCGATCCTCACCAGCGTCTCGCGGCGGAACAGGCGCAGTACGCGCATCAGTTGCGCTTCGTCACGCACCTCTTCCAAATCATCCTGCAGCCAGGCTGCATAATGTTGCCACTCGTCCGCCACCGGCGGTTGCTTGCGCAGCGTCGCCAGCCATTCCGGCTGGTTGAGCAACATGTCGCAGACAAAGTCGCTCGACGCCAAAACCCACTGTTCCTGATCGCTGAGCGCGCAGTCCGCGCCCTGAGTTTCCTGAAAACGCTGCACGATGTTCTGTGCCTGAGCCTGTAACGCTGCTGAAAGTGGCAACATAGTGAATGATCCGTTCTGCGGCCTGCGCCTCGCAGGCCAGCTTAATTAGCGGAGGGCGCCGTTTAACCAGAATGGCGCCTGCAATAAGGCCTGCTTGCGGCTGCCTTCGTACCAGCCCTGACGCCGTTCGGCCACCGCCAGTTGCAACTCGCGCCAAGCGTCGATGTACGGACCGGTTTCGTCGTCAGGGTAAGCGCCCGACAGCAGGATAAATGCCGATACCTGACGCGTCAGACGCGGCAGTTGTTCCTCATATTCATCATCGTTCAACGTGCGGGTGAAGGCTTCTTTCAATTCCGCGGCGCTGCGCCCCAGCATAATGTCACTGAAACGTTTGAAGGACCCGTCAAGCTTGGCCTGCGCCTTGGCATCGATAAAGGGTTTCCAGGCACCGGTCACCAACCACGATGTGAGCGCCAACTTACATTGTAGATATTCCGCGCTGTAGCACAGCACCTGCGGTTGGGTGGTTTTATCAATCAACAGCGGTTCCAGTGCGGTCAGACGAGCGCGCAGATCGGCACTGGCCTTGCGTGGCACCAGACCACCGAAAATCACCAGTGCCTGGCGGATCAGCGCAATCGCCTCCATCACGGAACGACGGGCCTGAGTATCGCCGCGCAGCCACAGCTCTTCGTGATACTGCCAATGGCTCAAACCCAGTTCGAAACTGGCGATCATCCCCTGCTCAACGCTGGATTTGGCGGCCGGCTTCAATACTGCCAGCGGATGACGCTCACGCGGGACGTTGCCCTGCGCCAGATGATAGCCCCGCGCCGCCTTGCTCAGGTTGCCCTGACGCAGGCCGCCGTGCTCCGCCAGTGCGTTGGCCAGCGCCAGCAAATCGGTGGTGTTGCCTTCTTTCAGTTCCAGTTCGATCTCGCACAGTGCTTCACTCAGATCACCGGCTCGCACTTCACCCTGGTCAAGACCAACCTCAATCTCGCTCTTACCGTAAGTGACCACCCACTTCTCACGCACAAAGTCAGTGCGGAACAGCGGCTGCAACGCCTGTTCCAGCGCCGGAACATCGCAGTCTTGCGGCCAGATATCCGCCGGCAACCTATCCAGCGCCAGCTCCGGCGTGGCAATCGCTACATTGTATTCAGGACGCTGATGCAAACCTGCCACTACCTTACCGGCGGTTTTGATGGTCATTTCATAACTGTCGTCGTACCCACGAATACGCAGCCCCATATCCTGACCACGCAGGAAATTGTCGGCGGTTTCGAAATAAATATTGGTCAGTTTTTGCGGCGCGGAATGCTGATTCGGCCAGGCAGCCAGTTGCTGCGGCAAGGCGGCAACCGCATCCGGGGTAGCAATAAATTTCAGTTCTATTTCAACGGTCATAAGTCTTTTACACCAATAAGTTACGCATTCGCGTCAGCCTTCACGGCGGCGGGACTGGCCTGCCGCGTTCTGCCCGGTGACGCACAGTTGCCGTTATCTTACCGCGATTCCCGACGCCTTAACCCTGCTAACTGCAGAAAAAACCTGTTACGTTATAAAACACTGCGCAACTCACAGAATCTGCCACAGTAAGATAGTTCTCATTCCGGTTTTTGCGTTGCGTCGTCAGACTGAACGCTCTACTATCGTTCCCATAAATTCACACAGAAACGATGAACTAATGCAGAAATTACGCCTAATTTGCCTTGCCGTGCTGAGCTTCAGCATCACTTGGGGCGCACATGCCGAAGATAAGCGCTATATCTCCGATGAATTGAATACTTACGTCCACAGCGGCCCGGGTAATCAGTACCGTATTGTCGGTACCTTGAACGCCGGTGAAGAAGTGACCCTGTTGAGCGTAAATGACAGCACCAATTATGGCCAGATCCGCGATGCCAAGGGCCGCAATACCTGGATCCCGCTCGATCAGCTTAGCCAGACCCCAAGCCTGCGCACCCAGGTGCCCGCGCTGGAACAACAGGTCAAAACCCTGACAGACAAGCTGGCCAACATCGACAACAGCTGGAACCAGCGTACCGCAGAAATGCAGCAGAAAGTGGCGGGTAGCGACAGCACCATCAGCGGTCTGCAGCAGGAAAACCAGGATCTGAAAAATCAGCTGGTCGTGGCACAGAAAAAGGTTAATGCCGTTAACCTGCAGCTCGACGACAAACAGCGCACCATTATCCTGCAGTGGTTCATGTACGGCGGCGGCGTAGCTGGCGTAGGCCTGCTGTTGGGTCTGCTGTTGCCACACCTGATCCCGCGTCGCAAGAGCAACAACCGCTGGATGAACTGATTTAAGTCACGTTCAGTTTGAGATCGGGCGCCTGCATGGCGCCCTTTTTATTGGTTTCGGCAGCGCATCGCTAATTGAGGTAATCTGATCCACAGAGCCTTTGGATAAATTCAGGAGTTAACAGTGAAGACTTACCTGGTCGGCGGTGCCGTCCGCGACAGCTTGCTTGAGATACCGGTGGTCGACCGCGACTGGGTGGTGGTGGGCGCCGCGCCGGCAGAGCTGATGGCGCTGGGGTATCAACAGGTCGGTAAAGACTTCCCGGTGTTTCTTAACCCGGAGACTCATGAAGAATATGCGCTGGCGCGGACCGAACGAAAATCCGGCCAGGGATATACCGGTTTTACCTGCTATGCCGCGCCGGACGTGACGCTGGAAGAAGACTTGCAACGCCGCGATTTAACCATCAACGCCATCGCCCGCAGCGCTGACGGAGAACTGATCGACCCTTTCAACGGCGTGGCCGATCTGCAAGCGCGGGTGCTGCGCCACGTGTCCGACGCCTTTGGTGAAGACCCGCTGCGCGTGCTGCGCGTGGCACGTTTTGCAGCCCGTTTCGCCCATCTGGGTTTTAGCATTGCCCCGGAGACCGCCGGGTTGATGCGTCAGATGGCCCACAGCGGTGAACTCTCAGCGCTGACGGCCGAACGGGTCTGGAAAGAAACCGAGAAGGCACTGCAAAGCCAGAGCCCACAGGTATATTTTCAGGTACTGCGTGACTGCGAGGCACTGGGCGTACTGTTCCCGGAGATCGACGCCCTGTTCGGCGTACCGGCCCCCGCCAAATGGCATCCGGAAATTGATACCGGTGTTCATACCCTGATGACGCTGGCAATCGCTGCCCAGCTCAGCCCAGACGTGGATGTACGCTTCTCCGCACTCTGCCATGACCTCGGCAAGGGACAGACGCCAAAAGAGCTTTGGCCACATCACCACGGCCATGGACCTGCGGGCGTGCTGCTGGTCGAAGAACTGTGCCAGCGACTGCGAGTACCCAACCCGGTGCGCGATCTGGCCAAGTTGGTCGCCGAATATCACGACCTGATCCATACGGTAAACAAGCTGCGCCCGGAGACCCTGCTGAAGCTGTTTGACGCGGTTGATGTTTGGCGCAAACCGCAGCGGCTGGAACAGATGATCCTCACCAGCGAAGCTGACGCCCGCGGGCGTACCGGCTTTGAAAATAACCCTTATCCGCAGGGCGATTATCTGCGCCAGGCGTTTCAGGTGGCGAACGCGGTGTCGGTCAAAGAGGTGGTAGCCAGCGGCCTGCAAGGGCTGGCGATCCGCGACGAACTCAACCGCCGCCGTCAACAGGCGCTGGCCGACTGGAAACAAACCCAGGATACCCCTCTCGATCAGGCATAAAAAAACCCCGCAGCGCGGGGTCAGACTGCTAACAAAGTTCTTTACTGTTAAAAGTCCAGTTTTGAGGGCTAATAAAAACAAAGGATGATGTCTTCTGATTTACCCCAAACATCCGAAAACCACGTTTTTCGGGTGTTTGTCATCAAACTAACCCCGCAATGCGGGGTTTCTTATTGCAGCTCAGCTTACATGAAGACCATGTAAACCACGCCCGCCACGATAAAGCGATAGATGGCGAACGGCACAAACGAGATGCGTTTGATCAGCGACAGGAAGGTCTTGATCGCGATCAGCGCTACCACGAAGGCAGTGGCAAAACCGACCGCAAACATCGGTAAATCGCCCATCGTCAGGAAGTGCAGACTCTTGTACAGATCCAGTGCACTGGCACCAATCATCATCGGCACCGCCAGAATGAAAGAGAACTCCGCAGCCGCGTAACGATTCACGCCCACCAGCATGCCACCGGCAATGGTGGAACCTGAGCGGGAGAAGCCCGGCCACAACGCCAGACACTGGAAGCAACCAATCATAAACGCCTGGCGATAAGTAATATCATCCAGCCCTTCTGCACTTGGTTTTTTCGGCTTGAACCATTCCGCTGCCAGCAGCAGGAAACCGCCGACCACCAGCGCATACATGACGTTTTTCGGTGCAAACAGCGACTTGATAAAGTCATGGAGCAGCAGCCCCAACACTACCGCCGGGATCATCGCCAACAGAATATGACCCAGTTTCAAATGGCCCGTGGTTTTACCTTCGTGTTCGACCGGCTTACCACCAAAATGAATGCCGATCAGCCCGAACAAGCGACGCCAGAACATCACTACCACCGCCAGAATCGACCCCAGCTGAATGATCACCTCAAAGGTTTTGGCCTTATCGCCGGTAAAACCCAGCCACTCGCCGACAATGATCATGTGCCCGGTAGAAGACACCGGTAAAAATTCAGTTAACCCTTCGACCACCCCAAGAACAAACGCAATAAACAGTGAATGCATGTCCGCCATGTGCTTCGATCACCCTATAAATTTACGGCTATAAACATAAAAAAGCGGCAGTGTTCAATACATTGCCGCTAAAACAATTCTCAGGTTCAGACCAGGTTAACGGTCTTAAGTTGCACAAGAATGACAGAACGTCACACCGGCCGGGTGCCACGTTCAATGATCACCCCAACCCGGCTGGCATGTGCAACCGCGCCCGGTTTGCTGACCTTAATACGGACCCACGGGGAATTGAAGCGCTGGAGTAATATTTCAGATATTTCCTCTGCAACCCGCTCCACCAACGCAAAGCGATTGGGTTCCACGTGCTGGATGATGGCTTCACTGATATCGGCGTAGCTCAGGCAGTCATTCACATCGTCACTGGCGGCGGCCTGGCGGTTGTCCCAACCCATTTCGATATCGAACACCAGCTTCTGGCGAATGTTTTGTTCCCAGTCATAAACGCCAATGGTAGTAATTACGGTAAGCTCTTCTATAAATACGATATCCATCACGTCATTCTCTGTTTTTGGCCTTGCCGGATACCACTTCCAGCGGAATATGAGTATTATCCATATATGTTGAGAGTAAAACGACCCTTATTAAACGGAACCGCGTTATGAGTGCTACCGCGCTTGGCATGATTATCTTCGCGTATCTGTGTGGCTCAGTTTCCAGTGCGATCCTGGTTTGCCGGATCGCCAGGCTGCCCGATCCGCGTGAAAATGGCTCAGGGAATCCAGGAGCGACCAACGTCCTGCGCATCGGCGGTCGCGTCGCTGCGGCGGCGGTGTTGGTATTCGATATTCTCAAAGGGATGCTGCCGGTCTGGCTGGCATACAAACTTGATGTCCCGCCGCTGTATCTCGGCCTGACGGCGATTGCCGCCTGCCTGGGGCATATCTACCCGGTGTTCTTCCACTTCCGCGGCGGTAAAGGCGTGGCGACGGCGTTTGGTGCCATAGCGCCGATCGGCTGGGATCTTACCGGCCTGATGACCGGTACCTGGCTGCTGACCGTATTGCTCAGTGGTTATTCCTCGCTGGGTGCGATTATCAGCGCGCTGATTGCTCCGTTCTACGTCTGGTGGTTCAAACCACAATTCACCTTCCCGGTAGCGATGCTGTCGTGTTTGATCCTGATGCGGCACCACGACAATATTCAGCGCCTGTGGCGTGGCCAGGAAGGGAAAATCTGGAGTGTCTTTCGCAAGAAGAAAACCGACGCGGCAGGGTCAGAGCAGGAAGAAGAGAAGAAAGAAGAGTAATTAAAAAGGCCGGAGAGCTCCGGCCTTTCGACTATTTATACTGCAGGCAATTCAGCCAGCGGCCAACGCGGTCGCACCGAAACGCTCAGTTCCGGATTGGCACCGCTCTGCAACCGCACCAGACCCGCATAAGCGATCATCGCGCCGTTATCCGTGCAGAATTCCGGACGGGCATAGAACACCTCACCGCCGCGTTTGCGCATCATTTCCGCCATTTTGGTCCGTAGCGTACGGTTGGCACTGACGCCGCCAGCCATCACCAGTCGTTTGAAACCGGTTTGCTCCAGCGCGCGTTTGCATTTGATTGCCAGCGTATCGACCACCGCATCCTCAAACGCCCGGGCAATGTCCGCACGCGTTTGATCGTCATTACCGTTGGAGCGAATGGTATTGGCGGCAAAGGTCTTCAGCCCGGAGAAGCTGAAATCCAGCCCCGGACGATCGGTCATCGGCCGCGGGAAGGTGAAACGGCCCGCGGTACCCTGCTGCGCCATTTTCGACAACATTGGCCCGCCGGGATAGTCCAGCCCCAGCAGCTTGGCAGTTTTATCGAAGGCTTCACCCGCCGCATCGTCGACCGACTCGCCCAGCAGTTGGTATTGGCCAATACCGGTCACGCTGATCAACTGGGTATGGCCGCCGGAAACCAGCAGCGCGACAAACGGGAACGCCGGTGGATTATCTTCCAGCATCGGTGCCAGCAGGTGGCCTTCCATGTGGTGCACCGGTACGGCCGGCACGCCCCAGGCAAACGCCAGCGCACGACCAATGGTCGCGCCGACCAGCAACGCCCCCACCAGGCCGGGCCCGGCGGTATAGGCAACGCCGTCGATATCGGCCGCGGTCAGGTTCGCTTCCTTCAATGCCGCCTGAATCAAGGGCACGGTTTTACGCACATGATCGCGGGAAGCCAGTTCCGGCACCACGCCGCCGTAGTCGGCATGCAGCTTCACCTGGCTATACAATTGATTCGCTAATAAACCGGCCTGATCGTCATACACTGCAATTCCGGTTTCATCGCAGGAGGTTTCTATACCCAGTACTCGCATTACATTTCCCATCATTCACGTGCGGCCGTCAGTTTAGCACAATCAGGCCTGTTTGCCGCCAGCGCGGCGCATCTTGTCAGCCACATTGGGCTATGTTGATGATTCCAGCCATAAATGCCTATTTGATTAAAAACGAGCATTTTTTTCTGATTAGTCTATAATCAGCGCCCGATGCAAAATTGCGCATGTTTTACCAGGGTGGCCGCAGGTTTCAATTTGCTGTGGTGCTTTACAAAGCAGCATCCGTTGAAGTAAAATTCCGCACCATTTTGAAATTGCTGGCGCTTGGCCAGCAGCAAACCGAATTTTATTGAGGTGAGAGGCACATGCCTGTAATTAAAGTACGTGAAAACGAGCCATTTGACGTTGCTCTGCGTCGTTTCAAACGCTCTTGCGAAAAAGCAGGCGTTTTAGCTGAAGTTCGTCGTCGCGAGTTCTATGAAAAACCGACTACCGAACGTAAACGCGCTAAAGCTTCTGCTGTGAAACGTCACGCGAAGAAACTGGCTCGCGAAAACGCACGCCGCACTCGTCTGTATTAATTCTTCGGGGGTAACCCCGCCGCGTGAATTTCTGATTTTAAAAATCGCGCAGACCGAGTAGTTGCATACGAAGGCCGTGCTTTCCGAAAGGAATGCGCGGCTTGTTCTCGTTTATAGGCTAGTGAAGTAAGGGCTTATGGCTGGACGAATTCCGCGTGTATTTATCAATGACTTGCTGGCTCGTACCGACATCGTCGATCTGATCGATGCCCGGGTAAAGCTCAAGAAGCAGGGCAAGAACTACCACGCGTGCTGTCCGTTCCACCACGAAAAAACGCCTTCATTTACCGTTAATGGCGAAAAGCAGTTTTATCACTGTTTTGGTTGTGGTGCGCACGGTAACGCCGTCGACTTTCTGATGAATTACGACCGACTTGAGTTTGTCGAAACCATCGAAGAGCTGGCAACCATGCACGGACTGGAAGTGCCTTACGAGGCGGGCTCCGGACCGACACAAATCGAACGTCATCAGCGCCAAAGCCTGTATCAACTGATGGAACAGCTCAGTGCGTTCTATCAACAGTCATTGCATCAATCTTCCGGTACGCCGGCGCGTGATTATCTGCAACAGCGCGGGTTGAGTGACGACGTTATCCGCCATTTTGCCATCGGCTTTGCACCTGCCGGTTGGGATAATGCTTTAAAGCGTTTTGGTCGCGACGCCGACAGCCGCAGCGCATTGAACGATGCCGGCATGCTGGTGACTAACGATCAAGGACGCTCGTACGATCGTTTCCGTGAACGCGTGATGTTCCCTATTCGCGACAAACGCGGGCGAGTGATCGCCTTTGGCGGGCGCGTGCTGGGTGACGGCATGCCGAAATACCTGAACTCGCCGGAAACTGAAGTATTCCACAAGGGTCGTCAATTGTACGGCCTGTATGAAGCGCAGCAGAACCACCCTACCCCGCAGCGTTTGCTGGTAGTGGAAGGCTATATGGACGTGGTGGCGTTGGCGCAATACGGCATTGATTATGCCGTCGCCTCGCTCGGAACCTCAACGACGGCTGAACATATTCAGCTGCTGTTCCGCGCCACCGATAACGTGGTCTGTTGCTATGACGGTGACCGGGCCGGCCGTGAAGCGGCCTGGCGCGCACTGGAAACCGCGCTGCCCTATCTGAATGACGGGCGTCAGCTGCGGTTCATGTTCTTGCCTGATGGCGAAGACCCGGACACATTGGTACGCAAAGAAGGCAAAGAGGCCTTCGAACAGCGAATGGAGCTGGCGCAGCCGCTTTCCACTTTCCTGTTCGAAACCCTGATGCCACAGGTCGATCTGAGCAGCCCGGACGGTCGCGCCAAGCTGAGCACGCTGGCACTGCCGCTGATTACTCAGGTGCCGGGCGAAACGTTGCGCTTGTACCTGCGACAACAGCTCGGCAGCAAGCTTGGCCTGCTGGATGATAGCCAGCTCGACAAGCTGATGCCCAAACAGGCTGAAAATGCGAATACCTACCAGGCGCCCCAGCTAAAACGCACAACCATGCGTATACTAATAGGGTTACTGGTACAAAATCCGCAACTGGCTACACTTATCCCTTCACTCGAGGGATTAGAGCAGACCAAACAGGCCGGTTTACCGCTGTTTGTCGAGCTGGTGCAGACCTGTTTAGCGCAGCCGGGCCTGACTACCGGCCTGTTGTTGGAGCAGTATCGCGACAACAAATTGAGCCAGCAACTTGAAACCTTGGCGACATGGAACCATATGATCGTTGAGGAAAGGGTCGAACAGACCTTTTTGGATACCCTGGCCAGCCTTTATGACTCGGTACTGGAGCAACGGCTGGAGACATTGATCGCCCAGGCCAGAACGCACGGCCTCAGCCCGGAAGAACGTGAAGAAGTCCGTTCTCTTAACCAAGTGCTAGCGAAGAAAAACTGAATACCTAAACGGCTTAAGTGCCGATAAATGCGAGGGCAGAGCCCTGCAATATGCCGCCACAGTGGGCCGCGGCAACAACAAAAACGCCCCAAATGCTATTGTTGGCGGTTTCGCCGACCGACACCAACCCCAATACTCTGAAGTGTGGATACCGTCTTATGGAGCAAAACCCGCAGTCACAGCTAAAGCTACTTGTCACCCGTGGTAAGGAGCAAGGCTATCTGACCTATGCTGAGGTCAATGACCATCTGCCGGAAGATATCGTCGACTCCGACCAGATCGAAGACATCATCCAGATGATTAACGACATGGGCATCCAGGTGCTGGAAGAAGCACCGGACGCCGATGACCTGATGCTGGCCGAGAACACCACCGACACCGATGATGATGCGGCGGAAGCGGCTGCTCAAGTGTTGTCCAGCGTTGAGTCTGAAATTGGCCGTACCACCGACCCGGTGCGCATGTACATGCGCGAAATGGGGACCGTTGAACTGCTGACGCGCGAAGGCGAAATCGACATCGCCAAGCGTATTGAAGACGGCATCAACCAGGTTCAGTGCTCCGTTGCCGAGTACCCGGAAGCCATCACCTATTTGCTGGAGCAGTACGATCGCGTCGAAGCGGGCGAAGCTCGCCTGTCCGACCTGATCATCGGCTTCGTCGATCCTAATGCGGAAGAGGACATCGCTCCTACCGCGACGCACGTCGGTTCTGAGCTGTCGACCGAAGAGCAGAAAGACAACGACGAAGAAGATGACGAAGAAGAAGAAGACGACAACAGCATCGATCCAGAGCTGGCTCGTCAGAAATTCTCCGACCTGCGCGATCAGTATGAAGCGACGCGTGTTGTCATCAAAAAGAACGGCCGCAGCCACGCCAGCGCAGCAGAAGAAATTCTGAAGCTGTCTGAAGTGTTCAAGCAGTTCCGCCTGGTGCCAAAACAGTTCGACTTCCTGGTCAACAGCATGCGCATCATGATGGACCGCGTTCGTACTCAAGAACGTATCATCATGAAGCTGTGCGTTGAACAGTGCAAAATGCCGAAGAAAAACTTCGTTACCCTGTTCTCCAGCAATGAAACCAGCGATACCTGGTTCGCAGCCGCACTGGCAATGGCCAAGCCATGGTCAGAAAAGCTGAAAGACGTCGCGGATGACGTCCAGCGCAGCCTGCAGAAACTGCGTCAGATCGAAGAAGAGACCGGCCTGACCATCGAGCAGGTGAAGGACATCAACCGTCGTATGTCTATCGGTGAAGCGAAAGCCCGCCGTGCGAAAAAAGAGATGGTTGAAGCCAACTTGCGTCTGGTTATTTCTATCGCCAAGAAATACACCAACCGCGGTCTGCAGTTCCTGGATCTGATCCAGGAAGGCAACATCGGTCTGATGAAAGCGGTAGACAAGTTTGAATACCGTCGTGGTTATAAGTTCTCAACTTACGCCACCTGGTGGATCCGTCAGGCTATCACCCGCTCTATCGCCGACCAGGCGCGTACCATCCGTATTCCGGTGCATATGATTGAGACCATCAACAAACTCAACCGTATTTCGCGCCAGATGCTGCAAGAGATGGGCCGCGAGCCGACGCCGGAAGAGCTGGCTGAACGCATGCTGATGCCGGAAGACAAAATCCGCAAAGTGCTGAAGATCGCCAAAGAGCCGATCTCCATGGAAACGCCAATCGGTGATGATGAAGATTCACACCTGGGCGATTTCATCGAGGATACCACCCTCGAGCTGCCGCTGGATTCTGCTACCTCGGAAAGCCTGCGCTCTGCAACGCACGACGTCCTGGCTGGCCTGACCGCCCGCGAAGCGAAAGTGCTGCGTATGCGTTTCGGTATCGATATGAACACTGACCACACCTTGGAAGAAGTGGGCAAACAGTTCGACGTTACCCGTGAGCGTATTCGTCAGATCGAAGCCAAAGCGCTGCGTAAACTGCGCCACCCAAGCCGTTCCGAAGTGCTGCGTAGCTTCCTGGACGACTAAGGTTTAGCTGCTTGCAAAAAACCCCGGCTCGCCGGGGTTTTTTTATTGCCTAAAATCCATCTGACTTATTTCAATGCCAGGAACAGCTCGCGATAGCTCTCTGTAAGCTGCTCCAGCGTGGCACGGTTCAATCCGCTGGGGTTCGGCAGCACCCACACTTCAGTTTTACCGATCGTCATGTCCTGACGTCCCCAGGACGCTTTACGCACCCCAAAGGCACTGCTGAACGCCTGCTTGCCCAAAATCGCCAGCGCCCGCGGCTGGTAACGCAGGATCTTTTCCTTTAACGCCTCACCGCCGCTGAGCAGTTCGTCACGCGTTACCTCACTGGCTGCCACTGTAGGCCGCGCCACCAAGGCGGTGATGCCACAGCCGGTCTCCTGCAGCTGTTGCCACTGCTCCGGCGCTAACTGACTAGCGGTAAAACCGGCCTGATGCACCACTTTCCAGAAGCGGTTGCTGCCGTTAGCAAAAGGGTAGCCTTGATGGGCCGAAGACAGGCCAGGGTTGATGCCGCAAAACACCACCCGCAGGTTGGGCGCCAGGAGTTCCATAGGGTTCGAGAGTCCATTAAAGGGATTTACAGCGGTTATCGCAAAATCCGCCAGCAATTACAACAGGCTAGAACTGCGCAGAAAAGCAACATACAGATGGTTAACAGTAGACCTGCGCCGAAGGATTACCGTATAATCTCGCCGCTTGGCCCCTTAGCTCAGTTGGTTAGAGCACGCGACTCATAATCGCTTGGTCACTGGTTCAAGTCCAGTAGGGGCCACCAAATTTTAGCTGATATAACAGCACATTAAGCCACTTCCTCAGAAGTGGCTTTTTTGTTTCCGCCCGCTAGCCTAATCAGGCACCACCGTTCTGCCGCTGGTGAGCCAGTTGTTCGGCACGCAGCAGGATTTCCTGCAGATCGTCTTCGTCGATATCAAACAGCTCGCCCTGCATCAGCGCCTCGTGCAGATCGGCACGGGTGATAGACACCGCATCAATCGGCAGATTGGCTGGCTTGGCTTCGGCCGAGGCCAAGGGGTGCGGATAACGTCGTCCGGCCAGATTATTGAAGATAATCGCCAGCACGGCCAGTAGCACCGAGTTCAGCAGCACCGGGTACAGCACAAAGCTGTAGCCCAGTTGGTGAATACCCGGTCCGCCGAGGATCGCAGTCAGCGCGACCGCGCCGCCGGGCGGATGCAAACAGCGCAGTTTGAACATCAACCCAATCGCCAACGCCACCGCCACCCCACAGGCCAGGCCGGGATCGGCAATCAGCAGGCTGGTGCTGACCCCTACCGCCGCAGCCGAGATATTGCCGCCGACGATCGACCATGGCTGCGCCAGCGGACTGTTTGGCACGCCAAACAACAGCACCGCAGAAGCCCCCATCGGGGCAATAAACCACAGGTTGACCTCACCCAGCACAAAATGGCTGATCCAACCGGAAATCATCAGCCCCAACCCAGCGCCGACGCTGGAAAGCAAAATCTCCTTTTTGCCGACGGCTAAGGGATGCGGCCATAAACGTGCGCACCCCATTTTCAAACTTTCTACCCACTGCTTCTTCATGTTACTTCACGCTGCCAAACTCAACTTAATGGCAACAAATATATCACAATGCCAGTAGCCACCGCCTGCAGCGCGAGTCGCCGTTGAAATAACTTTCTGCTAACAGATTGATTTTTAGCCACTGCTCGTCAATTATCAAAGTTCGCCTCCCTTTGCCTTGAGGAAAACCCAATGTCTCAGCCGATAGCCGAACTCTATACCGATGCCAACTTTTTCAGCCCCTATGCCATGTCGGCGTTTATTACACTGACGGAGAAAGGCATTCCCTTCACCCTGAAGCAGGTCGACCTGTCGCAGGGGAAAAACCAAGAGCCGGCCTACGCGGCGCTGTCATTAACGCGCCGGGTACCGACGCTGGTGGTCGGCGAGTTTCAGCTGTCGGAGTCCTCAGCCATCGATGAATATCTGGATGAGATCCACCCGGCCCACCCGGTGTACCCGCGTGATGTCAAACAACGCGCCAAGGCCCGCGAAGTCCAGGCGTGGCTGCGTAGCGATCTGTTGGCACTGCGTGCCGAGCGGCCGACAGAGGCGGTGTTCCTTAACGCCAAGTTTCCTCCGTTATCTGCAGCCGCACAGGTTGCCACCAGCAAGTTGATCGCCGCAGTCGAAAAGCTGCTGAGTCACGGCCAGGATAATCTGTTCAGGGAATGGTGCATTGCCGATACCGATCTGGCATTGATGCTCAATCGGCTGGTGATACACGGCGATGCGGTGCCGGAAAACATTCGCCACTATGCGCAAAAGCAGTGGCAACGTCCTTCGGTGCAGGCCTGGTTGGCGCTGCCGGAGAAAATGCGCGGGTAAAAAAAACCGGCGGCCACGACGCCGCCGTTCTCAATTATCGAGAAATAACATCACTTCTTGAGGGAAGGCAATTCACCATCCAGAGGGCAGATAGCCAAACAGCGACGCAATCGCGTACACCGCGCTGCCCAGATACAGCAATACGATGCTGACCTGCAACAACGGGTGAGTGATCCAGCTGCACTGCCAGCGTGGCGTCTGGTCGCCGTGCTTGCGCGCCCCACGCAGGATCAGCATCGGCATAATCGACAGGATCACCCCACTGAATACCCCGGCGAAATATAGCGCGTTAACGAAGGACACCAGCCCGCTGTATGCCAGCACAAACGGCGGCAACACCACCAGCATCAGCACGCCGAAGCGGCGCAGTGGCTGTTCGTCATTACCCAGGCTGAACTGGTCGAAAATATTGGTCAGGAAGCTGCCGCCCAACCCCCAGTAGGAGGTCAGCATCGCGCACAGAGCAAAGATGTTGGCGGAGAAGAACGCCCACTGCCCTAACGCCTGGCCCCAGGAGATGGTCGCCACATCAGAGATACCCGCCAACCCGCTGAGCGCAATCACCGACATTGGCACCGCCGCCAGCAGCACAAAGGTCACGGCCATACCGACCATAATCGCCTTAGGCAGCTGCTCCGGCTTATCGGAGAAACCGCGTGCCATTTCCGGCACGATGTACTGCGCCGAGAAGCAGAACACCACCACGTTGAATACCGGCACCATAAAGCGCCAGTCACCGTCCAGCAGGTTGCGCATCTGGCTGGTGTCTTTAAGCAGTGTGGCCGCCACCAGCGCGGTCAGCATCACCACCATACCGATACTGATAAACTTTTCGCCGCGGCCAATCGCCTTCAGCCCCAGGTACAACACCCCCGCCGCCGGCACGAAAAACAGCAGGCTGCCGATCGCCGGAGAGATGCCAAACAGAGACTGCAACAGCTTGCCGCTGCCGGTCATGTAGGCGGTCAGCGCCCCGACGCTGTTAACGCAGACCGAAGCAAACATCAGCCAGGCACCAATGCCGCCGACATAACGTTTCGCCAGCCCGCTTAATTGCAGGTGGGCGCGGGTGCGCAGGGTAGATTCGGCAACGTACAGCATGGTGATGGTGGTCAGGCTGCCCACCAGCACCAGCCAAAACAGCAGCGGTAGAAAACCGGCCTTGCTGGAAGCGTAAGCGATAGACAGCACGCCGGCGCCAATGTTGGTGCCGACAATCATCGCCACCCCTTCGAGGAAACTCAGTGATTTGGTGGGTGCAGGTGCTCGCACCCCGGCGGCAAGCGCCGGAGAAACAGAGGTATTTTCAGCAGACATACGGCATCCTTTGTCTCCCGGCGGCCCTGGCCACCGGGATCGGTTAATTTCCCGGTGGTTAACAGCTCACATCGATACACAGGTATTTCAGCTCCAGATATTCTTCAATCCCGTAACGCGATCCTTCACGTCCGAGCCCTGACTGCTTCACGCCGCCAAACGGCGCGACTTCGTTGGAAATCAGTCCGGTATTGATGCCGACCATGCCGTATTCCAACGCTTCAGGTACCCGCCACTGGCGCGAGGCGTTCTGCGTGAACAGATAGGCTGCCAGGCCGAATTCGGTATCGTTGGCCATGGCGATGGCTTCCGCCTCATCATGGAAACGGAACAGCGGCGCTACCGGGCCAAAGGTTTCTTCTTTGGCGAAGCGCATTTTTTGCGTCACCCCAGTCACGACCGTCGGCTGGAAGAAGGTCCGTCCCAGCGCGTGTGGCTGACCGCCGATAGCGATCTGCGCACCCTTGATCAACGCATCGTCGATGTGGCTTTGTACTTTTTCCACTGCGTCCTGGTCGATCAACGGCCCCTGTGTGGTGCCCTCCTGGCTGCCGTCGCCGACTTTCAGTTGTTCGACCAGCCGCCACCAGTTTGTCCACCAGACGGTCATAAATGCCGTCCTGTACATAGATACGGTTGGCGCAAACGCAGGTCTGGCCGCTGTTGCGGAATTTGGAGGCCATAATGCCCGCCACCGCCGCGTCCAGGTTGGCGTCGTCGAACACGATCACCGGCGCATTGCCGCCCAGTTCCAGCGACAGTTTTTTGATGGTTGGCGCGCACTGCGCCATCAGAATGCGGCCGACCTCGGTCGAACCGGTAAAACTCAGTTTGCGTACTACCGGGCTGTCGCACAGCACCTTGCCTACCTGAGCAGCATCGCCAGTGACCACCTGCAATACGCCCGCCGGAATACCGGCATCCTGCGCCAGCTTGCCTAACGCCAGCGCGGTCAGCGGCGTTTGTTCGGCCGGTTTAACGATAATGGCGCAGCCTGCTGCCAACGCCGGTGCTACCTTGCGGGTGATCATCGCCGCCGGGAAGTTCCACGGCGTGATCGCCGCGCAAACGCCAATCGGTTGTTTGACCACCACCAGGCGCTGTGAGGCCAGCGGCGCCTGCAATACCGCCCCGTCGACCCGTTTAGCTTCTTCGGCAAACCAGGTGATAAACGAAGCGGCATAGGCCACTTCGCCACGCGCTTCCGCCAATGACTTGCCCTGCTCAGCGGTCATCAGCTGCGCCAAATCTTCCTGCGCTGCCAGTACCTTGTCGGCCCAGGCCAGCAGCAGTGCGGAACGTTGCTTGGCCGTCAGTTGTTTCCAGCCCTGCTGCGCCACCTGCGCCGCGTTAATCGCCTGCTGGGTTTCTTCACCGCTGACCAGCGGAATGCTGGCCAATTCGACGCCGGTCGCCGGGTTGATCACTGCTTCACGCTTGCCGCTCAGCGCATCGCACCACTCACCGTTAATCAGGCACTGGCTGCGCAGCAGCTCGGGATTATTCAATTTCATTGCCGATCACTCCTTATTGGGCCAGCGCGCGAGAAAGAATGCCCAGCGCCTTGGTGAACTGATCTTCAGGAATGGTCAGCGGATACAGGAAGCGGATCACGTTGCCATTGACGCCGCAGCTCAGCAGCAACAGGCCTTCTGCCAACGCTTTCTGCTGCACCTGGCGGGTAATCTCCGCCGAAGGCTTGCCGGACTTCGGATCGTTGAACTCCACCGCGACCATCGAACCCTGCGCGCGGATATCCACGATCGCCGGGCTGGTCTGGCGCGCCTGCTGCAACACTTCCACCAGATGCTGACCCAGACGCTGCGAACGCTGGCACAGTTGTTCTTCTTCAATCACCTCCAGTACCGCCAGCGCTGCCGCCACCGCCAGTGGGTTACCGGCATAGGTACCACCCAGCCCACCCGGAGCCGGAGCGTCCATCACTTCGGCACGCCCTGCCACCGCCGACAGCGGCATACCGCCCGCCAGGCTTTTCGCCATGGTGATAAGGTCGGGTTTCACGCTGTAATGATCCATGGCGAACAGTTTGCCGGTACGGGCAAACCCGGTTTGTACTTCATCGGCAATCAGCAGAATGCCGTGCTCGTCGCACAGCGTACGCAGCGCTTGCATGAATTCGGCCGGTGCGATGTTGAAACCGCCCTCGCCCTGTACCGGCTCCAGCACGATGGCCGCGACCTGCTTGGGATCGATATCCGCTTTAAAGATACGTTCCAGGCTGTTCATTGCGTCTTCGGTGGTCACGCCGTACAGCGCATTCGGGTATTGACCGTGGAACACCGAACCGGGGAAGGGTCCGAAGCCCAGCTTGTAAGGTGCCACTTTGCCGGTCAGCGCCATGGTCATATAGGTACGGCCGTGGAAACCACCGCCAAAGGTGATAAGCCCTGGGCGACCGGTATGGGCACGGGCAATTTTGACTGCGTTCTCTACCGCTTCGGCACCGGTGGTGAAGAAGGCAGTTTTGCATGGGCCTTCAATTGGCGCACGCTGGTTGATACGTTCCGCCAGGGTGACGTAGCTTTCGTAAGGAACAATTTGGTAAGCGGTGTGGGTGAAGGCCTTCAGCTGCTTTTCAATCGCGGCGATCACCTTAGGGTGGCGGTGCCCGGTATTCAGTACCGCAATACCGGAGGCGAAATCGATCACTTCATTGCCTTCGACATCCCACAGCGTGGCGTTCTCTGCGCGCTCTGCGTAGAAATCACACATCACACCCACCCCGCGTGGGGTGGCATCTTGACGACGTTGATTCAATTCTGCGTTTTTCATGTTGTTCTCTCCGGTCGGTGGGCGGTGCCATCTGTACGTTTCGTTCACATTCGTGAAACAATGACGTTTATTTACACAGGATGTGGCCCTATAATCGAGAGCCAGTTACGATTAATTGAGGGATCCAATTGCGCTCACTGAGTGGTGACCTGTTATTGCAGCGTCTCGGCGAACAGCCCGATGACAAGCTGCATAAACGGCTATATAACGCGATCCGCACCAGCATTCTGGACGGCAGCCTGCCGCCCTCCAGCCGCCTGCCCGCCTCACGCGATCTGGCGCAAGAGCTTAGCCTTTCACGCAACACGGTTTTAACCGTTTATGAACAATTACTGGCAGAAGGATATGTGCTGGCACGCGCCGGAAGTGGCACATTCGTCGCCGAAACCGTGCCGGACAGTTGTTTATCCACTGCCAGCGCACCCGCAGGCAGTGACGGGGAACAACGGGGTATTGAACTGTCGGAACGTGGGGCCGCCCTGTTACATCACGCCAGTGCCAGCCCCAAACAATGGGGGGCGTTTATTCCCGGCGTGCCCGATGTGAATGCCTTCCCACACCAGTTATTCAGCAAAATACAGGCACGGATCAGTCGCCGCCCAGCCCCACAGCGGCTGACCTACAGCAACCAGGGTGGCAGCCCTGAATTGCAGCATGCGCTGGTGGATTATCTGCGCGTGGCGCGCTCGGTACGCTGTTCGCCGGAGCAAATTCTGATTACCGAAGGCATCCATCAGGCGATAGATCTGGTGACGCGGCTGCTGTGCAATCCTGGCGACGACGCCTGGATTGAAGAACCGGGCTATTGGGGGATCCGCAATATCCTGCGGATGAACGACGTGAATATCTGCCCGCTGGCGGTTGATGAGGCCGGCATGGTACCGCCGGAGCAGCCCACAGGTGCACCGCGACTGATATTTGTTACTCCGTCGCACCAATATCCGCTGGGATCGGTGATGAGTCTGGCGCGGCGACAACGCTTGCTGGCGCTGGCGCGCAACGGCGGCAGTTGGATCGTTGAGGATGACTACGACAGTGAATTCCGCTTTTCCGGCCAGCCGATCCCGGCGTTGCAGGGGCTGGAAGCCGACGCGCCGGTGATCTATATCGGCACCTTCAGCAAAACGCTGTACCCTGCGCTGCGGCTGGGTTACGTGGTGTTGCCAAAACCCTTGATGGCGGCGCTGAAAACCGCCCATGCCGAGCTGTACCGCGGCGGTCACCTGCTGATCCAGACCGCACTGGCGCAGTTTATTCAGGAAGGCCACTACACCGCGCATATCCGTCGCATGCGGCTGTTGTATGCCCGACGCCGGGCGTTTTTAACTGCGTTGATCGAGCAGCACCTGGGTAAACAGGCGTTGAGCGAATTCAACAACAACGCCGGGCTGCACCTGATCCTTAACCTGCCGGACCAGGCTGACGATGTCGCGATCGCCGCCGCCGCCAACGAACGCGGCGTACTGGTGCGACCGCTGTCGCGTTACTACATGCTGCCCAACCATCGCCGTGGTCTGCTGATGGGCTTCGCCTGCGTGCCGGAAGAACAAATGGCCGCCGCCTTTACCCTGCTGCTGGAATGCATTAATCCCTGAAACGAAACTGGCGGCCACGGTCTTCCATCAAAAGACCTGAAGTTGCCACCCTTCCTGCCGCCACTGTAAACGGTGGGTCAATTTTAACGCCTGCAGAAATGCCTCATCGTGGGAAACCACCAGCATCGCACCGGGAAAACTGGCCAGTGCAGCCTCGATAGCCAGCGACGACGCCAGATCCAGGTGGTTGGTCGGTTCATCCAGCAACAACAACTGCGCTGGCTCCTGCCGCCACAGCATGCAGGCCAACGCCGCTTTCAATCGCTCACCGCCACTCAGCGCCGCCAGCGGCAACAGCACCCGTTCGGCGTTTAGCTGTAACTGTGCCAACTGGCTACGCATCCTGCCCTCGTTGAGCGGCGAATCCTGCAGGCCAAGGTGTTCAACCACCGAAAGCGACAGATCGAGTTGGGAAAGGTTTTGGTCGAGATAAGCCGTCGGCAGCGGACAGTGGCAACGACCACCCCTGGCTGCCCATTGCCCCAGGATCACCTTCAGCAAGGTGGATTTACCGCAGCCATTCGGGCCGGTCAGCGCCACGCGCATCGGGCCATCGATACGTAAATCCAACGGCGGCATAGTGATAAAAGGCAGTTGCAGCTGTTCCAGCACCAGAACCTGTTTGCCCGCCGCCACAGCGCTGCCCGGCAGGGTCAACATTACCGGGCTGTCTTCCTCCACCCGCTGCCAGGCTTCACGCACCGCGGCATCGAGGGAGCCTTTCTGCTCCTGATGCTGTTTGCGCAGCGTACCCAGGCTCTCTTTGGCCGCGGCCTTGTAAGCCACGCGCTCAAAAGAGGCGATGTTCAGCGTATCGACGGTTTTCAGCGTCTGTGCAGAGCGCCGCTGGCTGATGTCGTGCTCTTTCTGCTGTCGGGCACGAGTGCGCCGACGTTCCTGACGCGCATGTTCCAGCCCGGCACGTGCCGCCTGCTGCTCCAGCTCACGCTGGTGGCGATAATCATCGTAGTTACCGCCGTAGCTGTGCAGTGCGCCGGGCGTCAGCTCGACAATACGCTGCATGCGCGCCAGCAGTTGTCGATCGTGGCTGGCGACCAGCAAACCGCCGCGCCAGCTTTCTAACTGCTGATATAACCCCTCGCGAGCGCGAGTATCAAGATGGTTGGTCGGTTCGTCCAATAACAAGAAGTCGGCGTTACCCAGCATCGCGCCGCACAATGCGGCGCGCATCCGTTCGCCACCACTGAGATCCTTCACCGGCCGTTGCGGATCGAAAGCCGGTAACCCGGCGGTGGCAAATGCAGCCTGCAAACGATCGTTCAGATCCCACTGCCCTTCCAGACGATCGATATCCTCCGCCTGCGGTCGCCCCTGCTCAAGGCGGGTCAGTGCGGCAAAGGTCTCGCCATAGCCCAGCAGTTGGGCCAGCGTAGTCTGTGGCGCGATGTCTGGCTGCTGCGCTACGTAGGCCAGTGAAGCATGGGATTCGACATGCCCACCACCGGGCAGATCCAGCCCGGCAATCAGCCGTAGCAGACGAGTTTTTCCGACGCCGTTGCGCCCAACCAGGCCGCAGTGCTGTTGATCGAAAGTGAGATCCAACGGGCCGAACAGCGTTTCGCCGTCAGCAAACTGGCAGGTCAGTTGATGTAAAACAAAATGAGGGGACTGCGCAAAATGAGCCATAAGCACTCCTGGATGAGATCAAAACATCCCCACATGGCACCGGTGTGCTCAACGTGGGACAAGATATCAACAGGCGTGTTTGTTCATTTTCGGTGATGGCTCCGCAGAGAGAAGGGATTGACAACGCACAAATGCTAACCGATTTGTTGTTCACGATGCAAACAACAATAAAGATCCATGACATCTATCACATTCAGCGCAACACAGATTCCCAACGGCAGTGACAACGGCTAGATTTATCTCATCCGACCACTTGGTCGTACATAATAATAACAACTGATCATACCCAAAAGCTTTCGAGCGGCAGTTAGGCGGCAAGTTTGAGAGTCCCCTGGAGCTTACTTTGGTAAGTGACTGGGGTGAACGAACGCGGCCAACAACGCTGCAGTTTGAAAGATGCGGGGGGATGAGCGATGGAGACTGCAATGAGCAATTACCCACACCTGCTGGCGCCGCTGGATCTCGGCTTCACCACCCTGAAAAATCGGGTGCTGATGGGATCGATGCACACCGGCCTGGAAGAACTGCCCAATGGCCCCGAGCGTATGGCTGCTTTCTATGCCGAACGCGCGGCCGCCGGCGTGGCGCTGATCGTCACCGGCGGTATCGCCCCCAATGAAAAAGGCGTGGTGTACCGCGGCGGCTCCACCCTCAGCCAGCCACAGCAGGTCAGTCATCACCGCATTGTCACCGAGGCCGTCCATCAGGCCGGCGGCAAAATTGCGCTGCAAATCCTGCATGCTGGCCGCTACAGCTATCAGCCGCAGCCGGTCGCGCCCTCCGCGCTGCAGGCACCGATCAATCCCTTCGCCCCCACCGCGCTGAGCGAAGCAGACATTCTGCAGACTATCGCCGACTTCGCCCAATGCGCGGCACTGGCACAGCAGGCCGGTTACGATGGCGTCGAGGTGATGGGTTCCGAAGGCTATTTGATCAACCAATTCCTGGTGTCGCGCACCAACCAGCGCGACGACCAATGGGGCGGCAGCTTCAGCAACCGCATGCGCTTTGCCGTGGAAATCGTCCGGGCCGTACGGCAGGCCGTCGGCAGCGACTTCATTCTGATTTACCGTCTTTCGATGTTGGATCTGGTGGAGGACGGTTCCAGCTGGCAGGAGATCGAGCAGTTGGCGCTGGCGGTTGAGCAGGCGGGCGCGACGATTATCAACACCGGCATCGGCTGGCACGAGGCGCGTATTCCGACCATCGCCACCATGGTGCCGCGCGCCGGTTTCAGTTGGGTGACCCGTAAGCTGATGGGCAAAGTGCGCATTCCGCTGATCACCACCAACCGCATTAACGATCCGGCAGTCGCAGAGCAAGTGCTGGCAGACGGCTGCGCCGACATGGTATCGATGGCTCGCCCGTTCCTGGCCGACGCCGCCTTTGTGCAAAAAGCGGCCGAGGGCCGTGCCGACGAGATCAATACCTGCATTGGTTGTAATCAGGCCTGCCTCGACCAGATTTTTGAAGGCAAACTCACCTCTTGCCTGGTTAACCCACGCGCCTGCCGCGAAACCGAAATGCCCCTGATCGCGGCAGAAAAACCGAAGAAACTGGCGGTGATCGGTGCCGGACCGGCCGGACTGGCGTTTGCTACCACCGCCGCCAGCCGTGGCCACCGGGTGACGTTGTTCGACGCCGCCGATCAGATTGGCGGCCAGTTCAATATTGCCAAACAGATCCCCGGCAAAGAAGAATTCCATGAAACCCTGCGCTACTTCCGCCGCCAACTGGCACTGCTGGAAGTCACGCTAAAGCTGGGCAGTTGGGTGACCGCGGCCGATCTGGCTGAATTTGACGAAGTGATCCTCGCGTGCGGCATCGTGCCACGTACCCCGGAGATCCCCGGTATTGATAACGCCAGAGTCCTGACCTATCTGGATGTACTGCGTGACAAAAAACCGGTCGGCCAGCGGGTGGCGATTATCGGTGCCGGCGGCATCGGCTTCGACACTGCCGAGTACCTCAGCCAGCACGGAGTATCGAGCAGCCTGGATCAGGCTGAGTTTAACCGTGAATGGGGCATCGACGACCAGCTTAACCAACGCGGCGGACTGGCAGCCCAGGGGCCCGTGGCGGCGCGTGCGGCCCGGCAAATCTATCTGCTGCAACGCAAAACCAGCAAAGTGGGAGAAGGCCTGGGGAAAACCACCGGTTGGATCCACCGCACCAGTCTGGCGATGCGCGGCGTAAAAATGCTCAATAGCGTGAATTATCAGCGTATTGACGATGAAGGGCTGCATATTTCACGAGCCGAGCAGGAAAGCTGCTTGCCGGTCGACACGGTGATTATCTGCGCCGGGCAGGAACCGCGTCGTGAACTGCAGCAACCGCTGCTGGCGATGGGCAAAACGGTGCATTTGATTGGTGGAGCGGACGTCGCCGCCGAGCTGGATGCCCGCCGCGCTATCGATCAAGGCACGCGGCTGGCGATGGCGCTGTAATTACAATCAGGGGCGCATTCACTGCGCCCCTCAATCAATCAGTAACGTGCGCCGGATTTCACCGCTTTCAGGATCACGAACTTCTTGTTGGATGCGATCAGGGTGCAGTTGCCGAACAAACGCTTCAGTTTCTGGTGGTAATCCAGATGGCGGTTACCAACGATGCGCAACTCGCCGCCTACCTGCAGGCAACGCTTGGCGTCACAGAACATCTGCCAGGCGGTGTGATCGGTAATCGCATGCTGCTGGTGGAATGGGGGGTTACACAGCACCGCCTGCACGCTTTCACGCTCAATCCCCGCCAGTGAGTTATTCACTTCAAACTGACAACGATCCATATCCTGCGGCAAGTTATGTTCCACGTTCAGTTCGCTGGAGGCCACCGCCATGTAGGACTCATCAACAAAGCTCACCTGCGCTTGCGGGTTCTGCATCAATGCGGCCATGCCGATGATACCGTTGCCGCAGCCCAGATCGATGATGTGGCCTTCAATGTCATGCGGCAGATGATCCAGGAACAGGCGTGCGCCAATGTCCAGGTTGCTGCGTGAGAACACGTTGGCATGGTTGTGGATAATCCAATCGGTACCGTCCAGCACCCAGTTGGTGGTTACCGGCGCTACCGGTGGCACGATGTCGGCGACGTCACAGTGGATCAACCGCGCTTTCTTCCATGCCAGGCTGGTGCGAGTAGGACCGAGCACCTTTTCAAACAGTTGCATGGTCGAGGTATGCACGTCACGCGCTTTAGCCCCGGCGATGATCACCGTGTCCGGTGCCACCACATCACGCAACGCACGCAGTTGCTGTTCCAGCAGTGCCAACGCTTTAGGAATACGGATCAACACCACCGCCGGTGACGCAGGCAATTCGGCCAGGGTGTCCAGCAGCGTAACCTGCTCCGGATCCAATTCATTGAGCTTCAGGTTATGGCGCGTGGCCAACTGGCTCATATAGGAATCGCTGATGCTGTAAGGCTGATGACCGTGCAGCGCACAGGCCAGCGTGCCAAAGTTGTCGTTGAAAATCAGCACCGGACGATCGCCAATGTTTACATTTTCAAGCTGTTGCAGCAGATATTCGTCCGCCGCTTCCCACGCCTGTAGTTGGGTGGATTCTTCCTGTTGGGGATAACGTTCCAGCTCAAGTTGCTGTGTTCCCAGATCGAGTTGGCTCATTGCCCCTCCTGACTGATAAAATTTGGGCTGTTTATCCCCTAAAAACGTCCGGCAGTAAAATGTTTTTTCGGATAAATTGCCCTTTGCGGGCTTTGCGCGAAAAAACATCATACAATGACCCGCTGAATTATGGCCAATACGGGAAGACGATGTCCGAACTGACTTACCTGCAGGGTTACTCTGAACATCTGCAAAGCCAGGTGCAGCAGTTGATCGACCAGCAACGTCTGGGTGAGGTGCTGTTGCAGCGCTATCCCCAGGTGCACGACTGCACCACCGACAAGTCGCTTTATCAATTTACCGTCGATCTGAAAAACCAGTATCTGCGCAATGCCCAGCCGCTGAGCAAAGTGGCCTACGACGGTAAAATCCAGGTAATGAAACACGCACTCGGCATGCACACCGCCATTTCCCGCGTGCAGGGCGGCAAGCTGAAGGCCAAGGCAGAAATCCGCGTGGCGACGGTATTCAAGCTGGCACCGGAGCCGTTTCTGCGCATGATCGTGGTGCATGAACTGGCGCACCTGAAAGAGAAAGACCACAACAAAGCCTTCTACAGCCTGTGTTGCCATATGGAACCCAATTACCATCAACTGGAGTTCGATACCCGGCTGTATCTGACCCACCTCTCCGTGTTTGGCAATCTGTATGCATAGCAGGATTCGCCTTCGGTAAATGCCGTGATAATCTGATTCTTTCTACCCGTCGCCTGGGAACCGGAGATATCTATGATTCGCTTTGCCGTTGTTGGTACCAACTGGATTACGGAACGCTTTATTGACGCCGCACACGAAAGCGGCAAGCTGAAGCTGACCGCCGTCTATTCGCGCAAGCTCGAACAGGCGCAGGCATTTGGTGCCAACTACCCCGTCAGTCTGTTTTTCGATTCCCTTGAGGCGCTGGCCCAGTCGGACGCCATCGACGCGGTTTACATCGCCAGCCCCAATAGTCTGCACTGCCAGCAGTCGCTGCTGTTCCTCAGCCATAAAAAGCACGTGATTTGCGAAAAGCCACTGGTATCCAACCTGCGCGAAGCCGAGAAGCTGGTGGCCTGTGCACGTGAAAATCAGGTAGTACTGTTCGAAGCCTTTAAAAGCGCCCATTTGCCCAATTTCTTGACGCTGCAACAAACGCTGCCGAAAATCGGCCGCCTGCGCAAAGCCTTTATCAATTACTGCCAGTACTCCTCACGCTACCCACGCTATCTGGCTGGTGAAAACCCAAATACCTTCAACCCGCAGTTTTCCAACGGTTCGATCATGGACATTGGTTATTACTGCCTGGCCAGTGCCGTGGCGCTGTTCGGCGAGCCTCAATCGGTGATCGCCAGCGCGAGCTTGCTGGATACCGGCGTTGATGCGCACGGCACCGCCTGCCTCAATTACGGCGATTTCGATGTGACCCTCTCCCACTCCAAGGTGAGCAACTCTGACATTCCGAGCGAGATCCAGGGTGAAGAAGGTACGCTGATGATTGAGAAAATTTCGGAGTGTCAGGGCGTGGTACTAACGCCGCGCGGTGGTCAGCGCCAGGATCTGACCCAGCCGCAGCATATCAATACCATGCTGTATGAAGCGCAAGTGTTCGCCGAACTGGTGGAAAAACGGCAGGTGGAACACCCGGGGTTAGAGAATTCGCTGATTATCGCCCGCCTGCTGACCGAAATCCGCCGCCAGACCGGCGTAGTATTTCCTGCCGACGGAGCATGACATGAAGCCGTTATTACTGATGCAAACCGGCGACGCGCCGGAGGTGATCCGCCAGGAAAAAGCCAATTTCGACGGCATGTTCCTGCAACAGGGAAACATTGACGTCGATCGCGTACAGATCGTACATCTTCCCGCGGGTGAACAACCGCTGCCGCCGCAACACTACTCTGGCGTGGTGATCACCGGTTCACCGGCGATGGTCACCAAGCAGTTGCCCTGGAGTGAACAGGCCGCCGAATGGCTGCGACAGGCCATGCTGATCAAACTGCCTATTTTTGGCGCCTGCTATGGCCACCAGCTGCTGGCCTATGCGCTTGGCGGGGAAGTCGGCTATCACCCGCAGGGCATGGAGGTCGGCACGCTGGAGATAGAACTGTTGCCCGCCGCCGCCAATGACCGGCGGATGGCGATGCTGCCACCGCGCTTCAAGGCGAATCTGATCCACGCGCAGAGCGTATTGACGCCCCCTGCCGGCGCCGTGGTGTTGGCGCGTTCGCAGCAGGATGCTTACCAGATCCTCAGTTATGGCGAGCAAGTGCTGACCACCCAGTTCCATCCGGAATTTAACGGCGCGGTGATGCACCAGTATCTGAGCTGGCTTGGCGAGCTCTATCCGCAGCAACAGGAGGAGTATCAGCTTAAGCAACAGCAGGTTAGCGATACCCCATTCAGCCGACTGCTGTTGCAAGGGTTTGTCGTCAGCCTCGGCGCACAAAAAGCCCTGGCCGGGTAACGCAATAAACGTTGACCACTGACACATTTTGCATTACTTTCTGCCGTGCAAAGGGGAGTAACTTCATTGCCGGTTAATCGTCATTACGGTGCGCAAGCACCCGGTTACCGGGCAACCTGATGTCAGGGCGCACTAAGGTGCACCTTCATCAACGTTGTAAGTGAGACCTTGCCGGAAGGCGAGGTTTGCTTGCAGCGTTCATAAGAGCGGCTAGCGTCTTCCGACGTTGGCCGTTTTTGTTTTTGAAGGATACCTCTGATGATGAATACCGTTGGCACACCTTGGTTATGGGGCAGCTTTGCCGCCATCATAGTTGTGATGCTCGCAATCGACCTCCTGCTGCAGGGCCGCAAAGGCGCACATACCATGACGCTGAAGCAGGCCGCCAGTTGGTCACTGGTGTGGGTCAGCCTGTCTCTGCTGTTCAACCTGGGTTTCTGGTACTACCTGAACCAAACTGCCGGACGTGCCGTCGCCGATACCCAGGCACTGGCCTTCCTCACCGGTTACCTGATCGAAAAAGCACTGGCGGTTGATAACGTCTTCGTCTGGCTGATGCTGTTCAGTTACTTTGCCGTTCCGGCCAACCTGCAGCGTCGGGTGCTGATTTTTGGCGTGTTGGGCGCGATCGTACTGCGTACCATCATGATCTTCGCCGGTAGCTGGCTAGTGACCCAGTTCCAGTGGCTGCTGTACCTGTTCGGCGCTTTCCTGCTGTTCACCGGTATCAAGATGGCGCTGGCGAAGGAAGATGGTGCTGCAATTGGCGACAAGCCACTGGTGAAATGGCTGCGTAGTCACCTGCGCATGACCGACAACCTGGAAGGTGAGCGCTTCTTCGTGCGCCGCAACGGCCTGCTGTTTGCTACGCCGCTGGTGCTGGTGCTGATTCTGGTGGAACTGAGTGATGTGATCTTTGCGGTCGACAGCATCCCGGCTATCTTTGCCGTGACCACGGATCCGTTTATCGTACTGACCTCTAACCTGTTCGCCATCATGGGCCTGCGCGCCATGTACTTCCTGCTGGCTAATGTGGCTGAGCGCTTCTCGATGCTGAAATACGGCCTGTCGCTGATCCTGATGTTTATTGGCGTCAAGATGCTGATTATCGATTTATTCCACATCCCGATCGGTGTTTCGCTCGGCGTAGTCGCCAGTATTCTGACGCTGACGTTGTTGATCAACGCCTGGGTTAACCGCCGGAATGACCGCCTGGCCAATAATAAAGCTCCATAATCTGTTATCCGGGGCGCTAGTCGCCCCGTGATTGTTTGGCAATTCGTCCCAAACGCCAAACGTTATTGCGATCACACAAATGTAACCAGTATGTTATCAAGAGTTGATCCGCCCTTAGAATTTCACCGCTGGCCCTTTCCAACCCCATTGGTTTACTGAATACTGATTTGGCAAACACACTTGGTTACAGATACAAATAAAGTTGTCCGGCGAGGTTCCCGCCGAGATAAAGCTGTAAGCAACATCATCGGGAAGAAAAGCACTATGCAAAAACTACTACAAAAGATCACTCAGGGCAGTCTGGTCAAACAAATCATGGTCGGCCTGGTGGCCGGTATTATCATCGCGCTGGTCTCACCGGCAACGGCTTCGGCAGTGGGTCTGCTGGGTGCGCTGTTTGTTGGTGCATTGAAAGCGGTGGCACCGGTATTGGTGCTGGTGTTGGTGATGGCCTCCATTGCCAATCATAAACACGGGCAGAAAACCAATATCCGGCCGATCCTGTTCCTCTACCTGCTGGGTACCTTCGCTGCAGCGCTGGTGGCGGTCGTGGTCAGCTTTATGTTCCCGTCCAATCTGGCGCTGGTGGCCGGTAATACCGACATCAACCCACCGGGCGGCATTATAGAGGTGCTGAAAGGCCTGCTGTTGAGCGTGGTAGCCAACCCGTTCCAGGCGCTGATTAGCGCTAACTATATCGGTATTCTGGCCTGGGCCGTGGGTCTGGGACTGGCGTTGCGCCACTCCTCCGACACCACTAAATCGCTGATTAACGATATGTCGCATGCGGTCACCATGGTGGTGCGTGCGGTGATCCGCTGCGCCCCTCTCGGCATCTTCGGCCTGGTGGCTTCGACGCTGGCAGAAACCGGCTTCAGTGCGCTGTGGGGTTATGCCCAACTGCTGGTGGTGTTGATCGGCTGTATGCTGCTGGTCGCACTGGTGCTGAACCCGCTGATCGTGTTCTGGAAAATCCGTCGCAACCCTTATCCGCTGGTGTTTGCCTGCCTGCGCGAAAGTGGCGTGACCGCATTCTTCACCCGTAGCTCAGCCGCCAATATTCCGGTGAATATGGAACTGTGCAAAAAGCTGAATCTGAACGAAGACACCTACTCGGTTTCCATCCCATTGGGCGCGACCATCAATATGGCCGGTGCGGCGATCACCATTACCGTGCTGACGCTGGCGGCAGTGCATACCTTGGGTGTGCCAGTTGATATCCCAACCGCGCTGCTGTTAAGCATTGTCGCGGCGGTCTGTGCCTGCGGGGCTTCCGGCGTGGCCGGGGGTTCGCTGTTGCTGATCCCGTTGGCGTGCAACATGTTCGGTATCCCGAACGATGTGGCCATGCAGGTGGTTGCCGTCGGCTTTATCATCGGCGTACTGCAAGACTCTGCCGAGACCGCGCTGAATTCTTCTACCGACGTACTGTTCACCGCGGCAGCTTGCCAGGCGGAAGACCAACGTCTGGCGGATGAAGATCCATTGAAAGTGCGTTAATTTTTAAGCTAATGCTACAAGGCGCTCGTTATCGGGCGCCTTTTTTTGGCCTCAAGACCACAGTCCTACAATGTCACCCCGCTTTTAAAAATCGCCAGTTCACGGAAGTCATTCACTTCATTACGCGCCGCCTGACCATTGGCAATAGCCACAATCAGATCGACAAACTGCTCCAGCAGGCTTTCCATCGGAGTGCCGTGGATCAGCCGACCGGCGTCAAAATCAATCCAGTGGGGTTTCTTCGCCGCCAGTTCGCTGTTGGTGGCCAGCTTCACCGTCGGCACGAAACCGCCATAGGGCGTGCCGCGCCCGGTACTGAACAACACCATATGACAGCCGGCACCGGCCAGCGCGCTGGTCGCCACCGCATCATTACCCGGTGCACTGAGCAGGTTTAATCCGGGCTGCCGCAGGCGTTCGCCATATTTCAGCACGTCCACCACCTGGCTCTGCCCGGCTTTCTGCGTACAGCCCAGGGATTTTTCCTCCAGCGTGGTAATGCCGCCGGCTTTATTGCCCGGCGAGGGGTTTTCATAAATCGGCTGGTTATGGGCGATAAAGTACTGTTTGAAGTCGTTCACCATGCTGACAGTTTTCTCGAAGGTCGCCCTATCGCGGCAGCGGCTCATCAGGATCCGTTCGGCACCAAACATCTCTGGCACCTCGGTCAGCACCGTAGTGCCGCCGTTGGCGATCAGGTAGTCGGAGAAACGTCCCAGCAGTGGGTTGGCGGTAATGCCGGACAGGCCGTCCGATCCGCCGCACTCCAGTCCGAACTTCAACTCGCTCAGTTTGCCCGGCTGGCGACGGTCATCGCGCATCACCTGATACAGGGCGTGCAGTTGCTCCAACCCGGCCTCGACCTCATCGTCCTGCTGTTGGCACACCATAAAGCGTACCCGCTGCTCATCGGTCGCGCCCAGCGTGCTGCGGAACACATCCACCTGGTTGTTCTCACACCCCAGGCCAATCACCAACACCGCCCCGGCGTTCGGGTGGCGCACCATATTTTGCAGCATGGTGCGGGTGTTCTCGTGATCCTGACCCAGTTGCGAACAGCCAAACGGATGGCTGAACAGATGTACGCCGTCGATCCCCTGCGCATCCTGAGTTTCCTTCAGAAAACGCTGCTGGATCTGCCGGGCAATACCGTTAACGCAGCCGACGGTCGGCACGATCCACAGCTCGTTGCGGACTCCCACCTCCCCGCTGCGCCGGCGGTAAAGCTGAACCTCTCGATCCGCAGCCTGTGGCGGTAACGTGGAAAAGGCCGGTTGATACAGATAACTGTCGAGATCGTTCAGGTTGGTTTTGGCATTTTGCGAGTGAATATGTTCACCCGGCTCGATGGCTTCCAATGCATGCCCGATCGGCAGACCGTACTTGATGATCGCTTCACCTACGGCGATCGGCTGCAAGGCAAACTTATGCCCGCGCGTCACCGGTTGTACCAGCCGGATGGCCTGTGTCTCCAGTTCCAGCGTTTCGCCGGCGGCCAGATCGCGCAGCGCTACCGCGACATTATCCAGCGAATGAATTTTTACCATGCTTTGCATAAACCCACCTCGGGCAACGGCTACGCCAGTTCAATGGCGAAATAGTTTTTGGCATTGTCGAAGCAGATGTTTTTCACCATCTCACCCAGCAGCGTGATATCCGCCGGCACTTCACCGTCCTCCACCCAGCGGCCGATCATCTGGCAAAGGATACGGCGGAAGTATTCATGACGGGTATAAGACAGGAAGCTACGGCTGTCGGTCAGCATGCCGACAAAACGGCTCAGCAGGCCCAACTGTGCCAACTGCGTCATCTGCCGCTGCATACCGTCTTTTTGATCGTTAAACCACCAGCCAGAGCCAAACTGCATCTTGCCCGGCGTGCCTTCCCCCTGGAAGTTGCCGACCATGGTGCCGATCACTTCGTTGTCGCGCGGATTAAGGCAATACAGAATGGTTTTCGGTAACCCGCCCTGGCGTGCCTGGGCATCCAGCAGGCGAGAAAGCGGCTCCGCCAACGGCCGGTCGTTAATAGAATCGAAGCCAATATCCGGGCCCACGCTGGCCAGCATGCGGCTGTTGTTATTGCGCAGCGCACCGATGTGATACTGCTGCACCCATTCGCGGCGCTGATATTCGGCGGCCAGGAACAACAGCACCGCGCTTTTGAACTGAGCACTCTGCTCCGAGGCAGGCAGCTTGCCGCTCAGGCGTGCCGTTAAAATAGCGTCCAATGTACTTTCGTCCGCTTCACCATACACCACCACGTCCAGCGCATGGTCAGCCACCTTGCAGCCATGAGCGGCAAAATGATCCATACGTTTTTTCAACGCGTCACACAGCGCACTAAAGCGGCCAATATTGATATCCGCTGCCGCTTCCAGTTTTTGCAGGTAATCATTGAAACCCGGCGCATCAATATTGAACGCCTTGTCCGGTCGCCAGCTTGGCAACACCTTAATGTCGAAACTGCTGTCGGCTGCAATCGCTTTATGGTGGCGCAAATCGTCGATCGGATCGTCGGTAGTGCCGACCATCTTCACATTCATTTGCTGCATGATGCCACGCGCTCTGAAATCCTCCTGCGCCAGCAAGGCGTTGCCGCGCTGCCAGATATCGTCCGCCGTCGTCGGGGAAAGCAACGTGCCGGTAATACCGAACGGGCGACGCAGCTCCAGATGAGTCCAGTGGTAAAGTGGGTTACCCAGGGTGTGCGGCACGGTGGCAGCCCAGGCGTCGAACTTTTCACGATCGCTGGCATCACCGGTACAGAGTCGCTCAGCCACACCGTTGGTGCGCATCGCCCGCCATTTGTAGTGATCGCCCTTTAGCCAGATTTCATATAAATTTTTGAAGCGGGTGTTCTCGGCGATCTGCTCCGGCGGTAAATGGCAGTGATAGTCAAAGATCGGTTGGTCTGCCGCATAGTCATGATACAAACGCCGGGCAAACTCACTGCCCAACAGGAAATCTTCGTTTAAAAACGTCGCCATATCTGGCTCCTCACCTTGCTTGCCGTTCGACACTGTGTCCAATGCGACAAAGTTATCACACCAATTTTACTGAGCGTCCAGCAAAATATCACCCTCTGCCTTGGCGCTATCGTCCATAAAAGGCCGTTAACCGGCAGTTTTACGGCAAAAAGCCGCCTGAATCGCATAATTATCCAGCAAACAGTATTGCCCAATTGAAAAACGGCTTTTGTGATATCACTCAACTTTTAAATCTGTATGACAAGTTATTGTCTCGCCACCCAGTCGTTCATGCGGCGGGAATACGTCGGTGACGGACAGGCCGGCGCAGAACAACGAAAAGGGGGAGCCCCCTAAAACGCTGCCGCCATCTCGGCGCCACCTATTGAAGACTGGGAGATATTTTGGATGCGTAAAATTAAAGGGTTACGCTGGTACATGATCGGGCTGGTGACCATCGGCACCGTGCTGGGTTACCTGACTCGTAATGCGATAGCCGTTGCAGCACCGACGCTGGAAGGGACCTTACATATCACCACGCAGCAGTACTCCTATATTGTCGCGGCGTATTCTGCCTGCTACACCCTGATGCAACCGGTGGCGGGATACGTGCTGGACGTACTGGGTACCAAAGTGGGTTACGCCATGTTCGCCATTCTGTGGGCGCTGTTTTGTATGGGTACCGCACTCGCCAACAGCTGGGGCGGACTGGCACTGGCACGTGGCGCCGTGGGCATGGCGGAGGCAGCGATGATCCCCGCAGGGCTGAAAGCCAGCAGCGAGTGGTTCCCGGCCAAAGAGCGTTCGATCGCCGTGGGCTACTTCAACGTGGGCTCGTCGATCGGCGGCATGCTCGCCCCACCGCTGGTGGTCTGGGCCATCGTGGCACACAGTTGGGAAATGGCGTTTATCATCACCGGCGTACTGAGCCTGATTTGGGCCATCTGCTGGCTGATCTTCTATAAGCACCCGAAAGACCAGAAAAAACTCAGCAATGAGGAACGCGATTACATTCTCGAAGGCCAGGAAGCCCAACACCAAACCAACAACGCCAAGAAAATGTCCGCCTGGCAGATTGTGCGCAACCGCCAGTTCTGGGGCATCGCACTGCCGCGCTTTCTGGCAGAGCCGGCCTGGGGCACCTTCAATGCCTGGATCCCGTTATTCATGTTCAAAGCCTACGGTTTTAACCTGAAAGAGATCGCCATGTTCGCCTGGATGCCGATGCTGTTCGCCGATCTCGGCTGCATCGTTGGCGGCTACCTGCCACCGTTTTTCCAGAAACACTTCAAGGTGAACCTGATCGTTTCGCGCAAGTTGGTGGTCACTATGGGGGCGGTATTGATGATTGGCCCTGGTATGATCGGCCTGTTCACCAGCCCTTATGCAGCTATCGCGCTGCTGTGCGTCGGTGGCTTTGCCCATCAGGCGCTGTCTGGCGCACTGATTACCCTGTCTTCCGACGTATTTGGTCGCAATGAAGTGGCCACCGCCAACGGCCTGACCGGCATGGCCGCCTGGACCGCCAGCACCATGTTTGCCCTGGTGGTCGGTGCATTGGCCGATACCCTGGGCTTCAGCCCGTTATTCGCTGCACTGTCGGTATTCGATATCCTCGGCGCCATCGCTATCTGGACCATTCTGCAAAATCGACCGGCCTCCGAACCGCAGGAAGACCCGCTGCAGCCGGCCCCGGCACGCAGTTAACCCCACCGCCCGGCCGCTGTGCCGGGCGTTCCCCCGCGTCCACTGGTAGCTCTGCCGGATAAGTGGTATAACAAATCCATGGTCACACGACCCTCCCTACCCTAAGAGCATTCACTATGGAATTCACTGAAACCAGACGCCTGTATCAGCAACTGGCCGCCGAGCTTAAGCAGCGTATTGAAAGCGGTCGGTACCCGGTGGGCGATAAACTGCCGGCCGAACGCTACATTGCCGAAGAGATGAACGTCAGTCGCACCGTGGTGCGGGAGGCTATCATCATGCTGGAAGTGGAAGGCTATGTTGACGTGCGCAAAGGCTCCGGGATCCACGTGATGTCCAACCAGCAGAAAAACCTGGTGATACCGGGTGACAGCATTGAGTTTGCCACCGCAGGGCCATTCGAACTGCTACAGGCGCGCCAACTGATTGAAAGCAACATTGCCGAGTTCGCCGCCACCCAGGTCACCAAACAAGACATCGTTCAGTTGATGGAGATCCAGGAACAGGCACGCAAGGAAGATCGCTTCCGCGATTCGCAGTGGGATTTGAAATTCCACGTGCAAGTCGCGCTGGCCACCCAGAACACCGCAATGGCCACCATCGTGGAAAAAATGTGGGTGCAGCGCGTGAATAATCCTTATTGGATCAAGCTGCATGAACATATCGACGACCGCTCCATCGCCAGCTGGTGTGACGATCACGATCAGATCCTCAAGGCGTTGATACGCAAAGATCCTTATGCCGCCAAACTGGCCATGTGGCAGCACCTGGAAAATACCAAGCAAATGCTGTTCAACGCCACCAGTGACGATTTTGAATACAACGCTGACCGCTATCTGTTTGCCGATAACCCGGTGGTTCATTTGGACAACGTGAGCGCAGAAAATAAATAGCTCAGGCAGTCAAAAACCGTAGTGTTATGTCAGGTATTGTAAAATCCGCTGAATCGATGCCTGAACGGCGGTTTGCCGTGTAGTATTTCACCGCTGGCAACGTAGATTTCCCTGTTGCCAATCGTGCTATTTTGGTAAAGTTGAGCCACTTTTTTACCCTCTGCTACGGGGCGGGACGCGAATACATGCGCTGGTTGTTTGCCATGCTTATTGCTCTTTTTTGCTGGACCGGTTCGGTCTCCGGCCAAAAGCTATGCGCGGCGTCTTCCAAAGCCATTCCCACCGCACTGAACAGCCAGCCATCGCTAGCTGAACCGGTGTTTTCCCCAGAGGACCCGGTTTACCGGTCACCGGCAGAATTGCGACGTAAAGCGCCAGGTAAAATGCCGCTGCTGCTGCCGCGGGTACATTCTTACCCCGGTTCGCTACCCGTCCCCACCCAACTGCTGCCGGTTTATTCGTTAGCCACTGAGTTGGGCCACAACACTCGACTCCCGCGTCAGAAATCACCTGCGCCAAACCGGCTTGCCCAGGTCAACTGGACGCTGCATACCCCGCAGCAGCAAAACAGGCTGGGTGGCTGGAAAGAAAGTAATATGCTTTATCGTGGCACGCTGACGTATCACTCTTGACCGGTGTCGCACCGATTAGAACCCACTAAAAGCAACGCCGTTTCATCATTATCAGCAGCCAGGATCGCCCACGCGCTCTTCGCCTACTCCCGATCCGCCGCTGAGACAAAAACAAACAATGACGTTTTAGGAACACCGGATGGACATCATTAAAGAACTGTTACATGCCTTATGGCAGCAGGATTTTGAGACGCTGGCGAATCCTTCGCTGGTCTGGACTCTCTACGCCCTGCTGTTTTTGATCCTGTTCCTGGAAAATGGCCTGTTGCCGGCGGCGTTTCTGCCGGGTGACAGCTTGCTGATCCTGGTTGGCGTGCTGATCGCCAAAGGCACCATGAATTTCCCGCTTACCATTTTTATCCTGACCGTCGCCGCCAGTCTGGGGTGCTGGGTCAGTTACATACAGGGCAAGTGGCTCGGCAATACCCGAACCGTGCAGGGCTGGCTATCCCATCTGCCGGCTCATTATCATCAGCGTGCCCACCAGTTGTTCCACCGTCACGGGCTTTCCGCCCTGCTGGTTGGCCGTTTCCTGGCGTTTGTCCGCACCCTGTTGCCAACCATTGCCGGTCTTTCCGGCCTGAGCAATGCGCGTTTCCAGTTCTTTAACTGGATGAGCGGTCTGCTGTGGGTGGTGATCCTGACCTCGCTGGGCTTTGCCCTGGGCAAAACGCCGGTGTTCCGCAAGTATGAAGACCAACTGATGTTCTGCCTGATGCTGCTGCCATTGGTGCTGCTGGTGGTCGGGCTGGTGGGTTCGTTGATCGTACTGTGGCGCAAGAAACGCGCCGACAGCCAGGGGAAAGGGGCGTGATGACCAGGCGCCCGCGCTGGCAGTACCTGTTGCTGATTGCGCTAGCCTTGCTGGCGCTCGCCACGCTGCTGGTGCCCTGCATGGTGCGTACTGAAAGCGAACTGCGCATCCGTGCCGGCCAGCAAGGCCTTTCGCTACCCGACGGCTTTTATGTCTATCAGCGGTTGGACCAACGCGGTATTCGCATCAAAAGTATCACCCCGGAAGGCGATGGCCTGGTGATCCGGCTGGACTCGCCGGAGCAACAGTTGCTGGCGCGCGAAGCGCTGCAAAACATTTTGCCGCCGGGTTATATCATCGCCCTGAGCGAATCCCCTGTTCCTACCCATTGGGTGCGTGAATTTGCACGCTCCCCACTCAATCTGGGATAATACCCCTTCAAATGAAGGGTTTTCCTTTCATCTGGCCTATCTGTTCAATTAATCATCAATCACCACCGAACTTAGGCGGATTCTTTGGGGGTCAACGCGATCCATGACTATGCTGAAGGTTAGCGTCAGTCAGCCGCGTAAGACTCCTGTCGCACTGCCCTATTGGCAGTCAGGAACAGAGGATGCGTGCCAATGCATCCCAATAATAAGGAACTGATAGTATGAAATTACGCCCAGCCATTTTACTGGCTCTCCCATTATTCGCCTTACCGGCCCTGTCGTTCGCAGCAGAAAACGGCTGTGTGACCAAGGCACAAGAAATTCAAAAGCAGATCGATTACGCCACCCAGCACGGCAATACTCAGCGTGTAGCCGGGTTGAAAAAGGCCTTGGGCGAAGTGCAGACCCATTGCACCCCAGCCAGCCTGCAGGCCGATCGCCAGAAAAAAATCGATGAAAAACAAAGCAAGGTCACCGAGCGTCAGCAGGAACTGAAAGAAGCCCAGCAGACCGGTAACCTGGAAAAAGTGGCCAAGAAGCAGAAAAAGCTGACTGAAGCTCAAGCCGAGCTGAAACAGGCCCAGGCGGAATAATTTTTTTACACCAGCGGATTTATCGCTGAGAGCCACGCCACACGGGATTTTTATTACCTATAAAATGGATGCTTGGTGATATCAGCTACCCATCCGCCCTTTGCTCCGGCGAAAAAATCCGCTATGTTGAAAGTCTGTCGAAGTTAACGTTAAGGAATAATCACATGGCCCATGATTCAAATGCAGAAAACTTACGCGCTGAACTTAAATCCTTAGCCGATACGCTGGAAGAAGTGTTGAACTCTTCCACCGATAAGCCAAAAGCTGAACTGGAAAAGCTGCGGTCCAAAGCCGAAAGCGCGTTGAAAGATACCCGCGTACGCCTGAGCGATGCCGGCGACAAAATTGCCTCCCAGACCAAACAAATCGCCGGCCAGGCGGATGATTACGTTCGTGATAATCCGTGGACCGGTATCGGTATCGGCGCTGCGGTCGGCGTAGTGCTGGGCGTTCTGTTAGCGCGCCGCTAATATGGCAGAACAACCGCAAGTTCGTGCACAGGGCCCCGCTAAAGGGGTCCTGGATGTCGCCCAGCGCATCATCACCATTCTGGTCGGGATGGTGGAAACCCGGGTTCGGCTGGCCGTGGTCGAGCTGGAAGAGGAGAAAGCCAACCTCATCCAGTTACTGATTATGGCCGGTATGACCCTGTTGTTCACCGCATTTGGCCTGATGAGTCTGTTGATCCTGATTTTCTGGGCTATCGACCCTATCTATCGTCTGATGGCGTTAGGCGCGACTACCGGGGTGCTGTTGTTCCTGGCCGTGGTTGGCGCTATCTGGACACTGGTCAAGGCCCGCCGCTCCACGCTGCTGGGTGCCACGCGCAAGCAGTTGGAAATCGACCGTTCCGAGTTGGAAGGTGAAAAATGAATCGCCGCCGCTATCTGGAATGGAGAAAAGAGAAGCTCATTCGCAAGATCCAGCAGCAAAGGCTGGATCTCGCCGAAAACAAAACCCTGTGGCTGGAAAAGACCGAGCGCATCGATCGCGGTTGGCAAACCATTTTCGGCCTGCGTAAATACCTTGTAGTGGGCTCCAGCGTAATGGCGTTATATGGCGTCCGCCATCCCAGCAAGTTGATTCGCTGGTCACGCCGTGCTTTTGGTGCCTTTGGTACTATCCGCTTGATCCAGAAAACCTTTTCCAGTAAGTAACCTTCCCAAATACCATCAATACTTCCGATGTTTTGCCCCCCTTTTCACAGAAACTTTGCGTTTCTGTCGGTAAAGGTCGGGCAACTTTCTGATTCCCCACGATTTGTTAGCAGGCTAAAGATTCAGTTTTTTTGAAAAAATACGACAGTTTTACTTGCTAACAAAGCGCACGCTTCCCGATTAACATTCACTCCATCAATACGAAACGGGCAGGACAGGGTCAGAGACCCGGCATACCACCCACTAACATGACAAACGCCAAGACTGGCAAACAAAAATCACTTTGGAGTTGATGATGAAAAAATTAGAAGATACAGGTTTGCTGGTTGCTCGTATTCTGATGCCAATCCTGTTTATCGTGGCGGGCTACGGCAAAATGGGTGATGCATATGCCGGAACCCAACAGTACATGCAATCGATGGGCGTACCTGGCTTCTTGCTGCCACTGACCATCCTGCTGGAATTTGGTGGCGGTCTGGCAATTCTGTTCGGTTTCCTGACCCGTACCGTGGCACTGTTCACCGCCGGTTTTACCATCCTGACCGCATTACTGTTCCATACTAACTTTGCGGAAGGCGTAAACCAGCTGATGTTCATGAAGAACCTGACCATCGCCGGCGGCTTCATCGTACTGGCCGTTGCTGGCCCAGGCGGTTTCAGCATCGACCGTATTCTGAACAAAAAGTGGTAAGATTTTAATACCGACTCAGGGGCCCGCATGTCGGGCCCTTTTGCTTTTTCACTCGGACACGAAGGAGATTCCCATGGGACAACTCGTCGATGGCGTTTGGCAAGACATCTGGTATGACACCTCATCCACCGGAGGTCGTTTCAAGCGCTCAACCTCTCAGTTTCGCAATTGGGTGACCACAGACGGTCAACCGGGCGAACACGGAGTCGGAGGTTTTAAAGCGGAGAAAGATCGTTATCACCTGTACGTTTCACTCGCCTGCCCCTGGGCACATCGCACCCTGCTGATGCGCAAATTGAAAGGGCTGGAGTCACTCATTCCGGTTTCCGTGGTGCATCCGCTGATGCTGGAAAATGGCTGGACCTTCGGCAGCGACTTCCCTGAAGCCACCGGTGACAGCCTGTACCACTCAGACTTTCTCTATCAGCTTTACCTGCGCGCCGACCCACACTACAGCGGCCGCGTAACTGTGCCGGTACTGTGGGACAAACAGCAACAGACCATCGTCAGCAATGAATCCGCCGATATCATCCGCATGTTCAACAGCGCATTTGATGGTGTTGGCGCACGCGCCGGAGACTATTACCCCGCCGAGCTGCGCGAAAAAATTGATGAACTGAACGGCTGGATTTACGACCAGGTGAATAATGGCGTCTATAAAGCCGGTTTTGCCACCAGCCAGGAAGCCTATGATGAAGCAGTGAACGGGGTATTTGACGCGCTGGCACGACTTGAACAGATCCTGGGGCAACAGCGTTACCTGACCGGCGATCGCCTGACTGAGGCCGACCTGCGCCTGTGGACCACGCTGATACGCTTCGATCCGGTGTATGTCACCCACTTTAAATGCGACAAACACCGTATCAGCGATTATCTCAACCTGTACGGCTTCCTGCGTGACATCTACCAGATGCCGGGCATTGCCGAAACGGTCAGCCTGCCGCATATCCGCAATCACTATTACCGCAGCCACGCCACCATCAATCCGCACGGCATTATTTCCATCGGGCCGGCGCAGGATCTGGACGAGCCGCATGGCCGCGACCGACGTTTTGCTTAACACACTCCCCCTTGCTTAGCCGCGAGGGGGGCGTTTTACTGCCGTTCCAGTTGGGCGAACAGCTGTGGGATTTCACGCAGGAACCAGGCTTTCGCCTCCCCCATACTGTCACGCCGCCAGGCCATGATGATATCGACTTCGCGGCTGTATTCCGGCCCCACCACGCGTAAACGCCCTTCTTCGATGTCTTTCTCGACCATCGGGTAAGGCATGGTCGCCACACCCAATCCGGCCAGCAAAGCCAGGCGCTTGTCCTCAATGGTGCTGACCGTCAGACGCTGCTGTTTATCCAACAATTGCACGGTTAACACCGGACGCTCACGTGCAGTATCCGCTACCGCAATACCGCGGTACTTCACGCGCGTCACCTCAGACAACGGCTCCGGCTCCAGATGGATGGGGTGGTTCGGCGCGGCCACATACACGCTCATCACCTTGTACAGCTTGCGGGTGTTAATTTCGGATGACGCGCGGAAATGCATGTCCGGGGCGATAACAATATCGGCACGCCCCTGCTCCAGCCTTTCCCAGGCACCAGCCAGCACCTCGGTGAAGATCGACACCTGAGTATTGGCCTTCAGCGCCAGCTTATCGACCAATGGGAACAGTTTGCTCGGTGGCGACAGTGCCTCGCTGACGATAGTCAGGTGCGTTTCCCAGCCGCGTGCCAGCGCTTCAGCATCGGTGGTCAGCTTGTCTGCCGCTTCCAGCAGGACCCGCCCACGCTCCAGCAACATACGCCCGACATTGGTGAACTTGGTCCGGTGACCGGAGCGATCGAACAGCACCACGTCCAATTCTTCTTCCAATTTTTGCATGGTGTAGCTGAGTGCCGAAGGCACACGCCCCAGCTCATCGGCTGCCGCAGCGAAGCTGCCACGTCGGTCGATCGCATCCATAACCCTTAACGCTTCAAGCGTTAACGCCCGATCTCTGGCCATCGAATCTCTCTGTCAGGAAATTTGAATATGCCGACCAGATTAACTGGCTAACAATCCGGCGTCCAGATGCTTACCATCTAGATAATGAATTTAGAGAGCCGATTGCCATGATTACATGCAGAACAGCACAACAATGCGGGCAAGCTGACTTTGGTTGGCTGCAGGCTCGCTACACCTTTTCTTTTGGACACTACTTCGATCCCAAGCTGATGGGCTACGCCTCACTGCGGGTGTTAAATCAGGAGGTGCTGGCGCCAGGCGCTTCATTCCAGCCACGCACCTATCCCAGCGTGGATATCCTGAATTTGATCCTGCAGGGTAAAGCGGAATACCGCGACAGCGAAGGTAACACGGTGAACGCCAGGGCCGGTGAAGCCTTGCTTATGGCGACCCAGCCGGGACTGAGCTACAGCGAGCAGAACATCAGCAGTGATACGCCGCTGACCCGTCTGCAACTGTGGCTGGATGCCTGCCCGGAGCGCAGCAACGAGCGAGTACAGCGCCTGATGCTGCCACAGGCCGGCGTGACGCTGTTGGCTTCCCCAGACGGAGCACAGGGCAGCCTGCAACTGCGCCAACAGGTGTGGATCCACCACCTGGATTTACAGCCGGGTGAACAGCAGACGCTGGCGCTGAACGGGCCCCGTGCTTACCTGCAGTCGATCCACGGCACTATTGATGCCCATGGCGAGCGTAACGACAACCAACGCCTGACCTGCGGTGATGGGGCGTTTATCCACGAGGAAAACCGCCTGACTCTCCGTGCCGAAACGCCGCTGCGTGCACTGCTGATCGATTTGCCGGTGTAAGTCGGATCCAGAAAGGAAAAAACCCCGCGTAACTTGCGTTACGCGGGGTTTTCTTTATAGAGGGAGTTGACCGGTAAGCCGGGTTCTGTCGTGGACAGTCATTCCTCTAGGCCAGCAATCGCTCACTGGCTCAAGCAGCCTACCCGGGTTCAGTACGGGCCGTACCATGTGAACCCCTATTTGGCCTTGCTCCGGGTGGAGTTTACCGTGCCACGAACTGTTGCCAGTCGCGCGGTGCGCTCTTACCGCACCCTTTCACCCTTACCTGATCCCGCTTGCGCGGGCCATCGGCGGTTTGCTCTCTGTTGCACTAGTCGTAGGCTTGCGCCTCCCAGGCGTTACCTGGCACCCTGCCCTATGGAGCCCGGACTTTCCTCCCCTCCATCTGTCTCCCCCGAAAGGGACGGCAATGAAGCGGCGACTGTCTGGTCAACTCCGGCGCGGATAGTAGCGTTGCGCTCACGGCAGGTCAACCGCTTTACTGTTCTTGTTGCTCTAACGCGTATTTATACAACGCATTTTTCTTCACGCCGTGGATCTCCGCCGCCAGCGCCGCCGCCTTTTTCAACGGCAGCTCTTTTTGCAGCAACGCCAGGGTCCGCAGCGCTTCCAGCGGCAATGCATCGTCCTGCGCCTTATGACCTTCGACGATCAGCACCATTTCGCCACGACGACGGACTTCATCTTCCTGCACCCAGGCCAGCAGTTCGCCAACCGGCGCGCCGGTGATCGATTCCCAGGTTTTGGTCAGCTCACGCGCCAGCACCACATAACGTTGCGGCCCCCACACGGTGACCATGTCCTGCAAACTTTCCAGCAAACGGTGGGTTGATTCGTAGAAAATCAACGTACGCGGTTCCTCTGCCAGCGCCATCAGCGTATCCTTACGGCCCTTGGTTTTCGCCGGCAGGAACCCTTCGTAGCAGAAGCGGTCAGAAGCCAGACCTGCGGCACAGAGTGCCGTGGTTGCTGCACAAGCGCCCGGCAGCGGCACCACGCGGATGCCGGCTTCGCGGCAGCGGCGTACCAGGTGATAACCGGGATCGTTGATCAAAGGCGTACCGGCGTCGGAAACCAGCGCTATGCTCTGGCCTTCCTGCAGTTTCGCCAGCAGTTGATCGGCCTTTTGTTGTTCGTTATGGTCATGCAGCGCAAACAACCGCGCGCTAATCGCAAAGTGTTGCAACAGCAACCCGGTATGGCGCGTGTCTTCGGCCGCAATCAGATCAACGCTTTTCAGTACCTCTAACGCGCGGTGGGTAATATCCCCTAAATTGCCGATTGGGGTGGGCACCACATACAGCGTTGATGCAGAAATGACTGATTGTTGGTGTTGATTCATTGTTTCATCCGGGTTGCCGATTTAATATTGAGCATCTTGAAAAAAACATCACTGGATACAGTATGCTTTCCTCAACATTCGTTCGTACCAAAGCAGGGCGTTCAAAGCCTGTCCGACTTACCGCAGTGATCGCAGCAGCCCTTTTCCTTGCAGGCTGTCCGAGTCAGGCCCCGCAGACGCCGCCCGCCAATATACAGGACGAAGCGAGCGCCAGTTCCGATTACTATCTGCAGCAGCTGCAGCAAAGCAGCAATGATAACAAGGCTGACTGGCAATTACTTGCTATTCGCGCGTTGTTACGTGAAGGGAAACTGCCGCAGGCCAGTGAACAACTGAAGCAACTGCCGAAAAACCTCAGCAGCGTGCAGCAGGTGGAAAGCCAGTTGCTGACCGCAGAACTGCAGGTGGCAAACAAAAGCTACGTCAGCGCTCGCAGTACGCTGGGGCATCTGGATACCGGCTCACTGTCGGCCAACCAGTTGGTACGTTTCTATCAGGCGCAGATCGCCGCCAATCAGGGTAAACCCTCCCTGCCGCTGATCCGCGCTTACATTGCGCAAGAGCCGTTGCTGACCGGCAAGCCACATCAAACCAACCTGGACCAAACCTGGCAGTCGCTGCTGCAACTGACGACGCAGGACATGAACAGCCTGGTGATCAACGCTAATGAAAATGTGTTGCAGGGCTGGTTGGATCTGCTGCGTGTCTATCAGGACAACAAGCAGGATCCCGATCTGCTGAAGGCCGGGATTAAAGACTGGCAGAATCGCTATCCACAGAACCCGGCGGCGAAAACATTACCGACCCAGTTGAACCAGGTGCTGAACTTCACCCAGGCATCCACTTCAAAAATCGCACTGCTGCTGCCGCTGAATGGCCAGGCAAAAGTGTTTGCCGATGCGATCCAAAAAGGCTTTGAAGCAGCCAAGAACGGTGTGACCCCTTCGGCCCCGGTGCAGCAACAGCAATCACAGCCTGACAGCGCGCCAGTGCAGAGCGCAGATCCCGCGTCAGCAGACCAGAACGCCAACGGTGCAGTCAGCACCTCGGCGCCGGATGCTGCCCCGGTGACGGCTGCCCAGCCTGCTGCATCTTCCACTGCGCCGATTACTCCGCCGCAGGCCGCTAACGCGCAGATTAAAGTGTATGATACCTCCAGCCAACCGCTGGCCGCGTTGCTGACGCAGGCACAGCAGGATGGCGCAACCCTGGTAGTCGGCCCGTTGCTGAAAGAAAACGTCGATCAACTTGCCAGCAGTACTACCACGCTGAACGTGCTGGCGCTCAATCAGCCGGAAACGCCGAAAGATAACCCGAACATCTGTTACTTCGCGCTTTCACCGGAAAATGAAGCACGTGACGCCGCCCGCCACATTTGGGAACAACAGAAACGGCAGCCGCTGTTGCTGATCCCTCGCGGTGCCTTCGGCGACCGCGTTGCCAAAGCCTTTAACCAGGAGTGGCAGAGCCTGGGCGGACAGACCGTGCTGCAGCAGAACATTGGCTCCGCCAGTGAACTGCGCCAGATGGTCAACAGCGGTGGTATTCGCATGTCCGGGACGCCAATCTCCGCCGCACCGGCACCGCAGGCCGTGACCATTGCCGGGCTGACCATTCCGGCGCCGCCAAGCGATACGCCTGCAACCAGTGGTGGCAGCGTAGACTCGGTCTATATCGTCGCCACCCAGTCCCAGTTGACGCTGATCAAACCGATGATCGACATGGCCACCAACTCACGCAGCAAGCCGGCAATGTATGCCAGCTCACGCAGCTACCAGGCCGGGGCCGGTCCGGACTTCCGTCTGGAAATGGAAGGCCTGCAGTTCAGTGATATTCCGTTGTTGGCCGGTGCTAACCCGCAGTTGTTACAGCAGGCAAGCAGCCAGTTCCGCAACGATTATTCGCTGGTGCGTCTGTACGCAATGGGGATGGATGCCTGGACATTGTCCAACCACTTTGCTGAAATGCGCCAGTTGCCCGGTTTCCAGGTCTCCGGCACGACTGGCATGCTCACCGCCGCACCGGGCTGTGTGATCAACAGAAAACTGCCTTGGCTGCAATACCGTCAGGGCATGGTCGTTCCGGTCTCTTGAGTCAACGCGCCATAGGGGCGGGCTATGAGTTACAGGCCCGCCACTATCTGGAACGCGCCGGGCTCACCTTCTGCGCTGCCAATGTGGCGCTGCGCGGTGGTGAGCTCGATCTCATCATGCGCGATGGTCAAACCTGGGTGTTCGTTGAAGTCCGCTACCGCCGCAGCGATGCTTTTGGCGGTGCGGCGGCCAGCGTCACTTATCGCAAGCAGCAGAAGTTGCTGCATGCCGCCGCCGTTTGGCTGGCGGGACGCGGAGCCAGTTTTGACACATCGTCTTGCCGTTTTGATGTTTTGGCCATCACAGGTAGCCAGTTAGAATGGATACCCAACGCCTTCAATGCGGATTAATCGTGGTTTACCGGTGCAGACCGGCCCTTTGACTTAGTGGATTAATACAACGTGCTGGATAGAATTAAAGCCTGTTTTACCGAAAGCATCCAAACCCAGATTGCGGCGGCGGAGGCCTTGCCCGACGCCATCTCGCGTGCCGCGATGACGCTGGTTCAATCCTTACTTAACGGTAATAAAATTCTGTGCTGCGGCAACGGCACCTCGGCAGCCAACGCGCAGCATTTCGCCGCCAGCATGATCAACCGCTTTGAAACCGAGCGCCCAAGCTTGCCGGCCATTGCGCTAAATGCCGATAACGTGGTGCTGACGGCGATCACCAACGATCGGCTGCACGACGAAGTCTACGCCAAACAAGTGCGCGCGCTCGGCCATGCCGGCGACGTGTTGCTGGCAATTTCCACCCGCGGCAACAGCCGTGATATTGTGAAAGCGGTCGAAGCCGCGGTAACGCGCGACATGACGATTGTCGCGTTGACCGGTTACGACGGCGGTGAACTGGCCGGCTTGCTCGGTCAACAGGATGTAGAGATCCGCATCCCATCACACCGCAGTGCACGCATTCAGGAAATGCATATGCTTACCGTAAATTGCCTATGCGACCTGATAGATAGTACGTTGTTTCCCCACCAGGACGAATAAGGAACTGAGATGAAGCTGAAAGCCACATTTGCAGTGCTGTCCAGCGCCCTGCTGTTACAAGGCTGTATTGCAGGCGTTGTCGTTGGCAGCGCTGCCGTTGCCACCAAAACCGCCACTGACCCACGCAGCGTGGGCACTCAGGTAGACGATGGCACACTGGAAGCCCGGGTTGAAAACGCCCTAAGCAAAGATCAGCAGTTGAAGAAAGATGCCCGGGTGGTTGCGACCGCCTATCAGGGTAAAGTGCTGCTGACCGGCCAGGCGCCAAATACCGATCTGGCCGCCCGCGCCAAGCAGATCGCGATGGGTGTTGAAGGCACTACCGAAGTGTACAACGAGGTCCGTCAGGGGACGCCGGTCAGTCTGAGCACCGCGTCTTCCGACACCTGGATCACCACCAAGGTCCGTTCGCAATTGCTCACCAGCGATGCAGTGAAGTCGTCCAATGTGAAAGTCACCACCGAAAATGGTGAAGTGTTCCTGCTGGGTCTGGTCACGCAACAGGAAGCACAATCTGCGGCGCAGACAGCCAGCCAGGTGGGCGGTGTGAAACATGTCACCACCGCCTTTACCTACGTGAAATAGCAAGTGCTCAATCCTCCTCTCCCACGGGAGAGGGGAAAAGCTCACTCAATCCAGATTATGTTCTTTCAGAAACCCTTCCCCGCCCAACTGACGCATTTGACGCATGATCCACTGCTGCCGTTGTACCACGTAACCGGAAGGCGCATTGGCCTTGAAGCGGTGCGGGTTAGGTAATACCGCTGCCAGTAATGCAGCTTCTGACGCGGTCAGACGCTTGGCCGGTTTATTGAAAAAGCGCTGTGACGCTTCCTCCACGCCGAAAACACCGTCGCCGAATTCGACGATATTCAGGTATACCGTCAGGATCCGTCGCTTGGTCCACACCAGCTCAATCCCCGATGTCAGCCCGGCCTCCAGCCCCTTGCGCAGCCAACTGCGGCCATCCCACAGGAACAGGTTCTTTGCCGTTTGCTGGGACAGCGTAGAGGCGCCACGAATGCGCGTGGGCCGACGCTCATTGTGACTGAGCGCCTTTTCGATCGCCGCCACGTCAAAACCCCAGTGCTCCGGAAATTTCTGATCCTCCGCGGCCATCACCGCCAACGCCATCTGCGGGGAAATATCGTCCATCGACACCCAGTCGGAATGTGCCACATAGCCAAAATCGCCACTCAGCCAGGCGCCAAGCTGCCGTTCAACCATCACCGCAGAAAAAGGCACGGGCAGAAAAGCAAAGGCGACGATCCCCAGTAGCCACACGCCGACCAGCGTAATTAATCCGCGTTTCAGCCAAAACCAGGGCCGGGAAAAAATCGATTTGCCCGCAGATTTTCTCATTCAGTCAAATCCAGCACCCGTGAAACCAGCTTATCAATTCCGCTGGCCGCCTCACCGATCGATTTTGCCAGCATATAGGCCGGCGTGGTCACCACTTTGTTCTCAGCATCCACCACGATGTCATCAACCGGACAAATCACCGGCTCACCGCCCATGGCATCAATCACTTCACCCAGGTCGGGATCGTTGCCAATGGTCAGCCGCACTTGTTGATCCAACAGTTTCGGTAGCAACGCGGGGGCAATACACATGAAACCAATTGGTTTATTTGCCTTATGCATTTGCTGCGTTAACTTAGCCAAATCCTTATCAATCCAGCATTCCGCCCCTTCACTGGCGAAACTGCTGAGGTTCTTTGCCGCGCCAAAGCCACCGGGGACGATCAGGGCATCCAGTTGGCTGGCGTCGGCCTGTGAAAGCGGCTGGACTTTCCCTCTGGCAATGCGCGCAGACTCCACCAGAACATTGCGAAACTCTGGCACCTCATCACCGGATAAGTGATTAATAACATGAAGTTGAGGTTTATCAGGGGCAAAGCATACCGCCTGCGCCCCTGCCCGGTCCAACGCCAGCAGCGTCAGGACGGCCTCATGGATCTCCGTACCGTCATAAACCCCACAGCCGCTCAGCACTACGCCAACGTTTTTCATCACCCTTCCTCCTGTCGATACTGTCAACTGGTAAGTGCTCTGAGTTGACAAACACTAATCTACATCACACATTTTAATGAATCTTCTAACAAGAGCGCTTACATTTGCTATGTTGTTGGCTGTATGATGTTTAGGAATTCTCTACAACCTGCTCGACCAGAACATTAAAACCAATACGCAGGTTCACAATTTCCCTGGTGTTGGCGCAATATTCGCGCACCCCGGCCTAGGTCGGGGTCATTTTTTTTCAGCTTCCGCTACCCACTCACGCAGTACCTGCACATCGTTGCGCCACTCCAGCTTCAACTCATCAACCCAATCCTGCACGTTATCCCACCATGCCGGCAGCGTCGGGGTTTGAATTTGCTGTGCAATCTGTTGCAAATGACGCAGGCCAACCGAGCCGGCGGCACCTTTGATTTTATGCCCCTCTTCGGTGATGCCCTTCTGGTCGCGTGCCGTCATATTGGACTCCAGCACCGCCAGATAACCCGGCATCATCTGCTCAAACATCTCCAGGCTCTGATGAATCAACTGCGGCCCCACCAGGTCCATGTACTGTTCCAGCATGGTGGTATCCAGTAAAGACTCATTAATCTTCATCGTCTTTTGCTCCGTTTTCTTTGTGGTGTGAGAGGGTTGATGATCCCAGTAATGTTTTATCACCTTGGTCAGCGCCGGTACGGACAACGGCTTGCTCAGCACATCGTCCATTCCCGCGTCGAGGTACTCTTTTTTGTCTTTCAGCACGTTGGCGGTCAGTGCAACCAACGGCGGCAGCGCCTGCCCGGCATAGCGTTCACGCAGTATCCGGGCGATATCCAGCCCGGTCATGTCCGGCAACTGGATATCCAGCAGCACCAGATCGAACTCGTCCGGATCGAACATCGTCAGCGCATCCTGGCCGTTCATCGCCACTTCAACGCTGTTGCCCAGCTTCTCCAGCACCGAACGCGCCACAATCACGTTCAGCTCAATGTCTTCCACCAGCAGGATATGCAGCGCCGGCAATGGCAGCGCCTCTTCGACGGCGGTCTCACTTTCCGCTTCCTGTACCGCCGGTGCCTTGATGGATAAGGTAAAGCAAGAACCGTGCCCCTGTGCGCTGCTGACGGTGATATCGCCGCCCATGCTCTGCGCCAGACGCTTGGAAACCGCCAGCCCAATGCCCGTCCCGGTCGCCGGACGGCCGCCGTGCTGATCCTTCACCTGATAATACATGGCGAAGATTTTGTCCTGTTCATCCTGCGGAATGCCCATGCCGGAGTCTTCCACTTCAAACACCAGCCGATCCTGCTCTTCGCGCCGTACGCGCACCACAATCCGCCCCTGCGGGGTAAACTTCACCGCGTTGCCGATCAGGTTCCACAGAATCTGTCGCAGGCGGGTGCCGTCGGCGATGATTTGTTGCGGCAGCGGTTGTTGCGGCTCCATCACAAACTGCAGCCCTTTCGGCTGTACCAACAGGCCGGAGAGATTTTCCAGATCGGCCAGGAAGCCGGTGAAGTCTACAGGTTGGTTGTCGAGCTGCACTTTACGGCGCTCGAGCTTATCCATCTCGATAATGTCATTGAAGATATTACCCAGCGTGATGGCGCTGACATGGATGGTTTTGAGGTATTTCAGCTGTTCGTCGTTTAATTCGGTATCGAGCAGAATGCGACTCAGGCCGACGATGCCGTTAAGCGGCGTACGAAGCTCGTGGCTGATCGTTGAGATGAAGGTGGTCTTGTCCCTGCTGGCATTCTCCAGCGCGTCCTGGTAGCGCTTACGCTCGGTTATATCGCGACCAAAGCCCATCAGGCCGTGGCGTTTGCCCACGCGGTCGTAAAACGGCACCTTGCGCAGCTCAAAACAGGCCTTGCGGCCATCCGGGTAAACCAGCCACTGTTCATAGGTCAGTGAGACGTTGTGACGGAACACTTTCTCGTCGGTTTCGATCACCTTCTCGGCGATTTCCTGACCGTAGACGTCAAATGGCGTCAGGCCGATCAGCTGTTTTTCGCTTTTGCCGGTCAGCAGTTCCATCGCCCGGTTACAGCCGGAGAACTCTTTGTCTTCATTGCGGTAATAGACCAGATCCGGCGAAGCATCGAGGAAGGAACGCAACAGCGCCGACTGCTGACCCAGTTCAATCTGCGCCAGTTCACGCTGCTCCATCTCTCCCGTCAGCTTGTCCATCACCTGCTGACGCTCTTCTTCCGCCTTGATACGGTCGGCAATTTCCTGATTCAGTTGGCTGATGTTGTCCTTCAACTGCTGGTTAAGCTCCAGGTCGCGGTGGCGCATCTCTTCCAGCTTATCCACCAGCCGCGTCAGGCGCTGGCGTGACTCCTCAAGCTGTTCGACCACCACCGACAGAAAGTAGACCGCCCATGGCGTAATCAGCAGGCCGAAGAAGATGGAACGCACCACGTCGATGCTTTCTACTTCCCCGCGCAGCAGCATGGTGACCGCCATCTGTACCACCATCGCCAGCACCACCAGTGCCGATGCCAGCAGCAGCGAAAAGCGTACCAGCCCCAGTTTTACCATTAAATCAACGTAGTACTGGGCTAACACCCGGATTTGCTTCATAGCCGCTCCCATCAGACAGAATCTTGTAAATCATACCGTAAAACCCCGATGAGATAAGAAAGCAAACGCCGAAGTGTGGGAAAGATTGCAAATCAAAACAGTGCGCAAGGACGATATTGCTGCTTTTCTGTCAATGCACTGCCCTGACCGCCATGCTGTTGCAGATAGCCCCCCACCGCCTGCATGCCGTTCCAACGGTTTTCGCACCATAATGGTGCCAACAGCGTCGGCCGGCGCGCGCTGGCGGAGATACGGTGATATATCACCTCTTTCGGCGTATGGCGGATCATCTCACCGGCGCTGGCGGCATAATGCTCGAGCGACAGTTCTGGCAATCGCCCGGCCTGCCAGGCCCGCGCCAGGGTGCTGCCGGTCACGATATGCAGCGGGTGCAGCTTGATGCCGTCCACACCGCTGTCCACCACTTGCTTCAGGGTCGCCAGATGGTCGGCGGCCGTTTCCCCCGGCAGCCCGACAATCAGGTGGCTGCACACCTTCAGCCCGCGTTCACGTGCCAGCCGGGCGGTGTGCTGATAACAGGAGAAATCATGGCCGCGATTGATGCGTTTCAGAGTTTTATCGTGCGCCGTCTGTAGCCCCAGCTCCAGCCACACCTCATACCCCTGCTCAAGGTAACCCGCCAGCAGATCAAGCGCCGCGGGCGGTACGCAGTCCGGACGAGTCCCAACGCAGATGCCAACCATGTCGGCCTGCGACAAAGCCTGCTGATACATCTGTGCCAGCAGGCTCACTTCTGCATAAGTACTGGTGTAGGCCTGAAAGTAAGCCAGATAGCGCTTAGCGCGGTTGACCCTGACCGCCTGCAACGCCAACTGTTCGGCGATACTTTGCTGCTGCATCTGTTCATCGGCGAAAGAGGCCACATTGCAGAAGGTACAACCACCGCGCCCCAGAGTGCCATCGCGGTTCGGACAACTGAAACCGCCGTGCAGCGTGAGTTTATGGATCTTTTCACCATAGCGGCGCTGGAGATCGGCGCCAAACATATTGACTAATTGCGGCAACTGCATAATCTTGGAGATCTCTGTGCTCAAAGCCCGTGATGCTAATAAGAAACGGCTTTTCCCGCGATGACAGAGATCAACGCTTTCCCCGCAAGGCTTCACCAGGCATAACTATTCATTATAAATGCAAATAAAATCACTCAGGCCGAGATGAATTTTTCTTATTCTCGCGCAACCGTTCACGTCAATATGACAAAGCGATGAAAAATAGTTATAAACAACGAAAAAGATTAACTTATTAGAATAAAACTCCGACATTCACACCCGCACTAGCATGGTGCAGAGATTCAGGCATTGCACTATAGTGAGACAGCTCACATTTCTTCGGGGTTCACCACTCCCCTACGCAAGCTCAAAAATTGCAATAACATATTAAATATCAATTAATTGACCACAATAAATCCCATAAGAAACCCCCTTAGGCCTATAGTTGACCTGCGTATTCTTTCTCGCTAAGTTGGAAGTCCGCTGGAAGCTTTCTGGACGGGCAAACGTCTCGTCATATTTATGCAGTAATTTAAGACTCCCTCTTAAAACAAGTCATTTACCACTTGTGAGAACCGTCACGAGAGGCCATTAACGGAGGGCGGAAAAGCAGATCGGCGCTATTAACCTTGCTGATTGGACTTCTGCCTGAAGGGAAGCCCCCTCGTGAAAGGTTGTGAGAGTCACGCAGAGCCTGGGGAGGTTCACTGATATGTTGTACGATAAATCCCAAGAGCGGGACAACTGTGGTTTCGGCCTGATCGCCCACATAGAAGGCGAACCTAGCCATAAGGTGGTGCGTACTGCTATTCACGCGCTGGCCCGTATGCAGCACCGTGGCGCAATCCTTGCTGACGGCAAGACTGGCGACGGTTGCGGCCTGTTATTACAAAAGCCTGACCGCTTTTTCCGCATGGTGGCGGAAGAACGCAGCTGGCGTTTAGCCAAGAACTACGCCGTAGGCATGATGTTCCTCAGCCAGAATGAAGAGGAAGCACGTGCCAGCCGCCGCATTGTCGAAGAAGAACTGCAGAATGAAACGCTGTCAGTGGTCGGCTGGCGTGAAGTACCGACCAATCCGGACGTATTGGGTGAGATCGCCCTCTCTTCTTTGCCACGCATCGAACAGATCTTTGTTAACGCCCCGGCCGGTTGGCGTCCGCGCGATATGGAACGCCGCCTGTTTATCGCGCGTCGCCGTATCGAGAAGCGCGTCCAGGACGATAGCTTCTATGTCTGCAGTTTCTCAAACCTGGTAACGATCTATAAAGGCCTGTGCATGCCTGCGGATCTGCCACGTTTCTATCTTGATTTGGCGGACCTGCGTCTGGAATCGGCCATCTGCCTGTTCCATCAGCGTTTTTCCACCAACACCGTGCCGCGCTGGCCGCTGGCACAGCCGTTCCGCTATCTGGCGCACAACGGCGAGATCAACACCATCACCGGTAACCGCCAGTGGGCACGGGCCCGTACTTATAAATTCCAGACGCCGCTGATCCCGGATCTGCAGACTGCCGCGCCGTTCGTTAATGAAACCGGCTCCGACTCCAGCTCGCTGGATAACATGCTGGAACTGCTGCTGGCGGGCGGGATGGATCTGATCCGTGCCATGCGCCTGCTGGTGCCACCGGCCTGGCAGAACAACCCGGACATGGACACCGACCTGCGCGCCTTCTTCGACTTCAACTCGATGCACATGGAGCCGTGGGACGGCCCTGCCGGCATCGTGATGTCCGATGGCCGCTACGCCGCCTGTAACCTGGACCGTAACGGTCTGCGTCCGGCGCGCTACGTCATCACCAAAGACAAGCTGATTACCTGCGCCTCGGAAGTCGGGATCTGGGATTACCAGCCCGATGAGGTGGTAGAGAAAGGCCGCGTGGGCCCTGGCGAGCTGATGGTGATCGACACCCGCAGCGGCAGGATCCTGCACTCCGCCGAGACCGACAACGATCTGAAAAGCCGCCACCCGTATAAAGAGTGGATGGAAAAGAACGTCAAGCGTCTGGTGCCATTCGAAGACCTGCCGGCCGATCAGGTCGGTAGCCGCGAACTTGACGACTCGCAGCTCGAGACTTACCAGAAACAGTTCGGCTACAGCAGCGAAGAACTGGATCAGGTGATCCGCGTGCTGGGTGAAATTGGCCAGGAAGCCACTGGCTCAATGGGTGACGATACCCCGTTCGCCGTGCTCTCCAGTCGTCCGCGCATCATTTATGACTATTTCCGTCAGCAGTTCGCCCAGGTGACCAACCCACCGATCGATCCACTGCGTGAAGCGCATGTGATGTCACTGGCGACCAGCATCGGCCGCGAAATGAACGTGTTCTGCGAGGCCGAAGGTCAGGCGCACCGTTTAAGCTTCAAATCGCCGATCCTGCTGTACTCCGACTTCAAACAGCTCACCACACTGGAAGGCGAATATTATCGCGCCGACACGCTCGATCTGACCTTTGATCCGGCCAAGCAAGACCTGGAGCAGACCATTCGCGCCCTGTGCGACGAAGCGGAACGCAAAGTCCGCGACGGTGCCGTACTGTTGGTGCTGTCCGACCGCGCTATCTCCACTAGCCGTTTGCCGGTGCCTGCACCGATGGCCGTAGGCGCGATCCAGACCCGTCTGGTAGATAAGAACCTGCGTTGCGACGCCAACATTATCGTTGAAACCGCCAGCGCCCGCGATCCGCACCATTTCGCCGTGCTGCTGGGCTTCGGCGCGACGGCGGTCTACCCGTACCTGGCCTACGAAACCCTGGCCAAACTGGTAGATACCCAGGCGATCGACAAGAAATACCGTGAAGTGATGCTGAACTACCGTAACGGCATCAACAAAGGCCTGTACAAGATCATGTCCAAAATGGGCATCTCGACGATTGCTTCTTACCGCTGCGCCAAATTGTTCGAGGCCGTCGGTTTGCATCGAGATCTGTCCGATTTGTGTTTCCAGGGCGTGGTCAGCCGCATCGGCGGCGCCAGTTTCAGCGATATCCAACAGGATCTGCAGAACCTGTCCAAGCGCGCGTGGCTGAAACGCAAGCCGCTGGAACAGGGTGGGCTGCTGAAGTTTGTCCACGACGGCGAGTACCATGCGTACAACCCTGACGTGGTGAGCACGCTGCAAACCGCGGTTCACAGCGGCAAATACAGCGACTATCAAACTTACGCCAAACTGGTGAATGAACGTCCGGTGGCAATGCTGCGCGACCTGTTGGCCATTACGCCGAAGGGCACGCCAATTCCGGTCGATCAGGTTGAACCGGCCGAATCGCTGTTCAAACGTTTCGATACCGCAGCCATGTCTATCGGTGCACTGAGCCCGGAAGCGCATGAATCGCTGGCGATTGCCATGAACAGCCTCGGCGGCTTCTCCAACTCCGGTGAAGGCGGCGAAGATCCTGCGCGCTACGGCACCAACAAGGTGTCACGCATCAAGCAGGTGGCGTCCGGCCGTTTCGGCGTGACCCCGGCCTACCTGGTGAATGCCGATGTTATCCAGATTAAAGTGGCTCAAGGGGCCAAGCCGGGTGAAGGCGGTCAGTTGCCTGGCGATAAGGTAACCCCGTATATCGCCAAGCTGCGTTACTCGGTGCCGGGCGTGACCCTGATATCCCCACCGCCACACCATGACATCTACTCGATCGAAGATCTGGCACAGTTGATCTTCGACCTGAAACAGGTCAACCCGAAGGCGATGATTTCGGTGAAACTGGTTTCCGAACCGGGCGTCGGCACCATCGCCACCGGCGTGGCGAAAGCCTATGCCGACCTGATCACCATCGCCGGCTACGATGGCGGTACCGGTGCCAGCCCGCTGTCTTCGGTGAAATATGCCGGTTGTCCGTGGGAACTGGGCCTGGTGGAAACCCAGCAGGCGCTGGTGGCTAACGGCCTGCGTCATAAAATCCGCCTGCAGGTGGATGGCGGCCTGAAAACCGGCGTGGATATCGTCAAAGCGGCGATCCTCGGTGCAGAGAGCTTTGGCTTCGGCACCGGCCCTATGGTGGCGCTGGGTTGTAAATATCTGCGTATCTGTCACCTGAATAACTGCGCAACCGGCGTGGCAACTCAGGATGAAAAACTGCGCCGCGATCACTATCACGGCCTGCCGGAACGTGTGGTTAACTACTTCCAGTTTATCGCGCGTGAAACCCGCGAAATCATGGCGCAACTGGGTGTCAGCCAACTGGTCGATCTGATTGGTCGCACCGAGTTCCTGACCGAACTGGACGGTATTTCTGCCAAGCAGAACAAACTGGATCTGTCGCCGTTGCTGCAAACCGCTACGCCGCACCCAGGCAAGGCGCTGTACTGCACTGAAAGCAGCAACCCACCGTTCGACCAGGGGTTGATGAACAAAGATCTGCTGGCGCAGGCGGAACCGCATATCGAAGCCAAGCACAGTAAGGCTTTCTACTTCGATATCCGCAATACCGACCGCTCAGTGGGCGCTACCCTGTCCGGTGCCATCGCTACCGTGCATGGCGATCAGGGTATGGCAGCCGATCCGATCAAGGCGTACTTCTCCGGTACTGCAGGCCAGAGCTTCGGCGTCTGGAATGCGGGTGGGGTTGAACTGACCCTGACCGGCGACGCCAACGACTACGTCGGTAAAGGCATGGCCGGTGGCCGTATCGCCGTACGCCCACCGATTGGATCTGCATTCCGCAGCCACGAAGCCAGCATCATCGGTAACACCTGTTTGTACGGCGCTACCGGCGGCAAGCTGTTCGCCGCAGGCCGTGCCGGTGAGCGTTTCGCCGTGCGTAACTCCGGTGCCATCACCGTAGTCGAAGGCATCGGTGACAACGGTTGTGAATACATGACCGGCGGCATCGTCTGCGTGCTGGGGAAAACCGGCATCAACTTTGGTGCGGGCATGACCGGCGGCTTCGCCTACGTGCTGGATGAAGACGGCGAGTTCCGCAAACGTGTGAACCCGGAGCTGGTGGAAGTGTTGGATGTCGAACAACTGGCGATTCATGAAGAGCACCTGCGTGGCTTGATTACCGAGCACGTTCAGGCGACCGGTTCTTCGCGTGCGGAAGAGATTCTGGCTAACTGGCCGGAATGGGCGCCGAAGTTCGCTCTGGTCAAGCCGAAGTCCAGTGATGTCAAAGCATTGTTGGGTCACCGTAGTCGTTCCGCAGCCGAGCTGCGGGTTCAGGCGCAGTAAGAGGTCATTAATGAGTCAGAATGTTTATCAATTTATCGACCTGCAGCGCGTTGATCCGCCAAAGAAACCGCTCAAGATCCGTAAAATTGAGTTTGTAGAGATTTACGAGCCGTTTTCGGAAACTCAGGCGAAGTCGCAGGCGGACCGCTGTCTGTCTTGCGGTAACCCGTATTGCGAATGGAAATGCCCGGTTCACAACTACATCCCGAACTGGCTGAAGCTGGCGAACGAAGGCCGCATCATGGAAGCTGCGGACCTGGCGCACCAGACCAACAGCCTGCCGGAAGTGTGCGGCCGCGTTTGCCCACAGGATCGTCTGTGTGAAGGCTCCTGCACCCTGAACGACGAGTTCGGTGCGGTGACTATCGGTAACATCGAGCGCTATATCAGCGATAAAGCGATTGAGATGGGCTGGAAACCGGACATGTCCCACGTGCTGCCTACCGGCAAACGCGTAGCAGTGATCGGTGCTGGCCCTGCCGGCCTGGCCTGTGCCGACGTACTGACTCGCAACGGCGTGAAAGCGGTGGTTTACGATCGTCATCCGGAGATCGGTGGCCTGCTGACCTTCGGTATCCCGGCTTTCAAGCTGGAAAAAGAAGTAATGGTGAAACGCCGTGGCATCTTCAGCGAGATGGGCATTGAGTTCCAACTCAATACCGAAGTGGGCAAAGACATCACCATGGAGACGCTGCTGAGTGAGTATGACGCGGTGTTCCTCGGTGTCGGTACCTATCAGTCCATGCGCGGTGGCCTGGAGAATGAAGAAGCGCCGGGCGTCTATGACGCACTGCCGTTCCTGATCGCCAACACCAAGCAGCTGATGGGCTATCAAGCCGAGCAGCACGAGCCGTATATCAACATGGAAGGCAAACGCGTGGTGGTACTGGGCGGTGGTGATACCGCGATGGACTGCGTGCGTACCTCTGTCCGCCAGGGGGCAACCGACGTTATCTGTGCCTACCGCCGTGATGAAGCCAACATGCCAGGCTCCAAGCGTGAAGTGAAAAACGCGCGTGAGGAAGGGGTTGATTTCAAATTCAACCTGCAGCCGCTGAGCATCGAACTGAACAGCGCCGGTCGCGTGGCCGGTGTAAAAATGGTTCGTACCCAGTTGGGTGCACCGGATGCCAATGGCCGCCAAACGGCGGAGCAGGTACCGGGCTCCGAGCACATCATCGATGCCGATGCCGTGGTTCTGGCCTTTGGTTTCCGCCCGCATAAGATGGACTGGTTGGCCGCTCACGACGTTGAGCTCGACAAACAGGGCCGTATTGTGGCGCCGGAAAGCACCGATAATGCCTTCCAGACCAGCAACCCGAAGATCTTCGCCGGTGGCGATGCGGTGCGCGGTTCAGATCTGGTAGTGACCGCGATTGCCGAAGGCCGTAAAGCAGCCGATGGCATCATGAGCTACCTGGAAGTCTAAGCTCCTCAGCTTCCCCCCAAGGGCCCGCGGTTAACTCTGCCGGGCCCTTTGTTTTTTCCCGGGGCGCAGGCAATAAAAAAGGTCGCCAAAGCGACCTTTCGTGTTCACCACTGCGGGGTTATTTCACCACGCGCAGTGCCGGGCGACCACCACGTGGCGGCGGTGGTGGCTCATCATCCGGATCGTTACCTTCATCCAGATCAGGGCGATCACCATCAATTACCGACATCAGGCTTTCCGAAGGGATCGTCTCATTGTCCAAACCTTCAAACGTGCCTTCCGCTTCATAAGCGGCTTCCGGTTCGAACATGGTGTCTGCACCGTTTTCACGGGCATAAATTGCCAGCACCGCTGCCATTGGCACCAGGACCTCACGTGGCACACCACCGAAACGCGCGTTGAAATGCACTTCGTCGTTGCCTAATTCCAGGTTGCCTACTGCACGCGGCGCGATGTTCAGAACGATCTGGCCATCACGGGCGAATTCCATAGGTACCTGCACGTCAGGACGCGTCACATCCACCACCAGGTGCGGTGTCAACTGATTGTCCAGCAACCAGTCATAGAACGCCCGCAGCAGGTACGGACGGCGTGGAGTCATCTGAGACATATCCATAACGCTTAGCCCCGAGTCTGCAGGCGCATTTCGCGCTCGGGTTCGGTCAGGGAGGCCAGGAAGGCATCACGCTCGAACACGCGAGTCATGTAGCCTTTCAGCTCTTTGGAACCGGCACCGCTCAGTTCAATGCCCAACTGCGGCAAACGCCACAGCAGCGGCGCCAGGTAGCAATCTACCAGGCTGAACTCTTCGCTCATGAAGTACGGGGTCTGGCCAAAGATAGGGGCAATCGCCAGCAGTTCTTCGCGCAGTTGACGGCGTGCTGATTCAGCTTCCTGACCGTTGCTCTGCTCGATTTTGTACATCAGCGAATACCAGTTTTTCTCGATACGCAGCATCATCAAGCGGCTCTCACCGCGAGCAACCGGGTAGACCGGCATCAATGGTGGGTGCGGGAAGCGCTCATCAAGGTATTCCATGATGATACGGGATTCATACAGGGTCAGTTCGCGATCGACCAGGGTAGGCACCGTCTGGTACGGGTTGAGGTCAATCAGATCCTGCGGCAGGTTATCCAACTCAACCTGCTCAATCTCAACGCTGACACCTTTCTCCGCCAGTACGATACGTACTTGATGGCTAAAAATGTCGGTCGGGCCAGAGAACAGCGTCATTACCGAACGTTTGTTGGCAGCGACAGCCATGAAAACCTCCAAGTTATCTAGAAAATACTGCGAATAGCCAACTTCCCTTCATCTTTCACGGCGCAGCGGTGTTGGCTTCCCTTTCTCACCCCAGTCACTTAGCACGCTAAGCTCCAGGGGATTCGTTCGGTTGCCGCCTTGCCGCACCATGAAATCTATCGGGTATATCAGGCTGCTATCCTGAATGATCTTGACCGCAGGCCAGCAACTTGCAGCGAAACCTTAGGTCATAAAAACGGCCTCGGAGGTAGACTGATAACTGCTGCATGGCGAACAGGCGCAAAAGTGGATGATAGTTTACCAGATTTTGCTTGTTTTGTGGGGGCTGTACGGTGATTTCGTATTGAATTGTCTGATATACCAAAGATTTTAGTAGCGACAAGTTGATTTTCAGGCATAAAAAAACCCGGTGAAGCACCGGGTTTTTGGCGTAAATTCCACTGCCGAGGCAGTAAAAAATTAACGCTTGGAGAACTGCGGACGACGACGTGCTTTACGCAGGCCGACTTTCTTACGTTCTACCTTACGGGCGTCACGAGTAACGAAGCCAGCTTTACGCAATTCACCGCGCAGAGTCTCGTCGTACTCCATCAGTGCACGGGTGATACCGTGACGGATAGCGCCAGCCTGACCAGAGATACCACCACCTTTAACGGTGATGTACAGGTCAAATTTACCAACCATATCGGTCAGTTCCAACGGTTGACGAACTACCATGCGGGCAGTTTCGCGACCGAAGTACTGTTCCAGGGTACGCTGGTTAATTACGATGTTACCACTGCCCGGCTTGATGAAAACGCGAGCTGCGGAGCTTTTGCGGCGACCAGTGCCGTAGTATTGATTTTCAGCCATTGCCTATAATCCCGATTAGATGTCAAGAACTTGCGGTTGCTGTGCCGCGTGAGTGTGCTCGGTGCCCGCGTAAACTTTCAGTTTACGGAACATTGCACGACCCAACGGACCCTTTGGCAGCATGCCTTTAACCGCGATTTCAATCACACGCTCTGGATTGCGGGCAATCATCTCTTCAAAGGTCGCTTGCTTGATACCACCGACGTAGCCGGTGTGACGGTAATACACTTTGTCTGTACGCTTGTTGCCGGTTACAGCAACTTTTTCTGCGTTCAGAACGATGATGTAGTCACCGGTATCAACGTGCGGGGTGTATTCCGCTTTATGCTTGCCGCGCAGACGACGAGCCAGTTCAGTAGCGAGACGGCCTAAAGTTTTACCATCTGCATCAACAACGTACCAGTCGCGTTTTACGCTCTCTGGTTTAGCTGTAAAAGTTTTCATTAGAAAGCTTACCCAATAATTAGTTACACGTTGGTGAACACCCAAACGCTCGAAAACAGTTGAGGCTCACACGACCATACAAGTCCAGCAAACCTACCCCTTCGAATAGCCATTGCCGGCACTAAAAAGTTTTTGGGAAAAAAACTTTGTTGTAACGTGGGGTCGCAAGATTATAGAGAAGTCGCTCACAAAGATCGAACGCTTTTTGAATAGAAACGCAATTTAGCGCTAACGGCGGAAATGCGGGGACACCGGCGGTCGGGGTCCCCCTGGGCGTCACGGCAGATGCGGCAACTTCAGATACTCCTCGCTCTGCATTTCCTGCAGCCGCGACAGGCAGCGTTGGTACTCAAACTTCAGCCGTTCCCCCTGGTAGATATCGAACATCGACACTTCGGCGGCGATCACCAGCTTGACGTGACGTTCGTAAAATTCATCCACCAACGCCAGGAAGCGACGTGCAGTATTTTCCTTCAATGGGCCCATTACTCGCACATTATACAGGATCACACTGTGATACAGGCGCGACAATGCAATATAGTCCAACTGGCTACGCGCCTCTTCGCACAACGTGTGGAAATCTACCGCCAGTACGCCGTCTACCGCGCGGATCGCCTGCAACGGCCGGTGATTGATCTGCAATACCGGCGCCGACTCCCCTTCCTTGCCGGCCAGCTTCACAAACATCCGGTCCATGGTCTGCCGGGTCTGCTCATCAAGCGGCGTCAGGTACAAATGGGCCTGAGTCAAAGTGCGCAGGCGGTAATCAATGCCAGCGTCAACGTTCATCACGTCACAATACTGGTTAATCAGGTCGATCGCCGGCAGGAAACGCGCACGCTGCAGGCCGTTGCGGTACAGATCGTTCGGCGGAATATTGGAGGTCGCCACCAGCGTAATGCCACGGGCAAACAGCGCCTGCAACAAGGTTGCCAGCAGCATGGCGTCGGTAATATCGGAAACAAAGAATTCGTCGAAACACAGCACGTCGGTCTGCGCCTTGAAACCGTCAGCGATGATTTCAAGTGGGTTTTCCTGCCCCTGCAGCTCCGTCAGCTCTTCGTGCACCCGCAGCATAAAACGGTGGAAATGCAGACGCAGTTTGCGGTCCCCCGGCAGGCTGTGGAAGAACATATCCATCAGCCAGGTCTTGCCGCGGCCAACGCCGCCCCACATATATAAGCCCTGAGCCGGGCGCTGCTGAGCCGTTTCACTGCTCTTGCCCAGCCAACGGTTGAACTTGCCGCGCAGGCCACCGACCGACGCATTGACAGCAGGCGTCTGCTGCAATGCCTGATAGATATGATCCAGTTGAGTCACGGCCTGACATTGCACCGCATCGGCCTGATATTCTCCCGCATCCAGCACCTGCTGGTAGCGTGATAATGGTGATTGTGCCTGCATCTGTTCGATGTTCCCTAACAACGCTTAGAAATTATTTAGCCCATTTTCGCGGCAATTTTACGGGGCTTCTTGCCCTTATCGCTACAAATACCCACTCAGGGCGCTACTGAAAACCCTGAAGAAAACAGGTCATGGCTCATCAGGATTCCACTCGGACAAGGTTAACGGTTATAGTGGATATTATTAAGTGAAAAATCCCTGCGGAACAACGAAGTCAAAATAGGAGTCATCATGACCTGGGAGTATGCGCTGATTGGTTTGGTGGTCGGTATCGTCATTGGTGCGGTAGCGATGCGTTTTGGTAACCGTAAATTACGTCAACAACAAGTTTTGCAAAATGAGTTGGACAAGAGCAAAACCGACCTGGAAGAGTATCGCCAGGAGTTGGTCGGCCACTTTGCCCGTAGCGCTGAGCTGCTGGACAACATGGCACGCGACTATCGCCAGCTGTATCAGCACATGGCGAAAAGCTCCAACAACCTGCTACCGGACCTGCCAATGCAGGAAAACCCGTTCCGTTATCGCCTGAGCGAAGCCGAAGCGGATAACGATCAAACGCCGGTAGAGATGCCACGCGATTACTCTGAAGGCGCATCTGGCCTGCTGCGTGGCGAACGTCCGCGCCGCGACTAAACGCCGTTCTTCGCCCGTGGGCCAGTCCCACGGGTCTTTGCTTTCCCCGGTTTTTCTTCCCCACGCTGAGCTATTCTTAAAGCTGGCGCCTGAGTGAACTTTTCACGCAAATTCACGGTCTTATCCTTCACTATGGTAGTGCTGCTGCATTATCATCACCCTTTCACCGGCAGGTATTGAGAGAGTTATAATCAATGAATAAAAAGTCGTTAATTCTTAGTGCATTGGCAATGAGTATTGGCCTCACACTGACCTCCGTACCGGCAGCCACCGCGGCGATGCCCGTCGCCGTTCAGGGACAACCGCTGCCAAGCCTGGCACCGATGCTGGAAAAAGTCCTGCCCGCCGTCGTCAGCGTGCATGTTGAAGGCACACAGATACAGCGCCAGCAGGTTCCGGAGGAATTCAAACGCTTCTTCGGCCCTGATGCCCCAGGGCAGCAACAAAGCTCACGTCCGTTTGAAGGGTTGGGTTCTGGCGTCATCATCGATGCCGCCAAAGGCTATGTGTTGACCAACAACCACGTGATCAACAACGCCGACAAAATTAGCGTGCAGTTGAACGATGGCCGTGAAGTGGACGCCAAGCTACTCGGTCGTGACGAGCAATCCGATATCGCCCTGTTGCAGCTCAGCGACGTGAAAAATCTGACCGCGATTAAAATGGCGGACTCCGACCAACTGCGGGTCGGCGATTTTGCCGTGGCCGTCGGTAACCCGTTCGGCCTGGGTCAGACCGCGACTTCCGGCATTATTTCTGCGTTGGGCCGCAGCGGCCTGAACCTGGAAGGGCTGGAAAACTTCATTCAGACCGATGCTTCCATCAACCGCGGTAACTCCGGCGGCGCACTGGTTAACCTCAACGGTGAGCTGATCGGCATCAACACCGCCATTTTGGCGCCAAGCGGCGGCAACGTGGGCATCGGCTTTGCCATCCCAAGCAACATGGCGCAGAACCTCAGCCAACAGCTGATCGAGTTTGGCGAAGTCAAACGCGGCCTGCTGGGCATCAAAGGCAGTGAAATGACCGCCGATATGGCCAAGGCATTTAATACCGATACCCAACGCGGCGCCTTTGTCAGCGAAGTATTGCCTAAATCCGCCGCTGCCAAGGCGGGTATCAAGGCCGGTGACATTCTGGTTTCCGTCGACGGCAAGGCCGTCAGCAGCTTCGCGGAGCTGCGTGCCAAGGTGGGGACCACCGCGCCGGGCAAAATCATCAAGATCGGGTTGCTGCGCGACGGTAAGCCACAGGAAGTTTCCGTTACGCTGGATAACAGCGATGGTGCCTCCACCAATGCCGAAACGCTTTCTCCGGCCTTGCAGGGTGTTTCACTCAGCAACGGTGCCATTCCAAGCGGCGACAAGGGCGTGAAGATCGACAGAGTCGATAAAGGTTCTGTGGCTGCGCAGATCGGACTGCAGAAAGATGATGTGATCATTGGCATCAACCGCCAGCGTATTGAGAACATCACGGCGTTACGCAAGGTACTTGAAGCCAAACCCCCGGTGATGGCACTGAACATCGTGCGCGGCGGTGAAACCATTTATCTGCTGTTGCGTTAATCGGTAATTTGTTTAAAAACCGGGCTCGGTGACATACTGCGCCCGGTATTCTCATGTTATCCTCCGTGTATCTTTTACCTCACGTACTAAAACTCCATGTTTGCTAAGCTCTTGCGTTCCGTCGTTATTGGTCTAATCGTTGCCGGCCTGCTGCTGGCTGCGCTTCCCGTGCTACGTTCCTCCAATACCCTGTTCGCAGAAAAACATGACAGTACCCGTGACGAAACACCGGTCAGCTACAACAAAGCGGTACGCCGCGCTGCGCCTGCCGTCGTGAATATCTACAACCGCAATATAAATGGCACCACCAACGTTTTGTCGCTGGGTTCCGGGGTGATCATGAACGATCGCGGTTATATCCTGACCAATCGCCATGTGATCAAGGATGCGCAACAAATTACCGTGGTCGTCCAGGATGGCCGCCGCTATGAAGCCTTGTTGGTCGGCTCTGACAGCCTGACCGATCTGGCGGTGTTGAAAATAGATCCGGGCAACCTGCCGGTTATCCCAATCAATACCGCCCGTACCGCTCACGTGGGTGACGTCGTGCTGGCTATCGGCAACCCCTATAATCTCGGCCAGACGGTTACTCAGGGGATCCTCAGCGCCACCGGTCGTATCAGTATGAGCACCACCGGTCGCCAAACCTTCCTGCAGACCGATGCCTCGATTAACCGCGGCAATTCGGGTGGCGCGCTGGTCAACTCGCTGGGTGAGTTAATCGGTATCAATACCCTGACCTACGATAAAGTCACCGATGGGGAAACGCCGGAAGGTTTGGGCTTCGCTATTCCCATCGAGCTGGCTACCAAGATCATGGATAAACTGATCCGTGACGGCCGCGTCATTCGTGGTTATTTCGGTATTCAGGGTAAAGAAATTATTCCCCTGCGCTCGTCCAATTCCGGCATCGATCGCCTGCAGGGCATTATCGTGACCGAAATTACGCCGAACGGACCGGCAGGTAACGCCGGCTTCCATATCAACGACGTGATTATCAATGTCGACAACAAACCGGCAATATCGGTATTGGAGACCATGGATCAGGTGGCGGAGATCCGCCCCGGTACAGAAATTCCGGTGGTCGTACTGCGCGAGGGCAAACGCATCACGCTGAAGATGACGGTGGGTGAATTCCCGGAAGATAACAATTAAAAAGGGCCCGGCAAAGCCAGACCCTTCAATACTGCATTTCCGCCGGGGCAACACCCCGGCATCCAACAGATTATTCGCCTTTCACACGCTCGATATTCGCACCCAGCGCACGCAGCTTGTCTTCAATACACTCATAGCCACGGTCAATGTGATAGATACGATCGACTACGGTTACACCGTCAGCGATACAACCCGCAATCACCAGACTGGCTGAAGCGCGCAGATCGGTCGCCATCACCTGTGCACCGGACAGTTGCTCAACGCCGTGACAAATCACAGTGTTGCTCTCGATCTCGGCGTGTGCGCCCATGCGGATCAGTTCAGGCACATGCATGAAGCGGTTTTCGAAGATGGTCTCGGTGATCACACCGGTGCCTTCTGCGACCAGGTTCAGCAAGCTGAACTGGGCCTGCATATCGGTCGGGAACCCCGGATGCGGCGCAGTACGAATGGTCACCGCTTTCGGACGCTTGCCATGCATGTCCAGGCTGATCCAGTCTTCGCCTACTTCGATATCCGCACCGGCTTCACGCAGCTTGGCCAGCACCGCATCCAGCGTATCTGGACGAGTATCACGGCACATCACTTTACCACCGGAAACCGCGGCAGCGATCAGGAAGGTACCGGTCTCGATACGGTCCGGCAGCACGCGATAAACACCGCCGCCCAGGCGCTCAACGCCCTCGATGGTGATGCGGTCACTGCCTGCTCCGGTGATTTTCGCACCCAGCGTGTTAAGGAAGTTGGCGGTATCGACAATTTCCGGCTCGCGAGCCGCGTTCTCAATCACGGTGGTGCCGGTCGCCAGCGTTGCCGCACTCATGATGGTCACGGTAGCGCCAACGCTCACCTTGTCCATAACGATGTGTGCGCCCTTCAGGCGGCCGTCAACGGAAGCTTTAACATAGCCTTCTTCCAGTTTGATCTCAGCACCCAGCTGTTCCAGACCCGTGATGTGCAGATCGACCGGACGTGCCCCGATCGCACAGCCACCCGGCAGGGAAACCTGGCCACGGCCAAAGCGAGCGACCAGCGGCCCCAGTGCCCAGATAGAAGCACGCATGGTTTTCACCAGGTCATAGGGGGCGCAGAATTCATTCACACCGCTGGCGTCAACAAACACCGAGCCATTGCGTTCAATCTTGGTGCCTAACTGGTTGAGTAGCTTAATGGTGGTATCGATGTCCTTCAGCTTCGGGACATTCTGCAGCTCGACCGGCTCTTCCGCTAATAATGCGGCGAACAGGATCGGCAGGGCGGCATTTTTAGCCCCGGAAATAGCAACTTCACCGCTGAGGCGGGTCCGGCCCTGCACACGAAATTTATCCATTTGACTACTCTCTATTATCTAAACTGACGCTGCCCGCCCCGCTGGGCAAACAGCCTTAAAATCCGTTGAGTTTGCGGTCTCGCTGCCACTCTTCAGGGGTGTATGCCTTAATCGACAAGGCATGAATACGGTTGTCCGCAATGTATTCCATCAGCGGTGCATACACTGTCTGTTGTTTCTTGACGCGGCTCATGGCGGCAAACAGCTCACCGACCACAATCACCTGAAAATGGCTACCGTCGCCAGTAACATGTGCTTCATCCAGTGCCAATGCACGCATCAACACGTCTTTAATCTCGTTATTTTCCATAGTATCCAGTTCTGCATCAAAAGGATCATAATCAGCCTGACATCTTAGTGGAATCAGACGTTTTCTTAAACTAAAGAAAAAGCCCCTGTGTAACAGGGGCTTTCTGAGGCGAAACCGTCTATAGCCAGCCGAAAGTAGGGCTAACCAGCGGTATCAACAGGCATTATTGCTTGCAGGTTGTACAGCGTGATCAAGGTTTTCAGGCGATCGCTGACGCCAGAAATTTTTAATTCCACACCGCGCTGACGCTGCTGTTCACGCAGATGTACCAGCAATGCCAGCCCGGAAGAGTCCACACGCTGCAGTTGAGTAACGTCGAGGACGGTTTTATCCGCCAGCAACGTTTCCCGCTGTTCCCACAGCGGCAACAGAGTTTCCCGATCCAGTTCACCGCGCAGGATCAGGGTCTGCTGCTGCGATTCAAAGCTGAGGGCCGTGGTCATCAGTTTTTCTGATCCAGCGTGATTGGACGCTGCGCCGCTGCCTGTAGCTGTTTGGTCAGGCCGTCAATCCCTTGGGTACGCAGGGTAGATGCCCACTCGTTTTGCTTGGTGGTGATCATGCTGACGCCTTCGGCGATCATGTCATATGCCTGCCAGTAACCCGTCTTGCTGTTTTTGCGCCATTGGAAATCCAGACGCACCGGCGGACGACCGCCCTGATCAATGATGGTCACGCGAATGGCCACAATGTCGGCATTATCCAGCGGCTTTTCAGGTTCAATCTGGTAAGTCTGGCCGTGGTACATCGCCAGCGCCTGGCCGTAGGCCTGCTCCAGATAAGCCTGGAATGCGGTGAAGTAAGCTTCACGCTGTGCCGGCGTCGCGTCTTTGTAATAACGGCCCAACACCAGCGCACCGGCGTATTTGACCTGCACAAACGGCATCAGTTCCTGATGCACTACGGAACGCAGGTAGTTAGGATCCTGCTTGATCTTTGGCTGTTCGGTTTTCAGACGGGTGAAGGTCTTTTGAGCCGCGTCTTGCATCAGGCTATAAGGATTGGTTTGATCGACCGCATTCGCCAGCGGCGCAACCACCAGCAGAGCAACCATAAGTAAACGTTTAAACATGCAGGTTTCCTCTCTTAATGAATAGGGGCAGCAGGTTGCGGCGCAGCAGTCGCGTCGCCCGCTTTGGCTGCGTCATCCTGACCGCCGCTCTTATACAGGAACTGGCCGATCAGATCTTCCAGTACCATGGCTGATTTGGTGTCCTGAATAGTGCCGCCATCTTTCAAAATGGCGGTGCCCATATCCGGATCTTCAAAACCGACGTTCAGTGCCAGATATTGCTCCCCCAGCAGGCCGGAGGTGCGGATCGCCAGCGAGCTGGTGTCCGGGATCTGGTCGAATTTATCCTGGATGTCCAGGGCGACGCGCGGCGTATAGGTTTTAGGATCAAGCGAGATATCGGCCACCCGGCCTATCATTACCCCGCCGATCTTCACCGGTGAACGCGCTTTCAGACCGCCGATATTATCGAAGGTCGCGTAAATACGGTAGGTCGGTTCGTTACCAATCGACTTAATGTTCGCCACTTGCAGGCACAAAAACACGATGGCGCACAGCGCAATCAGCATAAATGCCCCAACCCAGATTTCACTCTTCTTCGTTTGCATCGAATCAATTCCCAAACATCAGTGCTGTCAGCACGAAATCCAATCCCAACACCGCCAGTGACGAATGTACCACGGTACGCGTTGTTGCCCGGCTAATCCCTTCAGAGGTCGGTACCGCATCATAGCCGTTGAAGATGGCAATCCAGGTCACGGTAATGGCAAAAACCACGCTCTTGATCAGGCAGTTGAGCAAGTCTTTTTTCCACTCTACCGCGCCCTGCATCGCCGACCAGAAGAAGCCGCTGTCAATGCCCTTCCAGTCCACGCCAACCACCGAGCCGCCCCAGATGCCCAGCGCGACAAAGATAAGCGTCAACAATGGCATACTGATCAAACCGGCCCAGAAACGCGGTGCGACAATACGTCGCAGCGGATCGACCGCCATCATTTCCAGGCTGGATATTTGCTCGGTCGCCTTCATCAGACCAATTTCGGCCGTCAGCGCGGAACCGGCTCGACCGGCAAACAACAGTGCGGTGACCACCGGGCCCAGTTCACGCAGCAGCGATAACGCCACCATCATGCCCAGACTGGCTTCGGCGCTGTAAGTGGTCAGCACCAGATAGCCCTGCAGGCCCAGCACCATGCCGATAAACACCCCGGAAACCATGATGATCAACAGCGACTGTACGCCCACACTGTGCATTTGCTTGAGCAACAGCGGCCACTGCTTACGCGGTTCAGGCCGCCCGACCAGCGCGTTGAACAACATCAATCCGGCGCGCCCAAAACTGGCGCTGGTGTTGATGCCACGGCGTCCTAACGACGCTAACGCCTGTAATAACATCAGCTTATTTACTCCCTAAACCTAACAGCTCGGCCTGATAATCGCCGGCCGGATAACGGAAAGGTACCGGCCCATCGGCAATACCATCCAGGAACTGGCGCACGCGCGCATCAGGATTGTTCTGTAATTCTTGCGCCGTGCCTTCGGCAATCACCCGATGATCGGCAACAATGTAAGCGTAGTCGGCGATGCTCAGCACCTCCGGTACGTCGTGCGAAACCACGATGCAGGTGATGCCCAGCGCGTGATTGAGCTCATCGATCAGCTTCACCAGCACGCCCATGGTGATCGGATCCTGGCCGACGAAAGGCTCATCGAACATGATCATCTCTGGGTCGAGCGCAATCGCCCGCGCCAACGCGGCACGCCGCGCCATACCGCCTGACAACTCATTGGGCATCAGCTCAGCCGCACCACGCAGCCCAACCGCCTCCAACTTCATCATCACCGTGCTACGCAGGATCGGTTCCGGCAAACGGCTGTGTTCACGCAGCGGATAAGCCACGTTTTCAAATACCGTCAGATCGGTAAACAGCGCGCCGGACTGGAACAGCATGCTCATTTTTTTGCGCGCTTCATACAGCTGATGGCGGGACAACGCGGGAATGTTATCGCCATCAAACCAGATCTCACCGCTGTCCGGTGCCAGCTGGCCGCCAATCAGACGCAGCAGCGTCGTTTTACCAATACCGGACGGCCCCATGATCGCTGTCACCTTGCCACGGGGAACCGTCAGGTTGATGTCTTCGAATATCAGTCGATCGCCGCGCGAGAAAGTCATGTCGCGAACTTCGACCAGATTCTCTGCCTTCTGGTGCATGTTAATGGATCCTTTACGGCTCATTTTTGCCAAATCTACCCGCGATGTTAAAGCAACGGGCGCAATGCGTCTCATCTTTACAAAAACTTACCGGCATTTCGCTACCAATGGTGCCATAGGTTTTACTTTTACGCGCCACCCGGTCAAAATTGGCGCCATAACGAAAAAAAACGAAAGTGTTCATATATTAGCCGGGAAATCCCGTTGCTGCGGCTTTAGCCTGCGCAACGGAGGGCAAAGCAAGATAGCCGAATTACGGCTTTTAACCAACGAACCGGGATAATTCCCAACAAAGGACCCTGCATGTTTCTCGCGATAGCTTTATTAATCGTTGGTTTATTTTTACTGGTATATGGTGCAGACCGCTTAGTTTACGGTGCTGCGGTCATTTCTCGTTCACTTGGTGTACCACCGCTGATTATCGGCATCACCATCGTCGGTATCGGCACCTCACTGCCGGAACTGTTTGTGTCGACCACCGCCGCGCTGAACGGGCAAATAGATATGGCGGTGGGGAACGTATTGGGTTCCAACATCACCAATATTTTACTGATCCTTGGCGTTGCCGCGTTGATCCACCCGCTGGCTGCGCGTTCCGAAGTATTGCGCCGCGAACTGCCGCTGATGTTGGCGGTCACAGTATTGTGCGGTTTTGTGCTGATGGACGGCACGCTGAGTCGGTTGGATGGCGTGGTGCTGTTGGCCGCCGCCGCCGTATTCATTCTGTTGATGTTGAAAATTGCCCGGCTGGCGCAGCGCGAAGGCAACGACAGCCTGACCGTGGAACAAATGGCCGAACTGCCGCAGGACAGCAGCAACACCGTGGCGGTGTTGTGGCTGGTGCTGGCCTTTATCATTCTGCCGCTGTCTTCCAAAATGGTGGTCGATAACGCCACGGTGATTGCGCACTATTTCGGCATGAGTGAGTTGGTGGTCGGTTTGACCATTATCGCTATCGGCACCAGCCTGCCGGAGCTGGCCACCTCCATTGCCGGGGCACTAAAGGGGGAGGATGATATGGCGATTGGTAATATCATCGGCTCCAACATTTTCAATACGGTGATCGTACTGGGCGTCCCCGCCCTGCTGTCTCCGGGCAGTGTCGATGGTGCCGCCTTCCACCGCGATTACTGGGTGATGCTGGCGGTCAGCATTGTGCTCAGCGCCCTGTGCATTGGGCGGAAACATCGTATCGGTCATCTGGCAGGCGCTCTGTTATTATGTGGTTTTATTGCGTATCTTGCGGTGCTGTTTTTTAACCCTTTCAATACTTTCGGCTAAACCGACGGGAATGAGCATGTCGAACATTCAGTTGCAACCAGGCTTTGATTTTCAGCAGGCAGGCAAAGAAGTGCTGCAGATTGAGCGTGACGGGCTGGCCCAGCTCGATCAATACATCAATGCAGACTTTACTCGCGCCTGTGAGTTGATCGCCGACTGCACCGGCAAAGTGGTGGTGATGGGCATGGGTAAATCCGGTCATATCGGCTGCAAGATTGCCGCCACCTTCGCCAGCACCGGCACGCCTTCGTTCTTTGTTCATCCTGCGGAAGCCAGCCACGGCGACCTCGGCATGGTGACCGCACAGGATATCGTGCTCGCCATCTCCAACTCGGGTGAGTCCAACGAAATTCAGGCGCTGATCCCGGTATTGAAACGCCAGCAAATCCCGTTGATCTGCATGACCAACAATCCGGAAAGTTCGATGGGCAAAGCGGCGGATATTCATCTGTGCATTAAAGTGCCGCAGGAAGCCTGCCCGCTTGGCCTGGCGCCGACCACCAGCACCACCGCTACCCTGGTGATGGGCGATGCGTTAGCCGTCGCCCTGCTGAAGGCCCGTGGTTTTACGCCGGAAGATTTTGCACTGTCGCACCCAGGTGGCGCGCTGGGCCGCCGACTGCTGCTACGCGTGAGCGACATCATGCACAGCGGCGATGAAATTCCCCATGTCAGTGCCGATGCTTCGCTACGTGATGCTCTGCTGGAAATCACCCGCAAAAATCTGGGCATGACGGTCATCTGTGACGATCTGATGAAGATCGCCGGTATCTTTACCGATGGTGACCTGCGGCGGATATTTGATATGGGTATCAATCTCAACGAAGCCAAGATTGTCGATGTCATGACGCTCGGCGGCGTGCGAGTGCGCCCGAACCTGCTGGCGGTAGACGCGCTGAACCTGATGCAGCAACGCCATATCACCGCAGTGCTGGTTGCCGATGGCGACCAATTGCTGGGTGTGGTACATATGCATGACATGCTGCGCGCCGGCGTCGTTTAATTATGGAAGAGAACTCAATGAGTCTGGTTGAAACCTGCTACGGGCCTGTAGAACAAGACGTCATGGCGCGTGCCGGCAAAATCCGCCTACTGATTTGTGATGTCGATGGCGTGCTGTCAGACGGCCTGATCTTCATGGGCAACAACGGCGAAGAGTTAAAAGCCTTCAACGTACGTGACGGTTACGGCATCCGCTGCCTGAAAACCTCGGATATTGAAGTGGCGATCATCACCGGCCGCTCTGCCAAGCTGCTGGAAGATCGGGCAAAGACCCTCGGTATTACCCACCTTTATCAGGGGCAATCCGATAAGCTTTTGGCCTTCCGCGAACTGTTGGATACACTGTCGCTAACGGCAGATCAGGTAGCCTATATTGGCGACGACCTGATTGACTGGCCGGTGATGGCGCAGGTTGGCCTGTCGGTTGCGGTGGCAGATGCACACCCGCTGCTGTTGCCACGCGCCCACTATATTACCCGCATTGCCGGCGGCCGCGGTGCGGTGCGCGAGCTGTGTGACATTATTCTTTTGGCTCAGAACAAGCTGGAGGACGCCAAAGGGCTGTCGATATGAGTAAAACCAAACTTTGGATCACCATCCTGCTGGCGGTGATCGCATTGGCGCTGATTGGCTGGAACATGACTGATGTCAATGACGATGCCGCGCCGGGACCGGCTAACAGCCAGGATCCGACTTATCAGAGCCAGCATACGGTCACCATAGTGTACAATCCGACCGGCAAGCTGAGCTACAAGCTGGTGGCGGAAGACGTCAAGTATTATACCGCCGATGAATTAAGCTGGTTTACCCAGCCGGTGATGACGCTGTTTGATGAAAACGCGGTGGCTACCTGGTCAGTTCGCGCCGATCGCGCCAAACTGACTAAAGACCGGATGCTGTATCTTTACGGCCATGTCGAGGTGAACAGCCTGACCACCACCTCACAGCTGGAAAAAATTAAAACGGACAATGCTCAGGTGAACCTGGTGACCCAGGATGTGGCTTCGGATGACGAAGTGACGCTCTACGGGACGAACTTCACCTCTAACGGCATGAAAATGCGTGGGAACCTGCGGGCCAAAACCGCTGAGTTGATTGATAAGGTTAAGACCAACTATGAAATTCAGAACCAACAAACAAAGCCGTAATCTGTTGATCGGCAGCTTGATTTTGGCCGCCAGCGCCCCAGCCTGGGCACTGAAGTCCGACTCCAACCAACCGGTGAGCATCGACTCGCTGAAACAGTCTCTGGATATGCAGAGCAACGTCAGCACCTTTACCGATAACGTGGTGATCAAGCAGGGCACTATCGATATCAAAGCGGACAAGGTGGTGGTGACCCGGCCGGACGGCGATCAGAACAAGACTTATATCGAAGCCTTTGGTAATCCGGTCACCTTCTATCAGATGCAAGACAGCGGCAAGCCGGTAAAAGGCCATGCGCAGAAAGTCCGTTACGATGTGGCGTCGCAGTTGGTGACCCTGACCGGGAACGCCTATCTGGAGCAGCTCGACAGCAACGTAAAAGGCGATCGCATCACCTATCTGGTGCAACAGCAGCAAATGCAGGCGTTCAGCGATAAAGGCAAACGCGTGACTACGGTTCTGGTACCGTCGCAGTTGCAAGACAAAAACGGGCAAAAGAAGAGTAACTAATCACCTATGGCTACACTCATCGCAGAAAACCTGGCGAAAGCCTACAAGGGCCGTAAAGTTGTTGAAGACGTCAGCCTGAAAGTGAAATCCGGCGAGATCGTCGGCCTGCTGGGGCCAAACGGCGCCGGCAAGACCACCACTTTCTACATGGTGGTAGGTATCGTTCAGCGTGATGCCGGACGTATCGTGATTGACGAAGAAGACATCAGTCTGCTGCCATTGCACGCCCGTGCGCGTCGTGGCATCGGCTATTTGCCGCAGGAAGCGTCGATCTTCCGCCGCCTCAGCGTGTATGACAACCTGATGGCCGTACTGGAGATCCGTGACGATCTCAGCAGTGAGCAGCGTGCAGACCGTGCGGTAGAGCTGATGGAAGAATTCCATATCACCCACCTGCGCGACAACCTGGGCCAGGCGCTGTCCGGTGGTGAACGCCGCCGCGTCGAGATCGCCCGTGCCCTGGCGGCTAACCCGAAATTCATCCTGTTGGATGAACCCTTCGCCGGGGTTGATCCGATTTCCGTTATCGACATTAAAAAAATTATCGAGCACTTGCGTGACAGCGGCCTGGGCGTGCTGATCACCGACCATAACGTGCGCGAAACGCTGGACGTGTGTGAACGCGCCTATATCGTCAGCCAGGGCAAACTGATTGCTCACGGCACGCCGGATGCTATTCTGGCCGATGAGCAGGTGAAACGCGTTTATCTGGGCGAAGAATTCCGCCTCTGAGTGCCAGCGCGTCCTGATGGACGACTGTTAACGGAAGTAGACTGAAGATTATGAAGCAAGGTTTGCAACTCAGGTTTAGCCAACAACTGGCCATGACCCCCCAGCTCCAGCAGGCTATCCGCCTGCTGCAGTTGTCCACGCTTGAGCTCCAGCAGGAGATACAGCTGGCGTTAGAGAGCAACCCATTGCTTGAACAGACCGATCTGCACGAAGAAGTCGACGCCAAAGAGACCGTCGAAACCGAAGGTTTGGATACCCGCGAGGCGCTGGAACAGAAGGACATGCCCGAAGAGCTGCCGCTGGACGCCACCTGGGATGAAATCTACACCGCCGGTACGCCATCCGGTACCCGTACCGATTACAGTGACGATGAACTGCCGGTGTATCAGGGCGAAACCACCCAGACCCTGCAGGACTACCTGATGTGGCAGGTGGATCTGACGCCGTTCTCCGATACCGATGCCGCTATCGCCACCTCGATCGTCGACGCCGTTGATGACACCGGCTATCTCACCGTGCCACTGGAAGACATTCTGGAGAGCATCGGTGACGAGAATGTGACAATGGACGAAGTCGAAGCGGTATTGAAGCGCGTACAGCGTTTTGATCCGGTTGGCGTCGCCGCGCGCGATCTGCGCGATTGTCTGCTGGTTCAGCTTTCCCAGTATGCCAAAGACACGCCATACCTGGCTGAAGCACGCCTGATCATCAGCGAACATCTGGACTTGCTGGCTAACCACGACTTTCGCAGTCTGATGCGAACAACCCGCTCAAAAGAAGATACACTGAAAGAAGCGATGCAGCTGATTCAGTCTCTCGATCCGCGTCCGGGCCAGTCGATCAATACCGGCGAATCCGAGTACGTGATCCCGGACGTGTTGGTGCGTAAGGTGCAAGATGTTTGGACGGTTGAGCTCAATAGCGACAGCATTCCACGCTTGAAGATCAACCAGAAGTACGCCGCAATGGGTAACAGCGCGCGTAACGACAGCGACGGCCAGTACATCCGCAGCAATCTGCAGGAAGCAAAATGGCTGATCAAAAGCCTGGAAAGCCGAAACGACACCCTGCTGAAAGTCTCACGCTGCATCGTCGAGCAGCAACAGGCGTTCTTTGAACAGGGTGCTGAATTTATGAAGCCCATGGTGTTGGCGGATATCGCCCAGGCCGTGGAGATGCATGAATCGACAATTTCACGCGTGACCACGCAGAAGTTTTTGCACAGTCCGCGCGGCATTTTCGAATTGAAATATTTCTTCTCCAGCCATGTGAATACCGACAGCGGAGGCGAAGCTTCCTCTACGGCGATCCGGGCAGTAGTGAAGAAAATGATCGCGGCGGAAAACCCCGCCAAACCGCTCAGCGACAGCAAGCTGGCTACCCTGCTCTCCGACCAGGGGATCATCGTGGCGCGGCGTACCGTCGCCAAGTACCGAGAGTCTTTGTCCATCCCGCCGTCCAACCAACGTAAACAGTTGGTTTGACCTCTATTGAGAAGGAAGACATTATGCAGCTCAACATTACCGGACACCACATCGAAATCACCGAACCTTTGCGTGAGTTCGTGAACACCAAGTTCGCTAAACTCGAACAGTATTTTGATCGCATAAATCAGGTGTATGTCGTTCTTAGTGTGGAAAAAGTGCAGCAGATTGCGGAAGCAACGGTGCACGTGAATGGAGGCGAGTTGCACGCCACCTCGGAAGACGAGAACATGTATGCCGCAATTGACAGCCTGATCGACAAGCTGGCACGTCAATTGAACAAACATAAAGACAAACTGAAACAACACTGACATTCTGGGCCGTTTCCGTCAGCGGGTACGGCTCAAACGTAGCCTCGGCCATCGGCGCGTTACCTGTATGGGTATCGCGCCGATAAGCCATCAAGGGTTAAACAAGGCGAAAAATCACCTCACAAGCCTCCTGCTTGCTGGTGTGGTTTTAAGTGAAGATGAGATGAACAACGAAACAATGCAATTAAGCTCGGTGTTAAACATCGAGTGCACCAGAAGTTCCGTCCATTGCACCAGCAAGAAACGGGCTTTGGAAATTATCAGCGAACTGGCCGCCAAGCAGCTCAACCTGTCACCACAGGTGGTGTTTGACGCGGTTCTCACCCGCGAGCGCATGGGCAGCACCGGTATCGGCAACGGTATCGCGATTCCCCACGGCAAACTGGAAGAGGACACACTGCGGGCCGTTGGCGTGTTTATCCGTCTCGACCAACCTATCGCCTTTGACGCCATTGATAACCAGCCGGTCGATCTGCTGTTCGCCTTACTGGTGCCGGCCGACCAATGTAAAACCCATTTGCATACCCTGTCGCTGGTCGCCAAGCGCCTGGCCGACAAAACCGTATGCCGCCGCCTGCGGGCAGCGCAAAGTGACGAAGAGCTTTACCAAATCATCACCGAGTAACGCCCGGCTGGCGTGACTTCCAGCCCGGATAACGATACTGTTTAGCCACGATGGATCCCGGTTCAGATCGGGATCATAAAGTTTCTAGCGGTGGCGATAAACGCCACTGAGATGCCAGGGGGAGTTGCCACATGGTGCTGATGATTGTCAGCGGCCGTTCCGGTTCAGGGAAATCCGTCGCCTTGCGGGCGTTGGAAGACATGGGTTTTTACTGCGTTGATAACCTGCCCGTGGTACTGCTGCCGCAGCTTGCCAATACGCTGGCGGAACGCAATAGCTCCGCTGCGGTAAGCATCGACGTGCGTAACATGCCGGAATCGCCGGAAGTGTTTGAATATGCGATGACCCAACTGCCGGACAGCTTTTCACCGCAGTTGCTGTTCCTCGACGCCGACCGTAATACGCTGATCCGCCGCTACAGTGATACTCGCCGTCTGCACCCGCTATCCAGCAAGAACCTGTCGCTGGAAAGCGCCATCGATGAAGAGAGCGACCTGCTTGAGCCACTGCGCTCCCGGGCCGATCTAATCATCGATACCTCGGAAATGTCGGTGCATGAGCTGGCCGAAATGCTGCGTACCCGCCTGTTGGGCAAACGCGAGCGCGAGCTGACCATGGTGTTCGAATCCTTCGGCTTTAAGCACGGCATCCCGATTGACGCCGACTACGTGTTCGACGTGCGTTTCCTGCCAAACCCACACTGGGATCCGAAACTGCGTCCGATGACCGGCCTGGATAAGCCCGTCGCCTCGTTCCTCGATCGCCACACTGAAGTGCATAACTTTATCTACCAGACCCGCAGCTATCTGGAACAGTGGTTGCCGATGCTGGAAACCAACAACCGCAGCTATCTGACGGTCGCCATTGGCTGTACCGGCGGTAAACATCGTTCAGTCTATGTAGCGGAACAGTTGGCCGACTACTTCCGCTCACGCGGCAAAAACGTGCAGTCACGCCACCGCACGCTGGAAAAACGCAAACAATGACGGTCAAGCAAACGGTTGAAATCAAAAATAAACTGGGCATGCACGCGCGCCCGGCGATGAAGCTGTTTGAGCTGGTGCAGAGCTTTGATGCCGAGGTGATGTTGCGCAATGACAGCGGCACCGAGGCCGAAGCCAGCAGCGTGATTGCGCTGCTGATGCTGGACTCCGCACAGGGCCGTCATATCGAAGTGGAAGCCACCGGCCCGGATGAAGCCAAGGCACTGGCCGCCGTGATCGAACTGATTAATTCTGGTTTTGACGAAGACTAACCGCCAGGGGCGCTGCATGCTGCGCCCTCTGACTTACACCCTATAATTCTCCACTAGATCCGGCTTAAACAGTCCAGCGCCACCGCTTTGAAACTGTCGAAATTATCACTGCCCAACAGGCGGCTCATCGAACGCTCGCGCACAAAGGTGACGAACAGCTCGTAAATCGCCATCGCCTCTTCGTAATCGCTCTTGCTGATCGCCAGCAGGAAAATCACATGGGCAACCTCGCCCTCTCCCCAGGCCACGCCCTGCGGCGCCAGCAGCGTCACTACCACGGTTTTTTTCGCCAGCAGCCCCAGTGAGTGCGGCAGTGCAATCCCTTCGCCCAGCAGGGTAGAGACAATCGCCTCGCGCTCCACCACCGACGGATAAAAATCATCGCCGACGTAGCCTTCACGTTCAAGCTGGCTGCACACCTTCTGGAACAATTGCGCCTGGGTCAGCGGCTCGTTGACCAGCATAAAATGCTCGGCGTCGAAGAATTTCTCCAGCATATAGGGCTTGGTACGATCCACCAGCACCAGCTTGCCCAGCTGTTCGAGCTGGTATTCGGTAGGGAACGGCGACATCACCACCACCGGCTTGTTCTTCTCGCTGACCCGCGCGTTGGAAATCACAAAGTCTTCGTCGATGTGGTTGAGCACCTCGTAATCACGCAGCGAAACGATGCGCGTCATCACCAGTTGCGGGTATTTACGTGCAATCTGCGCCTGGATCATACGTACCGTCGAGTTACCGGTATCGCACACCAGCATCACCTGCGGATGCCGTTCATAGCCGATGTTGTAATGCCGCTCCAGCCCAACGCCAATGTGCAGCACCAGATAGCCGATCTCGTTTTCGCTCAGGGTATAAGGCGTGTATTTCCCCCAGCTGGAGACCGCGGCCAGCGTCACGTCATAGGCCATCGGGTAGTGCTGTTTAATGTTCGCCAACAGCGGGTTAGGGATATTAATCTGGTACTTCACCCGGGTGATCATGGTCTTGATATGGGTCAGCAGATCGGCGCGCAGCTGCTTGTCGCCCTGCAGATTGTAGTTATAGTGCGCGTTGATATACGAAAGGATGTAATCCACCAGCGCTTCTTCGTCATCGGCATTGATCTCGGTCGGCTGTACCTCCTGCACCCGCCGCGCGGCGATATTCACCCGCAGATAGGCCTCCTCCGCCATCGACACCTCTTTGCCGCTGGCTTTGCGCAGCTCCCCCGCCAGCCAGGTCGATACCTTGCGCACCGCGTCATCGCCGTCCTCAACGTCAAAGTCCGGCAGCGGATAACCGTCGGTAATGCGCCGCAGCGCCACCGCACAGTAGAAAATCAGATATTGCTCGCCTTCGTCGGTCAGGCGGATGGCATATTGCGACAACAGTGGATGCAACAGCCCGGCAAAGTTCGCCACCTGCGGTTGCAGCAGGATCTCATTGTTGAGCAGCGGATTCTCGGTGTCGGCCAGGTGCAACTGGAATAACAGATCCGTCAGACAGGCGCGGATCGCCATCTCCGAACCAAATAGCTTCATGCCGTAGCGCGGTTTGGTTTCAATGGTCAACTGGTAGTGCGCCAGGCGCTCTCTCACCTCAGCCATGTCGTTTTGCAGCGTACCGCGGCTGACAAACCATTCATCGGCTAAATCTTCAAGCTTCAGAGAAAAGGCTGAGGTCAAAAAACGAATCAGCAGATAGTGCACCCGTTCCTGCGCACTGCGTGGCGTAGCGTGTTTTTTACGTTCCCGATGCTGCAGGGCGCTGAACAGCACGGCATCATCGACCTGCAGGCGATAGCCCGCCCCACGGCTATGCACAAAGTGGGCGCCGTATTTTTCCAGAATATCGTTCAGCGCGGTGATGTCGGCGCGCACGGTTCGGGTGGACACCGCAAAGCGCTTCGCCAGCTCATCCTGGGGCAAAGTCTCAGATTGCAGAGCATCGAACAGATAGGCCAAACGCGGGTAGGGAAATCGCACCATTCTCTTTCCGTCAATTAAGGTGCCCGCCTGGGGAATCAGGCGGGCAACGGGTTACTTCGCCACCGGCAAGAACACCATTTGCGAGGGGCTGCCCACCGGCGTATAGCCTTCAACAAAGCTGAGTTTGCCGCTGGCCTTGTCTACGCTGAAGCGGGTGACGTTATCGCTGCGTTGGTTCATTGCATAAAGATAATGTCCGTCCGGACTTAGCGTCAACGAGCGTGGATAATCGCCGCGAGTCCAGGTTTCCGCCACCGACTGCAATTCACCGTCACTGCCGACGCTGAACTGCGCGATGCTGTTATGCAGCCGGTTGGCAACATACAGATTTTTGCCGTCTTCGCTGAGAACCAGACCGGCAGCAAAGTTGGTGCCCTTATAGTCGGCAGGCAGCGAAGAGACGACATGTAACTGTTTCAGAGTACCTTTTTGGTTATCAAAACGGTAGCTGGTCAGCGTCGAGGCCTCTTCGTTCACCAGCAGCACAGTTTTACCGTCCGGATGGAATACAAAGTGACGCGGACCGGCACCCGCGGAAGACGCGGCGATCCACGGTGGATCGTTCGGCGTCAGCGTGCCGCTGGTATCGTCAAAGCGCCACTGGTAGATCCGATCCAGCCCCAGATCGGTGGAGAATACAAACTTGCCGCTCGGATCGCTGGTGATCATATGCGCATGCGGCCCATTGTGATCGCTGATAGCGAAACTGCCTTCCACCGCGCCTTCTGGCTTGCCGGCACCTGCCGGCCCCTGCTGTTGCTGCACCGAACTGGCGTTGCCCAGCTTGCCGTCGCTCTCGATCGGGAAGGCGGCCACGGTGCCGCTGACGTAGTTCGCTACCAGCAGATAACGGCCGTTTGGCGTAGGAGAAAGGTAAACCGGCCCCGCGCCTTGTGAATCGACCTGGTTCAGCTGCGTCAAATTGCCATCGGATGGATTGATACGGTAAGCGATAATGCCGCCGTGTTTAGTGCCGTTAAAATTTGCCACTTCGCTGGCGACATACAGCGTCTGGCCTTTGGCATCCACAGTGAGCTGCGCCGGATTGCCCTGTTTGCTGACCAGCGTTCTGGCGCTCAGCGCTCCGCTGGCTGGGTCAATCTGCACCCGGTAAATGCCTTCACCGTTGGGATTATAGGTACCGATATAAGCGAAATGAGATGACGTAGATTTCATTGCATCCTCAGCATGCAGCGCCGGGCTGGACATCGCCAGTAGCGCCAGGGTTAACGCGGTGCGTAGGGTTGGAGACTGCCAGTTTCGCATAGTTATCCTGATTATAGATAGCGGCGCGGTGTGTCCGCGCCTGTGGATACAGAGCCTCTCGCCTCCCTGCCTTACGTCATCCGATCTTTCCCTTCTTACTTGGTGCTGCAGTGTTGTTGGCTGCTAGCGCTTACCCCAGTCACTTACTCAAGTAAGCTCTTGGGGATGTACGCTCTGGCCGCCTAACTGCAACTCCAATTCATCGGGATAAACCCATTAGCCCACCAGCTTTTTGGTGATTGCCAGCAGGGTTTTGACATCCTGTGGGCGGGTATTGCCGGTAGCGGAATCGATGATTGAGCTGTAGATATGCGGGATCACCCGTTTCACACCGGCGGCCAGTGCGATCTCGACGATCGGCTCGAAGTTTTCCAGATCGATACCGCCGGTCGGCTCCAGCATAAAATCATGCTCGGCGCAGGCCTGGGCCACATACTGGTATTCTTCTTTGCATGCCAGCCCACCCATCGGGAAATACTTGATTGAGCTTCCGCCCATGTCTTTTAGCAGGGCGATGGCGGTTTCCACCGGCACAATGCCGTCTGGCGCAGCGGCGCTCAGTGGGCCCGTCGAGATCTTCACCCAGCCGACGCGGCCGGTAGGCGACACCAGACCGTTCACCACGCTGTCATTTTGCCCCAACAGCGCGCGGCTGGCCCCGACACCGGTAAACACCTGGTTCACGTGCTGTGGTTGCACCCGTTGGGAAATCAGGCTGACCATCGTCGATTGTTTCGGATCGCCCGCGCCCAATCCCACTGACAGCGCATTTTCAATCAGCCGTGCATAGTGCTGCATGTCAGCCACCGCACTGTCGACGTCCGGGTAGTTCTTGGAGAGAACGCCCACCAGCACATGCCCTTCCGCTGCCGAATAGATGTCCTGCGCATTGTCTTTCGAGCCGGCCAATACGTTGAGGCACACGCGATCGCGATAGTAGTTAGGTTGCAGCTTCATGCTTGTTTCTCCGTAAACAGATTTTTAATACAGGTGAAGACGGTCATCAGCTGTTGTTGGTCAACGCTGCGCACGTCCACTTCAATCTTGCCTTCGTTGGCCTTATAGCCACGGAAGTAGATGGCGATCTCGCCGGTTTTCAGCGCCTGCACAATGTCGTAGGTCGAACGCCCGAGCACCGCTTCGTCAAAGGTGATTTCCGCCCGCGCAATGTCGCGGCCGGCGCTGTCCCAGACGGTTTTGGCGCTGATGCCGGTCAGGGTGTTCAGACTGTCGATAAACGGCGTCATTCTTTCTACCATTTGCTGGCCGGTGGTTTTCTCCAGCGTCAGATAGCTTTCGATCGCCTGCGTCAGACCGAGGATGCCCTCTTTGCCGACCTTCATCGCCCGGCCGATGCCGCCGGATTGCAGCTTCACCCACTCAACGTATTGCTTCTTGCCAATCACCAACCCACTGGTTGGCCCTTCGATGGCTTTGGCGCCGCTGTAAACCACCAGGTCGGCCCCCATCTGGTAGTAGCACAGCAAATCTTCTTCCGCCGCGGCGTCGACGATCAATGGCAGGTTATGTTTGCGCGCCACCACCACCGCCTGTTCAACGGAAAGAATGCTTTTCTGCACGCAGTGGTGCGACTTGATGTAGAGAATAGCGGCGGTCTGCGGCGTAATGCAGGCTTCGAGCTGCTCGGCAGAACACTCGTTGGCGTAACCCGCTTCGACCACCTTGCCGCCCCCCAGCGCAACCATGGTGTCGACTGGCGCGCCAAAGTTAACGTTATGGCCACGCGGCAGCACAATCTCACGCGGAACGGTGATCGGCGTGGAATGCAGATTCACCAGCAGGTTGGCGTTGTCTTTGACGATCAGGGCCGCCACCGACTGGGCGATGCCCGCCGAGGCGCAGGAAACGATCACCGCATCTTCGACGTTCAGCAAATTAGCGATATAGGCACCGGTCTTGTCGACCAGATCCTTGATTTCAAAATAGTGATTCAGGCCGTAGTCAACGGCGTCAATGACGTCCTGCCGTGGCGTGGACACGCCGAGCATGGTCATACGACCGGAAGTGTTAATGACCTGCTTTAAATTATATTTTTCATAAATCGAAGACATGAGCGGCTTTCCCTTCATCGGTTAATAGGATTTCCCCGGCCACCACGGCGGCCAGCGGAACCAGCAACTGTTGGCCGGTGGCTGATTGCCCTTCTGAGTCGGCAAATACCTGCGGCCCCTGGCGGAGATCAAACAGGGTGAAATCGGCATCGCAGCCCACGTCGAGCCGGCCCTTGTTGACCAGGCGCAGCGCCGAGGCGGCGTTCTCAGTCACGCAGGCGATCACCTGCGGCAGCGACAGCCCAACGCTGAAGAATTTGGACATCACCGTCGCCAGGCTGTGTACCGGCCCGGCCATGCGGTTGCGGCAATAAATGTCGGAACTGATGGTATGCGGCAAAATGCCCAGCGCAATCGCCTGCCGGGCGACTTCAAAGCTGAAACTGGCGGTACCGTGACCAACGTCAAGCAACACACCACGCTTCAATGCACGCTGGATAGACTCACGCAGCGTGCCCGCCGGGGTCAGAATGCGGTTCGGTTTGCCGTTGTAGCAGTGGGTGATAATGTCGCCACGGGTCAGCAGATCGGCAATCTCGTCCAGATCCGGCGGGTTATTGCCGATATGCACCATCAGTGGCAATAGGTTGTTTTCCTGCTGGATCTCTTTGGCGAGTACCAGCGGCCGGGTGCCATTCTGCCCAACCACGCTGCTGCTCATACGCGCCTTGATGCCGATGATAAAACCCGGGTGCTCACCGATCGCCTGGCTGACTTTCTGCTTATCGATATCCGCCAGATCGGCCAGTTCGTTCTGCCGCAGCAGGCCAATACGTGAAATATTCAGGAAGGCGAAGACGTTGGTTTTGGCACTGCGTGTCAACGCATAAAACGCATCGATATCATCGGTGCCGGTGCTACCTGCGTCGACCACCGTGGTGACTCCGCAGGCGGTGCCGACCAAATCCGGTTGGTCGTGGTAAATCGGCGAAGAGGGGTAACAATGCACGTGGGAATCGATCCAACCCGCGCTCAGGTGGTGCTGACCCACCAGATCCCAGAGCCGATGAGCACTAACGTCGTCAGCCAACTGCCCTACCTCGGCAATCTTGCCATCCTGCACCGCCAAATCGACCAACCGGCCATCCGCCAGTCTGGCGCGTCTGATCACTAAGTCATACATACTGCATTACTCCTTTTCAAGCAGGGGAGCGGCGAACCGCTCCCCCGACAATCACAGTCGCATTTAAGCGATGGCTACCGGGAAAATAGCCCCTAACAGCATCGCCCCGAGGATCGCCCCGCCGGTGATTGGCTTATTCCAGATATAGAACAGCAGTGCGCCGAGCAGTGAACCAATGCCAATAGGGATCGAGGCGGTCATCGCAGACAGGATGATCAACGGCCCCAGGAAGCGACCGGAGGAGTTACCGGCCCCCATCATCACGTCCGCCCCGTAGGTGGAGTTGCTCTGATTGATGGTGAATTTACGCGCCAGAATGATCAGGTAGCCAATCGCCAGACCAATCACCAGACCCGTTATCAGCGAGGCAGCAAAGTTGGCGACCGGGAAGATAATCCCCGCCCCCAGCAGCAGTGCCGGCACCCCCAACCCTACACCGGTCTGGATCGCACCGCCGATGTCCAGGATCCCCACCAGCGAGCCTTCGATGATGCGCGCAAACAGGAAGCTGGCACCGAATGCCGCCACCGCGCCATAAACGCCGGTATCCATTCCTGCCCGCAGCATGGATACGAAGGCCACTTCGTTAAAGGCACCGATGCCGTACAGGTAGTACATGTGCGTCCCGGCGAACACGCCGGAAGAGAGCAGGCCAACAAAAATCGGGAATGACCAGTCGGCATACCAGAAGCCTTTTTGGGTTTGTTCTTCCATCATCCAGCTCCTTATTTACCGCTCAGGGTATTGTGAATGGCATCCAGCCAGCCCGGCACGCCGAGGCTGAAGGACTCGAGGACTTTCATGTCGAAGCCGCGGAAGAAACCGCTCAGCACGAACAACAGCACGATCACCGCCATCATGATCTTGGTGATTTTGTTCCAGCCACTCTCTTCCACGCCTTTACCGATCAGGATACCCAGCACCAGACCCGGTACGGCGTTACCCATGATCAACTGCGCCAGGCCGCCGAAGATGGTGCCCCAGAAGCCGGAGCGACGCCCGGCGTCGATCGCCGCCAGCCAGAAGATCACCGGCATCACGGTGTTCACCAGCAGGTTAGCGGCCGGTACCAACACTTTAATCGCCGTGACCTGCAGCGCAGCAGGCACTGCGGAGGCGGTGGTATTGAGGAAGGCCACCACCAGCATGCCGATAATGCCGCAGGCGATAGCCATTTTTTTCGGATCGTGCAGCGTTTGCGCCAGGTTGCGGTTTTTGACCATCAACGCCGCTGCCCCCCAATGTGGGATGATGCGGTGGTCAACGTCCTGCGTGAAGGCCCCCGCCGCCACGGAAGACGCCCAGGCGTTGAAGAAGAAGCCCAGACCGAATGAGAAATGGGAAGCCGGATCGCCCTCGCAGGAGTTCAGCTCGCCCAGGGTGCGGAAAGCGCCCATGCCCTGTGTGGTCGGAGCATGGAACATACGTGCGGCGCCGGCCCCTACGCCAACCCCCACCAGTCCGCCTATAATAAGCGACTTAAATAAGATGATTAAAAACATCAGTATACCCTTTGATTTATGCTAACGTTTTTATTTCGCGACGAAGACAACTTTTTCTGTATTGATGATTGTCACGTTCACGGTTATTTCCAGAGTAACGGAATAGTTCTTTCTTTCGCGCGGCAGAAAGAAGAACAGAAACTTTTCTTTTGTTATTTTCTCTTCCGCTTTTAATACGCTGACATCCTGCGGTTCAATACGCAGCAGAATATTACTGGTGGATTTTAATACCGCGCCCTGCACATTGGCCAAGGCGGAAGCAAAAGCTTTCGCTTTGCTGTCGCCCTTACCCTCCACCTTTACCGACGTTGTATATTGCTCTTTCATTACGGATTGCCGTGTTTTTTAACGTAGGCTTCAACCAGCCTCTGGCCCAGTTCTTCTTTATCCATAAAACCGAAACCTAACACGGTGCAGCCTTCGTTAATTGCCGTCACGCCCTCATCAATCGAGCGCATGCCGTATTTGGCTTTATAGCCGTATTTGGTCTGAGCGGTAATCGCACCAGCACCGCCGCTGCCGCAGAAAGAAATACCCAACTGCGCGCCTTCCGCTTTCATCACGTCGCCGAGCTTCATGTCTGCCGCTACGCCTGGGATCACAATGGCTTTTCCGCCTGCGTTTTCAATGCCCTGACCCACTTTCTGACCTTTACCCAAACGATCGCCAATCACTACGGTAATCTGACCCATGGTATTTCTCCTGATTAAATTAATTCGTTAACTGCTATTGGTTATTATCTTTTGCCACTTCAAAATGTACGGAAAGCAAATAAGCTTCTTCTATCGGTAGAGTGCTAAAGGGATCCACGACTCTTTCCGCCATTTTCATTGATTCCTCTGAGATTTCATCAAACAACGATTTATCCACCTCAGGCAAAGGCTCACCGGTTATTGAGCGTAGCACCATGGCACGAATATGCGATTCCAGCATCTGTTGCTGTACGGCATTGGTATAAATGCCTTCTGCGCTCAGCATCGCGGTAATATCAGCCAGTACCTGCTCGGTTATCGCCCCGGCCTGACTGATATCGGGTTGCTCACTATTTTCTCTCGCAGCAGATCCATCATTCACTTTTCAGTACCCCTAGATCCAAACATGATTCTGTCAATCGCATAGCGCATCACCTGAATAACCCGCCTTCTCTGATGCCTTTACCCTAACCCCGGGAAGATTTTCTGTGTAGCGTGTTTTTTTCCAGTTGGAAGTGGAAATTCAGTGACCGTCAGGGATCCATTTCGCAAAATAGGCATTTGCCAGATAATTCAATTAAATTACAAAAAGATAACACCACAAACTGTTTCCAGTTCGCGCAGCGGTGGTGAAAAGCTTCGTGATCGGGATCTCTTTCTTTTCCCCGCTTAACCGCCTACTATCGGTAAGACAATTCGACATCAACAACACCCCCCGCTCCTCTGGCGCGGGGGGTGTTGCTTTTGTGCTGTTTTTCCGAATTTATGGGCGCGTAACCTGCGCCCTTTGATTTGACTGGAGAGTGGAATGACCAAACCAACCATTACTATTAATGAGCTGGATGCGGAGCGCCTGGATGCGCTATTGGCACAACCGGCCTATGCCAACACCGATGTCGCCGCTGCGCTGAACATCGAACTGGATCGCGCCGAAATCCTGCCGCCGTCCCAGATCCCAGCCAGCGTGGTGACCATGAACAGCCGCGTGCGTTTCCGCGACCTGCATACGGCAGAAGAACACGTGCGTACGCTGGTTTACCCGGCTTCGCTGAAGGATAGCCACGAGCAGCTTTCGGTGATGGCGCCACTGGGCGCAGCGCTGCTGGGCATGCACATAGGTAACCAGATTACCTGGCAGTTGCCAAACGGTGAAGAAGCGCATATCGAAGTGCTGGAACTGTTGTACCAGCCGGAAGCGGCGGGTGAATACCACCGCTAAGTGGTTATCGGGGCGGTACCTTACCGCCCTTTCTGTCTGTGTCTTACAAGCTGATGGCGATCAAAACCAGGATCAACAGCAACACGTAAATTCTGGCATGCAGCCTGTCGTTGACCTTCGGCAACCACCTTTTGGCAAACAGGATCCCCGAAATACCTGCAGCCACCAGCAGCCCAAGAATGGTGAGATTGACATAGCCCAGGTATTGCGGCCCGGTCATTTCCTTCCAGCCCAATCCGACATACATCAATGCACCAATGACGGCGACCGGGATCGACAACGGATTGGCCGCGCTGACGCAATGCTTCATTTCATAGCCATGCCGACGCAATAAAGGCACCGTCAGCACACTTCCCCCCACGCCGAGCATGGTGGCAATCACCCCGATTAACGGCCCCCCGATCCACAGGGTCGCCTTTGACAGCACCGCACGAGCCGGCTTGACTAAAAAACCCTGTCTGAACAGGCAGTCTGCGATCGTCACCAGCATATAAATTACAAACAGCAGCCTAACCACTCCGTCTTCCAGCAAGCTGGAGGCAAAAGCCCCCAACGCAGCGCCAATGCCGATAAAATAGATCAGCGGGACGATGGTTTCACGCAGCAGGTTGCCGCTGCGCCAGTTGGTGAAGGTGGCATAGCCCGAATTCAGGATCATCACCGCCGTCGAGGTCGCCACCGCGATATGCATTGCCTGACCTGACTGCTCGCCCGAAGCGGCAACCAAATGATAAACAAAGGGCACCACCACAAAGCCACCGCCAAAACCGAACAAAATGGTGGTGATGCCGGTAATAAAACCGGCACCGAGGATGACCAGCGTCTCAATCATGGCTATACGCCCGAATGAAATCATCAAAACCGGCTGCGAACTGACCGGCCAACACATGGAATTCATCGCCGACAAACAACGCCAGGTAATGGCGGCGAATAGCATCATGGTCGACGAGTTCAATCCCCACCGCCTGTGCCTGTTCCAGGGTTTGTGCATCCGGGAACCCCCAATAACGGTAGTCGCCTTGCCGTTCCAGGGTTATCGGTTTCCGCTCACCCACCCGCATTAACTGATTCGCCAAAAAGGCGCCGGAACGGATCCCCAGCAGCAGCATATTTTCCAAAAATGAAAGGTCATAGCGCAGTTCTGCGGGCTGGCGAGCGATCACCGGGCCGGCATCCCATTGCTCATCCATCTCGTGCAACGTTAATGCGCAGCGTTCCTCACCGTTCATCATGGCGCGAAAGAGCGTCATGACGCCGCGATAATGCGGCAAATCCCCTGGATGCAGGTTCCACAGCAATTTACCGCGCTGGCTGAAAGCCCGTACATAATCGGCAGAAAACTTCTGATAACAGCGCAATGAAATCACCGCATCCATATTGCCCAAGCTGCTGATAAAGGCGCGGTCATTGATATCCGTAATACGATGCGCATTCACCCCGGCACCCGCCAGGAAAACCTGCGGTGCCTGATAAGCCCCCTGGCAAACATCGGTATGTCGGCTGGCAAAGGGAAAGACGAAGTCATTCAGCACCTGACGCTCATAAAGCCCCAGTTGCCGCACCGCCGGCTCCTGTAAACGACCCGACGCTTTCGCCAGCGGAAAATAAACCGTAAAAGTACACTCCTTGTTTAAGGCGCTAATAACATCCTGACATGCCAACCAGGAAAAAATATCGTTGCCAACAAATAGCGCTACGTTTTTCATACTGTTGCCTTCTTGGTATTAAATATGCTGTTATTGAAAACTATTTTACTGATATCCCGGGTTATGGATTCCATTGCCGAGGTATAAAAAAGATCGCCTTTCGCCGGAGCACCCAGAGAGTAAAGGTTTTGTTCATTGCCCTGTTCGTCCGGGATTTTTAGTGTCAGGGGATTACACTTCACGCCACCAAATATATTTTCTTGCACCAGGCCACCCTGCAACAAAGTGTCGTTTAACCGGTTTGGTTTCATTTGATAAGAAGGGGCCGTGCAATTAAGCAGATATTGGGTATGTACCGCCGTATTATGGCAAAAAGCTTTAAAACCTTGATCGTTCTTCTCGATATTGATCACACCGCCAAAAGCACGCAGCCGTTGGCATTCAAATGCAGTGATAATTTTATTGGCATTTTTTAATGGCATGGCGTGCCGGTTGCGCATCCAGGACGAATTATAGAAGCGCATAAATACCTGTCGATTATTTTCATCCATTTTTACCCAAGCCTCACATACTGCAGGATGGATAGCGGCCAGGTAGCTACAAATATGCTCACGGGCGAAGCGCGCCCGGCTCAGGCTTTCAGCCAGATCGCGATAACAATCCTTACCGGCCCCCATCGCCGACAGCACCGTCAGCCGCTCCGGACCTGGGTAGTATTGCTCCAGCGCCGCGTTAATCACATGAACCAACTGATGGGCGTCGATATAGCTATGGTCGGCGACGAAACGGACCAGCCGTTGCCTGAATGCGGGTGGCGGTGCGCGCATCAGTGCAGGCTGCACGCTGGGGAACAAGCCGGAACGCGACAAAGCGGATATATCACTCGCGCCCACCCGTTCAATCAGCTCGATAATCGCGTCTATCGCCGTCAGACTACAGCCAATCACACCGACTGCTGAAGCAGGGCTGATAGCCGGCAATTCCCGATTAGCCTGGTAGGCAATAACGCCATCAATCGGATACAGGCTTTCCGCTTCATTATGCCCCGAACACAACACTAACGCGTTCATCTGCTCCGCAGCGCCACCGGCGGTGGTCAACAAATACCCCCCGGAATGCGAGCCGATCGCTTCGACTTCAGCGGTAATAAAATTCAGCGTAACGTTGCTGTCAGCCGCCATAAACACCGACATATCACGAATAAAATCGAGATAATCTTTATAAACCCAGCGAGGCGGATAGCGGTCTTTACAGTAGCGAGGGAAATGCATCGAGATCCAATCAGAAAAGTGCGCACGGTCAAAAATATCCGCCGACATGTTCTCCGGCGTCATATTGAGGATATGGCTATCGAAGTCACTACTGTAAGCCATACCACCATTAAAGCCTTGCTTGTCATAAACCTTCAGCGAAAGATGCTTATTGCAATTATTAATCGACTTATTCTTAATAAAGTTATACGCAAAAGAAATACCCGCCGCTCCACCACCAATCACACCGATCTTATACATGAAATATCACCTTATAGTCACAGCATTAAAAGAATAACTATTGCTTCAGGTGTTGGAATAAACAGTCATTTATTCCTTATTAACTTCTTGTATTGCACAGGTGAGATAACCCACCCCGCCCCGGCGTTTAAAATAATGAGGGTTCAATCAACAATAAAATACCTCGCCACCAAGGCAGCGTTATTTTTCTGCCCTGATAGTAGAGTGATGGCGACTGGCTTGCTTTATATGAAAGGCCAACTATCATTGCGTTTCGGCCAAACTGCACAACGACAGGGTTTATGCGCAACGTACGTATTGATGACCTCGACCATGTGCCGAGGCCGGTGATTGCCATAGGGACCGACTACCCTTCAGGCCATCTGTTGCCCATGCACAGCCACAGGCGCGCTCAGCTACTCTATGGTGCCACCGGGGTGATGCACGTCTTTACCCTCCAGGGTAACTGGCTGGTGCCACCACAGCGGGCGGTGTGGCTGCCGCCACAGATGCCGCACGAGGTGAGAATGGTCGGCGTCACCACCCGCAGCCTGTACATTGAACCGACGGCGCTGCTGGCCTCTCAACCTCAGGTTTGTCAGGTGGTTAGCGTGACACCGCTGATGCGCCAACTGTTGATGGCGGCGGTCGATATGCCCCTCGAGTATCAGCAGCAAGGCCGGGATGGTGCGCTGGTCAGTTTGCTGTTACATGAGCTGGCCCAGTTGCAGTCCCTGCCGCTGCACATCCCGCTGCCTGCCGATCGACGACTGGGGGAACTGTGCCAGAGATTCCTGCAACAGCCCGACGCGCACGACTCACCGCAGGTGTGGGCTACACGCCTGTATATGAGTATCCGCAGCTTCAGCCGCTTGTTCCGGGATCAAACCGGCATGTCATTCTCACAATGGCGTCAGCGGGCCTGCGTGGTGTTGGCGCTGGCCCAATTGGCCGAAGGCCGTAGCGTTACGCAGGTGGCTCTGGAATTGGGTTATGAAAGCAGCGCGGCGTTTGCAACCATGTTTCGCCGCGTGCTGGGGCAGGCGCCGTCCTGCTATCTGGCTTCAGAACGGCGCGAAAGGGCTTAACGGAATTTCTTGTGGTTGGTGTCGCGAGTTTGCTTGAAGCCCTGCGCGACCTGTTTGGCTTCTGCCAGCTTGCCCTGGTTGGCCAGCGCCAGCGACTGATCGATCTGGCCGATCAACGTATCCAGTCCGTGGTGAAAATCTTTTATCTCTGGGCTATCGTTGGCTTTGTCTTCCATTTTCGGCGGCTTGCTTTGCTTGGCATCTACCGCCGCGGCGCGCATATTCTGCAGGCTTTGTTTGAGAGTATCCGTGGAATCGGTGCTCAGCACCTTTTTGTAATTGCCTGCGATGGTATCCATATCGTCGGCCAGATCGGCCGCGACCGCCAGTGTACTGGCACCCAGCAGCGCCAACGCCAACAGCGCTTTCAGTTTGTTCGACATGCTTGCTCACCTTCCGGTTATTGTTTTATTTGACCCAGCCTAACCATAGGCAAGGGCGCTGAAAACCGAAACCGAAGATTTGTAAGCAAGGTTAAAACAGGGGAAGGAAAGGAGAGAGATGCGGCTGGCAACCGAAGCGGCCAGCCGTAGCAGAGATTACTGACCGGCGATTTTCATGTCCGGCAACAATACGGAACCGCACTGGATATTGCTGCGGGTTTCGATATCGCTGCCCACGCTGACAATATTACGCAGCATGTCTTTCAGGTTACCGGCGATGGTGATCTCACTGACCGGATACTGGATCTCCCCATTTTCCACCCAGAAACCGGCAGCACCGCGTGAGTAGTCACCGGTAATGCCGCTGACACCCTGGCCCATCAGCTCGGTAACCACCAGGCCGGTACCCAACTGCTTGAGCATGCCGGCAAAGTCATTACCCTGCCCGGCAATACGCCAGTTGTGGATGCCGCCCGCATGGCCGGTGCTGTGCATGCCGAGCTTACGCGCCGCGTAGCTGGTCATCAGCCAGGTTTGCAGCACGCCATCTTTAACAATGTCACGCCGTTGGGTACGTACACCCTCGCTGTCGAACGGCGTGGAGGCCAGCCCTTTCAGCAGGTGCGGGTGCTCTTCGATGGTCAGCCAGTCCGGCAGGATCTGCTTGCCCAACGAATCCAGCAGAAAGGTCGATTTACGATAGACGCTGCTGCCGCTGATGGCACCAACCAGGTGGCCGAACAGACCGGTCGCCACTTCAGAGGCGAACAGGACCGGGGCGGTCATGGTCGACAGCTTGCGCGGTGCCAGACGCGACAAAGTGCGACGGGCACATTCCTGGCCCACCCATTCAGGGCTTTCCAGATCGCTCATGGCACGGCCGATGGTATAGGCGTAATCACGCTCCATATCACCGCCCTGCTCGGCAATCACACAGCTCGACAATGAATGTCGACTCGAGCAATAGCTTTGCAGCATGCCGTGGCTGTTGCCGAACACCTTGATACCGTAGTGGCTGTTAAAACTGCCGCCTTCAGTGTTGGTGATGCGTTTATCCGCCGCCAGTGACGCCTGTTCGGCGCGAGCAGCCAGTTCGATACCGCGATCGGCGTCCAGCTCTGCCGGGTGGAACAAGTCCAAATCCGGTGCTTCAAACGCCAACAGGTCTTTCTCTGCTGGACCGGCATGCGGATCCACCGAGGTATAGCGGGCGATATCCAGCGCCGCCTGCACGGTGCGGGCAATGGCATCCGGGCTGAGATCGGTAGAAGAAGCACTGCCTTTGCGTTGCTGATGATAGACGGTAATGCCCAACGCACCATCGCTGTTGAACTCAACGTTCTCCACCTCGCCGAAGCGGGTGCTGACGCTGATACCGGTTGATTTGGTCACGGCAACTTCTGCCGCATCGGAGCCGGCGCGCGCCAGTTCCAAAGCCTGTGAGACGGCCTGTTCCAGCGCCTTGCGCTGTTCTGCAACTTGAGTGACTACTTTCATCAATCTGCCATACTTAATCAGAAAATCGTTGAGAAAAGTGCCGTGGCGGCGTGGTTGCGCGCGGAGTCACGCGCAAAAATCATGAGATTTATGCTTTTGAGTCTAACAGGAACCGCGTGGAATTTCGCATAAAGCAATTGCAGGGGCATAGAAGGGTCGCTAAACCAGCAGGTTTGTCACTCAATGACCAACTTTACTGATTTGCCTATATTGGCAAGCATGTTGATCAATGCATCGAGAGTGAATTTGTCTGTTTTCTGATTTACCACGTCAGACACACGGGGCCGGGAAGTATGCAAATAGCGTGCGGCCTCCTCTTGCCTATACCCTTCACCTTCTATCCATGCACTGATTTCTCCCATCAGCTGTTTTTTAAGTGCAATAAGGTGTTCAATCTCTGCATTGGATTGCGCCTGCAGTTGCCCTGCCTCATCGGCAGCAAACCCCAGGTCAGCGAACACATTGCCACCTCGTGGCGTAACATGCCGGGAATGAGTATCAATAGGCTTGGTCATTTCTTTTTACCCCGCTCTTCTATTACAGCGTCATAACGCGTTTTGATAATCTGAATATCGTGCCGACTGGTTTTGGCTGTCTTCTTTTGAAAACTGTGCAAAACATAAATAACCTCATTGAACTTAGCCACGTAAACCACTCTGAATGCACCAGCAAAAGCATATAAGCGGATCTCGCAAACACCGGCACCGCATCCACTCATGGGCTTCCAATTGCCGGGTTCAACGCCTCTTTGTACTTTACTCAATTCAAACCCGGCAGCCTTTCGCGCGTCGGCCGGAAACGCTAATAGATCCACCAACGAGGATCCACGCCAATCAATGGCTTTTTCATTCTCATCGTCCATGAGCATCGCCTCCATTTGTATAAAATTTTATACTCACATACTGATAAAAACAACAAATCAAAAATAATTATCAGCTAATAAGGGCAATTTTTCGTCGCTTCGACAGCTATACTCAATCTGCTCTGGTGCGTAATTGGCGGGTTGCTGGACAACCTGTTAGGATTAGCCTCTTTTTAACGGAGCCTACCATGAACAAACAGCCTGAAGACTGGCTCGACGATGTCCCGGAGAACATTGACGAGGAAGATGACGAGATTATCTGGGTCAGTAAAAGTGAAATTAAACGTGATGCCGAAGCGCTGAAAGACCTGGGTGTCGAACTGGTCGAGCTGGGTAAGAACGCGCTGGAACGCATCCCGCTGGATGAAGATTTGCGCGCTGCGATTGAACTGGCGCAGAAGATCAAGAAAGAAGGCCGCCGTCGTCAGCTGCAACTGATTGGCAAGATGCTGCGTGCCCGCGACATAGAGCCGATTCAGACCGCGCTCGACAAGCTGAAGAACCGCCATAACCAACAGGTTTCGCTGTTCCACAAGCTGGAAGCGCTGCGTGACCGCCTGGTGGAAGAAGGCGATGATGCGATCCCGCCGATCCTGGCGCTGTATCCGGAAGCCGATCGTCAGCAGCTGCGCTCACTGGTGCGTAACGCACAGAAAGAGAAAGCCGCTAACAAGCCGCCGAAAGCTTACCGTCAAATATTCCAATACCTGCGCGATCTGGCCGAGACCGCCCAATGATCGCCGCCGTCACCACGGGATGAACTCGATTCATCCCCGGTGATGTGCAGGTTCACCGCTGCTTTCACGAATATTGAAACGCAGGCTGCCTTCCAGCTCTTCCTCCGCCTCTTCAAACAGCAGGATAATCGCGCCAAAGCGTCGTTTGCTGCGGGCGTTGAGATGGGTGAATTCTATCTCCACCGGCAAGCCGATGTCGGCAGTCACCACGTCCCACAGTGCGTCCAGATTGGCGCCAAACGCCTCATCCAGCGCAAACTTATGCGCAAAGTCGCGGTAAAACGCCGGCAAATCGTTAATCTGATTAAAATCGAACTCTACTTTTGCCATCAAGCTCACTCCACCCGAATGAAGTTTTTATAATGGTCACGCGTGACAAAAATCAGGCCATCGCTGGAATACAGCAAGCGATCGGCGCCGCGCCGGCCGCATTGATAATTGATATCCGCCTCGCGCCATACCCGACTGCGGGCCGTGGGCAATTGCCCTTCTCGGTTTGAGAAACGGTCGCCGCCAATCGCCTTGCCCGGCAGTACCGAACACAGATTACCGTTACGTGCATCCCATCCCTGCTCACGCGCCTGCTTCTTGGTGAGGTAATAGTCCGGCAACCGCTGATGCTGCTGCAGGTAGCTCACCACCCTTTTCTGCTGCGTCAGTTGGTCAATACTCTGACCTTCGGCCACCGCCGGCACGTTGGCAATCACTCGATCGTTACCGCGCAATGCGTTAAAACCGGCTATCACAACGGCGATAACTATCGCCACGAGGATCCGCTTGTTCATTGCTGTCCCTGATTTATGGCCTACAGGGGTGCATCAGCACCCATGCTGGTTGGATTTATAGATGAAAAGGATGAAGCAGAGATGACTGGCATGTAACGTTTTCACTTCAGGGAAACCGCGCCGAACAACCTGCATCACCCGTTCAAGCTAATCATGCCATTTTGCCGCGCGTCTGGCACTCAGTGCAACTCTGAAACAGGGCTATCTCAGGCAAGTATAGCCCCGGCAGGGGTATTTGAGGTATCAGTCAATCAACGCATGACGATAGCGGTGCAGCATGTCGGCCAGGCGTTTTACCGGCCCGGTGACGCTGAGCGGTGCCTGATAATCAACCAGCTTCTGCTGATAATCGTTCATTTCGCTCAACAGCCGATCGTAATAATAAGCACGTTTTACGTCGTTCTTCGCCGAGACCATATGGTCGGCGGTATTGCGGATCTGTTTATGGAACGCCGAAAGCTCCTCGCTGACCGGGATCTCCGCTCGCTGCATACGCTGGTGAGCAATGATCAGGTTCAGCGCCAGCCGGTACTTGGCGATATCGTTCGGGAACATCATCAGCAGTTGATTCAACTGCTGATACAGCGCGGGCAGGTGGTTTTGCTGACGACGTGAGGTCTTGGTGGTCAGCGCCGATACCGCACTGCCGACAAACTGGTTCAGCAGCGTACGACCGGTGCGTTCGCGAGAGTTATCACGGATCAGCAACAGCACCATCAGGCCCACGCAACTGCCGAGGAACTGGCCGAGCGCGCCATCGAGGAACTGTGTGACGTTGAACTCCATCGGGTTACTCAACACCAGAATATTGATGGTCCCCGCCAGCAAGCCGAGCGAACCCAACCGCCGTTTTTGCACTTCGATACCGATGAAAAACGCCAGCAGACCCAGGCTGAGGCACAGCAGTAAAATACTTTGCTGAGTCGCCGGCAGGATCACCATAAAGAACAGCGAGCCGACCGGGATCGCCGCCAACATACCCAGGATAAAGTCCATCGCCACCATACGTGGTGCCGGGGTACGCATCGCCAGCGAGGTGATCACCGCGATGATCACCATAAAACCGCTGCCGGAGGTCCAGCCGGTCCACAGCCACAGCAGGCTACCAAACGCCGTCGCCACAAAGGTGCGCAGGCCGTTAATCATCGCGTGGTGACCTTCCGCCGAGGTCGGTTTAACCACCACCTCACTGCTCAGCACACCCTCTTCAACCGCACTGATACTGCTGTTGGTGTGCACGCCTTTAGCCAGCAACAGGTAACGGGTAGCCGCCCCCACCCAACTGGTGATGGTCAGCAATGTTTCGTCGGTGCGGTTGGTGGTCAACACCTGCCGCAACAGCTTCATTCGTTTATGAATTTCCTGCGGCGTTGCCGCCGGGACCATCAGTAACTCACGGATATTTTCCTTCAGTGCATCCGGGTGGTTCAACAGGATTAAATAGGTTTCACAGGCCTGGGTTATCAGCGTCAGCGACAGCGTATGCATCGCCAGCACGCGCCGGTTTACTTTCTGCCAGCGTGATGACTCCATCATCAGGTGACTGCGCATGCCGTTCAGCGCAGTGGTGCTCTTCACCAGATTGCTCCAGGCACGGTCGATGTCTTCTTTCTCGGCGTTGCTGATGCACATCTGCATCAACAGGTACTGATCCACCAGCAGTTTATCCACCGCCCGGTCGATATCCTGTTTGATCGAACGTGGTGAGAACAGCAGGTCCGCCAGCACGGCGCTGACGATCCCCAGCACGATCTCGCTGCAGCGCTCAATGGCGAACTGCGGCGCTTCCAGCAGGTGAGATTCACTGCTGGCAACGGTCACGATAATGATCAGCGCGGTATAACCCGCCAAACCCCAGGCATAGGAGTTTTCAACTTTCACCAGAGAGGAAACCCAGGTGCAAAAACCGGCCCAAATGCAGCACAACAACAACATCACCACCGGTGCACGCGCCGTAGTGACGATAATCACGATGCCAACAAAACAGCCGATAAAGGTGCCGATAATACGCAGCCAGCCGCGATGGCGAATCGCACCGGAAAAAGGCTCGCCACCCGCCGCAAAGGCCGTGCCGGCGGCCACGATGGCAGCGGTCATTGCCGACCAGCGTGGGGTTTCCAGATTGAGATGGAAACCGACAAACAGGGCAAACACAATCGCGAAACTGAGCTTGAAGGCAAATCTCAGCCGGATAAAGGTTGGGTTATTCATTAACCGAACTCACGCAGCCGATGCATCAAACGCACAAAAGGCGAGCCGCTGTCGGTAGCACGATCGTTCTTGCCGGTGATCACCACCGTGGCGGTGGTCCCCGCCGGATACGGATGCAACTGGTCTTTGTCGTCCAACAGGATCTTCACCGGCACGCGCTGGGCCAGGCGTACCCACTCCAGGTTGCTGTCGATCGACGCCAGCCCTTTGCTGTTCACGGTGCTGCTGCTGTTGTTGACGGCGGCAGCCACGCTGTCGACGGTGCCGTGCATGATGCGATTGCTGCCCAGCGGGGTGATTTCTGCACGATCGCCCTTGTTCAGGCCATTCAGCTTGGTTTCTTCCAGGTAGGCCAGAATGTAGAAACTGTTTTTCTTCACCAGCGCCACGGCGACTGAACCCCGGGTGATATATTCACCGGCATGTACGTTCAGGTTGGTGATCCAGCCATCGGCCGGTGCGCGCACTGTGGTGCGTTCCAGATCCAATTTAGCCAGTTCACGGGTCGCCACTGCCTTCGCCAACTGATGCTCTACGGTTTGCAGCACGTTGTTAGCCTGGTCGATCTCTTCCTGCGACATTGCCTGCACACCGAGGCGCACACGGCGACCGGCTTCACGTCTCTTTTCCGCTGCCAGCGTCTGGTAATAGGCAACATCGGCGCTGGCTTCTGCCAGGGCCTGTTGGTAGCGCGGCTGGTCGATAACCAGCAGCACCTGCCCTTTCTTCACCAGTTGGTTGTCCACCAGAGGCACGTCGGTCAACAGGCCGGTGACGTCCGGGGCAATGGCCACCACGTCGGCGGTGAACTTGGCGTCACGCGTCCAGGGGGATTCTGTGTAGAACACCCAGGCTTTGAATATGGCGACGATCCCCAGCAGGACCAGAATCAGAGTGATCGCGATTCGGGTTATTTTTATTGAAAAATTTTTCACAGCGACCTCAAACGAAAAGACAGGTAATCAGATAGAACAAACAGCAGTACAGCGCGGTGTTAAACAGCGCTGGATGCCAGACAAAATCGTAAATCCCGGTGGGTTGCAGCAGGCGGCGCAGTAAAAAAAACAGCGCCAGCGAAAGCAGCAACTCAAAAAATATCGGGGGAAACGACAGTCCGAAAATGACCATAACCGGAAGCAAACTCATCAATTTTTCCTTATTGTTCACTGCACCGGGCTTTGAGACCTATATCCATTCACATTCTCTTTACATTTTAGCTGACGCGCACCACAAATTCCGGCCCAGGCAGGTCAGGAACCTGAAATAAGAGTAAACTCTGGAGCGTACATCCGCGATAGGGACTGCGAGGATACCGGAGGGATCGGCCATTATGGCGCTGCCGATCGCGCTCGCGCGTTGGTAAGGTCTTTCCACCCGACCGGTTTATATTAGCGTGCTTACTATCAACTCATCAACAATCTGTGATCTAAATCACTTTTAAGCCAGAGTGAATAATGGAAAGACTAAAACGGATGTCGGTATTCGCCAAAGTGGTTGAATGCGGGTCATTTACTGCGGCAGCGCGCCAATTGGATATGAGCGTTTCGTCTATCAGCCAGACCGTCTCCAAACTGGAGAATGAGCTGCAGGTCAAGCTGCTCAACCGCAGCACGCGCAGCATCGGCCTGACGGAGGCCGGAAAAATCTATTATCAGGGCTGTCGCCGCATGTTGCTGGAAGTCAGCGAAGTGCACGAGCAGCTGTATGCGTTTAATAATACACCGACCGGCACGCTGCGTATTGGCAGTTCCTCCACCATGGCACAAAACGTGCTGGCGACCATGACCGCCGATATGTTGAAAGAGTACCCTGGCCTGACGGTGAACCTGGTGACCGGCATCCCCGCCCCGGATCTGATTGCTGACGGGCTGGACGTAGTGATCCGTACCGGTGCGCTGCAGGATTCCAGCCTGTTCTCCAAACGCCTGGGTTCAATGCCGATGGTGGTGTGTGCCGCCAAAAGCTATCTCAGCCAGTACGGCACGCCACAAAAACCGAGCGACATGGTCAATTTTTCCTGGCTGGAATACAGCGTGCGACCAGATAGCGAATTCGAGCTGATCGCGCCGGAAGGCATCAGCACGCGCATCGCACCACAAGGGCGCTTTGTCACCAACGATTCACAGACAATGATCCGCTGGCTAAAAGCCGGGGCCGGTATCGCCTATGCGCCGCTGATGTGGGTGATCGAAGAGATCAAACGCGGAGAGATCGAGATCCTGTTCAAAAGCTATCATGCGGATCCTCGCCCGGTGTACGCGGTGTACACCGAGAAAGATAAACTGCCGCTCAAGGTACAGGTGTGTATCGATTACCTGACCGAGTACTTTAAGCGCGTGGGGGAAGTCTATCAGGGCTATCGCTGAGCAAAACACGGCGCGCCAAAGCGCCAAGTACCAGCAGTGCCAGCATGCCCAACCCCCAGATGAGCCAGACGGCATATCCCGCCCAGGTAAGCAGCAACGGGAAAGATCCCGCCAGCCAGCCGCCCAGTTGCTGCAACAGCGGCAGCCAACTGTCCAATAATGCCTGCGGCACCAGGCTGAGCCAGCCGGTAAGCTGCGGTGCCAACTGGGCCGAACCGCTCTGCGCCAGCTCCGTCAGCGCAGGCAACCAACCCAATATGCCAGAGACACCCCAGGCCAGCAGCGTCCACACTGCCATTGTCGCCAACAGTACTGCCACACTCCATCCACGCTTGGTCATGGCTATCCCCCGTTAGCGGCCTTGCCGCATTGCTGACAAAAACGGCTGCCCGGCGGCAAGGGTGCGGAACATCCGCTGCATTGTGCCGCTGCCGCCTCAAAAGGCTGACCGCAACGGTGGCAATAACGGGCACCGGGCTTGTTAGGTGCCTGACATTGCAGGCATTGCGGCCCCTGATCGCCATGCTGATTATAACGGTTGCCATGATGCCCACTACGGTGCCCCGCACGTTGATGCCCGCCACCAAAACCGCCTTGCCCCAAAAGCTTTTTCAACAAGCTCATCGCGCTTCTCCTTAGTGCTTTACGCCAGGTTGCAGAATAAACCCTGGAGTAAACTCCAGGGTAAAGCGCGCCAAGGGGGATTTACGTTTAATTACACCGCTAAATCAGCAACGCTTTGATGTGGTTAGCAAAAAGCATCTTCGGTCATTACCTCGCCCACCACCGGTGCGCTATGCTGCGGAGACCTCTCCCTGCATCAGGAATAACAATGAAAAAAATCATACTGGACTGTGACCCGGGACATGACGACGCGATCGCCATGCTGCTGGCCTGGGGTAACCCGCAGATCGATCTGCTGGCCGTGACCACCGTGGTGGGCAATCAAACGCTGGATAAGGTCACCCGCAACGCGCTGGCCGTCGCACGCATCGCCAATATCACCGGCGTACCCTTTGCCGCCGGCTGCCCGCGCCCGTTGGTACGACAAATAGAAGTCGCCCCTGATATCCATGGCGAGTCGGGCCTGGATGGCCCGGTGCTGCCGGAGCCGACATTAAAACTGGAACCCTCCCATGCGGTAGATCTGATCATCGACACCATCATGGCTCACCCGCCGGGCAGCGTGACGCTGGTGCCGACCGGCGGCCTGACCAACATCGCTATGGCGGTGCGCAAAGAACCACGCATTGCCGAACGAGTGAAAGAAGTGGTTTTGATGGGCGGCGGCTACCACGTGGGTAACTGGAGCGCGGTGGCAGAATTCAATATCAAGATCGATCCGGAAGCCGCGCACATCGTGTTCAATGAAAAGTGGCCACTGACCATGGTCGGGCTGGATCTGACCCATCAGGCTCTCGCCACGCCAGAAGTGTGCGCCCGCATCGCTGCTATCCCTACCGGGCCAGCCAGGTTTGTCGGCGAACTGCTCGAATTCTTCGGAAAAATGTATCAACAAGCGCAGGGCTTTAGCGCACCGCCGGTGCACGATCCTTGTGCGGTGGCTTATGTGATCGACCCCGACGTGATGACAGTGCGTAAAGTCCCGGTAGATATCGAACTGACCGGTACCCTGACGCTGGGCATGACGGTGGCCGATTTCCGCGCCGCACCGCCGCCGGACTGCCACACCCAGGTGGCGGTAAAGCTGGATCAGGATAAGTTCTGGGATTTGGTGGTGGATGCACTGGAGAGGATTGGGGAAGTGAAGGTTTAAGCTGCGGTTATTAAGGTGGTATTGATGGGCCGGGTGGCTTTTGGAGTCCCGCCCGGCCTGGTTTTATCGCGGAGGAGAAACTAGCGCTTTAGTAATGCGGTTAATTTCCCATCCAGCTGGCTCAGGCAGTTATCCATATATTCTGTAGTGACCTGTTTCACCATCGCATAATCACTGGCTTGCCACTGTGCCAACGATGCCGAACGCGGGGTTGGGCTGCATTTGAATTGGTCGAAGGCTGAGAACATGCTTCCCCCCTCCGGCCGCTTATAAAAGGTAACGGCGTAGCGCAGTTCGAATTGAGTATCACTTTTCGCCAGCTCTTGATAAACCAGCAACCACCTGGCGGGGGTGATGTTCAAATTATTCTTGTAACTGTAACCAGCACCGTTCTTTTGCAACCAGTCGGCGATAACAACCTTGGCCTTAGGCACCAAATAGCTTTTGGTCGGTTCTGGCAAAGTATCTACGCTGCTGCCTTTCAACGTATCCTTGCTGAAGGTACTGGCAGAAAGACCACCGGTAAGTGCAGATGTTAAAACCTGTAGCCCCACACCGACACCAGTATCGGTCTGCGTGACAATACGCAGCTTGGTATCAGCATATTGATTATTATTATTTTCAGGTAGAGCAAAGAAAGTCTTCACGCCAATACTACTGCCATTAGCGGCGGTGACCTTTTCTACATTATTGGTTGATGAACAGGCAGTTAATAACAGAAAACTGCTCACCATGGAAACACACAGAACTTTTTTCATTACTGCTCCTTGTTAGTAGTATTCCAACATCATGTTGGGTATTTATTGATATCATTTATCTTTAATATAAAGGCATTTATTTTCTTAATGATTAATCTTTAGTGATTAAATATTCACAAGATAAATATTATGATAATCATATTTTTAGATTATAACTCACGATATCGTCGTCCCCCAGAGTGAGTCGGTTACGGAGGCGAGATCTAGGGCTTAGAAGTAACAATGTCAACATTATCCTGGCTTGTTACTTATGGGCCAGCCCATATTAGCTTAGATTTTAATTTTTCAGGAACCATTTTAAATAACATCCTGATATAATCCACGTGCTGATTATAGTTTGGTGATATATCATCATTGCACTTTTCAAAATAATATTTCGCCTGGTAATTCAAAAACCATATATCATGCTCAGTTATACTAGTATCCATAAAGCTTTTAGGAAGACCATGTATAAGTTCCGTTTCTAAATAACATGATACATCCCTTGATTTCACCCTTGAATTTTGTGACTGAATACTCCTAACATAAGGTAGAACAAGTTCAAACATTTTTATGTAGACCTCTAACTTATTCATATTACTTACAAATCCTAACGCTTCTAAATAGTAACAGCACCCGCTGAAGCACTGTTATTTTTGGTTGGCCGCTTTCAGCCCATTGATATCACCCTGAGTGCGGATAACATCCATTGTCTGCCCAGCTATCTCGCCTATCAGCTGCGCCTGCTTCAGCCGGTTCTGCTCTTTTTCCTTATCGAATATCGGCCCGATATTACCGTTGCCGTTCTCGATATCCGAACCATCTCCGCATCCCAGGTTTCATTTCCACCTGTTTCACTAATAGACGAATTTGGTACAACAACCGACGGCGAAACAGACGCAGGAACAGCCAAAAAGTTATTCTCCACAAAAAATTTATCCGTTGTGAAGCTAACCAGCGAACAGAGTTTTTCCCAGTATACTCAGCCTGTGACAACCACTTTTCGTCAGTGCATTTTGACGCTGGCAACTTTTTGCCCCGGCGCGCTTTTCCAGCACGTTAGGCCATTTCCCCAACTCCGTTAAATAGCACCAACGTCACATCATGGCAGCGGTGTCAGCCGCTGCCATTACAGCTTTGGGGGATTTAGTGCATAGAGACAAGAACCCCGGCCAATAGCCGGGGCTCCCTGTTAAGGTTGATAATCTTCATATTCCCAGGCAAAGGCGCGGGAGAGCTTTTGAGCTATCTCCATCCAGTCACTGCCTTCGCACTGGTCGATGTAATCTGTGATGGTTTTGGTTATCTCATCCAAATCATATCTACGTACCAAAAGCGTGTGACGCATCAGTTCCGGCAACCACTGATGCTTACAGAGCCATTCTGGGGTGCAGATAAAAAGATCAAAGTTGTCTCCACCTAACGAATCAGAAGTACCTATCGTCAGGGTTAAAGTTATTGCTATTTCGTCAACCGCAGGTTGATAAGCAATGAATTCATGGTGAACACAATCAATATTTTTAAGTACTGCTTTCATTTTTAATCCAAAATATTCAGATGACCATTTCCAACTTTGACTGACTTACCTGACGAGTTGATTTCATAAGTTTCAAAGTTTGCTTGTGTACCCGTTGTAGCGAAAGGAGAGTCTTTAGCTGAAGGTGGCCGATACCCACGAGTTCCATCAGCGCTAATCCAACTACCCCCGCTAGTTTTTTTTGCTCCATCGCCTAGCCATATTTTACCTAGCCTATCAGCTTCAGCGCTGGATCCTTTCCCCATAGAGAAGTCTTTTTTACCTGATCCATCACCTTTAATAGCGATTTCCAGCCTCGGATCCTGCTTCGCAATATTGTTCAGATTTTGCTGTACCAGATCGTCTTTTAGCTTCGGGTAGGTGGCTATATTCTCCGCTCCACCGGTAGCTTTAGCTGCTGTTGATTCCGCCTTACTCGCATCAGATGCAACCGTTCCACCCGGCACCTTCTTACCGGGTAATATAATACCGGCAAGCATTCCACCTGTAGCTTCCAACGCTACCTGATTTCCCTGATACGCCTGTTTTACCGTGTCTGCTACCGCTGACCAGGTATCACTCTTCATCAAGGCTTTCAGAGTATCCGCGGCGGCCTGATTCTTACCTGACAGATCGCTTAATGCTTGGGTACAGTAGCTATCGCCCATTGCGCATGAGGTGAGAGCCATCGCCCCATCGGCACCATAATCCGCTGCGCCAAGCAACGCATCGCCTGAGTCTGCTGCCGCACCGATAACACTGTTAACGATGGACGATAGTGTACCTTCACCCAGCTTACCCCTGACCTGATCCTTCATATTTCCGGCAATCTGTTTAACAGATTCGCGGGCATGATCTCCCGACAGTGAGTTATTCTCCACCGCATTCTTAGCGGCTTGCGAACCTGTCACCACGCCTGCGCTGCTGTCGGCAGCAAGACCGCCCGCCAGCCCTGCGGCCAGTTGACTCAGCGCGCTCACCTGCTGTTTCTCGCTTTCTGTCAGCTCCGAGATTTTACGGCCCTGGAACATCTCACTCAGTATTACTCGCGCGACCAGTTCGCCACCGCCTGCACCCACCGCTCCGGCTACCGCTGACTGGTTGTTTAACTGCGCGGCTATCGCACCCAGCACCGCATGTGCCATCGCGTTGGCGGCTACGTTGTCATCACCAATACGCGCTTTGATTTCTCTCGCCAGATAAGGTGCCGTACCGCTCGCCAGAGCCCCGGCCAGATTGTTCCCCGCCAGAGCCTGCAATGCCCCCGTTACCGCCTGCGCGGCTCTTTGCATATCGCTGCCGGTGCCATAGCTTTCCATCGCCTTTTTATAGGCGTCACTGTTACGCAGCACCTTGACGTCTTTTTCAGTCGGATTGGCCGCTTTCGCCGCCTTCAGCCCATTGATATCACCCTGAGTGCGGATAACATCCATTGTCTGCCCGGCTATCTCGCCAATCAGCTGCGCCTGCTTCAGCCGGTTCTGCTCTTTCTCCTTGTCGAATATCGGCCCGATACTGCCATTGGCGTTCTCGGTATCCCGGCTGAGCTGATTAACATCCTGTTTTTGATTGGCCTGATCCCGAATGACCACGCTACCGCCCGACACCGCCGCCTGCGTGGTGCCTTCTGCGTGCCCTTTATTACCTGCACCGGAAAGGGCTGCGCCTGCCAGATTGGTCAGCAGATCTGACCCAACCGGGCCGCCGCTGCTGATACTCCCCCCCTGGTGTTCGGCCTTGAAATCCGCCTGATTATGGATATCGCTGAAGCCCAGTGTGCCGGTATCAAGACGGTTCTTATCCGCCGTGGCGGTGCTGGCAATGACTGCACCGTCCAACTGCGTATGTTCGCCAACCTTAACATCATAGCCGCCCTTGCCGGCAAACAGACCGGTTTGCTCCTGCACGCTGTCATAATTGCTGTGCAGTTTGTCACGGCTCATGCTCAGGCTGGCGGAGCCACCCGCACCGATGATGGCCACGCTGACACCGCCACTGACGCTGGTCTGCTTCGCGTCGTAGTTATCGCTATCCTGCTGGCTTTGCAACGTCAGGTTACGCCCGGCATCCACCTTCACCGTTTCGCCACTGGCCTGGGCCCCCGACAGCAGGGTGTCCCGGCCACTGTGCATCGACAGCGTACCGCCACTGTCTATCGTCGCTTCACTCCAGAACGTGCCATCGCCATGCTCGCTACCCTGGCTCTTGTTGGCATTGGCGAACACGCTCAATCCGGTCTGTTGTCCCACGCCAATACTGACGCCGATATTACCGCCGCTGCTCTTGTTGCTGCCCTCGGTCTTCTGCGTATTGGCGGCACCCAACAACAGCACATCCCGCTCGGCATTCAGGGTGGTGTCTCCCCCCGCTTTTAGCTGGCTGCCCACCACGGCAATATCGCCGCTGTCGGCCGTGTTGCCTTTGCCGGTAGCCGTCAACTGCAAGTTATTGCCGGCAGTGAGCGAGGAACCGGTAACGGCAGTTTGCTCCTGATGCTGCTTCGACGACGATTTCTGGGCACCCAGCGAGATACTGATGCCGACCATGCTGCCTTCTTCGGTATCGGTATTGCCAAGCGTTGCCTGTTGCCCTGCCTGAACCGCCTGCACGCCGGACAAGGCTGCTTTGGTACCCTGCAATGCCGCCAGTCGCCCGTCGGTCTCCTGCTTCGCCTGCTGGGCGGTGGTCACCGCACTGTTGATGGCGCTGCCTACCGTGCCAGACAAGGCAAGGCTCAGGCCGCTCTGCTTCTGCTCAAAAGTTTCATCACGACGGCGAATATCCTGGCCCGGATCGATCTGCACGCTATCTCCCGTCACCGACAGGTTCTTATCCGCAATCACGTCCGCGCCACCGATATGCGCCTTGCCGCCGGCCACGATATTCACGTCGCCACCGGTTGAACCTATGGTGCTGACGCTCTGGCTTTGGGTAGTGCCGTCTTCGTTCAACTGATGGCGGGAAGATTTGCTGCCGAAGGTCACACCGATGCCGCCGCCGCTGAACACGCCGCTGGTTTTTTTCTCGTTCAGTCGGTAGCTGGATTGTTCCTCGGTCGCCGCCACAATATCGACGTTATTGCCCGCCTGCAGGTTCACCTTGCCGTCACCGACTACCGTCGAGCCTTGCACCTTCAAGTCATTACCGGCGTTGAGCGAGACGTTGTTGCCGCTCAGCAGTGCACCTTTCTCGTGGGTGGCATAGTCCTCCTCCACCGTATGGGTGGTGGTTTTGGACATCAGTCCTTTTTTGACCTTGGTCTCTTCGAAGAAGCTGTAGTCGCTTTCAGTGGCGCTGTTCAGCGCGATATCACGCCCGGCGCTCACCGCCACGTCACCACCAGCCTGTGCCTGGGTGGCATTGAGGGTTGCGTCACGCCCGGCCTGAATGCGCGTGTCGCCGCCGCTGGCGATTTCCGTGCCCTGCTGGCGTATGGACTCATTCACCCGCTGTTGGCGGCCGCCGTGGCTTTCCTGATATTCCCGGCTTTGCTGGGTATTGAGGTTCACGTCACGCCCGGCACGGAGGCTGACGTCGTTGTCTGCCACCAGCGCAGCTGCCTGCGAGTTCAGGTCGCGACCAGCCTGCAACTGCAGATCCCCGCCGCTGGTGAGAGTGCTGCGCGTCGCACCGCTGCTGATGTGCTCACTGCCGTCGGTTTTCTGACGACTCCCCTGTTCGGCGGTTTGCAGATTGATGTCACGTCCGGCTTTTAATGCCGCATCGCCCTTGCTGCCGATTTGGCTGGCGGTCAGATTCAGATCCTGCCCGGCACTGACGTTTAACGGCCCACCCGCGCTGATGTCACTGGCCAGGCTGCCATGAGTTTCACTTTCTTTTAGCCCACCGCCCCAGCGGCCGCCGTCAGACTTATCGGCACGAGAGGTGTTATTGGCAAGCAGATTGACGTCGCCGCCCGCCTGCAGATCCATGGCACCACCAGAGGTAATTTTTGCCCCGGTAATATCGATATTGTTACCGGCCTGCATGTTCAATGTATCCCCGGCGCGGATCACGCCGGTATCACCGACCTCCGTGCGCGAACGCGTCAACGTCTGGCCCCCCTGGGTCCCGGTGGCATCCCACTGGCGGGCCTGGGTTGTGTTGATAATGCTGCCATCCTGGCTTGCAAGCTGGACACGCTGGCCGCTGATGGTTGAGCCGATATTGCTGATATCACCGATAGCACTCAACTTCAGCCCACCGGTAGCGTCGATCATCCCCTGATTAAGGTTGCTGATGTCCGCCTGGCTATTGACGTTCAGGCGCTCGCCGCCCTGCAGCGTGCTGCCGTCATTGCGGATGCTGCCGCCGTTCAGGTTAACCTTATTGCCGACAATCACGCTGCCGCTCAGTGGGGCGACGTCACCTTTGGCCAAATAGAGTTTGGGTGCCAGTACCGTCTGGCCGTTGACCGTCACCTTCTCCCACCAGACGATGCTGTGATCCAGCTGTGAAACCTGTGCCGGTGTCAGGCTGATGCCAAACTGCAGATTCAGGCCGCTCTGCGCCCGTGCCGCGTTGTCGATCAATTGCTGCATCTGTGCCAGTTCGGAACCGACGCCGTTAAGATAGCGCTGGCCGGTTTGGCTGAGCATCGCGTTGCTGATGTAACGGGTATCGAACGCCGCATCCCCGAGGAAGCGGTAGTCGTAATCTGGGTTTAATTTCAGGCGGTCGAGGAAATAGGCCGAACCGATAAACTGCTTTTCATCGGTGAAACGGCTGTCGCTTTCACGCGGGGCAACGCCCGGCTGTTGGCCCAGCATGGCGTAGAGATCGTTGAACAGGCTGCCGTCCAACTGGCCCAGGCCGTCCAGTTTGGGGTTGGTGGTGATAAGATAGGGGCTGCTCGGATCCTCAGTGACGACAAAGCGGCCATTGCCACCGCTTGGCAGTGGGTAATCTGACAAGTCTACGGCGTTATTGCCGAGCGTGCCGAGTGCCGCCTGCAGATTGTCTTTCCACTCCGGCGTGCCGAAAACGACGCTTTGATCCTTCGCCAACGCTTGCTGTTCTACGCCGCTGACGGCGTCAGGCTGCTGCAGGCTGTCCAACGTGGGTCGGGTCAGGGTATGGCTGAGGCTACCGGCGTTCGGGGTCAGCGTGGTATTGCTGATATCGTCGGTAAAGCTGGCATTGACTGCACCGCCAGCCTGAATAACCGAACGATAGACTCCGTCGTCGGTGCGTTCAGTGCGCACATCTCCGCTGGCTTTATAGTGGATATTCTTGTCGTCAATTTTCCCTTTGGCATAGTCATTGATTGCAGATACAGCAGATACCTTCGGCTTATTATCCGATCCCGGCAACGGCGGTTTTTGATAGGTATAGGTTTGATAGCGCGTTTCTGTACCCGCAGACCATGACTGGTTGTTCAGCTTGCTGCCGGTAAGTGCAATATCTCCATTGGCCAGAATATCGCTGGCCAGGTTATCCAGCGTGGTGGCATTCAGCGTCATGTTACGACCGGCGGCAATGCGTCCCGCGCCGCCATCACTGCTGACCGTTACTTTACTGGTCGACAGCGCCATCTCTTTGGTCGTGGCATACGGCGAGGCGTAGGTATACCTCTTGTACACTTCACGTGCAGCATCCCCCGCCATTTGACGCATGGTATCTACGGTGTAGTAGCCGTACTCGTCATCGTCAAAGAAGCTCAGCGGGATGCTGGCCGTGGCGCCGTTCAGCCAGTCGTATTTTTTGGTCAGATCCTCCTGCGTAACCGAGGTTTTTAGCCCATCACGCTGATTAAGCAGATGCGCGGTATTGATATGAATATCGCCGGTTTCGGTTTCTATGGTGCCGGAGGTGTTGACGATCTGGCTGTTGGCCTTGCCGTCGCCATCTTTCTGCATCCACAGGTCTTTGCCTGCCAGAATGTCGCCGCGCTGGTTGGTGATGCGATCCGCCAGTAGCTTCATATCGCCACCGGCGTACAACATGCCGCTGTTGATCAATTGGTTAGCGGCACTCAACAGCAGATCACCGGCGGTGCCGATAAAGCCGTTATTGCTGATGTCGCCACGGCTCAACAACTGCACCAATCCGCCCGACTGCAGGCTGGCATCGGCATTTTGCGTGATCCCGGCGGCTTCGAGGCGCATTTCGCCGCTACCGCCGCGCAAGGTGCCGGCGTTGGTTAATTGGCCGCCACTGCGCACATCGACACCCTGGCCCTGAGTGGTGCCTTGCAGCAGAATATCGCCGTCACTGGTCAGGGCCAGCGCTTTGCCAGCCGCCAGAGTGCCACTCTGGGTAAAGGCGTCCTTCAGCCTCAGCGTCATGTTGCCCAGTGCCACCAGTTGGCCGTACTGATTCAGCAGGCTGCTTGCCAGTGTCATATCGCCACCGCTCAACAGCTTGCCGCTCTTCTGGTTATCTACCTGCCGCGCTTTGAGACTCATCTGGCTCGTCGCCAGCAGCGTACCGCTGTTATCCAGGCTGTCCGCTTGCAGGATTAAATTACCGCCCTGCAGCGTCCCCTTATTATTCAGACTATCGAGTGTCAGCTGGTTATCGCCGGTGGTGCTCAATGTGCCGCTGTTATCCAAACGGGTACCGTTGAGCGTCAGGCTGTTGGCTTGCAGCCAGCCGCTGTTGGTCAGCGTCGGTGCTTTCAGGCTCAACGCGCCGCCAATCTTCAGGTTGCCGGAGTTGATCAACTGACGATCCAACTGCAGCACACTGCTACCATCGCCCTGCAGATGCCCGACGTTATTTAGCTCCGCCGCCTCCAGCCGCAAGGTTCCCAGACTGCGCAGGTTACCGCCTGCCAGGTTATTGAATACGCCGCTCAGCTTGGCCTCGAGGTTTTTTTGCCCCTGTAGCCTGCCGCTGTTGGTCAGGTCTGTGGCGTTCAATTTCAGTTCGTCGGCCTGTATATGACCCTGGTTGTCCAAAGACAGCGCCGTCAGATCCGCCTTGCCATTGGAGAAGATCTTACTACCCGCATCAGCAGTAAGACTACCGCTCAGATCCAGCAAGATCTCTTTGTCCGCCTGCAACGTGCCTTTATGATCCAGTTGCTGAGCCGTCAGCGTAATACTCCCGCTATCCCATAATCCGCTGTTATTCACCGTCGCCGCGTTGGCCGTGAGTTCACCGTCGCTAAGCAACTTGCCACCGATGGCGTTGTTCAGATCCTTTTGCAGCTGCAACACCAACTTTTGTATGCCAATCAGGTTGCCGCTGTTGGTCAGCGATTTGGCGGTAACGTGAGTGGTCGCACCTTGCGCTTCCCCCTGATTGCTGACGCTGTCCGCCGAAAGCGCTAACGCGCCTTCGCTCAGTATTTTACCGTCGTTGTTCAGCGTGGCTGCCGTCAGTTTCATCGGCCCGTCGCTCAGCAGTTGCCCGCTGTTTTTCAACGCCAGCCCAACCACGGCGGTTAAGCCGTTGTCGCCCAGCGCGCTGCCGGTGTTGTCCCAACGCTGCACGTCAATATCTACGGTCTTGCCTTGCAGCTTGCCGGCATTGTTTAGCTCGGTGCCCTGCAGCGTCAGTGTGCCACCGGCCAGCAACTGGCCCGCCAGGCGGTTTTGCAGATCTTTGCTGGTGATATTCGCGTTTTCCCACGCCTGCAGTCGCCCGCTGTTGTCCAGGCTGTCGGCATTAAGCTCGATGCCTTTGGCGACCATAACCCCCGAATTGATCAACGATGGCGTGGTGAGGGTTATTGTATTTTCCGCCTCAAACTTACCGGCGTTATTGAAGGTTTTGGTGAACGTCAGATCCAGCGACCTGGCGCCAATGTCACCGCTGTTATGCGCAGTGGCGGCAGAAAACTTCAAATCCCCCAGCGTGTTGAACACGCCGGCCAACTGCGCGTCTTGCGCAACCTTGAGCGTCATGTCCTGTTTGGACTGGGTGCGGGCGCCGGCGGTAGACAGCAGTTTTTGCGTTTCCAGCGTCAGACCTTGCTCACTGGAAAGCAGCCCGCCGAGTTGCGCGTCATCAGCGGTGAGGGTGATATTGCTGTCGCTCAACAATGATGAACCCAGCTCAGTCTTCAGCACGTCGGTGTGGTCCAGGGTAATACCCTGCTTGCCGTTGGCTTTTCCGGCCAACAAAAACTCGCCAGCCTGTACCGTTAACAAGCCATCAGCAGACAGTGAGCCACCGACATTAAGCTTGTCGCGCACCCGCAGATCGAGCTGCTGTTGGGAAGTGATCGTCCCCTGATTATCGACACCGTTGGCGGTGATGGTCTGCACACCGCCCGCTTTCAACTGCCCCGGGTTATTGAGTTGGGCACTGGTCAGGTTCTGCGTGCCCTGTGCCTGTATCAGACCGGAGTTGGTCAGGTTCTGTGTCTTGAGGCGGCTATCGTGATTGGCAGCCAGTTGGCCGCTGTTGGTCAGATGATGGGTCTGCAAGTGCAGATCGCGTCCGGCGGTCAGGGTACCCTGCCAGTTGCCGTCGCCGCTAAGCGTCAGGTCAATATCCCCTTCGGCCGTCAGGCTGCTGTTTTTATCACTGCTCAGGCTGGCGGCATTCAACTGCAAGCGGCCGTCCGTGTCGGCTTTGCCCGCCTGCAGTTTGCCTGCAGCGGTCAGGTTCATATCGCCTTTGGCGCTCAGCGTGGCCTGCTCCATAGCGATATCGCCACGGCTGTTCAGGGTAAGCGCCTGCTCCGCCTTATGCTTGCCGCTCAGCGTCATGCTCGCCGCCGTGGCATTCAGGTTGCGCTGTGCCAGCGTGTTGTTCAGCCGCAGTTGACCATTGGCCTCCAGTTGAATATCGCCTTCACGCGCGGTGAGATTGCCGAGGTTAACCCCCACCCCTTTTTCACTGGACACCAAATGAATACGATTGGCGTACATACCGCCCAGCGCACCGGTATCGATGGCGATTTTGGGAACTTCCCCCTGACCGGCGATCGCCGTGGCCTTGCCTGTCGCATCCACCCGATTGGCGCCGAGCGTAATGCTGAGATCTTTGGCATGCAGTTCCGCGTTGATCGCGGTAGCGCGAGCGATCAGGGCGAATTTGTCACTGTTGCCGGCATTCAGCCCCTTGCCCTGAATAGTGATCGCCCCCTGGGTCACTTCCAGCGCCTGCAGCTTGCCGTCGGCACCCAGCACCGGCTTGCCGGTGGTCAGCGTCGCGTTAGGGGTGTTGATAAAGCCGCAACCGTCGCAGGTGATGCCATAGGGGTTGGCGACCATGACGCTGGCCTGCTTGCCCGCCACCTCCAGGTAGCCCTGCAGCTGTGAAGGGTTGGGGGCCACCACTTCGTTGATGATGCCCTGCGCTTCCTTGCCGGCCTGCAGGTTGGGGTTGTTCTGAATCAGGCCGCCAAGCTGGCTCTGGTTGAGCTGACCGGTGGCGTTGTTGAGGATCATCCCCTCTTTGCCAACGTTGAAATCGTTGTATTTATTATGAGAAATACCGGCCTGATTCGGCGTGGCGATATTGACCACCGGCACGCCATTGGCGGCCTGATCGACCCGGGTATTACCCTCGGCCACGTTGATGCCTTCGGCCAGCGCCGGCAGCAGCGGCTGCCCGGCCAGCAAGATGCACAGGGTGTAGCTCAACAGACGCTGATGAGCTTTAAGCGGTTGATTATTTTGGCGCTTCATCCTTGAAACCTTCCTGTGCATTAGCGTTAAAGTACGATATTGACCCGGTAATAAACCGAGACCCGATCCGGTTTCAGCCAGTCGGGATAAGCCAGTGGCCAACCGAGGGTCAGTTGGCTGCTGAAGTAGCGGTTACGGCTGCCCAGCCCTACGGCACCGCCCCACAGCGTGCCGGAGGCGTTGGCGTCCAGCGTATCGTGATGCAGATAGCCGCCGTCCACCGCCGCCAGGGCGTTAATGCTGCCGAGGTAGGGCAGTGTCACCAGCGAGCGGTTCACCTCGTTACGCCAGTAGCCGCCCTTGTCGCCGGAAAGGTATTGCTCTTTGAAGCCGCGCACCGAGCTCTCGCCACCAATCGTCAGGCGTTCGCTGCCGTACAAACGGTGGTTGCTCCACTGACTGTATAAACTGGTGAGATAGGTCCACTCCTGCCCCAGCGGCAGGTAATAGCTGCCGGAAAGCGAAAGCTTGTGAAACTCGGCCCGAGGGGCTTCTTTGACTTTTCCGCTGTCATTTTCCGCGCCCAGCCACGGCACGCCACGGCTGTAGGCCGGGTTCAGGGTAGCGAAACCGCCCAGCAGTTTTTGGCTATGGCTGACGCCCAGCGTAACGCTGGTCAGTTTGCGGCTGCTGCTTTCCAGCCGGGTATCGTTGAGATAATTGCGATTGATACGGTGCGTCAGCCCGAGCGACATGCCGGTTTTCATTTCGCCGTCACGGAATAACACCCGCGAAACACCCAGCCGATGAGTCTGGCTGTCGCCACTGGATCGCCAGTCAAAACCCTGGTTATTGAGGGTGGTCAGGTAGTCGCTGTAGGAATAGTTGTAATCCAGCGTCCAGTAACCGTAAGGCAGGCTGACGCCGGTCTGCACGCTGCGCGCATTATGATCGTTGGCAAAATCACTGCTGCGCGCACCGGCGACAAACCATTGATCCGCCAGCCCCAGCAGGTTATTGCCGGTCAGCGATCCGTTGATCTGCCCGGTCCCGGTGCTTTTTTGCCCGCTGTTGTCGAACCCCAGCCCGAGCATCAGCGGAAACTCAGGTTTGGCGCTCAAATTGACCACCGAGAAGCCCGGTTGACTGCCTGGCAAGATTTCTATCTGCACCGGTTGCTGGCGCAGACGGTTAATCTGCTCCATACCCTGCTCGATATCACGCAAGTTAAGGATGTTGCCCTGCAGGCCCGGGAAGGCCATTTTCAGCATGCGATCGTCCTGCTGCTCCAACAGGATTTTCTCCAGTTTGCCTTCCAGCACCAGTAACCGCAGCTCGCCACGCGACAGATCCTGCTCGGTCAGAAATGCGCGGCTGGTGATATAGCCACGACTGATGTACCAGTCGGAAATCTGCTGCACCAGCGTTTGGATTTGCCCCAGATTCAGGCATTGCTGCAGATAATCTTGAGTAAGTTTGCGTTGCGCACTGGCGGGCAGATGATCCGCGCCTTCCAGCCGAATATGGTTGATGGTGAAGCAAGGGCCCCCCGCGTTGGCGCTGGGTGCCGGGGTTGCGGGCAAGGTCGGCGTCAGGCTGCGTTGCAATTCCTGCCGCTGCTGCTGGTTTTGCTCCAGCAAGTCACGCTGTTGTTGTTGGATAGTGTCGCGGTCCGCCGGGCTAAGCAGGTTAGCGCCGGTGGCGGAGGAAAATAAGAGGCACAGCAAAGCTGCCGAGAGCCGTTGAGTGACTGAATCCATTCAGAAGGTCATCCGTGTGTTTTTTCGGCATTTTAACGATAGAACGAGGGATGTAACAAGATGCGAACCATTAGCCGCGACCCGGATTTGGCCCTTCAGTTACGAACATTCCTAAAGCAGGCAGCGGAAAGTCACCTGGAAAGGGTAAATGTAGCTTATTGATTTTCTCTAACAGGGAAAAACAGTGAATCAGTCTTAATTTAAGCCAGATGGAGGGAATTTGCTGTTAATGCGATTAGCGCCGCAAAAAAGAGGCTAACAGGGGCCGTGAACCGGCCCCTGGAAAAGTATTACGCGGTACCACCCACGGTCAGGGTGTCCAGCTTCAGGGTCGGCTGGCCGACGCCCACCGGCAGGCTTTGCCCCTCTTTGCCACACACGCCGACGCCTTTATCCAGCGCCAGGTCGTTACCGACCATCGAAATCTGTTGCATCGCCTCAATGCCGGAGCCAATCAGCGTGGCGCCCTTCACCGGCTTGGTGATGCGGCCATTTTCGATCAGATAGGCTTCGGTGGTGGAGAACACAAATTTGCCAGAGGTGATGTCTACCTGGCCGCCGCCAAAGTTTGGCGCATACAGGCCGTATTCAACGCTGGCAATGATCTCTTCCGGCGTCGACTTGCCCGCCAGCATATAAGTGTTGGTCATGCGCGGCATCGGCAGGTGCGCATAAGACTCGCGGCGACCGTTGCCGGTCGGTGCAACGCCCATCAGACGCGCATTGAGCTTGTCCTGCATGTAGCCTTTCAGGATACCGTTCTCAATCAGCATGTTGTATTGGCCCGGCACGCCTTCGTCATCGATCGCCAGTGAACCACGACGCCCCTGCAGGGTGCCGTCATCCACCACGGTACAAAGCTCCGAGGCCACCAACTGGCCCATCTGGCCGCTGAATACCGAGGTACCGCGACGGTTGAAGTCGCCTTCCAGACCGTGGCCCACCGCTTCATGCAGCAGAACGCCAGGCCAGCCCGCGCCCAGCACCACCGGCATATTGCCGGCCGGGGCCGCCACCGCGGAAAGGTTAATCAATGCCATGCGCACCGCTTCTTTGGCGTAGGCATCGGCACGGACGTCGCCATCAGCGATTTCCAGGAAATAGTCATAGCCGAAACGGCCGCCGCCACCACTGGAACCGCGTTCACGCTTGCCGTCTTGTTCCACCAGCACGCTGACTGACAAACGAACCAGTGGGCGAACGTCCGCCGCCAGAGTGCCGTCGGTAGCCGCCACCAGGATCTGCTCGTACACACCGGTGATGCTGGCACTGACTTCCTGTACCCGCTTGTCGGCGGCACGCGCGACCTTGTCAACACGGTGCAACAGGGCGATTTTCTCTTCACGCGGCAGACTTTGCAGCGGATCAAGCAGGGGATACAGCGCCTTATGGCTGATTTCACCCAGGGTATGCACCTGACCATTGCCGATGTCACGCACAATGCTGCGCGCCGCATGGGCGCTTTGCTGCAAGGCGTTCAGGGTGATCTGATCGGCATAAGCGAAGCCGGTTTTCTCGCCGCTAACGGCACGCACCCCGACCCCCTGATCGATATTGTAGGAACCATCCTTGATGATGCCGTCTTCAATCACCCAGGCTTCGTGGTAGCTCGACTGAAAATAGAGATCGGCATAATCGAGGCGGCGTTCGGCCAGTTGCCCCAGGACGGAAAACAGATCCTGGTGGCTCAGCTTATTGGCAGCAAGTAACTGCTCACTGACAAACGTCAGACTCATAATTTTTTCACTCTTTAATGGAGGATTTTTTGTCAAACGGCGCCGTCAGCGACGTCTGGAATCGGTTATGTTGCAATACCGGCATCTGCTCGCGAATCGTTTTGAGCCCGGCAATATCGACCCGGACTTTCAATGCCGAGACCGCATCCGGGTTTTCGGCCAGTACCTTGCCCCAGGCGTCCACCGCCAGCGAATGGCCCCAGGTACGACGAGTCGGGCCATGGCTGCCAACCTGCGCCGGTGCCAGGATCACACACTGGTTTTCAATCGCCCTGGCGCGCAGCAGGATTTCCCAGTGCGCTTCGCCGGTCACGCGGGTAAAGGCCGCCGGTACGGAAATCAGTTCAGCACCCTGCGCTCGCAACGCCTGGAACAGCGCCGGGAAGCGCAGATCGTAGCAGATGGTCATGCCAAGCCGCCCGACCGGGGTATCCACCACCGTGAGTTGCTGGCCATGCTGATAGGTATCTGACTCTCGATAATGGCCGTGAGAGTCGTTAATGTCCACGTCAAACATGTGCAGCTTGTCGTAACGCCCACGGATCTCGCCCTGGTCGTCAAACAGCAGGCTGCTGGTGGTGATCAGCGCAGGGTTTTCACGGCTGACCAGCGGCATCGAGCCGATCAGCAGCCAGACGCCATAGCGCCGCGCCATCTCGCGCACCGCATTCTGCAGCGGTCCGTCGCCCTGGTGTTCCGCATGTTCACGATAAGCCGCGGAATTGGCGAACAGCAGGGCGTTCTCCGGCGTCATCACCAGTTTTACCCCGGCATTGAGCTGCTTAATCTGCTGTTCAATCTGGGCCAGGTTGTCACGCACCCGATCACCACTGCACAACTGTAACAACGCAACGTTAGCATTTCTCATGGCGCCTTCTTCTCCTTTGGCTTACGCAACACCTCATTGACCTTCGGCTGGTCCAGATCGCCACTGATATGGTAGCGAATCAGTGAGATCTTGTTCCACAGCGGCCCCAGCACCTGCGAGGCAGCAAACACCGCCGCGCCGACGATCGGATTAATCACGAATGCGGTGGCGACACCGACAGTGGTCGAAATAGCCGGTGCGACAACCGCTTCCATATCAATCCGTCGGCGTGCCAAATCGACCTGACCGCTCATGGCGATATCCGCCGCCAGTCCGTCAACCAATAGATTATCGGTATGCATTATGCCATCTTTCAGCCACGCGGTGCTGCGGATGGAGTCAAAGTAGAAACCTTTGCCGAAGGTATCGCTGAAATCGAACTGCAACTTACGTAACAAGGAGTCGACGCTGACCAAACGCAACAGCTGGCCAGCACGACCGCCGCCCATGCTGTCGATCTCTCCCTTGCCCATATTGACCTTCAGTGCACCGCTGAGGGTACTCATCTGCGGTTTCCACGGCGTGCCACGCCAGTACAGATCAAAATCAATGTCATAAGGCGCACCTTTCAACGGCGTGGTGATGCCGAAGAAAGCGGCGGTTTCGTCAATTTTGCCGCCCAGCAGCTTGCCTTTCAGCGAACTGCGCTCTTCCTGAGCGTTCTGTTTCCACAGGCCGCTGGCGGTCATGCGCCCTTTGCCGGTGTCGATCAAGCCATGCTCCAGGGTCAGGGTATCGCCCTGATTGGCCAGATCTGCCTCCACCTTGCCGAGGTTTTGCCCCATCACCCAGCACGACTTGCAGCGCAGCATCAACGACGGCCAGTCACGGAAGGAAACCTTATCTACCACCGCCAACGGGTTGGTTGCCGCGGTCGGGGTGCCCTTGCTGTCGCTAAACTGCGGATTGTAATAAAGATAGTTGATATCGGCACGCCACGGCCCACGTTCTGTCACCCGCAGGCTGCCGTCGACTTCCTCGCCTTTGGCGCTGATCAGGGTGCCACCGAGCTGTTGCTCCGCCGAGAGTGTCAGCTTGTGCCAGGCCTGTCCGCCCAGCAGTAACTGCGGCGTTTTCAGGGCTACGGTGGTCGGGAAGTTAAAACCACCCACCTTGCCCGAACCGCCACTTTGTTTCATCGCCGGTGCCATCAGGCCCAGCCACTTCTCACCGTCCAGCGCCGGCAAATTCAACGTCAGTGATTTACCGGCCGGTAACGGCGGGGTCCCACTGCCCTCGGTTTGCCATGCCGCGCGCGCCAGCGTCACCTGCTGTTTGGCGAAGGTCCATTCGCTGTTGAAATGATTTTGCTTGCCGGCGTTGCCAGTCAGCATGAACCCATTCAGGCCACCCTTCACTTTTACGCTCAACGGCAAGGACTCACCCGCCGGTTTATCTAACGGAGAAGGTAAGTGACTGCTTACTTTTTTGAGGTCAGCATCCACGCCAATGTCATAGCTGGCTGCGCCCTTATGCGGTAAGACAATGGCAACCTGACCCTGCCAGGGAGCACTGCCGCTAAGCGCATCGGCCACTTCCTGCGGGATACCCGGGAATTTGCCCGGCTGCCAGTCGGCCTTCAGGCCAACGTTGACCTTGTAGTCGCTTTTGCCTTCCAGGGTGGTGAAATTTACCGCGACCGGTTGCCCGAACCAGTTGGCCGACAACGTATCACTGCTCAGGTTGCCGTTATCGAAGCGGAACTTGCCGCTGACCCTTTGCAGCTCACTTTCAATCGGCTTCACCAACAGTGAATTGTTGTTCAGCGCCACCTCGCCCGTGGCGCGAACCAGCTCGCCGTTCAAGGGAATATCGAGGTGTAAGCGCCCACTGACATTACCGCCAATCTGCAGCTCATCCAGGGCCGCCCCCAGCGAATCGTGCAGCGGGGTTTGTTCGAAATAGTTATGGATTTCCGCGCCCTGGCCCGCCACGTCGGCATCAACCAGCAAACGTTCTTTCAGGTAGTCCGGAATAACGGCGGTGACATTCTTGCCGTCCACTTTGCCCAGTTTGGTCTGCGGGGCATTCATCCACAGCCCTTCGTTGGCAAAGTCGAGATCGATAGCCAGATCGGTCAGCGCCGGCCACTCCGGCTGGAACTGGAAGGTGGAGTGGCGCAGCGGAACAAACACTTCAAACTGGCCTTCGTGTTTGCGGTAAGGGAAATGCTGTGGGTCACCGTTGTAAAGCAGCGTGGCGTTATCCACCTGCCCGCCCTGAATGGCACCGCTGAGGTAATCCACCAGGTGCTTGCCCATCAGTGGTTCCGGGAAGTAACGCCAGGCGTCCGCCGCGTCATACAGGCGGATACCGGCCAGAATACTCAGCCACGGGTCACCTTTGGCCGGTTGCTGGTAGCGGAAATCACCGTTAACCCACAGTGATTTGGCCTTCACATCCAGATTTTTGCTCGCCAGTTCCCAGCCCTGATCGTTGTTCAACCAGGTCAGCGCACCACGCGCGCTGCTGACTTCCAGCGGAGCACGGAACATATCGCCGTACGGTAAGGTGCTGTCGTTGAGATCGAGCTGCAGGCGGCCATTCTCCACGCCACCGCTCAGTGCGCCAGAGAAGTGGTTAATCCCCGGCAGCAGTTTCCACGGCTGCCAGCTAACGTCCTGCCAACGGGCCTGGAAGCGGGTTTTTTCCGGCTGTTTCAGCGGGATATCTAATGCCAGCGCGTTGAGCCGGCCTTGCGGCTGCAAATCGTTCCAGCGATCAAGTACGTCCGGGCTGAGGAACGAGAAGGTCGGCAACAGCGCAGCCAGGCGTTCTAGCTGAATATTGGAGGCGCGCACGCGCAGTTCTTCCGTCTGCCCCGGCCCCATAAACTCGGTGTTTTCCGGCAACCACAATGCCGAAAGCTTACCCTGCGGCCAGGCCTGACCGTCGGTGGCCAGGTTTAACTGTGGCACTTCGACCTGCCAGCCGGTCCCCTGGCGGCTGAGCGTCAGCGCCAGATTGTCCACGTCCAGCCGGTGTGGCTGTTTCCCCACGTTCCAGTTGGCCGCGCCCTGCTTCAGCAACGCATTGCCACCGGCGATCTCACCGTTCTTGATTTGCAGCCAGGCCGCCAGGCTGAAATCGGCGCTTTCCAGACCGGTATTAATGCGCAACCAGCGGGTGAACCAGGGTTTCATGTCGATATTATCGGCCTGCATATAGACCGTACCCACATTCAATAAGCCCTGGTTATCACGCAGGTCCATACGCAGCTGTACCACGCCATGCTGGCCATTCAGCGTCGACAGGCTAATCTGCCCTTCGGCACGGTGGCGATCGCGGCCGTTAAGCCAGGTAAGCTGTGGGATCTCAAATTCGGCGCGCGCACCGGCGGGCGTAAGGAATGAAATGCGGCTGTCGCGCAGGTTGAAGTGATCCAACTGATGTAACAGTAAATCGCTGACTTTACCCGGCTCGATGGTGCTGCCCTGGTGCTCATCGCCACCCAGGGTAGTATTGAGATCAAACTGGAGTTGGTAAAAGGTGAGATCGCGGAATTGCCAGCGCCAGTGCAGCAGCGACTGCCACACATCCAGTGCCAGCGTAACGCGTTCAATACGCAGGTTGCTTTTAGGCAGCGTGGCGCGTACGTTGCGCATTTCCAGCTGCGGGCCGAAGGTTTCCCAACTTCCCTGCATAAAGTCGACCTGGACCGGTACGCCGGAGAGGCTTTCGACCTTGGCCAACAGTTGCGGGCGATAGTTGTTCAGTTCAGGCAGCGCCAAACGCAGCCCGCTGATCAGCAACGCCACGACGACAATCAGACTGGCGCCTGTAGCTAACAAAATCCCAGGCAGTCGCCTCACGCAGTTCTCCTTGCTTCCGCTGCCTGGCAACGGGAATATCTATGCATGGGGGGCCCAGCACGCTGAGCCCCACCCATACCGGACTTTGGTCGCCAACAGGCGAACTACATCATGACAACGTCAAACTGTTCCTGGCTGTACAAAGGTTCGATCTGCACCTTCACCTGTTTGCCAACAAAGATTTCCACTTCGGCCAGCGCATGGGACTCTTCGCTTTTCAGCGCCTCACCCACCGCCGCAGAGGCATAAACCAGGAAACGATCTGAATCATAAGCATGGTGCACGCGCACAATTTCACGCAAAATTTCGTAGCACACGGTTTCCACAGTTTTCAGAGTGCCGCGTCCATGACAGGTAGGACAATCATGACACAGCACATGTTCAATGCTTTCGCGTGTGCGTTTACGCGTCATTTCCACTAAGCCTAGCTGAGAGAAGCCGTTAATCGTGGTTTTTACCCGATCTTTACTCAGCGCCAGTTCCAGTGAATGCAACACCCGACGACGATGCTCGTCATTGTTCATATCAATGAAGTCAATGATGATAATGCCGCCCAGGTTGCGCAGCCGCAGTTGGCGGGCAATCGCCTGGGTCGCTTCGATATTGGTATTGAAGATGGTTTCGTCGAGATTACGATGGCCGACAAAGGCGCCGGTATTGATATCCACGGTGGTCATCGCCTCGGTCTGGTCGATGATCAGGTACCCGCCGGATTTCAGCTCAACCTTGCGCTCCAGCGCCCGCTGGATCTCGTTTTCGACGTCGTACAGGTCGAAGATCGGCTGGCTGCCGGTATACAGCTCCAGCTTGGCGGTAATATCCGGGATGTACTCACCGGTAAACTCCACCAGCAGATCGTGGGTCAGGCGCGAGTCGACGCGGATCCTGTCCAGCGCCGCACCGGCAAAGTCGCGCAGAATACGCTGCGCCAGTGCCAGCTCGCCGTACAGTTTGTATTTGGTCTGGTTGCGTTTTTTACGCTCCATCACCTTGGTCCACAGGCGTTTGAGGAAGGCGGCGTCTTGCGACAGCTCTTCTTCACCAATGCCTTCTGCCGCGGTGCGGATGATAAATCCACCCAGTTCATCGCAGTAACCGGCGACGGCTTTTTTCAGGCGATCGCGCTCGGCTTCACTTTCTATACGCTGCGAAACGCCAACGTGCGCTGCCCCCGGCATGAACACCAGGTAACGCGAAGGTAAAGTGATGTCGGTAGTCAGACGTGCGCCTTTGGTGCCCAGCGGATCTTTCACCACCTGCACCATCAGATCCTGCCCCTGGCGCACCAGTTCGGCAATATCGCGCACGTGGAAATTTTTCTGCTCATCACCGGCGACACATTCGGTGTGCGGCATGATATCGGAGGCGTGCAGGAAGGCCGCTTTGTCCAGGCCGATATCGACGAATGCCGCCTGCATACCCGGCAACACGCGACTGACGCGCCCTTTATAAATATTGCCGACGATGCCGCGCTTGGATTCGCGCTCGATATGGATCTCTTGCAGGATGCCGCCATCAATATAGGCAACCCGCGTTTCAGACGGTGTGATATTAACCAGTAGCTCAGCTGTCATGCCTTCTCCTCAGAGCCGGTCGATAATGGCAGCGCCCATCAACCGGTTCTTACATCACGTAATGCGACAAAATGACTGAGCAGCTCATGTGTTTCGACTAACGGCAAGCCCATCACCGCGTGATAACTCCCGGTTATCGTTCTGACGAAACAACCACCCTTTCCTTGAATTCCGTAGGCGCCCGCTTTATCCATCGGTTCGCCCGTTGCAATATAGTCGCAGATATCCTGCTGTGACAGGTTGCGGAATGTCACGTCTGTCACCACTAGCTGGCACAGAACGTCATGGCGATCGGCGATCGCCACCGCGGTCATCACCTGATGCTGTTTACCCGACAGCGCCGCCAGCATTTGGGCCGCATGCGCTTCGTTTTGCGGTTTTTCCAATACCCGACCATTGAGCACCACAATAGTGTCGGCGCCCAGCACCGGACAATCCTGTGGAGCCAGTGCCACGCCTGCTCTGGCCTTATCCTGCGCCAAACGACGCACATAGGCTTCGGCAGCTTCTCCTTCCTGCCGCTGTTCTTCGGTATCCGTCAGGATGATTTCAAACGTCACGCCCAACAGGGTCAGTAATTCACGTCGACGGGGAGAGCCGGAGGCCAGATAAAGCGAAGTCATTGATATACCCTTCATATTTCAAGCTGCAGCGGTGTTGGCTGCCCTCAATCAACCCAGTCACCTGGTTATCCAGGCTCCTGGGTATTCACTCAGTTGCCGCCTGGCCGCAACTCGAAATTTCTTGGGTATAAATACCCTTACTGTACGGCGAACTGACGGCGGATTTTGCGCATCAGCAGGAATAACCACGGCCACAAAATGCCGTTTACCACACTACTCCAGAACACCTCTGGGCGGAAAGAGACGTTGATCACTAAAAACTCGGCCCAGAACACCACAACGTCCATCGCCAGGGACAATAGCACCACGATCAGCGCCTGTTGCCAGAGGGCCATGTTGCGGAACAGTTGGAATTTGAACGCGACCAGATAGGCAATGATCCCCAGCGCCAGCGCTCGCACGCCCAGCGTCGAACCGAGGATCAGATCCATAATCAGCCCCAGCACAAAGCCGGTGCCGACGTTAACCCGGTGTGGCAGCGCCATCACCCAGTAGATCAGGATCAATGCCAGCCAGGAAGGTCTGAACATGTAGATCTGTTCCGGCCACGGCATGATTTGCAGCACCAGCGCCACCAGGAATGACAGCCAGATTATCCAGCGCCCATTACTGCGGTAGCGATTCATTGGGTGACTCCAGTGGCCGGTGCAGCGGTTGGGGGTACGGCAGCGCCGGTTGCCGGTGCCGGCAGAGGCATTGGCGGCCCCATAGAATCGGCCGGCGGCAGCACCTGCGGCATCATCTGCATCAGGCGCTCGTTGGCAACACGGTGCACTTCGTCCGGCGGCAACGGCATATCGCCATTACGGTCGGCACCCCACAGCAATAACAGGTAGCGCAAGCGCTGCAGGCCCGCCGTAGGGCGTGCCTGGATCACCGTGTAGGCACGCTGGTTATCCACTTTGACCGAGGACACTACCGCCACCGGATAACCTTCCGGGAAGCGACCACCCAGGCCGGAGGTAACCAGTACATCGCCCACGCGAATATCGGTATTGTTTGGCAGATGCTCAAGCTGTAAATCGTCGGCACAACCGCTGCCTGCGGCGATCACCCGGATATCGTTACGCAACACCTGGATCGGCAGTGCATGTGACGCATCGCAGATCAGCAGCACGCGGCTGGTGACCTTCGCCACCGCCACCACCTGACCGACCACGCCTTTATCACTGATGACCGGCTGACCTTCATAAACGCCGTTATCTGATCCTTTGTCGATCACTACCTGATCGCTGTAAGGATCGGAACCGGTCGAGATCACCTGGGTGACCATTTTGTGTTCGTCCTGGCGCAGCGGCGAGCCTAACAGCTCACGCAAACGGGCATTTTCCTGCTTGAATTGGCCAAGAAGAAGAACATCGCTGTTTTTCAGCAACAGTTCCTGTCGCAGAGCCCGGTTTTCCAGCTCCAGCTGTTGGCGGGTAGCCAGCGTTTCTGAAACGCTGTCCAAAACTTTGCGTGGCCCATTGGCCAGGAAATAGAAAGGGCTGACAGCCGTGTCCATGTAGTTACGTATTTTCACGAACGTACCGAGACGGCTATCGGCAACGATCAGGCAAATAGCCACAATCACTGCCAAAAAAAGTCGTAGTTGCAGGGAAGGTCCCCTGCTAAAAATCGGCTTCATAAATTATGCGTGTTCCTCGACAACAGAAAGAGGAACCGTACCTGATTTTCGCTTTGCGCATTCATCCGATACGATTCCTCCTTCCTGGGGCTGACTATTCTTCGCTGAACAAATCGCCGCCATGCATGTCGATCATTTCCAACGCCTTGCCGCCACCGCGAGCTACGCAGGTCAGCGGATCATCTGCCACGACGACCGGAATACCGGTTTCTTCCATCAGCAGGCGATCCAGGTTGCGCAGCAATGCGCCACCACCGGTCAACACCATGCCGCGTTCGGAAATGTCGGAAGCCAGTTCCGGCGGACACTGCTCCAGCGCTACCATCACCGCACTGACGATGCCGGTCAACGGCTCCTGCAGCGCTTCGAGGATTTCATTGGAGTTCAGGGTAAAGCCGCGCGGCACGCCCTCAGCCAGGTTACGGCCACGGACTTCGATTTCATGCACTTCATCGCCCGGATAAGCGGAACCGATGCCGTGTTTGATACGTTCGGCCGTCGCTTCACCAATCAGTGAGCCATAGTTACGACGCACATAATTAATGATGGCTTCGTCGAAACGGTCACCGCCGATACGCACGGAAGAAGAGTAAACCACACCGTTCAGTGAGATCACCGCGACTTCAGTAGTACCACCACCGATATCCACCACCATTGAACCGGTCGCTTCAGAAACCGGCAGGCCTGCACCGATTGCCGCAGCCATAGGTTCTTCGATCAGAAACACTTCACGCGCACCGGCCCCTTGGGCGGATTCGCGGATCGCACGACGTTCAACCTGAGTTGCGCCGACCGGCACACACACCAGCACGCGCGGGCTTGGCCGCATGAAGCTGTTGCTGTGAACCTGTTTGATAAAGTGCTGCAGCATTTTTTCAGTCACGAAGAAGTCGGCGATAACGCCGTCTTTCATCGGACGAATAGCCGCGATATTGCCGGGCGTACGCCCCAGCATTTGTTTAGCCTCATGACCCACGGCCGCAACGCTCTTGGGTGAACCGGCACGATCCTGGCGAATGGCAACCACCGAAGGTTCGTTCAGTACAATGCCTTGCCCTTTAACATAAATCAGGGTATTGGCGGTACCCAAGTCGATGGACAAGTCATTGGAAAACATGCCACGAAATTTCTTAAACATAACTAAAGGATAATCCTGCAAGCTGGGGGCGGAAAATAAAATCCGCCTACTTTACCAACCACACGAAGCAGCGACAAGGCGCAAAAACGTTCTACTTCGGTGAAAAATAGTCTGTATTGTTTCTGCTCGAATGCACGGAAATTGGATGAGGCCTGAATTCCCTGAACAAAGGCTCAGTTTACCACCCTGTCAGCGCACGAAACGGCGTAACACAGCTCATAAAATCTAACATATTCCCTGATTGCCGTTGGTGGTAAGCACCTACCAACGCTCAACAGAAAAGGACTGACAAGAGCCTATATCAAATAGGCGTCATTGTCGCAGGCAGTTTGGGGGTTATCCCAAAAAGACAGATAAAATAGCCCAGATGAATTGGCGCTCATTCTACGTCAATTTTTGCCCGGCATTCAGGTTAAACGCGATAACGACGCGAATATTTTTTGCGCCCTACGTCTATCGGTTCCGGCGACGCGAAAAAGTCGCCCTGCCCACCGAGGATCCCGCGATCTTTCAGCGTCTGCCATTCGTTGCGCGTCCGCACGCTGGCGGCAAAAACCTGGGTGCTGGTGCCTTCGCAGGCGCCCGTCAGGCTCTGAACAAACAGCTGATTTTCATCACGCCGGTCAATACTCCGCACCAAACCAGGATGGAGCTTAACCAGTTCCACCGGTAAGGACTTGATATAGGAGGTACTCACCACGGTTAACCCCGCCTGGGATACCACCAGACGACAGCCCAATCCTGAGAGTAATCTCAGCACCGGACGTAAACGGTCGATATGTTGACACACGTCTGCCTCTGCAAGTTCAATCAGAATTCGCCGACGATGACTTTTTTCACACTGAAGCAGGCTATCTCGCAGCCAGCGCTGGAAAGAACGCTGCAATAAAGAGTCTACGCACAGCGTAAATGCCAGCGTTTCTTCGGGCCACAGTGCCAATAAAGGAAGGATGCGGCTCAGATGCTGACGATCGTAACTTTCCGCCAACCCCAACTGCTGTACCAGCGGCATATATTCAGATGGCAGCAATTCCTGGGTACCGTCATAAATCCGGCTCATGATCTCACGGTGATGGACTTCTCCGTCCACCGTCACCGCCGGCTTCTGGTACAACCGCGGGCCACCCCGCGCCAACACCTGCTCCAACAGGGTGCGCCATTTGACGCTGCCGCGCCCTTTTTCCGGCACCTGGCTGTCGTAAACATACCAGCCGTTTTCCCCCTGCAGCGTGGCATGCCGCGTGGCCTGCTCTGCGTAATCAATCACCTGCTCGGTGGTTTGCCCGCTGCGGTATGCCACGATGCCGATATGCAAAAACGCTTCGCGATCGATAAGCGCGGTTGAAGGCAGGGCATCAATCGCGTGAACCAGCTGTGACGCGATACCGTCAGCTTCTTTCAACGTGCGGTGCGGTAACAGCACGGTGAAATCACTGTGGAAATAGCGCGCCAACAGCGCCGCCGGATAGCGCATCACGAAGGTCGACAACAGATTGACCAGTGAATACATCAGTTCCTGTACCGCACTGTTACCGTGGATTTCCCGCAGCGTGTCGAAATCGGGTAATCGCACCATCATGACGATGCCGTGCGAGCCTTCCTCTTCCAGTTGGGTGGTCAGTTGGTTATCAAAGAACAATCGGTTGTTCAGCCCGGTTTTGGCGTCCTGCGCGGCAAAGGCGCGGATCAGCGTATCGACCCGGCTGCGCTCCTCGCGCGCTTCCGTCAGATCCGCCAACAGACGATCGAGCGCACCGCTGACGTTCGCCGGCCATTCACGTACGTCGCCCTGCATCACGCTCTCCCGCTCGCCATTAAGAATGCGGCGGGCACGGCGCTCCAGCCTGTCCTCCCCATCAGCCTGCTCTCGCAGCCAACGTAAACTGAACAGCAGGATCACCACCATGATAACGATCGACAGCGTGACGGCCGCGGTGGATTGCAGAGAACGCACGTCGCTGGCGAAAGGGTCAATATAGGTAATGCGTAGCGAAGCGCCGGGATGCTGCATCAGCGGCAGTGAAACTTGCCGGTAGCCATTGAGTGACTCCCAGGGCTGCTTTAGCGTCGGCAGATTATAAGAAAGGAGATTGCTGTGGCTGGTATCCACGCTGACGGCCACGATCCCGAGTGGGCGCATCACCAGAGGAAGCCATTTTTCCTGCTCCTGCGGAGGTTCATGCAACATCGCCTGATCGAGCGAAGTCATCAGCGAGTCGAAGCGGCGCTCCAGTCGCTCCTGAGTGACGTAAAAGTAACTGTATGAACAGCCCATCAGCATCAAAAACATCGCCAAAGCAACCAGCAGGGTGATCAATGCAGAGAGCTTGGTGGTGAATCGCATCCCTGTGCCTTGTCCGTTATCGTTACGTGGATTTTCACCTTTGGTCGTATAAAGGCCCCGAATTCGCTCAAAAGAATCCAATACAACACCCTGATTTTTTAATGATTCACTGGCTTTGCCCTGACGATACTCGCCGACAACTCATGTCGCTCAAGCTACCAAGCATCGTCGACGAAGAAAACCTTCAATCACCCTTTTTTGTCTTTAATCAGGACATACAATTCTTATATGCATATAGTCAATTAAAGACAGATTCAGAAAATTAGCTAACGAGAGGAAGAGTGACATGCGTGCACTGTTATTGGAACAACAAGACGATCAAACTCTGGCTCAAGTCAAAGATATCAGCAGCGATCAACTGCCCGACGGCGATGTCACGGTAGACGTCAACTGGTCCAGCCTCAATTATAAAGACGCGTTGGCGATCACCGGCAAAGGCAAGATTGTACGCAACTTCCCGATGGTGCCAGGCATCGACTTCGCCGGTACCGTGCGCCACAGCCGTGACGATCGCTTTAAAGAAGGCCAGAGCGTGGTGCTTACCGGCTGGGGCGTGGGTGAAAACCATTGGGGCGGCCTGGCTGAACAGGCCCGTGTCTCCGGCGAATGGCTGGTGCCGCTGCCAAACGGGTTGGATGAACGCAAGGCGATGATCCTCGGCACCGCCGGTTTTACCGCCATGCTGTGCGTGATGGCGCTGGAAGAAGGGGGTGTGCGCCCGGATGACGGCGACATTTTGGTTACCGGCTCCAGCGGCGGCGTAGGCAGCACGGCGATCGCTATTCTGGCCGCGCTGGGCTATCACGTGACGGCAATCAGCGGCCGCGAAAGCAATACCGATTACCTGAAAGCGCTCGGTGCCAAAGAAGTGCTGTCGCGTAGCGGCTATCTCGAAGCCCCGCGCCCGCTGGAAAAACAACTGTGGGCCGGTGCAGTCGATACCGTCGGCGACACTATGCTGGCACGAGTGTTGGCGCAAATGAACTATAACGGTACCGTCGCTGCCTGCGGCCTGGCCGGTGGTTATCACCTGCCGACCACGGTGATGCCATTTATTCTGCGCAATGTACGCCTGCAAGGCGTGGACTCGGTGCACACCCCGCTGCATCGCCGTCAAACCGCCTGGGAACGCCTGGCCGGTATCCTGCCAGACAGCTTCTACCAGCAGGCCACCCAGGAAATCACGCTGGAACAGGCACCGGCCACCGCTGCCGCGCTGCTGGATAACAAAGTCACCGGCCGTACTCTGGTGAAAGTCCGCTAAGCCTGAACGCCCCCCAACAACGGGGGGCATGTCCCGTCTGCGAAATTTCATATTTTCCCGCCGTCTCTCGCATAAGGCCTGGTTTCACGCCATGCTTACTTCATATTCGCGGAGAAAAATAGCATGAGCAAACAACCTAAATTAACTGAGGCCGATGTCACGCCAGAGAGCGTGTTTTATCAACGGCGAAAAGTGTTGCAGGCGTTAGGCATCACCGCCGCGTCACTGGCCCTGCCGCTTAACGCACAGGCCGATTTGCTGTCATGGTTTAAAGGTCACGATCGGCCCAAGGCACCGCCGGGCAAACCGCTGGAATTCAGCAAGCCGGCAGCCTGGCAGGCCCAACTGGCCTTGACGCCGGAAGATAAGGTCACCGGCTACAACAACTTCTACGAGTTCGGTCTGGATAAGGCCGATCCGGCGGCCAATGCCGGCGGTTTGAAAACCGAAGGCTGGCAGGTGCGCATCGACGGCGAAGTCGCCAAACCGATCACGCTGGACATCGATGACTTAATCAAACGCTTCCCGCTGGAACAGCGCATTTACCGCATGCGTTGCGTCGAAGCCTGGTCGATGGTGGTGCCGTGGATTGGCTTTGAATTGGGTAAGCTGATCAAGCTGGCGGAACCGAACAGCAACGCGCGCTACGTCGCCTTCCAGACGCTGTACGATCCAGAACAGATGCCGGGCCAGAAAGACCGTTTTATCGGCGGCGGGCTGAAGTATCCCTATGTTGAAGGGCTACGTCTCGATGAGGCGATGAACCCGCTGGCGCTGCTGACCGTCGGCGTGTACGGCAAAACGTTGCCGCCGCAGAATGGTGCGCCGCTGCGCTTGATCACCCCATGGAAATACGGTTTTAAAGGCATCAAGTCGATCGTCCATATCAGTCTGGTGCGCGATCAGCCGCCGACCACCTGGAATCAGTCTGCGCCTAATGAATACGGTTTCTATGCCAATGTGAACCCGCATGTCGATCATCCACGCTGGTCGCAGGCCACCGAGCGCTTTATCGGCTCCGGCGGCATTCTGGATGTTAAACGCCAGCCAACGCTGCTGTTTAACGGCTATGCCGAACAGGTGGCCTCACTGTATCGCGGCCTGGATCTGCGGGAGAATTTCTAAGTGCGTTTGACTCCAACCCATATCAAATGGATCAAGGTCGCCATTTATCTGGCGGCATTTTTGCCTTTTCTCTGGCTGGTTCTGTCGGTGGATCAGGGCTGGTTTAGCGCCGATCCGGCCAAGGATATTCAGCATTTTACCGGCAGAATGACGCTGAAGCTGTTGTTGGCCACCTTAATGATCGCCCCGCTGGCACGCTATACCCGCCAGCCACTGCTGATTCGTTGCCGCCGCCTGGTGGGGCTCTGGTGTTTTGCCTGGGCCACGCTGCATCTGATAAGCTATTCGACGCTGGAATTGGGGCTAAGCAATATCGGTCTGCTGGGGCGCGAACTGGTCACCCGCCCTTACCTGACGCTCGGTATTATCAGTTGGCTGATCCTGTTGGCGCTGGCCGCGACCTCGACGCTGTGGGCGATGCGCAAACTGGGCGCCAAATGGCAAACGCTGCATAATTTGGTGTATCTGGTGGCGATCCTGGCACCGATTCATTACCTGTGGTCGGTCAAAACCTTTTCGCCACAACCCTTCATTTATGCCCTGCTGGCCGTCGTGCTGCTGGCACTGAGATACAAGAAATTCCGCAATTGGTGGCGTTAACAGGCGGAACTTTTCTGTGTTCTACCCCTCATAATGCGATAACAGCCTGGCCAGTTTGCGGGTTTAGGGTTGAATATCTTCGCTGATAAGACCAGTATTTAGCTGCGAATTGCTACGATATCGTTATAATGCCCGACCTTGTTCCTGTTCTCAGGGTGAATTTTCCCCTTAACAGGTGACAAATCGGTGACATCGGGTTATTTTCTACGATGATGGTTTTATTGCCGGAGATACCAGCACAATGGCGGATAAGTTTCACATTTTGCTTCTGAACGGCCCCAATCTGAATCTGCTGGGGACGCGTGAACCGGAGAAATACGGTAGCACGACGCTAACAGAGATTGTTAACGGATTGGAAAACCAGGCATCCGCACTGGATATTACCCTGAGCCATCTGCAGTCTAACGCCGAACATGCGCTCATCGACCGCATACACCAGGCGCGCGGCAATACAGATTTTATTCTGATCAACCCTGCCGCGTTCACGCATACCAGCGTGGCGCTGCGTGATGCATTGCTGGCGGTGCAGATCCCGTTTATCGAGGTCCACCTGTCCAACGTGCATGCCCGCGAGCCTTTCCGCCATCACTCCTACCTTTCCGATATTGCGGTGGGTGTGATTTGCGGCCTCGGCGCAGATGGCTACACATTTGCTTTACAGGCAGCGGTTAACCGTCTGTCGAAAACCCACTAATTGCTACGCAAAAAGAGTACGGAATCACACTCATGGATATTCGTAAAATCAAGAAACTGATCGAACTGGTTGAAGAATCAGGCATTTCTGAACTGGAAATCTCTGAAGGCGAAGAGTCGGTTCGCATCAGCCGTGCCGCTCCGGTACAGGCTTACCCAATGATGCCGCAGGCATACGCAATGCCGGCACAGCCGCAGCCAGCTCTGGCTACCGCCGTGGCTGCCGCGCCAGCTGAAGCCCCTGCAGCACCAGCGGCCATGAGTGGCCACATCGTCCGTTCCCCAATGGTTGGCACTTTCTACCGCACACCAAGCCCGGATGCGAAATCCTTCATCGAAGTTGGCCAGAAAGTGAATGCCGGCGACACGCTGTGCATCGTTGAAGCCATGAAAATGATGAACCAGATCGAAGCGGATAAATCCGGCGTGGTGAAAGCCATCCTGGTAGAGAACGGCCAACCGGTAGAATTTGACGAGCCACTGGTCGTCATCGAATAACGAGGCGAACATGCTTGATAAAATTGTTATCGCCAACCGTGGCGAGATCGCGCTTCGTATCCTGCGTGCTTGTAAAGAGCTGGGCATCAAAACCGTTGCCGTGCACTCCACAGCCGATCGCGATCTGAAACACGTACTGCTGGCTGACGAGACCGTGTGTATCGGTCCTGCGCCATCGGTAAAAAGCTATCTGAATATCCCGGCTATCATCTCTGCGGCGGAAATCACCGGCGCAGTGGCGATCCACCCGGGCTACGGCTTCTTGTCTGAGAACGCTGACTTCGCCGAGCAGATCGAACGCTCCGGCTTTATCTTCATTGGCCCGAAAGCCGAAACCATCCGCCTGATGGGCGACAAGGTTTCTGCCATCAACGCCATGAAGAAAGCCGGCGTGCCTTGCGTACCTGGTTCCGACGGCCCGCTGACCGATGACATGGATAAAAACCGTGCCTTCGCCAAGCGCATCGGTTACCCGGTGATCATCAAGGCATCTGGCGGCGGCGGCGGCCGTGGCATGCGCGTTGTGCGCAGCGACAAAGACCTCGAGCAATCCATTTCCATGACAAAAGCGGAAGCCAAAGCGGCTTTCAACAATGACATGGTTTACATGGAAAAATACCTGGAAAACCCACGCCATATCGAAATTCAGATTTTGGCCGACGGTCAGGGTAACGCCATCTATCTGGCCGAACGTGACTGCTCCATGCAGCGCCGCCACCAGAAAGTGGTTGAAGAGGCACCAGCACCAGGCATCACCAGCGAAATGCGCCGCTACATCGGCGAGCGCTGCTCGAAAGCCTGTGTTGAGATCGGTTACCGCGGTGCGGGGACTTTCGAGTTCCTGTACGAAAACGGCGAGTTCTATTTCATCGAAATGAACACCCGTATTCAGGTTGAACACCCGGTTACCGAAATGATCACCGGCGTGGATCTGATCAAAGAGCAGCTGCGTATCGCTGCCGGTCAACCGCTGTCGATCAAACAGGATGAAGTGAAGGTTCACGGCCACGCGGTGGAATGCCGTATCAACGCCGAAGACCCGAACACCTTCCTGCCAAGCCCAGGCAAGATCACCCGTTTCCATGCGCCAGGCGGTTTCGGCGTGCGTTGGGAATCTCATATTTACGCCGGTTATACCGTACCGCCGTACTATGATTCCATGATCGGCAAACTGATCACTTACGGTGAAAACCGTGACGTGGCAATTGCCCGCATGAAGAACGCCCTGGCTGAACTGATCATCGATGGCATCAAAACCAACGTTGAACTGCAGCAGCGGATCATGAGCGACGAAAACTTCCAGCACGGTGGCACCAACATCCACTATCTGGAGAAGAAGCTCGGTCTGCAGGAAACCTAAGGCAGGCTATTCGCATCGCCTGACAGAAGGCCGGTTAATCACCGGCCTTTTTCTTTTGTAACGACTTGGCAAAAGCCGGCCTTGCCGTAGAATTCCTTACCTTTGGCAAAACCATCACCGTAAACCTATGGGGAACACTGATGGAAACACGCTTTATTCAAGCCCACCGCGAAGCACGATGGGCGCTCGGTCTGACGCTGCTGTATCTGCTGGCCTGGTCGCTGGCGGCCTACCTGCCGGACAGTGGATCCGGTATTACCGGCCTGCCGCACTGGTTCGAAATGGCCTGTTTGCTGGTCCCGTTGTTGTTTATCGGCCTGTGCTGGCTGATGGTACGCGGCGTATTCCGTGATATTTCGCTGGAGGACGGCGATGCAAACTGAAGTCATTTTGCCGCTGGTTGCCTATCTGGTGCTGGTGTTTGGCTTGTCGGTCTACGCGTACAGCCGTCGTCAAACCGGCAACTTCCTCAGCGAATATTTCCTTGGCAGCCGCTCGATGGGCGGCTTCGTGCTGGCCATGACGCTGACCGCCACCTATATCAGTGCCAGTTCGTTTATCGGTGGCCCCGGTGCCGCCTATAAATACGGCCTGGGTTGGGTGCTATTGGCGATGATCCAACTGCCGGCGGTGTGGTTGTCGCTCGGTGTACTGGGCAAAAAATTCGCTATTCTGGCGCGCCGCTACAACGCCATCACCCTGAACGACATGCTGTACGGCCGTTACCAAAGCCGTCTGTTGGTCTGGCTGGCGAGTCTTAGCCTGCTGGTGGCGTTCCTGGGGGCCATGACGGTGCAGTTTATCGGCGGCGCACGCCTGCTGGAAACCGCCGCCGGTATCCCTTACGACACCGGTCTGCTGATCTTTGGCATCAGCATTGCGCTGTATACCGCCTTTGGCGGCTTTCGTGCCAGCGTGCTGAACGACGCCATGCAGGGCCTGGTGATGTTGATCGGCACCGTGCTGTTACTGGTTGCGGTGATCCACGCCGCCGGCGGTCTGCATAGCGCAGTGGACAAACTCCAGCAGATTGACCCGGCGCTGGTGTCACCACAGGGGGGTGAACAGATCCTCAGCCTGCCGTTTATGGCATCGTTTTGGATCCTGGTGTGCTTTGGTGTGATTGGCCTGCCGCATACGGCGGTGCGCTGCATCTCCTACAAAGACAGCAAGGCGGTACATCGCGGCATCATCCTCGGCACCATGGTGGTGGCGGTGCTGATGTTCGGCATGCATTTGGCCGGCGCGCTGGGCCGTGCGGTACTGCCGGATCTGAAGATCCCCGATCAGGTGATCCCAACGCTGATGATCACCGTGCTGCCGCCATATGCCGCCGGTATCTTCCTGGCTGCGCCGATGGCGGCAATCATGTCGACCATTAACGCCCAATTGCTGCAATCATCCGCCACTATTATTAAAGATCTCTACCTTGGCGTACGGCCGCAGCAAATGCAGAACGAACGCCTGATCAAACGCTTCTCCAGCCTGACCACGCTAATCCTTGGCTTATTGGTGCTGCTGGCGGCCTGGCGACCACCGGAAATGATCATCTGGCTGAATCTGCTGGCGTTCGGCGGCCTGGAAGCGGTGTTCCTGTGGCCACTGGTGCTGGGCCTGTACTGGGAACGCGCCAACGCGCAGGGAGCACTTAGCTCAATGGTGACGGGTGCGGTATGCTATACGCTATTGGCCAGCTTCAAGCTGCAGTTGGCGGGGTTGCACCCTATCGTGCCTTCACTGCTGTTTGGCCTGTTGGCATTTTATATCGGTAACGTCGTCGGCGAAAAACGTCGGACGGCGTCATCATTACCCTCTTAAAAGAGAATTGCTATGCCTTGGATCCAACTCAAACTGAACACCACCGGCAGCCAGGCAGAAGACCTGAGCGACGCACTGGTTGAAAGCGGTGCGGTCTCGGTGACCTTTCAGGACACCCACGACAATCCGGTGTTCGAACCGCTACCAGGTGAAACCCTACTGTGGGGCGATACCGATGTGATCGGCCTGTACGACGCCGAAACCGATATGGCTGAAGTGGTGGCCATGCTGGAACAGCATCCGCTGCTGGGCGCCGGTTTCCGCCACAAGATCGAACAGCTGGAAGATAAAGACTGGGAACGTGAGTGGATGGATAACTTCCACCCGATGCGCTTCGGCGAGCGTCTGTGGATCTGCCCAAGCTGGCGTGACGTGCCCGACCCAACCGCGGTCAACGTGATGCTCGACCCGGGCCTGGCGTTTGGTACCGGCACCCACCCAACGACGGCGTTGTGCCTGCAGTGGCTGGACGGCCTCGATCTGGCCGGTAAAACCATTATCGACTTCGGCTGCGGTTCCGGCATCCTGGCAATTGCCGCACTGAAACTCGGTGCAGCGCGCGCTATCGGCATCGATATCGATCCCCAGGCCATTCAGGCCAGCCGCGACAACGCGCAGCGTAACGGCGTTTCAGAGCGTCTGGAGCTGTATCTGCCAAAAGACCAACCGGCCGATCTGCTGGCCGACGTGGTGGTCGCCAACATCCTGGCCGGCCCATTGCGTGAGCTGGCACCGCTGATCGGTTGCCTGCCTAAATCCGGCGGCTATCTGGGCCTGTCCGGCGTGCTGGCGACCCAGGCCGCGAGCGTGGCGCAAGCCTATGAAGATAAATTCACGCTCGATCCGGTCGCAGAACGCGAAGAATGGTGCCGTATTACCGGTCAACGTAACTAATTCCATTTTTGCTTTGATAAAAACCACCGATAACTTAACAGGTTACGGTGGTTTTTTTTCGCCCCAAGATTTCACTGATTTATCCTGACAAAAAGCGAGCGTATTCTGCTGCAGGCGCGATCACCGCCGGTTTTTTTAGTCGCTGGCCGCCACAGAAGATTAACGTTGTTTAAATAAGGATTGGCAATGAAAGGGAAAATATTAGTCGCCGTTTTAATGGTCTCCTGCTTTTCGGCGGGTGCGGCAGAGCAAGCGCATTGGGGCTATGAAGGTCAGGAAGATCCGGCACACTGGGGCAAACTTTCCCCGGACTTTTCGCTGTGCGAAACCGGTAAAAACCAGTCACCGGTGAATATTAAGGGCGCGCTGAAAACCCAACACGACAAACTGAAACTCGCTTTCCAACCGGGCAAGCAACAGATCGTCAATAACGGCCATACCCTGCAGGTTAACGTTAGCGGCGGCAATACTTTAGTTCTGGATAACGACACTTTCACGCTGCAGCAATTTCACTTCCACGCCCCCAGCGAAAACGAAATTGATGGCAAGCAGTTCCCGCTGGAGGCGCACTTTGTCTATAAAGACCAGCAAGGTGAGTTGGCGGTGCTGGCTTTGATGTTCCAGCAAGGCAAAACCAATTCGCAACTGGCGCGGGCCTGGCAGCAGATACCGACAGCCGTCGGTCAGACTGCAGTACTGACTACACCGCTGGATATCAAAGCCCTGCTGCCAAAAAGGTTTAACTTCTATCGGTTCAGCGGTTCGTTGACCACTCCCCCCTGTTCTGAAGGCGTAAGCTGGATGGTACTGGATAAGCCCGTCAGCGCATCTGCCGAGCAGATCGCCCAATTCCGCACCGCAGTACAGCATGCGAACAATCGCCCGCTACAGCCGCTGAATGGCCGCGTTATCATCGACTAAGGCTATAGGGAAGACTTCACCGCCGGTGTCATGGCCGGTGGTGAACCAGACCGCTTTACACCAAAACCCTCACCACGCAGCTTCAACGTAATTGTGCCTATTCTCAACGGAATACCCTGATAAATGCCCTGAAATACTGTCAATATCCAGCTGAATCGAGACTCATTACAGATAAAATTCTGTTGTGTGGGGAATATTTTATTGCACGCAAATTAACCATATTTCGTCAACTCATTGTTAAATATATATAATATTTTTATAGATCCTGACGAGGTGCATTTTTATTGCCAAATAGCGCCTGATTGGTCAAAGTTTGGCCTTTCATCTCAACGCAAAAATGCGTAATATACGCGCCCTTGCGGACACAGTATGGTTACTCTTTGTCTATGCGCATTGGACACCACCAGCTTACAAATTGCTTGATTGCGGCCCCGATGGCCGGCATTACAGATCGCCCATTTAGAGCCCTATGTCATGCAATGGGTGCTGGGATGGCTGTATCCGAAATGCTCTCCTCCAATCCGGAGGTGTGGCGGACGGATAAGTCGCGTCTGCGTATGGTCCATAGTGATGAACCAGGGATCCGTTCCGTGCAGATTGCCGGATGTGATCCAGATGATATGGCCGCTGCGGCGCGTATTAACGTGGCCAGTGGCGCACAAATCATCGACATCAATATGGGTTGCCCGGCCAAGAAAGTGAACCGGAAGCTTGCAGGGTCTGCATTGTTGCAGTACCCGGATCTGGTTAAGCAGATCCTCCACGCGGTAGTTAACGCTGTGGATGTGCCGGTAACACTTAAGATTCGCACCGGCTGGGAACCAGAACACCGTAACTGTGTAGAGATTGCCCAACTGGCCGAAGACTGTGGTATACAGGCCCTGACGATTCATGGCCGAACCCGTGCCTGCCTGTTCAACGGCAACGCGGAGTACGACAGCATTCGGGCAGTTAAGCAGAGTGTTTCCATTCCGATTATCGCGAATGGCGACATTACTGACCCGCATAAAGCCAGAGCAGTGCTCGACTACACTGGGGCTGATGCCCTGATGATAGGCCGCGCTGCTCAGGGGAGACCCTGGATCTTCCGGGAAATCCAGCATTATCTGGACACTGGGGAACTGCTGCCCCCTCCGCCGCTTGGCGAGGTTAAGCGTTTGTTGATAGGGCATATTCGGGAATTGCACGGCTTTTACGGCCAAGGCAAGGGATTCCGGATTGCTCGTAAGCACGTATCCTGGTATCTCCAGGAGCACGCCCCGAATGACCAGTTTCGGCGCACATTCAACGCCATAGAGGATGCCAGCGAACAGCTGGAGGCGTTGGAGGCATATTTCGAAAATCTTGCGTAACAAAAAAGAGCTGACAGAACTATGTTCGAACAACGCGTAAATTCTGACGTACTGACCGTTTCTACCGTGAACTCACAGGACCAAGTGACTCAAAAGCCTCTGCGTGACTCGGTGAAACAAGCACTGAAGAACTATTTTGCTCAACTGAACGGTCAAGACGTTAACGATCTGTATGAGCTGGTATTGGCTGAAGTTGAACAGCCACTGTTGGACATGGTGATGCAATACACCCGTGGCAACCAGACCCGTGCCGCCCTGATGATGGGCATCAACCGTGGTACGCTGCGTAAGAAATTGAAAAAATACGGCATGAACTGATACTAGTCAGTTTGCATGTTGAAAAGGCGCAACCTCGCAAGAGGCGGCGCCTTTTTCTTATTGGGTCTTCTGCCAAAGTGATGTCAATGCGAATGAGAATATTCGCATGCCACGCCTCCTTATCAGGCCGTATTCTGTGTTACAATATACATTCCTGGAGCCGCCTTCGCGGGCCTACAGCATCCCTCCGAAGCCTGATAGCAGCGCGAACCGCCCTTCGAGTGTAAAGTTTTAGTCAATTATGGAATCTGGCTAAACGATAGTGATGTCTGGGTGTCTGAGTGGTCGTATCGCAATTGAGGGGATCCTTGTGCGTTACAGGTTGCTGCCCCTAATTAATGCATAAATGAGTTCATATGAAGCGTCCGCAAAAATTCAAAATGGCCCTGCTGCATCCGCGCTACTGGCTTACCTGGTTCGGCCTGGCCTTTCTGTTCTTACTGGTTCAACTCCCCTACCCGGTGCTGCACAAGCTCGGTATGTGGATGGGCCGCACCTCGATGCGATTCCTGAAGCGCCGGGTTTCCATTACTCGTCGTAACCTGGAACTGTGCTTCCCGGACATGGACGTGGCGCAGCGCGAACGCAAAGTGATAGGCAACTTCGAATCCCTCGGCATGGGCCTGCTGGAAACCGGTATGGCCTGGTTCTGGTCAGATAAACGCGTCAAACGCTGGTTCAACGTTTCCGGTATCAATCATCTGAAAGCAGCCCAGCAGAATCAACGCGGCGTGCTGGTGATTGGTGTGCACTTTATGTCGCTGGAATTGGGTGGCCGTGCCATGGGCCTGTGTCAGCCGATGATGGCGATGTACCGCCCGCACAACAATAAAGCAATGGAATGGGCACAAACCAAAGGCCGTATGCGTTCCAACAAGGCCATGCTCGATCGCAAAGACCTGCGCGGCATGGTTCAGGCTCTTAAGCGCGGTGAAGCCGTGTGGTTCGCTCCGGACCAAGACTACGGCCCACGTGGCAGCGTGTTTGCTCCGCTGTTCGCCGTCGATCAGGCCGCTACCACCAGCGGGACCTATATGCTGGCACGCCTGGCCAAGCCTGCGCTGGTGCCGGTGGTGCTGATCCGTCGCGAGAAAGGCCGTGGATATGATCTGCTGATCCAACCGGCACTGGAAAATTACCCTATCAGCGACGAGATCGCTGCCGCGGCTTACATGAATAAAGTGGTTGAGAAAGAGATCATGCGCGCGCCAGAGCAGTATATGTGGCTGCATCGTCGCTTCAAAACCCGGCCGGCCGGCGCCCCGTCGCTGTACTGAGCCCCCCAAACCGAGCCCGGCCAACGCCGCAATGCCGTTCACTTAAGTGGTGAGGCATAACGATTCACCGGATAACGGGTTTTTGATATCTTAACCGCCCTCGGCCTTGATGGTCGGGGGCGTTTTGTTATGAACATCGCCTCCAAACTCCCCCTCAGGTGCATCAGCCGTTTCGGTATCGTTCCGGGGGATACCGTATTACCCAGCACTATCAGTTCCGTCGCTATTACCCCAAAAGCAAATTTAAAACTCATCTCCGACGGCGCTCTTTTATACTGTTTTGCCGTCAGCGCCGCTTCCCGCCTGATAAGGTTGTAAGCCAGCAGCAACCCCCACACTTCCTGATGCAGCAACTCCACTTTGCGGCTTCTCAGCACCATCGCATTACTCTGCAGGCTGCTTTTGATATTGCGAAAACCCACTTCGATTTCCCATCGGGAATGATAAAGCTCCGCCACCGCTTTGGCCGGATAACGATCCGCAGGCAATGAAGTCAGCACGGTTTTCTCCACACCGCCGATATCGTAACTGACCGCCCGGGCATACCAGGACTCAGGAAGGGCCGGGTTTTGCTTTCGAGCCTGCGCAGAGACTTTCATTTTTAGCAGACGGTCGCCCGCTCCGTAGCTTTCCTGCACGTCTGCGACCATCCCTTTGCGGGCAGGCAGTAGCCAGTGGCGATTTTCGCCGCCATGGTTCACCCCTGTTAGTAAATCCGCACTAAAAAATAGCTTATCAAACAGGGTGATGGAGTTATCCGGTAACGCCTTAATCAGGTCATGCGCCAACCGGGTCTCGCTACACCGGTAAGGCCCGGTGACCGCATCCAGCAGAACATGACTGCTCAGGTTCATCAACGCCACCAGACGCATCACCGGAAAAGGACTCTGTCGGTCTGTAGAGGTGTTACTGGAACCAAAATGCGCACGAAGTTCCGGTTCATCGGGCGTACGCAGTTGTGCACCGTCGACGGCAAAGAGCTGCAATCCTCTCCAGTCATCTTTGGGATAGCGTTCAGTCCCCCAGGTTCGTGCTGTCTGGCGAAACAGCCATTCAACAGGGGCAGCACCGACACGCTGGCGTGCCTGTGTAATGGCGCTGCGTGCCAGAAGCTGCGTGCCGGCTTCGCCATCGGCACTGAGGTTAAGGCGGCGGACAATATCGGTAATGGGCTCATTACGAAAGAAGGCCATACAAACGACCATCCAGACCACCATGTCCCCGGGCAGGCGGCGGCGTCTGACGGTGGCATGGGTAGACAGAGAAAGGCAATGCTGGAGCCATTCAACAGGAAGATGTTCAGCAAAAATCTGCGCAGAAGGTGGCGGTAACAAAGGCTGGTCGCTAAAACTGAGCAGGTCATCGAGAAGTGGCATAAGAAAACGGCTCCCTGTAATGGAAGCCGTTATATTGCCGCAGATTAAGGATCGGTCAACCGATCCTTAACTGATCGGCATTGCGGCCAACGCCGGGCTTTTTTGTGCGCCGCGTTTAAAAAAACTGCGGATTGGCGTTCGGCTTTACTGTAATCTCCTTTTTTACCCGCGCAGGAAAAGGAAATGATGAAAGCTCAAGTTCGCATTGCTCTGGTCGGTGACTACAAACCCGAGGCCGTTTCTCACCAGGCCATCCCTATTGCTCTCCAGCTTACCGCCACACACCTTAACGTCGATATCCAATCTCACTGGCTGCCCACAGCAACCATTACTGCCCCCTCGGTACTGCAGAGCTATGATGCGATCTGGGTGGTACCCGGCAGCCCGTATAATCATGACGACGGTGTCTTTATGGCGATCCGCCATGCCCGTGAGCAGAACGTCCCCTTCCTCGGCTCCTGCGGTGGCTTCCAGTATGCGATTGTGGAATACGCCCGTAACGTCATGGGCTGGCACGATGCCGGACATGCGGAAACCGATAGCGGTGGCCGGTTGGTGATTGCTCCGCTAAGCTGTTCGCTGGTCGAAAAAAGCGGTGCCATTCTTTGCCAGCCGAATACGCTGGCCGCCCGTGTCTACGGCAAGCTGGAAACGCACGAAGGCTACCACTGTAACTTCGGCGTTAACCCGGAGTTTGTCGCCGCTCTACAGCAACATCCGCTGATTATCAGCGGGCATGACAGCGAAGGTGACGTGCGGTCAGTCGAATTGCCGGGGCACCGTTTTTACGCTGCCACGCTGTTCCAGTCTGAACGTGCGGCATTACGTAACGAGCTCTCCCCGTTGGTGGTAGAACTGATCAAGACCGCTGCAACGGCCTGACAAAGCGGATAATGAGGGCCATGTCGATATGGCCCTCCATCGGCAATACAACCGCAGGCTTACCACATCAGTTGCCCTATCAGTGGGGCGGCAATCACTGTGATAATCCCCGCCAACATCATCACCAGGCTGGAGACGACGCCTTCTTCCTGCCCCATCTCATAAGCTTTCGCGGTACCGGCACCGTGCGACGATGCCCCGAGCCCGGCACCTTTCGCCAGACTGCTGCGCACCGCCAACCGCAGGAACAACATGTCCCCCACCGCCATGCCGAACACCCCGGTGATCACCACGAACAGCGCCACCAGATCCGCCTGCCCACCCATCTGTTTGGCGGCTTCCAGTGCAAACGGCGTGGTGATGGATCGCACCGCCAGACTGCGTTGCACCTCTTCCGGCAGCGTCAGCAGGCGTGCCAGCCACACTGAGCTGTAAACCGCCACCAGCACCGCCGTCAACACCCCGGCGCTGAGCGACAGCCAATGGCGGCGAATGATATGCAGATTCTCGTACACCGGCACCGCGAAGGCGATAGTCGCCGGCCCCAACAGCCACAGCAACCAGTGCGTTTCGCCAATGTAATCCTGGTACGAGATATGGGTGACCACCAGCAACAGCACCAGGATCATCGGGGTCAGCACCAGTGGCATCAGCAGTAAGGTACGGCGGCGGCGGTAGAGTTTTTTATTGGCGAAGTACAGCGCCAGCGTCACCAGAAAGCAGGCGATGCCAAGGGTAAAATCATTCATCGCGCTGCTTTCGCCGCTGCAGCCAGACTTCCAGTCGATACACTCGATCGACCACCAAACCCGTCGCGCCCAACGTCAGCGTGGTACTGACCGCAATCACCAGGAAAATCTTCCAGCCTTCTACCATCAGCAACTGGGCATAGTTAACCACCGCCACTACCGCCGGGACGAAGAACAACAGCATCTCGGCCAGCAGCCAGCGAGAACCCGCCCTGACCCAGTTCAACGGCAGAATACGCAGCAAGATCAGCGCCAACAGCATTAACATGCCGATAATATTGGCGGGCAGCGGCAGATGAAACTGTTGCACCAGCCGATCGGCAATCAAAAATAACACCGCGTATAAGACAACCTGGATCGGCACCTGCAAGCGGGCCAGCAGAGAGGGAGCAGCATGGCGTAACGCCAGTAACATGAAAGATGACCTTAAACAAAAATTCACGGTTTACAGTATACGCAGCCAGGAAACCTCCCATGAAATGAATTAAAATTATCAACATCATGCCATCAGGGAATAATTTCCCGAGGGTATTGTCCCTGAGGAGAACCCAACGTGGATGTCCGCACTTTGCGCTACTTCGTCGAAGTAGTGCGGCAACAAAGCTTTACCCGCGCGGCCGAAAAATTGTTCGTCACCCAGCCGACCATCAGCAAGATGCTGCGTCATCTGGAAGAAGAGCTGGAGTGCACACTGCTGATCCGCGAAGGGCGCAAGCTGCACCTGACCGACAGTGGCCAGGCGGTGTACCAGCGCGGTCTGGCGATTATCGATGAGTTCCGCCAGCTGGAGGCAGAGCTGGAAGACATCAGTTCGGTAAAAAAAGGCGTGCTGCGGCTGGGTATCCCGCCGATGGTTGGCCGGCAGATTGCCGATTTGATCCGTCAGTTCCGCCAGACCTATCCCGGCATCGAGCTGAAAATCTCAGAGCTGGGCGGGCTGTCGGTTGAGCAGGCGGTGATGTCCGGTGAACTGGATCTGGCGATGACCATTCTGCCGGTCGATTCCGATCAACCGTTGACCTTCCTGCCATTACTCGCTCACCCGATGTGCGTGGTCACACCGCGCACATCCCACTGGTTGAACCGCACCAGCATCAATATCAATGAGTTGGCCAACTGGCCGATCCTGCTTTATAACGAAGACTTCGCGCTCTACAAGATGCTGATGAAAGCCTTCCGTCAGGCCGGTTTTGAACCACAGATAGCAGTGCGCAGCGGGCAATGGGATTTTCTGGCATCGATGGTGCAGGCCGGAGTCGGCATCGCCACCCTGCCGGAACCGGTCTGCCAATGGCTGGATAAGGAAAACCTGCTCTGGCTGCCGCTGGAGCCACGTATGGAATGGAAAGTCGGGTTGATCTGGCGCCAGGGCAGTTACCTGTCGCACAGCGCCCAGGCCTGGATAGCCTGCTGTCGCGACTACTGGCCGCCGGTGAAATGAACGGGGCCGCATCTGCGGCCCCGTGGATATTAGCCTTCGCGCTCTATCAACAGCGCTTCCAGCAGGTCGAGATCGTGCAACAGCTTTTGCAGCGTCTCGTTACTGATTTTCTGCGTGGCGCGCAGGTGATACAACTCACCACGTTCAGCACGCAGCGCCGTCAGGCGGAAGCGCCGCTCGAGGTTTTCCAGCATCAGCGCATTCTCGATATCGTCTTTGGTGGTGATACGCCGCCGTAGCGCCCCCACCACCCGCGAACTGATCTCTTTCAGCACCTGCGGATCGATATTCTCCTCGGTATCGACAGCCAGGCGTTCTTCCATTTTGTTGATACTTTCGATCGCCACCTCAGCCGCCATGGCAATCGCCATCCGCTCTTCACTCTTGCTGACGCTCTTGTCTGCCACCTGCACGCCGCGCAACAACAGCGGCAGCGCCATGACACCGGCAATCAGCGAAAGCAGGATCACCCCGGCGGCGATAAACACCAGCTGATAGCGCGCCGGGAAGGCGCTACCGTCACTCAGCAGCAGCGGAATAGACAGCACACCGGCCAGCGTAATCGCCCCACGCACCCCGGCGAACGACGCCACCCACAGTTCACGCGTGGTGAAATCACCAAACTGCAACGGCCGTTTTTTCATAAAGCGACGGCTGGCGTTTTTCATCAGCCACAGCCAGGTGAAACGTAATATCAATAACGCGCCGTAGATAATGGCGACATCGGCAAACAGGTACCAGGTCTGAATGGTCGGATCCAGTTCCGCCTGCAGGATGGAAGTTTCCAGGATCCCCGGCAGTTGCAGACCCAACATGATGAATACCATGCCGTTGAATACAAATTCCAGCATCGCCCAGACGCTGTTCGCACGCAGACGCATCGCCAGTGGTGCGTTGCGGATCACGCCGGACTGGCTGATGGTCATCCCCGCAGCGACCGCGGCCAGGATACCGGAGACGCCAATGTGTTCGGCAATCAGGTAAGAGGCAAACGGCAATAACAGCAGGAACACGATTTGTGTCGCCGGGTCGTCACCACTCCAGCGGCTCATTACGCGCAACGACTTACTGTAGAGCCAGGTGACCGCCACGCCAGCCAGCAGGCCACCGATCGCCACCTTAAGAAACTCGAGGGTCGCGCCACCCACGGTAAACACCATGGTGCCCATCGCCACCGCAATGGCAAATTTGAGTGAAACCAGACCGGACGCGTCGTTCATCAGCGCCTCGCCCTCCAGCACGCCCATGATCGGCTTCGGAATGCGCCCTTTACCGACGATACCGGACAGCGCCACGGCATCGGTGGGCGACAGTACCGCCGCCAGCGCAAACGCCGCGACCAGCGGGATCCCCGGCACCATGGCGTAAATCAGGTAACCCACGCCGACCACGGTAATCAGCACCAGCACCAGCGCCAGGCCAAGGATTTCACGGCCGTGGTGCAGGAATTCGCGGGTTGGGGTTTTCCAGCCATCGGCAAACAGCAACGGCGGAATAAACAGCACCAGGAACAGTTCGGGATCAAAATCGACGTGCAGCCCGAAATGTGGCCAGGCCAGCAGCGCCCCGATACCGATTTGCATTAACGGCAGCGGTACCTGGAACGGCAACATACGCGTCACCACCCCAGACAGGGAGACCACCAAAATTAAAATGAGGATTGTAAAAAAGATTTCCATGCTTTCCTTAGACTCTAGGGTTCAAACCACAACAGCACATAGCCGGAGTATGCCCCCGATAGTAGATCACTTTTTTTACAGCGGTTAAAGCTTGTTGTGCCATTCAAAATGCAGTATCGGCAGAAGGAGACTTATCTGAAGCAGAAATGGGGATAAAACATCCCCCGCCGAAGCGACGGGGGAAACGACAAACCGATTAGATTGCCCAACCGCCGGCATAGAACGCCACCAGGGCTACGGCGATCAGCACGGTGCCGATATTCAACCGACGCCATTCACCGGAGAAGATACGGCCAATCACCAGTGAGCTAAAGCCCAGCATGATGCCGGTGACGATATTACAGGTCAGTACGATAAACACCGCGCACAGCAGGCCGGACATCGCATCAACAAAGTCGTTGAAGTCCAGCTTGGTGACGTTGCTCAGCATCAGCAGGCCCACATACATCAGCGCCGGTGCGGTCGCGTAAATCGGCACCAGATAAGATAACGGTGACAGGAACAGGATCATCAGGAACAACAGACCGACCACGGTCGCAGTCAGGCCGGTTTTACCGCCTGCGGCAGTCCCTGCGGCAGATTCGATATACACCGCCGCCGGGGCGGCGCCCACCAGGCCGGAGAAAATGCTGCTCAGGGAGTCCGAAGTCAGCGCTTTGCCGCCGTTGATGATCTGCCCGTCTTTATCCAGCAGGTTGGCCTGACCGGCCACCGCGCGGATGGTGCCGGTGGCGTCAAATACTGCCGTCATCACCAGCGCCAGCACGCTCGGCAATACTACCGGCTGCAATGCCCCCATGATATCCAGGCTGAAGATCAGCGAATGGCCGTTGGCATCCGCCAGGCTTGGCATGGCAAACAGACCCTGATATTTCACCGCGGGGTCAAACACCAGGCCAATTACCGAAATGGCGATAATCACCAACAGGATACCGCCCGGCACGCGCAGTTTCTCCAGACCAAAAATCACCGCCAGCCCGAGCAGCGTCATCACCACCGGGAATGAAGTGAAGGCGCCCAGTGCCACCGGCAGGCCATCCAGTGGGTTCTTCACCACCAGGCCCACGCCGTTAGCGGCGATCAGCAACAGGAACAGACCGATACCAATGCCGGTACCGTGCGCCACGCCCATCGGCAGATTACGCAGGATCCAGGCGCGGATGCCGGTTATCGAGATAATGGTAAACAGCACGCCCATCAGGAATACCGCGCCCAACGCCACCGGAATGCTGATGTGTTGGCCCAGCACCAGGCTAAAGGCGGTGAAAGCCGTCAGTGAAATCGCACAGCCGATGGCCATCGGCAAATTCGCCCATAATCCCATCAGCAGCGAGCCCAGACCGGCGACCAGACAGGTGGCAACAAACACCGCCGTTGGCGGGAAACCGGCCTTGCCCAGCATGCTCGGCACCACGATCACCGAGTAAACCATCGCCAGGAAGGTGGTTAACCCTGCCACCACTTCCTGACGCACGCTGCTGCCACGCGCAGAAATATTAAAATAGCCATCAAGCCCGCCTTTTGGTTTAACGGCGTTATTCGCTTGAGAATTCGACATGTTGCTGTCCCCTGTGTTTCATTGCCAGCCCGTTTCAAAGGCTTGTTATTCCGCTCACGCCTGTTTTGTAGGGTATCGTTTGCTTTCCGGTACTTTACTCACGTCGCCAACTGGCGGCGCTCACAAAGGCAAACGATTAACTCTCAATGCGTGATGCGGGTGATTTGCGGTGGTTTATTCAAGGCAAACGATTATCCAGCCTTATATACCCTCTGATCAACCAAAGATCGCGGCAATTTATGCAGAAAAGTATTGGGATCCATCATTATCGAAAAGACGGTATTTGTCACATAGGTAAATCTGATGGGAAAGCCCCCCGAACGGAGGGCAAAAGGGTTACTGAGCCTGTGCAGCTTTTTCATCCATGTACATCAGTTCCCAGATATGACCGTCCAAATCCTGGAAACCGTGGCCGTACATAAAGCCGTAATCTTGTGGCTGGTTATAGGTGTTGCCCCCGGCGGCGATCGCCTTGCGCACCAGAGCGTCCACCGCGGCCCGATCGGGCTGCGACAGGCACAGCAAAACCTCGGTCGCCTTCCTGGCGTCGCTAATCGGATTCGGGGTGAACATTTTGAATTTGTCGTGGGTCAGCAGCATCACATAGATACTGTCGCTGACCACCATGCAGGCGGCGGTGTCATCGGTAAACTGTGGGTTGAAGCTAAAGCCCAACTGGGTGAAAAACGCCACCGATGCGGGCAGATCGCCCACCGGCAGGTTAACAAAAATTTGCGTAGCCATGGGCTACCTCCGATGAAGGTTGACCTCATCGAGTATAGCCCATTCCCTCAGCTCAGCAGGTCATAAGGCCCCCCCTGTTCAAGCGCCCGCTGGTAGGCCGGGCGTGTATGAATGCGCTGCAGATAACCGCGCAGCTTAGGGCAACCGTCCAATGCACCGCGTGCCGCCATTGCTTCCAGTGGGAAACTCATCTGGATATCCGCCGCGCTGAACTCGTTGCCGACAAACCAGGTACTTTTGTTCAGGTGCTGTTCCAGATAGTCGCAATGCGGCGCGATCTGCTTATCCAGATACTCCCGCTGTACCCCTTTGCCAATGGCCCCCGCCACCGGCCGCAACAACCAGGGGATCGGCGGTTGCCCCAGCCGGCTAAAGACCAGTTTCATCACCAGCAGCGGCATTAGCGAACCTTCGGCATAATGCAGCCAATATCGGAACTGCTGACGGGCGTGGTAGTCCGTCGGCATAAACTGCCCCTGTGCATCATAGGCTTCCTGCAGGTATTCAATAATGGCGCCGGACTCCGCCAGCGTCAGATCGCCATCGACGATTACCGGCGACTTGCCCAGCGGATGGATCTTCTTCAACTCCGGGGGTGCCAGCATGGTTTGCGGATCGCGCTGGTAGCGCTGCACCTGATAGGGCACATCCAACTCTTCCAAAAACCACAGGATGCGTTGCGAACGTGAGTTATTCAGATGGTGAACAGTGATCATAAGGTGGCTCCTATCCGCTGCCACACCAGTTCGCCGATCTGCACGCCGTTGCCAAGCTGTAGCGGTACAGTGCGAAGCTGGAGGCGATCGCCGGTGAAATGATAAAAACGCACCTGTCGGCTACCGATCCAATTGGGGAACGAGCTGCCTTCAACCTGGTGCACTATCCGCTGGTCGCTCTCATCCACCTGATAGCGACCAAAATAACAAATCATATTGATAAAAGCGGCGTGGGTTTCCTGCCCGGTGCCCTGCGCCAGATCGTCGGCGGCAAAGCGTGGCCGGGTGGCGCTGTAGAGCTGCGCCGCCATGGTGCCATTGGGCTCGTAGTTAATGCGACCCAACACCTGCTCGCCCAGCGGGTGATTGACCTTGCCGTCTTCCCCTTTGAACACAGAAGATACCAATGACCAGCTACCGATAAACACGTTGACTGACATGCCATTTGCTCCTTTAAGGATATTACTGCCCTAAAGGGTAGTGGCGAATTTTGCCGCACGCCAGCGGGAATAACTGCGCTCAAAAATAAGTCAATTTATTTGATGGAGATTATCAAAACTCTCCGATTTTCTATTCAATCGCTTCAGCCTATTATCTATCACATCGAGAGGGAACAACCTCTCACCTAAAAAATACCCTGAGGATTGAATCATGAAAAACATCAAAATTTTTGCTACTGCTCTGCTGCTAACTACCGCCTCTTTCGCCAGCGTTGCTGCCGATCAGCCGACTAACCAACCTGCGGCTAATGCCCAGAAAATCGGTGTGGTGTCCGTTAGCGGCGCTTCTAACCTGAGCGCACTGGAAACTGAACTGGCCAACAAAGCCGCAGCATCAGGCGCCAACTCTTACCGTATCATCTCCGCCGGTGGCCAGAACAAACTGTACGGCACCGCAGAAATCTTCAACTGATCGTCAGACAGTCAACTGACGGAAGAATGAAGCCCCGAAAGGGGCTTTTCTCGTTTCTAACGCGCGTCAAAGCGTGTCGCCAGCTTTTGCAGACGGAATTGTTCGGTGATGTAATCGACAAATACCCGAGTTTTGGTCGGCAGGAATTTGGTGGTGGGGAAGTACAGGCGCACGCTACCGCGATCGACATACCAGCCAGGCAAGACTCGCACCAGGCGACCACTCTCCAGATAAGGCAAGGCGTTCGGCATGCTGATCAGCGCAATGCCCAGCCCCATTTCGGCAGCCCGTGCCGCCGCTTCCGGCTCATTGACCGTCATTTTTATCGTCATGGTCGGCGCGCGCTGCTCGTTATCCGCATTGCGCAGCGGCAGATTACGGATGCGCCCGGTTTGCGGTGAGCGAATAAAAATACCCGCATGACTCGCCAACTGTTCCGGCTGCTGAAGCGGCGAATGTTGTTGCAGATACGCCGTCGAAGCCACCAGCACGCCGTGTGCCGGTGCCAGTTCGCGGGCGATCATCCCCTGCGCCAGCTCGATGCCGCCGCCGATTGCCGCGTCAAAATGCTCGCCAATCAGATCGACCTGACGATTATCAAAATGCCAGTCTGGAACAATCGCCGGATAATGGGCCAGGAAGTCCGGCAGCATCGGCAAGACAAAATGCAGGCCGAAAGCGGTGCCCATGCTGACCTTCAGTGTGCCCGCCGCGACCCCACCGCTACTGCTCAGGCCTTTCAAGGCGCACTGGATCGACAGCAATCCCCCGCTGACTTCCTGCAAAAAACGTTCACCCTCTTCGGTCAGGGTCAATTTGCGCGTATTGCGCTGGAATAGCCGCACCCCCACCAACGACTCCAGTTTGGTGACGTTCTTCCCCACCGCCGCAGAACTGATCCCCAGCTTGCGGCCGGCGGCAGAAAAACTGCCACTCTCTGCGCTACTGACAAAGCACTCCAGATGCCCGAGCATGATTTATCCCGTCGATTTCAAACCATTGGTTTAAGCTGATTATAGCTCTTTGTGGCTAGTTCCCAATCCGCGTTTCTCCGATACTGGACCGGTAGCTTTATTAACCTAATCCCACTCTGGAGAAACATCATGTCCGCAACTCTCTCTCTGCAAGGCAAAGTCGCATTCATTCAGGGCGGTTCACGCGGTATCGGTGCCGCCATCGCCAAACGCCTGGCGCGCGAAGGTGCCGCCGTGGCATTTACCTATGTCGCCTCTGCCGATAAAGCCAACGCACTGGTCAGCGAAATCACTTCTGCCGGCGGCAAGGCTTTGGCCATCAAGGCCGACAGTGCCGATGCCGCGGCTCTGCAGCAGGCGGTACGCCAGGCAGTAAACAGTCTGGGCAATCTGGATATTTTGGTGAACAACGCCGGTGTGCTGGCCATGGGCAGCACCGAAGAACTGCCGCTGGAAGATCTGGACCGTACGCTGGCGGTTAACGTACGCAGCGTGTTCGTCGCCAGCCAGGAAGCGGCGCGCCATATGAATGACGGTGGCCGCATCATCAATATTGGCAGCACCAACGCCGAACGTATGCCATTTGCCGGTGGCGCGGTGTATGCAATGAGCAAATCTGCGCTGGTCGGTCTGACCAAGGGTATGGCTCGCGATCTCGGCCCGCGCGGCATTACCGTCAATAACGTGCAGCCCGGCCCGGTAGATACCGATATGAACCCGGCCAACAGCGATTTTGCCGAGCAGTTGAAAGCGATGATGGCGATCAGCCGTTACGGCAAGGATGAAGAGATTGCCAGCTTCGTCGCCTACCTGGTTGGCCCTGAGGCAGGTTATATCACCGGTGCCAGCCTGAGCATTGACGGCGGCTTCTCGGCTTAATATTCCCAGATAGTTAAAAAGCCCCTCTCGGGGCTTTTTTAGTTTGACTACAATGAAAAGACGCACCATTCGGAGTGTCTTCCATGAATGCCTTCTCTTCTCAACGATTGCTAGTCGCCTGCCTGGCGTGTATCACGGCCCTGCTGTTCGTCAGTTCGGTGCATGCTGCTCCGGTGAAGGCAAAGCCGCCGGCGCAGGAGGAGCGAGAGGCACTGGAAGTCAAAATGGACGACATCATGCAGCCCTGGAAAGGAGATTTGCCCGGCATGCTCGATCGACGGGTGATCCGGGTGTTGACCACCTACAGCAAAACCTTTTTCTTCACCGTCAAGGGCACTCAGCGTGGCCTCACCCATGACATATTTATCGAGTTCGATCGCAACCTCAATCTCAAGTTGGCGAAGGATAAAAAGCTCAAACAACGCCATCTGAAGGTGCGCATCATCTTTGTGCCGGTAGCGCGCGATCAGCTACTCACGGCACTCAACGAAGGCAGAGGTGACATCGTTGCTGCCAACCTCACGGTCACTCCCGCACGTCAGGAACGGGTGGCCTTCACCACGCCTCTTTACCCGAAAGTTCAGGAACTGCTGCTCTCTGGCCCCGCGTCGCCGAAGGTAGAAAACCTGGAGCAACTCTCCGGCAAGACGGTGTTTGTGCGTTTTTCATCGAGCTATCACGAAAGCCTGCTGGCCCTTAACGCGCGCTTTGCCAAAGAGTCACTTCCGCTCATGACCCTGGAGGCGGCTCCTGAATCGCTCGAAGATGAAGACCTGATAGAGATGCTGAACGCCGGTCTGATCCCGCTGATCGTGGTCGATCGCCACAAGGCTCTGTTCTGGAAACAGGTTTTCCCCAAAATTCAGGTGCACGAAAATGTGGTGCTGCGTGACGATGCCAACATCGCCTGGGCCGTTCGCAAGGAGAGTCCGCAGTTGCTCGCCCTGCTTGATGACTTCGTCAAGGACAACCGCCAGGGCAGCAAATTGGGCAACACCCTCCTGCTGCGCTACCTGAAGAGCGCCAAATATGTCAAAAATGCGGCGGCAGAGAGAGAACGCAGCAAAATGCTGGCGCTGGTAGACATTTTCAGAAAATACGGCGACCAATATGATGTCGACTGGCTGCTGATGGTGGCTCAGGGTTATCAGGAGTCGCGCCTCAACCAGTCGGTCCGTAGCCGGGTCGGTGCCATCGGGGTGATGCAAGTGATGCCGAGCACCGGTAAGGAACTGAAAGTCGGTGACATCCGCAAGCTGGACCCCAATATCAATGCCGGGGTGAAATACATGCGCTGGATGATTGATCGCTACTACGCTGACGAACCTATGACCCCCCTCGACAAAGTGCTGTTCTCGTTTGCCTCCTACAACGCCGGACCGGCCCGTATCGCCCGTTTGCGAACCGAAAGCGAGAAGCGCGGTTTTAATCCCAATGTCTGGTTTGGCAACGTGGAATACCTGGCAGCCGAGCGGATCGGGGCCGAGACAGTGACCTATGTCAGTAACATCTATAAGTACTACATCGCCTATCGCCTCATCATGGACGAGCAGGGCCGCAAACAGCTGGCGATGGATAAAACCAGGAGTGCGCCGGCACCAGAAAAGGCCAAAGGCGCCCCCGTCGAGCCGTGACTCTGGCGTGAAAGCGCTATCCCTTAAATACAAAAAAGCCCCTTTCGGGGCTTTTTCATGGCTTCAGACAACCTGATATCAGAAAGGAATATCGTCGTCGAAGTCCATTGGTGGTTCGTTGCTGCTGGCTGCCGGCGCGTTGTTCTGCGCTGGGCGAGCCTGCTGGCCACCGCTGAACTGGTTGCCACCTTGTGGCTGCTGAGGTTGACCCCAACCGCCCTGGCCGCCCTGAGCACCGGAAGCCTGGCCGCCGCCTGCAGGTGCGCCGCCGCCTTGACGGCCGCCCAGCATCTGCATGGTGCCGCCAACGTTCACAACGATCTCAGTGGTGTATTTTTCTACGCCAGCCTGATCGGTCCATTTACGGGTCTGCAGAGCGCCCTCGATGTACACCTGGGAACCTTTACGCAGATATTCGCCCGCCACTTCAGCCAGCTTGCCGAACAGCACCACGCGGTGCCACTCGGTCTTTTCTTTCTGCTCGCCAGTCGCCTTGTCACGCCAGCTTTCGGAGGTTGCCAGGGTAATGTTGGCCACTGCGCCGCCATTCGGCATGTAACGGACTTCTGGGTCTTGGCCCAGATTCCCGACCAGAATTACTTTGTTTACGCCTCTGCTGGCCATGAGAACTCTCCTGATGATTGATTTTTACACAGTATAAACGAGTAAGTTTAACACGCTCAGCCCGAAACGACACCCGTGTTGATAACTGCGTATTGTATTCCAGAATTGTCCTTTCTATCGACTTGGTTGCATTCGTGTACTGGATATTCATTCAGGTTTTTTTGTGTCATAATTATGCGTTTCGTACTGGCTGTGCCGGTTTTTTGCGCGTTTGATCACAAAATCGCCCGTAAATCACCCAGACAGGCGCGGTGTATCATCAAGACGGGAAGTGTAAATGGACAATATCGAAGTTCGTGGTGCTCGAACCCATAATCTCAAAAACATCAACCTGATTATCCCGCGTGACAAGCTGATCGTCGTCACCGGTTTGTCCGGTTCAGGCAAGTCCTCGCTGGCCTTTGATACTCTGTATGCCGAAGGGCAGCGTCGCTACGTCGAGTCGCTCTCCGCCTATGCACGCCAGTTCCTTTCGCTGATGGAAAAACCGGATGTCGACCACATTGAAGGTCTGTCACCGGCAATCTCCATTGAGCAGAAATCGACCTCACATAACCCGCGATCCACGGTCGGTACCATCACCGAGATCCACGATTATCTGCGCCTGCTGTTTGCCCGCGTCGGTGAGCCACGCTGCCCGGAGCACCATGTGCCGCTGGCGGCGCAAACCGTCAGCCAGATGGTGGACAACGTGCTCAACCAGCCGGAAGGCAAACGCCTGATGCTGCTGGCCCCGGTGGTGAAAGACCGCAAGGGTGAGCACACCAAAACGCTGGAAAACCTGGCGACCCAGGGCTACATCCGTGCGCGTATCGACGGCGAAGTCTGCGATCTTTCCGATCCACCAAAGCTGGAGTTGCAGAAGAAGCACACCATCGAAGTGGTGGTCGATCGCTTCAAGGTCCGTGACGATCTGTCACAGCGCCTGGCGGAGTCCTTTGAGACTGCGCTGGAGCTGTCCGGCGGCACTGCGGTAGTGGCTGATATGGACGATACAAAAGCCGATGAGCTGCTGTTCTCCGCCAACTTTGCCTGCCCCATCTGCGGCTACAGCATGCGCGAACTGGAGCCACGGCTGTTCTCGTTCAACAACCCGGCCGGTGCCTGTCCGACCTGTGACGGCCTGGGGGTACAGCAGTTCTTCGATCCGGAGCGTGTGGTACAGAACCCCGAGCTTTCGCTGGCCGGCGGCGCGATCCGCGGCTGGGATCGCCGTAATTTCTATTACTTCCAGATGCTGCGTTCACTGGCAGAGCATTACGCATTCGACGTCGAAGCGCCGTTCAACAGCCTGGATGCCAACGTGCAGAAAGCGGTGCTGAGCGGCTCCGGCAAAGAAACCATCGAATTCAAATACATCAACGATCGCGGTGACACCACCGTGCGCCGCCATCCGTTCGAAGGCGTGTTGCACAACATGGAGCGCCGCTATAAAGAGACCGAATCGAGCGCGGTGCGTGAAGAGCTGGCGAAGTTTATCAGCAACCGTCCTTGCGCCTCGTGCCACGGCACCCGCCTGCGTGAAGAAGCGCGTAACGTGTTCGTTGAAGACACCACGCTGCCGGAAATCTCCGATCTGAGCATCGGCCACGCCATGACCTTCTTCCAGAACATGAAGCTCAGCGGCCAACGCGCCCAGATTGCCGAGAAAGTGTTGAAGGAAATTGGCGATCGCCTGAAGTTCCTGGTGAACGTCGGCCTGAACTACCTGTCACTGTCACGCTCGGCGGAAACCCTGTCCGGCGGTGAAGCACAGCGTATCCGTCTGGCCAGCCAGATTGGCGCCGGTTTGGTGGGCGTGATGTACGTACTGGACGAGCCGTCAATCGGCCTGCATCAGCGCGACAACGAACGCCTGTTGGAAACGTTGATCCATCTGCGCAACCTCGGTAACACGGTGATCGTGGTAGAGCATGACGAAGATGCCATCCGCGCCGCCGATCACGTGATCGACATCGGCCCCGGTGCTGGTGTACACGGCGGCCAGGTGGTGGCAGAAGGCACCGTCGAAGACATCATGGCGCAGCCGGAGTCACTGACCGGCCAGTTCCTCAGCGGCAAACGCGAGATTGCCATTCCTGAGCAGCGCGTGCCGGCCGATCCGACCAAGGTGCTGAAAGTGAGCGGTGCGCGTGGCAACAACCTGAAAGACGTGACGCTGACACTGCCGGTGGGGCTGTTTACCTGCATTACCGGGGTTTCCGGCTCGGGCAAGTCAACGCTGATCAACGACACGCTGTTCCCGATCGCCCAGCGCCAGCTCAACGGTGCCACCCTTGCCGAACCGGCCCCGTTCCGCGAAGTGACCGGCCTGGAGCATTTCGACAAGGTGATCGACATCGATCAAAGCCCGATCGGTCGTACTCCGCGATCTAACCCGGCGACCTACACCGGTATCTTCACCCCGGTGCGTGAACTGTTCGCCGGCGTACCCGAGTCGCGCAGCCGCGGCTACAACCCGGGTCGTTTCAGCTTTAACGTTAAGGGCGGCCGCTGCGAAGCCTGCCAGGGCGACGGTGTGATCAAGGTGGAAATGCACTTCCTGCCAGACATCTACGTGCCGTGCGACCAGTGCAAAGGCAAACGCTATAACCGTGAAACGCTGGAAGTGAAATACAAAGGCAAAAGCATTCACGAAGTGCTGGAGATGACCATCGAGGAAGCACGCGAATTCTTCGACGCAGTCCCGGCGTTGGCGCGCAAGCTGCAAACCTTGATGGAAGTCGGCCTGTCGTACATCCGTCTCGGCCAGTCGGCGACCACGCTGTCCGGCGGTGAGGCGCAGCGCGTCAAACTGGCCCGTGAGCTGTCAAAACGCGGGACCGGCCAAACGCTGTATATCCTGGATGAACCGACCACCGGTCTGCACTTCGCCGATATCCAGCAACTGCTGGCGGTGCTGCATCAACTGCGCGATCAGGGCAATACCATCGTGGTGATTGAGCACAACCTGGACGTGATTAAAACCGCGGACTGGATTGTCGACCTGGGGCCGGAAGGCGGCAGCGGCGGCGGCGAGATCCTGGTTGCCGGTACGCCGGAAACCGTGGCCAACTGTGAAGCTTCGCATACCGCACGCTTCCTCAAGCCGTTACTGAAGAAGAAATAATCCCTGCCCGGCGGGCCGTTCCTGTGACGGCCCGCGCTATTCCCTGTTTCGCTCAAATTGAACAGAAACAGGCAAGATTTAGACATTTTCAGGCATTTCCCTCCCCGCTCGCAGCTTTTATCATCAATGTTCCCTCTGTGGCCACCTGCTGTATTCAGGCCGCGTCTCACCGGCATCCTGCTGCCGGAAGCCATGCCCTACCTACTGATGACTGGAGTGACCATGAACATTACGCACGCCTATGCCGCGCACGACGCCAAGTCCGCGCTGGTTCCTTTTGATTACACGCCGCGCGTCCTGCGCGACCACGATGTACAAATCAACGTTCTGTTCTGTGGCGTTTGCCATTCTGACTTGCACCAGGCCCGCAACGAATGGAGCAACACGATTTTCCCGGTGGTGCCCGGCCACGAAATTGTTGGCCGCGTGAGCGCCGTCGGCAACCATGTTTCACGTTATCAGGTCGGCGATTTGGTCGGCGTGGGTTGCATGGTGGATTCCTGCCGTAGCTGTCCGAGCTGTGAGGAAGGGCTGGAGCAATACTGTGAAAACGGCTTTACCGGCACCTATAACGGTCAGGATCGGCAAACCGGCGCCATCACCTACGGTGGCTATTCAACCGCGATGGTGGTGGATCAGGACTTTGTACTGCGGGTGCCGGAAAATCTCGATCCGGCCGGTGTAGCACCGCTGCTGTGCGCCGGTATCACCACTTACTCCCCGTTGCGCCAATGGGGTGCCGGTCCCGGTAAAAAGGTCGGCATCGTGGGTCTCGGCGGGCTGGGGCATATGGGCGTCAAATTGGCCCGGGCGATGGGCGCACATGTGGTGCTGTTCACTACCTCTCAGTCCAAAGTGGAGGACGCCAAGCGCCTCGGAGCCCACGAAGTGGTGATCTCCCGCAACCCGGAAGAGATGGCGCAGCACACCAACAGCTTCGACTTTATTCTTAACACGGTGGCCGCCCAGCACGATCTGAACCCGTTCCTTAACCTGCTGCATCGCGACGGCACCCTGACGCTGGTCGGTGCGCCGGAACACGACCATCCATCACCGCAGGTGTTTAACCTGATTATGAAGCGCCGCCGCATCGCCGGTTCGCTGATTGGCGGTATTGCAGAGACCCAGGAGATGCTGGATTTCTGTGGTCAGCACGGCATTACCTCAGACATCGAACTGATCCCGATGCAGCAGATCAACCAAGCCTACGAACGGATGCTGAAAAGCGACGTAAAATACCGTTTCGTGGTGGATATCAACTCGCTGCGAGCCTAAGTCCCCGGGCGCCAGCACGGCGCCCGATTTTTTTTACAGCTGTTTAATCACCCGTGCCGGGTTACCACCGACCACGCAGTTGGCCGGAACGTCTTTAGTGACCACCGCACCGGATGCCACCACCACGTTATCCCCCAGAGTCACGCCCGGATTAATCACCGCCCGGCCGCCAATCCACACGTTATCGCCAATGTGCACCGCTTTGCCGAACTCCGCCCCGCCAACGCGGGTTTCCGCATCCAGCGGATGGGTAGCGGTATAGATATGCACTCCCGGTGCCAGCATGCAGTTATCACCGATATGCACTTCACACACGTCGAGGATCACGCAGTCAAAATTGGCGTAGAAGTTTTTACCCAGGAAAATGTTGTAGCCGTAATCGCAGCGGAACGTCGGCTCTATAGTTCCTCCCTGATACCGGCCCAGCAGCTCGGCCAACCCCTGTTTACGCAGGTCAGTCTCGTCCGGGGAAGAATGGTTGTAATGGTGTACCAACTGGCGTGCTCGTTTGCGCTCGCTGCGCAGTAACTCGTCACCGGCGTCATACAGCTCACCGGCAATCATCTTGCGTTTCTCTTCACTCATGGCCATCTGACGGCATCCTTTGGTCTGGTGGTTTATCGAGTATAAAAGCCTAGCCGTTTCCGGCAGACAATCAACGGGGAACGTTCCCATTATTGAGTCGCGATCACAATTTGGCCGACAAAAGAAAGGATGAGTCATGGGAAAAGGCAGGCGACACGCCTGCCCTCAATGCTTAAGCGCGCAGTTCCTGGCGCACGTGGTCAGGTAACCCTTCAAGCACCAGCTGATATGAACTGTCGATCAGGGTATAAAACTGCGAGTTCGGCAGGTTGCCGTCGAGAAACACCGTATTCCAGTGCGCTTTGTTCAGCCGCTCGCAGGCGACAATCTCCGGATGGTGTTCCCGCAGGCTTTCCGCCAGTTCCGGACTGGATTTTACCGCCAGCGCCGGTCGCCCTTGCACCTCGCACACCATGGCGAACATCACGTCGCCGACCTTGATCTGACTGGCCTGCCATTGGTTCTGGTCGCTCTGTTCCGCGCCCGGCTTCGCCATGCAGTATTCCAGCAGTGCTGTGTTATTCATTGGGTTATTCCCCCTGTAACGTGGCCACAACACGGCGTGAACCGCCGTGAATGCGGTGCTCCCCCAGCCAAATTCCCTGCCATGTGCCCAGCATCAGTCGCCCGTGACCGACAGGCAGCGTCAAGGACGTGCCCAACAGAGAGGATTTGATGTGTGCCGGCATGTCGTCCGGCCCTTCATAGTCGTGCTGATAGGGTGCGTTCTCTGGCACCTGACGCAAGAAATGCTGCTCCATGTCGGCTCGCACCGTAGGATCGCAGTTCTCGTTCAGCGTCAGCGAGGCCGAGGTATGTTGCAACAACAGATGCAACAGGCCAGTTTGCAGGCGGTGTAAGTGGGTTAGCTGGTCGGTAATCTCTTCGGTAACCAGATGAAAACCACGCGCTTTTGCGCTGAGGATTAGCGTTTGCTGATGCCACATGAGTGAGCGCCCCTCAATCAGTATATTCTCTATCCAGTTTGCGGCAACTCCGGCGGCAAACCGACAACAAAAAAGGGAGCGATATCGCTATCGCTCCCTTCGCATTACGATGAACGTTAATTCACCCTAACAATATTACTGCACTGCGGCAAACGCCTCGGCCACCTGGTGCACGTTGTTATGGTTCAGGCCGGCCATGCAAACACGACCGCTGTGGATCAGGTACACGCCGAACTCTTCACGCAGCCGATCAACCTGTGCCGCGCTGAAGCCGGTGTAGCTGAACATGCCGCGCTGTTCCAGCAGGTAATCGAAGTTACGCTGTGGCAGAGCAACTTTCAGCGCTTCCACCAGCGTTTTGCGCATCTCGAGGATGCGGGTGCGCATGGTTTCCACTTCTGCCAGCCACTGGGCTTTCAGTTGCGTATCGTTCAGCACCTTCGCCACCACCTGCGCACCGAAGTTCGGCGGGCTGGAATAGTTGCGACGTACCGTGGCCTTCAGTTGGCCCAGTACGCGCCCGGCCGCCTCTTCGCTTTCGCAAACCACCGACAGGCCGCCAACGCGTTCGCCATACAGCGAGAAGATTTTCGAGAACGAATTGCTCACCAGGCATGGCAGACCGGCGGCGGCGATAGAGCGAATGGCGTAAGCATCTTCATTAATGCCGCCGCCAAAGCCCTGATAGGCGATATCGAGGAACGGGATCAGTTCACGTTCAGCGATCACCTTGACCACTTCATCCCACTGAGCATTGGACAAGTCAGAGCCGGTCGGGTTATGGCAACACGGGTGCAGCAGCGCGATACTGTGCTTCGGCAGTTGTTTCAACGCGCTCAGCATGGCGTCAAACTTCACGCCCAGGCTTTCACTGTCGAAGTACGGATAGGTGTTCACCTTGAAGCCGGCACCGCCAAAGATGGCAATGTGGTTTTCCCAGGTCGGATCGCTGACCCACACCTGCGAATCCGGGAAGTAGCTTTTCAGGAAGTCGGCACCGACTTTCAGCGCGCCAGAACCGCCCACGGTCTGAATGGTGGCGATGCGGCCTTGTTGCAACATCGGGTGCTCGGCACCGAACAACAAGTGCTGAATGGCAGTACGGTAAGGCAGCAGGCCTTCCATCGGCAGGTATACTGACGCGCCGTGATCCACGCTATTCAGCTGCGCTTCCGCTGCGGCCACCGCTTTCATCTGCGGGATAATGCCCTGCTCATCATAGTAAAGGCCGATACTCAGGTTAACCTTGTGCGCACGGGGGTCTTTTTTGAATTTTTCCATCAGCGACAGGATCGGATCACCTGCATAGGCATCAACGTTCTGGAACACGGGTTGTTCTCCTGGATTATTGTGGGTCGGGCACAGCGTTATGTTCCTAATATAGACGGAAAACGGCGATCGGTTTTAGCTTTATCTCGCCACCGGCAGCAAACCATTTTCCTTGATTCGATTGAGCACCACCGCCGTTTTGATATGCGCCACGCTTTTGTGCCGCGAGAGCGTCTGGCTGATCAGGTCATCCAGCGCCGGCAGGTCCGCCACCGCCACCTTCAGCAGATAATCGGCATCGCCGGTAGTTTTATAGGCGTCAAGAATAGCGTCCACTTCTTCCAGCATCTGGTGGAAACTGTCGATCTGCTCCTGGCCGTGTTGGGTCAGGCTGACTTCTATCAGCCCCACCAGCCCCAGCCCAACGGCTTCCGGTGCCAGCCGTGCATGATAGCCGCGGATCAGCTGCGCCTGCTCCAGGCTGATGCGCCGCCGGGAACACTGGGAAGCCGACAGCCCCACCAGATCGCTCAGTTCCTGATTGGTCAGGCGACCATTGGCCTGTAACAGCGTCAGGATTTTCATATCAAAATCGTCAATGTTGTACATAGCCACCTGTAAACTGTGTTAATAAATGTTGACGTTACAGCCTATCAGTTTTTTGACTGTGGATACCCTTCCCCCGCCGAGGTTGTGAAGCGCACAGCAGCAATGCCGAACGTTTCCACCTGCTAATGGCATAAAAAGTGGGTAACTCGCGCAAGTCAGCAACAATGAACGGCTAAAGCGCGCATAAAACCACGAATGTATAAAAAGGACGCCGATGAAAAAGTTATTACCTCTCGCACTGCTGATAGCCGCCGGGAGCGCCAGCGCCCAATCGCACCTGGATAAGGTGATACAACAAGGCGCACTGGAAGTGTGCACCACCGGTGATTACAAGCCCTACACCTTCCTGAAAGAAGACGGCAGCTATGAAGGCATTGATATCGACATGGCGGAATCGCTGGCCAAGAGTCTGGGAGCCAAGGTGAAATGGGTGAAAACCAGTTGGAAAACCCTGACGCCGGATTTTGTTGCCGGTAAATGCGACATTGCCATGGGCGGTATTTCCGTCACGCTACAGCGGCAAAGGCAGGTGTTCTTCGCCGACATGCTGGATACCGACGGCAAGATCCCGCTGGTGCGCTGCACCGACGTGAAGAAATACCGCACCATCGACCAGATCAATAAACCCTCCGTGCGCCTGCTGGAGCCGGCGGGTGGTACCAATGAAGCCTTCGTGCATGCCTATCTGCCCAAAGCCAAGCTGACATTGACCCATGATAACGTGGGGATTTTCCAGCAGTTGGTCGACAAGAAAGCCGATGTGATGATCACCGACGCCTCCGAGGCGCTGTATCAGCAAAAACGTTATCCAAAGCTGTGCGCGGTTAATCCCAAAAAACCGATGCAGTACGGCGAGAAGGCCTACATGCTGCCGCGTGATGATTTGAGCTGGAAACTCTATGTGGATCAGTGGCTGCACCTGTCCAAAGCGACCGGTGAGTATCAGAGCATTATCGATCGGTGGTTGGCGGTAAAGAAGTAACGCGTTAATGATTGGGACCGGCAGGCGCCGGCCCCTCACAGACTATTCGCCGATGTATTCCATCGACACACGCTGCGTCAGTTTGGTAATCAGTTCATAAGCGCTGATGCCGGTGCAGTCGGCAATACGTTCAACCGGCAACGCCTGGCCCCACAGCACCACTTCATCGCCGACCTTGTCGGTAGCATCCGGCCCGAGATCGACCGACATCATGTCCATCGACACCCGACCCACGATCGGCACTTCACGGCCGTTAAGCCATACCGGTGTCCCCGTAGGTGCACTGCGCGGATAGCCGTCACCGTAACCCATGGCCACCACGCCCAAACGGGTATCGCCTGCGCTGATCCAGGTGCCGCCGTAGCCCACCGACTCACCGGCCTTGTGCTCGCGCACCGCGATCAGGTTGGATTTAAGCGTCATGGCCGGTTGCAGGTCGTACTGACAGCCTTTGGACCCTTCCATCGGCGAGACGCCGTACAGGATAATACCTGGACGTACCCATTCATTGTGCGCATCCGGCCACAGCAGGGTTCCCCCGGAGGCGGCGATCGAACGCTGCCCCGGTTTACCGGCGGCAAAGCTTTCAAAACACTGCATTTGTTTCAGCGTGGTATCAGACTCAGGTTCATCGGCGCGACTGAAGTGACTCATGATATTAACCGGCTGCACCACGTTACGGCAGGCGCTCAGACGTTGGTAGAACGCCTCGGCCTGTTCCGGACGCACGCCCAGGCGATGCATGCCGGTATCCAGCTTCATCCACACCGGTACCGGCCGCGCCAGCGTAGCCTGTTCCAGCGCTTCAAGCTGTTCAATGCTGTGTACCGCGGTTTCGATATTATTGGCTACCAATACCGGCAGATCTTCGGCGGAGAAAAAACCTTCCAGCATCAGGATCGGTTTGACGATGCCGCCGGAGCGCAGCATCAGCGCCTCGCCAATGCGCGCCACGCCGTAGCAGTCGGCGTCTTGCAGGGTGTGCGCTGTTTCCAGCAGGCCATGTCCATAAGCGTTTGCTTTCACAACGGCAATCAGGCGACTTTGTGGCGCCTGACGGCGCACCTGTTGCAGATTATGTCGCAGAGCGCGGCGGTCGATTACAGCGGTTGCCGCTTTCATTTCACTTCCTTAGCTGATTATTCGTCATCATATTGTGGTCCCGCGTAGTTATCGAAACGCGACCACTGGCCGTTAAAGGTCAGGCGTACGGAACCGATTGGACCGTTACGTTGCTTACCCAGAATAATTTCGGCAATCCCTTTCAGATCGCTGTTCTCGTGATAAACCTCATCACGGTAGATGAACATAATCAGGTCGGCATCCTGCTCGATGGAACCGGACTCACGCAGGTCGGAGTTGACCGGGCGCTTGTCGGCACGCTGCTCCAGGCTTCGGTTCAACTGCGACAGCGCCACCACCGGCACCTGCAGTTCTTTCGCCAGCGCCTTCAGCGAGCGAGAGATTTCGGCGATTTCCAGCGTACGGTTGTCGGACAAGGACGGCACGCGCATCAGCTGCAGGTAGTCGATCATAATCAGGCTCAGACCGTCATGCTCGCGGAAAATACGCCGCGCACGGGAGCGAACTTCGGTGGGTGTCAGGCCAGAGGAGTCATCAATGTACATATTGCGCTTCTCCAGCAGGATGCCCATGGTGCTGGAAATACGCGCCCAGTCCTCGTCATCAAGCTGGCCGGTACGGATGCGCGTTTGGTCTACGCGCGACAGCGACGCCAGCATACGCATCATGATCTGGTTGCCTGGCATCTCGAGGCTGAAGATCAGCACCGGTTTTTCCTGCGTCATCGCGGCGTGTTCACACAGGTTCATGGCGAAGGTGGTTTTACCCATCGAAGGACGGGCGGCGACGATGATCAGATCCGATTTCTGCAAACCGGCGGTTTTCTTATTGAGATCCTGGTAGCCGGTATCTACCCCGGTGACACCGTCGTGCGGCTGCTGATACAGCTGTTCGATACGCGCAACGGTATCTTCCAGGATGCGCTCGATGCCTTTCGGGCCTTCATCTTTACTGGCGCGGTTTTCCGCGATTTGGAACACCCGGGATTCGGCCAGATCGAGCAGATCCTCACTGCTGCGGCCCTGCGGATCGTAACCCGCATCGGCGATCTCATTAGCCACTGAGATCATTTCACGCACTACCGCACGTTCACGTACGATATCTGCATAAGCACCGATGTTGGCAGCACTTGGGGTGTTTTTCGATAATTCAGCCAGGTAAGCGAAACCGCCGACGGAATCCAGTTCTCCCCGCTGTTCCAATGATTCGGACAGGGTGATCAGATCGATCGGTCGACTCATTTCCAGCAGGCGCTGCATCTCGGTAAAGATCAGGCGGTGCGGGCGACTGAAGAAATCGTTGGAGACTACGCGTTCCGACACGTTGTCCCAGCGTTCGTTATCCAGCATCAAACCGCCCAACACGGACTGTTCCGCCTCCAGCGAATGTGGCGGCATCTTCAGCCCTTCCATCTGGCGATCTCGTGGGCGATCTCTGGCTTCGTCTGCGTTTGTTCTGTTGGTTGGTTTTTTTCCTGCCATGAAACGTATTCTTTATCCGGTGGCGAAGGGAGGATCCTGACGCGAGAGTATACGTGATTTTTATCTGTGATTCCTGCGCATAACCGATGCAAAAAAGGTATCAATCCGCAACAGGGCAAACTGGATCGTCGATGCTAAAACGCGTAGGGTGAAATCAGACTCCCACACGAGGTAATGAAATGGCAAAGCGCATCCAATTCTCCGCCACCGGCGGCCCGGAAGTATTGCAATACGTTGATTTTACCCCCGTAGACCCGGCAGCCGGTGAGGTACAGGTCGAGAACAAGGCGATCGGCATCAACTATATCGACACCTACGTCCGCAGCGGTCTGTACCCGCCCGCCAAGCTACCGAGTGGGTTGGGCACCGAAGCGGCCGGGGTGGTGATCAAGGTCGGTACCGGCGTCAGCGCGGTGAAACCGGGTGACCGGGTGGTATATGCCCAATCATCGCTTGGCGCTTACAGCGAAGTCCACAATGTTGCGGTAGAAAAAGTGGCGCTGTTGCCGCATAACCTGAGTTTTGAGCAGGGAGCGGCGTCCTTCCTTAAAGGGTTGACGGTGCATTATTTGCTGCGCCAGACCCATGAGGTACAGCCGGGCGAAGTGTTCCTGTTCCATGCCGCCGCGGGAGGTGTCGGGCTGATTGCCTGCCAGTGGGCCAAAGCGCTTGGGGCCAAACTGATCGGCAGCGTCGGCTCCGACGAAAAGGCGGAACTGGCAAAACACGCCGGCGCCTGGGCAACCATCAATTACCATAAGGAAGATATCGCCCAACGCGTGGCTGAACTGACACAGGGCGAGAAAGTCGGCGTAGTGTACGACTCGGTAGGCCAAAGTACCTGGCAGGCCTCACTCAACAGCCTGAAGCGCCGTGGCCTGATGGTCAGCTTCGGTAATGCCTCCGGCCCGGTCACCGGCGTCGATCTGGCGCTGCTTAACCAAAAAGGCTCGCTGTACGTCACCCGCCCTTCGCTTAACGGCTACATTACCAACCGGGCTGAGCTGCAGTATGCCAGCAATGAGCTATTTTCGTTGATTGGCAGCGGGGCTATCAAGGTCGACGTGAAGGAAGAGCAAAAGTTTGCGCTGGCCGATGCGCAACGTGCCCATCAGGTGCTGGAAAGCCGTAACACCAGCGGTTCAAGCCTGCTGATCCCCGGCCGCTAAGACAAATATCCTTACAAAACGAAGGCAGTATAACGTGCTGCGAAGCATCGAATAATTACCGCAAATGGAATATGATCCTCTGGTATTTAATGTTGATCAATAAGGAAATAAATCATAAATGAAACTGAAAATGCTGACCGCAGCACTGGTTTTCACCGCAGCTCCTGCTTTACTCTCCACAGCGCAGGCCGCCAGCCAGAACACCGAGAAAAACGCGTTGATGAAGTATCACTATTCCGCGGTTTATACGCAGTGTATGGACCAACAGGGTGGCAACACGCCTGGTGCAGCAGCCTGTATTGAAGCGGAATTAAAGCTTTGGGACACTCGCTTGAACAAATCCTACAAGGAATCTCTCAAGTTTAAAGCCGCACCAGAAGCCTGGCGTCAGGCGCAACGCGACTGGCTGAAGTTCAAAGACAGTCAGTGTATGGCATTGGTCGCGGCACCCCATGGTTCCGGCGATATGCTGGATTCTGCCATGTGTGAGCTGAATATGACCCTGGAACGCACGCTGCAGCTTGAAAGTGATACCTGGCCGGCAGCCTGATATCTCGGGATGGTGACCAATAGAAAAAGGCTCCTTACGGAGCCCTTTCTATTACTGCATTTGTAGGGGTAGAGCAGAGTCCGCCAGAGACAGGGGGTTGCTTGAGCAACACTCGTATTGGGTATTATTGTCTCTTGCGGTGATGAAATCGGTCGCATCGCTGCATCGACAAACATGCTAACAGCCCGGAAACGCAAAAAACACGGCTAATACGCCGCATTAGCATTTAAAACACCAAGCTGTGATCGCTGCCGCATTCAGAGCAAGTCTGTTGCGTGGATTTCAGCGTGACCGACTGATTGTTCGACAAAAAATCAGTAACGGCGTATTTGCGGTTTCTGCATCGAACGGTAGATCCAAACGACCACCACCGCCAAAATCAGCCACGGCAACAGCTTAATTACCATCGCAAACAGGCCGCCGATCAGCATAAACGCGGCTGCCACCAATAACGCGGCGAACACACCCAGCAGCGAAATCCCGGTCACCATCAGCATGACGACAAAACCGACCAGAAAGAAGAGTTCCAACATGATTTTGCTCCTTCGCAAAACAAAGTATCTGCTGAGCTATTACAAGAAGCGTGCCAACACGGCGTAAAAACTAAGTGATTGAAATTAAAAAAAAGGCACATCACATAACGCGACATGCCTGGTCAAAACAACTAACTTTTAGTCAGATTTTATCTCTGTTATGCCATCTCGGTACGCGGTAAGCGCACCAGGTCCAGTGCCTGCTCAACCACCCGGGCATCGGCCCCTGGCTTGTGGGCATTTTCGCTCAAATGTCGGCGCCACTGGCGCGCTCCCGGGATCCCCTGGAACAGGCCCAGAATATGACGGGTAATATGGCCCAAATAAGTGCCGTTCGACAGTTCACGTTCGATGTAAGGGTACAGCGACTCAATAATCGCCACGCTGTCCATCACGTCGGTCTGGCGGCCAAACAGTTCGCTGTCGACCCGCGCCAGAATACCTGGGTTCTGATAGGCTTCGCGCCCCATCATCACACCGTCCAGGTGCTGCAGGTGCTCCTTCGCCTCTTCCAGCGTTTTTACCCCGCCATTTATGGCCAGAGTCAACGTTGGAAAATCACGTTTAAGCTGATAGACGCGCGGATAGTCGAGCGGCGGCACTTCGCGGTTCTCTTTCGGACTCAGGCCAGACAGCCAGGCCTTGCGCGCATGAATGGTGAACATGTCGCACTCGCCACGCCCGGCCACGGTGGCAATAAAATCACACAGGAACTCGTAGCTGTCCTGGTCGTCGATGCCGATACGGGTTTTTACCGTCACCGGGATCGACACCACGTCACGCATCGCCTTGATGCAATCGGCAACCAGCGTTGCCTGCCCCATCAGACAGGCACCGAACATGCCATTCTGCACCCGATCGGACGGACAACCGACGTTGAGGTTAATCTCGTCGTAGCCGCGCTGCTCGGCTAGTTTGGCACAGTGTGCCAGGGCGGCCGGATCGCTGCCGCCCAATTGCAGCGCCACCGGATGTTCTTCTTCGCTGTAGGCCAGATAGTCACCCTTGCCGTGGATAATCGCGCCGGTGGTCACCATCTCGGTGTACAGCAGCGTTTCCTTGGTCAGCAGGCGGTGGAAGTAACGGCAATGACGATCGGTCCAGTCGAGCATCGGCGCGATGGAGAAACGATTGGCGGCGTATTTTGGGGCGTTGTTGTCTGTCGTCATGCTGGGCTACTGGCTACCTGATTCTGTCTGGTTTCAACGAACGGCATGCTGCCGCAAACGGCTATTATAACGACAATCGGCGGCATTGTGAAAACCGCCGTGCCGCCGGGTTAAAAAAGAACCTTAAAAAACGAATAAAAAAGCCCTGTCGGGTGTTCACTCGACAGGGGTGCAGCTCAGCACCCTTCCCAATGAGGAAACAACCATGAACAGTTTCGTGAAACGCCTGCTGTTGCCTGTGATTGCCGGTTCTTTGCTGTTTTCCGGGGCGGCCCTGGCGATGGGCGGTGACAGTAGCGGCCAGACCACGCCCACCTGCCCGAAAGGCCAGATATACGACACAAAAACCAAGACCTGCATGGTGGAAAAAAGCAGTATGATCGACGACAACGATCGGGCGAACTATGCCTATGCGCTGGCAAAAAGCGGTCGTTACCAAGAAGCGCTCGATATGCTCAATACCCTGAAGGATCCCAACACCGCCGTGGCGCTCAACTACCGGGGTTATGCTACCCGCAAGCTCGGCCGCACCGATGAAGGGATCGGCTACTATTTAAAATCAGTGGCGCTGGATCCGAAATACCCAAAAGTCCGTGAATATCTGGGCGAAGCCTATATGGTCAAGGGCCGTCAGGACCTGGCGAAAGAACAACTGAAGGTGATCCAATCGCTGTGTGGCACGGGCTGCGAAGAGTACCGCGATCTGGCTGCGGCCATCGATAACCACCCAGAATCATGATCTAGCCGAACCGGAGGCAAACATCAGTAGCGACGCGATCCGCAACGAAATAGGCCAGTATCTATCCCGCCTGTGGCGCTACGGCCTGGTGCTTTCCCACCGGCGGGATGTTGCCGACGATTTGGTGCAGGCCACCTGTGTGCGGGCGCTGGAGCGCGCCGCACAGTTTGCCGTGGGGACGCGTATGGACCGCTGGCTGTTTGCCATCCTTCACTCCATCTGGCTTAACGAGATCCGCGCCCAGCATATCCGCCAGGGGCAAGGTTTTGTCGACGTCGATGAACTGACCGGGGTAGAAAATAGCGAGGATCCGATTTGGGCTAATGAGGTGATGCAACGCGTGAACCGGCTGCCGGAAGCGCAGCGGAACACGCTGTTTCTGGTGTACGTGGAAGAGCTTTCCTACCGTGAGGCCGCCGAGGTGCTTGGCGTTCCCATTGGCACCATCATGAGCCGTCTGGCGGCGGCACGCCTGAGATTGGCAAACGACAGCGTGCTGCAAAGCCGCTCACCGCAGGCAAAAGGAGAACAATCATGAGTTCAACCTACAGCGCGGATGAACTGTTGGTCGCCTATCTGGATAATCAACTGGATCCACAACAGCGCCAGCTTCTGGAACAGCGCCTGGGCGGCGAACCGGCACTGGCCGAGCGTTTATCGTTACTGGCACGCAGCAACCTGCCCTTTAAGCAGGCATTTGATCCTTTGCTTGATGAAGCGCCGGTACAACGGCTGCGGACCGAAGGCCCCCTTACTGCCCCTGCAATGCAGCATGGTGTCAGCCGGCGTGGCCTGATAGCCGCCGCCGTCGGTTTTTTAGCACTGGGCATCGCAGGCGATCGCGCCTATTTACAACTCAATCAGCCAGAAGAGAACTGGCGCGGTTTGGTCGCCCAGTATATGGCGCTATACACACCTGAAACGCTGGCAGGCTACGATGACACGGCAACGCAGATCGCCCATCAGTTACAGCAAACCGGCGAGCGACTGGGTATCGCCCTCTCGGCACCGAAATTGATACTGAGCGGCGCCGAGTTGAAAAACGCCCGCGTGCTGGCTTACGACGATCGGCGTATCGCTCAATTGACCTGGCAGGATGCGCAGTATGGTGCGCTAGCATTGTGCATCATTCAGCAATCGGGCAAACCGCTGCCCGCAGAGAGCGAGCGCCGCCAGGGCATGAACGTAGTCTACTGGGCCGATGGCCGTCATGGCTTTATGCTGATTGGCCATAATCCCGCGCCGGACCTGGCCGCATTGGCGGGTCGCTTGCAACACTCACTCGCCAGCTAAGGATTGACTGCCTCCGACTTCAGCCGCCAAGTGTGAACATCATCACAATCCAGGCTGGCGGCAGGCGGTAAACCAGTCGATTAGTGCGCCATATCAGAGGAAAAGGGGCCGACTCTCGGCGATTCGGCTGAAGCATGGTAAAATCGGCTTTTTTACGTACCGGGAAATTTGCCATGAACTCAAGCACCCAGGAAAAGCTGCTGGCGCAGGCTGAACAACTCTGTCAGCAACGCAATGTGCGACTGACACCGCAGCGGCTGGAAGTGTTACGCCTGATGGCACAGCAGCCCGGTGCCATCAGCGCTTACGACCTGCTCGATCTGTTGCGCGTCGCCGAACCTCAGGCCAAACCGCCAACGGTGTACCGTGCGCTGGATTTCCTGCTGGAACAGGGGTTCATTCATCGGGTTGAGTCAGCCAACAGCTACGTGCTGTGCCATCACTTTGAACAACCGACGCATACTTCCGCGCTGTTTATCTGCGATCGCTGTGGTCAGGTGACCGAACGGACGACCGAAGGGGTCGAAGAGACGCTGCAAAAACTGGCGAAAGAGTCTGGTTTTGTCCTGCGTCACAACGTGGTGGAGGCCCATGGCCTGTGTGCGGGATGCGTTGAGGTAGAAGCCTGTGACAGCAAGCATGACTGTGGCGAACACGATCACAGCATTGCCATCAAGAAGAAATAGGTTGGGTTTTCAGGTACCTCCCTGTACCTGCGGCCATAGCGTCAAGGGGATAAAAACGCCAGGCCTTTAAAAGTAGCCTGTGGCCGCAATCCGCTGCGGCCCATCGCGTTACCAGCGATATTTGTTGTGGTCTTCCCAAGATTTCACTTCTTTCTCGGCCGCCTCTTTCTGGTAGCCGTAACGTTCCTGAATTTTACCAACAAGCTGTTCGCGTTTCCCTTCAATGACCGTCAGATCGTCATCGGTCAGCTTGCCCCATTGTTCCTTCACTTTCCCTTTAAACTGCTTCCAGTTACCGTCGGCTTGATCTTTGTTCATAACCTCTCCGTTACCTGTGATTAGTCAGTTTTAAAAACTCGTCGCTGGGCTTAACTGAGTAATAATGTTGGTCAATCGACCAGAACAAATGGAATACTTATTCCCATTCATTCCGCCAGCCACATGATTAACTATAGCCACAGATAGCGATAAAAAGGAAAAAGTCAGGATAAAAATTCGCCAAATAAATATAATTTAGTAAAAACCCCGACAGAACAGCAAGTAAGCGGAAACAATTTGGCTCAAGAAAATGTAACTTAATATGAATAAAAAACATAAATAAAATTAATGTTTAAATGCTTTTTATCGTGCCGAATCCGCTGCAAACCAGGTCCCATCCACTCTGTGGCGATGCCAAATCCAACCGAGTGCGATGCCACGCAGTGAAAGAAATACCGCCAGCGCCAGCCATAGCCCATGATTGCCCAGTACCGGTAGGGTAAACAGCGTCAGGCCATAACCAGCCGCCGCCACTGCCATGCTATTACGCATTTCTGCGCCGCGGGTGGCACCAATAAACATGCCGTCCAGCAAATAGCACCATACCCCCACCAATGGCAGCACCACCTGCCACGGCAAATAGTGGTTCGCCAGTGCGCGCAGCTCCGGTAAAGAGGTCAACGCCGCAATAATTTGTTGGCCGGTCACGGCATAGAGCAGGCCAAAGCCCAACGCCACCAGACAGGCCTGCCGGCAAGCCGCACGCCATACTTTACGCAGTTGGCTATCGTCACGGGCCCCATAGGCATGGCCCGAATGTGCTTCCACCGCGTAGGCAAAACCGTCGAGCGCGTAAGCCGTAAAGGTCAGCAAATTCATCAGTACCGCATTTACTGCGACCACCTCGCCGCCAAGCCGGGCACCGAAAATAGTCAGCGAGGCAAAACACAGTTGCAGCAACAATGAACGCAGCATAATGTCGCGATTCAATGCCAGCAGACGCCGCAGATTACCGCGCCAGGCCTGACGCAGCATCGGCACAGAAATACCGCGTATGCGCATCACTCGCCAGGATAGCCCTAACCCCAGCAGCAACGTGGCATATTCAGAGATGGCAGTCGCCGTCGCTGCACCCTGCACGTTCCAGCCCAGCCCCATCACCAGCCAGATATCCAATACGATATTCAGCAGATTGCCGACAATCAGCAGGATCACCGGCGCACGCACGTATTGCACGCCAAGCAGCCAACCCAGGATCACCATATTGGCCAGCGCCGCCGGGGCACTTAGCCAGCGGATCTCGAGGAATAAACGAGCCTGCTTCAGCACCGCCCCGTCACCACCGACGATTTTTAGCGCCAACTCAATCAGCGGATAGCGCAGCAGTACAATGGCCACCCCGGCCAACACGGCCAGCAGCAAGGGTTGCATAAAGGCACGCGCCAGCCCCTGCGGATTTTGCGCCCCCAGCGCCTGTGCGGTCAGTCCGGTGGTACTCATACGCAGGAACAACAGCAGCATAAACAGGAAACTGGTCGCCATGGAGCCCACCGCTACACCGCCCAAATAGGTCGGGCTATCGAGGTGGCCGATCACCGCGGTATCCACCAGCCCAAGCAATGGCACGGTGATATTGGAGAAAATCATGGGCAGCGCAAGGCGCCACAGGGCTTTATCGGTATCGCTGGTGAAGGCAGAAAGCAGGCGCATAGTGAAATGTTCCCGTGGCAGTGCGGTTTTAATCAGTCAGAAATGACATCGCCCCAGAGCTGGGGCGACTTAAATCAGAGGACGGTGTTCGAGCGTAGGGATTAAACCCAATCGCCGTTGCGGATCACACCGACCGCCAGACCTTCAATGGTGAAATTCTGCTGACGCAGATCGACCACAATCGGCTGGAATTCGCTGTTTTCCGGCAGCAGCTCAACCACGTTACCGTGTTTTTTCAGGCGCTTGACCGTGACTTCATCTTCAATGCGCGCCACGACGACCTGGCCATTACGCACGTCCTGGGTTTTATGCACCGCCAGCAGATCGCCGTCGAGAATACCGATGTCACGCATCGACATGCCGTTAACCCGCAGCAGGAAATCCGCACTTGGTTTGAACAGGGAAGGATCGACCTTGTAGTGCCCTTCGATATGCTGTTGCGCCAACAGCGGCTCACCGGCGGCTACGCGGCCAATCAGCGGTAAACCTTCTTCATCTTCCATCAGCAGGCGAATACCACGCGAAGCGCCGGAGATGATCTCGATGACGCCTTTACGCGCCAGCGCTTTCAGGTGTTCTTCTGCGGCATTTGGCGAACGGAACCCCAGACGCATGGCGATCTCGGCGCGCGTTGGCGGCATGCCAGTGGACGAAATATGATCGCGAATCAGATCATAGACCTCTTGCTGTCTGGTAGTTAGTGCTTTCATTCCGCCCCCTGTTTGTTTATACAGTCTTGCTGTGAGTATATACAGGTAAGTGCGGCTTGGGAACCGAAGAGTGAATAAAAATCAGGGATTAGCGACCCGCGTCGCAACAGAACTCCCCCACTCAGGCAAAGTGCTGCCACAGCACCGAACCCCAGACAAACAGCGCCAGAATAATCGCCAGCAAGACCGCCGCCGAGCCCATATCCTTTGCCCGGCCGGAGAGCTCATGATGTTCGGTGCCCACCCGGTCGACAATCGCTTCAATCGCGCTGTTCAGTATCTCGACGATCATCACCAGCAACACCGATCCGATCAGTAAAATGCGCGCTATCGCACCCACGTCCAGCCAAATCGCCAGTATGATAGCCAGCACCGTTGCCACCAATTCCTGGCGAAACGCCGCTTCGTGCTGCCAGGCGGCGGAAAAGCCTTTATAAGAGTAGCCGGCAGCTTTAATAATACGGGTCAGGCCGGTTGCTTGCTTTGTCATGTTTTTTAGTGCCTTTCGCAGAGGTAAGTCATAATTAAACAGTCTAAGCCAGGAAACGCTCCCGGCTCTCGGTTTTCCAACACCACAGATCTGCTACCCGGATTCTGGTATGCTTGCGGCGCATTGCTAACAAGAGGCTTCACGTTGTTATGTCAGGTTGGCGTAAAATTTATTATAAACTATTGAATTTACCACTCAAACTGTTGGTAAGAAGTAAGGTTATCCCTTCAGATCCGGTCACGGAGTTAGGGTTGGATCCCTCACGGCCGATTCTGTATGTTTTACCTTATAATTCCAAGGCGGATTTACTGACGCTGCGCACCCAGTGCCTGGCGCAAGATCTGCCCGATCCCCTCAATCCGCTGGAGATAGACGGTACCGTGCTGCCCAGCCACGTGTTTATTCACGACGGCCCGCGCGTATTCCGTTACTACACGCCGAAAGAAGAGTCGGTAAAACTGTTCCACGACTATCTGGATCTGCATCGCAGTAATCCGGAGCTCGACATTCAGATGTTGCCGGTCTCGGTGATGTTCGGCCGCTCTCCGGGGCGCGAAGGTCACGGCACCCCGCATCTGCGTCTGCTGAACGGCGTCCAGAAATTCTTCGCCGTGCTGTGGCTCGGCCGCGACAGCTTTGTCCGTTTCTCCAATACCGTTTCCCTGCGCCGCATGGCGACTGAACACGGTACGGACAAAATCATTGCGCAAAAACTGGCACGCGTGGCGCGCATGCACTTCTCGCGTCAGCGTCTGGCCGCCGTCGGTCCAAGCCTGCCGGCCCGTCAGGACCTGTTCAACAAGCTGTTGGCGTCCAAGGCGATCGAAAAAGCGGTCGAAGACGAGGCTCGCAGCAAGAAAATTTCCCACGAAAAAGCCCAGCAGAATGCCATAGCGCTGATGGAAGAGATCGCTGCCGACTTCTCTTACGAGACGGTGCGCCTTTCCGATCGCGTGCTGAGCTGGACCTGGAACCGCCTGTATCAAGGCATCAACGTCACTAACGCCGAACGCGTGCGTCAGTTGGCGCAGGACGGCCACGAGATTGTTTATGTGCCCTGCCACCGCAGCCACATGGACTACCTGCTGCTGTCCTACGTGTTGTATCACCAGGGTCTGGTGCCGCCGCACATTGCTGCCGGCATTAATCTCAACTTCTGGCCGGCCGGGCCGATCTTCCGCCGTCTGGGCGCTTTCTTTATCCGCCGTACTTTCAAAGGCAACAAGCTGTACTCGACGGTGTTCCGCGAATACCTCGGCGAGCTGTTTACCCGCGGTTACTCGGTGGAATATTTCGTCGAAGGCGGCCGTTCCCGTACCGGACGTTTGCTGGAGCCGAAGACCGGCACCCTGTCGATGACCATTCAGGCGATGCTGCGTGGCGGTACCCGCCCTATCACACTGGTGCCGATCTACATCGGTTACGAGCACGTGATGGAAGTGGGCACTTACGCCAAAGAGCTGCGTGGTGCGACCAAGGAAAAAGAGAGCCTGCTGCAGATGCTGCGCGGCCTGCGCAAGCTGCGCAATCTTGGCCAGGGTTACGTCAACTTCGGCGATCCGTTGCCGTTGACCACCTACCTGAACCAGAATGTGCCGCAGTGGCGTGAATCGATTGACCCGATCGAATCCCAGCGCCCAAGTTGGCTGACACCGACGGTCAACGATCTGGCGGCAAAAATCATGGTTCGCATCAACAATGCTGCCGCTGCCAACGCCATGAACCTGTGTTCCACGGCGCTGTTGGCCTCACGCCAGCGTTCGCTGACCCGTGAGCAGTTGCTTGAGCAGTTGGAATGCTATCTGCAACTGATGCGCAACGTGCCTTATGCCAGCGACGTTACCGTGCCAACCCAAACGCCGGATGAATTGCTCGACCACGCGCTGAACATGAACAAGTTCGAGGTGGAGAAGGATAACATCGGCGATATCATCATCCTGCCGCGCGAGCAGGCGGTGTTGATGACCTATTACCGTAACAATATCCATCACCTGCTGGTTCTGCCTTCGCTGATCGCCACTATCGTGATGCACCACCGCCGGGTATCGCGCGCCGAACTGCTACGGCAGATTGGTCTGATTTACCCGATGCTGAAGGCCGAGCTGTTCCTGCACAACGATAAGGAACAACTGCCGGAAGTGCTGCGACCGCTGATCGATGAAATGATCCGTCAGCAACTGATCTGCGACAAAGGCGACGATCTGGTGCTAAACCCAGCGCGTATCCGGCCGCTACAGCTGTTGGCCGCCGGTGTCCGTGAAACGCTGCAACGCTATGCCATCACCATGTCGATCCTCAGCGCTAATCCGAGCATCAACCGCGGTGCGCTGGAGAAAGAGAGCCGTATCATGGCCCAACGCCTGTCGGTACTGCACGGTATCAATGCGCCGGAGTTCTTTGACAAGGCGGTGTTCTCCACCCTGGTGGCGACGCTGCGTGAAGAAGGCTACATCAACGACATCGGCGATGCGGTCCGTGAGCACACCATGGAGGTGTACAACATGCTGAGCGATTTGATTACCCCGGAAATCAAGCTGACCATTGAAAGCGTCAGCATGCCGGCGGAAACCAACGCCCTGCCGGAGACGGCCGCAGTGGAAGTGAAAGAAGACTGATTCACTGATACTAAAACGAAAAAGGCACCCTCGGGTGCCTTTTTTATTGCTGTAAATCGTTAGCCCTGCCAGTAGCTCAACGCGATGCCGAGAAACAGCACCAGCCCAACGTAGTTGTTGTCCAGGAACGCTTTAAAGCAGGCGTCGCGTTCCCGGGTGGCGATCTGCTTTTGCTGATGGATAAACAAAGCGCCTGCCAGCAACAGCGACCAATAAAAAGCGCCGCTCATCTGCGTCAGATAGCCGACCCACAGCATCAACAGCAGCGTGGCGAACTGCAGCAAACCGACGATCAGTTTGTCGTAGCGGCCAAACAATATGGCGGTAGATTTAACGCCAATCTTCAGGTCATCGTCACGGTCAACCATGGCGTACAGCGTGTCGTAAGCCACGGTCCAGCAGATATTGGCCAGCAGCAACAGCCAGCAGCTCAGCGGCAGTGATTCGCTAACGGCGGCATAGGCCATCGGAATGCCCCAGCCAAACGCTGCGCCCAGCACAAACTGCGGCAGATGGGTGACCCGTTTCATGAACGGATAGGCCCATGCCAGCGCCAGCGCTGCCAATGACAGCCAGATAGTCATCGCATTCAGCGTCAATACCAGCCCAAACGAGATCAGCACCAGCACCACAAACAGGATCTTGGCCTCTTTCTCGCTCACCCGGCCACTCGGCATCGGCCGCCCGGCAGTCCGCTTTACGTGGCCATCTACGGCGCGATCGGCATAGTCATTCACCACACAACCGGCGGCACGCATCATGAAGACCCCGACCACAAACACCACCAGAACAGACAGCGACGGTACGCCCTTTCCCGCCAGCCACAGTGCCCACAACGTCGGCCATAGCAACAGTAAGGTGCCAATCGGCTTATCAATGCGCATCAGATGGCTATAAGCCTGCCATTTGCTTTGAATCACGCTTCCCTCCAAGGTATTTCCTCTCCTCATTATTCGGGGTCTACACGGCCCGCAGCGTACAGCGGTGAAGCCGGTAAAAACAGTTCGGTCAGCAACAGCGGCTTTCCCGCCAGTCGCAGGCGGGAGCGGCGCGCCCACAACGCATCTTGCCGACCCATATGAATATAATCGCGGGTCAGGTCATCGCTGCCGAACAGATAGCGGCCCAACGGCAATGTACCCAAATCCACCAGCGCCAGATCCGGGCCGGTCAGCGTTTCCTGCGGGATCACCGTGCGCCCCAACAGCCAGGGCTGGTTGTCGCCCAACAGCACCACTTCACGCAGCCAATAGCGCGGGCTGTCCGGCAGGTGTTCGGCCTCTTCACCCAGTTGCTCGCGGGTCAAAAAACATTCGCGCTGCGGCTCAACGTGCACCCGCCCGCAGTGGCGTTCAAAGCGACGCGTCATGGAACCGGGCTCCATCAGCCAGTCGCTGACGGCGGCGGGCACCGGAGGATGTTGCGCAGATAACCACTCCAGCGGCGGTAGGATCGAATCCCTATTGCCAAACATTGTTCTACTCCATGCCTGACGCCGCGCCCTGCGGCCGCGCCAGACCAGACAAACTGTTAACAGGCGCTCATTGTAACGCAGAAATTCAAAAGCGGCAGGCTGATTCGTGGGGTCACACGCAGCAAAATACGCGCCGAAAAAGCACCGCGATGTCATCTTTCTGCCATCTGTTTTCTTTACCTTCGTTCCCCGGAGCGATGGGAATTCTGTGATCTTCAGCAAACTTTCATCTCTGCAGCATTGTTTTATCTACGCGCGTAGATACCCTTGTACTGCAGCGTTGAATCGCCATCAGTCCGACACTTTGTCAGCAAACTTTCTTGCCGACACCAGGGAAACCATCTTTACCGCGATCACGCCATAGGTGTGGCGCAGACGAAAGAGGATATCAATGCCATGAGCGAAACAACGCTTGCAACCCCAAAGGCCACCGACGAAACGTTGGCGGCCGATGAACGTTTGGCCACCAAAGAAGGGCGCGGTCAATTCTGGCGCGCCACTTTCTCATGCTGGCTCGGTACGGCCATGGAGTATGTCGATTTCGCCCTGTATGGCCTGGCGGCCGGCATGGTATTCGGCGACGTGTTCTTCCCCGAGGCCACCCCCATGATGGCGCTGCTGGCCAGCTTCGCCACCTATTCCGTCGGTTTTATCGCCCGCCCTATCGGCGCATTGGTTTTCGGCTGGATTGGCGATCGTAAGGGCCGCCGCGTAGTGCTGCTCACCACGGTAGCGTTGATGGGCGCTTCTACCACGCTGATCGGGCTGATCCCCTCCTATGCACAAATCGGCGTCTGGGCTCCCATCTGCCTGGTGATCCTGCGTTTTGCTCAGGGCTTCGGGGCCGGGGCCGAGCTTTCCGGCGGTGCGGTGATGCTGGCGGAATACGCACCGGCCAAACGACGGGGACTGGTCGCCTCAATCATTGCGATCGGATCCAACAGCGGTACCCTGCTGGCCTCGCTGGTGTGGTTGTTGATCTTGCAGTTGGACAAAGCGGATCTGATCGCCTGGGGCTGGCGCATTCCGTTCCTCGCCAGCATCCTGATCGCTGGGGGTGCTTTGTACCTGCGCCGTCACGTGCGTGAAACGCCGGTGTTTGAACGCGAGCTACAGCAAAACCGTCAGCGGATGCTGGACAACACTCCCGTTGCCGCGGATAACCGCAGCTACCTGCAACGCACCAAAGCCTTCTGGATCATGCTCGGCCTGCGCATTGGCGAAAACGGCCCATCCTATCTGTGCCAGGGCTTTATCGTAGGCTACGTCGCCAAGGTGTTGATGGTGGATAAATCGGTGCCGGCGCTGGCGGTAATGATCGCCTCGCTTTGCGGCTTCCTGGTGATCCCCCTGGCGGGTTGGCTTTCCGATCGTTTCGGCCGCCGTATTACCTACCGCTGGTTCTGCCTGTTGCTGGTGTTGTACGCCTTCCCGGCGTTCTGGCTGCTCGATAGTCGCGAACCGGCGATAGTGATTTCGGTGATTGTGGTCGGCATGTGCATCGCATCGCTGGGGATTTTTGGCGTACAGGCCGCCTACGGCGTGGAGCTGTTCGGCGTCAAAAACCGCTACTCAAAAATGGCGTTTGCCAAGGAACTGGGTTCGATCCTCTCCGGCGGTACCGCACCGCTGATCGCGACCGCGCTGCTGGCCGGTTTCGGTCACTGGTGGCCTGTCGCCTGCTATTTTGTTGTAATGGCAGGCATTGGCTTAATCACTACCTTCTTTGCACCAGAAACCCGCGGCCGCGATCTTAACCTGCCGCAGGACGCGGTGTGATCAGGGCGCACAGGAACCCAACTTGGATAATCAATCCGCACGGCGCATCACCCGTGCCGACGTCGCCCGCGTAGCGGGCACCTCGGTTGCGGTCGTCAGCTACGTGATCAACAACGGCCCGCGTCCGGTGGCAGAAGCCACCCGTCTGCGGGTGCTGGCGGCGATCGAGCAAACCGGTTATCGGCCGAACGATATCGCCCGGGCATTGGCTTCCGGCAATACCCTCACCTATGGGTTAGTGGTGCCCGACATTTCCAACCCGTTTTTTGCCACGCTGGCACGGGCATTACAGCGCGAGGCGTTCAGTCATGGCCGCGTGCTGCTGTTAGGTGACGCCGGCGACGACCGGCAGCGCGAGCACGACCTGATTAACCACCTGCTGCGCCGTCAGGTTGATGGGCTGCTGTACACCAGTGTCGATCGCCATCCGTGGTTCGATCTGATCCGCGCCTCCGGTACCCCCTGCGTGATGATCGACACCATCGACAGCCATGCCGGCATCTGCGCCATTCGCGTCAATGAACGCGACGCCGCCTGCCAGGCCACACGCCACCTGTTGCAGCACGGCTACCGGGAACTCGGCATTTTTGTTGGCCCGCTGACCATGCTCAATGCACAGGATCGTCTGAACGGCTGGCGCGACGCCCTGCTCGAGGCCGGTATCACGCCGCGCGAAGAGTGGATTTTTGAAGCGCCCTATACCCGCCAGGGCGGCTATCAGGCCAGCCAGAAAATGCTGCAAGGGCCCCGTCCGCGAGCCATCTTCACCTCCAACGAGCAGCAGGCACTCGGCTGCCTGTCGGCGTTGGCGGAACATCAGCTGCGGGTGCCGGACGATCTGGCTATCATTTGCTTTAACGGCACTCAGCAATCCGAGTTCAGCGTACCGCCGCTCAGTGCGGTCGAACAGCCGATCGACGCCATGGCCAGGCAGGCCATCGCCATGCTGGCCGCCGGTGCCGCGCAGCCAGAGCTGCACGAGTTCGCCTTCCAGCTGCATATCCGCCGATCGTGCGGCTGCTAGTTTATTGATTCAGGTAACTGCTATGCGTTTGATTATTGATTGCGATCCCGGCAACGGCATTCCCGGTGCCAACGTTGACGACGGGCTGGCGCTGGCGCTGGCACTGGCGGCCAAACCGCAGCTCTCACTGGAGCTTGTCAGCATCGTGGCCGGCAATACGCCACGCGACGTCGGCTTTGCCGTGGCCAACCATCTGCTACAACAAACCGGTTATCAGGTACCTGTGGTGGCAGGCGCGGCGCGAGCATTGAATGAAGCGCCAGAGCCCTGGCGCACCCATCTGGATCGTGCGATTACCGATCCGCAGCTGGCGGCTCTGTGGCGTAATACACCTTATCCGCAAGCAGCAACGACACCAGCACCGAACGCCGCCGTCGCGATCGGCGAACTGATCTGCAATCACCCCGGCGAAATCACCCTGGCGGCGATCGGCCCGCTGACCAATATTGCCCATGCCCTGCAGCTGTACCCGCAGATGGCGCAGGCGGTGAAGGAAATCGTCATTATGGGGGGAGTGTTCAACGTCGAGGGCTACATCAAGGACACCAATTTCGGCCTGGATCCAGAGGCCGCACGGCAGGTACTGACCAGCGGTGCCAACATCACGCTCGCCCCGCTGGACGTCACCACGCAAACCATGCTGACCCAGGCAGACCTGCTACAGATGACCCAGCCGGACACGCCGCTGTGCCGCTACCTGCGGGCCACAACCCAGCCCTGGATCGACTATTCCCGCCATACCCGCCATCTGCCGGGTTGCTGGATCCATGATGCACTGGTCATCGCCTGGCTGCTGGAGCCGCAATTGGTCACTACCGAGGAGTATTTTGTCGATGTGGCGCTGGAAGGAGCCATGACGCGAGGCAGCTCCCGTCGCTGGCGACCGGAAAGTCTGCGCCTGACGGTCGGCATGCCGGAACCCGAAGGCCAACCAGTGCGGATAATGCAGCAGGTGGATAACGCGCGTCTGCTGGCGTTGATCGGCGAAACGCTAGCTCGCGAATGAAAAAAGGTGCGCCGGGGCGCACCAATCATCAAGCCAGCATCGGCAGCGTCGGGTACTACCCCTTGCCTTTCACGCTGCCAATAAACGTTTCACGCGCTGTGGTAGAACCCAGTTTTTCAGCCTCATTCATCAGTTTCAGCGCTTTATCGATATCGCCCGCCTTCACCGCCTGTTTGATGCCGTTGTTAAAGTAAGTTTCAGTGTCATTCAGCATCGGTTCCGCCGGTTTGGTCGGTGCCGGTGCCGGAGTCGGTGCAGCCGCAATCGCCGCGGTGGAACCCACCACCACTGGCGTCGCCGCCGGTGCCGGTTGCAGCATACCGATCATGATATTGCCGCTGCCCTGTTCAGCCGTCACTTTCAGTTTGATGGTGCCACTGGTGCTGTGGCTGGCAATCGGATCCGGAATATCCGGCACCGCGTTGCCCACGCCCTGCGCATAAGCCTTCGCCGGGTTAGTCAATTGGGTGGTTTTCGCCAGATCCTGACGGGTGGTGTACACCAGCAGATAAATTTGTTTCTGGCCGAGCGCCGGGGTCAGTTTCAACGTGCCCTCAAGGCGATCGGACGACATTGCCCCCGGAGGCTGATAAGGGAAGTAGCTGCTCGGGTAATAGGCGGCCGGACGCAGGTGCTCATCCAGCACCAGTACGCTCGGGGCGTAAATGGCGTTGTTCTTGCTGATGCTGCTCAGCGTGACTTCCAGCGAGCCGCGATCGGCCGGCAGCGTATAGGCGGCAATAGCGCCCTGAATGTCACCCTGATTAATTTGCGGGCTGACATTATCCAGTTTTACGTCCTGGCTGACCGGCGGTACCAGCGGTTGCCATGGCAGGCTTTGCAGCGTGCTGGCGCTAATAGCCGGAGCGATGGAAACATTGGCCGGTGTATCGGCATTGGCCACCAGTGGCGCGCCCACGGTAAGGGCCAGTGACAGGCAGAGTGACAGCAGATTCTTTTTCATTGTTATACCCCATGGTATCCGACGCGGCTCAGGCAAGAGAGACGGTGTCGGCGAATACAGGTTGGGGAGAGCACCTGGCTCTCCCCGTTATCTCATTACCACCAGATTTCCATCTGGGCGCCGAAGGTGACTTCATCGTCATTACCGCGGCTGAAGGTATGCATGCTGGTGTCGTTGTACGCGGTACCTGAGGTGTAACCGGTGCCGGAATCGCTGTTAGCGTAACCCCATTTCTCATCCCACTTGGCGTAGGTTGCAAATACGCGGATCGCCGGACGGGACCAGATGCTGTTGCCCGCCTGCCACTGTTGCGCCAGGGTGACTTTGTACTGGCCGTTGCGATCTCCGGTACGCTGAGATTTCACGTTGTCGTAACCGGCTTCCAGCAGGGTGCTCATGATTGGCGTCCATTTGTACATTGGGCGCACGCCCACGGTGTACCAGGTGGTGCCATTGTTGTTGTCGCGATCGATATCCTGGAACATGGCGACATACATCATCGCCCATTGATCGTTGAAGTCGATGGCGCCGTGATCCAGCACGCGGATCATCTTGCCGTTGTTGTCGATGGTGGAGCCCTGACTACGGCCGTTGTTCTGCGAAGTCATAGAATCGGTGGCGTACTGCAGCACAAACTTGTTGTAGCCGGTCAGGATGCTCTGGGTATGTTCCGCAGTCACCAACCAACCGTCTTTGCTGGCACCGTCAGCCAGGCTGTAGCCGTCCTGCGCGTTAGCCCGGCCGTAGTCCAGGCCCAGCTCCAGGGTACCGCCCGGGTTCAACTCCAGACCGGCCAAACGCACGTCGAAGGTGTCGTTGACGGTAGGGCGTTGGTCCAGTTCATTATCCAGATAACCGTAAGAACCGCCGGATTCGGAGTTACGGGTCACGGCAGCAGACAGCTTGCCGAAGCCCAGATCGATGTTTTCCAGACCCGCACCCGGGCCGGAGATATCCCAGTAGTAGAAGTCGATCATATGGACGTCATGACGCTGATAGAAACGCTTACCGGCCCACATATTGGCCCCCGGCAGCCATTCGATCAGGTTTTTACCCTGCACGTTCACTTCACGGAAGCCTGGCGTCACATCTTCCCAGTCAGAACGTTGTGAAACCGAGTAAGCCAGGTTGGTATCGAAGTAGAAGCTTTTGTCGCCTTCTTTCCACACTTCCTGACCCAGCTTCAGTTCGGCGTAAGTTTCACATTCGTTACCGAGACGGTATTTGCTGTCGGCGCCGGTGGCCTTGAAGCACTGTTGCTCACCACCGCTACCGGTCCAGCCAATGCCGGAACGGGCATAGCCTTTAAAATCAAGGGCCATTGCCTGAGTGGTGAGAACACCAGCGGCGATTGCCAGTGCCAGAGGAAGTTTGCGCAGAGTAGTCATCATTATTCTCCTGTTATACAGACTGTGATGCTTTAAACGCCCGGCTCCTGGTGCAGCCGTTTACATGCCGTACCGTCTTCACGGAACAGATGGCAGCGGTGAGGCGGCAGGCCGATAGCGAATGTTGCACCTTCTTCTACCAGCACCACGTCGTTCTGGCGGTAAACCAGGTTTTGACGAATTGCCGGGATTTGGATGTGGATTTGCGTCTCGTTGCCGAGTTGCTCCACCACCTGTACGTCACCGGTCAGACGAACTTCAGAGGCATCACCCGGCAACAGATGCTCGGGGCGAATGCCCAGCGACAGATTCGAGCCAACCTGTACCTCTGTGCCTTCGACCGGCAACCACACCAGTTGGCGGTTAGGCAGTTCGACCTGGACCTGTTGCGGTTCTGCGGCGGTCACTTTGACCGGCAGGAAATTCATTTTCGGTGACCCGATAAAACCGGCGACAAAGCGGTTGGCCGGATAGTGATACAACTCCAGCGGCTTGCCGATCTGGGCGACACGCCCGGCGTCCAGCACCACGATTTTGTCGGCCAGCGTCATCGCTTCAACCTGATCGTGGGTGACGTAAATCATGGTGCGCTGCAAACGCTTGTGCAGACGGGAGATCTCAATGCGCATCTGCACCCGTAGTGCGGCGTCGAGGTTGGACAGCGGTTCGTCGAGCAGGAACACGTCCGGCTCCGCCACCAGCGTACGGCCGATTGCCACCCGCTGACGCTGCCCACCGGACAGCGCTTTGGGCCGTCGGTCGAGCAGGTGAGCCAGCTGCAGCACTTCCGATACCTGATTCACCCGCTGGTTGATTTCCGCTTTTTTAGCCCCTGCCAGCTTCAGGCCAAACGACATGTTGTCGGCCACCGACAGGTGCGGATACAGCGCATAAGACTGGAATACCATGCCGATGCCGCGCTCGGACGGTGGCACCTCATTCATCCGTTTATCGCCGATCATCAGCTCACCGGAGGTAATGTCCTCCAGGCCGGCGATCATGCGCAGCAGCGTCGACTTGCCGCAGCCCGATGGCCCGACAAACACCACAAACTCACCGTCATCGATCGTCAGATTGACGTCCTTGGAAATCACAGTCTCGCCGAAAGCCTTATAAACGCTGCGCAATGTGACGCTAGCCATGCGTTACTCCCCTGCTTTCGCAGTTAACGTTTCGTGTAAAAATGGCGGACGCAAAACCCGCCAAAACCCATTGATGACCCTCTTGCTGCGCGCCGTGCTGCCATGCCAGTGGCAAGGTCGCCTCAGACGGCGCGGCCGCCTGAGTATAAGGCTGCAGGTTAATCAGCGCTTCAAGGCATTGATCCTGATGGGTAATAAGTAAGCGAACTACGCCATTACGCTGGCTGATGGCGCTCAGATCACCCTGTTGGATCACCGGCAAACGGCGCAGCGCCAACAGAGACTGGCAGTAACGTAAGGTCGAGTGGTTGTCATGCTGTTGGCGGCTGATGGCCAACGCGCGGTGTTCGATCGCCACCTGCTGATACCAGTGGATCTCACCGGCGGTCACTTGCTCCAGCGCTTCATGCCAGGGCATCGGCGTTTGTGCACCAAGCGGATCCTGCAAACCGGCCGCGTGCGGCAGACCCAGCTCCTCTCCCTGATACAGACAAATCGGCGCGGGCAGCATGGCCAGCAACGTCAAAAAAGCATCGGCGGAACGCAAGTTACCCTGCCCCCAGTGACTGACCACCCGAGGCTGGTCGGCATCACCAGTGCTCCACAGGCTGTCGGCCAGCGTGGCCCGGCGGGCATTCAATACCTCAACCAGCTTCTCCACGCTAAAAGGCACCACTTCCAGCGCCAATGGGCTGCGGAGGTACTGTTGCGGCGTTGCGGCGCGACGAATGTGGTTTGGCCCATCGCAGTACCACAGTGCCAGCCCCTGGGCGGCGACGGCGGCGTCATCTTGTGCCGCCAATGCCTGCGGCAATACCAGGCCGTCGATCGACAGCGTGCTCAGGTAGGGCAATGCCGCAATCATGCCGCGAGCGTCGCCTACACCGTCCCCGTTTCCATCGCGGAAACTGACCGGATGGATCCGGTACAGGGTTGGCTGAGTGGCGGTAGGCATTGGCGACATAAATCCGGTTCCTGCTGCATTGGGTGTTGAAAATCAATGTGGCCGATAGTGCGGTAAACCCCACAAAGGGTAATCATCCGTAACAGGATTTTTCATGGGGGAGGAGATGGGAGGATGAGAGAACGACTGCGGCGGTGAGAAGTTCCACGCTTAAGACAAATCTGTGATCTGCCTGGCAAAAATCGTCCCCCTATTTTGTGTCTGACACCACAGAATAGAGCGCAATGTTAACTGGATCACACTCCGCAGGCTTGGGGCGTAGAGGGGGGGAGGATGAGAATGTGTCGCTTTGTGACCCACTATTACCGCGAAACCTCTCTCCTTGATTTACGTGCCCATAAAAAAGAAGGATTGGATTATGACTCGCAGCTTTACCACCGCCCGCACACTGGTGCTTTCGGCTCTGACCACCCTGGTGCTTTCTTCTTCCGCCTTCGCCAAGATCGAGGAAGGGAAACTGGTTATCTGGATCAACGGCGATAAAGGCTATAACGGCCTGGCCGAAGTCGGCAAAAAATTTGAGAAAGACACCGGTATCAAAGTCACCATCGAGCATCCGGACAAGCTGGAAGAGAAATATCCGCAAGTGGCTGCCACCGGCGACGGCCCGGACATCATCTTCTGGGCCCATGACCGCTTTGGCGGCTACGCGCAGTCGGGCCTGCTGGCCGAGATCCATCCTTCCAAAGCTTTCCAGGACAAGCTGTTCCCGTTCACCTGGGACGCGGTGCGCTACGATGGCAAGCTGATTGGCTACCCGATCGCGGTAGAAGCACTGTCGCTGATTTATAACAAAGACCTGATCAAGCAGGCGCCAAAAACCTGGGAAGAGATCCCGGCGCTGGACAAAGAGCTGCGCGCCAAAGGCAAGAGCGCCATCATGTGGAACCTGCAAGAACCCTACTTCACCTGGCCGATTATCGCCGCCGACGGCGGTTATGCCTTCAAGTATGAGAACGGCAAGTACAACATCAAGGACGTAGGCGTGGCCAATGCCGGTTCACAGGCCGGGTTGCAGTTCATCGTCGATCTGGTGAAAAACAAACACATCAACGCCGATACCGATTATTCCATTGCCGAAGCCGCGTTCAACAAAGGCCAGACTGCGATGACCATCAATGGTCCCTGGGCCTGGTCCAACATCGAACAAAGCAAAATCAACTACGGCGTGACCCTGCTGCCAACCTTTAAAGGCAAGCCGTCCAAACCTTTCGTCGGCGTACTGACCGCCGGGATCAACGCCGCCAGCCCGAACAAAGAGCTGGCGACCGAATTCCTGGAAAACTACCTGCTGACCAACGAGGGGCTGGCGGACGTCAACAAGGACAAACCGCTGGGCGCAGTCGCGCTGAAGTCTTACCAGGAACAGTTGGCGAAAGATCCGAAGATTGCCGCCACCATGGAAAACTCACAGAACGGCGAAATCATGCCTAACATCCCGCAGATGAGCGCCTTCTGGTACGCCGAACGCAGTGCGGTGATCAACGCCGTCAGCGGCCGCCAGACGGTGAAAGCCGCACTGGATGACGTACAGACCCGCATTACCAAGTAACACACTACGTTGTGCGGGGTGCGGACCTGCGCCCCGCTGTAGCTCCACAGAAAGGAACGCCCTATGCAATTAGCTCACGCCGGGTCACCTGCGCGCAAAAAGTCGAAGTGGTGGCAGAGTGACATACTGAAATGGCTGGTCATCGGCCTGTTCAGCCTGGTTACCTGCTATCTGATTGTGTTGATGTATGCACAGGGTGAATACCTGTTTGCCATTCTGACGCTGATCTTGGTCAGCGCTGGGCTTTACGTCTTCGCCAACCGCCGTGCTTACGCCTGGCGCTACGTTTATCCGGGCATCGCCGGTATGGGGCTGTTTGTCCTGTTTCCGCTGATTTGTACCATTGCCATCGCCTTTACCAACTACAGCAGCACCAACCAGCTCACTTTTGAGCGCGCCCAGTCGGTGCTGATGCAGCGTCAATTCCAGACCGGCAAGACCTTTACCTTCGGCCTGTATCCGGCGGAAAACCAACGCTGGCGTCTGCAGCTAACCCACCCGGACAGCGGCCAACAGCTGATTTCCCAGCCTTTCAGCTTTGATGCCAATGCACCGCAAACGCTGAAGCTGGTTGAGGAAGGCAGCGAACCGACAGGCGAACGCGCCACGCTGCGGGTGATCACTCAAAACCGCCAGGCGCTGAGCCAACTGGTAGCCCAGTTACCGGACGGCGGTGAGCTGCGCATGAGTTCCCTGCGCCAGTTTTCCGGCACCACCCCGCTTTACGCACTGGATAAGGACAGCAACCTGCTGACCGACCAGCAAACCCATATTCAATACCGGCCTAACCCGGAGATTGGCTTCTATCAGGCGGTAAATGCCGACGGCAACTGGGCCAAAGAGACCCTCAGCCCAGGCTACACCGTGACTATCGGTGGGAAAAACTTCCTGCGCGTCCTGCAGGATGAAGGCATCAAGAAGCCGTTCGTGTCGATCTTTATCTGGACCATCGTGTTCTCGGTGATGACCGTGATCCTCACCGTGGCGGTAGGCATGGTGCTGGCCTGCGTGGTGCAGTGGGATGCGCTGAAAGGCAAAGCCATCTATCGCGTAATGCTGATACTGCCCTATGCGGTGCCGTCATTTATTTCGATTCTGATTTTCAAAGGCTTGTTCAACCAAAGTTTCGGTGAAATCAACATGATGCTCAGCCATCTGTTCGGCATCAAACCGGCCTGGTTCAGCGACCCCATCACCGCCAAGAGCATGATTTTGATCGTCAACACCTGGCTGGGCTACCCGTACATGATGATCCTGTGCATGGGGCTGTTAAAGGCGATCCCTGACGATTTGTACGAAGCTTCGGCAATGGACGGCGCTACCCCGATGCAGAACTTTTTCCGCATCACTCTGCCGCTGCTGATTAAGCCGCTAACGCCGCTGATGATTGCCAGCTTCGCCTTCAACTTTAATAACTTCGTGCTGATCCAACTGTTGACCAACGGCGGACCGGATATGATCGGGACTACCACACCGGCCGGTTATACCGACCTGCTGGTCAGCTATACCTACCGTATCGCGTTCGAAGGCGGCGGCGGACAGGACTTTGGGCTGGCGGCGGCAATTGCCACGCTGATCTTCCTGCTGGTGGGCGCCCTGGCGATCCTGAATCTGAAAGCCAGCAAGATGAACTTCGACTAGGGAGAAAAATAATGGCTATGGTCCAACCCAAATCCCAGCGCCTGCGCCTGTGGATGACCCATACTCTGATGCTGTGCTTTATCGCCCTGATCATGTTCCCGCTGCTGATGGTGATCACTATCTCGCTGCGATCTGGCAACTTCGCCACCGGCAGCCTGATACCGGAGCAAATTTCCTGGGATCACTGGCGCCTGGCGCTCGGCATGAGCGTGACGCACGCAGACGGCAGCGTGACCCCACCGCCGTTCCCGGTACTGTTGTGGCTGTGGAATTCGATCAAGATCGCGGTGATCACCGCCATCGGCATCGTTACGCTGTCTACCACCTGCGCCTACGCTTTTGCCCGCATGCGTTTTCGCGGTAAAAGCACGCTGCTGAAAAGCATGCTGATTTTCCAGATGTTCCCGGCGGTGTTGTCACTGGTGGCGCTGTACGCCCTGTTCGATCGCCTGGGCCAATACATCCCGTTTATCGGCCTGAATACCCACGGTGGGGTGATCTTCGCCTATATGGGCGGCATCGCGCTGCACGTCTGGACCATCAAAGGCTATTTCGAGACCATCGATAATTCGCTGGAGGAAGCCGCAGCGCTGGACGGTGCCAGCCCGTGGCAAGCCTTCCGTCTGGTGCTGTTGCCGTTGTCGGTGCCGATTCTGGCGGTGGTGTTTATTCTGTCGTTTATCGCCGCCATCACCGAAGTGCCGGTCGCCTCGCTGCTGTTACGTGACGTCAACAGCTACACGCTGGCGGTGGGCATGCAGCAATATCTCAATCCGCAAAACTACTTGTGGGGCGACTTTGCCGCTGCGGCAGTGCTGTCAGCTATTCCGATTACCGCCGTATTCCTGCTGGCACAGCGCTGGCTGGTTGGGGGCCTGACGGCCGGGGGGGTCAAGGGTTAAAGGGTTTTTGCCACTGTAATGCGTTTGCTGTACTTCGCTCTATACCTGTGTCTTCGGCGGCCCCTATGGGCCGCCATTTTTATGCCCATTTATTCTCTTTTTAAGCGGTCGGTATTGGCCAGATAAAGCGTCACCACCAGTAACAATATCGCGGCTGAATAAATTAGCGTATCAATTGGATTTTCATGATCCACAATGATCAAACGGATAATTGCGGTAATGCCGATATAAATAAAGTAACGCAGCGGAAAGTGATAACCCGACTCAAAATACTTCACAATCAAAGCGATAAACTCAAAGTAGAGGAAGTAAATCACAATCCCTTCAATCAGCAGATAGGACGTCGACTCCTCGTTGTTGACAAACAAGACTTTCGCCAAATGAATGGTTTCTTTAACCAAAAAGACGATCAGGATCGCTGCCAGCAGCAGCAGTCCAACATTCAACACCCGTTGCAACCCTTTGGCGATCGTCACCGAGCGGGAGGTTTTTGCCATAAATATTCCCCATCAATACCACTGTAGTTATCCGCGCATCCTAACATAGGCATTATCTTAAAAATTAATAACCGCACGGAGCCAGGAAAAAATTAATACTATTCATACTGTTATAAATAAATGTTTCATATGGATATATTTGTAGCAAATTGAAATGTCAACTATGATGGGTCATAGATCTTTACATAAAACAAACAACTCGAATTAACAAGGGAATATTTATTTATGCGCGCTAAACTTAACGGACTGGTCGCCGCAGGCCTGTTTACCTGTGCATTAAGCAGTCATGCCAGCGGATTGGTCACCCCTGATAATGATCTGCGTAATGACCTGGCCTGGCTGTCCGATCGCGGCGTCATCAACGTCAGCCTGTCGACCTGGCCGCTGAGTCAGGAAGAAATCACCTCCGTTATTTCCCTGGCCAAGCCGGTAACCAATACCGAGAAAAACGTCCTCGACCGCGTTCAACGCCGCGTCGGTGACTTAAAAGCCAATATTCGCGTCAGCGGCTACGCTGCCACCGACAAGCCGGGCACGCCGCAGGGCTTCGGTCAGAACCAATATGCAGACCAAAACCTGACCGTCGGTGCCGGTGCCAACGGCGAGTTCTGGGACGTGCGCGTCCAGGGATCGGTTGAGGGCGATCAACGCATCAGCGACGGCTCCAAATTCAACATGAATGGCTCCTACGGCGCAGTAAAAGTCTGGAACCAGTGGTTATCCTTCGGTGAAGTATCCCAATGGTGGGGGCCGGGCTATGACGGCAGCCTGATCCGTTCCGATGCCGCACGCCCGGTTGCCGGCTTTATGCTGCAGCGCGCCGACCAATCGCCGTTTGAAACCCCTTGGCTGTCGTGGATTGGCCGCTGGCAGTATCAACTTACTGCTGGCCAGTTGTCACAGTATTCTTCGGTACCACACACCAAACTGATCGGCGGTCGTTTGACCATGATGCCGACCAACTTCCTCGAGCTGGGTGCTTCGCGCATCATGCAATGGGGCGGTGAGGGTCGTCCGCAGTCCTGGAGCTCCTTCTGGGATGCGTTTTCAGGCAATGACAACGATGATTCCGGCCAGGGCAACGATCCGGGCAACCAGCTTGCCGGTTTCGACTTCAAGCTGAAAATGCAGCCGCTGATTGGCCTGCCGGTCAGTTTGTACGGTCAGTTGGTGGGTGAAGATGAAGCCGGCATGCTGCCGTCGCAAAACACCTATCTGCTGGGCCTGGAAGGTCACCCGGAATGGGGCCCAACCACCATCAACTGGTATATCGAAGGTGCTGATACCCGCGCCGACATGAACCGTAAAAACTATGTTTACACCCATTACACCTACAAAGGCGGCTACTACCAGCAAGGCTATCCGCTGGGTCATGCGATGGGTGGCGACGGGCAGATGCTGTCCGGCCGTGTAGAAATGGTCCTGGATGACGGCCAACGCTGGAGCACCCGTTTGGTGTACGCCAAAGTGAACCCGAACAGCCAGTCGATTAACCAGGCATTCCCGAAATCCGACACGCTGAAAGGCATTCAGTTGGGCTGGGGTTACAACTTCGATTCACAGGTCAAGTTTGACACCAGCCTGTGGTACACCGATAACAACGCCAGCACCGCCGACGACGTGGGCGCAGGCATCAGTTTCGAAGTGCCGATCAATCTGTAATCATTCAGACGTAAAAAAACCCGCCGCGGCGGGTTTTTTATTGGCATCAATTCAGGCGGTAATTAACGCCATGCTTTGAAGCGGTTGATCAGTGCATTGGTTGAGCTGTCATGGCTGCTGACTGCTTCGTCACCGGCCAGCTCCGGCAGGATACGGTTAGCCAGCTGTTTGCCCAGCTCCACGCCCCACTGATCGAAGGTGAAGATGTTCAGGATCGCGCCCTGGGTGAAGATCTTGTGTTCATACAGCGCAATCAGGCTGCCCAGGCTGAACGGGGTGATCTCACGCAGCAGGATGGAGTTGGTCGGACGGTTGCCTTCAAACACCTTGAATGGCGCCACGTGCTTGACCTCTTCCGGCGTTTTGCCCTGTGCAGCGAACTCTTCTTCTACCACGTCCAGCGACTTGCCGAACGCCAGCGCTTCGGTCTGCGCGAAGAAGTTCGACAGCAGTTTGGCGTGGTGGTCGCTCAGCGGGTTGTGGCTGATGGCCGGTGCGATAAAGTCGCAAGGCACCAGTTTGGTCCCCTGGTGAATCAACTGGTAAAACGCGTGCTGACCGTTGGTGCCTGGCTCGCCCCAGATGATCGGGCCGGTCTGGTAATCCACCGGGTTGCCGTTGCGATCGACATATTTACCGTTAGATTCCATGTTGCCCTGCTGGAAGTAAGCGGCAAAACGGTGCATGTACTGGTCGTATGGCAGGATAGCTTCGGTTTCTGCACCGAAGAAATTGTTATACCAGATGCCGATCAGCGCCAACAGCACCGGCAGGTTTTGCTCCGCCGGGGTTTGCGCGAAGTGTTTGTCCATCGCATGCGCGCCGCTCAGCAGCTGCTCGAAGTTCTCGTAACCCAGTGACAGTGCAATCGACAGACCAATCGCCGACCACAGGGAATAACGACCACCGACCCAGTCCCAGAACTCGAACATGTTGGCGGTATCGATACCGAACTCACCCACTGCCTTGCCGTTGGTAGACAATGCCGCGAAGTGTTTCGCTACGTGTTTTTGATCGCCGGCAGTGCTCAGGAACCAGTCGCGCGCGCTGTGGGCGTTGGTCATGGTTTCCTGGGTGGTGAAGGTTTTGGACGCCACCAGGAACAGGGTGGTTTCCGGGTTCAGCGGCTGCAGCGTTTCGGCGATATGGGTGCCGTCAACGTTGGAGACAAAATGCATATTCAGGTGGTTCTTGTAAGGGCGCAGCGCCTCGGTCGCCATATAAGGGCCGAGATCCGAACCACCAATACCGATGTTCACCACGTCGGTAATGGCCTTGCCGGTGTAACCTTTCCAGTCACCGCCAATCACGCGGTCACAGAACTGTTTCATTTTGGCCAGCACCGCGTTCACTTCCGGCATTACGTCTTTGCCGTCCACAATAATCGGGCTGTTGCTGCGGTTACGCAGGGCAACGTGCAGCACCGCACGGTCTTCGGTACGGTTAATTTTCTCACCGGCAAACATAGACTTGATCGCGCTTTGCAGATCGGTCTCTTTCGCCAGTGCCTGCAGCTTCTCCAGGGTCTCCGCGGTTATGCGGTTTTTAGAGTAGTCCACCAGCATCTGATCGTTGAAGGTGGAGGAGAACTTGGAGAAACGCTCACTGTCCTGAGCAAACAGATCGCTGATCTGCACATCTTTCATCTGTTCAAAATGTTGCTGCAGGGCTTGCCAAGCAGCGGTTTGACTAGGATTGATATTTTTCATAGCAACACTCTTAGGCTTGAGAATAAAGGTGACGTGGTTGTCCGATTGTAGCCTGTTCGACTGTGATTATGATCTCTTTTCTTGCGATAGGCGCTAACTGTCAAACGCCGCCGCATCGTTTCAGCTCTTCCCCTATACTTTTGGATAACAGCCTGTTATCAGGGTTAGTTAACTGTCACTAAACTGTGTCAGGTTATCACCACGTCATTGACGTAATTAGGCGAAGGATGCGCGGCCAGCAGGCTGCGCTTTGAAACACGAAGGACATGACTATGGAATTATCTGCCCCGTTGATGTTAGTGGTTATTGGCTTGAGTTCACTGCTGGCGCAGTGGTTGGCCTGGCTGTTGCGCCTGCCGGCCATTCTGCCGCTGTTGGTGTTTGGCGTGGTGTTGGGGCCGGTGGTGCATCTGGTTCAACCGGACGCGTTGTTTGGCGATCTGCTGTTCCCGCTGGTGTCGCTGTCTGTCGCCATTATTCTGTTTGAAGGAGCGCTGACGCTGCGGGTCGAGGAAATACGTGGCCTCGGTGGCGTGGTGCGCAACCTGGTGACCATCGGCATGCTGATGACCTTCCTGGTGATCGGCGTGGCCTGCTGGTGGCTACTGGACTTTCCGCCCGAGCTGGCCGCGCTGATCGGTGCAGTCACGGTGGTTACCGGCCCGACGGTCATCGCCCCGCTGATGCGAGTGGTACGGCCCAACGCCAATATCAACCAGGTGTTGCGCTGGGAAGGCATAGTGATCGACCCGGTCGGCGCTATCTTCACCCTGCTGGTGTTTGAATTTATCGTACTGAAACAACATTCCGAGTCTTACACCCACCTGTTCTACACGCTGGGGATCACCGCTGCCGTCGGCCTGGTGGCCGGTGCGCTGTTCGGTTACCTGCTGGGTCTGGCGCTGCGCCGCGTCTGGTTGCCGGGCTACCTGCAGAACCTGGCGGTGCTGGCGATCATGCTGACCGCTTTTGGCGTGTCCAACGCTATTGCCGACGAGTCCGGTCTGCTGACCGTCACGGTAATGGGTATCTGGCTGGCCAATATGCGCGATGTAGATACCAGCGACATACTGGCATTCAAGGAAGAGCTGTCGGCGATCCTGATTTCAGCGCTGTTTATCATTTTGGCGGCGCGGCTTGATATCCAGGCGCTGTGGAATATGGGCTGGCCACTGCTGGGTCTGTTGCTGGTGGTGCAGTTTATCGCCCGACCGCTGTGTATTGCGGTGTCGACCTGGCGCTCTTCCCTGCACTGGCGCGATCGGCTGCTGCTGTGCTGGATTTCGCCGCGCGGCATCGTCGCCGCGGCGGTCAGTTCGCTGTTCGCCCTGACCTTGCAGCGTAGTGGCTACCCGGGAGCCGATCGGCTGGTAACCGTGGTATTTGCCGTGATCATCGGTACCGTGGTGCTGCAAAGCCTGACCAGCAGCATGATGGCACGCTGGCTGCGGGTGCAGCAGCAAAAACCGCGCGGGGTGTTGATCGTCGGCGCCAACAGCGTGGCGCGTATGCTGGCGCAGGCGTTGATAAAAATGAATATCCCGGTGATCGTCACTGACAGCAGCTGGGAGTATTACCGTCAGGCGCGCATGGACGGTATCCCCGCCTATTATGGGCATGCTTACTCCGAGCATGCCGAGAACTACCTCGATCTCAGCGATACCGCGCAGGTGTTGGCGCTGTCGCCTAACCGCCATCAGAATGCGTTAGCGGTCTATCACTTCGGCCATATTTTTGGCGAAGGACAGGTATTCGCCATCCGCTCCGGTGCACCGTTGAAAGGCCGTGGCAACAGTGGGGAAAGCTCGCGCTTCCGTCGGCATGAAGTTTTGTTCAATCAAGAAGCCACCTACGGCCGGTTAAGCAGCCTGATCGCCCACGGTGCCACCATCAAGGCTACCAAGCTGAACGAAAACTTTGGCTGGCTGGAATATATTGAAAAAAATCAGGGTATTATTCCGTTATTTAGCCAACGGGAGGATGGCACTCTGCAACCCATTGGTACCGGTTTCGTCCCGGCGATGCCCTGTACGTTGATTGCGCTGGTGCAAGATGAAAATCCCTCAACGTCCGGACGTTGACAGCAGCGTGATTACCGGCTATTCCTAACAGCCTACTTGCGCACCCGGTGCGCAAGCCAGAAGAGGTGCGTCGCCCAGGTAGAGTGTCAGAGGAGCCGTTTTCCGATGACGGCACTTGAGGGGGAGCGACGCCGAGGTAAGGTGATGTACGGCATTCATCGTATCGACTACAGGGGCTGAATCCTCTGGGTTGTCACCAGGGATTGTCCGTAATGACAATCAGCAAGGTGGGGCGCTTCTGGGTGTATCGTAGCTTTAACCCCTACGCCTGCCCCCGTTTATCGCTCCTCCCTTGTGCCAAGGCTATGAAAAAAGCGCTCTCTGAATAGAGCCACCCTGACACGAGGTTTTTACATGAACCAAGCAGCACCCCAGAATTCCACCGTTGTCGCCAAATTCGGCGGCACCAGCGTTGCCGACTTTGAGGCCATGAACCGCAGCGCCGACGTCGTACTCTCTAATCCGGACGTACGCCTGGTGGTCTTGTCCGCTTCCGCGGGCGTCACCAACCTGTTGGTGGCTCTGGCCGAAGGCAGCGATGCCGACAAACGCCATTTCCAGCTCGATGAAATCCGTCGCATCCAATACGCCATCCTCGATCGCCTCGATAACCCGACGGTTATTCGCGATGAAATCGACCGCATGCTGGAAAACATCGCCATGCTGTCCGAAGCAGCTGCGCTGGCAACCTCAACGGCCTTGACCGACGAATTGGTCAGCCATGGTGAACTGATGTCTACCCTGCTGTTCGTTGAGATCCTCCGCACCCGCCAGGTACAGGCAGAGTGGTTTGACGTGCGTAAAGTGATGCACACCGACGACCACTTCGGCCGTGCTACACCAGACAACGCGGTGCTGAAACAACTGGCCCTGTCGCTACTCAAGCCACGCCTGCAAGAAGCGCTGGTGGTCACCCAGGGCTTTATCGGCAGCGAGCCGAAAGGCCGTACCACCACACTGGGCCGTGGCGGCAGCGATTACACCGCGGCACTGCTGGGCGAAGCGCTGAGCGTCAGTCGGGTGGATATCTGGACCGACGTACCAGGCATCTACACCACCGATCCACGCGTGGTCCCGTCAGCAAAACGCATCGATAGAATCACCTTCGAAGAAGCGGCAGAAATGGCCACCTTCGGCGCGAAAGTGCTGCATCCAGCCACCTTGCTACCGGCCGTGCGCAGTGATATTCCGGTGTTTGTCGGTTCAAGCAAAGATCCGGCCGCCGGGGGAACTTTGGTGTGTAACACCACCGAGAACCCGCCGCTGTTCCGTGCGCTGGCACTGCGCCGCAAGCAAACCCTGCTGACGCTGCACAGCCTCAACATGCTGCATGCCCGTGGCTTCCTGGCCGAAGTGTTCAACATTCTGGCCCGTCACAACATCTCGGTGGATCTGATCACCACATCCGAAGTCAGCGTAGCGCTGACCATGGACACCACCGGCTCTACCTCTACCGGCGGCAGCCTGCTGACCACCTCATTGCTGACCGAGCTGTCATCACTGTGCCGGGTAGAAGTCGAAGAAAATCTGGCGCTGGTGGCGTTGATCGGCAACAAACTTTCCCAGGCCTGCGGCGTGGGCAAAGAAGTGTTTGGCGTGCTCGACCCGTTCAATATCCGCATGATCTGTTACGGCGCCAGCAGCTATAACCTGTGCTTCCTGGTACCGGGCAACGACGCGGAACAAGTGGTACGTACCCTGCACCACAATCTGTTCGAATAATTCTAAAAATATATGCGCCAATAGGCGTATATCGTCGCCGTCAGTTTGGTCCCGGACAGCGCACAAGAACCGGAGCGTACTTAGAGTACGTGAGGATTCTGAGCACTGCCGGGTTCAAAATGGCAAGTAAGATAGCCTAGTGAAGGGAAACCACATTCATGCTGGCAATATTCACCCGATTATTCCCCCTATGGGCGGTGCTGCTCGCCGTCGCCGCCTACTTCACCCCCACCACCTTTACCGGTATCGGCCCCTATGTCAGCCCGTTGTTAATGCTGATCATGTTCGCCATGGGCGTCACGCTGCGGCTGGATGACTTCAGGCGCGTGCTGTCCCGCCCAGGCCCGGTGGCCGCAGGGATCTTTCTGCATTATCTGATCATGCCGCTGGCGGCCTGGCTGTTGGCGATGCTGTTCCACATGCCACCGGATCTTTCCGCAGGTATGGTCCTGGTGGGCAGCGTTGCCAGCGGTACGGCTTCCAACGTAATGATCTATCTGGCCAAAGGCGATGTGGCACTGTCAGTGACCATCTCGGCGGTCTCCACGCTGGTGGGCGTCTTCGCCACGCCGCTGCTGACCCGCCTGTATGTCGATACCGAGATCAGCGTCGATGTCATGGGCATGCTGCTGAGCATTCTGCAGATCGTAGTGATCCCGATTGGCCTGGGGTTGATCGTCCATCACACCTTTACCAAAACCGTCAAACGCATTGAGCCCATTCTGCCAGCGCTGTCGATGGTGTGCATTTTGGCGATCATCAGTGCCGTGGTGGCCGGTAGTCAAAGCCATATCGCCTCGGTCGGGCTGGTGGTGATCATCGCGGTGATCCTGCATAACGCCATCGGGCTGCTGAGCGGTTACTGGGGCGGCAAGCTGTTTGGCTTTGACGAATCGACCTGCCGCACGCTGGCCATTGAGGTCGGCATGCAGAACTCCGGGCTGGCGGCGACGCTGGGCAAAATTTACTTCTCACCGCTGGCCGCACTGCCGGGTGCCCTGTTCTCGGTGTGGCATAACCTGTCCGGCTCACTGCTGGCGGGTTACTGGTCCGGTCGGCCGATCAACAAAAAATAATTACACCCTGGGGCACAAATGACTGTGCCCCACCCCTTCTGCGAAATTTCGTATTTCCCACTGGTCGGATTGTCAGAATTACCCTCATCCTCTATTATCCCCCGACAAAATAAAAATTCAGATTCTTCCTATCCGTGCCGATAAAGTTTAAATGGCGGAGGAGTTAATTACTTTTTTTAGTTAATTAACTCAAGGGAGCTGAAAATTAAAACAAGCAGCCTAATTATTATTTAGATATACACCCACCGTCTTAATTTGCCTGTGGCAAGTCGAGATATCACGCAATGTGCTTGTCGCTCGCTATTTCGGGCCGGCCGCTGGCCGTCCGTATATTGACCTCATGGATTGAGCAGGCCGCCCCGGCGGCTTCTCATAATGGATTACAATGATTAAAAAAACCGCCGCTCTGGTGCTGCTGTTCAGCACCGCGATCCCTGCCGCTACCCTGCCGGAAATGGAGCATTTCTCGCCGATGGGCGAATCACGCCGCGCCTTGCAAGACGGTTCGCGTGAAGTGAATCAGCAGATCGAGCAACGACGCTACCAACAGCTTAAACAACAGCAATTACTGGCAGAACCCGAACCCGCGCCACCGGCACTACCACGTTCTGCCCAGTGCCTGCCCATCGGCGGCGTGTATCTGCAGGGCATCACTCTGCTGTCGGCGAAAGATTTGGCGGCACTCAGCGCATTGCCACAGCGTTGCATCAGCAGTAATGACATCAACCGTCTGACCCGCGAACTCACCCGTTTATATCTTGATAAAGGCTATATCACCGCCCGCGTACAGTTTATTCGCCCCAATGCCGAGGGCGAGTTGGGCCTGCGGGTCACCGAAGGATTTATCGAAAAAATAGAAGGGGGAGATCGCTGGGTTAACAGCCAGTTATTATTCCCAGGACTGGAAGGTCAGCCGCTGAAATTAACTCAGCTCGATCAGGGATTGGATCAGGCCAATCGTTTGCAATCGAATAAAACCCGATTGGATATATTGCCGGGTAACCAAACCGGCGGTTCTATTATTCGGTTGCACAACCAACATGCCAAACCCTGGTTGCTGTCTGCCACCCTGGACAATTATGGCCAGAAAAATACCGGCCAGTGGTTGGCGCGCAGCACGGCAACGCTGGACAGCCCGTTCGGCCTGTCGGACTTTGTCAGTCTGAACATCGCCGGTACGCTGAAGGATCCGTCACAGCGCTACAACCGCGCCTATACCCTGCTCTATTCCCTGCCCTATGGCGCTTTTACCTTCAGCGGCTTTGCCAGTTATTCGCAATACATGAACCGCCAGCAGTTGGTGTTCAACAGCTATAAGCTGCACGGTCAGACCCAGCAGTATGGTCTGCGCGGAGATTATGTGTTTTACCGCGATCGCGATCAGATCAACGCCCTGAGCGGCCAACTGACCCATAAGCGCATCAATAACTATTTCGAGAACGTACGTATCGGTCTCGGCAGCCCGACGCTCAGCCTGTTCGAACTGGGGGTTAACCACCTGCAGATCCTGCCTACCGGGTTGATCAGCGCCAACCTCAGCGTAGAGCAAGGATTGCCGTGGTTCGGTGCCGATCGCCACAGCGGTGCCGGTCTGCCTGATGCCCAATTCACCAAGGGCAAGCTGTTCACCAACCTCACTCAACGCTTCACCCTGGCCGGTTCCAGTTACCAGCTCAGCAACCTGCTGTACGGGCAATACAGCCGCGATCGGCTGCCCGGCGTGGAATGGCTCAGCCTGACCGACCGCAGCGCGATCCGCGGTTTCAGCCGCAGCACGCTGTCCGGCGATAACGGCTGGTATCTGCAAAATACCCTGTCCCGCAGCTTTAATCTGGGCCAAAGCACCCTCACCCCTCGCCTCGGCGGCGACGTCGGCCGAGTGCTGCCACGTGACAACCGACCTTCGGGCTGGCAAAGCAGCGCCGGACTGAGCGCCGGCGCCACCCTGCGTTATCAGCGCGCCATCATTGACGTCGAAGCCAGCCGAGGCTGGCTGCTGTCCAGTCATACCCTGCCGGACGACCCGATCCAGGTGCTGGCCCGCTTCTCGTACACCTTTTAGTCAGTTGTTTTTTTTGCAGTACCACACGGCGATATACGGAGATACATGGATGAAAAATAATAACTTCAGGCTTTCGGCGGCGGGCAAGTTGGCCGCTTCACTGGCGATCATTCTCGCCTCACTCGGCAACGGTTACGCCGGTGATATTGTGGCGGCCAACGGGGCTAACGGCCCCGGGGTTTCCACCGCCGGTAACGGCGCACAGGTGGTGAATATTGTCACACCGAATGACCACGGGCTGTCGCATAACCAGTATCAGGATTTCAACGTCAACCAGCCCGGCGCGGTGTTGAATAACTCACGCGAGTCCGGGCTGTCTCAGTTGGCCGGTCAGTTGGGCGCCAACCCGAACCTGAACAGCCAGGCGGCCAGCGTGATCCTCAACGAAGTGATCAGCCGTAATCCGTCGCTATTGCACGGCCAGCAGGAAATCTTCGGCATGGCGGCCGACTACGTGTTAGCCAACCCGAACGGCATCAGCTGTGACGGCTGCGGTTTTATCAATACCAGCCGCTCGTCACTGGTGGTGGGCAACCCGCTGGTGGAAAACGGTATACTGCAGGGCTACAGCACGCTGGGTAACCGCAACACCCTGAGCCTGAATGGCAAACTGAACGCCGATGGCATACTGGACTTGATTGCCCCGCGCATCGACAGCCGCGGCGAGGTGATCATCACTGACAAAAATGACAAGGCGGTGTCGGCTATCAACGCTGTCACCGGCAATAACCGCGTCTCGCGCGACGCGCAGGTGCTCAGCAGCCAACAACCCTTGAGTGCGCTGGACAGCTACTATCTTGGCAGCATGCAGGCCGGACGCATCAACATTATCAACACCGCAGCAGGCAGCGGCGTGAAGCTGGCGGGCAAGCTGCAGGGCAGCGACGAGATCCGGGTGAGGGCAGACAACATTCGTGCCGAAAGCCAGATTAGTGATGACAGCAGTAGCCGTAACAGCGGTGAGAACTACCAAAACTATCGCGGCGGCATCTACATCAACGACCGCAACACCAGCCAAAAGCTGACCCGCACCGAGCTTACGGGCAAAAATATCAGCCTGCTGGCCGATAACAGCAACCATCTGACCGCCACCGATATTCGCGGCGAAGAGGTTACTTTGCAGGGTGCCAGCCTGACGCTCGACGGCCAGCAACTGAAGCAAACTCAGGGCCATACCAACGACCAATGGTTCTACTCCTGGCAGTACGACGTCACCCGCGAGAATGAACAGCACCAGCAGGTCGGCAGCAGCGTCAGCGCCAGCAAAAATGCCACGCTGACCGCCACCGCGCAGGATGTGAGGCTGCTCGGTGCCACTGTCGGGGCCGGTAACTCGCTGAAAATTGAAGCCAAACGCGATGTACAGATCGCCGGGCTGGTTGAGCGGGAGAAAACCAGTGAACGCGGTTATCAGCGTAACCATACCTCCAGCCTGCGCACCGGCAGTTGGAACAACAGCAATGAAACCGAAAGCCTGAAGGCCAGCGATTTGCATGCCGGGGGGGATTTGACGCTGAGTGCCGGTAACCGTGTGCAGGCTCGGGGGGCAAAAGTGTATGCAGCGCGCGATCTGACAATCAATGCCAACGACCAGATCAACATCGACGTGCAGAAGACCGCCAACGCCAAATCGGTGCGTGACAATAAAACCTCATGGGGCGGCATCGGCGGCGGCGATAACAAAGACAACAGTCACCACCACGAAGTCAGCAACGCTTCCGACCTGACCGCCGATGGCACCCTGTGGCTGAACGGCAAACAGGGCGTAACCATTACCGGCAGCAAGGTCAAAGGCAGCCAGGGCGGTTTTGTTGAAGCCAGCGCCGGGGGCCTGCGGATTGATAACGCGCTCAGCACCAACGTCGACAAGATCAATGCCCGCACCGGTACCGCCTTTAACATTACCAGCAGTTCGCAAAAGTCCAACAACAGCCACCAGCAGTCCACCGCCAGTGAACTGGTTTCCGATACCAACCTGCAACTGGTCAGCAAACAGGATACCGACGTGGTGGGCAGCAAGGTAAGCAGCGCAGGCAAACTGGACATCCAGGCCGGTGGCAATCTCAATGTCAGCGCGGCTGAGCAGCAGCAACGTATTGACGAGCAGAAAACCGCACTGGCGATCAACGGCTATGCCAACGAGAAAGGTGATAAACAATACCGCGCCGGTTTACGCATAGAACATACCAGCGACAGCGAGAAAACTACCCGCAGCGAGCAACAGTCGTCGATGTTAAGCGGCGGCAGCGTGACGTTGAAGGCGGATAAAGACGTGACCTTCAGCGGCTCCAAACTGGTGACCACCCAGGGGGACGCCAGCGTCAGTGGCAACAACGTCGCCTTCCTGGCGGCTGACAACAAGACCACCAGCGACACCGAGCAAACCAAAGTCGGCGGTGGGTTCTATTACACTGGCGGCATCGATAAAGTCGGCTCGGGTATTGAAGGCGGTTACGAGAACAGCAAAACGCACTCGCAAAGCAGCAAGGCCGTCACCTCAGGCAGTGATATCAAAGGCAACCTGACGATTAGCGCCAATGACCAACTGACTCAGCAAGGTGCACAGCATCAGGTTGGCGGTAAATATCAGGAAAATGCCAACAGCGTGGCCCACCTGGCCGCCACGGACAGCGAAAGCAGCAATACCCGCAAAACCGACGTCGGCGTGGATATCGGTGCCAACGTTGATTACAGCGCCATCACCCGCCCGGTTGAACGCGCCGTGGGCAAAGCCGCCAAGCTGGACGCCAACGGCGTGATTAACGATATCGGCAGCATCGGTCTGCCAAACGTCGGGATCGACGTCGCTGCCAACGGCGGCAGCAGCGAAAACAGTAACAGCAGTTCGCAGGCCGTGGTCAGCACCATTAAGGCCGGGGAGATTGCGGTTAACGCTGACGGGGAACTGCAAGATCGCGGGACCCAATATCAAACCACTCAGGGTGCCGTAACGCTGAAGGCGGACAGCCACCGCAGTGAAGCGGCGGAAAATAGCCAACAGCAGAGCCAAAGCGATACCCGTGGCGGCGCCAGCGTGCGCGTTTACACCAATACCGGCAATGACCTGAACGTCGACGGCAAAGGAGAAGGCGGCAACAAACATAGCGCCAGCACCGGCAGCCAGGCCGTGACCGGCAGCATCACCGCCGCCAATGGCATCGACATCAACGTTAAGCAGGATGCGGTTTATCAGGGCACTTCACTGGATGCCGGCCAGGGTAAGGCTCAGGTGAAAGCCGAAGACGGCAACATCCGTTTCGAGCAGGCTACCGACCGCAGTCATGAGAGCCACAACGGTTTCAATGTCAAAGTGTCAGCCAAAGGTGGCTCCACCCCGGAGACCAAAAACTTCGGTGTTGGGCTGGGCGGCGATCGCAGCGTGGGGGAAAGCGACGGCAGCAGTGCACAGGTTAGTCACATCGGTGGGCAACAGGGCGTAGAACTGGAGGCCGGTCGTGGGCTGACGCTGCAAGGCAGCACGGTCACCAGCCAGGGCGACGTTACGCTGAAGGCAGGCGATAAGGTGGCGCTACAGGCAGCCGAGTCGCACCAGACGCGTAAGGACGATACGCTGTCAGGGAATATCGATATTGGCGGTAACAGCACCGACAGTGACAAAAAAAGCGCGGGCGGCATTTCCCTCGGCGGTGCATTTGACATCGCCAAGGTCGATGAATCTTCCACCACCCGGCAGGGCGGAAAAATCACCGGCGGTGGCGCAGTAAACATTACCGCCAAAGGCAGTGACGACCAGGCGTTACACCTGCAGGGGACCGAGGTTAAAGGCAACAGCGTCGCCCTGAATGCCGGACATGGCGGTGTAGTCTTGGAATCGGTGCAAAATCAGGAGCAGAAAAACAACTGGAACCTGGGGCTGAAGGCGAACGCCAAAGGCGGCCAATCCTTCAACAAGGACGCCAACGGCAAGGTTGATACCACCAGCGGCAGCGATACCCATACTCTGGGTGCCGGGGTAAAAGTCGGCGTCGACAAACTGCAAAAAACTACCCAGGGCAACAGCCTGATTAACGCCAACGAAGTGACGATCAACAGCGGTAAAGACGCCACCCTGGCCGGTGCCCGGATCGATGCCGAACGCGTACAGGGCAACGTCGATGGCAACCTGCACATCGAGAGCCGCAAAGACAGCGAAAGCAGCGTTAAGGTCAATGTGGACGTCGGTCTGAACCATACCAACGACCCGGCCAGCAGCATCACCTCCAAACTGTCGAAAGTGGGTACTCCGCGCTATGCCGGTAATGTGAAAGAAAAGCTGGAAGGGGGTATCAACAAGGTCGCTGACGCCACCACCGACAAGTACAACAGCGTGGCCCGTCGTCTTGATCCCAAACAGGACACCACCGGCGCGGTTAGCTTCAACAAGGCCGATAGCAAAGTGACCCTGCCGGAAACCCTGGTGGGTGAAAAAGAGCAGGCACCGCTGTGGGATCGCGGCGCTCGCTTCCTCGGTAACAAGTCCAAAGAGAGCCTGACCGGCCCCGCCGGGCTGCAGGGTCAGTTCAAGGTCAACGCCGACGTGGTCAATAACGATGCGGTTGGCGTGCAATCCGCCATCAGTGGGAAAAATGACGTGACGCTGAACGTGCAGGGCAGCACCCACCTGACCGGCGCTGAGATCCGCAGCCAACAAGGTGAGGTGACGCTGGGTAACGGCAAGCTGGAACAACAGGACGTGGCGGGCAGCCGTTATCAGGGTGGCGGTCACCTGGATGCGGCCGCCTCTGCCGGTGGACTGTTGGGGATCGCCGGTAAAAGCGTGGTGAATCTGGAGACACCGGTCGGCGGCTACGGCAATAGCCAGACTGCCGATGCCAAGGCGGGTGTTTTCTCAGGTAAATAACTGGCGGTAAATAATCAAAATCATGCCCCCGGTTCAGCCGGGGGCATTTTTTTACAGCGTGCTCGGCGTATCCTCCCACTCGCGCTCGTCATCCTTCTCATCCTGATCCAGCACGTTATATGCCACCGCGCAGAACAGCGAGTTCAGGCGTTTCATGTCCCCCAACAGCCCCAGATGCAGCGAGCTGGTTTCGATACTTTGCACGTTCTGTTGGTGTAAACGATCAACATGCGCATGCGCGTAACGGCGATCCAGAATACGGAAGCGATGCTTGGAACGTCGTAACCGCTTGGCGCTGGTGAGGTCGCCGGACAGGAACACCGACAGGCTCAGCCGCAGGTTGCCGATCAGTCGCTCATACAGCGTGTCCAGCTCCGCCAGCCCCTCGGCCGAAAACGCCCGCCGCGCCGCATGCGACTTCGATGCGATATCGCCGGTCATGCGTTCAATGATGTCCCCGGCCTGCTCCAGGTTGAGCGCCATTTCGATAATTTCTGCCCAGCGGCGCGAGTCTTCCTCGCCCAGATCCTCTTTCTGGATCTGCGCCAGATACAGCTTGATGGCGGTGTAGAGTACGTCGACGTCATCATCCAATCGACGCACCTCTTTATCCTGCCCGATCTTACCGTGCAGCACTTCGCGGTGCAGGATCATCATGTGTTCTACCACGTCACCCATGCGCAGGGTTTCACGCGCGGCATTGGCCAAAGCCAGCGTCGGCGTATCCAGTGCACTGGCATCCAGATGCCGTGGTCGCAGCCGGGGATCGTCAGCCGCCACGTCGGCGATCAACGCTTCACACAGCCGTGCCATCGGCCCGGCCAGAGGGATCAGCACCAGACAGCGGATCAGGTTGTAGAACACGTGAAAATAGATCACCAACTCTTCATTCTCACCGGGCAGCCGGGCCATCGCGTCTGCCAGATAAGAGACAAAGGGCAGCACCAGCACACAGCCGATCAGCTTGAACAACAGGCTGCCCAGAGCCACCCGACGGCCGGCGGCGTTCTGGCCGCTGGTGTTGATCACCGCCAGCAGGCCACTGCCAAGATTGGCGCCAATCACCAGACACAGCGCCACTTTCAGTGAGATCACGCCGGAAGCGGTCAGGGTGGCGGTCAACAACACCGCCGCCAGGCTGGAATAGCTGACAATGGCGAACAACGCGCCGGTCAGGGCATCCAGCATCACATCGCCGGTCAGTGAAGAGAACAGAACCTTCACTCCCGCGCCCTGGGTGATCGGCGTTGCGGCGGCGACGATCAGCTCCAGAGCCAGGACAATCAGCCCGAGGCCGATGCACACCCGGCCCATTTGCCCCACCCGGGTTTGCTTGCGGCTAAGAAACAGGAACACGCCGACCAGGATCAGCAGCGGTGATAGCCAGGAGAGATCAAAAGTCAGTATTCGCGCCATCAGCGCGGTACCCACGTCGGCGCCGAGCATGATCACCAGCGCAGGCGTCAGCCCCACCAGCCCTTGAGCAACGAAAGAGGTCACCAGCAGCGCGGTAGCGTTGCTGCTTTGCACCAGCGCGGTCACGCCGATGCCGGAGACGAACGCCAGCGGTTTTTTCTCCACGCTGTCGCTCAATACCCGACGCAGATTAGCGCCGTAAACCCGCATGATCCCGGTGCGCACGATGTGGGTACCCCACACCAACAGCGCCACCGCAGAAAGCAGATGAAGAAGGGTCAACACGGAAAATACGCTCCATAAACGCCAGCAAGGCAACCGTTCTGCCGGGCGTTAAAAGAGCAGAACAGCGGCAACGGGTTGCAGACTGCCGCTGAAGGGAAGGGAAATTCCGTTTGTCAGCGGGAAAATGTCATGCAACTTCCCGTAATGTAACAGTTTCTAAGTGTAGCCCAATTTCACTGCCGTCAGGCCGCAAATCTTCGACCGAACGGTTGAGCACATCGACCAGCAGCTCCACGCCACGGGCCTGAACCCGATAGCGCACCACGTTGCCCAACAGGCTGTGGCTGAGGATCACCGCGGCGATCCCCTGCCCGGCAGGCAGTAGGGTCATGGACTCCGGACGAACAGCTACCTTACCGCGGTAAGTGCTGCCGGTCAAAACCGTCGCCTGTTCGGCGCTCAGCAGGTTGTAGTTGCCGATAAACCCGGCGGCGAAAACGTCGGCCGGTTGGGTATACAGGGTTTCTGCATCGCCGCTTTGCACGATTTGTCCTTTATTCATCAGCACGATTCGATCCGACAGCGTCAAAGCTTCTTCCTGATCGTGGGTGACGAAGATGGCCGTCAGGTTCAGCTCACGCTGGATCCGACGGATCTGTTCGCGCAAATGTTTGCGGATCCGCGCATCCAGTGCCGAGAGCGGTTCATCAAGCAGCAGCAGACGTGGACGGGTCACCAACGATCGCGCCAGCGCCACCCGTTGGCACTGGCCACCGGACAGCTGGTGCGGATAACGCTTCGCCAGCTCGGTCAGTTCCACCAGCGCCAGCACCTCCTGCACCCGCTGTTGGATCTGCCCGGCCGCCAGCTTTTGCATTTTCAGGCCGAAGGCCACGTTGCCTTCCACCGTCATGTTCGGGAATAACGCATAGCTCTGAAACACCATGCCGATACCACGTTTTTGCGGGGGCACCGGCACCAGATCCTGGCCCTGCAGCAGGATCTGCCCACTGTCGACCGAAGTCAGCCCCGCCAGGCAGCGCAGCAACGTGGACTTGCCACAGCCGCTCGGCCCGAGCAGCGTGACAAACTCGCCCTCCTCGGCGGTGAAATCGATATCCTGAAACACCTGGGTCTGCCCATAGTGTTTGTTAAGGCGGGTGACATTGAGATAAGCCATCGGGTTAGCCCTTATTTTTATTCAGCAAGTTCGCCAACCAGGTGACGAGCAGCACCACGGCGAAATAAGAAATGACCAGTGCACTGGTGAAATGGCCGCTGCCGTTACGCATGTTGAACAGGTAAACCTGCAGCGTTTCGTACTGGCTGCCCACCAGCAGGTTGGCGAAGACAAATTCGCCAATCAGGAAAGAGAACGACAGCAGCACCGCGATCATCCCGCCTTTGCGCAGGTTCGGCAGCACCACCCACAATGCGGCTTTCCAGGTGCTGGCCCCCAGCAGATGCGCAGCATCCATCAGATCACGCAGGTTGATCGCCTGCATGTTGTTGCTGATGGCTCGGTAAATAAATGGCAGCGCGATGGAGAAATAACAGCCAATCAGGATCCATGGCGTGCCCAGCAGCGGCAGCGGATCGGCGGCGAACAGCTGCATCAGCCCGACCGCTGACACCACCGGCGGCACGGCGAACGGCAGCAGGATCAGCACGTTCATCACCGCATCCAGCTTGGGAAAATAGTAAGCAATTACAAACATCATCGGCAAAATCACCACCACCGCCAACACCAGAGTGCCGAAACAGATCAGCAGCGAGTGCCACAGCGCCAGCAGGAAGCGCGGATCGCTCCATAACGCCACCAGCCATTTCAGGGTAAAACCGTCCGGCAGGATGGTCGCGCCCCATTGGGTAGCCAGCGCATAAATCAGCGTCGCTGCCAGCGGTAACAGCAGGATCAGCAACAGCAGGCCGCTCACCACACGGTGATAACCGGTTTCAAAACGCGACATGGCCGCCCTCCGCAATATTATGAGCGAGCATTGAGGTAGCTCCTGCGTAACAGCCACTGATGGATCAGCGTGATAAACGCCATCATCGCTACCAGCAGCATCGCCAGCGCGCTGGCCAGATTCGGATCGAGGGAGATATCCCCCGCCACTAGCGCAGAAATACGTATCGGTATCACGTTGAAATTGCCGGTGGTCAGCGCATACACCGTGGCATAGGCACCCAATGCATTGGCCAACAGGATGACAAAGGTGCCCATCAGCGCCGGAGCCAGCACCGGCAGGCCGATATGCCGCCAATAGCGCCACGGGCTGGCGCCGAGCAGCGATGCCGATTCGCGCCAGTCTTCACGCAGCGCATCAAAGGCCGGGTACAGCAACAGCACCCCAAGCGGGATCTGGAAGTAGGTATAGAGCACGATCAGCCCGGTTTTGGAGTAAAGATTAAAGCTCTCCATCAGGCCGTACTTGCGCAGCAGCAAGGTCAGGCAGCCATTCAGCCCCAGCAGGATGACGAAGGCGAACGCCAGCGGTACCCCGGCGAAGTTGCTGGTCATGTTGGTAAACGACATCACAAAATCATGGAACCGAGTCTGGCCCAGCTGGCGCAGTGAGTAACTGCCCACCAGGGCAATCAACAGCCCATAGACGCTCGACCAGAGGGAAATCTCCAGCGAGAACTGAAACGCCTGCAGATAGAACGGCGAAGTCAGCACATCAACATAGTTGCCCAGCCCCCAGCCGCTGGTCTGGCTGAAAAAGCTGCTGACCGCAATCCACACCAGCGGCGCGATTTGAAACGCGCCGAACAGCAGGATGAACGGCAGCAGGCACAGCGCGGCAATCCACTTAGCTTTCATTATTCGCCCTTATGCCAACAACGCACGGCAACGCGGCTTGTCATGCGCCACCTGTAGCAGCTCGCACAGCGTGCCGCACAGGTCGGTTTGCTGCGGATTGGCGTCGCTTTGGCTGAATGCGCTACCGAAGACAAACAGCGGCACCTGACGCTCTTCCGGCAACACGCCACCGTGGCTGCGATCGTCATTCATCCCGTGATCGGCAGTGACCATCACCTGATAGCCGTCGGCCAACCAGTCGGCCAGATAGCGCGACAATACCCCGTCGGCATTGCGCGCCGAATTACGGTACTGCGGCGAAGACAGACCGAAGCGGTGCCCGGCGTCGTCAATATTCATCGGGTGGATCAGCAAGAAATCGGGCTGATGACGGCGGCGTAAACTTTCCGCGTCGTCAAACAGATGAGAGTCCGGGTAGCGGTCGTCATAATAAAAATGACCGTGCTGGATCGGCAGCCCGCTATCCTCGGTATGGCGATCGCGCGCGGCGTCGAACGGGGTACGGTTGTACAGCTCACTGAACCAATGATAGGCAGCCGCCGCGGTGGTTAACCCGGCGGCACGCGCATAGTGAAACACGCTCTGCTGATGCGAGAGGCGTGACACCTGGTTATGCACCACGCCGCTCTCCACCGGCGGCACACCGGTGAGGATACATTCATACAGCGGGCGGGAGAGCGAGGGGAGCTCGCTCTCCAACTGATACAACCGTCCGCGCCCTGCCGCACATTCGGCCTGCAGATAGCCCATGGCGTCATGCGCCACCTGATAGTTCAGACCGTCCAGCAGCACGAGGATCGTTTTCATAATGGTTTAACTCACTGCTGCATAAACATAATGACGTTTTCCTGCCACTGACGCGGCAGCGTTTTGGCGCTTTGTTCCCAGGCCGCCGGATCGGCGATTGGGTGGGCATTTTTATACTGTTCGGCCGGCAGCAGCTTGGCTTTGACGTCGTCCGGCAGCGTCAGATGTTCGGCACGGATTGGGCGGGCATAGCCACGCGCCAGGTTAATCTGGCCGGCATCAGAGAAGATGTATTCACGCGCCAGCTTGGCGGCATTCGGGTGCTTGGCGTATTTGTTGATGATGGTGGTGTAGCCGGAAGTGATTGAGCCGTCGGACGGGATCAGCACTTCAAAGCGGGTTTTGTCGATCTGGTCACGGTAGTTAAGCCCGTTAAAGTCCCAAACCACGCCGACCTGCACTTCGCCTTTTTCCAGCGAGGCGATCACCGGGTTACTCAGGCTCAAACGCCCGGCCTTGGCCAGCTTGCCGAAGAACTCCAGACCCGGCTTCAGGTTCTTTTCATTGCCGCCCATGGCGTAAGTCGCTGCCAGCACACCGCTGGCCGCCTGCGAAGCGGTCCCCACGTCACCGATAGTGACCTGATAAGTCCCTTTCAGCAGATCCGCCCAGCTGTGCGGGATCTCTTTCACCTGTTTCTTGTTGATAATGAAGGCAATGGTGCCGGTATAGGCCAGTGCCCAGTGGCCGTCCTTGTCTTTCGCCCAGTCAGGCACCTGATCCCAGGTGGATGGCTTGTACGGCTGGGTCACCCCTTTCTGTACCGCAATCGGGCCAAAGGCCGCACCTACATCACCAATATCCGCCGTAGCGTTGCTCTTTTCCGCGTCGAACTTGGCGATTTCCTGCGCCGAGCTCATGTCGGTATCGGCATGCTTCAGGCTGTACTTGGTCAACAGATCCTGCCAGGTGTCTTTCCAGTTGGCCCAGCTGTCCGGCATGCCGACGCTGTTAACTTCCCCTTCCTTCTTGGCAGCCTGTTCCAGCGCCGCGAGGTCGGAATCGGCAGCCCAGCTCATTTGGCTGGACAGGACAATGGCACTGGTTAACACAGAAGCGCACAAACGTTTCATAACTGATGCTCCGGGTGGTAGTGTGGAAGTGGCTGGACTAGTCCAGCAAGAACCAAGCCAATCTAACGGACGAATGTGATAATTATATGTCAGTGTAAAAAAGCAGCATTTTTATCGTATTTGGTGCGTCACAGGGCTGCCGTTGGTCTACCTTAACTGGGGCAAGAAGCACTGAAATGGGGCAACTGTTGCATGAGTGAAGGAACAACTACCGTGGCAACGATTTGCCAGACTCTGGCCAGCCGTATCGCCAACGGGGAATTCAGCGCCGATGGCAAACTGCCTTCTGAACGCGCCCTGAGTGAACAGTTTTCCACCACCCGCATTACGCTGCAGGAAGCGCTCGGTCAGTTGGAAGCGCAGGGGGTGATTTACCGTCAGGTCAGGCGCGGCTGGTTTATCTCGCCGCCCCGGCTGGTGTACAACCCGTTGCAGCGCAGCCATTTCCACGCCATGGCGCAGCAGCAGGGGCGTGATGCCCATACCGAAGTGATCGACACCGCTACCCTGCCGCTATACGGCGAGCTGTGCCAACGGTTGGTTTTGCCACCCGGCAGCGAGGTCTACCGCATTCGTCGGCTGCGTTATATCGATGGCCGCGCGGTGTTGTACTGTGAGCACTACCTCAATCCCGCCTACTTTGCCGGTATTCTGGACGAAGACTTAACCCAGTCGCTGACCGGTCTATATGCCGAACGCTACGGTATTCGCTATGGGCGAGTACGTTTCGATATGCTGCCGACCCTGCTGCCGCAGGAAGCAGCCGCAATGCTGAAAGTGACCTACGGCAGCCCGGCGCTATTTATTACCCGGGTTAACCGCGATCAGCACGATCGGGTGATTGATTGTGATTTGGAATATTGGCGTTACGACGCACTGCACATTGACGTGGAGGCACAATGACAGGGGCGCGGCCAGCGCGCCCCGAATGAAGGATGATCAGTCGGCGTCATAGCCGAGGTTAGGTGCCAGCCAGCGTTCAACCTCGCTGACGCTCATGCCTTTACGCGCCGCATAGTCTGCTACCTGATCGCGCTGGAGCTGCGCCACCGCAAAATACTTGCTCTGCGGATGGCTGAAGTACCAGCCGGACACTGCCGCCCCCGGCCACATGGCGAAGGACTCGGTCAACACCATGCCGGTATGGCGGTTAACATCCAGCAGGCGCCAGATCTCCGCTTTCTCGGTGTGCTCCGGACAGGCCGGATAGCCCGGTGCCGGACGGATGCCCTGATAGTTTTCGCGGATCAGTTCTTCATTGCTCAGGTTCTCTTCGGTCGCGAAGCCCCAGTGCAGCTTGCGCACCTGCTCATGCAGGTACTCGGCGAAAGCTTCCGCCAGACGGTCCGACAGCGCTTTGACCATGATTTTATTGTAATCATCGTGCTGCGCATCATAGGCTGCCGCCAGTTCATCCTCTTCCAGACCGCCGGTTACCGCGAAGGCACCGAAGTAGTCGGCCTTGCCGCTGCTTTTTGGCGCGACAAAGTCCGCCAGGCAGTAGTTCGGGAAGTCGGTTTTTTCGGTCTGCTGACGCAGGTGGCGGCTGACCACCAGCACCTCATCACGGTTCTCGTCGCGATATACCTCAACGTCGTCACCGACGCGGTTGGCCGGGAACAGGCCATAGACACCACGCGGGTTGAGACTGCCGTTGGCAGCCAGCAGGTCCAGCATCTGGTTGGCATCGGCGAACAGCCGTTTGGCCTCTTCCCCCACCACTTCATCTTCCAGAATGCGCGGATATTTACCCGCCAGTGACCAGGTCATAAAGAACGGCGTCCAGTCGATATAATGACGCAGCGTCTCAATGCCGGCCTCAACCGGATAAACACCCAACTGCTTTGGCACCGGCGGCTGGTAGTTTTCCCAGTCCAGCACCATGGCGTTATCACGGGCTTTCTGCAGGTCAACCGGCGGGGTACGCGGTTTTTTACGCGCGTGCTGGATACGCACGGTTTCATATTCTTTACGGGTACGCGCCACAAAGTCATCGCGTTGGGTGGCGGAAAGCAGTGCCGATACCACACCCACGGTGCGCGAGGCATTCTGTACGTAGGTGGTTGATCCGCTGTAGTTCTGCTCAATCTTCACCGCGGTATGGGCCTTGGAGGTCGTCGCGCCACCAATCAGCAACGGCAGGGTAAAGCCCTGACGCTCCATCTCTTTTGCCACGTTGACCATCTCATCCAGCGACGGGGTAATAAGCCCCGACAGGCCGATGATGTCCACGTTTTGCTCACGCGCGGTTCTGAGGATTTTCTCCGTCGGCACCATCACGCCCAAATCGACAATTTCGTAGTTGTTGCACTGCAGTACCACGCCAACGATGTTTTTGCCGATGTCGTGCACGTCGCCCTTCACCGTCGCCAGCAGGATTTTGCCTGCCGTAGAGCCTTTCTCTTTGCTGGCCTCGATGTACGGCTCCAGATAGGCCACCGCCTGCTTCATGACGCGGGCAGATTTCACCACCTGCGGCAGGAACATTTTGCCTTCGCCGAACAGGTCACCGACCACGTTCATCCCCGCCATCAGCGAGCCTTCGATCACTTCGATCGGACGAGCTACCTTTTGCCGGGCTTCTTCAGTATCCAGTTCGATAAACTCGGTAATGCCTTTGACCAGCGAATATTCCAGCCGCTTCTCGACCGGCCAGCCGCGCCATTCCGCCTGCTGTACCGCCACTTCGTTGTCTTTGCTGCCGCGGTATTTTTCCGCCAGTTCCAGCAGGCGCTCAGTGCTATCGTCACGACGGTTGAGGATCACATCCTCCACCGCCTCGCGCAGTTCGGCACTGAGATCGTCGTAGATCGCCAACTGCCCGGCGTTAACAATACCCATGTCCATGCCGTTACGGATCGCGTGATACAGGAACACCGCGTGGATCGCCTCACGCACCGGATCGTTGCCACGGAATGAAAACGAGACGTTGGATACGCCACCAGAGATCATCGCGTGCGGCAGGTGGGTTTTGATGTCGGCACAGGCTTCGATAAAGTCGACGGCATAATTGTTATGCTCATCGATACCGGTGGCGACGGCAAAAATATTCGGGTCAAAAATGATGTCTTCCGGCGGGAAGCCGACGCGCTCGGTCAGGATTTTATAGGCACGGCGACAAATCTCGAACTTGCGCTCGCGGGTATCCGCCTGGCCTGCCTCGTCAAATGCCATCACCACCACCGCAGCACCGTAGCGGCGCACCAGTTTGGCATGGTGGATAAAGGCCTCTTCACCCTCTTTCATCGAAATCGAGTTAACGATGCCTTTGCCCTGGATACACTTCAGGCCTTTCTCGATCACCGACCATTTGGAGGAGTCGATCATGATCGGCACGCGGGCAATATCCGGTTCACCGGCGATCAGGTTGAGGAAACGCACCATCGCCGCTTCGGCGTCGAGCATCCCCTCATCCATGTTGATGTCGATAATCTGTGCGCCGCTTTCCACCTGCTGGCGGGCAACGGCCAGCGCTTCGCTGTATTTTTCTTCTTTGATCAGTCGCTTAAAGCGGGCGGAACCGGTGACGTTGGTGCGCTCGCCCACGTTGACGAACAGCGTTTTGGCATCGATGTTCAACGGTTCAAGGCCGGCCAGACGGCAGGCGACCGGGATTTCAGGCAGTTGACGTGGCGGTACGCCCGCCACCGCTTTGACCATCGCGGCAATGTGTTCCGGCGTGGTGCCACAGCAGCCGCCGATAATATTCAGGAAGCCGGCATTCGCCCACTCGCCAACCTGTTTCGCCATCTCTTGCGCGTCCAGATCGTATTCGCCGAAGGCATTGGGCAAACCGGCGTTGGGGTGAGCAGTAACGTAGCTCTCCGAGATGCGCGACAGCTCAGAAACGTATTGGCGCAGTTCGTCCGGGCCCAGCGCACAGTTCAGACCAAAGCTCAACGGCTTGACGTGACGCATCGAGTTATAGAAGGCTTCGGTGGTTTGGCCGGACAGGGTTCGGCCGGAGGCGTCGGTGATGGTGCCGGAAATCATGATCGGCAGCGCAACGCCCAGGGCTTCAAATTCGGTTTCCACCGCGAAGGCGGCGGCTTTGGCGTTCAGGGTATCGAAGATGGTTTCGATCATGATCAGATCGACACCGCCTTCTACCAGTGCCCGCGTCGATTCGCGGTAGGCTTCCACCAGCTCATCGAAAGAAACATTACGGAACGCCGGATCGTTGACGTTCGGTGAAATAGAGGCGGTGCGGTTGGTCGGCCCCAGCACCCCGGCCACGTAACGCGGCTGCTCAGGCGTGCGTGCGGTCCATTCATCGGCGCAGGCTCGTGCCAGGCAGGCGGCCTGATAGTTAATCTCGGCGGACAGCGACTCCATATGGTAGTCGGCCATGGCGATAGGCGTGGAGTTGAAGGTATTGGTTTCGAGAATATCGGCCCCGGCTTCCAGGTAGCCGTAGTGAATGGCGGTAATCACTTCCGGCTTGGTCAACACCAACAGGTCGTTATTGCCTTTCAGATCGCTCTGCCAGTCGGCAAAACGTTCGCCACGAAAGTCGCTCTCTTCCAGACGATAGCTCTGGATCATGGTGCCCATGCCGCCGTCCAACACTAAAATTCGCTGCGCTAACTGCCGGCGCAGTTGTTCTACTCGATTTGTCACTGTAGCCCCTTCAATTACCGATCCAGCCCATCGCTCAATTGCTGCAAAAACCAACGAGCCATCCTAGCACAGGTTGTAGTGGCAAAGGGGCGAGCGCTAATTGAGAGTTTTTCAGGTTGCCGGACAACAGATCCGATGAGCTGATTGATGGCTTGCAATTCATACGTAAAAAACGAAAATGAATTCCATCATACGGAAAAAGGAATGTGAAATATGGTCACCCCTGCTCCTGCCAAACGCGGCAAAAAGCCCCGTGCTGCATCCCCGGCCGCCAGTGCGCCCACCGGCCAGGTGCAGTCGTTGACCCGTGGTCTGAAATTATTGGAATACATTGCCGAAGCGCAGGGTAACGTGGCACTGACCGATCTGGCCCAACAGGCCGGCTTGCCCAATTCCACCACCCACCGCCTGCTTACCACCATGCAACAGCAGGGATTCGTGCGTCAGGTGGGCGATCTGGGCCTGTGGACCATCGGCTCACATGCCTTTGTGGTCGGCAGCAGCTTCCTGCAGAGCCGCAACCTGCTGGCGATGGTGCACCCAACGCTGCGCCGCCTGATGGAAGAGTCCGGCGAGACGGTCAATCTGGCGGTGCTGGATACCAGCGAGTACCAGGCAATTATTATCGATCAGGTGCAGTGCACCGCGTTGATGCGCATGTCGGCACCGATCGGCGGCAAACTGCCGATGCACGCTTCCGGCGCCGGGAAAGCCTTTCTTTCCACCCTGTCGGATGAGCAGGTCACCAAACTGCTGCATAAAAAGGGCATGCAAACCTATACCCAGCATACCCTGACGCCGCACAACCTGAAGGAAGGTCTGGCGCAGATCCGCAAGCAGGGCTTTTCCTTTGACGATGAAGAGCATGCGCTCGGCCTGCGCTGCGTCGCGGCCTGCATCTTCGATGAGCACCGTGAAGCCTTCGCCGCTATCTCGATCTCCGGCCCGGTGTCACGCATTACCGACAACCGCGTGATTGAGCTGGGTGCGTTGGTGATCCACGCGGCGAAAGAGATCAGCCTGGAATATGGCGGCGTGCGTTAAGCATAGCCCTCTCTGGGGTGCAGTTTCTGCGCCCCGGCCTGTTTCGCCCTCTGCTGTTGTCAGCATGTAAAACGCTGTACCGATCCTGTTTATCCCGCCCAATAAAAACTTGAAGCCGATCACAGATAACGATCCTGCCTGCGAAAGCCCATTGCAACCGGCGAAACTTCCTTCGACAATGTTACCGATAACATGTTACCGGTAACAATTAGCGCAAGGTAACGCCACTTGTCGTTTTGGAGCTAAGCCATGACCAATAATCAAAACCGTATTTACGTCATTATGGGCGTTTCCGGCAGCGGTAAGTCCGCCGTGGCCGCCGCAGCGGCCCGCCAACTGTCCGCCGGGTTCCTCGACGGCGATTTTCTGCACCCGCGTAGCAATATCCTGAAAATGGCCGCCGGTGAACCGCTGAACGATGAAGACCGTGCCCCGTGGCTGGCTGCACTCAACGATGCCGCCTTCGCCATGCAACGCACCAATAATGTCTCGGTCATCGTCTGCTCAGCGCTGAAAAAACACTACCGCGATCGCCTGCGCGCCGGTAATGGCAACCTGTCGTTCATTTACCTGCACGGTGACTTCCCGGTGATCGAAGCCCGTCTGGCAGCACGTAACGGCCACTTCTTCAAACCGCAGATGCTGGTGACGCAGTTTGCCGCACTGGAACAACCGGGCGCAGACGAGAGCGATGTGATGTCTGTAGACATCAACCAACCGCTGGAAGGTGTGATCGCCGACACCGTTCGGCATATCCAGAGCTTCCTGCCACAGGACGTGTGCGCGTGAATACTGTAACGCTGGTCGGTACCGCAGTCGGCTCGGTTCTCTTACTGCTGTTTCTGGTGATGAAGGCGCGTATGCACGCCTTCGTTGCGTTAATGCTGGTGTCTATCGCTGCCGGGATCTTCTCCGGCATGCCGCTCGACCGCATCGCCGATACCATGCAAAAAGGTATGGGCGACACGCTGGGCTTCCTGGCCATCGTGGTGGCACTGGGGGCAATGTTCGGCAAGATACTGCACGAGGTCGGTGCACTGGATCAAATTGCGGCGCATTTGCTGAAACGTTTCGGCCAGAGCAAGGCTCATTACGCGCTCGGTATCGCCGGTTTGATCTGTGCCCTGCCGCTGTTCTTTGACGTGGCCGTAGTGCTGCTGATCGGCATCGTGTTTGCCGTGGCGCGCCGTACCGACGGCAACATCGTTAAGCTGGCCATTCCGCTGTTTGCCGGTGTCGCCGCCGCCGCTTCGTTCTTGCTACCGGGACCGGTACCGATGCTACTGGCGTCACAAATGAAGGCCGACTTCGGCTGGATGATCGCCATCGGCCTGGTCGCCGCGGTTCTCGGCATGCTGATTGCAGGCCCGTTGTACGGCAGCTTTATCAGCCGCTATGTGAACTGGCCGATGCCGGCGGATGAAAACGAACCGACGCTGAACACCGCCAACCTGCCGTCATTTGGCCTTAGCCTGGCGCTGGTACTCTGCCCACTGGTGCTGGTCGGCATGAAAACCATTGGTGCCCGCCTGGTCACGCCAGGCTCGCCGTTACAGCAGTGGCTGGAGTTTATTGGCCACCCGTTTATCGCCATTTTAGTCGCCTGTTTGATCGTGATTTATGGCCTGGCAAAACCACGCGGCATGACCAACGAGCAAACGCTGGCCATCTGTTCTGCGGCGGTCCAGCCCGCCGGGATCATCTTGCTGATGACCGGTGCCGGTGGCGTATTCAAACAGATCCTGGTGGATTCCGGCGTCGGCCCGGCACTGGGTGACGCCATGATCGGCACCGGTCTGCCGATCGCCGTCGCAGCCTTTGTATTGTCCGCCATGGTGCGGGTGATCCAGGGCTCCGCCACCGTGGCCTGTCTGACCACCGTCGGCCTGGTGCTGCCGGTGACCAGCCAACTGGGACTCGGCGGCGGGCAACTGGCCGCGCTGGCAATCTGTATTGCCGGTGGGTCTATCGTGCTCAGCCACGTCAATGACGCCGGCTTCTGGCTGTTCGGTAAATTTACCGGGGCCAATGAACTGCAAACGCTGAAAACCTGGACGGTGATGGAAACCATTCTGGGCAGCGTGGGCGGCATCATCGGCATGATCGCTTTCACCCTGTTTTAAAACACCATAACGACATAACAACGCCCCCGGCCTTTGCACATCAGGGCCGCAAACCACCACCGGGGGCACCGCCACAGGCGGCGTCTATAACAATAGCATGTGAGGAAGGTATGATTAATCCAACCCTATCCCGTGTCACACAACGCATCATCGACCGTTCCAAACACAGCCGTGCCGCCTATCTGGCACGCATTGAGGCGGCTCGTTCACAAACCGTACATCGTGCACAACTGGCCTGCGGCAACCTGGCGCACGGCTTCGCCGCCTGCCAACCGGATGACAAAACCGCGCTGAAAAACATGGTGCGCAGCGATATCGCCATCATAACCGCTTATAACGACATGTTGTCCGCCCACCAGCCCTACGAAAACTACCCGCAAAAGCTTAAACAGGCACTGCACGCGGTGGGTGCTGTCGGTCAGGTGGCCGGTGGTGTACCGGCCATGTGCGACGGTGTGACCCAGGGGCAGGACGGCATGGAGCTGTCGCTGATGAGCCGCGATGTGATTGCCATGTCCTCCGCCATCGGCCTGTCGCACAATATGTTCGACGGCGCATTGTTCCTCGGCATCTGCGACAAAATCGTCCCGGGCCTGGTGATGTCTGCCCTGTCCTTCGGCCACTTGCCGTCGCTGTTTGTGCCCGCCGGCCCGATGAGCAGCGGCTTGCCGAACAAAGAGAAAGTACGGGTACGCCAACTGTATGCCGAAGGCAAGGCTGACCGTCTGGCACTGCTGGAGGCCGAAGCCGCCTCCTATCACGGCATCGGCACCTGCACCTTCTACGGCACCGCCAACACCAACCAGATGGTGATGGAAGTGATGGGGCTGCATCTGCCGGGCGCTTCCTTCGTACATCCGGATACACCGCTGCGCGATGCGCTGACCGACGCCGCCGCCCGTCAGGTGACCCGCCTGACCGAGACTGCCGGCAACTATCTGCCGATCGGCCAACTGATGGATGAAAAAGTGGTGGTGAACGGCATCGTGGCGCTGCTGGCCACCGGCGGCTCCACCAACCTGACCATGCATATGGTGGCCATGGCTCGCGCCGCCGGTATCATTATCAACTGGGACGACTTCTCCGAGCTGTCGGACGCCGTGCCGCTGTTGTGCCGTATCTACCCGAACGGCCCGGCGGACATCAACCAATTCCAGGCATCTGGTGGCGTAGCCCTGGTGGTACGCGAACTGTTAAAGCACGGCCTGCTGCACGAAGACGTGCACACCGTGGCCGGTTTTGGCCTGGCGCGCTACACCCAGGAACCGTGGCTGGACAATGGCCAACTGGCCTGGCGTGAAGGGACGGAGACGTCGCTCGATGCCAAGGTGATCGCCAGCGTAAATGAGCCTTTCGAGCATCACGGCGGTACCAAAGTGTTGGCCGGTAACCTCGGCCGGGCGGTCATGAAAACCTCGGCGGTACCGACGGACAACCAGATTATCGAAGCGCCGGCAGTAGTATTTGAAAGTCAGCATGACATTGTTCCGGCGTTTGAAGCCGGCAAGCTGGATCGCGATTGTGTGGTGGTAGTGCGCTTCCAGGGACCACAGGCCAACGGCATGCCCGAACTGCACAAACTGATGCCACCACTGGGCGTACTGATGGACCGTGGATTTAAAGTGGCGCTGGTGACCGATGGCCGCCTGTCCGGCGCTTCCGGCAAGGTGCCTTCCGCCATCCACGTGACCCCGGAAGCCTACACCGGCGGCATGTTGGCCAAGGTGCAAAGCGGCGACCTGATCCGCGTGAACGGCCGCACTGGCGAGCTGGCATTATTGGTCGATGCCGAGCAGTTGGCCCAGCGTGCGCCTTACCAGCCCGACCTGAGCGCAGAACATATCGGCTGTGGCCGCGAACTGTTCGGTGCCTTGCGCAGCCAGCTTTCCGGGGCCGAACAGGGCGCCTGCTGTATTAAATTTTAACCGATAGCATGGCCGTGCAGCCCGAAGGCGGCGGCCATAACTGGAGAGAACCGTTAATGAAAAATTGGAAGACAAGCGCAGAACAGATCCTGATGGCCGGACCGGTAGTCCCGGTGATCGTCATCAACAAGCTGGAACATGCAGTCCCCTTAGCGAAAGCCCTGGTAGCCGGAGGCGTGCGGGTATTGGAAGTCACCCTGCGCACCGCCTGCGCGATGGACGCGATCCGCGCCATTGCCAAAGAAGTGCCCGATGCGATTATCGGCGCCGGTACCGTCATTAATCCACAGCAGTTGAAGGAAGTGACCGATGCCGGCGCTCAGTTTGCCATCAGCCCGGGCCTGACCGCCGATCTGCTGAAAGCAGCCACTGCTGGTTCAATCCCGTTAATTCCCGGTATCTGCACCGTGTCGGAACTGATGCTGGGCATGGATCACGGCCTGCGTGAGTTTAAGTTCTTCCCGGCGGAAGCCAACGGGGGCGTGAAAGCGCTGCAGGCTATCAGCGGCCCGTTCCCACAGGTGCGCTTCTGCCCAACCGGTGGCATTTCACCGAATAATTACCGTGACTATTTGGCGCTGAAAAGCGTGCTGTGCATCGGCGGCTCCTGGCTGGTACCGGCAGAGGCGCTGGAAAGCGGCGACTACGCACGCATCACCGAATTGGCGCGCGCCGCCGTTGCGGGGGCGAAAGCTTAATCGTATTGGGCGCGGTGATGAACTGCGCCCTTAAGCCGTGGCCGAGGTCGCAGGTAGCGCCGCCCCACTGCGCTGGCTGAAACGGCGTTTTTTACGGTAAGCAAACACGTCCTCCACATGCCCATCACGGATGCGCTGTTGCAACCCGCGCCAATAGTCGGCCTCGAACAGGTCGCGATGCATCTCTTCAAACACCTGTCGGATGCGCCGGTCGCCACACAAGAAATGCCTGAACTCCTCCGGAAACACATCATTGGGTGACACGCTATACCAGGGTTCGCTGGCCAACTCATCTTCCGGGTAGCGCGGCGGCGGAATATCGCGGAAGTTGACCTCGGTCATGTAGCAAATCTCATCGTAATCGTAGAACACCACTCGCCCGTGCCGGGTCACGCCGAAGTTCTTGAACAGCATGTCGCCGGGGAAAATATTGGCGGCGGCCAGTTGCTTGATCGCATTACCGTATTCTTCTATCGCGTCACGCATCTGTTGTTCATCAGCCTGCTCCAGATACAGATTCAGCGGCGTCATGCGGCGTTCCATATACAGATGCTTGATCGCGATGCGATCCCCCAGATCCTCCAGCTTGTCCGGCACCTCACGCTGCAGTTCCGCCAATAATTCCGGACTGAGACGCGCCTTGTCGACGACAAAATTTTCGTACTCCTGAGTATCCGCCATGCGCCCCACGCGATCGTGTTCCTTTACCAGTTGGTAGCACGCCATGACCTGCGCCTGCGTCACCTCTTTTTGCGGCGCAAACTCATCCTTGATCACCTTGAACACCCGATCGAACGACGGCAGGGTAAAGACCAGCATCACCATACCCTTGACCCCTGGCGCGATGATGAACTGCTCCTGCGAACCGCTCATAAACGTCAGGTACTCGCGGTAACATTCTGTTTTCCCGTGCTTCTGGCAGCCGATCGCCATATACAGCTCGGCGGTGGTTTTGCCCGGCAGGATTTCGCGCAGCCACTCGACCATCGCCGCTGGCAGGGGAGCGTAAACCATAAAATAAGAACGGGCGAAGCCGAACACGATGCTGGCCTCGGCCTTGCTGGTCAGACAGGTATCAATAAACAAAGCGCCGGAATCACTGTGGTGGATCGGCAACAGGAAAGGATAGACCCGGTCTGCCACTCGCAGCTTACCTACCAACCAGGCCGCTTTGTTACGGTAAAACAGCTCGTTGGCGATTTGGAACGTCGCTCCTGCCAACTGCTGCGCACTGAAGCTTTGCTGCAACGCCTGGGTGATGTAATCAATATCACGCGATAAGTTTTCCCACGGCAACCGCAGAGGCAAGTCGGTCAGCAGGTTGTACAGCATCGCCGAGACGTCGCCGTTGGCGGTGAAATCGCGTGACAGAGGACGCGGGATGTCGCGAAAGCGCCCTTCCGGCTGGGAGCTGAAAACGAACAGTTTTTCCGGCGTCAGATCGCGGTGCCGGAACAGCCGACAGTAGACGGAATTGAAGAAGCTTTCGGCGATCTCAAAGCGCGGGTACTCCGGCAGTAAATCGGTATACACCGCCTTCACCCGGCAGGGGAAATCCGCATCAAAATACTTTTGCCCGGTGATGCACTTCAGTTGCTCTACCACCAGGCCGACGTGGTGATCATACAGGTGGATACGCTTTTTCATCGCCTGCTGCACTGCCGGCCAGTCCGCCCGCTCAAAACGCTGCTGCGCACCGGCGGTCACCTCCAGGAAGCGGCCGTACTGTGCATCAAAGCCCTGCAGGATCGTCTGCGCAATCAACAGCTCCAGTTTTGCCGCCATCCTTACCTCCCGCCAGAAAATAGAGCCTGCATAAGCAGGCTCCGGGTTACCACTTGTCAGCGTTGCCGCCTCAGAACTGCTGTTCTTCCGTCGAACCGGTCAGCGCCGTCACCGATGAAGCACCGCCCTGAATAATGGTAGTCACCTTGTCGAAGTAACCGGTGCCCACTTCCTGCTGGTGTGAGGCAAAGGTGTAACCGCGTGCCACGGCGTCGAATTCCGGCTGCTGTACTTTCTCGACGTAGTGCTTCATGCCCTCACCCTGCGCATAGGCGTGCGCCAGGTCAAACATGTTGAACCACATGCTGTGAATACCTGCCAGCGTGATGAACTGGTATTTGTAGCCCATCGCCGACAGCTCTTCCTGGAAGCGAGCGATAGTCTGATCGTCCAGGTTCTTTTTCCAGTTGAATGACGGCGAGCAGTTGTAAGCCAGCAGTTTGCCCGGGAATTTGGCATGGATCGCATCGGCAAAGCGCTTGGCCGCCTGCAGATCCGGCGTGGAAGTCTCGCACCACACCAGGTCAGCGTACGGGCAATATGCCAGGCCACGGCTGATCGCCTGCTCAACACCAGCATGAGTGCGGAAGAAACCTTCGGCGGTGCGCTCACCGGAAACAAACTCGCGGTCGTAAGGATCGCAGTCAGAGGTCAGCAAATCGGCAGCATCGGCATCGGTACGCGCAATCACCAGCGTCGGCACACCAAGTACGTCGGCCGCCAAACGTGCAGCAACCAGCTTCTGGATCGCTTCCTGGGTTGGCACCAGCACTTTGCCGCCCATATGACCGCATTTTTTCACCGCCGCCAGTTGGTCTTCGAAGTGCACCCCGGCAGCACCGGCCTCAATCATCGCCTTCATCAGTTCGAAGGCATTCAGCACGCCGCCAAAGCCGGCTTCGGCATCGGCCACGATCGGCAGGAAGTAGTCGGTGTAGCCTTTGCTGCCCGGTTCAATTTTGTTAGCCCACTGGATCTGATCGGCGCGGCGGAAGGTATTGTTGATGCGCTCAACCACGCCCGGTACGGAATCAACCGGATACAGTGACTGGTCCGGGTACATCGCAGACGCGGTGTTGGCATCGGCCGCCACCTGCCAGCCGGACAGGTAAATCGCCTCGACGCCAGCCTTGGCCTGCTGCAACGCCTGACCGCCGGTCAGTGCCCCCAGGCTGTTGACATAACCTTTGCGTGATTTACCGTGCAGCAGTTCCCACAGTTTGGCGGCACCGTTCTGCGCCAGCGTGCAGACCGGGTTAACCGAACCGCGCAGATTAATCACGTCTTCCGCGCTGTACGGGCGGGTGACACCTTCCCAGCGGGCCGATTTCCATTCCTGTTCCAGCTGTTGGATCTGTTGAGCACGAGAGGTAGACATAATTTTTATCCTTTTCATAATGTAGGGTTAATGGTCAGGAACAGGTTCAGGCCAGCAGCTCATAGCCAGGTAAAGTCAGGAAATCGATTAATTCGTCTTGCGTAGTGATACGTTCCATCAGACGCGCGGCTTCTTCGAACCGGCCAGCGTTAAAGCGCGCCTCACCCAACTCTTCACGTACCACCAACATTTCTTCTTTCAACATCTGGCGAAACAGTGCCTTGGTGACCAGTTGGCCATCGCTCAGGCTCTTTTCGTGGTGGATCCACTGCCAGATAGAGGTTCGGGAAATCTCTGCCGTCGCCGCATCTTCCATCAGGCCGTAAATCGGCACGCAACCATTGCCGGAAATCCAGGCCTCGATGTATTGCACCGCCACGCGGATATTGGCCCGCATGCCTGCTTCGGTACGTTCACCGTCACAAGGTTCCAGCAGCTGCGCAGCACTGATTGGCGCGTCGTTTTCACGCAGCACTTCCAGTTGGTTGCGGCGCTCACCGAGTACCCGGCTGAACACTTCCATGACGGTATCCGCCAGGCCTGGATGTGCCACCCAGGTACCGTCGTGGCCGTTATTGGCTTCCAGCTCTTTATCCGCCCGGACCTTGTTCAGCACCCAGGCATTTTTCTCCGCGTCTTTGCTCGGGATAAACGCCGCCATACCGCCCATGGCAAAGGCACCGCGCTTATGGCAGGTCTTGATCAGCAAGCGGGAGTAGGCGCTAAGGAATGACTTGTCCATAGTGACCGACTGACGATCCGGCAATACGCGGTCGGCATGATTTTTCAGCGTCTTGATATAGCTGAAGATGTAATCCCAACGGCCGCAGTTCAAGCCGACGATGTGATCGCGCAAGTGGTAGAGGATCTCGTCCATCTGGAATACCGCCGGCAGCGTTTCGATCAGCACCGTGGCTTTGATGGTGCCACGTGGCAGGGAGAAACGATCTTCGGCAAAGCTGAAGACTTCGCTCCACCAGGCGGCTTCCTGCCAGGACTGAGTTTTCGGCAGGTAGAAATAAGGACCACTACCTTTGGCCAGCAATTGACGATAGTTATGGAAGAAATACAGCGCAAAATCGAACAGGCCGCCCGGGATTGCTTCCCCCTGCCATTGCACGTGCTTTTCCGGCAAATGCAGGCCGCGTACGCGAGCAATCAATACCGCTGGGTTCGGCTTCAGCTGATAAATCTTGCCGGCTTCATTGGTATAAGAGATGGTGCCGTTCACTGCATCATGCAGGTTGATTTGACCATCGATCACTTTGTCCCAGCTCGGCGCCAGTGAATCTTCGAAGTCCGCCATAAACACCTTCACATTGGCGTTCAGGGCGTTGATCACCATCTTGCGTTCAACCGGACCGGTGATTTCCACCCGGCGGTCGCGCAAATCCTCAGGTATGCCGCGGACAGACCACTCACCATTACGAATGGAAGCAGTTTCCGAAATGAAGTCTGGAAGTTCGCCTTGATCGATCTTCTGCTGCCAGCAGGCGCGCGCAGCCAATAGTTTGTTGCGCTGTGGAGTAAACTTACTCACCAGTTCCGCCAGGAATTCGACCGCGTCATCCGTCAACACCTGTCGCTCAGCAGCGGTGAAACCCTGCGTAAACGTTAACTCCGTGCCTACTATCTGTTGCGTCATTGTCTTGCTCCTTCCCATCGTTGCGCACCGCTGCCGCTAGCCAGCCCGGCGCATCTTTATCAAAAATCAGTGTGGATCAGGGCCGATAAAACGATCCTTAACTGGTCAGATCTCTTCTCTCTGGATCTAAGAATACCCAACTAAAAATAAAAATCAAAAACGATTTCCATTTTATTATAAAATATTTTATTAACCTTTTATTATCAATTGGTTAATAAAAACAACAATGAATACCAGTAAGGAAACCGGTTCCATAAACTGCCAAGAATTAATTTAAGTGATTGTTAGGAAATGACTTTTACTAGAATAGAGAAGAAAAGAAGGGATGCAGATGAGGGATAAGTGACGTCGGCGGCCTCGATTCAGCCGCCGATTGGGGTAAAAAGGTTACTCGAGAGTTGGGTTCATATGACGCAGATCGTATGGCGTGATTTGGTAAACATAGTAGTTGAGCCAGTTGGCAAACAACAGGTGGCCATGACTGCGCCAGGAGGCTTTTGGGGTGAGTTCGGGGTTATCATCGGGGAAGTAATTCAAGGGTACTACAGGATTAAGACCAGCCTCGTTATCGCGACAATACTCACCCGCCAACGTCAGCGCATCATACTCCGGGTGCCCGGTAACAAACGCCAGGCGCTTGTCTTTACTGGCGAACAAATAGGCCCCGGTCTGCTCTGATTCGGCCAGGATATCCAAATCCGTGTACTGGCGGATGATCTCCGTGGGGAAGTCCGCATAGCGTGAATGGGGAGCCAGGAAGGTCTCATCAAAACCGCGGGTCAGCAACGCGTGCTGTTGCAGTGTTTGATGCTGATAAACACCCGACAGTTTCACTTCACGGGTCATCTTCGGGATGCCGTACAGAATGTTTAATGCAGCCTGTACCGCCCAACAGACAAACAGCGTGGAGGTGACGTGGTTCTTGGCCCAATCAATCACCCGTTCAATCTGTGGCCAGTAGGCAACGTCGCAGAAATCAACCAGTCCCAACGGCGCCCCGGTGACAATCAAGCCATCAAAGTTCTCATCCTGAATGTCTTCAAAATCACAGTAGAAGTTGTTCAGATGCTCCGCCGGCGTGTTCTTCGACTCGCGGCTATCGATACGCAGCAGCTGGATATCAATTTGCAGCGAAGAGTTGGAAAGCAGACGTAAAAATTGGTTTTCCGTCTCGATCTTTTTTGGCATCAGGTTGAGGATCAGCACTTTCAACGGCCTGATTTCCTGTGTTTTTGCCCGAGAGGATGTCATCACAAAGACATTCTCATTGCGCAAGAAACTGACTGCAGGTAACTCATCAGGAACACGAATCGGCATTGCTTAACCCTCACACATCCATTTAAACGTTTAGACTTCTAGATGCCCGAAGATAGCGGTTTTTGGGCACAATGTCGAGTGTTCTACAGGAAGGTGAAAATGTTTCATTGCGCTGGTATAGGTGGAATTCATCCGTTTTTTAAAAACACAAAGCAAAAAGGCCATCCTTTCGGATGGCCTCTTGGCTTAATTGATGCTTGGCAGTGTCCTACAATACTCGTCTCATCCTGAGACTCACCCCTTTGGGGCCGCCGCAAGCGGCGTTAAAGCCCGTTCCCGACGGGCTTTTCGCATGTCCATACTCGAGTTGAACACCGAATAACAGAAAAAGTAAAAAGCCCCATGCTTTCGCATGGGGCTTCGTACTTTGTTTGATGCTTGGCAGTGTCCTACTCTCGCATGGGGAGACCCCACACTACCATCGGCGCTACGGCGTTTCACTTCTGAGTTCGGCATGGGGTCAGGTGGGACCACCGCGCTATTGCCGCCAAGCAAATTCTTTTAATTCTTTTCGCCGAACTTCTAAACCCACTTTAATAAAGTGGTGCTGATACCCAGAGTCGAACTGGGGACCTCACCCTTACCAAGGGTGCGCTCTACCAACTGAGCCATATCAGCACACTAATTTGATGCCTGGCAGTGTCCTACTCTCGCATGGGGAGACCCCACACTACCATCGGCGCTACGGCGTTTCACTTCTGAGTTCGGCATGGGGTCAGGTGGGACCACCGCGCTATTGCCGCCAGGCAAATTCTGTTTCATTCCAACCGCTACTACCCGTAGCCATCAGAACCAATCTCGGAACATTCGCTGAAAATCTGTCTCTCTAAAACACTTTTGGTGTTGTAAGGTTAAGTCTCACGGATCATTAGTACTGGTTAGCTCAATGCATCGCTGCACTTACACACCCAGCCTATCAACGTCTTAGTCTTAAACGTTCCTTCAGGGGGATCAAGTCCCCAGGGAAGACTCATCTCGAGGCAAGTTTCGCGCTTAGATGCTTTCAGCGCTTATCTTTTCCGCACTTAGCTACCGGGCAATGCCATTGGCATGACAACCCGAACACCAGTGGTGCGTTCACTCCGGTCCTCTCGTACTAGGAGCAACCCCTCTCAATCTTCCAACGCCCACGGCAGATAGGGACCGAACTGTCTCACGACGTTCTAAACCCAGCTCGCGTACCACTTTAAATGGCGAACAGCCATACCCTTGGGACCTACTTCAGCCCCAGGATGTGATGAGCCGACATCGAGGTGCCAAACACCGCCGTCGATATGAACTCTTGGGCGGTATCAGCCTGTTATCCCCGGAGTACCTTTTATCCGTTGAGCGATGGCCCTTCCATTCAGAACCACCGGATCACTAAGACCTACTTTCGTACCTGCTCGAGCCGTCACTCTCGCAGTCAAGCTAGCTTATGCCTTTGCACTAACCTCACGATGTCCGACCGTGATTAGCTAACCTTCGTGCTCCTCCGTTACTCTTTGGGAGGAGACCGCCCCAGTCAAACTACCCACCAGACACTGTCCTCACCCCAGATTATGGGGCCGAGTTAGAACATCAAACATTAAAGGGTGGTATTTCAAGGTTGGCTCCACGCAGACTGGCGTCCACGCTTCAAAGCCTCCCACCTATCCTACACATCAAGGCTCAATGTTCAGTGTCAAGCTATAGTAAAGGTTCACGGGGTCTTTCCGTCTTGCCGCGGGTACACTGCATCTTCACAGCGAGTTCAATTTCACTGAGTCTCGGGTGGAGACAGCCTGGCCATCATTACGCCATTCGTGCAGGTCGGAACTTACCCGACAAGGAATTTCGCTACCTTAGGACCGTTATAGTTACGGCCGCCGTTTACTGGGGCTTCGATCAAGAGCTTCGCCTTGCGGCTGACCCCATCAATTAACCTTCCAGCACCGGGCAGGCGTCACACCGTATACGTCCACTTTCGTGTTTGCACAGTGCTGTGTTTTTATTAAACAGTTGCAGCCAGCTGGTATCTGCGACTGGCTTCAGCTCCGAGAGCAAGTCTCTTCACCTACGCGCCAGCGTGCCTTCTCCCGAAGTTACGGCACCATTTTGCCTAGTTCCTTCACCCGAGTTCTCTCAAGCGCCTTGGTATTCTCTACCTGACCACCTGTGTCGGTTTGGGGTACGATTTGATGTTACCTGATGCTTAGAGGCTTTTCCTGGAAGCTTGGCATCAACTACTTCTGCACCGTAGTGCATCGTCATCACGCCTCAGGGTTGAATAAGTAACCGGATTTACCAAGTCACTCCCCCTACACGCTTAAACCGGGACAACCGTCGCCCGGCTAGCCTAGCCTTCTCCGTCCCCCCTTCGCAGTAACACCGAGTACAGGAATATTAACCTGTTTCCCATCGACTACGCCTTTCGGCCTCGCCTTAGGGGTCGACTCACCCTGCCCCGATTAACGTTGGACAGGAACCCTTGGTCTTCCGGCGAGCGGGTTTTTCACCCGCTTTATCGTTACTTATGTCAGCATTCGCACTTCTGATACCTCCAGCAACCCTCACAGGCCACCTTCAACGGCTTACAGAACGCTCCCCTACCCAACAACGCCTAAGCGTCGCTGCCGCAGCTTCGGTGCATGGTTTAGCCCCGTTACATCTTCCGCGCAGGCCGACTCGACCAGTGAGCTATTACGCTTTCTTTAAATGATGGCTGCTTCTAAGCCAACATCCTGGCTGTCTATGCCTTCCCACATCGTTTCCCACTTAACCATGACTTTGGGACCTTAGCTGGCGGTCTGGGTTGTTTCCCTCTTCACGACGGACGTTAGCACCCGCCGTGTGTCTCCCGTGATAACATTCTTCGGTATTCGGAGTTTGCATCGGTTTGGTAAGCCGGGATGGCCCCCTAGCCGAAACAGTGCTCTACCCCCGAAGATGAGTTCACGAGGCGCTACCTAAATAGCTTTCGGGGAGAACCAGCTATCTCCCGGTTTGATTGGCCTTTCACCCCCAGCCACAAGTCATCCGCTAATTTTTCAACATTAGTCGGTTCGGTCCTCCAGTTAGTGTTACCCAACCTTCAACCTGCCCATGGCTAGATCACCGGGTTTCGGGTCTATACCTTGCAACTATTCGCCCAGTTAAGACTCGGTTTCCCTACGGCTCCCCTATACGGTTAACCTTGCTACAAAATATAAGTCGCTGACCCATTATACAAAAGGTACGCAGTCACCCAACAAAGTAGGCTCCCACTGCTTGTACGTACACGGTTTCAGGTTCTATTTCACTCCCCTCGCCGGGGTTCTTTTCGCCTTTCCCTCACGGTACTGGTTCACTATCGGTCAGTCAGGAGTATTTAGCCTTGGAGGATGGTCCCCCCATATTCAGACAGGATGTCACGTGTCCCGCCCTACTCATCGAACTCACAATTAATGCATTTTAGTGTACGGGACTATCACCCTTTACTGTGCGACTTTCCAGACGCTTCCACTAACACAAGAACTGATTCAGGTTCTGGGCTCCTCCCCGTTCGCTCGCCGCTACTGGGGGAATCTCGGTTGATTTCTTTTCCTCGGGGTACTTAGATGTTTCAGTTCCCCCGGTTCGCCTCATACGACTATGTATTCATCGTATGATAGTGCAACGAATTGCACTGGGTTTCCCCATTCGGGTATCGCCGGTTATAACGGTTTATATCACCTTACCGACGCTTATCGCAGATTAACACGCCCTTCATCGCCTCTGACTGCCTAGGCATCCACCGTGTACGCTTAGTCACTTAACCTCACAACCCAAAAGTGTTTCCACCTTCGTGCTGCTACATTTGAGAGACTCTATGACAGGTTAATCCTTACTCCAATACGTCTACGGAGGAGTAAGTTTCAGCTGTCATGTTTCAATTTTCAGCTTGTTCCAGATTGTTAAAGAGCAAAATCTTAAACGTGATTCTTGCGAATCAGTTTTAAGATTTTTTTGATATGGTGGAGCTAAGCGGGATCGAACCGCTGACCTCCTGCGTGCAAGGCAGGCGCTCTCCCAGCTGAGCTATAGCCCCATATCAGAAAAGCATTTTTCTACACCCTGTCTACTACCTTCGCCAATTCGCTTCTAGTCAAAGCGAAGTCCTGCGACGTTTACTCACGTAAACAACCAGGGCGACAACGCAGGATAGGAGGGAATTGGTGGGTCTGAGTGGACTTGAACCACCGACCTCACCCTTATCAGGGGTGCGCTCTAACCACCTGAGCTACAGACCCGACAAGGTGCTTTAAGGCTTAACCGGGAAGATTAAACCTTATGCTCTCTTTCATTTCATCAGACAATCTGTGTGAGCACTACACGCAATCAATATCATTAGGTAAGGAGGTGATCCAACCGCAGGTTCCCCTACGGTTACCTTGTTACGACTTCACCCCAGTCATGAATCACAAAGTGGTAAGCGCCCTCCCGAAGGTTAAGCTACCTACTTCTTTTGCAACCCACTCCCATGGTGTGACGGGCGGTGTGTACAAGGCCCGGGAACGTATTCACCGTAGCATTCTGATCTACGATTACTAGCGATTCCGACTTCACGGAGTCGAGTTGCAGACTCCGATCCGGACTACGACGTACTTTATGAGGTCCGCTGGCTCTCGCGAGTTCGCTTCTCTTTGTATACGCCATTGTAGCACGTGTGTAGCCCTACTCGTAAGGGCCATGATGACTTGACGTCATCCCCACCTTCCTCCGGTTTATCACCGGCAGTCTCCTTTGAGTTCCCACCATGACGTGCTGGCAACAAAGGATAAGGGTTGCGCTCGTTGCGGGACTTAACCCAACATTTCACAACACGAGCTGACGACAGCCATGCAGCACCTGTCTCACAGTTCCCGAAGGCACTAAGGCATCTCTGCCGAATTCTGTGGATGTCAAGAGTAGGTAAGGTTCTTCGCGTTGCATCGAATTAAACCACATGCTCCACCGCTTGTGCGGGCCCCCGTCAATTCATTTGAGTTTTAACCTTGCGGCCGTACTCCCCAGGCGGTCGACTTAACGCGTTAGCTCCGGAAGCCACGCCTCAAGGGCACAACCTCCAAGTCGACATCGTTTACAGCGTGGACTACCAGGGTATCTAATCCTGTTTGCTCCCCACGCTTTCGCACCTGAGCGTCAGTCTTTGTCCAGGGGGCCGCCTTCGCCACCGGTATTCCTCCAGATCTCTACGCATTTCACCGCTACACCTGGAATTCTACCCCCCTCTACAAGACTCTAGCTTGCCAGTTTCAAATGCAGTTCCCACGTTAAGCGCGGGGATTTCACATCTGACTTAACAAACCGCCTGCGTGCGCTTTACGCCCAGTAATTCCGATTAACGCTTGCACCCTCCGTATTACCGCGGCTGCTGGCACGGAGTTAGCCGGTGCTTCTTCTGCGAGTAACGTCAATGCAATGTGCTATTAACACACTACCCTTCCTCCTCGCTGAAAGTGCTTTACAACCCGAAGGCCTTCTTCACACACGCGGCATGGCTGCATCAGGCTTGCGCCCATTGTGCAATATTCCCCACTGCTGCCTCCCGTAGGAGTCTGGACCGTGTCTCAGTTCCAGTGTGGCTGGTCATCCTCTCAGACCAGCTAGGGATCGTCGCCTAGGTGAGCCATTACCCCACCTACTAGCTAATCCCATCTGGGCACATCTGATGGCGTGAGGCCCGAAGGTCCCCCACTTTGGTCCGAAGACGTTATGCGGTATTAGCTACCGTTTCCAGTAGTTATCCCCCTCCATCAGGCAGTTTCCCAGACATTACTCACCCGTCCGCCGCTCGTCACCCAGAGAGCAAGCTCTCCTGTGCTACCGCTCGACTTGCATGTGTTAGGCCTGCCGCCAGCGTTCAATCTGAGCCATGATCAAACTCTTCAATTAAAAGCTTGATTTGCTTCAACTCGTGAAGCGATGCTCGAAAATAACTTTCGTAATAGTCGTTCTGTTGGACAAGCCAACGAAACAACGTATTGCTTGGTCACTCTTCAAGACTTGATATTTTTTCGAACCCGAAGGTTCTGGATATCGTCTTGTGGAGTGCCCACACAGATTGTCTGATAAATTGTTAAAGAGCAGTGAGTTAGCCGCCGTAGCTTGCTATCTCGAGGTGGCGTATATTACGCTTTCCTCTTTCAGAGTCAACCCCTAAATTTCAGGATTTTTTCTCTTCGAACCCCGGAGACTCTGTGAAGTTGTTCACATGTTCCGTGTCGATGGAGGCGCATTATAGGGATCCGAATTTTTTGCACAACCCCTTTCTTGATCTTTTCTTACTGTTTGCACACTTTTCAGCCCCTTCGAGTGGATCTTGCGCGATCAGGGCCGTTTTCCGCAGGATCCGTCACTTCAGTTGGTTGTAATTCCACCGCCAGCGTCTAGTATTGCCGGTAAATATGATCCCGACGTGAGGCTATTACCATGTCCGATGCAGTACGTTCTTATCTTCATTACTCTCCTAAACTGGGTCAACGCGTCATGATCGACCCTTCCAGCGTGGTGATCGGCAACGTTGAGCTGGCCGATGACGTCAGTATCTGGCCATTGGTTGCTATCCGCGGCGACGTGAACGCAGTAAAAATTGGTGCACGCAGCAATATTCAGGATGGCAGCGTGTTGCACGTGACCCATAAGTCTGAACATAACCCTGAAGGTTATCCGTTGCTGATCGGTGAAGACGTTACCGTTGGGCACAAAGCCATGTTGCACGGCTGCGCCATTGGCAATCGAGTACTGGTAGGAATGGGATCGATCCTGCTGGATGGTGCAGTAATAGAAGATGATGTAATGATTGGCGCCGGCAGCTTGGTCGCGCCGGGTAAACGACTGGCGAGCGGTTATCTTTATATGGGTAGCCCGGCACGCCAGGTTCGTCCACTGACCGCCGCCGAGCGAGAGGGGTTGCTTTACTCTTCTACTAACTATGTACGCTGGAAAGACGAATACTTGTCAGAAGATATCTGACAAGCGCCCGTTCCCTCACCGGAGAACGGGCCGGAATTTACGCGGCCAGTTCGTGACGCAGCTGACGCAATACCGGTTCGATCTCCGGCATTACACCATGCCACAACAGAAACGCATGCGCGGCCTGCCCCACCAGCATCCCTAAACCGTCGGCATATTCTGTGGCACCCTGTTGCTGCGCCCAGGCCAGGAAGGGTGTTAATCCTTGCTGATAAAACATGTCATAACAACGGGTATGGCCATTGACCGTACCAACCGGTAACGCCGGGATGTCACCACTGATACCGGATGCCGTTGCGTTAATCACTAGATCAAACTGTTGTTGATCGAGTTGATCCAGAGGCAACGCGGATATTTCACCCAGGTGCTGGAATACCTGCGCCAGTGTCTGCGCACGGCTAAAAGTACGGTTGGTGATCACCACTTCACAGCCAAAAGACAGTAGTGGCAAGATCACGCCGCGCGCCGCGCCACCCGCCCCCACCAGCAGGATACGATCCTTCGGTTGGATCAACCCCTGACGTTCAAGATCGGTCAGCAGGCCGATCCCATCGGTGTTGTCACCCAGTAACCCGCCGTCTGGCAGTATTTTCAAGGTATTTACCGCACCGGCCAGCGAGGCCCGTTGACTCAGTTCAGTCGCCGCCTCGTAGGCCTTCTCTTTAAAGGGAACCGTGACGTTCGCTCCCTGACCACCAGCCTGAATAAACGCCTGCAGAGTGGTTTCAAAACCGTCCAGCGGCGCCAGCACCGTACCATAAGGGTGTTCTATACCTGTTTGGGCGGCAAATAGCGCATGAATACGCGGTGATTTGCTGTGACCGATAGGGTTACCGAATACCGCAAACTTCTCCATGTACATGACCTCTAGCCTTGACGGATTTGCTTACCGGTCAGGACATCTCTGATTTCAGAAGGGTTAAGACGGCCACCGACGCTGCCGGCCAGCACCGGGAAAGCGGCACCAAACTGCTGCTGCACTTCATCGGCGCTGCGGCAAGGCTCTTGCCCGCTGAGATTGGCGCTGGTCGATACCAGCGGTTTGCCAAACTGCCGGCAAAGTTGCTGCACCAATGGGTGGTCGCTAACACGTACCGCCAACGAGTTGAAACGACCGGTTAGCAAGCGTGGCGTTTCCGGCCTGGCAGGAATTACCCAGGTCACCGGGCCCGGCCAACTGGCAAACATCGTGGCACGCTGCTGCTCACTCAGCACGGTGTCATCTATATAAGGTGTTAGCTGCGCATAATCGGCCGCAATCAGGATCAGTCCCTTTTCCCAGGGACGCTGTTTCAGTGCCAATAAGGCATTAACCGCCTGCTCGCTGTCGGGATCGCAACCCAGACCAAATACCGCCTCGGTCGGGTAGGCAATGACCTGGTGATTATACAGCGCGTCAATAATTGGCAGGAAGGTGGCAGTGGATTCTGAGTTCATGATGTCATTATTCTGTAGTGACTACGGGTTTCCCGCAAAGTTTACTGGCACAGCAAAGGGTTGGGCCTTTCGCCGTGCGCTTTTCCATCAGCAACGGATAGTGGCAGTACTCACACTCACCGGCGACGGGTTTAAAATTGAGAACAAACTGGCATTCAGGGTAGCGATCGCAAGAGTGGAACACCTTGCCATAGCGCGATTTGCGCTGCAGCAGTTTGCCCTGCTCGCACTGCGGACAGCTGATACTGGTTTCGTCCGGTTTGTCGATGACCTCGGTGTGGTCGCACTCCGGATAGTTGCTGCAAGCGATAAACATACCGTAACGGCCCTGACGCAAGGCCAGCGTCGCCTGGCATTTCGGGCATTCCTGCCCATCCAGCATTTTGACGATATGGCCATCGGCCTGCGCTTTCAACGGCCGGATATGTTGGCATTCAGGATAACGGGAACAGCCGAGGAAGGGGCCGTGACGACCACTGCGGATCACCAACTCGGCCCCGCATTCCGGACAGGGTTCATTTTGCCTGGCGGCAAAAATCGCTGCTTTTGTCATAACTTCTTCTATTCATGTTATCGGCTCAGTGCAGATAACCTTCGTTTACTTCAAACAACAGTTCTTCCATTTGCTGATAGGCACTTTCATATCCGGGGATATTAAACAGCACCATCAACACCACCCATTTCAGATCTTCGAGATCGAATTCCGTGTTATCCAAAGCCATAACACGATCGATAACCATTTCACGGGTTTCGAGGTTCAATACCTGAATCTGCTCCAGGAACAGGAGGAAACCACGGCAACTGGCATCCAAACGCACGCCTTCTTCTTCGGTGTAAATCCGCATTGCCAGCGGATCGGCATCCATAAAATACGGCGCATTTTCGCCTTCCTGCAGGTCGGCGAGTTTTTCAAGCCAATTCAACGCGTTGTAGATATCATCCCGATGAAACCCCGCCTGAGCGAGATCATCGGTCAGTTGATCCTGATCGACGCGCATCTCTGGTTCATTGTGGATATAAGTTTCAAACAAGTACATCAGTACGTCGAACATGGCCTGCCCTCCTTATTCGGACATAGCCGCCGGGTACAGCTGCGATCCACCCTGCTAACTCCAGATCGAGTAACTTGATTACCACCTCTGGCACAGGTTGGCCGGCACGTTCAGCGACGACGTCAACAGGTGTCACCTCATCTCCTACGTTAGCCAACACATCGGCAAATGGCAATTCAACTTCGGCTTCTGACGCACAAATAGTTGTATTTTCGTTCAGCGACAGCCAATGCAGGCCGCTTCCCAGTTGCTCAGCGATCTCTTTCGGCCCGGTAACCAGATAGGCCCCCTGCTGGATCAGCCAATGCGTACCTTCACTCATTGGGTTGCCCAGTGCCCCGGGTAAAGCAAAAACCTCACGCCCCTGTTCCAGAGCGTAACGGGCAGTAATCAGCGTTCCGCTGCGCAGGGAGGCTTCGATGACCACCACGCCCAGGCTTAATCCACTGATAATGCGATTACGGCGTGGAAAATGGTCAGGCATCGGCAGATCGGTGGCCAGATACTCAGAAACCAGTGCCCCGCCGCTTTCAACGATCTGTTCTGCCAAGCGTTGATGCCGGCGCGGATAGATGTTGGCCAGGCCACTGCCCAGAACGGCAACCGTGCCCCCTTCAGCAGCCAACGCTGCACGGTGGCAAATGCTGTCGATGCCAAGGGCCAGCCCGCTGGTGATGGTAAACCCACAGTGCACCAATCCGGTGGCAAAGTAATTGGCCCAGTGTTCACCGTAATGGCTGAACTGCCGACTGCCAACCATAGCGATTTGCGGCTGCTGCACGGCTGCCGGGTTACCTTTTACCAACAGCAGCAATGGAGCATCATCGATAGGGAGCAGTCGCTCCGGGTAGTCAGCCTCGCCATAGATCCACAACAGGTTTTCAGGCTGTTCCAACCAGGTAAGCGTAGCGGTCAGATAGCGTGGATCCGCCTGGCGAAACTGGGCCTGCTGCCGGTCATTCAACCCCAATTCCCGCAGCAAAGAATACGGCGGCCCACCGGCCGTCACCATTTGCCGTATTATCTGGCTGGCTTGTGCCGCACCCAGCCCGGTAACCCCGCGCATCCGTAAGCCCATTTCCCGTGCCTGCATCGCCTGTTCCCTCGCAGAAAATGGTGGTATTACCAATTCGAGCAATTGGTGCGCAATGCTGTCAATCAGGCTGGGAAATGTCTAGAATAGAAGCTAAACCTCGTTTATCACTCGGATACAGATCTCAAGATATATGTCAGTATTGCAGGTATTACATTACCCAGACGACCGGCTGCGCAAAGTCGCGGCCCCGGTTAAAGAAGTCAATGCGAATATCCAGCGCATCGTGGATGATATGTTTGAAACCATGTACGCAGAGGAAGGTATCGGCCTGGCTGCGACACAGGTGGATATCCATCAGCGCATTATCGTCATTGACGTTTCTGAGAACCGCGATCAGCGCCTGGTGCTGATCAACCCGGAACTGCTGGAAAAAGGCGGTGAAACCGGGATCGAGGAAGGTTGCCTTTCCATTCCCGAACAGCGTGCTTTAGTCCCGCGTGCCGCTACGGTGAAAATCAGAGCGCTGGATCGCGACGGCAAGCCTTTCGAGCTGGAAGCCGACGATCTGTTGGCCATCTGTATCCAGCACGAGATGGATCACCTGGTAGGCAAGCTGTTCGTCGATTACCTGTCGCCACTGAAGCGCCAGCGTATCCGTCAGAAACTGGAAAAAATGGCCAAGCTTAACGCCCGCGCCTAACCGATCAGGAAATCAACGTGTCTGACTCTTTACGGATTATTTTCGCCGGAACTCCAGACTTCGCAGCGCGTCATCTTGACGCGCTGTTGTCATCTGGGCACCAGATTGTCGGGGTTTTCACCCAACCCGACCGCCCTGCCGGTCGCGGCAACAAGCTGACACCCAGCCCGGTCAAGGTTCTGGCCGAGCAGCACCATTTGCCGGTGTTTCAGCCCAAATCACTGCGCCCGGAAGAAAACCAGCACCTGGTTGCCGATCTCAACGCCGATGTCATGGTAGTGGTGGCTTATGGTCTGATCCTGCCCAAAGCGGTGCTGGATATGCCGCGGCTCGGTTGCATCAACGTCCACGGTTCACTGCTGCCACGCTGGCGTGGTGCCGCACCGATCCAACGCTCTCTCTGGGCCGGCGATAACGAAACCGGCGTGACCATCATGCAAATGGACATAGGTTTGGACACTGGCGATATGATGCACAAGATCGCCTGCCCGATCGAAGCCGCTGACACCAGCGCCAGTCTGTACAACAAGCTGGCTCAGCTTGGCCCACAGGGTCTGCTGACCACGCTGCAGCAGATGGCTGAGGGTACGGCGAAACGTGAAGTGCAGGATGAATCGCTGGTTACCTACGCCGAAAAGCTGAGCAAGGAGGAAGCTCGCCTGGACTGGAGCCTGTCCGCCGCGCAACTTGAACGCTGTATTCGTTCCTTCAACCCGTGGCCAGTCAGTTACTTCACCATTGACGATCAACCGGTGAAGGTATGGCAGGCAACGGTGCTGGCACAGAACACGGACGCAGAACCTGGCACCATCATCCATGCCGACAAGCTCGGCATTCAGGTGGCGACCGCCGAGGGTATTCTTAACCTGACTCAACTGCAGCCGGCAGGCAAAAAGCCCATGTCAGCGCAGGATCTGCTGAACTCACGTCGTGAATGGTTTACACCGGGCAACCGGTTATAAACCGCCCCCACTGCCCGGCCGATAATCGCCGGGCTGTTTCTTTCTTAATGCCGATAGTTATCAGCTTTAGCCTATGAAAAATAATTACAATCTCCGCAGCATCGCTGCCAAAGCCATCGGCCAGGTGTTGGATCAGGGGCAGTCACTCAGTACTGTCCTGCCGTCACTGCAAAAGACCATTTCTGACAAGGACCGCGCTCTGCTGCAAGAACTGTGCTTCGGCACCCTGCGCGTGCTACCGCAGCTGGAATGGTGTATTCAACAATTAATGGCCAAGCCAATGACCGGCAAGCAGCGCACGCTGCACTATTTGCTGATGATCGGTTTATACCAACTGCTGTATACCCGTATTCCCGCTCACGCGGTGCTGGCGGAAACCGTGGAAGGCGCAGTAGCGCTGAAGCGCCCGCAGCTTAAAGGCCTGATCAACGGCGTACTGCGCCAGTTCCAACGTCAGCAGGAAGAATTGCTGCAACGTGCTGCCAATAATGACAGCCGCTATCTGCACCCAAGCTGGCTGTTGAAGCGTATCCAGCAGGCCTATCCCGCACAGTGGGAACAGATTATTGATGCCAATAATCAGAAGCCGCCAATGTGGCTGCGCGTTAACCGCTTGCATCACACTCGCGAAGCCTATTTACAGTTGATGGAACAGGCTGGTATCGCCGCCGAACCGCATGCCGTATATCGCGATGCCGTGCGTCTGCTCGCGCCATGCGCCGTTACCGATCTCCCAGGCTTTGCCGACGGCTGGGCCACCGTGCAGGATGCCTCTGCACAGGGCTGTGTCGATCTACTGGATCCGCAAGACGGGGAACAGATCCTCGATTTGTGCGCGGCTCCCGGCGGTAAAACCACCCACATTTTAGAAGCAGCTCCCAAAGCCCATGTGATGGCCGTCGATATCGATGAACAACGTCTGAGCCGGGTCAAAGAAAACCTGCAACGCCTGCGTTTACACGCCGAAGTGAAGCAGGGCGATGGTCGCACTCCGCAACAATGGTGCGGCGACAAGCAGTTCGATCGCATTTTGTTGGATGCCCCTTGCTCTGCCACCGGTGTGATCCGCCGTCACCCTGATATCAAATGGCTGCGCCGCGACCGTGACATCGCGGAACTGGCTGCACTGCAGGCCGAGATTATTGAGGCCATCTGGCCGCATCTCAAAAGCGGAGGCGTGATGGTGTATGCCACCTGCTCCATTCTGCCGGCAGAAAACGCAGAGCAGATTAGCGCCTTCCTTCAGCGTCATCCCGAGGCCCGTCTGGTTGAAACCGGCAATGAGCAACAGCCTGGCCGACAGAATCTTCCACATCCAGAGGATGGGGATGGCTTCTTTTACGCTAAGCTGATTAAAATGTAGCTGTTCAGTACTCTGGGCGCGGCTGTTGCGCCCTTTCAGATAATCTTCAGCGGTTTCAGTGTGAAGCAGAGAAGCGAATGAAAATAATTATTCTTGGCGCGGGTCAGGTTGGCGGGACACTGGCGGAAAACCTGGTGGGCGAAAATAACGATATTACCGTCGTGGATACCGACTCCGGCCGCCTGCGTCAGTTACAGGATAAGTTCGACCTGCGGGTTGTTCAGGGCTATGGCTCTCATCCACGCGTGCTGCGAGAAGCAGGAGCTGAAGATGCCGATATGCTGGTTGCCGTCACTAACTCAGACGAAACCAACATGATTGCCTGTCAGATTGCCTACTCGCTGTTTAATACCCCTAACCGAATCGCCCGCATCCGTGCGCCAGAATATATCCGTGAGTCAGAGAAGCTGTTTAATCCGGAAGCGGTGCCCATTGACCACCTGATCTCACCAGAACAGCTGGTTATCGATTACATCTATAAATTGATTGAGTACCCGGGCGCGCTGCAAGTAGTCAACTTTGCAGAAGGCAAGGTCAGCATCGCCGCAGTAAAAGCTTACTACGGTGGCCCGTTGGTGGGTAACGCTCTGTCTTCAATGCGTGAACATATGCCGCACATTGATACTCGCGTCGCTGCTATCTTCCGTCAGGATCGACCGATTCGCCCGCAGGGTTCCACTATTATTGAAGCCGGTGATGAAGTGTTCTTTGTTGCCGCCTCGCAGCACATCCGTGCGGTAATGAGTGAACTACAACGATTAGAAAAACCCTATAAGCGCATCATGATTGTCGGGGGAGGTAACGTCGGTGCTGGCCTGGCGCAACGGTTAGAGAAATCCTACAACGTGAAGCTGATTGAACGTAATCAGCAACGTGCCGCAGAACTGGCCGAGCAACTGCATGACACCATCGTATTTTATGGCGATGCCTCGGACCAGGAACTGCTGGCGGAAGAACATGTTGATCAGGTCGATGTCTTTATCGCTATCACCAATGACGACGAAGCAAACATTATGTCGGCTATGCTCGCCAAACGCATGGGCGCCAAAAAGGTCATGGTGTTGATTCAGCGTCGTGCCTATGTTGACCTGGTACAGGGTAGCGTCATCGACATTGCCATTTCCCCACAACAGGCAACCATTTCAGCGCTGTTGGGCCATGTAAGAAAAGCGGATATTGTCAGCGTTTCCTCACTCCGCCGCGGTGTCGCGGAAGCCATCGAAGCCATTGCGCACGGTGATGAGAGCACCTCAAAAGTAGTCGGTCGCACCGTTGAAAATATTAAATTGCCGCCGGGTACCACCATTGGCGCCATTGTGCGCGGTGATGACGTTATTATTGCCAACGGCAGCAGCAAAATTGAACAAGGCGATCATGTCATTATGTTTATAACCGACAAAAAGTTCGTTCCTGACGTTGAACGCCTGTTCCAACCAAGTCCATTCTTCTTGTAGAACAAATGTAGTAATAGATGGTCTATAATTGCGAAGTTGTTCTCTGCCATGGAAGGAGATAAAAGTTTTCGCTCCTTTTGTGGCAAAGGGAAATTGCTTTGTTAAACTTGAGTTATTAAATTCTGCAAGGGGTGCGTTCTATGAGTATGATGAAAGAGTTCCGCGAGTTTGCCATGCGTGGCAACGTGGTCGACTTGGCAGTAGGTGTGATTATTGGTGCGGCATTCGGTAAGATCGTATCGTCTTTCGTTGCAGATATCATTATGCCACCACTGGGCTTGCTGATTGGCGGCGTTGACTTCAAACAATTCCACCTGGTATTACGCGAAGCTCAGGGCGCGATTCCTGCAGTAGTAATGAACTACGGTTCATTCATCCAGACCATTTTCGATTTTGTGATTGTTGCCTTCGCTATTTTCCTGGCAATTAAATTAATGAATAAAGTGCGTCGTAAACAGGAAGAAGAGCCAGCAGCGCCTCCGGCACCGACCGCAGAAGAAAAACTGCTGACTGAAATTCGTGATTTACTGAGTCAACAGCAACAACCTAAACTGTAAAACAGTTTCTCCTCCGCGACTAAAAAGCCATCTTAATAAGATGGCTTTTTTAATGCCTTAAAACCAGAAGGCCAGTGGTAAATTATCGCTTGATAGTTTGCCACTGGCCTCCCAGTTTCCGCCTTTTGCATGTTTGTCTTTACGCCGGTAGCTGCCCTTGCCTTTGGTATTTTTCTCTACCCTTTGTCGGAATAACGGATCGTGCAACAGTGCCTCAATGGCATTGTCCTGTATCTGGCCTTTGGTATGACGGTATTTAGTCATGGTAATGCTCCTTGTTTATCTATGGATATAAATCGTGGCGATAATACTGCCGGCCGTATAAAAATTAAAGTGCTGATAGCCCATTCAGGCACCTTTTTTAGTTTTATCATCACTGGCACCTTGCTCAAGCGCCTCCAGGATGGAGCAATAATTGCTGGTATGTGCGCTACCGCAGCAGGCATCGCTAAGACGCTTTAGCGATTCACGCATCCGTGTTAGTTCTTTAAGCTTATTTTCAACATCACTGAGCCGCGCATCGACAATCGACTTCGATTCCCGACAGGTATGGTGCTCAGGATCAACACGGATCGACAACAGTTCGGCGATAGTTTCCAACGTGAAACCGAGCTGCTTGGCATAACGGATAAAACGCAGCCGCTGCAGGTCTTGATCGCTGTACAACCGATAACCGCCCTCGGTACGGATATTATGATCCATCATTCCCTGCTTCTCGTAATAACGCACGGTATCCGGCGTCACGTCAGCAAGCTTTGCCAGTTGGCCAATCTTAAGCATCACTCATCCTCCGATGAAAATTTGCCACTCAGTGCACGTTGATATTCACCATGCAAAAAATCAGTACTCATTCCTGCTTGTCGTAAACGGTGTTCCAGTAACGCCATTCGTTTGCCAAGTTCGGCATAGTCCGGATGCTCACTACCAATCCCTTGCAGCAAACGAGCTATATTCAAAGCCTCTTTGCGATCTTCTAACTCAGCGGGTAAATAGCCGGCGTTTTTAAGCAAGCGGAAGCCGGTACGCAATTCTGCAGGTACCGCACTGTCATCATCCAATTCAAGTGGCTGACCCTGGCCCGGTAAATTATCTAATTCCCCTTTGGCCTGCGCATCCAGGATATGACGTTCTGCCCATTGATCGAGTAACCACATAACATGATCTCTCAGTAGAGCTGATTAATAGCGTTAGCATAGCGGATAGGGACGGGGATCTTAAGTCAGGAAGGGAAAGAACGCACGTTTGGCTGATGATGGACGTAAAAAAACCGGGCAAGCCCGGTTTTTCCACGCGTCTACAGATTACTCTGCAGTTGCTACTTCTGCTTGAGACTCAGCACGATCAACCAGCTCGATGTATGCCATCGGCGCGTTGTCGCCTGCGCGGAAGCCACACTTCAGAATGCGAGTGTAACCACCGGCACGGCTCGCAAAACGCGGGCCTAGCTCGTTAAACAGTTTTGCCACGATCTCGTTATCACGAGTACGGGCGAATGCCAGACGACGATTAGCTACGCTGTCGGTCTTGGCAAGAGTAATCAGCGGCTCAACAACGCGACGCAGCTCTTTTGCTTTTGGCAAGGTCGTCTTGATGATCTCATGACGAACCAAAGAGCCGGCCATGTTACGGAACATAGCCTGGCGGTGGCTGCTGTTACGGTTCAGTTGACGACCACTCTTACGATGGCGCATGACCTTATCCTTCTCAGTAAAACCTTAACCTGTGATCCGGTTACTCGTCAGCAATGCTTGCCGGTGGCCAATTTTCCAGGCGCATGCCCAGAGATAGACCACGGGAGGCCAGCACGTCTTTAATCTCAGTAAGAGATTTTTTACCCAGGTTCGGCGTTTTCAGCAACTCAACCTCGGTACGCTGTACCAGATCACCGATGTAGTGGATAGCTTCTGCCTTAAGGCAGTTAGCAGAGCGGACAGTCAATTCCAGATCGTCAACAGGGCGCAGCAGAATCGGATCGAATTCTGGTTTCTCTTCTTTAACTTCTGGTTGACGAACATCACGTAAGTCAACAAAAGCTTCAAGTTGTTCAGCCAGGATGGTTGCCGCACGGCGGATCGCCTCTTCAGGATCGATCGTGCCATTGGTTTCCATTTCGATGACCAGCTTGTCCAGGTCAGTACGCTGTTCTACACGCGCTGCTTCAACATTGTAGGCAATACGCTCTACAGGGCTATAGCAGGCGTCAACCAACAGACGACCGATCGGGCGCTCATCTTCTTCCGAATGAATTCGGGCAGAAGCCGGCACATAACCACGACCACGTTGAACTTTGATACGCATGCTGATAGCAGCGTTTTCATCGGTCAGGTGGCAGATCACGTGCTGAGGCTTGACGATTTCGACATCACCATCATGGGTAATGTCGGCAGCGGTCACAGGGCCAATGCCAGATTTATTCAGGGTAAGGATAACTTCATCTTTCCCTTGAACTCTCACCGCCAGCCCTTTCAGGTTGAGCAGGATCTCCAGGATATCTTCCTGTACGCCTTCTTTGGTGCTGTACTCATGCAGTACACCATCAATCTCAACCTCGGTCACCGCGCAACCCGGCATAGACGAAAGCAGAATACGGCGCAGTGCATTGCCGAGAGTATGGCCAAAGCCACGCTCTAACGGCTCAAGGGTCACCTTGGCGTGCGTCGAACTGACTTGCTCGATATCTACCAGGCGCGGTTTTAGAAACTCTGTCACAGAACCCTGCATTGTGTCCTCTCTTTGGTACTAAGCCTTACTTGGAGTAAAGCTCGACGATCAGGTGTTCGTTAATGTCCGCAGACAGATCGGTACGTTCAGGCATACGCTTGAACACGCCTTCCATCTTAGCAGCATCAACTTCAAGCCAGGTCGGCTTTTCACGCTGCTCAGCCAGCTCCAGAGAAGCTTTAACACGAGATTGCTTTTTAGCCTTCTCGCGGATGCTGACTACGTCATTCGGAGATACCTGATAAGAAGCGATGTTAACAACGCGACCATTTACCATAATTGCTTTGTGGCTAACCAACTGACGTGACTCTGAACGAGTAGCGCCGAAGCCCATACGGTAAACAACGTTGTCCAAACGACCTTCCAGCAGTTGCAACAGGTTTGCACCGGTGTTGCCCTTCAGGCGTGCTGCTTCTTTGTAATAGTTACGGAATTGACGCTCCAGAACACCGTACATACGGCGAACTTTTTGCTTTTCACGTAACTGTACACCGTAGTCAGACAGACGCGGTTTACGCGCACCGTGTTGACCAGGCGGTTGCTCAATTTTACACTTGGTATCGATCGCGCGAACGCCAGACTTCAGGAACAAGTCTGTGCCCTCACGGCGGCTAAGCTTGAGCTTAGGACCCAAATATCTTGCCATTTTCTTTCTCCAACAAACCTAAAAGCAGCGTTATACGCGGCGCTTTTTCGGCGGACGACAACCGTTGTGAGGGATAGGAGTCACATCAGTAATATTAGTGATGCGGAAACCAGCGGCGTTCAGAGCACGAATAGTTGATTCGCGGCCTGGACCCGGTCCCTTAACCATAACTTCCAGATTCTTGATACCGTATTCTTTTACTGCGTCAGCACAACGTTCTGCTGCAACCTGAGCTGCAAACGGAGTTGACTTACGAGAACCACGGAAACCAGAACCACCGGCAGTTGCCCAACCCAATGCATTACCCTGACGATCGGTAATAGTTACAATGGTGTTGTTGAAAGAAGCATGGACATGAGCCACGCCGTCAGAGACTTGCTTTCTTACACGCTTACGTGTACGAACAGGTGCCTTTGCCATTATTCAATCACCCTGATTATTTCTTGATCGGTTTACGCGGACCCTTACGGGTACGTGCGTTGGTCTTCGTACGCTGACCGCGAACTGGCAGACCACGACGATGACGCAAACCACGGTATGTACCAAGATCCATCAGACGCTTGATGCTCAGGGTAACTTCACGACGCAAATCACCTTCTACGGTGAATTTGGCGACTGCTTCACGCAGCTGTTCGATTTGCTCTTCAGACAGCTCACTGATCTTAACACTTTCGGCAATACCCGTAGACGCACAGATAGACTGTGAGCGGGTTTTACCGATTCCGAAGATCGACGTTAAGGCGATTACGGTATGTTTATGATCAGGAATGTTAATGCCTGCTATACGGGCCACTATGCACTCCTACTATTTTATACGGCAACACCATTCTGAAAAGCCCGTTTTCAGGATACTCAAATAATGTTGCAGCTACATACAAAAGATTGGCTGGCTAATCTAGCCAGCTCAACCCAACTTTGCAAGAAAAATATGCGAGATAATCAGCCTTGACGCTGTTTATGCTTCGGCTCGGCGCTGCAAATCACACGAACGACACCGTTACGCTTAACGATTTTGCAGTTACGACATAATTTCTTGACGGAAGCACGAACTTTCATTTTTACTCTCCGTAACTTCTCAAACGAACCCGTTAGCGGTTATAGCCTTTCAGGTTTGCTTTCTTCAATGCAGACTCGTACTGACTTGACATCATCAGAGTTTGCACTTGAGCCATAAAGTCCATGATGACGACAACCACGATCAGTAGCGAGGTACCACCAAAGTAGAATGGTACTTTCATTGCATCACGCATGAACTCCGGGATCAGGCAGATGAAAGTAATGTACATCGCGCCCACCAGGGTTAAACGCGTCATTACTTTATCGATGTACTTCGCCGTTTGCTCTCCCGGACGAATTCCTGGTACGAAGGCACCGGACTTCTTCAGGTTATCTGCTGTCTCACGCGGGTTGAAAACCAACGCCGTGTAAAAGAAACAGAAGAAGATGATTGCAGACGCATAGAGTAACACATAAAGCGGTTGCCCTGGCTGCAAATACAGCGAAATCGTTGTCAGCCAGTTCCAACCGGTACCGCCCCCAAACCATGATGCAATCGTGGCCGGGAACAGAATAATGCTGGAAGCGAAGATTGCCGGGATAACCCCTGCCATATTCACTTTCAACGGTAAGTGTGTGCTCTGTGCTGCATAAACACGACGACCTTGTTGACGTTTCGCATAGTTAACGACGATACGACGTTGACCACGTTCGATGAAAACAACGAAGAAGGTTACTGCAAACACCAATACTGCAACCAACAGCAACAGGAGGAAGTGCAGGTCGCCTTGCCGGGCTTGCTCAATAGTATGGGCCACAGCCGGCGGGAGTCCCGCTACAATACCTGCAAAGATAATGATCGAGATACCGTTACCGATACCGCGTTCAGTAATCTGTTCACCCAGCCACATCAGGAACATTGTCCCGGTAACCAAGCTCACTACTGCAGTAAAGTAGAACGCAAAGCCTGGGTTTAACACCAGACCCTGCATACCAGGCATATTCGGCAGACCGGTAGCAATACCGATCGACTGGAATATGGCCAACACCAGCGTACCGTAACGGGTGTACTGACTAATCTTGCGACGGCCAGCCTCCCCTTCTTTCTTAATTTCTGCTAACGCTGGATGAACCACCGTTAACAGCTGGATAATGATCGACGCCGAAATATACGGCATGATCCCCAGAGCAAAGATAGAAGCACGGCTGAGGGCACCACCAGAGAACATGTTAAACATTTCAATGATAGTGCCTCTCTGCTGCTCGAGCAATTTGGCAAGCACAGTGGCATCGATACCAGGAATCGGAATAAAAGAGCCGATACGGAAGACAATCAGCGCGCCGATAACAAACAAAAGTCTGCGCTTCAGCTCGCCGAGTCCGCCTTTAGCACTTTGAAAATCTAATCCTGGTTGCTTAGCCATCTGCTACTTATTCCTCAATTTTACCGCCAGCAGCTTCGATAGCAGCACGAGCGCCTTTGGTGACACGCAGACCACGCAGGGTAACCGGACGAGCGATTTCGCCAGAAAGCATAACTTTCGCGAATTCGATCTGGACACCAACAACGTTAGCGGCTTTCAGCGTGTTCAGGTCGATTACGTCGCCTTCAACAAGAGCCAGTTCAGACAGACGAACTTCTGCCGTGATCATAGCTTTGCGAGAGGTGAAGCCGAATTTCGGCAAACGACGATATAAAGGCATCTGACCACCTTCAAAACCACGACGTACGCCACCGCCAGAACGTGAGTTCTGACCTTTGTGACCACGACCAGCGGTTTTACCCAGGCCAGAACCAATACCACGACCTACACGCTTAGGCGCATGCTTGGCACCTTCAGCCGGAGACAGAGTATTTAAACGCATCTGTTACTCCTCAACCTTAACCATGTAGGAAACCAAGTTGACCATACCACGTACAGCAGGAGTATCCTCACGCTCTACAGTATGACCAATACGACGCAGACCTAAACCGATCAGGGTTGCCTTGTGCTTTGGCAAACGGCCGATGCTGCTTTTTGTTTGAGTTACTTTAATAGTCTTTGCCATGGTTATTTCCCTAGAATTTCTTCGACGGACTTACCACGCTTAGCAGCGACCATTTCTGGGGATTTCATATCTTCCAAAGCAGCAATAGTTGCACGAACCACGTTAATCGGGTTAGTAGAACCATATGCTTTAGCTAATACGTTATGAACCCCTGCAACTTCCAGAACGGCGCGCATTGCACCACCGGCGATGATACCGGTACCTTCGGAAGCTGGTTGCATGAACACACGAGAACCCGTATGAGCACCTTTAACAGGGTGCTGCAGAGTACCGCTATTCAAAGCAACATTAATCATAGCGCGACGGGCTTTTTCCATCGCTTTCTGGATCGCTGCCGGAACTTCGCGTGCTTTGCCGTAGCCAAAACCAACGCGACCGTTACCATCACCAACTACTGTCAGTGCGGTAAAGCTGAAAATACGGCCACCTTTTACGGTTTTAGATACGCGGTTTACCGCGATCAGCTTTTCCTGCAGTTCGCCAGCTTGTTTTTCGATGTGAGCCATCTTAAACCTCTTCCTTAGAACTGAAGGCCAGCTTCACGGGCAGCATCTGCCAGTGCCTGGACTCGACCATGATATTGGAAACCGGAACGGTCAAAGGAGACTTTAGAGATCCCTTTTTCCAACGCGCGCTCAGCCAGAGCTTTACCTACGGCTGCTGCTGCGTCTTTGTTACCGGAATACTTCAATTGCTCTGTGATAGCTTTTTCTACAGTAGAAGCGGCTACCAGTACTTCAGAACCATTTGGAGCAATTACCTGTGCGTAAATGTGACGCGGGGTACGATGTACCACCAGGCGGGTTGCACCCAGTTCTTTGATCTTACGGCGTGCGCGGGTCGCACGACGGATACGAGCAGATTTCTTATCCATAGTGTTACCTTACTTCTTCTTAGCCTCTTTGGTACGCACGACTTCGTCGGCGTAACGGACACCCTTGCCTTTGTAAGGCTCAGGACGGCGGTAGGCACGCAGATCTGCAGCAACCTGGCCAATAACTTGTTTATCAGCGCCTTTCAGCACGATTTCAGTTTGGCTTGGGCATTCAGCAGTAATACCTGCTGGCAGCTGGTGATCGACCGGGTGAGAGAAGCCTAAGGCTAAATTCACCACGTTGCCTTTAACAGCAGCGCGATAACCAACACCTACCAGTTGAAGCTTCTTGGTGAAGCCTTCGGTAACACCAACGACCATTGCGTTCAGCAGAGCGCGCGTGGTACCCGCTTGGGCCCATGCGTTTGCAAAACCTTCGCGCGGAGCGAAAGTCAGTGCATTAGCTTCTTGCTTCACTTCAACGGCGTTGTGGACAGTACGAGTCAGCTCGCCGTTCTTACCCTTTATCGAAATAACCTGACCGTTGAGTTTTACCTCTACGCCGGCAGGAATGACGACGGGTGCTTTTGCAACACGAGACATTCTTTCCTCCCGAATTAAGCTACGTAGCAGATAATCTCGCCACCAAGACCTGCTTGGCGAGCTGCACGATCGGTCATAACACCTTTAGAGGTAGAAATAACAGCAATACCCAAACCAGCCATAACTTTTGGCAGCGCATCTTTTTTCTTGTAGATACGCAGACCTGGACGGCTGATTCGCTGAATGCTTTCTACCACTGCCTTGCCCTGGAAGTACTTCAGTACCAGTTCCAGAACAGGCTTGGTGTCGCCTTCGATTTTGAAATCTTCAATAAAACCTTCTTCCTTCAGCAGGTTGGCAATTGCCACTTTCAGCTTGGAGGAAGGCATGGTGACCGCAACTTTGTTCGCGGCTTGACCGTTACGGATACGGGTCAGCATATCCGCGATCGGATCTTGCATGCTCATCTGTCTTTACTCCCGTGATTCAATTGGTAATTACCAGCTAGCCTTTTTCAAGCCTGGTACTTCACCGCGCATAGCGGCTTCACGTAACTTGATACGGCTCAACCCGAATTTGCCCACATAACCATGTGGACGGCCAGTTTGGCGGCAGCGTTTACGCTGACGAGACGGGCTGGAATCACGCGGCAGAGTTTGCAGCTTGAGAACAGCATCCCAACGATCTTCGTCGGAAGAGTTCACACCAGAAATGATAGCTTTCAGTTCCTCGCGTTTAGCGCGGTACTTTTCAGCCAGTTTCACGCGAACGACTTCGCGTGCTTTCATTGATTGCTTAGCCATCAGTAACCCTGCCTTACTTACGGAACGGGAAGTTAAAAGCAGCCAACAGCGCGCGGCCTTCATCATCAGATTTCGCAGTAGTGGTAATGGTAATATCCAAACCACGAACGCGGTCGACTTTGTCATAGTCGATTTCTGGGAAGATGATTTGCTCACGCACACCCATGCTGTAGTTACCACGGCCATCGAATGACTTAGCGGACAAGCCACGGAAGTCACGGATACGTGGAACAGCAATGGAAATCAGTCGCTCAAAGAACTCCCACATGCGTTCGCCACGCAGAGTTACTTTACAGCCGATCGGATAGCCCTGGCGGATTTTGAAGCCTGCAACAGATTTGCGTGCTTTGGTGATGAACGGCTTTTGACCGGAGATTGCTGCCAGATCCGCTGCTGCATTATCCAGCAGTTTCTTGTCAGCGATCGCTTCACCAACACCCATATTCAGGGTGATCTTCTCGACCCGAGGGACTTGCATGACAGAGTTGTAATCAAACTGAGACATCAGTTGTTTGACTACCTCGTCTTTGTAGTAATCATGCAGTTTCGCCATCGTATTACTCCAAATTACTTGATAGTTTCGCTGTTAGATTTGAAGAAACGGACTTTTTTCCCGTCTTCGAATCTAAAGCCTACACGGTCAGCCTTACCGGTAGCCGCGTTGAAGAGAGCAATGTTAGAAACCTGAATTGCAGCTTCTTTTTCAACAATGCCACCTGGTTGGTTCAGGGCCGGGACCGGCTTCTGATGTTTCTTAACCAGGTTAATACCTTCAACAATGACCTTACCAGCAGACAGGACATTTTTTACTTTACCGCGTTTACCTTTGTCTTTCCCGGTAAGCACGATAATTTCGTCATCACGACGGATTTTCGCTGCCATGTTTCGCTCCTTAGAGTACTTCTGGTGCCAGAGAGATAATTTTCATGAACTTCTCATTACGCAGTTCACGAGTTACCGGCCCAAAAATACGCGTACCGATAGGTTGCTCGCTGTTATTGTTTAAAATAACGCATGCATTACCATCGAAGCGAATGACAGAACCGTCCGGGCGACGTACACCCTTCTTGGTGCGCACCACTACCGCCTTCAGCACATCGCCTTTCTTCACCTTACCGCGAGGAATTGCTTCCTTGATGGTAATTTTGATGACATCGCCAATGCCTGCGTAGCGACGGTGCGAGCCACCTAGAACCTTGATACACATTACGCGACGTGCACCGGAGTTGTCGGCCACGGTCAGCATAGTCTGTTCTTGGATCATGTTAGTGCTCCGCTAATGTCAACTACAACTTTAGGACCTATTACTAGATCGTTGAAAAGCCCCATAACCGAGGGCGCAGCATTATAACACCGCTTCCAAAGTATGGGTAGAAAAAATAAACGGCTCATTTTCTGAGCCGTTTATAAGTTAGAGCCAGCTACTCTATTACAGAATCGCTTTCTCTACAACGCGAACCAACGTCCAAGACTTAGTCTTAGACAGTGGACGGCATTCGCGGATTTCTACCACGTCACCGATACCACATTCGTTGTTCTCGTCATGTACGTGCAGCTTGGTCGTACGCTTGATGAATTTCCCGTAGATCGGGTGCTTCACCGTGCGCTCGATAGCAACAACCATGGATTTCTCCATTTTGTCACTAATAACACGACCCTGCAGAGTACGGTTAATATCAGTCATTTACACACCCGCCTTTTCAGTCAGTAAAGTCTTAACGCGTGCGACATTACGACGCACTTGTTTCAACAGGTGAGTTTGTTGCAGCTGGCCACTTGCCGCCTGCATGCGCAAGTTAAATTGCTCACGCAGCAGGTTGAGCAGCTCAGTGTTCAGCTCTTCAACGCTTTTTTCACGCAGCTCTTGTGCTTTCATTACATCACCGTCTTAGTTACAAAGGTGGTTTTGATCGGCAATTTAGCTGCAGCCAGCTTGAATGCCTCACGGGCGACCTCTTCTGGTACACCGTCCATTTCGTACAGGACTTTCCCAGGTTGGATCAGGGCAACCCAATATTCCACGTTACCCTTACCTTTACCCATACGCACTTCGAGCGGCTTCTCGGTAATTGGTTTGTCCGGGAATACACGGATCCAAATTTTACCTTGACGCTTAACTGCACGAGTCATTGCACGACGAGCTGCTTCGATTTGACGAGCAGTCAGACGGCCACGGCCAACAGCTTTCAGACCGAAAGTGCCGAAGCTAACATCCGTACCCTGCGCCAGACCACGGTTGCGGCCTTTGTGCATCTTACGGAATTTTGTACGCTTTGGTTGTAACATCAGCGACTCTCCTTACTTGCGGCCTTTACGCTGCTGCTTTTTAGGTTGAGCAGCCGGTTCCGGTTGTTCAACTGCAGCCATACCACCCAGGATCTCACCTTTGAAGATCCATACCTTAACGCCGATTACACCATAAGTGGTGTGCGCTTCAGATGTGTTGTAATCGATATCCGCACGCAGTGTATGCAACGGAACACGACCTTCACGGTACCATTCGGTACGCGCGATTTCAGCACCGCCAAGGCGGCCGCTTACTTCAACTTTGATACCTTTAGCGCCAAGACGCATTGCGTTCTGTACAGCACGCTTCATAGCACGGCGGAACATAACGCGACGTTCCAACTGTGAAGTGATGCTGTCAGCAACCAATTTAGCGTCAAGTTCCGGTTTACGGACTTCGGCGATGTTAATTTGCGCAGGAACGCCAGCGATGTTCGCTACGACCTTACGCAGTTTTTCGACATCTTCACCTTTCTTGCCGATAACGATGCCTGGACGAGCAGTGTGAATAGTCACACGGATGCTCTTCGCAGGACGCTCGATAACGATGCGAGAAACGGAAGCTTTCGCCAGTTCCTTAATCAGGAATTGACGAACTTTAAAGTCGCTGTCCAGGTTGTCAGCGAATTCTTTGGTATTCGCATACCAAGTAGAGTTCCAAGGTTTGACAATACCCAGGCGAATACCATTAGGATGTACTTTCTGACCCATTGCTAGTCTCCAGAGTCTCAGCGATCGGACACAACCACAGTAATGTGGCTGGTGCGCTTCAGGATGCGATCTGCACGACCTTTTGCACGCGGCATAATGCGCTTCATGCTTGGGCCTTCGTCTACGAAGATTTTCGTGACTTTCAGATCATCGATGTCAGCGCCATCGTTGTGTTCTGCGTTAGCAATGGCAGACTCCAGCACTTTCTTAACCAGACCAGCAGCTTTCTTGTTGGTGTAGGCCAGAGTTTCCAGAGCTTGCGACACTTTCTTACCGCGGATCAGGTCTGCAACAAGGCGGACCTTCTGTGCAGAAGAACGAGCGTGGCGATGTTTAGCGATAGTTTCCATCTCTTCCTCCTACCTTAGCGCTTTTTAGCTTTTTTATCAGCCGCATGGCCGCGATAAGTGCGAGTCGGCGCGAATTCACCCAGTTTGTGACCGACCATTTCATCGGAAACGAACACTGGTACGTGCTGACGACCATTATGGACAGCGATGGTCAAACCGATCATGTTAGGAAAGATCGTTGAACGACGGGACCAAGTGCGCAAAGGCTTCTTGTCACCGCTTTCCACCGCTTTCTCTACCTTCTTCAGCAAGTGCAGGTCAATAAAAGGACCTTTCTTGAGAGAACGTGGCATGGCTTATCCTCTAATTATTTTTTGCTACGGCGACGTACGATGAACTTATCAGTACGCTTGTTGCTACGGGTTTTCTTACCTTTGGTCTGAACGCCCCATGGTGTTACTGGGTGTTTACCAAAGTTTTTACCCTCACCACCACCGTGCGGGTGATCGACCGGGTTCATCGCCGTACCGCGAACGGTAGGACGAACACCACGCCAACGTGCAGCACCTGCTTTACCCAGAACGCGAAGCATATGTTCAGCGTTACCGACTTCACCTAAGGTGGCGCGGCAATCAACTGGAACTTTACGCATTTCGCCTGAGCGCAGACGCAGAGTTACGTAGGAACCATCACGTGCAACGATCTGAACGTAGGCACCAGCAGAGCGAGCGATTTGACCGCCTTTACCTGGTTTCATTTCTACGTTATGAACCGTTGAACCCACTGGGATGTTGCGCATTGGCAGGGCGTTACCTACCTTGATTGCAGCATCAACGCCAGATTGGATCTGGTCACCAGCTTTCAGGCCTTTCGGCGCCAGGATATAACGGCGTTCGCCGTCTTTGTACAGAACCAGCGCGATGTTCGCGGAACGGTTCGGATCGTATTCCAGACGCTCAACCACTGCAGCCACACCGTCTTTGTTGCGTTTGAAGTCAACCAGACGATAATGTTGCTTGTGGCCACCACCGATATGACGGGTGGTGATTCGGCCATTGTTGTTACGGCCACCGCTTTTGCTCAGTTTCTCAAGCAACGGGGCATGAGGTTTACCCTTGTGCAGCTCAGGGTTAACCACTTTAACAACGTGGCGACGACCCGGAGATGTAGGTTTACATTTAACAATTGCCATTGTTCTTACTCCTCCGACTTACTCTGCGCCGCCGATGAAGTCCAGATTCTGGCCTTCTTTCAGGGTGACGTAAGCTTTTTTCCAGTCGCTACGACGACCAACACGCTGACCGTGACGCTTCACTTTCCCTTTAACTACCAGGGTGTTAACGTCTTCGACTTCGACTTCAAACAGTTTCTGCACTGCAGCTTTAATTTCTGCTTTGGTCGCGTCTTTGGCAACTTTGAGTACGATGGTGTTAGTTTTTTCCATCGCAGCGGATGCTTTTTCAGATACGTGCGGTGCACGCAGCACTTTCAGCAGACGTTCTTCACGGATCATGCCAGCATCTCCTCAACTTGCTTCACAGCATCAGCAGTCATAACCACTTTGTCGAAGGCGATCAGGCTAACCGGGTCGATACCTGCTACATCGCGCACGTCAACCTTGTACAGGTTGCGAGCAGCCAGGAACAGATTCTCATCCAGTTCACCGGTCACGATCAGCACATCTTCCAGAGCCATATCTTTCAGTTTCTGTGCCAGCAGCTTAGTTTTAGGCGCTTCTACAGAGAACTTCTCGACAATGATCAGACGATCTTGACGTACCAGTTCGGACAGGATGCTTTTCAGCGCGCCGCGGTACATCTTTTTGTTTACTTTCTGACTGTGGTCCTGTGGCTTTGCAGCGAAGGTCACACCACCTGAACGCCAGATCGGGCTCTTTACAGAACCTGCTCGCGCACGGCCGGTACCTTTCTGGCGCCACGGTTTTTTACCGGAACCAGTCACTTCAGCGCGGGTCTTCTGAGCACGAGTACCTTGACGGGCACCTGCTGCATAAGCAACAACAACCTGGTGTACCAGCGCTTCGTTAAAGTCACGACCGAAGGTAGTTTCGGAAACAGTCAGCGCGCTTTGCGCGTCTTTCAATACTAATTCCATTGCTATCCCCTTACGCCTTCACAGCTGGTTTAACGATCAGGTTGCCACCGGTTGCGCCCGGTACAGCACCCTTAACCAGCAGCAGGTTGCGCTCAGCGTCAACACGTACTACGTCCAGGCTTTGAACGGTTACACGCTCGTCACCCAGGTGGCCAGCCATTTTCTTGCCTTTGAACACTTTGCCCGGAGTCTGGTTCTGACCGATAGAACCCGGAACGCGGTGAGACAAGGAGTTACCGTGGGTAGCGTCTTGGGTACGGAAGTTCCAGCGCTTTACAGTGCCGGCAAAACCTTTACCTTTAGAAGTACCGGTAACATCGACTTTTTTAACTTCAGCGAAGATTTCTACGCTGATGTTTTGACCTGCAGCAAACTCTTCACCTTCTGCAAGGCGGAATTCCCACAGACCACGGCCAGCTTCAACGCCAGCTTTAGCGAAATGGCCCGCTTCCGGCTTGGTTACGCGGTTAGCTTTTTTGCTACCGGTAGTAACCTGCACAGCACGGTACCCGTCGTTAGCCAGGTCTTTAACCTGAGTCACGCGGTTCGCTTCAATTTCAATCACGGTTACTGGGATAGAAACGCCATCTTCAGTGAAGATACGAGTCATACCCAATTTCTTACCGACTAAACCAATCATTGTTTCAACCTCTCAATCGCTCAATGACCTGATTAACCCAGGCTGATCTGCACGTCTACACCAGCAGCCAGATCCAGACGCATCAGAGCATCAACGGTTTTCTCGGTTGGCTCAACGATGTCAACCAGACGCTTGTGAGTGCGAATTTCGTACTGATCGCGCGCGTCTTTGTTAACGTGCGGAGAGATCAGAACGGTAAAGCGCTCTTTGCGAGTTGGCAGCGGGATCGGACCACGGACTTGCGCACCAGTGCGCTTAGCAGTCTCGACGATTTCCGCGGTTGATTGATCGATAAGACGATGATCAAACGCTTTCAGGCGGATACGGATTCTTTGGTTCTGCATGAGACCAGAGCTCCAATTATTTATAAACGTAAATAATTACTCCTCACACCCATTTCGATTGATGGGGGAGTGTAATCGTCAACATATAACCCCCATATCGGGAGTATTGTTCGAAAGGCAAAACAAACTTGCCAATCGACTGATTCGCTAAAATCAGGCTTACCAAGATTAGGTAAGCCCGCGCATTATACGCAAAACAGAGCGAGAAGCAAGGCGCAGATGGAAATATGCTCAGGATATCGACATTTATTGCAGGTTTATTTCTTGGACGGCAAATCGGTAAGTGATAAACAGGGGCATGCGAGGAATTTCGATACGGCGTTGTGCCTGCTCCCCCCGCCCTGCCAGAGAGAAAACCTGCCGGCTGGGGAGCGTATTTGTTAAATGAAAAACGGGTGCTAATCTGCTAGAGCTGGGCCTGTGCGTAGTTCTGAATCCCCAGGCGATCTATCAAATCCAGTTCGGTTTCCAACCAGTCGATATGCTCTTCTTCATCGGCCAGGATCTCTATCATCAAATCACGGCTGACATAGTCATGGATGGAATCGGCGTAAGCGATGCCTTCGCGAAGACTCTTGGCGCCATCCAACTCCAGGGCCAGATCGGAACGCAGCATTTCTTCAATATCCTCGCCAATATTCAACTTGCCGAGGTCCTGCAAATTCGGGATACCTTCCAAAAACAAAATACGCTCGATGTAACGATCGGCATGCTTCATTTCATCGATCGACTCGTGGTATTCCTTGTCATTGAGGCGAGTTAAACCCCAGTTTTTGAACATTCGGGCGTGCAGGAAATATTGATTGATGGCAACCAGCTCGTTACCGAGCAGTTTGTTGAGATGAGCAATGATCTTTTTATCGCCTTTCATAGGTAACTCCTCCTGGCCAGTTCTAAAAGTGTAGAAGCTGTAAGCCAAGAGTCAAAAAATAACCTTACCTTTAGTTAGGCAACTTCGTGCATATGAATAATGGTTCCGCTTTCCTCCACCATAATCTGTCTTGCCTGACGAATGCACTTACCACAATCGGTACCAATAGGCACAAGTTCACGCAGTTGTTTCATGGTATGCGGATTGTGCTGACGCACGGCCTTACGGATCGCTTTATCAGTCACGGCATTACACAGACATACATACATAGAGAGACTCACTTCTTAACCAATGTTGTAAGTCTAAATAAGAATGCTTTTTATTTCAATTAAGATTTGAGCGAATTGCATAAAAAAAGGGCACCGAAGTGCCCTCTTTTTGTGTCGAAAAATTATTCGCGATTAAGCGATAACTTTAGCAACAACACCAGCGCCAACAGTACGGCCGCCTTCACGGATTGCGAAACGCAAGCCTTGATCCATCGCGATTGGGTGGATCAGAGTAACAACCATGTTCACGTTGTCACCAGGCATTACCATCTCAACGCCTTCTGGCAGTTCGATGGTACCGGTCACGTCAGTTGTACGGAAGTAGAACTGTGGACGGTAGCCTTTGAAGAATGGAGTATGACGACCACCTTCTTCTTTGCTCAAGATGTACACTTCTGAATCGAACTGAGTGTGCGGCTTGATAGAACCTGGTTTAGCCAGTACCTGACCACGTTCGATGTCTTCACGCTTGATACCACGCAGCAGAACACCAACGTTCTCACCAGCACGGCCTTCGTCCAGCAGTTTGCGGAACATTTCAACGCCGGTACAGGTAGACTTAACGGTGTCTTTGATACCAACGATTTCAACTTCTTCGCCAACTTTAACGATACCGCGCTCAACACGACCGGTAACAACGGTACCACGACCGGAGATGGAGAAGACGTCTTCGATTGGCAGCAGGAACGGCAGGTCGATAGCACGTTCTGGTTCTGGGATGTAAGAATCCAGGTAGCCAGCCAATTCGATGATTTTAGCTTCCCACTCAGCTTCGCCTTCCAGTGCTTTCAGCGCTGAACCACGAACAACCGGCAGGTCATCACCAGGGAAGTCGTAAGCAGACAGAAGTTCACGAACTTCCATTTCTACCAGTTCCAGCAGCTCTTCATCATCAACCATGTCGCATTTGTTCATGAATACGATGATGAAAGGAACGCCAACCTGACGACCCAGCAGGATGTGCTCACGGGTCTGTGGCATAGGGCCATCAGTCGCAGCAACAACCAGGATAGCGCCGTCCATCTGAGCAGCACCGGTGATCATGTTTTTAACGTAGTCGGCGTGCCCTGGGCAGTCAACGTGCGCGTAGTGGCGAGACGGGGTGTCATACTCAACGTGAGAAGTGTTGATGGTGATACCACGAGCTTTTTCTTCTGGCGCGTTATCGATCTGGTCGAAAGCACGTGCAGAACCGCCGTAGGTTTTAGCCAGAACGGTGGTGATTGCTGCAGTCAGGGTAGTTTTACCGTGGTCAACGTGGCCGATAGTACCAACGTTAACGTGCGGTTTGGAACGTTCAAATTTTTCTTTAGACACGGCTATATTCCTTACTCTTATGCTCTCCCCTCATGGAGAGAGCACTGATCAATGTGTTAAACCCGAAAGCTTATTTACCACGGGCTTCAATAACGGCCTGAGCGACGTTGTTCGGCGCATCATCGTACTTCAGGAACTCCATGGAGTAAGAAGCACGGCCTTTGGTCAGAGAACGCAGTTGAGTTGCGTAACCGAACATCTCGGACAACGGAACTTCAGCGTGAATCTGAACGCCAGTAGCGTTGGATTCCTGACCTTTCAGTTGACCACGACGACGGCTAAGGTCACCGATGACGTCACCAGTGTTCTCTTCCGGCGTTTCAACTTCAACCTTCATGATTGGCTCAAGCAAAACAGGTTTCGCTTTCTTAAAGCCATCTTTAAAGGCGATAGAAGCGGCCAGTTTAAACGCCAATTCGGAGGAGTCAACATCATGGTAAGAACCGAAATGCAGACGCACACCGAGATCAACAACCGGGTAACCCGCCAGTGGACCAGACTTCAGCTGTTCCTGGAGGCCTTTATCAATGGCAGAGATGTATTCCGTTGGGATCACACCACCTTTAATGTCATTGACGAACTCGTAGCCTTTCGGATTAACGCCCGGCTCCAGTGGGTACATGTCGATTACAACATGACCATACTGACCACGACCACCAGACTGCTTGGCGTGTTTACCTTCGATATCGGTAACTTTCGAACGAATCGCTTCACGGTAAGCAACCTGAGGTTTGCCCACGTTAGCTTCAACGTTGAATTCACGACGCATACGGTCAACCAGGATGTCCAGGTGAAGTTCACCCATACCTGCGATGATAGTCTGACCTGATTCTTCGTCAGTCCATACGCGGAATGATGGATCTTCCTTCGCCAGACGGCCCAGAGCCAGACCCATTTTTTCCTGGTCAGCTTTGGTTTTTGGTTCAACGGCTACGGAGATTACCGGCTCAGGGAACTCCATGCGCTCCAGAATGATCACGTTGTTCGGATCACACAGAGTGTCACCGGTAGTCACGTCTTTCAGACCGATAGCAGCAGCGATGTCGCCTGCGCGAACTTCTTTGATCTCTTCACGCTTGTTAGCATGCATCTGAACGATACGGCCCAGACGTTCACGCTGAGATTTCACTGGGTTAAATACAGTGTCACCTGAGTTGACGAGACCGGAGTAAACACGGAAGAACGTCAGGTTACCCACGAATGGGTCAGTAGCGATTTTGAACGCCAGAGCAGAGAACGGCTCGGTGTCAGAAGAATGACGAACTGCTGGAGTGTCTTTACCGTCATCCAACATACCGTTGATAGCTTCAACGTCGGTTGGTGCTGGCAGATACTCAACAACAGCATCCAGCATTGCCTGTACGCCTTTGTTTTTAAACGCAGAGCCACAGGTAACCAGGATAATTTCATTGTTCAGAACGCGCTTACGCAGAGAAGTTTTGATTTCTTCTTCGGTCAGCTCTTCGCCACCAAAGAATTTCTCCATCAGCTCATCAGAGCCTTCAGCAGCGGCCTCAACCAGTTTCTGATGCCATTCTTCAGCCAGTTCTTGCATATCAGCCGGGATCTCTTCGTATTCGAAGGTCACGCCCTGATCGGCTTCGTTCCAGTTGATGGCTTTCATTTTCACCAGGTCAACAACACCGGTGAATTTCTCTTCCGCGCCAATAGCCAGCTGCAGAGGAACCGGAGTTGCGCCCAGACGTTGTTCAATCTGACCAACAACTTTCAGGAAGTTAGCACCCATGCGGTCCATTTTGTTAACGAACGCGATGCGTGGAACTTTGTATTTGTTAGCCTGACGCCATACGGTTTCAGACTGTGGCTGAACGCCACCAACAGCACAGTAAACCATTACCGCGCCATCAAGAACACGCATAGAACGTTCTACTTCGATGGTGAAGTCAACGTGTCCTGGGGTGTCGATGATGTTAATGTGGTGTGGTTCGAACTGCTTAGCCATACCAGACCAGAAACAGGTAGTCGCAGCGGACGTGATGGTAATACCACGTTCCTGCTCCTGCTCCATCCAGTCCATGGTAGCTGCGCCGTCGTGCACTTCACCGATTTTGTGGTTTACACCGGTGTAGAACAAAACACGTTCGGTAGTGGTCGTTTTACCGGCGTCGATGTGAGCGCTGATACCGATGTTACGATAGCGCTCAATGGGTGTTTTACGAGCCATTTGATTCCTCTATTGCCTTAGGCGTTCAAGTTCGGTTAACCCAAGCGGGTTGGCTTCTTGAAGCGCCCGCTTGGTTAGCATAACTACTGCGTGGCAATTACCAGCGGTAGTGGGCGAACGCCTTGTTGGCTTCTGCCATACGGTGAACGTCTTCACGTTTCTTAACAGCAGAACCTTTGTTCTCAACTGCATCAGAAAGTTCGTTCGCCAAGCGCAGAGCCATGGATTTATCACCGCGTTTACGAGCAGCATCAACGATCCAACGCATTGCCAGAGCATTACGACGGACCGGGCGGACTTCAACTGGTACCTGATAAGTAGAACCACCAACGCGGCGCGACTTAACTTCTACAGTCGGGCGAACGTTGTCGAGAGCGACTTCGAAAGCTTCCAGGTGATCTTTACCAGAACGCTGAGCCAGGGTCTCCAGCGCGGTATAGACGATTGCTTCTGCAGTAGATTTTTTACCGTCTACCATCAGGATGTTTACAAATTTGGCCAACAGTTCGGATCCGAACTTAGGATCTGGAAGGATTTTACGTTGGCCGATCACGCGACGACGTGGCATGGAAATACTCCGTTGTTAATTCAGGATTGTCCAAAACTCTACGAGTTTATTTTGACATTAAAGTGAAAATGTTTGGCCTTACTTAACGGAGAACCATTAAGCCTTTGGCTTCTTCACGCCGTACTTGGAACGAGATTGCTTACGGTCTTTAACACCGGAGCAGTCAAGTGCACCACGGACGGTGTGGTAACGCACACCTGGCAAGTCTTTTACACGACCGCCACGGATCAGGATCACGGAGTGTTCCTGCAGGTTATGACCTTCACCGCCGATGTAGGAGGTAACTTCAAAACCGTTAGTCAAACGCACACGGCATACTTTACGCAGTGCGGAGTTTGGTTTCTTAGGAGTGGTGGTATATACGCGAGTACATACGCCACGTTTCTGCGGGCAGGCTTCCAGCGCTGGAACGTTGCTTTTAGCAGCCTTCACAGAGCGTGGTTTGCGTACCAGCTGATTAATTGTTGCCATTAAAAAGCTCCTGGTTTTTGCTTCGCTTGTTGCTTCGTAAACATGTGATAAATCCCCCCGTATGCACTACTGGCAAAGTACGGGACGCAGAATTTTAGGGCTGAGTAGTAGATGTGTCAAGAAATATACAACAATACTCTCATCACCAAGACATTTGGCTGCGGTGTTTTTCGGTTAATTCAACGAAGTGATTATAGCCGATGACAGTGATCTTGTGCGAAAAATGACCAACCAGGCCTCTGGCCTCCAGGTCATCCTGCAGTGCATAAAGGGATATGGGGGCGTTGAGCAGCAATTCAAGATGCGCACTCCCGGCCAGGCCGGCCAGCACGCCATCCTGTAACAACAGCAGGTCATCGCCCGCTGCCGCCAGGCGCAGCAACGCAGGTAAATCGCATTGAGTGGGGGAACGGCCAAGGGTATACAGCATCAGGATTTCCTAAAAAGTCATCACCGCATCATAGCCGGCTAACTGTTGACGCAGCGCATCCGGTGCCAATACCTCGGCGTCCAGCACCCAGTCGGTCACCTGACTCAGACCGCGTTCCTGCAAGGATGCCTGGCACAGATAACACTGCTCAACGTCATACAACGGCAATACGCCAAAGGTGGCAATGTAATTGCGAGCCAGAATTTTTTCCGGTTGCTGCCCCGGCAATAGCTGCAACACGCCATCACCGATAAAAAACACGCCCAGATCTTCGCTCAGCGCCGAAGTGGCCAGTAACGCATCCAACCCTTCCCTGCCGCCGCTACTGCCGTGCGGAGCCTGGGTAAAAACAAAAGCGACTCGTTTCATAAATTCTCTTAGAACTGTACCAGGCGGTCACTGCTCAGCGCCGCCTCTGCCAGTGAACCTAACCCGCTGAGGATAAAACCCGGCTGCAGGTTTGCCGCAGCCAGCCCCTGCTGAGCCGCTTCCTGTTCATCGGTCACCCCACGTCGTAACGCAGCCGCCACGCAGACATTGAGCTCAACACGGTGTTGCTGTGCCAACTGCACCCAGCCGCGGACCAAATCGAACTCATCACCGGCGGGCGCCGTCAGTTGGTTGGCGTTAAACACCCCTTCACGGTAAAAAAACACGCTGGAGAGGCGGTGCCCTTTCGCCAGCAAAGCCTGAGCAAACTGGTAGGCACTGCTGGCCTGCTGGGTACCATACGCCGGCCCGGTGACCAAAAGGCAGTAATTCAGCATCAGCGGTCAGTTCCCACCAAATCGCCGCTTTTGAACTGGCGGATGTACAGATACACGGTGTGCTTGGAGATATTCAGACGATCCGCCACCTGGTTAATCGCATCCTTGATGTCAAAAATGCCTTTCTCGTAGAGGTTCAGCACCACCTGACGATTTTTGGCATTGTTGGAGACGTTACGATCGGCATTAACTTCCTCAATGGTGAACTCCAGCGTTTGAGCCACCAAGTCGTCAACGGAAGACGCAAAGTTAACCGAAGGAGCCACTTCCTGAGTTTCCGGCGGCATAAAGGTCTGCATCACCTGAGAGAAAGGCACGTCGAGGTTCATGTTAATACACAGCAGGCCGATCACCCGCTGATCGTGGTTGCGAATGGCGATAGTCACCGACTTCATCAGCACACCGCTCTTGGCGCGGGTAAAATAGGCTTGCGATACACTGCTGTCATTGCCGGCCATGTCATGCAACATGCGCAGCGCCAGGTCGGTGATCGGCGAACCGATTTGCCGCCCGGTATGCTCCCCGTTGGCAATACGTACCGCCGAGCATTTCAAATCTTCCAGTGCGTGCAGCACAATCTCACAGTGCCCGCCGATCAACATCGCCAGGCCATCAACCACGGCTTCGTAAGACTTCAGAATCTCATGATCCGTTTGGGTAAACGGACGTTCGTTCAGCAAATCAAGTTCGCTGGCTTCGCTGGATAAAAGCGAATTAGACATCGAAAATACCACCCTCAAAGATCGCCTGTGCCAGGGGGCGCAGCTAAAACTGCTCGTGCGGGCTTCTTCACTCCCCGGGATTGCTCAGGGTGTGCGAGCTGGCTGATATCAGTATGAAACAGCACGACATGCGTCCGCCGACCTTGACGGCCAGGAACAGTTTTAGGTACACGCCCTAAGGGGCAGGCGCATGACTTATAAGTCCGGATAATTAGTCTAGCAAAACAGCCAGAGTAAAGTCCTTGCGTTTGCGCGTGGTATTGACGTTAAGCCCGATGCCCGGCAGGCGTCAAGCAATCAGTGGAGGAGGAAGTGAAAGTTACGCCCGATTCGGCAGGCTGAAATGAACACCGCCGCGAAGAATGTTCGCGGCGGTGTGGGGACTCAGGCAAACTTACTGTGCTTTGGCATCAGCCGCTGCGTCAGCCGGTTTCTCAGCCTTGGCGTCTGCTTTCGGCGCGGCTTTCACATCCAGCAGCTCAACGTCGAACACCAGAGTGGAGTTAGCCGGGATACCCGGGACGCCAGTTTTACCGTAGGCCAGCGCCGGTGGGATAACCAGCTTGATTTTGCCGCCTTTCTTAATGTGTTTCAGGCCTTCAGTCCAGCCTGGGATCACGCCGTCCAGACGGAATGACAGTGGCTCGCCACGGGTGTACGAGTTATCAAACTCGGTACCGTCGGTCAGGGTGCCCTTGTAGTTCACCACAACGGTATCGCTGTCTTTAGGCGCAGCACCGGTACCTGGCTTCTCTACCTGATACAGCAGGCCAGACTCGGTTTTCTTCACGCCTTTCTCTTTAGCGAAGGTGTCACGGTACTTGGTGCCTTTCGCTTCGTTATCTTTCGCGTCCTGCTCCATCTTCGCCTGAGCAGAAGCCTTCACGCGCGCTTCAAAGCTCTGCAGGGTTTTTTCGATATCTGCGTCGTTCAGCTTGCTCTTGTTAGCGAAAGCGTCCTGAACGCCTGAGATCAACTGGTCTTTGTCCAGTTTAATACCCAGTTTTTCTTGCTCTTTCAGCGAGTTGTCCATGTAACGGCCCAGGGATGCACCCAGTGCGTAAGCCGCTTGCTCGTCGTCACTCTTGAACTTGCCAGTGCTTGGTGCCGCGTCGGCAGCTTTAGCCGCTTCTGCTGGTTTAGCTGCATCGGCAGCCATGACCTGGGTCGCATTCAAAGCAAAAGCCATGGTGGTTGCCAGAAGCGTGACTTTAAACAAAGATTTCATCCATTTCTCCAGTGTCTGAAGCGATGCCCCAAACAATCATTAAGTAAGATAACCGGGCTACTATAGCTGTCCGAAACAAAACAAAACAGTCACACAGGTAACCAATCGAGTCAAAGTGTGACTCCAGCTTTAAACAGAAGTTTCGTTTAATGTGCTACCCATATGATAAATCAGATTTTTCCACCATCTGACGCCCAACGGTAACAAATCCGCCCAAGGTAAGCGCTCTATTTTTCAGCACTTTACACAGTGCACCAACACGCTCGGTTATCGCCCCAACGGAACGGGGTGAAATAGCGCAGCGCAAAGCCGGCGGCAGCTGTTAACATAGCGTCAGATTCAGGATTAAACCGCGTCAGAGGTAGCCCCCATGCACAACGCCGATAACCAAAGCCTGTTACTGCGGCTTGAAGAGTTGGAGAGCCGTCAGGCCTTCCAGGAAGTCACCATCGAAGATCTCAACCAGACCCTGGTACAGCACCAGCTTGAAATGCTGAAATTGCAGGAACATCTGCGCGTGCTGACCGATAAAATGCGTTCGACCCAGACGTCGATGATAGCTTCGCAGTCGGAAGAAACACCGCCACCACATTATTGATAAACCATAAAAAAGGGCAGCCCCAGGGCCGCCCTTTTTTGCCGTTACTGCGCTGCGATTAGTGGCAGCCGCAACCGCCGTTACCACAACCGCCTTTCTTGGCTTGATCCTGGTCATGCGCATGGTCATGATCGTGATCGTGGTCATGACCGCCGCAGCAGCCTTCACCGTGTTCATGGTCGTGGTGATGATCGTGCTCGCCGTGTACGTGGCCGTGCGCCAGTTCTTCAGCGGTAGCTTCGCGGATCGCGACAACTTCCACGTTGAAGTTCAGGTTCTGACCCGCCAGCATGTGGTTACCGTCAACCACTACGTGATCGCCGTCCACTTCGGTGATTTCGACCGGCACTGGGCCCTGATCGGTATCAGCCAGGAAGCGCATACCCACTTCCAACTCGTCAACGCCCATAAAGACGTCTTTTGGCACGCGCTGCACCAGGTTTTCGTCGTAGTTGCCGTACGCATCGTTAGCGCCAACATTCACGTCAAAACGATCGCCCGCTTCGTGGCCTTCGAGAGCTTTTTCCAGACCTGCAATCAGAGAGCCATGCCCGTGCAGATAGTCCAGCGGCGCACTCACCGGAGACTCATCAACCAAAACACCGTCTTCTGTACGTACTTGATAAGCCAGGCTGACCACCAAGTCTTTTGCTACTTTCATGATATCTCCTACCGTTGGATACTTGGACGCAACCGTCATGGGGGCTGCGCCTTAACCGGACAGATTGTATCGGAAATCTTTCCCGCTGTACCCTCCAGCATAAAAAATCGCGCTCGATAACGCTACTCCGGATGGAAAATACCGATCACCTGTTCCTGCGGCCGGACGTGCTTTTCTACCTGCTCTTCGGTCTGCCGCTGATGATGGCCGCACTTAACGCACTCCACCACTTCAACCTGGTCTTCACGCCAAACTGCCAGCGTATCCATAGCCTTACAGCTCGGGCAGACCGCCCCGGCGATAAATCTTTTACGTGTTGCAGACATCTCAGTGCTCCAAATTATTCGTATTCATCCCAGCCGTCGAACTGGCGACTCTCTTTTTGCATTTCTCGATGGAAAAGTTCTTCCAACTCGCGCCGCGCTTCTTTTACGCGGGAAATCTGCGCCACATCGCCGTGATGCGGAGGCATCAGCTCACGCAGCATACGCATATCCAACCGGCGGAAGTGCTGCTGCGCCCGGTAGGCCTGATGCGGATGCATACCCAGCTCCGTTAACGCCTTGCGCCCCAGTTCCAGCGCACTGGAAAAAGTTTCACGACTGAACTGTTTGACCCCGGCCTGCAGCAATTCGTGCGCCTCCACACGACCGCGAGCCCGCGCCAGAATGCTCAGATCGGGAAAATGTTGCTGGCACAGACGCACGATTTCCATGGTGTCTTCAGGTTCATTACAGGTGATCACAATCGACTTGGCCTTCGCCGCACCGGCCGCACGCAGCAGCTCCAGTTCGGTGGCGTCGCCGTAATACACCTTGTAACCGTAGCGGCGCAGCACACCGACGGCGCTGACATCACGCTCCAACACGGTGATGCGCATCTTGTTGGCCATCAGCAACCGGCCGATCACCTGACCAAAACGCCCGAAACCGACGATGATCACCTGCGGGTCATCGTCCTCCACATACGGCGTCTCTTCGTCTTCATCGCGGGCGTTGTAACGGCGCGCCAGGATGCGATCAATAATTTGCATCAGCAGCGGCGTGGTCATCATCGACAGAGTGACCACCACCAACAGCAGCGCGAGTTGATCGGGCTGCAACACCTTCTGCGTGCCCGCCGCAGAGAACAGCACAAAGGCGAACTCACCGCCCTGGCTAAGCACGCCGGCAAACTGCAGACGTACCGAACTGCGCAGGCCGAAGATACGCGACAGTGAATACAACACCCCTGACTTGATCGCCACCAGCGCCACCACACCAATCAACACTTCGGCCAGATGGGTATAGAGTACGCCGATATTTAACGCCATACCCACCGAGATAAAAAACAGCCCCAGCAGCAGCCCCTTGAATGGCTCGATTGAAATCTCCAGCTCATGGCGATATTCACTCTCCGCCAGCAGCACGCCGGCGATAAAGGTCCCAAGCGCCATCGACAGGCCAAGCGCATCCATAAACAGCGCCGCCCCCAGCACCACCAGCAGAGCGGCAGCGGTGAAGATTTCACGCACCCCGGAAGAGGCGATATAGCGAAACAGCGGCCGCAGCAGGAAACGTCCACCGATCAGCATGCCGCCGAACGCCGCCACCTTGAGTGCAATTTGTGCCCAGTCGTCACTGCTGCCCCCGGCCCCGGCCAGGATCGGGATCAGCGCCAGCGCCGGGATCACCGCCATATCCTGGAACAGCAATACCGAGAACCCCAGTTGGCCGCCCTCATTGCGGTTCATGCCCTTCTCGCGCATTAGCTGCAGCGCCATGGCGGTTGACGACATCGCCAGCCCAATGCCCCCGATTACGGCGGCCTGCCAGGCGAAATGAGTCAGATAAAGCAGCGCCCCCAGCACCGTGGCGGTAATCAGCACCTGCCCGGCACCGACGCCAAAGATGGAGCGCCGCAACTCCCACAGTTTGCTCGGGTTCAGTTCCAGCCCGATGATAAACATCAGGAACACCACGCCCAGTTCGGAAAAGTGCAGGATCTCGTCAACGTCACGGATAAAGCCCAGCCCCCAGGGGCCGATGGCGATACCGGCGATCAGATATCCCAACACTGCGCCAATGCCCAGGCGACGAGCGATCGGCACCGTGACCACCGCGGCGAACAGGAACAGTAAAATTGCGGTCAGTAAGGTTGAACCTTCCATGTTTACCTCCCTCCGTGTGGTAGCGGATTACGCAGCCAGTCGCCATACGCGGCGGCATGGCTTTCCAGCACCTCCGGCTTCTGCCTGCGCGCCCAATACACCAGCATCGGCGTCAGCCAGTGCATGTGGCACATGGCCGCGGTCAGTTCGAACGGACGCAAAATATCTTCCATCGGATAGCGGTTATAACCGCCGGTGCGATAGGCCCCCTCAGGTTCACCGGTGGTGATCACCGAGCGCCAGTACTTTCCCGCCAGCGCATTGCCACCCATGCCGCTGGCAAAACCGCGCGACAGCACGCGATCCAGCCATTCTTTCAACAGGGCCGGGCAACTGTAGGTATAGAGAGGATGTTGAAAAACAATGACCTGATGTTCACGCAGCAGTTGTTGTTCGTGGTGAATATCAATAAAAAAATCAGGATAGTGCGCGTATAAATCGTGCACGGTGACATGGTCCAACTGCTGTGCCGGTCGAAGCAAAACCCGATTCGCGACCGAGTCCTGGGATTCCGGATGGGCATACAGCAGCAAGACCTTCGGCGGCTGTGACATCATTCCCCTCCAAAGCGTCGTCAGGGTAGCGGTTTTCCGTTACCATGCTCCGCAAAGACTAATAATAGGACAGTCTGCGTCCTGTTAACTTAGAACTCACTCAATTTAACATACTCTGAACATACGGCACTTTATGATTGTATTTTCCTCGCTACAAATCCGACGCGGCACCCGCGTCCTGTTGGACAACGCCACTGCGACGGTTAATCCAGGTCAGAAAGTCGGCCTGGTGGGTAAAAACGGCTGCGGCAAATCGACGCTGCTGTCATTGCTGAAGGGCGAAATGGCCGCGGACGGCGGCAGCTACACCTTCCCAAGCAACTGGGCCCTGGCCTGGGTCAACCAGGAAACGCCGGCGCTGGATATACCGGCGCTTGAGTATGTGATCGACGGCGACCGCGAATTCCGCCAGCTTGAAGCCGAATTGCAGGTGGCGAACGATAAAAACGACGGTCATGCCATCGCCACGCTGCACGGTAAACTGGACGCGCTCGATGCCTGGACTATCCGTTCACGCGCCGCCAGCCTGCTGCACGGTCTGGGCTTTTCCAACGAACAGTTGCTCAATCCGGTACGCGCCTTCTCGGGCGGCTGGCGCATGCGTCTGAACCTGGCACAAGCGCTGGTCTGTCGCTCAGACCTGCTGCTGCTCGACGAACCCACCAACCACCTGGACCTGGATGCGGTGATCTGGCTGGAGCGTTGGCTGAAGAGCTACCCTGGCACGCTGGTGCTGATTTCGCATGACCGCGACTTCCTCGATCCGATCGTCGATAAAATTCTGCATATCGAACAAGAAACCATTAACGAATATACCGGTAACTACTCTTCGTTCGAACGTCAGCGTTCGACCAAACTGGCTCAGCAACAGGCGCTGTACCAGAATCAACAAGAGAAAGTGGCGCACCTGCAAAGCTACATTGACCGCTTCCGCGCGCAGGCTACCAAGGCCAAGCAGGCGCAAAGCCGCATCAAAATGCTTGAACGCATGGAGTTGATCGCACCGGCCCACGTCGATAACCCGTTCAGCTTCAGCTTCCGCCAACCGGAAAGCCTGCCGAACCCGCTGCTGCGCATGGAAAAGGTCAGCGCCGGTTATGGCGACAAGGTGATCCTGAACTCGATCAAACTGAACCTGGTGCCCGGCTCGCGCATCGGTTTGCTGGGCCGTAATGGCGCCGGTAAATCTACCCTGATCAAAATGCTGGCCGGCTCACTGGAACCGCTGAGCGGTGAGATTGGTCTGGCAAAAGGCATCAAGCTGGGTTACTTCGCCCAGCATCAGCTGGAGTTCTTGCGCGCCGATGAATCCCCGCTGCAGCATTTGAGCCGCATCGCTCCCCGGGTGCTGGAACAGCAGTTGCGCGACTACCTGGGCGGCTTTGGCTTCCAGGGCGATAAGGTCACCGAGGCCACCGAGCGTTTCTCCGGCGGCGAAAAAGCGCGGCTGGTACTGGCTCTGATCGTCTGGCAACGCCCTAACCTGCTGCTGCTCGATGAACCGACCAACCACCTGGATCTGGACATGCGTCAGGCGCTGACCGAAGCGCTGATCGACTTCGAGGGCGCGTTAGTGGTGGTCTCGCACGACCGTCACCTGTTGCGCTCCACTACCGACGATCTCTATCTGGTGCACGATGGCCAGGTGGAAGTGTTCGATGGCGATTTGGACGACTATCAGCAATGGCTGATCGACCTGCAACGCCAGGAAAACCAGCAGGACGCGCCGGACAAGGAAAACAACGGTAACAGCGCCCAGGCGCGCAAGGATCAGAAACGTCGGGAAGCCGAGTTCCGCAGCCAGACTCAGCCGCTACGCAAGCAGATTGCCAAACTGGAACAGCAGATGGAAAAGCTGAGTGCCGAACTGGCGGCGGTGGAAGAGAAGCTGGCGGACTCTTCGCTGTATGACATCAGCCGCAAGGCCGATCTGACCCTCTGCCTGCAACAACAAAGCCAGGCCAAGTCCGCGCTGGAAGAAACGGAAATGACCTGGCTGGATGCGCAAGAGCAGTTGGAACAGTTCACCAACGAGTTTGATCTGTAACTCAGACCCCACCTTTTAGGCCTTGTAAAAAGGCTTATCCCCCAGAATGGTCGCGCGGTGCATAATGCGCCGCTGCGGCAGATAATCCGCGTTGGCGTAATGCTGCGTCACGCGGTTATCCCAGATGGCAACGTCATTTTCCTGCCAGCGCCAGCGCACCTGGAACTCCGGCTTGGTAATGTGGGCGAACAGGAAGTTCAGCAGCGCGTCGCTCTCCTTCGGTGCCAAATCAACAATCCGCGTAGTGAAACCTTCATTGACGAACAGAGCCTGCCGGCCGCTGACCGGATGCGTGCGCACCACCGGATGCAACAACGGCGGGTTTTTCTGTACCGCTACCTGCCAGCGCTGACGTTCTTCTTCACTGCCACGATGCTTGTGCTCCGGGAATGACTTGGTGAAGTCATGCTCCGCCTTCAGCCCGGCCAGCAATTGTCTGAACGGCTCAGACAAGGCTTCATAGGCCGCAATGCCACTGGCCCACAGCGTATCGCCACCGGTGGAGGGCAGGGTTTTCGCCGCCAGAATCGCCCCCAAAGGCGGGTTTTCGATAAAGGTCACGTCGGTGTGCCAGTTATCGTTGTCCGGCGGATTATTGTCATGGGTATCCAGCACGATAATCTCTTTCACGTCGGCGGCTTGCGGGTAGACCGGATGGATATGCAGATCGCCGAAGCGACCGGCCAAATTACGCTGTTGCAGCGGCGTGATTGGCTGATTGCGCAAGAACAGCACCTGGTGCTTCAGCAGCGCATGGTAAAGCTGCTCGAACTGGCCATCGCCCAACGGGCGCGCCAGCTCAACGTTTTCCACCAGTGCACCGATATAAGGCCCCAGCGGGGTGATACTTAAACGTTCGTTCATTGCTGTACTCCATGCCACGGGGTCAATCGGCGCTGCAAGGCACGTAACCCCAGCTCCAGCCCAAATGCAATAATCGCAATCACGCCGATACCGGCCAGCACCACATCGGTCGCCAGAAACTCACCGGCGGATTGCACCATAAATCCCAGACCGCGAGTGGCGGCAATCAGTTCTGCGGCCACCAGCGTCGACCAGCCGACCCCCAACCCAATGCGGATGCCGGTTAAAATCTCCGGCAAGGCGCTCGGCAGCACCACAAAGCGCAGCACCTGCCAGCGGTTGGCGCCCAGCGTACGAGCAGCCCGCACCCGGACCTGCGCCACACTGCGCACACCGGCCACGGCAGACAGCGTCACCGGGGCGAAAATCGCCAGATAAATCAGCAGTATTTTGGAGGTTTCGCCGATGCCGAACCAAATCACCATCAACGGTAAATAGGCCAACGGCGGCACTGGACGGTAAATCTCAATCAACGGATCAAGAATGCCGCGCACCGTGTCGTTTAACCCCATGGCAATGCCCACCGGCACACCGATAATCACCGCGGCCAACAGCGCCACCAGGATGCGTCCCAGGCTGGCGGCCAGATGCTGCCATAGCGTGGCATCCATAAAGCCTTGCGGGCTGGCAATGGTAATCAGTTGATGCAACACCTGCTGCGGGGCCGGTAAGAATAACGGGCTGATCAGGTTCAGCGCGGTCACACTCCACCAGATGGCCAATACCACCAGCAGGGTGGCACTGCTCAGCCAGACGTTACGCGGCACGCTAAAACGACGGGGCGCTGCTGCAACCTGCGGCTGAGCCCCCTCTTTGAGGGCAGAATGCAGACTCATAGCAAGGCCTCGCGCTGTTGGAAGACTTTGCCCAGCACGTATTCGCGCTGCGCGATAAATTCAGGATCGGACTTAATCGAACGGCAGGCCTCGCCGTCGGCATAGCGTTGGCCAAAGTTAAGCGTCAGGCGTTCCACCACCTGCCCCGGCCCCGGCGACAGCAGCAACAGTTCACTGGCCAGGAACACCGCCTCTTCAATATCGTGGGTGATCAGCAATACCTGCTTGCCGGTATCACGCCAAATGTTCAGCAGCAGTTCCTGCATTTGCTCGCGGGTAAAAGCGTCCAGCGCGCCGAACGGTTCATCCAGCAACAGCAGACGCGGGTCGGCGGCCAGTGCGCGGGCAATGCCCACCCGTTGACGCATACCGCCGGAGAGCTGCCAGATAAAGTGCCGTTCATAACCGGCCAACCCGACACGTTGCAACATCTGTTCTGCCACCTGACGGCGCTGCTGCTTGCCGATACCGGCCAGTTGCAGGCCAAACTCGACGTTATCCACCACATTACGCCACGGCAGTAAACCTTCATGCTGGAACACCACGCCCCGCTCGGCTCCGGGACCGTTAACGGTCGTTCCATCAAGCGTGATGCTGCCAGCTGAAGGCTCAATAAACCCGGCGATCAAATTCAACAGCGTGGTCTTGCCGCAGCCCGAAGGCCCGAGCACCACCACCAGTTGCCCGGCGGCAATCTGGAACGAAACGTCCCGCAACGCGGGGCGCCCCTGATACTCTGCTGAAAGGTGATTAACGTTTAACATACGGCTCCCCTACGACTGCGGCGCAGCCTGCACCTGTTTCACAAAACGATCGGTGACGTAGGCACTGTAGTCGCTGTCGACCTGTGGAATTTTGCCCTGCTGTTTCAGGAACTCGGCAGTATCACGGATCGCCTTGTCCACCGGCTGCCCCAACTGGGTGATTTGCTCCGCCACCGGCAAGTAGGTATTGCCTTTCACCAGCACCGGTATCTGTTCTTCCGGCACGCCGCTCAGACGGGACAGCGTGCTGAGATTGCCCTTGTCCTTCAGCCATTGTTCCGGTTGCGCCAGATAGGCTTTTTGCGCGTTCAGCGCGCTGGCAGCAAAGGCGGTCACCACTTCAGGATGTTTGTCGGCAAAGTCCTTGCGCACCACCCAAACGTCGAGCGTCGGCGCGCCCCATTGCCCGACCTGGGCGGAATCGGTCAGCACTTTACCCTGCTTGGCTAACTCATTGACCACCGGTGCCCAGACGTAGGCTCCGTCAATGTCACCACGCTGCCAGGCGGCGGCAATCGCCGGCGGTTGCAGATTGAGAATTTTGACCTGCTCAGGCTTGATGCCCCAATGCTTCAGAGAAGCCAGCAGGCTATAGTGGGTGGTTGAGATAAAGGGGACGGCGATGCGTTTGCCGATCAAATCCTGCGGGCTTTTGATCTCTTTTTTCACCACCAGGGCTTCGGAACTGCCGAGCTGGGAGGCGATCAGAAACACTTCGATTGGCAATTTTTGGCTGGCGGCCACCGCCAGTGGGCTGGAGCCGATATTACCGATCTGCACGTCGCCGGAGGCCAACGCACGCAGCACGCTGGATCCGCTGTCGAATTTACGCCAGTCAACGGTGGCACCGGATTGTTTGGCGAAGCTGTTTTCCGCCTGCGCCACCTTAGCGGGTTCCGCCGACGTCTGGTAGGCCACGGTCACGTCTACCGCATAGGCATTAGCCGCGCTAAGTGATAACACCAGCAGTGCCGCGCCGCGTAATGAAAACAGTTTGCTCGCCATGATCGCTCCGTTGATAAAAGTCTGTTCAGTTGCTGACAGTTTTATCTGAGCGGTGGCGAGCTATAAAAGAATAAAAAAAACTGCGTTATTACTTATGGGAATATAAATTAGTTCAGGTCGACCCATTGCCCACCGGCAGCACTGCTACGTTGGGCAGCATCGATAAATGCCATGCCCTGTACCCCGGTATCAATCCCCGGTAACAGGGGTGCCGCCTGCGGCCCATCCCGCAATCGTACCGCCGCCTCGCGGTAAATCTGACCAAATCCTTCCAGATAGCCTTCAGGATGCCCTGCCGGTACCCGTGCCAGTGAACGGTTTTCCACATACTGGAATGAAGAGGCGCGGGTTATGCAATAGGCTGGCGCATCCCGGGGCCGCATCCACAGCTGATTAGGTTGCTCCTGACAAAATTCCAGGCTGCCGTCGCTACCATAAATCCTCAACCGCAGGCCGTTCTCATGGCCGCAAGCCACCTGACTGGCCCACAGTCTGCCTCTGGCACCGTTGGCGTAGCGCATTTGCACCCGCACATCGTCGTCTATCTGACGCCCAGGAATAAACGCAGTGAGTTCGGCGCTGATCGCCTGCGGCAACAGGCCGCTGACAAAGTGCGCCAACTGCCAGGCATGGGTACCCACATCACCAATACAGCCGGCCCCGGCCTTTTCTGGCTGGGAACGCCAGCCAGCCTGCTTGTTGTCGGTCAGTTCCAGCGGCTGCGCCAGCCATTCTTGCAAATACTCCACCTCGATAAAGCGGATCGCCCCCAACTCACCGGCTAATACCCGACTACGCGCCTCGCGCACCAACGGATAGGCACTGTAGTTATGGGTCAATATCAGCTGCTTTCCGCTACGCTGCACCGTGTCGGCCAACTGCAACGCCTCGGCATAGCTGTTGCACAGAGGCTTGTCGCAGATGACGTCGATGCCGGCGTTAAGAAACACGGTCGCCACCGGCGCATGCAGATAATTGGGGGTGACGATAGCCACCACATCGATGCCGTTTTCGCGCGCCGCCTCTGCCTGTGCCATCTGGTTAAAATCGTGATAGCAGCGTTGTGGGTCGAGGTGTAGCCGTTCGCCGGTGCGGCGACAGTTTTCCCAATCAGCAGAGAAAGCCCCGGCTACCAGCTCAAACTCATCGTCCATCCGCGCCGCCAGACGATGCACTGCGCCGATAAAGGCCCCTTCGCCCCCGCCGACCATCCCCAAGCGTAATCTCATGGTTGCTCCCCCATACCCAACATCTGTCTGACCTGTTTGCGTTCACCGCCAACGGCGGCAAAATCATCAAACGCCCTCTCAGCGACCGGAATAATATGGCGGGCGATAAACTCAGCCCCTTCCCGCGCACCGGCCTCCGGCGATTTCAGACAGCACTCCCACTCCAGCGTGGCCCAGCCGGGAAAATCGTACTGCGCCAGCTTGCTGAAAATTGCCGGGAAGTCGATCTGCCCATCGCCGAGTGAACGAAAGCGTCCGGGTCTTTCCAGCCACGGCTGATAACCGCCGTACACGCCGCTGCGAGCACTGGGCCGATATTCAGCATCCTTGACGTGAAACGCCCGGATGCGCGGGTGATAAACATCAATAAAGCCAAGATAGTCCATCTGCTGCAAATGCAGATGGCTGGGGTCATACAGGATATGGCAACGCGGGTGATTGCCAACCTGCCGCAGAAAGCGCTCAAAGGTCACACCGTCATGCAGATCCTCCCCTGGGTGCAGTTCATAGCAAAGGTCGACACCGACGTCGTCAAAAGCATCGAGGATCGGCCGCCAACGCTGTGCCAGTTGCCCGAAGGCTTCCTCCAGCAACAGCGCATTGTGCGGTGGCCAGGGGTAAAAGTAGGGCCAGGCCAGCGCGCCAGAAAAAGTCACGTGTGCGGCTAATCCCAACCGCTGCGATGCCTGTGCTGCCATTAGCAATTGCTCCGTTGCCCATGCCTGCCGGGCCTGAGGATTGCCGCGCACCTGGACCGGAGCAAAGCCGTCAAAAGCCGGATCGTAAGCCGGATGCACCGCCACCAGTTGCCCCTGCAAATGGGTGGATAACTCGGAGATCGTCAGGCCGTGCCCCGCCAGCAACGCGCGCACCTCGTCACAATACTCCTGGCTGTGGGCCGCCCGCTTGAGATCAAAAATAGCGGGGGACGTGGTCGGGATCTGCAGGCTTTTAAACCCCAGCCCGGCGGCCCAACCGGCCAACCCGTCCAGCGAATCAAACGGCGCCTGCGGGCCGATAAACTGGGCCAGAAACAGCCCCGGCCCCTGAATGGTTTTCATGCTGATGACCTCCCTAACATTACTGTTTGCCGGCTGTGCACCGCTTCGTCCGCCGCCAGTACCACCCGCAGGCTGTTCAGGGCATCCTGCCAATGCTGGCCGAGATCCAACCCGTCCTGGATCGCCTGAAGAAAATAGCGCTGCTCGCTCAGGCACAGCGCCAAATGGTCCGGTTCGTCCTGACAGTCAATCCAGCGGTCCGATTGGAGAAACTGATTAGTGCTATCCAACGCCGCGCTGTGGATACGCAACGAGTCGGTACGGGTGTGGCCGTCGACGTTATCTGAATCCGCATCCGCCTGCCGCGCGACGATCGAGACTGAACCACGCGGTCCAATCACGTCTTTGACGAAGTAGGCGGTTTCGCTGATCATCGGCCCCCAGCCGGCTTCGTACCAGCCAACGGAGCCATCGGCAAAACGCACCTGTAACTGGCCATAGTTGTACATTTCCGGCGGCAACTCCTCACTCAGTCGTGCACCGATGGCGCTGACGCTGACCGGCTCCGACTGGGTCATCTGGCACATCACGTCGAGGTAATGCACGCCACAGTCGACAATCGGCGACAGCGACTGCATCAAACTGCGGTGCACATCCCACATCGCACCGTGACTCTGTTGATTGAGGTTCATGCGCATCACCAGCGGTTTACCCAAATCACGGGCCAATTCGACAAATTGCTGCCATGACGGGTGGTGACGCAGAATATAGCCGACCACCAGTTGCCGCCCGGCGGCCCGCGCGGCGGCAATCACTCGCTCCGCACCGGCCTGGGTAGTGGCGAGCGGTTTTTCAATGAACAGATGGCAACCGGCAGCCAGCGCCGCCAACGCGTAGGCCTCATGAGTATCTGGCCAGGTGGTCAGGCAAACCGCATCCGGACGCGTCACCGCCAGCGCCTGGGCGAAATCACTGAACACCGGGTAGCCGCCCCCCAACCGGGTATTGAGCCGATGTCGGGAATCACCGCGCGCCACCAATCCACAAATCTCGATGCCGTCCATACCCTGATAGGCTTCAGCATGTGAAGCCCCCATATTGCCGCAGCCCACCACCAGCACGCGCAAGTCAGTCATCGCGTTTCTCCCCCTGCGGGATTTCCCGGTAATTGAAGGTGAAGAAGAACAGTGCCGCGATCACCAGCGCACCGATGGCCGGATACCACCAGAAACTCTGCCACTGTGGCAGCGCTGCCGCCCCTTCTGCCGTCACCAAACGATTAAACAGTGCACCGCTGATTTGTGAACCGATCAACATGCCCAGACCATAGGTGAACAACACCAGCAGACTCTGGGCCTGGCCCTTGACCTTGTCACCGGCCACCTTGTCGGTGTAGATAAAACCGATCACGAAAAAGAAGTCGTAGCACATGCCGTGCAGAATGATGCCGAGGTAAATCATCCAGCGCAGTTCTTCGGTAATCCCCAGCGCAAACATCACGTAGCGCAGGAACCACGCCAACATGCCAATCAGCAGCATCACCTTGATGCCCAGCCGTACAAATAGAAACGGGATCAGCAGCATAAAGAACAGTTCGGACATCTGCCCCAACGACATCACCCCGCCGACATTGCTGAAACCGGTCGCCGCAATGAAAGGCGCGGCATAGGCATAGTAGGCCGCCAGCGGGATGGAGATCAGCGTCGCGCAGATGATAAATACCAGGAAGTGTCGCTGCTTCAGCATGGCGAAAGCATCGGCACACAGCAGGTCACGCATTTTTATCGGTTTGCCGCGTTCCGGTGCCGGGGTGTGTGGCAGGGTGAAGCTGTAAATGGCCAACACCAACGAGGCCACCGCCGCCAGTGTGAAAATACCGGTACTGTCTGACAGCCCGCTGGCACCGACGATCAGCCCGGCGACAATCCAGCCAAAGGTGCCGAACGCCCGCACCACAGGAAAGGCTTTTTCGCTGTTGCTCAGGCTATAAAACGCCACGTTGTTGCTGAGGGCGATAGTCGGCATATAACACAACATATAACCGAAAATGATCCACAACAGGCCGCTTTGTCCACTGCTGAAGAAGCCGGGCATCAGCCACAACAACCCGGCACCGATCAGATGCAGCACCCCCAGCACCTTCTGCGAGGCGAAGAAGCGATCGACCAGCATGCCCAGCACGAACGGTGACAGAATCGAAGCGATCGGCCCGGTCGAGTAAGCATCGCCGATGATCGCCGCCAGGCCGAACTTACCCATCACTACGCCGAGCGTGACGTACCACGCCCCCCAAACAAAGAACTGCAGAAACATCATCAGTGCCAACCGCGGCACCACCCATTTGAATGTGACGCTTTTGGTCCCCATGACCGCGCTGTCAGTTTGCATAATTCCCCCATTGGTCTTGTTGTGGTGTTGTCTAACCGCTTTCCGGCAGGAAGGACGGCATAACCACACCGCCGGGTTGTAGCGCACGGCCTTTCACCTGCGCCAAATGCAATTCACAAATCCGCCCGCCCCACTGCAACAGCACCTGGCTGAGGGCAGAACGTTGCGCCGGTACCAGCACCACCGGCGTGGTACCGCGATGGTGGCGATCCAGCATCCAACTGATCAACTCCAGGGCAATCTCTTCGCTGTGGCTGCAGCCCGGCCCCAACAGGCGGGAAGCCGGATGCGCCACCGAAGCCAGATAACCGCCAATGCTGCCGTCAAGTTCCCACACGGCAGTCCGCCATAGCCCGCTGGCGTCGTTGAGGAAGTAGTCAATATCGCGCCGACGTTCGATGCCCAACAGCGTTCGTTCCAACTGCAGGATGCCGGGCAGATCCTCTGGCTGGGCGGAGCGCACTCTGCCACGCGTCAGACTGGGGAAGGAAAATCCCTCTACCGGCACCGGGATCGTCATATCCTGGTAAATCGCATAGGGCGTAAAACCGGCGCGGTGGTACAGGGCGTAGGAATCCAGGTTCAGCGCGCTGGAAAGCAACCTTATAGGCCGCTCTCCCGCCAGCTCATCGGCCTTGCCCAACAGTTGCGCGGCGATACCACGGCCAAAGTAGTCGGGATGTACATTCATGATGCCCAGCCCGAGATGAGTTTCACGCGGGTGAAAGAAGCAGGAACCGCACAGCACGCCCTGTTCATCGTGCGCAACCCAGTGTTGGCCGGGATCCAGATGGTGATAGACGTCAACAAACAGCCCGCAGCTGGTCGGCTCTGCGGAAAAGATGGCGCCCATGCCGTGGCGTTGATACCAGGCATTGGTCGACAGATGAATCAGTTCTGCGACCGTCTGGCGATCACCGTTTTCCGCTACTCTCAGTTGCACCTGCATCCGCCACCTCTTTTCAGATTATGGGTTCAGCGAAATAACGCGAAATCGCAAAATGTAATCGATTTCATTTCCACCATGAGCAAAATGTAATCGATTTCTTTTTTTCGGCAACCTGATTAATCTGTTGAAAGGGGCTGATAAGATGAATTTGTAACCCACATCACAATCCTGAGGCCAGGCGCAGACTTTTTGCCGCGCTTGGGCATATTGTGCGGGGCAATTGGGCAGAAGGAACAGCAAACCATGTCGATCGAAAAGGTGGCGAAACTCGCCGGCGTCTCTGCCGCGACGGTCTCACGGGTATTGAACGGCCAGCAAATCGTCAAACCGGCCACTCGCGACAAGGTACTGGCGGCGATCCGCGCATGCGACTACCAACCCAACCTGCTGGCGCGTCAGCTACGCACTTCGCGTAGCCGTATGCTGCTGGTACTGGTTTCCAGTATCACCAATCCTTTTTGTTCCCTGGTAGTACGCGGTATCGAAGAAGAAGCCGAACGCCACGGCTACCACATTTTGCTGTGCAACTCCGAATCCAATCCAACCCGGGAGTCCGCCTATCTCAGCCTGCTGAGCGGTAAAGTGGTCGACGGCGTGATTACCATGGACGCCGTCAGTTGCCTGCCTGGCCTGACCGCAATGATTGGCGATTTCCCCTGGGTACAATGCGGCGAAGGCGATCCCGAGTTCCGCGCTTCTTCAGTCACCATCGACAACCATCAGGCGGCGATGGCCGGCGTGCGTTATTTAGCTGCACAGGGCCGACGACGTATTGCCCTGATCAACAGCGACATGCGCTATCTCTACTCGCAGCAGCGAGAGCAAGGTTATCGACAGGCGCTGGCCGAAGCCGGGTTCGACTATTGTCAGGTGGAATACGTCGAGGGACTGGAATATGCCGCCGGTGCGTTGGCCATGGGCCGCCTGCTGGATACCGAGCCGCGGCCGGATGCGGTATTCGCCATTTCCGACGTGATCGCCGGTGGGGCGATGAGCACCCTGCACCAACAGGGATTGCGCATTCCCGAAGATGTCGCGGTAATGGGCTTTGACGGCGTGCCATTCGGTGCCGTCACCACGCCACCGCTGACCACCGTCGAACAACCGATGCACCAGTTCGGCGTGCGCAGCGTGCAGTTGCTGCTGGAAAAAATCAAAAATCCGCAACAACCGCCGCGTAATGAAGTGCTTGAGTGGCGGCTGGTTGAACGTGGCTCAGCCTGATTACAGGCTCAATTCCCCACGCAAAAACGTACCCGCATAGCCACCAATCAAGGTGCGATCGCCCTTCAGCTCACAGAACAACTCGCCGCCACGTGCCGAAATCTGCCACGCGTGCAGTTGATGGCGACCGAGACGTGCGGTCCAGTAAGGCATCAGCGTGCAGTGTGCCGAGCCGGTCACCGGGTCTTCACCGCCGTCGAGAGTGAAATAGCGCGAGACAAAATCGACCTTTTCACCCGGAGCACTGACGATCACCGCACGGCCGACCAGGGCAATCAATGTCGGGATATCCGGCTGTAACGCCCGCACCTGCGCTTCGCTTTCCAGCACCACTAACAGCGCATTGGCCTGCCACACTTCCTGCGGTTCAGCGCCCAACAGTGCCGCCAACCCTTCAGGTTCCACAACCTTCTGCGGCGGCCGGGACGGGAAATCCAGAACCAGCCGTTCGCCATCTTCGGCGTCGCGTTTAACGTACAAATCGCCGCTCGCCGAACGGAAACGGATATCCTGCAGCGCCGGGTTCACCACGCTGAACATCACGTGTGCCGCCGCCAGCGTACCATGGCCACACAGATCGACCTCGCGATGAGGCGTGAACCAGCGGATAGCCGACATATCCCCATCGTCCCAGACAAAGCTGGTTTCCGGCAGGCTCAGCTCATTGGCGATGGCCTGCATCTCGGCGGTCGACAGTGGCTGTTTCAGCAGGCAGACACCGGCCGGGTTGCCACGAAATCCTTCGCCAGTGAAAGCCACAATGTGGAAGTAATTTTCTGCCATCGTATTTCCTTAATGCCAGATCAGTAACACACAGGCCGCCGTGAGCAGCCCCATAGAAACGTTAAAGATGATCCAGGCCTTTTTGCTACGCAGCAGGCGGCCAATCACCGTGCCAAATCCCAGCCAAATCACGCCGGCAACCATGTTCACCACGAAAATACCCAGCGAGATCGCCAGAATCGAGGTGTTGTACTTATCGCCTGCCAGGCTAAAGCTTGCCACCGCCCCCAGCGCCATCAGCCAGGCCTTGGGGTTAAGGAATTGCAGCAGCCAGCCCTGATACAGCCGTATCGGCTTGGGCGGTGCCACGTCGGTTTCCAGCTTTTCATAGGCGGCGGTGGCCACTTTCCACGCCAGCCACAGCAGGTACAGGCTGCCGAGAATTTTCAGCACCAGATGCAGAGCCGGATAAACCAGAATCAGGCTGCCGACGCCGAAGGCCACCAGCAGCAAAATGCTTTGCATGCCGAGCATGATACCTATCATCAGCAGCAGTGAACGCATAAAGCCAAAGTTGGCGCCGGAAGTGGTCAATAACATATTGTTGGGGCCGGGGGTGATCGCGGCAACCCACAGAAAGCCTAACATCGAAAGAAATAAACTCGCTTCCATCAGGCGGGTGCTCCTCACCCAGGGGGATTTTTGCAGTATTATTGTTAACTCAGGGTAGTGAAGCTAACAGCGCACTAATCATCCCACAATAGTTGCCAAAAAGATTTTTACTCAAGCTATGCATGAATCCTTTCGCCCGTTGACCGGGGCCAGTAATCCCCATCTGCAGACACTGCTGCCACGGCTGGTGCGCCGTCGTGTACAGCTGAAACCTCATTGGCAACGGCTGGAATTGCCCGGCGGCGACTTTGTCGATCTCGCCTGGAGCGAAGACCCGACTCAGGCTACCGACAAGCCACGTGTAGTGCTGTTCCACGGCCTGGAAGGCAACTTCTACAGCCCCTATGCCCATGGCCAGCTCAGCGCCTGGCGCGAAAAAGGCTGGCTCGGGGTAGTGATGCATTTTCGCGGCTGTAGCGGCGTGCCGAACCGTAAGCAACGCATCTATCATTCCGGCGAAACGGAGGATGCACGCTTTTTCCTGCAGTGGCTGCGAACCACCTACGGGGAAGCGCCAACCGCCGCCGTGGGTGTCTCGCTCGGCGGCAACATGCTGGCCTGCTACCTGGCGCAACAGGGCGCCGACAGCCTGCTGCAGGCGGCGGTGGTGGTCTCTGCGCCACTGATGCTGGAACCCTGCTCATGGCGGATGGATCAGGGCTTCTCGCGGGTTTATCAGCACTATCTGCTCGGGCAATTGAAACAAAACGCCACCCGCAAACTGCTGCACTATCCTGACACCCTGCCGCTGAAACTGCCGCAGCTCAAGGCGTTGCGCCGGATCCGCGACTTTGACGATGCCATTACCTCGCGTATCCACGGTTTCAGCGACGCTACCGATTATTACCGCCGCTGCAGTGCCCTGCCGCTGTTGCCGTCGATCCAAACGCCGTTGTTGATCATCCATGCCAAGGACGATCCTTTTATGACCGACGAAGTGATCCCCGAGGTCGCCACGCTGCCGCCCAACATTGAGTATCAGCTGACCGAGTTTGGCGGCCACGTCGGCTTTGTCGGCGGTACATTGAAAAAACCCCATATGTGGCTGGAATACCGTATTCCATCCTGGCTTGCCCCTTATCTGGAAACAACCAAGTGATTATCCCCTGGAAAGAACTGGAAGCTGAGACCCTGAACGGCCTGATCGAGTCCTTTGTGCTGCGTGAAGGGACCGACTACGGCGAGCACGAGCGCTCGCTGGAACAAAAGGTGGAAGACGTACGCCGCCAGTTGAAAAGTGGCGAGGTGCTGTTGGTGTGGTCAGAACTGCATGAGACCATCAACATCATGCCTCGAGGACAGTTCCGCGCCGGACAAGAAGAAATTTAGTGCCGATCGGTTCTATGACTGACGGAAAAAATCAGGTAACAATGAGGGATTGCAAACCAACGCGCGGAATTTTGCCCTTGGCGAAAGGGCGTCAAACACACCAATATAGCCTATAGCTTTCAAGCTGCAGCTAGGCGCCCAACTCGCTCATCCCCGGGCGCTTACTCGAGTAAGTAACCGGGGTGAGCGAGTGCAGGTAACAACGCTGCAGCTTGAAAGATGACGGGTATAATTTTATCTGACGCCTGCGCATTTAACACGGAGTGACCCACCACCATGTCCGCCAAACATCCCGTTATCGCAGTGACCGGCTCCAGCGGCGCCGGCACCACCACCACCAGCGTGGCGTTCCGTAAAATCTTTCAGCAGTTGAACATCCGTGCCGCTGAATTGGAAGGCGACAGTTTCCACCGCTATACCCGACCGGAAATGGACGCGGCAATCCGCAAAGCGCGCGATCTCGGCCGTCATATCAGCTATTTCGGCCCTGAGGCCAACGACTTCGGCCTGCTGCAACAAAGCTTTAGCGAGTACGGCACCAACGGTACCGGCCGCTCTCGCAAATATCTGCATACCTACGATGAAGCGGTGCCCTATAACCAGGTCCCCGGCACCTTTACGCCGTGGGAAGCCTTACCGGCACCGACCGACGTGCTGTTCTATGAAGGGTTGCACGGCGGCGTGGTGACCGAACACAACGACGTGGCCAAACATGTCGATTTATTGGTCGGCGTGGTGCCTATCGTCAACCTGGAGTGGATCCAGAAGTTGATCCGCGATACCGGCGAACGCGGCCACTCCCGTGAAGCGGTGATGGACTCGGTGGTCCGTTCGATGGAAGACTACATCAACTACATCACGCCGCAGTTCTCCCGCACCCACATCAACTTCCAACGGGTGCCGACGGTAGATACCTCCAACCCGTTTGCCGCCAAGGCGATCCCCTCGCTGGACGAGAGCTTTGTGGTGATCCACTTCCGCGGTCTGGACCAGATCGATTTCCCTTACTTGCTGGCCATGCTGCAAGGATCTTTTATCTCGCATATCAATACGCTGGTGGTGCCGGGTGGCAAAATGGGGCTGGCGATGGAGCTGATTATGGCGCCGCTGGTGCAGCAACTGCTGGAAGGCAAAAAAATCGAGTAACTTATCAGAGCGCGGCGACAGGCCGCGCCCCCTCTATCCGTCAGGACACTGCGCGGATTTCAAAACTGTGGGTCACGCTGGCTGCCTGACTCAACATCAGCGAGACCGAGCAGTACTTCTCGGCGGAAAGGTTTACCGCCCGCTCAACAATCTTGTCACTTAAATCTTTACCGGTGACGATAAAATGCAGGTTGATATGGGTAAACAAGCGTGGCGCTTCTTCACGCCGTTCGGAGGTCAATTTCACCTCGCAGTCGCGCACATCGTTACGTCCTTTTTGCAGGATCGACACCACATCGATCGCGCTGCAGCCTCCCACCGACATCAGCACCATTTCCATCGGGCTGGGGGCTTTATCACCGGCGTTACCGTCCATCAGCACCTGATGGCCAGACGCGGATTCACCCAGAAACGTCAGCCCTTCCACCCACTTAACTCTTGCCTGCATACTGGTCACTCCGGTTAATTTCTTAAAATCAGACTACGCTTTCGCATAGAAACTGGCAACGGAACCTGATGCTAATCATGCTGAAGCGAGACAACACAAGACACCCGCCTCACTCTGTGCTACAAACAGAGCCGCAATAAATCTTTCCGGGACACTGATTTCAGGGAAACTCCCAGGGAAAGGCTCCTTTACCGGTATGTTAACAGAATGTAGCTTGCAGCTCTCCCGGCAAGTTAATATGCTAGGGCGACAGCGTATATTTATGACACGCCTCAAAACCTGCTGCCAGCCACCATTAAAAAAACGGCGACAGCACGTTTTACAGGGAACTCTGACCCCTGTGACACAAGGCAGCGATAACAACAGAGGATAACAGCGAATGGTTCTCGGCAAACCGCAAACAGACCCTACTCTCGAATGGTTCCTGTCTCATTGCCATATCCACAAATATCCATCCAAAAGTACGCTGATTCACCAAGGTGAAAAGGCCGAAACGCTTTACTACATCGTCAAAGGCTCCGTAGCGGTGCTGATTAAGGATGAAGAAGGTAAAGAGATGATCCTGTCCTACCTTAACCAGGGGGATTTCATCGGCGAGCTTGGATTATTTGAAGAAGGTCAGGAGCGTAGCGCCTGGGTTAGGGCGAAAACCGCCTGTGAAGTGGCTGAAATTTCCTATAAGAAATTCCGCCAGTTGATTCAGGTTAACCCGGACATCCTGATGCGCCTGTCAGCGCAGATGGCAAACCGTCTGCAGATCACCTCTGAGAAAGTGGGTAACCTTGCTTTCCTGGACGTGACGGGCCGCATCGCGCAAACACTGCTGAACCTGGCGAAACAGCCTGATGCCATGACCCACCCGGATGGCATGCAGATTAAAATTACCCGCCAGGAAATTGGCCAGATCGTCGGTTGTTCACGTGAAACCGTTGGTCGTATTCTGAAAATGCTGGAAGATCAAAATCTGATCTCCGCCCACGGCAAAACTATTGTCGTTTACGGCACGCGTTAATTACTGAAAAAACGGCGCGATGATTCGCGCCGTTTTTTTATGCCCTGAATCATCATGTGGCGCCGACTGATTTACCACCCGGAAGTCAATTACGCACTGCGGCAAACGCTGGTGCTTTGCCTGCCGGTACTGCTGGGCCTGCTGATTGGCCAGCTGCAATACGGCCTGCTATTTTCCCTGGTCCCCGCCTGCTGTAACATCGCCGGGCTGGACACGCCCCACAAACGCTTCTTCAAACGCCTGATCGTCGGCGGTTCCCTGTTTGCCTTCAGTAGCCTGTTGCTGCAGCAAGTTCTGCTTTGGCAGTTGCCGCTGCCGTTACTGATGCTCGGCCTGGCCCTGTTGCTCGGCGTCAGCGGTGAAATCAGCCCGTTACACGCCCGCCTGCTGCCTGCCGCACTGGTAGCCGCCATCTTCTCTCTCAGCATGGTCGGTAGAGTCCCGCTGTGGCACGCACCGCTGTTATACGTGGTCGGTACCGCCTGGTACGGCCTGTTCACCTGGTTCTGGTTCAAGCTGTGGAAAGAACAACCGATGCGCGAGTCGCTCAATCAGCTCTATCTGGAGCTGGCGGACTACTTCGAAGCCAAATACTCGCTACTGACCCAGCATACCGATCCGCAGACTGCACTACCGCCATTGTTGGTACGCCAGCAAAAAGTCATGGACTTGATCACCCTGCTGTACCAGCAGCTTAATTTTTTGCCGCACGCCAGTAACCTTGAGCAAAAGCGCCTGCAACGCACCTTTCAGGTCGCGCTGGATTTGCAGGAACACATCACCGTCAGCCTGCATCTGCCGGAAGAAGTACAAAAACTGGTAGAGCAGAGCCAGGCCGAAGCAATTATCCGCCGCAATGCGCAGGTGATTGCCGGCCGACTACGCACGGTGGCCCACGATATTCTCTACCACCAGCATTCGCAGCGATTCAAAATGGACCATGAACTGGCGGCACTGGAAAAAGTCGCTGCGCAGCATCCGGACAACCCGGTGGGCCAGTTCTGCTACTACCACTTCAGTCGCATCGCACGTCTGCTGCGCACCCAGCACCCGCTCTACCGCCGCGATCTAATGGCCAACCAAAACCGCCTGCCGTTTTGGCCCGCGCTGGTCAGCTATCTGTCGTTCAAGTCCAACGCCCTGCGCAATGCGGCACGGCTGGGTGTCACGCTGGCGGCGGGCAGTAGTCTGGGTCTGTTTTTCAATCTGCCGAAGCCTTACTGGATCCTGCTGACCATCATGCTGGTGAGCCAGAACGGCTACAACGCCACCCGGGTGCGCATCCAGCACCGTGCGCTCGGTACCCTGGTCGGATTGGTGCTCGCCGCCGGTCTGCTGCAATTACAGCTACCCGAGGCCGAGACCCTAAGCGTGATGCTGGTGATCACGCTGCTGGCCTATCTGGTATCGCGTAAAAACTATGGGCTGGCGGTGATTGGCTTTACGGTGACGGCGGTCTACACCCTGCAATTGCTGGCGCTAAACGGCACCAATTTCCTGGTGCCACGGCTGATCGACACCCTGATTGGCTGCGTGCTGGTATTCGGCAGCACCATCTGGCTGTGGCCACAGTGGCAAAGCGGGCTGCTGCGCAAGAACGCCCACCAGGCGCTGGAGAACGATCAGCAGGCGCTGCGTTTGCTGCTGGAAGAACAGGAACCCGACCCCAGCGCACTGGCCTATGCCCGCATGCAGGTTAATCAGGCGCACAATGCGTTATTCACCTCGCTGAATCAGGCAATGCAGGAGCCGGGGTTTGAATCGAACTATCTGGCGGATATGCGCCTGTGGGTGACGCACAGCCAGTTTATTGTCGAACATCTGAACGCGATGACCATCCTGGCGCGCGAGCACTATATGCTGACGCCAAAGCTGGCGGAGGAGTATCTGCAATCTTGTGAGATCGCGCTGCAAAGCTGTCAGCAGCGGCTGGAATACGATGGGCCGAGCAGTGGCAACGGCATTATGCAGCCGCCGGATTTGCACCCGGAGATGCCGGTGACCGAAATGGAGCGCCACCTGCGGCGTATTCTGTCGCACCTGAGCGTCATGCACACCATCTCGTCATTGGCCTGGAGCCAACGCCCGCATCATGGCATCTGGCTGAAGCGCAAACTGCGCGATCAATAAGGGCGCCCTGTGGCGCCCCGGTTATCAGTGCAACAAATTAAGCGTTAATCACGTCCTGCACTGCCAGCTCAAACAGCGCCATACCTTCGTCGATATCCTGGATTTCCACCACCAGCGAAGGTGCAAAGCGGATCACATTTGGCCCGGCATTAAGGATCATCAGCCCACGAGCAGCAGCCGCCGTCAGGAAATCGCGCGCCTTGCCATGATACGGCGCCGTCAGTTCGGCACCAATCAACAGGCCCATGCCGCGAATATCGCTGAAAATACCGTACTTCTCGCCAATTTTCTTTAACGCCTGCACGTACAGCCCGTGACGTAACTCAATGCCGCTCAGCACTTCCGGCGTATTGATCACGTCCAGTGCCGCTTCCGCCACCGCGCAGGCCAGCGGATTACCGCCGTAGGTGGTGCCATGGGTGCCCACCTGCATCGCCGAGGCAATCTCTTCGGTGGTCAGCATGGCGCTAACCGGGAAACCGCCACCGAGCGCTTTGGCGGTAGTCAGGATGTCCGGCGTCACACCATAGTGCATGTAGGCGAACAGCTTGCCGCTGCGGCCCATACCGCTTTGCACTTCGTCAAACACCAACAGCGCCTGGTGTTTATCGCACAGTTCACGCACGCCCTTGAGGAATTCGGCATTGACCGGGGTAATGCCCCCTTCCCCTTGGATCGGCTCCATCACCACCGCACAGGTATGGTCGTCCATCACCGCCTTCACCGCCGCCAGATCGTTGAACGGCACGTGTACGATATCGGCCGGCTTGGGCCCAAAACCATCAGAATACTTGGCCTGCCCGCCCACCGAAACGGTAAACAGCGTGCGGCCGTGGAAAGCGTTATAAAAAGCGATGATTTTGGTTTTGTACGGGCTGTGACGGGTAATCGCGTAATGGCGTGCCAGTTTGAAGGCCGCTTCATTGGCTTCCGCACCAGAGTTGGCGAAAAACACCCGGTCGGCAAAGGTGGCGTTGATCAACTTGGTGGCCAGACGCAGCGCCGGTTCGTTGGTGAAAACATTGCTGGTATGCCACAGGGTTTCGCCCTGCTGTTTCAATGCCTCAACCAGGGCCGGGTGGCAATGCCCCAACGCCGTCACCGCAATGCCGCCAGAGAAATCGATGTACTCTTTCCCCTGTTGGTCCCACACGCGGCTGCCTTTGCCCCTGACCGGGACAAACTGGGCAGGTGCATAAACAGGCAAGATAACCTGATCAAAGGTGCTGCGGTTGACTTCGATTTTTTCGGTCATTATGGGGTCCACCCTGAATGTGACTCAGTCTTTTTGTTGCGATTGAGTGAAAATATAATCACAAAATATGCATAAAAAACCAATAAAGGGCAAACGCAAATCGTCTTCGCGGTTAAAAAAAACCTAACCAACTAACTTTTAAGGAAATTATCCAACAGCTGATGCCCCTGCTCACTGAGGATGCTCTCCGGATGGAACTGCACCCCTTCCAGCGCCAGTTGACGGTGGCGGATGCCCATAATCTCATCGCGTACGCCGTCGCGCTCACTCCAGGCGGTCACTTCAAAACAGTCCGGCAAGGTAGCGGCTTCAAGCACCAGCGAGTGGTAACGGGTGACGGTCAGCGGATTGTTCAACCCGTGAAAAACGCCGCTGTCGAGATGGCGGATCGCCGAGGTCTTGCCGTGCATCACCTCACGGGCGCGCACCACGTTGGCGCCAAAGGCCTGCCCCAGTGCCTGGTGCCCCAGGCAAACGCCGAGGATCGGCAGTTTGCCGGCAAAATGCCGAATAGCCGCCAGCGAGATACCGGCTTCGTTTGGGGTGCAGGGGCCCGGGGAGATCACCAGACGCTGCGGTGCCAGCCTTTCTATATCGGCCAGTTGCAGTTCGTCGTTACGCTTCACCAACACTTCGGCGCCTAATTGGCAGAAGTACTGGTAAAGGTTATAGGTAAATGAATCGTAGTTATCGATCAACAGCAGCATAGGGGTTCCAACGGACAGCATTGTAAGGGGCTAGCCCCGATTGACACCGGCGCATTATACAACGCCCCTACAATACTGCCGCCAGCGATAATTTCAGCTTACTTTTTACGGCCACCCATAATCGAGCCCAACACACCGCGCAAGATCTGGCGGCCAAGGTCACGCGCCATGCTCTTGGCCGCGGTCTGGACGATGCCGTCATGCTTGCCGCCACGTGGGCCGGTAGAACCGAACAGGATATCGTTCAGGCCCCCCATCAAACCACCGCCTGCCGGCTGCTGTGCCTGCGGTTGCGATGTCGGCTGACCCGGTTGCGGCGTGCCGACGGTAGCAAAACCTGCCGATGACAACTTCTCATAAGCGGATTCGCGATCAACCATATCTTCGTAACGACCGTACAAGGGCGATTTATTGATCGCACTGTTCAGCCCTTCCGCCCCCAGCATGCCCATTTTGGATTCCGGCGCGATCACCATCGCCCGTTCCACCACGTTAGGCCGCCCTTTCTCATCCAGGAACGACACCAGCGCCTCACCCACGCCCAGTTCGGTGATCGCCGTTTCTGCGTCGAAGGCCGGGTTGGCACGCATGGTTTGCGCCGCGGCTTTCACCGCTTTCTGATCGCGAGGAGTAAAGGCACGCAGCGCATGCTGTACACGGTTACCTAATTGGCCCAGCACGCTGTCCGGGATATCCAGCGGGTTCTGGGTCACAAAGTAGATGCCGACGCCTTTGGAGCGGATCAGACGCACTACCTGCTCGATTTTGGTCAGCAATGCTGCCGGCGCGTCGTTGAACAGCAGGTGTGCCTCATCGAAGAAGAACACCAGCTTCGGCTGTTCCGGGTCACCCACCTCCGGCAGGTGTTCAAACAGCTCGGCCAGCAGCCACAGCAGGAACACCGAATACAGCTTCGGCTGGTTAATCAGCTTGTCCGCCGCCAGCAGGTTAATGATGCCGTGGCCGTTGGCGTCGGTTTTCATCAGATCATTGATGTCGAGCATCGGCTCGCCGAAGAACTGGTTGGCACCCTGCTCTTCCAGCGTCAGCAGCCCACGCTGGATAGCGCCCACCGAAGCCGAAGAAATATTGCCGTATTGGGTCTGGAACTGTTTGGCGTTGTCACCCACGTACTGCACCATGGCGCGCAGATCTTTCATATCCAACAGCAGCAGCGCATTATCGTCGGCAATTTTGAACACCAACTGCAGTACGCCACTTTGTACCTCGTTCAGATCCAGCAAGCGGCCCAGCAGCAGCGGCCCCAGGTCAGACACGGTGGCGCGGATCGGGTGGCCCTTCTCGCCGTAGATGTCCCACGGAATAAGGGTACATGCCTGTGGCTGCCAGTCAGTGACGCCAATGGCCGTCAGGCGTGCCTGCAGTTTTTCGGAGGGCACGGCTTCGGTGCCTATTCCCGACAGGTCGCCCTTCACGTCGGACAAAAATACCGGAATGCCGATACGCGAGAATTGCTCAGCCATTTTTTGCAGCGTCACGGTTTTACCGGTCCCAGTCGCGCCGGTGATCAGACCATGGCGGTTGGCCAACGCGGGCAAGATCACCAGATCCTGTTCCGGTTTCCCGTCTTTCATCGCTTTGGCAATAATCCGTGCTTCACTCATTTTCTTTTCCTTGGACGCTGACGTGGCGCGAAAAGCGCCAGTTGATGTCAATAAAGCTATAAGCGTGGCGTAACCCCGTCAAGGACAAACAAAAAGGGCGTCATCAAGACGCCCGCAAAAGCCAATACTTTCAGAATCGCCCTAACCACGCAGCCCCAGCTCTTCTTTTAGCGCTTTCAGGTAACGGCGGCTGACCGGTACCGGTTCGCCGACCGGCATGATCATTTCCGCCGCGCCACCGTCATCAAAGCGGATCTCGCGCACCAGCTCCAGGTTAACCAAGTATTGTCGATGACAACGCACCAGCGGCGTTCGCATTTCCAGCGTGCGCAGCGTCAGCTCAGTAAAGCACTCCATGCCGTCATTGCGGACCACAAACACCCCACTCAGCCGCGAACGGATAGCCACCACCTCATCAAAGCGCAGCAAATAGATGCGGCTGTGACCGGTGCAGGGAATGTATTTCAGGTAACCGGCGCTTTCGTCCAGCGCGGCGATATTTTGCGGCTCGCGTTGCTGCTGCAGGCGCTGCAGCGTTTTGTTCAGTCGTTTCGGTTCCGCCGGTTTCAGCAGGTAGTCAAACGCATGCTCTTCAAAGGCCTGCACCGCGTATTCATCATAAGCGGTCAGAAACACAATATGCGGCATACGGTTGGGATCGAGCATGCCGACCATCTCCAGCCCAGTGATGCGCGGCATCTGGATATCCAAAAACACCACGTCCGGCTGCAAACGATGGATGCCGCTGATAGCCTCTATCGCATTGGCGCATTCGCCGACAATAGAGATGCCTTCTTCAGCTTCCAGCAAATGCCGCAGGTTATCGCGTGCGGAAGGTTCGTCATCGACAATCAGTACGTTTAACATCAGGCGGCCCTCGCCAAGGGGACATTGATCGTAATGCGGGTGAATGTTTGCGGCTCGCAGGCCACCTGTACCCCATAGGCGTCGCCGTAACGCACGCGGATCCGCTTATCCACCAGATTCATCCCCAGCCCACTGTTGTTCGGCTGCGATTGGAATAATCCGGCATTGTCGGTGACCTGCAGCAACAAACAGCCGCCTTCAAGCCGCGCGCCAATATCAATCCGCCCCACGCCCAGCAACTGCGAAGTGCCATGCTTGATGGCATTCTCAACGATCGGCTGCAGTGAAAATGCCGGTAACCGAACCGCCAACAACTCTTGCGGTAACGCAACGACCACCTCCAGCCGATCGGCAAAGCGCGCCAGTTCAATTTGCAGGTAGGCATTCACGTGTTCGAGCTCGTCCGCCAGGCTGACTTCATCACCGGAACGCTTGAGGTTCTTACGGAAAAAGGTCGAAAGATTTTGCACCAACTCACAGGCCCGGTCGCCGTCACGTCGGATCACCGCCACCAGCGTATTCAGGGCATTAAACAGGAAGTGTGGATTGACCTGCGCATGCAGTAATTTGATTTCTGACTGCGCCAACAGCTGTTTGTGGCGCTCGTACTGGCCAGCCATAATCTGTGCGGATAACAGGCTGGCGATACCTTCACCCAGCGTACGGTTGATGGTGCTGAACAACCGACTCTTCGGCTCATACAACTTGATGGTGCCGATCACTCGCTGATTCTCACCGCGCAGCGGGATCACCAATGTCGACCCCAGCTTGCAACTGGGATTAATCGAGCAGCAGTAAGAATGCTCATTGCCGTCGGCATAGACCACTTCGTTGTTGTCGATCGCACGGTGCGAGTGCTTTGACGAGATCGGCGTGCCCGGCAGGTGGTGGTCGTCACCGATGCCGATAAACGCCAGCAGTTTATCGCGGTCGGTTATCGCTACGGCGCCGATACCCAGTTCCTGATAAATCACTCGCGCCACCCTCATGCTGTTTTCCTGATCGAACCCTTGTCGCAGGATCCCTTCGGTGCGCTCGGCAATTTTCAGCGCCTTGGCGGAAAACGCACCGGTGTACTTTTCAAACATCGCTCGCCGATCCAGCAGGATTTGCATGAACATTGCGGCCCCCACCGTATTGGCGATCAACATCGGCAAAGCGATATGCTCCACCAGCCGCAGTGCCTCGTCGAATGGGCGCGCAATCGCCAGGATAATCACCATTTGCAGCACTTCGGTCACCAGCGCGACCCCGGCGACAAACAACGGATTAAACAGCAAGTCGATACGCCGGTGACGCATGGCAATGCTATGCACCAGCCCGCCCACCAGCCCTTCTGCTACGGTTGATACCGCACAGGCGATATCGGTCATGCCCCCCAGGGTATAACGGTGCAGACCACCGGTCAGTCCCACTAAAAGGCCCACCGAAGGCCCGCCCAGCAGGCCGCCTAACACCGCACCGATGGCGCGGGTGTTGGCAATCGAGCCTTCGACATGCAGACCGAAATAAGTGCCCATGATGCAGAACACCGAGAAAATGACGTAGCACAGCAGCTTGTGCGGCAGGCGGATGGTCACCTGCGTCAGCGGAATGAATAGCGGGGTTTTGCTCAGTAAATAAGCAATGACAAGGTAAACGCACATCTGCTGCAACAGCAGCAGCACCTGGCTAAATTCGAACATGGCAGCAGCTCATCCCTTAAGAAAACAGATGCAAAACGCCGGGTTTCCGGTCTGATTATAAGCTGGCGATTAGAGCATGTGACGGGGGAAAAAACAGTGATGCAGGCAAGGCTTCCGGGGAAAGCAACGCAGCCGGCCCACCTGGGGCCGGCGCAAAATCATTATGGCAGCACTTTCGCTGACAGGATGACGATAGGTTTGCTCGGAACATTCTGGTACGGACCGACGTTGCCGGTCGGCGCCTGGGAGATTTTATCTACCACGTCCATGCCCTTGACCACTTTGCCGAATACCGCGTAACCGAAGTCGCGCTGGCCGTGATCCAGGAAGGCGTTATCCGCCACGTTGAGGAAGAACTGGCTGGTAGCGCTGTCTTTGTCGGCGGTACGCGCCATCGAAATGGTGCCGCGCAGGTTGCGCAAACCGTTATCCGCTTCGTTCTTGATTGGCGCCTGGGTGGATTTTTGCTGCATGTCTGCAGTAAAGCCACCGCCCTGAACCATAAAGCCCGGGATCACGCGGTGGAAAACGGTGTTGTTGTAATAGCCGCTGTTCACGTAGTCGACGAAGTTCTTGGTGGAAACCGGAGCCTTCTGACTGTCGAGCGCCAATTCGATATTCCCTGCTGAGGTGGTCAGCATGACATGAGTTTCACCGGCGGCGAGCGCGGCGGGTGTCATTGCTGTCAGGGAACACAGCGCAACGAAGGTCACTAAAGTACGTTTGAACATTAACGGGTCCTTTCTCTGAGAGACAAACAACGGAAAAGCGCCTTGATTCTAAAGAGCTGAACCTGCGAGTGCCAGCCATTTACCTATATTTACGTAATAGTGGGACATATCTCAGTCAGCCCCGGATTTTACTGCCAAAAGTATGATCGCCTTAGACCTTTTTGCCAAATGCATCACGCATTTTTTGCCCTTTTTACGCCTTCGTCGCTTTTTGCGACACAACTCCCGGTTTCGTTTTCCATTCCCGTTACTCTAGATAAATGAGAGCGCTCTCATTTGAGCGCAAAGACAAGAATAATGAATGTCCGCCGGCACCGCTGCCGCGCAATAACAGGAGAAATAATGTGAGTGAATTGATGACTGAAATCAGCGCCGATTTTGAAAGCACCATCATGGAGCTGCTGGTGTTCTCCGGTGGCGCCCGTAGCAGTGCGCTGATGGCGCTGCAGCAAGCACGCGCCGGCGACTTTACCGCTTCAGCCAAGCATATGGCCGAGTCCAAACAGTCGGTGAAAAAAGCCCATCTTATTCAGACCCAACTGATCGGTCTGGACGAAGGCTGCGGCAAACTGACCATCAACCTGATTACTGTTCATGCCCAGGATCATCTGATGAACGCCATGGTGATCCAGGATCTGGCGGATGACATGATTGAGCTTTATCGCCGTCAGGCCCAGTTGGAGACCCGCGCATGAAATCGTTGAAAATAGCCGTGATTGGCGGCGGCAGCAGCTACACGCCAGAATTGGTCGATGGTTTGATCCAGCGTATCGAAGAGCTGCCGGTGACCGAACTGGCGCTGGTGGACGTTGAGCCTGGCCGCGAAAAGGTCGAGATCATCGCCGCACTGACCGAACGCATGCTGGCTCGTCACGGGCTGGAGCAGGTGAAGGTCAGCGTGCATTTCGAGCTGGATGAGGCCATCCGCGACGCCAACTTCGTGCTGACTCAGTTCCGCGTTGGCCAGTTGCCGGCGCGCGCCGCCGACGAGCGTTTGGGGCTGAAATACGATTTGATCGGCCAGGAAACCACCGGCGTTGGCGGCTTCGCCAAGGCGCTGCGCACCATCCCGGTGATGCTGGATATTGCGCGTAGAGTGGAAAAACTGGCGCCAGACGCCTGGATCATCAACTTCACCAACCCGGCCGGCATCGTCACCGAAGCGGTTTCCCGCTACACCAAAGCAAAAATCATCGGCCTGTGCAACGTGCCGATCAGCATGCATCACATGATTGCCAATATGCTGAAAAGCCCTTATCAGGAGGTACAACTGCAGTTCGCCGGGCTGAACCACATGGTGTGGGTACATCAGGTGCTGCAAAACGGTCATGACGTCACCGGCAAGGTGATCGACATGCTGTGTGATGGGGCAGCGCTGACCATGAATAACATCAAGGAAGAGCCTTGGCAGCCAGATTTCCTGCGCGCCGTAGGGGCGATCCCTTGCCCCTACCACCGCTATTTCTACCAAACCAAAGAGATGCTGGCCGAGGAAATTGCCGCAGCGGCCGAACGCGGTACCCGCGCCGAGCAGGTAATGAAGGTAGAGAAAGAGCTGTTTGAGCTGTATGCCGATCCGCATCTCGACAGCAAACCGGAACAGTTAAGTTTCCGCGGTGGATCATATTATTCGGAAGTGGCGCTGGAGCTAATCCGTGCGATCCATAATAATCTCGGGACGCAATTAGTCGTCAATACCGCAAACCGTGGCGCTATTCGCGGTTTACCGGACGACGCTGTGATAGAAACCAACTGTATCATCGATGCTCAGGGTGCCCATCCGCTGACCTTCGGCACGCTGCCGGATTCTATGCACGCGCTGACCCAACAGGTGAAAGCTTATGAGCGCCTGACCATCGAAGCTGCGGTGCATGGCGATCGCCGCAGTGGCCTGCTGGCCTTGGTCACCAACCCACTGGTCGGCAATGCCAATGTGGCACAGCCGCTGCTGGATGAAGTGCTGGCGGTGAACGCACCCTATCTGCCTCAGTTCAAATAACCGCCGGGCCAGCCAGGGTTGCTGATACATTGCTATAACTAGTATGCAGGGGTCGATACGTCGGCCCCATTTTTGTCGTAATCAGGAGTCGGATGATGGTGACACTGGAAGATGTCGCAGCCCTGGCGGGTGTGTCCCGCGCCACCGTGTCACGCGTTGTGAATGGCGATACCAACGTTAAAGGGCAAACCCGCGATAAGGTCGAAAAGGCGGTAGCCCAGCTTGGCTACACGCCCAATCCGGCCGCCCGTGCGTTGGCCTCCAGCCACAGCAATACCCTGGGATTGGTTACCACCTCCTATCGCGGCGGCTTCTTCGGCGCGCTGATGGACTTTGTGCAAACTGAAGCCGAATCCCACGGCAAGCAGTTGTTGGTGACTCAGGGGCGCAACAGCGCAGAAAACGAATGGCAGGCGATCCAGCGGCTGTTCAGCCTGCGCTGCGATGGGGTGATCCTGCATGTCCGTTTCCTCAGCGATGATCAACTGCGCCAGTTGGCAGCGGAGCAACACCGCTTTGTACTGCTCGATCGTCTGGTGCCGGGCCTGGAAGCGCACTGCGTCACCTTCGATCATCCCTACGCCAGCCGCATGGCGACACAACAATTGATTGATGCCGGCCACCGCCACATCGCCTGCATCAGTGGCCCGCGCGACCGCCCTTCCAGCCTTTTGCGACTGCAGGGTTTTGAACAGGCCATGCAGGCGGCGCATATCAAACCGGTGGCCTGCACCGAAGGGCTCTACGATCTGGAAAGCGGCTATCGCTGCGCCGATCAACTGCTAAAAATGAAAACCACGCCCACGGCTATCTATTGCTGCAACGAAGAGATGGCCATCGGTGCGCTGCTGGCGATCAACGAACACCGTCTGCGGGTGCCGCAGGACATCTCGTTGATCTGTTATGACAGCGGCGAACGCGCGCCCTTCGTCCGCCCGGCACTGAGCAGCGTACATTTCCCGATTACCGAAATGGCGCAATACGCCGCCCGCTTACTGATCGACCCGGCTACCCCACAGGTAAGCTTCACGCCAATCGTCATCAGCCGCGACTCGATCGCGACGGTGAATAAATAGATCACAAAATATTTCAGGCTCTCTCATTGATTGCATCAAAAAGTAGATAGCCATCACAAAAACTCCCGTTGTCTGTGCTAGGATCCGCTCCCTGGTGGCCTGATCGGGACTTTTTTCTGCTTTTGCCAGGAAAAGCCAGCGGCCCTAATCCAGCGTTATACCCTATGAATTTCAAATTGCAGCTAGGCGCCCAGCTCACTCATCCCCTGGAGCTTACTTCGGTAAGTGAGTGGGGGGTGTTAGTGCAGGTAACAACGCTGCGGTTTGAAAGGCGACGGGAATAATCTTAACAGACATAATCAGGCCTATATAATGAATGACAGCAACCGTCTACGGCTTACCTGGATCAGCTATTTTTCTTATGCGCTGACCGGTGCTTTAGTTATCGTCACAGGGATGGTGATGGGGAACATTGCAGAGTACTTTAATCTGCCGGTTTCCAGCATGAGCAATACTTTTACCTTTCTTAACGCCGGTATTTTGATTTCTATCTTCCTCAATGCCTGGCTGATGGAAATTATCCCGCTGAAACGTCAACTGATGTTTGGCTTTGTGCTGATGCTGTTGGCGGTTGCCGGGTTGATGCTGAGCAAAAGCCTGACCATGTTCTCGTTGTGCATGTTTATCCTTGGCGTGGTCAGCGGTATCACCATGTCGATAGGCACCTTCCTGATCACCCATATGTACGCCGGCCGCCAGCGCGGTTCGCGCCTACTGTTCACTGACTCCTTCTTCAGCATGGCCGGGATGATCTTCCCGATTGTCGCCGCAATGCTGCTGGCACGTCAGATCGGCTGGTACTGGGTGTATGCCTGCATCGGCTTGCTGTACGTGGGTATCTTTGTGCTGACCCTGTTCTCCGAATTCCCGGTGCTGGGCAACAAAGGCGCCGACGCCAGCCAGCCGGTAGTGAAAGAAAAATGGGGTATCGGCGTGCTGTTCCTGTCGATCGCCGCACTGTGCTACATCCTCGGCCAGCTGGGTTTCATTCAGTGGGTACCGGAATACGCCACCAAGTCGTTCGGGATGGATATCAGCCAGGCCGGTAAGCTGGTGAGTGATTTCTGGACCTCGTACATGATCGGCATGTGGGTATTCAGCTTTATCCTGCGCTTCTTCGATTTGCAGCGCATCGTCACTATTCTGGCCGCTTTGGCGACCGGCGCGATGTACCTGTTTGTCAGCACCGATAATCCGGAACACCTGGGCTACTACATTATGGCTCTGGGCTTCGTTTCCAGCGCGATCTACACCACGCTGATCACTCTGGGTTCGCTGCAGACTAAGGTTTCCTCACCGAAACTGGTTAACTTCATTCTGACCTGCGGCACCATCGGCACCATGCTGACCTTCGTGGTCACCGGCCCGATCGTAGCCAAAGGCGGCGCACACGCAGCGCTGACAACCGCCAACGGCCTGTACCTGGCGGTGTTCGTGATGTGTCTGCTGCTCGGCTTCGTGACCAAGCACCGCAGCCACGGCCACGTGACCAACTGATCTGCCAGCGCGATGTAACACGCGCTTTTACCAAGAGATCAAAATCCGGTGAGTCCCCCTCACCGGATTTTTTCTATGTGTTGGCGGACAAAATGAGTCCGGGCCCATAAGCGATTTGCCACTTGTCTTCATGACCTCAACTAATTAAAAAGACTTTTAATCAGCGCTCATGTTATTAAAGAGTTGTTTAATAACGTTCAGCCTTATTAAAGGAGAGTTTAATGAAGCGCACATCTGGCCGATTTATGACAACCCAGAGTCATCATGAAACCGTTAATGCCTTTGTGCCTGTGCCTTTACCGCCGTCTGCTCCTGTCCTTGATTCCCAAGCCTATCAACAACTCAATGCCCGAGCTGAACTTGGGTTGGCAAGACTATCAGGTATGACTGGCCTGGTGACATCGGGGGAGTGGCTCATCTACAGTGCAATACGGCGAGAAGCATTACTCACCTCTCAACTTGAAGGGACTCAGGCGACGCTGACAGATGTTTTTGATGAAGAAGCCGGATTGTCTGTAACCAATGCGAATGATGTCGAGGAAGTCACCCGGTATCTGCAGGCATTCAGGTTTGTCCGCGAGCAGATACTCTCTCCGACGGGATTACCTGTATCGGTCCGCTTACTCACAGAGGCCCACAAAGTTCTCCTGGATGGCATTCGGGGTACCAATAAGCAGCCAGGCAGTGTACGAACCAGTCAGAACTGGATTGGCGGTACGCGACCAGGTAATGCGGCGTATGTTCCACCACCACCAGAGCATGTCACCCGTTTACTGGCAGATCTTGAGATTTTTATACACGATGAAGCACCTACCTTGCCCCCCCTGGTGAGGATAGCTTTGGTGCACGCCCAGTTTGAAACCATTCACCCTTTTCTTGATGGAAATGGCCGTATAGGTCGTTTGCTGATCGCCATGTTACTTGAGACATGGAAACTTTTGCCTGAGCCATTATTGTATCTGTCAGGATATCTGAAAGCTCATCAGGCTGAGTACTACCGTTGTTTATCTGAAATCAGGAGCAATGGGGACTGGGAATCGTGGGTGGTTTTCTTTCTTGAAGGGGTTGAAATAGCGGCAGAGGAAGCACAACGAAGCATCATTCAGATAGCTTCGTTGATCGCAACTGACAGGAAAAAAATTCTCGCTACTGCATCAAGTACATTACAAACGCTGCGCCTTTTTGAGTTATTACCCACCATGCCGAAATTGACTGTGGAACGCGCTCAGGCGGAGTTAGCCGTCTCCTTCCCTACTGCCAGCGCCGCCGTCAAAGCGCTGGAAAATGCAGGGATCCTGATGGAAACGACAGGCCGGCTAAGAGGCAAAAGCTACGTCTATCAGGCCTATGTAGATGTATTGCGCAATGATTAACAACAATGTGTGATAAAGCATTGGTAACCAAAGAAAATCGGTCGATAGCCCGCTCTTAACGCCGGAAATCCACTTTCTCGTCCTGCGCCAGATACAGCGTGGTTTCCGCCGGCTGGGTCTCGGCAATCACCGTGCCCTGACGTATCGAGTAACGCACCGGCGTCTGTCGGCGCACCGCATCAAAGCCGCTATCCGCAGGCAATATCACCAGATTGGCACTGTTGCCCGCCGTCAGGCCGTAGTCGGTCAGATTCAGGGTGCGCGCGCTGTGGCTGGTGATCAGTTTCAGCCCGTCGTCGATCTGCCCGTATCCCATCAGTTGGCACACGTGCAGTCCCATATGCAGTACCTGCAGCATGTTGGCGGTGCCCAGCGGATACCAGGGATCGAACACATCATCATGACCAAAGCAGACGTTGATTTCCGCCTCCAGCATCTCCTTCACCCGGGTGATGCCGCGCCGTTTCGGGTAGCTGTCGAAACGACCCTGCAGGTGAATATTCACCAGCGGATTGGCGACAAAATTGATGCCGGACATTTTCAGCAGGCGGAAAAGCCGCGACGTATAAGCACCATTGTAAGAGTGCATCGCCGTGGTATGGCTGGCGGTGACTCTGGCCCCCATATCCAGCTTCAGCGCCAGCGCCGCCACGGTTTCGACAAAGCGCGACTGCTCGTCGTCTATTTCATCGCAGTGGACATCCACCAGCCGATCGTATTTCTGTGCCAAAGCGAATGCCTTGTGCAGCGACTCCACGCCGTATTCGCGCGTAAACTCAAAGTGCGGAATGGCCCCCACCACGTCGGCCCCCAGTCGCAGCGCCTCTTCCAACAGCGCCTCACCGTTGGGATAGGACATAATGCCTTCCTGCGGAAAAGCGACGATTTGCAACGTGACCCAGGGGGCAACTTCCTGTTTCACCTCCAGCATTGCACGCAGCGCAGTCAGGGTCGGGTCGGAAACGTCAACGTGGGTACGCACGTACTGCACGCCGTTGGCGATTTGCCATTTCAGCGTCTGCCAGGCGCGCTGCTTAACGTCCTCATGGGTCAGCAACGCCTTGCGCTCTGCCCAGCGCTCAATCCCTTCAAACAGGGTACCCGACTGGTTCCAGGCCGGTTGCCCGGCGGTTTGGGTAGTATCCAGATGGATATGTGGCTCAACAAACGCCGGCATCGCCAGCCCGCCCTGCGCATCCAGCACATCGCTGCGCCATTCCTGCCCTTCCGGTTGCGGCACGATATGGGCGATGCGCCCCTGCTCAATCGCCAGTTGCCACAGCCCTTCATGCCCGCTCAGACGCAGGTTATCGATAAACTTCAATGGACTCTTGGCCACCCTTCACCTCTGCTGTTCCAGCCTGTTTTATTCATCATACTGGCAGCGGATCATACTGACAAAGCCGCCAATAATTTATTCCACCACCGATTACTCCCGAATGGGTAGAATTCGCATTAACTGGCTCGTTTCAGCTAAAGATGAATAAAAACCGCAACTTATCAAATAACGATAAAAATCATTCATATACCACATTAGAGGTATATGGAGGGGCGATTGATTTGCATCAATAAATTGCCCACAGGGAGGAATAAGGTAACGCTAGGAAACCAGAATTTTGAGGCAATAATGAGCAGAGTCAAACTTGCTGTCATCGGTAATGGCATGGTCGGCCACCGGTTTATCGAAGATCTGCTGGAAAAAGCAGACAAAGACCAGTTCGACATCACCGTATTTTGCGAAGAACCGCGCATCGCCTACGATCGCGTACACCTTTCTTCTTATTTCTCCCACCACACCGCTGAAGAACTTTCGCTGGTACGCGAAGGCTTTTACGAGAAACAGGGCGTAAAGGTTTTGGTTGGCGAACGCGCCATCACCATCAACCGCAGTGAGAAAGTCATTCACTCCAATACCGGCCGTACCATCTATTACGATAAATTGATCATGGCCACCGGCTCTTATCCGTGGATCCCGCCGATTAAAGGCTCCGAAAGCCAGGACTGTTTCGTCTACCGTACCATTGAAGATCTGAACGCCATCGAAGCCTGCGCACGCCGCAGCAAACGCGGTGCGGTGGTCGGCGGTGGCCTGTTGGGTCTGGAAGCCGCCGGGGCGCTGAAAAGTCTCGGCGTTGAAACTCACGTCATCGAATTTGCGCCGGTACTGATGGCCGAACAGCTCGACCCGATGGGTGGCGATCAACTGCGTCGCAAGATCGAACGCATGGGCGTCAAAGTCCATACCGGTAAAAATACCCAGGAAATCGTCAACGGCGGGGAGCAGGCGCGTAAAACCATGCAGTTCGCCGACGGGACCGCGCTGGAAGTGGACTTCATCGTCTTCTCCACCGGCATCCGTGCCCAGGACAAGCTGGCTCACCAGTGCGGTCTGGCCACCGCCCGCCGCGGCGGTATCGTGATTAACGACAGCTGCCAGACCTCCGATCCTGACGTTTATGCCATCGGCGAATGTGCCTCATGGCGTGAACGCACCTTCGGTCTGGTAGCGCCGGGCTATAAAATGGCGCAGGTCACCGCCGATCATCTGCTGGGCCGTGAAAACACCTTCATGGGTGCCGACATGAGCGCCAAGCTGAAACTGCTGGGCGTCGACGTCGGCGGTATCGGTGATGCCCACGGCCGCACCGAAGGCGCACGCAGCTACGTCTATCTGGACGAGAGCAAAGAAGTTTATAAACGCATCGTGGTCAGCGCCGACAACAAAACCCTGTTGGGTGCGGTGCTGGTCGGTGATACCAGCGACTACGGCAACCTGCTGCAGCTGGCACTGAACGCCATCGAACTGCCGGAAAACCCGGACGGTCTGATCCTGCCGGCACATGCGGGCAGCAAACCGGCCATCGGCGTCGACTCCCTGCCGGAAACCGCACAAATCTGTTCCTGCTTCGACGTCAGCAAAGGCGATATCATCAAAGCGGTCAGCATGGGTTGTCATACCGTCGCGGCGATCAAGTCCGAAACCAAAGCCGGCACCGGCTGTGGCGGCTGTATCCCGCTGATCACTCAGGTGTTGAACGCCGAACTGAGCAAACAGGGTATCGAGGTCAACCACCACCTGTGCGAACACTTCGCTTATTCACGCCAGGAGCTGTACCACCTGATCCGCGTTGAAGGCATCAAATCCTTCGACGAACTGTTGACCAAATACGGCAAAGGCTACGGTTGCGAAGTTTGTAAACCTACCGTCGGTTCACTGTTGGCCTCCTGCTGGAATGAATACATTCTCAAACCGCAGCACACGCCGCTGCAGGACACCAACGACAACTTCCTCGGCAATATCCAGAAAGACGGCACCTACTCGGTGATCCCACGCTCTCCAGGCGGCGAAATCACGCCGGAAGGGTTGATGGTAGTCGGCCAAATCGCCAAGGAATACAACCTGTACACCAAGCTGACCGGCTCCCAGCGCATCGGCATGTTCGGCGCGCAGAAAGACGACCTGCCGGCCATCTGGAGCAAGCTGATTGCCGCCGGCTTTGAAACCGGTCACGCCTACGCCAAGGCGCTGCGCATGTCCAAAACCTGCGTCGGCAGCACCTGGTGCCGCTTTGGCGTCGGCGACAGCGTCGGCTTTGGCGTCAAGCTGGAACATCGCTACAAAGGGATCCGCACCCCGCACAAAATGAAGTTTGGCGTTTCCGGCTGCACCCGTGAATGTTCCGAAGCCCAGGGCAAAGACGTCGGCATTATCGCCACCGAAAACGGCTGGAACCTGTACGTTTGCGGTAACGGCGGGATGAAACCACGCCATGCCGACCTGCTGGCAGCGGATCTCGACCGCGAGACGCTGGAGCACTATCTCGATCGCTTTATGATGTTCTATATCCGCACCGCCGATAAACTGCAGCGCACTTCCGTATGGCTGGAAAGCCTGGAAGGCGGCATCGATTATCTGCGTAAGGTGATCATTGACGACAAACTGGGGATTAACGACCAGTTGGAAGCCGAGATCGCCCGCCTGCGCGACGCGGTGGTCTGCGAGTGGAAAGAAACCCTTGAGCACCCTGAGTCCCAGGTGCGTTTCGCCCACTTTATCAACAGCAGCCAACGCGATCCTAACGTCCAGGTGGTCGCCGAGCGCGAACAGCATCGGCCGGCGCGTCCGGATGAGCGTATTCCTGTCACCCTGCTGGAAGCTGAGGAGAACAACGTATGAGCCAGTGGACAACCCTTTGCCCCATCACCGATATTCTGCCCGGCACCGGCGTGTGTGCCCTGATCGGCGAGCAACAGGTAGCGATATTCCGCCCTTATGCCGACGAACAGGTGTTTGCCATCAGCAATATTGATCCCTTCGCCCAGGCCAGCGTGTTATCACGCGGCCTGATCGCCGAACATCAGGGTGAACTGTGGGTCGCCAGCCCGCTAAAAAAACAACATTTCCGCCTGCACGACGGCTACTGCCTGGAAGATGACAGCCGTTCCGTCGCGCATTTTACCAGCCGGGTTCTGGACGGCATGGTGCAGGTCGCGGCCTGATATTTTCACTTTAACCTCAGGGGAAGCAGCATGTTCACCGATACCATCAACAAATGTGCCGCCAACGCGGCGCGCATCGTCAGGCTGGCGAAGCACAGTCCGCTGGGCTTTTGGATCAGCTCGGCGATGGCCGGGGCCTACGTCGGCCTCGGCATCATTTTGATCTTCACCCTCGGCAATCTGGTCGATCCGTCCCTCCGTCCGCTGGTGATGGGGGCCACCTTCGGCATCGCGCTGACGTTGGTGATCATTGCCGGTTCGGAGCTGTTCACCGGCCATACCATGTTCCTGACGCTGGGCGTCAAAGCCGGTACCATCACGCAGGGCCAGATGTGGGCAGTCCTGCCGCAAACCTGGCTGGGCAACCTGTTGGGCTCGGTGCTGGTCGCACTGATGTACTATTACGGTGGCGGTAGCCTGCTGTCGGTGGACACCAGCCTGGTGCATACCGCCGCGCTGGCAAAAACCACCGCCCCGGCAGAAGTGCTGTTCTTCAAGGGTGTGCTGTGTAACTGGCTGGTCTGCCTGGCGATTTGGATGGCCATTCGCGTTGAGGGTGCCGCCAAATTCATCGCCATCTGGTGGTGCCTGCTGGCCTTTATCGCGTCCGGCTACGAACACTCGGTCGCCAATATGACGCTGTTCGCTCTGTCCTGGTTCGGTCATCACAGCGAGGCCTATACCCTGAGCGGGATCGGCCATAACCTGCTGTGGGTAACGTTGGGCAATATCCTGTCCGGTGCCGTGCTGATGGGCCTGGGTTACTGGTACGCCACGCCACGTGCCGAACGGCCACAGGCTGAGAAAGCGGCTGCGCGTCAGACTGCATAATATTCAGGGGCGCCTTGCGCCCCACTGCTGATTGCCCCGAGGAGTGCCGATGGATTACCTGCCGATTTTCTGCCAACTGCAACACAAAGCCTGCCTGCTGGTCGGTGGCGGTGAGATTGCCGAGCGCAAAGCTCGCCTGCTGCTGGATGCCGGTGCGATGTTGACCGTCAATGCCTGTGCCTTCAACCCGCAGTTCCACGAGTGGGCGGCTCAGGGCCGGGTCACACTGGCGGAAGGTGAATTCAGTGCAGAGTTACTGACGGAAAAGTGGCTGGTGATCGCCGCTACCGATCGCCTCGAGGTCAATGCGCTGGTGTATCAGTGCGCCAACCAACAGCGGGTGTTCTGCAACGTGGTCGATGATCCAAAGCGCGCCAGCTTTATCATGCCGTCGATTATCGATCGCTCGCCAATTATGGTCGCGGTGTCCTCCGGTGGGAAAGCCCCGGTGCTGGCACGACTGCTGCGTGAAAAGCTGGAGGCCGTGCTGCCCCAACATCTTGGCAAGTTGGCGCAACTGGGCGGTTCATTGCGTCAGCGGGTGAAAAAGCACTTCAGCGATATCGGCTCACGCCGTCGTTTTTGGGAAAAGCTTTTTGCCCATGATCGGCTGGCGCAGTCGCTGGCCAATAATGACCAGGCGCTGGCGGAACAGCAGATCGAACAGCTGTTTAGCCACCAACCGCAAGATTGCGGCGAAGTGGTGCTGGTGGGGGCCGGGCCGGGCGATGCCGGTTTGATGACGCTGAAAGGCCTGCAGCAGATCCAGCAGGCTGACGTGGTGGTTTACGACCGGCTGGTATCCGATGAGGTCATGACGCTGGTGCGCCGCGATGCCGAGCGCATTTTCGTCGGCAAACGCGCGGGCCATCACTGCGTACCCCAGGAGGAAATCAATCAAATCCTGTTGCAACAAGCCCAGTTGGGTAAACGCGTGGTGCGCCTGAAAGGCGGTGATCCATTTATCTTCGGCCGCGGTGGTGAAGAACTGGAAACGTTGGCCGCAGCCAATATCCCATTCTCGGTGGTGCCGGGCATTACCGCCGCCTCTGGTTGCTCAGCCTACAGTGGCATTCCCCTCACCCACCGCGACCATGCGCAGAGCGTGCGGCTGGTGACCGGCCATGCCAAGAGTGACGGCGGACTGGACTGGTCAACGCTGGCAGCAGGGCAACAAACTCTGGTGTTCTACATGGGCCTGACACAGGCGGCAGAGATCCAGCGCCAACTGATCGCGCACGGCATGCCAGCCACAACCCCGGTAGCACTGGTAGAAAACGGCACGTCCTGCCGCCAGCGGGTCATAGAAGGTGAATTAAACCAGTTGGGGACACTGGCCTTACAGGCCGCCAGCCCAAGTTTAATTATTGTCGGCAGCGTGGTGAGCCTGCGTAGCAAACTGAACTGGTTCTCCAGCCAGCAGCCACCGCAACCGCAACCGCTGGCCAAAATGGCCTGATTCAGACGTAAAAAAAGCGGCCAGTGGCCGCTTTTCTTTTTGCTCAGAGACTCACTGCGGTGAAACAAAGCCCACAGCCTGGTAAACCTTCGCCAGGGTTTCCTGAGCGCGTGCGCGGGCCTTGGCAGCGCCATCACGCATCACTTGCTGCAGCAGGGCCTCGTCATTGCGGAAACGGTGATAACGTTCCTGCAGCTCACTCAGCATGCCGGATACCGCCTCAGCAACGGCACCTTTCAGGTGGCCATACATCTGGCCTTCAAATTCGGCTTCCAGTTGAGCAATGCTCTTGCCGGTCACGCCAGAGAGAATATCCAACAGGTTGGACACCCCCGCCTTGTTTGCCACGTCGTAACGCACCACTGGCGGCTCTTCGGAATCGGTCATCGCACGTTTGATCTTCTTGGCCACCGCTTTCGGATCTTCCAGCAGGCCAATCACGTTATTGCGGTTATCGTCCGACTTGGACATCTTCTTGGTCGGCTCTTGCAGCGACATCACGCGGGCACCGGACTTGGGAATAAACGGCTCGGGCACTTTGAACACGTCACCGTAAAGCGCGTTGAAACGCTGACCGATGTCACGGCTCAACTCCAGATGTTGTTTCTGGTCTTCGCCGACCGGCACCTGGTTGGTCTGATACAGCAGGATATCTGCCGCCATCAACACCGGGTAGCTGAACAGGCCGGCGTTGATGTTCTCCGCGTAACGGGTGGACTTATCCTTGAACTGGGTCATGCGGCTCAGTTCGCCGAAATAGGTGTAGCAGTTCAGCACCCAGCTCAGTTGCGTGTGCTCCGGCACGTGCGACTGCACGAAGATGGTGCTTTTTTGCGGATCGATGCCGCAGGCCAGGTACAGCGCCAGCGTATCCAGCGTGGCTTTGCGCAATTTATCTGCGTCCTGACGTACGGTAATCGCATGCAAATCGACGATGCAGAAGATGCAGTCGTAATCATCCTGCATCTGCAGCCACTGACGCAGCGCACCCATGTAGTTGCCAATGGTCAGTTCACCGGACGGTTGCGCGCCGCTAAATACGATGGGCTTACTCATGTTTAAATTTCCTGATTCTCTAAAGATGACAGCCCAAGAGCGGGCAACAAGTCGGCAAAGCGCTCCAACACGCGGTCGGGATGGCTCAGGGCAATCGCCTCGCCGTAGTTATAACCGTAGGTCAGTGCGGCGCTTGGGCAACCTGCCCCCTGTGCCGCCTGAATATCATTGCGGGAGTCGCCGACAAACAGCAACTCGTTGGCGCGCAGGCCAAGCTTGCCGAGGACCAGATACAGTGGCGCCGGATGCGGTTTCTTTTCCACCACGTCGTCACCGCCGATAATCAGCGAGAAGTAATCAATAATGCCCAATGCGGCCAGTAACGGCGCCACAAACGGCGTTGGCTTGTTGGTCACCAGGGCCATCGGGTAATTTTGCGCAGCCAGCTGAGCCAGGGTTTCTTTCACCTGTGGGAACAGGCGACTGCCGCTGTCGACGGTTTGCGCATAGAAATGATCGAAACGCTCGCGAAGCTGTTGGCAGTGTTCCGGCGTGGCTTCCACCTCGGCCCAGCGCAGCGCACGCTGTACCAGCACATCAGCACCATTACCAATCCAGGTGCCCACCCGGGCCTCACCGGCCTGCGGCAGGCCCATTTCTGCCAGCGCCAGATCGATCGCGGCGGCCAGCCCCGGCGCGCTGTCAACCAGCGTGCCATCGAGATCAAAGGCCAGAGCGCGGACCGCGCTGAAATCAGCCATGCGTCACCTTCGCCAACTCGCTGCGCATTTCGTCAATCACCCGACGATAATCCGGCTTGCTGAAGATGGCTGAACCGGCGACAAACATGTCTGCGCCCGCGGCAGCAATCTCGGCGATATTGTCGACCTTAACGCCACCATCCACTTCCAGGCGGATATCACGACCGCTTTCGTCGATCAGTTTGCGCACCTGACGCAGCTTATCCAGAGTACCGTGGATAAACGACTGGCCGCCAAAGCCAGGGTTAACCGACATCAGCAGGATCACGTCGACTTTATCCATCACGTAATCGAGGTAGCTCAGCGGCGTTGCCGGATTGAGCACCAGACCGGCTTTACAGCCATGCTCTTTAATCAGTTGAATGGTGCGATCGACGTGTTCGGAGGCTTCCGGATGGAAAGAGATGTAACTGGCACCTGCTGCAGCGAAGTCCGGCACAATACGGTCGACCGGTTTCACCATCAGGTGCACGTCAATCGGCGCGGTGATGCCGTAATTACGCAGCGCCTGACAAACCATCGGCCCGATGGTCAGATTAGGAACGTAGTGGTTATCCATTACGTCAAAATGCACTACGTCGCCGCCTGCGGCCAACACGTTGGCAGTGTCTTCACCCAGGCGGGCAAAGTCTGCTGACAAAATGGACGGGGCAATCAAAAATTTTTTCATCCGCTATCTCCAAACGTAGGGTTCGAATTGTTATACGCCGGGGCGTAACCCCGGTTTAACGATACAGCGCCAAAAGCTCATTCACTTTGCTGCGACCAAGAATATTACGGCTGATGGTGCGGCGCGCTTTCACCACGTACAGCGACGCGTGCTGGTACCAGTCTCGCGTCAGCTCGGTATCATGGTTGGAAATCAATACCGGCACCTGGCTTTCTACCGAAAGCTGATGCGCCATCAGCGCCAGGCTCTGCTGGTCGGCCATGCTAAAGCTGTTGGTGTGGTAGGCGGTAAAATTCGCCGTCGCCGATAAAGGCGCATACGGCGGATCGCAATACACCACGGTACCGCGCTCGGCTTTTGCCATGGTATCGCGGTAATGCTCACAGACAAAAGTGGCGTTGCGGGATTTTTCAGCGAACCAGTACAGCTCGTCCTCCGGGAAGTACGGTTTCTTGTAACGTCCAAACGGGACGTTGAACTCTCCACGCAGGTTATATCGGCACAGGCCGTTATAACAGTGGCGGTTCAGATAAAGAAACAGCAGCGCGCGACGATAGGCATCGGCGCTAGTATTAAACTCTTCGCGCAGCAGGTAAAACTGTTCTGACTTATTGAATTCATCGGTGAAAAGCAGGCGGGCATCACGCACGAAGTCATCCGTACGCAGTTTAACGATGTTATACAGGTTAATAAGATCGCTGTTGATGTCGGCGAGAATATAGGCGTCGTATTCCGTGTTCAGGAAGACTGAACCCGCACCCACGAAGGGCTCGATTAAGCAGTCGCCTGCTGGTAGGTGACGACGGATCTCGTCCACCAGCGGGTATTTTCCACCAGCCCATTTTAAAAAAGCGCGGTTTTTCTTCATGCCGTCAATTAGCTACTTATTATACAATTCAGAGCGGCGGATTGTACTCTGTTTCAGACAGCACATCAGCGCACAAATTTAAGTGATTGATACCCTTCATCCTTCAAGCCGCAGCACCCCTGGCCGCGCACAGTTATTCGGCCTGTCCGCAGGCCACTCCAGTCATCGGTCACGGGCGGCTCTGTTCGCCCTGAGTAACAGGGGCGCAGCATGTGCGCCCCTACAATGCCTGAATGCAGCTTGAAATCTATCGGGTTACTTTTTCAGATCCTGCTGTACCTGACGTACAGGTCGAACCCATGGTTTTTTCGCCTGAACATCAGCCGGCAGCGTCGCAATTGCGCGCTTGGCTTCTGCTGAGGAAGCATAGTTGCCACTCACCAGCACGTACCAAGGTTTACCGTCACGTTTAGTCGAATACACCAGATAATGCTGTAATTTCTGCTGCTTGGCGTAGGCATTCAGCGTATCGGAACGCGAAGCGCTGCTCAGTTGCAGAGTGTAATGGCTTGCCGGTGCAGACTGCAGCGAACCGCCGCTGCCGCTAACGGCTTCCGCCTTGGTACTTGCTGCTCCCGCTTTAGCGGAAGAGGCAGGTGCCGGGGTATACACCGTGGTTGGCGATTTATGCTGTGTGGCCGTAGCCGCCGGCTTGCTGGCGGTTTTTGCCGGTGTTTTATGTTGCTGTGGCGCAGTGCCCTGAACCGGACGTACGGCTTCTTTCGCCGCTGCGCCATTCATCAGGGTAGCCGGTGCCGTTGGCAACGTTGAAGCTGGACCGCTCATGCCCTGCGTTGCCGCATCAACCTGACCCTGTTGCGCCGACAGTGCATCCGACATATTGCCCGGCAGATCGACACGCTGTTGCGCGCCGCCCTGTGCTGGCTGCGGTTGCGCTTCCGTCGGGGTGCTGGAGATCGGTGGAACGCTGACGGTTTGCGGCTGCGAGCTGCTGCTCACACCGTTATTGTCATTGGTATCCGTGGTTCCGCCCGGAACACCGGTATTACCGGCAGTCAGTGACGAAGAGCCGGACAGGTTAATGTCCTTGGCTGCGCCATTCTGCGCGCTTTCCTGTGCTGCTTCATGCTTGGTTGGCGCCTTCAACGCCGAGCCAATGCCGATAATCAACAGCAACAACACCAGAATACCGATACCAATCATTAAATGCTGACGCGAAACGGCAAAACGCGGTCCCGGAGCCGGTTTACGCGAACGTGCAGGACGACGATCGCTGCTATCAGGTCTGAGATCGTCTTCCGGTTTAAACTCATCCATCTGAAACCCTCCAACTAGAGGCAAAAGCCCACCACTGTAGACCTACCGTGGCACGAGCAGATTAACCCGATGATGGCAAAGCGACGCCAGTCAGGCTTTGCACATTATTAATATAGATGTAAACGGCGGCTAAGCCACTGTTACTTCGTCCGATTTACTTAGGCATTCCGTTCGGGAAGGCAAGCTGCGATCGAAGCAAGCACCATATCGTGCCCCACTCCGCCACGGACCTCCGCCTGGCCAATGGCCGTCGGCAGTACCAGGCGCAATTCACCGGCCAGTACTTTCTTATCGCGCATCATATGCGGCAGATAAGATCCCGGAGCCATTTCCTGCGGGCCACACACCGGTAAACCGGCGCGCAACAACAGTGCTTTAATGCGTTCAATATCTTCGCTTGAGAACTGACCGAGACGGTGCGCGGTTTCTGCCGCCATTACCATACCGGCAGCAACGGCTTCACCATGCAACCATACACCATAGCCCATTTCGGCTTCGATCGCATGGCCGTAAGTATGGCCCAGATTCAGCAGCGCGCGCAGACCGCTTTCGCGTTCATCAGCGGCAACCACCTCGGCCTTCAGCTCGCAGCAGCGGCGGATACAGTAGGCCAGGGCCTGCATATCCAACGCCACCAGGGCATCGATATTGTTTTCCAGCCAGACGAAGAAATCGCGATCGAGAATAATCCCGTACTTGATCACCTCAGCCAAACCAGAGGAGAGCTCACGCGCAGGCAAGGTTTTCAGGCAATCCAGATCAACCACCACCGAAGCGGGTTGATAGAAAGCGCCGATCATGTTTTTACCGAGCGGATGATTGACGGCGGTTTTACCGCCAACGGAAGAGTCCACCTGCGACAGCAGCGTGGTAGGGACCTGAATAAAGCGGACACCGCGCTGATAACAAGCGGCGGCAAAGCCGGTAAGATCGCCTACCACGCCGCCCCCGAGGGCAATCAGCGTGGTATCACGACCGTGCGGCTTTTCCAACAGTGCCGAGAACACCTGCTCAAGCACGGCAAGGGATTTATACTGTTCGCCATCAGGTAAAATCACCTGATCCACCATGACGCCTGCCTGCTCCAGCACCTTCCGGACGTTGTCCAGATAGAGTGGCGCCAGGGTTTGGTTAGTGACCAGCATAACCTGTTCACCCGCCTTCAGCGGCATAAAAGAAGCCGGATCGTTAAACAATCCGGCGGCTATGGTTATCGGGTAGCTGCGCTCCCCAAGCGTTACGGTAATTCTCTCCATGTCGCGCTCAGTTCTCAATGTGGTTTATCCCCGCTACTGCGGGGAACACAATCAGTCTTTCCGCATTTGCCGTGGCGAACACGGAAACCGCAATCAGTTACTTTCCAGCATGTTGATAATCTGGTTGGCAACCACTTTAGCGCTTTGATCGTCGGTGCGGATGGTGACATCTGCAATTTCTTCGTACAACGGATTGCGCTCTTTCGCCAGCGCTTCAAGCACTTCACGCGGAGGAGAATCAACCTGCAGCAGCGGACGTTTTTTGTCGCGCTGGGTACGGGCCAATTGCTTCTCGATAGTGGTTTCCAGGTACACCACTACGCCACGCGCCGACAGACGGTTACGCGTTTCACGCGATTTAACCGAACCACCGCCGGTAGCCAGCACGATGCCTTGCTTTTCCGTCAGTTCATTAATGACTTTTTCTTCACGATCGCGGAAACCTTCTTCACCTTCCACGTCGAATACCCAGCCCACGTCAGCTCCGGTACGTCGCTCAATTTCTTGATCGGAGTCGAAAAACTCCATATTGAGTTGCTGAGCTAACTGACGGCCAATAGTGCTTTTGCCGGCACCCATAGGCCCAACCAGAAAGATATTGCGTTTCTCTGCCATGTTTTTCGGTATTACTAAGACAATTCGTTAATGTTAACCCGCCCCGCCAATCAAATCAGCGGCGGGACCTAAACTGAAACCTCATGAACGATAGTGCGAGATCAGACGGAAAATTATCTCAACACTCTTGGTAGTTTGGCAACCGAATAAATCGCAATCCACGCCGCAGGAGGGAAACCATACGTTTTTAACGGCGTCTTGGCGCTAACAAAAAAACCTCGGTGCTCAATTCGGTAACCCTTGTAAGCTAAATCGGTCGCAGCGTCAAACGCAGATGCCCCGAAGGTGATAAAAAAGTGCATCTGCTCATCAACTTTAGGCGATTTCCCACGAACCGCACACCCGGTTGCTCAGGCCTTAATCAATGTCGGAGTAATGAATATCACCAGCTCGCGTCGTTTATGCTGTTTGCTGCTCTGTTTGAACAAGGATCCCAGCAAGGGCACGTCGCTGATCCCGGGTACCTTGTCTGCGCCCTCGGCGCTATGACGTTGAAATACACCACCTAAAACAACGGTTTCGCCATCTTTGAGCGTCACCTGGGTTTTGATCTCCTGTTTATCGATCGCCAACGTCTCGCCTGCCGCACGGCTGATTGAACGCCCGGGCATGTTCTGGCTGATTTGCAGGGTCAGGGTGATACGGCCATTGGGCAAAACTTTCGGCGTCACCTCCATGCCCAGCACCGCCTCCTTGAATTCCATCGACGTCGCCCCGCTGGAACCGCTGTTTACCTCATAGGGAATTTCGGTCCCCTGTTTAATGCTGGCGGTTTGCAGGTTCGCGGTCAGCAGGCGCGGACTGGCGATGATTTCCACCCGGTTCTCCTGCTCCAGCGCCATCAGTTCCAGATCCAGCAATCGCCCGCCGATCCGCGCCAGATGAAAACCCGCGCTGACTGCGCTGCGATCCAGCGGCAACCCGACGTTAAAGCCATCCATTTGCCATGACTTTGCCGGCCGCTCATCCGATGCCAGCCCCCAACGCACACCCAGCTCGCGTAAACTCTCGCTGTTGATGGTGACAATATGCGCCGCCAATTGTACCTGCGCCAACGGTGTGTCCATCTCCGCAATCCGCTGGGTTAATAGCGCCACTACCGGTGCAGTGTCGCGGATCAGAACAGCGTTGGTGCGCTTATCCGCGACCACGCTGCCACGCTCACTCAGTAACAGACTGCCCTGAGCATTGAGATTTTCAGCAATCTCTTGCGCATCGGCATGGCTCAGCGGCAAGGTCACGCTGTGCAGCGGTTGTTTTTGCGCCAACGCCAATTTTTGACGCTGCTTTTCCTGCTCATTGGGTTCTGGAGAAACCATCATCACATTCCCCTCCAGCGTCATGGACAGCTTCCCCATGCGCAGGATCACCGTCAGCGCCTGGCGCCAGGGCACGTTATCCAACCTCAGCGTCAGGTTGCCGCCCACGCCGGCAGCGGTGACCACATTCAGTTGTTGATAATCCGCCAGTGCCTGCAACACCAGAGCAACTGGCGCATCCTGAAATTCCAGCGAAATAGGGTCCTGGTCCTGCGCGGCACTAGCAATAGCGACACTCCAGAGCAACACGCCCAGCCAACGGCATCCTTTCATTTTTCTTCCTTATGGTTTCCCAGGGTCAATACCACGGCATCCTCAGCGACCGGACACGCCGGATCGCCCTGTTTCTCCTTCAGCGTTAATTGCCCCTCCAGGACCTGTTCCACCCGCCAGCGGCCAGCCAATAAGGTTTGTTGAGGCTTTAATCGCAGCCACTGCCCGGCGGTGGTGATAACCCAGGCATGGTGTAGCGCCGCCTGCCCGATAGTGCCTTTCAATTGCCAGTTCACCGGTGATTCCGCCACGCTCGGGCAGTCAGGCAAGGGTAATGGCTTGAAAGGATCGCGTGGCTGCGGCTGGGCCATCAGCGTCAGAGGCAGCCACAGCAACCAGAACCCGTAACTTTTATTCATTGGGGTTTACCGCCGCAGCCTCTGCCAAAGCTGCCTGGAGAGTGAAATTTGCCATCAGCCCTTCCGCCTGCGCTTCAACGGTCATTTGATCAATGCGCAAGTTGGCAGGCAGGCTCTCCAACAGTCTTAATAAACTGCCGTAATTGAGATGCAGCCGCAGGATTTGCCGCGGTGAGCTCTCCTGCTGCTGCCAGCGTTGCAGCCCGGCATTTGCCCGTTGTAAGGCAACCGCCAGGTCCCCCTCGGCGACAGGCTGACGAGCGACCTGCTGCAAATCTTGATTCACCTGTTCCAGCGTCGGCATACGGGCGAGTTGCTCCCACAAGGGGCTCATTTGTTGCGTCAGGCGCTGCTGCTCTGCCTCGGTCTGTGCCAGTTACTGCCATTTCCCTTGCAACAGCAACAAACCAAACAGCAGGATCAGGCTACCCAACACCAGCCACTGGATGGCCAGCAGCTTCCACCCCGGCAACCCCAACCCTCTCGCCAACCAAAACGGCAATGGCTTATCCACCCTGCCCCCATTGCGCCACCAACGTAAACGAGAACAAACCATCCTGGCGCTGCGCGACTTCTGCCAGTCGGTAGCGCTGTAACAGGGGTAACGCCGTCATCTGTTGCTCAAACTGAAGCACAGCTTCGTAGCGCCGGCTAAGGCCCCGTAAGGTGATACTTTGCGCGTGGCTTTCCAGCGCGATCAGCCACAGCGGGTCAGGTAACAGGACGGGGAGTTGTTGTAACAGTTGCAGATAACGGCGGTTATGCGCCCGGTTGTTGTCATGCTGTTGTGCCAGCGCGGTTAAACGCGCCAGACGCGCCATCGCCTGTTGCAACTGTTGATAACGATCGGTCAGTTTTGTCTGCTGATCGATCAGCGCTAACAGTGCCTCATGCCGCTGTACCTGTTGCTGACTCAGCAAGCCAAAAACGACCGTCAGTACCGCCAGCACCAACACCAGTTGCAAGACGAACATACGTAACCAGAAGGCGCAGCGGCGACGCTGACCTCGTGTGCGCCATGGCAAGAGATTAACCTGATACATCAGCTATCCTCAGCGCGCAGCGCCAGGCCGCCGGCCAAGACAAACGCCGCCGGCAATACGGGTAACGGGGGCCGAAGTTGGCTGAAAGCGCTAAAGGGTGACCACGGCAGGCTGCCTGGCGGCGGCGGCTCATCCATCACGCTGCTATAGTAAATCTGGTCTTCACCGAGTGAGGGACAGGCAGCATTCATCGCCGCCAGCGCCTGACTTGCCCCAGCAGCTTCCCCTATCGGTACGATGCCATAGGCAAACACCACTCGATGCGGGGCCACCCATAGCCATTCGTCATCGAGGCGATGCAACAAACCGGCGTCGGCCGACACGCCTGCCGCCTCTGCCATGACGCGCAGTGCGCAAGGGGTAATATCAACCACCTGAGGCTGCAAATTGGCCTCGCGCAGGCAGTTTAGCCACTGTTGCAGCTCTTGCTGGCGTGCGGCGGTGAGCAGCAGGGTCGCGTGTTCGGGCAGTGCCTGGCGGTAGTCCAGCGCCAATGTTTGGCTATCCAGGGGAAACTGTTTCAGCCCCTGACTGGTGATGTAGTCGCCACGTACCGGCTCTTTCAGCCTGGCGTCCGGCAGCGGCATCTGATGTTGTAGAACCCGCTGCGCGGGCAAAGCAATGCGTAAGGAAATATGTCTTGGTAACTGAACCCGCCATTGCCGTAATGCCTGAATCAGGGCGTCGGTCTGTTCCAGACAGCCCTCACGCAGCACCGGTTGCGGCAGCGTTTGTTGCCACCAGTGTCGCAGTTGCCAGCCATTGCGGCGGCGTTGTGCTGCCAGGGCACGAACGCAGTGACTTTGTATATCCAGTCCCACCTGCCATGCTTGAGTAAACATATTTCGCCCGACCTCCATATCGTCAGATAACAAAAGAACATATCCATGTTGCAGGCTTGCCTTTATACTACCGCGCGGTTGTTTATAAACTGCCCAAATGACATGAAAATGGGAAATCTCAGGTGAAGTTCGTAAAGTATTTACTAATCCTTGCAGTGTGTTGCATCGTGTTGGGGGCAGCCTCGATCTTTGGCTTGTACAAATATGTCGAGCCGCAGCTGCCTGACGTTGCAACGCTGAAAGATGTGCGGCTGCAAATACCGATGCAGGTTTACAGCGCCGATGGCGAACTGATCGCCCAATACGGTGAGAAACGCCGTATTCCGCTAAAACTGAACCAAATTCCGCCGGTTATGGTGCATGCGTTTATCGCCACCGAAGACAGCCGCTTCTATGAGCATCATGGCGTCGATCCTATCGGTATCTTCCGTGCAGCCTCTATCGCGCTGGTCTCAGGCCATGCGTCACAGGGGGCGAGTACCATTACCCAGCAGTTGGCGAGAAACTTCTTCTTAAGCCCGGAACGCACCCTGATGCGCAAAATCAAGGAAGCCTTCCTGGCAATACGCATCGAACAGATGCTGACCAAAGACGAAATCCTCGAGCTGTATCTGAATAAAATCTATCTGGGGTATCGCGCCTATGGCGTGGGTGCTGCGGCACAGGTTTACTTCGGTAAAGACGTCAGTCAGCTCAGCTTAAGCGAAATGGCGACCATTGCCGGCTTGCCGAAAGCCCCGTCAACCTTCAACCCGCTCTACTCCCACGATCGCGCCGTAGCTCGCCGCAACGTGGTGCTGTCGCGCATGCTGGATGAGCATTACATCACCCAGTCGCAGTACGATCAGGCGCGCAGTGAAGAGTTGGTGGCCAATTACCATGCGCCGGAAATCAGCTTCTCCGCACCTTATCTCTCCGAGATGGTGCGTCAGGAGATGATCAAGCGTTATGGCGACAATGCTTATACCGACGGCTACAAGGTCTACACCACCGTCACCAGGAAGCTGCAGTTGGCGGCGCAGGAATCGGTACGTAATAACGTGCTGGCGTATGACATGCGCCACGGTTACCGCGGCCCGTCCAACGTGCTGTGGAAAGTGGGTGAAGCGGCCTGGGACCAAAAGCAGATCGTCGACTCATTGAAGAATCTGCCTAACTACGGTCCATTGTCGCCGGCGGTGATTGTCGCAACCAGCGCCGAAGAGGCCACGGCCATGATGGCAGACGGCAGTCATGTCGCGCTGCCGATGTCCACCATGCGCTGGGCACGGCCTTACAAGTCCGACACGCAGCAGGGCTCAACGCCGAAACGCGTCACCGATGTGGTGCAGGCCGGTCAACAGGTTTGGGTCCGCAAAGTGGGCGAAAACTGGTGGCTGTCACAGGTGCCGGACGTCAACTCTGCCCTGGTGTCGATCAACCCGAATGACGGGGCGGTGAAAGCCCTGGTCGGCGGGTTCGACTTCAACCAGAGCAAGTTCAACCGCGTTACTCAGGCACTGCGTCAGGTCGGTTCCAATATCAAACCCTTCCTGTATACCGCAGCGATGGACAAGGGCCTGACCCTGGCCACCATCTTGAATGACCTGCCGATCACCCGTTGGGATCCAGGTGCCGGTACCGACTGGCGACCGAAGAACTCACCGCCAACCTACGACGGCCCGATTCGCCTGCGTCAGGGGCTGGGACAGTCGAAGAACGTGGTGATGGTCCGTGCGATGCGTGCGATGGGCGTCGATTACGCGGCAGAATACCTGCAGCGTTTCGGCTTCCCGGCACAAAACATCGTACACACCGAATCACTGGCGCTGGGTTCCGCTTCGTTCACCCCAATGCAGCTGGTACGCGGTTACGCGGTGCTGGCCAACGGCGGTTATCTGGTGGATCCGTACTTCATCACCAGGATTGAAGACGATAACGGCAACACGGTGTTCGAAACCAAGCCGAAGATTGTCTGCGACAGCTGTAATCTGCCGGTGATTTATGGTGATACCCACCGCTCTGCCGTGCTTTCCGAAGACAATATTGAAAATGTCGCGACGTCGCAGGAAGGCAAGAATGGCAACGTGCCAATGCCGCAGCTGGAGCAGGTGACCCCGGCTCAGGTTCAGCAGGATGGCGATCAACAATATGCGCCACACGTTATCAGCACCCCGCTGGCATTCCTGATGCACGACGCGCTGAACAGCAACATCTACGGTGAACCGGGCTGGATGGGCACCGCCTGGCGTGCAGGTCGTGATCTGAAACGTCGTGATATCGGCGGCAAAACCGGGACCACCAACAGTTCAAAAGACGCCTGGTTCTCCGGCTATGGCCCGGATACCGTGACGTCGGTATGGATTGGCTTCGATGACCATCGGCGTGACCTTGGCCGTGCAACGGTATCCGGTGCGATCCCGGATCAGGTTTCCGGCGGCGAAGGCGGGGCGAAAAGTGCACAACCGGCCTGGGATGACTTTATGAAAACGGCACTGGAAGGCATTCCGGAGCAGAAAGTTACCCCACCACCGGGCATTATCAGCGTCACCATCGACAAGAACAGCGGTAAGCTTTCCGGCGGTGGCGGCGGTAGCCGTTCCGAGTACTTTATCGAAGGGACTCAGCCGACGGACTACCCATCAAGGGATACCGGTACAACGCTGACCGATCCCGGTGGCGAGAGTCACGAACTGTTCTAACAAAAAGGGCCAGAAAAATTCTGGCCCTTTCTTTTTTGAGTCATCAGTATCTAACGTGAGCCGCGCAAAAACGCTTCGGTGAGGAACAATGCGCTGACGTTACGCGCCTCGCGGAAATCAGGCTCTGCCAGTAACGCCATCATGTCGGCTATCGGCCAACGCACCTGCGGCAAGGGTTCCGGTTCATCCCCCTCCAGGCTCTGCGGGTAAAGATCGTGCGCCAGCACAATATTCATTTTGCTGGAAAAGTACGACGGCGCCATTGTCAGCTTGCTAAGAAAATCAAAGCGACCTGCACCAAAGCCGACCTCTTCCATCAGTTCACGGTTAGCCGCTTCCAGCACGCCTTCACCCGGGTCAATCAACCCTTTAGGGAAGCCAAGCTCATACGATTCGGTGCCCACGGCATATTCACGGATCAGCAGTAAATCGTCGCCAATCACCGGCACAATCATCACGGCCTCGCGATCTGAGGGCCGCATCCGCTCATACACCCGCCGTACACCGTTACTGAATTCCAGATCGACCGACTCAACGTTAAATAAACGCGAACGCGCGACCGTTTCCACTTTCAGAATTTTAGGTTTTTGCAGGTGTTTATCCATGATTGCCTCAAATGAGTTATCCAGCGGCAGGCCACAGCATCAGGCGTGATGACGCGAATAACCAGAATAATGATTGGCGTGACGCGCAGTTCACATGCGTTCAAACGCTGACCAAATCCGATCTTGATCACATTGTGCGTTAATGAGAACCTTGGCCGCAACGAGCACAAGCAGTAATTTACTTTTTTTTAACAAGCGTAGCCAGTACCCGCCGCTTTTCTGTTCTCATGCAGCAAAAAGAACGCATTAAAATAAGATAATGCCGATATCGACAGTGCAACCTGGTTGCTATCATCACGCAGGTAAGACAGGACAGTAGGACGAATATTTTTTATCAATAAGTGAGATCCCGACGGAGAATCTGCTTTCCCGTCACGGATCAGGGTGTCTCTTGGTGATTGGACTGCGTATAATACTCCACGATTCATCAGGTTGGTGAGGTTCACGGGTACAGGATGGGGATAGCATGAGCACAATAGTGTTGATATTGGCCTTAGTGCTTGCCTGCCTGATTGCCGCCGGCCTGTATCTTTGGTTCAAAGCCCGCAATCAGCCGCTGCTGACGCGTACGCTGCCTTTTATCAAACCCACACACCGTAAGCTGACCGGCGAAGAACGCGCCGCCGTTGAGCACTATCTCGGCCAACAAAATAAGCTGAGCAACAAACTGTTGCCCGGCAACAGCTCATTACCTTCTGCCAAGCTGGCGCTGACCCCACAAAGCGACAACGTCTACCCGATCACCCACGCCATCACCCGCTACGGGCTGGCCAGCGATGAACCCAATAAATGGCGCTATTACCTGGACGCCGAAGAGGTGCATCTGCCGCCGTTCTGGGAGCAGTACATCAGCGCCGATAACCATGTGGAAGTGATTAAAACCCAGACGCTGCCGCTGGTGATCTCGCTCAACGGGCATTCGCTGAAAGACCATATTCACGATCGGCCGCTGCCGCCGATGGTCAAGGCGAGTTCCAGCCAAAACGCCTCTATTCGCAAGGAAGAGAGCGAGCACGTCGAACTGGTGAACATCCGCAAGGAAACGCCGGAAGAACACGCACTCAATCGTCCGAACGGTATCAAGGAAGCCGCCATCATTTCGGCCGCCCTGCTGTTGCTGTTCTTCAGCCTGATCAGCCCGGTGGTGGTGATCCCCTGGATGATTGTCGTCGCCGTGCTGATGATCGCCTGGGGTTGCTGGAACCTGTTCCGCCGCCCGGCCACACGCGAACTGAAAGAAGTGCACTGCCTGCGGGGCACCCCCAAGCGTTGGGGGCTGTTTGGCGAATCCAATCAGGGGCAAATCAGCAACATTTCACTCGGCATCATCGATCTGATTTACCCGCCACACTGGCAGCCTTACGTTACCCAGGATCTGGGTAAAACCACCGACGTGGATATTTACCTTAACCGTCAGGTGCTGCGCCAGGGACGCTTCCTTTCGCTGCACGATGAGGTGAAAAACTTCCCGCTGCAGCAATGGGGTCGAAATGCGGTGCTGATGGCCAGTTCGCTTCTGGTACTGCTGCTGTTGCTGACCTACATCCCACTGAGTCTGCCGCTCAAGCTGAGCATGGCCTGGCTGCAAGGCGCACAAAAAATAGAAGTCACCAACGTGCAGGCATTGGAAGGCACAACGCTGCGCATCGGGGACACGCTGAAGGCTCAGGGCACGGGCATGTGCTATGTGCCGCCGTTAACCAGTGGCACACGCTCTTCCAGCTTTATGCCATTCGACTGCTCAGGCATTTACTGGAACAACGCGGCCCCCCTGCCGCAGCCGGAATCGGAAGTCATCGACAAGGCCTCTGCCCTGCTGGCGACGGTCAATGACCAGTTGCATCCTGACGGCACCGAACAAAAGCTCAACCCGCAGTTGGCCAGCGCGATCGAAAAATCCGGCATGATCCTGCTGGATGATTTTTCGGATATTGTACTGAAAACGCAAGATTTGTGTCAGGCAGACAATGACTGTGTCCGGCTGAAGAACGCACTGGTGAACCTGGGTAACGTCAAAAACTGGGGCACTCTGGTGAAACGCGCCAAATCTGGTTCGCTGCAAGGGGTGAACGTGTTATTGCGCCCGGTAAGTGCCGAATCGCTGGAAAGCCTGACCAAGGTGGCCGCATCCTCATTCGTCTACAGTGAAACCCGGCAGGCCGCCGCCGCACTCAACAGCCCACCGCCCGGCGGATTCCTGATCAGTAGCGATGAAGGTAAACAGCTGGTGAATCACCCGCAGCCCACGGTGCCGCTAAACGAATACAACGCGCTTGACCAATGGAATGAGCTGCAACGCCTTGCCAGTATGCTGCTGCATACGCCGTTCGAAGCGCAGGGAGTGATCACCAATATCAGCGTCGATGCCAACGGCACCCGCCATATTTCGCTGCACAGCGAGCCGGATATCATCACCCTGTGGCGTTATCTCGGCACCAGCCTGTTGCTACTGACGGTCGCCGTGGTTTTGGGTTACAACACCTGGCGACTGGTACAGCGTCGTCGCAGCAATCAGCACCGGATTACCGATATCCAGCGCTACTACGAAAGTTGCTTTAACCCGCAGTTCGCCCCGATGTCATTGCGGCCGATGCCCTGAGTCATTCGCCGGCCTGCGCCCTGTCATTTGCTTATGCTACGCTAACGCTATTATCCTTATCCTGCGGACCGCCGACGGTTCGCCAATGGAGTTTTCATGGTTCCCGAGTTTGACTGGCGTGAGATTGATACCGTACTGCTGGATATGGACGGTACCCTGCTCGATCTGGAGTTCGACAGCCACTTTTGGCTCAGCCTGGTGCCACAGGCCCTGAGCGAGCAGCGTGCCATTCCCTTCGATAAAGCGCGTGAAATTATTCACCAGGAATATCTGGCAGTACAGCACACCATGAACTGGTACTGCTTCGATTACTGGAGTGAACGGCTGGACATGGATATTTACCGCATGACCAGCGAGGTTGGCAGCCGCGCCCGCCTGCGTGAAGATACCGAGCCGTTTTTACAGGCATTACGTGCGGCGGGCCACCGGACTATTTTGTTGACCAACGCCCACCCACACAGCCTGGCGGTAAAAATTGAGCATACCGGTTTGGATCGGCACCTTGATTTATTACTTTCTACCCACACATTTGGTTATCCGAAAGAAGATCAGCGTTTGTGGCAGGCAGTGCAGCAACATACCGGTTTTGATCCGCAGCGCACGCTGTTTGTCGACGACGGTGAACCTATTCTGGATGCCGCCCGTACCTTCGGCATTCGCTACTGCCTGGGCGTGCAGAACCCGGACTCCAGCATGGCGGAGAAAACCTTCCAGCATTACCCATCGATGCGCGATTACCGCCTGTTGATACCGGCGCTGGCCAGGGGGAATTGATGAAAGGGAAAGGAAAAGCAACGGACGACGAAGCCGTTCGGCTGGACAAGTGGCTTTGGGCGGCACGTTTCTATAAGACCCGCGCACTGGCCCGGGACATGATCGACGGTGGCAAGGTGCACTACAACGGACAGCGCGGCAAGCCGAGCAAGATTGTCGAGCTTAACGCCGAGATCAAACTGCGTCAGGGAAATGAAGAACGCACGGTGATCGTGTTGGCTTTGACCAGCCAACGGCGCGGCGCCGACGAGGCGCAGCAAATGTATCAGGAAACTGAGGCCAGCATCGTCAACCGAGAGAAAGTGGCGCTCGCGCGCAAGATGAATGCGCTGACCATGCCGCATCCGGACCGCCGTCCGGACAAGAAAGAGCGGCGCGACCTGATTAAATTTAAATTTGGTGAGCAGGAATAAACCCTCACCGCAATGAGAGAAAACTATGTCTAACCATGACCAATTGCACCGTTACCTGTTTGAAAACTACGCGGTGCGCGGTGAGCTGGTTACCGTCAGCGAAACCTATCAGCAGGTTCTGAACAACCACGACTATCCGGCACCGGTAAAGAAATTGCTGGGTGAACTGCTGGTTGCCACCAGCCTGCTGACCGCAACGTTGAAGTTCGACGGCGACATCACCGTGCAGTTGCAGGGCGACGGTCCGCTGAAGCTGGCGGTGATTAACGGCAACAACCGCCAGGAAATGCGTGGCGTGGCGCGCGTACAGAGCGAAATCGCTGATGACAGCACGCTGCATCAGATGATCGGCAATGGCGTCATGGTGATCACCATCGCCCCCTCCGAAGGCGAGCGCTATCAGGGCGTGGTAGCACTGGAAGGCGAAACGCTGGCCGAGTGCCTCGAGGCTTACTTCCGCCAGTCCGAGCAGTTGCCAACCCGCCTGTTCATCCGTACCGGTGAGTCTGAAGGCCAACCGGCTGCGGGCGGCATGCTGCTGCAGGTCCTGCCGGCGCAGGACGGTAACGCCGATGATTTCGATCATCTGGTGCAACTGACCAATACGGTGAAAAGCGAAGAGCTGTTCGACCTGCCGGCCAACGAAGTGCTGTATCGCCTGTACCACCAGGAAGAAGTCACCCTGTATGAACCGCAGGACGTGATCTTCCGTTGCACCTGTTCACGCCAGCGTTGCGCTGATGCGCTGATCACCCTGCCGGCGGAAGAAGTGGCCCAAATGCTCGAGCAGGATGGCAATATTGATATGCACTGCGATTACTGCGGCAATCACTATGTGTTTGACGCCGTGGATGTTGCCGCCTTATACACGGGTAACACCGACGAAAGCGAGCAGTTGCACTAAGTAGCACCTCATATCGGCGGGCGCGCCCTGCGCCTGCCTGTTTACTCCGTTTGCACGTTTGCTTTTTTCCGTGTGCTATCTCTCAGATCGTAACGAAAAACCGACTAAAACGTTAAATATTTGATACCTATCGCGGTTACTCGCTGCTGAATCCCTACAATTGGCGCCAGAAATTCTGTGACCAAGGAGTAGTGACATGCGTGTTAAAGGTATAACCCCTCAGGATCTGGCCGCTTATGGGATTCATAACGTCGGCGAAATCGTTCACAACCCGAGTTATGACTTGCTGTTTAAGGAAGAAACAGACCCATCTCTGGAAGGTTTTGAGCGTGGGGTCGTAACCAAGCTGGGTGCTGTATCCGTCGACACCGGTATTTTTACCGGCCGTTCCCCGAAAGATAAATATATCGTCCGTGACGACATCACCCGCGACACCGTCTGGTGGGCCGATCAGGGTAAAGGCAAAAACGACAACAAACCCCTCAGCCCGGAAATCTGGGCAGACCTGAAACAGCTGGTCACCACGCAACTCTCCGGCAAACGCCTGTTTGTGGTAGATACCTTCTGCGGCGCCAACGCCGACTCCCGCCTGAAAGTCCGCTTTATTACCGAGGTCGCCTGGCAGGCGCACTTTGTTAAAAACATGTTCATTCGCCCGACCGACGAAGAACTGCAGGATTTCGAACCGGACTTCGTCGTCATGAACGGCGCCAAATGCACCAACCCGAACTGGCAGCAACAGGGCCTGAACTCGGAAAACTTTGTCGCTTTCAACCTGACCGAGCGCATGCAACTGATTGGCGGCACCTGGTACGGCGGCGAAATGAAAAAGGGTATGTTCTCCATCATGAACTACCTGCTGCCGCTGAAAGGCATCGCCTCAATGCACTGCTCGGCCAACGTGGGTGAGAAAGGCGACGTGGCGGTATTCTTCGGCCTGTCCGGCACCGGTAAAACCACCCTGTCCACCGATCCAAAACGCCAGCTGATTGGCGATGACGAGCACGGTTGGGACGACGACGGCGTGTTTAACTTCGAAGGTGGCTGCTACGCCAAAACCATCAAACTGTCTGAAGAAGCCGAGCCGGATATCTATCACGCTATCAAACGCGATGCGCTGCTGGAAAACGTCACCGTGCTGGCTGACGGCACGATAGATTTCAACGACGGTTCGAAAACCGAGAACACCCGCGTTTCCTACCCGATCTATCACATCCAGAATATCGTGAAGCCGGTATCCAAAGCGGGTCACGCCACCAAGGTGATCTTCCTGACCGCAGACGCCTTCGGCGTACTGCCGCCGGTATCTCGCCTGACCGCTAACCAGACCCAGTACCACTTCCTGTCTGGCTTTACCGCCAAACTGGCCGGTACCGAGCGCGGTGTGACCGAGCCAACGCCAACCTTCTCCGCCTGCTTCGGCGCAGCCTTCCTGTCGCTGCACCCAACGCAGTACGCCGAAGTGCTGGTGAAACGTATGCAAGCCGCTGGCGCACAGGCCTATCTGGTGAATACCGGTTGGAACGGCACGGGCAAACGCATCTCCATCAAGGATACCCGCGGTATTATCGACGCGATCCTTAGCGGTGAAATCGATAAGGCGGAAACCATTACTCTGCCGATCTTCGATTTGGCGATGCCAACCTCACTGCCAGGCGTTAACCCGGACATTCTGGATCCACGTGCCACTTATGCCAGCCTTGAGCAATGGCAAGAGAAGGCCCAGGATCTGGCCGAGCGTTTTGTCACCAACTTTGACAAATACACCGACACCCCGGCAGGTGCCGCACTGGTCAGCGCCGGTCCAAAACTGTAATACCTTCTTCTTACAGCTTCAGCTAAGGCGTGGATCCCACGCCTTTTTTTATTTTTATCGGTTGTTTTTTAATCAGCGCAAAGGGATAATAATGCAGTGCAATCATTGATAGCAAAGGAGGTTTCAATGGCTACCATAACCGTCAGAAATCTGGACGACGAAGTAAAGGAGTTGCTGCGCGTCTCGGCAGCAAAAAACGGCCATTCCATGGAGGAGGAAGCTCGAATGATTTTGAAACAGGCATTAGTGAAAAAACCACCGCGTTATGGTTTAGGCACGCGTATGCATCAACACTTTGCCGAATTGGGTGGCGTTGAGCTGGAGATCCCGCCGCGTGATAAAACACCGCCGCGGATTGTCACCTTTGACGACGACGATGACCAGGTATGATTATTCTCGATACCAATGTAGTTTCAGAATTGCTGCGTCCGGCACCCCATTACCACGTTTTAAGGTGGCTGGACCAACAAGACACCTATCAATTCTATCTGAGCGCTGTCGTAGTCGCGGAGCTATATACCGGCATAGCCTGTATGCCCTATGGCAAAAGACAGTCCGAGTTGCAAACCAATCTCGGTGTCATGCTGCATGAGGAGTTTTCGGAAAGAGTTTTGCCCTTTGATACTGGCTGCGCTCTGCAGCATGCGGAATTAATGGGTGCCAACCGCCGCCAAGGCATCGGCGTCAGCTTTCCTGACACCCAAATCGCCGCCACCTGCCTGCATTACGGTGCCACCCTGGCCACGCGCAATACCAAAGACTTTATCCATTGCGGGATTGAATTAATCGACCCCTGGCAAGCCAGCACCGGTCGGCGTCTGCATGAAGAAGCGGCGGAATACTATGTCATGAGCAGAAAACCCTGACAGGGCAATGCCACTGTCAGGGATGTCAGGCGTTATCTTTCACAGTCTGATTCCCGTTGGCCGACTCTTTCTTCTCCATCGGCAACGGAATATAAGCCCTGATCAACAACCCGCCACGTTCGCTGGTGCCAATATCCAAAGCACCGTGATGACCATCGATAATGCGCTGTACAATCGCCAGACCCAGTCCGGTTCCGCTGGTGCTACGCGCGCTGTCGCCACGGACGAACGGTTGCAACAGATGCTTTAACTCTTCCGGTTTAATGCCCGGACCGTCGTCTTCCACCTGGAACCAGCCGCGCTGCAGCTCACGTCCGCTGCTGACTTTGATCCAGCCGTTGCCATAACGCGCCGCATTCACCACCATGTTCGCCGCCGCACGCTTGATCGACAGCGGATGCACATTCATCATCAGTTCACCCGGTGCCAAAGCGGTTTCGATAACCCGCTCATAACCACTCTCGGCAGCCACCACTTCACCCAGGATGCTATTCAGATCGCTTAACTCGGTTTGCATCTCCTGGCCGGTGCGCAGATAGTCAATAAACTGCTCAATGATGGCGTTGCACTCTTCAATATCTTTATTGATCGACTCCGCCAGGTAGCCGTCTTCGGCACTCATCATCTCGGTCGCCAGACGGATGCGCGTCAACGGCGTGCGCAGATCGTGGCTGACGCCGGCCATCAGCAACGTGCGGTCATCCGCCAGTTGCTTAACGCCCGATGCCATCTGATTAAAGGCCCGTGTTACCGAACGCACTTCGGATGCGCCGTACTCACGCAGCGGCGGTGGAATAATACCCTTGCCGACCTGCAGAGCAGCATGCTCCAGCTCCACCAGCGGGCGGTTTTGGATGCGAATAAACAGCCAGGCACCGCCTATCGCCAGCAGCATAATCGCCAGGGTATAGCGGAACAGCGGCGAGAAATCGCCCTGGTGAATTTCAGTCAGCGGGACACGCACCCAGATATCCGGCTGCAGCCAGGTTTTCAGCCACACCACCGGTGAGTTTTTGTTCACTTCAACCCGGACGTCGGTGGGCCCACCAAGCTGCTGAGCCATTTGCTGGCTGAGGAATTGATAGTGCTGAGCCCAGCGCAGACCGCTCTCCTCCGCCGCCGAATTGGTATAGAGAGAAATTCCCAGTTCGCGATAGATTTCACGACGGAACGCTGGCGGCACTTCCAGCAAGGTACCATCCTCCAGTTGCAGCTTATCGGTCATCAGCATACGAACTTCGTAGGCCAATACCTTGTTGAACTGCTGCAAACTGGGCAGGATGGCGAAGTTCAGCACCACCAGATAGGTCGTCACCAAGCTGACGAACAGCAAGGTGACGATCAATAGCAGGGTTCGGGCAAACGAGCTACGCGGTGAAAAGCGCAATCGTCTCATGCCTTGCTGCCGTCCGGAACGAAGACGTAGCCAAGACCCCAAACGGTCTGGATATAACGTGGATGCGCAGGATCTTCCTCAACCATACGGCGCAGACGAGAGATCTGCACGTCGATGGAACGTTCCATTGCACTGTATTCACGGCCGCGAGCCAGGTTCATCAGCTTGTCACGCGAAAGCGGTTCACGCGGATGGCTCACCAACGCCTTCAGTACCGCGAACTCACCGCTGGTCAACGGCATAGGCTCGTCTTCGCGGAACATTTCACGGGTACCCAGGTTCAGTTTGAATTTACCAAAGGCAATTACCGCCTCTTCTTGCGAAGGGGCGCCCGGCAGTTCATTGGCCTGGCGGCGCAATACCGCACGGATACGGGCCAGCAGTTCACGCGGGTTGAACGGTTTTGGGATGTAATCATCAGCGCCGATTTCCAGGCCGACGATACGATCGACTTCTTCACCTTTGGCGGTCACCATGATGATCGGCATTGGGTTGCTTTGGCTACGCAGACGGCGGCAGATAGAAAGCCCATCTTCGCCCGGCAGCATCAGGTCCAGCACCATCAGGTGGAAGGATTCACGTGTCAGCAAGCGATCCATTTGCTCAGCGTTAGCCACGCTGCGAACCTGAAAACCCTGTTCGGTTAAATAACGCTCTAAAAGCGCGCGCAAGCGCATGTCATCATCGACGACCAGAATCTTATGATTCTCTTGCATTGTATTACTCCCAAAGGCTGTATTGCCTGACGTGAATATTGTTAAAAAACCATGCCAATTCGGACAGCGATTATTGGTATATATTCTAGTCTAAATTGTTACAAAGCTTATTCTTTTACCGAGTTATCAATATCTTTCATTCAACAAGCCAATTAATCCACTCGATATTGTCTCGTTTCGCCGGAAAAAGCGCCCTCAGCCACTCGGCAAAATGACATCACCGTCGCGGGCTGCAGGGGACTGTCGCTCAAATTAACGACGTATTTATAAGCTGATTAACCCTGACTCCGGCTATCGTACCGCCAGTCTAAGCCGGGAGTGACAATGCACCTAATGTTCTGCCGCGCATTCATCGGCGGTATTTTCATCATCGCGTTGGAACAAGCCGCGTATTTCCCCCCGTAGCCATTGATTACCGCGATCATGATGAGCGCGTTCATGCCAATACTGCATTACCGGGAAATGCGGTATTGGGAAAGGAACCGGGTAAATATTCACTTTGCCCGCGGCCTGCAGCAATTGCGCCGCTTGATGGGTCACTGTGGCGAGCAGATCCGTTTGGGCGATGATATGGGTCAGACTCAGAAAATGGCTGGTCTGTAGTTTGACGTTGCGCGCAATTCCCTGCTCTCTCATCGCCTGCTCGGCAATTTCCTGACTGCGAATGCGCAAACGGGCAGTCACGTGCTCTGCCTGTAAGAACTGCGGCAAGGACAGCGTTTCACCAATCTGCGGATGCTCCTGCCGCACCGCGCAGCAAAACCCACTGTAAAATAACCGCTGCTGATAAAAAACGGCGCGCCGCAAATCGGGAAAATAGCCGATAGCCAGATCGACCCGTCCGCTTTCCAGCGCCTCCTCCAATTGCGCCGGCGCCAGCTCATGACTGACCACCGCCATCCCTGGCGCCACCCGCGCCAGATGGTTAATCAATGGCGGCAGGAAATACTGCTCCCCGATATCCGGCATACAGAGCGTCAGCGTTCTGCGACTGGCCGCCGGATCAAAGCCCGCCGGTTGCAACACATCGTCGCGGATCATCAGCAGCACCCGTTCGACCGACGGCATCAGTTCACTGGCCCGGTCGGTCGGGCACATCTCATTATTAATTCGCACAAACATCGGATCGTCAAACAGCTGGCGCAAGCGAGCCAACGCATGGCTCACCGCCGGTTGGCTAATACCCAACATCTGCCCCGCCAGACCGACGCTGCGCTGACGAAAGATGGCGTCAAACACCACTAAAAGATTCAAATCGACGCTCTTCAAATTCATTTTTGTTATTCGGCCAATAAACCACATTCGATTGATTGATTGTAAGCAGCAGATATCCTTTCGGTACATGGAAATTTTCATTTCATTAACAAAAATGCATCACAGGAGCGGTTATGCAAACAGGTGACCAGACCCTCTCAGCCAGACCCAAAGCACTGCACTGGATCGATGGCCAATGGCAGGACTCGGCCAAACAAGGCGTCAGCATCAGCCCGGCGGATGGCTCCGAACTGGGCGAGTTTGCCGACGGCGGGGCAGAGGAAGCCGCGATGGCGATAGCCGCCGCCCAACGCGCATTTGTGCCGGCATGGAGCCGCGATCGGCACCTGCGGGCACGCTGCCTGAACCAAATGGCCGATCGGTTTGAACAACACGCGGAAACCCTGGCCCAGATCCTGGCGCAAGACAATGGTAAGCCGCTGAACGAAGCCCGCTTTGAGGTTAAGTTCATTCCCAGCAAACTGCGCTACGCCGCCGCACTGGCCCTGACAACCTATGGGCGCGCCATGGAAATTGAGCCCGGTGCCTTATCCCGGGTGCTGTACGAACCGCTGGGCGTGGTCGGGGTGATCACACCATGGAACTCGCCTGCCATTTTGACTATCCGATCGCTGGCTCCGGCGTTGGCCGCCGGCAACACTGCCGTCATCAAGCTCCCGGCTCAGACCGCCCAGGTTAACGCCGCATTCGCCCGCATTCTGGCCGAAGTCGACAGCCTGCCGCAGGGCGTGGTGAACCTGTTTACCGAAAGTGGCAGCGACGGTGCCATGTTGCTGGTCAGCAGCCCGGCGGTGCCGGCCATCAGCTTTACCGGCAGCACCCGCACCGGGCGCTCCCTGGCGGCCAACGCCATGCAACGGATCAAACGTATCTCACTGGAACTGGGCGGGAAAACGCCACATTTACTGTTCGAAGACGCCGATCTGGACCGTGCCTTGCCGATGATCGTGCGCTCACTCACCACCTTCAGCGGCCAGTTCTGCGTAACCGGCAGCCGTTTACTGGTACAGCGCGCGATCTATCCGCAGGTGCGTGCCCGCATGGCGGCGTTGCTGGAAGCGGTAAAAATCGGGCCGTCGCTGGAACCAGGCGTTGAGCTGGGGCCGTTAATTGACCGACAAAGCGTTCAGCGGGTCGATGCCATGGTCACTGCCGCACTGGCCCAGGGCGCCACTGCCGTGGTTCGCGGTGGGCCGGTAGTGGATGGCCCCTTAGCCAAAGGCGCGTTTTATCGCCCCACCCTGCTGGAAGTGCCCAACAGCGATATGGACATTGTGCAGCAGGAGGTTTTCGGGCCGGTGCTCACGCTGGAGGTGTTTGACGACGAAGCACAAGCGATCGTCTCCGCCAATCATAGCGACTACGGATTGGCCGCCAGTATTTGGTCAATGGACGCTAACCGACCGCACCGGGTCGCGCGGGAAATTCAGGCCGGCAGCGTGTGGATCAACGACTGGGCGCAAATTCACGATGAGTTCGAAGAGGGAGGATACAAGCAGAGCGGCCTGGGCCGTTTGAACGGCATCGCCTCACTGGACAGCTTTATCGAATACAAACACGTCTATCAAAATGTGGGGGTTACTGACCCACAAAGGAAGGACTAAATGAGCATCGATATTCAGCAACTGCAAAAAAAGCATCTGTTCCCGTTATGGGAGTCACTGCATGGTCTGGTTCCCGAACAACCAGAACCTCAGGCTACGCCCTATCAATGGCATTACGCCGAGGTTAAAGACGCGTTGCTGGATATCGGCTCGAAGATCGACATCGAACGTGCCGAGCGCCGCGTGCTGGTCATGGAAAACCCGTCGCTGCCACCGGGTTCATCACGCATCACCGACACGCTGTATGCCGGGATGCAAATGGTGCTGCCGGGGGAAATTGCCCCGCTGCATCGCCACACGCCCACCGCCCTGCGCTTTATTCTGGAAGCCGAGGGCGGCAACACCACGGTAGACGGCGAGCAGACCACGCTGCACCCGGGGGATTTTATCATTACCCCCTCATGGCGTTGGCACCAGCATCAAAATGACACCGATAAACCGATTTTCTGGCTCGATGGTCTGGATGCCCCACTGCTGCACTTTCTCAAGGCCGGGTTTCGGCAAGACCGCCTGCCCGCAGGCCAAACGCTGGACCCGCGCCCGGAGGGCGATGCCCTGGCCCGCTACGGCGCAGGCCTGATGCCGCTGGAGTATCGCCCGACGGGGCAGAGTCAGCCCTCGCCGATATTTAACTACCCGTATCAACGCACGCGTGAAGCATTGGAGCAACTGCAGCGCCATAGCGAGATCGACCCGGCCAATGCCATCAGTCTGCGTTACATCAACCCGGCCAACGGCGATTGGGCCATTCCGACCCTCGGCACCGTCATCACGCTGCTGCCCAAGGGGTTTACCAGCCTTTATCAGCGTGGCAATGCCAGCCAGGTACTGGTGGTGATGGAGGGGGAGCTGGAAATACGGCTGACAGGAGGGATCCACTTCCGGTTAAAACCGAAAGATATCTTTGCGCTGCCTTCATGGCTCAGCTATCGGCTGTCTGCGCCGGATGGCGATACGGTCTGTTTCAGTTTTTCCGATCGCCCGGTGCTGGAAAAACTGGGGATCTGGCGTCATGAAATCATGCCAGAAGGCTGATAACGCCTGTTTTCTCTCTCGGCCCGCTCAGTGGGCAATACCATTCCATTTCACCTTCAGAGGGCCTGTATCATGAAGATCTGCCGTTTCAATCACGACCGGATAGGGATCATCCGGCAGCAGCGGGTGTACGACATCACGCCGATGTTCCACGCCATCCCCCCCGCACACTGGCCCGCGCCGCCCGCCGACTGGATGATTAGTCATTTCCCCAGCATTGCCTCACAGTTGGACGCAAACTGGGAACGGCTGGAGAGTTATTCACTGGCGCAGGTGAACCTGAACTCGCCGGTGGCCAACCCAGGCAAACTTGTCGCCGCGCCGATCAATTACCGTGATCACATCGCCGAAGCCAATGCCGACCACCAAATCAACCATGGCAAGGTCTATACCGATATCAGCGAGTACGGTCTGTTTCTCAAGGCCAACAGCTCATTGTGCGGACCGAACGAGATCATCAACTTGCCTATTCCTGATCGACGTACCGATCCAGAGGTCGAACTGGCAGTGATCATTGGTCAACGCGCCCGGAACCTGCCCGTTGAGCAGGCCCTGGAGGTGGTGTTCGGCTACGCTATTGGCATAGACATGACCGTACGCGGTTCGGAATTTCCCTCTTTTCGTAAATCGGCCGATGGGTTTTCGGTGTTGGGTCCGTGGATTGTCACCCCTGACGAAATCGGCGATCCGAACGCGCTGGATCTCAGTATTCGGGTCAACGGCCAACTCAGGCAGCACTCCAACACCCGCCACCTGATTTATAACGTACAACGCCTGATCGCCTATGCCTCGGCGATGTTTACCCTGTGGCCGGGGGACGTGATTTATACCGGTACGCCGTCCGGCGTCTCGCAGATACAGGCCGGTGACCGTATCGAGGTCAGCATCGAGCGCATCGGTGCGATGTCGGTCACGATAGCCGACAGCACACCCTGACAAGCCCTATTTTCGATGCCTCTGGCCCCGTATCTGTCGTACACTTCGCGCTATAGGTTCCACTATTGCCACGGTAACAGGTTGTATGAGAACACCGCTGATCACCCGTGAAGGGTACGACAAACTTAAACAAGAGCTGGATTACCTCTGGCGGGAAGATCGGCCAGAGGTCACCAAAAAAGTGACCTGGGCCGCCAGCCTTGGCGACAGAAGTGAAAATGCCGATTATCAGTACAACAAGAAACGGCTGCGGGAGATCGATCGCCGCGTGCGCTACCTGACCAAATGCCTCGAGCAGTTGAAAGTCGTCGACCATTCGCCGCAGCAGGAAGGCAAAGTGTTCTTTGGTGCCTGGGTAGAGGTGGAAAACGAAGACGGTGAGATTAAACGCTTTCGCATCGTCGGCTATGACGAGATTTTTGGCCGTCGGGACTACATCTCCATCGATTCACCGATGGCCCGCGCCCTGCTGAAAAAAGAAGTGGGTGATGCCGCCACGGTCAACACCCCAGCGGGAGATGCGCTGTGGTATGTGAATGAGATCGAGTACGTAAAATAGAACTGACGACTGACAAGTCTATTATTAGGGAGAGCGTGCCGAAGGGGTCGTAGCGGGCTTGCCCCGACCAATTTGCCGGGAGCAAATTGGAACGACTTCAAGTCGGCCCGTAGGGTGGGGCACATGGATGTGCCCCATAATGGCCCCTCGGTGCGCTAGGCCCGAGTATCTCGGACTAAAATCAAACTTATAAGATTTCGGCTTTTTCCTAGCGGGCGTCCGCCGCCGCGGTACAGGCCACTTTACGTGCCCTGGCTGCCGAGAGGCGGCCCGCTTCACTGGCATTTTCCGCGCGCAATCCGTATAACTGTCCCCCTGTTTACTCACCATTATCAACAGATACCAGACATATGAATGACCCACTGAGCCGCATTATTGCAACAGAACTGCAGGCCCGGCCGGAGCAAGTTGACTCCGCCATCCGTCTGCTGGATGAAGGTAATACCGTGCCCTTTATTGCACGCTATCGTAAGGAAGTCACCGGGGGTCTGGACGATACCCAACTGCGCCAGCTGGAAACCCGCCTGGGTTATCTGCGTGAACTGGAAGACCGCCGTCAGACCATCCTTAAATCGATCGACGAGCAGGGCAAACTGACCGAACAACTGGCGGGGGCGATCACCGCCACGCAAAGCAAAACCGAACTCGAAGACCTCTACCTGCCTTACAAACCCAAGCGCCGCACCCGTGGACAGATCGCCATCGAAGCCGGTCTGGCCCCATTGGCGGACAGCCTGTGGCAGGATCCTCAGCAGCAGCCGGAAACGCTGGCCGAACGCTACGTTGACGCCGACAAAGGCGTGGCGGACGTGAAAGCCGCCCTCGACGGGGCGCGTTACATCCTGATGGAGCGCTTCGCTGAAGACGCCGCGCTGCTGGCCAAGGTTCGTAATTACCTGTGGAAGCATGCGCATCTGGTCTCCAAAGTGGTGGAAGGCAAAGAAGAAGCCGGCGCGAAATTCCGCGACTACTTCGATCACCATGAACCTATTGCCCAGGTGCCTTCACACCGTGCGCTGGCCATGTTCCGTGGCCGCAACGAAGGCGTGCTGCAACTGGCGCTGAACGCCGATCCACAGTTTGAAGAAGCTCCGCGTGAAAGCCAGGCGGAACAGATCATCATCAGCCATCTCGATCTGCGCCTGAATAACGCCCCGGCAGATGCCTGGCGCAAAGCCGTGGTCAACTGGACCTGGCGCATCAAGGTGCTGCTGCATCTGGAAACCGAACTGATGAGTACCGTGCGCGAGCGTGCGGAAGACGAAGCAATCAACGTCTTCGCCCGTAACATGCACGATCTGATGATGGCCGCACCGGCCGGCATGCGTGCGACCATGGGGCTGGATCCGGGCTTGCGTACCGGGGTGAAAGTGGCGGTGGTGGATGCCACCGGCAAACTGGTCGCCACCGACACCGTCTACCCGCATACCGGACAGACCGCCAAAGCCGCTGCCATCGTCGCGGCACTGTGCATCAAACATAAAGTGGAACTGGTGGCCATCGGCAACGGTACCGCGTCGCGTGAAACCGAGCGTTTTTACCTTGATTTGCAACAGCAGTTCGGCGAAGTCAAAGCGCAGAAAGTGATCGTCAGCGAAGCCGGTGCCTCGGTGTATTCCGCCTCCGAACTGGCGGCACTGGAATTCCCTAACCTCGACGTCTCGCTGCGTGGCGCCGTCTCTATCGCCCGCCGCCTGCAGGATCCGCTGGCCGAGCTGGTGAAAATCGATCCGAAATCCATCGGTGTCGGTCAGTACCAGCACGATGTCAGCCAAAGCCAACTGGCGAAAAAGCTGGACTCGGTGGTTGAAGACTGCGTGAACGCCGTTGGGGTCGATCTGAATACCGCCTCAGTGCCGCTGCTGGCCCGCGTGGCTGGCCTGACGCGCATGATGGCGCAGAATATCGTCACCTGGCGTGATGAGAACGGCCGTTTCAGCAACCGTGAACAGCTATTGAAAGTCAGCCGTCTGGGGCCAAAAGCCTTTGAGCAGTGCGCCGGCTTCCTGCGTATTAACCACGGCGAAAACCCACTGGATGCCTCGACCGTTCACCCGGAAACCTACCCGGTAGTCGAACGCATTCTGGCTGCCACCCACCAGGCACTGCAGGATCTGATGGGTAACCCGGCAGCGGTGCGCAGCCTTAAGGCCAGCGATTTCACCGACGAGAAGTTCGGCATGCCAACGGTGACCGACATCCTGAAGGAGCTGGAGAAACCGGGCCGCGATCCGCGCCCTGAATTCAAAACCGCCACCTTCGCTGAAGGCGTTGAAACCCTCAATGACCTGCAGCCGGGCATGATCCTGGAAGGTTCGGTAACCAACGTGACCAACTTCGGTGCCTTTGTGGATATCGGCGTGCATCAGGACGGCCTGGTACATATCTCCTCGCTGGCGGACAAGTTTGTCGAAGATCCACACACCGTGGTGAAAGCCGGCGACGTCGTCAAAGTGAAGGTGATGGAAGTGGACCTTCAGCGCAAACGCATCGCGCTGAGCATGCGTCTGGACGAGCAACCGGGGGAAGGTTCGCCGCGCCGTGGCAGCAATTCCGCCCCGGCCAAGGACAATACAAACCGGGCACCGGCCAATAAGGGTAAACCGCGCGGCGGCAACAACAACACCTCGGCAGGTAACAGCGCCATGGGTGATGCGCTGGCGGCGGCATTCGGCAAAAAATCTTAATCAGACCCTAACCCGGCTAATGGGATGCAGGGCGGAGTTCACTCCGCCCTTTCCTGACGAAATATCCCCGCGATTTTTGACCCGCCTCAATAAACCTGCATTTTTCTCTAATCTTACCAACGGCTATAACGACCCAATGTTTTAGGCCTGAAAATAGCGTTGTATCGCCATCGATTAACACCGTTATTAACATCATGTTCCCATTTCGCCATTTCCCAGAGAAACACAAATAGTTACCGCTCGTATTCAGTCGACGAGATGTTGCCAAATAAATACCAATATGGATGCTAACCGATCAAAGCTGCCGAATTTGTCGCTAATTTTTTCAAACTGGAAAAAATCACTACAATCACGTAACTGATTTAACTCACCATTCTCATTTGCGCCCCGCCAAACCGGGTGATAAAAGTAGTCCTGTCAGGCGGTCTCGATGATTAAATGTGATCGCCACAACTTTTGGTTACCAATACCCCTATTTTTTGTATTGAATACGATAATGATTCTCACTATTATTATTGTGCGTGTTCACTGCATTACCTCATGGATTGAAAACGTCGGCAGCCCGTCATATTTACCGCGGCGCTTCCTTTGGAACGTTCTTTTATCATCATCGGCCCAATAAGCTGGGCTCAGGGAAGGTTACATGCATCTTCTGCCTAAACGGTCGTATAAGATCGCCGGCTTCGCCAATGAAATCGGCCCAGCCTACCGCCAGAAACTGTTATCACTCGGCATGCTGCCGGGTTCGTCGTTTGAAGTGGTGCGCGTCGCACCACTGGGTGATCCCATAGAAATTAAAACCCGCCGCGTCAGCCTGGTGCTGCGCAGGAAAGATCTGGCCCTGATCCTGCTCGACGACCCATCCTGACGCGGAGTCGCCTTGCCTTGGCCACGCGCATCGCCTGGCCCCATTTCCCTTGACTGATATCACGCAAAATTATGAAAAAACTCACTATTGGCTTAATAGGAAATCCTAATTCCGGTAAGACTACGCTGTTTAACCAGCTGACCGGGGCGCGCCAGCGGGTCGGTAACTGGGCGGGCGTGACGGTGGAGCGTAAAGAAGGCCTGTTCACCACGCCGCAATCCCAGGTCAAACTGGTCGATCTGCCCGGCACCTACTCCCTGACCACCATCTCGGAGCAAACCTCACTCGACGAGCAGATCGCCTGCCACTACATTCTGAGCGGCGACGCCGATCTGCTGATCAACGTGGTCGACGCTTCCAACCTGGAACGCAATCTGTACCTGACGCTGCAACTGCTGGAGCTGGGTATTCCCTGCATCGTCGCGCTGAACATGCTGGATATCGCCAGAAGTCAAAAAATTGATATTGATATCGCCGCCCTGTCCGCACGCCTCGGCTGTCCGGTGGTACCGCTGATCTCCACCAAGGCCGATGGTATTGGTGTACTCAAGCAGATGATCGACAATCATCAGTTCAACGAATTGAAAGCGCTGGTGCTCTACCCGCCGGTGCTGCTGAAAGAAATGACCACGTTGAGCGATGCCATGCCACAGAACCTGCCGAGTGAGCAGCGCCGCTGGCTGGCACTGCAGATGCTGGAAGGCGATATCTACAGCCATACTCTAGCCGGCCCGGCGGCGGCCCTGCTGCCGGCAGCCAGAGAGGCACTGCGACAACAGCAACAGGAAGACCCGGCATTAGTCATCGCCGATGCGCGCTATCAGTCGATCGCCACTCTGTGTGACGCCGTCAGCAATTCGCAGCAGGCGATACCAAACCGCCTTACCGAAGCCCTGGATAAAGTGATCCTCAACCGCTGGCTGGGAGTGCCGATCTTCCTGCTGGTGATGTATCTGATGTTCCTGCTGGCAATCAACCTTGGTGGTGCGCTGCAGCCAATTTTCGATATCGGTTCTGCGGCCATCTTTATCCAGGGCATTCAATGGCTGGGTTACACCCTGCATTTCCCTGAATGGCTGACTATTTTCCTGGCACAGGGGGTCGGTGGCGGTATCAACACCGTACTGCCACTGGTGCCGCAAATCGGCATGATGTACCTGTTCCTGTCGTTCCTCGAAGACTCGGGCTACATGGCCAGGGCAGCCTTCGTGATGGATCGCCTGATGCAGGCACTCGGGTTGCCCGGGAAATCTTTCGTGCCGCTGATTGTCGGCTTTGGCTGCAACGTGCCCTCTATCATGGGCGCACGCACCCTGGATGCGCAGCGCGAACGCCTGATTACCATCATGATGGCTCCCTTCATGTCCTGCGGTGCCCGGTTGGCCATCTTCGCCGTCTTTGCCGCCGCCTTCTTCGGCCAGGATGGGGCGGGCGTGGTGTTCTCTTTGTATATGCTCGGCATTGTGGTGGCGATCCTCACCGGGTTGGTGCTGAAGTACACCATCATGCGCGGCGAAGCCTCACCCTTCGTTATGGAACTGCCGGTCTACCACGTGCCACATCTGAAAAGCCTGCTGCTGCAAACCTGGCAGCGACTGAAAGGCTTTGTCCTGCGTGCCGGTAAGGTGATCGTGATTGCCAGCATCTTCATTGGCGGCCTGAACAGCTTTTCGTTCAGCGGCAAACCGGTAGATAACATCAATGATTCCGCACTGGCGTCGGTATCCAAGGTTCTGACACCGCTGCTGCAACCGATGGGCGTGCACAATGATAACTGGCAGGCCACCGTCGGTCTGGTGACCGGCGCCATGGCGAAGGAAGTGGTGGTCGGCACCCTGAACACGCTGTACACCGCCGAACATATCAATAATACCGAATTTGATGCCGCCAACTTTAACCTGCTGGACGAACTGGGCGGAGCACTGAATACCACCTGGCAGGGGCTGAAAGACACCTTCAGCCTGAGCGTGCTGTCCAACCCGATTGAGGCCAGCAAGGGCGATGGGGAAATGGACGTCGGCTCAATGGGCGTGATGAGCAGTAAATTCGGCTCCGGGGTTTCCGCCTACAGCTACCTGATCTTCGTGTTGCTTTACGTCCCTTGCGTCTCGGTCATGGGGGCTATCGCCCGTGAATCCAGCCGCGGCTGGATGACCTTCTCCATTCTCTGGGGGCTGAATGTCGCTTACTCCCTGGCCACGCTGTTTTATCAGGTCGCCACCTTCAGCCAGCATCCGCAGTACAGCCTGACGGCAATCGCCATTGTGGTGCTGTTCAATCTGTTGATCCTGTTCGGCCTGCGTCGGGCGCGCAGCCGGGTAACAGTGCGGCTGGGCAATGCTACACCAGCAACCTGTTGCCAGGGAGCCAAGGGGGACTGTCACTGATGGCCGGCCTGCTGCAGATCCGTGATGCATTGGCGCTGCACGGCAACGTGCAGGCGCTTCAACTCAGCCGTCAGTTGGCGGCCCCGCTGCCGTTAGTGCAGGCCATGCTGGAGCGTTTAATCGCGATGGGGAAAGTGGAGCGTATCGAGCAGGATAACAGCGCCTGCCTGAGTGGCAGTTGTAAAAGCTGCCCAGAGGGCCAGGGATGCAGTACGGTGGTCTATCGTTTGAAGTCGTAAGGATCGGGGCGCGGCACAGGCGCGCCCCTGTTCAATCAATCGTTATTGCTTGTCTTTATACACGTCAGCGATAGCACTGAACTTGCCGTGCTCACGGCCAGCCAGAATTACGTAGTATTGCCCGCCTTTTTCATCAGCCAGTTTGGACAGCTCTTCTTTTGCATCCATTGGCGACGTGGTTTGTGCGGTAGTGGTTACTGTACCCACTTTCTCGTATTTACCCGGATTCTTGTCCAGATCTTCCTTGGTCAGCAGAGTCGCTGCCAGGGTGCTGAAAGACACTGAACCTACAACTAACGCGGCAATAATCATTTTCAAAGATTTCATTACAATACCTCTCAATGGATAATTTATTTATTATGAAAACTGTCCAGGGTAAGTGCGCCATAATACCGGCTGCCGTGACATCTTCTGACCTCGTTGCTTTCCCTGACGAGAGCCGTTTTCCCAGAGACGAAACGCCAAAGTAAAAAAACCGTGAACGGTTTTTTCATTTCCCAGCCAACGCAGTTACCCCCCTAAGTATCGGACAGGTTTATTTTTTATCCACTAAGCAGCTCTTTTTTTAACGCTTTATTGTGCGTTTTGGCAGCGGATCCCACTTTCGGCCACAAAGGTGCAGATAATTTCAGCGAATTCATCAGGCTGGGAAATAAATGGCGCGTGGGCCGCTTTGGCAATGATGATTGAAGACGAGTGTGGCCAACTGACGTCGAGTAACCCGGCCACCTTACGCGGCACCAATCCGTCCAGATAACCATAAACCCGCAACAAGGGCAGCGACAACTGCGTCAACGCTTGACGCAAGTCAGCCGTCCGCAATATTTCAAGCCCACCGTTCAGGACTTCAACACTTGGCGTCGGCTGGTTAAGCACCACCGACTTCAGCAAGCGGGCGTCCTGCCGTGCGCTTTCAGTTCCCAGCGTCTGTAATGCCAGAAAACGCTCTACGGTACGCTGAAAATCCTGACTCAACTGATGCTGAAAACCGCTCAGTACTTCTGGGCGGATCCCCGGCCAGTCACCCTGTGCCGTAAAGCAGGGTGAAGAGGCCACGGTGATCAGCCCACGTACCCGCTGCGGCTGCATCAGCGCTATCTGGCTGGCCACCAGCCCGCCGAGCGACCAACCCAGCCACCATGCCTGGGCCGGCGCGGCATCCAGCACGATTTCCGCCATTTGCTCGAGCGACATGGCAGCAAACCCCTGGCTGCGGCCATAACCCGGCAAATCGACCAAATGCAGGCGAAAATGCGGCGTCAGTCGCTCAAGCATGCAACTCCACACTTCTGCATTCAGTCCCCAGCCATGCAGCAGCACAAGATCGCGATCGCCTTCACCTATTGTTTGCCAGTACAACGCAGTCATCAGTTATTGTCCTTTCATTCTCATCCGTCAGGGAGGACGGCTATGCTATCAATCTGCAGCCGCTGTTGGCTATGCCGACAGCCATTACATCTTAGTCGTCAGGGTATCTGCAGCTACTGCCTGCGCCAAATGGCCGCCAAACCGCTGTGCTGTCCCCGCTGCGGGCTGCCCGCCGGCGATACGGTATTGCCCTGTGGCCGCTGCCTGCAACAGCCGCCCCCCTGGCAGGCGTTGGTGTTCGTCAGCGACTACCAGGCCCCGTTGCGCCAACTGATCAAAAAATTCAAGTTTCAGCACACGCCGGAGCTGGCACCGCTGCTGGCACGGTTAATTTTGCTAAACTGGCAACGGGCGCATCGAGAGCAATATCTGAACAGACCCGATGTGATTTTAGCAGTACCCTTACAGGCTAAACGTTGCTGGCGTCGCGGCTATAACCAGAGCGATTTGCTGGCGCGGCCGCTGGCGTACTGGCTGGGCTGCGACTATCGCCCCGCCGCCCTGAGCCGGGTGCGTAAAACCGCCCCACAGCAACGGTTGCCGGCCCGTATGCGGCGGCGTAATCTACGCGGTGCATTTCGCTGCCATGAATCTTTGGCGGGTCGACACGTCGCCCTGCTGGACGATGTGGTGACGACGGGCAGTACGGTGGCAGAAATTTCCAGGTTGTTGCAGCGGCAGGGAGTCGCATCAATACAGATTTGGTGCGTTTGCCGCACGTTGTAGTGCCAAGGCAATGGGCGTATTATAACCTAGTATAGAAGTCAACTATTTGAACTAACGAGCTAATGCCATGATTCGTATAACAGATACTGCACAGGAACACTTTGCCAAACTGCTGGCAAATCAAGAGGAAGGCACCCAAATCCGCGTATTCGTGATCAACCCGGGTACGCCTACGGCCGAATGCGGTGTCTCTTATTGCCCGCCGGACGCGGTTGAAGCGACAGACACCGAGCTGAAGTTCGAAAAGCTGTCTGCCTATATCGACGAACTGAGCAAACCTTATCTGGACGATGCCGAGATCGACTTCGTCACCGACCAACTGGGCTCGCAGCTGACGCTGAAAGCGCCAAACGCCAAAATGCGTAAAGTGGACGACAACGCACCGCTGATGGAGCGTGTTGAATACGTACTGCAGTCACAGATCAACCCACAGCTGGCAGGCCACGGCGGCCGTGTTACGCTGATGGAAATCACTGATGACAGCCTGGCGATCCTGCAGTTTGGTGGCGGCTGTAACGGGTGTTCAATGGTCGATGTGACCCTGAAGGAAGGCATCGAGAAAGAGCTGCTGCAGAAGTTCCCTGAACTGAAAGGCGTGCGCGATTTGACCGAGCACCAGCGCGGTGAGCACTCCTACTATTAATCCTCTGTTCCAGGGCCCGATGCCCCACAGCGGATAAAAAAATGCCGGATTTGGTGTGCCCAATCCGGCATTTTTACGTCAATTACCCTACCGAGACCTTGCGTCGCCGCTTGTCCAAATCCTTCAGTAACCGGTTGACCTGCTGATCGGCAAACATCTCCTCCAGCGTGTGGGTCAGTTTACGTCGCCAGTTCGGGTACTGATCGCTGGTACCGGGAATATTGACCGGATCCGCCATGTCCAGCCAGTCTTCCGGCTGCAGACCCAGCAACGCGCTGGCGCTGTCGGCGACATAACGCTGTAAGCCCCGATTAAGCAACGGGCTCATATTCAACAACGCCGCCTTTTTTCCTACCTTCTGCGGCACACAACCATAGTGGTGCAGCCCGTCCAGCAACCCCTGCTTGGCTCGCTCACGGTCGGCAAACAGCCCTTTCAGGATCTCCGCATCCGGATACAATCCCAGTTGGTTGCCCAACTGCAGGTCACCGCTTTGCCAATAACCGCGCAGCGTCGGCAGATCGTGGGTGGTGATAGTCGCCATGGCCTGCACCGGATAGGCCTGCGGTGCGCGGAAATGGTTCTCCCCGTCACGTTCGAAATACAGCACCTTATAGGAGTAGACGCCGCTGTCGCGAAGCTTGCCAACAATCTCGACCGGAACGGTACCGAGGTCTTCACCAATCACCATACAACGGTGGCGTTGGCTTTCCAGCGCCAGCACCGCTAACAGATCGTCCACCGGGTATTTCACATAGGCACCGTGAACCGCGGTTTCACCGTAGGGTATCCACCACAGACGCAGTAACGCCATCACGTGGTCAATGCGCAGTGCGCCGCAACTGGTCATATTGGCACGCAGCAGATCGATAAACGGCTGGTAGCCCCGCGCCGCCATCACATGGGGATCCATCGGCGGCAGGCCCCAGTTTTGCCCCAACGGGCCCAGAATATCCGGCGGTGCACCCACCGAGGCTTTCAGACAATAAAGCTCGCGCTCGCACCAGGTTTCCGAGCCCCCTTCCGCCACGCCGACCGCCAAATCGCGGTACAGGCCGATCGGCATCTGTTGTTGCTGGCTCTGGCGGAAACAATCGGCGAACTGGCTGGCCGCCAACCATTGCAGCCACAGGTAAAACGTCACCTGATCCTGCTGTTGCTGACAAAATTGCTTCACCGCAGCGCTGTCGCCCTGTTGATATTGCTCAGGCCAGGCCGGCCAGCCCCACAGGCTGCTGTCTTTGGCAGCCAGATGGGCATGCAGCGCATCAAAAGCAGCCTGCTGATACAGGCTGTCGCCACCGTCGAGAACAAACTGCTCAAATGCCTGACGTTGCTCGTCACCCGCTTTACGTGCCTGGAACAGCGGGAATGCCAGCTTTAGCGCCGCCAGCTTTAGCTGCGTCACCGTGCTGTAATCCACCTGCTCGCTGCTACGCGCCGCGGCCAGCTTCTTTTGCGTGGCCGGTTTCAGCCACCATTGCTGCGCGGCGTCGTTGCGTTGGAAATCCTCCACCGCGTTCACATCGATATAAATCACGTTCAGCCAACGCCGCGATGACGGGCTGTAGGGGCTGGCGCTTTCCGGATTGGCCGGATACAGCGCGTGGATCGGGTTCAGCCCGACAAAAGCGCCCCCTCGCTCACCGACCTGCTCCACCATCTGACGCAGATCGCCAAAATCACCGATACCCCAGTTACGATCGGATCGCAGGGTGTAAAGCTGGACGCAAGCGCCCCACAGCTTCTTTCCGGTCAGCAAGGCATCCGGTTCATAACAGCGTTTCGGCGCCACGATCAGTCGACACTGCCACTGCTGCTCGCCCTGCTTCAGCGTCAGTTGGTGATAACCCGGCGGTAACTCGCCCGGCAGGGTAAAGGTTTTACGCGCGCTGGCACGCCCTTGTTGCTGGCCGCCATCCTCACGCTGCAACGTCCACAGATACTCACCGCTGCCCGCCAATGGCAACGCCACCGGCGCACCCTGATAGAAGACCTTCACCGCCGGTAGCGGCGTCATTGCAGTCTCCTGTGGGGTCGTAGTGCGTCCCATGGCATCCAGCAGTCGGCGCTTGGTGTCCTCAGCGATCGCCTGCTGTTGACCGTGGGCATTAATATAATCGGCAGCGATACCCGCCTGAGCGGCCGCTTGATCGATGACCTTGCGATCCATTCGCTCTCCTTAACGCTTGGCTTGCCAGATGCGCTGCTGGTAGTCGCGGATCGAGCGATCCGAACTGAACATACCGACACGCGCGGTGTTAAGAATAGTACGACGCGTCCATTCATCACGGTCACGATAGAGTTCGTCTACCTGCTGTTGAGCTTTGCAGTAAGAAGCAAAGTCCGCCAGCACCAGGTAAGGGTCGCCCCCTTCCAGCAGACTGTGCAGCATCATGTCGAAGGCATGCTTGTCGCCATGGCTGAATGCACCACTTGCCAGTTCGTCCAGGATCGCCTTCAGGTGCTTGTCTTTCTTGCGGTAGCTGAGCGGATCATAGCCTTTCGCCAACAGCGCCTTTACCTGATCCACGGTATTGCCGAAGATAAAGATATTGTCTTCGCCCACCTGCTCGGCGATCTCCACGTTAGCACCATCCAGGGTGCCGACGGTCAGCGCGCCGTTCAACGCCAGCTTCATGTTGCCGGTGCCGGAGGCCTCTTTGCCTGCGGTCGAGATCTGCTCAGAAATATCCGCCGCCGGGATCATCAGTTCAGCGACGGACACACGGTAGTCGGGAATAAACGCCACTTTCAGTCGATCCTTCACCAGCGGATCGTTGTTGATCTTTTCCGCGGCCTGGTTGATCGCATAAATGATGTTCTTCGCCAGATAGTAGCCCGGTGCCGCTTTGGCGCCGAACAGGAAAACCCGCGGCACGATATCCAGCTGCGGGTTATCGCGCAGTTGGCGATACAGCGACAGAATGTGCAGCAGGTTCAAATGCTGGCGTTTGTATTCGTGCAGGCGTTTGATCTGCACGTCGAAAATCGCGTCCGGGTTCAGCGTCAGCCCCATCACGTCGTGCACGTAGTTGGCTAATATGACTTTGTTATCGCGTTTAATTTGCTGATAACGCTGGCGGAACGCCGCATCATCGGCATATTTCTCCAGCCCTTTCAGCGCGTCGAGATCGTTCGCCCACTCCACCTTCAGCGTTTCATCAATCAGCCCTGACAGCGCCGGGTTGCATTGCTTCAGCCAGCGACGTGGCGTGATGCCGTTGGTGACGTTATGGAATTTGTTTGGCCACAGTTGGTGGTATTCCGGGAACAGGTCCTTCACCACCAGATCGGAGTGCAACTGAGCCACGCCGTTGACCGCAAAGCCGCTGACCACGCACAGGTTAGCCATGCGCACCTGTTTGTCATGGTGCACCGCCAGTTTGGCCCATACTGCGTCGTCGCCCGGCCAGTGTTTATCCACCAGCTTTTTGAAGTTGGCGTTGATCTGCTTGATGATGGAGAAATGACGTGGCAGCAGGCTGCGCACCAGTTTCTCATCCCAGCACTCCAGCGCTTCCGGCATCAGGGTATGGTTGGTGTAGGCGAAAGTTTTGCTGGTGATCGCCCAGGCGGCATCCCAGTCCAACTGATGTTCATCCAGCAGAATGCGCAGCATTTCCGGAATGGCGATGGTCGGATGGGTGTCATTCAACTGGATCACTTCGTACTTCGGCAGGTCTTCAATTTTGCGCCCCGCCAGATGGTGCTTACGCAGAATATCGGCCACCGAACAGGCGCACTGGAAGTATTGCTGCATCAGGCGCAGGCGCTTGCCCGCCTGGTGGTTGTCATTCGGGTACAGCACCTTGGTCAACCTGGCCGCTTCTACGCCCTGCTTCTCCGCCTGCAGGAATTTGCCGTCGTTGAAATCGCTCAGGTCAAACGGATGCTGATGGGTCGCCTGCCACAGGCGCAGCGGCTGGGTCACGCCATTACGGAAGCCCAATACCGGCAGATCCCAGGCTTCGCCGCGCAGGGTAAACTCAGGACGCCACAGTTCGCGGCCATCGGCCAGTTTTTCCAGCTTCCCACCGATGCCGACATCCACCGACAGCGCCGCATTGTGACGGAACCACGGGTAGCTCTCGCGCTGCCAGTTATCCGGGGCCTCTTGCTGCTGGCCGCCGCTAAACGACTGGCGGAACAGCCCATACTGGTAATTCAGCCCGTAGCCGGTGGCCGGTTGTTCCACCGTCGCCATCGAATCCAGGAAGCAGGCCGCCAAGCGCCCCAGCCCGCCATTGCCCAACGCCGGATCGGTTTCCTGCTCCAGCAGGTCTGCCAGCTTGATATCCTGTTCCGCCAATGCCTGCTCGACGGTGTCGTACCAGCCCAGGTTAATCAGGTTGTTGGCCGTCAGGCGACCAATCAGAAACTCCATCGAAATGTAGTTCACATGGCGCAGCGGCTTACTGCTTTTGGGTGGTGCAGGCTGTGCAGCAAGCTGTTCGGCCAGTGCGCGGCTTACCGCTTCCCACCATTGGTGCTGGGTCATCTGTTGTGCAGAACTGAGGCCAAACTGTTGCCACTGACGGGTCAGTGCCGCCAGAAAAGCATCCTTTTTAAGCGTAGGCTGTGACATAAGGAAAACTCTCTATCCAGTAAGTGGGTCAAATTACCGTTATCGTGCCGGGGAGAAACAGTGAAGGCATCATCCCGCCTGGGGATTAGCTGGGGAGGAGGATTGGGGCGTAGCTAAAATTGTGATCTCAGGCACTTTTTGACTCCCTTGCATCATGCAAAAAAGCCCACCGACGAAGGCAGCGAGCACTGAGAATACGCTGAAAACTTGTGCAATGACGTTAGCATAGTTATTGCGCCGGCTATAGTGGCGCAGATTGCCAGAAATGCTTTTCTGTATCTGCGTCACCAAACCGTGCCACACCACGGCTATTCCACAAGGAATTGCCTGCAAACGTAAAAAAGTGTGATCAATAGCAATTTAACTCCAAGCCAATGCTGAACCTTGTTGCAATACGTTTAACGTTGTCAGAAGTTAGGAGGGGGATTAATTACGAGCCATAAAATAATTAGCCTCACTCCGATCCCGGCAGGCGTCACGATGAAAAAAACGCCATCGGGCAGGCCTACGGCAGCGGGAACCGCGCTTTTCACTCTGGAATACTATGCTGATCCCATCAAAACTGAGCCGCCCGGTACGGCTGCAAAATACCGTGATCCGCGATCGCCTGTTGGCCAAATTGGCCAGCGCGGCCAACTATCGTCTGACATTGGTCAATTGCCCTGCGGGATACGGAAAAACGACGCTGGTCGCACAGTGGGCGGCCGGCAAATCAGACTTAGGCTGGTACTCGCTGGATGAGAGCGACAACCAGCCCGAGCGTTTCGCCAGCTATTTGATCGCCGCCTTGCAACTCGCCAGCGGCGGCCACTGCGTGAAGAGCGAAGCGCTGAGCCAAAAGCATCAGTACGCCAGCCTGTCGGCGCTGTTTGCCCAGTTGTTTATCGAACTGTCTGACTGGCACCAGCCGCTGTACCTGGTGATTGATGACTACCACCTGATCACCAATGATGTCATTCACGAAGCCATGCGCTTTTTCCTGCGTCACCAGCCGGAAAATCTGACGCTGATCCTGCTGTCCCGTACCCTGCCCCCGCTGGGTATCGCCAACCTGCGCGTGCGCGACCAGTTACTGGAAATGGGCACGCAACAACTGGCGTTTACCCATCAGGAAGCCAAACAGTTCTTCGACTGCCGCCTGGTCGCACCAATGGAGCAACAAGACAGCAGCCGCCTGTGCGATGAGGTCGAAGGTTGGGCCACCGCGCTGCAGCTGATCGCCCTGTCTGCCCGGCAGTCTACCTCTTCCGCCCAACAGTCGGCCAAACGCCTGGCCGGGCTGAACGCCAGCCACCTGTCGGATTATCTGGTGGACGAAGTGCTGGATCACGTCGACGCCGAGGCACGCGCCTTCCTGCTGCGCTGTTCGGTATTGCGCTCCATGAACGATGCGCTGATCGTACGCCTGACCGGCGAAGACAATGGCCAGCAACGGCTGGAAGAGCTGGAGCGCCAGGGGTTGTTTATCCATCGCATGGACGACAGTGGCGAGTGGTTCTGCTTCCACCCGCTGTTCGCCACTTTCCTGCGTCAACGCTGCCAATGGGAGCTGGCCCTGGAACTGCCCGGCTTGCACCGTGCCGCCGCCGAAGGCTGGCTGGCATTGGGTTACCCGGCAGAGGCGATTCACCACGCACTGGCGGCCAGCGACGTCAGCATGCTGCGCGATATCCTGCTGCAGCACGCCTGGTCACTGTTCCATCACAGCGAATTGGCCCTGCTGGAAGAGTGTCTGAATGCACTCCCCTATGAACGGCTGATTCAAAATCCCAAGCTGGCACTGCTGCAGGCCTGGCTGGCACAGAGTCAACACCGCTACAGCGAAGTGAACACCCTGCTGGAGCGGGCCGAACAGGCGATGCGCGAGCAAAAAATTGAGGTTGACCGCACCTTGCAGGCCGAATTTGACGCCCTGCGCGCCCAGGTGGCGATCAACGCCGGTAAACCGGAAGAAGCCGAGCGCCTGGCCACCGAAGCGCTGAAGTTCCTGCCACTTTCCAGCTATTACAGCCGCATTGTCGCCACTTCGGTGACCGGCGAAGTCCATCATTGCAAGGGCGAACTGGCCCGGGCGCTGCCGATGATGCAGCAAACCGAGCAAATGGCCCGGCGTCATCAGGCATACCACTATGCGCTGTGGGCGCTGTTGCAGCAGAGCGAAATTCTGATTGCACAGGGTTTCCTGCAGGCCGCCTACGAAACACAGGACAAAGCTTTTGAGTTGGTGCGTGAACAGCATCTGGAACAGTTGCCGATGCATGAGTTCCTGCTGCGTATCCGTTCGCAGATCCTGTGGTCATGGTCACGGCTGGACGAAGCGGAAGATGCGGCCCGGGAGGGCCTGAAAATCCTGGCCAACTACCAGCCTCAGCAGCAGTTGCAATGCATCGCCATGCTGGCCAAATGTTCGCTGGCGCGTGGCGATTTGGATAACGCCAATGCGCACATGCAACGTTGCGAAGTGCTGTTGCACGGCACCCAGTACCACCGTGACTGGCTAACCAACGCCGATAAACCGCGGGTGATCCACTGGCAGATGACCGGTGATACCGCGGCGGCGGCCCAATGGTTGCGTCAGACCGAAAAACCCGGCATGGCGGACAACCACTTTATGCAGGGCCAGTGGCGCAACATTGCCCGGGTGCAAATCATGCTGGGCCAGTATGAAGAGGCCGGAGTGGTGTTGGACGAACTCAACGAAAACGCCCGCCGTCTGCGACTGGTCAGCGATCTGAACCGTAACCTGCTGCTCAGCAACCAACTTTACTGGCAGATGGAACGCAAAAGCGACGCACAAAAAGTATTGATGGAGGCGCTGTCACTGGCCAGCCGCACCGGATTTATCAGCCACTTTGTCATTGAAGGCGAAGCGATGGCGCAGCAGTTGCGCCAACTGATCCAGCTCAATACGCTGCCGGAGCTGGAAAACCACCGCGCCCAACGTATTCTGCGCGACATCAACCAACATCATCGGCATAAGTTCGCGCATTTTGACGAGAACTTCGTCGATAAGCTGTTAACGCACCCGCAGGTGCCGGAACTGATCCGCACCAGCCCGCTGACGCAGCGCGAATGGCAGGTGCTGGGGCTGATTTACTCCGGTTACAGCAACGACCAGATCGCCGGCGAGCTGGCGGTGGCGGCCACCACCATCAAAACCCACATCCGCAACCTGTACCAGAAGCTGGGCGTCGCCCACCGACAGGAAGCGGTACAGCAGGCTCAGCAATTGCTGAAGATGATGGGCTACGGCGCTTAATTTCAGGGTTCAGCCTACTGAACCCTGAGCGTTTTAACCCAGGGCTATCCTTGGCCGTAATAGGCGGCCACTCCATGTTTGCGGCTAAAATGCTTTGCCATCAAATGGTCATCAATGCGGCTAATGTCAGGGTTTATGCCACGGCTGATCCAGGCCATTTTCGCCACCTCTTCCAGCACTACGGCGTTATGCACTGCTTCATTCGGCGAGCAACCCCAACTGAATGGGCCATGCTGAAATACTATAATGCCCGGAATATGCAGCGGCTCATCACTTCCCAGGGTTTCCACAATCACCCGCCCGGTGTTCAGTTCGTACTCCCTGGCCACCTCTTCAGCCGTTAGTCCACGGGTGCAACGGATATCCCCGGAGAAATAATCGGCATGGGTGGTGCCAAAAGCAGGTATCGCTTCGCCTGCCTGCGCCCAGGCAGTAGCATGAGTCGAATGCGTATGCACAATGCCACCGATTTGCGGGTATGTCCGATACAGCTCCAGATGAGTTGGCGTGTCAGATGAGGGCCGTAAACGCCCTTCCACCACCTCACCTTGCATATTCACCACCACCATATCCGCCGCTTGCATCGTTTCGTACGGCACGCCGCTCGGTTTTATCACCATTAGTCCGTGCTCACGGTCAATACCGCTGACATTACCCCAGGTATAGGTCACCAACCGCTGTGCCGGCAGTGCCATATTGCCCGCATACACCTGTTGTTTCAGTTGTTCCAGCATCTTAAACTCCTATTGCCAGCCCGGCATTGGCCATCCTTTCGGTCACCCACATACGCGCAGCTTTGACTTCCTGCAACGAATTGACGGATTTTTCGCTCCACATCTCAATCAGATAGGGCCCACGATAACCAGTGCTCAGTAAAGTGGTGAAGCAACGCTCAAAATCCACCACGCCAGCACCAAAGGGCACATCCTTGAATACCCCCGGCAGAGTGTCTTTGACATGCACCGCGACAATGTGTCCGCTGCCAGCCATCAGTTCCATCTGAACGTCGTTATCCCACGCCGACAGATTGCCAATATCCGGATAGAGCTGAAACCACGGGTTATTGAGGTAATGAGCGTAACCCAAAGCCTTGCTGATCGAATTCATCAGCGGGTAATCCATAATTTCCATCGCTAGCGTCACCTGCGCACGGCTAGCCATTTCCACTGCCTTTTTCAACCCGTCACGAAACCGCTCGCGGGTGTTGTCATTGGCCTGCTGGTAATAAACGTCATAACCAGCCAGTTGGATCACCCGAATACCGGTATCCTGCGCCAACCGGATGGCTTTTTGCATAATTAGCATTCCCTGCGCCCTTACCGCATCATCTTCACTTCCCAAAGGAAAACGCCGGTGAGCACTCAGGCACATCGAGGGGACCCGTACACCGCTGGCGGCAACGGCGTGAACCAGCGCCAGGCGCTGCTCAGTGCTCCAGTCAAGACGTGCCAAACGGTGGTCATTCTCGTCGATCGACATTTCAACAAAGTCGAACCCCAGTTCGCCCGCGATCCGCAGACGAGCTAACCAATCCTCCCCCTGCGGCAATGCCTTTTCATAAATGCCCAACGGGACGGATTTGTGCAGCATAACCGCTCCTCAACCCCATAGCTGGGCAATAGTTCGTTTAAATTCACGCGCGGCGGCTACCGGGCTGGCGGCTTCACGGATGCTGCGCCCGGCGATAAACACGTGAATCGGAATGCCTTTAAACAACGGCAAGTCATCCAACGCCAATCCGCCGGTCACGGTCACCCTGAATCCCATATCGGACAGGCGCCTGATAGCGCCGATATCGGCTTCGCTCCATGCCACGCCCGCCGCCTGCGCATCACGGCTACGGTGATATACCACCTGCCCGATGCCTGCATCGCGCCATTCCTGCGCCTGTTCCCACGTCCAAAAGCCGGTCAGTTCGATCTGCACGTCGCCGTTAAACTCACGCGCGACCTCCAGCGCACCTTTGGTGGTGTTAATGTCGGCGCAACAAATCACCGTCACCCAATCAGCATTAGCTTCGAAACACATGCGCGACAGAATCTTGCCGGCATCGGCGATCTTGGCATCGGCCAGCACGATGCGATCCGGGTACAAGGCTTTCAGATCACGCACCGCACGTACCCCTTCCGCCACGCACAAAATGGTGCCAACTTCGATAATGTCCACCTCGTTGGCTATCAATCTGGTAGTGCGATACGCGTCATCCATCGACTGATTGTCCAGCGCCACCTGCAGCATCGGTAATGGGTTTGCCATGGTCTTCTCCTTAATGCGAATACGCTGCGGCGGCAGCGGAAGTTTGGTTAATCAGTGCCAGCACCTGCTCGGATGTATGGCAGGCACGCAGGCGATCAAAATTGGCTTGGTCTTCAAACAGATTCACCACCTGCAAAATACCGACCTCCTGATGTGTTTTGGCGTCAACCGCCGCCAGGGTGATCAGAATATCGATAGGGTCATTGTCTTCGTCACCAAATCGCACCGGCGTTTTCAGGGTCACCAGCGCGAAACCCGTTTTCAGCACGCCTTCCTCCGGTCGACCATGTGGCATCGCCAACCCCGGAGCCAGTACGAAGTAAGGGCCGAAGCGTTCAACACCTGCGATAATGGCGTCGAAGTAACGAGGTTCTACTACCCCTGCCATCACCAGTAAATCGACGCCGATTTTGACCGCTTCCCGCCAGTCTGCTGCCTCTGCCTGCAACAGAACGGAATGGTTTTGCTCCAACGAATCACTTAACTTCATTGCGTTACCTCACTGTTTCAGGTCTTGCGGAAAGTGCGAGCCGATCACCGCCATCAACTTGGGCCCGAAGTCTGCGGCTGAAAGCATATTGCGCACCCCCACCACATACTTATTGCCGCTGACGACGATTTCATCGGCCACGTGGGTAGAGGCAACAATAATGTCGGCGCCATTCAACTCGGATTTGTATTCGCCCACAGCGCAGCTGCTGACCGTATGATTGACGCCTTGCTCGCTGAGGAATTGATCGACTTTCATTTTCATGATCATGGAACTGCCTTGCCCACAACCGCATACCGCCAAAATTCGTACCGTCATGATGTACTCTCCAGTTAGTTAGCAGCCGATTCAGCCGTTTGTTTTTCTGCATCTTCCTCGGCACGCAAAGTACGACCGGCGAAGAACATATAAAGCAGCGCAATAACGATCACCACGCCCATAAACCACAGGCCAAAGCTCAGGCCCTGCATCAGCGGCGGCGCCAGAATCGACCAGTCCGCCATCCCCATCCAGGCGCTCAGTCCGGTCAATTTAATCGCCCACACGCAGCCAAAGATTTCGATCATTCCCATCACCAGGCAGATTTTCATGGCTGCGCGCCAGCCACCGAAATGGTTGGCAAATACACCTATGGTGGCGTTGGAGAAGAACATCGGGATAAATCCGGGGATGATCATGATTGAAGAGCCGATGCCAATCAGTACGCCAACGGCAATCAATTGGCCGATAGTGCCCCACATAAACCCCCAAACCACGGCGTTTGGCGCAAAGCTATAGATCGCTGCGCAATCAATCGCCAGTACCGCGCCAGGGATCAGGCGCTGTGAGATGCCGTTAAAGGCTTCAGTCAATTCCGCCACGAACATGCGCACACCCTGCACAATGATGAAGATAGCCACCGCGAACATCAGACCGGTTTGCAAAATGTAGATAGTCCAGTGGGTTTTTCCGGCCATTTGTTGCAGTGTGTCCAGGCCAAACGAACACAGAATGATGCCGAAGAACACCGTCATAACAATGGCGGTGGAAACAATGTTGTCATGGAAAATATTCAGCCAGCCCGGCAGTTTCAAATCTTCTACGCTGTCTTCTTTTTTACCCAGATACGGCGCGACTTTGCAGGCGATCCAGGACGCGAACTGCTGTTGGTGACCAATGGAGAAACCACTATTTTCAGTGACCGACTGGGTCGGTTTAAACATCATGTTGGAGGTTATTCCCCAATACAACGATGCCAGCAGCGCGCTGCACAGCACCGTAGTCCACATGCCGTAACCCATGATGTAGAAGAACACCGCGATCAGCCCCACCTGTTGAAACATGATGTGGCCGGTAAGCATGATGGTGCGAATGCCGGTAATCCGCCGCAAAAGCACATAAACAATATTGAGCGCCAACGCCAGCAACACCGCATAGCCTACCCAGCTATAGGCATCACCCATTCGCTCGATAGCCGCCATCATCGAGGCGTAAGTATCAGAAATAGCCCCGTTGATGCCATAAACGTCAGAAAGCTTTGCCACCACCGGTTTGAAGGTGCCAGTGAGAATGCCGGAACCGGCCTGCAACAACATAAAACCGATGATGGTTTTGATAGTGCCTTTAATGATCACCGCAGCACTTTTACGCAGCAGCAGATACCCCAGCAGCGTCACTAACCCCAGCAGCAACGGGGCATTGGTCATCACCTGATTGAAAAAAACGGTGAAGAGGGTGTAAAGGGTTTCCATACGGATCTCCAGATAACATTGGCTTTCAGATTGCACCTGAATGGATGTGGCCGGTTCAATCACCAGGCGTCACAGTAATGCAGGTACCTACTCACCATATCAATCACAGAGAATCACAAAAAGATCATAAGTGATTATTTGTGAACAACCTCGCAAGTTATCCGACCACGGTTTTTTCGCTTAATGATAACTCCTTTTTAATTACTTATTAATCATAAAGTTAAATAAAAATACATTCAGTCAACAACAGTGTGACAGTGATATTCATATATCAAAACCCGCTTTATCCCCCTGATCATGCTCGTTGCCACATGCAACACTTGATGCTAGATTCAGTCAAAACAAATCAATTAAAATCTAAATATGATTATATATGACCATAAAAATCACCAACACCTGACCATGAGGACTGAATCATGAGTAAAGTCACCACCATCACGCGTGAATCCTGGGTATTGAGCACCTTCCCTGAATGGGGTTCATGGCTGAATGAGGAAATAGAGCAGGAGCAAGTCGCCACCGGTACCTTCGCCATGTGGTGGCTGGGATGTACCGGCATCTGGTTGAAATCGGAAGGAAACGCCAACCTGTGTGTAGATTTTTGGTGCGGCATTGGCAAACAAAGCCACAGTAACCCGCTGATGAAAACGGGTCATCAGATGCAGCGCATGGCCGGGGTGAAAAAATTGCAGCCGAACCTGCGTACCACGCCTTTCGTCCTGGATCCGTTCGCTATCCGCCAGATCGACGCAGTGCTGGCCACCCACGATCACAATGATCATATCGATGTCAACGTCGCGGCTGCGGTGATGCAGAACTGCGCCAACGATGTGCCATTTATTGGTCCGCAAACCTGTGTCGATATCTGGGTAGGTTGGGGTGTACCGCGTGAACGATGCATCGTGGTGAAACCTGGAGATATCATCAAAATCAAAGATACTGAAATCCATGCGCTGGACGCGTTCGACCGCACCGCACTGATCACGCTACCACCAGAGCAAAAAGCTGCCGGCGTGTTGCCGGATGGCATGGATCAACGAGCGGTCAACTATCTGTTCAAAACGCCAGGCGGCAATCTGTACCACAGCGGCGACTCCCACTATTCCAACTATTTCGCCAAACACGGTAATGAACATCAGATCGACGTGGCACTCGGCTCTTATGGTGAAAACCCACGTGGTGTCACCGACAAGATGACCAGCGTCGATATTCTGCGCATGGCGGAATCACTCAATGCCAAGCTGGTGATCCCGTTCCATCATGACATCTGGTCTAATTTCCAGGCCGATCCACAAGAGATCCGCATGCTGTGGGAAATGAAAAAAGACCGACTAAAATACGGCTTCAAACCCTTCATCTGGCAAGTCGGCGGTAAATTCACCTGGCCACTGGATAAAGATAATTTCGAATATCATTATCCCCGCGGTTTTGATGATTGTTTCACCCTTGAACCCGACCTGCCGTATAAATCATTCCTATAAGCCTCCGCGCTACGGGTCTGATTCATGAAGAGTAATGCGCACTTCTGAACGGTTATGATTCAAATCATCAGCAAGTGCGCATATAATCATTGCCTGACATTTCTACTCCCGACGGAGCCTGCATGACTGAACCCCAACGCCATAATGCCATTCTCGATCTCTTACAGCGCAAGGGGCAGATTTCTGTGGCGGACGTGATTACCGCGTTTGATATTTCCCCTGCCACCGCGCGCCGTGACATAAATAAACTCAACGAAATCGGAAAATTGCGAAAAGTTCGTAACGGAGCGGAAGCCACCAGCAGCCCGCGCCCGACCTGGACGCCGCTGAACATTCATCAAACCCAACATCTGGACGAGAAAATGCGCATCGCCAAAGCGGCAGCGCAATTATGTCAGCCGGGAGAAAGTGTGGTGATTAACTGCGGCTCCACCGCCTTTCTATTGGGCCGCGAAATGAGCGGCAAAGAGGTACAGGTAATCACCAACTATCTGCCACTGGCCAATTACCTGATAGAACAGGAACATGACAGCGTGGTGATCATGGGGGGTCAATACAACAAAGCCCAATCCATTACCCTGGCACCGCAGGACGGTGATGCCACGCTATACGCTGGCCACTGGATGTTTACCAGCGGTATTGGCCTGACTGCTGATGGGTTGTATAAAACCGATATGTTGACCGCTATGGCCGAGCAAAAAATGCTTAACTACGTTGGCAAACTGGTGGTACTGGTCGACAGCAGTAAAGTTGGTCAGCGCGCCGGCATGCTGTTCAGCCGTACCGAACAAATCGACATTGTGATTACCGGCCACGAGGCCAATCCCACCATCGTGGAACAATTGCGCCTGCAGGGTATTGAAGTACAGTTGGTGTAATAAAACCACAGTATTGCTCTGGTCTTAATTGCCTCGGAGTTGGTTACAATAGCGACATTACTAATTACGAGGCAGTCGGAAGTCATGGAACAGTTTGAAGCGATCAACGTTGAGCAGGCATACAGCCGTTGGAAAGACGGCAGTGCCGCCCTGGTCGATATCCGCGATCCACAGAGTTTTGAAGCCGGGCACACGCCGGGCGCTTTTCACCTTACCAACGCCAGCCTGCAAACTTTTATGCAGCAGAATGACTTTGAGCGACCGGTGATGGTGATGTGCTACCACGGCAACAGCAGCCGCAGCGCGGCGCAATACCTGCTGCATCAGGGGTTTGACGCGGTGTACAGCATCGACGGCGGCTTTGAGGCCTGGGCGCGTCAGTACCCGCAGGACGTTGAAACCTCCGTATAATCCTTTCCCGTCCCTGCGACGGGTTCCTTTCTCGCGCCGTTAGTGAGTGTTTTTACTGGTTTTTCGCAGATCCTTTGCCTGCGCTCAGGATTTCGACGGTATAATCGGCCGTCAACGCCGTCGGGTCACCGGCGGCTAAAATCATTCACTTAGACGGAAGAGCAATGGTTAGAGTAATCGCCGTATCCAATCCCCGCCTGGCGCAGGCCTTTGTCGACTACATGACGACACAGGGCATTGAGCTTAAGGTGCACAATACCGGCGAGACGGCGGAAATCTGGCTGGCAGACGACCATCATCTGGAGCAGGTTCAGCACGAGCTGCAGCAGTTCCTGATCGACCCGCTCAACAGTCGCTATCGCGCCGCCAGCTGGCAGGCCGGTAATACCGACGCCGATCTGCACTACCAGGGCTTTTCCTACCTGCAAACCCTGCGCAGCAAAGCCGGGCCGCTGACGCTGGGCGTGATGGTGCTGTGCATTGCGGTCTATATCCTGATGCAGGCGCTGGGCGACGACACGGTGATGTACTGGCTCTCCTGGCCGCAAAACAGCAGCCAGTACCTGCAGCTGTGGCGCTGGGTCAGCCACGCTTTCCTGCATTTCTCCCTGCTGCATATCACCTTTAACCTGCTGTGGTGGTGGTATCTCGGCGGCCCGCTGGAAAAACGCCTCGGCGCCGGCAAACTATTCGTGCTGGCGGTGGTCTCGGCCTTCTTCAGCGGCTGGGCGCAGTCACTATTTAGCGGTGCCCTGTTCGGCGGCCTGTCAGGCGTGGTCTACGCGCTGATGGGTTACTGCTGGCTCAGCGGTGAAAGAGCGCCGGAACGCGGCCTGATGCTGCCGCGCGGCCTGATGGTGTTTTCAGTTCTGTGGCTGGTGGCGGGATATTTCGATATTTTAGGAATGTCGATCGCTAACGCGGCACACGTGGCCGGTTTAGTGTTAGGGTTATTGATGGCATTTTGGGACACGCGTCATCGCGCGCACAACGAACAATAACAGCCAGGTACAAGCCAGGCGTTTTATAACCGTCATACTTCAAGCTGCATCTTTGTTGGTTGCGTCCATTCACCCCAGTCACATAGTTCGCTATGCTCCTGGGGATTCACGGACTTACCGCCGCGATACGGCTCGAATTATTTAGGGTATAGGGGATTACCGTGAAGCAAACACAGCGTCATGACGCTATTATCGAGCTGGTGCGCCTGCAGGGTTATGTCAGTACGGAAGAACTGGTCGAACATTTTGACGTTAGTCCGCAAACGATTCGCCGTGATTTGAATGACCTGGCCGATCAGAACAAAATCCAACGCCACCATGGTGGGGCAGCCTTGCCTTCCAGTTCGGTCAACGCCGCATACAACGATCGTAAAGTGATGTGGTCGGAACAGAAAGCGCGTATCGCCCAACGTGTCGCCAGCCAGATCCCGGACGGGGCCACGCTGTTTATCGATATCGGTACCACACCGGAAGCGGTCGCCCATGCGCTGATGAACCACAAGAACCTGCGCGTGGTGACCAATAACCTGAACGTCGCCACCCTGCTGACCGCCAAAGAAGACTTTCGTCTGATCCTGGCCGGCGGTGAAGTCCGCACCCGCGATGGCGGTATCATGGGTGAGGCCACACTGGACTTTATCTCCCAGTTCCGCCTCGATTACGGCATTCTGGGCATCAGCGGCATCGATATGGATGGTTCGCTGCTCGAATTCGACTATCACGAAGTGCGCACCAAACGCGCAATTATCGAAAACTCACGCTGTGTGATGCTGGTTACCGACCATTCCAAATTCGGCCGCAACGCGATGGTAAACCTCGGTAATATGAACCTGATCGATTACCTGTTTACCGACCAACTGCCGCCACCGAGCGTGATGAAAATCATCGAACAGTACGACGTACAGCTCGAGCTTTGCTAAGTCTTTCCCTGGCATCTTCTCCGTTTGGGGAGGATGTTAGCGGTCATTTTTTTCTTTGTTGGCGATCTCGCGCAAAACCTCAATATTGTGCCGCTCTCCTTCAGCTTCTTTCAGACGTCGACGGCGCTGCTCAAAATCTTCAAAGGTGAGAACCGCTTTTTCATCCGCCTGTTTTTTGCTGACTGCACCGGAATGCTGCAAAACTTCACGATTGTTGAACTCTAAGAATTGATCGAGCCTGGTCTGCCAGTCGCGCAGAAAGACTTGCTGACGACGTCTCGTTTGATCTTCGGCAAAATCCAGCCACATGGTGACAACGCGATTTAATTCATCAATTTCAATTTTACTAAGGTAATTCTTGGCGATGGTGACATCAGTACGGCGCACTTCGTCATATTTAAAACTGGTCAGTCCCATATTGGGCTGGTCAACATCCACACGTGTAGCGATTAATTCGGCCGCTGTCATTCCCGTACTGGCGTAGTGCAGCTTATTCTGGATAACGCGAAAAAAATGGGTAGTCTCTTTATTTGACGGTTGATAATCCGCTGCCATGGCAAAAATATCCAATACACGCAGATAGACACGCCGTTCGCTGGAACGAATATCACGGATGCGCTCAAGCATGTCATCGAAATAATCCGGCACCACCGATTTACCGACCGGCGGATTTTTCAGACGTTCGTCATCCATCACGAAGCCTTTCACCAGGTATTCTTGCAGCGTTTGTGTCGCCCACTGGCGGAACTGAGTACCACGAGAAGAACGAACACGATAGCCAACTGCGAGGATAACACCCAGATTATAGTGGCGAATTTTCCGCTGAACCTGTCTTGTACCTTCAGTCTGAACTTGTAAGTAATCCTTACAGGTTGAACTTTGTTCAAGCTCACCTTCGTCGTAAACCGCCTTGATGTGCTGGGTCACCGCCTGCGGTGTCACCTGGTAGAGTTCAGACATCGCCGCCTGTGATAACCAAAGTGTATCCGATGCAAAACGACACTCTAAACGTACCTTGCCATCCGCTGACTGAAACAGAACAAACTCCCCATCAGGGGAAGGAGAAAGAAACGAGTTCGCCATGACAATATCCTTTATAGGGCACAGAGTTTGTGGTCTTACAACACGACGCGCTATTTGCCGCTTCTGCATCAGCACCTGTTTTTCAGCTTTAAGTCCGTGACTTTATTACATCCGACTTAGAAATATACTCTGACGATTCAAAAACTCTAGTATCTTGTAACTTCTAGATAGATAAGCATTTATTATTCATCTGGTTTATTAGTGACTCGGTTAACACACTGCTCAACGCAATGCTCGCAACCCCTTATACCCCTTCTTTTTGTATAACTACTATCATCAAACTGTTACCTCTATCACGCCTAAATGTTTTTGTTTGGTTAAGTCTTGGCTTGTTTGTTGGTTTTTGATTACAATCATGAGCGAAAACGAACATGAAAGAGCTATTTCGAACATCTGGAGGAAGTTGACGTGGAAACCAAAGACTTGATCGTTATCGGTGGCGGCATCAACGGTGCCGGCATCGCGGCCGATGCTGCCGGGCGCGGGCTGTCCGTTCTGCTACTGGAAGCGCAAGACTTGGCCTGTGCTACGTCTTCCGCCAGTTCCAAACTGATCCACGGTGGCCTGCGCTACCTGGAACACTACGAATTCCGTCTGGTGAGCGAAGCGCTGGCCGAACGTGAAGTGCTGCTGAGACTGGCACCACACATTGCCTTCCCTATGCGCTTCCGCCTGCCGCATCAGCCGCACCTGCGCCCGGCCTGGATGATCCGTATCGGCCTGTTCCTGTACGATCACCTGGGCAAACGCACCAGCCTGCCAGGCAGCAAGGGCTTGCGCTTTGGACCAGAATCGGTGCTGAAGCCTGAGTTAAAGCGCGGTTTCGAATATTCTGACTGCTGGGTCGACGATGCTCGCCTGGTGGTACTAAACGCTCAGGAAGTAGAGAAACGCGGTGGCGAAGTGCGCACCCGTACCAAAGTGACCCGCGCATGGCGTGAAAACGGCCTGTGGATGGTGGAAGCCGTCGACGTCGACAGCGGCAAAACCTTTACCTGGCGCGCCAAGGGCCTGGTGAACGCTACTGGCCCGTGGGTGAAACATTTCTTCGACGACGGCCTGAAGCTGAAATCTCCTTATGGTATTCGCCTGATCAAGGGCAGCCACATCGTGGTGCCGCGAGCACACGATCAGCCGCAATCCTATATTCTGCAGAACGAAGACCACCGTATCGTCTTCGTGATCCCATGGAATGACGAATTCTCGATCATCGGCACCACCGACGTGGAGTATCACGGCGATCCGAAAGACGTGAAGATCGACGATAACGAAATCAACTACCTGCTGAAAGTGTATAACGATCACTTCAAGAAGCAGTTGGGCCGCGACGATATCGTCTGGACTTACTCTGGTGTGCGTCCGCTGTGCGACGATGAGTCAGACTCACCGCAGGCGGTAACCCGTGACTACACGCTGGACGTACATGACGAACAGGGCAAAGCGCCGCTGCTGTCAGTGTTCGGCGGCAAGCTGACCACCTACCGCAAGCTGGCTGAGCATGCGATGGAAAAACTGGCGCATTACTACCCTGGCTGCGGCCCGGCGTGGACCAAAAACGGTTCGCTGCCAGGTGGCGACATCGGTGGCGATCGCGATAGCTACGCCGCAAAACTGCGCCGTGAGCACAGTTGGTTGCCGGAGTCCCTGGCACGCCGCTTTGCACGCACCTACGGCAGCCACAGCGAGCTGATCCTGGCCAATGCCAATAGCCTCAGCGACCTGGGCGAAGATTTCGGTCATGGCCTGCATGAAGCCGAGTTGCGCTACCTGATCGACAAAGAGTGGGTAGTGGAGTTGGATGACGCGATTTGGCGCCGTACCAAGCTGGGCATGTGGTTGGACGAAGCGCAGCAGGCACGGGTGAAAACCTGGCTGGCAGAACACGTGAAAGCGAAGACCTTGTCTCTGGCATCGTAACTCGCCAAACGTAAAAAGGGCCGGATATCCGGCCCTTTTGCATTTACAGCTTGATAGGTTTGATGTGCCAGATTTCGTCCGCATACTCCTGAATGGTGCGGTCGGAAGAGAAGTACCCCATGTTGGCGATATTCAATATTGCCCGCCGCGTCCAGTCATCCTGATTACGGTACACCTCATCCACCTTGTCCTGCGTATCCACATAGCTGCGGTAATCCGCCAGCAGTTGGTAGTGATCGCCCAGGTTAACCAGTGAATCAAACAGGTTGCTGTAGCGTTTTGGCTCCTCAGGACTGAAAACCCCGGTGGCGATCTGGGTCAGCGCCTGATGCAGCTCGGGATCCTGCTCATAGTAAAGATGCGGGTTGTAACCGTTGCGTCGCAGCTCTTCTACCTGCTCGGCGGTATTACCGAAGATAAAGATGTTCTCCTCCCCCACGTGCTCCAGCATCTCGACGTTGGCACCGTCCAGCGTGCCGATGGTCAGCGCACCGTTAAGAGCAAACTTCATGTTACTGGTGCCGGACGCCTCGGTGCCCGCCAGTGAGATCTGCTCGGAAAGATCCGCCGCCGGAATGATCATCTGCGCCAGACTGACACCGTAGTTCGGGATAAACACCACTTTCAGTTGCGTATGCACTCGCGGATCGTTGTTGATCACCTTGGCGACATCGTTGATCAAGCGGATGATCTGCTTGGCGGCGTAATAAGCCGAGGCCGCCTTGCCGGCAAAGATCACCACCCTTGGCACCCGCTCGGTTTCCGGATCCTGCAGCAGACGGTTATACAGCGTGATCACGTGCAGTACGTTGAGCAACTGCCGTTTGTACTCGTGGATACGCTTGATCTGTACGTCGAACAGCGCGTCCGGGTTGACCACCACATTCAGCGTTTTGGCGATGTAGGTAGCCAGTCGCTCCTTGTTCTGCCGTTTGGCGGCCTGCACCGCCTGCAAGAAGCTCGGGTAATCGACATTGGCCTTGATCTCGCTCAGTTGACTGAGATCGGTGCGCCAGGTCTGTCCGATGCTGTCATCCAGCACGGCGGAGAGCGGCCGGTTAGCCAGCCCCAGCCAGCGGCGCGGCGTCACCCCGTTGGTTTTATTGCAGAAGCGATCGGGGTAAATATGGGCGAAATCGGCAAACAGCGATTGCACCATCAGCTCGGAATGCAGCGCGGAAACGCCATTAACCTTGTGGCTGGCTACCACTGCCAGCCAGGCCATGCGCACCCGACGGCCATTGGTTTCATCAATGATCGACACTCGCGCCAGCAGATCGTTATCGCCCGGCGCGACCTCTTGTACATGCTTGAGGAAGTGATCGTTGATCTCGAAAATCAGCTGCAGGTGACGCGGCAGGATCCGGCCGATCATATCCAGCGGCCAGGTTTCCAACGCTTCGCTCATCAGCGTGTGGTTGGTGTAGGAGAACACCTGTTCCACCACCGCCCAGGCATCCAGCCAGCTGAATTTATGCTCGTCGATTAAGCGGTGCATCAGTTCCGGGATCGACAGCACCGGGTGGGTGTCATTCAGGTGAATGGCAATCTTGTCCACCAGGTTGTCGAAGGTCTTATGCATCGTCCAGTGGCGGTTGAGGATATCCTGCACCGTGGCCGACACCAGGAAATACTCCTGCCGCAGGCGAAGTTCGCGCCCGGAAGAGGTTGAGTCATCCGGGTACAGCACGCGCGAAACGTTTTCAGAGTGGTTTTTATCCTCAACGGCCGCAAAGTAATCGCCCTGGTTGAATTTGCCCAGGTTGATCTCATTACTGGCCTGGGCGCTCCACAACCGCAGCGTGTTGGTGGCGTCGGTATCAAAACCAGGGATCACCTGATCGTAAGCGGTGGCAATGATCTCTTCGGTTTCTACCCAGCGCGCCTTGGCGCCTTCCTGTTGGATCCGTCCGCCAAAACGCACCTTATAACGGGTGTTGTGGCGCGGGAACTCCCACGGGTTGCCATATTCCAGCCAGTAGTCTGGTGACTCCATCTGCTGACCGTTGACGATATTTTGTTTGAACATGCCGTATTCGTAGCGAATGCCGTAGCCACGACCCGGCAGCGCCAGCGTCGCCAGTGAATCAAGGAAACAGGCGGCCAGTCGCCCCAGGCCGCCGTTACCCAACCCTGGATCGTTCTCTTCCTCCAGCAACTCAGCCAGACTCATTCCCATCTCATTCAACGCGTCGTCGATATCCTGATAAATTCCCATCGACAGTAAGGCGTTGGACAGCGTACGACCGATCAGGAACTCCATCGACAGGTAATATACCTGGCGCACATCCTGTGAAAGTTGCGCACGGTTAGAACGCAGCCAGCGCTCCACCATACGGTCGCGTACCGCAAACAGCACGGCGTTCAGCCAGTCATGCTCGGTAGCGATAGCCGGGTCCTTGCCGACAATAAACATCAATTTATAGGCGATGGAGTGTTTCAGCGCTTCAACACTGACCGTGGGTGAGGTGTAACTAATCGGTAACGTCATAGTTTTTCGATCCCCTGAAGGGGGCGCATATATTCGCCCCGGAATACACGCGCCCCACTAAACATGGGCGCAGCATGCTGCGCCCCTACAACCTGCAATCGTGGGTGCCGCTGTATGTCATAACGCTTAGGATAAGCGTTGATAAAGCGACAGATATTCCTGTGCCGCGACCTGCCAGCCAAAATCCACGTTCATGGCGTGGCGCTGGACGTGACGCCAATGCTTAGGTCTGCTCCACAGCACCATGGCACGCCGGATGGCGTTACCCAGTGCGGCGGCGTCACAATCATCAAAGACAAATCCGCTGGCGCTGCCGTCGGCCAGATTCTCCAGCGCGCAGTCCACCACCGTGTCCGCCAACCCACCGGTGCGGCGCACCAGCGGCAGCGTGCCGTATTTCAGGCCATAAAGTTGGGTCAGCCCGCAGGGTTCAAAGCGGCTCGGTACCATAATCACATCCGCCCCGCCGATAATGCGGTGGGAGAAAGCCTCGTGGTAACCAATCTGCACGCCAACCTGTTCCGGATAGTCGGCGGCCGCGGCCAGAAACGCCTGCTGCAGCACCGCATCGCCGGCCCCTAACAGCGCCAGTTGGCCGCCCTGCTCCAGCAGCGCCGGCAACGCTTCCAGCACCAAGTCCAGACCTTTCTGGTGGGTCAGACGGCTGACTACCGCAAACACCGGCAGCGACTCATCGACCTTCAGCCCCATGGCTTTTTGCAGGTGCAGCTTGTTCTTGGCCTTGCTCTTCAGATCGTCCGCGTCATAACGGGCGGTCAGGCGCGGATCGTGGGACGGATCCCAAATTTTGTCATCCACACCGTTAAGAATGCCGCTCAACCGCCCCTGCCGCTGGCGTTCCTGCAACAGCCCTTCCATGCCGTAACCAAACTCCGGCCGGGTGATCTCACGTGCATAGGTCGGGCTGACGGCGGTGATATGGTCGGCGTAGAACAAACCGGCTTTCAGGAATGACATCTGGCCGTGAAACTCCAGGCCATAAATGTTGTAGAACGACGGCGGCAACCAGAGTTCCGGCACGTGATGGGGGGAGAACAACCCCTGATAGGCCAGGTTGTGCACGGTAAAAATGGAGCGCGCCGGATGGCCATTGGCCGCCAGATAGGCGCAGGCCAGCCCGGCGTGCCAGTCATGGGTGTGCACCACCTGCGGTCGCCAGTAGCGATCCAGCCCTTTGGCCAGCTCACAGGCCATCCAGCCCAGCAGGGCAAAGCGTCGGTGGTTATCGGAATAGGCATTCATCGACTGGTCGTGGTACGGGCTACCCGGTCGATCGTACAACCAAGGGGCATCGATCAGGTAGATGCCCACGCCGTGATAGGTACCGTAACGCAGACCAACCCGGCCGGCAAACGAATCGATTTCCGCCACCAGCACAGAGTCCGGTATGCCGTTGCGCACGTCAGGAAAAGCGGGCAATAGCACCCGAACATCGCCGCCTTCGGCGATCTGAGCTGCCGGTAATGCGCCAACCACGTCTGCGAGCCCCCCGGTTTTCAGCAGGGGGAACATTTCAGAACATACGTGTAAAACCTGCATTATCACTCCTGAGAATCGGCAAATTAACTCTGGAAAAGCAGGCTTGCCGCTGTTGTTAATCCCGCGTTGTGCAAGCCATCAGTCAGTCCGTTTATATGGCGGCAGGCTATCTTTCTGCCGGATACCTTAACTCACAACTTTGACAACATTTCGCGCGTGACCAACACAATGCCGCCTTCCGAACGATAAAAGCGTTTGCTGTCCTCATCGGCGTTTTCGCCAATCACCATCCCCTCGGGGATATGGCAGGCGCGGTCGATGATGCAGCGTCGCAGGCGGCAGGAGCGGCCGACGTTAACGTCCGGCAGCAATACAGTAGAGTCGATGGTACAGAACGAGTTCACCCGTACTCTTGGGAACAGCACCGAATGCACCACTACCGAACCGGAGACAATACAGCCGCCGGACACCAGCGAGTTCATGGTCATGCCGTGGCTGCCGGAGCGGTCCTGTACGAACTTGGCCGGCGGCAGCGGCTCCATATGGGTACGGATCGGCCAGGCGCGGTCATACATATCCAGCTCCGGCGTCACCGAAGCCAGATCGAGGTTGGCACGCCAGTAAGCTTCCAGCGTCCCCACGTCGCGCCAATACGGCGGCAGCTCGGGGTTGGAGGTCACACAGGACAGTGTGAACGGATGCGCCCAGGCCGCTTTCTGCGCGGTGATTTTCGGGATCAGATCCTTGCCGAAGTCATGAGTTGAACCCGGCGTCGACATGTCCTCTTCCAATAGTTTGAACAGGTAGTCGGCGTTAAAGATGTAGATCCCCATGCTGGCCAGCGACATCTCCGGGTTGCCCGGCATCGGCGGTGGATTGCTGGGTTTTTCCAGGAACTCAAGGATCAGATCGTTCTCGTCCACTTCCATCACGCCAAACTCGCTGGCCTCATCACGCGCTACCGGCAAGCAGGCAACGGTACACTGCGCCCCCTTTTCCACGTGGTCGATCAGCATGCGCGAGTAATCCATCTTGTAGATATGATCACCCGCCAGGATCACTACGTATTCGGCCTCATAACGGCGAATGATGTCCAGGTTCTGGTACACCGCATCCGCCGTGCCCTTGTACCAGTGTTCGGTACTGAGGCGTTGCTGGGCCGGCAGCAGATCGACAAATTCGTTCATCTCTTCGTTGAGGAACGACCAGCCACGCTGAATATGCTGCACCAGGGTATGAGACTGATATTGGGTGATCACACCGATACGGCGGATCCCCGAGTTCAGGCAGTTCGACAGGGCAAAATCAATGATGCGGAATTTACCGCCAAAGTGGACGGCCGGCTTGGCACGGGTTGAGGTTAAATCTTTCAAACGCGAACCGCGGCCACCGGCCAAAATCAGGGCGACGGACTTAATCGGCAGTTGGCGTGCCAACATCAGGGGGTCTTTATTTTCAAACCTAACCATAGCTGACTCCTTTTATTTTTTCTTTACCAGCACGCAAATCGAGTGCGCAGCCTGGTTCCAGGCGGGTAAAACCGCCCGCGAATCTTCCTGAGTAAAGGGGGCGACAAGCTGCCAATCGCCTGTGGGCAACGTCATCTCCACCACCTGCTGCGTGGCATTCACCACCACCAGCCAGCGTTGCGACAGGAGGATCTGCAATTGCAGTGCACCCTGCTCCCACTGTTGCGCACTGGGGGGTTGCCCCTGCACGTTCAGCCACTGCACGTTACCGTCGCCCTCCAGCCACCAGCGGTCATGCTGCAGGGCGGGAATTTGTTGGCGCAGGTGGATCAGTGCGGCGGTGTAAGCGGTGAGTGAGTCATCCGCCGTGGCCCAATCGAGCCAGGTGATAGCGTTGTCCTGACAATAGGCATTGTTGTTGCCCTGCTGGCTGTGTCCATGCTCATCGCCGGCCAGCAGCATCGGCGTACCCTGGGACAGCAACAGCGTGGCAAGCAGCACCTGCCGGCTGGCCCTACGGCGTTGCACAATGGCGTCGTCGGCAATCGGGCCTTCAACACCGTGGTTATTGCTAAAGTTACGGTCGCTGCCGTCACGGTTACCTTCACCGTTCAGTTGGTTGTGCTTGCGGTTAAAACTGACCAGATCCTGCAGGGTAAAGCCGTCATGAGCAGTCAGCATATTGATGCTGGCGTACGGCGCACGCCCGCGTTGGTTGAACAGGTCGCTGGAAGCGGCAAAACGTTGGGCGAACTGGCCCAGCGAGATATCGCCCTGCAGCCAGAAGCGGCGCATATCGTCCCGGTAATGGTCGTTCCATTCGGCAAAGCGGCCGGGAAACTCCCCCACCTGATAGCCACCGGGGCCAATATCCCAGGGTTCGGCGATCAGCTTGCAGCGTGACAGCAGGTCGTCTGCCAGCATCGCCTGGAACAGCGGCGCGTCACGATCGAACGCCGGCGTGCGACCGAGCACGCTGCCCAGATCAAAGCGGAAGCCGTCTACATGACATTCCCCCACCCAGAAACGCAGGCAATCCATCACCCAGGCCACGCCCGGTGGCTGATCCAACCGCAGTGTGTTGCCGCAGCCGGTATCGTTCACGTAGCCACCCTCGGGCGTGAGCCAGTAATAACCCGGGTTATCGATCCCTCGCAGCGACAACGTCGGCCCGTCCATGTCCAGTTCGGCGCTGTGGTTGAACACTACGTCGAGGATCACTTCAATCCCGGCCTTATGCAGTGCCTTCACCGCATCGCGGAATTCACGCAACGGCGTCATGTCGGTGCGCAGGCTGGAGTAGCGGTTATCCGGCGCATAATGCGCCAGCACGTTATAGCCCCAGTAGTTAATCAACCCCAGGCGCTGCAAGCGCGGCTCGGAGCTGTGTTGCTGCACCGGCAGCAGTTCCAGCGCGGTAATGCCAAGACGTTTGAAGTAGGCGATCATCACCGGATGACCCAGCGCGGCGAAACTGCCACGCAGCACCTGCGGGATATCCGGGTGTTGCAGGGTCAGGCCGCGCACATGCGCTTCGTAGATCACCGTTTTGCCCCACGGCGTCGCCGGTGGGCAATCATCCTGCCAGTCATAGGCTTCGTCGATCACCACGCACTTGGGCATCAGCTCCGCGCTGTCTTGCGTGTCCGGTTGGTCATAACCACCATGCAAATAGGGATCATCGGCCACCGGCCCCTCAACCGCACGGGCGGCGGGATCCAGCAGCAGCTTATTGGGGTTAAAACGCAGCCCCTGCGCAGGATCAAACGGGCCATGCACCCGGAAACCATAACGCTGGCCCGGTTTACCGCCCGGCAGATAACCGTGCCAAACATCACCGCTGCGCGCCGCCAGCGGTAGACGCTCTTCGCGCTGTTGTTCGTCAAACAGGCACAGCTCCACCCCGGTAGCATGGGCGGAATACAGGCTAAAGTTGATGCCGTTACCGTCATAATGCGCCCCGAGAGGCGCGGCGATGCCCGACGTCAGCTCAGTCATTGCACCTCCCGCAGCAGGTAGATGGTCGCCAGCGGCGGTACGGTGACGCTAATCGAATGCTCGCGGCCGTGGTTGCCTATCTGCTCGGACACCACGCGGCCCTGGTTACCGGTATTGCTGCCGTGATAGTGGTGCGAGTCGGTATTGAGAATTTCCCGGTACTCGCCGGGGCGGGAAATACCGATGCGATAGTGGTGGCGCGGCACCGGGGTAAAGTTGCTGACGGCAATCAGCTCATTGCCATGCGCATCATAGCGGGCAAAGGCAAACACCGAGTTGTCGTGGTCGTCCACCACCAGCCACTCAAAACCGTCCGGGCGATAGTCACGCTCATACAACGGCGCCTGCTGCTGATAGCAATGGTTAAGATCGCGCACCAGCCGCTGCACGCCGTGGTGCCAGTTATCCAGCCCTTCCAGCAGATGCCAGTCGAGGCTGCTGTCGAAGTTCCATTCGCGTCCCTGGGCGAACTCGCAACCCATAAACAGCAGCTTCTTGCCTGGGTGCGCCCACATAAAACCGTAGTAGGCACGCAGGTTGGCGAACTTCTGCCAGGCGTCGCCAGGCATGCGGTCGAGAATCGATTTCTTGCCGTGCACCACTTCGTCATGGGAAATCGGCAGCACGAAGTTCTCGGTGTAGGCGTACAGCATGCCGAAGGTCATCTGATTGTGATGATACTTGCGGTGCACCGGGTCGCATTGCATGTAGTTGAGCGTGTCGTGCATCCAGCCCAGATTCCATTTGTAGTGGAACCCCAGGCCATTGGACTCCGGTGGCAGCGTCACCCCCGGGTAATCGGTGGATTCTTCCGCCAAAGTCACCGCTCCGGGCCGCTCTTTGCCGACGCTGTGGTTGGTGTAACGCAGGAAGGCAATGGCCTCCAGATTCTCGTTGCCGCCGTAGTAATTCGGCACCCATTCACCGTCGGCACGGCTGTAGTCGCGGTAAATCATCGAGGCCACCGCATCGACACGCAGCGCGTCAATGCCATAGCGCTCCAGCCAGTAAAGGGCGTTGCCCGCCAGATAGTTACGCACCTCATGGCGGCCATAGTTGTAGATCAGGGTATTCCAGTCCTGATGGAAGCCTTCACGCGGGTCGGCGTATTCATACAACGCAGTGCCGTCGAAATTCGCCAGACCATAGGCATCGCTGGGGAAATGCCCAGGCACCCAGTCCAGGATCACGTTGATGCCTGCCCGGTGCGCCGCCGCGACAAAATCTTTGAAGTCGGCCGGGGTGCCGAAGCGCCGGGTCGGGGCGTACAGTCCTAACGGCTGATAACCCCAGCTTCCGTCAAACGGATGCTCGTTAATCGGCAGCAGCTCGATATGGGTGAAGCCCATGTCTTTCACGTAGCCAATTAACTGTTCCGCCAGTTCGCCATAGCTGAGCCAGAAATTATCGTCGGTGTGACGTCGCCACGAACCAAGGTGCACCTCGTAAATCGACATCGGTCGGTCAAAATCATTGGCACGCTGACGTTCCGGGGTGTTTGCTACCACCTCTGGCAGCGGCGTTACCAGCGACGCCGTATCCGGCCGCATTTGCGCCTCGAAGGCGTAAGGATCGGCCTTCAACTGGGTATTGCCGTAGCAGTCGATAATTTCGTATTTGTACAATTGCCCGGCTTTCACCCCCGGCAGGAACAGCTCCCAAATCCCGTTTTCACGCCGCAGGCGCATCGGGTGGCGGCGGCCGTCCCAGAAGTTGAACTCGCCCACCACCGAAACGCGTTGGGCATTCGGCGCCCAAACGGCAAAGCTGACGCCTTCGACCTCATCCAGCGTGGTGAGGTGGGCGCCCAGCCGCTCATACGGACGCAAATGGGTGCCTTCGGCCAACAGCCAACTGTCGATATCCTGCAGCAGGGTACCGAAACGGTAGGGATCTTCGACGGTCTGCTGATTATCTTGCCAGCGAACCTCGAATTGATAGCGGAACGGAGTTTTGCGACGCGGCACCGTCGCGCTGAAAAAGCCGCGCGGATCATCGCAGTCAAGCTGCACCAGGCGGCGGCCGGTTTGCTGCTCCAGCAACCAGACTTCGCTGGCGTCAGGCAACAGCGCACGCACCTGCAGGCCGTTATCGGCCGCATGCATACCCAGCAGGGAAAAGGGGTCGGCAGAGTTGCCGGAGAAAAGCTGATCAATCACGTCACGATCGGGAAGTACAGGCATAGTCTTCTTCCTAAGATTAAGAGCATGATTTATAAGAGGCCGCGTAGCCCATCGCCTTTCAGGTTGCAGCTGAGTTGGCTGCACCTTGAGATCCACAGGACGTAACGCTTAATCCATAGCCGTTTTGGTTATCATGCAATTCATTCGGTATCTAAAGCGTGATTGCGGTCGGTTATTGATCAATTCTCACCTTCCCGGCCCGAATTCCGCTCTTTATGCTTATTTTTAGCGCTGGTGAAAATTTATCCGCCAGCCCTTTAAGCATAGCTAATGTCGGTTAAAAACATTGCCGCATTACCAAGGAAAATTCTTCATTAAGAAAACTGCCAGCCTGACAGCGTCTTTGCGCTGCTGCCCGCATGGAGGAGTGCTGATGACCTGTGTGCTTTCTCTAGTTGGCAGCCAGTTAGTCCATAACGCGCCGAAACGGAGAAAACGGAAGAAAATAAGGCTTTTGGGGGCTGAAAGAGCTCAGCCCCCGGGAAGTACGGTTCAGGTTTACAGCAGGATACGCAGCATGCGGCGCAGCGGCTCGGCCGCACCCCACAGCAACTGGTCACCTACGGTGAACGCAGACAGATATTCCGGCCCCATATTCAGCTTGCGCAGGCGACCGACCGGCGTATTCAGCGTCCCGGTAACCGCTGCCGGCGTCAGTTCACGCATGGTCAGCTCACGGTCGTTCGGGATCACCCGCACCCAGTCATTGTGGGTCGCCAGCATCTGTTCGATTTCCGGCAGTGGGACGTCTTTTTTCAACTTCAGGGTAAACGCCTGACTATGGCAGCGCAGCGCGCCGACGCGCACGCACAAGCCGTCGACCGGGATCACCAGGCCGCTGTTGAGGATTTTGTTGGTTTCCGCCTGGCCTTTCCACTCTTCACGGCTCTGGCCGTTATCGAGCTGCTTGTCGATCCACGGGATCAGGCTGCCGGCCAATGGCACACCAAAGTTATCGGTCGGCAGCTTGCCGCTACGGGTGGCCGCCGTGACTTTACGTTCGATGTCCAGGATCGCCGAAGCCGGATCCTGCAGCTCTTTCGCCACGTCGGCGTGCAGCATGCCCATCTGGGTCAGCAGTTCACGCATGTGTCGTGCGCCGCCGCCGGAAGCCGCCTGATAGGTCGCCACAGACGCCCACTCCACCAGATCATTGGCAAACAGACCGCCCAACGACATCAGCATCAGGCTGACGGTGCAGTTGCCGCCGACAAAGGTCTTGATGCCTTTATCCAGGCCCTGCTGGATCACCGCACGGTTGACCGGATCCAGGATGATAATCGCGTCATCCTGCATACGCAGAGAAGAAGCGGCGTCGATCCAGTACCCCTGCCAGCCGCTTTCACGCAGCTTCGGGTAAATTTCGTTGGTATAATCGCCGCCCTGGCAGGTAATAATAATGTCGAGCGCGCTCAGTGCATCAACATCGTAGGCATCCTGCAGCGTGCCCTGCTGGCCGCCGAAGCTTGGCGCCGCTAAGCCGTGTTGCGAGGTGGAGAAAAAGACCGGGCGGATGGCGTCAAAATCGCGCTCTTCCGTCATGCGTTGCATGAGTACGGAGCCGACCATTCCGCGCCAACCGATGAAACCAACGTTTTTCATAATGACTGTCCTGCCTTGGAGGATGACTGCTATAAGTTGTGTGCAATATCTCCCCACCTTACAAAATGTCGGCGCAGGCGCAAAGTGAATTTATTCGATGGGAGAGCGATTCTCAGCAATCCTTCTTATATACCTGAGAGATGAGCCAACGGGTCGCCTGGCTGTAACTTGAAAGCCATAGGGTATAGGTTATTAAGCGGTCGGGATCGCCGACGCGTTTTTCAGATTCAGAGGTAATGATGATAGAGATGGTTTCGGTCACGGTATTGCTGTTTTTAATCATGGATCCACTGGGCAACTTGCCGATTTTTATGTCGGTACTCAAGCACCTGGAGCCGCGCCGCCGCCGGGTGGTGCTGATCCGCGAACTGCTGATCGCCCTGCTGTTGATGCTGATTTTCTTGTTTGCCGGTGAGAAAATTCTGGCGTTCCTTAACCTGCGCACCGAGACCGTGTCAATTTCCGGTGGGATCATTCTGTTCCTGATCGCCATCAAGATGATTTTCCCTTCGCAGGAAGGTGACAGTAGCGGGCTTTCCGCCGGTGAAGAACCCTTCCTGGTCCCGCTGGCCATCCCGTTGGTCGCCGGCCCTTCGATTCTGGCCTCGCTGATGCTGCTTTCGCACCAGTATCCAAACCAGATTTCATATCTGGTGGTGGCACTGCTGATTGCCTGGGGGATTTCCGCCGCCATTCTGCTGATGTCGAACCTGTTCCTGCGCCTGCTGGGCAGCAAAGGCGTGAGCGCGCTAGAGAGGCTGATGGGACTGATATTGGTGATGTTGTCGACCCAGATGTTCCTGGACGGTGTGCGCGCTTACATGAAGTTGTAGTGAATCTCCGGGCGCCTGTTCGGCGCCAAGAGGTCGCGGCAGCCCGGGTTACTGGGCTGCAACGCGCCGAATATAAGCCAGGGTATCTGCCACCACGCCGTCCAGCGGCTGGTCAATCTCGATCGCCTGCACGTCCGTCTCCTGCGCACCCGGTTCTTCCAGGGTGGCGAATTGGGAAACCAGCATCTGTGGCTTGAAGAAATGGCCCTTGCGCTGCTTCAAACGCTCTTCAATCACCGCCTTGTCACCCTTCAGATAGATGAAATGCAGATTGCGATTGCCTTCACGCAGACGGTCGCGATAGCTTTTTTTAAGCGCCGAACACACCAACAAAGAAACGTCGTTGGTGCGTTCCATAGCAAAGATGGCGTCATTCAACGCCGCCAACCACGGAGCACGATCGTTATCGTCCAACGCATGCCCGGCGGCCATTTTATTAATATTGGCACGCGGATGCAGGTAGTCACCGTCCAGCATCGCAGCACTGGCTTCATGGGCAACGGCGCTGGCCACCGCGGACTTACCGCTGCCTGAAACGCCCATCAAAATAAATACGTGGTGCTGTGGATTACTCATATCTCATGCCCTTATGGGATCAGATGACGCTGACAGCGTCATCAAAAGCGCCCCAAACTCAAAATGGTTTCCGACACCGCCCTGGGCACCGGAAACCTCACTATACCCAACAAATTTATACGACCGTCTTATACGACCGTCGCCAGCAGCAGACAGCCCACCAAACCACAGACTGAAATGATGGTTTCCAGCACCGACCAGGACTTGATGGTTTCCATGATGCTCAGGTTGAAGTACTCCTTGAACAACCAGAAACCCGGGTCGTTGACGTGAGAGAAAATCACGCTGCCGGAGCCGACCGCAATCACCATCAGTTCCGGGCTGACGCCGGTAGTGGCGATCAGCGGAGCTACAATGCCCCCCGCGGTGATTGCCGCCACGGTAGCCGAGCCCAACGCCAGACGCAGCGCGGCAGCAATCGACCATGCCATCAGAATTGGCGAGACGTTACTGCCTTCCATCAGCGCGGCAATGTATTTCTCTACGCCACTGTCGACCAGCACCTGCTTGAACGCACCGCCACCGCCGATGATCAACAGCATCATGGCGATAATTTTGATTGAGTCGGTGATGGTCCCCATCACTTCATCCATGGTACGGCCACGGTTCAGACCAAAGGTAAAGATGGCGATCAGCACCGCAATCAGCGTTGCCATTACCGGATCACCGAAGAACTCGGCAAAGCGCAGTACGCTGTGGCCCTTCGGCAGCACCATTTCGGCTACTGCACGCAGTGCCATCAGGATCACCGGCACCAGAGAAGTCGCAACGCTGATACCAAAGCTTGGCATTTCCGCTTCGGTGAAGATTTTTGGGTTATACAGGCCTTCCGGTACCGGCTTATCGATGCCTTTCAGAAAGCGAGCGTAAACCGGGCCGGCCAGGATCACCGTTGGAATAGCCAACAGCGTGCCGTACAGCAGGGTTTTGCCCATATCGGCATGGAAAATGGTGGCAATCGCCGTTGGGCCAGGGTGCGGCGGCAGGAAACCGTGGGTGACCGACAGCGCAGCCGCCATCGGCACACCGACATACAACAATGGCACGCGGGCAGAAGCGGCGATACTGAATACCAGCGGCAACAGCAGCACAAAGCCGACTTCATAGAACAGGGCAAAGCCGACGGTAAAACCGGTCAGCACCACTGCCCACTGAATGTGTTTCTTACCGAACTTTTCGATAAGCGTAGTGGCGATGCGCTGGGCACCACCGCAGTCCGCCAGCAGCTTGCCGAGCATGGCACCGAAGCCCATGATCAGCGCCAGGCTGCCCAGCGTGCCGCCAACGCCGGCCTTGATGGAGCCGATCACTTTATCGACTGGCATACCCTGGGTGATACCGACCGCCAGAGCAACCAGAATCAGAGAGATAAAGCCGTTCAGCTTAAAGCGAATCATCAGCAGCAGCAGCAGCGCTACGCCGCCTGCAACAATCACTAATGGCATAATTTTTCTCCAACCTTTTTATCGCAGACCTCTTTACGATAGGCCGTAAAGTGCGCGTTTGTTTTATTTTTAGGCTCTTCCCGGTGTTAGAAGACGAGCTGTAGGTGGTGCTGAGGCAAAGGTTCTATCTCGATCAATATCACCGCTCGCTCATTGTTACCGGTATCATGATACCGGTAACAACCCGATCGCCGGAACCGGGTAACGGGCTAAAATTCGCGTTCTGGGATAGAGATCAAACTTATGGGGGTAACAGGCGACAAGCTTACAGAGGGGAATGAAAACGCGCCGGACGGCGCGGTTCCAGAATTAAAATGGCTCAAACAAAGGCTTAAAACCGATCAGATGCTGCCACCGGGGATCACGGTGAAACCGACGTCAACCATACGTGGGCTGACCGTTTCACCCCGCAGTCGGGCCAGGAGACGTTCGGCGCCGATTTGCCCCATGCGTTCACGCGGCGTCAACACGCTCGCCAGCTTCGGCACCATCACCTGGCCGATATCGTGGCCGTGGAAACCGGCAATTGCCATATCTTTAGGGATCGACAACCCCTGCCGCTGACACTCGAAGGTCGCCCCGATGGCCAGGTCATCGTTGGTGCAGAAAATACTGTCAATTTGCGGGTAGTCGCGCTGCGCCTGACGCAGTAACTCCCCCCCGGCGGAATAGGACGACGAACGCGCAGTCATCACGCTGTAGGGCTGCAGGCCAGATTCACGCATCGCCTGCTCGTAGCCCTGCTGTTTGATAATGGTACGCTCATCCTGACGCGCGCCAAAATACACCACGTGGCGATGACCATGCGCAATGATTTGCTGGGTCATCTGGCGCGCCGCTTCAAAGTTATTGAAGCCGACCGCCAGATCGATGCACGGTGAAACGCAGTCCATCAGTTCCACTACCGGGATCCCCGCCACCTCGATCATCTTCATGGTGCGCGCCGTATGGTGGCGTTCAGACAGGATCAATCCATCAATATTGTAAGACAGCAGCGAGGTCAGCCGCTGTTCTTCACGCTCCGGCAAATAACCGTAGTGCGCCAGCATGGTCTGGTAATTGTGCGCATCCGTGACGCTCTCAATGCCGCGCAACACTTCGGCAAACACCTGGTTGGTCAACGACGGCAGCAAGACGCCAATGGCGCGACTGGTGGAGTTGGAAAGGATATCCGGCGCACGGTTGGGAATGTAGCCCAGCTCATCAAGCGCGACGGCAATTTTTTGCTGCAAGACGGCAGAAACCTGATCGGGATTACGCAGATAACGGCTCACCGTCATCTTGGTCACGCCAACCTTGTCTGCAACATCTTGGAGTACCGGCCGTTTTTTCTTCATTATCAATGAACTGGCTAACCGTGAATGGGCGCTCATTTTAGCAAAAAAAAACCGGGGCCGATATTGTTGGTTATGGAAGGGTACAACGTAAAAAGGGCTCACCCTGTGAGCCCTTGATATTTACCGCTTAATCAGACTGGCGGCAGATCGAACAGTAAGATTTCACTGTCTTCATCGGCTTTAATCGACAGTGCAGTTTCATCCCACACCGCGAAAGCATCGCTGGTGCCGGCCTGCTGACCATTGACCACCACCTTGCCGCGTACCACCTGAACCCATACACGGCGCCCAGCTTCAATCGGGCATTCCGCCTGCTCTTCTTTGCTCAACGCCCAACGGGACAACGTCATGTCCTGGAACACCTTCAGCGAACCCTCACGTGCATCCGGCGACAGCACCAGTTGACGGCCCTGTGGCGCATCAAACATGCGTTGCTCATAGCGCGGCTCCAACCCAACCTGATCGGGAATGATCCAAATCTGGTACAGGTGCAATGGACGATCGCTGTTGCCGTTGTACTCGGAGTGGCGCACCCCGGTGCCGGCACTCATGATCTGGAATTCACCGGCCTGGATCTGCTCTTTGTTACCCATGCTGTCCTGATGTTCTACCGTGCCGCTCAGCACGTAGGTCAGGATTTCCATGTCTTTATGCGGATGGGTGCCGAACCCCTGCCCTGCATCGATCATATCTTCGTTGATCACCCGCAGCGCCGAGAAGCCCATAAAATCAGGGTCGTGATAGTTGGCGAATGAGAAGGTGTGCCAGCTATCCAGCCAACCATGATTGGCATGACCACGATCTTCTGCCTTACGTAAGTAAATCATATTCAACTCTCCTCAATGTTTTTTACAGTCTAGTCCTGACAGCAGAATATGAAAGCGCAAAAAACTCTTCGCTCTGTTCAAAAAATTAGATGGAGTTTTGAAGCGATGGGCAGTGGATTTGTTGAGGGCTCGCAGGGGCGGAAAACAGGCAAAAAAAAAGCCAGCACCCGAGCTGGCTAAGTAATACTTGGAAGCAATGTGAGCAATGTCGTGCCTTCGCAGCGAGGGTACCAAAGGTTGATACTCTCCCCGGAACGCATCGCAATAATAATCATTATCATTCGCACCTGTAAAGCGTTTTTTTAACCAATACGTAATAATATTGACTCGACACATTAAACGGATAAATTCAGAGGTTATTCAACCGGTAAGCCAAAGGAGCAGCGCAATGAGCGAAATAGTGGTTCGTCACGTGGAAACGGCAGATGCCCAAGCCCTTCATCAGCTTTACTCTCAGCCAAAGGCTTACCGTGACACACTACAGCTTCCGCTACCTTCAATCGAGTTGTGGCACAAGCGCCTAGCCAACCTCGAACCGGGTACCCATAACCTGGTGGCCTGTATCGACGGGCAGATCGTCGGCCAGTTAGGCCTGATGCTCAATCAGCGCGTGCGTCGTCGTCACGTGGCGAGCTTTGGCATTGGTGTCGACGACCGTCATCAGGGTAAAGGCGTCGGCAGCAGTCTGATGAAGGCGATGATCGACCTTTGTGATAATTGGGCGGCCATCGAACGCATCGAACTGACGGTGTTTACCGACAACCAGGCCGCCATTGCGCTATACCGCAAGTTCGGTTTTGAAATTGAAGGCACCAGCCGCGCCTATGCCATACGCGACGGCGAGCTGGTTGATTCCCATCACATGGCGCGTTTTCGCAGCGAACAGCAGAAAAAACCTTCATTATGAGTGAAAACAAAAGTGGAACCGGGGCGGATAAGCGCCCCTTAACCGTCAGCCGCCGCACCTTTGTGCAAACGCTGGCCGGCGTAACGGGTGCTATCGGCATCCTTTCTCCCACCACCTTCCTGGGGGCCGCGATGCCAACTTCTCCTGCCGTACGTACCGGCACCCGTAACCTGATTACCGACGTGCCCGGCCTGCGGGTCGGTGTCGCCCAGGACAGCCGGGTGCGCACCGGCACCACGGTGATCTTGCCGGATCGCCCGGCGATCGCTGCAGTCGACGTGCGCGGCGGCGGCCCGGCAACCCGGGAAACCGACGCGCTGGGGGAAGATAACCTGGTGCAGACCATCGATGCGTTAGTGCTGAGCGGTGGTTCGGTGTATGGCCTGGCCGCAGCCGACGGCGTGGCCGCCTGGCTGGGGCAACAGGGCAAAGGCTATGCGCTGCGCCCGGCTCCGGGCGTACCGGTTTCTCCGATAGTGCCCACCGCCTGCCTGTACGATCTCAGCAACGCGGGCGACAAAGACTGGCAGTTGAACCCACCTTATCGCCAACTGGGGATAGAAGCCGCAAGCAAGGCAGGCCATGATTTCCCACTCGGTACCGTGGGCGCAGGCTATGGCGCCATGACCGGCATGAGCAAGCTGAAAGGCGGACTGGGTTCGGCTTCGATCGTAGCGGCTAACGGCGCGACCGTCGGCGCTCTGGTGGCGGTCAACAGCCTGGGGTCGGTGGTGGCTCCCGGCACTCGCGCCTTCTGGGCCACGCCCTATGAAATCAACGGTGAGTTTGGTAACGGCGGTCCCGCAGCGCTGGCACAACTGCACGGACAGGGGGAAGACTGGATGCCGGAAGAGCCGACAGGCGGCAGAAAAAACACCACCCTGGCCTGCATCGCCACCGATTTGGCGTTGACCCGGGTTGAACTTAAACGCGTGGCGATCATGGCACAGGACGGCATGGCGCGTGCTATCCGCCCACTGCACAGCCCATTCGACGGTGACGTGGTGTTTGCCCTATCCACCAGCCAGCGTGAAGTCGAAGGCAGCCGAGAACTGGCGGTGCTGCAAATTGGCGCGCTGGCGGCGGACACCCTGGCGCGGGCGATCGCCCGTGGCGTTTACGCGGCGACCCCGTGGCCCGGCGGGCAGGTCACCACCTGGAAAACCCTCGCCTGACCCCCACCAGTAATAAAAAGGGGCGCATTGATTGCTCAAGCGCCCCTCCCAGACCTCTGCCGGATTAAATGCCGGCGGTCTCTTTGATATAGCGGCGTGCCTTCACTATTTCACTAGAGGTTCATACGGAAATATCAGTCAAACCAAAAGCCTCACACTTCCGATAATTTATACCAAGCATCCAACTTGTAGTTAATACTTTAATTACAGAACCAATTATAGAAAAGTGAGTTATGAATAAACCCACACATCTTCAACCGTTAATAAATAACCTCATCATGAGCGTAATATTTAAAATCTCACTTACTTACAAATACTGAGCCGCCATGGCTATACAGCCGACAAGGCCGCACTGTAAAGCGCATAGGCGTTGGTGCCAAACCGATAGCAATAATTTTATATCTATTTTAAATGAAGCCTAAACAGCATTAACTTGCCATGAATGAATAAGAACTCCAGTTATTAGTCGCTGTTTTTACATTGGGAACAACAACACTACATAGACGGAGTAATTATTCAATGGAAAAACATTTCTGTACTTTACTGTTAGGCGCTGCACTTGTTTTATCGGGTTGCGCAGTAAAAAATGACAATACCCGGGTTGGATTTATTGGTTTATCTTATCACTCCAACATAGAGAAACTTCCGGATGGAAACTATACGGCAGCGGTGGAGGCTTCGCCTGGCCGTGGAAGAGTGACTGGCGCAGAGGCTCTGGTAGCAAAGGACGCTACGGATTTTTGTAAGCAGCAGAACAAGGCGATGAAAGAAGTTAAATCAGAAACCGATTCGCATCTTTTGGTTAATGGCGTAGCGAAACTCGTTTTCCAATGCGTATAAATTTTAAAGGCGAACGCCACAAGGCCTTCACCCGTGGCGCTTGCGTCACCACCTGAAAAACCCTCACCTGACACCCACCAAGAACAAAAGGGGCGCATTGATTGCTCAAGCGCCCCTCCCAGACCTCTGCCGGATTAAATGCCGGCGGTCTCTTTGATATAGCGGCGTGCCTTCACCGCATACTCAAACGGGTTGGCCAACGCCGGATCCTGCTCAGCCTCCACCACCATCCAGCCTTTGTAACCGCGCTCATCCAGCAGTTTAAATACCGGCAGGAAGTCGATCACCCCGTCCCCTGGCACGGTGAAGGTGCCTTTCTTCACGCCATCGAGGAAGCTCAGTTTGTTGGCCTTCACTTCTGCTACCACTTCGTCACGCACATCCTTCAAATGCACATGGTTGATGCGCGGCAGGTATTTTTCCAGGATCGCCATCATCGCCTGTTGGCTGCCTTCGGAGTAGTAGGCATGGCCGGTATCAAACAGCAGGTAGACGTCGTCGTTCACCATGCTCATGTAGCGGTCGATCTCGGCGGTAGTCTGAATGCCGGTGCCCATATGGTGGTGCAGGCAGACCTGCATCCCCTTGCCCGCGGCAATTTTAGCCAGCTCATTGTAACCTTCAGCCACCCGCTGCCACTCTTCATCAGTGAAGTACGGCTTCTCTTCGAATACCCCTTTGGTGGTGCCCTGAATACTCTTGCTCTGCTCGGAGCAGCCAATCACTTTGGCCCCCATCGCATGCAGGAAATTCATATGGTTAATAAATTCATCGATGGTTTTTTCTTTCAGGCCATCGGCGAAGAAGGTGCTGAACCAGGCATTGCAGATCTGAATGCCGCGGATATCCAGCATCGGCTTCAGCACCGCCGGATCGCGCGGGTACTTGCTGCCCACTTCACTGCCGGTGAACCCGGCCAGCGCCATTTCACTGACGCACTGTTGGAAAGTGTTCTCTTTGCCCAGGTCGGGCATGTCGTCATTGGTCCAGCCAATCGGGGCGATGGCCAGTTTTACGTTGTCTTTATTCATTGTCAGCCTCAATAGTCAGATCGGCCTGGCGGTGATTTTCACCCGCGCAGCCAGGAATTTATTTGCCCAACAGCTCTTTTTCGATCCGCTCGCGGGTCGCGACCGCCTGGGTTTTCATTCTTTCCGGATAACCAAACAGCGAGGTGCAGATAATCGACTCACCGCCGACCTTAAAGCTGCGATTGGCAAACTCCATATCCCGCAGGGTCTGGAACAGGATGTCGAAGTCCACTTCGCCTTCGCCGATGCCCATATGCTGGTGCACAGCGGCGTCGACACCCGGTGGGTTGACGATATAACGGCAATGTTTGGTATGGTTCATGGTGTCGGCGATCAACACATGCGAGAGATCGTCACCGGCATATTTCAGCATACCGGCCACGTCGCCCTGGCCTTTGTCGTAGTAGAAGGTGTGCGGCACACTGTAGAGGTACTTAACGTGATCGCTGCGCAACGATTTGACGATATCGGCGGTTTCGTTGCTCAGTTCACAGAAGTCCCAAGGATGGGACTGGATCTCCATGCGGATACCTTCGCGCTCGATAATCGGCAACAGCTCTTCCATGGAGCGATACCACAACTCTTCACAGATCTCCGGCTCATTGGGGTTGCCCGCCAGCTCGGTGTTGATCACCTGCACCCCCATTTCCACTGCGATTTCGATCATCCGACGCCAGTTTTTGACTGCCGCCTGACGACGATCTTCTCCCGGGCCGGACCAGCGATACACCACGATAAATGAGGAGATCTCCACGCCGGTGGCTTTCAGCGCGTTTTTGTATTCCGCCATCACTTCACGCCCGGCTTTCGGGGGCTTGTAGAACGGATTGATCTGCGGATGCGGTGACTGTTCAATATACTGATAGCCCCAGTCCGCCACCTGTTGAACCATTTTGGTGATGCCCAGGTCCCTGATGACATCAACATCAAAAGCGATCTTCATAGTGATTCCTCTTTAAACGTGAGTACGGCGTTCAGCACACTACTTGTTGTAGAACGCCGGACGCGGCGGCAGGGTCACCGGCACAATCTCACCGCTGAGCTGTGCAGCCACGCAGGCATCGGCCGTCACGGCGGCAGCGTAGCCGTCCCAGGCGGAAGGCCCGGTCAGCGCGCCTGCCAGCACATCATTGATAAAGCCTTGCAGCTCAACGTCATAGGCATCGATAAAGCGGTCTTTCCAGTCGGTCAGAATTTCGGTCGAGAGTCGGGCACCGCTGCGCATCTGTACTGAAGAGGGCTCTGGCAGTTTGGCGATGCCGGTTTCACCCACTACTTCACACTGGATGTCATAGCCGTACTGGCAGTTAACGAAGATTTCGACATCGATGCGCGTGCCCTTGACGGTTTCGAACAGCACAATCTGTGGATCTTTCAGATGCGGGAATGCTTTGGGGCTTTTGCGTGGGAACACCACCTGCACCGAAACATAGTCGTCATCCAGCAGCCAGCGCAGCACGTCGATCTCGTGGATCAGGGTGTCGGTGATCGCCATATCTGTGGTGTAAGCTTCACCAACGGTGGGGTTGCGGTGCGCGCAGTGCAGCATCAGCGGCTCGCCGATTTGCCCGCTGGTCAGCACCTGTTTCAGCGCACGATAGCCCTGATCGTAAGGGCGCATAAAACCGACCTGCACCAGGCGTTTACCGTGTTTGGCTTCAGCCTCAACGATGTTTTTACAGCCCTGTGCAGTGACCGCCAGCGGCTTCTCACAGAATACCGGCTTGCCGGCGGCAATCGCAGCCAACACGAACTCTTCATGGCTCGGGCCCCAGGAGGTGACCAGCACCGCCTGCACGTCCGCGGCCTTGACCAGATCGTGGCCGTTGTCATACACCTTGGCGTCCAGCTTCAGGTCGCTCACTACCTTGGCAGCGTTATCACGGTTGATATCATTCACCGCCACGACGCGGCTGCCTTGCAACACTTTGCTGCAGCGACGAATGTGATCCCGACCGATTGCGCCGGTGCCAATAACCCCAATGTTCAGTGTCATTTTCGTTATCCTCTTCAAATAGTTGCGGCAGACGCAAGGTCTGGGTAATCAAGCCATGTGTTAATCAGTAGTCGCGAGCCTTGTCGATGTTCTCTTGCAGCTTGCGGGCTACGGCGACGATTTTTTCGCTGTCGGCAACCTGGGCACCGCCCACGCGCCACCAGCTGAGATATTTGTGCACCATGGTTTTTGGCAGCACTTTGATGTCCAGCAGGGTAGAAACGCTTTGCAGACGCGCATCGGCCAGCGCCTCGATCAGCTGCTGTTCGGTGGTCACGCTGTAGGTTTTACAGCCGTAAGCCGCCGCCAGCATGGCGAAATTGACCGGTACCAGCTTGCCGTCGAGTTTGCCGCCCTGCGGGTTGCGGAAGCGGAATTCGGTGGTGTAGCTGTCCATGCCGTGTTCCATCTGCAGGTTGTTGATGCAGCCGTTGGTCATGTTGTCGAACAGCACCACGTTGATTTTGCAGCCTTCCTGAATCGAGGTGACCAGCTCGGAGTGCAACATCATAAAGGCACCGTCCCCAACCATCGCGTACACCTCGCGCTGCGGTTCAGCCAGCTTGACCCCCAGCGCGGCATTAACCTCGTAGCCCATGCAGGAGTAGCCATATTCCACGTGATAACCGTGCTCGCCATGGTTCTGCCACACGCGCTGTAAATCCCCCGGCAGGCTACCGGCGGCGGCCACGATCACGCTGTCCTGTGGCAGATGCTGATTCAGCACCCCCAGCACCCGGCTTTGGGTCAGCAGCGAATCGGTCTTTTCAATAAATTCGGCAAACACGCGGTCTCGATCGAGATGGTCGTCGATTTCCGGTACAAAGCCTTCGCCGGTGTATTCCACCGCATAAACGCGGGCGGTTTCCTGCTGTTGCGCACGACGAGCCTCGGCAATGGCATCGCCCCAACCGGCGCGGTAATCGGCCTGCGCCAACCGTGCCCCCAAGGCAGACAGTGCCTCGCGGGCATCGGCCAACACCTGCAGGCCGTCGAGCTTGCCGGCGTCAAAGGCGCTGACATTGACGTTGAGAAAATCGACGTCGGGATTCTGAAACAGCCATTTGGACGAGGTGGTGAAGTCGGTATAACGGGTGCCCACACCAATCACCAGATCGGCCTGTCGGGCCAGGGTATTGGCGGCCAAACAACCGGTTTCACCAATGCCACCCAGGTTAAACGGGTGGCTGGACGGGACCGTGCCCTTGCCGGCCTGGGTCTCCACAAACGGGATCTGGAAGCGTTCGGCGAACTCGCGCAGCGCCTGGCCGGCCTGGGAATATTTCACCCCGCCGCCGCACACCAGCAGCGGTTGACGTTTGGTGGTCAACAGCGCCAGCGCATCGGCCAGCATGCCTTCGGTCGCCGGGCGGCGATCCAGACGGTGCACGCGTTTCTGGAAGAAGTAGTCAGGGTAGTCATAGGCTTCGCCCTGCACGTCCTGCGGCAGGCTCAGCGTCACCGCACCGGTTTCTGCCGGATCGGTCAGCACGCGCATCGCGTTGATACAGGCGCTCATCAACTGTTCCGGTCGCACAATACGATCCCAGTACTTGCTCACTGCACGGAAAGCGTCGTTGGTGCTGATACTGAGATCGTAAGACTGTTCAATCTGCTGCAACACCGGGTCCGGCTGGCGCGAGGCGTAAACATCACCCGGCAGCAGCAATAAAGGAATGCGGTTGGCGGTGGCGGTCGCGGCGGCGGTGATCATATTGGCGGCACCCGGGCCGACGGAAGAGGTACAGGCGTAGATCTGCTGGCGCAGTTTCTGCTTGGCAAAACCGGTTGCGGCGTGGGTCATGCCCTGCTCATTACGCCCCTGATGCACCACCAGCTCACCGCTGTCCTGTTCCAGCGCCTGTCCCAGGCCAAGCACGTTACCGTGGCCGAAAATAGCGAAGATACCTTTAACGAATTTGGTTTCCACACCGTCGACCAGCAGATACTGGTTGTCGAGGAACCTGACGAGTGCCTGTGCCATGGTTAACCGGATCTTGCCCATTTGCTCACCCTTTTAGAGTAGTCACGCCCGCTCCGGCACCACCCGCATGCCGAACCTGAGAAGCTGTGTGATATCCGCCGTCTTTCAGCGCACTGCGCTACTTAAGCCGACAACCTGAAACGTGAAGCGATTATAAACAAATATATTTTTCATAAAATCACATTACAGAAGAAACATTTCATTTTGCGATAAAGATCGCATATTGATGAAAACACCGTTTCATCCATGCCTTTAGAATTCACTGACTTAGCACCTCCTGCCCCCACCGATGTCCCGCCCCATCCGCAGCCTAACTCGCTGTAACCCTTGGTACCGTCGGCCTGTGGCGCCCTCAATGCCCTTGCCGTTTGCCGGTGTTTTCCCTTCAGGCAGGGCGCGGTTTTTAGTGCTTTTTGCTGGCGCATTGGCGCTGTTTTAAATGCATCACATTTTTGGGGTGTAAATTTCATTCAATCTTGAAATTGAAATTTTTATTCCTCATACTCCAAAAATGCTTCGTAGTCGGGGTTTGGCTTAATACAGAAGGAAACGGGTATGGCTACACAAGAAAAACAGCTTGATGTCATTTGTCTCGGGCGTATTGCCGTCGATTTCTATGCACAACAGATCGGCGCACGCCTGGAAGATGCCAGCACATTCTCCAAATATCTCGGCGGCTCTTCCGGCAACGTGGCCTACGGCACCGCCATTCAGGGTCTGAAGTCCGGCATGCTGGCCCGCGTCGGCGACGAGCATATGGGCCGTTTCCTGCGCGAAGAACTGCAACGCGTCGGTGCAGACACCCAGAGCCTGATCACCGACCCCCAGCGCCTGACCGGCCTGGTTATCCTCGGCATCAAGGATCAGGAAACCTTCCCGCTGATTTTCTACCGTGAAAACTGCGCCGATATGGCGCTGACGCCGGACGATATCGATGAGTCCTACATCGCATCCTCGCGCGCACTGGCCATTACCGGTACCCACCTTTCACACCCGAACACCCGTGCGGCGGTATTGAAGGCGCTGGAATACGCCCGCCGCCACGGCCTGCGTACCGCGCTGGATATCGACTACCGGCCGGTGCTGTGGGGGCTGACGTCGCTGGGTGACGGCGAAACCCGTTTTGTCGAGTCAGAAAAAGTGACCCGCGAACTGCAGGAAGTACTGCATCACTTTGATTTGATCGTCGGCACCGAAGAAGAGTTTCATATTGCCGGCGGCAGCACCGATACCCTGACCGCACTGAAAAACGTGCGTAAAGCGACCCAGGCCACGCTGGTTTGCAAACGCGGTGCACAAGGTTGTTCAGTATTCGAAGGCGAGATCGCCAATGACTGGCAGCAGGTAAAGCTGCATTCCGGCGTGCGGGTTGAGGTGCTGAACGTGCTGGGCGCGGGCGATGCCTTTATGTCCGGCCTGCTGCGCGGTTACCTGAACGATGAAGGTTGGGATCAGGCCTGCCGCTATGCCAATGCCTGCGGAGCCTTGGTGGTTTCGCGCCATGGTTGTGCCCCGGCGATGCCCAGCAAACAGGAGCTGGATGACTATCTGCAACGCGAACAGCAAGTGAAACGCCCGGATCGCGATGAGCGGCTTAACCATCTGCACCGGGTCACCACCCGTAAACAGCAGTGGCCGGAACTGTGCGTGTTCGCCTTCGATCACCGCAAACAGCTGGTGGACATGGCGCGAGAAGCCAATGTCAGCGAGGAACGTATCCCCAAACTGAAAACCCTGCTGCTGACGGCGGCGCAACAGGCCGCAGAAGCCGCCGGGCTACAGGGCAACAGCGGCATTCTGGCCGACACCACCTATGGTCAGGCCGCATTGAACGAGATCACCGGCCAGGGCTGGTGGATCGGTCGACCGGTCGAGCTGCCCGGCTCACGGCCGTTGCGGTTGGAGCATGGCAATATCGGTTCGCAACTGATCGACTGGCCGCAGGAACACGTAGTGAAATGCCTGGTGTTTTACCATCCGCATGACGCCGTCGAACTGCGCCGCGAGCAGGATGAACTGATTAGCGACGTGTATCGCGGCTGCTGTAAGTCCGGCCATGAACTGTTGCTGGAGGTGATCCTGCCAGAAAGTAACGCTGACAAGAATGAAAGCTACTACCTGGAGATGCTGCAGCACTTTTATCAGCTGGGCATTAAGCCGGACTGGTGGAAATTGCCGCCGTTGAGCGCCGAGCACTGGCAGCAGGTCGGCGCGTTGATCGACGCTAACGATCCGCACTGCCGCGGGGTATTGATCCTGGGGCTGGATTCGCCGGAAGAAACGCTGAAAGCCGGTTTTGCGGCGGCGGCGGATGCACGCTGGGTGAAAGGTTTTGCCGTCGGCCGCACCATTTTTGGCCAGCCTTCACGCCGCTGGCTGCAGGGTGAGCTGGATGACGCCGCTTTAATCGAGCAGGTGAAACAAAAATACCTGACGCTGATTGGCTTCTGGCGTCAATACCGTCCGACACCTCACCAGCATTAATTGCCGAACCCTCCCCTTAAACGGATTTTCGCCGCTTTAAGGGGATTTTTTTGCCTGTTTTCTGTGAAGTAACGCATCTTGCAATCGAATAAATCGCTTTTTGGTGAAATGAAATTTCCAATCCATCTGTTAGAATAACCTGTCAATTACTCAGGCGTCAGGCCGATACGCCTTAGCCCACACTGCGAGCCGAATGGATGAACAACCCAACTCAACTTTCGCTGTTACAGGACGAGATCCGTCACCGCTATGAAACGCTGAGCAAGCGTTTAAAACAGGTGGCGCGTTACATTTTGGATAACAGTAACAGCATTGCTTTCGATACCGTCGCCTCCATCGCCGCACAGGCCAGCGTCCCCCCCTCTACCCTGATCCGCTTCGCCAACGCCTTTGGCTTTAGCGGCTTCAACGAAATGAAACAGGTTTTTCGTCAGCACCTGATGGAAGAAACGGTCAACTACACCGAGCGGGCGCGTCTGTTTCGTCAGACCTCGACCGACGGTAACGTGGCACCGGAAAAGCCGGCGGAAATCCTTAACGTTTTCACCATGGTCAACTCCCAGGCGCTGCAACAATTGGCGATGCAAACCAGCTCCGAGCAGTTGGATCGGGCAGTTGAGCTGCTGAATAACGCCGAGAATATCTACGTGATTGGTCTGCGCCGTTCTTTCAGCGTCGCGTCCTACCTCACCTATGCGTTACGCCATCTGGAGCGCCGGGCATTCCTGATTGACGGACTGGGCGGCATGTTTACCGAACAACTGAGCATGGTGAAGCCGAATGACGTGGTGATCGCCATCAGCTATTCGCCGTATGCGCAGGAAGCACTGGAACTGGTTGAATTGGGTGCCAAAAGCGGTGCGCAGCAGATCGCCATTACCGACAGCCAGGTCAGCCCGCTGGCGGCCTTCAGCGACGTGTGCTTTGTGGTGCGTGAAGCGCAGGTGGATGGTTTCCGCTCCCAGGTCGCTTCAATGTGTCTGGCGCAAACCCTGGCGGTATCGCTGGCATTGAATAACGCCAAAGAAGAGTAACGAAGAATTACCCTCTCCCCCTGGAGAGGGTGACGCTCATCTTAGCAACGTCGTAAATATGCAATTATTTAGCTGCGGGATAGCCGTCGGTATTAATCCAGGCGTGGTCTTTTTCCCAGGTAAACTTCCACAAGCGTACTGGCCCGGCCATCACGTTAAGATAGTAGCTGTCGTAACCGGCCAGCGTCGCCACCGGGTGGTAGCCGCGCGGCACCTTGACCACGTCACGGTTATACACCGGCATGCATTCATCCAGTGAGCGATCGTCGGTATACACCCGCTGCATGCAAAAACCCTGCTCCGGTTGGATCCGGTGATAATAAGTCTCTTCCAGATAGGTTTCATCCGGCGAGTCTTCCTGGTCGTGTTTGTGGCTGGGATACGAACTGGTATTCCCCTCATCCGTATAAACTTCCACCACCAGCAGGCTGTCGGCCGGTTCACTGTCCGGCAGAATATTATGTACCAGACGCTGGTTACGCCCTTTGCCACGACGTTCGACGCCCACCTCTGCCGGGGTGATCAGGCGCGACGGCAGGTGCCCATGACCCGGTGCGCTGCAGACCGCCAACTCCAGTGTGGTTTCCGCCCGGACTTCAATCTTGTCATGATGCGGCACGTAAACCGCGTAAGGCGGTGTGCGCTCAAACGGGCTCATACGTTTGCCGATGCTCGGGTATTCCGCACGCAGGGTAGCGACGGAGGCAATACCGGCGACCAACACCAGACATAATTCTTTGTCGCCGCTTTCCAACTGCAGCGACTGACCGGCCTCAAGGTGATAGACATCAAATCCGACAAAGCGCCAGTCGGCATTCTCTGGGGTGACATGCTGGATGCGGCCCTGACCATCCGGCTGCTGACACTTGGCGAGTAATGAAGACATAGTATTCCTCCGAATTAAATACCCGTCGTCTTTCAAGCTGCAGCGTTGTTACCTGCACTCGCTCACCCCAGTTACTTACTAAAGTAAGCGCCTGGGGATGAGTGAGCTGGTCGCCTAGCTGCCACTCGAAATCCATAGGGTATGGGCATTAATCAATTCAAACGTAGAACTTTAGCCCAGCGTCGGCATACTGTATTCCGACACCGTCTGCTGCCCGGTTGGCCAGCGGGCGGTGGCGGTTTTCATGCGGGTGTAGAAACGTACACCGTCGGTGCCATGGACGTTCAGCGCACCGAACACCGAGCGCTTCCAGCCGCCGAAGCTGTGGAATGCCATAGGAACCGGCACTGGCACGTTGACCCCCACCATACCGGCTTGCACTTCTTGCACGAACTGGCGTGCGTAGTGGCCGTTGCTGGTAAAGATGGCACTGCCGTTGCCAAACTCATGGCTGTTTACCGTGTCGATGGCGGTCTGGTAGTCCGGCACGCGGACAATGCCCAACACCGGTCCGAAGATCTCTTCACGATAGATACGCATATTCGGTTTGACGTGGTCAAACAACGTGCCGCCAACATAGTAACCGTCCGGGTAGCCCGACACCTGATAATTGCGGCCGTCAGCCACCAGCGTTGCGCCTTCTTCCACACCCAGATCGATATAACCCAATACTTTCTTCTGGTGCGCCGAGGAAACCAGCGGCCCCATTTCGTTTTCTTCGCCGCCCTGCTGAATGCCTGGGCCAACGCGCAGTTGGGCGATCAGCGGTTTCAGCCTGGCGATCAGTTTATCCGCCGTGTCGTCGCCGACCACCACTGCCACCGGCAGCGCCATACAGCGTTCACCGGCAGAGCCAAAGGCACCGCCCATCAGGGCATTTACCGTCGCGTCCAGATCGGCATCCGGCATGATGATGGCCTGATTCTTCGCCGCGCCGAAGGCCTGTACCCGCTTACCCTGGGCACTGGCCGTGGTATAGATATGTTCCGCCACGGCGGACGAACCGACAAAACTCACCGCCTGAATATGCGGGTCGGTGCACAGCTGCGCGGCATCTTCGTTAGCGCAGTGCACCACGTTGAATACGCCGTCCGGCAGACCGGCTTCTTTCAGTAATTCTGCCATCCGTACCGACGCCGAAGGCACCAAGGCCGGTGGCTTAAGCACGAAGGTGTTACCGCAGGCCAGCGCGATAGGGAACATCCACATCGGCACCATCGCCGGGAAGTTGAACGGGGTGATACCCGCGACCACGCCCAGCGGCTGCATCAGCGAGAAGCTGTCAACGCCGCTGCCGACGTCCGCCGAATACTCGCCCTTGATCAAATGTGGAATGCCGCAGGCAAACTCGACCACTTCAATACCGCGGGTCAGTTCGCCGAGTGCATCGGAGTAAACCTTGCCGTGCTCACTGACGATAAGCTTCGCCAGCTCGTCGCGATGCTGTTCCAGCAGCGCCTTAAAATTGAACATGATGCGCGCCCGGCGCAGCGGTGTAGTACGTGACCAGTCGGCAAAGGCCTGGTGAGCCACGTCAATGGCCTGCTTCACCTCGGCGGCGGTGCTCTGCGTGACGCGCCGTTCAACCTGCCCGGTGGCCGGATTATGCACGTCGACGGTTTGATTGCTGCTGCTCAGGCACACCTGCCCACCAATAAAGTTACCCACGGTTTTCATGTCTCACCCTCTTTTAAGTCCGCTGTCGCCTGACCGCCTGTGCGGCACTGCCGCACAGGGTAGCGTTTTCATCACACCACTTGCCGGAAACTGCCCACAAGCAGGCTAAATCCTGACCGGATGAAGCAAACTCTATTTCATTGAAAAAAAAGTTTCAAATAAATTATTTTAGAAAATTTGTTTTTAGTGCGGGAGGTCGCAATTTTGCCATGCCCTTGTGCAAAGCCATTACATGTCGGGAAAAAAGCCGCCCTGCCGATCATCCGCCAACCGGCGGGAATTAACCCTGACTTTTATACAGAAACAGAGCCCACCGGGCACTACGACAAAGCCTGAGGCAAAGGGGTCGCCTGGTAACGCGGGTGGACTGTTTGCGGTTTTTTTTGAACTGGATCTAAAAATCAATATTTCATTATTCACTAATTATGAAATAAATGTTCTTGTTTAGCCCAGATTATTTCGAATATCACCGCCTTGATGACAGGCACGGTTCACACCCTTCCGCCTCCCTCTTCCCTACAACCTACTGCGCGGGTGGAAGCCAGGATAAAAATCGGAGCAACACATGTCACATCAGCGTAAGCATAATACCGGGTACATACTGCGAATTTGCGGCATTGCGGCACTCGGCGGCATTCTGTTCGGGTACGACACCGCCGTGATCTCCGGCGCCATCGATGCCCTGAAAACCTATTTTGACCTTAGCCCGGCTGAAACCGGCTGGGCGGTTTCCAACGTGGTGATCGGCTGTGTGGTCGGTGCTTTTGGTGCCGGGCCATTGGCTGCGCGTTACGGCCGCAAGAAGGCTCTGATGCTGGCAGCGGTGCTGTTCACCATCTCGGCAGTGGGTGCTGCGCTGGCCGCCACCTTCACCTGGTTTGTGATTTACCGCATTATCGGCGGTCTGGCCGTGGGCATCGCCGCCACCGTCTCCCCCATGTACATGTCGGAAGTCTCGCCAAAAGACATGCGGGGTCGGGCGCTCAGCATGCAGCAGTTCGCCATCGTGTTCGGCCAAATCGTGATTTTCTACGTTAACTTCAAAATCGCCAGCATCGCCAGCGAAGCCTGGCTGGTGGAGATGGGGTGGCGCTGGATGATAGGGTCGGAAGTGATCCCCTGCATGCTGTTCCTGATGTTGGTGTTTATCATTCCGGAATCACCACGCTGGAGCGTGATGGTCGGCCGTGACGATCAGGCTTTGGCGATGCTGACCAAAGTCTCCAACGCCGCCCATGCGCAAAGCGTGTTGCAGGAAATCAAAGACTCATTGCAGCAGGACCAGCAAAAAAGCCGGCAGAAGCTGAATTTCGGCGACGTGCGGGTGCGCTTTATTCTGTTTGTCGGCTGCATGATCGCCATGCTGCAACAGGTCACCGGCGTCAACGTGATGATGTACTACGCGCCAATGGTGCTGAAAACCGTCACCGAAAACGCCCAGGAAGCGCTGTTCCAGACCATTTGGATTGGCGTATTGCAGTTGGTCGGTTCGGTGATTGGCGCCATGCTGATGGATCGCATAGGCCGCATTCCACTGATGCGTTACGGCACCCTGGGTGCCATCGCCGGGTTGCTGATCACCTCTTATGCCCTCTACACCCAGGCCACCGGCTACTTTGCCCTGTTCGGCATGCTGTTCTTTATGGTGTTTTATGCCCTGTCCTGGGGCGTCGGCGCCTGGGTACTGGTGTCAGAAATCTTCCCTAATCGCATGCGGGCGCAGGGCATGAGCATCGCCGTCGGCTGCATGTGGCTGGCCAACTTTGTTGTTTCGCAAAGCTTCCCGATGATCAACGACAACCCTTATCTGTTCTCCAGCTTCCACGGCGCGTTCCCAATGTGGGTCTTCGCCGCCTGTTGCCTGTTTAGCTACTGGTTTATCAGCCGCTACATTCCTGAAACCAAAGGCGTCTCGCTGGAAAAAATGGAAGACGTGGTGATGGCCAAACGCTATCGCCAACCGCAACCCGAAACACAAAGAACGCCGCTGTAAGTCGGCAAAACTCAGGCTTCTCACATTATTCAGGAGTAATGCATCATGACCATTGCGCCAGACCGTTTTTGTATCAACCGCAAGATCGCGCCAAATCTGGATTTGGAGCCGTTTTTCAGCCTGGTGAAAAGGTGCGGGCTCAGCAAAGTTGAGCTGCGCAACGATATGCCGAGCGGCAAGGTGACCGATAACCTGAGCAACGATCAATTAAATGCGTTGGCGGCAAAATACGGTATCGAAATCATCACCATTAACGCCCTCGGCAGGTTTAACCTGCTGGACGATCAGGCCGGGTTGCAGAAGAACGCCGAGGCGCTGTTGTCGCAGGCTCAGGCGATCCATAGCCAGGCATTGGTGCTGTGCCCGCACTGTAGCGCGGACGATCGGCGCAGTGAGGAGCAGAAAAAAACCGACACGCTGGCAGCCCTGAAGCTGCTGGCGCCGCTGTTCAAGCAATACGGCGTGCAGGGTTACGTCGAACCGCTGGGGTTCGGCATCAGTTCACTGCGGTCATCCTTGCTGACGCAGTCCCTGATCCGCGATTCAGGCGCGCCGTACAAAATCGTGCTGGATACCTTCCACCATTATTTAAGTGATGTGGCGCAGCCTGAGTTTGATGCGCAGATTCAGATCGAGGGTATTGGCCTGGTACACCTTTCCGGGGTGGAAGATGCACGAGACAAAAGTGCGCTCAGCGACGAAGAACGCATCATGCTGAGTGACCAGGATCGGCTGGAGAGTAAAAAACAGGTGCAGAACCTGGAGCGCCTGGGCTACACCGGCATTTACGCCTTCGAGCCGTTCTCTTCGCAGTTGGATAGCTGGACAGAGGCGGATATCGAACGTGAAATCCGCCAAAGTATCGCTCTGCTGCAAGGGTAATGGCCACAGCGTAGGGGTCGAGCATGCTCGACCTGATTTCACCGGGCGCAGCGTGCATTTATGACGCTATTTCAGCGTGCTCACCACCAGTTGGTGACGGGCATTGTAGAACTTACGGTAGGCCAGGTAGCAGGCGATAATGGTCGACAGGCTGGCGGTGGAAAGCAGCATAAAAGTCACCATAATCTGGTACTTAATCGCCTTCACCGGATCAATACCGGCGAAGATCAGGCCGGACATCATGCCAGGCAGGCTAACCAGTCCAACGGTTTTGGCCGAATCCACCGTCGGGATTAACGAGGCGCGGATGCTGTCGCGGATCAGCGCCGCTGAGGCAAACTTCGGTGAGGCCCCCAGGCTGAGCATCTCCTGAATTTTCTGCTGATCGCTTTTGAAACGCTGCCCCAAATTGTTGTAACACAGCCCGACCGCCACCATCGCATTGCCGGCCACCATGCCAGAAATCGGGATCACCTGCATCGGGGTAAACTCTATCGAGCCGGTCAACACCAGCACCACCAGGGTTAAAACCGCGCCGGTGGTGATGGCTATAAACGAAGTCATAAACGCATGATCGATATATTTGCTGCGCTTTTGCGCGTTGTAAGCCGCGTTAAAACAGATAAACAGCACCATCAACACCGTCAGAATGGCGTTGTTCACATCAAAAATATATTTCAGCACGTAGCCGACAATAATCAGCTGCACCACCGCCCGGAAAATGCTCCAGATAATGTCTTTTTCCAGCGCCAGCTTTTCTTTATGGCTGATTAAAATGGCGATAATCACCAACACCATCGACAGGGCCAAGGATTCATTGCTGATATTATGCTGGTTCATCGGTTTTCTCCTGTGCCCGGGCACCCTGCGCACTCAGGGTAATGACATCATCCGCATGTTTGATTTCGTCTTTATCATGCGTAACCCACAACACCGCCACGCCATGCTGCGCTACCAGCTGATGAATAATCTCGTTCACGTTACGCTTGTTATCTTCATCCAACGCGCTGGTGATCTCATCCAATAACAGCACCTTGGGCATAAACTGCAGATTACGGATCAACGAAATACGCTGCTTCTCCCCACCCGATAATTCGTTAACGCTTTTTTTCAGCATATTTCCCGGCAACCCGAAACGCACCAGATCGGCCTGCATTTTTTTCTCGTCCGGTTTTTGCTTACGGATCTGGTAAGGCAGCGCAATATTGTCATACACACTGTCGCCAAACAGCGAGGGGGTTTGAAAACAGTAAGATACCTGTTGGCGATACTCTTCCGGCGCTATATCGGTGATGGCCTTGCCGGCAAAGATAATTTTTCCACGGGTCGGATCGATCAGCGAGGAAACGATTTTAAGCAGGGTGCTTTTTCCACAGCCGGACGGCCCGGTAATCAGTTTAAACTCCCCCGAATTCAGGCTGAAAGACACTGAATCCAGAATAACTTGCTCATCTATTTGATAATGAATATCATCCAATAAAAGTATTTCTTTGCTTTCCTTCATTTAAGCCCGCATCCCTCATGAACATATTTGCACTCAGGCCGCCAGTATAGAGCTTAAAAAAATGCGCTGGCAATGGTTGGTCATGCATCGTAACAATGGCGTCGGGCTGAGGAGCATTTCGCCCCACCAGCCCTGTATTGATTCACTGTGAAAGGTAGTCAAAAATACAAAACAGGAAAGGAATTACCATTTTTTGGGTGATGCACAAATATACCAGCGTAACGAATTATTGATGCTGCGGTGGGTACAACTCACTTTCCCCTCTTTTTCCAGTGCCAATAACAACGTACGCGTGGTGTAAATGTTCTCACCGCATTTGTCTGCCAACTCCCTGGTTTTAGGCCAGTGTTCCGGAGCCGGCGGATGGTGCCCGCCCGCCCCCGCCGCACGTTCCATACACAGTTTTCGTAACACGTTTAGCATATGTGACTTCCTGATTTCATATGTTATCGGCGCCTTGGCCATCGCGTTCTCCTTGAGTTACTTTTGCCTGCTCCTATCCTGCGGCAGCACGTCGGCCACCCGCAGGGTGTAAATCATGGTGGCTCCCGGTGGAATGGCCGGGGGGCTTTCATCGACATTACTGCGAATGTCGGCATATCCGGGGCGTTGGACAACGACCCGTTAAAATAAGACCCAACGACTCTGGTAGCCTGGTAGATTAATATTCTTAAACGAGTTAACGCGTTGCTGACAAAACGCGATGCGTTACTCTTCAGCTTTTTCCTTAGGATTATTCTGTGAAACTTTTTTCACAGCTACGTTACCCGTGCTATTTTTCCAGCGCAGTTGGACAACAGTAAGCAGATCATTATCAACGCGACCGTAGCGACTGCATAACGGCGAGTTGAATCATTAATTCTGGTAATCATTCCGTTTATCATCCTTTAATTATCGCTTAGGTCATTATTATGTTTCGTGGCCCTTTTTTGATCTGCCAGACCACGATTAATCCTACCCAGCCAAATAACAAAAAATCGCAACAACGGCGGATTTTGGTAATAATCACGCCTCATTGATATTGTTATAATTTTGTTAATTTAAAAAAGGAAACCCTCGTCGTCATAATGAATAAAAGCCGTATTCCAAGCCAAAAACATCGGCATTCTAACCTTTCAAAACAACGAGTTAACTTTTAACTTATGATTAACAGACAGAATTCATCATCTGCTGTTTGAGGGCGATATTATCAAAACAATATTGTTAATTGTAGTGTGATGGACATCTCTGCCGATCTAATATCTCGCATATTGCTATTTACGCAGTCATTTATTCTGCATAATATTTGTATACGATCTATTGATTTTCAATAATATATATTTCTTTTTCCTTTTGGTTTTATATTCTGTATTTGACTTAAATTAATAAAAGGTATTTCCAAGCACACCTATTATTTGCAAGAATAATCCCAGCAAAACGCTATGGCGATTTACCTGTTTTTATTTTACAGATTTTGCCTATACGACTTCCCAAACCTTTCGTTATTTACCCATAAATAACGGGTGGTGGCGTATTGCCCAGAGCAAAAGGATCTGGCTCCAACTACCACGTCGGCGACATGAGGTTGCTGGCGTTGTGGGGGATTTAGATGTGCTGTTCTTTTTATTTAAATACTCTCTACAGGAAATTGAGAAATGAAACTGAATAAATTAATGCTGGCAACCATGATTGCTTTCGCTTCTGCATCTGTTGCTCACGCCGCATCTAACCAGGGCAGCGGTAAAGTTACTTTTACCGGTGAAATTATTGATGCGCCATGCAGCGTAGCACCGGGTTCTGTTGAGCAAACCGTGCCAATGGGTCAAATCAGCAGCCGTCTGTTGGCCAAAGAGGGTAAATCCAGCTCTGAGCCATTCAGCATTGAACTGAAGGATTGTTCTGTATCGACCATGAATAACGTCAAAGTGACCTTCACCGGTACACCGGACTCAGATAACAACAAATTGCTGGCTCTGAGCGGCACTGCCACCGGCGCTGGCATCATGATCTACGACAACCTGCACTCCAAAGACGTTGAACTGGGCACCGCGACCGATGGTCAGGGCCTGACCGAAGGCAATAACTCTCTGAAATTTGCCGCTTACCTGCAAGGTAGCAGCGCTTCTGGCGCAGTGGTTCCAGGCGAGTTCACCAGCGTTGCAAACTTCACTCTGGCTTACCTGTAATCCCTGGCTGGGGATGCCCCTGCGGTATCCCCGCTTTGCCTGCACGGACATTGGGTTACGGGACCAACGGCAACAGGGAGACGCCGGCATGACCAACCAGATTTGGGGTGTATTGCTTATTGCGCTCAGCGTTTGCAGCGCAGAGGCGATGGCAAAAAATCAGGGCCACGGCACGCTCAACCTGGGTGGCGAGATCGTCGAAACCCCCTGCGGGATTGCCAGTGAAAGCCTGGATCAAACCGTTGATTTCGGGCTGGTATCCATGACCGATGCCGCGTTGGATGGACAGCCGGTTCTGATCGGCAGCCGCCGCAACTTTGAGATCAAGCTGGTGAATTGCGAACTGGCAAGCCAGGTCAAACCCGACTTTATCTACCGCGCAGCCACCGTCACCTTCGACGGTACGGCCGACAGCCGGGATCCCGCTTTATTGGCCGTTTATGGCGAAGCGCAAGGCGTGGCTATTGAGCTGCTGACCGCCGACGGCATCCCGATACCGCTGGGTAGCACCACGGCGGATTACCAAATTGTTGCCGGCAATAATACGCTGCGCTTTGGCGCTCAACTACGTATTCATCCTGACAGGGCACGAGCCGGCGGATTCAGCTCACTGGCGAAATTCACCCTGTCTTATCTGTAACGCCTCGTTAGGCGGGTACCGCCATCAGGTACTGAATGACATCACGTATTACGTTTTCAGGTCGTACAGGATGACCTGCTATTGGGCGCGGATTTGCCATGAGTGATTATGCTATGACGTCATTACTGACACGGAAAAAAATACCCCTCACCGTCATTCTATCTTTCCTCTGGGTGCATCCGGCTTTTTCCGCCACGGAATTTAATACCGACGTATTAGATATTGCCGATCGCAGCAAAGTGGATTTATCGCGTTTTTCCGATGCCGATTACGTCATGCCCGGTACCTATTTGCTGGATATCAAGATCAACCAAAAAACCCTGCCGCAGCGCAGCATCCAGTATTATCCGTCGCCGGACCAAAACAACCGTTCTCGCGTCTGTCTGCCGCCGGATCTGGTTGAAAAAATGGCGTTGAAAGAAGAAGTCGTCAAAAAAATCACCCTGTGGCACGACAACAGCTGCGCCGATATCAGCGGCATTAAAGGGGCCACGATTTCCGACCGCATCGGCAGCGGCGTGTTGGCGATTACCATCCCGCAGGCCTGGATGAAATATTCCGATCCGGACTGGACCCCACCGGAGCAATGGGACGACGGCATTCCCGGCCTGTTGCTGGACTACAGCATCAGCGGCCAGATCGGCAAACAGAGCCACAATCACAATACTGCACAAAACCTCAGCAGCTACGGGACCATGGGCGCTAACCTCAGCGCCTGGCGCCTGCGCGCCGATTATCAGGCCAACTACAACCAGCAGGCCGGTGAGCGTGACAGTAATTTCGACTGGAATCGCATCTACGCCTATCACGCGCTGCCAATGCAGGCCGCCAAGCTGACTCTCGGTGAAATCTATCTTGATTCGGGGATATTCGACTCCTACCGCTTTACCGGCCTCAACCTGGCCAGCGACGAACGTATGCTGCCACCAAACCTGCAGGGTTATGCGCCGGAAGTCCGCGGCATCGCCAAAAGCAACGCCAAGATCACCGTGTCGCAGGAAGGCCGTACGCTGTATGAAACCACCGTGCCTGCCGGGCCGTTCGCCATCCAGGATCTCAACAGTTCGGTACGCGGCCGGCTGGATGTGAAGGTGGAAGAACAAGACGGCAGCGTTTCAACCTTCCAGGTAGATACCGCCACCATTCCTTACCTGACGCGCCCCGGCTATGTTCGCTACAACGTCGCCGTAGGTAAGCCCTCGGCTTACGATCACCGCACGCAGGGGCCGGTGTTCTCCACCGGCGATTTCTCCTGGGGGTTAACCAGCGCCTGGTCACTGTACGGCGGCGCACTGCTCAGCGGCGATTACAACGCTTGGGCGCTCGGCCTGGGCCGCGATCTGAACGTGTTTGGTGCCATGTCGGTTGACGTGACGCAATCCATCGCTCGCCTGCCCGGTGAACCCACCGCCAGCGGCCTGTCATTCAAGGTCAACTACGCCAAACGCTTCGATGAGATGAACAGCCAGATCACCTTTGCCGGCTACCGTTTCTCACAGCGCAAGTTCATGAACATGTCGCAGTACCTGCAAGAACGCTACAGCGACTACGACGAACGCTATGACGGCCGCCAGAAAGAGCTGTACACCATCACCGCCAGTAAAACCTTTATGGCAGAAGACAACGCCAAAGCGATCACCGCTTATCTGACCTATTCGCACCAAACCTACTGGGATGCCAGGGCACAGGATCGTTACGGGGTGTCCGCCAGTAAATTATTCAACGTCGGCAATGTCAGCAACATCACCGCATCGCTGTCGGCCTATCGCACCACCTATCACGGCCGTACCGATGACAGCACGATGGTGAATTTCAGCGTACCTATTGGCGATCGTCGGCAACTGGGCTATTCGCTGCAAACCAGCAACAGCGACGTAACGCAGACCGCGTCTTATAACGACTACAGCGATCCGAACAACACCTGGCAGCTCAGCGGCGGCTTTAATCAGTCCGGCAAATCGCTTACCAGTGGCTACTACAGCCATAACGCCTCGTTTGGCACACTCAATGCCAGTGCTTCTTACCAGCAGGACAGCTATTCGTCGATCGGCGGTACCTTCCGCAGCGGCGTTACCGCTACCCGACATGGCGTAGCCGCACACCAAAACTCCAGCAACGGCGGCAGCCGGATGATGCTGGATACCGACGGCATCGCCGGGGTACCGATCAACAACGGTCGCGCCTACAGCAACCGCTTCGGTCTGGCAGTGATCTCCGACATCACCAGCTACTACAACACCGATACCCGCATCGACGTCAATACCCTGGCGGACGACGTGGAGGCCACCCGGGCCGTAGTCCAGGGCACGCTGACCGAAGGTGCCATCGGCTACCGTCACTTTGAGGTGGTGAAAGGCAGTAAGCTGCTGGCCACCATCAAACTGGCTGACGGCAGTGAACCGCCGTTTGGTGCCATGGTGCTGAGCGAACGTGGCCGTGAAGTGGCGGTAGTGAACGACGGTGGCTCGGTCTACCTGACCGGCGTGCAGCCGCAAGAACAGCTGGACGTCGCCTGGGAAGGCCAACGCCAGTGCCGCATTGTCATACCGACTGCCGCCAAGCCGCTGGACCAGCTATTGCTGCCCTGCACCAAACTGTAATCCGTAACACAGAGAATTAATGATGATGAACAACTTCCCGTTAGTAAAAATGGCCGCACTGGGCCTGGTATTGACCGCTGCAGCCCCTGTTGCCAATGCGGCGATATCGCTGGATCGCACCCGTGCCGTCTACCTCAGCGACGCGAAATCGATCAGTCTGAATATCGTCAACGAAAACAAGGAACTGCCTTTCCTGGCACAGTCCTGGCTGGAAAACGAGCAGCACCAGAAAATCACCTCGCCGTTGGTCGTGTTGCCGCCATTGCAAAGGGTTGAAGCCAATGAACGCAGCGTAGTGCGCATCACCAAGACGCCGGAGGCTGACCGCTTGCCGCAGGATCGCGAATCAGTGTTCTATTTCAATCTGCGAGAGATCCCGCCGAAAAGCAGCAAAACCAATGTGATGCAGTTGGCACTGCAAACCCAGATCAAACTGTTTTATCGGCCGAAGGCCATCGTCGCGCCGAAAGGCGAAGTGTGGCAGGAGAAACTGGTATTCCGCAAAAACGACGGCGGCTTCACCATTGAGAACCCTACGCCGTTTTACATCACCCTGACCGGCATGACCCGCCAGACCGAGAAACAAGGCGGCGGCGCACTCGGTGACTTTAAAGCGGTGATGCTGAAACCGAAGTCCAGTGAATCCGTCAAGCTGCGCGACAACGGGCTCAACAGCTTTGTCGTCAGCTATATCAATGACTACGGCGGCCACCCGGAGCTGCGCTTCGTCTGCAATGGCAGCGTCTGTAATGTCGTGCCCGATGCGAAAAAATAAGGAGATAGCACATGGCTGAATTCACCGGCGGCCGTCTGCGGCCACTGTTGCTCGGCGCGTTGCTGCTCACCGGCAGTGCGACGGCGGCAACGCCATTGGGTGTGATCCAAGGCACCACCGGCACCGTCAGTTTTCATGGTGGCCTGCTCAGTTCCCCCTGCAGTCTGACGCCGGACAGCCAGGATCAGGCGATTGATTTGGGTGATGTCAACGCAAGTGATTTCCAAAATGCCGGCGATCAAAGCGCGCCGGTACGTTTTCGTCTCTCCTTTCGCAACTGCCTGCTGGGAGCCAAAGCATTGGCAGATAACCCGGCAGGCCCCCGCAATGGCGACGCCGGACAGCTTTATCTGAAGGGCGAACAGGCCGTTACTCTGGTATTTCTCGGCGACAGCGATGTCAACAACCCGGATCTGCTGAAGCTTAACGGCGGTGTGCAGGGCGTCGGCCTGCGGTTGAAAGATCAACAAGGCCGCGCACTGTCGCTTAACCAGCAGAGTCGCCCCTACATTCTGCAGCCCGGCAGCAATACGCTGTGGTTCAGCGCTCAAGTCGAGTCCACACAGAAATATCCTCTGGCAAATCAATTCAACGGAGTGGTGCATGTTCAATTGGTCTATTTATAAACGCCTGCTGCTGTTGAGCAGTCTGACGATGCCGTTCAGCGTACAAGCTCTGGAATGTCATCTGGATAGCGCCAATGGCATTACAGAAGAAAGCGAAGATATCGGTCAGTTAAAGATCCCGGCGACCCTGCCGATCGGCGAACGGCTTTGGACCTCGCAGCCGATGAGCCGCAACGTAGTCTGCTGGGGCTACTCCAACGTGCCGCAAGGGGAATGGGTTTATTTCTATCCGAACCCGGATAAAAAACTGTTCGCCCCGGGCATTTCCATGGGCGTCATTTATAACGGCACTGACCTGGGCTTGATCACCACCGCTGCCCAAACAGACATGTTCCGCAAACCCAATCAAAAGGAAATGGGTCACGTCAACTATCAAGTCTATCTGCAAAAAACCGGAGACATCACGCAGGGGGGGTCCAGCCAGATTTCGATCTTTCAACTGGATGGGGTCAAGGGCCTCAATAATAAACCGGGGAAAAACTACCGATTTACCCTGACCGGACTGGACAAGATCCAGGTGATCCAGTGTTCCGCATCGGTAGAGCTCACCACACCGGAAGGCGTCAATTTTGGTGAGGTCCCGAGCTGGAAACCCAATGCCGGCACGGTAGCAAGTAAAGATTTTACCGTATTGATCCGTAAAAATGGCTGCAGCGACAAGTTCTCACTGAACGCTAACTTTATGGTGAAAAGCGGTTCGTTAGTCGATGCCACGGGCCTGGATATGGATAACGGCTCGGCATTGCGCATTTACGACAACACCAACCCCAAGTGGATAAAATACAACCAATTCGACAGTTTTGCCGATATGACTAACCGCGATCAGGTGCAGAAATCTTATACCGCATCGTTGCAGGCAACCGCCGAAGGAAAGGAGGGCGACTTTCAAAAAACCCTTATTTTGTTGATTAACTACATTTAATGGCGGCTGAAATGAAAAAATACGCTGTTATTACCACCTTGTGCAGCATCAGTTATTTATTTTCCTGCACCGCGGCGGCAGAAAATAAAGAAATCGATTTTTTCGGCACCGTGGTAAGCCGCCCCTGCAATATTGAACCGAAATCGGCCGATCAGGTGGTGGAGATGGACACGGTAATCGTCAAAACGCTGTACCGCTACGGCCATAGCACCCCGGTTCCCTTCAGCATCAAGCTGACCGACTGTAAAACGGCAGTGTTCAAATCCGTCAACGTGACCTTCAGCGGCACCGAAGACGGCGAGTTGCCGGGCAAGCTGGCGATTAATAACGGCACCAACGGCGCCGCTATCGCCCTGTTTGATCACCAGGGGGCGGATATTGATTTGAACCAGATCTCCAGCGCGGTGGCATTGCAGGATGGTGACAATATTTTGAATTTCACCGCCTATGTGCAGGGTCACCCCAGCGCGATACAGAATAAGACCATTACCGAAGGCGAATTTAGCTCGGTGGCCAATTTCGTGCTGGCCTACCAATAAGCCTGAGGTTTGCAGGAACAAGTGATGATTTCCAAACCCAAAGCGGCCTGGTTATTCGGGCTGGCGGCGTTTTATTGCCTGATCGCCATGCATATTTACTGGCCCAATCGCGGCGGCAGCGGTTTTTATCTGCCGTGGAATCTGGTCGGTGGAATTTTTATCGCCCTGACTATCCTCGGCGCGATGCTGTTTTGCCGACCGCCGTTAGCCGTTTCCGGCTTTTTTAACCGGCTGGCGCTGGGTAGCCTGATTTTATTTTTGCCGTTGTTGTGGGCGCAGCAACCCTGGCTTAGTGAAGCCTTACCGCGCCTGATCGGGCTGGCACTCGGCGTGATGGCCTACTTCGCGCTGCTGCAGATCCCACTCGACCGCTCACGGCGGCGCAGGCTGCTGACATTGCTGCTGGCGGCGACGGTGATCGAGGCCCTGTTCGGTCTGGTGCAATACAGCCTGCTGCAACCGGGCAACTGGATCGGCTATAACAGCCTGAAAAACCGCCCCTACGGTATCTTCCAGCAGTGGAACCTGATGGCCAGCTTTATGGCCACCGGCCTGGCGTTGGCACTGTACCTGCTGAGCAACCGCCGCCCCTTGTCGCGCAGCCTGCAAGGGTTAAGCACCAGCATATTGTTACTGGCGCCGCTGTTGCTGGTGGTGATTGCCTCGCGCGTCGGCCTGCTGGCCGCCCTGCTGCTGTCGCCGCTGCAACTGTGGATGCTGTACCGTATTAATCGCCGCCGTGCCGCCGCCGCCTTGTTGCTGCTGATTGCCGGGGTTGGCTCCGGCCTGCTGCTGGTGGTGATCAACGGCGCGACGCGGGCGGTCACCGTGGCGGAGCCGATTTTTTACCGGTTGGCTTACTGGCAAGAAGCGCTACGCATGATCGCCGAGCGCCCGTGGTTTGGCTGGGGTTACGGTCATTTTCAACACGATTTTCTGCATCATTTCTACACCACCCACAGCAGCGGGATGGAAAGTGTCGCGATCAGCCACCCGCATAACGAAATTTTGCTGTGGGGCATCGAAGGCGGCCTGCTCAGCCTGAGCGGCATTGCTATCGTCTGCTGGGGGTTATGGCGTTTGCTGCAACGCACCCGGGCGTTGCCACTGCGCCCCGCCCCCTGGATGGCAGCGCTGCCGATCCTGCTGCACATGATGGTGGAGTACCCACTTTATCTTTCCGCCGCCCATGCCGTGCTGCTGCTGGTGATCCTGCGTTCTGGCGACGTACGCCGCCGTTTGCAATTACCCCACCGCCCACAGCAAACCCTGCGCCTGCTGACCGGCATCACCGCTGTACTGATGCTGCCCTATCTGCTTAACGGCCTGCACAGCGCGCTGATCATTACCGCGGTGGAAAAAACCGGCCTGCGGCAGTTTGGCCCCATGAGCCAGGTGCTGGCGCCAACGCCCTGGCAGGTGCGATATGACTACGATGTCCAGTTGCAGCGGCTGCTGCAATATCCGCAAACCCGCGATGCCACCACCCTGTGGAGTTACCGGCAATGGGCCGAAAACGAAATCCTTGTGCGGCCGGACGCCAATATCTATATCAACCTGATAGCGGTCAGTCGCCTACTGCAACAACCCCAGCGGGCCGCCGATCTGCAGCGTCAGGCACATCGACTGTTTCCGCACGATATGCGCTTTGAGGAGTAATCATGCTTAATATTCGGTTCACCCTGCTGGGCAGCGATAACTTTTATCAATTCGGCTTACGGCTGCTACTGGAAGTAGTATCTGCAAGACCTGAACAGCAGCAGCCGTAGATATCCGATCGATATGCAGAATCTGGATCCGATCGAAATCGTGTTCCGCACCCTGGAAGATACCTGTGGCTGTGCCCGCTGCTATCAAAGCCCGCACCAGACGCCGCGCCACCGGCAAATGACCGTGCTGGTCCTCAATGATCGTGATACCCGATATTCACACGCCCATCCGGCACTCTTCAGCATTAACCTGCGCGATGACTGCACCATGGTTCGCAACAAGTTGCAGATGGCGCTGGAGCTCTTTTGCCAACAACCCTGGGTGGCCATGCACGCCAGCGATATCTGGAAATGTCGGCAGTGCCGCATCGCCGCCCTGAGCAGTTGCGAAAAGAAAGTGCTGAAACTGATGAGCACCGGTATGTCCGCCTGCACCATCGCCGGCATGTTAGACCGCAGCCAGAAGACCATCAGCGCCCATAAGCGCTCGGCGATGCGCAAGCTGAACGTAAACAAAAACACCGAGCTAAACAAAATGCTGTTGAATCAGATGGGGTTGAATTAAAACCGGCAGGGATCAACCCGCCGCCAGCTTCTTTTGCAGGAAGATCTCCGCCAGCATGCAGCGTGCACCACCGCCGCCGAGATCTTCAATAATGTCGATCGGCCCCAGTGCCAGTCGGGCATAACCGCTAATCAACCCCTGCTGCTGCGGGGTGAAACTGGCCCAGGCGCGGGTCGACATGGCGTAAACCGGGCTGCCGTCTTCGGCGCGCAGTTCCAATACGTTGCAGGCGAACGCCTCCATCTGAGCGAAGCTGACGTCAATAAGGGTTTTTCCGCTGCGTTCCAGCGTGGCGATCAGCGCGCTTTTTTGCGCCTCATTACACAGGCTTTCAAGACAAATAATGGCGAACTGAGCGCCGACGCTCATCATCACATTGGTGTGATAGATCGGTTGATTATTACGATCCACCGCGTCAAACCACACAATCTTATAGCCGGAGTGGCATTCAAATTCGTGGCCAACCTCCGGCGAACTGCGGGAAGACAGGCAGCAGTAAGCCAGCTTGTGCTGGTGATCCAGGATCAGTGAGCCGGTGCCTTCCAGAAAGCGTCCGGCCAATTCGTGGGTGGAAAGATCGATTCGTCGTTCAATCACAAAATCATTGGCGAGCTGCGCGATAATATCCTGGCGGCGTTCCCGTCGTCGGTTGAGCGCTTCCATCGGAAAGGTGAACAGGCTGCCGTCACCCAACAGAGCAATCCAGTTATTGGGAAATAAGGCGTCCGGCGTTTCCTGCCCGCTAATCTCATCAATCACCCTGACATCGACCCCGGCTTGCTGTAATGCAGCGACGTAGCCGTTAAAGGCAACCAATGCCTCTGCCATGTGATTTTCATTTTTCTGCGTAATCTTCTGGAAAAAATTACTGAGCAGGGTTTCCTGATTGGCGGCAAAGCCAGACGGCCTGATCATAAAAACGGATTGGGTGGTTTGCATGATATTTCTCACCGGGTTCAGGATTTTCCAAGGGCTGGCACTACACCATTATGGATAATCAACTTGAAGCCAAACAGTGTGAAAAATGACTAAATTGCTCTATATTTTTACAAATCGATACTTAACAGTGACACTTTGACAGCATGAATGATACCGATCGCCAGATCCTCGCGCTGCTGCGCGAAAACGCGCGTGCCTCCGTCACCGAGATCGCCGGCAAGGTGCGAGTCTCGCGCGCAACGGTACAAAAAAGAATTGAGGCGCTGGAAGCACAGGGGATCATCACCGGCTACACCATCCGTATAAAACCGGGCGTGGAACATAACCGCATCCGTGCCTGGATGTCTGTGGCGGTAGAAGGCACCAAGGCGCAAAGCGTGTTGCAACAGCTGCGCGGTGAGCCTTCGGTCTTCACCCTGCACACCACCAACGGCAAGTGGGATATTCTGGTGGAGATCCGTACCGACAGCCTGGAGAACTTCGATAAAATTTTGGGCCGCATCCGGCGCATCGCCGGTATTTCCAGTACCGAGACCAGCATCCTGCTGTCGACGCACAAGGCTTAGCGGCTCACGGGAGGTTTGACTACCCCAAATTTTAAACAGGCAATACCGCAGATGAAGGTAGGGCTAAAAAGAAGCGGTAAGTGATGGCTGTTATTTAAACTCTTTATCATTACACCAATAGTATAAAGCGAAGATACTCATCCACAGGGTATAAAAACCTACAAAAGAAAGAGCTGCGACGATAACGTCAATCAACTGCCCACAAGGCTGAACAATCTGCAATGATGACTTATTGATAAACCATAGATTAAAAAGACTGGCAGCCGCAGCTAGCGGCCTACAGGATTTTCGGCTTTCCATGCCCCTCTCCCTTTACGAGTTATATTAAAACGAAACGGTAATTGATAGCGGTTACTTAAATTCTTCCCCCTTATACCAAAAGTACAAAGCAAATACATTCATCGACAAGGTATAAAACCCGACAAAAGAAATAATCGCAACAATGATATCAAAGACATCCCCACAAAACTGGGCAATCTGCAATGATGATTGATTGACAATCCACATATTAAAGGAACAAGAGCCTACAGCTGATGGCATCCAGGATTTTCGACTTGCCATGTTAACCTTCTTTGCGAATTTATTTATTAAATGCTCGGGTAAATATTACCCGAACATTACTTACAATTACCAATGGCACTGGCCATTTACGCTGTTTGGATTGGCATCGCCCCCAAAAGCGCCCCGCCCCCTATCACCATTATTATTATATGGGCTGTTGCTGGGGTATCCTATTGCTCCTGCGATTCCTGCCATAATTCCCGCAGCAATTATTCCATATGGGCCAAGTCTGGATGTAACTGAAATCCCTGCACCAAGTAAGCCTATGACAGCAGTATCATTTACTTGGGTTTTAGGCGCACCGCCCCCATTACCGCGACCGCGCTGCTTGTTTCGGCCACCATTATCGGTACGGTCCCCGCCATTATTCCCTCGGCCACCGGCTATCTGATCTAATAAATTGCAATCAATAGTTTTCATTAACGGTTCCTTTTATTTGAATTATTTAATTGACCTACGCCTTTTAATTCTATTTATTGTTAACCCGTAGATTCCTCAAAAGCAAGCTAATACCAATAAAATAAAAACGCGTAGTTCACATATTTTCAACGCTACATATAAATACATATAATAATTTAATCATTAAACAATGATTTATTAATGCAGCGATGGGAATAAGGGGGGTGTTTTTTTAGCTTTATCACGTGCAAATACTTTTCACTTACCGATTCATTTAAATCTTATAACTGATATATAACGCATGCGGCCACTGCCGGGGAAGGCAGTGGCCGTATGCATTTAATGCTAGTGAAAATTCACATGCTTAAATTACATGGTTACCCGCGGTGATACCGCCGTCAACAAGCAGGGTTTGCCCGGTCACAAACCGGCTACCTTCGCCAGCCAGCATATCGGCCCAGGCGACAATGTCGGATATTTTACCCAGTTTGCGTAATGGGTGCAGGTTCGCCAACGCGCGGAAGGCCTCTTTATCCATAAGTTCATCGTACAGCGGGGTTTCGATCACGCCCGGTGCAATGGTGTTAACCCGGATATTGTCTTTGGCAAACTCGATCGCCAAATGGCGGGTCAGCGTGTGCATACCCCCTTTGGCCACCTGTGAGGCGGAGCTTGGCGTCGCTTCAAGCGGGTGCTCTACCCACATTGAACCGATATTAATGATAGAACCGCCGCCTTGCTTGATCATGGTAGGGATCACCGCCTGTGACGCAAAGTAAGGTCCTTTTACGCCACTGGCGTAATAACGATCCAAATTCTCTTCGGTCTCATCAAGGAAAGGCTTGGGAACAAAGATACCCGCATTATTGATCAGCACATCTATCGTACCGAATTTTTCCATCGCCACCCGGGCCATATTATCACTGGTGGTTTTCAGACTAATATCTCCGGGCGCCAATGCAATGCGATCTTTATCGGCAGGGTGTTCAGCCAGAAACTTTTCTAGTTTCGACGCGGTCCGACCGTTAATCACAACATTGGCGCCCTTAGCCAGAAAGTGCTCCGCCATCGCTTTCCCCAGGCCTGAGGATGCACCGGTGATCAATACTGTTTTTTTAGCAAACATACTATTTCCTTACTTATCAAATATCATCAGGACTACTCTGCTGGGGATAACTACCTGACCGCTGAAGCAGTAATACTGAAAAATTACAGGCCGTTGACCAACCAGCGGCCCTGATTAACGCCGAGCCTTGCGAGAAACTCGCAAGGCAGATATCGCAGTTACACGCGTTGTGGCGCAACCTGAGGTTGGGCAAAAGGAGGCGACATAGGGTAAGCCGAAGGCTCGCCATGTAAGTGCCGCGACAGTGGTAACCACATCGTCAGGATCGGCGTAGTGCGATCAAATACTTTTTGCACATTAAGCTCTAATGGCAACAGGGGTTCCGCTGATGGAAGTAACGCCAGACGATCTATCGAGCGTGTCGCAACGTCACTCGGCTGGTCGCCATCAACCTTGCTGGCAACGCTCAGGATGGCGATTTGTTTCTCATCCGGCTGGTACATCAACCACACCGCCGCCAGCCCCTGCTTTTCGGCCTGCTTGCGCAGGGTCGGCCAGATGCGGGTCAGCAACTGCTCTGGATTATCGCCATTGAATGTCCAGCGCTCGAAGCGGTTCACATGGTGAGTGGTCGCTAATGGGGTAAAGTCATGGGCACCAATCACCTTCCAGATATGGCGATCTACCGGGCCAAAAATATCGCGGTCCCAGAATTTAACCCCCGGTTCAAACTCCAGCTCTTCACTGGTAAAACGGGCGTAATCGCTCACATTTTCCCAGGTATCAAACAAATATCGGCCACCATTAATTTGCGCGCCCGTGGCGGCATGGAAACCCAGCGGCGAATATTTACGGTTCATGCCAGGACGAATATCCATGCTGCGTCGTTCTATTTCCATTTGATCAACCAGCACCTGATTCGGAATATCGCCAACTAATTCAAAATCGGAAGTCATTGCTGCTTTGGCAAGGATCTCGCCAGTTTCATAACCTAAAATAGTCATTCGTTATCTCCTTAAAATATCCAGTACTGCTTGAGAGAAAGCTACTGTACTTCCCCCCTGCGGAATGATAAATAAGGTAAAGAACACAGGGCTTATTACATGGAGTAACAGATTGCAGCGAAAATTCGACGATCTTCAATTGGGCACGCTCGAGCTATTTTGCCTGGTCGCTGAGGTGGGCAGTTTTTCAGCGGCGGCCGTGTCGTCAGGCATTACGCCAGCGGCGGTCAGCCGTTCGATCGCCCGGCTGGAAGATCGCCTGGGTGTCCGGCTGTTTGTCCGTTCCACTCGCCATATTCACCTGACCGATGCAGGCAAAGGCTTTGCTGAACAATGCCGGGAGGCGATAGCATTAATCGACAATGCAGAACGGCAGATACAAGGCCAGCAGTTGGAGCCCGCAGGGTTACTACGCATCAGTATCCCCACGCCTTACGCTCACTTTCGGCTGTTACCGGTCCTGGCGGCCTTTAGCCAACGCTACCCTAAAATTCAGTTGGCACTGAACCTTAACAACTACAACGTTGACCTTACGGATGGCGGATACGATCTGGCGATCCGCGGTTATCACCCCGCTGACTCAAACCTGATTGCCCGTAAGCTGGAAGATGCCGAGTTGGTGGTGATTGCCTCTGCCGATTATCTGGCGCGGGCCGGTGAACCCAAGCAACCGGAAGATCTGGCCCAACATAACTGCATTCAGTTTGAGCTGCCCAGCACCGGCAAAAGCGCCCCCTGGACGCTTAAGCACAATAATAAATTGATCGATGTCGCCACTCGCGGCAATGCCAGCTGCAATGGGGATTTTTTGGGCGGGCTGACGCTGGCAAAACATGGCATGGGGGTATTTCAGACTTACCGTTTTACCGTAGAAGAGCTGCTGGCGAGTGGCCAACTGGTGGAGATCCTGACGGAATATGGCGGAGCCACGCGGCCCTTTATTATGGTCTACCCGCACCAGCGGCATAAGTCGCTGGCGCTGCGCAGCCTGATGGATTTTTTAGTGGCGACGCTGCAACCGGCTTCAGCCTAATCATGCTCCGCCGGTTTGCTTAATGCCCGTCAACAACGGGAGCCGCCTTTATGCTCCATAGCCGGCAAGATAACCTTCGTGCATGGCCGCCAGGCCATTGCGCACCTGCTTAGCATCGCCAATGACCTGGGTTAAAATCCCCGCCTCATTCAGCGGGGTTTCCAGTTTGTTGACCGAACGGGAGCCTGCTGCCACCACTACGGTATCAACATCATCCAGCCTGATCTGTTTACCGTTTTTCTCAATGGCAACATAATCATCGCCAATACCGACCACTTTTGCCGATTTGATCACATCCATACGGTAATGGCGAATAGCCTCTTTAAGGCCTATTTTAGTTTCTCGCTCCAGGCCCGGAAGGATCTCATTGCGCATTTCCACAATGGTAATAGAACTGCCGCAAAAGGCCATGTATTCGGCAGTTTCTACCCCCACGGAGCCCCCGCCGATCACCACGACATTCTCACCAAACGGCGCATCCTGCGTTAATATCTTGTTAGCCTGCACAACACTTTGACGTTCAATCCCGCTAACAGGCGGTAAAATCGGTTGGCTGCCGGTAGCAATAATCACCTTATCCGGGGCTAACGCCACAATCTCTTCCACCTCAGGGGCTGAGTTAAGCTTTATGGTTATATTCAGGCGTTTCATTTCGCTGATTTGCCATTTAACCAGCGACACCAACTCGCCTTTAGATAAAGGTAAACTGGCGATTAACCAGGTTCCCCCCAGTCGGTCTGATTTTTCATACAGGGTAACGTCGTGCCCTTTTCGCGCGGCCGTAATAGCGGTTTCACAACCGGCAATGCCGCCGCCGATAATTACGATGTTCTTCTTATCGACGGCTTTAGTCAGATCCAGCTGATATTCACGATTGATTTCTGGATTGACCATACAACGACAGATTTCCCCACGGACATTGTTACCAATGCAGCCCTGATTACAGCCAATGCAGTGGCGGATTTCATCCCAGCGCCCTGCCAACACCTTATTGGGCAGGTCGGGATCCGCAAGAGAGGCACGTGCCATACCGACAAAATCGCTCTTCCCTGATAACAGGGTAGTTTCAGCCAGGTCGGCATCATTAATCCGCCCCGTGGTGATCACCGGGATACTGACTATTTTTTTAATTTCCTCGGCAATATCGACGAAAGGTGCGTTCCCCACCTGGAAAGGTTCAACAATATTGTTTGAGACGGTGACAATGCCCTGAGAGCAATTGATGGCATCGATACCCAGTTCTTCCATCCTTTTGACGATCACCCGGGTTTCTGCGATTGATAGCCCACCGGGGACAAACTCCTTAGTGGATAACCTGACCAATACCGGAAAATCGTCCCCGACCTTAGTCCTGACATCCTTAACAATCTCTTCCAGAAACCGCATGCGATCTCTCAAACTACCACCATACTCATCAGTTCGATGATTGGTGTATTTAGACAAAAAGTTTGAAATAAGGAAGCCATGCGCGGCATAAATTTCTACTGCGTCAAAATTGGCCTTTTTAAGGTTTCTGGCCGTATCACCAAATTGAGAAACGATTTTTTTAATTTCCGGAATGGTCATCTCTCTCGGTTTAAACTCACCGTAAACATCTTTCAGCGCTGAGGAGCTGACGGCATTTTCTCTTGGATGCCCATGATAAATTTCTCTGCCTGCATGGGATATTTGCGCCGCAATCTTTGCACCGGTTTGATGTACACGCCGTGTCAATTCCGTATGGTTTTTTATCAGATCGTCGTTCCAAATCCCCAATGCCCGGGGGAAATAGCCGACGTGTGGCGCTATGGCATAATACTCCGTGATGATCATCGCCCATCCACCCTGGGCTTTACGCGCTAAATAGGCCATCAGTTGTTCAGTGGCGTAACCTTCATCGGTGGCCGTCAGGGTTGAAATAGAGGTTACAATCATCCGGTTTGCTAACCTGAGATTGCCAATCTTGCCAGGTGTAAATAATTTGATAAACATAATATGTCTTCTTAATTTAATTATTCCTGGCGCCATTTAACCCTAAATAGTTAGTTTTATTTTTGATTATGCGTGCCTGTTTTCCAATATGTTATTTTTGGTTTATTTTGTTAACGGCCGGAGGGAATGTTGGGATTTGAAAGAAAAAACTCATGGGGTTCTTTATGATTATTGCTATTTATTATGAATGTTGCGCGTCATGTAGAAAATAACGCGCAACAAATGTAAATCCGGGAAAATATCAGGCTGATTTTACGGTTATCGCGCCAAACACCATCATCGCGTAAAATCCGTCCCAGTACTCTTCAAAATACGTTATTTTTCCATGATGGACTTCTACAAATGCGTGAATATCCTGATGGTAGGGTTTATTATCGGGAACCGTAATTGCATCCCCGGTGTATTCGAACAGAAACTTTTTAGATCCACTCAGTGAGTAACACCCCCAATCACTCAAGGGATTAATTTTGTAATCACGTAATGCAGACTGCAAGCCCTTGGCATATTTTAAAATCGCGGCCCTGCCTTCAATTCTTTTAGGGAACCCGTAGGCTTCACCTGGCGCGTAAGGAAACTCAATAACAGCATCCTCAGCAAACAAATCGATGATCTTTTCCGGATTATTGGCAAAGTTATCCAACATCTTTTTCATCAGTTCCGCGGCATGTTTTAAATCGTCATGGTGCATAATTTGTTTCCTCTATTTGATAGCTAAGTTCATCTAGTTCCTCTTGAACCAGGGGATCCCCCTTAGCTGCAAGAAAACTCCGACAAATACGACCACCTATACATCAGTTAAATTATAGGTTAACAAAATGTTGTAAACATACCGAAGAACAAATGTAAAATTACATCATGTAATATATACATCCTGAAATGGTTAACCCCAATAGCAAGAAATTAAAATTAACACTATTTTTATTGCGAAATATCATATCAGAAGGGAATATTTATTAACGCAGCCAATGGAGTAGGCATAATCGCAATATCAGGCGGTTGCTACGCACAGGTAATCATAATAAATAGCACAGGATTTACTTGAGAAGGTTAAGGATGAAATCTGACGGGCTGGTTTATACCAACGAAAAAGAATTACAGCGCTCTTCACGTTGCTGGGACTATGGCCGGGTCGATCTCGTACGAGTCAGCGGCCCTCATGAAGCTCGTCTGATTCGTCCAGCCCATACGTTGATCGTCTATGACGGCTATCACTCGGTCGATGGCAGCACAACCATCAGCGGTGATGTTTGGTTCGACCAAAAACGCACGTCGGCAACGCGGGTTATAGGTCAGGTCGCCGATATCATTCCAGCGGGATGCGATTTTGACGCCATGAGCTATGCCGAAGGCACATTAAGCTATACCGCAATCTCGATTTCACCACGGTTGATTGAGTTAATGCCTGGCGGAAAAGCAGGCCTGATCATTGAACCTGGGGCAAACCTGCGCAACCCGGTGCTTAAACAGTTATGCCTTGGTCTGCAGCAAAGTGACAGCGAGCTGCACGCCGCTTCACTGATGATTGCCATGTTGGCTGAAGCTGCACGTTATCAGCACGCGGCAATACCGGACCGGCAACACCGTGAAATTCTTTCCCGGCCGGTGCGCGAACTGCTGGCCAGTTATATAGAAGACAACCTGGGTGAGAATATTACCTTGCAGGCCCTGGCGAAGATTGCCAACCTGAGCATTTTTCATTTTTCTCGTGCCTTTCGGCAACACTTTGGCCTGCCGCCCTACCAATATGTTTTATCACGCCGCCTGGAACGGGCCCGCCAGCAAGTCACCCAAACAACTCTCACCCTGACCGCCATTGCCCTGCAGTGCGGTTTTAGTTCACCCGGGCAATTCAGCACCCAATTTCGCCGTTACTTTGGCCAGACGCCTTCCGCTATGCGGAATAATCTTGGGAGGTAAGTACCACCAGGCCTCCCATCGGCTGGCACCAGCGCAATCTACATTGCCATTCGCCGGACTTTATTGCCCCTGCACAGCCAAAGCCTGAGCACAGGCCCAGGCCGAGCTCCAGGCCCACTGGAAGTTATAGCCCCCCAGCCACCCTGTCACATCCACCACTTCGCCGATAAAGTACAGGCCCGGCACCTTGGCGGCCTCCATCGTCTTGGAAGAAAGCTCTTTGGTATCCACACCGCCGAGCGTCACTTCTGCAGTACGGTAGCCTTCGGTGCCGTTCGGCTGCACGCGCCAATTCTGCAAAGTATCTACCAGCTCAGCCTGCTGCGTCGGGTTCAACTGCTTCAGCGTGACTTCCGGTAATTGCCCTAACGTCTGCAGACACTCCACCAGACGCTTCGGCAGGTGTAGCGCAAGGGTGTTTTTCAGGCTTTGATTCGGGTGGGCCTGGCGTTGCTCGTTAAGGAAGTCCGCCAGATCAAGCGCAGGAAGTAAGTTAACGCTTACAAACTCACCGGGTTGCCAGTAGCTGGAAAGTTGTAATACCGCCGGACCAGACAGGCCACGGTGGGTGAAAAGCAGGCTTTCGCGGAAGCTGACGCCATTTTCGGCAGTGATCACCGCAGGCACAGAGACACCAGACAGGGCCTGCAGATGTTCCAGCAACGGTTTATGCAGCGTAAAAGGCACCAGCGCGGCACGCGTCGGCAGTACTTTCAGGCCAAACTGCTCCGCCAGCTTGTAGCCGAACGGCGTAGCCCCCAGTCCCGGCATCGACAGACCACCGCTGGCCACCACAAGTGAGCGAGCACTCACTTTCTCGCCATTCAGTGCCAGTTCGAAGCCTTCGGCGGTTTTTTCGACGCCCAGCACTTCGCTACGCAGGCGCGTTGTCACCTGACCCAGCTCACACTCTTTGAGCAGCAGTTCGACCACCTGCTGCGCCGAGTCGTCGCAGAACAGTTGCCCCAGCGTTTTCTCGTGGTAGGCAATGCCGTGGCGGTTGATCAGATCGATAAAATCCCACTGGGTGTAACGCGCCAGTGCCGATTTACAAAAATGCGGGTTATTCGACAGGTAAGCGGCCGGTTCGGTGTACATATTGGTAAAGTTACAGCGCCCGCCGCCGGACATCAGGATTTTGCGGCCCGGTTTTTTGCCGTTGTCGAGCAGCAGCACCCGGCAACCGAGTTGCCCTGCCTGCGCCGCGCAAAACATGCCCGCTGCGCCCGCACCTATTACCACGACATCAAACTGTTCCACCTGCGCCTCTCTGAATAAAAATCACAATCGCGACAAAAGGCCGCCATATTAAGCCGAATCGCTACCGGTAACCGGCAACTTTACGGCGGCAGATTGTAAAGCCATGACACCGACAACACCATAGTAAGAAAATATTACAACGGGCAAGACAGCATAACGCACTGATATTTCATATCTTTGTCATACCACTGCCATCATTTCGTCATATCTAAATCAAAAAAACGTCATATTTTCCTTTTCCCCGGCCCCGGTTGTCACGGATAATGCGCGGCGTTCATGTCCACAAACTGGCGTAACGCTTATGCTGCATTTGTTCGCTGGCCTGGATTTCCATACCGGCCTGATGTTAATTCTCGCATTGTTGTTCGTGTTGTTTTATGAAGCCATTAACGGTTTTCATGATACGGCCAATGCGGTTGCTACAGTAATCTATACCCGTGCCATGCGCTCGCAACTTGCGGTCGTGATGGCTGGTTTGTTCAACTTTCTTGGCGTAATGCTCGGTGGTTTGAGTGTTGCTTACGCCATTGTTCACCTGTTGCCAACAGATCTGTTGTTGAACGTCAGTTCAGCACACGGATTAGCCATGGTATTTTCCATGCTGCTGGCGGCTATTATCTGGAATCTCGGCACCTGGTATTTCGGTCTGCCGGCCTCCAGTTCCCATACGCTGATTGGCGCAATTATTGGTGTGGGTTTAACCAACGCACTGATGACCCACACTTCGGTGGTGGATGCGCTTAACGTCCCGAAAATGATTGGTATTTTCCTGTCATTGCTCATCTCGCCGCTGGTTGGCATGATGGTCGCCGGGTTGATGGTGTTTGCCTTGCGCCGCTATTGGAGTGGCACCAAGAAACGCCAGCGTATCCACATGACGCCTGCTGAACGTGAAAAGGTCGACGGCAAACGCAAGCCGCCGTTCTGGACCCGTATCGCACTGATCCTGTCGGCTATCGGTGTCAGCTTCTCGCACGGCGCCAACGACGGCCAGAAAGGTATCGGCCTGATTATGCTGGTGCTGATCGGCGTGGCTCCGGCCGGCTTCGTGCTTAATATGAATGCAACCGGTTATGACATCACCCGTACGCGTGATGCCGTTGCCCACCTGCAGCAATATTACCAACAGCACAGTGACGCCCTGTCACATGTGGTGGCTCTGACTCCGTTGGTGCCAAGCCCGGATGAGGACGTCTCGCCGGATAAACCCGTCGAGTTCCATTGTGACAGTGCCCGCGCCATGCCGGCGATTCAGCTTGCCTCAGGTTTGCTGAACAACCTGCAAAGTTACGATCAACTGACGGTAGATCAACGCAGCCACCTGCGTCGCCTGCTGATGTGCGTAACGGATACCGCGGACAAGGTCGCCAAACTGCCGGAAACCTCTAGCCAGGACCAACGCTTCCTGAAAAACCTGCGTCAGGATCTGCTGCAAACCGTTGAGTATGCACCGATCTGGATTATCGTCGCGGTAGCTCTGGCGTTGTCACTCGGTACTATGGTGGGTTGGCAGCGCGTTGCGACTACCATTGGCGAGAAGATCGGTAAGAAGGGCATGACCTACGCTCAGGGCGTGTCGGCTCAGATGACCGCAGCCTTGTCGATTGGTGTGGCCAGCTATACCGGTATGCCGGTTTCCACCACCCACGTCCTCTCTTCGGCAGTCGCCGGGACGATGATTGTGGACGGCGGCGGTGTGCAGAGTAAAACCGTGAAGAACATCCTGTTGGCCTGGTTATTGACCCTGCCAATCTCGATTCTACTTTCCGGTTCGCTGTACTGGTTGGCGCTTAAAGTGATTTAAGCAGCTCGCTCCATGTGAAAGGCGGCCCTGGTGGCCGCCTTTTCTTTGTCTGTCGTCGGCAAAACCGGCCGGATTTAATACCAAATCATCAACGCCAGTAGGCTGATCACCACCAGTCCACACAGCGCGGAGGTCAGCATAAACTGCCCGCGTAACCGCTCACAGCGGCGAATAAACTCCGGATCGTGATGTTCTGTATAGCGCTGCGAGAAGATATAGCGCACCAGCCGTATCTGTTTACTCGGCTGACCGTGGGCGGTAAAGAAACCACCGCCGTCGACATACTGATACAGCAGCGGGTCGCAGCCGCGCAAAACCACTAACAGCGCGCGCAGAGAAGAGTAATACCGCACCATGTTTAACACACACACCACACACAGAGCCCAAAACAGCGCGACGGTACTGATCATGATTGCCTCCTCAAGGCGTTGTTATCCACGGCGCTCCGCCGGGTCCAACTGCCCTACCTCTATACCATTACTGCGGGAGCCTACCGCTCCGATCCCCTTGGCACCGCACAGGCCGCGCAAAACCCACTGCCTCTGGAGGTCACCCATCGTTATGCAGATGCACATCTCGCAGGTTTGGCTCAGAGGAGTAATGATAAGGCCCATATTCATTATTGTAGGTTATTGAAACGCAACTGGCCTGAGCAGTAGATAAAATTTACCGTAACCCGCCAATTTGTCATCTATCGATTGGTTATATCTGATTCCCGCCCTGACTGATGGCTGACGGCCTTTTCCCCTGCCCAATGGGCTATTTGGGACTATACTCTGTTTAAGAATGCTTATATTTCAATCGGTCAACCTGCCAATAGCACCACGGGCGATAGGATTTTCTGCCGGGCGGGTGTAAAACTGACAGAGTAGCGATAAAGAGATTTTTTGATGCGGTGCAGTGTGATCGCCCCAACATATCATTATGTTATCTGAATGATAAAATGAAACCTAAAGCGCCAGGCTGGTACGCTGATGCCTGCTAACTTTTAATCGGCATTATATGGAAGGAGTATTCTCATGGCTTACAAACACATTCTGATCGCGGTAGACCTATCCCCGGAAAGCAAAATTCTGGTAGAAAAAGCCGTATCTATGGCGCGTCCGTACAACGCCAAAGTTTCCCTGATCCACGTAGATGTTAACTATTCCGACCTGTATACCGGCCTGATCGACGTTAATCTCGGCGATATGCAAAAACGTATCTCGGAAGAAACGCATCACGCCTTGACCGAACTGTCACAAAACGCCGGCTATCCGATTACCGAAACCCTGAGCGGCAGCGGCGATTTGGCGCAGGTGCTGGTCGATGCTATCAAGAAATACGATATGGACCTGGTCCTGTGCGGCCACCACCAGGATTTCTGGAGCAAGCTGATGTCCTCCGCACGCCAGTTGATCAACACCGTGCATATCGACATGCTGATCGTGCCGCTACGTGACGAAGAAGAAAAAGCTGAAGATTAAGTAAGCGCCCACTAACATTAGTCCCCAACGCCCGCAGCCGCGGGCGTTTTTCGTTCTTCCGCCATCATTAATCGCTTGATAATCAACCGCCCTCCAGTGATATAGTCGCTAAAGACACAACATCATTCCCCACGCTTTACCCATACCAATATCTATAAAAATAGTGGGGGAATTCAACAATATTACCCTATGAATTTCAGGCTGTAGCTAGGCCGTGAATAACAACGCTACAGCCTGAAAGGCGACGGGTATAAAGGAGTTATCCATGGAACATGCCTTATCGGTAGAATCATTCTTGTCCTCACTACAACAGCATAATCCTCATCAGCCAGAATTTTTACAGGCGGTCAGAGAAGTCTTCACCTCGCTGTGGCCGTTTATCGAGCGCAACCCGCGTTATCGTGAATACGCCCTGCTGGAGCGCTTGGTTGAGCCGGAACGCACCATTCAGTTCCGGGTCAGTTGGGTGGACGATCGCGGCCAGGTACAGGTTAACCGCGCCTGGCGCGTGCAGTTCAACTCCGCCATTGGGCCCTATAAAGGTGGCATGCGTTTTCACCCGTCGGTCAATTTATCGATCCTGAAATTCCTCGGTTTTGAACAAACCTTCAAAAATGCACTGACCACATTGCCAATCGGCGGCGGGAAAGGCGGTTCGGACTTTGATCCGAAAGGCAAAAGCCAGGCGGAGATCATGCGTTTCTGCCAGTCGCTGATGACCGAGTTGTACCGCCATCTGGGGCCAGACACCGACGTGCCCGCCGGAGATATCGGCGTTGGCGGTCGTGAGGTCGGCTTTATGAGCGGCATGATGAAGAAGCTGTCCAACAACACCGCCTGCGTGTTTACCGGCAAGGGGTTGTCATTCGGTGGCAGTTTGATCCGCCCGGAAGCCACCGGCTATGGCCTGGTGTACTTCACCGACGCCATGCTGCAGCGTCACGGATTAGGCTTTGAAGGCATGCGGGTGGCGGTATCCGGATCAGGCAATGTGGCGCAGTACACCATTGAGAAAGCGCTTGAGCTGGATGCGCGCGTCATCACCGTGTCTGACTCCGGCGGCACCCTGGTCGACGAAGCCGGTTTCACCACTGAAAAACTGGCCCATTTGGTGGAGATCAAGAATCAGCGCTATGGCCGGGTGGAAGATTACGCCCGCGAGCGCGGCCTGACCTATCTGGCCGGTCAGCAGCCATGGAGCATCCCGGTGGATATCGCCCTACCGTGCGCCACCCAAAACGAGCTGGATCTGGAAGCCGCCCAAATGCTGATCCGTAACGGGGTAAAAGCCGTGGCCGAGGGCGCCAATATGCCGACCACCATTCAGGCGACAGACGCATTCCTGGACGCCGGCGTGTTGTTTGCCCCTGGCAAAGCCGCCAACGCCGGTGGGGTCACGACCTCCGGCCTGGAGATGGCGCAGAATGCCGCGCGCATCGGCTGGCGAGCGGAGAAAGTGGATGTACGTTTACAACATATCATGGCGGATATTCATCACGCCTGCGTGGAATACGGCGGTGAGGGCAAGCAAACTCACTACGTACACGGCGCCAATATTGCCGGATTCGTCAAGGTTGCCGACGCCATGCTGGCGCAGGGCGTGCTGTAATCACCCAATAAGGTGATGTTGTTCACACATTGCTTAAATGTTTCAATGCCGGCGCTCAGACCGGCATTTTTTACGCCAAAAAGCGACGTTCCTTCGCTCCAATCATTGCAAATATGTAAAATAATATGAGTTATATTGTTAATTAACTGATGATTTTAGGTGGTAAAATTACCACCCCTAAATTATTAAACATTTAATTAACATAAAAACCGCTATAATTTTACCTCAATGTGCACAGCTCACAGTTTTCAAATTCGGGTTACGCCCCCTCTTCCTTTCCTTTGTAATCTGCTCAGGTGGAAAAACAACCACCCCTACAGATAAAAAAGGTACAGCGAATGAAATTTAACCTCGCATTATTAAATGCATGTGTGGTTTCTGCGTGCATGTTATCAACAACACCTGCCTTAGCTGCTGAAAAGTACGAGATCGCCGTGGTTGCCAAAGTGACCGGCATTCCCTGGTTCAACCGTATGGAAGTCGGCGTCAACGAAGCGGCGAAAAAGCTCGACGTTAATGCCTACCAGACCGGGCCTTCTACCCCAGACCCGGCAGCACAGGTCAAAGTGATTGAAGACCTGATCGCCAAAAACGTTAACGCCATCATCGTGGTGCCTAACGACGCCAAGGTACTGGAACCGGTGCTGAAGAAAGCCCGCGAGAAAGGCATCGTGGTACTGACCCATGAATCCCCGGACCAGCAGATTGGCCAGTGGGACATTGAAACCATCGACAGCGAGAAGTATGCGCAGGCCAACGTCGATGAGCTGGCAAAAGACATGGGCGGCAAAGGTGGCTATGCCATTTACGTCGGCTCGCTGACCGTGCCGCTGCACAACGCCTGGGCGGATTCCGCCATCAAGTACCAGAAAGCCAAATACCCGGACATGTTCGAAGTGACTTCGCGCCTGCCGGTGGCGGAAAGTATCGATAAATCCTACGCCACTACGCTGGATTTGATGAAAACCTATCCGCAGATGAAAGGCATTATCGGTTTCGGCTCCCTCGGCCCGATCGGTGCCGGTCAGGCGGTCGCCAAGAAGCGCGCCAAGGACAAAATTGCCGTGGTGGGTATTGCCATGCCGGCGCAAGCCGCACCTTACCTGATGCGCGGCGACATCAAGAAAGCGCTGCTGTGGGACCCGAAAGATGCCGGCTACGCGCTGGTGACCGTCGCCGACCAACTGTTGCAGGGCAAGGAAGTGACCAAAGATTTGTCGATCGAAGGTTTGGGTAAAGCCGACGTCGATATGGATAAGAAAGTGATTCGGTTTAATAAAATTCTTGAAGTTACCAAAGATAATGCCAAATCACTGGGTTTTTAACCTTAAGTAATATTTCGCCACACCGGGAAAATCATTAAATAACGTCGGCGCGCAGCCCACCGCGCCCGACGATAATAAAAACCTGCACAGGTTAACGCTATGACCACATCCACCGCATTTATCAGCCTGGAAAATATCAGTAAACAATTTCCAGGCGTGCTGGCACTGGACCAGATCAACCTGACTCTAAATAAAGGCGAAGTGCACTGCCTGGCCGGACAAAATGGCTGTGGTAAAAGCACCATAATTAAAATTATTTCCGGCGTTTACCAGCCGGAAAAAGGCGCCAATATTTCACTGGAAGGCAAACTGTTTCATTCCCTGACGCCGCAGCTATCCGGTTATTACGGCATTCAGGTGATTTATCAGGATCTGTCTTTATTCCCCAATCTGACGGTGGCGGAAAATATCGCCATTCACCGCTACCTGCCCGGCGGCCATTTCTGGGTACGCAAGCGGGTAATGCGTCAGACGGCACTGGACGCCATGGCGCGCGTCGGCGTGCATATCGATCCCGACAAGAAAGTCGAAAAGCTGTCGATTGCCGATCGGCAACTGGTGGCGATTTGCCGCGCCATTGCCGCCGAAGCGCGGCTGGTGATCATGGATGAACCTACCGCCTCGCTGACGCGTCAGGAGGTCAACGGCCTGCTGCGGGTGGTCAACGAACTGAAAGCGGCGGGCATCTGCGTGGTGTTTGTCAGCCACCGGCTGGATGAAGTGATGGAAGTCGCCGACCGCATCAGCGTGATGCGCGACGGCAAGCTGGTCGGCACTTACCCGGCAAGTGAGCTGGACAGTCATGAACTGGCGTTCCTGATGACGGGCCAACGCTTTCACTACAGCCAGTTACCCCCACGGGCAGAAGCCGACGGTGCGCCGCGACTCGAAGTGCGCAATCTCAGCCGACGTGGCAAATATCAGGACATCAATCTTTCCCTGCACGGCGGCGAGATCGTTTCGATCGTCGGGTTGCTTGGCGCAGGGCGCACCGAGCTGTGCCTCAGCCTGTTCGGCATGACCCGGCCAGACAGCGGTGAGATCAGGATCGACGGCCAACCGGTACGGCTGCACAACAACCGCGAAGCGGTGCGCCAGGGCATCGGCTATGTGTCGGAGGATCGTCTGACGCAGGGATTGATCATGGAGCAGTCGATCTACGACAACACCATCGTCACGGTGTTTGATCAACTGCATACCCCGCTCGGGCTGCTGGATCATGCCAAAGCCGCCGGGTTGGTTAACCGGCTGATCCGCGATCTGAACATCAAGGTGTCCGACAGCGCGCTGCCGGTCAAAACCCTGTCCGGCGGCAACGCCCAGCGTATCGCCATCGCCAAATGGGTAGCGACGCAGCCGAAGATCCTGATCCTCGACTCGCCGACCGTTGGGGTAGATATCGCCAACAAAGAGGGGATCTACCAGATCGCCAAAGATCTGGCGGCACTCGGCATGGCGGTGTTGATGATCTGCGACGAGATCCCGGAAGCCTATTACAACAGCCATCGGGTGATGGTGATGCGCAAAGGCGAGTTGATCGCCGAGTTTTCGCCGCACCACAGTACCGAACAACAGATCGCCGAGGTGGTGAATGGATAAGTCATTACTGGCCCGCCTGGCCGGGCGGCATGAGTTTTACCTTGGCCTGCTGGTGTTGCTGCTGGCCATCGGCCTGAGCGTCAGCACCAGCGAATTTCTGACGCTGGGCAACCTGACCGATGTGGCCACCAGCTACGCCATTCTCGGCATTCTCGCCTGCGGCCTGTTCGTGGTGCTGATTGCCGGCGGTATCGACATTTCGTTCCCGGCGATCACCGCTATCGCCCAGTACGTGATGGCCAGTTGGGTGATCCAGCACGGCGGCGGTTTCCCGCTGGCGTTCGTTCTGGCAATGGGCGTCGGTCTGCTGCTCGGATTGGTGAACGGTTTTCTGGTCTACTGGCTGAAAGTGCCGGCGATCATCATCACCATCGCCACGCTGAACCTGTTCTACGGCCTGCTGGTGTACGCCACCAACGGCACCTGGCTGTATGGATTCCCCGATTGGTTTATGGACGGCATCAGTTGGTTCTCGTTCCAGGGCACTGATGGCTATGACTACGGCTTGACGCTGCCGCTGCTGTGCCTGCTGGCAGTGATTATCGTCACCGGCGTGCTGATGAACTTCACGCGTCTCGGCCGCCAGATTTTTGCCATGGGCGGTAACCGCGATGCGGCGTCGCGCCTGGGGCTGAACCTGCTGCGGCTGCACTTCTACGTTTACGGTTACATGGGCATTCTGGCTGGCATTGCCGCGGTGGTACAGGCGCAGATCACTCAGTCGGTGGCCCCCAATTCGCTGCTCGGCTTCGAACTGACGGTACTGGCGGCGGTGGTACTGGGCGGCACCAGCATGACCGGCGGCCGCGGCTCGCTGACCGGTACGCTGCTGGGTGTGGTGCTGCTTGCCTTCCTGCAGAACGGTCTGACGCTGCTTAGCGTATCGGCCTATTGGCACCAGGTATTCAGCGGCGCGATCATTTTGATCAGCATCAGCAGCACCGCCTGGAATGAAAAACGCAAGCTGGCCAAGGAGCTATAACATGATCCAGTTAACCCACCTGATCCCAAACGATCGGATCATCCGCCTGCAAAGCGCGATCATTATCATCGTGGCGCTGCTGTTCGCCGGGCTGCTTGGATCGCGTTTCTTCAGCCTCGGTAATTTCCAGTCGATCGCCTCGCAATTGCCGATCCTCGGCATGTTGGCGCTGGGCATGGGTATTACCATGCTGACCGGCGGTATCAATCTGTCGATTATCGCCGGGGCCAACGCCTGCTCGCTAGTGATGGCGGCCGTTATCGTCAGCCACCCGGATCAACCGCTGTTTCTGGTGCTGGCGCTGCTGGCCGGGTTACTCGTCGCCGTCGCCATTGGCGCGCTTAACGGCGTGCTGGTCGCCTGGGTCGGCGTTTCGCCGATCCTTGCCACACTCGGCACCATGACGCTGATCACCGGCCTGAACATTCTGCTGTCCAACGGCGCGGTGATCTCCGGTTTCCCGGCGGCCATTCAGTATCTCGGCAACGGCAGCCTGCTCGGCATTCCGGTGGCACTGCTGCTGTTCCTGCTGGTCTCGGTGAGCCTGTGGCTGCTGCTGGAGCACACCACGCTGGGACGTAGCCTGTATCTGGTCGGCTCCAACGAGCAGGCCACCCGTTTCAGCGGGGTGAACACCGCCCGGGTGCAAATCGCGGTGTATATCCTGTCGGCCCTGCTCGGCTGGGGTGCCGCACTGCTGATGATGGCCAAATTCAACTCGGCCAAGGCTGGCTACGGCGAATCCTATCTGCTGGTGACCATTCTGGCCTCGGTGCTGGGGGGGATTAACCCGGATGGCGGATTTGGCCGGGTGCTCGGGCTGGTGCTGGCACTGATTGTGCTGCAAATGCTGGAGAGCGGCCTCAACCTGCTGGGCGTCAGCAGCTATCTGACCATGGCCCTGTGGGGTGCGGTGCTGATCTTGTTTATCGCATTACAGAATCGAAAAGCCTGACTGGAGAAAAATAATGGCGAGCTATTTTATTGGCGTAGATGTAGGCACCGGGAGTGCGCGCGCAGGGGTATTCGATCTCAACGGCCACATGGTCGGACAGGCCAGCCGAACCATCGATCTGTACCGCCCGAAGGCCGACTTTGTTGAACAGTCCTCGGACAATATCTGGCAGGCGGTGTGCAACGCAGTACGTGATGCGGTCAATCAGGCCGACATCAACCCGATCCAGGTCAAAGGGCTGGGCTTTGACGCCACCTGCTCCCTGGTGGTGCTGGACAAAGAGGGTAAGCCGTTGACCGTCAGCCCTTCCGGCCGTACCGAGCAGAACATTATCGTGTGGATGGATCACCGGGCGATCACCCAGGCCGAGCGCATAAATGCCACCAAACACCGGGTACTGGATTTCGTCGGCGGCATCATCTCGCCGGAAATGCAGACCCCCAAAATGCTGTGGCTGAAGCAGCATATGCCGACCACCTGGGCCAATGCCGGTTACCTGTTTGACCTGCCGGACTTTCTGACCTGGCGCGCCACTCAGGACGCCACCCGTTCGTTGTGTTCGACGGTGTGCAAATGGACTTATCTCGGCCATGAACAACGCTGGGACAAGAGCTATTTCAAACAGATTGGGCTGGAAGAGGTGCTGGAACACGATGCCGCCAAGATCGGCAGCGACGTCAAAATGATGGGTGAACCGCTCGGACACGGCCTCACCCAGCGCGCCGCCAGTGAGATGGGATTGATTGCCGGTACCGCGGTCAGCGTGTCGATCATTGATGCCCACGCCGGTACCCTCGGCACGCTGGGTGCCACCGGGGTTTCCGGTGAAGTGGCGGACTTTAATCGCCGCGTCGCGCTGATCGGCGGCACCTCCACCGGACATATGGCGATGTCGCGCACCGCACGCTTTATCCCCGGCGTGTGGGGGCCGTATTACTCGGCCATTCTGCCGGAATACTGGCTGAACGAAGGCGGCCAGTCCGCCACCGGTGCACTGATTGACCACATGATCCAATCGCACCCTTGTTATCAGGAGTTGCTGGCGCAGGCAAAAACGCAGGGCCTGACCATCTATGAAGTGCTGAACGCCCTGCTGCGTCGTATGGCGGGTGAGCCGGAGGACATCGCCTACCTGACCAAAGACATTCATATGCTGCCGTATTTCCACGGCAACCGCTCGCCGCGCGCCAACCCGACGCTGACCGGCACCCTGACCGGGCTGAAGCTGTCACGCACCCCGGAAGACATGGCGCTGCACTATCTGGCGACCATCCAGGCCATCGCGCTCGGCACCCGCCATATTATCGAAACCATGAACCAAAGCGGTTACAGCATTGATACCATCATGGCCAGCGGCGGCGGCACCAAGAACCCGATTTTCGTGCAGGAACATGCCAACGCCACCGGCTGTGCCATGCTGCTGCCGGAAGAGAGCGAGGCAATGCTGTTGGGCGGCGCGATGATGGGCACCGTGGCGGCCGGAGTGTTCGAAACCCTGCCGGAAGCGATGAGCGCCATGAGCCGCATCGGCAAAACCGTGACGCCGCAGACCAACAAGATCAAGCGCTATTACGATCGTAAATACCGCGTGTTCCATGAGCTGTATAACGACCACATGAAATACCGCCAACTGATGCAGGAGGAAGCCTGATGCAGCAGGAATGGCAGCGAGCCACACAGGCCTGGGCGGTCTACAGCCGGGAGTTGGCCCAGTTGGGTCAACGCATCGACGCGCAGACCTGGCAGCGGCTGCTGACCCGGTTGGCGGAGTGTCGGGGCAAGATTGTGGTCACCGGCGTCGGTACCTCCGGCATCGCAGCCCGCAAGATTGCCCATATGCTGGCCTGCGTGGAGCGGCCGGCCATCTACCTGAACGCCACCGATGCGGCGCACGGCGATCTGGGCTTTCTGCGCGGCGATGACCTGATGATTCTGATTTCGCGCGGCGGTAATTCTGACGAGTTGACCCGGCTGCTACCGACGCTGCAGGCCAAGGGCGTGCCCTTGATTGGCGTGACGGAAAATCCGGATTCGGCAATCGCCCAGGCGGCAGAGTTGGTGATCCGCACCGGGGTGGAAAATGAGATAGATCCGCTGAATATGCTGGCAACCACCTCTATCGTTCTGGTATTGGCGATTTTCGACGCGGCCTGTGCCTGTTTGATGGAACGCAGTGGCTACAACAAAGAAACGCTGCTGGCGGTACACCCAGGCGGGGATGTCGGCAAACGGTTACTGCTGGGGCATTAAGGTAACAGGGCTCAGCATGCTGAGCCCCTACACACATGCCGAGCCCGTAATCATTCTCAGGCTTTGTTAATCGCCTCGATAATCACCAACTGGTCACTCAAACGCTTTTTCGCCACCGGATCACTGGCGGCAGTTAACTGCGCCTGCAGCGCAGCCTGTTGCTGCTGACGTGCCTGTGGCTCGCTGAGCAGCAACCCTTTCACGTTGAATGACGCCACGTTGCCGTAACGCCCATCTTCACTGGTAGGTACGCTGATTTTGCCGTCGTTCAGCAGTTTTTCGACGATCTTGCGTTCGCGGTCATAACCTTCCAGCCCGACCAACTGCCAGCGCTGCACCGCCTGCCCCTGATACTGGCCTTTCTTCACCTCGGTCAGATAACGAATGGTCAGATTACGGATGGTGCCCGCCTCTTCGCCGTATTCCACCTTGCTGTCAGACAGCACCGGGAACTGCATGCCTTCCAGCGCGCCGCCTTTTTGCGTCAGGTGCCCCATGCGGTAGCTGTTCATCCCCAGACGGATTGGCGTGCTGTCTGTCACCGGCGTGCCGTCGGCCATCCGCAGGTCACGGATGCGCTGCCCGGCCGGCTGGCGCAGGTCAATTTTGTAGGTCACGCCATCGAAGAAATCATTGGTCGAGTATTTTGATGCGCGGCGCTGCGGGTTGAAACTGTAGGTCACATCGCCGTCATGCAACTGATTGAAGTAGCCCGCCGACCATTCCATGTACTTCTTCAACTCTTTGCCGCTGAGCTGATAAACGGTGATCTCGCCGCCGGCATATTGGTAGTTGAAGGCGATGTCCTTGGCGGTAATGGTACCGACGTTCAGTTTCGGCCGGTCGTTATCAATCTGCAGCGCGATCACCTGCGCCTTTGGTGCATAGTAATGCCCGGCTTCCTGATACAGCTTGCTGATGCCGGTATCCTGCACATGCACCTGCGGAATGCCTTTCACTGCATCCGGCGGCACCAGATCCTGACCGCTGAGCTGGGCAATCGGCCGATTGGCGTTGGCCCGCAAAATCTTGTGGTACGGCTGATAAATCTCTTCCAGCTTTTTATCAGACGTGATGCCTTTGATCGGATAGGTATAGCTGTCTTTGTTGATCAGCACGTACTTGCCGTTGTGCTGCTCAAACTGCAAATCGATGCGTGACAACGCGCGGCCATATTTGTCCGGTTCTGTGACGATCACCCCGTTAATCACTTCTTTATCGACTTTTACATGCATATGCCCGGCGACGATCGCTGTCAGTTCCGGGTTAGCCCGGGCAATATCACCCACGCCGGTGCCCGGCCGCTGGTTCTCATTGTCGATCCCCATGTGTGCCACCAGCACGATAGCGTCCACTTTCCCCTGGATCTGCTGGATCACCTGCTTCACCGCCTGGACCGGGTCGGTAAAGTTCAGCCCTTTCACCCGGTCGGTGCCTTTGGCGAATTCGGCAGTCATCGGCGTATCCATGCCGATAATGCCGATTTTTACCCCCTGGCGTTCGATGATTTTATACGCCGGCAGGTAGGGCTTACCGCTGTCCCACAGAATATTACCGGCCAGTGCCGTGCCCTTGAACTGGTTCAGTGAAGTGGAAAGCGGTTTGAGGCCGAAGTCGAATTCGTGGTTGCCCATCACCCAGACGTCATAGTCCAGCGCGTTAAAGCCGAGGATCATCGGGCTGGTTTTGTCGTTCTTAAAGGTCTCGACAAAGTTGCCCTGAATGGTGTCACCGGCATCTACCAGGATCACATTCGGCTGTTGGGCGCGCACCTGATGCACCTGGGTGGCAATTTGGCTCAGGCTACCGGCCAGATTTGCGGTATCGGTGGAGTAATCCCAGGGCACAAAGGTGCCGTGCAGATCAGAGGTGCCAAGAATGGTGATATTGACAGGTTCAGAGGCCATCGCAGAGGTACCCAGGCAAAGCAAAACGGCAAGGAGTGTCTTCTTCATTATCATCTAATTATAGGAGTGGAAATGAACAGGAATCATGCGATCTGGAACACAAGCTTGCCAGTATCTTTGCAAGGTAAAAAATAAAATTGGGAGGTAGATCAATGAATGCCTCCCTATTTAGCCATCTATACCCTAAATAATTGGCGTTGTATCAAGGTGGCTTGTAGGGGCGCTGCATGCTGCGCCCAAATTAACGGGGATAGGGCATGTATATATCGAAACGATGACTTTTCGTCGTCGACGCTGCATGCGCCTGTACGTTAGCCAACGGCGGGGCGTAATCCGGACGTTTCACCACCACGCGCTTGGTCGCCAGGCGGCGGGCCGGCTCCAACAGACCATCGGCGTCATCGTCGCTGCCCACCAGCGACTGGAACACCCGCATCTCTTTCTTCACCAGCGCACTTTTCTGCTTATGCGGATACATGGGATCGAGATACACCACCTCCGGGCGTGGATCAATATCACCCAACGCCGTCAGGCTGGAGGCGTGTAACAGCGTCATGCGTTCACGCAGCCACGGGCCGATCTCCGCATCCTGATAGCCGCGCTGCAGGCCGTCATCCAGCAATGCCGCGACCACCGGATTACGCTCCAGCATCCGCACCCGACAGCCCAGAGACGCCAGTACAAAGGCATCACGCCCCAAACCGGCAGTGGCATCCACCACATCAGGCCGATAACTGCCCTTGATGCCGACCGCCTTCGCCACCGCTTCACCGCGCCCTCCGCCAAACTTGCGCCGATGGGCCATAGTGCCGGAGACGAAATCGACGTAGATCGCCCCGAGTTTGGGTTCGTCACGCTTGCGCAGCTCCAGCCTTTCGGGCGTCAACACCAGCGCCATCAGCGCATCGTCGTCCGAAGTTAACTGCCAGCGTTCCGCCAGAATAGACAAGGCGCCGGGATCGGCGCCTTCTTCACACAATAAACACACGCTCACCGGTGGGGTTATCCTTTAATACCGTAATGGCGCAGCATAGCATCCAGCTGCGGCTCACGGCCACGGAAGCGTTTGAACAGTTCCATCGGTTCTTCCGAACCCCCGCGCGACAGAATGTTGTCGAGGAAGGATTTACCGGTTTCGGCGTTGAAAATGCCCTCTTCCTCAAAGCGCGAATAGGCATCGGCCGACAGCACTTCAGCCCACAGATAGCTGTAATAACCTGCCGCGTAGCCCCCGGCAAAGATATGGCTGAAAGCGTGTGGGAAACGACCCCAGCTTGGTGAAGGCACGACCGCCACCATTTTTTTCACTTCCGCCAGCGTTGGCAGGATCTGCGCGCCTTTTTCCGGGCTGTATTCGGCATGCATACGGAAATCGAACAGGCCGAACTCCAACTGACGCAGAATGAATAACGCCGCCTGGTAGTTTTTGGCTGCCAGTAACTTGTCGAGCATCTCTTTCGGCAGCGGTTCGCCGCTCTGATAATGACCGGAGATAAACGCCAGCGCTTCAGGCTCCCAGCACCAGTTTTCCATAAACTGGCTCGGCAGCTCGACCGCATCCCATGGCACACCGCTGATGCCGGAGACACCGGCGGTATCTATCTGGGTCAGCATGTGGTGCAGACCGTGACCGAACTCGTGGAACAGCGTGGTCACTTCGTTATGGGTGAACAGTGCCGGCTTGTCGCCCAACGGACGGTTGAAGTTACAGGTCAGGTAGGCGACCGGTTTTTGCAGTTCGCCGTTGGCCTTGCGCAGACTGCCGACACAGTCGTCCATCCACGCCCCGCCGCGCTTGTTTTCACGCGCATACAGGTCGAGGTAGAAGCTGCCGCGCAGTTCACCACTGGCGTCGAACAGGTCAAAGAAGCGCACCTCAGGATGCCAGGTATCCACATCCTTGCGCTCTTTGGCGGTGATGCCGTAAATGCGTTTGACCACTTCGAACAGCCCTTCCACCACGCGCTGCTCCGGGAAGTACGGACGCAATTGCTCGTCGCTGATCGAGAATAAATGCTGTTTTTGTTTTTCGCCGTAGTAGGTGATATCCCAGGCTTCCAGTTCATCCACACCGTAATGCTGTTTGGCAAAGGCGCGCAGCTGTGCCAGCTCCTGCTCGGCCTGCGGACGGGCACGCTTGGCCAGATCGCTGAGGAAACCGAGCACCTGCTCCGGGTTTTCCGCCATTTTGGTCGCCAGCGATTTGTCGGCATAGCTGTCAAAGCCCAACAGCTGGGCCAGTTCGTGGCGCAGCGCCAGCGTTTCCGCCATCACTTCGCTGTTGTCCCACTTGCCGGCATTTGGCCCCTGATCGGAGGCTCGGGTAGCAAAGGCACGATACATCTCTTCACGCAGTGCGCGGTTGTCGCCGTAGGTCAGTACCGGCAGATAGCTCGGCATATCCAGCGTCAGCAACCAGCCGTCCTGCTCTTTGGCCTGCGCCATCGCCTGAGCCTGAGCCAGCGCGCTTTCCGGCAGACCGCTCAGCTCGGCTTCACTGGTGATCAGCTTGCTCCAGCCCATGGTGGCGTCGAGCACGTTGTTACTGTAGGTGGAACCCAGCTCGGACAGGCGCGCGACGATCTCGCCGTAGCGACGCTGTTTTTCCGGTGACAGGCCAATGCCTGACAGCTCAAAATCACGCAGCGCATTTTCTACCGACTTGCGCTGTGGTGCGGTCAGCTTATCGAACGCCGCGCCTTCTTTCAGGCTGCGGTACGCCTGATACAACCCTTCGTGTTGCCCTACCCAGGTGCCGTACTCGGACAGCAACGGCAGCGCCTGCTCATAGGCCGTACGCAGTTCAGGGCTGTTTTTCACCGAATTCAAATGCCCCACCGGCGACCAGATGCGCGACAGGCGATCGTCAGACTCAGCCAGCGGCTGACACAGGTTATCCCAGGTAAATGGCCCCGGCTGCGCGACAACGCGCTCTACCGCAGCGCGGCAATCGGCCAGGGCGGATTGCACCACAGGCACGATATCTTCTGGGCGAATGGCGGAAAACGGCGGCAGGGAAAACGGGGTCAGCAACGGATTTGTCATAGGGCAGTCCTGATTAGCGTTGGGGCCCGCCGCAGCGGGCAGGCCTTAAAATGCGTATGAATATCTAACATGGAGCCAAGCAGCAGGAAAATCAATGATCGCGACTCAGGTATTCCGGTGCGATCTGTTGCAAATCATCAAACACTGACCAGACATGGGCCTTGATCAGTTCCCGTGCGGGCTGTGCCTGTCCACTGACGATCAGCTGCAACAGTTGCTGATGTTGTTCTATGGAGCGGCGAATACCCGCCACATTGACTGGTGAACACTGGCGAGCGCGATCCAGATGGGCGCGATTGGCATACAGATTATCCCACAGTGAATCCAGCGCCAATTGGTCGACCAAGCGGTGGTGGAACTCCAGATCAATGTGGAACACACTGGCATAGTCTTGCTTGCCAAAAGCACCAAGCTGGCTATCGATCAGTTTTTGGCAGGTTTTTTCCACCGCTTTACTGATACCGCTTAATGCCAATTGCTCGACGACGGCGCCTTCCAGCGCTGTACGGATAAAGGCGTTCTCCTCTACCCGTTTGACGTCTATCAGTTTTACCCGCGTATGCAGATTCGGCACCATATCGATGAAGTTATCGTGCTTCAACAAAATCAAGGCTTCTCGCAATGGCGTGGGCGATACATTCAACTCATGCGCGAGCTCGTTTTTTTCCAGAATCATTCCAGGCGCAAACTCACCATAAATAATGCGTTCTTTCAGCCAATGGTAAATTTGCATCTTGACGGGTTTTTCCCGATCCAACAGCAGCCGACTCATAACCCATCTCATGCGTGGTATTTCTGAAATAGTATTCTCCCACTGATTACAAAGCTATAGCCCCGGTAAAAAGGTCGAAACCGCCGGTACCAGCGTCACCAGCAGCAATACCGCCAGCAATGCCAATAACATCGGCCAGACCTCTTTGATAAATGCAGAAACCGGGGTACCGGTAATCGAATTGGCAATAAACATAATGGTGCCCATCGGCGGTGTCAGACTGCCAATCGCCAGGTTAAGAATGATCAGAATGCCGAATTGGATAGGGTCGATCCCCAGAGCCTTCACCGTTGGCATCAGCAGCGGGACCAACACGATAATCGCCGCATTGCCTTCAATAAACATCCCCAGCACCAGTAAAAACAGGTTGAGTACCAGCAGGAACAACAACGGGTTATCAGACAGTGACGTAATCATCTCCGCGACCGTCTGGGCGGTTCTTTCCCAACTCAGTATCCAGGCGAATGCGGAGCAGGCCATAATAATGAGCATAATACCCGCTGTGGAAGATACCGTATCCAACAGGGCCTCACCGATGTCGGCCACCTTCATCTCACGGGTGAAAAACAGGCCAATGCCAATGGCAAATACCACCGCAATCGCCCCCGCTTCGGTCGGCGTAAAAGCGCCGATGCGGATCCCGCCGATAATCACCAACACCAAAATAAGCGCCGGCATCGCCTGCCACAGCGCTTGCCCAAACTCGCGCCAACTCGGTGTGGCGGTATTGCCGGCCTGATAATTGCGCCGCCGTGAAAGATGACGGATCGTCAGCATCAGCGCCGCACAGCACAATATTCCCGGCACGATGCCCGCCAGAAACATTTTGCCGATCGACACATCCGCCACATAACCATAGATAATCAAGGCAATGCCCGGCGGGATGATCGGCGTGATCAACGAGCCCGCCGCCGTCACCACCGTTGCAAAACTCTTGCTGTAGCCTTTGCGCGTCATTTCCGGCACCAGCATTTTGCACAGCATGGCACAGTCCGCCAGACTGGAAGCCGAAAGGCCGCCCATCAGGGTACTGAGTAGCACATTGGCCTGCGCCAGTCCGCCGTAAAACTTGCGCGTCAATAACTCCGCCAGCGTCAACATTCTTCGGGTAATGCCGGTGTAATTCAACAGATTGCCCAGCAAAATAAAGAACGGGATCGCCAACAGCGTGGTGTTCTCACTGGCCCCGACGATCCTTTGTGCCGCAATGATCGGCGAGGGATCGCCCGCGAGGAAAAACCAGCTCAGTACCGCGAGGATCACACTGATGAATATCGGTAATTTGCTGATAAAACCCAGCAGTAAAATGATGCAGGAGATCGCTACCGTCATGATGATTCCTCCATACGTTTGTCGCGATAACAGAGGTTGACGACCAATTGCAGCACCATCAGCAATGACCCTACCGGGATCGCCATATCGATCCAGCGGTAACGAATACCGAGGATCGGGGTGATCTTTTCCCCCGCCCCTTCGGCCAGCAGCAAACCGAGCCAGGCAAACGACAGCAAGACAATCATGCTCAACGCATCGTTCCAATAAAGCATCAATCGGCGGGCACCTGCGGGCAACAGATTGACAAAAACATCAATGCCGACGTGCTTGCGCCGCTTCATGGCGCTGACCGCCCCCAGCATGATGGCCCACAGATAGAGCGCTAATTGCAGCTCTTCCACCCAGGGTAATGGCGCATGCACCAGGTAACGCATCACTACCGCCAGTACCGTCACCGCCACAATCGCAGTCAACACCAGGCAGGCGAGAATATCGTCAAGATTAACCAGTAATTTACGTATCATGATTTTCACTCCCCCGGTGCAATGCAGCGGAAGTTATCGAGGAATGGCAGATAATTACTCTAAGTAACCTTGCAGTTTTTCATATAACCCCGGAGTCCATTCCGGGAATTGCTGATAGGCCGACTTTGACGCCTGCCGGAATAATTCCCGGTCAACCTCAATCACCGTCACGCCTGCCGCTTTCATTTTTTCCCGGTCTTGGCGGTCAGCCTTAATAATTAACTGAGTCATATAATTACCCGCTTCCTCACAAGATAGCGTTAACGCTTTTTTAATATCATCAGGAAGTTGGCTGTAATATTTCTGACCAATAATCAGTTGGGTGACATTATCAATATGCCCGGTCATGATCAGGTACCTGGCCGGCTCAAAAAGTTTTTGGCCGTACAGCACCGGGATCGGGTTTTCCGCGCCGTCGATCACACCGGTAGTCAGCGCGGTATACACTTCACCCAATGGCATTGGGGTTGGCGTCGCGCCCATCGCCTTGATGGCTTCAATAAAGATACGGCTGTTGGCGACGCGGATTTTCACGCCTTTCAGGTCCGCCGGGGTATGGATGGGTTTGTTCACCACCATCTGGCGGATACCGTACAGCCAGTTAGCCGCAAGGATATGAAACCCTTTGTCGTCCAATTGACGTGACAAATCAGCAAACCAGGGCGTTTTGGTCAGGGTGAAAATATCGTTGTAATCGCGCCCCAGATACGGCCCCATCATAATGCCGAAATCAGGCAGATAGTCGGCAAAGAACGCCCCATCTGCCAGGGTGATCATCGCGCTACCCAGCTTGATTTGCTCCATCACGTCTTTTTTTGATCCCAATGAGGAACTGGGGAACAAGACCAATTCCCCCTGACCGTTAGTTTTTTGTTTAAAAAGTTCGGCCCATTTCTTTACCGCCAAATCAAAAGGTTCACCCGGGTTATTTTCATAAGAAACCCGTATAGTATATTTAGCTGAAATTGATTCCGTGCTGAAAACAAACAAAGAAAATAATGCGCAGGTCACTATGACCCACCGCTTAAGTTGTCCTTTCATAATAATTATCTCCAGTTCAATTATTCAGGTAACCGACTGCTGACGCTTAAAATAGAATGACCGACTTCACATTGCCTGGCTGATTGAGTTGTTCAAATTGAAATTGGTCTAATTCAGTGAAGGATATTTCACGGGTACAGAGTTTTTCCGGGTTGATTTTTCCCTGCTGCAATAAAGTGATGACCTTGATGAAATCTTCGCGATCCGCTGCACGGCTGCCGAGCAGATCCAGTTCCCGCTTATGGAAAGCCAGGTCATTAAAGCGCACCTCGCCGGTATGCAGGCCGACAAATACCAGCGTTCCGCCCGCCGCGATCCGCTCGACCTGGCGGTTCATTGAAGCAGGGTTACCCGTCGCATCAATGACGATCTGGGGACCATCCCCCTGGGTTAGCACCAGCAATTGTCGCTCAAAATCGCTATCCAATGGATTTAATACGTGAGCAAAACCATAGTGTTCTGCAGCAAAGGCCTGACGCTGTTGATCGGCTTCAGCCACTATCACTTCGGCCCCCAGGCTACGCCCGATATCCGCAACGCCTAACCCGATAGCCCCCGCCCCCACCACCAACAAGCTCACTCCCTGAGTCACTCCACTACGCCGTACCGCATGGGCAGCAATGGCATAAGGCTCAATTAACGCCGCCTGAAGATGAGAGATTCCCGTGACCGCCACCAGAGCATCCTCAGCCACCGTGACATATTCCTGCATCGCTCCGGTGCGATGGATCCCCATCACTGACAAAGAAGTACAGCACGTGGTGCGTCCGCGCCGACAGGCCACGCACCGCCCACAATGGCGATAGGGGATCACCACCACCTGTTGGCCAGGGTGATAGCGCGTGGCATCTTGCCCGCAGGCCACCACTTCAGCGCTGATTTCATGCCCCAGCACCGCCGGGTACTGCATCATCGGCTGACGGCCATGGAAAGCGTGAATATCCGAACCGCACATGCCCAGGGCGCACATTTTCAGCAACACTTCTGCGGCAGCCGGTTGCGGTATTGGCAGGCGCTGTTGGCTCAGTTGACCCGGTTTGACGCACACTAATACCTTCATGTCAGAAGCCATAGCTCAGCGCCCCCCCATCCACGGCAAAATCCTGCCCGGTGATGTAACGCGACGCCTCGCTGACCAAAAACCACACCATGGCACCCAGTTCTTCACGCGGGTGGCCATAACGGTGTAGCGGCATCCGATTGATAATACGTTCCAGCCTCTGCGGATCGGCAACTACCTGCGTCATATTGGTCTGGATCCAGCCCGGTGCCACCGAATTGACGCGGATGTTTTCCTGCGCCCATTCCACAGCCAATCCACGCGTCATGCCGGTGACCGCAGCCTTGGTCGAGCAATAAGGCACTACCTCGCTAAAGCCCAGATGCGCCGCCATTGAGGAAATGTTGACGATGCGGCCAATATGCGCCGAGCGGGTCAAATGCGGAAAGCAAAGCTGCGACAAAAAGAACACCGCATCAACGTTAATCTGGTGGATTTTTCGCCACCAGGCTTCATCAACCTGTTCGGCGCGCACACGCTTGGTAATGCCTGCATTGTTAATCAGGAAGTCGATCGCCCCTTCTGCCGCGACCCTATTGACGGCGGCCTGCAATTGTTCGCGATCGGTAATATCCACTTGTATATCAATCACTCTGGGGTTCAATTCATAGTCAATGCCGGTGGCCTGCGTGGCCTCCAGACTGAAGTTGAACACCCGTGCCCCGGCATCCGCCAGCAGATGAGCAATGCCGCGACCAATACCGGATGATGCTCCGGTAACAATGCCGGTCCGGCCCTGTAATGAAAAATACTGATTTAAAACGTCCTGTTTCATCGCCCTGTCCCTATTTGATTTCTGTCAGAGATGCCGGGTTAAAGTTAAAACCCCAGCCTGCACCCGAACGCGGAAAGGCGTAGCCGCCATCAATGACCATCGGGTTATCGATAATGCTGTCGATCCAGTCGAAAGACTCCGCACCGTAAGGATTGGGGATAGTGCACAACAGCGGCACGTCATAATCCTTGTAGTAATGCGGCAATACCGGCAGGTGATGGGCATGTGCCAGCATCGCCGACTCACGCCAGGGTTCAACGCCACCGATGCGGATCAGATCCGGTTGCCACAGATCAAGCGCATTACGGGCGATCAAAGCCTTGAGCGGTTCCATGTCATATTCCCGTTCACCCATGGCCAGCGCGATGCCGGTTTTCTGGCGCAACTGCTGATAGCCGTCGAAATCGGTATGCACCAAAGGTTCTTCGAACCAGTGAATGCCGATGTCTGCCGCCTGTGTCGATAACTTCAGCGCGTCCGGCAAGGACATCCCCTGATTGGCATCCATCATGATTTTCATCCCAGAGCCCACGGCTTCCCGCACTTTGCGCAAACGCATAATGTCCTGCTCGACTTCCGGCGAACCCACTTTGATCTTCACCGCCTGCAAGCCGCGCGCCTGGTATTCCAGTACTTCTTCCAGCAGTTCGGCTTCGCTATAGGACAACCAACCACCACTGCCATACACCGGCACGCGATCGACGGTGTTACCCAACATCTTCCAGATCGGCTGTTGCAGGGTCTTGCCCCAGGCGTCCCACATCGCGACATTGAGCGTTGCCGCCGCCCACTTCTGTAAGCCGTTGTGACCGAAGTATTCGTGCTCTGCCGCCACTTCTTGCAGGAATTTTCCGGTCTGCCAGCAGTGGTAACCCACGGCAAACTGCTGGAGATCTTTCATTGCACCGGCAATCGCCTCCGGCGAATAGTGGAACGAAAGCAAATACCCTTCCCCAGTGATGCCACTGGCCAGCACGACTTCGGCTACCACAAAGGAAATTTCATTGATGTAATGCGTGGAATCCGCGATAGGGCGGGATAAAGGCGAGACGGCTCGATAGAGATTGACCTGTTTTATTTTGTCCATTTTGCATACTCCAAAGTCGGTTAATGAATTAAAAACCTATTAAAACAAACGACTAAGTGACTTCATTGTCTGTGATCCCTGATGCAAAGCAACGATACACCGATATATTGGTTGATGCAAAAACAAACAACTCTAAAAGAGATCCCGTTAACAAATACTCTTGGCAGGCAGGGGAAGATAAGGCCGTACCTCGAGCCGGCCCATAGCCATTGAGAGAAGACAGGTAACCTAACTAGCGCGATGCACTCCCCGCCCAAATAGCAGGACGTCGCTGCTGCCAGGGCGCAGCCCGCTCCAGTTGACCCGCCAGTTGCAATAGCAGATCTTCACGGCCAAAACCGGCAACAAATTGCATACCTATCGGCAGGTTATGCTGCGGATCCTGCGCCAATGGCACCGACATCGCCGGCACGCCCGCCACGTTAAATACCGGCGTAAACGGCGAGTGATCGAATAAATGCGCTGTCCATTCCAGGCCGCTCATATCCGCCGTCCCTGTGCCGTAACGGCCAATGCGCCAGGGTAAATCGGGCAGGGTCGGGGTCAGCAGCAGGTCATACTGCTGGAAATAGGCAGCCACCGCGCGGGTCACCCGATTACGCACATCAAGTGCCGCGACCATATCCACCGCCCTGGCAGCCAGCCCGTAGCGGTAACAGGCCAGCGTTTCCGGCTCCAGCGTTTCGGTTGAGATCGGCCGCCCGGTTGCCTGACTCAGGCCATCCACCCAGCCGACCAGGTTGGCACACCAGATTTGCGCATTGGCGAACACCAGTTCTTGCCAACTGGCGCCGATCGCCATCTCAGCCTCGCTAACCTGATGGCCCAATTCACTCAGCAGCACGGCAGTATCGGCCGTGGCCTGGGCGATGTGCGGATCGGTTTTCCCGCCGTTCCACGCCTGAGTCATCATGCCGATACGCAGACGGCCGGGTTCTGACGTGACCTGTGACAGCCAGGTCTGTGCCGGTGGTGTGGTGTAATAAGGTTCGCCGGGATGTGGGTGCTGAAGGGCATCCAGCAAGGCCGCGCTGTCGCGTACCGTACGACTCAGCCCCAGTTGCACGCCAAAGCCGTTGAAGACTTCGTCCATCGCCGGTCCATGTGATACCCGCCCGCGCGTCGGTTTGAGGCCGAACAGTCCATTCGACGAGGCGGGCACGCGGATCGAACCGGCGGCATCCGTAGCGTGAGCGATAGGCACAATTCCGGCAGCCACTGCCGCACCGGCACCGCCGCTGGACCCTCCGGCGCTAAAATCCGGATTCCAGGGGTTACGCGTCGCGCCGTAAAGCACCGCTTCGGTGGTGGTGCTGAAGGCCATCTCCGGCGTGGTGGTACGGCCGAAGGTGACCAGCCCGGCGCGACGAATATTGCTCATAAGATAACTGTCCGTCGCCGCGATATGGCCCTGTGCCAACCGGCTACCCAGTTCCTGACGCTTACCGGCCATGCTGATGGCGATATCCTTGATCAGGAAAGGCACGCCAGACAGTGAGCCTTCACCCTCCGGTGGTGGCGGCGTCCAATGTTCCACCACCGCATTAATCGCCGGGTTCACCGCCTCAACCGCGGCCTGCGCCGTCTGTTGCAGCTCCTGCGCACTGACTTCGCCGCGCTGCACCAGTTCGGCCAGCCCCAACGCATCGTAGCTAACGTACTCGCTCAGTTTCATCATCTCGTCCTTATCCGTTGCAGTTTCACCGGCTTTTCCGGCGTCCGTTCCACGGTAGGAGGATTGGAGCTATAGTTGAAATTGATAGATTTAATACGAGGAATAGTTATCAACAATTTAAAGCGGGTCGATCTCAATTTGCTGGTCACGCTGGAAGCGCTGCTCAGCGAGCGTAACGTCACGCGGGCGGCGGCCCGTCTTAATCTGAGCCAACCTTCGGTCAGTATCCAGCTCGCCAAACTGCGTGAGATTTACCACGATCCCCTGCTGCTACCCGGCCCACGTGGCATGTTGCCCACGGCGCGCGCACTCGGCCTGCTGACGCCACTGCGCCAGACGCTGGCCGACCTTGGTCGTTTGGTGGCGCCGGAACATCCCTTTGATCCACTGCAGGCCGAAATGACCTGGCAGTTGGCCGCCGCCGACGCGGCTGAATATGCCATTCTGCTGCCGATGTTGCCCAAACTGCGGCTGGCAGCGCCCAAATCCCGTCTGGCGATCCGCGAAGCGTCGCCCAAAACCATGAGTCGTGATTTGGCCGACGGCGTGATCGACCTGGGTTTTCTGGCCCGTGAAGAAGCGCCAGCCGGGCTACGTCACCGCCAGTTATTTCACGAGAACTACCTGCTGGTGGGCCGCCGTGACCACCCGTTATTACAGACCCCTCCTTCACTGGAGCAGTTCTGCCAGCTGGAATTTGTGATGGTTTCACAGGACGGCGGCGGTTTTCGTACCCTGACCGACACGTTGCTGGAGGCGCAGGGGTTGGCACGGCGGGTAGTGATGTCGCTGCCGCACTTCCTGTTCATTCCCACGCTGCTGGCAAAATCCGATCTGGTGGCCATGCTGCCTTCACGCATGCTGGGTGAACTGCTGGGCAGCCTGCGCACCTGCCCGGTGCCGCTGGCGCTGCCAGGCTATGACATGGTGATGGTATGGCATGAACGTTCGCACCTCGATCCGGCCCATAGCTGGTTGCGGGAACAGGTGGTTGCTGCGCTAGAGCAACCTGCCGCGTAACTAGAGGACCTCAACCAGGGCAAACTCTTCAAATACCAGCCACATTTGCGGCGAAAAGGTACCTTCGCGAGTAAAAAATGCCTGATGTTCCTCGCGCCAGAAGGCCAGGCTCTTATCCCCCTCGCCTTCCAGCGCGGCCATCTCGGTGGTGACGTCACAGTAACGAGTCAGCTTCAGTGAAAGCGTTCTGATGACGCAGGCGGGTTCACCCCGGCCATTAAGGATCACGTTATAATCCCCAACCAGCGGTGATTTCGCTTGTTGATAGGCGACATAGGAACCACAGGTTGCGGTTTTGTCGCCGTCGAGCACCCGTTGCAACAGCTCATCCGCCAGCGCCGGGCTGTCGCCAAATTGCCAGCGCGATGCGCCGGGATAGTTAGCCAGAATAGCCGACTCGGTCATTGTCCTGCTCCTTGATAGAGGGTCTGTGGTAACGCATTCCGGTTTTTCCCGCCCAGACAGTTTATACTGTGCAGAATATAAGCCTTTATTCTGTTCAGCACGCTCCGTCGGGAGCACAAGGAATTACCACAAGCCATGTTAAGTTACCGCCACAGTTTCCACGCCGGCAACCACGCCGACGTGCTCAAGCACACCGTTCAAAGCCTGATCATTGAATCGCTGAAAGAAAAAGACAAGCCGTTCCTGTACCTGGATACCCACTCCGGCGCAGGGCGCTATCAGCTGAGCGGTGAACACGCCGAGCGCACCGGGGAATACCTGGAAGGCATAGGCCTGCTGTGGCAACGTGACGATCTGCCGGAAGAACTGGCGGCCTACATGAGCGTAGTGCACAACTTTAACCGCGGCGAAAGACTGCGTTACTACCCTGGCTCGCCGCTGATTGCCCGCCAACTGCTGCGTCCGCAGGATAAAATTCACCTGACCGAACTGCACCCGAGCGACTTCCCGTTGCTGCGTAATGAGTTCCAGAAGGACGAGCGCGCCAAGGTGCAGCGCGCCGACGGCTACCAGCAGTTGAAATCCCAATTGCCGCCACTTTCACGCCGCGGGCTGATCCTGATGGATCCGCCGTACGAAATGAAAACCGATTACCAGGATGTGGTCAAAGGCCTGCAGGAAGGCTACAAGCGCTTTGCTACCGGCACTTACGCGCTGTGGTATCCCGTGGTGATGCGCCAGCAGATCAAGCGCATGCTGAAAGAGCTGGAAGCCACCGGCATCCGCAATATTCTGCAGATCGAACTGGCGGTCAGACCCGACAGCGACCAGCGCGGCATGACGGCCTCCGGCATGATCGTGATTAATCCGCCGTGGAAGCTGGAACAGCAGATGAAAAACGTGCTGCCGTGGCTGCACAAAATCCTGGTGCCGTCGGGCAATGGTCACCAGTTGGTGAACTGGGTAGTGCCGGAATAAGCTTCCGGGGCGCGGCCCGCCGCGCCTTTACCCCACCTATCACAGCCATCGACGCAATCTTTGCGACAAACCTGCATCAGGCGTTAAACTCTTACGCTCTTCGATTCACACAATTCATGGAAATCCCAGATGACCAAACATTACGATTATCTAGCAATTGGCGGCGGCAGCGGCGGCATCGCATCGATCAACCGGGCAGCCATGTACGGCCAGAAATGCGCACTGATTGAAGCCAAGGAACTGGGCGGCACCTGCGTCAACGTGGGTTGTGTACCGAAAAAAGTTATGTGGCACGCGGCGCAGATCGCCGAGGCTATTCACTTGTACGGCCCGGATTACGGTTTCGATACCACCGTCAATGCGTTTGACTGGAAAAAGCTGGTGGCTAACCGCACCGCCTATATCGACCGCATCCATAATTCCTACGACAACGTGCTGGGCAAAAACAAAGTCGACGTGATCAAAGGTTTTGCGCGCTTTATCGACGCCCATACGGTGGAAGTGAACGGTGAGAAAATCACTGCCGACCATATTCTGATCGCCACCGGCGGACGCCCAAGCCACCCGGACATTCCGGGTGCAGAATACGGCATCGATTCCGACGGTTTCTTCGATCTGGACGCCATGCCAAAACGCGTTGCCATCGTAGGCGCGGGCTATATCGCGGTAGAAATCGCCGGTGTGCTGAACGCGTTGGGTGCCGAAACGCACCTGTTCGTGCGTAAACACGCGCCGCTGCGCAGCTTCGATCCGATGATTGTCGAAACCCTGGTGGAAGTGATGAACACCGAAGGGCCAAGCCTGCACACCGACTCGGTACCGAAGGCCATCGTCAAGAACGCCGACGGCAGCCTGACGCTGCAGTTGGAAAACGGCAAGGAATTCATCGTCGACAGCCTGGTGTGGGCGATTGGCCGCGAACCGGCGACCGATAACCTGAATCTGGCCGTGACCGGGGTGAAAACCAACGAAAATGGCTACATCGACGTCGATAAATACCAGAACACCAACGTAGCAGGCATTTACGCGGTGGGTGATAACACCGGTGCCGTTGAACTGACCCCGGTTGCCGTGGCCGCCGGTCGTCGCCTGTCCGAGCGCCTGTTCAACAACAAACCGGAAGAGCACCTGGATTACAGCAACATCGCTACCGTGGTGTTCAGCCACCCGCCAATCGGCACTATCGGCCTGAGCGAACCGGAAGCCATCGAGAAATTCGGGGCGGACAGCGTGAAAGTGTATAAATCTTCATTTACCGCCATGTACAGCGCCGTGACGCAGCACCGTCAGCCATGCCGTATGAAACTGGTGTGTGTAGGTAAAGAAGAGAAGATTGTTGGCCTGCACGGTATCGGCTTCGGCATGGACGAGATCCTGCAGGGCTTCGCCGTGGCAATCAAGATGGGCGCCACCAAGAAAGACTTCGACAACACCGTGGCGATCCACCCGACCGCCGCCGAAGAGTTTGTCACCATGCGCTAAGCGCGAAAATCAGCGCAAACCGAGGCCAGGGCAATCCCTGGCCTTTTCTTTTCGTGCTCTTTACCATTCCCTTCAACACAAATTTTTATTTTCTGCCATTATTTTGCCTGATCAATGAGCGGAGCTCATGCAAGCATCCGCGACTCTGGAGAACACCGATGCTGTTCAAGCTATTTAAAAACATCACGTTGGCTTTTTTTGCGTTGATGGTCGTCCAATCCAGTGCGCTGAGTTTTACTCTGGAAGTCTCGGGCAACATCAAAAACACCACCGACCCGGTAAAGAAAAGCTATCTGTTTACCGATAAACAACTGTTGGCAATGCCGGTGCAGAGCATCACCACCTCAACCTCCTGGACGCCGCAAAGAAAGTTCGAAGGGATTGCTGTGGCGGACATTTTGGCGCGTGTGGGCGCCAAAGGCAGCACGCTGACGTTTTATGCGCTGAACGATTATTACATCGATGTGCCGCTGTCCGACGTCGAAAAATACAATATGATTTTGGCCTACAAGATGGACGGCGTAATGCTGAAGGTCAGAAACTTCGGACCGCTATTTTTGGTTTATCCCAGGGATGCCGCAGGGCCTGAGTTGAATTCCCCGCTCTACAACTCACGCTTTATCTGGCAAGTGGACAGGATTGTGATCAAATGAAGCTCACAGGGTTTAAAAACAGCAGCAGGCTGGCGATCCCGGCGATTTTTGCCGCCTTGTTTCTGGTAGCCTCGACGGTAACGCTGTATTACTACAGCGCGACCCTGTCAAAGAAAGGGTTGTATGCTATTGCCGGCACTCAGGAAAATTACTCCTGGTCGATCGCCAAATTCTCCATCAAGCTGGCCGAGTTTGATACGCTGGTCGAACAGCTGAAAAATGCACCGCAGGTGGATGCCGAGGATCTGCGGCTTAAATTTGAAATCCTTTATTCCCGTTTTTACGTGCTGGAAACGGTGTCAGAATCCACCCAGCCACTGTACGCCGAACCGGATTATCCCGAAGTGGTCGCACATATGCGGGCGAAAATGGATCAGATTGATACTCTGCTGAACAGCCCAAAGATTGATTTCTCGTTGATTTCGCAGGCCATGCGGCAGATCAAGCCTTACGCAATTGAGATGGCCAACCTGACCGACCACGCCGAAGTGAAGCAACGCACCGCCGCCTACGAAGACTATATCGAAAAACGACATATCATTTTTTACGGTCTGGTGATCGTGATGTTCTCGGTGATCGCCTTGATTGCCATCACTCTGATTGTGCTACGTCAACAACGCCTGACCATCCGCCAACAGGCCAAGGCAATTGAGGCGGAGAAAGCCACCCGCACCAAAAATGCCTTTCTGGGGGCTATCGGTCATGAGTTACGCACCTCGCTGCAGAGCATTATGTCCGCCATTGATGTGCTGGTGAATACCAAGGTGTCAACGGAGCATGCAGATACCTTCCAGCGGCTGGAAACCGCCGCCCAGCAAATTGAAAGCCAAATGAAAGATCTGACCGATTATGCCCATCTGGACAGCGGTATGATGGAACTGCGCATTGCCTCCTTCGACGTCCAACGGCTGGTCGAGGAAACGGCTAACGAAATCAATATGCTGCGCCAGAAAGATCAGGTGACGCTGCTGTGTGAGGTGGAGTGCGGTCATCTGCAGATACATTCTGACCCGCTGCGCATCAGGCAGATTATCGTCAACCTGCTGACCAACGCGTTCAAGTACACCGAAAGCGGTACCATCACGCTGTACAGCAGCCTGCGACGCCAGCCGACCGGCAATTCGTTGATTATTGAGGTTACCGACACCGGCATCGGAATCGAAAAAGAGATGCTTGACCAGATATTCCGGCCTTTCACCCAGTTGGACCAATCCCATACCCGGCAGTATGGCGGCGTCGGGATGGGGTTGGCGATTGTGCATGGGCTGGTCACGCTGCTCGACGGCAGCATTACCGTCTACAGCGATATCAAAAAAGGCAGTACCTTTATCGTCAGTATTCCGGTCGAGGTCAGCGACGATCAACCACTGGACGAAATACCGCACCACCACCAGGGTCTGCTGCGCAAACAGCAGCATGTTTTGGTGGTTGATGACAACAAATCGGTGAGTGACGCTTTCGCTGCGCTATTGGACAAACTCGGCTATCAATATGAACTGTGCAACTCGTCGGAACGGGCGCTACAAAAGCTGCTCAGGCGCCCTTACGACGCATTGCTGCTGGACTTGCAAATGCCCGGCATTGACGGTGCCGCGCTGGCGAAACAACTGCGTAGCCAGCGGGGTCCCAATCGCCAAATCCCGATTGTCGGCATCAGCGCTTATAGCCCGGAACAGCTGGCTGCCGAGCAGCGGGCGCTGTTCGACAACTATTTAATGAAGCCGGTGCGGTTGGACGCCTTGTCATCCGCACTGGCCTCACTGCTGATCGCTAAAGGTTAAAACACCGCAGCAGCGCGGCTTCGATCACATGGAGCCGTACTGGCTTTTCATAAGGACCCAGCACGTCATAATCACGCATCGCCCTGGCGATTTCAGACTCACGCTGATCGGTGCCCAGTTGGCCGGTCAGCACCAGGACTGGCGCATCCGGGTTGTCTGAAGCGCGGATGGTTTCAATGCATTGGTCTGCCGTTTCCTGGCCGATCAGCCAGTCGACCACATAACCGTCGAACAGGCTCTGCTGCAACGCCAGGCAAAAACTGCTGACGTCATAAAACGCCACCGCATGGAAACCCCGCCCGTTCAGGTATTTTGTCAGTTCATCGGCCGCCTGATGTGAATCATCCAGGACCGCAATGCTCAAACGCTCGTCTTCGACGGCTGCTGGGCGAACCTCGATCAGTTCCACGCTGTAACGCTGGCCCTGCGGCGCATCATCCGCACGATAAACACACCATTGCCCTGCCTGTTGCAGCGCGACATATTCCGACGTCCTTCCGCCAACCAGCTCATGGCCGATATAGCCGACACAGGCTAACTCCGCACCGCCGACGTAAAAGATGGCATCTCGTGCAATAGTTTGCGCGGAGATGTCATTTTCAGTACCGAGATCCACGATCGCTGACGGCGTCTCCCCTAATGCCGCCGCAACGTTGTTAATCTGCTCCAGAGTCCAGGGACTTTGCCCCTTCAGCTTACGGTGCGCATGCGAAAAACTCAGATCCAGAATACGGCTGAGCTCTTTAGCATGCTGACGCTTGCCAATCCCATAATGTACAAACAGTTCCCTGACCCGGTTTGCAATCGACTGTGAATCGAATTTTTGGTGATTGTTATCCATTTTTTCCTTCGATTTTTTTTGCTGTTTTTTCAGTCGTTTTCATACTTGCCGTGCAAAAAAGCGATCCAAAACTGGTATATCATACAATGTACAATCTAAACATTGCTTGACATACCACATTATATAGTCAAACATGGTATCAGAAGAGACACACAGCAACACCACAATAAAAATATAACAATAGTAAGAACGCATCACCAATAATCACAATGACACCAGGGAAAGCTCGTTTCGATTACGGCGCAGAGAGAATGTATGCAACAGACCCTCGCCGTAAATGGGCCGTAAGCGCTAAACTGTTTTACCGCGTTTTGAACCGGGATCCGCAAGGGTCCCGTTTTTTTTGTCGTTTTTACCGCAAAGCGGCGTGATACATCATACGTGCTCCCTCCGTCATCACCCCGTTAAAATCCAAAAAAATAGGGCCAGCAAGCTGACCCCAGGGTTTCAGTAACAGGATTTAAGTTCGTTGGATCAGAACTTCCAGGTGAAACCGGCGTTGACGCTGTTGTCCTGGTAGTTTTGCGACAGCAGGCCGCCGTAACCCAGTGACAGCGTGGCATTCTTGTTCACCGCCACCTCTGCACTGGCTTTCAGCACCGCACCGTCACGCGAGGCCGACACGCTGTTCACCACGAAAGGCGAGTTGCCACCGTTGAAGCGCAGCCCGGTGCCGCGATCCAAATCGCCGTACTGATGCTGCCAGCCCAACTCGCTGCGCAGCGCCACCGAAGTGGTTTTGCTCGCCTGCCACTGGGTATCAGCTCGCAGCCCCAGCGTCGACACCGTGGCGTCGGTGTGCTGTTTGTCGCCGTGCAGCGCCGCTGCCCCGCCATCTTCCGAGATACCGTTGTTCTGGAAGTTGATGTACGCCAGGTTGGCGAACGGCTCCAGATTGACCCAGTCAGCCTTCACGCTGTAACCCGCCTCGGCGAACACCTGCTCGGTGCGCGCGCTGTATTTCGCGGTTTCGCGATCTGATTGCATGCCGTAATTGACCGAGCGCGAGGTATCGAAACGGTGCCAGGTGTAGCCACCGCCGGCACGCAGCGCCAGCTCACCGAACTGTTTGCCGCCGTACACCGCCAGGTGGTAGTTGTCGCTGTCGGCATTCGAGCCATAGCCACCGTCCAGCGAAGTGCGGGTGTAACCGGTCGCCACGCCCAGGCGCCAGTCATCCGCCAATGCCGAGTCCAGCCCCACCAGCACGCCGTAGGTCGAAGCCTGATAGCCCGTCGCATTGGCATCGCCCGACGCATGATCCCAGGCACCCAGCAACTGCGCCCAGGCACCGCCGTCATCGTCAGCCTTGATGTCCGGCGAGGTCGCCAGCCCTTCCGCCTGCCGCAGGCGGCCATTCAGCGCATCACGCAGGTAACGGCTGTCGTTGACCTGTGCCGAAGCGATATCCGCGTGGATCTGCCCGGACAACTGACGGAACGCCTGACGGGCTTCCCCTGTAGATCCCGCATTGAGGATGCTCTCGTACACCGGATTGCCCGCCGCCAATGCCTCTGCCGCTGCTGCGACCGCACGTTCGTTCTGGGTTGCTGCCACGCTGGTGAAGCTGGTGTCGTTACGACCGACGTTCAACGTGACCTGATTGGGTTGGTAAGTCAGCCCGGTGCCGAGGAACAGGTAGTTCGGTGCTACCGAATCAAACTGCCCGCTGATGCCCTGCTGGGCGGTCAGGATGTTGTACTGCTGGCCGAGCAGGCTGCGGACTTCGCTTTGCGACAGCAGGTTAGTGCTGTTCTCCAGCGAGACCGCCACTTCACCCCCGCCGATCGTCGCCGATCCGTTGCTTTGGATCCGATCGCTCTGGCCGTTGGGGGCTACTTCCACCGCGTAACGGGAACCCGGCTCGAAACTGACGTTACGAGCCACATTCAGCGTGCCGATTGAATTGCCCGGTGCCACGGTACCGCCGCTGCGGGCGGTCAGTGATCCCACCGTCCCGGAGCCGCCCAACACACCGGCATTTTGCACCGTGACGTCCGAAGTGACCGAGCCATTCACCGCCAGCAAGCCTGTGTTCACCCAGGTCGGGCCGGAGTAGGTATTGTTGCCGGTCAGCACCAACGCACCCTGGCCTTCTTTGGTCAAACCACCATGGCCGTAGATGTCATTGGAATAGACCTCTACCGAACAGTGGTAGTCATCACAAGTGCGAGCCTGCAGCGTGCCTGGATCGATTTCAGCTCCGAAGCCAGGAATGTTGGCGACAAACTGTGACGAGCCATAAGCCACGCCCGTCGGATCCGGAATGCGGAACTCTTCAGGAATGTCTTCGACGGTATAGAACATGCCCGGACCGTTAATCGCCTTGCCCAGGTTGATCATCCCCCAGCCGTACAGCGCATCAATACCCGGTGCACCCATATCGGTAGCGGTAGTTTTCAGCACGTCGGCAATTTGCGCCGACGTCATGTACGGGAAGCGTTGCAGCAACACGGCGACCGCGCCGGTCACGTGCGGCGTCGCCATTGAGGTCCCATTTTTATTGCCGTAGTCCGAGACCAGCTGATTCGGGTCTGAACCGTTGGCAACGGTGCTGTAGATTTTACTGCCCGGTGACGAGACACAGAAACTGGCGGTATAGCCGCAGCGGGAAGAGAAGCTGCTGATGGTATAAGGCACGCTGTTGGTGGAGGCATCATCTTGCGCAACGCTGGCAACCGACAACCAGTTAGGCGCAATATCCGGTACAAAATAGGCCAATCCACTGATCACGTCCGGTTGGTTGTAGTTGCCGTCATTACCGGCGGCGAACAGCACCAGAATATTTTTACGTGCCGCATCGATCGCGCCCTGATAACCGGCCCCCGCCAAACTGCCCAGCAGCGGTTTCACCTGATCAAACTGCTCCTGTGCGTCTTTCAGCTCGAAATGCAGTGCATCGGGTTTTTTGCCATTATCCGACAGGAAATCGGGAATACTGACGCCCCAACTGTTATTGATGACCCGCACGCCGTTGTTGATCATCGCCTGCCAACCCGCGTTGGTCACGCTGCCGTCCAGCCCGAGGAATTCGCCATACGCCGGGCCGTCATTGTCGTTATCAACGCTGATGATTTGTGAGTCAAAAGCCACACCATGCATGCCGGTGCCGTCACGATTGGCCCCGCTGATACCGGCCACGTGGACGCCGTGGTTACTTAGCGTCGCACCGTTATAGAAATGGAAGGTGCCGTCGAAGTAAAAACGATCGCCGGCCTTAATATCTGTCCGATGCGGATCGGTATAGGCACGATTGCCCTGGGTAACCACATTCACCAGTTTGCCGTCACCGGCAAATTCAGGGTGCTTGTTCACCGGAGTATCGAAAATGCCCACCTTTTGCCCTTTACCGGTATAACCCGCGGCATAGGCCTCATCGGCGTGAATAGCCCCCAACCCCCAGTTGGCATTGAATTCATTACTGCGCCAGCTTGACGGATCGCCTATCTTGCCGCCTTCCGTATAGGGTGCGGCCTGTACGCCACCTGCCGCCAACAACGCGCACAGCAAGGCGTTCAATTTCCATGTTGGCGCCAATGCCGGTTTGTTCTTTCCTGTCGCTTGCTTCATTCCCTTATCCTTTTTGTTTTAGTCAAACCGCCCCCCGAAGAGGCGGCTTGTCCCTCAGTTTTTTAAGATCAGAAATTCCAGGTGAAACCGGCGTTAACGCTGTTGTCCTGGTAGTTTTGCGACAGCAGGCCACCGTAGCCCAGTGACAGTGTGGCATTCTTGTTCACCGCCACCTCTGCACTGGCCTTCAACACCGCACCGTCACGCGAGGCCGACACGCTGTTCACCACGAACGGCGAGTTGCCACCGTTGAAACGCAGCCCGGTGCCGCGATCCAAATCGCCGTACTGATGCTGCCAGCCCAGCTCGCTGCGCAGCGCCACCGAAGTGGTTTTGCTCGCCTGCCACTGGGTATCAGCTCGCAGCCCCAGCGTCGATACCGTGGCGTCGGTGTGCTGTTTGTCGCCGTGCAGCGCCGCTGCCCCGCCATCTTCCGAGATACCGTTGTTCTGGAAGTTGATGTACGCCAGGTTGGCGAACGGCTCCAGATTGACCCAGTCAGCCTTCACGCTGTAACCCGCCTCGGCGAACACCTGCTCGGTGCGCGCGCTGTATTTCGCGGTTTCGCGATCTGATTGCATGCCGTAATTGACCGAACGCGAGGTATCGAAACGGTGCCAGGTGTAGCCACCACCGGCACGCAGCGCCAGTTCACCGAACTGTTTGCCGCCGTACACCGCCAGGTGGTAGTTGTCGCTGTCGGCATTCGAGCCGTAGCCGCCGTCCAGCGAAGTGCGGGTGTAACCGGTTGCCACACCCAGGCGCCAGTCATCCGCCAATGCCGAGTCCAGCCCCACCAGCACGCCATAGGTCGAGGCCTGATAGCCCGTCGCATTGGCATCGCCCGACGCATGATCCCAGGCACCCAGCAACTGCGCCCAGGCACCGCCGTCATCGTCAGCCTTGATGTCCGGCGAGGTCGCCAGCCCTTCCGCCTGCCGCAGACGGCCGTTCAGCGCATCACGCAGGTAACGGCTGTCGTTGACCTGTGCCGAGGCGATATCCGCGTGGATCTGCCCGGACAACTGACGGAACGCCTGACGGGCTTCCCCTGCCGAACCGGCATTGAGGATGCTCTCGTACACCGGATTGCCCGCCGCCAATGCATCTGCCGCTGCCGCCACCGCACGCTCGTTCTGGGTTGCTGCCACGCTGGCGAAACTGGTGGCGTTACGACCAACGTTCAGCGTGACCTGATTCGGTTGGTAAGTCAGCCCGGTACCGAGGAACAGGTAGTTCGGTGCTACCGAATCAAACTGCCCGCTGATGCCCTGCTGGGCGGTCAGGATGTTGTACTGCTGGCCGAGCAGGCTGCGAACTTCGCTTTGCGACAGCAGATTAGTGCTGTTCTCCAGCGAGACCGCCACTTCGCCCCCGCCGATCGTCGCCGATCCGTTGCTTTGGATCCGATCGCTCTGGCCGTTGGGGGCCACTTCCACCGCGTAACGGGAACCCGGCTCGAAACTGACGTTACGAGCCACATTCAGCGTGCCGATCGAGTTACCCGGCGCCACGGTACCGCCGCTGCGGGCGGTCAGTGAGCCCACAGTACCGGAGCCACCCAGCACACCGGCGTTTTGCACCGTGACGTCCGAAGTGACCGAGCCGTTAATCGCCAGCAGGCCCTGATTGATCAATGTCGGCCCCGCGTAACTGTTATTGCCGGTCAGTACCAATGTGCCGATGCCCTGTTTGGTCAGGCCGCCGTGGCCGGAAATGTTGTTGCTCCAGACATCCAACCCGCAATGCGTATCGTCACACACGCGTTCGGTCGGTTTGCCCTTGTCCAGCACCGCGCCGACGCCCGGTAAATTCACCACAAACTGTTCCGGGCCGTAGGCACCGCTAACACGGAACTCCTCAGGAATATCTTGTTCGGTGACAAACATGCCCGGGCCGTTAATCGCCTTGCCCAGATCGATCATCCCCCAGCCATATAGCGCATCGATACCCGGAGCGCCCATATCAACGGTGGTGGTCTTCAGCACCGAGGCAACCTGTGCGCCGGTCATGTACGGGAAGCGCTCCATCAGCACCGCAATGCTGCCTGCCACGTGCGGCGCCGCCATTGAAGTCCCGCTGTATTTGGCGTAACCGGTGGTCAGGTTATCTACGCTGTTGCCTTCGATGATCGAGCTGTACACCTTGGTCCCCGGTGCGGCAACGCAGAAGCTGGCGGTATAACCGCAGCGTGAGGAGAAAGTGCTGATGCTGTAATCGCCGGTGTTGCTCGGATCCTGCAGGCTGGCGACCGACAGCCAATTGGGGGCGATTTCCGGCACGAAATAGGCCAGACCGGCCATGGCGTCCGGGTTATTCAGGTTGTAATCGTTACCGGCGGCAAAAATGGTAACGATGCCGCTACGTGCCGCATCGATCGCGCCCTGATAAGCGCCACCGGCTTTGGTGCCAAGGATCTGTTTGATTTGATCGAACTGCTTTTGCGCATCGGCGAGCGTGAAGTGGGGATAGGCAGGATCCTTGCCGCCCTGATCAAACTTCTCAGTGATGCCGATGCCCCAACTGTTATTGATAATGCGCGCGCCACTGGCGATCAACGCATCCCAGCCAGCCTGGTACACCGCGCCATCATTACCGAGAATGATGCCGTCTTCCGGGCCCGGATCGCCGTTTTCCGCGCTGATGATTTGTGCATTGAACGCCACGCCGTGCATCTCGCCACCATCGCGGTTGCCGGCAGCGATGCCGCCCACATGGGTACCGTGTGAACCCAGCGTGCCGTCGGAGTCCACACTCGGCGTGCCGTCATAGCGGAATACGTCGCCTTTTTTCACCGGAATATAGGGATCGGTGTATTCGCGGATGCCGGTCGTCACCAGATTGATCACTTTGCCCTGGCTGGCAAACTCCGGGTGTTTGGCATACACCGGCTGATCGAAAATGCCGAGTTTTACGCCTTTCCCGCTATAACCGGCGGCGTAGGCCTGATCGGCGTGGATCGCCCCCAGGCCCCATTCGGCGTTGAATTCATTACTACGCCAACTTGAAGGATCACCCGGCTTACCGCTCTCTACATAAGGTGCAGCCTGCGCTCCACCGATCGCCGCCAGGCAAAAAAGCACAGCACTCCACTGTGCGCGATTAACACCAATTTCAGGCCAGCCGAAGGCCGCCTGAACAGGCTTGACTCCTTTACGTCTATTTTCCATCCCAGATACCGTCCATTGTTGTTTGCAAATGTCTTATTGATTTTTTTGTGTAACAGTTTCGTAACACCAAATAAATAAAGCACAACAATCTCAAGCGCGCCTAATGGGTCAAGGCGCTGGATGATCTAAACGGGAGCCTGAGGATCGAGTAAAAAGGGGGAAAGACATAAGGATCTTCGATGGCTTTAAGCCAGCGAGAAGCGTGAATTTATCGTGCTGAGGATGAAATATAATCAAATGATAAATAAGGATAATAGAAACAAAAAAGGCCGCATGGGTATCTCCCCTGCGGCCTGTTCAACAATGCTTAAGATGCTCTTTTTATCAATTTTAATTATAACTATTGCCAATACTCACTCAGTGAAATGTGCTGGTTTTCGCCGAGAATGGCAGTAAAAATTGGACTATCATGCTAGCGGTTTTCTGCTGTTCATCGCATCTTCCTCGGCCTGACGAATTATGGCTTTCGCCATCCACTGCGTCACATCCTGAATACCACCGAGATCCAGACCCCAAATATCTTTCAGGACCAGGAAAACTTCCGAACCATAGATCAGCGAAAAAGAATGAATCACCCGCTGTAACGCCTCGGGCGGCAGTTTATCCTGCAACGGTTCTACTGCCAGGTTCAGCAGGCGTTTGCGGTTGCCGCGGACGAACTTTTCAATCGGTTTAATGGTGCTGGATTGTGCCTCGGCCCATTGCTGAAGAGACAACAGCAATGCAGCGCGCAAAGCCCCCTCATGTTGTTCCATTTGCGGATAAGCAAAGCTCAATAATTGTTGGATGCGTGTCCCAGCGTCATGGTCTGTCGGTTGCCATTCAAGAATGGGCCCCAAACTCTCGGCAACCACCGCAGTGATCAATGCACTCTGGGTGGGAAAGTAGCGATAAGCCGTCGCACGGGAAACTTGCGCATGCTGAGCCAATTCAGTAATGGAAGGAAAGGCCCCAGCATCAAACAATACCATCGCGCTAGCGAGCAACAGCTTGCGAGTTCTGGCTCGGGTATGGGTCAAATCTTGGGGTAGGGTTAATGGCACAGCGGACCTCTTTCTCACCAATATAACGCAGGCCAGAACAAGAGCTCAGGCGAATATACCCACTGTAACAAACTTGCCGGACTCTGCGCTATCCAGGAGAAGACGCAAATCTGTCCTTTCACTTATTGAATGAGACATCAATCTCATTTTCATACCAAACCCACTTGCATAAATGATACGACAGTCTCATTATGATGTTGAATTCACCGACTACGCTCAGCAACCTTAGTCAGCACCAGGGATTCAATTTATATAACTAATTAAATTATAATAAAATTAGTAAAAAGCGTGGCGGCCATCCGGACCTATAATTCAGGAACAGGCTAATGAACAATAATCAGGCAATCATCTATATTGCGACGACAGCGGACACTAAAGGACGAGAACTAGCTTATGTTCGCAGCCTGATCGCTGATACTGGACTACCCACGCTAACCGTCGACTTATCGACTCATCATGTCCCGGCCTGCCACCCTGCCGATATTTCCGCAGCCACGGTTGCAAGCTATCATCCTGAAGGCGAGAGCGCCGTATTTTGTGGCGATCGCGGGAGAGCCATTGCCGCCATGGCCATTGCTTTCGAGCGATTTATGCTCTCACGGCAGGACGTTGCAGCCTTGCTTGGCCTCGGGGGCTCCGGCGGCACCGCATTGATTACGCCCGCCATGCAGCAATTACCCATTGGCCTGCCAAAGTTGATGGTGTCGACCATGGCTTCCGGTGACACCTCCGGCTATGTCGGCGCCAGTGATATAGGCATGTTGTATTCGGTTACCGACGTCGCCGGGCTCAACCGTATTTCCCGCCTCGTTTTAGGTAACGCCGCACATCAAATTGCCGGTGCCGTTCGATTTGCTACGCCGGTTGATACCGACAGTAAACCCGCCGTTGGACTTACCATGTTCGGCGTCACGACTCCCTGTATTCAGGCGGTGACTGCGGCAATTGAAAATGAGTGGGATTGCCTGGTATTTCATGCGACAGGCAGCGGTGGCCAGGCGATGGAAAAACTGGTCGACAGCCATCTGCTGAACGGGGTGTTCGATTTAACCACCACCGAGGTCTGTGACCATCTGTTTGGCGGCGTGCTGGCCTGCACAGAAGATCGCTTCGACGCGATAGCCCGTACCGGCATTCCCTGTGTCATGTCCTGCGGTGCTCTGGATATGATCAACTTTGGTCATCCCGGTACCATTCCTGATCACTACGCTGAACGCCAGTTCTACAACCATAATGCCCAGGTGACGCTAATGCGCACTACGCCAGAAGAAAATGCCCAAATGGGCCGCTGGATCGGTGAAAAGTTGAACGCATGCGCAGGGGAGATTCGCTTCCTGATCCCTGAAGGAGGTGTTTCAGCACTTGATGCCCCAGGGCAAGCCTTTTGGGATCCTGAGGCGCTGGCCGCCTTCGTCAGCGCACTGGAAGCAACCTGGCAGCCCACAGAGAAACAGAGTCTGATCAAGACCCCTTACAACATCAACGATCCCCGCTTTGCCGACACCGCCGTGCTGCATTTCCGGGAGATCTCTCATTCTTTTTGATTGGAGTTACACATGGCCAAACACACTCGACAGGCATTACTGACCAAATTCAGGGGAATGATTGCCCGCCGCGAACCGATCATCGGTGGCGGTGCCGGCACCGGCCTATCGGCCAAGTGTGAAGAGGCTGGTGGTATTGATCTGATCGTCATTTACAACTCGGGCCGCTACCGTATGGCTGGCCGCGGTTCCCTGGCTGGCCTATTGGCTTACGGTAATGCCAACGAAATCGTGATGGACATGGCCAAAGAAGTCTTGCCGGTAGTTAAGCACACCCCGGTTTTAGCTGGGGTAAACGGCACCGATCCTTTTTGCCACTTTGATAAGTTTCTTGATGAAATTAAAAGCACGGGCTTCGCTGGTGTACAAAACTTCCCGACGGTGGGCCTGATTGACGGCAACTTCCGCGCCAATCTGGAAGAAACCGGAATGGGCTATGCGCTGGAAGTGGATATGATTCGGCTAGCGCATGAAAAAGACCTGCTGACCACCCCCTACGTTTTTAATGCGCAAGACGCGATCGCAATGACCGAAGCAGGTGCAGATATCATCGTCCCGCACATGGGGCTGACAACCGGTGGGAGCATTGGCGCAGAAACGGCGCTGACACTGGCTGATTGCGTATCTCTGATTAACGAATGGGCCCAGGCCGCCAAGCAGGTTCGCGAAGACGTCATCGTCCTGTGTCACGGGGGCCCAATAGCCACGCCTGAAGACGCTTCCTATATCATGCAGCACTGCCCGTTAGTTGATGGTTTCTATGGTGCCAGTTCGATGGAACGCCTACCTACGGAGCTCGCTTTAACCGAGACTACTCGTCAATTTAAAAAAATTAACAGAGATTGATGGGAAAATAGCTTACTCGCGCGCAACACCAGGGAAACCCGTTTTTAACGGGAAGTGAAGTAGCAGTGAGATAAGCAAAAGGGCCAGAGATTAATCTGGCCCTTTTTATTTACCACATGAAATTATTACTGTGCAGTCGTCATTTTCGACTTCATGTTTTTCATGTGTTCCATCATTTTCTGTTCGCGTTTCTGATAATTCTCATTGTATTGTTTTTTCTGCTCAGGGGTCAGCAGGTTATACATTTTATTTTCAGCTTTGGCGCGCTCCAGCATATGTTCGGACTGCGCTTTGCTGATGGCGTCAATTTGGGTTTTCGCTTTGGCTTCATCGAAGCTGTCGGAAGCCACCATGCTATGCAGCGCCTGGCGCTCATCTTTGGTCCCTTCGCCGCGCTTCTGGTGTGTTTCTTTCATGATATCGCGCATTTGCTGGCGCTGCTGCTCGGTCAGGTTCAGGCCGGCAAACGGGCCACCTTTACCTTCGCCTTTGTGGTGCATCATTTTCATGTTCATCGGTGTGGCATCTGTAGTGACCGGCGCCGCCGTAGTATCGGCTGCGAAAGCCATAGAAGCAGAACCCAGAGCCAGAGTAGAAGCGACAAATAAAGCGGTCAGTTTACGCATAATCATTTCCTTAAAATTATTCTTCATCAGGAGCGCTGTACGTGAACAGGCTCATCTTTCGTCGGAGATAATAATAGGCCGATAAATATATAGTAATGCGATGCTGTGTAAATTTATTAAAGCCCGAAACACTTTTATTCATCAATAATGAATGAATTATGAAGATAATGTGTATTAACTGGAAATTTTGGTTTCCCATCACATAAAACTCACCACAACATGGAGTTTAATTCTATAGGATTACTCCTGCCAACGGCCCACTTTATTATAATGTAGAGCTCTGTGCTACAACCGCCCTGCAACAAGCTGATAGCCGTGCCAATGCGCTGAGATCGCATGGATCTCTCGAAACCTCAGGTTCTCACATACACTCTAAGGCAAGGGGATAATCGAACGATTACAGAGCAAAACTAATTATTGCTTATATAATAGTTTCATCCCCCACCGGTGAAAAACGTGTTATATGATGGAGATACGTGCACTACGGCCACTCCCGGGCCAATAACCTGCGGCTGCGCTCCTTGCACAGACCTGGCTGTCGTGCCCTTTTGAGGAATCATCATGTTCGCAGACCAAGGCCCTATGCTTCTTAACGCCCACTTCGGCACCAACAGCCCTTATTGGCGGTTGACGTTTGACAGCAACGCCCTGGCGTTGTCGGCAGTTAAAGGCAAAACCCATATGGCCGTGGCGCTCAGCGCCATGCAGGCAGCAAAAATCCGTCGCCTGAGTGGCATTACCGCCAGCCTTGATATCACCATCACGATCAGCGGTGAGCCAATACACCTGCATCTGGTCGGGCGCAGAATCAACAATCTGGAGTGGGCGGGCACCGCTTCCGCCTTCAGCGATACCCAATCGGTCGCCCGTGATTTGGTGCACGGCCTTTCTTTCGCCGAACAGGTGGTATCTGAAGCCAACTCTGTGATTGTGATTGTCGATCAGCATGGCCGTATTCAGCGCTTCAACCGTCTGAGTGAAGAGTACACCGGCCTGCACGAACATGATGTTATTGGTAAAAACGTCTTTCAGCTGTTTATGAGCCCGGAAGAAGCTTCGGCATCGCGGCGCAACATCGCCGGCTTTTTCCGTAATGGGTCGTCCTATGAGGTGGAACGTTGGATCAAAACGGTAAAGGGCGAGCGGCTGTTTTTGTTCCGCAACAAGTTCGTTCACAGCGGCAGCGGTAAAAATGAAGTCTTTCTGATCTGCTCCGGCACCGATATCACCGAAGAGCGTCGCGCCCAGGAACGTCTGCGGGTGCTGGCCAATACCGACATCATCACCGGCCTGCCTAACCGCAATGCCATTCAGGACAAAATCACCCAGTCGATCGCCGCACGCGATGGCAGCAACGTTGGGCTGGTGTATCTCGATCTCGACAACTTTAAAAAGGTTAATGACGCCTACGGCCATATGTTCGGCGATCGTTTACTGGTAGAGGTGTCGCTGGCAGTGCTCGGCTGTCTGGCTGAGGACCAAACCCTGGCCCGACTGGGGGGCGATGAATTTCTGGTACTGGCCCAGCAGGCCGACCGCGAAATGCTGCAACGCCTGGCTCAACGTATTATCGACCGGCTGAAAACGCCGTTCCGTATAGGGCTAATCGAGGTTTATACCGGCTGCTCTATTGGTATTGCGCTGTGTCCAGAACATGGCAACGATCTCGACAGCCTGATCCGCAGCGCCGATACCGCCATGTACGTCGCCAAAGAGCACGGCAAACGGACCTATACCGTGTTCTCGCCGGAAATGAACAAACGCGTCGCGGAATACATGTGGCTGGATACCAACCTGCGTAAGGGATTGGAGCAAAACCAGCTGGTGGTGTATTACCAGCCAAAAATCGAGGCGATCAGCGGCAAAGTCTGCAGTGTGGAAGCGCTGGTACGCTGGGATTCACCCGAACGCGGTCTGATCCCACCGCTGCAGTTTATCTCTTACGCCGAAGAGTCCGGCCTGATCGGCCCGCTCGGCCGCTGGGTGCTGCAAACCGCCGCCAAACAGGCCGCTCACTGGCAACGACAAGGGCTGCAACTGCGGGTCGCGGTCAATCTTTCCGCCCGGCAATTGGTTGATGACTCTATCGTTGAGGATTTGGCGCAGGTGTTGCTGCAAAATCAACTGGCCCCCTGCCTGCTGGACTTCGAACTCACGGAAAGCAGCCTGATTGAAGATGAGAAACGCGCACGCGAAGTGATTACCCGGCTACGTGAGCTGGGTGCACAGGTTCATCTTGATGATTTTGGCACCGGCTACTCTTCGCTGGCGCAGCTGGCGCGTATTCCGCTGGATGCCATTAAGCTGGATAAAAGCTTTGTGCGGGGCGTGAATGATAATCCGGTTTCACAGTCGCTGGTGCGCGCCATCGTGGCGGCGGCCGAAGCGCTCAAATTCCGGGTGATCGCCGAAGGTGTGGAGACCGAAAGCGAGAACCGATTCCTGGATGAAATCGGCGTGGATGAAAAACAGGGGTTCCTGTTTGCGCGGCCAATGCTCCCGGAACAGCTGGAACATTGGCTGCAGTCTTATCGCCCGCCATCTTCCTCAGCGTGAGGCGGGCAGGGTAACATTAGCCGGCACGACGCAGGTTCAGCGTGTGGCGATCCTGCAGCATCACCAGGCGTTCAATATAGGCGCGATCCTTCTCCTCGATGGTGAAGGCCGAATGCACCCAGTCTTCGGTAATGTCCATCAGTTCAGAACGCGTTAACTGCAACACCCGCTGACGGGCACGCAGCATGGCACGCATACCGTTCAGTTTGGGCCGGATGGTATCAATGAAGGTACGGGTAGCCACATAGGCATCGCCGGGCTGGAATAACTGATCGACCAGGCCACGGCTTTCAAACCATTCCGCCGTGTGCGACTCACCGCCCCAAATCAACTCTTCCGCCAGACGCATGTTTCCCTTACGCGCCACCAGCGAATAGCCGCCCATACCGGGGAACAGATTGAAGGCAATTTCCGGGAACCCCATACGCGCATTGTTCTGCGCCAGAACGAAATGGTGCGCCAGCGCCGCCTCAAAGCCACCGCCCAGCGCGCTGCCCTCCACCATCGCGATGCTGACCGCGCCGGTATCAAACCCGCGTGCCGCCGCATGCACACAATCAATGCAGGCGCGTGCGTAAGCCATCATCGCCTCACGCTTGCGGTTTTTAATCGCCTCGGCGAAGAACTGCAGATCGCCACCCACGTTGAACATATTTGGCACCAGCGAGCCAGTAACCCAAAAATCAAACTGCAATGATGACTCTTTGGCCGCCTGCGCCAGCGTCATGATGTCTTCAATTAACGCCTGATTGAAGCAAGGACGCGGTTCGGCGCGCAGCAGCATCCACATGATGTGCCGCTCTTCCTCATAGTAGGCGGAGATTTGTGTCAAATTGCCCGCTTCGGTAAACGGACGACAGGTGGGGTGATTAAGTAATTTCATATGACCTTCCATTTTATCCAGTGATAACAGGTGAAACCGTTCCAGCCCCTACGGCTGCAGTGATGCTGCGGCAGGTAAACCGCAGCGCCACATCATGAGTAAACGCTTTCTTAGTGATGAAACAGATAAAAATTGGAGGCCGATGAACGAAAAAAAGCGTGCTGGCACGCGACTGATATAAGAATTTTACCTATCGGTGGGGAGTAACATTTCACCCGGGGAACGAACGCGCTAAGCTCACAAATTAGCCTGTTGCCCAACCCGGCGGCCAAATCAGCGCGCCTTTTGGCTATAATCAAGGCTGAGAGAGCCTATTTATCGTTAAGGAAATCGTGACGTAATGCCTACAGGATCAGATAAAGACCCCCACCAGCCCAACAGTGAAGCGCCGCAAAAGCCGCTGATCGCCATCAAAACCGGCCACCAGAATATTGATCGGCGCATCTCCGGTTTTTCACGCCTGGTTGAACGTATCAAGGCCTGGCCAAGCATCGCTCACCTGCTGCGCGCCACCGAACGCTTTAACGATCGTCTGGGTAGCCAGTTCGGCGCCGCCATCACCTATTTCTCGTTTCTTTCGTTGATCCCGATCCTGATGGTGTCGTTTGCCGCCGTCGGCTTTGTACTGGCATCCAATCCTGACCTGCTGACCGGGATAATTAATAAAATTGTCGGTAGCATCAGTGACCCTACGCTGGCCAGCACGCTGAAAAACACCGTCAATACCGCCATTCAGCAACGCACCACCGTCGGGCTGACCGGTCTGGCACTGGCGCTGTATTCGGGGATCAGTTGGATGGGTAACCTGCGTGAGGCGATCCGCGCGCAATCGCGGGATGTCTGGGAACGTAATCCGCAGGATCAGGAAAAAATCTATTTCAAATACACCCGCGACTTTGTCTCGCTAAGTGGTCTGGTAGTAGCGCTGATTATCACCCTGACGCTGACCTCCATCGCCGGTTCGGCACAGTCGGCGATTGTCCGGGCGCTGGGTCTGGAAGGCATCGAGTGGCTGCGGCCGGCGATGACGCTGATTGCGCTGTCGATCTCCATCTTCGCCAACTACCTGCTGTTCCTGTGGATCTTCTGGATGCTGCCGCGGCATAAGCCGAAGAAAAAGGCGCTGTTGCGCGGCACGTTACTTGCCGCCATTGGTTTCGAAGTGATTAAGTTTGTGATGACCATGACGCTGCCACAGGTGGCAAAGTCCCCCTCCGGCGCCGCCTTTGGTTCGGTAATTGGGCTGATGGCGTTTTTCTATTTCTTTGCCCGCCTGACGCTATTCTGCGCCGCCTGGATCGCCACTGCGCAGTATAAAGAAGATAAAACCCTGCCAACGTCCGAACAATCCGCACCCTGAAGCAATGCAATCATACCGGCCACCCTCGGGTGGCTGGTTTTTTATTCCAACCTTAAGCCAATAAACCAGCATATAAAACCAAAAAACCACCATCACACCTGCCAAACCCAGCATAACAAACTACAGGCTAACTTTTCTTTCCGGCTTTTACAGATGTTCAGTCTACGAATCATTCATTTGGCAACGTTAAAAACCACGCATAAACACACCAATGAAACATTAAGCTTTTTAACCGGTTAATTACGGCATTGTACAAAGTTTCATCATTGAAAAGGCATTTTGCTATGACTAAGATGGATTTTTACAAATTCAAAATATAAGAAAAATTATGCAAGCCTCCATCGCACCAACTCTGGACGCCGACGACGCGTCAACACCGGTTAACTCACGCGGAAAAGTGATTGTCGCCTCGCTGGTCGGGACCGCCATCGAATTTTTCGATTTCTATATTTACGCCACCGCGGCGGTGATCGTATTCCCGCATATCTTCTTCCCGCAGGGCGATCCCACCACCGCAACGCTACAATCGCTGGCCACCTTTGCCGTCGCCTTTATTGCACGTCCAATTGGCTCGGCGCTGTTCGGCCACTTTGGCGATCGCGTCGGTCGCAAGGTGACGCTGGTCGCCTCGCTGCTCACCATGGGGATTTCCACCGTGCTGATCGGCCTGCTGCCAAGCTATGAAACCATTGGCATCTTCGCCCCTATCCTGTTGGCGCTGGCGCGTTTCGGTCAGGGCCTGGGTCTGGGAGGGGAATGGGGCGGCGCCGCCTTGCTGGCCACCGAGAACGCCCCACCCAAGAAGCGTGCGCTGTACGGCTCGTTCCCGCAGTTGGGCGCACCTATCGGCTTCTTCTTCGCTAACGGCACCTTCCTGCTGCTCTCCTGGCTGCTGACGGACCAACAGTTTATGGAATGGGGCTGGCGCGTGCCGTTTATCCTGTCCGCCGCGCTGGTGCTGATCGGCCTGTATGTGCGGGTATCGCTGCATGAAACGCCGGTGTTCGCCAAGGTGGCCAAAGCCGGCAAGCAGGTGAAAATCCCGCTCGGCACTCTGCTGAGCAAACACCTGAAGGCAACGATCCTCGGTACCTTTATCATGCTGGCGACCTATACCCTGTTCTATCTGATGACGGTTTACTCGATGACCTACGGCACCACGGCGGCCCCGCTGGGGCTGGGGTACTCACGCAACAGCTTCCTGTGGATGCTGATGGTGGCGGTGATTGGCTTTGGCGTAATGGTGCCGATTGCCGGCCTGCTGGCAGATGCCTTTGGTCGCCGCAAGACCATGATCGTCATCACCCTGCTGATGATCGCCTTCGCCTTCCTGTTCCCAAGCATGCTGGGCTCCGGTAACCAGGCGCTGGTGATGGGCTTCCTGCTGTGCGGCCTGAGCATCATGGGCCTGACCTTTGGCCCGATGGGCGCACTGCTGCCGGAGTTGTTCCCGACCGAAGTCCGTTATACCGGGGCGTCGTTCTCGTACAACGTGGCGTCGATCCTCGGGGCGGCAGTCGCGCCTTATATCGCCACCTGGTTAGCTACGCACTATGGTCTGTTCTATGTCGGGCTGTATCTGGCCTCCATGGCCTGCCTCACGCTGATCGCCCTGTTGCTGATGAAAGAAACCCGAGACCAGTCACTGTAACCCTTCTTAGGCGGCCCCTCCTGTGGGGCCGCACTTCCCGCGTTGTCTCCTGTCATAAAATCAGACTATGCTGAACGCTTCTCCTTTCATGGAAACGGAAATCAATAATGTCTCTGCGCCGCAGACTGTTTTTGTACGTTGCGCCATTGGTGATGATCGCCATCGCGATAGCTGGGGCGCTCTGGATATGGGTGAAACCACCCCAATCGAGCGCGCTGTGGCGCATCGTCAGCCAACAGTGTCTGCCCAATCAGCAGGCGCATAATAATCCGGCACCCTGTGCGCAGGTTGACCCACAGGCCGGCTTTGTGGTGTTCAAAGACCGCAATGGGCCGCTGCAGTATCTGCTGATGCCGAGCGCCAGAATCACCGGTATTGAAAGCCCCGAGGTGCTGGCTGCCACGACCCCAAACTTCTTTGAGCAAGCCTGGCAGGCACGGCACTTTATGGCCGATAAGTACGGTAAGGCGATCGACGACGCCAATATTTCGCTGGCGATTAATTCAGCCTATGGCCGGACCCAGAATCAGTTGCACATTCATATCTCTTGCCTGCTGCCGTCGGTAAAAACGCAGTTGGCGCAGTACGCGGCGGATTACAGCGAACAGTGGGAGCCGATGCCTGGCGGCCTGCTGGGCCATGATTATCTGGTGCGTCGGGTAACGCCCGAAGAGTTACAAAAACAGGGGGCTTTCCGCCTGCTGGCGGCGGGCGTGGCACGCGCAGACGGTCGCATGGGGAGCTTTGGGTTGGCGATGACGACGCTGCCGGGCGGCGATTTTCTGTTGCTGGCCACCGAGCGTAGCCTGCTACCATTTACCCTGGCCTCGGCGGAAGAGATCCAGGATCATGATTGCCAGGTACTGAAGTAAAAAGCCCGCGGGTTATCAGCGGGCTTTCGTGATCATTTCTTCTGTTTCATCTGCTGCAGAATTTTCCCGCACTGGTTTTCCTCACCACCTTCACTGGGGGAAACCAGTGCCAGCAGGGCCGCTGCCGGCGTCAGCACCACGCCCAGTGCCACCGCCGCCGCACCACGTGCAATCAGCGGGCCGGCCTTCACACCGGCATCCGGGTGCGCGAAGGTGCCTTTCACATACAGCGGCGAACGCAGCGTCAGCACCCGCATGCCCTTGCTTTCCGGATCGATGGACAGGTCCAGCCGTTCCGTGGCGAAGTTGGTATTGCCGCTGATATTGATAATCGCGTTCTCGGTGTCGAACACAAACAGCCGCGGTGCCGCCACACCGTCACGGATACCGACATCCGCCGCCGCGCAGTTTATCCCCACGACGTCATCACCAAATAGCTGCGCCACCAGATAGTTGCCGACGTTCAACCCGAGGATTTCCATCAGGCTGCGGCTGATCACCCCGTTATTAATCACCATGCGCAGATCGCCGCTGCTGGTTGCCAGCAGATCGGCCACCGAATTACCGCTGCCGGTCAGTTTGGCATCGCCGTTCAGTTGTCCCAGGCTGCGTTTCATCGATCCCACATCCGGCAGCAACTGCTTGAGCTGGAATTTACGCGCATGCATATCTGCCCGCCCCTGCATCGGGTTTTTACTGCCGTCGAGACGGACGGTAGAATTGAGGTTACCGCCCGCCACGCCGAACCGCAGCGGATCCATCAGGATAACGCCATTATCCAGTTGCAGATGGGTATAGAGATCGCTCAGCGGCAGTGAACTACCGTGTTCAATGCGTTTGGCGGTGAATTTGACGTCGGCATCCATCACCTGCCAGCTTTGGGTATCAAATTTCTCTACCGGCAGTACTTTTCCGGCCGGCTGGCGGCTCTTCTCGCCACGACCGGCTTTTTCCGTATTGGAGTCGGCGCCAATCAGCGGGGCCAGATCGGCAAAACGCAGCTGTTTTGACAGCACTTCGCCACTCAATTTGGGGCGTGGTTTACTGGCGACATATTTCAAATCACCGTGGATATCGCTGTCGCCAATTTTGCCGTCGAACTTCTGGTACTGGAACACCGCACCGCCTTTTTCGTGCAGCCGGGCGATCAGGTGGCCATCCGTGGAGTATGGCGGGGTATTGGGCAGCAGCACCCCGGTGAGGGCATACAGATTGCCCAGGCTGTCGCCGGAGAATTTAAGCTGCAGATCCAACCCACCGAGGTTCATCGGATCGGACAGCGTACCCGCCACTACCACCCGGGTGGAACCGGAGCGCACATCGGCCTGCAGCGGGAACGGCACCTCGGCATTTTGCAATGACAGCATGCCGCCCATCTTGCCGCTGCCCGACAACGGCTCGCCGTTGTATTTGCCCTTCACCTTCCAGCCAAAGATATAGTCGGCAGGGATCTGAGTACCGGCACTCTTTTTACCGGTTACCTCACTAAACGGCAAAGGTTTGCCGAGCGGATCAATCTCCGCGCGAAAATCAGCCTTCAGCGTGGCGTCTTTGAAAGCAATGTGACCACGGTCGAAAACGATGTCATGAATGTTCACCGACCAGGCGGACGGGGGTTGGTCAGGATCGCCGGCCAGGTTAAAGGTCCAGTTATTCTCACCGTTAGCCAGCCGCTGCAAGCTGGCGTTCGGCTGCTTGAGCCAGATACGCGGGATCAGCAACTCTTTACCCAACAGCGCCAGCGGCGAGATACTGGCCTCGACGCGTTGCAACTGCACCATGCTGTCGCCAGGAATATTTTTCGGGTTGCCCAGTACGACATCTTCAGCATGAATGCGCGGCCACGGCACCCAGGCGCGCCAGCTACCTTCCTCTTTATCGCGCGACCAGTCCACGCCCAAATCACCACGAATGGCGAACGGACGGTGTAACTCGGCCGACACCTTGTCATTGATGGTTGGTTTGAGACGGTTCCAGTCGAAGGTCAGCACCAAGACCACCAACGCGGCGATGATTAGCAGCACAATGCCGCCAACCCAAGTGAATGCTTTTCCTGTTTTTGTCATAACGGCTCCCTGAACGCGATAACTTACCCATAAATTGATAAGTGGCTTTACCAAGCCTAGCCGAGGATAGGCAAGAGTTCACGCTTTAGCGGGAGACAGGTATCAGGCGGCAGGCATGGAAAATTGCGTAGGCAAGGTTTGCAGAGTATCGAAATGGGCCGGGCGAGACAGATAGTAACCCTGGGCAGCCAGTGCGCCAGAGCGCTGCACCAGCAACCATTCCTGCTCGGTCTCCACCCCTTCGACGATCACCCCTTCGCTGTGTTGATTCATCATTTTGACCAGGGTGGAAAGCAACTGGACGCCGTCCTCTGTCTGTTTGAGCAAGGTGAAAAGCTCACGCGCCACCTTAATGTATTGATAACGCCAGGTGCTGACCGCAGAGAAGTTCGCCAGGCCACTGCCGAAATCATCCAGCCACAGCCGCTCTGCCCCGGCAATCTGCTGCAACGGGCCGTTTAACGCCATCCCGGCGTGCTCCACCAGCTCAAAGCGCAGATAGGGCATGCTGGCAATCTGCCGTTGCAACGCGCCGTGCTGCTGCAACGCCTGCAGTGCAATACCGTCGATATTGACCGAGACCATCAGCCCATGGCGACTCAGCAGCGGCTGCCAATACTGCAGCAGTTCCAGCTGTTCCTGAATGATCTGCAGACGCTTACGGACGTCGAGGGCGGCAAAATAATGCTCCGGGGACAGTGGCTTATCCGGCGCCGCCGGATGATAGACCGCGGTTAGCAACTCCAGCGCCAGCAAAGCGCCACAGGTGCGGTAGATCGGCTGGAAGGTGTACTGCCGTCGGCATTGCCGCCAATAATGCTGCGCCTTGATATGCGAGCATACGGCAAGGAGTGGCGCCAGCAGACCCGAAGTCATCTTGGTTGTCATTGGTACTATCGCCATCGAAGGGAAATGAAAATGCTCAGGCTGCAGGATTGCTTCCCTGATCTATCGGCAGCGGGCAATAAAACTTTAAGCAGCGGCGAAAGCCTTCTACATTGAATAGCGCATCCACATCCAAGGAGAAAAACATGCCCTACGTAAATATCAAAATTACCCGCGAAGGCGCGACGCCGGAGCAAAAGAAACAACTGATCGCCGGTGTCACCCAACTGCTGGTAGATACGCTGGGGAAAAACCCGGCCACCACCGTGGTGGTGATTGATGAGGTAGAAACCGACAACTGGGGCATCGGTGGCCACAGCGTCACCGACCTGCGCGCCGCGGCAAAATAGCGGGCAGAGATGGGGTCCGTATCGGGAAACTTTTTAGTTTCCCGATCGCGATCATAAATAAATTAAAACGTTGTTTTATTTTCATTGACTCCCCCCGCCCCTTGCATTGAGACTGGCTGTATTTCGTCCCTATCCACCTTCTTCTTTCAGCCAGGGCTCGTTGACTATGACCACCCAGAATCTTGCCGTGATCGGCGAATGCATGATTGAACTGTCGCAGAAAGGCGCGGACCTAAGCCGCGGTTTTGGCGGTGATACCTTAAACACTGCCGTCTATATCGCCCGTCAGGTGGCAGAAAGCGCGCTGCAGGTGCATTACGTGACCGCACTCGGCACCGACAGTTTCAGCCAGGAAATGCTGCAGTCCTGGCAGCAGGAAAAGGTCCACACCCGCCTGATCCAACGGCTGGAAAACAAACTGCCGGGGCTGTACGTGATTGAAACCGATGACGCCGGCGAACGTACCTTCTATTACTGGCGTAATGATGCGGCCGCTCGCTACTGGCTGGCAGGCCCGCAGACGGAGAGCCTGTGCGAGCAACTGGCCCAATTCGATTATCTGTACCTCAGCGGCATCAGCGTGGCGATCCTCGACGCCGCCAGCCGCAGCAAATTGCTGGCATTGCTAAGACAGTGTCGCGCCAACGGCGGCAAGGTGATTTTCGATAACAACTATCGGCCCCGCCTGTGGCAAAGCCGGGAAGAAACGCAGCAGGCGTACCGCGAGGTGCTGGCCTGTACCGACATTGCCTTCCTGACGCTGGACGACGAGGATTTGCTGTGGGGTAAATTCCCGGTGGAACAGGTGGTACAGCGCACCCAACTGCTGGGCGTGACGGAAATAGTGATTAAACGCGGCGCAGAGAGCTGCCTGGTATTTAGCGCCGAAGGCAGCGAATTTGAGATCCCGGCGGTGCGTTTGCCGAAAGAAAAAGTGGTGGATACCACCGCGGCGGGCGATTCCTTCAGTGCCGGTTATCTGGCGATACGCTTAACCGGCGGTGATGCCGTGCAGGCGGCGCAGCGCGGTCATCTGACCGCCAGCACGGTGATCCAGTACCCTGGGGCCATTATCCCACTGGCCGCGATGCCGCAATGATTCCAGCTCCGTAGAAATGCGAAAGGCCAGCAATGATGCTGGCCTTTTTATTGGACTCGAAAACCCATCTTAATACCCTAGGGATTTCAGGTTGTAGCCAGGCGCCAAGCTATCTCATCCCCAGGCGCTTACTTTAGTAAGTAACTGGGGTGTGATAGTGCAGGTAACAACGCTACAGCCTGAAAGACGACGGGTATTTAGCCTGCCACCGCGATACGTTTCATATCGGTCATATACCCGCGCAGTTTGCGGCCAACGGATTCGATTGGGTGATTGCGCACCGCTTCGTTCACGTCACGCAGTTGCGCGTTGTCTACTGAAGTACCGGCAACAGATTTACCCAAATCGCCCGCCTGCAGCGTCGTCATAAACTCTTTCAGCAACGGCACTGCCGCGTTGGCGAACAGGTAGTTACCGTATTCTGCGGTATCAGAGATAACCACGTTCATTTCGTACAGACGCTTACGCGCAATGGTGTTGGCGATCAGCGGCAGTTCGTGCAGTGATTCGTAGTAAGCAGATTCTTCGATGATGCCCGCGTCAACCATGGTTTCAAACGCCAGCTCAACACCGGCTTTCACCATAGCAACCATCAGTACGCCATGGTCAAAGTATTCCTGCTCGCTGATTTTACCTTCGAACTGTGGCGCATTCTCGAACGCCGATTTGCCGGTCTCTTCACGCCAGTTCAGCAGTTTCACGTCGTCTTCTGCCCAGTCGGCCATCATGCCACCGGAGAAAGCACCGGAGATGATGTCGTCCATGTGTTTCTGGAACAGAGGCGCCATGATCTCTTTCAACTGCTCAGACAGCGCATAGGCACGCAGTTTGGCCGGGTTGGACAGGCGATCCATCATCAGAGTGATGCCGCCCTGCTTCAGCGCTTCGGTGATGGTTTCCCAACCGAACTGAATCAGTTTTTCTGCATAAGCCGGCTCGGTGCCTTCAGCAACCAGTTTGTCGAAGCACAGCAGTGAACCCGCCTGCAGCATGCCACACAGAATGGTTTGCTCGCCCATCAGGTCAGATTTCACTTCGGCAACGAAGGAAGATTCCAGTACGCCCGCACGGTGGCCGCCGGTCGCAGCTGCCCAGGCTTTGGCAATCGCCATGCCTTCGCCTTTAGGATCGTTTTCCGGGTGAACCGCAATCAGGGTCGGCACGCCGAAACCACGTTTGTATTCTTCACGGACTTCGGTACCCGGACATTTTGGCGCAACCATCACTACGGTGATGTCTTTACGCACCTGCTCGCCCACTTCAACGATGTTGAAGCCGTGGGAGTAGCCCAGCGCCGCGCCGTCTTTCATCAGCGGCTGTACGGCACGAACTACCGAGGTGTGCTGCTTGTCTGGCGTCAGGTTAACCACCAGGTCTGCCTGGGGGATCAAGTCTTCGTAGGTCCCTACCTTGAAGCCGTTTTCGGTCGCTTTACGCCATGAAGGACGTTTTTCATCGATGGCTTCTTTACGCAGGGCATAAGCCACATCCAGGCCAGAGTCACGCATGTTCAGGCCCTGATTCAGACCCTGGGCGCCACAGCCGACAATCACCACTTTTTTGCCTTTCAGGTAGCCGGCTTCATCAGCGAATTCGTCACGTGCCATAAAGCGGCATTTACCCAATTGCGCCAACTGCTGACGCAGGTTCAATGTGTTGAAATAGTTAGCCATGGTGGTACTCCGTTAGATGTTGTGTCTTGCATACCCGTCGTCTTTCAAATTGCAGCGTTGTTATCTGCACTAGCTCACCCCAGTTACTTACTAAAGTAAGCGCCTGGGGATGAGCTAGCTGGTCGCCTAGCTGCAAATTGAAATACATAGGGTGCATGTTATTTTCATTCCCCGCCTTGTCTGTGCGGAGATTCGTTGAACTCAATGTATAACAGGAAACGCGTTGCTTAAATTGATATATTACGAATGTGACATTGCAATTTATGCAACACTCTTGCTGCGAGCGTACTGATATGGATTTGCGTGATTTAAAGCTGTTCCTCCATCTGGCTGAAAGCCATCACTTTGGCCGCACCGCCAAGGCGATGCACGTCAGCCCTTCGACGCTTTCCCGCCAGATCCAACGGCTGGAAGAGATCCTCGGGCAGCCGCTGTTTTTGCGCGATAACCGCACCGTGCAGCTCACCGACGCCGGTGAACAGCTAAAAGATTTTGCCCAGCAGACGCTGCTGCAATATCAGCAACTGAAACATTCGCTGGGTCAACACGGTCCTTCGCTAAGCGGTGAGTTACGGCTATTTTGCTCGGTCACCGCCGCCTACAGCCACCTGCCGCCGATCCTCGATCGCTTCCGCGCGCAGCATCCACTGGTCGAAATCAAGCTGACCACCGGTGATGCCGCCGATGCGGTCGACAAGGTGCAATCCAACGAAGCCGACCTCGGCATTGCCGGCCGGCCCGAAACCCTGCCCACCAGCGTAGCGTTCACCAAAATCGGCGAGATCCCGCTGGTGCTGATTGCTCCGGCGTTGCCCTGCGCAGTACGCAGTCAGGCGTTTGCCGAGCAGCCCGACTGGGCCAATATTCCGTTTATTTTGCCGGAGCACGGCCCGTCGCGAAAACGCATCGAACTGTGGTTCCGTCGCCAGCGCATCACCAACCCGCTGATTTACGCCACCGTTGGCGGCCATGAGGCCATCGTTTCGATGGTGGCGCTGGGCTGCGGTATCGCGCTGATCCCCGGCGTGGTGGTGGAAAATAGCCCGGAACCGGTGCGTAACCGCATCTCGCAGCTGGAAAATATTTCCATGGTCGAGCCGTTCGAACTGGGGGTCTGCGTGCAGAAAAAACGCCTCAGCGATCCGCTGATCGACGCTTTCTGGCGTTTACTGTCATAAGTCAGAGGGATCGACCTGTTTCATCGCCTCTACCTGCATCAGCCAATGGTAGAGCGGTTCCAGTTGCAGGAACCCCTGCGCCAGAGTCTGCACCAAACCGGCGTTGAACAGCTTTTCCACCTGACCATCGGTCGCCATTACCGCAAAGGATTTACGGTTGTACCAGGTAGCAATTTCTGCCGCCGGCTCTTTCACCAACGGTCGCTTGTAACTTTCGCCCACCAGCTCGAACGGTGGCTGACAGCAGGCCGCGACCTCCAAAAAGGGCTGCGGTCGGCGCTGCAGCGTATGGCGAAACAGGTCCATGGTCGGTTTGTTGGCGCTGTAATAACCCAGCCCGTAGCGCAACATGTCCGGCCCCAGTTCGAAGAAGTACACCGGCGCGTCCTTCCAGTCTTTGCTTGGCCGTTTGAACGTCAGCCACATGCGGCTGCGGTAACGCGATTTATCGTGGGAAAAACGCGTGTCACGGTGAATGCGCGACAGCGTTTTGCCGATCGCCGGACGAGTCTCGAACAGGGGATCGATCGCCAACATCGCCGGGCTCAACTCCGCCACCAGCGAACGGAACGGCGTCAGCAGTTCGCTATCGTAAACACTGCGGTTGGCCTCAAACCACTCCTTGTCGTTCTCGATGCGCACCTGCTGGAGAAAATTCAGGCCCTGCTGGCTAAAGCCGTTAAATTGTTGCGTCATATTCCTTCCCGTAACGAGGTTTCTATCAGGGGTTACGCATGGCTTCCATCTGCCAACGGCGCTTTACAAAAACACGTCGGCGCGTCCTGAAATAGGCAACATACAGATAAAACACCGTCCGATTGCTGAAAATAACCCCGCCAATGCAGGCACACAGCAACATCAGGCCATTGGCTATACCGGTGATGTTCGCTATCCAGGCCACGACTGCACCGATCAAAAACACGGCCAGCATGCCGAGATAATATTTCAGTAATAACACTCCGACATTTTTACCCTGAACCAATTGAAACAAAATCAGCGTCATCCACACAGCCATGACGGCACCACTACCCAACAGTGTGGCGGCCGAAGCACGGCCGGTTGCGGCAAAGGCCAAATCGGCCAATAGCCCCATGGTTCCTGCCATTCCCAGTGTGAGACAAATCAGCAGCAATATGACATTGCCCACGCCCGGCGGCGACAAACGCTGCCCCGGCGTCAGAAAATGTTGATCTAGCTGCGCATCCACGCCGGCATAGACGGCCGGATCCCGCTGCAAGATTTGATGTTCCATTTCTCGCCCTTGAGATATCAGGCGGTTAATCATCCAGTCTGACATTACCTCACCATCTGCGGTAATTTTTGCATGATCCCAACAAAATATTGCCCCGTTTCCTTCACATTAACCGGCGAGGACAAAGTACCGCTGATACCGCTGCCCACAAAGGCCATAGAGTTATTCAGCGCCGACCGCAATTGCTGTCGGAGTCCGTTCTGGAGGGCTTGCGTTGGATAGCGTTTCGGGTATAAGCCCGCATTAACCATCTGTTTTAATACTTGATTGGAAATACCCGGATTCTCCGCCCGTATGATGCTCTCAGTGAGTCTTTTTCTTTCACTACGGGGCATGCTTTTTAGCCACTCCGTCGCCTTACGCGATGAAACCCTTCGCATTGCGCGATAGGTCATCGCCGCTTCTTTCAATGCGGCCCCTGCGCTCGCCAAAGAGATCACGTCCAAAATGGTGCTGGTAGCAACATACCACTGTTCCGAATCCAACTGCGCAAGCTCATCGCCTTTCCCGTCATAAAGCTTATTCACACGATACAGGCCATTGCCACACTGTAAGGCACTGGCGGCCATGCCGGCATAGCCTAAATAGGCGACCGCCGAACTGGTACCACCGGTAAAGGGCACCGCGACGCTCCCCGACGCCAGTAAAAAAACGGAGACCAGCAGTGTGCCGCAAGATAGCGCCGCCGACGCAAGTTCTTTGCCGACGTTCGGTTTGGTCAAAGCCTCAGACAGGGTATTGGTCGCCGCGGTACGCGAAGTATGGGCAACGGTTTTGGTGATCACCACGTGAGTGACCTGCGAGGACGTTGAGTAACCGGTATGTTTGGTCGGCCTGACCAAATACGAATTTTGGCCGTCAGAAAAAATAATTCCCACCCCATGAAAAGCGATGCTGCAGTCCAGGGAGTCCTGCAAGGACTGTAAATCAATATCCCGATACAGTTCCTGCACATTGCTGTTACCGAGCATACGAGCGAACTCGGCGCGGGTTAATTGATCTTCGGGAGAACCAAATGGCGAAGAAAAGGCCGTTGTCATTGTCGCGCATCCCTATACGTCAAAAGTCTTGGCAGTATAAAAATGCACAACAAAATCACAACTACGCAACCCATAAACTGATTTATAGGTCACGATTACTTATGTATTTTTTCTCATCCCTGCAAAAAGAAACGGAACGCCGGGTTGTCGGTTTCATCGTGACAATCGTAGCCCAGCGCCTGCAGGTGCTGCTCAAACTCAGGTTCGGTCTGCGACAGCTCAAAGCCTGCCAGCACGCGGCCAAAATCGGTGCCGTGGCTGCGGTAGTGGAACAGTGAAATATTCCAGTGGGTGCCCAAGGTCTGCAGAAACTTCAGCAGCGCGCCCGGTGACTCCGGGAACTCAAAGCTGTACAGACGCTCGCGCAACGGCTTCGAAGGCCGCCCACCGACCATGTAGCGCACGTGCAACTTGGCCATTTCATCGTCGGACAAGTCCACCACCTGATAACCATCGGCATGCAATTCTTCGATGATTTCCAGTCGTTCGGCATGGCCGCGCGTCAGGCGGACGCCGACGAAAATACAGGCGTTATCTGCATCGGCATAGCGGTAGTTGAACTCGGTGACCGAGCGCCCGCCCAGCAGTTGGCAAAACTTCAGGAAGCTGCCCTTCTGTTCTGGAATGGTCACGGCCAACAGGGCTTCGCGTTGTTCGCCCAACTCGCAGCGTTCCGACACATAGCGCAAACCGTGGAAGTTCAGGTTGGCACCGGACAACACGTGCGCCAGACGCTCACCCTGGATGTTGTGCTGCTGTACGTACTTTTTCAGCCCGGCCAGTGCCAGCGCACCGGAGGGTTCGGCAATGGCACGCACGTCTTCAAACAGATCCTTAACCGCTGCGCAGATGGCATCGCTGTCGACGGTGATCACGTCGTCCAGGTATTCCCGGCACAGGCGGAAGGTTTCATCACCGATGCGCTTTACTGCCACACCTTCGGCAAACAGCCCAACGCGGGCCAGATCCACCGGATGCCCGGCATCCAGCGCCGCACGCAGGCAGGCGGAGTCTTCCGCCTCCACGCCGATCACTTTGATTTGCGGCATCAGTTGCTTGATCAATACCGCTACACCCGCCGCCAGACCGCCACCGCCCACCGGCACAAATACCCGGTCGAGGTGCGCGTCTTGCTGCAGCAGTTCCATCGCCAGCGTGCCCTGCCCGGCGATCACCGTTGGGTGGTCGAACGGCGGCACAAAGGTCATGCCCTGCTTGAGCGAAAGCTCAATCGCTCTGGCCTTGGCTTCATCAAAATTGGCACCGTGCAACAGCACTTCGCCGCCGAAGCCACGCACCGCATCCACTTTGATGTCCGCGGTGGTTACCGGCATCACGATCAGCGTTTTGATCCCTAAGCGTTTACCGGAGTAGGCCACGCCCTGCGCATGGTTACCGGCCGAGGCCGTCACCACGCCACGCGCCTTTTGTTCTTCGTTCAGGCTGGCGATCATCGCGTAAGCCCCGCGCAGCTTGAAGCTGTGCACCGGCTGACGATCTTCGCGCTTCACCAAAATGGTATTGCCGAGGCGCGAAGAGATTTTGCTCATGGCCTGTAGCGGGGTGACCTGAGCCACCTCGTAAACCGGCGAGCGGAGCACCGCTCGCAAATACTCCGCGCCACAGGGGGCGTCGGGTAGGGGTTGCGATTCCGCCATGGTGCTTAGCCTCCCAGCTTGCTCTTGTCGCGCACGGCACCTTTGTCGGCGCTGGTCGCCAGTGTGGCGTAGGCGCGCAGAGCGAAGGAAACCTGGCGCTCACGATTTTTCGGTGTCCAGGCCTGATCGCCACGCGCCAGTTCAACTTCACGGCGTGCCGCCAGTTCGCTGTCCGTCACGTCCAGTACCATGCTGCGTTTTGGAATATCGATGTCGATCATGTCGCCATCTTCAATCAGCGCAATCAGGCCACCGCTGCCCGCTTCCGGAGAAACGTGGCCGATAGACAGGCCGGAGGTGCCGCCGGAGAAACGGCCGTCGGTGATCAGCGCACAGGCTTTACCCAGCCCCATGGATTTCAGGTAAGTGGTCGGATAGAGCATTTCCTGCATGCCCGGCCCGCCCTTTGGCCCTTCGTAGCGGATCACCACTACGTCGCCGGCAACCACTTTGCCGCCGAGGATCGCTTCCACCGCGGTGTCCTGGCTTTCGTACAATTTTGCCGGACCGCGGAAGGTCAGGTTGTCTTTGTCGACACCGGCGGTTTTTACAATGCTGCCGTCCAGTGCCATGTTGCCGTACAGTACGGCCAGGCCACCTTCCAGGCTGAAGGCATTTTCCAGCGAGCGGATACAGCCTTCTGCGCGATCATCGTCCAGCGTGTCCCAACGACAATCCTGCGAGAACGCCTGAGTAGTACGGATACCCGCCGGACCGGCGCGGAACATTTTCTTCACCGCTTCGTCCTGAGTCAGCATGATGTCGTACTGATTCAGCGTTTCCGTCAGCTTCAGGCCCAGGATGTTGTCGACGTCGCGGTTCAACAGACCCGCACGATCCAACTCGCCCAGGATGGCCAGTACGCCACCGGCACGGTGTACGTCTTCCATATGGTATTTCTGGGTGCTTGGCGCCACTTTGCACAGGTGCGGTACCTTGCGTGACAGACGATCGATATCTTCCATGGTGAAATCGATCTCGCCTTCCTGAGCCGCCGCCAACAGGTGCAATACGGTGTTGGTCGAGCCGCCCATGGCGATATCCAGCGTCATGGCGTTTTCAAATGCAGCCTTGTTGGCAATGCTGCGTGGCAGTGCGCTTTCGTCGTCCTGCTCGTAGTAACGCTTGGTCAGCGCAACGATGCGTTTACCGGCGTTGAGGAACAGATCCTTACGGTCAGCGTGGGTCGCCAGCAGCGAGCCGTTACCCGGCTGAGACAGGCCCAGCGCTTCGGTCAGGCAGTTCATCGAGTTGGCGGTGAACATACCGGAACAGGAGCCGCAGGTTGGACAGGCGGAACGTTCGATCTGCGCACTGTCGGCATCGCTGACGTTCGGGTTGGCACCCTGGATCATGGCGTCGATCAAATCCAGCTTGATTATCTTGTCGGACAGCTTGGTTTTGCCGGCTTCCATCGGGCCGCCGGAAACGAAAATCACCGGAATGTTCAGGCGCAGTGACGCCATCAGCATCCCCGGGGTGATTTTGTCGCAGTTGGAGATACACACCATCGCATCCGCGCAGTGGGCATTCACCATGTATTCAACCGAGTCGGCGATCAATTCGCGCGACGGCAGGGAATAGAGCATGCCGCCGTGGCCCATGGCGATACCGTCATCCACCGCAATGGTGTTGAACTCTTTGGCGACGCCGCCTGAGGCTTCGATCTGTTCTGCAACCAGCTTGCCCAAATCACGCAGATGCACATGGCCCGGAACGAACTGGGTAAATGAGTTGACCACCGCAATAATGGGTTTACCAAAATCGTCGTCGGTCATTCCGGTCGCGCGCCATAATGCGCGGGCACCTGCCATGTTGCGGCCGTGGGTGGTGGTGGCGGAACGGTACTTAGGCATGCTCTTCACTCCAAATGTATTTATTACAGGCGGCGAACGAACCGCCTGGATATTCTTATCTGTCTGTCAATTTACCCTATGAATTTCAAGCTTCAGCTTAAAAGGCGATGGGTAAATTATGGATTTACCGGATCCAGCCAACCGTACTTGTCTTCGGTCTTGCCAGTGAACAGGCCAAAGAACGCCTGTTGGATCTGTTTGGTCACCGGGCCGCATTTACCAATGCCGACCTGGATGCCGTCAACGCTGCGAACCGGGGTAATTTCTGCGGCGGTACCGGACATGAACACTTCGTCGGCCAGGTACAGCGACTCGCGTGACAACACTTGCTCACGCACTTCAAAGCCCATGTCTTTCGCCAGCTTGATGATGGCGTCGCGGGTGATGCCCGGCAGCGCGGAAGAAGTAAACGGCGGGGTGAACAACACGCCGTCTTTCACTTCAAACAGATTCTCACCTGCGCCTTCGGAAATATAGCCGTGCACATCCAGCGCAATCCCTTCCTGATAACCGTGGCGGCGCGCTTCACTGCCCACCAGCAGGGAGGAAAGATAGTTACCACCGGCCTTGGCCGCGGTTGGGATGGTATTCGGTGCCACACGGTGCCAGGACGAAACCATTGCATCGATGCCTTGTTCCAGCGCCTCTTCACCCAGATACGCGCCCCAAGGAAACGCCGCGATAATCACGTCGGTTTTGTAACCGTCCGGTGGGTTTACTCCCATGCCGACGTCACCGACAAACACCAGCGGACGAATATAAGCGCTGACCAGATTGTTTTTACGCAGCGTGGCGCGACAGGCTTCCATCAGCTCATCAACGCTTTGCGATACCGGCATGCGGTAGATTTTTGCCGAGTCATGCAGGCGCTGCATATGTTCACGGTGACGGAATACCACCGGACCTTTATGGGAGTCGTAGCAACGGACCCCTTCAAACACCGAAGTGCCGTAGTGCAAGGCATGCGACATCACGTGCACTTTGGCGTCAGCCCAGGGAACCATCTCACCATTGAACCAAATGTAATCGGCTTTCTTCGTCATTATTCTTATCCTTCTCGCGCATCAGGCGCGTATTTGTTGTGATGTTTGTTGCTGGATCTCAACGCAGGAGACATCCATCAGTTTGCTCAACTGAGATGACAGTAGATCCACCGGGCGCTGGCTGGCAACGGTCAATTCAATATTAATCTTGTCGGTGTTTGCAGCCGTTGCCATATTCATAGCACAAACCTGAAAGCCACGATGACGCACGACGCGCAATACGCGCTCTAACATTTCAGGGCGAAAGCGGGCCTGGATCGAGAGTTGATGCTGCATCATGATATTTTCTCCAACATGGTTTCGTTACCGGCACCCGGCGGCACCAGCGGCCAGACGTTTTCAAGCTCATCGATCGATACATGCAGCATGTAAGGCCCTTCGCTGTTGAATAAGGCATCGAGCGCGCCTGCGACCTGATCTTTACGGGTGATGCGCTGGCCGGGGATACCGAAGGCATTGGCCAGCATCAGGAAATCGGGGTTATCGGAAAGGTTGGTTTCACTGTAGCGCCCGTCAAAAAACAGTTGCTGCCACTGACGAACCATCCCCAAGCGCTGGTTATCCAGCAGAACGATTTTCAGCGGTAACTGTTTGCGTTTGATGGTGCCCAGTTCCTGCACATTCATCATGAACGAACCGTCGCCCGATACGCAGATCACCGTATCCTCCGGGCGGGCCATCTGGGCGCCAACCGCGGCCGGGACGCCAAAGCCCATGGTGCCCAAACCGCTGGAGGTGATGAAATTCTCCGGACGTTCAAAGGTCATGTGCTGTGCAGTCCACATCTGGTGCTGGCCGACGTCGGTGGTGATCACGCTGTTAGCGGGCTTGCGCTCGGACAGTTGCTTCAACAGCAGCGGCGCGTAGATCGGCTGGCCTGGGTGATCGTAGCGCCAGGTATGGGTTTCTTTCAGTTCAACCACTCGCTGCTGCCAGGCGGTGATATTCAGCGGCTGCTGCAACGCTGGCAACAAGGCTTTCAAATCCCCCTGCAGTGCCACGTGTGCCTGACGCAATTTGCTCATTTCCGCCGGGTCGATATCCATGTGGATCACCTTGGCGTGCGGGGCGAAAGCATTCAGTTTGCCGGTCACGCGATCGTCAAAACGCGCGCCAACGGCAATCAGCAAATCGCATTCCTGTACCGCCAGATTGGCGGCTTTGGTGCCGTGCATACCCAACATACCAAGATAATACGGCTGCTCCGCGTCCGGTGCGCCCAGCCCTTTCAGCGTGGCAACGTTGGGCATTTGGGTTACCGCGATAAACTCACGCAGCGCCGGTACCGCCTGCGCCATGCCAACCCCACCACCGACGTACAACATCGGCTTGTGTGCCTGCGCCAGCAATTCGAAGGCCTGCGCCAATTCCGCTGTCGGGTAATGAAGTTCTTCCACTACCGGCATCAGGTGCGGATGTAATTCACCCTGAGCCAGTTGAATGTCTTTCGGGATGTCGATCAGCACCGGGCCAGGGCGACCGCTGCTGGCGATGGCAAAGGCTTCCGCCATGATGCCCGGCAGCGCGTCCAGTGATTCCACCAGGAAGCTGTGTTTGGTACAGGCCAGAGACAGGCCGAGGACATCGATCTCCTGAAAGGCATCGGTACCAATCAGTGCAGAACCCACCTGACCGGTAATCGCCACCACCGGAACAGAATCCAGCAGCGCATCGGCCAGGCCGGTGATCAGGTTGGTGGCGCCAGGGCCGGAAGTGGCGATACAAACGCCGACCTTGCCGGTTGAGCGGGCATAACCAATGGCGGCCATCGCGGCGCCTTGCTCGTGGCGGCACAGCAGGTGTTCCACCCCGCCGTCATACAATGCATCGTAGACCGGCATGATTGCGCCACCCGGGTAGCCGAATACCGTATCAACCCCCTGTGCACGCAACGCTTGTACTACCCACTGAGCCCCATTCATAGTTATTTCCCCGCCTTACTTCGACAACCGCAGGATTTTGTTCTGTTATTCATTGTCTTATCCTCGCTTCACTTTTCTCTTGCCAATAAAAAACCCCCGGACCTTTCGGTGCGGGGGTTCTCTTGCGATTCCGGCTTGTTTTCTAAGCCATTCTTCGTCCAAGTGCAGCCCCGCACGGTGGGATAATAATCACCACCACGCTAATCACGACTAGGCTAATCACTTGGGCAAAGGCTTTCATAATAAGTTTGTTCACTGTGCTCGTTTCGAACTAATACCTACAGAGGTACCATAGTCCCGCGCGGCATGACAACACTTTTTTTGCGTTATTATCCGGCGCAATCTGGTCATACCTCGTGCAAAAAGCCCGGATTTCAAACGTTAGCCTGCACACCCGAAGATTTCGCCTCGCCCGAGATCGCCTTGCTGCCCGTGTCCTTACCCAAGAACACCAATAGCGCAATGACGATGGCCACCGTGCCGGCGATAATCGCCATCGCCAGCCCGTAATTATGGCCATGATGCTCGGCAATCGTCGCCTGCAGCGTGGCGTTGACCGAAGCAATCAGATTACCCAGTTGGTAAACAAACCCCGGCAGTACCGCACGGGTATTGGCCGGCACCAGTTCGGTGAGATAAGTCGGTATCACGCCCCAGGCACCCTGCACCATGAACTGCATCAGGAAAGCACCAATCCCCAGCATCAGCGAGCCGCTGGAAAATGCCCACAGCGGGATCACCGGCAATGCCAGTAGCGCAGCAATGATAATCGCCTTCCGGCGGCCAATTTTTTCCGATAGCGCACCAAAGAAAACACCGCCGATAATTGACGCGATATTGTAGCTAATGGCGATGATACTGACGGTTTTAGGGTCGAAACCGTGCTGAACTTTCAAAAATACCGGGTACATATCCTGAGTGCCGTGCGAGAAGAAATTGAATGCCGCCATCAGCAACACCAGATAGCCGCACAGCTTCCAGTGGCTCTTCAGCACCGGCAGCAGAGCACTGCTTTCCTTGCGTTCACGCGCCGCCAGCCACACCGGCGACTCCTGCACACAGTAGTAGATAAATGGCAGCAGTAAAATCGGTGCTGCGCCGATCACGAACATCCCACGCCAGCCAATCACCTCAAACAGCAGGCCATATACCACCGCCGCCAACAGATACCCAAAGGGGTAACCGGCCTGGAAAATCCCCGACATCAGGCCACGCGAGCGGTCTGGGATGGTTTCCAGCGCCAGCGACGATGCCACGCCCCAGATCCCCCCCATCGCCACGCCATACAACACCCGCAGTATCAGGAATACCGTCAACGACGGTGCCGTGGCAGACAACAGCTCAAAGATCGAGAAGAAGACAATATTCAGCATCAAAATCGGTTTACGGCCGTATTTTTCCGCCGCCCGGCCGAAGATCAGTGCGCCAATCGGGCGCACTGCCAACGTCAGCAGGATCGCCAGCGTCACCTCCTCCATGCCGACATGGAAAGATTGCGCGATATCGCTGAGCAGAAAGACCAGCACGAAAAAATCGAAAGCATCAAGCGTCCAGCTTGAAAAGCTGGCGATGGCTGCATTGCGTTGCAGCGGGGTCCAACCAAACATAGTGTTATCCCTACTCTGGAATACGAGGTCATGAGGTTTAGCGGCTGCCGTGTCGGAAGGCGACGGCGGTCGGAGTTTGTTAACGAAGTGATTTTTATTTTAATCAATTGTTAAATACACCCATTCCCCCTCTCACCGCAACTTGGTTAGCCTGCTAATTTGTTGCAGCATTCACGCAATTGTTAGGGGGTATTGCCACCCTTTGCGCAGCTCTGCACAAAAATTCGTTATCTTTATGAAATTTATAATTTTAATTACGACTCAGCACGCAAATACCCCAAGCTTGCCGCACTCCGCTGGCCCATCTCCCGCATCATGTTGCCTTCAGCAAGGAGAGCAACATGGCACTGGCGGTTATTTATACCCGAGCCACACTGGGCGTTCAGGCCCCGTCGGTTACGGTGGAAGTGCATATCAGCAACGGACTACCCGGCCTGACCATGGTCGGCCTGCCGGAAACCACGGTGAAAGAAGCCCGCGATCGGGTACGCAGCGCCTTGATCAATAACGGCTTCACCTTTCCCGCCCGGCGCATCACCGTCAATCTGGCGCCCGCCGATTTACCCAAGGAAGGCGGCCGTTACGACCTGCCGATTGCTCTGGCGATCCTCGCGGCCTCCGAACAGTTGCCGGCTGATAAGCTGGCGCGTTATGAGTTCCTGGGAGAGTTGGCGTTATCCGGTGCACTACGGGGAGTCAGTGGCGCGATACCCGCCGCGTTGGCGGCGCTGGATGCGGGCAGGCAGTTGATTTTGGCTACCGCTAATGGCCGGGAGGTGGGGTTGATTACCCAGAGCGAAACCCTTGTGGCAGAACACCTGCTGGAGGTGTGTGCCTTTCTGTTAGGCAAGGGCGACTTACCGGCAGCCAGCGCACCGCCGGCAACGGAGACGACGCAGGAGCCTGCCGATCTGCAAGATATTCTGGGCCAGGAACAGGCGAAACGGGCGCTGGAGATCGCCGCCGCCGGGGGCCACAACCTGCTGCTGGTCGGCCCACCGGGGACCGGGAAGACCATGCTGGCCAGCCGTTTGAATGGCCTGCTGCCCCCGCTGACCGACCGTGAGGCGCTGGAGAGCATCGCCGTCGCCAGCCTGCTGCACCATCCCGCGCAAGCGCTGCCGTGGCGACAGCGGCCGTTTCGTGCACCGCATCACAGTGCTTCGATGGCCGCGCTGGTTGGTGGCGGCTCACTGCCGCGACCGGGTGAGATTTCCATGGCGCACAACGGCGTGCTGTTTCTTGATGAGTTACCTGAATTCGAAAGACGGGTGCTGGATGCCCTGCGTGAACCGCTGGAGTCTGGCGAGATCGTCATTTCACGCGCCACGGCCAAGGTCTGCTTTCCGGCCAGAGTACAGTTGATCGCGGCCATGAACCCCAGCCCAACCGGGCATTATCAGGGCATGCACAACCGCGCGTCCCCACAACAGGTGCTGCGCTATCTCGGACGGCTTTCAGGGCCGTTCCTCGATCGCTTCGATTTATCGATTGAGGTGCCGCTGCTGCCACCGGGCGTGCTAAGCAAACGACGCATCGCCGGCGAAAGTAGCGCACAGGTACGGGAGCGGGTGCTGTTGGCACGTGAAAGGCAGCTCGAACGTGCCGGGAAGATCAATGCCCTGCTGAATAATCACGAGGTTGAACGGGATTGCGCACTGAGCGAGGCAGATGCGGACTTTCTTGAGACGACGTTAAACAAATTGGGATTATCGGTTCGCGCCTGGCAACGGATTTTAAAAGTGGCTCGCACACTGGCAGATTTGGCGGGGGATCGGGAGATTGATAAGCGCCATTTGAGCGAAGCGCTTGGCTACCGCAGTATGGACCGCCTGTTGCTGCAGCTGCACCGCAGCCTGGAATAAAAATGGGGCCCAAAGGCCCCATCGATATCAGTCGTCGCTGTCGGTGTAATCTTCCACCGCATCAGCCTGCGGCTTGCCGCCGGACAGGGTATGGAATTTTTTCGGGCGGCGTGTGCGCACCAGATATTTAGCCCATACTTTTTCCTGCTCGGTAACCGGCTCACGCTCACCGTGGCACACTGCGACGAACAACTGTTCTTCTTCAGTGACCGGCTGACGTTTGCCTGCGTCCAGCTCGTTGAACGCATACCCGAAACGCTCTAGTAATTGCGCTTCTTTAATGGTGAAATCGCCGTGACGGGAGAACCCGCGAGGATAATGTTTATTATCAAAAAAACGATTGGTCGTGGTGAAGCTATCCGCCATCTGACACGCTCCTAATTCTCTCATGGCCGTGCTGTTTATGGCGCGGAGTATTAGATAGGCTTGACATTGTGTAAAACAAAACATTTAAATCTTAACGATAAAAATTTCTGGAGATGGGTGTGGATACCGAATTACTGAAAACCTTTTTGGAGGTCAGTAGAACGCGTCACTTTGGCCGAGCTGCAGAATCCTTGTACTTAACGCAGTCTGCCGTCAGTTTTCGTATCCGCCAGTTAGAAACCCAATTGGGCGCGAATTTATTCACTCGTCATCGTAACAATATCCGGCTGACGCCAGCTGGGGAGCGGCTTCTGCCTTATGCTGAGAGCCTGATGATGACCTGGCAATTGGCAAAAAAAGAGGTGGTGCGTTCGCTGCAGCATACCGAATTGTCCATCGGCGCCACCGCGTCGCTGTGGGAAGCTTATCTGACCCCGTGGCTGCAATCGCTGTATCAACAACGTGAGGCGTTACAACTGGAAGCCAGGGTGGCATTACGGCACTCTTTGGTAAAACAGCTGCATGAAAGGCAGCTCGATTTGCTCATTACCACCGAGCCACCCAAGATGGATGAACTGGCCAGCCAGCTATTGGGCAATTTTTCGCTGCGGCTGTTCTCCTCCACCCTGCGTGATAAACAGGCGCCGATGCCCTATATCAAGCTGGAATGGGGGGCGGATTTCCACCAACAGGAAAGCCGTATGCTGGAAGGGGATACCCTGCCGGTGCTGACCACCACCTCCGCACACCTGACCCGACAACTGCTGGAAACCACCGGCGGCTGTGCCTTCCTGCCCAGCCAATGGGAGAAGGACTATCCGCAGTTGGCCGCCACCGCCGATATCCCGCCGATTATCCGCCCGCTGTACGCCGTTTGGCTGCAAAATAGCGACCAACAGCCGTTGATCCGCCAACTGTTGAAAATACCTTTAAATACCACAGCATGAGGCGCTATAACGGCTTCAGACGAGGATGGCGGGGTTTGGTTCGTCTGCCAAGCCAAAACGCGCTCATCGCCTTCTGAAGGCCGATAAAGCAGAACAGCAGGATGCCGATAACGATTTTGGTCCACCAGGAGCTGAGCGTGCCGTCGAAAGTGATGTAACTCTGAATCAGCCCCTGGATCAGCACGCCAAACAGCGTACCCAGCACGGTACCGACCCCGCCGGTCAACAAGGTGCCACCAATCACTACCGCGGCAATGGCATCCAGCTCCACGCCGCTGGCGGCCAGCGCGTAGCCTGCCGAGGTATACAACGAGAAAATAATCCCGGACAAGGCTGCCAATGTGCCTGAGAGCATATAAATCAGCACCGTCGTACGCTGCACAGGCACGCCCATCAGTGCCGCAGACACCCGGTTGCCGCCAATGGCATAGACGTTGTGGCCAAAGCGGGTGCGGTGCGCTAACACTATGCCGACCGCCACCACCATTAGCATCACCAACGCCAACAACGTAAAGCGGCCACCGCCCGGCAGTTTCCAGGCATAGTTCGCCAGCGTGGCATACAGCGGATGATCAATGGGAATCGACTCTTCCGAGACGATAAAACTCATGCCCCGCACGAAGAACATTCCAGCCAGAGTGATGATAAACGCCGGAAGTTTCAGCACATCAATAATCCAACCCATCAATGCGCCGAACGAAGCGCCCATCAGCAGCGCAATAACAAACGCATAGCCCGGTGCAATACCGTAGGTTCCGATCAATTTGGCCAATAGCACCCCGGTGAAGGCGATCACCGAGCCGACCGACAGATCGATACCGCCGGAAAGGATCACAAACGTCATGCCTACCGCAACGATGCCAAGAAAGGCGTTGTCGGTCAGCAAGTCACACCATACCCGCGTTGAAGCAAAACTGGGGAACTGAGTGAGGCAAAAACCATAGCCCAAAAGGAACACCAGGACAGTAATCAACAGTGGAAGATTACGTTTGATCATGGCTTTCTTCTCCTAAGCAGTTGGCGCAACGAGACGCTGGGTGATTGCACCATCAGCACCGCCAGCACCACGATCGCCTTCAGCACCAGATTAAATTCCGGCCGATAGCCGGACAGCAGAATACCGGTATTCATCCCCTGAATGATTAACGCCCCCACCACCGACAACAGCAGGTTAAAACGCCCGCCCAGCAATGAGCCGCCACCAATCACCACCGCCAGGATCGCATCCAGCTCCAGCCACAGCCCCGCATTGTTGGCGTCTGCACCGCGGATGTCCGCCGTGACGATAATCCCGGCCACCGCAGCACAGAGTCCGCAGATGACATATACCGCCATCACCACCCAGCGCGTACTGACCCCCGCGTTGCGTGCCGAGCGCAGATTGATGCCCACGGCTTCGATAAACAGCCCCAGCGCCGTTTTACGCGTCAGCAGCCAGATCAACAGCAGCATCACTGCGGCAATGATCGCCGGCATCGGTAGATACATCAGCGCACCGCTGCCAAGCCGAGCCAACCCTTCTCGTTCAAAGGTGACGATTTGTCCTTCGGTGATCAGTTGCGCAATACCGCGACCGGCCACCATCAGCATCAGCGTGGCGACAATCGGTTGTATCTGCAGTACTGCCACCAGAAAGCCGTTCCACAGGCCACACAGCGCACCCGCCGCCAAGGCAGCCGCCAGCACGTAACCAAGCGGATAACCGGCGCTGGTCAGCGTTGCGGCCGTGGCACCGGCAATAGCCATCACGGCCCCCACCGAAAGGTCGATACCACCGGTGGCGATCACTAACGTCATGCCTAATGCCAATAACGCTACCGGCGCGCCACGGTTAACAATGTCGATCACACTGCCAAACAGTCGACCATCCTGAATGTGGATGGAAAAGAAATTCGGGGCGACCAGGCTGTCGATTAACAAAATCACCGCCAGCGCCCCCAGTTGTGTCGCCCCTGCGGGGAAGACCCATCTGACTTTACGTGGTCCACCGGTCATGGAGAAACTCCTGAGGTTCATTCGGCCCCCTGTTGCGCGGCTATCGCCTGCATGATCGCAGGTACCGTAATGGCGTCATGCTCAAGCTGCGCCACATGTTTTCTGTCGCGTAGCACCAGGATACGATCGGCATAGCCCGCCAGCTCTTCCAGTTCGGAAGAAATCACCAGCAGCGCCAGCCCTTCATCACAGAGTTTTTCGATCAAGCGGATGATTTCAGCATGCGCGCCAACGTCAATGCCGCGCGTTGGTTCGTCCAGGATCAAAAAGCGCGGTTTGGTTGCCAGCCAGCGAGACAGCAACACCTTCTGCTGATTTCCGCCGGACAGATATTGGATCTGCTGCTCCGGCCCCGGCGTGCGAATGCCCAACAGTTGGATATAATCCTCGGCAATACGGGTTTGTTCCCGCAGTGATAACGGTTTTAACCAACCGCGTTGCGCCTGCAGGGCCAGAATGATGTTTTCCCTTACCGTCGCAGCACCGACAATCCCGTCGGTTTTTCGGTCCTCCGGGCAATAACCAAAACCGAGGCTGGCAGCTTTACGGGGCGTGCGGATGTTCACCGTACGACCCTCAACTTTCGCACTGCCGCTATCACGCGGTTTGATGCCGAATATCAGCTGAGCCGTTTCCGTGCGGCCAGAGCCCAGCAGACCGGCCAAGCCTACAATCTCGCCCGGACGGATTTGCAGATCAAAGGGTTCAACCATGCCGCGTCGTCCATAACCCCTGAATTCGACCAGGGATGGCGCATCCGTTGGCGCGTGCTCACCTCGTTTAAGCAGCGACTCGTCAAACGCGTGGCCAAGCATCATCTGTACCAATTCCAGACGCGGTAAATCAGCGGTAATTCGGGTCCCCACTAACTTACCGTTGCGCAGTACAGTGATGCGATCGCAAATACGGTAAACCTGATCGAGGAAGTGGGTGACAAAGATCATCCCCATGCCCTGGCTGCGGAGCTGGCCGAGAATACCCAGTAACATGCTGACTTCTTTGGCATCCAGACTGGCAGTTGGCTCATCCAGGATCAGAACTTTGGCCGACAAGTCGACCGCCCGCGCGATAGCGATAATCTGCTGGATCGCAATGGAGTAATTGCCCAATGGCTGACTGACATCCAACTGTAATCCATACCCCAGCAAAAGCTGCCGGGCCTGGTGCAGCAGCTTTTTTTGATCGACCAGGCCGAAGCGCGTTGGCTCACGGCCAATGAACAAATTAGCCGCCACCGAGATGTTCGGCAGCAAGTTAACTTCCTGATAAACCGTACCAATCCCCAGCAGCTGCGCCTGTGCAGTACTCTGTGGGGCAATGGCGGTACCCTCCAGCAATATCTCACCGGCGGAACGCTGATAAACCCCGGTTAGCGCTTTGATTAGCGTAGATTTCCCCGCGCCATTTTCACCCAGCAGCGCCATAATCTCTCCGCGCTGTAACGTGACATCAACCTGCTCCAGCGCTTTAACGCCAGGAAACTCAACGGATAATCCCTTAATCGCCAATAACGTGGTTTGAGATGTGACCATCTTCTGTCCCGCCGGTGAGTGGATTAATAGCCCATGCTTTTCTTCAGCTCAAATTCCTGTTTCGCGGTATCCGGCTGCAGCAGTTTCGATTCGGTCTGGATAAACTTCGGCGGCTGAGTGCCATCTTTTTTCATCGCCAGCAACGCATCAAACGCCGGGCCGGCCATATTCGGCGTCAGCTCGACCGTGGCGTTGGCTTCACCATTCACCATCGCTTTGAATATGTCAGGGACACCGTCGATAGAGACGATTTTGATCTGTGAGCCCGGTTTTAAGCCCGCCTCTTTGATTGCCTGAATAGCCCCGATCGCCATGTCGTCGTTATGCGCATACACCGCACAAATATTTTTGCCGTTTTGCTCAGCCTTGATAAAGCTTTCCATCACTTCTTTGCCCTTGCTGCGGGTAAAGTCGCCGGATTGCGAGCGGATGATTTTAACGTTGGCAGCGGTGGCTATGCCGTCGGCAAAGCCTTTCTTGCGGTTGATGGCGACGCTGGAGCCCACGGTCCCCTGCAGTTCCACCACGTTACAGGGCTTGCCGGCGACCTCTTTAACCAGCCACTCGCCTGCAACCTTGCCTTCATGCACGCTGTCGGACGCCACCGCTGCGGTATACAGCGAGGGATCGTTCACTTCGATCATCCGGTCGAGCAGGAATACCGGGATCTTGGCCTCTTTGGCCTCTTGCAGTACCGGAGTCCACCCGGTGGCGACTACCGGTGCAATGAAAATGGCATCAACACCCTGGGCGATGAAGGATCGGACCGCTTTGATCTGGTTTTCCTGTTTTTGCTGCGCATCGGCGATTTTTAACGTAATACCACGCTTTTCCGCTTCCTGTTTCGATACCTTGGTTTCCGCAGAGCGCCAGCCCGATTCGGAACCAATCTGAGAAAAACCGACGACCAACGGTGCCGCCTGTACCGTACTTATCAATGCGCCAGTGATGGCGGCCGCTAACAGCAGACGTTTAACCATGTTTGTTCTCCCCGCACTGCCCTGGCTCCTGGTGGCCTCAGACAGCGGTAACTGTTGTTGTGTATGCTGCATATTTTTCTGGTGAACTAGGTATCCAAAGACTCGGACACCCATTAGGTGTAGTCGAAAATCAGGCAGGAATAATGAGCGGCATCACATCACGGGAGAACAACCATTTTGTACATGGATCCAGCTAAAAATGTCTAAATTGGGAACAGGTTTGGTAGGGTTTTTAGGCAATTTATCAGGGGAATAGCGAGGATTTAGGAAAAGTAGAAAGCAAAAAAAACCCTTCGCTTTCGCAAAGGGTTTCTAATATGGCAGGGGCGGAGAGACTCGAACTCGCGACACCCGGTTTTGGAGACCGGTGCTCTACCAACTGAGCTACGCCCCTAAATCATGCTTAACATTATGCCTGCTAAAATTAGCAGGCATAATTTAAATAAGTGGCGGAACGGACGGGGCTCGAACCCGCGACCCCCTGCGTGACAGGCAGGTATTCTAACCAACTGAACTACCGCTCCACCGGTTCTTTCACGTTACATCTTTCGATGTGGCAAAACCGCTCATGGCGATCTTGCTCATTACCGGGTGTCAAACCGATAACGTTTAATTGATGCCTGGCAGTGTCCTACTCTCGCATGGGGAGACCCCACACTACCATCGGCGCTACGGCGTTTCACTTCTGAGTTCGGCATGGGATCAGGTGGGACCACCGCGCTATTGCCGCCAGGCAAATTCTGTTTCATTCCAACCGCCACTCACGTAGCCATCAGAACCAATCTCGGAACATTCGCTGAAAATCTGTCTCTCTAAAACACTTTTGGTGTTGTAAGGTTAAGTCTCACGGATCATTAGTACTGGTTAGCTCAATGCATCGCTGCACTTACACACCCAGCCTATCAACGTCTTAGTCTTAAACGTTCCTTCAGGGGGATCAAGTCCCCAGGGAAGACTCATCTCGAGGCAAGTTTCGCGCTTAGATGCTTTCAGCGCTTATCTTTTCCGCACTTAGCTACCGGGCAATGCCATTGGCATGACAACCCGAACACCAGTGGTGCGTTCACTCCGGTCCTCTCGTACTAGGAGCAACCCCTCTCAATCTTCCAACGCCCACGGCAGATAGGGACCGAACTGTCTCACGACGTTCTAAACCCAGCTCGCGTACCACTTTAAATGGCGAACAGCCATACCCTTGGGACCTACTTCAGCCCCAGGATGTGATGAGCCGACATCGAGGTGCCAAACACCGCCGTCGATATGAACTCTTGGGCGGTATCAGCCTGTTATCCCCGGAGTACCTTTTATCCGTTGAGCGATGGCCCTTCCATTCAGAACCACCGGATCACTAAGACCTACTTTCGTACCTGCTCGAGCCGTCACTCTCGCAGTCAAGCTAGCTTATGCCTTTGCACTAACCTCACGATGTCCGACCGTGATTAGCTAACCTTCGTGCTCCTCCGTTACTCTTTGGGAGGAGACCGCCCCAGTCAAACTACCCACCAGACACTGTCCTCACCCCAGATTATGGGGCCGAGTTAGAACATCAAACATTAAAGGGTGGTATTTCAAGGTTGGCTCCACGCAGACTGGCGTCCACGCTTCAAAGCCTCCCACCTATCCTACACATCAAGGCTCAATGTTCAGTGTCAAGCTATAGTAAAGGTTCACGGGGTCTTTCCGTCTTGCCGCGGGTACACTGCATCTTCACAGCGAGTTCAATTTCACTGAGTCTCGGGTGGAGACAGCCTGGCCATCATTACGCCATTCGTGCAGGTCGGAACTTACCCGACAAGGAATTTCGCTACCTTAGGACCGTTATAGTTACGGCCGCCGTTTACTGGGGCTTCGATCAAGAGCTTCGCCTTGCGGCTGACCCCATCAATTAACCTTCCAGCACCGGGCAGGCGTCACACCGTATACGTCCACTTTCGTGTTTGCACAGTGCTGTGTTTTTATTAAACAGTTGCAGCCAGCTGGTATCTGCGACTGGCTTCAGCTCCGAGAGCAAGTCTCTTCACCTACGCGCCAGCGTGCCTTCTCCCGAAGTTACGGCACCATTTTGCCTAGTTCCTTCACCCGAGTTCTCTCAAGCGCCTTGGTATTCTCTACCTGACCACCTGTGTCGGTTTGGGGTACGATTTGATGTTACCTGATGCTTAGAGGCTTTTCCTGGAAGCTTGGCATCAACTACTTCTGCACCGTAGTGCATCGTCATCACGCCTCAGGGTTAGATAAGTAACCGGATTTACCAAGTCACTCCCCCTACACGCTTAAACCGGGACAACCGTCGCCCGGCTAGCCTAGCCTTCTCCGTCCCCCCTTCGCAGTAACACCGAGTACAGGAATATTAACCTGTTTCCCATCGACTACGCCTTTCGGCCTCGCCTTAGGGGTCGACTCACCCTGCCCCGATTAACGTTGGACAGGAACCCTTGGTCTTCCGGCGAGCGGGTTTTTCACCCGCTTTATCGTTACTTATGTCAGCATTCGCACTTCTGATACCTCCAGCAACCCTCACAGGCCACCTTCAACGGCTTACAGAACGCTCCCCTACCCAACAACGCCTAAGCGTCGCTGCCGCAGCTTCGGTGCATGGTTTAGCCCCGTTACATCTTCCGCGCAGGCCGACTCGACCAGTGAGCTATTACGCTTTCTTTAAATGATGGCTGCTTCTAAGCCAACATCCTGGCTGTCTATGCCTTCCCACATCGTTTCCCACTTAACCATGACTTTGGGACCTTAGCTGGCGGTCTGGGTTGTTTCCCTCTTCACGACGGACGTTAGCACCCGCCGTGTGTCTCCCGTGATAACATTCTTCGGTATTCGGAGTTTGCATCGGTTTGGTAAGCCGGGATGGCCCCCTAGCCGAAACAGTGCTCTACCCCCGAAGATGAGTTCACGAGGCGCTACCTAAATAGCTTTCGGGGAGAACCAGCTATCTCCCGGTTTGATTGGCCTTTCACCCCCAGCCACAAGTCATCCGCTAATTTTTCAACATTAGTCGGTTCGGTCCTCCAGTTAGTGTTACCCAACCTTCAACCTGCCCATGGCTAGATCACCGGGTTTCGGGTCTATACCTTGCAACTATTCGCCCAGTTAAGACTCGGTTTCCCTACGGCTCCCCTATACGGTTAACCTTGCTACAAAATATAAGTCGCTGACCCATTATACAAAAGGTACGCAGTCACCCAACAAAGTAGGCTCCCACTGCTTGTACGTACACGGTTTCAGGTTCTATTTCACTCCCCTCGCCGGGGTTCTTTTCGCCTTTCCCTCACGGTACTGGTTCACTATCGGTCAGTCAGGAGTATTTAGCCTTGGAGGATGGTCCCCCCATATTCAGACAGGATGTCACGTGTCCCGCCCTACTCATCGAACTCACAATTAATGCATTTTAGTGTACGGGACTATCACCCTTTACTGTGCGACTTTCCAGACGCTTCCACTAACACAAGAACTGATTCAGGTTCTGGGCTCCTCCCCGTTCGCTCGCCGCTACTGGGGGAATCTCGGTTGATTTCTTTTCCTCGGGGTACTTAGATGTTTCAGTTCCCCCGGTTCGCCTCATACGACTATGTATTCATCGTATGATAGTGCAACGAATTGCACTGGGTTTCCCCATTCGGGTATCGCCGGTTATAACGGTTTATATCACCTTACCGACGCTTATCGCAGATTAACACGCCCTTCATCGCCTCTGACTGCCTAGGCATCCACCGTGTACGCTTAGTCACTTAACCTCACAACCCAAAAGTGTTTCCACCTTCGTGCTGCTACATTTGAGAGACTCTATGACAGGTTAATCCTTACTCCAATACATCTACGGAGGAGTAAGTTTCAGCTGTCATGTTTCAATTTTCAGCTTGTTCCAGATTGTTAAAGAGCAAAATCTTAAACGTGATTCTTGCGAATCAGTTTTAAGATTTTTTTGATATGGTGGAGCTAAGCGGGATCGAACCGCTGACCTCCTGCGTGCAAGGCAGGCGCTCTCCCAGCTGAGCTATAGCCCCATATCAGAAAAGCATTTTTCTACACCCTGTCTACTACCTTCGCCAATTCGCTTCTAGTCAAAGCGAAGTCCTGCGACGTTTACTCACGTAAACAACCAGGGCGACAACGCAGGATAGGAGGGAATTGGTGGGTCTGAGTGGACTTGAACCACCGACCTCACCCTTATCAGGGGTGCGCTCTAACCACCTGAGCTACAGACCCGACAAGGTGCTTTAAGGCTTAACCGGGAAGATTAAACCTTATGCTCTCTTTCATTTCATCAGACAATCTGTGTGAGCACTACACGCAATCAATATCATTAGGTAAGGAGGTGATCCAACCGCAGGTTCCCCTACGGTTACCTTGTTACGACTTCACCCCAGTCATGAATCACAAAGTGGTAAACGCCCTCCCGAAGGTTAAGCTACCTACTTCTTTTGCAACCCACTCCCATGGTGTGACGGGCGGTGTGTACAAGGCCCGGGAACGTATTCACCGTAGCATTCTGATCTACGATTACTAGCGATTCCGACTTCACGGAGTCGAGTTGCAGACTCCGATCCGGACTACGACGTACTTTATGAGGTCCGCTGGCTCTCGCGAGTTCGCTTCTCTTTGTATACGCCATTGTAGCACGTGTGTAGCCCTACTCGTAAGGGCCATGATGACTTGACGTCATCCCCACCTTCCTCCGGTTTATCACCGGCAGTCTCCTTTGAGTTCCCACCATGACGTGCTGGCAACAAAGGATAAGGGTTGCGCTCGTTGCGGGACTTAACCCAACATTTCACAACACGAGCTGACGACAGCCATGCAGCACCTGTCTCACAGTTCCCGAAGGCACTAAGGCATCTCTGCCGAATTCTGTGGATGTCAAGAGTAGGTAAGGTTCTTCGCGTTGCATCGAATTAAACCACATGCTCCACCGCTTGTGCGGGCCCCCGTCAATTCATTTGAGTTTTAACCTTGCGGCCGTACTCCCCAGGCGGTCGACTTAACGCGTTAGCTCCGGAAGCCACGCCTCAAGGGCACAACCTCCAAGTCGACATCGTTTACAGCGTGGACTACCAGGGTATCTAATCCTGTTTGCTCCCCACGCTTTCGCACCTGAGCGTCAGTCTTTGTCCAGGGGGCCGCCTTCGCCACCGGTATTCCTCCAGATCTCTACGCATTTCACCGCTACACCTGGAATTCTACCCCCCTCTACAAGACTCTAGCTTGCCAGTTTCAAATGCAGTTCCCACGTTAAGCGCGGGGATTTCACATCTGACTTAACAAACCGCCTGCGTGCGCTTTACGCCCAGTAATTCCGATTAACGCTTGCACCCTCCGTATTACCGCGGCTGCTGGCACGGAGTTAGCCGGTGCTTCTTCTGCGAGTAACGTCAATGCAATGTGCTATTAACACACTACCCTTCCTCCTCGCTGAAAGTGCTTTACAACCCGAAGGCCTTCTTCACACACGCGGCATGGCTGCATCAGGCTTGCGCCCATTGTGCAATATTCCCCACTGCTGCCTCCCGTAGGAGTCTGGACCGTGTCTCAGTTCCAGTGTGGCTGGTCATCCTCTCAGACCAGCTAGGGATCGTCGCCTAGGTGAGCCATTACCCCACCTACTAGCTAATCCCATCTGGGCACATCTGATGGCGTGAGGCCCGAAGGTCCCCCACTTTGGTCCGAAGACGTTATGCGGTATTAGCTACCGTTTCCAGTAGTTATCCCCCTCCATCAGGCAGTTTCCCAGACATTACTCACCCGTCCGCCGCTCGTCACCCAGAGAGCAAGCTCTCCTGTGCTACCGCTCGACTTGCATGTGTTAGGCCTGCCGCCAGCGTTCAATCTGAGCCATGATCAAACTCTTCAATTAAAAGCTTGATTTGCTTCAACTCGTGAAGCGATGCTCGAAAATAACTTTCGTAATAGTCGTTCTGTTGGACAAGCCAACGAAACAACGTATTGCTTGGTCACTCTTCAAGACTTGATATTTTTTCGAACCCGAAGGTTCTGGATATCGTCTTGTGGAGTGCCCACACAGATTGTCTGATAAATTGTTAAAGAGCGTTCGTTACTGAGATAACTCTCGGTAACGCGGGAGGTGCATATTACGCTTTCCCGCTGAAGAGTCAAGCTTTTTTCTTATTAAGAAACGGTGTTTTCACCGGCTTGCTTCTTCCTGGCTGGGCGACTGGTTCTCGTTAGAGGAGTCGTTGTTCCCGGTCAGTGGAGGCGCATTATAGGGAGTTCTCAGAACGCCGCAACCCCTAATTTCAATATTTTTTCCGACCGTTGAATGTTTAACCAAAACAGCCTTAAACAGGCAGTTTTTTCAACGATTTAAAGCCATATCCCTGCAGAACGGGCAATAAAGCATCAGTGTCTTCATTTAACGCCATGCAATACGCCAAATTGTCTTCCTGAGTCGACACCAGATTTTCCTGCGTTGAAATCAGCCAGGCGGTACGACGGGCAATCGCCGCGCCGGAATCGATCAGCCGGGTTCCCTCAGGCAACACCTGCATTAACTCTTCTGCTAATAGAGGGAAGTGGGTGCAACCGAGTACGACAGTATCCGGCGGTTCGCGCATGCTCAGCCATGGCTGCAGGATTTTCTTCAGCGTCGCCAACGGTACGACGTCACCGTGCAACTTGGCTTCTGCCAGTTCCACCAGCTCTGAAGACCCCAATAGTTCGATCTTGCAATCGGTAGCGAAGCGGGCAATCAACTCATGGGTATAGGTGCGCTGTACGGTACCACGGGTAGCCAACAGGCCGACGACGCCATTGGCGGTCAGACGGGCAGCAGGTTTGATGGCAGGCACCACGCCGACGACCGGGAAGGTAAAGCGTTCGCGCAAAGCCGGCAGGGATACGGTACTGGCAGTGTTACAAGCGATGATGACTATCGCCAGAGGATGGCGCTGTTGCACCGCGCTGACAATCTCCAGCACGCGCTCAACAATAAACTCTTCGGATTTCTCACCGTAGGGAAACGCCACATTATCGAAGGCGTATATATAGTGGAGGTCCGGCAGCAGTTGCCGAACCTCTTGATACACCGATAACCCGCCGACGCCGGAGTCAAATACCAGTACCGTCGGACGGGCCTTCGCGGTGGTGTTAGAAGGTATAGCTTCCAGTGAGGTAGTATTCTCTTCCTGGAGTAGCGTAGCCATAAGCCGTCTCATAATCTTTATCAAACAGGTTGGCGATTCTACCACGAACTGTCAGATGAGATGTGACCGGATACGAAACTGCGAGATCCCACAGGCTGACGCCGCCGAGTTTGACGCTTTGCTCGGGGTAGGTGCTGTAGTCTTTGTCATAGCGCTCCCCCAGGTATTGATAGGTGACCGCCCAGTCAAAATCATAGACCTGCCAGTCCAGCTCATACTTCACTTGCTGTTTGGCGCGACGCAGCAGCACTTCGTTGGTTTTGGCATTGCGTGGGTCGACATAGTCGTAGCCGATGTGGTGGGTTAATGGCCCGGTATCAAACGAGGCCGTGGCTTCTATACCTTTAATAGTAGCCTTGCCGATATTGTAATAAACGTAATTGGTCTCCCCAGTGGAATCAATCAGGTTATCAATATCATTACGGTAGCCGGAAACGCGCCAGGTCACTGGACCTGTCAAACCTTCAAAACCGCCTTCCCACTGTTTACTTTCTTCCGGCTTCAAATCGGTATTATTACCAAAGTTGCCATACAGCTGGCCCATATTTGGGGCTTTAAACGCCGTGCCATAGGAAGCAATAAAGCGGTACCCTTCGACAAACTCCCAGCCCGCGCTGGTTTGCCAGGTGCCATGCCAGCCGAATTCAGAATGATCGTCACCACGCACCGCCCCTTCCAGGGTTACCGGGCCAACCAACTGCTGTGCGGTCAGATAGATACCGGCGTTACGCTGACTTTTCTCACCGTTGACCGTAGTGGAGTTCGGCTTGATCTCCTGGTGTTGCCAATCAACCCCTGAGCTGACCGTCCCCTGGCCCAACTGCAGGGTATTCCCCCACTGCAGGTTGTATTGCTCTGAATCCACCAAACTTGCCGAACTGTCATGCATACCCAGTCGAGGATCGTAATCATAATCCTTGCTATGGCTATAGCTACCAATCAGTTGTGTCGCGTAGATACCTTCTTTATAACGCAGGCCGGTATCCCAGGTCTGGCTGTACAGCTTGCGAGTATCTACCAGTGGGCTGGTCGGGGAGGAATAATAAGCATCGTAAGCCGTACGGTTGTCATAACCATAACCACGCACAAAGCCGCTAATGGCCTCATTGAACTGATGGTCAACGGCGCCGTACAGCGCTTTACTCATGTAGCCATCGCGATCCTGCTGGCTCTGCATACCGGTACTGCCGTAAGCCACTACATCATAGCCTTTGGTATAGGTATAGTTACCGGCGAGCGTCGCCACCGTGCTGTCGCCCAACTGTTGCTGAGTGGAAGCGTCATAGGCCTGATAGCCGTTTGAACCCACACCGGCAGAAAGCGTAGTGCCGTTCTTTTCACGGGTGGTAATAATGTTCACCACGCCACCGATGGCATCGGAACCATAGACAGCCGAACGCGGTCCGCGAATATATTCGACTTTCTGCACCAGCGAAATCGGGATCTGGCTAAGGTCAGAAGAACCACTGATGCCGGCCTGGTTAAGGCGAATACCGTCGATCAGCACCAGGACATGGCTGGAGTTGGTACCGCGGATAAACAGCGAGCTTTTTTGTCCCAGGCCACCATTCTGCCCGACATCTACCCCCGGCAGGCGGCGCATCACGTCGGTCAGGCTTTTTGCCTGCCAGCGGTCGATATCATTGCGGGTGACGACAGAGGTGGGTGCCAGTACGGAAGAAACCGGCTGTGGAAAGCGGTTGGCGGAAACCACCAGATCATCGCTGTTATTGGCTGTGGTGTTGTCTTGCGCCCATCCAGAAAAAGCCGTGATGGAAGAAACCACCGCCAGCAGTGTATTTTTTGTAATTGTCATGAAAAAGCATCCAAACTTAATTGGTGGATGCCGCAGGATCATGGCCGGTATTTCGCGACGGCCACGGACATTGCGACGTAACACCGGCAGGTCTTCGGGCTTGGGAGTTGCGGGCAGCCTGTGAGCTACCTGCACCGGGCGATGACTTCCCATCCTGCAATGGACAGTGTCTGCGTAAAACGCTATCGCCGTGACTTCCCCTTACCGCTGCGCGTCAGCTCCGGATTCAAACCGGATTCCCTTTTCACTCGCTGCTTGAGGCCGGATGACAATGCTACGATCAATGTAAATAGATGTCTAGACTGCTACCAATGTTACAAATAATAAACACGACAAAACTGGACTTCACGGGCTGATTCCCTACAATCCCCGCTGATCAAATTTGCCTGACGAGAAGAAACATGACGCCCGAGAATTTGCCTATTGAACGTTACGATGACCAACTGGCGGAGAAAACTGCCCGGCTGAAGACGCTGATGTCACCGTTCACGGCACCCGAGCCGGAAGTGTTCCGCTCGCCTGTCAGCCACTACCGCATGCGCGCCGAATTCCGCATCTGGCATGATGAAGACGAGATGTACCACATCATGTTTGATCAACAGACCAAGCAGCGCATCCGTGTCGATCAGTTCCCCGCCGCCAGCGAATTGATTAACCGTCTGATGAGTGCACTGATCGCCGCCATCAAGCCAGAGCCTGTTCTACGCCGCAAACTGTTCCAGATTGACTACCTGTCGACCCGCAGCGGCAAAATCATCGCCTCACTGCTGTATCACCGCAAGCTGGACGACGCCTGGCAGCAGCAGGCAGAAAAGCTGCGTGATGATCTGCGCGCACAGGGCTTTGACCTGCAGCTGATTGGCCGTGCGTCGAAAATGAAAATCATGTTGGATCAGGATTACGTCGACGAAGTGCTGCCGGTCGCCGGCCGCGACATGATCTACCGTCAGGTGGAAAACAGCTTCACCCAGCCGAATGCGGCGCTGAACATACAGATGCTGGAATGGGCGCTGGACGCGACAGCCGGTTCCAAAGGCGATCTGCTGGAGCTGTATTGCGGCAACGGTAACTTCTCGTTGGCACTGGCACGTAACTTCGAGCGGGTACTGGCGACCGAAATCGCCAAACCTTCGGTCGCGGCGGCGCAATACAACATTGCCGCCAACCATATCGATAACGTGCAGATTATCCGCATGGCAGCGGAAGACTTTACTCAGGCGATGAACGGAGTCCGCGAGTTTAATCGGTTGAAAGGTATCGACTTGAGCAGTTATAACTGCGAAACCATCTTTGTCGATCCGCCACGCAGTGGGCTGGATGATGAAACGGTGAAAATGGTGCAGGCCTACCCGCGTATTTTGTATATCTCATGCAACCCGGAAACGCTGTGCGCCAATCTGGAAACCTTGCAGGAAACCCATCGGGTCAGCCGCCTGGCGCTGTTTGACCAGTTCCCGTACACCCATCATATGGAATGCGGCGTACTGTTGGAAAAACGCGTTTAATCTGACAGGGGCGCCATTATTGCTGCGCCCCTGCTTTACGCCCATCAGGCCGGCGTATTCTCATCCAGCGCCTTGCGCGCCTTCAGCTTGATACCAATCCAGAACACCAACGCCACGGAAATGATCGCCGGCAGGAAGTTAGAGCCAATCTGCGGGTATTCGGCCCGGACGATCGCACTGTACAACAACACCCCCAGCAGGAAACTCGCGGCGGCCAGTTTGGGCATGCCGTCCGGCATCGCACGGTGCAAATAACGCTGGTGCAGACAGTAAACCGCCAACACCAAAGTCAGGATAGGGAAAATCGAAAACGGCACCACCGAGCTGAACAGCGCGGCGAACGAACCGTTGATCGACAGGCCGGCAATCAACGCCAGCAGTAAGGTGCCATTCTCACGGCTTGGTTTTTCCATCGCTTTCTACCTTTTATACGTGGGATACAGAAGCTTTTTCTTGTTGGCGGCGATACCAATAATAAGCACCCTTGGAAATCATCCGCAGTTGCAGCACTAAACGTTCCTCAAGCCGACGCCGCTGTTCGATATCGATGTCCAGCGCTTCAGCACCGGCACTAAACACGATGGTCACCATGGCTTCCGCCTGCGCCTCGGTGAAACTGCGCGGCATATGGTTTTCCAGCTCGAGGTAATCTGCCAGTTCGGCGATAAAATGTTGGATCTCACGCGCCACCGCCGCACGGAAGGCCGACGAGGTGCCGGAGCGTTCACGCAGCAACAGACGGAAGGCGTTGGGATTGTTACCGATAAACTCCATAAAGGTGGAGACCGAGGTGCGGATCACGCTGCCGCCCTTGGCAATACGCTGGCGTGCCTGGCGCATCAGTTGACGCAGCATCAGGCCGCTTTCATCAACCATGGTTAATCCCAGCTCATCCACGTCACGAAAGTGACGGTAAAATGACGTCGGTGCGATGCCCGCTTCACGCGAGACTTCACGCAGGCTCAGGCTGGCAAAGCTGCGTTCGGCGCTTAGCTGGCTGAAGGCCGCCTCAATGAGGGAACGACGAGTCCGTTCTTTTTGTTGTGCTCTGACGCCCATATGCATATCCAGATAAGATCCATTTTGTCAGTCTAACGCCGTAGACCCGGCAATATAGCAAATTTTATTGCAACAGCATTTATACAAACGCGTCCTGTCACAGTTTCCGCCTGCACCATTTTGTGCTTTGCCTCAAAAAGCCTAATGGTGATTGGGCACTCAGCGCTATGATGTTAAGATACCGTTGTAATTTTGTATAAGACAGGTCTCTCCCCTATGCAACAGCACTATCAATTTGATGCCATAGTTATTGGCTCGGGCCCTGGTGGTGAAGGTGCCGCTATGGGGTTGGTGAAACAGGGCGCCCGCGTGGCCGTTATCGAACGGTACAATAACGTAGGCGGCGGATGTACCCACTGGGGTACCATCCCGTCCAAAGCCCTCCGCCACGCCGTTAGCCGCATTATCGAATTCAACCAGAACCCGCTTTATAACAATTCACGCACGCTCAGCGCGACATTCCCTGATATTTTACGCCACGCCGATAACGTGATTAACCAGCAAACCCGGATGCGCCAGGGATTCTATGAGCGTAACCAATGCAAGCTGTTCGCCGGCGATGCGCGCTTTATTGACGCCAACACCGTCAGCGTCAGTTATATGGACGGCACCCAGGACACCATCCGCACCGATCATATCGTCATCGCCTGCGGCTCACGCCCTTACAACCCGTCGAGCGTCGACTTTAACCATCCGCGCATTTATAACAGCGATTCCATTCTCGAATTAAACCACGAGCCGCGCCACGTAATCATTTACGGCGCCGGGGTCATCGGCTGTGAGTATGCGTCTATCTTCCGTGGTCTGAACGTGAAGGTCGATCTGATCAACACCCGCGACCGCCTGCTGGCGTTCCTCGATCAGGAAATGTCGGACTCGCTGTCTTATCACTTTTGGAACAACGGCGTGGTGATCCGTCACAACGAAGAGTTCGAGAAGATCGAAGGCACCGACGACGGCGTGATTGTTCACCTGAAGTCCGGCAAGAAAGTGAAAGCAGACTGCCTGCTGTATGCCAACGGCCGTACCGGTAACACCGACTCACTGGGGCTGGAGAACGTCGGTCTGGAGTCAGACAGCCGTGGCCTGCTGAAAGTGAACAGCATGTACCAGACTGCGCTGTCGCACATTTATGCCGTGGGTGACGTGATTGGTTATCCGAGCCTGGCATCTGCCGCTTACGATCAGGGCCGTATTGCCGCGCAGGCGATTGCCTCCGGTGAAGCCAGCGGACATCTGATTGAAGACATCCCGACCGGTATCTACACCATTCCGGAAATCAGCTCCGTCGGTAAAACCGAGCAGGAACTGACGGCGATGAAGGTGCCGTATGAAGTGGGCCGCGCCCAGTTCAAACATCTGGCTCGTGCGCAAATTGCCGGGATGAATGTCGGCAGCCTGAAGATCCTGTTCCATCGCGACACCCTGCAGATCCTCGGGATCCATTGCTTCGGTGAGCGTGCGGCGGAGATCATCCACATCGGTCAGGCGATCATGGAGCAGAAAGGTGAAGGCAATACTATCGAGTATTTCGTTAATACGACCTTCAACTATCCGACCATGGCCGAAGCCTACCGGGTGGCTGCGCTGAACGGCTTAAACCGCCTGTTTTAACTTGGTACCCAGGTAGTTTTGCATGTGCTCGCGGATCGCCTCGGCCAATTGCTCATAACGACTGCGCAATGGAGAGCCGGGGCGGTACACCAGCGCAATGGTGCGCTTGGGTTCGGGTTTATAACACTCGAGATAGCAAACTCCGTCACGCTCACGCTGTGGCGGTACCGCCAATGAAGGCAACAGCGTAATACCGCTGCCTGCCGCTACCATGTTACGCAGCGTTTCCAGACTGGTTGCCCGGAAATGGGTATCCTCGTCAGCCCCGGCCTGGAAGCAAAAGCCCATCGCCTGATCGCGCAAGCAGTGGCCGTCTTCCAGCATCAACAGCTTTTCCCCTGCCAAATCCGGCATTGCCACGCGGTCGCGCTGCGACCATGGGTGATCGGAGTACACCGCCAGCTTCATGGGTTCATCAAACAGCGGGACTTCAATAAAGGCTTCCGTTTCCTTCACCAGGGCCAGGATCGCGCAGTCCAGTTTGCCGCTGTCGAGTTGCGCCAGCAGCTGTTGGGTTTGCGCTTCATGCAGGTACATTTCCAGCTTGGGAAAGGTTTTGTGCAGCGTAGGAATGATCTGCGGCAGCAAATAAGGCCCGACGGTCGGGATCAGGCCGATATGCAGCGGCCCGGACATGGCTTCACCCTGCTGGCTGGCCATCTCTTTCAGAACTTTGACTTCGCGCAGCACGGTACGCGCCTGTTCCACCAGCAGCAGACCTGCCTGGGTGAATAACACCTTGCGGCTGGTACGTTCGAGCAACATCACACCCAGTTCGTCTTCCAGCTTGCGGATCTGCCCACTGAGCGTGGGTTGGCTAACATGGCATGAATCGGCGGCACGGCGGAAATGCCGGTGCTCGGCCAAGGCGACCAGGTACTCTAAATCACGAATATTCATTGTTTCCCTCCAGACCACGATAGCTCATGGCGATAGATAAGATAGCAACGAGCGATTAGATCTATCAAGCCCCGGCGGCAATAATGTGTCCCAACAAAGCGGCACAACGCTGATAGCAAAAATTTATTTTTCCTAATTAAGGGGTTAATTCATGTTTACCAGCCAAGAAGGCAAAAAAATTCCTCAGGTGACCTTCCATACTCGTCAGGGTGACCAATGGATCGATGTCACTACCCAGGATCTGTTTAAAGATAAAACCGTCATCGTATTTTCGCTGCCGGGTGCGTTCACCCCAACCTGCTCTTCCAGCCATTTACCGCGCTACAACGAGCTGTCCAGCGTATTCAAACAGCACGGCGTTGACAGCATCCTGTGCGTCTCGGTGAACGACACCTTCGTGATGAACGCCTGGAAAGCCGATCAACACGCTGAGAACATCACCTTCGTGCCGGACGGCAACGGTGAGTTCACCAAAGGCATGAACATGCTGGTCGAGAAAGCCGATCTGGGCTTTGGCCCACGGTCATGGCGTTATTCGATGCTGGTGCGTAACGGCGTAGTGGAAAAAATGTTCGTCGAACCCAACAAGCCAGGTGACCCATTTGAAGTGTCGGATGCCGACACCATGCTGAAATACCTGGCGCCGGAATTCAAAGTGCAGGAGTCGGTTTCGCTGTTTACCAAGCCGGGTTGCCCGTTCTGCGCCAAAGCCAAACAAATGTTGCAGGAGCGCGGCATTCAGTATGAGGAAATCGTACTGGGTCAGGACGCGACGACCGTCAGCCTGCGCGCCGTCAGCGGCCGTGCCACGGTACCGCAAGTGTTCATCGGCGGCCGTCATATTGGCGGTAGCGATGACCTGGAAACTTTCCTGTCAGCCTGATTAATAAGTAATAACAAAGCCAACGTGAACTTTTGGCGGGCTCTGGCCCGCTCTTTTTTTAGCTTTCAGGAGCGGATATGAAACAGTTGAATGTTGACGTCGCGGTTATCGGCGGCGGCACCGCCGGTCTGGGTGCCTATCGCGCCGCCAAGCTTTCGACCCCCAGCGTGGTGATGATTGAGGGCGGAGCCTACGGCACCACCTGTGCACGCGTTGGCTGCATGCCGTCCAAACTACTGATCGCCGCCGCCGAGGCGGTACATCAAATCGAGCGAGCGCCGGGCTTTGGCGTGTATCCCGCAGGCAAAACCACCGTCAACGGTCGCGAAGTGATGGAGCGCGTCAAACGCGAACGCGACCGCTTCGTCGGCTTTGTGTTGGAAGGCGTCGACCAGATCCCTGCCGGCGACAAAATTAGCGGCTACGCCCGCTTTCTCGACGACAACACCCTGCAGGTGGATGAGCATACGCGCATCGTGGCGCAGCGGATCGTTATCGCCACGGGTTCCCGTCCAAGCTGGCCGGCAGCGTGGAATGCGCTGGGTGACCGACTGATCGTCAATGACGATGTCTTCAACTGGGATGATTTACCACAGTCCGTGGCGGTGTTCGGGCCAGGTGTGTTTGGTCTGGAACTGGGTCAGGCGCTGCATCGTCTCGGGGTCGAGACCAAAGTGTTTGGCGTTGGCGGCGCCGTCGGCCCCTTGACCGACAGCACGGTGCGCAATTACGCGGCCAAAGCCCTGGGCGAAGAGTTCTATCTTGATGCCGATGTGAAAGTCGAGATGATGCAGCGCGAAGGCGACAAAGTGTTTATCCGCTATCAGGATTTACACGGCAAGCCGCAGGAGATCATGGTGGATTACGTACTGGCCGCTACCGGTCGCCGCCCGAACGTCGATAATTTGGGCCTGGAGAATACCGGCCTGCGACTCGACGCCCGGGGCGTACCCGAGGCCGATCGCCTGACGATGCAAACCAGCTTGCCGCATATTTTTATCGCCGGCGATGCCAGCAACCAACTGCCGTTGTTGCACGAAGCCAGCGATCAGGCACGTATTGCCGGGACCAATGCCGGCAGCTTCCCTGAAGTCACGCCGGGCCTGCGCCGCAGCGCGATCTCGGTAGTATTTTCCGATCCGCAGATCGCCATGGTCGGCTCCACCTTCCGCGAATTGAGCGAGAAATTCAGCGCCTGCGGCTGTTTTGAAATCGGTGAGGTGTCGTTCGAGAATCAGGGTCGCTCGCGCGTAATGTTGCGCAATAAGGGCATCCTGCACGTCTACGGCGAACAGGGCACCGGGCGTTTTCTCGGCGCGGAGATGATGGGGCCGGACGTTGAGCATATCGCCCACCTGCTGGCCTGGGCACACCAACAACAAATGACCATCAACCAGATGCTGGACATGCCGTTCTACCATCCGGTCATCGAAGAAGGCCTGCGCACCGCGCTGCGCGATCTGCAAGCCAGGCTCAAACTGGGCGAGGCCGAGGCGGAACGCTGCCAGCGCTGCCCGGGCGAGTAATCCTTCCAAAAACAAAGGGCACAGTTCTGCATATGAACTGCGCCCTTTATACATGTCAGAATCAAACGGACTCAGCGTTTAACTCTTTCCATCCATCACCTTCACTATCATTCGCCTTTAATTCCTGCAAAGTAACACTGAGGAAGTATCGACGAGGATTCCCGCACATCCAGCAACTGCAATCAGGCGCTGTAGTAACTAACTTACCTGCTCTGCGGGCAATTCCCTGCGCCGTAGATAGCTCCGGATAAATTATTCCGCCGTAGTAATCTTTACGATTACTTTTTAGACGATAATAGTGATGACGACGTAATCCACGCTTTCTGTTTTTGTACATTGATTTCTCCATATCCGGCAGAGACTTTGTTTGCCTCTGCCTTGCGTATGTAGAAATCAGTAAAAACAGGCACTAACTGTAAATAATGCATAAACATCCTTGTTATTTACTTTGAGTTAAGCCAAGCGCTGTTTCGCTGCGGCGATCGCGCTGGCGACCTGCTGAGGAGAAACGCCGCCTTTGGCTGAGCGCTTATCCAGGCAAGATTGCAGCGCCAGAATCGGGTACACATCGTCGCCAATGATCGCACTGAACTTCTGCAAATCAGTCAACGGCAGGGCTTCCAGCGCCTTGCCCTGACGGATGGCTTCCACCACCGCTTCACCGACAATATGGTGCGCCTCACGGAACGGCACGCCTTTGGCGACCAGATAGTCCGCCAGTTCTGTCGAGTTGGCGTAACCCTGCTCCGCCGCTTCTTTACAGCGCGGACGTTTCACCTGAATACCATCCAGCACCAGGGCCGCCATCTGCAGGCAGTCCATCCAGGTATCGAGCGCGTCAAACAGCCCTTCCTTGTCTTCCTGCATGTCTTTGTTGTAAGCCAACGGCAGGCCTTTCAACGTCATCATCATGCCGGTCAATGCGCCCTGCACGCGGCCACACTTACCGCGGATCAGCTCCAGCGCATCCGGGTTTTTCTTTTGCGGCATCAGCGAGGAGCCGGAGGTCACGCGGTCAGACAGATCGACAAAGGCTGCTTCGCCGCTGTTGAAGAAGATCAGGTCTTCGGCAAAGCGCGACAGGTGCACCATGCTGATGGAGGCATTGGATAGCAACTCCAGCACGTGGTCACGGTCGGAAACGCTGTCCAGACTGTTGCGGGTGGCGGAGGCAAAACCCAGCCAACCGGCCAGTTGTTCACGATCAATCGGATAGGCGGTACCGGCCAGCGCGCCGCTGCCCAACGGGCTGACGTCCAGGCGCTTCAGCGTGTCCTGCAGGCGGCTTTCGTCGCGCGCCAGCATTTCCACATAGGCCAAACACCAGTGGGCAAAGGTTACCGGCTGCGCGCGCTGCAGGTGAGTATAGCCCGGCATCACCGCGTCCTGGTTGGCTTCGGCGGTTTCCACCAGCGCCAGTTGCAGTTGCACAATCGCCTGATGCAGCTCGCCGATCTGCTGTTTGCACCACAATTTCAGATCGGTCGCGACCTGATCGTTACGGCTGCGGCCGGTGTGCAGCTTTTTGCCCAGATCGCCGACTTTGTCGATCAGCTTCTGCTCCACCCAGCTGTGAATATCTTCTGCATCGCTGCTGACAATCGCCTGCGGATCGGCCTGCACTTCCGCCAACAGCCCGTTCAACGCCTGTTCAAGCTGCTGCTGCTCGGTTGCCGTCAATACGTTGACGGTGACCAGCGCTTTCGACCAGGCCACGGAACCCACGATGTCCTGTTCCGCCAGGCGATAATCAAAGCGCAGAGAATCGTTTAATTGTTTGAACCGCTGATCTGCCGCCTGACTGAACCGTCCGCCCCAAAGTGCCATACCTTTACTCCTGTACCCGTCATACTTCAAGCAGCAGGTGTGTTGGCTACGAACGCTCACCCAAATCACTTACCAGCGTAAGCTCATCGGGACTCTCGCTCTTGCCGCCTTCCTACAACTCGAATTATTTAGGGTATAAATTTTATACGAAAAGGGCGCTGTACGCTGCGCCCCTATCAAGTCACGCCGAATGGTTAATAAGTTACTTGTTCTTTATCTCGTTCAGCGCGCGAATGCGTGAAGAGAGTGAGAACAGACGGATAAAACCGCCCGCGTGGCTGTGATCGTAAACTTCGTCTTCGCCGAAGGTCGCGAACTCTTCGGAATACAGGCTGTTGGCGGATTTTTTCTGAATCGCCGTCACCTGGCCTTTGTACAGCTGCAGTACCACTTCACCGTTAACTTCTTCGGCCAGCGCTTCGGCAGAGGCCTGCAGTGAACGACGCAGTGGAGCAAACCAGCGGCCATCGTACACCACGTAAGACATTTCCAGGCCCAACTGCTCACGCCATTTGAAGCTGTCGCGATCCAGTACCAGTTGTTCAACGCCACGCAGTGCCGCCACCATGATGGTCCCGCCCGGGGTTTCGTAGCAGCCACGGGATTTGATGCCCACCAGACGGTTTTCTACGATGTCGATACGGCCCACGCCATGCTTGGCACCCAGCACGTTCAGGGTTTCCAGACATTTGTACGGGCTCAGTGCTTCACCGTTAACCGCCACTACGCAGCCTTTTGCTACGGTGATGGTTACTTGCTCAGGCTGATCCGGCGCTTCCTGTGGGTCAACAGTCCAAACCCAACAGTCTTTGTTCGGTGCATTCCACGGGCTTTCCAGCACGCCGCCTTCGGTAGAGATATGCCAGGCATTCTCGTCACGGCTGTAGATTTTTTCCAGTGATGCGGTGGTCGGGATGTTGCGCTCTTTCAGGTAGTCCAGCAGCGCTTCACGGGAACGCAGGTCCCACTCACGCCAAGGGGCAACCACTTTCAGGTGTGGGGCCAGCGCGGTATAGGTGGTTTCGAAACGCACCTGGTCGTTACCTTTACCGGTTGCGCCGTGGCACACCGCATCAGCACCGACTTTCAGCGCCAGTTCAACCTGCGCTTTAGCGATAATCGGGCGCGCCATTGAGGTGCCCAGCAGGTAGCTGCCTTCATACAAGGCGCCGGTCTGCAGCACTGGGTAAACATAGTCACGGATGAATTCTTCACGCAGATCAACCACGTGACACTCAGAGGCACCGGATTGCAGGGCTTTTTGCTCCACACCTTCCAGATCGCTGCGCTCCTGGCCGATATCCGCGACGAACGCCACCACTTCGCAGCCGCCGTAGTTTTCTTTCAGCCAGGGAATGATGGCCGAAGTATCCAGACCGCCAGAGTACGCCAGAACGATTTTTTTGATGCCTTGGTTTTGCATGGTCTTTTCCTTTTTAATTCTAAATTTAAGCGAGGATCCGGGTGCCAATTGACACGCCGTTAAACAGAGCAGGAAGCTGATCGGCATGGCGCCAACTGGCGATATCTACCGGGCGACCGAGGGTACGGGCTGCATCGAGCGCCGCATTCACCTTCACCACCATACCATCAGTGATGATGCCCTGAGCAATCAGTTGTTCTGCTTTTTGCGCCGTCATTTCTGCGATGCGTTGTCCTTTCCCGTCGAGGATGCCACTGACATCCGACAGCAGGATCAAATCCGCACCCAGCGTGGCGGCCAGGGCCGTCGCCGCCTGATCGGCGTTCACATTCATTAACTGCCCATCGGCGGTAATGCCGATAGAGCTGATCACCGGCAGGTAACCGGCAGCCAGCAGGGTATTAAGCAGCAGCGGGGAGCCCGGTTGCGCATTGCCCACGTGGCCCAGCGCCGGATCCAGCGGGGTGACGGTGACGCTGCCACCGTCTGCCAGGCTCAGGCCGACCGCATTAATCTGATGCTTGATGGCCCACGCCAACAAGGTTTTGTTGGCAGTGCCGGCCAGTGCGCCGGTGATAATGTCGATCTGATCGGCCGGCGTCACACGCAGGCCATTCTTCTTCACCACTGGCAGGGAAAGCTTTTTCATCAGCTCATCCACCACGCAACCGCCGCCGTGAACGATCACCAACGGGCGCTGATGCTGCTGACGGTAGCTGTCCAGTGCGGTAAACAGACGCTCCAGCGCCTCTTCACTGTCTAATAACACGCCACCTAATTTGATAATTAACGGGTTCATCGCTGTTTACATCCCACGCTGGTGATTTATTAAAGTAATGACTGGGTTTCCGGGAACCCAAAACGGATATTCAGGCATTGCACCGCCTGAGCGGCTGCGCCTTTCAACAGGTTGTCTTCCGCCGCCACCGCGATCAGGTGTTCGCCCTGTACGGCAAAGCCGATATCACAGAACGGCAGCCCGACGACTGACTTCAATGCCGGTACGCCCTGGTCATACAGCCGTACCAGCGGTTTGTCGTCATAGGCGGCGTGGTAAACGGCGGCCACATCCTGTGCGGTCACACCGGCTTTCAGGCGACAGGTAATGGTTTCGAGAATACCACGCGGGAAGTTACCCAAATGTGGCGTAAAGATGACCGGCACGCCCAGATGCGCGACGATTTCCGGATGGTGACGGTGGTTGAAAATACCGTACGGCTGCAGGCTCACCTCGCAAAAACTGGTGTTCACGCTGGCCTTACGGCCCGCACCGCTCACGCCGCTGGTCGCGTTGATCACCGGCCACTGATCCAGGTTCAGCAAGTCTTGATCGATCAGCGGTTTTAGCGCCAACTGCGCCGCCGTCGGATAACAACCCGGTACGGCGATCAATTGTGCCTGTTTGATTTTGTCGCTCTGCCACTCCGCCAGGCCATACACCGCCTGCTCCAGCAGGTCAGCATGCTGATGTTCAAAACCGTAGTATTGGCTATAGAAGGCGGTATCTTTTACGCGGAACGCGCCAGAGAGATCGAACACCACGCAACCTGCAGCCAGAAACGCCGGCGCGATGTCGTGGCTGACCTCATGCGCCGTGGCCAGAAACACCACGTCGATGCCCACCGCGGCTTTGGCAACGTCAACCAGCGGTTGTAACGGCAGATCGACGATACCTTTTAACTGGGGGTGCAAATCGGAAAGCAATTTTCCTGCATCTGCACTTTGCGCTGAAACCGCTAAAGCGGTTATGTTCATGTGTGGGTGACGATTAAGGTACGCCGTGAGCTCTGCTCCGGCATAACCGCTGGCACCGACAATCAGCGTATTCAACATGGGGCCTTTCACCTTCTTGACTTGCGTTGGGTCGTATTCGACTCAGGTTTCCAGGCTCACCAGCGTTGTTTTGCCGTTCACCCACGAGGTCGAGCGTTGATGTTTTTATAATCATCCGGGAATCGGGTTCCCTTACGCTCCAGCTTACTGTATTTTTATTCACAATAACTGCATGAATATTGATACCAACCTAACCAAAGGCTGTCAACAGTGAAGATGAAATTACCTCCATTTATTGAGCTGTACCGGGCGTTGATCGCCACTCCGTCGATCAGCGCCACCGATGGCGCCCTCGATCAGAGTAATGAAGCGTTAATCAACTTGCTGGCCGGCTGGTTTGCCGATTTGGGCTTTAGTGTCGACGTACAACCGGTGCCGGACAGCCGCAATAAATTTAACCTGCTGGCCAGTATTGGCGAAGGCAGCGGTGGCCTGCTGTTGGCAGGGCATACCGATACCGTACCTTATGATGAAGGGCGCTGGACACGCGACCCCTTCACCCTGACCGAACACGACAATAAGCTGTACGGTCTGGGCACTGCCGACATGAAAGGCTTCTTTGCCTTTATTCTGGATGCCGTGCGCGACATCGACGCCAGCAAGCTGACCAAGCCGTTGTACATTCTGGCAACCGCAGATGAAGAAACGACGATGGCCGGCGCACGTTATTTCGCCGCCTCGACCAGTATCCGTCCGGACTTTGCCATTATCGGTGAACCAACCTCGCTGCAGCCGGTACGCGCACACAAGGGTCACATGGCCAACGCCATCCGCATCGTCGGCCAATCCGGTCACTCGAGCGACCCGGCGCGCGGCGTGAACGCTATCGACTTGATGCATGAAACCATCGGCCGCCTGATGGAGCTGCGCAAAACGCTGCAAGAGCGCTTTAACAACCCGGCCTTTGCCGTGCCCTACCCGACTATGAACTTCGGTCATATCAGTGGTGGCGACGCAGCCAACCGCATTTGCGCCTGCTGCGAGTTGCATCTGGATATCCGTCCGTTGCCGGGCATGACGCTCGACAACATCAATGAACTGATGCACCAAACGCTGGAGCCAGTCAGCCAGCGCTGGCCGGGCCGCTTGAGCATTGAGGAACTGCATGCTTCGGTGCCGGGTTACGAGTGCCCGACCGATCACCAGATGGTGGCCGTGATTGAGAAACTGTTGGGCACCCGCACGCAGGTGGTCAATTACTGCACCGAAGCCCCGTTCGTCCAGCAGGTCTGTCCAACGCTGGTGTTGGGCCCCGGCTCTATCGACCAGGCACATCAGCCGGATGAATACATCGATACCGGCTTTATCGAACCGACACGCAAGCTGCTGAGTCAATTGGTCAGCCACTTCTGTCGCCAATAAACCGGATACAAGGTAGGGTTAATGATTTATCATCCTCCTACCTCTTAAGGCGTAGAAAACCAATGAAATAAGCCAGACTGATAACCGGCGTGCCGTAATTAAATTTCAGAAAATGCGCCGATTTTGATGTTTTTTTGCTAAAAATAGTGTCAATTGACCATTGGACAGGAACGTGGCGAGATGAAACAGGCGCTGTTGGCCTGACACGTGAAATTTACTTACAAGATAAAAATCATACAGAATTGGGTCAGGGGTTATATGAACGAACAATATTCGGCAATGCGAAGTAATGTCAGTATGCTCGGCAAATTGCTCGGCGATACCATCAAAGAAGCGCTGGGCGAGCATATTCTCGATCGCGTTGAAACTATCCGTAAGCTTTCCAAATCTTCACGTGCAGGTAACGAAGCGCATCGTCAGGAGCTGCTTTCCACCTTGCAAAACCTGTCCAACGACGAGTTGTTGCCGGTCGCACGCGCCTTCAGCCAGTTTCTCAATCTGACCAATACCGCTGAGCAGTACCACAGCATTTCACCTAATGGTGAAGCCGCCAGCAACCCGGAAGCGCTGGCGCAGTTGTTCACCCGGCTAAAAGACAAAAAGCTCAGCACCAAAGAACTGCAAAATGCCGTGTCGCAGCTTTCCATCGAGCTGGTGCTGACCGCGCACCCGACGGAAATCACCCGCCGCACCCTGATCCACAAGCTGGTTGAGGTCAACACCTGCCTCAGCCAACTCGACCATAACGATCTGGCCGACTACGAGCGCAACAAGATCATGCGCCGCCTGCGTCAATTAGTGGCGCAGTCGTGGCACACCGACGAGATCCGTAAAAACCGTCCGTCACCGATCGACGAAGCCAAGTGGGGCTTTGCGGTGGTGGAAAACAGCCTGTGGGAAGGGGTCCCGGCCTTCCTGCGCGAATTCAACGAACAACTGGAAAACTCCATCGATTACAGCCTGCCCGCAGAAGCGGTGCCGGTACGTTTCACCTCCTGGATGGGCGGTGACCGTGACGGCAACCCAAACGTGACGGCTGAAATTACCCGCCACGTGCTGCTGCTGAGCCGCTGGAAGGCCTGCGATCTGTTCACCCGCGATATTCAGGTGCTGGTGTCCGAGCTGTCGATGACCGAATGTACCCCGGAACTGCGCGCACGGGCCGGTGGCGACGAGGTGCAAGAACCGTACCGCGAGATCATGAAGCAACTGCGCAGCCAGTTGATGAGCTCTCAGGCTTATCTGGAAGGCCGCCTGAAAGGCGAGCGTGTCCTGAAGCCACACGACCTGCTGGTGAAAAACGATCAGCTGTGGGAACCGCTGTTCGCCTGTTATCAGTCGCTGCAGGCCTGTGGCATGAGCATCATCGCCAATGGTCAGCTGTTGGATACGCTGCGTCGCGTGCGCTGCTTTGGCGTGCCGCTGGTACGTATCGACGTGCGTCAGGAAAGCACCCGTCACACCGAAGCCATCGCCGAGCTGACCCGTTATCTGGGCCTGGATGACTACGAAAGCTGGTCGGAAGCCGACAAACAGGCATTCCTGATCCGCGAACTGAATTCCAAACGCCCGCTGGTGCCACTGAAATGGGAACCGAGCGCCGATACTCAGGAAGTGCTGGAAACCTGCCGGGTGATCGCCGAAGCGCCGGAAGGCTCAATTGCCGCCTATGTGATATCCATGGCGCGCACACCTTCTGACGTCCTGGCGGTCCATCTGCTGCTGAAAGAAGCCGGTTGCCCGTTCGCGCTGCCGGTGGCCCCGCTGTTCGAAACCCTCGACGACCTGAATAACGCCGATGACGTGATGACCCAGTTGCTGAATATTGACTGGTATCGCGGCTTTATCCAGGGCAAACAGATGGTGATGATTGGCTATTCTGACTCGGCAAAAGACGCCGGGGTGATGGCGGCCTCCTGGGCGCAGTACCGCGCGCAAGACGCACTGATCAAAACCTGTGAAAAAGCCGGAGTAGCGCTGACCCTGTTCCATGGCCGCGGCGGCTCGATTGGCCGTGGCGGTGCTCCGGCACATGCGGCACTGCTGTCGCAACCGCCGGGCAGCCTGAAAGGGGGCCTGCGTGTCACCGAACAGGGCGAGATGATCCGCTTCAAATTTGGCCTGCCGGAAGTCACCATCAGCAGCCTGGCGCTGTACACCGGTGCGATCCTGGAAGCCAACCTGTTGCCGCCGCCAGAACCGAAAAAAGAGTGGCGCGCGCTGATGGATGACCTGTCAGACACCTCATGCAAAATGTACCGTGGCTACGTGCGTGAAAATCCGGACTTCGTGCCGTATTTCCGCGCCGCAACGCCGGAACTGGAGCTGGGCAAGTTGCCGCTGGGTTCACGCCCCGCCAAACGTAAGCCAAACGGCGGTGTAGAAAGCCTGCGTGCCATTCCGTGGATCTTCGCCTGGACACAGAACCGCCTGATGTTGCCGGCCTGGCTGGGCGCCGGTGCCGGTTTGCAGGAAGCGGTGAAAGCAGGCAAACAGGATCAACTGGAAGCCATGTGCCGCGACTGGCCATTCTTCTCCACCCGTATTGCGATGCTGGAAATGGTGTTCGCCAAAGCCGACCTGTGGCTGGCGGAATACTACGATCAGCGCCTGGTCGACAAATCACTGTGGCCACTGGGCCAGCAGTTGCGCGACCAGTTGGCAAGCGACATTAAGGTGGTACTGACCATTGCCAATGACGCGCACCTGATGGAAGACCTGCCATGGATCGCCGAATCCATCGCGCTGCGTAACGTGTATACCGATCCGCTGAACGTGCTGCAGGCCGAACTGCTGCACCGTTCGCGTCAGCAGGAACACCCGGATGCCCGCGTTGAGCAGGCGCTGATGGTGACCATTGCCGGCGTTGCCGCCGGGATGCGTAACACCGGCTAGGTTGAGCGTTGTAAAAAACGGCTCCTGTTCACAGGGGCCGTTTTTTTATCCGTCGCTGATGGGTTATAAGGCACTCAGCCGTAGCCGCCGGTTGCCGTCAACTTCGGGGTAATTCTCGAACGTATGCGGGTAGGCGAACAGCTGACGGTGGGCGAACCACGTTCGCTGTTTCCTTTGATTCCCGACGCATCGCGCTACCGCTTTATTGCCTGCGGTATTGGCATCACGCCGATTCGCAGCATGATCCTGTGGTGCCGGCGGCACGGATATTTATGGCAACGGCCATGAGGGCCATTGCCATGGGGGAGCACATTTACTGTTGTGGGCCGGAGTCGTTAATGGAAGAAGTACAGCGTCTTGCCCTGGCACAGCAGATCCCTGCCGACAGGCTTAATTTCGAATGTCTTACCGCCGGTGAGGCTATCAGCGAGGAGGGGTTGTGCCGCAGTTATGAAGTCACCTTATTGGCGGGTGAAGCAGACCATCGGGATTATGTTTTAAGTGATGAAGAACGTGCCGCCAACCGCTCGATTCTGATCTGCGTTGCTCGCGCTCGTTCATCAACACTGGTGCCGGATGTGTAACCCGTCATCGGCAAATAACCCTGCCAGTCAGTTTGCACTGACCGACATTTTCTTCAGGCCACGGCCGCCGGACGCACACCCAGCGTGTGGCAAATCGCGTAACTCATTTCGGCGCGGTTCAGCGTATAGAAATGGAAATCCTTCACCCCTTCGCGGCTAAGGATTTTCACCATGTCCATCGCGATATTGGCGCCGACCATTTTGCGGGTTTCGGCATCGTCATCCAGCCCTTCAAACATGCTGGTCATCCAGCTCGGCACGCGCACGTTGGTCATGGTGGCGAAACGCTGCAACTGCTTGAAGTTGGACACCGGCAGAATGCCCGGTACGATCTCCACGTCGATACCCGTCGCCACGCAGCGGTCACGAAAACGCAGGTAACTTTCTACATCAAAGAAGAACTGGGTAATCGCGCGGTTGGCACCGGCATCGATTTTACGCTTCAGGTTGATCAGATCCGCCTGCGGGCTTTTGGCTTCCGGATGCACTTCGGGGTAGGCCGCCACCGAGATGTCGAAATCACCGACGTCTTTCAGCAGCGTCACCAGATCGGTGGCATACATCTCAGGCTTGCCACCGCCCGGCGGCAGGTCGCCACGCAGCGCCACGATATGGCGGATACCACTGTTCCAGTAATCGGTGGCAATCTCACGCAGCTGAGCCGGGCTGGCATCGATACAGGTCAAGTGCGGTGCCGCTTCCAGGCCGGTACGCTCCTTAATCCCTTTGATGATGCTGTGGGTGCGATCGCGCTCGCCAGAGTTGGCGCCATAGGTCACAGAGACAAATTTTGGTTTCAGGCTGCTCAAACGATCAATGGACTGCCACAGGGTGTCTTCCATCTCGCTGGTGCGCGGCGGGAAGAACTCGAATGATACGTTAATCTGGCCGTTTAACTCCGCCAGACTCTGATTCAGCGCTTCCCGCTGGTTTGCGTGAAAAAAACTCATACCCTGTCCGCCTCTTATCGATCACTGTTTTGCTTTGTTTTGATAAGCGTCTATACGTTTAGACGTCTAGATAGAAAATGCCGTATGTTGGCTAAAGAGTCAACAGGAAACTGAGGGTAATAGGATGATTAATCCTCACCCGTTAAGAGAAAGAATTTCATGTTCAGGATAAAGAGAATTATGGCAGGAAAAACGAGGGGCGCGGCAGATCCGCGCCCACAAGAAAATTAAAGCAGCTGCGCCAAACGGTTAAGGTCTGACTGGATAGCCCCCGCGGTGACGTCACGACCGGCACCCGGTCCGCGGATCACCAGTGGGTTATCGCGGTACCAGCGGCTTTCGATGGCAAACACGTTATCGCACGGCAACAAAGATGCCAGCGGATGTTCAGGCCGAACCGCTTCCACACCAACACGCGCCTTGCCATTGGCATCGAAGCGCGCCACGTGTCGCAGCACCAGACCCATTTCACTGGCGGCCTCGAAACGCTGCAGCATCTGCTGGTTCAGCGCATCGCCGTTTTCGAAGAACTGATCGACAGAACCCTGCTCGGCACCCGCAGGCACCAGCGATTCAACTCGCACCTGATTCGGTTCAATATCGTAGCCCGCCTCGCGCGCCAGGATCACCAGCTTGCGCATCACGTCCTGGCCGGAGAGATCGACCCGCGGATCGGGTTCGGTCAGCCCCTGCTGCCAGGCCTGATCCACCAGTTCGGTAAACGGCACCGTGCCGTCGAACTGCAGGAACAACCAGGAAAGCGTGCCGGAGAAGATGCCGCTGATCGCCAGAATGCTGTCACCGCTGTCGCGCAGATCGCGCACCGTATGGTTGACCGGCAGGCCGGCGCCGACGGTAGCGTTATACAACCAGTGGCGACCGGTTTTGGCGAAGGCATCGCGGATTTGACGATAATTATCGCTGCACGATGCACCCGCCAATTTATTGGCGCTGATCACATGGAAGCCGTAGCTGGCGAAATCCAGATACTGCTCGGCCAGTTCTTCACTGGCGGTCACGTCAAGCACCACCAAATCGTCGAACGGATGAGCCCGCATCCACAGGAACAGGGACTCTTCATCCAGCTCCTGCGCTTCGTCCTCAAAGAATGCCAGGGCGCGGCTGGCATCCAGCCCGTCGTAATTCAGCAGGCTACGGCGGCTGTCCACCACTCCCGCCAGGCTGAACTCAAAGCCGCTGCGGGCAGAAATATTTTTCTGCTCGCGGGCAAACAGCTCCAGCCAGCGTGCGCCGATGTTGCCTTTGCCGAACAGCACCAGGCCAATACGTTTTTCCGCGCGGAACAGAGTCTGGTGCAGGCCCTGGATCAGCAACGCGGTCGGCCCCTGACGCAACACCGCCACCAGACTGATGCCGTCTTCGGCCTGCCAGATAAACTCGACCGGCTGGTCTTTCAACTGTTGATAGAAGCGGTGACTGTGCAGCGGGTTCTTGCACACACCCGCGCCCACCAGCGCCACCAGCGCCAGTCCTTCACGCAGTCGCAGCTCACCTGGCAGCCCCGCGTCCTGCAGAGTACGCAGCACGCTGTTCACCACTTCCGAGGTGTAACACAGCTGGACCAGATTACGGTCCGGATGAATGCCGATCGCCAGCGGTTTGATCTGCGCGCGCTTAAGCACCAAATCCAGCTCTTTCTGAGCCAGTTTGAAATCATGCTGACTGGCAACGTTCAGCTCAATCAAACACACGTCGTCATGGCTGGTGACAATCTTCGCGCCGGTGCCGGAGGCCAGCACGCGCTCGATGCGCGTTGAGCCTTGTTCCGGCTGATAACTGCAACGCAGTTGCAGATCGATATCACTGCCGGACACCGGCTGCAGGGTGCGTGTATGCAGCACCGGTGCCGCCAGGCGTGCCAGTTCACTGGCCTCATCTAACCGCAGCAGCGGCAACAGGCAGGCATCTTTCACCTTGCGTGGATCGGCGCTGTAAACCCCGGCCACGTCGCTCCAAATGGTCACGCGTTCCGCACCGGCCAGCGCACCGACCTGGGTAGCGGAATAGTCACTGCCGTTACGCCCCAACAGCACGGTTTCACCGGCGTCGTTGCGTGAAATAAAGCCGGTCACCACCAGGCGTTTACCCGGGTGCTGAGCCAGCAACTGTTGCAGCAGCGGGTAAGAGCGGCCTTCATCCACTTGTGGCTGAGCGGCGCGTTCCGCACGCAGGAAATCGCGCGCATCCAGCCAGGCCGCCTGCATATCCAGTTTGTTCAGCACCGCCGCCATCAGCCGCGCCGACCAGATCTCACCGTGCCCCACCACTTCGGCATACACGGCATCGTCGAGCTTTTCATCTAGCAACACCGCCAGACGCTCCAGATCCTGAATAAATTCGGCGATCAGCGGCTCGGCGGTTTCCGGCGGTAACAGACCACCGATCAATTCGCTGTGATAGCGGCGCAGCGTCTGCTGAACCTGATGCGCAGAAAGACGATCGCTCTGGCTAAGCTTCAGCCAGCTAATCAGTTGGTTGGTGGTGCTGCCGGCAGCCGACACCACCATCATGTCACCCGGCTGGCTGTATTCGGCCATGATCCCGGCCACCCGCAGATAACACTTCACGTCCGCCAGGCTGCTGCCGCCAAACTTGTGCAGTTGACGCCCGCTCACCGGCCCTGCTACCGCAATTGCATTCATGCTTACCTCGTTGCCGCCGCCTGGAAGGCTCGTTCCAGATCGGCAATCAAATCTTCACTGTCTTCAATACCCACGGAGATACGCAGCAGGCTTTCGGAAATACCGGCTGCCGCACGGGCTTCTGCCGCCATACCTGCGTGGGTCATGGTCGCTGCATGCGAGATCAGGCTTTCTACGCCGCCCAGGGATTCTGCCAGAGTAAACAGCTCAAGGGCAGACAGGAAACGACGCAGCAGCGCTTCATCACCGTCCAGTTCAAAGCTGAGCATCGCGCCAAAGCCGCGTTGCTGACGACGTGCAATCTCGTGCCCAGGGTTCTGTGGCAGAGAAGGATGATACAGCTTTTTCACCAAGGGTTGCTGCTGTAAATAACTGACAATCGCATCGGCGTTTTGTTGCGCCGCCTTGATGCGTGGCGACAGAGTACGCATGCCGCGCAGCAGCAAATAACTGTCGAACGCGCCGCCGGTTACGCCGATATTATTGGCCCACCACGCCAATTCCACCGCCAGATCTTTATCTTTGGCAATCACCGCGCCGGCCACCACGTCGGAATGGCCATTGAGGTATTTGGTACAGGAGTGCACCACCAGATCGGCACCCAACCCAATCGGCTGCTGTAACGCCGGGCTGAGGAAGGTGTTGTCCACCACCGTTAACGCCCCCACGGCATGGGCCGCATCGCAAATCGCCGCGATATCTACCACGCGCAGCAGTGGGTTGCTTGGGCTTTCAATCAGCACCAGCTTGGGTTTTTGCGCCAGCGCCTGCTGCAACGCCTCTTCATTCCCCTGATCGACAAAGAGTACGCGGTAAGCACCACGCTTGCTCAGGCTGTCGAACAGACGATAGCTGCCACCGTAGCAATCATGCGGTGCCACCAGCAGATCGCCGGGTTGCAGGAACACCGTGGTCACCAGGTGGATCGCCGACATCCCGCTGCTGGTCATCACCGCACCGGCGCCGCCTTCCAGTTCTGCCAGCGCCCGCTGGACCACATCACGCGTCGGGTTGCCGCGACGTGAGTAGTCATGAGCACGAGGCTGATTGAAGTCGGTGAAATTATAGGTACTGGAAAGGTGGATCGGCGGGACAACGCAGCCGTACTGTTCGTCATCGTTCAGGCCGCTACGTACGGCAATCGTGGCAGGTTTACGCGTCATAGGGTCTCTCGGCTCTCGGGATTCGGATGAATGAGGCCTAAAGATTAATCGCAGCGAGGATAGACGTCAATACATCTGGACATCTAAACTTCTTTGCGTATAGATTGAGCAAAGCCTTAATACCCGCTAAAATTATGCCAGTTTGAGATGACGATACGATGTTAACCCGGAATGCATAGGCGACGCCTATTGATCGTCCGCATTCAGTGACCCTGGTCGCGTAAAATTGACATTTATTTAGTGAGAACAGTGAAGATCGGGCATAATTGGCCGGTTTTTAGAATTTTGTAATTTTTCTGACAAATTTAAGGTGTCCCATGGCTGAGTGGAACGGCGAGTATGTCAGCCCTTACGCTGAACACGGTAAAAAGAGCGAGCAAGTAAAAAAAATCACGGTATCTATTCCGCTGAAGGTCCTGAAAATCCTCACCGATGAACGGACGCGTCGCCAGGTGAATAACCTGCGCCATGCCACCAACAGCGAATTGCTGTGCGAAGCATTTCTGCACGCCTTTACCGGCCAGCCGCTGCCGAACGACGAAGACCTGCGCAAAGAACGCAGCGATGAAATCCCGGAAGCCGCGAAACTGCTGATGCGTGAATTGGGTGTGGATCCCGATACCTGGGAATACTAAGCGCCGGTCTGCAACTGCAGACGGTAGAAACGAAAAAAGGCGCCGAAGGCGCCTTTTTCATCTGACGATAAGAAATCTTATTTCTTAGCGCCTGGCACGCTGAAACGCTTGTTGAAGCGGTCAACGCGGCCACCGGTAGCAACATCACGCTGCTTGCCAGTGTAGAACGGGTGACATTCGCCACAAACGTCCAGGTTCAGATCGTGACCCACTGTAGAGCGGATTTTGATCACGTTACCGCAAGAGCAGTTAGCAGTAACTTCTTCGTATTTTGGGTGGATACCTTGTTTCATGGGAAACCTCAGTTAAGGCCGTGTCGCTATCCAGCCCTGTTTCGCCAGACACCACACGTGGTTGATAAAAAATTTGGTATCGAATTATACCAAAGGCGGCAAATTATACAGAATTAAAAGTACCGCGCAATCGGAACCGTACATTTGCCGGTGCGCCGTGTAAACTGATGGACTGTTTTTTTTACTCTGGATGACCCCATGCCTGTTGTTCACGTTGCTTTGCCGGTACCCCTCGCCCGCACCTTCGACTATCTGCTGCCGCAAGGCCTGCAGCCGGCTGTCGGCGCTCGCGTAGCCGTGCCCTGGGGCAAGCAACGGGCGATCGGTATCGTCACCGGCTGCAGCGAGACCAGCGAATTACCGCTCGATAAGCTCAAACCCATCGACAGCGTAATCGACCACGCCTCCCTGTTCTCCCCCAGCCTGTGGCGCATTCTGCGCTGGGCCAGCGACTATTATCATTATCCGATCGGTGAAGTGCTGTTCCACGCGCTGCCCATCCTGCTGCGCCAGGGGAAACCGGCTGAAACGGCCCCGCTGTGGCAATGGTTCGCTACCGAACAGGGCCGCGCCACGCTGCCAGAGAGCCTGAAGCGAGCGCCCAAACAGCAGCAGGCGCTGGCCGCGCTGCTGCAGCGCCCGGTCTATCGCCACCAGATCAGTGAACTGGCATTAACCGAGAGCGCCTTGCAGGCATTGCGCGCCAAGGGGCTGATCGATCTACGGGCACAGACGGTGGTAACGCAGGACTGGCGGCCCGGCTTTGAAGTGTTGGGTGAGCGGCTGCGGCTGAATACCGAACAGGCCACCGCAGTAGGTGCCATCCGCAGCGAAGACGACCAGTTTGCCACCTGGCTGCTGGCCGGGGTCACCGGTTCCGGCAAGACCGAAGTCTATCTCAGCGTGCTGGAAAATATTCTGGCAGCAGGTAAGCAGGCGCTGGTGCTGGTACCGGAAATCGGCCTGACACCGCAGACCATTGCCCGCTTTCGCGAGCGCTTCAATGCGCCGGTGGAGGTGCTGCACTCCGGCCTCAATGACAGCGAACGTCTGTCAGTCTGGCTGCGCGCCCGCAGCGGCGAGGCGGCGATTGTCATCGGTACCCGTTCGGCGCTGTTTACCCCGTTCTCTCGACTGGGCGTGATCATCATCGACGAAGAGCACGACAGCTCTTATAAACAGCAGGAAGGCTGGCGCTACCACGCCCGCGATTTGGCGGTATTCCGCGCCCGCGAGGAAAACATCCCAATGGTGATGGGCACCGCCACACCGGCGCTGGAAACCCTGCACAATGTGCAATTGGGTAAATATCGCCAGCTCAAACTCACCCAACGTGCGGGTAACGCCAAACCAGCGGCGCAGCACCTGATCGATCTAAAAGGCCTGCCGCTGAAGGTGGGTCTTTCGCAGCCGTTGCTGAAAAGCATGCAACACCATTTGAAGGCCGGTAATCAGGTGATGCTGTTCCTGAACCGGCGCGGTTATGCCCCGGCGCTGCTATGCCACGAGTGCGGCTGGATCGCCGAGTGCCAGCGTTGCGATCATTACTACACCTTCCACCAGAATCATCGTCAACTGCGCTGCCACCACTGTGACAGCCAGCGACCGGTCCCCCACCAGTGCCCTCAATGCGGCTCTACCCATCTGGTGTCGGTCGGCGTCGGCACCGAACAGTTGGAAAACGAACTGGCGCCGCTGTTCCCGGAAACCCCGATCACCCGTATCGATCGTGACACCACCAGCCGCAAGGGTTCGCTGGAGCAGCATCTGGCGGATATTCACCGCGGCGGCTCGCGCATTTTGATCGGCACCCAGATGCTGGCCAAGGGTCACCACTTCCCGGATGTCACGCTGGTAGCCCTGCTGGACGTCGATGGCGCGCTGTTCTCAGCCGACTTCCGTTCCGCAGAACGCTTTGCCCAGCTGTACACCCAGGTCTCCGGTCGGGCAGGCCGCGCCGGTAAGCCCGGAGAGGTGCTGTTACAGACCCACCACCCGGAACACCCACTGCTGCAAATTCTGCTGCAACAGGGCTACGACGCCTTTGCCAAACAAACGCTGGCAGAGCGCAATAGCGTGTTCCTGCCGCCTTACACCAGCCATATTATCGTGCGTTCGGAAGATCACGATAACCAGCAGGCCCCCCAATTCTTGCAGCAGCTGCGCAACCTGTTGGAGGCCAGCCCGCTGAAAGACGATTCGCTGTGGGTGATGGGGCCGGTCCCGGCACTGCAGTCGAAACGCGGTGGCCGCTTCCGCTGGCAATTGCTATTGCAACACCCTTCTCGGCGGGTGCTGCAACAGATAATGAAAAGCTCCCTGCCCCTGGTCAGCACCCTGCCACAGGCGCGTAAGGTGAAGTGGACGCTGGACATTGATCCTATAGACAGTTGAACCCAGAAAAGTCCGATTCAGTTCCTACCAGGCAAACGTTTACCCTTGAAATTGCGAGCGAACGCTAAAAAACCTTCCCAGGTCACACTTTTTATGCAAATTAGGTAACAAAGGCAGGACATATTCTGTTTAGAATGTCTGTGAAGGCAATTTTGTCACCTCTTGCAGCAGCGTGACGGAATGTTTGAACGCGGATGGCGCTAAATGATAACAACACCACCGCACGGTAAGAATTTGTGAGCAACTGAAGTAGTCGCGTTGGCATGGGGCTAACGCAAGGAGAAAGGCGTTGGAACACAAGAAAGAGTTACCCATGGCAACCATGAAAGACGTTGCCGAAATGGCGGGCGTTTCAACGGCAACCGTGTCGCGTGCGCTGATGAACCCGGAAAAGGTGTCAACGCCGACGCGTCAGAAAGTGGAACAGGCCGTGCTGGCCGTGGGCTATTCTCCTCATGCCCTCTCCCGCAATATCAAGCGTAACGAATCCCGAACCATCCTGGTGATCGTCCCCGACATTTGCGATCCGTTTTTCGCCGATGTGATCCAGGGGATCGAGCAAACCGCCGCACAACAGGGCTACCTGGTGCTGATTGGCGATTGCGCGCAGCAAAACCAGCAGGAACGCACCTTCGTCAATCTGATTATCACCAAACAAATCGATGGCATGCTGCTGCTCGGTTCCAATTTGCCGTTCGATGCCAGCAAGGAAGAGCAGCGTAATCTGCCGCCGATGGTAATGGCCAACGAGTTTGCCCCGGAGCTGGAACTGCCGACGGTTCACATCGATAACCTGACCGCCGCCTTCGAAGCCGTACATTATTTGCATCAGCTCGGTCACAAGCAAATCGCCTGTGTCGCCGGGCCGGAGCAGATGCCGCTCAGCCATTATCGGCTGCAAGGTTACATTCAGGCGCTACGTCGTAATGGCATTAGCGTCGAAAGCAGCTATATTACCCGGGGTGATTTCACCTACGAAGCGGGTGCTCAGGCGCTCGCGGCGTTGATGGCACAGCCAAAACCGCCGACGGCCGTCTTCTGCCACAGTGACGTAATGGCGATTGGCGTGCTGTCGCAGGCGAAAAAGATGGGGTTGCGAGTCCCGCAGGACCTGTCTATCGTCGGCTTTGACGACATCAAACTGGCACAGTATTGCGACCCGCCGTTAACCACGGTGGCTCAACCCCGTTACCAGATTGGCCAGCAGGCAATGTTGTTGCTGTTGGAGCAGCTACACGGACAGACAGTGGCAAGTGGCTCCCGGCTATTGGACAGTGAATTGATTATCAGAGGCAGCACCGCTGCCCCTAAACGCTAGTCAAATATTTTAGGGTTCAGTAACATGACGGACTTATCCCCTCATCAGGACACAGCGGAATAATAGTGGCACAAAAAGACTATGTAAGCCGAGGGCGCGCAGCAGGAGCTAAGCGTAAAACCCCCAGCCGTAAAAAACGCAGTTCTCCGAAGGTCTCCAAAACCGTGTTGGCGCTGGCCGTCGCACTTCTGGTGATCTTTATCGGTGGCCTCTATTTCATAACGCACAACAAGCCGGATGACGCACCGCTGCTGCCTGTGCACAGCAGTCGTCCGGGCAACGGCTTGCCGCCGAAGCCGGAGGAGCGTTGGCGCTACATCAAAGAGCTGGAGAATCGTCAGATTGGCGTGCAAACCCCGACCGAACCTACGGCCGGCGGCACCACCAACACCAAGACTCAGTTGACTGCAGAACAACGCCAACTGCTGGATCAGATGCAGGCAGATATGCAACAACGCCCAACGCAGCTGAATGAAGTGCCGTATAACGACCCTTCACAGGCCGCTGCCCGTAGCCGTCTGCAGCAACAGCAGCAGGTGCAACAACAGCAGATCCAGCAGCAGCAGGTACAGCAACCGCAGGTAGCTCAACCGCGCAATCCGTTTAACAGCGGCGCGACGACAGCACCGGTGCAGCAGCCGGCTCAGCCCAAGCCACAACCCAAGCCGCAGACGGTGACACCGCCGCCGGTGCAGGTTAAGCAGCCGAAACCTGAGGTCAAACCGGAAACCAAGCCGGAAGTAAAACAGGAAACGGCCAAGCAGGAAACCAAACCTGAGTCGAAGCAGAAGTGGATGGTGCAGTGTGGCTCATTCCGCGCAACCGATCAGGCGGAGTCCGTGCGTGCGCGTCTGGCGTTTGAAGGTATTGAAAGCCGTATCACCGCCGGCGGTGGCTGGAACCGTGTGGTGCTCGGCCCTTACAGCAGCCGGGCTGCTGCGGACAAAACCCTGTCGCGCCTGAAGGGCGTAGGCATGTCAAGTTGCATTCCCCTCTCCGTTGGGGGTTGAAAAGCGTCAATCCCCCCCCATCTATACTCTCAATATGCCTCGTAGTGTCTGTGCAAGCAGATACTGCGAGGGCTTCTTTCCGTCTTCAACGAGGGTCTGCTCGTGACAACAATTGTAAGCGTACGCCGCAACGGCCAGGTAGTGATCGGTGGCGATGGCCAGGCTACCTTGGGCAATACGGTAATGAAGGGCAACGTGAAGAAAGTGCGTCGCCTGTATAACGATAAAGTGATTGCCGGTTTTGCCGGTGGTACCGCGGATGCCTTCACGCTGTTTGAGCTGTTCGAGCGCAAGCTGGAAATGCATCAGGGTCACCTGGTGAAAGCGGCCGTTGAATTAGCAAAAGACTGGCGTACCGACCGCATGCTGCGCAAGCTTGAAGCGCTGCTGGCGGTAGCGGATGAAAACTCCTCGCTGATCATCACCGGTAACGGTGACGTGATCCAGCCTGAAAATGATTTGATTGCGATTGGCTCCGGCGGTCCGTACGCCCAGGCAGCCGCCCGCGCGATGTTGGAAAATACCGAGCTGAGCGCCCGCGAAATTGTTGATAAGTCCCTCAACATCGCCGGTGACATCTGTATTTACACCAACCATTTCCACACCATTGAAGAATTGCCTTCCAAAGCGTAAGGATCGAATACTATGTCTGAAATGACCCCGCGCGAGATCGTCAGCGAACTGGACAGCTACATCATTGGCCAGAACAAAGCCAAACGTGCCGTTGCCATTGCCCTGCGTAACCGCTGGCGCCGGATGCAGCTCAACGAGATGCTGCGTCATGAAGTCACGCCAAAGAACATTCTGATGATCGGCCCGACCGGTGTCGGTAAAACCGAAATCGCCCGTCGCCTGGCAAAACTGGCCAATGCGCCGTTCATCAAGGTTGAAGCCACCAAGTTCACCGAAGTGGGCTACGTCGGGAAAGAAGTGGATTCCATCATCCGCGATCTGACCGATGCCGCGATCAAAATGGTGCGTCTGCAGTCCATCGACAAGAACCGTACCCGCGCCGAAGAGCTGGCAGAAGAGCGCATCCTTGACGCATTGCTGCCTCCGGCCAAGAACAACTGGGGCCAGGCGGAAGAGCATCAGGAGCCGTCCGCGGCACGCCAGGCATTCCGCAAGAAACTGCGTGAAGGCCAGTTGGACGACAAAGAAATCGAGATCGATCTGGCTGCTGCGCCGATGGGCGTAGAAATCATGGCGCCTCCAGGCATGGAAGAGATGACCAACCAGCTGCAGTCGATGTTCCAGAACCTCGGCGGCCAGAAGCAGAAACCACGCAAGCTGAAGATCAAAGAAGCCTTCAAACTGCTGGTGGAAGAAGAAGCGGCCAAGCTGGTGAACCCGGAAGAGCTGAAAGAACAGGCGATCGAAGCGGTTGAACAGCACGGCATCGTGTTTATCGACGAGATCGACAAAATCTGTAAGCGCGGCGGCCAAAGCTCCGGCCCGGACGTCTCTCGCGAAGGCGTGCAGCGCGACCTGCTGCCGCTGGTGGAAGGCTGTACCGTTTCCACCAAGCACGGCATGGTGAAAACCGATCACATTCTGTTTATCGCTTCCGGCGCATTCCAGACCGCCAGCCCGTCAGACTTGATCCCTGAGCTGCAGGGCCGCTTGCCGATCCGCGTTGAGTTGCAGGCGCTGACCACCGAAGATTTCGAGCGTATTCTGACCGAGCCAAGCGCTTCGCTGACCGAGCAGTACAAAGCGCTGATGGGCACCGAAGGCGTCAATATTGAGTTCACCGCCGAAGGTATCCGTCGTATCGCTGAAGCCGCATGGCAGGTTAACGAAAGCACCGAAAATATCGGCGCGCGTCGTTTGCACACCGTGCTTGAGCGTCTGATGGAAGATATTTCCTATGATGCGAGTGAAATTAACGGTCAATCCATTACAATTGATGCGGATTACGTACGTAATCATCTGGATGAACTGGTAGCGGATGAAGATTTGAGTCGTTTTATCCTATAATCGCTCAATCATGTCCAGTCAGTCATCTGTGGGAGGCATTATGCCTCCCACAATTATTTCTAACGGACGCAGCCACTAACTCTGAAGCGAAAAATGAGCTCATCAACTACCACCTCCCCGGCCAGAGCCTGGCTTGAAAGTTTACGACCGCGCACCCTGCCGCTGGCCTTTGCCTCGATCGTCGTCGGTTCTGCCATTGCCGCCTGGCAAGGTAGCCTGAAGCCTGGCGTGGCACTGCTGGCACTGCTGACGGCCGGCCTGCTGCAAATTCTCTCCAACCTGGCGAACGACTATGGCGATGCGGTAAAAGGCAGCGACAAAGAAGACCGTATCGGGCCGCTACGTGGCATGCAAAAAGGCATGATCACCCAGGCGCAGATGAAACGTGCGCTGATAGTGACGGTGGTGTTGATCACTCTGGCTGGCTGTTCACTGATCGCCGTAGCCTGTGAACAACCCAGCGACGTGGTGGGCTTCCTGGTGCTGGGCGGGCTTTCTATCGTCGCCGCCATTACCTATACCGTGGGCAACAAACCCTATGGTTATTTAGGCCTGGGTGATATTTCGGTGCTGGTATTTTTCGGCTGGCTAAGCGTGGCAGGCACCTTCTACCTGCAAACCCACACCTTTGACAGCATCGTGATGCTGCCGGCCACCGCCTGCGGCCTGCTGGCTGCTGCCGTGCTCAATATCAATAATCTGCGCGATATCGAAAGCGACCGTGCCAACGGCAAGAATACCCTGGCAGTCCGACTTGGGCCGCAGAAGGCACGTTATTACCACGTGTTGCTGCTGATCGGTGCGGTGGCGTGCTTTACGCTGTTCACGCTGCTTAACCTGCATAGCCTGTGGGGCTGGCTGTTTGTCTTGGCCATCCCGTTGCTGGTCCGCCATGGCTTGCGCGTGTTGCGCGATCCGACCCCTGCCGGCATGCGACCTATGCTGGAACATATGGTTAAGGCGGCGTTGCTGGCCAATGTGTTGTTCGCTATTGGCGTGGTGCTCAGTTAGCCATCGAACTGATGATTTTGCCAACAGGGCGAATAAAGGGATATACTGGTTATTCCAGCGGCAAACAGACGTAAAATCCTATGAAATACGATACTTCCGAACTTTGCGACATCTATCACGAAGAGGTGAACGTAGTTGAGCCTCTATTCTCCAATTTTGGCGGGCGTACTTCATTTGGCGGGCAAATCACTACGGTGAAATGCTTTGAGGATAACGGCCTGTTATTCGAGTTGCTTGAAGAAAACGGCCGCGGTCGCGTCCTGGTGATTGACGGTGGCGGCTCGGTACGTCGTGCCCTGATCAACGCAGAACTGGCGCGTCTGGCAACCCAGAACGAATGGGAAGGCATCGTGGTTTACGGTGCGGTTCGTCAGGTAGACGATCTGGAAGAGTTGGACATCGGCATTCAGGCGATGGCGGCCATTCCGGTGGGTGCCGCCAGTGAGAGCATTGGCGAAAGTGACATCCGCGTTAACTTCGGCGGTGTGACGTTCTTCTCCGGCGATCATCTGTATGCTGACAATACCGGTATTATCCTGTCCGAGGATCCACTCGATATCGAGTAATCTTCAGATATGAAAAAGGGCGCCTTGGGCGCCCTTTTCGATCGTGCAATCCGGAATCAGACTTCTTCCATTTTGCCCAACAGCGCACGCAGGCGGTCTTGCCATACGTGCTGCTCTTCTTTCAGTTGCTGGTTCTCACGTACCAGCGATTCGTGGTTGCCGGAGGCAGCCTGAACTTCCTGTGAAAGAGTGTTGTTTTTGTCTTTCAGCTCTTCAATTTCCATCTGCAGCAGGGTGATGGTATCGATCGCCTGCTGAACTTTTGATTCCAATTTCTCAAATACTTCAAATGACATTCTTCAGTCCCCTCATGATAGCAAGGCGTACATCTATAGGTAACGGCCGCAACTCAGGTTGCAACTGCTGCGAATATGCATCGCGCCAAGTGACACACGCTTTTATTGAAAATAACGCGCCTGTCTCGATAAAACGCTTCTTTCGATAAAAACGATTGTAAGTAGCCTGTCCCCGACTGTCTAGCAACATCCGGCTCAACGCGCAGTCTGTTGCAATTTTCCTGCCGTCACCATCAGCAAAAACTGAAAATACCCAGGGTGCGTAAATTGATTTGTTAACGAACGGTGGCTGGAACACTGGTCAGATCACAGTTTTATGGTGCAGAAAGAACACAAAACGACGCGAATTCGCTCAATTTTATGACTCAGCACACACATTTTGATTTCGCTATTTCTCGTTTATGTTCGTTAACGATAAATTTACATCACGTCCTCAATTAATAATTGGACGAGATGAAAAAAACTGTACCCATAGGCCGGGTTGATGCACACCCTGAGCCTATAAACCCACAACCGCCGTTTTGCAGGACAACAACATTATGAGCCAAACCACCAGTCCGACCCTAAAAGGCCAATGTATCGCTGAGTTCCTCGGCACCGGCCTGTTGATATTTTTTGGCGTAGGCTGCGTTGCCGCGCTGAAACTGGCTGGCGCCAGCTTCGGTCAATGGGAAATCAGTATCATTTGGGGCCTGGGCGTTGCCATGGCCATCTACCTGACCGCTGCCATCTCCGGTGCGCATCTCAACCCGGCGGTGACCATCGCGCTGTGGTTGTTTGCCTGCTTTGACGGACGCAAAGTACTGCCTTACATCGTCGCACAGATCGCCGGAGCCTTCTGCGCAGCAGCGCTGGTCTACGGGTTGTATTACAACCTGTTCTTCGACTTTGAAGCGGTCAACCATATGGTGCGCGGCAGCGACGAAAGCCTGGCCCTGGCCGGTATCTTCTCCACCTACCCTAATGCACACATCTCCGTTGGCCAGGCTTTCCTGGTTGAAACGGTGATTACCGCGATCCTGATGTGCCTGATCCTGGCGCTGACCGATGACGGTAACGGTATTCCACGCGGCCCGCTGGCACCGCTGTTAATCGGTATTCTGATTGCCGTGATCGGCGCCTCTATGGGACCATTGACCGGCTTTGCGCTGAACCCGGCCCGTGACTTCGGCCCGAAAATGTTCGCTTATCTGGCTGGCTGGGGCAAAGTGGCCTTCACCGGTGCGCGTGATATTCCGTACTTCCTGGTGCCTATCTTTGGCCCAATCATCGGTGCCTGCCTGGGTGCCTTTGGCTACCGCATGCTCATTGGCCGCAATCTGCCGTGTGATGTCTGTGTAGACGAAGAGCAACCCGCCGCCAAGGCTCAGCAGCGTAAAGCGTGATTGGCACAGTTTTAAAACGGTTAACAACAGCAGGACTAAAATCATGACTGTAGAAAAAAAATACATTGTCGCTCTCGACCAGGGAACTACCAGTTCACGTGCCGTAGTGCTAGACCACGATGCCAATATTGTTGCGGTGTCGCAGCGTGAATTCACGCAGATTTACCCGAAAGCCGGCTGGGTTGAGCATGATCCGATGGAGATCTGGTCGTCACAAAGCTCCACGCTGGTGGAAGTGCTGGCAAAAGCCGACATCAATTCCGATCAGATCGCCGGTATCGGCATCACCAACCAGCGCGAAACCACCATCGTCTGGGAAAAAGAGACCGGCAAACCGATCTATAACGCCATCGTCTGGCAATGCCGCCGCACCGCCGACATCTGTGAAAAACTCAAACGCGATGGCATGGAAGAGTACATTCGTCACAACACCGGTCTGGTGGTTGACCCGTACTTCTCCGGCACCAAGGTAAAATGGATCCTCGATCACGTTGAAGGCGCCCGTGAACGCGCCAAACGCGGTGAGCTGCTGTTCGGTACTGTCGACACCTGGCTGGTGTGGAAAATGACCCAAGGGCGGGTGCATGTGACCGATTACACCAACGCCTCACGTACCATGATGTTCAACATCCATGAGCTGGACTGGGATGAACGCATGCTGGAAGCGCTGGATATCCCGCGCGCCATGCTGCCAAAAGTCCGTTCGTCTTCTGAAGTGTACGGCCAGACCAACATCGGGGGTAAAGGCGGTACGCGTATTCCTATCGCCGGTATCGCCGGTGACCAGCAGGCGGCGCTGTACGGCCAACTGTGCGTTCAACCGGGCATGGCGAAAAACACCTACGGCACCGGCTGCTTCCTGCTGATGAACACCGGCAAAGAAGCGGTACGTTCTAACCACGGCCTGCTGACCACTATCGCCTGCGGCCCACGCGGCGAAGTGAACTACGCGCTGGAAGGAGCGGTCTTCATTGGCGGCGCCTCCATTCAGTGGCTACGCGATGAGCTGAAACTGATCAGCGATGCGGCCGACTCCGAATACTTCGCCACCAAGGTGAAAGACAGCAACGGCGTGTACGTGGTACCGGCCTTCACCGGTCTGGGCGCACCTTACTGGGACCCGTATGCCCGTGGCGCCATCTTCGGCCTGACCCGCGGCGCGAACAGCAACCACATCATTCGTGCCACGCTGGAATCCATTGCCTACCAGACGCGCGACGTGCTGGATGCCATGCAAGCCGACTCCAACACTCGCCTGCAATCGCTGCGTGTGGACGGTGGCGCGGTCGCTAACAACTTCCTGATGCAGTTCCAGTCTGACATCCTCGGTACTCGTGTAGAGCGTCCTGAGGTGCGTGAGTCGACGGCACTGGGTGCCGCATTCCTGGCAGGCCTGGCTATCGGCTACTGGAATGACCTGGATGAAGTGAAGAGCAAAGCGGTCATCGAGCGTGAGTTCCGCCCAAGCATTGAAACCACCGAGCGTAACTTCCGTTACAGCGGTTGGAAAAAAGCGGTTGCCCGCGCACAAGCCTGGGAAGAGCACGACTAACGCTTGTTTGCCCGGTTAACCCCCATCATGCGCTGCCTCCGGGCGGCGCATTTTTTTGCCCCGTCCCCGCCGCCGCGTGCTGTGATAAACTTTGCCGATATTTTCTTCCTTTCTCACAGACAGGTTTTGCCATGAAACGTGAATTAGCCATCGAATTTTCCCGCGTTACCGAAGCCGCCGCGCTGGCGGGCTATAAATGGCTGGGACGCGGCGACAAGAACGCCGCCGACGGCGCTGCGGTCAACGCAATGCGCATTATGCTCAATAAAGTGGATATCGACGGCCGCATCGTGATCGGCGAAGGCGAAATTGATGAAGCGCCGATGCTGTATATCGGCGAACAGGTTGGCAGCGGCCAGGGAGACGCGGTGGATATCGCCGTCGATCCCATCGAAGGCACCCGCATGACCGCCATGGGCCAGCCCAATGCGTTGGCAGTGCTGGCGGTGGGCGATCGCGGCACCTTCCTGCACGCCCCTGACATGTATATGGAAAAACTGGTGGTGGGCCCGGCAGCGCGCGGCGCTATCGATCTTAACCTGCCGCTGGCTGAGAACCTGAACAACGTCGCGGTCTGCCTGGGCAAGCCACTGAGCCAACTGACGGTGGTGATCCTGGCCAAGCCGCGTCACGATGGCGTTATTGCCCAAATGCAGCAGCTCGGGGTGCGAGTGTTCGCTATCCCCGACGGCGACGTGGCGGCCTCAATCCTGAGCTGCATGCCAGACAGTGAAGTCGACGTGATGTACGGTATCGGCGGCGCGCCGGAAGGGGTAATTTCTGCCGCGGTGATCCGTGCTCTGGACGGTGATATGCAGGCACGCCTGCTGCCGCGTCATCAGGTCAAAGGCGACAGCGCCGAGAATCGTCGCATCGGCGAAGAGGAGCTGGCACGCTGTAAAGAGATGGGGATTGAAGCCGGCAAGGTGCTGCTGCTGGATGACATGGCGCGCAACGACAACGTGATTTTCTCCGCCACCGGCATCACCAAGGGCGATTTGTTGGAAGGCATTAGCCGTCAGGGCAATATGGCCACCACGGAAACGCTGTTGATCCGCGGCAAGTCACGCACTATCCGCCGCATCCGCTCGACCCATTATCTGGATCGTAAAGACCCGGCGCTGCACGAGTTTCTGCTGTAATTAAACAGGGCGCCGAAGGCGCCCTGTTCGTTTTATACGGTATGTCCCTGATGCTGCATCCGGTGGGACAACGGCCACCAGCACAGCAGAATCAGTAACGCCATGGCAAACATCAGCAGGCCAAGGCTAAACTGCCCGGTCTGCGGCAACATGGCGGAAAGCCAGGTCGCCAGGCCGGAGCCCATATTCTGCATGCCCCCGACCAACGCGCCAGCCGCACCGGCCAGATAGGGGAATGGCTCCATCGCCCCGGTGGTCGCCAGCGGAAACATCATACCGGCCCCGAAGAAGAACAACGCCGCAGGTACAATCAGCGTCCAGATGTTCATCACGCCAAACCACCCAGGGATCCACATCATCAGGCCCGCCAGCAGGCAACTGATCACCGAATGCCACACCAGGCTGTGGAAGGTTTTACCGTCACGACCGGCATACCAGGCCCCAAAGAACGCCGCCGGAATTGGCAGAATAAACAGGATACTGACGGTCAGACCGCTCAGACCCAGCACGCCGCCCATCAGCACGCCACAGCTGGCTTCAAAGACCGCGATCCCCGCCAAAGCGCCAATCAGCATCACCAGATAGCAACTGAAGGTCCCGTCGGCCAACAGCTTGCGGAAGCTTGCCAGCATTCGTCGTTTCTCGGTCTGCTGCGGGCGGGTTTCCGGTAGCCAGCGGAACATGGCGAAAGCCACACCGGCACAGAGTACCAACAGGAAGGCATAGCAGGCACGCCAGCCAAATACCATCGCCAATGCTCCGCCGATGATCGGCGCCAGCAGCGGGCTAACCAGAATCCCCATGTTAAGCAGGCTGTTGGCATAGCGCAGCGAGGTACCGGCATACAGATCACGCGGCATGGTTCGCGCCATCACCCCAGCCACACCGGTCCCCATCCCCTGAATGGCACTGGCGGCAACCAGCATCGTCAGGTTATTGGACAACAGCGCACCCAGAGCGCCAATCATGAAAATCATCATCCCGGCCAGGATCACCGGGCGGCGGCCAATACGGTCCGACAGCGGGCCGTAAATCAGCTGCGAGAAACCATAGGTCATCAGATAGGCCGCCATCACGCGCTGCACCGCACCGGATCGTACCGAGAAATCTTTAGCAATATCAGCGACAACGGGGACATAAATGGTTTGTGCCATCTGACCGACGGCCACTAACAGGGTAAGCATCACCAACAGGTGAAAGTTTTCTATTTTTCTCATTATCTTCGTTAACGTATTAACTCGTCACAGCGTCCCGGTATGGCCCGAAAATCAGCCAGAACGGCGAGCAGCCCTCTATGGCGGCATAAGCTAACAAATTTGATTTTTTTAGCGAGTTTCAGACAGATATTGATCTCCGTCACAGTGGCAGCAAAGCCAACCAGCCTCGTAAATTAAACTGTACGTCTACCGCTTATGGGTTAAAAATGGCAAACTTTCAATAGTTTGGCTTTAGCATTTAATCGATAATTATTTTCATCATCTTGAAATAAAATAACACCATAGGGATTGGGTTTATGAAAACAACAGAGCTGATTTTATTGCAGTTAAAAACCCTGGGGCCACATTCAGCCAAAATGCTGGCTGAGCGTCTGGACATCACCCCCATGGGTATCCGTCAGCATCTGCAATCCCTGGAGAAACGTGAGCTGGTTGATTACGAGGAAGCGCGTACCAAAGTAGGTCGCCCCACCCGTTACTGGTCGCTGACCCATCAGGGCCACGCCCAGTTTGCCAATGGCCACGATCGGCTGGCGGCAGAGATGTTGGGATCTGCCCATCAGCTGTTTGGCGCTGAAGAGGTGGAGCAGCTACTGAATGCGCGCGAAGACAAGCTTTATCATCGCTATGCCGAAGAGCTGTCAGAGGAAACCTGCCATCAGGCCAAACTCACCCGACTGGTGCGTCTGCGGCAGCATGATGGCTACATGGCCGAACTGGTTGAGCATCCGCAGGGCATGTTACTGGTGGAAAACCACTGCCCGATCGGCGTGGCGGCCACCGCCTGCAGTAGCCTGTGCAACTCGGAGCTGCAACTGTTTAACCGTTTGTTTGGCCACGGCTATCGCATAGAGCGTACTGCGCACGCTATTTCCGGTTCACGACATTGCGCTTATTTGATTCGACGATTGGAGCTTTAGAGTATGGCTGACTGGGTTAATGGCAAGGTTACGCAAGTCACGCAATGGACAGACGGGCTGTTCAGCATTACCGTCCATGCCCCCATTGCTCCTTTTACCGCCGGGCAATTTGCCAAACTGGCGCTGGAAATTGACGGCGAGCGCGTGCAACGCGCCTATTCCTACGTCAACGCTCCCAGTGACCCAAATCTGGAGTTTTATCTGGTTACCGTGCCGGAAGGTAAACTGAGCCCACGCCTCAATCAGCTGCAGCCGGGATCGGAAGTGATGGTGACCAAAGAGGCCGCCGGATTTTTCGTGCTGGAGGAAGTGCCTGAATGCGACACCCTGTGGATGTTGGCGACCGGAACCGCGATTGGCCCTTACCTGTCGATGCTGCAGGAAGGCAAAGACCTGGAGCGTTTCAAAAACCTGGTGCTGGTACATGCCACCCGCTTTGCGCGCGATCTCAGCTACCTGCCGCTGATGCAACAATTACAGCAGCGCTACAACGGTAAACTGCGCATTCAGACTATCGTTAGTCGCGAAGAAGTCAGCGGTTCACTGACGGGCCGCGTGCCGGCGCTGATCGAGGATGGCCGGCTGGAAGCAGCGGTGGGATTACCCCTAGACGCTGAAACTGACCACGTCATGCTGTGCGGTAACCCGCAAATGGTGCGGGATACCCAACAAACGCTGAAAGATCAGCGGCAGATGCGCAAGCACCTGCGCCGCAAGCCGGGCCATATCACCAGCGAGCAATACTGGTAAGCTGTTACCTCAGTCCGCGCCGAACTTCACCGGTTCGGCCGGTGGGCCAAAACGGTTGGTGTCGGGCGTGCCGACAAACGCGCCCAAATCGATCATCATCATCACAATGATCAGCGTCGGGACAAACCGCCCGACGCCCCATTGCCAGAGCGGGGCCAGCATTTGCCAGTTGCCCGCCGCCAGCAACCACGCCAGGATCAGCAACAACGCCCACCAGCCTGCTTTGTTGCGGTCGTGCAGCCGTTTCACCAGCACCGCCGCCGTCGGCCACAGCAACCCCACGATAAAGAATGCAATGGTCTGGATATCCACCAGCTCACGACTGGCCAGAGAAAAAGCCACCGCCATCAGCAGCAACCATAACACCATCCAAATCCAGAAATCACGCCGCCCAATTCGGCCCTTAAACGAAAAGCACCACTGTTGTATTGTCATTGAATCCTGCATTGTTAGCCTGCCCATATTCTGCCGTGCAGTGTAACATAGGCGCTGCAGGGCGAAGATTTCCGCCCTGCATTACGCGGAGTAACGCACAGCTTTCCTGTCAGCAAGCGATAATGGCGCGGGATCTTTGACAACCCCCCTCGGTTATCGCTTTAATCGGAGCCATCTTTGTTCTTGATGTCGTATGCCATGCTGAGAAAAACCATCGCCATCGCCTGCCTGTTGTTGGGTATCAGCAGTGCCTGGGCCGATCCGCCGGATGCCGCCGTCAGTGCGTCGCCCACCGCGCCGTACCTGCTGGCCGGGGCGCCGACGTTTGATCTGACGGTGGTAAAATTCCGCGAAAAATATAACCGCGACAACCCAACGCTGCCGATTGGTGAATTTCGTGCCATCGCAACGGCAGAAGACGACACGCCGTTGCTGACGCGTGCCGCCAGCAAGTTGAACGAAAATCTCTACGCCTCCATCGCGCTGGAAAAAGGCACCGGCAAAATCAAAACGCTGCAGATCACCCACCTGCCGCTGCAGCAGAGCAGTGAAGAAAAGGCCGCCCGCACCAGCGCCATCAGTTATATGGCCGCACTGATGCGCCAGTTTGAACCGGCGCTGACGGTGGAAAAAAGCCTGAGCAAAGTGGCTAACCTGTTGGAAAAAGGCAAAGGTTCACGCTTCTACCAACAGCAGATCGGCGCAATCCGTTATGTGGTGGCAGACAACGGCGATAAAGGGATAACTTTCGCTGTTGAACCGGTTAAGCTGGCGTTATCCGAGCCGTAACAGCTGGCTATTTAATGACGAAAAGCAAAGCCTTCGCGCTTAATCATCTCTATACTGTTGGGCAGGTAAACTGCCGGTCCGGCAGTGGTTATTTCGACTCTCGCGTTCCCTTGTTGGAGGAAAAAACATGCGTCATCCATTAGTTATGGGTAACTGGAAGCTCAACGGCAGCACTCACATGGTTAACGAACTGATCGCCGCGCTGCGCAATGAGCTGAGCAGCGTTGACGGTTGTGGCGTTGCTATCGCACCACCGGTCATGTATCTGGACCAGGCCAAGCACGCACTGGCCGGCAGCCGCATTGCCCTGGGCGCCCAAAACGTAGACGTGAACCTGTCCGGCGCATTCACCGGTGAAGTTTCCGCCGACATGCTGAAAGATGTTGGTGCTCAATACATCATCATCGGCCACTCCGAGCGTCGCACTTACCACAAAGAAACTGACGCTGCGATCGCCGAAAAATTTGCCGTGCTGAAAACTGCCGGTCTGATCCCAGTGCTGTGCATCGGTGAAACTGACGCAGAAAACGAAGCGGGTAAAACCGAAGAAGTTTGTGCACGCCAGATCGACGCCGTGCTGAAAACCCAGGGTGCTGAAGCCTTTAAAGGCGCGGTTATCGCTTATGAACCAATTTGGGCTATCGGTACCGGTAAGTCTGCTACCCCTGCGCAAGCACAGGCAGTACACAAATTTATCCGCGATCACATCGCCAAGCAGGACGCAGCCGTGGCTGCAGAAGTGATCATCCAGTACGGCGGTTCCGTGAACGACAAGAATGCCGCAGAACTGTTCACCCAGCCGGATATCGACGGCGCGCTGGTTGGCGGCGCATCACTGAAAGCCGATGCTTTCGCCGTGATCGTCAAAGCCGCTGCTGCTGCTAAAAAAGCCTGATTTCACTCGGCTTATAAATAAAAAACCCCGGCTTGCCGGCAATGCCGTTCACTTAAGTGGTGAGGCATAACGATTCACCGGATAACGGGTTTTTGATATCTTAACCGCCCTCGGCCTTGATGGTCGGGGGCGTTTTGTTATGAACATCGCCTCCAAACTCCCCCTCAGGTGCATCAGCCGTTTCGGTATCGTTCCGGGGGATACCGTATTACCCAGCACTATCAGTTCCGTCGCTATTACCCCAAAAGCAAATTTAAAACTCATCTCCGACGGCGCTCTTTTATACTGTTTTGCCGTCAGCGCCGCTTCCCGCCTGATAAGGTTGTAAGCCAGCAGCAACCCCCACACTTCCTGATGCAGCAACTCCACTTTGCGCCTTCTCAGCACCATCGCATTACTCTGCAGGCTGCTTTTGATATTGCGAAAACCCACTTCGATTTCCCATCGGGAATGATAAAGCTCCGCCACCGCTTTGGCCGGATAACGATCCGCAGGCAATGAAGTCAGCACGGTTTTCTCCACACCGCCGATATCGTAACTGACCGCCCGGGCATACCAGGACTCAGGAAGGGCCGGGTTTTGCTTTCGAGCCTGCGCAGAGACTTTCATTTTTAGCAGACGGTCGCCCGCTCCGTAGCTTTCCTGCACGTCTGCGACCATCCCTTTGCGGGCAGGCAGTAGCCAGTGGCGATTTTCGCCGCCATGGTTCACCCCTGTTAGTAAATCCGCACTAAAAAATAGCTTATCAAACAGGGTGATGGAGTTATCCGGTAACGCCTTAATCAGGTCATGCGCCAACCGGGTCTCGCTACACCGGTAAGGCCCGGTGACCGCATCCAGCAGAACATGACTGCTCAGGTTCATCAACGCCACCAGACGCATCACCGGAAAAGGACTCTGTCGGTCTGTAGAGGTGTTACTGGAACCAAAATGCGCACGAAGTTCCGGTTCATCGGGCGTACGCAGTTGTGCACCGTCGACGGCAAAGAGCTGCAATCCTCTCCAGTCATCTTTGGGATAGCGTTCAGTCCCCCAGGTTCGTGCTGTCTGGCGAAACAGCCATTCAACAGGGGCAGCACCGACACGCTGGCGTGCCTGTGTAATGGCGCTGCGTGCCAGAAGCTGCGTGCCGGCTTCGCCATCGGCACTGAGGTTAAGGCGGCGGACAATATCGGTAATGGGCTCATTACGAAAGAAGGCCATACAAACGACCATCCAGACCACCATGTCCCCGGGCAGGCGGCGGCGTCTGACGGTGGCATGGGTAGACAGAGAAAGGCAATGCTGGAGCCATTCAACAGGAAGATGTTCAGCAAAAATCTGCGCAGAAGGTGGCGGTAACAAAGGCTGGTCGCTAAAACTGAGCAGGTCATCGAGAAGTGGCATAAGAAAACGGCTCCCTGTAATGGAAGCCGTTATATTGCCGCAGATTAAGGATCGGTCAACCGATCCTTAACTGATCGGCATTGCGGCTTGCCGGGGTTTTTTATTGTTGCCATTCGTCATCAACGCTTGCTGATTTCGTCGAACACACCGCCAGTGGCGAAGTGCACCTTCTGCGCCTGAGTCCAGCCACCGAAAGTATCATCTACGGTGAACAGCTTCAGTTTCGGGAACTGGTCGGCAAACTTGGCCGCCACTGCCGCATCACGTGGACGGTAATAGTTTTTCGCCGCGATGGTTTGCCCTTCTGGCGTATACAAATACTTCAGGTAAGCCGTAGCGATATCACGGGTACCGCGCTTATCAACCACCTTATCCACCACCGACACGGTCGGCTCAGCCAGAATCGATTCACTCGGGGTGATAATTTCAAACTTGTCCTTGCCCAGCTCTTTTTCCGCCAGCAGCGCTTCGTTTTCCCAGGCGATCAACACATCGCCGATACCACGTTCAACGAAAGTATTGGTTGAGCCGCGCGCACCGGAGTCCAGCACTTCGACGTTCTTATACAGGTTTTTAACGAATTCCTGCGCCTTGGCCTGGTCGTTATTGTTCTGATGCAGCGCGTAACCCCAGGCAGCCAGATAGTTCCAGCGTGCACCGCCGGAGGTTTTCGGGTTCGGAGTAATCACCGAGACACCCGGTTTAATCAAATCTGCCCAATCGTGAATTTGTTTTGGGTTGCCTTTTCGCACCAGGAACACAATGGTCGAGGTGTAAGGTGCCGAGTTATCCGGCAGGCGTTTGATCCACTCTTTATCAATGCGTCCGCGCTCGGCGATAGCATCCACGTCATAAGCCAGCGCCAGTGTCACCACGTCGGCCTCAATGCCGTTAATGACCGAGGTCGCCTGCTTGCCTGAACCACCATGCGACTGGCGTACAGTGACTTTATCGCCGGTCTGTTGCTGCCAGTATTTACCGAATGCGGTGTTATATTCCTGATAGAATTCACGCGTCGGGTCGTATGAAACGTTCAGCAATTGGATATCTTTCGCCATGGCACCAGACGCCAGCAGCATGATTGTCAGACCTACACCCCATTTACGCATACGCATCGACTCGCTCTCCCAGGAAAAATAATCGCAACCTCAATCGGTTGATTTAGCATCAGAGCCTGCCAGAAACTCTCCTATCAATTAAAGAATAAAAAATGTTGGGCTAGACGATTATGGAATATATCTGCTGCTGGGGATAAAAAAAGCCTCCGCATGCGGAGGCTTCTATTGCCTGAATTAAAACGGGATCAGTAGAGTTTTTTCGCCGTTTCCAGCCAGTCGCCCTTGAAGGGACGCTTCATATTTTCGATCGCATCGATGATGTCGTGATGCACCATCTTCTCGTTTTGGATACCGACACAGCGACCACCGTAGCCCTGCAACAACAGCTCGATGGCGTAAGCGCCCATGCGGGAAGCCAGAATGCGGTCGTAAGCTACCGGCGAACCACCGCGCTGAATATGACCCAACACGGTGGCGCGGGTTTCACGCTTGGTTTCTTGCTCGATATGGCGCGCCAACTCATCGATATCGCAGATGTGTTCGGTGATCGCCACGATCGCGTGTTTTTTACCTTTGTCGATGCCAGCCTTGATTTCACACACCAGATCTTCGCGGTTGAACTCAATCTCAGGCAACACGATAAACTCGCAACCACCGGCGATAGCCGCCGCCAGCGTCAGATCGCCGCAATAACGTCCCATCACTTCAACGATGGAAATACGCTGATGTGAGGATGAGGTATCGCGCAACCGGTCAATCGCTTCCACCACGGTTTCAAGCGCAGTGAAATAACCAATGGTGTAGTCGGTACCGGCCACGTCGTTATCGATGGTGCCAGGCAGACCGATACAAGGGAAACCCTCTTCCGTCAGGCGTTTGGCACCCATATAGGAACCATCACCGCCAATGACCACCAGCGCATCGATATCGCGGTTTTTCAGGTTTTCAATCGCCTTGGCGCGTACGCTGTCGTCTCTGAATTCCGGGAAACGGGCTGAACCGAGGAAGGTGCCGCCGCGATTGATCATATCGGACACGCTGTAGCGGTCCAATTTTTCCATGCGATCTTCGTACAAACCAAGGTAGCCATCGTAAATACCAAAAACTTCCAGACCCTCTGAAAGGGCAGCACGCACAACGCCACGGATCGCAGCGTTCATACCCGGCGAATCACCGCCACTTGTCAGTACACCGATTTTCTTGATCATGACTACCTCTGAACTGTAGATGCAATTTCTTAAGAATTCTGTATTCGCCGATTGTCTTGAAACCTCTCCGGCTGCAGAAAACCAGCTTTACGGCTTATTGCTGGATATTATAACAAAAACACCCAGCTGAATTGATTCAAGTCACGCAATATTGCGGTAAAAAACCACCATGGCACGCTGAGCTAACCGCAAAACGGCTCTCACCGGCCCTACATTGATTATAGCTCCCAACGCCCCTGTCGCCCCTCTGGTACCACGGAACAGGGGTCCTGATGGATGAGGACATCCGCTCCGGGGAAACGATGCAACAATGCCTGTTCCACCTGCTCGGCCAAAAGATGTGCCTGCATCAGTGGCAACGCATCGTCCATCTCCAGATGCAACTGGATAAAACGCGTCGGGCCAGACTGGCGGGTACGCAAATCGTGTGCACCTTTCACCCCTGGCCAGGAAGAAACCACATCGATGATCGCCTGACGTTCATCGTCCGGCAATGCCCTGTCCAGCAGCGATTGCACCGCCTCATGACCCATCCGCAGCGCGCTATAAAGAATGTAGACGCCAATGCCCAATGCAAACAGCGCATCCGCCCGTTGAAAACCGTACCAGCTTAGCGCAAGCGCTATAAGAATAGCACCATTCATCATGACATCTGACTGATAATGCAGCATATCTGCTCGCACCGCCTGACTGCGGGTTTTTCTTACCACCCAACGCTGATATGTGACCAAGAGCAAGGTGCTGAACAAGGCCACCACCGTCACGGCAATACCAATGCCGGGATCACGTAGCGTTTCCGGGGAGTACAGATGTTGGAAACCCGTCAGGAACAAAAACAGGGCCGAGCCGGAAATAAACATGCTTTGTGCCAGCGCAGCCAATGACTCGGCCTTACCGTGCCCGAAAGTGTGTTCCTCGTCAGCCGGCTGCAGCGAATAACGCACCACCAGCAGATTAGTCAGCGATGCGGCAATATCCACCAAAGAATCCACCAACGCCGCCAGCAAGCTCACTGAACCGGTGTGGTACCAGGCGACAATTTTGATCATTAACAGTATGGAGGCCAATGCGGTGGCAGCTAACGCAGCGGATTTCACCAGACGCGCATATTGCGGTTCCATAACCCATCCCGGTTAAACATTAAGAGGGTCAATATAGCGGAATGATGGACAAAAAAAACCCCGCCATCATGGCGGGGGAAGACAGGGATGGTGTCTATGGCAAGGAAAAACAGGGACTACTCAGTCATACTTAACTTCTGGGCAGAAGTTTGCTGCAAACCAGAAATTTGTTGCTCCATCTGCTGCATGCGCTGCTGATGCTTCTGGTCTAAAACACTTTTTTGCTGTGGCGTCAGCAGGTTATACATTTGGTTGCGCACTCTGGCCATTTCGACCTGGCGCTTAACCTGTTGCTGAGCCATCTGTTCCGCCTGGGCATACACGGCGGCTTCATCAAATTTGTCTGCGGTCACCAGCTTATGCATGGCTTCCATTTCAGCTACATTGACACCAGGCAGATCGTGGCGCGCCTGGCGCATTAAATCGCGCATTCGCTGACGCTGCTCTTCGGTCAGGCTGACACCATCAAACATATGGTGCTGACCGGGTGCTCTGGTCATCGCGTCGCTTCCGGGAGTCGGTACAGTTTCCGATGTAGTGTCGGCAGCGAACGCAGCGGTAGAACCTATTGCCAGCATTGATGCCATAACTAATGCGGTCACCTTACGCATTTTAACTCCTCGTGCTTTCTCACTTTGCGAATCAACGAGGAGCAGTGTACTGCTGCACCTGCAAACATGCGTCAGTGCATGTAAAACTACGTAAAGTCATGGAATGCCAACAGTTGATGACGTATTTTGCGTCAGGAGGAAAATACACAATGAATAAAATTCTGTTAGTTGACGACGACCGCGAGCTGACCTCGCTGTTAAAAGAACTGCTTGAAATGGAAGGCTTTACCATCGTCGTGGCTTACGATGGTGAACAGGCGTTGTCGCTTCTGGACAGCTCCATCGATCTGCTGTTGCTCGATATCATGATGCCGAAGAAAAACGGTATCGATACCTTAAAAGAACTGCGTCAGCACCACCAGACGCCGGTCATTATGCTGACCGCACGCGGCAGTGAACTCGACCGCGTGTTGGGCCTGGAACTGGGTGCCGATGACTACTTGCCAAAACCTTTTAACGATCGTGAGCTGGTGGCGCGTATTCGTGCGATCCTGCGCCGTTCCAACTGGAGCGAACAGCAGCAAAACGTGGATACCGGCGCACCCACGCTGGACGTTGACGGTTTGCAGCTCAACCCGGGCCGTCAGGAAGCCAGTTTCGACGGCCAAACGCTGGATCTCACCGGCACCGAATTTACCCTGCTGTACCTGCTGGCGCAGCATCTCGGCCAGGTGGTTTCACGTGAACTGCTGAGCCAGGAAGTGCTGGGCAAACGCCTGACACCGTTCGATCGCGCCATCGACATGCATATCTCCAACCTGCGACGTAAACTGCCGAACCGCAAAGATGGCCATCCGTGGTTCAAAACGTTGCGTGGTCGGGGTTACTTAATGGTATCTGCGACATGATCAACAGTTTGACGGCACGCATCTTCGCCATTTTCTGGTTCACATTAGCCCTGGTGCTGATGCTGGTGTTGATGGTGCCCAAGCTCGACTCCCGCCAAATGACCTCGCTGCTGGACAGCGAGCAGCGGCAGGGGCTGATGCTGGAACAACATGTCGAGGCCGAGTTGCAAAACGATCCGGCCAACGACCTGATGTGGTGGCGGCGCTTATTCCGCGCCATCGAAAAATGGGCCCCACCGGGGCAGCGGCTGCTCCTGGTCACCAGCGAAGGCCGGGTGATTGGCAACATGCAGCGCAACGAAATGCAGTTGGTGCGTAATTTTATCGGCCAATCTGATAATTCCGACCACCCGAAGAAGAAAAAATACGGCCGTGTCGAACTGGTCGGCCCATTCTCCGTACGTGATGGTGAAGACAACTACCAGTTGTACCTGATCCGTCCCGCCAATAGCCCACAATCCGACTTCATCAACCTGATGTTCGACCGGCCGCTGCTGCTGCTGATCGTCACCATGTTGATCAGCGCCCCATTACTGCTGTGGCTGGCCTGGAGCCTGGCAAAACCGGCACGCAAACTGAAAAACGCGGCCGATGACGTAGCACGCGGCAACCTGAAACAACATCCGGAGCTCGAAGCCGGGCCGCAAGAGTTTCTGGCTACCGGTGCCAGTTTCAACCAAATGGTCAGCTCGCTGGAACGCATGATGACCGCTCAGCAACGGCTGATCTCCGACATCTCGCATGAGCTGCGCACCCCGCTGACCCGTCTGCAATTGGCGACCGCGTTAATGCGCCGTCGCCACGGTGAAGGGCGTGAACTGGCGCGTATCGAGACCGAAGCGCAGCGCCTGGACTCGATGATCAACGATCTGCTGGTATTGTCACGCGGGCAGCAGAAAAGCGAGTTGGTACGTGAACGGCTACTGGCTAATGAACTGTGGGCCAATGTGCTGGATGACGCGGGCTTCGAAGCAGAACAAATGGGCAAACAACTGGAGGTTACCTCCCCTCCGGGTCCGTGGACGCTATTCGGCAATGCCGGCGCATTGGACAGCGCGCTGGAAAATATCGTACGTAACGCCCTGCGCTATTCGAACACCCGTATCGCCGTGGCATTCAGCGCCGACAATCAGGGTATCACCATTGTGGTCGATGATGATGGCCCCGGCGTCAGTGCGGAAGATCGCGAACAAATTTTCCGACCGTTTTATCGCACCGACGAAGCGCGCGATCGCGCCTCCGGTGGCACCGGTTTGGGCCTGGCAATCGTAGAGGCGGCGGTCAACCAGCACCGCGGCTGGGTGAAAGCGGAAGACAGCCCGCTCGGTGGTTTGCGTCTGGTGTTGTGGTTACCCTTGCATCAGCGCTGATCGCCTAAGACAGGCCGGTAAGATTTTGCTATTCTGCGCCCCTCGTCATGAGGGGCTTTTTACATGCTGAACATTGTTTTATTCGAACCTGAAATTCCACCCAATACCGGCAATATCATCCGCCTGTGCGCCAATACCGGTTTTCAACTGCATCTGATAGAACCTATGGGTTTCCCGTGGGATGACAAACGCCTGCGCCGCGCCGGGCTGGATTATCATGAATTCGCCAGTATCCAACGACACGCCGATTACGCCGCCTTTATCGCCAGCGAAAATCCGCAGCGGCTGTTTGCCCTGACCACCAAAGGCACCCCGGCACACAGTGCAGTCAGCTATCAGGCCGGCGACTACCTGTTGTTCGGTCCCGAAACCCGCGGACTGCCAGCCGAGATCCTCGAAGCCCTGCCTGCGCAGCAGAAAATTCGCATCCCGATGCAGGCACAAAGCCGCAGCATGAACCTGTCTAATGCCGTAGCCGTGGTGGTGTATGAAGCCTGGCGGCAGCTGGACTACGCGGGTGCCCTGATCAAGCCCTGACCAAGAACAGCACAGGTAAAAACAAGCCGCACATCACGATCCTGATAAGTCGCTCTGAAACATGGCACGCCCGGCGCTGAAAACATTCGCTGTAGCAGAAGATAATGAGCTATGTTTTGTAAGGGTTATCGGCACTCATCATAGGAAATCGTATGAAAAAACAACGCTTGAGCGTTGCCATAGCGGTACTGGCAGCTGGCCTGTTGCTGGCGGGTTGTGCATCCAAAGTAACAAAAACAGAGCAGTACTCAGGCTTCCTGCCGGACTACAGCAAACTGCAGGAAACCAGCTCACCAAGCGGACATACAACGCTGCGTTGGATCGATCCTAACTTTAAAGAATCCAACTACCGGGGTGTATATGTTGCACCGGTAGTCTATTACCCGGTGGCGAAACCTACCGCGCGCGTCAGCCAGCAGACACTGGACAAAATTAGAAACTACACCGACCAAAGTATGAGAAAAGCGATAGCCGAGCGCACAACCGTACTTAAGAGCCCAACGGGTTCTCGCGTATTGCTGGCCAAGGTGGCGATCACCGCCGTATCCGCCGAAGATGAAGACATGAAATTCTATGAGGTGGTGCCGGTTGCCGCTGTGGTGGCCAGTACGATGGCCGCGACGGGCCACCGGACGCAAAACACCACCCTGTTCCTGGAAGCGCAACTGATTGATCAAGATACCGGCAAGACAGTGCTGGAGGTTGTTCGCAAGAGCTACGGTGAAACCGTCAGCAACGACAGCGCACCGGTAACGGAAGCACAAGTCAAAGCGGCAATCGATCAAATGGTCGCCGATACCGTAGCGTTCCCGAAACAAGGTTAACTCCGCGCCAGAAAGCATCAGGGGAGCCGAAGCTCCCCTGATTGTATTATTTAACAACCCGCCAGCTTAAATACCGTCGCCGTACTCAAAGCCGTGGTTGGTACCGTTAAAGTACTGATCCATATCCATCGATGGCGTATCGCTTTCCGGTCGACCGACAATGCGCGCAGGCACCCCGGCAGCCGTGGTATGTGGCGGCACCGATTGCAGCACCACCGAGCCGGCACCAATTTTCGCGCCTTTACCCACTTCGATATTGCCGAGAATCTTAGCCCCGGCGCCAATCATTACACCCTCGCGGATCTTCGGATGACGATCGCCGCTGGTCTTGCCGGTACCACCAAGAGTGACCGACTGCAGAATAGATACGTTGTTTTCGACCACCGCGGTTTCACCGATCACAATGCCGGTCGCATGGTCAAGCATGATGCCGCAACCGATGGTCGCCGCCGGATGGATATCTACGCCGAAGGCGACCGAAATCTGGTTCTGCAGATAAATTGCCAACGCCTGCCGCCCCTGCAGCCACAACCAGTGGCCAATACGGTAAGCCTGCAGGGCGTGGAAGCCTTTCAGGTACAGCAGCGGCGTTGAGTACTTGTCTACTGCCGGGTCGCGCAGGCGCACCGCCAGGATGTCCTGTGCCGCTGAAGCGATCATTTGCTGATCGGCCAGGTAGGCATCCTCCACCACTTCACGCACCGCAATGGCGGGCATAATCGGGTTAGCCAACTTGTTTGCCAGAATATAGCTGAGCGCACCACCCAGGTTGTCGTGCTTGAGCAACGTCGCATGATAAAAGCTAGCCAGCATCGGTTCACACTCAGCCAGCTCTCTCGCCTCTGATTTGATGCTATTCCAGACCTGCTCTAACTCTTCTGACGACATCAGGTTCCTCTCCGCCTTGCAAAACAGGCCGCCTCACCGCATTGCGATCAGGCAGCCCAATTCATAGGTTATGCGCTGTGTTTTTCGTCTTTTCTGGTGCGCCCTAGCAGGCTCAGCGCAGCTTCCCGGGCATTTTTATGGCAATACAGCACCTGGTAAATCTGTTCGGTAATCGGCATTTCCACACCGTAGCGTTGCGCTAATGCCAAAACTTCTTTGGTATTGCGATAGCCCTCGACCACCTGACCGATGCTGTCCTGCGCTTCTTGCACGCCTTTACCTTGCCCCAGCATAATACCGAAACGGCGGTTGCGCGATTGATTATCGGTGCAGGTTAATACCAGATCGCCCAACCCGGCCATGCCCATGAAGGTCGATGGGTCCGCACCCAGCGCAGAGCCGAGGCGGGTCATTTCCGTCAGGCCACGGGTAATCAGTGCAGTACGCGCATTGGCACCAAAACCGATGCCGTCTGACATCCCGGCACCGATGGCAATCACGTTCTTCACCGCCCCGCCCAGCTGCACGCCGATAAAATCGGGGTTACTGTAAACCCGGAAGCTTTTGCCGCAGTGCAGCAACTGCTGCAGATCTTCGGCGAACTGCGCATCGGTAGAAGCCAGCGCAATCGCGGTTGGCAGCCCGGCGGCCAGCTCTTTGGCAAACGTCGGTCCAGAGACCACCGCCAGCGGAATAGCCTCGCCCAGCGCTTCACGCGCCACGTCCTGCAACAGCCTGCCGGTTTCCGCTTCCAGCCCTTTGGTCGCCCACACAATGCGGGCATCCGGGCGCAGATGCGGTTTCAACTGACGCAGCACATCGCCGAACACATGGCTTGGTACCACCACCAGCACGTCGCGGCTGGCAGCCAGCGCGCGCGCCAGATCGGCTTCGAGCAACAGCGTATCGGGGAAAGCTACGTCAGGAAGAAATGCCTGGTTGCAGCGGTCGTGCTGCATCTTTTGGATCTGCTCGGGGTTATGGCCCCACAGCACCACGGAGTGGCCATTACGCGCCAGCGTAATGGCTAATGCGGTGCCGTACGAGCCGGCACCGATTACGGTCATTGAAGCATTGACGGTGTTCATCAGGCATCCTGATGTGGTGCGGCACCTTCGCCTTCGGACTGCTGTTGCAGATAGTTCATGAACAGCGCGTCAAAGTTAACCGGTGCCAGGTTCAACTGCGGGAATGTACCGCGAGAAACCAGGCTGGTGATGCACTCACGCGCATACGGGAACAGAATGTTCGGGCAGTATGCACCCAGGCAATGCGCCAGCTGCGTGCCGTCGATGCCCGCTACGGAGAAGATACCCGCCTGCTGCACTTCACACAGGAACGCAGTTTCTTCGCCCAGGGACGCAGTCACGGTTACGCGCAGTACAACTTCATACACTTCGTCAGCCAGCTGGCTGGAAGCGGTATCTAGATCCAGTTTAACTTCTGGCTGCCATTCCTGCTGGAAAACCTGCGGAGCCTTTGGTGCTTCGAAGGAGATATCCTTGGTATAAATACGCTGGATCTGGAAAGCCATCTCGGTGCTGTTTTGTTCTGACATGTGTGTAATACCCTTGGTTAAACGTCCTTATTGACACTCAGTAACCGGCAGTCGCCCGCTTAAAGCAGCGGATCCAGACCACCACGAGCATCGAGTTCATATAAATCATCACAGCCGCCAATGTGTTGGCCGTCGATGAAAATCTGAGGCACGGTGGTGCGCCCACTGCGCGCAATCATCGCTTCGCGTTTTTCATTATCACCATCAATGGCGATTTCGTTAAACGCAGCGCCCTTGCTGTTCAGCAGCGCCTTGGCGCGATGGCAGAACGGGCAGGTCGCTTTGGTGTAGATATCAATGTTAGCCATGGATTACCACCTCAAATACGTTAAAGAATTACTTACCGCGTACTAGCGGCAGGTTTTCCCCGCTCCAGCCGGCAATACCGTCTTTCAGCGTAACTACGTTTTCAAAACCGGCTTTGCTCAGATTATCTGCCGGCTCGCGAGAAGTGGTGCCGTTGGCACAAACCACGATGATCGGCTGAGCCTTGTGTTTTTCCAACTCGCCCAGACTGCCGCTTTTGATTTCGCTGGCGGTCAGGTTGATGGCGTTGGCCAGGTGGCCTCGGCGGAAATCATCACGGCTGCGGGTATCAACCACAACGGCATCTTCTTTATTAATCAGGCGGGTGGCTTCACCACGGGTGATCTCTTTCACCTTGGAGAAACTGCTCTTGAACGTCATGACGATCACCGCAACCAGCAGGGCGATCCAGGCCAGGCTCAGTATGGGATGCTTGCTAACGAATTGCATAATTTCTTGCAGCATGGGGTGTAACAACTCCCGTCAGTTAAGGGAAAAAATAACTCAAGGTTCCAGAGTATACCTGCCGAGTGCAGCAAATACAGCCAATAAGCAAGCGCTATTGCAGAAACTGCGGGCTACGCTGAGAAATTCGCGGTGCCACAGCATAAAAGCCGGCCTTGTTCACCGCAACTTTGATCTCTCTGGGCTCTTTTTAACCGGCCACGTTGTAAAATCAGACGGTTTTGAGAGTGAATAGCCATTAGCCTGACCATGGACCAATGGCTATTCACAACTTATAAAGTTCATAACGAGGTTAACGCAATGTCGAGTAACAAAAAGCCGATGGTACTGGTGATCCTGGACGGTTACGGCCACCGCGAGGAACAACAGGACAACGCCATTCTGAACGCCAAAACGCCGGTGATGGACCGCCTGTGGCAACAGCAGCCACATACGCTGATCGCCGCGTCCGGGCTGGATGTCGGCCTGCCTGACGGCCAGATGGGCAACTCGGAAGTAGGCCACGTCAACCTGGGTGCCGGGCGCATCGTTTATCAAGACCTGACGCGACTGGATAAAGAAATCAAAGAAGGCGATTTCTTCGCCAACCCAACGCTGACGGCGGCGGTCGACAAGGCTGTTCAGGCGGGTAAAGCAGTGCATATCATGGGCCTGCTGTCGCCGGGCGGCGTGCACAGCCACGAAGATCACATTCTGGCAATGATTGAGCTGGCTTCACAGCGCGGTGCCAAAGCCGTTTACCTGCACGCGTTCCTGGATGGTCGCGATACTCCACCCCGCAGCGCAGAAAAATCGCTGCAACATTTCATCGACGCCTTTGCCAAACTGGGCACCGGGCGCATCGCATCGCTGATTGGCCGTTATTACGCCATGGACCGCGACAACCGTTGGGACCGCGTGCAACTGGCCTACGATCTGCTGACCCAGGCCAAGGGTGACTTCGTGGCCGATAACGCCGTTACCGCCTTGCAGGCCGCCTACGAGCGCGGTGAAAACGACGAGTTCGTCAAGCCGACCGTGCTGCAAGCCGCCGGTGAAGCCTCTGCCGAGCTGCATGACGGCGACGCGTTGATTTTCATGAATTTCCGTGCTGACCGTGCACGCCAGATCGTCCGCTCCTTCGTCAATGCTGATTTCGACGGCTTCCCACGCGCCAAAGTCATCCATTTTGGTGATTTCGTGATGCTGACCGAGTATGCCGCCGACATCAAAGCTCCTTGCGCCTATCCGCCGGCGTCGTTAAGCAATACCTTCGGCGAATGGTTGATGAAACACGACAAGACCCAGCTGCGCATCTCGGAAACCGAAAAATACGCCCACGTCACCTTCTTCTATAACGGCGGTGTTGAAGAGCCGTTCACCGGCGAAGATCGCGTGCTGGTCAACTCACCGAAGGTCGCTACCTACGATCTGCAGCCGGAAATGAGCGCCGCCGAACTGACCGATAAGCTGCTGACCGCCATTGGCAGCGGCAAGTACGACGCCATTATCTGCAACTACCCGAATGGCGACATGGTAGGTCACACCGGCGTTTACGACGCGGCGGTAAAAGCGGTAGAAACACTGGATAACTGTATCGCCCAGGTGGTCGAGGCGGTCAAGGCCGCCGACGGACAGTTGCTGATCACTGCCGACCATGGCAACGCCGAACAAATGCGCGATCCGGCCACCGGCCAGGCGCATACCGCTCACACCAGCCTGCCAGTCCCGCTGATTTATATCGGCAAGCCTGCCAGCGCAGTCAATGGCGGCAAGCTTTCGGACATCGCGCCGACCATGCTGACGCTGATGGGAATGGAAATCCCGCAAGAGATGACTGGTAAGCCGCTGTTCATCGTGGAATAATCCTTCTCCATGAGGGAAAAGGCGTTTTTTGCACTATCAAGGGTAACCCGAAGCGCAAACACAGGCAGCCAGCCGCTGCCTGAACGCACCGCGCCAAGGAAGTTGACCACCATGTGCGCCAGCGTATTTTACGCTGGCGTCTTGTTGTTGCCGTTAGCCAGCCAGGCGGCGGAGGACAATAAATCCCAGCTCAAAGACATCCAGCAGAGCATCGCCGAGAAAGAAAAGGCGGTTAAACAGCAGCAGCAACAGCGCAGCTCACTGCAGGACCAGCTCAGGCAGCAAGAAAAAACCATCGCGCAAGCCAGTCGCCTGCTGCGTGACACCCAGGGCACATTGAGCCAGTTGGGGAAAGACATCTCCGGCCTGAATGCCTCAATCGCCAAGCTGCAAAAGCAGCAATCTACCCAGCAAGAAATCCTAGCCAAACAACTGGATGCCGCCTTCCGACAGGGCCAGCACAGCGCCGTACAGTTGGTGCTCAGTGGTGAAGAAAGCCAGCGCAGCGAGCGCATTTTGGCTTACTTCGGCTATCTGAACGAAGCGCGCCAGCAAACGATTGAAGAGCTGAAACAAACCCGCGCCGAACTGGCGAAGCAAAAAACCACGCTGGTCGCCAAGCAAGGCCAACAGAAATCGCTGCTCGGCGAACAGCAGACGCAGCAACAGAAGCTGGAGCAGGCACGCGGTGCACGTAAGAAAACGCTGACCGCACTGGAAGCCTCGCTGGAAAAAGACCAGCAGCGTCTGGTAGAACTGCGCCAGAACGAAACCCGCATGCGCGACAAGATCGCTCGGGCCGAACGTGAAGCCCGCGCCCGCGCGGAACGCGAAGCCCGTGAAGCCGCCAAGGTGCGCGAGCAGGTTCGCGTCAAAGAACAGCAGGCGAAGAAAACCGGCACCAGTTATAAGCCAAGCGAAGCCGACCGCTCGCTGATGGCCCGTACCGGTGGCCTCGGCCGACCGAATGGGCAGGCAATATGGCCGGTGCGCGGTCGCACTCTGCATGGTTTTGGCGAACAGCTGCAAGGCGAGTTACGCTGGAAAGGCATGGTGATCTCGGCCTCCGAAGGCAGCGAAGTGAAAGCCATCGCCGATGGCCGTGTATTGCTGGCCGACTGGCTGCAGGGCTATGGTCTGGTTGTCGTCATCGAACACGGTAAGGGTGACATGAGCCTGTATGGCTATAACCAAAGTGCGTTGGTCAACGTCGGGGCGCAGGTGCGCGCCGGTCAGCCAATCGCCTTGGTGGGTACCAGCGGGGGCCAGGGAACGCCGTCGCTCTATTTCGAAATTCGTCGCCAGGGTCAGGCCGTTAACCCACTACCGTGGTTGGGAAGATAGATTTGCGCTATATCAAAATCCGCACTGCCGTATTGATTGGCTGTCTGCTGCAAGTTTGCGCCGCACAGGCAGGAAAACTCTCCATCGTTATTGATGACGTCGGCTACCGGCCGCATGAAGAAGGCGCCGTGCTGCAGATGCCGACGGCGATTTCCGTTGCCGTACTGCCCAATGCTCCTCATGCCCATTTAATGGCCACCCGCGCCCACAGTCAGGGTCGCGAAGTGCTGATCCACATGCCAATGGCACCGCTCAGCAAGCAACCGCTGGAGCGTGATACGCTGCAGCCTTCGATGAGCAGCGAAGAGATCCAGCGCATTATCCGCAATGCGGTCAATAATGTGCCCTACGCGGTGGGTATGAATAACCATATGGGCAGCGCCATGACTTCCAGCCTGCCAGCCATGCAGAAAGTGATGCAGGCACTCGACAGCTACCAGCTCTATTTCCTCGACAGTATGACCATCGGCAACAGTCAGGCCACCCGCGCGGCAGCCGGCACGCACGTGAAGGTGATCAAACGTAAGGTGTTCCTGGACGATACCGCCAACGAAGCCGATATCCGCCGCCAGTTCAACCGCGCGGTCGAGTTGGCACGACGTAATGGTTCAGCCATAGCCATTGGTCACCCGCGCCCGGCGACGGTAAGAGTGTTACAGCAAATGCTGCCGACGCTGCCGGCCGATATCGTGCTGGTGAAACCGAGCTCACTGCTGAATGAGCCGCAGGGCAGCAGCAGCGGTGGCAATTACGTCCCACCACCGGTCAAGCCAACGAAACCACAGCCGAAGAACCCGTTCACCGGCGGTATCAAACAGTGTAAGGTCAAGTTGCCGAAGGAAAAAGTCAACGCCAGCAAGGCGATAGGCGTGATCGGCGAAAGCGTGACGCAGTCGCCAGCCGTCACCTTTATCAAACGCCAGTGGCAACGCTGGACAGACTCAACACCAGACAAACCCAAAGCATAAAAAAAGGGCCGGAATTCCGGCCCTTTTTACACCTAAGCAGCAACTTAAAACTAATCCCAGCTCAGAATCACTTTACCGGACTGGCCGGAACGCATGGCGTCAAAGCCCTGCTGGAACTGGTCAACGGAGAAACGGTGGGTGATGATAGGTGTCAGATCCAGACCCGACTGGATCAGCGCAGCCATCTTGTACCAGGTCTCAAACATCTCGCGGCCGTAAATCCCTTTGATAAACAGTCCTTTGAATATCACCTGATTCCAGTCGATCGACATATCCGACGGCGGAATACCCAACATGGCAATGCGTCCGCCGTGGTTCATCGCGTTGAGCAACGAACGGAACGCCGGTGGCGCACCGGACATTTCCAGCCCGACGTCAAAGCCTTCGGTCATGCCCAGTTCGGCCATCACGTCAGTCAGATTCTCTTTGCTGACGTTTACCGCACGGGTCACGCCCATTTTGCGCGCCAGATCCAAACGGTATTCGTTAACGTCAGTGATCACCACATGACGAGCGCCTACGTGCTTACATACTGCCGCCGCCATGATGCCGATCGGCCCGGCACCGGAAACCAGCACGTCTTCGCCAACCAGATCAAACGACAGCGCGGTGTGCACCGCATTGCCGAACGGGTCGAAGATAGATGCTAGCTCATCGGAAATGTTATCCGGGATCTTGAAGGCGTTAAACGCCGGGATCACCAGATATTCAGCAAAGGAGCCTGGACGGTTCACGCCCACGCCGGTGGTGTTACGGCACAGGTGCGTACGGCCACCGCGGCAGTTACGGCAATGACCGCAGGTAATATGGCCTTCACCGGAAACGCGGTCGCCCACGCTGAAGCCTTTGACTTCCTGGCCGATGGCAACCACTTCACCGACATATTCATGGCCGACTACCATAGGGACCGGAATGGTTTTCTGTGACCATTCATCCCAGTTATAGATATGAACATCGGTACCGCAGATCGCAGTTTTACGGATTTTAATCATGATGTCGTTATGGCCCAGCTCCGGCTGAGGCACATCGGTCATCCAAATCCCTTCTTCCGCTTTCAGTTTTGACAATGCTTTCATGGTTTTACCTTATGCAATAACGCCAAGATCTTTACCGATACGAATGAACGCAGCAATTGCACGTTCAATTTGCTCCGGGGTGTGATCGGCGGACATCTGGGTGCGGATGCGCGCCTGGCCTTTCGGCACCACCGGATAGAAGAAACCTGTCACATAGATGCCTTCCTTGAGCAACGCATTGGCGAAATCCTGCGCCAGTTTTGCTTCACCCAACATCACGGGGATGATGGCGTGATCGGCCCCGGCCAGCTCAAAGCCCGCCGCGGTCATTTTTTCACGGAACAGACTCGCATTGGCCCACAGGCGATCGCGCAGCGCGTCCCCCTGCTCCAGCAGTTCCAAGACTTTAATCGAAGCGGCGACAATAGCTGGCGCCAGTGAGTTGGAGAACAGATAAGGGCGCGAACGCTGGCGCAGCCACTCCACCACTTCTTTTTTTGCTGCGGTATAACCGCCGGAAGCCCCACCCAGCGCCTTGCCCAGGGTACCGGTAATGATGTCGACGCGGCCCATCACTTCGCAATATTCGTGGGTACCACGCCCATTAGCGCCGACAAAACCCACCGCATGGGAATCATCCACCATCACCAGCGCCTGATATTGGTCAGCCAGGTCGCACACCCCTTTCAGGTTGGCGATCACACCGTCCATTGAGAATACGCCGTCGGTGGCGATCATAATGTGGCGCGCGCCGTCGGCCTTGGCCTGCTCCAGCTGTGCAGCCAGTTCGGTCATGTTGTTGTTGGCATAGCGATAACGTTTCGCCTTGCACAGACGAACGCCGTCAATGATAGAAGCATGGTTCAACGCATCGGATATAATCGCGTCTTCCGGGCCCAGCAGGGTTTCGAATAACCCGCCGTTAGCGTCGAAGCAGGAGGAGTAGAGAATGGCGTCTTCCATCCCCAGGAAATCGGCCAGCTTTTGTTCCAGCTGTTTATGGCTGTCCTGGGTGCCGCAGATAAAGCGCACCGACGCCATGCCGAAACCGTGGCTGTCCATACCGGCCTTGGCCGCTGCGATCATCGCCGGGTGGTTGGCCAGACCAAGATAGTTGTTGGCACAGAAGTTGATCACATGGCGACCATCAGCAACGGCAATATCTGCCTGCTGAGCGCTGATAATGATGCGTTCTTCTTTGAACAACCCTTCACTACGGGTGGTCTCAAGTTGTTGTTCCAACTGCTGATAAAAAGACGCGGACATTCGGTTATCTCCAGGATTGGTCTGTTTTCAACATATTTTACTGATTTGTAACCAAACTGACGAGAATCTGCGGGAGAGAATATGAAAATTGCAGCAGATATCACGGCAAAGTGCTGCGGTGCTCGACAACGCGGGATATTCAGAGCCCGTCCGATGTTTGCGACGACATGAAATGCTATTATAAGCAGCATTGAGCGTGGGGCACTGTGTCCCACCGGGTAGAATAACAGGGGTAACCCAATGATTATCGTCACTGGCGGCGCCGGCATGATCGGCAGCAATATCATTAAAGCGCTGAATGACACAGGGTATCGCGATATCCTGGTGGTAGATAACCTGAAAGACGGCACCAAATTCGCCAACCTGGTCGATCTCGACATCGCCGACTATATCGATAAAGAAGATTTCATCGCCAACATCATCGCCGGTGACGATCTGGGTGAAATCGACGCGATCTTCCATGAGGGTGCCTGCTCTTCCACCACCGAGTGGGACGGCAAGTACATGATGGACAATAACTATCAGTACTCCAAAGACCTGTTGCACTACTGCCTGGATCGCGAAATTCCGTTCCTGTATGCCTCATCCGCAGCCACCTACGGCGGCCGTGAAGAGTTTATCGAAGAGCGCCAATTTGAAGAGCCACTGAACGTCTACGGCTACTCAAAATTCCTGTTCGACCAGTATGTGCGCGAAATCCTTCCGCAGGTAGAGTCACAAATTTGCGGCTTCCGTTACTTCAACGTTTACGGCCCGCGTGAAGGTCACAAAGGCGGTATGGCCAGCGTGGCGTTCCACCTGAACGGTCAGATCAACCGCGGCGAAAGCCCAAAACTGTTCGACGGCAGCCAGGACTTCAAACGTGACTTTATCTACGTCGGCGACGTGGCGGCAGTCAACCTGTGGTTCTTGAAAAGCGGCGTGTCCGGCATCTTCAACTGCGGCACCGGCCGTGCAGAAACCTTCCAGGCGGTAGCCGATGCCGTGGTCGACTTCCACCAAAAAGGCACGGTAGAAAACATCCCGTTCCCGGAAAAGCTGAAGGGCCGCTACCAGGCGTTCACCCAGGCCGATCTGACCAAGCTGCGCGCCGCCGGCTATGACGCACCGTTTAAAACGGTCGCCGAGGGCGTGAAAGAGTACATGGCCTGGTTGAACCGCACCGCTTAAGCAGAAGGGATTTAACGTAGGGTATGAAAATACTGGTTATCGGCCCTTCTTGGGTTGGCGATATGATGATGTCGCAAAGTCTCTACCGCACCCTGAAGGCCGAGCACCCGACGGCAGAAATTGATGTGATGGCGCCGGCCTGGTGCCGTCCATTACTGGCGCGTATGCCGGAAGTCAATCAGGCACTGTCTATGCCCTTGGGCCACGGTGCGCTGGCGCTCGGTGAACGTCGGCGGCTGGGGCATGCCCTGCGAACCAACGGTTACGACCGCGCCTATGTGCTGCCGAACTCATTCAAATCCGCGCTGGTGCCCTTCTTTGCCAAGGTGCCGCAACGTACCGGCTGGCGAGGTGAAATGCGCTATGGCCTGTTGAATGATATTCGCCTGCTGGACAAAACCGCCTTTCCACTGATGGTGCAACGTTACGTAGCCCTTGCCTACGACAAGCAACGCATTCAGCGCGCCGAAGACCTGCCACAGCCTCTGTTATGGCCGCAACTGCAGGTCAGCGACGAAGAAATTGCCGAAACCACCGCCGCCTTCAATCTGACAGATCATCGGCCGATTATCGGCTTTTGCCCAGGCGCAGAATTTGGCCCGGCCAAACGGTGGCCGCACTACCACTACGCCACGCTGGCCCAAAAGCTGATTGACCAGGGTTATCAAATCGCCCTGTTTGGTTCCGCCAAAGATAATGAAGCGGGCGAGCAGATCCGGGCCGCACTGGATGATGATTCCCGCAGCTTCTGCATGAATCTCGCCGGGGAAACCCAGCTTGAGCAAGCGGTGATCCTGCTGGCTTCCTGTTCGGCCGTGGTCAGTAACGATTCCGGCCTGATGCACGTCGCTGCGGCATTGAACAAGCCGCTGATCGCCTTGTACGGCCCAAGCAGCCCGGATTTCACGCCGCCGCTGTCCAGCAAAGCCAAAGTGATTCGCTTAATAAGCGGTTACCATAAGATACGCAAAGGTGATGCCGATCAGGGATACCATCAGAGCCTGATCGATATTCAGCCCCAGCAGGTGTTGGACGCGCTGACGCCGTTACTTGCCGCCAGCGAGGAATAAGCATGCAGGTGTTGATTGTTAAAACTTCCTCCATGGGAGATGTGCTCCATACGCTGCCAGCGTTGACCGACGCGATGCAGGCGATCCCCGGCATCCGCTTTGATTGGGTGGTAGAGGAAGGTTTCAGCCAAATTCCCACCTGGCATCCGGCAGTAGACCGCGTGATCCCGGTGGCGATCCGCCGTTGGCGCAAAAACTGGTTTGGTAGCGAAACCCGCCAACAGCGTTGCGACTTTAAACGTGTGGTGCAGGAGCGTGACTACGATGTCGTGATCGACGCACAGGGGCTAATCAAAAGCGCCGCGCTGATCACCCGCATCGCCAAAGGCAGCAAGCATGGTCAGGACAGCAAAAGCGCCCGCGAACCTTTCGCCAGCTGGTTTTATAACCATCGCCATGATATCGACAAACAACAGCATGCCGTAGAACGCACACGTGAGCTGTTCGCCAAAAGCCTGGGCTATGACAAGCCGGACAGCTACGGCGATTACGCCATTGCGGCCCGCTTTCTCAGCCATCTGCCGGCCGATGCCGGGCAGTATCTGGTGTTTTTGCACGCCACGACCCGCGACGAAAAACACTGGCCGGAGTCTCACTGGCGCGATCTGATTACGTTGGCCGCAGCGAGCGGATTAAAGATTAAACTGCCGTGGGGCGCGGAGCACGAACGTCAGCGCGCATTGCGTTTGGCGGAAGGCTTCCCACAGGTTGAAGTTTTACCCAAACTCAGCCTGCAACAGGTGGCCGAAGTCCTGGCAGGCGCGAAAGCCGTGGTCTCGGTTGATACCGGCCTCAGCCACCTGACCGCCGCGCTCGACAGGCCGAATATCACGCTGTTCGGCCCTACCGATCCAGGATTGATCGGCGGTTATGGTCAGAACCAACACTCATTGATTTCCCCAGAAAAGAGCATGGCAACCCTCACTGCCGACGCAGTCTGGTCCGAGTTGCAAAAGGTTATTGGATGAAAAAACTGCACATTATCAATTTAGGGAAAATGGGCGGTGTTGAACGCCTGTTCCTGCAGTACATCAACGACACCACCGACGGTAGCAACGAAGTGATTTGCATCAGCAGTGAAGTCGGCGAAGAGATTCGCCGGCAAATGCCTGACCAAAAAGTCACCTTTGCCAATCGGCTGATTAACTCGCTACCGCTGCGCTGCCCGCAATTTTTGCGTAAATACCTGCTGAAAAGAAAAATCGAGCAGGCCAATGCCGACGTAGTGATCGTTTGGGATCTGATACCGGGTCTGGCTGCTAAACCTAAACGCGGGAAGCTGGTTTATTACGATCATGGCTGTTCATGGCGTTACCCAAAGAATCACAAGACTTTACGTTTTCTCGCGATGCTGGACGGTTGCATCTCCGCGTCCTACGCCTCTAAACGGGTGATGGCGCTGCGGTTCAACCTGCCCTGCCCGAATCACGTGGTGATAAATCGGCTGAAAACGCCATCGGGTATCAGCGATAACCTGAAGCCGCTCAGTAAACCCGTCAGGATCGGCACGGCATCACGTTTGGTGAGCCTGAAAGGCATTAGTGTTTCGTTGTTGATGATGCAGGAACTACTGCGTCGTGGGCATGATGTCACATTGGAGATTGCCGGTAAGGGCCCGGATCGGGCAGCATTTGAAACCCTGGCAGAAAAGCTTGAGCTGAGCGACCGGGTCACCTTCAGTGGTTTCCAGGATAACGTAGCCGACTTCTTTAATCGTACGCATATCTACATGAGCACGCCGATCACCGAGCCCTTCGGCTTATCCTGTATGGAAGCGCTGTATTTTGGCGTACCGGTGATTTTCCCACAGGTCGATGGCCAGCCAGAGGTGATTCAAGACGGACACTGCGGCATTGGTCTGACGCCCTCGGTGACGATTGAAGAACATCAACGCTTGACCGGTATCAAAGTGGATTTCCCACATGATGTCTACGATCCGCTTAGCGATACCCTGGTAACGCCCAAGTTGCTGTCACATCTTGAATGTGCGGATGCGCTGGAAAGGCTGATGGTGCCGGAAATCTATCAAAATATGAGTCAAAATGCGCAACGTTACCCGGTCGAACATTTCAGCTACGCCATGTTCAAAACCGAGTTTGAAGACGCAATGAAATCATTTATTGTCCAACCGTAATGTGAGCCGGAAACCAAGACCCATGCTACTAAAAGAAACAACACCCCATCCCGCGTTCAGTTACCTCATCTACCTGGGCTGTGCCATCGCCTTTTGCACTATCCCTTTTGGCTCCGATACCGGAAGAAATATTTTCTATATTTCCAGCTATATCTCCTTCATTGCCGTTTGCCTGAATTTAAGATATTTCTTTAAAAATAAACGTAACTTGATTCTGCCAGTGCTGTTTTTCTGCGTGGGAATGGCGACTATTTTCTGGATGAATCATTTCAAACAGCCGGGCGATTACATCAACATTTACCGATCCTATATGTCGACTGGTAAGTTGCAGATCGCTACCGCATTTATTCTGTTGATTGCGTTAAATGAACGGCTTTGCATGCAGCGAGCATTCATTGTCATTGCATTGGTGACCGGTATCGCCGTCAACGGTTACTCGCTTTATCAGGGATTGTGGCTGGATATTTCACGCGTAGAACTCAATTTTGATCGTGCCACCGTTGCCGCCTACCTGATTACTGCCATCAATCTGGTGATGATGCAGGCAATACTGATGCTACGGACCAACTACAGGATCCCACTATACATTATCGGATTCCTGGTGACCTTCTCCACACTGGTGATCACCGGCACTCGAGCGGCAATGTTGGTTTATCCGGTTGCGGTTGCCCTGTCGATATTGGCGACAAAGAATCTGATTTCCCATAAGCATAAACTTCAGTTGATTGCCTCAGTGCCGCTGCTGCTCCTTGTCTGCGGCTTCATATTTCAATCACAGATAGAACAGCGCATTGCCGATTTTAAAACCAATATGCAACTGGTGAATACTCCGGAAATCGATAACTCCATTATGTCCCGCCTTTCGATGCAAATAATCGGCGCACGTACTGGCACCATGGCACCACTGGGGCAATCTGCGGAGCAACGCGGAGAGGAAATAAAAACCATCGTCGCCAAGCAACCTGAACTGTATGGCGTCATGCCTTATATCAATGTGCATCTGCATAACGAACTACTGGAGACCTATTCACTCAAAGGTATCTGGGGCGTACTATTTTTACTGGCACTCTATATCGGCCTATTCGTTTCTTCACTTAAGCCATATCGTAATGCAATGCTGCTAGGAGTGACATTCAGCCTGTTTGTCTATGGACTCAGCGACGTTATCTTCTTCAGCACCGAAGGCACTGCCATGTTCTGCCTGGCGATTATCGCCAGCGTGTTATCAGTGAAGAAAACACCCCCGACTCAGGATTGAAAAACATGGATTCATCACCACGCCTGCTCAGCTTTATTGTACCGTTTTACAATAACGAAAATTTCGTGGTCGCCAGCCTGAGCTCGCTGTTCAACCAGATTGGTGATGATATTGAAGTAGTTATCATAGATGATGGATCAACGGATGCATCCGCTACGCTGGTTCGCCAACTATTGGCCGAACGGCAGCATCCGCATGTGACGTTTATCTCGCAGAAAAATGGTGGCATCGCTTACGCCCGCAACGTCGGGCTGTATCACGCCAAAGGGCGCTATATTACTTTCCTTGACGGTGATGATTTACTGAACAGCAACTATCTGGCCATCCTGCGGCCATTGCTGATTGCAGATGAATATGACCTGATTGATTTTAACTATCAGAAATTTACTGACATCCAGCCAGCACAACCTGTTGAGATTGCCGCTTGCCACAGCACTTATGATTTTGCCAATCACGGCCTGTCCTGCCTTACCCCATTATTTGCCAACTCAATGTGGCATCTCTGGAGCCGGATCTACAGGCGAACACTGCTGAAGGGCGAGTCATTTGAAAACGGCCGACGCTATGAAGACGTGATCTTCACCCCTTTCCAGTATTTCAAAACTCAGAAGATTACCCACCTCGATCAGGTGCTTTATTTTTATCGGGACAACAGTCACGGGATCACCCGTAATATCAAAGCCAAAGACATTGAAGATATGCTGTTTGCTATCAATAAAATGCTGCGCTATATAGACCAACATCCCGGTAATGAACCGCTGCGGCAGTTGGCAGCCTTAATGCTCACCAACTGTTTTTCTGAAATGAGGGGCATGTCGAAGGCGCTATATGGTTACTATTACTATCAGCCGGAGGTGATCCAAACCCTTCAACGGCTGGCTGAGGTATGTCGCAACAGCGGCGTACCGCGAAAAAAAATCCGACAAATGCGTTACGCCTGGGTGGACACCTGGCTGTCAAAAATCCGCTGGCGGTTGAAAAAGCGCTAAACCTGCGCTTTATCTAACGAAAGATGATCCACGACTTCAGCGTAAATGCGCTGTGGTTGGATCACCCCCATCGGGCTTTCCGCTTCCAGTGGCATGGTGTAGCCGGTACGGGAAACCTGAATGATTCGATGTAGCTCCAGATCCTGAATCGGCCCGGTAGAACGCGAATCCGCGGTGACAAACAGGCTAATGGTTTTGACCTTCATCGCCACCGCCAGGTGCAATGGCCCGGTATCGCCGGTTACCAACACGTGGAAGCTGTCGATCAGCGTCAACAGCCCTTGCAACCCCGTTTTACCAATCTGGTTGTCGATGCATACCTGGGTTTCAGGACTAACCTGACTCAGGAATTGTTGTGCTTTCCCTTCATCAAAAGGCCCGCCAATCAGTACTATGCGTACATTGCCCTGTTTAGCCACCAGTTCGTCGGCCAGCCGGGCAAAATGTGAGACAGGCCAACAACGTGACTCAGTAGAGGCGCCTAACTGGAATCCAATAGTACAGTGCTCACTGCTTTTGACGCCCGCTTGGTAAGACACTGGAATTTCCATAGTGGGATCGTCACTACGGCAGCCCAGGATGGAAATCAGCTCCAACTTGCGGCGAATAAAGTGGCCGTAGTAATGAAAAATATAGTTGGTCAACCAGGGTTCAAGCCCGCAAATACCAGAACTGTAGTTATCCCTGATAATGTATTTAGCCCCGGACAAGACCGCACTGATAATGTCATACGGTAGATGTGAGTGCAGGATCAATGCCAAATCTGGTCGATGTTCGCGCAACGATTTTAACAGCGGGCGCATGGTTTTGATTTTGCTGTCCCAATACACCACCCGATCGTAATAGCGACCGTTCTCCACTAACCCCTGGTTTTTTTTGTGCACCACCAACGTGATATGTGCATCAGGGTAGCGTTCTCGCATCGCGCGAAGCGCCGGGGTATTGAACATAAAGTCACCCAGCGCCGTGGTGGAATAGATGACAATATTGTCAAACTGAAGCCGACTGTCGAAAGTCGCTTTATCCTGAAAACGGCCGGACTTTGCTGTATAGCGCCGTAAAAACCAATCCGCGACCTTAATTTTCCATTTCTTCGACATGTCAGTTCACTTTAAGTTGATAATACTCGGCCAGCGTCATGCCCACCGTGCGCTGCTGCAGCCAGGCAAAAAGCTGCTCCAAATCACGATATAACACTTCGATATCCTGCTGCGTTTTAAAGGTCGGGCTACCGCCGGGCATAAACTCAGACGAGTGCAGCATAAATTCAACGTAGTCATGGCCCTGAGCCAGACAGCGCTCAGCCACCAACTTCATTTTGTCCAGATTGCCGCCGCTTGGTCGCAACCAGTTAACCGACGGTGAGCGCCGTTTGCCACGCAGGCTATCGTAACCCTGTTTTAGCGTATTCATCAGCGCCGAATGCTTATACTGGATACTCATAGGCACTTCCAGTAGCGATGAGGAGCCCGCCATGGCGATATTTTCCGGATCGATAAAATAGGCCTGTGATGGGAAGTAGCGATAGTCGGTGCCGCCGTTGCCCTGCGGGTTGCCCGGTGAGTATTGCCAGTTAACGCGCGGCGTCACCGAACAATCCACCTGATAACCATATTCCAGTAGCAAGGCCGCATAGTATTCATTAAACGCCCAGCGCCCGGCGCGATGGCTGAGCATCTTGGTCTGGAAGCTGTCTTCCAGCAATTTGGTCATATGATCGACCTTGGCGCGAATTTGATCGACCGGGTATTCGATCAGATAGGGCTTATGGCGCCAGTCGTCGTCGGTTAATGGCGTCAGCGGTGGGCTGTTCCAGGCATGCAGGTGCATCCCCACCTCCCCGCAGCCACGGGCTATCACATCACGGGCAAACTCGACATATTCTGCATCCACCGCCATTTCATAGTTGGTGAGATACACCGGCTTAAAGCCATATTTCTCACACAGCGTCTGAAAGCGCGGCAAAAAGCGCGTGTTTTCGGTCGAAATGCGATCGTGGTTTTGCCACAAATTATCGCCTTCGGTATCAATGGTGATGAGAAACGCCGGTTTAGTCATAAATATCGAGCCTGATATCAATAGAATGCATTATGTTACGCAGGGCGTTTCGCCAGGGCAAACGACTTTGCTGCCTGGTTTGGACAACGTTGAAGGCCTTTTGTCACTCCCCCAGGCTATTTTTTCCCTTCACGGCAAGAAAACCGAGCAACAGTAGCCACATGCGATCGGGTCATTTAGAATCAAAGATTGGTTTCCCTGAAAGCGACTCATGATGAACGACGCGCCAGCCCTAGCTCCTGATACTTCGATACAGCGTATTCTGATCGTTAAACTTCGCCATCATGGCGATATGTTGCTGATCACGCCGGTCATCAATACCCTGCAGCAAAACTACCCGCAGGCGCAGATCGACGTACTGCTGTATAAAGAAACCCAGGAGATGCTGGCCAGCCACCCGGCGCTGTCGAATATCTTCGTTATCGATCGTCAGTGGAAAAAGCAGGGGACAAAAGCGCATCTGCGCCATGAGCTTAACCTGATCCGCCAGCTCAAAGCACAAAGTTACGATCTGGTGGTCAATCTGGCCGATCAGTGGCGCAGCGCCCTCCTCGCCAAACTGACCGGCGCGCGTATTCGTCTGGGTTTCGATTTCCCCAAACGGCAGGGCTTCTTATGGCGCTATTGTCATACGCAGTTGGTGCCGGTGAGCGATCACGCCCGGTTGCATACGGTTGAACAGAATCTGTCGCTGTTGCAACCGCTCGGCCTGCCAGCCCTCAGCCAGCAGGTGACCATGAGCTACTCGCAGCAGGACTGGCAGGCCTGCGAACAATTGTTGCAGCAGCAAAGCATTACCGGCGATTTTATTGTGGTACAACCCACCTCCCGCTGGTTCTTCAAATGCTGGAGCGAAGAAAAAATGGCGGCCACCATCAGCGCACTGCAGGCCGATGGCCACCAGTTGGTGATCACTTCCGGGCCGGACGCAAAAGAACGTGAAATGGTGGAGCGCATTCTGGCGCTCTGTCCGCCGCAGGACGTAGTTTCATTGGCCGGCCAACTGACACTGCGACAACTGGCCGCCCTGATCGACCACGCTAAACTGTTTATCGGTGTAGATTCGGTACCCATGCACATGGCCGCTGCGCTGCAGACCCCCTGCATCGCTCTGTTTGGCCCTTCCAAGCTGGTGTTCTGGCGCCCCTGGCAGGTGATTGGCAACGTGATATGGGCCGGAGACTACGGCGACTTACCCGATCCTGACGCCATCAATACCGGCACCGATGAACGTTATCTGGACCTTATTCCTACAGACGCGGTGATTGCAGCCGCGCGGAGCACGCTGGCATGAAAGCATTTCGTTTGGCGATCGTTCGCCAAAAGTACCGCCCGGACGGTGGAGCTGAGCGTTTCGTCTCACGCGCCCTTGAGGCGCTGGAACAGCAGGACCTCGATCTGAACGTTATCACCCGCGAATGGCAGGGTGACGCCAATCCAAACTGGCATATCCACCTGTGTAATCCGCTAAAATTCGGTCGCATCAGCCGTGAACGCGGCTTTGCCGAGGCAGCCAGAGCATTATGGCAGAAAGAAAACTTCGATCTGGTGCAGAGCCATGAACGCATTCCCGGCTGTGATATTTACCGTGCCGGTGATGGCGTCCATCGCCGCTGGTTACTGCAGCGGGCGCGCCTGCTACCGGAATGGCGTCGCAAGTGGCTGTTCTCCAACCGCTACCACCGTTACGTGATGTGTGCGGAACGGGCGATGTACGCCGCGCCAGAGCTGAAAGCCGTCATCTGCAATGCAGAAATGATCAAACAGGAAATCATCGATGACTTCGGAGTACCGGCCGATAAAATCACGGTGATCTACAACGCCATTGATAATCAAAAGTTCCTGCCCGCCAATGCCGAACTGCGTCAGCAACTACGTCAGCAATACCAGATCCCGCAGCAGGCGCACTGCCTGATTTTTGTCGGTTCCGGTTTTGAGCGCAAAGGGTTGGCCGCTGCCATCCGTGCCGTTGCAGCGACCGATAGCTATCTGTTGGTGGTGGGCAAGGATAAGGCTGAAAAACGTTATCAGGCGCTGGCCCAGTCGCTGGGTTGCAGCGACCGGCTACGGTTTATGGGCGTGCAAAAACAAACGCTGCCGTTCTATCAGGCTGCCGACGCCCTATTGCTGCCTACACTGTACGATCCGTTTCCCAACGTCATCCTGGAAGCGATGTCCTGCGGACTGCCGGTCATTACCAGCACCACCTGCGGCGGCTCGGAATTTATCACCCAGGGGGAAAATGGCTTCGTGACCGATGCCCTTGATGTCCCCGCGCTGATCGCAGCGATCACCGCGCTACCGCGCCAGGCTTTGGGCTCCGCCATGGGCGAAGCAGCAAGATTGCGTATTATGTCGGCTACCCCGGCACACCTGTCGGAACAGTTGATCTCCCTTTATAACCGGCTGCTGGATTAACTATGCGTATTCTGATGATTATCGACGGCCTGCCAGGCGGAGGCGCAGAAAAAGTGGTGCTGACCCTGTGCCAGGGTATGCAGCAAATGGGCCATGACGTCAGCCTGATTTCATTGCGCGAAGTCTGTAACTACCCGATCCCCTCAGGCATTCACTATCAGGTGGTGGCGGACAGCAGCCGCTCGCCATGGCGTAAACTGACCGAACTGTCTCGCCGCGCCGCCGCGCTGGATCGGGCTATCGGCGACAATGAACGCCAACAGGGTGCCTATGATTTGGTGTTCTCCAACCTGCATAAAACCGATCGCATTGTCAGCCGCAGTCAGTTGCTTTCTTCAGACCGCCTGTGGTTTTGCATTCACGGCATCCTGTCGACCTCCTATCTGGGCCATCGAAAGGGGCTTGATCGCTGGCTGAAACAGCGGAAAATCGCCTCGGTTTATCAAGGCAGAAATATCGTTGCCGTATCAAAAGCCGTGGGAGACGATTTACAGCAGAACCTGCCGATCATCCCAAATCGGCTGGCGGTAATTAACAACCCGTTTGATATTGCCGCCATCGAACAGCAGGCGGCGGAACCCTGTGAGCTGGCAGGTAAAGATTATCTGTTGCACGTCGGGCGCTTTCATCCACACAAACGGCACGATCGCCTGCTGAAAGCCTATGCGCAATCGGGCATACAGGCTCCACTGGCGCTGATTGGCACCGGCAGCGAAGCCAACGTAGAAGAAGTGAAACAGCTGGCAAGCCAGTTAGGTATCGCAGACCGCGTACTGTTCCTCGGCTTCCAGGCCAATCCTTATCCGTTTATTCGACACGCATCTCTGCTGGTACTCAGCTCCGACAGCGAAGGCTTTGGCAACGTGTTGGTGGAAGCGCTGCTCTGTGGTACTCCGGTCGTCAGCACTCGCTGCCCTGGTGGACCGACGGAAATTCTGGAAAAAGCGGGGATGGATAACGCGCTGGCGGAACTTAATGAAAAGTCACTGGCGGAAAAAATGGCGAAAATTTATGCCAATCCGCCAGAGATTAATCATCAGCAACTGTTGGGCTATGGGCTAAATCCTATTTGTCAGCAGTATTTAGCGCTCAAGAAATAAAGTAAGGCAGGGAACCCTGCCTTATATTTAATTAATTGAATGCCTGAATTTTCTGCCAGACATCGTCGACGGGCACATCAATACAGTCACCCGATTCGGTTTGCAGAATGTGATAACGTCCAGACCATGGATGCCAGGATTCTTTATCAGTATCCCCAAAGAATACCACCATGTCTTTATTCAGCGCCGCGGCCAAATGCATCTGGCCGCCGTCGCTGCACAACACTCTGTCGCATAAATCAAAACCGGCAAGTAATTCACGCACCGACGCCGTTGGGTACAGCGCCACACGCTCGTTCTGACAAAGCGCCAATAACTGCTCTGCGCGTTTCTGATCGCCAATATCATCCGGCGTTAGCGTGCCCTGCGGCGACCAGAAAATCAGCACCGCCGTGTTCTTATCGGCGAGTAAACGATTGATAATTTCGGCATAGCGCTCGATCGGCCAGCGCCGTTTGGGGCTGCGACTGCTGATATGAACAGCACAAACTCGCTCGACCGATGGTAAGCACTTTTGCAAACGCTGCGCCGCCAGCTGGCGCTCTTCTGCCGTCAGATACACCCGCACCGGAGGGATCGGTATACGCTGTTCGGTAATGGCCGAAAGGTAGCTGTAGGTATGCTCTACCTGATGCTTGCCGCTGAAATTTTCCTTACGAAAAGGATGATGAATATCAGGCGTGCCCAAGTCTGCGCCAATAATATTGTCGATCCCCGCCATTTTCGCCAAGCGCAGGCTGTACTTGCAGGGAACCGGGTTGGCCAGGATCGCCGCATCAAACTTTATTTTGCGCAGCTTAAGGAAAATCATCAGACGCTCGAAATATACCCCCAGCGTGGTTTCATTTTTCGCCTTGTGCTTTGCCTTTTTATAGACGAAAACCTTTTCGAGGTGCGGGTTATTTTTAACAACATCCTGACTGACTTTATTGATTAACAGATAAAGTTTGGCATCCGGATAGGCAATTTTCACCCCTTCGATCAGCGGAGTGGTACAAACAAGATCGCCAATATTGTCACGGCGAATAATTAAAATATTCTTCATTCCAAGCCTATCAGCGAAATCTCTCGCCTGTTGTCTGAAACTGACACCCAAGGTTACCAAATTAGCGCCTTTCCCTTCCAGTTATGGTACTATTCTGAATAACCCATATAAATGAAATTGATAGAATGTTGCTGCGTTTATATCAGGTACTACTCTACCTCATCCAACCCCTGATCTGGCTCCGCTTACTGTTGCGCAGCCGCAAAGCTCCAGCCTACCGTAAACGCTGGGCAGAACGCTATGGCTTCTGCGCCGGAAAAGTCGTGCCGGGCGGCATCATGCTGCATTCCGTCTCCGTGGGTGAAACGCTGGCCGCCATCCCGTTGGTCCGCGCACTGCGCCACCGTTACCCCTATTTACCGATTACTGTGACCACCATGACGCCGACTGGTTCAGAACGCGTGCAGTCCGCCTTCGGTAAAGACGTTCATCATGTTTATCTGCCTTACGATCTGCCTGGCTCCATGCGCCGCTTCCTGGATCAGGTGAATCCCAAGCTGGTCATCATCATGGAAACCGAGCTGTGGCCCAATCTGATTAACGCCCTGCACCAGCGACAGATCCCTCTGGTGATTGCCAACGCCCGACTTTCCGCCCGTTCTGCCGCCGGCTACAAAAAAATCGGCGGTTTTGTCCGCGATATGCTGCGCCGCATTACCCTGATCGCCGCGCAAAACCAGGAAGACGGCGAACGTTTTGTCGAACTTGGCCTAAAGCGCTCACAGCTGACGGTGACCGGCAGCCTGAAATTCGATATTTCCGTTACGCCAGAGCTGGCTGCACGCGCCATCACGTTACGCCGCCAATGGGCGCCGCGTCGTCCAGTGTGGATCGCCACCAGCACCCACGAAGGTGAAGAAAACATTCTACTGGCAGCGCACCGCAAACTGCTGGAAAAACACCCTGACCTGCTGCTGATCCTGGTGCCACGTCACCCTGAACGCTTCCCTACCGCTAAAGAGTTGGTGCAAAAAGCCGGCTTCAGCTACACCCTGCGCAGCAACGGTGAAATCCCTTCCGGCAGCACCCAGGTGGTGATCGGCGATACCATGGGCGAACTGATGCTGCTGTATGGCATTGCCGATCTGGCCTTTGTTGGCGGCAGTCTGGTGGAACGCGGTGGACATAACCCGCTGGAAGCCGCTGCACACGCCATCCCGGTACTGATGGGACCGCATACCTTCAACTTCAAGGATATCTGCGCCAAGCTGTCGCAGGCCGAAGGGTTGATCACCGTGACCGACGAGGAGTCGTTGGTCAAGGAAGTGGCTACGTTGCTCACCGACGAAGACTATCGCCGCTATTACGGCCGCCACGCGGTAGAAGTGCTGTATCAAAATCAGGGAGCGCTGCAGCGCCTGCTGCAACTGTTAGAACCGCACCTGCCACCTCGGAGCCATTAAATGAGCGCCCGCAAAAGCCTGTCGGTGGTGATTATCGCCAAGAACGAAGCCGGGCTGCTGCCGGACTGCCTGCGCTCCGTAGACTGGGCAGAGGAAATCGTCATGCTGGATTCAGGCAGCCAGGATGAAAGCGTCGCCGTAGCCGAAAGTCTGGGCGCCAAAGTATTCACCCATATCGACTGGCAGGGATTTGGCAAACAACGCCAACTGGCGCAAAGTTACGCCAGCCACGACTATATTCTGATGATCGACGCCGACGAACGCGTTACACCAGAACTGCGCCAATCAATTGAACAAACGCTGGCCGCTCCGGACGATAATCAAGTCTACAGCTGCGCGCGCCGCAATCTGTTCCTCGGGCGTTTTATGCGTCACAGCGGCTGGTATCCTGACCGAGTCAATCGGCTGTACGCCAACCAGCGCTATCGCTATAACGACAATCTGGTGCACGAGTCGCTCACGATCAACGGGGCGAAAGTGGTGCCTCTTAGCGGCGATCTGCTGCACCTGACCTGCCGCGACTTTTTTGCCTTCCAGCGTAAACAGCTGCGTTATGCCGAAGAATGGGCCAATCAACGCCATCAGGCCGGTAAGCGCTGCGGCTATCTCTCGATTCTGACCCATACCCTCGGTGCCTTCTGCAAAACCTGGTTGCTGCGTGCCGGCTTCCTGGACGGCAAACAGGGGTTGCTGTTAGCGGTGGTCAACGCGCAATATACCTTCAATAAATATGCCGCACTCTGGGCATTGGGCCGCAACTATTCAGAGAAGTGAATCATGACCCGTAAAGCCATCTATCCCGGTACTTTCGATCCCATGACCAACGGCCACCTGGATTTGGTAACCCGTGCGTCACTGATGTTCGATCACGTTATTTTGGCGATAGCCGCCAGCCCGAGTAAAAAACCGCTGTTCACACTGGAAGAGCGCGTAGCTTTAGCCAGCCAGGTGACATCGCATCTGGATAATGTAGAAGTGCTGGGGTTCAGTGAACTGATGGCGCATTTTGCAGCCCATCAGAATGCCAATATTCTGGTTCGCGGTCTGCGTGCGGTATCTGATTTTGAATATGAGCTGCAGTTGGCCAACATGAATCGCCATTTGATGCCGACGCTGGAAAGCGTGTTCCTGATGCCTTCCGAAGAGTGGTCGTTTATCTCTTCCTCGCTGGTGAAAGAAGTGGCGCGCCATGGTGGTGACATCGCCCCTTTCCTGCCGGCGGTGGTCACCCAGGCCCTGTTCGAAAAACTCGCCGCGCAATAATCAGCGCTGGCAGCGTCGGCAAAAGAAAGTGCTGCGCTGCCCGTGCTTGGCGGATTCAATCGGCGTGCCACATGCGCGGCAAGGCTCGCCCGCCCGGCCATACACCTGCAGTTCCTGCGCGAAATACCCCGGCTTGCCGTCCGATTGCAGGAAATCACGCAGCGTGGTGCCGCCTTGCTCAATAGAGCGCAGCAATACCGCCTTAATGGTTTCCACCAACACTTCAGCTTCCACTTTACTCAGCGAACCCGCAGGACGGTCAGGCAGGATCCTGGCGGTAAACAGCGATTCACTGGCGTAGATATTGCCCACCCCCACCACCAGCTTGTTATCCATCAGCCAGGGTTTGATCAGCGTGCGCTTGTTACGCGATTTTTCGTACAGGTAGGCACCGGTAAAAGCGTCACTCAGTGGTTCCGGCCCAAGGTGGGCCAGCACGTTACTGGTCGCCAGATCGTCACACCATAACCAGGCGCCAAAGCGGCGCGGATCGGTGTAACGCAGCGTCATACCGTTGCTGATCACCAGATCGACGTGGTCGTGTTTACCGGCCTCGGTCTCTTCGGCCAACATCCGCAGGCTACCTGACATCCCCAGGTGAACGATAATCCAGCCGCTCGCCAGTTCAATCAGCAAATACTTGGCGCGCCGTTGCACGCTGAGTACCGGCTGGTCGCTCAACGCCAGAATTTGCTCGGAAACCGGCCAGCGCAGACGCGCATTGCGTACCACGGCATATTGAATGCTATGGCCGACAAGGTAAGGTTCAATACCACGGCGGCTGGTCTCAACTTCTGGTAATTCAGGCATCTGGCGCTCTCCTGTCGGTTTTCTACTCTTATAACGCAAAAAACCCGGCCGAGGCCGGGTTTTTATTAATCCACTAAAATTATTTAATTTTAGCTTCTTTGTAGATCACGTGCTGGCGGACAACTGGATCGAATTTCTTCAGTTCCAATTTTTCCGGCTTAGTACGCTTGTTCTTCGTGGTGGTATAGAAGTGACCAGTACCAGCAGAAGAAACCAGCTTGATCTTCTCGCGAACACCTTTAGCCATGATGCAGTTCCTTAATACTTCTCACCACGGGTACGCAGATCGGCCAAGACCGTCTCAATACCCTTCTTATCGATAACACGCATACCTTTAGCAGATACACGCAGCGTTACAAAGCGCTTCTCAGCCTCAACCCAAAAACGGTGTGAGTGCAGGTTCGGCAGAAAACGGCGTTTGGTCGCGTTCATTGCGTGGGAACGGTTGTTACCGCTCACCGGGCGCTTGCCAGTAACTTGGCAGACTCGTGACATGTCTATTCTCCAAAAATCAAATCAGCTCGAGCTTCGTATAGAGTATGGCCGCCTCGTCAGGCTTTTAGAGCCCATCTCAGCAAACTTCATACTGAGGAGACTCTCGTCATCAGGTTAGAAACCACACATCAGGTTAGAAACCTGCTGAGATAGGCTCTTACGCCAAACCCAAGATTCTCAAAGGTGGCGTAGTATACGCTCTGAAGCGTAAGTGCTCAAGTCCCGAACAGCTAAAGATCCCATAAGGATCGCGAAAAAATCGCTTAAAGCCATCCGCGCTCGGCAAAAGAGACACATTCACCCCGACCTATCACCAAATGATCGAGCACTCGGATTTCCAATAACAGGCAGGCATTAACCACTTGCTCGGTTATCAAACGATCGGCATGACTGGGTTCAGCCATACCCGAGGGGTGATTATGCGCCAGAATAATGGCGGCCGCATTAGCCTTCAACGCTTCGCGCACAATTTCTCTCGGGTATACGACAACGCTGCTGATGGTACCAGCAAACATCTCCTGATGGCGAATAACACGGTGCTGATTGTCTAAAAACAATACCAAAAACACTTCACGCTCATGATGTGCCAGCAAACTTTGCAAATAATGCTGGGTCATCCTGGGGTTAAGCATGGCATTTTCCTGCGCCAGATGGCTGGAAAAGAAGCGGAACGCCAACTCGGAAATTGCCTGCAATTGAGCATAGCTGGCATTACCCAGCCCTTTATGGCTGCAAAAAACTGAATGATCCGCCGACATCAGGTGATACAGCGAGCCAAACTGCTCCAACAGTTGCTCAGCCAGTTGCATGACATGTACACCGGGAAAACCGGTGCGCAGAAAAATGGCCAGCAGCTCCGCATCAGACAGCGCCGGCGCACCATAACGCAATAACTTTTCCCGTGGTGCCAGCATATCCGGCCACAAGGTGATTACCTGACTGCTCATCATCGCCCCCCTGAAAACGCCACAGCATGCCACGCAGCGGAGAGGCCAACGACAGGTGTTTGATAACATTGCGAAGTACTGCGCAAAGCACAATGTAACGCACTGCAGACTCAGCAGAATCGCTCACCTGTCTGGCGGTTATGCTAAAATGGCACATCTTTCGGATTCAATCGGACAATCATGATGACGGGACTTTCCGGCAAACATATTGTGCTTGGCATCAGTGGCGGCATCGCCGCTTACAAATGCCCGGAACTGGTACGCCGCCTGCGTGACAGAGGCGCGGAAGTGCATGTGGTAATGACCAACGCGGCGAAAGCCTTTATCACGCCGCTGACTCTGCAGGCCGTCTCCGGTTATCCGGTCTCAGACGATCTGCTGGATCCCGCCGCCGAAGCGGCGATGGGCCATATCGAACTCGGTAAATGGGCAGACCTGGTGATCCTGGCTCCGGCTACCGCCGATCTGCTGGCACGCGTCGCAGCCGGCATGGCCAACGATCTGCTGACTACCCTTTGCCTGGCCACGGCGGCACCGATCGCCGCCGCGCCCGCCATGAACCAACAGATGTACCGCGCCGTCGCGACTCAGGCCAACCTGTGCACTCTGCAGGCACGCGGTATGCTGCTGTGGGGACCAGACAGCGGTAGTCAGGCCTGTGGTGACATCGGCCCGGGGCGCATGCTCGATCCGCTGGAAATTGTCGAACTGGCGAACAGCCATTTCTCTACGCCACAAGATCTGCAACATTTAAAGATTATGCTCACCGCCGGCCCGACGCGCGAAGCCTTGGATCCGGTGCGTTTCATTAGCAACCACAGCTCCGGTAAAATGGGCTTTGCCATCGCCCGTGCCGCCGCCGCACGGGGTGCACAGGTCACGTTGATCGCGGGGCCAGTCAACCAGCCAACGCCCCCCTGGGTCACCCGGGTTGACGTCGTCAGCGCGTTGGAAATGGAACAGGCGGTGCAGCAACGCGCCGCTGCGCAGAATATTTTTATTTCCTGTGCTGCCGTGGCCGACTACCGTGCCGAGCAGATTTCCGATGAAAAAATTAAAAAACAGGGTGATGAAATCATCCTCAAAATGGTAAAAAACCCCGATATCGTTGCCGGCGTTGCCGCAATGACCAAAAATCGTCCCTTTGTCGTGGGGTTTGCCGCCGAAACCCAGAATGTGGAAGAATACGCGCGACAAAAACTGGCGCGTAAGAAACTGGATTTAATTTGCGCTAATGATGTATCGCTTGCAGAGCATGGGTTTAACAGTGACACCAATGCCTTGCACCTTTTTTGGCAGGATGGAGAAAAGCGCCTGGCGCTGAGCGACAAGGCACTCCTTGGCCAACGTTTAATAGACGAGATAGTCAGCCGTTATGAAGAAAAAAATCGACGTTAAAATCCTCGACCCACGTATCGGACAGGATTTCCCATTACCGACCTACGCCACCCCAGGCTCTGCCGGCCTGGATCTGCGCGCCTGTCTGGACAGCGCCGTTGAGCTGGCTCCGGGTGAAACTACGCTGCTGCCTACCGGCCTGGCTATTCACATCGCCGATACCGATCTTGCGGCAGTAATCTTGCCACGTTCCGGTCTGGGCCATAAACACGGCGTCGTACTGGGCAACCTGGTCGGCCTGATCGATTCCGATTATCAGGGTCAACTGATGGTTTCCGTCTGGAACCGCGGTCAAAAATCCTTCACTATTGAACCCGGTGAACGTATCGCACAGATGGTATTTGTGCCGGTGGTACAAGCTGAGTTCAATCTGGTTGAAGAGTTCGACAGCAGCGAACGTGGTGCCGGTGGTTTCGGTCACTCCGGCCGCCACTAAGCGATACCCGATTGCCGACAGGGAAACGTCACCTGAAATCTTGCCACCCCGGAGAGAAGGACAGCTCTACGGCAAGGTTTGGCCGGCTACGATTTCAGCGCAGGCCAGGACGCGCGGAGAATACAGGTCGTTAAGGCCGCTGACCCCAGCATCGTAAAAAAGCTATCACATAAGCCGCACAGAGATATCTCTGCAGCGGCCGGTGCCCGGGTTTTCGAAAGTCTAAGCAGTTTTAGCAAGGGTCTAATCAGACATGGCAGAAAAAGAAAAAATCAAAAGGAACCGGCGCGAGGAAATACTGCAGGCATTAGCTCAGATGCTGGAATCCAGCGACGGCAGCCAGCGTATTACCACCGCTAAACTTGCCGCTAACGTCGGAGTCTCCGAAGCTGCACTGTACCGGCACTTTCCCAGCAAGACACGGATGTTCGACAGCCTGATCGAGTTTATTGAAGACAGCCTGATCACGCGCATCAACCTAATCCTGCAGGATGAGAAAGAGACATTTAACCGCCTGCGATTGATTCTGTTACTGGTGCTGGGGTTTGCCGAACGCAACCCGGGCCTGACGCGTATCATGACCGGCCATGCATTAATGTTTGAGCAAGATCGACTGCAGGGGCGAATCAACCAGCTGTTTGAACGCATCGAGGCGCAACTGCGTCAGGTGTTGAAAGAACGCAAACTGCGGGAAGGAAAAGGCTTTATCGTGGATGAAACGCTGCTGGCCAGCCAGTTACTGGCGTTCTGTGAAGGCATGCTGTCACGCTACGTACGCTCCGAATTCCGCTACCGCCCAACGCAAGAATTTGATGGCCGCTGGCCACTGTTGGCGGCACAGCTGCAATAAACCCTATGCCGGGTGCGTTTTGGTGCGCCCGGCATAGTAAATCCCGCGTTAAACCCCGTACTGCTCGCGATAAGCGCGAACCGCCGCCAGGTGATCCGCCATTTCCGGTTTCTCTTCCAGATAAACAATCAAATCCTTCAGCGTCACGATGGAAATCACCTTGCAGTGATAGTCACGCTCAACTTCCTGAATGGCCGAAATATCCGCACGGCCGCGCTCCTGACGATCGAGGGAAATCAGCACCCCGGCAAGCCGCGCGCCGCCAGCGCCAATGATTTCCATTGATTCACGGATCGCTGTACCTGCAGTGATAACGTCGTCCACCAACATCACTCGGCCTTGCAGCGGACTGCCTACCAGCGTGCCACCCTCACCATGGGTCTTGGCTTCTTTACGGTTAAAGCAGTACGGCACATCGCGCTCATGGTGCTCTGCCAACGCGACGGCCGTGGTGGTCGCGATCGGGATCCCTTTGTAGGCTGGGCCAAACAGCAGGTCGAACTCGATACCGGAATCCACCAGCGCTTCGGCATAGAAACGCCCTAACAGCGCGAGATCACGCCCGGTATTAAACAGGCCGGCATTAAAGAAATACGGGCTGGTGCGGCCGGATTTCAGGGTGAACTCGCCGAATTTCAATACCTGCTTGTTAAGCGCGAACTCGATAAACTGGCGCTGATAGGCTTTCATTGCTGCTTCTCCTCGTCTGGTCGGTTAGATCTGTTAATACTACCGCCCGATCGCCGGGCGTAAAAAAGGCGACCCTTGAGTCGCCTTAATAATTAGTCTGCCAGCGCCGCTTTCTGCGCCTGGAAGATGGTATCGATGCCCCCTCGAGCCAGCGCCAACAGCGCCAGTAACTCATCGTGGCTGAACGGCTCGCCCTCGGCGGTGCCCTGCACCTCGATCATGCGGCCGTCTTCCATCATCACCACGTTCATATCGGTTTCTGCTGCGGAGTCTTCGACATACTCCAAATCGCACAGCGCTTCGCCGTTAACGATACCAACAGAAACTGCGGCGACCAGGCCTTTCATCGGGTTGGCTTTCAGCTTGCCGTTGGCCACCAGCGCATTCAACGCATCGGCCAGCGCAACACAGGCACCGGAAATGGACGCGGTACGGGTGCCACCATCGGCCTGCAAGACGTCGCAGTCGAGCGTGATGGTGAACTCACCGAGTTTTTTCAGATCTACCGCTGCACGCAGCGAACGGGCGATCAGGCGCTGGATTTCCAACGTGCGGCCACCCTGCTTGCCTTTTGCGGCTTCGCGGGCGTTACGGCTGTGGGTAGAACGCGGCAACATGCCGTATTCAGCGGTGATCCAACCCTGGCCCTGACCTTTCAGGAAGCGCGGAACGCCCTCTTCTACCGTGGCGGTGCACAAAACTTTGGTATCGCCAAACTCAACCAGCACGGAGCCTTCCGCGTGTTTGGTATAGTGACGGGTCAGTGTCAGTGGGCGAACTTGTTGTGGTGCTCTGCCTGCAGGACGCATGGGCTCTCTCCGGCTTCTAATCAACGATTGGCTGCGCATTATACGGGCTTCGTGACGTAATGCCTATCCTGCCCGCATCTCCAACGCTATAATCGCCTCATCTTTTCCTATTACGGGTACGCATCAATGATCCGCAGCATGACAGCCTACGCCCGGCGTGAAATCAAGGGTGAATGGGGCAGCGCAGCTTGGGAGCTGCGTTCCGTGAACCAACGCTATCTAGAAACCTACATTCGCCTGCCAGAGCAATTCCGCAGCCTGGAGCCGGTGATCCGCGAACGTATTCGTGGCCGCCTGACCCGCGGCAAAGTGGAATGCAACCTGCGTTTCGAACTGGACCCAAGCGCGCAAAGCTCAATGATCCTGAACGAAAAGCTGGCCAAGCAGCTGGTTGAAGCTGCCAACTGGGTAAAAATGCAAAGCGACGAAGGGGAAATTGATCCTATCGACGTACTGCGTTGGCCAGGGGTGATGTCTGCCCAGGAGCAGGATCTGGACGCTATCAGCGCACAGCTAATGCAGGCGCTGGACGGTGCACTGGATGACTTCATCATTGCTCGCGAAAGCGAAGGTACCGCACTGAAAGCGCTGATTGAACAGCGTCTGGACGGCGTTAGCGCCGAAGTGATCAAGGTACGTGCCCAGATGCCAAACATTCTGCAATGGCAACGTGAGCGTCTGGTCAGCAAGCTGGAAGAAGCTCAGGTACAACTGGAAAACACCCGTTTGGAACAGGAACTGGTGTTGATGGCGCAGCGTATTGACGTCGCCGAAGAGTTGGACCGTCTGGAAGCCCACGTAAAAGAAACGCACAACATCCTGAAGAAAAAAGAAGCCGTGGGCCGTCGCCTCGACTTTATGATGCAGGAGTTTAACCGCGAATCTAATACCCTGGCATCCAAGTCCATCAATGCCGACGTCACCACTTCCGCCATCGAGCTGAAAGTGTTGATCGAGCAGATGCGTGAGCAGATCCAGAACATCGAGTGATATGTTCTTCATTCGCTTAAGCCCGCGTCAGCGGGCTTTTTTACGGCTATGCTCTGGGTAAACCAGCCGCCTGCTCTTCGGTAATCAGCCCCATTTTCTGCAGCTGCACGGCAATTCCCCAGGTCGAGCGTTCAAATTCACTGCTCATCACCTCCAGCGTCATGCCCGCGGCGTGGCTTTCTTGCAATCGCTGTTTCTCTTCTTCATCCCAGGGGAAATAAGATTTTGCCGGCCGCCCCTCAAAAATATTCTTCTGTCGCCGTTCCTCCGGCGTTAGCTTGGTCTTTTTCTGGCGTTCAGATTCGCTCTGAAACTCCTCGGCCAGGGCGAACAAAAGACGTATCGCTTCTGGTGAACTGGCCATTGAAGTGGGTTTCAATAACTCGCCGGTATCGGGATTCACGCCATTCGCCAAAGCCCGCAATAAGGTGCTGGTGTTCATCATTGGTCTCCTCATCCTAAGAAAAAATTTCGCTGAATTTCTGCGACAAAATGTCAGGCTATTTTCATGGTTAATCCTTAATAAACCAATCTATTAGCGCAACCCGTGGGACATTCTGAGCACTGGGTTACAGGCCTTTAGGCAACAAACATTGAAGAGGCGAAGCTTTGCGCGCCACAACTCAAAAAACGCGTCGGAAATTGAATGGCGTGGGTTTATGAAAAACTGCGACCCAGCAGGCACGGGTGGCAATGGGTAACTTATCTCGCTGACTGAAAGTATTTTATTCCAATTATCACCTAAGGTAATGAAAGGAGGGCCAAGCTGTGGCTAAATGTGTTTTTTCATGCCCGCAAGCTGTACGGACCCTTTATGCCGCAAATTCTGCAATTTATTTTTGCCCTGGTGGTGATCATCGCCCTGGCCCTGTTAGTCAGCAATGACCGCAAGAAAATCCGCCTGCGCTACATTATTCAGCTTCTGGTCATCGAAGGTGCCCTCGCCTATTTCTTCCTGCATTCAGAAAGTGGCCTTAGCGTCATCAGACACGTCGCCGGTTTCTTTGAAACGCTGCTGACATACGCCGCGCAAGGTTCCGACTTTGTGTTTGGTGGCATGAGCAAAGACGGGTTGGCGTTTATCTTCCTGGGGGTTTTGTGCCCGATTATCTTTATTTCTGCGCTAATCGGCATTTTGCAACATTTCCGCATTTTACCGCTGATTATCCGTGTGGTTGGCACTCTGCTGTCCAAAGTTAACGGCATGGGCAAGCTGGAGTCTTTCAACGCCGTCAGCACGCTGGTGCTCGGACAATCAGAAAACTTTATCGCTTATAAGGGCATCATTGGCGATATCTCGCCACGCCGCATGTACACCATGGCGGCTACTGCCATGTCAACAGTATCCATGTCCATCGTTGGCGCCTATATGTCGATGATCGATGCGCAATACGTGGTTGCAGCGCTGATCCTCAATATGTTCAGTACCTTTATCATTTTGTCGATCATCAACCCTTATCAGTTGGACGATGAGCCTGAATTGAAGCTGAGTAAGCTGCATGAAGATCAGAGCTTCTTTGAAATGCTGGGCGAGTACATTTTGGCGGGCTTCAAAATCGCGATGATTATCGCTGCCATGCTGATTGGCTTTATTGCGCTGATTTCTGCGGTAAACGCTCTGTTCTCCGCGGTGTTCGGTATCAGTTTCCAACAGATCCTGGGCTATGTATTCTATCCGCTGGCCTGGCTGATCGGCATCCCGGCGCCGGATGCGCTACGGGCAGGCAGCATCATGGCGACCAAGCTGGTAGCCAATGAATTTGTAGCGATGATCGAACTGAAAAAAATTGCGGCAGAGCTAACACCACGCGGCCTGGGCATCCTGTCGGTATTCCTGGTGTCCTTCGCTAACTTTGCCTCTATCGGTATCGTTGCCGGGGCAATCAAAGGGCTTAACGAGCGACAGGGCAACGTAGTTTCTCGTTTTGGCCTGAAACTGGTCTACGGCTCAACGCTGGTCAGCCTGCTTTCGGCGGCCATCGCCGGGTTGGTTCTGTAAGCCAAATCCCTAGCCCCGGCCTGCGGGCCGGGATTTCATCAGAACGCGACACACACCGGCGCATCTACACGCATCACGGAATCCTGCGCAAACTGTTGCTTATAGCTGCTGCGCAACGCCTCAATATTGGTTTCACTTTCCTTGCCCGACGCATGGATTAGCATCAGTGCCTTGCTGTTCTCACGCGCCAGCTTGCCGTCATTACCCAGCCACTGCCCTTTGGCATCAAATACCGACAGCCCATCTTTAAAGCGCGGCGTCACTTGCCGATCAACGAAACTCTGCCACTCTGCTGCGCTAATCACCGGCCCCACGGGGCGATTCAGGCCAAAATAAAGCGTTGTTTGCGTCATGGGATCGCCTACTGAGCAAGCCGCTGACTTTTGCTGTACGGTGTTCGGAACTGGAGCAACGCAACCGCTCAACAGTAAGGCCGCTGTTACAGCCGTCGCCAGCAGGTAGGTGTTTTTCATTTATCTTTATGTTCCTTAGTGAATACCAGTATCCGCCGTCGACGCGTAGCCTCGGACCGAGTGCAATAAATATAGTCAGCCATAGAAACTAACACTAAATTTCTAATGCTGCCGTTAGCAACAAAAGGTTAGAAAAGGCAATAAACAAGTAAATCCAATCAACAATGGATTAATTAAAGTAATCCGAAACATCACCCGTTAGAAAAACTCAGTAGCGATGTACCCCGTCGGCGATTACCCTTCCACCATTACACTCATTCCTGCCCACCCTGTGAATACCTTATGTTACTGAGCGTTCTTTATATCATCGGCATCACTGCCGAAGCCATGACCGGCGCACTGGCTGCCGGCCGTCGCCAGATGGATATGTTTGGCGTAATTATTATTGCTTCGGCTACCGCCATCGGCGGCGGTTCGGTGCGCGATATGCTGCTCGGGCATTTTCCTCTGGGGTGGGTCAAACATCCTGAATATATCGTTATCGTCGCCATTGCGGCGATTGTCACCACCTGGCTGGCCCCCTTGATGCGTCACCTGCGTCGCCTATTCCTGGTTTTGGATGCCGTTGGCCTGATTGTGTTTTCAATCATCGGCGCGCAAGTAGCACTGGATATGGGGCACGGTGCCATCATCGCCGCGATTGCCGCCGTGATAACCGGCGTGTTCGGTGGCGTACTGCGCGATATGCTCTGCAACCGCATTCCGCTGGTATTTCAGAAGGAAATCTATGCCGGTATTTCCTTTGCCGCAGCCTGGCTGTACATCGGCCTGCAACACTTCAGCCTGCCGCATAATCTGGTGGTGATCATCACACTGGTCGTCGGCCTCAGCGCCCGCTTACTCGCCCTGCGCTTTCGTCTGGGTCTACCGGTATTTAATTACCAGCATCCGGATCATTAATAGTGTCCACCTCGGGGGCAAAACCGATTATTTCCTGGGATACCAGCATACTGACCAATGCCAGCAATGGCGGGTGCTGGAGAAAGTCGGCAATCTGCCGCGCCCTTTTGGTTCCAATACCGGCCATCGTCCGCCATGCTTCGGCGGGCAATTGCTGGACCTGATGCCAGCTTTTCAACGTCACCGCTTGCTGCGGGGACAGCGGCGCGCCTAAGGCGATTAACCAGCGGGCAAAAGGCTGCTGTCGCGCCAGTTGAAATTGCCGGTAAATGCTCTGCCCTCGCTTACCGCCAATACCAGGGGCAGACATCAACTGTTCCGGCGTCAGCACCAACCAATCCAACAGATGCCGGACCAGCCCCTGATCGATGAGTGCCTGCCAGGTAGATTCGTTGACCCCGTGCAGATTTAACCCCTGTCGGCCACCCAGCCATACCAGCCGGGCAAGAAATTGCTGACGGCAACCTGGCCGCCAACTAAAGCAACTCAACGGGTGATAATGTTCTGCGGATGGCGCACTGGGCATCGACCTCTCTTTTATCCGCCAGACCACCTTATTAAGATGCGGAATGCCATGTCCCATCAGGCTGATTACCACCTGATCTCCAGGCACAACCGCCCATTGCCGCCAACGGGGTAGTGAGCCGAGGTTAACCCGAGTCACCCATTTGTCGTCCAACCTGACAGGTTCAAGGCGCAGCACCACGGCAATTTTTCCGGTTCGCCCCACATTGAATTCGACGCCATTGACCTGCGCAACCTGCTGCGCCGGAGGATACTTCCAGGCAACGGCCCAATCACCGGGCTTCGCTTGCCAGTACCTTCCCTGCGGTGAACGCGCCTGATGGATCACCACGCCATCGGTGACGAAAGGTAAAGCAGCCTGGTACCAGTGATCTCGCCATTGCTGCACTTGCACCAATGATTTCACCGGTTGCGAATAAGCCAGGGTCAAAGGGAACCCCATAGCAGCAAGCTGGTGTAAACGCTCCGGCATCGCTTGCGGACCGTCCGGCCATGCCCAGACAAACAGGCCAATCTGCTGCAGTACCGGTGAAGGCTTCTTTTTCATCAACGCACCGGCAACCTTAGCCCGGGCATTAATGCCACCACTGCGTTTTTGTTGATGACCGTTCACCATCAGAAACAGCTCACCTTGCAGGGTCAGCATCTGCGGCGCATCCTTGATGTCAGTGGGCACCGCCGGTATGGCACGCACCTTTTCCAGCCAGTTTTCCCCCTTCAGCCCGTCCCCCCGGCTGATCGCCGACACCAAGACTCCGTCACGATAAACCAGCGTAATGGCTACGCCGTCCACCTTTGGCTGAACCCAAAGGTCACTGCGGCCGTGCAACCATTGGGCCACTGCGGCAGGAGCGGGCAACTTGCGTAATCCGGTATGCGCAACCGGGTGCGACAACTTGCCCGCAGGTAAAAGCGGCACAGGCTCCTCTGCCGATGCCAGCCCGGCGCAAGCTAGCCACAGCTGCAGTTTTTTGCGCAGGCTGTCGTACACTTCATCTTCAACCAAACTGTTTCCCTGTTGGTAATAAGCCACATCCCAGCGCTCAAGCTGGTTTTTTAACGTGGTTATCTCCAGTTGCAACCGCTCCGGCCGCCATGCCGGGCAAGACTCCGCCCACAGTGGCCCACTAAACACCAAACAGCCCAGCAGGATCATCCCGATCCCCATCACACCTTTACGCATTGTGCACCTCCCTGATAACCGGCAGTAAATCCGGGAATTGGAGACGCGGCAATGGCCAATCAGTCGTTCTGCAAAGCAGCTCGAGAAGGGCAGAGCGCGTTGCAGAAAAACGCCAAAATTTAGCGATAAGCTGCGCAAACTCGTCTGTTTGAGGTTTTTTCAGCATAAAGCGGCGGGCAAAATGCGAGCTAACGCTGCATCCGGCTCGTTAGCCGTGTATACTGTGCGGAGAAAATACACATCCGCTGTTATTGGCATATCAACCGCTACCAACGAACATCATCATGGCTCAAGGCACACTTTATATTGTCTCTGCCCCCAGTGGCGCAGGGAAATCAAGTCTGATTCAGGCTTTGTTAAAGACGCAACCGCTGTACGACACGCAGGTTTCGGTTTCGCACACCACGCGCGACAGCCGCCCGGGTGAACAGCATGGCGATCATTACTTCTTCGTCTCAAAAGATGAATTCTGCCGAATGATTGAGCAGGATGCCTTTCTTGAGCACGCCGAAGTGTTCGGCAACTATTACGGGACCTCACGCGCCGCCATTGAGCAGGTGCTGTCGACCGGTGTAGACGTTTTCCTGGATATCGACTGGCAGGGCGCACAGCAGATTCGCGCAAAAATGCCCCAGGCACGCAGCATCTTTATTTTGCCGCCGTCGAAGGAAGAACTTGATCGTCGCCTGCGTGGCCGTGGGCAAGACTCAGATGAAGTGATCGCCAAACGCATGGCGCAAGCCGTGGCGGAAATGGCGCATTACGCGGAGTATGATTATTTAATTGTGAATGATGATTTCGACTTGGCTCTGTCCGATCTGAAAACCATTATTCGCGCCGAGCGCCTGCGTTTAGGCCGCCAATTACTGCGGCATGACGCTTTAATCAGCAAACTATTGGCAGACTGAAGACAGTTTCAGTATTATGCCCAGTCTTTTCGTCACCTGTGGAGTAGCACAAATATGGCACGCGTAACTGTTCAAGACGCTGTAGAGAAAATTGGTAACCGTTTTGACCTGGTGTTGGTCGCTGCTCGTCGGGCACGTCAAATCCAGACTGGCGGTAAAGATGCACTTGTTCCGGAAGAAAACGACAAGTACACCGTTATCGCGCTGCGCGAAATCGAAGAAGGCCTGATCACCAGCCAGATCCTCGATGTTCGTGATCGTCAGGAACAGCAAGAGCAGGAAGCCGCAGAGATTCAAGCGGTTACCGCCATTGCTGAAGGTCGTCGTTAATTAGACTGCGAGTCTGCCTTTGTACCTGTTTGAAAGCCTGAATCTGCTGATTCAACGTTACCTGCCTGAGGAGCAGATTAAGCGCCTCAAACAGGCATACCTCGTTGCACGTGATGCTCACGAGGGACAGACACGCTCCAGCGGTGAGCCCTACATTACTCACCCGGTTGCCGTGGCCTGCATTCTGGCGGAAATGCGTCTCGACCATGAGACGCTGATGGCAGCATTGCTGCACGACGTCATCGAAGACACCCCGGCCACCTACCAGGATATGGAACAGCTGTTCGGCAAAAGCGTTGCCGAATTGGTTGAAGGCGTATCCAAGCTCGACAAGCTGAAGTTCCAGGATAAAAAAGAAGCGCAGGCGGAAAACTTCCGCAAGATGATCATGGCGATGGTGCAGGATATCCGCGTCGTGTTGATCAAGCTGGCCGACCGTACGCACAACATGCGCACCCTCGGTTCGCTTCGCCCTGATAAACGGCGGCGTATTGCGCGTGAAACCCTGGAAATCTACAGCCCTCTGGCCCATCGTCTGGGTATTCACCACCTGAAAACCGAGCTGGAAGAGCTGGGTTTTGAAGCGTTGTACCCGAACCGTTATCGCGTAATCAAAGAAGTGGTGAAAGCCGCGCGCGGTAACCGTAAAGAGATGATCCAGAAGATTCTCGCTGAGATCGAAGGGCGACTGACCGAGGCCGGCATACCCTGCCGCGTCAGCGGGCGGGAGAAACATCTGTATTCCATCTACCTCAAGATGCACCTGAAAGAACAGCGTTTCCATTCAATTATGGATATCTACGCGTTCCGGGTGATCGTGAAGGAAGTCGACACCTGCTACCGCGTACTGGGTCAGGCTCACAGCCTGTACAAACCGCGTCCGGGCAGGGTCAAAGACTATATCGCCATTCCCAAGGCTAACGGCTATCAATCGCTGCACACTTCATTGATCGGCCCACACGGCGTACCGGTTGAGGTGCAGATCCGTACCGAAGATATGGATCAGATGGCCGAAATGGGGGTCGCCGCGCACTGGGCTTATAAAGAAAAAGAACAGGGCGAAACCGGCACCACCGCACAAATCCGCGCTCAGCGCTGGATGCAAAGCTTGCTGGAGCTGCAACAAAGCGCCGGCAGTTCGTTTGAATTTATCGAGAGCGTAAAATCCGATCTGTTCCCGGATGAGATTTACGTTTTCACCCCGGAAGGCCGCATTGTCGAATTGCCTGCGGGCGCAACGCCGGTCGACTTCGCCTACGCGGTACACACCGATATCGGCCACGCCTGCGTTGGTGCGCGGGTCGATCGTCAGCCGTACCCGCTGTCGCAGTCACTGAGTAGCGGCCAAACGGTCGAAATTATCACCGCACCGGGAGCACGACCCAACGCCGCCTGGCTGAACTTTGTCGTCAGCTCAAAAGCGCGCGCCAAAATCCGCCAGATGCTGAAGAACCTCAAACGCGATGATTCGGTCAGCCTCGGCCGTCGCTTGTTGAATCATGCGTTGGGCGGCAGCCGCAAACTGGCAGAGATCCCACCGGAAAATATCCAGCACGAGTTGGATCGCATGAAGCTGGCAACGCTGGATGATTTGCTGGCTGAAATCGGCTTGGGCAATGCCATGAGCGTGGTGGTAGCGAAAAACCTGCAGGGTGACCAGTCCAATCTGGGCACGTCCTCCGGGGTGCGTAACCTGGCGATCAAGGGCGCAGACGGCGTACTGATCACCTTCGCCAAATGCTGCCGACCTATTCCAGGTGACCCGATCATCGCTCACGTCAGTCCAGGCAAAGGCCTGGTGATCCACCATGAGTCCTGCCGGAATATCCGCGGCTACCAGAAAGAGCCTGAGAAATTCATGGCGGTAGAGTGGGATAAAGACATCGAGCAGGAATTCATTGCCGAGATCAAAGTGGACATGTTTAACCATCAGGGGGCGTTGGCCAACCTGACGGCGGCTATCAATGCGGCTGAGTCCAATATCCAAAGCCTGAATACCGAAGAAAAAGACGGCCGGGTTTATAGCGCCTTTATCCGCTTGACCACCCGCGATCGCATCCATCTGGCAAATATTATGCGTAAAATCCGTATCATGCCGGATGTCATTAAAGTTAACCGTAACCGAAATTAGCGCTTATGAGCCCTGAACGCTATGCGCGGATTTGTGAAATGCTGGCTACCCGGCAGCCGGATTTAACGGTCTGCCTGGAACAGGTGCACAAACCGCATAACGTCTCCGCCATTATCCGCACCGCCGACGCCGTCGGCGTGCATCAGGTGCATGCCGTGTGGCCAACCCCGCGCATGCGCACCCTGGTTTCTTCCGCGGCCGGCAGCAACAGCTGGGTGAATGTCAAAACCCATCCCACCATTGTCGACGCCGTGACCCATCTGAAAGATCAGGGTATGCAAATTCTGGCGACTAACCTGTCAGCCCGCGCTGTCGACTTCCGTGAGGTGGATTACACCCGCCCAACCTGCGTGCTGCTGGGTCAGGAAAAAACCGGCATCACCGAAGAGGCTCTGCGGCTTGCCGATCAGGACATCATCATTCCGATGATCGGTATGGTGCAGTCGCTTAACGTGTCGGTCGCCTCGGCATTGATCTTGTACGAAGCGCAACGCCAGCGGCAAAATGCCGGTATGTATCGCCGTGAGCACAGCATGCTCGACCAGGAAGAGCAGCAACGTCTGCTGTTTGAAGGCGGCTATCCGGTACTGGCCAACGTGGCCAAGCGTAAAAGGCTGCCGCGCCCACACATTGATGAGCAGGGCCAGGTGGTCGCCGATGCCGAATGGTGGGCAACCATGCAAGCGACGGTACGTAAATGAAAGGCCGCCTGCTGGATGCTGTCCCACTCACCACACTTTCCGGGGTTGGCGCCAGCCAGGCGGGTAAATTGGCCAAAATTGGCCTGGAAACCATTCAGGATTTGCTGCTGCACCTGCCGCTGCGCTATGAAGACCGCACCCGCCTCTATCCAATAAACGATCTGCAACCGGGCATTTTTGCCACCGTGGAAGGCGAAGTACTGCGCACAGACATCAGCTTTGGCCGTCGACGCATGCTGACCTGTCAGATCAGTGACGGTACCGGCCTGCTCACCATGCGCTTCTTCAACTTCAATGCGGCGATGAAGAACAGCCTGGCCACCGGCCGTCGTGTCACCGCCTATGGTGAAGTCAAACGTGGTAATCACGGCGCAGAAATTATTCACCCGGAATACCGCATTCAGGGAGAAAGCAGTGAGGTTGAGCTGCAAGAGTCACTGACGCCGGTCTACCCCACCACCGAAGGCATTCGGCAGGCCACGCTGCGCAAGCTGACCGATCAAGCGCTGGAGCTGTTGGATACCTGCGCCATTGCCGAACTGCTGCCGCCAGAACTGAGCGGTGGGTTAATGAGCCTGCCACAGGCGTTGCATACCCTGCATCGCCCACCGCCGGATATCCAGTTAGCGGATTTGGAACTGGGTAAACACCCGGCGCAAAAACGTCTGATCCTGGAAGAGCTGCTGGCACATAACCTCAGCATGCTGGCGGTACGAGCCGGTGCCCAGAGCTATCAGGCGCTGCCGCTGATGCCGGATGACCGGCTTAAAAAGCAATTCCTCGCCCAGTTGCCGTTTTCACCAACCGGGGCGCAAGATCGCGTGGTGGCCGATATCGAAGCCGATATGCAAAAAGGCTTCCCGATGATGCGGCTGGTCCAGGGCGACGTCGGCTCCGGCAAAACGCTGGTGGCTGCGCTAGCCGCGTTGCGCGCTATCGCTCACGGCAAGCAGGTGGCGCTGATGGCGCCAACGGAGCTGCTGGCCGAACAGCACGCCAACAATTTCCGCCAGTGGTTTGAACCGCTGGGGCTGCAAGTCGGCTGGCTGGCCGGCAAGCAAAAAGGTAAAGCGCGTATCGCGCAGCAAGAGGCGATTGCCAGTGGGCAGGTGTCGATGGTGGTCGGTACGCACGCCATCTTCCAGGAACAGGTGCAGTTCTCCGGCCTGGCGCTGGTGATCATCGACGAACAACACCGTTTTGGCGTACACCAGCGGCTGGCCCTGTGGGAAAAGGGGGAGGAGCAAGGCTTCCATGCCCATCAGTTGATCATGACCGCCACGCCCATCCCACGCACGCTGGCGATGACCGCCTATGCCGATCTCGACACTTCGGTGATCGACGAACTGCCCCCAGGCAGAACGCCAGTCACTACCGTCGCCATTCCCGATACCCGCCGTGCCGATATTATTCAGCGAGTGAAAAACGCCTGCATCGAAGAAGGCCGACAGGCGTATTGGGTTTGTACGCTGATTGAGGAGTCTGAAGTGCTGGAAGCCCAGGCGGCAGAAGCCACCTGGGAAGAACTGAAAGTCGCGTTACCGGAGCTGAAAGTCGCGCTGATACATGGCCGTATGAAAGCACAAGAGAAGCAGGCGGTGATGCAGGCCTTTAAACAAGGCGAACTGCAGCTGTTGGTGGCAACGACGGTGATCGAAGTCGGTGTCGACGTACCGAATGCCAGCCTGATGATCATCGAAAACCCGGAGCGGTTGGGGCTGGCGCAGCTGCATCAGCTACGCGGCCGCGTGGGTCGTGGTGCTGTCGCGTCACACTGTGTTTTGTTGTACAAAACGCCGCTGAGCAAAACGGCACAAAAGCGCCTGCAGGTGCTGCGTGACAGCAATGACGGCTTCGTTATTGCGCAGCAAGATCTTGAGATCCGCGGCCCCGGTGAGTTGCTGGGCACACGTCAAACCGGCAGTGCAGAGTTCAAAGTGGCTGATTTACTGCGCGATCAGGCGATGATCCCGGAAGTGCAACGCGTCGCCCGCCATATCCATCAGCAGTATCCGGAACATGCCCGAGCCTTGATTGAACGCTGGTTACCGGAAAAAGCGCGTTACTCCAACGCCTAATCCCCCGACCATAGAAAAGGGCGCCAATCGGCGCCCTTTTCGTTTATTACGACCCGTTAATCAGCCAATAACCGGGAATATCGGCAGCAGCAGATACAGCTTAATCACAATCGCGTTGGCAATATCAATAAAGAACGCCCCGACCATTGGCACCACCAGAAACGCCAGGTGTGATGGGCCGAAGCGATCGGTAATCGCCTGCATATTGGCGATCGCCGTTGGCGTCGCGCCCATACCGAAGCCACAGTGGCCCGCAGCCAGTACCGCTGCATCGTAATTTTTGCCCATCACCCGGTAGGTGACGAAAATGGCGTACAGCGCCATCACCAGCGTTTGCACCGCCAGGATCGCCAGCATCGGCAAGGCCAGCGAAGCCAGCTCCCACAACCGCAGGCTCATCAGCGCCATGGCCAGGAACAGCGACAGGCTGACGTTGCCCAGCACCGATACCGCACGTTCAAACACGGTATAAAAGCCGGTGAAAGCCAGGGTGTTGCTGAGGATCACGCCGACAAACAGCACGCAGACGAAGTTTGGCAATTCAAACACCGTGCCACTCAGCAAGCCCGAGATCAACTGACCCAGGCTCAAACAGATGGCGATCATGGCAATGGTTTCAACCATGACCAGCGAGGTGATCAAACGGCCGCTTTCCGGCTTTTCAAAACCGCTTGGCTGGACACTGTCGTCCGGTGTGCCTTCCGGCGTGGAAGAGTGCTTCACCAGGTATCGTGCCACCGGCCCGCCAATCAGGCCACCCAGTACCAGTCCGAAGGTGGCACAGGCCATCGCCACTTCCGTGGCATTTTCAAACCCGTAGCGCTCGATAAACAGCTTGCTCCAGGCCGCCCCGGTGCCGTGGCCGCCGGACAGCGTAATGGAGCCGGCGATCAGACCCATTAGCGGATCCAGACCCAGCATTTTCGCCATGCCGATGCCGATGGCGTTCTGCACCAGCAGCAGGCCCAGCACCACAAACAGGAACACCATTAATGCCTTGCCGCCCGCACGCAAACGCGCCAGGTTGGCATTCAGACCGATGGTGGCGAAGAAAGCCAGCATCAATGGGTCCTTCAGCGACATATCGAAGCTGATTTCCCAGTTAACCAGCTTTTTCAGGGCTAACAACAGGAGTGCCACCAGTAAGCCACCGGCGACAGGTGCGGGGATAGTGTATTTTCTCAACAGGGGAATGCTGGTAACGCATTTGCCCCCAAGGAGCAAAACCAATGTTGCCGCGACTAACGTGCCATAAGTATCAAGATGAAACATCCAGGTACTCCATGTAAGGGGAAAGATCCAATTAAGAAATAATAAGTTATAGAAAACCGCTTAGTTTTTAAAACTTGATGAGTGCAGGATTAGAAGGAAAAAACGCTGATAACACAAGAAAAAATGAATAAAAATGCGACATAACCGGCGATAACACTAACAAAACATTAACGCGCAACCGTTTGCTTTTGTGAGGCAAATCATTAAAATGCCTGCTTTGCCGTTTCTGGAAATGCCACACCATGACCATGCCATCCGCCGAGCTCGATGCTGCGCAAAAAGCATCCTCCCCTGCCCGCAACAGTGAACTGATTTATCGCCTGGAAGACCGCCCACCACTGCCTCAGACGCTGTTTGCCGCTAGTCAGCACCTGTTGGCAATGTTTGTTGCAGTGATCACCCCGGCTCTGTTGATCTGTCAGGCGTTAGGTTTACCGGCACAGGATACTCAACACATCATCAGCATGTCGCTGTTTGCCTCCGGTCTGGCCTCTATCCTGCAAATTAAAACCTGGGGGCCGGTCGGTTCCGGTCTGCTGTCAATCCAGGGCACCAGTTTTAACTTTGTTGCACCGCTGATTATGGGTGGGCTGGCGCTGAAAAACGGCGGGGCCGACGTGCCAACCATGATGGCAGCGCTGTTTGGCACACTGATGGTCGCCTCCTGCACCGAGATCTTGCTATCACGCGTGCTGCACCTGGCGCGACGTATTATCACCCCGCTGGTTTCCGGCATCGTGGTGATGATTATCGGTTTATCGCTGATCCAGGTCGGGCTGACCTCCATCGGCGGTGGCTATGCCGCGATGAACGAGGGTAGCTTCGGTGCCCCCAAAAACCTGCTGCTGGCCGGTGCGGTATTATTGTTGATTATCTTGCTAAATCGTCAGCGCAACCCGTACCTGCGCGTCGCCTCTCTGGTGATTGCCATGGCGGTCGGTTATCTGCTGGCCTGGGCCATGGACATGCTGCCATCAAGCCAACCGGTTCCCGAGACGGCAGCGATCATCATCCCAACGCCGCTGTATTACGGCCTGGGCTTTGACTGGAACCTGCTGTTACCCCTGATGCTGATCTTTATGGTCACCTCACTGGAAACCATTGGCGATATCACCGCCACCTCGGACGTGTCGGAACAGCCGGTCAGCGGCCCGCTGTATATGAAGCGCCTGAAGGGCGGCGTGCTGGCCAACGGTCTGAACTCGATGCTGTCAGCGGTGTTCAACACCTTCCCCAACTCCTGCTTTGGTCAGAATAATGGGGTGATCCAGCTGACCGGCGTTGCCAGCCGTTATGTCGGTTTCGTGGTGGCACTGATGCTGATCCTGTTGGGGTTGTTCCCAGCGGTAGCCGGATTCGTGCAACACATTCCTGAGCCGGTATTGGGCGGCGCAACCCTGGTGATGTTCGGCACCATCGCCGCATCCGGTGTGCGTATCGTGTCGCGCGAACGACTGAACCGCCGGGCGATCATGATCATGGCGCTGTCGCTGGCGGTGGGCATGGGCGTTTCCCAGCAACCGCTGATCCTGCAGTTCGCGCCGGACTGGCTGAAAACCCTGCTCTCCTCAGGCATTGCTGCCGGGGGGATCACCGCCATCGTGCTGAATCTGGTGTTCCCGCACGAACACGAAAAGCCGTAATCAGCCGCACTGACGGTTAAACGGTCGCTTGCGGCCGTTTTTTATTGCCTATCAGACCATTGCACTTGAGATGCCCAGCCAATTACGGCATAAACAGGGTATCTTTTTTGACCGATGCGGATGTAGACGATGAAATTTATCGGGAAACTGTTGCTGACGTTGCTGCTGCTGGTAGTGCTTGCCATTGCGCTGTTGTACGTCATTGGGCAAACCCGTTGGGCAGCGGGCTGGATCAGCCGCTGGGTCAGCGATAACAGCGAATACCAGCTGTCGGTGGCGAAGATCTCGCACTCGTGGGACCAACCGAGCCAAATCAGCCTGGAAGACGTTCGGTTGGCAACAAAAAATCAGCCGCCATCGCTGATAGCCAAACAGGTAGACCTCGGGCTCAGCCTGCGCCAAATCACCGAACCACGTTATTTCCATAGCGTCACGCTACGCGAGGGGACGCTTAAGCTCCCACAGCAGAATTCGGTATTGCCGATAGAGGCCAATGTGCTGCAACTGAGCAATATGGCGCTGCAATCCAACGACGAAACCTGGCAGCTGGATGCCCAACAGGTCAATGCCGGTATTACGCCATGGCAGCCCAACGCCGGTCATCCCTTGGGTGAAAATAATCAGTTCCAGTTCAGCGCCGGTTCCATGACGCTGAACGGCATCCCAGCCTCACAGGTATTGGTACAGGGCGAGCTTAAGCAAAACCAGTTGCTGCTCAGCAACTTCGGCGCCGATCTGGCGCAAGGTGATTTGACTGGCGTAGCCACCCGCGCCGCTGACGGCAGCTGGCAGGTAGAACGCCTGCGGCTGAGTGGTGTGCGCATGCAGACGCCACTGACGCTGGAACAATTCTGGCAGCGCTTTACCGCCCTGCCGCCGATCACGCTTAAACGTTTTGATCTGATCGATGCCCGGCTGGAAGGTAAAGAGTGGGCGTTCAACGATCTCGACCTGTCGCTGCAAAACGTCACCTTCCAGCAGGGCGACTGGAGTAGTCCGGACGGTTCGCTGAACTTCAACGCCAGCGATCTGATCAATGGCGGTTTCCACCTGATTGATCCGATCATGAATATGCGTCTCTCACCAGCGGGTATCGCTATTCAGCAGTTCACCACCCGCTGGGAAGGTGGCCTATTGCGTACCTCCGGCAACTGGCTGCGCGCTAATAATCGCCTGCAACTGGATGAGGTGGCGGTCGCCGCGTTGGAATACACCTTGCCGAGTAACTGGCGCGGGTTGTGGCTACAAACGCTGCCGCACTGGCTGGCAGAGGTCTACGTCAACAAGCTGACCACCAACCGCAATCTGATCATCGACATCAGCCCGGCTTTCCCGTTCCAGGTCACCGCGCTGGACGGTTACGGCAGCAACCTGTTACTGGCGCGCGATCACCAGTGGGGTATCTGGTCCGGCACGCTGAATCTCAACGGCAGCGAAGCCACCTTCAACAAGATAGACGTTCGCCGCCCATCGTTGGCGCTGAACGCTAATGACGGGCAGATCAACGTCACCGAGCTCAGCGCCTTTATGCCGCAGGGATTGCTGGAAGCCAAAGCCACCGTCGAGCAACTGCCGGGCAAGCCTTTTACGCTGTCGCTGAATGGGCGTTCGGTACCGGTGAACACCTTGCAACAATGGGGATGGCAACCGGTTCCACTGGAAGGTGACAGTAACCTGCAATTACAGTTGAAAGGCTTGCTGAACAGCGATGGGCCATTCAAGGCTTCATTGCAGGGCCAATTGCAGGCCACCAGCAAAGCAGGACAAACGCTGGAACAACAACTGCCTTGATTTGGAATTGGCCCTCTCTGCACCGAGAGGGCCACAGTATCAACTGTCTATCGCCTCACAACCGCCCTGATCGAGGGGAACTTCCGGTTCGGCCGGCAACACCATATAAGTGCCTTCAAACACCGCCCCTCTGTCATCGTCGCCGAACAGGTGGACTTCCGCCTGTACACGAGCACGGCGACCACGCGCCAGGCGGGCCAAATCCCCGCTCAATGAACTGAGATCCGCCACCGCTCGCGGCCGGCCGGTAATCGGCTTGCTGTAACGGATATGGGCATCCGCCAGAATAATAGTGCCGCCCAAATGACGCTCGCGCAGCAACAGCCAGATTAGCCCCCATGCGGTCAGTGTCGCCAGGGAGAACAGGCTGCCGGCAAACAGCGTATGGTGCGGATTCTGGTTGCCTATCTCAGGCATGGTGGTGACAAAACGCTGGCCGGTATATTGGCTGATGCGCACGCCCATTTTTTCACTGAGCGGGATATGGTCGTACCAGGCCTGCTGCAACTGACCGCACCAGTCGGGGCGATGCAGAATGTCATCCAGCGTCGCCACGGGTTTGATCATCAAAAAGTGGCGAATCGGCGTAGTTTGCGGCGCGGTGATCTCGCCCTGATTAACGAAGCCAAGTTTGGCAAAGAAATCCACCGCATCCTCACGGGCGCTACAGACGACCCGCTTAACACTTTCCTGGCGCGCCACGGACTCGAGAGTCATGGCCACCAGCGTCCCCAGGCCTTTGTCCTGCACCGTCGGATCTACCGCCAGAAAACGAATCGCCGCCTCGTTGTCCGCGTTGATATACAGCCGCCCAATAGCGACAATTTTTCCGCCCTCGTCCACCACCATTTGGTGATGCGCCATGGCGTCATAGGCATCCTTTTCCGACCCCACCGGCTGGTGCAGCGGCTTGCGCAGCATTTCCCAGCGGAACTGGTAATAATCCTTCAGTTCTTGTTCTGTTACCGGTACTCGTAGGTGATACATAGACGCCTTCTCTCTCAGAATACTTAAACTTGAAGCCAAAACGTCACTGGTCCGTCGTTCACCAGCGCGACTTTCATGTCAGCCGCAAACTCACCGGTTTGAGTTTCTATGCCGCGCTCGCGGCACTGGCCAACAAAATATTGGTATAACCGATCGGCTTCCTGCGGTACCGCACCGCGCGAAAAACTCGGGCGCATACCTTTTTGCGTGTCGGCCACCAGCGTGAACTGCGAGACCACCAGCAGGCTGCCCCCTGCCTGTTGGACATTGAGATTCATCTTGTCGTTCTCGTCACCAAAGATGCGGTACCCCAACACACGCTCACACAGGCGCACGGCTTTCTGCTCGTTATCGTCCTGCTCCACGCCCAATAACACTAACAAACCCGGGCCTATGTTGCCTACCGTCTGACCTTCGACCGTGACGCTGGCATTTAATACCCGTTGAATTAACGCAATCATAACTGCCCTTCTGATGACTGATTCTGTTGTTCCGCCTTCTGTTGGCGGTAGTCGCGGTATTCCGCGATGGTCACCGTGATTTCCGCGCCGAGTAACACGATACACCAGCTCCAGTAGACCCAAAGGAATAAAATGGGGATCACCGCCAGCACGCCGTAAATCAGCTGATAAGACGGGAACATGGTGATGTACAAGGCAAAACCTTTCTTACCCAGCTCAAACAGCAACCCGGCCACCAGCGCACCTATCAATGCATCCTTGGGCGGTACCCGTACCGTCGGCACAATGCAATACAGCAGCCAGAAGGATATCCACGACAGGATCAGCGGGAAAATACGCAGCACCTGATCCACCAGGCTGTTAACACCGGTCTGCGCCAACCAGTTGAGCGACAGCAGATAAGAGCTGATCGCCATACTGGCACCGACCAACAGCGGCCCCAGGGTCAGAACCATCCAGTACACCGCGAACGAAAACACGATTGGACGCTTGTTTTTGCTACGCCAAATGGTGTTCAGCACGCTGTCCACCGAGGAGATCAACAACAGCGCGGTGACGATCAGCCCACAGGTACCCACGGCGGTCATCCTGTTGGAGTTGGCGACAAACTGTTCCAGATAACTCTGGATCACGTTGCCGGCGGCCGGCATGAAGTTGGAGAAGATAAAGCTTTTCAGTTGGACGCTGATATCGGAGAACATTGGGAACACGGCAAACAGCGCGAACACCACGGTCACCAGGGGCACCAGCGACAGCAGGGAAACATAAGCCAGATGGCCCGCCAACATAGTCAGGCCATCACTGTCGATACGCTTGATCAGCAGCCGCCCAAAGGTGACGCTGGGTTTGATCGCAGAAGGCAGTTTCTTGCGGCGGAAAAACGACATGGCCACTCCTTGATGTCAGTTTGTACGCCTTAAGCTTAACCCTTCGCGGTCATTGGGCAAAATAAGCCGGCACCACGTCGCGGTCGGTCACGTGCACCCCTTTAATGCCCAGCGCCTCAGCCGCTGCCACATTAGCCGCCACATCGTCAAAAAACACCGCCTGCTCCGATGGGGTATTTTCGGCGTTAAGCACGTGCTGATAGATATTGGCGTCCGGTTTGCGCATGCCAATATCCTGAGACAGGTAGAGATGATCGGCGGCTTCGGCCACTTGCGGGTAGTGCTGTGGCCAATAGTTGCAGTGCAGGCGGTTGGTGTTCGACAGCACCACCACACGGTGGCCTTCACTGCGCAGGCGTTTCATGATGTCGATCACTTCCGGGCGCAGGGCGACAAACACCGCCTGCCAACCGGTAGCGAACTGTTCGAAGCTGAGGGCGATACCCATTTCATCACTCAACCGTTCAGCAAAGTCTTCATCGCTGATTTCACCGCGCTCATGCTGTTGGAACAACTCGCCCATGGTGAAACGCTCGGACAATACCGCCAGCGGCGTACCGCTTAAATTGCTCCATACACCCAGTACACGTTTGAAATCGATATCGACGATCACATTACCTAAATCAAAGATATACAGCATAGTCCTCTCCTGATGGGCCGGTGAGATTTTACTGTAGCGGGAAAAGCAGAGGCTGAATAGAGAGCAGGCAGAAAAGCGTATAGCACGCGGCAGAAATGGGAAAAGACAGAGGAAAAAACTCAGGGCGCTGGACGCGCCCTAAGTGTTGCAGACTAAATCAGCGATTAAGCTTCTTTAGGACCGCGGCTTGCACGTTTACGATCGTTTTCAGTCAGGTGACGTTTACGAATACGTACGGACGTTGGCGTTACTTCTACCAGTTCGTCATCATCGATGAATTCCAGAGCTTGCTCCAGGGACATCTTGATAGCAGGAACCAGGGTAGTCGCTTCGTCAGTACCGGAAGCACGCATGTTGGTCAGCTTCTTACCGGTCAGGCAGTTCACGGTCAGGTCGTTAGAACGTGAGTGAATACCGATGATCTGGCCTTCATACACTTCCGCACCGTGACCCAGGAACAGCTTGCCGCGATCTTGCAGACCGAACAAGGCGAATGCTACCGCTTTGCCCTGGCCGTTAGAGATCAGCACGCCGTTCTGGCGCTGGCCGATTTCACCCTGGCGCACGTCATCGTAGTGGCTGAAGGTGGAGTACAGCAGACCGGTACCGGAAGTCATGGTCATGAACTCGGTACGGAAACCGATCAGGCCACGCGCAGGGATCAGGTAATCCAGACGAATACGACCTTTGCCGTCTGGGATCATGTCCTTAACGTCACCTTTGCGCTCACCCATGGCTTGCATGACTGAACCCTGGTGCTGTTCTTCGATATCCAGCGTCACGTTTTCGAATGGCTCTTGCATGCGGCCATCGATTTTACGGTTGATAACTTTAGGACGGGAAACCGCCAGCTCGAAACCTTCACGACGCATGTTTTCGATCAGAACCGACAGGTGAAGTTCACCACGGCCAGATACGCGGAATGCATCAGCATCTTCGGTTTCTTCAACACGCAGTGCCACGTTGTGCACCAGCTCTTTGTTCAGACGGTCAAGGATCTGACGTGAAGTCACGTACTTGCCTTCTTTACCACAGAACGGAGAGGTGTTGACGTTGAAGTACATGGTTACGGTCGGTTCATCAACAGACAGTGCCGGCAGCGCTTCAACCGCATTCACATCACAGATGGTGTCAGAGATGTTCAGCTCGCCCAGACCGGTGATAGCGATGATGTCGCCAGCTTCAGCGATAGGCGCTTCGATACGCTCCAGACCCATGTGAGTCAGAACCTTGGCAACTTTACCGTTACGGGTTTTGCCTTCGCTATCAATGATAGTGATCTGTTGGTTCGGCTTGACCTTACCACGCTTGATACGGCCGATGCCGATAACGCCCACGTAGTTGTTGTAGTCCAGCTGAGAGATCTGCATCTGGAATGGTGCTTCGAGCTCAACCTGCGGTGCAGACACGTGGTCTACGATCGCTTGATACAGCGGGGTCATGTCTTCCGCCATCTCATTGTGGTCAGTACCCGCGATCCCCATCAGTGCAGAAGCATAGATGATTGGGAAGTCGAGCTGCTCGTCGGTCGCGTCAAGGTTAACGAACAGGTCGAAGACCTGATCAACAACCCAATCAGGACGTGCGCCTGGACGGTCAACCTTGTTGATTACCACGATCGGCTTCAGACCATTAGCGAAGGCTTTTTTGGTCACGAAACGGGTTTGCGGCATTGGGCCATCCATTGCGTCCACAACCAGCAGCACCGAGTCAACCATTGACATCACACGCTCAACCTCACCGCCGAAGTCGGCGTGTCCTGGGGTATCCACGATGTTGATGCGGTAGTCTTTCCAATTAATGGCGGTGTTTTTAGCGAGGATGGTAATCCCACGCTCTTTCTCCAAATCGTTGGAGTCCATTACGCGTTCGGTGGCTTCTACACGCTCTCCGAAAGTACCGGATTGTTGCAGCAGCTTATCAACCAGGGTGGTCTTACCATGGTCAACGTGGGCAATAATGGCGATGTTACGCAAATTTTCGATCACAGCTTTGCCTCAGGCATTAGAAATAGCGCGCTATTGTACACGTATTAAGCGAGGGACTAAACAAGATCACAACAGTCTCTTATAAACAACTGTGTACAGGTCAGTATGTGATCCCTTTCACGGTGCAAAAAGCAGCATCCGGTGCACTTTTGCACCATTACGGTGCCCCACCTCACATGAACTGCACCATTTAAGTGCAATGCGTCACTGATGGTGCATACTGATTCTGTGCAAAAGCCGCGCAGAAAGGCGATTAAAGCGCTTTAGCAAAGTTGGCACAGTTTTCGCTTTAGTCTTTTTAAGACAAAAAAAGCCAGTTCCACAGATTCGTTCCACGACGAAGACAATGATAAATCCGGGAGAGTTAAGTATGTCCGCTGAACACGTTTTGACGATGCTGAATGAGCATGAAGTGAAATTCGTAGACCTGCGTTTCACTGACACCAAGGGTAAGGAACAGCACGTCACCATCCCTTCTCATCAGGTAAATGCCGACTTCTTCGAAGAAGGTAAAATGTTTGACGGCTCCTCGATCGGTGGTTGGAAGGGCATCAACGAATCTGACATGGTGCTGATGCCAGACGCCAGCACGGCGGTCCTGGATCCATTCTTCGAAGAATCCACCCTGATCATTCGCTGCGACATTCTCGAGCCAGGCACCATGCAGGGCTACGATCGTGATCCGCGCTCCATCTCCAAGCGCGCAGAAGATTTCCTGCGTTCTTCCGGCATCGCGGACACCGTGCTGTTCGGGCCAGAGCCAGAATTCTTCCTGTTCGATGATATTCGTTTCGGCAGCAGCATCCGTGGTTCTCACGTAGCTATCGACGATATCGAAGGCGCATGGAACTCCGGCACCAAATATGATGGCGGCAACAAAGGCCACCGTCCGGCAGTCAAAGGCGGTTACTTCCCGGTTCCTCCGGTCGATTCTTCACAGGACATCCGTTCTACCATGTGTTTGACCATGGAAGAAATGGGCCTGGTGGTTGAAGCGCACCACCACGAAGTGGCAACTGCAGGTCAGAACGAAGTGGCAACCCGCTTCAACACCATGACCAAGAAAGCCGACGAAATCCAAATCTACAAATACGTGGTTCACAACGTGGCTCACGCATTTGGCAAAACCGCGACCTTCATGCCGAAACCTATGTTCGGTGATAACGGCTCCGGTATGCACTGCCACATGTCGTTGTCCAAGAACGGGACTAACCTGTTCGCCGGCGACAAATACGGCGGCCTGTCTGAAATCGCCCTGTTCTACATCGGCGGTATCATCAAGCACGCTAAAGCGATCAACGCCCTGGCCAACCCGACCACCAACTCTTACAAGCGTCTGGTCCCAGGTTACGAAGCACCGGTCATGCTGGCTTACTCAGCCCGTAACCGTTCAGCTTCTATCCGTATCCCAGTGGTAGCCAGCCCGAAAGCGCGCCGTATCGAAGCCCGTTTCCCGGATCCAGCGGCTAACCCATACCTGTGCTTCGCGGCTCTGCTGATGGCAGGCCTGGACGGTGTGATTAACAAAATCCACCCTGGCGATGCCATGGACAAAAACCTGTATGACCTGCCACCAGAAGAAGAAGCTGAAATTCCAAAAGTTGCAGGCTCCCTGGATGAAGCGCTGGCTGCACTGAGCGAAGACCGCGAGTTCCTGACCCGTGGCGGCGTATTCACCGACGACGCGATCGACGCTTACATCGATCTGCGTAAAGAAGAAATGGACCGCGTTCGCATGACACCACACCCGGTTGAGTTCGAACTGTACTACAGCGTTTAAGTTTTACCGCGCCGTCTGCGGACGGCGCCCAGATTGAGTTGTTTTTTTGTTGCCGTGGAAACTTTCTGCCCATCTTCGGATGGGTTTTTTTCTCCACCGTATTTTCTGCAAAACTATTCCATACCGCACGCTGTGGGGATGGGGTAGGATAGATGCACTAAAAAGGTGCAGGAGTCTGCTGTATGGCAACTGGCAAGCTGCCCGATGCTGGGCAGATCCTCAATTCTCTCATCAACAGCATCCTGCTGTTGGATGATGATCTGGCGGTTCATTACGCCAATCCGGCAGCACAACAACTGCTGGCACAAAGTTCCCGTAAACTTTTCGGTACACCTTTGCCCGATCTGCTCGGCTATTTCTCACTGAACGTTGATCTGATGCGTGAGAGCCTGCGCGCCGGCCAGGGCTTTACCGATAGCGAAGTGACCCTGGTGGTTGATGGGCGCGCACATATCCTCTCCCTGACCGCCCAGGCGCTGTCTGAAGGCTATATCCTGATCGAGCTGGCGCCTATGGATAATCAACGCCGCCTGAGCCAGGAACAGCTGCAGCATGCTCAACAGGTTGCCGCCCGCGATCTGGTCCGTGGCCTGGCACATGAGATTAAAAACCCGCTTGGTGGACTGCGTGGCGCAGCACAACTGTTGGCCAAGGCCCTGCCCGACCCGTCGCTGACCGAATACACCAAGGTGATCATTGAACAGGCCGACCGCCTGCGCAATCTGGTCGATCGCCTGCTGGGCCCGCAACGCCCGGGCCAGCACATTACCCAGAGTATTCATCAGGTGGCGGAGCGCGTTTGCCAGTTGGTGTCGCTGGAGAAGCCGGATAACGTGACGCTGGTGCGCGACTACGACCCGAGCCTGCCCGAGATGGCACACGACCCGGATCAAATCGAGCAGGTGTTGCTGAACATCACCCGCAATGCGCTGCAGGCGCTGGGCGAAGCAGGCGGCACTATCACGCTGCGCACCCGTACCGCATTCCAAATCACCCTGCACGGTACCCGCTACCGGTTAGCGGCACGTATCGATATCGAAGATGACGGCCCCGGCGTTCCGGCGCAGTTGCAGGACACGCTGTTTTACCCAATGGTCAGCGGCCGCGAAGGCGGAACCGGTCTGGGTTTATCCATCGCCCGTAATCTTATTGATCAGCATTGCGGAAAAATTGAATTTAACAGTTGGCCAGGACATACCGAATTCTCGGTTTACCTGCCTATTCGCCAGTGAGGTTTTCTATGCAACGAGGGATAGTCTGGATCGTCGATGACGATAGCTCCATCCGCTGGGTGCTTGAACGCGCGCTCACTGGAGCCGGTGTGAGCTGCGTGAGCTTCGAAAGTGGCAATGCGGTACTGGAAGCCCTGGCCACGCAAACGCCTGACGTGTTGCTGTCTGACATCCGCATGCCGGGTATGGATGGCCTGGCGTTGCTCAAGCAGATCAAGCAGCGTCATCCCATGCTACCGGTCATCATAATGACGGCACATTCGGATTTGGACGCTGCGGTCAGCGCCTACCAGCAAGGGGCGTTCGATTACCTGCCAAAACCCTTTGATATCGATGAGGCGGTAGCGCTGGTAGAACGCGCCATCAGCCATTATCAGGAGCAGCAACAGCCGGCACGCAGCCAGCCGGCCAACGATCCGGTGGCAGACATTATCGGGGAAGCCCCGGCGATGCAGGACGTGTTCCGCATCATCGGTCGTCTGTCGCGTTCATCAATCAGCGTGCTGATCAACGGCGAATCCGGCACCGGTAAAGAGCTGGTGGCTCATGCCCTGCACCGCCATAGCCCGCGTGCCAAGTCACCCTTTATCGCGTTGAACATGGCGGCGATCCCGAAAGACCTGATCGAATCCGAGCTGTTCGGCCACGAGAAAGGGGCCTTTACCGGCGCCAATCAGATCCGTCAGGGCCGCTTTGAGCAGGCCGACGGCGGGACGCTGTTCCTGGATGAAATCGGTGATATGCCGCTGGATGTTCAAACTCGTTTACTTCGCGTGTTGGCAGATGGTCAGTTTTACCGGGTCGGTGGTTATGCGCCGGTCAAGGTGGATGTGCGTATTATCGCCGCCACCCACCAGAACCTGGAGTTGCGGGTACAGGAAGGCAAATTCCGTGAGGATCTGTTCCACCGCCTGAACGTGATCCGCGTACACCTGCCGCCGTTACGTGAACGTCGCGAGGACATCCCCCGTCTGGCCCGCTACTTCCTGCAAGTCGCGGCAAAAGAGTTGGGTGTTGAAGCGAAGAATCTGCATCCGGAAACCGAAACTGCCCTGACCCGCCTGCCATGGCCGGGCAACGTGCGTCAGCTGGAAAACACCTGTCGCTGGTTAACCGTGATGGCCGCCGGGCAGGAAGTGCTGATCCAGGATCTGCCGAGTGAGCTGTTTGAAACCTCAGCACCGGAAACTGCCGGCCATAGCCTGCCGGACAGTTGGGCCACGCTGCTGGCGCAATGGGCCGATCGTGCACTGCGTTCCGGTCATCAAAACCTGCTGTCGGAAGCGCAACCGGAAATGGAGCGCACGCTGCTCACCACCGCGCTGCGTCATACCCAGGGGCATAAGCAGGAAGCTGCCCGCTTGTTGGGTTGGGGCCGTAATACCCTGACGCGCAAGTTGAAAGAGTTGGGAATGGAATAGCTTGCGTTATTGATGAAAACAGCCGCATTCGCGGCCGTTTTTTTATCGATCAAATAACCCGAGAGAATTGCTGAGTGCGCGCCTGTTGGCGCAGGTAGATATCAAAGCACATGCAAATATTGCGGATCAGTAGCCGGCCACGCGGCGTGACGCGAATACCCTGCTCGTCACGTTCCACCAGCCCATCGCGTTCAAACGGCGCCAGCAGTTGCAAATCCTCAGCAAAATAGCTGGCGAAGTCGATGTCGAACTGTTGTTCTATCGTCGGATAGTCCAGCTTGAAATTGCAGATCAGCGTTTTGATCACCTCACGCCGCAGGCAGTCGTCCTCCGTCATCGCCAGACCGCGCCATAAGGCATGACCCTGCGCCTCTACGCTGCTGTAATAGGTCTTCAGCTCTTTCTGGTTCTGGGCATAGCTGTCCCCCAGCATGCTGATAGCGGACACGCCCAGCCCCAGTAAATCACTGTCACCCTGAGTGGTGTACCCCTGGAAGTTACGATGCAGTTTGCCTTCACGCTGCGCCACGGCTAGCTCATCATCCGGACGGGCAAAGTGATCCATGCCGATAAACTGATAGCCGGACTCGGTCAGGGAGGCAATGGTCTGCTGCAGGATATCCAGTTTCTGCTGCGCACTCGGCAAATCCGCGTCTTTGATTTTACGTTGGGCGGCAAACAGGTTTGGCATATGCGCATAGTTGAATACGCTGAGGCGATCCGGGTTCAGTTCCGCCACCCGTTGCAGGGTGTAGGCAAAGCTCTCCGGCGTCTGCTTTGGCAGCCCGTAGATCAGATCGATATTGGTGGAGTTAAAACCCAGTGCCTTGGCACGGGCGATCAGGGCGAAGATAAAGGCTTCATCCTGCTCACGGTTCACCAGCCGCTGCACCTCTTTATTGAAATCCTGTACCCCCATGCTCAGGCGGTTAAAGCCTTCACTGCGTAAATGATCGAGCACATCCAGCTCAATCTCGCGCGGATCAACTTCGATCGACATTTCCAAATCGGGGAGAAAATCAAAGTGTTGGCGCAACATTGCCACCAGCTTGCTGATTTGCACTTTGCTCAGGTAGGTCGGTGTGCCGCCACCCCAATGCAACTGGCCAACTTTACGCCCGGCAAACAGAGGAGCGCGCTGAGCGATCTCTTGTGCCAGCACCGCCAGGTATTCATCGGCCTTGTGCGTCTGACGCGTCACCAGTTTATTGCAGCCACAGAAATAGCAGAGTTTGTGACAGAATGGGATATGCACATACAGCGACAGCGGACGCTCTGGATAACGCGCAGCGGCGCGTTGAAACGCCGCTTCGTCATAGCCCTGGTTGAACTCCAGCGCTGTGGGGTATGAGGTATAACGCGGCCCTGAATAGTTATATTTCTGGATCAGGGCCAGATCCCAGACAATTGCCTGCTCTGACATGCTCACTCCTTCCGATATTTTTTTCTACCGGGCCGGGAAATGGGCAGTTGTCTACGCTGTCTGGCCGCGGAAGCGCTGCGAAAACGCGTTTTGCGTTTTGACAGCCGCCACAGTTTACCGAATAACCACAGCAGATAACACATTAAGAGTAGGGCTACTGTCAGGATCAACCACATGACGCGTTAAATTACGTCTTTCGGGTTACCGCCTTTCAGCAGTTTCAGGATATCTTCCCGCTTTTCTTCTTCTTCTTCGTCGTCATCGCCCAATTCAATGCCCAGTTGCTCCATCAGGGCATCGATACGATCCAGCGTCTGATCAACATAAGCTTGATCTTCGGCGTTCAGAGTCTCGCCGTCATCAATGCGATCCAGCAGTGCGTCCAGGCGCTCATCATTTTCCAGCTTGGCCAGTTCTTCTTCCGGCGTCAGACGTGGTTTAGGCTTGGCTTCAGCTTTTGGCTTGGGTTGTGGCTTGGCTTTTGGTTTATCTTCAACCACCAGCGCTACCGGCACTTTGCTGCCGATACGCGGATCTTTGGCCTGGGCTGCCGCTTTATTTTTTTGATTAGCCGACTCAACCTGGGTGCGAGAACCGGAAGCAAGACCACGGCGTTTTTTCTGACGCTTGTGTTCACGGGCTTCCTGATCGAGCTCCGCACGGCTTTTCTTTTTGTTTTTCGGCGTCGCCGCGCTGCTGCGTGGGGCGCGAGGTGCTTTTGATGGCTGGTTCATAGCGTATGCTCTTAGGTATGTAGATTCAGTATAGAGATAGATGCTATACGATTGCGGCGGAATCTAGCAGAAAGCGAACAAAGAAAAAAGGCGGCAGGTTAAACCTGCCGCCTTTTTACACCTTCTTTCGAAGGATATTCCTGCTACGCGCTCCGTGCGTACATTCAACATCCTGGTTTTTCCTTTTGCTATAAACGCAATCCCTGCCGCACTACGTCCTTCATCCTGAAGGGAAAATCGTCCATGGCGCAATCCGTTCGCATCCACTCTTCCTGAGCGCGCTTCCTGCGGGCATTCCAATCGCGGTAACTTCACCATCCTTGTGCTATTCGCATATTCAGATGCAAATAGGTCAATTCCTTCTGGGTTCATCCTGGCACTCCAGCACTTCCTGTGCACTCCATGAGATTTATCACCCTTCCCGGATGTTCCTTAATCCTGCACAGCCCTGTGCTGCAAGCTACTTTACGCGATCAAGGGGGAGTCTCAAGGTAGCTGCAGGGCTTTGGCACCACAAAGAGGACAACGGAGAATTAAATCATTGTTTTAAAATGGAAAGAATAAAAACAGCTTTCGAATAAAGCGACATTACCCCCTATTCGAATGGCGAATGTCTCACAAGCCCGGCCGGGTCTGACTACCATGCCCTGCTGCCACGACGCTTAAAAACAGAGAAACACACCATTTTTACCGCTGATGCAGTTATAATCGCCAATCAGTTAGCCATCCTCGCGGAGACGAAAAATTTTGACCAGCAAGAATTACAATTATCATGTGACCCATTTCGTCACCAGTGCGCCCGATATTCGCCATCTGCCGGGGGATGAAGGTATTGAAGTTGCGTTCGCCGGCCGCTCTAATGCCGGTAAGTCCAGCGCGTTAAATACCCTGACCAACCAGAAAGGCCTGGCGCGTACCAGTAAAACGCCGGGGCGTACCCAGCTGATTAACCTGTTTGAAGTGGAAGAAGGCATTCGCCTCGTCGACCTGCCGGGTTATGGCTACGCCGAAGTTCCTGAAGAGATGAAACGCAAATGGCAGCGTGCGCTGGGTGAATACCTGCAAATGCGTAACTGCCTGAAAGGCCTGGTGGTGCTGATGGATATCCGCCATCCGTTGAAAGATCTCGACCAACAGATGATTCAGTGGGCCGTCGATGTCGGTACACCGGTCATGCTCCTGCTGACCAAAGCAGACAAACTGGCCTCTGGCGCGCGTAAAGCGCAGCTTAATATGGTGCGTGAAGCGGTAGTACCTTTTATGGGCGATATCCAGGTTGAAGCCTTCTCTTCCCCGAAAAAAATCGGTGTCGACAAGCTGAGCCAAAAGCTGAACACCTGGTTTAACGAGATCCCACCGGAAGTGCTGCCGGAAGATGACGACACCGCCGGCGAATAACAATGCCTCAGGTGCCGCAATAGCCGATGTGGAAACGCATCGGCTTTTTTACACCCGCGATCCGCGATATCAGGCTATTTTCGTTATCTAATTACATTTTTGACTGAAATCCATCATAAACTCTTATGACGATTTAACGTTGAAAGTCCAACGGATGGGCAATTTCAGGGGATCGATTGAGGAAAAAGTGGGTCGGAGAGAATAGGAAAAACTTATGGCTTGGCTTTGTTTTTACAATAAAAAACGCCCCAGTCAATACTGACTGGGGCGGCTAAATATTCAGCCAAATCCGATTACGTGAAGTAAAAGGTCTGAAAGATAGAACATCTTACCTCTGTACCCTACGCGAGTAACTTTACATGATTTTTTCGCAGTGCAAAAGAATTTTTTGTAGTTTACTTACACAGTTTAGTGCGTAATAACGGCGAGGTTGTGGAAACAATCACCGTATCTTGTAGCTTAATTACAAAAACTGCTTAGGTTATCGCCAGTTAGCGCATCCACTGAAAGTCCGGCTGGCAAGCCACGGCATTCTTAGTGGGCTTCATCCCAGTTGGCACCCACGCCAACGTCGACTTTCAGCGGTACGGCCAACGCCATGCTGTTTTCCATCAGCTCACGAATACGCTGGTTGGATTCCTCAATCACCGACTCATGCACCTCGAACACCAGTTCATCGTGTACCTGCATAATCATACGCACCAGCGGCTTCTCCTGAGCTTGCAGCCAGGCGTCCACTTCGATCATCGCACGTTTGATGATATCGGCTGCCGTCCCCTGCATTGGGGCATTAATCGCCGCACGCTCGGCCGCCTTGCGACGCATACCATTACTGGAGCTGACATCCGGCAAGTACAGACGACGACCGTCCAGCGTACTGACATAGCCCTGGCTGGCGGCCTGCTGGCGGGTGCGCTCCATATATTCCAGCACGCCCGGATAACGTTCGAAGTAAAGGTCCATATAGCGCTGTGCTTCACCGCGTGGGATCCCTAGCTGTCGCGCCAGACCGAACGCGCTCATGCCATAGATCAGGCCAAAGTTAATCGCCTTGGCGCTGCGGCGCTGTTCGTTGGTCACCTTATCGAGCGGCAGGCCAAACACCTCGGCCGCGGTGGCACGGTGGATGTCCTCACCGGCTGCAAAGGCCTTCAGCAGCCCCTCATCCTGTGACAGGTGGGCCATAATGCGCAGTTCAATTTGCGAATAGTCGGCAGCCACAATGCGGTAACCTTCAGGGGCAATAAATGCCTGGCGGATACGGCGCCCTTCGTCGTTACGTACCGGAATATTCTGCAGGTTAGGATCGCTGGAAGAGAGACGGCCGGTCGCCGTCACCGCCTGATGATAGGAGGTATGTACCCGGCCACTGACCGGGTTAATCATCAGCGGCAGCTTGTCGGTATAGGTGGTTTTCAGCTTCGCCAAGCCACGGTATTCCAGGATCACCTTCGGTAACGGGTAATCCAGCGCCAGCTCAGCCAGCACCTCTTCATTAGTCGAAGGCGCACCACCCGGGGTTTTCTTCAGTATTGGCAGCTTTTGTTTTTCGTACAGGATCGCCTGCAGCTGTTTGGTAGATGCCAGATTGAAAGGCTCTTCCGCCAATTCATGGGCCTGAATTTCCAACTCAGCCAAGCGCTTGGTCAATTCAATGGAGTGTGTGGCCAGAATGCTTTGGTCAATCAACACCCCGGTTCGTTCGATATGCGACAACACCGGCAGCAGCGGCATTTCAATCTCATTGAATACCGTCAACAGTTCGGCGCTTTCCTTCAATTGCGGCCACATCGCTAAGTGTAGTTGCAGCGTGACGTCGGCATCTTCAGCGGCGTAAGGTGCTGCCTGCTCCAGTGCAATCTGGTTGAAGGTGAGCTGCTTTTTACCCTTGCCGGCAATTTCTTCGAAGGTCACGGTTTTGTGGCCAAGATAGCGATCGGACAAGCTGTCCATATCGTGGCGACCGCCTACGCTGTCGAGCACATAGGATTCCAGCATGGTGTCGAAAGCAATACCACGCAAGGTGATGTCGTAACGCGCCAGCAGGCTCATATCAAACTTCAGGTTTTGCCCGACCTTCAGCGCTTTCTCGTCTTCCAGCAGTGGCTTCAGCGTGGCCAACACATGAGCGCGATCCAACTGTGCCGGCGCATCAAGATAATCATGTGCCACCGGCAGATAAGCGGCTTCGCCCGGTGCAATGGCAAATGACAGGCCGATCAGGTTAGCGGTCAGGGTATCCAGGCCGTCAGTTTCGGTATCAAACGCGAACACTTCGGCTTTTTTCAGTTTTTCCAGCCACTCGGCGAAGGTGTCTTCATCCAGAATGGTGACGTAGCCTTCTTGCGACAGTGTTGCTTCTGCCGGAGCTTTTCCGGTTTCAGCAACTGCACTGGCAGAAGATTTCGCCGCGCTGGTTGCTTTCACTCCGGCGCCTTTCTTGCCTTCGAGCCAAATGCCGGCTTCGACATCCGCCAGCCAGCGCTTAAATTCATACTGTTTGAACAACTGCTGCAACGTATCTACGTCCAGCGGAGACACCTGGAGATCGGCGCAGGTCAGATCCAGCTCGACGTCAGTTTTGATAGTAGCCAGCTTGTAAGAGAGGTACGCCATCTCTTTGTTCTGTTCCAGCTTGGCCGCCATGGTTTTGGCCCCACGGAAGCTGAGCGTGGCGATGCTGTCCAGATTGGCATAGAGCACATCCAGTCCACCCAGGCCCTGTAACAGCCCCTGCGCGGTCTTCTCACCCACGCCAGGCACACCTGGGATGTTATCCGAGGCATCCCCCATCAGCGCCAGGAAGTCGATAATCAGCTCCGGCGGGATGCCGTACTTGTCGCACACTTCCTGCGGGCCGAGAATGGTGTTGTTCATGGTGTTGATCAAAGTGACGTTCGGCGTGACCAGCTGCGCCATGTCTTTATCGCCGGTGCTGATCAGCACTGCATGACCGGCTTTTTCAGCTTCCAGTGCCAGCGTACCGATGACGTCGTCCGCCTCAACGCCGGGCGTGACCAGCAGCGGCAGGCCCATCGCCTTGACCATTTTGTGCAACGGCTCAATTTGCGCACGCAGATCGTCAGGCATCGGTGGCCGGTGCGATTTGTATTCTGCAAACAGCTCATCACGGAAGGTTTTTCCTTTAGCATCAAACACCACCGCAACATGGCTTGGCTGGTACTGCAGCAGCAGGCTACGCAGCATATTCAGCACGCCGTACATTGCCCCGGTCGGTTCACCTGCGGAGTTGGTCAGCGGAGGGAAGGCATGATAAGCGCGGTAGAGGTAAGAGGAACCGTCAACCAGGATTAATGGGTTTTCTGCAATTTGAGCCATAGCGTTACTTTATCTTTATCGTGATCGGACATGACGGTAAGCATGCCATAGCTGGCCGCCTGAGACGAACCTTAGCGTGAATTAAGGGTGAAAATCCTGTGATCTTGCGAAGCGATCCGCAAGATCCTTCCTGTGGATAACTTTGTGCATAGAAAAGACAGCAAATTATAACGATGCGTTTATCGTTATAAGAGGAAATAAAATTCCTATTTAAATCACGGCGTTAAATGGCGTTATTTTGACTGAGGGTAATTATCGACTTTTACACAATTTGTGGATATAACTTGCGTCCAATTTTAATAGCACTATTCATCAAATTTGACACCTCAATTACCATAGCACAAGATGAGCAAGTTGCACGAAAACGCAGCAAATGCCTATTTCTCTCGCTATAAAACAGTTACCGTTTGCGGACGCTTTCTCCCCATAATTTCTGTTAAAATATTTTTTTGTTCATGCATACCGGCATGTAACGCTGTTCTCACCAACCGTCAGCCCATAACCATGCCAAGATTGTTATCCCCTGTTATTTTTATACTTTCTGCCCTGCTCGCCATTTTGGTGACCGTGCTCTGTTCGATCCCGATAACGCTGGCCGGTATCATTAAACTACTGGTGCCTTTTCCTGCCGTCTGGCGACGTATCTCAGCCTTTGCCGATTTTATGATGTGGTGCTGGTGTGTGGGGCTGGCACTGCTATTACGCATCAACTGGCAGCTGCGCTGGGATATTGAAGGGTTGGAAGGCTTGGAGCGCAAAAACTGGTACCTGCTGATCAGTAATCATGAAAGCTGGTCAGATATTGTAGTGTTGTGCGTGTTGTTCCGTAACCATATTCCAATGAATAAATACTTTCTTAAGCAACAGTTAGCCTGGGTGCCCTTTGTCGGCCTGGCCTGCTGGGCACTGGATATGCCATTCATGAAACGTTACTCGCGCGCCTATTTACTCAAACATCCGCAAAAGCGCGGGAATGACATTGAAACCACACACCGTTCCTGCGAAAAATTTCGTCAACGCCCAACCACTATCGTCAATTTTGTGGAGGGTTCGCGCTTTACTGAAGCCAAGAAAATTAAAACCCATTCGCCCTACCGCAATTTATTGGCTCCTAAAGCCGCCGGTATTGCTTTTACGCTCAGAGCATTAGGTAAGCAGTTCGATAAAGTGTTAAACGTCACTCTGCTTTATCCTGAAAATACGGAGCGGCCTTTTTTGGATATGTTGTGTGGCCGGTTGAAACGCGTAGTGGTAAGAATTGAGTTGCTGCCAATCGATGAAACCATGCATGGCGATTACTTTAACGATAAGCAGTTTAAGCGGCGTTTCCAGCTTTGGCTGAATACGCTGTGGCAGGATAAAGATCGGCTGCTGGATAAGTTGAAGCGACAGTAAGGAAAGAAAAAGCCGGCTAAGCCGGCTTTTTTACTCTAAATTTTGGTTACTTTTGTTCGCTGAGGAATTTAACCACGTCGGCGAATTGCTTCACGTAAGCATCCATCGAGCTGGTATCCAGGCCGTCGTTTTTAACCATGTATTTGCCGTTAACAAATACGGCTGGCACACCGCGCAGTTGCAGATCTTCTGCGGCTTTCTCCTGTTGAACCACCAGGGATTTCACCACGAAGCTGTTCAGGGCCCCATCATAATCAGCCGCGCTCACGCCAGCCTTCACAAACACATTGCGGATATCATCCGGAGTTTGCACGGTCTGGGTTTTCTGCACCGCTTCAAACATCAGTGGGCTAACTTTATCTTCCACACCCAACGCCATTGCCACAGCCCATGCCTGAGTCAGTTGTTTACCCAATGGCCCCAGGAATTCAACGTGGTATTTGGTCATTTTAGTGCCCGCAGGCAACGCCTTTTTCACATTTTCGGAAACGTGATACACCTGCTCAAACTGATAGCAGTGCGGGCAATAGAAGGAAAAGAACTCCAGCACCTGAGGTTCGCCGGTCACCGGCTTGTCCAGGGTGACGTACTGTGTACCATCGCTAAATTGCGCAGCCGAGGCACTGAATGCCATTACCATGCCAACGAGTGCCAACCATATTTTCTTCATAAGACTAAACTCTCCATTGTGTTAAAGCTTCAATACATTGGCATCAGCTGCAGAGGGGGTTCCTGCAACAGCTTAACCTGTTCGGTGAATGCCGCGGTCTGAGATAACCAAAAATCAGACTCCGCCATCCACGGAAAACTTTTAGGAAACGCGGGATCTTGCCAACGACGAGCAACCCATGCCAGGTAGTACACCATGCGCATGGCCCGCAACGGCTCGATCAACGCCAATTCACTTTGATCAAACTCGGCAAACTCGGAGTAAGCCTCCAGCAAAATATCTAACTGCATCAGACGATCGCGACGTTCACCGTGCAACAGCATCCACAGATCCTGTATCGCCGGCCCGTTACGCGCATCGTCAAGATCAACAAACAGCGGGCCATCTCGCCACAGAATATTGCCTGGGTGACAATCACCGTGCAAACGCCGCGGCTGCCAATCCAGATGCCAACGTTGTTTAATCGCCTCGATCAACCGGTCTATCGCGGTCAGGAAGTTTTCACGTTGGGCCTTCGGTAACAGTTCACAACCAGCCAATACCTGACGGGGTGCCATGAGGTATTCCTCAATGCCCATTGTCGGGCGTTCCACAAACAGGCTTTCACTACCTACCTGATGAATACGCCCCAGGAAACGGCCCACCCATTCCAGTTGATCGAGATTATCGATCTCATACTGCCGCCCACCAACGCTGGGAAAGACAGTAAAAAAGAAACCGCTGTGTGTATGCAGCGTTTGGCCTTGCAGGGACAACGGCGCAACGGCCGGGATCTCCGCCAGGGCAAGATCATGAGAGAACTGGTGTTCTTCACCAATTTGCTCAGCGCTCCAGCGTTCGGGCCGATAAAACTTCACCACGTAACGCTTACGATCTTCGTCCATAAACTGATAGACGCGGTTTTCATAGCTGTTAAGCGCTGTCAGCCCGGAGTCTACACGCAGGCCAACACCCTCCAGCGCGTCCATAATCAGGTCGGGCGACAGGGTCTGAAAATTAAAAGCTGAGTTGTTCATAACAACATTCGGTTTCGTTTGGTGACATCACTGTGCCGGGAATGAGAAATAGTAGCATTAATGGCAGGTTTCACGAGTAACTGGTTCACCTTACCGCACGAATGCTAATCCTTTATCACCCCACGAGCGCGTAGCAATGCCGTTTTGAAGTCTTCCTCGTAATCCTTTTTCAGGCCGGGGATCTGTTCGGTGCCGGCGCTGCCGCGCATTTTCAGATGGTAGATCAGGATATCATCGCTCAGTTCGGGCAAATTGCCCTGGAAACCGGCTTCCTGTGCCAGTTTTTGCAAAAACTGGATCAGATTGAGATCCGGATCTTCCTGCCAGGCCGGCTGTAGCAGCCCAATCAGCTCGTTTACGCGGTGCGTTTTCATCGCAATATCATCCAATAGAATCAATAAACACACAAAGTAACAGGCTTACCAACGCAGTGAAAGGAGCAGCTTGTCAATAAAGGTAAATCCTGATGTCGCACCCTCTTTAGCGCTACAATCAGGGCGTTAGCCATAAATTCGGGATGATGGATATGCATGAGGAGATTACCGGCATTATTTTAGCCGGCGGGCGCGCCACACGTATGGGCGGAGAAGATAAAGGTCTGGTTCAGGTAGCCGGCATACCTCTCTACCAATACGTACTTTCTCGGCTACGCCCCCAGGTGGGCCAGATAGCCATCAGCGCCAATCGCAATCAAGAAAGCTATCGGGAAAGTGGTCTGTCCATCATCAGCGATCTGACTCCCGACTTTTCCGGCCCACTCGCAGGCATGCTGGCCGGGCTGAAACACGCGAGCACCGAATGGGTTGCTTTTGTCCCCTGCGACGTCCCCGATTTTCCCACCACTTTGGTTGATCAGCTCTGGCAACAAAAAGGCAGTGCTCTGGCCGCCTATGCCAGCGATGGAGAGCGAGCGCACCCCACTTTGGCACTGTTGCATACCAGCCTGGCACCTAAATTGGAAGAGTATCTGGCCCGTGGGGAACGCAAATTGATGTTATTCCTCGACGCGGCAGGGGCACGGCAAATAGCGTTCGCGGGCCAACAGGGGGCATTCCATAATCTTAATACCCTGGAAGACTGTCTGCGTTGGCAGCAGGAAAAAGGACTCATCAATGAATAATGCGCTTCCTCCTTTGCTGGCGATCGCGGCCTATAGCGGGACGGGTAAAACCACGCTGCTTAAGCAATTAATTCCTTTATTAAAGCAGCGGCACATCCACGTCGGGCTGATCAAACATACGCATCATGATATGGACGTGGACACGCCAGGCAAAGACAGTTACGAACTGCGCAAAGCGGGCGCCGACCAGACCCTGGTCGCCAGCGATCGTCGCTGGGCATTAATGACAGAAACTCCAGAACAGCAATCCCTGGATCTTCAGTATCTGGCCAGTCGCTTTGATCGTAGCAAGGTGGATGTAATTTTAGTCGAAGGGTTTAAGCACGAGCCCGTCAGCAAAATCATTCTTTATCGTGAAGATATTGGCAGGCCGCTTGAGGATATGTTGGACGAGTTCGTTATCGCCGTTGCCAGCGATCAATCGATAACCGTTAAGGCAAGATCCCTGGATCTCAACCAACCAGAAAGTATTGCCGATTTCATCGTGGAATGGCTGAAAGGCGCAGCGTAGCTGCGTCTGTTCTTTCTTTTCTTTCTTTCGCACACAGCAAAAAGCCCCATGCTTTCGCATGAGGCTTTCGACTTTAATTGATGCCTGGCAGTGTCCTACTCTCGCATGGGGAGACCCCACACTACCATCGGCGCTACGGCGTTTCACTTCTGAGTTCGGCATGGGATCAGGTGGGACCACCGCGCTATTGCCGCCAGGCAAATTCTGTTTCATTCCAACCGCCACTCACGTAGCCATCAGAACCAATCTCGGAACATTCGCTGAAAATCTGTCTCTCTAAAACACTTTTGGTGTTGTAAGGTTAAGTCTCACGGATCATTAGTACTGGTTAGCTCAATGCATCGCTGCACTTACACACCCAGCCTATCAACGTCTTAGTCTTAAACGTTCCTTCAGGGGGATCAAGTCCCCAGGGAAGACTCATCTCGAGGCAAGTTTCGCGCTTAGATGCTTTCAGCGCTTATCTTTTCCGCACTTAGCTACCGGGCAATGCCATTGGCATGACAACCCGAACACCAGTGGTGCGTTCACTCCGGTCCTCTCGTACTAGGAGCAACCCCTCTCAATCTTCCAACGCCCACGGCAGATAGGGACCGAACTGTCTCACGACGTTCTAAACCCAGCTCGCGTACCACTTTAAATGGCGAACAGCCATACCCTTGGGACCTACTTCAGCCCCAGGATGTGATGAGCCGACATCGAGGTGCCAAACACCGCCGTCGATATGAACTCTTGGGCGGTATCAGCCTGTTATCCCCGGAGTACCTTTTATCCGTTGAGCGATGGCCCTTCCATTCAGAACCACCGGATCACTAAGACCTACTTTCGTACCTGCTCGAGCCGTCACTCTCGCAGTCAAGCTAGCTTATGCCTTTGCACTAACCTCACGATGTCCGACCGTGATTAGCTAACCTTCGTGCTCCTCCGTTACTCTTTGGGAGGAGACCGCCCCAGTCAAACTACCCACCAGACACTGTCCTCACCCCGGATTACGGGGCCGAGTTAGAACATCAAACATTAAAGGGTGGTATTTCAAGGTTGGCTCCACGCAGACTGGCGTCCACGCTTCAAAGCCTCCCACCTATCCTACACATCAAGGCTCAATGTTCAGTGTCAAGCTATAGTAAAGGTTCACGGGGTCTTTCCGTCTTGCCGCGGGTACACTGCATCTTCACAGCGAGTTCAATTTCACTGAGTCTCGGGTGGAGACAGCCTGGCCATCATTACGCCATTCGTGCAGGTCGGAACTTACCCGACAAGGAATTTCGCTACCTTAGGACCGTTATAGTTACGGCCGCCGTTTACTGGGGCTTCGATCAAGAGCTTCGCCTTGCGGCTGACCCCATCAATTAACCTTCCAGCACCGGGCAGGCGTCACACCGTATACGTCCACTTTCGTGTTTGCACAGTGCTGTGTTTTTATTAAACAGTTGCAGCCAGCTGGTATCTGCGACTGGCTTCAGCTCCGAGAGCAAGTCTCTTCACCTACGCGCCAGCGTGCCTTCTCCCGAAGTTACGGCACCATTTTGCCTAGTTCCTTCACCCGAGTTCTCTCAAGCGCCTTGGTATTCTCTACCTGACCACCTGTGTCGGTTTGGGGTACGATTTGATGTTACCTGATGCTTAGAGGCTTTTCCTGGAAGCTTGGCATCAACTACTTCTGCACCGTAGTGCATCGTCATCACGCCTCAGGGTTGAATAAGTAACCGGATTTACCAAGTCACTCCCCCTACACGCTTAAACCGGGACAACCGTCGCCCGGCTAGCCTAGCCTTCTCCGTCCCCCCTTCGCAGTAACACCGAGTACAGGAATATTAACCTGTTTCCCATCGACTACGCCTTTCGGCCTCGCCTTAGGGGTCGACTCACCCTGCCCCGATTAACGTTGGACAGGAACCCTTGGTCTTCCGGCGAGCGGGTTTTTCACCCGCTTTATCGTTACTTATGTCAGCATTCGCACTTCTGATACCTCCAGCAACCCTCACAGGCCACCTTCAACGGCTTACAGAACGCTCCCCTACCCAACAACGCCTAAGCGTCGCTGCCGCAGCTTCGGTGCATGGTTTAGCCCCGTTACATCTTCCGCGCAGGCCGACTCGACCAGTGAGCTATTACGCTTTCTTTAAATGATGGCTGCTTCTAAGCCAACATCCTGGCTGTCTATGCCTTCCCACATCGTTTCCCACTTAACCATGACTTTGGGACCTTAGCTGGCGGTCTGGGTTGTTTCCCTCTTCACGACGGACGTTAGCACCCGCCGTGTGTCTCCCGTGATAACATTCTTCGGTATTCGGAGTTTGCATCGGTTTGGTAAGCCGGGATGGCCCCCTAGCCGAAACAGTGCTCTACCCCCGAAGATGAGTTCACGAGGCGCTACCTAAATAGCTTTCGGGGAGAACCAGCTATCTCCCGGTTTGATTGGCCTTTCACCCCCAGCCACAAGTCATCCGCTAATTTTTCAACATTAGTCGGTTCGGTCCTCCAGTTAGTGTTACCCAACCTTCAACCTGCCCATGGCTAGATCACCGGGTTTCGGGTCTATACCTTGCAACTATTCGCCCAGTTAAGACTCGGTTTCCCTACGGCTCCCCTATACGGTTAACCTTGCTACAAAATATAAGTCGCTGACCCATTATACAAAAGGTACGCAGTCACCCAACAAAGTAGGCTCCCACTGCTTGTACGTACACGGTTTCAGGTTCTATTTCACTCCCCTCGCCGGGGTTCTTTTCGCCTTTCCCTCACGGTACTGGTTCACTATCGGTCAGTCAGGAGTATTTAGCCTTGGAGGATGGTCCCCCCATATTCAGACAGGATGTCACGTGTCCCGCCCTACTCATCGAACTCACAATTAATGCATTTTAGTGTACGGGACTATCACCCTTTACTGTGCGACTTTCCAGACGCTTCCACTAACACAAGAACTGATTCAGGTTCTGGGCTCCTCCCCGTTCGCTCGCCGCTACTGGGGGAATCTCGGTTGATTTCTTTTCCTCGGGGTACTTAGATGTTTCAGTTCCCCCGGTTCGCCTCATACGACTATGTATTCATCGTATGATAGTGCAACGAATTGCACTGGGTTTCCCCATTCGGGTATCGCCGGTTATAACGGTTTATATCACCTTACCGACGCTTATCGCAGATTAACACGCCCTTCATCGCCTCTGACTGCCTAGGCATCCACCGTGTACGCTTAGTCACTTAACCTCACAACCCAAAAGTGTTTCCACCTTCGTGCTGCTACATTTGAGAGACTCTATGACAGGTTAATCCTTACTCCAATACATCTACGGAGGAGTAAGTTTCAGCTGTCATGTTTCAATTTTCAGCTTGTTCCAGATTGTTAAAGAGCAATATCTTAAACACGACTCGTTAAAGTCATCTTTAAGATGTTTTCGGTTCGGCAAGAACCGGTGATAATGTCTTTCACTCATTATCGGATGGCGTCCCCAAGGGGATTCGAACCCCTGTTACAGCCGTGAAAGGGCAGTGTCCTAGGCCTCTAGACGATGGGGACACGAAAATCCGATTAAACTGAACGTCTTAATCGGTTCGTATCAGCATGAGTCAGAGACTCATTACATCAACAGGTAGCGCTTTTGCTCATTACTTTTTCATCAGACAATCTGTGTGAGCACTTCACTCGAATCAATATCATTAGGTAAGGAGGTGATCCAACCGCAGGTTCCCCTACGGTTACCTTGTTACGACTTCACCCCAGTCATGAATCACAAAGTGGTAAGCGCCCTCCCGAAGGTTAAGCTACCTACTTCTTTTGCAACCCACTCCCATGGTGTGACGGGCGGTGTGTACAAGGCCCGGGAACGTATTCACCGTAGCATTCTGATCTACGATTACTAGCGATTCCGACTTCACGGAGTCGAGTTGCAGACTCCGATCCGGACTACGACGTACTTTATGAGGTCCGCTGGCTCTCGCGAGTTCGCTTCTCTTTGTATACGCCATTGTAGCACGTGTGTAGCCCTACTCGTAAGGGCCATGATGACTTGACGTCATCCCCACCTTCCTCCGGTTTATCACCGGCAGTCTCCTTTGAGTTCCCGCCATTACGCGCTGGCAACAAAGGATAAGGGTTGCGCTCGTTGCGGGACTTAACCCAACATTTCACAACACGAGCTGACGACAGCCATGCAGCACCTGTCTCACAGTTCCCGAAGGCACTAAGGCATCTCTGCCGAATTCTGTGGATGTCAAGAGTAGGTAAGGTTCTTCGCGTTGCATCGAATTAAACCACATGCTCCACCGCTTGTGCGGGCCCCCGTCAATTCATTTGAGTTTTAACCTTGCGGCCGTACTCCCCAGGCGGTCGACTTAACGCGTTAGCTCCGGAAGCCACGCCTCAAGGGCACAACCTCCAAGTCGACATCGTTTACAGCGTGGACTACCAGGGTATCTAATCCTGTTTGCTCCCCACGCTTTCGCACCTGAGCGTCAGTCTTTGTCCAGGGGGCCGCCTTCGCCACCGGTATTCCTCCAGATCTCTACGCATTTCACCGCTACACCTGGAATTCTACCCCCCTCTACAAGACTCTAGCTTGCCAGTTTCAAATGCAGTTCCCACGTTAAGCGCGGGGATTTCACATCTGACTTAACAAACCGCCTGCGTGCGCTTTACGCCCAGTAATTCCGATTAACGCTTGCACCCTCCGTATTACCGCGGCTGCTGGCACGGAGTTAGCCGGTGCTTCTTCTGCGAGTAACGTCAATGCAATGTGCTATTAACACACTACCCTTCCTCCTCGCTGAAAGTGCTTTACAACCCGAAGGCCTTCTTCACACACGCGGCATGGCTGCATCAGGCTTGCGCCCATTGTGCAATATTCCCCACTGCTGCCTCCCGTAGGAGTCTGGACCGTGTCTCAGTTCCAGTGTGGCTGGTCATCCTCTCAGACCAGCTAGGGATCGTCGCCTAGGTGAGCCATTACCCCACCTACTAGCTAATCCCATCTGGGCACATCTGATGGCGTGAGGCCCGAAGGTCCCCCACTTTGGTCCGAAGACGTTATGCGGTATTAGCTACCGTTTCCAGTAGTTATCCCCCTCCATCAGGCAGTTTCCCAGACATTACTCACCCGTCCGCCGCTCGTCACCCAGAGAGCAAGCTCTCTTGTGCTACCGCTCGACTTGCATGTGTTAGGCCTGCCGCCAGCGTTCAATCTGAGCCATGATCAAACTCTTCAATTAAAAGCTTGATTTGCTTCAACTCGTGAAGCGATGCTCGAAAATAACTTTCGTAATAGTCGTTCTGTTGGACAAGCCAACGAAACAACGTATTGCTTGGTCACTCTTCAAGACTTGATATTTTTTCGAACCCGAAGGTTCTGGATATCGTCTTGTGGAGTGCCCACACAGATTGTCTGATAAATTGTTAAAGAGCAGTGAGTTAGCCGCCGTAGCTTGCTATCTCGAGGTGGCGTATATTACGCTTCTCACCCGAAGAGTCAAGCATTTATTTCGCTTTTCTCTTCCTGACCCGGCGACTTGGTTCTCGTTAGAGGAGTCGTTGTTCCCGGTCAGTGGAGGCGCATTATAGGGAGTTCTCAGAAGGCCGCAACCCCTAAATGCAAAAAACTTTTCAAGCGCGGATTTTTTCGGCAAAGCGCTGCACAAGTCAGCGTTTTCGTCACTTTTTCCGGTAAACAGCCACAAAAACTGGCGATCCGTAGCGTAAAATAAGAGTAACAATGTCAGTAAGGACTCGCAGCCATGCAATTTAATGCTCAACAACAGGCCGCCCAACGCAATCTTTCTTATCTACTTGCAGAAAAACTCGGCCAACAAATTCTGGCAGGCGATTATCAGGCCGGCAGCATCCTGCCCGGAGAGATGGAACTGGGTGAACAATTCGGCGTTAGCCGCACGGCAGTACGCGAAGCGGTGAAGATGCTGGCGGCCAAAGGCATGTTATTGCCCCGGCCACGCATCGGGACCCGGGTCATGCCGCAAAGCCAGTGGAACTTTCTCGATCAGGATTTACTGACCTGGTGGATGACCAAAGAAAACTTCGATCAGGTCATGCAACACTTCCTTATCTTACGCACCTCACTGGAACCCCAAGCCTGCTCACTGGCCGCGGCCAACGCCAACACACAGCAAACTGCACGGCTGGCTGAACTGATGGCGGAAATGCGCGCCCTGCATATCCAGTTTGACCGGGAACACTGGATCCAGGTAGATACCCAGTTCCACCAGCTCATCTATGAAGCCAGCGGCAATCCCTTTCTGACCTCATTCGCCAATCTGTTCAGTTCGGTGTATCAAAGTTACTTCCGCGCCATCACCGGTAACGAGGTGATTAAGCTCCAGCACCATCAGGCCATCGTCGATGCGATACTTGCCGGCGATAGCGCAGAGGCATTAGCCGCCTGCCAGGTTTTGCTTAGAGAGAAAGACTAACGCATCCCTGCTTATATATAGAAGAAAGACGAAAGGGACGAAGACGACAGTTAACCGGGACTCACAATGACTAAATCCGCGCGCAGTATGGCAGGGCTACCCTGGATCGCCGCCATGGCGTTCTTTATGCAGGCACTGGACGCCACCATCCTCAACACGGCTTTGCCGGCGATAGCCCAAAGTCTTGAGCGCTCGCCGTTGGCGATGCAGTCAGCGGTTATCAGCTATACCTTGACGGTAGCCATGTTGATCCCGGTCAGCGGTTGGCTGGCAGATCGCTTCGGTACCCGCCGGGTGTTTATCGTCGCGGTTTCACTGTTTACTCTCGGTTCGCTGCTGTGTGCGCTTTCCCCAACGTTAAGCCTGCTGGTAACTTCACGCGTTATTCAGGGAGTCGGCGGTGCGATGATGATGCCAGTGGCGCGATTGGCGCTGCTACGTGCTTATCCGCGCAGCGAACTGTTGCCGGTACTGAATTTCGTGACCATGCCGGGGCTGGTTGGGCCGATCATGGGGCCGATGCTGGGCGGTTGGCTGGTGACTTACGCCACCTGGCACTGGATTTTCCTTATCAATATCCCGATTGGCCTGCTCGGCATCTTCTACGCCCGTAAATATATGCCGGACTTTACCACCCCCAAGCGCCGCTTCGACTTTATTGGCTTTATGCTGTTTGGCCTGAGTCTGGTGTTGGTTTCCACCGGGCTTGAGCTGTTTGGTGAGCAGGTGCTGGCCAGCTATATCTCACTGGGCATTCTGCTCAGTGGCGTGGTGATGCTGTTTGGCTATATCGTCCATGCCCGCAGGCACCCTCAACCCCTGATTGGTCTGGATCTTTTCCAGACCCGAACCTTCTCGGTGGGCATTGCCGGTAACGTCGCTTCACGGCTGGGCACCGGATGCGTGCCGTTCCTGATGCCACTGATGCTGCAGGTGGGGTTCGGTTACTCGGCAATTATTGCCGGCTGCATGATGGCGCCGACCGCCGTCGGTTCACTAATGGCGAAATCCACCGTCACTCAGGTGCTGCGTTGGTTCGGCTATCGTAAAACTCTAGTGGGTATCACCGTCATTATTGGCGTGCTGATTGCCCAGTTCGCACTGCAAAGCCCGGGAATGCCGCTGTGGTTGATGATCCTGCCGTTGTTCGTGCTGGGCATGGCGATGTCTACGCAATTCACCGCCATGAATACCATCAGCCTGGCAGATTTGAACGACGCCAATGCCAGCTCCGGCAATAGCGTGCTGGCCGTGACTCAACAGCTTTCCATTAGCTTCGGGGTAGCGATCAGCGCAGCAGTGCTGCGTTTCTACCAAACAATGTCATTTGGCACCATGGTTGATCACTTCCACTACACCTTTATCACTATGGGAATTGTCACCGTGGCGTCGGCGTTTGTGTTTATGCTGCTGAAAAGAAAGGACGGGCGTAACCTGATCAGCGGTCGGGAACCGAAGAGGCCGGCTAAAACCGCTGGCTAACGATGACCGACCGAGGCGCGTTCCACCAGCTCAGGGGTCAACACCAGGATCTGGGCTTCGCGTTCCGGGTTCTGCAGACGATGAATCAGCGTATCGATCGCCAGTTCCCCCAGTGAATCTTTCGGTTGGTGAATGGTGCTTAAGGGTGGCGCCAGGTATTTGGCCAGTTCGATATCATCGTAGCCCATCACTGCCATGTCCTGCGGCACCGACAGCCCAGCCTGATACAGCGCCTGATAGGCGCCAACGGCAACCGCATCGTTGCCGGCAAACACGGCGTGTGGCGGCTCGGCCAGCGCCAGCAGTTGCTTCATGGCATCCACACCGCCTTCAAATTCAAAATCGCAGTGCACTTCGTATCCCGGCAAGATGGTCAACCCGGCGCGTTGCATGGCGCGACGGTAGCCTTCCAGCCGATGGCGTGCGGTAGTTTTATCCTGTGGACCGGCGATGCAGGCAATCTTGCGATACCCACGGGCGATCAGGTGATCGGTCGCCATCTCACCGCCCAGCAGCGAGTTATCCTGGATGATATCGTTGGCCCCTTCGAACGGCGCCCAATCCATCATGACTATCGGTAACGAAGGATAGCGGCTCAGCGCGTCCTGCGATGGCCGATGATTTTCGGTACACATCAACAGCAAACCATCGACGCGCTTTTGCAGCAGCGTCTCCATGTTGCGATTCATGCGCGCGGCATCTTCTTCGGTATTGCACAGGATCAGGCTGTAACCACGCTCATAGCAACTGCGCTCAACGCCACGCACGACTTCGGCATAAAACGGGTTATTGCTGGAGGTCACCAGCATGCCGATGGTACGCGTCTGGTTCAATTTGAGGCTGCGCGCCAGGGCAGAAGGCGCATAGTTCAGTTGTTCAACGGCCGCCATGACTTTGGCTCGCACGTTGTCGCTGACAAAGCGATTGTCATTAATGACGTGCGATACTGTCGAAGTTGAAACGCCCGCCAGACGGGCGACGTCTTTCATGGTGGCCAAAGGGATTACTCCTGCTGCTGCAAGAAGGTGTCGATCTCTTCGCGCCAGGGCACAGAAGGCTGGGCTCCGGGACGAGTCACCGCTATGGCCGCCGCCGCATGGGCAAAGCGCACGGCATCTGCCATCACCTTACCTTCCAGCAGTGCCGTGACCAGCGCCCCGTTGAAGGTATCGCCGGCAGCAATGGTATCTACCGCTTTAACCTTGAAGCCAGGCACCAGCTTACCTTTGTTGTTCTCACTCAGCCAAACGCCACGGCTGCCGAGGGTGATGATCACCGTGGCAATGCCTTTATCATGCAAAGCCTGTGCGGCACGCGCGGCATCGTCATCATTATTGACCGCAATACCGGTCAGGCGCTGGGCTTCGGTTTCGTTTGGCGTAATCATATCGATCATGGCCAATAATTCGTCCGGCAGTTCACGTGCCGGCGCAGGATTGAGGATCACCTGAGTTTGATGCTGTTTCGCCAGGCCGGCGGCAGCGATAACCGTCTCCAGCGGTGACTCGAGCTGCATCAGCAGCGCATCGGCGTCGATCACCTTTTGCTGATAACGAGCCAGATAGTCGGGAGTCACTGCGGCATTGGCACCGGCATCAATGCCGATCACATTCTCGCCTTCCGCATTAACAAAAATCAGCGCGACGCCGGTGGTACTGTCGGCTATCGCCTCAATCGGTTGGGTATCAATGCGATCGGTCGCCAGTTGCTGACGGACACGTTCTCCGATGTCATCAGCCCCCACGCAGGCGATAAAAGCGATATCCGCGCCGCTGCGCCCTGCCGCCACCGCCTGGTTGGCGCCTTTACCGCCAAACGCCACTTTATACTGCTTCCCGATCACCGTTTCACCCGGTTGGGGAAACTGCTCAATATTAAGGATATGGTCGGCATTGATACTGCCCAGAACCACCAGCTTACCTGTTGCCATCGCATTGATTCCTGAATTGCGCGCCATCATAAACGCCCCGTTTTGATGGCGCTGGTGCTACAGAGTGTTATTTAGTGACCAACTTCAGATCAACCGGGATAGTGGCCGGCACTTTTTCGCCTTTCAACACTTTATCCGCCGTTTCCACACCAATCACGCCGATCTGATCCGGACGCTGCGCCACGGTCGCTGCCAGTTTGCCGCCTTCAACCGCCTTCACGCCGTCAGCGGTGCCGTCGAAGCCTACCACGACCACGTCGGTTTTACCGGCGGTTTGCAGCGCACGCAGTGCACCCAGTGCCATTTCATCGTTCTGGGCAAACACCGCCTGCACGTCCGGATGAGCGGTCAGCAGGTTCTGCATCACGTTCAGGCCTTTGGTACGGTCGAAGTCTGCCGGCTGGCTGGCCAGCAGTTTGAATTTGTTCTGATCCAGTGACTGTTTAAAGCCTTCGCCACGTTCACGGGCGGCGGAGGTACCGGCGATCCCTTCCAGTTGGATCACTTTAGCGTCTGCGCCCACTTTCTTGGCAATAAAGTCACCGGCCATTTTACCGCCGACGCGGTTATCCGAAGCGATATGGCTGACCACTTCACCTTTGCTTGCCACACGGTCCAGGGTGATAACCGGGATCTTGGCCTGGTTGGCCATCTTGATGGCGTTGCCAACCGCATCGGAGTCGGTTGGGTTAATCAGCAGTAACTTAGGTGCCTGCACCATCAGATCCTGCACGTTCGCCAGCTCTTTCGCCGGGTTGTTTTGCGAGTCCAGCACCACCAGGTTGTAACCCAGCTTATTGGCTTCCTGCTGTGCGCCCTCTTTCATTGAGACAAAGAACGGGTTGTTCAGGGTAGAAACCACCAGCGCGATGGTGTCTTTAGCCAGCGCGTTAGCACTCAGGGTGGCGCTCAGCGCGAAGGCTGAAGCCAGAATTGCCAGTTTTTTCATTTTCATCATCGTGATTCCTGTAGGGGGAGGTTATTTGTTGCTTTTGTTCTCTACCAGAACCGCCAGCAGTATCACCACTGCCTTCACGATCATTTGGTAGTAGGAAGAAACGCCCAGTAAATTCAGGCCGTTGTTCAGGAAGCCAAGGATCAGCGCCCCGATCAACGTACCGACAATGCGGCCTTTGCCACCGGCCAGGCTGGTACCACCCAGCACTACCGCAGCAATGGCATCCAACTCATAGCCGGTCCCGGCGGTCGGTTGCGCGGAAGACAGACGCGCCACTTCGATCACCCCCGCCAGCGCCGCCAGCAGTCCACAGAGCGAATAAACGATAATCTTCACTTTGTCGACGCTGATGCCGGACAGGCGGGTCGCCGCTTCGTTACCGCCCAGGGCATAAATATAGCGGCCCAGACGGGTATGGTGCAGCATGTACCAGGCGGCGATAAACACGATCGCCATGATCCAGATCGGGGTAGGCACTCCCAGCGGGCGGCCAATGCCGAACCAGCCGAAGGTATCGGCCACGTCGGTAAAGCCGGTATTCACCGGACTGCCGTTGGTGTACACCATGGTGACACCGCGCAACAGCAGCATCATCACCAAAGTAGCGATAAACGCCTGCACCTTGCCTTTGGCCACGATCACCCCGGTACAGGCGCCAACGGCTGCCCCCAATGCCAGAGCCGCCGCCACCGCCACCACCGCGTTAATTTCGAAACCGACGATCGACGCCGCCACCGCGCCGGTCAGCGCCAACAGCGACCCCACCGACAAATCGATGCCGGAGGTCAGGATCACCAGCGTCATCCCCACCGCCATAATGGCGTTCACTGAGGTTTGCTGCAGAATATTGAACAGGTTGTTTACGGTGAAGAAATTCGGGCTCATGGAAGAGACCACGGCGATCAGCACCAGCAGAGCAATCAGTGATTTTTGCTCTAACAGCCACTCTTTACTGAACCAGCGCTTTGCCACACTCTGGGAACTCATATCTGATTACTCCTGCTTTACGCCGTATTGCTTGCCAACGGCCGCAGCCATCAACGCTTCCTGGGTGGCCTGTTCAATCGGGAATTCACCGCTGAGGTGTCCTTCGTGCATCACCAGGATGCGGTCGCTCATGCCCAGCACCTCCGGCATTTCCGAAGACACCAGAATGATGCTCAGCCCTTCCTGCTTGAACTGGTTGATTAACTGGTAGATTTCTTTTTTAGCGCCCACATCGACGCCACGCGTCGGTTCATCGAGGATCAACACCTTTGGCCGCGTCATCAGGCCACGGGCGATCGCCACTTTCTGCTGGTTACCGCCGGAGAGCAGACCAATCGGCTGCTCCATTGACGGCGTCTTGATATTGAACAGGCGGATGAAATCGCCCACGGCCTGCTGTTCTTCTGCCTGTTTCAGGCTGCCACCGGCCCGGCTGAAATAACGCAGTGCCGTCAGCGACATGTTTTCCTTTACCGACATCCCCAGCACCAGGCCATCGCGCTTGCGGTCTTCGGAGATATACACGATGCCGTTCGCCAGACCGTCCTGCGGCGAATGGGTAACCACCGGGCGGCCGTCGAGGCTGACGGTACCGGCTTTGCGCGGCGCGGCACCGTAGAGAATTTTCATCAGTTCGGTACGCCCGGCGCCCATCAGACCGGCCACGCCAAGAATTTCGCCCCGGTACAGGGTAAAGCTGACGTCATCCACACCCGGGCCAGAAACCTGGCTGACTTCCAGCCGCTTTTCGCCCCGCGGCTGATTCAGACGCGGGTACTGTTCTTCCAGCTTGCGGCCGACCATCATTTCTATCAGCGAATCTTCCTGCAGCTCACTGACCGATCGCTCGGCGATAAACTGCCCGTCACGAAACACCGTGACGTCATCGCAAATTTCAAAGATCTCTTTCAGCCGGTGCGAAATATAAACAATGCCGCGCCCTTCGGCTTTGAGTTCGTTGATCACTTTAAATAAAGAAGCGGTTTCCGTGTCGGTCAGCGCATCCGTCGGTTCATCCATAATGATGACTTTGGATTCGAAGCTCAGCACCTTGGCGATTTCCACCATTTGCTGATCGCCAATCGACAACTCGCCCACCAACCGGTGACTGCTGTAACTCAGGTTCAACCGCGCCAACAGTTTGTCGGCTTCGGCATACATGCGCTTCCAGTCGATGCGGCCGATGCGGTTAACAAACTCACGCCCGAGGAAGATGTTTTCCGCGATCGTCAACTGCGGGATCAGGTTCAGTTCCTGATGGATAATCCCGATGCCCGCTTCCTGCGAATCCTTTGGCCCGTTGAATGCCACCTCTTTACCGAGAAAATACTGACTGCCGGCGTCCTTGTTATAAATGCCGGTCAGCACTTTCATCATGGTGGATTTCCCGGCGCCGTTTTCCCCCACCAGCGCCATCACCTTGCCGGGATAAACGCTGAGTGCGGCGCCTGAAAGCGCCTTCACGCCGGGAAAGGCTTTATCGATCCCTTTCAGTTGCAGTAAAGGTTGCATAAATGCCTCAGAAAGTTACGCCGGCGCAGAGGATCACGTTCGCGTAAGGCGAGCATTCCCCACTGCGGATCACCGCCCGGCTGTGTTCAGTTTGCGCTTTAAACGCACTGTGGCTGATATAACTCACGCTGATGGTATTTCCCTGGTGTTGGCCAAGTTCAGTCAGTTGAGCCAACAACGCGTGGTGAAGCTGCGGATTATTTTTAACTATCTCTTCCGCCAGAATGGCGCTTTCTACCTGCATTTCCTGTGTCACTACCCCGACCACCTGCAAAAATGTCGGTACGCCCTGGGTCAGCGCCAGATCGATACGCTGCGTTGCCGCCGGAATGGGCAGCCCCGCATCACAGATGGCGATCTGGTCGGTATGGCCGAGACGGGAAACCACGGCAGAAACATCAGCATTCAGCAGCACGCCTTTTTTCATCTTCTTCTTCTCACTCCACCAGCGAAACGTTTCGCTTGTGTCTGGAGTTTAAAAAAACGTCAACAGAAGGCAACCGGGACAGTGCAGAAGTGTGATCGTCATCGAAACGTTTCGCTCGTGTTACCGAGAACATAAACAGAAAGGGCCCAGCGAATGCTGAGCCCTTGAGGGGAATTAAATCTCGACCTGGGTGCCCAGTTCGATCACCCGATTGGGGGGTATCTCAAACTGGTCCGGCGCACGTAGCGCGTTGCGGCTCAGCGCAATAAACAGCTTGCCGCGCAGGAACAGGTACCACGGCCGCTTGGTCAGGATCAACGACTCATGCGACATAAAGAACGAGGTTTCCGTCATCCGACAGGGCAGCCCTTCCAGGCCGCAGCGGTGGAACACTTCCTCAACGTTCGGCGTTTCACGCCAGCCGTAACTGGCCACTACCCGCCAGAAGGTCGGCGAAAGCTGTTCGATGGTCACCCGTCGTACGTTATGGACATAAGGGGCATCCTCGGTACGCAGCGTCAACAGCACCACCCGCTCATGCAGCACCTTGTTGTGCTTCAGGTTATGCAGCAGCGCAAAAGGGATCACGTTGATGGCGCGCGACATAAAGACCGCGGTGCCAGGCACCCGCACCGGCGGCGATTTCTCCAGCGAGGCGATCATCGCTTCAAGGGAATTACCGTGTTCGTGCATGCGACGCAGCAGGCGGAAACGTTCGCTCTTCCAGGTGGTCATGATGATGAACATCACCAGCGCTAACAGCAACGGCAACCAACCGCCGGAGAACAGCTTCAGGGCGTTGGCCGCGAACATCGGCACATCGATAATCAGCAGGATAACCAGAATGCCGACGGCGAAGAAACGGTTCCAGTGCCAGTTTTTGATCGCCACTGAGGTCACCAGAATACTGGTCAGCACCATGGTGCCGGTCACGGCGATACCGTAAGCCGCCGCCAAATTGCTGGAGTGTTCGAAACCGATAATCACCAGCACTACCGCGATATACAGCGTCCAGTTAATCACCGGGATATAGATTTGACCGGATTCCATCTCAGAAGTATGGATGATACGCATCGGTGACAGGTAACCCAGACGCACCGCCTGGCGAGTCAACGAGAACACGCCGGAGATCACCGCCTGCGAGGCGATGACCGTAGCCAGCGTCGCCAGAATCAAAAGCGGGATCAGCGCCCAGTCCGGTGCCAGCAGGAAGAACGGGTTCTTGATGGCCTCCGGGTTTTTCAGCAGCAAAGCGCCCTGACCGAAGTAGTTCAGCACCAGCGATGGCAGCACCACGGTGAACCAGGCCAGGCGGATAGGGAATTTACCGAAGTGCCCCATGTCAGCGTACAACGCCTCAACGCCGGTGATCGACAGCACTACCGCGCCCAGCGCAAAGAACGACACCTTCTTATATTCAATAAAGAAGTTCAGCGCCCATTTCGGGTTTAACGCCTGCAAGACTTCTGGATTCGCCATGATGCTGCGTGCGCCCAGCACCGCCAGAACGATAAACCACAGCAGCATCACTGGCGCGAACAGCTTACCCACGCTGCCGGTACCGTGTTTCTGGATGGCAAACAACACCGTCAGCACCAGGATGGAAAGGGGAACAATATAGCCATCAAGCGACGGCGCGGCGATTTCCAACCCCTCTATCGCCGACATCACCGATATCGCCGGGGTGATCACCACCTCGCCATAGAAAAAGCTGCCACCAATCAAGCCCAATATCACCAACACGGCGGTGGTACGCGCCGAAGTATGACGCCCGGCCAACGACATCAGCGTCAGGATGCCCCCTTCACCGGCGTTATCCGCCCGCATGACGTAGGTGAGGTACTTGAGGGAAACAATGATGATTAACATCCAGAAAATCAGCGACAGGAAGCCGAAAACCACATCTGGACGAACATCGAAGCCGTAATGGCCGGAGAAACACTCTCGAAGAGTATAGAGAGGGCTGGTGCCGATATCACCGTAAACCACCCCAATTGCCGCCAGGGTTACCGCCGATAAGGACTGTTTATGCTCTGCGCTCATAATTCGTTTCTTTATTAGAACATCCGTTAGCGATGCATCCGCATCAGCCAGAGATACGGGCTCTAAGATCCGTTACGCCCACTAAAAGGCGCACAGTATGCACGATTTATACTGCTTGCCTATCCTTATATCAGACCCTAAAAATAAACAAAATGTGAACCAGCCGCTCTTTTGATAATAGAAAGATTTTACTAATCAACAAGCTATACCATTAAAAATAATGGTGGTTTATCATCGGATTATCCACCAAGATTGGCTAACACTCGGACAACACGACAATAATATGGCGCCATCATCTCTTCTGGCAGAACGGATTTCCCGCCTCAGCAACGCGCTAGAGAGCGGTCTTTATGAACGACAGGATGCCATTCGCCTGTGTTTGCTGGCGGCGCTCAGCGGTGAAAGCGTGTTTCTGCTTGGCCCACCGGGCATCGCCAAAAGCCTGATTGCGCGCCGGTTAAAATTCGCCTTTCGCAGCGCGCGTTCATTTGAATACCTGATGACGCGTTTCTCAACCCCAGAAGAAGTCTTCGGCCCCTTGTCGATCCAGGCGTTAAAAGACGAAGGCCGCTATCAACGTCTGACCGCCGGCTACCTGCCCGAGGCGGAAATCGTATTTCTGGATGAGATCTGGAAGGCCGGCCCGGCGATCCTCAATACCCTGCTGACGGCGATCAACGAACGCCGTTTCCGCAACGGTAATACGGAAGAACCGATCCCGCTGCGGCTGCTGGTCACCGCCTCCAACGAACTGCCGGATGCCGACAGCAGCCTGGAAGCCCTTTACGATCGCATGCTGATACGCCTGTGGTTGGACAAAGTGCAGGACAAACAGAATTTCCGCTCACTGCTGGTCAGTCGCCAGAACGAGAATGAAAACCCGGTGCCTGAAGCACTGAGTATCAGTGATGAGGAGTATCACCAATGGCAACCGCAGATCGACAAAATCAAGCTGCCCGAGACTTGCTTTGAGCTGATATTCCAACTGCGCCAGCGTCTGGATGCGTTGGATAATGCCCCTTACGTCTCCGACCGTCGCTGGAAAAAGGCGCTGCGGTTGTTGCAGGCCTGCGCCTTCTTCAGCGGTCGCGATGCCGTGGCGCCGATCGATTTATTGCTGCTGAAAGACTGCCTGTGGCACGACCTCACCTCGCTGAAGCTATTGCAACAGCAGGTAGAACAATTGCTGAACGAATCGGCATATCAACAGCAATCGCTGCTGATCCAACTGCAACAGATCCATACCCGTTGGCTGCAGCATCAACAGCAGCAGAGCGACAGTCAGGCGATCGCCCTGGTGAAAAAGGGCGGCATGTTCAGCAGAAAGCCTCAGTTTGCTCTGGCAACGCCGCTCGGCACCGGTACTCTGACCCTGTTGCTGCAAAAACCGCTGCAACTGCATGATATCCAGGTCAACCATCTGAGTATTGAAAACAGCGCGCTGGAAAACTGGCTGCAAAAAGGCGGCGACGTGCGTGCCAAGCTGAACGGCATTGGTTTTGCCCAGCAGATCGATCTGGAAGTGGACGAGCAACTGCATCTGACGGTGCTGGACGTCAGCCGTCAACCTGCACTGCTGGCCCTGCCCGGCAAACAGACCGGCGGCACGCCGCAGGCGATGCTGGATGAAATGGATCAGTTGGCGCAGCGCCTGGCGGAACAGCGCCGGTTGTTCAGTCAGCACCAACCTTGCCTGTTTACCCCCGCCGCCAGGCTGGCAAAAATTGAGGCCAGCCTGTTGCAGGTGGCGGAACAAATCAAACAGCAGCACCAGCAAATGCGCGGCCAGTAAGTATGCTCAGCCTGGAAACGCTCGATCTGCTGCTGGCGATCACCGAAGGTGAGCTGATCGAGGAGATGATCATCGGCATGCTGGCGGCACCGCAGCTGTCGATTTTCTTCAAAAAGTTTCCGGCAATCCGCCGGGCACTGGATCGCGACCTGCCGCGCTGGAAGCTGCAACTGAAAGAACGTCTCCACGAAGCCATGGTACCGCCCGCGCTGGCGCAGGAGTTTTATCGCTATCAACAGTGCCAACTGGAGAACAACACCCAGTTCTTCCATAACCTTAACGACACCCTGGATTTGCTGCGCCAACTGGTTTCCCCCTTTTATGAGCAGGCCCGCTCGCTGGTGGATGCCGCCGATCTGCCCAACCATCCGCTGGATGACAGCTTCCAAACCCTGTTCCTGCAGCGCTGGCGCATCAGCCTGACGCTGCAGGCCACCATGATGCATCACCAGCTATTGGAACAGGAACGCGAACAGCTATTGGCGGAGCTGCAGGAACGTCTGGCGCTGAGTGGTGCCCTGGAGCCGCTGCTGTCGGAAAACGACACCGCAGCCGGGCGACTGTGGGATATGAGTAAAGGCCACTTGCAACGGGGTGACTATCAAAGGCTGGTGGAATACGGCAACTTCTTGCAGCAGCAACCTGAACTGAAAAAACTGGCGCAGCAGCTTGGGCGCAGCTATCAGGCCAAGGCGGTACAACAGCAGGACGCATTGCCCGAGCCGTACCGCGTGATGGTGCAGGTACCGGCCACGCTGCCGGAAGAGGTTAGCGGTATTCACCAGAGCGACGATATTCTGCGCCTGCTGCCGCCCGAGTTGGTCACGCTGGGCATTGAAGAGTTGGAGTTTGAGTTTTATCGCCGCCTGCTGGAAAAACAGCTGTTGAGCTATCGCCTGCAGGGCGATGTCTGGCAGGAACAGGTTCTGATCCGCCAGGTCACCCACCAGCAGCAGGATCAGCAACCGCGCGGGCCGTTTATCGTCTGTGTGGATACTTCAGGTTCGATGGGCGGTTTCAACGAACAGTGTGCCAAAGCGTTCTGTCTGGCACTGTTGCGCATTGCGCTGGCGGATAACCGCCGTTGCTACATCATGCTGTTCGCCAACCAGATCGTGCATTACGAACTCACTGCTGCCAGTGGTATTGAGCAGGCGGTGCGTTTTCTCGGCCAGCACTTCCGTGGCGGTACCGATCTGGCGGCTTGCCTGAACGCCACCGTCAGCAAAATGACGGAAAGCGGCTGGTTCGACGCTGACGCGGTGATCATTTCTGACTTTATTGCCCAGCGATTACCGGAAGAGATAATAAAGAAGGTCAAACAACAGCAGCAAAGCCACCAGCAACGCTTTCACGCGGTGGCGATGTCCAACTACGGCAAGCCCGGCATCATGCGCATCTTCGATCATATCTGGCGCTTTGATACCGGGTTAAAAAGCCGTTTAATGCGCCGCTGGCGGCGCTGAGTATTACAGCAGGCCGTCGACCGCTTCACGCACCTGCGGAGACCACACGCCACACTGTACCTGCCCAATGTGCGACAGTTGCAGCAACAGCATCACCAGGCGCGACTGACCGATACCGCCACCGATGGTTTGTGGCATATCGCCACGCAGCAGAGACTGATGCCATTCCAGCGTCAAACGATCTTCATCCCCGGTTTGCGCCAACTGGCGTTTCAGCGCGCTGGCGTCAACGCGGATCCCCATAGAAGAAAGTTCGAAGGCATCCTGCAGCACCGGGTTCCATACCAGGATATCGCCGTTCAGGCCGGCCAGCCCTGCTGCTGCTGGGGTGGTCCAGTCATCATAATCCGGTGCACGTACGTCGTGTGATTTGCCATGCGACAGCTTGCCACCAATCCCCATCAGGAATACCGCACCCAGCTCTTTGGTAATTGCCCGCTCACGGCCTTTGGCATCCAGCTCCGGGTAGCGCTGCAGCAGAGTTTCGCTGTGAACAAAATGGATTTGCTCCGGCAGGAACGGCGTTAAGCCGTATTCGCGACTCACTTCACCTTCGGTTGCTTTAATTGCCGCATAAATGCTGCGCACGGTGCTTTCCAGGTAATCCTGGCTGCGGTCGCCATCACCCATCACCCGCTCCCAGTCCCATTGATCAACGTAGACCGAATGGATCGCGCTCAGACGATCTTCGTCCGGGCGCAGGGCTTTCATATGGGTATACAGGCCTTCACCGGCGCCGAAGTCATAGCTGCCCAATGTTTTGCGTTTCCATTTGGCCAGCGAGTGCACCACTTCAAAGGTGGCGTCCGGCAGGGTTTTCACCTTGACCTGCACCGCTTTCTCACTGCCAGACAGGTTGTCCTGGGTACCGTCACCCAGACGACTGAGGATCGGCGCCTGCACTTCGATCAGGCCAAGCTGTTGTTCCAACTGGCGGGAGAAGAAGGATTTAACCAGGCTGATTTGTTGTTGTTTTTGAATAAACTGTTTTTTCATTGCCGTATCTCTTATAAACCTGTCTCTGTTGCCAACGATTAAGCAACAGAACGGCACTACAATTCAATATCCGCTAATCAATATTGCCTTTTCACTTTTAATCGTTCATTTTGATGCGGTAATAATTCAACAATCAGCAATTAGTGGGGGATTAAATGGCTGAAAATTATCAGATCGATAATCTCGATCGCGGCATCCTTAACGCCTTGATGGAGAATGCACGCACACCTTATGCCGAACTGGCGAAAAACTTTGCCGTCAGCCCCGGCACCATTCATGTGCGGGTAGAGAAGATGAAGCAGGCCGGTATCATCACCGGTGCGCGGGTCGACGTGAACCCCAAACGCCTGGGTTACGACGTCTGCTGTTTTATCGGCATTATATTAAAGAGTGCTAAAGACTATCCTTCCGCGCTGAAAAAGCTCGAAAGCCTGGAGGAAGTGGTCGAGGCCTATTACACCACCGGCCACTACAGCGTGTTTATCAAGGTGATGTGCCGCTCGATAGATGCGTTGCAACAAGTACTTATCAACAAGATCCAGACGATTGACGAGATCCAGTCTACTGAAACCCTGATCTCGCTGCAGAACCCCATCATGCGTACCATCACTCCCTAGCCAACTAATTACTATACCCATATTATCCACAGGTAGATCCCAGCCGATTCACAGCGTACAATGCTGCCACTTTGAGAAGGCTGGGATCATTCATTTCATGGCAGACATTACTCTGATCAGTGGCAGTACGCTTGGCAGTGCCGAGTACGTAGCCGAGCACCTGGCTGAAAAGCTGGAAGCGGCAGGCTTTACGACCGAGACCCTGCATGGCCCTGAATTGGATGAATTGACCCTGTCCGGACGCTGGCTGGTGGTCTCTTCTACCCACGGTGCCGGCGATTTACCGGATAACCTGCAACCGCTACTGGATCAAATAGAAGAACAGCTTCCTGATTTATCTCAGGTGCAGTTTGGTGCAGTCGGTTTAGGCAGCTCTGAATACGATACTTTCTGTGGTGCGATCCAACGGATCGACGATCTTCTGATTGCTCGTGGAGCGAAAAGGATCGGCGATCGGCTCGAGATCGACGTGACTGAACACGAAATTCCTGAGGATCCAGCAGAGGAATGGGTGAAAAATTGGATTAATTTACTCTAATTTGTTCAAAGATCACCCGAACGATTGTGGATAACTATGCTTAAAAGCAGGGTAAAAGCAGTAGTTATCCCAATAACAACCTTAGGTCGCTTTTTGTCCTGTGCATAACATGCCATTTAGATCCCAGCTTATAAGCCATAGGATCACCGATCATTCACAGCTAACGATCCTCCTTAATTAGCTGATCTCAATCGCGAATAATCACTTATCCACAGAAGATCGCGATCCTAATAAGAGATCTAATAAAGAGATCTTTAAATAAAAAGATCTTCTTTTAATTACTCAAGGATCCTGACCACTTGGTCGATCGACTAAACTTGAGTAGAATCCTCCACCCCAGGGCAATACAACGATCGTTCGCAATACGACGAGGTGCAGTTCCATGTTTTATCCAGAGCAATTTGACGTCATCATCATCGGTGGTGGCCATGCCGGTACCGAAGCCGCTATGGCTGCGGCACGTATGGGACGTCAGACTTTATTACTGACTCACAATATCGATACCCTGGGGCAAATGTCTTGCAACCCGGCGATTGGCGGTATTGGTAAAGGGCATCTGGTTAAGGAAATTGATGCACTTGGCGGGCTGATGGCCACGGCGATCGATCATGCCGGCATCCAGTTTAGGATACTAAACGCCAGCAAAGGCCCTGCGGTACGAGCCACCCGAGCTCAGGCTGACCGAGTGCTGTATCGCCAAGCGGTACGTACTGCCCTGGAGAACCAGCCAAACCTGATGATCTTCCAGCAGCCCGTCGAAGATCTGATTGTGGAAAACGATCGCGTTGTCGGTGCCGTTACCCAAATGGGGCTGAAATTCCGCGCCAAGGCGGTCGTGTTGACCGTAGGCACCTTCCTGGACGGCAAGATCCACATCGGTCTGGAAAATTACAGCGGTGGCCGTGCCGGGGATCCTCCGTCGATCTCGCTTTCACAGCGACTGCGTGAATTGCCTTTGCGGGTTAACCGTCTGAAAACCGGTACGCCACCGCGTATCGATGCACGCACCATTGATTTCAGCGTACTGGCACCGCAACACGGTGACACACCGATCCCGGTATTTTCGTTCATGGGCAACGCCGGGCAACACCCGGAACAAATGGCGTGCTACATCACCTACACCAACGAAAAAACCCATGACGTGATCCGTAATAACCTCGATCGCAGCCCGATGTACGCCGGGATCATCGAAGGGATCGGGCCACGCTACTGCCCGTCGATCGAAGACAAGGTGATGCGCTTTGCCGATCGTAACGCACACCAGATCTTCCTCGAGCCGGAAGGCCTGACCAGCAATGAAATTTATCCAAACGGCATCTCCACCAGCCTGCCGTTTGACGTACAGATGCAGATCGTGCGTTCGATGGAAGGGATGCAGAATGCCCGAATCATTCGACCTGGCTATGCCATCGAATACGATTTCTTCGATCCCCGTGATTTGAAGCCGACGCTGGAAAGCAAATTTATCCAGGGCCTGTTCTTCGCCGGCCAGATCAACGGCACCACCGGTTACGAAGAGGCAGCTGCACAAGGCCTGTTGGCCGGTCTGAATGCCGGACGTTACGCCAACGAAGACGAAGGCTGGTCGCCACGTCGCGATCAGGCTTATCTGGGTGTGCTGGTGGACGACCTCAGCACCCTGGGCACCAAAGAGCCGTACCGCATGTTCACTTCACGCGCCGAATACCGCCTGATGCTGCGTGAAGACAATGCCGATCTGCGTCTGACGGAAAAAGGCCGCGAGCTGGGTCTGGTGGACGATGCCCGTTGGGCACGCTTTAGCGAAAAGCTGGAGCGCATCGAACAGGAACGTCAGCGTCTGCGTGATATCTGGATGCACCCGCACGCCGAGAACGTCGAGCAGGTGAACGCGCTGCTGAAAGCACCGCTGTCGCGCGAGGCCAACGGTGAAGAACTGCTGCGCCGTCCGGAAGTGGATTACACCCAATTGACCTCCGTTGCGGCATTTGCTCCGCCACTGGCCGATACCCAGGCCGCCGAGCAGGTTGAGATCCAGGTGAAATACGAAGGTTACATTGTTCGTCAGCAGGAAGAGATCGAAAAACAGCAGCGCAATGAGAACACCGTGCTGCCGCTGGATCTCGATTACCAGCAGGTTTCCGGTCTGTCGAATGAAGTGATCGCCAAGTTGAATGATCATAAACCGAACTCGATCGGCCAGGCTTCACGCATCTCCGGCATCACGCCGGCGGCGATCTCCATTTTGCTGATTTGGCTGAAAAAACAGGGGCTGCTGCGCCGCAGCGCATAAATCCCGTTTTTGGGTGGCCGTTTGTTGATTTGATGAGCAAACGGCCGCTGACATCTTTTCGGACCTGAATTATCATGGCCACCTCCTTGGCCAGCCCTACCTGGCTTGCCGTTGTGCGCCAGTCTGAGGACCCGTTGTGCAGAAAAAATTAGATTCGTTGCTCAAAGCGGCAGGCATTGCGCTTCCCGATCAGCAAAAACAGCAGTTACTGGGCTATGTTGGCATGCTGGATAAGTGGAACAAGGCGTATAACCTCACTTCGGTGCGTGATCCACAACAAATGCTGGTGCGCCATATTCTCGACAGCATCGTGGTAAACCCGCATCTGCAGGGCAGCCGTTTTATCGATGTTGGCACCGGCCCAGGCTTACCAGGCATTCCGCTGGCGATTGTTCGCCCTGATTCCCATTTCACCTTGCTCGACAGCCTGGGCAAGCGCGTGCGCTTCCTGCGACAGGTACAGCATGAACTGGGTCTGACCAACGTTGAGCCGGTACAGAGCCGTGTTGAGGCGTTCCCCGCTGAACCGCCATTTGACGGTGTTATCAGCCGTGCCTTTGCTTCGCTGCAGGATATGCTTACCTGGTGTCACCATTTGCCAGCAAAAGGGCAGGGGCGTTTCTACGCGCTGAAAGGGGTGCGTCCAGATGAAGAACTGGCGCAGTTGCCTGAAGGCATCGAACTGGAATCGGTGGTTCGTCTGCAGGTACCGGAACTCGAAGGTGAACGTCACCTGGTGGTACTTAAGGCAAACTGAGTTTGTTTTTGATCAAGTAAGCGCGAATTAAAATATAGTGGCAATGGTTAAAGTAAGCAGGCTAATCAATGGGTGGTTTTTTTAGTTAATTTACTTTTTATTAACACAAAAATAGCCGCTAATTGGCGACAATAGGGTAATTGCAGATCGTAATAGTTACGTTAGCAACGATAAGTGAAGGATCCTGCTTTGCTGCTAATGTTAATTAGCTGTTGGAATACTATCCCCGAAGCTGTCAATAAAAGGTTTTTAGTGGGTATACGGATTGTTTTTGAACAGTTAACTTGTAATATTATGATTTATAATATCTTTTTGATCGCCCGATTTGCTAAAGACGCTTTAACCGACCCTGGGCTATAAATCAGTAATAGGTATTATTGTGAGCAACTACACGTTTCTTGCTGTAACACTGGAATAATCAGACAATTAAATGAGCCCTATTATTCCGACCGTTTTCTTGTGAAAATAGCCTGAAATGGGAGAATTTAAATAATTGTTCACCTTTTCGCTACTTATCGATTGAATTCGTTGGTATGCCCCGTATAATTTGCTCGTTTTTTGCTGCTTGACTCAGAGCAGTAAAGACAGTTTTATACGTCACTCAGCATACCCCCTCTGGGGTACGGAGAGAACAAACGTCATGTCTGTGTCCCTTTACAGCGGAAAAGTTGCTCGCAAATTGCTGTTTCTGCAGTTAATGACTTTTGTTCTGATCAGCGCTGCTTTCGGTCTGAAAAGCCTGGAATGGAGCGGTTCGGCGCTGGCGGGCGGTCTCGCTGCCTGGTTGCCGAGTACCATGTTTATGCTGTTTGCCTTGCGCCATCAGGCGCAGACGCCGGCACCCGGTCGGGTTGCCTGGTCGTTCGCCATCGGCGAGGGATTAAAGGTCTTGATCACCATAGTTTTGTTGATCGTGGCGCTTGGGGTGTTCAAAGCGGCATTTTTACCGCTTGGCCTGACCTATTTAGCGGTGTTAGTGGTGCAGATAGTGGCACCGGCCGTGATTAACAGTTACCGAACTTAACTAAAAGGGTAAGAGGCATCATGTCTGCATCTGGAGAAAATGGGACTGCAAAGGACTATATCAGCCACCATCTGAATAACCTTCAGTTGGATCTGCGTACTTTTCAGTTAGTTGAACCACACTCTGGTAACCCGACATTCTGGACGTTGAACATTGACTCATTGTTCTTCTCTGTCTTGTTGGGGGCTGTTTTCTTGTTTATTTTCAAGAAAGTGGCTAATACAGCGACCAGTGGTGTACCGGGGAAACTTCAAACTGCCGTCGAACTTATCATGGGCTTCGTCGACAGCAGCGTTCGTGATATGTATCACGGTAAGAGCAAGGTGATTGCTCCGCTGGCGCTGACGGTGTTCGTCTGGGTATTCCTGATGAACATGATGGATCTGTTGCCAATCGATCTTCTGCCGTTTATTGGCGAACATGTGTTTGGTTTGCCGGCGCTGCGTGTTGTTCCTACCGCAGACGTAAGTATTACGCTGTCGATGGCGTTAGGCGTATTTGTCCTGATTCTGTTCTATAGCATCAAAATGAAAGGCATTGGTGGGTTCGTTAAAGAGTTAACCATGCAGCCGTTCAACCATCCGTTATTCATTCCAATCAACCTGATTCTTGAAGGTGTCAGCCTGCTGTCCAAGCCTGTTTCACTCGGCCTGCGACTGTTCGGCAACATGTATGCGGGTGAGTTGATCTTCATCCTGATTGCCGGTTTGTTGCCGTGGTGGTCACAGTGGCTTCTTAATGTGCCTTGGGCCATTTTCCACATCCTGATCATTACGCTTCAAGCCTTTATTTTCATGGTTCTGACGATTGTCTATCTGTCGATGGCATCTGAAGAGCACTGATTTTCTTAAAACACTTACACTTTTAAACTGAAACAAACTGGAGACTGTCATGGAAAACCTGAGTATGGATCTGCTGTACATGGCTGCCGCTGTGATGATGGGTTTAGCGGCAATCGGTGCTGCGATCGGTATCGGCATCCTGGGTGGTAAATTCTTGGAAGGCGCTGCACGTCAGCCTGACCTGATTCCTTTGCTGCGTACACAGTTCTTTATCGTTATGGGTCTGGTTGACGCCATCCCGATGATCGCTGTTGGTCTGGGTCTGTACGTGATGTTTGCTGTCGCGTAAGTAGAGAATTTCTCTACACTGAAACCACACTATTAACTTTTAAAGAGGCATTGTGCTGTGAATCTTAACGCAACAATCCTCGGCCAGGCCATCGCGTTCGTTCTGTTTGTCTGGTTCTGCATGAAGTACGTATGGCCGCCGATCATGGCAGCCATCGAGAAGCGTCAGGGAGAAATTGCTGACGGTCTCGCTTCTGCAGAACGTGCCAAAAAAGATTTGGACTTAGCGCAAGCCAATGCGACCGACCAGCTGAAAACTGCTAAAGCAGAAGCTCAGGTGATCATCGAGCAAGCAAACAAACGCAAAGCTCAGATCATGGATGAAGCGAAAGCGGAAGCCGAGCAGGAACGTAACAAAATCGTGGCGCAGGCTCAGGCTGAGATCGAAGCCGAACGTAAGCGCGCTCGTGAAGAGTTGCGTAAGCAAGTCGCGATGCTGGCAATTGCCGGCGCCGAGAAGATCATCGAACGTTCCGTGGATGAAGCTGCTAACAGCGACATCGTAGATAAACTGGTCGCTGAACTGTAAGGAGGGAGGGGCTGATGTCTGAATTTGTAACTGTAGCTCGCCCCTACGCCAAAGCAGCTTTTGACTTTGCCGTTGAGCATCAAAGCTTGGATCGCTGGCAGGATATGCTGGCGTTTGCTGCTGATGTCACTCGCAATGAACAGATTTCTGAACTGCTGGCTGGCGCTGTCGCGCCGGAGACGCTGTCCAGAACGTTCATCGCGGTATGTGGCGAACAACTCGACGAACATGGCCAGAACTTTATCCGTGTAATGGCCGAAAATGGACGTTTACTGGTTCTTCCTGCGGTGCTGCAGCAGTTCATCGAACTGCGCGCCTTGCTGGAATCCACCGTCGAAGTCGACGTGCTCTCTTCGAGCGCACTGAGCGACAAGCAGCAGGCTAATATTGTCGCTGCGATGGAAAAACGTCTGTCACGCAAAGTTAAGCTGAATTGCAAAATTGACAAGTCTGTACTGGCCGGCGTAATTATCCGTGCTGGCGATATGGTGATTGATGGCAGCGTTCGCGGTCGTCTAGAACGCCTGGCAGACGTCTTGCAGTCTTAAGGGGACTGGAGCATGCAACTGAATTCCACCGAAATCAGCGAACTGATCAAGCAGCGCATTGCTCAGTTCAATGTGGTGAGCGAAGCTCACAATGAAGGTACTATTGTTTCCGTCAGTGACGGGATCATCCGCGTACACGGTCTGGCCGAAGTTATGCAGGGCGAAATGATCGCGCTGCCAGGCAACCGTTACGCAATCGCATTGAACCTGGAGCGCGACTCCGTAGGTGCCGTGGTTATGGGTCCGTACGCGGATCTGGCCGAAGGCATGAAGGTAAAATGTACCGGCCGTATTCTGGAAGTTCCGGTTGGCCGTGGCCTGCTGGGCCGTGTAGTTAACACCCTGGGCGCACCTATCGACGGTAAAGGCCCGGTTGATAACGACGGTTTCTCCCCGGTTGAAGCTATTGCCCCTGGTGTTATCGAGCGTCAGTCCGTAGATCAGCCGGTTCAAACTGGCTACAAATCTGTTGACGCCATGATCCCAATCGGCCGTGGCCAGCGTGAGCTGGTGATCGGTGACCGTCAGACAGGTAAAACTGCACTGGCGATCGATGCGATCATCAACCAACGCGATTCCGGCATCAAATGTGTTTACGTGGCTATCGGCCAGAAAGCGTCCACCATCGCTAACGTGGTGCGCAAGCTGGAAGAGCACGGCGCACTGGCAAACACCATCGTTGTGGTTGCTACCGCGTCCGAGTCCGCTGCACTGCAATACCTGGCGCCATATGCCGGTTGTGCGATGGGTGAATACTTCCGTGACCGCGGTGAAGATGCGCTGATTGTTTATGATGACCTGTCCAAACAGGCCGTTGCATACCGTCAGATCTCCCTGCTGCTTCGTCGTCCACCAGGTCGTGAAGCTTACCCAGGCGACGTATTCTACCTCCACTCCCGTTTGCTGGAGCGTGCTGCGCGTGTTAACGCCGACTACGTTGAAGCCTTCACCAAAGGTGAAGTCAAAGGCCAAACCGGTTCACTGACGGCTCTGCCGATCATTGAAACCCAGGCAGGTGACGTTTCCGCGTTCGTTCCGACCAACGTAATCTCGATTACCGATGGTCAGATCTTCCTGGAATCCAACCTGTTTAACTCCGGTATTCGTCCGGCAGTTAACCCGGGTATCTCCGTATCCCGTGTGGGCGGTGCAGCGCAAACCAAGATCATGAAAAAACTGTCCGGTGGTATTCGTACCGCGCTGGCACAGTACCGTGAACTGGCTGCGTTCTCTCAGTTCGCTTCCGATCTGGATGATGCGACCCGCAAACAGCTGAGCCACGGTCAGAAAGTGACCGAGCTGCTGAAACAGAAACAGTATGCGCCGATGTCCGTCGCACAACAGTCTCTGGTGCTGTTTGCCGCAGAACGTGGCTTCCTGAACGACGTTGAAGTCGCGAAAGTCGTGAGCTTCGAAGCCGCGCTGGTTGCTTACGCAGACCGCGAGCATGCCGAGTTGCTGAACCACATCAACCAAACTGGCAATTTCAACGATGAGATCGAGGGCAAGCTGAAAGGCATCCTCGAGACCTTCAAGAAAACCCAGTCCTGGTAACGCTCAGCGGCCTGCAGTTGTAAGACAGCAGGCCGTCTGGCAATGAGGAGAAGCAGACATGGCCGGCGCAAAAGAGATACGTAGTAAGATCGCGAGCGTGCAAAACACGCAAAAGATCACTAAAGCGATGGAAATGGTCGCCGCCTCCAAGATGCGTAAATCGCAGGAACGCATGGCGGCCAGCCGTCCTTATGCAGAGACCATGCGCAAAGTGATTGGTCACCTTGCGTTAGGTAATCTGGAATATAAGCACCCGTACCTGGATGAGCGTGATGTTAAGCGCGTCGGGTATCTGGTGGTGTCTACTGACCGTGGTCTCTGTGGTGGCTTGAACATTAACCTGTTCAAGCGGCTGTTGTCAGAGATGAAAGGCTGGTCCGAAAAAGGTGTCGAAACTGATTTGGCACTGATTGGCTCTAAAGCGGCTTCTTTCTTTGGTTCCGTGGGCGGCAACGTGGTTGCCCAGGTTACCGGCATGGGGGATAACCCTTCCCTGTCGGAGCTGATCGGCCCGGTGAAAGTGATGCTGCAAGCCTACGACGAAGGTCGTTTGGACAAGCTGTACATTGTCAGTAACAAATTTATCAATACGATGTCCCAAGAACCACAGATCGTTCAGCTGCTGCCGTTGCCGCCTGCCGATGACGGTGAGCTGAAGAAAAAATCTTGGGATTACCTGTATGAACCCGATCCAAAAGTGCTGCTTGATACCTTGCTGCGCCGCTATGTGGAATCTCAGGTTTATCAGGGCGTCGTGGAAAACCTGGCCAGCGAGCAGGCCGCACGAATGGTAGCGATGAAAGCCGCAACCGATAACGGCGGTAGCCTGATCAAAGAGCTGCAGTTGGTATACAACAAGGCTCGTCAGGCCAGCATCACTCAGGAACTCACCGAGATCGTTTCGGGAGCCTCCGCGGTTTAAGCTAGGTTTACGAATTACGTAGAGGATTCAAGATGGCTACTGGAAAGATTATCCAGGTAATCGGCGCCGTAGTGGACGTCGAGTTCCCTCAGGATGCCGTACCAAAAGTGTACAACGCTCTTGAGGTAGAAAACGGTGCCAATAAGCTGGTGCTGGAAGTTCAGCAACAGTTGGGCGGTGGCGTGGTTCGCTGTATCGCAATGGGGACCTCTGATGGTCTGCGTCGCGGTCTGAAAGTGACTGACCTGGACCACCCGATTGAAGTACCGGTAGGTAAAGCTACCCTGGGCCGTATCATGAACGTATTGGGTGAACCAATCGACATGAAGGGCGATATCGGCGAAGAAGAACGTTGGGCGATTCACCGTCCGGCGCCAAGCTACGAAGATTTGGCCAACTCCCAGGATCTGCTGGAAACCGGTATCAAGGTAATGGACCTGATCTGCCCGTTCGCCAAGGGTGGTAAAGTCGGTCTGTTCGGTGGTGCGGGCGTAGGCAAAACTGTAAACATGATGGAGCTGATCCGTAACATCGCGATCGAGCACTCCGGTTATTCTGTGTTTGCGGGCGTGGGTGAGCGTACTCGTGAGGGTAACGACTTCTACCACGAGATGAACGACTCCAACGTACTGGACAAAGTATCCCTGGTTTACGGCCAGATGAACGAGCCACCGGGTAACCGTCTGCGCGTTGCTCTGACCGGTCTGACCATGGCGGAGAAATTCCGTGACGAAGGCCGTGACGTTCTGCTGTTCGTTGATAACATCTACCGTTATACCCTGGCCGGTACCGAAGTGTCCGCACTTCTGGGCCGTATGCCATCGGCGGTAGGTTATCAGCCAACGCTGGCGGAAGAGATGGGTGTTCTGCAAGAACGTATCACCTCTACCAAGACTGGTTCAATCACCTCCGTACAGGCCGTTTACGTCCCTGCGGATGACTTGACTGACCCGTCACCAGCCACCACCTTTGCTCACTTGGATGCAACTGTGGTACTGAGCCGTAATATCGCTTCTCTGGGTATCTACCCGGCCGTTGACCCGCTGGATTCCACCAGCCGTCAGCTGGATCCGCTGGTAGTTGGCCAGGAGCACTACGATGTAGCGCGTGGCGTGCAGTCTATTCTGCAACGCTATCAGGAACTGAAAGATATTATCGCAATCCTGGGTATGGACGAGCTGTCTGAAGAAGACAAACTGGTCGTATCCCGTGCGCGTAAAATCCAACGCTTCCTGTCTCAGCCGTTCTTCGTGGCAGAAGTCTTCACCGGTTCTCCGGGCAAGTTCGTATCGCTGAAAGACACCATCCGTGGTTTCAAAGGCATTATGGACGGCGACTATGACCACCTGCCTGAACAAGCGTTCTACATGGTTGGCACCATTGAAGAAGCAGTGGAAAAAGCCAAGAAACTGTAACGTCTTGAGAGGAGGGTGATATGGCTATGACTTACCATCTGGATGTAGTCAGCGCGGAAAAACATATGTTTTCCGGCCTGGTGCAAAAGATCCAGGTGACAGGTAGCGAAGGCGAACTGGGGATTTTCCCTGGCCATGCGCCGCTGCTGACTGCCATCAAGCCTGGCATGGTGCGTATTGTTAAACAACACGGTGAAGAAGAGTTCATCTACCTGTCCGGCGGTATCCTTGAGGTACAACCGAGCGTGGTCACCGTGCTGGCTGACACTGCTATCCGTGGAACGGACCTCGACGAAGCGAGAGCGCTGGAAGCTAAGCGTAAAGCTGAAGAGCATATCAGCAGCTCTCATGGCGATGTCGACTATGCTCAGGCATCTGCAGAACTGGCGAAAGCGATCGCGAAACTGCGCGTTATCGAGCTCACCAGAAGATCGATGTAATATTTTGGCGCGTGCATAACGCAACCAAAATTAAGAAAGCGGCCTATTGGGTCGCTTTTTTTTTGCTTTAAAATAAGCGTTTCAGCCCGGCGGGTATGGTGATGTATAACCCCCCGTTGGGGCTGAAAATGTCTCCGATCGCCGACAGTTCTGCCCACTGCCGGGTTATGTGAGTGTTAATTGCTGTGTGCCTAGTGCCCCATGGCCTACACTGGGTTCGTGCAGAGAAATATGTAGTAATATCGTCACTAAAGGGTTCTACTTTCGTCTATCAAAATGGAGTTATCAGGTTGCTTATGTCGAACAGCGCAATGAGTGTGGTGATCCTCGCCGCGGGCAAGGGAACACGCATGTATTCCGATCTTCCCAAGGTATTACATCCGTTGGCCGGCAAGCCGATGGTGCAGCACGTCATTGATGCCGCGATGAAACTGGGCGCGAAAAACGTCCATCTGGTGTATGGCCATGGCGGCGATCTGCTGAAAAATACCCTGACCGACGGCGCACTCAACTGGGTGCTGCAGGCCGAACAATTGGGTACCGGCCATGCCATGCAGCAGGCGGCCCCGCATTTTGCCGATGATGAAGACGTGCTGATGCTGTACGGTGACGTCCCGCTGATTTCTGTCGATACTTTGCAGCGTCTGATGGCCGCGAAGCCACAGGGCGGTATTGGCCTGCTGACGGTGAAGCTGGCTGATCCGAGCGGCTACGGGCGTATCGTGCGTGAGAACGACCAGGTGGTGGGCATTGTTGAGCACAAGGATGCCAGCGAAGCCCAGCGCCAGATTAATGAAATCAACACCGGTATCCTGGTGGCCAACGGGCGTGATCTCAAGCGCTGGCTGGGGATGCTGAATAACGACAACGCACAGGGTGAATTCTACATCACCGATATCATTGCGCTGGCCCATGCCGACGGCAAGAAAATTGAAGCCGTGCATCCGTCACGCCTGAGCGAAGTGGAAGGTGTGAATAACCGCCTGCAACTGTCGCGGCTTGAGCGCATCTACCAGGCAGAACAGTCTGAAAAATTGCTGTTGGCTGGCGTTATGCTGCTGGATCCGGCGCGTTTTGACCTGCGCGGGGAACTTGTCCACGGTCGCGACATCTCTATTGATGCCAACGTGATTATTGAAGGCACGGTTAAGCTGGGGGATCGAGTGAAAATCGGTGCCGGCTGCGTGCTGAAAAACTGTGTGATCGGTGATGACTGCGAAATCAGTCCGTACAGCGTGCTGGAAGATGCCGTGCTGGCAGCGGAATGCACCGTGGGTCCTTTTGCCCGCTTGCGTCCGGGGGCTGAACTGGCAGTGGGTGCCCATGTGGGCAACTTCGTCGAAATGAAAAAGGCGCGTTTGGGCAAAGGGTCCAAAGCGGGTCATCTGAGCTACCTGGGCGATGCCGAGATTGGCGACGATGTGAATATCGGTGCCGGTACCATCACCTGTAACTATGATGGCGCCAATAAGCATAAAACCATTATCGGCGACGGCGTGTTTGTCGGTTCCGACACCCAGCTGGTGGCGCCAGTGTCTGTCGGCAAAGGTTCCACCATCGCCGCTGGTACTACGGTGACCCGTGATATCGGCGAAGACGAACTGGTGCTGAGCCGCGTCAAGCAGGTGCACATCCAGGGTTGGCAGCGCCCGGTCAAGAAGAAGTAACTCGTGTGTTTTGCGTTGGGCTCCGCTTACGAGCCCAATACAAAACATAAAAGTCCTCAATAGATTTTGAGCTGCTGCTAGGCGGTAAGAGTGTGAATTCCCAGGAGCTTAGTTCACTAAGTGACTGGGATGAGCACTCGCAGCCAACAACGCAGCAGCTCGAAAGATGAAGAGGATAATCCCCATTCTCTACAGGCTCGGGGAAGCACGGTAAAAACCGGCAAAATCAGGTCAAGACATCGAAAGCGCCCCGAAAGGCGTTTAATTAGGAATACAACTGATGTGTGGAATTGTAGGCGCAGTAGCGCAACGTGATATTGCAGAGATTCTGTTGGAAGGGTTACGCCGTCTTGAATACCGTGGCTACGACTCAGCCGGTTTGGCGGTGGTGGATGCCGAAGGTAACGTCAGCCGTTTACGCCGCGTGGGCAAAGTTAACAAACTGGCCGAAGCCGCTGAACAACATGAATTGCATGGGGGCACCGGTATTGCTCACACCCGCTGGGCAACGCACGGTGAACCTACCGAAGCTAACGCGCACCCGCATGTTTCTGATTACATTACAGTGGTGCATAACGGCATCATCGAAAACCACGAACCGTTGCGTGAACTGCTGATCGAACGCGGTTATCACTTCAGCTCTGAAACCGACACCGAGGTGATTGCTCACCTGGTGCATTGGGAACAGCGCCAGGGCGGTACCTTGCTGGAGGTAGTTCAACGCGTTATCCCTCAGTTGCGTGGCGCATACGGCACCGTGGTGATGGACAGCCGTGATCCCAGCGTGCTGGTGGCTGCGCGTTCCGGCAGCCCGCTGGTTATCGGCCGTGGCGTGGGTGAAAACTTCCTGGCTTCCGATCAACTGGCGCTGTTGCCGGTAACCCGTCGCTTTATCTTCCTGGAAGAAGGTGACGTGGTGGAGATGACTCGCCGCACCGTCAACATTTTCGATAAGCAGGGCAACGCCGTTGAGCGTCCTGAAATCGAATCCCAGGTGCAGTACGACGCTGGTGACAAAGGTGCTTACCGTCACTACATGCAAAAAGAGATCTACGAACAGCCACTGGCGTTGAAGAACACCCTGGAAGGGCGTTTCAGCCACGGCCAAATCAACCTGAGCGAGCTGGGCCCGCGTGCCGACGAACTGTTGGCGAAGGTGCAGCACGTACAAATCATTGCCTGTGGGACCTCTTACCACTCCGGCATGGTTGCCCGCTATTGGTTCGAATCGCTGGCCGGCGTGCCTTGCGACGTGGAGATCGCGTCAGAATTCCGCTATCGCAAATCTGCCGTACGTCCGGGCAGCCTGATCATTACCTTGTCGCAATCCGGTGAAACCGCCGATACCCTGGCGGCACTGCGCCTGTCGAAGGAACTGGGTTATCTCGGTTCGTTGGCGGTGTGCAATGTGGCCGGTTCTTCACTGGTGCGTGAATCCGATCTGGCGCTGATGACCAAGGCCGGCACCGAAATCGGTGTGGCTTCCACCAAAGCTTTTACCACCCAACTTGCGGTGCTGTTGATGCTGGTGGCGCGTTTGGGCCGACTGAAAGGTATGGCGGAAAGCGTTGAGCATGAAATCGTACACGGCCTGCAGGCGTTGCCGGCGCGTATCGAACAGATGCTGTCGCTGGACAAAAGCATTGAAGCGCTGGCGGAAGGCTTCTCCGACAAGCATCACGCACTGTTCCTTGGCCGTGGCGATCAGTACCCGATCGCGATGGAAGGGGCGCTGAAGCTGAAAGAGATCTCCTACATTCACGCCGAGGCCTATGCGGCCGGTGAGTTGAAACACGGTCCGCTGGCGTTGATCGATGCCGATATGCCGGTGATCGTGGTGGCGCCGAACAACGAACTGTTGGAAAAGCTGAAGTCCAATATTGAAGAAGTGCGCGCGCGCGGTGGCCAGCTGTACGTGTTCGCCGATCAGGATGCCGGTTTTGTCAGCAGCGAAGGCATGACCATCATTCCGTTGCCGCACGTTGAAGAAATCGTGGCACCGATCTTCTACACCGTGCCGTTGCAGCTGTTGTCTTACCACGTGGCGCTGATCAAAGGCACCGACGTTGACCAGCCGCGTAACTTGGCGAAGTCTGTCACTGTAGAGTAAAATTCGCTGAGTTTTTGACTGATTAATCCGGCGTGCTGTGTAAACGGCGCGCCGGATTTTTTTATCCGCTAACTTTTCACCTTACTGCTCAGTTCTTGCAGCGAACGTTTTAGTTCGTCGATCTGACGATCCTTATTCCTGTTTTCTTCTTGCAGCTGTTTTAGCTCCCTTTCATGATCTCGCAACTTATCTCTAAAGTTATCCAAATCATTCAGTGTATAGCGGGAGGTTCTGTAGTTATTATTATCGCCCAGAAATAGAATTTTCTCGAAAAGCGTGGCTTCGGGTATGTTGCTATCGCGCACGAGTCCTTGCGCCGCCATCACGTTGCTAGATGCCAGCAGAGACAGGCTAACCGCTGACAAGATAAGTGTTTTTTTCATGGAAGATCCCTTTGCGTGAGCAAGATATTATTGAATGTTTCAGATGAAATAATAGCCTAATCAAGATGTTAATTACACTATTGGCGCACTGTAATATAACTGTCATATTTCGTACATTTTACTGTCACCAAACTGTCCTATTTTCCCTCCTGCAGCAATACTTACTCTGATGAAAACGACTTGAAGTCGATTTTTGAATATCCCATTAGGAGGGATTATGAAACTGATGCGTACCACCGTCGCCAGTATTGTGGCAGCGACTTTCTCCCTGACCGCCGTGTCCGCGTTCGCTGCTGCTAGCCTGACCGGTGCAGGTGCGACATTCCCCGCTCCGGTTTATGCCAAGTGGGCAGATTCTTATCAGAAAGAAACCGGCAACAAAGTTAACTATCAGGGCATCGGCTCTTCTGGTGGCGTGAAGCAAATCATCGCCAACACCGTTGACTTTGGTGCTTCTGATGCGCCTTTGACTGACGAAAAACTGGCGGCTGATGGCCTGTTCCAGTTCCCTACCGTGATCGGTGGTGTGGTGCTGGCAGTTAACATCCCGGGCATCAAATCCGGTGAGCTGACCCTGGATGGTAAAACTCTGGGCGATATCTATCTGGGTAACGTGAAGAAATGGAACGACCCGGCGATCACCAAGCTGAACCCTGGCGTTAAATTGCCGGATCAGAACATTGCCGTTGTGCGTCGTGCTGATGGTTCAGGCACCTCGTTCGTGTTCACCAGCTACCTGTCCAAAGCCAACGCGCAGTGGAAAGAGAAAATCGGCGCAGGCTCTACCGTTAACTGGCCAACCGGTCTGGGCGGCAAGGGTAACGACGGTATCGCGGCCTTCGTACAGCGTCTGCCAGGCTCTATCGGCTACGTGGAATACGCTTACGCCAAGCAGAACAACCTGGCTTATACCAAGCTGATTTCTGCCGATGGCAAAGCGGTTAGCCCGACAGAAGAGAGCTTCAGCGCAGCGGCTAAAGGCGTGGACTGGAGCAAAACCTTCGCACAGGACCTGACTGACCAGAAAGGCGACAACGCCTGGCCAATCACCTCTACCACCTTCATCCTGGTGCACAAAGAGCAGAAAAACCCGGCTCAGGGCACCGAAGTCCTGAAGTTCTTTGACTGGGCGTACAAAACGGGCGCCAAGCAGGCTAATGACCTGGATTACGCCACTCTGCCGAACGAAGTTGTCGAGCAGGTGCGTGCAGCATGGAAAACCAACGTAAAAGACAGTTCCGGTAAAGCGCTGTACTAACAACGCAGGGGCGCGTGATCCAACGCGCCCCACTCAGTTTTTCAGGGTCTGACCTATGTTGGGCCTGCCAGGGTTAAAACAGAGAGTGATCTATGGCTGAGTACAAGCCGACCATTAAAGCACCGAGTAAAAATGGTGACGTCATCTTCAGCGCGCTGGTTAAACTGGCAGCGCTGATTACCCTATTGTTGCTGGGCGGCATTATTGTTTCACTGATCTTCGCCTCCTGGCCGAGCATCCAGAAATTCGGTTTCTCCTTCCTGTGGACCAAAGAGTGGGACGCGCCTGCCGAACAGTTCGGTGCGCTGGTACCCATCTACGGCACCGTGGTTACCTCGTTGATTGCACTGATTATTGCCGTGCCCGTCAGCTTTGGTATTGCGCTGTTCCTGACCGAGCTGGCGCCAAACTGGCTGCGACGCCCACTGGGCATCGCCATTGAACTGCTGGCGGCGATCCCGAGTATCGTTTACGGCATGTGGGGCCTGTTCGTGTTCGCCCCGCTGTTTGCCGAATATTTCCAGACTCCGGTTGGCGATGTGCTGTCCGGCATTCCGATTGTCGGTGAGCTGTTCTCTGGCCCGGCGTTTGGTATTGGTATTCTGGCTGCCGGGGTGATCCTGGCGATTATGATTATTCCTTACATTGCTGCCGTAATGCGCGACGTGTTCGAGCAGACCCCGGTGATGATGAAAGAGTCGGCCTACGGCATCGGCTGCACCACCTGGGAAGTGATCTGGCGTATCGTGCTGCCGTTTACCAAGAATGGCGTGATTGGCGGTGTGATGTTGGGGTTGGGCCGTGCGCTGGGGGAAACCATGGCGGTGACCTTCATCATCGGTAACACCTACCAGCTCGACAGCGTCTCGCTGTATATGCCGGGTAACAGTATCACCTCTGCGCTGGCCAACGAATTCGCCGAAGCGGAATCTGGGGTGCACACCGCAGCGTTGATGGAGCTGGGTCTGATTCTGTTTGTTATCACCTTTATCGTCCTGGCGCTGTCGAAGTTGATGGTCATGCGTCTGGCCAAGAAGGAGGGACGCTAACGTGGCGACTATGGAAATGCAAAACAACCTGGCGCTGTTGGAAAGCCGTCGCAAAATGCAGGCCTGGCGCCGTCAGAAAAACCGACTGGCGCTGTTCATGTCGATGGCGACCATGGTGTTTGGCTTGTTCTGGCTGGTGTGGATCCTGTTCTCCACGGTGACCAAAGGCATCGACGGCATGTCGCTGGCGTTGTTCACCGAAATGACCCCACCACCGAACACTGCCGGCGGCGGCCTGGCTAACGCCATTGCCGGTAGCGGGTTATTGATCATGTGGGCGACGATATTCGGCACGCCGCTGGGCATCATGGCCGGCATTTACCTGGCGGAATACGGCCGTAAATCCTGGCTGGCGGAAATCATCCGTTTTATTAACGACATTCTGTTATCGGCACCGTCGATCGTCGTGGGCTTGTTCGTGTACACCATCGTGGTGGCGAAGATGCAGCACTTCTCCGGCTGGGCTGGGATCATTGCACTGGCGCTGTTGCAGGTGCCGATCGTGATCCGTACCACCGAAAACATGCTGAAACTGGTGCCGGATACGCTGCGTGAGGCGGCTTACGCGCTGGGTACGCCGAAATGGCGCATGATTTCTGCCATCACGCTGAAAGCCTCGGTTTCCGGCATTATCACCGGCGTGCTGCTGGCGATTGCACGTATCGCCGGGGAAACCGCACCGTTGCTGTTTACCTCGCTGTCGAATCAGTTCTGGAGCACCGATCTGATGCAGCCGATCGCCAACCTGCCGGTGACCATTTTCAAATTCGCCATGAGCCCGTTCGCCGAATGGCAAGAACTGGCCTGGGCAGGGGTGTTGTTGATTACCCTGTGCGTATTGGTCCTGAATATCTTGGCGCGTGTGGTTTTCGCCAAGCAAAAGCATTCATAAAATTTTGAGCGCGGCCCTGGCGGCGCTGATGAAAAGAGAGAAGTCTTGATGAGTATGGTTACTGACGCTTCCAGCAGCAAAATTCAGGTACGCGATCTGAACTTCTACTATGGCAAATTCCATGCGCTGAAAAACATCACGCTGGATATCGCCAAGAACAAGGTCACCGCGTTTATCGGTCCATCCGGCTGCGGCAAATCAACCCTGCTGCGTACCTTCAACAAGATGTATCAGCTATACCCTGAGCAGCGTGCCGAAGGTGGCATCCTGCTGGATGGGCAGAACATTCTGACCGACAACTCGGATATCGCCCTGCTGCGTGCCAAGGTTGGCATGGTGTTCCAGAAGCCGACACCGTTCCCGATGTCGATATACGACAACATCGCTTTCGGTGTGCGTCTGTTTGAAAAGCTGTCGCGTGCCGACATGGATGAGCGCGTGCAGTGGGCTCTGACCAAGGCAGCGCTGTGGAACGAAACCAAGGACAAGCTGCACCAGAGCGGTTACAGCCTGTCCGGCGGCCAGCAGCAGCGCCTGTGTATCGCCCGCGGCATTGCGATTCGTCCGGACGTATTATTGTTGGATGAACCCTGCTCGGCGCTGGATCCGATTTCCACCGGTAAAATTGAAGAGCTGATCAGCGAGCTGAAGTCTGACTACACCGTGGTGATCGTAACTCACAACATGCAGCAGGCGGCGCGTTGCTCGGACTCCACGGCATTTATGTATCTGGGCGAACTGATCGAGTTCAGTGATACTGATACCCTGTTCACCGCGCCACAGAAAAAACAGACCGAAGACTACATCACTGGCCGTTATGGTTGATAGGATGCATCATGGATAACCTGAATTTAAATAAACACATTTCCGGCCAGTTCAACGCAGAACTTGAGCACATCCGCACCCAGGTGTTGACCATGGGCGGGCTGGTGGAACAGCAACTGACCGACGCCATTACCGCGATGCATAACCAGGACGGTGAGTTGGCCAAGCGGGTGATCGAAGGCGATGCCAAGGTCAATATGATGGAAGTGGCGATCGACGAAGCCTGCGTGCGGATCATCGCCAAACGCCAGCCGACCGCCAGTGACCTGCGCCTGGTGATGGCGATCATCAAAACCATCTCCGAACTGGAACGTATCGGCGACGTGGCAGATAAGATTTGCCGTACCGCGCTGGAGAAGTTCTCGCATCAGCACCAGCCACTGTTGGTGAGCCTGGAGTCGCTGGGCCGCCATACCGTGCAGATGCTGCATGACGTGCTGGACGCTTTCGCGCGTATGGATCTGGATGAAGCGATCCGAATTTACCGCGAAGACAGAAAGGTCGACCAGGAATATGAAGGCATTGTGCGTCAGCTGATGACTTACATGATGGAAGACACGCGCACCATTCCCAGCGTGCTGACTGCGTTGTTCTGCGCCCGTTCGATCGAGCGTATCGGAGATCGTTGCCAGAACATTTGCGAATTTATCTTCTACTTCGTCAAAGGTCAGGACTTCCGTCATATTGGCGGCGATGCGCTGGAAAAGCTGTTGTCGTCCGACGGTAAAGACGAGAAAAAAGAGTAATTCTCCCCACGAGTTACCCTCCAAAGGCGCAGAAAACTGCGCCTTTATGCTGTTTAAAACCCCTAAAGATAAAAAGGTTATAAATATAGCTTTTTATATTATTTCCTGACCTAAGCGGGTCTTGCTAGCGTAGCAGCCAGCAGGACATCAACCCCTTAGGAGCAACTCATGAAACATCGCGTTTTGGCCTTAACTTTGTTAGCCAGCCTGACCAGCCTCGCCACCGGTGCCGCGCATGCGGACAAACTCGACGACATCAAGAAAGCCGGCGTAGTGCGTATCGCGGTGTTCGACAGTAATCCTCCGTTCGGTTATATCGATCCGCAAAGCAAAAAGTTGGTGGGTTATGACGTTGATGTGGCCGATGCGATCGGCAAAGCGCTGGGTGTGAAGGTGGAGCTGCGAGCCACCAATCCTGCCAACCGTATTCCTTTGTTGGTGTCGAAAAAGGTCGATTTGATCGCCGCCAACTTCACCATTACTGACGAGCGCGCCAAGGAAGTGAACTTCAGCGTGCCGTACTTCGCCACCGGCCAGAAATTTATCGCCCATAAAGGCGTGCTGAAAACCCCGGAAGATATCAAAAAACTGCGCATCGGCGCGGACAAAGGCACGGTGCAGGAAATTACCCTGCGTGAACATTACCCGACGGCCAAAGTGATCTCTTACGACGACACACCGCTGGCGTTCGTGGCGCTGCGTAACGGCAACGTTCAGGCGATCACCCAGGATGATGCCAAACTGGTGGGCCTGCTCGGCAACCTGCCGGCGGCGCAGAAGGCTGATTTCGAGATCTCGCCGTTCAGCATTACCAAAGAATACCAAGGGGTCGGTATTCCCAAAGGCGAAGAACGCCTGACCGCCAGCGTGAACGACACGCTGATTAAACTGGAAAAAAACGGCGAAGCGGTGAAGATCTACGATCGCTGGTTTGGCCCGGAAACCAAAACCGCGCAGCCACGCGGCAATTTCACCATCGCACCCCTGGATCAACAGCCGAAAGCCTGATCCGCGGGGGCTGTGAGGTGTGAACGGAGGGGCGCAGCTTGCTGCGCCCCTGGCGCATTCTGCAATACAAGGATTTAGCATGCATCTGCAACAACTCTCAGACTGGCTGCTGGCGCCGCAGTATCTGAGCTGGCTATGGCAGGGTTTCCTGCTGACGCTGTGGCTTTCCGCCTGCGCGAGCCTGGCCGCCACGCTGTTGGGGTTTTTACTGACGGCAATGCGTGACAGCCGCCTGTGGGGACTGCGCTGGCTGGCGGTGGGGTACAGTTCGTTGTTTCGTAATACGCCATTGCTGGTGCAGCTGTTCTTCTGGTATTTCGCCGCCGGGCAGATCCTGCCTTCTGCCGCCATGCAGTGGCTGAACACTTCACATCAAATCGGCCCGCTAGAGTGGCCGTCGTTCGAGTTTCTCGCCGGCTTCTTTGGCCTGACGTTGTACTCCAGTGCATTTATCGCCGAAGAGATCCGCTCAGGCATCCGTGGCGTCGCCGGCGGGCAAAAATATGCGGCCAACGCGCTGGGATTAACCGGCTGGCAGGCCATGCGTTATGTGGTGCTGCCGCAGGCGCTGAAAATCGCCATGCCACCGCTGCTGGGTCAGTATATGAACGTGATAAAAAACTCCTCGCTGACCATGGCGATCGGCGTTGCCGAACTGTCCTATGCTTCGCGTCAGGTAGAAACCGAGACGCTGCGCACCTTCCAGGCGTTTGGTGTGGCGACGTTGCTGTACATTGCCATTATTGCGCTGCTGGAAGGCTGGGGCATGTGGCGACAGCAGCGTAAACCGCTGAGAGGGCATTAAGATGGATTTCAGCGTCATTTACGACAACCTGGGCTATCTGTTGTGGGGCACCTGGCCGGACGGACCGCTGGGAGGCGCCGCGCTGACGTTGGCGATCAGCCTGATGGCCGGTGTGGCTTCGGCCATTCTCGGCACGCTGTTAGGCGTGGCACTGGCGATGTCGAGCGGCGTCGCTGCCGGATTACTGGCCATGCTGCTGGGGTTCTTCCGCGCCATCCCGGTGATCATGCTGATTTTCTGGACCTATTTTCTGCTGCCGATGGTTTTTGGCGTGGATATTCCGGAAATTACTACCGTAGTTTGCGCATTGGCGTTGATCGCCTCGGCCTATCTGGCTCATGCGGTGAAGGCGGGAATTGCCGCCATCGGCCCGGGCCAGTGGCAAGCGGGTTTATCACTGGGGTTAACCCGCTGGCAGACGCTGCGGATGATCGTTTTGCCCCAGGCGCTGCGCATGATGGTGCCTTCGTTTATCAACCAGTGGATTTCGTTGATCAAGGACACTTCGCTGGCCTATATCGTCGGTGTCGGTGAGCTGACCTTTCTGGCAACCCAGGTCAACAACCGCAGCATGGTGTACCCGATGGAGGTGTTCCTGTTTATCGCCCTGGTGTACTTCGTCTTCTGTCTGACGCTGGATCTGCTGGCCAATGCGGTCAATCGCCGCTTTAGCCCGCAGACCCGGGCGTTGAAACGCTCATGGTGCTGGTGGCGTAACAAACCGCCGTTGCCGGCTAGTTAGTCAACTGCCAGCCACGTTCACGCCACAATGCAGGTAATTGCGCCAGGTTGTCGAATGCGGTGACCAGGGGATGGTCGATCGGTTTATTGTGCGGATCGGCACAGAAGTAAAATACCGGGATACCCGCAGCGATCCCGGCCTGCGCCCCGGCGGCGGAATCGTCCACCAGGATGCAACGCTCCACCGGTACCTGCATTTTTTCGGCGGCGTGAAACACGATCGCCGGGTCCGGTTTCCAGCGCTGGATGTCATAGCCGCTGAACAACCGGTCATCAAAATAGTGCAGCATGTCGGTCAGGCCGAGCGAGTGCTGCATTTTGCTGACCGGGCCGTTAGACACGGTACACATAGGGACTGACACCTGTGCCAGCAGTTCACGCGCACCGGCAATCTGCTGCAATTCGCTGTCGAACAGACGGGCCACTTCCTGGCGGTATAACGGCTCCAGTTCTTCCTTCGGCAAGGCGACTCCGTGCTCCGCATTAACCTGTTCGATAATCTCGTACAGCTTCACCCCTTTGTACTTTCTGAACACTTCGTCCAGCGAAAGGTGAATGCCATAGTGGGCAAACATGTGCACGTAGGCTTTGCTGCACAGCACTTCGCTGTCCACCAGCGTGCCGTCGCAATCAAACAAAATACAGTCAATCTGCTTCATCAGGGGCCGTGTCCTTAGGTTATGCGGTGATAATGCCACTTTAACCGCATCAGGCAGGATTGCGACCCCAGAATCACGGTTTACCGATCAATCCCAGTAAATACAATCTGTTGGGGGTTTTAGCCGTAAAGACGGCGAAAAAAAGCTGTGAGCGGCGTCAAAACCCTGACTTTTTGTTATAGGATAGCCAGCGACTCTCCATTCCCTTCTTCGGAATTCTGATAATGAGCAAACAAGTCACTGGCCTTGACGTTGAGCAAGGCTTGCTTGGGCGTGTGTTTAAACTCAAGCAACATGGCACTACGGCGCGTACGGAAACGATTGCCGGTATTACTACCTTTTTGACCATGGTGTATATCGTGTTCGTTAACCCGCAAATTTTGGGCGCGGCGGGTATGGATACGCAGGCGGTGTTTGTAACCACCTGTCTGATTGCCGCTTTTGGCAGTATTTTTATGGGCCTGCTGGCGAACCTGCCGGTGGCACTGGCGCCGGCAATGGGCCTCAATGCGTTCTTCGCCTTTGTGGTGGTGGGCGCGATGGGGATTTCATGGCAGATCGGCATGGGGGCCATCTTCTGGGGCGCGGTCGGTTTATTGCTGTTGACCATTTTCCGCGTCCGCTACTGGATGATTGCCAATATCCCCATGAGTTTGCGGGTGGGGATCACCAGCGGTATCGGCCTGTTTATCGGCATGATGGGGCTGAAAAATGCCGGCATTGTGGTGGCTAACCCGGATACGCTGGTGACCATCGGTAGCCTGACCTCGCACAATGTGCTGCTGGGCGCGCTGGGCTTCTTTATTATTGCCGTGCTGTCCTCCCGTAACTTCCATGCGGCGGTGCTGGTTTCCATCGTGGTGACCACCCTGATCGGCTGGGCATTGGGCGATGTGAAATACGGCGGCGTGTTCTCGATGCCACCCAACATTACCTCGGTAGTGGGCCAGGTTGATCTGGCGGGGGCGTTGAACATTGGCCTGGCGGGGGTGATTTTCTCCTTTATGCTGGTGAACCTGTTCGACTCCTCCGGCACCCTGATTGGCGTGACCGACAAGGCCGGTCTGACCGATGCAACGGGCAAGTTCCCACGCATGAAGCAGGCGTTGTACGTGGACAGCATCAGTTCGGTGGCCGGCTCCTTTGTCGGTACCTCCTCCGTGACGGCCTACATTGAAAGCTCTGCCGGGGTTTCCGTCGGCGGCCGTACCGGTCTGACCGCGGTGGTGACCGGGATCCTGTTCCTGCTGGTGATTTTCCTGTCGCCGTTGGCGGGCATGGTGCCGGCTTACGCCGCTGCCGGTGCGTTGATCTACGTGGGCGTGCTGATGACATCCAGCCTGGCGCGGGTTAAGTGGGATGACCTGACCGAAGCGGTGCCGGCGTTTGTGACGGCGGTGATGATGCCGTTCAGCTTCTCGATTACCGAAGGTATCGCACTCGGCTTTATTTCTTACTGCGTCATGAAGTTGGGTACCGGCCGCTGGCGTGAAATCAGCCCATGCGTGGTGGTTGTCGCGCTACTGTTTGTGCTGAAGATTGTTTTTGTAGACGGTCATTAATGCGAACAGGGCCGACAAACGTCGGCCCTGTGTTTGCTTTTAGCCTTAGATACTCGGGCCTAGCGCACCGAGGGGCCATTATGGGACACATCCGTGTGTCCCACCCTACGGGCCGACTGAAAGTCGTTCCAATTTGCTCCCGGCAAATTGGTCGGCAGCTGAAGCTGCTACGACCCCTTCGGCACGCTCTCCCTAATAATCAACTTTCTCATAGCCTGCAAGCCAATGCGCGTAGTCACATCAGGCGCCCGGCGTTGCGTCGGGCGCCTGATGCAGCATCCACTGCAACGGCCGTTTGAAACGTGCCTGCCAGCCGCCATCGGGGTTCTCACCCTGGGCAAAATGCAAAGCCTCTACCTGATTATTCTCACTGAACAGATTGGCGAAGTGCATCGCCAACGCCTGATCGCTGAAATTTTGCCGATCGTAGTACGCCACCACCAGCCGCTTATGGGTTGCCAGCGATTGCTGTGCCTGTTTGATCTCGCCATTAGGGGCGATCAGCATCGCTCCGGCATAAAGTTGCGGGTACTTGGCCAGCAGATTGGCGGCATGCATTGCGCCCTGACCACGAGCGGTAAGGTAGACCTGTTGAGGGTTGAGCTTTAATTCTTTGGTTAACGGCTGCAAAGCCCGCTGAATTGCGCTCTGAGTGCTTTCATCACTGTAATTTGACCAACGGAAACAGTTTTCTGACAGCATCTGGGTGCCGTTGATCTCAACATAGGCGACGCCGATCTCACTGAAAAACAGGCGCTCTTCAGGCGTGATACCGGCGCTTTTGCCATAGGCGTGCAGATACACCACCGTTGGCCAGCCTCCGGGTGGAGGTGTACCGTCCGGTATGGCGTAGCTGGCTTTGCCTTCGAACCAATGCGCATGTTGCAGATAGCGCGCTTTGGTTATCGCCAGAATCGACTGATAGGTGCTGCTGTGTTGGATGTTGTTGAAGGCGTCGTCCTCCAACAGATTGTAGTAATACCACAACCCGCGATCGGCGCTCAGTTGCAGATAACGCTCTGCCAATTCGGTCTGGCCCTTTTCTGCTGAGGAGGCCGCCAACTGGTAAGGTGCCCATACGTTACGGCCATCTTCACGCATCAGCGTCAGATACAACGACATGGCGGCGATCTTTTTATCTTCCTGGCTCTGTGCGGTGCGGGGTAACTGGGTGCTAAGCGGGCTATGTACCGGCAGCTCGATCGGCTCTTCTCCGGCGGGATAATGCATTTCTGTGGCTAGTAGTGGTCTGGTGATGAAAGCCAGTAATATGGCTAAAATAAAAAAATACATAATTTAATGACTTTATTTTTAATGGGTTGGCGATTTTTTTCTCATGATAATGACGCCATCAGTCAATTTTTGCTGAAGGCGTCAAAAAAGACATTTATTTCAGACGACGGATGTAATCGCTGAAGGCGGACAGCTGCCCCGTCAGGAAGTCCAGCGTACCCTGGTCATTCAATTCTTCCGTCTGCGCGTCCACTTTATTCTGGATCACGCCACCCATAAATTCTGGTTTGTTCATCACCATTGCGTCGAGGAACACCAGGATCTGGCGCAGGTGATACTGGCAGCGTGCGCCACCAATTGGCCCCATTGAGCTGGTCTGAATAGCCACTGGCTTACCGGCCAAGGGTTGATTTGGCAGACGGGAAAGCCAGTCGATGGCGTTCTTCAATCCGCCCGGCACCGAATAGTTATATTCCGGGGTTACGATGATCACGCCGTCAGCCTGGCGGATTTGTTCGGCAATGGCTTCCACCGCGGCGGGGAAACCTTCTCCCTGCTGCATATCGGCATCGTACAGCGGGATATCACGGATAGAGGGGAGTGCTTCGATGGTAACACCTTGTGGGGCAAGGCCGGGTAAGGCACGGGCGACCATCGCGTTGTAAGAGCCTTTACGTAAACTGCCGAGCAGGGTGACGATTTTTAATGCTTGGTCTGACATGGTGATTCTCCCTTTCGAATGAACAGATTCAGCTTAGAACACCCGAAGATAGTAGGGCAAGAAGGGCAGTGAGAATAGATGATTGCTGAATATTTAGCTGACTTTGCAGTTTTATGCAGAAATTTATCCGTTAAAGAAAGTTTTATCTTACGGATCCGTCATTAATCGCCGATGTCAGCGGTGGAGTGCCAGACTGGTTAATTTCACAAAGCGGGTGGAGATGGCTGGGGTTCGCGGGGAGATTTCGCCGTGCTTCTGCAGGCCTTTGTCCGCTTCGTATTGCCAACAGATTAAGCGCTCAAGGCTGGGTTCACGCGCACAAGCCCAACTCAGGTATTCATCGGCATCGCTCATCACATGGACCTGGGGGGTGATACTGGAGCGCAGATGGCCGGAAAAAGGATGCAGCAGCAGCGTCGACTGCCCGCTATTACCCAGGCCGGAAAGTTTCAGCACGCTCTGGCGGATACTCCACAGCTGGGTTTCTGCCTCCAGTCGATCGTATTGCGCACTGATCCAGGCGCTTTCGGCCGGCGTTTGGTATTGGTGCTGCCGCTCTTTATGTTGCCCGCCGCGGGCGCGCATGACTTCAATATCCAGCCCTACCTTGCCTTCCTGGCTGAGCAAGACCCCCACCGTATCGCTGGCATAGGCCAGGCTGAAATCGGGCAGGTGATTGTCGACGAAACAGGGGCGGCCGGTTGGGGTGGTGGCGATAGAGGGTAATACCGGCAGCCCATAAAGATAGAACATCATCTCAGCGAGCAGGATGCGCCCCTGCAGGAAGCGCTGGCGGCGTTTAACGGAAAAAGAAGCGGTCGCAGCAACCACGTCTGCGGAGAGTCTCCGGGTATCCAGTGCGGTGGATGTGGGGATCCATCGGGCAAAATGACACGCCATTATTCACTCCATGACAGAGGGGCAGCAGAAAACGCAGGGGGGTTAGATTAAGCATAAGTCGCGGATTTATCATTAAAAAACAGTATGCGTTTTATCCTATTTATCTTCCTGTTCAATATTATTGTCCGGTGCAGCGTCACTCCACCATTGGATCATTGATGCGTTAGGCGTCAAATCAAAATGGGGTTTACCGAGGAGATGATTGAGAATGCGGGCAGAGCGCCAGGCCATCAGGCTGAGCCCACCCTCGGCGCTGCCGTGACTATGTATACCGGCATTCACCGCATAAATACGATTCTGTTCAGGTCCTTGCCACTCAAGGTTAAAATCCGGCAGCAGCGGCAAATGCTGCTGATCGTCAAAGGGAATGCGCGGCAACAGGGGTTTTAGACAGGATGGGAGCGAAGGGCGGTAACCTGTCGCTAAAATAACGATGTCGGCATGAAATCCTTCCTGGCGATTTTCCAAACCGTGGCGGGTACGCAGCTGATAGCCCTTATCCGTCGGTTCGATTGCCAGCAGCGTGCGGTGCGGCAAAAGACGGACATTGCGTGGCTGATGCATGACATCGAAACGCATGTATAACTCTCGGTACAGCGTGCGCAGCGTATGATTGCTGATACCGTCGGCAGGCAGTTTCTGTGTCCTGATTTCGCGTTCGCGAATATCCTGCGGCAGCGTATAAAAATAATCGACGTATTCCGGGGTGAAATATTCATTGGTGAAAGCGGACTCGTCCAGCGGTTGGAAGTTCGGGCGGCGGGAAATCCAATCCAGTTGCGCCGGTTCTCCCCAGTGACCGCGCAGCGCGTTCAGGAAAATATCTGCACCGCTTTGACCCCCCCCAATTACGGCCACCCGTTTACCCGTCAGATCTGGATTGCGAATGGCTATTTCGGCGGCATGCAGACAATTCTCTCCCAGCGCCGGGTAAAACTCCGCCGGTAACCAGGGGTCGTGGCCGGTACCCAGGCAAATATTCTTCGCCCACAGGGTCTGGTTGAGGGTGCGTACCTCGAACAACTGCTGGTCATCGTCAAAATCAATACTTTCAACCGACTGCGAAAACTGTAGCCCATCTAATCTATCGCAGGCCCAACTCAGGTAGTCCGAGAACTCTTCACGGCTGATAATTTGCTGTTCGGTGATCAAAAAACGATAAATTTTTTTCTGCTCGACCAGGTAATTGATAAAGGAGAATTGGCTGCGGGGTGTCACCGCTGTGACCAGATCCTGCAGCACATAGGTCTGCATATAGGCAGAAGGCAATAGCATGCCGGGATGCCAACGGAAGCTGGCGTTTCGATCGAGGAAGGTATAATTGAGGGCACCACTTTCATAGGCCAGGGCGGCCAGGCTGAGGTTGAAAGGGCCAAGGCCGATACCCAGTAAATCCAGTGGTTCATTCATTTTTTCTTATCTCTCCCGACAGAAATCGCTGAGATAAGCTTAGGTGATTTTTGGCAAGCCAGGGGAGATAGCGGACCCTGTTCAGGGGGATGGCGGTAAAACTAATGTGCTTGTTAGCGTTTTATTCCAGAACGAAAGTGTCTCCCGTCGCCGGTGATATCATCTCCGGCAGCCACAGCCGTCCCCATGTGCCGGTACAATGGCATCCCATGATCTTATCCGGTTTTTGCTGACTCAGAAAATGCCTGACCTGCCATAACAGGCGCGGTGAGGCGCAGCGCAGGTGGAAACCGCCGATCAACGCATGGATCTTATTGATCCCGGTGATCTTTTGGCAATGACGCACGATGTTAATGATCCCACGATGCCCACAGCCGGTAATAATAACCAGCCCACGATCGGACTTATAAATCAGCACCCCCTCGTCGCTAACGTAATCCACCGCCTCCGTTTTGCCACTGATTACGCCATAGGCCTTTGGCTCGGCAACCGCGATTTCTCCGGACCAGATAAAACGTTCGCTGATATGCAGTGGTTCACTGCTGTACTCCATTTGATGCCGTGAGTAATCGATATCCAGCGATAATTTTTTGATTTTCCGGGTTTTACCCAGCAGTTTCACTGCCGAATAGCGTTCATTGGCGATGTGCGGATGGCAGATGATACGGCTGTTATCGGCTAGCCAGGGGACGCCACCGCAGTGGTCATAATGGCCATGTGACAGCAGCGTCGCGGTTAGCCCGGACAGGTCGACGCCCATCAGCTCTGCGTTATGCAGGAAACTGTCATCAGGGCCGGTATCGAACAAAACCGAGTCCGTTTCATCCTGAATCAACAGGCTTAGGCCGGCTTTCACCCGCAGCGATGGGTCCACGCCTGCGGCACGCCGATTTTCCAGTAACACTCTGAGGGTTAATGCCATGCTGCTCTTTCCTGAGAGGGGATCTTTTGTCACTCAGTATATCGCGCTGGCCCTGAAGGGTGCTGTGACCGGCCGCTCAGGCATCAATCACCGAGAGCAGGTAAAAAATTTACCCGCTCTGGCGGAGAAAGCCGGCATCGGCGGTATTTGATGGCTTACTTGCCGATGCAGAAGCTGGAGAAGATGCGTCCCAGCAGGTCATCGGAGGTGAATTCGCCGGTGATTTCACTCAGCGCTTGCTGGGCCAGGCGTAATTCCTCGGCCAACAGCTCCCCCGCGTAAGCGCTCACTAACTGTTCTTTGCCCTCGACCAGATGCTGGGCCGCTTGTTCCAGCGCTTGCAGGTGGCGACGGCGGGCCAGGAAGCCGCCCTCCATATTACTGGTGAAGCCCATGCTCTGCTTCAGGTGGTCGCGCAGCAGATCGATGCCCTCACCGGTACGCGCCGACAGGCGAATAAGTGAGTGACCATTTACTTCGGTCATACCCAGCGTTTCACCAGTGATGTCGGCTTTATTACGTACCACGGTGATCGGCAGACGGTGCGGCAGACGCGCCATAAATTCTGGCCAAATCTCCGCCGGTTCGGTGGCCGCAGTGGTGGTGCCATCGACCATAAACAGCACGCGGTCGGCTTGTTCGATCTCATTCCACGCACGTTCGATGCCGATGCGCTCCACTTCGTCGATGGCTTCACGTAGGCCGGCGGTGTCGATGATGTGCAACGGCATGCCGTCGATGTGAATATGTTCACGCAGAACGTCACGGGTCGTCCCGGCAATATCGGTAACGATGGCTGCCTCTCGGCCAGCTAACGCGTTCAGCAGGCTGGATTTACCGGCGTTTGGTCGCCCGGCGATCACTACCTTCATTCCTTCACGCAGCAGGCTGCCCTGGCGCGCTTCGGCGCGTACGTTGTCCAGATCGGCCATGACGCCATTGAGCTGCGCTTCGATTTTACCGTCAGACAGGAAGTCGATTTCTTCATCGGGGAAGTCGATGGCCGCTTCCACGTAGATCCGCAGGTGAGTAAGTGCTTCCACAAGCTGGTGGATGCGGGTGGAAAAAGCCCCCTGCAGCGAGTTCATGGCTGAGCGGGCTGCCTGCTCGGAACTGGCGTCGATCAGGTCGGCAATCGCCTCGGCCTGTGCCAGATCCAGCTTGTCATTGAGGAATGCACGTTCGGAAAACTCGCCGGGCCGCGCGATACGCATGCCGGGAAGCGCCAGTACGCGTTTGAGCAGCAGATCGAGGATCACCGGGCCGCCGTGGCCTTGCAGTTCCAGCACGTCTTCGCCGGTAAACGAATTGGGCCCCGGGAACCACAGCGCAATGCCCTGATCGAGGGTCGCACCCTCTGCATCACGGAATGGCAGGTAATCGGCGTAACGCGGCTTCGGTAGCTTACCGAGCAGGGCCTGGGCCACGTCTTTGGCGCCACGGCCGGAAATACGCAGAATGCCGACGCCGCCGCGTCCCGGCGGAGTGGCTTGGGCTACGATGGTATCGGTGGTGCTCATAGTGACTCTCTCTGACAATTCAATATGCAAAAAGGCGGTCTTAATGACCGCCTCTTATCTATCGCTGCAAGGGTTCAGCGCGCCGAACCCCTACAATACGCTTAGGTCTTTTTCTTGTCGCGGCTGTGTAAGCCACGTTTTTCCAGGCCGCGGTAAATCAACTGCTGCTGGATGATGGTCACCAGGTTACTGACGATGTAGTACAGCACCAGACCGGACGGGAACCACAGGAAGAACACTGTGAAGATCACCGGCATAAAGGTCATGATTTTCTGCTGCATCGGGTCAGTCACGGTGGTCGGCGACATCTTCTGGATGAAGAACATCGTCACGCCCATCAGGATTGGCAAGATGTAGTACGGGTCTTGCGCCGACAGGTCATGGATCCACAGGGCGAACGGCGCATGGCGCAGCTCAACCGAGCCCATCAACATGTAGTACAGCGCCAGGAAGATTGGCATCTGGATAACCAGCGGCAGACAACCCCCCAACGGATTCACTTTCTCAGACTTGTACAGCGCCATCATCTCTTGGCTCATGCGCTGTTTGTCATCACCGATACGCTCACGCATCGCCTGCAGTTTAGGCTGCAGCATGCGCATTTTCGCCATCGAGGTGTACTGCGCTTTGGTCAGCGGGTACATGATGCCACGCACGATGAAGGTGATGATGATAATTGAGAAGCCCCAGTTACCGATAAAGCCGTGGATGAACTTCAGCAGTTTGAACAGCGGCTGGGAGATGAACCACAACCAACCGTAATCCACGGTCAGGTCCAGATGCGGCGCCAGTTGGGCCATCTGATCCTGCAGCTCCGGGCCAACCCACAGGGTCGCGTTCAGTTGCTGCTGCGCACCAGGCTGTACCACTACCGGAGTAGATTTGAAGCCGATGGTGGACAGGTTGTCGCCAGGCTTGGCGGTATAGAAGGTATTGCTACCCTGAGTGGCCGGTACCCATGCGGTGGCGAAGTATTGTTGCAGCATCGCAACCCAACCGCCCTGCGTGGTCACACTCAGGTTCTCGTCCTTATCGAACGCATACTTCTGATATTTGTCATCGCTGGAAGAGTATGCCGCGCCACGGAAGGTGTGCAGGGCGAAGTTGTTGCTGCCGGTGTCACGGTGCTTAGGCAGCTCGGTGGTCTGCTTCAGTTGGCCGAACAGGGTCAGTTCCAGCGGAGTGGTGCTTTTGTTGTCGACGTTGTAGTCAACGCCAACCGCGTAATGGTTACGCTTGAGCACGAAAGTCTTGGTGTAGATGGCACCGTCTTTACCGGTAAAGGTCAGCGGAATGCGCAGCTCTTCCTGGCCTTCCGGCAGGGTGTAGCTGTCCTGCGCCGCCTGGAACAGAGGACGTTCGCCGTTTGCCGGGTTATCCGGACCGTTTCTGCCGGTCAGGCCGCTTTGCGCCTGATAAACAAATGACGGTGTGGTTTCCAGCAATTGGAATGGCGTCGATGAACCCAGAGTGTCCGGGTAGGCCAACAGTTTAGCCTGCTCGATATCACCACCACGGGTGTTGATGGTCAGCGACAGCACGTCAGTGTTAACGGTAATCAGTTTACCCTGGCCACTGGCTGGAACTGCTGAGCTTGCGGCATCACCGGTAGCAGTGTTCGAAGTCTGTTGCGTGGTCTGCGCGACTGGTTGCGGAGCATTGTCCGTTTGCCAGGCTTGCCAGATCATGAAAGACACGAACAGCAGAGCGATGAGGAGAAGATTGCGTTGCGAATCCATCGTTAGTGTTCTCTGTTATCGTCGGGTTTCGGCGGCACGGGATCATCGCCACCTGGGTTCAAGGGGTGGCATTTTAATACGCGTTTCAATGCTAACCAACTGCCTTTTATCATGCCAAACCTGCTTAATGCCTCAATTGCGTAATGAGAGCATGTCGGCTGGAAGCGACAACGAGGCCCAAGCAGCGGACTGATGACGAGCTGGTAAGCCCGCACCAGCCCGATCAGGATGCGGGAGCCTGGCGACAGTGGCGACGCCATAATTTTTCCAAAGCTTCCGTCAGCGCGCGGTTATCCAAATCCGCTATCCCTTTTTTGGCCACCACGACAAAATCCATCGCCGGTAACTCGTGCTGAAGTAAACGGAAGCTTTCGCGGGTTAGGCGTTTGATCCGGTTGCGTTCATGCGCGCGTTTGACGTGTTTTTTGGCGACGGTAAGACCGATGCGGGGATGCCCCAGCTGGTTCAGGCGGCCGAGGATGGTGATTTGCGGCGTGCCAGCCCGTTGTGGCTGCTGGAAGACGAAAGTGAAGTGAGTGGGAGTTAACAAACGTAACTCCCTGGGAAAAGCGAGCTTAACCACTCAGCGGGTTAGCTTTTATTACTTAGAAACAGTCAGACGAGAACGGCCTTTCGCACGACGGCGGGCCAGAACTTGACGACCATTCTTGGTTGCCATACGAGCACGGAAACCGTGGCTACGGTTACGCTTCAATACGGACGGTTGGAAAGTGCGTTTCATGGCGATTTCTACCTAAACTTAAAATAATTACTGATCAGTAAACGCGTTTGGCTATTCGGCGTGAAGACGACCGACGCCTCAATCGCAATATATAAAGAGGCGGGATTGTAATAATTGTACAGTCCTGAGTCAATTCACATTGCGCTAGCCTACCTGGTTGTCTGCCAATTCGGAGTAAAATCCGGTATTGGCCCGTGGTCACCGCAGAATCCTGTCTGGTTAATGACACACCATTTAGGAACCAGGTACACACGTAGGGCGAAGATTATACGGACTCGGAGGTAAATCGCAAGGATCCCGATGCGATCCTTCGGGGGAAAAGCAAGGATCTTGCGTGGATAACAGGGTATAACCGGTTGACAATGTAAAAAATCCCTTTCCCCACGCGGGATTTTGCCTGCAATTTAACGAGGCTGGCGAAAAGATCGCCGCAGGCCGGGGCCTGTGGATAAAATGGATCTAATCTGTGATGAAGGGGAGGATCTCTTGCGCGGATTGCGCTATGATCCGTCATTCCGATCGCGATCTCTCAAGCGGGGATCGTGAGGGACATAAACCGTGAAAGGCGGTTCGCATCCCCCACAGGCAAACAGCCGATGCCGGGTATGTGTCAAAAATCATGAGTTATAAAAAATTAGCCTGATTCTTTTCTTTTATTGATCTTGTTCGAGTGGAGTCCGCC